>NZ_BMTS01000010.1:0-341028 GCF_014649795.1 Streptomyces melanogenes
GCCACGAAGTCGTCAAACAACCCTGACCAACCGTCAGTTACCCCTCCGCGCACACGGTGATCAACGACGCGCTGCCCACCGCGTCACGGAGTGTCGTTGCAGTAACCAGTCGCAGCCAGGCTAACGGCGCACCCGCGGCATCCCCAGACCGATCCAGGAGATGATTTCGCGCTGGATCTCGTTGTTGCCGCCGCCGAACGTGAAGATCACGGCCGAGCGGTAGCCGCGTTCCAGTTCGCCGTGGAGGACCGCGCCCGCCGAGCCCTCCTTCATGGGGCCGGCCGCGCCGACGACCTCCATGAGCCAGGCGTACGCGTCGCGGCGGGCCTCGGAGCCGTACACCTTGACGGCGGAGGCGTCCTGCGGGGTGAGGGTGCCTTCCTGGACGGCGTTGACCATCTGCCAGTTGAGGAGCTTCATCGCGTCGAGCCTGGTGTGGGTGCGGGCCAGGCGGCCGCGTACCCAGCCGAGGTCGATGACGCGGCGGCCGTCGGCGAGCAAGGCGCCGGCGGCCCAGCGCTGGACGTCGTGCAGGGCGCGGATCGCCATGGTGCCGTGCGCGGCGAGCGTGACGCGTTCGTGGTTGAGCTGGTTGGTGATCAGCCGCCAGCCCTGGTTCTCCTCGCCGACGCGGCGGGAGACGGGGACGCGGATGTTCTCGTAGTAGCTGGCGGTTGTGTCGTGCGAGGCGAGGGTGTTGATGACGGTGCAGGAGTAGCCGGGGTCGGAGGTCGGCACGAGGAGCATGGAGATGCCCTTGTGCGGGGGCGCGCCGGGGTCGGTGCGCACGGCCAGCCAGACCCAGTCGGCGGTGTCGCCGTTGGTGGTCCAGATCTTCTGGCCGTCGACGACGTACTCGTCGCCGTCCCGCACCGCCCTCGTCTTGAGCGCGGCCAGGTCCGTGCCCGCGTCGGGCTCGCTGTAGCCGATGGCGAAGTCGATCTCGCCGGAGAGGATCCTCGGCAGGAAGTACGCCTTCTGCTCGTCCGTGCCGAACCGCATCAGGGTCGGGCCGACCGTGTTCAGCGCCATCAGCGGCAGCGGGACCCCGCCCTGGGCGGCCTCGTCGAAGAAGATGAACTGCTCCATCGGGCTCAGCCCGCGCCCGCCGTACTCCTCGGGCCACCCCACCCCCAGCCAGCCGTCCGCGCCGAGGCGGCGCACGGTGTCGCGGTAGAAGCGCTTCTGGGTGGCGGGGTCGGCGTACCGCGCGTACGCGTTGTCGGGCACCAGCTCGGCGAAGTAGGCGCGCAGCTCGGCGCGGAGCCGCTGCTGCTCGGGTGTGTATTCGAGGTGCACGGGCCCCTCCAGGCTGGTCACGGTCCGTCGGTGCGCGTCGGGCGGACGTCGCCGTACGTCGCTACGCATCGCTGTACGTCGTGCGAGCGGGCACACAGTAGAACGTGTTCCAAGAATCTGGAAGGGTGGTGCGGTGAGGAGTGAAGAGGTCGCTCCGGGCGGTCACCCGTTCGTCTCCTTACGGTCGCCGCGCGCCCGGGGCGCGGCCAGCATGGCGAGGGCGTACCACGCCCAGGAACACCACCGCCCCCGGAGGCCCCCATGACCACCGCCCGCGACCTGATGACCGTCGACGTCCGCTGCATCCCGGCGAGCGAAACCCTCGACCGCGCCGCCCAGTTGATGCGGGACCACAACATCGGCGCGCTGCCCGTGAAGGGCAGCGACGGCACGCTGACGGGCATCGTCACGGACCGCGACATCGTGGTGAAGGTGCTCGCCGCCGGGAAGGACGCGGCCGATGTGACCGCGGGCGACCTCGCCGACGGCAGACCGCGTACGGTCTCCGCCGACGCGGACGCGGCCGAGGCGGTGCGGGTGATGAGCGACGCGCGCATCCGCCGCCTCGTCGTCGTGGACGACGGCGAGGCGGTCGGGGTGATCACCGAGGCGGATCTGGCCCGGCACCTCCCTGCGGACCAGTTCGCCTCGTTCGCGAGCAGCGTCTACGCGAGGGGCTGAGCCGCGAGGAGCCGGGCCTCCGCCAGCGGGCCTCCGCGTGGGTCAGGGCAGCAGCTTGTCGATCGCCGCGGGGCCGTCCTCCGCCAGTCGGCGCTCTGCCCACGCCATGTTCTTCGGGTTGATGTCGCGCCCCGACGCGAGCACCAGGTCCTCGGCGGTGACCTCACCGCCCGCTCCTGTGTGCAGCAGTGCGTCGGGGGTGATCCCCTCCCGCTTCGGCGCGGGATCGGACTGAGCGTTCATGCCGCCTCCTCGTTAGTCCGGCGTGGCTCCATTCTGGTACCCGGCCCCGCAGAACGCATCCGCCCCAGAAATGTCCCCCGTCCCGCCCGCTCAGCGGCGTCCTACGGACGCTGCCGCCGCATCCGCTCGCCGATGACGCCGCCGTCCGACTCCCACCAGGGGCGTACGAGCTCGGGCTCCTCGGTTCCGGGATCCGGGGCGGGACCGGGGCCGGGCGCGGCCGGGGCGGGCACCAGCTCCGCGTCCAGGCGCCGGTCGAGGGCCGCCGTCCCGGCCCGCTCGGCCCGGACCCACTGGACGAAGACCACCATCAGGAACGGCACCCCGACCAGCTCCGCCAGCGTGACCATCGCCCCGCCGCCGAGCTGCTGGTCGGCGTGCAGGTCCGGCGCCCACTCGGGGGCGTGCCGGGTGTACCAGCTGCCCGCGATCACGCTGCCGCTGGTCATCACGACGATGCCGGGCACCGCGTCGATCAGCCCGTCCAGGAACACCAGGGCCGCCCGTACGGGGTGCCCGCACCAGGACGGGAGCAGCTCCTCCTTGGTGAGCAGCGGCAGTACGAAGAGGCTGCCCGCGAGCAGCAGCTGGAGGTACATGAGCTGGTGCAGGGCGCCGTCGCGCAAGGCCGTCTCGAAGTACGGCGTGAAGTAGACGCACAGCTCGGACGCCAGCACCAGCACCGAGCTGACCAGCGGAAACGCCAGGATTCGGGCGGCCCGCCCGGTCATGGCGCGGCGGACGGGTCCGGCGGTGCGCTCCGGCAGGGCCCGCAGGGCGAGCGAGAGCGGGTCGCCGAGCGCCAGCCCCAGCGGCGCGACCAGGTCCAGCAGGACGTTCTGCACGGCGGCGGGCCAGAACAGCACGGTGTCGTAGACGGCCAGCGCCGACATGGTCGCGACCACGATCGTGCCGAGGCCGAGCAGCGCGAACGCGGCGGTCCGGGCCACCGGCCACGGCTCGCCCCAGCGGCGCAGCCGCAGCACACCCCACCCGTACAGCCCGCCGAGCACGGCGACGAGCACGAGCGCGGGCAGGTCGAGCTGCCACTGCGCGGGGAAGTCGCCCCAGGTCGGCCGTGGCAGTTCGGCGGCGCCGAACTGCCCGGCGGCCACCTCGACGACATATTGTGCTGCGGACATCCGGCCCGGCCTCCTCACCCGGCCCGCCGGGCGGCGACGGGCCGGATAAACCGTAGTCCCGGCCGTTCGGCGGCCTGCCTGCGGGCCCCTGGACGGGCCGCGCGGCCCGTCCGCGAAAGCCACCACGCAGTCACGCGGCCGCGTCCACGAAAGCCACCACGGATGTCACCTCGAAAGTCACCCGTACGACACGCCGGAGCCGGGAACCAGCCGCCGCGCTCGCCGCGTTCTCCCCACAGCGACGCGGCAAATGCGGCACGAAGCAGCAGGGCGCGGCGGAACGCGGGACAGCGCGGCGCGGTGGCGGACCGCGGCGGGCCAGTGGAGGGGTGGTGTCGATGAGCGAGCTGGTTCCCGGGGGCAACCGGCCCCTTCCGGACGGCGTTCTGACGATAGGGGTCCCGGGCCCCTTCGACCTGTCGGTGCTGATCACCGACGACACCGGAAAAGTGGGAGGGGACGCCGACTTCGTCTTCTACAACCAGCCGTCCGCGCCCGGCACCCGCCTCGACGACGACGTCATCACCGTCGACCCGAGCCGGCTGCGGGCCGGGGCCAGCCGGCTGACCGTGGTGGTCAGCCCCGCCGAGCCGGGCGTTCCGCTCGGCCGGCTGCCGGTGCCGAGCCTGCGGCTCAGCGGTCCCGGCGGCGAGGTCCTGGCCCGGTTCACACCACCGAAGCCGGACCGGGAGACGGTGCTCCTGCTGGCCGAGATCTACCGCCGGGGCACCGGCTGGAAGGTGCGCGCGCTGGGACAGGGGTACGCGGACGGCCTCGCGGGAGTGGCCCGCGACTTCGGGGTGGACGTGGCCGACGAGGACCCGCCGCCGCACGCGCCCACCGTCCAGGTGCCCACCGCGTCGATACCGGTCCCCGCCGCGCGGCGGCCGGGGACCCAACAGGACGACGGCTTCGGCGGGTTGGTCAACGCCGAGCGGGTCCGGGCCGGGGCCCCGCCGGTGACGATCGACGACCGGCTCACCTCAGCCGCCGAGGCGCACGCGGCGACCATGGCCGCCCAGGGCCGCCTCAGCGTGGAGAGCCCGGACGGTGTGTCCGTCTTCCAGCGGGTGACCACGCGGGGGTACGCGTATCTGGGCATCGCCGAGCACCTGGTGTCAGGGCCACGCACCCCGGCCGACTTCCTGGCGTACTGCCTGGAGGACGCCCACACCCGGCGCCCGCTGCGGGACGCCGCCTTCACCGAGGCGGGCATCGGCCGCGCCACCGACGACCGTACGGGCGAGGTGTACTGGACGGCGCTGTGGGCCCGGCCGTTCAGCGGGGACGGGCTGCACCGCACGGTCTCCGAGGTGGTCGCGCTCACCAACGGCCGCCGCGCCTCGGCCGGGCTGCGCCCGCTGGCCGACGACACCCGCCTGGCCTCGGCGGCCCAGGCGTACAGCACGGACATGGCGGCCCGCGGCTTCTACTCGCACACCTCGCCGGAGGGCCTGGAGCCGTGGGACCGCGCCCGGGCGGCCGGGGCCGCGCACCGGGGCATCGGCGAGAACATCGCGTGCGGGCAGCGCACGGCGGCCGAGGTGGTGGAGGGCTGGATGAACAGTCCGGGCCACCGCGCCAACATCCTCAAGCCCGACTTCACGCACATAGGCGTCGGCTTCGCGGGCGGCGGCCGCGCGGGCACGTACTGGACGCAGTTGTTCGGCCTCGCCTGAGGGCTGTGACCCGCACACCGTACGGATGCCCCTGGTCGGCTCAGGCGCCCGCCCGCCGGGCCACCGCGTCCGCCATGTCCGCCAGCCCCACCGGGCGGTCCAGCGTGCCCAGCAGGCTCACGAAGCTGGACTCCAGGAACGCCGCCAGCTCCTCGCGCGCGCCCGGCTCCCCCAGCGGCCAGCCGGTCACCGCCTCCTCCGCGAACGCCATCCAGGCGCGGGAGGCGATGTCGAGCCGGGGCGACTGAGGCATGCCTATGCGCCGCTGGGCGTCGACGACATGGCGGGCCACCGCTTCTCGGGTCTCGCCCAGGATGTCCGCGACCGCCGGATGGCTGCCGGACGCGCCCCTGACCAGGGCGAGATAGACCTGCCGGTGCTCCAGTACGTACGCGACGAACCCGTCGATGAACGACCGCAGCCAGGCGACCGGCTCCAGCGCCGGGTCCGGCTCCACGGCTTCGATGAAGCGCGCGCACTCCTTGGCGACCACCGCGCGGTAGAAGTCGCGCTTGGAGTCGAAGTAGTGGAACAGCAGGCCCCGCGAGATCCCGGCCCGGCGGGCGACCTCGTCCGTGGACAGCTCGTCGAGCGAGCGGTCGGCGAGCATCTCCAGTCCGATGTCGACCAGCTGGGTCCTGCGTTGGTCGGGGGTCAGGCGGGTGATGCGCTTTCCGGACATGCCCGCAGTGTACGAGCGGTGGGGGCGCCGCGCGCCGGGGCCGGGCGGTGGCCGGGCAGCACTGTTGACAATCGCTCAACAACAGTCGTACAAATTTATTGAGCATCGCTCAACAAGGACGCCGACCTTCCCACCATCCCGCCCAGCAACCCGTCCACCGCCCGCACCCGCCGAGCCCGCACCCCGTGCGGACCCCTTCCGGGCGCTTCCGGGCACCTCTGGGCACTGAGGAGACCGCCATGCGCACCATGCGCGCCGCACGATTCCACCCCGCCTCCGGCAAGCTCGGCGTCGAGGAGGTGCCGGTCCCCCGGCCCGGCCCCGGCGAGGCCCTGGTCAAGGTCGCCGCGTGCGGAATCTGCCACTCCGACCTGAGCCTCCTGAACGGCGTCTTCCACACCGACCTGCCGTCCATCACCCCGGGCCACGAGGCCGCCGGCACCATCGACGAGCTGGGCTCGCCGGTCCCCGGCTGGCAGCGGGGCGACCGGGTCGTGGTGCACGCCGGGCGCGCCTGCGGCGCCTGCCCCGCCTGCGTCTCGGGCTCGGCGATCGACGACTGCGAGCACGTGCAGATCATGGCGTTCGACTACGACGGCGCCTGGGCCGAGTACGTCCTGGTCCCGGTCGGCGCGCTGGTCCGCGTCCCGGACTCCATCCCGCTGGAGCGGGCGGCGATCCTCGCGGACGCCGTCTCCACGCCGTACGCGGCGGTGATCGACACGGCCGCGGTCCGCCCGGCCGAGAGCGTCGGCGTCTGGGGCCTGGGCGGCATCGGTACGCATGCGCTCCAGGCCGCCCGGCTGGCCGGGGCCGCCCCGGTGATCGGCCTCGATCCGCTGCCCGCGGCCCGCGAGCGCGCCCTGGAGCTGGGCGCCGACCACACACTGGACCCGACCGCCGAGGACGTCCTCGACAGGATCACCGAGCTCACCGGCGGCCGGGGGCTGAAGGTCGCGATCGACGCGGTCGGCCGCGCGGGCACCATCGCCCAGGCCAACCGCGCCCTGGGGCACCGCGGCCGTCTGGTGCTGGTCGGTATGTCCATGGACAGGGTCGAGTTGGGCCCGCTGGCCGCGTTCACCCGCGACCGGCACTCGGTGACGGGCCACCTCGGCTACCGCAAGGAGCACATCGAGCAGCTCGTCGACCTGGTGGCCGCGGGCCGACTCGACATCAGCCGGTCGATCAGCGCCGAACTCCCGCTGCCGGAGATAGCGGAGGGCGTGCGCCGCCTGGAGCACAAGGAGGGCAACCCGATCCGGATCGTCATCCGGCCCTGATCGACCCGCCCCCGTAACGTCATCCCAACCTGCCCCACATCGCCTTCACATCTCCGTCCCGACGCACCCCCAGCCGTCGGTGAACCCCCGATCCCCCGTCCCCGCGGGGCCCCAACCCGCCGCCCACGCCTGCCGCTCAGGCGTGGGCGGCGGTGCGCGTTCCACACCCCGTCACACCATGATCACGAGGCGCGAAACCGGCCAGGTTTCTCACGTGAGGGCCGCCACACCTTCACCACCCCAGCAACAAAATCTTCACAGGATCGGCAGATTCCATGAAGGATCTGCACTTTCGAGGGTCCGGGCGGGCACGGACAGCAAGATCATCTTCGTTCAACATTGCACTTCGAATCTGGACATGTCCGCATTGAGCCCAACCACTTGGGTGACGCTTTGCCGTTCCGTTGCCGGGCTGTAGGCATTTGTCTCGACGGTCCCGACGGACGTCCCGGCCATGACCACGCCGGACGAACGTCCGTCAACGACTCGTCAAGCACGTTGACAGGGCCGCGTCTTCACATTCTCGCGCCCACGACGTCGCTGGACCACTACCGAGCACTGCCGAACCACTGGGGGTTACCCATGTCCCGACTCACCCGCCGCAGCGCGCTGGGCCTCACCGCGACCGCGGTGGCCGGCCTCGGCCTGGCCGGTACCGCGTACGCGGCGACCGCGAGCGGACCCGCCAACGGCGTCGTCCCCGCCGCGGGCGACGGCCACACCGGTCACACGGGCGGCATGGACCACACGGGGCACGCCACGCCCGCCCCGTTCGACGAGGTGTACCAGGGCCGCCGCATAGAGGGCGCGCCCGCGCAGGGAGGTGCGCACGGCGGCCACCACGGGGGCTACCAGGTGCGAATAGACGGCAAGGAACTGCACGTCATGCGGAACGGTGACGGCACCTGGATCAGCGTGATCAACCACTACGAGACGTTCGCGAACCCGCGCGCCGTGGCCCGCGCGGCCGTGGTGGAGCTCCAGGGCGCCACGCTCGTCCCGCTCGCCTGATCCTTCCGCCCCCGCACACGCACCCGCGCAGCACCACCATCTGGAGCACTTCCATGACCGTACGCAAGAACCAGGCGACGCTCACCTCCGACGAGAAGAAGCGTTTCGTCAATGCCCTCCTGACGCTGAAGCGCAACGGCAAGTACGACGCCTTCGTCACCACGCACAACGCCTTCATCATGAGCGACGGCGACGACACCGACCGTGTGGGCCACCGCTCGCCGTCCTTCCTGCCGTGGCACCGCAGATTCCTCATAGAGTTCGAGCAGGCCCTCCAGTCCGTCGACTCGACCGTCGCGCTGCCCTACTGGGACTGGACCGCCGACCGCACCGCCACCTCCTCGCTGTGGGCCGCGGACTTCCTCGGCGGCACCGGCCGCAGCCGCGACGGCCAGGTGATGGACGGGCCGTTCGCCTCCTCCGGCGGCCAGTGGGCCATCAACGTCCGGGTGGACGGCCGCAACTACCTGCGCCGCGCGCTCGGCGCGGGCGTGCCCCAGCTGCCCACCAAGGCAGAGGTCGACAGCGTCCTGGCCATGACGACGTATGACGAGGCCCCCTGGAACAGCCAGTCCACCGGCGGCTTCCGCAACCACCTGGAGGGCTGGCGCGGGGTCAACCTGCACAACCGCGTGCACGTCTGGGTCGGCGGCCAGATGGGCACCGGCGTCTCCCCCAACGACCCGGTCTTCTGGATGCACCACGCGTTCGTCGACAAGCTCTGGGCGCAGTGGCAGGAGCGCCACCCGGCCTCGCCGTACCTCCCGGCCGCCGGGACGGCGAACGTGGTGGACCTGCGCGAGACCATGCGCCCGTGGAACAACGTGACGCCGGCGGACATGCTGGACCACAAGAAGTTCTACACGTTCGACGCCGCGTAGCGCGCTCCGGTGCGGCCCCGGCGGCTCCCACGCCCCGGGGCCGCACCGGCATGTCCGGGTGCGCGCTCCTCGTAAGCTCGGCGGCATGGACGTTCACGAATCAGTGCTCGAACTCGTCGGCGGCACCCCGCTGGTACGGCTGCGCACGCCCGGGGGCGAGGGGTCGGCGGCGCTCTACGCGAAGCTCGAATACCTCAGCGCCGGCGGCAGCGTGAAGGACCGGATCGGGCTGCACATGATCGAGCAGGCGGAGCGGGACGGGCTGCTGTGCCCCGGCGGCACGGTCGTCGAGGCGACCTCCGGCAACACGGGGGCCGGGCTCGCGATGGTGGCGGCGGCCAAGGGGTACCGAGCCGTCCTCGTCGTCCCCGACAAGACGAGCGCCGAGAAGGTCGCCACGCTGCGGGGGTTCGGCGCGGAGGTGGTCGTGCGGCGCAGCGGGCTGCCCGCCGAGGACCCGGAGAACGTGTTCAACACGGCGGCGCGGATCGCCGAGGAGACACCCGGCAGCTGGCTCGCCGGGCAGTACGACAACCCGGCCAACCCGGGGGCGCACTACGCCACGACCGGCCCCGAGATCTGGCGCCAGACGGACGGCCGGGTCACGCATCTGGTGGCGTGCGTCGGCACCGGCGGGACGATCAGCGGTACGGGCCGCTACCTCAAGGAGGTCAGCGGCGGCGCGGTCCAGGTGACCGGGGCGGATCCGGTGGCGTCCGTCTACTCGGGCGGCGACGGCCGTCCGTACTTCGTCGAGGCGACCGGGCACGTGCGCCACCCGGAGACGGTGGACGACGTCTGGCCCACCTCCTACCACCAGGACGTGGTCGACGAGCTCGTCGCGGTGAGCGACCGCGACTCGCTGCTGACGGTACGTCAACTGGCGCGGGAGCAGGGCCTGATGGTCGGCGGCTCGTCCGGTCTCGCGGTGGCGGCCGCGCAGCGCGTGGCCGCCGGGCTCGGCCCCGAGTCGCTGGTCGTGGTGATCCTGCCGGACTCGGGGCGCCAGTACCTCTCGAAGTACTTCAACGACGCGTGGCTGCTGCGGCTGGGCTTCCTGGACGGGGAGCCGGGCGCGGCGCGGGTGGGGGACGCGGTACGGGACTCGTCGCTGCCGTACGTGAACCGGCTCAGCACGGTCGCGGAGGCGCTGGCCGTCCTCCGGTCCCTGCGCGACCGCGGCCTGCCGCCGGTCGCCGCGGCAGGCCCGTGCCCGGCGGGCCCGGACCGCGCACCGACGGTACCGGAGCTGGCGGGCTCCCTGTCCTTGGACACCCTGTCCGCCGCGCTGTCGGACGGCACGGTGAAGCCGGACACACCGGTACGCGACCACCTCGGCGCGCCGCTCCCCCACTTCGGGGTGGGCGAGCGGGTGGATGCGGTGCTGGCCGAGCTGGAGGAGAGCGGGGCGGAGTTGGCGGTGGTGGTGCGGGATGGACATGGGGTGGGGGTGGTGGGGCAAGCGACCCTGCGGGCCCTGCTGTGACGGCCCCCACCCCGCCCCTTCCCGAAAGCCCTGGGCGGGCGGCCGGGTGCTTCGTCTGCGGACCGTGGTGGGTTGCTCGCGCAGTTCCCCGCGCCCCTAAAAGCGCCCCTCCGGGACGCCCGGGGGGTTGCCGCGCAGCGGCATTTCTAGGGGCGCGGGGAACTGCGCGACCAGTTGGGGACGGCCCGCAGACGAAGAACCAAGCCGCCCGGCCGAGGGCTTTAGGGGAACGGGCGGGGTGGGGAAATCAACCCCCCGTCACCCCCAGCGCCCCCGCCATCACGCTCACCTGCGGATTCACCTCCGGGCAGCCCGGCAGCAGCGACGCGTCCGCGATCAGTACTCCCGTGACGCCCCGCAGGCGGCCCTCCCCGTCCGCGGGGAAGCGGGACGGGTCGGCACCCGCCGCCACCGTTCCCGTGGGGTGGAAGGCGGAGAGGTGGAGTTGACGGGCCGTCACACCCGCCAGGGCCTCGTCCAGTTCGCGCGGGCTCCGCGCCTTCGGGGCCTTCGGGATGCCGGTCAGCACCTCCTCCGCGCCCGCCGCGAACAGCAGTTGGGCCATCGCCCGTACCGCCGTCATCAAACGACCCCCGTCCCGGCGGGACAGGTCGTAGCGGATCAGGGTGCGGTCGCGGCCGTGGACGCTGCCCGACGGGTTGTCCGCGATCATCGCGCCCAGCGTGGCCAGATGGCCCGCGCCGTCGAGTTCGCGGCGCAGTTCCCGGCCCACGCCCGGCAGGACGAAGCTGCCCATGCCCGGTGGGGTCGCCGTCGCCTCGATGAGGACGCCCTGTCCGTGCGGCTCCTCCACCCCGACGCTCTGCAGCACGCCCTCCCAGGCCGTCACCGGCTCCGGGAAGCGGCCCGCCACGCTCGTCGCCGGGTGGACGCTGAGGTTGCGGCCGACGCCGGGGTGGGAGCCGAGGCCCGAGCGGCGCAGCAGCGGCGGGGACTGGAGGGCGCCCGCCGCGACCACCACCAGTGGGCTGAGGATCTCCAGCTCGCTGCCGTCCACCCGGCGCACCCGTACCCCTGCGGCCCGGGGCCCGCCCGGCCGGTCGGGGTCCACCAGGATGCGAAGCACCCGCGCGCCCGTCACGATCCTGGCCCCCGCCGCGCACGCGTCCGGCAGCACCGAAAGCTGCACGCTCTGCTTGGCCCCGGCCGGGCAGCCGACCACGCACTGGCAGGAGCCCTTGCAGCCGGGGGCGTTGCGGCGCAGCGGCGCGGCCCGCCAGCCGAGCCGTTCGGCGCCGGTGAGCGCGAGGAGGCCGTTGTTGCCCAGGACGTCGAGCGGCTGGGTCGCGACGCGCAGCGTCCGTTCGACCTCGTCGAGGCGGTCCGGCATGCCCTCGGCGAGGCTGAAGCCGAAGGACGTGCGCCAGCGTTCGAGGACGTGGTCCGGAGTGCGGTAGCACGTACCGGAGTTGACCAGGGTCGTACCGCCGACGGCCCGTCCGGTCGGGAGCAGCAGCGGCGGGCGGCCGACCGCGACGGTCGCGCCGCCGTCGCGGTAGAGCTCGGCGAACCGGTCGAGCGGGGCGCGGCGCCCGAACGACGCGGTGGTGTGATGGTGCCCCTCCTCGAGGACGACCGTGCGCAGCCCGGCCCGCGCGAGGGTCCGCGCCGCCATCGCTCCCCCGGCGCCGGACCCGATCACCACGGCGTCGGCGGTCGCCCGCGCGGGCCACTCCTCGGCCGGTACGCAGTCGAGCGGCGGATCGTCCGGCGGCGCCAACAGGGGCCCGCGCCCGCCCTCGTGGAGCATTCGTTCCGTCCCGGCGGCGAGCAGCACCGGCACCTTGAGGAGGTCGAGGGCCGGGGCGAGGGCGGGGCGGGCGCCGAGCGACTCCATGACGCGCTCGCGCTCCCGGGCACCGAGCGCGGCGAGCCGCCGTCCCGTCCGGGCGACCGCGTACGCGTCGACGGCCGCCGCCGCACCCCGCAGCCCGGCCCGGGCGGGTACGGGCATCGAGGCGAGGACGTCGGCGAGCCTGCGCGGCACCGTCGCCGTCCAGGGCCGGGTGCCGTCGTCGGCGAGCAGCGCGGCCACCAGGCCGCCGTAGCCGCTCATCGGCCGCCCACCTCCGCGTGGGCCGTGCCCTCCAGCGTCCACTCGGCCTCCGGCCGCCACCTCCCCCACCAGCGCTCCAGGCGTACGACCGCGTCGGCCGTCTCACTGTTGCGGCAGACGGTCTCGCCGCCGTCGGGGTTCGTGTAGGCGAGGGTGAGGGTGCGCGCCTGCGGCTGGGTCACCTCGACGCGGATGCGGCGCAGCCCGGAGCGACCGGTCACCGTCCACACCGGCAGCCCGATCTCCGCCCGGAACCTGCCCGCGCCCGCCCATCCCAGGGCCGGGCGTTCGGCCCGCCGGGGCCAGGTGCGCCCGCGCCGCCGCAGCCGCAGGAAGACCAGCGGCGGCAGGCCGCGCAGGACGGGCCGGGTCGAGACCGCCGCCACGACCTCCAGGACGTCACCGCCGCCGAGGTCGGCGTGCAGCCAGGACCAACGGCGGGCGTTGCCGTGTCCGTATATACGGGCGGACGCGCCCGGCGCGCCCTTCAGCGTCAGGGTTCGCCCGTCGTGGGTGACCGTGCCGTCGTACGTGGCGCGGGCGGCCGGGAGGATCTGGGCGGCGGGCAGCAGGGGGCGGCGCCAGGACCAGCGCGGGAAGGTGAACAGCGGGGCGTCCTCGGCCCGTTCGGTCAGGTCCCAGGTGAACGCGCCCGCCGTTCCGGTCAGTCGGCCCGGCCGGACCGAGACGTCCCGCGTGCCGAAGCCGTCCGTGCCGCCCCGCCACGGCTCGGGGCCGAAGCGGGCGTGCTCGACCGGGCCGTCCTTGGGGAACACCGCGACCCAGCCGTGGGCGTGACCGCCGGAGCCGTCGGTGGGCGCGACCAGTTCGTGGTGGAGCCAGAGGCCGTCGCCGGTCACATGGTCGGTCGCGGTGGTGTACCAGACCTCGGTACGGCCGGGCTCGCCGTTCCAGCGCGGGGCGACCAGGGCGTCGGCGTCCTCGCGCCGCGGGAAGCGGAAGCTCGCCAGGAACGGGGCCAGGCCCGTGCCCAGGGGAAAGCGCAGGGTGCCCGCCCCGACCCGCTTGCCCTCCTCGTACAGGGTGCAGGGCAGGACCGTCATCGAGCGGACCGGGCGCAGCGGTGTGACGGACTTCCAGCCGTCCAGGGTGAGCCTGCGCCCGTCGGCGGTGAAGGCGAGCCGGTAGCGGATGCGGCGGCGCGCCAGCGGGGAGATCTCCAACTCGCCGACCAGGTGCGGGTCGTCGGCCCATCCCGCGATCCGGATCCGTCCGGTGACGCGGGCCTCGGTCGTCCCGGCCGGGCGCAGGACGGTGTCCGCCGAGGCCCGCAGGTCGAGGCGGGCCGCACGGGTGCGGCCCTCGCCGTCGAGCCGGAACGTACCGAGCAGCGTCTCGCGGAACTCCGTGCCCCGCCCGCTCACGCCAGGCCTTCCAGCATGATCCGCTCGGTGGCGGTCAGATAGGCGTCCGCCGCCGCGTGGGCGGCTCGGCCGTCGCCCGCCGCCACGGCCTCGACGACCGGGGCGAGCCGTGCGTACGCCGCCTCCGGGTCGGTGAACGGCCCGACCAGCGCGGCCCGTACGGGCAGGTAGGCGTTGAAGAGGGTGTTGGTGAGGAGTCCGTAGACCCGGTTGCCGGTGGCGCGGGCCAGTGCCCGGTGCACCTCGGCGTCGGCCAGCTGCACCGCGTCGCCGCCCGCCGACTCCCGTACCGCGTCCAGGAGTCGGCGCAGCTCGGTGACGGCCTCGGCGGTGGCGCGGGCCGCCGCGCGTTCGGCGATCAGCGCGCCGACGCTGCGGCGCACCTCGAAGATCTCGCCGATCCAGTCCGGGCTGTGGCGCACCAGCATCGGCAGCAGATCGGCGCCGCCCAGGCGGGCGTAGTCACGGACCCGGGTGCCGACGCCGTGGCGGGTCTCCAGGAGCCCCGCCTGGACGAGTCGGCCGAAGGCGTGCTTGAGGGTGGTGCGGGTGACGCCGTAGCCGTCGGCGAGGCTGCGTTCGGGTGGCAGATAGCTGCCCGCCGGATGGCGACCGGTGAGGATGTCCTCGCGCAGCCGGTTCTCCAGGACGTCGACGATGGTCTCGCGGGGCAGCGTCTCCACGAAGGTCCCTCCCCAGGACGGTGGCGCCGAAAGCTCATATGTGGCTCAGTGGCTGAGCCACTGAACCAGTGGCCTTCCGGCGCCGTCAAGAGGTGTGCGTAAGAGGGGGCGATACGTCCGGAGAGGCCGATACGGACCGTTGCGACCACGAACGCTCCCCCGTGTCCGCGCCGGATACGGCACCGCCCGTAAAGGATCAAGAGCGTTCCGGAGAGGGCAAGGTCACAGCCCTTCCCCCTGCTGCACCTTTGCGCCACTGCCCTAGCATCTGAGCATGACGGTCCTGCCTGACGACGGGCTTTCGCTGGCCGCCGAGTTCCCTGATGCAACCCATGAGCAGTGGCAGCGCCTCGTGGAAGGCGTGCTGCGCAAATCGGGTAAAGATGTCTCGGGCACGGCTGCCGAGGAGGCACTGTCCACCCCGGTCGAGGACGGGCTCACCACCCGCCCCCTGTACACCGCGCGAGACTCCGCGCCCGATGCCGGTTATCCGGGCTTTGCCCCCTTTGTCCGGGGAAGCCGGGCCGAGGGCAACGCGGCGGACGGCTGGGGCGTACGACAGCGCCACGCCGGAACCGACCCCGCCCGGGTCAACGAGGCCGTGCTGGCCGATCTGGAGAACGGCGTCACCTCGCTCTGGCTGGCCGTAGGCCGGGGCGGCGTGCCGGTCTCCGGACTCGCCCGCGCCCTCGACGGCGTCTACCTCGACCTCGCACCCGTCGTCCTGGACGCCGGCGCCGCATTCGAGCCCGCCGCACGGGAGTTGCTCCGCCTGTACGAGGAGCGCGGCGTCGCCGCCGACTCCGCGCGCGGCAACCTCGGCGCCGACCCACTCGGCCACGAGGCCCGCACCGGCGAGGCGCTGGAGACGGCCCCCGCGGCCGGACTCGCCCGGCTCTGCGCCGAGCGGTTCCCCGGGCTGCGCGCGCTCACCGTGGACGCGCTGCCGTACCACGAGGCCGGCGGCTCGGCCGCCGAGGAGCTCGGCGCGTCGCTGGCCACCGGCGTCGCCTATCTGCGCGCGCTCACCGAGGCGGGCCTGTCCGTCGAGGCGGCCTGCGCGCAGCTGGAGTTCCGCTACGCCGCGAGCGCCGACCAGTTCCTGACCATCGCCAAGCTGCGCGCCGCGCGGCGGCTGTGGGCGCGGGTCGCCGAGGCGAGCGGGGCCCCCGCCGCCGGAGCGCAGCGCCAGCACGCGGTGACCTCGCCGGTGATGATGACCCGCCGCGACCCCTGGGTGAACATGCTGCGCACCACGGTCGCCTGCCTCGCCGCGGGCGTCGGCGGCGCGGACGCCGTCACCGTGCTGCCCTTCGACCACTCCCTCGGCCTGCCGGACGCCTTCGCGCGCCGCATCGCGCGCAACACCTCCTCGATCCTCCTGGAGGAGTCGCACCTGGCCCGGGTGATCGACCCGGCGGGCGGCTCCTGGTACGTGGAGCGGCTCACCGACGAACTCGCCCACAGCGCCTGGGAGTTCTTCCGTACGATCGAGCGCGCGGGCGGCCAGGCCGCCGCGCTGCGCTCCGGGCTGATCGGCGAGCGGCTCGCCGCGACCTGGGCCGAGCGCGGCGCCAAGCTGGCGCGGCGGCGCGAACCGGTCACCGGCGTCAGCGAGTTCCCGTACCTCGCCGAGCGTCCCGTCGAGCGCGAGGCGGCCCCCGCCGAGCCCTCGGGCGGGCTGCCGAGGGTGCGCCGCGACGAGGCGTTCGAGGAGCTGCGCGCCCGCTCGGACGCCCATCTGGCCGCGACCGGGACCCGCCCGCGGGTCTTCCTCGCCGCGCTCGGCCCGGCCGCCGCGCACACCGGCCGGGCGACCTTCGCCTCCAACCTGTTCCAGGCGGGCGGCATCGAGCCGGTGCACGACCCGGTGTCGGTGGACGCGGCCACGGCCGCCGAGGCGTTCGCCGCCAGCGGCGCCACCGTCGCCTGCCTGTGCTCCAGCGACGCGCTCTACGCCGAGGAGGCGGAGGCGGTCGCCGCCGCGCTCAGGTCGGCCGGCGCGACGCACGTCTACCTCGCCGGCCGCGGCGAGTTCACCGGTGTCGACAGCTGTGTCTACGCCGGCTGCGACGCGGTGGCCGTGCTCTCCTCCGCCCTCGACCGCATGGGAGTGGCGTCATGACGATCCCCGACTTCTCGGAGCTGCCGCTGGCTCCGGGCGCCGGCGCCGACGGCTCCGAAGACCAGTGGCGCACCGCCGTGAAGGAGTCCACCGGTAAGGCCGACGGCGATCTGCTGTGGGACACCCCGGAGGGCATCGCGGTCAAGCCGCTCTACACCGGGCGCGACCTGGAGGGCCTGGACTTCCTGGAGACGTACCCGGGCGTGGCGCCGTATCTGCGCGGCCCGTACCCGACGATGTACGTCAACCAGCCCTGGACGATCCGGCAGTACGCCGGGTTCTCCACCGCCGAGGAGTCCAACGCCTTCTACCGGCGCAACCTCGCCGCCGGGCAGAAGGGCCTGTCGGTCGCCTTCGACCTGCCGACCCACCGCGGCTACGACAGCGACCACCCGCGGGTCACCGGTGACGTCGGCATGGCGGGCGTGGCCATCGACTCGATCTACGACATGCGCCAGCTCTTCGACGGCATCCCGCTGGACAAGATGACGGTGTCGATGACGATGAACGGCGCGGTGCTGCCGGTCCTCGCGCTCTACATCGTGGCGGCCGAGGAGCAGGGCGTACCGCCCGAGAAGCTGGCCGGGACCATCCAGAACGACATCCTCAAGGAGTTCATGGTCCGCAACACCTACATCTACCCGCCCAAGCCCTCGATGCGGATCATCTCCGACATCTTCGCGTACACCTCGCAGAAGATGCCGCGCTACAACTCGATCTCCATCTCCGGCTACCACATCCAGGAAGCGGGCGCGACGGCCGACCTGGAGCTGGCGTACACGCTGGCGGACGGTGTGGAGTACCTGCGGGCCGGGATCGACGTGGGCCTGGACGTCGACGCGTTCGCGCCCAGACTCTCCTTCTTCTGGGCGATCGGCATGAACTTCTTCATGGAGATCGCGAAGATGCGGGCGGCCCGGCTGCTGTGGGCGCGCCTGGTCAAGCAGTTCGACCCGAAGAACACCAAGTCGCTCTCGCTGCGCACCCATTCGCAGACCTCGGGCTGGTCGCTGACCGCGCAGGACGTCTTCAACAACGTCACGCGCACCTGTGTGGAGGCGATGGCCGCCACCCAGGGCCACACCCAGTCCCTGCACACCAACGCCCTGGACGAGGCGCTCGCCCTGCCGACCGACTTCTCGGCGCGCATCGCCCGCAACACCCAGCTGCTCATCCAGCAGGAGTCGGGCACCACCCGGGTCATCGACCCGTGGGGCGGCAGCGCCTACGTGGAGAAGCTCACCTACGACCTGGCGCGGCGGGCCTGGCAGCACATCCAGGAGGTCGAGGCGGCCGGCGGCATGGCGCAAGCCATCGACGCGGGCATCCCCAAGCTGCGCGTCGAGGAGGCGGCCGCGCGCACCCAGGCGCGCATCGACTCCGGGCGCCAGCCGGTGATCGGCGTCAACAAGTACCGGGTGGAGACCGACGAGCAGATCGACGTCCTCAAGGTCGACAACTCCTCGGTGCGCGCCCAGCAGATCGCCAAGCTGCGGCGGCTGCGCGAGGAGCGCGACGAGGCGGTCTGCCAGGACGCCCTGCGCGCGCTGACGAACGCCGCCGCCTCCGGCACCGGCAACCTCCTGGAGCTGGCCGTGAACGCGGCCCGCGCCAAGTCGACGGTCGGCGAGATCTCGGACGCCCTGGAGAAGGTGTACGGCCGCCACGCGGCACAGACCCGTACGATCTCCGGCGTGTACCGCAACGAGGCAGGCGAGTCCCCGTCCGTGGAGCGCACCCGCGCGCTGGTGGACCGCTTCGACGAGGCGGAGGGCCGCCGTCCGCGCATCCTGGTCGCCAAGATGGGCCAGGACGGGCACGACCGCGGCCAGAAGGTGATCGCCACCGCCTTCGCCGACCTCGGCTTCGACGTCGACGTCGGCCCTCTGTTCCAGACGCCGGGCGAGGTGGCCCGGCAGGCGGTCGAGGCGGACGTGCACATCGTGGGTGTGTCGTCGCTGGCCGCCGGTCACCTGACCCTCGTACCGGCGCTCCGCGAGGAGCTGGCCGCCGAGGGCCGGGAGGACATCATGGTCGTCGTCGGCGGTGTCATCCCGCCGCAGGACGTCCCGACCCTGCTTGAGATGGGCGCCGCGGCGGTGTTCCCGCCGGGGACGGTCATCCCGGACGCGGCGTACGACCTGGTGGCGCGGCTCGGCGCGGCGCTGGGCCACGACGAGCTGTAGCCGCCCGTGCGCATCGACCTCGACAGCTACGTCAAGGGTGTGCTCGACGGGAAGCGGGCGTTCGTCGCCCGGGCCATCACCCTCGTCGAGTCCACCCGCCCCGACCACCGGGCGCTCGCGCAGCAGCTCCTCACCGAGCTGCTGCCGCACACCGGCAACGCCCGGCGGATCGGCATCAGCGGGGTGCCGGGGGTGGGCAAGTCCACCTTCATCGACGCCTTCGGCACGATGCTGACCGGGCTCGGCCACCGGGTGGCGGTGCTCGCCGTCGACCCGTCGTCCACCCGTACCGGCGGCTCCATCCTCGGCGACAAGACGCGGATGGAGCGGCTGGCGGTGGACCCGGCGGCGTTCGTGCGGCCCTCGCCGAGCGCCGGGACCCTGGGCGGCGTCGCCAAGGCGACCCGTGAGTCCATGGTGGTGATGGAGGCGGCGGGATACGACGTCGTCCTGGTGGAGACCGTCGGCGTCGGCCAGTCCGAGACGACGGTCGCCGACATGGTCGACTCGTTCCTGCTGCTCACCCTCGCGCGTACGGGCGACCAGCTCCAGGGCATCAAGAAGGGCGTCCTGGAGCTGGCGGACGTGATCGCCGTGAACAAGGCGGACGGGCCGCACGAGCGCGACGCGAAGTCGGCGGCGCGCGAACTGGCGGGCGCGCTGCGTCTGATGCATCCCCAAGCTCTCGGCTCCGCTCGAGCAGGGGAGACCCCACTGGCGGACGCGGCCTGGACGCCGCCGGTGCTGTGTTGCAGCGCCCGCGAGTCCAGTGGCCTGGACACCGTCTGGGAGCGGATCGACCAGCACCGCACGCTGCTCGACTCCACCGGGCGCCTCGCCGCGAAGCGCCGTGACCAGCAGGTGGACTGGACCTGGACGATGGTCCAGGACGAGCTCCTGGACCGGCTGCGGGCGCATCCCGCGGTACGCGAGCTCGCTCCGGCGCTGGAGCGGCGCGTCCGCGACGGCGAGCTGACGCCGACGCTGGCGGCGGAGCGGATCCTGGGCGCGTTCCAGGGGACGCCGGACGGCGCGTGACCGTACCGCCCGTGACGGGAAGGCCCGGACCGTATACGGTCCGGGCCTTTCGCGTCGCTCAGGCCGGGGCGCCCACCAGCTCCGCGCCCTCCGCCGCGTGCAGCCGCTCGATCAGTGCCTGGCGGGCGCGGGCCACCCGGGAGCGCACGGTCCCCACGGGGCAGTTGCTGACGTGGGCCGCGTCCGCGTAAGGCAGCCCGAGGAGCTGGGTGAGGACGAAAGCCTCGCGGCGCTCGTCCGGGAGCGCCGCGAGCAGGTCGGCGAGGGCCACCCCGTCGTCGAAGCCGGGCAGCCCCCGGGGCTGGGCCCGCTCGGCGGCCGACTGCCAGTCGTCGGTGTCGCAGACACGCGGCCGCGCGGCGGTGTACCGCAGGTTGTCGATCACCGCGCGGCGGGCGATCGACAGCAGCCAGGTGCGGGCGGAGGAGCGGCCCTCGAACCGGTGCAGACTGCCGAGGGCCCGCAGGAAGGTGTCCTGGGTGAGGTCGTCGGCGGCCTGAGGATCGGCGCCGAGGTAGGTGACGTAACGGCGTACGTCGCGGTGGAGCGCGCGGACGAAGTGCTCGACGGCCACGGGGTCACCGGTGCGGGCGGCCAGCGCCCAGGCGGTTATCGCCTGGTCCGTCGATTCGTCGCGCGAGCGGGGCAGGGCAGGAGTGATCACCTGGTGTCCTTCTCGGGATCCGGGATCCGGAACGGCCCGCGGGACGGGCGGGTCCGGTGAAGGGGTACGGCGGCACGAAGGCGTGCGGCCGATGCCCGGGGCGCCGGGGAGGGGACTCCCGGGACGCCGCGGGGAACCGGCTGTCGTCAGACGACAGCGGTCCCGGCGGGCGGACCCCGTGAGGTGATCGCGTGGACGAGGAAGAGCTGCCGGGGCGCGCGGACCGTGCGGTCGCGGCGGGCGCGCGGGCGCGGGGCCCTCGGCGGCGCGGCCGAGAGCAGGGTCGGCCGCAGCGGGGCGAAGAGCCAGCCCGCGAAGGCCCGCAGGATCCGGAAGGCCGCGCGCTCGCCGTGCGCCAGCCACAGGCCGCACAGCAGCGCGGCGAGGAGGTGGGCGGCGAGCATGCCGCTGGAGGACATCCCCAGGGGCATACCGGCCATGTCGTGGCCCATGGAGCCCATGTGGCTCATATGCCCCGTGGACATCCCGCTCATCGGCATGTCCATCGGCGCCATGGCGGGGCGCGCGGTGGCCTGGGCCCACGAGAACGTCTCGTGCAGCACCGCCTGCGCCCCCACCGCGAAGGCCACGACCGGTCCGAACCTGCGCTCGCGCCCGGCCAGGGCCCACGCGGTGGCGCCGGTCGCGACGAAACCGCAGCCCAGCGCCCACCAGGGCACCGGAGCCTGTGACATGAGGACGTGCCCGAGCGCGGTGAGCAGCACACAGAGGGCCGCGAACATCGCGGCCCGCACAGTGCGGCAAGAGTCTCCGGCAGTCATGGCGCGCTCATCCTCGCATCCGCCCCGGGCGTTCCACCGGCGGGTTCGCACATTGATTCGCCGATTCCGCCCTGAAAAGGTGCGTGATCCAGGCCACACCAACTCGCCGGAACCCGGCGCCGGTTCGCGCCGACTACTGGGGGGAGCCCAGGGGCGTCAGCCCGGCCGGTGGCCGTGCGGGATGAGGCGGCCCATCGCCCGCCGGGCGGCGGGGACCAGGCCGTGCGGCGTGGTGACGGCCGCCACCGCCCCCATCCCGACCGCGGCGCGCGGGGAGGGCACGGCCGAGCCGTACCACTCGCACGGCGCGCCCGGGTGGCGCTGCCGGGCGTCGCCGTGCGCCTTCAGTGCCACGCTCACCAGGCTCAGCAGCAGCTCCACGTCCGCGTCGCAGTCGAGGAGCACGGTGAGCCAGGCGGATCCGGGGGTCACCCGGATCGCGCTGCTGCGCCGGAGCTCGGGCAGCAGCCGCTCTATCGCCATGTGGGTGAGGTGCAGATCGGCGGCGTAGTCGGAGTGGAAGTGCACCACCTCGTACTCCGTCGTGCGGAAGGCTTGCCCAACGGCGCACCGGGGCGGGCCACTTACCAGATTCGGCCATGTCTCCAACTGAGCCATGGCGCGATGGGCCGCGGTCATAACCCCATCCTCGCGCACGATTCACCCGCCGGACACCCCTCTCACCCTTCTCGTGGGCCGCTTGACCAATCCGTGCCCGAAGCGGGGTGGGGCGGAATCAGTCCAGGGTGACCGGACCGTCGCCGGTCCTGGCCTGCGAGCCGCCCTCGCCCGGCGCTTCTCCCTCTTCCCGCGCGGGCTTCCCGGCCGTACCGAGGTAGCCCTGCAGTTCCAGCAGCCCGCCGCCCTTGACGGAACCGTCGCGTCCGCCCTGTACTTGGCCGGATCCGCTCAGGTTCTGGCGTACGGAGTCGAGGATCGTCAGGCCCTGGCCGACCAGGCCGGCCGCGATCTCGCCGAGGCCGTCGGCGCCGTTGAGCACGTTGACGTTGGCGCCCGCGAGGCCGCCGGCCGCCTCCTTGACGATCTGCGGCAGCTGGTCGATCAGCATCCGGTCGAGCGCGACCCGGTCGTACGAGGCGGCCGCCTCGGCCTGGATCTTCATCCGCTCGGCCTCGGCCACGGCCAGCACCCTGATCCGCTCGGCCTCGGCCTCGGCGGGCTTGACGATCTCGGCGACCAGCTGCTGCTGGCGCAGCTTGGCCTGGCGCAGCGCCAGTTCGGTCTGGGCCGCCAGGACCTCCTGCTGGGCGTGGGCCTGGGCGAGCGGGCCGGCCTGGGCGGCCTGGGCCTGGGCGCGGTCGACCTCGGCCGAATACTCGGCCTTGACGATGGCGGTCTGACGGGCGTACTCGGCCTGGTTGCGCGCGGCGACCTGCTCGGCCTCGACCGAGGCCTGGGTGGCCTGCGCCTGGGCGATCTGGGCCTGGCGCTGGATGGCCGCCTTGTGCGGGGCCGACATCGCCTCGATGTAGCCGGTGTCGCCGTCGTCGATCGACTGGATCTGGAGCGAGTCGACGATCAGGCCGATCTTCGCCATCTCCGACTTCGAGGTGTCGAGCACCTCGGCGGCCAGCTTCTGGCGCTCGGTCACGATCTCCTCGACGGTCATCGAGCCGATGATCGCCCGCAGATGACCGGCGAAGATCCGGCCGGTGAGCACCGACATCTGGTCCTGGTCGGAGAGGAAGCGCTGACCGGCGTTGACGATGCTCTCGGTGTCGTTGCCGACCTTGAAGGCGATGACGGCCCGTACCGTCAGCGCGATGCCCTGCTTGGTCACACAGGTCTCGGTGACCTCCGACTCGCACATCGCGAGGGTGAGGAACCGGGTCTTGCGGAAGACCGGGAGCACGAACTTGCCGTGCCCGGTCACCACCCGGAACGGCGCTCCCCCGAGGCCTCGTCTGCCGCCGGAGATGAGCATCGCCTCGTCCGGGGCGGGCACGCGGTAACCGAACATCTGGGTCTCCCTTGTCTGTTGCTTGCGGTGCTGATGAGCGGTCCGAGGGGCCGGGCGGGTGTCAGCCGGTGCCGAGGCCCAGTTCGTCCAGCGGGTCGGACCACTCGATGACGTCGACCTGGCGGGTGCCGCGGGAGTCCACGACGAGGACCCTCGCCCCGCGCGGCAGGGGCTCCTCGGACCAGGCGAGGAAGGTCTCCGAGCCGCCCCGGACCCGCACCAGGACCTCGCCGGGGCCGCCGGAGCCGCGGGTGCCGATCAGCACTTCGCCGGTGCAGCCGATCACGGCATCGTCCTGTTCCATGGCTGGACCGCCCCCCTTGTCGCCGCGGAACCGGCCCTCTACGGTCCGGGGCCGCCCACCCGTTCCGGACGCGCGACCGATCCGGACTTCTGACGATAGCTCCCCGCCCCCGCGCGGCCCATCCTCGGGTGCCTGACGGAGTCTGACGTTCGGATGCCAGATGCCCTACACAACCGGCAAGTAATTTGCGAAATCTGACACAACCCTGAAACCAGAGTGTCTTGTTCGGTCAGATGGCCACCGGGAGACTGGGGGACAAGATCTACTGCGTCGCGCCGGGCCCCACCCCGGAAGGGCGCCGAAGCACCATGCGACACCCCGAGGCCGAGCTTCATGAACGAGGTGGGGCTGTTCCCCGGGACTGCCGGTCAGGCGGCGGCGAGCCGACCCACTCGCCGGGCCGCGTGACGGGCCGGCGGCGCCTGCGGGAGTGCCCGCTCGCCGCCCGATCGATCACTGCCAGGACGCCGCGGGGGCGTCCTCAGCATGTCTCGCTGGGAGAGTTCTTGATGATCACACGCAGAAATGCGATGAAGGCCGGCGTCGCGCTCACCGGCGCCGTGGGGGGCGCGGGACTGCTGATTCCGGCCCTGAGCAGCGAGGCGCAGGCTCAGGCCACCGACATCGACCCGACCACCATCCCCAAGTTCGCCCAGGAGATGCCGGTCCCGGAGACCCTGAAGCCGGACCGTATATCGGGCACGACGGCGTACTACAGCTTTGAGATGCAGGAGGTCGAGACCGAGATCATCCCGGGCAAGCAGACGACCGTCCGCACCTTCGACGGCCACTTCCCCGGCCCGTGGATCAAGGCCTGTTCGGGCCACCGCGTGGTGGTGACGCAGAAGAACAACCTGCCGTCGCCGACCTCGATCCACCTGCACGGCGGGCACGTACCGGAGTCCAGCGACGGTACGCCGATGGACCTCATCCAGCCGGGCGGCGAGAAGACCTACACGTACCCGAACAGCCAGCCCAACGCGAACCTGTGGTTCCACGACCACGCGCACCACGTCGAGTCGGAGAACGTCTTCCGCGGTCTGACCGGCTTCTACACGCTGATGGACCTGCCGGAGAAGGCGCTCGGCCTGCCGTCCGGCGCGTACGACCTCCCGATCGCCATCCGCGACGCCCGCTTCGACGACAACGGGCAGCTCATCTACCAGATGAACGACTTCCGGGGCCGCAACGTCATCCTCGCCAACGGCAAGGCCTGGCCGTACTTCGAGGTCGCGGCGCGCAAGTACCGCTTCCGGCTGTACAACACGGCCAACATGCGGTTCTTCACCCTGAAGCTGTCGGACGGCTCGACCGTCCAGCAGATCGGCGGCGACGGCGGCCTGCTGGAGGCCCCGGTGACCACCGACAAGATCTCGATCACCTCCGGCGAGCGCGCCGACGTCGTCATCGACTTCTCCAAGTACCCGGTGGGCACCAACGTGGAGATCGTCAACACGGAGAACGTGCCCGCGGGCGTGCCTCCCACGCCGGTGCTCCAGTTCCGGGTGACCCGCACGGCCGCGGACTACAGCAAGGTCCCGGCGAAGCTGCGGACGCTGCCCGCGCTGCCGGCGCCGACGGTCAACCGCAACGTCGTGCTGCGGGTGGACGAGAACTCCGCGGACGGCATGGGGTACATCGACGAGAAGGTCTACGACCACACCCGCGTCGACAACACCATCAAGTACGGCGACACCGAGGTGTGGACGGTCAGCAACGTCAACCAGCGGGTGCCGCACAACTTCCACATCCACCTGGTCCAGTTCCGGGTGCTGGAGCGCAACGGCGTCCCGGTGACGTCCGGGCCCGAGACCGGGCTCAAGGACACCGTCCGGCTGATGCCGGGCGAGAAGATCAAGGTGCAGGCCACCTTCACCGGCTACCGCGGCAAGTACGTCTACCACTGCCACATGTTCGACCACGCGGCGATGGGCATGATGGCGACGATGGAAGTCGTCTGACACCCGTCACCCCCGCGGGCGGGGACGCGTCCCCGCCCGCCCCTGGTACGGCCGTGTCGCGACCCCGCCCCCTGCTGGCTCCTGCGCCCCCGCCAGGCAGCCCGGAGGGTACCCATGGCAGCGGGCCGCGGCGCGGCCAGGACGGCGGGCGGACCCGGTTCACCGGATCCGCCCGCCGTCCGCCCAACTCCCCTTCCTACTGCTGAAGTTGACGATACGAGCCGTAGTGCGGCCGTCTGCCGTTCAGGGCGTCGGCGTAGAGCCGGAAGAAGCGGTCGCCGTAGACGGGGCTGTAGGTGATCTGGTGGTAGCGGGGGTCGGACTCGGGCACGTCCATGCCGCCGCCGTAGAAGCCGCCGACGTTCCCGATGATCTCGCCGGTCCCGGCGTCCCAGTCGACGTCGGAGAACCACGGCCCGCCGGAGACCCCGCCCCACATCCCGGCGCACTCGACCCGCATCTGCCGGAACCCGGACAGCGGCCCCGACCGCGCCGCACAGCGCACGGGCTGGTCCGCCGGATTGCGCCCCACCCGGGGGTAGCCGAGCATCGTCACGTCCTGGCGGTATCCGGGCGTACGGACGAGGTGGTTGGCCCCCACGGCATCCTGCACACTGCGGCCGTCGGGCGCCGCCGCCACCCGCGCGAAGGCGTAGTCCAGGTCGGAGACGGCCCCCTTGCTGTTGCGGACGTACTGGTCGTCCACGTACCAGTCGGTGACCCGGTAGAACCCGTACGGCTGGTCGGCCAGCTCGCTGCTCGCGCGGTACTGCGGTACGAAGACGGCCCGCCCGCCCGCGCAGTGACCCGCCGTCAGGATCAGATCGCGCCCGCCGCTCTCCACCACGCTCGCCGAGCACTTGTGCGCGCGCAGCTCGCCGGTCGTGGGGTCCGCGCCCGCGGAGGTGAACAGCACGCCCACGGAGGAGATCCCGGAGAAGTGCTCGGCGCTCGGCATACTGGGCACGGCGGCCGGCGGCCCGGGCGTACCGGTCGGGACGCCGTCGGCGTCGGGGCGTCCGGGGTCGGTGGCGGCGGAGATGCGCCCGGGGTTCCAGAAGCCGAGGACGTCGGCGTCCGACCAGCCGTCGTCGCCGGGAGCGGTCCACTCCCCCGCATGCGAGGTCGTACCGGGCGCCGCGTCGGCGGGTGTTCCACCGGCCAGCAGGAGCGCGCCCGAGGCGGCGAGGGTGAGCCCGAGCCGCAGCCCCACCGTCGGCCCCGGCCGCAGTCGGAAGAGATTCACGGCCGACATCCTGCCCGAATGATCCATATATGCCGCTGAGGCTCAACGGGTGCGCGACCGGAGCGCCCCGTCGTGTGCGCAGCAGCGCTCGAACGCCCGCCAGTCCGTCTCCAACCGCCACTGGAGGGCGGCCTTGGGGCTGGCGGCCAGGAACGTCCGGCAGGCGGCATCAGGCCGCCGGTCCGGGTCGGGGGTGTCGCCCCGGCAGGGCGCGGCGAAGGTGTCGTACCGGTCCTGCTCCCGCCACAGGTTGGCCCCCTCGACGAAGGCGTGGTCCAGCGAGGCGCGGGCGGCGGTCCGCAGTTCCCCGATGCCCAGGTGCTGGTCGGTGACGCCCAGTCGGAAGACGTCGGTGAGGCTGCTCCGGCTGACGCCGGGGTCGTCGGTGGCCAGGGCGAGGGGCACCCAGGCGTCGAGATAGGTGTGCAGGGGGTGCCGGTCGCCGCTGACCCGGAGGATCTGGTCGTGGCTGATCAGGGGAGCCTCGACGAGGACGTGCCGCCCGCGCATCCGGGCGGCCAGGTCCTGGTACCCACGCTCGTCGAGGAGGTCGACACCGTGCCCGATGCGCTCGGCGCCCGCCACGTCGACGGCCTGGGCGATGTGGAAGGTGAGGTCGCGGCCGCCGACCCCGTTCAGCCCGTCGACCAGCTCACCGGCGTGCAGGCTGACGTGGACGGACGGGGCGCGGGACCTGAGGAAGCCGATCATCTTCATGTGCAGGGTGTAGTCCCGCAGGGCGATCGGGGCGTCCTCGGGCTGGACCATGTTCACCCCGACGACCCGGCCGATCCGGCGGCGGGCGAGTTCGAAGCCGAGGATCTGCTGGGCGAAGACGTGGCGGGCGGCCTGGGCGCGGCCGACCTGGTAGTCGAAGCGGATGACGACGGAACACGCCTCCGGCGCGGGCGCACGGTCGCAGCCGAGAATCTTGCGGTAGTCGTGGAAACTCTGGTCGTACGCGGCCGCGGCCTCCCGGACGATCTCCTGGAACCGGGGATCCCGCGTGAGGACCCGGTGGAACTCCGCCAGGCCGGACGGGCCCGGGTCCGCCGGATGCACCCGGTCGACCAGCCGCTGGAGCGGCTCGGCCGCCTCGGTCACCAGCGTCTCGACATACGCGGTCCGCTCCCACGCGGCGTCCCGGGCCACCTCGGCCAGCATGTCCGCGTCGTGGCCCGCCTCCGCCTCGGCGAACTTCCCGAAGGTGGCGAAGAAGTGGTCGTGCCCGGGCTGCGGGTCGCCGTCGGGCGGCAGGACGAACCCGCGCATCGACCAGGCCCGGACGACCGCACGGCGGAACGGCCCCGGCTGCATGGCGTCCTGGGCGGGCCGCTGCCCGGTGGCACACGGCTGGGGTCCGGGTGTGACGACGTACGTGGTGGTGTCGACGCACTTGCGGTCGCGGGCGGCGTACCCGATGAGGGATTCCGCGCGGACGGCACCACCGAGGTGATGGTGCAGGTCACCGCCCTTGGGGAGGTCACGCAGGAGGTCGGTGGGGGTGGAGCGGTCCAACTGGGGCTGGGAGCGGCCCGGTTGGCCCTGACCGGCCTCGGCTGGGCGCTGCCCGATGACACCCGCACCGGCCCCGGTGGCTTCCGCCACCCCCGGCAGCACGCCCACGGCCAGCCCGAGCGCGGTCGCCCCGGCCAGCACCGACCACCTGCGTCGCATTCTCTTCTCCATGCCCTGTCCCTCTCCCTCCCCCGGTCCTCATACTCACTACAGGGCACACCAGAACCGCCCGACGCGCGCACGGCAGGCCCCCGTGTGGCCGACACGCGGCGGTCGTCCCGCACCGGGGAGCCCGCCAGTGGCTACGGTGATCCGCGGTTCCCCGCCGCCACTTCCGCCGACATCACCCGGAGGCACCCGTGAAGATGCTGATCAACGTGGCCGAAACCGTCGTCGCCGACGCGTTGCGCGGGATGGCGGCCGCGCATCCGGAGTTGACCGTCGACGTGGAGAACCGGGTCATCGTGCGCCGGGACGCGCCGTTCGCCGGGAAGGTGGGGCTGGTGTCCGGGGGCGGGTCGGGGCACGAGCCGTTGCACGGGGGGTTCGTGGGGCGCGGGATGCTCGCCGCCGCGTGTCCCGGTGAGGTGTTCACCTCGCCCGTGCCGGACCAGATGGTGCGGGCCGCGGCCGCCGTGGACAGCGGGGCCGGGGTGCTGTTCGTCGTCAAGAACTACACCGGTGACGTGCTCAACTTCGACATGGCCGTGGAGCTCGCCGAGGACGAGGGCGTCCAGATCGCCAAGGTGCTCGTCGACGACGACGTCGCCGTGACCGACAGCCTGTACACGGCGGGGCGGCGCGGCACCGGGGCCACCCTCTTCGTGGAGAAGATCGCGGGTGCGGCGGCCGAGGAGGGCGCGCCCCTGGAGCGGGTGGAGGCGATCGCCCGCCGGGTGAACGCGAGTTCGCGCAGCTTCGGCGTCGCGCTCAGCGCCTGCACCACCCCCGCCAAGGGCGGCCCGACCTTCGACCTGCCGCCCGGCGAGCTGGAGCTCGGCGTCGGCATCCACGGCGAGCCCGGCCGCGAGCGGCGGGCCATGATGACCTCCCGGGAGATCGCGGACTTCGCCGTGGACGCCGTCCTGGAGGACCTCGAGCCGACGAGTCCCGTACTGCTCCTGGTCAACGGCATGGGGGCCACCCCGCTCCTGGAGCTGTACGGGTTCAACGCCGAGGTGCACCGGGTGCTGGCCGAGCGGCGCGTCCCGGTGGCCCGCACGCTCGTGGGCAACTATGTGACCTCCCTCGACATGGCGGGCTGCTCGGTGACGCTGTGTCAGGCCGACGAGGAGCTGCTGCGACTGTGGGACGCGCCGGTGAACACGCCCGCGCTGCGGTGGGGTTGCTGACCCGTGGCCCGGCTGAGCGTTCCGTCCGTACAACCCGATTCCGTACACCTCAAGGAGGGCCCGTGCTCGACGCCGCATTCTTCCGCCGCTGGATGACCGCGACCGCCTCGGCCGTGGACCGGGAGGCGGCGCGGCTGACCGACCTGGATTCGGCCATCGGCGACGCCGACCACGGCGCCAACCTCCAGCGCGGCTTCACCGCCGTCACCGCCGTCCTGGAGAACGAGGCGCCGGACACGCCCGGTGCCGTACTCGCCCTCGCCGGGCGGCAGTTGATCTCGACCGTGGGCGGCGCCTCCGGACCGCTCTACGGGACGCTGCTGCGCCGCACCGGCAAGGCGCTCGGCGACCGGGCCGAGGTGAGCCGCGAGGAGCTCGCCACCGCGCTGGGCGAGGGCGCGGCGGCGGTGGCGCAGCTGGGCGGGGCCGTCGCCGGGGACAAGACGATGCTGGACGCGCTGCTCCCGGCCGTCGAGGCGCTCGGGGAGTCCTTCGCGGCGGCGGGCGCGGCGGCGGAGGCCGGGGCGCTCGCGACCGTACCGCTCCAGGCCCGCAAGGGCAGGGCCAGCTATCTGGGCGAGCGTTCCATCGGCCATCAGGACCCGGGCGCGACCTCGTCGGCACTGCTCATCGGGGCGCTCCAGGAGGCCGCCGCGTGAGCGGGAGCGCGGGCGGGGCCGGCGGCCGGGCGGAAGCCGACGAGGCCGCCGGGCTCGTCGGGGTCGTGCTCGTCTCCCACAGCTCGGAGGTCGCCGCCGCCGTCGCCGCGCTCGCGATCGGTCTCGCGGGCGGGGGCACGACCGCTCCCGTCGCGGCCGCGGGCGGCACCCCCGACGGCGGCCTCGGCACCAGCTCCGAGCTGATCGCGGAGGCGGCGGCCGCCGTCGACCGGGGCGCGGGCGTGGCGGTCCTGGTGGACCTGGGCAGCGCGGTGCTCACCGTGAAAGCACTCCTCGCCGAGGGCGACGAGCTGCCCAAGGGGGCGCGGCTGGTGGACGCCCCCTTCGTCGAGGGCGCGGTGGCGGCCGTCGTGACCGCCTCGGCCGGGGCGGACCTGGACGCGGTGGAGGCGGCGGCCTCGGAGGCGTACGGCTACCGGAAGGTGTGATCTGCGGCACCCGAGCCGGGGCCCGGCGGGACGTTCCCGCCGGGCCCTCGGGCGTCCGGCCCACAAGCGCCGGAGCGCCTTTATGCAACTTGTTGCACAAGAGCGCCCCGTGCTCTACAACTGGAGCGACGACACCGCCGTACCTGGAGACGCCCCGATGAGCGACTACCCCCACCTGCTGAGCCCCCTCGACCTCGGCTTCACCACCCTTCCCAACCGGGTGCTGATGGGGTCCATGCACATCGGGCTCGAAGAGGCCGAGAACGGGTTCGAGCGGATGGCGGCGTTCTACGCCGAGCGGGCGCGCGGCGGGGTCGGCCTCATGGTCACCGGCGGCATCTCCCCGAACGACGCGGGCCGCCCGTACGAGGGCGGCGCCAAGCTCACCACCGAGGCGGAGGCCGCCCAGCACCGCACGGTCACCGACGCGGTGCACGCGGCGGGCGGCCGGATCGCGATGCAGATCCTGCACTTCGGCCGGTACGCCTACCACCAGGACCTGGTGGCGCCGAGCGCGCTCCAGGCCCCCATCAGCCCCTTCGTGCCGCACGCCCTGACCGACGACGAGGTCGAGCAGACCGTCGAGGACTTCGTCCGCGCGGCCGAGCTGGCCAAGTCCGCCGGGTACGACGGCGTCGAGATCATGGGCTCCGAGGGCTATCTGATCAACGAGTTCATCGCGGGCGCGGTGAACCGGCGCACCGACCGCTGGGGCGGCTCGTACGAGAACCGGATGCGCTTCCCCGTCGAGATCGTCCGCCGTACGCGGGAGCGGGTCGGCGCGGACTTCATCCTCATCTACCGGCTCTCCATGCTGGACCTGGTGCCCGGCGGCTCCACGCTGGAGGAGGTCGTCACGCTCGCGAAGGCCATCGAGGAGGCCGGGGCGACCCTCATCAACACCGGCATCGGCTGGCACGAGGCCCGCATCCCCACCATCGCGACCTCGGTGCCGCGCGGCGCGTACACCTGGGTGACCAAGAAGCTGATGGGGTCGGTCTCCATCCCGCTGATCACCAGCAACCGCATCAACACCCCGGAGGTGGCCGAGCGGCTGCTCGCCGAGGGCCGGGCGGACATGGTGTCGATGGCGCGGCCGTTCCTGGCCGACCCCGAGTTCGTCGCCAAGACGGCCGCGGGGCGCTCCGAGACCATCAACACCTGCATCGGCTGCAACCAGGCCTGCCTGGACCACACCTTCAGCGGGAAGATCACCTCCTGCCTGGTCAACCCGCGCGCCTGCCACGAGACCGAGCTGGTCCTCTCCCCCACCAAGCGCCGCAAGAGCCTCGCGGTGGTCGGCGCGGGCCCGGCCGGGCTCGCCTTCGCGGTCTCGGCGGCCGAGCGCGGCCACGCGGTCACCCTCTTCGACGCGGCCGCGGAGATCGGCGGCCAGCTGAACATCGCCAAGCGGATCCCCGGCAAGGAGGAGTTCGAGGAAACGCTGCGCTACTACCGTACGCAGCTCGAACTGCGCGGCGTGGACGTCCGGTTGAACACCACGGCGACCGCCGACGAGCTGACCTCCGGCGGCTACGACGAGGTCGTCGTCGCCACCGGTGTGACGCCCCGCACCCCCGAGATCCCCGGCTCCGACCACCCCAGCGTCCTCACCTACCTGGACGTGCTGCGCGACGGCGCGCCGGTCGGCGAGCGGGTGGCGATCGTCGGCGCGGGCGGCATCGGCTTCGACGTCGCCGAGTTCCTGACCGACGGCGGCGAAGCGGCGAGCCTGGACCCCGAGACGTACTTCCGGCAGTGGGGCGTCGACACCTCGTACGAGGAGCGCGGCGGGCTGCGCGCGCCCGAGCGGCCCAAGCCGCCGCGCACGGTGCACCTGCTCCAGCGCAAGACCTCCAAGGTCGGCGCGGGCCTGGGCAAGACCACGGGCTGGATCCACCGCACCGAGCTGAAGCACCGGGGCGTGACGATGGTGCCGGGTGTCGGCTACGACCGGATCGACGACGCCGGCCTGCACCTCACCGTCGACGGCACCTCCACCGTGCTGCCGGTGGACACCGTGGTCCTGTGCGCCGGGCAGGAGCCGCGTCGCGACCTGTACGAGGAGCTGGCGGCGGCGGGCGCCACCGTGCACCTGATCGGCGGCGCGGACGTGGCCGCCGAGCTGGACGCCAAGCGCGCCATCGACCAGGGCACCCGGCTGGCGGCGGCCCTCTGACGGCACCGGGGCCGCACTCGGGCCGGGCGGCGGAATCTAGGATGCGGTCATGTCCCTCCCGCACGCGATCCTGACCGCCCTGCTCGAAAAGCCCTCGTCGGGGCTGGAGCTGACCCGCCGGTTCGACAGGTCGTTCGGCTTCTTCTGGTCCGCGACGCACCAGCAGATCTACCGCGAGCTGGGCAAGCTGGAGCAGTCCGGGGCCATCCGCGCACTGCCGTCCGAGGCCCCGGCGCGCGGCCAGAAGAAGGAGTACGAGGTGCTGCCCGCGGGCCGCGCGGAGCTCGCCGCGTGGGCCGCCGCCGGGCAGGACCCGCGCCCCATGCGGGACCCGCTGCTGCTGCGGATGCGGGCGGCGGCGGTGGTCGGCACGGACGGACTCACCGCCGAGCTGCGCCGCCATCTCGATCTGCACGAGCGGCAGTTGGAGATGTACGAGGGGATCGAGCGGCGGGACTTCCCGCCGGAGCGGGACAGCGAGCAGGACCGGCTGCGCCACCTCGTGCTGCGCGGCGGCATCGAACTGGAGACGTTCTGGATCCGCTGGCTGACGCAGGCGCTGGATACGGTGGACGGGGAGGAGTGAGCCCGGCCCCCGTGAGCCCGGCCCCGCACGGCGGACGGGCACCGTCCCCACGGGCGTTGTATTATGCAACTAGCCAGTGAGAGGACCAGCCGTGCCCAGCCGAGACCAGTCGGTCACCACCATCCAGCGGGAGCTGACCGCGTTCGCCCGCCGCGCCCGGGCCGCCGCCGCGCGGATGCACCCGGAGCTGTCCCTGGTCTCCTTCACGCTGCTGTCCCACATGGAGGACCAGCAGGGGTGCCGCGCGACCGACCTCGCCGCGTACTACATGCTCGACAAGTCGACGATCAGCCGGCAGATCGCGGCCCTGGAGAAGCTGGGGTTCATCGAACGCCGCACCGACCCGGCCGACCACCGCATCCAGCTGCTCCACCTCACCGCCGCCGGCACCGAGAAGCTCGCCGAGGCGGCGGTGCTGCGCCGGCACGCCTTCCACGAGCGCCTGGCGGACTGGGAGGAGGGCGACCTCGAACGGTTCGCCGCGTACCTGCTCCGCTACAACAGCACGGCTCCCGACGGGAGTTGACGGCCCGGGAGCTACCGCGCTCCCCCGCCCGGCGTGACCAGCCCCGTCTCGTACGCGAGCACCACCGCCTGCGCCCTGCTGGCGAGGTCGAGTTTGCTCATCGCCCGGTTCAGATGGGTCTTGACCGTCGCCTCGCTGATGAAGAGGTGGTCGGAGATCTCCAGGTTGGACAGGCCGCGCGCGGTGAGCTTGAGGACCTCGGTCTCGCGGGCGGTGAGCGCGTCCAGGTCCGCCGAGAGGTGCGGCGCGTGCTCGACGGGCGGCGCGAAGGCCTCCACCAGGCGCCGGGTGACGCTCGGCGCGAAGAGGGTGTCGCCGCCGCCGACCGCAGCGACCGCCGTGAGCAGCCGCTCCGGCCCCGAGTCCTTGAGCAGGAACCCCGAGGCACCGGCCCGCAGCGCGGAGTAGACGTACTCGTCGAGGTCGAACGTGGTGAGGATGAGGATGCGCGGCGCCGGGTCCTCGGCGTCCGCGAGGATCCGCTCGGTGGCGGCGATGCCGCTCATCCCGGGCATCCGGATGTCCATCAGGATCACGTCGGGGCGGGTTCGCGCCGCCTGGGCGACCGCCTCCTCGCCGTCGCTCGCCTCGCCGACGACGTCGATGCCCGCCGCTCTCAGCAGCGCGACCAGACCGGCCCGTACGAGGAACTGGTCGTCGACCACGAGTGCCCTGGTCATGGCAGCGCGTCTTCCCCCTGTGTCATACGGGCTGGGCCGAGGTCGGCAGCAGCAGCCGGACCTCGAAGCCTCCCTCGCTCCTCGGGCCGGTGCTGATCGTGCCGCCGTAGAGCTTGGCCCGCTCCCGCATTCCGATCAACCCGTGTCCACTACCCGATCGGTTTCTGACCGGATTCGCCTTCGTACCCTCGTTCACGACGGCGAGCGAGACATGGTTCCGCTCGTAACAGACTTCCACGGCCGTCCGTGCGCCGGGCGCGTGTTTCAGGACATTGGTGAGCGCCTCCTGCGCCACCCGGTACGCGCAGAGGTCGACGCCGGGCGCGAGCGGCCGCACCTCCCCCAGCACCCTCAACTCCACCGGCAGACCGCCCGCCCGCAGCCGCTCCACCATGTCCGAGAGGCGTGAGAGGCCCGGCATCGGGGCCGACGGCTCGCCATCGAGGTCCTCGGCGCGCAGCACGTGCAGCATGCGCCGCAGCTCCTCCAGGGCCTCCTGGCTGGTGGCCGAGATGGTGCCGAGCGCCCCGCGCGCGGTGGGCGGGTCGGACTCGAAGACGAAGCGGGCCAGACCCGACTGGACCGATATCACCGACATGTGGTGGGCGATGATGTCGTGCAACTCCCGGGCGATGCGGCCGCGTTCCTCGGCCACTTCGCGCCGGGCCCGGGCCTCCTGCTCCTTGGCGAGCTGGTCGGCGAGCTTGGTGGAGCGGCGGGCCACCCGGCCGAACCGCCAGATGACGGCAGGGACGGCGAGGGCCTGGACGACCACGGACGGCATGGAGTCGCTCCCGACCCGGAACCCCGCGAACAGCCAGACCGCGCCGAGAACTCCGGCGCAGCTGACGGAGGTTCGGGCGGGGCGGGTGGCGGCGACCGTGTAGCACGCGATCATCCCGCCGTACGTGCCCACGACCGGCCAGTTCCCCAGCGCGATGTAGAGCGTCCACGTCGCGATGACGAAGAGGCACACGCCCACCGGCGCCTTGGAACGGAACGCGCACGCCATGTTGATGATCACGGCGAGCACATATCCGAGCAGGTCGAGCGGGGGTTGCCCCTGGCTGGAGGCCTCCCGGCCCAGCAGCACGGCGACACATGTCTGTGCCAGCGCGACGAGCACATCGGCGGCAACGGGGCGGATCCGCATTACCGCAGCTTAATTGCAGGTCAGACACGCGGCGTCAACCGTTCGCGGTGCACGGACTACCGCAGGAGTTGTAGACGGATCCACTCCTTCCGCAGCGGTTCCGAAACCCGTTTGTCACCGCCGTCCGCCGGTGTTGGAGTGGGCGCATGGACAACGAAGAAGTGCTGGCCCTGTTCGACCGGCAGATGCGCGAGACCTCGCCGCCCGACGGCCCCCTCGCCCGGGTGGAGCGCGCGGGCCGGGTCGTGCGGCAGGTGGGACCGGACCCCGTCTGGAACGGCGTCCTCTGGTCGGACCTCGACGAGGAGTGCGCCGACCACGAGATCGCCGAGCAGGTACGGCACTTCGGCTCGCTCGGCCGCGAGTTCGAGTGGAAGCTGTACGCGCACGACACCCCGGGCGACCTCGGTGAGCGGCTGCTGGCGGCCGGGTTCACGGCCGAGCCCGCCGAGGCCCTGATGGTCGCGGAGAGCGAGGACCAGATGGGCGCGGTGGAGCTGCCCGGGGGCGTCGAGCTGGTGCCGGTGACCGACCCGGCCGGGGTGGCGCTGATGACGGCGGTGCACGAGCAGGCGTTCGGCGAGGACTCCCCCCGGCTCGCCCGGCGCATGGAGCTCCAGCTCGCCGAGGCCCCCGACACCCTGGTCGCGGTGGTGGCGATGGCCGACGGGGTGCCGGTGTGCGCGGCCCGTATGGAGCTGATCCCGGGGACGGAGTTCGCCGGGCTGTGGGGCGGTGGCACCGCCGAGGCCTGGCGCGGCAAGGGCATCTACCGGGCGCTGGTCTCCTACCGCGCCCGCATCGCCGCCGAGCGCGGCTACCGCTTCCTCCAGGTCGACGCCTCCGACCAGAGCGCCCCGATCCTGCACCGCCTGGGCTTCGCCCGCCTCAGCACGACCACGCCCTACGTCTACCAGCCTTGATCGGGGCGCCCGTTGAGGGTCAGCGGGCGTAGACGGCGACGAAGTCGCGGGTGGCCTGGTTGTAGTAGCGCTCCGGAGGGTTCTCGAAGTCCAGGATGTTGGTGGGCACCGGGTCGTCCGGGGTGCGGCTGCCGTCGTAGCTCATGAAGGACGGCCAGGCGCGGTTCATGTCGAGGGGCATCGCGCGGACCGCGCCCGCGCGTTCCATCAGCTCGGCGAGCGTACGGGCCGAGAGCGCCTGGCCGACGACCATGATCACATCGCCCTCGGCGGTGACGCCGACGCCGGAGCGGGCCACGTACATCCTGCTCTGGTCGGTGGCGCCCCACTTGGCGTCGTTGTCGATGTCGGGTACCACCCGTCCGCCGTCGACCATCAGGTCGAGGCACTGGCGCACCCCGACCACCTCCGGGGTCATCCGCACGTCCCGGCCCCAGACGCCGATGCGGATCGAGCCGTCGCGGTAGAAGACCTCGGAGGCGGCGCCGTCGCGGAGCTCGCCGGCGGTTTTCCCTTCGAGGTAGAAGCCACCCCGGGAGCCGCCGTCGGTGATCTTGAAGCCGCCGTTCCAGGACGCCACCAGGCCCGTGCGCTGCCCCTTGGGGATGCTGGGCGGGACGGCGAAGGACCCGCCCGGCTCACGCAGTCCGGGGTGGAGCTCGAAGCGGGAGTCCTTGGCGCTGATCCAGGCGACGGCCGCCTCGTACGAGGTGTGGGCGGCGTCGGGGCGCACATAGGTGCCCTGCACGACCGGGCGGCCGTGGGCGGAGACCAGTGCGCGCCAGACGCCCTCGCCCGGCAGCGCCGGGGCGACCAGCGGCCGCATCGGGGCCCGTAGCGGCGCCCCGCCGCGCGCGGCGGCCGGTGGGGCGACGGCCGCCGCGCGCATCCGGGCCAGCGACCCGCTCGGCAGCGACCCGCCGACCTTCGGCGGGTCCAGCTCGTACTGGAGGTTCTCCAGCTTGTCGACGACGAAGCCCAGCTCGTGCTCGCGGGCCCAGCCCGCCAGGCGCGCCGCCGTGCTGTCGTCACCCGGATAGGTCAGGGCCTCGCCCACCGACCAGCCCACGGTCCCGGCGCCGAGCACGCACACCGCCAGCGTGGACCGGACGGCCAGGCGGCGCCGACGACGCTGGGGCGGCGTCAGATCGCGGCGGTGTCTCCACGGCAGCAGCCGGCGACGGGCCATGGCGCTCCCTCTCCGAGGTGGTTCCGGGCGGACATGCATCCGAAATGCCCGGATGTATGCCTTCTTTCTGCTATAGCCCGATCGCCCGGAACCTAATCAGCCCGCACACTGGTCGCCATGGCCGAGAAACGCAGCGCGGGGCTCCTCCTCTACCGGACCGCACCGACCGGCGTCGAAGTGCTGATCGGGCACATGGGCGGCCCGTTCTGGTCCGGCCGCGACGAGGCCGCCTGGTCGATCCCCAAGGGCGAGTACGGCCCGGAGGAGACTCCCGAGGCGGCGGCCCTGCGCGAGTTCGAGGAGGAGCTGGGCCTGCCCGCCCCCGACGGCACGCCGGTGCCGCTCGGCGAGTCGCGGCAGGCCAACGGGAAGGTGGTGACGGTCTGGGCGGTCGAGGCCGACCTGGACCTGGCGGGCGTGGTGCCCGGCACCTTCACCATGGAGTGGCCCCGGGGCTCCGGCACGCAGCAGGAGTTCCCGGAGCTGGACCGCGTCGCCTGGCTCGCGCCCGAGGACGCGTCGCCCAGGCTGGTGGCGGGGCAGCGGGTCTTCCTCGACCGGCTGGCCGTGCACCTCCAGGAGTCCGGGCGGACCTGACGGCTCAGGCCGCGCGCGGGGCCCGGCGGCGATGGCCCTCGATGATCCCGGCGTAGTGGCGTCCGCTGCCCTTCACTGTCCGCTTCTGGGTCGCGTAGTCGACGTGGACCAGGCCGAACCGCTTGTCGTAGCCGTACGCCCACTCGAAGTTGTCCAGGAGCGACCAGGCGTAGTACCCGGCCAGCGGGGCGCCCCTGCGGGCTGCGCGGGCACAGGCCGCCAGGTGCTCGCGCAGGTACTGGACGCGCTCGGGGTCGTGGACGGTGCCGTCGGGCCGGACCACGTCCGGGTAGGCCGAGCCGTTCTCGGTGACGAGGATCCGGTGGGCGCCGTAGTCGTCGGTCAGCCGCATCAGCAGGGTCTCGATGCCGCTCGCATCGATCTCCCAGTCCATGCCGGTGCGCGGCAGCCGGGGGCGCGCGACCTGGCGGGCGAAGGGGTACGGGCCCTGCGGGTCGTCGGCGACGCGCACCCCGAAGTAGTAGTTGAGGCCCAGCCAGTCGAGCGGCTCGGCGATGGCGGCGAGGTCGCCGGGGCGCTCGGGCAGCTCCACCCCGTACACCTCCCTCATGTCGGCGGGGAAGCCCCGGCCGTGCACCGGGTCGAGCCACCAGCGGTTGGTGTGGCCGTCCATCCGGCGGGCGGCGGCGAGATCCGCCTCGGACCCGGTGGCGGGCTCGACGGTCGACAGGTTGTTGACGATGCCGATCCGCGCGGCGGGGGCGGCCGCGCGCAGCGCCCGGGTGGCCAGACCGTGGCCGAGCAGCAGGTGGTACGAGGCGCGGACGGCGGCCGTGATGTCGGTGAGGCCGGGCGCCATCCGGCCTTCGAGGTGCCCGATCCACGCCGAGCAGAGCGGCTCGTTGAGCGTGGCCCACAGCGGGACGCGGTCGCCGAGCGCCCCGGCCGCGACCGCCGCGTAGGCGGCGAAGTGCTCGGCGGTGTCCCGGGCGGGCCAGCCGCCCCGGTCCTGGAGGGCCTGCGGCAGGTCCCAGTGGTAGAGGGTGGCGTTGGGGGTGATCCCGGCCTCCAGGAGGGCGTCGACGAGGCGGGAGTAGAAGTCGAGCCCCGCCCGGTTGACCGGCCCGTCGCCGCCCGGGAGGATGCGCGGCCAGGCGAGCGAGAAGCGGTACGAGGTGACGCCGAGCTCCTTCATCAGTGCGATGTCCTCGCGCCACCGGTGGTAGTGGTCGCAGGCGGTGTCACCGTGGTGGCCGCCGTCGACCTTCCCGGGGGTGTGCGAGAAGGTGTCCCAGATCGAGGGGGCTCGGCCGTCCTCGGCCACGGCCCCCTCGATCTGGTACGCGGAGGTGGCCACGCCCCAGGCGAAGTCCTTCGGGAGGGCGGCGAGGTCGATGGGCTCGGTCACGAATGTCCTTTCGGGGAAGTGGGGGTGACGATCCGTCACTTCACGGCGCCGGCCGTGAGCCCGGCGACGAGATAGCGCTGGAGCAGCAGGAACCCGGCGACCACCGGCAAGCTGACGACCAGCGACGCGGCCATGACCTGGTTCCAGTACACGTCGTTCTGGGTGGCGTAGCCCTGGAGGCCCACGGCGAGGGTGCGGGTGGTGTCGTTGGTCATCACCGAGGCGAACAGGACCTCGCCCCACGCCGTCATGAACGCGTACACCGCGACCGCCACGATGCCGGGGATCGCCGCCGGGACGACGACCCGGAACAGCGCGCCGAGCGGCCCGCAGCCGTCGACCATCGCCGCCTCGTCGAGGTCGCGCGGGACCGAGTCGAGGTAGCCGATGAGCATCCAGATGGAGAAGGGCAGGGAGAAGGTGAGGTAGGTGAGGATGAGGCCGCCGCGCGAGCCGTAGAGGGCGACCCCGGTGGTGTTGCCGACGTTGACGAAGATCAGGAACAGCGGCAGCAGGAAGAGGATGCCGGGGAACATCTGGGTGGACAGGACGGTCACGGTGAACACGCGCTTGCCGCGGAAGCGGTAGCGGCTCACCGCGTACGCCGCGAAGACCGCGACGACGACGGACAGGACGGTCGCCGCGCCCGCCACGATCAGCGAGTTCACGAAGTACTTGGCGAGCGGGACGGTCTTCCAGATGTCGAGGTAGGGCCGCACGGTCAGCCCGCTGGGCAGCCACCGGAACCGCCCGGACACGTCCTGCAGCGGTTTGAGCGAGCTGCTGGCCATCACGTACACCGGCAGCAGCACGAACCCGGTGAGCAGGGTGAGGAAGATCCGCCGGGACCAGACGAAGGAGCGGGGCGGTGCGGTGGGGCTCGGGCTAGACATCCGCGGACTTCCTTCCCCTGGACGTCAGGAGCAGATAGCCGCCCGTCACCACGAGCAGGAACAGCACCAGCAGCACCGACATCGCGGCGCCGGTGCCGAAGTTCCAGGTGACGAACGACGACTGGTAGATGTGGATGGAGACCAGGTCCGCCGCCTTCGGCGCCGAGCGCCCGAACAGCACGTACGGCGTGTTGAAGTCGTTGAACGTCCACAGGAACAGCACCAGGACGAGGACCTGGTTGACCGGCCGCAGCGACGGCAGCGTGATGCGGCGGATCTGCTGCCACACCCCCGCGCCGTCGATCGCCGCCGCCTCGTACAGCTCCTTGGGGATGTTCTGCAGCCCGGCCGTCACGATGAGGAAGGCGAACGGCCAGCCCTTCCAGACCGAGACGGTCAGCAGCGCATAGAAGCTGTTGTCGCCGATCAGCCAGAACGCGCGGTCGCCGCCGAGCCCGAGCTGGTCGTGCAGGACGTGGTTGACCAGCCCGTTGTCGCGCTGGAACATGAACGCCCAGGTGATGACGGCCGCGTAGACCGGCAGCGCGTAGGGGACGAGGAAGAGCGCGCGCAGCAGCCCCCGACCGCGGAAGCTCTCCTGCATGAAGACCGCCGCCGCCGTGCCGAGCAGCCAGCACAGGGCGACCGAGGCCACCGTGAACAGGCAGGTGGTGACGAAGGAGTCGAGCAGGTCCTTGCCGACGGGTGCGGAGAAGTCGACGGAGATCCTGTAGTTGTCGAATCCGGACCAGGGCGCGGTGGTCCAGTCGCGGATGTAGAACTGGGTGAGCGTCTTGAAGCTCATCACGACGCCGATGACCATCGGCACCAGATGGACGAGGAGTTCGAGGGCGAGGGCCGGGAGCAGGAGCAGATACGGCAGGCTCGCACGGCGGATCCAGCCGGGGGCGCGGGAACTGCGGCGGCGGGCCCGCGGTGGCCCGGACCGCTCGGCGCGCTCCGGTGGCGCCTGCGCGCCGACGGCGGTGGGCGCGGGGGTCGGCGGGGTCACGGGGGCGCTCACTTCGGCATCTGCTGCTGGGCCTTGGTGAGGGCCTCCTTCACGGATTCGGTGGTGACCTCCCGGCCCGCCGCCGCGTCGGCCCACAGGCCCTTGACGGCGGTGCCGACGGCCGTCTCGAACTGGGACTCCTCGGGGACCTGTGGCAGCGGGGCGGCGCTCTTGAGCAGCGTCTCCTTGAGCACCGAGGTGTCGGGGGCGCCGAAGGCGGGGTCCTGCTGCGCGGCCTTGACCGGCGGGATCGAGCCGTACGTCTTGTTGAGGATCCTCTGTTCCTCGTCGCTGGTCATGAACTTCACGAACCGGAGCGCGCCATCGCGGTTGTGGGTGTTCTTGAAGACGGAGATGTTGATGCCCGCGACCATCGAGTTCACGTTCTTGACGGCGTCCGGGGTCCCGGCCGGGACGGGCACCGGGGCGACGCCCCAGTCCTCGGGCTTCATGCCCTGCGCGGCGAAGGTGGAGGCGGCGGCCTGCCACAGCACCATGGCGGTCCTGCCGGTGGAGAAGTCGCGCAGCGACTGGTTCTGGGCGTACTCGGCGTTGCCCGGCGCGACGATCCTGTCCTTGGCCATGAAGTCGACGTACTGCTTCACCGCGGCGACCGCGCCCTCCGAGGTGAAGGTGGGCTTCCCGGCGGAGTCGAAGAAGTCCGCGCCGTGCTGCTTGCCGAGGACGAACACCTGGTGGATGTTGTTGGCGAGGTTGGCGCCCTCTGCGCCCAGCGCCCACTTGCCGTCCTTGGAGAGCCTCTTGCCGTCCGCGACGAGCTCGTCCCAGGTCGCGGGCGGCTTCGCTATCCCCGCGTCGGCGAACATCTTCTTGTTGTAGTAGAGCGCGTACGACAGCGAGTACAGCGGGACGGCCGCCGGGTCCTTGCCCGGGGCGCCGGCCGCGGCGACCGCGGAGTCCGCGAACCTGGCCCGGCCGCCTATCGCGTCGAACGCCGCCTGGTCCCACGGCAGGAGCGCGCCGGTGGCCTGGAGCGAGGCGGACCAGGTGTTGCCGATGTTCAGTACGTCGGGTCCCTGGCCGGAGGTGGTGGCGGCGAGGATGCGGTTGAGCAGGTCGGACCAGGGGATGACCTCCAGCTTCACCTTGATCCCGCTCTGCTGCTCGAACTTCTTGAGCTCGGCGGTCAGGATCTTCTTGTCCGCCTCGATGTTCGGACCCTGGTTGGACGCCCAGTACGTCAGGGACTTCGGGGAGTCGTTGCCGCCCGATCCTCCCGTGTCGGAGCCGCCGCCGCAGGCGCTCGCGGTGGCGGCGAGAGCGGTGACGGTCGCGAAGGCAGCCGCGGCTCGGAGTCTGCGCATGACGGGATCGCCCCTTTCCGGGGTTCCAGAGGTGGTCGGGTGCCGAAGGTGGTGGGTTGCAGAGGTGGTGGGTTTCCGGGCAGGCCGAGTTCAGGTCCTGAACAGACTCACGCCTTAATTTAGGACGTGAGTTAAGACCCGAGAGAAGGTCGCGTCAAGGCCCCGCGCGACGGTATGTTGCACGCAGGGAGGGAGCCATATGGCCATGCCGAACAGACGAACCGTTCGTGACCTGCGGCGCGACAACCGGACCGCGGTATTGCAACGGTTGTATTTCGACGGTCCGACGAGCCGTCAGGCGCTCGGCCCCGCCACCGGGTTGAGTTCAGGTTCCATCAGCAACGTGGTCACCGAGCTCGTCGCCGAGGGGGTTCTGGAGGACGCCGGGGTCGTCGACTCGGACGGCGGCCGCCCGCGCACCCTGCTCCGGGTCGCCCGCGACAGCGGTCACCTCATCGGGGTGGACGTGGGCGAGACGCGTGTCCGCGTCGAGCTGTTCGACCTGGTGATGAGTGAACTGGCCCGCGCTGAGCTGCCGTTGGAGACCGGCGGCTACGACGTGGACCACATCGTCGGGCTCATCCGCGACGGCGTGGCCGCCGTGCTGCGCGACGCCGCCCCGGCGCCCGAGCGCCTGCTCGGCATCGGCGTCGGGGTCCCGGGCATCGTCGACCGCAGCGGCGCCGAGGGCGCCGTGGTGCACGGGCAGACCATCGGCTGGGACGCGGTCCCGCTGGAGGCCCTGCTGCGCACCGCGCTCGCCGCCGAACTCCCGCCGGGCGTCCGCCTCTTCGTGGAGAACGGCGCCAAGACGCTCGGCCAGGCCGAGATGTGGTTCGGCGGCGGGCGCGGCGCCGAGAACGCGGTGATCGTGCTGTTCGGCTCGGGCGTCGGCGCGTGCATCGTCTCCGACGGGCAGATCTACGGGGGTGCGCACAGCAGCGCCGCGGAGTGGGGCCACACCACCGTCCATGTACGGGGGCGCCGCTGCCGGTGCGGGGCGCCCGGCTGCCTGGAGGCGTACGCGGGGGCGGAGGCGCTGGTCGCGCGCTGGCGGGAGGCGGGCGCCACCCTGCCGGACGGCATCGAGGAGGAGGCGGCCGTGTCGGCGCTGGTGGCGGCGGCGCATCCGGCGGGAGTTGACCCGGAGGCGGGGAGTGCGGGCGAGTCGGACGCCGATCCCGTCGCGCGGGCCGTGCTCGACGAGACCGCCGAGTACCTCGGCGCCGGGCTCTCCGACCTCATCAACCTCTACAACCCCGAGCGCATCCTCATCGGCGGCTGGGCCGGGCTCCAACTCGGCCCGTACATCCTGGAGTCGGTGCGCGCGCACGCCACCGCCTACGCGCTGCGGCACCCCGCCGAGCGCGTCACCATCGAGCTCGGGCGGCTCGGTCCGGACGCGGTCACGGTCGGCGCCGCGACCCTGCCACTGGCCGACTTCTTCGCGCGCGGCGGCCGCCGCGCACCGGCCGACGAGACGCCCGCCGTCCCCGAACAGCCCGGCTGGCGGGCCTCGGTGGAGGAGCGCGCCGCACGCTGACGGCTATGAGGGGGGGGTGGGCGCCCCCCCGGGGGGCTGCGGGCACAGCCGAGCCCTCGGCCCCAACAACCGTTCTGCGTACAACTCTTGACGTGTCGGTAACGCGGGAGAACCATCTGGGTGGCAATCGGAGAGCGCTCTCAGATATCCCGTCCCTCACCCCCACGACTCAGGATCGAGGCGCGATGCCCGCTCCCCTCACCGGTTCCCCGGTGTCACCCAGACCCTCCCCCGGACCCTTCGCCCACCCCCGGCGACTCGCCGCCGCCGTGGCCGCCGCGCTGGTGGCCGCGCTGCTCCTCTTCGCCCCCGCACCCGCCGCCCACGCCGATCCGCCGCCTCTCTCCCAGGGCCGGCCCGTCACCGCGTCCAGCCAGGAGAACGGCGGCACCCCGGCCACCGCCGCCGTCGACGGGAACGACGGAACCCGCTGGTCGAGCGCGTTCTCCGATCCGCAGTGGATCCAGGTCGACCTCGGCGCCCCGGCCGCGCTCGGCAAGGTGGTCCTCAAGTGGGAGGCGGCGTACGCCAAGGCGTACCGCATCGAGCTCTCCACCGACGGCACCGCCTGGACCACGGCGTACTCCACGGCCAACGGCCCCGGTGGCACCGAAACGCTGAACATCTCGGGCACCGCGCGCTATGTGCGGATGTACGGGACGGCTCGCGCCACCGGATACGGGTACTCCCTCTGGGAGTTCCAGGTGTTCGGCAGCGGCGGCTCCACGCTGCCCGGCGGCGGGGACCTGGGGCCCAACGTGCTGGTCTTCGACCCGTCGACGCCCGACATCCAGGGCAAGCTGGACCAGGTGTTCCGGCAGCAGGAGGCGGCGCAGTTCGGCGACGGCCGCTACGCGCTTCTGTTCAAGCCCGGAACGTACAACGGCATCAATGCCAACCTCGGCTTCTACACCTCGATAGCGGGGCTCGGACTCAACCCCGACGACACGACCTTCAACGGCGATGTGACCGTGGACGCGGGCTGGTTCAACGGCAACGCCACCCAGAACTTCTGGCGCTCCGCCGAGAACCTGGCGCTCAACCCGGTCAGCGGCACCGACCGCTGGGCGGTCGCGCAGGCCGCGCCGTTCCGGCGGATGCACGTGAAGGGCGGGCTGAACCTGGCGCCGAACGGCTACGGCTGGGCCAGCGGCGGCTACATCGCGGACAGCAGGATCGACGGCACGGTCGGCCCGTACTCGCAGCAGCAGTGGTACACCCGCGACAGCTCGGTGGGCGGCTGGACCAACGGCGTGTGGAACATGACCTTCTCCGGGGTGCGGGGCGCGCCCGCACAGAGCTTCCCCAACCCTCCGTACACGACGCTCGACACCACACCGGTCTCGCGCGAGAAGCCGTTCCTCTACCTCGACGGCAACGACTACAAGGTGTTCGTGCCCGCGAAGCGCACCAACGCGCGCGATGTCTCGTGGGGCTCGGGGGCGACGCCGGGCAGTTCGGTGCCGCTCAGCCAGTTCTACGTGGTGAAGCCCGGCGCGAGCGCGGCGATCATCAACCAGGCGCTCGCCCAGGGCCTCAACCTGCTGTTCACGCCCGGGATCTACCACGTCGACCGGCCGATCGAGGTCACCCGGCCCGACACCGTGGTCCTGGGCCTCGGGCTCGCCACGATCGTGCCGGACAACGGCGTGACCGCGCTGCGGGTCGCCGACGTCGACGGGGTGCGGCTCGCCGGGCTCCTCATCGACGCGGGACCGGTGAACTCTCCCGTACTGCTCCAGGTCGGGCCGCCCGGGGCGAGCGCGAACCACGCGGCCGACCCGACGACCGTCCAGGACGTGTTCGTCCGGGTCGGCGGGGCGGGCGCGGGCCGGGCCACCACCGGCATGGAGATCAACAGCAACCACACGATCGTCGACCACACCTGGCTGTGGCGCGCCGACCACGGCAGCGGCGTCGGCTGGGACACCAACCGGGCCGACTACGGTCTGACGGTCAACGGCAGTGACGTGCTGGCCACGGGCCTGTTCGTGGAGCACTTCAACAAGTACGACGTCCAGTGGAACGGCGAGCGCGGCCGGACGGTCTTCTTCCAGAACGAGAAGGCGTACGACGCGCCCAACCAGGCCGCCATCCAGAACGGCGGCGTGCGCGGGTTCGCCGCGTACAAGGTCGCCGACTCGGTGACCACCCACGAGGGCTGGGGGCTGGGCAGCTACTGCTACTACAACGTGGATCCGACGATCGTCCAGGACCACGGCTTCCAGGTGCCGGACCGGCCGGGCGTGCGGCTGCACGACGTACTGGTGGTCTCGCTCGGCGGCAAGGGGCAGTACGCGCACGTCGTCAACGGCACCGGGGCGCCGACCTCGGGCACCTCGACGACGCCGTCGACGCTGGTCTCGTATCCCTGAACCCTGTTACCCCCGTGACGCGCGGCTGCGCCGGAGACCGGTCGGGTCTCCGGCGCAGCCGCCACGGGGGTGAGTGGTTCAGTGCCGGGCCGTGCGGCGCCGGCGCGCGGCCCAGACGATGCCGGCGCCCGCGACGAGCACCGCACCGCCCATACCGGCGACGAGCGGGGTGGAGCTCGACGAACCGGTCTCGGCCAGGTTGGGGCTCGGCGCCGGGGCGGGGGCCGCCGGCGCCGAGGTGCTGGGCGCGGGGGCGGGCTTGCTGGGCTTGGCCGACGGGGTCGGCTTCGACGGCTTGGACGGCTTGCTCGACGGGGTGGGCTTGGTCGGCGGCGCCGTGTCGCACACGGGGGACGTCTTGGTCTCGTCGCGCGAGTACTGGTCGCCGTCGCCCGCCTTCACGATGAGGTGGAGCGTGAGCTCCTTGTCGTGGGCGGGGAGCTTGAGGTTCTTGTGGAACTCGCCCTTGAACTGCTCGGTGGGCAGCAGGTCCTTGCCGTCCGCCGTCTTGATGGTCACCGTGTTGGTGGCTTCGTCGGAGTACCTGGTCAGGTCCACCGTGACGGTCGAGCAGGTCACCTTCCACACGGGGGTGTGGGCCTGCGCGGGCACCGCGCTCAGGCCGACGCCGATGAGGCCCGCAGCGGCTGCCCCTATCAGCGCTCCACGACGACGCCCCGTTCCTCTGATTACGGTCACAGAATCCTCCACTGTTCCGCACCGCCGGATTGACGGTGCGCGCACAGTACCGCTCCCGTCCCAGGGGCGAGCAGCGGTCCCCCACATCACTCCCCTCACCTGTCCTGTTCGCGACGGGTCGCCCCGTGCTATACACGCGCCACCGTTGTCACACCCACCACGCATGGGGGACCGAATGAGACGAACGTCCTTATTTCTCAGGGCAGTTGGGGTGCTCGCGGCGACGGCCGCGCTCGCCCTGGGAGTCCCGGCGGCCGGGGCGGACGCCGCGGCACCGGCACCGGCCGCGACCGCCCTCCCGGCGCTTCCGCAGCCGAATTCACATGGTTTGACCCTCAAGAGCTGGTGGGCCGTCGCCGGGTACGGCGGCCGGATGGCCGACGCGACCTTCACCACCGGCGCGGCCTTCACCCCGCGCGGCGGCACCCCGTGGATCAGCCCGGTCCAGGTGCCGGTCACGGTGCGGATCCATCTGCCGGTCGGATACGGAAGCGATCCGGCGAGGCGGTACCCCGTGCTGTATCTGCTCCACGGCGGGGGCGGCGACTTCCAGCAGTGGTCGCGGTCGGACTCCGGGAACGTGGCGGCGACGCTGGCCGGGACGGCGTTCGACGGGATCGTGGTGATGCCGGAGGGCGGCCGGGCGGGCTGGTACAGCGACTGGGCCGGGCACACCGACGGGAACTTCGCCCCGCGGTGGGAGACCTTCCACGTCGAGCAGCTGCTGCCGTGGATCGACGCCAACTTCGCCACGGTGAGGGACCGTTCCGGCCGGGCGATCGCCGGGGCCTCCATGGGCGGGTACGGGGCGCTGCGCTACGGCGGCCGCCACCCCGAACTCTTCTCGGCGGTCGGCGCCTTTTCCGGGGGCACGGATCTATATCAGGCCAACGCCCAGAAGACCATCGCGGATTCCCTGTGGCAGGCGGGTGCGGCGATCGGCTGGAGCGGACTGCTGAATCCGTTCTTCCGCGTCACCGGCGACACGCTGTACCGCATGGAGACGGTGTTCGGCCCGCAGAACGGCTGGCCCTCCGTCACTCCCGTAAGCCTCGCCCTGAACGATGCCTACAACGGCTACGACGGGAAACTCGCCCTGTACGCGGGCGGTGCGGACGGGACCGGCGAGACCGATGTCCACGGCTGGAACCGCACCCTGCACGAGAACCTCGACAGCCGCTCCACCCAGCACCGTTACTGCACCGGACCCGGTGAACACAGCTATCAGTACTGGACCGGAGAGCTCAAGGACTTCGTGGCGCTCGCCTACGGAACCGCACCCGCGCAGTGCCCGAATGGCTGGGGATCGCCTACGCGGTAAATGGCCAGCATAAGTGGACCTTTCAGGAGCTCATAGCGTCACCATTGGGCCATATCGCGCCTTTTCCAGGGGAGTTGAATTTCTTTCAAACATTCCGGGGAAAGGCATCCCGATCGCGCCCGGACCGTACCCACCAGGCAGGCCTTCGGGAGAATCCTCCATTCCATTTCAGGAATCCATTGACTGAATGGACGGTTTCAGGCCCGGCGGCCGCACGCCCCCGTGAATGGCGCCTTGTGGATGCCCCGTGGCAAGCAGACGATCGGTCCTCGTTCCTGTGCGACAGCCGTCCAGCGGCCGACGCTCATGTCTTCGAGGAGGTTCCTGTGGTGAACGACCGGATGTCCCTCAGCCCGGATGCGGCACGGCAACTCGCGAACGCCACCAAGACCACGCCGCAGATGCGCGGCATCACCCCCCGGTACCTGTTACGCGCCCTGCCCTGGGTGGACGTCGAGTCCGGGGTGTACCGCGTCAACCGGCGCCGCACCTTCGTCCTGGGCGACGACCGGATCACCACGTACGCGGACAACGACGGCACCAACCACGTCGTCCCCGGCGACCTGCGCGAGATGCCGTATCTGCGCGACGCCGACGACGCGCTCCTGACCGAGCTGGCCGGCGCCTTCACCGAGGTCTCCTTCGAGTCCGGGCAGGTCCTGGTGCAGAGCGGCGACCCGGCCGACCGGCTGTGGGTGATCGTGCGCGGCCGCGCCGAGAAGCGCATGACCGGCCGGTACGGCGAGGAGGCGCTGCTCGAAGTCATCGGCGACGGCCAGTTCTTCGACCTCGACAGCTGGACCCGGTCCGAGCCGATGCCGTACCGCGTGCAGGCGCTCACGCCCGGCGTGGCCCTGGTCGCGGAGCGCAGCGCGCTCGCCGCCCTGACCGACCGGGACGCGGGGGTCCGGGCCGCCATGGACGACTACGCCGCCGGGAACCACATGGTGCCAGGCGCCGAGGTGCCGGTGGACCTGTCCTCCGGCCATGTGGGCGAGCCGGACCTGCCGGGGACGTTCGTCGACTACGAGGACGCGCCCCGCGAGTACCACATGACGCTCGCGCAGACCGTGCTGCGCGTGCACACCCGTGTCGCGGACCTCTACAACGGGCCCATCGACCAGACCCGCGCCCAGTCCAACCTCACCGTCCAGGCGCTGCGCGAGCGGCAGGAGGCGGCGCTCCTGAACCACCCGGAGTTCGGCCTGTTCAACAACGTCTCGGCGGGGCAGCGCGTCCAGTCCCGCACCGGCTCGCCCACCCCGGACGACCTCGACGAGCTGCTCGCCAAGGTCTGGAAGCAGCCCGGGTACTTCCTCGCGCACCCCCGGGCGATCGCCGCGTTCGGCCGTGAATGTACCCGGCGGGGCGTGCCCCCGGTCGTCGACACCCGGTTCGGCAGCCCGCTCATCACCTGGCGCGGAGTGCCGCTGCTGCCGTCGGACAAGGTCCGGTTCACGGGCGGCATGGGCTCCGGCACCACCGAGATCCTGCTGATGCGGATGGGCGAGGCCGAGCAGGGCGTGGTGGGCCTGCGCCCGTCGAGCGTCCAGGACGAGGTCGAACCCGGTCTGGCGATGCGGAACATGGGCACCGACCAGAAGGGCATCACCTCGTACCTGATGACCGCGTACTTCAACACGGCCGTCCTGGTCGAGGACGCCGTCGCCGTGCTCCAGAACGTCGAGGTGTCCAACTACCATGACTATTCCTGACCTCACCACCCGGCAGGTGCCGTCGGTGCCGGTCACGGGACTGCCCTCGATGCCCCAGCAGGGCGCCCCGACCGAGCAGCCGCCCGCGCCCGCGCCGGCGGGCGTCCCCGAGCAGCCCGCCGCACCCGGCCAGGCGGGGCTCCCCCGGCGGCCCTCGGTGCCCGGTGCCTACTCGGCCGAGGCGGCCCGCCAGGACTTCCCGATCCTGCACCGCACGGTCAACGGCCGCCCGCTGGTCTGGCTGGACAACGGAGCGACGACGCAGAAGCCCCGCCAGGTCATCGAGGCGCTCGGCGCGTACTACAGCGCCGCCAACTCCAACATCCACCGGGGCGCCCACACCATGGCCCGCGAGGCCACCGAGATGTACGAGGCGGGGCGCGCGGCGGTCGCCGGGTTCCTGGGGGCGCCCGCCCCGGACAGCATCGTGTTCGTGCGCGGCACCACGGAGGCGGTCAACCTGGTCGCCCAGAGCTGGGGCCGGGACAACCTCGGGCCCGGCGACGACATCCTCGTACCGGTCCTGGAACACCACTCCAACATCGTCCCCTGGCAGATGATCGCCAAGGAGACACGGGCCCGGGTGGTGCCGGTTCCGCTGACGCCGGAGGGGGAGATCGACCAGTTCGCGTACGCGGACCTGCTCTCCTCACGGACCCAGCTGGTGGCGCTCAGCCACGCCTCCAACGTCCTGGGCACCGTCCCGCCGGTGAAGGAGATGACCGCGCTCGCCCATCGGTACGGGGCGAAGGTGCTGGTCGACGGGGCCCAGGCGGTCGCCCACTTCCCGGTCGACGTACAGGACCTGGACGCGGACTTCTACGCGTTCTCCGGGCACAAGCTGTTCGCCCCGACCGGCATCGGCGCCCTCTACGCCAAGCCGGAGGTCCTCGCGGACATGCGGCCCTGGCAGGGCGGCGGCAACATGATCGACTCGGTGGACTTCGGTCTCACCACCTTCGCGCCGGTCCCGCACCGCATGGAGGCCGGCACCGGCAACATCGGCGGCGTGGTGGGACTCCTCGCCGCCCTCGACTGGCTGGGCTCCTTCGACCGCGACGCGATCACGGCGTACGAGGAAGGGCTGATGGCGTACGCCCAGCAGGCCATGGCCACGGTGCCCGGTCTGGAGCTGGTCGGGGCCGCACCCCACCGGATCGCGGTGCTGACCTTCACACTGGCGGGCCACGACCCGGCGAGCGTCGCCGAGTGGCTGGACCGCGACGGCATCGCCATCCGCGCGGGCCACCACTGCGCACAGCCCGCGCTCGCCCACTACGGACTGGAGACGGCGGCCCGTGCCTCGCTGGCGCTCTACAACACGTCCGAGGAGGTGGATCAGCTGGTGGCGTCGTTGCGTCAGCTGCAACTGGCGTCGGGCTGACGGGTGACAGCCGACAACTGACAGATAGCTGGTCACAGGTGGCGGGCGACAGATTTCAGTGTCTGTCGTCTGTCACCCGCACCGACCGCCACGGCGGTCGATGCGCCTGCGGCGGGACGGTCGGCAGCGGCGGCAGGGGCGCGCCCACCGAGTCGAGGCGGCGGCGCAGCAGTTGGTTCTCCACATAGAGGTCGGCCAGGACGCGGACCTTGGAGCGCACCGCCCACTGGTCCACCGGCTTCACCAGGAAGTCCGCGACACCGAGGTGGTAGGCGCGGGCCGCGAGGTCGTCGTCGCGGCCGAGGCCGGTGACCAGGATGACCGGCAGACTGCGGGTGTGGTCCAGGCGCTTGAGGTAGTCGACCACTTCGAGGCCGTCCATCTGGGGCATCAGCACATCGAGCAGGATCACGGCTATGCCGCCGCGCAGCACGGTCTTCAGCGCCTCGTCCCCACTGCGGGCGCACACTATCGGGCGGCCCACGGGACGCAGCACACTCTCCATGGCGAAGAGGTTGTCCTCGCGGTCGTCCACTACGAGGATCTTCCACGAACTGTCCACGTCCCAACCACACTCCCCTGCAGCCGGACTTTCACAGTAGTGCGCCCCGGAGCCGAGCGCAGGAGGCCCTTGGTACCTTGCCAACGGCATCTGCGCCCGCCCCCGAGGGGGCCGGTGCCGGGGCGGCGGACGTCTACGGGCGTCCGCCAGCGCAAACGGAAGCGCCGCCCACGCCCGCGCGCGTCCGGGAGCTCTCCGCGTTCGAATAATTCGGCCGGTTGTGACTCCCCCTTTTGGCTCTTCTGCGTGCTTCGACGGCACGGCGGGCCGGGCCCGGTTCCCCTAGCGTGGGGACATGGACGAGGCACGCGGTACGGAAGCGAGCGGGCCGTCGGCGGAGCCCGACCCCGCGTTCCCCGCCCGGCGGGCCCCGCGCTGCCGCAGCCTCGACGCGCTGGACGCCCAGGTGGTCCGCTGCCGGGCCTGTCCGCGCCTGGTGGCCTGGCGCGAGGAGGTCGCCGCGACCAAACGGGCGGCGTTCCGGGACTGGGAGTACTGGGGCCGGCCGGTGCCCGGGTTCGGTCCGCCGGACGCGGCGCTCGCGGTCGTCGGCCTCGCCCCGGCCGCGCACGGCGGCAACCGGACCGGCCGGATGTTCACGGGGGACGCCTCCGGCGACTTCCTCTTCGCCGCGCTGCACGCGGTGGGCCTGGCCTCCCAGGCGGAGGCCACGCACGCCGGGGACGGCCTCGCACTGCGGGGTGTACGGCTGGCCGCGCCCGTGCACTGCGCGCCGCCGGACAACAAGCCGACGCCGCAGGAGCGCGACACCTGCCGCCCGTGGCTGGCGGCCGAACTGGAGCTGCTGAGCCCGGGGTTGCGTACGGTCGTCGTGCTCGGCGCGTTCGGCTGGCAGGCGCTGCTGCCGGTGCTGGGCGCGGCGGGCTGGCAAGTGCCGCGCCCCCGGCCGAAGTTCGGACACGGCGTCCAGGTGACGCTGGCCGCGTCGGACGAAGGCCGCCCGCCGCTGCATCTGCTCGGCTGCTACCACCCGAGCCAGCGCAACACGTCGACGGGACGGCTGACGCTCCCCATGCTCGTCGAGGTCTTCGGCGAGGCTGCCCGCCTGTCTGGGCTCTGAAGTCGAGGCTCTGAAACCGCCCGCTTTGGTTGAACTTTGACCGAAAACCTGGCCTCCGGCGGCCGCTTCACCGGCTCCCACCTGCCCAAATCGCACCCCGCGCGACCCGGGTGTGTGATGGGAGGGGATGGTCACAAGGGGCGGGAGCGACGAAAGGAGCCGGTATGCACACCGGACGGATACGTCGAGCGGCCGCCGCGACCTTGTTGTCGTGCGGTCTCGCCATGGGCGGCCTCGCCACCGCGGCAGCGGCGGCCCCGGCTCACGACCAGGGCGACGGCCACGACCGCGGCCAGGGCAACGGCTGGTCGTGGGACGCCCACATCAGCGGCTGGATCCGGGACGACCACAACAGCGGTCGCGACTGGGGCGACCACGGCGGCGACTGGCGCTGGGACGACCACCGCGACGGCCGGGACCGGGACCACCACGACGGCGGCCGGGTCTGGGGCACGGTCACCTCGCGCATCGAGCTCAACGTCCGCGACAACCCGAGCCTGAACGCCGGGGTCGTCGTCGCCCTGAGCCCGGGCAGCCAGGACCGCATCGAGTGCAGGACCCACGGCTCGAACGTGAACGGAACCTCCACCTGGTACTGGCTGAGCGGCGCCCACGGCTGGGCCAGCGCGGCGTTCATGCAGGCCAGCGGTGACGTACCGAATTGCTAGGAGCGATGGCGCGGCCTTCGTTGCGCTCGTGTGAACAGTGCGCAGTCCCGGGAATAGCGACACCGGGATCGACCTTGGAGCTGCTGAGAGCGAGGAGTCAGCAGATGCCCAAGGCGTACGCGTACACCCGCAACGGCGGGCCCGAGACCGAGACGTTCATCGAGCGGGACCGGCCGCGCCCGGGCCCCGGCCAGTTGCTGGTCGCGGTCCGGGCCGCCGGGGTGAACCCGGTGGACTGGAAGCTGCGCAACGGCTTCCGCAGGCCAGGGGCGCCGGAGCCGGAGCTGCCCGCCGTGTTCGGCAACGAGGTCGCGGGCGTGGTCGCGGAGCTCGGCCCCGGGGTGACGGGCTTCGCCGTCGGGGACGCCGTCTTCGGCAATCCGGTGGGCGGCGGTTACGCGGAGTACGCGCTGCTGCCGGTCCCGGTGACCGCCCACAAGCCGGCCGGTCTGTCGTTCGCGGACGCGGCGACCCTGCCGGTGGCCGGGGCGACCGCGTACGACGGCGTGCGCCAGCTGGATCTGCCCTCCGGGGCGACGCTGCTGGTCACCGGCGTCGGCGGCGGAGTGGGCGTGGCCGTCGCCCAGATAGCCAAGGCCTTCGGGATCAAGGTGGTGGGTACGGCGAGCGAGGGCAAGAAGGAGTTCGTCGAGTCGCTGGGCGCGGTGCACGTGTCCTCGGCGGGCGACGGGCTGGCCGAGCGCGTCCGGGCGGCGGCGCCGGACGGTGTCGACGCGGTCTTCGACCTGGTCGGCGGTGAGGTCCTGGAGACGGTCGCCGCGCTCGTCGACGACCGTACGAAGCTGATCACCGCGGCCGACCCGCCCGGGGCGGCCCGGCTCGGCGGCTCGGCGGTGCTGCGGGCCCGCACCGCCGCGGTGCTCGACGAGGTGGCGCGGCTGGTGGTGGGCGGGGAGCTGCGCCCGTTCGTCACGGCGACGTTCCCGCTGGAGCGCGCGCCCGAGGCGCTGCGCGCGGTCGAGGACGGCCACGCACGCGGCAAGGTCGTGATCGAGGTGGCGCCGTGAGCGCATCCCACCCCCTGGACAACCCGGCCCGCGCCTCCCTCACCGGGCCGCACGCCCACTTCGCCGAGCGGTTCGGGCGGGTGCTGCGCTATCCGCCCGAGGTGACGCCGTGGCTGGCGCTCTCCGACGACCCCGGGCCGCAGGACTGGGCGGACGTCGCCGCGCTGGCCGGGCCCGGCAACGAGGTTCCGCTGCTCGGAATGAGCCATCTGCCGCCCACGGGCTGGGAGTTGACGTTCAACGCCGACGGCGTGCAGCTGGTGGACGACGGGGTGGCCGCCCGTCCGTTCGACGAGGCCGTCACGCTGACCGCCGCCGACGTGCCCGAGATGATGGACCTGGTGGAGCGGACCCGGCCGGGCCCGTTCCTGCCGCGCACCATCGAGCTGGGCACCTATCTGGGCGTGCGCAGGGACGGCGTGCTCGTGGCGATGGCGGGCGAGCGGCTGCACCCGCCCGGCTGGACGGAGATCAGCGCGGTCTGCACCGACGACGCCTTCCGGGGCCAGGGCCTGGGCACCCGGCTGATCCTGGCGGTCGCGGCGAACATCCGGGAGCGCGGCGAGCGGCCCTTCCTGCACACGGGCGCGCGCAACACCGGCGCCATCCGCCTCTACGAGTCCCTGGGCTTCCGGCTCCGCCGTACCACCCGGTTCATGGAGGCCCGGGTGCCGGACGACCAACTGGCAAGCCTAGCAACATCATTTCACTCTATCGAGTGATGAAACGGTCGTGTGAATTGTTTCTGCACTTTTCGCGCTCCGGCTAGCGTCTAACGTTCCCCCCGGCGGCCCAAGCCCCCGGCCGTTCACACCAAAACGCTGCCTTTGGGGGAGAGATAGTGCGCCGCGACGAATACGTCGACGACGGTCCGCTGGAGCTCGTGCAGGCTTCCCGCCCGCACTACGAGCGGCCGTTTCTGAGGGTCCACACACGGGCCGGAGTGACCGTCGCCGAGCTGCACGGCGAGATCGACATCCAAGCCGTCCAGGCGCTGCGGCCGCGCCTGGACACCCTCACCGGGGACGGGGTGGGCGCGCTGGCCGTGGACCTGCGCCCCATCCGGTTCCTGGACTGCTCGGGCCTCGCCCTGCTGGTGCGGGCCCACCGCCGGGTGACCGAGCGGGGCGGCTCGTGGGGGCTCGTCTGCGACCATCCGCTGACGCTGCGGATCCTGCGGATCACCGCCCTCACGACCGTCCTGGGGCCTGCTCCGACGCTGGAGCAGGCCCTGGCCGCCGTCAGCCTTCCGAACGGGTCCGCGTCAGCCGGAGGGTGACCAGCTCGAAGGGCCGCAACACCAACCGCACCACACCGTCGGCCAGTTCAGGGGAGGAGCTTTCGGCGAGGGGCCGCTCCAGCAGGTCGGTCGCCACCACCGCGTCCGCCTCGAAGCCCGGGGTGAGGCGGGCCCGGGCCCGGCCGCCCCGCGACTCGTAGAGCCGTACGACCACGTCGCCGCTGCCGTCGTCGGCGAGCTTCACCGCGCTGACGACCACCGCGTCCTCGTCGACCGACACCAGCGGCGCCACCTCCGCCGCGCCCGTCACCCGCCGCTCCGGCAGGTTGACGCGGTAGCCCTCGCGCACCGCGTCGCCGATCGTGGCCCCGGGCACCAGCGCGTGCCGGAAGCGGTGCAGCCCCTGGTCGGTCTCGGGGTCGGGGAAGCGCGGGGCGCGCAGCAGCGAGACGCGGACCGTGGTGGTCGTGCCCGGCCCCTCGGCGGCGTCGCGCACGGTCCGGGTCACGTCGTGCCCGTACGTGGAGTCGTTGACGAGGGCGACGCCCCAGCCCGGCTCCTCCAGATGGACGAAGCGGTGGTTGCAGGCCTCGAACTTGGCCGCCTCCCAGCTGGTGTTGGTGTGGGTGGGCCGGTGGACGTGGCCGAACTGGGTCTCCGACGCGTACCGCTCGGCGTGGACGTCCAGGGGGAACGCGGCCTTCAGGAACTTCTCGGTCTCGTGCCAGTCGACCTCGGTGTCGATGTCGAGCCGCTGGGCGCCGGGGGCGAGGCTGAGCAGCTGGGTGACCTTGGAGTCGCCGAAGCTCCGCACGATCCGGACGGCCGCCACCCCCGCGTCCTCCACCGCGACCAGCTGGTCGAGGTCCGTCAGATCGGTCACCGTGTTGCGGTAGAACGCGTCCACGTCCCAGGCGTCCCACATGTTCGGGAAGTCGGGGTGGATCTGGAGCAGGTTCGCGGCCTTGCCGGGGGCGACCGTCTCACGTCCGGCGCCGATGTCGTACGCGGACACCACAAGCCCGCGGGCGTCGATCTCCACCGAGAGCAGCCCGTTGTCCAGGACGAAACCGCCGCCCTCGCGCGGCGCGGCTCGGCTCACGCCGGTACGGACAGCGGGGGCGGCCCCGCCCGCCGGCACTCCGTCGCGCGTGTGGGGCGCGGAGTTGAAGACCAGGGTGGCGCCCGGGGCGCCCTCGCCCGCGAGCGCGCGCTGGGCGCCGTCGATGATCGCGTTCAGCTCCCGCGCGACGGCGGCGTAGGTCTTCTCCGCCTCCCGGTGCACCCAGGCGATGGAGGAGCCGGGCAGGATGTCGTGGAACTGGTGCAGCAGCACGGTCTTCCAGATCCGGTCCACCTGCTCGTAGGGATAGGGGAACCCGGCCCGCACGGCCGCCGTCGCGGCCCACAGCTCGGCCTCGCGCAGCAGGTGCTCGCTGCGCCGGTTGCCCTGCTTGGTCTTGGCCTGGCTGGTCAGCGTCGCGCGGTGCAGCTCCAGATAGAGCTCGCCCACCCACACCGGCGCGTTCGGATACTCCGCCTGCGCCTTGGCGAAGAACTCGGCGGGGCTCTCCCACTCCACGGTCGCCGAGCCCTCCAGGCTCCGCAGCCGGGCCGCCTTGGCGACCATCTCGCGGGTGGTGCCACCGCCCCCGTCGCCCCAGCCGGTCGGGGCCAGCGAGTGCCGGGCGTGGCCCTTGTCCTTGAAGTTGCGGGCCGCGTGGGCGATCTCGCTGCCCTTCATCGAGCAGTTGTAGGTGTCGACGGGCGGGAAGTGGGTGAAGATCCGGGTGCCGTCGATGCCCTCCCACTGGAAGGTGTGGTGCGGGAACTTGTTGGTCTGGCTCCAGGAGATCTTCTGGGTGAGCAGCCACTTGGCGCCCGCCGCCTTGATGATCTGCGGCAGCCCGGCGGCGAAGCCGAACGTGTCGGGCAGCCAGGCCTCGTCGTTCTCGACGCCGAACTCGTCGAGGAAGAACCGCTTACCGTGCACGAACTGACGGGCCATCGCCTCCGAGCCCGGCATGTTGGTGTCCGACTCCACCCACATCCCGCCGGCGGGCACGAACCGCCCGTCGGAGACGGCCTTCTTCACGCGCGCGTACACCTCGGGCCGGTGCTCCTTGATCCAGGCGAACTGCTGCGCCTGCGACATGGTGAAGACGAAGTCCGGCTCGTCCTCCAGGAGCGCCGTCATGTTCGACGTCGTACGGGCCACCTTGCGCACGGTCTCGCGCAGCGGCCACAGCCACGCCGAGTCGATGTGCGCGTGCCCCACCGCGCTGATGCGGTGGGCGGTGGGCCCGGCCGGCACGGCCAGCACACCGGCGAGCTCGGCGCGGGCCGCCGCCGCGCTGCCGTTCACGTCCTGGAGGTCGACCGCGTCGAGCGCGCGGCCGATCGCCCGCAGAATGTCCCAGCGCCGGGCGCCCTCGACCGGCAGTTCGTGCATCAGCTCGCCCAGCACCTCCAGGTCGAGGACGAGCTGCCACACCGTCTCGTCGAAGACCGCGAGGTCCATCCGGGCCAGCCGGTACTGCGGCTCGGTGCCCGCGGTCTCCTTGTCGCCGAGCGCGGTCGGCACGAAGGGGTGGTAGTCGAGGATGACCGGGTTGGACGCGGCCTCGATGTGCAGCCGCACCTCCTCGCCGCCCACCGCGGGCGCGCCGACGCGCACCCACTGGTTGCGCGGGTTGAGGCCCTTCACCGGGGTGCCGTCGGGGCGGTAGACGAGGCCCTCGCACTGGAAGCCCGGCATGTTCTCGTCGAAGCCGAGGTCGAGGAGCGCCTCGACGGTCCGCCCGGCCCACTCGGCCGGTACGGTCCCGGTCACCCGGAACCAGCTGGTGCCCCACGGGGCGCCCCAGGCGTCCCCGACCTTGATCGGCTCGGGGGCACCGGCCAGCCCCTCGGTGACCGGGACGGGCTCGCCCGGCGCGTGCCACACCGCCACTTCCAGCGGGACGGATTCGGGGTACACGGCGGGGCGGATGCGCTCGTCGAGGACTCGCTTGAGGCGGGCTTCGACCAGGCTGCGGTCGTCATGCATGAGGATCTGCTCCGTGGGTCGAGGGTCGAGCGGGGTGCGAAGGGGGACGAGGGTTACCAGTGGTGGACGGTGGAGGCGGGTGCGGAGGCCGTGTACAGCTCGTCGACGGCCCGTATCTCGAACCGCGCCGCCCGCTCGCCTCCTTCCGGCTTCAGTGCGGGAACGAAGAAGGCATTCCCGCACGTTCCCCCGAGGAAGCGGCGGCTTCCCCCGGGCAGCACGCGGTGCAGCTCGTAGTGGCGCACCGCGCCGGGCGCCCGGCGCCACGCGAAGCGCAGCGAGGTGCCCGCGGCGCCGGGCGCGGAGGCGGTGACGCGCAGCCGGGCAGGCGCGCCCGGTCGTCTCGCGGCGGCCGTGTCGCGCACCGCCAGCGCGCCCAGACGCCACTTGGCGCGCCCCTCGGCGGTGAGCCGGACGCCGAGCGAACGGACCGTCCCGGAAAGGGTGTTCAGCCGCAGGGTCGCGGTGGTCCAGCCGGAGCCGCCCGCCCGCAGGGTGCCCGCAGGGATGTAGGTGTACGGGACCGGCTCACCGGGTTCGGCGGGCTCGCGCAGGGCGACCGCCAGCTCGACGGTGACCGTGCCCGCGTCGGCCCGGTGGGTGAGCTCGACGACCGTGGACCGGGACAGCGGCAGCCGGGTCGCGTGGAGCTCGACCGTGGCGGGGGCGTCGAAGTCGCCGTCGACCAGGAGGCTGGACCCGCCGCGCCAGGCGTCCGCGAAGTCGAAGGCGACGGCCGGGCGGCGCCCGCTCGTGCGGACCACCCAGCGGCGGCCCGGGAGCCGGTCCTGGAGGCCGAGGTGGTTCCACTCGACGGCCGAGGTCACCTCGCCGCCCTCGTACCAGCGCAGACCGTGCCCGGTGTTGAAGGAGGTCGCGAACGGCAGCCGGTCGACGGTCGAGCGGTCCGCGACGACGGTCGCCGGGGCGCGCCAGCCGTCCGTGTCGGGCTGCGAGGGGTCGAGCGAACGCCCGGTCCAGAACCGGTCGTCGGCCGCGTGGAACTGTGCCGGGGTGCGCCCCGCGGGCAGCTGGTTGCGGGTCCACTCGGGCCGGTAGAGGCCGTACGAGACGACGTGCGCCCGGTCCCGGGGCACGATGGCGTCCCAGTCCACGGAGCTGTCCCATCCATGGGCCTCGACGTCGACACCGGCCCACAGGTCGTAGCGGTCGCGTCCGAGCCTCTCCGCAAGCTCACCGGAGGCCGCAAGGCGATCGCCCGACCACCGAAAGTCCACGAACATCGAGTCGGCACTGCGGAAGAAGTCCTGATTCCGCTCGTTGAGCGCTCCCTGCCACCCCACGGACCCTTCCACCGTCATCGCGTCATACCAGGTGACCCGCAGCCCGGCGGCCTCGCTGCGCGCCTTGAGGTCCCGTACGAAGGCGAGCATGTCGGCGCCGAGGGCCGCGTCGCCGCCGTCGGTCTCGGCGTTGACGAACCACCCGTCGAAGCCGTGCGCGACCGCGACCGCGACGAGCTTCGCGGCGAGCGGGAACCGCCCGAGCGAGTCGCGCCGCACCAGGTCGCGGGTCCAGCGCAGCTCGCCGCCCCACGCGGTCGGCGGCAGGAAGACGGTGCCGAGCACGGGCACGCCGTTGCGGTGCGCCGCGTCCACGACGGGCGCGTTGGGCGCCAGGATCAGCCCCTCCCCCGCCGAACCGCCCCAGAAGACCAGCTCGTCGAGGTAGGCCCAGTGGGTGAGCGCGTAGTAGTCGGCGGTGGCCGCTCCCTGGGACGGGTTGCCCGCCGTGTGCTCGAACGACACGAGCGCCTGAATACGGGCCTGCCGGGCCCGCGCGCTCCGGTTCACCGCGACCGGCGTGAACCGCCGGGCGAGCGGCACAGTGGCGGCGTTGAAGGCCAGATCGGCGTCGTCCTCGGCCCGCCAGTCCTTGAGACTCCGCCAGGTGATGCCGGGCTCGGGGGTCCCGGAAGGGAACGAGTCCGGATACCAATACGAGGCGTACGGCTGAAGGTCGACGGGATCGCCAGCCGCTGCCCGAGCGGCAACGGCCGGGCCGACGACAGCAGCGGCCGCCCCGGCTCCGGCGAGGACGACGGTACGGCGGGTGGGTTCGTGGAGGGGCTGGGGCATGAGGGGTCTCCGTTTCAGGTCGGGGAGGGTGTTGGGACGCACTTTTCGAAGTGGGGCACCCATAAGGGGCGCGGGGAACTGCGCGACCAGTTGGGGACGGCCCGCAGACGAATACACCGCCGCGGCCGAGCGCCGAGCTCACCGCGCCCAGCCACGCACGGCCCGCAGCCGAAGACGCCATCGCCCCGCCGGGCTCAGCCCACGGCATCCGGGAACACCACTTCGCCGATCCCGCGCAGCGCCAAGTGCTCCTTGTCATCAACACGGCTCGCCAACACCACCGCAGGCCGCACCCCCTCCCCCACCAGCCGAGCGAACGCCTCGAACACCGACCCCCCGGGCGCACACACGGACCGGCGCGGCGCCAGCACCTCGTCCCCCGCGTCGACGACAAGCGCGGTAGTCCGGGGCGCGGGCGCGTGCACACGCCCCCGCCACTCCCGGGCAAGCCGAGCCACGGCCTCCCCCGCAGGCTTGACCCGCCCGGAACTGGTCAACAACCCCAGGCTGTACTCCAGTTCGGGAAAGTCGGCCAGCGACCGGTCCACGTCGTGGGAGCACCACCACGTGACCCCCCACAGATCCGCGCAGTCCAGCGCGTTCACCACCGTCGCCTCGGTGAACGCCGCCGCGTGCCCGGCGGGGATCAAGGGGGCGGGCGCGCCCACCTCCTGGAGCCACACCGGCCGGTGCGGGTCGTCGGCCCAGGCCTTCGAGAGCTCCACGAGGTACGCGGCGTGGTGCTCGGTCGCGACGCCGTCGCGCCCGTGCGCCTGGGCCGTACCGTTGAACACCCACGAGTGCACGGTGGTCATGGCGCCGACCCGGGCCGCGTGCGCGGGGGTGAACGGCTGGTCGTCCTGGTACCAGGCGGCGTCGTACTCCGCGTGCACATGAGGCTTGCCAGGCGCCCCCTCCTCGCACGCGGCGAGCATCCGCCCCAGCCACGCCCCGGCCTGCTCGGGCGTGATGCGGTCGGGGTCGGGGTGCGGCCCGGCCGCGAACTGGTTGATCTCGTTGCCGAGCGTCATCCCGATGAAGTTGGGCCGGTCCGCGAGCGCCCCCGCAAGCGTGCGCAGCAGCGCCGCCTGCCCGTCGAGCACCTCGGGGTCGGTGAAGAGGCTGCGCCGGTGCCAGGTCTGCGTCCAGGCGGGCAGGAAGTCGAAGCTCGACAGATGGCCCTGGAGGCCGTCGACGTTGACGTCGAGGCCGCGTTCGCCCGCCGCGTCGGCGAGCTGGACCAGCTGCTCGACCGCGCGCGGCCGGATCAGGGTGCGGTTGGGCTGGAAGTACGGCCACACCGGGAAGACCCGGATGTGGTCGAGGCCGAGGGCCGCGATCGCGTCGAGGTCGGCGCGTACGGCGTCGAGGTCGAAGTCGAGCCAGTGGTGGAACCACCCCTGGCCGGGCGTGTAGTTGGCGCCGAAGCGCACGGCGGCAGGCATGCGGGCCTGTTCTGAAGGCATGCGGGTCCGTTCTGTGGGCGTACGGCGGGGCGGAGGAGCGGGGCCGCGGGGCTCAGCCCTTGACGGCTCCCTCGCCGACGCCGCGGAAGAAGTAACGCTGCAGGCAGGCGAAGAGCACGATGAGCGGGGCGACGGCGATGACCGTGCCCGCCGCGACGAGCCGTTCGTCGTTGGCGAAGGTGCCGTGCAGGTAGTTCAGGCCGATGGTGAGGGTGAAGCGGTCCGGGTCGCTGAGGACGATCAGCGGCCACAGGAAGTCGTCCCAGGCGCCCATGAAGGCGAAGATGGCGACCACGGCGAGGGTGCCCTTGACCGCGGGCAGCGCGATCCGCAGATACCGCTGCCAGGCGTTGGCGCCATCGACGTACGCCGCCTCCTCCACCTCGTACGGGAGGTTGAGGAAGGCGTTGCGCATCAGCAGGACGTTCATCGCGCCGATGGAGCCGGGCAGCAGGACCGCGATCAGGGTGTTGTTGAGGCCGAGGTCCCGCATGGTGGTGAACTGGGCGATGATGATGCCCTCGACGGGGACCAGCATGGCGAGGATGAACGCGAGGGTGGCCGCACGGCGGCCCCGGAAGCGCATCCGGGCCAGTGCGTATCCGGCGAGCGAGGCGCCGACGCAGTTGGTGACGACGTTGGCGGCGGCGACCTTCAGCGAGTTCAGGGCGTAGTCCCAGACCGGGATGGTGTCGGCCACGCGCGCGTAGTTGTCGAGGGTGGGCTGCCCGGGCAGGAACTTCGGCGGGGAGCTGAAGATGTCCTCGTGCGGCCCCTTCAGCGAGGTGGAGAGCTGCCAGAGGAACGGGCCGACGGTGAGCGCCAGGACCACCAGAAGCAGCGCGTACCGCAGCACGAGCTGCCAGAGGGGGACGCGTCGCCCTTCCTTGTCGGTGACGCCCGCCCGACGGCGGCGCACGGCGGTCACCGGATCCGTACCCTTCGCGGTGTCGGTCTCGGTGCTCACGCGTCCTCCCTCCGGTCCGCCCGCAGCACGAGCAGCATCAGCGCGACGGTGACGACGAAGACGACCACGGAGATCGCCGAGGCGTAGCCGACCCGGCCGGTCAGACCGGTGCCGACGCGCTGGACGAGCATCACCAAGGTGGTGTCCTCGCCCGCCGGGCCGCCGCTGGGGCCCGCCATCAGATAGACCTCGGAGAAGACCTTGAAGGCCGAGACCGAGGAGAGCGCGGCGACCAGGACCATGGTGGAGCGCAGGGCGGGCACGGTGACGGTGAAGAAGCGGCGGACCGCCCCGGCCCCGTCCACCGCAGCCGCCTCGTGGAGTTCGCGCGGCACGTTGGCCAGCGCCGCCAAGTAAATGATCATGTAGTAGCCGAGGCCCTTCCAGACCGTGACCGCCATCGCGCTGCACAGGAGCAGCCACTGGTCGCTGAGGAAGCCGACCTTGCCGACGCCCACCGCCTCCAGGACCGAGTTGATCAGCCCCCGGTCGTCGAGCATCCACACCCAGATGAGGCCGACCACGACGATGGAGGCCACGACCGGGGTGTAGAACGCGGCCCGGAAGAAGGCGATGCCGGGGATGTGCCGCTGGACGAGCAGGGCGAGCAGCAGCGGCAGGACCACCAGGGCCGGGACCACGCCGAGGACGTACAGCGTGCTGTTGCGCAGTCCGGTCCAGAACATGTCGTCGTGCCACAGCTCGCGGAAGTTGGCGAGGCCCACGTAGTGGCCGGGCACCAGGGTGCGACGGTCGGTGAAGGAGTTCACCACGGTGCTGACGAACGGGTACAGGCTGAACACGCCGACGACGAGCAGTCCGGGCGCCGCGAACAGCCAGGGGCTGGACGGCAGTTGGCGCCGGATGCGGCGGCCGGCCCGGTGCGGCCCGGAGCGGGTGCTCCGGGCCGCCGGGGCGGCGGCGAGGGGGCCGGACGGGTCCGCCGGGGCGGCGGTGGGGCTGTTCACGAACGGCTCAGCTCTGCTTCAGCAGCTGGTCACAGGCCTTGACAGCGTTGTCAAGCGCTTCCTTGGGGCTCTGCTTGCCCTGGAGCGCCTTGGCCACCTCGTTGCGCAGCGCGGTCTTCATCTGCTCGCTGAACAGCACCGGCGTGTAGTTGACCGCCGTCTTCAGGGACTTGGCGGCGGCGATCCGCACCCGGGTCTCGTCGGTGCCGTCCTCCTTGGTGAAGTACGGGTCGTCGAGCGAGCCCGCGGTGCTGGGGAAGATGGCGACCTTCTTGGCGAACTCCATCTGGCGGGTCGCGTCGGTCACGAAGTGCGCGAAGGCGACGGCCGCGGGCTTCTGCTTGGTCTTGCTGTTCACCATGACGCCCATGACGTACATGTTCGCCTTGCCGGTGCTGGTGATCTGGTCGGTGATCCCGATGTTCTTGTAGAGCGTCGGGGCCTGCTTCTTGAAGTTGGCGAGGTCGAGGGCGCTGCCGGGGTTCATGGACACCGACTCGGTGAGGAACTTGTGGCCCGCCGACTCGGGGGTGGCGGTCAGCGCCTGCGGGTCGAGCGCCTTGGCGTCGTACAACTCCTTGTACTTGGTGAGGAGTTCGACCCCCTTGGCGTCGTTGAACGCGAAGCCGTCGCCGCTCTTGTTCATCGACTCCACGCCGTAGCGCCCGAAGTCCTCGATGGTGGGCACGTTGGCGAAGGTCGCGATCTTCCCGTTGCTCTTGCGGGCCATCGCCAGGCCGTCGGCGAAGACCTCGTCGTACGTCTTCGGCGGCTTGGCCGCGTCCAGCCCGGCGTCGCCGAACAGCCGCTTGTTGTAGAACAGCGGGCCGGTGTTGAGGTACCAGGGGAAGGCGTACGTGCCCTGCATGCCGGGTATCTGGTGGCTCTGCCAGGCGCCGGGCAGGTACTCCTTGCGGTAGTCGGCCGCCGCCTTGTCCAGGTCGAGCGCGAGACCCGCCTTCGCCAGCGGGGCCACCAGGTCCGGCGAGACGTTGACGACGTCGGGCAGGGTGCCGCCGGCGGCGTCGGCGCTGATCTTGTCGGCGTAGCCCTCGGCGGGCCGGTCGACCCACTTCACCTCGGTGCCGGGGTACTTCTTCTGGAAGTCCGCGATCACGCCGTTGAAGTAGTCCTTGAAGTTCGCCTGGAGGTTCCAGGTCTGGAAGGTGATCTTCCCTTCGACCTTGCCCGACGCGTCGGACGAACCCGAGTCGGAGTCGCTGGAGCAGGCGCTCAGCGGCAGGACGGTGGCGAGGACGGCGGCAGCGGCGAATGCCCTGCGGGAGATGCGCACGGTGTACGGCTCCTTTGCTCGGACCAGACGTGCGGACGGCGGCGACCGGCCTCGCAGAGGGGCCGGGGACTGTCCCCCGGAAAGGCGCGGTACCGGACGCTCACATCGGCAGACTTTGCGGTGCGAATCTTCAAAAAGTCAATAGGCGGCCCCAGTTGGATGACGTATATGCAGGTCACCGGTGTGCATCGGGGTAGTTGCAGCGATCCACTAATGCGCTTTAGAGTCATGGTGCTCAAGCGCATTAATACGCTGAGGCATTCACCGGCCGCAGACCGGTCGGATCCAGCGGGAAAGGGGCACGGGTGACGGACAGCCCGCCGTCCGGCAAGGACACGCAGGCGGCCCGGCGCACGGTGGCGCGCCGCCCGACGATGAAGGACATCGCCCAGCGGGCCGGGGTGTCGGAGAGCGCGGTGTCGTTCGCGCTCAACGACCGCCCCGGCGTCTCCGAGGTGACCCGGGACCGGGTCCGCCGGGTCGCCGAGCAGCTGGGCTGGCGGCCGAGCACGGCGGCCCGGGCGCTCTCCGGCGAGGGCGCGGCCACGGTCGGCCTGGTGGTGGCGCGCCCGGCGGCGACCCTCGGGGTCGACTCGTTCTTCCTCCAGCTGATCTCCGGCATCCAGGAGGTCCTGGCGGAGCGTCAACTCGGCCTGCTCTTCCAGGTGGTGGAGGACGTGCGGGCCGAGTGCGCGGTCTACCGGCGGTGGTGGGCCGAGCACCGGGTGGACGGCGTCCTGGTGGTGGACCCGCGCACCGACGACCCGCGCCCGGAGCTGCTCGACGAGCTCGGGCTGCCGGGGGTCGTCATCGGCGGCCTGCCGGACACGCACCCGAACCTGTCGCAGGTGCGCGCCGACGACGCCGGGGCGATGGCGGCGGTCGTCGGCAGGCTGTACGAGCTGGGGCACCGCAGGGTCGTGCACATCGCGGGCCTCGACTCGCTGGCCCACACCGACCGCCGCATCCGCTCCCTGCGCGCCGAGGCCGACCGGCGCGGTCTGACCGGGGTGCGCTCGGTGACCACGGACTACTCGGACACCGAGGGCGCGGCGGTGACCCGCCGGGTGCTGGGCGGGGCGGCGGCGCCGACCGCGCTGGTCTACGACAACGACGTGATGGCGGCGGCGGGAGCGGCCGTGGTGGCGGGGCTCGGGCTCTCGGTGCCGGGGGACGTCTCGATCGTGTCGTGGGAGGACTCGGTGCTGTGCCGGATGGTCCACCCGTGGCTGACCGCGCTGTCCCGGGACACGATCGCGTTCGGGCGGCTCGCCGCGCGGGAGCTGACCGCGCTGCTGGACGGCGGCGCCGCCCGGTCGGTCCCGATGCCGCTGCCCCGGCTGATCGAGCGCGAGAGCACCGCCGCGCCGCCGCTCACTCGGGCCTGAGCAGCAGCAGCGCCACGTCGTCGCTGCGTCCCTGGGTCTCCTGGACGTGGCGTACGAGGCTGTCGGCGACCTCCTCCAGGGGGCGCCCGCCCACGTCCGCGAGCCGGTCGGCGACGGCGGCCACCGACTCGTCGAGGTCGACGCCCGCGATCTCGATGAGGCCGTCGGTGTACAGCGCGAGGACCGAGCCGGGCGGCAGCGGCACCTCCGTGGTCGGGTAGACGGCGTCCGCGTCGATGCCGAGCAGCGGGCCGCCGGCCAGATCCAGCGTGCGCACTCGGCCGTCCGGGTCCCTGAGCAGCGGCTGGGGATGTCCGGCGCGGGCCAGCAGGGCGCGTCCGCGCGCGGTGTCCAGGTGCAGGTAGATGCAGCTGGCGAAGCGCTCGGTGGCGAGGTCGACGAGCAGCCGGTTGGTGGACTCCATGACCCGGCCGGGGGTCTGGCCGACGGCGGTGTAGGCGCGTACGGCGGTGCGGACCTGGCCCATCAGGCCCGCCGCGGTCACGTTGTGGCCCTGGACGTCCCCGATCACGGCGGCGGCCGCGGTGCCGACGGGCAGCAGGTCGTAGAAGTCGCCGCCGATGTCCATGCCCTGGGTGCCCGGCAGATAGCGCGCGGCCACTTCCAGCCCGGGCAGGTCCGGCAGGGTGTGCGGCAGCAGGGCCTCCTGGAGGCCGTGGGCGAGCCGGTGCTTGGCGTCGTAGAGCCGCGCCCGCTCCAGGGCCTGCGCGATGAGGCCGCCGACGCTGGTCAGCACCGCGCGCTCCTCGGCGGTGAAGGTGTGCTCCTCGGCGTAGCCCAGCACCCAGGTGCCCACGGCCCGGCCGGAGGCGACCAGCGGCAGATAGGCCCAGGCGGCCATGCCGTCGGGGGTGGCGTACCGGATCGGATAGAGGCGCTCCAGCTGCCCGCGCGACTCGTAGAACCCCGGTACGCCGGTGAGCAGGGCGCGCACGCCCGGCGTCTGGGCGGTCAGCGGCATCCCGTCGAACCGGTCCACCACCGAGGGGTCCTCATAGCCGCGCTGCCCCAGGACGTGCAGGCGCCCGCCGGAGGAGCCGAGCATGGCCAGGGTCCGGCTGCCCACGGCGGGCATGATCTCGTCGGCGACCAGATCGATCACGTCCCGGACGCCCACAGCCTCGGTCAGGGCGCTGGCCAGGCTCAGGACGTGCGAGATGGTCACCAGGCGTCCGGGCCCCTCCCCCGCGTCGCGCTGCGGCTTGCCTCCCCGGGGCGTGGCGCGGGCGCGGGTGATGCGCACGCTGAGACCGGTGGTGCTGGGGTAGAGCCGGAAGGAGAGCCAGTCGCCGGGCGGGCGCAGCGCCACGAACGAGGTGATCTGCTGGCTGAGCAGGGCCGCCCGGTAGCGGTCCTCGTACATCGGGTCGTTCAGCCACGGCAGGGTCACCCAGGGCGGGGTGCCGAGCAGCCGCTCGACCGGGACGCCGAGGAGGTCGGCCGACGCCTGGTTGGCGTATTCGACCCGCCCGTCGAGGTCGAGCGCGCACAGGCCGTACGGCAGGCGCGCGGCCATCCGGGCGGCCTCGGCGGCGCGGACCTCCCCCGGCGGCTCCACCGGGCGCACCCCGGGCTCCGGCAGCACCGGTCTGCCCTGGCCCGCGGCCCACTCCATGTACTCGGCGAGCCGGTCGCAGGCGGCGGTGAGCCGCTCGCGCTCGTGGCGGGAGAGGTCGGCGGGGTGCGAGCCGGGCCAGGTCGCGTAGATGGCCCCGTAGACGGTGTCGGCGGTGGCCACGGGGAGCGCGGCCAGGGCGAAGGGGTAGGGCAGCACGACCGCGATCCGGGGGTAGCGGCCCGCCATCTCCTCCTCGCCGCCGACCCAGACCAGCCGCCGCTCACGGGTCGCGTCGGCGACCGGGATGGGGGCGGCGAGCCCGACCCGCTCCCAGGGCGCGGCGAAGACCCTGGGCAGGCCCGCGATCGCGGTCATGACCAGGACATTCTCTGCGGGATCGAGCACATAGACGGCACCGGAGTGCGCCTGGACGTCGTCGAGGAGCCCGGTCAGCACCCGGGAGAGCACCGCCTGGTGCGGGGGCGCGCGGTCGGGCCGGGGCCCGGGCGCATCCCGGTCGGGCACGGCGGACCACCTCCTCCACGGCCGCGCGCGGACACCTCTGGAAGATCCAGGCTGCCCGCTCGCGGCCGTCCCCGCACGGCGAGCGGGCCCGGCGGCGGGGCGGTGGCGCGCGGGGGGGGAGCCGACCGGGGGACAGCGCCGCCGGGGCGACGGCGATTCGCGCGGAAGATCCGTTCGCCTCCGTTATAAATCGGACGAAATAACTGACGGATCATCTGATCGGAAGGGGGGGGTCCGAATGTGGCAAATGCCCCGGTGGAGGGCACAGCGGCCCTTATGTGAAGGGCAGTTGGGCTTCGGCCGGGCCAACTACTTCTGGCCTGCTGCCTCGTTCACTCATCAGTGAGAGTCACTTCACGTGGGCAGCGTGTGACGTATCAGCGCAAGTCATGTCCACACCATCTAATTTTCGACGCACCTTCCCACCCATGAAGGAAGCCTCATGCGCCGAACCACCCTCGCCGCCGCGCTGTCAGCCGCCGTCGCCCTGACCGCCGCGGTCGCCATGCCGACTGCCGAGGCCGCCCCCCACGGCGCCCTCCGCCCCGCCCTCGACGCCAAGCCGTTCCAGCCTCCCCTGACGTCCACCGCGCCCCCGGTGACCCGGACCCTGAGCCCCGGCGTCACCCTCACCACGTACACCTTCGGCAAGAAGAACGCGGACGACTTCTGGACCGTGCACGTGTACCTGCCCGCGGAGCCCGGCGGGCGGCTCAGCAAGGCCACCACCGAGCTGGGCCCCAAGGAGACGGCGGACCAGGTCGCCCAGGCCCTGCGCGAGAAGGGTTTCGCGCCGCGGGTCGAAGAGGTCCGCTCGCCCGCGTACGCCGACCTGGAGGCGGGCACGCTGGGCTGGACGGTCCGGCTGGGCGGCTTCGCCGAGCGGCCCGACGCGACCGCGGAGCTGGCCAGGGTGAAGGCCGCCGGGTTCACCGGGGACACGCGCTACACCGCGCAGGACGGCACCGACTTCCGCGCCCCGGAGAAGGTCAACGTCATCAGAGTCGACTTCCGGCAGTTCCAGGGCAAGGTGGACACCGAGTTCGGGCCCACCCTGCACGGCACCGAGCCGGCGACCGACCTCATCGCCCGCGCGGGCGCGATCGCGGGCATCAACGGCCAGTGGTTCTACAACGACGCCCCCGGCGGGTTCTACGTCAAGGACGGCAAGGTGCTCGCCTCGGCGACCCAGGGCCGGGGCGCGATCATCATGACCAAGGGCGGGCGGAACGTCCGCGTGGACGCCCTCAAGGCGCACATCTCGCTGCAGACGCCGGGCGGCGCCATCGAGGAGATCGACGGCGTCAACCGCTTCCCCGGCGACGTCTGGAACTGCGGTGGAGTCGGCGGCGACACCCCGACCGAGAGGCCGCAGCACGACTTCGAGTGCACCGACCCCAGCGAGCTGGTGCGGTTCACCCCCGAGTGGGGCACCGCGCCCAAGGGCGCGGGCGCCGAGGCCGTCCTCGACGCCGACGACCGGGTGGTCGCGGTGAACTCCTCGCGCGGGGCCGCCGTCCCGGCCGGCGGATCCACCATCCAGGCCATCGGGGACAGCGCCGACTGGCTACTCGGCCATGTGCACGTGGGCGACCAGCTCGGCATCCGCACCCGCGTCAGCGACAGCTACGGCCGCCCGGTGCCGCTCACCAGGGACACCACGATCATGCAGGTCGGCCCGACGCTGGTGCGCCACGGCAAGGTGTCGGTGAACGCGCTGGCGGACGGCATCATCCGGTTCGGCGCCGACCAGTCGTTCACGTACGACTGGACCAACCGGTCCAATCCGCGCTCGATGATGGGCGTGGACAAGCAGGGCCGGCTGATGCTGGCCGTCGTCGACGGCCGGCAGGCGGGCTACAGCGAAGGGCTGAGCATCGCCTGGACCGCCGCGCTGATGAAGCAGCTCGGCGCCGAGGAGGCGCTCAACCTCGACGGCGGCGGCTCCAGCGTGATGGCCACCGCGGCCGACGGCGTCATCAACCGCCCGTCGGACTCCTCCGGCGAGCGCTCGCTGGGCGACGCCTGGGTCATCAAGCCCTGAGGCCGTACGTCACGTAGGCGAAGGACTGACCGGTCAGCGGCCGGTCAGTCCTCCGGGGGCTCCTCCGGCGGGACCACGAGCCGCTCGGCCGACAGGTCCGCCTCGGTGCCGTCCGGCACGAACTCGCACCACACCGCCTTGCCGTCGCCCCTGGGCTCGACGCCCCAGCGGGCCGACACCGCCTCGATGAGCATCAGACCGCGCCCGGAGGTGGCCGCCTCGCCGGGGGTGCGGCGGCGCGGGCGGACGCTGGAGCGGTCCTTGACCCACAGCCGTACGCGCCGCACCGGCTCGGGCAGCACCTCCAGGGTGAGGACGGCGCCGCCCTCGGTGTGCAGCAGCACATTGCCCAGGAGCTCGCCCGCGGCCAGCTCCACGTCGTCGACGAGCTCCGCGAAGCCCCAGTCCTCCAGGGCCCGGCGCAGGGCCACCCGGGACTCCGCCAGGCCCTCGGGGTCGGCCTGGTGGATGTACTGGTGGATGCGGGGGGCCTGCGGGGTGCCCGGGTCGGGGGCGCGGCGCAGCACCAGCAGGGCCACGTCGTCGCCGGTGCCCCAGCGCTCCCAGAGGGTGGCGGAGAGGTGGTCCGCGAGTGCGTCGGCGCCCTCGGGGCCGGTCCGCACGGCCCCCTCCAGGGCGTCCATCCCGGCCGCGATGTCCAATCCCGGCTCCTCCACGAGCCCGTCGGTGCACATCACCATCGTCTCGCCGGGCACCAGGTCGAGCCGGGTCTCGGGGAACTCCTCGTCGTCGAACTCGGTGGCGAGCCCGAGCGGGAGTCCGCCGCGCAGGTTGGGGCGGCCCACCCGGCCGTCGGTGTGCCGGATGAACGGCCCCAAGTGGCCCGCGCGGACGGCCCGTACCCCGCCGGAGGAGAGGTCCACCTGGGCGTACGTACAGGTCGCGAAGCGCTCGGTGTCGAGCTCGGCGAGGAAGCGCGAGGCGCGGGCGAGGACGGTCGCGGGCGGGTGCCCCTCCCCCGCGTAGGCGCGCAGCGCGATCCTCAGCTGGCCCATGATCGCGGCGGCGTGGGTGTCGTGGCCCTGGACGTCGCCGACGACCACCCCGACCCGCCCCCGGGGCAGCGCGATCACGTCGTACCAGTCGCCGCCGACCTCCCGGCCCCCCCAGGCGGCGTGGTAGCGCACGGCGATCTCGGCGCCGGTGAACTCGGGCACGTGCCGGGGCAGCATCGACGCCTGGAGGCCGGTGGCGAACTCGCGCTCCTGGTCGAAGAGGATGGCCCGCTGGAGCGACTGGGCGACGATGCCCGCGAGGCCCAGGCACAGGTTGCGGTCCTCGGCCGAGAAGTCGCTGCGCCCCCGGAAGAAGAGCGCGAGCCCACCGACCGGGCGGGCCTGGGCGATCAGCGGCAGGAAGGCCGCCGCGTCCACTTCGAGGCGCTGGATGTACGGGGCGAGCCGGGGGAAGGTGTGGCCGAGCTCGCCGAGCGAGGTGACGAACCGGGGCTGGCCGGTGAGCACGGCCTCGGCGAGCGGCAGCGAGTCGTCCAGGCGGTGCAGCTTCAGCTCGTCGAGCGCCTCCATCGAGTCGCCGGCCAGCGCGATGACCTTGAGCGCGCCGCCCTCGACCAGACCGAGGACGAGTCCGTCGGCGCCGAACCGCTCCCTGCCGTCGCTGCCGGTGAGGACCGCGGCGACGTCCTCGACGGTCACCGCCTTGGAGAGGGCGGCCGTGGTGCCCTGGACGATGCTGGTGATGCGCCGTCGGCCCGCCTCCATGGGGCTGATCGAGGTGAACTCGTTGAGCTCGGTGGTGGCGTTGCGGACGATCCCGAGGACGCGGTAGGCGCTGCCCCGGTCGTCCCGCAGGATCCGCCCGCGCACATGGGTCCACTGGCGGTGTCCGTTGCGCCGCCGCAGCTGGAAGTAGGCGCCGTAGGAGGAGCGGCCGGTCTGCATGGCCTCGTCGATCACGGCGTTGACCCGTACGCCCTCTTCGGGGGGCACGCGGGAGACCAGCGAGTCGGGGTTCCCGTCGTACTCGTCGGGCCTGAGGTCGAAGACGGCGAGACCCGCGTCATCGAACGCAAGGGTGTTGTTGTCCAGGTCCCAGTCGAAGCTGCCCATGCGGTTGAGGGCCAGCCTCTCGCCCGGCCCGATCTCCCGTCGGTCGCGTCCAGCCACTGCGTCAGCTTAACTTCGGGGGTTTTTCCTCCGCATCACGGAGTCGCGCCCAGGGGGCCCGTCGTGGTGCGGTCGACCCACAGTCACCCGTTCGGCCGCGCCCGGAAGGCGGCGGGGGCCGGATTGTGCCTCAGTACCGCGTCGATCAGCCCCGAGGTCGCGTCGGGGAAGTCCATGGGGACGATGCCGAGTCCGGTCCGGCCCGCCGGCGCCGAACCGTTGAGGAAGTCGCGCACCTGCGGGTTGAGCCGGGCCGCGTTCCACTCGGGCGGCAGCGCGGCCGCCGTGCTCACATAGTTGATGTACAGCTTGCCCGGCTGGTCGGCGGCCTTGCGGAACTGGGCCTCGATCTTGGGGTACTTGCCGAAGGGCTCGGCGTTGTAGTCGTCCTGGATGTCGAAGAGCGCCGGGTCGCCGTAGCGCACGCCCGGCAGGCCGCCGTTGTCGGCGAGCAGCACCACCTTGCCCCGGGCCTCGCCCAGCGTGGGCAGCGCGGCGTCGAGGCGGAACAGCGGCCGCCAGCCCTTCTGGTCGAGGTAGAGGTCGAAGATCCGGCGGAACTCCGCGTCGCTCACCGTCGAGTACTCCTGCTTGACGCGCATCAGCACGGTCTCGCCCGGGTGGGTGGCGAGGAAGTCCCGGCAGGCGATCAGTACGTCGCCGAACATCAGGTTCTGGTAGAAGGCGGCGTGGTGGATGGCGAAGGCGTCGCCGGTGGCCCGGCAGCGTACGTCCAGGAAGCGGATGCCGGCGTTGAGCTGGGCGGCCACGACCGCGTTCTGGCACTTCACCCACAGGCCGCCGAAGCGGGCGCCGGTGTCGTGCGTGCCGGGGATCGTCAGCTGCCGCAGCGGGGTCGAGCCGGCGAGGCCCGCCATCCAGTCGCCGGTGCCCAGGGCGCGGGCCCGGGCGGGCGCGGCGCCCGCGTAGGCGAGCAGTCCGGCGGCCGGAAGCACGGCCGCCCCCTTGAGAAAGCCCCGCCGGTCCAGTCCCATCACACGCTCCCCCTGACGCTCAACGGCCCCCGGTCATCGCTGTGGCATGGAAGCACAGCGGGCCGCAGGAGAACAGGCGTCGCACAGCACGGACTACCGCCCGGTAGTCCCGGGCGCCCGGGAAAGCGTGCTACTTTCGTGAAGACGCAAATAAGGATCGGCGGTACGCGGATCCGGCGTCCTTGCCATGCCCGTGCGAGCAGAGGAGGTGTTCGGGATGAGTCCCGACCGAAGTCCTTGCCGCACGCTGCCGACCGGCTGACCTCCTGACGGTCTCCGGCTGACCGCCGCCGCACTCCGGCGCCCGTCCCCGGCTCGCACCGCGGCGCGCGGCCGCATCACACCGCGCTCATTTCTCCGTACGCCCCTTTCGCCTCGGCGTACGTCCTCACACGTTCCTGACCACTCCACGTGACCGCACGGCCGTGCCCTGCCGTCATGCCCGGAGGGAGATTTCGTCATGACCATGCTTACCCCGGAGAAGATCGCTCCGCCGGGCCGGGGACTGCCGGGCCGCCGCGAGCGGAAGGCCGCCGAGCTGGAGGCCCGCACCCGGGCCGTCGGCGAGCGGCTCGTCTCGATCAGCGCCCGCCCCGCCTCCCTGGTCCTGGGGGACCTCGACGCCGACCGCTCGGGCCTCGGCCAGGCCGAGGTCCTGGACCGCCAGGAGCGCTTCGGCCCCAACACCGTCGCCCACGAGAAGACCCCCAACTGGCTGGTCCAGCTGGCCCGGGCGTACGCCAACCCCTTCATCGGCGTCCTGGTGTTCCTGGCCGCCGTCATGTACTGGCAGGACCCGGCCGACCCGGGCGTCCTCATCCTCTCCGTGATGGTGGGGGTCAGCGGGCTGCTGCGGTTCTGGCAGGAGTACCGCTCGGGCCGCTCGGCCGACGCCCTCAAGAAGCTGGTGACCACGACCACCGCCGTCCAGCGCAGGGCGGGCCGCAGCGCGCTGCCGACCGCCGTCGAGGTGCCGATGGACCAGGTGGTCCCGGGCGACCTGGTGAAGCTGGCGGCGGGCGATCTGATCCCGGCCGACCTGCGGATCCTGTCCGCCAAGGACCTGATGGTCTCTCAGGCCGCCCTGTCCGGCGAGTCGCTGCCGGTCGCCAAGGCCGACACCCGTACCAACGACCAGGGGCAGAGCGCCACTTCGGACCCGGTGGACGCGGACAACCTCTGCCTGATGGGTACGTCGGTGACCTCCGGCACCGCCACCGGCGTGGTCGTCGCCACCGGCGCGGACACCTACTTCGGCTCCATGGCCGGGTCGCTGGCCGGGGAGCGCCCGCAGACCAACTTCGACACCGGGGTGCGCAAGGTCAGCTTCCTGCTGATCCGCTTCATGCTGGTGATGGTCCCGGTGGTGTTCGCCATCAACGGCCTCACCAAGGGCGACTGGGACGAGGCGTTCCTGTTCGCGATCGCCGTGGCGGTGGGGCTGACCCCCGAGATGCTGCCGATGGTCGTCTCCGCCAACCTGGCGCGCGGCGCGGTCGCCATGTCCAAGCGGAAGGTCGTGGTCAAGCGGCTCAACGCGATCCAGAACCTGGGCGCGATGGACGTGCTCTGCACGGACAAGACCGGCACGCTCACCGAGGACCGCATCGTCCTCGACCGCTACCTCGACGTGCACGGCGACGACGACAACGAGGTCCTCGAATACGGCTACCTCAACGCGCACTTCCAGACCGGTCTGAAGAACCTGATGGACCAGGCGGTCGTCGACCGGGTCAACGAGGCCGAGGAGGTCGTCGTCGACGCCCGGTTCACGATGGTCGACGAGATCCCCTTCGACTTCGCCCGGCGGCGGATGTCCGTGGTCCTCAACCGCAACACCTTCCTCGACCCCGACAGCCTGATCGGGGACAACGCGCGCCCCGAGCACGTCATGGTCACCAAGGGCGCGGTCGAGGAGGTCCTCGCGCTCTGCACCCACATGCGGGACCACGGCGAGCGGGTGGAGCTCACCGAGGCGCTTCGGGCGCGGGTCGCGCGGACCGCCGAGGAGAACAACCGGCGCGGGCTGCGGGTGCTCGCCGTCGCCACCCGGACGATCGCCGAGCCGCGCGCCGCCTACGGGGTGGCGGACGAGTCCGGGCTCACCCTCATCGGCTACCTGGCCTTCCTCGACCCGCCGAAGGCGGACGCGGCGGCGGCCCTGCGGGGACTTGCCGACAAGGGCATCGCGGTCAAGGTCGTCACCGGCGACAACGAGCTCGTGGCGGCGCGGGTCTGCGCCGAGGTCGGCCTGGACGTGGGCGAGGTCGTGCCCGGCTCGTCCATCGACCTGCTCGACGACGCCCAGCTGCGCGAAGTGGCCGCGCGGGCCACGGTGTTCGCCAAGGTCAACCCGGTCCAGAAGGCGCGGATCGTCCGGGCGCTCCAGGCCGACGGCCACACGGTCGGCTTCCTGGGCGACGGCATCAACGACGCCGCCGCGCTGCGCGACGCCGACGTCGGCATCTCGGTGGACACGGCCGTCGACATCGCCAAGGAGTCGGCGGACATCATCCTGCTGGAGAAGGACCTCACGGTCCTGGAGCAGGGCGTCGTCCAGGGTCGCACCACCTTCGGCAACACCATCAAGTACATCAAGATGACGGCGTCGTCGAACTTCGGCAACGTCTTCTCGGTCCTGGTCGCCTCCGCCTTCATCCCGTTCCAGCCGATGCTGGCGATCCACCTGCTCATCCAGAACCTGGTGTACGACATCGCCCAGCTGGCCACGCCGTGGGACCGGATGGACGAGGAGTACCTGCGCAAGCCGCGCAACTGGGACGCCAAGGGCATCGGCCGGTTCATGGTGACCATCGGGCCGATCAGCTCGGTCTTCGACATCACCACGTTCCTGGTGATGTGGAACGTGTTCGGCGCCAACAGCGAGGCCCACCAGGCGCTGTTCCAGTCCGGCTGGTTCGTCGAGGGGCTGCTCTCGCAGACGCTGATCGTCCACATGATCCGCACCCGCAGGATCCCGTTCGTCCAGTCCCGCGCCTCCTGGCCGGTGATGGTGATGACGCTCCTCGCGGTGGCGACCGGGCTGTTCCTGCCCTTCTCGCCGCTGGCGGCGAGCCTGGGCTTCACGGCCCTGCCGATGGCCTACTTCCCGTACCTCTTCGGCACGTTGCTCGCGTACTGCGCGCTCACGCAGCTGGTGAAGACGTGGTACATCCGGAAGTTCCACACCTGGCTGTGAGCCTTCCCGCCAAAAGGTGTCACCGGTATTCATGGGGGTCCGCGTCCAGTCCCCGTTCGCGGTCCTCCATGAAGCGCCAGATGTCCGGGCGGGAGCCGTCGACGTCGGTGAAGCCGTAGACGCGGGCGAGCTCGCCGGAGCTCACCGACTTCTGGTTCCAGCGGGCCCGGTCGCCGTCCGCCGCGAGGGCGGCGACCGCGCGCCCCACGAACCGCGGCGACTCCGAGAGCGCGAAGTCCGGCGGGGCCGCCGCCTCGCGCCAGTTCTCCTCGGTGACGCCGAAGGCGTCGAGCATCATCTCCGAGCGCAGCCAGCCGGGCGTGAGCGAGACGGCGGCGCCTCCGTGCGGCCCGAGCTCGTGGCCCTGCGAGAACGCCAGCCGGTTCACGGCGACCTTGGCCAGGTCGTAGAAGACGGAGATCCGGTAGTGCGCCGCGTTGTAGGCGGCCGTGCCGTCCGTCACCTCGACCAGCAGACCGCCGGGGCGGGCGACGAGCAGCGGCAGCAGGTGGTGGGAGGTGATCAGATGGGTGTCGACGGCGAGCCGCAGGATGCGCAGTCCGTCGTCGAGGTCGTGCTCCCAGACCGGGGTGTTCCAGTCGGCGGGGCCGCCCTTGAGGAGCTCGGCGCCCCAGATGTCGTTGACCAGGACGTCGACGGCGCCGTACTCGTCGGCGAGCCGCTCGGCCAGCGCCTTCACCCGCGCGGGGTCGAGGTGGTCGACGACGGCCGGGACGCCGGTGCCGCCGAGCCGGGTGACCAGGTCGGCGGTCTCCTCGACGGTCTCGCCGCGGTCGTAGTCGGACGGGAGCGGATGCGTACGGCTGCTGCGGCCGGTGCACACCACGGTCGCGCCCGCCTCGCCCAGGGCGGCGGCGATGCCGCGCCCGGCGCCCCGGGTGGCCCCGGCCACCACGGCCACGCGCCCGCGCAGCGCCCGCCCGGCCGGTTCGCTCTCCGGTGCTTCCACGGTCCGAGTCTGCCCGTGCCGAAGCCGCGGATTACCCCTTCGGCCCCGTATTTCGACAGGATGGGCGCATGACCGAGATCCACACCCCCCGTCTGCTCCTGCGCCGCTGGGACGAGGACGACCTGCCCGCCCTGGCCGACATCAACGCGGACCCGGACGTCATGCGCTGGACCGGGGACGGCTCGGTCCTCGATCTGGAGCAGACGGCCGACGAGATCGAGCGCTGGGAGGAGGAGTGGGACGAGGAGGGCTTCGGGCTCTTCGCCGTCGAGCTCCTCGGCTCGGGCGAGCTGGCCGGGTTCACCGGGCTCTACGTGCCCGAGGACCTGCCCGAGCTGCTGCCGTCCGTGGCCATCGGCTGGCGCCTGGGACGGCAGTTCTGGGGGCAGGGGTACGCCTCGGAGGCCGCGCACGCCTCGCTGGAGTTCGCCCTCCAGGACCGCGGCCTCGACCGGGTCCTCGCCGTCGCGCGGGTGGGCGACGAGGCCTCCGCGAACGTGATCCGCAAGCTGGGCATGGCCCCGGAGAAGGTCACCACCGACCCGCGGTACGGCCACCAGCTGGCGGTGCACTCCATCGACCTCACCGAGTACGCGGGATAGGGCCGGTCCGGCCCGGCGCCGAGTGGACGCCGGGCTGGTACTTGGGCAGCCGGACCGTGATCTTCATTCCGGCGCCCACCGCCGTCTCGATGACCAGGCCGTGGCCGTCCCCGTACACCTGGCGCAGCCGGTCGTCGACGTTGGACAGACCGATGCCGGCGGACGGTCCCGCCTCGCCCGCCAGGATGCGGCGCAGCCGCTCGGGCTCCATGCCGACGCCGTTGTCCTCGATGACGACCAGCGCCTCGGACCCGGCGTCCTGCGCGGTGATGCTGATGTGGCTCGTGTCGGTCTTGCCCTCCAGGCCGTGTTTGACGGCGTTCTCGACGAGCGGCTGGAGGCAGAGGAAGGGCAGCGCCACCGGCAGCACTTCGGGGGCGATCTGGAGGGTCACCGAGAGCCGCTCCCCGAACCGGGCGCGGACCAGGGCCAGGTACTGGTCGATGGCGTGCAGTTCGTCGGCCAGGGTGGTGAAGTCGCCGTGGCTGCGGAACGAGTAGCGGGTGAAGTCGGCGAACTCCAGGAGCAGTTCGCGGGCCCGGTCCGGGTCGGTCCGGACGAACGAGGCGATCACGGCCAGCGAGTTGAAGACGAAGTGCGGGGAGATCTGCGCCCGCAGCGCCTTGATCTCGGCCTCGATCAGCCGGGTGCGGGACCGGTCGAGGTCGGCGAGCTCCAGCTGGACCGAGACCCAGCGGGCCACCTCGCCCGCCGCCCGGACGAGGACCGCCGACTCGCGCGGCGCGCAGGCGACCAGGGCGCCGTGCACCCGGTCGTCGACGGTGAGCGGGGCCACCACCGCCCAGTGCAGGGCGCAGCCGTCGTCGTCGCAGCGGATGCGGAACGCCTCGCCGCGGCCGGTCTCGCGGATCCGGCCGAGCCGCTGGAGGATCTCCGCGCTGTGGTGCTCCCCCGCCCCGTCCCAGGTCAGCACCGAGGACCCGTCGGTCAGGCACAGCGCGTCGGTGCCGAGCAGGGTGCGCAGCCCGCGGACGGCGCGGCGCGCGGTGTCGGGGGTGAGCCCGGCTCGCAGCGGGGGCGCGGCCAGGGACGCGGTGTGCAGGGTCTGGAAGGTGGCGTGCTCGACGGGCGTGCCCAGATCTCCGAGCCCCTGCGGGCGCGCGGTGCGCCGCCCGGCCCAGAACCCGGCCGCGACCAGCGGCAGGGCCGCCGCGAACATCCCGGCCAGGAACCCGTTCACGGCTGGACCTCACGGGGTGCGGTGCGCTGTCCCGCGTAGAGCGCTTCCGGCAGGTGGAAGCGGGCCAGTATCGCGGCCGTGCCCGCCGGGATCCGGGACGCCGTCGCCAGGGACACCAGGATCATCGTCAGGAAGCCGAGCGGCACCGACCACAGGGCGGGCCAGGCGAGCAGCGCGTGCAGCGGTCCGCCGCCGGGCAGGCCCGCCATGGTGGCGGTGACCGCGAGCAGCGCCGAGCCGCCGCCCGCCACCATCCCGGCGACCGCGCCCGGCGGGGTGAGCCCGCGCCACCAGATGCCGAGCACCAGGAGCGGGCAGAACGAGGACGCGGAGACCGCGAACGCCAGGCCCACCGCGTCGGCCACCGGAAGCCCGCCGACCAGGGCGCTGGCCGCCAGCGGCACCACGACCGCGAGCAGGGTGGCGAGGCGGAAGTGCCGCACCCCCCGGGTCGGAAGCACGTCCTGGGTGAGGACGCCCGCGACCGCCAGGGTCAGCCCCGACGCGGTGGACAGGAACGCCGCGAAGGCGCCGCCGGCGAGCAGCGCGCCGAGCAGGTTGCCGCCGACCCCGCCGATCACCAGGTGCGGCAGGACGAGCACGGCCGCGTCGGCCTGTCCGGTGAGGGCGAGTTCGGGCGCGTACAGCCTGCCCAGGGCGCCGTAGACGGGCGGCAGCAGATAGAAGGCGCCGATCAGGCCGAGGACGACGACCGTGGTGCGGCGGGCGGCGACGCCGTGCGGGCTGGTGTAGAAGCGGACCACCACGTGCGGCAGGCCCATGGTGCCTAGGAAGGTGGCGACGATCAGTCCGTACGTGGCGTACAGCGGGCGTTCCTGGCGGGCGTGGGCGAGCGGGGTGGACATGCCCGAGCCGCCCGCGTCGCCGCCGGGGACCGGGTCGCCGGGGGCGAAGACGAGCCGGGTGCCGCGCTCGACGCGGTGGGTGCCGGCGGGCAGCAGGAGGCGCTGGGCGTGGTGGCGCGTGCCGTCGACGGTGCCGGTGGCGGTGACCGTGAGGGGGGCGGCGAGCTTGATGTCGAGGGTGTCGTCGACGCGTACGGTCCGCTGCTCGCGGAAGGCGGCGGGCTCGTCGAAGGCGACGCGCGGGGCGCCGTCGCCGTGCCAGGCGAGCAGCAGGAAGAGCGCGGGCACGAGGAGGGCGGTGAGTTTGAGCCAGTACTGGAAGGCCTGGACGAAGGTGATGCTGCGCATGCCGCCCGCGGCGACGGTGGCGACGACGACCACCGCGACCAGGACGCCGCCGAACCAGCGGGGCGCGCCGGTGAGCACGTGGAGGGTGAGGCCCGCGCCCTGGAGCTGCGGCAGCAGATAGAGCCAGCCGACCCCGACGACCAGCGCGGCCGCGAGCCGTCGTACGGATCGGGATTCGAGGCGGGCCTCGGCGAAGTCGGGCAGGGTGTACGCGCCGGAGCGGCGCAGCGGGGCCGCCACGAACACCAGCAGGACGAGGTAGCCCGCGGTGTAGCCCACCGGGTACCAGAGCATGTCCGGGCCCTGGACGAGGACGAGTCCTGCGATGCCGAGGAAGGAGGCGGCGGAGAGGTACTCGCCGCTGATCGCGGCCGCGTTGAGCCGGGGGCCGACCGTGCGCGAGGCCACGTAGAAGTCGGAGGTGGTCCGGGATATGCGCAGGCCGAGCGCGCCGACGAGGACCGTGGCGAGGACCACGAGGGCCACGGCCGGTACGGCGTAGTTCTGGTTCACGTTCTCACGTTCCTCGGCGGCGCCGGGCGGGCGGTCAGCGGTCCTCGACGAGGCGGGCGAAGTCCCGTTCGTTGCGCTCGGCCCGTTTCACGTACCACCGGGCGAGCAGCACGAGCGGCGGGTAGACGCCGAAGCCGAGCACGCCCCAGACGAGCCCGGGGTTCTGCGGCCGCACCGCGAACACCAGCGGCAGCGGGCCGACCAGCAGCACGAGGACGGCGAACACGGTGAGCCCGGCGAGCAGTTGGCTGCGCATCAGGGAGCGCACATAGGTGTGGCCGAGGGTGGTCTGCTCGTCGATCTCGGTCCGGGGCCGGTAGCCGCCGAGCCCGCGGGTGCGCCGGGGCACCCCGGTGACGACGACACGGCGTTCCGTCGGATCCTGCGGCACGGCTGCCTCCCCCAGAGACTCTGTGTCGCCAGAGAGTAGTCGTGATGACGCGGCAGGAGCATGGCCGCGATATGGATGGCGCCCACCCACGCACCTATGTACCCTAGGTTAAAACCTAAGAGTCCTAGGAACGGTGACGGACGGAGGGACGAGGCACATGGCGCGTGCGGGACTCACAGCGGAGCGGGTCACGGCGGCGGCCGCCGAGCTGGCGGACGAGATCGGGTTCGACAACGTCACGCTGTCGGCCCTGGCACGGCACTTCGGCGTGAAGGACGCGAGCCTGTACTCGCACGTCAAGAACGTGCGGGACCTGCGCACCCGGGTGGCGCTGCTGGCCGGCGGCGAGCTCATCGACGAGATCGCGGTCGCGGTGGCGGGCCGGTCGGGGCGGGACGCCCTGACGGCGTTCGCCGACGCGTACCGGGCGTACGCCCTTGCCCACCCCGGGCGGTACGCGGCGACCCAGATCCGGGTCGACCCGGCGGCCGTCGCCGACGCGCCCGCGATGCGGCGGACCGTGGAGATCACCTACGGGATGCTGCGCGGCTACGGGCTGGCCGAGCCGGACCTGACCGATGCGGTGCGGCTGCTGCGCAGCACCTTCCACGGCTACATCAGCATCGAGGCCCAGGGCGGCTTCAACCACGTACGCGATGTGGAGGCCTCGTGGCGGCGGGCCGTCGAGGCCCTGCACGTCCTCCTCGAACACTGGCCCGCCTCACCCACGGAGGAAGCGAACCATGCCTGAACTGCGCGTACCCGGCGCGACCCTGTACTACGAGCGGCGCGGCTCCGGTCCGGTGCTGCTGATGATCCCGGGCGGGGGCGGGGACGCCGCCTCCTTCGACCTGGTGGGGGCGGACCTGGCCGACCGGTTCACCGTGGTCGCCGTCGACCCGCGCGGCAAGTCCCGCAGCGCCGCCGGTGAGCGGGGCCGGGACCAGCGGGTGGAGGTGCACGCCGACGACATGCACCGGCTGCTCGCCGAGGTGTCGCCGACCGAGCCCGCCTTCGTCTTCGGCAGCAGCTCGGGCGCGATCATCGCGCTCGACCTGCTGGCCCGGCACCCGGAGCGGCTGCGGCTCGTCGTGGCCCACGAGCCGCCGGTGCTGGGGCTGCTGCCCGACGCGGACCGGTGGCGGGCGGCCTTCGCGGGCGTCGTCGAGGCGTTCGGCCGCGACGGCCTCGAAGCGGCGATGGCCGCGCTCGGCGCGGCGGCGGGCCAGGAGGGCACGGACGATCCGGACGACGAGCGGGACGGGGCCGCTCCGGCGGACACCGAGCGGTTCCGGCGCATGCGGGAGAACATGCCGCAGTTCCTGGAGCGCGAACTGCGCCAGTTCAGCGGCCACATGCCGGACGGGGACGCGCTGGCGGCGCACTCCGGGCGGCTGGTCCCGGCGTGTGGGCGCGCCTCGCGGGGGCTGCTGCTCGCCCGCCCGGCGGCGGTCCTTGCCGAGCGGTTCGCCACCCCGCTGGTCGAGTTCCCGGGCGGCCACGTGGGCCTGAGCACGCATCCGGTCCGGTTCGCCGAGGTGCTGCGGCGGACGCTGGCGGGGGCCATGGCACAGGACGCGGTCTAGTCGCGGAGACCGGGGCGCGCAAAAAAGGTCTGGACCAGACGGTTGACCGTCTGGTCCAGACCTTCTACGTTGCGCAGCGATCCGCCCTGTCCCATCCCCCACGGCACCGCAGGGAGGAACCATGTCCTCGCCCTCGTCCTTACGGGGCGCCTCGCCCCACCGAAGACTCCTCGCACTGCTCGGCGCGCTGCTGCTCCCCGTCGCCCTGCTCACCGGCCTCGCCGCCACCCCCGCCCACGCGGCGGGCGGTCTGACCGCCTCCTTCAGCAGCCAGGACAACGGCTCCTGGTGGAAGGGGACGTACGTCGTCCGCAACACCACCTCCTCCCCCGTCACCGGCTGGACCCTGGAGTTCGATCTCCCGGCCGGGGTCTCCATCAGCGGCCACTACAACGGCGAGGCCACGGTCAGCGGCCGCCATGTGACGGTGAAGAACGCCTACTACAACGCGACCGTCCCGGCCAACTCGACGACCGAGCCGTACAGTTACTGGTTCGTGGCGAGCGGTCCGATCGGCGCGCCCGGCGGGTGCACGGTCAACGGCGACAAGTGCGACGGCACCCCGGACGTGCCGCCGTCCGCGCCCGGCGCCCCCAAGGTCACCTCGGTCACCGCGCACAGCGTGTCGCTCTCCTGGGCCGCGGCGACGGCCGGCGACTACCCCGTGGCCTCGTACGACGTGCTGAGCGGCAGCACCGTCGTGGCCACCGCGACCACCCCCTCGGCCACGGTCACCGGGCTCACCCCGGCCACCTCCTACGGCTTCGCCGTGCGGGCCAGGGACACCCGGGGCAACACCGGGCCGCAGAGCGCGGTGGTCACCGCGACGACCACCGACCCGGCCTCCGACCCGACCCCGCCCACCGCTCCCGGCGCTCTGCGCTCCACCGGCCGGACGTCGACGAGCGTGGGCCTGGCCTGGAACGCGTCGAGCGACAACGTCGGCGTGGCCGCGTACGACGTGTACCGGGACGGGGTGCTCTCCCAGACGCTGCCCGCCACCACGCTCACCGCGACCGTCGCCGGGCTGACCCCGGCCACCAAGTACACGTTCACCGTGAAGGCGCGGGACGCGGCCGACAACTCCTCGCCCGCCTCCGACGCCCTGGACATCACCACCGACGACCAGGCGGGCACCGGCAAGTACCTGAAGGTCGGCTACTTCGCCCAGTGGGGCATCTACGGCCGCCAGTACTTCGTCAAGAACCTGGACACCTCGGGCTCGGCCGCCAAGCTCGACGTCGTCAACTACGCCTTCGAGAACATCGACCCGGTCAACCTGACGTGTCTGGCCGGGGTCACCAAGGGCGTCGGCGCCAACCCGCAGGACCCCGACCAGGGCACCGGCGCGGGCGACGCGGACGCCGACTACGCCCGGCCGTTCAGCGCCGCCCAGTCGGTCGACGGCGTCGCCGACGACGGCTACGCCAAACTGCGGGGCAACTTCAACCAGATCAAGAAGCTCAAGGCCAAGTACCCCCACCTGAAGGTCGTCGTCTCGCTCGGCGGGTGGACGTACTCGAAGTTCTTCACGGACGCCGCCGCCACCGACGCCTCGCGCAAGAAGTTCGTCGCGTCCTGCGTCGACGTGTGGATCAAGGGCAACCTCCCCGCCTACAACGGCGCGGGCGGTCCGGGCACCGGCGCCGGGGTCTTCGACGGCATCGACCTGGACTGGGAGTGGCCCGGCTCGCCCGACGGCCACGCGGGCAACCACTACTCCACGGCCGACAAGGCCAACCTCACCCTGCTGCTCGCCGAGTTCCGCAAGCAGCTCGACGCGCTCGGCGGCGCGCACCGGCTGCTGACAGCGTTCACCCCGGCCGACCCGGCGAAGATCCAGCAGGGCTGGGACCTGAGCAAGATCTTCTCGTCGCTGGACTTCGCCAATGTGCAGGGGTATGACTTCCACGGCGCCGGCAGCGACAACTCCTGGGAGCCGAACCGCACCGGCCACCAGGCCAATCTCTACACCGACGCCCAGGATCCGTACGCCACCCACTTCAGCGTCGACGGGGCCGTGGCGGCCTATCTGAACGCCGGGGTCAACCCGCGCAAGCTCACCGTCGGCTTCCCGTTCTACGGGCGCGGCTGGCAGAGCGTCACGGACGGCGGGACGCACGGCGAGTGGCAGGCGGCCAAGGGGGCCGCGCCCGGCCAGTTCCCGGAGGAGGCGGGCGTGCGCGGCTACAGCAACATGATCGGCGGGGTACCCGGGCTGACCGTGTACCACGACGAGCAGTCCGTCTCCACGTACGGCTACACCGGGGCCGACGGACAGTGGTGGACCTTCGACGACACCTGGTCGATCGGCCGGAAGACGGCCTACCTCAAGGCGAAGGGGCTGCTCGGCGCCATGGTCTGGGAGATGTCCGGCGACACACCGCAGGGCACGCTGATGAGCGCGCTGGCCGGAGGGCTCGGCTGAGCGGTCCCGCGCGGCTCAGCCGATGCTCCGGAAGGCCAGCACCGCGTTGTGGCCGCCGAAGCCGAACGAGTCGCTGAGCGCGATGTCGCCGTCCAGCGGCAGCGAGCGCGGGCTGCGGCGCACGACGTCGAGGGCGATCCCGTCCTCGACGTCGTCGCACCCGGCCGTCGGCGGAATCAGCCCGTCCCGCAGCGCCAGGACGGTGGCGATGGCCTCCACGCCGCCCGCGCCGCCCTGGAGGTGGCCGAGCGCGCCCTTGTTGGCGGTGACCGGGACGTCCGGGGTGTGGGCGCCCAGGACCCGGCCGAGCGCCCGCGCCTCGGCCCGGTCGCCCTCGACCGTGGCGGTGGCGTGGGCGTTGACGTGGACCACGTCCGCCGCTGTGGCGTCCGCGTCCGCGAGGGCCGCCCGCAGCGCCGCCTCGATGCCGCGGCCGCCCGGTTCGGGGGCCGCCATGTGGAAGGCGTCGGCCGACAGACCCCAGCCGGCGGCCTCGCAGTAGATGCGCGCGCCCCGGGCCCGGGCGTGCTCCTCGGCCTCCAGGACCAGCACGCCCGCGCCCTCGCCGAGGACGAATCCGTCCCGTTTCTTGTCGAACGGGCGCGACGCGGACGCCGGTTCGTCGTTGCGGGTGGAAACAGCTCTCATCGCCGCGAAGGCGGCCAGGATCGCCGGGGTGATCACGGCTTCGGTGCCGCCCGCCACCACCAGGTCGAGGTGCCCGTCGCGGACGCGGTCCACGGCCCGCCCGATGGCCTCGGTGCCGGAGGCGCAGGCCGACACGACCGTGCCGGCCTCGCCCAGGATGCCGAGGTCGATGGAGATCTGGGCGGCCGCCGAGGACGGCACCAGCATCGGCGCGGTGTGCGGCGACACCGCGCGCGGGCCCCGCTGCTCAAGCCGGTGCTGGGCCTCGACGAGCACCGGCGCGCCGCCGATGATCGACCCCAGCGACACCCCGGCCCGGGTGGGCAGCAGCCCGCTCTCGCGGGCGCCCTCCAGGTCGAGCCCGGCGTCCTGCCAGGCTTCGCGCGCGGCGAGCACGGCCAGTTGCGCGGACCGGTTCATCCGCCGCGCCACCGGCCTGGGCAGCAGGTCCGCCGGGTCCACCGCGGCCCGCGCGGCGAGGCGCACCGGCAGCCCGTCGAACTCCTCGCCCTCCAGCAGCCCCACCGCCGAGCGCCCCGACAGCAGCCCCTGCCAGAGCCCGGCGACGTCGGGGCCGAGCGGGGTGAGCGCGCCGATGCCGGTGACCACGACCCGCCGTCTGCCGCCGCCGGGCCCCTCGGGCTGGGTCGCGTCGGCGGGGTCGACCCGGCCGACCCGCACCACCTGGCGCTCGCGCCGGTCGAGGAGGCGCTCCTGGTCGGGGCCGCCGCCCACCGGGCGCAGGACGAGCCGGGTGCGGGCCTCGCTGACGGGCGCGGTGCGCACCACGACGTGCCAGCGGTCCACGCCGGTCGCCACGACATCGCCCGGTACGAGTTCTCCGGTGGTGAGGAGCCAGCACTCCCCGCCCATGACCGACTCTTCGCTCATCACGGCATCCCGGTTCGCGCATGGGAACGACTCCAGGGCGTCATACCAGCCCCATGAAGTCGATAAAGCGATCTGGAAACATCTTGCCCGGGCCGGCCCGCACCAGCACCTCGGCGGGCCCGGCGCGGCCCCCGACGCCCGGCCCTTTTCCCCGCTGTCCGACCAGTCGGTACGGTCCCGGCATGTCCTCCATGACTGAGCCCGTACCGCCGGTCCACGGCCACTGCGACGCCCGCTTCGAGGCCGTCCGCACCGCCTTCGAGGAGAACTTCCGCGACCGCGCCGAGCTGGGCGCCGCCGTCAGCGTCCTCGTCGACGGCGTGAACGTCGTCGACCTGTGGGCGGGCTGGGCCGACGGCGCCCGGACCCGCCCGTGGGAGCGGGACACCGTGGCCAACGTGTGGTCCACGACCAAGGGCCCGACCGCCCTGTGCGCGCACCTGCTCGCCGACCGCGGGCTGCTCGACCTGGACGCGCCGGTCGCCGCCTACTGGCCCGAGTTCGCGGCCGGGGGCAAGGAGTCCGTCCTCGTACGCCATCTGCTCGCGCACCGCGCCGGGCTCGCCGGGCTGCGCGAGCCGCACACCCTCGCCGACCTCTACGACTGGGAGACGACCACCGCACGGCTTGCCGCGATGGAGCCGTGGTGGGAGCCGGACACCCGGTCCGGGTACCACGCGCTCACCTTCGGCCATCTGGTGGGCGAGGTGGTCCGGCGGGTCACCGGGGTGCTGCCCGGCGAGTTCCTGCACCGGGAGGTGACCGGGCCGCTGGGCCTGGACTTCACCGTCGGGCTCGACGCCAAGGAGGCCGGCCGCGCCGCCGAGCTGGTGCATCCGCCGGTCGCCGACAGCAGTCAACTAGCCGCGCTCTTCGCCCGGTTGGAGCCGGTGGCGGTCGCCGCGCTCGCCAACCCGCCCACCGGAGCGGCCGACGCCAACACCCCCGAGTGGCGGGCCGCCGAGATACCGGCGGCCAACGGCCACGGCACCGCCCGCGCGATCGCCGCGCTGTACGGGATCTTCGCCCGGCGGGGCCGCTGCGGCGACCGCCGCGTCCTGTCGCCGGAGGCCGCCGAGCGGGTCCGCGAGGGCCAGGGTTCCTGCCGCGACCTGGCGATCGGCGCGGGCTTCGTCCACGAGACCGAGCTCGGCCTCGGCCTGTGGCTGAGCGGCCCCAACCGCTCCTACGGCCCCAACCCGCGCGCGCTCGGCCACGACGGCTTCGGCGGCTCCTGCGGTCTGGCCGACCCGGAGGCGGGGCTCTCCCTCGGTTACACCATGAACCGCATGGGCTCCCACATCGTGGACGACCCGCGCAAGATGGCGCTGGTCGAGGCCGTCTACAGCGCGCTGTGAACCCCGGGCGCGGAGGTCAGGGGCGGCCCGCCTCCGGGACCGCCTCGCCGCGCCGCACCGGCTCCGGCGGGGTGCCGTCCCCGAACGGGCGGCCACCGAGCTGCTCACGGTGATGGGGCGTCAGCCAGCCGGAGAGATCGGGGCCGACGGGCACGATCCCGGTCGGGTTGAGGCCGGACTGCACGATGTAGTAGTGCCGCTTGATGTGGTCGAAGTCGACGGTGTCGCCGAAGCCCGGGGTCTGGAAGAGGTCCCGGGCGTAGGCCCACAGCACCGGGTCCTCGATCAGTTTGTTCCGGTTGCACTTGAAGTGGCCGTGGTAGACGGCGTCGAAGCGCACCAGCGTGGTGAACAGTCGGATGTCCGCCTCGGTGATGGTGTCCCCGACCAGGTAGCGGCGGTCCGCGAGGCGCCCGGAGAGCAGGTCGAGGCGGCGGAACACATCGCGGTGGGCGTCCTCGTACTCCCGCTGCCCGGTGGCGAACCCGGCCCGGTACACGCCGTTGTTGAGGTCGCGGTAGACGGCGTCCATGACCTCGTCGATCTCGTCGCGCAGCTTCTCCGGGTAGAGGTCGGGCGCGCCCGCCCGGTGCAGCTCGCGCCACTCGGTGGCCAGGTCCAGGGTGATCCGCTGGAAGTCGTTGGTGACCAGCTCGCCGCTGGGCGCGTCCACGATCGCCGGGACGCTGACGCCGCCCGAGTAGCCGGGCTCGCGCGCCTCGTACGCCTCGGCGAGGTAGCGGATGCCGAGCACCGGGTCCCGGCCGTCCGGGTTGAGCGTGAAGCGCCAGCTGCGGTCGTCCTGGATGGGGTCGGCGACCGCCAGCGAGAGCGCGTCGTCCAGGCCGAGGAGGCGCCGGGAGACCAGGGCGCGGCTCGCCCAGGGGCAGGCGCGGCTGACGACCAGCCGGTAGCGGCCGTACTCGACGGGCCAGCTGTCGCGCCCGTCCCGGGTGATGCGGTCCACGAAGTGGCTGCGCGAGCGCTTGAACGGGCGGCTCCCGTATCCCGCGTTGCCGCCGCTGCCCTCCAGGCCCGCCGTGTCGCTGTCGTCGGGGCGGCTCATCCCCGTCTCCTTCCCGCTGGACTCGCGTGCTCGGTGCGATCCTTCCCCCGAAGCGCGGGATCTCCCGCCGGATGAGCCGCCCGGTCGAGCGCGTGTCCCCCCGTCGGGGGTCGGCGCGGGCCTAGCTGAACGGGTCGAGCGTGAGGTACGCCTGCCTCGGATCCCCGTCGTTCACCAGCGACTCGTGGTTGCCGACGTCGTCGAAGGCGAAGGCGTACGCTTTGCCGTCGGCCATCCGGGCGTGGATCTCGCGGGCGTACTGGTTGGTCACCGCGTCCTGGTAGAAGGCGCCGGACCCGGTGTCGGGCTGGTTGGGGTTGACCAGCAGCGTGGAGCGGTTGTAGCCCGCGCACAGGGTGCGCGAGATCGGGCCGCGTACCAGGTCGTTCGGGGCGTCGAGCAGTTTGTAGCAGCCGAAGACGCTGTCGGAGTCGGGCTTCTGGAAGCTGGTGACGACCGCGCCCGCGCTGTTGGTGAAGTTCATCGTGGAGCCCGAGACCCGGCCGAAGTACTTGGTGTTCGGCTGGTCGGCGAAGGGCGTGACGGTCAGCGTGGAGGTGCTGTACTTCTGCCAGACCCGGTTGATGTAGTCGTCGAGGACGGTCCTCGCCAGGGCGCCCGACTCGATGCCGTGGCCGGGGGCGAGCGCGCGCAGGACCGTTCCGTCGGGCCGCGTCTGGATCAGGTTCGCCCAGCCGCCCGGCTTGGCCTTGAGCGCGGTGAAGATGCCGTTGTAGCCGCCGGGCTTGAGGTGCCCGGTCGACTTGGTGGCGCCGCTCCCGGTCTTGACGCCGACCGCGTAAGGCGCCGAGACCATGTCGACCTGGGTGCTGTTGATCCACAGCCCGGCGTCGTTGAGGGTGTACTCGGACCAGTTGAAGAGGATGTTCCGGTTCGGGTCGCTCGGATTCTGCACCGCGGGCTGCACCAGACCGCCCGTGGTGAGCTTGAAGACGAGCTTCTGACCGTACGAGAAGTAGACGCGGCCGGAGAACTTGGGGATCCGGATGGTCGTCGACTGCCCGCTCGCCGGTCCCACGATCGAGGCGTCGGGTGCCGGGGTGGGCGGGTTGCCCCCGGCCGGCCAGGGGTGGAAGGTGCCGTTGGCGTCGGCCCAGCCCTGCTGGCCGGTCGAGAGCAGCGTTCCGAGGTTGTAGATGTAGACCGGTTCGCCGCGCCCGGAGTTGTTGGTCACGGTGAGCGGGATGGTCGAGGGCACGGCGGCGGTGGCGGGACCGGCCGCGCCGGCGGCCGTGATGCCCGCTGCGACGAGCATCGCGGCGACCAGGGGCGCCAGGGGTTTTCCTAGGACAGACACGCTCCAACTCCTCATCGGGTCCGGCGGGTTGCGTGGGGGGCGCCGCGAGGAGGAATGGTTTCTTCCACCTCGTGAGAGCGCTCTCAGAATCGTCCCGGGAGGAGGGTGTGTCAATCCGCTTGCGTCAACTTCCTTGAGGGAGAAGGGGTGTTGGCGGGGTCCGATCGTTCACTTGGTGTGCACGGACCCCGCCGTCGTCTCCGTACGGCTAGGACCTCGGTGCCACCGAGATCACCCGACCCCGGTCCACCCAGCCGCCGTGGCCGTCGCCGCCCGCCCAGGCGCGCACGGACGCCGCCGTGGCCGAGGGGCCCGCCACGATGTAGTCGGCGTTGCCGTCCCCGCTGAAGTCGGCCAGCGACACCCGGGCGGTGTCGGTGGTGGAGCCGGTGGTGGTGTTGCCCAGGTCGACCCAGCTGCCCCGGCCGTCGCCGCCCCGGTTGAGGAAGCTGCGGACCGCGCCGTTCGCCGCCACCACGCTGTAGTCGGCGCGGCCGTCGTCGTCGAGGTCGGCGAACCGCGCCCGGCTCGCGTCGGCGGTCACCCCGGTGGCGACCCGGCCCCAGTCCGTCCAGCCGCCGCGGCCGTCGCCGCCCCGGTTGAGCAGGACCCGTACCTCACCACTGGCGCCGAGGGTGACGTAGTCGGTCCGGCCGTCGCCGTCGAAGTCGGCGAACACCACCTGGCCCGGGTCCGCCGTGGTGCCCTCGGTGACCTGCCCCAGCGCCTGCCAGCCGCCGTGCGGGTCGCCGCCCCGGTTGAGGAAGACGCGTACGGCGCCGTTCGCGTCCAGAGTGACGCAGTCGGCGCGGCCGTCGCCGTCGAAGTCCGCGAACCGCACCCGGGCCGGGGCGGCGGGCAGGCCCCGGACGACCCGGCCGAGCGGCTTCCAGCCGCCGCGCCCGTTGCCGCCCCGGTTGAGGCGGACGGACGCGCCGCCGTGCCCGTCCAGCGTGAACTGGTCCATGCGGCGGTCGCCGTCGAAGTCCGCCCAGCGCACGGCGTTCGCCCCGCCCGCCTCCGTGCCCGCGCCGAGCGCCGGGCCTCCGGACTCCCAGCCCCGCCGCCACACCGCGTCCAGCGGCTTGAAGAAGGACCAGGCCATCCGCCGGAACCCGGCGTCGTTGGGGTGGAGCTGGTCGACGAACTCGGCCTGGGTGAGCGCGGGCGGCTCCACATAGCGGAACTTCCGCCCCGCCCGGCGTTCGATGTCCTCCAGCGCCTTGGCCCGTACGTTGAACGCCTTGGCGGGCGCCTCCAGGCCGCTCGTCGTGGGGATGAGGCCCATCACCAGGACGGTGACGCCCGGCTTGTCCGCGTAGATCCGGTCGACCAGGGCCGCGAGCCGGTCGGGGGCGTGCGGCAGGTCGATGCCCCGGGCGATGTCGTTGATCCCGATGTGGAGCAGCACGACGTCGGGGCGGGCGCCGGCCATCCAGCCGTCGATGCCGTCGCGCAGCTGGTCGATGACGTAGCCGCTGTGGCCCTCGTTGGAGAAGTCGGCGAAGCTGCCGGAGGCCTTGGAGCCCACGAACCGTACGGTGTAGCGGCTTTCGAGCCGCATGATCTGCCACAGCGGGCGCCGGTAGGAGGAGAGGGTGGGGCTGCCGCCGCCCCAGGTGATCGAGTCGCCCAGCGGCATCACCCGCAGCACCGGCGTGCCCTTGTGGTCGGCGGACGAGGGGCTCGCGGGCAGCGTCACCAGGGAGAGGGCGCCCGCGAGGGCGAGGAGGGAGCGGGTCAACCGGATTCGTCTCATGATCTTCCTCCAGCCGGAAAGGCGCCGGTGACGCCTTGTCTTGACGGGGCATCAGTTGCCACGGCAGTCATGGGATCACTCCCGACCACCGTCTCGCGCGTTCTTGTACAGCAGGAGAACCCGGCCGGAGCAGCGGACGGCGCCCGTGTTGACGCACGCTGGACGAGGAACGGGGCGCGGACGCCCCCTTGCCCGCATGACGAGCCGCGCGCACGGTACTCGCAGGACGACAACGCGCGGACCCCGCGCGCCGACCCCGACCCCAGGAGGTGGCTTCGGATGACGGAGCCGATCAGCCCGGCCGTTGAGAAACCCGACACCGACGAATACCGCACCGGTACTACGGGCACCACCCTGCAGACCGCGCGGAGCGGTGCGGGTCAGCCACCCGCGACCCGGGGCCGGACGACGATCGCCGGGGGCGTGGTGGAGAAGATCGCCGGGCTCGCGGCGCGCGAGGTTCCTGGCATCCACGCGCTGGGCGGCGGGTTCGCCCGGACCATCGGCGCGATGCGCGACCGGGTGCCGAGGGCGCGCGGCGCGGCCGTCAGCCGGGGCGTGAAGGTGGAGGTCGGCGAGCGGCAGACCGCCATCGACCTGGACGTGGTGGTGGAGTACGGCGTGAGCATCACGGCGGTCGCGGCGGAGGTGCGCGAGAACGTGATCGCGGCCGTGGAGCGGATGACCGGGCTTGAGGTCGTGGAGGTCAACATCTCGGTCGACGACGTCCACCTGCCCGACGACGGCTCCTCCGAGGGCTCGGAGGCCCGCGTGCAGTAGCGGGACCGGGCCGCCGGCTCATTCGTTCGGGGCCGCCGGGGTGGCCCGGCGGCCCCGGACCCGGGAGGCTGGGGAGGACTTGGACCGCCCCGAGGAGAGCCGATGGCCCCGACGCCGTACCGCTACGACGACCTGCGCGCCCTCTACGTCAACTGCACGCTCAAGCGCTCCCCCGAGGTCAGCAACACCGAGGGCCTGATCGACCGCAGCCGCGCGGTGATGGAGGGCAACGGGGTCAGGACGGAGGTGATCCGCGCCGTCGACCACGACATCGCGACCGGGGTCTGGCCCGACATGACGGCGCACGGCTGGGCGAGCGACGCCTGGCCCGCGCTGTACGAGAAGGTGATGGCGGCCGACATCCTGGTGCTCTGCGGGCCCATCTGGCTGGGCGACAACAGCTCGGTCGCCAAACGGGTGGTGGAGCGGCTCTACGCCTGCTCCAGCCTGCTGAACGAGCAGGGGCAGTACGCGTATTACGGCCGGGTCGGCGGCTGTCTGATCACCGGCAACGAGGACGGCGTCAAGCACTGCGCCATGAACCTCCTCTACAGCCTCCAGCACCTCGGCTACACCATCGCGCCGCAGGCCGACGCGGGGTGGATCGGTGAGGCGGGGCCCGGCCCGTCGTATCTGGACCCGGGCTCGGGCGGCCCCGAGAACGACTTCACCAACCGCAACACGTCCTTCATGAGCTGGAACCTGATGCACCTGGCGGCGCTGCTCAAGCGGGCGGGCGGCATCCCCGCGCACGGCAACCAGCGGTCGGCGTGGGACGCGGGCTGCCGGGAGGACTTCGCCAACCCCGAGCACCGGTGACCGCCCCCCCTAGCCGACGACCGTCGGCGAGCCCGCTCAGATCGTCCGAAATGAAGCGGTGGAGCGGGGGACGCCGCCTTCCTCGCGGCGCCCCCCGTACCGCACGCGCTCAGCCGAGCCGGACCGGGATCTCCTGGTAGCCGAAGGCGATGAACGACGGCACCTGGCTCAAGTCGTCCGCCTCGGCGGCGAGTCGCAGGTCCGGGAAGCGCTCGAAGAGGGTGGGCAGCGCGGTGAGCGCCTCCATCCGGGCCAGCGGCGCGCCGATGCAGCGGTGCACGCCTATCCCGAAGGCCAGGTGGTCGTCGGCGGCGCGGGTGGCGTCGAAGTCACCGGCGTTCTCGCCGTAGTGGGCCGGGTCGTGGCCGGCCGCCGCGTAGGTGGTGACGATGGCGTCGCCCGCCGGGATGGTGACCCCGTCGACCTCGATGTCGGTGACGGCGAACCGCAGCGGCAGGGTGGCGATGGACGGGTGGACCCGCAGGACCTCGTCGATCACATTGTCCCAGCCGATCTCGCCGGAGCGGACGGCGGCGAGCTGGTCGGGGTGGTGGAGCAGGTCGACGACGGCGTTGCCGATGAGGTTGACCGTCGTCTCGAAGCCGGCGCCGATGACGAGCAGCAGCGTGTAGACGAGCTCGTCGTTGCTGAGCCGGTCGCCGTCCTCGTCCCTGACCTTGATCAGCTCGGTGGTCATGTCGTCGCCGGGCACCTCGCTCTTGAACGCGATGAGCGAGGGCAGCACATAGGCGATCTGCTTTTGGACGAAGTCGGCGTGCTCGGGGCTCGGGTCCGAGGTGTCCATGATGGCCGCGATCAGCCCGGCCATGTCCTTGACCAGGTAGCTCGGTACGCCGAAGAGTTCGCAGATCAGCCGCATCGGCAGCGGGTGCGCGTAGGCCGCCTTCAGGTCGACCGGCTCACCGGACGCCGCCTGCTCGGCCAGCGAGTCGAGCAGCTCGGCGGTGATCGCCTCGACCCGGGCGCGCATCGCCTCGGTGCGCCGGGCGGTGAAGCTGGGGGCGACGAGCTTGCGCAGCCGGGTGTGGTCGGGCCCGTACGTGGAGAGCATGTTGATCACGCCGACCCAGCCCAGGATCCAGCCCCAGTCGGGGTGCTCGCCGAGCTCGGACCACAGCCGCCAGTGCTGGCGGGGGTCCTTGCTGACCCGGGGGTCCAGGATCAGGGACTTGAGGGTGTCGTAACCGGTGGGCGCCCAGGCGGGGATGCCCCCTGGCAGCTCGACGGGCACCACCGTGCCGAGCGCGCGCAGCCTGGCGCTCTCGGCGGGGATGTCGGCGCCGAACGGGTCGAGGGGCACACGCGTGGACGGGGTCATGCTCGTTCTCCTGGCTGGTCGGGGGTGCGCGGGGTGAAGCGGACGGGCAGCGCCGTGAGCGAACGGTGGAACGGGCCGGGGCGCCAGGTCAGACGCCCGCGCTCCGTGGTGGGGTCGAGGTCGGGCAGCCACTGGGTGAGCCGCTCGATGGCCTCGGTGGCGATCAACAGGGTGTGCTGCTTGACCGGGCAGCCGTGGTTGCCGGCGGACCAGGACAGGTGCGAGGCGTCGTGCGGGTGGTGCGCCCCGGCGAACTGGTGCTCCGCGAAGTGGCCGATGGCGCCGTAGGAGACGACCACCGGCACGGCGGCCTGGATCCACACGCCGTGGAAGCTCAGCGACTCGCGGGCGAAGTGGATGCCGTAGTTGGAGAGCGGGGTCTCGTACCGCAGCACCTCGGCGACGGCGTCCGCGACCGGGCGCGAGCCGCTGGTCAGGGTCGAGTAGTAGGCGGGGTTGCCGAGGATGCGCGACAGCGCGTTGGAGACGAGGTTGGCGGTGGGCTCGTGGCCCGCGCCGAGGGTGAGGAACACCTGCCAGGTGACCTCCTCGGGGGTGAGCCCCGCCGGGTGGTCCAGGAGGCGGCTGGTGAGGTCGTCGCCGCGCTGCGCGCTCTTGGCCGCCACCAGTTCCAGGACGTAGCGGCCGTACTCGGCCTCGCCCCGCGCCGCCTGCTCGCCGCCCTCCATCATCTGGCCGAGCGAGTCGTTGAGGCGGCCGCTCTCGCTGTCGGGCAGGCCGAACAGGTTGTTGAAGACCAGCGCCATCAGGGGCCGGGCGAACTCGGTGACGAGGTCGGCCCGCCCGGCCGGTCCGAACCGGCCCACCAGGATGTCCACCGCCCGGTGCACCCGCTCGCGCAGGTCGTGCGGCTCGACCAGGTCGAAGGCGTCGAGCAGGGTGCGCCGGTAGCGGATGTGGGCGTCGCCGTCCGCGAAGAGGGCGTTGGGCCGCCAGCGCATCATGCCGAGGACCGGCGAGTCGGACGCGACCGTGGCCTCCCAGGGCCTCGGGTCGTGCGACCAGGTGTCGGAGTCGTGCAGCAGGTCGAGCGCGGCCCGCCGGTCGGTGACGACGTACGCGGGGACGCCCGGGGCGAGTTCGGCCCAGCCGACCGGGCCCTGGGCGCGCAGCGCCGCGTAGTAGGCGTGCGGGTCGGCGGCGAAGCCGTCCTCCCACAGCCGCACCGGCGCGGAGAGCGAGAAGGCGGCTGCGGGGGCGGGATAGGCGGGGTGCGGGTTCACCGGGTCTCCGGGCGGTTGCGGGCGATCAGGTGCTGGACGAGCGCGAGCAGCGCGTCGATGGAGGAGTTGGTGTCGCGGGCGTCGCACGTCACCATCGGGGTGCCGGCCTCCAGGTCGAGCGAGCGGCGCAGCTGCTCCTCGGTGTACGGGCGGGAGTCGGGGAAGGTGTTGAGCGCGACCGCGTACGGCAGTCCGGTCTCCTCCACCAGGCCCAGCACGTCGAAGGAGTCGTCGATGCGCCGGGTGTCCACCAGGACGAGCGCGCCGAGCGCCCCGTAGGCGATGTCCGCCCACAGTGAGCGGAAACGTTCCTGTCCGGGGGTGCCGAAGAGGTAGAGCACCACTCCCCCGCCCAGGCTGATCCGCCCGAAGTCGATGGCGACCGTGGTGGTGGTCTTGTCCCGGACGCCGGCGAGGTCGTCCACCCGGGCCGAGGCCTCGCTCAGGTGCTCCTCGGTGTGCAGCGGGCGGATCTCGGAGACCGAGTCGATCAGGGTGGTCTTGCCCACCCCGAACGGCCCCGCGACCAGGATCTTCACCAGCTCGCGTGCGGTGTCGGGCAGATGGATCCCACGGGCCCCGGCGGCGCCGGTGGAGCCGGGGCTACTGCTTGAGGGCGCGGAGGCCATCGGCCACTCTCTTCAACAGATCGGGGGCGGGCAGTGCGGCGACGGGAATGGGCGGGCGGGCGCTCACCAGCCCTTGGTCGATCAGCTCGGCGGCGAGCACCCGGACGGCGGAGACCGGCAGTTCCAGGAGCGCGGCCGTCTCGACGACGGTGAGCGAGCCGCCGTCCAGCACGTCCAGCAGGGCGTGCTGGGCGGCGGGCAGTCCGGCGGGCTCCGGCCCGCCCCCGCCGGTCAGCACGGACAGCCGCTCCAGGCTGTTGCGGCTGGGCCGCGCCACACCGCCGGTGGAGAGGTAGGCGGGAACCAGCGGGCGGCCGCCGCGGCGGCCCGTCATGCGTGGGTGGCGCCGTCGGCTCCGCGCGGCGCGGCCGCCATGGTCTTTTCACCGAGCCGGGCCACCTGGGAGTGGACGCGGTGGGCGAGCAGGTCGAGCCGGACGTCCGGGTCGCCGTAGGCCGCCACACAGGTGCCGTGGGCGGTCGGCGCGACCAGGATGTAGCCGTGGTCCGACTCGATGACGACCTGGCGGATCCGGGCGTCCTCCTGGTCCGCGAAGGCGGCCGCCGCGGTGCGGCAGGCGCCCTGCACGGTGCTCATGATGGCGGCGGTGCGCTCGGCGGACGCCTGGGACAGCGCCTGGGTGTAGCCGGAGACGAGGCCGTCCCGGGTGAGCAGGACGGCCGCCCGGACGTGCGGGATCTCCAGGATCGCGTCGAGCACCCACGAGTTCTCGCCGGTAGTGCCGCTGGTCATCGCGGTTCGTTCCCTTCGGTGGGGGCGGCGGAGCGGGCCGCGGCGGTGCCGGACTGCAGTGCGCCGAGCGCGGCGGCCGACTCCTCGGGGGTACGGGCGGGCGCCGCGGCCGTCTCGGCGGGCAGCGCGGCCCGGGCGCGGCGGCGCCGCTGGGGCAGCGCGTCGCCGTCGGGCGCGGGCTCATGGGAGATCGCGCCGGTGTCGTACGCGGCGACGGGCTCGGGGGCCAAGGGCACGGCCTCCGGGACGGGCTGCTCGGCGGCCGTGCGCGTGGAGCGCGGCGCGGCCGCGGCGGGCGGCCGCTGGGCCGGGTCGATCCGGCTCAGCAGGTGGTTCTTGACCAGCAGCACCGCGCGCACGCCGCCGTACGGCGACGGCGAGGACAGGTCGACCGAGAGGTCGAACTGCCGGGTCAGCTGGCCGATCGCGGCCAGGCCCATCCGGGGCGGGTCGCCGAGCTCGGAGAGCAGGATCGGCTCGGTCCCGGCCACCATCCGCTGGGCGTAGGCGCGTTCGTCGGGGCTCATGCCGACCCCGGCGTCGTCGATGGTGACGGAGACGCCGTGGTGGGCGCGTTCGAGGTTCACCACGACCTCGGTGTCCGGGGCGGAGTGGCGCAGCGCGTTGTCGAGCAGCTCGGCCACGATGATCGCGACGGGCTCGACGGCGTGCGAGACGAGGGCGGTGCCGGTCTCCAGGTGGTTGTGGATCCGGACGCGGTGGTAGCCGACGAGCCGGGACTGACCGCCCGTCACCGCGTCCACCAGGTGCGACTCCTCGCGGGCAAGCCCGACCCAGGCGCCGCAGACCACGGCGGTGACCTGGGCGCGCCGCAGCGACTGCTCGTTCTCGTGGTCGAGGGCGAAGAGTGTCTGGGCCAGCTCGGGGTCGTCGTAGCGCTGCTGGAGGCCGCGCAGCTGGTCCTGGAGGCGGTAGAGCCCGGCCTGGATCTCCCGGGTGGCGCCGCGCATCCCCGCGCGGGCGGCGGCGTCCACGCGCTTGCGCTCCTGCGCCACGGCGGCCGCGACCCCGTCCAGGACGCCGTCCAGGCCCGCGCCGAGCTCGGTGCCCGCGAGGTCGGGGTGGAGCGGGCCGGGCACCTGCACGTGCGGATGCGCGGCCCGGGTCGCCTCGGCCGGGACACGGCGCTGGGCGAGATGGGACACCTCGGCGGCGTACGCCCGGGAGACACCGCCGGTTTCGGCGCGGGCGGCGTCCACCTGGGAGCGCAGCCCGGCGACCTCCTCCTGCTGCCGGGCTCCCCGGCGCCGGGAGCTCAGCAGTCCGCCCGCCAGCACGAACGCGGACAGGGTCCCGGCCGCCAGTCCTCCGGCGGCCAGGTCCGGTATCTCAATCATCTGATGGACCTTCAGGGGAGATCGGGAGAAGGGCATGTGGACGACCGCCCCGGAAGGCGAACGTGGCCAGTACACACTGTCATTGACCGGTCCCGCACTGTTTTACACGAAGATCCTTTCGAACCTGAACGCGAGAGTCCGATTCTGTACGAAACGTCAGCGTGTCGGTAGGGGCGCACCCCTACTGTTGGTTGAAGAAGTTGCGGACCCAGTAGCGGCGCCGACGGGCGTCGCCGCCGTACTCCTCGTCGTCGTTGTCGTCCGGGTGGTGCAGCACCGTCCAGCTCACCGCCGAGACGGCCGGTTCCAACGACAGCCTGCTCACCGCCTCTTCGAGGAGGCTGTCGTCGCGGCGCTCGGTGGTGAGCTCGGCGGCCACCGTCACCTTGCCCGGGGCGTCGGCGTCCTGGCTGTGCACCGAGCGCAGCCGGAACCCCGGCCGGGTCAGCGCCTGGACGGAGAGGATGCGGACGTGCGCCTCCTCGGGCTCGGTGCACTCCACCTCGAACAGGTAGTCGGTGCCGACCTCGACCCCGCCGTGCGGCTCGCGGTCCATGCGCCGCCCCAGCGGCCGTAGCAGCAGGTTCGCGCCGACCACCCCGACCGTGCCGAGCGCCGCCACACCGTAGAGCCCGGCCCCGGAGAGCGCGCCCACCGCCGCCGAACACCACAGGGTGGCGGCGGTGTTCAGACCGCGCACGCTGAGCCCGTCGCGCATGATGACACCGGCGCCGAGGAAACCGATGCCGGAGACGATCTGCGCGGCCACCCGGGAGCCGTCGTAGCCGCTGGTGCTGGTGGCGTCGACGAAGCCGTAGGTGGAGAGCAGGACGAAGAGCGCGGAGCCGGCGGCCACCAGCGCGTTGGTCCGCAGCCCGGCCATCCGGGCCCGCCACTGGCGCTCCAGGCCGATGATCCCGCCATAGCCCAGGCCCGCCCCGATGTTGGCGGCCGTGTGCCACTCGTTGAGCATGTTCCGTACTCCTCGCCGTCCGTGCGTCCCTCTCCTATCGGCCGCTCGCGCCCCGGTGTTGAACCGGATCGGCGGGCGGGCCCCGTTCGGCCCTCGCTAGGGTGGACGGACGGCACCGCACCCCACGGAGGAGTCTTGGAGATCCGGACCGCACAGCGGCAGGCCTGGGAGAACAAGATCGAGAAGGGGTTCAACGTCACCGACGTGCCGCTGGAGTTCGGTCTGCTCACCGCCGAGGTGGGCGAGGCATTCACGGCCTGGCGCAAACGGCTCCCGGACTTCGGCGAGGAGCTGGCCGACGTCTTCCTCTATCTGGCGGCGCTGGCCGAGATGAACGGCGTGGACCTGGACGACGAGGTCGCCCGCAAACTGGAGAAGAACCGCCGCCGCGCGTACGTGCGCGACGAGCGCGGCGTCCTGATCCGGGTCAGGGAGGGCTGAGGCCCTACGTGTGGGCCGCCGCCCAGGCCGTGAGCAGCAGCCGTCGGCTCCAGGTACCGCCGAGCGGCCTCCTCGATGTGCAGCGCTCACCCCGCGCCCCAAAGGGGCGCGGGGAACTGCGCGACCAGCCATCCACGGTCCGCAGCCGAACGCTCAATGACGACTGAATACAGCAACCGTCCGGGCCGGAACGGTGAAGGCGCCCGAACTAGCCTCGTACGACGCCGACTTGACAACCGCATCGCCGCCCGCCGCCTGCACCGGGTGCAACCCGTACCCCCGCCCCGCCAGGTCCGCGACCCGCTGCACCTGCCGGTCCGGGGTCGCGTTGAAGACCACGACCAGGGAACCGAGCCGCATCGTGATCACCCCCGGCGTCTCGCCCGTACCCGACAGCGGGAACGAGAGCGCCCCCTGCACCTCCGCCGCCGTGCCCAGCCGGAACGCCGGATCGGTCGACCGGATCTTCAGCAGGTCCCGGTACGCGGCCGAGGCCGCCGTGATCTCCGGGCACCCGACCGTGAGCGTGGACGCGGTCAACAGTGGCTTCGCATAAGCCCACTTGGACTGGTTGTCCGCCGCCGGAGGCAACCCGCGCCCGAACCCGTTCCCGTCCCCGCAGTCCCAGTGGATCGCGTTGAACCAGTCCCCGCTGTCGAACGAGTTGCGGTCCAGCGACTTGGACCGCAGCAGGTCCGTACCCGCCTGGGACAGCGCGGGCCCCTGCGACAGCGTGGCCGTGGCCAGCGCCAGCACCTGCATCCTTGCCCGGTCGCCCGCCGACGTGGCGCGCGGCAGCTTGAACGCGAGCGCGTCGTACAGCGACTCGTTGTCGTGCGCGTCGGTGTACGCCAGCGCGTCTCCCGGGGCCTCGGCGTACCCGGCCGGGGCGCCGTTGTAGTCGACGTCCGCGCCCTTGACCGTACGGCCGGAGGTATCGGTGAAGGTGTAGCCGGCCAGGTTGCCGGAGAGGCCGACCTTGATCAGGTCCTGGTAGTGCAGCAGCCGGGCCCGCTGCTCGGCCGGAGTGCCGTTGGCGGCCGAGGAGTTGGGGTCGGTGTAGAGGCCGGATGCGAAGCCCTGGACGCCGGGATCCTCGTCGAAGGGGCCGCCGCCGCGCACCGCGTCGCGCGCCCGGTCCGAGAAGGTCGCGATGCCGGTGCCCACCATGTTCTTCTGGGTGGCCTGGACGAACCGGGCGTCGTCGGCGACCTCGCCGAAGTTCCAGCCCTCCCCGTACAGGACGATCTTCTTGCCGTCGACGCCGTCCTTCTCGGGCGTCAGCGCGTCGAGCGCCTTGCGGACGGCGAGGATGTTCGCCTTGGGGTGGTGGCCCATCAGATCGAAGCGGAAGCCGTCCACCTTGTACTGCCTGGCCCAGGTGACCACCGAGTCCACCACGAGCTTGCCCATCATGGCGTTCTCGGGCGCGGTGTTGGCGCAGCAGGTGGAGGTGGCCACCGTGCCGTCGGCGAGGAGCCGCTGGTAGTAGCCGGGCACGATCTTGTCGAGGACGGACTTGTCGGCCTGGCCGCTCGCCACGGTGTGGTTGTAGACCACGTCCATCACCGTGCGCAGCCCGGCACCGTTGAGGCCCTGGACCATCTGCCGGAACTCGACGGTGCGCCGGGTCCCCTCGGGGTCGCTGGCGTAGGAGCCCTCGGGCACGGTGTAGTGCAGCGGGTCGTACCCCCAGTTGTAGGCGTCCTTTGCGGCGGTCTTCGCCACGCATGCCTGCTGCTCGGGCGAGTCCGGCGCGTACACCTTGAGGTCGCAGCCGGGGACGGCCTGGTCGGCCTTCTTCTCCGGGATGGTGCCGATGTCGAAGGCCGGGAGGAGGTGGACGTACGAGGTCCCGGAGGCGGCCAGCTCCTTGAGGTGCTTCATGCCGTCGGAGCCGGTGTCCGTGAAGGCCAGGTACTGGCCGGGGTGGCGGGAGGTGCGGTCCGCGATCGAGAAGTCGCGGATGTGCAGCTCCTGGATCTGTGCGGCGCGCAGTGGCACGGCGGCGGGCTTGCGCAGCGCCCCCCAGCCCTCGGGCGCGAGCTTGGGGTCGGCGAGGTCGACGACGAGGCTGCGGGCCGAGTCGGTGGTCAGGGCGGTGGCGTACGGGTCGGTGACCAGGTTGGTGACGACCTTCTGGACGCTGGGCGCCCACACCGTCACGGCGTACCGGTACGGCTTGCCCGACCAGCTCCTGGGGCCCGTCACCGACCAGACGCCGGTGGTGTCGTCGCGCCGCATCGCGACCGTACGGCCGTCGAGTTCGAGGGCGACGCGCTGTGCGGTGGGCGCCCAGAGCGAGAGCGTCGGGCGGCCGCCGGTGAAGACGGGGCCGAGCGCGGCCTTGGTGGCCCGGGTGCTGTAGAGGTCGTCGAGGACGCCCTGGGTCTGGACGCCGGTGGCGGCGAGCACGGCGCCGTTGGCGAGGCGCTGGGTGGCGACGAGCTGCCCGGTGAGGGCCTGGCCGACGCGGGCGCGGTCGCGCGGGTCGACGGTGAACGCCGCGTACTTCTTGAGGTGCGGGAACCGGGCCTTCTGCGCGTCCGTCAGGCCGCCGGGCACGGGGGTGAGCCGCAGCCAGTGGCCCTCGCCGGTGAGGGCGCCGTCCTTGACGGCGAGGCCGCCGCCCGGCGCGTACACCAGCTGGTAGCTCGCGGCGGTCGTGCCCGTGTCCCAGGCGACGGTGTCGCGGTCGATCCACTGCGCCCGCGACTTCGACGGGTCGAGGTCGGCGGCGGAGCCGGACGTCATGGGCAGAAGGTACTTCTCGACGCCGCCGAGCAGCCACACCTCGTGCGAGTACGCCGAGAACTCCAGGGAGCGGTCGGAGCCGAACTCCTTGGTGTCGCCCTTGTGGAGGATGTAGCTCAGGCTGGAGGCGCCCTCCTTGAGGGGCACCTCGAAGACCGCTCCGAACGCGTCGGTACGGACCGGCGGAAGCGGGCTCGACCAGTCGGTGGGCGCCGCGGCGCCCGTCCAGGTGTGGATGCCCCAGCCGCTGTAGTCGCCGTCGGCGCGCTGGTAGTGGATGACGGCCTTGGTGGTGTCCTGCGGCGGGTAGGTGCCCGCGGGCGGCGCGGTGAGGACCGCGTCGTTGCCCTGCTCGACCCAGATCTCGCCGGTCCGGGAGACGTCGATGGTGCGGTCGGCGGTGACGTCCTTGTTGCCGTCCTTGTCGATGACGAGGAACCCGACGCCGGAGGCGCCCGGCTTGAGCTTGACGTACGCGAAGGCGCCGTAGGCGTCGCGGCCCGTGAAGGCGTGGCCCGCGGGCCAGGTGGTGGACTCGCCGTCGGCGAGGTCGCCCCAGGCGTAGAGCCGCCAGTCGGTGTAGTCGCCCGCCGGGCGCTTGTAGTGGACCACGGCGTAGTCGCGCCGGGTCGCGGTGGGCACCGGGTCGGTGGCGGGGGCGCCGCTGGTGGTCGCGGCGGTCGCGCTCGTGGTGTGCCCGGCCGAGTCGACGACGACAGCCTTGTAGCGCAGGGGCGTTCCGGCCGCGAGGGTCGCGGGCAGGTGCTGGACGACCTTGTACGGGGCGTGGTCGGCGGAGCCGAGGACCTGCCACTTGCCGGTGCCGGTCTGGGCAGCGAACACGACCCGGTTCAGCTGGCCGCCGTCGGTGTCGGCCGCGATCTCGACGTCACCGGTGGCGCCGGCCGCCGGTGCCTTGAGGGTGACCGTGGGCCGCGCGGCGGGGGCACCGAGCGGCTTCGCCGCCTTGTAGACGACTGCGGAAAGGGCGGGCACCCGCACGGAGACCCGGCGGTCGGCGGAGCTGGTCAGCGTGCCGGACGTGCCGTAGATCCCCGTGAAGGCGGTGTCCGCCGAACCCGTCGCGAACTCGGCGGTCTTCTCCTCGGTCGCGTTGTTGACGGCGACGACGTATTCGGTCCCGGTCTTCGCGTCGGTGCGGGAGAAGGCGTAGACACCCTTGCCCCGCTCCGCGTACCGCTCGCTCTGCACCCCGTCGGCGAGCGCCGGGTTCTGCTTGCGGAGCCGGGAGAGCGCGGCGATCGCCTTGTAGAGAGGGTGCTCCGGATCGAAAGCACTGCTCTCGTGCGTACGGGTCGTACCGATCTGGCGGTCGTCCAGATAGTCGGCGACCTTGGACGGGAACATCGTCTGCCGGGCGTCCTTGTCGCCGCCCGCTCCCGTGAAGCCCTGCTCGTCGCCGTAGTAGATCACCGGGTTGCCCCGGCTGAGGAACATCAGCTCGTGGGCCAGCCTGTCGCGCCGCAGCAGTTCGGCGGCGTCGGCCCGGGGGTTGTCCTGGACCAGGAAGCTGCCGATCCGGCCCATGTCGTGGTTGCCGAGGAACGTCACCTCCTCGTAGGCGTTGGCCTTGTCGGTGGTGTAGCGGTAGTCCTGGCCGAGGGCCCCCGCCAGGTCACCGGCGGAGCCGCCCTGCGAGACATAGCTGCGCATGGCCTGCTGGTATGGGAAGTCTAGGGTCGCGTCGAGTCTGCCCCGGGTGACGTACGGCGAAGTCACGGACGGGTCCCCGGAGTACACCTCGCCGTAGATGAAGAAGTCCTTGCGCCCGTGCTTCGCCGCGTAGGCGTCCAGGGCGGTCGCCCACTGGGTCCAGAAGTCCATGTCGACGTGCTTGACGGTGTCGACGCGGAAACCGTCCACGTCGAAGTCCTTCACCCACTTCTCGTAGATCTTCTCCATGCCCCGCACGACCTCGGGCCGCTCGGTCCACAGGTCGTCGAGCCCCGAGAAGTCGCCGTACTCCGCGCTCTCCCCGGCGAAGGTCGAGTCGCCCCGGTTGTGGTAGAGCGCCGGGTCGTTGAGCCACGCCGGGACCTTGGCGTCCTTCTCCGCGGCGGGCACGGTCGGGGTGTAGGGGAAGGAGCCGGGGCCGACGGCCGGGAAGCCCTTGCCGCCGGCCGCGTAGGCGCTGTCGTCGAACGGCACGCCGTCCTTGGTCAGATACGGGAACGCGCCCTTGGAGAGGTACTGGGTGCTCTTCTCCCGGTGGCCTATGACGTCGGCGGTGTGGTTGGTGATGACGTCGAAGAAGACCTTCATGCCCTTGGCGTGGGCCGCCTCGATCAGCCGCGCCAGGTCGGCGTTGGTGCCGAAGTGCGGGTCGACCTGGGTGAAGTCGGTGATCCAGTAGCCGTGGTACCCGGCGCTCTGGTCGGTGCCGGTGCCCTGGACCGGCTTGTTCTTGAAGATCGGCGCCAGCCAGATCGCGGTGCTGCCGAGCCCCTTGATGTAGTCCAGCTTCCGCGTCAGGCCCTTGAGGTCGCCGCCCTGGTAGAAGCCCTTGTCGGTCGGGTCGTACCCCGTCACCGAGCGGCCGCCGGTCAGACCGCCCCTGTTGTTGGCGCTGTCGCCGTCGGCGAACCGGTCCGGGAGCACGAAGTAGGGCTGCTCCCGGGTGAGTTCGTGCCGGGCGGGCTCGGCGGCGAGCCGGGCGTCGGACGGCGGGGCCGGGGGCCCGGCGGGCGCCGGATGCGCCGCGGGCGCGGCCGACGCCAGCAGCGCGAGGGCCACGGCGGCGGTGACGGCGGTTCGGCGCGGAGAGCCGATCACGGGACGTACTCCTTCTCCAGGGTGACTACGGGGTACGGGCGCGGGGCACGGGGGGATCGTCGGGCCGGCCGGTCAGTGGCGCCAGGGGGCGTTCACGTCACTTGCCGCCGCACGTCCTGGCGTCGACGTGCAGGGCGAGCGCGGTGTCCGGGGCGAGGGTCGCGGTGAACCGCCCGCCGCCGTCGACCGTGACGCTCCTGCCGCTCTGCACGTCGCAGTAGCCGCCCGCGGGCAGCGACGTCTGGAAGGTGCGGGTGAGCGAGGAGCCCTCGTGGTTGATGGCGACGTACGCCTTGGCACCCCGGCCGAAGGCGATCGCGTTGCCGCCGTTGTCCCACCAGTCGGTGACCGCCGCGCTGCCCACCGCATTGCGGAACCTGACCATGGAACGGACCTCGGGCCAGGCGTGCTGGCACTTCCACCTGTCGCTGTAACAGGCGTTCACCTGGCCGTTGTTGGGCGGGCCCGCGTCCTTGTCGCTGAACACATAGCCGGAGTGGACGTCCGGGGAGCCGTAGGGCCAGGCCAGCATGAAGACGTGGGCCAGGGTGTAGCGGGCGCCGTCGTTGTAGGTGAGCGTCTGGCCGCCGCGCTCGGTGTCGTGGTTGTCGACGAAGACCGAGGCCTTGCCCGCGGTCAGATAGCCCCAGCCCTCGCCGAAGTTCTTCAGATACGCGAGCTTTTCGTTGTTGAACACCCGCTTCAGGTCCCAGGAGTAGCGGAACTCCTGGGCGTCGCCGGTGTTGAGGTACTCGGTGGGCTGTACGGCCTCGCCCGCGCCGTAGATCGTCTCCTGCTTCCAGTAGACGCCCGGGTTGCTGAGGCGGGACTTGATGGCGGCGAGGTCGTCCTCGGGTATGTGCTTGGCCGCGTCGACGCGGAAGCCGTCGACGCCCAGCGAGAGCAGGTCGTTGAGGTATCCGGCGATGGTGGTGCGGACGTACTCCTCGCCGGTGTCGAGGTCGGCCAGGCCCACCAGCTCACAGTGCTGGACGTTCCAGCGGTCCTGGTAGTTGGTGATCTCGGCCTTGCAGTCGTCCAGGTCGGCCGCCGAGTACGTGCCGGGGTAGGTGTACTTGGTGTACGCCGACCCGGCGGTGCCGGTGCCGGAGCCGCTCGACATGTGGTTGATCACCGAGTCGGCGACGACCTTGACGCCCGCCGCGTGACAGGTGTCCACCATGGAGCGGAAGGCGGCGCGGTCGCCCAGCCGGCTGCCGATCTTGTAGCTGACGGGCTGGTACGCGGTCCACCAGGCGGCGCCCTGTATACGTTCCTGGGGCGGGGAGACCTGGACGTACCCATAGCCGTCGGGGCCGAGTTCGTCGGTGCAGGCCTTGGCGACCGAGGCGAAGTTCCACTCGAAGAGGACGGCGGTCACGTCCTTGGGCCCGGGCGCGGCGGCCTGCGCCTGCGGGGCGCCGAGGACGACGCCGCTCGCGGCCCCCGCGACGAGCGCGACGGCGGCGGCCAGTGGTCCGCGCGTACGGCGGCGGTGGGGGGTGCTGGCGGTACGACCGTCCATGGGGGACCTCCGTGCGGGGATGCGGGGGGACGGAGCGGACCCCGGGGCGGCGCGGCCCGGCCGCCCCGGAGGTGTCTGAATGTTCTTGCTGAAAAGACCGGAAAGTTGTTGCGGTCGAGACCGTAGGCGGCCCGGACGGCCTGGTCAACCCTTTGGACACACCGCCGCCACGCCACGGAAATCTCACCGATTCCTGGCCGCAAAGCCTTTCGCAAGAGATTGCAGAAGTGTTACCTTCAACGACACCTCGGGCCCGGACGTGCCCCGCACGGGCCCCGAACGGCAGGAGCCGCCGCACCGAACGGTGCGGCGGCTCCTGGAAATCGGAGGGACGGGGTCTCAGAAGCCGATCGCCTCGCGGACGAGCACGACGGTGCTGCGCTGCGGAACGACCTCACGGTTGTTGATCAGGATCTTGGCGACGACACTGCGCTTGCCGTACGCGTGCTGGGCGCGGACGTCCTCCTTGGGCAACGTGTACGTCTCGATGCGGCGCAGCGCGGTGTCCAGGTCGGCGACGACCTTCTGGGCGCCGACCACCCAGACCGTCCGGCTCGCGCCGTACACGTACGAGGCGAGCTGGCTGCCGCTGGCGGAGGCGGTGACGAGGCGGCCGTCCTCGGTCACGGCGTGCACGCTGCCGACGACGACGTCGGGCGCGGAGCGCGTGACGCGCATGTCGTCGCCGCGGGCGCGCGGGTCCCAGTCGGCCTGCTCGGCGCGGATGCTCTTGAACCGGCCGGAGGCGTCGATGTCCTCCTGGATCCCGGAGAGGCGCAGGGTCTCGCTGGTCGAGGCGAGGATCGCCTTGTCGGTCGGCAGGGACTCGACGACGAGCTCGCGGGCGTCGGCGGCGGTGTCCACTATGTGCACGGCAAAGCCGTTGCCGCGCAGGGCCTCGGCGGCCCGTTCGACGCTCTCGGCGCTCGCGGCGACCGCGAAGGTCTCGTCGGCGGGCAGGGTGATGATGGTCTTCTCGCTCATGATCGTAAAACCTATCGGCCGGGACGCGAGTCTTGTTCGAGTGTGGCTGGATCCGGCCAACTGCGGCGCCGGTGCCGGGATGACGCGTTCCGGCGATTGACGCGCCGCCAACACCCCCTTACTTTCGAGGCGTTGCCCGTCGTACGTCATATATGAGACGCGATATGTGAGAGGTGGGCCCGCCATGGCCTTCACCCCGGCCCCGATCCCCTCCCGTACCGAGTACGTGCTCGACGCGGTCAAGCAGGCCATCCTCACCGGCAGGCTCGCCCCGGGGCAGGCGCTCGTCGAGACCGAGCTGGCGGCGCAGTTCGGCGTGTCCAAGACCCCGGTGCGGGAAGCGCTCAAGACGCTGGCGGGGACCGGGCTCGTGGTCATGAACCAGTACAAGGGCGTCGCCGTGCGGGCCGTCGACGCGGACATGGCCCGCCAGGTCTACGACGTGCGCCTGCTGCTCGAACCCGAGGCGCTGCGCCGCACCGTGCTGCGCCTGGCACCGCTGGACGCGGCCGGGGCCGCCCTCGACCGGGCCGACCGCGCGACCGACGCGGCCGAACGGGCCCTGGCCAATCGGCAGTTCCACCGCGCCCTGTATCTGCCCTGCGGCAACCCCCTGCTCACCCGGACGCTGGACGACATCCGCGACCAGGCCGCCCTGGTGGCGACGGCCGTCTGGGCCACCGAGCCGTCCTGGCAGCGGGAGGCCCGCGAGCACCGCGCGATCCTGCGGCTGGCACAGGCCGGGGAGGCGGAGGGGGCGGCCGACGCCCTGCGCGCGCACATCGAGTCCTTCGTCCGCCGCGCGTTCCCCGAAGGAGACAACGGAGTATGGCCGCACGCGAGTTCCCGGACCTCACCGTCGCTCGGAGCGCACTCGCCGATGTCGTGGCGATCCCCGTCACCCCGTTCACCGCTGACGGCGCCCTCGACACGGCCGCCCATCGCACCCTGATCCACCGGCTCCTCGAAGCCGGTGTGCGCACCCTCACCCCCAACGGGAACACCGGCGAGTTCTACGCCCTCTCCCCCGACGAGCGCCGCGCCGTGACGGAGCTGACCATCCGGGAGGCGGCGGGCCGGGCCGCGGTCCTGGCCGGGGTGGGCCTGGACGTCCCCACCGCCGTGGCCGCAGCGCGGCACGCCCGGGAGGCGGGCGCGCAGCTGGTGATGGTGCATCAGCCGGTCCACCCGTACGTCTCGCCCGGCGGCTGGCTCGACTACCACCGGGCGATCGCGGAGGCGGTGCCGGAGCTCGGGGTCGTGCCGTACGTCCGCGATCCGCTGCTCGACGGTGAACTCCTGGCGGAACTCGGTGAGTTGTGCCCCAATGTGGTGGGGGTGAAGTACGCGGTGCCGGACGCGGCGCGGTTCGCCGCGGTCGCGCGGGACGCGGGTCTGGACCGCTTCGTGTGGGTGGCGGGCCTCGCCGAGCTGTACGCGCCCTCGTACTTCGCCATGGGCGCCACAGGCTTCACCTCCGGCCTGGTGAACGTGGCCCCCCGGATGTCGCTGGGGATGCTCGACGCCCTGCGCGCCGGGGACTTCCCCGCCGCCCTGAAGACCTGGGAGCGGATCCGCGGGTTCGAGGAGCTGCGCGCGGCCGCCCGCTCCGCCGACAACGTCTCGGTCGTGAAGGAGGCGCTCGCCTGCCTCGGACTGTGCCGACGCGACGTCCGCCCGCCGAGCCGGACCCTGCCCGAGGAGCGGCGCGCCGAGGTGGCCGCCCTGGTGGCCGGGTGGGAGCGGTGACGTTCGACCCCGAGCGGCTGCGCAGCCACCAGTGGTACGGCACCGACGGCCTGCGCTCCTTCAGCCACCGCGCCCGCACCCGCCAGCTCGGCTATCTGCCCGAGGAGCACCTGGGCAAGCCGGTGATCGCGATCCTCAACACCTGGTCGGACATCAACCCCTGCCACGTCCATCTGCGCGAGCGCGCCCAGGCCGTCAAGCGCGGGGTGTGGCAGGCGGGCGGCTTCCCGCTGGAGTTCCCGGTGGCCACCCTCTCGGAGACCTTCCAGAAGCCGACGCCGATGCTCTACCGCAACCTCCTCGCCATGGAGACGGAGGAGCTGCTGCGCTCGTATCCCGTGGACGGCGCGGTGCTGATGGGCGGCTGCGACAAGTCGACGCCCGCGCTCCTGATGGGCGCGGCCAGCGCCGACCTGCCGGCCGTGTTCGTACCGGCCGGGCCGATGCTGCCGGGCCACTGGCGCGACCAGGTCCTGGGCTCCGGCACGGACATGTGGAAGTACTGGGACGACAAGCGCGCCGGGCTGCTCGGCGACTGCGAACTGGCCGAGCTGGAGAGCGGCCTGGCCCGCTCCCCCGGCCACTGCATGACCATGGGCACGGCCTCCACGCTGACGGCGGCGGCCGAGGCGCTGGGCGTCACCGTCCCGGGCGCCTCCTCGATCCCGGCGGTCGACTCCGGGCACGACCGGATGGCCGCCGCCTCCGGACTGCGGATCGTCGACCTCGTCCGCGAGGACGTGAAGCTGTCGACGATCCTGACCCGCGAGGCGTACGAGGACGCCGTCACCACGGTCCTCGCGCTCGGCGGCTCCACCAACGCCGTGATCCACCTCATCGCGATGGCCGGGCGCTCCGGGGTGCGGCTTACCCTCGACGACTTCGACCGGATCGCGCGCACGGTCCCGGTGCTGGCGAACGTACGGCCCGGCGGGCGCCACCTCATGGAGGACTTCCACTTCGCGGGCGGTCTGCCGGGGCTGCTCTCCCGCCTCACCGACCTGCTCCACCTCGACCGCCCCACCGTCAGCCACACCACCCTGCGCGAGCAGCTGGCCGGGGCCCGGGTCCACGACGACGACGTGATCCGGCCGCGCAAGAAGGCGCTGGCGACCGAGGGCGGTCTGGCGGTGCTGCGCGGGAACCTGTGCCCGGACGGCGCGGTGATCAAGCACATCGCGGCGGAGCCCCGGCTGCTGCGGCACACCGGCCCGGCCGTGGTATTCGACGACTACCGCACGATGCAGCGCACGATCGACGACCCGGCGCTCGCGCTCACCCCCGACCACGTCCTGGTGCTGCGCGGCTCGGGCCCGCGCGGCGGCCCCGGCATGCCGGAGTACGGGATGCTGCCGATCCCGGACTCTCTGCTGCGCCGGGGCGTGCGCGACATGGTCCGGATCTCCGACGCCCGGATGAGCGGGACGAGTTACGGGGCGTGCGTGCTGCACATCGCCCCCGAGTCACATGTGGGCGGGCCGCTCGCGCTGGTGCGCACGGGCGACCTCATCACCCTGGACGTCGCGGCACGCGGCCTCCGCCTGGAGGTGTCCGACGAGGAGCTGGCCGGGCGCCGCGCCGCCTGGACGCCGCCCCCGCCCCGCTACGAGCGGGGGTACGGCGCCCTCTACAGCGAGCAGATCACTCAGGCCGACACCGGCTGCGACTTCGCCTTCCTGGCCGCGCCGGGGCGGGTGCCGGATCCGTACGCGGGCTGACCGGCCGGGTGCTCACCGGGTCTCCCCCAGCAGCTCGGCCAGGGCGCTGTCCATGTCGAGGTCCTGGTTCTCGACCTCGGCGGAGACGGCCGCGTAGGTGAGGAAGAGGAAGCGGCGCAGGGCCGCCGTGCCGAATTCGAGGAGCGCCAGGCCATCCGGGGAGCGCAGCTCCACCATGGTCTGGGCCCGCCCGAGCGGCCATACGTGCACATCGCCGGTGCCGGCCGGGGCGCGCAGTCCCCGGTCGATGAGGTTGCGGGCGAAGACCCAGGTCACGCCCCCGTCGTGGAGGGAGACCTCGGGCGGGAAGATCATGCGGACGGCCAGGGGGTCGGATCCGTCGTAGCTGAGCGTGACGGGGACGGGGACGCCGTGGGGTGCGTCGGTGACGAGGCGGGCCAGGACGGATTGTTCGACGGTGGTGGACATCGACTCGCTCCTTGCTGCCACTCCCGATCTGTGACCCGCATCACATCATCTCACTAGTCGCATATTCAACACCTTCCTTGGGATTTCGTGCGAATACCCCGAATGGGGTTTCACCGCAGACCGCCGGGCCCGGCGGAAAAGGGGGCCTGGCACCACCCCGGTCCGGGGCCCAGGCCTCCTGACCTGGACCCCTGCCGGGGCGGACGATCGTCGGCGACAGGTCGTACGAACGTGGGAGCAGGGGGCTCGGACATGAACGATCACACTCGGCGGAACGTGCTGCGCGGCGCGGCGGGCGCGGCGGCAGGGGGATTTCTCGCGGCACACGGCGGGGCGGTGGCGACCGCCGCCGGACACGGCACACCGCCCGCACCGAAGCCGCACACACCGGCGCCGTCCGCCACGAGCCAGCCGTTCCTGCACGGGGCCTTCACCCCCGTCACCGAGGAGCTCACCGCCTTCGACCTCCCCGTCACCGGCCGCATCCCGCGCTCGCTCAACGGGCGCTATCTGCGCACCGGCCCCAATGCGCTCGGCCTGGAGGACCCCCGGGCACACCACTGGATGCTCGGCGACGGCATGGTCCACGGGGTGCGGCTGAGGAACGGGCGGGCCGAGTGGTATCGCAACCGGTGGGTGCGCTCGGCCGCCGTCAGCCGCAAGCTCGGCGAACCGCACCACGGGCCCGTCCCCGAGGACGACTTCGCCTGCAACACCCACGTCATCCCGTACAAGGGCCGCGTCCTCGCCCTGCAGGAGAGCGGACCGCTGCCGTACGAACTCGACGGGGAGCTGGGCACCCTGCGCCCGTACGACTTCCGCTCCACCCTGAGCGGCGCGTTCACCGCGCACACCAAGTACGACGCCCGCGCCGACGAGCTGCACGCCGTCGCCTACTATCCGACCTGGGACCACGTCCGCCACCTCGTGGTCGACCGGACCGGGCGGGTCGCCCGCACCACGCGGATCCCCGTCGCCGACAGCCCGATGATGCACGACTTCGCGCTCACCGAGCGGTACGTGGTCCTCTTCGACCTGCCCGTCACCTTCGACGCGGCGGCGGCCGAGGCGGGCGCGGTCGTGCCGTACGTGTGGAACGACCGGCATCCGGCGCGGGTGGGCGTGCTGCCGCGCGCGGGCGGCAGCGTGCGGTGGTTCGAGATGGACCCGGTGTTCTACTCGCACACCATGAACGCCTACGACGACGGGGACTCGGTGGTCGTCGACGTCACCACGTTCCCGGCGCCGTTCTTCGTCGCGGGGAAGGGCTCCGACGGGCCCACCGCGCTCGGCACCGCCTCACTGGACCGCTGGACCGTCGACCTGGCGCACGGCAGGGTCCGCACCCGGCGCCTCGACGACCGGCCGCAGGAGTTCCCGCGCGTCAACGAGGCGCTGGTGTCCCGGCGCCACCGGTACGGGTACACGGCGGCCGCCGCCGAGATGTCCACCGCGTATCTGACGGCCGACGGCGTGCCGCCGGACCGCTCCTTCGGCAACGCCCTGATCAAGCACGACTTCCTGCGCGGCACCTCGCAGCTGCACCGCCTGCCGCGCGGCGCCGCCGTCGGCGAGGCGGTGTTCGTGCCCGCGCACGGGCCGGACCCGGCCCCGGGGGCGGCGGAGGACGACGGCTACACCCTGGCGTACGTCCACAACCCGGAGCGGGGCGCCGCCGATCTGCTGATCCTGGCGGCGCAGGACTTCACCGGACGTCCGGTGGCCCGGATCCATCTGCCGGGCCGGGTTCCGCTCGGCTTCCACGGCAGCTGGGTGGCGGACGCGTGAGCTCAGCCGAGCTGACTGAGCATGCCCATCACCGAGTTGACCGCGCTGTGCAGTGAGGGGGCGGCGGCCGTGTCCGCGAAGTAGAAGCCGAAGGCCGCGCAGATCACGGCGTGCGAGATCTTGGTGCCGCCCTTGCGGCAGAGGAAGAACGCGCCCACGGCGAGCGCGAGCATCAGGGGAAAGTGCACGGAGGGCACGGTGTTTCACCTCGTGACCCCGAGTCTGTCGAGCACCGGCCCGCCGCACGGAACGGCGGTGGGCCGGTGGAAAGCACCTCCGTCACGCTACGACCGTTGCTCACCCGTCGCCACACGGCCGGTCACCGGCCGTCATCGCCGCAGCTCGGGCGGGCCGACGTCACACGGCGGTGGCGACGACCAGACGGCAGCGGGGGCTGCCATCGGGCCGCCGGCCGAGCTCGTCCAGGGCGTACAGGTCGACCTTGAACCCGGCGTCGGCGAGCTCCCGCGTCGCCTCCGCCAGCCTGAAGTCCCGGTAGTACATGACGAATCGGGGCCGCCACACCGCGTTGCGCACCCGCATCGCGGTGTCGAAGCCGAGCAGCGTCCAGTAGCCGAGGGAGCCGGGGCGGGCGGGCGCCGCGGCCGGGAACGCGAAGCGGCCGCCGGGCCCGAGCACCGAGCGGACCTGCGCGAACAGCCCGGGCCGCTCACCGGGCAGGAAGTGGCCGAACGCGCCGAAGCTCACGACCAGGTCGAAGGCGGCCGGTGCGAACGGCAGGGCGCGGACGTCCGCCCGGATCCAGTCGACGGCCTCGTCCGTACGGGCCCGCCCGACCGCCAGCATCCCGGCGCTGAAGTCGACCCCGGCGACCCGGTCCCGGCACACCGCGCGCAGCACGGGGATGCCCGCGCCGGTGCCGCAGCACAGGTCGAGCCCGCGCCCGAAGGAGCCGAGCTCACGGAGGGTGCGCGTGACGGCGTCGAGGACCTGCGGGGGCGTCCGGTACGGAGTGTGGTCGAACTTGGGCGCCAGCAGGTCGTAGCCGTGCTCGACCGACGACAGCGCCTGGACGGCGAGTTCACGCAGCGTAGGGCCCTGGGAAGCGGACATCGACCTTAGCCTATAGCCTCGGAAAAGGTACCAATCGAGCGGATGGGGAGCCGCCGAGACGGGAGAGAGCCATCGTGAATTCCACTCTGACACGCCGCTGCGCCCGGATGGCCGCGGCGGGTGCCCTGTCCATAGCCCTGCTCGCCGGTGGGTCCGCCGCCGTCGCGTCGGCCGCGAGCCCCACCCCCAAACCGTCGCCGAGCGGCAGCAAGTACGCGTCGGCGGCGCCGGGTTCGCTGACCATCAAGGCCAGCGTCACCGAGGCGAAGGTGGGCGACAAGGTCACCTTCACCGGCCGGTCCAAGGGCCTGGCCATCGGCAGCAAGGTCGTGCTTCAGCACAAGAAGGGGAGCAAGTGGACGACCCTGCACGCCGACACCACCATCAAGCAGGGCAGCAGCTACTCCCTGGACTACAAGGTGAACACCAAGGGCAAGGAGGAGCTGCGGGTGATGGACGGCAAGACCGTCTCCCCGACGGTGACCGTCAACGTGAAGTGACGCCACCCTGAGGTGACGCCACCGCGAAGTGGCGTCACCGCACCGCGAAGGGCTAGTCGATCTGCAGCTCGCCCATCGCGCTCCACCCCGTCGCACCCTCGATCGTCGTGCTCACGATGTCGGGGGTGCGGCGCAGGAGCGGGCGCATCGTCTCCATGGCGGCCCGGAAGTGGTCGGAGTTCACGTGCGCCTCGCCGGTGCCGTCCTGGAAGGCCTCGACCAGCACATAGGTGTCCGGGTCCTCCAGGCTGCGGGACCACTCGTACCAGAGGTTGCCCGGCTCGGCCCGGGTCGCGGCGGTGAAGTCCGCGACGTGCTGGGGCCACTCCTCGACGTATTCGGGCTTCACGGGGAACTTGACGACGATAAAGATCATTGCGTCATTCTATGCACGCTTTTAATCACTCGGCGGCCTGACCGGGCCGAGGGTAGGGTGGCCGCGCCCAGAACCGATCCGGCCATGAAAACCGCAGGTGAGACTCATTACCACCCCTCCCCCCGCCACCGTCGTCGCCCGCCTCCGCGCGGCCGGATGCGTCTTCGCCGAGGACGAGGCCGAGTTGCTGGTCGCCACCGCCCGCACCCCGGCCGAGCTGGACGCCATGGTGGAGCGGCGCGCCGAGGGCCTGCCGCTCGAACACGTCCTGGGCTGGGCCGAGTTCGCGGGTGTACGGGTCGCGGTGGACCCGGGTGTGTTCGTGCCCCGGCGCCGTACGGAGTTCCTGGTGGAGCAGGCCGTTCCGCTCGCCTCGGCGGGCGCGGTCGTGGTGGACCTGTGCTGCGGCTCGGGCGCGCTAGGCGCGGCGCTGGTGGCGGGGCTCGGCGGGGCGGAGCTGCACGCGGCCGACATCGACCCGGCCGCCGTGGAGTGCGCCCGGCGCAATGTCGCCGCCGCCGGGGGCGTGGCCTACCAGGGCGATCTGTTCGCCGCGCTGCCCGCCGGGCTGCGGGGCCGTGTCGACGTCCTGCTCGCCAATGTGCCGTACGTACCCAGCGAGGAGATCGCACTGCTCCCCTCGGAGGCGCGCGTCCACGAGGCTCGGGTGGCGCTCGACGGCGGCGCCGACGGGCTCGACGTGCTGCGCCGGGTGACCGCCGAGGCGGCCCACTGGCTGGCGCCCGGCGGCCATCTGCTCTTCGAGACGAGCGAGCACCAAGTGCCTCTGGCCCTCGCCGCCGTCACCGGGGGCGGCCTCGTTCCGCGGGTGGCGACCTGCGAGGAGCGGTACGCCACGGTCGTCGTCGCCACCCTGCCGATCCCGGCCGGGTAGTCACGCCATCCAGAAGAAGACGGCCGTCATCCGGCTGTCCTCAAGGGTGCTGCCCCAGTAGCCGGTGGCGGTGTGGATCATATTGGCGTTGTAGAGGAGCAGCCGGTTGTAGCGGTGCGGGACGCGGACGTCCTCGGTGAAGGAGTCCGCCGGCACGAACCGGGTGCCGAGCGCCTCGACGAGGTTGGTGTGCGGGGCCGCGACCAGATTGCCGCCGAGCACACCGCCGGGCAGGCTCTGCCGGTAGAAGCTGGTGCCGCAGTCCTTGGGCACGCCCGGGTTGAGGTAGAGCACGGCCGCGTACCGGCACAGCGCGCGCGAGTCGGTGTGCGGGCGCGGCTCGCTCTCGTCCCTGCCGACGACCTGGACGCAGTTGTGGTTGAGCGTGGCGCCGCCGGGCGCCTTCTGCAGCCACAGCTCGCGCGCCCCGGTCGCCTTCTTGACCAGCCGCTCCACCCGGGCGAGTTCGGCGGGCTCCAGGCCCGGCATGGTGCGCAGCCCCGGCCAGGTCTCGGTGGTGCGCGGGTATCCCTCGACCCAGTCGTCCTTGGCGAGGCAGCGCGCGCGGACCTCGTCGACGTTGGGCAGGACGTCGTCGAGGACCCAGTAGTCCCGGCCGCGGGTGGGTTTGCGGTACGGCAGGACCGGGAGCGAGGAGGGGTTGGGGGCCATGCGGCCGAACCTACGTCCGTAACCCTGTGTCGCCGTCCGTGAGTTGGTCAACCTTGTTTCAAGGTGCGGTGAAGCCCCACTCCATGACGAAGGGCGCATTGCGGGGACATCCTGGCGGGAGGTCCCCGCAATGGCAAAGGCGGGTCCATTTTCGTCCCAGGAGAGGGCTGCCGCGCAGGTCAGCCCTTGCGGCCGACGCCACCGAACATGGCCACCTCGGCCGGCTCGCCGCCCGTCGCGTCCTCGGGCCGCCAGCGCGAGCAGGACACCACGCCGGGCTCCAGGACCTCCAGGCCGTCGAAGAAGCGGGCGGTCTGCTCGGGGGTGCGCTGGGTGAGCTTGGGGGTGCCGTGCTCGTTCCAGAACGCCACCGCCTGGTCGACGTCCGGCATCTCGGGGTGGGTCACCGTGTGCGACAGGACCAGGTAGCTGCCCGGGGCCAGCCTGTCCATCAGCTCGCGCACCAGGCCGTACGCCTGGGCGTCGTCCTCGATGAAGATGACCACGCCGAGCAGCATCAGCGCGACCGGCTGGGTCAAGTCCAGCGTCTTCGAGGCGTGTTCCAGGATCGAGTCCACGTCGCGCAGGTCCGCGTCGAGGTAGTCGGTCCGCCCCTCGGGCGTGCTGGTCAGCAGCGCGCGGGCGTGGGCGAGCACCAGCGGGTCGTTGTCGACGTACACGATGCGGGACTCGGGCGCGATGCGCTGCGCCACCTCGTGGGTGTTGTCGGCGGTGGGCAGGCCGGTGCCGATGTCGAGGAACTGCCGGATGCCCCGGTCGGCCACCAGGTGGCGCACGGCGCGGCCGAGGAAGAGGCGGTCCGCGCGCGCGTAGTCGCCGATGCCGGGGTGGAGCTGGCGGATCTGGTCGCCGACCGCGCGGTCGACCTCGTAGTTGTCCTTGCCGCCGAGCCAGTAGTTCCAGATCCGGGCCGTGTGCGGCTGCGAGGTGTTGATTCTGCTCCGAACGTGCTCGGGAGCGTCGAGGTGGGCCGGGTTCTCGGTCACGGGCTTCGTCTCCTGGGGCCTGGTGGAACTGTCAATGATCAGCCTAGATGGCCAAGTTGACCCGCGTCCCGGAACCCCGTCGCCCGGTGCCCCGGGCGGGCGGGTGTCCGGATGACGTCATCGGCGCGCCTGACGCGTTCGGGGGCGAAGTCACCCCCAGTCTCATACGATCATGGCTGAACGGTTCCGCTCCTCAGCCACCCCCGTATCGATGGAGGTCAACCGTGACCAGGACGGCTCACCGTATCCGCAATCTGACCACCGCCGCAGCCGCTGCGGCAGGGCTGCTGCTCGTCGCCACCGGCTGCTCGTCGGGCGGTGACGGCGCCGGGGAGGCCGCCGGCGGGGTGCCGGTGGTCAAGAAGGGCAAGCTCACCACCTGCACCCACCTGCCGTATCCGCCGTTCCAGTCGGAGCAGAACGGCAAGGTCGTGGGCTTCGACGTGTCCCTGATCGATCTCGTCGCCAAGAACCTCAAGGTCGAACAGAAAATCCTCGACACTCCGTTCGAGAACTTCAAGACCGGCGCCTTCCTCAACTCCGGCGAGTGCGACCTCGCCGCCGCCGGCATGACCATCACCGACGAGCGCAAGAAGAACGTCGACTTCTCCGTCCCCTACTTCGACGCCACCCAGGCGCTCCTCGCCACCAAGAAGAGCGGGGTCACCTCGCTGGCCGACCTCAAGGCCAAGGGCAAGAAGCTCGGCGCCCAGGCCGAGACCACCGGCGAGAGCTACGCCACGGGCAAGGGCTTCAACCCGGTCGCCTTCGAGAGCTCCGACGCGGTGATCAACGGTCTGCGCACCGGCCAGGTCGACGCCGTGGTGATCGACTACCCGGTGGTCCAGGGCTGGCTCAAGGACAAGGCCAACGCCGACCAGTTCGCCCTGGTGGAGAACATCTCGACCGGCGAGCAGTACGGCTTCTCGGTCAAGAAGGGCAACACCAAGCTGCTCGCCGCCATCGACAAGGCCATCACCGACGCCAAGGCGGACGGCACGTACAAGAAGATCTACGAACAGTGGATCGGACCACTGCCCAAGGCACAGTCGTGACCTCGCGCCTGACGAGGCGTCAACGAAGGCGCGTCTCGCAGGGCATCCAGTACGCGGTCTTCGTCGGGGTGCTCGTCACCATCGGGGTCCTCGCCGACTGGGACCGGCTGCAGAACCAGTTCGCGCAGACCGACCTGATCGGCAAGCTCTTCCCGGACATCATCACCATCGCCCTGCGCAACACCGTGGTGTACACGCTCTCCGGCTTCGCCTTCGGCCTGGTGCTCGGTCTGGTGGTCGCGCTGATGCGGCTCTCGTCCGTGGCGCCCTACCGCTGGGTGGCGGGCATCTACATCGAGCTGTTCCGGGGGCTGCCCGCCCTGCTGATCTTCATCTTCGTGGGCGTGGCGGTGCCGCTGGCCTTCCCCGGCACGGAGATCCCCGGCGGTACGTACGGAAAGGTCGCCCTCGGGCTCGGTCTGGTCGCCGCGGCCTACATGGCCGAGACGATCAGGGCGGGCATCCAGGCCGTGCCCAAGGGCCAGATGGAGGCGGCCCGCTCGCTGGGGTTCTCGCACGCCCGGGCCATGGTGTCGGTGATCATCCCGCAGGCGTTCCGGATCGTCATCCCGCCGCTGACCAACGAACTGGTGCTGCTCTTCAAGGACTCCTCGCTCGTGCTGTTCCTCGGGGTCACCCTGGAGGAGCGGGAGCTGACCAAGTACGGCAGGGACCTGGCCAGCCAGAGCGCCAACTCCACCCCGATCCTGGTCGCCGGGCTCTGCTACCTGATGGTGACCGTGCCCCTGAGCTTCGTGGTGCGCCGCCTCGAAGCCCGCGCCGACCGGGCGAGGTGAGGAAGCGATGCCACAGAACGAGATCGAGATCCGCGGCCTGCGCAAGTCCTTCGGGGACAACGAGGTGCTGCGCGGCATCGACCTGGAGGTCGCCCGCGGCGAGGTGGTGTGCGTCATCGGCCCCTCGGGGTCGGGCAAGTCGACGCTGCTGCGCTGTGTGAACCTGCTGGAGGAGCCGAGCGCGGGCCAGGTGTTCGTCGGCGGCACCGAGGTCACCGACCTGGACGTCGACATCGACGCGGTGCGCCGCCGCATCGGCATGGTCTTCCAGCAGTTCAACCTGTTCCCGCACATCACGGTCACCGAGAACCTGGTCCTGCCGCAGCGCCGGGTGCTGCGCCGGGACAAGGCGAAGGCGGCGGCCGTGGCCCGGGAGAACCTGGACCGGGTCGGGCTCGCCGAGAAGGCCGACGCGTATCCGGCGCAGCTCTCCGGCGGGCAGCAGCAGCGCGTCGCCATCGCCCGGGCGCTCGCCATGGGTCCCGAGGTGATGCTCTTCGACGAGCCGACCTCGGCGCTCGACCCCGAACTCGTCGGGGACGTCCTCGCGGTGATGCGGGTGCTCGCGGGCGAGGGCATGACGATGATGGTGGTCACCCACGAGATGAGCTTCGCCCGGGAGGTCGCGGACCGGGTGGTGTTCATGGACGGCGGCGTCATCGTCGAGCAGGGCCCGGCGGCGCAGGTCGTGGGCGCCCCACGGGAGGAGCGGACCAGGAACTTCCTCAACCGCATCCTGGACCCGGCGGCGGAGGCCCGCCCGACCTCTCACCTGCCGCCCGAGGACGACGGCTGACGCACGGACGCGGGCAGGGCCCGCCCCCGGCATCACCGGGGGCGGGCCCTGCCCTGTCGGGTGCTCGCGGCGGTCAGGACCCCGCGGCCCTCATCTTGTGCGTGAACACCCAGGTGGCGATGGAGTCGCCGAGCGCGTACCCGTCGCTCGCGTCCCACGGGTAGTGCACGCCGAGCCAGATCCTGCTGTCCGCGTCCTCGTGCGCGGCCTGGCTGAAGCTGGTGAACGCGCGCGTCCTCACCGGTGAATGCGGATCGTCGGTGGACGCCGTGAAGCTCACGTTGTCGCTCTTGAAGTACTGCCGCATGATCCCCGCCCACGCGGCGCCGAACGCGGAGTGGCCCGAGGCCCACGCGGGGAAGCAGGGCGTGGTGCCCGACAGCGGCTTCCAGGCGGGGTCGAGACCGCCTTCGCGGATCGCCGACACCGGCCGCCAGAGGTCGATGGGCGTGCGGTATTTGACGTCCCACTCCCCGATCGCCGCGTCCGCCATCGCGACGGAGACGAGCGCGAACAGCCGGGCGTTCTGGTACGGCGTCAGCCCCCGGTCCTTCGCCACGCGCGCGGTGATGTCGAGCAGCTGACCCGGCGGCTTGTAGGTGCCGTTGGCGTCATTGGCCCAGAACCAGGCGGCCGCGGTCTGGTCCGTCGTCCGCGTGGTGGAGCCCGCGGCGCCCAGCGAGCGCACCTTGGCGACCTGGTCGGCGTAGGCCGGGCTGGCGAGCAGGTTCTCGTACGACGCGTAGGTACCCGGGGTCGACGGGCGGAACTGGGAGCCGGAGTCCAGCGCCCACGGCTTCACCAGGCCCCAGTTGGGACCGGCCGCCTGGCTGCCCTGCGAGCAGGCGGGGTCCGGCAGGTCCGGGTAGCTGGTCGGCAGCCAGGCGCCGGGCTTGGCGTCGGGGGTGTAGACGGCCCTGTCGTCGGAGCCGTCGGCGGTCCGGTTGTCCTGCGTGTTCTTGACGATGGTGCCGACCACCGTGAGGTCGAGGAGGTCGAAGCCCGTGGGGTCGGTGCCGAACCGCTCCTTGAACTTGTTGTCCAGGTACGTCGTCTGGTCCGGGAACAGCTTGAGCAGGATGTTGTAGGCGGTCCGCCCGATCACCCGCTCCTCCTCGCCCGGCCCCTCGACCCCCCAGCCCGCCGAGTAGTTGATCGCCTTCAGGTACGGGTCGGAGGTCATGGTGTGCCAGCGGAGCTGGTAGGAGCTCTCGGCGTCGTAGATCGCCGTGTTCATCATGGCGGCCGCCCGGGACAGCGGGCCCGGGGCCCCGCCGGCCGTGCGGATCGCGCCGTTCAGGACGTTGTTCCAGTACTGCACGGGATCGCCGCTGTAGTTGGGCGCGGCGGCGGCCGGCTGCGGGGCCAGGGTGAGCGCGCCGAGGGCGGTGGCGGCCACGGCGGCCATTGAGACCGCCCGGGCGCGCAGGTTCGCCGCGCGTCTTCTCCTCGTACGGATCCACAACATCGGGCACGGGTCCTCTCCGTCGGTGGTGCGGTGCGGGATGTGCCGGTGGCGCTCTGCTTCCGCCCCGAAACCTAGGTCCGCGCGCTCGCGCGCACATCCAGCCGGTGGCGGAGACCGCCGTCATCCCGGCGCCGCAGTTCCGGTGGGGGGGTAAACCCTGGCGGTAGCCGCCCGGCATCGCGCGCAAAGGGCACGATCAGGTGCCGATCGGTAGAATTCACCCCATGGGAGAGCGGTCTGCCGCACCGACAGCGCCCGAGCTCGTCCTGGAGACCGATACCGGCTCCACGGTGATGAGTCCGAGCCGGGACTACCACGTAGGGCGCGACCCCCTCAGCGAGATCGTCATCGACGACGCCCGCGTCTCCTGGCACCACGCCGTGCTGCGCGTGGCGGGCGACCACTGGACGGTCGAGGACGAGGGCAGCACCAACGGCACGTACGCCGACGGCCGCCGCGTCCACGAGTGGGGCGTGGGCCCCGGCAGCGTCATCCGGTTCGGCAGCCCCGCCGACGGCCCCCGCGCCGTCCTGGTGGACCGCGCCCCGCCGCCGGTCCGCGCACCGGAGCGGCTGTCCGCCGTGTCGATGCCGTCCGCGACCGGCGCCTTCCGGCAGCCCACCTCGGTGCGGCCGCTGCCCGCCCGTACCGTACGGATCGGCCGCGCCGCCGACAACGACCTGGTCGTCGACGATCTGGTCGTCTCGCGCCGGCACGCCGAACTGCGCGCCCTGCCCGACGGCGGCCACGAGATCGTCGACCTCGGCAGCCACAACGGCACCTTCCTCAACGGCCAGCCCGTCGCCCGCGCCCGGGTCTCCCCCGGCGACATCGTCGGCGTCGGCCACTCGGCGTTCTGCCTGGTCGGGGACGAGCTCCAGGAGTACGTCGACACCGGCGAGGTCTCGCTCGACGTCCAGGACCTCACCGTCGCCGTCGACCGGGGCCGCAAGACCCTCCTCCACCAGGTGTCGTTCCCGGTCGGCGAGAAGTGCCTGCTCGCCGTGGTGGGCCCGAGCGGCGCCGGGAAGTCCACCCTGCTCAACGCCCTGACCGGGCTGCGCCCCGCCGACCGGGGCACGGTCCTGTACGACGGCCGCGACCTCTACCGGGACTACGCGGAGCTGCGCCAGCGCATCGGGCTCGTCCCGCAGGACGACATCCTGCACGCCCAGCTCACCGTGCGCCGGGCGCTCGGCTACGCCGCCGAACTGCGCTTCCCGCAGGACACCGCCAAGTCCGAGCGCCGCGCCCGGGTCGACGAGGTGATCGGCGAGCTCGGCCTGGAGCAGCGCGCGGGCCAGCCCATCCACAGCCTCTCCGGCGGCCAGCGCAAACGCGTGAGCGTCGCCCTGGAGCTGCTGACCAAGCCGTCGCTGCTCTTCCTCGACGAGCCCACCTCCGGGCTCGACCCGGGCATGGACCGCTCGGTGATGCACATGCTGCGCGGCCTCGCGGACGACGGCCGCACCGTCATCGTGGTCACCCACAGCGTCCTCAGCCTCGACGTCTGCGACCGGATCCTCGTCCTGGCCCCCGGCGGCCACATCGCGTACTACGGACCGCCCCGCGACACCCTGGGCTTCTTCGGCTTCGGCGAGTGGCCGGAGGCCTTCGAGGCCTTCGAGCGGGACCGCGAGCGGGACTGGGCGGGCGAGTACGCCCGCTCGCCCTTCCACCAGCGGTACGTGGTCAGCTCCAGCGCCCAGCCGCACCTGCACCAGGGCGCCGCCGCCCGGGTGGTGGGCCGCCCGCCCAAGGCGCAGAGCTGGGGTGCCCAGCTGGGCACCCTGGTGCGCCGGTACGCGGCCGCGCTCGGCGCCGACCGGACCTTCCTCGCCATCATGATCGCGCTGCCCTTCGTGATGGGCGCCATGGCGCGGGCGCTGGCGGGCGGCAGGCTGACCCAGGAGACGGCGATGAACGCGCTGCTCATCCTGTGCGTCGGCGGTGTGCTCACGGGCGCGGCCAACGCCGTACGGGAGCTGGTCAAGGAGCGGGTGATCTACCAGCGCGAACGGGCCGTCGGCCTGTCCAGATCGGCGTATCTGATGTCCAAGGTGGTGGTCCTGGGCACGATCACCGTGCTCCAGGCCGTCGTCCTGACGCTGGTCGCGCTGCTCGGCGTGAACCTGGGCGCCCCGGGCGGCAAGGGCGTGGTGATGCCACCGCTGGTGGAGATCACGGTGGCGGTGGCGCTGCTCGCGTTCACGGCGATGATGCTCGGCCTGCTCGTCTCGGCGCTGGTGCGCAAGGAGGAGGTGACGATGCCACTCCTTGTGCTGCTCGCCATCGTCCAAGTGGTGTTCTGCGGCGCGCTGTTGAAGCTGCACGGCGTGCCGGGAATCGAGCAGCTGGCCTGGCTGGTCCCGTCCCGGTGGGCGCTCGGCGGGATGGCGGGCACGATCGGGCTCTCCAGGATCGTGCCGGGCGAGCTGACCGGCGACCCGCTGTTCAAGCACGAGACGGGCGTGTGGCTGCTCAACATGGGCATGCTGGTGGTCCTGTCGGTGCTCTTCGGCTACCTGGTGGCCCGGCTGCTGCGGCGGCACGAACCCGCCGTGATGCGGAAGTAGGCGGCCGCGATGAGCGCTCCCGTGGACTTCCGTCCCACCCATGTCGTCCCGCCCGGCGGACTCGCCGCCTGGGAGAGCCCGGACACCGGGCGCCCCACGGTGCCGCTGGACGCGCTGCTGCCGGTGCAGCTGATCGACCGGCGCGGCGACTGGGCCCGGATCCTGTGCGCCAACGCCTGGTCGGCGTGGGTCGACGGCCGCCTTCTGGTGACCGTCCCGCAGGGGCCGCCAGTGCCGGGCGCGCCGCTTGCCCGTACCGCCGACCCGCGCCCGCTCCTCGCCCGGGTCCAGGACATGCTGAGCCGCTACCGCAGCGCGGCGGAGGACCTGGCCGCGGGCCGCCTCGACGGCGAGGCGTTCCGCCAGCGCACCCAGGGGCTGCGGGCCGGAATGGTCGTCGACGGCGAGGCGGTGTGGCTGTACGACGCGGAGCACGAGCGGTGGGTGTACTGCGACGGGACGCGGCTGAGCACGTTCGCCGCGTCCGGGCCGCCGTCCGGGGCGCGGGCGAGCGCGGTGCCGCCCGGCGCGGCCCCGTCCGACGAGACCCGGGTGGTCGGCCCGAACGGTGACGGGTCCGGTGACGGCTGATGGCCCCGGAGAGCGACCTGTACGCCGGCCGCCCCTCCGACCTGGTCGGGCGGCGGATCGCCGGGTACCGCATCGAGAGCGAGATCGGGCGCGGCGGGATGGCCGTGGTGTACCGGGCCCGCGACCTGCGCCTGGAACGGACGGTCGCGCTGAAGCTGCTCGCCCCGGAACTCGCCCGCAACGACACGTTCCGCCAGCGCTTCACGCACGAGTCGCGGGTGGCCGCCGCGATCGACCACCCGCACATCGTGCCGGTCTTCGAGGCCGGGGAGACCGACGGCGTCCTGTACATCGCCATGCGGTACGTCGCCGGGCGCGATCTGCGGGCGCTGCTCGACCAGGAGGGTCCGCTGCCGGTCGCCACGGCGGCCAGGATCGCGGCCCAGGTGGCGTCCGCGCTGGACGCCGCCCACGAGCACGACCTCGTCCACCGGGACGTGAAACCGGGCAACATCCTGGTGGCGCAGGGCACCGACAGCGACCATCCCGAGCACGTCTACCTCACCGACTTCGGGCTGACGAAGAAGTCGCTGTCGCTGACCGGGTTCACCACGGTCGGCCAGTTCGTCGGCACGCTCGACTACGTGGCGCCGGAACAGATCTCCGGCCGCCCGGTGGACGGCCGCTGCGACGTCTACAGCCTCGCGTGCGTGGTCTACGAGACGATGGCGGGCGCCCCGCCGTTCCAGCGCGACGACGACATGGCGCTGCTGTGGGCCCACCAGTACGACCAGCCGCCGGCACTGACCGAGAAGCGCCCCGACATCGCCGCCGGGGTCGACGGTGTGATGGCGAAGGCGCTGGCCAAGCTCCCGGACGACCGGTACGACTCGTGCCTGGCGTTCGTGGCCGCACTGCGCCAGGCGGCGAAGGGCGTGGGGCCGGGAGGGCATCCCCCGACGCGGGTGGACCTGCGGGTGGCGGGCACCCCGGAACCGCCCGCACCGCCGCCCGAGCCGCCGGAGTGGGCGCGGCCGGTGTTTCCGGGGGTGCGGTGAGGGTCTCCGGGCTGCGGTGAGGGCACGTGGGCGCGGTCAGCCGGACGCCCGGTCTCCCTCCGGCGCCACCTCCCCGCGCCGCCGCACCCGCCGGGCGAGCAGGCTGCCGAGGAAGCCCGCGACCAGCCCCCACAGCACGGCGAAGCCAAGCCCCGTCCACAGACGCGGCTTGAGCGACACCTGGCCGGAGAGGCCGCCGCCGAGGTCTCCGATGCCGAGCAGCGACAGGCCGTAGTGCGCGAAGATCCGGGCGAGCAGGGACACGGCCAGCACGGTGAGGGCGAGCGCCAGGGCCATGTGCAGGGCGTGCTGCCACGCCCGTACGCGAGCGGGTGACCGGGCCGCCATCAGGAACGCGGCGGCCAGGACCAGCACCGCGGCCACCACGAGCAGCCACCACACCCGCCCGTCGTAGTCCGCGAGGGTGCTCAGATTGAGCGTGGCGAGGTCGGGCGTACGCAGCACCTGGTCCAGTACGTGCGGCATGGGCAGCCCGAACGGCCCGTCCACCCGGCCCTCCCAGGAGGCGCCGAGCCCGAGCGTGAAGGCCAGCCAGACGAGGTTCGGCAGGCCGAGCAGGATCACCGCGAAGGTCTCGGCCGTATGTCCCTTGACCACCGCGACCGCGAGTCCCACCACGATGCCGAGCGCCACGTACGCCAGCAGCAGCACGACCATCGCGAAGGCGGCCGGGCGTACCGACTCCTGGAAGCGCAGCAGCCGGGCGGGCAGCGGGGCCTTGCGGGAGACCACCAGGGCGAGGAAGAGCAGCCCCGCGAGCCAGAGCAGCCCGAAGAGCAGGGTGAGCGGCACATCGGTCTCGAACCCGACCTTGGGCGAGGCGCCCAGCAGATCCCCGATGTCGCCGATGGCCCCGTTGCCGAGCCCGACGGTGAAACGTTTGCGGGCGAGGAACGACAGGCCGAGGAGCGCGAGCAGCCACAGCACGGCCACCCGGGCGGCCCAGAGCGCCAGTTCGCGGGCGCTCGCCACGGCCCGGTGCCGCAGCGGCCGCAGGAATCCGGCGGCGACCAGCAGCGCGCCGACGAGCGTGACGGAGAGCGGGAGCACGGTCAGATCGGCTTTGGTGTCGCCGAGGAAACCGGCGTCGCCCTTGATGTCGACGGAGCCGCCGACCGCCATGACGACGACGGCCGCGACGACCTGCGGGAAGGCGTTGTCGGGCAGGTCCGCCGCACCGGCCGCGAGCAGCCCGAGCGCGGCGACGACGGCCATGGCGATCAGCCCCGTCAGCACCGCCACGAGGGCCTCGGCCCAGCCGTGGCGCGCGCGTCGCGTCCCCGTGGACTCGTCGGGCGGTTTGTCCGGACTCACGTCGCTCACGCTGTCACGCTAAGCAGCACCGGGGCGGACCGCCCGTCATGGGGGGCCGACCGCGTCAGCTTGCGGGCCCGCCGGGACCGGAGCACACAATGGGCAGGTCGAGGACGCACCCGGACTCGTCGCGTACGAAGCACGGAGCATGCAGCACGGAGCTCGTCGCGTACGAAGCAGCAGGACGAGCCGGACCGCCCGCCCGTGTGCCGCCGCTGCCGCCTCCGTGCCGTGGCGGGCCCACGGTGGCGCGGGTCCTCGGCCGAGTGCCCCGCACCCCCGCGGGACCCCAACGCCGGGAAGAAGAGCTCGTGAGCGTCGAACCTCCCCCGTCCGGCGGCCGCCCCACCGGCCCCCCGTCCGGCCCCCTCTCGGGCCCCTCCCAGCCCGGCCCGCCGACGGGTCCGCCGAGCGGCGGCGACCGGGGCGGTACGGGCCGGGGCGACGGGAGTGAGGGCGGCGGGGGCGGCGGGGGTGGCCACGACGAGACGATCGCGGTCGGTACGGGTGGGGGCGGTGGGGTGTCGGGCCCGGGAGGTACGGGCGGAGGCGGCTCGGGTGGCTCGGCTGGCGGAGGCGGACCCTCCGGCTCCGGCGAAGGTCCCCAGGGCCCGGGCGACGGCGGCACCCCCGGCAAGGACGACGGCCCCGACCGCCCCTGGTGGCGCTCGGCCCCCCGTATCGCTCTCACCACCGGCGCGATCGTCGCCGCCGTGGCCCTGATCATCGTCTTCACCCGCCCCGACGGCTCGTCCGGCAAGAAGGGCGCGGGCAGCGAGGTGTTCCTCCAGGCGGCGGGCAAGGACGGCCCGGAGCCGTTCACCGCGTCGAGCGCGCGCTACAGCTCCCCGCCCCCGTCCCCGCCGTCCCTGCCCAGCGCGTCGGCACCGGCCTCGGCCAATGTGACGCGCGGCGTGGACGGTTCGGCCCCCGGCCTCTACGGCGGTACGCGCAACAAGGCGAGCTGCGACGTGGAGAAGCAGATCGACGCGCTGACGGCGGACCCGGCCAAGAACAAGGCGTTCGCGTCCGCCGAGGGCATCGCCCCCGACGCCGTGCCCACGTATCTGCGCTCCCTCACTCCCGTACAGCTGCGCATCGACACCAGGGTCACCAACCACGGCTACCGAAACGGTTCGGCGGCCCCCTACCAGGCGGTTCTGCAGGCCGGTACGGCCGTGCTCGTGGACGACCGGGGTGTGCCGAGGGTGCGCTGCGCCTGCGGCAACCCGCTGCTGCCGGCGGTCGCCCAGAAGGGCACGCCCAAGCCGACCGGGGACGCGTGGCCCGCGTACCGGCCGTCGAACGTGGCCGTCGTCGCCCCCGCCACCCGTGCGGTCGACAAGTTCGTCGTGTTCGACCCGGACCACGACGAGTGGTTCTCGCGCCCCAAGGGCGACACGGGCGAGGGCGACAAGAAGACGACACCGCCGGGGACTTCGACGCCGTACAGCTCGTCGCCCACGACCGGCGAGACCGCGCGGTCCGAGTCCCCGACGATGGCGCCGCAGCCGGAGACGTCGACCCCGTACGCACCGGTGACGAGCACCGCGCCGTCGGCGCCGGGCGGTTACTGAGGAGTCCCGGTCTACTCCCGATTGATTCGAACGACGGATCACGGCCGCCCAATTCAGCCGCTACAACGTTTCACCTCGACAATCGAACTTTTTCTCGACGACTCGGCCGTGACCCCGCGCTGATCAGCAGCGTTGTGCATACGTCAGGTCCCGCACCCGCTGCCCGAGGAGTCGCCGTGAATGCCTGTACTCAGGCCTTAGACGTTCACCTGATGTTCGATCAAACGGAGTCCGATCGGTCGGAACTCGGTCCGGCCGAGCACGATCGCACGGAATGGGACCGTACGAACACCGGGAGGCGGGCGTGAGCAGCGACGCGACGCCGTCGGCGGCCCCGGTGCCGCCGCCCCCACCCGCCGAGATCACGTTCGCGGGGCGCTACGGGAAGAACCCGCTCGGCGGGGCCTCGTTCCGGCAGATGTGCGGGCGGCTGCCGTCCGTGCTGGGGCAGACCTGCCGGATGGCGTGGCGCATCGACCGGGGCTCCGTCCTCCTGCTGCTGGTCTGCCAGCTCGTGATCGGGCTCGCGGCGGCCGTGCTGCTCGGCGCCACCTCCCGGGCCATGGCGCCGATCCTGGGCGAGGGCCGGGCGGCGGACCGGATCGACGCGGCGTTACCGGCGCTGGTGGTCATCGCCGTCGCGGTCGGCGTCGCGCGCGTGACGTCCGCGCTCGCGTCGTACGCGGAGGGCAGGATCACCCCGCTGCTGACGACGGCGGCCGACGCCGACATGGTCGAGGCGGTGTGCCGCGTGGAGGCGGCCGCGTACGGCGAGGAGGGCTTCGCGGACCGCCAGGAGGCGGCCGAAATGGGCGTGATGCGCACCAACTTGATGGTGCGCGACGCCCAGCAGTTCATGGCGGCGGTGATCCGCATGGCCGCCGCGGCGGGCGTCCTCACGGTGCTGCATCCGTTGATGCTCGCCCTGCTCGTGCTCGCCGTGCTGCCCGCGGGCGCGGGCGCGGTGATGGCGGCGCGGGTGGACTACGAGACGCACTACGCCAATGTGGGCGACCGCAATGTGCGCGGGATGATGCGCTGGTGGGCGACGACGCCCAAGCTCGCGGACGAGGTCCGGGCGAACGGCATGACCGGCTATCTGATGTTCTGGTACCGCTCCCTGTCCGAGCGCATCGACCGCCGCACCCTCGCGATGGCCCCCCGGCTGCTGCGGATCGCCCTCACCACCTCGGCGCTCGGCGGCGCCTTCCTCCTCGCCACCTGGGCCACCCTGGCCTGGCTGGCCGTCACCGGCCGGGTGGAGCTGGGGGTGGCGGCGACGGCGGTGGTCGCCGTGCAGAGCTCCCTGAGCGCGCTGTCGCAGGTCGTGGTCTACGGGGCGGCGATGTTCCACACCAGCCTGTACCTGGCGGACATGCGCACCTTCCTCGACTTCGCCGCCGAACGCGCCCCGAAACGGGGTGCGTTGACCGCCCCCGAGCAACCGGAGGAGATCCGCCTCGACGAGGTCGTCTACCAGTACCCCAACAAGGAGGCGCCCGCCGTGAACGGGGTCTCGCTCACCCTGCGCCGGGGCGAGGTCGTCGCGGTGGTCGGCGAGAACGGCTCGGGAAAGTCCACCCTCACCCGTCTGATCACCGGCCTCTACCTTCCCGACAAGGGCCGGGTGGCCTGGGACGGCGTCGACGTGGCGGCCGCCGACCCGGAGACGGTGTGGCGCCGCACCGGCCTGGTCCCGCAGTTCTTCGGCCAATGGCCGCTGGCCGTACGGGAGAACGTCACCCTGGGCCAGCCCCGCACGCACCACGACACACCGGTCTGGGACGCGGTGGACGCGGTGGGGATGCGCACGGCGGTCGAGGAACTCCCCCACGGCCTGGACACCTTGCTGGCCCGCGAGCTGTGGGGCGGCAGCGAACTCTCCGGCGGCCAGTGGCAGCGCATCGCCTGCTCCCGCGCGCTCTACCGCCGCCCACCGGTCCTGATCCTGGACGAACCGACCTCGGAGATGGACGCACGCGGCGAACACCGCATGTTCACGGTCCTCAAGAACATGGCCCACGACCGCATCACGATCGTGGTCACCCACCGCATCGAGAACACCCGCATGGCGGACCGCATCGTGGTGATGGAACAGGGCCGCATCACGGAACAGGGCACGTACGAGGACCTGCTGCACTCGGGGGGTCTGTTCAGCGAATTGCATGCGCTTTCGCAGGACCGGTAGACGGGAGATCAAAGGGTCCGCGTCCGAACGATTACACACCATCGTGCACCACCACGGACAGAGGCGTCATTGGTCGAGTTGCTGGCCCCCGCGATGCGTGTAACGGTGAGTACAGGTATCCGAATGCCCGGATCGGAGGATTCCGATGCGCCTCGGACCGCTGACCGGCCTGGTGGCCGTTGTTCTGATCGCCGTCGCTTTCTGCGTGGGCGGCGATACGCCGGACGTCGGGGATTCCGGGCTGCAGATCAAGCTGTTCTTCCAGGAGCACGACACACAGCAGGCGGTCTCCGTGTACCTGCTGGTCCTGGCGGGGGTCTTCCTGGTCTTCTTCGCCGGTAGCCTGCGGCACCACCTCGCCGTGCTCGACCGGCACGGCTGGCTGCCCCAAATCGCCTTCGCGGGAGGGATATTGTCGGCCGGGGGCTTCTGGGTCGCGTCGGGTGTGACACTCGCGCTGATCGACGCCAGCGACGAACAGAGAGTCGGCGGTCCGGCCCTCCAGGCCATGAATGCCATCAGCAACGACCTCTTCATTCCCTTCGTCGGCGGAATCGGCGTCATGATGCTCGCCGCCGGCCTGTGCACGGCATACACAGGAACCCCCTTGCCGCGCTGGCTGGGCTGGGCCGGAATCGTCCTCGGTGTGCTGGTATTCATCCCCTGGGTCGGCTTCTTCGCCTTCCTGGTGTCGGGGCTGTGGATCATCGCCGCCAGCGTGCTGCTCGCCCGACGGCCGAATGCCCCGGACACCGCGAGCGCCACGAACGTGTCGACGTCCTGATCCTCTCTCCCCTCCACAACGGCCCCAGAACTAGCACCGATAGCCCCCTCATGGTGCCCCCACGCACACCCACCCCCCGAACTATGGCGTCCCACCATATACGCCCCTGACCTGCGCCTTCCTACGGTGTGGCGACACCCAACCGTCCCCCGTCGCACACCAGGAAGTGGTGCAGATGTCCTCCCCCGCGACCGCTCCCCCACCCCCCACCAGCCTCCCCCGCATCGTCGCCGCCAGCCTCATCGGGACGACCATCGAGTGGTACGACTTCTTTCTCTACGGGGCGGCCGCCGCGCTCGTCTTCAACAAGCTGTTCTTTCCCGGTTCCGACCCGCTCGTCGGCACGTTGCTGTCGTTTCTGACGTATGCCGTCGGGTTCGCGGCGCGGCCGCTCGGGGCGTTGGTCTTCGGGCACTTCGGGGACCGGGTCGGGCGCAAGAAGCTGCTCGTGCTGAGTCTGCTCATGATGGGCGGGGCGACCTTCTCGATCGGGCTGCTGCCGACGCACGCCACGGTCGGCTCCGCCGCGCCCGTGCTGCTCACCGCCCTGCGGCTGGTGCAGGGGTTCGCGCTCGGCGGGGAGTGGGGCGGGGCCGTCCTGCTGGTGTCGGAGCACGGGGACGCGCGGCGGCGCGGGTTCTGGGCGTCGTGGCCGCAGACCGGGGCGCCCGCCGGGCAGTTGCTCGCCACCGGTGTCCTCTCGGCGCTCACCGCGCTTCTCTCGGACGACGCCTTCCTCTCCTGGGGCTGGCGCGTGCCGTTCCTCCTGTCCGGGGTGCTGGTGCTCGTCGGGCTCTGGATACGGCTGTCGGTCGATGAATCCCCCCTGTTCAAGGCCGCGTTGGAGCGTGCGGAGGCACGTAAGGCCGCCGAGCCCGACCGGGTCGCGGAGAAGCTGCCGCTCGTCGCCGTCCTGCGCGACCACTGGCGCGACGTGCTGGTCGCGATGGGCGCCCGGATGGCGGAGAACATCAGCTACTACGTGATCACCGCGTTCATCCTCGTGTACGCGACGACCTCCGCCGGGATGGCCAAGCAGACCGCGCTCAACGCCGTACTGATCGCCTCCGCCGTGCACTTCGCCGTGATCCCCGCCTGGGGCGCGCTCTCCGACCGGGTCGGGCGGCGGCCCGTCTATCTGATCGGTGCGGTGGGTGTCGGCGCCTGGATGTTCCCCTTCTTCTCGCTGATCGACACGGCCGACTTCGGGAACCTCGTCCTCGCCGTCACCGTCGGGCTGGTCTTCCACGGGGCGATGTACGCACCCCAGGCCGCCTTCTTCACCGAGATGTTCGCGACCCGGATGCGCTACTCGGGAGCGTCGATCGGCGCCCAGTTCGCCTCGGTCGCCGCCGGCGCGCCCGCACCGCTCATCGCCACCGCCCTCCTGAAGGACTACGACAGCTCCACCCCCATCGCCCTCTATGTGATCGCGGCCGCGCTCCTCACGGTGATCGCGCTGATCTGCGCCCAGGAGACCCGCCACCGCGACCTGGCGGAGGTCGACGCCGACAGCCGCTCCCAGGACTCCGTCAGCGTCTGACCGCCGCCGACATCAGATGGAGCCGCAGCGCAAGCTGGATCTCCAGCGCTCGGGCCGGGCACTGCCAGTCCGGCCCGAGCAGCCTGCCTATCCGCTCCAGCCGCTGGGCCACCGTGTTCACATGGACGTGCAGGTCGTCCTTGGTGCGCGCCGGGCTCATCCCGCTCGCGAAGTACGCGTCGAGGGTGCGCACCAGGTCGGTGCCGCGCCTTTCGTCGTACGCCACGACCGCGCCGAGCGTCCGGTCGACGAAGCCCTCGATGTCCCGGGTGTCGGCCAGGAGCAGCCCGAGGAAGCCGAGGTCCTGGGCGGCCGCGCCCTCGCCGGGGCGGCCGAGCAGCCGCAGCGCCTCCAGGCAGCGGCGCGCCTCCGCGTACGCCTCGGCTATCGCGCCGGGCCGGGCCGCCGGGGCTTCGACAGGGGCCGACGCGCCCACCGTGACCCGCTCGTGCAGGGCGCCGCCGAGCTGCTTGGCCAGCTGCCGGGCGACCTCGGCCGGGGTGTCGGCCGGGCCCAGCGGCAGCAGCAGCACGGTCCCGCCGTCACGGGTCGCGGCCAGGCCGTGCCGGGTCGCCGCCAGGTGCGCGGCGGCCGAGCCCATCCGCTGCCGGTCGGCGGTCTGTCGCTCGGCCGTGCCGTCCTCGGGGCTCTCGGTGCGGGCGGCGAGGACCACGTGCGGCGCGTCCAGGTCGGCCCGCAGCCGGGCGGCCCGGTCGCGCAGCAGCCGGGGGTCGCGGCCCGGCGCGTCCAGCAGGTCGTCCAGGAGCTCGCCGCGCACCCGCTGTTCGGCCTCTCCCGCCGAGCGCCGGGCGAGCAGCAGCAGCGAGGTGACCATCGCGGCCCGCTCCAGGGTGCGCCGGTCCACCGGGTCGAGCGCCGGGTGGCCGCGCAGCACCAACGCGCCCAGCACCTCGTCGCCCGCCGCCACCGTGGCCACCCAGTCCCGTCCGGCACGGACCGCGTGGCCGTCCGTGCCGGTCAGCTCCAAGGCGGCGAAGGCCGCCGAGTCGGCGTCGGCGAACTCGACCGTGCCGTCCAGGACTTCGGAGACCGCGCTCGCCACGTCGTGCACCCCGCCGCCGCGCAGCACCAGTTCGCTGAGCCGGTCGTGAACCTCGGAGGCGCGCTCCAGGACCGCGCTGTGGTCCCGGATGATCTCGGTGGCCCGCTCCAGCTCGGCCAGCGCCGACCTGGTCTCGGCGAGCAGGTTGGCGGTGTCGATGGCGACGGCGGCGTGCGCGGCGAAGGAGCCGAGCAGGGCGATCTCCTCGCGCGCGAAGACCCTGCTGTGCCGGTCGGCGGCGAACAGCACGCCGATCACACTGCTGCCGAGCATCAGCGGTACGCCGAGGATCGCGACCAGGCCCTCGTCGCGCACCCCGGTGTCGATGGTCCGGGTGTGCTGGAAGCGCTCGTCGTCGAAGTAGCTCGACGTCACGTACGGCCTGGCGGTCTGGGCGACCAGGCCGCCTAGGCCCTCGCCCATGCCGAGCCGCAGCTGCTGGAAGCGCGCCGCCACCGACCCTTCGGTGACGCGCATGTAAGTGTCGCCCGCCACCGGGTCGTTGAGGCTGAGGTAGGCGACCTCGGTGCCGAGGAGGGAACGCGCGCGCTGCACGATCGCCCGCAGCACCGCGTCCAGATCGCGCAGCCCCGCGAGGTCGTGGGCGGTCTCGAAGAGCGCGGACAGCTCGGCCTCCCTGCGCCGTCTGCCCTCCAGGTCGGCGCGGACCCGCAGGGCGAGCTGCCGGGCGGACTCCAGGGCGGCCAGCGCCTCGGGTCCGGCGCCGTCGGCACGGGCGAGCAGCGCGGGCCGGTCGTACGCCTCGGCCGCCGCGCCGCGCGCCAGAAGCTCCAGGTAGGGGGCCTCCGCGAACTCGGTGGACTGCGGGTGATCGTGGGACATGTTCACAGGGATACCTGCCGTACGGGCGGCCGCGCCAGCCCTGTGGACAACTGTTGGCAGGCGCCGGTCAAGGAGCGGAGGTGCGGTCGTGGTGCGTCAGTGCGCGGTCCAGCCGCCGTCCAGCGCGAGCGAGATGCCGGTGATGAAGGAGGCTTGCGGGGCGCAGAGGTAGGCGACGGCCTCGGCGACCTCGTCCGGCTCGACCAGCCGTTTGAGGGCCGAGTCCTTGAGGAGCACCTCGGTCAGGACGCGCTCCTCGGGGATGCCGTGGGCGGCCGCCTGGTCGGCGATCTGCCGCTCGACGAGCGGGGTGCGGACATAGCCGGGGCTGACGCAGTTCGAGGTGACGCCGTGCGGGGCACTTTCCAGGGCGGCGGTCTTGGAGAGCCCTTCGAGGCCGTGCTTGGCCGCGACGTAGGCCGACTTGTAGGCGGAGGCCCGCAGCCCGTGCACCGAGGAGATGTTGACGATGCGGCCCCAGCCCTGCCCGTACATGTGCGGCAGCGACCCTCTGATCAGCCGGAACGGCGCTTCCAGCATCACCGTGAGGACGGTGTGGAACACCTCGGGCGGGAACTGCTCGATGGGGCGCACGAGTTGCAGCCCGGCGTTGTTCACCAGGACGTCGGTGCCGGTGGCGGCCTGCTCGGCGGCTTCGAGGTCGGTCAGGTCCAGGACCAGCGGCTCTACGGATCCGGCGAGGCCCGCGCCCTGTCCGGCCAGGGCGTCGAGGCCTTCGGCGTCCCGGTCGACGGCCCGCACCTTGGCGCCGGCGGCCGCCAGGCGCAGGGCGCAGGCCCGGCCGATGCCGCCGGCGGCCCCGGTGACCAGGGCGGTGCGGCCGCCCAGGTCGAGTTCGACGGACGGGGGGACGGGACCAGGTGTGGTGGGCGTGGTCATGTTCTCGACCCTAGGCAGTGCGGTGGCCCACCACCCATGTGGTCCGGGCCCACACTTCAGTGCTCGGTCATAGGCGCGAACCACGTCGGTTCATCGGTCATCGCCTGTTTGATCCGGAAGAGCGCGAACTCGTCCAGGGCCGGCAGCGCGTCGACGGGGAACCAGCCGACCTCCAGGGACTCGTCGTCGTTGACGCGCGCCTCGCCGCCCACGGCCCGGCACTTGAGGCAGATGTCCATGAACTGGCAGCGGTCGCCGTTGGGGTAGGTGACCGGGCGCAGCGCGTCCACCAGGACGACCCGCTCCACGACGCACCGCACGGCGGTCTCCTCGTACACCTCGCGCACGGCGGTCTCGGCGGGCTGCTCGCCGGGTTCCGGGATCCCGCCGATGATCGACCACTCGCCGGAGTCCACGCGCCGGCCGAGCAGCACCCGGCCCTCGTCGTCGAACACGACCACGCTCACTCCCGGCAGGAACAGCAGCTGGTGGCCGGCCGAGGCCCGGATCTCGCGGATGAAGTCAGGTGTCGCCATACCTTCGACCCTACGAGACCTCGGCCCTTGCGGGACTCGCGGTGTCGGTCTCCGGCTCGCGACGCGCGCGTACGGCACGGCTCACCGCCCAGCCCAGGCCCGCGGCCGCGAGCGCCACCAGGGTCCACTCGGGCGCGGTGCCGAGCCGGGTCGCCGGGGTCTCGGAGGAGCGCAGCGGCACCTTGGCGACGAGCGAGTCGGGCGTGAACATCCTGGTCTTCTGGACGACTTCCCCGTCGGGCATGATCACCGCGCTGACCCCGCTGGTGACCGGGACGGTGACGGTCCGGCTGTGCTCGACCGCGCGCACGCGCGACATGGCGAGCTGCTGGTAGGTCATCTCGCTGCGGTCGAAGGTCGCGTTGTTGCTCGGTACGGAGAGGATCTGCGCGCCGTGGGTGACGGTGTCGCGCACCGCCCAGTCGAACGCCGCCTCGTAGCAGGTGGCGATGCCGACCTTGGTGCCCGCCATGTCGAACACGCCGGGCTCGGTGCCTCGGCTGAAGTCCTGGCGGACCATGGAGACGTAGCCGGGGCTGAACTGCTTGATGAAGCCGCGCAGCGGGATGTACTCGCCGAAGGGCTGGATCTGCCGCTTGTCGTAGGTGGCTCCGGGGCCCGTCTTCGGGTCCCACAGCACCTGTTCGTTGAAGAGCTGTCCGTCGGGGCGCTCGACAACCGCGCCCACCGAGATGGGCGCGCCGATCGCCTTGGCGGCCCGGTCGATGTCGGTGTACGCCTGGGCGTCGGTGTACGGGTCGACGTCCGAGGAGTTCTCCGGCCAGAGCACGAAGTCGGGCTTGGCGGCCTTGCCCGCCTTGACCCGGTCGGCGAGCCGCAGGGTCTCCTTCACGTGGTAGTCGAGCACCGCGCGGCGCTGCTCGTTGAAGTCCAGGCCCAGGCGCGGCACATTGCCCTGGATGACGGCGACGGTGGCGGTGCCGTTCTCGGCCGCGTCGCTGACCAGCGGGGTCGCGGCGAAGGCGGCGGCGACCGGGGCGAGCAGGGTGGCCAGGGCGGCCGCCGCGGCCCCCTTGCGTACGACTCCGGTGGCGCGCAGGCGCAGCGCCTGGCGCACGCACTCGTACAGCCCGAAGCCGCAGAGCACGACGGCGAAGCCGAGGACGGGCGTGCCGCCCAGGGCGGCGAGCGGCAGGAACACCCCGTCCGCCTGGCCGAAGGCGAGCTTGCCCCAGGGGAAGCCGCCGAACGGCACACGCGCGCGTGCCGCCTCGGAGGCGATCCACATGGCCGCGCCCCACACCGGCCATCCGGGCAGCCGCGAGACCACCGCGATCCCGGCGCCGGCGGCGGCGACCCCGATCGCCTCGATGGCCGCCAGGGCCAGCCACGGGCCGGGGCCTACCTCCACGCCCGTCCAGACGAGCAGCGGCAGCAGGAAGCCGAGCCCGAAGAGGTAGCCGAGGCCGAATCCGGCCTTCCAGGCCCGGCCGCGCAGACACCAGCCGAACAGCGCGAACGCGGGCACCGCCAGCCACCACAGGGGCCGGGGCGGGAAGCTCAGGTACAGGAGCACACCGGACAGCGCGGCCGTCGCGGGCCGTACGAGCCGGTGCAGCAGCCGACGGCCGCGCGAGGCGGTGGCGGGCTGCGGTTCGAGCTGCTCTGGCTCGGCTGTGGGGGTGGTGGTCGTGCTCACCCGGCGGAGTCTACGGCCGCGCGCTGTGCCTGCGTCAGACCGGTTCGTACAGTAACCGTCCATATGCGCACGATCACCGTCGATGTGCGGGCGATTGCTACGTCCGCACGCGTACGGACATCGGAGCGCACCCCTGCCGGAACGTTTCCGCACGATCTGTACCCAGATCGTGCCCGGCGCCACTACGGTGTGCGAAGTCCGTCAGACGGCCGGGGGGCGGGGATGAGCGCATCGACAGGCCGGTCCGCCGCACCCGAGCGCCGGGCCGGGCCCGATCTCGTCGGCGTCCTGGTGCTGGGCGCCTGCGCGGGCTGGTCACTGGTCGCGGCGGCGGGACGGGAGGCCCGGCCCGAGGGCGTGCTCCTCGCGGTGCTCGCGGTGGCCGCCGGGTACGCGCTGGGCCGGATCAGCGGCAGTCTGGTGCCGGTGGCGGCCGCGACCTGCGCCGCGACGGCGGGCCTGCTCCTGGCGTACGCCTCCAGGGACGGCGTCCCCGGCGCCACCGTGGACCCGCTCCCGGGCCACATCGGCGTCTCGGCCGCGCTTCCCGCACTCGCCGCGGGCGCGGCCTGCTGCGGCGCCTGGGCGGCCCGTACGGCGGTCGTCCGCCTCGCGCTGCGGCTGCTCGCCGTGGGGTGCGCGGGCACGGCCCTCGCGCTCGGGTCGGCGGCGGGCTGCGCGGCGGCGCTCGGCGTCCTGCTGTGCTCTCTGGCGGCGGCCCGGATGCGGCACCGGACCGTGGGCCTCGCGGGGCTCGCGGCGGTCGCCGCGCTGGTCGCGGTGGGGTCGGTCGCCGTGGCCGAGGACGTACTGCCCGACGGGCTCACCGTCTCTCTGGAGGGCCAGCTCACTCCGGAGCGCGTGCTGCTGTGGCGGGACGCGGTGCAGCTGGCCGAGGACCATCCCGTACGGGGAACCGGGCCCGACCGGTTCGGCGGCCTCAGCCCGGTGGCGCGGCAGTCCCCGGTCGCCGCCGGCAAGCCGCACTCCGCCCTGCTCCAGCAGGCGGCGGAGCAGGGCGTGGTGGGAGCCACGCTGCTCGGGGCCACCTACGGCTGGATCCTGTACGCGCTGTGGCGCTCGCCCCGGTCCGCACCCGTCGTCCTCACGGCGGGGGCCGCGCTCACCGCGCTGGCCGCCTTCGCCTGCGTCGGCAACGCACTGAGCTTCACCCCGGTGACGATGGGCGCGGGCCTGCTGGCGGGCCTGGCCACGGCACGGCCGCCGGGGGACGGGCAGCAAGGGGCGGAGCCGGGTGTGGGCGTCGTGCACGCGCGTGGGTGAAGCAGTCTGAGGAGAAGGCCTACGCGCGCGTGGCTGAAGACCGCGAGGTGATCAGGCCTCGGCGTGCTTGGTGGTGCCCAGCAGGCTCAGGCGGTCGCGGATGACACGGACCGCCGCCTCGGCGTCGTCCACCGTCACGGTGAAGACACGGCCGTCGCCGAGCCGCAGCACCAGGCCCTCGCCTCGGCGTACGACGACCGCGGTGCCCTTCTCGGGGCGCCAGCGGTAGCCCCAGCCGCCCCACTGGCGCGGGGTGACGCGGGGCGCGAAGTCCGCGCCCACCACGTCGTCGAGCGGGATCCGGCGGCGCGGCAGGCCGATGTGGCCGCAGCGCACTTCGAGGGAGTCGTCGTCGACCTTCACGGCCACATGGACGAAGGCGAGCGTTCCGTAGATCACCAGGAGCCCGGCCGCGACGCAGCCGATCACCGACATCAGCAGCGGGGCGGTGCCGGACGTCCAATTGGAGTCGACGGCGAGCTCGACGCCGAGCGCCACACAGGCCGCGCCACCGGCGGCGAGCAGCCACTGGACGCGGTTGGTCGCGCGACCGGTCCAGAGCGCCGGCTGCGGGGCGAGCGCCGGAGCACCACTGTCGTGCGCCGGGGGCTCGGGGGGGAATTCCCTCATGCCTAGCAGACTACTCAGAATCCACAGAAGCGGCAGTGACCCCACTCTCAGTGAGCGGAACCACGTTCAGTGAGCGGGCGTGACCGCCTGGAGCAGCAGGCCTTCCGGGTAGCCGAGCGCGGGGTCCGGGAGCGCGGCGGTCCTCCCGCTGAGCAGCACGGTCACGCTGCCGGTGGGCGCCGCGTCGGGGGCGGCTTCCGCGCCGATCCGGCGCAGCGCCTGGGCGGCGACCGCCGACGCGCTGCCGTACAGACCGGGCGCGGGCAGACCGGGCTGCCGCACGGCGGCACGCACCCGCTCGGCGACCAGCTCGTAATGGGTGCAGCCCAGGACGACGTCCCTTACATCCTGGGGGGTCCGATCGGCCGCCGCGGCGATGGCCAGCTCGATGGCGGGCTCGTCGCCGTGCTCGATCGCGTCCGCGAGCCCGGGGCAGGGGACCTCGGTGACCTCGACGCCGTCGGCGAACTCACGGATCAGCCCGCGCTGGTAGGGGCTGCCGGTGGTGGCCGGGGTGGCCCAGATGGCGACGGGGCCGCCCGCGGCGGCGGCCGGCTTGATCGCCGGTACGGTGCCGATCACCGGGATCCGCGGCTCCAGTTCGGCGCGCAGCGCCACAAGCGCGTGCACCGAGGCGGTGTTGCAGGCCACGATCAGGGCGTCCGGACCGAGCTCGGCGGCGGCGCGTGCCACGGCGAGCGCGCGCTCGGTGACCTCCTCCGGCGTGTGCGGGCCCCACGGCATGGTGTCCGGGGCGGAGGAGAGGACGAGGTCGGCGTCCGGCCGCAGCCGGCGCACGGCGGCGGCGGCCGCCAGCAGGCCGATTCCGGAGTCCATGAGCGCGATCTTCACCCGGTCACCATAGTCGACCGCCCTTGCGCACCCGCTCAGGTGGTGCAGACTGCGGCGGATGAGCGCCCTCGCATGGATCGCCGTGGTGTCACTGGCCTGCTGGCTCTGGCTGCTGCTCGGACAGGGCTTCTTCTGGCGCACGGACCAGCGGCTGCCCGCCCGTTCCGCCCCGGTGGACTGGCCGTATGTCGCCGTCGTCGTACCGGCCAGGGACGAGGCGCAGGTGCTGCCGCGCAGCCTGCCCACCCTGCTCGCCCAGGACTATCCGGGCGAGGCGGAGATCTTCCTGGTCGACGACGGCAGTTCGGACGGCACGGCCGAGCTGGCGCGGGCGCTGGCCGCGCGCGAGGCGTGCGCGCTGCCGCTGACCGTGGTCGAGCCCGGCGAGCCCGAGCCAGGCTGGACCGGGAAGCTGTGGGCGCTGCGCCAGGGCATCGCGCTGGCCCGCGCGCGCGAGCCCGAGTACCTGCTGCTCACCGACGCCGACATCGCCCATGAGCCGGACAGCCTGCGGGAGTTGGTGGCCGCCGCCCGCTCCAACGGGCTCGACCTGGTGTCGCAGATGGCGCGGCTGCGCGTGGCCAGCGGCTGGGAGCGGCTGGTGGTGCCCGCCTTCGTCTACTTCTTCGCGCAGCTGTACCCCTTCCGCTGGATCAACACCCCGGGGGCGCGCACGGCGGCCGCGGCGGGCGGCTGCGTGCTGCTGCGGACGGAGGCCGCCGAGCGGGCGCGGATCCCGGAGTCGGTGCGCCAGGCGGTCATCGACGACGTGTCGGTGGCGCGCGCGGTGAGCCGCTCGGGCGGGCGGATCTGGCTCGGCCTGGCGGAGCGCGTCGACAGCGTGCGCCCCTACCCGCGCCTCGCCGACCTGTGGCGGATGGTCGCGCGCAGCGCGTACGCCCAGCTGCGGCACAGTCCGGCCCTGCTGCTCGGGACGGTGGCGGGGCTCGCGCTGATCTATCTAGCTCCCCCGGTCGCGCTCTTCGTCGGGATGGCGCGGCACGACGCCGTGGCGGGCTGGGCGGGCGGGCTCGCGTGGCTGGTGATGGCCGGGACGTACGTACCGATACTGCGGTACTACCGGCAGCCGCTGCTGCTCGCGCCGCTGCTGCCGTTCACCGCGCTGCTGTATCTGTTGATGACGGTGGACTCCGCCGTCCAGCACTACCGGGGGCGCGGGGCAGCGTGGAAGGGGCGCACTTATGCGCGCCCGGAGGCGACACCGAACCAGTGAGCCGGGCCGGGCCGCCGCGCTCCAACTCGTTCCGACCGCCCGAACCGCGCCCACGCGCGCGTCATTTGCGCCCGGGTGTCCAGTTCATTCCCCACCCGTACTCCTTGTCGATGGTGCGCTGCGGGCTGACGCCGCGCGCGGGCACCAGATAGCGGGCCTCGCGCTGGACGACGAGGTCGCCCCCGTTGTTGGTGAGCAGCGCGAGGGCGCAGACCGTGGAGGGCACGGTGCACTCGTCGAGCGAGAAGTCGATCGCCGCCCCGTGCTGGGGCTGGAGGGTGACCGTGGCGTGCAGGTCGGCGAAGCTGCGCGCCCCCTCGTAGATCGTCACGAAGATCAGTACGCGGCGGAGCTGGTCCTTGTGGTCGAGGTTGACCGTGAGGTTCTCGCCGGAGGTGACGGCGCCGGTGCGGTCGTCGCCGTCGAGGTGGATGTACGGGGGGCGGCTGAGCGAGCCGAAGGCGTTGCCCAGCGCCTGCACGACGCCCTTGCGGCCGTCCGCGAGCTCGTAGAGGGCGCACAGGTCGAGGTCGAGATCGGCGTGGTTGGCGACGGCCCGCCCGAGCTTGGCGCCCCAGCCGCTGAACTGCTTGCGCATCTGCCAGTTGAGGTTGACCCGCAGCGCCCCCGAGCTGCCGCCCTGCTTGGCCAGCGAGACCGTGGGGGCCGCCTTGGTCAGGGTCACCTTGGACAGGCGTACGGGGGTGGGCGCGGGCGGCGCGGCGGGGGGCGGCGGGGCGGCTGCCGGGAAGGCGGGGACGGTCGTCGCGGGGGCGGGGGCGGGGGCGGGTGGAGTCGGCGGGGCGGTCGCCGGGACGGGGGCCGGCGCCGGGACCGGCCGGTCGACCGTGATGCCGAAGTCCGTTGCCAGCCCTTCGAGTCCGGAGTCGTATCCCTGGCCCACCGCGCGGAACTTCCACGCGCCCTGGCGCCGGTAGAGCTCGCCCAGGATGAACGCCGTCTCCACGGTCGCGTCCGCGCTGTCGAAGCGGGCGAGCTCCGCGCCGCTCGCCGCGTCCAGGACCCGGATGCTCAGCCCCGGCACGCGGCCAAACGTTCCGCCGTCGGCGGAGGCGGCCAGCACCACGCGCTCCACATCGGGCTCCACGCGCGCGAGGTCGACGAAGAGCGTGTCCGTGACACCGTCCGGCGAGCTCCGCTTGCCCTCGTGCCGCACCGCGCCGGAGGCGTGCGCGGGCTGGTTGTAGAAGACGAAGTCCGCGTCGGAGCGGACCTTCCCGGTGCCCGACGCGATCAGCAGGGCCGAGGCGTCGGCGTCCGGCACCCCGGGACCAAAACGCCAGGCCAATTCGACGCGTACGGCCGGCGCCGGCACCGGAACATTGGACCCTTTAAGCATGGACATGCTCGCCCCCATCGCGAGTCGGGGTGCCGAAAGATTTTCCGCACCGTCAACCTAAACCCCGGCGGACCTTCCGGCACCCGCCGGTAACCCCTCCCGAGCTCGCCCTTTACAGGATCCGTACGCTCCCGGGCGACCGATTTTCCCATGTTCGCTCGCATTGGGGACGTGCGGTCACTCCGAACCCGTAAAACAACCCTCTTATCGGGCTCCACAACGACCACATCGTGGGCTTAACTTATGTGCCATGACCTCCCCCCGCTCCACCTATGGCGGCGGTTACTACTCCGCGCCGTCCTTCCCGGACACCCCCATCTACGACTCCCTCGTCGCAGAGCGGGGCACGCCTCAGATCGCCCCGATCCGAGTGCCTTCCCTGTACGACACCGGCAGCAGCTATCTGCCGGCCCTCCCGGCCGCGCTCCCCGCCCTGCCCGCCGGTCCCTCCCAGCAGCCCGCGTACGCCTCGTCGTACGGCTACCAGCAGGCGCCGCAGCCGATGCCGCTGCAGCAGGCGCCCGCGCCCTACATCCCGCAGCAGACCGCGGCCCCGCGCGGCTACCCGGGCCCGCAGGCCCAGCAGCAGCGCCCGATGGGCCCGACCGGCTACGAGGCGATGCGCCCGGCGGCCCCGCGCCCCGCGCCCGCCCCGGCGCCGTACGACGGCTACAACCAGCCGTACCAGAACACGGGGTACTGAGCGGGGCCGCCCGCCGCTCCACCGCGTTCGACCGGATGTCCGAGGCGGCTGGCAGGATTGGCTCATGGAGAGTCCGATTCAGCCCGTCGTGCGCCACATCAACGTCTACCCCGTCAAGTCGGTCGGGGGGTACCGACTCGACGAGGTGCCGGTCGAACCGTGGGGCCCGGCCGGCGACCGCCGCTGGATGGTCGTCGACGCCGCCGGGAAGGCCGTGACCCAACGCGAGCAGGCGCGGCTCGCGTTGGCCGCCGCCCGTGCGCTGCCGGACGGCTCCGTCCGGCTGTCCGCGCCGGGCCGGGAGGATCTGACCGTCGCCGTGCCGGAGCCGATCGGCGCGAGCGCGGTGACGCTCTTCGGCAAGAAGGTCGAGGCGATAGCCGCCGACGAGAGCGCGCACCAGTGGCTCAGCGAGTACCTCGGGGTGGAGGTCGGGCTGGTCCACCTCGACGATCCCGCGACCCGGCGGCCGATCGACCCGGACTTCGCGCTGCCCGGCGAGACGGTGAGCTTCGCCGACGGCTTCCCGCTCCTGATCGCCACCACCGCCTCGCTGGAGGCGCTGAACTCGCTGATCGCGCAGGGCGGTCAGCCGCACGAGGGCCCGCTCCCGATGAACCGGTTCCGCCCCAACGTCGTCGTCGACGGCACCGAGGCGTGGGCCGAGGACCACTGGTCGCGAATCGCGATCGGCGAGGTCGTCTTCCGGGTCGCCAAGCCCTGCGGGCGCTGTGTCGTCACCACCACGAACCAGGAGACGGCCGAGCGCGGCCGCGAGCCGCTGCGCACCCTGGGCCGCCACCGCCGCTTCGGCACCAAGCTCGTTTTCGGGCAGAACGTCGTCCCCGAGGGCACCGGCGTCATCCGCACCGGTGATCCCGTGCGCGTTCTCGCGTAAGCCGCCCGTCCGCGGGAACTCGTGGGGACAGCGGACGCGTTGTGCGGGAGGGGGCTCGGGTGACGTTGCTCTCTCTTGGGCCCGCTCGCGCGTAGGGCGCACCGCAGGGGGCCAGGACGCAAGCGGAAGGGGGTGCGATTCAGTGCGATCCGCAGTGGGGGTGTGGCGTTGGCGGCAGAACCCCTTACGCCGCCGTACGGATCTCGTGGAGGCATGGGTGGCGCTGGCCGCCCTGGTGCTGATGGTGCTGGCCACGCCGGTGCTCGGCAGCCTGTGCGGGGCGCGTACCGACCGTGTGCTGCAGCGCACGGTGACCAGGGAGCAGCGCGAGCGCCACTCGACGACGGCCGTGGTGCTCCGCCAGGCGCACGAGCGCAGCGCGCTCGCCGACGCCGAGGGAGTGGGCGGCCGCGAGGGCCGGATCCGGGTGGTGGCCAACTGGACGGCGTACGACGGCACGCTCCATACCGGCACGGTCGCCGCCCCCCGGCGATCGGCCCCCGCGGGCTCCACCTTCCGCATGTGGACGGACGACCGGGGCATGCGCACCAGCCGCCCCCTGGACTCCACCACCGCGCACGCGCACGCGGTGTTCGCCGGGATAGGCGCGGCCCTGGCCGCGGCCGGCCTCGTCGAGGGCATACGACGGCTGGTCGTATGGCGCCTGATGCGACGGCGGTATGCCCGTCTCGACCGCGCCTGGGCCGGATACGGTCCGGACTGGGGCCGTGCGGGAGCAGGCAGCTGACCGGTCAACTCACCGGCCCCGCGCGCGCTACGGTGGACCATCAGTCGCACGTACAGCGTTCGCACGCACGAGGTGGGGGCACAGCAGCGCCATGGCTCAGGGCACGGTCCAGGTAACCCACACCGGCACTTCGAGGTGGCGGCGCCGCACCGGCGAATACGCCTCGCTCGCCGCTGCCCTGGAGGCCGCCGCGGACGGCGACGTCCTCACGGTCGCGCCCGGCACCTACCGCGAGAACCTGGTCCTGCGCCGGGCCGTGACCCTGCGCGGCCCGGAGGGCTCGGCCGGTTCGGTGCGGATCGCGCCGGTCGACGGCGTCCCGCTGACCGTGCGCGCCTCCGCCACCGTGCTCGACCTCCAGATCGAGGGGCAGGACGCGGCGGCGCCCGCCCTGCTGATCGAGGACGGCGCACCCGAGCTGTGCGACCTGCGGGTGGTGACCCGTTCGGCGGTCGGCATCGAGGTGCGTGGCGCGGCCCGCCCCACGGTCCGGCGCTGCACGGTGGACAACCCGGGCGGGGTCGGCATCGGCGTACTGGACGGCGCGGGCGGGCTGTTCGAGGAGTGCGAGGTGGTCGCGGCCGGCCAGTCGGGCGTCTCGGTCCGCGCGGGCGCCCACCCCCGCCTTGAGCGCTGCCGGGTGCACCACGCCTCGGGCGCGGGCCTGTCGGTGACCGGCGAGGGCACCGGCCTGGAGGCACTGGGCTGCGAGGTGTACGAGATCAAGGGCGCCGGGGTGCAGATCGCCGCGCGCGCCGCCGCCCACCTCACCGACTGCACGGTGCACCGCACCTCGGCGGACGGCGTCACGCTCGACACGGACGCGGTGCTCACGCTCGCCGACTGCGACATCCACGACATCCCCGAGAACGCGGTGGACCTGCGTTCCCGCTCGGTGCTCACCCTCACTCGCTCGGCGGTGCGCAGCTTCGGCCGCAACGGCCTGTCGGTGTGGGACCCGGGCACCCGGGTGGACGCCAACCAGTGCGAGATCCACGACAGTACGGGCGACTATCCGGCGGTGTGGGTCAGCGACGGCGCCACGGCGGTCCTGGAGGCGTGCCGCGTCCACGACGTGCCGGACGCGCTGTTCGTCCTGGACCGGGGCTCGCGCGCGGACGTCGTCGACAGCGACATCTCGCAGGTGCGCAACACGGCGGTGTCGGTGAGCGACGGCGCCACCGCGCAGCTCGACGACTGCCGGATCAGAGAGGTGTCCACGGGCGCCTGGTTCCGCGACCACGGCAGCGGCGGCACGCTCGCCAACTGCACCATCGACGCGGCGCAGACCGGCGTGATCGTCACCAAGGGCGCCGACCCGCGCATCGAGCGCTGCACGGTCACCGCGCCCGCCGAGGCCGGGTTCTATGTGTCGGCCGAGGGCCGGGGCACCTTCCACGGCTGCCGGGTGACCGGCAGCGGGGGCTACGGCTTCCATGTGGTGGACGGCTGCCGTACGACACTGACGCGCTGCCGCACCGAGCGCTGCGCGCGCGGTGGGTACGAGTTCGGCGAGGACGGGCCGGTCGCCGAGGAGTGCACCAGCGACGAGAGCGGGGTGCGGCCCGGGGCGCCGGAGCCGCCCGCCGTCCAGACCGCCACCCAGACCATGGGCCTGCTCTCCACGGTCCCGGGGCAGCGCCCGACCGAAGCCCCGGCGGTGTCCGTCGAGGAGCCCGCCCGCTCCTCGCAGGACGTGCTGGGCGAACTGGACGCGCTGGTGGGCCTGGAGAGCGTCAAGCGCGAGGTGCGGGCGCTCACCGACATGATCGAGGTGGGCCGCAAGCGGCAGCGGGCCGGACTCAAGGCCGCCTCGGTCCGCCGCCATCTGGTGTTCACCGGCTCCCCCGGCACCGGCAAGACCACGGTCGCCCGGCTCTACGGGGAGATCCTGGCCTCGCTCGGCGTCCTGGAGCGCGGGCACCTCGTCGAGGTGTCCCGGGTCGACCTGGTGGGCGAGCACATCGGGTCGACCGCGATCCGCACCCAGGAGGCGTTCGACCGGGCGCGCGGCGGAGTGCTGTTCATCGACGAGGCGTACGCGCTGTCGCCCGAGGACTCCGGACGGGACTTCGGCCGCGAGGCCATCGACACCTTGGTGAAGCTGATGGAGGACCACCGCGAGGCGGTGGTGGTGATCGTCGCGGGGTACACGGCGGAGATGGAACGCTTCCTCAGCGTCAACCCCGGGGTGGCGTCCCGTTTCTCACGGACCATCACCTTCAGCGACTACGACCCGGACGAGCTGCTGCGGATCGTGGAGCAGCAGGCGGAGGAGCACGAGTACCGGCTGGGGGGTGGGACGGCCGAGGCACTCCTGAAGTACTTCACGGCGCTGCCCAAGGGCCCGGCGTTCGGCAACGGCCGCACCGCGCGGCAGACGTTCGAGTCGATGGTGGAGCGGCACGCGGGCCGGGTCGCCCAGTTCGCCGACGCAAGCCCGGACGACCTGAGCCTCCTCTACCCGGACGACCTGCCCGAACTGCCCTGACGAACAGGTGTCAGCGCTGGTGCGGGAGCGCCGGTGCCAGTTCGTCGAGGAGGGCGGTGCGCTCCTCGGCGAAGACCGGGTCGGCCTGGTAGTCCGAGTGGGCCAGGATCGGCGCGGGCAGCGGGTGCCGCTTCGTCCGGCCGAAGGCGAGCGGGTCGAGGAGCGGGCCCCGGTCCACGTTGGTGCCGGGCAGGACCGGACCGCCTATCGGGTCGGTGGCCCGCCACAGGTTGCGCCAGCAGTGCAGCTCCCGGTGGAGTGCGTTCAGCTCCGGGCGCCCGAAGTACGCGGGGAACCAGCGCCCGTACAGCCGCTCCAGGGGCGAGCCGTAGGTGAGCAGGGCGACGCTGCGGCGGGTGCGGGCGGGCAGCTGCCACACGGCGGCCGCCGCCAGGACGCTGCCCTGGGAGTGGCCGGAGATGACCAGGCGGCCGCCGGCGGTGCGTCCGGTCCAGGTGTTCATCCGCCAGGCGAGGTCGGGCACGGCCCGCTCGGCGTAGCAGGGCGGGGCGAACGGATGGGCCGCGCGCGGCCAGAACGTGCCCACGTCCCACAGGATGCCGATGGTGCGCCGGGCCGAGGCGTCCTTGTAGGCGCGCCGCCCCCAGGTGACGAAGAGCAGGAAGCCGAGGCCGGTGAACCAGGAGCCGAGCGCCTGCGCGGTGTCGGCGGCCGAGGCGAGTGCGCCCGGCGCGTCGGCCGCCGCCCGGCCGGGCACCTCCCCGGTGGTCCAGGAGCCCGCGAGCGCGCCCGCGCCGAGCACCAGTGTGGCCGCGCCGACGATGCCGAGGAAGGCGGGCGCGCGGTCGGTGAGCCCGGCCCTCGCACGGGCGTTGGCGATCCGCCGGGAGCGGGCGGCGTCCGGGCGCTCGCCCGGGTAGTCCGCGAGCAGCCCCGGCTCCTCGGCGCGCGCGGTGCGCCAGGTGCGCCACGCGAACCAGGCGACGGCCGGGACGAGGAGCGCGAGCAGGGCCGGGATCACCGAGGCCTGCCAAGTCAGCAGCGGCGGCGGCCCGGTGAAGACGTCGCGGGCCGCGCCGGGCGTGCCGGAGCCGTCCAGCCAGTCGGCCACCCGCTGGGCGACGCCGCCGGTCATCACTCCCCCGAGCGCGCACGCAAGGAGCGCGACGGCGGGGCCGCCGAGTCCGGACAGCGCGGTACGGGAGTCGTGCGCGCGGCGCCGCAGCGCGAGCGCGACCGCAGCGAGCAGCACGACCAGGACGCCCTGGGCAAGCGCGATGATCCCGAAGGTGCGGTCGCCCGGGAGCGTGGAGTGCGAGGCCCAGCCGGGCCGCTCCCACGACGCGTACACCATCGACAGGGCGAGCAGGCCGAGGGCGGTGGCGGGCAGGAACGCGATGACGGCCCGGTCCAGGTGCTCGTCGAGGCGCGACTCGCTGCGGCCCCGGCCGCACACCACGGCCACCACGACGGCCGCGCCCACGAGGAGGGCCGCCGTCAGGAGCCAGCCGAGGGCGTCGAGCGCGGTGCCCTCGGCGGCCCGGTCGCGGCGGGCGGCGGCCCCGGTGACGGCCGCGGCGACGGTGAGGAACCCGGCGGCGGTGTGCGCGGCGCGCAGCCGGGCGACCAGGCGCCGCCCGTACCAGAAGCCGGGGCGGCTCAGGGCGGGTGCGTCCGGCTCGTCGTCGCCGCCGACGGCGCCGAGCGGCTGCTGGGACTCGTACGCGCTCCAGGTGCGGTTGGAGAGGTACCAGAGCAGCCCGGTCAGGGCGGCGGGGACCAGCGCGGCCAGCGCGAGGCGGCGGCCGGGCGGGCTCCACCAGCCGTGCCGCTCGGGCGACAGGAAGCCGAGCCAGGACTTCCCGTCGGCGCACTGTGCCGAGCCCGCGCACTGCCAGGCGGCCAGGTCGAGCGCCACCTCGCAGGCGGCGGCGGTGAGCAGCACGGTCAGGCTGAGCGCGACGAGCCGCACGAGCACCCCGTAGAGCCGCACCGCGCGCGCCGAGTCGCGGGCCGGCGGGCGCATCCAGTGGGCGAGGTTGACCACCATGAACGGCAGGAGCAGCAGCCACAGGGCGCGGGCGCCGTTGCCGGAGGTGAGGTTGGCCCAGCAGTACGCCTCGGGCACCGGCCGGTCGCGGTAGCGCTCGGGGTGGTCCTCGGCGTCGGCGTCCTCGGTGCGGCGGAAGACGGCGGCGGTCTCGTCGCCGGTGACCCGGACCGTACGCGGGTCGTCGAGCATGGACTGCGGGGTGGCACCACCGACGCCGTGGACGAGCAGTTCGAGCGCGGGCCCGCCGTCGTCGGCGGCCGGTGTGGCACGGGACACTTCTGTGACTCGCTCTCATGGTGGGAGGATCGGCGGCGGGACACGGCGGGGGCGGTCGTGCGGATCGCGGATCGTGCGGGTCTGACGTCGTGCGCGGGCCCCGGCGCGGGGGCCCCGGCGTGCGGGTTCTTCAGGATCTCGGATCACGGGCCGGAGTGCGGTGTCCTCACGGAATCTCCCCGTGACAGGATTCGGATGTACGGCGACCACATGTACGGCGACGCGGAAGGACCGACCCGGCAGTGACCGACAACCAGAATCTGCTCGCGGAGCAGCGTCGCGCCCTGATCCTCGACGAGGTCAGACGGCGTGGCGGTGTCCGGGTCAATGAGCTCACCCGGAAGCTCAACGTCTCGGACATGACGGTGCGCCGGGACCTGGACGCGCTGGCCCGGCAGGGCGTGATCGAGAAGGTGCACGGCGGTGCGGTGCCGGTGGTCGAGGCCTCCACGCACGAGCCCGGCTTCGAGGCCAAGTCGGGCCTGGAGCTGAGCGCCAAGGAGGACATCGCGCGCGCGGCGGCCGCGATGGCCGTGCCGGGCAGCGCCATCGCGCTCTCCGGCGGTACGACGACGTACGCCCTGGCGCACCGGCTCCTGGACGTGCCGGATCTGACGGTGGTGACCAACTCGGTGCGGGTCGCGGACGTCTTCCACGCGGCGCAGCGGGCCGCGGGCAACGGCGGCAACCGGCCGGGGGCCGCGACCGTGGTGCTCACCGGCGGGGTGCGTACCCCGTCGGACTCGCTCGTGGGGCCGGTCGCGGACCAGGCGATCCGCTCGCTCCACTTCGACGTGCTCTTCCTCGGGGTGCACGGCATCTCGGTGGAGGCGGGCCTGTCCACGCCGAACCTGGCGGAGGCGGAGACCAACCGCCGGTTCGTGCAGTCCGCGCGGCGGGTCGTGGTGGTCGCGGACCACACCAAGTGGGGGACGGTGGGGCTGAGTTCGTTCGCCTCGCTGGACGAGGTGCACACGCTGGTGACGGACTCGGGGCTCTCCGACGCCGCGCGCGAGGAGATGGCCGAGCACCTGCCGGGGCTGCTCGTGGCGGGCGAGGACGACGCCGAGGTGGACGCGACCCCCGCCGAAGACATCTGACGGACCGCCAGTTAAGGTGTGCGGGCTCGCTGTTGACCGCTCGTGCCCGTCCACACCGACCGCTGGAGGTGCGGCCCGATGGCTCGCCGACTCCGTCCCGTGGAGCTCGACTTCGTCGAGACCGCGCCCCTGCGCCTCGTCTTCGCCGCCGAGGCGGCCGCCCCTGCGGACGCCCTCTACCGCGCGCTCGCCGTGGAGACCGAGACGTGGCCCGAGTGGTTCGCGGCCGTGACCCACTCGCGGGCCACCGACGGCGGCCGGGAGGTCCGGCTGAAGGGCGGCACCCGGTTCGAGGAGACGGTGATGGCCGCCGAGCCCTCCGCGCGCTACGCCTACCGGGTCGACGTCACCAACGCCCCGGGCTTGCACGCCCTGTTGGAGGAGTGGCGGCTCACCCCGACAGCCGGCGGCACCCGGGTGCAGTGGACCTTCGCGGCCGCCGGCGGCGCGCCGTTGCGGTTCGCGCTGCGGATGGGGAAGCCGGGCCTGGGCCGGGCGTTCCGCGACGCGGTGACGGCGCTGGACCGCCGCCTGGCCGCGCCGGGCGACGCCCCGGGGACAGCGGCCTCGTAAACCCGGACCACCCGGCCCGGACCGACCGCACCCGCCTCTTCCCGCCCGACTGGCCGCTTCCCGCCGCGCACCCCCCGGCCGACCGTCCTACTCCGGCCACACCCCGTCGGCCAGGAACGCGTCGATCGCCTTCGTGTACGGCGCGATGTCCAGGCCCTGTTCGGCCAGCCAGGCGTCGGAGTAGTACTTGTCGAGGTAGCGGTCGCCCGGGTCGCAGAGCAGGGTGACGACGCTGCCGGTGCGCCCGGCGGCCACCATCTCGGAGATGATCTTCAGGGCGGACCACAGGCCGGTGCCGGTGGAGCCGCCCGCCTTGCGGCCGATGGCCGCTTCGAGGGCGCGCACGGCCGCGACGCTCGCCGCGTCCGGGACCTTCATCATCCGGTCGATGGCACCGGGCAGGAAGCTCGGCTCCATCCGGGGCCGCCCGATGCCCTCGATGCGCGAGCCGCAGTCGGAGGTCGCCGACGCGTCGCCGCGCGTCCAGCCGTCGAAGAAACAGGAGTTCTCCGGGTCCGGGACGCAGATGCGGGTGTCGTACTGCATGTAGTGCACATAGCGGGCGATGGTCGCCGAGGTGCCGCCGGTGCCCGCGGTCGCCACGATCCAGGCGGGCTCCGGGTAGCGCTCCAGCTTCAGCTGCTGGTAAATCGATTCTGCGATGTTGTTGTTGCCGCGCCAGTCGGTGGCCCGCTCCGCGTACGTGAACTGGTCCATGTAGTGGCCGCCGGTCTCGGCGGCGAGCGCGGCCGACTCCTCGTACATCTTCATCGAGTCGTCCACGAAGTGGCACTGGCCGCCGTGGAATTCGATCAGGCGGCACTTCTCGGGGCTGGTGGTGCGGGGCATGACGGCGATGAACGGCACACCGATGAGCTTGGCGAAGTACGCCTCGGAGACGGCGGTCGAGCCGCTGGACGCCTCGATGACCGGCTTGCCGGGACGGATCCAGCCGTTGCACAGGCCGTACAGGAAGAGCGAGCGGGCGAGCCGGTGCTTGAGGCTGCCGGTGGGGTGGGTGGACTCGTCCTTGAGGTACAGGTCGATGCCCCACCGCTCGGGCAGCGGGAAGCGCAGCAGATGCGTGTCGGCGGAGCGGTTGGCGTCGGCCTGGACCTTGCGCACGGCGTCCTTGAGCCACGCCCGGTAGGCCGCGTCGCTGCGGTCCACGTCGATGGTCTCCATGCCACTCCTCCAAGTCTCGGGTGCCCCGGGGACGAGGGCGCCCGGGCTGGAAAGGTCGTGGAGCGGGTCGCCGAAGTCGGCTGGAAAAGCACCACTCCCTCACTTGACAATACCGCCCTCACCTGCACAAACATTCCCTTTGAGGATCCATAGGGGTGGCTTGTGGGACGCAGGTGGAGCGGCGTACGGCGGCGGGTGACGGCCGATCCTCCGCGCGCCCTGGTGCGTACGGCCATCGTTGTGCAGACTGCCCAGCAGGAACGGCACGAAGGGGGCACAGCGGCCATGAGCGAGCCCGAGTTCAGCGCCAGGGGCGTACGGATCGAACGGTGGACGCGTTCGCTGACCAGGGCGGGGCAGGTCCTGATCAAGGACGGCCGGCTCGCCCTGCTCACCAGCAGCGGGCGGGAGATCGACAGCGCCCCGCTGCGCGCGGTGAGCGCGGGCAAGCCGCTGCTGCCGTGGGCCGCCAAGGCCGACCGGACCGTGGCCAAGCTCAACGGCCACCGCTACCGGCTGACCATGGGCCAGCAGAGCGGCAGGCCGCGCGGGGCGGAGCTCGCCCAGCGCTTCCTGAAGGCCGTGCGCCCGGCGGGTGAACCGCGCGGCTGAGGGGCTGGTGGGGCGCGAGTTGCGGAGCGCCGACCCCTGCGCCACCCTGGTCTCACATCACTCAGGGTTTACCGGCGGTCACGCTGCGATCCAGCCCGCCGGACCAGAAAAGCTTCTTCCGGACCTCAATCGGGGAGTCGCAGCCGTGATCAGCCAGTCGAGCAGGCATTGCACGGTGGAGCTCCAAGCCCTGCCGTCGCGGATCGGGCAAGTCCGCAGAATCGTTTCAGCACAGTTGCGTTACTGGCATCTCGATCCTCTGATAGACGAGGCGGCGCTCGGCGTCACCGAGTTGCTGACCAATGTCCACCGGCACGCCCAGCCGGACAAGCTCTGCACCGTGGAGATCGAGCTGTTGCGCGACCGGCTCACGGTGTCCGTCCACGACCACGACCCGCGGATGCCCACGGTGCGCAGCGCGGACCCCTTCGCCACCAACGGCCGCGGCCTCGCGATGATCGCGGCGGTCAGCGAGAGCTGGGGGGTGCGTCCGCTGGGGACCTCGGGCAAGACCGTGTGGTTCACGCTCCCCGCGCCGCCGCCCGCGGTCGCCCTGCCGACCCGCCCGGCGTACGGGACGAAACCGGCCACCGCCAAGGCGACCGGCCCCTGTCTGCACAAACGGCCCGCCCTGGTGCGCACCGAGGGCCGGGGAGGTCTTCCGCGCACTCCCGCCCGGCTGCCCGCGGTGGGCTGACCGGGCGGGATCCGCGAGCCGGGCGGGAGTCACAGACCGGGGCCTCACTGCGTCGCGATCGCCCGCAGCACGTCGAGCCGGGCCGCGCGGCGGGCCGGGCGCCAGCCGGCCAGGGCGCCCGCGAGCAGCCCCACCAGCGTCACGACCGCCAGCTGTACGGGCGGCAGGGCGAACGCGCCGGTCCCGTCCGCGTCGGAGGCCCGCACCAGGACCCAGCCGAGGAACGCGCCGAGCCCCAGGCCGCCCGCCGTGCCGAAGGCCGCGACCAGAACCGACTCCCAGCGGACCATGGCCCGCAGCTGCGCCCTGGTCTGGCCGACCGCCCGCAGCAGCCCGAGCTCCCGGGTGCGCTCGTGCACGGCCAGCGTCAGCGTGTTGGCGATGCCGAGCAGCGCGATGACGACGGCGAGCGCGAGGAGCGCGTAGACGAGGGTGAGCATCATGTCGATGCCGCTCGCCGAGGACTTCGCGTACTCGTCGCGGGTCTGGACGGTCGGGTTCCCGTACGCGGCGGCCGTCCTCTCGACCGCCTTCTTGCCGTCGGCGACCGACACGCCGTCCTTGAAGGAGACCGCGACCAGCGTGTCGGACTCCTGCGCCCGGTGCGGCGCCCAGGCCTCGCGGGTGAGCAGGTAGTCGCCCGCCAGGTCCTTCTCGGCGTACACCGCCCGTACGGTGAAGGTCCGCTCGCTCCCGTCGGTGAAGGCCAGACGGGTGGTCGAGCCGGGCTTCCAGTGGTGCTTGTCGGCCTCGTTCGCGGAGACCGCGAGGCCGTCGGTGCCCAGGCCCGCGAGCGAGCCCTCGACCTTGCCGAGGTCGAGCAGTCCGGTGAGGGCCACGGGGTCGGTGACGGTGATGTTCCGGCCGCCGCCGTCGACGTCCGCGACGCCCTTGCCGAGCCCCACCGCGGCCTCGACCTGCGGCAACCTGGCCACGGCGGGGGCCAGTCGGGGACTGATGCCACTGCCACCCGCGCCGAACTGCCGGGCGCCGACGGCCACGTCGCCCGCGAACGAGCGGGACACGGTCTGGTCCATCGTCGCCTTCAGGGAGGCGCCGAAGACGGTGAACAGCGACACCACCGCGACGCCGATCATCAGCGCGGTGGCGGTGGCCGCGGTGCGCCGGGGGCTGCGCAGCGCGTTGCGCCGGGCCAGCGCGCCGGTCACGCCGCGCAGCCGGTCCAGGGGCGCGCCCAGGATCCGTACGGCGTACGAGGACGCCACCGGGCCGAGGACCACGAACGCGGCGACGGTGAGCAGCGCCCCGGTCCCGGCGAGCAGCAGGCCGGGGGCGAGCACCCCGGCGACGGTCACGCCGACGCCGACGGGCAGCAGGGCCCCGCCGACCAGCTTGCGGGTGCGGGAGGCGCCCGCCTGGTCGACGGCGCTCTCGCGCAGTGCGGCGAGCGGCGCGGTCCGGCCCGCCCGCAGCGCGGGCAGCAGCGCCGAGCCGAGGCAGACGAGCACGCCCACGGCGACCGGCAGCGCGACGGAGAGCCGGCTGATCACCAAGTCGCCTGCGGGGAAGGGGAATCCGATGGCCGGGAAGAGTGCCTGGAGGCCCGCCGCGATGCCGATGCCCGCGAGGACTCCGGCCGTCGACGCGGCGAGCGCGACGACCGCGGCCTCGGCGAGGGTGGCCGTGCTGACCTGGCGGCGCGAGGCGCCGAGCGCGCGCAGCAGGGCGTTCTCGCGGGTGCGCTGGGCGACGACGATCGCGAAGGTGTTGTGGATCGAGAAGGTGGCGACGAGCAGCGCGATGCCGGAGAACACCAGGAGCAGCGCGGTGAAGAGGTCGAGGAAGAGCCCGGCGACCATGTCGAGGCTCTCGGCGGCGGCCGCCTTGCCCGTGATCGCCTCTACTCCCTTCGGGAGTACGGGAGTCAGCGCGTCGACGAGCCGCTGCTGGCTCACGCCGGGGCCGGCCCGTACGGAAAGGGACGAGGCCTCCCCGGGCTTGGGCGCCAGGTACTTCTCGGCGTCGCCGAGGGTGAGCCCGGCGAAGGTGGCCTGGCCCATCCCGTCCTCGCCGCCGAAGGTGGCGATGCCGACGATCCGGACCGGTACGGGGTCGGGCACGCGCAGCACGGTCGTGTCGCCGAGCTTCAGGCCGCCCTTGCCGGCGGCGCCCCGGTTGACCACGACCTCGCCCGGCGCACTCGGGGCGCGCCCTTCGGCGAGCCGGTACGGGTTCAGCTTCGGGTCGGTGATCCAGTTGCCCGCCCGGGTGGGCGGGCCCTGGCCGCCGATCGGCTTGCCGTCGGAGCCGACGAGCTGGCCCGAGCCCTGGAGGTCGGGGACGGCCGCGGCGACGCCCGGGGTGGCGGACAGGCGGGTGGCGAGCGCGGTGGGCACGGGCTGGCGGGTGCCCTGGCCCTCGCCCGCGACGGTGACCACGTTCGTACTGCGCACGACCGCGTCCGTACCCGCGTTGGCGTCCGCGAAGAGCGTGTCGAAGCCGGCGCGCAGGGTGTCGCCCATGACGAGGGTGCCGGTGAGGAAGGCGACGCCGAGCAGGACGGCGACGAAGGTCCCGGCGAAGCGGCGCTTGTGGGAGCGCAGCGAGGTGCGGCTGAGGCGCAGTGCGGCGTTCATGACGTCACCCCCGGCGCGTCGAAGGCCTTCAGCCGGTCGAGCACGCGCTCGGCGGTCGGGGCCGGCATCCGGTCGACGAGCCGTCCGTCGGCGAGGAAGAGCACCTCGTCGGCGTGGGCGGCGGCGACCGGGTCGTGGGTGACCATCACGACCGTGCGGGCGGTGCGGCGGACGGTGCTGCCGAGCAGCCGCAGCACCTCCTCGCCCGCGCGGGAGTCGAGGTTGCCGGTCGGCTCGTCGGCGAAGACGACGTCGGGCCGCCCGGCGAACGCCCGGGCCACGGCGACGCGTTGCTGCTGGCCGCCGGAGAGTTCGGCGGGCCGGTGGTGGAGGCGGTCGCGCAGCCCGACGGTGTCGACGAGCGCGTCGATCCACTCGCGGTCGCCGCGCTGCCCCGCGAGGTCGAGGGGCAGCGTGATGTTCTCGGCCACGGTGAGGGTCGGGAGCAGGTTGAAGGCCTGGAAGACGAAGCCGACGCGCTCGCGGCGCAGCAGGGTGAGCGCGCGGTCGTCGAGGCCGCTCAGGTCGGTGCCGCCGATGAAGGCGGAGCCCGAGGTGAGGGTGTCGAGCCCGGCGGCGCAGTGCATCAGGGTGGACTTGCCGGAGCCCGAGGGCCCCATGATCGCGGTGAAGCGGCCGGCCGGGAAGTCGACGCTCACCCCGTCCAGGGCCCTCACCTCGGTGTCGCCCGCGCCGTACGTCTTGACGGCGTCGACGACCCGGGCGGCGGCGGTGGCGGTGGGCCGCAGCGCGGTGGTCATGCCGCACCGCCCTTGCGACGGCCGAACTCCTCGTCCAGGACGGAGAGCCGGCGCCAGTACTCGTCCTCGTCGATCTCACCGGCGGCGAAACGGCGGCCCAGCACGGCGAGCGGCGAGCGCTCGTCCAGCGAGGGGCGGTCGTCGTAGGACCGGGGGTCGCCGAAGGGCGGGCGCCAGGGGCCGCGCCGTCCGCGCCACACCGTGCGGCGCAGCAGGGTGACGACCGTGAGGATCACGGCTGCCCAGATCACCGGGAAGAACAGGATCCAGGGTCCGGGTCCGTCGTAGGCCAGCGTGTTCATCGTGCTCAGCTCCTCGGTCGGGGGTGTCTCGTGGTGCTTTCGAGACTCCCGCCGAGGGGTGGCCCGGGTCGTCGTACAGCCAGCGGCACTTGCCGTACCTCCCGGGGAGTAGACCGGGCCGGTGCGACTGCTCTCGCTTCTGTACCTACTAGTATGTATAGTACGGCCATGAGCACCCCCGAGCGTCTGATCGAGGCCACCCGGGAGCTGCTGTGGGACCGGGGCTACGTCGGCGCCAGCCCCAAGGCGATCCAGCAGCGGTCGGGCGCGGGCCAGGGCAGTATGTACCACCACTTCACGGGCAAACCGGACCTGGCGCTCGCCGCCATCCGGCGCACCGCCGACGAGCTGCGCGCGAGCGCCGAGGCCTCCTTCGGGGGCGGGGGCACCGCGTACGAACGGATCCGCGGCTATCTGCTGCGCCAGCGCGACGCGCTGCGCGGCTGCCCGGTGGGGCGGCTGACCATGGACCCGGACGTGATCGCCAGCGACGCGCTGCGCGCGCCCGTCACCGAGACGGTCGACTGGCTGCGCGGGGAGCTCGCCCGGATCGTCCAGGAGGGCCTGGACGCGGGCGAGTTCAGCGCTCCCCTGGTGCCCGAGGAGATCGCGGCGACGGTGGTCGCGACCGTCCAGGGCGGCTACGTCCTGGCCCGTGCGTCCGGCTCGCCCGCCGCCTTCGACGCGGGCGTCCGCGGCCTGCTCGCCCTGCTCGCGCCCCGCACCCCCTGACCACCACCACGAGTCGAGGAACATCCATGCACGTCACCCGTCAGCGTCCCGCCACTGCGCGGGGCCCGGCCGAGCACTTCACCGGCACGGTCTGGCTGGACGAGATCGCCACGCCCCCGTCGCCGTCCCGACTGCGGATGGTCAGCGTCCACTTCACCCCCGGCGCCCATACGGCCTGGCACCGCCACCCGCACGGCCAGGTCCTGCACGTGACCGAGGGCGAGGGCCTGGTGCAGCGCAGGGGCGGTCCCGTCGAGCCGATCCGGGCGGGCGACACCGTCTGGATCGAGCCGGACGAATGGCACTGGCACGGCGCCGGACCGGACACGTTCATGACCCATCTCGCGGTCGTCGAGGCCGCCCAGGACGGCACCGCCGTCGACTGGGACCGCCATGTCGCCGCCGACGCCTACCCGTCGTCCACTTCCTGAGGAGTACGCCGTGCACGCCCTGCAGTACGAGATCCCCCTGCCCGCCGACTACGACATGGACATCATCCGCACCCGCGTCGCCACCCGCGGCCATCTCCTCGACGACTTCCCCGGCCTCGGCCTCAAGGCGTATCTGATCCGCGAGCGTGGCGCGGGCTCGCCGGTGAACGCCTATGCGCCCTTCTACCTCTGGAACACGCCCGAGGGCATGAACTCCTTCCTCTGGGGCGCGGGCTTCCAGGGCATCGTGGACGACTTCGGCCGCCCGGAGGTCCAGCACTGGATGGGGCTCTCCTACGAGGAGGGGACGGCGGCCGGGGCCGTGCCGGTCGCCGCGACGCGCGAGCGCCTGGCGGTGCCGGAGGGTGTGCGGCCCGCCGACTTCGTGGCCGAGCAGCTGGCGCGGGCGGCAGGTCCCGGGACGGTGGCGAGCACGCTGGCCGTCGACCCCCGCCGCTGGGAGCTGCTGCGCTTCACGCTCTGGGAGCAGGAGGCCCCGCAGGCGCCCGGCGACCGGTTCCGGGTGCTGCACCTGTCGGCGCCGGAGCGCGGCGAGCTGACCCGGGGACGGCACTGGTGACCGGGGCGCCCGTGGTCCGTACCGTGCTCGGCGATGTGCCCGCCGACCGGCTCGGCGTCGTGGACGCCCACGACCACCTCTTCATCCGCAGCCCGCTGCTGCCGGGCCAGGAGCTCGACGACACCGGGGCGGCGGCCGCCCGGCTCCACGCCTTCCACGACCTCGGCGGCGGCACGGTGGTGCAGTGGACGCCGTACGGCATGGGCCGCCGGGCGGACCAACTGGCCGCGCTGTCAAGGGAGTCGGGCGTCCAGGTGGTGGCCGCCACCGGTCTGCACCAGGCGGCCCACTACCCGCCCGAACTGCTCGACTCCGTACGCGACTCGCTCGCCGAGCTGTTCGTGCGCGAGATCACCGAGGGCATCGAGGAGGGCGGCGGTGTCCGGGCCGGGCTGATCAAGGTCGCGGGCGGCTTCCACGGGCTCGACGCGCACGCGCGGCTGACGATGCGCGCGGCAGCCGAGGCCCATCGCCGTACGGGCGCGGCCGTCGCGGTGCACCTGGAGCTCGGGACCGGTGCCCTCGACGTGCTCGACCTGCTCTGCGGGGAGCTCGGGGTCGCGCCGGACCGGATGATCCTCGGCCACCTCAACCGCTCCCCCGACGCCACCGTCCACCTCCAGGCCGCCGCGGCGGGCGCCTATCTGGGCTTCGACGGGCCGTCCCGGGCCAACCACGCCACGGACTGGCGGATGCCCCAGGCGCTGAAGGCGCTCGCGGACGCCGGGTTCGCGGACCGGCTGCTGCTCGGCGGCGACACGGTGACCCCGGACACGCCGGGCATGCCCTATCTGCTGCGCCGGGTGCGGCCCGGGCTCGAACTCGCCCTGGGCGAGGAGCTGGTGGAGCGGATCCTGGCGGCCAATCCGCAGGGGGCGTTCGCGCTGCGGCGTTAGCCTCCCCCCGGGCGTGGCCGCCGTCAGCCCAGCGCCGCCAGCGGGTCGTCGAGCACCGGCTGCCACGCCAACTCGGCCGCGCCGACCAGGCTGTTGTGGTCGAGCGAGCAGGCGAGGATCGGCACGCCGCCGCTGCGCCCCCACAGGCTGCGGTCGGCGACGACGGCCCGCAGCCGGTCGGGGTCCGCCTCCAGCAGGGCCTTGTGCAGTCCGCCGAGGATGATCCGGTCGGGGTTGAGGATGTTGACGAGCCCGGCGAGGCCCAGCCCCAGGCGGTCGATGAGCTCCTCGGCGGCCCCGCTCACGGCCACGTCCTCGTACTCCGTGCGCAGCAGTTCGCGGGACTGCTCCAGGAGCGAGACCTCGGGGCCCGGGTCGCGGCCCGCCGCCGTCAGGAAGGCGAGCGGGTCGGTCTCCACGTCGAGGCAGCCCCGGCCGCCGCAGTAGCAGGGGCGGCCCTCGGGGCTGACGGTGAGGTGGCCGACCTCCAGGGCGAGGCCCGAACTCCCGGTGTGCAGACGGCCGTCGAGGACGAGCGCGCCGCCGACGCCCCGGTGGCCGGTGGCCACGCAGAGCAGGTGCTGCGCGCCGCGCCCGGCGCCGTGGCGGTGCTCGGCGAGGGCCGCGAGGTTGACGTCGTTGCCGGTGAAGGCGGGACCCTCGATGCCCGCGGCCCGTACCCGCTCGGCGAAGATCTCGCGCACCGGGGCGCCCGCGGGCCAGGCCAGGTGCAGCGGGTTCAGCGCGGTGCCGTCCGGCTCGGCGACGGCCGAGGGCACGGCCAGGCCCGCGCCGACGCAGCGCAGGCCGCTGCCGCGCAGCAGTTCGGCGCCCGCGTCGACAACCTCGCCGAGGACCTGGGCCGGGTCGGCGGAGACGGTGACGCAGCCGGGCGCGGTCGCGACCGTACGGCCGCCGAGGCCCACCAGTGCGGCGCGGAATCCGTCGGCGTGCACCTGGGCGGCGAGGGCGACCGGGCCCGAGTCGTTGACCGCGAGGCGGTGCGAGGGGCGGCCCTGGGAACCGGCGGCGGCGCCGGGGCGGGAGTCGACCTGGATGAGGCCGAGCGCTTCGAGTTCGGCGGCGACCGCTCCGGCCGTGGCCCGGGTGACGCCCAGCTCGGCGGTGAGGACGGCGCGGGTGGGCGCGCGGCCCGTGTGGACCAGTTCGAGCGCGGGGCCGAGTGCCCCACGGCCCCTGTCCAGCCTCGTCTTGGTGTGCGTCGCCTTGCCGTTCATGGGGGCGAGTCTCCCATGATCCAGGACGGAGGCATTCCCTCCGCCGGCGGCCGGCGTTCACTCGCCGCTCACCCACCGGTCGCCGCGCGCTCCTGCGACCGTGGCCTCGACGGCTTGTCGGCGAGGGCCGCCGCCCCCTATCCTGAGTTTGTGCCGCTACTAAACAAAGTACGGACGGCCCTGCCGGCGGGACCCGGCGCGCACACCACCGCGCCCTCCCTGCTCCGCCTCCGCACCGCTCTGACCGTGTTCTTCGCCCTCGACGGATTCCTCTTCGCCGGCTGGGTGGTCCGCATCCCGGCCATCAAGCAGCAGACCGGCGCCTCGGCCGGTGACCTCGGCCTCGCCCTGCTCGGCGTCTCGGCGGGCGCCGTGGTGACGATGGTGCTCACCGGCCGGCTCTGCCGGCGCTTCGGCAGCCACCCCGTGACCGTGGCCTGCGGCGCCCTGATGGCGCTGGCCATCGCCCTGCCGGCGCAGACGCGTTCGGCGCTCGCGCTGGGAGCGGTCCTACTGGTCTTCGGCGCCGCGTACGGCGGCATCAACGTGGCCATGAACAGCGCGGCCGTCGATCTGGTCGCGGCCCTGCGGCGCCCGGTGATGCCCAGCTTCCACGCCGCGTTCAGCCTCGGCGGCATGCTCGGCGCGGGCGTCGGCGCGCTGGTGGCGGGCGGCCTCTCCCCCACCGCGCACCTGCTCGCGCTGACCGGGTTCGGCCTGCTGGTGACCGCCTTCGCGGGTCCGGTCCTGCTCCGCCACCCCGCCCCTGCGCACACGGCGACCCCGCACGCCCAGGGGCGGCGCCCGGACGGCCGGGCCCGGCGCCTGGTGCTGCTGTTCGGCGTGATCGCGCTGTGCACGGCGTACGGGGAAGGGGCCATGGCCGACTGGGGCGCGCTCCACCTGGAGCAGGACCTCGACGCGGCGCCCGGCGTCGCGGCCATCGGCTACTCCCTGTTCGCCCTGGCCATGACGGCGGGTCGGCTCAGTGGCACCTTCCTGCTCGAACGCCTGGGCCAGACCCGCGCGCTGGTCGCGGGCGGCACGACGGCCACGGCCGGGATGCTGCTCGGCGCGCTCGCGCCGACGGTGTGGCTCGCGCTCGCCGGTTTCGCGGTGATGGGCCTGGGCCTCGCCAACATCTTCCCGGTCGCGGTGGCCCGCGCGGGCGCGCTGGCCGGACCCGGCGGGGTCGCCGCCGCGTCGACCCTCGGCTACGGCGGCATGCTCCTCGGCCCGCCCGCGATCGGCTTCCTGGCCCAGTGGTCCTCGCTGCCCGTCGCCCTGACGACGGTGGCCGCGCTGTCGGCGGCGGCGGCCGTGATCGCGTACGGGTCGCGGCGGGCGACGGCGGGGGTGTAAGGGGCGGGAGAGGTCGGGGGCGTGAGCACACATCGCCTGCTCGCAGGGCGAATGCCGGGGTGCCCACGCGCGCGTGAATGCGCGTCCATGGACAGGATCACCACCCCGCCCGCCCCGCTGGCAGAATCCCGACATGGACACCGCTGAACTCATCAACGCCCTCGACCGCGAGGGCCGGTTGCTGGCCGGGGCCGCCGACGCGGCGGGCCCCGACGCCGCCGTGCCGACCTGCCCCGGCTGGCAGGTGCGGGATCTGCTGCGGCACACCGGGACGGTGCACCGCTGGGCGACCGCCTACCTCACCGAGGGCCACACCGCCTTCCACCCCAGCGGCGAGGAGCCCGATCTCGACGGCGACGAGCTGCTCGACTGGTTCCGCGAGGGCCACCGCGCGCTCGTCGACGCGCTGACCGGCACGCCGAAGGACCTGGAGTGCTGGCACTTCCTGCCCGCGGCATCCCCGCCGGCGTTCTGGGCCCGCCGCCAGGCGCACGAGACGGCGGTCCACCGGGTGGACGCCGAGTCGGCCCGGGGCGGCGACCTCACCGCGCCGGAGCCGGAGTTCGCCGCCGACGGCATCGACGAGCTGCTCCGCGGCTTCCACGCCCGGGAGAAGAGCCGGGTGCGGACACGGACGCCGCGCACCCTTCGCGTACGGGCGACGGACACCGACGCGGTGTGGACCGTGCACCTGTCGGACGGGGTGCCGCGCACGGTCCGGGACGACGACGGGCCCGCGGACTGCGAGCTGAGCGGCACCGCGCACGAGCTGTATCTGACGCTGTGGAACCGACGGCCGCTCTCGTCCGTTGCCCTTGCGGGCGACGCGTCGCTCGCCGAGCTGTGGCGGGCGAACTCGGCCATCACCTGGGGGTAGCCGCCCAGGAGCACGAACCAGACGTTACGAGGGCCGGTCCGCCAGCATCCGGGAGAGCACCGCGCGTTGCAGCGGTCGCACCTGGGTGTGGAGCGCCCGGCCCTTGTCCGTGATCACGACCCGGACGCCCCGCCGGTCCTCGCTGCACATCCCGCGGTGGACCAGGTCCTCCTTCTCCAGCCTGCCGATCAGACGGGAGAGGGCGCTCTGGCTCAGATGGACCCGCGAGGCGAGCTCCTGGACGCGGTACGCCGCGCCGCCGTCCTCCGCACGGCCCTCCACGAGCACGTCGAGCACCTCGAAGTCGCTCGCTCCGATGCCGTACTGGTGCAGCTCGCGATCGAGCTCGCACGTCGTGCGCGCGTGCACCGCGAGGATGCCGCGCCACTCGTCCACGAGCATGCGCTCGGACTTCTTGGCCGCCATGTCCGCACGTTAGCAGAGAAGTCGCTCTTTGTTGCACCGTAATTAAATGCACTTGCACTCGATGCATGTGCATGTAGTCTGCTCCGCATGACCTCTCCGCTCAACGTCCCGTCCAGCCAAGAGCGTTGGAGCCCCCGGCTGTGGGGCACCCTGCTGGTGCTCTGCGCCGCGATGTTCCTCGACGCCCTCGACGTCTCCATGGTCGGCGTCGCCCTGCCCTCGATCGCGAGCGATCTGAACCTCACCACCTCGACGCTCCAGTGGATCGTCAGCGGCTACATCCTGGGCTACGGCGGCCTGCTGCTCCTCGGCGGCCGCGCGGCCGACCTGATGGGCCGCCGCCAGGTGTTCCTCATCGCGCTCGGCGTCTTCGCGCTGGCCTCGCTGCTCGGCGGACTCGTCGACTCCGGGCCGCTGCTGATCGCCAGCCGCTTCATCAAGGGCCTGAGCGCCGCGTTCACCGCGCCCGCCGGCCTCTCGATCATCACCACGACCTTCAAGGAGGGTCCGCAGCGCAACCGGGCGCTCTCCATCTACACCACCTGCGCCGCCACCGGCTTCTCCATGGGCCTGGTCCTGTCCGGTCTGCTCACCGAGCTCAGCTGGCGCTGGACCATGCTGCTCCCGGCGCCGGTCGCCCTGATCGCCCTGGTCGCGGGCCTCAAGCTCATCCCGCACAGCGACCGCCCCGAGGGCAAGCGCCACTACGACGTGCCCGGCGCCATCACCGGCACCGGCTCGATGCTGCTCCTCGTCTACACCGTCGTCCAGGCGCCCGAGGTCGGCTGGGCCTCCGCCCGTACGCTGCTGTCCTTCCTCGCCGTCGCGGTCCTGCTCACCGTGTTCGTCCGGATCGAGCAGCGCACCGCGAGCCCGCTGATCCGGCTCGGCGTGCTGCGCTCCGGCGTCCAGGTCCGCACCCAGCTGGGCGCCGCCGCCTTCTTCGGCTCGTACGTCGGCTTCCAGTTCATGGTCACGCAGTACATGCAGTCGGTGCTCGACTGGACCGCGCTCCAGACCGCCCTGGCGTTCCTGCCCGCCGGTGTGCTCGTCGCCCTGTCCTCCGCGATGATCGGCCCGGTCGTCGACCGCTTCGGCACCCCGCGCATCCTCGCCGCCGGCTTCGCGGCCCTGGTCCTCGCGTACGCCCTGTTCCTGCGCATCAGCCTCACCCCGCAGTACGCCGCGGTCATCCTGCCGTCGATGCTGCTGCTCGGCGCGGCCTGCGCGCTGGTCTTCCCCTCGCTCAACATCCAGGCCACCACCGGCGTGGACGACAGCGAGCAGGGCATGGTCTCGGGTCTGCTCAACACCTCGATCCAGGTGGGCGGCGCGATCTTCCTGGCCGTGGTGACGGCCGTGATCACCGCGGGCGACCGGGGCGACTCCCCGCAGGACCTGCTCGACAGTTTCCGGCCGGGTCTGATCGTGGTGACGGGCATCGCGCTCGCCGGTCTCCTCATCACCCTGACCGGGCTGCGCACCAAGGCCGACCGGCAGACGCTGGTCGTCGCGGGGTCGGCCCAGGAAGCGGCCGCACCGGAGCCCGCGAAGGTCGCCGTCCGCGACTGACGCCGCCACGGGGGAGGGTGCGGCCGACGGGTGCTCCTTGCCCGTCGGCCGCATCTGCACGGAGACTGCTCCCATGGGCAACCGAAGCCAGGGCGAACGCGACGCCCTCACCGTCGAGATCATGTACGCCGTGGTGACCGCGTCGCTGGCAGCCCTGCTCGCCTTCGGCGCGGTCGCCGGGCCCGTCTTCCTCTTCGAACTGCGCCATCCCGCCCGGGGCCTGCTGCTCCTGGCCGGGTCGGCCGCCGCCGTGCTCGCCTTCGTCAGCCGGACCGTGCACGTCCTGTGGCGCTTCTCGTACGCGGGCGACGAAGGCCGCCGTCAGCCGAGCCAGCCGGGCCGCACCAGCCCCGACTCATAGGCCAGCACCACCAGTTGGGCCCGGTCGCGGGCCCCGAGCTTGACCATGGTGCGGCTGACGTGGGTCTTGGCGGTGAGCGGGCTGACAACCAGGCGGCGCGCGATCTCCTCGTTGGAGAGCCCGATCCCGACCAGGGCCATCACCTCCCGCTCCCGCTCGGTCAGCTCGCCCAGACTCTCCGCCGTGGCCGGCTCCTTGGAGCGGGCGGCGAACTCGGCGATCAGCCGCCGGGTCACCCCGGGCGAGAGCAGCGCGTCCCCGTCCACCACGGCCCGTACCGCCCGCAGCAGTTCGTCCGGCTCGGTGTCCTTGACCAGGAACCCGGAGGCCCCGGCGCGGATCGCCTCGAAGACGTACTCGTCCAGCTCGAAGGTGGTCAGCATCACCACCTTCACGCCGTCCAGCTCGCCGTCGCCGGTGATCCGGCGGGTGGCGGCGAGCCCGTCGAGGTGCGGCATGCGGATGTCCATCAGGACGACGTCCGGCCGCAGTTCGCGCACCAGGCGCACCGCCTCCTCGCCGTCGGCGGCCTCGCCCGTCACCTCGATGTCCGGCTGGGCGTCGAGCAGCGCCCGGAAACCGGCCCGGACGAGCAGCTGGTCGTCGGCGAGCAGTACGCGGATCACGGGGTCTCCCTCGGTGCGGCGGGTGCGGTGCGGGTGAGCGGGAGCCGGGCGACCACCCGGAAGCCGCCGTCGGGGCGCGGGCCCGCCTCGATGGTGCCACCGAGCGCGGCGGCCCGCTCCCGCATGCCGATCAGGCCGTTCCCACTGCCGCCCGCGTCCCCGGGACCGGCCGGTCCGTCGTCGTCCACGCGCAGTTCGAGCACGTCCGGCGCGTAGGCGAGCAGCACGCGCGCGGTACGGGAGCCGGAGTGGCGCACCACGTTGGTGAGCGCCTCCTGGACGATGCGGAAGGCGGCGAGATCGGCCCCGGGCGGCAGCGCCCGGGGCGAGCCGGTCGTCGCCGTCTCGACGGTGAGCCCGGCCGCCGCGGCCTGTTCGACGAGCTCGGGCAGCCGGTCCAGGCCCGGCGCGGGCGAGCGGGGCGCGTCGCCCGGGGCGCGCAGGGTGTCGAGCACCTGGCGCACCTCGCCCAGCGCCTCCTTGCTGGCGGACTTGATGGTGCTCAGCGCGGTACGCGCCTGCTCCGGGTCGGAGTCGAGCAGCGCGAGGCCCACGCCCGCCTGGACGTTGATGACCGAGATGCTGTGCGCCAGTACGTCGTGCAGCTCGCGCGCGATCCGCAGCCGCTCCTCGTCGGCGCGCCGCCGCGCGGCGGCGGCCCGCTCGGCCCCCGCCCTGGCCCACTGCTCCCGGCGTACGCGGGTGAGCTCGGCGATCGCCACGATGGCCAGCACCCAGGCGGCGACGGCCAGTTCCTGCCCCCAGGGCGCGGCCCGGTCGCCGCTCGGGGGCAGCCAGCGGTAGAGCCAGTGGGCGATGAGCACATGGCCGAGCCAGAGCATCCCGACCGCCGACCAGGCGGCCCGGCGGTGTCCGGCGACGATCGCGGCGAAGCAGCCGACGGCCACCGCGAGGAAGATCGGCCCGTACGGGTATCCGGCGCCGAGGTAGACCATGGCCGCGCCCGCCGAGCCGAACACGGCGAGCACCGGGTGGCGGCGGCGCAGCAGCAGCACCGCGCAGCTCGCGACGAGCAGCAGCCGGGCGAAGACGTCGAGGGACGCGCGCTCGGTCTGGTTGTGCCCGGCGAACGTGGAGCCGCCCACCACGACCGCGGTCAGCACCAGGGTGGACGCCCACGGCAACCGCGAGCGAACCCGGGGGCCCACGCCGTTCCCGCCCTGGACCCACGTCCGCGCCTAGGGCGGGAACGGCGGCGGCCCCTGCCGTGCCCAGGGGGGACCGTCGCCGCGGGCGGGGCGCGCCGAGTGCTGCTCTTCCATACCGGCCACGCTAGCCCCGGGCACGGCGCCCGGGCGTCAGCCCGGCGTGGTGATCACGCCTACTCCCCGGGGAGTACCAGACCCACCGACGCGGCCAGCCCCGCGGCCGCGTGCGCGAAGAAGGCGTCCCGCTCCTCGACGACGCGGTGGAACTGGCCGAACAGCTCGAACGAGATCAGCCCGAAGAGCTGCGCCCACGCGGCGACCAGCGCGGGCCCGACCGCGGGCGGCAGCCCGGGCGCGAACTCGGCGGCCATCCGCTCGGCCTCCCCCCGCAGCTGAGGGGCGAGCCGGGGGACGGCGATCCCCCGGGCCTGGTGCGCGTCGCGGACGATCCCGATGAGCACGAGCCCGACGCGCGAGGCGGGGCCGACGGTGGCTTCGGGCGCGGTGTAGCCGGGCACGGGCGAGCCGTAGATCAGCGCGTACTCGTGCGGGTGGGCCAGCGCCCAGGTCCGTACGGCCGCGCAGACGGCGACCCAGCGCTCGGCGGGCGCGTCGGCGGGGGCGGCCTGGGCGAGTGCGCGCTCGGCGGCCTCGCCGACGGCGTCGTAGGCGTCCACGATCAGCGCGGTGAGCAGGTCGTCGCGGCTCGGGAAGTAGCGGTAGAGGGCGGAGGAGACCATGCCGAGCTCGCGGGCGACGGCGCGCAGCGACAGTTTCGCGGCACCTTCGGCGGCGAGCTGCTTCCTCGCCTCGTCCTTGATGGCCGCGGTGATCTCGGTACGCGCGCGGGCTCGGGCGCCCTGAACGGTGCTCATGGGGCCATTCTGCCACTATCGAGAGCGGCGCCCCGGAATGAGAGCACTGATCCGGCCAGTGAGCTCCGAATAAATTCGAGAGCACTGCTCTTGCTTTGGAGCACCGGTTCCGTGCACACTGCTCTTAAGCGAGAGCAGTGCTCTCGAAGTCGAAGTCAGCATCCACAGGGGAGTCCCGATGTCGTCGCAGCCGTACTACCTCCAGGGCAGCCGCTTCACCGTCAAGATGAACAGCGTCATCGGCTGGCTGGCCCGCCACGGCCTCAGCCTGGCCGGCACCGCCGAGCTCTCGGTGCGCGGCCGCAAGAGCGGCAAGATGCAGCGCGTGCCGGTCAACCCGCACACGTACGAGGGCGCGCAGTACCTCATCTCGGCCCGCGGGCACTCGCAGTGGGTGCGCAACATGCGGGCGGCGGGCGGCGGCGAGCTGTGGGTCGGCCGCAAGGTCCGCGCCTTCACGGTCGCGGAGGTCCCGGACAGCGAGAAGACCGCCGTCCTGCGCACCTACCTGGAGCGCTGGGGGTGGGAGGTCAACCAGTACTTCAAGGGCGTCACCGCGAAGTCGAGCGACGACGAGCTGCTCGCCGCCGCGCCCGACCACCCGGTCTTCCGCATCACCGTCGACGCCTGACGCGGGCCCGGCCTCCCGGGCCCGCGTCCGGACCTCCCGTCAGGTGCTCTCCGCTAGGAGCTACGACGGTCCACCGCGTCCAGGACGCGCCGCGCCATCGGGTGCGTACGCACCATGCCCGCCAGGGTCGTCGAGCCGCGGGTGATGTCCGCGAAGGCCTTCCAGGCCGGGCGGAAGCCGGTGATCGCGGCGTGCAGCATCGTCGGGCGCTTCTCGAACAGCGTCAGCATCCGGCGGCCCACGCCCATCTCGACACCGAGGCCCGCCTTGATGGCGAACGCGTAGTTCAGCGCCTGGCGGCGGGCGTCCACGGCGTCCTGGGACTCCGCGATCCGCACCGCCCACTCGCCCGCGAGCCGCCCCGAGCGCAGCGCGAACGAGATGCCCTCCCGGGTCCACGGCTCCAGCAGCCCCGCCGCGTCCCCGCACACCAGGACCCGGCCGCGGGACAGCGGCGAGTCGTCGCTGCGGCACCGGGTCAGATGCCCCGACGAGATCGCGGGCTCGAAGCCGGCCAGGCCGAGCCGGGCGATGAAGTCCTCCAGGTACCGCTTGGTCCCGGCACCCTCGCCGCGCGCCGAGATCACCCCGACCGTGAGAGTGTCGCCCTTGGGGAAGACCCAGCCGTAACTCCCGGGCATCGGCCCCCAGTCGATGAGCACCCGGCCCGCCCAGTCCTCGGCGACCGTCGCGGGCACCGGGATCTCCGCCTCCAGGCCGAGGTCCACCTGGTCGAGCTTGACGCCGACATGGGCTCCTATGCGGCTCGCGCTGCCGTCGGCGCCGACCACCGCGCGCGCCAGGACGGTCTCGCCGCCGGCCAGGACGACCGCCACCGTACGCCGGTCGGGCACCGCCGAGCCGTGCTGCTCGACGCGCTGGACGGTCACTCCGGTGCGCAGCTCGGCGCCCGCCTTCTGGGCCGCCTCGACCAGACCGGCGTCGAACTCCGCCCGATTGATCAGGCCGAACAGCATCTGCCGGGAGCGGCGGGTGCGGGTCAGTTTGCCGTTGAGGGAGAAGGTGACCGCGTGCACCCGCTCCTTCAGAGGCAGTTCGAACCCGGGCGGCAGGGCGTCCCGCGACGGTCCGATGATGCCGCCGCCGCACGTCTTGTAGCGGGGCAGCTCGGCCTTCTCCAGGAGGAGCACCCGCCGGCCCGCGACCGCCGCCGCGTAGGCCGCCGAGGCCCCCGCCGGTCCGGCACCGACCACGACGACATCCCACACGGGCGAGGCCCCCGGCTCGTCGTGCTGCGTCCCGGCATCTGCGTTCTCGCTGCTCACGATGTGCTTCTGCTCCTGATCCGACCCGTGGTCAAGCTGACGACGGCATCCTACGGCGCGGTAGGGCCCGGCCACCCTGTGGGAGGATCGGCCCTACCTTCGTCATACATTCACGTGCACTTGCGTACACGTACATCAACGTCGCACCCACGAGGAGCGTGCCCATGACCGCGAATCCGATCGCCGAGACCGTCGCCTCACTGATGCCCCGCGCACAGGCGGAGCTCACGGAACTGGTGGCGTTCCAGTCGGTGGCGGACGAGGCGGTGGCGCCCAGGAGCGAGTGCGAGGCGGCCGCGGCGTGGGTGGCCGGGGCGCTGCGCGACGAGGGTTTCCAGGACGTGGCCCTGCTCGACACCCCCGACGGCTCCCAGTCGGTCTACGGCTACCTGCCCGGCCCGGCGGACGCGCCCACCGTGCTGCTGTACGCGCACTACGACGTCCAGCCGATGCTGGACGAGTCCGCGTGGCTGAGCCCGCCGTTCGAGCTGACCGAGCGCGACGGCCGCTGGTACGGACGCGGGGCCGCCGACTGCAAGGGCGGCTTCATCATGCACCTGCTCGCGCTGCGCGCCCTGAAGGCGAACGGCGGCGTCCCGGTCTCCGTGAAGGTGATCGTCGAGGGCTCCGAGGAGCAGGGCACCGGCGGTCTCGAGCGGTACGCCGAGGCGCACCCCGAGCTGCTGACGGCCGACGCGATCGTCATCGGGGACACGGGCAACTTCCGGGTCGGTCTGCCGACGGTCACCGCGACCCTGCGCGGCATGACGATGATCCGGGTGCGGATCGACACGCTCGAAGGCAACCTGCACTCGGGCCAGTTCGGCGGCGCGGCGCCCGACGCGCTGGCCGCGCTGATCCGCGTACTGGACTCGCTGCGGGACGAGAGCGGGCAGACGGTCGTCGAGGGGCTGCCCGCCGACGCCTCGTGGGACGGGCTGCAGTACCCGGAGGGCGAGTTCCGCAAGGACGCCAGGGTCCTGGACGGGGTGGGGCTGCCCGGCGCGGGCACCGTGGCCGACCGCATCTGGGCGCGTCCGGCCGTCACCGTGATCGGGATCGACTGCCACCCGGTGGCGGGCGCGACCCCGTCCATCCCGGCGAGCGCGCGGGCGCAGATCAGCCTGCGGGTGCCGCCGGGCCAGGACGCGGCCGAGGCGACCAAGCTGCTGTTCGCCCACATCGAGAAGCACACCCCGTGGAACGCGCGGGTCTCCTTCGAGCAGGTCGGCCAGGGCCAGCCGTTCCGCGCGGACATCACCAGCCCCGCGTACACCTCGATGGCCGAGGCGATGCGGATCGCGTACCCGGGCGAGGAGATGCAGTCCTCCGGCATGGGCGGCTCCATCCCGCTGTGCAACACCCTGGCCGCGCTCTACCCGCAGGCCGAGATCCTGCTGATCGGGCTGAGCGAGCCGGAGGCGCAGATCCACGCGGTGAACGAGAGCGTGTCGCCGCAGGAGCTGGAGCGGCTCTCGGTCGCGGAGGCGCACTTCCTGGTCAACTACGCGGCCTCCAAGCAGGCGTGACGAAACGTCACGCCCTCCCGGGGGCGTGACGGACCACCTCACGCTCTGGGCGGAATCGCGCAGAGCGTAGATCCATGCGACGGACGCGACCGCCGCCGTACGTTCGTCGCATGGATCTCGTACGGATTACCGATGAACTGCACATGTTCCGCTTCCCCATCGGCCAGGCGTATCTGTGGCGCGACGGGGACGAGTTGACGCTGGTGGACGCGGGGGATGTGAACGCCGCCGCGCCCATCGAGGAGGCGATACGCGGCCTGGGGCTCGCCCCGGCCGCCCTCCGCCGGATCGTGATCACCCATGGCCACCGGGACCACTACGGCGCGGCCGGGGAGCTGGCCGAGCGGTACGGGGCCGAGGTGGTCGCCCACCCGCTGGACGCGCCGGTGATCCGGGGCGAGCGGCCGGTGCCGGAACCGGATCTGCTGGAGTGGGAACTTCCGCTGTACGAGCACGCGTTGGCGGTGCCGGAGGCACCCCCGACGCGGGTCGACCGCGAGGTCGAGGACGGGGAGGTGCTCGACTTCGGCGGCGGCGCGGTGGTGGTCCACTCCCCCGGCCACACCGACGGCTCGATCGGCATCCATCTGCCGCGCCACGGCGTGCTCTTCACCGGCGACTGCGTGGCCGGGGTGGGCCAGGTGATGCTGGGCGTCTTCAACGTGGACCGGGCCCGCGCGCAGGCGTCCTTCCGCCGTCTCGCCGCGCTCGCCCCGTCGGTGGCGTGCTTCGGGCACGGGGACCCGCTGACGCTGGACGCGGCGAAGGTGCTGAGGGAGACGGCGGAACTGGACTGACGGACGGCGACCGAGTGGGACTGGCGCCTGCGGCGCCTCAGCCCACCGGCACCCCCGCCTCCAGGTTGAGCACCGTCGACTTCTCCCGGGCCCGCAGCGCCCAGCGCAGCCGTTCGTAGCGGGCGGGCGGCAGCAGTCGGGACGCCTCCTCCTCGCCGACGAACCGCCAGTCGCGCAGTTCGGAGCCCGGCAGCAGGACCTGCCCGGCCCCGGCGCTGTCGAGCCGGCCGCCGTCGAAGAGCAGCCGCAGCCCGCCGTAGCCGGGCGGGGCGGGCGGCTCCCAGTCGACGACCAGGAGCCGGGGCACCCGGTCGAGCCGTATGCCTATCTCCTCCTCGACCTCACGCATGCCCGCCCGGGCGGGCGCCTCGCCGCGCTCCACCACACCGCCGGGGAACTCCCAGCCGGGCTTGTACGTCGGATCCACCAGGAGCACCCGGTCGCTCTCGTCGAAGAGCAGCACCCCGGCGGCGAGCGTCTCGGCGGTCGGCTCCGGGGTCTGGACGATCTCGCTGACGGCGGCGGCTCCGGTGCGTACGGCCTCGGCGATGCGCTCGGCGGTCTCGCGCGGGGTGAGCGCGCCGTTGTCGACGGCGTGGGCGTCCCCGGTCAGCCAGCCGAGGGCGGCCAGGTAGGGCGCGATGTGCTCGTACGCCCACTGGCGGCAGCGCTCGCTGGCCTCGGGGTCGTCAGGGACTTCGACACGGGCGGCGATCCGGTCGCGCAGGATCGTTTCCTCATGCGTCAGGAGCACATGCCGCACCGGTATGCGGCGAGAGGCGAGGCCGCCGAAGATCTCGTCGCGGTACTCCTGCCGCAGCAGCGTCATGGGCACCACGAGCACCCCACCGACCTCGGCGAGCAGCGCGGCCGCGCCGTCCACCACGAGCCGCCGCCACATGGGCAGGTCCTGGTAGTCGCCGACCTCGGCGAGCCGCTTCTGCGGCAGCAGGTACCGGAGCGCGCCGCCGATCACCTCGGGGTCGTACAAGGTGCTGTTCGGGATCAGGTCGACCAGTTCGCGCGCGGTGCTGGTCTTGCCCGCGCCGAACGCACCGTTGATCCAGACGATCACGGTTTCCCCCTCTTCCATAGCCCCCAGTGGATTGCCCGCAACAGAGTGCCACGGAAACCCCGGGGCGGAACCGGGCGTCCTGATCTTGCACACAACTGTGGCACCCCTGTTGCACGTTGCCCGAGCCTTTCCGGCCGCGCGACGCGTCCTCCTCCATGAGCACCGGCCACGGGGGGCCGTAACGCATCTGATGGGAACATCGTTGTGCGAGTGCCGGAAGAGAGTGAGGGGGTGCGACGAATGCGTCGTACTGTGCTGGAGCGCTTTCCCGCGGGCGGCCCGCGCGGCAGCTGGCCCGCCGAGGAGTTCGCCCGCGACCGCCGCGACGAGGGCGTCCCGGCGGAGGTCGTGATGGACCTGGAGTCGGACACGTTCCTGGTGGTGGTGCACCAGTACAGCCCGGAGACGGCGCACTGAGCCCCGCCCCGGCCTATCGGTAGAAGACCGCGACGCCCCCGTGGTGCGAGCAGGCACCCTGGTGGTGGGCGGCGTACGAGAACGTACCGTCGTTGCAGAGCGCGGTGGCCCCACCGTGGTCGTCGCCACTGGAGTCGTCGGAGCCACCTGACCCACCCGAGTCGTCCGAGCCGCCGGACGTACTGGACCCACCGGTCACCCCGGAGCCGTCCACGTCGCCCGAGCCGTCGGACGCGTCTCCTCCGCCGCCCGTACCGCCGCTGTCCGGCGTGGTCGTGAGCGACAGCAGCGGAGCCGGATCGGTCGGCGTGGGAGTGGGCGTCGGGCTCTCGCTGGTGGCGAGGGCCGCCGGGGTCTGCGACGACTGGCTGGGTACGACCGTCTCACCCGCCTTCCCGTCCCCGGAGTCACCGCCTCCGCACCCGGTCAGGGCGAGCGCGGCGGCCGCGACGAACCCGGCGGCGAGGGTGGAGATGCGTGCGTGCTTCATGTGGCCCCCCTGGGCGGTGAGACGGCCATCTCACCGCCACAGAGAGTCGCGGGTGACGGTAGTTGCGCATTCGTTACCGCATGGATTCAGCCAGTTGACCGACAGTTGTTCGCTTTGTGTGCGGACGTGCGCTCTACCCCTTGCTCGACCCCAGCGTCAGCCCCGCGATGAAGTGCCGCTGGAGCAGCAGGAACACCAGGATCGTCGGGAGGGCCACTATCACCGAGCCCGCCGCCAGCAGGTTGTAGTCCGTGAAGAACTGGCCGCGCAGGTTGTTCAGGGCCGAGGTGACCGGGAGTTTGTCGCCGTCGGACATGAAGACCAGGGCCCACAGGAAGTCGTTGTACATCCAGGTGAACTGGAGCGTGGCCAGGGCCGCCAGGGCCGGGCGGCACAGGGGCAGGGTGATGCGCCAGTACTGGGTCCACACGCCCGCGCCGTCGACGATCGCCGCCTCCAGGATCTCCTGCGGCAGGGTGCGCATGAAATTGGCCAGGACGAAGACGCAGAAGCCGATCTGGAAGCCGATGTGGACGAGGATCACGGCCCAGTACGAGTCGAACATCGTCATCGAGTCGGACATCCAGTACGGCAGCGGGATGCGGTTGAACAGCACGTACAGCGGGGTGACGATGACCTGTTGGGGCAGCAGGTTCCCGGCCGTGAACAGCATCAGCAGGACGATGCCGCCGCGCAGCCTGAGGCGGGAGACCGCGAAGGCCACGAAGGAGGCGAGGAACAGCGTCACCAGGACGCCCGGCACCGCGATGATCATCGTGTTGACGAAGTACTTCGTCATGCCGGAGTCGCTGAAGGCCTGTTTGTAGTAGTCGAAGGAGAGGTGCTTGGGAAGCGAGAAGTAGCCGTACTTCGACGTCTCGTCGTACGGGCGCAGCGACGCGTAGACCGCGAGCAGCAGCGGCGCCAGGAAGGCCAGCGAGACGGCCATCAGGAAGGCGTGCACGCCCAGGCGGCCGGGGCGCACCCGGCGGCGCCGGGCCGGGGGCGGCGCGGGCCGGGTGGTGACGGGGGCGGCGGGTGCGGTGTCCACGGTCATCGGCTCTTCTCCCCTCGGATCTCCTGGACCAGGTACGTCACGACGAACCCGAGGGAGACGGTCAGCAGCACGACGGCGATGGCGGAGCCGAAGCCGATGCGGCTGGCCTCGCCGATGATGTTGTCGGTGACGAGTACGGAGAGCACTTCGAGCCCGTTGCGGCCGTGGTTGACCGCGTACACGATGTCGAAGGCCCGCAGCGACTCGATGACGGTGATCACGCCCACGATCACGTTGACCGGGCGGAGGGTCGGCAGCACGACCCGGAAGAAGGTCTGGGCCTCGCCGGCGCCGTCGATCGCCGCCGCTTCCTTGAGCGTGGGGTCCACGGCCTTCAGCCCGGCGAGGTAGAGGATCATCACATAGCCCGTGTGCCGCCAGGCCGCCGCCAGCAGGATCATCCAGATGTTGAGGTCCGGGTCCCCCAGCCAGTCGGTCGGGTTCTGCTTGTCGCCGACGAGCGCGTTCAGCGCGCCCTGGTCGCGGGAGAAGACCAGTTGGGCGATGAAACCGACGACGGCGAGCGACAGCACGACCGGCATGTAGAGCGTCGACTGGTAGAAGCGGCTGAAGCGCACGCCCCGGTCGATCAGCACGGCGAGCAGCAGCCCGAACGGGACGGCGACGAGGCCGAGGAACGCCAGCCACATCAGGTTGTGGCGGACCGCCGGCCAGAACGGCGGGTAGTTGGTGAAGATGTTGGTGTAGTTCTCCGTACCGACCCATTTGATGTCGCCGATCCCGTCCCAGCTGGTGAAGGAGAGGACGACGGAGGCGAGGGTCGGGCCCCACACGATGGCGAGGTCGAGCAGTACGGGTATGCCCAGCAGCACGCCGAGGACGACGAGGTCGCGGGCGGTGAACCGCCGCGGCCCTCGTCGTCCGGCGCGCCGTGCGGAGGTGAGCGCCACGGCTGAGTACTCCAAGTCGGTGCGGGGGAAGGCCAATCGACGTCGGTCGGCTGTCAGTCCGCGGCGAAGATCGTCTTCCGCTGCCGCTCGATGTCGTTGACCAGCCCGTCCACGTCGTTCGGGTTGCCGATGAACTTCTGCAGTGCCGGGATCATCACGGTCGAGGAGAAGTCCGGCCGGGTGTCACGGTCCATGAACTGCGAGATCTGCTTGGCACCGGAGATCAGCTCCACGGACTTCTTCTGGAGCGCGCTGTACTTCGAGGTGTCCGCCCCGCTGTTGACCGCGATGTTGTTGGGGTCACTGGCGAGGTAGATGTCCTCGGCCTTCGGCGTCGCGAGCCACTTCAGGAGGTCCTTGGCGCTCGCCAGGTTCTTCGCGTTCTTCAGGTTCTTGGAGTTCTTGGCGAGCAGGAACCCGTCGATCGGCGCCTCGACCGCGTCCAGACCGTGCTCCGGGTTGATGACCGGGAACGGGAAGAAGTCGAGGTCGTCCTGCTCGGACACCGGGAACTGCTGCCCCGCGTGCGGCAGTCCGAAGACCGCCATGCCCGACTCCTTCTTCTGCAGGCTCTGCGCGGCCTCCTGCCAGGTGCGGCCGTTGGCGCCCTTCTGGCAGTACGGGAGGATCCTGCGCCAGGTGTCGAAGGCCTCCTTGACCCGCTTGTCCGTCCACGCCTCCTTGCCCGCCATCAGATCGCGGTGGAAGTCGTAACCGTTGGTGCGCATGTTGATGTAGTCGAACGTGCCCATGACGGGCCAGCCGTCCTTGTCGCAGAACGCGATCGGTACGAGCTTGTCCTTCTGCATCTGCTTGGCGAGCGCGATGTACTCGTCGAGCGTCTTGGGCGCCTGGTACCCGTGCTCCTTAAAGACGCTTTTGCGGTGGAAGACCGCCCACGGGTAGTAGTAGTACGGCGTGAGGTACTGCTTGCCGTCCTCACCCGTCGACTGCGCCTTCAGCGCCGGCGAGAAGCCCTGGAAGTCCTGCCACAGGTCGCTGATGTCGTGCAGCAGCCCCTTCTTGGCGAAGAACTGCATGCGGTTCCCGGCGAACCACATGAACACGTCGTCGGGCTTGCCCTGGAGATAGCGGTTGATGTTCTCCTGGAAGGTGTTGTGGTCGACGGTGTTGACCTTGACCGTGCGGCCTTCCTCGGACTGCTCCCCGTACGCCTTGAAGGCGTCCGCGAACGCCTTCTTCGGCACCGCGTCCGAGGAGTTGGAGCCGACCCGGACCGTCTTGGCGTCGCCCCCGGGCCCGCTGTCGCAGGCGGAGAGCAGGGAGGGGAGGGTGACCGCCCCGGCGCCGAACGCGGCGCTCCGCAGGAGACCCCGTCGGGACATCCGATGTCCCGCCACGCTCCCGGGTACAGCAGGACCTTTGAACGATGACTGAGCCATGTCCCCCTCCTTCGGGGTGCAACCCAACACAACCGAACGCGTGGCTTGGATCACACCCCCAAGTGAGGGGGACGTCAAGGGTTTTGACGCGACTCCGAGTAACCGTTACCAGTTCTGTTCCAACAGACTCCAACAAGCTCTACCGCAAACGCGCGTCGGCACAGCAGAGCGAGAGAGGGCGCTGAATCGGTTCATCCGACGCGGAACCGGAGGAAGGTGATGAGGAGTTACCTTCCCGCCCGCACCGCCCGGCGGGGAGTCGTCGGAGCGCTGGCCGCGGCGGCCGCGGCGCCGACCAGGCCCGCGTCCGTGCCCATCAGGGCGGGGGCGACCTTGAGGCCCTGGACGAAGGAGAGCGTGGCGTAGTCGTGGAGGGCGCGGCGCAGCGGCGCGAACAGGATGTCGCCCGCTCCGGCCACTCCCCCGCCGATCACCGCGATCTCGATCTCCGTCAGGGTCGCGGTCGCCGCGATGCCCGCCGCGAGCGCCTGCGCGGCCCGCTCGAACGAGGCCAGCGCGACCGGGTGCCCGGCGCGGGCGGCGGCGGCCACCGCGGCGGCCGAGGTGTCGCCGTCGGGCCCCGGCGTCCAGCCGCCCTCAAGGGCGCGGCGGGCGATGTTCGGCCCGCTGGCGATCCGCTCCACGCAGCCGCGCGCCCCGCACGGACAGGGGTCGCCGTCGAGGTCCACGCTGATGTGGCCGATGTGGCCCGCGTTGCCGGTGGGGCCCGGGTGGAGGCGGCCGCCGAGGACGAGGCCGCCGCCGACACCGGTGGAGACCACCATGCACAGCGCGTTGTCGTAGCCGCGGGCCGCGCCCAGCCAGTGCTCGGCGGCGGTCATCGCCACCCCGTCGCCGACGAGCTCGACGGGGAGAGCACCGGTCGCCGCCCGCACCCGCGCCACCAGCGGGAACCCGCGCCAGCCGGGGATGTTGACCGGGCTGACCGTCCCGTTGGACGCGTCGACCGGGCCCGCGCTGCCGATCCCCAGCGCCGTGACCCGCCCCCACAGGGCGGATCCGGCCAGCTCCGCGAGGACCTCGTCGACGGCTCGCGCCACCGTCTCGCCGTCCTCCTGGGCGGGGGTCGCCCGCTGGGTCCGTACGAGCAGTCGGCCGTCGGCGTCCACCAGCGCCCCGGCGATCTTGGTGCCGCCGATGTCGAGCGCGGCGACGAGGTCGGTCTGCATCGGTGTCGGATCTCCTGGTGGGCGAGGGTGCCAAGCTGGCCGGAGGAACAGTCTCCATTCACCTGACAACGTTGTCCAGGGCCTATGCTCGACGCCACACCACGATCCACTCGGATCCGCCCCGGACACCCCGCGCACAGCGCCCCGGGCCCGCTGAGCCCCCGACGACGACAGGACACCGCACGTGGCCGAGACCGCCCGCCACCATGAGCCCCGCTACGGCATCCGGCCCACCATGAAGGATGTCGCCGCCCGCGCCGGTGTCGGGCTCAAAACGGTCTCCCGGGTGGTCAACGGCGAGGCCGGGGTCACCCCGGACACCGAGCGCCGGGTGACGGAGGCCATCGACGCGCTGGGGTTCCGCCGCAACGACAGCGCGCGCGTGCTGCGCAAGGGGCGCACCGCCTCGATCGGACTGGTCCTGGAGGATCTGGCCGACCCGTTCTACGGGCCGCTCAGCCGCGCGATCGAGGAGGTCGCCCGGGCGCATGGGGCGCTGCTGATCAACGGCTCCAGCGCCGAGGACGCCGACCGCGAGCAGGAGCTGGTGCTCGCGTTCTGCGCCCGCCGGGTGGACGGGCTGATCGTGATCCCGGCGGGCGGCGACCACCGCTATCTGGAGCCCGAGATAAAGGCCGGGGTGGCGACCGTGTTCGTGGACCGTCCGGCCGGGCGGATCGACGCCGACGCGGTGCTCTCCGACAGCTTCGGCGGCGCCCGCGAGGGCGTCGCGCACCTGGTGGCGCACGGCCACCGCAGGATCGGCTTCATCGGCGACCAGCCGCGCATCCACACCGCCACCGAGCGGCTGCGCGGCTACCGGGCGGCGATGGAGGAGGCGGGGCTCGAGGTGGCGGACGCCTGGGTCGCGCTCGGCTCCACCGAGCCCGAGCGCGTCCGCGCGGCCGCCGAGGCGATGCTCAGCGGCCCCGAGCCCGTCACCGCGATCTTCGCGGGCAACAACCGGGTGACCGTGACGGCGGTACGGGTCCTGGCGGGCCGCGAGCACCCGGTCGCCCTGGTCGGCTTCGACGACATCGAGCTGGCCGATCTGCTCGGCATCACCGTCATCTCGCAGGACTCCGCGACGCTGGGCCGCACGGCGGCGGAACGGCTCTTCCGCCGCCTCGACGGCGTCGACGAGGCCCCCGCGCGCGTGGTGCTGCCCACCACGCTGATCGCCCGGGGCTCGGGCGAGATCCCTCCCCCGCCCGGCGCCTAGCCGGTCAGCACACCGGCAGCCCCGGCACCGGCGCGTTGTTGGCGCCGCCCTTGAGGTAGACCACGCTCACATAGACGTTGGTGTTGCCGCTGTCGTCGTCGGTGCGCGCCCAGTACGTGTTGGTCCACTTCCCGTACGTCTCGCGGCGGCCCAGGTCGACCTGGCAGTAGAAGTAGTTGGTGCCCGCGTTGAGCACGCCCATCTCGCCGCCGTCGTGCCGGTAGCTCTTCGCGGTGCGCCACACCTGGCAGTTGGACTTGCCCCCGCCGATGGGCTGGCAGGACGGGGCCGGTGTGGAGCCGGTGCCGCCGCCCGCCGCACCTCCGGCGCCGCCCGGGGTGGCGGTGGCGTGGCCGCCCGTCGGCGCCTTGCCCGGAGTGGTGCCGCCCTTCTCGCCGGATCCCTTGTCGCCCGTACCGCCCTTGCCGTCCTTGGCGGGGCGGCTCGCACCGGGCGAGGCGGAGGCGCGGCCGTCCTTGCCGGTCGGACCGGGGCTCGCGGCACTCGCCCCGCCGCCGTTCCACGCGCCGCCCGTGCCGTCCTGGGCGCCGGACGCCGACGGGCTCGCGCCGGACGCCGAGCCGACGGCCTGCTGCCGGGTGCCGTCGTCGTCCCCGGTGCCCACCAGGGCGTACGTGACACCGGCGCCCGCGAGGACGACGGCCGCGACGCCCGCCGCGACGAAGGAGCGCCCGCGTCGCCGGGGCGGCTCCACGGTCGTGGTCGGCTGCTGGGTGACCACCGGGCCGAAGCCCTGGGGCCGGTGCGGCAGCACGTCCCGTACGGTCGCCTCGCGCGGCGGCGCGACGGGCTGCGGCACGGGCGCGGAAGACGCGTGCGGGACACCCGGGTCCCGGCCCTCGGCCACCGCCGCCAACAGCCGGGCCGCCGTGTCCGCGTCGGGACGGCGGGCCGGGTCCTTGTGCATCAGCTCGCGCAGTACGGGCCCGAGCGGCCCCGCCCGTACCGGCTCGGGCAGCGGCTCCGCCACGATGGCGGAGAGCGTCGACCAGGTGGAGGTGCGGCGGAAGGGCGAGGAGCCCTCCACCGCCGCGTACAGCGTGGCGCCCAGCGCCCAGACGTCGGAGGCGGGGCCGGGGTCCTGGCCCTGGGCGCGCTCGGGCGCCAGGTAGTCGAGGGAGCCGACCAGCTCGCCGCTGCGGGTCAGATGCGTGGCCGAGCCGTCGCCCGGGTCGTCCATGGCGGCGATGCCGAAGTCGGTGAGGACGACCCGGCCGCCGCGCTCCAGGAGGATGTTGCCGGGCTTCACGTCGCGGTGCAGGACGCCCGCGCGGTGGGCGGCGGCGAGCGCCTCCAGGACCCGGGCCCCTATGGCGGCCGCCTCGCGCGCGTCCAGCGCGCCGCGCTCGGCCAGGACGCCGTCGAGCGAGGGTCCCTCGACGAGCTCCATGACGATCACCGGGCGGCCGTCGTGCTCGGTGACGTCGTGCACGGCGACGACTCCGGGGTGGCGCACGCGCGCGGCGGCCCGGGCCTCGCGCTGCATGCGCAGCCGCAGATCGCCCAGCTCGGGCGCGGACATGTCCGAATACGTACGCAGTTCCTTGACCGCGACCTCGCGGCCGAGCACCTCGTCGACGGCGCGCCAGACGACGCCCATCCCACCTCGGCCCAGCTGCTCGATCAGCCGGTAGCGGCCCGCGAGCCGGTCGTTCTCCCCCGAAGACACCGCTGCCCCGTTCCCTGTGGCGATTGTGGTCGCGTCCAGGGTAAGGGGCGGCGGTGACAGCCCCCGGGCTACGGGGCGGTGACGGTGAGGGCCGCGCGGCGCGGGGAGGCGAAGCCGTCCAGGTCGGCGCGGGTGAGGCCGGTGAGGCGGGCGACCTCCTCGTTGTCGAGGGCGCCGCAGTCCAGGCCGCGCAGCAGGAACCCGCTGAGCGCCTTGGCGGTGGCGGGCTCGTCCATGACGTCGCCGCCGGCCTTGGCCACATAGGCGGCGAGCCGGGCCGCGGCCTGCTCCAGGCCCTCCCGGTAGAAGGCGTAGACGGCCGCGTACCGGGTCGGCAGGTGGCCCGGGTGCATGTCCCAGCCCTGGTAGTAGGCGCGGGCCAGGGCCCGGCGGGTCAGGCCGTAGTGCAGCCGCCAGGCCTCGTGGACGTGGGCGGTGGAGCCGATCGGCAGGACGTTGGTGGAGCCGTCGGAGACCCGTACGCCGGTGCCCGCGGCCGCGACCTGCATCACGGCCTTGGCGTGGTCGGCGGCGGGGTGGTCGCTGGCCTGGTAGGCGGCGGAGACGCCCACGCACGCGCTGTAGTCGAAGGTGCCGTAGTGCAGACCGGTCGCGCGGCCCTCGGCGGCGTCGATCATCCGGGCCACGGCGGCGGTGCCGTCGGCGGCCAGGATCGACTGGCTGGTCTCGATCTGGATCTCGAAGCCGAGCCGCCCGGCGGGCAGGCCGTGGGCCTTCTCGAACGCCTCCAGGAGCCGTACGAAGGCGGAGACCTGCTCGGGGTAGGTGACCTTGGGCAGCGTCAGGACGAGGCCGTCGGGCAGACCGCCGTGCTCCATCAGACCGGTGAGGAAGACGTCGGTGGTGCGGATGCCCCGGTCGCGTACCGCCGCCTCCATGCACTTCATGCGGATGCCCATGTACGGGGCGGCCGTGCCTCCCCCAGCCTCCGGCCGGGAGGTGCCCCCAGCGTACGCCTCGGCGATCAGCCGGGCGGCGCGGGCGGCGGCCGCGTCCTCCTCGGCGTCCGGGCGCGGGCCGTAGCCGTCCTCGAAGTCGACGCGCAGGTCCTCCACCGGCTCGCGCTCCAGCTTGGCGCGCACCCGCTCGTACACGGGCGCGGCCAGTTCGTCGGCGATGCCGAGGACCTTCGCGAAGGAGGCGGCGTCCGGGGCGTGCTCGTCGAGGGCGGCGAGCGCCTGGTCGCCCCAGCCGCGCAGGGTGTCGGCGTCGAAGAGGTCACCGGGTACGTAGACGGTGTGCACGGGCTGGCGGGTGCCGGGGTCTCCCGGGTAGCGGCGGGCGAGCTCCTCGTCCACGGCCACCAGCGAGGCGCTGATCTCCTCGCTGACCGCGCCCGCGAGGCTCGTCGCCACCTTCTCCTGCTGACCCATCCTGCACCCTCCGCACGTTCAGTTTTCCACTGACTGTTTTCCACTGGCCGGAATCATCGATCCGCATAGCAGAATTTAGTTAGGGGCTTCCTTCACGTCAATGGTTGCCCGAAACGGCCGGGGGCCGCGCGGTGAAGATCACCACGCGGCCCCCGGGGCAGTACGAACGAGCAGGTCAGCCCTTGCGTGCCTGGACCTCGTCGGTCAGCTGCGGCACGACGTCGAACAGGTCGCCCACCACGCCGTAGTCGACCAGGTCGAAGATCGGGGCCTCGGCGTCCTTGTTGATCGCCACGATCGTCTTCGAGGTCTGCATACCGGCGCGGTGCTGGATGGCACCGGAGATGCCGGACGCGATGTACAGCTGCGGCGAGACCGACTTGCCGGTCTGGCCGACCTGGTTGGAGTGCGGGTACCAGCCGGCGTCGACGGCGGCGCGGGAGGCGCCGACAGCGGCACCGAGCGAGTCGGCCAGCGCCTCGATGATCGCGAAGTTCTCGGCGCCGTTGACGCCGCGGCCGCCGGAGACCACGATCGCGGCCTCGGTCAGCTCGGGGCGGCCGGTCGACTCGCGCGGGGTGCGGGAGACGACCTTGGTGCCGGTGGCCTGCGCGGAGAAGGTGACGGCCAGGGCCTCGACGGCGCCCGCGGCCGGGGCGGCCTCCACGGCGGCCGAGTTCGGCTTGACCGTGATGACCGGGGTGCCCTTGGAGACGCGGGACTTGGTGGTGAAGGAGGCGGCGAACGCCGACTGCGTGGCCACCGGGCCGTTGTCGCCGGCCTCCAGGTCGACGGCGTCGGTGATGATGCCGGAGCCGATGCGGACCGCGAGGCGGGCCGCGATCTCCTTGCCCTCGGCGGAGGACGGGACGAGCACGGCGGCCGGGGAGACGGCCTCGTACGCGGCCTGGAGCGCGTCCACCTTCGGCACGACGAGGTAGTCGGCGAACTCCGGGGCGTCGGCGGTCAGCACACGGGTGGCACCGTGCTCGGCGAGCGCGGGCGCGGTGGCCTCCGCACCGGCGCCGACGGCGACCGCGACCGGCTCGCCGATGCGGCGGGCCAGCGTCAGCAGCTCCAGGGTCGGCTTGCGGACGGCGCCGTCGACGTGGTCGACGTAGACGAGAACTTCAGCCATGGGACTCAATCTCCTGCGAAGTACGAAGAATCTGGGGGCGGTTGGGCGCTACGAGTCTGTCGACGAGCCCTAGATGAACTTCTGGCTCGCGAGGAACTCGGCCAGCTGCTTGCCGCCCTCGCCCTCGTCCTTGACGATCGTGCCGGCGGTACGGGCCGGACGCTCGGCGGCCGAGTCGACCGCGGTCCAGGCGCCTTCGAGGCCGACCTCGTCGGCGTCGAGGTCCAGGTCGCCCAGGTCCAGCGACTCCACCGGCTTCTTCTTGGCGGCCATGATGCCCTTGAAGGACGGGTAGCGGGCCTCGCCCGACTGGTCCGTCACGGACACGACGGCCGGCAGGGACGCCTCCAGCTGCTCCGAGGCGGTGTCGCCGTCACGGCGGCCCTTGACCACGCCACCGTCGACCGAGACCTCGGAAAGGAGCGTGACCTGCGGAACGTTCAGACGCTCGGCGAGCAGCGCCGGCAGCACGCCCATGGTGCCGTCGGTCGAGGCCATGCCGCAGACGACCAGGTCGTAACCGGTCTTCTCGATGGCCTTGGCGAGCACCAGCGAGGTGCCGACGACATCGGTGCCGTGCAGGTCGTCGTCCTCGACGTGGACGGCCTTGTCGGCACCCATGGACAGCGCCTTGCGCAGCGCGTCCTTGGCGTCCTCGGGGCCGACGGTCAGCACGGTGATCTCCGCGTCGTCCGCCTCGTCGGCGATCTGCAGTGCCTGCTCGACCGCGTACTCGTCGAGTTCCGAAAGGAGGCCGTCGACGTCGTCGCGGTCGACGGTCAGGTCATCGGCGAAGTGCCGGTCGCCGGTGGCGTCGGGCACGTACTTCACACAGACAACGATCCTCAAGCTCACGCCGGCTCTCCTACTGCATCGTCATTTCTGGGCTGCCTTGTTGCACGCAGCATAGGCGCCTGATGGGGCGGTTTCCGGTCGGGGCGACCGACGCTCCGAAGGAAATATTACTCGCCAGTACACCCACTGTGTTCCCCGTAAGCAAGCGCTTTGAACTGTGACGTTGCCAACGCTGAGTAACCGGCGAGTACGGAGACGATTCAGTCACGCAGAGCGTTGAAGCGACCCTGGTGGTAGAGGAGCGGACGGCCCGCCCCGGCGGGCTCGCCGTAGACCGCCTCGCCGACCACGATGCGGTGGTCCCCGGCCGGGATGCGCGCGACCACCCGGCACACCAGCCAGGCCAGCACGCCGTCGAGCACCGGCACGCCCTCGGGTCCCGGTTGCCAGCGGGTGGCACCGCCGAAGCGGTCGGCGCCGCTGCGGGCGAAGGTCGCGGCCAGGTCTTCCTGGTGCTCGCCGAGTATGTGGACGCCTATGTGCTCGGCCTCGGAGACGACCGGCCAGCTGGAGGAGCCGGTGCCGATGCCGAACGAGAGCAACGGGGGCTCGGCGGCGACGGAGTTGAGGGAGGTGGCGGTGAAGCCGACGGGAAGGCCGTCACGCTGCGCGGTGATCACCGCCACACCGGCGGCGTGCTGGCGGAAGACCGCGCGGAACAGCTGGGGGGAGGCAGGGCGTGCGGTGCCGAGCTCGGGCGAAGCCGTCATGGAGTTGTCCTTCTGCGGTGGGTGCGAGGGGGCTGGGAGCTGCTCAGCAGCCCGGACAGCGCGCACTTGCGTTGCGGGCGAGGTCCACATGGACGCGCCCGAAGAGAAGGATTCTGTTCGGCACATCGTCAGATTGACGATTGCCGGTGGCCTCAGTCAAGTGCCTTCTACGATGTGGGAGATCCATCACGGCCCGCTCCACCCCGCTCACAGCGCCCCTCACACCGCCTCCCCCAGCGCGGCGATCACATCGGCCCGGCGCGGCTGACCGGCCGCGCGGCGCACGATCCGGCCGGCGCGGTCCAGGACCAGGACGGTCGGGGTGGCCCGGATGTCCAGGGCGCGCACCAGCGCCAGGTGCTCCTCGGCGTCGATCTCCACGTGCGCCACCCCCGCCACCATCGCGGCAACGTCCGCGAGGGTGCGCCGAGTTGCCCGACAGGGCTGGCAGAACGCGCTGGAGAACTGCACGAGGGTCGCCCGCTCGCCCAGCTCCGCGCCCAACTGGGCTGCTCCCAGCCTCGGCCCGTCCTCGCGCACCGCGCTCCCTCTCGTTCTTCCGGCCATCCCGCCTGTTCAGCACCGAAGGTCGCCCGGAAGATTCCCGCCTGCCCCGACCTGGGCGTACGTGATGAGAATCTCCCCGTCCCAAGGCCCCAGGACTGGCCACCACGGCGCGTATCGGGCACGATCTGCCCAACGCCGAAAACCTACGGCTGCGTAACTTCCACCGGGAGAACCCTCCCCGGGAAACAGAAGGGTCTCCCCCAGATGGCAGAACTCGTCTATCGGCCGGTCGTCGGCGCCGCCCTCACGATGTTCAAGGCGCTCGACCTGAAGATCGACACCCAGGGTTCGGAGAACATCCCCCGCTCCGGCGGCGCGGTGCTCGTCAGCAACCACATCAGCTATCTGGACTTCATCTTCACCGGGCTCGCCGCGCTGCCGCAGAAGCGCCTGGTGCGCTTCATGGCCAAGGAGTCGGTCTTCCGGCACAGGATCTCGGGCCCGCTGATGCGCGGCATGAAGCACATCCCGGTCGACCGCAAGCAGGGCGAGGCGGCGTACGCGCACGCCCTGGACTCGCTGCGCTCGGGAGAGATCGTCGGGGTCTTCCCCGAGGCGACCATCTCGCAGTCGTTCACGCTGAAGAGCTTCAAGTCGGGCGCGGCCCGGCTCGCCCAGGAGGCCGGGGTCCCGCTGATCCCGATGGCGCTGTGGGGCACCCAGCGGGTGTGGACCAAGGGCCGTCCGCGCAACTTCAAGCGCAGCCACATCCCGGTCACCATCCGGGTCGGCGAGCCGGTCGAGGCCCCCGCCGACCAGTACGCGGGAGCGATCACCCGGCGGCTGCGCGAGCGGTGCCAGGAGCTCCTGGAGGCCGCCCAGCGCGCCTATCCCGTACGCCCCAAGGACGCCGCGGACACCTGGTGGATCCCGGCCCACCTCGGCGGCACCGCACCCACGCCCGAAGAGGTGCGCGAGCGCGAAGCCAGCCGCTGAATCGTCACGCCCCGCCGGTGACCGGGGCGTGGACGGTGATCCGCGCCCCGGGGCCCACCTTCTCCAGGAGCTCGGCGAGCTCCGCCGCCGCCCCTTCCAGGTCGCAGTGCGGAGCCATGCCCTCCAGCAGGAAGAGGGCGTTGACGGACTCCTCGGTGAGCCGGGTCCGCACGCCCTGGCGCCAGTTCCAGCGGCGGCAGGTCACGCCCTCGTCGTCGCACCACACCACCTCGCCCGCGTCCGGGTGCTCGACGGCCGCCTCGCCGCCCGCGACGGTGGGGAACGGCTCGTCGCCGGTGGCCCGCACCAGCCGCATCGACCCGACGATGTGGTCGGTGTCCTCGCCGCCGACCGGGATCAGATGGGCCACGCTGATCGCGTTGTAGACGTCGACGAGCCGGTTGATGCGCGGCAGGCCGCCGTCGGCGAGGGCGCGCCTGGCGAGCGCCTCGGCCGAGTTGCGGGTGCGTGAGGGCTTGGCGCCGAACGCGGTGTACGCGTCGCGCCAGGCGGCCATGTGCGGGTCCTCGTGCGGGGCGAGCGCGCCGAGCCGCTCGCGCAGCCGCCGGGCGGCCTCGTCGAGCAGCGCCGAACTCGCCTCGTCGCTGGGGCCGTTGACGAGTCCACGGGCCTCCACGGCGACGTGGGTGAAGCCGGGCGCGAGCGCGCGCACCTCGTCGGTCACGGTGAGCGTGAGCGTCATGGTCGGTCGTGCCTCACAGTTCGGTCGGGAGCGTCCGCCAGAGGTGCGGACGGTCGGGCGCGGCCTTCAGAGCGGCCAGCACCACCGGATGTGGTACATCATAGAGTACTGGATAGTCCACCTCGCTGAACTCCGGACGAGCCTTCCAGGCCAGCCGCTCCTCCCCCAGCGAGAACCGGGCGTCGAGCCCGGGCTTGTTCCCGCGCACATCCTGCCGCACCCACTCCCGCTCATCCGGCAGCTTCAGGGCGACCAGGCCGTGGACGGCGGGGTTCGCGCCGTCGTCGTCCGCGAGCCGCTGGTAGCAGAGGGCGGCCGGAATCCCCTCGGCCCGCAGCAGCGCGGCGTAGGCATGGGACTTGGCGTAGCAGATTCCGGTGCGCCGCTCCAGGACGTCGGAGGCCCGCCAGGTGACGCGGAGGTCGCCCGAGTCCTGGGAGTGCGGGACGGTGTCGCGGACGAACTCATAGGCGACCTTGGCGTATGAGTATGCGTCGGGCGCGTCAGCCGCGAGCTTCGCCGCAATGGCGCGTACGAGCGGATGCTCGTGGTCGACGACCTCGTCCGATACGAGATACGCGGAGAGTTCGGGGTACTGCTGGATGAGTCGCATGGCACGCGAGCGTACGAAAGCGGCCGACCGCAAGTCAATGACTTTACGGCCGGCCGCATAGATATTCAGGGGTGCCTACCGGGACATCTCTTCCTTGAGCGCCGTGAGGAAGCCGTCCACGTCGTCCTCGGTGGTGTCGTACGAGCACATCCAGCGCACGTCGCCGGCCGCCTCGTCCCAGAAGTAGAAGCGGTAGCGCTTCTGCAGCCGCTCGCTCACGTCGTGCGGCAGCCGGGCGAACACCGCGTTCGCCTGGACCGGGTAGAGGATCTCGACCCCGTCCACCGAGCGGACGCCCTCGGCGAGGCGCTGGGCCATCGCGTTGGCGTGGCGCGCGTTGCGCAGCCACAGGTCCTTGGCGAGCAGCGCCTCCAACTGCACCGAGACGAAGCGCATCTTGGAGGCGAGCTGCATCGACATCTTGCGGATGTGCTTCATCCGGCGCACCGCGTCCGGGTTGAGCACCACGACGGCCTCGCCGAAGAGCATGCCGTTCTTGGTGCCGCCGTACGAGATCACGTCGACGCCCGCGGCGTTGGTGAACGCGCGCATCGGCACGTTCAGGGACGCGGCCGCGTTGGCTATCCGGGCGCCGTCGAGGTGCACCTTCATGCCGTGCTGGTGGGCGTGGTCGCAGATCGCGCGGATCTCGTCCGGCGTGTAGACCGTGCCCAGCTCGGTGTTCTGGGCGAGCGAGACGACCTGCGGCATCGCGCGGTGCTCGTCCTCCCAGCCCCAGGCCTGCCGGTCGATGAGCTCGGGGGTGAGCTTGCCGTCCGGGGTGGGCACGGTGAGCAGCTTCAGGCCCGCCATGCGCTCCGGCGCACCGCCCTCGTCCACGTTGATGTGCGCGGACTCGGCGCAGATCACCGAACCCCAACGGTCGGTCAGCGCCTGGAGGGCGACGACGTTGGCGCCCGTCCCGTTGAAGACCGGGAACGCCTCGGCGCTCGCGCCGAAGTGGCTGTGGATGACGCGCTGGAGGTGGTCGGTGTAGTCGTCCTCCCCGTACGCGATCTGGTGGCCGCCGTTGGCGAGGGCGATGGCGGCCAGGACCTCGGGGTGCACGCCCGCGTAGTTGTCGCTGGCGAAGCCGCGCACCTCGGGGTCGTGGTGCCGTCGCGCGTCGGTCTTCACGGCTTGGGGGTCAGCCACAGGCGCTGTCCATTCACTTCCACGGCGGGCCGGTCCCAGACTCCGGCGATGGCCTCGGCCAGCTCCTTGACGTCGGTGAAGCCCGCGAACTTCGCATTCGGGCGCTCGGCGCGCATCGCGTCGTGCACCAGTGCCTTGATCACCAGGATGGCAGCAGCGGCGCTCGGCCCCTCCTCGCCCCCCGCCTTGCGGAAGGCGTCGGCGAGCGACAGGGTCCACGCCTCGGCCGCGGCCTTGCCCGCGTTGTACGCGGCGTTGTTCGCGGTGGGCTTGTGCGCCCCGGACTGGCTCACCAGCACGTACCGGCCGCGGTCGCTGCGCAGCAGCCCGTCGTGGAAGGCCAGCGAGGTGTGCTGCACGGTCTTGATGAGCAGCTTCTCGAGCAGCTCCCAGTCGGCGAGGTCGGTCTCCGGGAAGGAGGCGCTGCCGCGCCAGCCGCCCACGAGGTGGACCAGACCGTCGATCCGGCCGAACTCCTTCTCGGTCCTGGCCGCCCACTCGCGGGTGGCGTCCAGGTCGAGCAGGTCGACCGTGTCGCCCACGACGGTCGCCCCGCCGTGTGCGTAGCGCGCCGCGTCGACGGCCTCGGCCAGCCGTGCCGCGTCCGCGTCGGACGCCACCACGGTGGCACCCGCCTCGGCGAGCCTGAGCAGGGCGGCGCGGCCCGCGGGGCCCGCCGCCCCGGCCACCGCGACCACGGCGCCGCTCAGCGGCCCGTTGCCATTCCCGTTGCCGTTCATGATCGTCTCCTCCGTACGAGCGCTCACGCGGCAGCTCGCTCGGCGTTCGCCGCGGTGATCCCCTTGGTGGAGGCAATCACGTCCTTCAGCTTCTTGGCGAGCGCCTCATAGAACATGCTCAGGGGAAACTCGTCCGCGAGCACGTCGTCGACCAGTTTGCGCGGCGGCAGCGAGAGGTCCAGGGCGTCCGGGCCCTTGGCCCAGCGGGAGCCCGGGTGCGGCGCGAGGTAGGTGGAGACCAGGTCGTACGCGGCGAACCAGTGCACCAGCTTCGGGCGGTCGATGCCGTCCCGGTAGAGCTTCTCGATCTCGGCGCAGAGCTCGTTGGTGACCCGGGGGGCCTGCTCCCAGTCGATGTGCAGCTTGTTGTCGGTCCAGCGCACCACGTCGTGCTTGTGCAGGTACGCGAAGAGCAGCTGGCCGCCGAGGCCGTCGTAGTTGCGGTTGCGGTCGCCGGAGACCGGGAAGCGGAACATCCGGTCGAAGAGCACCGCGTACTGCACGTCGCGGCCGTGCCGGTTGCCCTCGGCCTCCAGCTTCACGGCCTCCTTGAAGGCGGTGAGGTCGCAGCGCAGCTCCTCCAGGCCGTACATCCAGAACGGCTGGCGCTGCTTGATCATGAACGGGTCGAACGGCAGGTCGCCGTGGCTGTGGGTGCGGTCGTGGACCATGTCCCAGAGCACGAAGGCCTCTTCGCAGCGCTTCTGGTCGTGGACCATCGCGGCGATGTCCTCGGGCAGCTCCAGGCCCAGGATGTCGACGGCCGCCTCGGTGACGCGGCGGAAGCGGGCGGCCTCGCGGTCGCAGAAGATGCCGCCCCAGGTGAACCGCTCGGGCGCCTCACGCACGGCGATGGTCTCCGGGAAGAGGACGGCCGAGTTGGTGTCGTACCCGGCGGTGAAGTCCTCGAAGGCGATGCCGCAGAAGAGCGGGTTGTCGTAGCGGGTGGCCTCGAGCTCGGCCAGCCAGTCGGGCCACACCATGCGCAGCACGACCGCTTCGAAGTTGCGGTCCAGGTTGCCGTTCTGCGTGTACATGGGGAAGAGGACGAGGCGCTGCAGCCCGTCGGCGCGGTCCGCGGCCGGGTGGAAGGCGAGCAGCGAGTCCAGGAAGTCCGGCACGTCGAAGGCGCTGTCGGCCCACTTGCGCAGGTCGGCGACGAGCGCGCGGTGGTACGCGGCGTCGTGCGGCACCAGCGGGGAGAGCTCCTCGACCGCGCCGGCCATCCGCTCGACGACGGCCTCGACGGCGGCGCGGGCCGGTGCGCCCTCGGCGTCGAAGTCGATGGAGCCGTCCTTGGACTGCCAGGGCCGGATCTCCTCGACGGAACTCTTGAGCACGGTCCAGGCAGGGTGCTCGACCACGGCCGGGTCGGCGATCCCGCCACCGGCAGCCACGTCCTGCACAAGAATTTCCGTCATGTCACTTCCTCCACAGGAGAACCTCGCGTTAAGACACCGTATCCGTGTTCGGTTCACCGGCTCAAGGGGGATACCGGGAAATTATCCTGTGCGCCGTCACACAGACCGCTGTTTTTTCTGTGACGCTCCGCCGGGGCGCTCGGTTCTGCCACGGCGCGGACGTAGTGCTCCCCCGCGTCAAGGGCCCGGGGACTCGCCCACCTCCGGGTGACCCGCCAGACCCCCGTACGCCCCGTGGCGAACGGGCGGACGCCTCCACTGCCCCGCGCGAGCCGGGGTCCGACGCGCGCCCCGGCCGTTAGGCTGCGGCACTGCCGCGTGCGCACGGGACTGCGCAGCGCGCGAACCGCCGTCGACGGAAGCGAGGCCTGTCTTGACGTTCCTCACCATCGGTCATCGCGGGGTCATGGGTGTCGAGCCGGAGAACACCCTGCGTTCCTTCGTCCGGGCCGAACGCTCGGGCATGGACGTCATCGAACTGGATCTGCACCTCAGCAAGGACGGCACGCTCGTCGTGCTGCACGACGCCGAGGTGGACCGCACCACGGACGGAAAGGGCCCGGTGGCCGACAAGACGGTCGCCGAGCTGCGGGAGCTCGACGCGGGTCAGGGCGAGCGCATCCCGCTCTTCGAGGAGGTCCTGGACGCGGTCGCCTCACCGCTCCAGGCCGAGATCAAGGACGTCAGGGCCGCCGACGAGCTCGCACGCGTCATCCACGCGCGCGACGCCGTCGGCCGGGTCACGGTCTCCTCGTTCCACGAGGAGGCGCTCGCGCGGATCTCCTCGCTGGTGCCGGGGGTGCGGACGGTCCTGGTCGCGAGCCACTGGGACAGCGGCATCGCGGACCGGGCCACGGCGGTGGGCGCGCACGCGCTCTCGCTCGACATCCGCCGCCTCACGCTGGAGGACGTCGAACGGGCCCACGCCCTGTCCGTGCAGGTCATCGGCTGGGTGGTGAACACCCAGGACCATCTGCGGCTGGTGCGCGCGCTGGGCCTGGACGGTGCGACGACCGACTACCCGGAGATCCGCCGCACCGGCCGCTTCACCGCGTGAACCCCTTGGCGCCCGCTGGTTTCGTTTAGACCAGTTCCTTCACCAGCAGCTCGAAGGCCAGGTCCTCGCGCTGCGGGATGCCGAAGCGCTCGTCGCCGTACGGGAAGGGCGTCAGCTCTCCCGTACGGCGGTAGCCGCGCCGCTCGTACCAGGCGATCAGCTCGTCCCGCACCGAGATCACCGTCATGTGCATCTCGGTGACGCCCCAGTCCTCGCGCGCGGTGCGCTCGGCCTCGGCGATGATCTCCTTGCCGAGGCCGCCGCCCTGGAGGCCGGGGCGGACCGCGAACATCCCGAAGTAGGCGGCGTCGCCGCGGTGTTCGAGCTGGCAGCAGGCGACGATGGCGCCGTCCCGCTCGACCGTGAGCAGTCGGCTGCCGGGCGTGGTGATCACCTTGCGCACCCCGTCCGGGTCGGTGCGCTGCCCTTCGAGGATGTCCGCCTCGGTGGTCCAGCCGGTCCGGCTGGAGTCCCCGCGGTACGCCGACTCGATGAGCGGCACCAGCTCCTCGACATCGGCCTCGGTGGCGTCCCGGTAGCTCAGCTCTCCGGCGCGGGTGGTGTCCATGGCGAACGTTCTCCCAACTGCATCATGACGTGGCGGGCGCACCCCGAGCGTAACCCCGCCCCTAAGCTGCTCCGGCATGGTGCATGTACTGAGCAGCAGGACTCTTCTGCGCCCCACCGACCCCGACCGCTCGCGTGCCTTCTACGGCGGGCAGTTGGGGCTCGCCGTCTACCGCGAGTTCGGCACCGGGCCGGAGCGCGGCACGGTCTACTTCCTCGGCGGCGGCTTCCTTGAGGTGTCCGGCCGCGCCGAGGCGCCTCCCTCGCCCGGTATGCGGCTGTGGCTCCAGGTCGCGGACGCGGCGCAGGCGTACGAGGAGCTGACCGGGCGCGGGGTGGAGATCCTGCGGCCCCCGGTGCGCGAGCCGTGGGGGCTGATCGAGATGTGGCTCCAGGACCCGGACGGCGTGCCGATCGTCGTGGTCGAGGTGCCCGCCGACCATCCGCTGCGCTTCCGCGCGTGACGTGGGCCGCTGGGACCGGCGGTACGCGAGCTCCCTGCGCGCCCCCTTGTGTGCCCTTGCGCCCGCGTGCGCCACGGCCCGTACGGGAATCGACCCCTCGGCAGGGCGACATGTCGAGCGGGGAGGTGTGCCATGCACGGAACCGCGCTGTCCGGCTGGCTGCTGGTGGCGGTGTGCGCGGCCACCGGCGCGTACTGCGTCATGCGGCTGCGCAGCGACTGCGCACGGGCGCGCAGTTCGGCCGGGGGCGAGGCGCTGATGGGCTTCGGCATGGCCGCGATGGCCGTCCCGGCGGCGATCGCCAGCCCGCCGTCCTGGATCTTCGCCGGGTACGCGGGGGTCTTCGGTGCCGCGGCCCTGCGCGCGGGCTGGCTCGCGCGCGCCCACGGCAACGGCGGCGGCCACCATCTGCACCATGTGATCGGCTCGCTCGCGATGGTCTACATGGCGCTGTCGATGAGCACCCCGGGCGGGCACGCGCACGGGGACCACACGGGGCCGGCCAGCGGGATCCCGCTGGTCACCGGCGCGCTGCTGGTCTACTACGTGGGCTATGTGCTCACGACGGGCGTACGGCTGCTGCCCGTGGCCGGACCGGTCGGCGACGGCGGTGCGCGCGGCTGGGGCGCCCGGCCCGAACTGACGCTGGCGTGCCGGTTGTCGATGGGGATCGCCATGCTGGCGATGCTGCTCGCCCTCTGACGTCCGCCCGGCGTTCGCCCGGGACCCGTCCGCGGTTCTCCGGGCGTCCACCCCGCGACGCCCGGCGCAGGCCGTGATCAAAACGTGGCGTGCGTCACTTGGTGCGCAAGGTCGTACCTATGGGGACGGCCCCGCTCATAGGCTGAAGCCATGATGGTCTCCCTCGCGCTGCTGGCGCTCGGCGTCGTGTCCGCCGTGGTGGCCCCGCGGCTGTTCGCGCGCGCCCACTGGGCCGAGCGCGAGCCGGTGGTGGCGCTGTGGGTCTGGCAGTGCGTGGTGGGGGCGGTGCTGCTGTGCTTCGCCCTGGCGATGGTCTTCAGCGCGGCGGCGGCCTGGCAGACGGTACGGGGGCAGGTGTTCGCGACGGCTCCGCGCGCGGTGGTCGACGCGTACGCGCTGGGCCCGTACGGCCCGTGGTCGGCGGCGCTCGCGGTCCTGCTGTTCTGCGGCGGCGCCTGGACGGCCGCGATGCTCACCCGGGAGGTCCGCGACGGGCGGGCGCGGCGCCGGGCCCGGCGTTCGGAGCTGCTGGTGCGCGCGCCGCTGCTGCCCGGCGAGGAGCCGGGCGGGGCGCCGCTGGTGGTCCTGGAGGCCCAGCGCCCGGACGCCTGGTGGCTGCCAGGGCCCAGCCCCCAACTGGTCATCACCACCGCGGCACTTCGCCGCCTGAAGGGCCGTCAGCTCGATGCGGTGCTCGCCCATGAACAGGGCCACGCGCGCGCCCGTCACCACTGGCTGCAGAACTGCTCGGCCGCGCTGGCCAACGGGTTCCCGAAGATCCCGGTGTTCGCGGCCTTCCGGGACGAGATGCACCGGCTGGTGGAACTTGCCGCGGACGACGTCGCCTCGCGGCGGTACGGACGGCTGACGATCGCGCTCGCCCTGGTCGAACTCAACGAGGACCGGGGCCTGTTCGGCCCCTGCCCGACCCCGCACGGCGAGGTCCCGCAGCGGGTGGAGCGGCTGCTCGCCGCCTCGCCCCGGCTCACCGCGGGCCACCGGCTCCGGCTGACGGCGGCGGCCGCCCTGGTCCCGGTGGTGCCGCTGCTCGTGGCCTTCGTCCCGGGCCTGCGCGCCCTGGGCTGAGGCCCCGTACCCGAGCCCGTCGGCACCTCAGCGAGGATCGAGCCCATGCCCACCGCACCCGCGCCGACCCGCGCCCCCGCCCTCGCCACCGGTCCGGCCCGCGCGGGCGCGGCCCTGGCGGCCCTCTCCGGCCTCCTGCTGGCCCTCGTGGCGGCCGAATGGGGCCCGCTGATGTCTCTGGACCACAAGGTCGCCGACGGGCTCCACAAGCGGGCCGTGGCCGAGCGGGGGTTCACCCACGTCAACCGGGTGCTCACCGACTGGGTCTGGGACACCTGGACGATGCGCGCCCTGCTGGCCGTGGTGGTCGTCGCCCTCTTCGTACGCGGCGGACGGCGCCTCGCGCTGTGGGCGGCGGCGACGAGCGCGCTGGGCACCTTCGTCCAGCAGAGCCTGAAGGCGGTGCTCGGACGGGAGCGGCCCAGTTGGCCGGATCCCGTCGATTCCGCGTCGTACTCGGCCTTCCCGTCGGGCCACGCGCTCACCGTGACGGTGACATTCGGACTCCTGCTGTGGCTGGCCGCCGCCCGTGGCGCGCGTCCGGCGGTGCGGCGGGCGGTGGCCACCGTCGGCGCGGTCTCGGTGCTGGGAGTGGGCTTCACCCGGGTCTATCTCGGCGTCCACTGGCTCTCGGACGTGGTCGGCGGCTGGCTGATCGGCGCGGCCCTGGTGGCGCTGTCGGCGGCGGCGTACGGAAGATGGGGCGCGAACCGGCCGCGGCCTGCCGACGGGGCTTGATCCGGCCGGGGCGCGCGGGGAAGGATCGCGGCCATGGCGATCAAGGGTGTGCTGTTCGACTTCTCCGGGACGCTGTTCCGCGTCGAGTCCACACGGGACTGGCTGCGCGCCGTCCTCGACGAGCGGGGCATCGCGCTCCCAGAGGAACAATTCACCCGGTACGCCGAGGAGTTGACCGTGGCGGGAGCGCTGCCCGGCGGCGCGGACCCGGCGCACATCCCGCCGCACCTGGCGGAGCTGTGGGCGACCCGCGACCGCAGCGCCGAGCTCCACCGGGCCGCGTACACAGGGCTCGCGAAGCGGGTGACACTGCCGGATCCGCAGTTGTACACCGCACTCTACGAACGGCACATGACACCCGCCGCCTGGCACCCCTATCCCGACGCGCGGGCGGTCCTGACCGGGCTGCGCGAGCGCCACGCGCGCGTGGCGGTGGTGAGCAACATCGGCTGGGACCTGCGCCCGGTCCTGCGCGCCCACGGCCTGGACGGCCTGGTGGACGCGTACGTCCTGTCGTACGAGCACGGGGTGCAGAAGCCGGACGTACGGCTGTTCCGGGCGGCCTGCGAGGCGATCGGGCGGGAGCCGGGCGAGGTGCTGATGGTCGGCGACGACCGCCGGGCGGACGGCGGCGCCGCGGCACTCGGCTGCGCCGTCCACTTCGTGGACCATCTGCCGGTCGAGGAGCGCCCGGCCGGACTGGGCCCCGTCCTGGATCTCGTCGACCGGGGCCCGGAGCAGGGCAAAGAAGGGCCGCCCCTCCTGGGTGATCCCCCGCGTCACCCAGAAAGGGCAGCAAATCCGCAGGCCAGAACCCCCGGGAGGGGTTCCCGCATACGGTGACCTGAGTATATTGGCTCAGAGCCAGTCAACGCAGGAGTTACAGCATGTCCCCGCGCAGCGCATCGGTCAATGAAGAGTTGCGCCGACGTTCCCGTGAACGGCTGCTCCAGGCGACAGTCGAGCTGGTGGCGGAGCGCGGCTACGAGGCGACGACCCTCGGCGACATCGCCGACCGGGCCGGTTCGGCGCGCGGCCTGGTCTCGTACTACTTCCCCGGCAAGCGCCAGCTGCTCCAGTCCGCCGTCCACCGGGTCATGCACCTGACCCTGGAGGCGGGCCTGGAGCAGGAGCCGCGTACCGACGACGGCCGGGAGCGGCTGGCCCGGGCCATCGACGCCATACTGGGCCTCACCAAGGTCCACCCCGTGCTGATGCGCGCCCACATGGCCGGGATCCTCCAGGCCGAGGGGTTCGTGCAGTGCCCCGAGCAGCAGCGCCTCTCCTGGCTGCTCAGGGACACCATGGAGCGGTACGGCTCGACGGACGTGGACGCCGACTACCCGATGCTGCGGGCGCTCCTGATGGGCGCGGTCTTCGCGGCGCTGCTGCCCGGCGCGCCCATGGAGGTGCCCCGGCTGCGGGCCGAGCTGTTCCAGCGGTTCGGGCTCGACTGGGAGCTCGGCAACCCGCCGCCGCAGGGGAAACCCCTCGCCGTCCCCTGACGCCGCGCGCACCCCGGTGCGATGCTGGAGTCCCTGGTGGGATCCTCCTGCGGGAAGGGAGCACCCTTCGTGCTGCGCATCGCTGTCGTAGGTTCCGGGCCGAGCGGGGTCTACACCGCCCAGTCCCTGGTCGCCCAGAGCGAGGTGCCGGGGCTGCGGATCGACGTCCTGGACCGGCTGCCCTGCCCGTACGGCCTGGTGCGCTACGGGGTGGCGCCCGACCACGAGAAGATCAAGTCGCTCCAGAACAACCTGCGCACCGTCCTGGAGGACGAGCGGATCAACTTCCTCGGCCACGTCGAGATCGGGCCCGGGGGCGTGTCTCCGGAGCGGCTGCTGCGGCTCTACCACGCGGTGGTGTACTGCGTGGGCGCGTCCGCCGACCGCCGGCTCGGCATTCCCGGCGAGGACCTGCCGGGCAGCTGCTCGGCCACCGACTTCGTCTCCTGGTACAGCGCCCACCCCGACGCGGGAGCGGGCGGCTTCTCCCTCGAATGGCTCACCGCCCGCTCGGCCGTCGTCATCGGCGCGGGCAACGTGGCGGTCGACGTGGCCCGCATCCTGTCGCGCGGCGCCGACGAGCTGCGCCCCACCGACGTGCCGCACGCGGCGCTCGGGGCGCTTGCGGCGAGCCGGGTGCGCGAGGTGCACATGGTGGCCCGGCGCGGGCCCTCGCAGGCGAAGTTCACCACCAAGGAGCTGCGCGAGCTGGGCTCGCTGCCGGGCGCCGAGGCCGTGGTGGACGCCGCCGAACTGGCCCTGGACCCGGCCTGTTCGGACCCCTCCGGGCTGCCGGCGGCCGTGCGCCGCAACGTCGAGGTGCTGCGCGGCTGGGCGGCGCCGGACCGCGAGCCGCGCGCATTGGAGCGCACGCTGCGGCTGCGGTTCTTCCTGCGTCCGGTGGAGATCCTGGAGCGCGACGGCCGGGTGGGCGGCGTCCGGTTCGAGCACACCGCCCCGGACGGGTCCGGCGGCGTGCGCGGCACCGGCACGTACGAGGAGATCGAGGCGCAGCTGGTGCTGCGGGCGGTCGGCTATCTGGGCGTGCCGCTCCCGGGCCTGCCGTTCGACCCGGCGACGGGGACGGTCCCGCACGCGGCCGGACGCGTCCTGCGCGACGGCGTGCCGTCGCCCGGCGAGTACGTGGCGGGGTGGATCAAGCGCGGCCCGACGGGCGTCATCGGCACCAACCGCCCGTGCGCCAAGGAGACGGTGACCTCACTCCTCCAGGACGCGGACGCCCTCGCACGGCGGCCCGTGGAGGGCGAACCGGTGGACGCCATGCGGGAGTCGGGGCTGCGGCCCGTCCGGTGGCGGGGCTGGCTGGACATCGAGGCGGCGGAGGCGGAGCTGGGGCGCTCGCTGGGCCGGGGCCCGGTGAAGATCGCCGACTGGGACGGGCTGCTGACGGCCGCGCTGGGTGCGCGCGAGGACTGAGCGCGACTCAGCCGCCGACCCGCGCCCCTTGCAGGGCCGCCGCCTCCAGGATCCGGTCCAGCAGCCCCGGGAAGAGCTCCTCCAGGTCCGTGCGGCGCAGGCCGTTCATCTTGGCGGTGCCCCGGTAGGTCTGCTGGATGACGCCGGCCTCGCGCAGTACGCGGAAGTGGTGCGTGGTCGTGGACTTGGTGACCGGCAGATCGAAGTACGAGCAGGAGAGCTCGCCCTCGGTGCCCGCCAGATCGCGCACCACCCGCAGCCGGATCGGGTCGGAGAGCGCGTGCAGCACCGACTCCAGGCGGATCTCGTCGCGCGCCGGGTGGTCGAGTTCGCGCTTGCTCGTTGCTGTGGACACCCCCTCATTGTACGAGAGTCATCGTAGTTTGACATCTCCCGTACTACGATGCGTATCGTACGAAGCGGATCCGGCGCCGCCCCGTGGCGCCGCGGCCGTCCTGAAACGGAGTCTGCCGTGTCTGCTGCGAGTGCCCTGTTCGAGCCCTGGACCCTGCGGTCGCTGACCATTCCGAACCGGATCTGGATGGCGCCGATGTGCCAGTACAGCGCGGAGGCGTTCGGGCCGAACGCGGGCGTGGCGCACGACTGGCACTTCGCCCACTACGCGGCCCGCGCGGCCGGCGGCACGGGTCTGATCCTCGTCGAGGCGACCGCGGTGGCCCCCGAGGGCCGGATCTCCCCGGCCGACCTCGGCATCTGGAACGACACCCAGGTCGAGGCGTTCCGCCGGATCGTCCGCTTCCTGGAGGAGCGGGGCACGGTGCCCGGCATCCAGATAGCCCACGCCGGACGGAAGGCCTCGACCGACCGCCCCTGGCGCGGCGGCGCGCCGATCGCCCCGGACGCGGAAGAGGGCTGGCAGCCGGTCGGGCCGAGCCCGCTGCCGTTCAGCGAGCGGCACACCGTACCGACCGAGCTGACGGTCGAGCAGATCAAGGAGATCGTCGGGCAGTTCGCCGACGCGGCGCGGCGCGCGCGGGACGCCGGGTTCAAGGTCGTGGAGCTCCACGGCGCCCACGGCTATCTGATCGGCGAGTTCCTCTCCCCGCACTCCAACAAGCGCACCGACGCCTACGGCGGCTCGTTCGAGAACCGCACGCGGTTCGCGCTCGAAGTCACCGACGCCGTACGGGCGGTGTGGCCCGAGGAGCTGCCGCTGTTCTTCCGGATCTCGGCCACCGACTGGCTGGACGAGGGCGGCTGGACGGTCGACGACACCGTGCGCTTCGCCGGGCTGCTCAAGGAGCACGGCGTGGACGTCCTCGACGCGTCGAGCGGCGGCAACGCCTCGGGGATCCGCATTCCGACGGGCCCCGGCTACCAGGTTCCCTTCGCGGCCCGGGTCAAGAAGGAGAGCCCGCTGCCCGTCGCCGCCGTCGGTCTGATCACCGACCCCGCGCAGGCCGAGAAGATCCTGGCCAACGGCGAGGCGGACGCGGTCCTGCTCGGCCGGGAGCTGCTGCGCAACCCGTCCTGGGCCCTTCAGGCGGCCCGTGAGCTGGGCGGCGAGGTGCGGGTGCCGGACCCGTACGGCTGGGCGATCTGAGCCCGGCTCCGGCCGCTCTCAGCCGATCTCGAAGGGCCCGCTCACCCCGGTGAACGGGCCCTTCGCCGTGTCGCCGTGGTACGCGAGGCGGTAGCGGCCGGGCGCGGTGCCGGGCGGCACGTTCCAGACGACGGTCGCGACCGAGGTCGAGCCGCCCGAGCGGGCCCAGCGGAACAGCGTCGACCAGTCGCCGTCGCCCGCGATCCGCGTCCAGCCGTCGCCCGTCCACCTCCCCACGGACAGATAACTCCCGCCCCTGCGCAGGTCGTTGCCGGGGTGCGCGGCCACGAAGGAGGCGGTGGCGCGGCGGCCGATCAGGGCGAACGAGAGCAGGTCGCCGAACGCGCGCCCAGGGTGCGGCGCGTCCCCGCCCCGGTGGCGGTGTCTGCGGCGTACGGGGACGGCGGGCTCGGGGACGCCCCGCTCGACCGGGACGCCGTCGCGCAGGGCCGTGGCGAGGTGGGCCACGGTCTGACAGAGCGCGGGCAGCTCCCAGCGCCCGAACAGCGTGCTGCCGCCCTCGTACTCCTGGGCGTCGTACTCCTCGGGCGTCGTCACGTAGTGGACGTAGCCGTTGCTGTACCCGGCGACCAGGACGTCCTTCAGGTCCGCTCCGAGGACGGCCGCGGCGGTGCGGCGCAGCCGCAGCCCGGCGACGATCGTCACCTCGCCGGGTATGCCGATCAGATACAGCGGCCCGATGCGCAGCAGCTGTACGGGCGCGCGCTCCTGGACCACGGGCAGGACGCGGTTGACGGGCCCGGCGGGCAGCACGAGCGCCTTCGGGTACTGGGCGTCGCGCAGCCGGGGCGCCAGCGGGTAGACGAGCCGCCGCGAGAGCGCGTCCCACAGCGGGTTGGCGCCGGGCCTGAAGCCCTTGAAGCCGGGGCCGTCGACCCACGCGCCGGCGAAGGCCGCCGCGCCGCCCACGGGGGGCGAGGTCCGGTGCGTACGGCCGTCCCCGGTGTGCTCGGGGCCCACCTCGACGGCGGACAGGTGCACGTACGTAGTACGTGAGTCGACGGCGCCGGACACCTCCTCACCGCGCAGCGCCGCCGCGGCCTCGTACTGGCGGGTGCCGATGATCCTGGTGTTCTCGAACTGGTCTGCGGTCGGGCCGGTGCCGGGCGCCAGGCCCAGGTTGGGCGACATGTCACCGGCGTTGGTCTGGGCGAACGCGGTCACCAGGTCCGGGGCGGTGGGGGCGAGGTGGTCGACGCCCGCGAGGCGCTCCCAGTGGTGGGCGGCGTAGCCCTTGTTGTCGGCGCTGATCAGCCGGTTGCGGTTGGTCATGCTGGTGTTGTGGGTGGCGAACCAGTTGACCGCGCCCACCAGTTCGCCGTCCCGCTCCAGGGCGAGCAGCGTGGTCTGCGGGTCGACGGCCCGCGGGAAGTGCGCCCGGTCGGCGGCGGGGTTGCGGTCGAAGGCCCGTCGGGAGCGGTTGACGCTGGCGTCGGTCAGCTCGCCGTGCGCGAGCCGCAGGACGGTCGGGGCGAGGTCCGCGATGGCCGCCAGGGCCGCTTCGGTGATGCCGTCGGTGATCGCCCGGAAGGTCCGCTCGCGGAATCCGCCGGTGTTGCTGTTGTACAGCGCGTGGTGGAAGTAGCCGCCGGGGCCGCAGTGGGTGTGGGTCGCGGTGAGCATGACGTTGGACGCGTCGTACCCCTCGGGCAGTCTGCGCAGCACCTCGCGGACGACGCTGTCGGCCATCAGCGGCAGCTCGCACACCACCAGGAGCACCCGGGCGCGCCCCGCCGGGTCGGCGAAGGCGAAGGCGCGGGCGCGCTGCCGGGTGTGGATGCCCGCCGTGTGCTGGTCGGCCTTGCCGTAGCCGAGCATGCCGCACTCGGCGGCCTCCCCGGTGATGTCGGCCGTGCCCCGCCCGGCCAGGAACCCGGTGGCGCCCTCGGTCATGGTCGCTCCGCTCTCGTACGGGTGAATGCGGCCCGGGCGGCCCGGCGGGGCCACCGGGTGGCGCGGCGGACCTCCCGGACGGCGTCGCGCGGCCCGTCCACGCGCTCCGACCTGCGCGGACGCCGTCTGCGGGGGCCGCTGTCAGTGGTCGGGTGCAGACTGGCCACTATCCGGGACAACGGCGTTTTGGAGGGGTCGGGATGACCGACGTACTGCTCACCGTGGGGACGCGCAAGGGACTGTTCATCGGCCGCAGGCACGGCGGCGACTGGCGGTTCGACGGCCCGCACTTCAATGCCCAGGCGGTCTACTCGATCGCGATCGACACCCGGCGCGCGGTCCCCCGACTGCTGGTCGGCGGGGACAGCGCGCACTGGGGACCCTCCGTCTTCCGCTCCGACGACCTGGGCGAAACCTGGGTGGAGCCGCCCCAACCGGCGGTGAAGTTCCCGGAGTTCACCGGGAGGTCGCTGGAGCGAGTATGGCAGCTGCACCCGGCGGGCCCGGAGGCGCCCGACGTGGTCTACGCGGGGACGGAACCGGCCGCGCTCTTCCGCTCCGAGGACGGCGGCGAGAGCTTCGCCCTGGTGCGCCCGCTGTGGGAGCACCCGACGCGCTCGCAGTGGGTTCCCGGAGGCGGCGGCGAGGGTCTGCACACCATCGTCACCGACCCCCGCGACGCCCGGGCGGTGACCGTGGCGGTGTCCACGGCCGGGGTCTTCCGCACCCGGGACGGCGGCGAGAGCTGGGCGCCCGCCAGCAAGGGCGTGTCGGCGGTGTTCCTGCCCGACCAGCACCCCGAGTTCGGCCAGTGCGTGCACAAGATCGCGCAGGACGCGGCCGACCCCGACCGGCTGTTCCTGCAGAACCACTGGGGCGTCTACCGCAGCGACGACGGCGGCGAGCGGTGGCAGGACATCGGCGACGGCCTGCCGTCCACCTTCGGCTTCGCCGCCGCGACCCACCCCCGCCGCCCGGACACCGCCTACGTCTTCCCGATCACGGCCGACTCGGACCGGGTCCCGGCCGAGAACAAGTGCCGGGTCTTCCGCACCGAGGACGGCGGCCGCACCTGGGACCCGCTGTCGGCCGGACTGCCCGCGGAGGCGCACTACGGCACGGTGCTGCGCGACGCCCTGTGCACCGACGACGCCGACCCGGCGGGCGTGTACTTCGGAAACCGCAACGGCGAGGTGTACGCGAGCGCGGACGACGGCGACACCTGGCGCCTGCTCGCCTCGCACCTGCCCGACGTCCTGTGCGTACGGGCGGCGGTGATCCGCCAGTAGAGTGACGGCCGTGGCAGCACGACCGTTGAAAGAGATCGTCGAGCCCGGGTGGGCGGACGCTCTGGAGCCAGTGGCCGGACGGATCGCCTCGATGGGCGACTTCCTCCGTCAGGAGATCGCGCAGGGGCGCACCTACCTCCCGGCCGGACAGCATGTGCTGCGGGCCTTCCAGCAGCCGTTCCAGGACGTCCGGGTCCTGATCGTGGGCCAGGACCCGTATCCGACGCCGGGGCACGCCGTGGGGCTCTCCTTCTCGGTCGCCCCCGAGGTGCGTCCGCTGCCGGGCAGCCTGGAGAACATCTTCCGCGAGATGCACACCGACCTGGGGCTGCCCAGGCCCTCCAACGGGGACCTGACGCCCTGGACGCGGCAGGGCGTCCTGCTCCTGAACAGGGCGCTGACCACCGCGCCCCGCAAGCCCGCCGCGCACCGCGGCAAGGGCTGGGAGGAGGTCACCGAGCAGGCCATCCGCGCGCTGACCGCGCGCGGGACCCCGCTGGTCTCGGTGCTGTGGGGGCGCGACGCCCGCAATCTGCGCCCGCTGCTCGGCGAGCTCCCGGCGATCGAGTCCGCGCACCCCTCGCCGATGTCGGCGGACCGGGGCTTCTTCGGGTCGCGGCCGTTCAGCCGCGCCAACGACCTCCTGGTCCGGCAGGGCGCGCAGCCGGTCGACTGGCGCCTGCCGTGACAGCCGGCGCCGACGCCTGGGTGCTCGGGGTCGACTCGGGCGGCTCCGGGGTGCGGTTCGCGCTCGGCCGGGCCGAAGAGGGTTCCCCGGCCGAGGTGTTGGCGTCCGACGAGCCGGTGCGGACCGGCCCCGCCGGGATCGACGCCGGGCACCTCCTCGGCCACCTGGTGCCCGCCGCCATGGAGTTGCTGGCCCGGACCGGCGCGGACCGGGTCGCGGCGGTGGCCGTGGGCGCCGCCGGGATGGCCTCGCTCGGCGACGACCTGCGGGCCAAGCTGCCCGCCGCGCTCGCCGGTGCGCTGAACGTGCGGCGCCTGGCGCTGGCCGCCGACGGCGTGACGGCGTACGCGGGAGCGCTCGGCCAGCGGCCCGGCGCGGTGGTCGCCGCGGGCACCGGAATGATCGCGCTCGGCACGGATCTGACGCGCTGGCGGCGGGCCGACGGCTGGGGCCATCTGCTCGGCGACTGCGGCGGCGGCGCCTGGATCGGCCGCGCGGGGCTGGAGGCGGCGATGCGCGCCCACGACGGCCGGCGCGGCGGCTCGGCCGCGCTGCGCGAGCGGGCCGAGGCGCTGTTCGGCCCGGTGGCGGAGCTGCCCGGGCTGCTGTACCCGCGCACCGACCGGCCCGCGCTGTTGGCGTCGTTCGCACCCGAAGTGGCGCGCTGCGCCGCGTCCGACCCGGTCGCGGCGTCGATCCTGCGGGAAGCGGCCCGGAACATCGCCGAGTCGGCGGCCGCGGTGTGCCCCGAGACCGGTCCGGACGGCGGCGACAGCGCTCATGGAACCGCGGGCGAAAGTGTGAGCGAATGCGAAGTGGCGCTCACCGGTGGCCTGTTCCACATCGGTGACGCGCTGCTCGCTCCCGTACGGCAGGAGCTGGCGGCCCTGGCGCCGCACGCGCGGACGGTCCCCGCGGCGGGAGATCCGCTCGCCGGAGCCCTGCTGATCGCCTCCGCGCTGGCCCGCGGGGAGCTGCGACTGCCGCACCATCCGCGCATGTTGTGGGTCACGACAGAGCGGGACGGTTGAGGACAATGTCACTCACGGGATAAATACGGACAGAAACCGCGCACCTGCACCCTCCCCGAACACCCGCGCCCGCAAAGCCAGTAGCATGCGGCGCCATGAGCTCCCCCACTGGGCCCGCGAACGGCCTGCCTGTACGAATGCCGCGACCCCGCCAGCCAGGGCGGCACCGCCGCCCCGAGCCGGTGGTCGCTCCCGAGGGTGCGCCCGCGCTCGTCCTCGCCGTTCCCGGCACTCCCTCCTCCGCCGTGCGCGCCCTGGCGGAGGAAGTCATCAGCATCGCGCGCTCCGAGCTGCCCGGCCTCGACGCCCGGATCGGCTACCTGGACGCGGACGCCGCGTCCATGGAGTTCCCCCCGCTCGACGCCGTGCTCGCGCACGCCGCCGCCGAGCGCACCGCCCGCTACGAGCAGGCCCGTGCCGCCGGTCAGGACGTGGCCGCCCCCGACGGCCCCGTCGCCGTCGTCGTGCCGCTGCTCGCGGGCCCCGACAGCGCCCTGATCCGCCGGGTGCGCCAGGCCGTGATGGACAGCCGCGTCGCCGCCGAGCTGACCGACGTCCTCGGCCCGCACCCGCTGCTCGCCGAGGCCCTGCACGTGCGCCTGTCCGAGGCCGGTCTGGCCCGCGCCGACCGCGCCCGGCTGTTCACGGTCGCCACCGCCGCCGACGGCATCATCCTGGCGACGGTCGGCGGCGAGGAGGCCGTGCAGGCCGCCGGGATCACCGGCATGCTGCTGGCCGCCCGCCTCGCGGTGCCCGTGATGGCCGCCGCGCTCGACCAAGAGGGCTCCATCGCCGCCATGGCCGAGCAGCTGCGCGGCTCCGGCTCGGTGCAGCTCGCGGTCGCCCCGTACCTGATCGGCCCCGAGGTCGCGGACGGGCTGCTCGACGCCGCCGCCAAGGAGGCCGACTGCCTGGCCGCCGAGCCGCTGGGCGCCTACCCGGCGATCGGCAAGCTCGTGCTGTCGCAGTACGCGGCCGCGCTGGGCATCACGCCGCAGCCGCAGGGCTCCCCGGTGCACTGACGTACCGGTACTCGCACGCGTACACGTGACGCGAAAGGGCCCGCACCCGATGACGGTGCGGGCCCTTCGCGTGTGCGCGGCCTAGCCGAAGACGACGCACGAGGCCGCGGGGGCGGGCACGGAGCCGGTCCGGCGCGGGATGCCGCTCTCCTCGTACAGGTCGAACCAGGTGACGTCGCCGGAGCGCTCGTTGGCCGCGTAGAGGCGGCGGCCCGCGGGGTCGAGGGTCAGATGGCGCGGCCAGCGCCCGCCGCAGTCCACGGTGGCCACCAGGGCCGCGTGCTCGCCGTCCGGGTCGAGCGCGAGCGTCGCGAGGGAGTCGTGGCCCCGGTTGGCGACCCAGAGGAAGCGGCCGTCGCGCGCGACGACGACCTCGGAGGGGAACGTCTCGGTCGTCACGCCGTCGTGGATCACCCGGGTCTCCCCCAGCGGCTCCAGGACGCCCTCGACGGCGTCCCAGCGGCAGACGACGAGGGTGGGCTCCAGCTCGTTCAGGACGTACGCGTGCCGGCCGTCGGGGTGGAAGGCCAGGTGGCGCGGGCCCGTGCCGGGGCGCAGCGCGGTCTCGCCGTGCGGGCGCAGGACGCCGGTCGCCGGGTCGAGCGCGCAGACGCGTACGGAGTCGGTGCCGAGGTCGACGCTGACCAGCCAGCGCCCGCTCGGGTCGGGCAGCACCTGGTGGGCGTGCGGGCCGCTCTGGCGCTTGGGGTCGGGGCCCGAGCCGTGGTGCTTCAGGATGTACGCGGCGGGGCCCGGGCGGCCGTCGGGGCGCAGCGGGAGCGTGGTGACGCTGCCCGACGTGTAGTTGGCGGTCACCAGGTGGCCGGCGGCGAGGGCGAGGTGGGTCGGGGCGGCGCCGTCCACCGGGACGGGCTCGCCGAGCGGGACCGGGGTGTCGCCGGTGACGTCGAAGGCGGCGGCGGTGCCGGGCTCGCTCTCGCCCACCGCGTACAGCACGGTCGCGTCGGGCGACAGGGCCAGGAACGAGGGGTTGGGCAGCGCGTCGGTGGCGCCGAGCGGGGTGAGCGCGCCGGTCGCCGGGTCCACGGCGGCGACGGTCACGCCCCTCCCGCCCGCCGTGGTGAACGACCCGATGAATGCCCGCCCGGCGCTGCTCTCGGCCACCGTGCTACCCCTCTCCGCGCGACTGCGCGCCGGGGCTGGGCCCGGCGCCGACTGCGGCGACCGTAGCAGGCGGTCTAGACCAACTGGCGGGTGTGGGGGGCCGACCGTGTCGCGGACGGGTCAGGCTGCCGTGAGGGCAGGAGCCCTCGGCGAGGTGCGCAGCGGCGTGGCCAGGGCGGCCAGCGCGTGCTCCAGGGCGTGCAGATGGCGCAGGGCCGCCTCGGCCGCCGGGTGGTGGTGCGGGTGCGACTCAAAGGCGGGCGCGGGGGCCGCCGTCGCCGTGCACGCGCGCGCCGCCGGGGTCACCAGGGCCTCCACCGCCGCCTCGACCCGGTCGCACGCGGCCGTCAGCCGGGCGTCGTGCGAGGCGGCCGGATCGGCGGCCACGGCGGCCAGGCCACGCACCTCGCGGGCGCAGTCGTCGAGCAGGGCGATCACCTGCCGGGCCCGTGACCTGCGGCCCTTCAGCGGGCTGAGCGGATGGACGAGCGGCGCGAGCGCGAGCCGGACGCGCCCGAGCAGCAGCTCCAGCTCGGCGGCGTGCGGCGCGGGGTCGGCGCTCTCGTCCCCCGCGAGCCGTCGGGTCGCCGCGCTGGTGCAGCCGCGCACGCAGTGCAGCGCGCGCTGGATCCAGGCGTTCGTCGCCGCGTGCGTGGTGACCGGCAGGACGAGCGCGACGGCCGCCGCCGCGCCGAGGGCGCCCACCGCGGTCTCCTCGAACCGCAGCAGGAGCAGCCCGGGGTGGAGCACGCCGAGCAGGCCGTAGAGGAGTCCGGCCATGACGGTGACGAAGAACATCATCAAACTGTCATTCGGAGTTGCCGCAGGTCAGGGCCGTGCGACACGTCCGAGGTCAGCAAAAAGTCAGCATCGGCTCGGCATCCTTGCGCCGGAACTCCCCTTGCAGGTCGGCCGTGGTTGGCAAATGGATCATATTTCGGCGGCGGCGCTTTGGGGCACACATGCCAAAACCGCGTCGCCCGCCAATCGGCCCACTGACAGACCGGATCAGCCAGCACGGGAACATCGTGCCAGTCGCAGATCCGGATGACCTGGCAGGTTCGTTCCGCGGTTCGGTCGGCCCTGGTCGTCTGGCCCGTCTTCGCGTTCTGCCACGAGCAGTGAACGGCGGCGGATGACTCCCACCTCATGGCTCGGGGCCTCAGGCCCTATCCACAGGCAGAGGGCTCCGCCGCCGCATTCGCCAGAGTGAGCATCGACCGCCTGGGACAGGTCATTCATGATCGTGCCCGAGCCTCCCGCACGCCCACCCTCTCCTCGACACGCGAGCCGTACAGCTCTCTCCGAAGACCGGGATCGTGCGATCAGCTGAGGCCACGAACAGCTAATCGGAATTCGGGCCCGGGCCCTCCTATTAGGTCGCAGCGTGCCCCCACACCGGCTCACACACTGGGCGTTCACTCTGGCCTTTGGCGGCTGGCTGGCGGGCCAACTCGAACCGGGCGCCGGACTGCGGGCGCTGACAGTGGACGGCAAGTCCCGGCACGGCTCGCGCACCGCCACCTGCTCGCGGCCCTCGTGCACGGCGCCCGCATGAAGCGCGAGATCACCCTGGACCGCTGGCTCGCGGCCGAGCCGACCAGCACGACGAGGCGTTCCTTGGCTGGACCTTCCGGCGGGTACCTGAGCACCCTGGAGCTGACCGACCGCGCACCTGCGTGCACGGCGTCGAGCTAAACCATGTCGACGCCAGATGACGCTCCGCCCACCCGGCGCGGCAGTCCTTTAGGACTCTGAAGCGCACCGGCCAACTGGCGACGTGCGGGAGCCGCCCATCAGCGGGGAGCCTCGTTTACGGACTGAACTGTGCCAAGCTTCATGAGGATACAGCCACAGGCCCACATAGGCTCTCACTACGGTCTCACAGGGCAGAGGTATCTCAGGGCTAACTTGCGGAGGGAAAACCGCTTTTAACTATTACGGCGCTCCTCACTGTGTACCGCCGAATCCATCCCACAGACCTTAAGCAATCTCACAGAAAATGTCAGGTTCACCTCTTGGTGAAGCGCTCTTTCGTGCTACACAAGACTTCCGGGTCGTCACTAAGGCAGAACACAGAGCCGTCCTTGACAAAATTCACCCGCACGCCACATTGCCCTTGCGGAACCTTATCGAAGGTCAGGCCTATCGTTTTACCTGACTTAGCATCGGCGGAGACATAATCCATGTCCCCATCAGACTTGAAAAACCCCCAAGTCCCTGTAGTCGCTCCCGACGGGCAGGCAGTGAAGAGCTGGGAGTCGATCATCAGCGACTTCGCCTCGAAGGTTCCGTTCTTCTTGAAAGATATTTCACCTCCACTCTTCGAAACCCAGCTACCCAGGACATTCACGTAGTCCGCCGTGGTCGATTTCTCTCTCTGGCCGCCCCCACATGCGGCCAGGCTAGCCGCAGCCAAAAGCACGCCTGCGGATACAAAAATGCGACGCTCAAACCTCACACGTACCTCCAAGATAATTCCAGGGCGTTCTGGGGAGTGGTAGAGGATTCTACCACTCCCCAGAATGTACATTCAGGTGGACCCTACTCCACCCGACAGTCAAGCGGGAGATTCTCCTCCCAGGAGAAATTCTCCGTGACAGCCTGGCCGTGCTGTTTCTCGAACAAAGGATTCCAACTTCTCGGGATCACATGCGTCGCCGAATTCCAGTCAGACAAATTCGTTGCAGTGAATTTAATCCGTACTGTGCCGTTCTTCGGGTCGACCGACTTGATCCGCGCCGTGCCGGAATAGGTTCCAAGGAACGCATCCGCATAGTTGCTGGTTCCCAGTTTTCCATTGGTTAGGACACCCGCCACGTCGCTGACAGCGCCTCGGATGCTGTTGGCTTTATACCAAGGCGATCCAGGCTCGGGGCCTTTATCCTGGTGAGAGAATGCGATGTCTTTCTTGGCCCCCTCGGCATCCATGCCGTGGGCTACAGCCTGCAGAAGGAGCTTCCACCTCATTTTAGTGATCGTCTCATCCCCGGCGAGAACTTCAGTGAACTTGTCACCGCCCCTGAATGTCTGGGTCGACCCGAGCGGATACCCGCCACCCCACAGCCACCCAAGGAACAGTCCACGCGAAGTCTCCCACCCATTATAATCACCCTCGTCGATAATGCCGAAAACTGGCCGCGACAAGATTTCACGAAGGCTGCCCGTATTCAGGTACGGGGAGTCGACCATGGGGGCAAAAGCCTTCAGGAAGGGTGGGTCATTCCTCTTGGGGAAATCAGAGTATGTCGATTCCCAGGTGCCACCCGATGGAAGGTCAGGGGCATTGTGCGACTCGATGAACGTCGCCTGTTCGCCGCAGGAGACCCCCATCTGACAGGAGAATGACCCCTGCCCACTCGGGTCAGACAAAGTGGCCGGGTTGTTCTCCGCGTACGCGTATCCGCTAAGGGATTGATGTTTGTTGAGTTCCAGCGCAGGATCCACACTAATGAATTGGCCGGTGTTCGTATCGTACTCGCGGGCGCCGATGTGAGTTAGCCCTGTTGACTGATCAGAGCTTTTACCCAGGAATGTTTTGTCATCGGGCCATGCGCTGGAGGCCGGGCCACGGGCACCGCCGAAGGGGGCGGTATAGCGCTTCGTCACTGCCAAGGTGGTGGCGTCGAGCGCGAGCGTGCCCGTGCCGTGGTGGTCGGAAGCGAGGAAGCTGAGCTTGGTGACACCGGTTGCGGCGTTGACGGTGCGCACCGCGATCACCTGTTCGCCGGCGGTGTAAGAGCGCGTGGCGGCTAGACTCTTTGCGCTCCCCTTGACGGTGAGGCGGACTTCAGTCGAGCCGAGGTAGAGGACGGTCTCACCATCACCGCCCGTGGCCCGGCGAATGAGCAAGGCGCCGTTCGCGTCGTAGAGGTAGCTATTTGCTAGGGCGGGTTTGTTACCTGCAGCTGGTTCAGATGTCGAGGTGAGGTTTCCTTCGCTGTCCCACGACAGGGACTGCTGGCCTTGGACTCCGGGGCGGCTGGTGGTGTTGCCCGTCTTGTCGTAGGCGTACGTGCTGGTCTTGCTTCCGGACGTCGTCCGGCTCAGCGGGTGCGGCTGGCTTGCCGCGGTGCCGTATTCATACGCCGTTGTCGTTTCGCCTGCCGTCGCGTGCTGTGTCTCTGTCTTGCGCTGGCCCGCATCGTTATACGTGTAGCTGGTCCAGTAGGGAGCCGCACCGTCGATATTGGTGGCAGTCCGGCCACCGGTCACGCAGTCGGCCGTCTTGGGGGTCCAGGCTTCGACGAGGCGGCGCTGCCCGTCGTAAGCAAAGCACTGATTGTCTGCCTTGCCCGTACCCCCCTGGGCGGAACTATCAAAGATCGACGTCACGTTACCCGCGTCGTCTTGAGTAAAGGTCAGATCCTGCGGCTTATAGCTGTGGACGTCGTCAGTGACGTACGAGTGCGCCAGGCGGCGGGTGCCATCCTCGTAGTCATAGGTCAGGTAGGCCCTCTTGGGCGCTGTCGGGTCAGTGCCGAGGGTCAGCTGGCGGAGGTCACCGAGAGGAGAGTAGAGCGCTCCCTGGAGGTAGCCGGTTGTCCCCTTGGAGGTGAGCCGCTGGCCCAAATTCCCGTACGTGTAGGAGACGACCTCGGATGCAAGACCGGCAACCGCCGGGCTGCCGGACTGCTTGACGGTGCCGTCCAGGTTGTAGACCGTACTGAACGCCAACATCTTGGGCACACCCGCAGCCACAAGAGGGTCGCTGTCGGGCAGGGTCAGCGAGTTGCCCGTGACCTTGTACAGGTTGTCGTAACCGGTGGCCCTCTGAACGTAGCTCTTGCTGGTGGCCTGGTTAATTCCGTTCTCGTAGCGCTCGGAAGTGTCCCCCTGCCCCTTGGCCAGGGCGTCGAAGGTCCAAGCAGCCAGCTTGGTGGCGTCCGTCTTGGTGCCGTCCCAAAGGCCCGTTTTACGGCCGAGGGAGTCGTACTCGGTGAGCAGTGTCTTACCCCGGGCGTCGGTGGTGTTGACCGCCTGGTTCAATTCGTTGTAGGAAGTGCTGCTCTTACCCTTGTCCGGGTCGGTGGAACTGGTCTGACGCCCATACAGGTCGTAATCGTATGACCATCTGGACTTGTCCGGACCAGTAATGGTCGCCTGGTTTCCGCCCGGGGTATATGTAAAGGCTGTAGTGGTGTACGACGCGCCTGATGCCTCCGATCCAGAGTATTCACGCCTCTCGACCGTCTGACCAAGTGCATTGGTGACCACGGCTGTCGCCTGACCGCCCTTGGGAACAGTGGTCGTAACCGTGTCACCGCTGTAATTCGTCTTGGTTATCCAGCGAGTGATGTTGTGGTTCTTCGTGACCGCATTGATGACTCGGTTCGCGCCGTCGTACGTGGTGTCTGTCTCCACCGGAGCCTGACCGCCGTCGGTTGCCACCAACGTTGAGTTCGGTGCGTTCTTTGCATCCCAGATGTCCGACTGAGCCGAAACAGCGAGTCCCCGGTCGTCGTACAGGGTCTGCGAGATGACTCGGCCGCTCACGGGCGATGGTGTCTGGACCTGCCGGGGGCGCAGTTGTGCGTCGTAGATCTCGTACGTGGTGTTGTAGCCAGAAGCGTCGCCCTTCAGGGTTGCGGTAGATACCCAGGGCAGATCGGCTGCGGTGACGCTGTACTCGTAGACGTAGTTGGGTGTCTTGCCTAGCGAGCGGGGGCGGTTGGCCAGCCACACCTTGGCGATCCGACCGAGGCCGTCGTACTCGGATTCGGTGACCTTGCCATTCGGGTCGGTCACCTTCGTCGGCGCACCGGTGGCAAAGTCCACGGCGGTCGTCACCGTATGCCCCTTGGCGTTGGAGACAGCCGATGACGTGAGCGGGCCAGCTGCCGCCGGGACGTAGGCGGTCGCGGCGTTCTTCAGACCGTTGGTGTCGTAGACCGCTGTGACGCGGCCGAGCGTGTCGTAGTCGCTGGTGGTGACCTTCTGCCAGCTGGGCTGGGTGTCCGCGCCGTATCCCTTGGCGCGTCCGGTCCACTTCGCCTCGCCCTTGGTGGGCTTCTGCGTCTCGGTCCAGGTGGTGGCGTCGTCGTAGGCGGTGGCGGTGTCGGAGATGACGTCGCCTGGGCGGCTGGGGTCGGTGGGCAGGTCGGCGCGGGTCTCCGGGATGCCGCAGCGGGTGGCGAAGGTACGGGAGCGAGAGACGAGAGAGTTGATGCCGAGGTCGTCGTTGCGTGCGTACCAGGTGCGGGTGCATTTCTCGTCGCCGGTGACGGCGTCGTCGCCCTGGTCCTCGGCCATGTAGGACATGCCGTAGTCGTCGTAGTGGGTCACCGTGGTGCGGACGCGGTCCTTGGGGGTGCCGCTGCTGGTGATGTTGGTGCGGGCATGGGTGGCGCCGGTGCGGACGTAGTACGCCTCGATGTCGGCGTAGGACTTGTGCTGGGTGGCGGTGCGCTTGGACCAGGGGTCGTTGATCTGGCCGCCGACCTCTTGCGCCCCGTTGTAGGTGACGGTCTCCCGTGCAAACCCGGCGTACTGGTCGTCGTCGGCGATCGCCTCGGCCTTGATGCCGGTGACGCTCACGGACTTCCTCTTGTCCGGGTCGATGGTTTTGCCGTCTGTGCCCAGGACGCGGTCGCCGTTCATGCCTCGGAGGTAAGCGGTGACGGTTTTGGACTGGGTGTGGTCGGAGGCGCCGGTGAGGTGGGTGACCTGGCCGAAGCCGCGCCAGATCGACCAGGTGCGCTCCTTCTCCTTGGTCAGCGGGTCGTCGTTGTAGTGCCAGGCACCGCCGCCGGAGTAGCTGTAGCTGTGCTCGACGGGCTCGCTGCCGCCGTGCGGATCGGTCGTGGTGACGGCCTGGACGGGGTACTTCTGAAACCAGTCCAGGATGGGGTCCTTGCCACCGTTGGGTGACCAGTAGACCGGGTAGCAGCGCTTGGTGTTCGAATCCAGCTTCGGCTTGGTCTGCCCTGCGGTGCAGTCGGCGGGCAGGTAGCTGACGGTGGTCTGGGCGCCCGCCTCGGAGGTGATGGTGCGCAGGCGCGGCTTGTTGAGGGGAAGGATGTCGTCGGTGGTGCCGTCGACGCGGTTGGGGTAGTACTCGTGGCCGAACTTCACCGGGTCGAGGGCAATGTCTGTGCCGTGCTGGCCGGTGTGTCGGATCTGGTCCAGCCAGAGTGACTGGTCGGTGGCGTCGCCGGTGTCGCCCGGGTCGAGGTAGCGCTGGGTCAGGGACCAGGAGTCGACCTTGGCGTAGTCGGGCGTTGTGGCGGCCTGGTTCCAGGCGTAGGCGGTGATGGCCGTCATCCGCTTGCGGGTGAAGAACGTCGGGCCCGCGTTGCCGGTGCACTTGCCGTCGTCCTTGCAGACGGCGTCGAAGGGGACGTCGGGCCAGTTGTCCCGGTTGTCCTTGGTCAGCTCGTCGCAGCCCGTGCCGGAGGCCAGGCAGCGCTCGGCGTAGCTGAAGACGACCTTGTCGGAGGCGGCGGGTCCTCCGGCGCCCTTGAAGAGAGAGCCGGCGCGCTGGCCGTAGCGGATTTCGTTGAGGTAGCCGCCGCGGATGTAGCGGTTGCCGGTGGTGTCGTCGCCGAGCAGGTCGTAGTTGTTGGTCTCGGCGGTGTACCAGTACGACATGGCGTTGCCGTGGGTGTCCTCGACGTAGTCGAGGTTCCACCGCCATGCCTGCCGCTTCCAGCGATCGGCGAAAGCGGAGCCGTCCGCGTAGCCCGGCTCGTCCTTGTCGTCGCCGAAGACCGGAACCGTCCAGGTCGAGTTGGTGCGCTCGTCGGTGGCACCGTCGAGCTTGCTCAGGCCGAAGACGTACTTGGTGCCCTCACCGGTGACGACCGTCCAGTACTCGCCGTCGTCGTCGCCGTTCGCAGCACCGGTCGAGCGGGTGACAGCGGAGGCGTCGTCGTCCTTGAGCCGCCACTTGCCGCTCGTGTCGTCCTTGACCAGTTCGGTGGCCTTGCCGTTCAGGACGAGCGAGGCGTTGTCGTACTTCCAGCACAGATCGAACTTGTCGCTCTGCCCGTCGTCGTCGCAGGAGCCGTACTTGCGCTCAATGTAGGAGGAGGTGAGGTCAAAGCCTTCGCCGATGGCCGTGCCCTGGTTGTTGGTCGAGGCGGTACGCCCGTCCACGCTGCCCGAGTCGTAGGAGATCTTCAGATCGGGCTTCGGGCCGGCCGCCGCCGGCGGGACCCTGAGCGGGTACGACCAGGTGAAGGTGCCGGACGAGCCGCCCGCCTCCCACGTGGACGAGGCCGCGAGCGGGGTCGCCTTGTAGTCACCCGACCCGGACTTGGTCCCGGCCGTCAGCGCCAGCACCATCGTCTGCCCGGACGCAGCCGCGACGCCCTTCGCCTTGGCGGGCGTCGAGTTGAAGGTCAGCTTGGCGTCGAGGCGGTTGCTGCCCCGGTGGTTGGTGGACTCCAGCGGGGTGCGGGTGCGGCACTTGGCCTCGGACGGCGAGGTGAGCGCGCAGTCCGGCAGCCGGACCACCTGGAGACGGCCCGCCCAGTCACCACCGTAAGCCGAGGCGAACTTGCCGTAGTCGATGCCCAGTTCGGCGTTGCCTCCAGTGGGCGGGCCCTGAACGGACAGCACAACGCCGTTCACCCCCAGCCCAGCTGCCTGCTGCTGATCGAGGACCCTTACCCCGACAGCCTCGGCCGCCACCTGCTGTCGCTTGGTAGCGCCGGGCCGGGTGAGCGTGAGCAGGAGTGATCCCGGAGTGGCGGTGGCCTTCCCGCCGCTGGTCAGCGTGACGCTCCCCGCCGTCGGCCAGGTCACCGTCCTGCCCTGCTCCGCCCTGGCGCGAGCCGCGTCCTCGCGGTCGGCGGCCTCGGCTTTCTTCATGACAGCCTCGGTCTCCTTGTTCACCTTCGCGGCGAACGGCGAGACCTTGTCCGAGTGCGGGGCCCCGAGCATCGGCCTGCCGAGCGGGTCCGCGTCGACAGCCATCGCCGCTGGGGTCATAAGCCCCGGAAGCATCGCGAATCCCGCGATGGCTGCTATGTGTCGCACCTGCCATTCTCTGGTGCGTGATCTGTTCCGGCCGATTCTTCCGACGGCCGGCGTGAACCGGTTCATCTGCATCCGTTTCGGTGGTGCCGCCTGTCGCGGCATGCGTGACGATGCCCTCGGCTGGGCTTGGGGCATACGTGATGAAGGTGTTGCAGGGGCGCGTCTGTGCGCGCCAGACATCGCCGGGGCGGCTACATGCGAAGTGCGACCGCCCCGGCGTGAGGACTATTCGGCGCCCGGAGTTCCCAGGACCTTCGTATTGACCTGCTCCGCGCTCATCGCGCCAGTCCAGACGCGCAGTTCGCCGACCTTGCCGGGCAGGTAGTAACCGCTGGTGCCACCAGCAGAGCCACGGCCGGAGGCCAGCACGCCGTTGCCCTGGCCGGGGATGGCAAAAGCAGACTGGCCATCCGCCGCTTGGTCAGTGGCCCCTATGTACAGATGGGTCTTGCCGAACCCGGCCTCGGATTCCTCAGTGCCGTCGAAAACACCGGTGACTTGCACCCACGTGTCCAGCACCGCTTCGTTCTCCGAAGGTACGGAAGCCGTTCCGATCACCTTGCCATTGGCATCGGTCGCGGTGCGGCCGAAGCGCCAAAGGTAGCTTGCTACACCGTCCTTGTCCGGGTCGATCTTCTCGACCCACAGGGACCAGGACGACTCGCTGCCGGTCGCGGCAGCTTGGCCGAAGACCTGAGCCCGGTACCCGAGCGGCTTGGAATCGAGCTTCGCCTTGTCCAGCTTCACCTTGGCAGTCACGGTGAAGGAGCCCGTCTCATCCACGACGGGACCGGAGGTGGAGAGGAAACCTGCCTGACCGTCCAGCGATACGGCGGGCTCATCTGGATCGGTTGCTGTCCCTGTAGCAGAAAGCGCCATTCCCCCTGCGGGATACGGGGCCTTCTGCGGCACTTTGCCCGACACCGCACTGCCTGCGTCCCAATAGCCGACGAGTTCGGTCAAGGGCACGCCTTCCTGGGCCAGGGCGCTGTCCCCCCGAACCGCGTCCGGCGTCAGGGCCGTCTGCCAGGCAGCGACCTCATCGATTCGACCGGTGAAGTATTCCCCGAGCTTCGAGCGGCCAAAGAGCGTTCCTTCTGTGGAAACCGTCGGAGTGTAGGCGGGGTTCGCTTGGTAGAGATTGACAGGGTTGCCTTGCGGACGCCCGTTGACGAACAGTTGGATGGTGTCGTTCTTCGGGTCGGTATCACCCTTGTCATCGAAGACGCCCGCCAAATGAGTCCATACGTTGATCGGTGGGTTCTCCGTGTTCCCCAGCGCGCGGACGTAGTCGATGTTGGGGGCGTCGGCGGCTATCCGATTGAAAGCCCAACGCTTCAGCCCCGCCGAGTAGTAGAGATGGAACGCCGAGCCGTAGTTGCCCGGAGCGGAGACCACCACTGATGTCTTGGAGGCGTCGGTCAGAAACGCCCATGCCGAGACGGTGAAGGAGCTTTTCGTATTGAGGACTGGCGCGTCCGTTGCGGCGTATCCAGTCTGCTTGGCCGGATCGGTCACATCGTCGTTGAGGCGCAGCGAGTAGTCGTCTGTCCCGCGTCTGCCCATCACGGACCAGGTCGCCGCTGTGTTGCCCGCATTGGGGTGCAAGGTGGCAGGGTGCCGGATGCCTTCCGTCGCACTATCGACGGCGGTTGTGATGGTCGAACCCGGGATACCGTCCGCGAAGGACCACCGACCTACTGGCCCTGGAGTGGGTGCCACCTTGAATGCGAACTCTGACGGTGTTCCCCACCGGTCGCGCACGTCTTTGGCCTCCACTGTGAGCACCTGCGTGCCGGAGAGTGTCGGTACCGGTTGGATCGTGACGCTTGAACCGGACTCTTCGTGGGCCGACCTTTCGGAGAGCAGTCGCCACCGGTAGCCCTTGATGTCCTTGTCAGCGGCGTTCGGGGCCAGCATGAATTCACCGGCTTGCCCGGGGCGGCCCTTTCCTTCGCACACCTCGCCGCACTGCGTGTACTCGCTGTGCTCTCCAAGGGTGATCCGTGGAGCCTTGGGTGCGGTCGCGTCGATTCTGAAGTAGCAGTTGGGTGTGAACGACCCCGGAAGGTACTCGGTCCGACTGTCGGGGAAGTAGTACGAAAGCGTCCGCGCCCGCATCCGATAGGTCACGCCGTCCGTCAGCGAAACCGTCCGTTTCGATCGCACTGTCCCGTCGGCGTCGTAACCCGAATCGGGCGTGTAGACACTCCAGTGATACGTCCAACCCCCCTTGCCATCCGGCCGCTCAACCACCATGTGACCGCGCAGCGAGCCACGGGACTCACCGGATGCCGGTTGGGTGTTCGCCTCGACAGCTGCCTGCACCAGCGGGTCGGTGCGCGTCACAACAGTGGGGTTCAGCGGGTTGGTAGAGCAATAGACAGTCGTGCCGTCCCCCGGAATGACTCCGAAGCGTGTGGGAAACCCCGGATTGACCGCATAGGTCACCTGAAGTGTGGCGCTCTTGGTGAACCGCTTCCATGCGGACGCATCGCCCTCGTCGGCGGCACGCAACATGAACGTGAGCTTGGAGAACCGTCCCTCCGCGAACGAGCGCACGGTAGGCGTCAGATTCTCGTTCGACTCCGCTGGATTGTCGCTGAACTCGACCCACGAATCTGGCTGCGCCGGACTGCAGTTGTCGCCACGCCCCGCAGAAACATTGCGGTCGCCCATCATGTCCCTGGCCGCAGGACCGGGCCAGCGCGAACCTTCCGAGATGTTGTCGGTGCGCCACAGTTCAAGCCAGTGCGGATTACAGTCGAACGACCATGTCTCATATGCCCGGAACGAAGCGTTCAGAACGTACTTGCCGATGAGACTGCCCGGGGCGAACTGGAAGTACATGCGGTTGGTGTAATTGGCGCCAACAGTGCAGTAGTACGGACCGGAACGACTGCAGTGTCCCACCCCGTAGGAGTCGCCGTCGAAGTTGTAGAAGCGGTCCCCGTCTGACGAGAGCACCGTTCGCTCGGTCAGCTGAGCTCCCACAGAAGGGTCGATGTAGACCGGGTACACCGTCTCCTTCCCCCTCAACAGGGCCAAATCGGGCTTGACCGAAACGCTATTGCCCTGGATCTGAACCGGCATCACAGCGCTCGCGTCGCCATCGTCCGGATGAGCTGACTCCGGAAGACTGTCTGTGCCCGGCTCGACTGCACCGGCTACCGCAGCGCGCACCAACTGCCGCGCGGCCGGCTTGCTTTCGCCCGCCGAGTCCCAGATCAACCCGGCCGGCCCGCCGAAAACGCTATTGCCGTCTTCGTCAACCGCACGTAGACCCCCGCCGGCACCCGGCGCAACTGTCAGGCCGTCACCACTCACGGACATTGCGACCTGGTTCAACGCTGGATTCGCAGCGGCCTCGGCGGTCTTGACGACCAGCACCTCTCGATAGCCCTCGGGCGTTGCCGTCAGCTGCAGATCCACCCCTTTGAGCACTTCGGGATATGTGGCCGTCGGGCCGTCCAGCGCTGGCTTCGGCAACGAGTTCACCCAGTTGAACGACAGCGAACCCTGCTTGCTGCCGAGATGGATCAATCCTTTCCCGCTGCCTCCCCCTGAGAACGACAGGTCGACTACTGCAGCCTTGGGAGCAATGGAGCCATCGGCTCTACGCTCCAGCGTGGTGTCGATGTCTCGCCACGCCCCGCCCTTGTCGCGCACTCGCTGAGGAATCGCCGACTGCTTCAGCGTGAACGTGCCGTCCGGATTCGCAAACGTAGTGGAGTACGCCGTGCGTTCGGACACCACCTCAACGGGTTCATCGGAAGCTGCGCCCCGTTCACCCGTAGTCGCCTGCGGAGCGTCCAGCCCCCGAGCGTTGTCTGCGGCGGCGGGCAGCGTGAGGACTGACACAGAGGCCAGCGCGGCAGCTGCGGCCGTTCCCGATACAACTCCAAGCGATCTTCTCTTCTTCGTGCTGCGTGCAGGACGCAGCCACCCCAACCCCACGAACCCACCCCTAAATCTCATGAAATTCTTAACTGCGTATGCAGTTAAGCTTCATGCCGTACTTAGGTCAACATGGATCCGAGCCACCCAGATACGCGCTACGTGGTGGTTTGTCTCACATGAAGGTCAACCGCCCCTTGAGGCCACCCCGCCGAGCGCCAGCTCCCATCCACTTGAAGGACAAACGGGCGCATCGGGACGCCGGAAGTAACTCGAGCCCCCGTGAGGAAGTCGAGCAGGCCAGGGGCAACGCCCAACCACGGGAAGCGGCGGAAGCCGACCTCGTCGGGATCCGGGCCGAGCGTGTCGAGCGCACTGACTCCCTTGCCCAGGCCGACCCACCAGGGCCCCGCGGGAACAGGCCGACAGGGGCTACATCACACGCGTGTCACGAACAGCGTCGACGCACCTGAACCACAAGGCCACAACCAGGGCAAACGCTCCCGACCTGGGCCACGGGGGCGCCATAAGACACCTCTGCCTACCTGTGCCATGTGGGACCGGAGGGACGCCTCCTTCGCTCACAGGTGTGACCGGCCAAGATCCGGACCAGGGGCAGACCAACTCGTTTGCGTCAGGCGATTTCACCTGTCATCGCAGTTCAGAAGCACGATCACCCTGGTACCACCAGCAGACGAAGAATCTGCGGTCAGGCAGGCGAGCATCAACGTCACATGCAGGCCGTCAGGCGGGAGCGACAGGGCCGCGCAAGGGTACGGCGAGTGCTTTCAGTGCCTGTTCCAGGCCATGTAGATGCGCCAGAGCCAGTTCTCCGCCGGAAGGATGCGGTGCGGCAACAGGGGCGTCGATCTCGCTTCGTGCTGCTTCGGGCGTGGTCAGTGCCTTCACCGCTGCCTCAACCCGCCAACAGGCAGCAGCGAGTCTCGCGTCGTGGGAAGCATCCGGATCCGCCGCGACCGACGCCAGGCCCCGCACCTCCTGGGCGCACCTGTCGAGCAATTCGATCACCTGACGGGCCCGCGCTTTACGGGCCCGCAGGGGGGTGAACGGGTGTACCAGCGGGGCCACCGAGAGCCTCACCCGGCCCAGCAGCAGTTCCAGTTCAGCGACATACCGGGCCGGATCCGCCGTCAGCGAGCCGGCCAGGCGGGCCGCGGCTTCAGACGTGCAGGCGTGGACGCAGTGCAGGGCGCGCTGGATCCACGCGTCGGTGGTGGCGTGCGTGGTCACCGGCAGAACCAACAGCACAGCCAGCGCCGCGCCGAGCGCACCCACCCCCGTCTCCATCACACGCAGAGCAAGCAGTCCCGGATTCAGCACCCCCAGCAGCCCGTACAGCAGCCCGGCCATCACCGTCACCGCCAGCATCATCCACGTATACGACACCGCAGCCGTATAGAAAATGCCGAACACGCAGACCGCGACGAGCGCCGCGGTCGGAGCACCGGCCCCATCCAGCGGAACAGCAATCACCAGACCGATAGCAATACCAATCACGGTCCCCAGGACGCGCCGGAACCCCCGCACCAGGGTCTCGCCGCGTGAGGTGGTGTTCACGAAGATCCACCACACCGCACCCACAGCCCAGTACCAGCGCTCGTGCGACACCAACTGCCCCACCAGCAGAGCGAAAGCCCCGCCCGCCATTCCCTGGACCGCCTGGCGCGTGGTCACGCGGGCCAGACCCGTACCGCCCGGCGCCACCACCGCGACAGCGGCCGGCGACAGCCGCCGCTCATAGCACCACAGGCCGAAGCGCACCGCCGAGGACGCCACCAGGGCAAGGGCCACCGCCCCGTAAAGCTCCGGCAGCTGACCCGGCACCGCGTGCAGGAACTGCGCCGCGAAAAACATCATGAACGCGAACGTCCCCAGAGAATGCCCTCGCGGCCCCCACCGGCGGGCATACATCCCCGCGCCCAGGACAGCGACAAAAGCCCCGTCCCGCGCCCACGGGAATTCGTGCAGCACCGCCGCCAGAGCCAGCACCGGGAAACCGGCCACCGGCAGCAGAGCCGTCGTGACCGCCTGCCCGCGCACCGACGGATCGGCCACCGTGAACAAAGCAAGAAGCGCGGCGAGGCCGCCGGCGATCGCTGCCGGCAGCGAATGCGTCGCCAGATCCGACACCGTCACCGCCAAAGCGACACCCAGCACACCCCGCGCGGCACTGCGCAACCGCAGCCGCCCCGGATCCGGCGCGACGAACACCCGCTTCAGCACGACATCCCCCTGACACCCGAAACGATCAACCCACGAAACTGATAGACAGTCAGGAAAGTCAGCAAAGGGTCAGCATCCGTCCACCCACAGACTGCCGAAGACGCCCGCACCAGCACATCGAGCGACGCCAAGAAAGACGTGCCTGACCTGCGAAAACACGCCTCAGGCCCGCCCCCCTCGCGGTCCGCCCGGTTGACACTACGAAGAACATCATCCAGCTGTACGAGGGCGCCGCCGTATAGAAGATCCCGAAGACGCAGACCGCGACCAGCGCGGCCGTCGGCGCGGGGGCGCCGTGCAGGGGCAGGGCGACGAGCAGGCCGGCGGCGATGCCCGCGACCGTGCCGAGGACCCGGCGGAAGCCGCGGACCAGGGTCTCGCCGCGCGACGCGGTGTTCACGAAGATCCACCAGGCCGTGCCGACGGCCCAGTACCAGCGCTCGTGGGAGAGGAACTGGCCCGCCGCGACCGCGATGGCGCAGGCCGCCGTGGCCTGGAAGGCCTGGCGGGTGGTGGGCCGGGCAAGGCCGCGGCCGCTGAGCGGGGCCGGGGCGGCGGGCGGCGGGGTGCGCCGCTCGATGCACCACAGGCCGAAGCGGACCAGCGCCGAGGCGGCGATCGCCAGCGCGATCGCCCCGTACAGCTCGGGCAGCTGCGCCGGGACCGCGTGCAGGAACTGGGTGGTGAAGAACATCATGAAGCCGAAGATGCCGAGCGCGTGGCCGCGCGGGCCCCAGCGGCGGGCGTAGACCCCCGCGAAGACCACGGCCAGCCAGGCGGTGTCGCGCAGCGGCGGGGTGCCGTGCAGCGCCGTGGCCAGGGCGAGGACGGGGAAGCCCACGGCCGGCAGGAGCGCGGTGGTGAGCGCCTGGCCCCGGACGGTGGCGTCGCCGACGGTGAAGAGCACGAGGAGGGCTGCGAGGCCCGCGGTGATGGAGGCGGGCAGGGACATCCCGCAGAGCTCGGCGGCGGTGACCGCCAGGCCGATGCCCAGGACGGCCCGTACGGAGACCCTCAGTCGCAACAGCCCCGGATCCGGAGCCACAAACATCCTCTTCACGGCGGTCGCCGCGCCCCCCTTCGCTGGAGCAGACACCCTCTTCGGCTTGCCGGTGCGCGGGCGCGAACGGCTGCGCGGCGGCCTCGGACATGGCAAAGGCGCCGCGGTCCGGGACCGGCGTCGTCGCCGCCCGGCGCTGCGCAGCGCCATCTACTTGCTACATACAGAGGAAAGCACCCGCAGTGACACTGGCTCAACTGCTCTCGTTCCGACTGGGCCATTGGTACAGTTGAATCGCGTACGACAGGACCAGGAAGGGACCAACGGACCATGGCGGTGGACGCGCTCGACACCCGGATCCTGCGGCTCCTCATCGAGCGGCCGCGCACCAGCGTGCGGGAGTACGCCCGGCTGCTCGGCATCGCGCGCGGCACGCTCCAGGCGCGGCTCGACCGGCTGGAGCGGGACGGGGTGATCACCGGGACGGGCCCGTTCCTCTCCCCCGCCGCCCTCGGCCACCCCGTCCTCGCCTTCGTCCACGTCGAGGTCACCCAGGGCCACCTCGACGAGGTGGGCGACGCCCTCGCGGGCGTCCCGGAGATCGTCGAGGCGTTCTCCATCACCGGCGGCGGCGATCTGCTGACCCGTGTCGTGGCCCGGGACGCCGGTCATCTCGAAGACGTCATCCAGCGCCTGATCCAGCTCCCCGGCGTGGTGCGCACCCGCACCGAGGTGGCGCTGCGCGAGCGGGTGCCGCACCGGCTGCTGCCGCTGGTGGAGGCGGTGGGGCGGGCCGCCGGGGCGCCGCAGGAGAGCGGCACCGGCGCGCATTCCCGCTGACCCATCGGATTTCCCATGGCTGCCATGCGGTTCTCCATTGGCCGCCCAACGAAGACGGGTCTACGTTCGAGGACATCGGCGCGACGGCCCACCCGGCCCGGCGCCGCAGCCCGCACCTTCCCCGGGCCGCCCCGGCATCCCGGCGGCCCGACTCCCCTCGGAGACATCTGACATGGCAAAGATCCTTTTCGTGATGACCGGCGCCGCCCAGTGGACGCTCGCCGACGGCACCCTGCACCCGACCGGCTTCTGGGCGGAGGAGGCCGTGGCGCCGTACGAGGCGTTCACCGGCGCGGGCCACGAGATCGTGGTCGCCACGCCCGGCGGCGTCGTCCCGCCCGTCGACAAGGGCAGCCTGGCCGCCGAGGTCAACGGCGGCCAGGAGAACGCCGACCACGTGGCCGAGGTGCTGGCCTCGATGGACGAGCTCCGCCGCCCGCTGAAGCTGGAGGAGGTCGACCTCGACGCGTACGACGCGGTGTTCTACCCCGGCGGCCACGGCCCGATGGAGGACCTGGCGGTCAACGCCGACTCCGGTCGCCTGCTGACCGCCGCGCTCGCCTCGGGCAAGCCGCTCGGCGTGGTGTGCCACGCCCCGGCCGCGCTGCTCGCCGCGACCGGCGAGGACGGCTCCAACGCGTTCGCGGGCTACCGGCTGACCGGCTTCACCAACGCCGAGGAGACCCAGGCGGGCTTCGCGGACAAGGCGAAGTGGCTGCTCCAGGACCGGCTGGTGGAGTTCGGCGCCGACTTCCAGGAGGGCGAGCCGTGGGCCCCGCACGTGGTCGCCGACCGCAATCTGGTGACCGGGCAGAACCCGGCGTCCGCCGCTCCGCTGGCCGCCGAGCTCCTGAAGCGGCTGGCCGCCTGAAGGCTAGGACCTCTCCCCCGAGTTGCGTCCCGCCCGGGAGCCGGAAGGCTGGGGAGCGACGCCCGTACGGAAGACGCCCGTATGGACGATGCCGTGCGGGAGTCGCCCGTACGGCATCGGAGCACGGCCGTCCGGCTCAGCAAGGGGAGATCCATGCAGGACCTCGCAGCGCTCGCGGAGGAGCACCTGGCCAAGGCACGCCTCGCCTCGCACGGCCGCAGCGCCCATCTGATCGTGCACGACGGCGCGCTGCGGCAGAGCGTGATCGCGCTGACCTCGGACTCCGAGCTCGACGAGCACAACACGCCGCTCTCGGCCACCCTCCAGGTGCTGCGCGGCCATGTGCGCCTCACGTCGAACAGCGGCAACAAGGAGCTGCGCGCGGGCGAGCTCTGCGAGATCCCCAAGGAGCGCCACGGCCTGCTCGCCCTGGAGGACTCGGCGGTGCTCCTCACCGCCGTCACGGCGATCGGGTAGCGGAGCGCGCTCCCACCCGGGTCACCAGGAAGCCGGCCAGCGTCAGCACCCAGGCCGCCACCGCGACCCACAGCAGTACCACGCCCAGCGTGTGCAGCCCCCTGACGTGCGCGGCGGCGCCCGTGGAGAGCGTGGCCACAGCCGCCATGCCCAGCGGGAAGACGGTCGCCCAGCGCCGTACGTCGTAGTGCGGCCGGGGTCTGACCACCTCGGCCGTCAGCAGGATGGCGTACCAGGCGAGATCGAGGCCGAGCAGAACCAGGGTGGCCGTGCGCAGGGCCTGGTGGGCGTCCCCGGTCCACAGCGGGGACGCGGTCAGCTTCGAGCCGGCCAGCGCGGAGATCGCCAGCGCCCCGCCCGCGATCCACTGGTCGCCCGCCCCGGTCCACACCTGGCGGAAATCGAACCGGACCAGCGCCTCCCCGTACAGCAGCACCCCGAGGCAGAAGACGGCGAGGGCCGCCCACGCGAGCCACTCGCCCTCGCCCGCCGCCGCCAGCGTGGCCGCGAGGACCGCGAGGCCCTGGGTGGCGACGCACACCAGGAACGCCCCGCCGGGCATCCGCCGCTTCCAGTGGCGTACGACGGAGTAGAGCAGCCCGGGCCAGAGCACCGCGGCCAGCGCGAGCAGGGCGGCGGCGGCCGTCTGCCAGCCGAGCAGGGAGAGCCGGGTGCCGAGCACGGCCGTGGCCGCGACGGCGGTGAGCGCGGGCGGGGTGTCGGCCTCCGCGTGCCAGCGCGGGCGGTCGCGCAGGAACCGGGCCGAGAAGTCGGCGGCGAGCACCAGCCACACCGCACCGGCCAGCGCCAGCGCGGCGCGCGAGAAGGTCTCGTGGCCGACGAGGTGGAGGCCGACGGAGACGATGCCGGTCGCCATGACGGCGGCGCCGGCCGCCGGGGGGAGTTCGGCCCACCAGGGGCCGGGAGGACGGGTCACCGTGCCATCGGTACGCGGCGGCCGCCGGGCCCGCCACTTGGGCTGCGCCAAGGGGACCACCGGGAACACCCGCCCCGGCTTGGTCCAGACCTATTGACGGAAGGTCTGGACCACTTTACGGTGTGGCGCAGCCGGACCCCGTAGCGCAACCGGACCCGTACGTCTCCAGGTTCCCCACAGCCCAGGAGGTACCCCCATGCTCGGTCGGATGTTACGTCTCGCGGGAGCCGGCCTGGTGCTGGCCCTCGCCGCGCAGCTGCCCGCGGCGGCCGCGCCCCAGGGCGACACCTGCGCGGTCAAGTCGAAGCCCGCGGGCAAGGTGCTCCAGGGCTACTGGGAGAACTGGGACGGCTCCTCCAACGGCGTCCACCCGCCGTTCGGCTGGACCCCGATCACCGACTCCCGTATCGCCGCGCACGGTTACAACGTCGTCAACGCGGCCTTCCCCGTCATCCGCTCCGACGGCACCGCGCTGTGGGAGGACGGGATGGACGCGACCGTGAAGGTCGCCACCCCGGCGGAGATGTGCGCGGCCAAGGCGGCCGGGCAGACGATCCTGCTGTCCATCGGCGGGGCGGCGGCCGGGATCGACCTGAGCTCCAGCGCGGTCGCGGACCGGTTCGTCGCGACGATCGTGCCCATCCTCAAGAAGTACAACTTCGACGGAATCGACATCGACATCGAGACCGGTCTGGTCGGCAGCGGGAACATCGGCCAACTCTCCGCTTCCCAGGCGAACCTGGTCCGCATCATCGACGGCGTCCTCGCCCAGATGCCCGCGAACTTCGGACTCACCATGGCACCGGAAACCGCGTATGTGACGGGCGGCAGCGTCACCTACGGGTCGATCTGGGGCGCGTATCTGCCGATCGTGAAGAAATACGCGGACAACGGCCGGCTGTGGTGGCTGAACATGCAGTACTACAACGGCAACATGTACGGCTGCTCCGGCGACTCGTACTCGGCCGGCACCGTCCAGGGCTTCACCGCCCAGACCGACTGCCTCAACAAGGGCCTGGTCGTCCAGGGCACCACCATCAAGGTCCCCTACGACAAGCAGGTGCCGGGGCTGCCCGCGCAGCCGGGCGCCGGGGGCGGCTATATGTCGCCGAGCCTGGTGGCGCAGGCGTGGAACCGCTACGGCGGAGCGCTGAAGGGCCTGATGACCTGGTCGATCAACTGGGACGGGTCCAAGAGCTGGACGTTCGGCAACAACGTGAAGGCGCTGCAAGGACGCTGATTTTGTTACTCCACCGCGGAACCTCACCTTCCGCAAACCTGCACACCGCATGCCCAGACCGGTCACGTCCGGCCCGCCCGGGCCGGACGTGACCCATGCGGGAGGGCGCCTTAAAGGCCGGAGTGTCCCACTTGGGAGAAAGGGCGCCCGGCCGAACGGAATCCATGAAGTGAAGCTCGTGAAGAAGCTGCCACCGATTCCTCAACGGACCTGCACCAAGAGGTAGTCCGGCACCGGGAGAAGGCCTGATCGGGCCCGGTGGGATTGGCTGGGCGCCGCGTCGGCGTGCTTTGATCCAGCCCCATGCGGAGCCCCCCTGACGGGCCTTCTCCGCAGGGATTCCCCCCACACCATTCCCCCCAACACGAAGGGCAGTTTCCCCATGAACATCACCCCCCAGGTCGAGACCCGCGAGATCTCCGACGCCGACCTCGACAACGTGTCCGGCGGCCTCGTCGGCACCGCGCTCGGCAACGTGACCGGCACCGCCGACTCGCTCCTGCCGGTCTCGGGCATCGTGGGCTCGGTCACGGGTCTGGTCGAGTCGACCACCGGTGTGAACACCGGCGCGGTCACCGGCCTGGCCTCCGGCCTCGTCGCCGGTCTCTGAGACTGCGCGCGAGCCCCGGAACCCGCTCGGTTCCGGGGCTCCCCGCATTCGTTCCCAGGTAAGGGCAGCGTCCCGTGCAATTTCGTCAACAGGCCCTTTCCAAGCTCCAGTCACCGGAGGAACTCGACCTGCCGGTGCGTTTCGCGCGCCCGCAGGGGCGGCTCGTCCTCGCCGTCACCGTGGCCGTCATGGCCGCCGCCTGCTTCTGGGCGTTTACCGGATCGGTCTCCTCCACCCTGAGCGCGCCCGGCATCCTCACCCACGCCCAGGGCAGTTACGTCCTGCAGAGCCCCGTGGCCGGACAGGTCACCGGTGTGCTCGCCAAGGAGGGCCAGGCCCTCCCCGCCGGAGCGCCGCTCCTCAAGGTCCGCACCGAGCACGGTGACCGGGTCGTCCACGCCATCGCGGCGGGCCGGCTGACCGCGCTCAGGGCCGCGATCGGCGCGGTCGTCGCCACCGGCGCGGACGTGGCGAGCGTCGAGCGGACCGGCGGCGCCGACGACCCACTGATGGCGATGCTGTACGTGCCGGGCGACGGCGGCGCCTCGGTCCGGGTGGGCGCGCCCGTCGACCTCACCGTCCAGTCGGTGCCCAGCGGGCGGTACGGAGTGCTGCGGGGCAGGGTGGCGGCCGTCGGCCGCAGCGCCCAGACCCGCGAGCGGATCGCCGCCTTCCTCGGCGACGCCCAGCTCGGCGAGCAGTTCTCGCGGCACGGCAGGCCGGTCGCGGTCCTGGTGGAGCTCGACCGCTCGGCCGCCACCAGGTCGGGCTACCGCTGGTCCTCCGCCCAGGGCCCGCCGTACGCGGTCGACTCCATGACCCCGGCCACCGGCTCCGTCCACCTGGCCGACCAGCGTCCCCTCGATTGGCTCCTCCCGTGACCGCACCGACCACCTCCTCGGCGCCCCCGCAGCTCCCGCCCCCCGGCCGCGGCCGCCACCGCCCCGAGAGCGCGCCCGCGGGCAGGCGCCGGGCGCGGCCGGCGCCGAAGGCGAAGCGGGCGAGGACCGTGCGCAGCCCCACCGTCCTGCAGATGGAGGCCCTGGAGTGCGGCGCCGCCTCGCTGGCGATGGTGCTCGCGCACCACGGCCGCCATGTGCCCCTTGAGGAGCTGCGCATCGCGTGCGGCGTCTCGCGCGACGGCTCGCGGGCCAGCAACGTGCTGAAGGCGGCGCGTAGTTACGGGCTCACGGCCAAGGGCATGCAGATGGAGCCCGCCGCGCTGGCGGAGGTGCGCGGGCCCGCCATCCTGTTCTGGGAGTTCAACCACTACGTCGTCTACGACGGCACCGGCCGCCGCTTCGGACGGCGGGGCGTGTACATCAACGACCCGGACAAGGGCCGCCGGTTCGTGCCCGCCGAGGACTTCGACACCAGCTTCACCGGGGTCGTCCTGGTCCTGGAACCCGGTGACGGATTCCGGCGCGGCGGGCGCAGGCCGGGGGTGCTCGGCGCGCTGCCCGCGCGGCTGCGCGGCACCACCGGCACGATGCTGGTCGCGCTCCTGGCCAGCCTGCTGCTGGTGGCGGTCGGCGCGACGCTGCCCGCGCTGAGCCGTACGTACATCGACACGTTCCTGATAGGCGATCAGACCTCGCCGCTCGGCGTGCTGTTCGCGGCCATGGGCACCATGGTGGCGCTCACCGCCGCGCTGACCTGGCTCCAGCAGGCCAATCTGCTGCGCGGGCGCATGATCTCGTCCACGCTCGGCGGCGCCCGCTTCTTCCGGCACCTGCTCCGGCTGCCGGTGACGTTCTTCGCCCAGCGCAGCCCCGCCGACCTCGTCCAGCGCCTCCAGTCCAACGACGCGGTGGCCGAGACCCTGGCCCGCGACCTCACGGCGGCGGGCGTCGACGGCGTCGTGGTGCTGCTCTACGCCTTCCTGCTGTGGACCTACGACCCGCAGCTCACCGTCATCGGGGTGGGCATCGCGCTGCTCAACGTGGTCGCGATGCGCGTGGTGGTACGTCTGCGGGCGACCCGTACGCAGAAGCTGCGGGCCGACAGCGCCCGGCTGACCAACACCTCGTACACCGGCCTCCAGTTGATCGAGACGATGAAGGCGACCGGCGGCGAGGACGGCTACTTCCGCCGCTGGGCGGGGCAGCACGCCACCACCCTGGAGGAGCAGCAGCGGCTCGGGGTGCCGAGCGCCTGGCTGGGTGTCGTCGCCCCGCTGCTCGCCACGCTGAACAGCGCGCTGATCCTGTGGATCGGCGGGCTGCGGGCGGTCGAGGGGCACCTCTCGATCGGGCTGCTCGTGGCGTTCCAGGCGCTGGTGACCCGCTTCACCGCGCCGGTCACCCGGCTCAACTCGGTGGCGGGCCGCATCCAGGACTTCGCGGCCGACGTGGCCCGGCTCAAGGACGTGGAGAACTTCCCGGTGGACGCGCTGTACACGCGCGACGAGCCGGAGGCGAGCACCCGCAGGCTCAAGGGCCATGTGACGCTCGACGACATCACCTTCGGCTACAGCCCGCTGGACGCGCCGCTGCTCACCGGCTTCTCGCTGTCGGTGGGGCCCGGGCAGCAGGTGGCGCTGGTCGGCGGCTCGGGCAGCGGCAAGTCGACGGTGTCGAGGCTCATCTCGGGGCTCTACACCCCGTGGGAGGGCACGATCCGCATCGACGGGCAGCGCCTGGAGGACATCCCCCGCAGCGCGCTCGCCGCCTCGGTGTCCTTCGTCGACCAGGACGTCTTCCTCTTCGAGGGCAGCGTGCGGGACAACGTGGCGCTGTGGGACCCGTCGATCCCGGACGACGCGGTCGTCGCCGCTCTCCAGGACGCGGCCCTGTACGAGGTCGTCGCCCGCCGCCCGGGAGGCATCCACGGCCGGGTCGAGCAGGACGGCCGCAACTTCTCCGGCGGGCAGCGCCAGCGCCTGGAGATCGCCCGCGCCCTGGTGCGCCGCCCCAGCATCCTGGTGCTCGACGAGGTCACCAGCGCCCTGGACGCGGAGACCGAGCAGGTCATCATCGACAACCTGCGCCGGCGCGGCTGCGCCTGCGTGGTGATCGCCCACCGGCTGAGCACCGTCCGCGACAGTGACGAGATCGTGGTCCTGGACCACGGCGCCGTGGTGGAGCGCGGCCGCCACGAGGAGCTGCTCGCGGCGGGCGGGCCGTACGCCGAGCTGGTCAAGGAGCACTGAGATGACGTCCGTACACGGTCTCGCGGACCCCGGCGCGCTCGGCCACGACCCGGTCCTGGCGGCGCTCGGCGGCCTCGGCCAGGAGGTCGACTGCACCGGTCTGCGCGGCTTCTCCCTGGAAGGGCCGCAGGTCCTGTGGCTCGTCGTGGGCGGCGCCCTCGACCTGTTCGCCGTGGACGCGGCGGCGCAGGGCCACTGGCACTTCCTCGGCCGCCTGGAACCCGGCACCCTGCTGCTCGGCCCGGTGGAGGGACCCCAGCACACCCTGGTCGGCAGACCCCTGCGCGAGTGCGTGCTGCGCCGGATCCCGCTGCGCGAGCTCTACCGGTCCGCCTACGCCGACGCGATGGCGTACGAGGGCGGCTACGGCAGCCACTACGACACCGGCGACGCGGCTCTCAGCCTCCTCGAACACGCCTTCTCGCTCGGCGTCGGGCGTGGCCAGCGCGTGCTGTTCGAGGCCCCGCTGGACGGCCGGACGACCGTGGACGAGCCGGTGGCCGACGACGACGTGCTGTGGCTGCCGGTCTCCCCCGGCAGCGTCCAGTACGGCGCCGCGTTCAGCGCCGAGGCGGCCGGGGACCTGCTGGTCGACGGGGCGCTGTGGCAGGGCATGGTCAACCGGCAGCACCGGCTGCTCACCGCCCTGGACCGCTGGATCGAGCGCGTGGAGCGCGCGCACGAGGACCGCACGGCGGCCGGCATCAAGGCGGGCGAGGCGGTCCGCGACGAGGCCGACCGCGCCCTGCTGACCTCCATCGGCCGCCCCGGCAGAACGCCTTCGCGCACGGCCGGGGCGAGCGACGACGCCACGTACGCGGTGTGCTCCCTCGTCGCCCGCGCGGCCGGGATCACGCTCACCGAGCCGTCCAGGAGCGGCGCGGTGAGCGAGCGGATCGACCCCGTCGAGCAGGTGGCGGTCGCCTCCCGGATCCGGACCCGCCCGGTGCGGCTCGACGGGAGCTGGTGGAGCGAGAACGCCGGTCCCCTGGTGGGCCGCCGGGCGAGCGGAACGCCGGTCGCGCTGCTGTGGCGGCGCGGCGGGTACGAGGCGGTGAACCCGGCGACCGGGCGGCGCACCCGCATCGGCGCGGCCAACGCCGAGGAGTTCGAGCGGCGGGCCGTCATGTTCTACCGGCCGCTGCCCGACACGCCGCTGAGCAAGTGGGGGCTGCTGCGGTTCGGGCTGCGCGGCACCCGGGCCGATCTGCGCAACCTGGTCCTCGCGGGGCTGGTCACGGTCGGGCTCGGCGCGCTGGTGCCGCTCGCCACCGGCCAGGTGCTCGGGGTGTACGTCCCGCAGGCCGAGACCAGTCTGATCGCCCAGGTCTCGCTGGCGATCATCGTCAGCGGGGTCGTCGCGGCGGCGTTCTCGCTGCTGCAGAACCTCACGCTGCTGCGGATGGAGGGGCGCATCGAGAGCACGCTCCAACCGGCCGTGTGGGACCGACTGTTGAGGCTGCCGACGAAGTTCTTCACCGAGCGCTCCACCGGTGAGCTGGCGAGCGCGGCGATGGGCGTGAGCGCGATCCGCCGGGTGCTGTCCGGGCTGACCCCGGTGGTGGTCCAGGCGGGCACGGTCGGCGCGATGAACCTGGTGCTGCTGCTCTGCTTCAGCGTCCCACTCGCCCTGGCCGCGCTCGGGATGCTCACCGTGATCGCGGCGGTGTTCCTCGCCCTGGGCATCTGGGAGCTGCGCTGGCAGCGCCGTCTGGTCGAGCTCGGCAACAAGCTCAACAACCAGGCGTTCCAGACCCTGCGCGGACTGCCCAAGCTGCGAGTCGCGGCGGCGGAGAGCTTCGCGTACGGGGCGTGGGCGCGGGAGTTCGCCCGCAGCCGGGAGCTCCAGCGGCGGGCGGACCGGATCAAGAACCTGACGACCGTGCTCAACGCGGTCTATCTGCCGCTGTGTTCCCTGGTGATGTTCGTGCTCCTTGCGGGCCCGGCGCGCGGTTCGCTGTCGGCCGGCGCCTTCCTCACCTTCAACACCGCCGTGACCATGCTGCTGACCTCGGTCACCCAGCTCACCGGGGCGTTCCTGTCGGCCGCCGCCGCGCTGCCGATGTTCGAACAGATCAAGCCGGTGCTCGACGAGGCGCCCGAGGTGCGCGGCAGCGGCACCCAGCCCGGCGCGCTGTCCGGGGAGATCGAGGCCCGGGGCCTGTCCTTCCGCTACACCGACGACGGGCCGCTGGTCCTGGACGACGTGTCCCTGAAGGTGCGGCCCGGCGAGTTCGTGGCGATCGTCGGCCCCAGCGGCTGCGGCAAGTCGACCCTGCTGAGGCTGCTGATCGGCTTCGACCGGCCGGTCGCGGGCAGCGTCCTGTACGACGGGCAGGACCTGGCGGCGCTCGACCGGGCGGCCGTGCGCCGCCAGTGCGGGGTGGTCCTCCAGCACGCCCAGCCGCTCAGCGGGTCGATCCTGGAGTGCGTCTGCGGCGCGGAGGCGTTCACCCAGGAGGAGGTGTGGGAGGCGGCCGCGATGGCGGGGCTCGCCGAGGACATCAAGCGCATGCCGATGGGCCTGCACACCATGATCGCGAACGGCGGCGCGGTCTCCGGCGGCCAGCGCCAGCGGCTGATGATCGCCCAGGCCCTGGTCCGGCGCCCCCGGATCCTCTTCTTCGACGAAGCGACCAGCGCGCTCGACAACGAGACCCAGCGCGTGGTCATCGAGAGCACCCGCGCCCTGGACGCCACCCGCGTCGTGATCGCCCACCGGCTCTCCACGGTCCTGGACGCCGACCGCGTGATCGTGATGTCCGAGGGCCGCGTCGTACAGCAGGGGCCGCCCGCCGAGCTCCTGGCGGACACGGGCGGGCGGCTCCACGAGCTGGTGCGGCCGCAGCTACGGTAGGCGCTACCGGTACTGACGAACCGTCAGAAGCTGGCCTGCGCCTTGACGTCGGCGCGCCCGACGGACTCCAGCTCGTACGTCGTGCAGTACAGGTGGCGGATGTACTCGATGTCGCGGTCGCGGGTGCGGGCCTCGCCGACGGGATACAGCACCGTCAGCTCGTACGAGCGCTCCCGGTTGATGTCGCCGTCCTTGTCGCGCCACTGGCCGCGCCCCTCCTGGAGGGTGAGGCCGGAGGGGAAGCGCGGGGTGACCACGTCGGCGACGAACTTCATGAACTCCTCCTCGGGGATGGGCGGCTTGCCGCCGTGGCGGCCCGTGCCGAAGTAGAGGTGCGTCGAGATGTACGGGCTGCCGCGTCCTTCGGTGCTCTCCTCGGCATTCTGAGAGGTCGCGGCCGTGCGCGCGGCCGTGCCGTAGGCGACCTCGGAGACCGGTCCCCCGGTGGCGAAGAGGAGCGCGATCGCCACGAGGGCGGCGGCCGCGGGCGTCGAAATCCGAATGTGCAGCATGCGGGTCCTGTCTGTCGACGGGCGGTGGGGGTGGTTCTCGGAACGGGTGGTTCACGGAACAAGTGGTGCTCGGAACCAGGCGGCTGTCAGGCCGGGTGGTTCCGAGGGTCGAGGGGGTCCGGGCCGCCGGGCCCGGCGGGCAGCGACTCCAGCAGGAAGGCGGCCGCGTCCCGCAGGTTCGCCGGGGCCCCGGGGCTCGCGAGCAGCAGGCCCGCCGTGGCGCCGAGCGTCTCGGTGGTGCGTACGGAGCCGATCCCGGCGGCCCGGGGCGCGACGTCCGCGATCAGCTCCTCCGCCTCGGCCCAGGCCCGCGCCCGTACCAGCGCGGAGAGGAGTTCGGCGGTGAACAGGTGGCGGTAGGACGGGCCGGGTGCGGTGGTCGCCTCGTACAGCAGGGGGACGGCCCGGCCCCAGGCGCGCAGCCGGGACAGCACCCAGCCCTCGTGGCCGAGCAGTTCGGTGCGGTCGATCCACCAGGCCCAGGGCGGGTCGTTCGGGGAGGCGCCGTCGAGGAACCGGCTCCGGGCGCGGGAGATCAGCGCCACGGCTTCCCGGCGCCCGCCCAGCATGGCGGTCGCGTGCGCCCGGCGGACCAGGACGAGGCTGCCCACCAGGGCGGGCAGCGGCCGGGGCCCGGCCACCCGGGCGGCGGCCTCCAGCGCGGCCTTCGGGCGGCCGGTGTGGGCCTCCAGCATGCTGTGGTTGAGCAGCGTCAGCCGGGCGGTGGCGCGGTCGCCGCAGAGCTCCGCGAGGGCGAGGGAACGGGCGTTCATCCGGCGGGCCCGGCGGTAGTGGCCCGCGTCGAAGAGGATCCAGCCGATCACCTCGCTCAACTCGGCGAGGGCGGCGAGCAGATCGCGGTCGCGCAGCCGGGCGGGGTCGGCCGACAGCTGCGGGATGCGGCGCAGGGTCTCGCGCACGGCGGGCACCGCGGCCGTGGCGCCGCGCGAGGCGTCGAGGGCGACCAGGCGCCGGATCGCGGCCAGGGCCTCGGGGACCAGGGCGGCGGGCTCTTCCCCGGCACACGTCCGCGCGCGGGCCGAGGCGGCCCGGGAGGTGCGACCGCTCATGTGGTGACCCGGGCCTCGGCGCGCGGGGACCGGCCCTGGGCGAGGGCGGTGAACGAGGAGGCCACCTCGGTCAGCCACTCCACCTCGTCGCGGAAGTCCTCGTACGGCGGACGCGCCGGGATGTCGGACGCGTCGGCCTGCTCGGCCCGCTCCTCGGGCGGACGGCTCAGCACGGCCCGCACCTGGAGCGCCTCGCCGAGCGGCGAGGTGGGGTCCTCGGGCAGGTCGAGGGAGCGGGCCTCGCGCGCGAAGTCGGCGAGCGAGAGCGAGGTGCGCAGGGTCAGCTGGCCGTCGCGGATCTCGATGACCCGCCGGTAGAGGCTGTAGTGCAGATCGCGGGGCGGGATGAGGTCGCGCGGCCAGGACCGCGGCGGGTCGAGCGCGATGTCCGGGGACGCCTGGTAGAGCGCCCACCACAGCGGCCGCAGCCGCAGGTACGAGCGGTAGCTGCGCAGCCAGCCGAGCGCGCGGGTGATGTGGATGCCCCAGGACGGGATGGTCCAGCCGGTGATCTGGAGCAGGGCCCCGATGCTGCCGCACGACCACTGCACCGGGTCGAGGGCGGAGCCGTCGAAGTGCAGCCGGGTGCCGGCGATCTGGATGCTGCGCGTGACGCAGTAGACCAGGATCAGGCTCGCGCCGAGCGTGACCGTCCGCATGCCGACCTTGAGCCATTGCCGGTTGGCCATCTTGGTGAACCGCAGGGAAAGCCGGACGGTCTCGAATTGGCCAATCGCGCAAATCACCAAATAGAACGACATGTACAGCGCGTATTCGCCGTGCTGAATACTGAGCAGGATCGTGGAGGTCGCCGTTTTGGACTTTGTCACGGGGCTCACCGCGATCGACGCGGCCACCAGTACGCAGAGGGCGACGCCGAAGAACAGCACGCGGCGCCGGGCCCTGAGCCGCGCCTCTTCGGGCGGACACGACCAGTACACGAGCACGACCTGCTGCGCCGCGGTGAGCACGACCACCGCCACCTGCACGATGAGCGAGGTGACGTTGGGGCGGCCGAAGAGGGCCGAGATGTGCACCCGCAGGGCGTCCAGATCGACCAGGAAGCTGATCCCGGAGCAGAGGAAATAGGTGCAGAGCGCCCACAGGGCCGGGTCGTGCTTTCTGCGCAGCAGATCAGGCAGCCGGTAGGCGAACGCCGCGAGCCCGCCGACGGCGCAGGTCCACGCCAGGAATCCGTAGACAGTGTTCATCTGTTGTCGTTCATCCGTTTTCCGGCTTCCCCACACCGTTCTCGATCCGGGCGACGACCTCGGCGGCCTCCTCCGGGACGCCCCAGGCGGGTTCGAGCCATCGCTTGGTGGCCCTGGCCAGGATCAACGAGGCCATCGTCTCGGCCTCCTGCTCCTCGTCGTCGCTGTAGCGCGAGCGCATCAGCATGCTCTGGACGACCCCCGGTTCGACGTCGGTGAACAGCTGTCCCGCGTCACCGCGGTCGAAATCCACGGAGCCGCGGTGCTGGAAGGCGATATGCGCCAGCTCATGGGCGATGATGTGTTCCTTGTGTGACTGCGATGCGGCCTTCTCGTAAGCGATGACGTCGAAGTCGTCCATTTTCAGCCAAAGGCCGAAGAGATGGCGCTCGGGGAACGGCATCGGAATCAGATGGATCGGCCGCCGGTTCTGGACGCTGAGAAAGCGGTGCAGTTCCTCGATGCCGCAGCCGTGCTCCATGCCCCACTTCGCGAGCAGCGCCTCACAGGTGTGGCGGACCTTTTTCAGGCGGCGCCTGCGCCGACGGTCCTCCGCTGACGGTAACGCTGAGTCAGGCAGCACGGAATTGACCTCACTGATTCAACGAGCCCGTGATTCAGGGCCCCTGATCCCCGCGGACAATGCGGCCATGATGCCATACCCTCAACTCGCGAAAGATTGCCGTGAGTTCCATTCGGCCGGGTGGGGCAGAACCGCTCCGGTGCCCCTTTCGTCCGGGTCATGGTGAATGGGTGCGCGCGAGCCCGTGAGCGGAACTCCGCTCCCGCCGCGCCGCGCGGCGACGATCTCCGCGGCGATGGACAGGGCGGTCTCCTCGGGCGTACGAGCACCGAGGTCGAGGCCGATCGGCGAGCGCAGCCGGGCCCGTTCGCGCTCGGTGAGGCCGGTCTCGCGCAGCCTGCGGTCGCGGTCCTCGTGGGTGCGGCGCGAGCCCATCGCGCCGACGAACGCGACGGGCAGCCGCAGGGCCGTCTCCAGGAGCGGGACGTCGAACTTGGCGTCGTGGGTCAGCACGCACAGCACCGTGCGCCCGTCGGTCTGGGTGCCCCGCAGATAGCGGTGCGGCCAGTCGACCACGACCTCGTCGGCCTCCGGGAAGCGCTCCCGGGTGGCGAAGACGGGGCGCGCGTCGCACACCGTCACGCGGTAGCCGAGGAACTTGCCCGTACGCACCAGGGCCGCCGCGAAGTCCACGGCACCGAAGACGATCATGCGGGGCGGCGGCACGCTCGACTCCACGAACACGGTGATCCCGCCCGCCCCGCAGCGCTCCCCGGTCTCCGCCAGGCCGAACTCCCCGGTGCGCCCCGCCTCCAGGAGGGCGTGGGCCTCCATCGCGGCCGCGCGGTCGAGGCCGGGAAGCCCGCCGAGGCTCCCTTCGTACGATCCGTCGGGGCGTACGAGCAGGGCTCGGCCGAGCCGTCCGGCCGGGCCCGCGACCACCCGGGCCAGGGCGGCGGCCCCGCCCCCGGCGGCGGCCGCGAGCGCCGCCGCGACCACCGCCCGGTCCGGCGCGTCCCCGCGCACCGGCGTGACCAGCACATCGACGACCCCGCCGCAGGTCAGCCCGACCGCGAAGGCGTCCTCGTCGCTGTAGCCGAACCGCTCGCGGACCGCCTCGCCGTCCTGGAGCGCCTGGACGCACAGGTCGTAGACCGCCCCCTCCACACAGCCGCCGGAGACCGAGCCGATGGCGGTGCCGTCGCCGTCCACGGCGAGCGCGGCGCCCGGGCCGCGCGGCGCGCTGCCGCCCACGGCCACCACGGTGGCCATGGCGAAGTCCCGGCCCTCCCGCGCCCACCGGTCCAGCTCCTCGGCGATGTCAAGCACGTCGGCTCCCGTCCGGCCCGGCCCCGGTCCCGGCCAGCAGGACGCGGTCGGGGCGGATCGGGAGGTCGCGGTGGCGGACGCCGGTCGCGTGCCAGACGGCGTTGGCGACCGCCGCCGCCGCGCCCACGATCCCGATCTCCCCGATGCCCTTGATCCCGACCGGGTCGTCCACGTCCGGGTCGTCGACCCAGTCCGCCTCGATCCGCGGCACATCGGCGTGCGCGGCGAAGTGGTAGCCCGCGAGGTCCGGCCCGACGTGGGCGCCCGAGGCCCGGTCACGGACCGCCTCCTCGTGCAGCGCCATGGAGATGCCCCACGTCATGCCGCCGATGAACTGCCCGCGTGCGGTGAGCGGGTTGACGATCCGGCCCGCGGCGAAGATGCCCAGCATGCGCCGGACCCGGACCTCGCCGCTGGTGGTGTCCACGGCGACCTCCGCGAACTGCGCCCCGTACGAATGCCGCTCCTTCTCGGGCAGCGCGGCGATCGCGGCGGAGGTGTCCGAGCGCGCCGTGACGCCCTCGGGCGGGATGTCGCCGCCCAGCGCCAGCTGTTCGCGCAGGTCGGCGGCAGCGGCCATGATGGCCCAGGCCCAGGAGCGGGTGCCCGTCGAGCCGCCGGCGACCATCGCGTGGCCGAAGTCGCTGTCCCCGATGCGCACCTGGACCCGGCCGGGCTCGACCTCCAGCGCGTCCGCCGCGATCAGGGTCAGCGCGGTGCGCGCGCCCGTCCCGATGTCGGACGCGGTGATCCGTACGGTGAAGGTGCCGTCCGGCTGCGCCGTCACGGCCGCGGTGGAGGGGGCTGCGCCCGCCGGGAAGGTGGCCGCCGCCGTGCCGGTGCCAAGCAGCCAGCGCCCTTCGCGGCGCACTCCCGGGCGCGGATCGCGCTCCGCCCAGCCGAACCTGCGGGCGCCCTCCTCGAAGCAGGCGAGCAGATTGCGGCCGGCGAACGGCAGCCCGGAGACGGGTCCGGCGGTGGGCTCGTTGCGGGCGCGCAGCGCGATCGGGTCGATGCCGCACCGCTCGGCGAGCTCGTCGAGCGCGGACTCCACGGCGAAGGAGCCGGGTGCCTCGCCCGGCGCGCGCATCCAGGTCGGCGTCGGCACGTCGAGCCGCACCAGCCGGTTGGCGGTGCGGTGCGCGTCGGCGTCGTACATCACGCGGCCGAACCCGGCGCTCTGCTCGACGAACTCCTTGACGGTGGAGGTGAGGTTCTGGGCGTCGTGCCCGAAGGCGCGCAGCCGTCCGTCGGCGTCGGCGCCCAGCCTGACCCGGTGCGTCGTGGGGCTGCGGTAGCCGACGAGGGAGAACATCTGACGGCGGGTCAGCACGACGCGGACCGGGCGGTGCAGCACGGTCGCGGCCATCGCCGCGGCCACCTGGTGGGGGCGGACGCCCTTGGAGCCGAAGCCGCCGCCGATGTGCTCGGACAGCACCCGTACCGAGGCCGGGTCGAGCGAGAACAGCTTGGCGAGTTCGTCCGCCACCCACTTGCTGCCCTGGTTGGAGTCGTGGACCTCCAGGCGGCCGCCGTCCCAGCGGACCGTCGCCGCGTGCGGCTCCATGGGGTGGTGGTGCTCCTCCGGCGTGCTGTAGCGCGCGTCCACGACGACGGCGGACGCGGCGAGCTCGCGCTCCAGGTCCCCCTTGTCGGTCTCCATGGTCTCGCGCGGCTCCGGGGTGTACGTACCGGGCCGGTCCGGGGTGAACTCGATGTCGTGCGGCTCCGTTTCGTACCGGACGACCAGCGCCTCGGCGGCCTCCCTGGCCTGTTCGGAGGTCTCGGCGACGACCAGCGCAACCGGCCAGCCCGCGCACGGCACCCGGTCGCTCTGGAAGAGCCCGACGATCGGGTCGGGCTGACCCAGCAGGCCGATGTAGTCCGCGTCGACGCGCGGGGCATTGCCGTGGTGCAGCACGGTGAGGACGCCCGGCATGGCGAGGACCGGGGCGGTCTCCACCGAGCGGACGCTGCCACGCGCGACGGTGGAGACCACCAGCCAGCCGTGGGCGAGGTCGGCGAACGGGATCTCCCCGGCGTAGCGGGCGGCTCCGGTGACCTTGTCGCGGCCCTCGACGCGGGTGTGGGCGGTGCCGACGGCGCCGGTGATCCGGGTGGGTCCGGTGGTCGTGGTCATCGGGCGGCCTCCTCGGCGAGATCGGTGAGCACGGCCACGACGAGATTGCGCGTCAGCGTCACCTTGTATCCGTTGTGGGGCAGCGCCTCGGCGGCCGCGAGCTCCGCGTCGGCCGCGGCGGCGAAGGCGTCGGCGCTCACCGGTCCCCCGGTCAGCGCCCGCTCGGCGGTACGGGCCCGCCACGGCCGGGACGCGACCGCGCCGAAGGCCAGGCGCACTTCGTGGACGACGCCGTCGCGTACGTCCAGGGCGGCCGCGATCGAGCCGATCGCGAAGGCGTACGAGGCACGCTCGCGCACCTTGCGGTAGCGGGAGAGGGCGGCGACCGGCGCGGGCGGCAGCGTCACCGCGGTGATCAGCGCGCCGGGCGGCAGCGCGGTCTCCCGGTGCGGGGTGTCGCCGACCGGAAGGTAGAACGCGTCGAGCGGCAACTCGCCCGGCCCGTCGGCTGTTTCGTAGGAGACGACGGCGTCGAACGCGGCGAGCGCCACCCCCATGTCCGAGGGGTGGACGGCCACGCAGTGCGCGGAGGCGCCGAGGATCGCGTGGTTGTGGTGCTCGCCCTCGACGGCGGAGCAGCCGCTGCCCGGGGCGCGCTTGTTGCAGGGGGCGGCGAGGTCGGTGAAGTAGCCGCAGCGGGTGCGCTGGAGGAGGTTGCCGCCGACCGTGGCCATGTTGCGCAGTTGGCCCGACGCGCCGGCCAGGACCGCCTGCGCCAGCGCCGGGTAGCGGCGGCGCACTTCGGGGTGGGCGGCGAGGTCGCTGTTGGTGACGGTCGCGCCGATGCGCAGCCCGCCGTCCTGGGTCACCTCGATGCGGTCGAGGGGGAGTTCGCGGACGTCGACGAGGAGCGCGGGCCGCTCCACGCCGGACTTCATCAGGTCGACGAGGTTGGTGCCGCCGCCGAGGAAGCGCGCCTCCGGGTCGGCGCCGAGCAGTGCGACCGCGCCGGGGACGTCGACGGCGCGCCGGTAGCCGAACTCCCTCATGCCGCCGCCTCCGTCCCGGCCGACGGGCCCTGGGCGGCCTCGGCCGCTGAGACTTGCGCCGCCCGCGCCACGGCTTCGACGATCGACACATAGGCGCCGCAGCGGCACAGGTTGCCGCTCATCCGCTCGCGGATCTCCTCGGCGGTCAACTGCGGCACGCCCGCCTCCGGCCGGACGTCGGCGGTCACCGCGCTCGGCCAGCCCGCCGCGTGTTCCTCGATCACGGCGAGAGCCGAACAGATCTGCCCGGGCGTGCAGTAGCCGCACTGGTAGCCGTCGAGATCGAGGAACGCCTGCTGTACGGGGTGGAGCCGATCGCCGTCCGCGACGCCCTCGATGGTGGTGATCTCGCGCCCCTCGGCGGCCACCGCGAGCTGGAGGCAGGAGACGGCACGGCGCCCGTCGATCAGTACGGTGCACGCCCCGCACTGCCCCTGGTCGCACCCCTTCTTCGTACCGGTCAGATCGAGGCGCTCGCGCAGGGCGTCGAGCAGGGTGGTGCGGTGGTCGACCGGCAGCGTGTGCTTCTCGCCGTTGATGTTCAAGGTGATGGCGCTGGACGTCGATGGGGTCATGAGCAGCCTTCTCTCGCGTGGGTGTGCGAAGCGCCGTCCATCGGAAACCTGCGGCGGGCACGGTGGGCGAAAGGCGGTCGGGCGCGCCCCGGCCGTCCACTCCGGCCGCGACTGCCGCTATGGTGGACCTAAACGGACAGTTGTCCTTTATCCCCGAACCTAACGGACAGCTGTCCGTTTAACAAGAGCCGAATCCGCCGGGCGGTCCGGCGGCAGGTGCCCGCGCCTGCGGAAGGAGGACGAGTGCAGCAGAAGAAGGACACGCCGTTGCGCTCGGACGCGCAGCGCAACCGCGAGCGCATCCTGGAGGTGGCGCTCGCCGAGCTCACCTGCTCGGCCGACGCCCCGCTGAGCGCGATCGCCAAGAAGGCGGGGGTCGGGCAGGGGACGTTCTACCGCCACTTCCCCAACCGCGAGGCACTCGTCCTGGAGGTCTACCGGTACGAGGTGCAGCAGCTCGCCGAGACCGCGGCCCAGCTCCTCGAAACCCGCGCCCCGGACCGGGCCCTGCGGGAGTGGATGGACCGCTTCGCCCAGTACTCGATGGCCAAGGCGGGCCTCGCCGACGCGCTGGGCAAGGCCACCGCCCGGGGCACCCTGGCCGCGCTCGGCCACGGGCCGGTGACCGCGGCCATCACGCTGCTCCTGGACGCCAACGAAGAGGCGGGCACCATCCGCCCGGGCGTGACCCCTGACGACTTCGTCCTCGCCATCGCCGGACTCTGGCAGATCGACCCGCACAGCGACTGGCAGCCCCGCGCCGGCCGCCTCCTCGACCTCGTCATGGACGGGCTGCGGGCGGGGGCGCCGGGGGCCGGGGCGCGCGGCTAGCCGAAGGGGCTCAGCCGAGGAAGCTCAGCCGCACCTGCCGCTCCGCGTTGTCCTTGTTCGTGTCGACCAGGCACACCGACTGCCAGGTCCCCAGCTCCAGGTGCCCCGCGACCACCGGCAGCGTCGCGTGCGGCGGTACGAGCGCCGGCAGCACATGGTCACGGCCGTGGCCCGGGCTACCGTGGCGGTGCTGCCAGCGGTCGTCCGCGGGGAGGAGCATGTGCAGCGCGGCCAGCAGGTCGTCGTCGCTGCCCGCGCCGGTCTCGATGACGGCGATTCCAGCCGTTGCGTGGGGCACGAAGATGTTCAGGAGGCCGTCGCCGCCGCCGGCCGTCTCGCGGAGGTACCGCTCGCACTCCCCGGTCAGATCGGTGACGGTCTCGGACGTTCCGGTGGTGAGGCGCAGGACGCGCGTGGTGAAGACGGACATGGCCCCATCCTCGCGCCCATCCGGCAAGATCGCGCGTCCGGCTGGCGAGACGCCATTGACCGGGTCCTGACCGGTCGCTACGTTCGGCGCCATGTTGCGTACAGCTCTGCTCACCACGCGCGGTCACATCGACCTGCTGCGGGTGGCCTCCGCCGCGTGTCCCCGCGGTTGCTGACGCCCTCTCAGCGCCTTCACACCCTCCCCGTCCGGCTCGCCGTTCCCCGGCTGAGCCCTGCCGTACGCGCACCCCGCTGACGCAACCCTCCCCGGGTCCGTCCGGCCGCGTACGCGCCCGCTCTCCCCGACCGCCGCCCACCCGGCGGCTTCCCTGGAGCCCTCATGACCGTCGGCCATGCTCCGCCGGATATTTCCGGTAAATCCCTCTCCCTAGAGCCACCTCACCCCCACGGCCTCGACCTCGTCGCCGTCCTGCCCTCCTCCCGCCGCCGTCGGCTCGCCGTGCCGCGCTGGTTGCGGCGGGCCGTCGGGCCACTGCTGCTGCTCGCCGCGTGGCAGGTCTCCAGCGCCACCGGCGCGCTCGGCCCCGACGTCCTCGCCTCGCCCGGGACCATCGCCCGGGCCGGCCGGGACCTGGTCGCGGACGGCACCCTGCCCTCCGCGATGGCCGTCTCCCTGCAACGCGTCGTGTTCGGGCTGCTCATCGGCGGGGTCGTCGGCGTCGGACTCGCCCTGGTGTCAGGGCTGTCGCGGCTGGGTGAGGACCTGGTGGACGCCACCGTCCAGATGCTCAGGACCGTCCCCTGGGTCGGGCTCATCCCGCTCTTCATCATCTGGCTCGGCATCGGCGAGGCCCCCAAGGTCGCCCTCATCGCGCTCGGCGTCGCCTTCCACCTCTATCTGAACGTGTACGCCGGGATCCGCGGCGTGGACGAGCAACTCGTCGAGGCCGGGGAGTCGTTGGGGCTCGGCCGGTGGGGGCTGGTGCGGCACGTGGTCCTGCCGGGCGCGCTGCCCGGCGCGATGACCGGACTGCGGTACTCGCTCGCCACCGCCTGGCTGGCCCTCGTCTTCGGCGAGTCCATCAACGCCGAGGACGGCATCGGCTTCCTCATGAACCAGGCCCGCGAGTTCTTCCGCACCGACGTGATCGTCGTCTGCCTGGTCGTCTACGCCTTCCTCGGCCTGCTCGCCGACGCCGTCGTCCGCACTCTCGAAAGGCTGCTGCTGCAATGGCGACCGACCTTCAAGGGCCAGTGACCACCGACGCGGTACGGGTGCGGGGGCTCACCCGGGCCTTCGAGGGCCGTCCCGTCATCGACGGCCTCGATCTGACCCTGCGCGCGGGCGAGTTCACCGCGCTCCTGGGCCACAGCGGCTGCGGCAAGTCGACGCTGCTGCGCGTGCTCGCCGGGCTCGACCGCGACATCGAGGGCACCGTCCTCGTCCCCAAGCGGCGCGCGGTCGCCTTCCAGGCGCCCCGGCTCATGCCCTGGAAGCGGGTGTGGCGCAATGTGCTGCTCGGACTGCCGGGCAAGCCCGAACGGACCGTGGCGGAACGGGCGTTGGAGGAGGTCGGGCTCGGTCACCGCTCCGGCGCCTGGCCCAAGACGCTCTCCGGCGGCGAGGCCCAGCGCGCCTCGCTGGCCCGCGCCCTGGTGCGCGAGCCGGACCTGCTGCTGCTCGACGAGCCGTTCGGCGCGCTCGACGCGCTGACCCGGATCAAGGCCCAGCAACTGGTGGCCGAGCTGTGGCAGCGGCGCGGCTGCGCGGTGCTGCTGGTCACGCACGACGTGGACGAGGCCCTGCTGCTCGCGGACCGCGCGCTGGTGATGCGGGACGGCGTCATCGCGTACGACACCCCGGTCACCCCGGCCCGCCCCCGCACCCCGGGCGCCCCCGCCCTCACCGAGCTCCGCTCGCGGCTGCTCGCCGAACTCGGTGTGGAGCAGCCCGCAGTTCCCTCCACCAGCCACCCCACCGCCGCCTGACGACCCCCTCCCCAAGGAACTCCTCCATGCGACGCCGCTCACTCCCCCTGCTCCCTCTGCTCCTCCTTCCGCTCCCCCTCGTCCTCACCGCCTGCGGCGGCGACTCCGCCGCCGACAGCGGGTCCGGGTCCGGTGCCGTCACGCTCAACGTCGGTGACCAGAAAGGTGGTTCCGAAGCCGTCCTGCGCGCCGCCGGAGAGCTCGACCACCTCCCGTACAAGATCAAGTGGTCCACCTTCACCTCCGGGCCGCCGCTGCTCGAAGCCGTGAACGCCAAGGCCGTCGACATCGGCGGCGTCGGCAACACCCCGCCCGTCTTCGCCGCCGGGGCCAACTCCAAGATCAAGGTGGTCGCCGCCACCCACGGCTCCTCCGCCGGGGAGGCGGTCCTCGTGCCCGCCGACTCCCCGTTGAAGGGACCCGCCGACCTCAAGGGCAAGTCCGTCGCGGTCGCCCAGGGCAGCTCCGCCCACTACCAGTTGCTGGCCGCACTGAAGAAGGCCGGGCTCGGCCTGTCCGACGTCAAGGTCAGCTACCTCCAGCCGGCGGACGCGCTCGCCGCCTTCAGCCGGGGCAAGGTCGACGCCTGGGCGGTGTGGGACCCCTACACCTCCCAGGTCCTGAAGAGCGGGAAGGCCCGCGTCCTCACCACCGGCGAGGGCAGCGTCAACGGCCTCGGCTTCCAGGTCGCCGCCCCGGCCGCCCTGTCCAACCCCGCGAAGGCCAAGGCGGTCGCCGACTACCTCACCCGCCTCCAGCGCGCCCAGGACTGGGTCTTCAAGCACCCGGAGGCCTGGGCGAAGGCCTGGTCGAAGGAGACCGGGCTGCCCTACGACGTCGCCCTGGACTCGGTGAAGCGCAGCAACGGCACCCGGGTCGCGGTCGCCGTCGACGACGCCGCGATCGCCTCCGAACAGCGGATCGCGGACACCTTCGCCGACCTGAAGCTGATCCCCCGCCGCTTCTCCTTCAAGGAGTACGTCGACCGCCGCTTCAACGGCACCCTGCCCGCCTCCACCACCGCGCCCCGCACCTATGGAAAGGCCGCCTCATGACCGTCCGTCTGCACTGGTTCCTGCCCACCGGCGGCGACGGCCGCACCCTGGTCGACCGCCACGCGTACACCGACGGGGGGATCAAACGCTCCCGGATCACCCCGGTCAGCGGCGTCCGCGCCCCCGACATCGACTATCTGGTCCAGATCGCCAAGGCGGCCGAGCAGTTGGGGTTCGAGGCGGTGCTCACCCCGACCGGGACCTGGTGCGAGGACGCCTGGCTGACCACGGTCGCCCTCTCCCAGCACACCGAGCGGCTGAAGTTCCTGGTGGCGTTCCGGCCGGGCGTGATCTCGCCGGTGCTCGCCGCGCAGATGGCCGCGACCTACCAGCGCATCACCCGGGGCCGGCTGCTCCTGAACATCGTCACCGGCGGCGACTCCACCGAACAGCGGCGCTTCGGCGACCACTTGGACCACGACCGCCGCTACGCCCGTACGTCGGAGTTCCTCTCGGTGGTACGGGGCGTCTGGCGCGGGCAGCCGTACGACTTCGACGGCGAGCACTTCCAGGTGGCGGGCGGGCTCACCGCGCTGCCGCCGGACCCGCTGCCGGAGATCTTCTTCGGCGGCTCGTCGGCGGCCGCCGGGCCGGTCGCGGCCGACCACGCCGATGTCTACCTCACCTGGGGCGAGCCGCCCGAGCAGGTCAAGGAGAAGATCGACTGGATCCGGGGGCTGGCCGAGGAGCGCGGCCGGACCGTTCGGTTCGGCATCCGGCTGCACACCATCTCGCGCGACTCGGCGCGCGAGGCGTGGGCGACCGCGCACCGGCTGCTCGACGACCTCGACCCCGAGACGGTCGCCGCGGCCCAGCAGGCGCTCGGCAAGAGCGAGTCGGTCGGCCAGCAGCGGATGCTGGCGCTGCACGGCGGCGGCGCGCTGGAGCGCGACAAGCTGGAGATCTCCCCGAACCTGTGGGCGGGCGTGGGTCTGGTGCGGGGCGGCGCGGGCACCGCGCTGGTGGGCAGCCACGGCGAGGTGGCGGACCGGATCGAGGAGTACCACGACCTGGGCATCGAGCACTTCGTGCTGTCGGGCTATCCGCATCTGGAGGAGGCGTACTGGTTCGGCGAGGGCGTCACCCCCGAGCTCGCCGCGCGGGGTCTGCTGCCGACGGTCCCGGCCTCCCCGCTCCTCGGCGTCCCGGCGGCCAACGGACGCCCGGCCTCGGCGCCCGGCGGGGCTCCGCTGCTGGTGGGAGGGGGTCGCTAGGCTCCGGGAAGATCCGCGTACCCCCCTTGGTTGCTAGAACCGTGAACAGCTTCGGGGCACAGGACGTGGACGTGGTGGTCATCGGCGCCGGGCAGGCGGGTCTGTCCGGCGCCTACCATCTGCGCCGGGCGGGGTTCGAGCCGGACCGCGACTTCGTGGTCCTCGACCACGCGCCCCGGGCGGGCGGCGCCTGGCAGTTCCGCTGGCCCTCGCTGACGTACGGCAAGGTGCACGGGATGCACGCGCTGCCCGGCATGGAGCTGACCGGGGCGGACCCGGCCCGGCCCTCCTCGGAGGTGATCGGGGAGTACTTCACCGACTACGAGGACGCCTTCGGGCTGCGGGTGCACCGGCCCGTGGACGTCAGCGCCGTACGGGAGGGCGAGGGCGGGCGGCTGCGGGTCGAGACGTCCGAGGGGGTGTACGCCACGCGCGCGCTGCTCAACGCCACCGGCACCTGGGACCGGCCGTTCTGGCCGCGCTACCCGGGCCAGGAGACGTTCCGGGGGCGCCAGCTGCACACCGCGAACTACCCCGGGCCCGAGGAGTTCGCGGGTCAGCGGGTGGTCGTGGTCGGCGGGGGTGCCTCCGGCACCCAGCATCTGATGGAGATCGCCGACTACGCGGCCGCCACGACCTGGGTGACCCGGCGCCCGCCGGTGTTCCGGGAGGGCCCGTTCACCGAGGAGTGGGGGCGGGCGGCGGTCGCCATGGTCGAGGAGCGCGTACGCCAGGGCCTGCCGCCGAAGAGTGTGGTGTCGGTGACGGGGCTGCCGCTGAACGACGCGATCCGTGCCGCGCGCGCGAGCGGGGTGCTGGACCGGCTGCCGATGTTCGACCGGATCACGCCGAGTGGGGTGGCGTGGGACGACGGGCGGGTCGTGGACGCGGACGTCATCCTCTGGGCCACCGGGTTCCGGCCCGTGATCGACCATCTGGCGCCGCTGAGGCTGCGGGCGCCCGGCGGCGGCATAGAGATCGACGGCACCCGGGCCGTCAGGGACGAGCGGGTGCATCTGGTCGGCTATGGACCCTCCGCGTCCACGATCGGGGCGAACCGGGCGGGGCGGGCGGCGGTGCGGGAGATCAGGAAGCTGCTGGCCAGCTCCCTCGAGGTGCGCTGACCTCGCTCAGCGGGTGCCTTTGGCCTGCTTCTGATTGAACTCCCGCACGTTCCGCTGCTGTTCCGCGTAGTCCGCCGTGAAGCGTGTGTCCCCCGGGGCCACCGTGACGAAGTAGAGCCACTCCCCCGGCGGCGGGGCGATCGCCGCGTCCAGTGCCTGCTGCCCCGGGTTGCCGATCGGCGTCGGCGGCAGCCCGCCACGCTCATAGGTGTTGTACGGGCTGTCGGTGCGGGTGTCGGCGTGGGTGGTGGCCAGGGTGGAGCGGTTGAGCGCGTAGTTGAGCGTCGAGTCCATCTGCAGCGGCATGCCCTTGGCCAGCCGGTTGTAGACGACCCGGGAGACCCTGCCCATGTCGGCGGCGGTGTCGGCCTCGGCCTGCACGATGCTGGCGACGACCACGGTCTGATAGACCGTCATGCCCTGCCGCCGGGCACCGGCTCCGATGTGGTCCTCGCCGAACCGCTTGTTGGCGGTGTCGACCATATAGGCGAGCAGTCCGCGCGGAGTGGTCTTCCCGGTCACCGGATAGGTGGCCGGGAACAGATAGCCCTCGGGGTTGCCCCGGGCGTCGGCCGGGAGGGCGAGCCCCGCCTCGGACGCCGCCTTGCGGGTGGTGCCCGCCGCCACCCCGAGGCTCTTGTCGACCGCCGCGTACACCTGCCCGGCCCGCCAGCCCTCCGGGACGACCAGGGACTTGACCTTGCCGCCGGTCTCCCGCAGCACCAGGACGAGCACCGCTCCTCCCGCCACGAGCAGCAGGGCGAGGAGGCCCAGGAGCAGCCGGCCGCGCCGGGTGAGCCGGGGCCGGGATCCGGACCCGCGCGTGGACTCCGTCATACAGGCACGGTAAACCCGCGACCCCCGTCAGGAGGCGACCGGCGCCAGCCGTGCGTCGCGGCGCACCAGCGCGGCGTACTTGCCGTCCTGGTCGAGCAGTTGCTCGTGGGTGCCGCGCTCGGCTATCCGGCCGCCGTCCAGGACGACGATCTGGTCGGCGTCGCGGACGGTGGAGAGCCGGTGCGCGATGGTGAGCGTGGTGCGGCCCGCCGAGAGGGCGTCGATGGCCTGCTGCACCGCGTGTTCCGTCCGGGTGTCCAGCGCGCTGGTCGCCTCGTCGAGGATGAGGACCGGCGGGTCGCGCAGGATCGTCCGGGCGATGGCGAGCCGCTGCTTCTCGCCGCCGGAGAAGCGGTAGCCGCGCTCGCCGACCACCGTGTCGTACCCGTCGGGCAGGGAGGCGATGTGGTCGTGGATCTGGGCCGTGCGGGCGGCGGCCTCCAGCTCCTCGTCGGTGGCGTCGGGCTTGGCGAAGCGCAGGTTGTCGGCGACCGAGGCGTGGAAGAGGTAGGTCTCCTGGGAGACCACGCCGACCGCGCGCGCGAGGGTGTCGAAGTCCAGGTCGCGCACGTCGACGCCGTCGAGCGTGACCCGCCCGCCCGTCACGTCGTACAGCCTCGGCACCAGATAGCTGAGCGTGGACTTGCCGGAGCCGGTGGGGCCGACGACGGCGAGGCTGCCGCCGGCCGGGACGGCCAGGTCGACCCCGCTGAGGGTGGGGCCGCTCTTCTCGTCGTAACCGAAGTCGACCGACTCGAAGCGGATCTCGCCGCGGACCTTCTCCAGGCGGACCGGGTGCTCGGTCTCGGTGATGTCGACCGGGAGGTCGAGGTATTCGAAGATGCGCTGGAAGAGGGCGAGCGAGGTCTGCATCTGCACGCCGGTGGAGAGCAGGCTCACGGCGGGCCGGAACAGGCCCTGCTGGAGCGAGACGAACGCGACGAGCGTGCCGATGGAGATCGAGGGGCCGCCGGACTGGAGGGCGATGCCCGCGGCCCAGTAGATGACGGCGGGCATGGCGGCCATGACGATGCCGATCGTCGACATCCGCCACCGCCCGGCCATGCTGGAGCGCACTTCGAGGTCGACCAGCCGCTCGGACTCGGCGGCGAAGGACTTGGTGAGCGAGTCGGCGCGGCCCATGGTGCGGCCGAGCAGGATGCCGCTGACCGACAGCGACTCGGTGACCTCGGCGGCCATCGCGGCCATCTGCTTCTGGCGCTGGGTGGTGATCCTCTTGCGCTCGCGCCCGACCTTGCGGCTGATCCAGACGAAGACCGGCAGCAGGAGCAGCGAGACGGCGGTCAGCCGCCAGTCGAGCGCCAGCATGGCGACGACGGTGGCGACCACAGCCGTGAGGTTGGAGACGAGCGAGGTGGCGGTGGAGGTGACGGTCGCCTGCATGCCGCCGATGTCGTTGGCGATGCGGGACTGGACCTCGCCGGTCCGGGTCCGGGTGAAGAAGGCGAGCGGCATCCGCTGGAGCTGGGCGTAGACACCGGTGCGCAGGTCGTGCATGACGCGCTGGCCGACGGTCGTCGAGATCAGCGTCTGCAGGACGCCGAAGACGCCGGTGACGACGGCGGTCGCGAGCATGCCGAGGGCGAGCAGGCTGAGCAGCCCGGTGCGGCCCTGCGGGATGGCGACGTCCAGGATCTCGCGCAGCAGGAACGGCGAGGCGACCGAGACGAGTGAGGACGCGGCGACCAGCAGGCCGACGATCGCCAGCCGGCCGCGGTAGGGGCGGAAGAGCCGCAGGATGCGCCGCGTCTGGGCGGGCGGCTGCTCGCGGTCACGGGGCGGGGGCGTCCAGGAGGAATCCTCGGGGTGCATGAGCTCCTTCGAAGGGTGGGACGACAGGACGACGGCGTCACCGCGGCGACGCCACTGACAGGACTTTGTGGAGCATAGCTCACTGTTACCTATACTCACAATGTACAAGGTCCTGTTATTGTTCCCGTATGAGCACCACCGACGCCGACGGCGTGCTGGCCGAGCAGCTGCTCCGGCTCACCCGCCGACTCCACCGCATCCACAAGCAGCACCTGGAGCCGGTCGGCATCACCCCTGCCCAGTCCCGGCTGCTGCGGACGGTCGCGCACTACGAGAGCCCGCCCCGCATGGCCGATCTCGCCGCCCGTCTGGAGGTGGTCCCGCGCGCCGTGACCACCCTGGTCGACGGGCTGGAGGAGAGTGGCAACGTGCGCCGGGTCCCCGACCCGACCAACCGCCGCGTGGTGCGCATCGAGCTCACCGACACCGGCCGGGCGACGCTGCGTTCACTGCGCGGCGCGCGCCGGGGCGCGGCGGAGGAGATCCTGGCGCCGCTGACCGCCGACCAGCGCGAGGTGCTCGGCGGACTGCTGTCCGCTCTGGTCGACGGAGTGCCGGAGCGCCGCTGCTGAGGGGATCCGCCGCATGCCGCTCCTGGAGCCGAAGCCGCAAGCCCTGCGCCCCTCCGGGCGGCGCACCGCGTCCCCGGACCGGGTCCCCGACCGGCTCGCGGACGGCACTCCCGAGCCGCTGCGCGGTGAGCTGACCGCACTGCTCGGCGCCGACAAGGTGCTGTGGAAGGTCTCCGACCTGGTGCGGTACGCCTCGGACGCCAGCCCGTACCGGTTCGTCCCCCAGGTCGTGGTGGTCGCCGAGGACATCGACGACGTCTCGGCCGTCCTGTCGTACGCGCACGGCAAGGGCCGCGAGGTCGTCTTCCGGGCGGCCGGCACCAGCCTCAACGGCCAGGCGCAGGGCGAGGACATCCTGGTGGACGTGCGCCGCCACTGGGCCGGGATCGAGGTCCGGGACGGCGGCGCCCGCGCCCGGATCCGGCCCGGCACGACCGTCGCGCGGGCCAACGCGGCGCTCGCCCGGCACGGCCGCGTGCTCGGCCCCGACCCGGCCAGCGCGCTCGCCTGCACGATCGGCGGGGTCGTCGCCAACAACGCCTCGGGCATGACGGCGGGCACGACCCGCAACTCGTACCGCACGGTCGCCTCGCTCACCTTCGTCCTGCCGAGCGGCACCGTGGTCGACACCGGCGACCCGCGCGCCGACGAGGACCTGGCGCACGCCGAACCCCGCCTTTGCGCGGGCCTGCTGGAGCTGAAGGCGGAGATCGAGGCGGACCCGGAGCTCACCGCCCGGATCCGCGCCAAGTACACGATCAAGAACACCAACGGCTACCGGCTGGACGCGTTCCTCGACGGCTCGACGCCGGTGGAGATCCTGCGCGGGCTGATGGTCGGCTCCGAGGGCACCTTCGGCTTCATCTCCGAGGTCGTCTTCGACACCGTGGCGCTGGAGCGCCTGCTCAGCACGGCGCTGCTCTTCTTCCCCACGCTCCCGGCCGCCGCCGCGGCGGTGCCGCTCTTCAACGACGCCGGGGCGCTCGCCGTGGAGCTGATCGACGGCAACACCCTGCGCGCCTCGGTGAGCGTGGCGGGCGTCCCCGCCGACTGGGCCTCGCTGCCCAAGGAGACGGCCGCGCTCCTCGTGGAGTTCCGCGCACCGGACGAGGCGGGCCGCGAGGCGTACGAGGCGGCGGCCGCCGGGGTGCTCGCCGGGCTCGACCTGGTGGCCCCGGTCGCCTCGGTGACCAACGCGTTCACCCGGGACGCCGAGGCGATCGCCGGGTACTGGAAGGCCCGCAAGGCGTTCGTGACGGCGGTCGGCGGCTCCCGACCGGCCGGGACGACGCTGATCACCGAGGACTTCGCGGTGCCGCCGCCCCGGCTCGCCGAGGCCTGCGAGGCGCTGCTCGCGCTCCAGGAGACCCATGGCTTCGACGCGGCCGTCGCGGGCCACGCGGCCCACGGCAACCTCCACTTCCTGCTGGCGTTCGACGCGGCCGAGCCGTCCGACGTCGAGCGGTACGCGGCGTTCATGGCCGACTTCTGCCGCCTCACCGTGGAGCGCTTCGACGGCTCGCTCAAGGCCGAGCACGCCACCGGCCGCAACATCGCGCCGTTCCTGGAGCTGGAGTGGGGGCCGAGGGCCACCGAGCTGATGTGGCGGACCAAGCGGCTCATCGACCCGGACGGGGTGCTCGCGCCGAGGATCGTCCTGGACCGCGATCCGCGCGCCCATCTGCGCGGCCTCAAGACCATCCCGAAGGTGGAGCTGATCGCGGACCCGTGCATCGAGTGCGGCTTCTGCGAGCCCACCTGCCCCAGCCGTGACCTGACCACCACACCCCGCCAACGGATCGTGCTGCGGCGGGAGATGATGCGCCAGGGCGACGGCTCACCGGTCCAGGACGCGCTGCTCGACGCGTACGGATACGACGCCGTGGACACCTGCGCGGGCGACTCGACCTGTGCGCTCGACTGCCCGGTGGGCATCGACACCGGCGCCCTGATGAAGCACTTCCGCCACCTTCGGCACAGCCCGCGCGAGGAGCGGGCGGCCGCGCTGACCGCCCGGCACTTCAAGGCCGTCGAGGCCTCCGCGCGCCTCGCGGTGGCCGCCGCCCGCACCATCGGCGACCGCATCGGCGACCGCGCCCTCGCGCGCGTGACGGGTCTCGCCCGCAAGGCGGTGCGCCCCGATCTGGTGCCCGAGTGGCTGCCCGAGATCCCGGGCGCCGCCGCCCGCGCCCTGCCCCGTACCCGACGGGTCGGCGCGAGCGCCGTGTACTACCCGGCCTGCGTCAACCGGATCTTCGGGGAGCCGGAGGGCCACCGGGGCCCGTCGCTGCCGCAGGCCGTGGTGGCCCTCGCCACGCGCGCGGGGAAGCCGGTGTGGATCCCCGAGGACGTGGCGGGCACCTGCTGCGCCACCATCTGGCACTCGAAGGGGTACGAGCTGGGCAACGCCGTGATGGCCAACCGGATCGTCGAGGCCGCCTGGGGCTGGACGGCCGGCGGCACGCTCCCGCTGGTCGTCGACGCCTCCTCCTGCACCCTGGGCATCGCGCACGAGGTGGTGCCGTATCTCACCGCGGACAACCGGGAGTTGCACGCCGCGCTGACCGTCGTGGACTCGGTGGTGTGGGCCGCCGAGGAGCTGCTGCCGGAGCTGACCGTGCTGCGCCGGGCGCGCTCGGCCGTGCTCCATCCGACCTGCTCCATGCGGCATTTGGGCGACGAGGCGCAGCTGCGCGCGGTCGCCGAGGCCTGCGCCGAGGAGGTCGTGGTGCCGGACGACGCGGGGTGCTGCGCCTTCGCGGGCGACCGGGGGATGCTCCACCAGGAGCTCACCGGAGCGGCCACCGCACACGAGGCCGACGAGGTGACGGACCGTCACTTCGACGCCCATCTCTCCGCGAACCGGATGTGCGAGATCGGCATGGAGCGCGCGACCGGCCGCGCCTACGTCTCCGTACTGCTGGAGCTGGAGCGTGCGACCCGGCCAGGACCGGAGTATCTGCGGCGCACCTGAGCCGTGTGCGGGGCGACGGTGACTGACGGGCCGTCAACGACCCGTCCGGGTGCTTTCCCCGCGCCTCCCACGACCCGGGCGTATCCGGACGTACCGTGACGGGGTGCAGCGGTGTACCTTCCCGGGGCGGCCCCCAGCGTCGACAGGCCCCCTTGCGCGGCAGCAGCCCCAACAACCATGGTCCTTACCGAGGTTCGTGTAACGCCGCGCAGAAATCAGCTCCCTCTCTTTCCAGGAGACTCGATGAACGACGCAGCTCCGCAGAACCACGACATCAGCCGACGCGACGTCCTGTGGACGGCGGGGGCCGCGGGCGCCGGGATCGGAATCGGCGGCCTGGGCACGGGCAGCGCCTCGGCCGCCGAACAGGCCGCACAGGCCCCGGCCCAGCCGCAGGAGGTGCCCGCGCCGAAGCGTCAGGGCCGGACCATGATCGGGGTGCCGTTCCAGCGGCGCTCCACGGTCCGGGTGGGCCTGATCGGTCTCGGCAACCGCGGCGGGAGCATGATCGACCTGTACCTCGCCGTCCCCGGGGTGCGGGTCGTGGCGCTCTGCGACCCGGTGAGGGCCAAGGCGGAGAGCGCCGCCGCCAAGGTGGTCGCGGCGGGCCAGCCCGCGCCCGCCGTCTACGCCAACGGCGACCACGACTACGAACAGCTCCTGGGGCGCCATGACATCGACTTCGTGCACATCGCCACGCCCTGGGACTCCCACTTCGACATCACCAAGGCGGCCCTGCTCAACGGCGTGCACGCGGGCGTGGAGTGCCCGGCCTCGATGCGCATGGACCAGCTGTGGGAGCTGGTCGACCTCTCCGAGCGCACCAGACGCCACTGCATGCAGCTGGAGAACTGCTGTTACGGCAGGAACGAGATGCGGGTGCTGCGGATGGCGCACGCGGGCAAGTTCGGCGAGCTGCTGCACGGCGCGGGCGCGTACATCCACGATCTGCGCGGCCTGATGTTCGACCCGAAGTACTACGAGGGGCCCTGGCGGCGGCTGTGGCACACCCGGCTGCGCGGCGACCTCTACCCCACCCACGGCTTCGGCCCGGTCGCCAACTACATGGACGTCAACCGCGGCGACCGCGTGGTGTCCATCGTCAGCGTCGGCACACCCGCGCTCGGCCTCGCCGAGTACCGCGAGGCCCACATGCCCGCGGGCGACCCCAGCTTCAAGGAGTCGTACATCGAGAGCGACCGGACGATCAGCCTGGTGCGGACCGCCAAGGGCCGGGTGATCCGCCTGGAGCACGACGTGTCGACGCCGCACCCCTACAGCCGCATCAACAGCCTCGGCGGCACCAAGGGCGTCTTCGAGGACTACCCGGAGCGGATCTACATCGAGCCGGACCACCACGACGACAACTGGGGCGACTTCTCCAAGTACACCGACTGGGACCACTGGCTCTGGAAGGAGCACGCCAACCCGCCCGGCGGGCACGGCGGCATGGACTACATGCTGGTGTTCCGCACGATGCAGTGCATGCGCCTCGGGCTCGTCCCGGACTTCGACGTGTACGACGCGGCCGCCTGGTCGGCGCCGGTGCCGCTGAGCCACCTCTCGCTCAAGGCGAACGGCGCACCCCAGCAGATCCCCGACTTCACCCGCGGCGACTGGCACAGGTCCCGCCCCGGAATGGACTCCGAGAAGCCGTCGGAGGCCTGAGACCGCGGGGCCCGTGCTTGGCGGCGAGCACGGGCCCCGCACCCGCCGTTCAGCAGCGCCGCAGGTCCTCGGTGAGGGTGCCCTGGACGGTCTGCAGGCTCCGGTCGTAGCAGCCGTCGGAGCCGTACAGCCGGTAGCGCTCGGCGGAGGTGCCGGTCGCGTGCCGCTGGTCGCGCGGGACGTTCATGGTCCAGGAGGCGTCACCCCGGTAGGTGTCGTCCAGGTGCGACCACGAGGCGGTCCGGCCGCCGCGCAGGGTGGCGGTGTCCGCCCGGTCCCCGAGGGTGATCACGGTCCGCAGCCGGTTGTCCGCGCCGATGGTGATGGTGCCGTCCATCGTGTACGTACGGTGCACGCGCGCGGTGACGGCCGGGCCGCGCCCGTCCGTGGTGACCGCGCTGTCGTCGGTCCAACTCCCCTTCAGGGCGTCGGTGTTCTCGCCCTCGGTCCAGCGGTGGACGGTGTCGGCGGCGACGCTACGGGCGACCGTGGTGGTGACCCGGCCGTGCGAGGTGTTCAGATAGCCCGCCGTGGTCAGCCGGTGGCTCGCCTTCGCGTCGAGGCGCAGCTCGGTTCCGGGCGTGTACGTGGTGGAGTCGGCGGGCGCGCTCTCCTCGTGGCGGGTGAGCGCCCCGGTGACGACCTCGCTGCCCCGGTCCTGCCAGACCAGTACGTTGACCGGCGTCGACCAGCCGGACTGCCCCTCGGGCACCCCGGCCACCGACACCTCCACCTGGTGCGCGCGGCCGTCGTCGAGCAGCGCCGCGTACGGCGTCAGGTCGTACTCGATCGGCCGTACGTCGAAGGCGTGGGGCGCCGGGACGACGTACCAGAGGAAGGGGTTGGACCAGCCGCCGGTCCATACGTTCGGGAACGGCGAGGCGATTCCGGCGAGTTGGCCGTCGACCTTGATCCGCACCTCGCGGTTGGGTCCGGCGGCCGCCTTGCAGGAGTAGGGCGCGGGGTCCGGCACCGCGAGGTACCAGAACTCCTCGCAGCCGCCGCCCGAGCCGGTCGCGTACACCTCGGCGACGATCCGCTCGGAGTTGCGCGGCGTGGTCAGCGCGGTGCCGTCCAGCGGCAGCACCTTGTCCGGCGTCGCGGCGGGCTTCACCCGGCCTTCTGCGGCATAGAAGGTCAGCGTGACCTTGACGTCGATGACGCCGGTGTACGTGTCGTCGACGACGTTGCCGATCAGCATCTCGACGGGCTGCGCCAAGCGGAAGGTGTCGCTGTAACGGGTGACGTCCTTCTCGACGTTCCAGACGATGCCGTCCGGTGAGGGCTCGGGCGTCGAGGTCCGCAGCACCTCGACGCCGCCGACGTGGAGGTAGCCGAGCCGGTCGTACTGCCTGCCCTTGACCTTGCCGTCGAGCCGCAGCACCACCTTGCTCCAGCGGTCGCCGCACCCCTTCGGCGGCGCGTAACTCCCCTTGTACGGCGTGAAGTCGCGGAACTGCGCCTGCGCCAGGGTGACTTGGCAGCTGCGGGTGTGCGGCACGGCGACCGGCGGGGCGGCGGTGACCGGGTCGTGCCAGTCGGTGCCGAACTCGGCGGGCGGCTCGGCCGGCTGTGCGGCGGAGGCCGCCGGGCCCGCGCCGAGCACCGCCCCGGCGGCGAGCAGTACCCCGCCGATCATGGACATGATCTTTCGTGGTCTCATGCGTCAGGAGTGAAGCGCGAGGAGGCCCCGCGCGCCAGGGGCGGGCCGCCTATCTTGGCGCGTTCCGGCCGCCACGGCGGAAAAATCAATTGCCCCGGGGCCCGTCGGAAGGCGAACCTTGCACGGTTTGAACCACTCTTTCCGATCCTTGGGACGTCATGCAGATTCGCGATCTTCCTTATACGGATCCAGGCGAACCGGACGTCCGCTCGGGTCCCCGCTTCCTGCTGTGGCTGGGCCGCCAGCAGCTCGCCGGACAGCTCAAATCGACGGCCTGGGGGCTGCTGCACCAGTGCGGCCTCGCCGGGCTCCCGCTCGGCGTGGGCATCGCCGTCCAGGCCGTGATCGACCGCTCGGGAACGCGGCTCGCCCTCGCGGGCGGCCTCATCGCGCTGCTCGGCGTGGCCATCGCGGTCGGCGACACCATGCTGCACCGCACCGCCGTGACCAACTGGATCACGGCCGCCGCGCGCGTCCAGCAGCTGCTCGCGCGCAAGACCGCCGAGCTCGGCTCGGTACTCACGCGCCGGGTCGCGGCGGGCGAGGTCGTCGCGGTCTCCACCGGCGACGTCGAGAAGATCGGCTGGTTCGTGGAGGCGCTGTCGCGGTTCGCGGCGGCGGCCACCGCACTGGTGATCATCTGCGTCGGCCTGGTGCTGTACCAACCGGCGCTCGGCGTCGTGGTCGCGATCGGCGTGCCCGTACTGGCCCTGGCCGTCCTGCCGTTGCTGCCGCCCGCCACCCGGCGGGCCGACGTCCAGCGCGAGAAGGCGGGCCGGGCCACCGAGCTGGCCTCGGACACCGTGGCCGGGCTTCGGGTGCTGCGCGGCATCGGCGGCGAGGAGCTCTTCCTCGGCCGCTACCGCGAGGCCTCCCAGGAGGTCCGCAGGGCGGCCGTGCGCAGCGCCCGCATGTGGTCGCTGATCTCGGCGGTCCAGGTGCTGCTGCCGGGCGTCCTGCTGATCGTGGTGGTCTGGTACGGGGCGGCGCTGGCCCGCGACGGCCGGATCCAGGTCGGTGAACTGGTCACCGTGTACAGCGCGGTGACGCTGATGCTGTTCCCGCTGCGCCACTTCGAGGAGATCGCCATGGCGTACTCCTTCTCGCGGCCCTCGGCCAAGCGCGCGGCCCGCGTGCTGGCGCTGGGCCGGGCCACGGACCCGTCCGGGACGGACACGGGGGTGCCGTCCCGGACGTCCGACGGCCCGTCCGGCGACCTGTACGACCCGGCGACCGGACTGCTGGCGCCCGAGGGCCGGTTCACGGCCGTCGTGTGCGGCGACCCGGACGCGGCCGGACGGCTGGCCGAACGCCTCGGCGGGCACGCCGCCGAGGCCGACGAGCTGCCGTCCGCCCTGCTCGGCGGGGTCGCGCTGGACGGGCTCGCGCTGGACGCGGCCCGGGCCGCCGTCCTTGTCCAGGACAAGGACCCGGTGCTGCTCTCCGGCACGCTCCACGAGCTCCTGGACGTGCCCTCGTCCGGGAAGGTCGCGCCCGACGAGGCGCTGGCGGCGGCGCAGTGCGGCGACGTGCTCGACGCGCTCGCCCAGGCGTCGGTGGACACCGACGGCGACCCGATGCGCACCCGCATCACCGAGCGCGGCAGGTCGCTCTCCGGCGGCCAGCGCCAACGCCTGGCCCTGGCCCGGTCGTTGGTGACCGACCCGGAGGTTCTCGTCCTGGACGAGCCGACCTCGGCGGTCGACTCGCACACCGAGTCACGGGTCGCGGGCGGCATCAAGCGGCTGCGCGCGGGCCGTACGACGGTGGTGTTCTCGTCGTCGCCGCTGCTGCTCGACCTGGCGGACCGGGTCGTCCTCGTGCACGACGGCGAGGTCGCCTCGGTCGGGGTGCACCGCGAACTGCTGCGCACCGACACCCGCTACCGGGCGGTGGTCACGCGCGAGACCGACGAAGAGACAAAAGCACTTCAGACATGGGAGGAGACGGCATGATCGGCGTGGCGGCACCCGAGTACGACCCGGCGGCCCCGCAGTCGGCCACCACCCTGCCCGTCGGCACCCCGGCGACCGTCCGGGCGTACGTAGGTCAGCTTCTGCGGCGCCACCGCAAGGCGTTCGCGCTGCTCATCGGGGTCAACGCGGTCGCGGTGATCTCCTCAATGGTCGGCCCGTACCTGCTGGGCGGGATCGTCGAGGACCTCTCCGACGACGTCCAGGACCTCCATCTGGGGCGCACGGCCGCGCTGTTCGGGGGCGCGCTGGTCGTGCAGACCGTCTTCGTCCGCCTGGTGCGGCTGCGCGGCGGGATGCTCGGCGAGGAGATGCTGGCCGATCTGCGCGAGGACTTCCTGGTGCGGTCGGTCGGGCTGCCGCCGGGCGTCCTGGAGCGCGCGGGCACCGGCGATCTGCTGTCCCGGATCACCACGGACATCGACCGGCTGGCCAACGCGATGCGCGAGGCCGTGCCGCAGCTGGCCATCGGCGTGGTGTGGGCGCTGCTGCTCATGGGCGCGCTCGGGGTCACCGCGCCGCCGCTGGCCCTTGCGGTGCTCGTGGCGCTGCCGCTGCTGGTGGCGGGGTGCCGCTGGTACTTCCGGCGGGCGCCCTCGGCGTACCGCTCGGAGGCGGCCGGTTACGCCGCGGTCGCGGCCGTGCTGGCCGAGACCGTGGACGCGGGCCGGACCGTCGAGGCGCACCGCCTGGGCGAGCGCCGCATCGCGCTCTCCGACCGGCGGATCACCGAGTGGACCGCCTGGGAGCGGTACACGCTGTGGCTGCGGTCGGTCCTGTTCCCCGTCATCAACCTCACCCACACCACGATCCTGCTGGCCGTCCTGATGATCGGCGGGACGTTCGTCCTGAACGACTGGCTCACCGTCGGGCAGCTGACGACCGGCGCGATGCTCGCGATGATGATGGTCGAGCCGGTCGGACTGATCCTGCGCTGGTACGACGAGCTCCAGGTGGCCCAGGTCTCGCTGGCCCGGCTGGTCGGCGTCCGCGACATCGAGCCGGACGCGGGCGACGCCGAGGTGCACCCGGACGGCCGGGACGTCGAGGCGGCCGGGGTGCGCTTCGGCTACCGCGAGGGCGTGGACGTACTGCACCAGGTGTCCCTGTCGGTGGCGCCGGGCACCCGGCTGGCCCTGGTGGGCCCGTCCGGCGCGGGCAAGTCCACGCTCGGGCGGCTGCTCGCGGGCATCTACGCCCCGCGCGAGGGCCGCGTCACGCTCGGCGAGGCCGAGCTGTCGCGGATGCCCGCCGAGCGGGTGCGCGAGCACGTGGCGCTGGTCAACCAGGAGCACCACGTGTTCGTGGGCTCGCTGCGGGACAACCTGCTGCTCGCCCGGCAGGGCGCCGGGGACGCCGAGCTGTGGGCGGCCCTGGGCGCGGTCGACGCCGACGGCTGGGCGCGGGCGCTCGACGACGGCCTGGACAGCGAGGTCGGCTCCGGCGGGCTCTCCCTCACCCCGGCCCAGGCCCAGCAGATCGCGCTGGCCCGGCTCGTCCTGGCGGACCCGCACACGCTGGTCCTGGACGAGGCGACCTCGCTCCTGGACCCGCGCGCCGCACGGCACCTGGAGCGCTCGCTGGCGCGGGTGCTCGACGGCCGCACGGTCGTGGCGATCGCCCACCGCCTGCACACCGCGCACGACGCGGACGTGATCGCGGTGGTCGAGAACGGCCGCATCAGCGAGCTGGGCAGCCACGACGCCCTGGTCGAGGCGGACGGGGCGTACGCGGCGCTGTGGCGGTCCTGGCACGGGTGAGACGCCCTCGCCGGGCGGCGGTCAGTCCGGGGGCGCGTCCCGCGGACCGGCCTCCCCTCGGGACAGCCACTTCTCGATCACGATCAGCAGCGCGTCGGTGTCGACCGGCTTGGTCAGATACGCGGATGCGCCCGCCTCGATACTGCGCTCGCGGTCGTCCGCCATCGCCTTGGCCGTGAGCGCGACGACCGGCAGCGCCTCGTAGCCCGGAATCCGGCGGATCCGCTTCATCGCCTCGTTGCCGTCCATCTCCGGCATCATCACGTCCATCAGGACGAGGCCGACGCCGGGGCGGCCTTCGAGCATGTCGATCGCCTCCTGGCCGCTCTCCGCGTACCAGACGGTCAGCCCGTTCTGTTCGAGGACGGAGGTGAGGGCGAAGACGTTGCGTACGTCGTCGTCGACGACCAGGACGTGCTCGCCCGCGAACCTGCCGGTGAACAACGGAAGCAGGGCGGGCGTCTCCTCCGGCAGCGGATCGACGTCGTCCGACGTCTCCGCCACCGGCCCCCGGGGCAGGTCGAGGGTGAACGTCGAACCCCGGCCGACCTCGCTCTCGCAGCGGATCTCGCCACCGAGCAGCCCGGCGATCTCACGGCTGATGGACAGACCGAGCCCCGTACCGCCGTATCTGCGGCTCGTCGTGCCGTCGGCCTGCTGGAACGCGTCGAAGATCACCTGGATCTTGTCGGCGGGGATGCCGATCCCGGAGTCGGAGACCGAGAACACCATCCGGGGGCCGAGCCGGCCGACCCGCAGCTCCACGGCCCCGTCCGCGTCGGTGAACTTCACCGCGTTGGCGAGCAGGTTGCGCAGCACCTGGAGCAGCCGCTGCTCGTCGGTGTACAGCTCCGTGGACACCCCGGGCGCCAGGCTCACGGAGAAGTCGATCCCCTTGTCCTCCATCAGCGGGCGGAACGTCGCCTCCACATGGTCCAGCAGCGCGGCGAGCCCGATCCAGGTCGGCGCGACCTCCATCCGGCCCGCCTCCACCCGGGTGAGGTCCAGGATGTCGTTGATCAGTTCGAGCAGGTCGGAGCCCGCGCGGTGGATCGTCTCGGCGAACTCGATCTGCCGTTGCGAGAGGGTGCCCTCGTTGTTGTCGGCGAGCAACCTGGCGAGGATCAGCATGGAGTTCAAAGGGGTGCGCAGCTCGTGCGACATGTTCGCCAGGAACTCGGACCTGAAGCGCATCGAGACCGCCAGCAGCTCCGCCCGCTCCTGCAGGATCTGGCGGGCCTCCTCGATCTCGTGGTTCTTCACCTCGATGTCCCGGTTGGCGCGCGCGAGGAGTTCGGCCTTCTCCTCCAGCTCCGCGTTGGAGGCCTGGAGCGCCTGCATCTGCCGCTCGGTGCGCTCCTGTTCGCGCAGGACCGCCAGGCTCCTGCGCATCAGCGCCCCCACCTCGGGCGGAATGTCGTCGGGCCGTTCGTCCAGCCACCGCTGCGCCTCCGCGACCCGAGGGGCCGACAGCAGGTCGCCCTCGGTGGCACGCTCCTCGGCGACCGCCAGCCACTGCTGGAAGTCGGCGTCCTCGTCGACCCAGTCGGCCAGCCGCTGCCAGCCCCGGATCAGCGCCTCGTGGGCGATCTCCGCCGTACCGGGACCCTCCGGGCCCAGCACGACCAGTCGCCGCTCGGGGTCGGCCATCAGCTGGGCCACGTACCAGTCGGCGCCGAGGTGGACGCGCCGGGCCGCGACCCGTACCGCGCTGGCCGCGCCGCCCCGGGCCCGGATCATGGAGAGCAGTACGCGCCGGATCCGGGCCGCGTCCAGGGTCTGGGCCAGGAAGCGGTAGACCTGCTCGGCATGGCGGTTGAGGGCGCCCGAGACGCCGCCGAGGCCGTGGTAGCTGTCGAAGCTGATCCGGCGCTCGCGCTGCATCGGCCAGAGCTCGGTCAGCGCGAACTCCAGGAGCGGCAGTCCGCCCGGCCCCTTGCTCGCCTCGGCCGCCACCGCCTCGGCCAGCCCCTCGGTGAAGGTCACCCCGGCGAGCGCGGCCGGTTCGACGATCACCCGGGTCAGCGCCGCCTCGTCGAGCGGGGAGACGTTCAGCTGCCGGTCCTGGAGCCGCGGCCCGATGTCCGCCAGCTCCAGCAGATCGGGCAGGAAGTCGGAGCGCAGGGTGCAGACGAGACGCACGTCGGGGCTCTGCACCGTCTCGGGCGGCGGGAAGGTCTGCTGGAGGAAGCGCACCGGGTCCGCCCCGTCCGTACCGGCGCTGAACACCTCCTCGAACTGGTCGCCGATGAGCGCGAGGCGGCGGCCCGTGAGCACCGACACCCGGGTCGCCACCGGCCAGAAGCCCTCCTCGCGCAGGGCGTGGCAGCGGTTCTCCAGCTGTTCGAGCGAGTGGTCGCCGCCGGGGCACTCCAGGTCGAGCAGGGCCCGGGCCAGCGCGTCGTACGGCGTGGCACCCGGGCGGAAGGTGGCGACCGCCCAGCCGTCCGCCAGCAGCCCCGGTTCGAGACCGGCCGCCACCAGCGAGGACTTGCCGACCCCGGACGGGCCGGTGACGACGACCAGCGGCCGGTCCTTCACCATCGCGCGCAGCCCGGCGATCTCCCGCTCGCGGCCGACGAAGAGCCCGGCGCGGGCGTCGGCGGCGGTGAAGGACCGCAGGCCCCGGTAGGGGCAGGGCGGCAGCATGCTGTCGCCGAGGACCTCGGGCCAGGCCGCCGACACCTCGGTCATGGGCACCGCGTACGCGTCGCCGGCGCGGCCCTCCCGCCCGGCGACCGCCAGCATCCCGACGACCGCGTCGCCCCACGCGTCGCCCACGATCACCGGGGCGCCGCTGTAGCCGGGCTGGGCGCGCAGCGCCGACTCGCTCTCGGCGTCGAGCTGGACCAGTCCCCCGCCGACCGCGCCCCGCAGCCGACAGGACGACCAGGCGCCGCTGGCGGTACGGAACGGGCTCGCCGGATAGCCGAAGACCCCGGCCCGCACGTCCTCGGCCCCACCGCCCGGCACCGCGACCAGCCGGGCGGGACCGGCGCCGACCGGCAGCGTGTCGCCCACCACGACGAGCCCGGCCGTGTCGCGCCCGCCGAGCCCGGGCGCCGCGGGCGGGTCCCAGGCGGCGACCCGGCACTCGCGCAGCGGCGCACCCTCGGCGTCCCCCAGGAGCGGGAAGTCGACGCGGATCCTGGCGCTGTCCGGCGGCCGCTCGCGGTCGGCCTCGTCCCGGCCGAGCGCCGCGTTGATCACATGGGCGCAGGTCACGATGTGCCTCTCGCCCACGACACAGCCGACTCCGGCGGCCATCGGGGGTTCGGCCGTGGCGTGCCGGATCCTGACGACGAAGCCCTCGCGCCGGGTCATGCTCCGGCGCGGTGCCGGCCGAGCCGGACGGTGCGGTCCGCCTCGGCCGTCCCCTCGGCGATGAGCACCCAGGACCCGCCGCCCTCGCCGGTCTCGAACACGGCCGGCACCTCGCTGCCGTGCGCCGGCGGCATCGTCGGAATCTGCCCCATGCGGTCGCCCCGCCGCCCTCACTGCCGTACGAGCGCGGCGCATCCGCCCACAAACGCGGGAGCCGCCGCGATGACGGGTCCCATCGTCGGCCACGGCGGGCCGCGGGCGCAGGCGGTTCACGGAAACCCCTCCGCCCCGGCGACCCGCGGCCGCGCGGGGCGGGCTCAGATGAAGTTGAGCGCGCCCGCCGCCCCGACCCCGCCGAGCACCATGAACGCGGGCATCAGCACCTTCAGCTCCACCCAGCTCCCGGCCCGGAAGCGCATCGCCTTCGGCGGGCCCAGCGGGTACCAGCGCTTGCGGCCCAGCGGGATCGGCCACAGGATCGGGCAGCCGGAGACGGTCAGCGCGTCCCCGATGTCGTGGACCAGGGCGCCGAGCACGATCGGCAGGCCCAGCCACAGGTACTCCTGGCCGGAGCCGGTGAAGAGCCAGTCCGAGCCGTTGCCGGGCTTGTCCAGGACCCCGGCCATGATCCAGGCGCCGGCCGCGCCGAGCAGCCACACCAGGACGTCGCTGGACATCCGTGCGGCCCGCCACAGCAGGCCCTCCACGGCGAGCACGACGTGCACGAAGAGGATGCCGAGGACCGCCCAGCGCCCGCCGAACACCGCCGCGGCCGAGGCGCCCGCCCCGATCAGGACGGCCCACAGCCAGGTGTGGGTGAGCGTGCGGTGGCCGCCGTTGCGGCGCGGGTCGCCGGGGCCCCGGGTCGCCTTGTAGACGGCGTGCGAGAGGTCGTCGACGATGCCGCACAGGGCCCGGGAGACCGGTCCGAAGGCGCGCGAGATGGTCGCGGACTTGTGGTCGAGGTCGGGCGCGAGCGCCGCCCCGGCGCTGATCAGCGCGCCGACGACGAGCACCGGCCAGGGCATGGCGTGCCCCGCGGCCGCGGTCGCGGCCCCCACCCCCAGCCAGGCCGCCGCTCCTGACAGTGAGTGCGCAGGTCCCATCATGACCGTGCCCCGCCCCATTTCCTGTTGTCCCGTGGCCCAGTTGACGTCGCAGCCTATCGCTCTTGATCTTGTGGCCCTCCTCCGGTTCCCTCTCACGGGGTGAAGCCAGGCAAGATGGGGGCGTGACCCTTATCGATCAGCTGCCGCCGAGTGCCGACCCCGATGCCCTCTTCGAGGCCTTCTCCACCTGGGCCGAGGAGCGGGGCATCTCCCTGTACCCGGCGCAGGAGGAAGCCCTGATCGAGGTGGTCTCGGGCAACAACGTGATCCTCTCCACCCCCACCGGCTCCGGAAAGAGCCTGGTCGCGGCGGGTGCGCACTTCGCGGCGCTGGCCCGCGACGAGGTCACGTTCTACACCGCGCCGATCAAGGCACTGGTCTCCGAGAAGTTCTTCGACCTCTGCAAGCTCTTCGGCACCGAGAACGTCGGCATGCTGACCGGCGACGCGTCCGTGAACGCCGACGCCCCGGTCATCTGCTGCACCGCCGAGGTCCTCGCCTCCATCGCGCTGCGCGACGGCAAGCACGCCGACATCGGCCAGGTCGTGATGGACGAGTTCCACTTCTACGCGGAGGCGGACCGCGGCTGGGCCTGGCAGATCCCGATCCTGGAACTGCCCCAGGCCCAGTTCGTCCTGATGTCCGCCACGCTCGGCGACGTCTCGATGTTCGAGAAGGACCTGACCCGGCGCACCGGCCGGGAGACCGCGGTGGTCCGCTCGGCGACCCGCCCTGTCCCGCTCTCGTACGAGTACGTCACCACGCCGATCACCGAGACGCTGACCGAGCTCCTGGAGACCAGGCAGTCGCCGGTCTACATCGTGCACTTCACCCAGGCCCAGGCGGTCGAGCGCGCGCAGTCGCTGATGTCGATCAACATGTGCACGCGCGAGGAGAAGGACGCGATCGCGGAGCTGATCGGCAACTTCCGCTTCACCACCAAGTTCGGCCAGAACCTCTCCCGTTACGTGCGCCACGGCATCGGCGTGCACCACGCGGGCATGCTGCCCAAGTACCGCCGCCTGGTGGAGAAGCTGGCGCAGGCGGGCCTGCTGAAGGTGATCTGCGGTACGGACACCCTCGGCGTCGGCGTCAACGTGCCCATCCGCACGGTGCTGTTCACCGCGCTGACCAAGTACGACGGCAACCGCGTACGCACCCTGCGCGCCCGCGAGTTCCACCAGATCGCGGGCCGGGCCGGGCGGGCCGGGTTCGACACCGCCGGGTTCGTGGTCGCCCAGGCGCCCGAGCACGTCATCGAGAACGAGAAGGCGCTCGCCAAGGCGGGCGACGACCCGAAGAAGCGCCGCAAGGTGGTCCGCAAGAAGGCCCCCGAGGGCTTCGTGGCCTGGTCGGACACCACCTTCGAGAAGCTGATCGCCGCCGAGCCCGAGCCGCTGACCTCGCGCTTTAGGGTCACCAACATCATGCTGCTCTCGGTGATCGCCCGGCCGGGCAACGCCTTCGAGGCGATGCGCCGCCTCCTGGAGGACAACCACGAGCCGCGCAAGGCGCAGCTGCGGCACATCCGCCGCGCCATCGCCATCTACCGCTCGCTGCTCGACGGCGGTGTGGTGGAGCAGCTGGACACCCCGGACGCCGAGGGCCGCACCATCCGGCTCACCGTCGACCTCCAGCAGGACTTCGCGCTCAACCAGCCGCTGTCCACGTTCGCCCTGGCCGCCTTCGACCTGCTCGACCCGGAGTCGCCCTCGTACGCGCTGGACATGGTCTCGGTGGTCGAGTCGACGCTCGACGATCCGCGCCAGATCCTCGCCGCCATGCAGAACAAGGCGCGCGGCGAGGCCGTCGGCCAGATGAAGGCGGACGGCGTCGAGTACGAGGAGCGCATGGAGCGGCTCCAGGACATCTCGTACCCGAAGCCGCTGGAAGAGCTGCTGTGGCACGCGTACAACGTCTACAAGAAGTCGCACCCGTGGGTGGGCGACCACCCGGTCTCGCCGAAGTCCGTCATCCGTGACATGTACGAACGGGCGCTCACCTTCACGGAGTTCACCTCCTGGTACGAGCTGGCGCGCACCGAGGGCATCGTGCTGCGGTACCTGGCGAGCGCGTACAAGGCGCTCGACCACACCATCCCGGACGACCTCAAGACCGAGGACCTGGAGGACCTGATCGCCTGGCTCGGCGAGATGGTCCGCCAGGTCGACTCCAGCCTGCTCGACGAGTGGGAGCAGCTCGCCAACCCGGAGATCGAGACGGCCGAGCAGGCCCAGGAGAAGGCCGACGAGGTCAAGCCGGTCACCGCGAACGCCCGCGCCTTCCGCGTCCTGGTGCGCAACGCGATGTTCCGCCGGGTGGAGCTGGCCGCGCTCGACAACGTGGACGCGCTCGGCGAGCTGGACGCGGAGTCCGGCTGGGACGCGGACGCGTGGGGCGACGCGATGGACAAGTACTGGGACGAGTACGAGGACCTGGGCACCGGCCCCGACGCGCGCGGCCCCAAGCTGCTGGCGATCGAGGAGGACCCGGCGCACGGGCTGTGGCGCGTGCGGCAGACCTTCGCCGACCCGAACGGCGACCACGGCTGGGGCATCAGCGCGGAGGTCGACCTCGCGGCCTCCGACGAGGAGGGCCGCGCGGTGATCCGGGTGACGGACGTAGGCGAGCTGTAATCACGAGAGTGGAGACGGACCCATGACGAACCCCGCCGAAAGACTCGTCGATCTGCTCGACCTGGAGCAGATCGAGGTCGACATCTTCCGCGGCCGCAGCCCGCAGGAGTCCCTGCAACGCGTCTTCGGCGGCCAGGTGGCCGGACAGGCGCTGGTGGCTGCCGGGCGCACCACGGACGGCGAGCGCCCGGTGCACTCGCTGCACGCCTACTTCCTGCGCCCCGGCCGCCCCGGCGTCCCGATCGTCTACCAGGTGGAGCGGGTCCGGGACGGCCGGTCGTTCACCACCCGGCGGGTCACCGCGGTCCAGCAGGGCCGCACGATCTTCAATCTGACCGCGTCCTTCCACCAGCCGGAGCCGGGCAGCATCGAGCACCAGTTGCCGCCGCGCCATCTGGTGCCCCCGGACACCCTCCCGAAGCTCGTGGACGAGATCCGCGAGCACCTGGGCGCCCTGCCGGAGGCCCTGGAGCGGATGGCCCGCCGCCAGCCGTTCGACATCCGGTACGTGGACCGGCTGCGCTGGACCCCGGAGGAGATCAAGGACGCGGATCCGCGCAGCGCGGTGTGGATGCGCGCGGTCGGCCCGCTGGGCGACGACCCGCTGGTGCACACCTGCGCGCTGACGTACGCGTCCGACATGACGCTGCTCGACGCGGTCCGCATCCCGGTGGAGCCGCTGTGGGGCCCCCGGGGCTTCGACATGGCCTCGCTCGACCACGCGATGTGGTTCCACCGCCCGTTCCGGGCCGACGAGTGGTTCCTGTACGACCAGGAGTCCCCCATCGCGACCGGCGGCCGGGGCCTGGCCCGCGGCCGCATCTACGACCGCGAGGGCCGGCTGCTGGTGTCGGTGGTCCAGGAGGGCCTCTTCCGCCCCCTGTCGGCCCGCGACTGACCTTCCGTACACCCTTACATCCCCTGTTACGAGGAGTCTGCTGATGAGCCTGTACGACATCCCGCTGCGCACCCTGTCCGGCGAGCCCACCTCGCTGGCCGACTACAAGGGCAAGGCGGTGCTGGTCGTGAACGTGGCGTCCAAGTGCGGTCTGACCCCGCAGTACGCCGGTCTGGAGCGCCTCCAGGCGCAGTACGGGGAGCGCGGCTTCACCGTGCTCGGCGTGCCCTGCAACCAGTTCGGCGCCCAGGAGCCCGGCAGCGCCGAGGAGATCCAGACGTTCTGCTCGGCGACGTACGGAGTGACGTTTCCGCTCCTGGAGAAGACGGACGTCAACGGCGACGGCCGCCACCCGCTGTACCAGCGCCTCACCGAGGTCGCGGACGCGGACGGCGAGGCCGGTGACATCCAGTGGAACTTCGAGAAGTTCCTGATCTCCCCCACCGGCGAGGTGGTCGCCCGGATCCGTCCGCGCACCGAGCCGGAGGCCCCGGAGCTCGTCGCGGCGATCGAGGCGCAGCTGGCGGTCTGACCTACCGCGGAAAGAGTGCGGCTCCGTTCCCGCCACACGGGAACGGAGCCGGTTTCCTGGCCGGTGGAGGCTAGCGGATCGGCATGCCCGAGAGCGTGCGGGCGATGACGAGGCGCTGGATCTCGCTGGTCCCCTCGAAGATCGTGTAGATCGCCGCGTCGCGGTGCATGCGCTCCACCGGGTACTCGCGGGTGTAGCCGTTGCCGCCGAGGATCTGGATCGCCTGGGCGGAGACCTTCTTGGCGGTCTCGCTCGCGAACAGCTTGGACATCGAGCCCTCGGCGGAGGTGAAGGGCCGACCCGCCGTGGCCATCCAGGAGGCGCGCCACACCAGCAGCCGGGCCGCGTCGATCTGCGTACGCATGTCGGCGAGCTGGAACGCGACGCCCTGGTTGTCGATGATCGGGCGGCCGAACTGCTCGCGGCCCTTGGCGTATTCGAGCGCGTAGTCGTACGCGGCGCGGGCCGTGCCGACCGCCATGGCGCCGACGGCCGGGCGGGAGGCCTCGAAGGTGGCCATGGCCGCGTTCTTCACCCGCTCTCCGCCGCCCGCCTTCGCCTTCTCGCGGGCCCGGGCGAGGCGCTCGTCGAGCTTCTCCTTGCCGCCGAGCAGGCAGTGGCCGGGCACCCGGACGTCTTCGAGCACGACCTCGGCGGTGTGCGAGGCGCGGATGCCGTGCTTCTTGAACTTCTGCCCCTGGGACAGGCCGGGGGTGTTCGGCGGCACGATGAACGAGGCGTGCCCCTTGGAACCGAGCTCCGGGTCGACGACCGCGACCACGACGTGCACATTGGCGATGCCGCCGTTGGTGGCCCAGGTCTTGGTGCCGTTGAGCACCCACTCGTCCTTGGCCTCGTCGTAGACCGCCTTCGTCCGCATGGAGGCGACGTCGGATCCCGCGTCCGGCTCGGAGGAGCAGAAGGCGGCGACCTTCACGTCGTCCACGTCGCCGTACATCTGGGGTATCCAGGTGCCGATCTGCTCCTCGGTGCCGTTGGCGAGGACGCCGACGGCGGCGAGGCCGGTCCCGACGATCGACAGGGCGATGCCCGCATCGCCCCAGAACAGCTCCTCCATGGCGACCGGGATGCCGAGACCGGTCGGGTCGAAGAACTGTTGGGCGTAGAAGTCCAGGGAGTAGATTCCGACCTTGGCGGCTTCCTGGATCACCGGCCAGGGGGTCTCCTCGCGCTCGTCCCACTCCGCGGCGGCGGGCCGGATGACGTCCTTCGCGAACCCGTGCAACCAGTCCCTGACCTGCTTCTGGTCGTCGTTGAGCTCCATCGTGAACTCAGCCATGTCCCCTCCACCACTTCCCGTGCCACAGACAAGCGTTACTTGCGGTAACGGCAGTATGTTACTGGCCGGTAGAGCCTGTCAACCGACCGTCGCTCGATCAGCGCGAGAGCTGGCCGGAGTGTTACGTTGCGCAGGCATTCCGGATCGCGGAACAACGCAAGACGCAGTACGAGTACGGGCGGGGAGACGAAGCCATGGAGACCACACACCAGGCCGAGCAGCAGCGGACGTCGGCGGAGAGCCGTCGGCGGGAACTGCTGGAGGCGGCGGACCGGGTGGTGCTCCGGGACGGCCCCAAGGCATCCATGAACGCGATCGCCGCGGAGGCGGGGATCACCAAGCCGATCCTGTACCGGCACTTCGGGGACAAGGGCGGGCTCTACCGGGCGCTGGCGCAGCGCCACACGGACGCGCTGCTCGCGGCGCTGCGGGCGGCGCTGGACGCGCCCGCGGAGCGCCGTGAGCGCGTCGAGTCGACGCTGGAGACGTACCTCGTGGCGATCGAGGCGCGGCCGCAGGTGTACCGGTTCCTGATGCACCCCGCGGAGGAGACGGGCAGCGGTGAGCACGCCGGGTTCGACGTGGGCCGGCACTCCGCGCCGCTGCTGCGGCGGATGGGCGAGGAGCTGGGCGTGGTGATCGCCGAGCGGATCGACCTCGGGCCGGGGAGCGAGGCGCTGGCGCGGGTGTGGGGGCACGGGATCGTCGGCATGATGCACGCGGCGGGCGACTGGTGGCTGGGCGAACGCCCCTGCTCCCGGGCGGAGTTGGTACGCGGCCTGGCGGACCTCCTGTGGGGCCGCCTGGCCGCAGCAGCAGACCGCGCGGGCGGCCCGGGGTTTTAGCCCCACCCCGCCCCTTCACCTAAACCCTCCGGGGGTGGGTGTGCGTCTGCGGACCGTCTGTGGCTGGTCGCGCAGTTCCCCGCGCCCCTAAATACCTAGGGGCGCGGGGAACTGCGCGAGCAACCCAGCACGGTCCGCAGACAAAGAACCCGGCCGCCCGCCAGAGGGCTTTCGGGAAGGGGTGGGGCGGGGCTACTCCCCGCCCCACGGCGCGCGCCGCACCGCCCGTTCCAGCCGCGCCTTGCGCCAGCCCGTCAAGCGGTCCGCGTACACCAACCCCTCCAGGTGGTCCATCTCGTGCTGGAGGCACCGCGCGAAGAACCCGGTGCCGGAGATCCGCACGGGCGCGCCGGACACCGTCGCCCCCTCCACCACCGCCGAGTCGTACCGCTGCGTCCCCGCCTCGAGCCCCGGCAGGGACAGACACCCCTCCGGCCCCCGCACCACGACCCCGTCCGCCGACACCAGGCGCGGGTTGACGACGTGTCCGAGGTGGCGGACGTCCTCGTCGTCGGGGCAGTCGTAGACGAACACCCGCAGCCCCACGCCGATCTGATTGGCCGCGAGCCCCACCCCCTGCGCCGCGTACATCGTCGCGAAGAGGTCCTCGACCAGCCGCCCGAGGGACGGACCGAAGTCGGTGACGGGCTCGCAGGGCGCGTGCAGAGCGGGGTCGCCGAGGAGAGACATCTCTCTTACGGAGCCGGAACTGCCGGGAATGGGACGGTGACGCATGCCCGTAAGCGTACGTTCCAGGGGGCTCGCGGCCGCGCCGGTGGTGGCGCGGTTCGGGCCGCTGTCCGGATCTCGATAGGCTGAGGTCCGACCCAGGCGCAAGGAGGATCAAGGACGATGGCAGGCAACGCGGAGCCGCTGTCACCGCGGGCCAAGCTCGCCGTGACGGCGGGCAAGGCCGCTGCGGCGGTGTCGCGCGCGGCGGGGCGGGGCAGTGGATCGGTGATCGGCGGCCGGGTGGCGCTCAAGCTGGACCCCGATCTGCTGGGGCGGCTGGCGACACACCTGGACGTGGTCCTGGTCTCGGCGACGAACGGCAAGACGACGACGACCCGGCTCATCGCCGAGGCGCTGCGGGCCAGCGGCCCGGTGGTGTCCAACGCGCTGGGCGCCAACATGCCCGCGGGCATCACCTCGGCGCTGGCGGGCGGCTCGGACGCCCGCTACGGCGTGATCGAGGTGGACGAGAAGTACCTCGCGGGTGTCGCGCGCGATGTGACGCCCAAGGCGATCGCGCTGCTCAACCTGAGCCGCGACCAGCTCGACCGGGCCGCCGAGACCCGGATGCTCGCCGAGAAGTGGCGCGAGGGGCTGCAGGGCACCAAGGCCGTGGTGATCGCCAACGCCGACGACCCGCTGGTCGTGTGGGCGGCGTCGTCCTCCCCCAACGTGGTGTGGGTGGCGGCAGGCCAGGAGTGGAAGGACGACGCCTGGTCGTGCCCCGCCTGCGGCGGTGTGATGCAGCGCCCCGGCGACGACTGGTTCTGCGGTGAGTGCGGCTTCCGCCGCCCCGCCCCGAGCTGGGTGCTCAACGGCGACTACGTCCTGGACCCGCACGGTTCGGCCTGGCCGATCCACCTCCAGCTGCCCGGCCGCGCCAACAAGGCCAACGCCGCCACCTCCGCCGCGGTCGCCGCGGTCTTCGGGGTGCCGCCGCAGGTCGCCCTGGAGCGGATGTACCAGGTGCAGGCGGTCGCGGGGCGCTACGACGTGGTGTCCTTCCAGGGCCGTGAGCTGCGGTTGCTGCTGGCCAAGAACCCGGCGGGCTGGCTCGAAACGTTTTCCCTGATCGACCCGCCGCCCACGCCGGTGATCCTCTCCGTCAACGCCCGCGGCGCCGACGGCACGGACACCTCGTGGCTGTGGGACGTCGACTACACCCGGCTCGCCGGTCACCCGATCTTCGTGATCGGCGACCGCAAGCTGGACCTGGCGGTCCGCCTGGAGGTGGCGAACCTGGACTTCCGGGTCTGCGAGAGCCTCGCGGAGTGCGTCCAGCTCGCGCCGCCCGGCCAGATCGAGCTGATCGCCAACTACACCGCCTTCCAGGACGTGCGCCGCACGGTCGGCAACTAGACCCCCTAAGGAGCAAGCGAGCATGAGCGACAACAGCCTGCGCCTCGTGTGGGTCTACCCCGACCTGCTGAGCACCTACGGCGACCAGGGCAACGCCTTGGTCGTGGAGCGCCGGGCCCGTCAGCGCGGCCTCGACGTGGCCCGCCTCGACGTCCGCAGCGACCAGCCGGTGCCGTCGTCGGGCGACATCTACCTGATCGGCGGCGGCGAGGACCGGCCGCAGCGGCTGGCGGCCGAGCGGCTGCGCCGCGACGGCGGGCTGCAGCGCGCCGCCGCCAACGGCGCGATCATCTTCTCGGTCTGCGCCGGGTACCAGATCCTGGGCCACGAGTTCATCAACGACCTCGGCGAGCGCGAGCCGGGCCTCGGCCTGCTGGACGTGGTCTCCACCCGGGGCGAGGGCGAGCGGTGCGTCGGCGACGTGCTGGGCGACATCGACGAGCGCCTCGGCCTTCCGCAGTTGACCGGTTTCGAGAACCACCAGGGCGTCACGCACCTGGGCCCGACGGCCCGCCCGTTCGCCCGGGTCCGCCTGGGCCGGGGCAACGGCACCGGCGACGGCACCGAGGGCGCGTACAACGAGACGGTCTTCGGCACGTACATGCACGGTCCGGTGCTCGCGCGAAACCCGCAGATCGCGGACCTGCTGCTGAAGCTGGCCCTCGATGTGAACGCGCTGCCGCCGACCGACGACCGCTGGTACGAGGCGCTGCGCGCCGAGCGCATCGCCTCGGCGACCCAGCCCGCCTGATCCGGCTCCGGCCCCGACGGACGGCGTTCGTACTTTCGTATGACGTCCATCAGTCGGACGTCTGATTCGGCCCCGCCACCCTGCGCCGGTAGGGTGGCGGGGATCCAACCGGACGACGTGGTCCGGTCGTCGGCCCACGTTGCAAAGGTTTTCCGGGCAATGCGAATTGGTGTGCTCACCTCCGGCGGCGACTGCCCCGGCCTGAACGCCGTCATCCGTTCCGTCGTGCACCGCGCGGTGGTCGACCACGGCGACGAGGTCATCGGCTTCCACGACGGCTGGAAGGGTCTCCTGGAGGCCGACTACCGCAAGCTCGACCTGGACGCGGTCGGCGGCATCCTCGCCCTCGGCGGCACGATCCTCGGCTCCTCCCGCGTCCAGCCCGCGCATCTGCGCGACGGCGTGGAGCGCGCCAAGGGCCATGTCGCCGAGCTCGGCCTCGACGCGATCATCCCGATCGGCGGCGAGGGCACGCTCAAGGCCGCCCATCTGCTCTCCGAGGCGGGCCTGCCCATCGTCGGCGTGCCGAAGACCATCGACAACGACATCGCCTCGACCGACGTCACGTTCGGCTTCGACACGGCCGTCGGCGTCGCCACCGAAGCCCTCGACCGCCTCAAGACCACCGCCGAGTCGCACCAGCGCGTGCTGATCGTCGAGGTCATGGGCCGCCACACCGGCTGGATCGCCCTGCACTCGGGCATGGCCGCCGGCGCCCACGCGATCGTCGTGCCGGAGCGCCCCTTCGACATCGACGAGCTGACCGAGCTGGTCGGCCGCCGCTTCTCGGCGGGCAAGAAGTTCGCGATCGTGGTCGTCGCCGAGGGCGCCAAGCCGCGCGAGGGCTCGATGCGCTTCGACGAGGGCGGCACCGACATCTACGGCCACGAGCGGTTCGCGGGCGTCGCCAGCCAGCTCTCCGTGGAGCTGGAGCGGCGGCTGAACAAGGAGGCCCGCGCGGTCATCCTCGGCCACGTCCAGCGCGGCGGCACCCCCACCGCGTACGACCGCGTCCTCGCCACCCGGTTCGGCTGGCACGCCGTGGAAGCCGTGCACCGCGGCGAGTTCGGGATGCTGACCGCGCTGCGCGGCACCGACATCACCATGGTCCCGCTCGCCGAGGCGACGGCGACGCTCAAGACCGTCCCCGCCGAGCGGTACGCCGAGGCGGAGTGCGTCCTGTAACGCCCCGATAGTTCTGTACTCAAAGAGCCGCCCCCGGTCGCGATCGCAACCGGGGGCGGCTCTACTCTGGGTGCGGACAACCGGTACGAAATCAGGAGTCAGCGGATGGATCACAGCGGGCACGGCATGGGCATGAACATGGATCTGCCGCCGTTCACGCTGGGGCGCGGCCTCGAATGGTCCATGGACCCGTTCTTCCTGATCGGCTGTCTGGCGGGGCTCGGTCTTTACGGCTGGGCGGTGCTGCGGCTGCGCAGGCGCGGCGACTCCTGGCCGGTGAGCCGGATGGTCTTCTGGACCCTCGGCGTGCTCAGCATCGCCCTGGTGATGTGCACCAAGCTCAATGACTACGGCATGGTCATGTTCAGCGTGCACATGGTCCAGCACATGGTCATCAGCATGCTCTCGCCGATCCTGCTGCTGCTCGGCGCGCCGGTGACGCTGACGCTGCGGGCGCTGCCGGTCGCCGGGCGCGGCCGCAAGGGCCCGCGCGAGCTGCTGCTCGCCCTGCTGCACAGCCGCTATCTGAAGGTGATCACGCATCCCGCGTTCACCATCCCGATGTTCATCGCGAGCCTCTACGCGCTCTACTTCACCCCGCTCTTCGACTTCCTGATGGGTTCGAAGACCGGCCACATCGCGATGATGGTCCACTTCCTCGCCGTCGGCCTGATCTTCTTCTGGCCGATCATGGGCGTCGACCCGGGCCCGCACCGCCCCGGCTACATCATGCGGATGCTGGAGCTCTTCGCGGGCATGCCGTTCCACGCCTTCTTCGGCATCGCCCTGATGATGGCGACCCAGCCGATGATCGGCACGTACAAGAACCCGCCCTCCTCGCTCGGCATCGACGCGCTCGCAGACCAGGAGGCGGCCGGCGGCATCGCCTGGGCGTTCAGCGAGATCCCGTCCGTGGTGGTCCTGATCGCGCTGGTCTTCCAGTGGTACGCGACCGAGAAGCGCGAGGCCAAGCGCCAGGACCGGGCCGCCGACCGCGACGGCGACAAGGAGCTGGCCGCCTACAACGCCTATCTGGCCTCGCTGAACGCACGCGGGCAGTAACACCCGGTGCGCCGGTATGGCGCGGCGGGCCTCCTCGGGGCGACCATGGACTCCACGGCAGCGGCCGGGAGGAAGGGGACCCCATGCCCGGCACGACGAAGGCGATGGTGGTGCTCACCGTCGTGGCGCTGGTGATGATCACTGCGTACACGGTGGCGCTCGGCAGCAGCGGCTGGCTCTGGTTCGGCTGGGTGGTCCTCGGCCTGGCGACGGTGGGCATGGCGGCTTCGCGCAGCGCCTAGGCCCTGTCCCGCCGGACGGGACCTGAGCGGCGGCCCGGCGGGCGGGCCGAGTGAGGAGCTGGTGCGTTGCTGTACTACGTGCTCAAGTACGCCCTTCTGGGACCGCTCCTGAGACTGCTGTTCCGGCCCAGGATCGAGGGTCTGGAGCACATTCCGGACGAGGGGCCGGCGATCGTCGCGGGCAACCACCTGTCGTTCTCCGACCACTTCCTGATGCCCGTGATGCTCAAACGCCGCATCACCTTCCTCGCCAAGCAGGAGTACTTCACCGGGCCCGGCATCAAGGGCCGGCTCACCGCCGCCTTCTTCCGCGCGGTCGGGCAGATCCCGGTGGACCGCTCCGGCAAGGAGGCCGGGCAGGCGGCGATCCGCGAGGGCCTCGGGGTGCTGCGCAAGAACGAGCTCCTGGGCATCTACCCGGAGGGCACCCGCTCGCACGACGGAAAGCTCTACAAGGGCAAGGTCGGCGTCGCCGTGATGGCGCTCAAGGCACAGGTCCCGGTGATCCCGTGCGCGATGGTCGGCACCTTCGAGATCCAGCCGCCCGGGCAGGTCATGCCGAAGATCCGGCGGGTCACCATCCGGTTCGGCGAGCCGCTCGACTTCTCCCGCTACACCGGCATGGAGAACGAGAAGGCGGTGCTGCGGGCCGCCACCGACGAGCTGATGTACAAGATCCTGGAGCTGTCGGGGCAGGAGTACGTGGACCGGTACGCGGCCGACGTGAAGGCCGAGGAGGCCGGAAAGTTCCCCAGGATCCTCGGCTGACAGCGGATCCGCGCACGGCGCAACCGTCTGGTCCCGATGATCACCTGGTCGTAGCGTCCCGTGCATGGGCAAGGGAACAGCGTTCGTCATAGGGGCAACCGGACAGATCGGGCGGGCCGCCGTGCGCGTGCTCGCCGAGGACGGCTGGGAGGTGCGGGCCGCCTCGCGCGGCGGCGGCAGCGATCCGGACTGGCCGGACGGGGTCCGCCCGCTCGCGCTCGACCGGGACGAGGAAGGGGCGCTCGCGGCGGCGCTCGGGGACGGCTGCGACGTCCTGGTGGACATGGTGGCGTACGACGGCGGGCACGCCCGGCAGTTGGCCGGGCTCCGCGACCGGATCGGCTCGGCCGTGGTGATCTCCAGCGGGGCGGTGTACGAGGACGACCGGGGCCGCAGCTTCGACACCCAGGCGGAGCCGGACGGCTCGCCCCGCTACCCGGTGCCGATCCCCGAGACGCTGGCCACGGTCGCGCCGGGCGACCGGACGTACGGTACGCGCAAGATCGAGCTGGAGCGGGAGCTGCTCGCCTCCGGGCCGCCCTCGACGCTGCTGCGCGCGGGCGCGATCCACGGCCCGCACTGCCGCAGTCCGCGCGAGCTGTTCTTCGTGAAGCGGGCGCTGGACGGGCGGCCGGTGCGGGTGCTCGCGCACGGCGGGGAGAGCCGCTTCCATCCGGCGCACGTCGCCAACATCGCCGAGCTGATCCGGCTGGCCGCGCTGCGGCCGGGCCCACGGGTGCTCAACGCGGCCGATCCCGAGGCGCCGACCGTCGCCGAGATCAGCGCCGCGATCGACGAGGTGCTCGGGGTCCGCAGCGAGACGGTGGTCTTCGAAGGGGCGCCGGAGGAGGGCCTGGTGGGCCTCACTCCGTGGGGCGGCCCGCACCCGATCGTCTACGACATGGCGGCGGCCGAACGCGAGCTGGGCTACCGGCCGGTGACGGGGTACGTGGAGTCGCTGCCCCGGACTGTCGCCTCGATCGCGGACCGGCTCGGGGACAAGGAGTGGCGGGAGGCGTTCCCCGGCATGGCCAAGTACCCGGACCTGTTCGACTACGCGGCCGAGGACGCCTGGCTGGCCGCGCGCGGCTGACACGCGAAGGGGGCGGCCGGAGTTCCGGTCGCCCCCTCCTTCATGCGTGCTGGGCCGTTACGGCTTCGGCGTGGCGTGCGGGGTGCACGTCACATCGGCGCTGTCGACCTTGCCGGAGAGGAAGTAGGCCTCCACCCGGGTGTTGATGCACGGGTTGACCAGACCGGTCACACCGTGCGAACCCGCGTCCTTCTCGGTGATCAGGCGCGAGCCCTTGAAGCGCTGGTGCAGCGAGACGGCGCCCTGGTACGGCGTGGCCGCGTCCCGGGTGCTCTGGACGATCAGCACCGGCGGCAGGCCCTTGCCGGTCTTCACCTCGACGGGTGTCTGCTGCTTGGTCTGCCAGGTGGCGCACGGCAGGTTCATCCAGGCGTTCGCCCAGGTCATGAACGGGTTGTTCTTGTGGAGCCGGGTGTTGTCCCGGTCCCACTTCTTCCAGCTGGTGGGCCACTTGGCGTCCGCGCACTCGACGGCGGTGTAGACCGCGTTGCCGTTCTCGGCGCTGATGTTGCCCTTGGTGTCCGACATGTCGGGAGCGGCCGCGTCGACCAGCGCCTTGGTGTCGCCCGCCACGTACTTGCTCCAGGTCTGGGCGGTGGGCACCCAGGAGGAGTCGTAGTACGGGGCGTTCTGGAAGTAGGCGATGAGCTCGGCCGGGCCGACCACGCCGCCCAGGGGGCTCTTCTTCGCCTGGGCGCGCAGCTTGAGCCACTGCGCCTCGACCTTGGCCCGGGTGTCGCCGAGGTGGAAGGTGGCGTCGTTCTTGGCGACCCAGTCCTCCCAGTCGTTCCAGCGGCCCTGGAAGGCGACGTCCTGGTTCAGGTTGGCCTGGTACCAGATGTTGTCGCGCGCCGGGTCGACGACGCTGTCCACCAGCATGCGGCGCACGTGCGACGGGAAGAGCGTGCCGTAGACCGCGCCCAGGTAGGTGCCGTAGGAGACGCCCAGGTAGTTGAGCTTCTTCTCACCGAGCGCGGCGCGGATGACGTCCAGGTCGCGGGCGGTGTTCGGGGTGGTCATGAACGGCAGCATCCAGCCGCTGCGCTCGGCGCACCCGTCCGCGTACTCGGCGGCGAGCTTGCGCTGGGCGCGCTTGTCGGCCTCGCTGTCCGGGACCGGGTCGGCCTTCGGCGCCTTGACGTACTCCTGCGGGTCGACACAGGAGATCGGCGTCGAGTGGCCCACGCCGCGCGGGTCGAAGCCCACGAAGTCGTACGCCTTGGCGGTGTTGACCCACAGGGGGTTCTTGTTGGTCACCCGGGTCGGGAACCGCATGCCGGACGCGCCGGGGCCGCCCGGGTTGTAGATGAGCGCGCCCTGGCGCTCGGCCGGGGTGCCGGTCGAGGCGATGCGGTCCACGGCGAGCTTGATCTGCTGGCCGTACGGGTGGGCGTAGTCGAGCGGAACGCTGACGTAACCGCACTGGATCGGCTTGGCGAAGCCCCAGTCGGCGGGGCAGTCGGTCCAGTCGATGCCCTTCTTGGCGGCCCGCTCGGCGGCGAGCTGCACGCCGCGCGCCTCGGACGTGCCGTTGTGACGGCTTTCGGCGGTGGCCGCCGGTGCCGCGATCGCGCCCGCTATGAGCGTGCCCGCGATCAGAGTGCCGGCCGAGCCGAGCACTGCGGTGCGTCTCAAGTGGTTCCTCCCCCTGCTGAAGTGCGCCGCGGCGAAGCGGCGCGTTCCATGGTCTCGGGGGATCCTCGCGCCTCGGCGGGTGTCGAGAACAGGTCGTACTGGTGTTTCTTTACCGAACCGATAGCCGGGGCATGAAGTCCCGCTGAGCGGTGCCGATGTCGTCCAGGACGCGCCGCAGCAGCCGGGCGTCCGGCGCGAGGGCGGTCACCAGGAACGCGGGCCCTGCCAGCGGTGTCAGCACCGCGCTCTCCCCCAGCAGCCGCGCCTCGACGGGCTTGTCCGCCAACTCCGGGTCGACGACGAGGAGTTGCCCGACCGCCCGGTGCCCGCCCAGGACCGCCGAACCGTTCCAGCCACCGGGGGCGCCGGGCCCGTACGCCAGCGCCTGGTCGAGGAGCGGGCGGCCCGCGCGGTGCACGGTGAGCCGGGTGGCGAGCGTGCCGGGCTCCTCTCCGTGGCGCCCGAGGATCTGCTCCTCGCGCAGCACGAGCCGGGCGTCCGCCGCGAGCTCGACGCGGGTGCGCATCCGCAGATCGCTGCCGCGCGCCGAGATCAGCTGCTCGGGCAGCCAGTGCAGCTCGCCGCCGGAGCCGACGCTCAGGCGTACGTCGTAGTGCGCGGGCTCGCCGGTCCGCCCGGGCAGGGCGATGGTGGCGGCGGCCGAGTCCACGGTGAGCCGGGCCCCGTCGCGCACCTCCGCCTCGATGGCGATGCGGTCTCCGCCGAGCGGGGCGCTCATCGCCCCGACGACGGTGACCCGGTGGTGCTCGCCGGTGGCCCGGGTGCGGCGCAGCGCGAGCGGCCCCTCTCCCGCGAGCACCGGCAGGCCGTCGGGGGTGGCGACGATCCGGGCGGTGGCGCGCACCCCCGCGCCGAGGCTCAGCCCGTCCATGCGGCGAGCCGCTCCCGCACCCACTCGGCGACCGCGTCCACGCCGTCCTCGGACCTCAACGACTGGAAGACGACAGGCAGTTCGGCCCGCTGCTCCTTGGCGTCGCGGGCCATCCGCTCCAGGTCCGAGCCGACGTACGGGGCGAGGTCGGTCTTGTTGACGACGAGCAGGTCGGCCGTGGTGACCCCGGGCCCGCCCTTGCGCGGGATGTCGTCGCCGCCCGCCACGTCGATGACGAAGATCTGCGCGTCGACCAGCCCCTTGGAGAAGGTGGCGGTGAGGTTGTCCCCGCCCGACTCGACGAGGATCAGATCGAGCGGCCCGACCGCGTCCTCCAGGTCCTCGACGGCTTCGAGGTTGGCGGAGATGTCGTCCCGGATGGCGGTGTGCGGACAGGCCCCGGTCTCCACGGCCTGGATGCGCTCCGGCGGCAGCACGGCGTTGCGCAGCAGGAACTCGGCGTCCTCGCGGGTGTAGATGTCATTGGTGACGACGGCGAGCGAGAACCGGTCCCGCAGGGCCCGGCAGAGCGCGGCCACGGTAGCGGTCTTCCCGGACCCGACGGGCCCCCCGAGCCCGACGCGCAGGGCGCGCCGCGTCCCGTCGGGCCGACGGGCGTCGGCGCTGAGGGCGGCGGGGCCGGGGTGGGAGTGGTCGAGGTGCATGGGTGGGACTCCTTGTCGGGCAGGTTCTTCAGCCCGTCCGGCGTTTGAGGACGAGCCCGTTCAGGGCGATCGGGGGTCCGGGGGCGGAGCCCCCGGTTTCGGGAAGGGGCGGGGTGGGGGAGAAAACACCGCTACGACGCGAACAGCCGAACCGGCCACGCGGCGTGCGCCTCGGCCATGACGTCGAGCAGGGGCGCAGACGCGGCGGGCAGCGCATCCAGTCCCTCGGCTGTGGCCGAGACAGCGGCCCGCACCGCACGTTCCGCCACCACGTCCAGCTCAGGCGCCAGCCCCGCCAGCACCCGAGTCGCATCGAACGGATCGAGGCTGAGCAGCCGTACCGCCGCCGTGGCGGGCCCACTGACCGTCTCGTACGCGACACAGTGCGCCGCGTCCGAGGCGGAGAGCCCGCCCGCCCGGGCGGCGAGCCCGAGCACCACGGGCTGGTGCGCCCCCCGCGGCCGAGCCACCGCCAGCGCGTCCAGCGACGCGCTCGGCCACGCGGCCCGAGCCGCCCGCATCATCTGGCGCCCCAGCTTGCGCGCGGTCGCCCGCAGCGCCGGGGACGGCGTGCGCGCGTCGGCGGCCTCGTCCAGGGCGAGCGGGTCAAGGCCGAGGACGGCCGCCGCGGCGAGCGAGGCCGACACCAGGCCCGCCGTGTGCAGCCGCCCCCGGCAGAACTCCGCCAGGGAGGCCGCGCCGTGGACCCGCCCCGCCTTGACGGCCGGTTCGACGCCGCCCGAGTGGGCGTGCCCACCGGCCGGGAACCGGCCGTCGGCGAGGACGAGCAGAGCCGCACGGGACATGGACAACCGCCTTCCGAGGTGTTCGGGGCCGCGCTCAGAAGAGGAAGTACCGCTGGGCCATGGGCAGTTCGGCGGCGGGCACGGGCTCGACCGCCTCCCCGTCGATGGTCACCGTGAAGGTGTCCGGATCGACCCTGACGTCCGGCAGCGCGGAGTTCTCCCGCATGTCCGCCTTCCCCACCCGCCGCGTGCTCTTGATGGCGGCGAACTCCTTGACCAGGCCCAGCCGTTCGGGCAGCCCGTCGTCGAGCGCGGCCTGCGCCACGAAGTTGAGCGAGTTGGCCGCCGGGGCCTTCCCGTACGCGCCGAACATCGGCCGGGGCAGGACCGGCTGGGGCGTGGGGATGGACGCGTTGGCGTCGCCCATCTGCGCGTACGCGATCTGGCCGCCCTTGATGACGAGCTGCGGCTTGACGCCGAAGAACGCGGGATCCCACAGCACCAGGTCCGCGAGCTTGCCCGGCTCGACCGAGCCGATCTCGCCGTCGAGGCCCTGCGCGACCGCCGGGTTGATCGTGTACTTGGCGACATAGCGGCGCGCCCGGTGGTTGTCGGCGCGCCCGTCGCCCGCGAGCGCTCCCCGGCGCACCTTCATCACGTGCGCGGTCTGCCACGTACGCAGGATGACCTCGCCGATCCGGCCCATCGCCTGGGAGTCGGAGGAGAGGATCGAGATGGCGCCCAGGTCGTGCAGGATGTCCTCGGCGGCGATGGTCGAGGGCCGGATGCGGGACTCGGCGAACGCCAGGTCCTCCGGCACGGCCGGGTTGAGGTGGTGACAGACCATCAGCATGTCGAGGTGTTCCTCGATGGTGTTGACGGTGTGCGGCCGGGTCGGGTTGGTGGAGCTGGGCAGGACGTACGGCTCGGAGACCACGGTGATGATGTCCGGTGCGTGCCCGCCGCCCGCGCCCTCGGTGTGGTACGCGTGGATGGAGCGGCCCGCGATGGCGGCGAGGGTGTCGCCGACGAAGCCCGCCTCGTTCAACGTGTCGGTGTGGATGGCGAGTTGGGCGCCGGTCTCGTCGCAGACGCTCAGACAGGCGTCGATGACGGCCGGGGTCGCCCCCCAGTCCTCGTGGATCTTGAATCCGAGGGCGCCGCCGCGCAGTTGGGAGTGCATGGACTCGCGCGACATGGTGTTGCCCTTGCCGAGCAGACCGATGTTGACCGGTGCGTTCTCCAGGGCCGCGAACATCCGGGCGAGGTGCCAGGGGCCGGGGGTGACGGTGGTGGCCTTGGTGCCCTCGGCAGGGCCGGTACCGCCGCCGACGAGGGTGGTGATGCCCGAGGAGAGCGCCTGGTCGATCAGGGTCGGCGAGATGAAGTGGACATGGGTGTCCACCGCGCCCGCCGTGAGGATCTTCCCGTTGCCCGCGATGATCTCGGTCTCGGGGCCGATGACGAGGTCGGGGTGGACGCCGTCCATGGTGTCGGGGTTGCCCGCCTTGCCGAGCGCGGTGATCCGGCCGTCCCGGATGCCGAGGTCCGCCTTGACGATGCCCCAGTGGTCGAGGACGACGACGCCGGTGATCACGGTGTCGGGCGCGCCCTCGGCGCGGGTGGTGCGGGCCTGGCCCATCGACTCGCGGATCACCTTGCCGCCGCCGAACACCGCCTCGTCGCCGGCGCGTCCGGGTCCGCCGCAGCGGTCCTCCTCGATCTCCACGAGCAGATCGGTATCGGCGAGCCGGATGCGGTCGCCGGTGGTGGGGCCGAACAGATCGGCGTAGACGGCGCGGTGGAGCTCAGTCATCGAGGGGACCTCCGGTCTCGCCGCGCAGCCCGCTGACGATCCGGCGGCCGGTGAGGGGCACAAGCTCGACATCGACGGGGATACCCGGCTCGAAGCGCACGGCGGTGCCCGCGGCGATGTTCAGCCGCAGCCCGCGGGCGGCGGCGCGGTCGAAGTCCAGGCCGGGGTTGGCCTCGGCGAAGTGGTAGTGCGAGCCGACCTGGACGGGCCGGTCGGCGGCGTTGAGGACGGTCATCGCGGTGATCGCGCGGCCCTCGTTGAGGGCGACGGGGTCGTCCGTGAACAGGATCTCTCCGGGAATCATGGCGGCGCTCCCCCGTCAGACGATGGGCTCGTGGACGGTGACGAGCTTGGTGCCGTCCGGGAAGGTCGCCTCGACCTGGACGTCGTGGATCATCTCCGGGATGCCCGGCATGACCTCGTCGCGGGAGAGCACCTTGCGTCCGGACGCCATGAGTTCGGCGACGCTCCGGCCGTCGCGGGCGCCTTCGAGGATGTGCGAGGTGATGAGCGCGACGGCTTCGGGGTGATTGAGCTTCACCCCGCGCGCGCGCCGCTTGTCCGCGACGTCCGCGGCCACATGGATGAGCAGTCTCTCCTGCTCGTGCGGCGTCAGTTGCACGCTTCCCACCTCACAGTCGTGCCCGGAACGGGGGAATCCCGCCTCGACGCTGCGGGACCCTCGCCCAGTTCAACACCTTGTTGACCTGGGGTTCCCTGCTCCGCAGCCAGGCATTGCACGTTACGGCGGAAGTTTTTCCGGCTCGTTAACTGACGCTTTGCATATCCATGGCCAATGCATCCATCACCGGCCCGGCGATCCGGAACGCGTCAGTCACCCATCGGCGGCTGCCGGTGCTCGGCGGCGATGCCGAACCGGCGCCGTTCGCCGGGAGCGGACGGGACCTGACGCACCGACGACACGGAGCTGATCACCTGCTCCTCGGCCGGCTCCGCCGCGCCTTCGAGTCGTTCCAGGTCAGCGGCGGACACCAGGGCGACCAGGGGCTTGCCGTGCCGGGTCACGACGACGCGCTCGCCGCCGTACACCACGCGGTTGATCAGCTCGGCGAGCTCGGCTCGGGCTTGCGTCACCGGAATTTCATAGGCCATGCTCCCATCATAACGGCCTGTACGTCCTGTACATTTTTTACAGATGCACCGGCATGCAGCACTGCCATGAAGCACCGGCACGAGAAGGAGGTACGTCATGCACGGCCCGTCCGCCCGCTACGTCCTGCCCGAGTTCTCCGAGCGCACCGCGACCGGGGTCCGCACCCTCGATCCGTACTCCAAGCTCCTGGAGGAGCGGATCGTCTTCCTCGGCACCCCCGTCGACGACACCGCGGCCAACGACGTGATGGCGCAGTTCATGCACCTGGAGCACGCCGACCCGGACCGCGACATCTCGCTGTACATCAACTCCCCCGGCGGCTCGCTCACCGCGATGACGGCGATCTACGACACGATGCGGTTCGTCACCTGCGACGTGGAGACGGTGTGCATGGGCCAGGCCGCCTCGGCCGCGGCCGTGCTGCTGGCGGCGGGCACCCCGGGCAAGCGGCTCGCGCTGCCCGGCGCGCGGATCCTGATCCATCAGCCCGGGGTCGACGAACCCATCCAGGGCCAGCCGTCCGACCTGGAGATCTACGCCGCCGAACTCCAGCGCGGGCGCGAGCTGTTGACCGAGCTGCTGGCCCGGCACACCGGCAAGTCCGTCGAGCGGATCGGCGCCGACATCGAGCGGGACACCATCCTCGACGCCACCGCCGCCGCCGAGTACGGGCTGGTCGACCACGTCGTGACCAGCCGCAAGAACTCGGCCCCGGCGCAAGGGAGGTAGCGCCGTGCTGCCCGAACTGCCGCCGCTGCCCGCGCTGACGCGCGCCGAGGGCGAGTTCATCGACGCCTACCTCGACGCGCTCGACAAGCTGGGCCGGATCAACCCCGCCCGGCACCGCGACACCTACGGCGCGCTGCGGGCCGCACAGGCGCTCGTCGGGCGGGCCGTGGAGCTGCGGGACGCGCTGACGACCATGCATCTGCGCGGCGAGAGCGAGCTGCACTCCGAGACGCTGGCGCGGGCGCTGCGGACCCTCGACGGGGAGCGCCGGGCGGGTCGGGTGACGGTGCCGCCGCCGTCATCGGCGAGTTGACGCCACGGCGTCCGTCCGCCCCCGCGCGGATACGAGTCGGCGTCGCTCGTTCGCACCATCCGATGGTCCGAACGACGTACCGCAGATGTTGCTCCGAATGCGCAGACACCGTGCGGAATGAATCGTTCCAGCGCAGGTGCGACGCAGGTCGGACACGCCGTCAAAGGCGTTGAAACATCGATGTACACCCGAACGGGTCAGTCGTGAGGAGCCTCACAAAACGCCGTTTCGGCTCGGAAATCCGACACTCCGTGGGTCAAGATCCCTTCCGACGACAAGCCCCCGCCACCGCGGCGGGGCGGTCCGGGCGGACGCCGAGTCCTGCCGCCGTACCCGGATGACTGGTCGACTGAGTGGATCGGCAGGAGTGGAGGACCCAAGCAGTGCGGGCCCACCGGGAGACCGGGAGGCCCTTGGGGTGAAGCCGCGTGAGCGGCCGGGCATCTTCGCCAGTCCGAACCCGACAGGTCATCCTTCGCAGGCGGTTTGACGAAGGGTTGCGCATGACTGCGCAGAATCATGTCCCGTCCCTGCTGACCCGTGTCGGCGCGGTCTCCGCCCTCACCCTCGCCGCCGTCGGCGGCACCTTGCTGGCGCCGGGCGCCAGCAGTGAGGCGAGCGCCGCGACACTCGCGACGAAGGCGCTGAATGTCGCCGCGTCCAAGAAGGGATCGCCTTACAAGTACGGGGCCACCGGCCCGTACCGGTTCGACTGCTCGGGGCTCACCCTCTACTCGTTCAAGAAGGCGGGCAAGAAGCTGCCCCGCACCACCCAGCAGCAGTACAACAGCACCCGGCACATCTCGTCGTCCTCGCGCCAGCGCGGCGACCTGGTGTTCTTCCACTCCGGCTCGAACGTCTACCACGTGGGGATCTACGCCGGGGAAGGCAAGATCTGGCACTCCCCCAAGACGGGGTCCGTGGTCCGGCTGGAGAAGATCTGGTCGAAGAGCGTCTGGTACGGACGCGTGCGCTGACGTACGCGGTGCACAGGGGCCGGTGACGCGGGCGCCCGCGTCACCGGCGCCCCACGAGGGGCGCGTGCTCAGCTCTGGACCGGTGCCGTCCACGGCAGCGCGATCCAGACCGTCTTGCCGCCGTCCGGCGTCGGGGTGACCGACAGCCGCCCCCCGCACTCGGCGGCCAGCCAGCGGATGATCACCATGCCGCGCCCGTTGTCCTGCTGGACGGCGGCGGGAAGACGTTTCGGCCAGCGGGGATGGCTGTCGGTGACGCCGATGTGGAGCTGCTCGTCGCGCTCCAGGCGCATGTCCACGGTGAAGGTGGGCGACTGGCCGAAGGTGTGCTGCACGGCGTTGGTCGCGAGTTCGGAGACGATCAGGCGGATCGTATCGGCGGAGTCGGCGTCCGTCGGAAGACCCCACTCGGTGAGTACGCCGACGACGTGTCTGCGGGCGGCGGAGACCGAGGCGGGATCGCTCGGCAGAGTGACGGTGGATTCTTGGTGGTCTGCCATGGCGACGCTGTCCCTTTCCCACCCGGGTCGGCCTGCTGGACGCGTAGCGCGCGGACAAACGCGAGGACGGCCCGGACTTGTGCTTCGCGCCAGAGTGCCACTCATCGTGCCGTCGGATGCGCCGATCCACCAAGATGTGCATATATCTGTCGCTCAAAGCGGTGAACTCTGCGACGAAGGACCGTATTTGGGCGCCACACTTGCCCATCGCCCGAATCCCGGCCGGGTGGAAGGAGACCGACATGTGGCACGGGCCCGCGGTACGCCGCCGCAAACTCGGCGAGGAACTGCGCCGGCTGCGCTGCGCGGCCGCCCTCACGAGCGGCGAGGTCGCCGGACACCTGGGCTGGCACCAGTCCAAGGTGAGCCGGATCGAGACCGGCCGCAGCGGCGTGAAGCCCGCCGACGTGGCCCGGCTCCTCGAGGTGTACGGCGTGGACGACCCGGGGCTGCGGGCGCTGCTCGAAGCGCTCGCGGGGGCGGCGGACGGGCGCGGCGGCCAGTGGTGGCAGGCCTACCGCGGGCTGCTGCCGCCGCAGTACCGGGACTTCATCAGCCTGGAGTCACAGGCGTCGGCGGCGCGCACCCTGGAGACGTCCGTGGTACCGGGGCTGCTCCAGACGCCCGAGTACGCCCGCGCGGTGACCCGGGCGGCGCTGGGCGGGCTCGACGCGGCGCGGGTGGACTCCCTGGTGGAGGTGCGCCTGGCGCGCCAGGCGGTGCTGCGGGCCGATCCGCCGCTGGAGCTGAGCGCGGTGGTCGACGAGGCGGCACTGCACCGCGAGGTGGGCGGGGCGGCCGCGATGCGGCGGCAGTTGGACCATCTCCTGGCGGCGGCCCAGCTGCCGCACGTCCGGCTGCGGGTGCTGCCTTTCAGCTGCGGTGGCCATATCGGTCTCACCGGGCCTTTCATTATCTTCTCCTTTCCGCACATTTCCGATCTGGACGTTGTGGTTATCGACCACTTGACGAGTAGCCTCTATCTCGAACGGAGAGAAGACCTTGAGGCGTACAGCGCCGCGTTCCACATGGCCGAGGCGCAGGCCCTCTCGTTCAAGGAATCATTGAATCTCATCGCCGGGATGACTCACGGCGTGTAAGGGAGGCATGATGCCCGCACCCCCCGCGCATGTACCTTCCAGCACTTCACTGAACGGTGCGCAGTGGCGGCGCAGCAGCCGTAGTACAGGAATGAACAATTGCGTCGAGACCGCATTCCTCGACGCCGGACTGCTCGCCGTCCGTGATTCCAAGCGGACCGCCGGACCCGCGCTGCTCTTCGGAGCACGGGCCTGGCGCAGCTTCCTTTCCGGCCTGCCGGTCGAGCTCGACGAGGCGCCCGACAGCAGGAGTTGAGCATTGCGAACGGGGGACTAGGCGGTGGGCGCGGTCCGCAGGATCGTGTCCACCGCCCACTGGATCTGATCCTCCGTCAGGTCCGCCCGGGCGGTCAGCCGCAGCCGGGAGATGCCGTCCGGCACCGACGGCGGCCGGAAGCACCCCACCGCGAGACCCGCGCCCCGGCAGTCGGCCGCCCAGACCACCGCCTGCTCCGGCGAGGGCGCCCGCACCGACACCACGGCCGCGTCCGGGCGCGCCGCCTGAAGGCCCGCCGCCGTCAGCCGTCCGTGCAGCTCGGCCGCCACGGCCCGGGCCCGGCCCGCCCGCTCCGGCTCGGCCTCGATCAGCCGCAGCGCCGCCAGCGCGCCGCCCACCGCCGCGGGTGCGAGGCCGGTGTCGAAGATGAACGTACGGGCGGCGTTGACCAGGTGCTGAATGACCCGGGCCGGGCCCAGGACCGCGCCACCCTGGCTGCCCAGCGACTTCGACAGGGTGAGGGTGGCCACCACGTCGTCCGCGCCCGCGAGGCCGGCGGCGTGCAGCCCGCCCCGGCCGCCCTCGCCCAGCACGCCGAGGCCGTGGGCGTCGTCCACCACCAGCGCCGCCCCGAACTCCCGGCAGGCGGCGGCGAGTTCCGGCAGCGGGGCGGCGTCGCCGTCCACCGAGAAGACCGAGTCGCTCACCGCCAGCGCGGGCCCGCCGTGGGCGTCCAGCGCCTTGCGTACAGCCTCCGGGTCGGCGTGCGGGACCACCTCGGTCTGCGCGCGCGAGAGGCGGCACCCGTCGACGATCGAGGCGTGGTTGCCCGCGTCGGAGACGATCAGCGCGTCCCGCTCGCCGAGGGCGGTCAGGGCTGCGAGGTTGGCCGCGTACCCGGAGGAGAAGACCAGCGCCGCCTCGAACCCGCAGAACCGGGCCAGCGCCTCCTCCAGCTCGGCGTGGAGCGCGGTGGTGCCGGTGACCAGGCGCGATCCGGTGGATCCGGCGCCCCAGCGCAGCGCCGCGTCGGCGGCGCCCCGGGTGACCGCCGGGTGCCGGGTGAGGCCCAGGTAGTCGTTGCTCGCCAGGTCCAGGAGGTCCTGGTCGGCGGCGCGCGGCCGCAGCACCCGTACGAGACCGGCGCGCTCGCGCCGCTCGGTCGCTCCGTCGATCCAGTCGAATGGCGCTCGGGGCATGGTGAAGATCCCTTTTGTAGGCAGCGGACAGACCCTATTCCTGGACGGGCGAGGTCAGGGTGTGGCAATACACACACCTTCCGGGAGCGCAGTTGTACGATCCCTCCTTGGCTGGAAGCGGGGTCTTGGGCAAGGATCGGCGCCATGGACCTGCTGAACACGCTGGTGGACAAGGGGCTGCGGCGCGAGCTGCCGAGCCGTGAAGAGGCGCTCGCCGTACTGGCGACCTCCGACGAGGAACTGCTCGACGTGGTGGCCGCGGCCGGCAAGGTGCGCCGTCAGTGGTTCGGGCGCCGGGTGAAGCTGAACTACCTGGTGAACCTGAAGTCCGGGCTGTGCCCCGAGGACTGCTCGTACTGCTCGCAGCGGCTCGGCTCCAAGGCCGAGATCCTCAAGTACACCTGGCTGAAGCCCGACGAGGCGTCCAAGGCGGCCGCCGCGGGCGTCGCGGGCGGCGCCAAGCGCGTCTGCCTGGTGGCCAGCGGCCGCGGCCCGACCGACCGCGACGTGGACCGCGTCTCGCAGACGATCGAGGCGATCAAGGAGCAGAACGAGGGCGTCGAGGTGTGCGCCTGCCTGGGGCTGCTCTCGGACGGCCAGGCCGAGCGGCTGCGCGCGGCGGGCGCCGACGCGTACAACCACAACCTCAACACGTCCGAGGGGACGTACGGGGACATCACGACCACGCACACCTACGCCGACCGCGTCGACACCGTGCAGAAGGCGCACTCCGCCGGGCTCTCGGCCTGCTCCGGGCTGATCGCGGGCATGGGCGAGAGCAACGAGGACCTCGTCGACGTCGTCTACGCGCTGCGCGAGCTCGACCCGGACTCGGTGCCGGTCAACTTCCTCATCCCGTTCGAGGGCACCCCGCTCGCCAAGGAGTGGAACCTCACCCCGCAGCGCTGTCTGCGCATCCTGGCGATGGTCAGGTTCGTCTGCCCGGACGTCGAGGTGCGGCTCGCGGGCGGCCGCGAGGTGCATCTGCGCTCGATGCAGCCGCTCGCCCTGCACCTGGTCAACTCGATCTTCCTCGGCGACTACCTCACCAGTGAGGGCCAGGAGGGCAAGGCCGACCTGGAGATGATCGCGGACGCCGGCTTCGAGGTGGAGGGCGCGGGCACCACCACGCTGCCCCAGCACCGCGCCGACGCGCTGGCCGGCGCGGGCTGCGGCTCGCACGCCCAGAGCGGCTGCGGCTCACACGAGGGCGGCGGCTGCGGCCCGTGCGGCTCCGAGAGCGTGCCGGCCGCCGCGGCCGAGGTCTCCGAGGCGCGCACGGACCTGGTGGCGGTGCGCCGCCGCGGCGCGGGCACGGATCTGGCCCCCAATGCCTGATACGACGCCCGGTTACGACGTCGCCGAGCTGCGGGCCCTGGACCGGCAGCACGTCTGGCACCCCTACGGCCCGATGCCGGGCCGTCAGGAGCCGCTGGTCGTGGAGTCCGCGTCCGGGGTCCGGCTGCGGCTCGCCGAGGAGGCCCACGGGCAGCGCGAGCTGGTCGACGGCATGGCGTCCTGGTGGGCGGCGCTGCACGGCTACCGCCACCCGGTCCTGGACGAGGCCGTGCGCGGCCAGCTGGACCGGATGAGCCATGTGATGTTCGGCGGGCTCACCCACGAGCCCGCCGTGCGCCTGAGCGCCAAGCTCGTGGAGATCACCCCCGAGCCGCTCCAGCACGTCTTCCTCAGCGACTCCGGCTCGGTGTCGGTCGAGGTCGCCATCAAGATGTGCCTGCAGTACTGGAAGTCGGTCGGGCAGCCGCGCAAGCAGCGGCTGCTGACCTGGCGCGGCGGCTACCACGGCGACACCTGGCAGCCGATGTCGGTGTGCGACCCGGACGGCGGTATGCACTCGCTGTGGTCGGGCCGGCTGCCGGAGCAGGTCTTCGCGGACGCGCCCCCCACGGGGTACGACGCGGAGCCGGACGAGGCCTACGTACGCCATCTGCGGGAGGTGATCGCCCGCCACGCCGACGAGGTGGCGGCGGTGATCGTCGAGCCGGTGGTGCAGAACGCGGGCGGGATGCGGTTCCACTCCCCCGGCTATCTGCGGGTGCTGCGCGAGGCGTGCGACGAGCACGGCGTGCTGCTCGTGTTCGACGAGATCGCCACCGGCTTCGGCCGCACCGGCACGCTCTTCGCCTCCGAGCACGCCGGCGTCTCGCCCGACGTGCTGTGCGTGGGCAAGGCGCTGACCGGCGGCTACCTCTCGATGGCGGCGACGCTGTGCACTACCGAGGTGGCCGAGGGCATCTCCTCGGGCGAGGTCCCGGTCCTGGCGCACGGCCCGACGTACATGGGCAATCCGCTGGCCGCGTCCGTCGCCTGCGCCTCGATCGACCTGCTGCTGTCCCAGGACTGGCAGGGCGGGATCAAGCGCCTGGAGACGGGGATGCGCGACGGTCTGGGCGAACTCGTGGGGACGCCCGGGGTCAAGGACGTCCGCGTCCTCGGCGCCATCGGCGTCGTCCAGCTCGACCACGACGTCGACATGGCGGCGGCGACCCGGGCGGCGGTCCGCGAGGGCGTGTGGCTGCGCCCGTTCCGCGACCTCGTCTACACGATGCCGCCGTATGTGACGAACGACGAGGACCTGGCGCGCATCTGCCGTGCCGTGGCCGCCGCTGCTCGGGAGGGCTGAGATGACGGTACTGGTAGTGAGCGGTACGGGGACGGAGATCGGCAAGACGGTCGTCACGGCGGCCGTCGCCGCCCTCGCGCGCGCCGCCGGACGCTCGGTCGCCGTCCTCAAGCCGGCCCAGACCGGGGTCGCCCCCGGCGAGCACGGCGACGTGGCGGAGGTGCTGCGCCTGGCGGGCGACGACATCACCGGCGCCGAACTCGCCCGCTTCCCCGAGCCGTTGGCCCCCAACACGGCCGCCCGGCGGGCCGGGATGACGGCCGTGCGCCCCGAGGAGGTCGCCGAGGCGGCCGAGAAGCTGGCCGCCGAGCACGACCTGGTCCTCGTGGAGGGCGCGGGCGGGCTCCTGGTCCGCCTCGACGACGAGGGCGGCACGCTCGCCGACGTGGCCCGGCTGCTCGGCGCGCCCGTCCTGGTCGTCACCCCGGCCGGGCTCGGCACGCTGAACATGGCGGCGCTGACCGGCGAGGCGCTGCGGGCCCGGGGCATCGCGTGCGCGGGCGTGGTCGTGGGCAGCTGGCCGGCCGAGCCGGACCTGGCGTCCCGCTGCAACCTGGCGGACCTGCCGGAGTCCTCGGGCTCCCCGCTGGTCGGCCTGGTGCCGGAGGGGGCCGGGCAGCTCTCGGGCGCCGACTTCCGTGCGGCGGCGAAGGGTTGGCTCGGTCCGGAGCTCGGCGGCGACTGGAGCCTGTGATGGCGGTCCTACGGGCACGGCTGCGCCAGATCGTCGTCGACTGCGCCGCCCCGGACCGCCTGGCGCGGTTCTGGGCGGCGCTGCTCGGCGGCGCCCCGGTGGTCCGCGACGCGGGCTGGGCGTACCTCGACGCACCCGGCACCGTGCGGCTCGCCTTCCAGCGGGTGCCGGAGGAGAAAGCGGGCAAGAACCGGCTCCACCTCGACCTCGTGGTGGAGGACGTCGCCCGGGCCCGGGCCGCCGCGGTGCGTCTGGGCGCGCGGTCGGTGGGCGCGGTCGTCACGGACGCGCAGGGCGCGTTCCAGGTGATGCGGGACCCGGAGGGGAACGAGTTCTGCTTCGTGAGCGGCTGACGGCCGTCCCTCCGATGCGAGGGGACGGGGCCGCGTACGGGTGACGCGGGGCCGGGGCGGGGACAATCACTGTGTCCGCCCCGCCCGTTCTCCCGCCCGTCGTTGGAGGGTTCCCCCATGGAGAAGCGCGCCAAGATCGCCCCGGACGCCGTGCACCACCCCCTGTTCGCCCGCTTCTACGGCCGGTTCAGCGAGACGACCGACCGGAAGGCGGGCGTCACCGCGCACCGCCGCGAGCTGCTGGCCGGGCTCTCCGGCCGGGTCATCGAGATCGGCGCGGGCAACGGCCTGAACTTCCCGCACTATCCGGGCGGCGTCTCCGAAGTGGTCGCCATCGAACCCGAGCGCGGGCTGCGCACGCTGGCCGTCCGGGCGGCGCTGCGCGCGGAGGTGCCGGTCGACGTGGTGCCGGGCGCGGCCGAGGCGCTGCCGGTCAAGAGCGAGGCGTTCGACGCCGCCGTGGTCTGCCTGGTGCTGTGTTCCGTACGCGATGTGGACCGCTCGCTGGCCGAGATCCGCCGGGTCCTGCGCCCCGGCGGCGAGCTGCGGTTCTACGAGCACGTACGGGCCGAGGGCCGGGCCCTCGCGGCCGTCCAGCGCGCGGCCGACCGGACCCTGTGGCCGCTGCTCCTCGGCGGCTGCCACACCTCGCGCGACCCGCTGGCGGCGATGGAGGCGGCGGGCTTCGACCTGGTCGCGTTCCGCCGCCTGCGGGTGCCCGAGAAGGGGCCGAGGCACCCGGCGTCGCCCCATGTGCTCGGCACGGCCCGCCGCCCGGATGCCGCCTGATCCCCTTCCCGGGATCTCCTGCTTCCGCCGGATGGCCGGGGCCGGTCCGCGCCTCTACTCTCTTATGCCGTACGGGAGTCGGTCCAGCCATGACGCAACGACCCGGGAGGCGGCCTTGTCCACACCCGCAGCGGCCACAGCGGAAACAGAAGGGGTCGCCGCGCGGGCCCGGGCGCTGACCAAGGCGTACGGCACGGGCGAGACGGCCGTCCTGGCGCTCGACTCGGTCGACGTGGACATCGCGCGCGGCCGGTTCACCGCGGTCATGGGCCCGTCGGGCTCGGGCAAGTCCACCCTGATGCACTGCCTGGCCGGGCTCGACTCGGTCTCGGCGGGCCAGGTCTGGCTCGGCGGCACCGAGATCACCGGGCTCAAGGAGCGCGAGCTGACCCGGCTGCGGCGGGACCGGATCGGCTTTATGTTCCAGGCGTTCAACCTGCTGCCGACGCTCACCGCCGCCGAGAACATCACGCTGCCGATGGACATCGCCGGGCGCAAACCCGACCGGGAGTGGCTGGAACAGGTCATCGACACGCTCGGGCTGCGCGACCGCCTGGGGCACCGGCCCGCCCAGCTCTCCGGCGGCCAGCAGCAGCGGGTGGCGTGCGCGCGGGCGCTGGCGTCCCGCCCGGAGCTGATCTTCGCGGACGAGCCGACCGGCAACCTCGACTCGCGGGCCGGGGCCGAGGTCCTCACGTTCCTGCGGGAGGCCGTGGACCGGCTGGGGCAGACGGTGGTCATGGTCACCCACGACCCGGTCGCGGCGGGCCGGGCCGACCTGGTGCTGTTCCTGGCCGACGGGCGGATCGTCGACGAGATGCCCCGCCCGACGGCGGAGGCGGTCCTGGACCGGCTGCGGCTGTTCTCCGGCGGGCCGGGCACGGACGCGGCCACCGCCGAAGACGGCGCCCCCGACTACGACCCGCTGCGCAAGGGCTGAGCGGCCGTGCTGAAGGCGACCCTGCGCAGCTTCCTCGCCCACAAGGGACGGCTGCTGCTGTCCGCGCTCGCGGTGATCCTCTCGGTGGCGTTCGTCGCCGGTTCGCTGATCTTCTCGGACACCGTGGCCCGTACCTTCGACCGGCTCTTCGCCTCGACGTCGGCGGACGTGACGGTCAACCCGACCAAGGGGCTCGACGAGCGGGTGTCGTCCGGGGTGACCCGGACGGTCCCGGCCTCGCTCACGGCCCGGATCGCGGGCGTCGACGGCGTGGCCGCCACGCACGTCGACGTGGCCGTCGAGAACATCACCGTCGTCGACCGCTCCAACGACTCGGTCGGACCGACCACCGGCGCCCCGACCATCGCCACCAACTGGTACGTCACCGAACGCAGTCCGGTGAAGCTGGCCAGCGGCCACGCGCCGCACGGCCCCGGCGAGGCGCTGCTCGACAAGGACACCGCCGACAAGAAGCACGTCCGCATCGGGGACCCGCTCACCGTCCTGGCCCAGCCCGGCTCCTTCAAGGTCGAGGTCGTCGGCATCGCCACCTTCACCACCACCAACCCCGGTGCGGCGCTGGTGTTCCTGGACACCCCGACCGCGCAGACCCGGCTCCTGGGCAAGCCGGACGTGGCCACCGCCATCTCGGTGGACGCGGCCGCCGGGGTGTCGGACGAGGAGCTCAAGCAGCGCGTCACGGCGGCCGTCGGCGGCTCCTACGAGATCAAGACGGCCGCCCAGCAGGCCAAGTCGGCCGCCGACGAGCTGGGCGGGTTCCTCGACGTCATCAAGTACGTGATGCTGGGCTTCGCCGGTGTGGCGACGCTCGTGGGCATCTTCCTGATCGTCAACACCTTCTCGATGCTGATCGCCCAACGCACCCGCGAGCTGGGCCTGTTGCGGGCGCTCGGCGCGGACCGGCGGCAGGTGCGCCGGTCGGTGCTGCTCGAAGCGCTGCTGCTCGGCCTGGTCGGCTCCACGCTCGGCCTCGGCGCCGGGATCGGGCTGGCCGCCGGACTGATGGCGCTGATGGGCACGTTCGGGATGAAGCTCAGCACCGCCGAGATGGTGATCGGCTGGGGGACGCCGGTGGCGGCGTACGCGGTGGGCGTCGGCGTGACGTTCGTGGCCGCGTATCTGCCCGCGCGCCGGGCCGCCAGGGTCTCCCCGATGGCGGCGCTCGCGGACGCCGAAGTCTCCGGCATCGGACGGCCGTTGAAGGTACGGGCCGTGGTGGGCACGGTCCTGACGGTCGCGGGAGCGGCGGCGCTCACGGGGTGCGCCACATCCACGAAGACCGCGACCTCGTCCTCGCTGCTCGGACTCGGCGTGGTGCTCACGCTGATCGCGACCGTGGTGGCCGGGCCGCTGCTCGTCCGGCCGGTGATCCGGGTGCTCGGCGCCGCCTTCCCGCGCCTGTACGGTCCGGTGGGCCGGATGAGCCAGCGCAACGCGCTGCGCAACCCGCGCCGCACGGGCGCGACCGCGTCCGCCCTGATGGTGGGCATCGCCCTGGTGGCCGGGCTGTCGGTGGCCAGCGCCTCCATGACCAAGTCGTTCGACCAGCAGATCGACAAGACGCTGGGCGCCGACTTCGTCGTACAGAACGGCAACTTCCAGCCGTTCCCGCAGGAGATCACCGACAAGGTGCGCGCGGTGAAGGGCACGGAGACCGTCGTCCGCCAGCGGTTCGCGCCGCTGCGGCTGACGCTGCCCGACGGCAGGACGCCCCAGACGACCGCGTCCGGTTACGACCCGCAGCTCGACGACGTCGCCCACATCACCTACGCGGCGGGCGGTTCGGCCGAGGCGCTCGCCCCTGGCAACCTGGCGATGGACCGCGACTACGCGCGCGACCACCGCGTCCGCCTCGGCGACACCCTCCCCGTCACCTTCTCCACCGGCGGCAGGGCGCGGCTGCGGGTGGCCGCCCTGACCGACATGGACACCTCGGGCGGCTTCGGCGTGGAGGGCGGGGTGTTCATGGGCCTGGCCACCGTGGAGCGCTACCTTCCGGGCGGCCAGGACGCGGCGGTGTACGTGAACGCGGGCGGCGGCACCAGTGCGGACGAGCTGCGGGCCTCGCTGGAGAAGGCCCTGGATCCCTATCCGCAGGTGCAAGTGCGGAACCAGGCGGACTACAAGAAGCTGATCCGCGACCAGATCGCCGTGATGCTCTACCTGGTGTACGCGCTGCTCGGCCTGGCGATCGTCATCGCGGTGCTCGGCGTGGTCAACACCCTGGCCCTGTCGGTGGTGGAGCGCACCCGCGAGATCGGGCTGCTGCGCGCCATCGGGCTCTCGCGGGTCCAGCTGCGGCGCATGATCCGGCTGGAGTCGGTGGTGATCGCGGTGTTCGGGGCGCTCCTGGGGCTGGTGCTCGGCATGGTGTGGGGCGTGGGCATCCAGCAGGTGCTCGCGCTCCAGGGCCTCAAGGCGTTCGCCGTGCCCTGGTCCACGGTGATCGCGGTGGCGGTGGGCGCGGCGGCCGTGGGCCTGGTGGCGGCACTGCTCCCGGCGCTGCGCGCGTCGCGGATGAACGTGCTGGCGGCGATCGCGCACGAGTAGGGGGCGCGGGCGTCGTTCCGGGTACGCAGCTTCGTATCAGTGCGTTGACCTGGGGTTTTCCTGGTCCCCAGGACCTACCCTCACCGCCATTTTGCCAATGCTTTACCATGGGTGCACCTACCCACGACTGAAAGGTGTGAGCGTCCGCCCATGGGCGAGCCTCCCAGTACCCGTCCCCGTACCGGTACACGACATCGCGCGATCCTCCTGGCCCTGCCCGATCATGGGACGGAGGTGAACCGATGACCGAAGTGCTTCTGCTCGTGGTGGCCGTGCTGCTGTCGCTGGCCTGCGGGGCCTTCGTGGCGGCCGAATTCTCCCTCACCACCGTGGAGCGCGGCGACCTGGAGCGGGCCGTCGAGAACGCCGAGCGCGGCGCGAGCAGCGCCCTCAAGGCCGTCCGCAGCCTCACCTTCCAGCTCTCCGGCGCACAGCTCGGCATCACCGTCACCAATCTGGTGATCGGCATGCTCGCCGAGCCCTCGATCGCCAAGCTGATCAGCGGCCCGCTCGGCTCCCTCGGCCTGCCCGAGGGCGCCTCCCACTCGGCGGCGCTGGTCCTCGGGACCGCCCTGTCGACCGTCTTCCTGATGGTTGTCGGCGAACTCGTCCCCAAGAACTGGGCCATCTCCTCGCCATTGGCGGTCGCGAAGGTCGTCGCCACGCCGCAGCGCGCCTTCAGCGCGGCCTTCCGCCCCTTCATCAGCCACCTCAACAACACCGCCAACCGCATGCTGCGCCGCCTGGGCCTGGAGCCCGCCGAGGAGCTGGCCTCCGCCCGCACTCCCCAGGAGCTGGTCGCGCTGGCCCGCCACTCCGCCAAGGAGGGCGCCCTCGAAGCGGACACCGCCGAGCTCTTCGTCCGTACGCTCAACCTGGCGGAGCTCGACGCCGAGAACGTGATGACGCCCCGCGTGCAGGTCACCGCGCTGGAGGTGCACGCCACCGCCGAGGACGTCGCGAACGCCACGCGCGCGACGGGCCTGTCCCGCTTCCCCGTCTACCGGGGCAGCCTGGACACCGTCGTCGGGATCGCCCACATCAAGGACGTCCTCGCCATCCCCGCCGAGCAGCGGCCCCGCCATCCGGTCACCGAGCTGCTGCGCGAGCCGCTGCTCGTACCGGAGACGCTGACCGTGGACCGGCTCCTGGACCAGCTGTACGGACGGCGGACGATGGCCGTGGTCATCGACGAGTACGGCGGTACGGCCGGGGTCGTCACCCTGGAGGACATCGTCGAGGAGGTCGTCGGCGAGGTGCGGGACGAGCACGATCCGCACGAGACGTCCGACCTGGCCCGGGCCGGCGAGGACGCCGACGGGCGCGCGCTCTACTCGGCCGACGGCGCCGCCCGCACCGACCAGCTGGAGGCCATCGGGCTGCGCGTCCCGGAGGGCCCGTACGAGACGCTGGCGGGCCTGGTCGCCACCGGGCTCGGCCGGATCCCGGCCCTCGGCGACAGCGTGGAGCTGGGCGGCTGGCGGCTCGACGTCGTCGACGCGTCCGGCCGCCGCGCCGCCCGCGTCCTGCTGCACGCGCCGCTGCCGGGCGACGGGGACGACGAGGACGAGGAGCACGGCTCCCGACGGCGCAGGGAGCACCGGGGGGCGCGGCGCGGCAGGGGGGCGCGGCGCGAGGGCCGGGGCGATGGGGCTGCTGGTGCCAATGGGGCTGGTGGTGCTGTTGATGCCGACGGTTCCGCCGTTGACGACGGTTCCGGTTCCGGTTCGGGTTCCGGTTCCGGTTCTCGTTCCGCCAATGACGAGGGGACCGGCCGATGACCGTCATCCAGTTGCTGATCGGTCTGGCGACGCTGGTCGTCAACGCCTTCTTCGTCGGCGCCGAGTTCGCGCTGATCTCGGTGCGCCGCAGCCAGATCGAACCGCTCGCCGAGCGGGGCAACCGCCGTGCACGCAGCGTGATCTGGGGTCTGGAGCACGTCTCCGCGCTGATGGCGGCGGCCCAGCTGGGCATCACGCTGTGCACCCTGGTGCTCGGTGTGGTCGCCGAGCCCGCCATCGAGCATCTCCTGGAGCCGGTGTTCCACCTGGTCGGCGTGCCCGACGGCGCGGCGCGCCCGATCTCCTTCTTCATCGCCCTGGCGCTCGCCACCTATTTCCACATGCTGCTCGGCGAGATGGTGCCGAAGAACATCGCGCTGGCCGAGCCTGCCAGGACCGCGCTGCTGCTCGGCCCGCCGCTGGTGACGCTCGCCCGGGCGCTGCGCCCGGTGATCTTCGCGATCAACGCCTTCGCCAACGCCCTGCTCAAGCTGTTGCGGGTGGAGACGAAGGACGAGGTCGCGGCGACGTTCTCGGACGACGAGCTGGCCCGGATGGTCCGGGACGCGGGCGACGCCGGGCTGCTCGACGACCGGGCCGCCGAGCGACTGCACGACGCCCTGGAGCTGGGGCGGCGCCCCGTCCGGGACGTGGTGGTCCCGCTGGAGAAGGTCGTGCACACGCCGGTCGGCACGACTCCGGAGGAGCTGGAGCGGCTCGCCGCCCTGTCGGGCTTCTCCCGCTTCCCGGTCGTGGACGCGGGCAACCGCATCCTCGGCTATCTGCACGTCAAGGACGCGCTCGACGCGATGCCGCGCGATGTGCCGTTCCCGGTGACGGCGCTGCGGCCGATCGCCCGGGTCCGCACCTCGACGCCGCTCGACGACGTACTGACCGCCATGCGCCGCAGCCGTACGCACCTCGCGGCGGTGCTCGGCGAGGACGGACGACTGTCGGGCCTGGTCACGATGGAGGACGTGCTGCGCGAGTTGGTCGGCCGACCGGACACGGCGTAGGAGTTGGTCGGCCGATCGGGCACCGCGTAAGGCGGGCGCGCCCGGGGGGCGGCGGGGCGCCGCCTATACAACGGGCTTGGCGGCGCTTTCGGTTCCCGTGGTGGTGGCCGGCTTGGCGGGGGCGTCGGGTGCCGTGGTCTCGGTGAGGCCCGGCCCCGGCCGTCCCAGGCCCGACGAGCCGATGGCCATCAGCACGGAGAGCAGCGTCGCCAGGCCCGCGGTGGCGAGCGCCGCCTTCCAGTCCACGTCGAACAGGTTGGTCGCCCCGGCCGTCAGGACCGCCGCGAGCGACTGGGCGAAGGTACGGACGGCCCGCTCGGCAGTGGCCTTCCAGAAGGCTTTGGTGAACATGGAACGCTCGCTCTCTCGTGCGTGGTCAATGCGGGGTCAAGTGGTCTGGGGACAGGGGGCGTTGAGGTGCGGGAACTTGAGGTGTTCCTGGCATACCGCGGAACACCCCGCGCCGACAGGGCCCGCGCGGCGGGGATCGGCTGAGTTCGGTTGAGGTCGGCCGGGTTGGACTGAGCCGGGCCGGGTTCGCCCAGGGCAGGTGACGGAACCGCGACCGCCCGAAGCCGGCGGCGGCGTCGGGCAAGCGACTACGGGCAGCCGGTCAGAGCGCCGTCGCGGCCAGCCACGCGTCGAGCACCTCGCGCTCGCCCGCGACCGTGAACTCCTCCTCGCCGGGCGCCCGCCGCCCGTACACGAGCAGCAGCAGTTCGCCCGCCGGGCCCTCGACGGTGACAGTGGCGTCGGCCTCGGGGGCGGCGGAGCCGCTCGCGCCGCCCGCGGCGTTCTCCCACCGGAAGCCGTTCGCGCCGCCAAGGACCACCGTCCAGGCGGCACCCGTGTCGGTGGCGCGCAGCCGCAGGGACGCGCCGTCCCGGCCGAGCGCGGCGCCTGATTCCGCGAGCCGCCCGAAGTACGGCAGGTTCTCCAGGAACTCCTCGATGCCGTCGGCCGCCGTACACGCCTCGACGCGTGGCGTACGCCCCAGCGCCAGCTCGGCGTCCGCGAGATGCACCACGGCTTCGAACAGCAGCCGCCGGGCGAAGAACCGGACGTGCTGGTCGGCGCCATGCGACCACATCGGGGTCTCGGGGTCGGCCGAACGCAGCACCCGCAGCGACTGCTCGGCCGCGGCCGCCAGCCAGTCCGGGTAGTCCTTCTCCTCGTCCGGCAGCTCCAGCGGCACGTCCCTCGACCAGACGCGCTCGGTGACCCGGTGGCGTACGAGATGGGCGATCCAGCGGTGCGTGGTGCCGTGGTGGCGGGTGAGGTCGGCGAAGGTCCAGCCCGGGCAGGCGGGCACCTCGGTCGCGGGGTCGGCGGCGCGCACGGTCTCGGCGAACCGCCGCACATGCGTCTCCATCGCGTCGCAGTAGCGCTCGTGCTGGTCCTCGTCGAGCCCGAAGCCGTCCCCGACCTTGAGCAGGTCGTCGCGCCAGGGCCCGGCAGGTTCGCGCAGCGCGGCCGCCCGGAACAGCGCGGCGAGCCGCCGCCGGTCCGCGGGGGCGAGCCGGTCCAGGACGTACGCGCTGCCCTCCAGCCACTTCACCGCGGTGTCGGGGTCGAGCACATCGTCCTCGCAGGTGTCCACCGCGGTGACCAGCACCGCCAACGCCTCCGCCAGCGCCTGTTCCAGCGCCTCGCTCATCCGCTTCCCCCTCGCCGTCACCACCCGGACCGCGTGACACTACCGCGCGGTACGATCGCTCCGCCATGGAGATGAATGCCAGCTACACAAGCTTTGTCGCAGTCGGCGATTCCTTTACCGAGGGCATGTCCGACCTCCTGCCCGACGGCTCCTACCGCGGCTGGGCGGATCTGCTCGCGGCCCGGCTCGCCGCCCGGACGCCCGGCTTCCGTTACGCCAATCTCGCCGTACGCGGAAAGCTCATCGGCCAGATCGTCGACGAACAGGTCGAACCCGCCGCCGCGATGCGCGCCGATGTGGTGACCCTGGTCGGCGGCCTCAACGACACCCTGCGTCCCAAGTGCGACATGGGCCGGGTACGCGGGCTCCTCACCGAGGCCGTCGAGAAGCTGGCGCCGTCCTGCGGCCAACTCGTCCTGATGCGCAGCCCCGGCCGCAACGGCCCGGTGATGGAACGCTTCCGCCCGCGTATGGAAGAGCTCTTCGCCCACATCGAGGACCTGGCCGCCAAGCACGACGCCCTGGTCGTCGACCTGTACGGCGCGGCCGTGCTCGGCGATCCGCGCCTGTGGGACGTCGACCGGCTCCATCTGACCGGCGAGGGGCACCGCCGGGTGGCCGAGGCGGTCTGGCAGAAGCTCGGGCTCCCGGCCGAGGACGACTGGCTCGCCCCGCTGCCGCACGGGCCGCGCCCGCGCTGGGCGACGCGCCGCGTGGCCGACGCGCGGTTCGCCCGGCAGCACCTGGCCCCGTGGATCGCGCGCCGCCTGACCGGCCGGTCCTCGGGCGACGGCCGCCCGGCGAAGCGCCCGGAGCTCCTGCCGTACGCCCCGACCCCACCGGCGAACGGGGTACCGGGCACGGCGTCCGGCGACGTGACCGCGCTCTCGTAGCAAGCCACAAACCGGACCGGGGCGCTGGCCTGCAGAAATCGCCAGTAGAATCTGGACACGTGACTGCTGTGTCTGCGAAGCCTCGCATCCCCAATGTCCTGGCCGGCCGCTACGCCTCCACGGAGCTGGCCGTCCTCTGGTCCCCCGAGCAGAAGGTGAAGCTGGAGCGTCAGCTCTGGCTCGCCGTGCTGCGCGCGCAGAAGGACCTCGGGATCGAGGTGCCGGACGCCGCCCTCGCCGACTACGAGCGCGTACTCGACCAGGTCGACCTCGCGTCGATCGCCGAGCGCGAGAAGGTCACGCGCCACGACGTGAAGGCCCGGATCGAGGAGTTCAACGCCCTCGCCGGACACGAGCAGGTCCACAAGGGCATGACGTCCCGCGACCTGACCGAGAACGTCGAGCAGCTCCAGATCCGGCTCTCCCTGGAGCTGATGCGCGACCGGACCGTGGCGGTCCTGGCCCGCCTCGGCAAGCTCTCCGGCGAGTACGCCGAGCTGGTCATGGCGGGCCGCTCGCACAACGTCGCCGCGCAGGCCACCACCCTGGGCAAGCGCTTCGCCACCGCCGCCGACGAGCTGCTCGTCGCCTACGGCCGTCTGGAGGAGCTGCTCGCGCGCTACCCGCTGCGCGGCATCAAGGGCCCGGTCGGCACCGCCCAGGACATGCTCGACCTGCTCGGCGGCGACGCCTCGAAGCTCGCCGAGCTCGAACAGCGCATCGCCGGGCACCTCGGTTTCGCCCACGCCTTCACCTCCGTCGGTCAGGTCTACCCGCGCTCGCTCGACTACGACGTCGTCACCGCCCTGGTGCAGCTCGCCGCCGCGCCCTCCTCGGTCGCCAAGACGATCCGGCTGATGGCCGGGCACGAGCTGGTCACCGAGGGCTTCAAGCCCGGCCAGGTCGGCTCGTCCGCGATGCCGCACAAGATGAACACCCGCTCCTGCGAGCGCGTGAACGGCCTGATGGTCATCCTGCGCGGCTACGCCTCGATGACCGGCGAGCTCGCCGGCGACCAGTGGAACGAGGGCGACGTCTCCTGCTCGGTCGTCCGCCGGGTCGCGCTGCCCGACGCGTTCTTCGCCTTCGACGGCCTGCTGGAGACCTTCCTCACCGTGCTCGACGAGTTCGGCGCCTTCCCCGCCGTCGTGGCCCGCGAGCTGGACCGCTACCTGCCCTTCCTCGCCACCACCAAGGTGCTGATGGCGGCGGTACGCGCCGGGGTCGGCCGCGAGGCCGCGCACGAGGTCATCAAGGAGCACGCCGTGGCGTCCGCCCTGGCCATGCGCGAGCAGGGCGCCGAGCGCAACGAGCTCCTCGACAAGCTGGCCGCCGACGACCGCATGCCGCTCGACCGCGCCCAGCTCGACGCCCTGATGGCCGACAAGCTCTCCTTCACCGGCGCCGCGGGCGACCAGGTCGCCGTGCTGGTCTCCCGTATCGAGGAGATCGCCAAGCAGCACCCGGCCGCCGCCGCGTACACCCCCGGCTCGATCCTCTGACCGCGCCCACCCCCTCTCACGGGTCCTCCCGATGACTCCCGAGGAACTCCAGGCCGCCCGCGACACCGTCATCCCCGACGTGGCCGCGGGCGGTCTGTCCGTGCTCTTCTGCGGCATCAACCCGAGCCTGATGTCCGGCGCCACCGGCCACCACTTCGCCCGCCCGGGCAACCGCTTCTGGCCGGTCCTGCACCTGTCGGGCTTCACCCCGCGCCAGCTGAAGCCCTGGGAGCAGAACGAGTTGCTCACCTACGACCTCGGCATCACCAACGTCGTCGCCCGGGCCACCGCCCGAGCCGACGAGCTGAGCGCCGAGGAGTTCCGCGAGGGCGGCCGCCTCCTCACCGCCAAGGTCGAACAACTCCGCCCGCGCTACCTCGCCGTGGTCGGCATAACCGCCTACCGCACCGCCTTCGACGACCGCAAGGCCCGGATAGGCCCCCAGACCCGCACCATCGGCGACACCCGCGTCTGGGCCCTGCCCAACCCCAGCGGCCTGAACGCCCACTGGACGGCCCAGACGATGGCCGAGGAGTACGCCCACCTCCGAGCAGCGGCGCAAGCAGACGGGGACACCGCCACCAGCTAACCCGCTTGCACCGGCCGCCCGGGGTATCAGCACCTCGCCCCCGGCCTAGGGCATGCGCCCCCAGATCCTGGCCCAGCGCTCCCGGCCCGCCTGGAGCACCACGGGGTCGGGCTCGGCATCACGCGAGTCCAGCGCGACCCCGCACACCCGGCAGAGCTCGTACACCTCCCTCCCGTTGAACCACCGCACCACCCCGTTCTCCCCCACACAGGCCCGGCACGACGGTGCTCCCCCAGGGACGAGAACCGAGCCGAGGACACCGAGCCCCAACCTCCCCGCGCCAACACCCCCCTTCCCTCACCCCGCCGCTTCCGGCCCCCGCCTCCGCAGACGGATGTCCGTGTCCATGGCATAGCTCTGCGTCCAGGTACGGCCCACGTCCGACTTCCAGGTGACGTGCGCCGTCGAGATGGCCTCGTCCACCTTGACCCGGTCCACTGTCATCGACCGGTCGCCGTCCCTTACGTCGCCCCGCCTCAGGTCCTGCGCCTTGACCGACACGGGCTCGCTCGGTGTCAGGTTCTCCGCCTCGTTCGCCGCCTGCACCAGCGCCGCCGCCAGCTCCCGGGCCTGTGCGGGGGTGAACTCGGCGACCGACGCCTCACCACCGCCCGCGTAGCCGGTCATCTGGACCACGCCGTCCGCGACGACGGACACTTCCGTCGTACCGCCACCCAGATCCGCCACTGCGTACGTCATCACGATCTCCTCACCCGCCGGCAAGAGACGGCGACGCCCCAGGACGTTACGCCACACCGGCCCGCCGACCCGTCACCCGGCGGCCCTGCCCGCACCTCCTACGGCCTCACGGCGGATCAACCTCTGTCACCACCGCCATCAGCTGGAACTCCAACTCCGCGTCCCACTGCGAGACGCCGACGGCGATCCAGTGGTGGTCCACCCGCCAGAGGTGGAGGTACGGAACGCTGTTGCTCAGCTCTCCCCACGGCTCGGCTATCTCCTCTCCTTCCATGCCTCGGGTCAGCACGCTCCAGAGGTTGAACATCTGCGCCGCGCCCCACCGCTGGCTCAGCAGCTCGGCGAGGGCCTCGCACTCCGCTTCGTACTGCTCCTCCACTTCGACGCGTCTGCTTCCGTCGTCGTCCCAGAAGTCCTCGCTGGTGCTGAGCTCCGCCAGGTGGTAGCCGGGTCCGCTGGTGAGCGCCCCCGACCTGCCGCGCTCCGCGGGGAAGTCGCGGACGCGCAGCAGATCGATGACTTCGAGATGCCGTGCGGTGGTCATGCAGTCAGTAAACCCGCCGCCACTGACAATTGGCCTCTCAGGCGTCCCTCCGCCGCAGCGCCCACCAGCCCGCCCCCACGGCCAGCCCGCTCCACGCCATGAGCACGGCCATGCCGCTCCAGGCACCCAACGGCCCTTCCGGGTGGAGCAGCAGGATCTGCTGGCCCGCCCGATCCGGCAGGAAGTCCGCGGCACTGCCGCCCTGCGACACGTCCCCGACCACGAAGGGCGCAATCAGGAACATCGGCACGAGCACGCACATGCTGCCGGTGACACTGCGCAGGAGCGCAGCGAGGCCCGCGGCCAGCAGGCTGAGCAGGGCGAGGTAGAAGGCGCAGCCGACCACCGCGCGAAGCGCCCCCGGATCACCGATGCCTATGCCGAACCCCTTGTCCATGAGCGCCTGGCCGGACAGGAACGAGGTCAGGCTGGTGACGAGCCCCACGGCGAAGACAAGACCGGCGATCACGACGAGCTTCGCCGCGTAGAACAGCCCCCGGTTGGGCACGGCGCCGAGCGAGACCCGTATCCCCCCGTTCTTGTACTCCGCGGCCATCGCTATCGCCCCGAAGGTGAGTGCCGCCATCTGCCCGAAGTTGAGGCCGTAGTAGGAGAACAGAATGGGCTCGACGAAGTCGTCACTGTCGGGCTCCGGGCGCCCCAGCGTGGCGCACACCAGGATGGTCAGCCCGGCTGTCGCCAGGAACACCGATATCAGCGAGCCGACGAGGGACCGCAGCGAGCGGACCTTGATCCACTCGGCGTGGAGAACTGCGGGGAACGACACGGCTCATACCTCCTGGTCGGTGGTCGAACGGACGGAGCGGAAAGACGGGGACGAAGAGGAAGAAGGGGAAGAAGGGTCGGATAGGTTCGCGTGGTGGGATGAGGTGTGAGGGGTCGAACGGTTGGGGCCTGCGGCCGAGCCGGACGCGAACTCCGCCTCGTCTGCCGTGAGGTCGAGATAGGCCTGCTCCAGCGTTGCCTCCTCCGTCGCGAGTTCGAGGATCGGGATGCCGTCCGCCGCTGCGAGCGGGCCCACGTCCTCGACCCGGGCGCCCTCCACGATCCATCGACCGTCCTCGCCCTGGACGGGTGTGAAGCCCCGCGATGTCAGGAGGGTGCGCAGGCGGCTGCCTTCGGTGGTCCGCAGGCGTACTCGCGGCTGAATGCGCGAGTCGATGAAGTCCTGCATGGGCGTGTCGGCCAGGAGCCGTCCTCGGCCGAGGACGACCAGGTGGTCGGCGAACGAAGCGGTCTCGTTCATCAGATGGCTGGAGACCAGGACGGCCCGGCCCTCGCGGGCAAGCCCCCGCATCAACTCCCTTATCCAGATGATCCCTTCCGGGTCGAGGCCGTTGGACGGCTCGTCCAGGATCAGCACCGAGGGGTCACCGAGCAGGGCCGCCGCGATCCCGAGCCGCTGACGCATGCCGAGGGAGAAGGTCTTGATGCGCCGGCCCGCGACACGGGCGATACCCGCCTCTTCGAGCACCTCGTCCACGCGTCGGGCCGGTATTCGGTTGCTGGCGGCCAGGGCCAGCAGATGGTTCCGCGCGGTGCGCGAGCCGTGCGCGGCCTGGGCGTCGAGCAGCGCGCCGACGTGGCGCAGCGGCTCGTCGTATTCCACGTACGGGCGGCCGCCGAGGGTGGCGGTGCCCGACGTCGGCCGGTCCAGGCCCAGGACGAGCCGCATGGTGGTGGACTTGCCGGCGCCGTTGGGGCCGAGGAAGCCGGTGACCTGGCCGGGCCGCACGCTGAATGTCAGGCGGTCCACCGCGCGGGTCGTTCCGTACTCCTTGGTGAGCTCTTTGACGTCGATGCTGGTCATGTCTCAACGTTCGCCGTCACCGCAGGTCCGGGGCCTCCCCCGTGCGTGGGGACCGTCTCCCCCGTGCGGGGGAGCCGCGGCGATCCGGACGCTGGCACGATGGCGACATGATCCGCTTTCTCCGCCCGCTGGGCCGCTCCGTGACGTACACGCGATGGCTGCATCTGTCGATGCCCGTCGCGGTGTACGGCATTTGGCTGTTCATCGATATGGAAAAGCCGTATGTCCCGTTTCTCGCCCTGCTGTTGATAGGGCTGATACCGGCCGTGCGTCTGGCCGAGGGGATACAGGTCCAGTTGCTCGTCGTACCGAAGGAGCGGGGCCGGCACGACGCGACTGTCTCCGCCGCGCCGTCGGCCAGTTGGGCCGAGCGCGGGCGGACCGTCATGTGGCTGGAGATACGACTGGCGCTCGCGCTGGTGACCATGGCGATCTCGGCATGGCTCCCCATAGTCGCCTACGAGCTGGTCAGCACCTCCATGGGCCACGGGAGGAGTGACCTTCCTGTCCTGCGCGACGCGGCACCGCACTGGTGGTGGTCGGCGCTGGCTCCGCTGCCCGTTCTCCTCATGCTCTGCTGTGTCGCGCCCCTCGGAGAGCTGGACGCCGCCATCGCGCGGCGGCTGCTCGGCCCGTCGAAGGAGGAGCGGCTGACCGCGCTGGAGGAGCGGACCGAGCGGCTGCTCGAACGCAATCGGATCGCCCGCGAGATCCATGACTCGATCGGGCACGCGCTGACCGTCGCGGTGGTGCAGGCCGGCGCTGCCCGGGCGGCGGGCGACCCGGCGTTCACCGCCCGGGCGCTGGCCGCGATCGAGGAGACGGGCCGGACCGCACTGGACGACCTGGAGCGCGTTCTGCTCGTGCTGCGCGAGAGCGGGGGGCCGGTGGGGCAGCGGCCGACGCTCGACGAGGCCGACCGGCTGCTCGAATCGGCGCGGGCGTCGGGGGCGAAGGTGGACTCCGAGCTGAGCGGCCCGCTGGCGTCGGTGCCGGGTCCGGTCTCCCGGGAGGGGTACCGGATCCTCCAGGAGGCACTGACCAATGTGCTGCGGCACTCGGGTCCGGTGCCCGTGCGGGTGCGGATAGCCGTGTTGAGAGAGCGATTGGAGCTCGATGTGACGAATCCACTGACGGGTTCGATGCCCAGGGGGCAGGGCGGCAGCGGCCTGCGCGGGATACGTGAACGGGCGGCACTGCTGGGCGGCGAGGCCCGGTCGGGTCCGCAGGAGGGGGAATGGAGGGTGCGCGTCCGGCTGCCGCTGGACGGCCTACGCTGACCGGATGCCGGTTACCGTTCTGCTCGTCGACGACGAACCCCTGGTCCGTGCGGGTCTGCGTGCCGTACTGGAGGCCCAGCCCGACATCGAGGTGGTGGGTGAAGCCGCCGATGGCGCCGCCGTCATCCCGCTGGTGCGCCGGCTGCGCCCCGATGTGGTGGCGATGGATGTCCGGATGCCGTTGCTCGACGGCATAGAGGCCACTCGGGCGGTGCTGCGCACGGTGCAGGATCCGCCGAAGATCCTGGTGGTCACGACGTTCGAGAACGACGAGTACGTGTACGAGGCGCTGCGGGCCGGGGCCGACGGGTTCCTGCTGAAGCGGGCCCGGCCCGCCGAGATCGTGCACGCGGTGCGGCTCGTCGCGGAGGGCGAATCGCTGCTGTTCCCGGCGGCGGTCCGGTCGCTCGCGGCCGAGTACGGCAACCGGGACGCCCGGGCGGCGCTGGACAAGGCGGCGCTCACCGAGCGTGAGGCGGCCGTGCTGCGGCTCATGGCGCGCGGGCTCTCCAACGCGGAGATCGCCGCCCGGCTGATCGTCGGCACCGAGACGGTGAAGACCCATGTCAGCGCCGTCCTGGCCAAGTTGGGCGCCCGGGACCGGACCCAGGCGGTGATCGCGGCGTACGAGTCGGGATTCGTGGCTCCGAGCTGATGCGTCTCCGTGACCATCCGCCACTCGCCGTATACCTGACCAGCGAGTACGATCCGGCAGACACGCGTACGAGCTGGGAGGACACACGTTGGGGCGGCTGACCGGCGGGGATCCCTCTCTGCTGCGGCGGATCAACTCCGCGGTGGTTCTCCATGCACTGCGTGGGGCGGAATCTCCCACATTGACCGATCTGACCCGGATCACCGGTCTGTCGAGGCCGACGGTCGAGGGCGTGGTCGAGGGGCTCATGGAGGGCGGGCTCGTCGTCGAGTCGGCTCCCGAGGAGGGTGAGGCGCGCCGTCAGGGGCGCCCCGCGCGCCGGTTCAGGTTCCGGGCCGAGGCGGGCCATCTGCTGGGCATCGAGATCGGCCCGCACCGGGTGGCGGCGCTGCTGTCCGGGCTCGACGGGCGGATCGTCGGTGCCGGGTCCCGCGAGGTGTCGGAGACTGCCTCGGCCGATGAGCGTCTGGAGAAGGTCAGGGCGACGGTCGCCGACCTGCTGCGACGGGCCGGCGTGGCGCGCAGTTCGCTCCGCGCGGTCGGTGTCGGCAGCCCCGGCATAGTGGAGGCCGACGGCACCGTGCGGCTCGGCACGGCGCTGCCCGAGTGGACCGGACTGGCCCTGGGCGAGCGGCTGCGGCGGTCGTTCCGCTGCCCGGTGCTGGTCGAGAACGACGCCAACGCGGCGGCCGTGGCCGAGCACTGGAAGGGCGCGGCGACCGACTCCGACGACATCGTCTTCGTACTGGCCGGGCTGAGCCCGGGAGCCGGGTCACTGATAGGCGGACGGCTGCACCGGGGGTTCGGCGGCGCGGCGGGCGAGATCGGCGCCCTGCATCTGCTGGGCCGCGACGTGACGCCGGAGAAGCTGCTGTCGACGACCGGGGAGCCACTGCACCCGCTGGACGAGCAGGCGGTCGCCGATGTGTTCGCGCTGGCCAAGCGGGGCGACAGCGGTGCGCAGGAGGCGGTCGAGCGGTTCATCCAGCGACTGGTCCACGATGTGGCGGCCCTGGTGCTCGCGCTCGACCCGGAGCTGGTGGTCGTCGGCGGCTGGGCGGCGGGGATCGACGGCGTGCTGGATCCCCTGCGGCAGGAGCTGGCGCGGTACTGCCTGCGGCCGCCGCGCGTGGCCCTCTCCCTCCTCGGGGAGGCGGCGGTGGCGACCGGTGCGCTGCGGCTGGCGCTCGACCATGTCGAGGAGCAGCTGTTCGCGGTCGAGGGCACGGTGACGGCTCGACGCTGAGCGGGCGGGGACGCGGGGCGCCTACGGCGGCCCCGCCATCCCGGACGAAGCACCGCGCCTCCCCCTCCCCCAACGCGAACGGCCCGCCACTCTCGAGAGTGGCGGGCCGTGGCAAAAACGGAGCGGGCAGGTGTCAGGAGGCCTGGCGGTGGCCGTCGTGGCTGATCTGCAGGTCGCCCGAGTCGCCGAAGGTGAGGCGGCAGGTGTCGGCGCGGTAGGTCGCCACCGAGACGGCGACGGTCCGGCCGAGGGAGAAGTAGCGCGTCGTCACGACGAGGACGGGCGCACCCGGCAGCCGGTCGAGCTCCTTCGCGTCGTCGGCGCGGGCCGAGCCCAGCTCGACCGCGCGGTCCTGGCCCTCCAGGTCGAGGCGCTGGAGCTCGCGCAGCACGCTGCGCGCGCGTGCCGGTCCGGACGGCGCGTCGATCGCGGTGAGGTCCGGCACGGAGGAGGCCGGTACGTACAGGAGCTCGGCGGCGACGGGCTGGCCGTGCGTGGTGCGGATCCGGCGGACGGTGTGCACCTCTTCGAGCGGCTCGCTGTCGAAGAGCCGGGCCACCGCGAGCGGCGGGGCGCCGACGGCACAGTCGGCGGCCTGCCAGGAGTCACCGGCGGTGCCGGGCCAGTCGTGCTGCTCGGCGCCGACGGAGACGCCCACGCGCGGCGGGGCGACGGTCGTGCCGACGCCGCGGCGGCGCTGCAGCCTGCCTTCGAGTTCGAGCTGCTCCAGAGCCTGGCGGAGCGTGGCGCGCGCGACGCCGAAACGGGCGGCCAGCTCACGCTCGTTGGGCAGGATCTCTCCCACCGCGAAGTCCGAGTCGAGCGCCTCGCTCAGCACGGTCTTGAGGTGCCAGTACTTCGGCTCCGGCACCGTTTCCAGCTGCGTGGTCCCCACCCTGTCCTCCGCAATCGCCGTGCCCCGGCGGCTTTTCTGCGCCCTTGTTTATTAAAGGTTCCTGCACTAACTCTGCGACCATAGGGCGGCACACCCCCTTGGTCAAGACCAATCCTCGTTCCGTTACGGAACGAAACCGACCCTTGGCCCAGAGCGTTCACACGACGTTCGCGGTCCCGTGAGCCGGGCGCAGCAAAGTGCCCCGTGCCCGGATCCGGGCACGGGGTCGGGGCTGCTGGGGCGCGTGGGGCTAACAGGACGACTGGTCCGCGGACACCTCGCGCCACTCGCGGACGAGGGCGGTCAGTTTGTCCGGGTTCCGTACGACGTAGACGCAGTGGATGCGGCCGTCGAGGACGTCGAGCTGCAGGACGCTGTCCGGCTCGCCGTCGTAGAGGACCAGCACCGCGGGGCCGCCGTTGATCTCCGTGATGCGGAAGTCACCCTCGGGCCCGCCCTCCTGCGACACCGCGTACAGGAAGCGTCCGACCTTGTCGGCGGACTCGATGATCCGCGTCGGGGCCTTGGACTTGCCGCCGCTGTCACCGATGAACCGTACGTCGGGGGCGAGCAGGGAGAGCATGGAGTCCAGGTCGCCGCCGCCCGCGGCGGCCATGAACCGCTCGGTGAGGTCGCGGCGTTGGGCGGGGTCGACGTCGTAGCGGGGCTTGCGCTCGTCGACGTGGCGCCGGGCGCGCCCGGCGAGCTGGCGCACGGCGGGCTCCGTACGGTCCAGGGTGGCCGCGATCTCCGCGAACGGGAAGCCGAACGCCTCGCGCAGGACGAACACCGCGCGCTCCAGCGGCGAGAGCGATTCGAGGACGACGAGGACGGCGAGCGAGACGGAATCGGCCAGCATGGCCTGTTCGACCGTATCCGGTACGACGGGCCCGAAATCGGTCGCGATCAGCTCGGGCAGCCAGGGCCCGACGTAGGCCTCGCACCGCGCCTGGATCTGTCTGAGCCGGTCGATGGCGAGCCGGGTGGTGATCCGCACGAGGAACGCGCGCGGGTCGCGCACGCCGTCGCGATCCCGCGCCGACCAGCGCAGCCACGACTCCTGCACCACGTCCTCGGCGTCGGCGACGCGGCCCAGCATGCGGTAGGCCACGCCCGTGAGGACGGACCTGTGGTCTTCGAAGAGTTCGGCGGCGGTGGGGGCAGTCACCGCTCCATCCCAGCCGACCGGCAACCGGCTGTCCAGAAGGGGAACCCGCGCTGTTCGATTCCTGGCCCCTCGCGCGCTGTCCGGGACCCGCCTCTTGAACTCCAAGCTACCGAGGGGTAATTGTTGCTGACAGGGTGTCTACCGTCGCCCGCGCGGCGCCGTCCGTCCACGACCGGGAGCAGCAGCATGGCCGAAGAGGTCTCCTTCACGATCGGCTCCCCCCGGGGCAGCCGCACCGTCACCGTCTCCTACCGGCGGGCCGGTTCCGGCGATCCGCTGCTCCTGCTGCACGGCATCGGCCACCACCGCCAGGCGTGGGACCCGGTGTTCGATCTCCTGGCCGCCGAGCGCGACGTCATCGCCGTGGACCTGCCCGGCTTCGGCGAGTCCCCGGCGCTGCCCGAGGGCGTCTCGTACGACCTGCGGTCGGTCGTGCCGACGCTGGGCGCGCTCTGCGAGGAGCTGGGCGTCGAGCGGCCGCATGTGGCGGGCAACTCGCTCGGCGGGCTGCTGGCCCTGGAGCTGGGGCGCGAGAAGCTCGTGCGGTCGGTGACGGCCCTCTCCCCCGCCGGGTTCTGGACCCAGGCCGAGCGCCGCTACGCCTTCGCCACGCTGACCGCGATGCGGCGGGGGGCGAAGCTGCTGCCGCTGCCGGTCATCGAGCGGTTGTCCCGCAGCGCGGCCGGGCGCGCGGCGCTCACGAGCACCATCTACGCGCGCCCCGGGCGCCGTTCACCCGAGGCCGTCGTCGCCGAGACGCTCGCGCTGCGCCAGGCCACCGGCTTCGACGAGACCCTGACCGCCGGGGTGCAGGTCCGGTTCACCGACGACGTGCCCGGCATCCCGGTCACCGTCGCCTGGGGCGCCAAGGACCGGCTGCTGCTGCGCCGCCAGGGGGTCCGCGCCAAGCACACCCTCCCCGGCGCCCGGCTGGTGCGGCTGCCCGGCTGCGGCCACGTCCCGATGAACGACGACCCGGCCCTGGTCGCGCGCGTCATCCTCGACACCAGCCGCTGATCCGGCGCGCTTCGGGCGCCGGATCAGCACCCCCGCGCCCAGCGCGACCCCGGCGCCGACCAGCGCACTGCCCACGGCCTGCGCCGTGCCGTACGCTCCCGCACCGACCAGCGGGGCCGTGAGCGCCGCCGACACCGGGATGAGGCCGGAGAAGAGCGTCGCCCGTTCGGCGCCGATCCGCTGCACGCCCATGTACCAGCAGACGAATCCGACGACGGTGACGACGGCTGCCTGCCAGACCAGGGCCGCCGTCTCGGCGGCGTCGGGCAGCCGCAGCGCCGCCCGGCCGTCCAGTACGAGCGCGAGCGCGGCGGACTCGACGGCCGCGACCCCGCACACGGCCGCCGACAGCAGCTTCGGGCCGAGCGGGCGCAGCACCGGAACCGCCAGCACCGCGAACCCCACCTCGCCCACCAGCGCGCCCGCCGACCAGGCGATGCCCACCGCGTCGGTACGGCCCCACCCCTGCACGGTGAAGGCTCCGGCCGCCACCAGGAGCGCCCCGTAGAGCACCGGCCGGGTGGGCCGCCGCCCGTCCAGCAGCGGCACGAGGACCGCCACCACGACCGGCGCGCACCCGACGAAGACACCGGGGACGGCGGGCTCCGCCGTGCGCTCGGCGGCCAGCACCGCCATGTTGAAGCCCACCATCCCGACGGCGGAGAGCAGTGCGAGCCGGCCCCACCGAGCCCCGCCGAGGCCGCGCAGCGGCGCGGTGCCGCCTCGGCCGAGCAGCGGGAGCAGCAGCAGACAGGCGAGGCCGTAGCGAAGGGCCTGGCCGCCCGCGTGCGGATAGTCGCCGAGGACGCTGTTGGCGGTGAAGGAGCCGCCGACGAGGAAGCAGGCGAGGGCGGCGAGCGCCGCGCCCCGCAGCTGTGACACGTTCATGAGCCCGACGCTAGGCAGCGCGGTGGTCTTGTTTAAGGTCCACTTCCATGACACCATCGGGGACCACTTCGCCCTCCGCGCCACAGGGCGGCGACGCGCCGCCGTCCTGGAACGCGGCCTGGGAACTGCTGCTTCCGGCCGCCGCCGCACCGGCCCGGCAGCGGGGCAGGATGCTCCAGTCGGCGTTCCGCGAGGCCGTGCGGTCGGGGCGGCTCGCGGCCGGGACGCGACTGCCGTCGAGCCGTGAGCTCGCCGCCGACCTCGGGGTTTCGCGCGGCCTCGTCACCGAGGCGTACGAGCAGCTCACCGCCGAGGGGTATCTGCGCAGCGACCGGGGATCGGGCACCTGGGTGGGCGGGGCGGCGCGCGCCGCCGACGCGCCACGCGCGCGTGATCTGGCTCCGCGCGAGGCGGGCGCCCTCGTCGACTTCCTGCCCGGCACCCCGGACCTGTCGCTCTTCCCCCGTGCCGCCTGGGCCGCCGCGCACAAGGGCGTCCTGGAGCGGTTGCCGCACCGGTCGCTGGGCTATCCCGATCCGCGCGGGCTGCCCGAGCTGCGGACCGCGCTGGCCGCGCTGCTCGCCCGGCGGCGCGGCGTGGTCGCCGACCCCGAGCGGATCGTGGTGTGCTCCGGGGTGGCCCAGGCAACGACGCTGCTCGGCTTCGCGCTCGGGGAGCGGGGCGAGCGGACCGTGGGCGTCGAGGACCCCGGCAGCCCCGAGCACACCGCGCTGTTCGCGGCCACCGGCGTACGGACCCGGCTGCTGCCGCTCGACGAGGAGGGGTTGGCGACGGGCCCGCTGTACGCGAGCGGGGTACGAGTCGCGGTAACGACTCCGGCGCACCAGTTCCCGTCCGGAATCGCCTACTCGGCGCGCCGGCGGGCCGAACTCCTGGACTGGGCGCGGGCGGTGGACGGCCTCGTCGTCGAAGACGACTACGACGGCGACTTCCGCTACGACAGGGCTCCGGTCGGGGCGCTCCAGGGACTGGACCCGGAACACGTCGCGTACACCGGGTCGGTCAGCAAGTCGCTCGCCCCCGGGCTGCGGCTCGGCTGGCTGCTCGCGCCGGAGCGGCTGACCGGATCGATCGTCACCCGCAAGCGCACCATGGACCTCGGCAACCCCGCCCTCGACCAGGCGCTGCTCGCGGACTTCGTCACCAGCGGCGCGTACGACCGTCAGCTGCGCCGGTGCCAACGCGCCTACCGGGAGCGGCGGGACGCGCTGGTCGGCGCGTTGCGCGAGCACTTCCCTGGCGCCGAGGTGAGCGGCATCGCGGCCGGACTGCACATCATCGCCCGGCTGCCCGCGCGGTACGGCCCGGAGCCCCGTCTGCTCGAACGCGCCGCCCACGCGCGCGTGGCCGTGCGCCCACTCTCGTACTACAGCTCACGCGGGACCGAAAGAGAAGCGGGAGCGAGCGACGGCGTGGCGCTGGTGATGGGGTACGCCCATCTGACCCCGTCCGACATCGCGCGCGGGGTGCGGCTCCTCGCCGGGGCCGTACCCGCACGTGACGCCTAGGAGTTCGACCAGCCCCGTATGCACAGGACCAACCGGTACCCGTCCGGGTCCTCGATCGTCACGCCCCACTCGTTCCAGTAAGGGTTCGGCGACTGCACCCGCTTGCCGCCGTGGGCCTCCAGGCGGGCCACCAGGTCCTGCGGAAGCTCCTCGTCCACGTAGATGACCAGCAGGTCCTCCTCGGTCGGCCGAGGCTCTACGGGCGCGGCCGGCTCGTGGACCAGCTCCAGGTGCCAGTCGGCGTCCGGCCAGCCGACCATCAGCAGCCCTTGCTCGCCGGGGGCGGCGCTCGCCGCGTCGAGCCGCCACACGACGTCGAGGCCCAGGCCCTCGACCCAGAAGCGCTCCGCCGCCGCCAGATCGCGCGACGGACGGGCGATGCGGATGTGAGAACGGCCTCCGACCGGCATGGGAACTCCCTGTGCTTTCGCTGTTGCTGTCGTCCGGGGCCGCCTCGGCGGCGGCCCGTACCGGCAACGTACTCAACGAAGATCACCCGGTCGATGGTTCCTTGGTCCCCGGCCGATTGCCCTAGTCCGAACGGCCCGGTCCCACGGCCCTCGGTCCGTCGGCCGGGGGCCAACATCCGGTTGTTCACCTGGGGTTCGCGCCCGCGCCGCAGCCGGGCAGTAGGCATGGCACGGATCCGCACGCGCCGGACCACCCGTCCCACCCCACCACGCCGTCCCTGGAGGCGCCCCGATGCCGTACCGCCCTCGGATCCCCTCGCCCAACCGCCGTACCGTACTGAAGGGTTCGCTCGCCGTGTCGGCGGGGCTCGCCCTGCCCGCCGGGCTCGCCACGGCCGCGCCCGCGCTGGCGCTCTCCGGGCGGCCGAGCGCCGACTGGGGTGTGCAGGCCGGTGACATCACGGCGTCGTCGGGTCTCGTCTGGGCCCGGTCCGACCGACCCGCCCGGATGGTCGTGGAGACCTCCGCCACCGAATCGTTCCGCCGCGCCCGCAGATGGCAGGGCCCGCTGCTCGGTCCGGGCACCGACTTCACCGGTACGACGCAGCTGCGCGGCCTGCCCGCCGGGGAGCAGATCCACTACCGGGTCACGCTCGCCGACCCCGAGGACCCGCGCCGTACCGGCAAGCCGGTGTACGGCACGTTCCGCACGGCGCCCGCCTCGCGCCACCAGGACGTGCGCTTCCTGTGGTCCGGCGACATCGCCGGGCAGGGCTGGGGCATCAACCCGGACATCGGCGGCTTCCGCGTCTACGACGAGATGCGGCGGCTCAACCCGGACTTCTTCCTGTCCAGCGGGGACAACATCTACGCGGACGGGGTGATCCTGCCCAGCGTGACGCTGCCCGACGGCCGGGTCTGGCGGAACATCACGACCGAGGAGAAGTCCAAGGTCGCCGAGACCCTGGCCGAGTACCGGGGCAACTTCCGCTACAACCTGCTGGACGAGAACGTACGGCGGTTCAACGCGCAGGTGCCCTCCATCGTCCAGTGGGACGATCATGAGGTACGGAACAACTGGTACCCCGGGCAGATCCTGGACGACGCCCGGTACACCGAGAAGAACATCGACGTGCTGGCCGCCCGTTCGCTGCGGGCCTTCAGCGAGTACTTCCCCGTCTCCACGCTGCGGCCGGGCAGCCGGGAGGGGCGCGTGCACCGGGTGGTGCGGCACGGTCCGCTGCTCGACGTGTTCGTGCTCGACATGCGGACGTACCGCGACGCCAACTCCCCCGGGCGCCAGGCCGACGACACCGTGGGCATCCTCGGCGCGGAGCAGCTGGAGTGGCTGAAGCGGGAACTCGCGCGCTCCCGGGCGGTGTGGAAGGTGATCGCCGCCGACATGCCGCTCGGACTCGTCGTCACCGACGGCCCGGCGAACTTCGAGGCCGTGGCGCAGGGCGACCCGGGCGCGCCGCTCGGGCGCGAGCTCCAGATCGCCGAGCTGCTGCGGTTCATCAAGCACCGCAAGATCACCGGCACGCTGTGGCTGACGGCGGATGTGCACTACACGGCGGCCCAGCACTACGAGCCGTCGCGGGCCGCGTTCAAGGACTTCGCGCCGTTCTGGGAGTTCGTGTCGGGACCGCTCGCCGCGGGCGGGTTCCCGGCGAACAAGCTCGACGCGACCTTCGGCCCCGACCAGGTCTTCGTCCACGCGCCCGCGCAGGCCAACGCCTCCCCGATGGAGACCCCGCCGAACTTCGGCGAGATCGAGATCGACGGCGCCAGCGGCGAACTGACGGTGCGACTGCGCGCCCAGGGCGGTTCGGTACTCTTCACCAAGGTGCTGAGGCCGGGTCTGGTGGGCCAGTAGCGACGTACGGCAGTGATGGCGCGCAGTGATGGCAGGGGTCGGAAACGACGTACGGACTGCGGCACCGAGCCGGTCATTGTGCGCCACAAGCCGTAAGAAACGGCCAGAAAAGCACCAGAATCACACTTAACCCATCAGTCACAAAGCGTTCGTGATCACGCAACACCGCTCGGCCACAGTGAGGGCATGACTGAGCTGCCTGAGTTGACTGCCCGCAAGAGCGCCCGCCGCCACCACTGGCGGCGGGACATGATCGAGCTGGCCGCGCTGTTCACCGCCGTGGCGGTGGCCGACGGGCTGGCGAACACGGTCGCACACGGCCCGGACGGACCGTTCCTGCTGGTCGCCTCGGCGGTCGCCCTGGTGGCCACGGCGGCGTTCCACACCTGGTGGGCGCACCGCCACAGCCACGCGCCCCCGGCGGACACACCGGCGGATACGGACGCGGTGCCCGCGACAGCCGGCGCCGCGTCCACCGACGGATCCACCGCACCCGAGACGGCGCCCCGCGAGACCTCGCTGTGGCGGATGCGGGCCACCGTGCGGGACGAGCCGGGCAGTCTGGCCGCCCTGTGCACCGCGCTCGCCCACAGCCGGGTCGACATCCTCACCCTCCAGACGCACCCGCTGGCCGACGGCACGGTCGACGAGTTCCTGCTGCGGGCCCCCGCCGAGCTGGCGGGCACCCGGCTCACCCAGGAGATCGCGGCGGCGGGCGGCGGCGACATCTGGCTGGAGCGCGCGGACGCGCACGACCTGGTGGACGCGCCCACCCGGGTGCTCGGGCTCGCCACCCGGACCGCGCTGGACGCGGCCGAACTTCCGCTCGCGCTGCGGCAACTGCTGGGCCGGTGCACGATCCACTCGCTGCCCGCCGTGTCCCTTTCGGGCCGCCCGACCGGTGAGACGGCGCCGGTCGAGGGCGTCCTGGAATCGACCACCATGCGGCTGCGCGACCCGAACGGCGGGGCCATCACCATCGAGCGGCCCTACCTCCCCTTCACCCCGACCGAGTTCGCGCGGGCGCGCGCACTGGTCGAGCTGGACGCGCGGCTCGGCCCGCGCATCCCGCGCAGCCAGGACGTCCTCACCCTGCCCGAGGGCAACGAGATCACCGTCCGCCGGGCCGGTCAGGACGACGTCGAGGCCGCCAAGGCCATGCACGAGCGCTGCTCCGACCGCACGCTGAGCCTGCGCTACCACGGCCCCGTCGGCGACGCCGACCGCTACCTCAACCACCTGCTCAGCCCCCGCTACGGGCGCACCATCGCCGCCCAGACCGCCTCGGGGCGGCTCGTCGCCCTCGGCCATCTGCTGTGGGACGGCGACGAGACCGAGGTGGCGCTGCTCGTCGAGGACGACTGGCAGCGCCGGGGCATCGGCTCCGAGCTCCTGGAGCGCCTGGTGGCGCTGGCGGTCGAGGCGGGCTGCGAGAGCGTGTACGCGGTCACGCAGTCCTCCAACACCGGGATGGTGGCGGCGATGCGCGGCCTCGGCCTGCCGCTGGACTACCAGATCGAGGAGGGCACGCTGGTGGTCACCGCCCGGCTGCCGAAGTCTCGGGTACCGGCGCGTCCGTCGTTCGAGCAGCAGGCCTCGTTCGGGCAGACGCCGTTCGAGCAGGCGTCGCGGGCGGAGCGCTGAGCGCCCGGCTCAGATCGCTCCACAGGTCCTCGACGTCCTCCAGGCCGACCGAGAGCCGCAGCAGGCGGTCGCTCACCCCGGCGGAGCGCCGGTCCCCCTCGGCCACGATGCGGTGGCTGATGGAGGCGGGGTGCTGGATGAGGGTGTCGACGCTGCCGAGGCTGACGGCCGGGGTGATGAGCCGGACGCCCGCGATGACGCGGTGCGGGTCGCCGTCCACCTCGAAGGAGACCATCGCCCCGCCCACCTTCGGGTAGTGGACGCGGGTCACCCGGGGGTCGGCGGCCAGTCTGCGGGCCAGCTCGGCGGCGCTCCCCGCGGCCGCCCGCATCCGTACCGGAAGCGTCGACAGGCCCCGCAGCAGCAGATAGCCCGCGAGCGGGTGCAGGACGCCGCCGGTGGCGAACCGCACCTGGCGCAGCTGCCGGGCGAACGCGTCGTCGCAGGCGACGACTCCGCCCATGACGTCGCCGTGGCCGCCCAGGTACTTGGTGGCGCTGTGCAGCACGATCCGCGCGCCCTGTTCGAGCGGCCGCTGGAGCACGGGCGTGGCGAAGGTGTTGTCGACCAGCAGCGGCACCGAGCCGCAGGCGTGGGCGACGGCCCGGATGTCGACCTCGGCGAGGGTCGGGTTGGCCGGGGTCTCCACGATCACCAGGCCGGTGTCGGGCCGCAGGGCGTCGGCGATGCCCGCCGGGTCCACCCAGGTCACCTCCGTACCGAGGAGTCCGGCGTCCAGGAGGTGGTCGCTGCAGCCGTACAGCGGCCGGACCGCGACCACGTGCCGCAGGCCCGCCGAGGCCCGGGCGAGCAGCACCGCGGTCAGGGCGGCCATGCCGCTGGCGAACGCGACGGCGCCGGCGGCCCCTTCCAGCCGTGCGAGGGCTGTCTCGAAACGGCCCACGGTCGGGTTGTCCAGACGCGCGTAGACCGGAGGTCCGTCGGGCAGCAGGCCGGTGGCCGCGAAGGCGTCGATCCGGGCGGCCTCGGCCGCGCTGTCGTACGAGGGGTAGGTCGTCGAGAGGTCGATCGGCGGGGCGTGCAGGCCGAGTCCCGCGAGGTCGTCGCGGCCGGCGTGGACGGCTTCGGTGGCCAGGGCACGGGGTGCGGCCTGGGCGCGGTCCTGCGTGTCGGTGTCCATGGCGGCACTGTGATGAGCTGACCGGAAATGAGCGGCGAGGTCCGTGCTACGTTCGGCCAATGGCCGATTCTGTCGCACTGGACCCGGTGGATCTGGACATTCTGCGCCTCCTGCAGAACGACGCCCGGACCACCTACCGTGACCTGGCCGCGCAGGTGGGCGTGGCGCCCTCCACCTGCCTGGACCGGGTGACCAGGCTGCGCCGCTCCGGAGTCATCCTGGGCCACCAGCTCCGACTCGACCCGGCCAGAATGGGCCGTGGCCTGGAGGCACTCCTCTCCGTACAGGTGCGACCACATCGGCGTGAACTGATCGGTCCGTTCGTCGAGCGGATCCGGGCGCTGCCGGAGTCCCGTGCCCTGTTCCACCTCACCGGGCCCGACGACTACCTGGTCCACGTGGCCGTGACCGGCACGGCCGACCTCCAGCGGCTGGTCATCGACGAGTTCACCTCGCGGCGCGAAGTCGCCCGGGTGGAGACGCGGTTGATCTTCCAGCAGTGGGAGTGCGGCCCTCTGCTGCCACCCTCGTCGACACCGGGACCACCTTCCGCTTCGTCCCCTCTCTCCCCTTCCGCCTCTGGTGGCTGAAGGTCGCCTGTTGGTGACGCGGAGCCTCCGCGCGTACGAGTATGTGGTCCATGCCAGACACTTCCAGCAGCGTGCTGCCCCGCCAGGTCGCCGACGCCCATGTCGACGCACTCATCGAACTCGACCCCATCACCGGTACCTATCTGGGCGTGCGCAGAAGCGCCCGGCTGCTTCCGGACTTCACACCCGCCGGGCAGGCGGCCGTGGCCGATCTGGCCCGCGCGACGCTGGCGCGGCTCGACGAGGCGGAGCGGCTGCCGGGCGCGGACAGCGACTCCGAGCGGCGCTGCGCCAGACTGCTGCGGGAGCGCCTGACGTCCGAACTCGCCGTCCACGAGGCGCAGGAGGGCCTGCGCTGCATCAGCAATCTGCGCTCGCCCGTCCACTCGGTGCGCCAGGTGTTCACCATGATGCCGGTCGCCGACGAGGCGGACTGGGCGGACGTGGCGGCCCGGCTCACCGCCGTCCCGGCGGCCCTGGACGGCTACCGCGCCTCGCTGCGCCTTGGGCTCGACCGGAAGCTGTTCGCGGGGCCGCGCGCCACGGCCACCTTCATCGGCCAGCTCACCGAGTGGATCGGCACGGACCGCAACTGGTTCGAGGAGTTCGTCGCGCCGGGCCCCGAGGCCCTGCGCCCCGAACTGGACGCGGCCGCACGCGTGGCGGGCGACGCGCTGGTGGCCCTGCGCGACTGGCTGCGCGAGGTGTACGCGCCCGCGATCGCCGGGGCGCCCGACACGGTGGGCCGCGAGCGGTACGCCCGCTGGGTGCGCTACTTCAACGGGACGACCCTGGACCTCGACGAGGCGTACGCGTACGGCTGGTCCGAGTACCACCGCATCCTCGGCGAGATGAAGGCCGAGGCCGACAAGATCCTGCCGGGCGCGGGCCCTTGGGAGGCGCTGGCCCACCTCGACGAGCACGGCGTCCACATCGAGGGCGTGGACGAGGTCCGCGAGTGGCTCCAGGCCCTGATGGACGAGGCGATCGAGGCCCTGGACGGCACGCACTTCGAACTCGCCGAGCGGGTACGGAAGGTGGAGTCGCACATCGCGCCGCCCGGCAGCGCCGCCGCGCCCTACTACACGGGCCCCTCGGAGGACTTCTCGCGCCCGGGCCGCACCTGGCTGCCGACCATGGGCGAGACCCGGTTCCCGGTGTACGACCTGGTCTCGACCTGGTACCACGAGGGCGTTCCGGGCCACCATCTGCAGATCGCGCAGTGGCGGCACGTGGCGGACCAACTCTCGCGCTACCAGGCGACCATCGGCACGGTGAGCGCCAACGCCGAGGGCTGGGCGCTCTACGCCGAGCGGCTCATGGACGAGCTGGGCTTCCTGCCCGACCCGGAGCGGCGGCTGGGGTACCTGGACGCGCAGATGATGCGGGCCTGCCGGGTCATCGTCGACATCGGCATGCACCTGGAGCTGGAGATTCCGGACCACTCGCCGTTCCGTCCCGGCGAGCGGTGGACGCCGGAGCTGGCGCAGGAGTTCTTCGGCGGCCACAGCGGGCGTCCGGCGGACTTCGTGGAGAGCGAGCTCACCCGGTATCTGTCGGTGCCCGCCCAGGCGATCGGCTACAAGCTGGGCGAGCGGGCCTGGCTGATGGGCCGGGAGAACGCGAAGAAGCACCACGGCGACGCGTTCGACGCCCGGGCCTGGCACATGGCGGCCCTTTCGCAGGGGCCGCTGGGCCTGGACGACCTGGTGGACGAGCTGTCCAAGCTCTGACGCGGCGGGTGGCAGTTCCTCACCTGCGGGTGGCGGGTGGCGGGTTCCGGCCCGCCACCCACCGCCCGCCACCGGCCCGGCCGGTCAGCAGCCGCAGTTCTCCGCGCCCACGGGCGCGGTCAGCGGGTCGGCCTCGCGCTTCTCGCGGCCCTCCCAGGTCTCGAACTCGAAGCCCTCGCGCACCCAGTACTCGAAGCCGCCGAGCATCTCCTTGACCTGGTAGCCGAGTTCGGCCAGCGCCAGGGCGGCGCGGGTGGCGCCATTGCAGCCGGGGCCCCAGCAGTAGGTGACGACCGGCACGGACTTGTCGAGCAGTTGCTCGGCCTGCTCGGCGATCAGCGCGGTGGGCAGGTGGACGGCGCCGGGCACGTGGCCCTGGTCCCAGGACTCCGTGGAGCGCGAGTCCAGTACGACGAAGCCCGGCTCGCCGCCTCCGGCCAGCACGGACGCCACGTCGGAGACGTCGGCGTGGAAGACCAGGCTGGCGCGGAAGTAGGCGGCGGCGTCGGCGGGCGCGGCCGGGGCGACGCGGAGAACGGGGTTGGCGGCGGTGGCGAGCTGCGTTGTTGTCATGGCCGAAAATCTACGGCCCTTGATCATCGGCCGGAAGATGCGATCCCCGGAACATCTCTTGATTCGCCGGGGATTTCACTGTTGTCTGGCAGCCATGACCGAGTATTCCCCGGACGCCACCGACTGGCGCATCCTGGACGCCCTCCAGCAGGACGGCCGGGCCACCTTCGCGGAGCTGGCCCGCGCCGTCGCCATGTCCCCGAGCGCCGTGACGGAGCGGGTGCGGCGCCTCGAAGAGGCGGGGGTGATCTCGGGCTACACGGCGGTCGTCGACCAGGAGCGGCTCGGCCGGGGCATCCTCGCCTTCGTCCGGCTGCGGTACCCGAACGGCAACTACAAGCCGTTCCACGATCTGCTCGATGCGACCGCGGAGATCATGGAGGCGCACCACGTCACGGGCGACGACTGCTTCGTGATCAAGGTGGGGGCGCGGTCGATGAGCCACCTGGAGGAGATCTCCGGGAAGATCGGCGCCCTGGGGTCGGTGACGACCAGCGTCGTCTACTCCTCGCCGCTGCCCCGCCGGGCGATCGGCCGCTGAGCGCCGGCCGGGGTGCTCACTCCCCGGCGTCCGCCCGGTGCCGCACCTGCGACCCGTTCCGCTCCTTGACGATCTCCAGCTGGACGGGGATGCGGCGGCGCAGGTCCCCGACGTGGCTGACGATGCCGACGCTGCGGTCGCGCTCGCGCAGCGAGTCCAGTACGTCCAGGACCTCGTCCAGGACCTGGTCGTCGAGGCTGCCGAAGCCCTCGTCGATGAAGAGCGTGTCCAGCCGGACGCCCCCCGCCTCGTCGGTGACCACGTCAGCCAGGCCCAGCGCCAGCGCGAGCGACGCGAAGAACGTCTCGCCGCCCGACAGCGTGGCGGTGTCCCGCTCCCGGCCCGTCCAGGCGTCGACCACGTGCAGCCCGAGGCCGGAGCGGCCGCGGCCGCCCCGGGCGTCGGAGTGCACCAGGGTGTAGCGCCCGCCGGACATCCGGCCCAGCCGGGCCGTCGCGGCGGCCGCCACCTGCTCCAGGCGCGCGGCCAGTACGTACGACTCCAAGCGCATCTTGCGTTCGTTGTCGGCGGAGGTGCCCGCGGTGAGCCCGGCTAGGCGGGCCACCCGGTCGTACTCCTCGCGCAGCGGCCCGATCCTTCGGGTCTCCGCGGTGGCCTCGCGGCCCAGCCGGGCGAGCTCGGCGCAGCGGGCGCGCGCGGCGGAGAGCACCGAGGCGGCCTCGCGCAGCGCGCGGTCCACGCGCGCGTGGACGGCCTCGGCCTCCTCGGTGCGCGCGGCCGGGCGCTCGGCCGCCGCGACCGTGGCGGGCTCGGCGAGCCGGTCGGCGACGGCCGCCTCCTCGCGCTGCCACTCGTCGAGCCGGTGCTGGAGCTCTCGCTGCTGGCGGTCGTCGAGGAACGCCTCGGCCGCCGCCCGCGGGGTGTCGAAACCGGCTCGGAAGGCCGCCTCGGAGAGCCGTCCGTCGGCGTCCTTGAGCCGCTGGGCGGTCGCCTCGACCTCGCGGACCGCCTCGGCGGCCCCGGCGAGCAGCCCGGCCCGGTGCTCCAGGAGCGCCGCCTGTTCGGCGACGCTGCGGGCCTCGCCCCGGGCCTGCGCCAACTCCCGCTCCAGGGCGGCCTGTTCCCGGTCGATCTCCTCGCGCCGGGCGTTGCGGGCCGAGACGCGGTTCTCGGCCTCCCGCTGCTCCGAGACCCGGCGCGCGTGCTCGCGCTCGGCACTGCCGAACGCCTCCTGCGCGGCGTGCAGAGAGGCGGCGAGCGCCCGGACCTCGCCGTACTCGCGCTCCAGCTCACCGACCTGGGCGGCGAGCTCCGCCACGGTCTCGGCGCCCGCCTCCGCGCGCGTGGCCGCGAACTGCTCGCGTACGGAGGCGAGGGCGCGCTCGGCGTCGGAGCGGTCCGCCTCGACGCGCCGGTACGCCTCGTGGGCGGCGTCCTCGGTCGCGCGGTCCACCTGGCCGTCCGCCGCCCGCGCGGGCGCGGGGTGCTCGGCGGAGCCGCAGACCGCGCAGGCCTCGCCATCACGCAGCCCGGCGGCCAGCTCGGCCGCGATGCCGCGCAGCCGCTCCTCGCGCAGGGCGAGCCAGTGCTCATGGGCCTGGTTGGCCCTCTCCCGCGCGGAGCCCTGCCGTTCCTCGGCGGCGTCCAGCCGCGCCTGGAGGGCATCGCGCTCGCGAGCGGCCGCGAGCCTGCGCCGGGCCGGGTCGAGCCGCCCCACCAGCTGCTCCGCGCGCGTGGCCGCGAGGTGGGCCGCCTCGATCCGCTCCTGGTGGCGCAGTCGGTCGGCGTCCCAGGAGGCGAGCCATCCGGTCGCGTCCAGGAGCAGCTGCTCGTCGGCCCTGGCCTCGCGGTCCAGGGCGGCACGCTCGGCGGTGATCTCGGCGCTGCGGGCCTCGGCCCTGCGGGCGGCGTCGAGCGCGCCGAGCTCCTGGCGCATCTGCCGCTCCAATGCCGCGAGTTGCTCCGCCCCGGCCTCAGCGAGGTCCGGGGGCAGTTGCGCGGCGGTGCGCTCGCGCACAGCGGTGGCCGTGCGGTGCTCGCGCTCGGTCTCCGCGCGCAGGGCGAGGGCGGGGGCGACGAGGTCGGCCTTGCGGGCCCGGTCGAGCCGGTCCCGTACGGCCGCGCGGCGGGGCTCGGCGGCGGCCAGCTCGTCGGCGCGGCGGCGGGCGTCCGCGTACCGGCGCTGCAGCTCGGCGAGGCGGCGCTCGTCGTCGAGCGCGATACGGGCGGCGGCCTGCCGGCTCTCGGCGGCGCTGACCGCGCACTCGGCGACGGTGAAGCGCTCGCGGGCCCCCACGCGCGCGACGGCGGCCCACTCCAGGACGGCCTCGGCCAGGCCGGGCTCCCCGGGGCGGTGGTCGGGCAGCGGCCAGTCGCGCGCGTCCGCGCCGTCCCCGGCGGCCTGCGCCATCCGCTGGGCGAGCGCGAGCAGCCGCTCGTCACCGGCCCTGACCTGCTGTTCGGCGGCGCGGCGCAGCTCGGCGAGCCGCTCCTCGACGGCGGCGAAGCGGCCGGTGTCGAAGAGCCGCCCGAGCAGCTTGCCGCGCGCCTCGGCGTCGGAGCGCAGGAACTTGGCGAAGTCGCCCTGCGGCAGCAGGACGACCTGGCAGAACTGCTCACGGCTCATGCCGACGAGCTGCCCGATCTCCTCCCCCACCTCCTGGTGGGAGCGGCTGAGCGCCTCCCAGGCGCCCTCGCGCGCGTCGTACTCGCGCAGCCAGGTCTGCGCCTTCTCGGCGGTGAAGCCGGTGCCGCGCTTCTTCGGCCGGTTCTGCTGGGGCCGCCGGGTGATCTCCAACCGCCGTCCGCCGACGGTCAGGTCGAGCAGCACCTCGGTGACGGTGTCGGGCGCGGCGTGGTCGCTGCGCAGGGTGGCGCCGGGGCTCTGGCGGGCGCCGGGCACCGCCCCGTACAGCGCGTAGCAAACAGCGTCGAGGACGGAGGTCTTGCCCGCGCCGGTGGCTCCGTGGAGCAGGAAGAGCCCGGCGGCCGAGAGCGCGTCGAAGTCGACTTCCTCGGTGCCGCCGAAGGGGCCGAAGGCGGTGACGCGCAGCCGGTGCAGCCTCATCGGGCACCCTCCCGCGCGGCCGCGGCCTCGCGCGCGTGGTCCTGGGTGAGCGCCGACTCCACCCGTACGTCGTCGAAGGCGCCGCGCAGCACCGTCCGCTCCCGCTCGTCCGGGCCGCTGCCGCCGCGCACATGGGCCACGAAGTCCTCCGCGATCTGCTGGTCGGTGCGGCCCTGGAGGCGGCGCGCGTACGAGGCGAGCGGGTCCTCGGGGGCGCGGTCCGGCTCGAAGACGAGGCTCAGCGTGTGCGGGAAGCGGACGGCGACGCGGGCCATCGCGTCGTCGGGGCGGAACGGGTCGGTGAGCGTCGCCTCCACCCACGCGTCCTCGTGGGGCTCAAGGGCGGGGTCTTCGAGCAGGTCGTCGAGGCGGCCCCGGATGCGGGCGAGGGGGCGCGGGACCGGGCAGTCGATCCGCTCGGCGGCGACGGCACCGTCGGCGGCCAGGTCGACGAGCCACATCGACTTGCGGTGGGTGGTCTCGGAGAACGAGTACGCCAGCGGGGAGCCCGAGTAGCGCACGCGGTCGGTGAGGGTCTGGCTGCCGTGCAGATGGCCGAGCGCCACATAGTCGACGCCGTCGAAGACTCCCGAGGGCACGGCGGCGACCCCGCCGACCGTGATGTCCCGCTCGCTGTCGCTCGGCTCGCCGCCCGCCACGAAGGCGTGCGCGAGGACGACGGACCGGGTGCCTCGCGCGCGTGCCGCGAGATCCGCCCGGACGCGCTCCATGGCCGCGCCGAGGACCTGTTCGTGCCCGGCCTTGTCGGTCTTGAACTCGTCGCGGACCAGGGCCGGTTCGAGGTAGGGCAGCCCGTAGAAGGCCACCTCCCCGTGGGCGTCGGACAGCAGCACCGGCGTGCCGCACCCGGCCGGATCGGTGCGCAGGTGGATGCCCGCCCGCTCGATGAGGCCCGCGCCGACGCCGAGCCGCCGCGCGGAGTCGTGGTTCCCGGAGATCATGACCGTCGGCACGCCCTCCTCGGCGAGCCGGTGGATGGCGCGGTCGAAGAGCTCCACGGCCGCGAGCGGCGGCACGGCCCGGTCGTAGACGTCCCCCGCCACCAGGACCGCGTCCACGTCGCGCTCGCGCACCGTCGCCACCAGGTGGTCGAGGAACGCTGCCTGGGCGTCGAGCAGGGCGACCCGGTGGAACGACCGTCCCAGGTGCCAGTCCGACGTGTGCAGGAATCTCATGATCCCCGAGGGTAACGGTGGGGTCGGACATCCCGGGCGGCAACTGCCTTACCGGTACGGCGCAGAGCTGTCACGCGTCCCCGTACGCCTCTCCACCGAGCTCCAGCGTCGCCGTGCCCGCGGTGACGTCCGCGAGCCAGCGCCGCAGGGTCTCCACGTCCGCTTCCGGGATGCCGATCTCGATGGTCACGGCCTCGGCGTAGCGCACCTCGCGCACCGCGCGTCCGGTGGTCCGCAGATCGTTCTCCAGCTTGCCCGCGCGCTGGTGGTCGACGGTGACGGTGGCCAGGCGGAACCGCCGGCGCACCACGGTGCCGAGCGCGTCCAGGGCCTCGCCGACGGCTCCCCCGTAGGCGCGGATGAGCCCGCCGGCGCCGAGCTTCACACCGCCGTAGTAGCGGGTGACGACGGCGACGGCGTACCGCACCTCGCGGCGGGTCAGCATCTGGAGCATCGGGACTCCGGCGGTGCCGCCCGGCTCGCCGTCGTCGCTGGCCTTCTGCACCGAGGCGTCGGCCCCGATGACGTACGCGAAGCAGTTGTGGGTCGCCGTCGGGTGCTCCCTGCGGACGCGCGCGATGAAGTCCTGCGCCTCCTGCTCGGTCGCGGCGGGCGCGAGCGCGCAGAGGAACCGCGATCGGTTGACCTCGGTCTCGTGCACACCCTCGCGGGCGATCGTCCGGTACTGCTCCTGCATACGGCCACCCTATGCGGTGCCGGGCCGGTGAACTGCTGGTCACCGGGGTGCCCCGGCCCTCGGGGCAGAGATACACGGCCCGCCCCGGGGGTACCGGGTGACCGATGTCACCCGGTTTGACACGACAGCGGGGCAAGGGCGATGCCCGAAAGTACACCCCGGCGACGACCGGATGGACCTCAGTTGAACCTTCGCCCGCCTCTCCCCCTTGATCCTCAACTCTCGCTATAGGCACCTCCCCCAGGCTGCGGGGAGGAGTCGTGCCACAGCAGAGAGTGCGCCGGTTCGTAAGGAGTAACCCGAATATGTCATCAAACCTCCCGTTATTCTCCGTCCTCCTGGGAGGCGATTACGCGGGCAAGTCATCGGCGATGTCCCGGCTCGCCGGAGGCCCCGAACCGGTCCGGGTCGTCTCGGTCGACGATCGGTTCCTCGCCGACCGGCATTCACTGATCGGCCGGCTGCGGCGCGACGTGGTCAAGGACGTCGCCGCCCCGGACGGCGCCTACTCGCCGGACTTCATGGCGAGCATGCTCCAGACCGCCGTGGTGCACCTGCGCGACCAGCTCCTCACGGCCGCGGACGCCGCCGACGGGCGGCCGCTCCTCGTCGACTCGTACTACTACAAGATCCTCGCGAAGTGCCGCCTCGCGGGCGTGCGCGAGAACCCCATGTACGACTGGTGGCGCTCGTTCCCGCAGCCGCGCCACGTCGTCTACCTCAAGGTCGCGCCGCACGAGGCCTGGCGGCGCAGTCGGCACGGGACCCGGCTCAACTCCCTGGAGCACTACGGCGAGCAGCCGAACCGGACGTCGTTCGAGCGGTACCAGACCGACCTGGAGAAGCTGATGTGGGACGAGATCCGGTACCTCCCGGTGACCGTCGTGGAGCAGCAGCACTCTCCGGAGCGGACCGCCGACGCCGTGCGGGAGGCGGTCTGCCATGACTACGTCTGAGACGCGTCAGGACGGCCCGTCCTGGTCGAATCCGGAGCGCATCGCGCGGTACCGGTCGCGGGTGTTCGCCGAGCGGGCCCGCCTGCGGGCCGCATTCGCGGACCCGGCCGGACACCAGCAGCGGGTCCTGGAGGACCTGCTCGCCTTCAACGCCGACACCGCGTACGGACGCGCCCACGGATTCGCCCGGATCCGCACGCTGGACGACTGGCGCAAAGCCGTCCCCGTCCAGGACTACAGCGGGCTCGCCCCCTGGATCGAACGGGCGGCCGCAGGCGAGGACAACGTCCTCACCGCCGACAAGCCCGCCGTCTTCTTCACCAGCAGCGGCAGCACCGGCGCCCACAAGAAGATCCCCGTCACTCCTCAGTTCATGCGCACCACGTTCTTCCCGTTCTACTACGCCGCGTGGGCGCCCCTGATCGAGCACTTCCCCGACGTCCTCGCGCGCCCGGACGCGGTGCTGAATCTGAAGCACGACCCGCTGGCCGCCCCGCCGACCACGGCCTCCGGCAAACCCCATGTGGGGGCCAGCCAGGTCGACTTCGGCGCCAAGTTCGGTGAGCCGCTCTCGGCGGAGCCCGGTACGAGCGCTCCCTGGGCCACGCTGCCGGTGCCGGTGGCGGCCGATGCGCATCTGGAGAAGATGTATCTGCGGCTGCGCCTGGCCGTCGAGAGCGATGTCCGCTGTGTCATCGGGATCAACCCGGCGATGGTCGCCGCCCTCCCCCACCAGCTGAACCTGTGGTGGGAGCGCATCGTGCAAGAAGTGCGCGACGGCACCCTCGGCGGGCACCCCTACCGCTCCCCCAACCCCGAGCGCGCCCGCGAACTCAACCGTCTCGCCGCGCACTTCGGGCGGGTCCGGCCCGCCCACGTGTGGCCGAACATGCGGGCCCTGTTCTGCTGGACCACCGGCCTGGCCTCGCTCTACCTCCCCCGCCTGCGCGAGGAGTTCGGACCGGGCGTCACCCTCCTGCCCGC
>NZ_BMTS01000010.1:341038-370972 GCF_014649795.1 Streptomyces melanogenes
GACCAGTTGGGGACGGCCCGCAGAAGAAAGACAGCGGGGCGCAGGGGCCGCAGGCCCCGCAAAGGGGGGTCCGGGGGCGAAGCCCCCGGGAGACCACCTCAGCCCCCACCCACCCCCGGAGGGTTAAGGGAAGGGGCGGGGTGGGGAACCCTCAAAGCGGAGACAGCGGCAGCACCCCCACCCCCACCTTCCGAACCGCAACCGACCCGTACGGCGTACGAAGCCGCAACCACGGCCCCGCCCCCAACAAAGCCAACTCCGCGCCAGGGCCCCGCAAGAACCCCAGCGACTGCGCCGCATGCACCACCCGAAGCGGCACCTCAGTACCCCCCAGCGTCCGCGACCAGATCTCCCGACCGATCCGATCCCGCTCGGCCCGCGTACGCGCCTCCGCAGGCAACGCCTCGTCCCGAGCCCGGAACTCCGCGACCGCCGCCGCGACCGCGCCACGTATCTCGGCGGCCGAGGGCAGCCCCGGCAGCTGCCGCCAGCCACCGCGCGGCGGCAGCACACCCGCCCACGGCGGACCGGTCACAGCGGAGGGAACGACCACCGCGGACGCGGGCTCGTCGAGCGCCTCAAGCAGCTCACCCGCCGAGACGGTGACATCGAGCTCCACCACCGCGTCCAGCCGTACCGTACGAATCGCCAGCACCTCGAACGCCGGCGGGCGCCCGAACACCGCCAGCGCACCGCCCCCGGCCTGCAGCCGGACCGCCGCCGACCGGTCGTAGTGGATCAGCCGGGCCAGGAAGGCGGCGAGATCCGCCACCTCCCCGGCATCGGCGAAGCCCAGCTTCACGGTCATGCAGCGGCCCGCTCCACGCGATCACCACGGTCCCCGCGGCCGCCCCGGCCACCGCGACCGGCCTCGGGCTCCTCCACGTACTCCTGCAGGAACGCCTTCTCCTCCGCGGAGATCCGCCGAGGCCGCCCCGCCGCGAGGTCGAACGGCACCACAACCGTCGACGCCCGCACGTACACCTGCTCGGGGTCCTTGATCTCGTACGCGATCGTCAGCGACGCCGCGCCGATCTTCGTGACCCACGACTCGATGGTCACGGGTGCGTGGCGGTGCACCAGCGGCCGTACGTAGTCGATCTCGTGCCGGGCCACGACGGACCCGCCGGAGAACGACGGCGAGCCGTCCCCCGGCGCCAGCCGGAACATGAAGTCGATCCGGGCCTCTTCCAGGTACCGGACGAAGACCGCGTTGTTGACGTGCCCGAAGGCATCCATGTCCGACCAGCGGAGCGGGCAGTCGTAGATGTGGCGAGCCAAGAGGATCAGCCCCGGGTCAGCTTCTTGTAGGTGGCGCGGTGCGGACGCGCCGCGTCGGCCCCGAGCCGCTCGATCTTGTTCTTCTCGTACGACTCGAAGTTGCCCTCGAACCAGTACCACTTCGAGTCGCCCTCGTACGCCAGGATGTGCGTGGCCACCCGGTCCAGGAACCAGCGGTCGTGGGAGATCACGACAGCGGCACCCGGGAACTCCAGGAGCGCGTTCTCCAGCGAGGAGAGCGTCTCGACGTCCAGGTCGTTGGTGGGCTCGTCGAGGAGCAGCAGGTTGCCGCCCTCCTTGAGCGTCAGCGCCAGGTTGAGGCGGTTGCGCTCACCACCGGAGAGCACACCGGCCGGCTTCTGCTGGTCCGGGCCCTTGAAGCCGAACGCGCTGACGTACGCGCGCGACGGCATCTCGACCTGGCCGACGTTGATGTAGTCGAGCTCGTCCGACACCACGGCCCAGAGGGTCTTCTTCGGGTCGATGTTGGCGCGGCTCTGGTCGACGTACGAGATCTTGACGGTCTCGCCGACCCGGATGGAGCCCGAGTCGGGGGTCTCCAGGCCCTGGATCATCTTGAACAGCGTGGTCTTGCCCGCGCCGTTCGGACCGATGACGCCCACGATGCCGTTGCGCGGCAGCGTGAACGACAGGTCGTCGATGAGGACCTTGTCGCCGAAGGCCTTGGAGAGGTTCTCCACCTCGACGACGATCGAGCCCAGACGCGGGCCCGGCGGGATCTGGATCTCCTCGAAGTCCAGCTTCCGCATCTTGTCGGCCTCGGCCGCCATCTCCTCGTAACGGGCGAGGCGTGCCTTGGACTTGGTCTGCCGGCCCTTGGCGTTGGAGCGGACCCACTCCAGCTCTTCCTTGAGCCGCTTGGCGCGCTTGGCGTCCTTCTGGCCCTCGACCTTGAGGCGGGAGGCCTTCTTGTCCAGGTACGTGGAGTAGTTGCCCTCGTACGGGATCGCGCGGCCGCGGTCGAGCTCCAGGATCCACTCGGCGACGTTGTTCAGGAAGTACCGGTCGTGGGTGACCGCGACGACGGCGCCCGGGTACTTCGAGAGGTGCTGCTCCAGCCAGTTCACCGACTCGGCGTCGAGGTGGTTGGTGGGCTCGTCGAGGAGGAGCAGGTCGGGCGCCTCGATCAGCAGCTTGCAGAGCGCCACACGGCGCTTCTCGCCACCGGAGAGGTTGACCACGGGCCAGTCGGCGGGCGGGCAGCCCAGCGCGTCCATGGCCTGCTCCAGCTGGGCGTCGAGGTCCCAGGCGTTGGCGTGGTCGAGGTCCTCCTGGAGCTTGCCCATCTCCTCGAGGAGCGCGTCCGAGTAGTCGGTCGCCATGAGCTCGGCGACCTCGTTGAAGCGCTTGAGCTTGCCCATGATCTCGGCGGCGCCGTCCTGCACGTTCTCCAGGACCGTCTTCGTCTCGTCGAGCTGCGGCTCCTGCATGAGGATGCCGACGCTGAAGCCCGGCGACAGGAACGCGTCACCGTTGGAGGGCTGCTCAAGGCCCGCCATGATCTTGAGAACGGTGGACTTACCGGCACCGTTGGGACCGACCACACCGATCTTCGCGCCGGGCAGGAAGCTCAGCGTGACGTCGTCAAGGATCACCTTGTCGCCGTGCGCCTTGCGCGTCTTGCGCATGGTGTAGATGTACTCAGCCAAGAGAAACCGTCCGGCAGTGTGAATCGGGCTGTGGGCAGATACACCCCATCTTGCCGTACCGCCACCCCCTGGCGGAAACGGGTAGTTCCACGGGACGCCGACCGGCGCCGTCCGGGAACGCCAGTGGCCCCGGTGTGCCTGCGCTCACCGGGGCCACTGTCACAGGGTGGTCACTCTGAGTCCACGGTGGGGTGGTTCAGAGCCGCGGGGGTCAGTGCCCGGCGGTCCCGGCCTTCTTGCGGCGGAGGAAGAACACCGCGCCGCCGCCTATGACGACGAGGGCGACAGCGACGCCCGCGATCATCGGCGTGGAGCTGGAGGAACCGGTCTCGGCGAGGTCACCACCGGTGGTGGAGCCGGACGAGGTGCCGCCCGCGGAGGCGGGGCTGGGCTGCGACGACGGCTTGGTGGTGCTGGGGGTGCCGGCGGTCTTGCAGTCCAGGACGCCCTTGAACTCCTGCTTGAAGCCGTTCGGCCCCGTGATCACGAAGTCGTACGCCTGGTCCTCGGCGACCGGCACGGTGACGGTCTTCGACTTGCCGGCACCGATCGTGTACGAGAAGCCGGCCAGCTTGAAGGTGAAGGCCTCGTCGCCCTTGTTGGTCGCCGTGACGTCCACGCCGCCCTTGGCGCAGTTCTTCGCGGCCGTCAGGGCCGGAATGGCGCCCTGCTTGGCCCAGGTCGCCTTGGCCGCGGCGGTCACCGTGGAGTCGCTGGACCCGGCGAGGATCTGCGTCTGGCTCTTGGACTCACTGGCGAACGCGCGGCCGACCGGCACCTGGGTGGTGGCCTGGACGGTCAGCGAGCCGGAGCCCGGCTGGGCGCCCGCGGGCACGTCGAAGAAGAGCTGCGAGCCGTTCTTGGCGGTGGTGGCCGCCTTGCCCGCCTTGTCGACGACCTTGACGCCGGCCGCCTTGAGCTCCTCGGACGGGGTCACCGAGACCTTGTCGGCGTTGGTGTGGACGGTCACCGGGCCGAGCTTGGAGCCCGCCTTGCCGGAGACGGCCGGGTTGTCGAGGGTCAGCGACGCCTTGGGCTCGCCCACGTTCTGCGCGGACTTGGTCAGCCAGTCCGCCAGGTCCTTGGCCTGCGCGTCCACCGCGTCGACCTGGGCGTGGTCCGAGTAGCGCCAGATGGCGACCTGGGTGGCCGCGGCGGCCGTGCCATTGGTCAGCTGGCCCTTGAGACCGGCCGACTTGGCGAGCGCCGTCAGATCGTTCACCTGCGGGTACGAGTGCTCGAGGATCCAGCGGATCTTGCCCGCGTCGGGGTTCCCGCTCAGCGAGGTGCCGCTCCAGGGGGTCTCCTGGTACTTCGCGGCGGGCTGGGTCGGGTTGTGGATGTCGATGCAGTACGTACGCAGGGTGCCGCCGCCGTCGACGACCATCTGGAACAGACCGGCCGAGACCGGGCGGTCGCCGCCCTGCTGGTGGATGACGGCCTTGCCCGAGGCGTCCGGGTCCAGACCCTTGATGGTGGCGACCGCGCCGCCCTGGTGCTGCTGACCGGGCGTGTCGGCGACCGCCGTGCCCGCACCGGCTATGGCGCCGCCGGCGACCAGCCCCGAGACGGCGACAGCCGCAGCGAGGCGTGCGGCGCCGCGCTTGCGTACAGACTTGGGTACAGAAAACCCGTGAACGACTGAAAACACAGAATTCCCCTTCGGGCGAGGAGCTTTCGCGTACGTGCGCGTGGGGGAAGTGCCTCGCCTGCTGACTCAAGTGCCCCGTGAGTACCGGGAATCCTATGGAGGCCGAGCCTCCTGATCCCCTGTCATGCGATCAGATAACCATTCCGAATCGCAATCGTTATCGCCGGTACCCGTTCCCACCTGGGGTTATCGACAAATCTCCAGTACGGAAAGGGACGTTCAGGGCGCTGCGGCGGCCACGGCGGGTGGCTCCGCGGGTGCTACTCCAAGCCCCTCACCAGGACTTTCTCCAGCCCCAGTCGCGCTCACCCCTTCCGCCTCATCACCCCCCGCTACCGCACCTGCACCGCCCGTTTCGGACCACCCCGGAGCGGCCGTCGCAGTCGCGGTCGGGATCGGTGTCCGCGTTCGCGAAAGGGGCGAACCGCCCTCCCAGGCCGAGCCCTTGGGCGGCTCCGTCAGGGACGGGTCGGCCTTCACCACGCGCCGGAACGCCGACGTCCCCCGCGTCAGGTCGTGGCCCACCGCGATCGCCTCGACGTCCGCCGAGAACCGACGCTGTCCGTCCTGGTCCTCGTCACGCACCCGCAACCTGCCGTGCACCACCAGCGGTTCGCCCACGGCGACCGAACTCGCCAGGTTCAGCCCCAGCGTCCGCCAGGCCCACACCGTGTAGAAACTGGAGTGCCCGTCCACCCAGGCGTCTTTCTGCCGGTCGAACCGGCGCGGAGTCACCGCCAGCCGGAACCGGGCCACTCCGCCCGTCGCCGTCTCCCGGTACTCCACCCGCGTCGCGGCGTTCCCCACCAGCGTCACCAGCGTGTCGTTCATCCCCGCCACTCCCCCGTCATGCCTGCCGTGCGCGCCCGTCGCGCGCACGGCGTCCCCGTCGCGGCTCCGTCCGGCCCAGGCGGCCGATCGAACCCTTGCGCTGTCGATCTCCATGCTGGACCGGACGGAGGACCTTGCGCCGGGGGCTGTGGACCACCCGGCGATTGTGGAAAACCTCGTCACCCGTACGAGGGTTGGTGGGGGGCGGCGTGCGTCGGCCGGTGGGTGGGCGGCGTGCGTCGGCCGGTGGGTGGGCGGGGTGCATCGGTCGGGCGGGTAGCGGGGTGCATCGGTCGGGCGGATGAGCCGGGTCCGTCACGAGCCCCGGCCCCCTCACGTCACCCACCTCACCTCGCTCCCCTCACCTCACCCGCCTCACCTCTCCCCTCTCACGACACCCCCGCCCGCACCCCCGCCCCGCCGCCGCGCACCGCCACGTACTGCTCGCGCACCTCGCGGTACCGCAGCAGCTCCGCCGCGACCGGGTCCAGGACCTTCGCCCGGCCGCACCCGGCCGCCGCCTCCCGCAACCGCCGCTCGGCCTCCTGCCCGTAACGCCGGCCGGGTCCGCGCGCCGCGACCCCGCAGGCCCACTCGACCAGCGGGCCCCCGACGATCCCCGCCAGCATCACCAGCGCGGGTACGAGGAGTCCGGGCTGGAGCACGCCCACGATCTGGCCGACGAGCCAGAGCCCGCCCACGATCTGCACCAGCGTCATGGCCGCCTGCACCAGCACCGCCGCGGGCCACCAGGCGGGCCTGGGCGAAGTGCCCCGCTCCAGCTCGGCCCGTACCGCGAGCTCGTCGAGGGCCTGCGGCAGCCCCTCGGCGCCGCGCACCGCGGCTTCCCGCACCGCCTGCGCCCAAGGGGCGGGCAGTCCGTTGGCCGCTTCTTCCGCGACCAGCCGTACAGCCTGCTCCACACGTTGGCGGGCCGTCACCTCCTCCTCCGGAGGAGGAGTGGGCAGCGGCGACTCGCGGCCCGGGATGCGGATCCGCTCGTACCAGCGCCAGAGCCGCAGCCACGGGGTGCCGCAGGCGCGGCCCGCGTTGCGGCGCCACTCGCGTTCGGCCGCCTCCCCCGCGGCGGCCGCGCCCACGGCCGCCGCGAGCCGGTCGGTGAACGCCTCCCTGGCCCGCTCGTCCAGCCCCGTACGGCCGTCCGCGACGTACACCGGACGCAGCCCGGCGGCGGCCGCGTCCAGATCGGCCGCCACCCGGCGTTCCGGGGCGCCGCGCTCCTGCACGAACCGGCTGAGGAGGTCGCGCAGTTCGCCGACGCCCTGGCCGGTGAGGGCGGAGAGGGACACCACGGTGGCGCCGGGTTCGCCGTGCTCGCCCAGTGCCATGCCGTCCTCGTCGAGGAGGCGGCGCAGATCGTCGAGGACTTGGTCGGCCGCGTCGCCGGGCAGCCGGTCCACCTGGTTGAGCACGACGAAGGTGACCTCCGCGTGGCCGGCCAGCGGGCGCAGGTACCGCTCGTGGAGCACGGCGTCCGCGTACTTCTCCGGGTCCACGACCCAGACCACCGCGTCGACCAGCGCCAGTACGCGGTCGGCCTGGCGGCGGTGTTCGACGACCGCCGAGTCGAGGTCGGGCAGGTCGACGAGGACCAGCCCTTGCAGGGCCTCGGCGTTCGGGTCGGTGGGCAGCGGTCTGCGCCGCAGCCGCCCCGGCAGCCCGAGCCGGTCCAGGAGGCCCGCCGCGCCGTCCGTCCAGCTGCACGCGATCGGCGCGGCGGTGGTCGGGCGGCGCAGCCCGGTCTCCGAAATGTGCGTACCGGCGAGGGCATTGAACAGGGTCGACTTGCCGCTGCCGCTGGCTCCTGCGATGGCGACGACGGTGTGCCGCGCGGACAGCCGCTGCCGCGCGGCGGCCTCGTCGAGTACGCGTCCGGCCTCGGCGAGCGTCTTCCCGTCGAGCCGCGTCCGCGACAGCCCGACGAGCTCGCGCAGGGCTTCGAGGCGCCCGCGCAGCTCGCCGCCGTAGGGCCCGCCGATGGGGACGTACTCCTCCACCGGCTCGGGTTCCTCGACGGGAACCTCCTCCTCGGCGGGCTCGTTCACCCTTCGAGCGATCAGCCCGTCGTCCCAGGCGGGCGCGGACCGCGCGGCGCCGGTGGTGGGACCGGCATCGGCGGCGGCGCGCGCGTCGGGGGCGCGACGGGAGGGGCTTCGGCTGGGTCGGGGCGGGACTGCCGTCGGGGCGAATGCCGGTGGGGGTGTGGGGGGCGATTCGGGGCGCGGGGGTGCTGCGATGCGGGTGGGGTGGGTGGTTTTCGGTGTGCCGGTGGGCGGGGGCTTGGGCGAGTCGGCCGTCGGCGACAGGTTGGCCTTTGGCGTCACGGAGCCGGGCGCGTCGCCTTGGGGTGCGCCAGCCCCGGATTCACCAGCTCCGGATGTGCCGGTTCCAGACGTTCCGGCCTCGGGCGTGTCGGCTTCCGGCGTGTCGCCCTCTTCCGGCTCTCCCGGGAGGGATTCCGTCCGCCGGGAAGGGGGCCGTTCGGCCCAGGGGCGGTCGAAGCCGAGCCAGCCGGACGTCGGCGCGACGGCTTCCAGTCGGCCGATCGCGGGCCGTCCGGCGGCCCGGACCTCGACCGTCGGCGGTGCGGCCGCCGCCTGCGCGGACTCGGCCCCCTCGTTCGCCGACGGCTCCGGCTCCCCCTCCTCCGGAGGGGGAGGAAACCCGGCCCCGGCCCCGGACTCCGGCTCGGGCTGGTCGGCCCCCGGCCGATCCGTCAGAGCGGTCACCCCGCTCACCTCTCCTTCTGCAGTAGGGACAGCGCGGCGATCAGCCCGGCCTGGGGCTCGGGGGTCACCCGGAGCGCGTCCAGCGGGGCGAGCCGGCGGTCGCGTTCGGCGTTCAGGACCCGGTCGATGTACGTCGTGACCAGCTCGCCGCCCTGGTCGCGCAGGCGCAGTGCGCGCTGGGCGCCGATGCGCTCGGCGAGCCGCTCCCCGGCCCTGCGGGCGCGGCGCCCGCCGAGGAGCGCGGCCGCAAGCAGCGCCGCCACGGCCTCGGCGGAGGGCGCGACGGCCCGGTCCATCTCCCGTACCTCCTCCTCGGCGAGCTCCTCCAGGACCCGGCGCCAGCGCCGTACGTCGAGCTCGATGCGCTCACCGGTCTCCCGGTCGCGTACGCCCTCGGCGAGCTCGGCGGCGGCGGCTTCGCGGCCCCACGTCTCGCGGACCCGTTCGTCGGCGGCGTCCGCGGCGCAGCCGAGCAGCTCGGCGAGGCTCTCGCAGAGCGCGTCGAGGAGCTCGACGGAGGTGGCGTCCCGGGGGTACGCACGCCAGCGGGTGAGCGCGTCCCCGGCGAGCACGCCCCCCGCCTGCAGCCTGCGCCGCACCCGTGCCCCTTCCCGCTCGTACGCCTCCTCGACCGCACTCGTCATCCGTACGGCGGCGGCGTACTGGGCGGCGACGGCGGAGGCGAGCTCGGGCATCCGGGCGTTGAGCGAGTCGATGACGCCGACGGCGGTGCGGACGACGGCCTGCTGCCGGGCGGCCGGGTCCTGGGCCCGGTGGGTGAGCCACTGGCCGAGCGGGGCGACTGCGGTGGAAGGCAGCAATCCGCTTCCGCCACCGGCCGATTCGGGCAGCTCGGGGATGGTGAATCGGGGCACGTCACCGAGCCCGGCCTTGGTCAGGAGCGCGGCGTACTGCCGGGACACCTCGGCGATGACCTGGTGCGGCACCCGGTCGAGGACGGTGATCAGCGTGGCGTCGTACTCCTTGGCGGTACGCAGCAGATGCCACGGCACGGCGTCCGCGTACCGGGAGGCGGTCGTCACCATCACCCAGATGTCGGCGGCGCAGATCAGCTGGGCGGCGAGCAGACGGTTGCTGACGACGAGTGAGTCGATGTCGGGCGCGTCGAGCAGGGCGAGCCCGACGGGCAGGTTCCGTGAGGTCTCGACGCGGAGCGAGTTCTCCGCGTCATTGCCGCCGATGCCCTCCTCCACCTCCGTTTCTTCGTTCTGCTGGGGCAGCCAGACGCGGGTGAGCTGGGGCAGTACGCGGATCTCGGTGAACCAGTGGTGGTCGTCGGGGTGGCAGACGAGTACGGGGGTGCGGGTCGTCGGCCGCAGCACGCCGGCCTCGCTGACCCGCCGCCCCACAAGGGAGTTGACGAGCGTGGACTTCCCGGCGCCGGTGGACCCGCCGACCACGGCGAGCAGCGGCGCTTCGGGGTCTTTGAGCCGCGGCAGCAAATAGTCGTCGAGCTGCGCGAGCAGCTCGACCCGGGTCTGCCGTGCCCGCGCCGCCCCCGGCAGGGGCAGCGGAAGACGCACGGCGGCGACCCGGTCGCGCAGGGCGGAGAGTGCGTCGATCAGCTGAGGCCGTACGTCCAAGGTCACCACATGCGAAGAATGCCCAACTTTGGCGCCTTTTTGAAGCGTATGGAGGCCTTCGCGCGCCGATCGGACACATGGGACAGACGGGATGAGTGGGACGCAGGCATAACGAGTGCACAACACCCGGCGCCACGAGCGTCAAAAGCGCTGCGTGTTCCGCGCTCGCCTGCGATTATCGGTTCGCTTCACCGAACCTCCACATCGTGCCACGCAGGTGAAGCAACCGGGACGAGGCGAGAGGAGCCCTATCCTTGTCCCCGGCAAGGTCACGACCCGGAGCCCGCTCCGGACCACACCCTTGCCCGCCCGGGGGCTCCAGGCCACCGCGGCCGCCATCCGGCCCCCGTAGCTCAGTGGATAGAGCAGGCGCCTTCTAAGCGCTTGGCCGCAGGTTCGAGTCCTGCCGGGGGCGCCACTGCCCACGCGGTGTCAGGCCCTCCCTCCGGGAGGGCCTTTTTGCTGCTCGGCAGCACCGTAGCGCGGGGGCCGTAGAGAGCGCGTAAGCGCCGGAACCGGCCTGGTGGCGACCCCACAGGCGGGCGCACCCTCAGGCGTCCAGGAACTCCCCCAGCACCCCCGTCAGCTCCTCCGCCCGTTCGAAAATGCCCAGGTGCCCCGCCGCCAGTTCCGCGTAGCGGCTGCGGGGGATGGAGTCGTGGAGGGCGTGGCTGTGTTCTACCGGGACCATCTGGTCGTGTGTGAAGCCTATGACCAGGGTCGGGGCCGTGATCCGGGGGAGCAGGGCGCGGATGTCGATCGTCAGGTCCAGCTCGATCTGGCGGCCCATGCCCGGCGGGATGGGGGCCTCCAGGAGGGGAGCCAGGCCGTCCCGGCCGAAGTGGTTCAGCTGGTCGTTGGTCCAGCCCGTCAGGTGCAGGAAGCGGATGAACGCCGCGTGGTCCGCCTGGTCCAGCCTGCGCCACACGTCGAACGTGAGGTGCAGGCGGGCGTCGGTGTGGGCCCAGCCCGCGATCAGGACCACCCGGCGGAACAGCTCCGGGTGCTTCGCCGCCGCCGCGGCCACCACGACGGCGCCCAGGGAGTAGCCGACCGCGTCCGTCGGGGCGGTGCCCGTCTCCCGTACGACTGTGACCAGTTGGTCCACCAGCAGGTCCAGCGTCAGCGGGTCGCCCGCGTCCTTCGTCCCTCCGCTGCCGGAGAGGTTCGGGCGGACCACCGTACGGCGGTCCGCGAACGCCTCCCAGAGGTGGCCGAAGTTCGTCTCGGCGGTCCCTCCTGTGCCGTGTACGAGGACCAGCCCCGGCCCGGAGCCGCCGGTCAAGTACTCCACCTCGAAGTCGGGCGTGGAGGCTACGAGCATGGGGATCGATCTCCTTCGTACGTACGGGCTTTCGGCTAGGTGTTACAAGTCCTCGGTCGCGTCCCTCAGTTGGTCTGCCCCCGCCCCTCGATCGACAGCCCGTGCCGGAACACGTTCCCCGGGTCCCACGTCGCCTTCGCCCGGTGCAGGCGCGGGTAGTTGCCCTTGTAGTAGAGGGAGTGCCATGGGACGCCCGACTTGTTCCAGCGCGGGTCGGCCATCTCCTTGTCCGCGTAGTTGATGAAGCAGCCGTCCGTGACCCGGCCGGGGACCGGGACGCCGCCGCTCTCCGCGTACACGTCCTGGTAGAAGTCCCGTACCCAGCCCACGTGCTTGTCGTCCTCGGCCGGGTCGTTCCAGAACGCCAGGTACTGGAGCTTCAGGATCGAGTCCCGCTGCGGGACCGCCGTCGCCGTCGACGGGACCGCGTTGATCCGGCCGCCGTAGCCCGCGATGATCATCAGCGCCGCCCCGTTGGCGTAGTCCGTACGCGTCAACTGGCGGTAGATCGCGTCGAGCTGGGACTTCGGGAAGGCCTTGCGCATGTACGCCGACTTGTCCTCGAAGCGCAGCGTCGGGTCGCCGCCCGCGAATCCGGGCCACTTGGTGCCGTGCAGCCACGGCAGCCGCTGCGGCTTGGACGCCTGGGCGGGCACGCCGACGCCGTCCGACACGTACGCGATGAAGTCGGTGAGTTCCTGCTCGGCGGCGGGGCGCGTCGCGTCGATCTGGGTCACCATCAGGATCGAACCCGCCGACCGGTGGAACGGCTTGAGCTGGCTGAACAGGCCCAGCCGCGGCGAGTCCGGCGCGCTGTTGCGCTCGAACCAGGTCGCGTAGTTCGTCAGCAGGCGCTGGAAGCCCTGCTTGGTCAGGCCCTCCCACGGCCAGTTCACCGTCGATACGAGCAGTTCGGCCGGCGGGCGCGGCAGCAGCCGGGACGGGTCGTCGCCGGTCGCGCCGGGCGAGCGCAGCCAGTACTTGGTGATCACACCGAAGTTGCCGCCGCCACCGCCCGTGTGCGCCCACCACAGTTCGCGCAGCTCCGGGTCGGTGCTGTCACGCGTCGCGACCACGCGCCGGGCCCTGCCGGACTCGTCCACGACGACGACCTCGACCCCGTACAGGTGGTCCACGGTCAGCCCGAACTTACGGGACAGCGCGCCGTATCCGCCGCCGACGATGTGGCCGCCGGCGCCCACCGACGGGCAGGAGCCGCCGGGGATCGTGACGCCCCAGACCTTGTACAGCTTGTCGTACACCTCGGACAGCATCGCGCCCGGCTCGACCGCGAACGCCCGGCGCCCGGCGTCGTACGTGATCTCCGCCATCTCGGACATGTCGATCACGACTTGGACCTCGGCGTTGTTGACGAAGTCCTCGTAGCAGTGGCCGCCGCTGCGCACGGCGATGCGCTTGCCGTCGCGTACCGCCCGCTGCACCGCCTCCACCACCTGCTCGGCGGAGCTGACCAGCCGGATGTGGTCCGGCCTACCGACCCAGCGCTGGTTGGTGCCGTGGGTCAGCTCCGGGTAGCGGGGGTCGTTCGGGCCGACCGTGACCGCGCCGAAGTCGGCCGGGTTCGCGGCCCCGCGGCCGTCCCGCGCGACCGCCGCGCCGACGCCCGGCACGGTCAGGGCCGCGGTGGCTCCCCCCACCGCGGCGGTGTGCTGGAGGAGGCGGCGACGCGTCGTCTTGCTCGTGCTCGTACTCATGGTGAGGTGCACCCCGTCGTAAGTCGTGAGTGATGTGGGTTGAGATGTGGGTGTGGAATGACTTGCGCTTCGGTTTGTACGAGGCGTACGAGACCTGCCAGTTACGCCCCTCGCCCCCCGGCCCGCCCTACGCGGCCACCGTCTCCTTCTCTTCGGCCACGGACTCCGCCCCCGCCCCCGCCCGCCGGTCCCTGACCAGCTCGCCCAGGGCCACCAGCGCCGCCAGGCCCGCCAGTGCGGCGCCCGCTGCCACCACCACCCGTAGCCCCAGGTCGAGGTCGAGCAGGCCGCCGCCGAACCACGCGCCCCCGGCGATGCCGATGTTGAACGCGGAGATGTTCACCGAGACCGCGAGCGTCGGCGCGCCGCCCGCCACCGAGGTGAGGATGCGGGCCTGGAGGCCAGGCATCACGGCGAAGTACGCGACGCCGAAGACGAACATCAGGGCCACGCACGCCCACCGCGTCGGCGCCGCGACCGCCAGCGCGACGAGCGCGGCGGCGAGCACCGCGAGGATGCCCGTGAGCGCGGGCATCAGGGCGCGGTCGGCGAGCCGGCCGCCGAGCAGATTGCCGAGCAGCGAGCCGATGCCGAAGACCAGCATCAGCCAGGTCACCGTGGACTTGCCGAAGCCCGCCACGTCGGTGAGCAGGGGCGCCAGGAAGGTGTACGCGGTGAACACCGCCGCCATCGCCACCACAGTGATCACCACCGCGAGCTGCACCCGCCGGTTGCCCAGCACCCGCAGCTCGTCCACGGCCGCGGCGGTGACCGGGACCGCGTCGCGCGGCAGGAACAGCGCGACGAGCAGGGCCGCGGCCGCACTCAGCGCGACCACCCCCCAGAACGTGGCCCGCCAGCCGAAGTGCTGGTCGATCAGGACCCCGAGCGGCACGCCGAGGACGGTGGCCAGATTGAGCCCGACCGCCACCTTGGAGACCGCCGACGCCTCCTTGCCCGGCGGGACCAGGCTGCTCGCCACCACGATGCACACCGCGAAGAGCGTGCAGTGGGTGAGCGCCGAGATCACCCGGGCCGCCATCAGTACGGGATAGCCCGGGGCCAGCGCCGCGAGCACGTTGCCCGCGACGAACAGGCCCATCAGGCCGAGGATCAGCGGCTTTCGCGGCATCCGGCTGGTGGCGAGGGTGATGACCGGTCCGCCGATCACCACACCGACGGCGTACGCGGTGACGAGGAGCCCCGCGTCGGCGAGGGACACCCCGGTGTCGTGCGCGATGGTCGGCAGGATTCCGGCGATGACCAGCTCTGCGCTGCCGACACTGAACACGCACAGCATGAGGGCGAACAGGGGGAGGGGCATTGGCTGCCTTCCGGGGCGGTGGGGAGGGGGGTACGAGCCGGGGGTAGGGGCCCGGCTCGTACCCCAGTCGGGTGGGGAGGGTGGCGCTTACGTAACGGGCTCGCCCGTGGTGCCTCAGGGGCGCGGAGAACTGCGCGACCAGCCCCCCACCGCCCCGCAGACGAACACGGCCCGCAACCCCCCTAGTTCGCCGGAACGAGCAGCAACTTCCCCCGCGTCCCGCCCGCCCCAAGGCGCTTGTGAGCGAGTGCCGCATCCGCGAAGTCGAGTACGTCGGCGACGCGCAGCGTCAGCGTGCCCGCCTCGACGAGCCCGGACAGCTTGGCCAGCCGCTCGCCGTCCTGCTCCACGAACGACATCTTCACCTCGATCCCGCGCTCGGCCTGCGGGGCCGCGGCCGGAACGATGGAGACGGCCCGGCCGCCGTCCCGTACGGCCGCGATGGCGCCCGCGTAACCGGCCGTCTCGAAGAGCGCGTCGACCGTGCCCTCCGGCAGCGGCCGATCCGACGTGAGCACCTCGCTCGCCCCGAGGGAGCGGGCGAGCTCCTCGCCGCCAGGGCGTACGAGCGCGGTCACCCGGATCCCCCGCGCGGCGGCGAGCTGGACGGCGAAGCCGCCGACCGCGCCGACCGCGCCGGTGACCAGCAGGCTGCTGCCGGACTCGGCGCCGAGCACCTCCAGGGCCTGGTCGGCGGTGAGTCCGGCCAGCGGAAGGGCGGCGGCGTGGACCAGGTCGGCGCCCTGCGGGGCGGGCGCGGCGATGGCCGCGTCCAGGGCGACCAGTTCGGCGTGGGTGCCGATGCCGGTGGCCATCTGGGCGGACATGGCGACGACCCGGTCACCGACGGCGAACCGGGTGACGCCCTCGCCGAGCGCCTCCACGACGCCCGACAGGTCCCAGCCGAGCACCATCGGGAACGGGAGCTTCACATATTCGGCGGCGCTTCCCGAACGGACCGCCAGGTCCACGGGGTTGACGGCCGAGGCGGCCGTACGGACCAGGATCTGGCCGGGCGCGGGGGCCGGGGCGGGGAGCTCGGCGACGACGAGCCGCTCGGGCTCTCCGTACTGGGGCAGGACAGTGGCGCGCATGAAGGAACACCTCTCGATAACTCAATGCTTGCGCATGAAATCATTCCAGAGGCCTGGCGTCTAGTCCATCCCGCCAACACCGCAGCTCAACTCACCTCGCCTGCACCGCTTCCGACATTTATTGCTTGACCATGCATTGAATCTGGGTATGGTTGCCTCATCTCAGACCCCGTACGTCTAAGACCCCGTACGTCTCAGACCCGTACATCCCCGACCCCGTACATCCGAGAGGTGAGTCATGTCCGTCTCCCCCATCGAGGACTCCAGTCAGCTCGTCACCGGCACCGATCCCGGGCTCTCTCGCGGGCTCCCCCTCACCGGGCCGGGCGAGGACGAGGCGGGCCTCTACACGTTCAGCCAGCAGGTCGACTCCTGGGTGGTGCGCACCTCGAAGCCGGTCAGCTACGAGATCCGGATCCGGGACGACCTCTTCGGTCTCTCCCGCACCGACCTCTTCGACGCCGGTGCGGCGCCCGAGGGGCGCATCCGCCGGTTCGTCGTCATCGACGCCGACGTCGACCTGCTGCACGGCGACCGGATCCGGGCCTATCTCGACCACCACGACGCCGAGTACGAGATCTGCGTGGTCCCGGCCAACGAGACGCTGAAGGACTTCGACACCGCCGCCCGGATCGTGCGCGAGATCGACGCCTTCGGCATCGACCGGCGCCGCGAGCCGGTCATCGTCATCGGCGGCGGCGTGCTGATGGACATCGTCGGCCTGGTCGGCAGCCTCTACCGGCGCGGCACCCCGTTCGTCCGCGTCCCCACCACGCTGATCGGCCTGGTGGACGCCGGTGTCGGCGCCAAGACCGGCGTCAACTTCAACGGCCACAAGAACCGGCTCGGCACCTACTTCCCGGCCGAACTGACCCTGCTCGACCGCGCGTTCCTGGCGACCCTGGACCGCCGCCACATCGGCAACGGCCTCGCCGAGATCCTCAAGATCGCCCTCATCAAGGACGCCCGCCTGTTCGACCTCCTCGAGCAGTACGGTCCCGTGCTGCTCGACGAGAAGTTCCAGGGCGTCAGCGAGCGTGGCGACCTGGTCGCCGAGGAGGTGCTGCGCCGGGCCATCCACGGCATGCTCGAAGAGCTCCAGCCCAACCTCTGGGAGGCCAAGCTGGAGCGGACCGTCGACTACGGCCACACCTTCAGCCCGACCGTGGAGATGCGGGCGCTGCCCGAGCTGCTGCACGGCGAGGCCGTCTGCGTCGACATGGCGCTCACCACGATGCTCGGCTGGCGGCGCGGGCTGATCTCGGCCGACGACCGCGACCGGGTGCTCGCCGTGATGCGCGGGCTCGAACTGCCCAGCTGGGACCCGCTGCTGGACGACCCGTCGCTGCTGACCGCCGCCCTCCAGGACACCGTCCGCCACCGCAACGGCAAGCAGCGGCTCCCGCTGCCGCACGGCATCGGCGGCGCGGTCTTCGTCAACGACGTCACCGAGGACGAGATCACCCGCGCCGTACGGGACCTGCGCGAGCTCGGCAGCACCCGGAGCGGCACGCATGTCTGAGCGCACGGCGGCCCTCGGCGCGGTGATCGTCGCCGACACCAGCGGTCCCGCGGACATCTACGGCGTCCACGGCACCGCGGGCCTGACCCACTGGAAGGCGCTGGCCAGCGGGCTCGACCTGGCCGCCGGCTGGGAGGCCGTCGAGTGGGCCAGCGTGCCGCCCGGCGGTGTCAGCGGCGAGCACCGGCACACCCGTACCGAAGAGATCTACTTCGTCCTGCGCGGCTCCGGCGAGATCGTGCTCGACGGCGTGGCGAGCCCCATCCGCGAGGGCTCGATGGTGCTGACCGGCGTCGGCACCGTGCACGGCCTGCGCAACACCGGCGCCACCGACCTGGACTGGCTGGTCATCGAGATCCGCTCCCCGCACACCGCGCACACCCTGCGCACCGCGGCCCGGGAGGACAGCGCCTCCCCCGCCCGCCCCGTACTTAAGGAGACCCTGGTGAACGCACGCCTGCACGACCTGCGGGCCGAGGGACCCGTCGACCCGGCCGGTGTCTTCACCGGACCGCTGCGGCAGGCGGCCCTGCGGTCCCTGGAGCCCGGCGGCACGCTCCGGCTGCGCGCGGACGGCGCCGAGCACACCGTGTTCGTCACCGCCGGATCCGGCTGGGCCCAGTCCGACTCGGCCACCGTGGAGCTGACCGCGGGCACCTCGGTGACACTGCCGCTCGGCACCGAAGTTCGCCTGGGCGCGGGCAAGTCGGAGCGGCTGGAGTTCTTCCACGCCGAGCTGGCCGTCCCCGCCGCCACCGCCGCCCCGGAGCACGCCCGGTGATCGTCAACAGGATCGATCTGCCGTCGCGCCGGATGCCCGCCCCGGGCGGCGGCACCACCTGGCGGTGCCTGGCCCGGCGCGGCATGCTCCACAGCGAGACCGAGAGCTTCGACCAGCTGCGCCTCGCGGCCGGCGCCGAGCTCGCGCACACCGCCGACAGCGGTGTGGAGCAGGCCCTCTACGTGGTCGCGGGCGCCGGTGAGGTCATCGAGGGCCACGGCACCCGCCCGGTCGCCGAGGGCACGCTGCTGCTCGCCCCGGCCGCCTCCCCGCTGACCGTGCGCGCGGGCCGCGACGGCCTGGAGCTGATCGCCGTACGCACCCTGCCCGCGCGGGTGAGCGCCCGGCTGCCCCGCCGCGTACCGGACCTGCCCGAGCCGCAGCGCTCCCCCCTCTTCCACCCCACCGCAACGATTGTCGACCTTCCCGAGGGAGCGCCATGACAGCAGACCGCGAAGCCGCACCACCCGGTGCCGTCCCCGTCCGGGGCACCTGGCCGCAGGGCCTGATGAAGGCCGCCGCCATCGTCGACAGCGGCAAGGCCGACCTGATCGAGGTGCCGGTGCCCGAGCCGGCGCGCGGCCAGGTGCTGGTCGCCCCGAGCATCGTCGGCATCTGCGGCACCGACCTGGAGCTGCTGCACGGCACCGCGAGTTACTTCCGCGACGGCCGCGCCACCCACCCCCATGTCTTCGGCCACGAGTGGGTGGGCCGGGTCGTCGCGGTGGCGGCCGAGGGCGAGCAGACGCTGCGCGTCGGCGACCGGGTCGTCGGCCAGACGATGATCTCCTGCGGCTCCTGCCGCGCCTGCCAGCGCGGCCGGCGCAACGAGTGCGCCCGGCTGCGCGAGACCGGTCTGTACGGCCAGCAGGGCGCGGCGGCCGAGTACGTCCGGGTGCCCGCGCAGACGCTGACCGTGGTGCCCGCGGCGGTCGACGACCTGGCGGCCGCGCTGGTCGAACCGGCCGTGACCGTACTCGCCGGACTGGACCGGGTCGCCTGCTCCCCCGGGGAGCGGGTCCTGGTCCTCGGCACCGGCACGATCGGCCTGCTCGCCGTCCAACTGGCCCGCAGGCTCGCCGGAACCGTCGACGTGGTCGGCGTGGACGACGCGGGGCTCGGGGCGGCGCTGCGGCTCGGCGCGGAGCACGCGTTCCGTCCGGGCGAGGCCGCGCCGGGCACGTACGACGTGGTCGTCGAGGCGTCCGGGTCCCCGGCCGCGCTGGCCGAGGCGCTGCAACTGGCCGACATCGGCGGCCGGGTGGCGGCGATCGGCGTGCCGACCGACCCGCTGCCCTCGGTCGACGCCGGTGAACTCGTCCTGCGGGGCGTGAGCTTCACCGGGGTGCGGCACGGCCTCGACTTCTACGAGCGGGCGCTGCGCCTGTTCGCCGAAGGCGTGCTGACGGCCAAGGGCATGGTGGCCCAGGTCTTCCCGATCGAGCAGGTCGCGGACGCCTTCCACCTCCTGGAGCACGGCCGCAGGGCCGCGCCCAAGGTCGCCCTGGCGCTGCCCCCGACGGCCTGAAAGCCCGCACCCGGCCCCGGCCGCGACTCCCCCGCCGCGGCCGCGGCCGGGTGCGCCACCTCCCCTCACCGAGAACACCTCCCTCCCAGAAAGGCACCTCTGCCATGTCCCGACCGATCGCTGTCGTCACCGGCGCGAGCTCCGGCATCGGCGCCGAAGTCGCCCTGGCTCTCGGCGCGCTGGGCCACGACCTCGTCCTCGGCTACGGCCGCAACGCCACCGCCGCCAAGGAGCTCGCCGAGCGGATCACCGAGGTCCATGGGGTACGGGCCGAGCTCGTCGCCCTCGACCTCACGGACCCGGACCTTGCGCAGCGGCAGCTCGACGCGGTGCTGGACGCCGTCGGCGGCGTCGACGTCCTGGTGAACAACGCCGGGATCAACCGGCGCGCGGCGGTCACCGAGGAGGACGCCGAGAACTGGGAGCGGGTCTTCGCGGTCAACCTGACCAGCCCGTTCCGGCTCGCCCAGAGCGCGGCGGCCCGGATGATCGCGCAGGGCCGCGGCGGCCGGATCGTCAACGTCACCAGCGTCCACGAGCACGTCCCGATCGTCGGCGGCAGCACCTACTGCGCGGCCAAGGCGGCCCTGGGCATGCTCACCAAGGTGATGGCCCTGGAGCTGGCCCCGCACGGCATCACGGTCAACGCGGTCGCCCCCGGCGAGACCGCCACCCCGATGAACAACGTGCCGGCCGGTCAGGACGCGGCCACCATCGCGCGCCCGGCCATCCCGGCGGGCCGCCCGGGCCGCCCGCAGGAAGTCGCCTCGCTCGTCGCGTACTTGGCCGGGGCGAGCGCCGCGTACACCACCGGCACCTCGATCGTCTCCGACGGCGGGCTGACCCTGACCGCGGCCGTGGCAAACGCGGCGCTGGCCGGACAGGTCTGAGCGCCCGCCGTCCCGAGCACCTGAGCATCCCGAGACCGCTAGACCCTCAGACCCCGAGAAAGAAGCACATCCATGTCGATCGACACGACGTCGGCCCCCGCCAAGGGCATCGTGGGCGCCCGCAACGTCGACCACTTCGCGTACACGGTCCCCGACCTCGACCAGGCCGTGGACTTCTTCGTCGGCGCGCTCGGTGCCGAACTGCTCTACACGCTGGGGCCGGTCGAGGACCGGGACACCGACTGGATGGCCCGCCAGCTCGCCGTGCACCCGCGTGCCAGTGCCAGGATCGCGCTGCTGCGGTTCGGGCCGGTGAGCAACCTGGAGCTGTTCCAGTACACCGCCCCCGGCCAGAACACCGTGGCGCCGCGCAACAGCGACGTCGGCGGGCACCTGCTGGCGATCGACGTCACCGACATCGACACCGCCGTCGCGTATCTGCGCGAGCTGCCCGGCGTCGAGATCCAGGGCGACGTCCAGCTGGTGACCGACGGCCCGGCCGCGGGCAACCGCTGGGTCTACTTCCGGGCGCCCTGGGGCCTCCAGCTGGAGCTGCGCCAGGTCGCCGAGCAGCTGCCGTACGAGCAGACCACCGAGGCCCGGCTCTACCGCCCGGACCCCCAGTGGCGGGGCGCGGGCATCCCCGGCGCGCGCGGCGTCGGCCACGTCGGCTACACCGTGCCCGACCTGGAGCAGGCCGTCGCGTACTTCACCGGCCCGATGGGCGGCGAGCTCGTCTACCGCGAGGAGCTGACGGCCGACGCGGGCTACGCGGGGCGCCAACTGGGCGTGGACCAGCCGCTGGTGCGCGAGACGGCCGTGATCCGGCTCGGCCCGGTCACCAACGTCGAACTCTCCCGGTACACGGTCGAGGACCAGCGCGCCGAGCTGCCGCGCAACAGCGACGTCGGCGGCCACCACCTGGCCTTCTTCGTGGACGACGTGGAGCTCGCCGCCGCCCGCCTCAGCGGGGTCCCGGGCACCGACGTCCTCGGCGAGCCCCAGCTCATCGAGGACGGCGGCCCGATCCACGGCGACCGCTGGGTCTACTTCCGCGGGCCCTGGGGCGTCCAGCTGGAGGTCCTGAACATGCCCGACGGAATGCCGTACGAGCAGGGCACGAGCGCACGCCGGTACGGGCCGAGCCCGGCGTGGACCAACCGCTGAGCGCACCGGCCCCGAGGACGAACAGCATGCGTTGGCAAGGAATCCACATCGAGTCGGCGGCCGTGGTCACGGGCGAGCCGGAGACCGCGGCGGCCGCCGTCGCCGCCGGGCGGTACGACGCCGAGGAGGCGGCCCGCAGCCGCCAGCACTCCGTCTCGGTCAGCGACGGCCTCAGCGGCCCGGAGCTGGCGGTCGCGGCGGGCCGGGCCGCGCTGCGGCGCGGCGGGCGCCCGGCACAGGACATCGGGCTGCTGATCCACGCCGCCTGCTGGTATCCCGGCCTGGAGTTCTGGAACGTGGCCGCCTATGTGCAGCAGGAGGTGCTCGGCCACGGCCGGGCCCTCGCGTTCGAGCTGCGGCAGATGTCCAACGGCGGGATGTCCGCCCTGGAGATGGCCGCGAGCCGGCTCTCGGCGGCGCCCGGCACCGGGGCCGCGCTGCTCACCACGGGCGACCGGTTCGCCGAGCCCGCGTTCCCGCGCTGGACCACGGACCGCGGTCTGGTCTTCGGCGACGCGGGGACCGCGGTGGTGGTCTCCGGGGAGCCCGCCGGGTTCCGCCTGGTGGCCACCGCCGCGTACTCCGAGCCCGTACTGGAAGGGCTGCACCGGGGCGACGAACCGTTCCTGCTCAGTGGCAGCGAGGCCGAGCCGCTGGACCTCGTCGCCCGCAAGAAGGGGTTCCTGCGGCGGATGCCGGTGGCCGAGGTCACCGTCAGGAACGAGGCGGGGATGCTGACCGCCGTCAAGGAGTGCCTGGCGGAGGCGGAGTGCGACCTGTCCTCGATGGCCGCCGTGATCGTGCCGTTCTTCGGCGCGGAGCTCTCGCGGCGGCAGTGCCTGGGGCCGCTGGGCGTCCCGGCCGAGCGCACCCTGCACGACTGGGGTCTGGAGATCGGCCACCTGGGCGCGGGCGACCAGTTCGCGGGCCTGGCCCGGCTGCTCGAACAGGACGGACTGCGCCCGGGCGACCGGGTCCTGGCGGTCGGCGTGGGCGCCGGGTTCAGCTGGACCTGCGCGGTTCTGGAGCGGGTGTGACCGTGTCGTCCGTGTCCGGCGGATCCATCTCAGCGGGAAAGGTCTCAGGGGGGAACATGAAGGACGTCTTCGCTCGGCTGGCCGCCGAGGGGGTGTCGGTGTGGCTGGACGGCGTCGGCGCCGACCGGCTCGACGAGGGGGCCGTCGGCCGCCTGGTCGCGGCCGGGCGCGTGGGCGGAGCGACTTCGGTCGTCTCCGGCCGGGGCCGCGGGGAGCGGCTGGCCGCCTTCGCGGCGCGCGGTGCGACGCCCGAGGAGGCCGTACGGGAGCTGTCCGTACGGGATCTGCGGCGCGCCTGCGACCTGCTGCGGCCGGTCCACGAGCGCACCGGGGGCCGCGACGGCCTCGTCTCGGCCGACCTCGACCCGGGCCACGCCCGGGACGCGGCGGCCACGGTGGCCGAGGCCCGCACACTTCGGCGTACGGTCGACCGGCCCAACCTGCTGGTCAGGATCCCCGCCACGGCGGAGGGGTTGTCGGCGATCGCCGCGTGCCTGGCGGAAGGGATCGGTGTCGACGCGACCCTGATCTTCTCCCCCGAGCGCCATCGGCAGGTCGCGGCCGCCTTCCTCGACGGTCTGGAACGGGCCCTTGCGGCCGGGCACGACCTGGCCGCGATCGCCTCGGTGGCGTCGTTCTCGCTCGCCCCGCTCGACGCGGCGGTGGACGGCCACCTGGCGCGGGCGGGCTCGCCCGAGGCCCGTGCGATGGCGGGGCGGACGGCCCTCGCCTGCGCCCGTCTTTCGTACGAGGCGTACGAGGCGGGCCTCGCCGCGCCGAGGTGGCGCGCCCTTGCCGCGCTGGGCGCGCGGCCGCAGCGGCTGGTGTTCACCTCGACGCGGGTGGCGGAGCCGGGGTACCGGGACACGGTGTACGTGGAGGAGCTGGTCGCCCCGGATGTCGTCATCGCGCTGCCGGAGGCGGTGTGGGACGCGGTCGCGGATCACGGGGAGGTGTGTGGGGACCGGGTTCGGCGGCACTATGCGGATGCGCGGCGGGTTCTGGGGTATTTGCCGTGGTTCGGGGTCTCCCCTGCGGCGGTGGCGGAATCGCTGGAAGCGGCGGGGGTTGATGCGATGGTCCGTGCGCGGGAGGTCACGCTTGAGGCCGTGGGGCGCGAACTCGACGTGTACGTACGGTCGTTGGCGTTGGCGTAAGCGGCTTCGTCGACAGCTGCGGGCCGGTGGTGAGCTGGGCGCGCCCACGCGGCGGAGCCGCAAATGTCACAGCCCCGCGCCCCTAGGGCGCGGGGCTTCACGTCGTCGGGTCGTGCCTCAGGCGCGCCACCAGCGGCGCCGTGCGCTCGTCGAAGGCCGCGATGTCCAGTGCCGTGCCGAATTCCTTCTGGAACGTGCCCGTCGCCTCGTCCACGATCGTCCGGCCCCGCTCGGTGATCATCGCGTACGTACATCGGCGGTCGCGTTCGCTCACCGCGCGGGTCGCCAGGCCGCTGGTCTCCAGGCGGGCGACGAGGCGGCTCACCGTGGACTGGTTGAGGCCGATGGAGTCGGCGAGTTCCTGCATCTGGACGCCGTCGCTGCCGCCCTCGGCCAGGGTCGACAGGGCCGTGAACTCGGACACGGAGACGCCGTGCTGGCGCGTGAGCCTCTTATCGAGGGAGCTGGACAGCACACTGGTCAGCTGGGTCAGCTGACGCCAGAGCTCCAGTTCGCCGCGCTGGCGTCGGCCAGAAGCAACCATGACACTCTCCGCAACCCGCATGGCCGACGGATTACCGGCCTGTAAGGGAAACACTAATGCTTTCACAAGCATGTACCAAGCGGGAACCGGCCGTATCCGGGACAAGCGCGTCCGGATCACACCCCGAAGGCGCTGCGGTACTGGGCGAAGCGGAACCCGAGCTGCCGCCGGGAGAGGCCGAACTCCTCCGGCTCGAAGTGCCGTGAGCCACGCGCCGCGACGGCCGCGCTGCGGGCCAGCTCCAGCATGTTCCGCTCGACCGCGGGCGCCATCGGCAGCCCGATGAACTCCGCGACCCGGCGCAGCGTCTTGTCGGTGTCCCCGACGACGTCACCGTGGCGCAGATCGAGGACCGCGTCGTCGCCGACGGCCGTACGGGCCTCCTCCGAGGCCGCGAAGTACCGTTCGAGCCGGGCCGCCCACTCGGGCCCCACGTCGGCGGGGTTGCTCGCGAACGACCAGGCGGCGCGCTGCGACCAGGCGATGCCGGCGGTGGCGGCCAGCAGGTCGGCGGGGTCCCGGTGGAGCCGGATGACCCGGGCGTACGGATAGACGCGCAGCAGGTCGCGCAGGTGCGGTGCGTGGAACGGGTCGCGCAGGACCAGGGCGCCACCGCCGGTGCGGTGGGTGACGTTCTGGAGCTGGCTGCGGTGGAAGGCGTACGCGGGGACCAGGTCCTGTTCCTCCAGCCAGTCGGCGTACCCCGGCACCCGGTAGGGCATCGCGAGGACCGGGCTGTGGAAGGCGTTCGCAAGGAGCCAGTGACAGGCGGCGGGGCGGGTCGCCTCGCGGAACCGGCCGACCGCGCGCCCGGCGGTGACCCGGGCGCCGGACGCGGCCCGGGCCCGGCCGAGCGCGATCAGGGAGCGGCGCTCGTCCGGTGACGTCAGGGCGGAGGCGGGGTCGAGGAACTCCCAGAGCGTGGGCGCGTCGACGCCGGGGTGCTCGGCGAGCAGGTTGTGCAGCAGGGCCGCCCCGCTGCCGGGCATGCCGGTGATGAACACGGGGGCGTCGAGGGCGGCGGACGACGGCGGCCGCAGGCACGCCATGCGCTCCTGCACCGCGAGGGACGATCTGATGCGGGAACCCGCGACGGAGACCCCGTCCGGGGTCAGCCGCGCATGGGAGTTGAGCGATTCGACGAACCGCTCCAGGGCGCGCAGGAAGGGCAACTCGCGGACTCCTGTGCCCGCGCACCCGCCCGCCGGGTGGACCAGTTCGTCCAGGTCCAGGTGGACGGCGTAGCCGACTTTGTGCTGCCTCATCAAGACCCCTCAGTCACGCGAGAACCGAGGGAAGCAGAACGCTGTCGACTCCCCCCAGTCGACGACATAAAAGAACCTACATGCCGGTTTTTGAATCGACAAGTTTCGGCCGTCATGCGGACGGGGGCGGATTGATGCCCTGGTTTGCTCGCTTTCGAACGCCTTAAATCGAGAAAATACGGTTGAACATTTTACTAAATCTGGTTTCATAAACCAGCACGCCCGTATCTTTTTAGTGTTACCCACAAGGGGGTGACGGGGAGGGTTACGGACAAAGGGGCCTGCCCCTCCACCGAACAGTGGTGGAGGGGCAGGCCCGTGACGCGTGGAGCCGTCAGTCGCGCGAGCGGGTCGCGCCCACCGGCGTCGCCTCCTCGGCGGCGCGGGCGGCCGGGACGGCGGCGGGACGGGCGTCCCGGCGCTCGCCGCGCGGCTTGCTCCAGTGCTTCATCATCGGCATCTCCACGTACTTGAAGAGGAGATGGCCGAGGATCAGGCTGAGGACCGCGCAGGCCGCCCAGAGGCCGAGGCCCGCGGCGAGGCCGTACGGCTTGCCGTGCAGGAACTTGGTGCCGTAGATGATCACGACGCCGTGGATCAGGTAGAAGGCGAACGACACCTCGCCCAGCCAGGTCATGACCTTGCCGCGGAACGGCGAGGGCTGGTCCTTCACGTCGGCGACCGCGGCGGCCGGGATGAGCAGCGCGATCGGGATCAGGCAGACCGCGTTGAGGCCGTAGAGCCACGGCACGTTGAGCGCGACCGCGTAGCCGACGATCAGCAGGCCGAGGGCGTGGACCATCTTGACGTTGATCCAGCGGTCGGTGAGCACGATCCGGGCCATGATGATGCCGATCGCGAACTCCAGCATGCGCACCGGCGGCAGCAGGTAGACGAACCAGGCCTGCTTCACGCCCACCGGGAAGCCGTTCGGCATCGGTGGGTCGGACGGCAGGACGGCGTACGAGAACGCCGGGATCAGCATGACGATCGCCGCGAGACCGGCCGCCCAGCCCCACAGGTGCGCCGGGTCGATCTTCTTGATCCAGCGGTGCAGCACCGGGAAGCAGAGGTAGAACACGACCTCGCAGGCCAGCGACCAGCTCGGCGGGTTGATGCCGAAGAAGGTGTTGTAGTCCGGGATCCAGGTGTGCACCAGGAGGATGTTCGGCAGCCACTGCTTCCAGGTGGCGGTGGCCCCCGCGAAGAGCAGCATCGACAGGGCGAACGTCACCACGTGGTTCGGGTACAGCTTGACCAGGCGGCGGCGCATGAAGCGGCGGGGCGTGTCGCCGGGGCGGGCGGACCACGTCAGGACGAAGCCGCTGAGGATGAAGAAGAACGAGACGCCGACCCAGCCGCCCTTGCTGAACAGCCACTCCGCGTCGTCCGCGAAGTCCCCGCCGAACGGCGTGAAGTCGGGGAGGGAGACGTGGAAGAAGAACACCATCAGGGCGGCGATGAACCGCATTCCGGTGAGCGAGGGCAGTCGTGACAACCGCGCCCGTCTGGCCTCGGCATCCCGCTCGGCTGCCTTGACGGTCATGAGGAATCTCCTTGCTCTGTCGGGGCGCACCGCTGCTGGGTGCGACACGTGTGAAGTCGTGCTGTTGCGCGGGCGCGAGCGTGCGGCTCCTCACCCATGAGTGGTCAGGAGCTCGGTCGTTTCTCGGGTGCCTTCCACGCCGTCCGGCGTCGCGGCCCCGGCGCGGACCTTGAGGTGCCAGGCCAGCGCGGTCAGGGCGGCGGCCGCGACGAGCGCGCCGGCCGCCGGGGCGACCGCGCGCAGGCCCGCCGCGTCGATGACCCGGCCCCCGTACCAGGAGCCGATGACGGCGCCGAGGCCGAAGGCGGACATGCTGACGGTCACCGAGAAGGTGGGGGCGTCGGAGGCTTCGGTGAGGGTGTACGTCTGCAGCCCGGGGGCCGCGACGAACGTCACGAAGGCGAAGGCGAACAGGGCGCCGGCGGCGAGCACCGGGTGCGGGCCGACCCACCAGAACAGCAGGCAGACCAGGACCAGGACGCCCAGGCTGCCGATCAGTGCGGGCAGCAGGGAGGGGGCCGGGATGCGGCCGCTGACGACGTTGCCGAGCAGCGAACCGACGCCGTAGGCGATCAGCAGCACCGGGATCGCCGACGCCGACCAGCCGCTCACGTCCTTGAGCACCGGGACCATGTACGTGATCAGGGTGAACATCCCGCCGGTGGCGAGCACCGTGATGAGGATGGACATCAGCACGCCGCCGGAGCGGAAGGCGCGCAGCTCGCCGCGGAGCGAGCCGGTCTCCCCCGCCTCGACGGCGGGCAGCAGCAGCGCGATGACCGCCGCACCGGCCGCCGACAGCACGGTGAGCGCGCCGAAGGTCGAGCGCCACCCCAACTGCTGCCCGATCAGGGTCCCCAGGGGCACCCCGAGCACCGTGGCCAGGTTGTAGCCGAGCACGATCGTCGAGACGGCGGCCGCCGTCCGCTCCGGCGGGACCATCCCGGCCGCCACCACGATGCTCACCGCGACGAAGGTGCCGTGGGTGAGCGCGCAGACGATCCGGGCCGCCACCAGCACGCCGTACGAGGAAGCGGTCGAGGCGAGGGCGCTGCCCAGGACGAAGACCGCCATCAGACCGATCAGCAGGGTCTTGGCCGGGACCTTGCGGGTGAACCCGGTGACCAGCGGACCGCCGATCATCATCGTCGCCGCGTAGACGGCCACCAGCAGTCCGGCCGTCGGGATCGAGACCCCGAAGTCGTCCGCCAGCTCCGGCAGCACCCCGCCGGGCAGCAGCTCGGCCGTCCCGATGCAGAAGACGCAGAGCGTCAGCGCCAGAAGTCTCAGTGGCACGGCCGCACCCCGTCCGGGCCGGTGGTTGTTCGCACTTGCTTCCCCTCCAAAGGGCTGGTGTTCGGTGGCGATGCTAGGCGCTCTCAATTCATGTGTCTACATTGATTTTGAAAGCAATCTTGGTGAGAATCAGGACCGATCCGCCCGAAGGAGTTGATGGCAGTGCCCCTGCAAGCCCCCGCGTTCTGCGTCCTGCTGGGCCCCGATCTCGCGGGAAAGTCCTCGGCGATGGCGGCCCTGCGACAGGACCCCGGCCCCGACGTCCACCGGCTGGTCTCCGCCGACGACGCGTTCCTCGCTCCCGAGCACGCGCTGATCGGAAGGCTGCGCCGGGAGGTCGTACGGGACGTGGCCGCGCGGGAGGAGCAGTGGTCGCCGGAGTTCTTCGCGGCGATGCTCCAGACGGCCGTCCTGCACCTGCGGGACCGGCTGCTGGACGACGGCGGCGGTGCGTCCGCGCCCGCCGTCGTCGACTCGTACTACTACAAGCTGCTGGCCAAGTGCCGGCTGGCGGGCGTGCCGGAGAACCCGATGTTCGCGTGGTGGCGCTCGTTCCCGAGGCCGCGGCGCGTGATCTACCTCGACGTGTCCCCGGAGACCGCCTGGCGGCGCAGCCGGGAGGGCGCGCGCCTCAACCGCCTGGAGCACTACGGGGAGGCCCCCGGCCTCGACGGCTTCCTGCGGTACCAGGCGGACCTGGACAAGGTCATGCGGGAGGAGATCCGGGACCTGCCGGTGACCGTGATCGAGGAACACACCGACCCGGAGCGGACCGTGGCGGCGATACGGAAGGTGCTTGCGCATGAACTCGGTTGAGCCGTGGTCGGATCCCGGGCGGGTCGAGCGGTACCGGTCGCGGGTGTTCGCCGAGCGGGCCCGCCTGCGGGCCGCGTTCGCGGACCCGGCCGGACACCAGCAGCGGGTCCTGGAGGACCTGCTCGCCTTCAACGCCGATACGGCCTACGGACGCGCCCACGGATTCGCGAGCGTGCGCACCCTGGACGACTGGCGCAAAACCGTCCCCGTCCAGGACTACAGCGCCCTCGCCCCCTGGATCGAGCGGGCAGCGGCTGGCGAGGACAACGTCCTCACCGCCGACAAGCCCGCCGTCTTCTTCACCAGCAGCGGCAGCACCGGCGCCCACAAGAAGATCCCCGTCACCCCCCGCTTCATGCGCACCACCTTCTTCCCCTTCTACTACGCGGCCTGGGCGCCCCTCATCGAGCACTTCCCGGACGTGCTGGCCCGCCCGGACGCCGTGCTCAACCTCAAGCACGACCCGATCGCCGCTCCCCCGGTGACCGCTTCGGGCAGGCCGCACATGGGGGCCAGCCAGGTCGACTTCGGCAGCCGGTTCGGGGAGCCGCTGTCGGCCGAGCCCGGCACCGGTGCGCCCTGGGCGACCCTGCCGGTGGCGGTGGACGCGGGCGCGCACCTGGACAAGATGTATCTACGGCTGCGGATGGCGGTCGAGAGCGATGTGCGCTGTGTCATCGGGATCAACCCGGCGATGGTCGCCGCCCTGCCGTACCAGCTGAACCTGTGGTGGCCGAGGATCCTCAAGGACATCCGCGACGGCACCCTGGACGGGCACCCCGGCCTGCTCCCCAACCCGCAACGGGCCCTGGAGCTCCAGCAGTTGACCCGCTGCCACGCCACCATCCGCCCGGCCCACATCTGGCCGAACATGCGGGCCCTGTTCTGCTGGACCACCGGCCTGGCCTCGCTCTACCTCCCCCGCCTGCGCGAGGAGTTCGGACCGGGCGTCACCCTCCTGCCCGCCCCCGTCGCCGCCTCCGAAGGCCCCACCGGCGTCGCCCTCGACCGCCACCCCACCGCCGCAAGCCTCGTCGTCACCGCCTCCCTGTACGAGTTCGCCGACGCAGACCAAGACCTCACCCCGGACACGCACACGCTCCAACCCCACGAGCTGGAACCCGGCCGCGACTACCACGCG
>NZ_BMTS01000010.1:370982-371299 GCF_014649795.1 Streptomyces melanogenes
ATCACCGCCTCCCTGTACGAGTTCGCCGACGCAGACCAAGACCTCACCCCGGACACGCACACGCTCCAACCCCACGAGCTGGAACCCGGCCGCGACTACCACGCGATCTTCAGCCACGTGGGCGGGCTCTACCGCTACGCCGTCGGCGACGTCGTACGGGTCGTCGACCACGAGGACGGCGTGCCGCGCCTCGAATACACCGGCCGCAACACCCTCTCCAACACCGCCGGAGAGCGACTGCGCGACGCCCACGTCCTGCGCGCGCTCACCACCGCGCTCGCCGGAGGCGGCCTCGAACTGCGCAACACCGCCTGCCG
>NZ_BMTS01000011.1:0-46189 GCF_014649795.1 Streptomyces melanogenes
CACGCTGTTGAGTTCTCAAGGTACGGACGCTTCCTTCGTTCCCGTTTCCGGGCCCTCCGGGCGCTTCCTTCGTTTCCGACTCTATCAGACTCTTTCGTGTCCGATTCCCGGTCTCCCGGGTCAAGTCGTTTTGTCTTTCCGGCTGTTGGGCCGTTCCGACGTCCCAGACTCTAGCGGACTTTCCGGGCGGCTCCTAATCGGGGCCGTTCGAGTCATCCACTCCCACCCGCCCATTCGAAATGAAATTCGGCATGCCGAAATCCATCCCGTTCGGGAGGTCGTGCTGGGTTGGGTTGCCGCAAGTCTGCGGCGGACGGCTGTCGCAGAACCGTTACGGCCCCGCGACAACTCGGAGAACACTACGCACTCCCGTACCCGACGTCAACTCGGGCCGGTGAGCGCGCCAGTCGTCGTCAGTCCTCGTCCGCCGTCAGCTTCAGCGAGATCGAGTTGATGCAGTACCGCTGGTCCGTCGGGGTCGGGTAACCCTCGCCCTCGAAGACATGGCCCAGGTGCGAGCCGCAGCGGGCGCAGCGCACCTCCGTGCGGACCATCCCGTGCGACCGGTCGGCGATGAGCTCCACCGCGTCCGTGTCCTTCGGGTCGAAGAAGGAAGGCCAGCCGCAGTGCGACTCGAACTTCGTCTCGGAGGTGAAGAGCTCCGCGCCACAGGCCCGGCAGGAGTAGACGCCCTTCGTCTTGGTGTCCGTGTACTCACCGACGAACGCGGGCTCCGTACCGGCCTGCCGCAGCACCGCGTACTCCGCGGGGCTCAGCTCCGCCCGCCACTGCTCGTCCGGCTTCTCGACCTCGTACGACATCGAAGGCACTCCCTCAGCTCAACCGCGCCAGGATCTCCGGGCCCAGGTCCGTCACGTCGCCCGCGCCCATGGTGAGAACGAGGTCGCCGGGCCTGGCCATTCCCGCGATCACGTCCGGCACCGTCGTCTTGTCGTGGACGGCGGTGACGTCGGCGCCGGCCGTGCCGGCCGCGTCGATGATCAGCGCGCTGGTGACGCCCGGGATCGGGTCCTCGCGCGCGGGGTAGATGTCGAGGACCACCGAGGCGTCGGCCAGCGCGAGCGCGCGGCCCATCTCGGTGCCCAGCTCCTGGGTGCGGGAGAAGAGGTGCGGCTGGAAGACCACGAGCAGCCGGGAGTCCGCGGCAGCGGCCCGCATCGCCTCCAGGTCGGCGGTCATCTCGGTCGGGTGGTGCGCGTACGAGTCGATGACCTGGACGCCCGCGGCCTCGCCCTTGAGCTGGAGGCGGCGCTTGACGCCGGTGTACTTGCCGAGGGCCGAGGCCAGGTTGTGCGCCGGGATGCCCAGCGCGACTCCGGAGGCGAGCGCGGCGACCGCGTTGAGGGCGTAGTGGCGGCCGGGGACCGAGACCGTGAAGGTCAGGTACTTGCCGCCGAGCAGGACGGTGACCTCGCTGGTCAGTCCGCGCGGGGTGACCTTGTGGACGCGTACGTCGGCGTGCTCGTCCGCTCCGTACGTCACGACCTTCAGCGATGAGAGGTCGCGCACCCGGCGGGTGAGCTCGACGGCGCCCGCCTGGTCGGCGGAGATGACGAGGGTGCCGCCGGGGACGACCTTGCCGACGAAGGTCTCGAAGGAGTCGTAGATCTCGTCCATCGAGGCGTAGTTGGCGTGGTGGTCGAGTTCGACGTTGAGGACGATGGCGACCTCGGGGTCGTACTTCTGGAAGCTGCGGTCGCTCTCGTCGGCCTCGGCCACGAAGATGTCGCCCTCGCCGTGGCGGGCGTTGGTGCCGGGTCCGGCGAGGTCGCCGCCGATCGCGTACGAGGGGTCGAGGCCCAGCTCGGTCAGGGCGACGGCGAGCATCGAGGTGGTGGTCGTCTTGCCGTGGGTGCCGGCGACGGCGATGGCGCGCAGGCCGCCCATGAGCGCGGCGAGCGCGTCGGAGCGGTGGACGACGGGGATGTCGAGCTCGGCCGCGCGGACCAGCTCCGGGTTGTCGGCGCGGATGGCGCTGGAGACGACGACGCTGCTGGCGTCGGCGGCGAGGTGCTCGGCGGCGTGTCCGATGTGGACGGTCGCGCCGAGCGCGCGCAGCGCCTCGGCCGTGCCGGACTCCTTGGCGTCGCTGCCCGCGACCTTCGCGCCGCGCTGGGCCAGGATCTTCGCGATCCCCGACATTCCGGCACCGCCGATGCCGATGAAGTGCGGCCGTTCCATGGCGGTGGGAATCGCGGGTGCCATTGCGTGTGTCTCCCGGGGGGTGCGACGTACGGAGTTCGGTTCGGCCTCAGCCTATTCGCTGGGCGGCGCTCGCCCTATTCGCCGGTCGGCGGGCGCACGGGGCATCGGCCCGACGCACCTCGCGCGGGCGCCCCTCCCCTTACTCGCTGTGCGCCTCCTCGCTGTGCGCGAAGAGCTTGAGGACGGGGACGCCGACCTTGTGGCGGGCCCGGGAGGCCCAGTCGCGGTGGAAGAACTCCTCCACGTAGTGCGGTGCGGTCAGCACGATGACCTCGTCGGCGTTCACCCCGTCGACGACGGACTTCAGCAGGTCCAGGGGGTGGTCCTCGACGATCTGGCCGACAGCCTGGCTGCCGGTCGCGCGCAGGGACGCCAGGGAGTGCTCCAGGGCGCGTACGGCGGCGGCCGGGCCCTGGTCGCCGGTCTCGTGGACGGCCTCGTCGAGTTCGCCGAGGGCCACGTCGTCGATGGCGCGCAGCAGGCGGTCCTGGTCGCCCCGGGGCTGCATGAGCACGACGAAGGAGACGGACTCGTCGCCGTGCAGGGTGGTGACGAATTCCACGTCCACGGAGGTCAGGGGCTTCTCGATCATCAATACGCTTGTGAACACGACAAACGCCCTTCTCTTCACTCCGGCCGGTGCCCCGCGAGGCCGCGGGGCCTCGACGTGGTTACCCGCCCCTGCGGAAACCATCCTTCCCCGTGACCGCACGGGGTCTGCGTGAGTAAGTGTGCCCACCGGAAGCTAACCGGAACGGCAAATTCCGCTGATTGTCAGATTCGACGGTAACGCGTGTAGAGGAACCCGGCCTCTTCCAGCAGCAACTCCAGCCGGAAGTGCTCAGGAGCGGTCACCGAGGGCCCTCCGGCGATGCGCTGGGCGCTGCCCGCGGTGAGCATCGGCGACACCGTCAGACACAGCTCGTCGAGCACTCCGGCGGCCACGAACTGGCCGAGCAGCCGGGGCCCGCCCTCCGTCAGCATCCGGCGCAGCCCGCGCTCGGCCAGCGCCGCGACGGCCCTGACGGGCTCCACGCCCGGCCCGTCGCCCGCGACCACGACCTCCGCGCCGGCCCGCTCGGCCTCGCGCACCCGGTCCGGCGGCGCGGCGGCGCCGGTCAGGATGAGGGTGGGCACCTGCGGCGAGGTGAACAGCGGCAGGCCGAAGTCCAGGTCGAGGCTGGCCGTCACCACCGCGATCACCGGGACCGGGCCCTGGCCCGCGGCCGCGCGCCGGGCCGCGAAGGCATCCCGCGCCCGGGCCGGGCGGTAGCCCTCCTGGCGTACCGTTTCCGCGCCCACCACGATCACGTCGGACAGCGCCCGCAGGGTGCCGAAGATCCGCATGTCGGTGGCGGAGGAGAGGGGCTGCGAGCGGCCCTCGTGCTGGCCCGCGCCGTCCAGCGAGGAGACCATGTTGGCTCGCAGCCAGGAGCCGTCCGTCTCGGGGTACGCATAGGCCTCGGCCAGTGCGTCGAACGACCACTCGCCCTGGTCGGAGGCGGATGTCTGGTCGGTCACAGGGAACAGGCGTCGCATCCGTGCAGTCTTACACGGCGCTTACAGTGGGGAACTGTGTCGACCAGTCCCATAACCGAAGCGGCCCCGCTGTCGCTCTGCGCGCGCGAGCCGCATGTCCCCGCCGACCGTCTGGTCGCCGAGATGGTGCCGCCGCCGCGGTTCGACTCGGTCCGCTTCGAGACGTACGTACCGGACCCGAACCAGCCCAGCCAGAGCGAGGCCGTCAAGGTGCTCGGCTCCTTCGCGGCCGGTCTGGGCGGGGCGCACGCCACCGGGAGCGGGCGCCGCAAGTGGTTCGCCAGGAAGCCGGCCGCGCCCGCCGCACCGCGCGGGGTCTATCTGGACGGCGGGTACGGCGTCGGCAAGACCCATCTGCTGGCCTCGCTGTGGCACGCCACCCCGGCCGAGCCCGCGCTCAAGGCGTTCGGCACCTTCGTGGAGCTGACGAACCTGGTCGGCGCGCTGGGCTTCCAGCAGACCGTGCGCACCCTGAGCGGGCACCGGCTGCTCTGCATCGACGAGTTCGAGCTGGACGACCCGGGCGACACCGTCCTGGTGTCGTCGCTGCTGGGCAAGCTGGTGGAGCAGGGCGTGGCGCTGGCCGCGACCTCCAACACGCTGCCGGGCAAGCTGGGCGAGGGCCGGTTCGCGGCCGTCGACTTCCTGCGCGAGATCCAGGGCCTGTCGGCGCACTTCCGCCCGCTGCGGATCGACGGCGAGGACTACCGCCACCGGGGGCTGCCGGAGGCTCCGGCGCCGTACTCGGACGAGCAGGTCACCAAGGCCGCGTACGCGACCGAGGGCGCGGCGCTCGACGACTTCCCCGGGCTGCTCGGCCATCTGTCGCGGGTCCACCCCAGCCGGTACGGGGCGATGACCGACGGGGTGAAGGCGGTGTGCCTCACCGATGTGCAGCCGGTGCCCGACCAGTCGACCGCGCTGCGGCTCGTGGTGCTCGCCGACCGGCTGTACGACCGCGAGGTGCCGGTGCTGGCGTCCGGGGTCCCCTTCGACCTGCTGTTCAGTGAAGAAATGCTGAACGGCGGCTACCGGAAGAAGTACTTCCGGGCCATCTCCCGGCTCACCGCCCTCGCGCGGGACGCGAAGGGGCTTGTGGAGCAGTAGGTTTGGCGCACAGGGGGCCGCAAACCCCCTTAGCCACCAGAAGGGATACATCATGGCCACCACGCGTACGGCGCACACGGTCTGGGAAGGCGAGCTCCTCAAGGGCTCGGGGACCGTCACCTTCGACTCGTCCGGCATCGGCTCGCAGCCGGTCAGCTGGCCGTCCCGCGCCGAGCAGGCCAACGGCAAGACCAGCCCGGAGGAGCTCATCGCGGCCGCGCACTCCAGCTGCTTCTCCATGGCCCTCTCGCACGGTCTGGCCGGCGCGGGCAACCCGCCCACCCGCCTGGAGACCAAGGCGGACGTCACGTTCCAGCCGGGCGAGGGCATCACCGGCATCCACCTCACCGTGCGCGGCGAGGTGCCGGGGCTGGACGCGGACGGCTTCGCGGCCGCCGCCGAGGACGCCAAGAAGAACTGCCCGGTCAGCCAGGCGCTCACCGGCACGACGATCACGCTGACCGCCGAGCTCGCCTGACGCTCCGGCTGTCCGCCCGGGCGGCTCTCCCGCGCTGTCCGGACGACTCTCCGGCCGTTTTCGGCCATGTGCGGCGACACGACCCGCATGATCCGCCTATCACCTGATCGCGTGATGGATCATGCGGGTCTCGTCATACCTGTCCGCCAACAGGGGAGTTGCCTCATGTCCGAAGCGCGAGCAACACGACGCCAGATCCTCGCCCGCACCGGCGCCTCCGCCGCCGCGATCGCTTTCACGGGCGCGGTCTCCGAACTCTTCAGCGGGGGCCCGGCCGTGGCCGCCCCCAGCCGGCGCGGCTACGGGCCGCTGGTGCCCGACCCGGCCGGGCTGCTCGACCTGCCGAAGGGGTTCCGCTACCGGGTGCTCTCGCGCGAGGGCGACCCGCTGCGCTCCGGCGAGGGCCGGGTGCCGAGCAACCACGACGGCATGGCCGCGTTCGCGGGGCGCCGGGGCGGCGTCCGGCTGGTGCGCAACCACGAGAACCGGGTCACCGCCGCGATCCCGGTGCCGCACGCCGAGGGGCTGGTGTACGACCCGATGGGCAAGGGCGGGTGTACGGCCCTGGAGCTCGACGCGGAGAACCGGGTGCTGTCCGAGCGGGTCGCCCTCAGCGGCACCGCCGTCAACTGCGCGGGCGGCCGCACCCCTTGGAACACCTGGCTGAGCTGCGAGGAGACCGAGGACCGGGCCGGTACCAACGGGTACACCAAGGACCACGGCTACGTCTTCGAGGTCGACGGCGCCGACCCGCGCCGCACCGGGGCCGTCCCGCTCACCGCGATGGGCCGCTTCCAGCACGAGGCGATCGCGATCGACCCGCACCACGGTGTCGTGTACGAGACCGAGGACGCCTTCGACAAGCCCTTCGGGCTCTTCTACCGCTTCCTGCCGAACCGGCCGCTGGGCGGTACGGGCTCGCTGCGCGCGGGCGGCGCACTGGAGGCGATGCGCGTCCCGGACGTGCCCGACCTGTCGGTGGTGCAGGAGCCGGGGGCGTGCTTCACCGGGATCGAGTGGGTGCCGGTGCCCGACCCGTCGGCCCGGCGCACCCCGGTCCGGCTCCAGGACTTCGGCCGGGGCGGCATCACCCACGCGCAGAAGCTGGAGGGCTGCTACTGGAGCGGCGACTGCGTCTACTTCGTCTCCAGCTACGCGCGCGTGGCCGAGGGCTCGGGCGCCGACCACTTCGGCCAGGTGTGGCGGTACGAGCCGAGGCGCTGCCGCCTCACCCTGGTGGTGGTCTTCGGCCCGTCGACCGACATCCAGCTGCCCGGCGAGTCCCCGGACAACATCACGCTCGCGCCGGACGGCGGCCTGATGGTGTGCGAGGACGGCAACGGCGCCCAGCACGTCTTCGGGCTGACCCGGCGCGGCGAGGTGTACGCCATGGCACGCGGCCGCCAGGACATCGGCAAGCCCGGCAACCCCGAATGGGGCGAGTTCGCGGGGGTCACCTTCGCCCCGGACGGGCGCACGATGTACGTCAACTGCTACACGCCGGGGACGACCTTCGCGGTGACGGGGCCTTTCGTACGGTAGCGCTCGCGCCGCGTCCTGTTCCGTCGCACGATCGAGGGAACCGACCGTAAGGGGTGCGCAGTGGCCAAGAAGGGCAGCAAAGGCGGCAAGGGCGGGAAGAAGCCCGAGCAGCGGGATCTGCGTCGGCTGCTGCGCATCCCCCGGGGCGAGCGCGTCGACCTCGCCTCCTACCCGGCCGACGCCACCCCGGCCGGGCCGAAGGACAAGGCGGAGGGGCTGGCGGCGACCGCCCGAATGGGCGAGGAGCTCGCCGGTCTGCAGGAGCGGCTGTACGCGGCGAGCACGGCGGGCGACCGGCGCCGGGTGCTGCTGGTGCTCCAGGACATGGACACCAGCGGCAAGGGCGGCACGGTCAAGCACGTCATCGGCCTGTTCAACCCGTCCGGCTGCCGCATCAAGGCGTTCAAGGCGCCCACCCGCGAGGAGCTGAACCACCCCTTCCTGTGGCGGATCATGCGGGCGCTGCCGCAGCCCGGCGAGATCGGCATCTTCGACCGCTCGCACTACGAGGACGTGCTGATCGCCCGGGTCCGCGAGCTGGTCCCGCGCCGCCAGCTGGGCCGCCGCTACGGGCAGATCAGCCGGTTCGAGCAGTCGCTCGTGGACGACGGCGTGAGCGTGGTCAAGGTCTTCCTGCACATCAGCTACGAGCAGCAGCGCCGACGACTCCTGGAGCGCCTCGACAACCCGGACAAGCACTGGAAGTTCAACCCGGGCGACATCGACGAGCGGGCGCTGTGGCCCGCGTACCAGGAGGCGTACGAGATCGCCCTGGAGCGGTGCTCGACGGACGCCGCCCCCTGGTACCTGGTGCCCTCCGACCGCAAGTGGTACCGGAACTGGGCGATCAGCCGACTCCTCCTGGAGCAGCTGCGGGAGCTCGATCCGCAGTATCCGAAGGGCGACTTCGACGTGGAGGAGTGCCGGACGCGGCTGCTGACCTGACCCGCCTGATGGCCCGTCAGATCGCCATGGCCTCCTGGATCCAGCGGTTCACCCGGTACGGCAGCCACCACGCCAGGTCTCCCACCTCCAGGACCAGCTTCTCGGAGAGGAAGTCGGCCAGGACCGCGGGCGGCACCGAGTCCGCCGGGGCGCCGGGCACCAGGGCCTCGATGACCTGGTGGTACTCGGGCTCGTCCGCGGTGAAGCGGCGCAGGTCGCCCCAGCGGCGGTCGCGGATCTGGACGAAGCCGGGCCCCTGGCGCCACAGGCACTTGCACAGGTAGTGGCCGTCGCGCCACCGGCGCAGCGCCTCGGCCGCGTCGGCGGGCCCCTCCAGGCGCTGCGGCGGCTGGAGGTGGCTCAGCACCTGCCAGGTGTCCGCGTCCGCCGCCGGGTCGAGCAGCAGCCGCCACTCGACGAGCACCGCGCGGGCGGTGAGGTCCCGCACGAGGCTGAGGGCGCGGACGGCCCGGTGGGCGGCGCCCGGGGCGCTCAGGTCGGCGAGGTCGACCGGTTCCGCGAGGCGGACGCGGCGCACGCCCGTCTCCCACAGCCGGTCGGCCTCCTCCCCCGCGGGGCCGGTCAGTTCGAGGTCGCCGAGGTGCATCCCGGGCAGGGCGCAGGCGTCGGGGTCGTAGTCGCGCCAGGCGGCGACGGTGAGGGCCGCGGTGCGCGTGGTGAGGGCGGTGCTCATCGGGCTGGTCCTCCGGCTCGTACGGTCTTCGCGGTCGGCGGTCGTGGCCGTCATACGTGGGCGGGCTCGGGGCGGGCGGGCTGCTCGGCCGCGTCGAGGGCTGCGTGGGCGTGGCGCATGAAGTCCAGGCGCAGCAGGTCCTCGTTGACGGCCGAGGGCGCGATGTGGACGTACTGGCCGCCGTCGGTGAAGACGAGGCCGAGCGCGAGCCAGGAGTCGAGGAGGCGCTGCACCTCGCTCTCGTCGCGGGCGGGGGCGTCCTTGGCGCGGGCGGCGGCCTTGCGGGTGAGCGCGGCGGCCGTGTGCGGCTGGTCCAGGAGGCGGAAGGCGACCAGCTCGTACGGGTCGGTCAGCTCCATCGCGCGCCACGCGAACGTCCGGCGCCGGCTGACCAGGACGATGCGGTCACCGAGGTCGGTGTGGGTGAGCCGGGCGTCCGCGTGGTGCTTCTTCCAGGCGTCGATGGCGTCGTTGAGCGCGGTGACGGTGGGTTCGCCGATGCCGCGCTGCGGGGCCTCGAAGACGTACGCGAGGTCGTAGAGCTCCGACTCGGGCAGGTCGTAGGTGAAGCGGTAGTGCTCCTCGGGGCGCAGGCCGTCGAAGCCGAGCTCGGGGCGGTTGAAGTAGGGGCTGAAGCGCTCGATGGCGATGCGCGCCGAGAGGTCGACCGGCGGGTTGAGGTGTTCGAGCGCCGGTATCTGGGCGATCACCGGGTCGTAGTCCTCGGCGGTCTCGCCCGGGAAGCCGTGCAGGTAGTTCCAGGCCACCGAGAGCCCGGTCTCGGCGCCGTCGCGGAGCATCCGGACGTTCTGGCAGCCGCTGACGCCCTTGTCCATCAGGTCGAGCACCCGGTTGTTGAGGCTCTCGATGCCCGGCTGGACGTAGATCAGTCCGGCCTCGGCGAGCGTACGGAGCTGGCTGCGGCGCATGTTGGCCTTGATCTCGATGTGCATGCGCAGGTCGTAGCCGCTCTCGATGATGCGCGGCAGCACCGTGGAGAGGTAGCCCATGTCGAGGATGTTGTCGACGAGGTACATGTCGAGGACCCGGTGGCGGCGGGCCAGCTCCATGATCTCCGAGTAGAACGTCTCGGGGGTCTTGGAGCGGTACTGCATGAAGGAGCCGTTGAGCCCGCAGAAGGTGCAGTGGTGCTTCTCGCCCCACCAGCAGCCCCGGGCGCCCTCGACGACCAGCTTCGGCTCGACCCAGTTGCGGGCCACCGAGGTGCCGAGCCGCTCGAAGTAGCCGCTGTAGTCGGGGGGCAGGATCGCGACGGGCGGGATCGGGCTGGTGGCCATCGGGTTGACCACGGGCGTGCCGTCGGCGGCGCGGTGGCACAGGCCCGGCACGGCGGCGAGCGCGGCCGGGTCGGAGCCCTCGCCGATGGCGGTGAGCAGCTGCGGGAAGGCCGTCTCGCCCTCGCCGCGGATGACGTGGTCGACGAACGCGAAGTTGCGGTGGACGGCCTCGCCCTGCTCGCCGTCGCAGTTGGCGCCGCCCATCACGGTCACGATGTGCGGGGCGAGCCGCTTGACGTGCCGGGCGGCGGCGAGGGCCGCGGTGTTCTGCTGGAAGGTGGAGGTGAAGCCGACGACGTCGGGCCCGTACGCCACGATCCGCTCGGCGATCATCTCCACGAACTCCGGTACGGCGCGGTGCAGTTCCTGTGACATACGCAGCCGGGACTTGCGCAGCTTGCCCTTCATCGCATCCGCGAACTCCTGGTCGCGCCAGGCCGGGTCGTCGTAGAGGGCGGAGGAGAACACCCAGTCGCCGCAGCCCATGAAATAGGAGGAGAGCGCGTAGTACTCGTAGTCGTCGGCGGTGAATTCGGTGCGCTCGGTGATCCAGTCGGTGAATTCGAGATTGGCGTGCAGCACTTCCGCCTTGGCGCCCGGCACGCGTTCGTCGACGCTGCGCTTGAGGATTCCCAGGGCCAGCGACGGCAGGTCGATGGGCGACCAGGGCATGTTGACCAGCAGAACACGCATGTGGGCTCCTCGCGGGTACGGCGACGTAAGGGAGTAAGAGCGGTAAGGGTGCGCAAGAGGTGGGACAGCGGGGCACCGGCCGGCCCGGCGGTCGAGGAGACCGCCGGGCCGACCGGCGAGGATCAGTCCTCTTCGCCGTCCTCGGCGTTACGGAACGGAACCTTGATGGTCACGCCGACGCTGGGCTTGCGGTTCTCCTCGTCACCCGCGAGCGGGTCGTTCTGGATGATGTCCTTCTGCATGGGAACTCCTCTCATCGTGTCGGGTGGTGCCTGTTCCGGCGGGGGCCGTGGTGCGGACCCGTCCGGAATCCCCGCTCCGGTCCGAGCGGGGAGTCTTGGGGGCGGCCGTGCGGCCGGGGCCGCGCAGCTCGCGGTCGAGGAAGACCACGGCGCGGCGCAGGACCGCCACGTGGTCGTCCGCCTGGTAGCCGTCGTGGCCGGTCTCCAGCCACATCGACTCGTGCGGTACGCGCGCGTGGCGCAGGGCGGCGAGGTAGTCGCGCACCTGGCCGGGCGGGCACTTGGCGTCCCGGGTCGCGGCGGCCACCAGCAGCGGGGCGCGCACGGCGGCCGCGTACCGCAGGGGCGAGCTGCGCTCGTACCGCTCGGGCACCTCGTCGGGGGTGCCGCCGAACAGCCGCTCGTCCAGGGCGCGCAGGGCCGGGGTGCTGGTGCGGTAGGCGGCGGCGCAGTCGGCCACGGGCTTCACGGCGACGCCCGCCTGCCACAGGTCCGGGCGCACGCCGAGGGCGAGCAGGACGAGGTAGCCGCCCCAGGAGGTGCCCCACAGCCCGGCCGCGTCGGCGCGGACGACGCCGCGCGCCACGAGGTCCGCGCGCACCGCGGCCAGGTCGTCGACCTGGGTGAGCCCGACGCCCTGGCCGAACGCGCGGCGCCAGCGCGGCCCGTAGCCGGTGGAGCCGCGGTAGTTGACGCGGACGACGGCGAAGCCGGAGGCGACCAGCGAGTGGACCACGCCGTCGTAGGCGTCCCGGTCGTGGTCGGCGGGCCCGCCGTGCACCAGGAACACCGCGGGGACGGCGCCCCGGCGGCCCTCGGGCAGGCTGAGCAGGCTGTGCACCGGGCCGTCGGGGCCGGGCGTCCACAGGTCGCGGTGCTCGCCGGGCACCGGGGCGGGGATGCCGTGCGTGGGCGGCAGCGGCGTCCCGGCGGTGGAGCCCATCCGGGGCGGGTTCGCGGTGTCCGTCCAGAGGTAGTGGACGTCGGTCCCGGCGCGGGGCGCGGCGTCCAGGAGGGTGCCGCGCGGCACCGGCACCGGCTCGACCGTGCGTGCGCCCAGGTCGACGCGGTGCAGGGTGCTGCGGCCGTGGCGGTCCTGGCGGACCAGGACGGAGCGGCCGTCGGGGTGCCAGCGGGCGGTGATCTCGGTGTCGAAGGCGCACCAGGTGTGGGTGGTGATGCCGGACGCGGCAGCCGGGCCTGCCTGGGGACCGTGGGGCTCGTGTTCCGGGCGCCAGCTCGCCAGCAGATAGCGGTCGTCGGCCTCGCGGACGAGGAGCAGTTCGGCGCGGTCGCCGGTGGGGGCGAAGCCCAGGGACCAGAGCCTGCCGTGCTCGCCGTCGCCGGGCAGCACCGCGCGCGTGGTGCCGTCGTCGGCGAGGACGGTCACGGCGCGCGCCGAGCCCGCCGCGCCGCTGACGGCGAGGAGGCGGCCGTCGGGGGTGATGCCGGAGAGGGTGACATGGCCGTCGACGCGCGTCACCTCGCGGGCCGGGCCGCCGCGCGGGCCGATGTGGACGGCGGTGGTGCGGGCGTCCCCGAGGCCCATCGCGACCGTCGCGTTGTCGCCGACGGCGAGGCCGCGCGGCTCGCCCGGGGCCGGTCCGGTCAGGCCGGGGCGGTCGGCGCCGCCGTCGAAGGGCTGGAACCGCCAGTGCCCGGCGCCGTGTTCGTCCTCGTCGAACCACCACACCTGGCCGTCGCGGTCGATCGCGTGGTGGAAGGTGCCCTGCGGGCGGTCGGTGACCTGGCGGGTCCGTCCGGTCCGCGCGTCCCAGGTGAAGACCTCGCAGCGGCCCTCGGCGTCGGCGGTGAACGCCATCCGCGCCGGGTCGGCGGCGCACACCTCGGGCAGGGCGGCCCGGTAGACCTGGTAGCGGCCGGTCATACGGCGACCTCCCGCGCCGGGACCCGTACGTACGTCGTCCAGCAGGCGAGCAGCGTCAGCACCGCCGCGCTCGCGACGGCGGGCGCGGCGGTGCCCGCGCGGGAGGCGCACACTCCCGCGACGACGGGCGCGAGGGCGGCGGAGCCGCCGACGGCGGAGGAGAGGACCGCGCCGGTACGGGCCTGGAGGGCGGGCGGGGTCTCCTGGATCGCCCGGGACTGGAGCACCACGGTGACCAGCGGCATCAGCAGGCAGAACACCCCGAACAGACCGCCGTACGCCCAAGGCCCCCGCACCGTGGCGAGCGCGGCGGCGAGCGGCACCAGCAGCCACGAGACGGTGACCAGGAGCCGGGCGGCGCTGATCCGGCCCGCGAGGTGCGGCGCGGCCAGCGACCCGACGAGCCCGGCGGCGCCGGAGAGCGCGAGGACAAGACCCATCGGGGCGCCGCCGTGGCCGCCCTTCTGGAGGGTGAAGACGGCGCCGTAGTACAGCGCGACGATCACGCCGTTGACGGTGGTCGTCCAGATCAGGACGAGCCGGAGGAAGGGCGAGGTGCGGACGAGGGCGAGCCCGGCGCCCAGTTCGGCGCGGAGGGCGGGGCGGGGCGGGCGGCTTGGGCGGGGGTCGGCCGGGCCCTGGGCGCCGGGCGCGCCCTGCTTCGGCTGCTGGGCCGCTCCCCCGACAGCCACCGCCTCTTCCCCCGGCCGCAGGTCCGACTTCAGCGCGCCCACGCAGACCGCCGCGACCGTGTACGACACCGCGTCCGCGACGAAGGGCAGGGCGCGGGAGGCCTGGTAGAGGGCGCCGCCCAGGGCCGGGCCGACGACGAGCGCGCCCTGGTCGGCGGCCGAGAGCCCGGCCACCACCCGGGGACTGTCGGCGGGCGGGGCGATCAGGGCCACGGTGCCGGCTGCGGCCGCCTCGTACACGGCGGTGGAGAATCGTTCCACCAGGACGGCGCCCAGGAGCAGGGCGACCGGCGGGCGGCCCGTGGCGGCGACTGCCACCCCGCCCATGGCGAGGGCCGAGACCAGTGCGGACCAGAGCATCACCGGTTTGCGCGCACCCCGGTCGGCGGGCACGGCGGCGATCGGGGCGAGGAGCAGCCCGGCGGCGGTGGACACGCCCGCGACGAGCCCGACGGTCGCGGCCGAGTGGCCGAGGCCCAGGAGCAGCAGCGGCAGCACGACGCCGGAGGCCTGGGAGCCGAGCGCGTCGGTGGCGCTCGCGCACCAGAACAGCCGGACGTCCCGGGACAGCGGCCGACGGACGACGGCCTTGCCGGGCGCCTCGGTGGCGGAACCCATCAGCGCCCCACGGGCGACAGAGCTAACTCCGGCGACTGCGGTAACGGCCGTAACAGCCCCGCGCACGCCGGAAACCCTGGTTCACGCACAGCCACCCCACAGTTGGTCAGGTTGCGAAGAAAGTGTGCAGGAATTGAAGCGAGCGGGAGCCTAACCACGGGTCCGCCGGAGCGACAAGGGCTCTGCCGTCGAGGCCGGAATTGAACTCTGTAAGCGCTCGGCAAAGAAACCGATTGCTCTGTACGGGTTCCCGCGCGGGCGGCGGCTCTTACCAACTGCGGTGCGGGACAAGGGGAATGAGCGCGTCCTGCGCGACCGGAGCCGTCGGCCGGATCCCGCTCCCCTGCTTCGCTGCGGCGAACACCCCGTCCGAACACGCCGGATCGTGCGCCCGCTCCGGCATATTCACCTTCCCGGCGGCGAACCGGACCCGGCGCGCGCAGGGCGGACGGCAGCGCGCGGCCGGGCCCGGGCACCCCGCCGAGGCGACTCGACGCCCCCGAATACGCTCCCTTGCGCCGGGTTCTCGGACCGGTTCCGTCCGGTTCACTCATTGGCCGGAAACGTATGCGGCCCCACGGCGGCGCACACCTCTGCTCAGCGAATGATCGGATAGCTTCCGCAAGTGACCATTTCTGTACGAAAGCTGCTGGCGGTTGCCGTTCTCGGTGCCGCGCTCGCGGGCTGCAGCTCCGATCCCGCCCCCGCCGACCGTGGCGCGAAGGCGGCGCCGGGCGCGAGCAAGCCGTCCACCGCGCCCTCGGCGCCCCCCGCCTCCGCCACTCCGCGCGCCCCCGCCCAGGCGCCCACCCTCGCGCCCGGCCCCGGCGGTCTCACCCCCGTCTTCAGCCGCGCCCCCAAGGGCGGCAAGGGCGCGGAGAAGGTCGTCGCGCTCACCTTCGACGCCGACATGACCGCCGACCAGGGGCCGCGCGCGGCGGGCGGCGAGCGCTTCGACAACCCCGCGCTCATCGCCGATCTGCGGCGGCTCAAGGTGCCCGCCACGATTTTCATGACGGGCCGCTGGGCCGACGAGTACCCGGCCGAGGCGCGCGCGATCGGGACCGACCCGAACTTCGAGGTCGCCAATCACTCGTACAGCCACTACGCCTTCAAGTCCCCCTGCTACGGGCTGCCGGTCGTCGCCAGGGACGAGATGCGCGCCGACGTCGAGAAGGCGACCGCCTCCTTCGCCAAGGCGGGGGTGCGCAACGCGGTGCCGTACTTCCGCTTCCCGGGCGGCTGCTACAACGACGAGGTGCTGCGGACGCTGGCCCCGCTGAAGATGACGGCGGTGCAGTGGGACGTGGTGAGCGGCGACGCGTTCGCGCACGACGCGGACGCGGTGGCCGAGCAGGTGCTCGCCGGGGTGAAGCCGGGCTCGCTGGTGGTCATGCACTGCACCCGCAGCGCGGCGCCGGTCACCGACCGGGCGATCCAGCGGATCGTGCCGGAGCTGCGCAAGCGCGGCTACCGCTTCGTGAAGGTGTCCGACCTGATCGGCTCGGCCGCCAAGAAGTAGCCCCCGGGCCCGTCGTCAGCCGGAGCAGGCGGTGCGCTGGGCCTCCTGCCACTCGCACACCGGGCAGAGCGTGATGCCCACGACCGACTCCGGATACTCGGTCGGCTCACGGCACAGCACACACTCGGCGTACGGAGGCCCGTCGGCCGGGGCGGGCCGCTCGGGGGCGGGCGCGCAGTACGTCTCGTCGTCGTCCATATCTACGAGGCTAGTCACCCGCGCCGGGAAGTGAGCGCGCAGACGGCCGCCCAGGCCGCGGCGGTCAGCGCCGCCGCCGCGATCAGCGGGACCACCGCCAGGTGCACGTCACCGGTCCGCGACCCGTTGACCAGGCCGTTGACGGCGTACCTGGCGGGTGACCCCTTGGCCACCAGGGCGAGCAGCGCCGCCAGCGCGGTGAGGCAGAGCGACCAGCCGCGCGCGTGCAGCAGCGGGCGGCTGCCGAGCGCTCCGACCGCCGCGCCGAGCAGCGCGCACACCGCGCTCGCCAGCAGCCCGGCCGCCATGGCGGGGCCGAGCGGCACCGCGACCCGGTGGTCGGCACTGGCCGGATCCCCCACCGCCACGACGTACAGCGTCCCGGCGGCCCCCAGCAGCACGGTCGTCCCGAGCGCGGTGGCGAGGGCCGCGAGGTGGACCCGGCCGGGGCCCGCCGCCGCGGCCGCGCACTCACGGGCGGCGGCCGGTTCCTGGGTGACGCAGAGCCGGGCGAGCCAGGCGCCGACGGGGAGCAGCCCGGCGGCCGCGTACCCCAGCGAGTCGAGGACCGGGTTGCCCGGCTGGACGCCGACGGCGACGAAGGCCACGTACAAGAGGACGGGCGCGAGCCAGCGCTGGGAGCGCAGCAGCAGGGCGGTCTGGTAGCGGACGAGCGCGCTCATGGGCGCGACACCCCTCGGATGTGCCAGGGCGGTTGTGCGGTGAGGAGCGCGCGCAGCAGCGCGTCGGAGTGCGCGGCCGCGACCGTGAGCGTGTGCGTGTGCGCGCCGTCCGGGCCCGGGGTCAGCGTGGGCGCGCCGGGCAGCCCCTCGGGAGGCACGGGTCCGACGACGTGGACGCGGACCAGCGGGCTCACCGCCGGGTGCGCCGCTTCCGTACGGCGGACCAGGCCGCCGCGCTCGACCGCGTACCGCGTGTCCACCGCGTCCACCAGCCGCCGGGGGTCGTGGTCGACGAAGACGACCGCCGCGCCGTCCGCGACGCGTTCGGCGACCGCGCGGTCCAGTTCGGCGCGGGCCGCCGTGTCCAGGCCGGTCCAGGCCTCGTCGAGCACGAGGAGTTCGGGCGCGGCGACCAGGGCCTGGGCGGCGGCGACCTTCTGGCTGGTGCCCTTGGAGAGCTCGGCGAGCGGGGTACGAGCGTGGGCGCCCGCCCCGAACCGCTCCAGCCACTCCCCCGCGCGCGTGGCCGCGGTCCGCCGGGACAGGCCGTGTATGCGCCCGAGGTGGGTGAGGTAGCCCACCGCCGTGAACGGCAGGGCGGCGGGGAAGCGCTCGGGGACGTACGCGGTGCGCGGGCGGCCGAGGGCGCGGCCCTCGGTGGGCGCGTCGATCCCCGCCAGCAGGCGCAGCAGGGTCGACTTGCCGGTGCCGTTGGTGCCCTCCACCCGGACCAGGGTGCCCACGGCCAGCTCCAGGTCGACCCCGCGCAGCACCCAGGGGCCGCCGATCCCGTACCGGCGGCCCACCGAGCTCAGGGTGCGTACGGCGTTCGGTCCTGCTGCGGGGCTCAGTGCTGCTCCGCCTTCTTCGGGGTCACCTCGCTCGGGCGGACGATGACGTAGCCGTCGCCCTGGAGCATCAGCTGCACGGCCTCGCCGGAGCCACCGCGGATCATCGAGCCGATGGACTGCGAGCGGTGCAGCGAGGTGCTGAGGTTCGCGGTCCAGCCGACCACCGCGTCGGTGTCGACGTACACCGGCTGCTGCGCGGTGACCGGGATGACCAGCGGGTTGCCCTCGCAGACCAGGCCGAGGCGGCCCCAGCCGGTGAAGACGCTGTTGAAGAGGCCGCCACCGGCGATGCCGGAGCCCTTGACGGTCTTGATCTCGTACGAGAGGGACGCGTCGAAGCAGAGGACGTTGCGGCCGTTGACCGTCAGGACGTCGCCCTGCTCGATGTCGACGACGAAGCAGTTCTGCGCCTCGTGCGCGAACCACGCCTCGCCCTGGCCCTTGACGGCCATCAGCGGCAGGCCCTCGCCGGTGACGGCGCGCTTGAGCATGCCGCCTATGCCCTGGCCGCGGCGCTCGAACTGGAGGTTTCCGCGGTAGGCGATCATCGCACCCTGGCGCGCGAGCATCTCGCCGTTGACCGCGTACTTGATGGACTTGGCGTTCTGCAGGGTCATTCCGGCCTCGGTGGCCGGCTGCGCCATGTGCTCCGATGAGAAAAGATCGCTCTTCATGGCAGGCATCCTGTCCCGGAACAGTTCCTTCCGCCAAGAATCCGGGAATCGACGGCTGGCAGACTGGTCGGGTGAGCAGTGAAGAGACCCCCGTGACCCCCGCGACGAGCCCGTTCCACCAGGAGCCGAACCCTCGCGACGAGGCCCCTCAGTACGTCCTCCCGATGGTCGTCCGCATCGAGAAGGCGGAGCCGCCGGCCCGCACCGACGCACTGGAGACGGCGGCCCGGGCCGTGCTGGTGATGCTCAGCGACGAGCGCTCGCTCGGCGACGGGGAGTGGGCGGCGGCGATGCGGGACTGGCAGGACGCCAGGATCCGCAAGGTGGTGCGGCGGGCGCGCGGCGCGGAGTGGCGCAAGGCCTCGGCGCTGCCGGGCATCACGGTCACCGGGAAGTCCGCCGAAGTGCGGGTCTTCCCGCCGGTCCCGCTCGACGGCTGGCCCAAGGAGCTGGTCAAGCTCCAGGTCTCCGGCACGGACCTGGACGACCCGGCCGAGCCGGGCGCGCCCGACCTGCTCGCGCCTGTGCTGTGGCTCAACCCCGAGCTCGACATGTCGGCGGGCAAGGCGATGGCCCAGGCCGGGCACGGGGCGCAGCTCGCGTGGTGGGAGCTGTCGCAGGAGCAGCGCACGGCGTGGCGGGAGGCGGACTTCGCGCTTTCGGTACGGGTGGCGCCGCGCGGGGAGTGGGCGGCGCTGACGGCCAGTGGGCTGCCGGTGGTGCGGGACGCGGGGTTCACGGAGATCGCGCCGGGGTCCTGCACGGTGGTGGCGGACCATCCGGGGCTGCGGGGCCGCTGATCGCGGATCGTCCGAAAGGGCTGAACGCAACACGCGTCCCGTCCGTACCTCCCGGTACTGCCAAGTTGCCTGCCTGGGAGGCATGTTGTGGGACGCATCCGACGGACGGACCGGACCGAAGGAGTCGGGATCCTCGGCCGGTTCAACGGAACGGCACTGATCATCGTGGCGCTCGCCGCCACCATCGGGGCGCTGGCCTTCCCCGTCTGGTCGTACGCCGACCGGCTCGGCACGGACAAGTCGAACCTTGACGCGGCGTCCGTGTCGACCCGCTGGGGCCCGCTCTCGCCCACCGACCGGGAGTTCGTGACCAAGGTGCGCCTGGCCGGGCTGTGGGAGCTGCCCGCCGGGCAGCAGGCGCAGGAGCGGGCGCCCAGCATGGCGGTCAAGATGGCCGGGGACCACCTCGTGACCGGCCACACCGCGCTCGACAAGCACGTCCGGGACGTCGCCGCGCAGCTGGGCGTCGAGTTGCCCAACCAGCCCAACGAGCAGCAGCAGGGGTGGCTCAAGGAGCTGACGGCGGCGCAGGGGCGCGACTACGAGGTCAAGTTCGCGAACCTGCTGCGGCGCGCCCACGGCAAGGTCTTCAACCTGGTCGCCGAGGTGCGTGCCAACACCCGCAACTCCCTCGTACGGGACCTGGCGCAGGACGCCAACCAGACCGTGCTGGACCACATCAACATGCTGGAGGCGACAGGGATGGTGGATTACGACGCGCTGGTGACGCAGAAGTAGGCAGAGGCAGCCCTGGCCGTGGTCGGCTCGGCCTGGCTTGGTTTGGCCGCGCCAACCTCAAATGAAGCTCTGAAGGTGGGGCACGGCGGGTTGGCGCGGGCGTGGCGGGGCCATGACCACTCCACCACACGTCGTCGACGACGCCACGACATCGACTTCGACTTCGAACCGCCGGGGGGCGAACCATGGAGCTGGGCATCGGTATCGGCTGGCGGCCCGAGATCGCCGACGCCGTCGAGCGGCTGCCGGGCGTCGACTGGGTGGAGGTGGTCGCCGAGAACCTCTGCCCCGGCCACCTTCCCGAGTCGCTGGTACGGCTGCGGCGGCGCGGGGTCACGGTCGTGCCGCACGGCGTCTCGCTCGGCCTCGGCGGCGCCGACCGGCCCGACCCGGGGCGCCTGGCAGACCTGGCCGCGCGGGCGGAGGCGCTGTCGGCTCCGCTGGTCACCGAGCACATCGCGTTCGTACGGGCCGGGGGCGCCCTCACCGCGTCGCCGCGCCTGGAGGCCGGTCACCTGCTGCCGGTGCCGCGCACCTGGGACGCGCTGGAGGTGCTCTGCGAGAACGTCCGCATCGCGCAGGACGGCCTGCCGGTGCCGCTCGCCCTGGAGAACATAGCGGCGCTGGTGAACTGGCCGGACGAGGACATGACGGAGGGCCAGTTCCTCGCGGAGCTGGTGGAGCGTACGGGGGTGCGGCTCCTCATCGACGTGGCGAACCTCCACACGAACCGGGTGAACCGGGGGGAGGACCCGGTGAAGGCCCTCGCCGAGCTGCCGGTGGAGGCGATCGCGTACGTGCATGTCGCCGGGGGCGTCGAGAAGGACGGGGTGTGGCACGACACGCATGCGCATCCGGTGGGGGTGGAGGTGCTCGATGTGTTGGCCGAGCTGGTGTCGCGGGTTTCGCCTCCGGGGGTGCTGCTGGAGCGGGACGAGGCGTTTCCGCCGGAGGCGGAGCTGGCGGGGGAACTGGGGGCGATCCGCGCCGTGCTGGCGGGGAATTCCCCCATCCCACCCCTTCCCGAAACCCTCCGGGGGTGGGGAGTGGCTGAGGAAGGTCTGCCGGGGGCTACGCCCCCTGCACCCCCAGCGGGGCCTGCGGCCCCTGCACCCCGCTCGGGGCTCCGCCCCGGACCCCGCTCCTCAAACGCCGGAGGGGCTGAATTTCCGTGCCGCCCGGGCCGGAGACACCTAGGGGCGCGGGGAACTGCGCGACCAGCCCCCACCGGCTCGCAGCCGACAAACGAGGCTGCCCGCCAGAGGCCACGCGGCGGAGCCGCACATGTCACAGCCGGGAAGGGGCGGGGTGGGGGAAAATCCGCCGGGGCCGACGCCCGGCTTCGGGTCGCTCTCGCTCAGACCTCCCTCCTCTCCGCCCTCGTCGCCGGCACCCCCGTCCCCCAAGGGTTCGACCCCACCCGGCTCCGCGTCCAGGCCCGCGCCCTCGCCGCCAAGCGCGCCGACGTCGTCGCGAAGGTGGCGCCGGAGCTGCCCCGGATCCTCGGGGACGCGTACCGGCCGGCGTATCTCGCGTACGCCAGGAGCCGCCCGATGCGCGACGGCTACCGTCGCGACGCCCTCGACTTCGTGGAGTCGCTGCTCAAGGAGGACGGCCTCGACACCGACGTCGCACGGCAGTTGGGGCGGTGGTGGAAGGAGCGCGCCGGCACCCGCCCGCAGGGGCGCGCCGCCCGCTTCCTGAAGGGGCTCGTGAGGGCCGCCTAGACGAGGGCGGGCAAAGTACCAGCCGCCGCCACCCCCCGTGGCCGCCTCGTCCAACTCGTGATGCCTCCCACACGGTCCCGTCACTGTTTTCCTCAAAAGACTCCCCGGATCACCCGCCTCCGCATTACCGTGCGCACCGCACTTGGAGGCTTTCATGCGTCGGATAATCCTTTCCGGTACCGGCCTGGTCGTCGTCGCCCTGACCGCGACCATCGCCGCCCTGCTCTTCCCCGTCTGGTCCTACGCCGACCGCTCGGGCACCGGGCTCGCCAATCTCAACGCCGGGTCCGTGCCCACCCGCTGGGGGCCGCTGTCGGCCGCCGACCGGGACTTCGTCGTACGGGTCAGACTGGCCGGGCTGTGGGAGCTGCCCGCCGGGCAGCAGGCCGTCGAGCGGGCGCCCAGCGCGGCCGTGACGGCCGCCGGGCACCACCTCGTCGACGGGCACGCCTTCCTCGACGCGCGCGTGCGCGAGGTCGCGGCCCAGCTCGGGATGGAGCTGCCCGACCAGCCCAACGCCCAACAGCAGGGGTGGCTGCGGACCTTGACGTCGGAGAGCGGCAGCACGTACGAGAAGGACTTCGCCAACATCCTGCGCTCGGCGCATGGGAAGGTGTTCTCGCTGGTCGCGCAGGTCCGCGCCAACACCCGCAACTCGCTGGTGCGCGCGCTCGCCGACGACGCCAACACGACGGTCCTGGACCACATCCGGATGCTGGAGGCGACCGGCCTCGTCGACTTCGACGCGCTGGCCCGGGACAGCGTCGCGAACACCACCGCGTCCCCGAGCGGACCGCCCCCGCCCACGCCGGGCGCCACTCCCGCCTCCCCCGTACCGGTCACCCCGTCGTTCCCGCTGCCGCCCGCCGCCAGCCGCGCCAACCCCACCGACACTCCGTAACGAACCGATAACTCCATGTCCACATCATGGGAAAGGCATGGCGCCGAGCTGACCGCTTCGCATACAACTCGGCCATGTTCTGGGTACTTTTCCTGGTCGCCGCGTGCCTCGCGTCCGCGCTCTCGTGCGCGCGGCTCTGCCTCGCCGCGTCCGCGGCGGCCGACCAGGGTCCGGTCACCCGGGACCCGGAACTCGGCCTCTCGCTGTACGAGGCGGCGTTCCTGGCGGGCGGCCCGTTCCGGGTCACCGATCTGACCCTGGTCACCATGCACCGCGCCCGCCGGCTGCTGCTCGCGCACACCGGCTGGGCCACGGTCGTCGACCCGGAGGGCCGCGACGACCTGGAGCGGTCGGTGATCGGCGCGATCGGCCCGGGCGGACAGGCCCGGATAGCGTCGATCCGGTCGGCCACGGCCGCCGCCGACGCGGTGCACGCCCTGGCCGACCGGCTGGCGGCCGCCGGGCTCGCCGTGCCGGACGCGACCAGGACGGGCGTCACGGCCTCCGTACGGGCCGTGCGCGGCGCGGCGGCGCTCACCCTCGCCCTGGGCGTGATCGCCTTCCTGATGCCCGGTCAGGACCGCGCCACCCAGGCCGAGATCGCCGCCTGGTTCTCGCTGCCGCTGGTCCTGACGCTGGGCTGCCTCTTCATCGCCCGCTTCGAGGTCCATCCGCACACCCGCTGGGCCTCCCCCGACGGCCAGCGCCTGCTCGGCCGGATCGACCCGGCCGGCGACCCGCTCACCGCCGTCGCGGTACGAGGCGTGAGCGCGGTGGACGACCCGGCGTTACGGACCGCCCTGAGCGGCCGACGGGCGGCCTGACCCGCACGTCGCTCGACGCCGGTGATCTCGGACTTTGATCCCGGCGCACCGCACGCCGGTGCTTTACTTCATCAATTACTCCGCTAATCATCCCTTTTATACCGGGCCTGTCGTGCCGGATGGACCGCAAAGGGATGTGCGATGAGAGCAGCAGCGCTGTACGGAACGCTCGGTTCCCTCGTTCTTTCCACCCTGGCCGCCGCACCGGCCGGCGGCGTGGATCCGCTCACCGCCGAGGCACGCGGCACCGTGGTCGCCGCCCAGCGCGCGGCCGCCACCGGGATCGCCTTCGGCCGCTGCCCCAAAGTGGAGATGCTCCCCGACTCCGTCCAGTGCGGCACGGTCCGGGTCCCGCTCGACTACGCCAAACCGAGGGGCCGTCAGATCTCCCTCACCGTCAGCCGGGTGCGGTCCACCGGCAAGCGGGCCGTGCGCCAGGGCTCCCTGGTCTACAACCCCGGCGGCCCGGGCGCCTCCAGCATGTACTTCCCGATGGTCGCGAACCTGCCCGAGTGGAAGCGGATCGCGGGGGCGTACGACCTGGTCGGCTACGCCCCGCGCGGGGTGGGCCGCTCCGCGCCGCTGTCCTGCCAGGACCCGAAGGACTTCACCAAGGCGCCCACGCAGTCCCCGACCGACCCCTCGCCCTCGTACAAGATGGAGCGGATCGCGCAGGCCAAGGCGTACGCGCAGGGCTGTGCGCGGAACGCGGGCGCGGCGCTGCGGCACTACACGAGCCTCAACAACGCGCGCGACCTCGATGTGCTGCGGGCCGCGCTCGGCGAGCGGAAGCTGACGTTCGTCGGCGCCTCCTACGGGACGTACTTCGGCGCGGTGTACGCCACGCTCTTCCCCTCCCACGTGCGCCGGATGGTCTTCGACTCGGCGGTCGACCCCGCCCCGGCGCAGATCTGGTACCGCAACAACCTCGACCAGTCGCTGGCGTTCGAGAGCCGCTGGGAGGACTTCCGCGCCTGGGTCGCCCGGCACGACGGCGTCTACCACCTGGGCACCACGGCCGAGCAGGTCCTGGAGAACTTCGAGAAGGTGCGCGCCAGGCTGGCCGAGGAGCCCGCGGGCGGCAAGGTCGGACCGGCCCAGCTCCAGGGCGCGTTCCTCAAAGCCGGGTACTACGACGACTACTGGGCGATGCGGGCGACCGCGCTCTCGGCGTACCTCAAGGGCGACCCCAAGCCGCTGATCGCGCAGGCGGCGCCGCGCCCGGAGGGGGCGTGGGACGACGAGAACGGGAACGCGGTGTACACGGCGGTCGAGTGCAACGACGCGCCCTGGCCGACGGACTGGGCCACCTGGGACCGCGACAACAGCGAGCTCGCGGAGATCGCCCCGTTCGAGACGTGGGACAACGCGTGGATGAACCTGCCGTGCGCCTACTGGCCGGCACCCCGGCAGAAGCCGGTGGACGTACGGGCGGAGCACGGGGCGCTACCGCCGACGCTGATCCTGGCGGCCGAGCGGGACGCGGCGACGCCGTACCCGGGGGCGCTGGAGCTCCAGCGCAGACTGCCGGGGTCGGTCCTGGTGACCGAGAAGGACGCCGGTACGCACGGCATCGGCGGCGGTCCCAACCAGTGCGTGAACGGCTACCTGGTGGACTACCTGCTGAACGGACGGACGCCGGTGCGGCGCGCTGCGTGCGCGCCGCACCCGGAGCCGAACCCGGTGTCGCTGGACGAGCGGTCGGCGCCCAGGGCTGGGCAGCGGCCGTCCGCTCTCTGATCTTCCGGGTCAGGGGTGGATCCGGGCCCGCTCTGGGCGGGCCCGGTCACCGGGCATACGCGGTGGGGGCGGCCGTCAGGCCAGGCCCGCCACCAGGTCCGCGACCGACTTGCGGCGGCCCGTGCTGCATCTCCCGGGGGACAACCCCCGGACCCCCGGCCGGGGGCCGTCAGGCGAGCCCGGCGACGAGATCCGCAACGGACTTCCTCCTACCCGTGTAGAACGGGACCTCCTCGCGGACGTGCATCCGGGCCTCGGAGGCGCGCAGATGACGCATGAGGTCGACGATGCGGTACAGCTCGTCGGCCTCGAAGGCGAGCAGCCACTCGTAGTCGCCGAGCGAGAACGAGGCGACCGTGTTGGCGCGCACGTCCGGGAAGCCGCGGGCCATCTTGCCGTGGTCGGCGAGCATGCGGCGGCGGTCCTCGTCGGGCAGCAGGTACCAGTCGTAGCTGCGCACGAAGGGGTACACCGACACGTAGTCGCGCGGGGTCTCGTCGGCGAGGAACGCCGGGATGTGCGACTTGTTGAACTCGGCGGGGCGGTGCAGCGCCATGTTCGACCAGACCGGCTCCAGGGCGCGGCCCAGCTTGGTGCGGCGGAAGAGGTTGTACGCGCTCTGGAGCTCGTCGGCCGTCTCCGCGTGCCACCAGATCATGAGGTCGGCGTCGGCCCGCAACCCGGAGAGGTCGTAGGTGCCGCGGACGGTGATGTCCTTGGCGGCGAGCTGGTCGAACAGCTCCTGGACCTCGTCGGCGAAGCCGGAGCGGTCCTCGGGCAGCACGTCGCGCAGCTTGAAGACGGACCACAGCGTGTAGCGGATGACCTCGTTGAGGTCCTTCGCCTTCTTCCCTGCGTTCGGGATCTTTTCCGGTGCACTCATGTGGCTATTGTCCCGCGTCACGCTGAGTGTTCTGCGCCAGGGTCGACGTGGCGATGATCTCGTCCGCGGCGAGACGGGCCCCGGAGATGCACGCCGGGATGCCGACGCCGTCGTAGGCGGCCCCGCAGACCCGCAGCCCGGGCAGCTTCGCGACGGCGGCGCGGACCCGGGCCACGCGCGCGAGGTGGCCCACCGGGTACTGCGGCAGGCCGCCGATCCAGCGCGTCACCTCGGTCGCGACCGGCTTGGCGGCGAGGCCCACCGCCTCCCCGAGGTCGCCCAGCGACAGGTCGACCAGGTCGGCGTCGTCGCGCTCCAGGTGCTCCTCCTCGCCGTACCGCCCGATGGAGGTGCGCAGCACGAAGAGGTCGGGGGCCCGGTCGGTGACCCACTGCCACTTGTACGAGGAGAAGGTGGACGCCTTGATCGTGCGGCCGTCGACGGACGGCACCAGGAAGCCGGAGCTGCGCTCCAGGCGCTCCAGGTCCGTACGCCGGAAGGCCATGGTGACCAGGGCCATCGAGGCGTACTCCACGGTGGCCAACTCGGCCGCTGCGGCCGGGGACTCGGCGGCGAGCAGCGCGGACGCGGACCAGGCGGGGGACGCCAGGATCACCCCGTCCGCCTCGATCGCGGGCGCCTGTGGCGAGTCCGTCCGGACCAGCCAGCCGGTGGCCGTGCGGGTCAGGGCGAGCACCGGCGTCTCGGTGCGGATCGAGCCGCCCTTGGCCCGGACCGCGTCCGCGACCGCGAGCGGCAGGGTGCCCATGCCGCCGTCGAGGCCCAGGAAGACCGGGCCGCCGTCCTGCGGCGCGGCGGCGGCCTTCGCCTGGATCCGGGCGACGCCGTCGAGCAGCGAGGCGTTGTCGCGCGCGGCGGCGAAGAGCTGGGGCACGGCGGCGCGCATCGAGATCCGGTAGGCGTCGCCCGCGTACACCCCGCCCAGGAGCGGTTCCACCATCCGGTCGACGACCTCGCGGCCGACGCGGCTCGCGACGAACTCGCCGACGCCGATGTCGTCCCCGACCTCGGTCGGCGGCAGTTCGCGGTCCTGGGCGATGCGCGCCAGGCCCTCGGCGGAGACGATCCCGGCGAGCGAGGCGGGGTCGGCCGGGACGCCCATCAGATGCCCCTTGGGCATCGGGCGCAGCGCGCCCCGGGTCCAGATCGCCGCCGTCGCGGCGGGCGGCCGCAACTGGTCGCCGAGGCCGACCTCGCGCGCGAGGCCGACGCCTTCGGGGCGGCGCGCCAGCATGGACTCGGCGCCGAGGTCCACGCGCGCGCCCGCGACCTCGCCCGCGTACAGCTTGCCGCCGAGGCGGTCGGTGGCCTCCAGGACCGTCACGCGCGCGCCGGACTCCAGCAGGCGGTGGGCGGCGGCGAGCCCGGAGATGCCGCCTCCGACGACGACGATGTGCGGTGCGCTGACGGCCGAGTTGTCCATGCGTCCACTCTCTCAGACCCCACGGACAGCCCCGCGCCGAGTGGCGCGCCCGGGGAATCCCCGGGCGCTCCCGCACGTATCTTCCGAAGGAAGAGCGGGACGGACCGAGCGAGGGGTGCGCAATGGCGGCGGAGCGACTGGTGGTCATCGGGGGCGACGCGGCGGGGATGTCCGCCGCGTCGCAGGCCCGCAGGATGAAGGGGCCGGACGACCTGGAGATCGTGGTGTTCGAGCGCGGCCACTTCACCTCGTACTCCGCCTGCGGCATTCCCTACTGGGTGGGCGGCGACGTGGCGGAGCGCGACGAGCTGATCGCGCGCACCCCCGAGGAGCACCGCGAGCGCGGCATCGACCTGCGGATGCGCACCGAGGCGCTGGAGATCGACACGGCCGGGCGGCGGGTGCGCGCCCGCGACCTGGAGTCGGGCGAGGAGTCGTGGACGGCGTACGACAAGCTCGTCGTCGCCACCGGCGCCCGGCCGGTGCGGCCACAGCTGCCGGGGATCGACGCGCCGGGCGTCCACGGGGTGCAGACCCTCGACGACGGACAGGCCCTGCTCGACACGCTGAACGCGACCGGAGGCCGCCGCGCGGTGATCGTGGGCGCGGGCTACATCGGCGTGGAGATGGCCGAGGCGCTGCTGCACCGCGACTACGAGGTGACGGTGGTGACCCGGGGCAGGGAGCCGATGTCCACGCTCGACCCGGACATGGGCCGGCTGGTCCACGAGGCGATGGACGGCATGGGCATCACCACGGTCACCGGCGCCGAGGTCACCGAGATCCTCACCGGGGAGGACGGCAGGGTGCGGGGCGTGGCGACGAAGGACGCCGAGTACCCGGCGGACGTCGTGGTCCTCGGCATCGGCGTCGAGCCGCGCACCGATTTGGCCCGCAAGGCCGGGCTGCCGCTCGGCGAGCACGGCGGGCTGCTCACGGACCTGGCGATGCGGGTGCGCGGCCACGACGACATCTGGGCGGGCGGCGACTGCGTGGAGGTCCTCGACCTGGTGTCGGGCCGCGAGCGCCACATCGCGCTCGGCACGCACGCCAACAAGCACGGCCAGATCATCGGCTCGGGCGTGGGCGGCGGCTACGCGACGTTCCCGGGCGTCGTCGGTACGGCGGTGAGCAAGGTCTGCGACCTGGAGATCGCCCGCACGGGGCTGCGCGAGCGCGAGGCGCGCGAGGCGGGGCTCCAGTTCGTCACCGCGACGATCAAGTCCACCAACAGCGCGGGGTACTACCCCGGGGCCGCCCTGATGACGGTGAAGATGCTCGCCGAGCGGCGTACGGGACGGCTGCTCGGCGTCCAGATCGTCGGCCGCGAGGGCGCCGCCAAGCGCGTCGACATCGCGGCCGTCGCGCTGACGGCGGGCATGACCGTGGAGCAGGTGGTCACGCTGGACCTGGGGTACGCCCCGCCGTTCTCACCGGTCTGGGACCCGGTCCTGGTCGCCGCCCGCAAGGCCGTGTCGGCGGTGCGGGCGGCGGGGAACTAGCTTCAGCGTGCCGTCTGCGTGTGGACGTAGTCCACGAGACGGGTCAGCGCGTCCGGGTCGGTCGTCGGCAGGACGCCGTGGCCCAGGTTGAAGACGTGGCCCTCCAGGCCCGCCGCCGCGTCCAGGACCTCGCGGGTCTTCGTCTCGACCGCCTCGGGCGTCGAGAAGAGGACCGCGGGGTCCAGGTTGCCCTGGAGCGCCTTGCCGGGGCCGACGCGGCGCGCGGCCTCGTCGAGCGGGACGCGCCAGTCGACGCCGACGACGTCCGCCCCGGCCTCGCCCATCAGGCCGAGCAGTTCACCGGTGCCGACGCCGAAGTGGATGCGCGGCACGCCGTACTTCTCGACCTCGCGGAACACCTTCGCGGAGGCGGGCATCACCGAGCGGCGGTAGTCGGCGGGGGCCAGCGCGCCCACCCAGGAGTCGAAGAGCTGGACGGCCGAGGCGCCCGCCTCGATCTGGACCTTCAGGAAGGCGCCGGTGATCTCGGCGAGGCGGTCGAGCAGGTCGGCCCACAGCTGCGGGTCGCCGTACATCAGCGCCTTGGTGTGCTCGTGGTTGCGGGACGGGCCGCCCTCCACGAGGTAGCTCGCCAGGGTGAAGGGCGCGCCCGCGAAGCCGATCAGCGGCGTCTCGCCGAGCTCGGCGGTCAGCATGCCGATGGCCTCGGTGACGTAGTGGACGTCCTCGGGCGTGAGGTCGCGCAGCCGCTCCAGGTCGGCGCGGGTGCGGATCGGCTCCGCGACGACCGGGCCGACGCCGGGCTTGATGTCGAGGTCGACGCCGATGGCCTTGAGCGGGACCACGATGTCGCTGAAGTAGATCGCCGCGTCCACCTTGTGGCGGCGCACCGGCTGGAGCGTGATCTCGGTGACCAGCTCGGGCCGCATGCACGACTCCAGCATGGGGATGCCCTCGCGGACCTTCAGGTACTCCGGCAGCGAGCGCCCCGCCTGCCGCATGAACCAGACCGGCGTGTGCGGCACCGGCTCGCGGCGGCAGGCCTTGAGGAAGGCGGAGTCGTAGGTCTGTGTCGGCGGGCCCGAGGGGCGTACGTTGGCGTTCACGCCCAGAATCTTCGCACGTGCCCGGAAGCCGACGGCCGGGCCCGGGTGTCCCTACCGGCGCCGGGCGCCCGTTCCGCCTAGTCTTCCCCGCATGGCTGCCGCTCAGGGACGAACTTCGGATGGCGCCGGCGGCACGGACAGTGCGGACGGCAGGACCGTTCCGCTCGCCTTCCGCCAGGCGGTCGACGGGCTGCGGGGCGCGCGGCTGCGCCCCGAGATCGAGGTCGACCCGACCAGGCCGCCGCAGCGCCTGGCGCCGCACGCGTACGCGCTGGAGGCGGCGGTCGTCGAGAACGACCAGGACCTCGCGGACGGCCGCCTTGTGCTGCTGCACGACCCGGCCGGGCACGACGCCTGGCAGGGAACGTTCCGCCTGGTCACGCTCGTACGGGCGGAGCTGGAGCCGGAGATGGCGGCGGACCCGCTGCTGCCCGAGGTGTGCTGGTCCTGGCTGACGGGTGCGCTGGAGGCGCGCGGGCTCTCGTACGGGGAGTCGAGCGGCACGGTGACGCGGGCGGGCTCGTACTACTTCGGCGGGCTCGCCCAGCGGCTGCCCGCGACGCAGATCGAGATCCGGGCGTCGTGGACGCCGCGCGAGGGGCACGGGGGGGTGCCGGACACGGCCTCGCACCTGGCCGCGTGGTGCGATCTGTTGTGCCAGGTCGCTGGGTTGCCGCCGGTGCCTGCGGCTGACGCGGGTGTGGTGAGTCTGCCTCAGCGGCGGGATCCTCGCTGAGCGATTCGGGGTGCGTTCGTTCGTCTGCGGACCGTCTGTGGCTGGTCGCGCCCACGCGGCGGAGCCGCACATGTCACAGCCCCGCGCCCCTAGGGGTGCGGGGCCGTCCAGGGACGTGAGGTGCGGCCCTCTGTCGAAAGACAGAAAGTCGGTCCCTATCGACCGGTCGCGCCCCGCTCGACCACCAGTCCGAATTGCCCTAAATGTTTCTCACCAAATCGTGATCATTCCCTAAAGCCGGGCGGGCACCCTGCCGAAGAGGTCTGTGACCCTATCTGCACGGTTCGCCCCGGCTTCATCCCCGAGCCGGCTCCGTCCCGCACCTTCCCCCCCAGGAGGCCTGGTGTCCGTTCTTCTTGAGCAGCCCGCAAGCCTGGTCGCCTACCGCCCGAACAAGCCGACGGCCATGGTCGTCGTCGCCGACCCCCGAGTCCGCTCCACCGTCACGCGCCACCTGTGGGCCCTCGGAGTACGGGACGTCATCGAGGCGTCGTCCATCGCGGAGGCACGTCCCCGCGTCGGCAACCCGCGCGACATCTGCGTTGCCGACGTCCATCTGCCCGACGGTTCCGGGCTCACCCTGCTGTCCGAGACCCGCGCGGCGGGCTGGCCCAACGGTCTGGCCCTGTCGGCCGCCGACGACATCGGCGCCGTGCGCAACGCCCTCGCGGGCGGCGTGAAGGGCTATGTCGTCACCGGTACGCGGACGAACATCGGCCACCCCACCCGCCCCGGCGCCGCGCCCATCGGCGCCGCGGCGGCCCGTATGCACCGCCGCCCCCCGGGTGCCCCGAGCCACCCGGGCGGCTACCGCGAGCTCTCCGGGCGCGAGGTCGAGGTGCTGCGGCTGGTCGCCGAGGGCCAGTCCAACAAGGCGATCGGGGTGTCCATGGGGCTCTCCGCGCTGACCGTGAAGAGCCACCTCGCCCGGATCGCGCGCAAGCTCGGCACGGGCGACCGGGCCGGGATGGTGGCCGTCGCCCTGCGCACCGGAATCATCCACTGACCCAGGGGTCCCGAGGGGCATGCTCCCCCCACAAGGCGCCGTGCGCCCCTCGCGCGCCCGTCGACGGAACGTTCCGTCGACGGGCGCGGCATATACACAAGTACCCTTGACAGGTGACCGACGCCCAAAAGACCGCAGCAGAGACAGCACTGCGAACCACCGGGGGCGCCCCCCCGGACGACGACGTCCCGGTCGATGGGCAGCCGACTCCCCTGCTGGAGCCGCGTGACGGCATTCCGCCCGTCGTAGCCACCGACGAAGAGCTCGCCGGAGTCGTCGCCGCGTTCGCGGCCGGCACCGGCCCCGTGGCCGTGGACGCCGAGCGCGCCTCCGGCTACCGGTACGGCCAGCGCGCCTACCTCGTCCAGCTCCGCCGCGAGGGCGCGGGCAGCGCGCTCATCGACCCGGTGGGCTGCCCCGACCTCTCCGCGCTCGGCGACGCCCTCGCCGACACCGAGTGGATCCTGCACGCCGCCACCCAGGACCTGCCGTGCCTGCGGGAAATAGGCATGGTGCCGTCCCGGCTCTTCGACACGGAGCTCGCCGGGCGCCTCGCGGGCTTCCCGCGCGTGGGCCTGGGCGCGATGGTCGAGAGCGTCCTCGGGTACGCCCTGGAGAAGGGCCACTCCGCGGTGGACTGGTCGACCCGGCCGCTGCCCGAGCCCTGGCTGCGGTACGCGGCGCTCGACGTGGAGCTCCTCGTCGACCTGCGCGACGCGCTGGAGAAGGAGCTCGACCGGCAGGGCAAGCTCGACTGGGCCCGCCAGGAGTTCGACGCGATCGCCGCGGCGCCGCCCGCGCCGCCGCGCAAGGAGCCCTGGCGGCGCACCTCCGGCATGCACAAGGTCCGCCGACGCCGTCAGATGGCCGCCGTGCGCGAGCTGTGGACGGCCCGGGACAAGGTCGCCCAGCGCCGTGACGTCTCGCCGGGCAAGGTGCTCAGCGACTCCGCGATCATCGAGGCGTCGCTGGCGATGCCGCTGAACGTGCAGGCCCTGATGGCCCTGCCCGGCTACGGGCACCGGATGGGGCGGCGCCAGCTGGAGCAGTGGCAGGCGGCCGTCGACCGGGCGCGGGCGCTGCCGGACTCCGGGCTTCCGCAGCCCGGGCAGCCGGTCGCTGGCCCGCCGCCGCCGCGCTCGTGGGCGGACAAGGACCCGGCCGCCGCGGCCCGGCTCTCCGCCGCGCGGGCGGCGGTCTCGGAGCTGGCCGAGCGGCTGAACATGCCGCAGGAGAACCTGATCACCCCGGACACCGTCCGCCGGGTGTGCTGGGAGCCGCCGGGCGACCGGTCCGAGGCCGCGGTGGCCGAGGCGCTCACCGCGTACGGCGCGCGGCGCTGGCAGGTCGAGCAGGTGACGCCGCTGCTCGCGGCCGCGCTGGCCGCCAACAGCTGAGCCGCACGGCACCCACGTACCCCCTGACGACCTCGGTCATCAGGGGGTACGGCCATGAGAGGGCCCGGCGGAGTGTGACCTTCGCCGCTCCTGCCGGGGGGACTGGGCAGTTTGGTTACCCGCAAGTAGCATGGCGGGGTGAGCGCGCGCTCAGGCGAGTGCGCCACGCGCAGCAGTGCCACCCCGCACCCTGGAGGAGAGCCATCGTGCCTCGTACCGTCAGGGACGTCGTCTTCGTCGACGGCGTCCGCACCCCGTTCGGCAAGGCGGGCCCGAAGGGCATCTACCACGAGACCCGGGCCGACGATCTCGTCGTCAAGGCGATCCGGGAGCTGCTGCGCCGCAACCCGGCCCTCGACCCCAAGAAGATCGACGAGGTCGCCATCGCCGCGACCACGCAGATCGGCGACCAGGGTCTGACCCTCGGCCGCACCGCCGGCATCCTCGCGGGTCTGCCGCAGTCCGTGCCGGGCTACTCCATCGACCGTATGTGCGCGGGCGCGCTGACCGCCGTGACCTCGGTCGCCGGTTCCATCGCCTTCGGCGCGTACGACGCGGTGATCGCCGGTGGCGTCGAGCACATGGGCCGCCACCCGATGGGCGAGGGCGTCGACCCGAACCCGCGCTTCGTCAGCGAGAAGCTGGTCGACGAGTCCGCCCTGTTCATGGGCATGACCGCGGAGAACCTGCACGACCGCTACCCGCACATCACCAAGCAGCGCGCCGACGAGTACGCCGTGCGCTCGCAGGAGAAGGCGGCCAAGGCGTACGCGAACGGGAAGATCCAGCAGGACCTCGTCCCGATCTCGGTGCGCAACACCAACGCCGAGGTGGGCGAGACCGGCTGGGGCCTGGTCACCGCCGACGAGCCGATGCGCCCGGGCACCACGCTGGAGAGCCTGGCGAGCCTGAAGACGCCGTTCCGCGTCCACGGCAACGTCACCGCGGGCAACGCGGCCGGCCTCAACGACGGCGCCACCGCGTCGATCATCGCGTCCGAGGAGTTCGCGCGCGAGAACGGCCTGCCGGTCAAGATGCGCCTGGTCTCGTACGCCTTCGCGGGCGTCGAGCCCGAGGTGATGGGCTACGGCCCGATCCCGGCGACCGAGAAGGCGCTGGCCAAGGCCGGTCTGTCGATCGAGGACATCAACCTCTTCGAGATCAACGAGGCCTTCGCCGTCCAGGTCCTCTCCTTCCTGGACCACTACGGCATCGCCGACGACGACGCCCGCGTCAACCAGTACGGCGGCGCCATCGCGTTCGGCCACCCGCTCGCCTCCTCCGGCGTACGCCTGATGACGCAGCTGGCGCGGCAGTTCGAGGAGCAGCCGGAGGTCCGCTACGGCCTCACCACCATGTGCGTCGGCTTCGGCATGGGCGCCACGGTCATCTGGGAGAACCCGCACCACAAGGACGCCGGAGGCAGCAAGTGAGCACCACCGCTGAGCTTTTGAAGGGTGCGGCCGAGCTGTTCCCGGACGAGGTCGTCACCTCGGCGCACGTGCGCCACCTCGACCTGCCGTTCGGCGCGGGCAGGTTCGCGCTGATCACGCTGGACAACGGCTTCGACCACACCAAGCCGACCACCTTCGGCCCGGGCTCGCTGGCGAACCTGAACGCCGCTGTCGACCAGGTGGAGAAGGAGGCGGCCGAGGGCGCGATCGTCGGCGTCGGTGTCACCGGCAAGCCGTTCATCTTCGCCGTCGGCGCCGACCTCAAGGGCGTCGAGATCCTCAAGAAGCACGAGGACGCGCTCGCCATCGGCAAGAGCGGCCACGAGGTCTTCAAGCGCCTCGCCGCGCTGGCCGTGCCGACCTTCGCGTACTACAACGGCGCGGCCATGGGCGGCGGTGTCGAGGTCGGTCTGCACTGCTCGTACCGCACCGTCTCCAAGGCCATCCCGGCCTTCTCGCTGCCCGAGGTCTTCCTCGGTCTGGTCCCGGGCTGGGGCGGCTGCGCCCTGCTCCCGAACCTGATCGGCGCGGAGCGCGCGGTCTCGGTCATCATCGAGAACTCGCTGAACCAGAACCGCCAGCTCAAGGGCAAGCAGGTCTTCGAACTCGGCATCGCGGACGCGATCTTCGAGGGCGCGGACTTCCTGGAGCAGTCGCTGATCTGGACCGCGAACGTCCTCAAGGGCGACGTCACCGTCGAGCGCCCCGAGGTCGACCGCGGCGAGGCCTGGGACCAGGCCGTCGCCAAGGGCCGGTTCATCGCCGACTCCAAGGTGCACGGCGCGGCCCCGGCCGCCTACCGCGCGCTCGACATCATCGAGGCGGCCAAGGACGGCGACCTCCAGGCCGGGTTCGACGCCGAGGACAAGGCGCTCGCCGACCTGATCATGGGTGGCGAACTCCGCAGCGGCATCTACGCGTTCAACCTGGTGCAGAAGCGCGCCAAGCGTCCGGCGGGTGCGCCCGACAAGTCGCTCGCGCGCCCGGTCACCAAGGTCGGCGTGGTGGGCGCGGGCCTGATGGCCTCGCAGCTCGCGCTGCTGTTCCTGCGCCGCCTGGAGGTGCCGGTCGTGCTGACCGACATCGACCAGGAGCGCGTCGACAAGGGTGTGGGCTACGTCCACGCCGAGATCGACAAGCTGCTCGCCAAGTCCCGTATCAACCAGGACAAGGCCAACCGCCTCAAGGGCCTGGTCTCCGGTGTGCTGGACAAGGCCGAGGGCTTCTCCGACGCCGACTTCATCATCGAGGCGGTCTTCGAGGAGATCGGCGTCAAGCAGCAGGTGTTCGCGGAGGTCGAGGCGGTCGCCCCGGCGCACGCGATCCTCGCCACCAACACCTCCTCGCTGTCGGTCTCCGAGATGGCGTCGAAGCTGAAGCACCCCGAGCGGGTCGTCGGCTTCCACTTCTTCAACCCGGTCGCGATCCTCCCGCTCCTGGAGATCGTGCGCGGCGAGCAGACCGACGACGCGGCGCTGGCCACGGCGTTCGGCGTCGCCAGGAAGCTGAAGAAGACCGCGGTCCTGGTGAAGGACGCCCCGGCGTTCGTCGTCAACCGCATCCTGACCCGCTTCATGGGCGAGATCCAGAACGTCATCGACGAGGGCACCCCGGTCGAGGTCGCCGAGAAGGCGGTCGAGCCGCTGGGTCTGCCGATGTCGCCGCTGGTGCTCCTGGAGCTGGTCGGCCCGGCCATCGGTCTGCACGTGTCCGAGACCCTCAACCGCGCCTTCCCGGAGCGGTTCACGGTCTCCGAGAACCTCGCGGCCGTCGTGAAGGCGGGCAAGCGCGGCTTCTACGTGTACGACTCCGGCAAGCCGGAGCTGGACCCGGAGGTCGCGGCCCTCCTCAAGCAGGGCGATGTCGTCCTGACCGAGGAGCAGACCCGCGCCCGCGTCCTGGACGCGGTGGCGCAGGAGATCGGTCTGATGCTTCAGGAGGGTGTCGTGGCCGAGGCCCAGGACATCGACCTCTGCCTCATCACCGGCGCCGGCTGGCCCTTCCACCTGGGCGGCATCACGCCGTACCTGGACCGCGAGGGCGTCTCGGAGCGCGTGAACGGGAAGAAGTTCCTGGCGCAGGGCGTGGCGAGCGTCCCGGCGTAACGCCCCTAGCAGTACGCAGAAGGCCCCCCGCAGCGGCGGGGGGCCTTCTGGCGTGTTCGGGCCCGCCGGGGGGCGGGCGGGCGTCAGACGACCGTCCAGGGCTCCAGGGCCAGGCCGGGCTCGCTGGTCTTCTGGCGGGTGACGCGCAGCCGTCCGTCGGTGCCGAAGGCGGCGAGGACGACCCGCCCTGCGGCGTCGGTGGCGAGCGCCGGTACGCCCTCGCAGACCTCGCCCGTGGAGGCCCACACCGCACCGGCCGACTCGGCCTCCGTGGGGTAGGCGGCGAGCGCCGGGCGGCCGTCTGGGCCGCGCTGGGCCAGCAGGGTGCAGTCGTGGCCATCCACCGGCGTGCGCAGCACGGCGACCGGGCCGCTCGCGGCGCCGCCGAGCGGTACGGCGGGGTCGTCGGCGCGGAAGGCGTGCACGTCGTCGCCCTCGGCCTCGCGCCAGAAGAAGGTGATCCGGCCCTCGCCGGTGTGCTGGGCGCTCACCGAGCCGTCCGCCACCTGGATCTCCAGGTCGGAGACCCGCTCGTACGTGGCGCTCCCGGCGGCCCGCGTCCAGCGCATCACCCCGCGCTTGGCCGGCATCACGACGTCGACCCTGCCGTCTTCGGCCGCGCCCGCGCAGACCGCGCCGTACGAGCCGGAGCCGTCCAGGTCGAGCCAGTTGCTCCACCTGCCCGACGTCTGCTGGACGCGGGCGCACAGGCCGGTCCCGGCGTTGCGGATGAAGACGTTCAGGTTGTCGGCGGAGTCGACGACGGCGGCCGGGTGGCCGACCTTGGCGGCCCTGGTCTGGTCGCGGTAGGGGGTGCCCAGCGGATACCAGTCCTTGACCGGGCGGCCCGACTGGTACTGGACGGCGTGGACGACGTCGTAGTGCGGGTCACCGGCGGCCGTCTTGTTCTGCTGCAGCGCGAGGAAGTGGACGTACCCGTCGGCGCCCTGGGCCACGGTGAGGCGCGGGCCGAGCCCGGGCGCCGGGACGACCAGCTCGGGTCCGGTCCACTCGGGGCCGCCGGGGTGCGTCTCGGTCCAGCGCAGCACACCGCCCGCGCCCGGCGCGTACGCGGTCAGCCGTCCGTCCTTGCCGCGCAGCAGCCAGCCGGTGACCGCCGGGGAGCCGTCGGGCAGGGCGGGCGAGGGGACGAGGCCGGGCGCGCTGACGGCGGCGGGTGCGGCGGTGGGGGTCTCGTGCTCCGGGCCCGCCTGCCCCTTCGACGCACGCGCAGGCTTGAACGCCATGGCTCACCGACCGCCTTTCCCTACCAGATCCGCGATGAGCGGCAAGATGCGACACACCATGAGACCCAGCGACAATAACACTCGGTCCCGGGCCCGGATTTCGCGGGATTTCCCCGGCCCGACGTGCGATTTTCCCGACTCCCGTGGCACGCTGCCGGGATGGGGACGACCTCGCTGGTGATCGTGGACGCGGCCAATGTGGTGGGCTCGGTGCCGGACGGCTGGTGGCGCGACCGGCACGGCGCCGCCGAACGCCTGCGTGACCGCCTGGTGGGGTACGCCGAGGCCGGGCTCCCGGGCTTTCCCGGCCCCGTCGAGCTGGTCCTGGTGGTCGAGGGCGCGGCCCGCGGGGTGGCGCCGGTGGCGGGCGTACGGGTGGATGCCGCGCCCGGCAGCGGCGACGACCGGATCGTGGAGCTGGCCGCCGGGCGCGCCCCGGACCGCCCCTGCCTGGTGGTGACGGCCGACCGCGAGCTGCGCCGCCGGGTGGAGGCGCACGGGGCGCGGTGCGTGGGGCCGCGGGCGGTGCGTCACCCCGCCGGGGAGGCGGAGGACGCGGACGGCTGAGTCCGTACGTAGAACACCGCCCCGTCGACCGTCCCCACCAGCGGCTCGTAGCGGGCCGCGAGCAGGCGGCGCAGGCTCGGCAGGCGTTCGGGGGCGTAGGGGGCGCCCCGGGAGTCGTCGACGATCAGCACGGGTGGCCGCGCGGCCAGTTCGGTGCGGAAGACCGGCCAGGAGCCCTCCACGCCGTACTTCTCGCCCACCTGGGGGCCGTCGCGACCGCCGCTGAAGTTGGTGAGGAGTCCGGCGGTCAGATAGCGGGTGGCGGGGGCACGGCCGGAGAGCCAGTACGTCTCGGGGTGTATGCCCCACACCAGGACCGGGTCGTGCGGCGCCGAGCGCGCCCGTACGGCGGCCGCCAGGCGCTCGGCGTGGGCCAGTTCGGGGCGCGGGGCGAGCAGGCCCCAGACGAGGAAGAGCGCGCAGGCGCAGGCGGAGGCGAGGAGCGCGCCGGTCAGCCGGTGCGGTGGGAGGATCTGGAGCGCGGCCGCCGCGAGCAGCACCAGCGGCGGGACGAGCTGGAGGTAGTAGTGGCCGAAGAAGTGGAAGCCCACGAGGACGGCTCCGGCCGAGGAGGCGAGCCACAGCCATACGTCCGCGGCGCCGGTCCTGGCGATCCGCAGCACCCGCACCACCGGTGGCAGCAGCCCGGCGCAGGCGAACGCGAGGAGTGCGGTGTTGGCCAACCCCCTGGCCAGGACGTGGAGTTCGGAGCCGGTGAAGGAGGCGTAGGCGCCGGAGCCGGTGACCGTCCAGAACAGGAACCGGGCCGGGCCGGTGAGCAGCGCGCCGAGCAGCACCGGGCCGCAGAGCCCGGCGCCGGTGCGCAGCAGGGCGGAGCGGCGCGGCGTGGCCGAGCGCCACATCAGCCACAGCACCGGGACGAGCGCCGCGCCGCCGGTCTGCTTGGTGAGGAAGGCCCCGCCGACGGCGAGGCCCGCGCGGGCCCACTGGCGCCGGTCGGCGCAGCGCACGGCGGCGACCGTGAACGGCAGCATGAACACCTCGAAGGTGGCCGCCTGGGTGTCCTCGGGGTTGAGGCCGACGGAGACGAGCAGGTGCAGCACGCCCGCGACCCGGCCCGCCCGGTCGCCCCAGCGGCGGCGGGCGGTGGAGGCGAGGAGCACGGCGGTGAGCAGCTGCGCGCCGACCGCGGCGACCCGCAGCGGGCCGAGCGAGGTGTCGCCGAACACCGCGAAGGCGGCCTCGTACAGCCAGGGCAGCAGGGGCGGCTTGCGGTCGACGACCGTGTCGTACAGCGCTCCCCCGGCGGCGAGTTGGCGGGCCTGGACGGCGAGATAGCCCTCGTCGGGGTTCCACAGGGGATGCCGGAAGGAGGGCAGCCGGGTCAGTACGGCCAGGGCGGCGAGCGCGGGCAGCAGCCGCGTCCAGTACCCGCTGCCGCGCCCGGGCACCGGCTCCGCACGCGGCCGCGGCACCCGTGACGTGCGTACGGAGGGTGACGGGGCGAGGGAGTCGGTGGGCGTACGGTGCACGGGGTGCACGCTATCCGGCCCCGCAGTTCCCATCGAAGCGGGACATACGGGGCCGTGCGATCAACTCCGGGAAGCGCTGGACGTCACTCCACGTCGATGCGGCTGTGGGACCGCCCGTACAGGAAGTAGACGACGAAGCCGATCACCATCCAGATCCCGAACCGCAGCCAGGTCTCGGCGGGCAGGTTGAGCATCAGCCACAGCGAGGCGGCCACCGACAGGATCGGCACCCAGGGCACCAGCGGGGTGCGGAAGGCGCGGTGCAGATCGGGCCGGGTGCGGCGCAGGATGATCACGCTGATCGCGACGATGACGAAGGCGAAGAGGGTGCCGATGTTCACCAGCTCGGCGAGTTCGCTGAGGCTGGTGAAGCCCGCGAGGATCGCGATGATCCCGCCGAGCAGGATGGTCGGGCGGTGCGGAGTGCGGAACTTGGGGTGGACGCGGGAGAAGAAGCGGGGCAGCAGCCCGTCGCGGCTCATCGCGAAGAACACCCGGGTCTGGCCGAGCAGCAGGATCATGCAGACCGTGGTGAGGCCGACGGCGGCGCCGAAGCTGATGACACCGGCGTAGAAGGGGTGCCCGGTGGCCTTGAAGGCGTCGGCGAGCGGGGCGTCGATGGAGAGCTCGGAGTAGTGCTGCATGCCGGTGACGACGATCGAGACCGCCACGTACAGCGCGGTGCAGATGAAGAGCGAGCCCAGGATGCCGCGCGGCATGTCCCGCTGCGGGTTCTTGGTCTCCTCGGCGGCGGTCGCCACGATGTCGAAGCCGATGAAGGCGAAGAAGACGACGGAGGCGGCGGTGAAGATGCCCATCACGCCGAAGTTGGTGGGCGCGTACCCCGACATCAGCTCGATGAGCGGCGCCTGGAGGCTGCCCCCCGCCTTCTGCGGCTGCGCCTTGGGGATGAACGGCTTGTAGTTCTCGGACTTGATGAAGAAGGCGCCCGCGATGATCACGATGAGGACGACGGTGACCTTGATGGCCACGACGACCGAGGTCACGCGTGCGGAGAGCTTCATCCCGAGGACCAGGATCGCGGTCAACACCAGGACGAGGGCGGCGGCGAGGATGTCGAAGCCGAAGCCGTCGGCGCCCTCGCGCCCGCCCAGCGCGTCCGGCAGGTGCCAGCCCGCGTTGTCCATCAGCGAGCGCACGTACCCCGACCAGCCGACGGCCACCACCGCCGTGCCCAGGGCGAATTCGAGCACCAGGTCCCACCCGATGGTCCAGGCGGGCAGCTCGCCGAGCGAGGCGTAGGAGAACGTGTAGGCGGACCCGGCCACCGGGACCGTGCAGGCGAACTCCGCGTAGCAGAGAGCCGCCAGCGCACAGGCGACGCCGGCCGCCACGAACGCGAGGGAGACCGCCGGGCCCGCGTTCTCCTTGGCGACCTTGCCCGTGAGGACGAAGATGCCGGTGCCGATGATGACGCCGACGCCGAAGACCGTCAGATCGAGCGCGGACAGCGACTTCTTGAGTGCGTGCTCCGGCTCCTCTGTGTCCGCGATGGACTTCTCGATTGATTTGGTCCGAAAGAGACCGGTACCAGCCACCTTGTGCACCTCCGCTAGCTCATGTCCCCGCCATGATCGGGACGAGGGGCGGTACGGGTACCGGGCTGCGGCGGTAATTCACGCGGATGGGCCGGTCCAACCACCCGTACAGGGCGATCGGACCGGCCCATTGACCGGTCGCCGGATGTTCACCGGCGCCTTCGTCAGTCGCGCGCGGGCTCCACGGCGCTCTCGCTCTCCAGCCCGCCGAGCTTGGCGACCAGGCCGGTGACCTGGCGCGCGATGTCCGGCGCGGTCAGCCCGATCTCGGCCATGACCTCCTTGCGGGAGGCGTGGTCGAGGAAGCGCGGCGGGATACCGAAGTCGCGCAGCGGCACGTCGACGCCCGCGTCGCGCAGCGCCTGGGCGACGGCCGAGCCGACCCCGCCGACGCGGCTGTTGTCCTCGACGGTGACGACGACCCGGTGCGTCTCGGCGAGCGGCGCCAGCGCCTCGTCGACCGGCTTGACCCAGCGCGGGTCGACCACGGTGGTCGAGATGCCCTGGGCGTCCAGCAGGTCGGCGATCTCCAGGCACATCGGGGCGAGCGCGCCCACCGAGACCAGCAGCACGTCCGGCCGCTCGGCCTCGGCGCGGCGCAACACGTCCATGCCGCCGATCCGGCCGACGGCCTGGACCGCCGGGCCGACCGCGCCCTTGGAGAAGCGCACGACGGTCGGGGCGTCCTCGACCTCGACGGCCTCGCGCAGCTGGGCGCGCACCTGGTCGGCGTCGCGCGGGGCCGCGATCCTGAGGCCCGGGACGACCTGGAGGATCGACATGTCCCACATGCCGTTGTGCGAGGCGCCGTCGGTGCCGGTGACCCCGGCCCGGTCCAGGACGAACGTCACGCCGCACTTGTGCAGGGCCACGTCCATCAGGACCTGGTCGAAGGCGCGGTTGAGGAAGGTGGCGTAGACGGCGAAGACGGGGTGCAGCCCGCCGGTGGCCAGGCCCGCCGCGGAGACCGCGGCGTGCTGCTCGGCGATGCCCACGTCGTAGACCCGCTCGGGGAAGGCCTTGGCGAACTTGTCGAGGCCGACCGGCTGGAGCATGGCCGCGGTGATCGCGACGATGTCGGCGCGCTCCTTGCCGAGCTTGACCATCTCCTCGCCGAAGACCGAGGTCCAGTCCAGGCCCGAGGTGGAGACCGGCAGGCCGGTGTCGGGGTGGATCTTGCCGACGGCGTGGAAGCGGTCGGCCTCGTCCGCCAGGGCGGGCTGGTAGCCGCGGCCCTTCTCGGTGAGGCAGTGCACGATGACCGGGCCGCCGAAGCGCTTGGCGCGCGTCAGGGCGGACTCCAGGGCCTCGATGTCGTGGCCGTCGATCGGGCCGACGTACTTCAGGCCCAGGTCCTCGAACATGCCCTGCGGGGCGATGAAGTCCTTGAGGCCCTTCTTGGCGCCGTGCAGCGTCTCGTAGAGCGGCTTGCCGACGACCGGGGTGCGCTCCAGGAGGTCCTTGCCCTTGGCCAGGAAGCGCTCGTAGCCGTCGGTGGTGCGCAGGGTCGCCAGGTGGTTGGCGAGGCCGCCGATGGTCGGCGCGTAGGAGCGCTCGTTGTCATTGACCACGATGACCAGCGGGCGGTCCTTGGCGGCGGCGATGTTGTTCAGCGCCTCCCAGGCCATGCCGCCGGTGAGCGCGCCGTCGCCGATCACCGCGACGACGTGGTCGTCCTTCTTGAGGACCTCGTTGGCCTTGGCCAGGCCGTCGGCCCAACCCAGCACGGTGGAGGCGTGGCTGTTCTCGATGACGTCGTGCTCGGACTCGGCCTGCGAGGGGTAGCCGGAGAGGCCGCCCTTCATCTTCAGCTTGGCGAAGTCCTGGCGGCCGGTGAGCAGCTTGTGCACATAGCTCTGGTGGCCGGTGTCCCACAGGACCTTGTCCTTGGGCGACTCGAAGACGCGGTGCAGCGCGATGGTGAGCTCCACGACGCCCAGGTTGGGGCCGAGGTGCCCGCCGGTCTTGGAGACCGCGTCGACGAGAAAGGTCCGGATCTCAGCGGCCAGCTGGTCCAGCTGCTCCGGGCTGAGCCGGTCGAGATCGCGCGGTCCCCTGATACGGGTAAGCAGCGGCACCCGTGCCTCCTTGCATCCGTGCTGGTCGAGCATGCCGATTCAGCCGAGTCTAATGTTCCTACTCCGACGGCGGTCATCGGGCGGTGCGTTCCGCGTCACGCGAATGGCTGACATCCGCGCCCGCGCACGGACGTGCCCGGCGCCGCGAGGGCACCGGGCACGTCCGGGGTTCCTCCCCTTGCCCCGCAAGGGGCGCGAGGAGGTGGGGGCCGCGGGTCAGGCGCGACCCGCGGACTTCTGGGTCTTGCGGGTGACCGCGTCGATCACGACGGTCGCGAGCAGTACGCCACCCGTGATCATGTACTGGATCGGCGAGGCGATGCCCTGCAGGGCCAGGCCGTACTGGATCGAGGTGATCACCAGCACACCGAGCAGCGCGTTCCAGGTGCGGCCGCGGCCGCCGAAGAGGCTGGTGCCGCCGATGACGGCCGCCGCGATGGCGTTCATCAGGAGCTCGCCGCTGCCCGCGCCCTGGTTGGCCGCGGTGATCTTCGAGGCGAGGAAGAGGCCGCCGATGGCCGCGAAGGTGCCGGAGATGGCGTAGATCGAGGTGCGGATCATCACCACGTTGATGCCGGCCCGGCGGGAGGCCTCGATGGAGCCGCCGAGCGCGAAGACCTTGCGGCCGTACGCGGTGCGCCGGAGCACGAAGTCGGTGAGCACCAGGACCGCCAGGAAGAGCACCACGGCGAGCGGGAGGCCCTTGTACTGGTTGTAGACGGCGGCGGCGCCGACGGCCGGGACGGCGAGCAGCACCGTGCGCAGCACGATCTCGCTGAGCGGCCGGGACGGCACGCCGGCCGCCTCGCGGCGCCGGCTGTCGAGGAACGAGGTGAGGAAGAAGGCCACCACCGCGACCGCGGCCAGGCCGTAGGCGGCCGCCACATCGCTGAAGTAGTAGCTGGTCAGCTTGGCGACCAGGCCCTCGGAGTCCAGGTTGATCGTGCCGTTGCTGCCCAGGACCTGGAGCATGAAGCCGTTCCAGAACAGCAGACCGGCCAGGGTCACGGCGAACGCGGGGACGCCGATCCGGGCGAAGACGAAGCCGTGGATGGCGCCCGCGACCGTACCGGTCAGGATCGCCAGGACCAGGGCCAGCCACTCGGACATGCCGTGCGTGACGTTGAGCACCGCGAAGGTGGCGCCCGCGACACCGCTGACCGAGCCGACCGACAGGTCGATCTCGCCTAGCAGCAGCACGAAGACGATGCCGGTGGCGATCATGCCGGTGCCGACCATGGCGACGCTGATGTCGGAGAGGTTGCCGGCGGTCAGGAAGTTCGAGTTCAGGCTCTGGAAGATCGCCATGATGACGATCAGGCCGACGACGACCGGCAGCGACCCGAGGTCGCCCGCCTTCATCTTGCGCTTGAACTCGGACAGGTAGCCCGCGAAGCCCTGCTCGCGCACGAGCAGGCGGGGGTCGACGGCGGTGACCGCCTCGCCCGCGGCGGGCGGCGCGTCCACGGGGGCCTCGTGCGGCTTGTCCAGGTGGATGGGCTCGGTCGGGTCGGCCTTGTCCGCGGGGGAGGTCTTGTCGGTGCTCACTTCTGAACCTCCGCGTTGCGCGCCGCACGGCGGGTCACGGCGTTGTCCGTGGCGCCGGTGATGGCGGAGATGATCTCTTCCTGCGAGGTGGTCTTGACGTCGAAGACGCCGTTGTTGCGGCCCAGGCGCAGCACGGCGACCTTGTCCGCGACGGCCTTCACATCGGCCATGTTGTGGCTGATGAGGATGACGGCGTGGCCGCGCTCGCGCAGCCGCTCGACCAGGTCGAGGACCTGCGCGGTCTGCTCGACGCCGAGGGCCGCGGTCGGCTCGTCGAGGATGACGAGCTTGGGCTCGCCGAGCATCGAACGGGCGATGGCGACGGTCTGGCGCTGGCCGCCGGAGAGCGACGCGATCGGGATGCGGACGCTGGGGATGCGGATCGACAGCGTGGTGAGCAGCTCGCGCGAGCGGCGCTCCATCTCGACCTCGTCCAGGATGCCGCGCTTGCGCAGCTCCCGGCCCAGGTAGAGGTTGCCTACGACGTCGATGTTGTCGCACAGCGCGAGGTCCTGGTAGACGGTCGCGATGCCGAGCGCCTGGGCGTCGTGCGGCTTGTTGATCTGTACGCCGCGGCCCTCCCACTCGATGACGCCGTCATCGATGGGGTGCACCCCTGCGATCGTCTTGACCAGCGTGGACTTTCCGGCTCCGTTGTCGCCCACCAGGGCGACCACCTCACCGGCGTGGACCTCAAGCTCTACGTCGGTGAGCGCCTGAACGGCACCGAACCGCTTGGAGACCCCGCGCAACGCCAGCACGGGCGTAGCGGACACGTGAACCATCTCCTTCGCCGCCTGACCGGCGGGGATGCCGCGCCCGAGGAGGGGGGCGCGGAGGTTGAGCAGAAGAGAACGGGGAGAAGAAGCGTTCCGTCCGGCACCCCGCCCGATAGCGGGGGCTGAGAAGGAGGGCGGGGCGCCGGAGGGGCTTCGGGGGCCGGGGCCCCGCGCACCGCGGGTGCGCGGGTTCCGGCGGGGGACTACTTCAGGCCGAGCGCGTCGCAGGCGGCCTTGTAGTTCGAGGTGCAGATCTCGTCGACCTTGTAGATGCCGTCCTTGATGACGGTGTCCTTGATGTTGTCCTTGGTCAGCGACACGACCGGGAGGATCACCGACGGGACGCCCTTGGTGGTCGGGCTGTCGACCTTGGACTTCGCGATCGAGTCCAGCTTCTCACCCTTGGCCAGCGCGACGGCCATCTCGGCCGCGATCGGGCCTTCCTGGACGTAGGGCTTGTAGACGCTCATGAACTGCTCGCCCGCGACGATGCGCTGGACTCCGGCGAGTTCGGCGTCCTGGCCGGTGACCGGGGGGAGCTTGGGCAGGCCGGCGGCCTTGAGGGCGGTGATGATGCCGCCCGCCATGCCGTCGTTGGCCGAGTACACGCCGATGATCTTGTCCTTGCCCAGGGCCGAGATCGCGCCCTCCATGTTGGCGTTGGCGTTCTCCGGCTTCCACTCCTTGGTGTCGTACTCCTTGCC
>NZ_BMTS01000011.1:46390-327313 GCF_014649795.1 Streptomyces melanogenes
CGCGCCCAGCGCGTCGACCAGGGCCTTGCCCTGCACATGCCCGACCTGCTCGTTGTCGAACGACGTGTACGCGTCGATCGGACCCTCCGCCAGACGGTCGAAGGCGACGACCGGGATCCCCTGGTCCTTGGCCTTCTTCACCGCGCCCGCGATCGCCTTCGAGTCCACCGCGTCCACGATCAGCGCGTCGACCTTGTTGGTGATCATCGTGTCGACCTGCTGGGCCTGGACCGTGGCGTCCTGCTTGGCGTTGGCGTAGACGACCTTGCCCTTGCCGTTGGTCAGCTCGCTGACCTTCTTCTCGATGAGCGGCTTGTCGAACTTCTCGTAACGCGCGGTCTGGTTCTCCGGCAGGAGCAGACCGATCTTGATCTCGTCGCCCTTCTTGGCGCCGCCCGACTCCTTGGTCTTGTCGCCGGACTCCTTGGCGCTTCCACAGGCGGCGAGAGAGACAGCCATCGCGGTGGCGGCCACGGCCACGGCGGCACGACGCATACGCGTGTTCATTCTGAAACCTCCCTGACGAGGCCGCGACGTTGCGGCCGAGGTGGCTGGAAGTCAACTCGACTGCAGGGCCACCGTCAAGGAGTAAATCCTTAACGAGATGACAACGGTGCCATCCGTTATCTAAGTGAAGGCAGGCGCCCCGGCCGGGAGAGCACTCTCAAGCAGGGTCGAATCGCCCATTTCACTCAGTACCAGAGCCAGCGCGCCGAGCACCTCGGCGCGCCCGCCGAGAGCACCCGGAAGGACCGAAAGCTGGCGCGCCGCACTGGGGATGGCGTACCGCGACACGGAGTCCCTGATGGGCCCCAGGACCAGCTCCCCGGCCTCGGCCAGATCGCCGCCGAGCACCACCCTGCTGGGGTTGAGCAGATTGCAGAGGTTGGCGACACCGCTGCCGATGTGGCGGCCCACGTCCGCGACGACACGCCGGCACCCCGGGTCGCCCTCGCGGGCCAGCTGGACCACGCGCTCCATGGTCAGATCGGCCCCGTGGCTGGACTGCAGCAGCGGCAGCACGTACCGCGCGGCCGTGAAGGTCTCCAGGCAGCCCCGGTTGCCGCAGCGGCACACCGGGCCCGACTCGTCCAGGGTGATGTGCCCGATCTCGCCGGCCGTGCCGCCCGGGCCCCGGTAGATCTGCCCGTCGATCACCAGCCCCGCGCCGACACCGCTCGCCACCTTGATGTACGCCAGGTCCTTGACCCCGCGCCCGCTGCCCCACACCAGCTCGCCCAGGGCGCCCAGGTTGGCGTCGTTGTCGACGTACACCGGCACGCCCAGGCGGCCCGAGAGCTCCTCGCGGGGGTTGATGCCGGTCCAGCCCGGCAGGATGGCCGTGGAGCCCAGCGTGCCGGACTCCACGTCGATGGGCCCGGGCACGCCCAGGCCCACCCCGATGACCTTGTCCCGGGCGATGCCGGTGGCCGTGATCAGCCGGGTGACCAGCTCTTCCGCCCGGCCGAAGCCCTGCGCGGAGGAGGCGTCGACGTCGAGTGGCTCGGCCTCCTCGGCGAGCACCTGGTGGGCCAGGTTGCCGACCGCGACGCGCAGGTGAGTGTGGCCGAAGTCGACGCCGATGACGATGCCCGCGGAGCCGCTGAGCGAGACGCTGCGGGCCCGGCGGCCGCCCGCCGAGGTGGGCGTGACCTCGACGGTCCCGCCGTCCTTCAGTTCACGAACGATATTGGAGACCGTGGCCGCGGACAGGCCCGTGGTCCTGGCGATCTCGGCCTGGGTGAGCGAGCCCGCCATGCGGACCGCGCGTACGACCCGCTCCAGGTTGGCCCGGTGCAACGACGTCTGCGACCCCGGAGTCTCCATCGACCCATCCACTCCTGCCGTAGGCAGGCGGCACGACGGCCGCCCCCGCACGGGGCCGCAGCTTTGAGGCCCCGCCCTATCTCCAACATGTGAACTCTAAGCTGAGCCTTTCGGGTTGTCTCCCGTCAAGACCTGAGCAGTGGGACATAGCACGGGACCGCCCGTCGGCGTGTCGCCGACGGGCGGTCCCGTGGTGGATACGGAGCGTGACGTACCGCTATTTGAGCGCCCCCGCGGTGAGTCCCGCGACGACCTGGCGCTGGAAGACGATGTACGCGGCGAGCACCGGCAACATCGCCATCACCAGGCCCGCCATGAGGCCGGACCAGTCGCCCTTGTACCCCTGGCTGGTCGCGAGCTCGACCAGACCCTGGGAGAGCACCCGCTTGTCCGGGTCCGTGTTGAGGACCGTCGGCAGCATGTACTGGTTCCACTGCCCCAGGAAGTTGAAGATCCCCACGCTGATCAGACCCGGACGGGCCATCGGCAGCATCACCTGGAAGAAGGTACGGGTGTGCGAGGCGCCGTCGATCATGGCCGCCTCGGCGACCGAGGTGGGCAGCGTCCGGAAGAACGAGGTGAGGAAGAAGACCGTGAAGGGCAGCGAGTACGCGATGTAGACCAGGATCAGCCCGTGCGTGGTGTTCAGCAGGCTCAGGTTGTTCATCACGTAGAACAGCGGCACCAGGGCCAGCATGATCGGGAAGCTCATCCCACCGATGAACAGGTAGTAGATGAACCGGTTCCCGGGGAACTCGAAGCGCGCCAGCACGTACGCGGCCATCGAGCCGAGCAGCAGCGTGCCGATGAGCGAGCCCCCCACCACCAGGATGGTGTTGACGAAGTAGTCGCTCATATGGGCCTGGGTCCAGGCCCGCGACCAGTTGTCGAAGTGCAGCTTGTCGGGGAGCGCCCAGGGGGTCGACAGGATCGAGTTGTCGTCCTTGAAGGACGCCATGACCGCCCAGAGCAGCGGGATGACGACCATGAACGCCCAGAGGATGAGCACGCCGTGCGAGAAGACGTTGAGGACGACGCCCTCGCCCTTCTTCTCCTTCTTGGCGGGTGCCGCCTGCTTGGCCACGGGCGGGCGCTCCTCGGCGAGGTCGGCGGTCGAGGTGTCAGTGGTCATGAGAACTCCAGCCGCTCGCGCCGGCCCAGTCGCATCACGACCGCCGCGAACAGCAGCGTGACGACGAGCAGCGCGACACCGATCGTGGTCGCGTATCCGGCCTGACCGTCGCGGAACGCCGACTGATAGACGTAGAGCGGCAGGACCGTGGTCGAGTAGTCGGGGCCGCCCGGGCCCACCGTCATGATCTGCACCGAGGCGAAGGCCTCGGCGCCGAGGGCGAGGATGCCCATGTAGACCCAGCCGGACTGCACGGTGTCCCAGAGCAGCGGCAGCGTGATCCGGAAGAACGTGGTGAAGCGGCTGGCGCCGTCGAGCAACGCCGCCTCGTAGAAGTCCCTGGGGATCGACGCCATTCCGGCCGAGAACAGCACGACGAAGAATCCGACCGTGGACCAGACGAGCACGGCCATCACGCAGTACAGCGCCAGATCCGGGTCGCCCAGCCAGTTCGGCTGGACGCTGCCGAGACCGACCCCCTTGAGCGCGGAGTTGATCACGCCGTTGTTGGGGTTGTACGCGAACTGGAACAGCAGGGCGACGATCGCGATCGAGAGCACCTGCGGAAAGAAGTAGGCGATTTTGTAGAAGCCGGAGCCGCGCACTCCGGTAATGGCGGCGCCCTTTCGGCGCCGCCCCCCGACATTGAGCATGAAGGCGAAGAACAGCGCGAGACCCAGCGTCACCAGCGGCAGCAGCAGGACGAACAGCAGACTGTGCTGCAACGACTTCCAGAAGATGTCGTCGTCGAACATCCGCTTGTAGTTGTCGAAGCCGACCATCTTGAAGTCCGGGCTCAGACCGGTCCAGTCCGTGAACGAGTAGTAGATGGACTGGACGAACGGCCAGATGACGAAGAGTGAGTACAACGCCAGTGGGAGTACCAGAAATCCCACGATGAACCGGTACTTGCCGTGTTGCATGGTTACCGACCCCGATCTTCCAGCGGGTGCCGCCGCTGATGACGCCTGAACACTGCCGCTACTTCTTGTGCTTGTAGTGCTTGATGTTCTGGTCCTGGGCGGCCTTGTCGGCGTAACCCTGGATCTTCTTGATGGTTTCGGCCGGAGTCGCGCGACCCGCCATCATCTCACCGAGACCGGCGACACCGATCTGCTCCTTCTGGAGCTTCACGTACCAGTCCTGGAGCCGCGGGTTGACGACGTTGGTGCCGGCCTTCTTCAGCGCGTCGACACCGGACTGCAGGGCCGTCGACAGGGCCAGGCCGTCCGTGCCGCCGTTGAACGCGGAGAGCGACTTGACCTGGGTCGTGAAGTTCTTCGAGGAGGCCTCGCTGAGCATGATGCGCAGCTGCTCCATGCCGCCGGTCGGGTTCTTCGCCTTGGCCGGGACGATGAACGGCTCGCCGCCGGACGCCCAGATGGTGCCGAACGGCATCTTGTCGTTGCCGTCGAGGCTTGAAGGCGCGCCCACCATCATCTTGAAGTCCTTGGGCGTGGTGGGAGCGGCCTCGTTCTCCACCCAGGAGCCGTTCGGGATGAACAGCGCCTGCCCCTTGGTCCAGGCGGTCTGCGACTGGATGTGGGTCATGCCCGGGGTGCCCTGGAGGATGTAGCCCTTCTTGAAGAGCTCGTAGTACGCCTCGAACGCGGCCTTGACGGCCGGGTGCTCCCAGGCCTTCGGCTCCAGGTTGTCGATGGCGTCCAGGACCTCGCGGCCGCCGATCTTGGCGATGAACGGGTAGAGCGAGAAGGGCAGGTAGTACGGGTACTTGCCCGGGTAGGTCCAGCCCGCGATGCCCTGCTTCTTGGCCTTCTCGCACAGGGCGAGCATCTCGTCCCAGGTCTCCGGGTACTTCGCGTCGAGCTTGTCCAGCGCGGTCTGCGAGTACCAGACGCCGTAGACGGTGTACGCGTAGTAGAAGATCCAGCACTGGTCGCCGTCGAACTGGCCCATCTCCACGATGCCGGGCCGCAGCGTGTCGCGGACCTTCTTGCTCGGGTCGTCGATGGAGGGCGCGTCCAGGAGCGGCGTCAGATCGGTGAGCTGGCTCTTTCCGACCAGGACGCCCATGTCCATCTGCTCGGCGCCCGAGTTGTCGATCAGGTCCGGCGGGGTGCCGCCGTTGAACTTGGGCTGCAGCTCGGACTGGATCTTCTGGGTCTTGTGGAAATTGATCTTCGCCTTCGGGAACGCCTTCTCGTACACCGCGTTCGCGTCGGTGGCGTACTTGGTGCCGAAACCGCCGTCGAAGATGACGACGTCGAGACCGGCCGACTCATTGACGCCCAGCGGGTTCTTGGCGGTCTTGGGGCCGCCGCTGGCCTTTTCCTTCGGGCTGTCGTCGCTGCTGCTCGCACAGGCGGACAGGAAGCCCATCGCCGGAACGGTGATCAGACCGAGCGCCGCGGACCGCTTGATCAGATCGCGACGGCCCAGGCCCTCATTGCTGTCGTGGGCGGAGGTGGATCCCATGCTCAAGTCCTCGCCTTCTCCAGGACTCAGGCGGTGTACCGGTCGCCCGTACCAAATCGCCTGCAGGCGAAGGGCCCCGCCACCGCGGTCAGTTGTGCTGAAGCTTGGGTAGTGCAGGGTACGCAGCGGATACGTCGGACATTGCGGAGGATGACGTGCCGTTGCTTCCCCGACGTCCCCCGTCCCCCGAGCCCGCCGGTTTCCCGGCGGAGCGGACGCCGACAGGTATAGTCCACTTTCCGTCAACTGAGCAAGATCGAAAGCATGGTTGGACGGCATCCTTTCCCGAGTTGAGACCTCCTGGATATCTGATGGCGGAGCGCGGTGGGCCGGACCCCCGCGACACTCTCGCGGCGCCGCGAAACGCCCAGGCCATTCCCCCTCAACACCCTTGACACCACCTATGCCTTGGCTTCCTACTGGATCCTGCATTTTCACTCTGACAACGTTGTCCAGATCGTATGACCGGAGCGCACCGGCCTCGGCCGGGCGTCGTCGTGTCATGCGCCCGCCAATGGAAAGGCCTCCGTATGCTGCCCAGATCCCGGCTCCGACAAGGGCCGGCGGCCGCCCTCGCGGCGGCCTCCTTCCTGCTCGTGGTGACGGCCCAGGGGGCCGCGTCGGCCCAGCCGGCCGCGGCCCGACCCGCCCTCGGCGGCCAGGAGTTCCGCACCTCGTTCGAAACCGGCCAGCCGCAGCCGGACTGGCGCAACACCGTGGAGGTGGGCCCGGACGGGAGGAAACGTACGTCGGGGGTCGACGGCGGATTCACCAGCGGAATACCGGGCAATGTCACCGACAGGGTCACGGCGGTGCGGGCGAGCGCCGAGAACGACGGCTCGGGCGAGGTGAAGGAGAACCTCGTCGACGGCCAGCCGAGCACCAAATGGCTCGCCTTCCAGCCCACCGCCTGGCTGGAATTCGATCTCGACAGTCCGGTCAAGGTCGTCACCTACGCGCTGACCTCGGCCAATGACGCGGCTCCCCGCGACCCCAAGGACTGGACGCTGAAGGGCTCGGCGGACGGCAGCACCTGGACGACGCTGGACTCCCGCTCGGGTGAAACGTTCAACTCCCGCTTCCAGACCAAGACGTACGACTTCGCGGGCTCCACGGCGTACGCGCACTACCGCCTGGAGATCACCCGCAACGGCGGAGCCGACATCACCCAGCTGGCCGATGTGCAGTTCTCGAACGGGGACACCAGCACCCCGGTCCCGCCGGACATGCTGACCCTGGCGGACCGCGGGCCCGGCGGCTCCCCCACCGCCAAGGCCAACGCCGGATTCACCGGAAAGAGGGCCCTGCGTTACGCCGGTACGCACAAGGCGGACGGGCGGGCCTACTCGTACAACAAGATCTTCGACGTGGACACCCGGATCGGCCGGGACACCGTGCTCGACTACAAGGTCTTCCCGTCGATGCCGGAGACCGACCTCGGCTATCCCGCCACCAACGTGTCGGTGGACCTCGCCTTCACCGACGGCACCTATCTGAGCGACCTCAAGGCGATCGACTCGCACGGCGGCCTGCTGACCCCGCAGGGCCAGGGCGCGGCGAAGACGCTCTACGTCAACCAGTGGAACCAGGTGTCCTCGCGCATCGGGGCGGTGGCCGCCGGGAAGACCGTCGACCGGATCCTGGTGGCGTACGACTCGCCCAAGGGCCCGGCGAAGTTCCAGGGCTGGATCGACGACCTGTCGATCGCCCCGCAGCAGCCGGAGAAGCGCTTGGCCCACCTCGCCGACTACGCGCTGACCACCCGGGGAACCAACTCCAGCGGCTCCTTCTCGCGCGGCAACACCTTCCCGGCGACGGCCGTCCCCAACGGGTTCAACTTCTGGACCCCGGTGACCAACGCGGGCTCGCAGGACTGGCTGTACGACTACGCGCGGCGCAACAACGCGGACAACCTGCCCACCCTCCAGGCGTTCTCGGCGAGCCACGAGCCGAGCCCCTGGATGGGCGACCGGCAGACCTTCCAGCTGATGCCGTCGGCGGCCGCCGGGACCCCGGACGCCTCGCGCACCGCACGCGCGCTGGCGTTCCGGCACGAGAACGAGACGGCGAAGCCGTACTACTACGGCGTCACCTTCGAGAACGGCCTCAAGGCCGAGATGGCGCCCACCGACCACGCCGCGACCATGCGGTTCACCTATCCCGGTGACGACGCGAGCGTGCTCTTCGACAACGTCAACAACAACGGCGCCCTCACCCTGGACCCGTCGACCTCGTCCTTCACCGGCTACTCCGACGTCAAGAGCGGCCTCTCCGAGGGCGCCACCAGGCTCTTCGTCTACGGCGTCCTGGACGCGCCGGCCACCGCGGGCGGCAAGCTGCCCGGGGGCGGCGGCGCGGACGTCACCGGCTATCTGCGCCTCAAGCCCGGCAAGGACCGCACGGTCACCCTGCGGCTCGCCACCTCACTCATCAGTGTGGACCAGGCGAAGGCGAACCTCGCCGCGGAGATCCCGGCGGGCACCTCCTTCGAGCGCGTACGGGACCGGGCGCGCCAGGCCTGGGACCGGATCCTGGGCCGGGTCGAGGTCGAGGGCGCGAGCCACGACCAGCTGACGACGCTCTACTCCTCGCTCTACCGCCTGTACCTGTACCCCAACTCCGGCTTCGAGAAGGTCGGTTCGAAGGAGCAGTACGCCAGCCCCTTCTCCCCCGGCACCGGCCAGGACACCCCGACGCACACCGGCGCGAAGATCGTCGACGGGAAGGTGTACGTCAACAACGGCTTCTGGGACACCTACCGCACGACCTGGCCCGCGTACTCGCTGCTCACCCCGGGCCGGGCCGGCGAGATGGTCGACGGGTTCGTCCAGCAGTACAAGGACGGCGGCTGGATCTCGCGGTGGTCCTCGCCCGGCTACGCGGACCTGATGACCGGGACCAGCTCGGACGTGGCGTTCGCCGACGCGTATGTGAAGGGCGTGAGGTTCGACGGCGAGGCCGCCTACGAGGCCGCGCTGAAGAACGCGACCGTCGCCCCGCCGTCCGCGGGGGTCGGCCGCAAGGGCATGGACACCTCGCCCTTCCTCGGCTACACCCCGACCTCCACGCACGAGGGCCTGTCCTGGTCCCTTGAGGGCTACCTCAACGACTACGGCCTGGCGAAGATGGGCGAGGCGCTCTACAAGAAGACGCACAAGGCCCGCTACAAGGAGGAGTCGGCGTACTTCCTGAGCCGGGCCCAGAACTACGTGAAGCTCTTCGACCCGAAGGCGGCGAGCGCCGGGGCGGGCGCGCCCGGCTTCTTCCAGGGCCGCGACACCAAGGGCGAGTGGCGGGTGCCGAGCGGCTCCTACGACCCGCGGGTCTGGGGCTACGACTACACCGAGACCAACGGCTGGGGCTACGCGTTCACCGCCCCGCAGGACTCGCGGGGCCTCGCCAACCTCTACGGCGGGCGCGCCGGGCTCGCGAAGAAGCTCGACGCGTTCTTCGCGACGCCGGAGACGGCCTCCCCCGACTTCGCCGGTTCGTACGGCAGCGTCATCCACGAGATGACCGAGGCGCGTGACGTCCGGATGGGCATGTACGGCCACTCCAACCAGGTCGGCCACCACGTGACGTACATGTACGACGCGGCCGGGCAGCCCTGGAAGACGCAGGAGAAGGTCCGCGAGGTCATGAACCGCCTCTACACGGGCAGCGCGATCGGCCAGGGCTACCACGGCGACGAGGACAACGGCGAGCAGTCGGCCTGGTACCTGTTCTCCGCGCTCGGGTTCTATCCGCTGGTCATGGGCAGCGGCGAGTACGCCATCGGCTCGCCCCTGTTCACCAAGGCGACGGTGCACCTGGAGAACGGCCGCGACCTCGTGGTGAAGGCCCCGAAGAACAGCTCCCGCAACCTCTACGTCCAGTCGCTGAAGGTGAACGGCAAGGCCTGGAACTCCACCGCGCTCCCCCACTCCCTGCTGGCCCGGGGCGGCACGCTGGACTTCGCGATGGGGCCGCGCCCCTCGGCCTGGGGCACGGGCGAGAAGGCGGCGCCGGTGTCGATCACGCACGACGACAAGGTGCCCGCGCCGCCGTCCGACGCCATCTCGGGCAGCGGCCCGCTGTTCGACGACACCTCGGCCACGGCGGGCACGTTCGACTCGGTCGAGCTGCCGGTGGCTTCGGCGACGCGCGCGGTGCAGTACACCCTGACGTCCGCCGACCGCGCGAAGGCTCCCAAGGGGTGGGTCCTCCAAGGCTCTTCGGACGGGACGAAGTGGGTCGATCTGGACAAACGCTCGGGTGAGTCGTTCGCCTGGGACAAGCAGACCCGGGTGTTCGGGGTGGCCCGGCCCGGCTCGTACGGGCACTACCGGCTGGTGCCGGCGGGCGGACCGGCGACGCTGGCGGAGATCGAGCTGCTGCGGTGACGACCCCATGAGGTGGGCGGTCGTATCGAGTTGGCCGCTTTTACCTCAAGCCGATTGACATGTAAAGGAGTCATGGCAAGATTCCCGTGAAACCCGTGGCGCGTCTCGACTGCTGAGGCGCGCCACGTCGCATCTGAGCCTCATGGATCATGGAGAACTACGTGGCCAAGACTCTGGCCAAGGATACCGGGACTTCCGGGACTTCTCGGACTTCCGGCAGCAAGCGGAGCCGGATAGCCGCCCGGCTCGGCGCCGCCGTGGCCGCCGCCGCCCTGGTCGGCGCCGGTGCGACCGCGGCCGCCGCGGTCAACCCGCCGAAGCCGTTCACGCCCGCCGCCCCGGCGTCGTCGGCGCCGTCGCTCGCGCGGTCCGGCGCGGTGAGCTCCGCGCCCAGCCCCGAGGCCCCCCAGTTCGACCTGTTCGCCGCGGACCGCGCCAACACGCTCTACGGCTACATCCGCGACGGCGGCGGCGCCCTCAGCCCGCGCGCCAAGATCGACACGGGCTGGGACGCCATCAAGTGGACGACCCAGGTCGACCACGACGCCGACGGGTACGCCGACGGCTGGTGGGAGTGGGACAAGAACGGCACGATGTACTACGCCGCGGACGACGCCACCGACCCGTGGACCGTCGGCGGCGGCTGGAACACGTACAACCTGGTGCTCGCCCCGGGCAACCTGGGCGGCGCGGGCGCCGGCGACCTGCTGGCCCGCGACACCACCGGCGCGCTGTACGTGTACCTGGGCTACGGCAACGGCAAGGTGGCGACCCGCTACAAGGTCGGCGGCGGCTGGAACGCGTACAACCTGATCGCGGGCAACGGCGACCTGACCGGCGACGGCAAGGCCGACATCGTCGCCCGCGACGCCTCGGGCACGCTGTGGCTCTACAAGGGCACCGGCAACTACCGGGCCCCGTTCGAGGGCCGCGTCCGGATCGGTGGCGGCTGGAACACGTACAACGCCCTGTTCTCGATGGGCGACCTGGACCTGGACGGCACGACCGACCTCGTCGCCCGCGGCAACGACGGCTCCCTGTGGCGCTACTCGGGCACGGGCAACGCGGCGGCGCCGTTCGCGGGGCGCAAGAACATCGGGACGAGCGGCTGGAACACGTACCGGCTGTTCTTCTGATCGCTTCGCCTGGTCGCTTCTTCTCGTCGCCGACCCGCGATACGGACGGGCCGCACTCCCGGGGACGGGGGTGCGGCCCTTCCGCATTCGGCCAACTCCCGATTCCGCACTCAAACAGGTTGACAGGTAAAGGAGTTGTGTAAGGATCTCGATGATCGCGTGACGCGTCCCGGCGCACGGTTCGCAGACGTGCCCGGTACCGCGTCATGGCTCATCGACTCTATGGAGAGATACGTGGCCAAGACCTCTGGCCGTACGCGTGGGCGTCGAGCCGCCGCCCGTCTCGCTGCCGCGGCGGTTGCCGCCGCCCTCGTCGGCACCGGCGCCTCCGCCTTCGCCGCCGACAACCCGACCCCGTCCGCCAAGGCACAGGTGAAGGCCGCCACCGCCAAGGCCGCCGCGCACGCCGCGGCGAAGGGCGCCAAGCACGGCGTCGCCAAGGCCGACGGCGACCCCAACGGCGCCTACCCGGTCTTCCCGCTGATCGGCGTGGACCGCTCCGGCAACAGCTACGCCTATCTGCCGGACTTCGAGGGCGGCTTCTCGCCCCGGATGCAGCTCGACGAGGGCCAGGGCGGCCTCAAGAACGGTGCCCAGGTCGACAACGACGCCGACGGCGTCGCGGACGGCATGTGGAAGTGGGACACCAAGGGCACGATGACGTACGAGCCGTACGTCGAGCTGGAGAACACCACCGTCGGCGGCGGCTGGAACATCTACAACACGCTGCTGTCCCCGGGCAACCTGGGCGGCGCGGGCGCCGGCGACCTCCTGGGCCGCGACTCCTCGGGCAACCTGTACCTCTACCTGGGCTACGGCAACGGCAAGCTGACCTCCCGCTACCTGGTGGGCGGCGGCTGGGGCCAGTACACGGCACTCGCGGGCAACGGCGACCTCACGGGTGACGGCAAGGCCGACATCGTGGCGCGCGGCGGCGACGGCACCCTGTGGCTCTACAAGGGCACCGGCAACTACAAGGCTCCCTTCGAGGGCCGCGTCAAGATCGGCGGCGGCTGGAACATCTTCAACACCATCGTCTCCTCCGGCGACGTGGACCTCGACGGCACCACCGACCTGCTCGGCCGCGACGCGGCGGGCGCGCTGTGGCTGTACAAGGGCACGGGCAGCGCGGCGGCCCCGTACAAGCCGCGCGTGAAGATAGGCAACGGCGGCTGGAACACGTACCGGCTGCTGTTCTGACGCCTCCTCCGCGCTGCGGATGACCGGTGGATGACCGGCGAATATCCGGAGGGCCGCATTCCTGTTTAGGAAATGCGGCCCTTTTGGGCGTTTTTGGGATACGGCGGGTGAACAAGGGCCAAGAAAGAGCTGTTGTCTTGGTCCCCTTTGGTGGTGGGCGGGTTGACAGGTAAAGGAGTCGTGAAACGATTCCGCTGAACTCGTGACGCGGCTCGGCACCCGAGCCGCTCCACGTCTCATTCACGACCAATGGAGACATACGTGGCCAAGATCTCTGGCCGTAAGCGTGGACGGATAGCTGCCCGCCTCGCTGCCGCGGCGGTTACCGCCGCCCTCGTCGGCACCGGCGCCTCCGCCTTCGCCGCCGACAACCCCTCGGCGAAGCCGTTCAAGGCTCCGGCGGCCAAGCCGGCCAAGGGCGCCCTGACGAGCGCGCAGGCGTCCAACGTGGGCGACGCCCCGGTGTTCGGCCTGTACGGCGTCGACAAGTCGAACACGGCTTGGTACTACGCCCCCGACGGCAACGGCGGCCTCGAGGGCCGTGTCGGCTTCGAGGGCAACACCGGCTGGAACCAGAAGTGGATCGGCCAGGTCGACCACAACGCCGACAGCCTGGCGGACGGCATCTGGCAGGCCGACTACAGCGGCAACCTGTACTACGCGGCCAACGACGGCAGCCAGCCGTGGAAGGTCGGCGGCGGCTGGAACACCTACAACACCCTGCTGTCCCCGGGCAACCTGGGCGGCGCGGGCGCGGGTGACCTGCTGGGCCGTGACGGTTCGGGCAACCTGTACCTCTACCTGGGCTACGGCGACGGCAAGATGACGTCCCGCTACCTGGTGGGCGGCGGCTGGGGCCAGTACACCCAGCTCGCGGGCAACGGCGACCTGACCGGCGACGGCAAGGCCGACATCGTGGCGCGCGGCGGCGACGGCACCCTGTGGCTCTACAAGGGCACCGGCAACTACAAGGCTCCCTTCGAGGGCCGGGTCAAGATCGGTGGTGGGTGGAACACCTACAACACGATCTTCGCTCCGGGCGACATCGACCTGGACGGCAAGGCGGACCTCATCGGCCGCAACGCCGCGGGCGAGCTGTACCTGTACAAGGGCACCGGCAACGCCGCGTCCCCGTACCAGGGCCGTACGAAGATCGGCACGAGCGGCTGGAACACCTACCGGCTGTTCTTCTGATCGACCGTCGGGTCCCTGACCCGAGGTGACGGAGGGCCGTACCGCTTCGGCGGTGCGGCCCTTCGGCGTACCGGCACGCACAGCCGAACCGGCCGTGACGATTCCCGCACAAACCTGTTTGGAGGATGTGAGAAACCCGTGAAACGATCTCGTTGATCCTATGGCGCGCCGCACGTCGTGTGGCACGCCATGTCTCAACAACTCCATGGAGAAATACGTGGCCAAGACTTCTGGCCGTAAGCGTGGACGCATAGCCGCGCGCCTCGCCACCGCGGCGGTCACCGCCGCCCTCGTCGCGACGGGCGCTTCCGCCGTCGCGGCGGACAACCCCGGCAAGTCGGCGACCGACGCCAAGCCGAAGGCGAAGACCGGCGTCACCGCGCCGCGTTCGAACTCGCTCGCCGCGGTCTCGTACTTCGCGCTGTACGGCGTCGAGCGCGACGGCTTCGTGTACGGTTACGCGCCCGACGGCAACGGTGGCCTCGAGTCCCGCCAGTACTCCGGCTACGGCTGGGACCGCACCCGGGACATCGCCCAGACCGACCTGAACAACGACGGCCACGCCGACGGCTTCTGGGCCCGCCAGAACAACGGCGACCTGCTCTACCAGCCCTTCGGCGGCCAGAACTTCAAGGTCGGCGGCGGCTGGAACACCTACAACCACGTGTGGGCAGTGGGCGACCTCGGCGGCGCCGGGGCCGGCGACCTGATCGCGCGTGACGGCAACGGCTACCTGTACCTGTACCTCGGGTACGGCAACGGCAACATGACGTCCCGCTACAAGGTCGGCGGCGGCTGGGGCCAGTACACGCAGATCGCCGGCAACGGCGACCTGACCGGTGACGGCAAGCCCGACATCGTCGCCCGCGACGGTGGCGGCACGCTGTGGCTCTACAAGGGCACCGGCAACTACAAGGCGCCGTTCGAGGGCCGCACCCGGATCGGTGGCGGCTGGAACGCGTACAACACCCTCGTGTCCGTCGGTGACATCACCGGTGACGGCCGCACCGACCTCATCGCCCGCGACGGCAGCGGCGCCCTGTGGCGCTACTCCGGCAACGGCAACGCCCGGGACCCCTTCGAGTCCAAGGTGAAGATCGGCAACGGCGGCTGGAACACCTACCGCCTGCTGTTCTGATCCGACCGGCTCTTCTCTGAAGCGCCGTGCATGACGAAGGGCCGCACCCCTCAGACGGGGTGCGGCCCTTCCTGCTGACCCGGGTCCGTTAGTTACGGATCAGGTTCCGCAGCACGTACTGCATGATGCCGCCGTTGCGGTAGTAGTCCGCCTCGCCGGGGGTGTCGATGCGGACCACCGCGTCGAAGTCCACGCCCGTGTCCGTGGTGACCTTCACCGTGCGCGGGGTCGTGCCGTCGTTCAGCTCGGTGACGCCCGTGATGGCGAAGGTCTCCTCGCCCGTCAGGCCCAGGGAGGCGGCCGTGGCGCCCTCCGGGAACTGGAGCGGGAGGACGCCCATGCCGATGAGGTTCGAGCGGTGGATGCGCTCGTAGGACTCGGCGACGACGGCCTTGACACCGAGCAGCGCCGTGCCCTTGGCGGCCCAGTCGCGGGACGAGCCCGAGCCGTACTCCTTGCCCGCCAGGATGACCAGCGGGGTGCCGGCGGCCTGGTAGTTCTGGGAGGCGTCGTAAATGAAGGAGACCGGCGCGCCCTCGACCGTGAAGTCGCGGGTGAAGCCGCCCTCGGTGCCCGGCGCGATCTGGTTGCGCAGGCGGATGTTGGCGAACGTGCCGCGGATCATGACCTCGTGGTTGCCACGGCGCGAGCCGTAGGAGTTGAAGTCACGGCGGGCGACGCCGTGCTCCGTGAGGTACTTGCCCGCCGGGGTGTCGGCCTTGATCGCACCGGCCGGGGAGATGTGGTCGGTGGTGACCGAGTCGCCCAGCTTGGCCAGGACGCGCGCGCCCGTGATGTCGGTGACCGGGGTCGTCTCCATCTGCATGCCCTCGAAGTAAGGGGGCTTGCGGACGTAGGTGGACTGCGGGTCCCACTCGAAGGTGTTGCCGGTCGGGATCGGCAGCGACTGCCACTGCGCGTCACCCGCGAAGACGTCCTGGTAGGACTTGTTGAACATGTCCTCGCCGATGGCGTTCGCCACGACGTCGTTGACCTCGGCCTCGGTCGGCCAGATGTCCTTGAGGAAGACCGGGTTGCCGTCGGTGTCCGTGCCGATGGCCTCGGTGGTGATGTCCACCTTCATGGAGCCCGCGATGGCGTACGCGACGACCAGCGGCGGGGACGCCAGGTAGTTCATCTTGACGTCGGGGTTGATCCGGCCCTCGAAGTTGCGGTTGCCGGAGAGCACCGAGGTGACCGCGAGGTCGTGCTCGTTGACCGCCTTCGAGATCTCCTCGTCCAGCGGACCGGAGTTGCCGATGCAGGTGGTGCAGCCGTAGCCGACCAGGTTGAAGCCCATCTTGTCGAGGTAGGGCGTCAGACCGGCCTTGTCGAAGTAGTCGGTGACGACCTTCGAGCCCGGGGCGAGCGTGGTCTTGACCCACGGCTTGCGGGACAGGCCCTTCTCGACCGCCTTCTTCGCGACGAGGGCCGCGGCCACCATCACGTACGGGTTCGAGGTGTTGGTGCAGGAGGTGATCGCGGCGACGGTGACGGCGCCGTGGTCGATCTCGTACGTCGAGCCGTCGGCGGCGACCACGGTGGTCGGGCGGCTCGGGACGCCGTTGGCGGCGGCCGGGGCGTCGGAGGCCGGGAAGGACTCCTTGCCCGCCTCGTCGTCGTCCTCGACGTAGTTGCGCACGTCCAGGGCGAACTGCTCGGCGGCGTTGGCCAGGACGATGCGGTCCTGCGGGCGCTTCGGGCCGGCGATGGAGGGGACGACCGTGGAGAGGTCGAGCTCCAGCTTCTCGGAGAAGTCGGGCTCGGCGGCCGGGTCCAGCCAGAGGCCCTGCTCCTTGGCGTACGCCTCGACGAGCGCGACCTGCTGCTCGGAGCGGCCGGTCAGACGCAGGTACTTCAGCGTCTCGCCGTCGATCGGGAAGATCGCGGCGGTGGAGCCGAACTCCGGCGACATGTTGCCGATGGTGGCGCGGTTGGCCAGCGAGGTGGCGGCGACGCCCTCGCCGTAGAACTCGACGAACTTGCCGACGACGCCGTGCTTGCGCAGCATCTCGGTGATCGTGAGGACCAGGTCGGTGGCGGTGGTGCCCGGGTTCAGCTCGCCGGTCAGCTTGAAGCCGACGACGCGCGGGATGAGCATCGAGACCGGCTGGCCGAGCATCGCGGCCTCGGCCTCGATGCCGCCGACGCCCCAGCCCAGCACACCGAGGCCGTTGACCATGGTGGTGTGCGAGTCGGTGCCGACCAGGGTGTCGGGGTAGGCCTGGCCGTTGCGGACCATGACCGTACGAGCGAGGTGCTCGATGTTGACCTGGTGGACGATGCCGGTGCCCGGCGGGACGACCTTGAAGTCGTCGAAGGCGGTCTGGCCCCAGCGCAGGAACTGGTAGCGCTCCTTGTTGCGGCCGTACTCCAGCTCCACGTTCTGGGCGAACGCGTCCTTGGTGCCGAACTTGTCGGCGATGACGGAGTGGTCGATGACCAGCTCGGCCGGGGAGAGCGGGTTGACCTTCGCCGGGTCGCCGCCGAGCTCCTTGACGGCCTCGCGCATGGTGGCGAGGTCGACGACACAGGGCACGCCGGTGAAGTCCTGCATGATCACGCGGGCCGGCGTGAACTGGATCTCCTGGCTGGGCTGCGCCTGGGAGTCCCAGCCGCCGAGCGCCCGGATGTGGTCGGCGGTGATGTTCGCGCCGTCCTCGGTACGGAGCAGGTTCTCCAGCAGCACCTTCAGGCTGTAAGGGAGGCGCGCGGAGCCCTCGACCTTGTCCAGCTTGAAGATCTCGTACGACTCGTCGCCCACCTGCAGCGTGCTGCGGGCGTCGAAGCTGTTCGCCGACACGACAGTCTCCTTCATATATGTGCGCGTTCCACCGCATCCTGCCGCCACGCTGGATAGCCAATCCGCTAAGGTAAGGCTAAGTTAGGTCACCCTTACCGCCACTTCGACGGTGACGTGCGGCCGCGGTGCGCCTCGGCAGATATCTCGATGTCGAGATAACTCTAGTACATGGGCGGCCGCCGGTCATGCGCGGGCACGCCCCGCACGCGTGCGCGGGCTGCCCCGAAGGGTCCCGGACGGATGCACTCCGGTTGCCCCGGCACCCCCGCCGCACCACCATCAGAACTGACGGTGCTTCACAGAGCCCTCACCCCGACGGCGCACCCCAAGAGGAATCTCATCTCATATGTGAGATAACCTGCCGCCATGTCAGACGACTACCTCGTACGCATCGGCAAGCTCATCCGTGACGCCCGGCAGCACCGGGGCTGGACACAGACGCAGTTGGCCGAGGCTCTGGGCACGAGCCAGAGCGCCGTGAACCGTATCGAGCGCGGGAACCAGAACATCAGCCTTGAGATGATCGCCCGCATCGGTGAAGCACTCGACAGCGAGATCGTCTCGCTCGGCTACGCCGGGCCCATGCATCTGCGGGTGGTCGGCCGGCGCCGCCTCTCCGGCTCCATCGACGTCAAGACGAGCAAGAACGCCTGCGTGGCGCTGCTCTGCGGCTCGCTCCTCAACAAGGGCCGCACCGTGCTGCGCCGGGTGGCCCGCATCGAGGAGGTCTTCCGGCTCCTGGAGGTGCTGAACTCCATCGGGGTGCGCACCCGCTGGATCAACGACGGCGTCGACCTGGAGATCGTGCCCCCGGCCGACCTCGACATGGACGGCATGGACGCGGAGGCCGCCCGCCGGACCCGCTCCATCATCATGTTCCTCGGCCCGCTGCTGCACCGCATGGACCGCTTCCGGCTGCCGTACGCGGGCGGCTGCGACCTCGGTACGCGCACCATCGAGCCGCACATGATCGCGCTGCGCCGCTTCGGCCTGGACATCACGGCCACCGAGGGCATCTACCACGCCGAGGTGACCCGGACCGCCCCGGACCGCCCGATCGTGCTGACCGAGCGCGGCGACACGGTGACCGAGAACGCGCTGCTGGCCGCCGCCCGCAACGACGGCGTCACCGTCATCCGCAACGCCTCCTCCAACTACATGGTCCAGGACCTCTGCTTCTTCCTGGAGGCGCTGGGCGTACGGGTCGACGGCGTCGGCACCACCACCCTGACCGTGCACGGCGTGCCGAACATCGACGTGGACGTCGACTACTCGCCGTCCGAGGACCCGGTCGAGGCGATGAGCCTGCTGGCCGCCGCGGTGGTCACCGAGTCGGAGCTGACGATCCGTCGGGTGCCGATCGAGTTCCTGGAGATCGAGCTCGCGGTCCTGGAGGAGATGGGCCTGGACCACGACCGCTCGGCGGAGTACGCCGCCGACAACGGCCGCACCCGGCTGATCGACCTCACGGTCCGCCCCTCCAAGCTGGAGGCGCCGATCGACAAGATCCACCCGATGCCGTTCCCCGGCCTCAACATCGACAACGTGCCGTTCTTCGCGGCGATCGCGGCCGTGGCGCAGGGCAAGACCCTCATCCACGACTGGGTCTACGACAACCGTGCGATCTACCTCACGGACCTCAACCGCCTCGGCGGCCGCCTCCAGCTCCTCGACCCGCACCGGGTGCTCGTCGAGGGCCCGACCCGCTGGCGCGCGGCGGAGATGATGTGCCCGCCCGCGCTGCGCCCGGCGGTGGTGGTCCTGCTCGCGATGATGGCGGCCGAGGGCACGTCCGTACTGCGCAATGTGTACGTGATCAACCGCGGCTACGAGGAGCTGGCGGAGCGGCTCAACTCGGTGGGCGCGCAGATCGAGATCTTCCGCGACATCTAGTAGCAAATCCCGCATACCGTCCGGCGGCTCGTCCCGTACACAGGCCGTCGGTCCCCGGTCCCTGAGATCGTCCCCGCCGGGCGGCCTCAGGGACCGGGGGTCATTCCGCCCTGGAGGCGCTCCAGGTCCGAGGGGCGGACCTGGATGACGAACAGGGCGATCACCGCCGCCACGACCGTGAAGATCGCGGCCACGATGAAGGCGGTGGAGACCCCCGAGGCGAGCACCTGGTCGCTCCAGGGGCGCGGCAGCTTGCCGGTGCGCTGGAACATCAGGCGCTCGGCGGGGGTCGCCTGGTGCAGGAACGTGGGCACCTGGTCGTTCGCCTCGTTGCGGCTGGCCGTGCCGAAGACCGTGACCAGGATGGACAGGCCCAGCGAGCCGCCCACCTGCTGGGTGGCGTTGAGCATGCCGGAGGCGGCGCCCGTCTCGTGCACGGGCACGCCCGAGACGGCCATCAGCGTCAGCGAGACGAAGTTCAGGCCCATGCCGAGGCTGAAGACGAGCATCGGGCCCAGGATGCTGCCCGCGTACGTGGAGTGGATGTCGGTGAGCGTCAGCCACGACAGGCCCGCCGCGGCCAGGACCGAGCCCGTCACCATGAAGGGCTTGGGGCCGTACTTGGGCAGCAGTTGCGAGGCGATCCCCGCGCCCACCGCGATGACGGCGCTGACCGGCAGGAAGGCGAGCCCGGCCTTCAGCGGGCTGAAGCCCAGCACGTTCTGCACGAACAGGGTGAGGAAGAAGAACATGCCGAAGATCGCTGCGGCGAGGCTCAGCATGATGCCGTAGGTGCCCGCGCGGTTGCGGTCGGCGAACATGTGCAGCGGTGTGATGGGCCGCTCCGAACGCCGCTCCACCAGGAAGAACACGACGAGCAGCAGCACGGCGGCGCCGAAGGACCCCAGGGTGTACGGGTCGCGCCAGCCCTCCTGGGCGGCCCGGATGAAGCCGTACACCAGCGCGGTCATGCCGAGCGTCGAGGTGAGCGCGCCGGCGAAGTCGAAATGGCCCGGATGGCGCTCGGACTCCTGGATGTGCCGGGGCGTCGCGATGACGATCAGCGCCGCGATCGGCACGTTGACGAAGAACACCCAGCGCCAGTCGAGCCATTCGACGAGCAGGCCGCCGGCGAGCAGGCCGATCGCGCCGCCGCCCGCGGAGACCGCCGCGAAGACGCCGAACGCCCGGTTGCGCTCGGGGCCTTCGGTGAACGTGGTGGTGATCAGGGCCAGCGCGGTCGGCGAGGCGATGGCGCCGCCGACGCCCTGGAAGGCGCGGGCGGCCAGCAACTGACCGGAGTCCTGGGACAGTCCGCCCAGCAGGGAGGCGACCGCGAAGAGCACGACGCCGAACATGAACACCCGGCGCCGGCCGAGGATGTCGCCGGTGCGGCCGCCGAGCAGCAGCAGCCCGCCGAAGGTGAGCGTGTAGGCGCTCACCACCCAGGCCAGGCTGGTGGTGGAGAAGTCCAGGGCGCTCTGGATGTGCGGCAGGGCGATGTTGACGATGGTGATGTCGAGCACCACCATCAACTGGCACGAGGCGATGACCAGGAGCGCGATCCCCTTGCCGCCGCCTCCGCGGTCGGGGGCGGCGGTGTCGGTCGTGGGTGTCGGCTGCGAACTCGTCATGGCGGACCTTGCCCTCGCACGAGGGACGGTGGACGGTCCCGTCCACCCCTCGACACTAAGCCCGGCCCCTGGGCCTCACCAGTCGATCAAGTCCCGGCCGCCCCAACGGCCCGCCGCTGCCCCGCAGTCGTCACCGTGCGCAGGTCAGCGGTTGCCCAGCGTGCGCTTGGGGCGCGGCTCCACCGGCTCGTCGCGGGCCTGCGCCCACAGCGAGCGGACGTGGCCGAGGTGGCGGGCCATGCACTCCTGGGCGGCGAGTTCGTCGCCCGCCACCATCAGGTCGAGCAGCTCGATGTGCTCCTCGGCCGAGGAGATGAGCTGGCCGCGCTCGTCGAGCCGGGTCAGTCCGTAGAGCCGGGAGCGCTTGCGCAGGTCGCCGACGGTCTCGACGAGCCGCTCGTTCCCGGCCAGGCCGAGGAGCTGGAGGTGGAAGCGGCGGTCGGCGTCGAGGTAGCCGATGAGGTTGTGGTCGCGCGCGTGGGCGACGATCTCCTCGGCGACGGGCCGCAGTTCCTCCAGCTGCTCCACGGTGGCGATCTGCGTCACCTTGCCGACGGTGGGCACCTCGATCATGGCGCGCAGTTCCGTGTACTGGTCGAGGTCGCGCTCGCTCACCTCGGTGATGCGAAAGCCCTTGTTCCGTACGGGTTCGACGAGGCCTTCGCGGGCCAGGTCGAGCATGGCCTCGCGGACCGGGGTGGCCGAGATACCGAAGTCCGCGGCCAGGCCCGGGGCGGAGTAGATGTTGCCGGGGCGGAGTTCACCGGCGACCAGGGCGGCGCGCAGGGCGTGGGCGACCTGGTCGCGCAGCCGCTCCTGGGCCGTGATGAGATTGCGCTGCTTCAGGTCGCCCATGGCACTTCCTCCGTGAATCCGCGGAGGCTCAGCGTACAATGTCACGTTGCCCCGTCGGGTCGCGCCGTGCACGGTGCCAGGCCGCCGCCACCGCCAGATCCTCCCAGGCCATGCCCACGCTTTTGAAGAGGCGCGGGCGATCGGATGGCACGGCGGCCCGCCCGTTGACGAGCTCGGCGAGGGTGCCCGTCACCTGACCGGGCCCGATCGCGCCCTCGGTCAGCGGGATCAGCAGATCGCCCGCCTCGCGCAGGGCCGCCGCCCGCGACTCCACGTACACCGCCGAGCACCGCACCAGCGCCGAGTCGGTCTCGCGGGCGTCCGGTTCGTGCGAGCCGACCGCGACCACGGTGGCCCCGTCCGCGACGAGCCGGCCGTCGAACAGCGGCTCGCGCGCGGTGGTGCAGCAGATGACGAGGTCCGCGTCGCGCACGTCGTCCGGGGCGCCGCCCCGCGCCTCCACCCCGAGCGTACGGGCGTGCGCCACCAGCGCCTCGACGGCCTCGGGGTTGCGGGCGACCACGGTGACGTCCTTCAACTCCCGTACGGCCAGGGCCGCCCGCAGATGTCCGTACGCCTGCGGGCCCGCGCCGAACAGGACGAGCCGGGCCGCCTCGGGAGCGGCCAGGTGCGCGAGCGCGACGGCGGAGACGGCCGGGGTGCGCAAGGTCGTCAGGGCCGCGCCGTCCAGGAGGGCGAGCGGCAGCAGGGTCGCGCCGTCCAGGAGCAGATAGCTGCCCGTGATCCTGGGCAGGCCGCGCGCGGGGTTGGCCGGGGCGACGCCCGCGATCTTCACCCCCGCGTACGATCCGGAGGCGGCGGGCATCAGTAGCAACTCCCCCGCCGCGACCGGCATGTTGACGCGCGGCGGGTCCGACTCGGGGTCGAACCCGTCGCGCAGCACCTCCGCCACCGCCTCGGCGGCCGCGGCGGGCGTGAGCAGGCGCGCGATCTCCTCGGCGCCGACCAGGGCGAGATCCATGCCGGGTTCGTTCACAGCAGGAAGCCCGCCGGGAAGGGGTCGGACGGGTCCAGGAAGTACTGGGCCGTCCCGGTGATCCAGGCGCGTCCGGTCACCGTCGGCACGACCGCCGCGAGGCCGCCGACGGTGGTCTCCTCGACGAGCCTGCCGGTGAACTCCGTACCGATGAAGGACTCGTTGACGAAGTCGCGGTGGAGCGGGAGTTCGCCCCGGGCGTGCAGCTGCGCCATCCGGGCGGAGGTGCCGGTGCCGCACGGGGAGCGGTCGAACCAGCCCGGGTGGATCGCCATGGCGTGCCGGGAGCGGACCGCGTCCGAGCCGGGCGCGGCGAGGTAGACGTGTTTGACGCCGCCGATCTCCGGGTTCTCCGGGTGCACCGGCCGGTCGGTGGCGTTGATGGCGTCCATGATCGCGAGCCCGGCGGCGAGCAGGTCGTCCTTGCGCGCCCGGTCGAAGGGCAGCCCGAGGTCGTCGAGGTGGACGAAGGCGTAGAAGTTCCCGCCGTACGCGATGTCGTAGGTGACCGTGCCGTGGCCGGGCACCTCCACCTTGCGGTCGAGTCCGAGGCAGAAGGACGGCACGTTGGTGAGCGTGACGGACTTCGCCTCGCCGTCCGCCACTTGGACGTCGACGCTGACCAGCCCGGCGGGGGTGTCGAGGCGGACGGTGGTGACCGGCTCGGTCACCGGCACCATGCCGGTCTCCACCAGCACGGTGGCCACGCCGATCGTCCCGTGGCCACACATCGGCAGCAGTCCGGAGACCTCGATGTACAGGACGCCGTAGTCGGCGTCGGGGCGGGTGGGCGGCTGGAGGATCGCGCCGCTCATGGAGGCGTGGCCGCGCGGCTCGTACATCAGCAGCGTGCGGAGGTCTTCGAGGTGGTCGAGGAAGTGGAGCCGCTTCTCGGCCATGGTCGCGCCCGGGATGACACCGACGCCGCCGGTGATCACCCGGGTGGGCATGCCCTCGGTGTGCGAGTCGACCGCGTGGTAGACGTGACGTGTGCGCATGGTCAGCGGAGCCCTTCCGCGAGTGCCTTCTCGGTGGCCGCGCGGACGGCGGACTCCTGGTCCCCGACGAGCCTCGCGCGCGGCGGCCGGACCGGTCCGCCGGGCCGTCCGGCGATGTCCATGGACAGTTTGATGGCCTGCACGAACTCGGTCTTGGAGTCCCAGCGCAGCAGCGGGTGCAGCGACTTGTAGAGCGGCAGGGCGGTCTCCAGGTCCCCGGCGACGGCGGCGCGGTAGAGGGTGGCCGAGGCGGCGGGCAGCGCGTTGGGGTACCCGGCGACCCAGCCGACCGCGCCCGCGAGGGCGAGTTCGAGGAGGACGTCGTCGGCTCCGATCAACAGGTCGAGCTCCGGGGCGAGTTCGGCGAGTTCGTACGCCCGGCGCACATCCCCGCTGAATTCCTTGACCGCGACGATGCTGCCGTCCCGGTGGAGTTGGGCAAGGAGCGCAGGCGTCAGGTCCACCTTGGTGTCGTACGGGTTGTTGTACGCGACGACCGGCAGCTCGGCCCGGGCCACCTCGGCGTAGTGGGCGCGCACCGTCACCTCGTCGGCGCGGTAGGCGTTCGGCGGGAGCAGCAGGACCGAGCCCGCGCCCGCCTCGGCGGCCTGCTCGGCCCAGCGGCGGCTCTCGGCGCTGCCGTAGGCCGCGACGCCGGGCATCACCCGGTCCCCGTCGCCCGCCGCTTCCACGGCGACTTGGACGACACGGGTCCGTTCCTCGTCGGTGAGGGTCTGGTACTCGCCGAGGGAGCCGTTCGGTACGACACCGTCGCAGCCGTTGTCGATCAGCCAGCGCACATGGTCGGCGTAGGCGTCGTAGTCGACGGACAGGTCCTCGCGCAGGGGCAGGGCGGTGGCGACCATGATGCCGCGCCAGGGCTGCCGGGCGGCGGAGGAGCGGGCGGACACGGCGGTCTGGGCAGACGTCATCGATGACTCCCTCATGTGGTGTGTGACATTTTACTGAACGCTGTACGGCGGCCACAAGAGGCGCACCAGGGTGATGACGGACGCCTTCGATGTGCGGATGGCGGCCTCGCGGGTCGCGGTCAGCTTGCGGACGGCGGTAGTTGGGCGAGGTGGCCGAGCTCCACCGGGCAGGACAGCGGCCGCCGGTCCTCGGCCGGCGCGCCACCCGCGAGGCAGGCCACGGCCTGGCCGCACATCCTGCCCTGGCACCAGCCCATACCGGCCCTGGTCAGCAGTTTCACGCTCCGGGCGTCATACGCGCCGAGCTCCGCCACGGCCTCCCTGATCCGCCCCGCCGGGACCTCCTCGCAGCGGCACACCAGGGTCGCGTCGTCCAGCCACCCGGTCCAGCCGTCGCCGGGCCGGTGCGCGGCCGCCATCGCCCCGGCAAACCGGCGCAGCCGCGCCCGCCTGCGCACCAGAGCGGCGATCCCTCGCGGACGTCGGGTTCCGTGCAGCTCGTACGCGATCGCCGCCGCCGCCAACTCACCCTCGGTGAGGGCCAGTTGAGCGCCGCCGATGCCGCCGGTCTCCCCCGCCGCCCAGATCCCGGGCACGGAGGTGCGCTGCGCGGCGTCGAGCTCCAGGGCGAGGGTGTCGTCGGCGGTACGACGGGTGGCGCAGCCCAGGCCGGTCGCCAGCTCCAGCTGGGGGACGAGCCCGTGGCCGACCGCGAGCGCGTCGCACGGCACCCGGCGCTCGCTGCCCGGCACGGGCCGCCAGTCGCGGTCGAGCCGGGACACCGTCACGGCCTCGACGCGGCCGGTGCCGTGCGCGGCCGTCACCGCGTGCCGGGTCAGCAGCCGCACCCGGTGCCGCAGCAGCCCGCCGCCGTACAGCGCGCCCTCGCCCAGTTTGCCGGGGTTGCGGACGAGCGCGGGCAGTTCGCGTGCGTACGAGGTGTACGCGGACGCCTCGACCACGGCCGGGACGGTGGCGCCGGCCGCCGCGAGCGAGGCGGCGACGGCGAGCAGCAGCGGGCCGCTGCCCGCCACCACGACCCGCTGGCCGGGCAGCACCAGGCCGGACTTCAGCATGGCCTGCGCCCCGCCCGCGCCGACGACGCCGGGCAGGGTCCAGCCGGGGAAGGGCAGTTGGCGTTCGTACGCCCCGGTCGCCAGCAGCACCGCCCGCGCCCGGACCGCGGCCGGACGCTCCTCGCCGCCGGGGCCGCTCGCGACCGCGTGCAGCAGCCACTCCCCCGTGGCCGCGTCCCGTACGACCGTCCAGACGTGGTGGGCGGCGAGGTGGGTGACGCGGCCCGCCCGGCGGTGGGCTTCGAGCCGGGACGCGCGCGTGGCGAACGCCTCCCAGTCGTGGTGCAGCGCCTCGGGCCGGGCGGCGCCGAGGCCGGGCGCCGGGTGCCGGTAGAACTGCCCGCCGGGCCGCTCCCCGGCGTCCAGGACGGTCACGCTCAGGCCGAGGTCGGCGGCGGCCACGGCGGCCGCGAGCCCGGCGGGCCCGGCGCCGACGACGGCCAGGTCGGACGGCTCAGACGGCGAGGTCGGCATGGCCCGTGCCCTCCTGGGTGGTGATCGCGTCGCCGGGGCGGGCCGCGACGAGGCAGGCGCGCTGGTTGGGGCGCCCGTTGACGGTGGCGAGGCAGTCGTAGCAGGCGCCGATCCCGCAGAACGCGCCGCGCGGCTCGCCCCCCGCGCGCGTGGTGCGCCAGGAGAGGATCCCGGCGGCCCAGAGCGCGGCGGCGATGCTCTGCCCAGGCAGGGCGGTGATCGTCCGGCCGTCGAAGGTGAGGTCGAAGGCGGGGCCGGGGGTCGCCCGGACGAGGGCGGCGGGCGAGGAGGCGCCCCTCAGGGAAACGGCCTTCCGGGAGGGGCGGTCGGGGTCGGGGCGGCTCGCCGCAGACCCGTCCTCCGATTCGTACACCTTCGTCATCGGCCCGCCCCCCGCTCGTACTCACCGTCGTGCTCTTCCCCCGCGAACCGGTCGGGCCTGAACGGCCGGAGGTCCAGGGCCGTCCGCTCGCCCCGCAGTGCCGAGGCGAGCAGCAGGCCGGTGGCCGGTGCGAGGCCGATGCCCGCGCCCTCGTGGCCGCACGCGTGCAGCAGGCCCGGCACCCGGGGGTCGGGGCCGATCGCGGGCAGGTGGTCGGGGAGGTAGGGGCGGAAGCCGTGGTACGTACGGATCGCGCGGACGCCCGTGAGGACCGGGAAGAGGGCGGCGGCCTGGGCGGCGAGGCGGCGCAGCGCCTCGGTGGAGAGGGCGCGGTCGAAGCCCACGCGCTCGCGCGTGGCGCCGATCAGGACCGGTCCCGCGGCCGTCCCCTCGACCACCGCGGAGGACTGGAGCGCGGCCGAGCCGCTGGCGACGTCCGCGATGTAGTCGGCGGCGTACACCTTGTGCCGCACCAGGCGCGGCAGCGGCTCGGTGACCAGGACGAAGCCGCGGCGGGGCAGCACCGGCAGCGAGGTGCCCGCGAGGGCCGCGACCTCGCCGCCCCAGGTCCCGGCCGCGTTGACGACGGCCGGGGCGAGCAGGTCGCCCTGCGGGGTGCGGACGCCCCGGACGCGGCCGTCCGGTCCGGTGAGGACGTCCTTGACCTCCTGGTCCAGATGGACCTCGGCGCCGAACTGGCGTGCCGCGCGCAGGAGTTGCGCGGCCGCCTGGGCGGGCTGGACCTGGGCGTCCTGCGGGTAGAGGAAGCCGCCGGCGAGGCCGGGGGCGAGATGGGGCTCCAGGTCGTACAGCCGGTCGGGGGCGATCTCCCGCGCCCGCACCCCGGCCTTGCGCTGCTCCTCGGCGAACGCGCGCAGCGCCGTGAGAGCGGCCTCGTCGGGCGCCACGACGAGACCGCCCTTGGGCTCGTACTCGATCTCCGGTGGGAGGACGTGGGCGAGGTCGCGCCAGAGTCGGGTGGACAGCAGCGCGAGGTCGAGCTCGGGGCCCGCCTCCTTGTCGGAGACGAGCAGATTGCCTTCCCCCGCACCCGTGGTGCCGCCCGCGACGGGGCCGCGGTCGACCACCGCGACGCGGAGTCCGGAGCGCCCCGCGTAGTACGCGCAGGCCGCGCCGACGACTCCGGCGCCGACGATCACGGCGTCGAGGGAGTGTCTCTTGGGCACCACAGTAATATGTCACATTCCTCTAGGGCGGCCAAGGGGCCGGCGCGGTCGGAGTCGCCCCGGCCCCGAGAGGCGGGACGTCAGCTGCGCAGCGGGCCCTCACAGGAGTAAGTGGAGGTGCCGCCCTTCTTGTTGGACCAGATGTCCACTGTTCCGAAGGAGCAGTTCATGTCGGCGAAGTTGTTGCCGCCGTCTTCCGACCGGCCGAGGAGGAAGTAGTCGACGGTGTCGGACATGTCCACGAAGACCTGGTCCGGGTCGTTCGCGTCGGCCAGGTTCGCGGTGATCTTCCCCGTGCAGATGAACCGGTTCTTGCCTGGGTCGCCGTTCTGGACGCAGTCCGGCTGGCTGTAGGTGGACTTGGCGAACGCGGTGCGCACGCCCGACAGGGCGGAGTACTTCAACTTGGCGTTGGGGGTGTACTTGGTGTCGGGCACGTACAGCGTGTCCACCTTGGCTATCTGCTCGTCCAGGAACGCGTTGTACTCGGTCTGCAGTTCCGCGTCCCGGCCCATCCGGTTGCGCCAGGCGTCGAAGCCCGCCGGGTCGTCCGCGCGCAGATAGCCGTACATCTCCCGCAGCAGCGAGGGCCGCTCGTTCCACAGGAACTCGAAGAAGGTGCCCGCGTAGTTGTAGAAGCGGAAGCCGTCGCCGTCGTACGTGGCGTGCAACAGCTGGTCGACGCTCATCCGCGGGCCGCCGCGCGCGGTGTCGTTGATGATGCCCTTGACCAGCGACTTGCGTACGGCGATGCCGTCGTCGCGGGTGCCGCCGTCGAAGAACTCGGCGGTCCCCTCGTCCATGGCGGTGGTGCGGTCGCCGGTGTACCAGGCGCCCTGCCCGAACGTCCCGGGCACCGCCCAGCGGCCGTTGAGGTAGTGCGTGTACTCGTGCCGGAAGAGCTCTTCGAGGGTGAGGGAGGAGTCCTGCGGCACCCGGCGCTGGTAGGTGTAGAAGGTGGCGCCGTCCTCGATGTACATCCCTCCGTTGTTGGTGGAGAAGCCGGTGAGGAACGGCTGGTAGACCTCGTAGTCGGCGCGCGAGGCGTACAGGTGGATGTGGAGGGTGCTGTTGGTGTCCCCCGCGAGCGGCTTGTCGGTGCCGAGCACCCGGAAGTACTGCGACTTCACCTGCTTGCTCGCGTAGTAAAGCTGGTCGACGGTGGCCTGGTCGAGGGCGGTGCGGACCTGGATGGCGCCGTTGTCGTAGGTGTAGGTATGGGTGAAGAGCTGGTTCTCGACCTGGTCCTTGCACACGTTGTACGTGGCGCACTGGCCGTAGAAGTTGAGCCAGCTCGCGAGCGAGAGCCAGGGGGCGCTGATCTTGCCGAAGTTCGCCGCGGTGGTCGGCAGCAGGGCGCCGAGGTCGGGGACGATCTGGCTCTTGACGGCGTCGATCTGGCCGAAGCGGCCGTACTCCGACAGCGCATCGCGGACCACCCAGGCATTGGCCGTGTCCTTGAGGTGGGTGTAGCCGGAGAAGGCGCGGAAGGCGGCGCGGTAGGCGGGGTCGGCGGCCGCGGCGGTCTGGAACGCGGTGTCCTTGTTGCCCGGGTAGACGCCGAGGTAGTTGACGGAGAGCGCGGCGAGCGCGGCGCCGGCCCAGTCCGTGCTGGTGGCGGTCGGGGCACCCGGCGCCATGGTCGCCAGGACCCGCTTGATCAGGGGGAGCTGGTGCTGGCGCAGGCCCGGCGCGCTCGCGGCGTACAGCGCCTCGCGCAGGGTCTGGGCGTTCTGCGGGGTGACGTCGAAGGTGTGCGCGGCGTTGCCGAGCGCGGCGACGGCCTCGCGCATCGCGTCGACCGTGGGCTGGTCGGTGACGTCGATCTCGTCGTGCCCGTAGTCCTGGTACGCGACCGCGTGGAGGTAGGTGAACAGTTCCAGCAGATGGCTGCTGTTCTTGCCGTCGTGGGAGGCGGCGAGGCTGGTGGCGCGACGGGCGACGGCTTGTACGTGGGCGTCGGACATGACCGGCGCCAGGCGCGCGTCCCAGGTCCAGACGAGCCCGCGCAGACAGCCGTCGGCGGTGACCGCCGGGTCGGTGAGGAAGTCGGCGAGCCCCTGCGGGCTCAGGCCGGTGATGCCGTCGAGGGTGCACGCGACCCCGGCGGCGCGCAACCCCTTGTGGGCGGCGGGGGCGACCGCGCGGGTCTGCGGCCCGGCTATGCGCCCGTCCTGCTGGCCGCCGGGGGCGGGCAGCTGACGGGCCGTCTGCTTGGGCGCCTTGGCGATATGGTCGACCTCGTCGAAGGGGTTCGCCCCCGTGCCGGTGGCCGGGGCGGGCCGACCAGCGAAAGTGCTGGGGAGCGCGCGTGAGGCGTCAGCCTTGGCGGGGTGCGGGGCCTGCGCGGCTTGCGCGGCCTGCCCGGCGGTGACGAGCAGGGTCGCCGCGACGGCGGCGGCGAGCAGCGGCTTGCGCGCGGATCTGAGCTGGGACACCGAAGTCTCCTGTGTGGGAGGTGGGTTGGGGGTGGCGCTGCGGTGCGGGGATGCGTGTACGTGTCGTGCGGCTGCGGCTCTATCGGGCGGTCCGGTGTGCCGGGGCACGGCGAAGCCGCCCCGAAGTAGGGCTGAATCGCCTGGTTCTGTACGGCAGTTGGGGATCTGGTGAGCCGCCGCGTGAGCTGTAACATAGTAATGTGAAATTGCACTGACAAGACTTGTGCGGGGTCTAATTCCCGGCTAGGCGCGGCGGGGGGTGAGGGTGACGGTCGGGGGTGGCGGTCAGCTGACAGTCGTCAGTCCAACACCGCGAACCCGTCCAGCTCGACCCGCGCCTGCTCGTCCCACAGCCGTACGACGCCGATCACCGCCATCGCGGGATAGTCTCGCCCGGCCAACTGCCGCCAGATGAGCCCGAGTTCGTGCGCCCGGGCGCGATAGTCCGCCACGTCCGTGGTGTACACGGTGACCCGGGCCAGGTCGGCCGGGGTGCCCCCGGCCGCGGCGAGCGCGGCGAGGAGGTTGGTGAGCGCGGTCCGGAACTGCTTGGGCAGCGTCTCGCCCACCACCTTGCCGTCGGCGTCGAGCGCGGTCTGGCCCGCGAGGAAGACCAGCCGCCCGCCGGTGGCGACGACGGCGTGGCTGAAGCCGGTGGCCGGGGAGAGGTCGGCGGGGTTCACCCGGTGGAGGCTCATCGGTACAGCTCCTTCGCGATGATCGTGCGCTGCACCTCGGTCGCGCCCTCGTAGATGCGGGGCGCGCGCACCTCGCGGTAGAGGTGTTCGAGCAGATGGCCCCGCCGCAGCGCCCGCGCGCCGTGCAGTTGGACGGCCGCGTCGACGACGTACTGCGCGGTCTCCGTGGCGAGCAGCTTCGCCATCGCCGAGTACTTGGGAACCTCCGGTGCCCCCCTGTCGTACGCGGCGGCCGCCCCGTACACCAGCAGGCGCGCCGCCTCCGTGCGGGTCGCCATCTCCGCGACCTGGTGGGCGACCGCCTGGAGGTCCTTGAGCGGGCCGCCGAACGCGCTGCGGCGCGCGGTGTGCGCGACGGTCGCGTCCAGCGCCGCCTGCGCCATGCCGACCGCGAACGCGCCGACGCTCGGCCGGAACAGGTTCAGCGTGCCCATGGCGACGCGAAAGCCCCGGTCGGGCTCCCCCAGGACGTCGTCCGCGCCGACGCGCACCCCATCGAAGACGAGCGTCCCGACCGGGTGCGGGGAGAGCATGTCGAGGGCGGTGCCGCTCAGCCCGGACCGGTCGGCGGGGACCAGGAAGGCGGTCACCCCGCGTGCTCCGGCGCCCTCGGTGGTCCGGGCGAACACGGTGCAGAAGTCGGCCTCGGGGGCGTTGGAGATCCAGCATTTCTCGCCGCTGAGCCGCCAACCGCCGCTGTCCCGCTCGGCCTTGAGGGCGAGGGCGGCCGCGTCGGAGCCCGCGTCCGGCTCGCTCAGCGCGAAGGCGGCCACGGCCCGCCCGGAGGTGACCTCGGGCAGCCAGCGGGCCCGCTGCGCCTCGGTGCCGTGCGCGGCCACGGGGTGGGCGCCGAGCCCCTGAAGGGCGAGCGCGGTCTCCGCCTCGGTGCACGCGTACGCCAGCGACTCGCGCATCAGACACAGGTCGAGCGCGCCCGAGGCGAACAGCCGCTCAAGGAGCCCGAGCCCGCCGAGGGCGGCGACGAGTGGCCGGTTCACGCGCCCCGGGTCACCCTTGTCCGCAAGGGGACGCAACCGCTCCGCGGCGGTGGTGCGCAGCCATGCGCACCACTCCTGCTGCTCCGGCTCCAGCGCGAATGCGGGCATGGCGGCCCCTCTCGTCTCGCGTCCAGTCTCGCTGCGTCCCCGCCGTGTTCCGTCCACCGACTCCAGGGTTTTGGGCCGACCGGGCTCGTGAACCCGTCCCCACCGACCCGTGAGCCGTCCTTACCAACCCGTGAAACTGCCCTTATCGCGAACCGTTGACTGTCGTCATCCAAACGATACGCTCCAGATGCGACAAGGGGGCGATCCCGTATGGAGCTGAAGACCTCAGCGCATGCCGACACGTTTTCCCGCGACCATCTGCCGCCCGCCGATCAGTGGCCGGAACTGGTCTTCGACCTCCCCGAGCTGCGCTACCCCGAGCGGCTCAACTGCGGTGCCGAGCTCCTGGACCGCACCATCGAGCGGTTCGGCGCGGACCGGCCCGTCTTCCGTACGGCGGAGGGCGCCCCCTGGACGTACGGCGAGCTGCGCACCCGGGTCGACCGGATCGCCCACGCCCTCACCACCGACCTCGGTGTGGTCCCGGGCAACCGGGTGCTGCTGCGCGGGCCCACCACGCCGTGGCTGGCCGCGTGCTGGCTGGCGGTGATGAAGGCGGGCGCGGTGGCCGTCACCGTACTGGCCCAGCAGCGGGCCCACGAGCTCGCCACCATCTGCGAGCTCGGCCGGATCGGGCACGCCCTGTGCGACGCGCGGTCGCTGGCGGACCTGGAGAAGGCCGCCGTGCCGGGCCTGCGCATCACCCCCTACGGGGGTGAAACGGCCGGCGACCTGCTGCGCCTCGCCGACGCGCCCACGGCCCGGGAGCCGTTCACGGCCGTGGCGACGGCGGCGGACGACGTGGCGCTGATCGCGTTCACCTCCGGCACCACCGGCCGCCCCAAGGGCTGTATGCACTTCCACCGGGACGTGCTGGCCATCGCGGACACCTTCGCCCGGCACGTCCTGCGCCCCAGGCCCGACGACGTCTTCGCGGGCAGCCCGCCGCTCGGCTTCACGTTCGGCCTGGGCGGCCTGGTCGTCTTCCCGATGCGGGCGGGCGCCTCCTCGCTGCTGCTCGAACAGTCGGGCCCCAAGCAGCTGCTGCCCGCCCTCGCCCGGCACCGGGTCTCCGTCCTGTTCACCGCGCCGACCGCCTACCGGGCGATGCTGGAGGAGCTCGACGGGTACGACGTGGGGGCGCTGCGGCGCTGTGTGTCGGCCGGGGAGAACCTGCCCGCCGCGACCTGGCGCGCGTGGCACGAGCGCACCGGGCTGCGCATCATCAACGGCATCGGCGCCACCGAACTGCTGCACATCTTCATCTCGGCGGCGGACGACGACATCAGACCGGGCGCCACCGGGAAGCCGGTGCCCGGCTGGCACGCGCGCGTGGTCGACGCCTCGGGTCAACCGGTGGTGGACGGCGAACCGGGTCTGCTCGCGGTGCGCGGACCGGTCGGCTGCCGCTATCTGGCCGACCCCCGCCAGTCGGAGTACGTCAAAGGAGGCTGGAACCTCACCGGCGACACCTATGTGCGCGAGCCCGACGGCTACTTCCGCTATGTCGCCCGCGCCGACGACATGATCATCTCGGCCGGGTACAACATCGCGGGCCCGGAGGTGGAGGACGCGCTGCTGCGCCACCCGGACGTGGTGGAGACGGCGGTGATCGGACGCCCCGACGAGGCACGCGGGCAGGTGGTCGTGGCGTACTGCGTGCTGCGCGAGGGGGTGGTGGGCGGCGAGGTCACGGCCGGGCTGCTGCGCGACCACGTGAAGGCCGAGCTCGCCCCCTACAAGTGCCCGCGCGAGGTCGTCTTCCTCGACGCCCTCCCCCGGACGCCGACCGGCAAGCTGCAGCGCTTCCGGCTGCGGGCCCTAGAGTGATCACGTGGCCGAGCAGCACACACCCCGATCCTTGATCGTCACCCTCTACGGCGCGTACGGGCGCGAGACGGCCGGCTCCCTCGCGGTCGCCGAGCTGATCCGCCTGCTCGCCGCCGTGGGCGTGGACGCCCCGTCCGTACGGTCGTCGGTCTCCCGGCTCAAACGGCGCGGGCTGCTGGTGCCCGAGCGCACCGCGAGCGGCGCCGCCGGGTACGCCCTGTCCGCCGACGCGCGCCAGTTGCTCGACGACGGCGACCGCCGCATCTACCCGCACGCGCGGCCACGCGCGCGTGACGGCTGGGTCCTGGCCGTCTTCTCGGTCCCCGAGTCGGAGCGCAACAAGCGCCATGTGCTGCGCTCCCGGCTCGCGGGACTCGGCTTCGGCACGGCGGCGCCCGGCGTGTGGATCGCCCCGGCGCGGCTGTACGACGAGACCCGGCACACCCTGGAACGGCTCCAACTCGCTCCGTACGTCGACCTGTTCCGGGGCGAGCACCTGGGCTTCGCGCCGACGGCCGAGGCGGTCGCCCGGTGGTGGGACCTGACGGCGATCGCCAAGCAGCACGACGAGTTCCTGGGCCTGCACGAACCCGCGCTGCGAGCCTGGGAGGCCCGCGCGCAGACCTCGTCCGAGGTGCCGCCCGAGGAGGCCTACCGGGACTATCTGCTCGCCCTGGACTCCTGGCGCCGCCTCCCGTACGCGGACCCGGGCCTGCCCGCCGCCCTGCTGCCGCCCGACTGGCCTGGCGAGCGGTCGGCGACGGTGTTCCACCGCCTGCACGCCCGACTGCGGGACGCGGGGGCGGCGTTCGTACGGCGGGAGCCGGGGGCTGACGGCTGAGTGCTGCCGGACCCCTCCGGAGGTGTCGACCCCCCTCAGTAGGATGACAAAGTGACGGATGAGGACAGGCGCGCCCGCAGGCGGGGGCAGGGTGAGCTGGAGGCCCAGGTCCTGGCGGCGCTGCGGAACGCGGCGGGGCCGGTGACCGCCGGCTGGGTGCGGGAGCGGATCGGCGGAGCGCTCGCGTACACCACCGTCGTGACCATCCTGTCGCGGCTGTACGCCAAGCAGTCGGTGACCCGGGAGCGCGCGGGGCGCTCGTTCGTATGGACGCCGGCGGCCGACGAGGCCGGACTCGCGGCGCTGCGGATGCGCAAGGTGCTGGACGGCGAGCCGGACCGGGGCGCCGTGCTCGCCAGTTTCGTCACCGCGCTCTCACCCGACGACGAGCGGCTGCTGCGCGCACTCCTCGACGGCGCGGACAGCGTGGACGACGTGGCCGGTGCGGACGGCGCCGAAGCGGAGACCGGGGACTGACGTAGTGGGTGTGTTCGTCTTTCTGCCGCTCGTCCTGCCGCTGACCGCCTGGCCGATCGCCCGGCTGGCCGAGCAGCAGCTGCATCCGCGCGCGGCGACCTGGCTGCTCGCGACGGTCGGCGGCGTCCTCGCGCTGTGCAGCACCCTGTGCCTGATGCTCCTGATGGTGGTCGGCACGGCACAACTCCCGGGCAACCCGCTGCCCGACGCGTGGGCCGACCCCGAGGTGCGGGCGGTGCTGCCGTACGACGAGGTGGTGGGCCAGGCGGCGATCCCGCTCCTGGCGGCGGTCGCCGGGGCGTGCGCGCACCTGGTGTGGCTGCACCGGCGGGTGCGTACGCGCGCGACCCGGGCACTGGCCGGGCTGCCCGAGGGCAGGCTGGCCGTACTGCCGGACGACGAGCGGGCCTATGCGTACGCGCTGCCGGGCGGGCGCGGTACGGCCGGGGCGCGCGGCCGGATCGTCGTGTCGCGCGCGATGCTGGAGAGCCTCGACGCGCGCGAACGGCAGGCGCTGATCGCCCACGAGGAGGCGCATCTGACGGCGCGCCACCACCGCTTCCTGCTGGTGGCCGGGCTCGCGGCGCGCGCCAACCCGTTCCTGCGCCCGCTGCGCACCGCCGTGGCGTACACCGCCGAGCGCTGGGCGGACGAGGACGCGGCGCGGGCGGTGGGCGACCGCAGGACGGTGGCCCGGGCCATCGGCAAGGCCGCGCTGGTGTCGCGCGCGGCGACGGGCCGGGGCGCGGCCACCGCGCTGGTGGGGTTCGCGACGGCCGGGCCGGTGCCGCGCCGGGTGGCGGCGCTGCTCGGCCCGGTGCCCCCGGCGCCCGCACTGCCGCCCGCGTGGACGGCGGCCGGGCTCGCGCTGTGGACCGCCGCGGGTGGCACGGCGGTCTCGGCGCTGGCGTCGGCGAACGCGACCGTGACGCTGTTCACGGTGCTGAGGGCCGCGACCGTACTGTGAGGGGCCGCCCCGGCGGGCAGCCCGACTCACGGAACGGGCGTTCCTACAGGCTGAACGGGTCCTCCTACAGGTCGAACTCGGCCGGGGGCAGGTCCAGCGTGTAGCAGGCCTCGCGGACGACGGCCTGCTCCGTCTTGTCGAAGTCGCCGTCGGCGCCGCCGATGACGATGCCTATCTGGATCACCGCGCGCGCCTCGGCGGGCTTCTTCTTCGCCTTGGCGACCTCCTGCAACACGCTGACCTTGCCGAAGTCGAAGTCGGCGGTGAGCTTGTTCAGGTAGTCGTCGAAGCGGCGCTGGAGGTCGTCGGCCGGGAAGTTCTGCAGCACCTCGTTGGTGGAGATGAGTTGCGCTACGCGCCGCCGCTCGGACGGGTCGACGGTGCCGTCGGCCGCCGCGACCAGGGCGCACATCGCCATGCTGGCGTCCCGGAACGCACCGCTCTTCAGGTCGTTCTTCTTGGCGATCAGCTGCGTCTGCATGGTCGACGCGGACTCCTTGAAGCGGTCCCACAGGGCCATGAGGTCTCCATCTGGTCTCGATAGTCACTTCTACAACGCTGTAGAAACTGACGGGCGGGCCGAATGGTTCCCACGGAGCGTCATTTCCCTGTGAGCCACGACTCACTTCGCGCATCACTCGCGGCTCGCTCGCGGCTCACGTCAGGGTGAGCCTCGGTCTGGGCGCGTCCGTACGCCCCGTCGGAGGCCTGCGGCCGCCTGCCCGGTACGGCGCCGGCCAGGGCGCTCCGGGTCCCGAGTAGCCCTGTTCGGCGGCCGCGTGCAGGGTCCAGTGCGGATCGTAGAGATGGGGCCGGGCGAGGGCGCAGAGGTCGGCGCGGCCCGCGAGCAGCAGCGAGTTCACGTCGTCCCAGGACGAGATCGCCCCGACCGCGATGACGGGCACGCCGAGCGTATTGCGGATCCGGTCGGCGTACGGCGTCTGGTACGAGCGGCCGAACTCGGGCCGCTCGTCCGCGACGACCTGCCCGGTGGACACGTCGATGGCGTCGGCGCCGTGCTCGGCGAACGCGCGGGCGATCTCGACGGACTCCTCGGCGGTGGTGCCGCCCGGCGCCCAGTCGGTCGCCGAGATGCGGACGGTCATCGGCCGCTCGGCGGGCCAGATGCCGCGCAGCACGTCGAACACCTCCAGCGGGAAACGCAGCCGGTTGGCGAGGGAACCCCCGTAGACGTCCGTGCGTTGGTTGGTGAGAGGGGAGAGGAATCCGGAGAGCAAGTAGCCGTGGGCGCAGTGGAGTTCGAGCAGGTCGAAGTCGCAGCGGGCGGCCCGCCAGGCCGCCGCGGCGAACTGCTCGCGGATGTCGGTCAGCCCCGCGCGGTCGAGCGCGTGCGGGACCTGGTTGACACCGGGGCGGTACGGGAGCGGTGAGGCGGCGGCGAGGGGCCAGTTGCCGTCGTCGAGCGGCTCGTCGATGCCTTCCCACATCAGCTTGGTCGAGCCCTTGCGTCCGGAGTGGCCGAGCTGGACGCCGATGGCGGTGCCGGGGGCCTGTCGGTGCACGAAGTCGGTGACCCGGCGCCAGGCCGCGGCCTGCTCGGGGGTGTAGAGACCGGTGCACCCCGGAGTGATGCGGCCCTCCGGGCTCACGCACACCATCTCGGTCATGACCAGGCCCGCGCCGCCGAGGGCCCGGGCGCCGAGGTGGACGAGGTGGAAGTCGCCGGGGAGACCGTCCACGGCGCTGTACATGTCCATGGGGGAGACGACGACGCGGTTGCGCAGTTCGAGCCCGCGCAGCCGGAAGGGGGTGAACATCGGAGGCGTATCGGAAGGGCAGGGGAAGTCGCGCTCGACCACACCGGTGAAGCCGGGGTCGCGCAACCGCAGGTTGTCGTGGGTGACCCGGCGGCTGCGGGTGAGCAGGTTGAAGGCGAACTGCCGGGGCGGCTGGTCCAGGTAGAGCGCCAGCTCCTCGAACCACCGCAGGCTGGCGGCGGCAGCGCGCTGGGTGGACTCGACGACGGGCCTGCGCTCCCGCTCGTACGTGGCGAGGGCGGCCGGCAGGGTGGGCTGCTCCTCGACGCAGGCGGCCAGGGCGAGGGCGTCCTCGACGGCGAGCTTGGTGCCGGAGCCGATGGAGAAGTGCGCGGTGTGCGCGGCATCGCCGAGCAGCACGGTGTTGCCGTACGACCAGTGCGCGTTGACGACGGTGCGGAACACGGTCCAGGAGGAGTTGTTGCTCCGCAGCGGCCGGTTGCCCAGGGCGTCCGCGAAGATCTTGGCGCAGCGGTCGACCGACCCCTGTTCGTCGAGCTCGTCGAACCCGGCCGCCCGCCAGACCTCTTCGCGCATCTCGACGATGACGGTGGAGGAGTCGGCGGCGAACGGATAGCCGTGCAGTTGCATCACGCCGTGCTCGGTCTCGGCGATCTCGAAGCGGAAGGAGTCGAAGGCGAAGTCGGCGGCCAGCCAGATGTAGCGGCAGCGGTGGCCGGTGATCCGGGGCGCGAAGTGCTGGGCATGCCTCTCGCGGGTGGCGCTGTGTACGCCGTCGGCCGCGATGACCAGGTCGTAGCCGGTGGCGAGTTCGGCGGCGGGCGGTGCCTCAGTGCGGAAGCACAGGTGCACGCCGAGGGCCCGGCAGCGCTGGTGCAGGATCTCCAGGAGCCTGCGTCGGCCGAGGGCGGCGAAACCGTGCCCGCCGGAGGTGAGGGTGCGGCCGCGGTGGACGATGTCGATGTCGTCCCACCGGACGAACTCGGCCTTCAGCGCCTCGTACACCACGGGGTCGGCGTGCTCGATCCCGCCGAGGGTCTCGTCGGAGAGGACGACTCCGAAGCCGAAGGTGGTGTCGGGGGCGTTGCGCTCCCAGACGGTGATCTCACGTTCGGGGCGGAGCCGTTTGAGCAGTGCGGCGGCGTACAGTCCACCGGGGCCACCGCCGATGACCGCGATCCGCAGCGGCCGTTCGGCGGGGTCAGGGGTGCTGTCCCGGGGCCCGGGCACGGCTCAGCGCCCCTGCCACTTGGGGGGCCGCTTCTCGGTGAAGGCGGCGTGGAACTCGGCGTAGTCCTGCCCGTTCATCAGCAGCGCCTGGGTGGCGGCGTCGAGTTCGACGGCGGCGGCGAGCGGCATGTCGAGCTCGGCGGTGAGCAGGGCCTTGGTCTGCGCGTACGCGAGTGCGGGTCCGGCCGCGAGATGGCGGGCGAGCTCGGCGGCGCGCGCGTCGGCCTGCCCTTCGTCGGTGAGCTCGCTGAGCAGGCCGATCCGTTCGGCCTCGGGGGCGTGGACCGGCTCGCCGAGCATCAGCAGCCGGGTGGCGTGGCCCAGCCCGACGACGCGCGGCAGCAGATAGGCCGCGCCCATGTCGCCGCCGGAGAGACCGACCTTGGTGAACAGGAAGGAGAACCGGGCGGAGGGATCGGCGATGCGGAAGTCGGCGGCCAGCGCGAGGACCGCGCCCGCACCGGCCGCGACGCCGTGGATCGCCGCGATCACCGGGAAGGGGCATTCGCGCACGGCCCGTACGACCTGCCCGGTCATCCGGTTGAAGTCGAGCAGCTGGGCGGTGTCCATGGAGAGCGTGGCACCGATGATCTCGTCGACGTCGCCGCCGGAGCAGAAGCCGCGCCCCTCGCCCGCGAGGACCAGGGCGCGTACGGCCCGCTCGCGGGCGAGCTCGGCGAGCAGATCGCGGAGGTCGGCGTAGGCCCCGAAGGTGAGCGCGTTCAGCTTCTCGGGACGGGCGAGGGTGACCGTGGCCACCCCGTCCACCACGGAAAGCCGCAGGTGGCGCCAGTTTTCGGTACGGGGTGCGGAGCTGGGGAACGGGCTCATGGAGTGCGGCCTCCTCGGCGGGCTGCCAGATGCCTGCACTTCGAAGGTATCACTCATGTGTGACTGTCGTCACGAGGGCGCGATATGGGGAGGCGGGCGTGTGGCCGCGCCGAGCTCCGGGCGGCGCGGCTTCACCGAGGGGCGGGGCGAAGGGCCCTGCCCCGTGCGCCACACGTCCCCTTCACCGCCTGCCATGGGGCTCTGTCCGGCCCCTTGCCCCGGTTCGTAAAGTTGAAGGGAGTAGCAGCGCCCCGCGCACCCCCCGCGCCCCGGACGCTTCACGCGACCGAACGGAAACCCCCGCCGTGCCCGACCCCTCCGGTGCCGCCCGCGAACCGGCCGGCACCCCGACCTCCTGGCGTATCCCGCTCCCCCACACCAACGCCGCCGTGCCCATCGCCCGCGCCTTGATCCGTACCGCACTGGCGGACATCGACGCCCCCGCCGACAGCGACACCGCCGAGCTGCTCACCGCCGAGCTGGTGGCCAACGCCGTCGAGCACACCGCCGCCGACCAGCCCATCGAGCTGGTCGTGGAGCTGCTGGACTCGGGCTGCCAGGTCGAGGTCCACGACCGCTCCCCGCTGCCGCCGGGCGACCTCGGCACCCCGGAACCGGACGACGAGCCCGACCCGTGGCAGGAGCACGGCCGGGGTCTGCTGCTGATCCGCACCCTGAGCTCGGCCTGCGGTCACCGCCCGACCGCGCACGGCAAGGCCGTGTGGTTCACGCTACCGGCGCGTCCGCCCCTGCCGGAGTTCCCGTAAGCGTCGCGACCATGACCGCCTTGATGGTGTGCAGGCGGTTCTCCGCCTCGTCGAAGACCACCGAGTGCGCGGATTCGAAGACCTCGTCGGTCACTTCCAGCTCGGCCAGGCCGTACTGCTCGTGGATCTCGCGGGCGACCGCCGTACCGAGGTCGTGGAAGGCGGGCAGGCAGTGCAGGAACTTGACGTCCGCGTTGCCGGTGGCGCGCAGGACGTCCATGGTCACGGCGTAGGGCGCCAGCGCCTTGATCCGCTCGGCCCAGATCTCCTTGGGCTCGCCCATCGACACCCAGACGTCGGTGGCGACGAAGTCCGCGCCCGCCACGCCTTCGGCGATGTCCTCGGTGAGGGTGATCCGGGCGCCGCTCCGCTCGGCGGCCCTTTCGGCGAGGGCGACGACATCCTCGGCCGGCCAGTACGCCTTGGGCGCCACGATCCGCACGTCCATGCCGAGCAGCGCGCCCGTGAACAGGTAGGAGTTGCCCATGTTGTACCGGGCGTCACCCAGATAGGCGAAAGCGATGCGCTCCAGGGGCTTGTCGGTGTACTCGGTCATGGTGAGGACGTCGGCGAGCATCTGGGTGGGGTGCCAGGCGTCGGTGAGGCCGTTGTAGACCGGCACGCCCGCGTGCGCGGCGAGGGTCTCGACCGTCTCCTGCGCGTCCCCGCGGAACTGGATCGCGTCGAACATCCGCCCGAGCACCCGTGCGGTGTCCCGCGCCGACTCCTTCTTGCCGATGTGCGAGCCCGCCGGGTCGATGTACGTCGTGGAGGCGCCCTGATCGGCGGCCGCCACCTCGAAGGAGCACCTCGTACGCGTCGACGGCTTCTCGAAGATCAGCGCGATGTTCCGCCCGCGCAGCCGCTGGACCTCGGCGCCCGCCTTCTTGGCGGCCTTGAGTTCGGCGGCGAGGTCCACCAGGACGCGGAACTCCTCGGCGGTGAAGTCCAGCTCCTTGAGGAAGTGGCGGCCTGCGAGGTCTGTCGCCATGGTGACTGCTCCTGGGTGACGGAAGGCGGGGACACTGTAAGTATATGCGATTGAACGCATCACTATACGGCATCGCGTTCCACGGGACAGCTCATGCACCGCGGCCCGCCCCGCCCCCGCCCCAGCTCGCTGCCGGGAATCTCGATCACCTCGATGCCCTGCTTGCGCAGATGCGTGTTGGTGGTGACATTGCGCTCGTACGCCACCACCACGCCCGGCTCGACCGCCAGCACGTTGCAGCCGTCGTCCCACTGCTCGCGCTCCGCCGAGTGCACGTCCTGGGTGGCCATCAGCACCCGGATCCCGTCCAGGCCGAGCGCCGCCGCTATGGCGCGGTGCATGTGCTCCGGGGCGTGGTCGGTCACCTTCAGCTCCTGCTCACCGGCGCCCGGCTCGATCGTGTACGAGCGGAGCATGCCGAGCCCGGCGTACTGAGTGAAGGTTTCTCCGTCGACCATCGTCATCACCGTATCGAGGTGCATGAAGGCCCTGCGCTTGGGCATGTCCAACGCCACGATCGTCCGTGCGGAACCGGCCGCGAAGAGCCCGCGCGCCAGCATCTCCACGGCCTGCGGCGTCGTCCGCTCGCTCATCCCGATGAGCACCGCGCCATTGCCGATCACCAGCACGTCGCCGCCCTCGATGGTCGACGGATAGTCGCTCTGCCCCTTCGACCAGGTGTGGAACCGCCCGGCCTCGGGACCCACGAAGAGCGGATGGTGGCGGTAGATCGCCTCGAAGTGCACCGTCTCGCGCTGCCGGGCGGGCCAGCGCATCGCGTTGATGGACACCCCGTCGTAGATCCAGGCGGAGGTGTCCCGGGTGAAGAGGTGGTTGGGCAGCGGGCCCAGCAGGAAGTCGTCCAGGTCCAGGGCGTGGAACCGGACGGACACCGGCTCGGCGTGGCGCTCCAGGAACTCCCGCTTGGTCATACCGCCCACCAGCGCCTCCGCGAGCTCGGCGGCGGACAGCTCGTCGAAAGCCTCGCGCAGATGCCCGGTGGCCAGCGGCCCGTACTCCTTCTCGTCGAAGACCCGGTCCAGTACGAGCCGTCTCGCCTGCGGGATCGCCAGCGACTCCCGCAGCAGATCACCGAAGAGGTGCACCTCGACCCCGCGGTCGCGCAGCACGTCCGCGAAGCCGTCGTGCTCCTGACGGGCCCGGCGCACCCAGAGCACGTCGTCGAAGAGGAGAGCGTCCTTGTTGCTCGGAGTGAGCCGCTTCAGCTCCAGATCCGGCCGGTGCAGGATGACGCGGCGCAGCCGCCCGGTCTCGGAGTCGACATGGAATCCCATGCCCCCATCCTGTCCCGCCCGCAGCCCGCTCACCCGGCGAACCGGCGGCTTGAGCCCCGGCCCGTGGGGGCGCGGCAGTGCTGCCGCACCCCCAACGGCGTCACAGCCGGGGGTCCACCGGCTCCGACTCCAGGGCCAGGACCGCGAAGACCGCCTCGTGGACACGCCACAGCGGCTCCCCCGCCGCCAGCCGGTCCAGCGCCTCCAGACCCAGCGCGTACTCCCGCAGCGCCAGCGACCGCTTGTGGCCCAAAGAGCGCTGCCGCAGCCGCTCCAGGTTCTCGGAGCGCACGTACTCCGGACCGTAGATGATCCGCAGGTACTCGCGTCCGCGCACCTTGATACCGGGCTGCACGAGGCGCCCCTTGCCGCCCCGGGCCAGCGCCTGGAGCGGCTTGACGACCATGCCCTCGCCGCCCGCGCCGGTCAGCTCCAGCCACCAGTCGATTCCGGCCCGCACCGACGCCTCGTCGCCGGTGTCGACGACCAGCCGCCGGGTGACCTGGAGCAGACCCGTCGGGTCGTGCTCCACCAGCCGGTCCAGCCACGCCAGCTGCTCGTCGTGCGGCACCGCGGCCAGGCTGCGGCCCTGGGCGGCCAGGATCTGGAAGGGCGCGAACCGCACCCCGTCCAGGCCGTCCGTGGTCCAGCAGTACCGCCGGTACGCGTCCGTGAATGCCTCCGCGTCCCGCGCCCGCCCACGCTGACGCGCGAGCAGCCCGTCCACGTCGACACCGCGCGCCGCAGCCGCCTCCAGAGCCCCGAGCGCGCCCGGGAAGACCGCCCCCGACGCGGCACCCACCGCGGCGTACTGCGAACGCAGCAGCCCCGAGGCCTTCAGCGACCACGGCATCAGCTCGGCGTCGAACAACAGCCAGTCCGTACCGAGCACGTCCCACAGCCCGGCCGCGGACACCGCCGCCCGCAGCCGCCCGAGGACCTCCTCGGTGACGGCGGCGTCGTCGAAGAACGGACGACCGGTGCGGGTGTGCAGAGCGCCCGTGGGCCCCTCCACCCCGAACCGCTCGCGCGCCGCCTCGGCGTCACGGCACACCAGGGCCACCGCCCGCGAGCCCATGTGCTTCTCCTCGCACACGACCCGCGCGACCCCGTCCGCCGCGTACTGCGTGAACGCCTCCGCCGGATGTTCCAGATAGCCCTCCTCCCGTGACGTCGCCGTCGGTGCCATCGTCGGCGGCAGATACGCGAGCAGCCGTGGGTCGACAGCGAACCGGCTCATGACTTCGAGCGCCGCCGCCGCGTTCTCCTCGCGCACCGCCACATTGCCCAGCTGCCGGGTCTCCACGACCCGGCGGCCGTGCACATCGGCGAGGTCGAGCGGCCGTCCGTCCTGGCCACCGGGCGCCTCGGTGGTCAGCGGACGGACCGGCTCGTACCACACCCTCTCGGCGGGCACGTCGACGAGCTCGCGCTCCGGCCAGCGCAGCGCGGTCATCTTTCCGCCGAACACCGCACCCGTGTCCAGGCAGATGGTGTTGTTGATCCACGACGTGTTCGGGACGGGCGTGTGGCCGTAGACGACCGCCGCGCGACCCCGGTAGTCCTCGGCCCACGGGTAGCGCAAGGGCAGGCCGAACTCGTCGGTCTCGCCGGTCGTCTCCCCGTACAGCGCGTGCGAGCGAACACGCCCCGACGTACGCCCGTGGTACTTCTCGGGCAGACCCGCGTGACAGACGACCAGCTTGCCGCCGTCGAGCACGTAGTGGCTGACGAGCCCGTCGATGAACTCCTTCACCTGTTCCTTGAATCCATCGTCCTCCCTGTCCAACTGCTCGATGGTTTCCGCCAGTCCATGGGTGCGCTGGACCTTCTTGCCACCCAGATAACGTCCGAGCTTGTTCTCATGGTTCCCGGGAACACACAGAGCGTTACCATCGGTCACCATTTTCATCACTCGCCGCAACACACCGGGGCTGTCCGGGCCGCGGTCCACGAGGTCACCGACGAAGACCGCCGTACGGCCCTCCGGGTGCGCCCCGTCCACGTAGCCCAGCTTCGCCAGCAGGGTCTCCAGCTCGGAGCGGCAGCCGTGGATGTCACCGATGATGTCGAAGGGGCCGGTGAGGTGGGTGAGGTCGTTGTAGCGTCGCTCGATCGCGATCTCGACGCTGTCCACCTCCGCCTCGGAGCGCAGGACATGGACCTTGCGGAACCCTTCGCGCTCCAGGCCGCGCAGCGAACGCCGCAGCTCACGGCGGTGCCGCGCGATGACCTGACGGGGCATGCCGGCGCGGTCGGGCCGGGCCGCGTTGCGGGCGGCGCAGACGTCTTCGGACAGGTCGAGGACGATGGCCACGGGCAGCACATCGTGCTCCCGGGCCAGCTGGACCAGCTGTCTGCGGCTCTCCACCTGCACGCTGGTGGCGTCGACGACGGTGAGCCGCCCGGCCGCGAGCCGCTTGCCCGCGATGTAGCGGAGCACGTCGAACGCGTCGCCGCTGGCGCTCTGGTCGTTCTCGTCGTCGGCCACCAGGCCGCGGCAGAAGTCGGACGAGATGACCTCGGTGGGCTTGAAGTGCCGACGAGCGAAAGTGGACTTGCCCGATCCGGTGGCGCCGACGAGGACCACGAGGGAGAGGTCGGGGACGGGGAGCGCGCGCTTGCGGGACGGGGTGGGGGACTCGGGGTCGGTTCCGGTCCCCGATCCGGTGTCGGTCCGGGCTCCTGTCCCGGTTCCGGTCTCCGTGTGCGTCCCGGTACCGGTGCTGGCACTCGCACTGGTGCTGGTACCGGCATCGGAGTCGGTGGCCTTGGAGGCGGTGTCCTTGGAGTCCATGTCCTTCTCGGCGTTCATGCGGCGTTCGCCTCCTTCGCGGTCGTGGTCATCTCGAATACAGCCATCTGGGTGGGCGGACCCACCTCGGCGTCGTCCGGCCCCACGGGCACGAACTCGACGCCGTACCCGTGCCGTTCGGCCACCGAAGCGGCCCAGTCGCGGAACTCCGCGCGCGTCCACTCGAACCGGTGGTCGCCGTGGCGCACATGCCCGGCGGGGAGCGACTCCCAGCGCACGTTGTACTCGACGTTCGGCGTCGTCACGATCACCGTGCGCGGGCGCGCCGCGCCGAACACCGCGTACTCAAGGGCGGGCAGCCTCGGCAGGTCGAGGTGCTCGATCACCTCGCTGAGCACCGCCGCGTCGTACCCCTTGAGCCGCTTGTCCGTGTACGCGAGCGAGCCCTGCATCAGCGTGATCCGCCCGGCCTGCCGCTCACCCATCCGCTCAAGGCGCAGCCGCCGCGCGGCGATCGTCAGCGCGCGCATCGAGACGTCCACGCCCACGATCTCGGTGAACCGGACGTCCTTGAGCAGCTCCTGCACCAACTGGCCCTGGCCGCAGCCCAGGTCGAGCACCCGGCTCGCCCCGGCGGCGGTCAGCGCCGCCAGAATGGCGTCGCGTCGCTGCACGGCGAGCGGCACGGGCCGGTCCTCGGTGTCGGTCGTCTCGTCCACCGCGTTGTCGATGGCCTCGACCGCGATGTCGTCGGCCTCAGCCAGCCGTACCAGTTCGAGGCGCTCCATCGCCTGCCGGGTCAGCCCCCAGCGCCGGGACAAATAGCGGCTCGTGATCAGCTTCTGCTCGGGGTGGTCGGCCAGCCAGCCGTCACCGGCACGCAGCAACTTGTCGACTTCGTCGGGCGCGACCCAGTAGTGCTTGGCGTCGTCGAGCACCGGCAGCAGTACGTACAACTGCCGCAGCGCGTCCGCGAGCCGCAGCTCCCCTTCCAGTACGAGCCGTACGTAACAGGACTCGCCCCACTCCGGGAACTCCTCGTCCAGCGCGACGGGCTCCGCCGAGACCGAGGCCCAGCCCAGCGGCCCGAACAGCTTGTGTACGAGGTCGGCGCCGCCGCGCGCGGGCAGCGCGGGCACCTCGATCCGCAGCGGCAGCGGCGCCTCGGCCCGCTCCGGCAGCGCGTTGCACACACCGCGCAGGGCGCTCTTGAAGACGGTGCTCAGCGCGACGGACATCAGCGACGAGGCCGCGTACGGGCGGTCGTTGACGTACTGCGCCAGCGCGGAATCGGGGGCTCCGCCACGGCCCTTGCCCTTGCCCCGCCGCACCAGCGCGACCGGATCCACCTCCAGGAGCAGCGCGGCCGTGCAGCGCTCGGCGGTCGCCTCGGGGTAGAGGACGTGCGCGGTGCCGTGCGACGTGGAGAACGCCTGCGCCTTCCCGGGATGCTTGTGCAGCAGAAAACCGAGGTCGGTGGCGGGGCGTTCAGGGGTACCGGTCGTGGTGATTGTCAGGAACACGCGTCGAGTATCATCCGATTTCTACGGCTCCTACCAGGCATTTTCCCGGGAGGCCGGGGGAGGTGCGCCGAGCCGGGTGGTGCACGTCAGCCCGTCCCGCCCGGTTCGGCACGCCACTTGGCGTCAGCCTTCCCTCCCCTCACGCCCGGCTCCGCGTGCCCCTCGCAGCAACCCGTCCCGCCCCTCACGCCCCTTCCGCCACGAACCCCGCCAGCCGTGCGATCTCGGCCGGCCCCACTCGGCAGCAGCCACCCACCAGACGGGCGTCCGCCATCTGCCAGGCACGCACGCGAGACGGGTCGAACGTCGCGCCGCCCCGCCATCCCCGGGCCTCCGCGTCCCAGCGCTCCCCGCTGTTGGGGTAGACGACCACCGGCTTGCCCGTGACCGACGCCGCGAGCCCCACGGCGTCGTCCGCGTCCGCGGGCGTGCAGCAGTTCACGCCCACGGCGATCACCTGGTCCAGCCCCTCCGCCAGTGCGAACGCCTCCTCCAGCGGCTGGCCCGCCCTGGTCCGCAGCCCCTCCACGCTGTACGACAGCCACACCGGTACCCCGCACCCCTCGACCGCCCGCAGCAGCGCCTCGGCCTCGTCGATGTCGGGCACGGTTTCCAGCGCGAGCACATCCGGCCCGGCCGCCGCCAGCGTCTCTACGCGGGGGCGGTGGAAGCGCTCCAGCTCCTTCACCGCGAGCCCATACCCGCCCCGGTACTCGCTGCCGTCGGCCAGGAAGGCGCCGTAGGGGCCAATGGAGGCGGCGATCCAGACTTCGGCGTTCTTGGGGGGCTCCCACCCCCCTCCCCCCACCCCCCTCCCCGCCCCCGCCCTCCTGGCCAGCTCCACGCTCCGGGTGAGTAGAGCCGTCGCCTCGCGGCGGGGCACTCCCCGGTGGGCGAAGCCCTCGTACGTCGCCTGGTAGCTGGACGTGATCAGTACCTGTGCGCCCGCCCGTACATACGCCTCGTGTGCGGCCTCGATCTGGCTCGGGTCGTCTGCCAGCAGTCGAGCCGACCAGAGCGGGTCGCTCAAGTCGCAGTCCTGGGCCTCCAGTTGGTTGGAGAGGCCGCCGTCGAGGACCACAGTCCGTTCGGCCAGGGCGTCGGCGAGTGGACGGGCGGGCCGCACGGTCAGGCCCCGTTCAGCTGGGACTGGACCTGGGAGGAGATCAGTTCGAGGTGATCGAGGTCGTCCAGGTCGAGGACCTGGAGGTAGATCCGGGACGAACCGATCGCCTCGTACATGCCGATCTTCTCCACCACTTCGGCGGGCGAGCCCGCCAGTCCGTTCGCCTTGAGCTCTTCGACCTCCCTTCCGATGGCGGCCGCCCGGCGCGCCACTTCGGCGTCGTTCTTTCCTACACAGACGACCAGGGCGTTGGAGTACACCAGGTCGTCTGGGCTGCGTCCGGCGCTCTGGGCGGCGGCGCGCACCCGGCCGAACTGCCGCTCGCTGTCGGCCAGGGAGGCGAACGGGATGTTGAACTCGTCGGCGTACCGCGCGGCCAGCCGTGGGGTGCGGACCGCGCCGTGGCCGCCGATCAGGACCGGCACCTTGGCCTGGGCGGGCTTGGGGAGCGCGGGCGAGTCGGTGAGCTGGTAGTAGGTGCCGTCGTGGTTGAAGGTCTTGCCGGTCTCGGTGGCCCAGAGGCCGGTGACGATGGCCAGTTGTTCTTCGAGTCGCGCGGACTTCTCCTTCGGGAAGGGGATGCCGTACGCCTTGTGCTCGTCCTCGAACCAGCCCGCGCCCAGGCCGAGTTCGATGCGGCCGCCGGACATCTGGTCCACCTGGGCGACCTGGATGGCGAGGACGCCGGGGAGGCGGAAGGTCCCGGCGGTCATCAGGGTGCCGAGGCGGATGCGACTGGTCTCGCGGGCGAGTCCGGCGAGGGTGATCCAGGCGTCGGTGGGGCCCGGGAGGCCGTCGGCGGAGCCCATACGCAGGTAGTGGTCGGAGCGGAAGAAGGCGTCGAAGCCGAGGGCTTCGGTGGCCTTCGCGACGGCGAGGAGGGTGTCGTAGTCGGCGCCCTGCTGGGGCTCCGTGAAGATTCGAAGATCCATGCATCCATCCTGCACCTTCGAACTGTCGTCAACCCCGCCCTTGCGGTGTGCGCGATGGCTGCCCAGTCGGGTGAAAATCGTCCACCTGACGGGCCGCGCGGGCTCTGACCAGTGACTGTCGCGCTGAGTGGTCGTTGGCTCGGGCGGAGCCGGACCGCCCGGCCCGCGCGCCGGCGGCCGTTGCCGACGCGTCTGTCGAACTGCCACCCCCGCAGCCGCGCGGGAGGGCTTGGGCCGAGGAGGCCGCCATGTCCCAGGAAGCCGTGCCGGAACAGGCCGTGCCGCAGGAGCCGGCCGGGCAGTCCGTGCCCGAGCAGAAAGGTGCGCCGAAGGGGCTGCTGCAGCAGATGGAGGAGCTGATGGCGGCGCTCAACGCGGATCTGTCGCAGCTGGACGCCGATCTGCAGTCGTCCGCCGACCGGGTGCCGCCGGGGCGGGACGCCGATGGGCAGGTGGAGGGCCGCTCCACGGGCGTGTGAGTGCGGTGGGTTTCGTACGGTCATGACGGCCCCGCCGTCGAGTCGCGCAGGGCGCCGGGGCGCCTTTCCTGCTCGCGGACGGTGAGTCTGCGGAGCATTCCGCGGACCCGGTCGCTCGACTCGTCGGCGGCGTCGATGGCTTCGATGCACTGCCAGTAGAGGCCTTCTTCGTCGGTGGCGCAGGCGACGCCGACGAGGGCCATGCCGACGTCGCCGAGCAGGCCGCCGAGTCCGGTCAGGGTCTGTCTGGCGTCGGTGACTTCGGAGAGCTGGGTGGCGCGGATGCCGCCGATGCGCAGTCCGGGGTGGTCGAGGGCGCCGCAGCCTCGGCCGCCGGTTTCGCTGAGGCCGCGTGCTTCGCCCCTGAGCTCCGGCGGGCCGGTGGCCGCCAGGTGGCTTCCGATGGCCTGGGCGAGGGCTTGTGCCTGCCAGGCCTCGGCGACGATCTCCAGCGCCGCGGTGCTTTCCGCGAGCGCTAACCTGCTCACTCCGATGAGCCGTACCGCGTCCATGCGCCGCCCCCGTTCATACGACGATCCGTTTCCCCGTCACTACCTAGAGTGAGCTTCTGAGGCCAGGAAAGCCAGAGGAATTGGGAAATCTGTGGACGAGCAGGGGGTTTTGAATAACTCGCTCACTCCGAAGAGTGACCGTTTGGACTTTCTTCGGGGTTTCGTACAGGGGCGGGCCCGGTTTGTGCAGGGGTGGGGCGGGTCTGTGGCGGGGCGGGATCGGTGGGGGGCTGCGGGGTGGGCGGGGCCGCAGGGACGGGGAAGCGGAGCTCGTTGCGGTCGATCTTGGCGGAGAGCGCGGCGAGCGGGTCGATGCCGAGGACCTGGCACAGCTGCAGGAGATAGGCGAGGACATCGGCGACTTCGTCGGTCACCCGGTGGGCGCGGTCGGGGTCGTGCATGACGCGGTCGGACTGCTCGGGGGTCAGCCACTGGAAGATCTCGAGGAGTTCGGAGGCCTCGACGCTGAGGGCGGAGACGAGGTTCTTGGGGGTGTGGAAGGGCTGCCAGTGGCGTGCGGCCGCGAAGTCGGCCAGTCGGCGCTGGAGTCCCGCTACGTCGAGTTGGGTCACGGCTCCAGGTCTACCACTGCCGCTCCCTGGACTCCTCGGGCGCACCCGGCGTCCGTGACGGTGCCGGTGAGGCGGATGTGGCCGCGTCGGCACATCTCGGCGGCCAGTGCGGACAGTTCGCGGGCCTGGCGCCGGTCGAGGCCGCGGTCGAAGCCGTCGGTGAGGACGGTGAGGGTCTGCAGTGCGGACGGGATCTCGGCGACGGTGTCGACGGCGAGGACGCCGGGGCCGGTGAGCAGGACCAGGGCGAGCGCGAGGTAGCGCAGTTCGCCTTCGCCCAGGCGGGCTACGGGTGTGGGGGTGCGTTCGCCGCGGCCCACGACGGCTCGTAACGTGCCGTCGGCGAGTTCTTCGGCGGCGAGCGCGGTGACCGGGCCGGCGCAGCCCGCGCGGGCCGCGGTGACCAGCCGGGCGTGCCGGATGGTGCACTCCTCGGCGGTGCGGGAGAGGATCTCGGCGAGGTTGTCGCAGCCTCGCCGCAGTCTTCCCTGGCCGGGCGGGACGGGTTCGCGCATGCGCTGCGGCTGGGGGTCGCAGGCGAACACGGACCGCAGGGCGACGACGACTTGCTCGGCGGCGGCGAGGACGCGCAGTTGGCCCTCGGTCTTCCCGGCGACGCGCAGCGGCAGCAGGGCGGTGCCGAGCCGGTCGTCGGGGAGCGGGGCGCGGGTGACCGGGACGGCGCCGGCGGTGTGCCAGGCGGCCTGCACGGTGGAGCGGCCGGGGTCGCGCAGGGCGGTGGACAGGAGGGTGTCGCCGTCACTGGTCAAACGTTCGCCGACGACGCGGAGTTCCGGCTCGGCCTGGACGGCGAGGTCGAGCCGGACGGGCCCGGCGGGTCCGTCGACGGTGCAGCCGATGCGGAACCCGCGTCGGCCCTGGGCGTCGGCCTCGGCGCGTTCCGGTACGCATCCGGCGGGGTCGGGGAACGCCGAGGCGAGGGTGGCGCCGGAGCCGAGCCGGGCCAGTGCCTCATAGGCCTGGAGGACGCTGGACTTGCCGCTGCCGCTCGGTCCCGCCAGGAAGGTGAGCGGGCCGAGCGGGAAGACCGCGCCGCGGTGCGACTTGAAGGCGGAGAGCCGCAGTTCGGTGACGGTGGGCCGGTCGCAGGTTCCGTTCATGGAACGGAACCGTATGAGCACGAAACATGACGAACCGTTACGCCTCGATCACCTTCCTACGAATGAGGGACGGTTCCCCGTACGAGAGAGGCCCGGCGCAGCGGTTCCCCGCGCCGGGGACCGCCCTACGCGTGCGGGACGACCGCCTCGGCTATGCCCTCCACTTCCGTGCCGACGGGGGCGAGGAGGAAGACGTTGCGGTCGACCCGGTGCATTCCGCTGCCCAGGCCGAAGACCACTCCGCTGCTGAAGTCGAGTATGCGCTTGGCGACTTCGGTGTCCGCGCCCGTCAGATCGAGCAGGACCGGGGTCTGCGCCATCATGTATTCGGCGACCTCGCGCGCGTCCGCGAAGACCTGGACGCGCAGGACCACGAAGCGGCGCTGTTCGACGGCCGCGTACTCGTTGGGGATGGTGCGGTGGTCGACGCGCGACGGCCACTCGTTGCGACTGCGCAGCGGAACGACCTGGGCGAGCCCCTCCCACTGTTCATCGGTGACGTCGTACCTGCTCACCGGACCACCTCGCCCATGTGCTGTATCTGCATCCGGCCATGATGACGCCGCTCACCCGTTCAGCCCAACTCCGACACGGCTCTGAGCTGTGAAGTTGTCCGGACCGAGGCGTACTAACGTGCGGTACGGGAGTCGATCGCGTCGGCGACCAGGGCGAAGAACCGGGCGTGGGCGCGGGCGCTGCACGGTGTCTCCGGGTTCCACGGCAGTACGCGCGCGCGGTCCTCGATCGTCCGCCAGTGCGGGTCGGCGCGCAGCTGCTCGACGGGGGTGGCGTTCACCCGTACGTCGGACAAGACGATCTCCGCGGGCAGGGCGGCCGCCTCCTCCCAGGTGAGCGTGGTCCAGTTCGCCCCGGTTCCGGCGGGCGGCTCGACCAGGTGGACGCCGTGCTCGGCCAGTGCGCGCAGTTCCGGCCAGGCGGCCGGGCGCGCCACATGGACCTGGTCGGTCCCGGCGGGCGAGAGGGCGAGGACGCGGGGTCCTGCGGGCGGGTCCGTGTCTACGTACGCGCGCGTGGCGGCCGTCACGGTGCGCAGGCGGCGCTGTGCCGCGTCGAGGAGGCGGGTGGCGTCCTCGTGGTGGCGGTCGCCGCCGAGGGCGCGGGCGAGGTCGGTGAAGCGATCCCTGATCTCGGCCAGGGAGTGCGAGTGCCCGATGTCGATGACGACCACAGGAACGTGTTCCTCCAGGTGTTTGGCCGTCTCGGGGGCGAGGCCGTAGACCTGGCCGCCGCCGTAGCTGACGGCGACCACGAGGTCGGGTGTGCCCTGGAGCAGCACGTCGAGGTCGAGTGCGGCACCCGCGCCCAGGTAGCGCAGGCGGTCCAGGGGCAGCCCGCCGGCCTTGGCTCGGTCGGGCGAGGCCCCGTCGTGGAAGGAGCCGAAGACGGCTCCCGGGCCGACTCCGTGGTCCCAGAGCGTGGCTCCGGCCTGGATGTAGGCGGTCACCCGGGTGGGTACCCCGCTCGCCGTCGCCATCTGCCCGCGGTCGTCCGAGAACTGCCAGACCGGCTTGTCCATGAGGTCACACGCCCCCTGTAGTCGCTGTGCGCGCCAGCGCCGGGTCACGCTACGCCCGAGTCGTCCGCCCCGCCAGGATCCGTACCCGATTACGTGCCCGTCGTCCCGGCGCGTCACCCCTTTCGCGCGCTCGGGTCGTCCGCGCCCCGGCGCGTGGGAGTGCTCGACGCGCGGGGTCGGGGTGGGCTGGCTAGCGTGGCAAGCCGGACCGTCTGTCACACAGGAGAGAGCACAGTCATGGCCGCAGAACCAGAGGGCACTCCGTGCTGGGCCGATGCGATGTTCACCGATGTCGAGGGAGCGAAGAGCTTCTACGGTGACGTGCTGGGCTGGACGTTCGGCGAGGCGTCGTCGGAGTACGGCAACTACACGCAGGCGTATGTGGACGGCAAGGCGGTGGCGGCCGTCGTGCCGCCGATGCCGGGCCAGGAGGGCCAGTCGGCCTGGTGCCTCTACCTCGCCTCGCCGGATGTCGCCGCCACCGCGAAGAAGATCAAGGACAACGGCGGCGAGGTGCTGATGGAGCCGATGCAGGTCGGCGACTTCGGCTCGATGGCGATCGCCCGCGAGCCCAGCGGCGCCGTCTTCGGCGTGTGGCAGGCGGGCAGCCACGAGGGCTTCGAGGCCAAGGGCGTGCCCGGGTCGTTCTGCTGGGCCGAGTTCTTCACCCGCGACCCGGAGAAGGTCGACGCGTTCCTGCCCGCGGTGTTCCCGTACGGCGCCAAGCAGATGCAGGACGACGCGGCCGACTTCCGGGTCTTCAGCGTGCGTGACGAGATGGTCATGGGGCGCATGAAGATGACGGAGGAGTTCCCGCCGGAGGTCCCGTCGTACGTGAACGTGTACTTCGCGGTCGACAACTGCGACGACGCGGTGGCGAAGGCCACCAAGCGGGGCGGGGTGCTGCGGTTCGGGCCGATGGACACGCCCTTCGGCCGGTTCGCGGCGCTCAGCGACCCGCAGGGCGCGTCGTTCTCGGTGATCGACCTGCAGACGACGCAGGGCGAGATGCCGCAGATGGCCGACGTGTAGCGAGCCGGAGGGGTCCCGGGGTGTTCGGGCACGCGCGCGTGCCCGAACACCCCGGCTGTGTCAAGCCCCCTGCCGCACCTGCGTCCTGACCGTCCGGGCGGCCTCGACGAGGTTCTCCAGGGACTGCCTCGTCTCGGTCCAGCCGCGGGTCTTCAGCCCGCAGTCCGGGTTGACCCAGAGCCGCTCCGGAGGGATGGCCGCGAGCCCCTTGCGCAGCAGTGCGGCCGCCTCCTCGGCGCTCGGTACGCGCGGCGAGTGGATGTCGTAGACACCGGGTCCCACCTCGCGCGGATAGCCGGCGGCGGCGAGCTCGTCGGCCACCCTCATGTGCGAGCGGGCCGCCTCCAGGCTGATGACGTCCGCGTCGAGGTCGTCGATGGCCTGGAGGATGTCACCGAACTCGGCGTAGCACATGTGGGTGTGGATCTGGGTGTCGGGACGTACGCCCGCGGTGGTCAGGCGGAACGATTCCGTGGCCCAGTCCAGATAGGCGGCGCGGTCCGCCGCGCGCAGCGGCAGCGTCTCGCGCAGGGCGGGCTCGTCGACCTGGATGACCGAAGTGCCCGCCGTCTCCAGGTCGTCGACCTCGTCGCGCAGGGCGAGCGCCACCTGGCGGGCGGTCTCCGCGAGCGGCTGGTCGTCACGGACGAACGACCAGGCCAGCATGGTGACCGGCCCGGTGAGCATGCCCTTGACGGGGCGGTCGGTGAGCGACTGGGCGTACGCGGTCCAGCGCACCGTCATCGGCTTTGGCCGCGAGATGTCGCCGGCCAGGACCGGCGGACGGACATAGCGCGTGCCGTACGACTGGACCCAGCCGTGCTGCGTGGCGAGGTAGCCGGTCAACTGCTCGGCGAAGTACTGCACCATGTCGTTGCGTTCGGCCTCGCCGTGGACGAGGACGTCGATGCCCGCCTTCTCCTGGAAGGCGATCACCTCGCGGATCTCGGCCTTGATGCGCTCCTCGTAGCCCTCGGTGTCGACGCGTCCGGCGCGCAGGTCGGCGCGGGCGGTGCGCACCTCGGTGGTCTGCGGGAACGAGCCGATGGTGGTCGTGGGCAGCAGCGGAAGCCCCAGGCGGGCACGCTGGGCCGGGGCACGTTCGCCGTACGGCTGGGAGCGGCGGCCGTCGGCCTCGGTGACCGTCGACGTACGCGCGCGTACCGCCGGGTCGTGGGTGAGGGCGGAGCCCGCGCGTGAGGCCAGGTCGGCGCGGTTGGCGGCGAGTTCGGCGGCGATCGCGCCGGTGCCGCCGGTGAGACCGCGGGCCAGCGTCACGGTCTCGGCGGTCTTCTGGTGGGCGAAGGCGAGCCAGCGGGCGATCTGCGGGTCGATGTCGCGTTCGGCCGTCGCGTCGAGCGGGACGTGCAGCAGCGAGCAGGACGGTGCCACGTCGACCGTGTCGGCGAGGCCGAGGAGCGTGCCCAGGGTGGCGAGGGACTTCTCGTGGTCGTTGATCCAGATGTTGCGGCCGTCGACGACGCCCGCGACCAGCCGCTTGCCCGGCAGCCCGCCGACGGCGGCGAGGCCGTCGAGGTTGGCGGCGGCCGGTCCCGTGAAGTCCAGGCCGAGGCCTTCCACGGGCGCCTTGGCGAGTACCGGCAGGGCCTCGCCGAGGCGGTCGAAGTAGGAGGCGACCAGCAGCTTGGGGCGGTCGGTGAGGCTGCCGAGCGCCCCGTAGGCGCGGGCGGCGGCGTCCAGTTCGGCGGGGCTGCGGTCCTGGACGAGGGCGGGCTCGTCGAGCTGCACCCACTGTGCGCCGGCCGCCCGCAGATCGGCGAGCACCTCGGCGTACACCGGCAGCAGCCGCTCCAGCAGGGCCAGCGGCTGGAAGTCGGCGTCGACGCCGGGTGCGGGCTTGGCCAGCAGGAGGTAGGTGACCGGTCCGACCAGGACGGGCCGGGCCGCGAGGCCGAGCGCCAGCGCCTCGGTGAGCTCGGCGACCTGCTTGCCGGAGTCGGCGGTGAAGACGGTGTCCGGGCCGAGTTCGGGGACCAGGTAGTGGTAGTTGGTGTCGAACCACTTGGTCATCTCCAGCGGCGCCACGTCCTGGGTGCCGCGGGCCATGGCGAAGTAGCCGTCCAGGGTGTCGGTCTCGACGGCGGTGCGGTGCCGCTCGGGGATCGCCCCCACCATCACGCTGGTGTCGAGGACGTGGTCGTAGTACGAGAAGTCGCCGGTCGGCACTTCGTCGACGCCCGCCTCTGCGAGCCGGCGCCAGTTGGCGCGGCGCAGGTCACGGGCGGTGTCACGGAGGGCGTCGGCGCCGACGCGGCCCTTCCAGTAGCCCTCGACGGCCTTCTTGAGCTCCCGGTCGGGGCCCTGGCGGGGGTAGCCGTACACGGTGGCCCGTCCTGCCGCGGCTGCGGACTTGCTGGTCACGAAACTCTCCTTCGCGAGAATGTCCCGAAATCGACCCTGGTACGGGTCGTGGGCGCGAAGGGATGACGGACAGGGCGGCCCGCGCGGAACGGTGCCCGCGCTCGAACCACCTCTCGTCCCGCCGACCCGCCCACGAGGTCACCAAGGTCTCCGCGCGCGGTCGCGCACGGGCAACGGGCAGGTCTTCGGACTCGCGGGCACGCCTGCCGGATTCCCGGCGGACACCTACTGGCCGTCGCTTCCCAGACCCGGCCGGGCCCAGTGCGTATGACGGCGGTCGTTCCCGCTCACCGCTGCGGGGCAGTCCCGGATTCCCACCGGGTTCCCTCTTACGACGCCTCCCGCCTGGCGGACGGGGCGAACCAGCTGCGAGCGCCACCCTACCCAGACACGGGCCCGGGCCGCCCCTCACATCCGGCGTGCCCGCCTGGTGATGTCCGACATCGGAGGCGTGCCGCAGTCGCACACAGGTGCTCACAGCATCGGGGCGCGATTAGTGTGGCCGACGTAACCACTCGTGATCGCCGCACGTGACATCGAAGTAACGGGCATTTCGTACGGTCGGAGCCCAAGGTATCCCGGTCGAGACGAGAGGGGACACCCGTTGACCGCACAGGCCACGCGGGCCGCCACCGAACAGGTGCGCACGGTCTGCTCGTACTGCGGTGTGGGCTGCGGGATGGTCCTCGACATCGCCATGGGGCCGGACGGCCGGCGCACGGTGCTCAAAGCCTCCGGTGACAAGTCACACCCAGCCAACTCCGGCCGGCTGTGTACCAAGGGCGCGACGACGGCCGACATGCTGGCCGCTCCCGGACGCCTGTCCACCGCGCTGGTACGGGGTGAGCGCGGGGCGGAGCCGGTGCCCGCCGGGGTCGACGCGATGATCGCCGAGACGGCGGGCAGGCTGCGGGCGATCGTCGACGAGCACGGGCCCGACGCCGTCGCGTTGTACGTGTCCGGTCAGATGAGCCTTGAGGCGCAGTATCTGGCCAACAAGCTGACCAAGGGCTTCATCGGCACCAACCAGATCGAGTCCAACTCCCGGCTGTGCATGGCCAGCGCGGGCAGCGGCTACAAGCTGTCGCTGGGCGCGGACGGGCCGCCCGGCTCGTACCAGGACTTCGAGAAGGCGGACGTCTTCCTGGTCATCGGCTCGAACATGGCCGACTGCCATCCCATCCTCTTTCTGAGGATGATGGAGCGCGTCAAGGCCGGGGCGAAGCTGATCGTCGTCGACCCGCGCCGCACCGCGACCGCCGCCAAGGCCGACCTGTTCCTCCAGATCAAGCCGGGCACGGATCTCGCGCTGCTCAACGGCCTGCTGCACCTCCTTCAGGAGAACGGGCACACCGACCCCGCCTTCATCGCCGAGCACACCGAGGGCTGGGAGGCGATGGGCGAGTTCCTGGCCGACTACCCGCCCGCCTCCGTCGCACAGACCACCGGGATCCCCGAGGACGACATCCGTACGGCGGCGCGGTGGATCGGCGCGGCCGGGGAGTGGATGAGCTGCTGGACCATGGGGCTCAACCAGTCCACGCACGGCACCTGGAACACCAACGCCCTGGTCAACCTGCATCTGGCGACCGGCGCGATCTGCCGCCCCGGCAGCGGCCCGTTCTCGCTCACCGGCCAGCCGAACGCCATGGGCGGCCGCGAGATGGGCTACATGGGCCCCGGGCTGCCCGGCCAGCGCTCGGTGCTCGTGGACGAGGAGCGGGCCTTCACCGAGGCGCTGTGGGGGCTGGAGCCGGGCACGCTGCGCACGGACGGGGCGGGGCTCGGCACCGTCGAGCTGTTCCGGCGGATGGCGGACGGTGACATCAAGGCATGCTGGGTGATCTGCACCAACCCGGTGGCCTCGGTCGCCAACCGCCGCACCGTCGTCGAGGGCCTGCGGGCGGCCGAGTTCGTCGTCGTCCAGGACGTGTTCGCCGAGACCGAGACCACCGCGTACGCGGACGTGGTGCTGCCGGGCGCCCTGTGGACGGAGGCCGAGGGCGTCCTCATCAACAGCGAGCGCAACCTCACCCTCGCCCGGCAGGCCGTCGACGCGCCCGGCGAGGCGCTGCCCGACTGGCAGATCATCGCGCGCGTGGCGTGCGCGATGGGCTACGAGCAGGCGTTCACCTACGCGGGCCCCGAGGAGGTCTTCGAGGAGATCAAGCGCGCCTGGAACCCGAAGACCGGCTACGACCTGCGTGGGGTGACCTACGAGCGGCTGCGCGCCACGCCCGTGCAGTGGCCCGCGCCGACCGCCGAGGGGCCCGACCGCAATCCGATCCGGTACGTGGCCGAGGGCGGCGGCGGTCCGGTGTTCCCGACGGCGAGCGGGCGGGCCGTCTTCCACGCGCGGCCGCACCTGCCGGCCGCCGAGATGCCCGACGACGACTTCCCGTTCGTGCTCAACACCGGGCGGCTGCAGCACCAGTGGCACACGCTCACCAAGACGGGCAAGGTGGCCAAGCTCAACAAGCTCAACCCGGCGCCGTTCGTGGAGGTGCATCCCGAGGACGCGGAACGCCTCGGCATCGCCGAGGGCGACGGTGTGGAGATCGCCTCCCGGCGCGGACGGGCGGTGCTGCCCGCCGTGGTGACCGACCGGGTGCGGCCGGGCTGCTGCTTCGCGCCGTTCCACTGGAACGACCTGTTCGGCGCGGACCTGAGCATCAACGACGTGACCAGCGACGCGGTCGACCCGATCTCGCTGCAGCCCGAGTTCAAGGTCTGCGCGGTGTCGCTGACGAGGGTCGCGGCCGAGGTGGCGCGGCCCGTCATGCCAGGGGTGGCGGTCGCGGGCGGGATGGCGGCCGCGAACGGATCGGCCGGGGCGGCGGCAGGTGTGGCCGGGGCGACGGGAACCCTGGTCGCGGGCGGCGCTGCGGCTGTGGTGCCCGGCGCATCCGGCGCTGTGGGAGCGCTCACTGCGGGTACCGCGCTCCTCGACGCCCCCGCGCCCCTCCCCCACTCCGTCCCCGCCCAGCGCGCGGCCTCCGACTCGCCCCTGTCGGCGGGCCAAGGCGCCGCCCCCGCCGCCGTGTTCGGGCTCGGCTCGCCCCCGCCGGTCCTCACCGAGCGGGAACGCCAGTACCTCGCCGGGTTCCTGGCCGGGCTGGAGTCGGGCGCGCCCGGCATCCCCGTACTGCCGCCGACGGCGCCGTTCAGCGAGGAGCACGCGCTGTGGGTGAACGGCGTGCTGGCCGGGATGTACTCGCGGGCCACCCCTCGGCCCGCCCCCGCGCCCGCCGCACCGCCCCCGGCCCCCCGGGGTCGTGACGTGCTGGTGCTGTGGGCCTCGCAGACCGGCAACGCCGAGCAGCTCGCCGCGGCCGGTGCCGAACGGCTCGCCGCCGCCGGGCACCGGATCCGGCTCGTGCCCATGGACGACACCGCTCCGGACTCGCTGCCCACCGACGCCGAGCTGCTGCTGATCACCAGCACCACCGGAGACGGCGAAGCGCCCGACAACGGCGCCGCGTTCTGGGACGCCCTGGCCGACGACGAGGCCCCGCGACTGGAAGGGCGCCGCTATGCGGTCCTGGCGTTCGGGGACTCGTCGTACGACGAATTCTGCGGGCACGGCCGCCGCCTGGACCGGCGCCTGGCCGAGCTGGGGGCGGTCCGGCTGCTCCCCCGCACCGACTGCGAACCGGACTTCGAGGACCGGGCGCAGGAATGGCTCGACGCGGTGCTGTCGCTGCTCGACGAGCTGTCGGCCGCCGGGAACCCGGCTTCCGGCGAGCCCGCCGGTCTCCCCGGAGAAACGTCCCTGGGCGCGCCCGCCGCGCCCACCCCCGGGGCCCCCGGAAACTTCCCCGGCGAATTCGCGGCCGGGCGGGAACTCGCCGCGCACGGCGTCCGTTCACCGGGTACAGCAACACCCTCGGTCCTCAACACCACAACCGTCCCCGGCAGTTCCCCGACCGCCAGGGTCCCTACCACCCCCTCCGCCCCCCTCCCCAGCTCCCGGGCCGCCGCCGTCACGGCCCGGCTGACGGGGAACTCGCTGCTCAGCCTCCCCGGGTCGGGCAAAGAGGTGCGGCGGTTCACCTTCGACACCCGCGCGAGCGACACCCCGCTCACGTACGCGGCCGGGGACGCGCTGGGTGTGCACGCGGTCAACTCACCGGACCTGGTGGCCGAGTGGCTGGCCGTCACCGGCCTGGACTCCACCACTCCCGTCGAGATCCGCGGGGTCGGCGAAGTCCCGTTCGGTACGGCGCTGCACGAACACCTGGACATCACACGGGTCGGCCCCGACCTGCTCAGGTTCGTCGCCGAGCGGACCCATGACCGCCGCCTGAAGGACTTGCTGCGCCCCGACAACAAGTGGCAGCTGGCGCAGTGGTCCTGGGGCCGCCAGGCGGTGGACGTGGTGGCCGAGCACGGGGTGCGCGCGAGCGCGCCCGAGTGGGCGGGCGTCCTGCGCGGACTGCGGCCGCGGCTGTACTCGATTTCGTCCAGCCCGCTGACCGACCCGCACGAGGTGTCCGTGACAGTCTCGGTCGTCCGGTACGAGAACCGCCTCGGCCACTCGCGGGCGGGCGTGTGCTCGGCCCTGCTCGCGGACTCGCCGCCGGACGCGCCGCTTCCGGTGTATGTGCAGCGCACCCGGCACTTCCGGCCGCCCACCGACCCGGGGACGCCGATGGTGATGGTCGGCCCCGGCACCGGGGTCGCCCCGTTCATCGGATTCCTCTACGAGCGCCGGGCGCTGAGCCATCACGCCCCGAACTGGCTGTTCTTCGGGGAGCAGCACCGTGCCACCGATTTCTACTACGAGGACGAGCTGACGAAACTGAGCGCGGAGGGCACCCTGGCGCGCCTGGACACGGCGTTCTCCCGCGACCAGCGCGCCAAGGTGTACGTACAGGACCGTATGCGCGAGCACGGCCCGTTGCTGTGGTCCTGGCTCCAGGACGGGGCGCACTTCTACGTGTGCGGTGACGCGTCCCGTATGGCCAAGGACGTCGACCGGGCGCTGCGCGACATCGCGATGGCGCACGGGGGGCTGGACGAGGAGTCGGCGGCGGCGTATCTGAAGCAGCTGACGGCGGGGAAACGGTACGTGCGGGACGTCTACTGAATGGCCGCCACCCGGTACTGAGTGGCCGCCGTCTGGCCAGCCGGACAAGCACGAGGCCCTGGCGACCTGGCGGCTACGGCACGTCCGCCGCCGGGGGAAAGCCGCCGACCCAGATGCTGGTGATCGCGCTGACGTAGCGCGCCCCGCACCGGTCGGGTGGGACCACCAACTGAATGCCCTCGGCATCGAGTTGGCGGCCGTCCATGCGGGTGGCGAGCAGGATCGGTTTGTCACCGAAGTCGGCGTCGATCTCGGCCCAGGCCAGGACCGTATGGTGGCCGTCGCCCCCGCTGACCGCCAGCAGGAAGCGGGACCGGTCCTTGCGGCGGCGGACGTCGAAGGCCGGACCGGCGGCGGCGACCACGTCGCGCAGCAGCGGTCCCTCGAAGCGGTGGCGCTGGGGGCCACTGGTGGCGCAGTCGAAGACGACGTCGGCCTGGCGCGGCTCCCAGCCCTCCCGAAGGTCGGCGACGGTGAGCGTGGCGGGGCGGGCCACGTCCCCGTACAGGGCGAGCGATCTCACCTGCGAGCTGGCAGCGGTGTTCTGCCTGGCTACTGGGAATCCACTACGCGTCATGCTCTTGCATATGCCCATCCGGGCGCAGACGCACACGACCCGCCCCCGCCCGCTTCGGGCGACGCCGCCCGCCCCCGTACGGCCGACCGACCCACGGCGGGCCACACCGAAAACATCCCAGCGGCGCGACCGATATCTGGAGGATCAACCAAGAACCATTCCCCCTCACCGGCCTGGCATTTACGATGACTCAACTCGCACTCACCTAGTGAATGTGAGAAGCCGAGCATCTGCCCGCCCGGCAGCCGCGCAAGGAGCCAGAGCATGCACGTCGGACACCTCCTCCAGCTCGACAGCCTGGACCTCACCCTCCTGTGGGGCGAGGAGTCGCTCCTAGGCCGCGAGATCAGCGGCGTGACCGCGACCGATCTGGAGGACCCGGCGCGCTTCCTCCAGGAGGGCGAGGTCGTGCTGAGCGGCCTGGTGTGGTGGAACCCGGGCGATGCCCGCGCGAAGACCGACCGTTTCGTCTCGGCACTGCGTACGTCGGGGGCGACCGCGCTCCTGGCGGGCGAGGAGACCCACGGCACGGTCCCCGGCGAGCTGATCGACTCCTGCCGCGAGCACCGGGTGCCGCTGCTCGCCGTGCCCGCGCGGACGAGTTTCCGCGCGATCACCGAGGCGGTGTACCTGCGCCAGTGGGGCGACCTCAGCCGCCTCCAGGCGCCGCACTACGCGCTGCCGGAGAACGTACGCACCGAGCTCAGCCGACTCCTGGACCGAGGCGCAGACCCCGGCGAACTGCTCGACCGCGCGCTCGCCCCGCTCGGCGGCCCGCCCTGCTATCTGCTGACCAGCAGCGGCCGTACGGTGGCCCGCACCCCTTCGGCACCGGCGCTCCCCGCGGACCGCGCCGCACTGAGCCTGCGCGGCGCGACGGGGACGACGCTGCGGATCCAGGCGGAGAGCGGCACGTACGACGCCTGGCATCTGCACCTGCCGGCCGGGGCGGAGGTTCCGCCGTGCGTGCTCCACGAGATAGCCGAGGTCGTAGCCCAGTCCCGGCACGACCACGACCGCCGCCGGGCGGCGGGACGGCAGGCCGCGGACGCGCTGGTCGCGGCGATGGGGGCGGGGGTGACGGGTCTCGGCCCCGACACCAAGGCGGTGGAGGGCGCGCTGCGCGCGTGCGGGCTGCGGGCGGAGGGCTCGTACCGGGTGCTGGTCGCGACGGTCGGCGGCACCGAGGGGCGGACGGACGCCGCCGACGCGCTGACGGAGGCGCTGAGCCACGCGGCTCAGGCGACGTTCGTCGTGAGCACGGGCGGGGCCGAGGGGGGAGAGGCGGTGGCGATCGTCGAGGAGCAGGAGGACATCTGGCGCCAACTCGGCGACGTATGGCCGCTGTTGGCGGAGTGCGAGCCGAAGACGGGCGCGCTCCACGCCGGAGTGAGCGCCCCCTGCGCGGCGGCCGGGCTCGGGGCGGCTCTCGGGCAGGCGCGGTACGCGCTCGCGGCGGCCCGGAGCACGTCGCCGGGTGCCGCCCGGGTGACGGCGGTCGAGGAGCTGTCGACGCTGGAGTCACTGCTGGCGGGCGTACCGGCGGAGGTGCGGGCCGCGTACTGCGCGCGCACGCTCGGCCCGCTGACACAATCCGACAGTGCGTCACATGCCATGCTCCTGGAGACACTTGAGGTCTTCCTGGCGCACAACTGCTCGTGGGCGCGTACGGCCGAGGCGCTGCATCTGCACGTGAACACGGTGCACTACCGCATCGAACGCGTGGAGGTCCTCACCGGCAGAGACCTGTCCCGCCTCGACCACAAACTGGACCTACGGGCGGCGCTGCTGTGCCGCTGACCAGGCGCGCCCGCTATGGACTCACCCCAGATTGACTCACCCCAGGTCGACATGGACATGAGTCGACTTGACCCGGGCGGTGACGGTCACCCCGACCTCGATGCCGAGCTCCTCGACGGACTCGCGCGTCACCAGCGAGACCACCCGGTGCGGCCCGCACTGGATGGCCACCTGCGCGGCCACGTCGTCGACGGTCACGGCCGTCACGATCCCCACGAAGGAGTTCCGCACCGAGGTGGCCACCCCGCCGGGAACCTCGTACGCCCCGACGGCCCGCTCCTGCGCGAACGCCGCGAGCCCGACCCCGTCGATCACCCGGTTGCCCGTGCCGTCCCGCTCCATCCGCAGCCGCCCGGCATCGGCCCACCGCCGAACGGTCTCGGAACTCACGCCGAGCAGCCCCGCTGCCTGGCCAATGCTGTACGTCGGCACGAGAGCACTCTAGGCCCGGGAGGGGCGGGCGAGGGCGGTGGGCACGGGCGGCGACTCACGCGATGGACTTACTAGGACGTCCAACTATATGTTCGGAGAGATCATTCATGGAGATCACCTGACCGGATCTGCAAGGAACAACAAAGATCCGAAAGGAACCGCCAGCAAATGGATCCCGCCACCGCCGCCGGAGCCGAGGCCGAGCACGTCCTGCTCGCGACCCGGGGCCGCGCCGCCCACCTCACCCTCAACCGGCCGAGGGCGCTCAACGCGCTGACCCACGCCATGGTCCGCCGGATCGACGAGGCGCTGACGGCGTGGGAGCACGACCCGGCCGTGGAGACGGTCGTCCTCACCGGCGCCGGCGAACGCGGACTCTGCGCGGGCGGCGACATCCGCGCGATCCACCAGGACGCCCGCACGGGCGGCACGGCCTCGGCGGACTTCTGGCGGGACGAGTACCGCCTCAACGCCCGCATCGCGCGCTGGCGCAAGCCGTACGTGGCCGTGATGGACGGCATCGTCATGGGCGGCGGAGTCGGAATCTCGGCCCACGGCGATGTACGCATCGTCACCGAACGCTCCCGGGTCGCCATGCCCGAAACGGGCATCGGCTTCGTCCCGGACGTGGGCGGTACGTATCTGCTCAGCCGAGCACCCGGCGAACTGGGCACCCACCTGGCCCTCACGGGCGCTCCGGTGGGCGCGGCGGACGCGATCCTGTGCGGCTTGGCGGACCACTACGTCCCGTCGCCCGAACTCCCGGAGCTGCTCACGGAGTTGTCGACTTCCCCCGTACGAGAAGCACTCCCCCACCGGCCCCCGCCACCAGGCGTACTCACCACGCACCGCGACTGGATCGACCACTGCTACGCGGCGGACACGGTCGAGGAGATCGTGGACCGCCTACTCGCCACAGGCATCCAGGAGGCGAAACAAACAGCCGAAACACTCCTGACGAAGTCCCCTACGTCCCTGAAGGTCACCCTGCGGGCAATGCGCCGAGCCCGCGAACTCCCCACCCTGGAGGAGGTCCTGACCCAGGAGTACCGCATCTCCTGCGCGTCCCTGACCTCCCCGGACCTGGTCGAGGGGATCCGGGCCCAGGTGATCGACAAGGATCGGGAGCCTCGGTGGAGTCCGGGGACGTTGGAGGAGGTGGGGGACGCGGAGGTGGCGCGGTTCTTCGGACCCACGAGCGGGACAGAAGCCCTGTTCACGCCCGGAAGCTGAGAGGGAACACCTGCCCGCTGGGTATCCATGGCAGCAGAGGACGAGATCCGTAAGGCACGCATTTCCTTGTGGCTGTGGGCGCCGTGGGTGGCGAACCGCGTGCGCGGCGTCCTTCCCCTTTTGCGGGAAGCGGCCGGTCGTGGGGTGCGGGTGACCGTCTTCTCATCGCGGATCTCCGCGCAGTCGTCCACACCGTGATGCCGGTCAACGTCACGCATCAGAAGATCTCGGTCATCGACGAGCAGACGGTGATGATCAGCAGCCTCAACACTCTGTCCCAGAGTTACAAAGCAGGCGCGAACGGCAGGAGCGATGCCTGGAACCAGGACATCCGATTCAGCAACGGCAAACGATGAGCAACGCCCTACCGGCCGGACAGCCAAGACTGACACCGACGCCTGGCCCAGGCGGGTCCAGACGCGCCAGGAGCATCTGACCCGCTCACGCAGCCCGGATGCCCCTGACGCGCACAGCGCACATCAGGGAACGCAGCTCAGTCCTCGTCCCGCACCGGCTCCAAAATAGCCACACACTCCACATGATGAGTCATAGGAAAGAGATCAAACGCCCGAAGCGTCCGCACCTTGTACCCGCCCTCCCGGAAATACCCCAGATCTCGAGCCAGCGCCGCCGGGTCGCAGGCGACGTAGGCGATGCGGCGGGCCCCGAGGCTCGTGAGGTACTTGACCGTCTGCTTGCCCGCGCCCGCGCGCGGCGGGTCGAGGACGATCAGGTCGGCTTCGGTGATCTTCGTGCGGGGCAGGACCTGCTCGACCTTGCCCTGTTCGATCCGGACGCGGGGGAAGTCGGCCAGGTTGTGGCGGGCGTCCTCCACCGCGCGCTTGCCCGACTCGATGCCCAGGACCGCGCCGGTCTCGCCGAGGCGCTCGGCGAGGGCGCCCGCGAAGATGCCCACGCCGCAGTACAGGTCGAGCGCCATCTCGCCCTTGCGCGGCATCAGGCCCTGCATCACGGCCTTGACCAGGGTGTCCGCCGCCTGCGGGTGGACCTGCCAGAAGCCGCCCATGCCGACGCGGTACGTACGCTCGTCGGAGCGTTCGCGGACGAACGCGCGGCCGTGGACGCGGTGGACTCCGCCGTCCTTCTCCTCGACCCGCAGGACCGAGACCGGCTTGTCGAGCTCCACCAGCGGGAGGCGGCCGCCCGCGCGCGGGGTCAGGACCACCTGGCGGTCGTGCGAGCCCGTCGCGGCGATCGCCTCGACCGACTCCATCTGCGGCCACTCGCGCTTCTCGATGCCCAGCTCGCTGACGCCGGGCGCCGCGATCATGCAGTGGTCGATCACCTGGACGTCGTGCGAGCGGTGCTTGCGCAGGCCCGCCCGGCCGTCCTCGTCGATGGCGTACTGGACGCGGGTGCGCCACTGCGGGACCTGGCCCGCGGGGAGCTTGTCGCCCTCGGCGGGCATGACCGTGCCGTCCCAGCCGGCCTCCTCGGGCGTCAGCCCGGCGAGCCGCTGCAGCTGCTCGGCGATCACCTCACCCTTGAGGCGGCGCTGCGCGCCCGGCTTCGCGTGCTGCCAGTCGCAGCCGCCGCACTTGCCGGGGCCCGCGAACGGGCAGGGCGCCTCGACGCGGTCCTTGGACGCGGAGAGAATCGTCACCGCGTCCGCCCGCAGGTAGCGGGAGTCCTCGTCGCCCTCTGTCACGCGCGCGACGATCTTCTCGCCCGGCAGCGCGTGCCGCACGAAGAGGACCCGGCCCTGCTCCGTGCGGGCGATGCAGTGGCCGCCGTGCGCGACGGGACCGACCTCGACCTCGTACTCCTCCCCGACCAGCGAGGACGAGGGCGAAGACGAGGACTCAGGCTCGTTCTGCATGACGGAGGACTCCAGGTGCCAAGGGGAAGGGGGCTGTCGTCCTCGTACGGACGGCAGCCCCCCAGTCTACGTGCGCGCGCCGACGACGCCGACCGCGTCGCCCGCAGAGCCCCCGCCGCTCACCCCTTGCCGCTCGGCTCCTTGGGCCGCTGCGGTGCCACCGGCCCCCGCCGTACCGAACCCGGCGCGTTCCACTCCTGCCGCTTGCGGGCCCGCTTCTTCGCGGCCTCCGAGGACTGGAGCTGGTAGGGGACGGACGTCACCATCACGCCCGGGGTGAAGAGCAGGCGGCCCTTCAGGCGCAGGGCGCTCTGGTTGTGCAGCAGGTGCTCGTACCAGTGGCCCACCACGTACTCGGGGATGTACACGCTCACCGCGTCGCGCGGGCTCTCGCGGCGCAGGCCCTTGACGTACTCGATGACCGGGCGGGTGATCTCGCGGTACGGCGAGTCGATGATCTTCAGCGGTACGTCGATGCCGCGCCGCTCCCACTCGTCCTTGAGCGCCTTGGTCTCGGCCGCGTCCACGCTGACGCTGATCGCCTCCAGCTGGTTGGCGTGCAGCAGCTTGGCGTAGGCGAGGGCGCGCAGGGTGGGCTTGTGGAGCTTGGAGACCAGGACCACGGAGTGCACACGGGAGGGGCGCACGTACTCGTCCGGGCGCTCCTCGGCCGCCGCGATCTCGTCGGCCACCTTGTCGTAGTGCTTGCGGATCGCGGTCATCGTTCCGTAGAAGATCACCATGCCCATCAGGGCGACCCAGGCGCCGTGGGTGAACTTGGTGGCGAGGACGACGACCAGGACGAGGCCGGTGAAGAAGGCGCCGAAGGCGTTGATCGCGCGGGAGCGGACCATGTGGCGGCGCTTGGCCGGGTCCTGCTCGCCGGCCAGGTGCCGGTTCCAGTGCCGGACCATGCCGGTCTGGCTCAGCGTGAACGAGACGAAGACGCCGACGATGTAGAGCTGGATCAGCCGGGTCGAGTCCGCGCCGTATATCACCACGAGCAGGATCGCAGCCCCGGCCAGCAGCACGATGCCGTTGGAGAACGCCAGGCGGTCGCCGCGGGTGTGCAGCTGGCGCGGCAGGTAGCGGTCCTGCGCGAGGATCGAGCCGAGCAGCGGGAAGCCGTTGTACGCGGTGTTCGCTGCCAGGAACAGGACCAGCGCGGTGGCCGCCGCCAGGATGATGAACAGGAAGCTGCCCTTGCCGAAGACGGCCTCCGCGACCTGCGAGATCACCGGGTTCTGGACGTAGCCGTCGCCGACCGGGACGCCGTTGCTGAGCAGGTCGGTGGCGGGCTTCTCGGCCATCCGCACCTTGGTGGCCATGGCCAGCGCGATGATGCCGCAGAACATGGTGACCGCGAGGGCGCCCATCAGGGCCAGCGTGGTCGCCGCGTTCTTGGACTTGGGCTTGCGGAAGGCCGGGACGCCGTTGCTGATCGCCTCGACGCCGGTGAGCGCGGCACAGCCGGAGGAGAAGGCGCGCAACAGCAGGAAGACGAGCGCGAAGCCCGCCAGGCCCTGGTGCTCGGCGTGGATCGTGTAGTCGGCCGTCGGGGCCTTCATCGTGTCGTCGAGGACCATGCCCTTGAAGGCACCCCAGGCGATCATGACGAAGACGCCGCCCACGAAGACGTACGTGGGGATGGCGAAGAGCTTGCCCGACTCCTTCACGCCGCGCAGGTTCATCAGCGTGAGCAGCACGATCACGACGACCGCGCAGAGCACCTTGTGCTCGACGACGAACGGGACGGCCGAGCCGAGGTTCTCGATGCCGGAGGCGATCGAGACGGCGACGGTCAGCACGTAGTCGACGAGGAGCGCGCTGGCGACGGTGAGTCCGGCCTTGGGCCCCAGGTTGGTGGTGGCGACCTCGTAGTCACCACCGCCGCTGGGGTAGGCGTGCACGTTCTGCCGGTACGAGGCGACCACGGTGAACATCAGCACCACGACCGCGACCGCGATCCAGGGGCTGAAGTGGTACGCCGACACACCCGCCACGGAGAGCACCAGGAGGACTTCTCCGGGCGCGTACGCAACGGACGAGAGCGGGTCGGACGCGAAGACGGGGAGCGCGATGCGCTTGGGGAGGAGCGTTTCTCCCAGCTTGTCGCTGCGCAGCGCCCGGCCGATCAGGATCCGTTTGGGCACGTCGGTCAGTTTGGACACAACAGAGAAGAGTAAGGGCTCCGGATTGACACGGCCCACCCGCCACCCCCCATCCGTACGACAGAGCCGCCCGCACGGCCGTGACCATGGCCACGACCCGGAGCGCGACCGGCGCGCGGCGGGAGTGAACGCCGGGGCCGTTTCCCGCGTCTCAGCCTGCGCGACGGGTGTGCGGCGGGGCACCGTGGCGTGGCAGGCTCACCGACCGCGCCCGGGGAAGTACCGACGCTGGTGAGTGCAGACCGCCGCGAGCCGCATAAGCTCGTCACCGGGCAACGCCGACAAGGAAGTATGTGAGGGGACGTGCACATCGTCATCATGGGCTGCGGGCGAGTGGGAGCCGCTCTCGCGCAGACCTTGGAGCAGCAGGGGCACACGGTCGCCGTCATCGACCAGGACCCCACGGCCTTCCGCAGGCTCGGTTCGGGGTTCAGCGGGCGCCGGGTCACCGGCGTCGGCTTCGACCAGGACACCCTGCGTGAAGCGGGGATCGAGGAGGCCGGCGCGTTCGCGGCGGTCTCCAGCGGCGACAACTCCAACATCATCGCGGCCCGGGTGGCCCGCGAGATGTTCGGGATCGAGAACGTCGCGGCCCGCATCTACGACCCGCGTCGCGCCGAGGTGTACCAGCGGCTCGGCATCCCGACGGTCGCCACGGTCCGCTGGACCGCCGACCAGATGCTGCGGCGGCTGCTGCCGTCCGGCGCGGAGCCGCTGTGGAGCGACCCGAGCGGCGCGCTGCAGCTGGCGGAGGTGCACACCTCCACGGCCTGGATCGGCCACAAGATCAGCAAGCTGCAGGAGGAGACGGGCGTGCGCGTCGCGTTCCTCACCCGGCTGGGCGAAGCGGTGCTGCCGACCTCCCAGACGGTCCTGCAGGAAGGCGACCTCGTGCACGTGATGATGCGTACGGACGAGGTCGAGAAGGTCGAGGCGGCCTTCGCCCAGGGTCCCGAGGAGGGCGGTCACTGATGCGCGTCGCGATTGCCGGGGCCGGTGCGGTGGGTCGTTCCATCGCGGGCGAGCTCCTTGAGAACGGTCACGAGGTGCTCCTCGTGGACAAGGCGCCCACCGCCATCTCGGTGGAGCGGGTGCCGCAGGCGGAGTGGCTGCTGGCCGACGCCTGCGAGATCACCTCGCTGGACGAGGCGGCGCTGCAGCGCTGCAACGTGGTCATCGCGGCCACCGGCGACGACAAGGTGAACCTGGTCGTCTCGCTGCTCGCGAAGACCGAGTACGGCGTGCCGCGCGTGGTCGCCCGGGTCAACAACCCGAAGAACGAGTGGCTGTTCAACGAGTCGTGGGGCGTGGACGTGGCCGTCTCCACCCCGCGGCTGATGTCGGCGCTGGTCGAGGAGGCGGTGAGCGTCGGCGACCTGGTCCGGCTGCTGCGCTTCAGCCACGGCGACGCCAACCTGGTCGAGCTGACGCTGCCGCCGGAGTCGGCGCTGGCGGGCACCCAGGTCGGGGACGTGGCCTGGCCCGAGGACACCTCGCTGGTCACGATCATCCGGGGCACCCGGGTGCTGACTCCGCAGGCGGAGGAGACGCTGGAGGCGGGGGACGAGCTGCTGTTCGTCGCCGCGCAGGCGCGGGAGGAGCAGTTGGAGGATCTGTTGTCGGTGCGGCGGGACGACGCCGTGAGCTGACGCTCCCTCACACAAAGGGAAGGGGCCGGGAGTACGTTACGTACTCCCGGCCCCTTCCCTTTGGCCGCGCCTACTTTTTCTGCGGGCCGTCTGTGGCTGGTCGCGCAGTTCCCCGCGCCCCTTACGGGGCGGCCTTCGCCGCCTCTTCTTCCGCTTCCATCTCCGCGAACACGTCGATCGGCGGCGGCGCCTTGGCCAGGAAGATCCAGGTCAGCCAGACCGCGAGGAGGAACGGCGGGATCTTCAGGGCGATCAGGACCCAGCCGAGCTGGGAGGTGTTGGCCCACCAGTAGAGCGGGAAGAGGATCGCGCACTTGGCGAGCAGGATCAGGCCCCAGGCCCAACTCGCCTTCGCGTACGCCTTCTTGCGGCCGGGGTTCCTGGTGCGCCAGGACAGGTTCTCCTTGAAGACCGGGCCCAGCATCAGCCCGATCAGCGGGACCCCGAAGAGCGTCGTCACCAGGTACGAGACGGCCAGGCCCAGGGTGTAGAGCATGCCCGGCAGGTAGAAGTCCTTCGCGTTGCCCGTCATCATCGCGAAGACCACGCCGAAGGCCACGCCGAAGACGCCGCTGAAGGCGTGCTTGACGGTGTCCTTGCGGATCAGCCGGACCACCACGAGCAGCAGCGAGACCGCGATCGCCGCGATCGCCGAGCTGTGCAGGTCCTTGTTGACCGTGAAGATCGTGACGAAGAGGAGGCCGGGCAGGCACGTCTCCACCATGCCCCGGATCCCGCCGAACGCCTCGAAGAGCGCGGCTTCGGTGACGGCTTTGGCGTCGGCGTCCGGGGTGGTGCGCGCGTGCTTGGCGGCGGTCGTGGTGGTCGGCTTGTCGACTGACGTCACCGGCTACTCCTGTCCGAGCGGTCGGAGTTCGTATTTGGGGTTGAACAGCACCCGCCGGCCGTGGCTCATCGAGATCCGGCCCGAGGCGATCAGCTTGCGGCCCGGCTCTATGCCCACGATCGAGCGCCGTCCCAGCCACACCACGTCCAGCGGGGCGGTCCCGTCGAAGAGCTCGGCTTCCAGCGCCGGGACGCCCGCCCTCGGGCGCAGGGTGACCGTCCGCAAGGTACCAGTCACCTTGACTATCTGGCGGTCGTCGCAGTCGGAGATGCGGGTGCACCCCGTGGCCTGCGTGTCCTCCTGCAGTTCCGCGGAGTGCAGATCCTCCTGCGAGGTGGACAGCCGGTCGAGCATCCGGCGGAAGCGTCCCGCGGGCTTCTCGGTTCGAAGGTCAGCACTCATACAGAAAGCGTACCGGCCCCCACCGACACGGGAGGTGTCCGCGGTCACCCCGCTGCGGGGCCGCTCACAGCCCGCTCACCGTGCGGACACAGCGCGCTCACCGCTCGAACCGGTACCCCATCCCCGGCTCGGTGATGAAGTGGCGCGGATGCGACGGGTCCAGTTCCAGCTTGCGGCGCAGCTGCGCCATGTAGACGCGCAGGTAGTTCGTCTCCGTCCCGTAGGAGGGGCCCCAGACCTCCTGGAGGAGCTGCTTCTGGCTGACCAGTCGGCCGGTGTTGCGGACCAGCACCTCCAGGAGGTGCCACTCGGTGGGCGTGAGGCGTACGTCCCGGCCCTCCCGGTTGACCTTCTTCGCGGCCAGGTCGACCGTGAAGCCGTCGGTCTCCACCGTCACCACGTCGTCCGCGCCCTCGCCGCCGACCGGCTCGGCGCGGCGCACGGCCGCCCGCAGCCGGGCCAGCAGCTCGTCCATGCCGAACGGCTTGGTGACGTAGTCGTCGGCGCCCGCGTCCAGCGCCTCGACCTTCTCGTCGGAGGTGTGGCGGGCGGAGAGCACCAGGATCGGCACCCGGGTCCAGCCGCGCAGCCCCTTGATCACCTCGACGCCGTCCATGTCGGGCAGGCCGAGGTCCAGGACGACCACGTCGGGGTGGCGGGCGGCCGCGAGCTGGAGGGCGGTCGCCCCGTCGGGGGCGGCGTCCACCTCGTACTTCCTCGCCTTGAGGTTGATCACGAGGGCGCGGACGATCTGTGGCTCGTCGTCCACCACGAGCACCCGGGTCATGCGGATCCTGCTTTCTGCCGTGGGCCGAGGGTCACGAGGTGACCTGGGCGGAGAGGTCGGCGACGACCGGGCCGGGGCCGGGCACCGCCCTGAGGGTGAGCACCATGGTCATGCCGCCGCCGGGGGTGTCCTCGGCGGTGAGGGTGCCGCCCATCGACTCGACGAATCCCCGGGCGACCGCGAGCCCCAGTCCCACTCCGGCGCCGCGCGGAGCGTCACCGTACCGCTGGAAGGGCTCGAAGATCCGTTCCTTGCTGTCGTCGGGGACGCCGGGGCCGCGGTCGGCCACCCGGACCTCCACGCGGTCGCCGAGCGCGCTGGCGGCCACCAGGACGGGCGCGGCGTCGGGGCTGTACTTGACGGCGTTCTCGACGATGTTGGCGACGGCCCGCTCCAGGAGTCCGGAGTCGACGGCGACCATCGGCAGGCTCTCGGGGATGTCCAGCTCGACGCTGTCCTCGGGGACGCCGCCGAGCGCCATCGGGACCACCTCGTCGAGGTCGATCTCGCGGATGATCGGCCGGACCGTGCCGGTGTTGAGGCGGGACATGTCGAGCAGGTTGCCGACGAGGTGGTCGAGCCGGTCGGCGCCGTCCTCGATGCCCGCCAGGAGCTCGGCCTCGTCGTCCTCGGACCAGTCGACGTCGTCGGAGCGCAGCGAGGTGACGGCGGCCTTGATGGCGGCCAGCGGGGTGCGCAGGTCGTGGCTGACGGCGGCGAGCAGGGCGGTGCGGATGCGGTTGCCCTCGGCGAGCTTGCGGGACTCCTCGGCCTCGTCGACCAGGCGCTGTCGGTCCAGGACCACGGCGGCCTGGGCGGCGAAGGCGCCGAGCACCCGCCTGTCCTCGGCGGGCAGCACCCGGCCGCTCAGCGCCAGCGCCATGTGGTCGCCGACCGGCATGTCGACGTCGGCGTCCTCGGGGCGGGCCACGGGGTGCGGGCCGACGCTGCCCGCGCAGGTCCACGGCTCGACGTCGCCCGCCCGCTCCAGGAGGGCGACGGACTCCATGGCGAAGGTCTCGCGGACCCGCTCCAGGAGCGCGTCGAGCGTGGTCTCGCCGCGCAGCACGCTGCCGGCCAGGAACGAGAGGATCTCGGACTCGGCGCGCAGCCGGGCCGCCTGGTGGGTGCGCCGGGCCGCGAGGTCGACCACGGAGGCCACCGACACCGCCACCAGGAAGAAGATCGCGATGGCGAGGATGTTCTTGGGGTCCGCGATGGTGATCTGGTGGACGGGCGGGGTGAAGTAGTAGTTCAGCAGGAACGAGCCGAACGCGGCGGAGGCGAGCGCCGGCAGGAGCCCGCCGAGCAGCGCGGCCGCGACGGTGAGCGTCAGGAAGAGCAGCATGTCGTTGGCGAGCCCGAGGTCCGCGTCGACGTTGGTCAGCAGCAGCGTGAGCAGTGCCGGTCCCGCCACGCCCGAGAGCCAGCCCCAGATGCTGCGGGCCCGCCCGAGCCGGGCGCCGCGCGCCACCGGGAGGCCGCGCCCCTTGGCGACCTCCTCGTGGGTGACGATGTGGACGTCCAGGTCGGGCCCGGACTCGCGGGCCACGGTGGCGCCGACGCCCGGCCCGAAGACGTACTGCCAGGTCTTGCGGCGGCTGGAGCCGAGGACGATCTGGGTGGCGTTGACGCCCGTGGCGAACTCCAGGAGGGAGGCGGGCACGTCGTCGCCTATGACGTGGTGAAACGTTCCGCCGAGGTCTTCGACCAGGGTGCGCTGGACGGCCAGTTCCTTGGGCGAGGCGGAGGTCAGCCCGTCGCTGCGGGCCACGTACACCGCGAGGATCTCGCTGCCGGAGCCCTTGGCGGCCATCCGGGCCGCGCGCCGGATCAGGGTGCGGCCCTCGGGCCCGCCGGTCAGCCCGACGACGATCCGCTCCCGGGCCTGCCAGGTGGAGCGGATGTTGTGCTCGCCCCGGTACTGCTGGAGGTACTCGTCGACCCGGTCCGCGACCCACAGGAGCGCGAGCTCGCGCAGCGCGGTCAGATTGCCGGGGCGGAAGTAGTTGGACAGGGCCGCGTCGACCTTGTCGGACTTGTAGATGTTGCCGTGCGCCATCCGGCGGCGCAGCGCCTGGGGCGACATGTCGACGAGCTCGATCTGGTCGGCCCGCCGCACCACCTCGTCGGGCACCGTCTCGCGCTGGCGCACGCCGGTTATCGACTCGACGACGTCGCCCAGCGACTCCAGGTGCTGGATGTTGACCGTCGACACCACGTCGATGCCCGCCTGGAGCAGCTCCTCGACGTCCTGCCAGCGCTTGGTGTTGCGCGAGCCGGGCACATTGGTGTGGGCGAGCTCGTCCACCAGGGCGACGGCGGGCCGGCGCTCCAGGACCGCGTCGACGTCCATCTCGGTGAAGGTGGAGCCGCGGTACTCGATCGTGCGCCGCTGGATCTGCTCCAGGCCGTGCAGCATCACCTCGGTGCGCGGGCGCCCGTGGTGCTCCACGAACGCCACCACGCAGTCGGTGCCGCGCTCCACGCGCCGGTGGCCCTCGGACAGCATCGCGTAGGTCTTGCCGACGCCCGGTGCCGAACCGAGGTATATCCGAAGCTTGCCGCGTGCCATGGCCCCATTGTCTTTCAGAGAACTGCCGTCTACGCGCTGCCGACCTTACGGCCCCCGATTCCGGCAAATCGGACCGGGGGTGCGGCTGAGCTGCCGTATTGACGCGATTCTGATACGAGGGGTGGGGCCCGGGGCGGTCAGCCGTGGTCGATGATCCGCCCGTCGCTGAGCTCCAGGACGCGGTCCGCGAGCCCGAGCAGCTGGGTGTCGTGGGTGGCGACCAGGGCGGTGACGCCCTCGCTGCGCACGACCGCCCGCAGCAGCTCCATGACCGCGAGCCCGGTCTCGGCGTCCAGCTGGCCGGTGGGCTCGTCGGCGATCAGGAGCGCGGGCCGGTTGGCGAGCGCGCGGGCGATGGCGACCCGCTGCTGCTGGCCGCCGGAGAGCTCGCCGGGGCGCTGCTGGGCGTGGTCGCCGAGCCCGACCAGGGCGAGCAGCAGCTCCACGCGCGCGTCGCGCTCGCGCGGGTCGGCCTTGCGCAGCCGCATCGGGACGCCGACGTTCTCGGCGGCCGACAGGATCGGGATCAGTCCGAAGGACTGGAAGATGAAGCCGATCCGGTCCCGGCGCAGCGCGAGCAGCCCCTCCTCGCCGAGGTCCGCCAGGTCGGTGGAGTCGACGGTGATCCGGCCGCCGTCGGGCCGGTCGAGCCCGCCGACCAGGTTGAGCAGCGTCGTCTTGCCCGATCCGGAGCGCCCCTTGAGGGCGACGAGCTCGCCGCGCGGCACCTCGAAGGACACCCCGCGCAGCGCGTGGACGGCGGCGGCGCCCTCGCCGTACGAACGGCGCAGGTCCTCGACGCGGACCATCGGCCCGGTGCCCGGCTGCTCGGCGACGGCCGTGCCGCGCCCGCTGGTGCTCTCGCTCATGCCCACTCCCCCGTACGTCTGTTCCCGGCCGCGCCAGTATGTGCAGCAGGCACCCGTCCGGGCAATGCCCGCGAACGCCGGCGGGCCGCACCCCGCGAAGGGGTACGGCCCGCCGAAGGACCGGAAACGGTCAGCGCACCTCGGTGATCTCCGGGCCGCGCTGGAGCTGGCCCATGCCGCCGGAGAAGCGCGAGCCCTCCTGCTCCTCCTGCTGGACGCCGTCGGGCATCATCTGCGCGTCGTCCGGCAGCTTCAGGACGATCGGGTCGCGCGGGGCCATCGGGCCCTCGCCGCGCACCACGACCGTGTCCTGGAAGATCTGCTCGAGGAGCCCCGCGGCCTGCGGCTGCACCGCGCCCTGGCCGGAGATCACACCGCGCAGGAACCAGCGCGGCCCGTCCACGCCCACGAAGCGGACCAGCTGCACCCCGTTCGTACCGTCCGGGAGCTGGACGGGCACCTGGGCCCGCAGCTCCCAGCCGAGCGGACCCTCGACCTCGTCGATGATGCCGCCCTGCTGGGTGATGCCGGAGGCGATCTCCTCGCGGACCTCGCCCCAGATCCCCTCGTTCTTGGGGGCCGCGAAGGCCTGCAGCTGTACGGCGCTGTCGCGCAGCACGACGGTCGCCGCGACGATGGCGTCGCCCGCGACCTCGACCCGCAGCTCCATGCCCTCGACCCCGGGGACGAACAGGCCGCCCAGGTCGACCCGGCCCTCGCCGGCCTCGGAGACCTCGGAGATGTCCCACGGACCGTCCGGCCGGGGCGCCGGCGGCAGGTTCACCCTGCGCGGCGCGTCCGTGTCGGCGGTGTCATCGGCGTAGTCGGTATCTTCGGCATCGATGCCGTCGACGACCTGCTCGGCCTCGCCCGCCGTGTCTTCGGCGGATCCGCTCTTCTTGCGACGTCCGAACACGTCACTGTCCTTCCCGGTCGGATACGACCGAAGCGTATCGATTCCCACCCGTAGTGCCGTCCACGGCGGCATGGCCGCCGGTGGAACCGAAGCCCCCCTCGGCCCGCGCCGAGCCGGGAAGCTCCGCCACCTCGTGGAAGCGCACCTTCTCGACCTGCTGGACGACAAGTTGGGCAATCCGGTCGAATCGCTCGAACCGCACGGTCTCGCGCGGGTCGAGATTGACCACGATCACCTTGATTTCCCCACGGTACCCGGCATCCACCGTCCCCGGGGCATTCACCAGGGCGACACCGCAGCGTGCGGCCAGGCCGGACCGCGGATGCACGAAGGCCGCGTACCCGTCGGGCAGGGCGATACTCACCCCGGTCGGCAGGACGGCCCGCTCCCCCGGAGCGAGCTCGGCGGCCTCGGTGGTGACGAGGTCGGCCCCCGCGTCGCCGGGGTGCCCGTACGCCGGAATCGGCACTTCCGGGTCGACTCGGCGGATGAGGACGTCTACGGGGTTACGGGTCACGGGTTCACCTCGAAGGCGCGGGCGCGCCTGACCTGGTCGGGGTCGGACATGACGGCCTGGATCTCCTGCGGACGGCCGTTCTCGATGAAGTGGTCGACCTTCACCTCGATGAAGAGGGCGTCGGCCCGGACCGCCACCGGCCCGCCGGGGCCGCCTATCCGCCCGGTCGCCGTGGAGTAGATCTTCCGGCCGTCGACGGCGGTGACCTCGGCCTCCAGGAACAGCACGGTGTCCACCGGCACGGGCCGCACGAAGTCGGTCTCCAGCCGGCCGGTCACCGCGATCGTCTGCAGCAGCCAGTTCAGCGAGCCGAGCGTCTCGTCGAGCGCGGTGGCGAGCACCCCGCCGTGCGCGAGACCGGGCGCGCCCTGGTGCGCGGGGCGCACGGTGAACTCGGCGGTGACGGTCACGCCCGCGCCGGCCCGCGCCTCCAGGTGCAGTCCGTGGGGCTGTCCGCCGCCGCAGCCGAAGCAGTGCTCGTAGTGCGCGCCGAGCAGCTCGCCCGGGGCGGGCGCGTCGGGGTGCCGGACCGGCGGCTTGGCGTCGGCCGGGGGCGTCAGGGACGCAGATCTAGCAGTCACAGCCGCTGACCTTACCCGCGGTCCCGGGCGCCGGTCGCGCCGTGCCAAGCTTGCTGTCATGCAGCCGAACGCCCCTCAGTACACCGAACGCCTCACCACCCCCCGCTCGTGGTGGCTGATCGCCGCCCTGGTCGGGGTGGCGTGCGCGCTGATGCTGCTGCCGCTGGGCGGCCTGCCGCTGCTCGCGGGCCTGATCGGCGGGACGGCCGCGGCCGCGGTGGTGGTGAGTTCGTACGGGTCGGTACGGATCCGGGTGGTGGCGGGCACGCTGGTGGCGGGCGACGCCCGGATCCCGGTGACCGCGCTCGGCGAGCCCGAGGTGCTGGACGCGGAGGAGGCCAGGGCCTGGCGCCTCCACAAGGCCGACCCGCGCGCGTTCATGCTGCTGCGCAGCTACATTCCGACGGCGGTGCGGGTGGAGATCACGGACCCGCAGGACCCGACCCCGTACGTCTATCTGTCGACGCGGGACCCGCAGGCCCTCAAGGCGGCACTGGCGAAGACAGCCCCTCCGGCGTCTGAGGAGCGGGGTCCGGGGCAGAGCCCCGCGCCCACGGCCTAACGGCCGAGCTCCTTCGGGATCTCCCCGGGCCGCAGAGGATCGGCGGGCTGCTCCAGGGCCGGGAGCGAGGCCAGCGCGTCCCACGGCACCTGCCGCTTGCGCAGATCGTCGCGGACATGCGCCGCGACCTTCTTCGTATCGCGCCGGTTCATCACCGCGCCCACCGCCGCCCCGACCATGAACGGCGTCAGGTTCGGCAGATTGCGGACCATGCGCTTCATGATCTGCTGGCGCAGTTCGCGCTTCATCTGGCCGCCGAGCGCGGCATTGATGGTCGCCGGTCTGGTCACCTGGACGCCGCGCTCCTCGGTCCAGGACGTCAGATACGCCATGGAGCGCTCTTTCAGATTGCCGGGCGGGCGCATCCCGTAGACCTCGTGGAGCTCGGCGATGAGCTTCAGTTCGATGGCGGCGACGCCGGTGATCTCGGCGGCCAGCTCGGCCGGCATGGCCGGCGGGACGGGAAGCATCGCGGCGGCGCCGATGCCCGCGCCCACCGTGGACGTGGCGTTCGCGGCGCCCGCGATCAGTTTGTCGGCGATTTCCTCCCGGCCCAGGCCCGGGAATTGCCCGCGCAGGGTCGCCAGGTCGCGGACCGGAATGCGCGGGGCGATGTCGATGACGCGGTCGGCGAGGTGCCCGATTCCGGCCCTGGCACTCGCGCCGCTCCAGCGGACGCCCTTCTTGAGCGCGGGGACGCCCTTGGTGGCGGCGGCCCGGCGCAGGGCGTCCAGGCGTCGGGCCCCGGCCGCGGGCCCCGCCTGGTCGTCCAGTACTGCTTCGAGCGAGGCCGGCCGGCCCCGCTCGTCCTCATGCGCACGAGCGGCAGAGCTCACCGCGGGGAGGGCGGAGGGCTCGGCGGGCGCCTGGACGCCCTCTGCCGGGCCTGTGCCGCCCTGTGACACCTCGGGCGTACCCGAGGCACCCTTTCGCCGGAACGGTCGCTTCCGGGGCGGTTCGGCGCCTTCACCGCCTTTCACGGGCGTGCCTGATCAGTCGCAGTCGCGGCAGATCGGCTGGCCGTTCTTCTCCCGGGCCAGCTGGCTGCGGTGGTGCACGAGGAAGCAGCTCATGCAGGTGAACTCGTCGGCCTGCTTGGGCAGGACCCGGACGGCGAGTTCCTCGTTGGAAAGGTCCGCGCCGGGCAGTTCCATGCCCTCCGCGGCCTCGAAGTCGTCGACGTCGACGGCCGAGGCGGACTTGTCGTTCCGCCGGGCCTTCAGTTCTTCAAGACTGTCGGAATCGACGTCGTCATCGGTCTTGCGTGGGGTGTCGTAGTCCGTTGCCATGTCGCTCTCCCCCTCTGGGTGGTTGCGGTGTCTCCAGCGCACGTAACGCGTGAGAGGCCGGACTTGTGCCCGACCCGAGGCGGAGATTTTGCCTCACATCAAGGTCTGTTACTCAATCGACACCCAGCCGCACTCCTCAAGAGTGATCGTCTTGGATGGCGATCGGGACCGTACACGGTCCGAATGTCGCACTTCACGGGCGTCACCCCGTGTACTTCCCGTGATCTCACCCCCCGGAAACCCGGACTTTTCCCGGTTTTCCGGGGGAAGCCTTGATCACGGAGAGTAGATGGCCGGAATTTTGCCCCTGTGATTGATCACACACGGATATCTTCGGAACAGGTCCCGAAAATTCCGCTCAAAGCGAACTTCTCGACGGCATCGAAAAGCATCTCAGACGGGCAGGGTGACACGCATCACGAGGCCGCCTCCCTCACGAGGCTCCGCGATGATACGGCCTCCGTGGGCCCGCGCGACGGATCGGGCGATGGACAGGCCGAGGCCGACGCCCTTGTCGCTGCCGGTCCGCTCGGTCCGCAGCCGCCGGAACGGCTCGAAGAGGTTGTCGATCTCGTACGCGGGAACCACCGGCCCCGTGTTCGAGACCACCAGGACCGCGTGGCCGTCCTTGAGCTCGGTGGTCACCGAGACCCAGCCGTCCTGCGGCACGTTGTAGCGCACGGCGTTCTGCACCAGGTTCAGGGCGATCCGCTCGAGCAGCACGCCGTTGCCCTGGACCACCGCGAGCGCCCGCTCGCCGCGGATCTCCACGCTCTTGGCCTGGGCCTCGCCGCGGGCCTGGTCGATGGCGCGGGAGGCGACCTCGGCCAGGTCGACCGGCTTGCGGTCGACGATCTCGTTCTCGCTCCGGGCGAGCAGCAGCAGGCCCTCGACCAGCTGCTCGCTGCGCTCGTTGGTGGCGAGCAGCGTCTTGCCCAGCTGATGGAGCTCCACGGGTGCCCCGGGATCGGAGAGGTGGACCTCCAGGAGCGTGCGGTTGATCGCCAGCGGGGTCCTCAGCTCGTGCGAGGCGTTGGCGACGAACCGCTGCTGGGCGGTGAAGGCCCGCTCCAGGCGGTCCAGCATGTCGTCGAAGGTGTCCGCGAGCTCCTTGAGCTCGTCGTCCGGGCCGTCCAGCTCGATCCGCCGGGTCAGGTCGGTCCCGGCCACCCGGCGGGCGGTGCGGGTGATCCGGCCCAGCGGCGACAGGACGCGGCCCGCCATCGCGTAGCCGAAGGCGAAGGCGATGACGCTCAGGCCGACCAGCGCCATCAGCGAGCGGGTCAGCAGGCTGTCCAGGGCGTGCTGGCGCTGCTGGGCCATGCACCGGCTGATCGCGTCGTTGAACTCCTGGGCGTTGCCCGTGGCCGGGACCTGGCAGCTGCCGCTGGACACCGTCACGTTCTGCCCGCTGAGGATCTTGAAGGGGGCGTTGCCCGAGTGCAGGGCCGTCGCCGCCAGCAGGTAGATGATCGAGAGCAACAGGATGCCCGCGATCATGAACATGCCGCCGTAGAGCAGGGTCAGCCTTATGCGGATGGTCGGGCGCACCCAGGGGAACGGTGGCTCGGCCCCCCGGGGGTCCCAGGTGGGCTTCGGTGGCGCCGCCGGTGGCGCCGGGGTCGTGGCCATCGCGGTCAGATCCGGTATCCCGAGCCGGGCACGGTGACGATGACGGGCGGCTCGCCGAGCTTGCGGCGCAGCGTCATGACCGTCACGCGGACCACGTTGGTGAACGGGTCCGTGTTCTCGTCCCAGGCCTTCTCCAGGAGCTGCTCGGCCGAGACGACCGCGCCCTCGCTGCGCATCAGCACCTCCAGGACCGCGAACTCCTTCGGCGCCAGCTGGATCTCCCTGCCGTCGCGGAAGATCTCGCGCCGGTTGGGGTCGAGCTTGATGCCCGCGCGCTCCAGGATGGGCGGCAGCGGCACCGTGGTGCGCCGGCCCAGGGCCCGCACCCGGGCGGTCAGCTCGCTGAAGGCGAACGGCTTGGGCAGATAGTCGTCGGCGCCGATCTCCAGGCCCTCCACCCGGTCGCTGACGTCGCCGGAGGCGGTCAGCATCAGGACCCGGGTGGGCATCCCCAGCTCGACGATCTTGCGGCAGACGTCGTCGCCGTGCACCAGCGGGAGGTCCCGGTCGAGCACGACCACGTCGTAGTCATTGACCCCGATGCGCTCCAGGGCGGCCGCGCCGTCGTACACGACGTCGACGGCCATCGCCTCCCGGCGCAGTCCGGTGGCCACCGCATCGGCGAGCAGCTGCTCGTCCTCGACGACGAGTACGCGCACGGCGCATTTCCTTCCTGTGAGCCCTGACGGGCCGGTGGTGCCCCGTGGGCGCCTGTGGGCCCCGCGCGGGCGTTCCTGAGCCCGTACGGGCGGTTCTGTGGGCACTGAAGCAGTGACTGTGTGCTTCCATCCTGCCCCTTACGGCCATAAACCGGCGGTAAGACGGTGCCACCGCCCGGCCGCCGCCCGACCTGCGGCTTCCCGGATCGTCCGGGAATTGCGGGGATTGCCGCGCGAGTTGAGGTTTCTCGTACACCGGGCCGGGGGAGGACGACTGCACACCCGCGATCACGCCCTGTATGTGGCATGCCACATACGGGTTGCCCGTGATCGTGACCCCGTCGGCACACCCCCGTGCCACCGCCACCGACCCACGACGAGGGGGCGCACCATGGACGCATTCACCGCAGGACTGCTGCAGCGCATCAAAGCCACGGAGACGGACCTCACGCGGGCTCGCGAGAACGGCGACGACTTCCTCGCGGAGGTCGAGCAGGCCGAGCTCGACGATCTCCATCGCCTCGCCGCCGAACACGGCGTCGAGGTGGCGGCCGCGGCACACTGACGCGCCGCGGGAGACCCCCGGCACCGCGGGACGGTGCCGGGGGTCTCCGCTGTCCGGGGACAGGCCCTAGTCGTGCCAGGCGCCGTGCTCCTCCAGGAGCGTCTGGAGCGGGCCGAAGAGCTCCGGGGTCGCCGCGATCGTCAGCTCCCGGGAGGGCGGGTCGCCCGCGCGCCCGCCGGTCAGGGCGCCCGCCTCGCGCGCGATGAGGTCGCCCGCCGCCAGGTCCCAGGGGTTCAGCCCGCGCTCGTAGTACGCGTCGAGCCGCCCGGCCGCCACGTCGCACAGGTCGATCGCGGCCGAGCCGCCGCGCCGGATGTCCCGGAACTTCGGGATCAGCCGCTGGACGACGGACGCCTGGTGGGCGCGGACCGACTGGACGTAGGCGAAGCCGGTGCCGAGCAGGGACTGCTCCAGCGGGGCGGCCGGGCGGCAGCGCAGCCGCCGCTCGCCGAGGAACGCGCCGCCGCCGAGCACCGCGTGGTACGTCTCGCCGCGCATCGGGGCCTCGACCACGCCCGCGACCCGCACGCCGTCGCGCTCGGCGGCGATGGAGACGGCCCAAGTGGGCAGTCCGTACAGGTAGTTGACGGTGCCGTCGAGCGGGTCGATGACCCAGCGGACGCCGCTGGTGCCCTCGCTGGAGGCGCCCTCCTCGCCGAGGAAGCCGTCGGCGGGGCGGTGCTCGGAGAGGAAGCCGGTGATCAGCTTCTCGGCGGCGATGTCCATCTCGGTGACGACGTCGATGGAGCTCGTCTTGGTGGCGGCGACGCCCAGGTCGTCCGGGCGCCCGTCCCGCAGCAGCGCCCCGGCCCGGCGGGCGGCCTCCAGGGCGAGCCTGAGCAGCTCCCTGTTCTCGGCGCTCCCGGCGTTGTCGGCGTCCTGGTCGGTGTGGTGCGCGGTCATCGTCGCTCCTTACGCGTACGGGCTGTCGGCGCCGGCCGCGGCGGGCCGGGGGGCGCGGGCCGGGCAGCAGCCGACCGGGCAGAGGTCGTGCGAGGGGCCGAGCGCGCCCAGGGCGCAGCGCTCGACGCGCTGTCCGCGCTCGGTGGCGGCCCGCTCCAGGACGAGCTCGCGCACGGCGGCGGCGAACCGGGGGTCCGCGCCGACCGTGGCCGAGCGCGCGGCCGGCAGACCGAGCTCGGCGGCCTTGGCGGTGGCCTCCGTGTCCAGGTCGTACAGGACCTCCATGTGGTCCGAGACGAAGCCGATGGGCACCATCACGACCGCGGGCACGCCCTTGCCGTGCAGGGTCTCCAGGTGGTCGCAGATGTCCGGCTCCAGCCAGGGGATGTGCGGGGCGCCGGAGCGGGACTGGTAGACGAGCTCCCAGGGCCGCTCGACGCCGGTCTCCTCGCGCACCGCGTCGGCGATCAGCCGGGCCACGTCCAGGTGCTCGCGCACATAGGCGCCGCCCCGGCCGTGCTCCTCGGCCGGGCCCGAGGTGTCGGCCGAGGCGTCCGGGATCGAGTGCGTGGTGAACGCGAGGTGGGCGCCGGCGCGGACCTCCTCGGGGAGCCCGTCCAGCGAGGCGAGGACGCCGTCGATCATCGGGCGCACGAAGCCGGGGTGGTTGAAGTAGTGCCGCAGCTTGTCCACCCGCGGCGGCTCGACGCCCTCCGCCTCCAGGGCGGCCAGCGCGTCCGCCAGGTTCTCCCGGTACTGGCGGCAGCCCGAGTACGACGCGTAGGCGCTGGTGGTGAGCACGAGGATGCGGCGGTGGCCCGCCCGGGCCATCTCGCGCAGGGTGTCCGTCAGGTACGGCGCCCAGTTCCGGTTGCCCCAGTGGACCGGGAGGTCCAGGCTGTTCTGCGCGAAGTCCTCGCGCAGCGCGTCCAGCAGGGCGCGGTTCTGGTCGTTGATGGGGCTGACCCCGCCGAACAGGAAGTAGTGCTGCCCCACCTCCTTGAGCCGCTCCTTGGGGATGCCCCGGCCGCGCGTCACGTTCTCCAGGAACGGGACCACGTCGTCGGGGCCCTCGGGGCCGCCGAAGGAGAGCAGCAGCAGGGCGTCGTACGGAGCCGCGTCGCCGGCCGCTCCAGGAGCTTGATCGCGCAGATCGGACATGACATCGATCCTGCCATCCGCCACTGACAACCGGGCCACCGGGAATCCCGGAAAAGCCTGTGCGCCCCGGACGCTCGCCACCATAGAGTTCAACACCGTAAGCTTTAGAACTTAAGTACTCAGCCTCACCTCCACGGTTGAGCCGGAAGCCGGAGCGCCCATGCCCAGTCCGTACCGCGCGATATTCGCCGCCCCCGGCACCAAGCGGTTCTCCGCGGCCGGGCTGCTCGGCCGGATGCCGCTGTCCATGATGGGCATCGGCATCGTCACGATGGTCTCCCAGCTCACCGGCCGCTACGGGCTGGCCGGGGCGCTCTCGGCGACCCTCGCGATGTCGGCCGCCGTGCTCGGCCCGTACATCTCGCGCCTGGTCGACCGGCACGGCCAGCGCCGGGTCCTGCGCCCCGCCACGCTCGCCGCGGTGGCCGCCGTGGCCGGGCTGCTCGTCTGCGCCCAGCAGGGCGCCCCGGACTGGTCGCTGTTCGTCTTCTCGGCGGCCGCGGGCTGTGTGCCGAGTGTCGGCTCGATGGTCCGGGCCCGTTGGGCCGAGCTCTACCGGGGCGACGGGCAGAGCCTGCACGCCGCGTACTCGTGGGAGTCGATCGTCGACGAGCTCTGCTTCATCGTCGGGCCGATCCTCTCCATCGGGCTCTCCACCGCCTGGTTCGCCGAGGCCGGGCCGCTGATGGCGGCCGGGTTCCTGGTGGTCGGCGTCTTCTGGCTGACCGCCCAGCGCGCCACCGAGCCCGTGCCGCACCCGCGCGAGCACCACACCGGCGGCTCCGCGCTGCGCTCCCCCGGCCTCCAGGTCCTCGTCGCCACCTTCGTCGCCACCGGCGCGATCTTCGGCGCGGTCGACGTGGTCACGGTGGCCTTCGCGGACGAGCGCGGCCACAAGGCGGCGGCCAGCCTGGTGCTCGCCGTCTACGCGCTGGGCTCCTGCCTCGCGGGAGCGGTGTTCGGGCTGCTGCGCCTCAAGGGCGCCCCGGCCACGAGGTGGCTGGTGGGAGTGTGTGCGATGGCGGTGAGTATGATCCCGCTCCAACTGGCCGGGAGCCTGCCGTTCCTGGCCGTGGCGCTCTTTGTCGCGGGCCTGTCCATCGCACCGACGATGGTGACCACCATGGCCCTCGTCGAACAGCACGTACCGCGCAGCAAGCTCACCGAGGGCATGACCTGGACCAGTACCGGGCTCGCGGTCGGTGTGGCGCTCGGGTCGTCGGCCGCCGGCTGGGCGGTGGACGCGGCGGGCGCGCGCTCGGGGTACCTGGTGCCCGTCGTGGCGGGAGCGCTCGCGGCCGCGGTGGCGTTCCTGGGGTACCGCCGGCTGCGCAGGCCGGCGCCGCAACGGGAGGGGCTCGGAGCAGATGAGCGGAGCGAGCAGCAGCACGTGGCGTAACTGGGCGGGCAACGTGACGGCCCGGCCGGTGCGGGAGGTCTCGCCCGCCTCGGTGGCCGAACTGGCCGACGCCGTGCGCCGGGCGGCCGAGGACGGCCTGAAGGTGAAGGCGGTCGGCACCGGCCACTCCTTCACCACGGCCGCCGCCACCGACGGCGTGCTCATACGCCCGGACCTGCTCACCGGCATCCGGGAGATCGACCGTACGGCCATGACGGTGACCGTCGAGGCGGGCACGCCCCTGAAGCGGCTGAACGCGGTCCTCGCGCGCGAGGGCCTCTCGCTCACCAACATGGGCGACATCATGGAGCAGACGGTCGCCGGGGCCACCTCCACCGGCACCCACGGCACCGGCCGCGACTCGGCCTCGATCGCCGCGCAGATCACGGGCCTTGAGCTGATCACCGCCGACGGCTCGCTCCTGAAGTGCTCGGCCGAGGAGAACCCCGAGGTCTTCGCGGCGGCCCGGATCGGGCTCGGAGCGCTCGGCGTCGTCTCGGCCCTCACCTTCGCCGTGGAGCCCGAGTTCCTGCTCACCGCGCGCGAGGAGCCGATGGCCTTCGACAGGGTCACTTCGGAGTTCGACGCGCTGCACGCGGAGAACGAGCACTTCGAGTTCTACTGGTTCCCACACACCGGCAACTGCAACACCAAGCGCAACAACCGCAGCGCCGGTCCCGCCGCCCCGCCCGGCCGGGTGAGCGGCTGGATCGAGGACGAGTTCATGTCCAACGGCCTCTTCCAGGTCGTCTGTTCGCTGGGCCGGGCCGTCCCCGCGACGATCCCCGCGATCGCCAAGGTTTCCAGCCGCGCCCTCTCCGCCCGTACGTACACCGACATTCCGTACAAGGTCTTCACAAGTCCGCGTCGGGTGCGGTTCGTGGAGATGGAGTACGCGGTGCCGCGCGAGGCCGTCGTGGCGGCGCTGCGCGAAGTGCGGGCGCTGGTCGACCGGTCGGGCCTGCGGGTGAGCTTCCCGGTCGAGGTGCGCACCGCCCCGGCCGACGACATCGCGCTGTCCACGGCGTCCGGGCGCGACACCGCGTACATCGCCGTGCACATGTACAAGGGCACGCCGTACCAGGCGTACTTCACCGCCGTCGAGCGGATCATGACCGCACACGCGGGCCGGCCGCACTGGGGCAAGGTGCACACCCGCGACGCCGAGTACTTCGCCGAGGCCTATCCGCGCTTCGGCGAGTTCACGGCCCTGCGCGACCGGCTCGACCCGGACCGGCTGTTCGGCAACGCGTATCTGCGCCGGGTGCTCGGGGACTGACTAGGTCGCGGGCGGGGTCGCCGCGGACCCCGTTGCCGGACCGGTGTCGGGGGTGGCACCGCCCGAGCCGGTGGACGGCGGGGGCGACGGCGGCGGGGTCGGGGTGCCGCCGGTGGAGGTCGAGGGCGTGGGGGTGGGGGTGGGCGTCGGGGTGGTGCCGCCGGTGGCGGGCGTTCCGCCGGTCCCCTGCCCGGGGTCCGGCGAGGACGACGTGCCCCCGTCGGTGCCGGTGCCCGGCGTGTGCGGGGTGCGTCGGTCGGGTTCCGAGCCCTTCTCCGAGTCCCGCTGCGACGACTTGCCGCCGCCCCCGCCGCTCACGACCGAGCCGAAGGTGGTGCCGCCCTTGCCGCCGCTCAGCTCCGCGCCGGACGCCAGTTCGTAGGTGGTGATGCCGCCCATCGCGACCGCGAAGACGACGGCGGCGCCGAGCGCGGACCGCTTCCAGCCCCGCAGCCGGGTGCCGTGGACGGTGGCCGCGCCGAACTCGCCCTCGCGGGCGTCCTCGTACGCCGGAAGGCCCGGGTCGCGGCGCGCCTTGGGCAGCGACTGGACGGTGGCGTCGCGCAGTTGTTCCCCGGTACGCCGGAACAGGTGCTGGAAGACCGTGCCGCCGCAGGTGGCCACGACGCTCACCACACCGGCGCCGACGATCGTCCCGTAGACACCGAGCTGGGAGGCGAGCACGGCGGCCGCGATCGCCGCGAGCGCGCTGCCCGCGACCTGGGGCACGCTCAGGTCGAGTCGCCTCTCGTCCTGCTTCGTCCCGGTATCCGGCTTGTCACCCATTTTCCGCCTCTGTTCGCCCTTCTCCACGCTTCTCCGTGAGCTTGTACGTAGAGGGGACCTATGGGCGAAGCGATTAGTTCCGTTTCTGGCGATTCTGTGAAGCACGACACGTATGAAGTGCGTATTCGCAGGGCGCACGGCGTCCAACTCCCGCCCCCCAGGAGAACTTCGGCGGCGCGGCGGTCCACCCAGGTGGCCCGAATGGAGTACTGTGGCGAGCCCTGGGCCTGGTCTCCCTCTCGGGTTTCCGGGCTCTGCGGGAGGGGGCCGAAAGCGGCACTCGAACCGGCGGCGCCGCGGCACCGCACGGACGCCTGCTGTCCAGAGCGACCACTTCGGTCACTCTGCGTCGCGAACAGGTAACCGTGCCATAACGGCGTTCCAGGGCCCATGCCCGACACGCCGGGCAACTCGGCAAGGTTGTGGCAGGCTGCACCCGGGCAGGCCACACTCGACTAGCGGAAGCAGCGACGCAGGTGACGTCGGCAGGCACCACCCGGGAGGTCCCCATGCCCGAACTGCGTGTCGTGGCCGTCTCCAACGACGGCACACGACTGGTGCTCAAGGCTGCGGACAGCACGGAGTACACGCTTCCGATCGATGAGCGGCTGCGCGCCGCCGTGCGCAACGACCGCGCCCGGCTCGGGCAGATCGAGATCGAGGTCGAGAGCCACCTCCGGCCTCGCGACATCCAGGCACGGATACGTGCGGGTGCCTCGGCCGAGGAGGTCGCCCAGCTCGCCGGGATCCCCGTCGACCGGGTCCGGCGCTTCGAGGGCCCGGTGCTCGCGGAGCGCGCCTTCATGGCCGAGCGGGCGCGCAAGACGCCCGTGCGGCGCCCCGGCGAGAACACCGGACCCCAGCTCGGCGAGGCCGTCCAGGAGCGGCTGCTGCTGCGCGGCGCCGACAAGGACAGCGTCCAGTGGGACTCCTGGCGCCGCGACGACGGCACCTGGGAAGTCCTGCTCGTGTACCGGGTGGCCACCGAGCCGCACGCGGCGAGCTGGACCTACGACCCGCCGCGCCGGCTCGTCCAGGCCGTCGACGACGAGGCCCGCTCGCTGATCGGCGAGAGCGACGACACCCCCGAGCCGAGCTTCCCGTTCGTGCCGAGGATCGCCCGACTGCCCCGGGACCGGCCGCTGGACCGCGCCCTGGACCGCCAGTTGGAGCGCCCCACCGCGCCCGCGCCGGAACCGGCGGCGGACGAGAGCGACTCGCTCACCAGCCTCCTGGAGGCTGTGCCGAGCTTCCGCGGCGACATGGTGGTGCCCGAACGGCCCGCCGCGCCGCCGGAGCCCCCGGCGAGCGAGCCCGAGGCGGAGCCCGAGGTCGAGGAGCCGCCCGCTCCGGCGGCGTCGGCGGGCGCCGGCGCGGCGTACGCGGACGTGCTGATGCCCCGCTCGGTGACCGGCCACCGCGACCGCCTCACCGGCACCACGGACCGCCAGGCCGAGGCGGACGGCGTCCGGCCCGGACGCCGGGCGGCCGTGCCGAGCTGGGACGAGATCGTCTTCGGAACCCGGCGCAAGAAACAGGAGTAGGACGCCTCGTCCGTCGATGCCCCGCGCATCGGTGCGAGGAACATCGATACGAACCGAGGGGCCCGCGCCGAGCGCGGGCCCCTCGTCGTGCGCTACTGCGGGTCCGGGCCCGTCGCGACCGGGCGGGACTCGTCCGACGACCACTGCGACCAGGACCCGGCGTAGAGCGCGGCCGGGATCCCCGCGACCGCCAGCGCCAGCACCTCGTGGGCACCGGAGACCCCGGAGCCGCAGTAGACGCCGACCTCGGTGCCGGAGGCGCCCAGGGCCTTGAAGCGGTCGGCGAGGACCTCGGGAGCCAGGAAGCGCCCGTCGGGGCCCACGTTCTCGGTGGTGGGGGCGGAGACCGCGCCCGGGATGTGGCCGCCGACCCGGTCGATGGGCTCGACCTCGCCCCGGTACCGCTCCCCCGCCCGGGCGTCGAGCAGCAGTCCGGAGCGGGCCAGCGCGGCCGCCCCGTCCGCGTCGAGCAGGGCCACCGCGCCGGGCTCCGGGGCGAAGTCGCCCTCGGCGGGCGCCGGGACGTCGGTGGACAGGGCGCCGGTCCAGGTGGCGAGGCCGCCGTCGAGGACCCGGACGTCCTGGTGACCCGTCCAGCGCAGCAGCCACCAGGCACGTGCGGCCGCCCAGCCCTGGCCGCCGTCGTAGACGACCACCGGCGTCCCGGCCGACACGCCCGCGCGGCGCATCACGGCGCCGAACGCCGCCACGTCCGGCAGCGGGTGGCGGCCGCCGGCGCCGGGCGGCCCCGCCAGCTCCGCGTCGAGGTCGACGAAGACCGCGCCGGGCAGGTGCCCGGCCTCGTACTCGGCCCGGCCGTCGAAGGCGGCGGCGCCGGCCGCCTTCGCCAGGCTGAGCTGCCAGCGGACGTCCAGGAGGACCGGGGGGCGGGCCCCGGCCAGCTCGTCCGCCAGTTCGGATGCGCTGATGATGGCGTTCATGGGGCCATCCTCGCGCAGTGGGCGGCGCCGCGTAACGGTCGCGAAACGGATGAGAAATGCCAAAGCGGGCATGCTCCTGCGGGAACGCGCCAAAAGCGGCGCGGCCGGGGCGCGCTTGGCCGTCGGTGGTGCAAGCATCTGCGAGGGGGTGGGTGCCGGCGCGGCCCGGCCGCCCGCCTCTTCAGGGCGCGTTCCCCCAGCGATGGTCCGAGGAGAGAGTCACGATGTCCCAGGCAGAGACCCGGCGCACGCCCGGCACACCCTGCTGGGTGAGCCTCATGGTGCACGGCCTGGCTCCTACCCAGGAGTTCTACGCGGCGCTGTTCGGCTGGGAGTTCCGGCCGGGGCCCGCCTCGCTCGGCCCCTATGTGCGGGCGCTGCTCGACGGCGCCGAGGTCGCGGGCATCGGCCAGCTGCCGCCCGACCGCCATCTGCCGATCGCCTGGACGACGTATCTGGCCACCGACGACGCCGACGCGACGGCCGAGACGATCCGGCACTGCGGCGGCACGGTCGGGGTCGGTCCGCTCGACGCGGGCGACGCGGGCCGCCTGGTGATCGCCTCGGACCCGGAGGGCGCGGTCTTCGGCGCCTGGCAGGCCGAGGCGCACGTCGGCACGATGGTCGCGGGCGCGCCGGGCACGCCCGTCTGGAACGAGCTGGTGACCCGCGAGACGTCCACGGTCGGCAAGTTCTACGGGACGGTGTTCGGCTACGAGAAGGAGGCGGTGGTCTCGGCCGACTTCGACTACGTGACGCTGCACATCGAAGGCCGCCCGGTCTGCTCCCTGCACGGCGTCGGCAACGCCCTGCCACGCGACAAGGGCGCGCACTGGATGACGTACTTCGAGGTGGCGGACACGGACGAGGCGGCGGCCCGGGTGACGGAACTGGGCGGCCAGATCCTCAAGCCCCCGCACGAGGGATCGAGTGGCCGCACAGCAACGGTGACGGACCCGGAGGGGGCGGTGTTCACGGTGGTCCGGTCAACAGGCTGAGGCACGCCCCGCAAGGGGCGCGGGGCTGTGACATTTTGCGGCTCCGCCGCGTGGGCGCGCCCAGCCCCCCACCGACCCGCAGCCAAAATCCGGGCCCCCGCGGATGCGACTACGCGTCGATCGGCAACACGTCAGGCGACAAAGCAGCCGCCCGCGCCACCGCCGCCGTCATCCGCCGCCGATGATGCCGCCGGCACAGCACCTCGTACCCGATCTCGTCCTCGGACTGGTTCACGTCGCCGACCACGACCTGCGCGCCCTCGACCACCATCTCCCCGCCCCGCGTACGCGCGTTGTGCGTGGCCCGCGCCCCGCACCAGCAGAGCGCCTCGACCTGGAGGACCTCGACGCGGTCGGCCAGCTCGACCAGGCGCTGGGAGCCGGGGAAGAGCTTGGAGCGGAAGTCGGTGGTGATGCCGAAGGCGAAGACGTCCAGGTCGAGGTCGTCGACGACCCGGGCGAGCTGGTCGATCTGGCCCGGCGCGAGGAACTGCGCCTCGTCGGCGATCACGTAGTCGCAGCGGCCGCCCTTGGAGAGGTGGGCGACCAGGTACGCGTAGAAGTCGAAGCCCTCGGCGGCCTCGACCGCGTCCGTCACCAGGCCGAGCCGGGAGGACAGCTTGCCCTCGCCCGCGCGGTCGTCCCGGGTGAAGATCATGCCCTGGAGGCCGCGCGCGGAGCGGTTGTGCTCGATCTGAAGAGCGAGGGTGCTCTTTCCGCAGTCCATCGTTCCGGAGAAGAACACCAGCTCGGGCATGGGAGGGTGACGGCCTTTCGGATCTGCGCACGCGTCCGCGTACGTCCGCGTACAGGAGGAGAAGGGGGGAAGTGCGGAAGGGTTACGAGCGTACTTCCAGGAGCGGCACGAGCTGCTCGACGGGGGTCATCGAGCCGTGCATGCCGACCATCGCGGACTCGTGCGGCTCGTTCTGCGAGGCGGTGATCACCACGTCGGCGCTCGCGGCCGCGACGACGTCGCCGATCCGCCCGTACACCCGCTCGTCGCAGGCGCCCGGCTGCCCGAACCAGCCCGCCGCTATCGCCTCGTCGCGGCTCGCCACCCAGAACTGCTCGCCGAGCACCTCGCGCCAGACGGTGAGGACGTCGGCCTCGGCGCCCGGGACCGCGTACACGTGCCGGGCCCGGCCCTCGCCGCCGAGCAGGGCCACTCCGGCGCGCAGCTCCCAGTCCTCGTCGAAGTCGATGCGGGACTCTTCGTCGAAGGGGATGTCGATCATGCCGTGGTCGGCGGTGACGTAGAGCGCGGAGCGCGGCGGCAGCTGCTCGGCGAGGCGCTGGACCAGCCGGTCGACGTACATCAGCTGGCCGCGCCAGGCGTCCGAGTCGACGCCGAAGCGGTGGCCCTTGCCGTCGACCTCGCTGTAGTACGTGTAGACCAGCGAGCGGTCTCCGGCGGCCAGTTGCGCGGCCGCCAGGTCCATGCGGTCCTCGCCGGTCAGCCGGCCGTGAAACGTTCCGCCACTGAGCGCGACCTTGGTGAGCGGGGTGTGCTCGAAGGTGGGCGAGGAGACCTGGGCGGTGTGCACGCCGGCCGCGTCGGCCAGCTGGAAGACCGTGGGGTACGGCTGCCAGACGTGCGGGTCGGTCCAGGGCTTCCAGCGGAGCTGGTTCATCAGCTCGCCGGTCTCCGGGTTGCGCGCGGTGTAGCCGGGCAGGCCGTGCGCGGCGGGCGGCAGACCGGTGCCGACGGAGGCGAGCGAGGTGGCGGTGGTGGCGGGGAACCCGGCGGTGATCGGCCGTCCGGTGCCGCCGCGTGAGGTGGCGAGCAGCCCGTGCAGATAGGGCGCCTCGTCGGGGTGGGCCTTGATCTGCTCCCAGCCGAGCCCGTCGATCAGGAACACGCAGTTCCGGTCGGCCGGGGTCAGCTCGGGGATGGCGGCGCCCACGCCGGGCACGCCCATGCCGGCCGCGAGGGTGGGCAGCAGGTCGGCGAGCGAGCCGCTGCCGTACTCGGGCAGGGGGGCGGTGTCGAGGGCGAGGGGTTCCGGGTCCTGCCAGGCGGGCTGGGCCATCAGCGGGCGGTGGCCGCGGTGGCTTCGGAGAGCGCCTGGGCGAAGTCGAGGGTCTGGCGCACGGTGTCCGGACCGTCCCCGGCCTCGCTGACGCGCAGGCTCAGGTCGTCGGCGGTGGAGTTGCCGGTGTAGCCGTGGTCGGCGTCGCAGTTGGGGTCGCCGCAGGCGGCGGGCTCCAGGTCGATGCGGGAGACCGCGCCCCATCCGATGGTCAGGACGACCTCGCGGGGCAGGGTGCCCGGGGTGTACGACTCGGGGTTGGCGACCACGCGGCTGACGACCACGGACGAGATCCGGTCGAGCTTCACGGACTCGGTGGAGGTCGTCGCGTACGGCGTCGGAGAGCTGGTGTCGGCGTTCTGCTCGTCGGTGTGACTGACGATGAAACGGTTGCCCGTCAGGACCAGGACCGTCACGTGGCGGCGCACCTCGTTGGCGTCGAAGGTGGTCTCCTGGTGGACCAGGTACGACGCGATGGGCTCACCACCGACGGCGGCCTCCACCGCCTCGGCCACAAGGGCCGGGTAGTAGCCGCTGCGCTCGATCGCCGCGCGCAGCCCCTGGGTCATCGTGCCGGTCTTCGCCATGAGCTCCATCCTACGGGGCCTTCGGGCCCGATCGTTTCAGTAGCTGGGCAGGCGCCTCGGCCCCAGGTCGGAGCGGGGCGGCGGAGGTGCGAGGCGCAGGCTCGCTCCGAGTACGGAGAGGCCGTGCTGGGCGACGACGACCGGCTCCAGGGAGACGGCGACGACCTCCGGGTGGTCGTCGACCAGGCGCGACACCCGGAGCAGCAGCTCTTCCAGGGCGGCCGTGTCCACGGGTGCGGAGCCGCGCCAGCCGAACAGGAGGGGCGCGGTCCGGATCGACCGGACCAGCTCGGCGGCGTCCCGGTCGGTGGCCGGGACCAGCCGGTGGCCGGTGTCGCCGAGCAGCTCGGAGGCGGCTCCGGCGAGGCCGAAGGAGAGCACGGCGCCGACGGCCGGGTCGATGGCGGCGCGTACGACGGTGTCGACCCCGCGCGGTGCCATCGCCTGGACGACCGGCAGCAGCTCCTCCGGCTTGCCCAGGGCCTGGGTCAACTCGGCGTACGAGCGCCGCAGTTGCTCCTCGTCGGCGAGGTCGAGGCGGACGCCGCCGAGGTCGGGGCGGTGGCGCAGGTGGGGGGCGGTGGTCTTGAGGGCGACGGGGTAGCCGAGGCGGGCGGCGGCGTCCACGGCGGCGTCCGGGTGGGGCGCGGGCAGGGCCCGTCGGACCGGGATCCCGTACCGGCCGAGCAGCGCCTCCGCGTCGGCGGCGCCGAGGGTCGTCCCCCTCGGGTCCGCGTCCCCGAGCAGCCGCTCGATGTCGGCGGCGGCCCCGGCCTCGTCGATGTCGTCGTACTCCGGCACCTTCCCCTGCTCGGCGGCCTGCCGCCGCCACTGCCCGTACCGAACGGCTTCGGCGAGGGCGCGTACGGCGCGTTCTGCGGCGGGGTAGGCGGGGATGCGGCGGGGGTGGCCGGGGGTTCCTTCCCCACCCCGCCCCTTCCCTAGACCCTCCGGGGGTGGGGGTGGGTTGAGCTGGGAGGAGTCTCCCGGGGGCTCCGCCCCCGGCCCCCCGGCGGGGCCTGCGGCCCCGGCCCCCCGCTCGGGCTGCGCCGTGGAAGCCGTGCCCGCGGCACCGGCCGGGCTGTGCCCCGGGGTTTCAGAGGTGCCTGGCGTCCCGGCAACCCGCTCGGGGGTGTGCCCTGGGGCTGCCCCGGCCCGCTGCTCCTGACCACTCCCCTCCGCTGTGGGCATTCGTTCCGCTGGGGCGATGGGGGTCCCCCCTGCTCGAGCGGAGCCGAGAGCTTGGGGGAGGGTGGGCACAGCGGAACCACGGCCCGCAGCCGCCCCGCGTCGCCCCGTGCTGGCCGCGCTCGCCAGGGCCTCCGCCAGGCCGCCCAGTTCCACGTGGACCACTGCCACCGGCTTCGCCGGGGCCGTCGCCGTGGCCTGGTGGAGGGCTGTGGCCAGGGCCTCGTCGGGGTAGTCGGGCTCGCCTACCCAGGGGATCGCCGTGACCACCACCGCGTCGCAGAACTCGTCCGCCAGGGCCCGCGCCAGCGCGTCGCGGAAGTCCTCCGGCGTGGCCGCCGTCGTGAGGTCGACGGGTGGGTGCGGGCGCAGGCCCTCCGTGAGGCAGGCGTCGTACGTGAGGAGGCCGAGGGACTCCGAGTTGCCGAGGATGGCCACGCGCGGGCCCGCCGGGAGCGGCTGCCCCGCCAGGAGGACGCCCGCGTCGACCAGCTCGGTCACCGTGTCCACCCGGATCACCCCCGCCTGCCGCAGCAGCGCCGACACCGCCGCGTCCGGGACCCGCGTCACCGGAACCGCGTGCCCCGGCGGCGTCGAGCCGCTGTGGCGGGCCCCCTTCACCGCGACCACCGGCTTCACCGCCGCGGTCCGCCGCGCGAGCCGCGTGAACTTCCGCGGGTTGCCGATGGATTCGAGGTACAGCAGGACCACGTCCGTGTCCCCGTCCTCGTACCAGTACTGGAGGATGTCGTTGCCCGAGACGTCCGCCCGGTTGCCCGACGAGATGAACGTCGACAGACCCGCGCCCCGCCGGTGCAGCCCCGAAAGGAGCGCGATCCCGATCGCGCCCGACTGGGTGAACAGACCGATCCGGCCCCGCTGCGGCGGCTCGGGCGCCAGCGAGGCGTTCAACCGGGTCCCGGGCGCGGTGTTGATGACGCCGAACGCGTTCGGCCCGATCAGCCGCATCCCGTACGACCGCACCTGCCGCAGCAGTTCGCGCTGGCGCTCCCGCCCGGCCGCGCCGCTCTCGGCGTAACCGGCGGACAGGACCACCAGACCCTGCACCCCGTGCTCGCCGCACTCCGCGACCACCTCCGGCACCCGCTCGGCCGGAACCGCCACCACCGCGAGGTCGACCTGTTCCGAGATGTCGCCGAGCGAGCGGACGGCGCGGACGCCGTCGACCTCGGAACCGCCCTCCGGGAACGCCCGGTTGACCGCGTACACGCGTCCCGTGAACTCCGCCCCCAGCAGATTGCGCAGCACCGTACGGCCCACGCCGCCCGGCGCGCGCCCGGTCCCGATCACGGCCACCGAGCCGGGCGCCAGCAGCCGCTGCACCGAGCGTGCCTCCGCGCGCTGCTCGCGGGCCCGCTGCACGGCCAGCGACTCGGCGGTCGGCTCCAGATCGAGCGTGAGATGGACCGAGCCGTCCTCGAAGGAACGCTTCTGCTGATAGCCCGCGTCCGTGAACACCTTGATCATCTTGTTGTTGGCGGGCAGCACCTCCGCCGCGAACCGCCGGATCCCCCGCTCGCGCGCGACCTCCGCGATGTGTTCGAGCAGCGCGGAGGCGACCCCGCGCCCCTGGTGCGCGTCCTGGACCAGGAACGCCACCTCGGCCTCGTCGGCCGGCGCCGAGGCGGGCCTGCCCTGCGCATTGATCCGGTCGAAGCGGACCGTCGCGATGAACTCGCCGCCCACCGTCGCCGCGAGCCCGACCCGGTCCACGTAGTCGTGATGGGTGAAGCGGTGCACGTCCTTCGCGGACAGCCGGGGGTAGGGCGCGAAGAAGCGGTAGTACTTGGACTCGTCCGACACCTGCTCGTAGAACGAGACGAGCCGCTCCGCGTCGTCGGCCGCGATGGGCCTGATCCGCGCCGTCCCCCCGTCGCGCAGCACGACGTCGGCCTCCCAGTGGGCCGGGTACGCGGGGTCCTGCGTCTTCTCCTGCGGAGCCTGCATACCGGCAGCCTACGGGTCGCGGGGCCGCCGCGGTCAGGTCAAGGTGGGGGGCAAGTGGAGATGGCGGCCAGGGCCGAAGGGCCGCCGGATCCGGGACCGACGTCGGCACGAGCACTCCGCAGGACATGAGAGACTGGTCTAGACAACCGTCAGAGATTTCGAAGGGCATCACCATGGCTGAGCGCCGCGTCAATGTCGGCTGGGCCGAGGGCCTGCACGCCCGCCCCGCTTCCATCTTCGTCCGCGCCGCCACGGCCTCCGGCGTCCCCGTGACGATCGCCAAGGCCGACGGCAACCCGGTCAACGCCGCCTCCATGCTCGCGGTGCTCGGCCTGGGCGCGCAGGGCGGCGAGGAGATCGTGCTGGCTTCCGAGGCGGAGGGCGCCGAGGCGGCCCTGGAGCGCCTGGCGAAGCTCGTCGCGGAGGGCCTCGAGGAGCTCCCCGAGACCGTCTGACCGCATCCGGTCGGCCGAACGGCCCGGACCGGCGCGTCACCGCACTTCGCGAAAGAAGCCGCGGATCCTGAATTCAGGGTCGGCGGCTTCTTTCTTTTGCATGAGTCAAGCGGGTTGAGCGGGTTGCACTGCTGTCCTGCCCGTGCCGTCGAATTCCCGTGGCGAATTCGGGCAGCACAAAAGAACCCCGCCCCCGCACTCCCTTTGTATACGGCGATCCCGTTAAGCGCGGACGCTCGCCGTGTTTACGGCATGTTGCGAAATCCTCACGTCCACCGGACCCCGCAGGCGATAGGCGGAAAACGCGCGCTCGGCGTGGTGCGCGGTCAGCGACCTGGCCCGCTCCGCGTCGCCGCGCGCCACCGCGTCCACGATCGCCCCGTGCTCCGCCCAGCACTCGGCGGGCAGCGCGGGCTGCTCCACCACGTACATCCAGGCGATCTTGTGCCGCAGTTGGGTGAGCAGGGCGATGAGGCCGGGGCTGCCGGAGGCCTGGGCGAGCGTCTCGTGGAACCAGACGCCCAGCGAGCGCAGATCCTCGCCCTGGGCCCGCCGGATGCGGTCCTGACCCAGCCTGACCAGGCCGCGCAGCACCTTGAGGTGGGCCTCGGTGCGCCGGGCGGCGGCCCGCGAGGCGGCCAGCGGCTCCAGCATCGCGCGCAGTTCGAGCAGGTCGGCGGCCTCCTGCTCGGTCGGCTCGGCGACACAGGCCCCGGCGTGCCGGCGCGTGGTGACGAACCCCTCGGACTCCAGCGTGCGCAGCGCCTCGCGGACCGGGACGCGCGACACCCCGTACCGCCGGGCGAGCACTTCCTCGGTGAGCCGGCTGCCGCGCGCGAAGAGCCCCGCGACGATGTCGTCGCGGATTGCCGTGCATACCGATTGCGCCGGAATGCGCATGACCGAACCTCCGCCTTAATCCCCGCGAAACGCGGTCGATCGACGCCTGTTCGGCGACTCTATTCCAGCGGCTGTTAATTCCCGGTGACATGCCGTATGCAATGCATATCTTTTGGCCACGGACGGCTCACCGCGCCCGGCCACGACGCCGGAGCCCCCGGCGCGGGTGCGCCGGGGGCTCCGGTGGAAGGTGCGGGGACGGCCGTCAGACGTTGACGCCGTGCGAGCGCAGGTACGCGATCGGGTCGATGTCCGAGCCGTACGACTCGCCGGTGCGGGCCTCGAAGTGGAGGTGCGGGCCGGTGGTGTTGCCGGTGTTGCCGGAGAGGCCGATCTGCTGGCCCGGCTCGACGCGCTGGCCGACGGAGACACCGATGGACGACAGGTGGCCGTACTGCGTGTACGTGCCGTCGTTCATCCGGATCACGATGTTGTTGCCGTAGGCGCCGCCGTAGCCCGCCTCGACGACGGTGCCCAGGCCCACGGCGTGCACCGAGGTGCCCATGCCGGCGTGGAAGTCGATGCCGGTGTGGCTGCCGGAGGACCAGATCGAGCCGCCGGTCTTGTAGCCGGTGGAGACGTAGCTGCCGTCGATCGGGGCGACGAAGGAGTTGAGGCGCTTGCGCTCGGCCTCGCGGGCGGCGCGCTCCCGGGCCTCGCGCTCCTCCTTGGCCTTCGCCTCGGCCTTGCGCTTCGCCTCGGCGATGGCGCGGGCCTTGTCGGCGGCGTGCTGCTGGGCGGCGGCCTGGGCGTCGATGCGGTCGGCGAGGGAGTCGCCGATCACGATGGCCTGGGTGATGCCGGTGTCCTCGACGGAGGCCGCGGCGGGCGCGGAGTTCTCGGCGGCCAGGGCCGGGGAGGCGAGGGTGCCCACGACGCCGGCGGTGGCGAGGGTGGCGATGCCCGCGATGTTCGCGCTCTTGCGCGACACGGCGCTCGGACGACGGTGTTTCCCGGTGGCACGGGTGAACGCCATGGAGAGGCGGTGTCCTTTCCTTCCATCTCGCCTACCGGGTTAGCTGACGGGTTCGGAGCTGGAAGGTCTCCTACGGGCCCCTCCGCGGGCGGAGGCGTCCGATTCACCCCAGGGACTGAGTGGGTCCCCGGCTCCCCTGGCTCGCGCCAGTTGGGGACTCGGCGATCGCTGTCCGGTGCCGCGGCTGCGACGGGTGGTGACGGACAGCCCGACCGACGCTAGACGGCTGATCTTTCAATCACCAAACAGACACGTCTTTTTGTAGCGCACGCCACATGACAGACAGGCAACCTCCCCAATAAATCGGACATAAGGGAGGACCCCGGCGGCCACTCGGCCACCGGGGTCCTCACCCGACTCCTCCGCCCGGCTGCCGGACAGCTCCGGCGGGCGGTTCAATCAGCCTGATACGACGGTGACTTCACCGATGCCGAGCGCCTTGACGGGCTCCTCGATCTGCGCCGCGTCCCCGACCAGGACCGTCACCAGCCGGTCCACCGGGAAGGCGCTGACGACCGCCGCGGTGGCCTCCACGGTGCCGGTGTCGGCCAGCCGCGCGTACAACTGCGCCTGGAAGTCGTCCGGGAGATGCTGCTCGACCTGGTCGGCCAGCGTCCCGGCGACGGCGGCCGCCGTCTCGTACTTGAGCGGGGCCACGCCCACCAGGTTCTGCACGGCGGTCTCCCGCTCGGCGTCGTTGAGGCCTTCGGCGGCGAGCTTGCGCAGCACCGTCCACAGGTCGTCCAGGGCCGGGCCGGTGTTGGGCGTGTCGACCGAGCCGCTGATGGCGAGCATGGCCGCGCCGGTGCCCTCCGCGCCGGAGCGCAGCACCTGGCCGTAGGCCCGCACTCCGTACGTGTAGCCCTTCTCCTCGCGCAGGACGCGGTCCAGGCGGGAGGTGAGCGTGCCGCCCAGGCAGTACGTCCCGAGGACCTGGGCGGGCCAGACGCGGTCGTGGCGGTCCGGGCCGATCCGGCCGATCAGCAGCTGCGTCTGGACGGCGCCGGGCCGGTCGACGATGACCACGCGGCCGGTGTCGTCGGCGGTGACCGGGGGCATCGGGCGCTCCTGGGCCGGGGTGCCCGTCCAGGCGCCCAGGGTGTCCGCCAGGACCGCGTCCAGGTCGGTGGCGCCCAGGTCGCCCACGATCACCGCGGTGGCCGCCGCCGGGCGTACGTACGCCTCGTAGAAGGCCCGGACCGCCGCCGCGTCGATGCGCGTGACGGTCTCCTCGGTGCCCTGGCGCGGGCGCGACATGCGCGCGGTGGCCGGGAACAGCTCGCGGGAGAGCTGCTGGGCGGCGCGGCGGGCCGGGTTGGCCAGCTCGTGCGGGATCTCGTCGAGGCGGTTGCGGACCAGCCGGTCGACCTCCGCGTCGGCGAACGCCGGGGCGCGCAGCGCCTCCGCGAGCAGGCCGAGCGCCTTGGGCAGCCGGGAGACCGGCACCTCCAGGGAGACCCGCACGCCCGGGTGGTCCGCGTGCGCGTCCAGGGTGGCGCCGCAGCGCTCCAGGTCGGCGGCGAACTCCTCGGCGGAGCGCTTGTCGGTGCCCTCGGAGAACGCCCGCGCCATGATCGTGGCGACGCCGTCCAGGCCCGTCGGCTCGGCGTCCAGCGGGGCGGCGAGGAAGATCTCGACGGCCACGACCTGCTGGCCGGGGCGGTCGCAGCGCAGCACGGTGAGCCCGTTGGGCAGGGTGGCGCGGCCGGGGGCGGGGAACGCCCAGGGACGCGCGGTGCCGGCGGCCGGCTGGGGGTGGAACTGCATGGTCACGCCGGTCTCGCTCACTGCTCTGCTCCCTTGGCGTCGGCGTCGGCCGCGTCGTCTGCTTCGGCGGCGGTCGGCTCGTACACCAGCACCGCCCTGTTGTCCGGGCGCAGGGTGGCCCGGGCCACGTCCCGCACCTCCTCGGCGGTGATGTCGAGCACCCGGTCGACGGCGGTCAGGGCGAGCTGCGGGTCGCCGAACAGCACCGCGTACCGGCACAGTTCGTCGGCGCGGCCGGCGACCGTGCCGAGCCGGTCCAGCCACTCGCGCTCCAGCTGGGCCTGGGCGCGCTCCATCTCCTCGGCCGTGGGGCCCTCTTCGGCGAACCGGGCCAGCTCGTCGTCGACGGCCGCCTCGATGTCGGGGACCTCGACGCCGCCGGACGTCTTCACGTCCAGCCAGCCGAGCGAGGGCGCGCCCGCCAGGCGCAGCAGGCCGAACCCGGCCGCCACGGCGCTCTGGTCGTGGCGCACCAGGCGGTTGTGCAGCCGGGAGGACTCGCCGCCGCCGAGGACGGTGAGCGCCAGGTCGGCGGCGTCGCACTCGCGGGTGCCGTCGTGCGGCAGCCGGTAGGCGGCCATCAGGGCGCGCGCGGGGACGTCCTCGTGGACGACCTCGCGCAGCTGCTCGCCGATGACGCCGGGCAGCGCGCCGTCGCGCGGCGGCTGCTTGCCGTCGTGGGTCGGGATGGAGCCGAAGTACTTCTCGATCCAGGCGAGGGTGCGCTCCGGGTCGATGTCGCCGACGACCGAGAGGACCGCGTTGTTCGGCGCGTAGTACGTACGGAAGAAGTTCCGCGCGTCCTCCAGCGTCGCCGCGTCCAGGTCGGCCATGGAGCCGATCGGCGTGTGGTGGTACGGGTGGCCCTCGGGGTAGGCGAGCGCGGTGAGCTTCTCGAACGCCGTGCCGTACGGCACGTTGTCGTACCGCTGGCGGCGCTCGTTCTTGACGACGTCGCGCTGGTTCTCCATGGACTCGTCGTCCAGGGCGGAGAGCAGCGAGCCCATGCGGTCGGCTTCCAGCCACAGCGCCAGCTCCAGCTGGTGCGTGGGCATGGTCTCGAAGTAGTTGGTGCGCTCGAAGCTGGTGGTGCCGTTGAGCGAGCCGCCCGCCCCCTGCACCAGCTCGAAGTGACCGTTTCCGTGGACCTGGTGCGAGCCCTGGAACATCAGGTGCTCGAAGAGGTGAGCCAGGCCCGTACGGCCCTTGACCTCGTGGCGGGAACCCACGTCGTACCAGAGGCAGACCGCGGCGACCGGGGTCAGGTGGTCCTCGGAGAGCACCACGCGCAGGCCGTTGGCCAGCCGGTGCTCGGTCGCTGTCAGGCCGCCGGAGCCGGCCTGGGCGGTGGCCGTGTGACCCATGGGCATGTACGTCCCTTCGATCGCGGTGAAGAAGTCCTGCCACTGTATGCAAGCGCACCGACACCTGGCGAAGTTCCCGGGTCGCGGTCGGCGTTGTCAGTGGGACGGTCCACAATGGTCGGCGTCAGCAGCAGACCTTGTTGGTGGTCGCTAAGAAGAACTCGTTGGTGAAGGAGCCGCAGCCGCGATGGCCCGCCGCAGCACGAAGACCCCGCCGCCGGACGATTTCGAGGAGAAGATCCTCGACATCGACGTCGTGGACGAAATGCAGGGCTCCTTTCTCGAGTACGCCTACTCGGTGATCTACTCGCGGGCCCTGCCGGACGCCCGCGACGGCATGAAGCCGGTGCACCGCCGCATCGTCTACCAGATGAACGAGATGGGCCTGCGCCCCGAGCGCGGGTACGTGAAGTGCGCGCGCGTGGTCGGCGAGGTCATGGGCAAGCTCCACCCGCACGGAGACGCGTCGATCTACGACGCGCTGGTGCGCATGGCGCAGCCCTTCTCCATGCGCCTGCCGCTGGTCGACGGCCACGGCAACTTCGGCTCGCTCGGCAACGACGACCCGCCGGCCGCGATGCGCTACACCGAGTGCAAGATGGCCGACGCCACCTCGCTCATGACGGAGTCGATCGACGAGGACACCGTCGACTTCTCCCCGAACTACGACGGCCAGGAGCAGGAGCCGGTGGCCCTGCCCGCCGCGTTCCCGAACCTGCTGGTCAACGGCGCGACGGGGATCGCGGTCGGCATGGCGACCAATATGCCGCCGCACAACCTGGGCGAGGTCATCGCCGCCGCCCGCCATCTGATCCGGTATCCGAGCGCGGACCTGGAAGCGCTGATGCGCTTCGTCCCCGGCCCCGACCTGCCGACCGGCGGCCGGATCGTCGGCCTGTCCGGCATCAAGGACGCCTACGAGTCGGGCCGCGGCACCTTCAAGATCCGCGCCAAGGTGTCGGTGGAGAACGTGACGGCCCGCCGCAAGGGCCTGGTCGTCACGGAACTGCCGTTCACGGTCGGCCCGGAGAAGGTGATCTCCAAGATCAAGGACCTGGTCGGCTCGAAGAAGCTCCAGGGCATCGCCGACGTCAAGGACCTCACCGACCGCTCGCACGGCCTGCGCCTGGTCATCGAGGTGAAGAACGGGTTCGTGCCCGAGGCCGTCCTGGAGCAGCTCTACAAGCTGACGCCGATGGAGGAGTCCTTCGGCATCAACAACGTGGCGCTGGTGGACGGCCAGCCGCTCACCATGGGCCTCAAGGAGCTCCTGGAGGTCTACCTCGACCACCGATTCGAGGTCGTGCGCCGGCGCAGCGAGTTCCGCCGCACCAAGCGCCGCGACCGGCTGCACCTGGTGGAGGGCCTCCTCGTCGCGCTCCTCGACATCGACGAGGTCATCCGTCTCATCCGGTCGAGTGACAACTCGGCGCAGGCCAAGCAGCGCCTGATCGAGCACTTCTCGCTCAGCGAGATCCAGACGCAGTACATTCTGGACACCCCGCTGCGCCGCCTCACCAAGTTCGACCGCATCGAGCTGGAGAGCGAGCGCGACCGGCTCACCGGCGAGATCGACGAGCTGACCGGGATCCTGGAGTCCGACACCGAGCTGCGCAAGCTGGTCTCGACCGAACTGGCCGCGGTGGCCAAGAAGTTCGGCACCGAGCGGCGGACGGTGCTGCTGGAGTCGGCGGGCGCGCCGGTCGCGGCGGTGCCCCTGGAGGTCGCGGACGACCCGTGCCGGGTGCTGCTCTCCTCGACGGGCCTGCTGGCGCGCACGGCGAACGCGGAACCGCTCGCGGAGGCCGAGCGGCGCACCAAGCACGACGTGATCGTGTCCGCGGTGCCCGCCACCCAGCGCGGCGACGTCGGCGCGGTCACCTCGGCCGGGCGGCTGCTGCGGCTCGCCGTGATCGACCTGCCGCAGCTGCCGGACACGGCGGCGGCGCCCAACCTCTCGGGCGGCGCCCCGGTCTCGGAGTTCCTGTCGCTGGAGGCCGACGAGACGCTGGTCTGTCTGACGACGCTGGACGAGTCGTCGCCGGGTCTGGCGATCGGCACCGAGCAGGGCGTGGTCAAGCGCGTGGTGCCCGACTATCCGGCCAACAAGGACGAGCTGGAGGTCATCACCCTCAAGGACGGCGACCGGATCGTGGGTGCGGCGGAGCTGCGCACCGGCGAGGAGGACCTGGTCTTCATCACGGACGACGCCCAGCTGCTGCGCTACCAGGCCTCGCAGGTGCGCCCGCAGGGCCGCCCGGCGGGCGGTATGGCGGGCATCAAGGTGGCCGACGGCGCCAAGGTGATCTCGTTCACGGTGGTCGACCCGGCGGCGGACGGCGTGGTGTTCACGGTGGCGGGCTCGCGCGGCACGCTGCTCGGGGACTCGGCGGCGACCGTCAAGCTGACGCCGTTCGACCAGTATCCGCGCAAGGGCCGGGCCACCGGCGGCGTGCGCTGCCAGCGGTTCCTGAAGGGCGAGGACATGCTGGTCCTGGCCTGGGCGGGCGCGGCCCCGGCGAAGGCGGCGCAGGCCAACGGCACCCCGGTGGAGCTCCCGGAGCCGGACCCGCGCCGCGACGGCTCGGGCACACCGCTGGGCCACGCGGTGACGGCGCTGGCGGGCCCGGCGTCGTAGCGGGCGGTCGTACGGGGAGCCCCGGACGCGGTCAGTCGTCCGCGCCCGGGGCCTCCTCGGCCTCGTCCGCCTGCTGTACGTAGCGGAGCACGCCCCACATCGCGGGCTCGTCCTGGATGTCCCCCGGGCCCGCCACCGCCGCCTCCAGTGACGTGCGCAGGCCGTCCGCGTCGGTCCCGGAGCCGATCAGGACGAGCTGGGTGAGGCACTCCTCGCCGGGCGGCCAGGGCTCCGGGTAGAAGCGCAGGAAGCGGCCGACGGCGTGGACGCCGTAGCGATTGCGCGGGTCGGCCGCGCCGAAGTCGACGAACCCCTTGATGCGGTAGAGGCCCTCGGGACGGCTGTCGAGGAAGGCCATCAGCCGACGCGGGTCCATGGGCGCGGCCGAGGTGAAGGCGACGGACTCGTACGCGGTGTGCAGATGGACCGCGTGGCCGCACTCGGAGCCGCACGCCTCGCCGTGCCCGTGCTCCTCCTCGTCGTCCAGCAGGTCCTCGAAGGCGAGCTGGCCCACGCGCTCGGTGCTCGGCCTGCGGTCGAAGAACAGCTCCGGGTCGACCCGGCCGTACACGGACTCGACCACCGACGCGGCCCCGCCGAGCGACGCGCGCAGCCGGTCCAGGCCCGCCCTCGGCACCCGGTCGGTCTTGTTGAGCACCACGAGGTCCGCGACGGCGAGGTGCCGGTCGATCTCGGGGTGCTTCTCGCGGGTCGCCTCGTACTCGGCGGCGTCGACGACCTCGACCAGCCCTCCGTACACCACCCGGGGGTTCTCGCTGGCCAGGACCATCCGCACCAGCTCCTGCGGCTCGGCGAGGCCGCTCGCCTCGATGACGACGACGTCGAGCCGGGCGGCGGGCCGGGTCAGCTTCTCCAGGTAGACGTCGAGCTCGCTCGCGTCTACGGCACAGCACAGGCAGCCGTTGCCGAGCGACAGCGTGGAGTCACCGAGTTGTCCGGCCACGGTCATCGCGTCGATCTCGATGGACCCGAAGTCGTTGACGATCGCCCCGATCCGGGTGCCCCTGCTGGCCCGCAGCAGATGGTTGAGCAGGGTGGTCTTGCCCGAGCCGAGGAAGCCCGCGAGGACGACGACGGGGATCTGCTGGGTCGGACCGGTGGGGCTCACGGGGGCCTCTCTCAGACGAGGACGGGGACGGGGACGGGGACGGGGCGCGGGGATGCCCCCGACCCGCTCCAGGATATTTGGCGCTCGCGCGCGGGCAGATTGAGTGCCCACACCCGGGAGGTCTGATGACAGGAACCCCAGCCCCGTCCCCCTGGCTCCGCTCCGCCGCGAGGTTCGCCCTCTGGACGGCCGCCACGCTCGCCGGAACCGCCCTGGTGAGCGCGGCCGCCGTGCTGGTCAGCGGCTGGCTCATCGACACCGTCCAGCGGCGCGAGGGCGGCCTCGACCGCGCCGAGGGCCGCAGCCAGATCGGCAACTATTTCAGCGCCGCCAGCGCCGTCTTCTCCGGCCTGGCATTCCTCATACTCGTGGTGGCGCTGCTGCTCCAATACCAGGAACTGCGCATGCAGCGGACCGAACTCGCGGACCAGCGCGAGGAACTGACCCAGTCCCGCCAGGAACTCCACCGCAGCGCCGAGGCGAATATGCGCTCCCTGCATGTGCAGCTCACCCGGATGGCCATGGAGGATCCGTCGCTCGCGGCAGTGTGGAACGGCTTTCCGGGTATCCCTCACGAGGAGGAGCGTCAGTACCTCTTCGCCAACCTGACGTTCGGGCACTTGTTGCTCGCCCGCCAGTGGGGCAGCTATTCGGACGACGAACTACGCGTACACGCGAGGTCCTTACGGAGCAGTGAGCCCTATCGTCGCTACTGGGCGCTCTCCAGGGACGCGAAATTCGCTCTTCCCGGGGACAGCCACGAAAGGAAATTGGCAGAGCTGATCGATGAGGAGATCAGGGCCACGCCGGGGCCGCCCGCTCCCCCACAGTAGTAACAGTCGTACGGGAGAAGAGACATGACCAGCCTGCACAGAACCGGACAGCACGACGGTACGGCGGCGACGGCGGCGCTCGCGGCGGGCGCCGTGGCGCTGGCCGCCGTCCTCAGCCTGGCGCTCGGCGCCGGGTTCCACGCGATCGCCCCGGCCGCTGCCGGGGCCTCGGCGGGCGGCGTCTTCGCCGGGCTCGCGGTCGCCGCGGGCGCCGCCGGACTCGCCCTCCAGCACCGGCTGCTGGCCCGCCGGATCACCCTCACCCACCAGCACCGGCTCCACTTCGACCTGCTCAGCAAGGCCATGGACGACCCCGAACTGGCGGCGGTCCTGGACACGTTCGAGGGGGACGTGCCGCCGGTCAAACAGCGCCAGTTCCTCTACGCGAACGCCCTCTACAGCAATGTGCTGCACGCGTACCGGACCGGCTCGACGAGCGAGAGCGAGATCGGCGGGCATCTGCGGGTCATCTGCCGCAGTCCTATTTTCCGCGAATACTGGGAGTTCACCCGGCAGCACCGGGCCGCGCTGCAGAAGGACTCACAAGAGGCACGTCTCGGCCGTCGCGTGGACGAGATCGTACGAAACATCAGCAAGTCGAGGTAATCCTCACCAATTCCGCACCGGCCCACCGCGGGCTCCGGGAGTCTGGTTATCTGTCCTACGTCCTAGACTCCTCCGAGCCATTGGAACGGTCCCTTGGTGAAAATCGTGCGCAGGGTCGGTGCCTCCCCACGGGAACGCGGCAGCCTGTCGGGACAGACGTGCCCGGACATCTTCGAGTTGAGCGACGGCAGGTTCGCCGTCATCGGTACGGACATGACCGAGGACTTGGACGGCAAGCTGCCGAGCGACGCCGCGCGGGCCGAATACGAGCGGATCGTCGCGATCACCCGCGAAACGCTGGTGCGCGCCAAGGCGGACATCCCGGAGGCATGAGGAACCGATAAAGATAAGGAACGGATAAGGAATTCACGCCCGCAGCCAGACGGCCGTGTCCCTCGGCAGCCGTCCGGCGGCGTCCAGCGGCCCGCTGGTGAGCAGCGGTTCGCTGTGGCGCGGCAGCACGACCGGCGCGTCCGCCAGGTTGACCAGGCAGCGCAGACCGTACGGGCGGGCGAAGGCGAGGACACCGGGCGGCGCGTCCAGCCAGGTCAGCGGGCCGTCCCCGAAGCCGGGCAGGGTCCGGCGCAGCCGCAGGGCCCTGCGGTAGAGCGTGAGCATGGAGCCCGGATCCCCGGCCTGGCGGTCTGCCGCGTACGCCGCCCACCCCGGCGGCTGCGGCAGCCACGGCGTCGCCCACGGCTCGGCCGTCCACGGCAGCGGCACCCGGCAGCCGTCCCGGCCGGGGTCGGTGCCGCCGGAGCGGAAGTGCATCGGGTCCTGGATGCGGTCGCGCGGGACGTCGGCCTCGGGAAGGCCGAGTTCCTCGCCCTGGTAGAGGTAGACCGAGCCGGGCAGGGCGAGCGACAGCAGGGCGGCGGCCCGGGCCCGGCGGGTGCCGAGTGCCGGGTCGGCCGGGGTGCCGAAACGCTTCTTGGCGAAGTCGAACCCGGTGTCCTCGCGCCCGTACCGGGTCACCGTGCGGGTCACGTCGTGGTTGCACAGCACCCAGGTGGCGGGGGCGCCGACCGGGGCGTGCTCGGCGAGGGTGTCGTCGACGGCGGCGCGCAGCCGTACCGCGTCCCAGGGGCAGGAGAGGAAGGCGAAGTTGAAGGCGGTGTGCAGCTCGTCGGGGCGCAGATAGCGGGCGAAGCGCTCGCTGTCGGGCAGCCACACCTCCCCGACGAAGATCCCGCCGTACTCGTCCGCGATCGCGCGCCACGAGCGGTAGACGGCGTGGATGCCGTCGACGTCGACGTACGGGTGCGGGTCGACGCCCTCCGTGAAGTCGGGCAGCGCCGGATCCTTGACGAGCAGCGCCGCGGAGTCGACGCGGACGCCCGCCACCCCGCGCTCGAACCAGAACCGCAGGACGTCCTCGTGCTCGCGGCGGACCGCCGGATGCGCCCAGTTGAGGTCCGGCTGCCGGGGGGTGAACAGGTGCAGGTACCACTCGCCGTCCGCGACCCGGGTCCACGGCGGCTCGCCCGCGAACTGCGAGGGCCAGTCGTTGGGCGGCAGCTCGCCGTGCGCGCCGCGTCCGGGCCGGAAGTGGAACAGCTCGCGCTCGGGGCTGCCGGGCCCGGCCGCGAGGGCGGCCCGGAACCAGGGGTGCCGGTCCGAGAGGTGGTTGGGGACGATGTCGACGATCGTGCGCAGGCCCAGCTCACGGGCCTCCGCGATGAGCTTCTCGGCCTCGGCCATGGTACCGAAGGCGGGGTCGATGGCGCGGTAGTCGGCCACGTCGTACCCGCCGTCGGCGAGCGGCGAGAGGTACCAGGGCGTGAACCACAGGGCGTCGACGCCGAGTTCGGCGAGGTAGGGCAGCTTCGCCCGTACGCCCGCCAGGTCCCCGGTGCCGTCGCCGTCGCCGTCGGCGAAGCTGCGTACGTACACCTGGTAGACGGCGGCCGAGCGCCACCATGCGTCCGGATCGGGGACTGCCACGTCACGGTCCTTTCGGGCAGGGAGGATCCCGCCGTCGGCCCGGGCTGCGGGGCCTGGACGGGAGGGCCGACGGCGGAGCGGGAGGGCGGCGGCGGTCAGCCCTTGAGGCCGCCCGCGGTCAGGCCGCTCATGATGTTGCGCTGGAAGACCAGGAAGATGAGGAGCGTCGGCAGGCAGGCCATGGCGAGCGCGGCCGTCAGCCAGTTCTCGGGCACGCCCTGGGCGAGCGAGTAGATGCCGACGTTGAGGGTCTGCTTGGAGGGGTCGGGCAGGGTGAGCATCGGCCAGAGGAAGTCCTTCCAGACGCCGACCACCGCGAAGATGGAGACGACGCCGAGGATCGGCCGGGAGATCGGCAGCACCACGGACCGCAGGGTCCGCAGCGGGGACGCCCCGTCGATGGCGGCCGCGTCGAGCAGTTCGCGCGGGATCGAGTCGAAGAACCGCTTCAGCAGGAAGATGTTGAAGGCGTTGGTGACGGACGGCAGCCAGATCGCCCAGGGCGTGTTGAGCAGGTTCCGCCGGAAGACCGGCACGTCGAGGACGGTCAGATACTGCGGTACGACGAGGACCGCGGCCGGGATCATCAGCGTGGCCAGCATCATCGCGAGGATGGCCTTGCCGAACAGCGGGCGGAGCTTCGAGAGGGAGTAGGCCGCGGCCACGTCGAGGACCAGCTGGAAGACGAGCGCTCCGAACGCGTACCAGAGCGTGTTCCTGAGCAGCCGCGCCAGGTCCATGACCTTCCAGGCGTGCGTGTAGTTGTCGGTGTGCACGCCGTGCGGAACGAGGGTGGGCGGGATCCGGGTGAACTCGTCCGTCGATTTGAGCCCGTTGACGGCCATCCAGTAGAGCGGACCGACGAAGACGAGCGTGAACACCACGGTGACCAGGCTGAACACGCTCCAGTAGACGACCTTGCCCCGGGTCCGGCCGAGGGTGGCGGGCGAGATGAGGGTGCGTGTCGACACGGGGTCCACCGTCCGTTCTAGTCGGCGCTGTCGCGGCTCAGGCGTACGTACACGGCCGAGAACCCCGCCAGCAGCACCAGCAGGCACAGCCCCAGCGCCGCGGCCCCGCCGTAGTTGTTGAAGTTGAACGCGTACTGGTAGATCAGATAGACCACGGTCGTCGTGGAGCCCTCCGGCCCCGCGCCGTTGGTCAGCAGGAACGGTTCCGTGAACACCTGCATCGTGGCGATGATCTGCATCAGGAACATCAGCGAGAGGATCAGCCGCATCTGCGGGATGGTGACGTGCCAGATCTTGCGCAGCAGCCCCGCCCCGTCCAGCTCCGCCGCCTCGTACAGCTCGCCCGGTATCCCCTGGAGCGCCGCCAGATAGATGAGCGTCGCGCCGCCCATGTTCATCCAGGTCGCGGCGATCACCACGGAGATCATCGCGGTGTCGGTGGACTGGAGCCACTGCTGCGCGGGCAGGTGCACCAGCTCCAGGATCCGGTTGAAGAGGCCGTAGCCGGGGTCGTAGAAGTACTTGAAGAGCAGCACCGACGCGACCGGCGGCAGCATCACCGGCAGATAGACCAGCAGCCTCAAGTACCCCTGGCCGTGCCGGAACTCGTTGAGCAGTACGGCGACGAGGAACGGGACGGCGAAGCCGAGTACCAGCGCGAGTCCGGTGAACAGCAGCGTGTTGCGCCAGGCCTGCCAGAACGCCGGGTCGTGGAAGACGTAACTCAGGTTGGACCAGCCGGCCCAGGTCGTGCGCCCGTCCTTCGTCTTCTGGAAGGCGAGGACGAACTCCCGGGCCATCGGGTACCAGGAGAAGAAGGCGAAGCAGAGCACGGCGCCGATCAGGAAGCCGTGTGCGGTCAGCTGGCGTCTGAGCGGCCCGGACACCGGCCCGGCCGGTTTCGTCATCGGTTCGCCAGGACCTGGTCGACCTGGGACTCGGCGGTGGCCAGCAGCTTGTCGACGTCCGCGTCCTTGTTGGTGAGGACCCCGGACATCACGTTGTCGAGGACCTTGTAGATCTCCTGCGCCTTGGGCGGCTCGGCCTTGCCGGGGACCGGGTTGTCCATGTACGCCTTGAAGTTCACGACGGGCATGGTCGCGTGGTCGGCGCGCGCCTTGTCGTCGGCCGTCTTGGTCGCGCCGAGGAAGAAGTTCGGCTGCGGCACGCCGACCGGCAGCCCGTCCGCCTTGCTGCGCGACCAGTCGAACTGGCCCTTGCCCGGGGAGAGCGTCTTGAGGTTCAGCCAGGCGATAGCCGCCTTGATCTTGTCGGGCGAGCTGCCCTTCTTGATCATGTAGCCGTTGCCGCCGCCGAGCGTGGCCTTGCCGCCGGGGATCGGCCCCATGCCGAAGTTCTCGTACTCGGCGCCCAGTTGCTGGACCATGTACGCGATGTCATCGGGCGCGGCGAGGAACATGCCGATCTTGTCGGCGGTGATCTGCTTCTGGAGATCACCCCACTTGAGCAGCTGCGTCTTGCTCATGCTGGCGTCGGTCCAGCGCATGTCGTGCAGGTTCTGGACGACCTGGCGGCCGAGGTCGGTGCGGAAGGCGGCCTTGGTCCCGTCGGCCGAGACCACGTCGCCGCCGAGGCCGTAGAGGGCCGCGGTGTAGTGCCAGCCGCCGGTGTTCTCGGCGCTGTAGTCGCCGTAGCCGTAGACGCCGTTGCCGAGCGCGGCGATGGCCTTGGCGTCGGCGCGGACCTCGGCCCAGGTGGTGGGCGGGCGGTCGGGATCGAGTCCGGCCCGCTGGAAGAGCTTGCGGTTGATCAGCAGGCCCATCCGGTAGTTGCTGGTCGGGACGCCGTACAGCTTGCCGTCCTTCTTCAGTACGCCGAGGACGCCCGGGTCGATGTCGGCGAGCGCGGGGACCGACTTCTGGTTGACGTACGCGGAGATGTCGGCGGCGCCGTCGTTGTCGAGGACCTGCTGGAGGTCGGTGAAGTACGTGTAGAACACGTCGGGTTGGGACTTGGCCTTGAGCATCGCGGTGAACCGGGCCGGCTCCTCGCACTGGCCGGGCGTCGACCTCCCGACGATCCTGACGTTCGGATACGCCTTGTTGAAGGTGGCGACGTCCTCGTTCCACTCCTTCAGCTCGGCGGCCTTGGCGGCGGGCGGCATGCAGTCGATGGTCAGCGTGACCTTCGCCTTGGGGTCGAGCGGGGCGGCCGGGTCGGACGAACCTCCTTTGGCGGAGCCGTCGTCGCCTCCGTTGCCGCTGCTGCTGGTGCCGCAGGCGGCGAGGGCGGTCAGGGCGGCGGCGCAGAGGAGGGCGGCCGCCGGGGTGCGGCGCGGGGGTCGGACGGGGCGGAGCCGGGTGCGTCTCATCGATGGTCCCCTTCGGGCTCAGCGTGGGAGGGCCCCGGCCGACGGGCCCCGGGGCGCGGCACACTCAACCACCGACGCCAGATGGACGCAATATCTCGCGCTGAAATCGCAAATGATTGACAGGTCACCGACTGCCGGACATGCCCGCCCCGCACACAACAGCGCGCCGGGCGAGGACGCCCGGCGCGCTGAGGTCATGAGGGAGGTACGCGGGTCAGCGCGGCACCTGGGCCGTGGAGCCGCGCACCACCAGCTCCGGCTCGAAGAGCAGCTCTCCGGGCGGCACCACCCCGCCCCCGATCTGCGCGGACAGCAGCTCCACGGCGGCCCGCCCCATGGCCTCGATGGGCTGGCGCACGGTGGTCAGCGGGGGCTCGGTGCAGTTCATGAAGGCGGAGTCGTCGTACCCCACCACCGAGACGTCGCGCGGCACGTCCAGGCCCCGGCGGCGGGCCGCCCGCACGGCGCCGAGGGCGAGCGGGTCGCTGGCGCAGATGATCCCGGTGACCCCGCGCTCCAGCAGCCGCGACGCGGCCGCCTGGCCGCCCTCCAGGGAGAACATCGCCCGCTCCACGCGCTCCTCGGGCAGCCCCTCGCCGGCCGCCTCGGCCAGGGCGCGGGCGGCGTCGAGCTTGCGCCGGGAGGGCACGTGGTCGGGCGGGCCGAGCACCAGGCCGATCCGCCGGTGGCCGAGCGAGACCAGATGGCGCCAGGCCTGCTCCACGGCGACCGCGTCGTCGCAGGCCACACAGGGGAAGTCGAGGTGCTCTATGGAGGCGTTGATCAGCACCACGGGCACCTTGCGGTCGGCGAGCTGCTGGTAGTGCCCGTGCGGGGCGTCCATCTGCGCGAACAGGCCGCCCGCGAAGACCACACCGGAGACCTGCTGCTGGAGCAGCAGCTCGACGTAGTCGGCCTCGGAGACCCCGCCCTTGGTCTGGGTGCACAGCACCGGGGTGAGCCCCTGCTGCGCCAGCGCACCGCCGATGACCTCGGCGAACGCCGGGAAGATCGGGTTCTGCAGCTCCGGCAGGACCAGGCCGACGAGCCGCGCCCGCTCGCCGCGCAGCTGGGTGGGGCGCTCGTAGCCGAGGACGTCCAGGGCCGTGAGCACGGCCTGCCGGGTGGACTCGGAGACCCCCGGCTTGCCGTTGAGCACCCGGCTGACCGTGGCCTCGCTGACCCCGACCTTCTTGGCCACCTGAGCAAGTCGTCGCGTCATGCGCGCAAGACTAGCGCAAGCCCTGCAAGTCGCTTGCGTAGCTGCGGATGCCGCCCCGGAGGGAGCCCGGAGCGGCATCCGCCGTTCACCGCGCGACCGCTACGGGTTGATGTTGATCTTGAAGGTGGACGTGGTGTTCCTGATGTCCTGTGCGTTGTCCGAGAACTTCAGGCCGTTGAACGTCACCTCGCCGACCGCCGGACCCTGTCCCCCCTCCGGCATCTCGTTGGCCCACAGTCCGAACCCGGACTTGGCGTCATAGGCGTCACCGCTGCGGTGCGCCCCGGAGATGCTGATGTTGCTCAGGACGGTGTCCTTGATCGGGAACTGCGGCTGCCCTCCTACGTAGTTGGTCTGGAACATCACTCCGCTGTACGTCGGGGAGATGATGTCGACGTTGTTGATCCGGATCCCCTGGAACACCTTCGACGCCGAGAAGAGCCAGATCCCGGGGAAGGTCTGCGCTCCCCAGAAGTGCCCTCCGGACCGCTCGATGGTGACGCCGTCGAACGTCGTCGGCCCGGTCCCGAAGCCGTTCATCGGATAGCCGAAGTCCAGCGAGCTGACGGTGATCCCGGAGTAGACGAGCGTGTCCGCGATCCGGATGTTGCGGAAGGTGTTGTCGTACCCGCCGTAGACGGCGACTCCCGCGGCCCGCCAGGTCAGCAGCGAGGTCAGGTTCTCGTAGACGTTGTTCTTCTCGTCCGCGCCGCCCGCGTCGATCGCCGAGAACAGCGCGAAGCTGTCGTCGCCGGTGGCCCGGGCCTCGTTGTTGACCACGTGGTTGTCCGTGGACCCGTTGGTCATGTTGACGCCGTCCGCGAAGGTGTCGCGGATCCGGGTGTTCTTGATGGTGATCCGGTCGGTGTTGGCCCCCCAGTACAGGCACACCTGGTGCTCGGCCCAGATGTCGTCGATGGTCATGTCCGCGACGTTGGAGAAGTCGAAGACCTTCCCCGGTCCGTCGATGCGCGAGGTGTAGTTGCCGAAGTACGCGAAGCCCGTGAACACCGAACCGTTCGCCGTGTTCTCGGCGCGGAAGCCGATGTCGGTGTTCTCCTGGCCCGCCGGCGCGTGGAACCGCGTGTACCAGGGCCCGGCCCCGACCACCCGCACCGCCTTGCCGTACACCTGGAACTTGCTCGACGTCTGGTAGTCGCCGGGCGGCAGATACACACCGACCAGCTTGCCGGTGGTGTCCATCCGCACCTTGTCCAGCGCGTTCTGCACGTCCTGGTGGGTGAATCCGGCGGGCACGGTGTACGTCGCCGGGTCCGGGTCGGGCAGCACGGACGCCTGCTCCAGGCTGATGAAGTCGATCGCGTACGAGGAGGAGTTCGCGGCGTCCTTCTGCAGCCGGATCGTGCTGCCCTTGGGCACGGTGTCGCCGAGCAGCACGTTCGCCTCGTCGTAGACGTGGCGGGGCGCGCCCGAGCCCGGGGAGTTGCCGGGTCCGGTCTCGGCGCCGTACAGCCAGGCGTACTTGGACGTCAGGGTGACGGCCTTGCGGAAGGTGCCGTCCACATAGACGTCAAGGGTGGAGTCGATGCCCCCGCCGCCCGCCGCGTCCGGGATCGAGAACCGGGTGACCAGGGTGTTGGTGGGTGCCCTGGTCGTGAACTCCACATAGCTGCCCGTGCTGTTGAGCGTGACGGCCTTGCGGCCGGACGCCTCGCCCGCGAGGTCACCGACGGTCCGGTTGGGACCGACGACCTTGGCCCCGCCGCCCGTGACCCCGTCCTCCGCCTCGTACGTGTCGTACGGCATGTTGGCGCCGCGTCCCACGAAGAGGGGCTGGGTGCTGGTGTTGTTGCCGCGCTTCACCGGCAGTTCGTTGCTGTCGTCCGCGATCACCACCTTCGCCGTGTACGTGCCGTTGGCCGCCGTCCAGCTGCCGAGGTTCACCGCCGGGGCGCTCGCGCCCGCGGCGATCGTGCCGTCGTACGCACCGGTGAGGGTCTTCACCGGCGCGCCCGCCGCGTCCAGGAGCGTGAGCGTGACGGCGTGGGACCCGCCGCCGGACGCCACCGTGCCCTGGTTCTTCACGGTCACCGAGAAGGACACCGACTGGCCCGCCGAGGGGGCGCTCGGGGACCAGCCCACACCGGAGGCGATCAGGTCGGAGGAGGCGACCGGCTTGATCACCAGCGGGGTGCCCGTGATGCTGTTGTTGGAGTCGTTCTGCTCGATGACGCTGTTGTCCGGATCAACGACCGCGCCCAGTGCGTAAGTTCCCGCGTCGTGCGAGCCGATGTTCGCCGTCACGGTCTGCGAGGCTCCGGCGGCCAGTGCGCCGACGTTCGTGGTGCCCGCCTTGGCCCCGCCGAGCTGGAAGGCGACGGTGGTGGCGGGCGAGGCCGAGGTCCCCTTGTTGTGCACGGTCGCGGAGAGCGTGACGGCGTCCGACTCCACCGGCGCGGCCGGGGCGGCGCTCAGCGCGGTGACCTCCAGGTCCGGGTTGGGCGCGGGCACCCCGATGACCTGGAACTCGGCGATCTGCCCGGCCGTCGCGCCCGAGTTGGCGGTGAACCTCAGCTGTACGTCCGCGACCCGCGCGGCGAGCGGGACCGTCACCGTGTTCCCGCTCGACGGGTTGAAGGTGTAGTCCTTCGCGGCGACCAGGCTGGTGTACCCGGTCGCGCTCTGCTCGCGGCCGAGGATCTGGATGTTCTGCGTCCGGGTGCCCCAGCCGCTGTCCGGGTTGAGCTTCAGCACCACCGAGCCGGTGTCGGCGTTGGCGCCGAGCTTCACGGTGAGCGTGTTCGGATAGCTGTTGGCGGCGCCCTCCCAGTAGGTGGTGAGGCTGTTGTCGACGGCGTTCTCCGCGACGAAGTTCTGGATCACCGAGGACGCGGTGATCGGCTTGCCCACCGCGAGGTTGGAGCCGTCGCCGGAACTCCCGTTGCGGGTCACGGTGTTGCTGCTGCCCGACTGGTTCCCGGCCGCGTCCCTGGCTCGTACGAAGTACGAGACGGTCAGGTTCGCGGGCTGGCTGTCGGTGTACGTGGTGACGTTCCCGGCCACGCTCTTGACCAGGGTCTGGTTGGCGTAGACGTCATAGGCCGTGACGCCCACGTTGTCCGTCGAGGCCTGCCAGGTGAGCTTGATCTGGCCGCTCGACGGCTCGGTGAAGGCGAGGCCGCCCGGTGCGGTGGGCGCCTGGGTGTCCCCGGTGTCGCCCTTGCGCGTGACGGTGTTGCTGTCGGCCGACTGGTTCCCGGCCGCGTCCTTCGCTCGTACGTAGTACGAGACGGTCGCGCCGGTCGGCTGGGTGTCGGTGTACGCGGTGGTGCTCCCGGCGACGCTGGTGCGCAGCTCGCCGTTGGCGTAGACGTCGTACCCGGTCACGCCCGTGTTGTCCGTCGCGGCGTCCCAGGTCAGCCGGATCTGACCGGTGGCGGGCTCGGTGTACGCGAGGTTCCTCGGGGCCGTGGGCGGCTCGGTGTCGCCGGTGGCGGGGCCGTAGACCTCCAGCTCGGAGAGCTGCCCCGCGGGCTGGCCGGTGTTGGCGGTGACCAGGACCCGTACGTACCGGGTGGTCACCGCGTCGAAGGCGAGGGCGGCGGACTGGCCGGTGGCCGCGCTGAACTCGTACGCCTTGGCGGCGGTCAGATCGGTGAAGTCGGTGCCGTTGGCCGAGCCCTGGATCTTCAGCGTCTGGGTGCGCGCACCCCAGCCGTCCGGCAGCCGCAGCACCACCCGGTCGATCCGGACGGAGGCGCCGAGGTCGGCCTGGAGCCACTGCGGCAGGGCGCCGTTGGCGCTCTCCCAGTAGCTGGCCCGGTCATCGTCGTTGGCGTTGCCCGGCACATAGGTCTGGGTGTGGCTGCTGGCGGTCAGGGTCTTGCCCAGGGCCAGGTTGCCGCTCGCATCACCCGCGGCGTGCACCTCCAGCTCCGCGAGCTGGGCGGCCGGCCAGCCGGTGTTCGCCCGGACGTCGATCCGTACGAACCGGGTCTGGGCGGCGGGGAAACCTATCTTCACGGTGTTGCCGGAGCCCGGGCTGAAGCTGTACGCGGCCGAGCTCACCAGGGTGGTGAAGCTCGTCCCGTCGGCGCTGCCCTGCACCGCGAGGGTCTGCTGCCGGGCCTCCCACCCGGCGGGGAGCTTGAGGACGACTTCGTCCACGCGCGCGGAGGCGCCGAGATCGGCCTGCACCCACTGCGGGAGGCTGCTGCCGGAGCTCTCCCAGTAGGTCGAGGCGTTGCCGTCGGTGATGTTGGCGGCGGTGTAGGGGGCGTTGGCGCTGGAGCCGGCGGCCGGCCGGCCCGCCGCGAGGTTGGGGCCGCCGGCCGCCGAGGCGGAGAGCGACGGCCATCCGACCATCATCAGACTGGTGGCGACCACGGCGGCGAAGAGCGCCCGCGCCCGTGCGCGCCCTCTCCGGTGGGGGATTCTCATGGGTCCTCGATCCGTGCGGCTAGGGTTTCTGCACTGAAGAACCAAGACTTTTGCGTTGAGCGGTCAGAGAGTTGCAGAGATATGCCAAGGCGTCCATGGCTCTCACACCACTGACCAACCCCCCGCCACCCAGCTCCCGCCTGCCGGAACGATCGCTTTCGCAGGCATCGGCGGTCGGTCCTGCGGCTTTTCGGAGCTGCTGTCGCATGCCCGTAAATTCACCGCAAACAATGCAAACGACTTGCGTGGGATTTGCGTAGTGCTGCCGCGCGAAAGGGCGGCCGGGAACGCGGCGGTGCCCACGGTGCGAACAGATTTCGGAATGCCTCAGGGAGCCGTCTACCGTGCATAGGCGTGAGTGCCGTCCCCCGCACGCCCCCGCCCGGACGGCGGCGGTTCGGCTGGCCGCAGCGCGTCTTCTCCCAGGTGCTGCTGATGCAGCTGGCCGTCGCCGCCGGTGTCACCGTGCTCGCGACCGGCCTGTTCCTCGCCCCGCTCAGCCACCAGCTCGACGACCAGGCGATGCGCCGGGCCCTCGCCATCGCCCAGTCGACGGCCGCCCAGCCACAGGTCGCGACGGACCTGGTCGCGTCCCGGCCCGCCGCCGACGGCCCCGTGCAGCGCGAGGCCGAGCGGGTCCGCCGGGCCACCGGCGCCGAGTACGTGGTGGTCATGGACCGGCACGGGGTGCGCTGGTCGCACCCCGGCGGCGGGCAGATCGGCAAGGTCGTCTCCACCGACCCCAGCGAGGCGCTGGCGGGCGAGGAGGTCATGGAGATCGACAGCGGCACGCTGGGCCGCTCGGCGCGCGGCAAGGTGCCGCTGCGGGACTCCGGCGGCGCGATCGTGGGGGCGGTGTCCGTCGGGATCGAGTACGACAGCGTGCGCGCCCGGCTGCTCGCCGCCATCCCCGGGCTGCTCGCCTACGCGGGCGGCGCCCTCGCGGCGGGCGCGCTCGCCGCGTACCTGATCTCCCGCCGGATCCAGAAGCAGACCCGTGACCTGGCCTTCTCCGATATCTCGGCGCTGCTCGCGGAGCGCGAGGCGATGCTCCACTCGATCCGCGAGGGCGTGGTGGCGCTCGACCGGACCGGCCGGATCCGGCTGCTCAACGACGAGGCCCAGCGGCTGCTCGGCGTCGGCCCCGAGGCCGCGGGCCGCCCCCTGGACGAGGTGCTCGGCGCCGGGCGGACGACCGATGTGCTGGCGGGCCGCGTCACGGGCACCGATCTGCTGACCGTGCGCGGCCACCGCGTCCTGGTCGCCAACCGCATGCCGACCGACGACGGCGGCGCCGTCGCCACCCTGCGGGACCGCACCGAGCTGGAGCGCCTGGGCCGCGAGCTGGACTCCACCCACGGCCTCATCGACGCCCTGCGCGCCCAGGACCACGAGCACGCCAACCGGCTGCACACCCTGCTCGGCCTGCTGGAGCTGGAGATGCACGAGGAGGCGGTCGAGTTCGTCACCGAGGTGGTCGGGGTGCACCGGACGACCGCCGAGCAGGTCACCGAGAAGGTCCGCGACCCGCTGCTCGCGGCGATGCTGGTCGGCAAGGCCACCGTGGCGGCCGAGCGCGCGGTCGCCCTGCGCATCACGCCGGACAGCCTGCTGCCCGACCGGCTCGTCGACCCGCACGGGCTCGTCACGGTCGTCGGGAACCTCGTGGACAACGCGCTGGACGCGGCCGCGGGCACTCCGGACGCCTCGGTCGGGGTGACCCTGCGCGCCGAGGGGCGTACGGCCGTCCTGCGGGTCGTCGACAGCGGCCCCGGCGTCCCTGACGAACAGCGCGAACTGATCTTCACCGAGGGCTGGTCCACCAAGGCCCTGCCCGCCCACGGCAAGCGGGGCCTGGGGCTCGCCCTGGTCCGTCGGTTCGCCGAGCGGCAGGGCGGTCACGCGCGCGTGGCGACGGGTCCGGACGGCGGCGCCGAGTTCACCGTGGCCCTGCCGGAGGCGCTGAGCGAGGCGCTGGCCGGGGATGCGGGCGGGGCCGTACCGCGTGAGGATCCGGACGGCACCGCACTGCGGGAGGAAGCGCGATGATCGACGTCCTCGTCGTGGACGACGACCAGCGGGTCGCCGACATCAATGCCGCGTACGCCGAGAAAGTTCCCGGTTTCCGGGTGGTGGCGAAGGCGCATTCGGCCGCGGAGGCGCTCGCGGTCATCGCCGAGCGCCCCGTGGATCTGGTCCTGCTCGACCACTATCTGCCGGACGAGAACGGTCTCGCCGTCGTCCGCGAGCTGCGCCGGCTCGGCCACCACACCGACGTGATCATGGTGACGGCCGCCCGCGACGTGAGCACCGTCCAGGCCGCGATGCGCCAGGGAGCGCTCCAGTACCTCGTCAAGCCGTTCAACTTCGCGGGGCTGCGCACCAAGCTGGAGGCGTACGCCGCGCTGCGCCGCACCCTCGACGGCGGCGGCCAGGCCGAACAGGCCCAGGTGGACCGGATCTTCGGCGCGCTCTCGGTCTCCGCCGAGCCCGACCTGCCCAAGGGACACTCCCCCACCACCGCCGAACTGCTGCGCCAGGTGCTGCTCGCGGCCGAGGGCCCGCTCTCGGCGCAGGAGATCGCGGAGCGGGCGGGGGTGAGCCGGCAGACGGCCCAGCGCTATCTGAAGCTCCTGGAGCGGGCGGGCCGGGTGCGGCTCGGTCTGCGCTACGGGGAGACCGGCCGCCCCGAGCACCGCTACGAGTGGGCGACCGGCCGCTGACTCCGGGGTCCGGGCGGCTCAGCCCTTGGGGACCTTGTTCACGAACTCGGTGGTGAACGTCTTGGACAGGTCCACGTCCGCGTTCTTGAGGTTGGGGTTGAACGCCTTCAGGACCTTCTGGACCGTCTCGGGCCCGTCGGCGGGCATCACCCCGTCCTTGGTGAACATCGGCAGGGTGCTCTTGATGGACTGCGCGTAGAGCGCCTTGCCGCCCTTCGCGTAGTCGGCGGGCATCTTCGCCGCGATCTCCTCCGCGCTGTGCGAGGACATCCACAGCAATGTCTTGACCAGCGCGTTCGCCAGCTTCTGCACGGTCTCCCGGTGCCCGTTGACCCAACTCGCGTTCATGTAGAGGCTCGACGAGGGGTACGGGCCGCCGAGCGCGGCACGCGAGCCCTCGGGCGTCCGCATGTCGATGAGGACCTTGCCGAGCTTCTGGTCCAGGACGTTGGCGACCGTCGGGTCGGTCGTCATTCCGCCCTGGATGGCGCCCTGCTTCAGGGCGGCGATGAACGTCTGGCCCGCACCGACCGCCACCGGTGTGAAGTCGCTGGTCTTCAGCCCGTCGCGGACCGCCAGGTACTTGGTGAGGAAGTCGGTCGACGAGCCGAGGCCGGTGACGCCGAGCTTCTTCCCCTTGAAGTCCTTGGGCGTGGCGATGTCCCCCTCGGCCTTGCTGGAGACGATCTCCACCTCGCCCGGCGCGTGCGAGAACTGCACCACCGACTCCACCCGCTTGCCCTTGACCTGAAGGTCGAGCGTGTGGTCGTAGAAGCCGACGGCGCCCTGGACGTCGCCGGAGATCAGCGCGGTCTCGGCCTGCACCCCGGCGGGCTCGCTGAGCAGTTGGACGTCCAGGCCCTCGGCCTTGAAGAAGCCGAGCTGCTGGGTGAGCATCGCGGGCAGATAGATGACCTTGTCCAGGCCGCCGACCATGATCTTGACCTTGTTCGACGAGCCGGAGCCGGAGTCGTCCGAGCCGCAGGCGGTGAGCGTGGCGGCGGCCAGGGCGCCCGCCAGAACGGCCGCGTGGATTCTGCTGAAGTGGTGGCTGCGCATGTCATCACGTCCCGGTGATCAGTGAGAGGGGGGAAGTAAGGGGGGCGGGCTTGTCAGCGGTCGGTGCCCGGCTCGGACGGCCGCCAGCGGAAGAGCCGCCGCTCGGCGAAGGTGAGCAGCCCCTCGGTGAGCAGCGCGACGACCGCGAGGATGGCCATCGCCGCGTACACCCCGGCGGCGTTGAACGTCCCCTGCGAGGCGGCGACGAGGAGCCCGAGGCCCTTCGTCGCGCCGATGTACTCGCCGACGATCGCGCCGATCAGCGCGAACCCGAAGCTGACGTGGAGGCTGGTGAAGATCCAGGACGTGGCGGAGGGGACGACGACCTGGAGGGTGACCCGGCGGTTGCTCGCGCCCAGGATGCGGGCGTTGTTCACCAGGTTGCGGTCGACCTCGCGGGCGCCCTGGAAGGCGTTGAAGAAGACCGGGAAGAAGACCAGGACGACCGCCGACGCGACCTTGGACGCCGGGCCGAGCCCGAACCAGATGAGGAAGATCGGCGCGAGCACGATCCTCGGGATCGCGTTGAGGACCTTGATGTACGGGCCGAGCACATCGGCGAGGAACCGGATCCGGCCCAGCGTGATGCCGAGGACGACACCGCCCAGGACGCCGATGATCCAGCCGAGCAGCGCCTCGTACAGCGTGTACCAGATCTGCTCCCACAGGGACCCCTGCGCGGTGCCGTACACGGCCCAGTCGCGTATCTGCTCCCAGATCTTCGACGGCATCGAGAAGTTGAAGGGGTCGATGGCCTTGGTGCGGGCCAGCACCTCCCAGAGCGCGATCACGGCGACCAGCAGCACGACACGGCTTCCGTGGACCAGGAAGCGCCGGTTGCGTGCGGCGCGCGCCCGCGCCTTCGTCCGCTCGGTCGGTTTGGCGAGGGCGGCGGCGATCGTGTCAGGCGACATCGGCGGCACCCCGCTCGCGGGTGATGCGGACCTCTTCGCCGAGCGACTCCCAGATCTCCCGGTAGATCTCGATGAACCGGGGCTCAAGACGGATCGACTCGACCTTGCGGGGGCGCGGCAGGTCGATGTCGAAGACCCGCTTGACGGTCGCGGGGCCCGCGGTCATCACGACGACCCGGTCGGCGAGGGCGATCGACTCCTCCAGGTCATGGGTGACGAAGACGACGGAGGAGCCCGTTCCGGACCACAGGTCGAGGAGTTCGTCGGACATCAGCGCCCTGGTCTGTACGTCGAGCGCCGAGAACGGCTCGTCCATCAGCAGGATCTCGGGGTCGTTGACGAAGGTCGCGGCGAGGGCGACGCGCTTGCGCTGGCCGCCGGAGAGCTGGTGCGGATAGCGGTCCTCGAAGGACGCGAGTCCGACCCGGGCCAGCCAGGCGCGGGCCCGCTCCCTGGCCTCCGCCTTCGAGGCGCCCCGGAAGCGCGGCCCCGCCATCACGTTCGACAGGACGGTCCGCCAGGGGAAGACCGCGTCCTGCTGGAAGACGAAGCCGACCTTGTCACCGATGCCGTCGACGGGCTCCCCGGCCACCAGAACCTCGCCGTCGGTGGGCTCCTCCAGGCCGCTGACCAGGGTCAGGGTCGTCGACTTCCCGCAGCCGGTGGGGCCGACCACGGCGACGAACTCACCGCGCCCCACGGTCAGGTCCAGGTCCCGCACGGCCGTGTGCAGCGCCCCGGACGGCGTACGGAACGACTTGCTCGCGCTCCGCAGCTCGATCGCGGGGCCTCTGTCGGGGCCCTCTGTGCCCCTCTGCTCTGTGCTCATGGAGCGGGACCGTAGAGGTGGCGCGGGGCACGGCGGCAGCCTTGTGGGCGCAAGACGCACTTCTGCTCGCTGCCCCCTGTTGTGCTCGTTTTGCTCGCGCTACAACTGCGGGGATTCAACGGGAGGGAAACACGGTGATAGACGTCCTGGTCGTGGACGACGACTTCCGTGTCGTCGAGATCAACGCGGCGTACGTCGGGAAGGTTCCCGGGTTCCGGGTCGTCGCCCGCGCGCACAGCGCCGCCAAGGCACTGGCGGCGCTGGAGCGCCATCGGGTCGATCTGGTGCTGCTCGACCACTTCCTGCCGGACGAGACGGGTCTTTCGCTGGTCCGCCGGATGCGCCAACTGGGCCACCACACCGATGTGATCATGGTGACGTCGGCCAGCGACGTGGCCACCGTCCAGGCCGCGATGCGCCACGGCGCGCTGCACTACCTCGTCAAGCCGTTCACCTTCGCGGGCCTACGGACCAAGCTCGACGCGTACGCGACCCTGCGCCGCACCGTGGACCGGGCCGGCGAGGACAGCGCCGAGGGCACCGGGCAGGACCAGGTCGACCGGATCTTCGGGGCGCTGCGGACCGCCGCGACCACCCCCGGGCTGCCCAGCGGCCACTCGGAGCCCACGGCGGAGCTGATCCGCGAGGTGCTGCACCACGCGGACCATCCGCTCTCGGCCCATGAGGTGGCGGGCCGCACCGGCCTCAGCCGCTCCACCGCCCAGCGCTACCTGCGGCTCCTGGAGCAGTCCGGCCGCCTGCGCCTCACCCTGCGGTACGGGGAGACGGGCCGCCCGGAACACCGGTACGCCTGGGCGGTGTGAGGGCCGGGCCGGGGCCATCCGGTGGGCGGCCCGGCCCGGCGGACGCGTGGCCCTGACCTTGGGAGGATCGATCCTGCCGACGGCTAGACCGCGCCCGCCCCCGTCAGCGACCGCACCTCCGTCTCCGCGTGGCGGGCCTCGTCCGGCGGCTCGGGCGAGGTCAGCGTGCCCAGCCATCCGGCCAGGAAGCCCAGCGGGATGGAGACGAGCCCCGGGTTCTCCAGCGGGAAGAACTGGAAGTCCACCCCGGGGAACAGCGCGTGCGGCCCGCCGGAGACCACCGGTGAGAGCACCACCAGGACGAGCGCCGGGACCAGGCCGCCGTAGATCGACCAGACCGCGCCCCGGGTGGTGAAGTTCCGCCAGAACAAGGTGTAGATCAGCACGGGCAGATTGGCCGAGGCCGCGACCGCGAAGGCCAGCCCGACCAGGAACGCCACGTTCAGGTCCCGGGCCAGCAGCCCGAGGCCGATGGCGACCGCGCCGATCCCGGCGGCGGCGACCCGGGCCACCGCCACCTCGCTGTGCTGCTTGGCGTGGCGCCGCCGCAGCGAGGCGTACAGGTCATGGGCGACGGAGGCGGAGGAGGCCAGGGTGATCCCGGCAACGACGGCCAGGATGGTGGCGAAGGCGACCGCTGCCACGACCGCGAAGAGAACCGTTCCGCCTGTGGAGCCCGCGCCGCCGCCCAGATCGAGCGCCAGCAGCGGTACGGCCGTGTTCCCCGCCGCGTTCGCCGACTTCACCTCGGCGGAGCCCACCACGGCGGCCGCGCCGAAGCCGAGCACGATGGTCATCAGATAGAAGCCGCCGATGAGACCGATCGCCCAGACGACCGAGCGGCGCGCGGCCCGGGCGGTCGGCACCGTGTAGAAGCGGGAGAGGATGTGCGGCAGCCCCGCCGTGCCGAGCACCAGGGCCAGGCCCAGGCTGATGAAGTCGAGCCGCGCGGTCCAGCCACCGCCGTATCGGAGCCCCGGGGAGAGGAACTCCTTTCCGTGGCCGCTGCGGTCGGCCGCCGTGTTGAGCAGCAGGTTGATGTCTCCGTGGAAGCGCATCAGCACCAGCACGGTGAGAGTGACCGCTCCGGCCATGAGGAGGACGGCCTTCACGATCTGGATCCAGGTGGTCGCCCGCATCCCGCCCAGCGACACATAGACCACCATCAGCGCGCCCACGCCGATGACCGTCCACGAGCGGGCTGCGCCGCTGGAGCCGCCGAGCAGCAGCGCCACCAGACTGCCCGCGCCGACCATCTGCGCCACCAGATAGAGAACGGACACGGTGACCGAGGAGGTTCCCGCCGCGATCCGCACCGGGCGCTCGCTCATCCGGGCGGCGATCACGTCGGCGAGGGTGAACCGCCCGCAGTTGCGGACCAGCTCGGCCACCAGCAGCAGCACCACCAGCCAGGCCACCAGGAACCCGACGGAGTAGAGCATCCCGTCATACCCGAACAGCGCGATGAGCCCGGAGATGCCCAGGAACGAGGCGGCCGACATGTAGTCGCCCGCGATGGCGAAACCGTTCTCCATGGGGGAGAACAGCCGCCCGCCCGCATAGAACTCCTCCGCGGAGCCGCGCCGGTTGCGGCTCACCCAGGTGGTGATCGCCAGCGTCGCCGCCACGAACGCGCTGAACAGCAGCAGCGCCAGCGCCTGATGGTCCCGGCCGGCGCTCACCTGGCCATCCCCCGTGTCATCTCCTGGGTGTCCCAGCGCAGTTCGAGCGCGGCCCGGTCCCGGCGCAGCCGCGCATGACGGGCGTACGCCCAGGTCAGCAGGAAGGTGGAGAGGAACTGGCCGAGCCCGGCGACCATCGCGACATTGACCGCCCCGACCACCTGACGGGCCATCAGATCAGGTGCGGTGGTCGCGGCGACGACGTACGCGATGTACCAGGCGAGGAACGCCAGCGCGGCCGGGATCACGAACCTGCGGTAGCGGGCGCGCACCTCCTGGAAGGCGGCGCTGCGCTGCACCTCCAGATAGATGTCGGCCGCGCTGTGCCCCGGGTCCGGCTCGGCCGCCCGCTGCTGCGGCGGGGCGAACGCGGGCACCGTGCCGTCCAGTTCGCCCCACCCGGAGGCGAGCGCGTCGTACCAGGGGTCGTCGATCCGCCCCGCCGCCGGGTCGTGCCGTTCCTGTCTCTCCACCGAACAACACTCCTTGTCCACGGCCCTGTTCGGCCGCGTGCCCAAGGATGGGCAGAGGGGACGCCCCCGCACTCTTCAACGCCCCCTCTTCACCCCATTAGGTGATGGCCGGACCCGGTGGGCGGGTGAGGCCGTGCTGGTACGCGTACCGCACGGCCTGCGCACGGTCCCTGGCTCCCGTCTTGGCGAAGATGTTGTTGATGTGCGTCTTCACCGTCGCCGTGGAGATGTGCAGCGCGCGGGAGATCTCCGGGTTGGACAGGCCCTCGGCGACCAGGCCGAGCACCTCGCCCTCGCGGCCGGTGAGCCCGTCGGGCAGCACCGCGGGCACGGCCGAGGGCGGTGGCGACGTCACCCGTTCGAGCAGCCGCCGCTGCACCGAGGGCGCCAGACCGGCCTGTCCGGCCAGCACGTCCTGTATCGCCCGGACGATCTCGTCGCCGCCCGCGTCCTTGGTCAGATACCCACGCGCCCCGGCCTGCAGCGCCGGGAAGAGCGAGTCGTCGTCCGCGTAGGTCGTCAGGATCACGACCTGCGTCCCCGGATACGCGGAGCGGATGCGGCGGGTGGCCTCGGCCCCGTCGCAGCGCGGCATCCGCAGGTCCATCAGGACGACGTCCGGGGCCACTTCGGCGACCAGCGCGACCGCCTCCTCGCCGTCCTTGGCCGCGCCCACCACCTCGACCCCGGGCAGCAGCCCGAGGAGCATCACGATCCCCTCGCGCACCACCGACTGGTCGTCCGCCACGACCACGCGGATCGCCCGGCCCCCACGTCCGGGCGCACCCTCGGGCCCGGTACCTCCCACCGCCACACCGCCCCCTTCGCCGGTCATGCCGGCACCCTCAGCCGCACCACGAAGCCCTCCTCCTCCGGTCCCGCCTCCAGGGTCCCGCCGAGCAGTTCGGCGCGCTCCCTCATCCCCAGCAGACCGTATCCGGAACCGCTCACCGCCAGTTCCTCCGCGACCCGGCCGCCACCCGAATCCCGTACCTCCAGGGCCACTTCGTCCGGCAGATACTCCAGCCGGACGGCCACGGCGGCGCCCGGCGCGTGCTTGCGCACGTTCGTCAGGGCCTCCTGCGCCACCCGCCGCACCGCCTGGGACGCCTCGGCCGTCAACGGCCGCCGCTCCCCCGCCACTTCGACCCCGGCCGGGCCGCCCGGCCCGCCGCCGTCGACGAGCGTGTGCAGGAAGTCCTCGACCGGCGTGATCTCGCCGCGCAGCGCGGAGAGCGCCTGCCGGGTCTCGGCCAGGCCGTCCCGCGCCATCGACCGGGCGGCGACCACCCGCTCCAGGATCCGGTCCCGGAACTCCCCGGCGGGCTCGCGCTCGATCATCAGCCGGGCCGCCTCCAGATGCACCAGCTGCGCGGAGAGGCTGTGCGCCAGCACGTCGTGGATCTCGCGGGCGATCCTGGCCCGCTCGGCGAGCGCGGCCGACTCGGCCTCGGCGGCCCGGGCGGCCCGCTCCTGGGCGAGCAGCCGCTGGGCGCTGCCCCGGGCCTCCGCGTCCAGCCGCAGCACATATCCGGCGAGACCGAGCCCCGCGGTGGTGAGGGCGGTGGTCAGCCAGTTCTCGGTGTTCACCACCGCGTACGCCCCGAGGGCCACCAGCGTGCAGGGGACGGCGGCGCCCAGCGGGAGCCGCTCCAGGGCGGAGATCGCGCAGCCGCACCACACGATGATCGCGAAGACGTCCCAGTCGGTCCGCTGCGCCGCCACCGCCGAGGCCATCAGCAGCGCGAGCAGCCCCAGCGAGGGCCACAGCCGGTGGGCGAGCGTCTGCTGCCAGAACGCCCGGGCCAGCACGACCATGACCAGCACCATGGCCACGCCCACCACCCAGGACCAGCCGTCGGGCCCCTTCGCGCTGATCGCGGTCCACAGCATCCCGCCGAACAGCAGCCCCCGCACGCCCCACATGATGCCCAGCCGTGCGCGGCTGAGCCCCTCGCGGGAGAGCGCCTCCCGCGAGGGCCAGGTGAACCAGACGTCGGTGCTCACACGCGGTCCTTCCACAGCGGCCGGGCCGTGCCGTCGGCAGCGGCACCGTACGACGCGGGCAGTGACTGGGCCCGCCACACCAGGATGCCGCTGCGGACCAGGAGCGAGGCCGCGAGGCCGAGGAGCAGCGCGCCCGTGCCCATCCGTATCCCGGCCAGAGCGCCGATACCCGCGAGCCCCGCCCGGACGGCGATGCCCACGACCCAGACGGCCGCCGTGGCCTTGGTGCCCTTGGTCCACACCGAGCCGTCCTCCTCGGTCCAGAGCTTGCTGGTCCAGCCCCAGGCCGCGCCCATGAGCAGCCCGGTCGCGACCTCCGTGCCGAGCAGCAGCGCCGAGGCCAGGTGGTGGTCCGGGTCGACCAGGCCCTTTTCCCGTATCGCCAGGTAGACCAGGACCGCCGGGACGAGCCACCAGCGCTTGGCGTCGGCCAGCTGCTGGGGCCGCACCTGGCGCGAGACGATCAGCGCGACGACGGCTACCGCCACCAGCACATTCACGAGCGCGGACATCTGGGCCTCCGGAACTACGACGGCAGGACTTCCCTACGCCATCGAAGTTACGGAAACAGGCTGGTCAGACGCATCGGATCAGGGGTTGAACGTGGGTGGAGCCCGCAGCTCCACCCACGGGTGGACGCGCCGCCCCGACGCCCCGGAACGCACGGACGGGCCCGGCCGTCCAGGCCGGGCCCGCCGCTGTGGCTACGCGTCGATGCGCGAGCGGTCCAGCGTCGCCGCCGAGCTGGTGATGAACTCCTTGCGGGGCGCCACCTCGTTGCCCATCAGGAGGTCGAAGACCTGCTCGGAGGCCTCCAGGTCGCCGATGTTGATCCGGCGCAGGGTGCGGAAGCGCGGGTCCATCGTGGTCTCCGCCAGCTGGTCGGCGTCCATCTCGCCGAGGCCCTTGTAGCGCTGGATGGAGTCCTTGTAGCGGATGTTCTTGCGCTGGAACTCCAGCAGGGTCTGGCGCAGCTCGTTGTCCGAGTACGTGTACACGTACTTGTCCTGGCCCTTCTTGGGCTGGACCAGCTCGATCCGGTGCAGCGGCGGGACGGCGGCGAAGACCCGGCCCGCCTCGACCATCGGGCGCATGTAGCGCTGGAAGAGGGTCAGCAGCAGGATGCGGATGTGGGCGCCGTCGACATCGGCGTCGACGAGCAGGACGATCTTGCCGTAGCGCGCCGCGTCGATGTCGAAGGTGCGGCCCGAGCCCGCTCCTATGACCTGGATGATCGCGCCGCACTCGGCGTTCTTGAGCATGTCCGAGACGGACGCCTTCTGAACGTTGAGGATCTTGCCGCGGATCGGCAGCAGCGCCTGGAATTCCGAGTTCCGCGCGAGCTTGGCGGTGCCGAGCGCGGAGTCGCCCTCGACGATGAAGAGCTCGCTGCGCTCCACGTCGTCGCTGCGGCAGTCGGCCAGCTTGGCCGGGAGCGAGGAGGACTCCAGGGCGGTCTTGCGGCGCTGCGCCTCCTTGTGCTGACGGGCCGCGATCCGGGTCCGGGCGGCCGCGACGATCTTCTCCATCACGGCGCGGGCCTGCTGCTTGTCGTCGCGCTTGGTGGAGGTCAGGAAGGCCTTGAGCTCCTTGGCGACCACATTGGCGACGATCCGGTTGGCGGCCGAGGTGCCGAGCACCTCCTTGGTCTGGCCCTCGAACTGCGGCTCGGCGAGACGGACGGTGACCACCGCCGTCAGGCCCTCCATGGCGTCGTCCTTGACGACGTCGTCCTCGGCGACGCGCAGCAGCTTCGCCGAGCGCAGCACCTCGTTGACGGTCTTGGCGACCGACCGCTCGAAGCCGGTGACGTGGGTGCCGCCCTTGGGGGTGGCGATGATGTTCACGAACGACTTCAGGTTCGTGTCGTACCCGGTGCCCCAGCGCAGCGCGATGTCCACCGCGAGCTCACGGGTGACCTCGGTCGGGGTCATGTGGCCGCGCTCGTCCAGGACCGGGACGGTCTCCTTGAAGGTGCCCTGGCCGGTGAGCCGCAGCACGTCGCAGACGCCCTTGTCCTGGGCCAGGTACTCGCAGAACTCGCTGATCCCGCCGTCGAAGCGGAACGTCTCTTCCGTCTTCCCCTCGCCGTCCAGGCCGCGCTCGTCGCGGACGACGATGGTCAGGCCGGGGACCAGGAAGGCGGTCTGACGCGCGCGCTGGTGCAGCGTCTCCAGGGAGAGCTTCGCGTCCTTGAGGAAGATCTGGCGGTCCGCCCAGTAGCGGATGCGGGTGCCGGTGCGGGTCTTGGGCACCCGCTTGCCCTTGAGCAGCCCGCTCGACGGGTCGAAGGGGGCGTCGGGGCCCTGCTCGGTGAACATGCCGGGGGTGCCGCGACGGAAGCTGATCGAGTGCGTCGCGCTGTTGCGGTCGACCTCGACGTCGAGGCGGGCCGAGAGCGCGTTCACCACGGACGCGCCCACGCCGTGCAGACCGCCGGAGGCGGCGTAGGAGCCGCCGCCGAACTTGCCGCCGGCGTGCAGCTTGGTCATGACGACCTCGACGCCCGACAGACCGGTCTTGGGCTCGACGTCGACCGGGATGCCCCGGCCGTTGTCCCGCACCTCGACCGAGCCGTCGTCGTGCAGGATCACCTCGATGAAGTCGCAGTACCCGCCCAGGGCCTCGTCGACCGAGTTGTCGATGATCTCCCAGAGGCAGTGCATCAGGCCGCGGCTGTCGGTCGAGCCGATGTACATGCCGGGGCGCTTGCGGACCGCTTCGAGGCCTTCAAGGACGAGCAGGTGCCGCGCGGTGTAGTTGGAGCCGTCCCGGTCGGCGCCGGACAGCAGCGCAGTGGACGGAACGGACGTCTCGGCGGTCACGCAGTTCGCTCCTCGCTGAATTTCAATACGCCCCCGGTGGGTAGGGGGCCGGCGTCGGTCGCCGGTCAGAGGGTACCGAGGCCTGGTAGAGCCGTTGTCACGCCACCCTCGGCAATACTCATGCTAGTCCAGCCTCGTATGCATGTTCGATCCCTCGTTGGGGTGATGCGGATATCACGTTCCCATCCAGGCATGAACCATTTAGGCTCCGGGCACGTCCTCATGAACAACCGGCAACCCTGCCGGGAGGACCAAACCGAGACAAGCAACGCGAAACCGTAAAGCAACGCAATACGGCTCATTCGCCGCCAACCGGCAGCAGACAGCCACCTTGACCAAGAAGTTTCGAGGAAAAGGCACGAGCGGGAACGTTTTCGGCCTGGTTGGATGTTGACCCTGGTACGACAGCTCGTCGAGCTAGAGAAGAGGCGACGTGACTACTGTTCTGACCCCCGCGAGCCCCCTGACGGCCGCTGACCGTTGCGACCGCTGCGGCGCACAGGCTTACCTGCGTGTCCTTCTGACCAGCGGCGGCGAACTGCTCTTCTGTGCTCACCACGGACGCAAGTTCGAGCCGGAACTGAAGAAGATCGCCGCTGAGATACAGGACGAGACGGACCGCCTCACCGCGGTGCCCGAATCCGCAGGCGAAGAGGATCGCTGAACCTCGCACTGACGACGAGCCAGGGCCGGTCCAGGACCGGCGACGGGCGGCCGCCCCCGCACGCGGGGGCGGCCGCCCGTTCTCGTGCCCGCGCCCCGCTACAGGGGCGCCGCGTGCCGTGACGGGCCGACGAACGCGGAGATCCGGGTGTACACCCCCGGGCTCTCGGCCTGCCCGCAGCCGCTGCCCCAGGACACCAGGCCGATCAGTCGCCCATGGGCGACCAGCGGCCCCCCGCTGTCGCCCTGGCAGGCGTCGTGGCCGCCCCTGAGATCGCCCGCGCAGAGCATGGTGGCGCTCAGGTACTCCCCCTCCGAGTTCCCCGGGTAGGCGCGCTCACAGGCCCCGTCCGACAGCACCTGGACCGGCGCCGACCGCAGCGCCGAGGCGTAGCTGCCCCGCCCGGATGTGTCGCCCCAGCCGAGCACGGTCGCGGCGGTGCCCGGGGTGTACGCGGCGTCGCCCGGCCCGGCGAGCCCGATGACGTACGACTCGGGCAGCGCGCTCGCCAGGGTGAGCACCGCCAGGTCGCCGGCGTTGGTCACCGGGCTGTAGCCGGGGTTGACCCAGGTGTCCCGCACGACGACCTCCTGGCCCTTGCTGCCGCGCAGCTGGGAGCGCCCCGCGATCACCTTCAGGTCCCGCACCCCGTTGGCGCCGAGCACCTCCTTGCTGAGGCAGTGCGCGGCGGTGACCACCTTGGTCGGCGCGACCACCGCTCCCCCGCAGAACTGGCCCGCGCGCGTACCCCCGAACCGGGTACGGCTGGAGAGCGCGACGGCGTACGGGTTGTTCTCGACGGCGACGGGTGTGCCCCCGATGACCACGCTGTCGGCGGCGGCCGAGACGGGCGCGGCCAGCGGTACGGCGGTCGCGGCGGCCGTGAGGGCCAGCGCCCCGCGCAGCGCTCGGACGGTGGGACGTCGCATACGGTCTCCTGACTCCGGGTGACACAGGCACACCCAGAGTCAACGAGCAATTGACGGCCCGCACCCGCTCAGACACGCACGAGGGCCCGGTTCCCTTGCGGAAACCGGGCCCTGCGTCACGGACGACTACGTACTACGTACGTAGGAACACGACCTAGTCGAGGTAGTCGCGCAGGACCTGCGAGCGCGACGGGTGGCGGAGCTTCGACATGGTCTTCGACTCGATCTGGCGGATGCGCTCACGCGTCACGCCGTAGACCTTGCCGATCTCGTCCAGGGTCTTCGGCTGGCCGTCGGTGAGGCCGAAGCGCATGGAGACCACGCCCGCCTCGCGCTCCGACAGGGTGTCGAGGACCGAGTGCAGCTGCTCCTGGAGGAGCGTGAAGCTGACCGCGTCGGCCGGGACGACCGCCTCGGAGTCCTCGATGAGGTCACCGAACTCGCTGTCGCCGTCCTCACCCAGGGGGGTGTGGAGGGAGATCGGCTCACGGCCGTACTTCTGGACCTCGATGACCTTCTCCGGGGTCATGTCGAGTTCCTTGGCCAGCTCCTCCGGGGTGGGCTCGCGGCCCAGGTCCTGGAGCATCTGGCGCTGCACGCGGGCGAGCTTGTTGATGACCTCGACCATGTGCACCGGGATACGGATGGTGCGGGCCTGGTCGGCCATGGCGCGGGTGATCGCCTGACGGATCCACCAGGTGGCGTACGTGGAGAACTTGTAGCCCTTGGTGTAGTCGAACTTCTCGACCGCGCGGATCAGACCCAGGTTGCCCTCCTGGATCAGGTCCAGGAAGAGCATGCCGCGGCCCGTGTAGCGCTTGGCCAGCGAGACCACGAGGCGGAGGTTGGCCTCCAGCAGGTGGTTCTTGGCGCGGCGGCCGTCCTCGGCGATGATCTCCAGCTCGCGCTTGAGCTTGGGGGCGAGCTTGTCGGCGGCCGACAGCTTGTCCTCGGCGAACAGGCCGGCCTCGATGCGCTTGGCGAGCTCGACCTCCTGCTCGGCGTTGAGGAGCGGGACCTTGCCGATCTGCTTCAGGTAGTCCTTGACCGGGTCGGCGGTGGCACCGGCGACGGCGACCTGCTGGGCGGGCGCGTCGTCCTCGTCCTCGTCGGACAGGACGAAGCCCTTGCTCTCGCCCTCGGGCTCTTCCTCGTCGCCCTTGCCGGGCGCGACGTCCTCGAGGAGCTCGTCGCCCTCGATGACCTCGTCGTCGCCCTTCTTGCCGGCGGTCTTCTTCGCCGCCGTCTTCTTGGCCACGGCCTTCTTGGCGACGGTCTTCTTCGCGGCCGTCTTCTTGGCGGCGGCCTTCTTGGGCGCGTCGGCGTCGTCAGCCGACACGTCCACGGTCTCGGCCGCCGGGGCCGCGGTGGCCGCGACGGTCTTGGTCACGGTCGTCTTGGCCGCGACGGTCTTGGTGGCGGTGCGCTTCGCCGGGCTCTTCGCTGCGACGCTCTTCCGGGTGCGCTTGGGAGATTCCGCGGCACTGACCATCAGCGTCACACCCTCTTCCTCGAGGATCTGGTTGAGGCTGCGCAGAACATTCTTCCACTGGGTTGGCGGAATCTGGTCGGCTTCGAAGGCCCGACGCACGTCATCGCCGGCGATCTGCCCATCAGCCTTTCCCCGCTCGATGAGCGCCATCACAGACTCTGACTCGGCGATCTCCGGCGGGAGCGTACGGGATGTGCTGGCCGACACGAACAACCTCTCGGAACGATGGAAAACGGCTTCCGGCCCCGCCCATGATCGGGCCGGAGCCGACGACCGTCGGCTGGGGATTGTGCCGACGGCGCGGGCTGAACCTCGGAGCTGCACAGCGCCGCGAGCGGCCGCTGTATTCCTTCCTCGGCTGTTACCTCTTAGGTCATCGCATGGTTTCGAGGAGTGTTACGCCCAATCCACGTGGCCCGAGTCACACCCCATTTACGACAGAAACGGCCACAAGGGTCATAGTGCCCATAATCGCGTCGCCGGACCCCCCGAGGTCCGGCGACGCGTGCTTCCTCCGGGCGGGGGCGGCGGGCCCGCGCCCGGCCGCCTCCGCCGTCAGTGCTCGCGCGGCGCGGGAACGACGCGCTCCACCTCGGGGTGGACGGTGAGCAGCTGCCGCATGGCCGCCTCGGCCGCCGCCCCGTCGGCGGCCGCCAGCGCGTCCACGATCCGGCCGTGGTGGGTGAGCGCGGCGTCGGACGGGCGGTCACAGCCGGTGACCGGTCCGCCGGAGACCTGGAGGGCGGCGCCGACGATGCCGGAGAGGTGCTCCAGCATGCGGTTGCCCGCGGCCTGGATCAGCAGGGAGTGGAACTCCGCGTCGGCCCGCGAGAAGGTGATCACGTCGCCCTGGGCCAGCGAGTGCCCCATGATCTCGACCATGTCGCCGAGGCGCTGCTGGAGGTCCTCGCGGCCGTGCCCCGCCGCGAGCCGGGCGGCCAGCGGCTCGATCGTCCAGCGCAGCTCGCTGAGCTCGCGCCGCTGGTCGTCGCGCTGCGGGCCGAAGGCGCGCCACTCGATGATGTCGGGGTCCAGCAGGTTCCAGTCGCTGACCGGGCGGACCCGGGTGCCGACGTTGGGGCGGGCGCTGACCAGGCCCTTGGCCTCCAGTACGCGCAGGGACTCGCGGACGACGGTCCGGGAGACCTCGAAGCGCTGGCCGATCTCCTCGGGGACCAGCGGGCGGTCGGCGCCGAGATCGCCGGAGACGATCATCTGGCCGAGCTGCTGGACGAGTTGGCCGTGCAGTCCTCTCCCGCGGCTGCCCGCCGCGCGGCGGCTCACCCGGCCGAGGTCTGCCTCGGCCCCGTCCCACGCGGGGAGGGAGACGCGGTCGGCGCCACGCGCCTCCGCGTAGGGGTAGCGGTCGAGTTCGCCCGGTCCTGCGAGGCCGGTGTCGGCGGCGCGGGCGGTGGTCATCATGGTGTGCGCAAGGGTACTCACGCATCCTTTGTCGGCGGGACTTCCACGGCCCTTGAGGTCTTTGGTGAAAAGCACACGAAAGGGTGATCGCCGCACCCCTCGCAATTGACGCTTTATCGGAAAGAAGCGGGCATTCTCTGGGGAGTTGTGGCCATCGGTATACGGGGAGGTCGGGGCGAGGTCACCAACGGGCCCTCGCGCGAAGGCTGGTGAGTACGTAGGCGCAGAGCAGCACGCAGAGCGACAGCGCGAGGGCCGCGCCCTGCGGCCGGGCCAGCAGGTGCAGCGCCGCGGCGAGGCCGTTGTCCAGCAGGTGCGGCCAGCGCAGCCAGGCCACGTCCCGCAGCCGGGCCGGAAGCCCGGCCACCGATCGCGCCTGCGGCGCCGCCAGCGCCTTCTGTACGAGGGGGACGACGGCGACCGGCACCGCCAGGACGGCGGCGAGCCCGGCCGTGGTGGCCCGGAAGATGCCGGCCGCGAGCAGCCCGGCCCAGGCGCAGCCGACGGTCAGCCCCGCCCAACTCGCCGCGAGCGAGGGCCAGTCCGGTGGGATCCGGACCAAGTCGCCGCCGTACACCAGACGCAGGGCCTGCGCGTCCAGGGCGACCGTGAGCACGGCCAGCAGGAGGGCGGCCCCGGCCGACACGGCGAGCTTGGCGAGCAGCAGCCCGAGCCTGCGGGGGACGGTGCCGCGGTCGGCGGCGAGCGCGGGATAGCGGTACTCCTCACCGAAGGCGAGCGCCCCGAGGACCCCGGCGCCGAACGCCGCGGGCGGCAGCGGAAGCAGCTCCGGCCAGGCGGCGGCCAGGTGCGGCAGCGGGGTGTGCCCGGCGCGCCCGAGCACCACGGCGAGGGCGACCGACCCGACGAGCACGGCACCGGCGAGCAGGTACGTGGTGCGCACGCCGAGCAGGCGGCGGAGCTCGTAGCGGAGGGGGCGGAGTGGGGTGCGCGGGAGGGCGGGGGTGATCGGGGGGCGCGGGTGGGGAGTGGGGGCGCTGGTGTGCGGCGGGAGGAGTTCCGTGGGTTCGGCGGGGGCCCCTGCCGGAGCGGGGCGGGGGCCCGGCGGCGTCGGGCCCGTGTCGCCGACCTCTTCCGTGAGGCGGTGGACGAGGATGCCGTGGCGGAAGGCCGTCTCGCCGACCTCGGCGCAGGTCGTGCCGTAGACCGAGAGGTGGCTGCCGTCCTCGGCGACCACCTCGACGGAGCGGCGTGCGGCGCGGGCCTCGCGCGTGACCAGCGATCCGAGGCGGGCGGCGTGCGGGGTGGCGACGGCGACCCGGGGGCGCAGCCGGGTGCGGGCGAACTCCCTCGCGTCCTGGTCCGCGACGAGGCGGCCCCCGTCGATGGTGACCACCCGGTCGGCCACCCGGGCCGCCTCCTTGGGGTCGGCGAAGGTGCACAGCACGGTGCCGCCGTGCTGGGCGTGGCCGCGCAGCAGCCCGTACAGCCAGCTGTTCTCGCGCGGCGAGAGGCCCTCTGCGGGCTCGTCGAGGAGCAGGGTGTGCGGGTCGCCGAGGAGGGCGGCGGCGAGGCCGAGCCTGCGGTCCATGCCGAGCGAGAGGGCGCCGAGCCGCTGGTCGCCGAGGCCGTCGAGGCCGACGACGTGGAGCATCTCCTCGGCCCTCGCGGCCGGGACCCCGGCTACCGCGCACATGAGGCGCAGCTGGCCCCGGACCGTGCGGGCGGGGTGGCCCGGCACGTCGCCGAGCAGGGTGCCGACCTCGCGGGCCGGGTGGGCCACCTTGTGGAGCGGGCGGCCCCGGAAGTAGGTGACGCCCCGGCCCGGTTCGAGCTCCAGCATCAGGCGCAGGGCCGTGGTCTTGCCGGAGCCGGGGGCGCCGAGCAGCGCGGTGATCAGGCCCGGCCGGGCTTCGAAGGTCAGGTCGTCCACCTCGGGCGGACGGTCGCGGTGGGGTGTGCTGGTGAGTCCGATGGCCTGGAGCATCGCTTCTCTCGCGGGGGTGAGACCGCTCGACGGCACGGCGGGAGGACGAGTACCGCGGGTGCGGCGGGTGCGACGAGTACCGGAGTAACATAACTCGACATTTCGGACTTTTCATGCACCCGTGGGCATGCGTGCGGCGCCGCCGGAGGTGTGCGGACTTCGACTGCGGACCGTGCGTGCCTGGTCGCGCCCACGCGGCGGAGCCGCACAATGACACAGCCCCGCGCCCCTTTGGGGCGCGGGTCAGACCTCCGGGCGGAGCATCGGGGGGTTCAGGAGCGTCGCTCCGCCCGCGCGGAACAGTTGCGCGGGGCGGCCGCCCTGGCGGGTCGTCGTGCCGCCCGCCGGGACCAGGAAGCCCGGGGTGCCGGTCACCTTGCGGTGGAAGTTGCGGGGGTCGAGCGCGACGCCCCACACCGCCTCGTACACCCGCCGCAGCTCCCCGACGGTGAACTCGGCCGGGCAGAACGCCGTGGCCAGAGACGAGTACTCGATCTTGGAGCGGGCCCGCTCCACGCCGTCCGCGAGGATCTGGGCGTGGTCGAAGGCGAGCGGGGCGGGCTGCTCGTCCTCGCGGCCGAAGCCGCCGTCCTGGCTCAGCAGGTCCTCGACCGGCGCCCAGCGCGCGCTGTGCGCGTCGCCGCCCGCGCGCGGGGCGGGCAGATCGGGGGCGAGCGCCAGGTGCGCCACGCTGACGACCCGCATCCGGGGGTCGCGCCGGGGGTCGCCGTACGTGGCGAGCTGCTCCAGATGGGCGCCGTTGCCCGGGGCCGGGGCGGTGGCCGCCGGGTCCTGGGCGCAGAGTCCGGTCTCCTCGGTCAGCTCGCGGGCCGCCGCGGCCGACAGGTCCTCGTCGCCCCGGACGAAGCCGCCGGGCAGCGCCCACCGCCCCTGGAACGGCGGCTCCCCGCGACGGACGACCAGCGCGCACAGGGCGTGGCGGCGCACGGTGAGCACGACCAGGTCGACGGTCACGGCGAAGGGCGGGTAGGCCGACGGGTCGTAGGGAGACATGAAGCGATCATAGTCGTCTCCCTGACGATAAACACGCCCCCGGACGCGGCCGGTCGCACCATCTTCACCAGGCGCCCCACGGGTTCCTCCCGAGGCGCCCCGCGCGCGGTTTCTCACCACATATGGCTCGATACCCTCGGCGCCCACCGCCCCCGCCCCGGGGACGGGCGCGACCTCTTCCTCCGTACCGGATTCACTCAGCACTCCGTTCAGCCTCCCAACTGGAGCCGGCCGGCGGCCTGCTCGACCATGCCGACGCCGAGCCTGCTGACCCGCACGGCGAACGGCTCCCCCGCGACGCTGAGCCCCGACAGTCGCACCGCGCCGAGCGGCGCCGACCGTACGGGGCAGAGGGCGACCGTGCCCGCCGGGGCGTCCGGGCGGATCCCGGCGAGCGTGGTGAGCAGCTGGACCGCCGAGGCCGCGGCGACGGCGGCCGGGCGGCACGCGGCGGGGTGCGGCAGCGGGGCGCCGTCCGCGGTGCGCTGCTCCCCCGCGTACATCTCGGGCAGCCGGTAGCCGAACGTCTCGGCCGCGTCCAGGAGTCCGCGCAGCAGGCCGCTCGCCTCCTTCTCGTACCCGGCGGCCGCCAGGCCCGTGACGGCGACCGCCGTGTCGTACACCCGCACCGCGCCCGCGCGGTGGCCGAACGGGTTGTAGCCCGGCTCCTTGGCGCCGAGGCCGCGCAGGCCCCAGCCGGAGTCCATGGCCGGGCTGCCGAGGAGGCGGGCCAGCTGTTCCGTCTGCACCTTGTCGAGCAGGCCGGGGGCGAGCCGTCCCGCACCGAGCAGCCCGGTGTCCAGGAGGTGGGCGGCGCCCGCGCCGAGCGGGGGCAGGTGGCGGCCGTCGGCGGTGCGGGCGGCGGAGGGGCGCCCGCCCGCGAGGTCCTCGATCCAGAACTCCTCCCGGAACCGCTCGCGCAGCCCCGCCGCCAGGGCCGCGCACTCCTCGGCGCCCGGCCTGCCGTACTCCCTCAGCAGTTCGGCGCCAAGGACCGCGGCGCGGTGGGCGTGGGCCTGGGTCTCGGCCCGGGCGAGCCCCGCCGCCGGGCCGGGCTCGCCGAGATAGCCGTCCTCGCCGACGCACCCGCGCAGCCAGCGCAGACACCGCTCCGCCGCCGGCAGCAGCTCGGCCACCTCGGACTCGGCGAGCCCCCAGCGGCGGGCCTCGGCGAGCACCACCGGGAACGCGAGCGTGGCCTCCACTCCGGTACAGCTCGGCGGAAGGTGTGGACCCGCGTCCCGGAGCGGACCGGGAATGCGGCCCGACTCCCTTTCTCCGCCCGCAAGTTGGGTACGCGCGACGGCGCGCAGGGTCGCCGCCGCCAGCCGGGTGGAGAGCGGCAGGGCCATCCGCGCGGCCCACAGCGCCTCGGCCGGGGCCGGGCCGGTGCGCCAGGGGACGCCCGCCGCCGCGTACACGTCCACCGGGTGCGCCGGGTCCCGTACGAGCAGGGCGCGCAGGTCGTCGAGGCCGCTCTGGAGCAGCGGTCCGACCCGGGGGTCGTCGCCCTCCGCCTCGGCCTGCGGCAGCGGGTGGCTCGCGGCCTGGCCGGGGGGCCGGGCGGGGCGGTCGGTGCGGATGGTGAGCTCGATCGTGTACGTACCACCCGGGGGCAGCTCCACGTCCCAGCGCAGCACGCCCGCCGAGGCGAGCGCGTCGGCCGGGGGCGGGTGGGCGCTCACCACCGCGTGTGCGCCGGGGGCCGTCCAGCGCATGCCCGAGTCGTGGACGCTGCCCGGCAGTTCGGGCCCGGCCCGGCCCGCCGCGACCGCGCCCAGGTCGGCGAGGTCCGTCCCGAGCGCGATCTCCACGGGCAGCCGCAGGGGGCGGGGTGACGAGCTGCGCAGGGTGATCCGCTCGCTGCCGTCGGCCTGGCGCAGCCGCTCGATCGCGATCTCGGGGTCGGGGCCGCTGTCGGCCGGGGTGCGCACCACCGCGAAGAAGCGGGCGCGGTCGGCCGATATCGATCTGCCCTGGAGGGCGATCGGCTCCCGCCCGGCCACCTTCAGCTGGCAGCGCGCGAGCAGGCGGCGGCCGTGGCGGTAGAAGCCCTCCAGGCCGTGGCCGGTGAGCTGGCCGTGCTCCGCCGAGACGACGAGGCCGGGCAGGGCGACGGAGATCAGGGCCGCGTGCAGTGGGGGGAGCTCGCCGAATCCGGGGCCGGGTCCGGGTCCGTGCCCGGAGGTTCCGGCCGGGCCGGACGTTCGGGATGCGGGTCCCGGGCGCCGACCCGGTCCAGGCCCGACCCCGGACCCGAGTCCTGGCCCTCGACCCGTTGCTCCGAGGGTGGCCGGTCCGCCTCCGGCGGGGGCCCGGGGCGGGGTGTGACCCCGGGCTTCACCCCGGAGGGAGAGGTGCCCCCAGGGCGGGGGCGGGTCTTCGGCCCAGGAAGAGGGATTGCCCCGGGAAGCGGGATCGACCCGGGAGGGGGGATTGGCCCGGGGAGGGACATTGAACGCCATACCTTGCCTTCCGAGCACTCCGGCCGCATTCGCGGGTCGGGCGGACCGCCCTCGCGCGGCGCCCCCCTCGTGAACGCGGCGGGCCGTGCACGGGTCACGGAGCGACACGGCGTGGCGCGGACCCGGTGTCATCGGCCGGTCCCGTCCCGCTGCCCCGCCCGGCCGGTCCGCCGGGCCCCGCGCCGGGCGGACCCGGCCGCCGGCGTGCCGCCCTCGACACCGTCGGGGCGGGCGGCGGCGGTTGCCGCGTCCCGCCTGTTCGCCGGGGAGGTGGCGGCCGCGCTGTCGTTCCGGCTCCCCGGAGACTTGCGGCGGGCCTTGAGCCGCCGAACGGGCCCGGCCGCACCGGACACCGACGCCTCCACGACCACCCCGCGCCCGGCGGCGGCAGGCTCGGCCGCGGAGACGCCGGGCTCGGGGAGGGCGGCCTCAACCCCGGGAGCACTCACCCCCTCCTCCCGCTCCCGCCTCTCCTCCCGCAAGCACCTGCGCAACGCCTCCGGGTCCAGGCCCTGGTTGCAGGCCTGGTGGAGGAGTTGGGCGAACTGGTAGTCGGGGTCCGCGCGCAGGGCCAGGCCCAGGGCGACCCTGGCGGCGGGCTCGTCGCCGGTGGACCAGGCCACCCAGCCCGCCAGCGTGAGCGGGGCCGCCGCGTGCTCCCCGTAGCGGCCCACGCAGCGGCGGGCCAGGGCGCGCCACAGGCGTTGGGCCGGGGCCGCGTCCGGGCCCTCCATCCACTCCGCCGCGCGGTCCCGGGTGGTGCGGTCCTGGAGGCCGAGGACCAGGGCCGCCGCCTCGTCGTGGGCGATCAGGCCGTCGTCCAGCGCGTCCGCGTCCGTGCGGCCCGTGGCCGGGGGCGCGCCGGAGAGGCGGCGCATCACGCGGCCCGCCAGGTCCAGGGTCTCCCGTCCGACCCGCAGCCGCTCCTCCTCGTCCAGGATGCGGGGCACCAGCGCCTCCTCAGCCGCCGCGAGCACGCGCTCCTGGTCGGCCGCCGCCGGGCGCCGCCAGGGGGCGAGCCGCGCCTCCATCTCCCGCAGGGAACCGCGGACTTGGAGCCCGGCGAAGGTCGCGGCTGCCGCCAGCACCGACGTACCGGGCATGGCCAGCACGTTCCCCTCCGGCGGGCAGCAGCGCGCGTCCGGGCAGCAGTACGACCAGTACCTCCCGTCCGAGATGCAGAGCGCCTCCAGGACCGGAACGTCCAGGGTGCCGCACGCCGTACGCAGGAGTTGGGCCAACGGCCGTAGCCCCTCCATCACTTGACTGCTCGTCATATCGCCGGCCCGGTCCGGGTCCCGGCAGAGGAACACGATGATCCCGTCCGGGCGCGGGCCCCGCCGCTCGCTCCCCGACACCAGGCACTCGGCCAGTTGCTCGGCGACGTGCGGCCACTCCCCCGCCGCTCGGGGGATGCCGAGCCGGAGCCGCCCGCCGAAGCGGCCCCGGCGACCGTGGAGGGCGACCATCACGATGGAGTCCGTCGGATGGAAGCCCATCAAATACGGCAGGGCGTCGGCCAGTTCGGCCGGGTTGCGCAGGGTGAGCCGCGGGTCGTCGTCGGGCAGACCGTGGGAACCGTGCGATTCGTGGTGCTTGTTCATGCCTCGACGGTCCCGCGCCCGGCCCCCCCTCACCACCCCTGTGGAAAACGTTGTCCACAGGCGAGAACAAGCCACCTCGATGATCTGCATACTGAGCCGCACAAGGGGACCGAGTCGACCGATCCGTAGCAGCGAACCGATCCGCGTGCTGAGGGGCGGCGCGGCCGTCGCGTGTCGTCGCGCGACCGCCGCACCGCCCACTCGGTCCGGGTCCGGCCTGGCTGTACCGAACACGCCGCTAGGCCGTGCCTACCACTTCTGTCCGGCCTGCTGCTTCGTCGTGGCGTTGAGGCGGTTGAACAGGTTGCTGACGGAGATGTGCAGCACGAGCGCCGCGAGCTCCTGCTCGTTGAAGTGCTTGGCGGCCTCGTTCCACACCGCGTCCGGAACCGGGTCCTCGCGGTCGCTCAGCCGCGTGACGTGCTCGGTGAGCGCGAGCGCCGCGCGCTCGGAGTCGGTGTAGAAGGGGGTCTCCCGCCACGCGCCGACGGAGAAGATCTTCTCGTCGCTCTCACCCGCCTTGCGCGCCTGGCCGGACGCCGACTCCACGCAGGGGGCGCAGCCGTTGATCTGGCTCGCGCGCAGGTGGCTCAGCGCGAGCAGACCCGCCGGGACGCCGCCCGCGTAGGTGGCCTTGTACAGGCTCTGGATGGCCTGCATCGCGTCGGGGAGGACCATCGCCGGGTTCTGCATCCGTGCTTCCATGACTGCTCTCCTTCAGAGATCTACTGCGATCGTTCAGCGGCGACGCTGGCTCGATCCCATCGGTCGGGATCCGCGTCACTGGTCTGACGGGTCCCGGCTCAGGAGTGTGACCGGAGGGGAGGAAGATTTTTCCGCGCGGACGACGAAGCGGCCCCGCCGGGCGTCAGGTTCCCGGCGGGGCCGCACGTCACGCGCTGATCCGTAGATCAGTACTACTCGTACTACCCAGGCGGTAGCACGCCCTGCGGTACTACTCCGTGATCTTGATCAGCTGACCCTCGGTGCCGACCGAGTTGTTGGTCACGTAGATCTCGTTGTTCGGGCCGACGGCCAGGCCGGTGGACATCGCCAGCTTGCCGTCGGTCGGGATCTCGGTGACCGCCTTGGTCTTGACGTCGATCCGGTTCAGCTTGCCCGGCAGCGGCGGGCCCTGCTGCTGGAAGCCGCCGGTCAGGGTCAGCGCGATCAGGTTGCCGTTCTTGTCCGTGGCCAGGTCGGTCACCGCGGTCAGACCGCTGGCGAAGACCTCAGCGCGGTGGCCCGGCACGATCCGCCAGATGCGCGAGGCACCCGGACGCAGACCGCCCATGTCGGCGACGTAGAACGCGCCGTCCGCGCCCTTGACGATGCCGCTGGGCACCGCCTGGACCTTGACCGTGCCGTCGGCCGCGACCGTCTTGGCCTGCGGGGCGAGGGACTCCAGGGCCTTCTTCTCCTTGGCCGAGGGGGCCGCGGCGCCGCCCGGCGCCGGGAGCTCGTTGTCCGGGAAGATCGCCTCGGTGGTGGTGCGGCCGCCGAAGCCGACGCCGATCAGGTCGTTGGCGCCGGCGTCCGTGACCAGGAAGCCGCGGCCGTTGCGGGCGAAGCGCCACGGGTTGCTGTGGATGGACGCTTCCTCGGGGTTGGCCGGGTGGCCGAGGATCCAGTCCGGGTCCAGCAGCGTCTCGTGCTTGACCGGGTCGCCGACGACCCAGCCGCTCGCCGTCTGGAGCGTGCCGAGCTTGGCCGCGTCCGCGCCGAGCTTGTCGCGGTCGTCCGTGCCGCCGCCGAAGCCGCTGAGGACGAGGTAGCCCGACCCGTTGGCCTCCACGTCGTTGGGGCCGGCGGCCGAGATCGGCTCGTACGGGTTGGTCGGGGCCACCGCCGAGGACGCCAGGCCGGTGACGACGCGGCCCTGCTGGGTGCCCTTGACGCGGTAGATGGAACCGGTCAGTCCGACGCACTTGGTGCCCGGCGCGCAGCCCGGCTTGCCCACGCCCGACTCGGCGACCAGGACCGTCCCGTCCGCCTGGACGGAGAGGCCGCGGGGGTTGTTGAGCTTGCTCGCAATGACCTCAATGTTGGCAGTGGCACCCGCGGTGGTACCGGCGGCCTTCGCCTCCTTCGGCGAGGCCTGTGCCGGGCCGGGGATCAGCGTGACGGCCAGGGTGCCCACCGCCGCCGCTGCCACGAAGGCCCCACTCCAAGACCTGCGTATTCTCGACATGTCTCTCCCTCATCATGGCGTGCCCCCGTCATTGGGAGCCGACTCAACCGGCGCCACGATAGACGCTTCTACCTCAACCGTCCTGTATTCGCAGGTAAGTTGTAAGCCCTGTCCGACTGCGCCCCATCCGCAGTTGCACACTTGATTCGCACTCGGAATTCACTGGTGCCGAACTCGCGCCGAATTTCGGCCAACGAGGGGCGGGTTTTCGCGCGTTGAGTGGTTGTTCGCCGCCGGGCGCGGCTCTAGAGTCTGCCGGGCGACGCCCATAGTTTCCGGTATCCCGGTAATTGAGACTCTTGATACCGCTGCGCAACCGCCGATGGAGGATACGCATGCCCCCAATTCCGCCCGCCCGAGTCGTCCGCATCGTCGAAGGGGTGCGCGCGCGGGTGCAGCGCCTCGCCCAGCTGATGGTGCCCGCGCCGATCGCCGTCCTCGAACTCGCCCAGGGCGCCTGGGTGTCCCAGGCGATCTACGTGGCGGCCGAACTGAAGATCGCCGACCAGCTCGCCGACGGCCCGCTGTCCTCGGAGGAGATCGCCCGGCGGATCGAGGCCGACCCGGACGCGGTCCACCGGCTGCTGCGCGCCCTCGCCAGCTACCGGATATTCAGCGAGCAGAGCGACGGCCGCTTCAAGCTGACGCCCATGGCCGACGCGCTGCGCACCGGCACGCCGATGTCGATGCGCGACATGGCCCTGTTGACAGGTCACCCCGCGAGCTGGGAGGACTGGGGTGCGCTCATCCACACCGTGCGCACCGGTCAGCCGAGCCTCGAGAAGAACCGCGGCATGCACGCGTACGAGTACCTGGGCCAGAACCCGGAATTCGCCGAGATCTTCCTCAACGGCATGGGCACGCTCTCGAATATGGAGACCGAGCCCATTCTCGCCGCGTACGACTTCTCCAAGTACAAGACCCTCGTCGACGTCTTCGGCGGTCGCGGCGGTCTGCTGTCCGCGATCCTCAAGAAGACGCCCGCGTCGAAGGGCATCCTCTTCGATTCCCGGGCGGACGAGCTCGGCGCCGACGCGTTTCTCACCGAAGAGGGCGTGGTCGACCGGGTCGAGATCGACAAGGGCGATCTCTTCGGTCCGCTGCCGGCCGGTGCCGACGCCTATCTGCTGAAGCACATTCTGCATGAATGGCCGGAGCCGAAGGCGCTGGAGATCCTCAAGAACGCCCGTGAGGCAATCAGCCCCGACGGCCGCCTGCTCGTCATGGAATTCGTGCCTCCGGAGGGCAACGCGGCGCACCCCGCCAAGCTCGTCGACCTGTGGCTGATGATCCTGGTCGGCGGCAAGGAGCGCACGGAGCGCCAGTACTCGGAGATCCTGCGCGCCACCGGCTTCCAGCTGGACCGCATCGTGCAGACCGCCGCGGGCGTCTCCATCGTCGAGGCGCGCCCGGTCTGATCCGGCCCCACCTCGCGTACGTACGAGGAAGCTCCTGGCGGAACGATCCGCCAGGAGCTTCTTCGTGTACGGGAGCTTCTTCGTGCGACAGGTACGGCGGGGAACTACTCCAGCCCCGCCAGCCTCAGCAGCAGCCCCTTCACCTCGGTGGCCTCCACCGCGTCGCCCACCGCATCCGGAGCCGAGCACAGCAGCAGGGGCCCGTCCTGCGGGTCGTCGGGGAGCCGTCCGTGGCTGCCCCGGACCGGCGACGGGTCCAGCGGCACGACCGCCATCCGGTAGCGCATCCCCAGCTTCTTGCGCGCCAGCGCCTTCGCGGCCTTGACCTTCACATACGGGTCGAGCGGGTCCATGAACAGCTCGACCGGGTCGTAGCCGGGCTTGCGGTGGATCTCGACGAGCTGGGCGAAGTCGGGGGCGCGGTCGTCGTCGAGCCAGTAGTAGTACGTGAACCAGGCGTCCGGCTCCGCGACCGCGACCAGTTCGCCCGAGCGCGGGTGGTCTAGGCCGAAGCTCTTCTTGCCCTCGTCGTCGAGGAGTTGGTCGATGCCCGCCAGGTCCGCGAGGGCCTCGCGGGTGGCGTCCAGGTCCTCGGGCCTGCGCACATAGATGTGCGCGAGCTGGTGGTCGGCCACCGCGAAGGCGCGGGACGCCATCGGGTCCAGGTACTCCATGCCGTCCTGGGTGTGGACTTCGAGCAGCCCGGCGCGGCGCAGCGCGCGGTTGATGTCCACGGGCCGGCTGACGCGCGTGATGCCGTACTCCGACAGGGCCACCACCGTGCGGCCCGCCGCCTGGGCGTCGTCGAGCAGCGGCGCCATGGCCGCGTCCAGGTCTGCGGCCGCCCGGTAGGAGCGCGGGTCGTCGGGCCCGAACCGCTGCAGGTCGTAGTCCAGGTGCGGCAGGTAGCACAGCGCCAGGTCGGGAGCGCGGGTCGCCAGGATGTGCCGGGTGGCGTCGATGATCCACTGGGAGGAGACGATGTTCGCGCCGGGTCCCCAGAAGGTGAAGAGGGGGAACGTGCCGAACTTGTCGTGGAGTTCGTCGTGGAGCGCCGGGGGCCGGGTGTAGCAGTCGGGCTCCTTGCGGCCGTCGGCGTAGTAGACCGGACGCGGGGTGACCGTGATGTCGGTGTCCGCGCCCATCGCGTACCACCAGCAGATGTTCGCGACCGTGTAGCCCGGGTGGGCGCGGCGGGCCGCGTCCCACAGCTTGTCGCCCTCGACCAGGCCGTTGTGCTGGCGCCACAGGAGGACTTCGCCGAGGTCGCGGAAGTACCAGCCGTTGCCGACGATGCCGTGCTCGGCGGGGAGCGCGCCGGTCAGGAACGTGGACTGGGCGGCGCAGGTCACGGCCGGGAGCACCGTGCCCAGCCGCGCCTTGGAACCGGAGCCCGCGAGCGCCTTGAGGCGCGGCATGTGCTCGAGCAGCTTGGGGGTCAGCCCGACGACGTCCAGGACGAGGAGCGGGGTGGGGGCGTCGGTCATGGCAGTTCCTTGAGGCCGAGGTCGGTCAACAGGTCCCGGGCGAGGGTGAGTTCGGCGGCGATGCCGTCGGCGAGCTGGTCCCGGTCGCGCGGGCGCAGCTCGGCGGGCAGGGCCTGCCAGGTGTACGTCTCGACCTCCAGGTGGCGGGTGTGCGCGACCGGGCCGCCGACCAGGCCCGCCAGGGCCTCGCGCAGCACGGGCAGCGTGGAGGTCAGCGGCGCTACCGGCCGCGCGTGCAGCGGTACGTGGAAGTGCGCGCGCCAGGGCGCGGTGTCCGGCAGGGCCTGACCCGCCAGGGCCTCGTCGAGGTCGTCGGTGCCGAGGAGCCCGGCGCCGCTCCTGGTGCGGGTCTGGTGCAGGAAGCGCGGCTCGGCGAACTCGGCGAGCGCGGCACGGACTTCGGGCCGGTCCGGCTGCTCGGCGTGCAGCGCGGCCGAGAGCTGGACCTTGGGGATCGCGACCCCGGCGGCGTGCAGCGCGTCGATCGCCGTCGACGGGTCCTCGAAGGAGGTGGCCAGATGGCAGGTGTCGACGCAGATGCCGATGCGCGGCGAGCCGATCGCGGTGAGCGGGGCGATGGCGTCGGCGGTGGTCTCGACCGTGCAGCCGGGCTCCGGCTCCAGGCCGATCCGGATCGACTTCCCGGTCTCCTCCTCCAGCGCGTCCAGGCGCCCCGCCAGCGCGCGCAGCGCGGCATGCGCCGTCTGCTGCGCCGCCGCGTCGAAGCCGGTGCGCCAGGCGAGCGGCAGGGTGGAGATGGTGCCCTCGGTGACGTCGTCGGGGAGCAGCGCGGTGAGCAGCCGGGCCAGGTCGGCGGTGTGCTCCAGGCGTTCCGGATCGGTCCAGTCCGGCTTGTAGACACGGTACTTGACCTCCTCGGCGCCGAAGCCGTCGTACGGGAAGCCGTTGAGGGTGACGACCTCCAGACCGCGTCCGTCGAGCTCGGCGCGCAGCCCGCGCAGCGCGGCCGGGTCGGCGCTCAGCTCCTCGGCCGCGCCCCGGGCCAGCCACAGGCCGATGCCGAGCCGGTCGGTGCCCAGGCGCCGGCGCACCGGCTCGCAGTGGTCGCGGAGCTGGGCGAGGACGCCGTCGAGGGTCTCGGCGGGGTGGACGTTGGTGCAGTACGCGAGGTGGACCGTGGAGCCGTCGGGGTGGCGCAGTCGCATGGGCTCACTCGCCGCCGCGGAGGATGGAGTTGCCCTCGTGCAGGGCCTCCGGGGCGGTCGGGTCGAGGTCGAGGCGGCCGCTCAGCCCGTAGAAGGCGACCGGGTTGCGCCACAGCACCAGGTCCACCGCGTCCTCGTCGAACCCGGCCTTCAGCATCGCGTCGGCGACCTTGCGGGTCTTCAGCGGATCGCTCTTGCCCCAGTCCGCGGCCGAGTTGACCAGCACCTTCTCCGGGCCGTACTCGTCGAGGATGGCGACCATCCGGTCCTCGTCCATCTTGGTGTCCGGGTAGACCGAGAAGCCGAGCCAGGCGCCGCTGTCCTTGGCCTCGCGCACCGTCGTCTCGTTGAGGTGGTCGAGCAGCACCCGGTCGGTGGCGAGCGCCGACTCCCGTACGACGTCGATCGTGCGGCGCAGACCGGTGAGCTTGTCGCGGTGCGGGGTGTGGACCATCGCGGGCAGGCCGTGCTCGGCGGCGAGCTGGAGCTGGACGGCGAGCGCGTGGTCCTCGGCGGGCGTCATCGAGTCGTAGCCGATCTCGCCGACCGCCACCACGCCGTCCTTGACCAGATAGCGCGGCAGGTCGTCGAGGACGGGCGTGCAGCGCGGGTCGTTCGCCTCCTTGGGGTTGAGGGCGATCGTGCAGTGGTGGGCTATGCCGTACTGCGCGGCCCGGAACGGCTCCCAGCCGAGGAGCGCGTCGAAGTAGTCGAAGAAGCTGGCGGGCGAGGTGCGCGGCTGGCCCAGCCAGAACGCGGGCTCGACGACCGCCCGCACGCCCGCCGCGTACATGGCCTCGTAGTCGTCGGTGGTGCGGGACGTCATGTGGATGTGCGGGTCGAAGATGCGCATGGTCAGGACTCCTCGGCCCCGGTGAGGGCCAGTACGCGGTGCAGGTCGTCGGGGACGGGGCGGGCGGCGGCGGTACGTTCCTTCGCGTAGTCGCCGAGCATCCGGGCGAGTTCGGCGTCGCCGTGGGCGCGCTCCCGCAAGGAGGCGACGGCGTCCACGGACACGCCGGTGAACAGGCACTTCAGTACGGCGTGCCGCCAGGCGTGCGGGTCCAGGTGGGCCGCGGCGTAGGGGCCGACGGCCGCCGCCACCAGGCGGGTGTCGTTGGCGCGCAGCGCGTCCTCGACGAGCGGCACCCCGGCCGCCGCGTCGAGGCCGAGGTCCGGCAGCGCGAGCAGGACGGCGCGGCGCTCGGCCGCCGTGCCCTGCTGGTAGATCCGGGTCGCGGTGGGCGCGTCCACGCGGGCGGTGCGCAGCAGCAGGACGCGTGCCTCGTCCACGGCGTCGGCGCCGAGGTGGCGGCCCGCCGAGGCGAACCGCAGCTCCCAGGGCGCGGTGCCGTATCCGGTGACCGGGCGCTCGGCGGTGTGCGCCGCCTCGGCGAGCGCCTCGTCGAGCCAGGCACGGGCGGCGCCGCCCAAGCGGGCGTCGAGTTCCGCACGAGGTATCACGGCTAGGCTCCCTTCAGGGCCGAGGCGGCACCCGCGGTCAGCGGGCGCAGGAACTCCATGGAGCGGCGGGCCTGTTCGGGTCCCGCGTGCGAGTGGCGGGGCAGCTCGACGACGGTCAGGCCGCGGTAGCCGGTGGCGGCCAGCGCCTCCAGGACGGGCGGGAAGTCGATCTCGCCGTCCCCGAACGGCAGGTGCTCGTGCACCCCGCGCCGCATGTCCTCGATCTGGACGTGCCGCAGCCAGGGCGCGGCGGCGCGCACGCACTCCGCGGGCGACTGCGGCTCCAGGCACTGGCAGTGCCCGATGTCGAGGGTCAGCCCCAGCGGTTCCGGGTCGCCCAACTGCTCGCGCAGCCGGTGGAAGTCGGCGAGGGTGGCGAGGAGGTGGCCGGGCTCGGGCTCGATCGCGAGCGGCACACCGGCGTCCGCGGCCGCGTCCACGACCGGGGCGAGGGCCTCCCCCAGCAGCTTCCAGGCGGTGTCCTCGTCGGTGCCGTCGGGCGTGATGCCGCTGAAGCAGTGCACGGCGTGCGCGCCGAGGTCGGCGGCGACGCGGACGGCCGTGACGAGCAGGTCGGTGCGGCGGGCGCGGGCGTCGGGGTCCGGGTCGAGGAGGGACGGGCCGTGCTTGCGCCTGGGGTCCAGTACGTACCGGGCGCCCGTCTCGACCGTCACGCCGAGGCCGAGCTCGCCGAGCCGCCGGGCCACGCGGCGGGTGCGGGCGGGGAGTTCGGGGGCGAGCGGGTCGAGGTGCATGTGGTCGAGGGTCAGCCCCACGCCCTCGTAGCCGAGGTCCGCGAGGAGGCCCAGGGCGTCGTCGAGGCGGAGGTCGGTGAGGCCGTTGGTGCCGTAGCCGAGGCGGATGCGGGGGTCTTGGGTGCTCATGTGGGGCTCACTTTGCGTGCGAGCTTGCGGGCTACGGGGATGAGGGTGGTGAGGGCTGCGGCGGTGCGGAGGCTTCCCGACCTTGCCGCCAGCGCCGCCTGGAGCGGGATCATGGCCTTGATGCCGCCGCCGACGGCCCGTTGGGTCAGTGGGGGTGAGGGGTTGAGGGTGGCGTGGAGGTAGGGCTTGGCGGCGGTGGCCACGTAGACGGCGGCGAGTCCTGCTCGGGCCAAGTCGCTTGGAGCTGCTGGGGCTCCGCCCCAGACCCGTGTTCGGCTGCGGGCCGTGGGTGGGTTGTGCCCACCCGTTCCTCCCCCAGTGTCCGAAGGACCTGGGGGGACCCCCAGCGGAACGCCTGCCAACAACGGGAGGGAGTGGTCGGTGACGGCGTGCGGCAACGGGGTGCGGGCGGCGGTCAGTGCGCCCAGGAGCGTGGTCACGCCCAGGGCCGCCAGTGGGGCGCCCGCCGCTCCCCCCTGTGTCTCGTTTCGGGACACCGTTGTCACCGCGTATGTGTGGGCGCCCAGGGCCGTTGCCGGGAGCAGGGGGGGCTTTGTCAGCCTGCCTGTTGTGGCCGTGGCGCCCAGGAGGAGGTCCAGGGAGCGGGCCGTGGCCATTGCCGCCGGGCCCGCCGGCGTGTGCTTCAGGCGCAGGTCGTACGCCCACACCGTGCCCGCGAGCGCCGTCGCCACCAGGCCCGCCGGGCGGCCGGCGCGGTAGGCCAGTGCCAGGCCCGCGCCGGTGAGTCCGGCCGCCGCCGCCAGGGCCGCGGCCGGTTTGACGCGGCCGGACGGGATCGGGCGGTGCGGGCGGTCGACGGCGTCCTCGTCGCGGTCCGCCCAGTCGTTCAGGGCCATCCCCGCCTCGTACAGGCAGAGGGAGGCGCCCACGGCGAGCGCGGTGCGCCGGTTGGGGCGCAGCCCGGCGGCCGCCGCCCCCGCGAGGGCGTCGCCGGGAACGGTGAACAGGGCCGAGACGCGCAGGAGTTCGGCCCAGTCGCGCAGCACCGGCTTCACCGGGCCTCCCGCAGCCGCTCGGCGAACGACAGCAGGGCGCCGTACTGCTCGGCCAGCGCCGAGGAGCCGCCGTCCGGGTCCTTGAAGTAGAAGCCCAGCTCGGGGCGCGGGCCGGTCAGCCCGGCCTCGTGGGCGCGGGCGGTGAGGCGGGCCAGGTCGAGGACGAGCGGCGCGGCGAGCGCCGAGTCGCAGCCCTGCCAGATGGTCTGGAGCACCATCCGTGAGCCGAGGAAGCCCTCGAAGACGATGTGGTCCCAGGCGGTCTTCCAGTCGCCCAGCGCCGGGACGTCGTCGATGTGCACCTCACCCTCGGGCAGCGTGCCGAGGTTGTCCTCCAGGACGCGGTTCTTGCCCGCGTTCTTGGCCGCCGCGGCCGCCGGGTCGGCGAGCGACGCCCCGTCCCCGCCACCGAGCAGATTGCTGCCGGACCACGCCCGTACGGCCAGCGCGCGCTGGCGGAACATCGGGGCGAGCACCGCGCGGAGCAGGGTCTGGCCGGTCTTGCCGTCGCGGCCCGCGTACGGGACGCCGGCCGCGTCGGCCGCCGCCTCCAGGTCCGGGTGGCGCAGACCGGTCGACGGGGTGAAGTTGACGTACGCGCACCCGGCGCGCAGGGCGGCCGCCGCGTACAGCGAGGAGGCGGGCAGCCGGGTGTCGCCGTCGGCGGGCGCGGGCTCGGTCGAGGAGACGTTGACGACGACGGTGCGGGCCACTCCCGTACGGCGGGCGAAGTCGGTGATGTCGGCCGCGAAGGCGGCGATCAGCTCCTCGTCGTCGCGGGTGTCGCCGGGCAGCGGGCCGCCCATGCGCATCTCCTCGTCGGCGGCGGCGAGTTCGGCGCGCACGGCGGCGGGCAGCCCGTGCGGGAGCACTCCCCCGGCGGCGAGCTCCTCGGCCCGCTTGGGCAGCGGGCTGCTGGCGACGTCGTGGCCGCCGAAGACGAAGGACGACAGGTCGGGAAGTCCGGTCCCGGCGAAGTCGGGGGTCTCGGTGACCATGCCGGTGGCGGGCTGGAGCCCGGCGGCGACGGCGGCGCAGCCGGCGACCGCCGTGGTGGCGACGGAGCCGCGGGCTCCGATGAACCAGACCCCCGTCCGGGGGCCTTGGTCGCGGGTATCTGCGTAAGGGGACACGGACAGCCTCCTGGTTACGTCAGCGCGTTGAAGCCTTTCCAACCTGACGGAAGTGGCGGCTGGTTGGGCAGCTGTTCGAACGTATCGATGATCCGCCGGTCGGCGGACCGGTGCGGGTGTGCCGCAGTTGCACGGGCCAACGGGCGGAGTGCTGGCGCGGGCGTCGGGCCCGCGCCAGCACTCCTGCCGCGTCGCTCTTCACTTGTGCGCGGTGTTCAGCGCTCACCGGCGCTGTCACGGCCGGCGCCCGGCCGGTTCACTCGGCCCGCTGCTGGAGCTGCTCGGCCAGGGTCTGCCAGGCGGCCGCACAGCTGCGCGCGAGGTCGGCGACCTCGGGCGCCCAGTGACCGGGCAGTCCGCGGCCGAGGGTCTCCATGCCCTCGCCGTCCACGGTGTAGTGGTGGAGCCAGCGCAGGGTGCGCCGGCCCGCCTCGTTGAGCCGCAGCGAGGGGTCCTCGCTCAGCTTGGCCAGCAGCTTCTGCCGGTCGACCGACACCTCCCGACGCTCGCTGCGGGCGCTCACCGCGCGCTGCGTCTGACGGGGCACCACGGGCGTGCCCGGCGCCGGGCTCTGGCCCGCGGCCGTGCGGTAGCGGCCCGGCACGGGGTCCTCGCCCCGGTCGATGCGCTGGCGCACGTCCCGCACGGTGGCCGGGGAGAGGCCGGTCGCCCGGGCCACCTCGCGCAGCCCCGCGTTGGGCCGCTCGTGGATCATCGCGGCGGCCTGCTGGCGGCGGTATCCGCTGTCCAGCGGGCGCAGGCGGCCGTCGCGGCCGAGGCGCGCGTTCGACTGCGGAGCGTCCGCCGAGGAGCGGGACCGGATCCGGGAAATGGTCTTGTCGGACAGGCCCACGGCGGCCGCGACCGCCCGGTCCGACCACTGCGGGTGGGTCATGATGATGCGCGCGGCGGCCACCGAGCGGTCGGACCGCGACAGCGGCAGACCGTGGGTGACGTTGGCCTTGACCGCGAGGACGTATGCGGCGCCCTCGTCGCAGTCGACCATCCGGGCCTGGATGGTGGTGCGGCCGTTGAGGAGCGCGGCACGCACCCGGTGGGTACCGTCGATGACGCGCATCGACGAACGGTGGACGGTGATCGGCGGCAGCGAGTCGCCGGCCTCGGCGAGCACGCGCACGTGGTCCTCGTCCGCGCCGCCGAGACGGGGCGAGTCCTCGAAGACCAGGGAGTCGATGCGTACTTCACCGGCGGGATGCGACTCGATCCAGACCATGGAGGTCACGACCTCGTCGAGGTCCGCCGCGTGGATCTTCAGTAACTGATCGTCAATCGATTGCTCGGCCAGACTCACTTTGCGCCCCCTCGCAATGAATCGGAACCGGAATCCACTTCCGGTGTGCGAAATGAAAGGCGACCGGCGAAGCCTTGTCAACCACCCTGGAGCCGGTTCGCGAGGCCCGGATTCCCGTGCGGGACAAGGGGGTTCACGCGCGCGCGAGCCGCCCGCGGGGCAGCCCGAAGGGCCCCCGGAGCGGTGCGTACCGCACTGCTGTACGAGGGCAAACGTCGGACCGTCAGAGCGGAAGTTCAGGTTCCGTCAAGCGCGGACAACCTTCTGTACCGTCGGACGTGAACAGTCGTGGGGATCGGCCCACTGAGTGGAGCCGGACGTTCGGCAACCGTCAGAGGAGGGGGCGGAATCACACATTCCGCCCGGTTGATCGGCTTCGCACTCGTGATGCTCCCCGGGCCGTCGCCCGCGCCCGGGGTAACCACCGGTCGCACTTCCGGCGCGAGGCGGTGGGGCAACTCCACCCTGCTGGCGCGAACTTGGCCGGTTTATTGGCCGAGAACAGACCCGGAACCTGTCACACCGGCGTGACGGGCCCCGGGCCTGCTGGGCGTCAGGCGGCGCAGATGCCGTCGACCGCGACTTTCTCGTACAGATGGGGCGAGACGGTGCACCCCTCCGGGTAGCCCTCACCGCCCGGGTGGAAGTCGGGGTTGCTGTGCGCCGCCGCCAGATGGGCGGCGGACTGCCAGACCGCGACGTTCACCAGGATCCGGCTGCCGGCGATGCCCCGGTGCATCTGCGTGGAGACGAAGCCGGGCTGCCGCGTGAAGTATGCGGCGTCCTCGCGCCAGAGCGCCAGGAACTCCTCGGCCTTGCCCTCCGGCACGGTGAAGGTGTTGACGAGCACGACCGGGCCGGTCCGCTCCTGGAGTTGCCGTGTATAGGGAGTGGTCTCGTCGGCCTCCACGAATTCGATCACGTGACCTCCTGCGGTTCGGACGGGACGAGCGGGGCGACGCGGGTCAGCGCGGCGAGCCGAACCAGCGCGCCAGCGCGTCGAGCAGTTCGCCGCCGTCCGGGGAGACCCAGGCGACGTGTCCGTCGGGACGCAGGAGGACGGCGTCCGGGGTCGTCCCCTCGGCCGTGTCCGCCGGCACCCAGCCGTCCGGGACGATGTCCACCCGGTCCGACCAGCCCGCGTCGGTGACGATGTCGATCCGGTCGGACCAGCCGGCCGCGAGCTTGGCAGGCCCGGTGCTGCCGTCCGCGACGACCAGGACGCCGCGCGCCGGGTGCAGCAGCCGGGACACCCGGGTGGTGGAGCCGTCCCCGAGCTTGACCTCGCGGTCGGGCATCCGCAGCCCGAGCAGCGGGTGGCCGGTGGCGCCGCCCATGTCGTAGCGGATACCGAGCCCGCTGACGTGCCCGGCCAGGCGCCGTGCCGCGTCGGGCGACTGCACCAGCTCGCGCATCACCTGGCGCATCGGCTCCATCTCGTCGCCGGTGAGATAGAGGGAGGCCTGGGCGAGGGTGTTGCGCAGCAACTTCTCGCCCACCGGGTGCCGTTCGGCCTGGTAGGTGTCGAGCAGGCCCTCCGGCGCCCAGCCGTTGACGGTGGCGGCCAGCTTCCAGCCGAGGTTCACCGCGTCCTGGACGCCGACGCTCAGCCCCTGGGCGCCGGCCGGGATGTGGATGTGGGTGGAGTCGCCGGAGAGCAGGACCCGGCCCCGCCGGTACTCGGCGGCCTGGCGCGTGGCGTTGGTGAACGCGCTGACCCACTTGGTCTCGGCGCCGTGCAGCGACTGCCCGGTGAGCTCCTGCCAGGAGTCGGCGATCTCGCTGAACGTCAGCTTGCTGTTGTCGCGGGGCGTGAGCTTCGCCGGATGGATGATGATCCGGGTCACCCCCTCCTCCAGCCGGATCGCCATCACCATGCCGCCGTCGACCCGCTCGCCGATGACGCGCGGCTTGATGTCGGGGCGGTCCACGACGTCGGCCACGTACATGCCCCGGGTGGCCTCGCGGCCGGGGAACTCGATGCCGGCCAGCTTGCGGATCCTGGAGCGCCCGCCGTCGCAGCCCACCAGGTACCGGGCGGTGTGCTCGGCGCGGCCGTCCGGCCCCTCCACCACTGCCGTGATGTCGTCGGAGCCTTCCCGGTAGTCGACCACCTCGTAGCCGCGGCGCACGTCCACGCCGAGGTCGGTGACCCACGCCTCCAGGATCTCCTCGATGCGGTACTGGGGCACTCCGCGGATGCCGAAGTGGTTGTCCTCCAGGGCCGTGAAGTCGATGCGCACGCCACCGAAGTGGCCCTCGTTGCCTATCTCGATGTCACCGAAACGGGCCAGCAGCCCCCTTTGGTGGAACACCTCGGCGGCGCGCCGGGTGAAGCCCACCCCGCGCGACTCGCCGCTCGGGGTGGCTCTCTGCTCGTAGACAACGACGTCCACGCCGTTCAGTCGGAGTTCGCCGGCCAGCATCAGCCCGACCGGTCCGGCACCGGCAATGATCACGCCAGTTCCCATTTTTCGCCCTCCTGGATGAGATATGCGAGATCGAATTCAGCACTTCGGGAATGAACTCGCAACGCTTCTCGATGCCGCTCAGCGGCCTATCGAGCTCGAAAACGGAGCGTTGAATGTGATCATGCTCAGCGGCTCAGGAAAAGACCTTTCGGGCCGCCGAAGAAGTCTGCAACCCGTCGATCAGGGGCGTCAAGGGGAATGAGTCCTGCTGTTTTTCTTGATCTTTTCCAGGCACACCCCCCGGCCACTCAGGCAAGCCTTATCGAATTATCCGCCATACTCTTCTCGGTGATCCTTTTCCGCTCTCCGAAAAGGATCAATGGAGCGGAATAGGAATGGTGCATTCAGGAGACCGTAATGGCTCATTCCAGATAGCCGACAGCACGCCAAGATCCACTTCTCCGCTCGACATCGACTTTCCGCGGTTGCCCTCTTGACTGGGCGAATTGGATGTTGGAAAGGTGATCCGCGCAGAACACCAGACTTAATAAGGAGAGCCACGATGTCCTCCGCAGTCACGCAGAAGCTCACCGTTTTTCTGGCGTTCCCGCGGGATGCCGAGGAGGCAGTGACGTTCTATACGTCCCTCTTCGACGACTCCGAGGTGATCAACACCATCCGGGCCCGCGCCGGGGAGCCCGGCTGGACGGAGGGGACCCTGCAGCACGCGGTCTTCACCATCGCCGGCCAGCAGTTCATGTGCATCAACATTCCGCCGGACGGCGCCCGGGGCTCCGACCACGCCCCCTGGGACACCTACGCGTTCTCCCCCGCGATGGCGGTGTACATCCAGTGCGACTCCGACGAGGAGTTCGACCGGGTCTTCGCGGGCCTCTCCGAGAAGGGCGAGGTGATCATGCCGGTCGGCACCTACGGCTTCAGCGCCAAGTTCGCCTGGGTCAATGACCAGTTCGGCGTCTCCTGGCGGATCAACCTTTCCGAGAGCAAGGTCAAGTAACCGCACCTGCCCCGCGCCCCACCCGCTCCACCTCGCTCCACCGTCGGCCATGAGGCACCGCTGCCTCATGGCCGACGCTTCCCTGCGGAACTTTTCTTTCACAATCCCATTACTTACCGGTCAGTCACTTATTCCCGGCGCCCGCCGCCCGGCCGCCCACTGACCGCTTTTTGTCCACCGCCCGCAATTTCCGTGCCGGGTTCCGCCCTGCCCGGATTTCCCGTGCCCGTGTCGTGTTGCCTTCGCAAAATGCAAGACATCCGTCGGACGTCCCCCCTTGACCACGGGAGAGCACATGATCTTGGTAACCGGCGCGACCGGGAACGTCGGCAGAAACATCGTCGACGAGCTGCTGAAATCGGGGGAGCAGGTGCGGGCCATCGCACGCGACCCCGCCAAGTCCGCCCTGCCGGGCGAAGTGGAGGTCCTGGCGGCCGACCTGAGCCGGCCCGATACCCTGGCCGCGGCCCTGCGCGGGGTCGAACGCCTCTACCTCTGGCCGGTGTTCGGCCAGCTCCAGGGGGCCGTCGACGCCATCGCGCAAGCCGGGGTGCAACATGTCGTCATGCTGTCTTCGGAGGCGGTCACCTATGCTGCCGAGGAGCCGCACATCGCGTGCGAGAAGGCAGTCGTCGAGTCGGGAATGCCGTGGACGTTCCTGCGGCCGAGCGCGTTCATGTCCAACGATCTCCTCTGGATACCCCAGATCGCCAAAGACGGAGTGGTGCACGGTGTGTACGGAAGTTCCGCGATGGCGCCGATCCATGAGCGCGACATCGCGGCGGTCGCGGTGAAGTCCCTGCTCGCGGCGGAATCCGGAGTGATCCATTCGATCACCGGGCCCCAGTCGCTCAGTCCGCAGGAGCGGGTGCGCATGATCGGTGCCGCGCTCGGCATCCCCACCCGCTTCCAGGAAGTGCCGCGCGAACGCGTCCGCGAGCAGATGGTCAAGTACCTCTCGGGGTACGTGGCCGACCAGATCCTCGACCGGCGCCGGGAGACGCAGGGGGAGGTCGCAGCAGTGCTTCCCACCGTCGACGTCGTCACCGGCCGGCCGGCCTACACGTACGCCGAGTGGATCACCCACCACGAGGCGGAGCTCCGCCCCGTACCCCAGCTCTGACACTTTGTGAGGTGCACTGTGCATTCCGCCGTCAACGAGACCTTGAACTCGCTGGACCGCACCCGCCGGCCCATCATCGGCATCACGGCCGTCGTGACCCAGATCAAGTTCGCGATCTTCGAGATGGACGCGACGTTCGTACCGCAGACGTTCGTCCAGAAGGTCGCCGACGCCGGCTGCATACCGGTTCTGCTGGCTCCGCAGCCCGGGATCGAGCAGGCCGTCGACGGGCTCGACGGTCTGCTCATGCTCGCCGGTCCGGATGCGGACCCGGAGCTCTACGGCCAGGAGAAGCACGAGAAGACCGGCTGGAACGACAAGGTCCGCGACCGGCACGAACTGGCCCTGCTGGAAGCCGCGTTGGCCTCCGACCTGCCCACCCTCGGCATCTGCCGGGGTGAGCAGCTGATGAACATCCTGCGCGGCGGCACGCTCCACCAGCACCTGCCGGAGATCGTCGGCCACGACAACCACTCCCCCGGCGGGAAGGAGTACGGCCAGCAGAAGGTGCGCCTCGAACCGGGCAGCCACCTCGCCAAGTTCCTCGCCAAGGACGTCGTGCCCTGCCACCACCACCAGGTCATCGACGAGGTCGGCGAGGGCCTGACGGTGACCGCCTGGTCCGAGGACGGAACGGTGGAGGCCATCGAGGTCAACGACCACCCGTTCGCGGTCGGGGTGCAGTGGCACGCCGAGGAGTCCGACGACGACAGCCCGTTCACCGCGCTCGCCGAGGCCGCGCGCCAGCGGATGACGGTACGGCGGGGCTAGTCGGTTCGGGGTCGCCATCCACCCCGGATTCCGTCACCGGTAGGGATCCGCTCAAGGAACGGCAGAGGCGCAGCACGGCCCGATGGCCGCGCTGCGCCTCTTGGTGTTGCATGGAGCGGTGTCCCCGTGCCACTCGAAACCGGGAACGCTCCCGGTTCCTGGGCTCCGTCCGGGGGTTGGCCGGTTACTCCGCCAGGACCTTCACGTCCATTTCGTCCAGCTCCTCGGGGTCGGCGACCATGTCGATCGCGGCGATCCGCCCGTCCACGACGATGAAGTCGAAGACCACCTTCACGCTGCCGTTCGGCGCCCAGACCATGCCCGGGGCCCCGTCCACCAGCGCGAGCTGTGCAACTTGGGCCCGGCCCGAGAACGTCTTGGCGACCGCCTGCGCGCCCAGGGCGCCGCTCGCGCCCATCGCCAGCGCGGCGCCGTCGACGCGGACCACGACCTCCGGGTCGAGCAGGGTGAGCAGTTCGTCGAACCGGCCGCCGCGCGAGGCGGCGAGGAAGGCGTCGACGATCTGCCGCTGGCGCCCCCGGTCGGTGGCGGGCGCGGCCTCGGCGCCCGCGACCCGGCGGCGCGCCCGGCTGGCGAGCTGCCGGGTGGCGATGGTGGAGCGCCCCACGACCGGGGCGATGTCGTCGAAGGGGACGGCGAACATGTCGTGCAGCACGAAGGCGAGCCGCTCGGCCGGCGAGAGCGTGTCCAGCACCACGAGCAGCGCCGGGCCGACCGAGTCGACCAGGACCGCCTCCTGTTCGGGGTCGGCGCTCTCATGTGCGCCGTGGTGGACGGGCGGTGGCCGCTCGCCCAGCAGGTCCTCGCGCCGCGACTCGCGCGAGCGCAGCATGTCCAGGCAGACGCGCGCGACGACCGTGGTCAGCCAGCCGCCCAGGTTCTCCACCGCGCTCACGTCCGAGCGGCTGAGCCGGAACCAGGACTCCTGCACGGCGTCCTCGGCCTCGGTCAGCGAACCCAGCATCCGGTAGGCGACGGCCCGCAGATGGGGGCGGTACGCCTCGAAGCGCTCCGCCAGCCGTTCGGTCTCGTCCATCGGTCACATTCCTCCACCGGGCCCGTGGTCACGCAGTGCAAGCCCAGCCTATGGGACAGTCACATCAAGTTCAGATCGTGGATGTTCGGTATCCAGTTCGGACATTTGCTGGGAAATCATCTTCCCGTCGGTTTTCCGTCGGCGTTCCCGTTTCCTGTCCCGGACGCCGCCCGGCCGTCCGGGACAGGGTTCCCCGCCGTCAGGCGAGCTTGGTGGCCAGGAACTCCTCCCAGGTCACCCGGGCCGTGTCGTACCCGTCCCGCGGGCCCTTCGGCAGCAGTCCGCCGTTGCGGATCTTCCCGATGCCGGGCATCCACACCGGCACCACCGGGGAGCCCTTGTGGACGGCCTTCAGATACGCCCGGATCATCGCGACGGCGTCGGTGGCCTGCGGCCCCACCAGGTCGCGGACGCGCCCGGCCGGCTTGTCCAGGGCAAGCTCGGCGAGCCGGACCGCCACCTCCTCGGGGTCGATCGGCTGCACCCGGAAGCCCGAGGGCACCGGGACCAGCGGCAGCTTCCGCGCCTTTGCGGCCCCGTCGAGGATGAAGTCGTAGAACTGGGTGACCCGCAGCAGCGTCCACGGCAGCCCGGACTCGGTGACCACCCGCTCCGACTCCAGCTTGGACTTGAAGTAGCCGAACGAGACGTCCTCGACGCCGACGATGGAGATGTAGACGACGTGCGCGACCCCCGCCTCCTTTGCCGCGCGGACCAGGTTGCGGGTGGCGTCGGCGTCGCCCTTCTTGTCGCTGGCGCAGTGCACGAGCGCCCGGACGCCCTCGACCGCCGGGCCGATGCCCTGGTCCTTGGCCAGGTCGCCGGTCACGTACGCGATGCCGTTCTCGGCCGGGCGGCTCTTCCTGCTGAGCACCCGGACGTCGGCGTCGGCGTCCCGCAGCCGTGAGACGACCAGTCGTCCCAGCGTGCCCGTGCCGCCGGTCACCAGGATGGGCGACGTCATGGCTCCTCCTCCGTTGAAGTGTCGCCACACTGACGAGACGGCCCGCGAAAGTGTGACGCCGAGGTTCCGGACACGCCACGGGCGCACCGCCTCCCCAAGGGAAGCGGTGCGCCCGCGATCGAGGACCGCACGTACGAGCCGGTGCGTGTGTCGTACGTACGGGGTCAGCCCAGGCGTGCCGATTCGGCGCGCGGCCTGACCGGGAGGTCCGCCTCGTCGCGCTCGGGGTGCCCCGGGCGCCAGAACTTCGGGCCGAGCTCCAGGGCGAGCGCCGGGATCAGCAGGCTGCGGACGATGAACGTGTCCAGCAGGATGCCGACCGCGACGAGCAGGCCCTGCTGCAGCGAGGCCACCGTCGGGATCGCCGCGAGGACGCTGAAGGTGGCGGCGAGGACGAGGCCCGCCGAGGTGATCACGCCGCCGGTGACGGTGAGGCTGGTGAGGACGCCGTCGCGGTGGCCGCGCTTGCCGACCTCCTCCCGGGCCCGGGTCATCAGGAAGATGGTGTAGTCGACACCGAGGGCGACCAGGAACAGGAAGCCGAACAGCAGCAGCCCCCGGTCGATCCGCGGATACCCGACCGCGTGGAACAGCAGCGCCGCGGTTCCCACGGCCGCGGTGTACGAGAGCACCACCGACAGCAGCAGCATCAGCGGCGCCACCAGCGCCCGCAGCAGGATGATCAGCATGATCAGGACCACCGCGAGGATGAGCGGGATCAGTACCTTCTCCTCCTTGCCCTGGGCGTCGGAGGTGTCGAGCGCGATCGCGGTCTGGCCGCCGACCACCGCGTCCCCGGCCTCGCCGGAGCTGCGGTCGAGCGCGGTGCGCATGCGGTCGATGGTCTGCCGGGCGGCCTGGGTGTCCGGCGCGTTCTTCAGGACGGACTCGATGTGCGTCCAGCCGTTCCTGGACGCCACGCTGGTCGCGCTGGTGACGCCGGGCACGCCCTGGACCGTGGAGAGCGCGGCGGCCGCGCCCGCGTCCTTGACGTAGACGTCGGCGGGCGCCGACGAGCCGGCCGGGAAGTGGTCGGACAGGAGCTCCTGGCCCGCCACCGAGTCGACCTTCTTGGTGAACTGCTCGGCCTGGGTCTGCCCGGTGGACAGCGACATCGCGCCGAACGCCAGCGCCCCGAGGACCAGCACCGTACCGATCCAGATCGGACGCGGCCTGCGGCCCACGAAGCCGGAGATCCTCCCCCAGAAGCCGTGCTCCTTCTCGACGCTCGCGTCCACATACTCCGCCGAGTAGCGAGGGGTGAACGGCCAGAACACCCAGCGGCCCAGGATCACCAGGAACGCGGGCAGCAGCGTGGTCATCGCGAAGTAGACGATGACGACGCCGAGGGCGACGACCGGGCCGAGGCCCCGGGTGGAGTTCATCGAGCCGAACACCAGGCAGAGCGTGGCGATGCCGACGGTCGCCGCGGACGCCGTGATGGCGGGCAGGCAGCGCTGCAGCGCGTACACCATCGCCTCGTGCCGGTCCTCGTGGCGGTGCAGCTCCTCGCGATATCGGGCGATCAGCAGCAGCGCGTAGTCGGTGCCGACGCCCAGGACCAGGACGATCAGTACGTACGCGCTCTGTCCGTTGACCGTCAGCCCGGCGTGCTTGGCCAGGAGGTAGACGACGGCGCTGGCGACCTGGCTGGCCAGGCCGACCGAGAGGAGCGGGATCAACCAGAGGATGGGGCTGCGGTAGGTGAACAGCAGGAAGATCGCGACGAGTCCGAGCGTGGCGCCCATCAGCGCGCCGTCCATGCCGGAGTAGACGTCGATGAAGTCGGCGATGCTGCCGGCCGGGCCGGTGATCCGGACGTCGAGGCCGTCCGGCGCGTTCTTCTGCGCCGCCTTGCGCAGGTCCTTCACACCGTCGCCGAGGACGCTGTTGTCGCTCTTGTCCGACTTGATGGGCACGCTGAGGAACGCGGCCTTCTTGTCGGAGGCCACGGTGACCTGCGGGATCTCCGCCGCCGCGAGCTTGTCCGCGACGAACCGTTCGCGGTCGCTGTTGACCTTGGCCAAGTCGGCTTCGGTGAGGCCGTCTTCGCGCGCGTAGACGACGACCGAGCCGAGGCGGCCCTTGTCCGCGAAGTAGTCCTCGGCGATCTTCACCGCCTTCGTCGCCTGCGCGTTCTTCGGCAGCCACGTCTGGGCTTCGTTGTTCTGGACGTCGCCCAGCTTGGCCGCCAGGGATCCGCCCACGCCGATGAGCAGCACCCACAGCACGAGGACGGCCCACTTGGCGCGGCGGCCGGCGACGGCCTTCGCGTACCTGTGGGTGAACGACGTCGTGGACGGGGGCGGCGGCTCCTCGGGGGACTTCCTGGGTGATGGAGGATGCGTCGTCATGACTGCTCGCTAAGGGTCGGGAGTCCTGCGCGCTCGTGTGCCGCTCAGGGCTCGGTCGAACTCCGGTTGTTCGAGGGGCCTCCCCTGTACGACCCGATCGCCTCGACTCGATCGGGGTACCTCTTCCTGTCACATGAGCTGGGTTTTGTTCGTCACTGGTATGACGGAACGTGGCCAGAGGGTATGACCGTGACGCGTTCGTCACTCACTGACGGAGCGCGACGGAGGAATGTGACCGATGGACGACGGCGAATGGCTGGCGCGGCGTTTCGAGGAGAACCGGCCGCATCTGCGGGCCGTGGCGTACCGGATGCTGGGGACGCTGAACGAGGCCGACGAAGCCGTCGAGGAAGCGTGGTTACAGATCATCGACAGCGGCGACGACGCCACGGACGAGGGTGTCCGGGGTCTGCCCGCCTGGCTGATGACGGTGGTCGCGAACGTCTCCCTTGACCGGCTGCGCTCGCGCAGAACGGTTTCGCCGGAGGCTCCCCTGCTGCCGCGGGTGCCCGCCGCGCGCCGTGCGCCGGACGACCTGGCGGACCCGGTGCCGGGCGTACTGGCGGCGGAGCTGGCCGGGATGGGCCCGGCCCACGAGGAGTTGCTGGCGGACTCGGTGGGCCTGGCGCTGCTGGTGGTCCTGGAGACCCTTGACCCGGCCGAGCGGATGGCGTTCGTCCTGCATGACCTCTTCGGGCTGCCGTACGAGGAGATCGCACCGATCGTCGGCGCCGCCGACGCGCGGGAGGCGCGCGAACTCGCGGGCCGGGCGCGGGTGCGGGTGCAGAGCGTCGACCCGCTGCCGGACGCCCCGGACCGGCGGCGGCGGATAGTGGACTCCTTCCTCTCCGCCTCGCGCGGCGGCGACTTCGACACGCTGATCGCGATGCTCGCCCCGGACGTGGTGCTGCACGCCGATCCGGAGGCGGTGGCGGTGGGCGCGCCGACGGAGGTGCGGGGGGCGGACTCGGTGGCGAAGACGTTCTCGGGGCGGGCCCGCTACGCCCAACTGGCGCTGGTGGACGGGTCGGTGGGCGCGGTGTGGGCGCCGCGCGGCCGACCGCGGGTCGTCTTCGGCTTCACGATCGTGGACGAGCGGATCACCGGCATCGACATGCGGGCCGCGCCCGACCGGCTCAGCCGGACCGATCTGACGATCCTCGGCGACTGAGCAGCACAAAGGCGGCGCGCCACCGGGCATCGGGCCCGGTGGCGCGCCGCTTCTCGTTGTCAGGCGGGATGTCCCCGGAGCGCCTTCCCATCAATCACCCGCCCGGGATTCCCTTTGCTTCACCCAAAGTCCGGCGGGACGGAATGTGCACGTCCGAGATAACGGACACAAATCCCGGAAAACGGTAGGGTGACACCAGTAAACGAACGCGTACGGAGTTGACAGATCACGGTGCGCGCGCAAGGTGTTCGACTGCGAAACTTCCGCGGTTGCACGGGCGCGCTTCCCGTATACCTTCGTACGGTGCGGCGGCCGCGGCCCGGCCCCGCCGCCCGCACCCGTCGCCCAGATTCCCCCGTAACCGCAGGTCAACCGGGATCCTCACGGGATCCCGTGCCCGTCGTACGAACGGCCGCCGCGCGGTGACTTGAGCATATTGCGCCCCCTTGCGGAACCGGGGATTATCAAGAGTCCGCGCGATTCAAGATTCCCTCCAGTAGGAATCCACCACACGTTTTGATCCGCGCCTGCACACCGCTCGCCCGGCATTCCCAGGAAGCGGGCCTCCGTGTAATTCTGGCCGACGTCGCCCAGGTGCGGCGCCGCTATTGATGCTCTCTTACGTGGTCACGAGCGATACAGGACAAGAGGGGGGCCACATGCCCACGAATACTTCGGACGACTCACTCGACGAGGTGGAAGGCTCGGTATCCGGGCGCAACAAGGTGATCGCCGAGCGCACCCGCAGCGAGACGTGGAAGAAGCCGCCGCGCCGCATCGAGCGGGCCGAGTGCATCACCTGCGACACCTGCCTGCGTGCCTGCCCGCCCGAGTTCAACGCCATCTTCGACAACGGGCTCGACGTCGTCATCATCCCCGAGCTCTGCTCGGGCTGCCCCAAGTGCGTCCTGGAGTGCCCCGTCGACTGCATCTACGTGGACGAGGACTGGACCCCGACGACCGACGAGATGTGGAACCACATCGGGCTTACCGCTGAGGGTGTGTCATGACCAGTTTCGCTGAGCGCAACGGCACTTCGCGCCGGGCCATCAACGCCAAGAAGCGGCAGAGCCGCCGGCCCAGCCGCCTGGGCGCGGTGGCCGGCGCCACGCCGAAGCCGGACCGCCTCAAGGACGAGGAGGCCGGTTTCCCCACCCTCCTCAAGCGCGCCTGGGAGACGGCCGTCGAGGCTCCCGACCTGCGGACCGCGGTGACCGCCCTGCTCACCCTGGACGGCCACGTCCCCGCCGACGTCCAGCTGCGCGCGCTGCGCACCGCCGACGAGGCCGCGCTCAAGGTGCTCTGCGGCATCTCGTGGCGCGAGGAGGACCTCGCCGCCCCGGCGCGCGACACCCTGGAGCGCCCGGCGTTCCTGGGCGAGCTGGGTCTGACCAGCACCGGCCGCATCGTCATCCGCGTCCCCTCGCAGGGCTCGCTCGCCGACGAGGAGAACCTCGTCGACGGCGTGATCGAGGTGCCGTGGTCGGCGCAGGACCTGCTCGACTACGAGAGCGAGGTCAACCGCGCGGCCGCCCGCTACGCCGACCAGGTCGTCGACTGCCGCCAGTGGCTGGCGGCGCTCGGCACCCAGGCCCGCGACGAACTCCTGGAGACGGTGCGGGAGTCCGCGCTGCGGACCGCCCCCTTCGTCCTCCACCAGGAGGGGAAGCTCTACACCAACTTCCGCGAGGGCAACAACCTCATCGGCAAGACCCTGTGGGCGGGCCACCCGAGCGAGACGTTCAGCAGCCTGCTCGGCGTCGAGATGGAGCGCTGGTCCGACCACGACGCGATGCTGGTCGTCTGCCTCACCCTGCTCGTGCGGTCGGCGGGCGCCGGCCGGATCGAGGAGGCCAACGGCACCCAGCTCACCCTGGACCACCTGGCGTTCATGCTGGAGCGCACCCGCCGCAACTACAACGCGGTGCCCGGCGGCGAGCCGGTCCCGGCCGCCCCCACCCACCGGGTCGAGGCGCTGAACACCCTCGCCGTGGCGCTGCGCGAGCGCCGCGTCGGACACGTACTGCCCAACGCCCAGCTCTACCGCGAGATCCACGGCGCGCTGATGCACAAGATCGAGCGCCTGGCCGGGCCGTACGGCGAGGCGTCGAAGCAGCGCGAGGCGGACATGACCGCGCGGCTGCGCGACCGGCTACCGCTGACCGGCGCCACCTTCGAGGAGCTGAGCGCGAGCCTCACCGCCTCCCCCGGCTGGCTCGCCCGGCCGCACGGCGACTTCGGCACCGGGCTCGAAGCCCTGGTGTACGAGACGGTGTCCGGTGCGACCGACGTCTTCCAGGCCGACTTCGCGATGAGCCGGGGCATGCGTTCCCTCCCCGAACTCATGCGCGCCCTGCGAGAGCAGAGCTACGCCGAGATCACCAAGTGGGACATCACCGACTTCTTCTGCTGTGTGGTGCCCGCCCCGTCGGCCAAGCGCCACTACGAGGACTCGGTGCTGCAACTGGCCGACAACGCCTGGGCGATGTCGTCCCGCATGCAGTACAACTCCTGGCACTTCATCGCCGGGAACCTGCCCAAGGTGCCCGCCGTGGTGGAGCGCGACCACTTCATCCCGCCGACCATCCCCGACGTCGCCTTCTACTCCGACCAGCACCACCACGGCCATGTGGCGTCGAAGGTGCGCTTCAGCATCCGCAGCCCGCAGTCGGTCGAGGTGATGGGGCAGAAGTTCAACGGGTTCATGGACCTGCGTCTGCTGCGCTGCGACGGCACCCCGTTCAACGAGTCCGACCTGCTCGCCGCGCACCGCACCTCGGGGTTCATCGCCAGCGCCATGAGCGCCGCCGCCGCGCTGGTGGCCGCGGGCGAGGACATCGAGGTCACCGCCTTCGACTCCGAGTGGCACCTCAAGTCGGTCCAGGCCGCGGCGGCGGGCGCCAAGCAGCCGCACCCGGTGTCGTGACCGGCGTCCCACCTGTCCTTGCAAGGAGATCCGTTGACCTCCATCGGTGACATACGCGAGCTCCTCGCCCGGGGCGAGCTCACCGCGGCCGAGCACGTCCAGTCGGTCCTCACCGCGATCCAGAAGACCGACATCGAGCTCGGCGCGTTCGTCTCCGTCGCGGGCGACGAGGCCGTCCGGGAAGCCGAGCTGGCCGACGCCCGGATCCGCGAGCTGGGCCGGGCGGCGTTCGAGCGGCAGCCGCTGCTCGGCATCACCGTCTCGGTGAAGGACCTCATCCAGACCGGGGACCTGCCCACCGCCCGCGGGTCCCTCCTGGAGAACCGGCGGGCCCGGGCCGACGCGCCCTCGGTCGCCCGGCTGCGGGCCGCCGGTGCCGTCGTGGTGGGCAAGACCACCACGTCGGAGTACGGCTGGAGCGGCTCCACGGTGAGCCGGGTGGCCCCGCCCACCCGCAACCCGTGGGACCCCGAGCTCACCGCCGGCGGCTCCAGCGGCGGCGCCGCGGCCGCGGTGGCGGCGGGCCTCGGCTCGGGCGCGCTCGGCACCGACGGCGCGGGCTCCATCCGCATCCCCGCCGCGTTCTGCGGCGTCGTCGGCTACAAGCCGTCGTTCGCCAAGGTCCCCTACGTGCCCGCCTGCGCCGACCGGCTCTCCCACCAGGGGCCGATCGCGCGGACCGTGCCGGACGTCATCGAGCTCGCCTCGGTGATCACCGGCGGGCACCCGGGCGACCCGGACTCGCTGATCGGCGCGACCGAAGTCCCGGGCGAGCGGCGCTCGTTGCGGATCGGGTGGATCGAGTTCCCGGGCACCTCGCCGGAGATCCGCCGGGTCAGCGAGCAGGCGCTGCCCGCGCTCAGCGCGCAGGGCCACCGCGTCGAGCGCATCGAGGTGCCCTTCCGCGACCCGTACCCGGCGCTCGTCGACATCCTCGCCGCCAGCGACGCCGCCTCCACCTCGCCCGCCGACGAGGAGTGGTGCGACCCGGGCCGCCTCGCGATCGTCCGGCACGGGCGCACGCTCAGCGGCGCGACCGTGATGCGGGCCGAGGAGGTGCGGCTCGCACTGCGCACCAGACTGCACGAGATCTTCGACCGGTACGACCTGCTGGCCATGGCCACCGTGCCCATCGAGCCGTTCGACCCCCACGCGATCGGCCCCCAGTGGGCGAACCGTCCGGAGGACCTGCTCTGGCTGGCGTGGACACCCGCCACGTATCCCTTCAATATGACTGGCCAGCCGGCCGTTTCGCTCCCGGCCGGGCTCACCCGCGCCGGACTCCCGGTGGGGCTCCAACTCGTGGGCCCGTTCGGGGCGGACGATCTGGTCCTGTCAGCCGCACGCCGTCTCGAGGCGGACCTCGGGCCCCTGCCGGCCGCGCCGGACCGAGTAACCGAAAGGATCCTGTAAACCATGTTCTCCCGGTCGTGGTCCCGCCCCTTCTCCGAGTCGGGCGGTGTCGGACGCCCCGCGTTCGTCACCGAGTTCGGCCTCTGGACCGATGAACAGGCCGCCGCCGCCGAGCAGATCGAGGCGTCGCTCGACGAGGTCGACCTCGTCCGCCTGGTCTTCGGCGACCCGCACGGTCTGGCCCGCTCCAAGACGCTCACCGCCGACGCGTTCCGCTCGGTCCTGCGCAACGGCATGGACTTCAGCTCGGGGCCCTTCATCTTCGACACCGGCCACGCGGCCGCGCTCGACTACCTCTCCGACCCGGGCGTCGGGGTCGACGAGATCGCCGGTGCGGGCAGCTTCGTCCTGGTGCCGGACCCGCTGACCTTCCAGCTGCTGCCGCACGAGGGGCCGCGCACCGCCTGGGTGCTCGGCGACGAGTACCTGCGCGACGGCTCCCCGCACCCGCTCTCCGCGCGCAACGTGCTGCGCCAGGTCGTCGCCCGGTACGCGGCCCGCGACCTGACGCCGGTGCTGGGCCTGGAGGTCGAGTGGTACCTGACCAAGCGGCTGCCCGGTCCCCCCGGAAACGCGGGCAACGGCTTCGGCCTCCAGGGCGCGGCCCCCCAGGTCGAGGCGGTGAACTCGGGCTACCAGTTCAACCTGGACTCCAACTACGACTCGGTCGCCCACTTCACCAGCCCGCTCGCCCTCAAGCTGCTCGAACTCGGCCTGCCGCTGCGGTCGATCGAGCACGAGTCGGGCCCGGGCCAGATCGAGACGACCTTCAACCCGATGCACGCGCTGGACACCGCCGACGCGATGCTGCTGTTCCGCACCCTGGTCAAGCAGACCGCGACGCGGCAGGGCTACCACGCCACCTTCATGTCGCTGCCGCGCGTCGACAGCTTCGACCCGAGCGGCTGGCACCTGCACCAGTCGGTGATGGACGCGACCGGCCGCAACATCTTCGCGGCCGAGGGCGGCGGCATCTCGGACCAGGGCAAGGCGTACATCGACGGCCTGCTGGCCCGCGCCCGCGACCTGTGCCTGCTCTCCGTGCCCACGGTCAACGGCTACCGCCGCCTGAGCTCGGAGTTCTCGCTCTCGCCGACCCGGATCGGCTGGAGCTACGAGGACCGCAGCGTGATGCTCCGCGTGGTCGGCGGCGGCTCCGCGACCCACGTCGAGAACCGCACCGGCGAGCCCACCGCCAACCCGTACCTCGCCCTGGCGGCCCAGCTCTCCGCGGGCTTCGACGGGCTCACCGCCACCGTGGGCGCGGCCCCCCGCCCGGCCGAGGGTGCGCACGAGACCCTGCCGCAGAACCTCGGCGAGGCCCTGGAGGCCTTCCGGGCCGGTCAGGGCGCCGAGCTGCTCGGCAAGCCGCTGGCGGCCACCCTGGCCAAGCTCAAGGAGAGCGAGTTCTCCCGCTTCGAGGCGTGGCGCGCCCAGGAGCGGCCCGCCGAGGGCCAGGTCACCGAGTGGGAGCAGCGCGAATACTTCGAGGCCTACTGATGGCCCGTCCGAACCACCTGTCGACAAGCTCACCCTGGGGGTGCTGGCCCATATGATTCCCCGCTATACCCTGCCCGCGATGGCGGACATCTTCTCGGACCAGGCGCGCTACGCGACCTGGGTCCGGGTGGAGATCCTCGCCTCCGAGGCCCAGGTGCGCCTGGGCCGGGTGCCCGAGGACGCCGTCGAGGACATGCGGCGGGCCGGTGTCCCGACCCCCGAGCGGGTGCAGGAGATCGAGCGGGAGCGCGACCACGAAGTGCTCTCGTTCCTCGCCGCCTACTGCGAGGGCATCCCCGACGAGTCGGCCCGCTGGGTCCACCTCGGCATGACCAGCTACGACCTGGTCGACACCTCCCTCGGCTACAACCTGGCCCGCGCCACCGACCTGGTGCTCGCGGCCGGCGTGGAGCTGCGCAAGGTCCTGGTCGAGCGGGCCCTTGAGCACTGGGAGACGGTGATCGTCGGCCGCACCCACGGGGTGCACGCCGAGCCGACGTCGTTCGGCCACAAGCTGGCGCAGTTCGCGTTCTCCGTGGACCGCTCGCTCACCCGCCTCAAGGCGGCCCGCAAGGCCGTCGCGGTGGGCACCATCTCCGGCTCGGTCGGCACGTACGCACTGATCGACCCCTCGGTGGAGGCGTACGTCTGCGAGGAGCTCGGGCTCGGTGTGGAGCCCGCGCCGAGCCAGGTCGTCGCCCGCGACCGGCACGCCCAGCTGCTCCAGGCCGTCGCCCTGCTCGGCGCGAGCATCGAGCAGGTCGCCCTGGAGCTGCGGCTGCTGCAGCGCACCGAGGTCCGCGAGGTGGAGGAGCAGCGCACCTCCGCGTACCAGGGCTCCAGCGCCATGCCGCACAAGCGGAACCCCACCACCAGCGAGCGCCTGAACGGCCTGGCGCGGCTGCTGCGCGGTTACGCGGCCACCGCGCTGGAGAACGTGGCGCTGTGGCACGAGCGCGATCTGGCCCACCAGTCGGTGGAGCGGGTGATCCTGCCGGACGCGCTGGCGGTGGGCCACTTCCAGGCCACCATGGCGACCCAACTGGTCCGCGACCTCAAGGTGTTCCCGGACCGGATGCGGGCGGGCATCGACCGCACCGACGGTCTGGTGTACAGCTCGGCCGTCCTCGCCGACCTGCTCGCGGACGGGGTGGAGCGGGAGAAGGCCTACCGCGCGGTCCAGTCCGCGGCGAACCGTACGATCGCCACCGGCGAGCACTTCGGGGACACGCTGCGCCAGGAGGGCATGGACATCGGCCAGCTGCGCCCGGAGCGTTTCCTCGTCAACCACGGCGTGATTCTCGATCGATTGGAGCAACTTCGTGACCTGGAAGATTGAGCGTGTGGAGGGTGCGGACCTGGACCTCGACGAGGTCCTCGAGGTCTACCGCTCCTCCGGGCTCGGTGAGCGCCGTCCCATCGAGGACGTGACGCGGTTCGCCGCCATGGTGCGGAACGCCAATCTCGTGGTCGTGGCCCGCGCGGAGGGCAGGCTGATCGGCATCGCCCGCAGCATCTCCGACTTCAGCTACGCGACGTACCTCTCGGACATCGCGGTGAGCGGCGACTACCAGCGCTCGGGGATCGGCCGGGCGCTGATCGACGCCACGCAGAAGGAGGCCCCGCAGGCCAAGGTCATCCTGCTGTCGGCGCCGGCCGCGGTGGAGTACTACCCGCACATCGGCTTCACCCAGCACAACTCCGCCTGGGTCCTCAACCCGTAGGAAACCGGCGGCAGTACGCCCGAAGTCCCCCGCGGTCCGGCTCGTCCGGCCGCGGGGGCCTTTTCCTGTACACGAGGGTGTCTACGGAGGTGTGCACGGGGGTGCGCGAAGTGTGCAATACGGGTGTTGCACGGAATTGATGTTCCGGTGGACACCTGGTAATGCGGCGGGGCCTCCGGGGCAATGTCATTGCCCCGGAGGCCCCGGCCGAAAACCCGTCTTACCCTTGGTAGCCATTATCAGGCTGCCGCACCAAAGAATTCTTCGAGAATATGACGGTTGTTCAACTTGTTTTTCTCTTGTTTCCGGCGGGCGGAAAGGCGGAAATTCACCCGTTGCCCAGCTTGAAACCGACCCCGCGCACGGTAATGATCCATCCGCTGTCGCCCAGTTTGCCGCGAAGACTGCTGACATGGGTGTCGACAGTGCGGCGCGACCAGGAGTCGCCCCAGACCTGCTGGAGCAGGCGCTTGCGCGGAATGACCGTGTCCGGATGGGAGGCGAGCAGGCAGAGCAGATCGAATTCCTTGCGGGTCAGCCCCACCTCGCGGCCGTCCAGGCTCACCTCGCGGGAGCTCACGTCAATGCGCAACCGCCCGTGCAAGATCTCTCTGGCAACAGGCGGTTGGAACCTCGCGCGACGCATGACGGCTTCGATCCGTGCCATTAATTCCCGGAAGCCGTAGGGCTTGACCACATAGTCGTCCGCGCCGGCCTGGAGGCCGAGGACGCAGTCGAGCTCGGAGCCGCGGGCCGTCACGATGATCACCGGGATGCCGCTGACCGAGCGGATGGCCCGGCAGACCTCCAGGCCGTCGAGGTCCGGAAGTTCCAGGTCGAGCAGGACGAGATCGACGTCCTCGTAGGCCTGCAGCGCGGTGCTGCCGCTCTTGACGCCGATGGCTTCGTGGCCGTGCCGACGCAGCCGGCACACCAGGGACTCCGCGCCGTCGACGTCGCTGTCGACCACGAGGATCCGCCGGCCCCGGGAGAGGCCGGCCACCCTGCGCACCGCTTCCGACACGCCCTCTTCGATCAGGTGTGGTCCCCCTGGACCACGCTGGACAGGTATATGAGGCTCCAGCACTGCCTCTGACGAACTCTGAGTCATGCCTCCCCCGCGAGTCATGTCCCTCCCCCATCTGAGTGAGTCCAATACGAGATCCGATCCGGATCTCACTGCGAACACCGACGAACCTACAGACCGTTGCTACGGAATTCAAAGAGGTTCGAGCAAATAACAAATAAACTGTGTCGGTTATTGAGCGAGATCGGACAGAGCGCCTCTTCGTTTCCATACGTGATCACGACTGGGGGCCCCCGTCAACCAGTCTCCGCCATGCGGAAGCGGAACACTGGAGGATCAGTTGATTCGACCAGGAGTGATTCAACCAAGGGTAACTCGCCGCGACTCGCATAATCCGGCCATCTTGGCGCAGCTCTGACGTTGACGATGCCATGACATGATGTTCGCCACATCGGCCTGGAGGTTTACAGAATTCAGGCGAGTCTGCTGACAACAAGTTAAATAACAGGTGTCCAAGTGACGTCACGATGGCCGATGGCTTGAATTCGCCGGTACTGCGCCTCAGTCGGGCGCGGCTCGCGCCCCCCAGCGCTCCCTGTGATCGGGCTGTAGCTTGCAGTACGGCAACACCTGCATGACGAAGACCCCCATTCACCGCACAGAATGGTCGTCCGGGAGAGTCTGTGTCAAGTAAAGTCCGGGGGCCCTGAACAGCGGCGCGCCCCGGGCGGGACCGCCCTGTCCGGACGGCCCGCTCGGGGCGCTGTGCACCGCTCCCCACGAGGGAAAAGCGCGGGACGGCCGTGAATTGACGGACCGTCAGTAATTTTCGTCAGGCGAGCACCGGGCCGCCCGCCCGCCAGGTGCGCGGGCCGTCGAAGCCCGTCGCCCGGTCGGTGCGGCGCCAGCTCGCGGAGCGGCGCTGCCTCGGGATCATCACCCGGGCCGCCTCCGCCCGGGCCTCCATGGCCGAGAAGTGTGCGAAGAACAGCGCGGCCAGCGCCGCCAGTTCCTCCGGATCCGGATTACCGCGTTCCACTCTCAGCAGCTCACGGCAGTGCTCCAGGGTCATCTCGGCAGGCGCGGCCGGCTCGGTGGCGGGCTCGGTGAACTGGGTCATCTCGCTCATGTCGGTCACCTCTCTACGGGAGTCGGGCCTACTGGGGCGGGTTGCCGTGCTTGCGGCGGGGCAGTTCCGCGTCCTTGGCGATGAGCATCGCGACCGAGCGGCACAGCACCGAGCGGGTCTCGCGCGGGTCGATGACGTCGTCGACCAGACCGCGCTCCGCCGCGAAGTAGGGGTGCACCAGCTCGTTCTTGTACTCGTCGATCTTCTGCTTGCGCATCGCGTCGGGATCCTCGGCGGCGGCGATCTCCCGGCGGAAGACCACGTTCGCCGCGCCCTCGGCGCCCATCACCGCGATCTCGTTGGTGGGCCAGGCGAACGAGAGGTCGGCACCGATGGAGCGCGAGTCCATCACGATGTACGCACCGCCGTACGCCTTGCGCAGCACCACCGAGATACGAGGAACGGTGGCGTTGCAGTACGCGTACAGCAGCTTCGCGCCGCGCCGGATGATGCCGTCGTGCTCCTGGTCGACGCCCGGCAGGAACCCGGGGACGTCGACGAGGGTGATCAGCGGGATGCTGAAGGAGTCGCAGAACTGGACGAACCGCGCGCCCTTCTCGCTCGCCTTGATGTCAAGCACGCCCGCCATGGCGGAGGGCTGGTTGGCGACGATCCCGACGACGTGGCCGTCGAGCCGGGCCAGGGCCACCACCAGGTTGGGCGCCCAGGCCGCGTGGATCTCCATGTACTCGCCGTCGTCGACGAGCTCCTCGATGACGCCGCGCACGTCGTACGAGCGGTTGCCGTCGGCGGGCACCAGGTCGAGCAGCGCCGCGCCCTCGCGGTCCACCGGGTCCGAGGTCTGCGCCAGCGGCGGCATCTCCCGGTTGTTGGACGGCAGCATCGACAGCAGATAGCGGACCTCGGCGAGGCAGGTCTCCTCGTCGTCGTACGCGAAGTGCGCCACGCCCGAGACCCCGGCGTGCACGTCCGCGCCGCCCAGACCGTTCTGCGAGATCTCCTCGCCGGTCACCGCCTGGACGACGTCCGGGCCGGTGATGAACATCTGCGAGGTCTCGCGGACCATGAAGACGAAGTCGGTGAGCGCGGGCGAGTACGCCGCGCCGCCCGCGCACGGCCCCAGCATCACGCTGATCTGCGGGATCACCCCGCTGGCCTTGGTGTTGCGCTGGAAGATGCCGCCGTAGCCCGCGAGCGCCGAGACGCCCTCCTGGATACGGGCGCCGGCGCCGTCGTTCAGGGACACCAGCGGCGCACCGGCCGCGATGGCCATGTCCATCAGCTTGTGGATCTTGGAGGCGTGGGCCTCGCCGAGGGCGCCGCCGAAGATGCGGAAGTCATGGGCGTAGACGAAGACCGTACGGCCCTCGACCGTGCCCCAGCCGGTGATGACACCGTCCGTGTACGGCTTCTTGGCCTCCAGGCCGAAGCCGGTGGCGCGGTGCCGCCGGAGCTGCTCGACCTCGGTGAAGCTGCCCTTGTCCAGGAGGAGTTCGATCCGCTCGCGCGCGGTCAGCTTGCCCTTGGCGTGCTGCGCCTCGGTCGCCTTGTCGCTCGGGCCGCGGACGGCCTGTTCCTTGCGTTCGCTGAGTTCGTCCAGCCGGTCGGAGACCTCGGCGGAGGACTGTGTGGTCGGCGTGGTCGGCATGGTGTTCGGTTCCCCCTGTAGGTTGCGGATCCTTGGTGCGGAGTCGACGGCCTTCGCGGTCACGTCGGGTGGTTGCGCAGCGCCGCCGCGGCGGCGTAGCCGGGCTGTACGGGCACGTTGCGCACCGTCCAGCCGTGCGGGCGGCCTCGGGCGTTGCGGTCGCCCAGGTAGTCCGCCGCGGGTGAGCGGGTGAGTCCGGTGCCCAGGCCCTTGAGATAGGCCTCCTTGCGGGTCCACAGCCGGGCGAACGCCACCGTCCGCTCGGCCGCGGGCAGTTCGCGCAGCTCCTCGCGCTCCTGCGGGTGCAGCCGGGGCAGCACCATCTCGACGGCCTCGGGCGACGGCACGCGCTGGACGTCGACGCCCACCGGAGCCGCCGCGACCCCGATGGCGATCAGGCCGTGGCTGTGCGAGAGGTTGAAGTGGAGCGGCACGGGCGGATCGATCAACTGCGGCTTCCCGTACGGCTCCTCGCTGCGGCCGAGGACGATCCGGCCGGGTTCGAGGCCGGTGTACTCGGCGAGCAGCCCGCGCAGGGTGGCGTGCGCGGCCACGTACTGGGTCCGGTCGCGCGCGGAGACGTAGGAGGCCGCGCGCGCCGCCTCCATCTCGTCCAGCGCCTGCATCAGCGGGCACACCCGCGCCACCTCCTCGGCGGGCGGCCGGAACACCAGCAGGTGCAGCCGCCCGGCCGCGGGGGCCGCGCGCAGCGGCGTACGGGTCGCGTTCACCGGCGCACCGCCTCGTGGACGGGGCCGCCCTGCTCCGGGTCCCCCGCGGGCTCCTCGACGGGCTCCACGCGCCCGCCGCGCCGGTCGTACGCCAGCGCGGTGAGCGCGGCCGCCAGCGAGACCAGACCGCCGACGTAGAAGCCCGAGCGGGCGCCCAGGTGTTCGGCGAGCCAGCCGATGAGCAGCGAGCCCAGCGGGGTCGAGCCCTGGAGGATCAGGGTGTACAGCGCCATCACCCGGCCCCGGTACTGCGGGTCGCTGCCGAGCTGGACGCGGTGGTTGACGGCCTGGACGAAGAAGATGGTGGCGCCGCCGGTGAGCGAGAGCAGCACGATCGCGGCCGCGAAGTTCGGCGCCCAGCCCGCCACCGTCTCCAGGACCGCGAAGACGAGGGCCGCGCCCACCACCAGCCGGCTGGTGGGACGGCTGCGGCGCGCGGTGGTGGCGAACGCGGCGATCAGCGAGCCCGCCGCGAACCCGGTGGTGAGCAGCCCGAAGGAGGCCGCGTCGGCGTCGAAGACGGTCTTGGCGTACAGCGGAAGCGTGAGCTGGAAGTTGAGCCCGAAGAGCGAGATCACCCCGACGAGGGCGAGCGGCAGCTTCAGGTCCCGGCGCCCGGCCACGTACTTGAGCCCGTCGACCACCCGCGGCCGGGTGTCCTGCCGCGCGCCGAGCAGGAGTTCACCGGGCCGCATCATCCGCAGCCCGATCACGGTCGCCAGATAGCTGACGGAGTTGAACAGCATCACCCAGCCGGTGCCGAAGCCGGTGATGAGCAGCCCCGCGAGGGCGGGGCCGACCACCCGGGCGGTGTTGAAGTACGCGGCGCTCAACGCGGAGGCGTTCGGGAGCAGTTCGGGCCCGACCAGCTCGCTGACGAACGACATCCGGGTCGGCACCTCGACGGCGTTGACGACCCCGAGGCCGAACGCGCACAGCCAGATGTGCCACAGCTGCACGGCGTCCGCGAACGCCAGCAGCGCCAGGACCAGGGCCAGCACGCCGGACGCCAGATTGGCGCAGGTGAGCAGGAGCCGCTTGTCGTAGCGGTCGGCGAGGCGCCCGCCGTACAGGGTGAGCAGCAGCAGCGGCGTGAACTGGAGCGCGGTGACGACGCCGAGGGCGGTGCCGGAGTTGTCGGCCAGGCCGAGGACGATCCAGTCCTGGGCCACGACCATCATCCAGGTGCCCGCGACGGAGACGACCTGCCCGGCCGCGAACAGCCGGAAGTTGCGGACCGCCAGGGAGCGGAAGGGATGGGCGAAGGTGCTGGTCATAGGCTCGGATGGTCAGGCATCGCGTCCCGCCCTGGTGATGCAGTCCTCCAGGAAGGCGAGCGTGCGCAGGTGGTAGGAGCGGGCCGCCCAGCCGAGGCTGATGTTGTGGCCCGCGTCCGGCTGGCGGTCGACGACGATGCGGGGGGCGGCGGTGAGCTGGGCGGCGAGGTCGGCGAGGTCCTTGTCGCCGTGCAGCCACCAGCCCTCGTGCTCGGCGAAGGTGAGCCGGACGGGGATGCGGACGCGCGGCGCGAGGGCCGCGAACAGCTCGGGCCAGCGCGGCAGTTCGCTCGCCTCGCGCTCCGGCATCGGCGCCACCAGGGAGCCGCTGCTGCGGAACGTGTTCGGCGGGTAGAGCCGCAGCGGCCCCCAGTGCCGGGCGATGTGCTTGAGGCCCTTGCGGATGACGCCCGGGGTGACGGCGTAGCGGTGGCCGCAGCCGGAGATGTCGAGGCCGAGGAGGCCGTCGCCGGTGCAGTGGGCGGCGGCCGACAGGGCGAGCTTGCCGCCGAAGGAGTGCGCGACGAGCAGGATGCCCGCGCCCGTCGGGTACCTGGCGGTGAAGTCGTCGATCCCGGCGCGCAGCACGTCGGTCTGCTCGGCGACGGTGAGGCCGTCGGGCAGCTGGGCGGCGGACTGCCCGTAGCCGGGCCGGTCGACGGCCAGGACGGTGTAGCCGAGCCGGGCGCCCAGCGTCAGCAGGGACAGCTCTGGGTGGGCCTGGCCGTCGAAGTACCCGGCGCTCATGCCACCGCCGTGGACGGCGACGACGGTCGCGCGGGGGGTGCCTTCCGGCTCGCACAGCAGCGCGGACAGGGTGACACCGCCCGCGTCCAGGGTGATCCTGCGGACACCCTGCGAAACGACCGCCGGTGCGAGCGTGCTTTCCATCAAAGCCCCCGTTTGCGTTGAGGTTCGTTCGGCCGCGGCCCCGCGCCCCTGAAGGGGCGCGGGGAACCGCACGACCGGCCACCGACGGCCCGCAGACGCGACACCGCCTTCAGAACCGAGCTCTCCCGCGTCACGAACCCGCCGGACCGAACCACTGCCCGAGCGCGGCCTCCAGGCCCGGGACGTCGTCCCCGGCCCAGGCGACATATCCGTCGGGCCGGACCAGCACGGCACCCGTACCCGCGAGCGGATCGGTGCCGCCGTCCACCGGCTTGGCCGAGGCGGTGACCACGTCGACCCGCCCCTGCCACGCGGCGGCGGCGCCCCGTACGGCCGAGGAGTCGCCCAGGTCGAGCAGGACCCCGCGGGCCGCGTGCAGCAGCGCCGTCGTGCTGGTCTCGCCGTCCGCCAGGACCAGCGTGCGGTGCGCGATCCGGCGCCCCACCAACGGGTGCTCGCCGCCCAGCTCGTACCGGATGTCCAGACCACTGACGATCCCGGCGAGGTGGCGCTTGACGTCGTCGTACTGGATGAGCTCGCCGAAGAGCTGGCGCAGCGGGTCGGCCTCGGGGCCGCCGAGGAAGACCATGCCCTGGGCGCGGGTGTTCATCAGCAGCCGCGCACCCACCGGGTGCCGCTCGCCGTGGTACGTGTCGAGCAGCCCTTCCGGCGCGGTCCCGGCGATCTCCGCGGCCAGCTTCCAGCCGAGGTTGGCCGCGTCCTGGACGCCGGTGCTCAGGCCCTGGCCGCCGGCCGGGAGGTGGATGTGGGCGGCGTCGCCGACCAGCAGGACCCGGCCGCGCCGGTACTCGGACGCCTGGCGGGTGGCGTCGCTGAAGAAGCTGACCCACTCGGCGCCGCCGTGCGAGATGTCCTCACCGGTGATCGACTGCCAGGCGGCGGCGACCTCCTCGAAGGAGACCGACTCGCCGCTGGCGCGGGCGGGCGCGTTGTCGGGGCAGACGATGATCCGGTCCACGCCCGGGGCGAGCGGGGCCGCCATCACCATGCCGTTGTTGAGCCGCTCTCCCAGGAAGCGCGGGCGCAGCTCGCAGCCGGTGACGTCGGCGAGGAACATCGCCCGGGTCGCGGAGGTGCCCGGGAAGTCGAACCCGGCGGCCTCGCGCACCACGCTGCGGCCGCCGTCGGCGCCCACCAGGTAGGAGGCGCGCAGCTTGCGCACCGCGTTGGGCGTCTGGACGGTGATCTCGACGTCGTCGCCGTCCAGGAAGCCGTCGGTCAGCTCCAGGAAGTCCCAGCCGCGCCGGATGTCGACGCCCAGCTCGGCCGCCCACTCCTCCAGGACCGCCTCGGTCTTGTACTGCGGGATGCCGCGCGCCCCGAAGTGCCCGCCCTCCAGGACGGTGTAGTCGAACTGCACCCCGCCGAAGTGGCCCATCGGGCTGATCTCCAGCGTCTCGCCCTGCCCGAAGCGGGGCAGCAGTCCGCGCTGGTCGAAGATCTCCATGGCGCGGGCCGTGAAGCCCAGGCCGCGGGACTGCCCGGTGGGCTTCGCCAGCCGCTCGACGACGACGACCCGCGCCCCGCCGAGCCGCAGCTCGGCGGCGAGCATGAGACCGGTCGGACCCGCGCCGACGATGATGACATCGGTGTCCACGGCTGTCCCCTCCATAGTGTTCCCTTTCCTGGACGTGCCCTGTCGTGCCCTGTCGTGCTGAGGAGTCGTACGGTCGTGCGCGGGGGTGGGGGGTTGTGCCTGCGGGAGGTCAGTGGGAGGGGCCGAACCAGCGCTCCAGGGCCTCCCGCAGCCCGGAGCCGTCGGTGTCGGGCGCGCCCGCCCAGGCCACGTGCCCGTCGGGCCGCACCAGGACGGCGCCCACGCCGTCGAGGGCGCCGTCCCTCTCCGGCGCGGCCGGGAGGGCCGTGACCCGGTCCGCCCAGCCGGAGGTGTCCGGCAGCGCCGCACCGCCGCCGGACAGATCGAGGAGTACACCGCGTGCGGTGCGCAGCAACTGGGCCGTGTTCACCGGGCCTTCGCCGGTGGTCAGGCCCGCGTCCGGCAGCCGGGCGCCGAGCAGCGGGTGCTCCGGGCCGCCGACGTCGTAGCGGATGTCGAGACCACTGATCATCCCGGCGAGGTGCGCCCGGACGTCGTCGTGGGTGAGGAGTTCGGTGAGCACCGAGCGCAGCGGCTCCACCTCGGGGCCGCCGAGCAGCAGCATGGCCTGCGCCCTGATGTTGGACAGGACCCGCCGGCCGACCTCGTGGCGCTCGGTGTGGTACGTGTCGAGCAGGCCCTCGGGGGCCGACCCGCCGAGGTGCAGGGCCAGCTTCCAGCCCAGGTTGAAGGCGTCCTGGAGGCCGAGGTTGAGGGCCTGGCCGCCGATCGGCATCTGGCGGTGGGCGGCGTCCCCGGCGAACAGGATCCGGCCGCTGCGGTACCGGGTGAGCTGGCGGTTGGCGTCGCCGAACGAGTTCGCCCAGAGCGGGGTGCCGCCGCTGATGTCCTCGCCGGTGACGCGCTTCCAGACGGCCGCGATCTCGCCGAACTCCGGGTCTCCGGTGCGCGGTTCGGCCTGGGAGCCGAACTCGTGCACCATGACCCGGGTGACCCCGTCGCGGGTCGCCGCGATGGCGAGCCCGGCGGGCAGCCGCTCGAAGCGGCGGTTGGGGATGGTGACTCCGGCCACGTCCGCGCGCAGCAGCTCGCGGCCGGCGTCGTTGCCGGGGAACTCGGCCCCGGTGAGGCGGCGCACGGTGGAGTCCTCGCCGTCGCACCCGACGAGGAATCCACCGCGCACCACGACCGTGCCCTCGGGCCCGGCCGCCGTCGCCTCGACGAAGTCGCCCCGGTCGGACACCCCGCGCAGCTCGTGCCCGCGCCGGATGTCCACCCCCAGCGAGAGCGCCCACTCCTGGAGCAGGGCCTCGGTCCGGGTCTGGGGCATCTTCCACTGCCCGGGGTAGGGGCTGGGCAGTGTGAGGTCCATCGGGATGCCGCCGAAGTGGCCGCGCGGCTCGTTCGGCGGCGTCCCGAAGACGTCGAGCAGGCCACGGCTGTCGAGGAGCTCCATGGTGCGGGCGTGCAGCGTGGAGGCCCTCGACTCCGTGGTGGGCGTGGCCCGTTGTTCCAGTACGACCACGTCGGCTCCGCCCAGCCGCAGCTCACCGGCGAGCAGCAGCCCGACGGGTCCGGCGCCGACGACGATGACCTGGGTGTCTGGGCGGTCCGTGGTGGTCATGCGGGATCAGCCCTTCGACTCGGCGTACGTCTTGGCGTGGTTGAGCGTGGCCGTGCTGTTGGTGGACAGCGCGGTGTGCACGTACTCACGGGCGTCCGCGACGGTGGCCTCGGGGCCGAGGATCTTCGCGATGTTGTCCGTGTTGAGCGTGACCGTGTGCTGCGAGGAGGCGGCGGTGCCCTCCGGGGTCTCCTCGAACGTCCAGATCCCGGTGTGCAGGGTCATCAGCGCGGGCAGCGTGATCTGCTTGTACGCGATCTTGTGGTTCGGGAAGGTCACCCGGTACGACTTGGTGGTGTGCACCGAGCCGTCCTTGGCGCGGGTGTCCATCTCCAGGGTCTGGAGCCCGGGGGTGTCCTCGGTCAGCCGGACCACGGCCACGTGCGGCAGCCGCTCGGACCACAGGTTCGCCTCGTTGATGAAGTCGAACAGGTCCTTGGGCGAGCCCTGGACGATGACGGTGTCGGTGAACGAGAACGTCACCTCCTCGGTGGCGTGCGCCAGCTCGACGTTCTGCTTGAGCGCGGCCAGCTCCGAGCGGCTGTTCTTGTCGACCGCCTCGTCGATCCAGGCCAGGCCCTCGGGGTCGTCGTCGATCGCCCGGTAGTCGTGCAGCAGCCGCACGCGCGAGGAGTTCTCGGCCAGGGTCTCGATGATCCAGGTGCCGCCCATCGCCGCGACCGGAGGCGTGGTGACCTCCTGGCGGAAGGTGATGCGCAGGCCCTCGGGGTCCAGCTCGCGGTGCGAGGTCCAGTTCTTGGCCTCGCCGTTGGCGGTGGCCCAGATCCGGATGCGCTCGTGGTTGTCGTGCTCACCGACCTGGTCCACGTAGATCGTGGGCGGGAAGATCCGCGGCCAGTTGGTCACCTCCGCCAGCAGCCGGTACACCGCGGCGGCGGGGGCGTCGATGGTGATCTCGTGCTCGACCTCACGGGTCGTCATAACCGCTCCTCCTTCGGGTGTGTGGCGGATCAGAAGTTGCCGAGGCCGCCGCAGACGTTGAGCGCCTGCGCGGTGATGGAGGCGGCGGTGTCGGAGGCCAGGTAGCCGACCAGACCCGCGACCTCGTCCGGGGTGGAGTAGCGGCCGAGCGGGATCTTGGACTGGAACTTCTCCAGGATCGCGTCCTCGGAGGTGGAGTACGCGGCCGCGTAGCCCTGCCGCACGCGCTGCGCCATCGGCGTCTCGACGTAACCGGGGCAGACGGCGTTGACCGTGATGCCGGTGGGCGCGAGCTCGTTGCCGAGCGCCTTGGTGAAGCCGACCACGCCGTGCTTGGAGGCCGAGTACGGGGCGCCGAGCACGACGCCCTGCTTGCCCGCGGTGGAGGCGATGTTGATGATCCGGCCGCGGTCCTTGTGGCGCATGCCGCCGGTGTTGAGGACCTCGCGGGTGACCCGGAAGACGCTGTTCAGGTTGGTGTCGATGACGGCGTCCCACAGCTCGTCCTCGATGTCGGCGGTGACGCCGCCACCGGACCGGCCGGCGTTGTTGACCAGCACGTCGACGGTGCCGAAGCGGTCGACGGCGGCCTGGACGAAGGCCTTGACGCTGTCGGCGTCGGTGACGTCGAGGGCCGAGCCGTCGGCCTCCAGACCCTCGCCCTGGAGCTGCTTGACGGTCTCGGTGACGTTCTCGGCGTTGCGCGCGCCGATGAAGACCTTGTGGCCCTGGGAGGCGAGCAGCCGGGCCACGGAGAGCCCGATGCCGCTCGTGGCACCCGTCACCAGTGCGACCCGTGCGGTGTTCTCGGTCATGTCGTTCTTCCTTAGTCTGTGGCTCAGGCGGCGGACGCGGAGGACAGCTGGGCGTTGACGACGTCGATGAGGGCGCGCGGCGTGGTGGCGTCGGTCAGCGCGTCGTCGTCCAGCGAGATGCCGTACTCACGCTCGATCCGGCCGCCCGTCTCCAGGAGCGCGAGCGACTCGTATCCCAGGACCTCGAACTCGGTGTCCAGAATGTCGCCGTCCAGGTCGACGCCCTCGTCGGCGCCCGCTGCCTCGAGCAGGATGCGCTTCAGGTCCTCGAGGGTGAACGTGGTGGCCATGGGATTTCCCTTCCTCTGTACGGCGTGCCGCAGGGGCTGGTCGCAGTGGTGTTCAGCGGTGGTGCGTGGACAGGTGGTGCGGTGGAGCGGTTGCGTACCGGCTATGCGGCGGCACGGACGACGACGGCGGAGTTGAAGCCGCCGTAGCCGCGGGCGACGACCAGCGCGGTGCGCACCTCGGCGGTGCGCGGCTCGCCCAGGACCAGGTCGAGGTCGTACTCGGCGGCCGGGTCGATGTGCACGGTGGGCGGGATGACCCCGTCCTTGATGGCGAGGAAGGCGGCGGCCAGGTCCAGCGGGGCCGCGCCCGAGTAGAGGCGTCCGGTCATCGTCTTGGGCGCGGTGACCGCGACCCCCCGGGTGCCGAAGACGGCGTTGAGCGCCTCGGCCTCCTGGCGGTCGAGCTCGGGGTCGGCGGCCGCGTCGGCGAAGACCACGTCCACGTCACCCGGTGCGACCCCGGCGTCGGCCAGGGCGAGTTCGATGGCCTTGCGCAGCCCGGGCGGACGGCCGGAGCCGGCCTTCGGGTCGATGGTCGAGCCGTAGCCGGAGACCTCGCCGTAGATCCGGGCGCCGCGGGCGCGGGCCGCCTCGGCGTCCTCCATGATCAGGATGGCGCCGCCCTCGCCGGGCACGTACCCCGCGGCCTCGCGGTCGAAGGGCAGGTAGGCGCGGGTCGGCTCCTCGCTGGTGGAGAGCCGGTCGCTGGCCAGCTGGGCCACCCAGCCCCACGGGCAGACCGAGGCGTCGATGGCGCCGGAGACGATCAGCGAGGTGCCCTTGCGGATCTGCCGCCGGGCCTGCGCCACCGCGTCGAGACCGCCGGCCTGGTCGCTGACGACCACGCCGCTGGGGCCCTTCATCCCGTTGCGGATGGAGATCTGGCCGCTGTTGACCGCGTAGAACCAGGCGAAGGACTGGTACGCCGAGACGTACTGGCTGCCCTTGGACCACAGGGCCTGGAGCTCGCCCTGGCCGAACTCGAAGCCGCCGGCCGCGCTCGCGGTCACCACGCCCATGTCGAACTCGGGGAGTTCGGCGGGGGTGATGCCCGCGTCGGCGAGCGCCCAGTCGGCCGCGACCAGCGCGAGCCGGGTCACCCGGTCGGTCTGCGGGAGCAGTCGGCTCGGCAGCAGGTCCTCCGCGACGAAGCCCGGGACCTCGCCGGCCAGCTTGGCCGGGTAGGACGACGGGTCGAAGCGGGTGATGCGGCCGATGCCGCTCTTGCCACCGACGGTCGCCGCCCAGTAGTCCTGGATGCCGAGCCCGTTGGGGGACGCCACCCCCAGGCCGGTGACCACCACGGACGACGTCATGCGAGCTTCCTCTCGGGACGGGCGAGCACCACGGCGCTCTGGAAGCCGCCGAAGCCGCTGCCGACCGAGAGGACCGCGTCGGTCTTCCGGTCGCGGGCGGTCAGCGGGACGTAGTCCAGGTCGCACTCGGGGTCGGGCGTGTGCAGGTTCGCCGTGGGCGGCACGACGTTGTACTCCATGGCGAGCGCCGAGGCGGCGATCTCGATCGAGCCGATCGCGCCGAGCGAGTGCCCGACCATCGACTTGATGGAGCTCATCGGCGTCCGGTAGGCGTGGTCGCCGAGGATCCGCTTGACGGCCGCCGTCTCGTGGCGGTCGTTCTGCTTGGTGCCGGAGCCGTGGGCGTTGATGTAGTCGATCTCGTCGCCGTTCATCCGCGCCTCGTCGAGCGCCACGCGGATCGCCTCGGCCATCTCCGCGCCGTCGGGGCGCAGTCCGGTCATGTGGTACGCGTTGGAGCGCGTGGCGTAGCCGGCGATCTCCGCGTAGATGTGGGCGCCGCGCTTGACCGCGCTCTCCAGCTCTTCGAGGACGAAGAAGGCGGTGCCCTCGCCGAGCACGAAGCCGTTGCGCGAGTTGTCGAACGGCCGCGAGGCCGTCTCCGGCTCGTCGTAGCGGTTCGTCGTGGCCTTGATCGCGTCGAAGCACGCCATGGTGATCGGCGAGATCGGCGCGTCCGAGGAACCGGCGATCATGACGTCGGCGGAGCCCTCGCGGATCAGCTCGACGGCGTAGCCGACCGAGTCGATGCCGGAGGTGCAGCCGGTGGAGACCACGGTGCTGGGGCCCTCGGCCCCGACGGCCCAGGCCACCTCGGCCGCGAACGAGCTCGGCACCAGGTGGTTGTAGAGGTGCGGGGCGGCATACTCGTGGTCCACCAGGTCGAGCCGGCCGCCGTCGCTGACGACCCGGTACTCCTCGTCGAGGCCCATGGTCGCGCCGACCGCGCTGCCGACGGTGACGCCGACGCGGTACGGGTCGAGACCGGCGAGCTCGAGGCCGCTGTCGGCGACCGCGCCGCGCGAGGCGACGACCGCGAACTGCCCGGCGCGGTCCATGCGCCGGACCTCCTGCGGGCTCAGACCGTGCTCGTACGGATCGAAGTCGATCTCCGCGGCCACCCGGGAGCGGAACGGCGTGGGGTCGAAGAAGGTGATCCCGCGCGTCGCCGTGCGACCCTCGCTGAGGAGGCTCCAGAAGTTCTTGGTGCCGATTCCACCCGGGGCGAGCACCTCCATCCCCGTGATGACGACCCTGCGAGGCGTTGTCACGCGCCCGCCTCCCAGTTGTAGAAGCGGGCGGCCATGGCGTCGGCGGGCGAGCGCCAGGTGGCCGGGTCGTACGCCTGGATGAACGGCTTGAGGTCGTTGCTGATCCCGATGAACCGCGGGTCGTTCTTCGCGGCCTCGATCAGCTCACCGCCGTTGTCCGCGTCGAAGTCCTGCAGGTGGAAGTAGAGGCCCCGGTAGGAGAACAGCTGGCGGCGCAGCGTTCCCATCCGGTGCGGCATCTCCGTCGCGTCGAACTCGGCGAACAGCTTGGCGACGTCGGTGCTCGAACCGGGTTCCATGCGGGCGACGATGAGCGTGCTGTGCATACGTATTCGCTCCTCAGCGGTTGCGGTTGATCCGGCACTGGCCTTCCTCCTCGCGCGTACGACGTCGGACGCGCCCGGATACGAGGGCCATGAACGGGAGTTGAGCGAGAGGATCAGCGGTGGCGAACCACGCCCCGGATCATGTATTCAAGGGTCTTCTGATCCCGCTCGCCGTTCAAGGCGCCCCGGTTCAGGTCTACGTCCGGTTCGGTCAGGTTCCGCAAATACACCGCAGCCATGTCAGAGAACCGGCAGCGATGAGCAGCTGAGCGCACGGAAATTGTCACGTCGGCGTCAGGTGTCGTCAGGTCGCGAACCGGAGCGTCTCCCCTGTGCGCCCGCGCCCGGAATGCCGAAACGCCCGGCTCCAGGAGAGGAGCCGGGCGTTTCGTGGTGCTGTGGTGCCAGGTGTTACTCGCCGGCCGCGCGGGTGTGGACCACGCGGTAGGTGTTGGAGTCCACCGACGTCAGGAGCGAGCCGGTGCGCTTCTCGGCCTCCAGGCGGGCGGCGGGCTTGTCGCCCTGCGGCACGGCCTGGTAGGCGACGAACGCCTCCTGGCTCTCCCACTGCGAGTAGGAGACCACGAAGGAACCCTCGAGACCGCGGGCGGCGATGCCCTTGAGGATCGTGTGGGAGACGTAGCCGGGAACGTCGCTGAGGAACTTCATCGACGGGCCGAGCGCGTCGACCAGGTCGTCCTGGTTCTTCTCCTCGACACCGAAGACCGCGATCACGGTGAAGTCGGTGCGCTCCGGAGAGATCTCGACGCCGTCGCCCGACTTCGACTGCGAGTAGCCGATCTCGTTCTGCAGCAGGCGGATCGAGGTGGTCAGCTCGCCGAAGAGGGGCAGCGTGCGGTGCTTGAACTCCTCGCCGTCGTACCGGTCCTCCAGGTCCGCGCGGCTGCGCCACTGGATGAAGTTGGCCGTGCCCGGCTTGTCCACGCCGGCGTGGACGGTGGAGGACATCCAGCCCGGGTAGGCGGCCGAGTCGACGATCTCGCGCATCGCGCCGAGCAGGCCCTCCTGCTTCTCCGGGGCGTCCGTGGAGAAGAGGTTGAGGACGGTCAGGTTCTTGTCATCGGCGGAAATCTTGGGCATGTTCTTCGCTTCCTTCGGGTGTACGGGTGGAAGTGGAAAGGGAGTCAGGCCCAGCTCAGTTGGGCCGGCCGAACCATCGGTTGAGGGATTCGGCGAGCCCCTCCGTGCGCGAGGCGGAGGGGGAGACCCAGGCGACATAGCCGTCGGGGCGCACCAGGAACGCGTCCAGGCCGTCGTCGCAGTCGTGCTGCTTAGCGGTGACCGTGGTGACACGGTCGGCCCAGCCCGCGGCGAGCTCGCGCAGGTGGGAGTCGTCGGTGAGGTCGAACAGGACGGCCTTGCCGGCCGCCAGCAGCTCGAAGTTGGTGGTCTTCTTGCCGTCGACCACCAGTTCCTCGTCCTTCAGACGCCGGCCGAGGAGCGGATGGTCGCCCTCGCCCACGTCGTGCCGGATGTCCAGGCCGGTGACCATCCCGATCAGCGTCTTCTGGACGTCCTCGAACCCGGTCAGCTCGGTGAAGACGTCGAGCAGCGGGGTGATCTCGTCGCCGCCCAGGTAGAGGATCCGCTGGGCGAGCGTGTTGGTGAGGACCCGGGCACCGACCGGGTGGCGCTCGGAGTGGTACGTGTCGAGCAGGCCCTCGGGGGCCTGGCCCTTGATCTCCAGGGCGAGCTTCCAGCCGAGGTTCACCGCGTCCTGCACGCCTGCGCTCATTCCCTGCGCGCCGATGGGCAGGTGGATGTGCGCGGCGTCGCCGGCCAGGAAGACCCGGCCCTTGCGGTACTCGGCGGCCTGGCGGCTCACATCGGTGGTGGTGGAGACCCAGTGCACGGTGGCGCCGCTGATGTCCTCACCGGACAGGCGCTTGAACGCCTCGGCCACCTCGTCGAAGGTGATCGGGTCCGGGCTCTTACGGAGCGGCTCGCTCCGGTCGAAGTAGACGATCCGGCAGCGCTCGGGGCCGAGCGGCAGCACCATGACCATGCCGCCGGGCACCCGCTCGCCGCTGAAGCGCGGGCGCAGCGGCACCCCGCTGATGTCGGCGAACCGGAGCTCGATGGCCGGGTCGGTGCCCGGGAAGTCGATGCCCGCGAGCTTGCGCACCACACTGCGGGCGCCGTCCGCGCCCACCAGGTAGCGGCCGCGCAGCGTGGCCGGGCCCTCGGGCGTGGAGACCTCCACGGTGACCCCGTCGGCGCCGTCCTCAAGGCCCGTGACCTCGACCCCGCGGCGCACCTCGGCGCCCAGCTGCCCGGCCCAGCCGGCCAGCACGCCCTCGGTGCGCGACTGGGGGATGCCCCGGGCGCCGTACGAACCGCCCTCGACCAACCGGTAATCGATGGACACTCCGCCGAAATGACCGACCGGAATGACGTCCACACCACCGAATCGCTCCAGCAGTCCGCGCTGGCCGAATTCCTCGATGGTACGCGCCGAGAATCCCAGAGCACGCGACTGCTGAATCGGCTCGGCAAGGCGGTCGACGACAATCACGGACACGCCGTTCAGGCGCAGTTCGCCCGCGAGCATGAGTCCAGTGGGGCCGGCTCCCGCGATAATTACGTCCGCGTCAAAGTTAGACATCTACCCTCTTCCGACTGGCGTTTCTCCAGTATCCCGAGGGGGCAAGCGAGCGTAAATAGCTGCTAGTACAGGCCTTTGACAAGTACGTCAACTCTGCTACAAGGACTCTTGGTCAGAGGCCTGCTCCGGAGTCATCCTCAACCATGACCTCAAGCCAATCCACCGCCGATGTCGCGGCTCTCCTGGACCGCTACCTGATCAATCTGGACGACGACAAGCTCGATGACGCCTGGGCCCGGGGGCTGTTCACCGAGGACGCCGTGGTCGAGTTCCCGATGAGCCGGCACGAGGGGATCGCGGGCCTCGCCGAGTACCACAGCACGGCGCTGGCGGCGTTCGCCCGCACCCAGCACACCAACACGCCCGCCGTGGTCGAAATCGACGGCGACCAGGCCTCTTTGCGCGCCAACATCGTCTCCACCCATGTGCACCACCCCTCCGACCATCCGGAGGACGCCGACCGCGACCCGATATTCGCGAACGGAAGCCTGGTGAGCGCCAAGGCCCGCCGCACCCCGGACGGCTGGCGCCTGAGCCTGCTGTCGCTGCGCATGATCTGGGTGACCGGCACCCCGCCCCGCAAGGGCTGAGCACGCCACGACCGACAAGAGAGCGGCGGTACGGGGAGGAAGCCCCCCGTACCGCCGCTCTCTGCTTAGCACTTGCCCGCCGTGCCCGCGTCTCCTTCTATACGTTCAGGCTCATCACGCGGTCGACCCGGATCTCGACCACCACGCGGCCGGGCGGGTTGGGCGGGCCGGAGCGGTAGCGGCGGGCGTAGCGGCGCGCGCCCTCGGTGACCCGCGCGGGCTCGTCGACGACCTGCGCCGTGCCCTCCAGGGTGACCCAACTGAAGCCGGCCACCTGGCAGATGGCGACGCGGCCGCCGGCCGTGGCGATCAGGTTGCGGGCCTTGCGGGACGAGGACACCGTCATCACCCGCGCGAGCCCCGCCTCCGCGTCCCAGGTGAACCGCACCGGCGCCACGTGCGGGGACCCGTCGGACCGGATGGTGGTCAGCGTGCCGATGTGCGGCTCCGCCAGGAATGCCTCCACCGACGCCGACACCTCCGGCGCACTCGTACGCCCCAGGGGCAACGACATCGTGTTCGTCCTTCCGTCTCACTGCAGCTACCAGGCCATTGTCAACACCCGGGGCCCACCTTTGGAACCTGCTGGGCAACTGCGAACCGCATACCCCAACTGGCGTGAAGTCGGGGCTGGTTCAGTAGGTGACGTCAGGGCATAGTAGAGTCAAACGGAGGGAGGTTCCGTATGCCAACGTCAACGCCGGTCACCGAGAGCGGTGGCCGCCGGCTCCGGGCCGATGCGGAGCGCAACCGGGCCCGGGTCCTGAACGCGGCGCGCGAGCTGTTCGCGGAACGCGGCGCCAACGTCTCCATGGACGAGGTGGCCCGGCACGCCGAGGTCGGCGTGGGCACGCTCTACCGCCACTTCCCCACCAAGGAAGCCATGGTCGTGGCGGCCTCCCAGCAGCGCTTCGGCGAGATCCTCACGTACTACCGCACGGTGTGCCGAGAGTCGGCCGAGCCGCTCGAAGCGCTCCAGATGCTGCTCACCCGGGTCGGCGAGGTGGAGGCGCGCGACCGGGGCTTCGCCAGCGTCGTCGGCGGCACGCTCGGCTCCGAGGGCCCGCCCAGCACCATGCGGGCCGACCTGGAGGCCGAGCTGGTGGACCTGGTCGGCAAGGGCCAGGCGTCCGGTTCCATCCGGCGCGACATCGCGGGCGCCGACATCCTCGCCCTGACCTGCGGCCTCACCTCGATCGTGCACCGCCGCAGCGGCGACTGGCGGCGCTACATCGACATCGTGCTCGACGGCCTGCGCTCGGACCACATCACGCCGTAGTGCCCGCCCCGGGGACGCGCGGCGGGCCGGATGTCAGACCCGTCCTGTTGTATGGGGGCATGAACCACACGAGCACCACGGATCCGCGCACCGAGGCCGACGCCGTCCTGGCCCGCCTCGTCGGCGACCCCACGGGAGCGGCCCGGCTGCGCGAGGACCAGTGGCGCGCCATCGAGGCCCTCCTCCAGGGGCGGCGGGCGCTGGTCGTCCAGCGCACCGGCTGGGGCAAGTCCGCGGTGTACTTCGTGGCGACCTCGCTGCTGCGCGAGCGCGGCAGCGGCCCCACGGTGATCGTCTCGCCGCTGCTCGCGCTGATGCGCAACCAGGTGGAGGCCGCCGCCCGCGCGGGCATCCGCGCCCGCACGATCAACTCGTCGAACACCGAGGAGTGGGAGACCGTCCAGGCCGAGGTGGCCGCGGGCGAGGTCGACGTGCTCCTGGTCAGCCCGGAGCGGCTCAACAACCCGGACTTCCGGGACGAGGTGCTGCCCAAGCTCTCGGCGGCCACCGGCCTGCTCGTGGTGGACGAGGCGCACTGCATCTCCGACTGGGGCCACGACTTCCGCCCCGACTACCGCAGACTGCGCACCATGCTGGCCGAGCTCCCCCCGGGCGTCCCGGTCCTCGCGACGACGGCGACGGCCAACGCGCGCGTGACGGCCGACGTGGCGGAGCAGCTGGGCACCGGCGCGGACACCGACGCGCTGGTGCTGCGCGGCCCCCTGGACCGCGAGAGCCTGAGTCTGAACGTGCTGTCGCTGCCGGACGCGGCACACCGCCTGGCCTGGCTCGCCGACCACCTGGACGAGCTGCCGGGCTCCGGGATCATCTACACGCTGACAGTGGCGGCCGCCGAGGAGATCACCGCGTATCTGCGCCAGTGCGGGCACACCGTCGCCTCCTACACGGGCCGCACCGAGAACGCGGACCGCCAGCAGGCGGAGGACGACCTGCTGGCCAACCGGGTCAAGGCGCTGGTCGCCACCTCCGCCCTGGGCATGGGCTTCGACAAGCCGGACCTCGGCTTCGTGGTCCACCTGGGCTCGCCCTCCTCCCCCATCGCCTACTACCAGCAGGTGGGCCGCGCGGGCCGCGGTGTGGAGCACGCGGAGGTATTGCTGCTGCCCGGCCAGGAGGACGAGGCGATCTGGCGCTACTTCGCCTCGGTCGCCTTCCCGCCCGAGGAGCAGGTCCGCCGCACCCTGGACGTGCTGGCCCAGGCGGGCCGCCCGCTCTCACTGCCCGCCCTGGAGCCGCTGGTCGAGCTGCGGCGCACCCGCCTGGAGACCATGCTCAAGGTCCTCGACGTGGACGGCGCGGTCCACCGCGTCAAGGGCGGCTGGACGTCCACCGGACAACCGTGGGTGTACGACGCGGAGCGGTACGCGTGGGTGGCCCGCCAGCGCTCCGCCGAACAGCAGGCGATGCGCGACTACGCGGCGACGGACGGCTGCCGGATGGAGTTCCTGCGCCGCCAGCTCGACGACGAGCGGGCGGCCCCGTGCGGCCGCTGCGACAACTGCGCGGGCGCCCGCTTCACCGCCGACGTCTCCGGCAAGGCGCTGGACGCGGCCAAGGGCGAGCTGGGCCGGCCGGGCGTGGAGGTCGAGCCCCGCAAGATGTGGCCGACCGGGCTCGCGGCGGTCGGCGTGGACCTCAAGGGTCGTATTCCCGCTGGTGAACAGGCCTTCCCCGGCCGGGCCCTGGGCCGCCTCTCGGACATCGGCTGGGGCAACCGGCTGCGCCCGATGCTCGCTCCCCAGAGCCCCGACGGACCGGTTCCGGACGATGTGGTCGACGCCGTGGTGACCGTCCTGGCCGACTGGGCCAAGGGCCCCGGCGGCTGGGCGGGCGGCGGCCCCGACGCCCCGCCCCGGCCCGCCGGCGTGGTCACCGTCGCCTCGCTCACCAGACCCCGGCTCGTGGAGTCGCTGGGCGCCCGGATCGCCGAGATCGGCCGCATGCCGCTCCTCGGGTGTGTGGAGTACGGGGAGGAGGCCGCCGGGGTCCGCGTCCCGGCCTCCAACAGCGCCCAGCGGGTGCGCGCCCTGCACCACGCCTTCACGGTGCCGGACGGACTGGCGCGGGCGGTGCGGGAGGCAGGCGGCCCGGTGCTGCTCGTCGACGACCGCTCGGACACGGGGTGGACGCTGGCGGTGGCGGCCCGGCTGCTGCGCAGGGCGGGCGCGCAGGGGGTGTTTCCGCTGGTCCTCGCCGTGCAGGGGTGAGCCCGGGAGTCCAGGGCGTGATCGGGGGCGCGACTGGGCAGGGATATGAGCGTCATACCCTCCGATTCCAGTCAGCGGCTCCATTTGCTCGTTGCCGCGTGCCCGTGAGCCAGCGAGAATTGGAGCCGCGCCTCAGCGGTGGACCCGGTATCCCGGGCCGCGCCGTGCTGCGCCCTCACCCGACCCTGCCCGCACTGTGGGCGCGTATCCGGAAGGGAGGACCGTGACCTTCGGATTCGCACCGTCCGCAGCCTCGGCAGGCGCGTCGTCCCTCATGTCGGCGGCCTCGGCCAACCGACTCGCCAGGATGCTGGAGCCCGCGGAGTGGGCCTCGGCGGGGATCCCGCTGCTGCGCAACCCCCGCGAGGTGGTCAGCGGGCTGCACAGCAGGCACCGCCCGACCCCGTCGACGGCCGTGGTCGCCGTCCTGGACCACGAGGAACGGCTGGCCGCCAGCGCCTCGTTCGTCCGGCGCCCGGTCGCCGCCGACGGCTGGGAGTTCCGCAACGCGCTGCTCGCGCACCTGCGCCGGGTGATCCCGCACGACCTGCGCCGCCGCACCCCGGTGCGCACCGCCGTACTGCTCTACTGCCGTGACGGCGACGAGCGTTGGACCGAGGAGGACGGCGCCTGGATGTGGGGCCTGCGGGACGCCTGCACCCTGCACGGGCTGCGCTGCGGCGCGTACATCACCCTGACGCGCGCCGGCTGGCAGGTCCTGGGCGAGGGCCGAGGCGGCCGCCACCCCAGCTCCACAACCCGCCCCGCCCCCTTATCGGCCCCCGACCCCGACCCCCTGCCGCTACGCAGCGGCTCAACAGAGGCCCTACGCAGGGTGGCGGCGCGCTAGCGGGCGCATACGGGCAGGGGGCTGCGCCGTGCGCGCCCCCAAAGGGGCGCGGGGAACTGCGCGACCAGCCACATACGGCCCGCAGACGAAAGCGGGTGTAGGGGCGCGGGGAACGGCGCGAGCAACCCACCACCGGCCCGCAGACAAACACCGGGCCAAAAAGGTGCGCGCTCAGACCCCCGCGCTCAGCGCCGCATTGATCCGCTGCGGATCACCACAGACGATCAGCAGCGCACCGGCGCGCTCGCGGGCGAGCGGCAACGCGGCCAGAGCCGCATCATCCCCGCCGTTGACGGCGACGATCACCACAGCCCGACCAGCCGCCCGCGCGGCGGACGCCGCGGACGCGTAGAAGACGTCGTCACGCGCATCGTGCTGCGCCCAGTACGACTCCTCGCCGAAGGACAGCTCGTGAGCCGCCCACGGATGCTGCTCACCCGTGGTGAGGACCAGGATGTCGCCCGGCGCACGACCGGTGTCGAGCAGCAGGTCCACCGCCTCGCCCGCGGCGTCGAGCGCGCCGTCGGCCGGGGCCGGGATCAGCTGGACCTGCGGCCCGGCAGCCGCCGGACGGGGCGCCTGGGGCTGCGCGGCGGTGTGCGTGCGCTGCGCGGGGGGCGTGGGCCGGGCGGGACCGGGACCCGGAGTTCCGGGACGCGGTGCCGCCGCGGTACGCGGACCAGGAACGGGACGGGGGGTCGGCGCGGTGCGGCCGGCGGCCGGAGTGACGCGGGGACCCTGGGCGCTCTCGTGAATCTGAGGCTCCTCGGGGATGAGAGGCATGGGTAAAGGTCTATCAAACGCCGGTGAATGGGGCACCACCGGGTGGGCACAAAAGTGCGATCGGGGCGGAGTCTCCCCGTAAAGGGCGGGGAAAGTCCAGGGATTTCAGAAGTCGAAGCCGAGCTGGCCCCCGCTTTCCAGTGCGGCCGCCGCCGCCGAGACCCGGACCTTCTTCAAGTGCCGCCAGCGCGGCAGCGCGTCGAGGTACGCCCAGGACAGCCGGTGGTACGGGGTCGGACCCCACTCCTCCAGGGCCGTCTTGTGCGTGGGCGAGGGGTAGCCGGCGTTGTCGGCGAAGCCGAACGCCTCGTACTCCCCCGCCGCTCCCCCGAGTTCGGCCATCATCGCGTCCCGGCGCACCTTGGCGATCACCGAGGCGGCCGCGACCGCGATGCAGGACTGGTCCCCCTTGATGACGGTACGGACCCGCCACGGCTCGCCGAGGTAGTCGTGCTTGCCGTCGAGGATCACCGCCTCCGGCCGTACCGGAAGCGCGTCCAGCGCGCGGACGGCGGCGAGACGGAGCGCGGCGGTCATTCCGAGCTCGTCGATCTCCTGCGGCGAGGAGTGCCCGAGTGCGTACGACGTCACCCAGGACTCCAGCTCCCCGGCCAGTTCGAGGCGGCGCTTGGGGCTGATCAGCTTGGAGTCGGTCAGGCCCTCGGGCGGTCGGCGCAGCCCCGTGACGGCGGCGCACACCGTGACGGGACCGGCCCACGCCCCGCGTCCGACTTCGTCGACACCGGCGATGATCTTGCATCCGGTGGTGGCGCGGAGTGAGCGCTCGACGGTGTGGGTGGGTGGTTCGTACGGCATGGCGCCAGCAAGGTTACGCCGCCCGGGCCGCCGAGGACACCCCGGCCACCCCGTGCGGGCCCGCACACCCCGATCAGGCCGTCCCGGCCCGCAGCAGCGGCACCATCACGTGATCGATCATCTCCGCGACCGCCTCGTCGGGCCATTCGCTTCCGCGCACCTTCGCGCGGAACATCATCAGCCCGGGAATGACATCGAAGATCACCTCGGCCGTGGCGTCGGCCCGCACCTCGCCCCGCTCGATTCCGCGCCGCACGGCCTCCCGGAAGAGCCGCTGGGCGGGCTCGACCAGGCGCCGCAGCACCATGCCGTGGAACCGTTCGGCGCTGGCGGCGTCGCACTCGTAAAGCACCGAGCGCAGCGCGAAACCGGACCGCGAGTACATCGCCTCCCGCAGCCGCAGGCAGAGCTGGTAGAGGTCCTCGCGCAGCGAGCCGTGGTCGTCGGCCCGGTCCAGATGGGGGAACCCGGCCCGCAGCGCGTCGGCCACCAGCTCCTCCTTGGAGGACCAGCGACGGTACACCGCGGCCTTCCCGGTCTGCGCCCCGGCGGCCACGCCCTCCATGGTGAGGGCGTTCCAGCCGACCGTGCTCAACTGCTCCAGGGCCGCGTCGAGGATCGCCCGCTCCAGGACGGGCCCCCGGCGGCGCGGCGAGACCTGCGGGGCCTCGTCGGCAGCAGTCCAGCGCGAAGTAGCCATCGTCTTCTCTCCGTTGGGGACGGGTCGCCCCCCATGGTGGTCGCCCTCCAGCCGTTTGACCAGGAACAGCGTCCGCGAACACCCCCGCACGGGCCCGTCATCCCACCGACAACCTGCCCCAACTCCCCTTAGTGAACGCTTGTGTTCACTCTTTCCGGCTCGCTAGGGTCGTCAATAGTGAACGGTGGCGTTTCCTAGTACGACGTACGTCTCAAGGGACCCTTTATGACGTCAGATCAGATAGACGCGAAGCCCGGCACCCCCGCACCCGAACCGCACCCCCCGCGCCCCGACCGCCCCGGCATCGCCCTCACGGTCATCGCGATGTGCCAGCTGATGGTGGTCCTGGACGCGACGATCGTGAACATCGCGCTCCCCCACATCCAGACCTCCCTCGGCTTCTCCACCAGCGACCTGACCTGGGTCATCAACGCCTACGCGCTGACCTTCGGCGGGCTGCTCCTGCTCGGCGGCCGGGCCGGCGACCTGCTCGGCCGGCGCCGGATGTTCATCACCGGCATCCTGGTCTTCACCCTCGCCTCGCTCCTCGGCGGCTTCGCCCAGGAACCCTGGCAGCTGCTCGCCGCCCGCGCCCTCCAGGGCATCGGCGGCGCGATCGCCTCGCCCACCTCGCTCGCCCTGATCGCGACCACGTTCCCCGAAGGCCCCGAGCGCAACCGGGCGTTCGGCGTCTTCTCGGCGGTCTCGGCGGGTGGCGGCGCCATCGGCCTGATCGCGGGCGGCATGCTCACCGACTGGCTCAACTGGCGCTGGGTGCTCTTCGTCAACGTCCCCATCGGCGTGGCCATCGCCGCGCTCGCGCCGCGCTACATCCGGGAGTCCCAGCGCCACTCCGGCACCTTCGACCTGGCCGGCGCGTTCACCTCGACCGGCGGCATGGCGGCCCTGGTCTACGGGTTCATCCGGGCCGCGAGCGACGGCTGGCGCGACGGCCTCACCCTGGCGTCCTTCGGCGCGGCCGTGGTCCTGCTGCTCGCCTTCGTCGCGGTGGAGCGCCGCTCCGCCCAGCCGATCACCCCACTGCGGATGTTCGCCGACCGCAACCGCTCCGGTACGTACGTGATCATGCTGAGCCTCGCCGCGGCCATGTTCGGCATGTTCTTCTTCATCGTGCTCTTCGTGCAGAACGTGCTGCACTACAGCCCGGTCAAGGCAGGCGTCGCCTTCTTCCCCTCGACCCTGGCGATCGTCCTGGCGGCGGGCCTGGCCACGAACCTGCTGCCCCGCATCGGCCCCAAGCCCCTCGTGGTCACCGGTTCGCTGATCACCGCGGGCGCCATGGCCTGGCTGACCTTCATCGATCCGGACAGCACCTACACCGGCGGGATCATCGGCCCGCTGCTGCTCTTCGGCTTCGGCATGGGCCTGAACTTCGTCACGCTCACCCTCACCGCGGTCTCCGGCATCGCCGACAGCGAGTCCGGCGCCGCGTCCGGCCTGCTCAACACCACCCAGCAGGTCGGTGGCGCGCTCGGCCTGTCCATCCTGACCACGGTCTTCGGCACCGCGAGCCGCAACGAGGGCAAGACCCAGCTCAAGGACTTCCTCGCACACGGCTCACCCGAGCAGAAGGCGGCCTTCGCCAAGACCCACCAACTGCCCGCGCCCTGGAGCGACGAGGTCCTCGCCCACGGCATCGGCACGGCCTTCATCGCCGCCGTGGCCCTGGTATCGCTGGCCGCGCTGGTCGCCGTCTTCGTCATCCAGGTCCGCAAGAGCGATCTGGAGGCGCTGAGCGGGAAGGCGGGCGTGCCGGGCTGACCCATGGCGGTACGGGCGCCCCGGGGTTCCGGAGCGCCCGTAAAGGCCCCAAGGGCCTCGGATCCGCCTCAGCCCGAAGCCGCCGCCGGGACCCAGCCCGGCAGCTCCTCGGTCCGCGCCAGCCACTCGGCCGGGGGCGCCCCGGCCTTGCCGGCCGCGATCACCCCGCCGACGATCGCGCAGGTGGTGTCGACGTCGCCGCCCGCCTGCGCGGTCGTCCAGAACGCCTTCTCGTAGTCGCCGAGCGAGCGCGCGGCCGACCACAGCGCGAACGGCACCGTGTCGTGCGCGCTGGTCCGCCGCCCGCACCCGAGCACCGCGGCCACCGTGCCCGCGTCCCCGTAGTCCAGCATGTCCCGCGCTCGGCGCAGCCCCGCGCCGACCGCGCTGCGCGGCACCAGCGCCACGACGCCGTCGAGCAGCTCCGCCGGGGTCGGCGGGCCCGCCGGATCGGCGGCCAGCGCGGCGGCGGCCGCCACCGCCATCGAGCCCACCACGGCCTCGCGGTGCTGGTGGGTGGTGTACGAGGAGATCTCGGCCTGGTGGGTGGCCTGCTCCGGGTCGTCCGCGTACCAGGCGCCCAGCGGCGCGATCCGCATCGCGGAGCCGTTGCCCCAGGAGCCCTGTCCGTTGAAGAGCCCGGCGGCCAGCTCCCGCCAGTCCCCGCCCTCCCGGATCAGCCGCAGCATCCGGTTGACGGCCGGGCCGTACCCCCGGTCGAAGTCGTGGTGCTCGGCGAAGGAGCGGGCGAGCCGGTCCTGGTCGATCCGGCCGTGCGCGGCCAGGACGGCAAGGACCGAGCAGGCCATCTCGGTGTCGTCGGTCCACTGCCACGGGCCGTCGGGCAGCTGGCGCCGTTTGAGCAGCGGATAGTGGGCGGGGACGAAGAACTGGGAGCCCAGGGCGTCTCCCACGGACAGCCCGCGCAGGCTGCCCAGCGCGCGTTCGAAGCGTGATTCGAGTGTGGAGTCAGCGGTCATCGCACACCCACTCTATCCGGTGATGCCGTACGGCTCGGGGACGCGCCACCGCTCGAACTGCCGGTCCAGTGTGTACCGCCCGTCGGGGCCGAGGAGCAGCGTCCTGGTCTCCGCGTTCCCCGGATTGGAGAGCGACTCGAAGTCCGCCACCGTCCAGTGGAACCAGCGCATGCAGAACAGCCGCATCGTCAGGCCGTGGGTGACGAGCAGGACGTTCGGCGGGTGGTCGGGCGCCTCGAAGCTGCGGTGCAGGCTCTCCAGGAACGACCCCACCCGGTCGTACACGTCCGCCCCCGACTCGCCCTGCGCGAAGCGGTAGAAGAAGTGTCCGTACGCGTCCCGGTAGGCCTTCTGGAGCCTCACGTCCTCGCGGTCCTGCCAGTTCCCCCAGTCCTGCTCGCGGAGCCTGGGCTCCTCCCTGATCCGCACGAGCTCCGGATCGAGCCCGAACGCCTGGAACGTCTCGTGGGTGCGCCGGTACGGCGAGACGTAGACGCTGACGCGCTCGCGCCCGAATATCTCGCGCAGCCGCTCCCCCGTCTCCCCGGCCTGCCGCCGCCCGGTCGCGGTGAGCCGCAGCGCGTGGTCGGGCTCGCGCTCGTACACGGTGTCGTCGGCGTTCCCCTCCGACTCGCCGTGCCGGACGAGGACGATGCGACGCGGTCTTGCCATGCGTAAACCCTAGATCGCCGGTCTGACATTCGAGCAGCCGTCCGGCGCCATCCGGCGTATCGCTCACACCGTCCAGCTGGGATTCAGGTCGACGACGGCCCCGGACAGGCCCGCGACGTCGGCCTCCGTCCCCGCGCGCAGCGCGAGCCGCTCCACCCGGTCGGCCCGGTACTTGCCGTGCTCGGCGGCCGACCGCCACATGGAGAGCACCAGGAACTCGTTGCCCGGGGCCTCCCCGAACACCCCGCGCAGCATTCCGGGCGATCCGGCCATCGCCGGGTTCCAGATCCGCTCCTGCGCGCTGCGGAAGTGCTCGACGCGGTCGGCGTGCACCCGGCAGTGCGCCACCCGCACCACATCGGCGTCGGTGAAGCGCGGCTCGAAGCCGGTCTTCACGTCGAAGCGGTGGTCGAACAGCTTGGCGCGCGCGTCCCGGAACGTGCCGGACTGCGTGGCGGCGAGGCGGTCGTGGTGGCGCGCCATGAAGGAGTCGTAGAAGGGCCGGCTCTCCCAGAACGTGAAGACGTGCGCGACATCGGGCCGCCCTCGGCTCCACCCGCCGCCCTGGCCCCTGAATCCCGGCTCCCCCAGCAGTCCCGCCCACTTCCGCTGCCCCCGGTCGAAGCCGGGACGGTCGACCACAGTGCAGCGAATCCACTTGACCAGCACCGCGCCATCGTACGGCCAGCGCCCGTGGCGCCGGTCCCACTCCGGCGGACCGGTTGGCCCCGCGCGCGTGGCAGCATGGTCGGTGAGCGGCTGACAACGGGCAGTCACGGGGAGGGGTTTGGGGATGAGCGGCTTCAGCAAGGGGCTCGACAAGGTCGAGGTGGCACTGCGGTGGGACCCGAGCCCGGTCGGCTCCGCGGCCCACGACCTCGATGTGATCGCCGCGGTCTACACCGCGTCCGATCCGTACGGCAGCCCCGCCTATCTGGTGCACTTCGACAGCCGCTCGCCCGACGGCACGGTCTATCTGAGCCGCGACAGCACCACCGGAAAGGGCTTCGGGGACGACGAGGTGCTGACGCTGGAGTTCGCCCGCCAGCCCGACGCGCACGCCCGGATCGTGGTCGGCGTGGTCATCCAGCAGCGCCCGGACCGGCTCGTCTTCGCGGACGTGGCCAACCCCGAGGTCCGCATCCGCGAGGGCTACCGGGAGCTGGCGAGCGACGACTTCTCCTCGGTCGCGCAGAGCACGGCGGCGACGGTCGCGGAGTTCGTCCGTACCTCGGGCGGCGCCTGGGAGCTCCACCAGGGCGTACGCGGCTTCGACCTGGACCCGGACGCCTTCACCGCCGCGATGGGCGCACGGACCGTCTGACTCCTACGTACGGAGTACGTAGCTGAAGCACGGCGGTGTACACCCCCCGAACGCCCGCGTGGGGACCGGCAGTTCACCGGTCCCCACGGGGCAGGGCCTTTCAGCCCTCAGGAGCGCTCGGGCCGCGAGCGCCCGTGATCAGCTGCAGCCGCTGGTCGAGCCGCAGCCCTCGCAGATGTAGCAGGAGCCGGCCCGCTGCATCTTGGTGCCGCAGGAGAAGCAGAGCGGCGCGTCGGCGCTGACGCCGAGCTGCATCTCGACGAGCTCGGCCGAGTTGTGCACGGCCTTCGGGGGCTCGACGACCGCCGGCTTGGGCGCGGCGACGGCCTTCAGCGTCTCGGTCTGGCGCGGAGCGGACTGGGCCAGGCCCTCGACGTCCATCTCCTCGTCGTCCAGGTTCGGCTCGTACGAACCGGTCTCCAGGTGGCGCTGACGCTCCTCGGCGGAGTGGATGCCGAGCGCCGAGCGGGTCTCGAACGGCAGGAAGTCCAGCGCCAGGCGGCGGAAGATGTAGTCGACGATCGACTGCGCCATCCGCACGTCCGGGTCGTCCGTCATACCGGCCGGCTCGAAGCGCATATTGGTGAACTTCGAGACGTACGTCTCCAGCGGCACGCCGTACTGGAGGCCGACCGAGACGGCGATCGAGAAGGCGTCCATCATGCCCGCGAGGGTCGAGCCCTGCTTGGACATCTTCAGGAAGACCTCGCCCAGACCGTCGTCGGGGTAGGAGTTGGCGGTCATGTAGCCCTCGGCGCCACCGACCGTGAAGGAGGTGGTGATGCCCGGACGGCCCTTGGGCAGACGCTTGCGGACCGGGCGGTACTCGACGACCTTCTCGACGGCCTTGCGGATCTCGGCCTCGGCCTTCTCCGTGACCTCCGCCTTCTCCTTCTCCTTGGTCTTCGCGGAGAGGGGCTGGCCGACCTTGCAGTTGTCGCGGTAGATCGCGAGCGCCTTGACGCCCATCTTCCACGCCTCGAAGTAGACCTCTTCGACGTCCTCGACGGTCGCCGTCTCCGGCAGGTTGACCGTCTTGGAGAGCGCGCCGGAGATCCACGGCTGGATGGCGGCCATCATGCGGACGTGGCCCATCGCGGAGATGGAGCGCTCGCCCATGGCGCAGTCGAAGACCTCGTAGTGCTCGGTCTTCAGGCCCGGGGCGTCGATCACGTTGCCGTGGTCGGCGATGTGGGCGACGATCGCCTCGATCTGCTCCGGCTGGTAGCCGAGGCGGCGCAGCGCCTGCGGGACCGTGCCGTTGACGATCTGCATCGAGCCGCCGCCGACCAGCTTCTTGAACTTGACCAGCGCGAGGTCGGGCTCAAGACCGGTGGTGTCGCAGGACATCGCGAGACCGATGGTGCCGGTGGGGGCGATGACCGACGCCTGAGCGTTGCGGAAACCGTTCTTCTCGCCCAGTCGGACCACGTCCTGCCAGGCCTCCGTGGCGGCGGCCCAGATCGGCGAGTCCAGGTCGTCGATGTGGACGGCCTTGGCGTTGGCGTCGGCGTGCTGCTTCATGACGCGCTGGTGCGGCTCGGCGTTGCGGGCGTAGCCGTCGTAGGCGCCGACGACCGCGGCCAGCTCGGCGGAGCGCTTGTACGAGGTGCCGGTCATCAGCGAGGTGATGGCACCGGCGAGCGCGCGGCCGCCGTCCGAGTCGTACGCGTGGCCGGTGGCCATCAGCAGGGCGCCGAGGTTGGCGTAGCCGATGCCCAGCTGGCGGTAGGCGCGGGTGTTCTCGCCGATCTTCTGGGTCGGGAAGTCCGCGAAGCAGATGGAGATGTCCATCGCGGTGATGACCAGCTCGACGACCTTGGCGAACCGCTCGACCTCGAAGGACTGGTGGCCCTCGCCGTCGTCCTTGAGGAACTTCATGAGGTTCAGCGAGGCGAGGTTGCAGGACGTGTTGTCCAGGTGCATGTACTCGCTGCACGGGTTCGAGCCGTTGATCCGGCCGGACTCCGGGCAGGTGTGCCAGTGGTTGATCGTGTCGTCGTACTGGATGCCCGGGTCGGCGCAGGCCCACGCCGCCTCGGCCATCTTGCGGAAGAGGGACTTGGCGTCGACCTCTTCGATGACGTCACCGGTCATCCGGGCACGCAGCCCGAACTTGCCACCGGTCTCGACGGCCTTCATGAACTCGTCGTTCACACGGACCGAGTTGTTGGCGTTCTGGTACTGGACGGACGTGATGTCGTCGCCGCCCAGGTCCATGTCGAAGCCCGCGTCGCGCAGCGCGCGGATCTTCTCCTCCTCCTTCACCTTGGTCTCGATGAAGTTCTCGATGTCGGGGTGGTCGACGTCGAGGATGACCATCTTGGCCGCGCGGCGGGTGGCGCCGCCCGACTTGATGGTGCCGGCGGAGGCGTCGGCACCGCGCATGAAGGAGACCGGGCCGGAGGCGTTGCCGCCGGAGGACAGCAGCTCCTTGGAGGAGCGGATGCGGGAGAGGTTCAGGCCGGCGCCGGAGCCGCCCTTGAAGATCATGCCCTCTTCCTTGTACCAGTCGAGGATCGACTCCATGGAGTCGTCGACGGACAGGATGAAGCAAGCCGAGACCTGCTGCGGCTGGGGCGTGCCGACGTTGAACCACACCGGGCTGTTGAAGCTGAAGATCTGGTGCAGGAGGGCGTACGCCAGCTCGTGCTCGAAGATCTCGGCGTCCGCGGGCGAGGCGAAGTAGCCGTGGTCCTCGCCGGCCTTGCGGTACGTCTTCACGATCCGGTCGATGAGCTGCTTGAGGCCGGTCTCGCGCTGCGGGGTGCCGACGGCCCCGCGGAAGTACTTGCTGGTGACGATGTTGACCGCGTTCACCGACCAGAAGTCGGGGAACTCGACGCCACGCTGCTCGAAGTTGATCGAGCCGTCGCGCCAGTTGGTCATGACGACGTCACGACGCTCCCAGGCCACCTCGTCGTACGGATGCACTCCGGGGGTGGTGTGGATGCGCTCGATGCGCAGACCCTTGGTCGCCTTGGAACCCTTGGTGCGGGATCCTCGTGCCGGGCCGCTCGCCGTCTCTGTCATGCCGCCTCCCATACGCGGGCGAAAACGCCCAAAAGTGCCCGAATGTTCCCGTGGCACGGTGTGTGTCTTGTGCCCCGGGCGCCTCGCGGGCGCCCGTGACAGGTCCTGGATTGCCGCCGATCGGCGACCGGGGTCCGCCGGTCAGTCGGCAGCGGTGGCGGGCACGGGGACCTCGGGGGTCACTCCGGCCACGCGCGCGTCCGCGTCGTCCGCGGGAGGCCGTTGTTCGCGCAGTTCCGCGATGGCGGCCTCGAAGTCTTCAAGGGTGTCGAACGCCCGGTACACGGACGCGAAGCGCAGGTACGCGACGAGGTCGAGCTCCTGCAGGGGGCCGAGTATGGCCAGACCCACGTCATGGGTGGTCAGCTCGGCGCTGCCGGTGGCGCGCACCGCCTCCTCGACCCGCTGGCCGAGCTTGGCGAGGGCGTCCTCGGTGACCGGCCGCCCCTGGCACGCCTTGCGGACGCCAGAGATGACCTTGGTGCGCGAGAAGGGTTCAGTGACGCCCGACCGCTTGATCACCATCAGCGAGGCCGTCTCCACCGTCGTGAAACGACGGGAGCAGTCGGGGCACTGGCGGCGCCTGCGGATCGACGTGCCGTCGTCGGTGGTCCGACTGTCGACGACACGGCTGTCGGGGTGCCTGCAGAAGGGGCAGTGCATGGATCCCAACCCTCCTTCGCAGCACGACTGAATGACCTCGGTGGGGCTGAACAGGCCCCGCGAAGCAGCCACAAGCATAGGCGATGACCGCGGCCCCAAGGACCACAACCACAACTTCTGGGTGGCGGTGCCAATCCAACCACTAGATCTGGGGTTTTGCCGCCAACTGCCCACTACCGCGTGTCGCGGCGCGGTCGCGCAGGGAACAGCGCGGGAAGGCGTGATTCCGGCCCGTGTCCACGCAGGCCCGGAGGGCGACGAAGCGCGGGCCGGCCGCCGCCGGAACACCGGATCGGGAACCGCCCGGCGGGCGCGCCCGACCCTGTTTCCGGGCGACCGGATGGCAGACTGGGAGGCCGGTACCGGCCATCGCGCCGCGGTCGTACGCACGCACGGTCCGGCGGCTGTCGGCGACGCTCCCGGGCGGCGCCCGCAGGCTCCGGCCTCAGCGGTGAAGGGTACCGTAATCGACCGAATTGCCTGCCGACCGGCCCCGGCAAGGGTGCCCGCATACACCCGGCTCCACCATCACGTCACGCTTTCTGCGATTTTTCACTCGAACGTGTGTTTGGCGCAACCTTTCGAAAGCAACTACCGTTGTCCAGCTAGGGAGACCATTTCGAGAGGGGCCGACGTGACCACCACCGCAGACAGTGCCACCATCACTGCCCAGGACCGCTCCCAGACCCGACTTGAGCCGGTGCATGCCATGAATGACGCAGTCACGAACCAGGAGGGCGGCGACCCCGCGCGGGCCACACGCTCGCTGCCCGGCCGACCTCCGGGCATCAGGGCGGACAGCTCCGGTCTCACCGACCGGCAGCGGCGGGTCATCGAGGTCATCCGGGACTCGGTGCAGCGCCGGGGGTACCCGCCGTCGATGCGGGAGATCGGTCAGGCGGTGGGTCTCTCCAGCACGTCGTCCGTCGCCCACCAGCTCATGGCCCTGGAGCGCAAGGGCTTCCTCCGCCGCGACCCCCACCGCCCTCGGGCGTACGAGGTGCGCGGCTCGGACCAGCCCAGCACCCAGCCGACGGACACCACCGGCAAGCCCGCGGCCTCCTATGTGCCGCTGGTCGGCCGGATCGCCGCCGGTGGCCCCATCCTCGCCGAGGAGTCGGTCGAGGACGTCTTCCCCCTCCCCCGCCAGCTGGTCGGCGACGGCGAGCTCTTCGTCCTCAAGGTCGTCGGCGACTCGATGATCGAGGCCGCGATCTGCGACGGCGACTGGGTCACGGTGCGCCGCCAGCCGGTCGCGGAGAACGGCGACATCGTCGCCGCGATGCTGGACGGCGAAGCCACGGTGAAGCGGTTCAAGCGCGAGGACAACCACATCTGGCTCCTCCCGCACAACGCCGCGTACCAGCCCATCCCCGGCGACGAGGCGACCATCCTCGGCAAGGTGGTGGCGGTGCTGCGGCGGGTCTGACCGACCCGCCGGCCGGACCGGCCCCGGGACCCACTGCGCCGGTCCCGGGGCCCTGTTGTGTCCGGGACCCGCTCCCGGCAGCCAAGGCGCCGGGTGCTACTTCCCGTCGGCCTTGGCGACCGCGTCGATCGCGGCGAGCGAGCGGCGCACCTGATTGCGGTCCGTGGTGTACCAGAAGTCCGGCAGCGAGGCCCGCAGATAGCTGCCGTAGCGCGCGTTGGCCAGCCTGGGATCGAGGACGGCGACGACACCCTTGTCCCCCGTCGCCCGGACCAGTCGGCCCGCGCCCTGGGCCATCAGCAGCGCGGCATGGGTGGCGGCCACCGCCATGAAGCCGTTGCCGCCGTTCTCCTCCACCGCCTTCTGGCGGGCGCTCATCAGCGGGTCGTCGGGCCGAGGGAACGGGATCCTGTCCATGACCACCAGCTGGCAGCTCGCGCCCGGCACGTCCACACCCTGCCAGAGGGAGAGCGTGCCGAACAGACAGGTCTCGGGGTCGCCCGCGAACGTCTTGATCAGCTCGCCCAGGGTGTCCTCGCCCTGGAGCAGGATCGGCTTGTCCAGGCGGCCGCGCAGCTCCTCGGCGGCGGCCTGGGCGGCCCGCATCGAAGAGAACAGGCCCAGCGTCCGGCCACCGGCCGCCTCGACCAGCTCCGCCAGCTCGTCCATCATGTCGCCGCGCGAGCCCTCACGGCCCGGCGTGGCCAGATGCCGGGCGACGTAGAGGATCCCCTGCTTCGGGTAGTCGAAGGGCGAGCCGACGTCGATGCCCTTCCACTGCGGGACGTCCTCGCCCTCGGTGCCTTCCGGCGCGAGGCCCAGCGACGCGCCCACCCCGTTGAAGTCACCGCCGAGCTTGAGCGTCGCCGAGGTGAGCACCACCGACCGGTCGGCGAAGAGCTTCTCCCGCAGCAGCCCCGACACGGAGAGCGGGGCGACCCGCAGGGAGGCGCCGAAGCGGTCGTGCCGCTCGTACCAGACGACGTCGTACTCGGATCCGTTGGAGATCCGCTCGGCCACGCCGTGGACGCTCTCGACCGCAGCGAGGGCCTGCTTGCGCACCGCGTCCTCGTCCTGGACGGACTTGTCGCGGGTGGAGCCGAGCGCCGAGATCACCGTACGAGCAGCGTCGCGCAGCGCCATCAGGGCGTATCCGAGATCCTCGGGGATCTCCTCCAGACGGCCGGGCAGCGCCAACTCCATCAGCCGCTCGAAGCCCTCGGCGGCGGTCTGGAGCTGGTCGGCGGCCTTCTCGTTGACGAGCTTGGCGGCCCGTCGCACGGCCCGGTTGACCTGCCCCGGGGTGAGCTCGCCGGTGGCGACGCCGGTGACCCGGGAGACCAGCTCGTGCGCCTCGTCGACGATCAGCACTTCGTGCTGCGGGAGCACCGGGGCGCCCTCGATGGCGTCGATGGCGAGCAGGGCGTGGTTGGTGACCACCACGTCCGAGAGCTTGGCGCGCTCGCGGGCCATCTCCGCGAAGCACTCCGCCCCGTACGCGCACTTCGAGGCGCCCAAGCACTCCCGGGAGGAGACGGACACCTGGCCCCAGGCGCGGTCCGAGACGCCGGGCGTCAGGTCGTCCCGGTCGCCGGTCTCCGTCTCGTCGGCCCAGTCCCGCATCCGCAGCAGGTCCTGCCCCAGCTTGCTGGTGGGCGCGGCCGCCTCGAACTGGTCGAAGAGACCGTCCTCCTCTTCCTGCGGCACGCCCTCGTGGAGGCGGTGCAGACAGAGGTAGTTCGACCGGCCCTTGAGCATGGCGAACTCCGGGCGGCGGCGCAGCTGCGGGTGCAGCGCGTCGACCGTACGCGGAAGATCGCGCTCCACGAGCTGCCGCTGGAGCGCCAGGGTCGCCGTGGCCACCACGACGCGCTCGCCGTGCGCCAGCGCCGGCACCAGATAGCCCAGGGACTTTCCGGTGCCGGTGCCGGCCTGGACGAGCAGGTGGGAATTGCCGTCGATGGCGTCGGCGACGGCCGTGGCCATGGTGACCTGGCCGGGGCGCTCCAGACCGCCGACGGCGGCGACGGCGGCGTGCAGGAGCTCGGGGAGAGATGGCTTCGTCATAGCCCGTTAACCCTAATCCGTGGGTAAGACAGTGCCGGACGAGATCAGAGTTCGTTACGGGCTGTTCGAGCAGTGGGGCCGTGACGCCTGCGTTAACCCGGGCATCCGATGTCTCCCCGTAGATCGCGTGCGCGGTCCTGCTGCTTGTGGTGGAGGCCACGTGGGCGCCGGGCGGATGTCTTTACCGTGCCAGGCGCGTGAAGCCTCTTGGTAGACCGTGCACCGTCCGGCGTCCTCGCGACCGCCACCACCTCTGTCAACACCCGCACCATGGTCACTCGTTGGTGTTGGTGGTGCGAGCCCGCTCCACGGTGACTCCTTGATACGCCCGAGCCCGTTTGAGCTCCTGCATAGACCGGGGCCCGTGGGGATGAGCTGGTGCCACGAACGGCTACCGAGGTGTCGGTCCGGCCCATCGTGGTCGAGGCCTGGGATTAGGGCGCCGCGTGGTCCCGCATGAGCTCGTGACCAGCACGAACCTGCACATGGGGAAGGAAAGACCTTGATCTACTGCGGCATCGACTGGGCGGAAAGGACGCACGACGTCGCCTTGGTTGACGACACCGGCCGATTACTGGCCAAGCGGCACATCACCGACGACGCGGCCGGTTACAAGATCCTGCTGGACCTGCTCGTCGAGCACGGCGACAGCGAGGAGGACCCGATCCCGGTGGCGATCGAGACCTCCCGCGGCCTGCTCGTCGCCGTTCTGCGGACGGGTAAGCGGCAGGTGTTCGCGATCAACCCGATGGCGGCCGCCCGCTACCGCGACCGGCACTCCGTCTCGCGCAAGAAGTCCGACCCGGGCGACGCCCTGGTCCTGGCGAACATCCTGCGCACCGACATGCACGCCCACCGGCCCCTGCCAGGCGACTCCGACCTCGGCCGCGCCATCGCTGTGCTGGCCCGCGCCCAGCAGGACGCCACCTGGAACCGGCAGCAGACGGCCAACCAGCTGCGCTCGCTGCTGCGCGAGTACTACCCGGCCGCCCTCGCGGCCGCCGAGACCTGGAAGAACGGTCTGTGCCGCCCCGAGGCCTTCGAGCTCCTTCGCCTCGCCCCGACGCCGTCCCAAGCTGCGAGGCTGACCCGCTCCCAGCTTCAAGCCGCGCTCAAGCGAGCCGGCCGCAAGCGCGGCATCGACGCCGAGGCCGAGCGGCTCCGCGAGGTCCTCCGCGCCGATTGGGCCCACCAGCCACCCCTGGTCGAGGACGCCCTGGGCAAGCAGATGTTCGCCCTTCTCATCCAGCTAGAAGCCGCATCCCAGGCAGCCGACGACTTGGCCGAGGCGGTGGAAGAGGCTTTCCCTCAGCACCCGGACGCCGAAGTGATCCTTAGCTTCCCCGGTCTCGGCGTCCAGCTCGGCGCCCGGGTGCTCGCCGAGATCGGAGACGACCGCACCCGGTTCGCCGACGCCCGCGGGCTGAAGGCCTACGCCGGCTCCTCGCCCATCACCCGGGCCTCCGGCAAGAAGTCGTCCATCACCAGACGGTGGGTGAAGAACGACCGGCTCAACCACGTCGGATACCTCTGGGCGTTCTCCGCACTCACCGCCTCACCCGGCGCCAAAGCGCACTACCCCAAGCGCCGCGACGAGCACGGGGACTGGCACGCAGCCGCCCAGAGAAACCTCTTCAACCGCATGATCGGACAGCTCTACCACTGCCTGCAGCACAACAAACCGTTCGAGGAACAGACCGCGTTCCCCACCCATTTTTCCGCAGCCGCTTGACGAGTTACCTCCCCGAGGTGTCTACGGGGCACCACTGACAATCGGATCACGTCGGCGGTGCGAGCGGGTTCGGGACGGTGCCCGCGACGGCCGCGTGCGGGCGCTCGGGGCGGTCCCGGTAGCCGTCCAGGTGCAGGCGGTTCCGGTTGAGACAGAGCCGCTCGATACGGGGCGTGAGCAGGTCGAACGTCTCGTAGCGCTTCTTGAGCTCGGGGAAGCGCGCCTGGTGGCGCAGGATCTCGTCGCGCACCAGCGCCCAGAAGTCGCACTCCGGAACGTCCAGTTGCTCCTCGCACATTGGCGCGAGATAGCGGAACACGCCGACGAAGAGACCGGAGTGGATGAACTGGGTGAGGAAGGAGGGCGGCTCGGTCAGCAGGACGTCCCGTACGTCCTCGGGCATCGAGTCGTGCTCGGGCAGCGGCTCCGCGCTGATGTTGACGTCGTCGACGAAGTCCTTGATCGCCAGGCGTACGGGCACGTCGTGGTCGTCGAAGACGACGATGGCGTTCTCCCCGTGCGGCGAGAAGACCGTCCCGTAGCGGTAGAGGAACCGCAGCAGCGGCGGCAGCAGCGCGGCGAACAGCCGGCGCAGCCAGACCTGCGGGGCGAGGCCCGAGCGGGCGACGAGTTCGGCGGTGAAGGCACGTCCCTGCGGGTCGGTGTGCAGCAGCGCGGCGAGGGTACGCGCGCGTTCGCCCGCCCGGAGGCGGGTCTGCAGCGGCTCGCGCCAGATCGCCCCGAGCAGCTCTTTGTACTGGTACGGAACCTCGGCGAGGTGGTCGTACAGCGGGTGCTCGACCGCCACGGAGGCCACCTCTCCGAGCAGGATCACCTCGCATTCGTCGCGCAGGAACGGATCGGCGTCGCGCACGGCGTGCACCCAGGCCGTGACGGCCGGGGCAGCGAGCGTGCGCTCGGTGGGCAGCCCTCGCCAGACGAGCGTGTTCAGGATGGACAGCGGCAGCTTCACGGTGTGCCGGTCGGGGCGCGAGGTGTTGAGGAAGGTCCGGATGGACTGCTGCGGCAGCCGGAGGTCGGCGTCGCCCGGCAGCGGGACGATCGCGCCTTCGGCGACGGCCGGGGCGAAGAGCGGCAGCACCACTTCGTCCCACTGCCAGGGGTGCACGGGCAGATAGAGGTAGTCGTCCGGGGCGAGTCCACGCGCGCGTAGCGCGGCGGCGAAGCCCTCGCGGACCGCCGGGTCGAGCTCCCGGGTGTAGAGCCGGTCGGGCGTGGCGAGCGCGCCGACGCCCCGGTAGCGGGCGAGGTCGGTGCGGACGGCGATCCAGGGCAGCCGGGCGGGCGTGCGGGCCTCGGGGGCCCACCGGGCGGTGTCGACGGCCGAGAACCCGACCCGCCCCTTGTTCAGGACGAGCCAGGGGTGCCCGGTCTGGTGGCCCTCCAGCTCCGCGTATCCGAGCTCCGCGAGGCGCGCGGCGGGCAGCGCGGTGTGGTCGAGGCGGGTGTCGGCGGCGAGCGTGGCCGTGAGCTCGCCGACGAGGTGGCCGAAGGTGGCGCCGTCGAGCCGGAGCGTGCGGCGGGCGCGCACGAGGAAGGCGAGCGGGTCGGTGAAGGGCTGCCCGCCGTGGCTGACGGACTCGGCGTCGACGAGCCAGTCGTCGTACGCGCCGCGCCGAGCCCGGAAGGAGAGGGCGGAGCCGTCGTCCAGGGACTGGGTGTAGGGGGTGCAGGGGCGGCGGGGGATGCGGTGGGGGGTGTGGTGGGAGGCGCGGCCCGGGCCCGGGGCGTCTTCGGGGGCCTCCGGGGCTCCGGCTTCGAGGGCTTCGAGGGCTTCGAGGGCTCCTCCGGGATCGTCCGCTCGAAGGTCCTCGGTGCCGCCGTCCCGCTGCGCGACCGGCTCGATGATCCCTTCGTACGCAAAGGCCCCGAGCATCTTGGCGAGCAGCCGACGGGCCGCGCGGTCCCAGGCGTCGCGGTTCAGCTCGGGCGGCGCGAGCAGCGCGGGCGGCGCTGGTGGTGTGGACAGCCCGGGCGGCGTGGGCGGTGTGAGTGGCTCCTCCGTTTCCTCGGAATCATCGGGGACAAGCGGGTTCGGCAAGGCGACTCCTCGGGGTGGAACCGATGCGGTTCGAGCGGTGTATGTAGGGCAGCGGGTGGTTCACAGCAGGTTCCTGAGCGCGCGATCACGAACCATGAGGGCGGCCCGCTTGTCGGGAAGGTCAACTTCCGCGGAGAACCGGAAGCCGGCGCTCAGAAAGGCGGAGACGGAGGGGGTGTTGCGCAGATCGGGTTCAGCAACCACACGGGGACAGAGCGGCCGGTTGTCGAGTACGAGATCGGCGACGGCTCGGAGCAGCGCGGTCCCGACCCCGCGCCCACGATCGGCGACACCGCCGATGAGGAGGTGGATACCGGTGTCGTGTGGCCGCGCCGGATAGTGCCGGGCCAGCGGGTCGAGATCGGCCCGGTAGATCTCCCAGTAGCTCATCGGCGTGCCGTCGAGCAGCCCGAGGCACGGCACGCTCCGCCCGTCGCCGTCGAGTTGGGGCCGCAGATGCGCCGCCGTGACCGACTCGGGCCCGGCCAGCTCCCAGAAGGCGGCCACGGCGGGATCGTTCATCCAGGCACTCAGAAGGGAGAGATCACGTTCGACCCGGACGGGGACGAGCTGGAAGGCGCCGACGGGCGTGGTGACCGGTCCCCACGCCTCGGGGCAGTCGAGCAGGTCGTCGCCGCGGGGGTGGGGGGCGGTGTGGGGGGTGATGCGGGAGGGTGTGTGTGGGGTGAGGTGGGTGGCGCCGACGGGGCTGTACGTGTGAGGGGTGCGGGGGGCCGGATGGGAGCGGTCGGGCTCTAGCTCGGGCTCGGGCTCGGCCTCGGCCTCGGCCTCGGACTGGAGAGGTGACGGGGGGCGGGCGCCCGCTTCCGCACCTGCCGTCGCGGCGTCTGCCGCGTCGGGGCCGGGGGTCGCGCGGCCCGGGGCTCCGACGTCGGGGGTCCGGAAGTCGGGTACACCCGGGTCCGGGACGCTCGATTCCGGGAGGCCGGACTCCGGGACGCCGTCCTCGCCGCCTCCCCCCTCAGCCGCGCCCGTCCTTCCCATCCCGTCCGCTCTCGACTCCCCGAACAGCGCGACGAGTTCGTAGGGCAGCCGCATGTCCAGCGTGTCCTCGGCGCCGCCGGGCCGGGGGGAGGGACCGGCTCCGGCGTCGGCGTCGGTGCTCGCATCGGTGGGAGGCACGGCGACGTTCCTCTCTCCTCATTCAGCTGTTCGTGGAGATCAAAGGGATCAAGTCGTGGTGATCAAGTTCCGGTGGTGTGAAGGGGGTTGGCGATGGTGACGTAGACGGACTGGGTGTCGACCGGGCCGACGAGCTCGTCGAGGCCGTGCAGCCGGGTCATGAGGTTGGCCTTGCAACGCAGGGTCGGGCTGTCCAGGAGGTACGCGGGCAGCGGCGAGCCGAGTGCGGTGGCCTTGGCCAGGAACTGCCGCAGGGCGGCGAGGAGCACGCGCTCGTCGGCCAGGCGCTGGGCCCCGAAGGCTCCGACGAGGCCGAGGACGTTGTTGATGCCGAGGTAGTAGGCGAAGCGTTCGTCGGTGACGGCGTCGGAGACGAAGGTGTCGCTGGCGGTGCCGACTCCGGGCAGTCGGCGTTCGAGGGCGTTCCGGTGGGACTCGCGGAAGTAGTAGCCCTGGTTGTCGCGGTAGCGGCCGCCGACGGGCCAGCCGTCGGGGTCGAGCAGCACCAGCGTGTTCTGCTGGTGGGCTTCGAGCGCGATCCCGGCCGTGGCGTCCAGCCAGAGCACGGGGCGGACGACCTGGTCGAGGTAGCGCAGGAACCACTCGGCGGCCACGGCCGGGGTCGGGCGGCCGGTGCGGGCGGCGAGCTTGGCCACGATGTCGGCGAGCCGCGAGTGCATCGCGCTGTCGGGGCGGCCGGGCAGCGGGCGCGGCGCGGTCAGTGCGGCGATGCAGACGGCGTCGTCGCTGGGGCCGAACGGGTTGTGGCGGATCATCACGTCGAGCCCGCGCACCGGCTGGCCGTCCAGGGCGTCGACGGCGAGCCAGGCCGGGTCGCGGACGATGTCGAACCCGGGGTGCGCCGCCTGCCACTGCTCGGCGAGGCCGGTGCGCAGCAGCCGGTGGACCTCCACGCCTCGGTGGAGTTCTTTGCGGAGGTTCTCCCGGCGGGAGTTGGTGATGCGCAAGCCGAGGGAGAGCTTCAGCATGGCGTCGGCGCCGGGCCGGTGCACGGTACGGACGGAGGAGGTGGGGTGCCAGGGGTCGCCGTGGGGGCCGAGGTCGCGCAGGAACCCGGCGTCGAGCAGTTCGACGACGGCCGGCTGGTGGGCGAGCTCGCGCGCCTGCCAGGGGTGCACGGGCAGCGCCACGGTGTTCGCCGGGACGTGGAGTCCGGCGGCGAGCCGGGCGGTGAGTTCATCGGCGGTGACCGGTCGGCCGCCGTCCGTCCAGGCCGAGTCGGCGGCGAGCACGGTGCGGTCGACGGCCATCCAGTGCAGCGGGAAGGAGCCGCGCAACTCGGGTGAGTAGAGGCGTACTTCAGCCTCGGAGAGTCCTTCGCGGCTCTTCGGGGTGGGGTGGAGGGGGTGACCGAGAAGGAGGGACTGTTCGGCGGAGAGGAAGAGGTCGGCCTCGTCGGCGGGGCCGGGGTGGCGGCGGCGTTCCGCGATGAACTCCGCGGTGCGCCGGACCGAATCGGCGACGCGGCCCACCAGATCGGCGCCCTCGCTGCGGCCGGACTCGCGGTTGATCAGGGCGGCCACGGTGACGGCGTCGACGGCCGGGGCGCCGTGCGGGGCGCCCTCCAGCTCCGGCGTGCCGAAGCGGTGCCATCCGGTGGCGGACCAGTACCGGACGGGGACGAGCAGGGCGGTGCCGCTGGCGCGCAGCCGGATGCGCAGCACGGGCCCTTCGGGTGCGGGGAGGTCGTTCTCCCGTACCCAGCAGCGGAGCAGGTTCTCGACGGCCGCGGCCTCGGCGGCGGCTTGCGGGTCCGGGTGGTCCAGCGGCTCCCGCTCCAGGAGGTCCTGGCCCACGGGGACTTGGGCCCGGGGGTCCTGGTCGCGGGCGCCCTGGCCGTGGGAGTCCTGGTCGGTGGCGGGCAGCCGTTCGCCGTGGATCCCCGCCTTCTGGCGCGGCACCGTCGCCGTCTCTGCCACAAGGGGGCCGCAAGGGGCGGTGGGGCGGCCGGAGCCATCGGGCGCGTCGGGTGCGGGGATGCGGTTCACGGTGGGCTTCCTTGTGTGGTGGACCGGGTCAGTGGGACGGCCCGGCATCGGTCCGGTGGCGGGTCGCGCGCTCCGCGGCGGCCAGGGCGTCGGCCAGCCGGTCGAGGACGGCGACCGCCTGTTCGTCGGTGAGGGTGAGGGGAGGCAGCAGCCGTACGACGCTGGAGTGGCGGCCGCCGAGTTCGACGATGAGGCCCCGGCACAGGCATTCGCGCTGGACGGCGGTGGCCAGCGCGGGCGCGGCGGCCGCGGTGCCGGTCTGCGGGTCCTCGCGCTCGGGGTCGACGAGTTCGACGCCGATCATCAGGCCCCGGCCGCGGACGTCGCCGATGGTGGGGTGGTCCGCCGCCAGGCCCTGGAGCCGGGCGAGCATCCGGCCGCCGAGCAGGGCGGCACGTTCGGCGAGCCCGTTCTCGCGGACGTAGGCGAGGGTCGCGGTGCCCGCGGCCATGGCGAGTTGGTTGCCCCGGAAGGTGCCCGCGTGGGCGCCGGGCTGCCAGACGTCGAGGTCGTCGCGGTAGACGATCACGGCGAGCGGGAGCGAGCCGCCGATGGCCTTGGAGAGGACCATCACGTCCGGCACGATCCCGCTGTGCTCGACGGCCCAGAAGGCGCCGGTGCGGCCCACGCCGGTCTGCACCTCGTCGGCGATGAGCGGGATGGAGCGGGCGGCGGTGATCTCGCGCATCCGGCGCATCCAGGAGTCGGGCGCGGGATTCACCCCGCCCTCGCCCTGCACCGGCTCAACGATCATTCCGGCGGGGGCGGGCACCCCGCCCTTGGGGTCGTCGAGCAGGCTCTCGGTCCAGCGGGCGGCGAGCTCGGCGCCGCGCTCGCCCCCCACGCCGTACGGACAGCGGTAGTTGAGCGGGTAGGGCAGCCGGGTCACCCGGGCGTTGGAGGCGCCGCCCGAGGCGTCGAGGGCGCCGGCCGTCATGCCGTGGTACGCCCCGGTGAAGGCGAGCAGTCCGCCCCGGCCGGTCGCGGTGCGGACCAGCTTCAGCGCGGCCTCGACGGCGTCCGTCCCGGCCGGGCTGCAGAACTGGATCCGCGCGTGGTCGGCCAGGGGGCGCGGCAGGGTGGTGAACAGCTCGGTGGTGAACGCGTCCTTGACCGGGGTGGCCAGGTCGAGCGCGTGCAGCGGGGCGCCGGAGTCGAGGACCTTGCGGATGGCTTCGAGCACGACCGGGTGGTTGTGCCCGAGGGCCAGGGTGCCCGCGCCGGCGAGGCAGTCGAGGTAACGCCGCCCGTCCGCCCCCTCGATGGTCAGTCCGCGCGCCCGCACGGGCACGATCGGCAGCGAGCGGGCGTACGTCCGGGCGGCGGACTCGCGCAGGGACTGCCGCCGCAGGATCCCCTCGTGGGCGGGCGGTGTCCGCGGCGGTGTGGTCGGAAGCTCGGCCGACGCTGGTACCGGCGCGGATTCGGTCACGGCCACGAGTTCTGGTCCTCCCACGGTGCGCGCTCCGCTGTGCCTGCTGCGCCAGCCGCGCGCCGGGACCCTGTGACGGTTCCGTGGCACGCCCGTTGCCCGGTGCGAACGGTGGGGCTGAACGCTGGCGTGTCGTCCCCCGTACGTACCAACGACGCCGGAGCCGGAGGATCACGGGCAAACGGGAAGATCCTTGCGGAGCGGAACCGCGGCCCTGCCGCGCACCGTCCCAACCGGCACCGGCATAGTGGGGGCCGCACTTCGGCCGGAACTTTTCGGCCGGAGCGAGGTGGGCCGCCGACTTCGACGAAGTCGGCGGGTTCGCTTCAGTAACGGCAAGCGGTGGAGCAACGGTGGCTGCACCGCGCAACAGCAGCTTCAGTACCGAAGTCCCAGGGGGATCAAGAACATGCGACCGACACGTCCGAACTCCGCGGCCCATGGTGGGAGGGGCGCACATCGCCGGACCTCCCCCGTGCTGGCCGCGCTCGGCCTCACGGCCGCTCTCGCCCTGACCGCCACCGCGTGCGGTCCGGGCGGCGACGACAAGGCCGACTCCAAGCCGACCGCCTCGGCGACCGCCGGTGACGACGGCCTCCAGATCCCGGACGACATCAAGGACCGGCTCAAGAAGCACGGGATCGACCCGGACAAGTGGAAGAACGGCGAGTGGAAGAACTGGGACAAGTCCAAGTGGCTGCGTGAGGCCAAGGACTTCGTCAACCCGATCATCCAGGACCTGTGGGACCCGGACCGGATGCGGAAGGCCGAGAAGCCCCCGCAGAAGCCCGTCCCCAACGACATCTCGGGCGACAAGGGCGTGACGGACCCGACCCCGGCGCCCGTCAAGGCCAAGGCCCAGAAGGCCCCGTACCACGAGAGCCTGCCGGAGCTCGGCAAGCTCTTCTTCGACGGCCCCGAGGGCTCGATGGTCTGCTCGGCGACCGTCGTGAAGGACCCGGCGCACCCCGGCAAGTCCAACATGGTGTGGACGGCGGGCCACTGCGTCCACGCGGGCGCCAAGGGCGGCTGGTACCGCAACATCGCCTTCGTGCCCTCGTACAACAACGCCGACCTGTCGCTCGCGCAGCTGAAGAAGGCGACCCGGCAGCAGATCGCGCCGTACGGCGTGTTCTGGGCCGACTGGGCGCAGACCTCGCAGCAGTGGATCCAGGGCGGCGGCCCGACCGGCGGCCAGGGCGCTCCGTACGACTTCGCGGTGCTGCACGTCACCCCCGAGAAGGGCAAGGGCAACAAGTCCCTCGAGGAGACGGTCGGCACGGCCCTGCCGGTGGACTTCAACGCCCCGGCCGTGCCGAAGATCGCGAGCATGACGGCGAACGGCTACCCGGCCGCGCCGCCGTACGACGGCCAGAAGCTGTACCAGTGCAAGGACAAGCCGGGCCGGCTCTCGCTCGACGCCAGCACCCCGACGATGTACCGCCTGGGCTGCACCATGACCGGCGGATCCTCCGGCGGCGGCTGGATCGCCGCGGGCGCCGACGGCAAGCCCGCGCTGGTCTCCAACACCTCCATCGGCCCGGTCACGGCCGGCTGGCTGGCGGGCCCGCGCCTGGGCCCGGAGGCCAAGGGCGTGTACGACTCGGTCAGCAACAAGTACGCGGGCCAGTAGGCCCGGCCGGGGTCCGGGAGCTCTCTCCACGAGAGCTCCCGGACCCCTGTACGAGACCCCCACGAGCTACCGGCATAGTGGGGGGCTGCGCAACGGCGGTCCCGGAAGACCCCGTTTCCCGATATGACGTGCCCATGGCAACACGCCGTCCCGGCGTGCCGCCCGGCACGCGCAACTGAACAAGGTACGAGCACAACTCAGGGGGAATCGTTTCCATGCGATCCATACGTCCGCTGCTGGCCTCCACCGGCCTCGCGGCGGCACTCGCGCTGACGGCCACCGCGTGCGGCCCCGGCGACGACGGCGCGGACAGCAAGCCGTCCGCGTCGAGCACCGCCCAGGGCAAGGGCGACCAGGGCCTTCCCGACGACGTCGCCGGCGCCCTCAAGAAGCACGGCGTCGACCTCGACAAGTGGAAGAACGGCGACTGGAAGAACTGGGACCAGGCCAAGTGGCTGCGCGAGGCCAAGGACTTCGTCAACCCGGTCATCGCGGGCCTGTGGAAGCCCGAGCGGATGCGGTCCGCCAAGGACCCGCAGAAGACCATGGCCGCCGGTGACGTCAACGGCGCCCCGGGCATCAGCGATCCGGAGCCGCGGCCTGTTCAGGCCAAGGCCGAGAGCCTGCCCTACCACAACTACGCCGCCCCGGTCGGCAAGGTGTTCTTCGACTCCCCCGAGGGCTCCATGGTGTGCTCGGGCACCGTCGTGAAGGACCCGGCGCACCCCGGCAGGTCCAACCTCGTCTGGACCGCGGGCCACTGCGTCCACGCGGGCGCCAAGGGCGGCTGGTACCGCAACATCGCCTTCGTCCCGGCCTACAACGACCAGGGCAAGTCGGCGGCGCAGCTGCGCAACGCGCAGTCGCAGGAGATCGCCCCGTACGGCGCCTACTGGGCCGACTGGGCCTCGACCTCGGGCGAGTGGATCGCCGGCGGCGGCCACACCGGCGGCACCGGCGCCCCGTACGACTACGCCGTGCTGCACGTGAACCCGGAAAGCGGCGGCAAGTCGCTCGAAGAGACCGTCGGCAACGCGCTGACCGTCAACTTCTCGACGCCGGACGCGCACTCCGTCTCGGCGATGGGCGCCTGGGGCTACCCGGCGGCGCCGCCGTACGACGGCCTGAAGATGTTCAAGTGCGTCGACCGCCCGGGCCGCCTGTCGGTCGCCCCGAGCACGCCCGCGATGTACCGCATCGGCTGCACGATGACCGGCGGCTCCTCCGGCGGCGGCTGGTTCATCACCGGCAAGAGCGGCAAGGCGGAGCTGGTCTCCAACACCTCGATCGGCCCGGTCACCTCGGGCTGGCTGGCCGGACCCCAGCTGGGCCCCGGCGCCCAGCAGATCTTCACCCAGATGAGTCAGAAGTACGGCGGCCGGTAAGGCCGACCGCACCTGACGACGACAAGGCCCGCCCCCTCGTACGGAGGGGGCGGGCCTTGTTCGTTCAAGCGAGCCGGTCAGTGCCCGGCCGCGCGCGTGGTCAGTGCTTGGCCGGTACGTACGGAGCGAGCTCCGCCGCAAGCACCTCGTGCACCCGCGCCTTGAGCAGGGTGCCCTCCGGGGTGTGCTCCTCGGAGATCACCTCGCCCTCGGCGTGCGCCCGCGAGACCAGCTGTCCGTGCGTGTACGGCACGAGGGCCTCGATCTCGACCTCGGGGCGCGGCAGTTCGGCGTCGATGATGCCGAGCAGCTGCTCGATGCCCATGCCCGTACGCGCCGAGACCGCGATGGAGTGCTTCTCGATCCGCAGCAGGCGCTGGAGGACCAGCGGGTCGGCCGCGTCCGCCTTGTTGATCACCACGATCTCGGGCACGTCGACCGCGCCCACCTCGCGGATCACCTCGCGCACGGCGGCCAGCTGCTCCTCCGGAGCCGGGTGCGAGCCGTCCACCACGTGCAGGATCAGGTCGGAGTCGCCGACCTCCTCCATGGTGGAGCGGAACGCCTCGACCAGGTGGTGCGGCAGGTGCCGGACGAACCCGACGGTGTCGGCCAGGGTGTAGAGCCGGCCGCTGGGGGTCTCGGCCCGGCGCACGGTCGGGTCGAGGGTGGCGAACAGCGCGTTCTCCACCAGCACGCCCGCGCCCGTGAGGCGGTTGAGCAGGGAGGACTTGCCCGCGTTGGTGTACCCGGCGATGGCGACCGAGGGGACCTTGTTGCGACGGCGCTCCTGGCGCTTGATCTCGCGGCCGGTCTTCATCTCCGCGATCTCCCGGCGCATCTTCGCCATCTTCTCGCGGATCCGCCGCCGGTCCGTCTCGATCTTGGTCTCACCGGGACCACGGGTGGCCATGCCGCCGCCGGACGAGCCGGAGCCGCCACCACCCATCTGCCGGGAGAGCGACTGGCCCCAGCCGCGCAGCCTGGGCAGCATGTACTGCATCTGGGCGAGCGAGACCTGGGCCTTGCCCTCTCGGGACTTGGCGTGCTGGGCGAAGATGTCGAGGATCAGGGCGGTCCGGTCGACCACCTTGACCTTGACGACGTCTTCCAGGTGGATGAGCTGGCCGGGGCTGAGCTCACCGTCGCAGACCACGGTGTCGGCGCCGGACTCCAGGACGATGTCTCGCAGCTCCTGCGCCTTGCCGGAGCCGATGTAGGTGGCCGGGTCGGGCTTGTCACGGCGCTGGTACACACCGTCGAGCACCATCGCGCCCGCCGTCTCGGCGAGGGCCGCGAGCTCCGCCAGGGAGTTCTCCGCGTCCTTCAGCGTGCCCGTGGTCCAGACGCCCACCAGCACGACGCGCTCCAGGCGCAGCTGGCGATACTCGACCTCGGTGACGTCTTCCAGCTCGGTGGAGAGGCCCGCCACACGCCGCAGGGCGGCGCGCTCGGAGCGGTCGAACTGCGCGCCGTCCCGCTCGCCGTCGATCTCGTGGCTCCAGGCGACGTCCTCTTCCATCAGGGCATCGGCCCGAAGGCTCTCGGTGCGGTTCTTCTCCGCGAAGCTCTGCTCGTCCTGGGAAGGGGATGAAGAGGAGGTCATTGGATCCTTACGTCGTTGGAATTGCGGTTACGTCGGTCACAACGCGTAATGGACCCGAAAGATTCCCGAGTGGAATCCGGCCCCGGCGGCGCCGCCGACCCGACGATGGTCGCACGGTGCCGCCGGGGCCGTCACCCCGGTTTTCCGGCGCCCGACAGGGCGGGTGCCGTAGGCCTAGGCGTGCCGGGGCGCGACGCTGCGCCAGTCCTTGTGCCCGGGCATCGGCGGCGTCTTCGCCCCGTACAGCCAGCCCTGGAAGAACCCGGCGAGGTCGCGCCCGGCGACCTCGGACGCGAGGCCGGTGAAGTCGGCCGTGCTGGCCGTCCCGTCCTTGTGGTCGCTCACCCAGCGCCGCTCCAGCTCGCCGAACCTCGCCTCCCCGATCTCCTGCCGCAGCGCGTACAGCACCAGCGCGCTCCCGTCGTAGACGACGGGCCGGAAGATGCTGATCTTCTGGCCGGGGGCGGGCGGCTTGGGGGCGGCTGGCGGTCCGCCCGCGGCGCGCCAGGCGTCGGACTGGCGGTAGGCCTCGCGCATCCGGGTCTCCAGCGGCCGCTTGCCGTGCTCCTGCGCGTACAGCGCCTCGTACCAGGTGGCGTGCCCTTCGTTGAGCCAGAGGTCGGACCACGCGCGCGGGGAGACGCTGTCGCCGAACCAGTGGTGGGCCAGCTCGTGCACCATCACCGAGTCCACGTACCACTCGGGGAACCCGGTGCGCAGGAACAGCGACCGCTCGAAGAGCGACAGGGTCTGGGTCTCCAGCTCGAACCCGGTGTCCGCGCCGGCGATCAGGACGCCGTACGTCTCGAACGGGTACGGACCGACCAGGTTCTCCATCCACGCGATCTCGGCGGGCGTCTTCTTCAGCCAGGGCTCCATCCGCTGCCGGTCGGCCGCCGGGACCACGTCGCGCACGGGCAGCCCGTGCGGCCCCTCGCGGCGCAGCACGGCCGAGCGGCCGATGGAGACCTGGGCGAGCTCGGTCGCCATCGGGTGTTCGGTGCGGTACGTGGAGACGGCCCGGCCGCCCTCCCTCGTCCAGCCGGTCTCCAGCCCGTTGGCGACGACCGTGTACTCCTTGGGGGCGTCCACCCGGAAGGTGAACATCGCCTTGTCAAAGGGGTGGTCGTTGCACGGGAACACGCGGTGGGCGGCGTCGGCCTGGTTGGCCATCACCAGGCCGTCGGTGGTGCGCACCCAGCCGCCGTCCTCGGCGCCGCGCGGGTCACTGGTGTGCCGGACGGTGATCCGCAGCTCCTCCCCCGGGTACACCGGGTGGCGCGGGGTGATCACCAGGTCCTCTTGGGCGCTCGCGAACTCGGCCTTCCTGCCGTTGACCTCGACGCCGTGGACGGTGCCGCGCGCGAAGTCCAGGTTGATCCGGTCGAGCCAGCCGGTGGCGCGGGCGTCGATGGTGGTGACGGCCTCCATCGGCTTGCTGTTGTCGCCCGGATAGGTGAATCCGATGTCGTACGCGATGACGTCGTACCCGGGGTTGCCCAGCGTCGGGAAGAGCGGGTCGCCGATTCCGGCCGGGGCGGGCGGCGGCGGAGCGGCGGCCAGGACACAGGCGGCTGCGGTGGCCAGCAGAGCGGCACGCACACGGCGTGAGGAGAGCAGCATGCCCTACCGCTACCAGCACACCGTGCGAGGGCGGGGCCGACGCGCACCACCCCCACCCGAACGAGCGTCGGCCGTCGGTTCAGCCGGCCGCGGCCGGGTGCTGCGCGCGGCTCACGTCGTACACCCCCGGCACATCGCGCATCACGCGCATCAGGGCGGGCAGCTCGGCGGCGTCCGGCAGCTGGAGCGTGTAGGTGTGCCGCACCCGCTGCTCGCTGGGCGGCTCGACAGTGGCGGAGACGATCGCGGCGCCCGCGGTGGCGATGGCCTCGGTGAGGTCGGCGAGCAGGCGCGGGCGCCCGAACGCCTCGGCGACCAGCGTGACCCGGCAGGCGGCGGTCTCTCCCCAGCGCACCCCGACCCTGGCCCGTCCGAGGGCCGTCATACGGGCCACTGCCGGGCACTCCTCGCGGTGCACGGTCACGGCGCCGCCGCGCACCGCGAAACCGGTGACCGCGTCGGGCGGCACCGGCGTACAGCACCCCGCGAGCCGTACGGTCGCGTCCGGCAGGTCGGTGACGGCGTTGGCGGCGCTGCGCCGGTCGGTGGTGACGGAGACCTGCGGGCGGGGGGCGGCCGCCGGAACCTTGACGCCTTCGGGGTGGGCGGCGAGCCAGCCGGTGATGGCGATCCGCGCGGCCGGGGTCCTGGCGTGGTCGAGCCAGTCCGGGGACGGCCCGGAGGCGGCGTCCTGGGCGAGCAGCAGCTGCACGGTGTCGCCGTCGCTCAGGACCGTACTGAGCGTCGCCAGACGGCCGTTGACGCGCGCGCCGATGCAGCGGTGGGCGGCCTCGCCGTGCTGGGCGTACGCGGCGTCCACACAGCTCGCTCCGGCCGGCAGGCCCAGGGTGCGGCCGTCGGCGCAGAACACGGTGATCTCGCGGTCCTGCGCCAGTTCCTCCCGTAGGGAGGACCAGAAGGTGTCGGGGTCCGGCGCGTTCTGCTGCCAGTCCAGGAGGCGGGAGAGCCAGCCGGGCCGGGTGGGGTCCTCGCGCTCGTCGGCCGCCGGGTCGGCGCCGTCGCCGGGCCCGCCCCCGGCGTACGGATTGCCGAGGGCGACGACGCCGGCCTCGGCCACCCGGTGCATCTGGTGGGTGCGGATGAGGACTTCGGCCACCGCGCCGTCGGAGCTCGCCACCGCCGTGTGCAGCGACTGGTACAAGTTGAACTTGGGGGCGGCGATGAAGTCCTTGAACTCGGAGATCACCGGGGTGAAGCAGGTGTGCAGCTCACCGAGGACGGCGTAGCAGTCGGCGTCCTCGGCGACCAGGACGAGCAGTCGGCCGAAGTCGGTGCCGCGCAGCTCTCCGCGTTTGAGCTGGACGCGGTGGACGGAGACGAAGTGCCGTGGCCGGATGAGGACTTCGGCGCTGATGCCGGCCTCGCGCAGCACCGCCCTGACGCCGTCCGCGATGGTGGTCAGCGGGTCCTCGTAGCCCGAGTTGGCCGCGATCAGCGCCCGGGTGCGCTCGTACTCCTCGGGATGGAGGATGGCGAAAACCAGATCCTCCAGTTCGGTCTTGAGGGCCTGCACCCCCAGCCGTTCGGCCAGCGGAATCAGCACGTCACGGGTGACTTTGGCGATTCTCGCCTGCTTCTCGGGGCGCATCACGCCCAGGGTGCGCATGTTGTGCAGCCGGTCCGCGAGTTTGATCGACATCACGCGTACGTCGTTGCCGGTGGCGACGAGCATCTTGCGGAAGGTCTCGGGCTCGGCCGCCGCCCCGTAGTCGACCTTCTCCAACTTGGTGACGCCGTCGACCAGATAGGTGACTTCCTCGCCGAACTCCGCCCGTACCTGATCGAGCGTCACCTCGGTGTCCTCGACGGTGTCGTGCAGCAGCGAGGCGGTCAACGTGGTGGTCTCGGCGCCCAGTTCGGCCAGGATCAGGGTGACGGCCAGCGGATGCGTGATGTACGGCTCGCCGCTCTTGCGGAACTGGCCCCGGTGGGACGTTTCCGCGAGGACGTACGCGCGCCGCAGCACCGCCAGGTCGGCGTCGGGGTGGTGGGCCCGGTGCGCCTCGGCGACGTGTCCGATGGCGTCGGGCAGCCGGTCGCGCGAGGTGGGGCCCAGCAGGGCGGCCCGGCCCAGCCTGCGGAGGTCGATCCTGGGAAGGCCGCGTCGGCGACTCTGTGCGTCAGGATTCGTGGCCTCTGCACTCATGGGGCACCTCCGGCAGCATCGACCGGCGGTGGAAAGGCAGGCGTGCCCTCCGGGCCGGTGCTTGATGCTACCGACCCCACCACGTGGCGCAGTCCGGCTCTCGCTCAGCGTGAACCGGATCACCCATTCGAGCGAAGGTTCAGGCCACAGCCGTTTCAACCGCCGCGAGCAGCGCCGGGTCGATCACGCCTTCGGCGACGATCACGGCGGGGCCGGTCATCTCGACCTGGCCGTCGGGGAACTCCGTGATCACCAGCGTCCCGCCCGGGAGGTCCACCGTGTACGTCACGGGGGCACCGGTGACGGCCGGGTCCGCGCCGTCCCTGCGCGCCGCAGCCACCGCCACCGCGCACGCGCCCGTGCCGCACGAGCGGGTCTCGCCGGAGCCGCGCTCGTAGACGCGCATCGCGACGTGGCTGGGGCCCCGGTCGACGACGAACTCGACGTTGACGCCCTCCGGGTAGACGGCGGCCGGGCTGTACGGCGGCACCGTGCGCAGTTCGCCCGCGTGGGCCAGGTCCTCGACGAAGGCGACCGCGTGCGGGTTGCCCATGTTGACGTTGCGGGCGGGCCAGCTGCGGCCGTCGACGGTGACGGTGACGCCCTCTTCCGGCAGCACGGCGCGGCCCATCGAGACCGTGACATCACCGTTCTTGGCGATGTGCGCCTTCTTGACCCCGCCCCGGGTGGCGATCGCCAGGTCGCCCTCCTCGACGAGCCCGGCGCGCTGGAGGTACCCGGCGAAGACGCGGACGCCGTTGCCGCACATCTCGGCGATGGAGCCGTCCGAGTTGCGGTAGTCCATGAACCACTCGGCCTCGTCGGCCATGGCCTTCGCCTCGGGGTGCGCGGCGCTGCGCACGACGTGGAGCAGCCCGTCGCCGCCGATGCCGGCCCGGCGGTCGCAGAGCCGGGCGACCGTGGAAGCGGGCAGGTCGACGGCGTTGTCCGGGTCGGGGAGGATCACGAAGTCGTTCTCAGTCCCGTGGCCCTTGAGGAAGGTGAGCGGCGAGGTGTTGTTCACGCCGTCAATCGTACGGGTGCCCACTGACAACGGGCCGGGAGCTCCGGACGACGGATCCGCCGGGGGGACGTGTCCCCGTCAGGATCAGGGGGACGGGATGCCGGGCGCTCAGCGCAGCCGGGCCACGCGCCAGACGGCCAGGGCCACCGCAGCGGCCAGGCCACCCACGTACAGCCCGATCACCCGCCAGTCGGGGCGCTCGCCCGAGCCGCGCGCGGGCAGGCCCGGCCAGGTGTAGCCGACCCGGCGGGCGGCCATCATGCCCCAGCCGGCGGCGCAGCAGCTGATCAGGAGGCCGAGCATGGCCACGACCGGGCCGCCGTCGCCGAACTCGAAGGCGAGCGGGAAGGCGAACATCAGCGAGCCCATGGCCGCGAGCATCACGATCGGCGCGAGCTGCCAGATCCGCAGCCTGCGCTGCGGGCGGATCTCGACCTCGACCTCGCCGCCCTCGGCGAGCACGCCGTCGTCCTGCGGTCCGTCGGGGGTGAGCCCGACGGCTCCCGGAACGGCGGGGCCCAGGGCGCCGACGCTCAGCTCCGCGGGGCTCGGCTCCGGGGCGTCGCGGTGGGCGGGCTCCCGTCCGGCGTCGCTCACGTCCGGCCCCTCCGACACTGCCGTCACTTCCGAAGGACCCGGTTGCGCGGGCTCGTCCCGCGTTCCGTGCTCTCTGTCGCGAGGGCCGGCCTCCATCGCCACGCGCCCTCCCAACTCGGACTCCACTGGTCGATCGAGGTCGATGATGGCACGCGCGCGGGTGCCTTAATGACCGGTGGTGCGTCCCGATGCCATCACGTGATCAGGCTGTGACCGCTCGTTCGACCAACGCCAGCGCCTGCTGCGGGAGTTCCCCGCGGTGCTCGACGGCGCCGCTCAGCCAGTGCACGCGCGGGTCCCGGCGGAACCAGGAGTCCTGGCGGCGCGCGAAGCGCTTGGTGGCGCGTACGGTCTCGGCGCGCGCCTCGTCCTCGGTGCACTCCCCCGCCAGCGCCGTGAGCACCTGCTGGTAGCCCAACGCGCGCGATGCGGTACGTCCCTCCCTCAGCCCCTGGGCCTCCAGCGCGCGCACCTCGTCCACCAGGCCCGCCTCCCACATCCGGTCGACCCGGAGGGCGATGCGCTCGTCGAGCTCGGGGCGGCCGACGTCGACGCCGATCTGCACGGTGTCGTACACGGAGTCGTGGCCGGGCAGGTTGGCGGTGAACGGCTTGCCGGTGATCTCGATGACCTCCAGGGCCCGCACGATCCGGCGGCCGTTGGAGGGCAGGATCGCGCGCGCCGCATCCGGGTCGGCCTCGGCCAGCAGCCGGTGCAGCGCGCCGGGCCCGTCCTGCTCCAGCTCGCGCTCCAGACGCGCGCGTACCTCGGGGTCGGTGCCGGGGAAGTCGAGCACGTCGATCGCGCCGCGCACGTAGAGGCCGGAGCCGCCGACGAGGACGGGCGTGCGGCCCTCGGCGAGCAGCCGGTCGATCTCGGCGCGGGCGAGCTTCTGGTACTCGGCGACGCTGGCGGGCTCGGTCACGTCCCAGATGTCCAGGAGGTGGTGGGGCACCCCGCCGCGCTCGTCGAGCGTCAGCTTGGCGGTGCCGATGTCCATCCCCCGGTAGAGCTGCATCGAGTCGGCGTTGACGACCTCGCCGCCGAGCTGCTGGGCGAGGAAGACACCCAGATCGGACTTTCCGGCCGCTGTGGGGCCGACGACGGCGATGACCCGCGGTGCGGGAGCTGCAGTTCTCACGGTCACAGTCTCGCAAACCTCGGCCGCCGTCCCCGAACGAGCTACGTGACGGGGTGCATGCGGGTTCGTTGCCTGTTGCGAGGTTCCGACCGCCGGTTTGCCGAACCGGTGCCCCCGGGCGACGCAATGAGGCGCTCCGGTTGGGGTGGGATTTCGCCCACACGAGTACGCTATGGAGTAGATATGGGCGTTTTTTCAAGGTTTCGCCGCAAGGCCGATGAGGCTGTAGCGGAGTCAACCGAGGAGGCGAAGGCGGCCACCCTGACGGCCGAGGAGACCGTGGAGGGCGAGCCGGAGGCTGCCGCCGAGACGGATTCCGGGCCTGCCGCGGAGGCCGCGGCGGAGGAGCCCGCCGAAGCGGCCGCCGCGGAGGGTGTGGAGATTCCCAAGCAGCAGTCGGCGGAGGAGGCGGCGGACAACGAGGCGGGCGAGAGCGCCCGGAAGTAACGTGGCGTACGCATGCATTTCGTACGTTCCCCTGGTCGAGGGCGCACGGCTCCCGAGATGAGGGCAGAGGGAAGGTGACCACATGGGCTTCCTGGAGAACCTGAAGGCCAAGCTGGCCCCCGCCAAGGACAAGGTCTCCGACTTCGCGCAGCAGCACGAGGACAGGATCGGGCAGGGGCTGGACAAGGTCGCCAAGACGGTCGACGAAAAGACCAAGGGCAAGTACAGCGACAAGATCCACACAGGTACGGGGAAGGCCAAGGACGCCCTGGACCGGATCTCGCACAAGGACGACGGCGGCACCCCGCCACCGACGGCCTGATCACCTCGGGGACGGCCGTGGAGCGCACCAGCTCCACGGCCGTCCCCGTGTGGCGTGCTCGCCGCTTTCCGGCGGCCGGGCCGGGATCCGGTGTCGCTCAGGACCGGACGGCGACCGCTCAGGACCAGACGGCCACGAAGTACCCCACGCCGTAGGGCGCGTCCTCGTACAGCAGTCGGCCTCCCAGGCCCGCCCCCTCGGCGGCGCCCGCCAGCACCTGCCAGGGTGCCCGTCCGGCCGCCTTCAGCTCGTACGCGAGCTCCGCGTCCAGTTCCAGCAACGCGCGCGTGTCGGCGGCGCCCAGCGCGCTCGCCACCCCCTCGTCGAAGGCGGTGGCCCGCTCGTCGAGGTAGCCGGGAGCCTTGAGGGTGCGGCAGGCGCTGCCGTCGCCCATCACCAGGAGGGCGACCCGGTCGGCCCTGGCGCCCAGGCTGCGGCCCGCGTCGGCGCAGCGTGCGGCCTCCAGCGGTTCGCCCACTCCGAGTCCCTCGACCGGGGCGTCCGACCAGTCGGACCGTTCCAGCAGCCAGGCGCCGACCGCGAGCGAGGGCGGCAGCTCCCGCTCCTCGCGCGCGTGGCCGTCGGCCGGCGCCGGGCCGAGCGTGACGCGGAGGTCCACGCCGAAGCCCGCGAAGGAGCCGGGCGCGCCCTGGGGGTGCGGGCCGCGCGCCGCCTGGTCGGCCGGGCCGACCACGACGAGCAGATCGGGCCGGGAGGCCGCCAGCAGCCCCACGGCGTCGGCGCAGGCCTTCCGCGCGGCATCGAGCTCCGGCGCGGCACCGGAGGCGACCGCGGGCACCAGCAGCGGCGGACAGGGGCAGACGGCGGCGGCTACGAGCATGATCCGCAGCGTAGTGGGTGCGCCCGGCTTCGGCCCGGCACGGGCGCCACGAACCGGCCACGCGCGCGTGAGCCGAGCCCGTACAGGCACCTCACCCGCCTCGTGGGTCGGAAACACGCCACGCGCGCGTAGGCGGGCCGCCCGTGAGCGGCTGCGCCTACGCGCGCGTGGATGGAGTCTCGGACGACGTGCGGCTCAGACGACGCTGCATCCGCCCGTCGCGGCCGGCAGCGGCTCGGGGACGCCGATCTTCGGCAGGCCGAGCAGCACTCCGGCGGGCTGTGCCGGGGCCGCGTTGCGCTTCTCCCAGGCGTCGCCCGCGCGGGTGCGGCGCACGGCGCCGGTCGGGCCCTCGGCCAGCAGGTGGTGCGGGGCGGCGTAGGTGATCTCGACAGTCACCACGTCGCCGGGGCGCACGTCCTGCTCCGGCTTGGTGAAGTGCACCAGGCGGTTGTCGGGGGCGCGGCCGGAGAGCCGGTGCGTGCTGCCGTCCTTGCGGCCCTCGCCCTCGGCGACCATGACCTCCAGGGTGCGGCCGACCTGCTTCTTGTTCTCCTCCCAGGAGATCTCCTCCTGGAGGGCCACCAGGCGCTCGTACCGCGCCTGCACGACCTCCTTGGGGATCTGCCCCTCCATGGTCGCCGCGGGGGTGCCGGGGCGCTTGGAGTACTGGAAGGTGAAGGCGTTCGCGAAGCGGGCCTCGCGGACCGCGTGCATGGTCTGCTCGAAGTCCTCCTCGGTCTCGCCGGGGAAGCCCACGATGATGTCGGTGGAGATGGCCGCGTGCGGAATGGCCGCGCGGACCTTCTCGATGATCCCGAGGAAACGCTCCTGCCGGTACGAGCGGCGCATCGCCTTCAGGATGGTGTCCGAGCCGGACTGCAGCGGCATGTGGAGCTGCGGCATCACGTTCGGGGTCTCGGCCATCGCGGCGATCACGTCGTCCGTGAAGTCGCGCGGGTGCGGCGAGGTGAAGCGGACCCGCTCCAGGCCCTCGATCCTGCCGCAGGCGCGCAGCAGCTTGGAGAAGGCCTCGCGGTCGCCGATGTCCGAGCCGTACGCGTTGACGTTCTGGCCGAGCAGGGTGATCTCGGAGACGCCCTCGGCGACCAGCGCCTCGACCTCGGCGAGGATGTCGCCGGGGCGGCGGTCCTTCTCCTTGCCGCGCAGCGCGGGGACGATGCAGAAGGTGCAGGTGTTGTTGCAGCCGACGGAGATGGAGACCCAGGCCGCGTAGGCGGACTCGCGCCGGGTCGGCAGCGTCGAGGGGAACGCCTCCAGCGACTCGGCGATCTCGACCTGCGCCTCGTCCTGGATGCGGGCGCGCTCGAGGAGCACCGGCAGCTTGCCGATGTTGTGCGTGCCGAAGACGACGTCCACCCAGGGCGCCCGCTGGACGATGGTGTCGCGGTCCTTCTGGGCCAGGCAGCCGCCGACGGCGATCTGCATCCCGGGCCGCTTCGTCTTCATCGGGGCGAGCCGGCCGAGATTGCCGTACAGCTTGTTGTCGGCGTTCTCGCGCACCGCGCAGGTGTTGAAGACGACGACGTCGGCGTCGCCGTCGCTGCCCTCGGGCGCGCGTACGTAGCCCGCGCCCTCCAGGAGGCCGGACAGCCGCTCGGAGTCGTGCACGTTCATCTGGCACCCGTAGGTGCGCACCTCGTACGTTTTCAAACCCTCTACCTCGCTCATCTCGTACACCAGGGTACGAGGTCCCACCGACAGGCCGCCCCGCCCTTCCCCGACCCCGGGCCTGGCCATCACGGGGAGTGAGCTGGCAGGATCGCGCCATGCTCCAGGCCCTCCCCCGCGTCAGCCGCCGCCGTGCCCTTCAGGGGGCGGTCGCGGCCCTGGTGGTGTTCGGGCTCCTGCTGTGGTGGCTGCTGTCACTGGGGGCCGCGCGGCCCTCGGGAACGATCACGTTCAGTACGGGCGTGCGGACCGGGGTCTACCAGCGGTACGGCGAGCTCCTTGAGCGGGCGCTGGCGGATGATCTGCCCGAGGTGGACGTCCGGCTCCAGACCAGCGAGGGCTCGCAGCAGAACCTGAAGCGGGTGGCCACCGGGCAGGCCGACTTCACCATCGCGACCGCCGACGCGGTGGCCAAATACCTCCGTGACGACTCCGCCGGGGCCGACCGGCTGCGCGGCTGCGCGCGCCTGTACGACGACTACGTCCAGCTCGTCGTGCCCCGCGACTCGCCCGTGCACTCGACGGCGGACCTGCGCTCCAAGCGGGTCGGCATAGGCCAGCCCGGGTCGGGGGTGCGGCTGCTCGCGCAGCGGCTGATGACGGCCGCCAAGCTGGATCCGGCGCACGACATCACTCCGGTGTCGGCGGGCATCGACACCATGCCGGAGCTGCTGCGCACCGGGAAGATCGACGCGTTCTTCTGGTCGGGCGGGCTGCCCACCACCGCGGTGCTGCGGCTGTCCGAGCAGGACCAGATCCGGCTGGTGCCGCTGGGCGACCTGGTCACCGAGCTGCACGCCGAGGACGGCCTCACCGGTTTCTACCGCGCGGCGACGATGCCCGCCGACGCCTATCCGCAGGCGCAGCGGGGCGTCGCCGTACCGACGATCGCGGTGGCGAACCTGCTGGTCACCACGGACCGCACGGACCCGGGTCTGACCGAGGAGTTCACCCATACGGTGATCCGCAGCAGGGACGCCATCGGCCGCGAGGTGCACGCCGCGCAGCTGGTGGACCTGCGCACCGCGATCTACACGGAGCCGCTGCCGCTGCACAACGGCGCCCGCCGCTACTACCTCTCGACCAAGCCCTGACCCACGGCGGCCTGCCGGCGGGCGCCCTCAGCCGGTCGGCGAGGTGCGCGGCACCCTGAGCGTCACCCGCAGGCCGTGCGGCTCGTGGTGGGCGTACGTGATGGTGCCGTCGCCCGCCGCGAGCAGGGTCCGCGAGATGGACAGGCCCAGGCCCGAGCCCTTGACGTTCTGGTGCCGGCCCGAGCGCCAGAACCGGTCCCCGATCCGGCTGAGTTCGTCGTCGGTCAGGCCGGGGCCGAGATCGGTGACGGTGATCTTCGAGTAGTCGCCGTCGGCGGCGACGGCGACCGTGACCTCCTCACCCTCCGGAGTGAACTTCAGTGCGTTGTCGATGACGGCGTCCAGGGCGCTGGAGAGCGCCACCGGGTCCGCCCAGGCGGTGACGGCGGCCCGCCGCTCGGTGAGCCGCACGCCCTTGTCCTCGGCGAGCGGACGCCAGGCTTCCACCCGCTCGCCCGCCAGCGCGCCGATGTCGGTGAGCCGGAGGTCCGCCTCGGTGTGCTCGGCCAGCGCCAGGCCCAGCAGGTCGTCGAGCACCTGGGCGAGGCGCTTGCCCTCGGCGCGCACCGAGGCGATCTCCTCGTTCCCTTCGGGCAGTTCGAGCGCGAGGAGTTCGATGCGCAGCAGCAGGGCGGAGAGCGGGTTGCGCAACTGGTGGGAGGCGTCGGCGACGAAGGCGCGCTGCTGGTCCAGCACGTCCTCGACGTTGTCCGCCATCTCGTTGAACGACCGGGCCAGCCTTCTGAGTTCCGGGGGTCCGCCGGCGACCGCGACGCGTGACTTCATGCGCCCGGTCGCGATGTCGTGGGTGGCTGCGTCCAGGACGCGTACGGGCCGCAGCACCCAGCTGGTGAGCCGGAAGGCCGCGCCGACCGCGAGCAGCATCGCCGCCACCTCGCCCGCCGCGATCAGCAGCCAGCCGCGCAGCACCCGCGAACGCATGTGCCCGGTGGGCGAGTCGGTGACCACCACGGCGATCACATCGCCCTCGCGGACCACCGGGGAGGCCACCACGAGCCGTCCGCGCTGCCACGGCCACACCTGGGGCGGGTCGTGGCTCCTGCGGCCCGCCAGCGCCTCCTGGAAGGCGTCTCCGCCCTTGCTGTCGTCCGGCACGCCCCAGCCCCGGGGGGCGCTCGCCATGGCGATGCCGTTGCGGAAGAAGACGCCCGCGCGGATCCCGTACAGCTCGTGGTAGCGGGCGAGTTCCTCCTCCAGGGTGGCCAGCCGCTCCTTGCTGCTGGTGTCCTTGTCGTCGGCGGCGGTGACGAACTGGGCGAGCGCCGCGAAGCGCGCGGTGTCGTCGATCCGGTCGACGACCACCTTCTGCTGCTGGGCGGAGGCGACGCTGATCGCGAGGGGGAAGCCCAGCGCCATCAGGACGAGGGCGAGCAGAAAGATCAGCAGCGGCAGGAGTCGCGTACGCACCGGGGGCGTCGGGCCTTACAGCGCGGCCGGGGCGACGAGCCGGTAGCCGACGCCGCGCACGGTCTCGATCAGGGCCGGCATCCGCAGCTTGGAGCGCAGGGAGGCGACGTGCACTTCGAGGGTGCGCCCCGTGCCCTCCCAACTGGTGCGCCACACCTCGCTGATGATCTGCTCGCGCCGGAAGACCACCCCGGGCCGCTGGGCGAGCAGCGCGAGCAGGTCGAACTCCTTGCGGGTGAGCTGGACGCATTCGCCGTCGACGCTGACCCGGCGGGTGGGCAGCTCGATGTGGACGCGCCCCAGCCGCAGGGCGACCGCCGGGATCGCGCCGCTGTCCTCGCCCGTGGTGGTGCGGCGGCTGACCGCGTGGATGCGCGCCAGCAGCTCGCCGGTGTCGTAGGGCTTCACTACGTAGTCGTCGGCGCCGAGGTTCAGGCCGTGGATGCGCGAGCGTACGTCCGCGCGCGCGGTGACCATGATCACCGGGATGGCGGTGCGCTTGCGGATCTTCCCGCAGACCTCGTAGCCGTCCTGGTCGGGCAGTCCGAGGTCGAGCAGGACGACCCCGAAGGGCTCCTTGGGGGCGCGGTCGTCGGGCAGCAGCGCCCGCAGCGCCTCCTCGCCGTTGCGCGCGTGCACCACGGCGAAGCCGTGCTTGGCGAGCACGGCGGACAGGGCCGCGGCGACGCGGTCGTCGTCCTCGACGAGCAGCAGTCTCATCGTCCCCCCTCCGTAGTCGTCGCCAGGCATGTACTCCCGCATCCACGCCCATGCCGCGGGTGTGCGTCAAGGGGGCATCCACCGGAGCGCGGCATCCGTTACGCAGCCGGTATTGCACCGCGCGCCCCCTTCACGGAGAGTGCCACCCCGCTACCGGATCGTGATGCTCAATTTCCGCTCAGATGTAATGACGCTGGTCGTAGCGGCGCACTACGTTCCTCCCCAACCGAGGAAGAGCGGAGCTGTAAGCCGATGAGCGGAGTATCAGTGGCCAAGGACGCCGAGGACGCGGCACCCGCGTCGGGCGACCTGGTCGTGCTGAGCAACGTCAACAAGCACTTCGGCGCGCTGCACGTGCTCCAGGACATCGACCTGACGATCGCGCGCGGCGAGGTCGTGGTCGTGATCGGACCGTCGGGGTCCGGGAAGTCCACGCTGTGCCGCACCATCAACCGCCTGGAGACGATCGACTCCGGGGCGATAACGATCGACGGGAAGCCGCTGCCCCAGGAGGGCCGCGAACTGGCCCGGCTCCGGGCCGACGTCGGCATGGTCTTCCAGTCGTTCAACCTCTTCGCGCACAAGACCGTGCTGGAGAACGTCATGCTGGGCCAGACCAAGGTCCGCAGGACGGAGAAGAAGCAGGCCGAGGCGAAGGCCCGCGCCCTGCTCGACCGGGTCGGCGTGGGCACCCAGGCCGACAAGTACCCCGCGCAGCTGTCCGGCGGACAGCAGCAACGCGTCGCCATCGCGCGCGCGTTGGCGATGGACCCGAAGGTCATGCTCTTCGACGAGCCCACCTCCGCGCTCGACCCGGAGATGATCAACGAGGTCCTGGAAGTCATGCAGCAGCTGGCGCGCGACGGCATGACGATGATCGTCGTCACCCATGAGATGGGCTTCGCCCGCTCGGCCGCCAACCGCGTCGTCTTCATGGCCGACGGCAAGATCGTCGAAGAGGCCACGCCCGACCAGTTCTTCAGCAACCCGCGCAGCGACCGGGCCAAGGACTTCCTGTCGAAGATCCTTCACCACTGAGGCTCCCCGCGGACCCGGAGCGGCTGCCCGAGTGCGGCTCCTCCCCCACCGGCGCCACCGGCCGACGGCCCCCACATCTGAGCGATTCAAGCGATACGAGGGATGTTCACATGAAGCTCCGCCAGTCCGCCGCCTTCGCGGCGATCGCTGTGCTCGCGCTGACCGCCACCGCCTGCGGCGGCAAGTCCGGCTCCGCGGGCGACAAGCAGGCCGCCAAGCCCGGCCAGTCGGGCGCCCCGCAGCTGCCCACGTACACCGTGGCCAAGGACGTCACCGTCGACTCCCCCACGTTCAAGGCCGCCAAGGCCCGCGGCAAGCTGATCATCGGCTCCAAGGCCGACCAGCCCTACCTCGGCTTCGAGGACCAGTCGACCAAGGTGCGCTCCGGCTTCGACGTCGAGATCGCCAAGATGATCGCCGCCGACCTGGGCTTCACCGACAAGCAGATCGAGTGGAAGACCGTCGACTCCGGCATCCGTGAGACCGCGATCTCCAAGGGCCAGGTCGACTACTACGTAGGCACCTACACGATCAACGACAAGCGCAAGAAGCTGGTCGGCTTCGCGGGCCCCTACTACAAGGCCGGCGCCGACCTGCTGGTCCGCAAGGACGAGACCGCGATCACCGACAAGAGCACGGTCAAGGGCAAGAAGGTCTGCTCGATCGTCGGCTCCACCCCGCTCCAGGAGATCAAGAAGCCGGAGTACGGCGCGAAGGTCGTCGAGCTCGCCAAGTACTCCGACTGCGTGCAGCAGCTGCTGACCAAGCAGGTCGACGCGGTCACCACCGACGACTCGATCCTCAAGGGCTACGCGGCCGCCAACCCCGGCAAGCTCAAGGTGACGGGCCACCCCTTCACCGAGGAGCCGTACGGCGTCGGCATGAACAAGGACGACAAGGCGCTGCGCGACTTCGTCAACACCTCGATCGAGAAGCACGTCCAGGACGGCACCTACAAGAAGATCTACGAGGCGACCCTCGGTCTTTCGGACGCCAAGTACGTCGCTCCGCCGGCCGTCCAGCGCTACTGATCCGGTGACACCCGTACGGGTGTCACCGAGACGGCACGGTTGACCGCGCCGCCGCCGACCCGGCCGATCGAGCCGCCCTCCACGCGCGCGTGGAGGGCGCTCCCGGCCCTGCCCGCCCAGCCGCCCGCCGACGCGGAGACCTCATGAACGTACTGCTCGACAACTTCTCGGAATTCCGTGACGGCTTCATAGGAACCGTGGAGATCACCGCCGTCAGTTCGGTCATCGCCCTGGTCCTCGGGCTGCTGCTGGCCGGATTCCGGGTATCGCCGGTGCCGCCGCTGCGCTTCTTCGGCACCGCCTGGGTGACGCTGCTGCGCAACACCCCGCTGACCCTGCTGTTCCTCGTCTTCTACTTCGTCGTCCCGGAGATCTTCTTCCCCGGGATGAGCTCCTTCCTGCTCGGCTCGCTCGCCCTCGGCTTCTACACCGCCTCCTTCGTGTGCGAGACGGTCAGGTCCGGCATCAACACCGTGCCGCTGGGCCAGGCCGAGGCCGCCCGCTCGATCGGGATGACGTTCACGCAGACCCTGCGCCTGATCGTGCTGCCGCAGGCCACCCGGACCGTCATCCCGCCGCTGAGCTCGATCTTCATCGCGCTCACCAAGAACTCGGCGATCGCCGGCGCCTTCAGCGTCACCGAACTCTTCGGCTGGCAGAAGCTGATGAGCGACCAGGGCTACGACATCGTCCCCGTCTTCGTCTGGGTCGCCCTGGGCTACCTGGTCGTCACCTTCGCCATCAGCGGCGCCTTCCGCCTGCTGGAGAGCCGCATGGAGGTCGCCCGATGAGCGCCAGCGTTCTCTACGACGCCCCGGGCCCCAAGGCCGTCGTACGCAACCGGATCTACGCGGTCCTGGGCTCGCTCGCCATCCTCGCGCTGCTCGCGGTGAGCATCGTGCGGCTGTCGGACAAGGGCCATCTCGCCCCCGAGATGTGGGACATCTTCAACTACTCGGGCATCCGGGAGAACATCGCCGACGGCGTCGTCGCCACCCTGAAGGCCTTCGGCCTCGCGGCGGTCGGCTCGCTGGTCCTCGGTGTGCTCCTGGCGGTCGCCCGGCTCTCCGACCACAAGCCGGTCCGCTGGGCCGCCACGGGCTTCATCGAGCTCTTCCGGTCGATCCCGCTGCTGATCACCATCTACGCCGTCTGGGTCGGTTTCCTGACCGACTACTCGATGTGGGCGCTGGCGCTCGGCCTGTCGATCTACAACGGCTGCGTCCAGGCCGAGGTGCTGCGCGCGGGCGTCAACTCCGTGCCCAAGGGCCAGCGCGAGGCGGCGTACGCCCTCGGCATGAGCAAGACCCAGGTCATGACCAGCGTGCTGATGCCGCAGGCGGTCCGGGCGATGCTGCCGACGATCATCAGCCAGCTGGTGGTGACCCTCAAGGACACCTCGCTCGGCTTCATCATCCTCTACCCCGAACTGCTCCAGACGGCCCGTCTGATCGCGAGCAACACCCAGGTCAACGGCCAGTACCCGTACGTGTCGACGATCGTCGTCATCGGCTGCATCTACGTGGCGATGTGCCTGGCGCTCTCCGGGCTCGCCACCTGGATCGAGCGGCGCGGCCGGCGCGCGAAGACCGGCATCACCATGGCCGCGGTGGCGGCCCCGGTCACGGCCGCCGACCCGGTCGGTACGGTCGTGGGCGCCGGTGCCGAAGTGCCCGACGGGCGGGACGGTACGACAAACTGACGGAGTATGAGGCAGTGGCGCTCGCGTCACTGCCTCCGTCACTTGACGCAAGCACCCGCAGTGGGTTGCATACGTTCTGTGATCGTGCACCGGGTCCTCAGCGCCACCTGCCAGCCGTCCCGCCGGGCCCAGGGAGCCACGTCGTGGACCCGGTGATCGTCGTCGGCGCCGGTCCGGTCGGACTCGCGCTCGCCCTCTCCCTCGCGGCCCAGAAGGTGCCCTCCGTCGTCCTGGACGAGGGATCCGGCGGCGAGGAGCCCCGCCCGGTCCGTACGGCCGTCCTGCGGCCCGACACGGCTGCCTTCGCGGAACGGCTCGGCTGCGCCGCGGTACGCGACGAGGGGGCCCGCTGGACGGGCTGGCGGGCCATGCGGCGCGGCACCCTGCAACGTCAGGTCTCCTTCGGAGACGGTCTCGACGGCATCCCCTCACCGGTCCATCTCCCCCAGCACGCCCTGACCCGCGGTCTGCGGGACGCGGCGGCCGCCTCCCGGCTCGTCCAGCTGGCACCCCGGAGCCGTCTGGACGCCCTGGAGCAGGACGACAACGGCGTCGCCGCCCACACCACCGGCCCCGGCGCCACCTGGTGGCGCGGCAGCTATCTGGTGGGCTGCGACGGCGCCCGCTCCACCGTGCGCAAGCTCCTCGACGTCCGCTTCGCCGGGCGTACGGCGGTGGAGCGCCAGGCCGTCGTCGCCCTGCGCACCGAACTGCCCTGGCCCGGTGAGGCGTTGCTGCACCGGCTGCCCCCGTGGCGCACCGGCGGCGACGAGGTGACGGCCCGTCCGCTGGCCGACGGGACCTGGCGCATCGACTGGCTGCTGCCGCCCCGCGCCGAACTCGTCACCCCGGACGCGCTGATGGGCCGGCTGCGCGACACGCTGGCCGGGTGGTGCGGCACGACCCCGGCGCACGAGCTCCTGGACACCGGCGTGTACACGCTCCACCACCGCCTCGCCCGCCGCTGGCGGGTGCGCCGCGCCTTCCTCGCCGGGGACGCCGCCCACCTCTTGGGCGCGGTGGGCATCCAGGGCCTCGACGAGGGGCTGCGGGACGCCTCCAACCTGGCCTGGAAGCTGGCGCAGGCCTGGCACCACGGCGCCTCCGAAGTGCTGCTCGACAGCTACCAGACGGAGCGCCGCGCGAGTGTCGCCGCCCGGCTGCGCGCCGCCGACCAGGCGATGCCGGTGCTGCGCGGCGGCGGAGGGCTGCGCTCGTACATCCCGGGCGCCGCGCGCGGCCACGACACGCTGCTCGCCGACGGCCACCTGGGGCACGGCCCGCTCGGCGCGCCCCCCTCCTACCCGCACTCCCCCCTCGCACCCCCACCCGCCGAGGCGCACACACCCGTCGGCACGGAGGCGGGCGCCCCGGTCGAGGACGTCCCCGTCACGGCGCCGGACGGGTCCACGGTGGCGCTGCGGGACCGGCTGGGCCGAGGGCGGCTCCTGGTGGTCCTCATCGCACCCGGCACCGGCGTCTGGGACCGGCGGCACTGGCTGACTGCCGGAGTGATGCCGCGCCTGGCGGCCGCGGTGAGCTCCCTGCCCGCCGAGGCGGAGCTGCTGGTGGCCGAGGAGTACCCGGGAGCGGCGGCCCACACCGTGCTGCTCGTACGCCCCGACGGACACCTGGTCACCGCGTTCGCCGGGGTGTGGCCGGGCGAGCTCTATACGGCCGCCGACGCGGCCCGCGGCGGGGCCGTCGTCCACGCGCGCGTGGAGGACCGCACCGCGGACATCAATTGACCGACACGGGCGCACATGGTGTACTCCGGAACGTGACCGACACCGATGTGCGCCTGTGGCGGAGGGTCCACATGGACCTCGTCCGCTATGCGGGCTGCGTGTGTCGCCCGTCCTGCTGATTCGCCTTTCCCCCGTCGCGCCGCCGTGCCGTTGTCCGGCGTACGCGCGCACACGCGAACTTCCCCAGGACGGTCCCACGTGTCACCTTCCGCGCACCCCCGTACGCCCGATTCCACCCACGTCCCCCTGCCCGGGCCCGCCGCCCCCTCCGGGCCAAGCCAGGCGGACCTGCTCGACTTCGCCCGCCGCACCGCCGCCGACGCCTCGCTCGTCGCCTCCCTGCCGCTCGACCCGCAGGGCAGGACCTGGATCCGGCTGGACGGCCCCGGCGGCAGCGAGGCCTGGCTGATCGGCTGGCCGCCGGGCACCGGCACCGGCTGGCACGACCACGGCGGCTCCCACGGCGCGTTCGCGACGGCGGCTGGCACGCTCAAGGAGGACTCCCTGGCGGCCAGGCTACCGACCGAGGGGTGGAAGACGCTGGAACTCACCGAGGACCTCGACCGTTCACGGAGCGTGGAGGCCGGAAAGGGCCGGGCTTTCGGGCCGCACCACGTGCACGAGGTGCGCAACGAGTCGACGACCGAGCACACGATCTCGGTCCACGCCTACTACCCGCCGCTGCCCCTGATCCGGCGCTACAGCCGTACGGGCGCGGTGCTGCGGCTGGAGCACGTCGAGCGCCCGGAGGACTGGCAGTGAGCGAACACCCGGTGGGAATCGACGAGTTGCTGGACCGGGTCCGCGAGGACCTGGACCGGATCGAGGCGCGGGAGGCGCACGACGCCGCGCGGGCGGGCGAGGCGCTCCTGGTCGACATCCGGTACGCGGCGCTGCGGGAGCGCGACGGCCTGATCCCCGGAGCGCTGGTCGTCGAGCGCAACGAGCTGGAGTGGCGGCTCGACCCGCAGGGCAGCCACCGCGCCCCGGAGGCCACCGGCCACGACCTACGGGTCGTGGTGATCTGCAACGAGGGCTACGCGTCGTCCCTAGCGGCCGCGTCCCTGCGCCAGTTGGGGCTGCACCGGGCGACGGACCTGATCGGCGGCTTCCAGGCGTGGCGCACGGACGGACTGCCGGTGACGGGGCCCACCGGGTGACGCGGGGGCGGACGGGCCTGGCGGGCTTGGCAGATGACAGGTCCGTTTGCGTGACGGGCCCGGTCGGAAGACAGACGTGAGGGCTGCCGGTCGGCGGGCGTTCACCCGCTGACCGGCAGCCCTGACCTGGACTGTTGGAGGAGGCGGCCGAGCGCCGGGGGCGGCGGCCGAGGAGCGCTACTGCTTGCTGGTGGCCACCTCGACCGGGCGTACGGCGAGCGCCATCCGCCCGGGCAGGGCCGTCGCGACGAGGGCCAGCAGCCCGGCGACGCCGACGACGGTCACGTACACCAGCGGAAGGACGGCCGGGGCGGCACTGCCCGTCATGCCCACGCTGAAGGCGGTGAGCACGGCGAGCGAGATCCCCGAGCCGAGCACCGCGGCGATCAACAGCACCGCAACGGCTTCGAGTCGGAGCATCCGCAGCACCTGTCGGCGCGTGGCACCCGCGAGCCGGAGCATCGCGAACTCCCGGAACCGCTCGGACACCGACATGGCGAGCGTGTTGACGACGGCGATTGCGGTGAAGGCGAGCACCAGCCCCATGGCCAGGCTGTTGACCTCGGCACCCGCTCGCTGCCGGTCGGCCTGGATCCTGTCGACACTCGAACGGGTGACAACGGACAGGCCGGGGAACTCCTTCACCGCGGCGGCGAGTTCACTCTGCGTAACCGTGCTGGCGGCGGAGACCAGGACGGTGGATGCGAGGGGGTTGTCCATGTGGTGGGCGAGCAGATCGTGCGGGAGGGCGACGTCACCGAAGCCGAGCCCGCGGGCGTATACGGCCGCGACGGTCAGGGTGGCGGGGGTGCCGTCGCCGAGCGTGAGCTTGAGGGGGCTGCCGGGGCGCAGTCCCAGCTGGTCGGCGGCGAGTTGGCTGACGGCGACGGCGTTCTTGTCGCGGGTGAGCGGTTCGAGGCTGCCACGGGTCACATCCGGGTCCCAGGTGCGCGCGAGACCGACCGGAGTGACGCCCTGGGCGGCGTACTTGTCGAGGCCGACCCGGACGGTGGTCCGGACGATCTCGGTGGTGGCGGCGACGCCATGGATCGCACGGATCTTCTCGGCGGCACGGGCCGGGACACCGGGACCCTGCGCGACGAGCACCCAGTCAGCGCGCAGACCGTCACGGGCCTGGGCGCGGGCGGCTTCGCCGAGCGTCGGCTGGACGAACAGGACCGTGCAGGTCATACCGATGAGCAGGGCGAGTGGAGTGACGGCGGCGGCCATCCGAGCGGCGTTCCCGCGCAGATTGGCGGTGGCGAGCCGGCCACCCGAACCGGCAAGCCGCAGCGGCCCGGCGAGCAGCGCGGCCGCACCCTTGACCAGCAGCGGACCGAGCAGGGAGACAGAGGACGCCAGGACCACAACAGCGAGGAAGGTGACCGGAGTTGAGGCGGGTTCGGTGCGCAGCCCGCTCAGTACGACGACGAGGACGATGCCACCGGCGAGGAGGAGCAGTCCGGCGACGATCCGACCCCAGGCGGGACGAGCACGCTCCACGGCGGACTCGGCCATGGCCTCGGCAGGACGGATCCGGGAGATCCGACGCGCCGAGATACGGGCGGCGCCCCACGCACCGAGCAGGGTGGCGGCGACGGCGGCGAACATCGGGAAGACGCTGACGGCTCGCTCCAGGGTGACCGGGATGGCGCCCATCGAGACGAACCGGCCATGCAGCCAGGCTCCGAGCGGCAGTCCGGCGAGGGAGCCGAGCGCCCCGGCGACCGCGCCCACGAGCAGTGCCTCGCGGCCGATCAGCTTGCGCACCTGCCGGGGTGTGGCGGCGATGGCGCGCAGCAGGGCGAGTTCACGGTGGCGCTGCTGGATGGAAAGGGCGAAGGTGCCGACGACGACCAGGACCGCGACGAGCAGGGAGGTGCCGCCGATGGCGCCGCCCATGGAGACCAGTTTGGTACGGGCCCCGGCCGCGTCCAGGAACTCGACTGCGCCCCGGGCATCGCCGGTGGAGATCCGGGCGGCGCCGCGAGGAGCGTCCCCGTCGGCGGCACCCCGACCGCCACCCGCCGCGACGGCGAGCGCCTTGCCGATGTCCGCCTTCAATTTCCCGACATCCACTCCGGGTTCGGGGGCGACACCGATGGCGGAGAGCTGTCCGGGCCGGGCGGCGAGGCGAGCGGCTTCGGCGGCGGAGAAGAAGAGCGAGGTCTGACGCTTGAGCTGACCGGATGAGGGCGCGGCTATCCCGGTGACGGTGTACGTCTGCGGGGACTGGGTCGACTGCACCGTCAGCCGGTCGCCGGGGGCGAGGTGGGCGCGCGTGGCGAGCCCCTGGTCGACGACGACATCAGTGGCCGCTCTGGGGGCGCGGCCCTGAACGAGCGAGAAAGGAGCGAGCGGAGCGGACTCCCAGCTGTGCCCGTACGTTGCCTGACCCGTGCCGCCCTTCACCAACGGCTGGGCGAGAAAGGTGAGTTCGGGGACGGCGGACTTGACGCCGGGCACGGCCCGTACGGTCGGGAGCAGCCGCTCGGGCAGCCAGGCTCTTTCGGCGACGGGTTTGGCCTTGTGCTTGACCTTGGTCTTGCCCTTCTTCTCCTTGACCGTGGTCTGGTGGACGTTCTGGTCGGCGGAGACGATCAGGGGCGCGGCGGCATAGCGCTCGGTGGCTATCTTTCCGCGCAGCCCGGTCTCCAGAAGCGTCCCGCAGGCGGTGATCAGCGCGGCCGCGCACATGAGGGCGGTGAACGCCCCGAGGAACCCGCCCTTGCGGTCCCGGATGGTCTGCAAGGCGTAGCGCAACATCATGAGGATTCCTCGGGGGTGTGGGTGGGTGCGTGAGCTTGGGGTGTGGAGGCGGGGGTGGGTGCGTCCGTGGGTGCGTGCGTGGACGCGGGAGTTTTGGGGGTGGAGGCGGGGGCGGGGAGGGGGGCGGGGGCGGGGGCGGGGGTAGGGAAAGCCATCAGGCGGGTGTGCACGACACGCGCCCCGACCGGCGCCTCCCCCTCCGTGCGCTTGTAGCGGTTGAGGAGGGCGATGTACTGCTCGAAGAACTCGCGGAGTTCGGCGTCCGTGAGCCTGATCTCGCTGCGTGAGTAGGCAAAGTCGTCGGTGGTGCTCTCGCGCTGAAGCCGTTCGAAGAGCTCGACGTCGGCCGCGTAGGCGTGGTGGTTCAGCTCGTCCATGACGAGCCGCATCTCCGGGGTCTGGCGGCTGCGGGGCGGGAAGCGCCGGTCGCCGGGGACAGCCCGCCACCAGCGTTGCCGACGCTGGCTGTCGCCTTCGGTCTCCTCGACGAAGCCGTACCGGGCGAGCTCGCGCAGGTGGTAGCTGGTGGCGCCGGTGTTCAGGCCGAGGCCACGCGCCAGGATCGCGGACGTGGCCGGGCCGTGGAGTGCGAGGTGCTGAAGGATCTGCTGCCGCCGCGGCTGCGCCAGCGCCTTGAGCGCGGCGAGATCCGCGATCTCGGTACCGCCGGGTTCCTGTGCCATGCGTACACATTCGCCCGTGCACAGATACCTGTGCACTGGAGCGCCCCGGCGTCCTGAGGGTGGGGATATCCCCCATCCCGTGCGGGGGAAGCACGGTTTCCGCAGCTCACAGGGGTTGGTAACCACGGGAGGGGTTGGCACGGGACCCACGCACGACAACGCCCCCGGCCGGGTGACCGGGGGCGTGTGTGGCTATGGGGGCACGAGTTGCCCGGGCTCCCGGGCGGAGACGAGCCTCGGACTGACAGGCTGGCCCCAGGCCGCCCCAACCCCAGGGCCCACGCCTCAAGGCAGCGCCCAGCCCCCCGTCCCGCCCCCCGCTCAGTACGTCTCGTACAAGTCGTCCGCGGTTTCGCCCTCGGCTTCCAGGGCCTGGCGGACGACTCTGAGGGCCATGCCTTCCGGGTAGCCCTTGCGGGCCAGCATTCCGGCGAGGCGGCGGATGCGGCGGTCGCGGTCCAGGCCTCGGGTGGAGCGGAGCTTGCGGGCCACCAGCTCCCGCGCGGTCTCCTCCTCCTGGTCGGAGTCGAGCTGCCCGACGGCCTCGTCGACGACCGCCGAGTCCACGCCCTTGGTGCGGAGCTCGCGGGCGAGTGCCCGGCGGGCCAGGCCGCGTCCGTGGTGGCGGGATTCGACCCAGGCCCCCGCGAACGCCGCGTCGTTGATCAGCCCGACCTCTTCGAAGCGCGAGAGGACTTCCTCGGCGACTTCGTCGGGGATCTCCCGCTTCTTGAGGGCGTCGGCCAGTTGCTTGCGGGTCCGGGGGGTCCCGGTGAGCAGGCGCAGGCAGATCGCCCGCGCCCGCTCAGCCGGGTCCTGCGGTGCCGGTTCCTTCTCGGCCCTCGACGGGTCGGCGCCGTCACCGAATCCCTCCGGGCCGGCCCGTCGTGAGCCGGCCCGCTTCGAGCCCGGCCGCCCGGACCGGGCCCGGTCGGGGCCCGTCCCGTCCGGCTCGGCCCATTCGGTCCTGCGTGTCATGGTCTAGCTCTTGGCAGCGGCGGCCTTGGCCGTCTTGGCCTTGGTGGCCGGGGCGGGCACGGATGCCGCCTCCGTCTCCGAGGTCGCACCGGCCGCGTCCGGGCCGGGCTCGGCCTTGGGCTCCTCGGGCCGGACGCCGACGCCCAGCTTCTCCTTGATCTTCTTCTCGATCTCGTTGGCGAGGTCGGGGTTGTCCTTCAGGAAGTTGCGGGCGTTCTCCTTGCCCTGGCCGAGCTGGTCGCCCTCGTACGTGTACCAGGCGCCGGCCTTGCGGACGAAGCCGTGCTCGACGCCCATGTCGATCAGGCCGCCCTCGCGGCTGATGCCCTGGCCGTAGAGGATGTCGAACTCGGCCTGCTTGAAGGGCGGCGCGACCTTGTTCTTGACGACCTTGACGCGGGTGCGGTTGCCGACCGCGTCGGTGCCGTCCTTGAGGGTCTCGATGCGGCGGATGTCGAGGCGCACCGAGGCGTAGAACTTCAGGGCGCGGCCACCGGTCGTGGTCTCCGGCGAGCCGAACATCACGCCGATCTTCTCGCGGAGCTGGTTGATGAAGATCGCGGTGGTCTTGGACTGGTTGAGCGCGCTGGTGATCTTCCGGAGCGCCTGGCTCATCAGGCGGGCCTGGAGGCCCACGTGCGAGTCGCCCATCTCGCCCTCGATCTCCGCGCGCGGCACCAGGGCGGCGACGGAGTCGATGACGATCAGGTCGAGGGCGCCCGAGCGGACCAGCATGTCGACGATCTCCAGAGCCTGCTCGCCGTTGTCCGGCTGGGACAGGATCAGGTTGTCGATGTCGACGCCGAGCTTCTTCGCGTACTCGGGGTCCAGGGCGTGCTCGGCGTCCACGAAGGCCACCTGGCCGCCCGCCTTCTGGGCGTTGGCCACCGCGTGCAGGGTCAGGGTCGTCTTGCCGGAGGACTCCGGTCCGTAGACCTCCACCACGCGGCCGCGCGGCAGACCGCCTACGCCGAGCGCCACGTCGAGCGCGGTCGACCCGGTGGGGATGACCTCGATGGGCTCGTTCGGCCGCTCGCCCAGGCGCATCACCGCGCCCTTGCCGAATTGCCGTTCAATCTGTGCGAGCGCGGCGTCCAGCGCCTTCTCGCGGTCGGTTCCTGCCATGGGTTCCACCCGGTTTGCTTGAGTCGATCGCTTCACGTCAAAGACGCTAACCCCTGCCACTGACAATGGGCCCCGGAGTCCCTCCCGCCTGTGGATAACCCCACCGGAAACCCGGCGGAACCCAAGTGAACAAAGGGCCCTGCTTCCATCTGAATGGATGTTCGATTTTGGTGTCAAGCGCACCACGCGGCACGGGCGAGGGTGCGGCCGGGCGGCTCCGGCCGTCGCCTCAGACGCCGTCGCCGCCCGTCGGAGCGACCGGTTCCGCCGCCCGGTCCCGGCTCAGCGCCCGGCGTATGCGCACCAGGGCGGAGTCTCCGACCCGCTCGCGTCTGCCGTGCACGCGCGGGTCGTCCGTCACGTCGTAGCGCTTCACGTAGGCGCCCAGGAACGCCTGGAGCGTCGCCACCGCGGGGATCGCGATCAGCGCGCCGACCGCGCCCATCAGCGCGGTGCCGGCGATGACCGAGCCGAAGGCGACCGCCGGGTGGATGTCGACCGTCTTGGCGGTGAGCTTGGGCTGCAGCATGTAGTTCTCGAACTGCTGGTAGATCACCACGAACCCGAGCACCCACACCGCGTACCAGGGGTCGACGGTGAAGGCGATCAGCATCGGCAGCGCGCCCGCCAGATACGTGCCGATGGTGGGGATGAACTGGGAGACCAGGCCCACCCAGACGGCGAGCACCGGGGCGTAGGGCACGCCCAGGATCTGCAGCAGGATGTAGTGCGCGACGCCGGAGATGAGCGCCATCAGGCCGCGCGAGTAGAGGTAGCCGCCGGTCTTGTCGACCGCGATCTCCCAGGCGCGCAGCACCTCGGCCTGGCGGGCGGGCGGCAGCATGGAGCAGACCGTGCGCCGCAGCCGGGGCCCGTCGGCCGCGAAGTAGAACGAGAACAGGAAGATCGTCAGTACGCGGAAGAGACCGCCCAGGACGGTGGCGGAGACGTCGAGCACACCGCTCGCGCTGTTCTGCACGTACTTCTGGAGCCAGTCCGAGTGGAGCAGGCTGTCCTGGACCTCGACGCGGGAGAGGTCGGTGTGGAACGACTGGTTGATCCAGCTGATCACCGAGTCGAGGTACTTGGGGAAGTGCTCGACCATGTCGACGATCTGGCCCGCCAGCATCGAGCCAAGCAGCACGATGAACCCGGCCGAGGCGATGATCACCGCGAAGAAGACGATGAAGGTGGCCAGGCCCCGGCGCATACCGCGGGCGGACATCCGGCTGACGGCGGGCTCCACCGCGAGGGCGAGGAAGAACGAGATCAGGATGTTGATCAGCAGCCCGATGAGCTGGTGGAAGGCCCAGCTGCCGAGCTGGAAGCAGGCGTAGAGGGCGAGCGCGAGCACCATGGCGCGCGGCAGCCACCGGGGCATGCGTACGGCGCCGCCGGTCCCGGGCACGGGCGGCGGCCCGGCGGTTCCGGCGCCCGCTGCCGCCCCGGGCGCGGCCGGGGTCTCGCCCACGGCCGCGTGCGGAACCACGCGCGCGTGGTCGCTGTCCGTCGTGGACGGGCGGCTCTCGGGCAGGCGCCCGTCGCCCTCGGCACGCGGCTCGCCCTGGGAGCGGCCTTCGGCCTCGGGTCTGCGGTCGTCTCCGGCCGGGCGGTCGGCCCGGCGGTCTGTCTGGGTGTCGCTCTCGTCAGTCGGTGCCACGCAGCAAGTCTCGCCCATGCCTCGGACAGCGCGGGCCCTCAGCCCCGGATCGTCACCGCTTGTGCGCGGGCACGTCCATGGCGGTGCACACGGCGCGCCAGACGTCCTTGGTCTCCCAGCCCGCGTCGAGCGCCTCGTGGACGGTACGTCCGCCCAGCTCGGCCATCACGTGGTCGCGCGCGAAGGAGTCCGCGTACCCGGCGCCGAAGTGGTCGGCCATCCGCTCCCAGAAAATCGTCAACCGCATGACTCCAGTATCCAGCCCCTGAGAGTGCAGCCGGGGCCGTGGGGCTTGTCTGCGGCGCCCGGCGCCCTACGGTCGGACCATGGCCGGATCCGGAACATCACCCGAGACTGTCCGCACGTCCCGCACGCCGCTCGCCCGAGCCGAGCACTTCGTCTGGCTGACGGCCCGCGTGCTGGAGCAGCGGCGGTTCGCGCACCACTTCCTCGGCGGCGGCGCCGACCCAGTGGAGACCGCACTCGCCGCCTACCAGAACGACGACGGGGGCTACGGGCACGCGCTGGAGCCCGATCTGCGCGGCCCCGTCAGCCAGCCCCTGCACACCGCGCACGCGCTGCGCGTCTTGGACTCCGTCGGCCGTGTGGGCGGTCGGCGGACGGAGCGGATCTGCGGCTATCTGACGGCTGTCTCGACGCGGGACGGGGCCCTGCCCGCACTGCACCCGTCGGCGCGCGGCTATCCCGTGGCGCCGTTCGTGCAGATCGTCGACGACCCGCCCAGCGAACTGCTGGCGACGGGGCCGGTGGTCGGGCTGCTCCACCGCAACCAGGTGTGGCACGCCTGGCTCTTCCGGGCGACGGACTTCTGCTGGGCGGCGGTCGACGCGCTGGAGAAGTCGCATCCGTACGAGATCGAGGCGGCGGTCGCCTTCCTGGACGGGGTGCCGGACCGCGCGCGGGCCGAGGCGGCGGCGGACCGGCTCGGGCGGCTGGTGCGCGAGCAGCGCCTCGCGGTGCTCGATCCGGACCGGCTGGAGGACTTCCCGGTCGCCCCTGGCTACGCCCCGTCCGAGCACCACTTCCCGCACGACTACGCGCGCGGGCCGGAGTCGCTGGCCCGTCGCTGGTTCACGGACGAGGAGATGGCGCGTTCGCTGGACCACCTCGCGGCCGAGCAGCGGGAGGACGGCGGCTGGCCCATCCACTGGCGCGAGTGGGCGCCGGGCAGCGCTCTGGAGTGGCGGCCGATCGTGACAATCGAGGCGCTGCGGACCCTGCGGGCGTACGGCCGCGCGCTCGACTGACGCCCGACGTGCCGACGGCGGAGCGCCTGGCAGCCCGTACGGATGCCCTCCGTACGGGCTGCCGGGCGGCTCTCAGCCGCCCATGGCCCGTACTGCCGCCGTCACCAGTACGGCGGCGGCGACGATCACCAGGAAGGGGGCGCGCAGCATCAGGGCGACGGCTGCCGCCGCGAGGCCCGCGCCTCGGGCGTCGAGCACCAGGTGCTGGCCGCTGCTAAAGGTCTGCTGGGCGGTGAGGGCGGCCAGCAGTGCGACGGGCAGCAGCGCGGCGAGCCGTCGCACCAGTGGCCGCTCCAGGGCCCCGGCGGGGACCAGGAGGCCGAGGAGCTTGACCAGGTAGCAGCCGAGGGCGGTGGCGGCGATGGCGATCCAGACGTTCAACGCCCCGCTCCCTTCGCGGAGTTCCCGTCGGCCGGTACGGACTCCGCCCGGCCCTTCATGGTGTTCTCGCGGCCCTTGGCGGCGTCCGCGCGTCCCTTGAGGAACAGCACGAGGGGTGCGGCGAGCGCGGCCATCAGGACGGGCGCTCCGGCCGGCAGCACCGGCAGGAAGCCCAGGGCCAGCAGGACCGCGACCCCGGCGGTGATCCGTTCCGTGGCGGTGGTGAGCATCGGCGCGAGCAGCGCCAGGAAGACGGCGGGGCTCGCCGCGTCCAGCCCCCACGCGTCGGTGTCGCCGATGGCCTCCGCGCCGGCGGCTCCGGCCAGGGTCGTCAGGTTCCACAGCACGTAGAGCGTGAGTCCGGTGACGGTGAAGCCGATCCGCGCGGCCCGTCGGGTGGGCTGGGCGAGGGTCACGGCGGTCGTCTCGTCGATCACCCACTGGGCGGCGAACGGCCGCACCGCGCGCGGGAGTGCGAGCAGCTGCGACAGGCGTAGCCCGTAGAAGGCGTTGCGTACGCCCAGGAAGAAGGCTCCGGCCGCCGCCGTGAACGGGTTGCCGCCCGCCGCGAGCGCGCCCACCAGGGCGAACTGCGAGGCGCCGGTGAACACGAGGAGGCTGAGCGCGCAGGTCTGGAGGAGCGTGAGCCCCGATCCCGCCGAGGTGACTCCGAAGGCGAAGCCGGAGAGCCCGACGGCCACGCCGACGCCGAGGGCGTCCCTGACGACGGCGGAGTCCGGCTTGCGATCGTCCAGGAGGGCCGGGGTCGGCTCAGCGCCGCTTACGGGGGAGCTTGCCGCGGCTCCGCCCTCGGGGCGTATTTCTGGGAGTGCTGACTGTTCTGCTGCCACGTCCGGGACGTTACGTGGGCGGGGCTCCCGCGTTCTTGTACGTTCTTGCGCGCTCCCTGCGGTACACGCCGGGTGTCACTCCCACAATGCGGGTGAAGTGGCGGTTGAGGTGCGGCTGGTCGGTGAAGCCGACGGCCACGGCGGCCTCCGCGGGCGCGGTCCCGGCCTCCAGGAGCAGTCGGGCCCGGCGGACGCGCTCGCCGGTGAGCCAGGTGTGCGGGGGCAGCCCGTACGCGCCCTTGAAGGCCCGCAACAGTGCGAACGGGCTGGTCCCGAGGTCGTGGGCGAGCCGTTCCAGGGACGGCGGGTCCACCAGCCGCTCCTCCAGGAGGGCACGTGCGGCGGCCGCCGTGCGGGCGCCCGCCGAGCCGGTGGTGCGCGCGGGCAGGGACTGTCCGTGGCGGCGCAGCAGCCGGGCGACGGCGACGCGGAACACGGTGTCGGCGGCGAGCGCGTTGCCCTGCTCGGCGGCCCGGTGCACCTCCTGGATCAGCAGGGAGGTGTCCGGGTCCTCGACGATGGTCTCGGCGAACCCTGCGGTGCCGCGCAGGGTGGTGACCTCGGTGGCGATGTCGGCGATCAGCTGCGAGGAGGGGTAGAGCGTGGCGTACGTCCAGCCCTCGGGGACTCCGGCGTGGGCGGCGTGCGGCACCTCGGGGTTGATCATGACGACGGTGCCGGGCCGCGCCCGTAGCGTCTCGCCCTGCAGGACCACGTCCTCGATCCCGCCGCGTACCGCGCCGAAGACGAAGCCCTCGTGGCTGTGCCGGGAGAAGGAGTGGCTGACGTAGCGGGCGTGGAGCAGTTCGAGGCCCGGCAGCCCCGGGTACCGCCAGTGCCGTGCCCACTCCTCGGCCGCGTTCATATCCGCATTCTCGCAGCTCCGGGCCATTGTCAGTGGGTGGGTGCACGATGGGGACCATGGCAAGGACAGCGCTGGACTCCTTCTCTCCCGCGACCAGGGGCTGGTTCACGGGGGCCTTCACCGCGCCCACCGCCGCGCAGGAGGGCGCCTGGCGGGCGATCTCCGAGGGTTCGGACGTCCTGGTGGTCGCGCCGACCGGCTCCGGCAAGACCCTCGCCGCGTTCCTGGCCGCTCTGGACGGGCTGGCCGCCGCCCCGCCGCCCGCCGAGGCGAAGAAGCGCTGCCGGGTGCTGTACGTGTCGCCGCTGAAGGCGCTGGCGGTCGACGTCGAGCGCAATCTGCGCTCCCCGCTCACCGGCATCCGCCAGGAGTCGGTGCGTCTGGGGCTGCCGGAGCCGGAGGTGCGGGTCGGGATCCGGTCCGGCGACACCCCACCCGCCGAGCGGCGTGCCATGTCGACCCGGCCGCCGGACATTCTGATCACCACGCCCGAGTCGCTGTTCCTGATGCTCACGTCGTCCGCGCGCGAGGCGCTGGCGGGTGTCGAGACGGTCATCCTGGACGAGGTGCACGCGGTGGCGGGCACCAAGCGCGGTGCCCATCTCGCCCTGTCCCTGGAGCGGTTGGACGAGCTGCTGGCCAGGCCCGCCCGCCGGATCGGCCTGTCGGCGACGGTGCGTCCGGTGGACGAAGTGGCGCGCTTCCTGTCGCCGCAGCGCAAGGTGGAGATCGTCCAGCCGCGCTCCACCAAGGAGTTCGACCTGTCGGTGGTCGTTCCGGTGGAGGATCTGGGAGAGCTAGGGGGCTCGCCGGCGGCCGACGCGTCCGAGGGCGCGGAGAAGCCGTCGATCTGGCCGCACGTCGAGGAGCGCATCGTCGACCTGGTCCAGGCGCACCGCTCGACGATCGTCTTCGCCAACTCCCGTCGGCTCGCCGAGCGGCTGTGCAACCGGCTCAACGAGATCGCGTACGAGCGTGCCGCGGCGGCCGCGCTGGAGGCGGGCGAGAGCGCCGTGCCCCTGGCGGAGGCCCACTCCCCGGCCGAGGTCATGGCCCAGTCGGGGGCGGCCAAGGGCGCGCCGCCCGTCCTCGCGCGCGCCCATCACGGCTCGGTCTCCAAGGAGCAGCGCGCCCTGGTCGAGGAGGACTTGAAGGCGGGCCGCCTGCCCGCCGTCGTCGCCACCTCCAGTCTTGAACTGGGCATCGACATGGGCGCGGTGGACCTGGTGGTGCAGGTCGAGTCGCCGCCCTCGGTCGCCTCGGGCCTGCAGCGGGTGGGTCGCGCCGGTCACCAGGTGGGCGCGGTCTCCACGGGTGTGGTCTTCCCGAAGTACCGGGGCGATCTGGTCCAGTCGGCGGTGGTCACCGAGCGGATGCGCTCGGGAGCCATCGAGTCGCTGCGGATCCCGTCCAATCCGCTGGACGTGCTGGCGCAGCAGCTGGTCGCCATGACGGCGCTGGACAGCTGGCAGGCGGACGACCTGCTGGCGCTGATGCGCCGGGCGGCGCCGTTCGCGGCGCTGCCGGAGTCGGCGTTCACGGCCGTCCTGGACATGCTGGCGGGCCGCTATCCGTCGGACGCCTTCGCGGAGCTGCGTCCGCGCGTGGTGTGGGACCGCGTGGCCGGTACGGTGACGGGCCGCCCCGGCGCCCAGCGCCTCGCGGTGACGTCCGGCGGCACCATCCCGGACCGCGGCCTGTTCGGCGTCTTCCTGGCGGGCTCCGACCCCAAGAAGGGCGGCGGGCGGGTCGGCGAGCTCGACGAGGAGATGGTCTACGAGTCGCGCGTCGGCGATGTGTTCACGCTGGGCACCACGTCCTGGCGCATCGAGGACATCACCCGCGACCGCGTGCTGGTCTCCCCCGCCCCCGGCGTCCCGGGACGGCTGCCCTTCTGGAAGGGCGACCAGCTGGGCCGCCCGCTCGAACTGGGCCGCGCCCTCGGGGCGTTCCTGCGCGAGGTCGGCTCGCTCAGCCCGGAGGACGCGCGGCTGCGGCTGCTGAGCGCGGGCCTGGACGCCTGGGCGGCCGACAACGTCGTGGCCTACCTCGACGAGCAGCGCCGCGCGTGCGGCCATGTACCCGACGACCGCACCATCCTCGTCGAGCGGTTCCGCGACGAGCTGGGCGACTGGCGGGTCGTCATCCACTCCCCCTTCGGGGCCCAGGTGCACGCGCCGTGGGCGCTGGCGCTCGGCGCCCGCCTGGCCGAGCGGTACGGGATGGACGCCCAGGTCATGCACGCCGACGACGGCATCGTGCTGCGGCTGCCGGACGCCGACCTGATGGGCCTCGACCTCCTCGACCAGGACCCGGCGCACCTGGACTCGACGTACGACAGCGAGCAGGCCCCGGTCGGCGCGGCGGACGCGGTCTTCGACAAGGGCGAGATCGAGCAGATCGTCACCGACCAGGTGGGCGGCTCGGCGCTGTTCGCCGCCCGCTTCCGGGAGTGCGCCGCGCGCGCGTTGCTGCTGCCCCGGCGCAACCCCGGCAAGCGCACCCCGCTGTGGCAGCAGCGCCAGCGTGCGGCCCAACTGCTCCAGGTGGCGAGCGAGTTCGGCTCGTTCCCGATCGTCCTGGAGGCCGTCCGCGAGTGCCTCCAGGACGTCTTCGACGTACCGGGGCTGACCGAGCTGATGGGTGACCTGGAGGCGCGCCGGGTCCGGCTGGTCGAGGTGACCACGCCCGAGCCGTCGCCCTTCGCCCGCTCGCTGCTGTTCGGCTATGTCGCCCAGTTCCTCTACGAGGGCGACTCGCCGCTGGCCGAGCGGCGGGCCGCGGCCCTCTCGCTCGACTCCCGCCTCCTGGCCGAGCTGCTGGGCCAGGCCGAACTGCGCGAGCTCCTGGACGCGGACGTCCTGACCGAGCTGGAGCAGGAGCTCCAGTGGCTCACCGAGGACCGCCGGATCAAGGACGTGGAGGGCGTCGCCGATCTGCTGCGGGTGCTGGGGCCGCTGACCGGCGACGAGCTGGTCGCGCGCGGCGCCGACCCCGGGTGGGCCCAGGAGCTGGCGGCCGCCCGCCGCGCCATCCGGGTGCGGGTCGGCGGCGCCGAGCACTGGGCGGCGATCGAGGACGCGGGGCGGCTGCGCGACGCGCTGGGCACGGCGCTGCCGGTGGGCGTGCCCGAGGCGTTCACGGAGCCGGTCAAGGACCCGCTCGGCGACCTCCTGTCGCGGTACGCGCGCACGCACGGGCCGTTCACCTCTGCCACGGCGGCGGCCCGGTTCGGCCTCGGCACGGCCGTCACCGACGGCGCGCTCCAGCGGCTCGCGGCGAGCGGGCGGGTGGTGCTGGGCGAGTTCCATCCGGCGGGGCTCGGGCAGGAGTGGTGCGACGCGACGGTGCTGCGCAGGCTGCGCCGCCGCTCCCTGGCCGCGCTGCGCCACGAGCTGGAGCCGGTGGCGCCCGCGGCGCTCGCCACCTTCCTGCCACAGTGGCAGCATCTGGGGAGCAACAGCCTGCGCGGCATCGACGGGCTGGCCCGGGCCGTCGAGCAGTTGCAGGGCGCCGCCGTGCCCGCGTCCGCCCTGGAGAAGCTGGTCCTGCCGTCCCGGGTCTCCGACTACGGGCCGGGGATGCTCGACGATCTCACCACCACCGGCGAGGTGCTGTGGGCGGGGGCGGGCGCGCTGCCGGGCAAGGACGGCTGGGTCTCGCTGTTCCTCGCGGACGCGGCGCCCCTGCTGCTGCCACCGCCGCACCCGCTGGAGCTCACCGCGCTGCACGAGTCGGTGCTGACGGCGCTCGCCCCCGGATACGGGCTGTTCTTCCGCCAGATCGCCGACCAGGTCCGCGCCACCACGCACCCGGAGGTGACCGACCCCCAACTGGCCGACGCCGTATGGGACCTGGCGTGGTCGGGGCGGCTCACCAACGACACGCTCGCGCCGCTGCGGGCGCTGCTGGGGTCGGGCCGCACCGCTGGGTCCACGGCGCACCGCGCCAAGCGGACCGTTCCACGCGGGCGTTACGGGACGCTGACGGCGGCGGCGCGGCCCGCGTCGCGCACCGGGCCGCCGACGGTGTCGGGGCGCTGGTCGCTGCTGCCCGCCCGCGAGCCGGACCCCACGCACCGGGCGCACGCCCTGGCCCGGACGCTCCTCGACCGCCACGGGGTGGTCACCCGGGGCGCGGTCGCGGCCGAGGGGGTGGAGGGCGGCTTCTCGGCTACGTACCGGATCCTGGCGGCGTTCGAGGACAGCGGCCAGGCGCGGCGCGGCTATGTCGTCGAGGGGCTGGGCGCGGCGCAGTTCGCGATGGACGGGGCGGTGGACCGGCTGCGGGCGGCGGCCACCGCGCGCGACCGTGCGGAGGCGCGGCCCGCGCCCCGTGGTGTGGTGCTGGCGGCCGCCGATCCCGCCAACGCGTACGGGGCGGCGCTCGCCTGGCCCGAGCCGCCGGCCGGGGCCGGGCACAAGCCGGGCCGCAAGGCCGGGTCGATGGTCGTCCTGGTCGACGGTGAGCTCGCGCTCTACATGGAGCGCGGCGGCAAGTCCCTGCTGGTCTGGCCCGCCGAGCCCGAGGATCCGGCGCTGCTGGCGGCGGTGGAGGCGCTGGCGGGGGCGGCGCGGGCGGGGCGGCTTGGCACGGTGACCGTGGAGCGGGTCAATGGGGAGGCCGCGCTCACGGCGCCGTTGGCTCGGGCGCTGGAGGGGGCGGGGTTCGTTCCGACGCCGAGGGGGTTGCGGCTGCGGCCTTGATTTTCCCCACCCCGCCCCTTCCCGAAAGCCCTGCGGGCGGCCGGGGTGGGTGGGTTTCCCGGGGGCTTCGCCCCCGGACCCCCAGCGGGGCTGCGCCCCTGCACCCCGCTCCTCAAACGCCGAAGGGCTGAATTTCTCCCACACGCACCCACGCCCCCACCCCTGCACAATGACCCCATGCCCGAAGGTGACACCGTTTGGCAAGCCGCCCGGCGGCTCGATGACGCGCTCGGTGGACGTGAGCTGATCCGGTCCGATCTGCGCGTGCCCCGGCTCGCGACCGCCGATCTGACCGGGCGGACCGTGCTGGACGTCACCCCGCGCGGAAAGCATCTGCTCACCCGGATCGAGGGCGGTCTCACCCTCCACTCGCATCTACGGATGGAAGGGTCCTGGCGGATCTTCGCGCCCGGCGAGCGCTGGCGGGGCGGCCGGAGCGACCAGATCCGGGCGATCCTGGGCACGGCGGACCGGACGGCCGTCGGGTACCGGCTGGCCGTGCTCGAACTGCTCCGCACCCGCGACGAGCACCGCGTCGTCGGCCACCTCGGCCCCGATCTGCTCGGCCCGGACTGGGATCCCGACCTTGCCCTGCGCAACCTGCTCCGGGACCCGGCCCGGCCGCTCGGCGAGGCGCTGCTCGACCAGCGCAATCTGGCGGGCGTCGGCAACATCTACAAGTCGGAGATCTGCTTCGCCGTCCGGGCCGTGCCGTGGCTGCCGGTGGGCGAGCTCACCGACCCCGCGCGGGTCGTCGTCGCCGCCAAGAAGATCCTGGAGGCGAACCGGGAGCGCACGTCCCGGAAGGTGTACGTGTACGGGCGCGGCGGGCAGCCCTGCCCCCGCTGCGGTACGGCGCTGCGCGCCACCACCCTGCGCGACCCCGCCGGCAGCGAGCGCCCCACCTACTGGTGCCCCCGGTGCCAGCCCAACCCGGCAGCGGGCAACCACTCTCAAGGTCACGGTAGTTGACGATCCGTCAGATCTCGCCGTACCGTCCCCGCATGCCCCTCTCGGCGTACGACCTCACCGATCGCACCGCCTTCGTGACCGGCGCCGCCGGCGGTATCGGGCGGGCCAGTGCCGCGCTGCTCGCGGAGGCGGGCGCGGTCGTGCACTGTGCGGACCTCGACGAGCAGGGTCTCCAGGGCACCCGCGAGCTGATCGCCAAGGCCGGGGGCACCGCGTACACCCATGTGCTGGATGTGACCGATCGCACGGCGCTGCGCGCGGCCGTGCGCGGCGCGGGCCGGGTCGACGTCCTGGCCGCCGTCGCCGGGATCATGCACTCCAGCGCGGTGCTCGACACCGACGACGCCGACCTCGACCGCGTGCTCGCGGTCAACTTCAAGGGCGTGCTGCACTCCTGCCAGGAGGCGGCCCACGTGATGATCGAGAACGGCACGGCGGGCAGCATCATCACCATGGCGTCCGGAGCCGTCGACTCCGCCGGGCCGGGCCTGTTCTGCTACAGCGTCTCGAAGGCGGCCGTCGTCCAGCTCACCAAGACCCTCGCGACCGAGCTCGGCCCGCACTCCATCCGCGTCAACGCCGTCGCCCCCGGGTGGGTCCGCACGCCGATGACCGAGCGGCACTCGGCCGAGCACCAGCGGCAGATCGAGTCGACGATGGTCCGGCTCTCCCCGCTCGGACGGGTCGGCGAGCCCGAGGACATCGCTCACACCGTGCTCTACCTCGCCTCGGACGCGTCGTCGTTCACGACGGGCCAGATCCTGCGTCCGAACGGCGGCGTCGCGATGCCGTGGTGACCGCGGGGCTCGCGACGTGCACCGGCAGCAGACTCAGACCCCAGCCGCCCGCGGCCACCGCGCCCTCGATGACTCCGGCCTCGTCGGGTGCCGTCAGCAGGCGCAGCACCGCCCACCACCACAGCGCCCCCACCACGAGCGCCGGCACCCAACGCACCGCCACTGCCATGGCCGCCTCCTCGGGCCGACGCTAGACCGCCCTCTCGTTCACCGGGAGGGCGCACCGGATGCAGTCCGGGCGCGCACACAACCCCACACGCCCCACCTCGCACCCCCGCCTCACACCGGGAAGCCCTCAGACCCCAGGCCCCAGACCCTCAGGCCGTCTCCGCCTGGAACATCCACGCGTGCTTCTCCAGGTCCCCCGTCAGCCCGATGAGCACGTCCTGGCTGATCGGGTCCGGGTCGCCGGTCGCCTCGATCCGCTCGCGCATCCCGGCGATCACCGCGCCCAGTGCGTCGACCAGGATCCGTACCGCGTCACCGTCCTTGATCCAGCCGGTGGGCACCTTGCCGATCGCGCTCGTCGACGCCACGGTCGCCGCCCGGCCGTCCGGGGTGACGCCGAGCGCCGCGGCCCGCTCGGCCACCGTGTCGGAGTGCAGCCTGGCCGTGTCGACCACCTCGTCGAGCTGGAGGTGGACGGACCTGAAGCGCGGCCCGACGACGTTCCAGTGCACCTGCTTGGCGACCAGCGACAGGTCCACGAGGTCGACGAGCGCGCCCTGCAGCGCGTCGCCCACCACCTTCAGGTCGGCCTCGGACAGCGAGCTCTTCACGACAGACATGCATGCACTCCGTTCCGTGTACGCCTTCGTGCGCGCGGAATCTCCCCGCTCGCACTCCCCCACCTTTACACAGAAGCCATAAATGGGGCATTACGGGGAAAAGAGAAGCCCCGGTCGGTCAACAGACCGGCCAGGGCCACTCACAGACAGAGCCCGACAGGGTCAGGCCGCGACGACGTCCACCGCTTCCGCGGGCGCCTTGATCGTCACTCGCTCGGTCGGGACACCGGTCACCGACGTCACGGAGATCGAATTGAGCATCGGACGCACCGGTGCAGGCACCGGGTCGCTCGCCGCCGCCGAGGCAGCGAGCTCGGCAAGTGCCAGCTCGTCGCTCACTTCCCGCATGAGCTCGGACATCCGTACGTCAAGCGCGTCGCAGATCGCGGAGAGCAGCTCGGAGGAAGCCTCCTTCTGCCCCCGCTCCACCTCGGAGAGATAGCCGAGTGAGACTCGGGCGGACGAGGAGACTTCGCGCAGAGTACGGCCCTGGCGCTGGCGCTGCCGACGCAGCACGTCACCCAGCAGGCGACGGAGCAGAATCATCGGTGGCTCCCTCCTCGGACCGCGTAGCCGCATCCTTCACGCCCCACCGTACCGCCTCGCGCTGCGGCCGTGCGGGGAGCGATGTCGTGTTCACTCAGGGCTGCAAACATCAATTCCCCCCGTTCTGTTCCGTATCCTGTGCCCGCGCATCTTCGCCGAGTTCACCGGAGAGCAGTTCGAGCACGCTCCGTACACTCTCTCTACGGATTTCCGCCCTGTCGCCGTTCAACCTCAAAGCGGCGGTTTTCCCGTTCCCGTCCGGTCCCTCGACGGCGACATAGACCGTCCCGACGGGTTGGCCGTCCTGGGCCGCGGGCCCCGCGACGCCGGTGGTGGCGATGCCCCAGTCGGCGCCCAGAACCTTCCGTACACCCGCCGCCATCTGCCGCGCTACCTCGGGATCGACCGCTCCGCGCTCGGCCAGAAGGGTCGCTTCCACGCCCAGCACGTCCCGCTTCAGCTCCGTCGCGTACGCCGTCACGGAGCCGCGGAAGACGCGTGAGGCGCCCGCCACGGACGTCACCTCGGCGGCCACCAGACCGCCGGTCAGCGACTCCGCCACCGCAAGCGTCTGCTCACGCTCCGTGAGCAGACGGACGATCCGGGCCGCCCCGCTCACCGGCCCGGTCCCTCCACGGCGGCCTCGGCGGCGCGCTCGGCGCGCTGCGCGGCGAGCCCCTGGCGCCTCAGTACGACCGCCTGTCGCACATAGTCGAGTCCGGTGACGACCGTCAGCACCACGGCGACCGCCATCACCCAGAAGCGCAGGGTCGCCAGCGGACCCGTGAGCGCCAGCACGTACATCCCCGTTGCCGTGCCCTGCGCCAGGGTCTTCAGCTTCCCGCCCCTGCTGGCGGGAATCACCCCGTGCCTGATGACCCAGAAACGCATGAGCGTGATCCCGAGTTCCCGGAAGAGGATCACCCCGGTCACCCACCACGGCAGATCGCCGAGCGAGGAGAGGCAGACCAGCGCGGCGCCCATGATCGCCTTGTCGGCGATCGGGTCCGCGATCTTCCCGAAGTCCGTGACCAGGTTGTACGTCCGGGCCAGATGTCCGTCGAAGATGTCCGTGATCATGGCGACGGCGAACGCCGCCCACGCCCAGGCCCGCCAGGCCGGGTCGTACCCGCCGTCCTGCAGCATCAGCGCCACGAAGCCCGGCACGAGGACGAGCCGGACCATGGTGAGGATGTTGGCGATGTTCCAGAGGCTGGCCTGGTTGACGGCCGCCGCGCCCAGCTTGCCGCCGGGCGCCGGCGTCCGGCCGGTACCGCCCGCCGCGGATGCCGGGACTCCGGTCATCTGGCCGCCTCCTCAAGGACGTCGAGACTGGTCACCACCAGGTCGACGCCCTCGGCGGCGACGACCTTCGCCTCGACGATACGGCCCGGGGTCAGTCCGGCGCCCTCCGTGAACCGCACTTGGCCATCGGTCTCGGGCGCCTGGTGCTCGGCGCGGCCCAGCACGCCGTCCTCGTCGTCGACCGACTCGACCAGCACCCGGACGGTGTCGCCGACGCGCTCCTCGGCGCGCTGGGCGGTCAGCTCCTCGGCGAGCCGCGACAGGTGCTCCAGGCGCTCCGCGATCACCTCGGCGTCCAGCTTGTTCTCGTACGTGACGGCCTCGGTGCCCTCCTCGTCGGAGTAGCCGAAGACGCCGATGGCGTCGAGCCGGGCGCTGGTGAGGAAGCGTTCCAGCTCCTGGAAGTCGGCCTCGGTCTCACCGGGGAAGCCGACGATGAAGTTGGAGCGCACACCGGCCAGCGGGGCCTTGGCGCGGATCGTCTCCAGGAGCTCAAGGAACCGCTCGGTGTCGCCGAAGCGCCGCATGGCCCGCAGCACGCCGGGGGCGGAGTGCTGGAAGGACAGGTCGAAGTACGGGACGACCTTGTCGGTCGAGGTCAGCACGTCGATCAGGCCCGGCCGCATCTCGGCGGGCTGGAGGTAGCTGACGCGTACGCGCTCGATGCCGTCGACGGCCGCGAGCTCCGGCAGCAGCGTCTCCAGGAGGCGGATGTCGCCGAGGTCCTTGCCGTACGAGGTGTTGTTCTCGGAGACCAGCATGACCTCCTTGACGCCCTGCTCGGCCAGCCAGCGCGTCTCGCCCAGGACGTCCGAGGGGCGGCGCGAGATGAAGGAGCCGCGGAAGGACGGGATGGCGCAGAACGAGCAGCGGCGGTCGCAGCCGGAGGCCAGCTTCACCGAGGCGACCGGGCTGGTGTCCAGACGGCGGCGGAGCGGGGCGCGCGGGCCGGAGGCGGGCGCGACGCCCTCGGGCAGGTCCTCGGGGGCGCTCTCCGGCGCCTCCTGGGCGTGGCCGGGCAGCGCCACGTCGGCGCCCTGGCGCTCGACGGGGCTCAGCGGCAGCAGCTTGCGCCGGTCGCGCGGGGTGTGCGCCTCCACGCTGCCACCGTTGAGGATGGTCTGGAGGCGGTTGGAGATGTCGGCGTAGTCGTCGAAGCCGAGCACGCCGTCGGCCTCGGGGAGCGCGTCGGCGAGCTCCTTGCCGTACCGCTCGGCCATGCAGCCGACGGCGACCACGGCCTGGGTGCGGCCGTGGTCCTTGAGATCGTTGGCTTCGAGGAGGGCGTCGACGGAGTCCTTCTTGGCGGCTTCGACGAACCCACAGGTGTTGACGACGGCGACATCGGCGTCCGTGGCGTCCTCGACGAGCTCCCAGCCGTCCGCTGCCAAGCGGCCTGCAAGCTCCTCCGAGTCCACCTCGTTACGGGCGCAGCCGAGAGTGACAAGGGCGACGGTACGGCGTTCGGGCATGGACTCAAGACTACTTTGTCCCGGCCCGCGTCCCCGCCCCGAGGGTTGATCAAGGAACCGGGGGCCTCGCGCGGCCGGGACGGGGCGGTGCCGGTCAGCCGACGACCGGGTCGCCCTTGGTGTAGGTCAGCCGCTCGACCTGGCCGTCACCGAACTGGTCCTCGACCTTCTTGCCGTTGACGTAGAGCTCGATCGCCCCGGCGTTGCCGAGGATCAGATCGATCTTCTCGCCGTCGACGAAGGTCTTGGACTCGCCCTTCTCCAGGAGGCCGTCGTAGAGCACCTGGCCGTTGTGCGCCTTGGCGGAGATCCAGCTCTTGTCGGAGATGGCGCTGAGCTTGACGGTGACCTTGTCCTGCGGGGCCGCGGCGATGGCGCTGTCGGAGGGGGCGGGCGGCTTGGGCGCGGCGGGCAGGCTCGGGGCAGGCTTGGGGCTGGGACTCTGCTGCTGCGTCTGGGTCGGGCCCTCGGCGACCTGGGCGCTCTTGCCCTTGGAGTCGCCGCTGCCGCTGAACATGGTGAAGCCGACGAAGCCGACGACCACCACGATCGCGGCGACCATGGCCGCGGTCCAGTTCGGGCGGCGCCGCTCGGGCCTGATCCGCTCGGCCTCGAACATGGGCGCGGCGGGTGTGGGCGCGGGGCGGCCGCCGTGGTCCGCGTCGTACTGCGCCACCAGCGGTTCGGGATCGAGGCGCACGGCACGCGCGACCGTGCGGATGTGCCCGCGCGCGTACACATCGCCGCCGCACTTGGAGAAGTCGTCCTCCTCCAGGCCGTGCACGATCGGGATGCGCACCCGCGTGATCGAACTGACCTCGTCGACGGTCAGTCCTGCCGCGATACGGGCCTGCTTGAGGGCGTGGCCGATCGTCGGCCGGTCGTCGTCAGCAAAGGAGGGCCGGTCGTCGTCGCCGAGGGAAGGCCGGTCGTCTTCGGGGGAGTTGCCGATGGACACGGGGGCGCCTTTCGAGCGTGAGCCACCTGCTGGGTGTTCAGTCTAGGGGGGGTACGAAAGGGTGGGGCAACCGGGAGGGTGGAGTTTGTACGCCATCGGAATGGCCTCCTCCCTTCCTCCTAACGGGTCAGGAGGGGGACATGTTCCTGGTCTTCCCTCAACTGGACGTACAGCCGGGGAAAACGGTTGCCCCACGCCCCTGCCCCTGTGCTCCATTCAGCCGCGGGAGCGACCCCCTGGGGCCCGCCCCGGGCCTTCAGGGAGCCTCCCCGCGGATCACCGCCAGCACACCGTCGAGTTCGTCCGGCTTGACCAGGACGTCACGCGCCTTGGAGCCCTCGCTGGGGCCCACGATCCCGCGCGACTCCATCAGGTCCATCAGCCGGCCCGCCTTGGCGAAGCCGACCCGCAGCTTGCGCTGAAGCATGGACGTCGAGCCGAACTGGGTGGAGACGACCAGCTCGGCGGCCTGGCAGAGCAGGTCGAGGTCGTCGCCGATCTCCTCGTCGATCTCCTTCTTCTGCTTCTGGCCGACGGTGACGTCCTCGCGGAAGACCGGCGCCATCTGGTCCTTGCAGTGCTGGACGATCGCGCCGATCTCGTCCTCGGTGACGAACGCGCCCTGGAGGCGGGTCGGCTTGTTCGCGCCCATCGGCAGGAACAGTCCGTCACCCTTTCCGATGAGCTTCTCGGCGCCGGGCTGGTCGAGGATGACGCGGCTGTCGGCGAGCGAGGAGGTCGCGAAGGCGAGCCTGGACGGCACGTTCGCCTTGATCAGACCGGTCACGACGTCGACGGACGGCCGCTGGGTGGCGAGCACCAGATGGATGCCGGCGGCGCGGGCGAGCTGGGTGATGCGCACGATGGCGTCCTCGACGTCACGCGGCGCGACCATCATCAGGTCCGCGAGCTCGTCGACGATCACCAGCAGATACGGGTACGGGGTGAGCTCCCGCTCGCTGCCCTCGGGCAGCTTGACCTTGCCGTTGCGGATCGCCTCGTTGAAGTCGTCGATATGGCGGAAACCGAACGCCGCCAGGTCGTCGTAGCGCAGGTCCATCTCGCGCACGACCCACTGGAGCGCCTCGGCGGCTCGCTTGGGGTTGGTGATGATCGGCGTGATCAGATGCGGAATGCCCTCGTACGCGGTGAGTTCGACCCGCTTGGGGTCGACGAGCACCATCCGTACGTCCTCCGGCGTCGCCCGCACCATGACCGAGGTGATCAGGCAGTTGATGCAGGACGACTTGCCGGAGCCGGTCGCACCGGCCACCAGGACGTGCGGCATCTTCGCCAGGTTGGCCATCACATAGCCGCCCTCGACGTCCTTGCCGAGCGCGACGAGCATCGGATGGTCGTCCTCGGCCGCGTCCGCCAGGCGCAGCACGTCGCCGAGGTTGACCATCTCGCGGTCGGTGTTGGGGATCTCGATGCCGACCGCCGACTTGCCGGGGATCGGCGAGATGATCCGCACGTCCGGGCTGGCCACCGCGTACGCGATGTTCTTGGTCAGCGCGGTGATCCGCTCGACCTTGACGGCCGGGCCCAGCTCCACCTCGTACCGGGTGACCGTCGGGCCCCGGGTGAAGCCGGTGACGGCCGCGTCGACCTTGAACTCCGTGAAGACGTTCTGCAGCGAGGCCACTATGGCGTCGTTGGCGGCGCTGCGCGTCTTGCCCGGGCCGCCCCGCTCCAGCAGGTCGAGCGAGGGCAGCGCGTAGGTGATGTCACCCGCGAGCTGGAGCTGCTCGGCGCGCGTGGGCATCTCGGAGTGCTCCGGCGCCGCCTTGGTGAGGTCCGGTACGACGGCGGGGGCGCCCGGGGTCGCCTTGGGCGCCGGCTTGGCGAGGTCGGCCTTGGCGGGCTGCGCCTCGGCCTTGGCCGCCGCCTCGCCGCGGGCCGTGGGGACCGGGGTGGTGTTCCCGCTCCCGCGCTCGCGCTCGACGGAGACGCCCTGCGTGAGGTCGGCGACGATCGGGGACGGCGGCAGGCCGTTCAGTACGGCGCCGTCGAGTGCGGCGGCCGCGGCGGCGGCCACGTCGACCGGGTCCATCGGCAGGTCGAACGCCGGTTGCACCGAAGCGCGCCGGGGCTTGCGGCGCTGCGAGAGCTCCGCCTGCTCGGCCTCGTCCGGGGCGTACTCGTCGACCGGGACGACGCGGCGCCCCGGCGTGCGCCGGGCGCGCGGCACGGGCTCCTCATCGCGCCAGTCGTCGTCGTAGAACTCGTCCTCGCCCGGCTCCCCCGGCAGCGGCTCGACGATGCCCAGGCGCGCGCCCAGAGCCCGCAGCCGCTGCGGGATGGCGTTGACGGGCGTCGCGGTGACCACGAGCAGCCCGAAGACGGTCAGCAGCACCAGCATCGGCACCGCCAGGACGTCGCCCATCAGGAATTCGAGCGGCTTGGAGGCGCCCCAGCCGATCAGGCCGCCCGCGTCCTGCATCGCGCTGGTGCCGTCGTCGCGGCCCGGCGAGCCGCAGGCGATGTGGACCTGGCCGAGCACGCCGAGCACCAGGGCGGAGAGGCCGATCACGATCCGGCCGTTGGCCTCGGGCTTCTCCGGGTAGAGGATGAGGCGGATGGCGATCGCGCCGAGCAGCAAAGGCACCAGCAGGTCGAGCCGACCGAACGCGCCGGTCACCAGCATCTCGACGAGGTCGCCGACCGGGCCGCGCAGATTCGACCAGGTGCCCGCGGCGACGATCAGTGCGACACCGAGCAGCAGCAGGGCGAGCCCGTCCTTGCGGTGGGCCGGGTCCAGGCCCTTGGCACCGCGCCCTATGCCGCGGAACATCGCCCCGACGCCGTGGGCCGCGCCGAGCCAGACGGCGCGCGCGAGCCGGTACACGCCCCCGGTGGGCGAAGGCGCCGGCTTGGGCGCGGGCTTGGCGGCCGCCGCCTTCTTGGCGGGGGCCTTTTTGGCGGGGGCCTTTTTGGCGGGAGCTTTCTTCGCGGGCGCGGCAGCCTTCTTCGCGGGCGCCTTCTTGGCGGGCGCGGCCGCCTTCTTGGCGGGAGCCGCGGTACGGCCGGTGCGCTTCGCGGTGCCCGCCGTGCCCTGGGAACCCTTGCCGGACGTACGTGAGGCCATGGTGCTGAGGTTACCGGGGCGGGCGGCGGTCGACACGACGGCCGGTGCTTCACCCGTTCGTGTCGTACCGAAAGACGATACTCACGTACGCACAAAGAGGGCTGACGCGTCATCAGCGCCAGGCCCCTCCGGGCCGCTCGGTTCCGCGCCGCCCAGTGGCCGGTGAGTGCCGCTCAGTTCTGCGAGGGCAGAGGCGCCGTGCCGCTGCCCGCGCCCGGCTCCAGGGCGTCAAGAGCCCGCCGCAGACCGGTGAGTTTGCGCTCCAGATGGGCGGCGGTGGCCACCGCGGCCGCGTCCGCCGACTCGTCGTCGAGCTGTTTGGAGAGCGCCTCGGCCTGTTCCTCGACCGCCGCGAGCCGCGCGGAGAGTTCGGCGAGCAGGCCCGCCGGCTCCTTGGGGTCGCCGGCCGTCTGACCGCCGCCCTCCAGCTGGAGCCGCAGCAGCGCCGCCTGCTCGCGCAGCTGACAGTTCTTCATGTAGAGCTCGACGAACACCGACACCTTGGCGCGCAGCACCCAGGGGTCGAAGGGCTTCGAGATGTAGTCGACGGCCCCCGCCGCGTACCCCCGGAAGGTGTGGTGCGGGCCGTGGTTGATGGCCGTGAGGAAGATGATCGGGATGTCCCGGGTCCGCTCCCGCCGCTTGATGTGCGCGGCGGTCTCGAAACCGTCCATGCCCGGCATCTGGACGTCCAGCAGGATGACTGCGAAATCGTCCGTCAGCAGTGCTTTGAGCGCTTCCTCCCCTGACGATGCCCGCACCAGTGTCTGATCGAGCGCAGAGAGGATGGCCTCCAGCGCCAGCAGATTCTCCGGCCGGTCATCGACCAGGAGGATCTTGGCCTTCTGCACCATGGCCCGTCCTCCTCGCCCCGGCAGTGCACCGGGCGCCGCCCCAGGGGACGACTCCCTTGCGCCGCCCGTCCTTGTGCCGGTCATGGTAGCCGCACCCCGCCTGTCGCCACACCCTGTCACCGCGATGTCACTGTGCACGTAGCAGAAACGTAGTGGGAGACCAGAAGGTTCCCCGAATACCGCCGTCTCACACGCCTTCGGCCACAGTCAGTCAGCAACTCGCGGTGAACCGCACGCCCGTCGATCACTTCCCGCGCATCCACTGCTCCATCACCGAGAGCAGATGGTCGGGATCGACCGGCTTGGTGACGTAGTCGGACGCGCCGGACTCGATGGCCTTCTCCCGGTCGCCCTTCATCGCCTTGGCGGTGAGCGCGATGATGGGCAGCCCCGCGAACTGCGGCATCCGGCGGATCGCCGACGTCGTGGCGTACCCGTCCATCTCCGGCATCATGATGTCCATCAGCACGACGGCCGTGTCCTCGTGCTGTTCCAGGACCTCGATCCCCTCGCGGCCGTTCTCCGCGTACAGCACCGACAGGCCGTGCTGCTCCAGGACGCTGGTGAGCGCGAAGACGTTCCGTACGTCGTCGTCGACGATCAGGACCTTCTCGCCCCCGAAGTGGAAGGTGCGCGAGGGCGCGCGCTCCGGCTCCTGGGCGGCCCAGGACTCCTGCTGCGCCTCCCCCGGCTGCCCGGGCAGCGTCGGCGCGGGCTCCGCGGAGAGCGCCTTGCGGCGGCGCCGGAACAGCCCGGCCGCTCCCGGCTGGCTCTCGCCCGGCGCGAGCGCCGCCGTCTCGTGCGGGACGAGGTCCTGCCGGGCGCCGTCGGCCGGGGCCCCCTCGGCGGCCGCGTCGCCGCCGGGCGGCAGCTGCGGGTAGCCCTGCGGCGGCAACTCGCTGGGGTGCAGCGGCAGATACAGCGTGAAGGTGGAGCCGCGGCCGGGCTCGCTCGCCGCGTGGATCTCGCCGCCGAGCAGCCGGGCGATCTCGCGGCTGATGGACAGGCCCAGGCCCGTGCCGCCGTACTTGCGGCTGGTCGTGCCGTCGGCCTGCTTGAACGCCTCGAAGATGACCCGCATCTTGCTGGCCGCGATGCCGATGCCGGTGTCGGTGACCGAGAACGCGATCAGATCGGCGTCCGCGTCGCGCAGCGAGCCCGCCTCCAGGAGCTGTTCGCGGATCGCGTGCGGGACGTCGGCGTGGGCGGGCCTGATGACCAGTTCGACGGCGCCGCTGTCGGTGAACTTCACCGCGTTCGACAGCAGGTTGCGCAGCACCTGGAGCAGCCGCTGCTCATCGGTGTGCAGCGTCGCCGGAAGCTCCGGCGAGACCCGTACGGAGAAGTCGAGCCCCTTCTCCGCGGTGAGCGGGCGGAACGTCGCCTCCACGTAGTCGACGAGCTGCACCAGGGCGATCCGGGTCGGGCTGACGTCCATCTTGCCCGCCTCGACCTTGGACAGGTCGAGGATGTCGTTGATGAGCTGGAGCAGGTCCGAACCCGCACCATGGATCGTTTCGGCGAACTCGACCTGCTTCGGCGAGAGGTTGCCCTCCGCGTTGTCGGCGAGCAACTTGGCGAGGATCAGCAGCGAGTTGAGGGGCGTGCGCAGCTCGTGCGACATGTTCGCCAGGAACTCGGACTTGTAGCGCATGGAGACCGCGAGCTGTTCGGCGCGCTCCTCCAGGACCTGGCGGGCCTCCTCGATCTCGGTGTTCTTCACCTCGATGTCACGGTTCTGCTGGGCGAGCAGCTCGGCCTTCTCCTCCAGCTCCGCGTTGGACTCCTGCAGGGCCTTCTGCCGGTTCTCCAGCTCCGCCGACCGCTCGCGCAGCTGCTCGGTGAGCTCCTGCGACTGCTTGAGCAGCACCTCGGTCTTGGAGTTGACGCTGATCGTGTTGACGCTGGTCGCGATCATCTCCGCGATCTGGTTGAGGAAGTCCTTCTGGATGTGGGTGAACGGCTGGAACGACGCCAGCTCGATCACCCCGAGGACCTTGCCCTCGAAGAGCACCGGCAGCACGATCACGTGCGCGGGCGGCGCCTCCCCGAGACCGGAGGAGATCTTCAGATAGCCCGGCGGCACGTTCTCCACCAGGATCGTGCGCTTCTCCTCCGCCGCCGTGCCGATCAGCGTCTCGCCGGGCCGGAACGAGGTGGGCATCGAGCCCGCCGAGTACCCGTAACTCCCGCGCATCTTCAGCTCGTACGGGCTGTCCTCGTCCCCGCCGACCTCGGTGGAGCCGCCGGTCGGCAGCGCGAGGAAGAACGCGCCGTGCTGGGCCGAGACCACCGGTGTCAGCTCGGTCATGATCAGGGAGGCGACGTCGTCCAGGTCGCGGCGGCCCTGCATCAGGCCGGAGATGCGGGCGAGGTTGCCCTTGAGCCAGTCCTGCTCCTTGTTGGCGACCGTGGTGTCGCGCAGGTTGGCGATCATCGTGTTGATGTTGTCCTGGAGGGCCTGGATCTCGCCCGCCGCGTCCACGTCGATCTTCAGGTTGAGGTCGCCGCGGGTCACCGCGGTGGCGACGGCCGCGATGGCGCGCACCTGCCGGGTCAGGTTCCCGGCCATCTCGTTCACGGACTCGGTGAGGTCGCGCCAGGTGCCGTCGACGTCGCGTACGCGCGCGTGGCCGCCGAGCTGGCCCTCGGTGCCCACCTCGCGGGCGACCCGGGTGACCTCCACGGCGAACGAGGAGAGCTGGTCGACCATCGTGTTGATGGTGTTCTTCAGCTCCTGGATCTCGCCGCGCGCATCGATGTCGATCTTCTTGGTGAGGTCGCCCTTGGCGATGGCGGTGGTGACGGTGGCGATCTGGCGCACCTGGCCGGTGAGGTTGTCGGCCATGGAGTTCACCGACTCGGTGAGGTCCTTCCACGTACCGGAGACGCCGGGGACGCGGGCCTGGCCGCCGAGGATGCCGTCGGTGCCCACCTCGCGCGCGACCCGGGTGACCTGGTCGGCGAAGGACGACAGGGTCGTCACCATGGTGTTGACGGTGTCGGCGAGGTCCGCGACCTCGCCGCGCGCCTCGACGGTCACCTTCTTGGTGAGGTCGCCGTTGGCGACGGCCGTGGAGACCCGGGCGATGTTGCGCACCTGGTAGGTGAGGTTCGCGGCCATCAGGTTGACGTTGTCGCTGAGGTCCTTCCAGATGCCGGTGACCCCGCGCACCCGGGCCTGGCCGCCGAGGATGCCCTCGGTGCCCACCTCGCGCGCGACCCGGGTCACCTCGTCGGCGAAGTTGGAGAGCTGGTCGACCATCGTGTTGACGGTCGTCACCAGCTCCAGGATCTCGCCCTTGGCGTCGACGGTGATCTTCTTCGAGAGGTCGCCCTTGGCGACCGCCGTCGTCACCTCGGCGATGTTGCGCACCTGGAACGTCAGGTTGTTGGCCATGAAGTTGACGGACTGGGTGAGGTCCTTCCAGGTGCCCGAGACGCCCTGCACCTCGGCCTGGCCGCCCAGGATGCCCTCGGTGCCCACCTCGCGGGCCACCCGGGTCACCTGCTCCGCGAAGTTCGAGAGCTGGTCGACCATCGTGTTCAGGACGTTCTTGAGCTCCTGGATCTCGCCGCGCGCGTCCACGTCGATCTTCTGCGACAGGTCGCCGCGCGCCACCGCCGTGGCGACCTGGGCGATGTTGCGGACCTGGGCGGTGAGGTTGCCGGCCATGCCGTTCACCGAGTCGGTCAGATCGCGCCACACCCCGGCCACGCCCGGCACCTGCGCCTGACCGCCGAGGCGGCCGTCGGTGCCCACCTCGCGCGCGACCCTGGTGACCTGCTCGGCGAAGCCGGACAGCTGGTCGACCATGTTGTTGATGGTGTTCTTCAGCTCCAGGATCTCGCCGCGCGCGTCCACGTCGATCTTCTGCGACAGGTCGCCGCGCGCCACCGCCGTGGTCACCTGGGCGATCTGGCGCACCTGCGAGGTGAGGTTGCCCGCCATGAAGTTGACGGAGTCCGTGAGTTCCTTCCAGGTGCCCAGGACGCCGTCCACCCGCGCCTGGCCGCCGAGCCGGCCCTCCGTGCCCACGTCCTGCGCCATCCGCGTCAACTGGGCGGAGAACGACGCCAGCTGATCGACCATCGTGTTGACGGTGTTCTTCAGCTCCAGCATCTCGCCGGAGACGTCCACCGTGACCTTCTGCGACAGGTCGCCGTTGGCGACCGCCGTCGTCACCTGAGCGATGTTGCGCACCTGACCGGTGAGGTTGCGGAACGCGTTGTTGACGGAGTCCGTCAGGTCCTTCCAGGTGCCGGCCGCGCCCGGCACCTCGGCCTGCCCGCCCAGGCGCCCCTCGACACCGACCTCCCGGGCCACCCGGGTCACCTCGGAACCGAACGACTGGAGCTGGTCCACCATCGTGTTGACGGTGTTCTTCAGCTCCAGCATCTCGCCCGCGACGTCGACCGTGACCTTCTGGGTCATGTCGCCGTTGGCGACCGCCGTGGTCACCTGCGCGATGTCGCGTACCTGCGTGGTCAGATTGCGGAAGACCGTGTTGACCGAGTCGGTCAGGTCCTTCCACGTGCCCGCCGCTCCCGGCACCTGCGCCTGCCCGCCCAGCAGGCCCTCGGCGCCGACCTCGTTGGCGACCCGGGTCACCTCGTCGGCGAACGTCCGCAGCGTCTCGGTCATCTGGTTGATGGTCTCGGCGAGCTGGGCGACCTCTCCGCGCGCGTTGACGGTCACCTTCTGCGACAGGTCGCCGTTGGCGACCGCCGTCGTCACCTGGGCGATCCCGCGCACCTGGGCGGTGAGGTTGCCCGCCATCAGATTGACGGAATCCGTCAGGTCCTTCCACACACCCGCCACACCGGGCACCTGCGCCTGACCGCCCAGCTCGCCCTCGGTGCCCACCTCGCGCGCGACCCTCGTCACCTCGGAGGAGAACGAGGAGAGCTGGTCGACCATCGTGTTGACGGTGTTCTTCAGCTGGAGCATCTCGCCGGCGACGTGCACGGTCACCTTGCGCGACAGATCGCCCTTGGCGACCGCCGTCGTCACGAGAGCGATGTCACGTACCTGGGCGGTCAGCCGGTACGCCATGGTGTTCACCGAATCCGTGAGGTCCTTCCACGAACCGGACATTCCACGCACCTGTGCCTGGCCGCCGAGCTTGCCCTCGGTACCGACCTCCAGTGCGACCCTCGTCACCTCGTCGGTGAACGCCGACAGCTGGTCGACCAGGTTGTTGACGGTCCGCCCCACCTTGAGGAACTCGCCGCGCAGCGGCCGCTCGGCGTTGTCCACCCCGTGCGAGCGCAGGTCCATGCGCTGTTCCAGATCGCCCTCGGCGACCGCCGACAGCACCCTGCTGACCTCGGAGACCGGCCTGGCCAGATCGTCCACCAGGGCGTTGGAGGCGTCGATGGCGGCCGCCCAGGAGCCCTCACAGGCCCCGTTCTCCAGCCGCTCGGTCAGCTTCCCCTCGCGCCCCACCATCCGCCGTACCCGGGCGATCTCACCGGTCAGATGGAGATTGCGGTCGGCGACCTCGTTGAACACGGCGGCGATCTCGGCCATCACCCCGTCCCCGGAGACGGTCAGCCGCTTGCGGAAGTTGCCGTCCCGCATCGAGGCCAGTGCGGCGAGCAGCCGCTGCAGCGCAGCGGTGTCCACCTCCGTCGTCCCCTTGCCGCGGGACCGTCCGCCCTTCGCGCGCGTGCTCTTGCCACGCGCCGCCACGCCAGACTCCACCGTGTCCCTCCCGCAGGGGTCGACCGCCCTCGTCGGGCTTTCTTCGAAGCCTTCCCAGTGTTTCACCATGGCCGAACCCGGCCATAACAGTTCGGCAGCTTCGCATACCGTCCCCGCCCTCGGAGGACGGAAACACTGGTGACCGGCATCCGCTAGGACAGTGAAGGTAAGTAACCTGGCTTCCGGCTGTCCAACCGCCCCGGTCCGTCCGAAGGCGGGAGCGCCCCCTGCTCCTCTTGAGCCCGGGGTGCAGCGGGCGCCACAAGGACGACCACGGGACACCGGAGGGGGCGGGCCACACATGGGAGTGTTGATTCCCGGGGGGCACCTTCCCGGTCCCCGGCAGGGGAAACCGGGCGTCGAGACGCGTACGAGGAGTTCTGTGATCACCGCGCGGGCGGAAGCCAGCTTCGAACCCGTCGGGCGGTCCGTGGCGACCGCCCGCGCCTTCGTCCGCGACACCCTCCAGGGCTGGGGGTACGCGGACGTCGTCGACGACGCCGTCGTCCTCACCAGTGAGCTCGTCACCAACGCGGTCGTCCACGCGGGCACCGCCGCGGACGTACTGTGCCTGCGCTCCGAGGACGGTGTCCGCGTCGAGGTCGCCGACCACTACCCCGAACGGGAGGTTCCGCTCCACGCCTCCCCCGCCGAGGTCGCGAGCCCCGACCGCGAGAACGGCCGCGGCCTGCTGCTGTGCGCCGCCATCGCCTCCCGCTGGGGCGTCGAGTACACCCCGACCCGCAAGCACGTCTGGTTCCAACTCGACCTCCCCGCCCGCCGGGTGGGCACCCGCTCGGCCGGACCGGCCCTGCCCGTGGAGCTGCTGCCCGTCACCGACGGCCGGGTCCGCGTCGCGGTCATCCAGATCGACCGCACCGGCGCCGTCCGCGCCTGGAACGAGGACGCCGAGGAGCTGTTCGGCTACCCGGCCGAGAAGGTCACCGGCAAGCCGCTCACCGACTTCGCGGCCTGGCCGCACACCCCCGGCACCTCCACCGGAATCGTCGAGGCCCTGCAACTCTCGCGCTGGGAGGGCAGCTACGGCATCCGCGGCGCCGACGGCCGCGTCCTGCCCGTGTACGCGTCACATCTTCGGGTACGCGACACCAATGGCGAGCCGTCCACCGTCTGCCTGCTGGTCCGCGACGACGAGCGGGCCGTCCTGCAGACCCCCGTGCGGGCCCCCGCCGACCCGGCGTCCATGGGCGAGAGCCGCAACGTCGACCCCTTCGAGGTCTTCATCGGCTCCCCCGCCCCCGACGACCTGGACGGACTGCTCCAGCGGACCGTGGAGCGCGCCCGCGACATGCTCGACGGCGACGCCGCGTTCCTGCTGCTGGCCACCGACGACGAGACCGAACTGGAGGTCCGGGCCACCACCGGCCTCCCCTCCGCCCGCCAGCGCTTCGCGCGCGTGCCCGTCGAAGCGGGCACCGGCCGCTACGGCTCGGCCAGGATGCCCGCCGTCCACGAGGACGTCGCGGCCCTCCCCGGCGCCGTCCCGATCCTCGGCGGCTCCGGCATGCGCTCGGTCGTCACCGTCCCGCTCAAGGTCGAGGGCCGTCTCACCGGCTCCCTCGGCGTCGCCGCCGAATCGGCCGGGCGCTACTCCAACGAAGAAGCGTTGCGCCTCCAGTTCGCCGCCGACCGCATCGCGCTCGCCGTCGAGTCGGCCCGCCTGGGCGAGCTCGAACGGCTGCGCCGAGGATCGCTGAGCTTCCTCGTGGAAGCCTCGGACCTGCTCGCGGGAACCCTGGACCGGGACCAGACGTTGGCCCTGATGGCACAGATGACCGTCCCCACCCTCGCCACCTGGTGCGCCGTCTACACGATCGCGGACCAGGCCTCGGATCCGTACCTGTCCTACGTCCTCCACGAGGACGAGGAGCGCATCGACGGCCTCAAGGCGCTCCTCTCCAAGATCGACCCGCCGGAGCCGGTCCCCACCCCGGGCGCCCGCGTCTGGACCGCCCCCGGCGAGGCGGCCCACCAGGCCGCGCTGCGCACCTCCATGCGCGACCTCGGCCGCGGCACCAGCCCGTACCTGGGCAGCGGCCTCGGCACCACCTTGTCCACGGCCGCCGCGGTCGGCGGCGAAACGGTCGTCCTGCCCCTGGTCGCCCGCAACCGCGTCATCGGCATGCTGACCCTCGGCAAGCCCTCCGACGACCACTTCCGCCAGGAGATCCTGGAGCTGGCCGAAGACCTCTCGCGCCGGGCCGCGCTCGCCCTCGACAACGCCCGCCTCTACTCGGAGCGCATGGCCATCAGTCGCTCCCTCCAGCGCAGCCTCCTGCCGCCGGGCCTGCCGCAGATCCCCGGCGTCGAGGTCGAGGTCATCTACCGCGCGGCCGGCGAGGGCAACGAGGTCGGCGGCGACTTCTACGACCTCTTCCCGATCCGCGACGGCGCGTACGGCTTCGCCATCGGCGACGTCTGCGGCACCGGCCCCGAGGCGGCGGCCGTCACCGGCCTGGCCCGCCACGCCCTGCGCCTCCTGGCCCGCGAGGGCTTCGGCGGCCCCGCGGTCCTGGAGCGGCTCAACGCCGCGATCCTCGACGAGGGCGCCCGCAGCCGCTTCCTGACGCTCCTGTACGGCGAGTTGTGGCCGCAGGAGGACGGCAGCGCGGTGCTGAAGGTCGTGTGCGCGGGCCATCCGCTCCCGCTGCGCCTGCGCCAGGACGGCACGGTCGAACCCGCCGCCGAACCCCAGCCGCTGCTCGGCGTCATGGAGGACCTTGAGCTGTACGAGCAGGCGATCACCCTGGACCCGGGCGACGTCCTGCTCTGTGTGACCGATGGCATCACCGAGCGCCGCGAGGGTACCCGGATGCTGGGAGACGACGGTCTGACCGACGTCCTCGCCACGTGTACGGGCCTGACCGCCGGCGCCGTTGCGGCCCGCGTCCTGCGCGCGGTGGAACGCTTCGCCGCCGAGCCCGCGTCCGACGACATGGCGATCCTGTCGATGCGCATCCCGGAACAGCCCCGGCGGTAAGCGGGCCGGGCGTCCGGGGCCCCGACGGGGCCGAAGACCACCGGAAGCCCGGTGGCCGTAGAAACGCGAAAGGCCCCGCCCAATTGGGCGGGGCCTTTCATCTTGCTTCTGAGCCCCCATGCGGAATCGAACCGCAGACCTTCTCCTTACCATGGAGACGCTCTACCGACTGAGCTATAGGGGCCGGTTGTTGTTTCGGGGTTTCCCCTTCACCAACGAGATAAAGCATACCCTGAATCAGACGGTGGTCCGAACCACGCTCGCCCGTTCCTCCGGCGCCCTTCCCAGTGCCCCCGTCACGCGGGCTGAAGCAGCCCCCCGAGCGCGTTGCAGACCGAGACCAACTTCCGTACGCCCGCGTCGGAAAGCCCGTCGAGGCGGGGCAGCGCGAGCGTCTCGTCCACGGCCCGCTCGGTCTGCGGCAGCACACACCCGACCCGCCTGAACTCCCGAGTCCGGTGTACGGGCGTGACCACGGGCACCTCGCACTCGACCCCGCGCCGCCGCAGCAGCCGCGCGAACGCGTCCCGGTCGGGCCGCCCGTTCCCGGGCACCCGTACGACATAGCGCTGGTACCCGTGCCCGGCGGCCGGTACGGGTGTCCGTACGCCGACGAGCCGCCGGTCCAAGTACCCGGCCCGCTCCCGGCGTTGCACGACGTCGCCGCCCGCGCCGTCGTCCTCGTCCTTCTCCACCAGCAACAGCCCGAGCCGGTCGGCGAGTTGCCTGAACTGCCCGGCGTCGGCCGGGTGCCCGAAGCGGTGGACGAGGACGAGCCCCACGGTCCGCGAGGTCACGACGGCCTCGATGCTCCCGACCCCCAGGCAGTACGTGTCCGGGTCTATGTCGGCGAACACCGGCAGGGCTCCGGCCGCGGCGACGGCCCGGGCCACCGCACCGTCGTCGTACGCCGGCACGATCACTTCGTCCCCGGCCGCGAAGCCGGCCGACTCCAGCTTTCCGATGATCCCCATAGCTGGGCATGGTGCTCGCACGACGTGAACAACAGGTGATCGGGCATAAAAAAACGCGGGTCCCCGAGCCGAAGCTCGGGAACCCGCGTTGAATATTTGTTCGGCGGTGTCCTACTCTCCCACAGGGTCCCCCCTGCAGTACCATCGGCGCTGAAAGGCTTAGCTTCCGGGTTCGGAATGTAACCGGGCGTTTCCCTA
>NZ_BMTS01000012.1 GCF_014649795.1 Streptomyces melanogenes
CTCTCCAACACCGCCGGAGAGCGACTGCGCGACGCCCACGTCCTGCGCGCGCTCACCACCGCGCTCGCCGGAGGCGGCCTCGAACTGCGCAACACCGCCTGCCGGGTGCGCCGGGACGGGCGCGGCACACCGGCGTACGAGTTCGCGCTCGCGCCCCACACCCCCTGGACCGACGACGAGACCGACCGGTTCCTGGGCCGCCTCGACCGGGCCCTCGGGGACGAGTCCCCGGGCTACCGGCGGGCCCGCGCCGAGCGGCGGCTCGGTGCGCCCACGGCGCTGCGGCTGCCCGCCGACGCGTTCGCGCGCGACTGGCAGGAGAGCGTCGCCGGCGGCATCCGCCCCACCCAAGTCAAGGACCGCCTCTTCCGCCAGGACCCGGCGCAGTGGCGACGACTCACCGGCCGTACGCCGGAATAAGGAGACACCCACCCATGACCGCAGCACTGGACGCCGTCGAGCGCACCGCCCTGCTCACCGCGGCCCTGCGCGCCGCCGAGACGCGGCGCGAGGACCGGCTCTACGAGGACTCGTACGCCGCCGCGCTCGCCGGGGACATCGGGGCCGCCCTGCTCGCCGAGGTGCGGGACGCCACGTTCCCGCCGGGCGAGCGGCGCAGCGTGCCGAGCACCCCCGACTACAACGCGATCCGCACCCGGTTCTTCGACGACTACCTCCAAGAGGCCGCCCGCGACCCGGAGATGACACAGATCGTGCTCGCCCCGGCGGGGATGGACTCGCGCGCCTACCGGCTCGACTGGCCCGGCCACATCCGCTGGTTCGAGGTCGACCGGCCCGCCGTCCTCGCGTACAAGAAGGAGCGGCTCACCGGCGTCGAGCCGCGCACCGACCTCCGCTCGGTCGCCGTCGACCTGACCTCGCCCGACTGGGAGCGGGATCTGACCGCCGCCGGGTACGACCCCGCGCTGCCCTCGACCTGGCTCCTGGAGGGGCTGCTCTACTACATCCCCGAGCCGGACACCCACCGCATCCTGGAGCGGGTCGCCGCGATCTCCGCGCCCGGCAGCCGGATAGCCGCCGACATCGTCAACTCCGACGCCCTCACGCTGCCCCGGATGCGCGCGCTGCTCGACGTGTTCGCGGGCTGGGGCTGCCCCTGGCTGTTCGGTACGGACGAGCCGGAGGCGCTCTTCGACCGGTACGGGTTCACGGTGTCGGCCCCGCAGCCCGGCGAGCCGGGCGCGGACTTCGGGCGCTGGCCCGACCCGGTGCCGCCGCGAGCCAAGCGCGACCAGCGCCGGGTGTTCTTCGTCAATGGACGAAGGCGCTGAGATGACGACCACGGACAAGACAGCCGTCGTGGCGGGCGCGGGCGTCGCCGGTCTCGCCGGGGCACTGGCCCTGCACGGCATCGGCCACCGCGTACTGGTCCTGGAGCGCGGCGCCGAGCCGCCGGCCGAGGAGGTGGCCGAGGCGGCCGGGCGCTGGGCGCGGCCGACCGTCCCGCAGGGCATCCACTCCCACACGCTCACCTCGCTAGGGGTGAAGGTCCTGAGCGAGCGGGCGCCCCGCGTCCTGGACGCGGCCCTGGCCGCCGGGGCCCGGCTCCTCGACCTCACCGAGGCGCTGCCGCAGGGCTCCGACGGCGGCCGGGAGCCGGGCGACGAGGAACTGGTGGCGCTCGGCTGCCGCCGCACCGCGCTCGAACTCGTGCTGTACCGGGCCGTGGCGGCCCTGCCTGGAGTGGAGATCCGGCACGGCCGTGCCGTCGGCGCGCTCGAACTCGACCCGGGCGACGGGCGGGTGCGCGCGGTGCGCACGGACGGCGGCGAGCGGATCGCGGCCGATGCGGTGATCGACGCCACCGGGCGGCAGGCCGCCGCCCGGAGCTGGCTGCGCGCCGCCGGGGTACCGGTGGCCGAGGACCGGGTGAGCCCGTCGGGGCTGAGCGGCTTCACCCGCTTCTACCGGCTGACCGGCGAGGGGCGGCCCGGCCCGCTCAACCGGGGCAACGCGGCGGGCGACATCTTCGCCCACTACGCGGGAGTGCTGCACCCCGGCGACAACGGCACGTTCTCCATCGCCCTGGCGACCCTGCCGGGCGACCGGGCGCTGCACGGGCTGCTCACCCCGGCCGGTTTCACCGCCGTGGCCCGGGCCACCCCCGGGCTCGGCGCGTGGCTGGCCGACGGCGTGAGCGAGCCGATCTCGCCCGTGCACGCCATCACCAGCCCGCCCAACACCCTGCGCGGCACGGCCACTTCGACGCAGCGCCCGGTCCCCGGGCTCTTCCCGCTCGGCGACGCGGCCTGCGTCACCAATCCGCTCTTCGGGCGCGGGATGTCGCTCGCCCTGGCCCACGCCTTCCGCCTCGCGGACCTGCTGGCCGCGCACCCGACCGTGGACACGGCCCAGAGCCGGGCGGCGGCGCGGGAGGCCGAGGCGCTGTTCCTGCCCTGGTACGAGCAGTCGGCGGCGGCCGACCGCGAGCGGATCGCCCGCTGGCGCGCCCGGATCGAGGGGCGGCGGGCGGCCGCGGCCTCCGCCGCGCTCGCGGACGCCGCCCGCACCGACGCCACCGTCTGGCGCGCCCTCACCCGCATGCTGATGGGTCTGACCGCACCCGCCGAACTCCTGGCCGACGAGAAGCTCCTCGCCCGGGTGCGGGACGCCGCCCCGGCCCCCGCGCGCCCGCAGGCACCGGCACGCGAGGAGCTCGTACGGCTCGTCCGTGACGCGGAAGGAGCCCTCGGGTGACCACGCTTCCCCTGGAGCGCCCGCGTGCCCGCGCCCGCGCCGAGCGGCGCGAGCGCGTCCTGCTCGCTCCCATCACCGTCACCCCGTCCAAGCCCCTGACGCCCAGTCACCTCAAGGGGCTGCTGTGGACGGACGTGATGTACCGGGCCACCCGGGAGCTGGCCGACGTCACCTTCCGCTCCAGCCAGACCACGTACCACCCGACCGAACAGACCCTGGGGTTCTGGGAGTTCCTCGACCGCACGCACGGCGACCGCGAGTACGCCGAGTGCTCCGAGGAGGAGATCGGCGAGCTGTACGTCGCCTTCCGCGCCGAGGGGACCCGCGCGCCCGCCGAGGCGCTGCGGCCGTACGCCGACGCCGTCGAGCACGGCTGGGTCCACCCGGCGAGCCGCCGGGTGCTCGGCCTGTGGTCCGGGCACTACGCCGGGCTCGGCCTGCACGACCCCGGGCTGCTCGCCCACCAGCCGCCCGGCCTCGGGCTCGACGAGACGATCGCCTGGCTCTCGGCGCTGGGGCTGTGCGTGGACCTGCGCGAGGTCGGCGGCCCCGTCCACCTCGACACCACCCGCTTCGGGCTGCCGCTGCGCCAGATCGTCACGGCCGACGGCCGCCCCAACTACCTCGCCTGCGCCCTGCGCGAACTCATGCCGCTCACCGCGGACTTCGACGAGGTGGTGCTGCTGTACGACCGCGAGCTGGGCCCCGACCACCAGCAGCTGGCGCACGTGCTGGCGCTGCTCGGCCCCCGGGTCCGCCGGGTCCCGATAGGCCGGGTGCCGATCGACGGCCGGGTGCGTTCGGCGCGGCACGGCGGCTGGCAGGACAACCACGCGGGCGCGCTGCTCGCCTCGGCCCGCGCCGGATACGCCGAGCCGGTGGTGCGGCTCGGCATGCGGCTGTACTTCATCGCCACGCTCGGGCCGGGCCAGGCCCAGTCCTTCGACCCCGCTCTCGTACGCCAGTGCCTGAAGCGGGCCGAGCGGCTGCTGGCCGCCGCCGCGGACACGGACCCGTCGGACGACCTGGCCGAGCGGCTCGCCCGCCACCGGAAGGACCATGTGTACGTCGACCCGTACCGCCTGACGTCGAGTCTGCTCGGCAGGCGCGGCCCGGTGCCGGGCCATGACCTGCTGTCGGCGGTGTTCCTGTGAGCCGGGAGGAGTCGGCGGCCCAGGAGAGGCTGCGCGAGGCCGCCGCGGCCCGGATCCGCGCCGCCCGGCCGGAGCTCGCGGACGCCCACGACCTGACCTCGGCCGAGGGGCTGATCGCCGTCCGGGCCCGGATCGCGGAGGAGGCGGCGGCGCCGGAACACCTCGCGGCCGTCGTCGTCGGCCGCTTCGACCTGGCCTCCTGGGCCCGCGCCACCTGCGAGTTCGCCCTCGGCCTCGGCCCGGAGCAGGCGGCCGCCTGGCGGCGGTCGTTCACCCGGACCGTCTTCCTCGCGGGCAACCCGGACAACCTCCGGGAGCGCTTCTCCTTCGCGCACTTCGCCGACGACGGCTCGGCCGCGTGGACGGGGCCCGGCCCGGCGGCGGACTCGGCCGGGCTGCGCAGGCTCCTGAAGCTCTTCGACGGCCCGCGCCCGCTGCCCGTCCGGGCGGACACGGTCGTCGAGGTCCCACCGCGCGCGGGCCGCCGCCCGGACCGCCCCCCCGTCCACCGGGAGCTCCACATCGCCGCGTCCGGCTGCCGTGTCTCCGACGCGCTGGTGCATCTCAACCACCTGCTGGCCGAGGCGGTCCTGGACGGGCTGATCCGCCCCGGAGACACCCTGACGATCCGTCATGTCCCGCGCCTCACCGGCCTCACCGACCATTTCGCCGCCCTGCGCGTCGACACCGACCCCACACTCCCCGGCCGGCTCCGCGCCGCCGCCGGACTGACCGAGGAGGCACTCCTTGTCCCCCACCACCGGCCCTGATCCCGTCATCCGGCTCGGCTACCACGGCTCCGTGGAGTTCGCCCACGAGATCGCCCGGCTCGCCGGTCCCGGCCACGCCGAGGTGCGCACCAGCCCGTACGACGTCGTCGACCCCTTCCACGGGGTGCGGACGGGCGGCCTGGACGTGATGATCGTGAAGTTCTCGCTGCGCGAGCCGGACCTGGCGGCCAGCCGCGTCCTCGCGCACGACGGCCGCGCCGCCGTCGTGGGCGCCCACCACCCGCTGGCCGGGCGTGAGTCGGTCTCCATCGAGGAGCTGGCCGACTACAGCACCTTCCAGCGCCCGGGCGTCTTCCCCGACTACGTGTGGGACGAGGTCGTCCCGCCGCGCACCCCGGCCGGACGCCCGATCGACCGCCGCCACCAGGTCTCCGGCATCCCCCGGATGATGGCCCTGGTCGCCGAGGGCGAGGCGGTGCACATCTCGCTCGCCTCGCTGGCCGACGTCGCCCCGCCCGCCGTCCGGATCGTCCCGATCCACGACCTGCCGCCCGCCCCGGTCGTCCTGGCCTGGCGGCGCGGAGTGGAACTGCCCGCACACGTAAGGGAGTTCGTCACCGCGGCCGAAGAGGCGGCCTCCCGGTGAGCGCGGCCCGCAGGACCCCCGTCGTCCTGCTGCACGCACTCTCGCTCGACGCGTCGATGTGGGACGCGCAGCGCCGTGCGCTCCAGGCCGTCGGGCACCCGGTGATCGTCTCCGACCAGCGCGGCTTCGGGGCCGTGCCGCTCGGCGACGAACCGCCCTCGCTCGACGTGGTCGCCGACGACCTGGCCCGTACGCTCGACGAACTCGGGGCGGGGCCGGTGCTGCTCGCCGGTTCCTCCATGGGCGCCTACACCGCGCTGGCCTTCCTGCGCCGCCACCCCGGGCGCACCGCGGGCCTCGCCCTGCTCTCGGCCCGGGCCACCGCCGACTCCCCCGAGGCGAGGGCCCAGCGCCTGCGGTTCGCGGAGCTGGTCCACAGCGAGGAGGTACGGCCCCAGCTCATCGCGAAGACGACCCCGATGCTGGTCGGCGCCACCACGCGCGCGCGGCGCCCGGACGTCGTCGAGCGGCTGCTCGCCGACGCGGCGAAGGCCGACCCCGCGGCCCTGGCCTGGGCCCAGCGCGCCATCGCGGACCGGCCCGACTCCACGGACACGCTCCGCGCCGCCGACCTGCCCGCCGTGGTGATCGCGGGCGAGGAGGACGAGCTGGTCGGGGCCGAGGAGTCCCGGCGGACGGCGGCGCTGCTGCGCCACGGCCGCCTGGTGACCGTGCCGGGCGCCGGGCACCTCCAGCCCCTGGAGACACCGGACCGCGTGACCCGGGAACTCCTGGGTCTGCTCGACGAGATCGGAGCACCCGCATGCTGAGCGCAGGACCCGAAGGACCGGGCGGCCTCCCGGACGGACCCGCCGGGGACCACGAGGCCTGGGGGTTCACCTCCTCGACCGGGCTCGGCTTCACCCACCACACCATCGTCGACGCCCACTTCCGCGCCTGCGCCGTCCCGTACCAGGAACTCCTGGAGCAGGCCCGGATCCAGCGCGCCTGGCGGGTGCTCGACGCGGGCTGCGGCCCGGGCGAGTTCCTGCCGTGGCTGGCCGAGCTGGTCGGGCCCGAGGGCCGGGTGTCGGCCGTCGACCTGGCCGAGGAGAACGCGGCGCTCGCCGCCGAGCGCGTCGCCCGCTGGAAGTCCCCGTGCCCGGTGGACGTCCGCCAGGGCGATCTGCTGAAACTCCCTTACGCGGACGACTCGTTCGACGCGGTGTGGTGCGCCAACACCGTGCAGTACCTGGACGACGAGCAGCTGGCGCTCGCGCTGCGGGAGCTGGTGCGGGTGGTGCGACCCGGCGGGATCGTGGCCGTCAAGGACCTCGACGCCCATCTGATCACCGCGCGCCCGGCCGACCCGTACCTCTTCTCCGACTTCTTCCGCACGGCCGGGAAGACCCCCGGGTACGCGGCCCAGCTGCTGCGCAGCCGCGATCTGTACCGGTGGCTGCGGGAGGCGGGGCTCACCGGGGTGCGGCAGCAGTCGATGGTGATCGAGCACTACGCGCCCTTGTCGGAACCGGCGCGCGAGTTCTACGGGCTGTCCTGCGCCCGGCTCGCGGAGCAGGCCGGGCAGCTCGGGCTGAGCGAGGAGTGGCGGCGCTTCCTCGACCCGGCCGGCCCGGACCACCCGCTGGACGCGCCCGACGGCTACATCAGCGAGGGCAACGTCCTCGCGGTCGGCACCGTGCCCGCCACCACCGCCGTCGACCACCTCCGGTAATCGGGTAACCGAGCGGCAATTCCCCGCCCATTCCATGCTTGTACATGCAATGCAGCCATGGGTAACTTACGCCCAGGCGCAGACGGCCTTCGGGCCGCGCCCGTTTTCGAGATCCGTCCCGTGAGGGAATTTCACAGAGGAGCCCGCATGCCCACCGTTAAGACTTCCAGCGCCGAGGTGGAGTACTTCGTCACCGGCGAAGGCCCCGGCCTCGTTCTGCTGCACGGCACCGGCGGCGCCGCTGAGGGCTTCGCCCACCTCGTCGAGAAGTTCAGCGACAAGCGCACGGTCATCACGCCCAACTACTCGGGCAGCGGCCAGACCAAGGACAACGGCGAGCCGCTGACCGTCGACGCGGTCGTCGAGCAGGTCGCCGCGGCGATCCGCGACGCGGGCACCGGCCCGGTGGACCTGGTCGGCTGGTCGCTCGGCGCGCTGAACTCGGCCGCGCTGGCCGCCAAGCACCCGGAACTGGTCCGCCGCCTCGTGCTGCTGACCGGCTGGTCGGCCCTGGACGAGCGCCAGCGGCTCTTCTTCGACCTGTGGGACCGGCTCGACCGCCTCGACCACGACGCGTTCGGCCGCTTCCTCCAGCTGCACGGCTGGACGGACACCCAGATCAACGCGTTCGGCGTCGCGGGCGTCGAGGGCCTCCTCGCCGGTGGCATCCCGGCGGGCATCGGCCGCCAGATCGCCCTGAACCTCCAGGCCGACATCACCGAGCTGCTGCCGCAGATCACCGTCCCGACGCTGGTCATCGGCGCCAGCCAGGACCGTGTCGTCCCGGTCGAGCACTCGCGCCGGCTGCACCAGGCCATCGCGGGCAGCCGCTACGCCGAGCTGGACGCCGGCCACTTCGCCCTCTTCGAGAAGGCCGACGAGCTGACCGTCCTGCTCCAGGGGTTCCTGTACGAGGACGTGGCCGCGGCCGCCGCCTGACGGGGAAAAGGCCCGGACGGGGCTCCGCCGAGCGGAGCGCCCGTCCGGGCCTTCTCGTGTTTTCGACGCACCCCGAACCGGGCCCGCCGTCCTACGACACGATGTCCTTCTTCTCGAAGCCCCGGAACGCCAGCGCCATCAGCACCAGCGCGTACCCCACCGACACCCCCGCGCCCTGCGCCATGCCGCTCCACTCCAGATGCGGCTGGAGCGCGTCCGCCCAAGCGAACTGCCAGTGCGCGGGGAGGGCGTCGCGCCAGTCGCCCAGGGCCGTGATCGCGTCCAGGACGTTGCCCACGATCGTCAGGCCGACAGCGCCGCCGACCGCGCCCAGGGGTGCGTCCGTCTTGGTGGACAGCCAGAACGCGAGCCCGGCGGTGACCAGTTGGGAGACGAAGACGAACGCCACGGCGATGGCCAGGCGCGGTACCGCCTCCCCGGCCCCCAGCGAGCCGCCGGTCGGGATCTCCAGCGGGCCCCAGCCGTACGCCGCCGTGCCCACCGCGAGCGCCACCAGCGGCAGCAGCACGATCGCCGCCGCGCTCAGACCCAGCGCCACCGCCAGCTTGCTCCACAGCAGCCGGGCCCGGGGCACGGGCGCGGCCAGCAGATAGCGCAGCGACGACCAGCTGGCCTCCGAGGCGACGGTGTCGCCGCAGAACAGGGCGACGGGCACCACCAGCAGGAAGCCCGCCGAGACGAACAGCGCGGTCGCCGCGAAGTTCGCCCCGGACGCGGTCGCCGTGTCGATCAGGGTGATCCGGCCGTCCCGCCCGGACGGCGTGCCGCCGATGGCGAACGCCGTGACCAGGATGAACGGCAGCGCGGCGAGGATGCCGCCCATCACCAGGGTGCGGCGCCGCCGCAGCTGGCGCGCCGCCTCCACCCGCAGGGGCAGGGTGCGGCGCGGCCGGTAGCCGGGGGCGGTCGCCCGCAGGTCCGGCGCGGGCTCGGCCCCGGTGTGCGTCGGCGCACTCATGCCGATCCTCCGATCAGGGTCAGGAACGCGTCCTCCAGGCGGCGGTGCGGGCCGACGCCCGTCAACGGCACGTCGAGGCGGACCAGTTCGGTGATCAGCTCCGTGGCCGTGGCGCCCTCCAGGCGCACCAGCATGCCCTCGTCGGTGCGGGTCGCCGCGCCGATGCCGGGCAGCGCGGCCACCTTGTCGGCGAGCACCTCGGTGACCGGTCCCTCGACGGTCACCAGGAGCGTGTCGCTCTCGCCGGTGATCTCGGCGACCGGGCCCGCCTGGATCAGCCGGCCCCGGTCCATGACCACCAGGTGCGTGCAGGACTGCTCCACCTCGGAGAGGAGGTGGCTGGAGACGATGACCGTGCGCCCGCCCTGGGCGTAGCGGATCATCACGTCCCGCATCTCGCGGATCTGCGGCGGGTCCAGGCCATTGGTCGGCTCGTCGAGGATCAGCAGGTCCGGCAGGCCCAGCATGGCCTGCGCGATGGCCAGGCGCTGGCGCATGCCCTGCGAGTACGTCCGCACCGCGCGCGCGAGCGCGTCGCCCAGGCCCGCGATCTCCAAGGCCTCGTCCATGTGGGAGTCCTCGGCGGGGCGGCCGGTGGCCTGCCAGTACAGCTCCAGGTTGGCGCGGCCCGACAGGTGCGGCAGGAAGCCCGCGCCCTCGACGAAGGCGCCGACCCGGGACAGGACGGGCGCGCCCGGCCGGATGGCGTGGCCGAAGACGCGGATCTCGCCGCTGTCGGGGCGGATCAGGCCCATCAGCATGCGCAGGGTGGTGGTCTTGCCCGCCCCGTTGGGCCCGAGCAGGCCGAGCACCTGGCCCTTCTCGACCCGGAAGGAGAGGTCGCGGACCGCGTACCGGTCGGTCGACTTGGCGTACTTCTTGGTCAGGTCGGTGATCTGGAGCGGGACTTCGGCCAGCTCCGGGTCGGGGGCGGGGGCCGTGGTGCGGCGGGTGACCAGCAGGCCCAGCGCGATCACCGCTCCCGCCAGCGGCATCCCCCAGGCCCACCAGGGCACCCCGGCGGGCTCGGTCTTCACGCCGGGCGCGGTCGGCACCGCGAGCGAGCCGTCCACCAGCGAGACCTTGTACGTGCCGGGCTCGGCCGGGGAGGCGTAGCCGAGGTCGGTCGCGGCGACCACCAGGCGCAGCCGGTGGCCCGCCTCCACGTTGTGGTCGACGGCGGGCAGGGTGACCTCGACCTCCTTGCCCTCCTTGGCGCCGTCCACCCGGACGGGCGCGACCAGTTGGGCGGGGAGGACCTGCTGCTTGCCGTCGGGGCCGACGTCGTACACCTTGCCGAAGAGCACCGCGCCGTCGCCGCTGGAGGTGACCTTCAGCCGGACCTTGGGCGAGCCGGTGATGCGCAGGCCGGGCTTCAGCGGCGCGGAGTCGAAGCGCGCGTACTGCCCGGGGAAGTCGATGGACAGGCCGCCCACGCCGAGCGAGGACAGGCCCGCGAGGCCGCCGCCGACGCCGGGCACGGCGGAGATGGCGGGCGGGGCGGCGCCCGCCGGGTTCTCGAAGGTCTGCTCGCGGCCGGTGAGCCCGATCGCGCGCGTGCCGTCCGCCAGGCCCGGGTAGCTGCCGCTGGTGGCGCCGCGCAGTTGGGCGGCGCCGTCGGTGGAGCTGATGCCGCCGGTCCTGGTGACGCGGAAGGCGGGTCCGGTGGAGGCGCCCTCGTCGCCCTTCAGGTAGTGGTCGAACCAGGAGGCGATCCGGGCGTTGATCCGCCCCGACTCGCGGTCGCCGCCGTCGTGGCCTCCGGTGATCCAGTCGACCGCGACCGGGGCGCCGTTGGCGCGGATCCGCCGGGCCATGGCGTCGGCCTGGCCGAGCGGGAAGAGGGAGTCGCTCTGGCCCTGGACGATCAGCGCGGGCACCTTGATGCGGTCGCCCACGGCGGACGGGGAGCGGGCCGCGAGCAGGTCGCGCGCCTCGGCGTCCGGCTTCCCACTGACCGCGACCCTCTCGTACATGTCGCAGAGCTGCTTCTCGAAGGTCCTGCAGCCGCCGCCGGTGGAGAAGAAGATCCCGGCCCAGAGCTTCTTGAACACCCCGTCGGGGAAGAGCGCGTCCGCCAGGTTCCAGTAGGTGATCTGCGGCGCGATCGCGTCGATCCGCTTGTCGTACCCGGCGGCCAGGAGCGAGATCGCGCCCCCGTACGACGCGCCGGTGACGCCCACGCGCGGGTCGCCCGCCGCGTCGAGCTTCACCTCGGGGCGCTTGGCCAGCCAGTCGACGAGCCGCGAGACGTCCTTCACCTCGAACGCCGGGTCGTTGAGGCCGATCTCGCCCGTGGAGTCGCCGAAGCCGCGCGCCGACCAGGTCAGCACCGCGAAGCCCTCGCGCGCGAGGCTCCGCGCCTGGCCGCGGACGTCGTCCTTGCTGCCGCCGAAGCCGTGGCCGAGGAGGACGGCGGGGCGCTTCTTCTTCGCGTCGCCCGCCGTGAAGTACGACGTGTCGATCTTCGCCCCGGGCATCTCCATCACCCGGTCCTCCTGGTGCACCGCGGGCGTGCCGCCGGCGCCGGAGGCCGTCCAGATGCCGGCGCCGGCGAGCACCGCGAGGGCGGCGGCCACCGCGGCCGCCGCCCTCCCACGAGGTCTGCGCAGTCTCATGGCTCCACCGTAAGCGCCGGGTCCGACAACCGAGCCTGCCGCCAGGTGGAGGTCGCGGGTGTACTCGCGGCGTACGGCACGCCCGCGCCGTACCGCACCGGGAGTACGCCCGTCAGCCGAAGGAGGCCCGCTGGAGCCAGAAGTCCAGGAGCTCGGCGTCGCCCAGGACCTCGACCCGGGGGCTGTCGGCGGGCAGTCGGCGGTAGAAGACGCCCAGGACGTCGGTGAGCGGGCCACGCAGCGCCACCGTGGCCTTCTCGTGGCCGCGCCGCCAGCTCACCCCGTCCTCGCCGAGCTCGATCAGCCACTCGGCGCCGGGCGCGTCGGTGGCGTGCAGATGGATGCTGCGGCCGGGGCCGCGCAGTTCGGCGGCGGCCGGGGCCAGCTTGGCGGCCTGGACGTAGGTGACGATGTCCAGCCACTCGTCGATGGTGTCGGCGGCCAGCTCCGGCGCGAGCCGGTACTCGGCGCCCACGGTGAGGGCCGCGTCCACACGGTGGACCACCGTCTCGTGGGTCATCCGGCGCGCCCAGAACCCGGCGGTCGCCTCGCCCGCCCAGGTCCAGGCGGCCTGGTCGGGCCCGGCGTCGCGCAGGGCGTCGGCGCAGAGCGCGGCGCCCTGCGCGAGCCATTCGTCCAGCGCCTCCGGTTCGTCCTTCTCGGGGCCGGAGGAGTCGAGCACGCGCTCCTGGGGGACGACGGCGGTGGCCTTCGTACGGATGATCTCGGCGACCCAGCGGTGGGCGCCGCCGACATGCACGGCGAGCTGCCGCAGTGTCCAGTCGGGGCAGGTCGGCACGGTGGCGGAGAGGTCCGCACCGGTCAGGTGCGCCCTCAACTCGTCGGTCTGTCGCAGGATTTCGCAGCAGTAGAAGTCGTGGTCGAGAGGCGTGTGCGCGGCTGTCATACCCCAAACCCTAGGCGGGGCCCGCCCGTTGCGTCCCGCGGAAGTACCGCCGGATCCGGACAGACCCCGCCATGGGCCGGGCGTCAGTTCTGCTCGTCCTCGGGGATGCTCACCAGCCACCGCGTCTCGCGGCGCGGGCGCAGGTAGAAGGCCCAGTAGAGGGTGGCGACGGCGGTGATGCCGCCGGTCCACAGCAGGTACTGGGTCTCCTGCTGGGTGAGGATGTACGCGAGGACGGCGATCAGGACCACCGGCACCGCGGGCCACAGCGGCATCCGCCAGGCGGCGGTCTCGCGGTGCGAGCCGCGGCGGCTGAGCAGCGCGGCGACCGCGACCAGCAGGTACATCCCGGTGACCGAGACGCCGGTGACGCCGTACAGGGTGTCGAGGTTGACGAAGCAGAGGGCCGCGCCGGGGACGCCGACCAGGAGGGTGGCGACCCACGGGGAGCCGAATCGGCCCAGTCGGGACAGCCCGCGGTTGACCGGCTCGGGCCAGGCCTTGTCGCGGGCGGAGGCGAACAGGACGCGGGAGTTCTGGATGACCATCACGATGCCCGCGTTGACGATGGCGAGGGCCACGCAGAGGCTGACGAAGGTGCCGACGGCCGAGTTGGACCAGGCGGTGACCATGCCGCTGATGTCGCCGGAGGTGAGCGCCGAGAGGTCGGAGGCGCCCAGGGTGATGGCGATGACGGGGACGAGGATGACGGCGGTCGAGATGGCGAGGGTGGCGAGCACGGTCCGGGCCACGTTGCGGCGCGGGTGCTCCAGCTCCTCGGAGAGGTAGACGGCGGTCGAGAAGCCCTGGGTGATGAAGAGGGCGATGGCGAGCCCGGAGACGACCATCATCGCGGTGACCGTGGAGTGCGTACCGCCGTCCCCGGCGACCGTGCCGTGGACGAGCGAGGAGGCGCCGCGGTGGCTGTGGGAGAAGCCGAGGACGGCGACGACGGCCGCGGCGACGACTTCGAGCACCAGGAAGATGCCGGTGATCCAGGCGTTGGCCCGCAGGTCGAGCAGTCCGGCGAGGGTGGCGAGCAGCATCACGCCGCCGCCGGCGACCGGGGCCGGGATGTGGACGAGCGGGGCAAGGTAGTCGGCGGTGCCCATGGCGATGACCGGAGGGACGATCATCACCACGAGCAGCGAGAGGACGAACACCAGCCAGCCCGCGAGCCGTCCGGCTAGCGTCGAGACCATCGCGTACTCGCCGCCCGCGCTGGGGATGAGGGTGCCCAGCTCCGAGTAGCAGAACGCGACGCCGATACAGAGCAGCGAGCCGATGGCGATGGTCAGCGCGGTGTACGTGCCGAGGCTGGAGAAGAGGTCGGGCACGACCACGAAGAGGGTCGACGCGGGCGTCACGCAGGAGAGCGTGAGCAGGGTCCCGCCCACGACGCCGATGGAACGCTTGAGCTTCTTGGGGGCCTCGCCCGTGGCCGGGGAGAGTACGTGGGGCGGGCTGAGCGTTTCGGTCATCGAGGGTGCGTCCGATCGCGGGTTCGTGGGTGCTGAGCGGGGAGCGCTATCGACCTCCGGGTGGTGCTCGCGGGGCCCGTCCGGCCCCGGTGGTGAGTGGTGGGTCGCTCCCGGGCCGCCATTTCAATCTCCACGCGATCCGCAGGTCAATAGCTGTTCACCTACGGAATTCGTCGCTCCGACACCCTTACGACACTGATACGGCGTTAAGAGCGCAATAAAAGAGCGTGTTCCGACGGTACGGGAACCGCAGCCTCCGCGCCGAAAAAGTTTGCCGAATTCCGAATACCGGAACGCTTTGGCACCCCGTGCCAGGCCTTCCGGTTACCCCCGGTCACCGCCGCGCGCCAGCCGGTGCGCGGCCGGGGCCGCCCCACAAAACGCGGACGGCCGCGGAACCCCTTCTCCAGGGGTTCCGCGGCCGTCCTTCGGGCCCGTACGTCAGTGGTTGCGCGGGAAGCCCAGGTCGACGCCCGTGGGGCCCTCGGAGGGGTCCGGCCAGCGGGTGGTGACGACCTTGCCGCGGGTGTAGAAGTGCGTGCCGTCGTTGCCGTAGATGTGGTGGTCGCCGAAGAGCGAGTCCTTCCAGCCGCCGAAGGAGTGGTAGCCCACCGGGACCGGGATCGGCACGTTCACGCCGACCATGCCGGCCTCGACCTCCAGCTGGAAGCGGCGGGCCGCGCCGCCGTCGCGGGTGAAGATCGCGGTGCCGTTGCCGAACGGCGAGGCGTTGATGAGCGCCAGGCCCTCGTCGTACGACTCCACGCGCAGCACGCACAGCACCGGGCCGAAGATCTCGTCCCGGTACGCGTCGGCCGACGTGGGCACCTTGTCGAGCAGCGAGAGGCCGATCCAGTGGCCGTTCTCGTAGCCCTCCACGGTGTAGCCGGTGCCGTCCAGGACGACCTCGGAGCCCTGCGCGGCCGCGCCCGTCACGTACGAGGCGACCTTGTCGCGGTGGGCGGCCGTGATCAGCGGGCCCATCTCGGAGGCCGGGTCGTCGCCGGGGCCGATCTTGATCTTCTCGGCGCGCTCGCGGATCTTCGCCACCAGCTCGTCGCCGATGGCGCCCACCGCGACGACCGCCGAGATGGCCATGCAGCGCTCGCCCGCCGAGCCGTACGCGGCCGAGACGGCGGCGTCGGCGGCCGCGTCCAGGTCGGCGTCCGGCAGCACCAGCATGTGGTTCTTGGCGCCGCCCAGCGCCTGGACGCGCTTGCCGTTGGCGGAGGCGGTGGTGTGGATGTACCGGGCGATCGGGGTGGAGCCGACGAAGGAGACGGCGGCCACGTCCGGGTGCTCCAGGAGGCGGTCGACGGCCACCTTGTCGCCGTGCACGACGTTGAAGACGCCGTCGGGAAGACCGGCCTCGCTCAGCAGCTGCGCGATCTTCATCGAGGCCGACGGGTCCTTCTCCGACGGCTTGAGGACGAAGGTGTTGCCGCAGGCGATGGCGAGCGGGAACATCCACATCGGCACCATCGCCGGGAAGTTGAACGGCGTGATGCCCGCGACCACGCCGAGCGGCTGGCGCAGCGAGGCGACGTCCACGCGGCTGGCGACCTGCGTCGACAGCTCGCCCTTGAGCTGGACGTTGATGCCGCACGCCAGGTCCACGATCTCCAGGCCGCGCGCGACCTCGCCGAGCGCGTCCGAGTGCACCTTGCCGTGCTCGGCGGTGATCAGCTCCGCGATCGCGTCGCGGTTGGCGTCGAGCAGCGCGCGGAACTTGAACAGCACCGTCGTCCGTTGAGCCAGCGAGGACTGGCCCCAGGTGGCGTAGGCCTCACGGGCCGCGGCGACCGCCGCGTCCACCTCCTCCACATTGGCGAAGGCGACCTGCGTGGTCACGGCTCCCGTGGCGGGATCGGTGACCGGGCCGTACGTACCGGACGCGCCCTCGACGGTCTTGCCACCGATCCAGTGGTTGACGGTCTTCGTCATGCGAATAGCTCCTTCAGAGATGGCGGCGTCGGGCTGCGACTTGCCGGTCGTACTCCTGACGCGCCTCGACCGCCGACGAGCGGGTCGCGGTCTCGGCCACAGGAACATCCCACCACGCCTGTGCCGGGGGCGGGCCCGACACAGTGTCTGCCGTTTCGGTCTCGACGTAGACACATGTGGGACGGTCCGCCGCACGGGCGGCCGCGAGGGCTTCGCGCAGGTCACGAACGGTCTTGGGGCGCAATACGGCCATCCCGAGCGAGGCCGCGTTGGCCGCCAGGTCCACCGGCAGCGGCTCGCCCGTGTAGGTCCCGTCGGGCGCCTTGAAGCGGTACGCGGTGCCGTAGCGCTCGCCGCCCACCGAGGCCGAGAGGCCGCCGATGGAGGCGTACCCGTGGTTCTGCAGGATCACCACCTTGATGGGGAGGTTCTCCTGCACGGCCGTGACGATCTCGGTGGGATTCATCAGATACGTGCCGTCGCCGACCAGCGCCCACACCGGCCGGCCGGGCGCGGCGAGCGCCACCCCGATCGCCGCCGGGATCTCGTATCCCATGCAGGAGTAGCCGTACTCGACGTGGTACTGGTCGCGCGAGCGGGTCCGCCAGAGCTTGTGCAGGTCGCCGGGGAGCGAGCCCGCCGCGTTGATCAGGATGTCGTCGCCGGTGACCAACGTGTCGAGTGCGCCCAGGACTTGGGCCTGGGTGGGGCGGGCGTCCTCGTCCCCGGGCGTGTACGCGGCGGTGACCCGCTCCTCCCAGGCGGCCTTCGCCTCGCCGTAGCCGGTCGCGTACGCGGGGGCGACGCGGTGCCCGCCGAGGGCGTCCGCGAGCGCTTCGAGGCCCGCGCGGGCGTCCGCGACGAGCTGGAGCGCGCCCAGCTTGTGGGCGTCGGCGCCGTTCACGTTGAGCCCGATGAAGCGCACGGACGGGTTCTGGAAGAGGGTCGAGGAAGCGGTGGTGAAGTCGGTCCAGCGGGTGCCGACGCCGAGCACGACGTCGGCCTCGCGGGCCAGCGCGTCGGCCGTGGCGGTGCCGGTGTGGCCGATGCCGCCCACGTCGCAGGGGTGGTCGTACGGCAGCGAGCCCTTGCCCGCCTGGGTGGCGGCGACCGGGACGCCGGTGCGCTCGGCGAAGCGGCGCAGGGCGTCCTCGGCGCGGGAGTGGTGCACCCCGCCGCCCGCGACGACCAGCGGCCGGCGGGCGGCACGCAGCAGGGCCACGGCCTCGTCGAGCTCCACCGGGTCCGGCTCCTGGGCGCGCACGCGCCACACCCGCCGCCGGAAGAACTCCTCGGGCCAGTCGTACGCCTGCGCCTGCACGTCCTGCGGCAGCGCGAGCGTGACCGCGCCGGTCCTGGCCGGGTCGGCGAGCACGCTCATCGCGGCGAGCGCGGCCGGGATCAGGGCCTCGGGCCGGGTGATCCGGTCGAAGTAGCGCGAGACGGGGCGCAGGCAGTCGTTGACCGACACGTCGCCCGCGTACGGGACTTCGAGCTGCTGGAGGACCGGGTCGGCCGGGCGGGAGGCGAAGACGTCGCCGGGCAGCAGCAGGACCGGCAGGTGGTTGACGGTGGCCAGGGCCGCGCCCGTGACCAGGTTGGTGGCGCCGGGCCCGATCGAGGTGGTCACCGCGTGCGCCGAGAGCCGCCCCGACTGGCGGGCGTAGCCGACGGCCGCGTGCACCATGGCCTGTTCGTTGCGGCCCTGGTGGTACGGCATGTCGCTGCCGGGTTCCAGGAGCGCCTGGCCGATCCCGGCGACGTTGCCGTGGCCGAAGATGCCCCAGGTCGCGGTGATCAGGCGCTGCTCGGTGCCCGCGCGGGCGGTGTACTGGCGGGAGAGGAAGGCGAGCAGCGCCTGCGCGGTGGTCAGGCGCCTGGTCGTACCGCTCATCGGTAGCCCTCCGTGTGGTCGGGGTGGAAGCGGATCCGCCAGACGCGTTCCTCGCCCGGGCCCGCCATCACGTTCAGGTAGTACATGGGGTGCCCGGGCGCGGCGATGGAGGGGCCGTGCCAGCCGTCGGGGACGAGGACGGCGTCACCGGTGCGGACCTCGGCGAGCACGTCGGCGCCGCCGGGGCGCGAGGGCGAGACGCGCTGGTACCCGAAGCCCCGCTCGGACGCGAACTCGAAGTAGTAGATCTCCTCCAGCTCCGACTCCTGCCCGGGGACCTGCTCGTCGTGCTTGTGGGGCGGGTAGGAGGACCAGTTGCCGCCCGGCGTGATCACCTCGACGGCGATCAGCCGGTCGCAGGCGAAGACGTCGGCGGCGGCGAAGTTGCGGACCTCGCGGGCGCTGATGCCCGAGCCGCGCCGTTCGACGGGCACCTCCGGCGCGGGGCCGTGACGAGCGGGGAGTCGGCGCTCGCAGCTCGCTCCTGCCAGGGCGAACCGGCCTCCCGCGCCGGAGGCGATCTGTGCGTGGGCGTCGCGCGGGAGGTACGCGAAGTCGGTGACTCCGGCGAACACGCTCTCCCTGCCCAGCAGTTCCATGGTCCGGTCTTCTACATGTACCGTACAGCCACCTTGCAGGGGCAGCACGATCCACTCGCTGTCGCCGGTGGCGAAGGCGTGGCTCCCGCCCGGCGCCAGCTCCAGCACGCGCAGCCCCGAGTAGCCCCAGCCGGCCCGCTCGGGGCCGATGTCGAGGGCGTACGCCTCGCGGGAGGTGGATCCGGCCCGTACGAACAGCTCGTCCTTGTGCTCGTCCATGCCTCCTCCCTACCCCCTCAGCAGCGCGGCGGCGGTGTCGACCGCGCCCGCCACGTCGCCGTCGGCCGGATAGAGCAGGGTGCGCCCGGCCACCAGGCCCTGGACGGTGGGCAGTCGCAGCGCGCCGCGCCACTTCTCGTACGCCGCCTCCTGCTCCCCCGGCGTCTTGCCGATGTCCCCGCCGAGCAGCACGGCGGGCAGCGTGGTGGTCGCCATCACCCGGGCCATGTCGTCCGGGTCCTCGGTGACGGGCACCTTCAGCCAGGTGTACGCCGAGGTCCCGGCGAGGCCCGAGGCGATCGCGAGCGAGCGCGTGACCGCGTCCGCACTGAGATCGTTCCGCAGCCGTCCGTCGCGCCGGTGACAGATGAACGGCTCCACGAAGACGGGGAGCTGACGCTCCGCCATCTCGTCGATGGCACGGGCCGCCGAGTGCAGCGTGTTGAGCGAGCCGGGGTCGTCGTAGTCGAGCCGCAGCAGCAGTTTGCCCGCGTCGAAGCCGAGCCGGGCGAGGTCCTGGGCGCGGTGGCCGGTGAAGCGGTCGTCCAGCTCGAAGGAGGCCCCGGCGAGCCCGCCCCGGTTCATCGACCCCATGACGACCTTGTCCTCCAGGGCCCCGAGCAGCAGCAGGTCCTCCAGGATGTCCGCGCTGGCCAGCACCCCGTCGACGCCGGGCCGGGACAGCGCGAGGCAGAGCCGTTCGAGCAGGACGGAACGGTCGGCCATGGCGAAGGCGTCGTCGCCGACGCCCAGCGCGCCGCGCGCCGGGTGGTCGGCCGCGATGATCAGGAGCCGCCCGGCGCCCCGCACGAGCGGGCGCCGACCGCGCCGGGCGGCGGCTTCGGCGACGGCCTCGGGATTCCGGGTGCGCACCCGGGCGAGGTCGCCGGGACTGATGCGGATGCTCACGCCGCTCCCCCCGCCAGGACGCGCTCGACCTCGGCCGGGTACGGCATGGCGGAGGAGCAGGCGAGCCGGGACGCGACGATCGCGCCGGCGGCGTTGGCGTACCGCATCAGCCGTTCGGTGTCCCAGCCCGCCAGCAGCCCGTGGCAGAGCGCCCCGCCGAACGCGTCCCCGGCGCCGAGCCCGTTGACCACCTCGACCGGGACGGGCGGCACCTCGGCGGCGCTCCCGTCCCGGTGGACGGCGAGCACCCCCTCGGGCCCCTGTTTGACCACGGCGAGCTCCGCCCCGGCCGCGAGCAGCGCCCGGGCGGCGGCGTGCGGATCCCGCTCCCCGGTGGCCACTTCGCACTCGTCGAGGTTGCCGACGGCGACGGTGGCGTGGCGCAGTGCCTCGCGGTAGTACGGGCGGGCCTGGTCGGGGTCCTTCCAGAACATCGGCCGCCAGTCGAGGTCGAAGACCGTGGTGCCGGTACGGGCGCGGGCGGCCAGCGCCGCCAGCGTGGTGGACCGGCTCGGCTCGACGCTCAGCCCCGTGCCCGTGACCCAGAAGATCCGCGCCGCGCGGATCGCGTCCAGGTCGAGGTCCGCCTCGTACAGCTCCAGGTCGGGGGCCTTGGGCTCGCGGTAGAAGTAGAGCGGGAAGTCGTCCGGCGGGAAGATCTCGCAGAAGGTGATCGGGGTCGGCAGACCCGGCACGCTCTTCACCCAGCGCGCGTCGACCCCGAACTCGCCCAGCTCGGCACGGAGATACTCCCCGAAGGGGTCCTCGCCGGTGCCGGTGATCACGGCCGTGCGGCGCCCGAGCCGGGCCGCCGCGACCGCTACGTTGGAGGGCGAGCCGCCGAGGAACTTGCCGAACGACGTCACCCGGGACAGCGGCACGCCGGTCTGGAGCGGGTAGAGGTCCACCCCGATCCGCCCCATGGTGATCACGTCGTACGGAACCGCCTCCATGCACGCCCCCTTCATCGGCGACCCGTGGAGGTCCCAGGTCTAGCCGCCCCTCCCCGACCCTGTCAATCTTTTGTCCTTACATTCGGACGTAGCCTTGACACCGTTCCGGCGCCCCCGGAAGGCTTGGTCCCATGACGACGGCCAAGACTCGCATCCGGATCGGCTCTGCCCCCGACTCCTGGGGCGTCTGGTTCCCCGACGACCCCCGCCAGGTCCCGTGGACCCGCTTCCTCGACGAGGTCGCCGGGGCCGGATACGGCTGGATCGAACTCGGACCGTACGGCTATCTCCCCACCGATCCGGCGCGCCTCGCCGACGAGACCGCGCGCCGCAACCTGCGCGTCTCGGCCGGGACCGTCTTCACCGGTCTGCACCACGGCCCGGCGGTGTGGGACACCACCTGGGAGCACGTCGCGGACGTGGCCGAGCTGACCCGGGCGACCGGCGCCGGGCACCTCGTCGTCATCCCGGCGTTCTGGCGCGACGACAAGACCGGCGAGGTCCTGGAGAGCTCGACGCTCACCGCCGCCCAGTGGCGCGACCTGGCCGGGCAGACCGAGCGGCTCGCCCGCGAGGTGCGCGAGCGGTACGGGCTGCGGATCGTCGTCCACCCGCACGCCGACACCCACATCGACAGCGAGGAGAACGTCGCCCGCTTCCTCGACGCCACCGACCCCGACCTGGTGAACCTCTGTCTGGACACCGGGCACTACGCCTACTGCGGCGGCGACAGCGTCAAGCTGATCGAGACGTACGGGGAGCGGATCGGCTACCTCCACCTCAAGCAGGTGGACCCGGACGTCCTGGCCCAGGTGCACGCCGAGGAGCTGCCGTTCGGGCCCGCCGTGGCCCGGGGCGTGATGTGCGAGCCGCCCGCCGGGGTGCCCGCGCTCGAACCGGTCCTCGCCGCGGCCCAGGCGCTCGACGTCGACCTCTTCGCGATCGTGGAGCAGGACATGTACCCGTGCGACCCGGACCGCCCGCTGCCCATCGCCACACGTACGCGCGCGTTCCTGCGCTCCTGCGGGGCGTGACCCGATGACCTCCGCACCGCTCGGGATCGCCGTCGTCGGCACCGGAAAGATGGGCGCCGACCACGTCCGCCGCCTCACCACCGTGATCGGCGGGGCCCGGGTCGCGGCCGTCGCCGACGTCGACGCGGAGCGCGCCAAGGCCGTCGCGGGCCCGATCGACGGCTGCACCGCCCACACCGACGCGGCGGCCGCGATGGCCGCGCCGGGCGTCGACGCGGTCCTGATCGCCGCCTCGGGCCCGGCCCACGAGCCCGCGCTCCTGGAGGCGTTCCGGCGCGGCCTGCCGGTCCTGTGCGAGAAGCCGCTCACCCCGGACCCGGGCGGCGCCCTGCGGGTCCTGGAGGCCGAGACCCGCCTCGGCCGCCGCCTGGTGCAGGTGGGGTTCATGCGGCGGTACGACGCGGAGTACGTCCGCCTCAAGGCGCTGCTCGACGAGGGCGGGCTCGGGCGCCCGCTGTTCCTGCACTGCCGCCACCGCAACGCCTCCTCCCCCTCGTTCTTCACCACCGAGATGCTGATCCGCGACTCCGTGGTCCACGAGGTCGACGCGGCCCGCTGGCTGCTCGGCCAGGAGCTCACCGCCGTCCAGGTACTCCGCCCGCGCCCGTCCTCGTACGCCCCGGAGGGCCTGGGCGACCCGCAGCTCGTGCTGTTCGAGACGGCCGGCGGCGCGGTCGTCGACGTCGAGATCTTCGTCAACTGCGGCTTCGGCTACGAGGTGCGCTGCGAGGCCGTCTGCGAGCGCGGCACCGCCTCGACCGGCGCCGGGACCGGCCCGGTGGTCCGCTCCGACGGGCGCTGGGGCGGCGAGGTCCCGCAGGACTTCACGGTCCGCTTCGCCGACGCGTACGACCGCGAGGTGCAGGCGTGGGTCGACGCCACCCGGCAGGGCCGCGTCGAGGGCCCGAGCACCTGGGACGGCTATATGGCGGCCGTGGTCTGCGAGGCGGGCGTCCGCGCCCAGCGCTCGGGCGAACGGGTGGCCGTGGAGGCGGCGGTGGGGCGGCCGGGGCTGTACGGGTAAGCGGCGGGGCACTTACGCCGACGGGGCCGCGTCCAGGGGCGCGCCTGCGCTTTCGCGCGCCCGGGGCGTGCCCCCGCCCCTCCCCCTCGTCCCATTCATCACCCGCGTCACAACCATCCGCTTCACGTCACACATGTCTCCATTACGCGGGTCTTGCGTCACAGAGAGTCGACAGCCACACCCCTGCCTTCACTCTCCGTCGTTCAACGGGCACAGGCTGAGTGATCGTCAAGTGCCCGCGCCCAGCTCCCCCGACGGCCGTCAGACCGCCGCTGCGGCGCACGCAGGGAGGTGTCCACCATGACCGACCGACGGCTCTGGTCGTACAAGGAGATCGCCGCGCACATCCGGGTACAGCCGGACACGGTCCGCTCGTACCGCAAGCACGGGCTGCTGCCCCCGCCCGACACCGTCGAGAACGGCAAGCCCTTCTGGTACGCCGACACCATCCGCACCTGGGTCGCGCGCCGCCCGGGGAACCGGAGCCGTAGGGCGAACGACTGACTGAGGAGGTGGAGCGGGTACTGGATTAATACCCCCTAGGGGTATAACGTGGAACCTGTCAGTGGGCCTCGGCTTCCCCGTGACCCCCTGGTGCACCATGGATCCGTACCGCCCCACAGAGGAGAACTCCATGACCTCCGAGACCGAAGCCGCCGTCGCCACGACCGGCTCCTGCTGCTCGCCCGCCGGTTCCTGCCACAGCGACGGCCCGGCCGGCATCCAGGTCGGCTCCGTCACCACCGTGTACCAGGTCTCCGGCATGACCTGCGGGCACTGCGAGGGCGCCGTGTCGAGCGAGATCGGCGAGATCGCCGGCGTCGGTTCGGTGAAGGCGGTCGCCGCGACCGGCGAGGTGACCGTCGTCTCGGCCGCGCCGCTGGACGACGAGGCCGTCCGCGCGGCGGTCGACGAGGCCGGCTTCGAGCTGGTCGGCCGGGCCTGAAAGCCCGATCTTCCTCTTCCGGGCCGTACGACCAGCGCATCCGCGCCGTACGGCCCGGTCCCTTTTTCAGGAGCTCACGTGGAGACCAACGTGGAAAGCAACCTGGTCGAGCTGACCATCGGCGGCATGACGTGCGCCTCGTGCGCGGCCCGCATCGAGAAGAAGCTGAACCGGATGGACGGGGTCGAGGCGACGGTCAACTACGCGACCGAGAAGGCGAAGGTCGCCTTCTCCGACGGGATCGAGGTGGCAGGCCTGGTCGCGACGGTCGTGAAGATGGGGTACACGGCGGAGTCACTGGCACCGCCGGAGCCCCCGCCGCCTCCGGTGGTCGCGGCGCCCTCGGTGGCCTCGGAGCCTTCCGTGGCCTCGGCGGCCGAGGAGCTGCGGGAGGCGCCCGCGGCCCCCGTCGCCGCACGGCCCGACCCGGCCGCCGCCGCGGAGAGCCGCGCGGCCCAGGCCCTGGCCGCCCTGAAGCAGCGGCTCCAGGTCTCGGCGCTGCTCGCCGCGCCCGTCGTACTGCTCGCCATGGTCCCCTCGCTGCAGTTCGACAACTGGCAGTGGCTGAGCCTCACCCTCGCCGCGCCGGTCGTCGTCTGGGGCGGGCTGCCCTTCCACAAGGCCGCCTGGGCCAACCTGAAGCACAGCACGGCCACCATGGACACCCTCGTCTCGGGGGGCACCCTCGCCGCCTTCCTCTGGTCGCTGTGGGCGCTGTTCTTCGGCGACGCCGGGCAGCCCGCGATGCGCCACGGCTTCGACGCCATGGCCGGCGACACGCACGGCGCGTCCACCATCTACCTCGAAGTCGCCGCCGGAGTCGTCACCTTCATCCTGCTGGGCCGCTATCTGGAGGCCCGCTCCAAGCGGAAGGCGGGCGCGGCCCTGCGGGCGCTGCTGGAACTCGGCGCCAAGGACGTGGCCGTCCTGCGCGGCGGCCGTGAAGTGCGCGTACCCATCGGGGAGTTGCGGGTCGGGGACCGGTTCGTGGTGCGGCCCGGCGAGACCGTCGCGACCGACGGCACGGTCGTGGAGGGCGCGTCCGCCGTGGACACGTCCATGCTGACCGGCGAGTCCGTCCCCGTGGACGTGAGTGCGGGCGACGGCGTCACCGGCGCCACCGTCAACGTGGGCGGCCGCCTGGTCGTCGAGGCGACCCGGGTCGGCGCCGACACCCAGCTGGCCCGGATGGCCCGCCTGGTGGAGGACGCGCAGAACGGCAAGGCCGAGGTCCAGCGCCTCGCCGACCGCATCTCCGGCGTCTTCGTCCCCATCGTGCTGCTGATCTCGCTCGGCACGCTGGTCGTCTGGCTGCTCACCACGGACGACATCACCGCGTCCTTCACGGCCGCCGTGGCGGTCCTGATCATCGCCTGCCCGTGCGCCCTGGGGCTCGCGACCCCGACCGCGCTGATGGTCGGCACCGGCCGCGGCGCCCAGCTCGGCATCCTCATCAAGGGCCCCGAGGTCCTGGAGTCCACCCGACGCGTCGACACCGTCGTCCTCGACAAGACGGGCACGGTCACCACCGGGCAGATGACGCTGTACGACGTGTACGCGACGGACGACACCGACGAGAAGGAAGTCCTGCGGTACGCGGGCGCCCTGGAGCACTCCTCCGAACACCCCATCGCCCGCGCGATCGCCCAGGGCGCCGCCGAGCGGACCGGGGAGCTGCCCGTGCCCGAGTCCTTCCTGGCCCTGCCCGGGCGCGGGGTGGAGGGCGTGGTCGAGGGGCGCGAGGTCTTCGTGGGGCGGGGTGTCGAGCTGCCCGCCGCGCTCGCGACCGCCAAGGAGGCCGCCGAGGCCGAGGGGCGCACCGCCGTCGTGGTGGCCTGGGACGGGGTCGCCCGGGGCGTCCTGACCGTCGCCGACGCCGTGAAGGAGACCAGCGCCGAGGCGGTGTCCCTGCTGCGCGGCCTCGGGCTGCGGCCGGTCCTGCTGACCGGGGACAACCGGGCGGTGGCCGAGTCGGTGGCGGCCAAGGTCGGGATCGCGGCCGAGGACGTCCACGCCGAGGTGCTGCCCGAGGACAAGGTCGACGTGGTCAAGCGGCTCCAGGCCGAGGGCCGTTCGGTGGCGATGGTGGGCGACGGCGTCAACGACGCGGCCGCACTGGCCACCGCCGATCTGGGGCTGGCGATGGGCACGGGCACGGACGCGGCGATAGAGGCGTCCGACCTGACCCTCGTACGGGGGGACTTGCGGGTCGCGGCCGACGCCATCCGGCTCTCCCGGCGGACCCTGGCGACCATCAAGGGCAACCTGTTCTGGGCCTTCGGCTACAACGTGGCCGCGGTTCCGCTCGCCGCGGCGGGCCTGCTGAACCCTATGATCGCGGGCGCGGCTATGGCGTTCTCCTCGGTCTTCGTGGTAACCAACAGCCTACGGTTGCGCTCCTTCACCTGATCTCCACAAAGAGAGCTAGATCACAGAGATTATGAGGTAACCATCGGACCGGTTCGGGAGTCTAAGTGGTCGATGCCGAGGACGTCTTGGGGGACGTCCATGGAATGTCTTGGGGGACGTTCCAGGCAGCGCGTTGGCCGGGGCACGTACAACGGGGAGCTTTGAGCGGCCCACCCGTTACGTACGTACCCCGGCAGACCGCCGGACTCCCGGCCGGATCCCGTGGGGGGAATCCGCACCGGGTAAATGGGAAGCGCCCCGGCCGCCGACCCGTGGGGGGATCGGTGGGCGGGGCGCTTCTGTATGTTTTTTGGCTCAGCGGGCCTCGACGGGCACGAAGTCGCGCAGGACCTCGCCCGTGTAGATCTGGCGCGGGCGGCCGATGCGGGAGCCCGGCTCCTTGATCATCTCGTGCCACTGGGCGATCCAGCCCGGCAGGCGGCCCAGCGCGAACAGGACCGTGAACATCTCGGTCGGGAAGCCCATCGCGCGGTAGATCAGACCCGTGTAGAAGTCCACGTTCGGGTACAGGTTGCGCGAGACGAAGTACTCGTCGGAGAGCGCGTGCTCCTCCAGCTTCAGCGCGATGTCGAGCAGCTCGTCGGACTTGCCGAGGGCCGACAGGACGTCGTGCGCGGCGGCCTTGATGATCTTCGCGCGCGGGTCGAAGCTCTTGTAGACCCGGTGGCCGAAGCCCATCAGACGGACGCCGTCCTCCTTGTTCTTCACCTTGCGGATGAAGGAGTCGACGTCGCCGCCGTTGGCCTGGATGCCTTCCAGCATCTCCAGGACCGACTGGTTGGCGCCACCGTGCAGGGGGCCCCACAGCGCCGAGATGCCCGCCGAGATCGAGGCGAACATGTTGGCCTGCGACGAGCCGACCAGGCGGACCGTGGAGGTCGAGCAGTTCTGCTCGTGGTCCGCGTGCAGGATGAGCAGCTTGTCGAGCGCCGAGACGACGACCGGGTCCAGCTCGTACTCCTGCGCCGGGACCGAGAAGGTCATCCGCAGGAAGTTCTCGACGTAGCCGAGGTCATTGCGCGGGTAGACGAACGGGTGGCCGATCGACTTCTTGTACGCGTACGCCGCGATCGTCGGAAGCTTGGCGAGCAGGCGGATCGTCGAGAGGTGGCGCTGCTTCTCGTCGAACGGGTTGTGGCTGTCCTGGTAGAACGTGGACAGCGCCGAGACGACCGAGGAGAGCATCGCCATCGGGTGGGCGTCCCGCGGGAAGCCGTCGAAGAAGCGCTTGACGTCCTCGTGCAGCAGCGTGTGCTGGGTGATCTCGCTCTTGAACGTCGACTGCTGGTCGACCGTCGGCAGCTCACCGTTGATGAGCAGGTACGCGACCTCCAGGAAGGTCGAGCGCTCGGCCAGCTGCTCGATCGGGTAGCCGCGGTAGCGCAGGATGCCCTGCTCGCCGTCGAGGTACGTGATCGCGGATTTATAGGCGGCAGTGTTGCCGTATCCGCTGTCCAGGGTCACGAGACCGGTCTGGGCCCGGAGCTTCCCGATGTCGAAGCCCTTGTCGCCGACGGTGCTGTCGATCACCGGGTAGGTGTACTCGCCATCGCCGAACCGCAGTACTACAGCGTTGTTAGCGTTCTCGCTCACGTCATCCCTCACCGACGTAGTGCCTCTTCTTCGAGGTGCCCTGACTGTCTCTACCATCCCCCATTTGGCTCAGCAGAGTGCACTCGGGGTCGCCCATTGGGCTTATTAGCGGCACTCAGTGCCGTCAACCTGCTCATCCTGCCCCCTTCGCCCCGGTTCTGGAAGCCCCGGGTGATGTTTCACACCAAGGCGCCCCCTGACAGCCGATGAGCGAGTGCGGTAAAGCGTCTGCCTGCGGAAACCGTACGCACTGCCTGGCCGATCGCCTTGCGGGACCCCACCAGGACGACGAGTTTTCTGGCGCGGGTGACCGCCGTGTAGAGCAGGTTCCGCTGGAGCATCATCCAGGCGCCGGTGGTGACCGGGATCACCACCGCCGGGTACTCACTGCCCTGCGAGCGGTGGATCGTCACCGCGTACGCATGGGCCAGCTCGTCCAGTTCGTCGAAGTCGTACGGCACTTCCTCGTCCTCGTCCGTCAGCACCGTCAGCCGCTGTTCGTCCGGGTCGAGCGCGGTCACCACGCCGACGGTGCCGTTGAAGACACCGTTCTTGCCCTTCTCGTAATTGTTCCGGATCTGGGTGACCTTGTCGCCCACCCGGAACACCCGGCCGCCGAACCGCTTCTCCGGCAGGTCGGGGCGGGCCGGGGTGATGGCCTGCTGGAGGAGGCCGTTGAGGTTGCCGGCGCCCGCCGGGCCGCGGTGCATGGGGGCGAGCACCTGGATGTCGCGCCGGGGGTCGAGGCCGAACTTCGCGGGGATGCGCCGCGCCGCCACGTCCACCGCGAGCCGCCCGGCGTCCTCGGTCTCCTCCTCCACGAAGTGGAAGAAGTCGCTGAGGCCCTGGGTGAGCGGCGGGACGCCGGAGTTGATGCGGTGGGCGTTGGTGACCACGCCGGACTGCTGGGCCTGGCGGAAGATCCGGGTGAGCCGGACCCTCGGCACCGGGCCGCCCTCGGCGAGCAGATCGCGCAGCACCTCGCCGGCGCCGACCGAGGGCAGCTGGTCCACGTCCCCGACCAGCAGCAGGTGCGCGCCGGGGGCGACCGCCTTCACCAGCTTGTTGGCGAGCAGCAGGTCCAGCATCGAGGCCTCGTCGACCACCACCAGATCGGCGTCGAGCGGGCGGTCCTTGTCGTACGCCGCGTCGCCGCCCGGCTTCAGCTCCAGCAGGCGGTGCACCGTCGACGCGTCGGCGCCGGTGAGCTCGGCGAGCCGCTTGGCGGCGCGGCCGGTGGGCGCGGCGAGCACCACCTTGGCCTTCTTGGCCCGGGCGAGCTCGACGACCGAGCGGACCGTGAAGGACTTGCCGCAGCCGGGGCCGCCGGTGAGCACCGCGACCTTGCTGGTCAGGGCGAGCCGCACGGCCTCCTGCTGCTCGGGGGCGAGCTCGGCGCCGGTGCGCGCGGCGAGCCAGGACAGGGCCCGGTCCCAGTCCACGTCCTGGAAGCCCGGCATCCGGTCCTCGCGGGTGCGCAGCAGCCGGACGACCTGGGCGGCGAGGGAGAGCTCGGCGCGGTGGAAGGGGACCAGATAGACGGCGGTGACCCGCTCGGCCCCGCCCTCGGGCCCCGGGACCGGCTCGCGGACGACGCCCTCCTCGGTGACCAGCTCGCCCAGGCAGTCGATCACCAGGCCCGTGTCGACCTGGAGGAGCTTCACCGAGTCGGCGATGAGCTGCTCCTCGGGCAGGAAGCAGTGGCCCTGGTCGGTGGACTGGGACAGGGCGTACTGAAGCCCGGCTTTCACCCGCTCCGGGCTGTCGTGCGGGATGCCGACGGCCTGGGCGATGCGGTCGGCGGTGAGGAAGCCGATGCCCCAGACGTCGGCGGCCAGCCGGTAGGGCTGGTTCTTCACCACGGAGATCGAGGCGTCCTCGTACTTCTTGTAGATGCGCACGGCGATGGAGGTGGAGACGCCGACCCCCTGGAGGAAGACCATCACTTCCTTGATGGCCTTCTGCTCCTCCCAGGCGGCTCCGATGAGCTTGGTGCGCTTGGGGCCCAGGCCCGGCACCTCCACCAGGCGCCCGGGCTGCTGCTCGATGACGTCGAGCGTGTCCGTGCCGAAGTGCTCCACGATGCGGTCGGCGATGCGGGGGCCGATGCCCTTGATCAGGCCCGAGCCGAGGTAGCGCCGGATGCCCTGGATGGTGGCGGGCAGGATCGTCGTGTAGTTCTCCACGGTGAACTGCTTGCCGTACTGCGGGTGCGAGCCCCAGCGGCCCTCCATCCGCAGCGACTCGCCCGGCTGCGCGCCGAGCAGCGAACCGACCACCGTGAGGAGATCGCCACCGCCGCGCCCGGTGTCGACCCGGGCGACCGTGTAGCCGTTCTCCTCGTTGGCGTATGTGATCCGCTCCAGGACCCCTTCGAGCACCGCGAGATTGGACATGATCCGACGCTACCGGTGGGCTCGGACACCGCGGGGCGCCTGTGGACAACTTTCCGCGCGGGGCGGCCCGGGGAATTCAAGGGGGCCCGGTCCGTATGACCGGGCCCCTCGATTCCCTCCCCTATCCCTCCCCAGTCGGTGTCCCCTCGGATCCCCCCGGATCCCTCCCCTGGAACGCCGACGCAAAGTAAGACACCGGTCACGCCACAAGGGTTGTACGACTGCGGGCAGTAATTTTTCCGGAATCTCGACGTGCCGACAAAGGGGGGTGGTCGTAGCGTTTCGCCCATGAGTGACGATTCCAGCTTTGAACAGGACGTACTGAACGAGCTGGGGGACGACGGGCTGCAGCAGCTCGCCCAGCAGCTCGGCACGGACCCGGCCGGCGCCCAGCAGGTCGTGGAGTCGGCGGCCGCCGGTCTCGCGGACGGGCTGCCCCCGGACGCGGTGGCGTCGGAGGCGGCGGCCCCGGAGGACCGGCCCCTGGAGGGCGTGGCCACGCTCGGCGGCCTCGGGGCGGTCGGCGGCGGTCTGATGGCCGGGGTCCTGGCGAAGGCGACCAAGCCGGTGGCCACCGCGGTCGCGAAGAGGACGGGCCTCCCGGTCGCGACCGTCACACGGGGGCTCGAGCTGCTGGTGCCGGTGGTGCTGGCGGTGCTGAGCAAGAGGGCGGCGGGCGGCAAGGGGCCCAAGTAGCCCGCCGGGACCCCGCGCCCAGCCCCCTTTGGGAGCCTCACCAAGGCCTCACACCGCCTTCAAGTACCCCCCGTCCACCACGAAGTCCGCCCCCGTCGTGCTGCCCGACCTCGGGGACACCAGCAGGGCCACCGCGTCCGCTATCTCCTCGGGGGTCACCAGGCGGCCCGTGGAGACGTTCATCATCTGGGGGGCCAGGGTGTCCATCACCGTGTCGCGGTCCGAGCCCGCCATCGCCGCGATGATGTCCGCCGCGCCGCCCTCCTCGGTCCACCACGCCGTCCGTACCGCGCCCGGCGACACCGTGTTGAAGCGGACGCCCTGCGGGGCGTACTCCTCCGAGAGGACCTTGGTGAGGTTGGTCAGGGCCGCCTTCGCCGCGCCGTACTCGGCGTTGCCGACGGCGGGCTGACGCGCCAGGCCCGTCGAGACGCTGACGACGGCGCCGCCGCCGTCGGCCAGCAGGTGCGGCAGGGCCGCGCGGACCGCCCGTACCGCCGAGAACAGGTTGAACTCGAACATCGCGGGCCAGTCCGCGTCCGACGCGTCCAGGAACGACGTGCGCGGCAGGGACACGCCCGGCGGCGGGCCGCCCGCGTTGTTGACCAGGATGTCCAGGCCGCCGAACTCCTCGACGGCACGCGCCACCACGCGCGCGGGGGCCTCGGGGTCCATGAGGTCGGCGGCCACGTGGACGAGCTCGGGGCGGGCCAGCTTCTCCAGCTCCGGGCTGGTGCGGCGGGACACCGCGACCACGCGCGCGCCCTCGTCGAGCAGCGTGCGGACCACCGCGAGCCCGATGCCCTTCGAGGCGCCGGTGACGAGCGCGGAACGGCCGGAAAGGTGCAGGTCCATGGGGTTGTCTCCTCGGGGTGCGGCCCTCGCCCCGGACGGGCGAACCGGAGGCCGTGCACACGATCCTGGTGCGCCGCGCCCCCACCCGCTGGCGGGAATCCGGCACCGAGTTGGACCCCACCGAAGACCCCGGACACCGCCTCTACGCGCGCGTGCGTCCCGTCGAGCCCCGGACCATCAACTCGCCGTGCACCGTGGCGATCCCGCCCGGCGGCACCGGCTCCTTGCCCATCGCGAGCCGGCCCGCCCGCGCCCCGGCCTCGTACAGCGGCAGCCGTACCGTCGTCAGGGCCGGGACCGCGTCCGTGCTGAACGGGAGGTCGTCGAAGCCCGCCACCGAGACGTCGTCCGGGATCGACAGGCCCCGGTCGCGCAGGGCCGCGCAGGCACCGAGCGCGACCGTGTCGTTGGCGGCCACGACGGCCGTCAACGACGGGTCCAGGCGCAGGAGTTCGAGGGTCGCGTCGTAGCCGGAGCGGCGGTCGTACGAGCCGTGGACGAGCGGGCCCGGCGCCACGCCCGCGTCCGCGAGCGCGGCCAGGTGGCCCTCGACGCGGTGCCGGGTCGTGGTGCGCTCCTCGGGGCCCGCGACATAGCCGATGCGGCGGTGGCCGAGCGCCAGCAGGTGTTCGGTCAGACGGCGGCTGCCGCCCCGGTTGTCGAAGGTGAGCGTGGCCGCGACGGCGGGCCGTACGCCCGTACCGGCCCCGGCCCCGGGGAGCACCAGCGGCGGCCGCCCGCACAGCACGATGCGGGCCCCCGCCTCCGCGAGCCGTCCCAGCTTCGCCGCGACCGCCGCCGCGTGCCCGGGGTCCTCCAGGGCGCCGCCGGTGAGGATGACGGCCGCCGCGCGCTGGCGCTGGAGCAGCGTGAGGTAGGTCAGTTCGCGCTCCGGCGAGCCGCCCGTGTTGCAGACCACGGCCAGCTTCTCGCGGGCCCCGGGGCCGCCGCCGATCTCCGACTGGGCCGCGCCCGCCATGATCCCGAAGAACGGGTCGGCGATGTCGTTGACGAGTATGCCGACCAGGTCGGAGGTGGCGGCGGCGAGCGAGCTGGCGGGCCCGTTCAGGACGTAGTCCAGTTCGTCGACGGCCCGCAGGACGCGCTCGCGGGTGGCCGCGGCGACCGGGTAGTTGCCGTTGAGCACCCGCGAGACGGTCGCCGGGGACACCCGGGCGCGCGCCGCCACATCCGCCAGGGTCGCTGTCATCTCTGCCTCCGGGCACGTCTGTTGGGCACTTGGGGTGGTCCGGCCGCGCGCCTCTTGTCGGCGGCGCTGTGCGCAGGCTAGCGTCCCCCTCGATAGAAAGCGCTTGCTACAGCTGTTACCAGTAGCTGAACGCTGAATCACCGCACCCCGGCCGCCGGTACGGAAGGAACGTCGACACCGGTACGGAAGGGGCACAAGGGATGGAGGGGACTTCGGATGACACCGAAAGCCGCACGCCGGACCGTGCGGATCGCCATGAACGGCGTCACCGGCCGGATGGGCTACCGCCAGCACCTCGTACGCTCCCTGCTCGCCCTGCGCGAGGAGGGCGGCCTCGACCTCGGCGACGGCACGGTCCTGTGGCCCGAGCCCGTCCTGGTGGGCCGCCGCGAGTCCGCGCTGCGGGCCATCGCCGAGCGGCACGGCCTCGCCCACTGGTCCACCGACCTGGACGCGGTCCTCGCCGACGACACCGTGGAGATCTACTTCGACGCCCAGGTCACCTCCGCCCGCCAGGAGTCCCTGGTCAAGGCCATCGCGGCGGGCAAGCACGTCTACACCGAGAAGCCCACCTCCACCGGCCTGTCCGGCGCCCTGGAGCTGGCCAGGCTCGCCCGGGACGCCGGGATCAAGCACGGCGTCGTCCAGGACAAGCTCTTCCTGCCGGGCCTGCTGAAGCTGAAACGGCTCGTCGACGGCGGCTTCTTCGGGCGGATCCTGTCGGTGCGGGGCGAGTTCGGCTACTGGGTCTTCGAGGGCGACTGGCAGAGCGCCCAGCGCCCGTCGTGGAACTACCGCGCCGAGGACGGCGGCGGCATCGTGGTCGACATGTTCCCGCACTGGGAGTACGTGCTGCACGAGCTGTTCGGCCGCGTCACCTCCGTACAGGCGCTGGCGACCACGCACGTGCCGCAGCGCTGGGACGAGGGCGGCAAGCCGTACGACGCGACCGCCGACGACGCCGCGTACGGGATCTTCCAGTTGGAGGGCGGCGCGGTCGCCCAGATCAACTCCTCCTGGGCGGTCCGCGTGCACCGGGACGAGCTGGTCGAGTTCCAGGTCGACGGCACCGAGGGCTCGGCGGTGGCGGGTCTGCGCACCTGCCGCGCCCAGCACCGCGCCGCCACCCCCAAGCCGGTGTGGAACCCGGACCTGCCCGCGACCGAGTCGTTCCGCGCGCAGTGGCAGGAGGTGCCGGACAACACCGCGTTCGACAACGGCTTCAAGGCCCAGTGGGAGCTCTTCCTGCGCCATGTCGCCCTCGACGCGCCTTACCGCTGGGACCTGTTGGCGGGCGCGCGCGGGGTGCAGCTGGCCGAGCTGGGGCTGAAGTCGTCGGCCGAGGGCCGTCGTATCGAGGTGCCGGAGATCGCGCTGTGAGCCTGCTGCTGCCGCGCGCGGGCGGGGCGCTCGTCCGGTACGAGCCGCGCCCGGGCCCGGTCGTCGTCGCCCCGGGCGGCCCGCCCGTCTCCCGTACGGTCTTCTCGGCGGCGCACGTCGTCGCCGACCCGTACGCCGACACCGCGCCCGGCGGTCCGGCCGCCGTCGACTGGGAGACCACGCTCGCCTTCCGCCGCCATCTGTGGGCGCACGGACTCGGGGTCGCGGAGGCGATGGACACCGCGCAGCGCGGCATGGGCCTGGACTGGCCGGTGGCCGCCGAGCTGATCCGGCGCTCGGCCGCCGAGGCGCGGGCGGTAGGCGGGCGGATCGCGTGCGGGGCGGGCACCGACCAGCTCGCCCCGGGCGCCTCGCTTCCCGAGGTGACGGCGGCGTACGAGGAGCAGCTCGCGGTCGTCGAGGGCGCGGGCGCCCAGGCGGTCCTGATGGCGTCACGGGCGCTGGCGGCGGTGGCGCGCGGCCCGGAGGGCTATCTCGCGGTGTACGGGCGGCTGTTGGAGCAGACGGCCCGGCCGGTGATCCTGCACTGGCTCGGCCCGATGTTCGACCCGGCGCTCGCCGGATACTGGGGATCACCCGACCTGGACACGGCCACGGAGGCGTTCCTGGTGATCGTCGCCGCCCACGCGGAGAAGGTCGACGGCGTCAAGGTGTCACTGCTCGACGCCCGCCGGGAAGTGGCGCTCAGAAGGCGGCTTCCGGACGGCGTGAAGTGCTACACGGGCGACGACTTCCACTACCCCGAGCTGATCGAGGGCGACGAACAGGGCTTCAGCCACGCCCTGTTGGGGATCTTCGACCCGCTGGGACCGCTGGCCGCCGACGCGGTACGGGCGCTGGACGCGGACGATCCGGCGGGCTTCCGCAAGCGCCTCGACCCGACCGTCGAGCTCGCCCGCCACCTCTTCGCGGCGCCGACCCGCTTCTACAAGACGGGCGTGGTCCTGCTCGCCTGGCTGGCGGGCCACCAGGACCACTTCACGATGGTCGGCGGCCTCCAGTCGGCCCGCTCGCTGCCGCATCTGGCGCGGGCGTACGAACTGGCCGACGGTCTGGGCCTGTTCCCGGACCCGGAGGCGGCCGAGTCCCGTATGCGCACCCTGCTCACGGTCCACGGAGTCACCTCATGAGCCCCCACACCCCTGTTGACCTCTCCCGTCTCAGCATCAACCAGATGACCGTCAAACAGCTCTCGCTGCCCCAACTGGTCGACGCCTGCGTGGAGTCGGGCGTACCGGGCGTCGGGCTGTGGCGCGAGCCCGTGCGGGCGTACGGCGTCGAGGCGGCCGCGCGGCTCGTGCGGGACGCCGGGCTGGGCGTCACCACGCTGTGCCGGGGCGGCTTCTTCACCACGGCCGAGCCCCACGCGCGCGTACGTGCGCTCGACGACAACCGGGCGGCCATCGACGAGGCGGCGGCCCTCGGCACGGACACGCTGGTGCTGGTGTCGGGCGGACTGCCCGAGGGCAGCCGGGACCTGGCCGGGGCGCGCGAGCGGGTCGCCGACGCGCTGGCCGAGCTCGGGCCGTACGCGCACGCCCGGGGCGTCCGTCTGGCGATCGAGCCGCTGCACCCGATGTACGCCTCGGACCGCTGTGTCGTCTCCACCCTCGGCCAGGCCCTGGAGCTGGCCGAGCGTTTCCCGGCCGAGGAGGTCGGGGTCGTCGTCGACACCTACCACCTCTGGTGGGACGACCAGGCACCGGCCGCCGTGGCCCGCGCCGGGGCGGGCGGGCGCATCCACTCCTTCCAACTGGCGGACTGGATCACGCCGTTGCCCGCCGGAGTCCTGACCGGACGCGGCCAGCTGGGGGACGGCGTGATCGATCTGCCGGGCTGGTACGAGCGGGTGGGCGCGGCGGGGTACACGGGCCCCGTGGAGGTCGAGCTGTTCAACGAGGGGCTGTGGGGACGGGAGGGGGTGGAGGTGCTGCGGGAGACGGTGGAGCGGTTCGGGGAGGTGGTGCGGGGAGGGGCGGGCGCGCCGGGTGGATCGGTGCAACCCCTCGCGTCCGCCGGGCCGACGACTGCCGCGCCTCCGTTCGGGTCCTCCGTCCGGTGACCCCCGCCCGGCATACTGGCCCCGTGGCCGACACACACTCCGCCCCGCCCCGCCCCGAGCCCGTCCTGCGGGACCCCCGCCCGGGGGACCTGGGCTGGATCGTGGAGCGGCACGGCGCGCTGTACGCCGCCGAGTACGGCTGGAACACCGACTTCGAGGGCCTGGTCGCCGGGATCGTCGCGGGCTTCGCCCAGGACCACGACCCGCATCTGGAGCGCGTCTGGATCGCGGAGCTGGCCGGGCGCCGCGTCGGGTGCGTGATGTGCGTGCGCGACGACGCCCCGGCCACCGCCCGGCTGCGCCTGCTCCTGGTGGAGCCCGAGGCCCGCGGCCACGGCCTCGGGGACCGGCTGGTGGCCGAGGTCGTCGCCTTCGCGCGCGAGGTCGGCTACCGCGAGCTGGTGCTGTGGACCAACGACGTGCTCGCCGCCGCCCGCGCGCTCTATCTGCGCCACGGCTTCACCCTGGTGGCCGAGAAGCCCCACCGCTCCTACGGCGCCGACCTGGTCGGCCAGGACTGGCGGCTCGGACTGGCGGACCGGTGAACGGCGTGCGCTACGCGTTCTCCACCCTCGGCGTGCCCGGCCTCCCCGTCCCCGAGGTCGTCCGCCTCGCCGCCGCACACGGCTACCACGGCGTCGAGCTCCGCGCCCACCCCGAGGAGCCGGTGCACCCCGGCATCGACGCACGTCAACGAGCAGACGTGGCAAAGCAGTTCGCGGCTGGTGGCGTCCGCGTGCTCACGGTCGCCGGGTACGCGCGCGTGGCCGACCCCGACGACGCCGAGCGGCTGGACGCGCTGGTGGACCTCGCGTACGACCTCGGCGCCTCGTACGTACGTGTCTTCCCCGGCGGCCGGGGCAGTCCGGAAGACGACGGCGTCGCCGTGCGGCGGCTGCGGTCGGTGGCCGCGCTCGCCGCCGACCGGGGGGTGCGCGTGCTGCTCGAAACGCATGACTCGCACCGCACGGGCGCGGCCGTCGCCCGCGTCCTGGACCGGGTCGGCGCGCCCTCGGTTGGCGCGCTGTGGGACGTGATGCACACCTGGCTCGGCGGCGAGAGCCCCGCCGAGTCGTACACGGCACTCGCCCCGCACCTGGGATACGTGCAGGTCAAGGACATCACCTCGGCCCAGGACACCACCCCGCTGCCGCTCGGCGCCGGGGTGCTGCCACTGGCGGACGCATTGGCACCGCTGGGTCCGGACGGCTGGCTGTGCTGGGAGTACGAGAAGCGCTGGTATCCGGAGGCGGCGGAGCTGCCGGGGCTGCTGACGGCCGGGCGGGAGCGGCTGGCCGCGCTGCTCGCGGAGACAAGGACGCCACCCCACCCGACCCCTTGGCCCCGGCCGCCCGGTTCCGTACCTATTTCCCGCAGCGGGCCGTGACCCGGAACCCCTCGGTGGCGGGCTCCGTCCAAGTCCCGTACTGCCGGTGAGTCTCCGCAGAGCGGTGTCGGTCCTCGCTGCTGGCTGCGAACGGCCGACTCCCCTCTCCAACCGCCTGCGGCCGGCAGCACAGCCGCCACCGGCGCGCCCCCCTCCGACTGCGCCGGTGGCGGCCGCTCCCTTTTCCGGGAGCGGCGGTGCGCGCCCCCTTGACCGGCAATAACTTTCCGGTTATCGGTTCGGTTTGGAAGTTTCTTCCAGACCTAGGGATGGAGTGCCCGTGTCGTACCGCACCTCCAGACGCACCCTCCTCGCCACCGCCGCCGCGACGGCCGCCGCGGCCGCCGTCGGGCCCGCGCTCCCCGCGTACGCCGGGACCCTGCGCGCCCCGAGCGACCGCCTGCGCCGGATCGTCTCCCGGATGTCCCTGGCGGAGAAGGTCGGCCAGCTCTTCGTGATGCGGGTGTACGGACACTCCGCGACCGCGCCCGACCAGGCCGACGTCGACGCCAACATGAGCGAGATGGGCGTACGCACCGCCGCCGAGCTCATCGCCAAATACCACGTCGGCGGCATCATCTACTTCAGCTGGGCGCACAACACCCGCGACCCGCACCAGATCGCCGAGCTCTCCAACGGCATCCAGCGGGCGGGCCTGTCCCAGCCCACACCGGTGCCCCTGCTCATCGCCACCGACCAGGAGCACGGCATCGTCTGCCGGGTCGGCTACCCCGCCACCCTCTTCCCGGGCGCGATGGCGCTCGGCGCCGGGGGGTCGCCGCGCGACGCCCGTACGGTCGGGCGCGTCGCCGGGGCCGAGCTGCGGGCGCTGGGGATCCGGCAGAACTACTCCCCCGACGCCGATGTGAACGTCAACCCGGCCAACCCCGTCATCGGCGTCCGCTCCTTCGGCGCCGACCCGGCGGCGGTCGCCCGGATGGTGGCGGCGGAGGTGCGCGGCTACCAGGAGGCGGGGATCGCGGCGACCGCCAAGCACTTCCCCGGGCACGGCGACACCACGGTCGACAGCCACACCGGCATCCCGGTGATCACCCACACCCGGCAGCAGTGGGAGGAGCTGGACGCGCCGCCGTTCCGGGCCGCGGTCGCCGCCGGGATCGACTCGATCATGACGGCGCACATCCAGTTCCCGGCGCTCGACGCGACCAACGACCCGGCGACGCTGTCGCACCCGATCCTCACCGGGATCCTGCGCGAGGAGCTCGGCTACCGCGGGGTGATCGTCACCGACTCGCTGGGCATGCAGGGCGTACGGGACAAGTACGGCGACGACCGGGTGCCGGTGCTCGCCCTGAAGGCCGGAGCCGACCAGCTGCTCAACCCGCCGGACCTGGCGGTGGCCTGGAACGGTGTGATGGCGGCGGTCACCAGTGGCGAGATCGGCGTGGCCCGGCTCGACGAATCGATCCTGCGGATCCTTGAACTCAAGGAGCGGCGGGGCCTGTTCAGCCATCCGTACGTGTCGGGGCCAGGCGTGGACCGGGTGGTCGGCATCCGGCCGCATCTGGCCGCCGCCGACGCGGTGGCCGAGCGGACGACGACGCTGCTCGCCAACACGGGCGGGCTGCTCCCGCTGTCGCGGCGGCGCCACCGGAACGTGCTGGTCGTGGGCGCGGATCCGGCGTCGCCGTCCGGGACGACGGGTCCCCCGACGGCGGTCCTGGCGAAGGCCTTCACGGAGCTCGGCTTCACCGCGACCGCCCTGTCGACCGGCACCCTGCCCTCGCAGGCGCAGATCGACGCGGCGGTGGCGGCGGCGCGGGGCCGGGACGTGGTGGTCGTGGGCACGTACAACGCGGGTCCCGGCGGGGCGCAGGCCCGGCTGGTGGCGGCGCTCGGCGCGACGGGCGTGCCGGTGGTGCACCTCGCGATCCGCAACCCGTACGACATCGCGCACCTCAGCGGGTACGCGGCCTCGCTCGCCACCTACTCCTGGACGGACGTCGAACTGCGGGCTGCGGTACGGGTCCTGGCGGGCCGGGCCGCGCCTGCCGGGCGGCTGCCGGTGGCGGTGCCGCGCGGGGACGATCCGGCCCAGGTTCTGTACCCGATCGGCTACGGGCTGTCGTACCAGAGATAACCCCCGGGCCCTCTGGCGTGTTTTCGCGGTGAGCGGTCACGCTGAGGCAGGGGGTCGGACATGTACGAGTACGGTGCCGCAAGGTCGGTTTGGGTCGTTCCGGCGGCGTTCTGGGCGCTGCTCCTGACGGGCTGCGGCGAGACCCCGACCGCGTCGGCGCCCCCGTCCCCCACTCCCTCGTACGGCGCCACGTTCCTCGGGGCCGGGGACTGTGCGGCGCGGGGGCGGGCGTTCAGCGAGGTGCCGTGTACCAGTGAGCGGGCGGTGGCGCGGGTGTCCGTGCGGAGCGAGGGGGCGGCGCGGCGGGGTGGGGCGGCGGGGTGTCCGCTCGATACGGACTTCGTGCTGTACATCGGGGGTGACGGGGCTTCGGGGTACGCGTGTATGCGCAACCTGGAAGCGCCGCATCCGGGTGACCCGGGGATGGGGGGCGGGCCCTTCACCGTGGTGGGGGACTGTGTGTACCGGGCGGGGGCGGGCCAGGTGAAGGAGGCCGCGTGCGACGGCTCGGGCGCCAACGCGCCGGAGTACCGGGTGACTTCGTCGGTGCCGCGCCGGGCCGACTGTCCGGCGTCGACGGCGCTGTATGTGGAGCTGCCGGGGGGTGGGGAGGGGGTGGGTTGCGCGCGGCGCGTGTGATCCCCCACCCCACCCCTTCCCGAAAGCCCTCTGGCGGGCGGCCGGGTTCGTCGTCTGCGGACCGTGGGTGGCTGGCCGCGCAGTTCCCCGCGCCCCTTAAATGCGCCCCTTCGGGGCGCTCCTAGGGGCGCGGGGAACTGCGCGAGCAACCCACCACGGTCCGCAGACGAACACCGGGCCCCTACGGGCGCAGGGTCGGCTCGCGGTCCAGGGGCTGGTGGTCCAGGGTCGCGTCAAAACGCGCCAGCGGCTTCGCCGTCGAAGACGACACGCCCGCCCAGCGCAGGATCGCCGACGTCGCCGTCGTCTTCTCCTGCGCCGCCAGACCCGCCACCTTCGACCCGTGGTTGCCACCCGCGACCGTGAACACGTATGAGTCACGCGCCCCGGCTCCGAGCCGGAACCGCTCCGCGCCCCACGGGTCGTTCTGCCCGTACACGTACAGCATGTGGTCGGCGTGCTGCCGCACCCACGTGTCGACCGGCGGCATCGCGGCGGGGTGGAAGCGCATCGGGATGGAGCGCGGGACGAAGTTGCGCGGCGGCTGGTAGCCGTAGCGGCTCAGGTCGCCGAGCCAGGGCTGCCGGATGGTCGGCGAGCCGAGCTGCGTACCGGCCTGGTAGTAGTACGGCGTGTACGGCTCAAGACCCTGGTCCGTGTAGAACGAGAAGCCGGAGATCGTGTCGACCGTGTCCCAGATCGCCTGGTCGGTCGCGTGCGGCGCGTCCGCCGGGATGGTGCCGCAGTCCGCCAGCAGGTGATACTGCCAGAAGCCCCACACGTAGTCGAGCACGACCGCCTCGTACGACTTGTCGAGGGAGCCGGTCGTGGTGAAGGTGTAGCCGTTGGCCTTGGCGTACTCCGCGTACTTGGCCTCCAGCGGCTTGCGGCGCACCAGCGCCTCGCGCTGCACCGCCTCCAGCTTGTCGCGGCACTCCTTGGTGCCGACGTTCTGGAAGAAGCGGTCGTACGCCGAGTCCTCGTTGTTCACGACATCGTTGGGGGCGACGTACGCCACCACGCCGTCCATGTCCTTGGGGTAGAAGCGCTTGTAGTACGTCGCCGTCATCCCGCCCTTGGAGCCGCCGGTGGTCAGCCAGTTCTTGGCGTACACCGGCTTCAGGGCCTCGAAGATGCTGTGCTGGTCGCTGGCCGCCTGCCAGATGTCCAGCTTGTTCCAGTCCGCCGGGGCGGGGCGGGACGGGGTGAAGTAGCGGTACTCGACGGAGACCTGGTTGCCGTCCACGATCTGGGTCGGCTCGGAGCGGCTGGGGTTGGTCGAGACGCTGTAGCCGCTGGTGTACATGACCGTCGGGCGGGCGGTGTCCTTGTGCAGCAGGGTGATCCGCTGCTGGAAGGTGCCGGCGGCCGGGTTGTGGTGGTCCACCTGCTGGGTGAAGTTGAGGACGAAGTACCGGTAGCCGGGGTACGGCTTCTCCTCGATGAGACTCACCCCGGGTATCGCCAGGATGCGGTCCTTGATGTCCGGCTCGGCGGCGGTGGCCGCCCCTGCCGCGGCTCCCGCCACGCTCACCGTGCCTATGAGCACGACGAGTGAAAGAAGCCATCTGAGCGTCTTGCGCATGCACTCTCCCCTGGGGTCACGACGTGACGCGATCGTCGTGAACCTAGCGGGGCGAACACCCGTGCCACCAGACCCAATTGCCCTGGCACCGGGTTATGGCAGCGTTGTCATCCTCTGCTCAGGAAGGTCTCAGCACAGGATCCAGCCCGTGGAGCCGCCGCTGCCCGCCACCGAACCCGACGCCCGGACACAGCGGTTGATCGCGTGGACCGTGACCGGGCCCGCCTGCTGGGTGAACCGGCCGCTGTCCGAGACCGGGCCGCCGCCGCGCGCCTGGATCGTCACCGACATCTGCCGTCTCGCGCCGGGCGACTTGGCGACCGCCAGCGCGCACGCGTAGCCGTGCGTCTTGTAGACGCGCAGCTCGCCGGTGGCGAACTGGACCGTCTTGACCTGCCGTCCGCCGCACGAGGCCGCCGCGTCGGCGCTCCCCGCGCCCGGCCCGAGCACGGCCAGTGCGGCCGTCACCAGGAGCACGGCGACACCCGGACCGGCCCGCCCGCCCCGCATTCCCCCACCGAACACGCTTGCCACCTTCCGTCACACGAACGTATGTGAGTACGGACGCGCGGGGGCTACCGGCGGTTGCGCGGGGCGCGCGGGCGGCACCGGCGACGGCGAGGGCCCAGCCGAGCTGGTCGCCGCTCACCCCGTGGGAGGCGCAGTCCGGGTAGTAGTCGCCGTAGGTCAGACACCGGGCAAACCGGTCCGAGCTCGCCACCACGAGCACCGCGAGGACCACCGCCGGGATCAGGCCGAGCGCCGAGAGTACGGCCGCCGAGCGCAGCCGGGGCAGGGAGGTCGTCGGGGTCGGGGCGGCCTGGGACGCGGTGTTCGTGGTCATGCCCCGATCCAACCGGGGACGGCCCGCCGAGCGGACCGTCCCCGGTACTCATTCGCGTCCGTACGCGTACTCAGCCGCTCACACCGCCGCGGGCTCGTCCTCGCCGATGAAGGTGCGCCACAGGCTCGCGTACCGGCCGTCCTGGGCGAGGAGTTCGTCGTGGGTGCCGTCCTCGACGACCCGGCCGTGGTCCATCACCACGACCCGGTCCGCGCGGGCGGCCGTGGTGAGGCGGTGGGCGACGACCAGGGTGGTGCGGCGGCCGGTGAGCCGGTCGGTGGCCTGGTTGACCTGGGCCTCGGTGGCCAGGTCCAGGGCCGCGGTCGCCTCGTCGAGGAGCAGGACGTCCGGATCGACCAGCTCGGCGCGGGCCAGCGCGATGAGCTGGCGCTGTCCGGCCGAGAGGTTGCGGCCGCGCTCGGCGACCTCGTGGAGGTAGCCGCCGTCCAGGGTGGCGATCATGTCGTGCGCGCCGACCGCCCGGGCCGCGGCCTCCACCTGGGCGTCGGTGGCGTCGGGCCGCCCGTAGGCGATGGCGTCCCGGACGGTCCCGGCGAACAGGTACGCCTCCTGCGGGACCACGCCCAGGCGGTGGCGGTAGGCGGTGATGTCGAGCGAGCGCAGGTCGGTGCCATCGGCGGTGACCCGGCCACCGGTCGGGTCGTAGAACCGCGCGACCAGCTTGACCAGCGTCGACTTGCCCGCGCCGGTCTCGCCGACGAAGGCGACGGTCTGCCCGGCCGGGATCCGCAGGTTCACGCCCGACAGCGCCTCCTCCTCGTCGCCGTACGCGAAGTCGACGTCCTCGAAGGCGATCTCGCCGCGCAGCGAGAGCACGTCCAGCGGCTCGGCGGCCGCCTTCGTGGAGGTGGGCTCGCGCAGCAGCTCCTGGATCCGCTTGAGCGACACGGCCGCCTGCTGGTAGCCGTCGAAGACCTGCGAGAGCTGCTGTACGGGGGCGAAGAACAGGTCGATGTAGAGGAGGTAGGCGACGAGCGCACCGGTCGTCAGGGTGCCCGCGTCGACCCGGTGGGCGCCCACGATCAGCACCGCGGCCGCCGCGACCGACGACAGGAGCTGGACGAAGGGGAAGTACACCGAGATCAGCCACTGGCCGCGGATGCGGGCCGTGCGGTAGTCGGCGCTGCGGGCGGTGAACCGCTCGCCGCCGTCGCGCTCGCGGCCGAAGGCCTGGACGATCCGCAGCCCGCTGACCGACTCCTGGAGGTCGGCGTTGACCCCGGCGACCCGCTCGCGCGCCAGCTCGTACGCCTTCACGCTCTGCTTGCGGAAGAAGTACGTGCCGATGATCAGCGGCGGCAGCGTCACGAAGACGACCAGGGCGAGCTGGAGGTCGATGACCAGGAGCGCCAGCATGATGCCGAAGAAGGTGACGACCGAGACGAACGCGGTGACCAGGCCGGTCTGGAGGAAGGTGGCCAGTGCGTCGACGTCGGTGGTCATCCGGGTCATGATGCGGCCGGTGAGCTCGCGCTCGTAGTAGTCCAGGCCGAGCCGCTGGAGCTGGGCGAAGATCTTCAGCCGGAGGCTGTAGAGGACGCGCTCGCCGGTGCGCCCGGTCATCCGGGTCTCGCCGAACTGCGCGGACCACTGGATCAGCACGGTCAGCAGGGCCAGGCCCGCCGCCGCCCACACCGCGCCGAGCGCCAGCTTGGAGACGCCCTGGTCGATGCCGTGCCGGATCAGGACCGGCAGCAGCAGCGACATGCCCGCGTCGACGGCGACCAGCGCGAGGCTGACGGAGAGCGGCTTGCCGAAGCCGCGCAGCAGCCGGCGCAGCCCGTACGACTCCTCGGGCTGTACGGCCCGGGCCTCGTCGATGCCCGGGGTGTCGTCGGCCGGGGGCAGCGCCTCGACCTGGGCGAGGAGTTCGGGGGTCGCCGGCATGCCGCCGGGGGCGGAGGAGACGGGCTTGTCCTCGCGGATCCACAGCGGGGGCGTGATGCCCCGCTCGGCGTCGAACTCGGCGTCCAGCTCGTCCCGTACGGTCCGGTCCTCCACCGCCTCGACGGGCACCACGTGGCCGGGCGAGACCGCGCCCAGCTCGTCGGGGTCGGTCAGCAGACGGCGGTAGAGCGCCGAGTCGCGCTGGAGCTCCTCGTGGGTGCCGAGGGCCGCCAGGCGGCCCCCGTCGAGGACGGCGATGCGGTCGGCGAGGTTGAGGGTGGAGCGGCGGTGGGCGATGAGCAGCGTGGTGCGCCCGGCCATCACGGACTTCAGGGCCTCGTGGATCTCGTGCTCCACGCGCGCGTCCACGGCCGAGGTGGCGTCGTCCAGGACCAGCAGGCGCGGGTCGGTGAGGATGGCGCGGGCCAGGGCGACGCGCTGGCGCTGGCCGCCGGAGAGGGTCAGGCCGTGCTCGCCGACCGTGGTGTCGTAGCCGTCCGGCAGGTCGGCGATGAAGCGGTCCGCCTGGGCGGCGCGCGCGGCGGCCTCGATCTCCTCCTGGGTGGCGTCCGGCTTCCCGTACGCGATGTTGGCGCGCACGGTGTCGGAGAAGAGGAAGCTGTCCTCCGGCACCAGGCCGATGGCGGCGCGCAGCGAGGCCAGGGTGAGCTCGCGCACGTCGTGGCCGCCGACCAGGACGGCGCCGTGGGTGACGTCGTAGAAGCGCGGCAGCAGCAGCGAGACGGTGGACTTGCCGGATCCGGAGGCCCCGACCACGGCGACGGTCTCGCCGGGGCGGATCTCCAGGGAGAAGCCGTCCAGGACCGGGCGCCCGTCCTCGTAGCCGAAGCGCACGTCGTCGAACTCGACGGTGGCCGGGGCGTCGGCGGGCAGCTCCTTGGTGCCGTCGGCGAGGGACGGCTCGGTGTCGATCAGCTCCAGGACGCGCTCGACGCCCGCGCGGGCCTGCTGGCCCACGGTGAGCACCATGGCCAGCATCCGCACCGGCCCGACGAGCTGCGCCAGATAGGTGGAGAACGCCACGAAGGTGCCGAGGGTGATCTCGCCCCGGGTGGCGAGCCAGCCGCCGAGCGCCAGCATGGCGACCTGGCCGAGCGCGGGCACGGCCTGGAGGGCCGGGGTGTAGCGGGAGTTCAGCTTGATGGTGCGCAGTCGGCCCGCGAAGAGCTTGCGGCCCACCTCGCGGAGCTTGCCGGTCTCCTGGTCCTCCTGGCCGAAGCCCTTGACCACGCGGACGCCGGAGACGGCGCCGTCGACGACGCCCGCGACGGCCGCCGCCTGGCCCTGGGCGTACCAGGTGGCGGGGAAGAGCCGGGTGCGGCTGAGCCGGGCGATGAACCACAGCGCGGGCGCCACGGCCAGCGCGACCAGGGTCAGCAGCGGGGAGAGCCAGGCCATGATCGCCAGGGAGATCAGGAAGAGCAGGATGTTGCCGATGGTCATCGGCAACATGAAGAGCAGGCCCTGGATGAGCTGGAGGTCGCTGGTGGCGCGGCCGACGACCTGGCCGGTGGAGAGCTCGTCCTGGCGCCGCCCGTCGAGCCGGGTGATCGTCGCGTACATCTCGGTGCGCAGGTCGTGCTGGACGTCGAGGGCGAGGCGGCCGCCGTAGAAGCGGCGTATGTACGTCAGGACGTACACGACGACCGCCGCGGCTATGAGCAGGCCGGTCCAGACCGCGAGGGACCGGGTGTGGGCCCCGATCACATCGTCGATGATCACCTTGGTGACCAGCGGGACCAGAGCCATCACCGCCATGCCGCCGAGCGACGACCCGAGGGCCAGCACGACATCGCGCCGGTACCGCCAGGCGTACCCGGTGAGCCGCCGTGCCCACCCTTGCTCCGACGCCGCCACTGGTGCCTCCCGTTTGTCCGCTCCGCCGGAAGGCTCCAACGCCGTCACCGGCGGATTTCATCCCGTAGCAACATTCGGAAACGAAAGACCCGCCTCTGGTCCTAGGACCGGGCGGGTCTTCCGGGGGGGTGGGCAGCGGCGCGCTAGTGGGCCTGGACCGTCGAGACGAGGTCGCGGCCCGCGGGGGCCTCGGGCACCGGCGGGATGGCCTCGCTCGCCACGGTCGGCCGCTTCGGCGGGTTCCACGGCTTGCCGCCCTCGGACGGGCGGCCGAGGTCCGCGTGGACGGCGCGGGCGACGGCCTCGATGGTGCTGATGCCCTGGCCCATCGTGCCGTTGTCCTCGGTGAGGACGGCGATGCCGTAGTCGTGGCCGTTGTCGGTGAAGGCGCCGATGCTGTGCACCCGCCAGCCGTGCGTGGCGCGCGACAACCAGCCGTTCTTGACCTGCACGGTCGTCCCGCCCTGGACGCCGGCGGGGGTGCCCCAGCGCTGGTCGGAGCGGACCCGGTTCATCAGGCCCAGCTCGTACTCGCGGGCGTCCTCGCTGAGCACCGAGTTGGGGGAGGTCAGCAGCGCGAGCAGCTTGGCCTGGTCGCGGGCGGTGATCCGGGTCAGGCCCCAGTAGCCGTCGGAGCCCGGCGTCGTCTGGGTCATCCCGGCGGCCTTGAGGAACGCGGACACCTTGCCGGTGCCGAGCTGCTTCCACAGGGTGCTCGTCGAGGCGTTGTCCGACTCGGTGATCATCTTGGTGGCCAGGGCGCGCTCGTTCGAGGTGAGCGAGCGGTGCTGCTTGGTCGCGTCCCACAGCAGCGTCGCCAGCACGGTGGCCTTGACCACGCTGGCGGAGTCGAAGGTGTCGGTCGCCCGCAGCTCGCACTTGGTGCCGGTGGAGCGGTCGTACAGGGCCACGGCCGTCAGCGACGAGCGGCCGCTGAGCGCCGAGGTGATGTCCTTGGACAGCTTGGCGGCGAGCCCGGCCTTGTTCGAGGTGCAGGTCACCGACGCGGCGGCCGAGGCCGGCGCGGCACCCGCGACCACCGGCGCGAGCACACCCGCGGCGACGGCCAGGGAGAGCGCGCCGCGCCGGGCGCGGCGGGATATTCGGGCGGTGCGGAAGTGTCTGGGCAAAGCGTCCCCGTCCCCGGAAAGTCGTGAGGCGGGCGCACCTGTGTGGCGCGCCCGCCTGAGATGACTAGTCGAGGACGGGAAAGTTGCCCGCCGAAGACGTTGAAATCTGTCACAGCTCTGTCACCGGCGGACCCAAAGCGGTCCGATTCCGGCATTACAGATGCGTCGGCGCGAACATCCTCAGCACGGCGGGCAGCACGACCACCGAGGGCCCGGGGGCCGCCAGCGCCTTGCCCAGGTCCTCCCGGAGCGACTCCACGCTCGTATGGACCGCCGGGACGCCGAAGGACTCGGCCAGCGCGACGAAGTCCGGGCGGGCCAGCTCCGTGGCGGTGGGCTCGCCGAACGCGTCCGTCATGTACTCGCGCAGGATCCCGTAGCCGCCGTCGTCGACGATCAGCCAGGTCACCGGCAGGTCGTACTGCTTCGCGGTGGCGAGCTCCGCGATCGAGTACATCGCGCCGCCGTCGCCGGAGACCGCGAGCACCGGCCGTGTCGGGTCGGCGGCCGCGGCCCCGATCGCCGCCGGGAAGCCGTAGCCGAGGCCGCCCGCGCCCTGCGCCGAGTGCAGCGCGCCCGGCCAGGCGGACCAGGCCCAGTACGCCAGGATCGTCATGTCCCAGAAGCTGGGCGCGTCGGCGGGCAGCGCCGCGCGCACATCGGCCAGGATCCGCTGCTCGGCGTCCAGGTCCTGCCCCGCGAGGCGCTCGCGCACCTTGGCCAGGACGGTCCGTACGGAGTCGGCCGCCGCCGGGTCGGTGCGCTCGCCCACGGTCTCCAGGAGCGCGGAGAGCGCGATGCGGGCGTCCGCGTGGATGCCGAGCGCGGGGTGGTTGGACTCCAGCTTGCCGAGGTCCGCCTCGATCTGGATCACGCGGCCGCGCGGCCTGAACGTGTGGTAGTTCGAGGAGAGTTCGCCCAGGCCCGAGCCGACCACGAGCAGGACGTCGGCGTCCTCCAGGAAGTCCGTGGTGTGCCGGTCCTCCAGCCAGGACTGGAGCGAGAGCGGGTGCTCCCAGGGGAACGCGCCCTTGCCGCCGAAGGTGGTGACGACCGGCGCGTCCAGCCTCTCGGCGAGCGCGCGGAGCTTGCCGGAGGCGTCGGCGCGTACGACACCGCCGCCCGCGATGATCGCCGGGCGGGCCGCGTGGGTCAGCAGCTCGGCCGCCACGGCGGTCAGTTCGGGGCGCGGCACCAGGTCGTGCGGGGTCGCGTCCACGGCCGTGACGACCGGCAGGCGGGTCTCGGCGAGCAGCACGTCCTGCGGGATCTCCACCCAGACCGGGCCGTGCGGGGCGGTCAGCGCGGACTCCCAGGCCGCCGCGATCGCGGACGGGATCTGGGACTGGCTGCGGACGGTGTGCACCGACTTCACGACGTCGCGGAACGAGCCCTGCTGGTCGCGGAGTTCGTGCAGATAGCCGTGGCGGCCGCCGCCGAGCCCGGCGGTGGGCACCTGGCTGGCGATGGCGAGCACGGGGGCGCTCGCGGCGGCCGCCTCCTGGAGCGCGGCCAGCGCCATCAGGGCGCCGGGCCCGGTGGACAGCAGCAGCGGGGCGGCCTCGCCCGTGACCCGGCCGTACGCGTCGGCGGCGAAGCCCGCGTTGTTCTCGACGCGCAGCCCGACGTACGCCATCGACGAGCGCCGCAGCGCGTCGAACATCCCGAGGGCGTGCTGCCCCGGCAGCCCGAACACGGTGGTGGCCCCGAGCCCCCGCAGCGTCTCGACGACCAGGTCACCGCCGATGCGGCCGGGGGGCGGGTTCAGCGCCGCGCGGGTCTGCGCCTCGGTGGGGCGCAGCACCACGTCGTGGTCATGCGTCACTTGGACGCCTTGGCCGCCGCGATCTGCCGGGACATGATCGTGGTCAGCTCGTACGCCGTGTGGGACGCGGCCACCGACGTGATCTCGGCGTGGTCGTACGCCGGGGCGACCTCGACGACGTCGGCCGAGACCAGGTTGCAGGAGGACAGGCCGCGCAGGATCTCCAGGAGCTCGCGGGAGGTCATGCCGCCCGCCTCCGGGGTGCCGGTGCCGGGGGCGTGCGCCGGGTCGAGGCAGTCGATGTCGATCGAGATGTACAGCGGGCGGTCGCCGATGCGCTGGCGCAGCTGGTCGGCGATCTCGTCGGCGCCGCGGCGGTAGACGTCGGCCGAGGTGACGATGCCGAAGCCCATCTTCTCGTCGTCGGTCAGGTCCTGCTTGCCGTAGAGCGGGCCGCGGGTGCCGACGTGGGAGAGCGCCTCGGTGTCGAGGATGCCCTCCTCCACGGCGCGGCGGAACGGGGTGCCGTGGGTGTACTCGGCGCCGAAGTAGGTGTCCCAGGTGTCCAGGTGCGCGTCGAAGTGGAGCAGCGCGACCGGGCCGTGCTTCTTGGCGACCGAGCGCAGCAGCGGCAGCGCGATGGTGTGGTCGCCGCCGAGGGTCATCAGCCGGGCGCCGGTGCCGAGCAGGTCGTCGGCGGCGGCCTCGATCGTGTCGACGGCCTCGTTGATGTTGAACGGGTTCACGGCGATGTCGCCGCCGTCCGCGACCTGGGCGAGCGCGAAGGGCGAGGCGTCCTGCGCCGGGTTGTACGGGCGCAGCAGACGGGAGGCCTCGCGGATGGCGTTGCCGCCGAAGCGGGCGCCCGGGCGGTAGGAGACACCGCTGTCGAAGGGCACGCCGACCACGGCGACGTCGGCGGTGCCGACCTCGTCGAGGCGGGGCAGCCGGGCGAAGGTCGCGGGGCCGGCGTACCGCGGGACGCGGGACGAGTCGATCGGACCGCGCGGCGTTTCGTTGCTGCTCATGTCGGGGTGCCCTTCGTGATCGGCATGCGTACGGACCCGACGGCCCGTGGTTCCTCCGGGCCGGTGCGGCCCGCGCTGGCCACCCTAGGTGGCCGTACCGCCATACTGAAGTGTACGTTTCCTACACTTATGGCCTCACCGATGTACGGAGTGCCCATGACTGCCGAGCCCACGGCAGCCCCACCCACCACTCCCGTCCCGCTGGCCGCCCTGCTGGCCCGGCCGGACCTGGGTCTGCGGCAGATCGCGGGGCCGCCGGACGCCGTCGTGCACTGGGTGCACACCTCGGAGATGGCCGACCCGTACCCGTATCTGCTCGGCGGGGAGCTGCTGCTCACGGCGGGCGTGCAGCTCACGGACCCGGAGCGGTACGCGGCGCGGGTCGCCCAGGCGGGCGCGGCGGCGCTCGGCTTCGGGCTCGCGCCGGTGTACGACGCTGTTCCGGCGGCCCTGGTGGCCGCCTGTGAGCGGCACGGGCTGCCGCTGGTGGAGGTGCCGCCGCCGACCACGTTCACGGCGATCGCGCGCGCCGTGTGGGGCCTGATGACCGAGGCCCGCCACCACGAGCTGCGCCGGGTCTCCCAGGCCCAGCAGGGCCTCGCCTCGGCGGCCGCACGACCCGACCCGGTCCCGGCGGTCCTGCACCAGCTCGCGGTGCGGCTGGGCGGCTGGGCGGGGCTGCTGGACGCGGACGGCGCGGTGCTCGCCGGTGCGGGGCCCGACCGGCCGGACGAGGTGCGGGACGCGGTGCGGCGGCTCGCGGGGGTGGTGACGGGTCCGGCCTCCGGCGGCCCCAAGGCGCTGACCGCCACCGACGCCGTCGCCGGGGAGCAGCTCGCCGTCCACGCGCTCGCCGGGACCCGGGGGCTCACCCTCGCGGTCGCCGGTCCCGGGCGCGACCCCGGCGACCACACCATCGCCGGGGTCGCGGCCGTACTGCTCTCGCTGCTGACCGCCGAGCGGCAGGGCGCGGACGAGGCCACCCGGTCGGCCGCGCTGGTGCGGCTGCTCCTTGGCGCGGCCCCGGCCGAGGTCGCGCCGCTGCTCGGCGAGGCGCCCTGGACCGTCGTCCACGCGCGCGGCGAGGGCGCCCCGCCCGACCTCGGCAGCCCGCTGGTGGAGGCGGGCGACGGCCACGCGCGCGTGCTCGTCCCCGGCGGGCAGGACGTCGGCCCGCACCCGGGCTGGACGCTGGGGGCGAGCGCGCCCGTGGCGGCCGGGGAGCTGGCCGCCGCCGACGCCCAGGCCGCCCGGGCGCTGCGCCGGGCGGAGGCGGCCCGTTCGCCCCTGGTGCGCCACCGCACCGGCGGGTACGCCTCGCTGGTGGACCCGGAGGAGGCCGCCGCGTACGCCCGCGGGCTGCTCGCCCCGCTCGCCGAGCCGCTGCTCACGACCCTGCGCACCTGGCTCTCGCTGCACGGCAGCTGGGACCGCACGGCCGTGGCGCTCGGCGTGCACCGCAACACCGTCCGCCAGCGCCTGGCCCGCTGCGCCGCGCTGCTCGACGCGGACCTGGACGACATGGACGTCCGTACGGAGCTGTGGCTGGCGCTGCGGAGTGCGGGCGGACGTGCGCAGGCTCACTCTGGACAGTGCGAGTGACCGCCGGGTAACTTCGTATTTCAAGCTCTGAGCAAGCGCTTAGCCAAAGCCGCCGCCACCGTCGAAGGAGAGGCCCCGTGCGCCGTACGGTATTCAACGAGGACCACGAGGCGTTCCGGGAGACCATCCGGGCCTTCATCGAGGCCGAGGTCGTCCCGGTCTACGACGAGTGGTTCGCCGCCGGCCAGGCGCCGCGCGACTTCTACTACAAGCTCGCCGAGCTGGGCGTCTTCGGCATCCGCGTCGACGAGGAGTTCGGCGGCGCGGGCATCGACTCGTACAAGTTCGAGGCCGTGATGTACGAGGAGACGTCCCGCGCGGGCGTCCACTTCGGCGGCTCCGGTGTGCACGTGCTGCTCGGCCTGCCCTACATCAAGATGCTCGCCACCGACGAGCAGAAGAAGCGCTTCCTGCCGAAGTTCGTCTCCGGCGAGGAGATGTGGGCCCTGGCGATGACCGAGCCGGGCACCGGCTCCGACCTCGCGGGCATGAAGACCACCGCGAAGCTCTCCGAGGACGGCACGCACTACGTCCTCAACGGCTCCAAGACGTTCATCACCGGTGGCGTCCACGCCGACCGCGTGATCGTCTGCGCCCGCACCGCCGCGCCCACCGCCGAGGACCGCCGCCACGGCATCTCGCTGTTCGCCGTGGACACCAAGGCCGAGGGCTACTCCATCGGCCGCAAGCTCGACAAGCTCGGCCTGAAGACCTCCGACACCGCCGAGCTGGCGTTCGTCGACGTGAAGGTCCCCGTCGAGGACCTCCTCGGTGAGGAGAACAAGGGCTTCTACTACCTCGGCCACAACCTCGCCTCCGAGCGCTGGGGCATCGCCTTCGGCGCCTACGCGCAGGCCAAGGCCGCCGTCCGGTTCGCCAAGGAGTACGTGCAGGAGCGCACCGTCTTCGGCAAGCCGGTCGCGCACTTCCAGAACACCAAGTTCGAGCTGGCCGCCTGCCAGGCCGAGGTGGACGCCGCCGAGGCGGTCGCCGACCGCGCCCTGGAGGCCCTGGACGCGGGCGAGCTGACGCCGGCCGAGGCCGCCTCCGCCAAGCTGTTCTGCACCGAGGTCGCCCACCGCGTCATCGACAAGTGCCTCCAGCTGCACGGCGGTTACGGCTTCATGAACGAGTACCCGATCGCCCGTCTGTACGCCGACAACCGCGTCAACCGGATCTACGGCGGCACCAGCGAGATCATGAAGTCGATCATCGCCAAGGACATGGGTCTGTGACCGAGGCTCTGGATGCCCTGCTCGATCTGCTCGACCTGGAGCAGATCGAGCGGGACTACTTCCGGGGCCGCTCACGCTCGGCGCTCGTACCCCGTGTCTTCGGGGGCCAGGTGGCGGCCCAGGCGCTGGTCGCCGCGGGCCGCACGGTCCCCGGGGACCGCCCGCCGCACTCCCTCCACGCGTACTTCCTGCGTGCCGGGGACCCGGGCGCACCGATCGTCTACATGGTCGACCGCATCCGCGACGGCCGCTCCTTCACCACCCGAAGGGTGGTGGCGGTCCAGCACGGCAACCCGATCTTCCACCTCTCCGCGTCTTTCCAGACGTACGAGGAGGGCCTGGAGCACCAGACGGACATGCCGTCCGCTCCGGACCCCGAGTCGCTCCCGACGGCGGCCGAGATGCTGCCGCGCCATCTGCCCGCGGACGTCGCCGAGCGGCTGATCGAGGCCCGCGCGGCCGTCGACCTGCGGTACGCCGACGCGCCGCCGTGGGCCAGCGTCGGCACCGCGCGCGAGCCCCGCTCGCAGGTCTGGTTCCGTACGAACGGCAAGCTCGCGGACGACCCCCTGCTGCACATCGCGCTCGCCACCTACGTCTCCGACATGACCCTGCTCGACTCGGTGCTGCTCGCACACGGCCGGGGCGGCTGGGCGGTCGGCGACGTGGTGGGCGCGTCCCTGGACCACGCGATGTGGTTCCACCGCCCGTTCCGGGCCGACGAATGGCTCCTGTACGACCAGGAGTCCCCGTCGGCCTCGGCGGGCCGGGGCCTGGGCCAGGCCCGCATCTACACCCAGGACGGCCGCCTGGCGGTGACGGTGATCCAGGAGGGCGTGGTGCGGGTGCCGCGCTAGCGGCCCCCGCGCTCAGACCAACTCGGCCGCACCCAGCAGGTACTCGGTCATCGGCTCGTAGTAGCGCGGGTCCACCACGTGGTCGTCGAGCGGCACGGCGACCTGAAGGGTCCCCTCCGCCTCCGCCAGGAACAGCGCGGGGTCGTTGCAGTCGGCGTAACCGACCGCATCGATCCCGCGCTGGGCCGCGCACCCGGCCCAGCCGTGGTCCGCCACGATCAGATCCGGCAGCGGCCGCCCCTCGCGCTCCAGCGCGTCCAGGATCGCCGCCATCGGCGCGGGCGAGTGCGTGTGCCACAGGGACGCGCCGCGCTCGAACAGCGAGACGTCCGCGAACTGCACGACGCAGCCCTCGTCCGCGAGCACCCCGTCCGGAATGCGCACGATCTCGCACCCGGCCGCACGCAGCGCCGCAGCGGTCCGGCTGTGCACGTCGATGAGCGCACCCGGGTGCCCGGTCGCGAACAGCACCCGCTCCCGGCCCGCCACGGCCTTCCGCAGCCGCGCCGCCATCCGCTCCAGCGCGTCGACGGTGAGCTCCGGGTCGATGGTGTCCTGGCCCGTACGGTGCCCGGGGTCGTCGACGACCCCGCAGCGCTCGGCCATCACCGCGAGCACGTCCTGCTCGTCGGTCCAGCGGTCGCCCAGTTCCAGGCCCAGCCAGTAGTGGCGGTCGCCGTTGGCGAGCTTGCGGTAGTGGGAGAGGTTGTTGTCGCGCGGGGTGGCGACGTCTCCGGCGATACGGGTGCGGACGAGGTGGTCGACGAGAGCGGCACGGCTGGGTATCGGCATGCGCCCCATTCTGCCCCGGTGCGCGGCGCCGGGCGCCGTCGTCCGCGCAGTGGACGCGCCCGCGCGCGCGTGGCGGACTCAGCCCCCGAGCGCCGCGAACGCCCCGTGCGCCAAGCGCCGCAGCAGCGCCTCCGTGGCGTTGCGGTCGCGCAGCCCCGCCCCGTACGCCCCCAGGTGCGGCGTCGAGTTGAGCAGGCCGAACACCGCGTGGACGGCCGTGCGGACCTCCGCCTCGGACCCGAGCGGGTACAGCTCCCGTACGACCCCGACCCACAGCTCCACGTACTGCCGCTGCAGCTGCCGCACCAGCTTGCGGTCGCTGTCGCGCAGCCGGTCCAGCTCCCGGTCGTGGAGCGTGATCAGGGCCCGGTCGTCGAGGGCGAAGTCGATGTGGCCGTCGATGAGCGAGCCGAGGAGCGCCTCCGGGCCCCCGGAGGCCTCGGCGACCCGCTTGCGGCCGCCGTCGTACAGCCGCCCGCTGATCCCCACCAGCAGCTCCGCCAGCATCGCGTCCTTGCCCGCGAAGTGCCGGTAGAGGCCGGGGCCGCTGATGCCGACCGCCGCGCCTATCTCGTCGACACCCACGCCGTGGAAGCCGCGTTCGGCGAAGAGGCGGGCGGCCTCGCGCAGGATCTGCTCGCGGCGGGTGGGGGCATCGGTCCGGGTGCTCATGAGAATTCATTCTAGACAACGCGGTTAGCGCTCGTTAACCTGAAGGAAACGAGTTAACGGTCATTAACATCCGGCCGGAAAGCGTCGCCGGAACTGCGTACGGGCAAGGGGGCTCGACACGATGCAGCAGGCACCGGTCCTTGGGAGCGCGGCTGATCCCGCGTCCGAGGCTTGGCGGGCCAACGAGGCGGCGCACCGCGCCCTCGGCGAGGAGCTGCGCGCCAGACTGGCCGCGGCCCGCCTCGGCGGCGGCGAGCGGGCCCGCGAGCGCCATGTCGCGCGCGGCAAGCTGCTGCCGCGCGACCGCGTCGACACCCTGCTCGACCCCGGCTCGCCCTTCCTGGAGCTCGCGCCGCTCGCGGCGAGCGGGATGTACGGGGACCAGGCCCCCGCCGCCGGGGTGATCGCCGGGATCGGGCGGGTCAGCGGCCGCGAGTGCGTGATCGTGGCCAACGACGCCACGGTCAAGGGCGGCACGTACTACCCGATGACGGTCAAGAAGCACCTGCGCGCCCAGGAGGTGGCCCTGGAGAACCGGCTGCCGTGTCTGTACCTGGTGGACTCCGGCGGCGCCTTCCTGCCGATGCAGGACGAGGTCTTCCCCGACCGGGACCACTTCGGCCGCATCTTCTACAACCAGGCCCGGATGTCGGCCGCCGGGATCCCGCAGATCGCGGCGGTCCTCGGCTCCTGCACGGCGGGCGGGGCGTATGTGCCCGCGATGAGCGACGAAGCCGTGATCGTCCGCAACCAGGGCACGATCTTCCTCGGTGGCCCGCCGCTGGTGAAGGCCGCCACCGGCGAGGTCGTCACCGCCGAGGAGCTCGGCGGCGGCGAGGTCCACTCGCGCACCTCCGGCGTGACCGACCACCTCGCCGAGGACGACGCGCACGCGCTGCGGATCGTCCGCAACATCGTGGCCACCCTCCCCGCGCGCGGCGAGCTCCCGTGGAGCGTGGAGCCCGTCGAGGAGCCCAAGGCCGACCCCTTCGGGCTGTACGGGGCGGTGCCGGTCGACTCCCGCACGCCGTACGACGTCCGCGAGGTCATCGCGCGCGTGGTCGACGGCTCCCGCTTCCAGGAGTTCAAGGCCGAGTTCGGCCAGACGCTGGTCACCGGCTTCGCCCGGATCCACGGCCACCCGGTCGGCATCGTCGCCAACAACGGCATCCTGTTCTCCGAATCCGCCCAGAAGGGCGCCCACTTCATCGAGCTGTGCGACCAGCGCGGCATCCCGCTGGTGTTCCTCCAGAACATCTCGGGCTTCATGGTCGGACGGGACTACGAGGCGGGCGGCATCGCCAAGCACGGCGCCAAGATGGTGACGGCGGTGGCGAGCACCCGCGTGCCCAAGCTGACGGTGATCGTCGGCGGGTCGTACGGGGCGGGGAACTACTCGATGTGCGGCCGCGCCTATTCGCCGCGCTTCCTGTGGATGTGGCCCAACGCCAAGATCTCGGTGATGGGCGGCGAGCAGGCCGCCTCGGTGCTCGCCACCGTCAAGCGCGACCAGCTGGAGGCGCGCGGCGAGGAGTGGCCGCTCGACGCCGAGGAGTCCTTCAAGGACCCCATCCGCGCCCAGTACGACCAGCAGGGCAACGCCTACTACGCGACGGCCCGGCTGTGGGACGACGGGGTGATCGACCCGATGGAGACCCGCCAGGTCCTCGGGCTCGCCCTGACGGCCTGTGCCAACGCCCCCCTCCCCCAGCGGGACTACTCGGCGCCCGGCTTCGGCGTCTTCCGGATGTGAGGCGGACCATGACGATGTTCGACACAGTCCTCGTCGCCAACCGGGGCGAGATCGCGGTCCGCGTCATCCGCACCCTGCGCGCCCTCGGGGTGCGCTCGGTCGCGGTGTTCAGCGACGCGGACGCGGACGCCCGGCATGTGCGCGAGGCCGACACGGCCGTGCGGATCGGCCCGGCGGCCGCGTCCGAGAGCTACCTCTCCATCGACCGGCTCCTGGAGGCGGCTGCCAGGAGCGGCGCCCAGGCGGTCCACCCGGGCTACGGCTTCCTGGCGGAGAACGCGGCCTTCGCGCGCGCGTGCGCCGAGGCGGGCCTGGTCTTCATCGGCCCCCCGGCGGACGCGATCTCGCTGATGGGCGACAAGATCCGGGCCAAGGAGACCGTGAAGGCGGCCGGTGTCCCGGTGGTGCCCGGCTCCTCGGGCAGCGGCCTCACCGACGGCCAACTGGCCGACGCGGCCCGCGAGATCGGCATGCCGGTGCTCCTCAAGCCCAGCGCGGGCGGCGGCGGCAAGGGCATGCGGCTGGTCCGCGACGAGGCGGCGCTCGCCGACGAGATCGCGGCCGCCCGCCGCGAGGCCCGCGCCTCCTTCGGCGACGACACGCTCCTGGTGGAGCGGTGGATCGACCGCCCCCGCCACATCGAGATCCAGGTCCTCGCGGACGGCCACGGCAACGTGGTGCACCTCGGCGAGCGCGAGTGCTCCCTCCAGCGCCGCCACCAGAAGATCATCGAGGAGGCCCCCTCGGTCCTGCTCGACGAGGAGACCCGGGCCGCGATGGGCGAGGCGGCGGTCCAGGCGGCCCGCTCCTGCGGCTACGCGGGCGCGGGCACGGTGGAGTTCATCGTCCCGGGCAACGACCCGTCCTCGTACTACTTCATGGAGATGAACACCCGCCTCCAGGTGGAGCACCCGGTCACCGAGCTCATCACGGGCCTGGACCTGGTGGAGTGGCAGGTCCGGGTCGCGGCGGGCGAGGAACTGCCGTACGGACAGGGGGACATCACCCTCACGGGCCACGCCATCGAGGCCCGCATCTGCGCCGAGGACCCCTCCCGCGGCTTCCTGCCCTCGGGCGGTACGGTCCTGGCGCTGCGGGAGCCGCAGGGCGACGGGGTGCGTACGGACTCGGGGCTGAGCGAGGGCACGGAGGTCGGCAGCCTCTACGACCCGATGCTCTCCAAGGTCATCGCGTACGGACCGGACCGGGCGACCGCGCTGCGCCGGCTGCGGGCGGCGCTGGCCGACACGGTGACGCTGGGCGTGCCCACCAACGCGGGCTTCCTGCGCCGACTGCTCGCCCACCCGGCCGTGGTCGCGGGCGACCTCGACACGGGCCTGGTGGAGCGCGAGGCGGACTCGCTGGTGCCGGAGGGGGTGCCGGAGGAGGTGTACGCGGCGGCGGCGCTGGCTGCTGCGCAGGCGGAATTCCCCCACCCCGCCCCTTCCCGCAGCATCGATATGCGGCTCCGCCGCGTGGCCGCCGGGGGCTGGACAGACCCCTTCGCGGCTACCAGCGGCTGGCGCCTCGGCGGCGAACCGGCCTGGACTGTGCGCCACTTCCGGGTGCCGGGCCAGGACCCGCTGGCCGTCCGCGTCCGCGCGCACGCTGGTTTCACGGAGGCCCGGCTGGGCGAGCAGGATCCCGTACGCACCCGGCTCGCTCACGCCGCTGCAGGCCGTGTCTCGGTCGAACTTCACGGCCTCACCCACACCTTCACCACCGTCCCCTCCCCGGAGGGGACCTGGCTCGGGCGGGACGGGGACAGCTGGCACGTGCTGGACCACGACCCCGTCGCGGCGAGCCTCACCGGCGCCGCGCGCGGCGGCCTCGACACGCTGGCCGCGCCGATGCCCGGGACCGTCACCGTCGTCAAGGTGGCGGTCGGCGACGAGGTGGACGCGGGCCAGAGCCTGCTGGTGGTGGAGGCGATGAAGATGGAGCACGTCATCTCCGCCCCGCACGCCGGCACCGTCACCGAGCTGGACGTCTCCCCCGGCTCGACCGTGGCCATGGACCAGGTCCTGGCCGTGGTGACCCCGAAGGAGGAGGACCAGTGACGCTGCCCATGGTCGTACCGGCGCAGGGCCTGCCCGCCTCGGTGCGGATCCACGAGGTCGGGGCCCGCGACGGCCTGCAGAACGAGAAGGCCGTCGTCCCCACCGAGATCAAGGCGGAGTTCATCCACCGCCTGGCGGAGGCGGGCCTGACCACCATCGAGGCGACCAGCTTCGTGCACCCCAAGTGGGTGCCCCAACTTGCCGACGCCGAGCGGCTGTTCCCGATGCTCGACGGCATCGAGGGCGTGGCGCTGCCCGTGCTGGTGCCCAACGAGCGGGGCCTGGACCGCGCGCTCGCGCTCGGCGCCCGCCGCATCGCGGTCTTCGCCAGCGCCACGGAGTCGTTCGCCAAGGCCAATCTGAACCGTACGGTGGACGAGTCGCTCCAGATGTTCGCGCCCGTCGTGGCCCGCGCCAAGGAGCAGGCGGTCCATGTCCGGGGCTATCTGTCGATGTGCTTCGGCGACCCGTGGGAGGGAGCCGTCCCCGTCCACCAGGTCGTCCACGTCGCCAAGTCCCTGCTGGACCTGGGCTGCGACGAGCTGAGCCTCGGGGACACGATCGGGGTCGCGACCCCGGCGCACGTCCGGAGCCTGCTCGCGGCCCTGAACGAGGAGGGCGTGCCGACCTCCGCGATCGGGGTGCACTTCCACGACACGTACGGCCAGGCGCTCGCCAACACCCTCGCCGCGCTCCAGCACGGCGTGACCACGGTCGACGCCTCGGCGGGCGGCCTGGGCGGCTGTCCGTACGCCAAGTCCGCCACCGGAAACCTCGCCACCGAAGACCTCGTGTGGATGCTCCAGGGCCTCGGTATCGACACCGGGGTCGACCTCGGCAGGCTCACCGCCACCAGCGTGTGGCTCGCCGAGCAGCTGGGACGGCCGAGCCCGTCCCGCACCGTCCGCGCCCTCTCCCCCGACTCCCACAAGGAGTGACCCCCCATGTCCCTTGACCACCGGCTCTCCGAAGAGCACGAAGAACTCCGCCGTACGGTCGGGGAGTTCGCGCACGACGTCGTCGCCCCGAAGATCGGCGACTTCTACGAGCGCCACGAGTTCCCGTACGAGATCGTCCGCGAGATGGGCCGCATGGGCCTGTTCGGGCTGCCCTTCCCCGAGGAGTACGGGGGCATGGGCGGCGACTACCTCGCGCTCGGCATCGCCCTGGAGGAGCTGGCGCGGGTCGACTCCTCGGTCGCCATCACCCTGGAGGCCGGGGTCTCGCTCGGCGCGATGCCGGTGTTCCGGTTCGGCACCGAGGAGCAGAAGCGGGAGTGGCTGCCCCGGCTGTGCTCCGGCGAGCTGCTGGGCGCGTTCGGCCTGACCGAGCCGGACTGCGGCTCGGACGCGGGCGGCACGCGCACGACGGCGGTGCGCGACGGCGACGAGTGGGTCATCAACGGCACCAAGTGCTTCATCACCAACTCGGGTACGGACATCACGGGCCTGGTGACGGTGACGGCGGTAACCGGCCGCAAGCCCGACGGGCGTCCGCTGATCTCGTCGATCATCGTCCCGTCCGGCACGCCGGGCTTCACGGTGGCCGCGCCGTACTCGAAGGTGGGGTGGAACGCGTCGGACACCCGCGAGCTCTCCTTCGCGGACGTCCGCGTCCCGGTCGCCAACCTCCTGGGCGAGGAGGGCCGGGGCTACGCGCAGTTCCTGCGCATCCTCGACGAGGGCCGCATCGCCATCTCGGCGCTGGCCACGGGGCTGGCACAGGGCTGCGTCGACGAGTCGGTGAAGTACGCGCACGAGCGCCACGCGTTTGGCCGTCCGATCGGTGACAACCAGGCGATCCAGTTCAAGATCGCCGACATGGAGATGCGGGCGCACATGGCCCGGGTGGGCTGGCGCGACGCGGCGTCCCGGCTGGTGCGGGGCGAGTCCTTCAAGAAGGAGGCGGCGCTGGCGAAGCTGTACTCGTCGACGGTGGCGGTGGACAACGCGCGCGACGCCACGCAGATCCATGGCGGCTACGGGTTCATGAACGAGTATCCCGTGGCCCGGATGTGGCGCGACTCCAAGATCCTGGAGATCGGGGAGGGGACGAGTGAGGTGCAGCGGATGCTGATCGCTCGGGAGTTGGGTCTGCCTGCGTGAGCTTCGGCCCGGGGTTCGTCTGCGGGTGAGTGGGGGGCTGGTCGCGCAGTTCCCCGCGCCCCTTAGATGCCGCTCCGCGGCAATCCCCTGGGCGCCCCGCAGGGGCGCATCTCAGGGGCGCGGGGAACTGCGCGACCAGTTGGGGACGGCCCGCAGACGAACACCGGGCCCGCGAGCTTCGCTCGAAGGGGTGGCCTCGCGCCGTACACCCCGCGCCGCCCCCACCCCCCGCACCACCCTGGGCCCGTGACCCCGCCCACCTGCCCCGCCTGCCCCACGCGTCCGCCGTTGTGGAAGGACACCTCCACCACCGCCCCCGGCGCCGCCGACCACTGGCACTGGCACTGCGTCGGGTGCCGGACGCTCTACGAGCCGACCGCGTCCCACAAGGTCCGCTTCACGTACGCCCCGCTGCGGCGGTAGGCACTCCCGGGAGACCCCTCTACAGATCCTTGTGAGGTTAGGCTAACCTACCCAGGAACTGCCAGAGGCCGACCCCGGCACGTACGAAAGCGGATCGTCATGCCCATTTCCCGAGCGTCCCACCTCTCCCGTCGCGGCCTGCTGGCCGCCGGCGGCGCCATCGGCCTCGGGGCCGCGCTGGCCGCGTGCGGGGACGACGACAAGAAAAAGGGCGACTCGCAGAAGGCCGCGGAGAAGTCCGGCCCCTGGTCCTTCAAGGACGACCGCGGCAAGGCCGTCGAGGCGAAGTCCACCCCCAAGACCATCGTGGCCTTCACCGGCACCGCCGCCGCCCTCCACGACTACGGCATCGAGGTCAAGGCCGTGTTCGGCCCGACCAAGACCAAGGACGGCAAGCCGGACGTCCAAGCGGGCGACCTCGACATCAGCAAGGTCGAGATCCTCGGCAACGTCTGGGGCGAGTTCAACGTCGAGAAGTACGCGGCCCTCGCGCCCGACCTGCTCGTCACGGACATGTGGGAGAAGGACGCCCTCTGGTACGTGCCGGACAACAGCAAGGACAAGATCCTCAAGCTCGCCCCCAGCGTCGCGCTGTGGGCCGCGCAGCTCAGCATGCCGGCCGCGCTCCAGCGCCGCGCCGACCTCGCCGCCGCCCTCGGCGCCGACCTGAAGGCCGCCAAGTTCACCGAGGCCAAGGCCCGCTTCGAGAAGGCCGCCGCCCGGCTGCGCGCCGCCACCAAGGCCAACCCCGGCGTCACGGTGATGATCGGCTCGGCCAGCGCCGACCTGTTCTACGTCTCCGCGGCCAAGACGTCCGCCGACACCGCGTACTTCCAGGAGCTGGGCGTCAAGTTCGTCGAGCCGAAGGTCAACGCGCAGGGCTTCTTCGAGGAGCTCAGCTGGGAGAACGTCGGCAAGTACAAGGCCGACGTGATCATGATGGACAACCGCTCCACCGCCCTCCAGCCGGACGCCCTGAAGTCCAAGCCGACCTGGACCGGGCTGCCCGCCGTCAAGGCCGGCCAGATCACCCCGCGCACCACCGAGCCGATCTACTCGTACGACAAGTGCACCCCGATCCTCGAAACCCTGGCCAAGGCCATCGAGACCGCGAAGAAGGTTGCCTGACCATGACGCTGACAGCCGAGACCGCCACCGTCCCCTTCCGTCTCTTCGACCTGAGCGTGGTACGGACCCGGCGGCTCGGCCCGTCGCTGATCAGGATCACCTTCGACGGCGAGCAGTTGGCGTACTTCGAGGGCGGCGGCCGGGACCAGAGCCTCTCGCTCTTCCTGCCGCACCCCGGCCAGGACGCGCCCGTACTGCCGCACACCCAGAACCCTCAGACGTGGTTCGCGGACTACCGGGCGCTGCCCGACGACATCCGGGCCGTGATGCGCTCGTACACCCTGCGCGAGCAGCGCCGCGACCCCGACGAGGTCGACATCGACTTCGCGCTCCACGAGGACGGCGGCCCGGCGTGCCGCTGGGCGGCGCGCGCCGAGCCCGGGGACCGGGTGGCGGTCCTCGGTCCGGCGGTCGCCGACAACACGGCGGTGCGGTTCCGGCCGCCTGTCGGTACGGACTCCGTCGTCATCTGGGGCGACGAGACCGCGCTGCCCGCCGTCTCCGCGATCCTGGAGTGGCTGCCGGCGGGCACGGCCGCCCGGGTGTGGCTCGAAGTGCCGTTCAGTGGGGACCGGATGCCGTTGCTGACGGCTGCGGACGCGGAGATCACGTGGCTCGTACGGGAGGAAGGTGCGCCCTCCGTCCTGGACGCCGTCCGTGCCGAGCCCGCTCTGCCGGGGGTCGACCCGTACGTGTGGATCGCCGGGGAGGCGTCCACCATGCGGGAGCTGCGGCGACACTTTGTGAATGACCGTCAGGTCGATCGCAGGAACGTTACTTTCGTCGGCTATTGGCGACGGGGGCGTTCCGAGGACCAGTTGCGCGAGGAAGAGGCCGTATAGGTCTCACGAAGCTGCGCCCCAGGGGGCGAGGGCTTGTTGAGATCGAAGTTAGGTTAGGCTAACCTAACTTCGAGATCGCGGTCCTCGCCCCCTTCCTTTCTGCCCGGAGGGCCCGACGAAGTCCCCGATCCGGGAGGACAGTTCATGCGTTCGCACCTGCTCAATGACACGACGGCGGAGAGCTACCGGCGCTCCGTGACCGAAGGAGTCGAGCGGGTGGCGTCGAAACTCGCCGCGACACGCCGCCCGTTCACCGGTGCGGGCGTCGAGGACATCGCCCCGCTCATCGACCGCGTCGACCTCGACCGGCCGCTGGGCGACACCTCCGCCGTCCTGGACGAGCTGGAGGACGTGTACCTGCGCGACGCCGTCTACTTCCACCACCCCCGCTACCTGGGCCACCTCAACTGCCCGGTCGTCATCCCCGCCGTCCTCGGCGAAGCGGTCCTCTCGGCCGTCAACTCCTCGCTGGACACCTGGGACCAGAGCGCCGGCGGCACCCTCATCGAGCGCCGTCTGATCGACTGGACCGCCGGCCGCGTCGGCTACGGCCCCTCCGCCGACGGTGTGTTCACCAGCGGCGGCAGCCAGTCCAACCTCCAGGCGCTGCTGCTCGCCCGCGAGGAGGCCAAGACCGAGGACCTGTCGAAGCTGCGGATCTTCTCCTCCGAGTGCAGCCACTTCAGCGTCCAGAAGTCCGCCCAGCTGCTGGGCCTGGGCCGCAGCGCCGTCGTGTCGATCCCCTGCGACCACGACAAGCGCATGCAGACCGTGGCGCTGGCCCGCGCCCTGGAGCGCTGCGCCGCCGAGGGCAACGTCCCGATGGCCGTCGTCGCCACCGCGGGCACCACCGACTTCGGCTCCCTCGACCCGCTGCCGGAGATCGCCGAGCTCTGCGCCCAGTACGGCGCGTGGATGCACGTGGACGCCGCGTACGGCTGCGGACTGCTGGTCTCGCCGACCCGCCGCCACCTCCTGAACGGCATCGAGCACGCCGACTCGGTCACCGTGGACTACCACAAGTCCTTCTTCCAGCCGGTGAGTTCGAGCGCGATCCTGGTCAAGGACGGCAGCACCCTGCGGCACGCCACGTACCACGCGGACTACCTCAACCCGCGCCGGGCCGCCGAGGAGCGCATCCCCAACCAGGTCGACAAGTCCCTCCAGACCACCCGCCGCTTCGACGCCCTGAAACTGTGGATGACGCTGCGCACCATGGGCGCCGACGGCGTCGGCTCGCTCTTCGACGAGGTGTGCGACCTGGCCGCCGAAGGCTGGCGGCTGCTCGCCGCCGACCCGCGCTACGACGTCGTGGTCGAGCCCACCCTGTCCACCCTGGTCTTCCGCTTCATCCCGGACGCCGTCACCTCGCCCGCCGAGATCGACCGCGCCAACCTCCACGCCCGCAAGGCGCTGTTCGCGTCCGGCGAGGCGGTCGTCGCCGGTACCAAGACCGGCGGCCGCCAGTACCTGAAGTTCACCCTGCTCAACCCCGAGACGACGGTCTCCGACATCGCCGCCGTCCTCGATCTGATCGCCGGCCACGCCGAGCAGTACCTGGGAGAGAACCTTGTCCACGCAGCCTCGTGAGCCGTACGACTTCATCGGGATCGGCCTCGGGCCCTTCAACCTGGGCCTGGCCTGCCTGACCGAGCCGGTCGACGAGCTCAGCGGCCTCTTCCTGGAGACCAAGCCGGACTTCGAGTGGCACTCGGGCATGTTCCTGGAGGGCGCCCACCTCCAGACCCCGTTCATGTCGGACCTGGTCACCCTGGCGGACCCGACCTCGCCGTACTCCTTCCTCAACTACCTGAAGGAGTCGGGCCGCCTCTACTCGTTCTACATACGCGAGAACTTCTACCCGCTGCGCACCGAGTACAACGACTACTGCCGCTGGGCGGCCGGCAAGCTCTCCTCGATCCGCTTCAACCAGACGGTGAAGACGGTGGCGTACGAGGACGAGGTGTACGTCGTACGCACCGAGGACGGCTCCGAGTTCCGCGCCCGGCGGCTGGTGCTCGGCACCGGCACCCCGCCGTTCGTTCCGGAGCCGTGCCAGGGCCTGGGCGGCGACTACCTGCACAACTCCCGCTACCTGGACCACAAGGAGGCGCTCCAGAAGAAGGAGTCGATCACCCTGGTCGGCAGCGGGCAGTCCGCCGCGGAGATCTACTACGACCTGCTGAGCGAGATCGACGTCCACGGCTACCGGCTGAACTGGGTCACCCGCTCGCCGCGCTTCTTCCCGCTCGAATACACCAAGCTGACGCTGGAGATGACCTCACCGGAGTACGTGGACTACTTCCACGCGCTGCCCGAGGCCACCCGCTACCGCCTGGAGACGCAGCAGAAGGGCCTGTTCAAGGGCATCGACTCGGAGCTCATCGACGCGATCTTCGACCTGCTCTACCAGAAGAGCCTCAAGGGCCCCGTCGGCACCCGGCTGCTCACCAACTGCTCACTGAACGCGGCGAGCCACGACACCACCTCCGGCACGTACACCCTGGGTCTGCGCCAGGAGGAACAGGAGAAGGACTTCAGCCTCACCACCGAGGGCCTGGTCCTGGCCACCGGCTACAAGTACGCCGAGCCGGAGTTCCTCGCGCCGGTCGCCGACCGCCTCAAGCGCGACGGCCGGGGCCGCTTCGACGTGGCCCGCAACTACGCCATCGACACCAACGGCCGCGAGATCTTCCTCCAGAACGCCGCCGTGCACACCCACTCGATCACCTCGCCCGACCTGGGCATGGGCGCCTACCGCAACGCGTACATCATCGGCGAGCTGCTCGGCCGCGAGTACTACCCGGTCGAGAAGTCCATCGCCTTCCAGGAGTTCGCCGTATGAGCACCACGCACACCCCCTCCGGCATAGGTGCCTTCACCGTCCGGGACCTCGACCCGCTGAAGGACGCCGAGCTGCTGCACGGCTGGGTCACCCACCCCAAGGCCGCGTTCTGGATGATGCAGGACGCCAAGCTGGAGGACGTCGAGCGGGCGTACATGGAGATCGCCGCCGACGAGCACCACCACGCGCTGCTCGGACTGCACGACGGCGAGCCCGCCTTCCTGATGGAGAAGTACGACCCGGCCCACCGCGAGCTGGTCGGCCTCTACGAGCCCGAGCCGGGCGACGTCGGCATGCACTTCCTGGTCGCGCCGACCGGCACGCCGATCCACGGCTTCACCCGCGCGGTGATCACCGCCGTGGTGGGGCACCTGTTCGAGGACCCGGCGACCCGGCGGGTCGTCGTGGAGCCGGACGTCGGCAACAAGCCCGTCCACGCGCTCAACGCCGCCGTCGGCTTCGAGGTCGTCGGCGAGATCACCAAGCCGGAGAAGAGGGCGCTGCTGAGCGTCTGCACACGGGCCGCGTTCGAGGAGGCCACCCGATGACGACGACCCCCGACATAGCCGTCCCCCACCTCACGCCCGAGCTGTGGGCGCGCGCCAACCGGCTGCTGATCCGCAAGGCGCTCGCCGAGTTCGCGCACGAGCGGCTGCTGACACCGCAGCCGCTGGGCGAGGACCGGTACAGCGTGCGCAGCGACGACGGCACGGTGGAGTACCGCTTCACCGCCGCGCTGTACGCGCTGGACCACTGGCAGGTGGACCCGGAGTCGGTCACGCGGCACGGGTCCACCGGCCGGCTCCCGCTCGACGCCCTCGACTTCTTCATCGAGCTGCGCGCGACGCTGGGCCTGAGCGACGAGATCCTGCCGGTGTACCTGGAGGAGATCTCCTCCACGCTCTCCGGTACGGCGTACAAGCTCACCAAGGAGCAGACCCCGGCGGCCGAGCTCGCCAAGGCGGGCTTCCAGGCCATCGAGACGGGCATGACCGAGGGCCACCCGTGCTTCGTGGCCAACAACGGGCGGCTCGGGTTCGGTGTGCACGAGTACGCGGCGTACGCGCCGGAGGCCGCCACGCCGATCCACTTGATCTGGCTGGCGGCGCGGCGCGACCGGGCGACCTTCACCTCGGGCGCGGGTCTCGACTACGAGACGCTGATCGAGGCGGAGCTGGGCGCGGCGACGCTGGAACGTTTCGCCGCGACGCTGGCGGCGAAGGGGCTGGACCTCGCGGACTACCAGCTGCTGCCGGTCCACCCCTGGCAGTGGTGGAACAAGCTGTCGGTGACGTTCGCGGCGGAGGTGGCGCAGGACAGGCTGGTGCCGCTGGGGGTGGGCGACGACACGTACCTGGCCCAGCAATCGATCCGCACGTTCTTCAACACCACAGACCCGACGAAGCACTACGTCAAGACGGCCCTGTCCGTCCTGAACATGGGCTTCATGCGGGGTCTGTCGGCGGCGTACATGGAGGCGACGCCGGCGATCAACGACTGGCTGGCGGGCCTGGTGGAGCGCGACTCCGTGCTCCAGGCGGCCCGGTTCTCGATCATCCGCGAGCGGGCGGCGATCGGCTACCACCACCGCGAGTACGAGCGCGCCACCGACCGCCACTCGCCGTACCGCAAGATGCTGGCCGCGCTGTGGCGGGAGAGCCCGGTGCCGTCGCTGGCGCCGGGCGAGCGCCTGGCGACGATGGCGTCGCTGCTGCACGTCGACGGGGCCGGGGCGTCCTTCGCGGGCGCGCTGATCGCGGAGTCGGGGGTGGGGGCGACGGAGTGGCTGCGCCGCTACCTGGACGCGTACCTGCTGCCCGTCCTGCACTCGTTCTACGCGTACGACCTGGTCTACATGCCGCACGGCGAGAACGTGATCCTGGTCCTGGCGGAGGACGGCACGGTGTCGCGGGCGATCTTCAAGGACATCGCCGAGGAGATCGCGGTCATGGACCCGGACGCGGTGCTGCCGCCGGCGGTCGAGCGGATCCGGGCGGACGTGCCGGACGACATGAAGCTGCTGTCCGTCTTCACGGACGTCTTCGACTGCTTCTTCCGCTTCCTGAACGCGACGCTGGTGAGTGAGGGCGTGGTCGGGGAGGACGAGTTCTGGGCGGCGGTGGCGTCGTGCGTCACGTCCTACCAGGCGTCCGTGCCGGAGCTGTCGGACAAGTTCAAGCAGTACGACATGTTCGCGCCGGAGTTCGCGCTGTCGTGCCTGAACCGGCTGCAGCTGCGGAACAACCGCCAGATGGTGGACCTGGCGGATCCGGCGGGGGCGCTACAACTGGTGGGCAACCTGCGGAACCCGATCGCGGGTTGATCGTTCGTCTGCGGGCCGTCCCCAACTGGTCGCGCAGTTCCCCGCGCCCCTGAAGATGCCGCTGCGCGGCAATCCCCCTGGGCGCCCCGAAGGGGCGCATCCAGGGGCGCGGGGAACTGCGCGACCAGCCATCTACGGTCCGCAGACGGAGCACCCGGCCGCCCGCCCAGGGCTTTCGGGAAGGGGCGGGGTGGGGGAATCAGGAATCACTCCCACCGCACGACCGGCGACCGGTAGAAGTTCACCCCCAGGGCCGCCAGCCGCGGACCCTGCGCCCCCAACCGGGCCCGGTACGACGGCCAGTCGTGGGTGCGCGCCGGGGACCACCCGAGCTCGGCGATCCCGGGCAGCCGCGGGAACGCCATGTATTCGATGTCCGCGCTCGTCGTCAGCGTCTCGGACCACAGAGGGGCCTCGACACCCAGGACCGACCCCGCCGGGAGGTCCTTGATGAAGGCGTCCGGGTCCCAGGCATAGGACTTGTCCACCTCCACCAACCCCGCCCAGTCCAGCCCGAGTTCCGTGTTCGCGTCGTACTTCATATCCAGGTACGCCCGATTCGCCGGCGACATCACCAGCTTCGTCCCCGCCTTCGCCGCCGCGACGACCTCCGCCTCGTTCCCGTCGGTGCCCCAGTACTGGGCCACCGCCCCGGCGACCGGCCGCGCCCCGGCCAGTTGGTGCCAGCCGACGACCGTCTTGCCGTACTTGCCGACGATCGCCTGCGCCTTGTCCATGAAGGCCACATAGTCCGCGTGGGCCGTCGAGTGCGCCTCGTCGCCGCCGATGTGGATATATCGACCCGGAGTCATCGCCGCCAGCTCCCGCACGACGTCGTCCAGGAACGCGTACGTCACCGGCTTGGGCACGCACAGTGAGCTGAAACCGACGTCCGTGCCGGTATAGAGGGGCGGCGCGACGCCGTCGCAGTTCAGGTCGGCGTAGGAGGCGAGCGCCGCGTTCGTGTGGCCGGGAGTGTCGATCTCGGGGATCACTTCCAGATAGCGGCTCGCCGCGTACCGGACGATCTCCGCGTAGTCCGCCTTCGTATAGAAGCCGCCCTTGCCGCCGCCCACCTGCGTCTGCCCGCCGTACGCCGCCAGCCTCGGCCAGGAGTCGATCGCGATCCGCCAGCCCTGGTCGTCGCTGAGGTGCAGATGCAGCTTGTTGACCTTGTAGAGCGCCAGCTGGTCGATGTACCGCTCCACCTGCGCGGGCGTGAAGAAGTGGCGCGAGACGTCGAGCATCGCGCCCCGGTAGGCGTACCGCGGACTGTCCTCGACCGTCCCGCCCGCCACCTGCCACGGGCCCGGCTGCTTCGTCCTCTTCTCCACCGCCGCGGGCAGCAGCTGCCGCAGCGTCTGGACGCCGTGGAAGAGCCCGGCCGCCCGGTGCGCCGTAAGGGTGACCGCGCCCCGGCCGCTCTCCAGCCGGTACCCCTCCTCCCCCAGCCGCGCGTCGCCGGAGAGCCGCAGCCGGATGCCGCCCGGACCGTCGGCCTTCACCGGCAGGGCGTACCCGGTCGAGGGGCGCAGCACGTCCGCCAGATACCCGGCGATCCGGCGGCCCTCGGCGCCCGAGGCGGCGTCGACCCGGATCGCGGTGGTGGACGTGATCGTGTACGGGGTGCCGCCCGGCGCGACGGACGCGGGCGCGGGGACGATCTGGCCGAGGGGGCGGGGAGCGCGGGCCGCGGTGGGAGGGGAGCCGGTCGCGGCTCCGGCCGAGGTGCTCGCCGCTGCCACCAGCAGCAGGGCACCGAGCAAGAGGGACACAGTTCTGCGCTGACTCACTAGCGGTTCCCTTCAACGGGGGTACGCCGAGCAACCGAACGGAACCCATCACAACCGCCCGCCCCACCGGCGGTCAAGGTGTAGACCACTGCGGACCCACCGCCCAACTGCCCAGCCGCCCAGGGCCGGATGGAAGAATCACCTCATGGCGGAAATCATCCAGAAGGACGGGACCTGGAGCTTCGACGGGGACGCCGTGCGCATCGTGCCCGGCAGCGACAAGGGCGTCAGCCTGCTGCGCCGCACGCTCGGCGAGGTCGCGGTCCCGCTCGTGGCGCTGGCCGGGGTGGCGTACGAGCCGGGGCGCAAGACCGGGCGGCTGCGGCTGAAGCTGCGCGACGGGGCCGACCCGCTGCTCCAGGTGACGGGCGGCAAGCTGGACGACGCGTCCGACCCGTACACCCTGACCGTGGAGACGAAGGCGGCCGCGATAGCCGAGTACTTCGTGGACGAGGTCCGCAACGCCCTGCTGCTCGACTCGGTGCCCACCGGACCCGTAGACCGCTATCTGCTGCCGGGGCCCTCGCTGCCGATGACCGTGGGCGCGGGCGACGGCACGGCCAGCTTCGACGGGCGCACGGTCCGGCTTGAGTGGACCTGGCACACCGACGAGGTGAAGACGGGCTCCGGCCCGGCCACCATCGCGCTGGAGGATCTGCACGAGGTGGAGTGGCTGCCCGCGCGGGGCCTGGTGGACGGGCATCTGCGCTTCGTGAGCTCGCCGAACGCGCCCCGGGTGCCCGCCGGGCGCGATCCGCACGCCGTGGAGCTCAACGGGTTCAAGAAGGACCCGCTGATGGCGCTGCTCGCCGCGGCCGTGGTGGCGCGGATGCCGCACCCGCACGCGCCGGAGCTCGCGGCCGCGCCGGAGCCCAAGGCACTCGGCCCGGCGCCCGGCGCGACCGCCGACGACGACCCCGACGCCCTGCTGCGGCGGCTGCGCGAGCTCGGGGAGCTGCACACGGCCGGGGTCCTCACCGACGAGGAGTTCAGCCTGGCCAAGCAGGCCGTGCTGAAGCGGCTCTGAGGACGCCCATCCCGTACCTCCTGAGCCCTACTGGTCCAGACCATCTCCCGATTCGACCTATGATCATGAGAATCCTGCCCGAAATCGGGCAGGATTCTTGCGTGCGGCCCCCATACCCCTCAATATCGACGAGTGCTCGAACGACGCCCGTCGTCCCACGACGACCTCATCGACCACCTGGTGCGCAGCACCGCGCTCCAGCGCGGCGAAGCGGCCCGGGTGGTGCTCGATGTGCTGGCGTACTTCGACGAGACGTACGAGGAATTCGTCCGCCGCCGCCACCGTGAGCTGCAGTCCGGTGGCCTGGTGAACGCGGAGATCTTCGAGCGGATCGCGGCCGAGCTGCCGCACCGCGCCGTGGCGCCACCGGAGCTCTCGCTCCGGCAGCTGCGCCGCATCGTCTACGGCTAGGTCGTTCGACGGCCCCAGCGGCCGGCACACGTACGAACTTTGAACGTCGATGGAGGGGCAAGACTCTATGTGCGGAATCGTCGGTTATATCGGTAAGCGTGATGTCGCTCCCCTGCTGCTCGAAGGTCTGCAGCGGCTGGAGTACCGGGGTTACGACTCCGCGGGCGTGGTCATCAACAGCCCCAAGTCGGGCGCGCTGAAGATGGTCAAGGCCAAGGGTCGCGTCCGCGACCTGGAGGCCCGCGTCCCCAAGCGCTTCACCGGCACCACCGGCATCGCGCACACCCGCTGGGCCACCCACGGCGCCCCCAGCGACGTGAACTCGCACCCGCACCTGGACCCGGAGAACAAGGTCGCCGTCGTCCACAACGGCATCGTCGACAACGCCGCCGAGCTGCGCGTCAAGCTGGAGGCCGAGGGCGTCGTCTTCGCCTCCGAGACCGACACCGAGGTCATCACCCACCTGATCGCCCGCTCCCAGGCCGACTCCCTGGAGGAGAAGGTCCGCGAGGCGCTCAAGGTCATCGAGGGCACCTACGGCATCGCCGTGATGCACGCCGACTTCGCCGACCGCATCGTGGTGGCCCGCAACGGCTCCCCGGTCGTCCTCGGCATCGGCGAGAAGGAGATGTTCGTCGCCTCGGACGTCGCCGCGCTGATCGCCCACACCCGCCAGGTCGTCACCCTGGAAGACGGCGAGATGGCCACCCTGAAGGCCGACGACTTCCGTACGTACACGACCTCGGGCACCCTGACCAACCCCACTCCCGAGACCGTCGAGTGGGAGGCCGCCTCCTACGACATGGGCGGCCACGACACGTACATGCACAAGGAGATGTCGGAGCAGGCCGACGCCGTGGACCGCGTGCTGCGCGGCCGCATCGACGACCGGTTCTCCACCGTCCACCTGGGCGGCCTCAACCTGGACGCCCGCGAGGCCCGCGGGGTGCGCCGGATCAAGATCCTCGGCTGCGGCACCTCGTACCACGCCGGTCTGATCGGCGCCGGCCTCATCGAGGAGCTCGCCCGCATCCCCGCGGACGCCGAGCCGGCCTCCGAGTTCCGCTACCGCAACCCGGTCGTGGACCCCGACACGCTGTACATCGCGGTCTCGCAGTCCGGTGAGACCTACGACGTGCTCGCCGCCGTCCAGGAGCTCAAGCGCAAGGGCGCCCGGGTCCTCGGCGTCGTGAACGTCGTCGGCTCGGCGATCGCCCGCGAGGCGGACGGCGGCACCTACGTGCACGCCGGTCCCGAGGTCTGCGTCGTCTCCACCAAGTGCTTCACCAACACCGTCGTCGCCTTCGCGCTGCTCGCGCTGCACCTGGGCCGCATCCGCGACCTGTCGGTGGCCGACGGCAAGCGGATCATCGAGGGCCTGCGCAAGCTGCCCGGGCAGATCTCCGAGATCCTGGCGATGGAGCCGGAGATCGAGAAGCTGGCCAAGGAGTACGCGGGCGCCCAGTCGATGATGTTCATCGGGCGCGTGCGCGGCTACCCGGTCGCCCTGGAGGCCTCCCTGAAGCTCAAGGAGATCTCCTACATCCACGCCGAGGCCTACCCGGCCTCCGAGCTCAAGCACGGCCCGCTGGCCCTCATCGAGCCCGCGCTGCCGACGGTCGCCATCGTCCCCGACGACGACCTGCTGGAGAAGAACCGCGCGGCCCTGGAGGAGATCAAGGCCCGCAGCGGCCGCATCCTCGCCGTCGCCCACCGCGAGCAGGAGAAGGCCGACCACACCATCGTCGTCCCGAAGAACGAGGACGAGCTGGACCCGATCCTGATGGGCATCCCGCTCCAGCTCTTCGCGTACCACACGGCGCTGGCCATGGGCCGCGACATCGACAAGCCGCGCAACCTGGCGAAGTCCGTCACGGTCGAGTAGCGGCACCCGCAGCGAAGAGCGGCCCCGCACGCGCCACCAGGCGTGCGGGGCCGCTCCCTTGCCTGCCGGTGCCGCCCAAAGCACCGGCCCGCGGCTGCCTAGCCGGCGGCCGTCACCCCCCGGCCGGCAGCGCGTCGCGGAATCGCCGTCGGCCAGTTGGCCAGGCCCGCCGTCGCCCCGTACCAGGACACGGCACCCGCGACCGCCGCCACCCAGCCGCCGGCCTTCGCGAGGCCGTCGTTGGTGGCGAAGTCGGCGATCGCGAGGAGCACCAGGGAGACGAACAGCAGGGCGTACGAACCCTGCCGGATGGGTCCGGCGCCCGCCGCGCCCGCCGCCAGGCTCAGCGCGAGGAGCCCGAACAGCAGCAGGAACAAGCCCGCCGCGTTGGTCGAGAACTTGGAGTCCGCGCCGCTGGCCCAGGTGAACCAGAAGGCGCCCAGGCCCGCGAACGCGGTACCGGTGAAGGCGTCCTGGTCACGGAACGCGACGATTCCGAGGACGAAGAGGCCGATGCCGCCGACGTAGGTCGCGATCGACACGGCGTCCGCAACGGTGACGCCGTCGACGACCTTGGTGGTGCCGAGGCCGAAGGCGAGCAGGGTGAGTCCGAGTGCGAGGTGGCCGAGAGTGGAAGTGATGCTTCCCGCGGGGGCTTCGTGGTCCACGGCGGGCTCCCTTCATGTGCAGTTGTGCTGCAGGTGGTGCTGCTTCCCAGCGACCCTTATGTACCCTTCACAAGGGCACAATCCACCCCCTACCGGAGGGTAGATTCACCTCGGAACAAAGGGAGTTGACAGCGTCTCAGCTGGGACAACAAACGGACACGGCCGGGTTACGGGATGACGACCACGGGGCGCTGGGCGCGCCGGGCCAGACGGCCGGCGACCGAGCCGAAGATCCGGCCCACGATGCCGTGCGTGGAGCCGACGACGATCGCGTCCGCCGCGTACTCCCGCCCGACTTCTTCCAGTTCGTGGCAGATGTCCCCGCCGCGCTCGACCAGGATCCAGGAGACCTCGGCCAAGTAGTCCGCACAGGCGAGCTCCAGGCCGAGCACTTCCGTCCGGTGGTCCGGCACGTCCACGAAGACCGGTGGCTCGCAGCCCGCCCACACGGTGGTGGGCAGCCGGTTGGCGACATGCACGATGATCAGACCGGAACCTGAGCGTCTGGCCATGCCGATGGCGTACGCGAGGGCGCGCTCGCTCGACGTGGAGCCGTCGAATCCGACCACCACTCCGTGCCGGAAGGCGGGGTCACAGGACAGACGTGGTTCTTCTGCCGCCTGGAGGTCCGACGTCGGGTCGGCTACCTGCTTGCGGTCCGCGGGTTCGGGGAATTCTTGACCGGCCATGGGTGTCTCGGCGTTTGGATCCTCATGGGAGGGCGACAGTTGGCGGCGGAGCTGTGTCCGGGAATCATCTTCCCAAGCCCATACCCCCAAGGGTACGGCGACACTCCTCTCCTGCCCAGAGCCGCCGATGCTGCACGGCGTTCCCCGGAGCATGCACGAGCCCGCCCCGGATGGCAATGGCCGATGGCCGGTACAGAGGTCCCTTCTTCAACATTCTGTGCACGTTCGATCCACTTCGGTGACGCCCGGACGTCCCTGGGCTGTGGGTCGGCTGTGCACGCGCAGTGACCGGAACGCGTACCCGCCCGTTAGACACGTGGCCGTTCCGACGCTGTTCCGACACCCCTCCATGGAGCCCATGCCCGTGCCCTCCCCGCCGCTCGCCCAGGACGCCTCCCCGCCGACCCCACCCGGCGGCTCCCGCCGGGGCGCGCACGCCCCCCAGGGGCCGGGCGCGCCCGCGCCCGCGCAAGGGTCGCGGGGTGCCGAGGGGAGCGCGGAGGGGGGCGCGCACGGCGTGCGGGCGGGCTCCGCGGTTGCCGGGGACTGTGCGGGCGACGTCGTGCGCTGGGCGGCGTTCAGCTGCGTCCTGGTGCCGGTGGTGCTCGTCGTCTACGGTTCCTCGTTCGCCGGAGCCACCGGCTCGGCGGTCGGGCTCGCGGCGATCACCGCGGTCTGTCGGCTGCTGCTGCGCCAATCGGAGCGCGCGGCGGCCCGGCCGGGGTCCGGCCGGCACCGGGACGGCGGGGCGAACGGCGAAAGTTCGCCGTTGGACTGACGCGTTCGTACACACGGACCCGTATGTTTTCAGCCAACTTCCCCTCCCCCCTCTCCCCTGCCCGAAATGGCCTGCCAACCCCCTTGCCACCAGCGGAAAACGGGCAGGGGTGGCGGCTTTGGCCATACGGGTACGGGCCATGCACGCGACGCCCACTTCCCTACGGGCGCCCTGGATGAAACCCTTCGTGATCGAACGCTTCGCGCCAAGTTGCCAAGTCGACATAGCGCTGAGTACCGGACTTGTCACGCCGACGCCACAGAACGCAGTAGATTCGATCATGCGTATCGAAGGCTGGGGGACTCGTGCAAAACCAAGGGGAAAAGTGCAGGAGCGACAAGCCCGACAAGAACGGGGAGCCGCGAACACCGAGGGGGGCTTAGCAAAATGAGCCAGGCCTCCGCTGCCGCATCACCGGAGGCCACAAGGAAGCTCGCCGGCCGTCGACGCCGGGAAGTCGTAGCCGTACTGCTGTTCAGTGGCGGCCCCATCTTCGAGAGCTCCATTCCGCTCTCCGTGTTCGGGATCGACAGGCAGGACGCGGGCGTGCCCCGCTACCGCCTGCTGGTCTGCGCCGGAGAGGAGGGCCCCCTGCGGACCACAGGCGGGCTCGAACTGACCGCGCCCTATGGGCTGGAGGCCATCAACCGGGCCGGCACCGTGGTGGTGCCCGCCTGGCGGTCCATCACCTCGCCGCCACCGGCGGCCGCGCTCGACGCACTGCGCCGGGCGCACGAAGAAGGGGCCCGCATCGTGGGCCTCTGCACCGGGGCGTTCGTCCTCGCGGCTGCCGGGCTGCTCGACGGCCGCCCGGCGACCACGCACTGGATGTACGCGCCGACGCTCGCCAAGCGCTACCCGTCGGTCCACGTGGACCCGCGGGAGCTGTTCGTCGACGACGGGGACGTCCTCACGTCGGCGGGCACGGCGGCCGGGATCGACCTCTGTCTGCACATCGTGCGGACCGACCACGGCAGCGACGCCGCCGGAGCCCTCGCGCGCCGGCTCGTCGTCCCGCCGCGGCGCAGCGGCGGTCAGGAGCGCTATCTCGACAGGTCTTTACCTGAAGAGATCGGGTCCGACCCGCTGGCCGAGGTCGTGTCCTGGGCGCTGGAGCACCTCCACGAGCAGTTCGACGTGGAGACCCTCGCCGCTCGCGCGTACATGTCACGCCGTACGTTCGACCGGCGGTTCCGCTCGCTGACCGGATCGGCCCCGCTCCAGTGGCTGATCACCCAGCGGGTGCTCCAGGCCCAGCGTCTCCTGGAGACGTCGGACTACTCGGTCGACGAGGTCGCGGGCCGCTGCGGCTTCCGCTCGCCGGTCGCGCTGCGCGGGCACTTCCGCCGCCAGCTCGGCTCGTCCCCGGCGTCCTACCGGGCGGCGTACCGGGCGCGCCGGCCGCAGGCGGAGCCGTCCGGGGGTCCGCCGACCCTGGAGACGGTGCCGCCGCAGGCCCTGCCGCAGTCGCGGCGCACGGCCGCGGCCAGCGCTCTGGTCGGTCCGACGGCGATCTCGCACGCGCCGCCGCCGGACCCCGGCAAGTCCGTCTCGGAGCTGTACGCCACCGGTTACATGCGTCCGAGTCTGCCGGGGCAGCGGAGCGGCCCCGTAGGCTGAGACACATGAACGACCGCATGGTGTGGATCGACTGCGAGATGACCGGGCTCTCGCTGGCGGACGACGCACTTATCGAGGTGGCCGCCCTGGTCACCGACTCGGAGCTGAACGTGCTCGGTGAAGGGGTGGACATCGTGATCCGTCCCCCGGACGCCGCGCTGGAGACCATGCCGGAGGTGGTGCGCGAGATGCACACCGCCTCCGGGCTCCTCGACGAGCTGGCCGGCGGCACCACGCTGGCCGACGCCGAGGCGCAGGTCCTGGCGTACGTCCGCGAGCACGTGAAGGAGCCGGGCAAGGCCCCGCTGTGCGGGAACTCGGTCGGCACCGACCGCGGCTTCCTGTCGCGGGACATGTCGGCCCTGGAGGAGTACCTCCACTACCGGATCGTGGACGTCTCCTCGGTGAAGGAGCTCGCCCGCCGCTGGTACCCGAGGGCGTACTTCAACAGTCCGGACAAGAACGGCAACCACCGGGCGCTCGCGGACATCCGTGAATCCATCGCGGAGCTCCGCTACTACCGCGAGGCGATCTTCGTCGCCCAGCCGGGCCCGGACTCGGACACGGCGAAGTCGATCGCGGCGAAGCACGTCCTGCCTGCGGAGTAACCCTTCGGGGGGACTTCAGGGGCGCCCCGGGAGGGGGCCGCGAAACATGTGCGCGAGCACCCTCCCGGACCCTGTACACTTTTTCTCGGCCGGTAGGAAAACCCCCAGGGGCTTCCAAGACCACAACAGTCCGGTCACGCATGGTGGGTATAGCTCAGCTGGTAGAGCACCTGGTTGTGGTCCAGGATGTCGCGGGTTCGAGTCCCGTTACTCACCCTGATCGGGAAGGCCCGGTCCGCTTCGGCGGACCGGGCCTCTCTCGTTCCCGGAAGCTTTCCCGAAAGTGTTCCCGGGAGGCCTCCGGGCTCAGGTCGACGACCGGACGACCAGCTCCGTCGGCAGGACCAGGCGCGGGCGGGACGGCTCGCCCGCCGCGATCTGGGCGAGCAGCAGCTCCGTCATCGCCCGGCCCATCTCCTCGATCGGCTGGCGCACGCTGGTGAGCGGCGGCTCCATGTGGCGGGCGATCGCCGAGTCGTCGAAGCCCACGAGCGAGACGTCCTCCGGAACCCGGCGGCCCCGCTCGCGCAGCACCTGGCGGGCGCCGGACGCCATCACGTCCGAGGCCGCGAAGACCGCGTCCACCTCCGGCGCCCGGCCCAGCAGATCGGCCATCGCCCCGCGGCCGCCCTCCTCGGTGAAGTCCGCCGGGGATATCAGGTGCGGGGCGGCGGGCAGCCCGGCCTCGGCGAGGGCGGCCCGGTAGCCGTCCAGGCGGCGGCGCGCCCCGTACACGTCCAGCGGCCCGGTGATCGTGGCTATCGAACGGCGCCCGCGCGCCACCAGGTGGGCCACGGCCGCCCGCGCCCCGGCGAAGTTGTCCGAGTCCACCGAGGCCAGCGGCTCGTCCTCGGAGCGCGGGCCGCTGATCACCACCGGCATGTCCAGCTGCTCCAGGAGCTCGGGCAGCGGGTCGTCGGCGTGCACGCCCACCAGCAGCACGCCGTCGACCCGATGGCCCGTCAGGTACTGGGCGAGCCGGCGGCGCTCCCGGTCGCTGCCCACCAGGGTCAGCAGGAGCTGCATCTCCGTCTCCGCGAGGGCCTGGCCCACCCCCCGGACGACCTCCGAGAAGTACGGCTCCGCGAAGAAGCGCGTCTCCGTCTCGGGGACGACCAGGGCGATCGCGTCCGTACGGTTGGCGGCCAGGGCGCGGGCCGCACGGTTGGGGACGTAGCCGAGCTCAGCCACCGCCGCCTCGACGGCCGCGCGGGTGCGGTCGCTGACCCGGGGCGAGCCGTTGATCACCCGCGACACCGTGCCCCGGCCGACCCCGGCACGCGCCGCCACCTCTTCAAGGGTGGGCCGCCCGGCTCCGCGGCCCCGTACCGTGCGAGCTGCTGTCATGCCTGCCTCCCCGTCTCGCCGCACATCGCGGAACTGGGGTGAAAGCTAACAGCCCGACCTCGGCCGCGGGCTGCCTTTGTCCGCTCCCTTGACACCCTCCCGGGCAGTCGCCACCCTTCAACACATCACGACTGGGAGCGCTCCCACCCCGGGGTACCCGTACACCTTCCGCACCTTCCCCCACTGCACGACTGACCGTCAATCACCCTGCACGGCAAGCCAGTTGGAGGATCACCATGCGTATACGCACAAGAAAACGCGGGCCCGTCCGGGTCGCGGCCCTGGCCGTCGTCGCGGCGCTCGGCGCCTCGCTGCTCGCGGGCTGCGCCGACGACGGCGGCAGCTTGGACTCCGCCTCGTCCGGCTCCTCCTCCGGCGGCAGCGGGGGCGGCGGCACCAGGACGACGCTCACGGTGGGTGTCTTCGGCGCCTTCGGCCTCAAGGAGGCCGGGCTCTACGACGCGTACATGAAGCTCCACCCGGACATCGAGATCAAGCAGACGTCGATCGAGCGGAACGAGAACTACTACCCGCAGCTGCTCACCCACCTCGGCTCCGGCAGCGGGCTCGCCGACATCCAGGCCGTGGAGGTCAACAACATCGCCGAGGTCACCGCCACCCAGGCGGGCCGCCTCGAAGACCTCGGCAAGGTGAAGGGCGTCGACAAGGACGCCTTCCTGCCCTGGAAGTGGGGGCAGGCCACCACCAAGGACGGCAGGACCGTCGGGCTCGGCACCGACATCGGGCCGCAGGGCATCTGCTACCGCAAGGACCTGTTCGCCGCCGCCGGGCTGCCCACCGACCGGGACGCCGTGGGGAAGCTGTGGGCGGGCGACTGGCAGAAGTACCTGGCGGCCGGTGAGCGCTACAAGGCGAAGGCGCCCAAGGGCACGGCGTTCGTCGACTCCGCCTCGGGGGTCATGGCCGCCATCACCGGCGGCAGCGCCACCCGCTACTACGACGGTGACGGCAAGGTCGTCTACAAGTCCAACCCGGCCGTGAAGGAGGCCTGGGACACGGCGACCTCGTTCGCCACGCACGGGCTGACCGCCAAGCTGCAGCAGTTCCAGCCCAGTTGGGACCAGGGCTTCGCCAACGGCACCTTCGCCACCGTCTCCTGCCCCGCCTGGATGCTCGGCTACATCCAGGACAAGGCGGGCGAGGCCGGCAAGGGCAAGTGGGACGTGGCGGCCGCGCCCAAGCCGTCCAACTGGGGCGGCTCCTTCCTCGTCGTCCCCTCGGCGGGCAAGCACCGTGCCCAGGCCGCCGAGCTCGCGGCCTGGCTGACCGCCCCGGCCCAGCAGGCGACGCTCTTCGAGAAGCGCGGCAGCTTCCCCAGCGCCCGCGCCGCGTACGCCCTGCCCGCCGTCTCCGGCGCCCAGCACGCCTACTTCGGCGGCGCCCCCATCGGGAAGATCTTCGCCAAGGCCGCCGAGGGCACCCCGGTGCAGATCCTCGGCCCGAAGGACCTGATCATCGCGCAGAACCTCGCCGACGTCGGGATGCTCCAGGTCGACCAGAAGGGCCGCTCCCCCGAGGCGGGCTGGAACGCGGCGGTGAAGGCCATCGACAACGCGCTGGACCAGTGACGGTGACCAGCGGCACGGGGGCGGTGGGCGCTCCCGCCGCCGCCCCCGCCGACCCCCTCGACCCCGCCGAGGCACGGCGGCGGGAGCGGCGCAGCCGGTGGTATCGGCGCGATGTGCGCTGGAGTCCGTACGCCCTCGTCGCGCCCTTCTTCCTCTTCTTCGCCGCGTTCGGGCTCTTCCCCCTCCTCTATACGGGCTGGGCCTCGCTGCACCAGGTCGAGCTGACCGCTCCGAACGAGATGCACTGGGTCGGGCTGCGCAACTTCTCCCGGCTGCTGTCGGACGAGTTCTTCTGGAACGCGCTGCGCAACACCTTCACCATCGGCGTCATCTCCACCGTCCCCCAGCTCCTGATCGCGCTCGGCGTGGCCCATCTGCTCCACTTCAAGCTGCGCGGCTCGATGTTCTTCCGGGTCGCCGTCCTCACCCCGTACGCCACCAGCGTGGCGGCGGCGACCCTGGTCTTCGTCCTCCTCTTCGGGCGCGACTACGGCATGGTCAACTGGGCGCTGGGCCAGCTCGGCTGGGGCCCGGTCGACTGGCAGAACGGCACCTGGACCTCCCAGTTCGCGGTCTCCACGATCGTGGTGTGGCGCTGGACCGGCTACAACGCGCTGATCTACCTGGCCGCGATGCAGGCCATCCCGCCCGACCTCTACGAGTCCGCCGCGCTCGACGGGGCCTCGCGCTGGCAGCAGTTCCGGCACGTCACCGTGCCCTCGCTGCGGCCGACCATCCTGTTCACCTGCGTCGTGTCCACGATCGGCGCGACCCAGCTGTTCGGCGAACCGCTGCTGTTCAACGGCGGCGCGGGCGCCACCGGCGGCTCCGACCACCAGTTCCAGACGCTCGGCCTCTATCTGTACGAACAGGGCTGGGTGAACCTCCACCTCGGCCGGGCCTCCGCCATCGCCTGGACGATGTTCCTGATCCTGCTGCTGATCGGCGCCGCGAACTGGCTGATCTCGCGCGCGCTGCGCAAGGAGACGACGTGAGCGCCAAGACGACGGCACCGGCCGTCCCCCGATCCGTCCACCGCGCCGGGCGCCAACTGCACGGCGGACGGCTGACGTACGCGATCCTGATCCTCTTCACCGCGGGCTCGCTCTTCCCTCTGGTGTGGACGGCGGTCGCCGCCTCCCGCAGCAACGAGCGGCTCGCCCAGACTCCCCCTCCCTTCTGGTTCGGCGGCAACCTCTTCAGGAACCTCAAGATCGCCTGGACCGACGCCCACATGGGCACGGCCCTGCTCAACACCACGATCGTGGCGGGCTCGATCGCGCTCGGCACGGTCTTCTTCTCCACGCTCGCCGGCTTCGCCTTCGCCAAGCTGCGGTTCCGCTTCAAGAACCTGCTGCTCCTGCTGGTGATCGGCACGATGATGATCCCGCCCCAGCTCAGCGTCGTCCCCCTCTACATGATGGTGGCGAAGCTGTCCTGGACCGATCAGCTCCAGGCGGTCGTCCTGCCGACCCTGGTCAGCGCCTTCGGGGTGTTCTTCATGCGGCAGTTCCTCGTCGAGGCGCTGCCCACCGAGCTGATCGAGGCCGCCCGGGTCGACGGCGCGAGCAGCTGGCGGGTGGTGTGGCACGTGGTCTTCCCGGCCGCCCGGCCCGCGATGGCCGTCCTGGGCATGCTGACCTTCGTGATGGCCTGGAACGACTTCTTCTGGCCGATCATCGCGCTGACCCAGAACGGCAGCCCCACGGTCCAGGTGGCGCTCACCGGACTCGGCCGCGGCTACATCCCCGACCAGTCGGTCATCATGGCCGGCGCCCTCCTCGGCACCCTGCCCCTGCTGCTCGCGTTCGTGCTGTTCGGCAAGCAGATCGTGGGCGGGATCATGCAGGGCGCGGTGAAGGGCTGAGCGGGTGCCGGTGCCTGCGCCGGTGCCCGTCCTGGTGCCTGAGCCTGTGCCTCACATCAACCTCCTTCCGTACGACCACGATGGGAGCGCTTCCATGTACGAACCCGTGCCCGCGTCCGCATCCGACACCTTCCCGCCCGACTTCCTCTGGGGCGCCGCCACCTCCGCGTACCAGATCGAGGGCGCGGTCGCCGAGGGCGGCCGGACGCCGTCCATCTGGGACACCTTCTGCCGTACGCCGGGGAAGGTGTCCGGCGGGGACAGCGGGGACGTCGCCGTCGACCACTACCACCGCTGGCGGGACGACGTCCGGCTGATGGCGGACCTGAACCTCACCGCGTACCGCTTCTCGGTGTCCTGGTCGCGGGTGCAGCCGACCGGGCGCGGCCCCGCCGTCCAGCGCGGGCTGGACTTCTACCGCGCGCTGGTGGACGGCCTCCTGGAGCGGGGCATCAGGCCCTCCCTCACGCTCTACCACTGGGACCTGCCGCAGGAGTTGGAGTCCGCGGGCGGCTGGCCCGAGCGGGACACCGCCCACCGGTTCGCGGACTACGCGGGGCTGGTCGCCGAGGCGCTCGGCGACCGGGTGGATATGTGGACCACCCTCAACGAGCCCTGGTGCAGCGCCTTCCTGGGATACGGCTCCGGCGTCCACGCACCCGGCCGCACCGATCCGGTGGCGGCGCTGCGGGCCGCGCACCACCTCAACCTGGGCCACGGGCTCGCCGCCCGGGCACTGCGCGCCACGCTGCCGAAGGCCGCCAAACTGGCGATCAGCCTCAACCCGAGCGCGGTCAGGGCCCGCACCCAGTCGCCCGCCGACCTGGACGCGCGCCGGCGCATCGACGCGCTCGCCAACCGGGTGTTCACGGGGCCGATGTTCAAGGGCGCGTACGACGACGACCTGCTGCGGGACACCGCTCGGCTCACCGACTGGTCGTTCGTCCACGACGGCGATCTGAGCATCACCAAGCACCCCCTCGATCTGCTGGGCATCAACTACTACGCACCCTCAGTTGTATCCGCCGCCACTGACAATTACCCCGACAACGGCCCTGACCTGCGCGAACCCCGTCCCGACGGCCACGGCGAGAGCGCGCACTCGCCGTGGCCCGGCGCCGACTCGGTCCGCTTCCACCGGCCGCCGGGCGAGCTGACGGCGATGGACTGGTCGATCGACCCGACCGGCCTCTACGACCTGCTGATGCGCTACACGCGGGAGGCGCCGGGCGTACCCCTGATGATCACGGAGAACGGCGCCGCGTACGACGACAAGCCCGCCCCCGACGGCGCGGTGCACGACCCGGACCGCATCCGCTATCTGCACGGCCACCTCGCGGCGGTGCGGCGGGCGATGCGGGACGGGGCGGACGTACGCGGGTACTTCCTGTGGTCGCTGCTCGACAACTTCGAGTGGGCGTACGGCTACGGCAAGCGGTTCGGGGCGGTGTACGTCGACTACGAGACGCAGGCCCGTACGCCCAAGTCCAGCGCGCGCTGGTACGGGGAGCTGGCGCGGACGGGGGTGCTGCCGGAGGCGGGCCCCGACGCGTGACGCCGACGCGCGCGCCCCGGCCGGGTGGGGGGGTGAACCGGCGGGGCACGCACAGGGGTTGGGGCCTCGGGTCCGGCTACTTCAGGGCGGCGAAGGCCTTCGTGAAGGCCAGCGGGTCCTGGAGGACGGAGGAGCAGGTCGGGTCGGCGGAGTTCTTGGCGCCGCTCGCGCACTGCTTGTCCCGGGCGCCGGACCACATGGCGAGCCGGCCCAGGCCCGTGGACTTGGCGAAGTCCACCAGCTGGGTGGCGTCGTCGACCTTGAACGTCTCAGAGCTGACGTCGTTGACGCCGATCATCGGGGTGACGGCCACGGCCTTCCAGGCGGCGGCGTCGGAGAGCCCCAGGACGCCCTTGATCTGGGCCTGGGTGGCGGTCGCGGCCTGGATGGCGTACGTGCCCATGTCACCGCTGTACGCCGGGCCGTAGTCCATCGCCATGATGTTGACGGCCGAGACGGCGACGCCGTTCTTCTTGGCGTCGGCGACGAGGTCGACGCCGGGCTGGGTGAGGCCCTCCGGCATCACGGGCAGCGTGAACGCCACGTCGAGGCCCGGGTGGGACTTCTGGAGCTGCGCGATGGCCTGTGCGCGGCGGGAGTTGGCGGCGGTGTCCGGCAGGGCCGCGCCCTCGATGTCGAAGTCGACCTTGGTGAGCTTGTACGCGTCGATGACCTTGCCGTACGCGGCGGCGAGCTCGGCGGTGCTCTTGCAGGCGAGGCCGAGTTCGGAGCCGGCCGCGCCGCCGAACGAGACGCGTACGTCGCCGCCCTTGGCGCGCAGGGCGCCTATCTGCGCGGCGACGGCGTCGCTGTTCAGGTCGCTGACCCCGCCCCACTTCGGGGCGCAGCCGCCGCCGGAGGTGACGAAGGCGAGGTGGAACTCCTTCACGCCGGTCTTGGTGGCGGTGTCGACGAGGTCGTACGCGGGGTAGAGGGAGGTGTCGATGTAGGGGGCGAAGCGGGTGGTGGTGCCGGGGGTGGGGGGTTGGGGGGTGCTCGTCTGGGTCTTTGTGGGGGTGGGGGTGGGCTTGCTGGTCGCCGTGGGCGTGGGCTTGGGCTGGGTGGTCGGGCGGCCGGTCGGGGCGGGGGTCGCTCCGGTGTCGACCGAGCACTTCTCCTGGTTGATCAGACAGCCGGTGGGGTCGCCCGCGGTGCCGGTGGAGTCGGTGACGAAGCCGACGGTGACGGAGGCGCCGGGGGCGAGTCCGTTCTTGTCCCAGGCGGCGGGCTTCACGGTGACGTGCTGACCCTTGACGGTCTGCTCGCCGTTCCAGAGGGAGGAGAGCTTGGTCCCGGCCGGGAGGTCGAACTCCAGGGTCCAGTCGGCGAGGGCCTTGCCGGAGTCGTTGGTGACGACGTACTGGCCGGTGTAGCCGCCGCCCCAGCTGCTGGTCCTGGTGTACGCGGCGCCTACGGAGGCGGCCTGGGCGGTGCCGGTGAGCGCGAAGGCCGCGCCGCCGATGACGGCCGCGGCGACCACGGCGCCGATCGCCTTCGTCTTGCCGCTCGCGCGGCGGCGGTGAGTGCGGGTCATTGTGGGTGCGCCTGCCTCTGGGGTTGGGGGTGGGGGGTGGTGCGGGTGGGGGGTGCGGGCAGCACGCTAGCTCTTGGGAAACGGGTAAATGGGGTGCCGGGGGTAGGGGTTGGATCTTTTAGGGTGGGCTTAAGGGGTGGATGCGGCGCGGTTAATCCCCGGGGGGTGAGAGCCCCCACCCCGCCCCTTCCCGAAAGCCCTCTGGCGGGCGGCCGAGTTCTTTGTCTGCGGACCGTGCTGGGTTGCTCGCGCAGTTCCCCGCGCCCCTAGGTGGTCAGGGGCGCGGGGAACTGCGCGACCAGCCACCCACGGTCCGCAGCCGACGGACCCGGCCGTCCGCCGGAGGACTTTCGGGAAGGGGTGGGGTGGGGGTCACTCACGTCGGAGACGGGCGGCGCGGGCGGCGGCGGGCCCTGATCCGCGATGTCGGGCGTGGCGCGCCCAGGCCGATCCAGACGCGGACCTCCGTCCCGCCCAGCACCGACCGCCCCAACCGCACGTCACCCCCCGTCGACTCCGCCATCCGCCGCACGATGTCCAGGCCCAGGCCCGTCGAACCTCCGCCGCTGGACCCCCGCGCCAGCGCCGCCCGAGGATCCGCGATACCCGACCCCGCGTCCGAGACCAGCACGATCACCGCGTCCTCCCCGTTGTGGACGTCGACCGAGAACGCCGTCCCCTCCGGGGTGTGCCGGAACACGTTGCCGAGCATCGCGTCGAGCGCCGCGGCCAGTTCGGGCCGCGCGACCGGGATGCGGACCGGGCGTTCGACGCCCGCGAGCCGTACCTCCCGGCCCTCGTCCTCCGCCAGCGCCGACCAGAACGCCATCCGGTCCCGGATGACCTCGGACGCGTCGCACCCGGCGCCCGCCCCGGCGGGCTGGGTCTGCGGCTTGGCCTCCCGCGCCGTACGGATGATCGTGTCGACCTCGCGCTCCAACTGCTCGACGGCCGCCCGCGTCTGCTCGGCGGCGGGCCCCTCCCCCAGGGAAGCCGCGTTGAGCCGCAGCACCGTCAGGGGGGTGCGTAGTCGGTGCGACAGGTCCGCCGCCAACTCACGCTCGTTCGCGAGGAGTTGGACCACCTGATCCGCCATGGAATTGAAGGCCACCGCCGCCGAGCGCAACTCCGCCGGGCCCTCCTCCGGCACCCGCGCCCCCAGCTTCCCCTCCCCCAAGTCGTGCGCCGCCCCCGCCAGCCGCTGCGCCGGGCGCACCATCCGTACACCCAGGCGGTCCGCCACCGCCACCGAGCCGATGACGAGGGCGATGCCCACGCCCGCCAGGACCAGCCACGCCGTGGCCACGCCGTTGGTGACCTCGGCCTCGGGCACGTACACCTCGACGATCGCGATCTCGCCCGAGCTCAGCGCGGTCGGCTGGAGCAGGGTGGAGCCGCCGGGGACGCTGGAGATGTACGCGCGGACCACCTTCCGCGTCGCGTCCAGGTCCTTGCGCGGCGCCCGCCCCCGGCCGACCTCGACGGGCGCGCCGCCCGGCGCCGCCGGGACGTGCACGGCCATCCGGCCCGCCGCGCCCGCCTGGGTGGAGGCGACGGCCCGTTCGAGCGCGTCGCGGTCGGCGGTGATGGAGAGGGTCGGGCCGATCGCGGCGGCCTGCCGCTCGGCGTTGGAGAAGGCGCGGTCGCGGGCCATCTCCTTGATGACCAGGCCCAGCGGTACGGCGAAGGCGAGCACCACCATCAGCGTGACGGCGACCGCGACCTTCACCAGCGCCCACCTCATCGGCCGGGCTCCGACCGGGGTGGCTCCAGCTTCACACCCACCCCGCGCAGGGTGTGCAGATAGCGGGGTTGCGCGGCCGTCTCGCCCAGCTTCCGGCGCAGCCAGGACAGATGGACGTCGATGGTCTGGTCGTCGCCGTACGACTGCTGCCACACCTCGGCCAGCAGCTCCTTGCGCGGGACGACCACCCCGGGGCGCCCGGCGAGGAACGCCAGCAGGTCGAACTCGCGGCGGGTGAGGTCCAGCGGCAGGCCGTCCAGTTCGGCCTGGCGGCGCAAGGGGTCGATGGAGAGCCCGCCGACCCGTATCAGCGTCGGCGGCGGCTCGGCCCCGGCGGCCCGCGCGCGGCGCAGCACGGCCGTCATCCGGGCGGACAGGTGCTCCACCGAGAACGGCTTGACCAGGTAGTCGTCCGCGCCGTCGTTGAGCAGCCGCACGATCTCCGTCTCGTCGTCCCGCGCGGTCGCGATGATGACCGGTACGTCGGTGATGCCGCGCAGCATCTTCAGCGCCTCGGCCCCGTCGAGATCGGGCAGTCCGAGGTCGAGGACGACCACGTCGAACCGGAAATGGGCCACCTCGCGCAGCGCCTCGAGCGCGGTGCCGACGCTCCGTACGGTGTGGGAGGCCTCGGTGAGGTGGCGGATGAGGGCGGAGCGAACGAACTGGTCGTCCTCGACCACGAGCACACTTGCCATGGGCGGCACCGTACGCCATCCGCAGGACACCGGTCCCGGCCGGGACGGGAGCGGGCGGGCACAGGTGAGAGGGGACACGCGTGGGGCGCGTGGGGCAGTATGGCCCCCGTTATGACGCCCATGCACCGAGGAATCGTCCACGTCTGCGCCTGGTCGCTCGCCACCGGGGCGGCGGTCACGCTCTCCTGGTGGGGCGTCCACACGGTGATGGCCGGGACGGCGTACGACCCTCCGCGCGCGGTCCCGCTCACGGGCGACGGGCACACCACCCAGGGCGCGGTGCGGCCGCTGGCCTCCTCGACGCGACGGCCGAAGGACTCGCCGTCGCCGTCCGGACCTGGCAGCCCCTCGGCCACCCCCTCACAGCCGGGGGATGGGAAGCCGTCCGGGAGCCGTTCCCCCGCCGGGCCGTCCAAGTCGTCCCCTTCGTCCCGCTCTTCGGGGAACGTGAAGGGCTACAACGTCGCCGGCGGCCGGGTCGTCTTCGACATCGGCACCGCGTCGGCGGAGCTGGTGACGGCGACGCCGGACACGGGCTGGCAGATGCAGGTGTGGAAGCAGCCGACCTGGATCCGGGTCACCTTCAGCAAGGGCACGCGCGAGGTGTCGGTCTTCTGCACCTGGTACAACCACGCGCCCACGGTGGAGCTGGACGACCGGGGCTGACCGGCCGGTCCGCCTACCGGAACACCGACGGCGGCGGTACGGGAGAGGGCTTGGCGGTCGCGTCCGTCACCGGGGCCGCCCCGCCCGTGAAGTCGGCCAGCGCACGGCCGTGTTCGACGCGCCCCGGGTGCGGGTCGCTCGCGATGCGGCGGGTGAACTCGGCCACCGGCAGCGGCACGTCCGAGGCGAGCAGGACCGCGTTGCCGAACCGCTTGCCGCGCAGCACGGTCGGGTCGGCGGCGAGCGCCAGCTCGGGGAAGAGCGCGGCGGCGGTGGCTATCTGGGCGCGCAGATGCGCCAGCGGCGGCCCGTCGGCGAGGTTGGCCGCGTACATCCCGCCGGGCCGCAGCACCCGGCGCACCTCGCCCAGGAACTCGGTGCTGGTCAGGTGCGCGGGGGTGCGGGCGCCGCTGAAGACGTCGGCGACGACCAGGTCGGCCCAGCCGTCCGGGAGCTTGGCGAGCCCTTCGCGCGCGTCCAGGGAGCGCACCCGTATCCGCGCCTGCGGATCGAGCGGCAGCTCGCGGCGGACCAGGCCCACCAGGGCCGCGTCGACCTCGACGACCTGCTGGGTGGAGCGGGGGCGGGTGGCGGCCGTGTAGCGGGCGAGGGTGAGGGCGCCGCCACCCAGGTGCACCACCTGGAGGGGGCGGCCCGGCTCGGCGGCGAGGTCGATGACGTGGCCCAGGCGCCGCTGGTACTCGAAGGTGAGCCGCTCCGGCGCGTCCAGGTCGACGTGGGACTGGGGGGCGCCGTCGAGCAGCAGGGTCCAGCCGCGCGGCCGGTCCCGGTCCGGTATCAGCTCGGCGAGGCCGCCGTCGACCGCCTCCACGACGGCCTCCGGGGCGGCCGGACGACCGCGCCGCCCGCCCGGCGCGGCCTTCGGCCCGCCCTTCGCCCCGTTCTTCGTACCGCTTCGTGCCGCCATCCGACCATTATCGGCCGCCGGCCTCGGTGATGCCGTCCGCGGCCTCGATCAGCCGGGCCGCCTCGCCGAGCGCGACGCGCAGCACGGCGGGGTCGGTGACCGCCACCGCGTCCGGCGGCAGCAGCCAGCCGCCGCCGGAGACCGGCGGCTCGGCGGGCAGCCCCGGGATGCGCAGGCCCCGCCCGCTGGTCTCGGTGCAGGCGCTGCCCGGCACGTCCCAGGCGGCCGCGGTGCCGGGCGGCACCAGGAAGCCCAGGGTGTCGCAGGCGCCGTCGTGCACGACCGGGCCGACGGCCGCCGGGGCGACGGCGCGGCGCAGGATGTCCACCGCCTCCAGGCCCTGGCGCGCGGGCACGGTGACGAGGTCGCAGGGCTCCTCGCCGCCCGGCGGTCCGCTGACGTCCTGGGTGGGCCGGTGCCGCGCGGTCGTCGTGGTCGTCCCGGTGCCATTGATGTCCATGCCGGCCTCCAACAAGGCAACCCCCACGTGGTTTTTGCGGGTTGGCGGTATCCGCATGGTTCAACGCGGGTCCGTGTCAACGGCTACGGCGGTACGCCGCCGCAAAGGATGGCAGTTCATAGCAGATCGCGGGTGAGATATCCCTTTTGTAGCCAAACTCCGGTTGTCGGAGCCGATGTTGCCGGTACGTTCTTCCTCCGCACCACCCCGCCAAAGAGAGCTGCTGAGCCATGGCGACGTCAACGGATCCCCGTGCCGGGGCGAACTCCGCCGCACGGGCCCCCGAACGGGGTCCCGCCAAGGGCCCCAACACCGCGTTCCGGGAGCTGCGGGGGCAGCGCTCGCCGGGTGAGTTCGCGGCCGCGGTCCGCCGGGCGGCGCGCGAGATCGGTGAGCAGGTGGCCTGCGACGCGCGGTACGTCGGACGCGTGGAGGCCGGTGAGATCCGCTGCCCCAACTACGCGTACGAACGCGTCTTCCGGCACATGTTCCCGGGTTTGACGATGGCGGAGATGGGGTTCTCGGCCCGTGAGGCGGTACGGGGCCGGGGGGCGCGTGCGGGGTGTGGTGCGACCCCGTCGTACACGACGCATCCGGAACAGGACGACGGCACCACCGACCACGAAGCGGAACGTAACGACGAGGAGAGCGACGTGCTGCGTCGCGCATTCATGACCGGCGGCTCCGCCACCCTGGCGGCCGTCTCCCTGGGACTGCTCCCCGAGCACGCGGCGGCCGCGCCCCAGGACTGCGTACGGCAGCCGGTACGGCGGGTCGGCGAGGCCGAGGTGGGCGCGGTCGAGGAGGCGGTGCGGCGGATCCGGCTGCTCGACGACCGGCACGGCGCGAACGGGCTCTACCGCAGGGCCGCCCAGCCGCTGCGCACCGCGTACGCGCTGCTCGACGCGGGCACCGCGCGCCGCTCCACGGCCGACCGGCTGCACGCGGGCGCCGGGGAGCTCGCCATCTCGGTGGGCTGGCTCGCCCATGACTCGGGCCACTACGAGGAGGCTCGCTCGCACTACGCGGAGGCGCTCGCGACCGCCCGGCTGGCGGGCGACCCGGCCCTTGAGGCGCACGCTTTCTGCAATATGTCGTTCCTGGCCAGGGACGCGGGGCGGCCGCGCGAGGCGCTGCGGGCCGCGCAGGCGGGCGGGCGGGCCGCACGCCGCCTCGGCTCGCCCCGGCTGCTCGCGCTGCTGAGCCTGCGGGAGGCGGGCGGCTGGGCCGGGCTCGGGGACCGGGGGGCGTGCGAGCAGTCGCTCGCCCGGGCGCACGCGCTGTTCGGGCGCGGGCCGGCCGAGCGGGACCCGGAGTGGATGACGTTCTTCGTGGAGGCCGAGCTGGAGATGCTGGAGGCGCAGTGCTGGTCGGCGCTGGGCGACTGGCCGCGCGCGGCCCGGCACGCCCGCCGCGCGGCCTGCCTCCAGGATCCGCACTTCGCCCGCAACCTGGCGCTGTACCGCGCGGAACTCGCCGACGACCTGGCCCGCGCGGGCGCCCCCACGGAGTCGGCGGCGGCGGGCCACCAGGTCCTGGACCTCCTCCCCGAGGTCCAGTCCACCCGAATCCAGGCCATGCTGGCCGACACGGCCCGCATCCTGGCACCCCATGCGACGTGCCCGGAGGTGGCGACGTTTCTGGACAGGAGGGCGACGGTGTGAATTCAGCCCCTCCGGCGCTTCCAGGGGCGCGGGGAACTGCGCGAGCAACCCACCACCGGGCCGCAGACGAACGCGGGGTCCGGGGCGAAGCCCCGGTGAAGGGGGCTTACACCTCCAAGTGGCCCGTGTCGTTCCACCGCTCCACCGCCGGCGCCCCGTACGCCCACCCCAGCACCGACAGCGACGTCGGATCGAGCTTGATCCGGGCCGCGAAGCCGATCGGCTCGCCGAGCCAGCGCGCCGCGATCGACCGCAGGATGTGCCCGTGCGCAAAGACCAGCACGTCCCGCGAGGCGGACCGTGCCCACTCCACGACCTCGTCCGCCCGTGCCGACACCTGCGCCAGCGTCTCGCCGCCCTCGACCCCGTCGCGCCAGATGAACCAGTCGGGCCGCCCCGCCTTGATCTCGGCCGGGGTGAGCCCCTCGTACGCCCCGTAGTCGAACTCCATCAGCGCGTCCCAGTCGGTCGCCCGCTCGCCGAACCCGGCCAGGTCGCACGTCTCACGCGCGCGTACCAGCGGGCTGGTGCGGACCTCGACGTCCGCCAGGCCGTCCCAGGGCGCCCGGTGCAGCCGCTCGCCGAGCAGCTTCGCGCCCCGGCGGCCCTCTTCGAGCAGCGGGATGTCGGTACGGCCGGTGTGCTTGCCCAGGAGCGACCACTCGGTCTGCCCGTGCCGGGCGAGCAGGATGCGCGGTTCGGCGGCTGGCATGTCAGGTCACTCCCTGGTGCGCGTGCAGTACGCCGAAGTTCGGCGGAGGTTCACCTCCATCATCGCGCACCCTTCCGGCCCTCCTCCGCGTCCTTCGGGGGTGGGTGCGAATGCGCGCTCACGACCCCCGTACGGTTGAACACCTGAACGGGGCCCGAAGGGGCCCTGAAGACGAGATGGAGAGGGTCCGGAGATGCAGCACCCCGCGCCTCGGCCCCGCTGGTGGACCGAGCTGCCGCTCATCGCCATCGTCTATGCCGCCTATTCGGCGGGCCGCCTCCTGGTGAGCGGCAGCGAGTCGCAGGCAGTGGATCACGGCCTGGCGATCCTGCGCATAGAGAAGTACCTGCACATCAACGCCGAGCACCCGCTCAACCGGCTCTTCACCCGCACCCCGTCGCTCGGCATACCCGCCGACTTCGCCTACGCGTCGCTGCACTACCTGGTGACGCCCGCGATCCTGGTGTGGCTGTTCCGGCGGCGCCCGGTGCAGTACCGCGCCGCCCGCACCTGGCTGATGCTCTCCACCCTGATGGGGCTGGTCGGCTTCTCGCTGCTGCCGACCTGCCCGCCGCGCCTGCTGGATGCCTCGCACGGGTTCGTCGACACGATGGCGCAGTACAGCTCGTACGGCTGGTGGGGCGGCGACGCCAGCGCGCCGCGCGGCATGGGCGGCATGACCAACCAGTACGCGGCGATGCCGAGCCTGCACGTGGGCTGGGCGCTGTGGTGCGGCGTGATGCTGTGGCGGTTCGGCGGCCGCCGCTGGACCCGGGTCCTGGGCGTCGCGTACCCGCTGACCATCACGTTCGTGGTGATGGGCACCGCCAACCACTATCTGCTCGACGCGGTCGCCGGGGCGGCCGTGATGGGGCTCGGCCTGCTGCTTTCGCGGCCCGCGATGCGGCTCGCGGACGCGGTACGCGCCCGGGTCGCACCCGGCACGTTCGGCGCACGGGCCCCGATTGTCAGTGCCGGATGCAAGACTTCCACGGGTGAGCGAATCCCAGGGCAGCGCGCGTCCGACGACTCCACCGCGGGAGCGGACGACAGCCATCCGTCAGCGGCTCGCTGAGCTGCGCGGACCCACCGCGGTGCCGCGCCCGCTGGACGCCCGGGCGCTGGCGGCCCTGGCCGCCAACCCGGGCTGCCGCCGGCGCGCGCTGCTCGACGGGGCGGGCGTCGACAAGGGCGCGCTCGCCGAGGCGCTGGGCTCCCCGTCGGCGGCGTTCGGCCAGTCCCAGTTCGCCATCGCGCGCGGCAACACGTTCGAGTCCCGGGTGAAGTCCGACGGCGGTACGGAACTGCTGCGGCTGCTGCACGAGCACACCGGCGGCGAGGCCCCGAAGGACGCGGCCGTGCCCGACCTGGCCGCCGCCGGTCCCGAGGGCCGGGCCGCGAGGACCGCGCTGGCCCTGCGGGAGGCGACGGCTGCGGGCGGCTGGACGCTCCTGGACCACCCGATGCTGGCCCTGGAGGTGGCGGGCTCGCCCGCCTATCTGGAGCCGGACGCGGTGGTGGTCGCCCCCGACGGCCGCTGGACGGTCGTCGAGATCAAGTCCTTCCCTATGATCGACGCGGCCGCCGACCCGTCCAAGGTCGGCGCGGCGGCCCGCCAGGCGGCGGTGTACGTGCTGGCCCTCGAGCGGGTGGCGGGCCTGCTGGGCGACACCCCCGGCCCCGCCGACCGCGTCGCGCACTCGGTGCTCCTGGTCTGCCCCAAGGACTTCTCCAACCTGCCGACCGCCTCGCTCGTCGACGTCCGCAAACAGCTGTCGGTGACCCGGCGCCAGCTGGCCCGGCTCACCCGGATCGAGGAGATCGCCGACGCCCTGGCGCCCGGTGCCAGCTTCGCGCTCGACCGGCCCGCCCCCGAGCTGACCGAGACCGTCGAGTCGGTCCCGGCGGCGTACGCACCGGAGTGCCTGGCCGCCTGCGAGCTGGCCTTCCACTGCCGCGACCGGGCCCGCGCGGTGGACGCGGTGACGGCGCTCGGCCGGGGCCTGCGGGCCGAGCTGGGCGGGCTGGGCGGGCTGGGCGGGCTGGGCGGGCTGGGCGGGCTGACGAGCGTCGGCGCGGTCCTGGACGCCGCGCGCGGCCGTGCGGGCGACCCGTCGGACCCGGCGGTGGCGGCGCTGCGCAGGGCGGCCGCCCTGCGGGCCGAGGCGCTGGAAGGCGCGGCCGCGGGAGGCGCCGTATGTCGCTGATCGCCACCCTGGCCCGCCTTGAGGCCGTCGAGACCGGGCGGGCCGCACCGCTGGCCACCGTCCGCCACCGGCACCTGTCCGAGCGCCCGCTCGTCCTCGTCCCGCTGACCACCTCCGGAGAGGCGGGCGCGCCGCTCGGTGCGCTCGTCGGCACCGACCGCGAGGCGCCCCGGCTGCTCGTCGTGCCGCAGCCGCGCGACCGCGAGCTGCGGTTCGCCTTCCTCGCCGAGCTGGCCGACGCGGTCCTGCCGCACCTGGACGCGTACGCGGACGAGGTGGAGGCCGCCGAGCGCAACGAGACCGACCCGGAGACCGGCAAGAAGGTCAAGGTCGAGGTCGAGCTGTGCGCCGACGCGCCGCAGATCGTGGTGCCGGGCCGGGCCGCGATCGACTTCGTCCGGCTGCTGGGCCGGTCCATGCGCTTTCGCCGGACCGCCGAGCAGGACCCGGACACCCCGCACCCCGCGCCGCCGCGCGTCCCGCTGCTCGGCCGCTGGCTGACGCACTACGGGGAGCGCGCCCGCGTCCCCGGCTCCGCGCTGCTGCTCGCCGCAACCGACCTGCTGGGCAGGCACTGGGCGACCGGCCAGTCCAGCCTGGAGGACCAGCACCTGGGGGCGCTGCTCGCCTGGATCGACCCGCCCGAGGGCGCGAGCGGCGCCGAGGCGGCCCTGCGGGCCGAGCTCGCCCGGGACGGGGACGGCCAGCTGCTGTGCCCGCCCGCGGGCCCCGCCACCGACCCGGCCTTCGACAACAAGCTGCTCGCCCCGGCGATCGACCGCTACGACCGCGCCCGCCAGGCGCTGTACGCGGCGCAGGACGGCGAGGCGGCCGACGCGCGCCTGGGCGACCTGACCCGGGCCGAGCAGGAGATCCGCCGGCTGGTCGGGGAGCAGCTGCGGCCCACCTGGGAGGCGGTGTGGCAGTCCCTGGACCTGCTGCGGGAGCTGCCAGGGGCGCCGCGCACGGCGGACCGCTGGACCCGCGACCGCTGGTCGTTCACCGCGCACCGGGACCGGGTGCGGGCCGGTGAGCCTCCGCAGCCGCGCCGCGACGACGCGGTGACGGCGGCCGCCAAGCTCGCCTCGCGCGAGACCGCGCAGGCCCAGCTGGAGGCGCAGGAGGCGCTGGACGACCCGCTGGTGATGGCGGGGCGGCGGCTCGCCGGGGAGGCGTTCGCGGGCGAGGTCGTCGACGTGGTGATGGCCTGGTCGGAGTCGAAGCGGCCGAGCCCGCGCCCGCTGGTCACCGTCCGCACCGACGACGCGCCGCACCTGGCCGAGCGGGCCAAGGTGTTCCGCTCGCTGGACGGCAAGCCCCAGTCGGCGGAGTTCGTGGGGTACCAGGCGGACGGCGCGCTCGTGCTGCGGCTGCTCGACAAGATGGGCCGGAGCAAGGACCCGGCGCCCGGCTCGGTGCCGGAGAAGGGCGACCGGGTGTGCTGGACGCTCTTCGAGCACGACCAGCGCGGCGGGCCCAGGCTGCCCGACCCGGAGGCCACCCCGTGGACCCACGGCGGCCCGCCGGGCACGGACGCGGAACACCCCGACCCCCTCACCCCGGAGGACCTGCTGTGACCGTCGCCGAGCGCGGCTTCGACCCGGGTGCGGCGGCGGCCGAGGCCACCGGGCGGATCCTGCACGACACCCTCCACGGGCAGGCCCGGGGCGTCGTCGTGGACTCACCGCCGGGCGCCGGGAAGTCGACGCTGGTGGTGCGCGCGGCGCTCGAACTTGCCGCGGCGGGGCGCCCGTTGATGGTGGTGGCGCAGACCAACGCCCAGGTCGACGACCTTGTCGTCCGGCTCGCGGAGAAGGAGCCCGACCTGCCGGTGGGCCGCCTCCACAGCAGCGACGCCGACCCGTACGACAAGTCCCTGGACGACCTCCCGAACGTACGGAAGTCGTCGAAGGCCGGTGATCTGGCGGGCCTGGACGTGGTGCTCTCGACGGCCGCGAAGTGGGCGCACGTCAAGGACGTCGAGCCGTGGGGGCACGCGATCGTGGACGAGGCGTACCAGATGCGCTCGGACGCGCTGCTCGCCGTGGCCGGGCTGTTCGAGCGGGCGCTGTTCGTGGGCGACCCGGGCCAGTTGGACCCGTTCGCGATCGCCGACTCCGGGCAGTGGGCGGGGCTGTCCTACGACCCGTCGGCGAGCGCGGTGACGACGCTGCTCGCGCACAACCCCGAGCTGCCGCAGCACCGGCTGCCGGTCTCCTGGCGGCTGCCCGCGTCGGCGGCGCCGCTGGTCTCGGACGCGTTCTACCCGTACACCCCGTTCCGCAGCGGTACGGACCACGGCGACCGGCGGCTCTCCTTCGGCGTCCCGTCCGACGGCTCGGCGCCGGACGGGGCGCTCGACGAGGCGGCCGAGGCGGGCTGGGCCCTCCTTGAGCTGCCAGCCCGGCACACCCCGCGCACCGACCCGGAAGCGGTACGGGCGGTGGCCCAGGTCGTCCGCAGGCTCCTCGACCGGGGCGGCGCGGCGACCAGCGAGCGCTCCCCCGATCCGGTGCCGCTGACGGCCGCGCGGATAGCGGTCGGCACGGCCCACCGCGACCAGGCGGCGGCGGTGCGGGCGGCGCTCTCGGAGCTGGGGGTGACGGGGGTCGCGGTGGACACGGCGAACCGGCTCCAGGGCCGCGAGTTCGACGTGACGGTGGTCCTGCACCCGCTGTCGGGGCGCCCGGACGCGACGGCGTTCCACCTGGAGACGGGCCGCCTGTGCGTCCTGGCCTCCCGGCACCGGCACGCCTGCATCGTGGTGTGCCGCGCGGGCGTCACGGACCTGCTCGACGAACACCCCTCGACCGAGCCGGTCCAACTGGGCGTGACGGTGAAGTTCCCGGACGGCTGGGAGGCGAACCACGCGGTGCTGACGCATCTGGGGGAGCACCGGGTGGTGTGGCGGCCGTAGGGGCGCGGTGGGGGGCGCTCGGGGTTGGGCGAGGCCCCCTTGCGGGGAGCGCGACAATGGAGGGTGGCCCGGGGCGGACTCCGGGCCGTTGAACTGCGGCAGGAGGAGACCCCGATGGCGGAGCCCGAGCGGAAAGAGCAGCGGCTGAGGCCGGCGCCGTTGCTGTTCGAGCCGGCCGAGGCCGCCGCCGATCCGGAGCACTTCTTCGACCTGGAGTCGATCGAGGACCCCCGGGAGCTGCTGTCGCGCTCCACGGAGCTGGCGCTGGCGTTCCGCGCGGCGGCGGACCGGGCGGTGGAGTTCCAGGCGATCGCGGCGGCCCAGCTGGCCGACCCGCGCCGCTTCGACCGCCTCACGGCGGCGGACATCGCGGGGCGGGCGCAGTGGACCGAGGACTACGCGAAGAAGATGGTGGAGTTCGGTCGGGATCTGGCCCGGGGGGCGGATTCGCACTGAGCGATGCCCGGTCTTCGTCTGCGGCTGAGTGGGTGGCTGGTCGCGCAGTTTTCCGCGCCCCTAGGTAGTCCGCCGCAGCCGGAGAATCCAGCTCAGCCACAGGCTTTTAGGGGCGCGGGGAACTGCGCGACCAGTTGGGGACGGCCCGCAGACGAACACCGGCCCGATAAGGGGCGCGCGACCAGCCCGCCACCCAGCCGCAGACAAAGTCCGGGCACATATGCCAGCGGCCGCGCAAGATACACCTCACCGCCCCACCCTGTCCCGGTTTCCGGTAATCCGGCCGGACGGGCGCGGCCGGGGCCGTAAATCTGGTGCGTATGAGCACATTGCAGCGCGACGAGGCCCTGCTCCCCCTCGACCCCGACGGTGTCGACGGCGTCGGCGACGTGACCCCCGACGGCGCCGCCTGGCTGGCCTCCGCCGCGCCGTATCCGCGCAGCACCCTCGCCCTGTGGGAGGACCGGCCCGGCGCCCCCGCCGTCCTCCCGTGCGGCGCGGCCTTCGACGTGGTCAACGTGCCCGCCGTCTTCGGGCGCCGGATGCTCGACCTGCTGTGGGGCACGGGAGCCGGCTCCGGGCCCGTCGCCCTGCACCGGGGCCGGATGCTGCTCTTCGCCGCCCCCGGCACCGCCCACCGGCTGCCCGCCCTGCTCGGCTGGGAGGAGTGGGCCGAGGTGCCGCCGCCGCTCTGCCACGGCACCGGCGACGCGGTCACCGTGCCGGGCCTGGCGCGCCCCGAGCACCCCGGCGCCGCCCGCTGGCTGGTCGCCCCGGACACCCGGCACCCCTGGCTCCCGGGCCCCGACGTACTGCTCTGGGCCTGCGTCCGGGCCGCCCGGGACACCCACCCCGGCCGACCGGCGCTTATCGATTTTTCCTCCCGCCGATCAGGATGCTAAGGTCTACGACGTCAGCAGGCGCCGCTAGCTCAGTTGGTTAGAGCAGCTGACTCTTAATCAGCGGGTCCGGGGTTCGAGTCCCTGGCGGCGCACAGACGGAAAAGGCCCCTCGCGCAAGCGGGGGGCCTTTTCGTGTCCAGGAGCGGACGGCACGAACACCACAAGCGCCACGCCTACGGCGTGACCCGCACCGTCCACCCCCCCGACCGCGTCCGCCCCGTCGCCTCGATCCGGATCCCGTCCCCCGGCACGGTGAACGTCTCACCCACGTTCAGCGGCGCGTCCGCCAGCGCCGGGTAGACCGAGTGCTCCCAGCACGCCCCCGAGTCCGGGTGCGTGTCGAGGACCTCGACAGGGCCGGTCCCCGACGCCGACTCGCTGCGGACCCGGTAGATCAGCAGGCCCGCCGTACAGGTCGTCCGGTCGTTGCCCGCCGAGTCCCGCGCCTCGATCGCGACCGCGCTGTCCTCCGAGGTCCGCACGACCGCGAGCCGGACCCCGCCCGGACCCACCCGTACGGGCGACTCCGAGAGCGGCGCCAGGGTCAGCCGGGTGGACCCGCGCGTCGCCACGCACGCCACCTGGCGCCGGTCCAGCCACCCCAGCTTCCACTTCTGCCAGCCGAACAGGTCCGGCGCCATCCCGAACTGGCTGCCCATCACGTCCCAGTCCCCGACGTACGTGTCCCAGTCGCCCTTGCCGTCCATCGGGCGGTGGTAGAGGTCCGGCAGGTCGAAGACGTGCCCGGTCTCGTGGGCCAGCACGTTGCGGTCCGGCGGGTGCTGCTCGAAGACCGTGACGACCCGCTTCAGGTCCGTCCCGTCGACCCGCAGCGGACGGTCGAAGTTGACGACCTTCGTGGCGTCCGAGTCGACGCCCGGCGCGTACGGGTCCGCGACCAGGTAGACGATGTCGTACGCGGAGAAGTCCACCGTCGGATCGGCCGCCGTGACGGCGTCGCGCAGGTACTCGGTGCGCCGGTCGGCGTCCCAGTCGCGCTGTATCCGGTACGCGGTGGACGGCTTCGGCATCCGCACCCAGTCCGGCTGCGGATGCGCCTTGAGGCGGAACTTCCCGTACGAGGCACGGGCGAAGAAGTCGCTGGTCGCGGGGAAATAGTCGGCGGCCAGGTCCTTGGGGGCGGAGACCGGCGCCGAGTCCGGGAAGGAGAGGAAGACCATCACCGCGTTGAGCGTGCGCACCGGGCGCGGATAGGCGGTGTTCCAGGTGTCCACTCCGAGCGAGTGGTGTGCGGCGGTACGGGGCAGGGCGCAGGGGATCGCGGATCGGGCGGCCACGGCGGGGCCCGCCACGAGGGTGGTGGCGGCGACCGCCGTCAGGGAGGTGAGCGCGGCGGCGGCACTGCGCAGCCGGGCACGCTCCACTCCCCCGGGTGTCAGCTGACGATCCACGTCGACCTCCGGGTGCGGAATGCGGGACACCTCACCCACCTTGTGGTGGTTTGTGGGATTACGCCCTGTTCCGCTGCCCCAGGTGGGTGAGGGGCCCGACACCAGCCCGACACCCCGACGCCTTACAGAAAGTCACAATCGGTCACACGAGGATCGCCGCTGGCCAGGCGCGTGCAGAAACGATCGGCCTCGGCCCTCCGGTGCGCATGATCACGGTCGTGGAGCTGGATCGGCCGTTGCGCCTGCCTCTATGATCGGCACACTTTCCTGCGTGGATTCAGCCCCGGGCGGCTGTCGTCCACCCGTCCGACGGCCCCGACCACATCTCTGTACGACTCGAATGCACAGCGGGAGCGAGCGGTGAGCGGAACCCCCGAAGGACCGGGAGCAGCCCCCGGGACCATGCGGCCGCCGGTCACAGAGCGTCATCCGAAGGGGCCCGAGCGGCCCGTCGGCCTACCGCCCGAACGTCACGCGGTCGGGCGCACCACGGCCGAGCCGCGCGACTACCGCGCGGCCTTCGAGGCGGCCCATCTGGCGATGGCCGTCGTCGACCGGGACGGCACGGTGACCGCCGTCAACACCGCGCTGGCCGAACTGCTCGGCTCCGAGCCCGCCGCGCTGTGCGGGCAGGCCGCCGCCGATCTCGTGGACCTCGCCGCCGACGCCCGCACCTGGCACATCTACCAGGAGGTGCTGGGCGGCAGCCGCTCCCGGTTCCGCTGCACCCGGCGCCTCAAGCACCCCGACGGGCACTCGCTGTGGGCCGAGGTCACCGTCTCGCCGGTGCGCGACAGCCCCGGCGCGCTGCTCTCCATCACCGACATCAGCGACCGCCGCGAGCTCCAGGCGCGGCTGCGCCACCTCCAGATGCACGACCCGGTGACCCGGCTGCCCAACCGCACGCTGTTCTTCGAGCGGCTCGCGGGCGCCATGGAGGCCTCCACGTACGGGCGCGGGGGCACCGGCCGGATCGGGATCTGCTACCTCGACCTCGACGGCTTCAAGGCCGTCAACGACACCCTGGGCCACCGCATCGGCGACCGGCTCCTGTCGGCGGTCGCGGCCCGCCTCACGCACTGCGCCGACCAGTGCGGCTACGCCCGCAGCGGCGGGCACCTGGTGGCGCGCCTGGGCGGCGACGAGTTCGCGGTCCTGGTCGAGGACTCGACGGGGACCGAGCAGCTGGCGGACCTGGCGCAGTCCGTACTGGCCGTGCTCCAGCAGCCGTTCGACCTCGCCGGGCAGCGGCTGTCGGTCTCGGCGTCGATCGGCGTGGTGGAGCGGGCGGTCGCCGGGACGACGGCGACGGGTCTGATGCAGGACGCCGACACGACCCTGTACTGGGCCAAGGCCGACGGGAAGGCCCGCTGGACGCTCTTCGACCCGGAGCGCAACGCGCACCGGATGACCCGTCAGGCGCTCTCCTCGACGCTGCGGCCGGCCGTGGAGCGCGGCGAGTTCGGGCTGGAGTACCAGCCGCTGGTGGACATGGCGGACGGGGTCGTGGAGGGCGTCGAGGCGCTTGTCCGATGGAACCATCCGCAGTTCGGCACACTTGCGCCGAATCGGTTCATCGGAATTGCGGAAGAGGACGGCTCGATCGTCCAGCTCGGCCGCTGGGTGCTGCGGACGGCCTGCCAACAGGCGCGCCGCTGGCAGATCGAGCATCCCGGGGTGCCGCCGATCTTCGTGAGCGTGAACGTGGCCGTGCGCCAGGTCTGGGACTCCGACCTGGTCGCGGACGTGGCGGAGATCCTGGCCGAGACGGGCCTGGCGCCGCACCTGCTGCAGCTGGAGCTCACCGAGTCCGCCGTGATGGGCTCGGCGGGCCGCCCCCTCCAGGCCCTCCAGGCGCTGTCCGACATGGGCGTACGGATCGCGATCGACGACTTCGGCACGGGTTACTCCAACCTCGCGTACCTCTCCCGCCTCCCGGTCTCCGTCCTGAAGCTCGACGGCTCCTTCGTCCGCGGCTTCCAGTACGACGAGGGCGGCACGCACCCCAACCCCGCCGACGAGACGATCGTCGAGGCGATGGTCCAGCTGGCCCACCGCCTGGGCCTGAAGGTGACGGCCGAGTGCGTCGAGACGTCCCACCAGGCGGGCCGCCTACGCCGCATCGGCTGCGACACGGGCCAGGGCTGGCTGTACTCGCGAGCGGTACACCCCGAACTGATCGGAACGATGCTGGGGGATCCGGGGTTCGTCTGCGGCTGAGTGGGGGGCTGGTCGCGCAGTTCCCCGCGCCCCTGGAAGCGCCCCTGCGGGGCGCCCAGGGGATTGCCGCGGAGCGGCATCCTTAGGGGCGCGGGGAACTGCGCGACCAGCCATCCACGGTCCGCGGACGAAGCGACCCGGCCGCCCGCCAGAGGGCTTAAGGGAACGGGCGGGGTGGGGAAAGGAAAACCGCCCCACCCCCGGCACGGGGTGAGGCGGCTTTCCCCCCAAGGGGGCTCAATTCAGCACGCGCCCAGGTCCTGCCACACGCCCCACTCCCCGGTCGTCCCCGGCTCCTCCCCCTGCGTCCACCACTTGGCCTTCCAGTTGTGGCCCTTGTGGGAGACCTGCGTACCACCGGTGTACGTACCGGCCTTGTCCCAGGCCGCAGCCGTGCACCCGGACGTCGGCGGGGTGGTCGGCGGAGTCGTGGGCGGCGTCGTCGGCGGAGTGGTCGGCGGAGTCGTCGGGTCCGGCGTGGAGGACGGCGACGAACCCACCGCCGTCACGATCTGGTTCAGCAGCGTCGTCTTGTCGTCGAGCCCGAGCAGCGAGTACATCATCGCGCCCGCCAGCCCCCGGCTGTGCGCGTAATCCGCCCGCGCCTGGATCGACTTCTGGTTCAGACCGGTGAAGAACTCGCCGTCCTTGTAGAAGTAGGACGCCTTCGCCTGGTCGTCCCAGAACGTCGTCGACGCGTTGTCGACGATCCCGCCCAGCTCCTTGTAGTGGGCGATCCCCGGCTGCTGGCTCAGCGGCCGCGCCCCGGACGGACCGGTCGCGGTCTGGGCGAGGCCGTTCGCGGAGCCCGCCGGGACGCCCTTCCAGCCGCGGTAGTAGAACTCGTACCCCAGCGTCAGCTTGTTCGCCGGGAACCCGCCAGCGATCCCGTACGCCGCGTTCCCGTCCAGCCACGAGTCGACCGCGCCCGCGATCGAGTACTTCTGGGTGCCCGGCTTGATGACGTCCGTGGGGTCGTTCGCGCCCGAGTACAGCGGCGACTGGTGGTACGTCGGCCCGTCGCCGTCCCAGGCGCCGTGCATGTCGTACGTCATGATGTTGGCGTAGTCGAGGTACTGCCCGACCTTGTCGGTCTCGATGTTCTTGATCTTGTCCTGGCCGGCCGGCATCGCCGCCGTCAGCAGGTACTTCTTGCCGCCGTGCGCCGCCCCGTACTCATCGAGCTGCTTGCGGAACTCGGCGAGCAGCAGCGTGAAGTTCTGCTTGTCCTCGGCGGCGTAGTGGTTGCCGAGGTGGCCGTCGGGCGAGCCCGGGTACTCCCAGTCGATGTCGATGCCGTCGAAGATCCCGGCGGCGGAGCCGGGGCCGCCGTAGCCGCCCTCGACCGGCAGGTCGCCCTGGATGTACTGCTTGATGCAGGACGCCACCAGCTTCTTGCGGCTCGCGTCGGTCTTGGCCGCGTCCGAGAAGTACTTGGAGTAGCTCCAGCCGCCGATCGAGATGTTGATCTTCAGCTTGGGGTACTTGGCCTTCAGTTCCTTGAACTGGTTGAAGACGCCGACGATGGGCTGGTCCCACTTGTCGGCGGTGCCGTCCACGCTGTCGGCGGCGCTGAAGGACTTCTGGTAGTCGGCGTACGAGTCGCCCGCGCCGTCACCGGCACTGGCGTTGTTGTCGTCCCCCGCCGCCTTGTTGGCCTCGAAACAGGTGAGGTCGGTGGGGTGGATGTTGCCGAACGAGTAGTTGATGACGTCCAGCTTGCCCGCGATGCCCCGGGTGTCGAGGTGCTTGGGGTAGAAGGCGTTCCCGTACACGCTCCACTGGTCGTAGTACGCGATCTTCACGCCACCGGTGGACGCGGCGACGTTCTGCGCGTCCGCGGCGGAGGCGGAGCCTGCCGGGCCGAGGCCCGCGAAGGCGGCCAGCGCGCCGGCGGCGAGCGTCGCGGTCGTGAGGGCTGCGGCTAGAGGTCTGCGGACGGGCACGGTCGGCCTCCGGGGGTGAGCGGAACGGCGGTTGGAGCAGTGATAGCGATCACGCCAGGGCCGCGTCAATGGTCTGAACCAAATTGAGGACTAGACCAATTTGAGTGCGAAACCGCTTGTCAGGGGGGTGGAGCGGACGCACGAACCGCCCGCCACCATCGGTGACGAGCGGTTTAAGGCTGGCTTATGGATCTTGGGCGGGCCGGTGAACGGGTTGGACCACCGCCCCCGCGAAATCCAGGATTTACCGGCCGGTGATCGCCGCGTGGGCGCTCCGGTGAGCACCGCGCGGCGCCCCCGTGGTCACGCGGTGGGCGCCCCGTACACGTCCGCGATCAGCTCGTAGGAGCGCAGCCGCGCCTCGGGCCCGTGCGCGTTCGCGGTCAGCATCAGCTCGTCCGCGCCGGTCCGCTTCTGGAGCGCGTCGAGCCCGTCGCGCACCTCTTCGGCGGTCCCGGAGACCACGTTGGCGAGCCAGCCGTCGACGAACTCCCGCTCCAGCGGGCTGAAGGAGTACGCGGCGGCCTCCTCCGGCGTCGGCACGAGCCCCGGGCGGCCGGTGCGCAGCCGCACCATCGACAGGGCGTTGGTGAGCGTCTGGCGGCGCGCCTCCTTCTCGTCGTCGGCGGCCAGCGCCGAGACGCCGATCAGCGCGTACGGCTGGTCGAGCACCTCGGACGGCCGGAACGACTCGCGGTAGAGGTCGAGCGCGGGCACGGTGTTGGCGGCCGAGAAGTGGTGCGCGAACGCGAACGGCAGGCCCAGCACCCCGGCCAGCCGGGCGCTGAAGCCGGAGGAGCCGAGCAGCCAGATCGGCGGGCGCCCGCCGGGGCCCTGCACCGGGCCGGGGACGGCGTGGATCTTCGCGTACGGGTGCCCGTCGGGGAAGTCGTCGTCCAGGAACCTGGTCAACTCGGCCAGCTGCTGCGGGAACTCGTCCGCACCCTCGTCGAGGTGGTCCGTGCGGCGCAGGGCCGCCGCCGTCGCGCCGTCGGTGCCGGGCGCGCGCCCCAGGCCCAGGTCGACGCGCCCCGGAGCCAGCGCCTCCAGGGTGCCGAACTGCTCCGCGATCACCAGCGGCGCGTGGTTGGGCAGCATGACGCCGCCGGAGCCGAGCCGGATGCGCTCGGTGTGGGCGGCGAGGTGGGCCAGGATGACGGCCGGGGACGAGGAGGCGACGCCGGGCATGGAGTGGTGCTCGGCGACCCAGTGGCGGGTGAAGCCGCGCCGCTCGGCGAGCCGCGCGATCTCCACGCTGGTGCGCAGGGCCCTGGTCGCGGTGTAGCCGCTGCCGACCGTCACCAGGTCCAGCACGGACAGGGGCACGGGCGCACTGCCGAACGCCGTCCCTCGAATGTCGTCCACGTCCACCGGTCCGCTCCTCCAGTTCGTGCCGTACGGATACGCAAGGCACAAACAGGAGGCAGTCTCCGTTTTATTCCCGGCAGGTCCGCCGCCCGCCCCGCCCGCTGTCGATCAGCAAACGCGGGTACGAACCCGGGCATGACCGATCCGACGACAGGCCCCACCTCACTCGCCGATCTGACTGCCCGTCAACTCATGGCCGGATACGGCAGGAACGACTTCTCCCCGGTCGACGCGGTCCGGGCGGTGCTGGAGCGGACCGCCGCCGTACAGCCCCGGCTCAACGCGTTCGTCCGGGTCGACGCCGAGGCCGCGCTCGCCCAGGCCGAGGCGTCCGCCGCCCGCCGACGGGCCGGGGAGCCGCTGGGGCTGCTCGACGGGGTGCCGGTGTCCGTCAAGGACTCGCTCCCGGTGGCCGGCGGCCCGACCCTGCGCGGCTCCACGGCCCCGCCGGGACCGGGGCCCTGGGACGTGGACGCGCCCGCCGTGGCGCGGCTGCGCGAGCACGGGGCGGTGTTCGTGGGGAAGACCACGATGCCCGAGTTCGGATGGAAGGGGGTCACCGACTCGGCGCTCTCGGGGATCACCCGCAATCCGCACGACCCCTCCCGCACGGCGGGCGGCTCCAGCGGCGGCAGCGCGGCGGCGGTGGCGGCCGGGGCGGCGCCGCTCTCGCTGGGCACCGACGGCGGCGGCTCGGTGCGCATCCCCGCCGCGTTCTGCGGGGTCCTCGGGCTGAAGCCCACCTACGGGCGGGTGCCGATGTTCCCGCCGAGCCCCTTCGGGTCGCTGGCGCACATCGGGCCGCTGGCGCGGGACGCGGCCGACACGGCGCTGCTGCTCGACGTGATCAGCGGCGCCGACTGGCGCGACTGGTCGGCGAACGCGCCCGTCGAGCCGGTCTCGCCGGGCCTGGCGGAGGGCGTGAAGGGCCTGCGGATCGCGTACTCGCCGTCCTTCGGCGGCCAGGTGGCCGTGCGCCCCGAAGTCGCGGCGGCGGTACGGGCGGCGGTGACCCGGCTCACCGGGCTCGGCGCGTACGTCGAGGAGGCGGACCCGGACTTCGCGGACCCGGTGGCCGCCTTCCACACGCTGTGGTTCACGGGCGCGGCGCGCATCGTGGAGCGGCTCCCGTCGGAGCGGCGGGCGGCCCTGGAGCCGGGCCTGCGGGAGATCGCGGAGCAGGGCGCGCGGTACACGGCGCTCGACTACCTGGCCGCGCTCGACGTCAGGGCGGCCCTCGGCTACCGCATGGCCCGCTTCCACCACACCTACGACCTGCTGGTCACACCGACCCTGCCGATCACCGCGTTCGAGGCGGGCGCGGAGCTCCCCAAGGGCTCCGGCCTGCGGCGATGGACCGGGTGGACCCCGTTCACGTACCCCTTCAACATGACCTGCCAGCCCGCCCTCACGGTCCCCGTCGGCACGGACGCGGCGGGCCTGCCCATCGGCCTCCAGCTGGTCGCCGCGCGGCACCGCGACGACCTGGTGCTGAGGGCGGCGTACGCACTGGAGGGCTGACCGGGAGGAATGGCGGCGTCGAACGCGGGTAGCGGCGCCGCCATGGTTCGAGCAACTGCACGACGAACGTTTCTGGCCTCAGGCGTCGGCGCGGCCCTCGCCGTCGCCGGCTGCTCCCGGGTGCCCGACGGCGACGCGCTCGGGCGCCTCAGATCGCAGGGCACGGTACGGCTGGGGATCGCCGGAGAGGTTCCGTACGGCTATGTCGACGAGGACGGCCGGTTCACCGGGGAGGCGCCGGAACTCGCCAAAGTGATCTTCAAGCGGCTCGGCATCGACCGCGTCCAGCCCGTCGCCACCGACTTCTCCTCGCTCATCCCCGGCCTCAACTCCCAGCAGTTCGACGTCGTCTCGGCCGGGATGTACATCAACAAGGAGCGCTGCGCGCAGGTCCTCTTCGCCGACCCCGAGTACCAGATGCTCGACGCGTTCATCGTGCGCAAGGGCAACCCCAAGGGGCTGCACACGTACGAGGACGTGGTGCGCACCCGCGCCCGCTTCGCCACCGGGACCGGCTACGCGGAGATCCAGTACGCGGCCGCCGCCGGGATACCGGAGAAGGACATCGTCATCCTCCAGGACCAGGTCGCCGGGCTGAACGCGGTGGAGTCCGGCCGCGTCGACGTGTTCGCCGGGACCGCGCTGACCACCCGCGCGGTGGTGCGCAAGAGCGGCCGCGCCGAGACCACCGCCCCCTTCGCCGCCGTCGTCGACGGCAGGCAGAAGGTCGACGGCGGCGGCTTCGCCTTCCGGCCCACCGACACCACGCTGCGCGACGCGTTCAACACCGAGCTGCACAAGCTGCGCTCCAGCGGCGAACTCTTCCGGATCCTGCGGCCGTTCGGCTTCACCCGGGCCGAGATGACCACCCTCACCGCCAAGGAGCTGTGCCGATGACGGCCGGACTGTGGCAGCACTGGGTGCTGCCGGGCATCTGGATCACCGTCCAGCTGACCGTGTACAGCGCGGCGCTGGCCGCCGCCGTCGCCTTCGGGATCGGCATGGCCCGCACCCACCGCTCCCGGTTCGTGCGGTTCCTGGCCGGCTTCTACACCGAGGTCTTCCGGGGCACCTCCGCCCTGGTCCTGATGTTCTGGCTGTTCTTCGTGCTGCCGCCGCTGGTGGGCTGGCAGCTGGTGCCGATGTGGGCGGCCGTCCTGGCGCTCGGCCTCTCCTACGGGGCGTACGGCGCGGAGATCGTCCGGGGCGCGCTGAACGCCGTCGCGCCCGCCCAGCGCGAGGCGGGCATCGCGCTGAGCCTCACGCCGTGGCAGCGGATGCGGCTGGTGCTGCTGCCGCAGGCGGTGCCGGAGATGCTCCCGCCGTTCTGCAACCTGCTGGTCGAGCTGCTCAAGGGCACCGCCCTGGTCTCGCTACTCGGCGTCGGCGACGTGTCGTTCGCCGCGTACCTGGTCCGGCTCGCCACCCAGGACAGCGCGCAGATCTACAGCGCCACCCTCGTCGTCTACTTCGTCCTCGCCTTCGGGATCACCCGGGGCATGAAGGCGCTGGAGCGCCGCACCAAGGCCAATCTGGGGGTGACGGTCAAGTGACGTACTCGGCTGGGGCGGCGGGGTCCTCCTGGGACTGGTCCGCCGTCTGGGACTTCATGCCGCGCTTCTGGGACGGGGTGCTCGTCACCCTCCAGGTCCTCGCGCTCGGCTCGCTCATCTCCTTCTCGCTGGGGCTGGTGTGGGCGCTCGGGCTGCGCGCGCCGTCCCGGCTGGTGCGCTGGCCGGTGACCGCCGTCACCGAGTTCATCCGCACCACGCCGCTGCTCGTGCAGCTGTTCTTCCTGTTCTTCGTGCTGCCCGAGTGGGGCGTGAAGTTCTCCGCCCTGACCACCGGCGTCCTCGCCATCGGGCTGCACTACTCGACGTACACCGCGCAGGTCTACCGGGCCGGCATCGACGCCGTGCCCAAGGGGCAGTGGGAGGCGGCCACCGCGCTCAGCCTGCCCGTGCACCGGACCTGGCTGGCGGTGATCCTGCCGCAGGCGGTCCGCCGGATCGTTCCGGCGCTCGGCAACTACGTCATCTCGATGCTCAAGGACACCCCGCTGCTGGCCGGGATCAGCGTCCTCGAACTCCTCCAGCAGTCCCGCCTGGAGGGCGCCTCGACCTTCCAGTACACCGAGCCGCTGACCGTCGTCGGCATCGCCTTCATCCTCATCGCCTATCCGGCTTCCCTTCTCGTACGAGCCCTGGAGCGCCGCCTTGCCCGCTGATCTCTCCCCCGCGCACACGCCCGTCCCCGCCGACTCCGACAGCCCCCTCATCACCTTCGACAACGTCACCAAGCGGTTCGGCTCCACCACCGTCCTGGACGACCTGTGCTTCTCGGTGCGGCCGGGGCGGCACGTCACGCTGATCGGCCCGTCCGGCTCCGGCAAGACCACGATCCTGCGGCTGCTGATGACCCTGGAGACGCCCGACTCCGGGACGATCCAGGTCAATGGGGACCGGCTGTTTCCGGCCGCCGAGAGGGAGCGCCGCCAGGCCCGGAAGAAGATCGGGATGGTCTTCCAGCAGTTCAACCTGTTCCCCAACATGAGCGTGCTGCGGAACATCACCGAGGCGCCGGTGCGGGTGCTCGGCCTCGCGCCCGACGAGGCCGAGGCGCGGGCGAAGGAGCTGCTCGACCTGGTGGGCCTCGCCGACCGCGCCGACGCCAAGCCCGCGCAGCTCTCCGGCGGCCAGCAGCAGCGGGTGGCGATCGCCCGGGCCCTTGCCATGCGGCCCCAAGTGCTGCTTCTGGACGAGGTGACGTCCGCGCTGGACCCGGAGTCGGTGGCCGGGGTCCTGGACGTCCTGCGGGACATCGCGACGACGACGGACATCACCATGCTCTGCGTCACGCACGAGATGAACTTCGCGCGCGACATCTCCGACGAGGTCATGATGTTCGATTCCGGGAAGGTCATCGAGTCGGGTCCGCCGGAGAAAATCTTCGCCGCACCCGAGCACGAACGCACGCGCGAGTTCCTGGGTGCGGTGCTCTGACCTCACGTTCCGGCCAGAGACCCTGACGCTGGCATATGCCAAGCGGATGCGCCCCAGCGTGCGGGCCGGGGCGCATCATCAATCTCGTCAACACCCCCACCGGAAAGGGCCCTTGGCGGCTATCTTGGAAAGGTGAAGCTGTCCACCTTCGCAGCCTCGACCTGCTAGGGGGAAACCGTGGCGCTGAAGCCCGAGCCGACCGCGCCGTTCCACTCGGTGCAGTACGCCTTCCGCGTCCTGGAGACGATCTCCAAGCACGCAGGCGGAGTGACCGACGTCCAGATCGCCCGAGAGACCGGCCTGCCGACCGCACACCTCGCCTCCCTCCTCCTCATGCTCCGCTGCGAGGGCTATGTGGAACAGGTGGCCGACGGGGCGTACGTCATCGGCGACTCCACCGTCCTGCTCGGCTCCGGCGTGGTGCGCCAGCAGGCCCTGGAGGCCAAGCTCCAGAGCACGCTCACCGAGCTGCGCGACTCGGTCGGCGCGGCGGTCTACATCAGCCGGTACATCGACGGCGAAGTGAAGATCACGCAGTACGCGGACGGCCCGCGCGCCCCGAAGGTGAACGAGTGGGTGGACTTCCGCTCGGCGGCCCACGCCAGCGCGGTCGGCAAGTGCCTGCTCACCCAGCTCGACCAGAACGGGCGCCGCGACCACCTCTCGCGCCACAAGATCGCCCGGCTCACCTCGCGGACCATCACCAACGAGCGCGTCCTCTTCAGCAAGCTGGACAGCCAGCCGGCGACGGTCCCGGTCCTCGACCTCCAGGAGTACGCGGTGGGCACGGTCTGCGCGGCCGTGCCGCTCACGGCGGGCTCGGCGGTCGGCTGCCTGGCCCTCTCGATGCCGATCGAGCACGCCCACCGGCTGCGCTCGGCGGCGGACACGCTGAACCGGCGGGCGGCGCCGGTGGTGCTGTCGCTGGCGATCTAGGAGTTTCGTTTCCGTAATCCGACGGAGTGCAGGAGCACCCCCTCGGACCAGGTAGTATTTTCTCTGTCAGCAGGCGCCGCTAGCTCAGTTGGTTAGAGCAGCTGACTCTTAATCAGCGGGTCCGGGGTTCGAGTCCCTGGCGGCGCACCATCTGCGACCTGGGCGTTCTCTCTTTGGGGAGAACGCCCTTGGTCGTTTTCGGGGCCAGCTACCGGCGAGGGGCTGACGCCACCGCCGTCCGGCCGCACGGCCGGTGGTAAGCATCTTTGTCGAAGCACTCCCGCAGAAGCGGACTCAGCGTCACACTGAGCAGCCTGCGAGTGGGGGAGAGCGCGAATGACGGACGCGACTACGCCAGAAAGCACTGGGCAGTCTGACGCCGACGACGCCGGAGAACCGCAGCAGAGCGCCGGCAGACAGGCGAAGACCTGGATAGTCGCGGCCGTGGTCGCGGGACTGGCCGCCGGCATCGGGGCTGAAACTCAGGGCGCCTTCACGGCGACGGTGGACTTCGTCAAAGATCTCTTCACGACGACCGATCCCCACGACGACGTACCGCTCACCGCCAAGGCGTCGTTCGTCGACCCCTGGGATGTTTGCGAAGGGGGCGGGGGCATGGTCTATCTCAAACCACCGACACTCCCCGCCATCGAGCAGGAGTTCGGGAAGCGCTGGGAGATCAACTCCTCGTACTCGACACAATCCACCTTCGACTCGACCTATGAGGCCAAGGCGGCGAACTACACCATCGTGAACCTCCTCATTCAAGGCAAGAGCGCGGACGCGGTTGTCATCAAACGCATCAGAGTGAAGCCTGTCGAGGTGCGGCCCGCCCCGAAAGCCCTCCGTCTGCGCTCTTCGGGCGGATGCGGTGATGCCAACATGAGCAGGTTCTCTGTCGATCTGGACAGCCCGCAGCAACAACTCAAGTTCAAGGACGGAAAAACCGACCAAGGAAAGCAGCGGGTGAGCGGCTTCCCGTACCGCGTCACCAAAGCTGATCCTGAGGCAGTGGTCGTCGTGCCGGTCACCAACCAGAGCTACTGCCGTTTCGATTTCCTCGTGGAGTGGGAGAGCGGAGAGCAGTCGGGTGTACTGGAGGTGGGTGACGGTGACCACCAGAACGCGCCGTTCGAGGTGGTCTCCGGCTCGGCCTCGCCGAAGTACTCCATCGATCAGGACTTGAAAGCGCGCCCCATGACGGAATCCAAGGTTGTCGACCCATTGGGGTGAGGATTTTGAGACGGACCGCACTCCGCAGGTCATTACTCATAGCCCTGGCATGGGCACTTTCCTTCGTCGTCGGCGGGCTCCTGTACGGGTGGTACCGTTCCGGGTCCGGTTCAGACCCCACCAAGTCCGATATCGACACCACCGGTCTGCGTCATACGGATTGGCGCAACGCGGAGATACCAGGCGATCTATGCCGCTCACCAAGCTCCATCCACCTGCATGACGGTTTGGCCTTGGCACCCTCGGACTTCGACGGCCCTGAACAGAATATGCCGCAGGACGTGAGCGCCTCCGCGGACAAGGTCGCCTATGGCGATCTGACAGGAGACCATCACGACGAGGCGGCACTACCCGTATTGTGCGCCAACCACAATTCCACCGCCGCCGGGCAAAGGGCGATGGGGGTCATGGTCTTCGACGGGGCCGATCACCCACTCCGATTGATCGGAACATTGGTAGGTCAGCAGCCGAGGTTGGGTGAACCGCCCAATTTCCTGGAGATCTGGCAGATAACGCCCGGCAAGATCGTGGCGACCGAAACATTTTACGGTCCGGGAGATGCCAACTGCTGCGCCTCTGGTAAAGCCACAGACACGTGGACCTTTGAGAGCGGGAAGCTGAACCCCACCAGTAGCGTGGTGGACACACCGCCGGACAACGGATAGCGGAGCACGCCGGGCGCACACAGACAGGAGGAGCCCCTCGCGGAAGCGGGGGGCTCCTTGCGTTGCCCCTACACCTTTCAGGCCCACGGCGAACACCCTTGGCAGCCCGCCCCCGCGCGAGTAATCCTGATTACATGATTACAGCCGAACAGCACGAGCAGCTTCGCGGCTGGTTCTCCGGCCGCGTCCCGGACGGTCTCTACGAGCGTCTGGTCGAGGTGGTGGTCGACCGCGAGGAGATCACCGTCGTCGGGCGCGTCCCCGAGCCCAAGCTCGCGGACGACGCCTCCCCCGCCGAGCGGGCCGCCGCCCTCGACGGCCGCATCCAGGAGTTCCGCGAGCGCACCCGCGACGAGCGGATCGCCGTGGCCCGCGAGGCCGAGCACCGGTACGGACGCAAGGTGTCGTGGGGCGCCGAGTGCGGCGGCCGGCGCGCGATGTTCACGCAGGTCGCGGCCCCCGTCATGACCCGCCTCAAGCAGCCCGAACGCCAGGTCCTGGACACCCTGGTGGCCGGCGGGGTGGCCCGCAGTCGCAGCGACGCCCTTGCCTGGTGCGTACGGCTCGTACAGAGTCACACCGACGACTGGCTCGGGGAGCTGCGCGACTCCCTGGAGCGCGTACGGGAAGTCCGCGCCCAGGGTCCCGACCGCGCGTCGGGGCCCGCCGAGGAGGAAAACGCATGAGCGACGCTCCGGGGATCCCCAGCGTCTACGAGTGGATGGGCGGCCAGGAGGCCCTCGACCGCCTGACCGAGGTGTTCTACGGGCACGTGCACAAGGACCCGGTGCTCGCACCGGTGTTCGCGGGCGCCCCGGCCGAGCACGCCCACCACGTGGCGATCTGGCTGGCCGAGGTCTTCGGCGGCCCCGCCGACTACACCGCGGCCCACGGCGGCCACGACCACATGGCCGGGCGCCACGTGGGCCGCGGCATCACCGAGGAGCAGCGGCGGCGCTGGATCTCGCTGCTGATGGACGCGGCGGACGAGGTGGGGCTGCCCGACGACCCGGAGTTCCGGGCGGTGTTCGCGTACTACATCGAGTGGGGCACGCGGATGGCGCTCGTCTACTCGGGCCCGAACCCGCCGCCGGTGGAGGGGACGGGGGCGACGGTCCCGAAGTGGGGCTGGAACCAGACCCCGCCCTGGCAGCCGAAGGGTTAGCCCAGACCTCTCAACTCGCTTGCGTACGGCCCCTCCCGGACCCCCGGAGGGGCCGTACGCATGTCTTATACATTCGTTCTAGACAACCGTATTAAACAGCCGTACAGTTCCTGTCATGACGCACTCACCGAGCACGAACCTCCGCGCCGGGCGCAAGGAGTGGACCGCCTTCGTCGTCCTCCTGCTGCCGCTCCTCCTGGTCTCGATGGACGTCTCCGTCCTCTACTTCGCGATCCCCTCCATCACCCGCGAGCTGGACCCGAGCGCCACCCAGCAGCTGTGGATCTTCGACATCTACGCGTTCGCGCTCGCCGGACTGCTCATCACGATGGGCTCGCTGGGCGACCGGATCGGCCGCCGCAAGCTGCTGATGATCGGCGCGGCGGCGTTCGGACTCGCCTCGGTGACGGCGGCGTACGCGACCAGCGCCGAGATGCTCATCGCGGCCCGCGCCCTGCTCGGTGTCGGCGGCGCGACCCTGATGCCCTCCACCATGGGCCTGGTCCGCAGCATGTTCCGGGACGACAAGCAGCGCGGCCAGGCGATCGGCATCTGGTCCGGCGCCATGGCGGGCGGCATCGCGCTCGGCTCGGTGATGAGCGGCGTGATGCTGGAGCACTTCTGGTGGGGCTCGGTCTTCCTGATCAACGTGCCCGCGATGGTGCTGCTGCTCGTCCTGGTCCCGGTCCTGGTCCCCGAGTTCAAGGACCCGGCGCCGGGGAAGTTCGACCTGCTGAGCGTGCCGCTGTCGATGGGCGCGGTGCTGCCGGTGGTCTATGGGCTGAAGGAGTTCGCCGCCGAGGGCTTCAGCACGGCGCGGCTGCTGTCCGTCCTCGCGGGGCTCGCGGTCGGCTGGGTCTTCGTCCGCCGCCAGCGCACCCGGAAGGACGCGATGATCAGCCGCGAGCTGTTCCGCGACCGGGTCTTCGGCGCCGGGATCTCCCTCAACGCGGTCGCGGCTTTCGCGATGATGGGTTCGGCGTACTTCACCACGCAGTACCTCCAGTCGGTGCTCGGCATGGGCACGATGGAGGCGGCCCTGTGGTCGCTGGCCCCGTCGCTCGCGGTGGGCATCGCGGCGCCGACGTCGACCGCGATCGCCGCCAGGACCGGCAAGGCCCCGGTCATCGCGGCCGGCTTCGTGATCGGCTCGGCGGGCTACGGCGTCCTCGCCCTCACCGGCACCGACTCCCTCTGGATCCTGCTGACCGGCGCCGCGGTGATCGCCAGCGGCATCGTGATGGTGATGGCGCTGGTCTCCGACATGGCCCTGGCGTCGGCCCCGGCCGAGAAGGCCAGCTCGGCGGCCTCGCTCCTGGAGACCGGGCAGGAGTTCGGCGGCGCGCTCGGCATGGCGGTCCTGGGGTCGGTCGGCACCGCGGTCTACCGCGCCGACATGCCCGACTCGGCCCCGCCGGCCGCCCGCGAGACCCTGGGCGCGGCGGTCGCGAGCACGGATCACGCGCTGGTGGCGACGGCTCGGGAGGCCTTCGTGCACGGTCTGCAGTACGCGGCGGTCGGCGGGACGGTGCTGCTGGTGGTCACCGCGGGGGTGGCTGTGGCTCTGCTGCGCAACACCAGCGCGGGGGCTCCCGTTCGGTCGCAGGAGCCGGAGGGTGAGCTGGTGGCGTGAGCCCCGTACGCACGCGACCGCCGGGCAGGCTCACTTCGAGCCCGCCCGGCGGTCGTTCGTGTGTCACCTGCGGGCCGGTGGTGGGCTGGTCGCGCAGTTCCCCGCGCCCCTTGGATGCCGCTCCGCGGCAATCCCCGGGGCGGCCCGAAGGGGCGCTCTCAGGGGCGCGGGGAACGGCGCGAGCAACCCACCACCGGCCCGCAGACGAACCCCGGGCCGATTAGAACTGCACGTCCGAGCACGAGTAGAACGCGTTGCCCGTGTCCGCGATCGTCCACACCGCCAGGACCAGGTGGCGGCCGGACCTGCCGGCGGGGATGGTGCCCTCGTGGGAGAGCGTGGCGGGGGGCTGCTTGTTGTAGAACGGGACGGTCAGGAAGGGCTGCGGGTCGAGCGCCGCGCGGGTGAGCTTCTTGCTCGGGTCCCAGCCCTGCTTGGTGAGGTAGTACTTGAAGTCCGTGGTCGCGTGCCGGGCCGTGAACTGCCAGCGGAAGGTGTACGTCTGACCTCCCGTCAGCTTGGTCGTGGGCCACCCCGTGCCGCCGCGCGGATCGTCGAGCTGGGCGAACCGGCTCAGGCCGCCCGCGCATATCGTCCCGTCGGCGGGCCCCGCGGCCGGGAAGCCCTTCGGACCCTCGACCGACTGCGGCTCCCAGATGATCTCGCCGCAGTTCTGGACCGTACCGTTGGCGCACACCTTCTGGCGGCTCAGGGGCTGGTCGGTGTAGCCGTGGCCGCTGGCGCTCGACGTGGCGAGCAGGGAGGTGCCCGCGGCCGCGAGCGCGACCACGGCCGCGCCCAGCTTCTTCTTTCGCATGCTGACGCTCCTGGAGAACGTGGGGGAGTTCTGGGGCCGTGGCGCACGCGTGCAAAAATCTGGTCTGGACCAACTCACAGGCTATTCCCGCCAGTTGAGCATGTCCAGACCAATCGCAACCCGGCTTCGGCCCCGCCACTCCCCCGCGTTCAGGCGCCCTCGGCCCCGCCCCGGCCCGTGTAGAACGCCACCGTCAGGTCCTTCACCAGCACCCTGCGCTCGTAGTCGTCCAGCTCGACCAGACCGCGCGAGGTGAGCCGGGCGACCGTGTCGTCGACCGCGTCCACCACCGAGCTCAGCACCGCGTCCCGGTGCCGGGCGTCGATCGCCGCGACCCGCCGTCGCCGCATCGCCGCCGCCACCTCGGGCGCGTACTCGATCCGGACCGGCTGCGCCGCGTACACCTCGATCCCCACCGGCTCCGCCTCCGCCTTCAGGAGCCGGGTCAGCGCGTCGCCGACGGCCTCCGCGTCGCGCAGGGTCGGGGCGTCCTCGTGGAAGGCGTCGGCCGGGAGGCGCGAGAGGACCCGGGCCATCGCCGCCTCCACCTGGTCGCGCAGATAGACCACGTGGTCCTCCACGGCCAGGGCCGCCCGCGCGGTGTCCCTGACCCGCCACACCACGAGCACCACGGCCCGCAGCGCGGTGCCGTCCGCGTCGACCGCGGGCATCGGCTCGCTGCGCCAGTGCCGCAGCCGTACGTCGACCGGGCGGCGCAGCAGCAGCGGGCTCGTCCACACCAGCCCCGTGCGCCGCACGCTGCCCCGGTAGTCGCCGCAGAGCGAGAGCACCCAGGCGCACCCGACCCGGCCGCGCCCGAGCCCGCCGAAGCAGACGACCGCGAGGGCCGTGCCGAGCACGAGCAGCGCCCAGCGCGCGGGCCCCATGACGCCGTGCCCACCGGCGTCCGTATACGAAGGGAGCCGCAGCGCGTCCGTCACCGCCGCCGGGATCAGCCCGGCCGACCAGACCACCGCCGCGCACCCCGCGAGCGCCGCGAGACCCGCCGCGACGGCCACCGCCCCCGGCACCACGGGCCCGGCGCGCTCCACCAGTTCGGGGTCGCCGGGCGGGGCGGGCCGCACCGGCGCGGGCAGCGGCCGGGCCGTGCGCCGGGCCGGGGCGGCCGTCGGCTTCGGCCCGGGCTGCGGCACCACGGGCGTGGGCGCGGTGTCGTCCCGGAACAGCAGGTGCACCGGGATCTCGGCGGTGGTCTCGCCCCTGATCACCGCGACCCGGCGGGTACCGGGGCCGGGCATCCCGTCGTCGGGATCCGTCGTCTTCTGCATCGATGCCTCCGTCATGATTGGGGTCTCCCCTGCTCGAACGGAGTTGAGAGCTTGGGGAAAAGCCGCCGCCAGGTCTCGGGGCCGGGGTAGCCGTCGGCCGCGCCGCCGCGCCAGCCCTGGGCGCGCTGGAACGCCTCGACGTTGCGCCGGTCGGCCTCGCTCCAGATCGGGCCGGGCCCGGAGGTGTAGTACCGCCCGAACCCCTTCCGCAGGAGCTGCCGCCCGAGCTCGGTCACGTACGCACTGGACTGACCCGGCCGGAAGTACGCCTTGCCGGGGAAGAGGGGCACGTGCACCCAGCCCGCCGGGGCGGCTACGGTCGGCCCGGCGGGAGCGCCCGCCAGTGGGCCCGGGGGGCCTTGCGCGGGCGGGGCGGGGGGCTGGGTCGTCGGCGGCGACACCGGCTGGACCGCCGGGACCGGGGCCACCGCGGGCTGAACCACCACCGGCTGAGCCACCGGCACCTGGGCCACCGCGGGCTGGACCTGCGGCTCCGGCGGGGGCGTCGCCGTCGAGGTCAGGCCCCCCGTCGCTCCCCCGGCCGCCGGGATGTCCTTGCCCCCGCCCCGGACCAGCAGGCTCCAGGTGTGGGCGCCCGGCAGGCCGTCGGCCTCGCGGCCGGTCCAGCCCTGGGCGCGCTGGAAGGCCTGGGTGGCCTTGCGGTCCGCCTCGCCCCAGCGCGGGCCGGGGCCCTCGGTGTAGAAGCGCTTGCCGCCGCGCGCCACCAGCATCTGGCCGAGCCGGGTGACGTACGCGTTGTTGGCGCCCGGCCCGAACACGCCCGCGCCGGGGAAGTCCGCGGTGAGCGCCGCCGGGGCGGCGGGCGGGTCGACGGCGGGGCCGCCGGTGCCGGTGCCGACGCCCTTGTAGCGGTAGGGCAGGTAGCGGCTGGAATTGCTCCAGTACCCGTACGGCGTGGCCTGCTTCCGGGCCAGCGGGGGCGTCTGCTCGTACGCGATGTAGTAGGTGTGCGTGTAGTCCGTCCAGCCGCCGAAGATCACCACGTGCGAGCCGCGCGTCGGGTTGTCGGGGTTGTGGAAGAGCAGCATGTCGCCGGGCTGGAGCTCGTCCTTGGTGATCCGCACCGCGAAGTTGCCCAGGCTGCCGGTCCACTCGTTGGTGCCGAGGTTCCAGGCCATCGAGACGAACCCGGAGCAGTCCTGCCGGTACCCGTCCGACCAGTACTTCTCCATGCTGTACGGGACCTGCGCGGTGATCCACTTCTTGGCCCGGTTGATGATGTCGGCCCGGGTCATCGGCTGGAGCTTGCGCGGCGGCGGCTCGTCCGGCGGCACGGCCGCGCCCCCGTGCAGTGCGCCGGTGGCTCCCTGCTCGGTCACCGGCCCGGTGTCCAGGCCGACGGCGTCGCCCCCTCCGGCGGCCCGGTCGTGGCCGGTCTCCGGCCCCGGCGCCCGTACGGCGGCGGCGGCGGTCCCGGCGCCGAGGACCACGCCCGCCGCGGTCGCGAGCACCAGCGCGCGGCGGGCACCGCGGGCGGCCGGGCGGCCCCCGGCGCGCGGCGGCAGGGCGGCCGTCCGCCGCCGGTCCGCGCACCCGGCGCAGCCGCACTCGCCCGCCGGCTCGTACTCCTCGAACACCGGCACCGTCATGGCGTCACCTGCCGCTCTCGGCGATCTTGTGGTCGTTGAAGATCTTTTCTGCGCTTCTGCACGGGCCACAGCTTTCCAACCGTCCACATAAATCGCATTTTGACGGATCAAAACGGATGAAACGAACATCTCACCGCGTGGCGCTGGTCAGAACCACCCTTCCGAGTCCGGTAGAGTTCTCGGTGTCAGCAGGCGCCGCTAGCTCAGTTGGTTAGAGCAGCTGACTCTTAATCAGCGGGTCCGGGGTTCGAGTCCCTGGCGGCGCACAGACAGCCACAGTCCCCTCACCATCGGTGAGGGGACTGTGGTCGTTAGAGGGCGTGCGCCAGCGCCTCCCGCGCCGTGCAGCGCGTGGTACTGCCACGGGAGCTCCACCCGAAATCCGCACGCCCTGCACAAGCGCCCCGTAAAGCCCTCGTATGACCGGTAAACAGCTCGTTTCACCCTTGCGATCAAGCCGCCGGGCGTAGAAACCTGGCTGGGGGGCATCGGTCCCAAGGGGGTGTGCGGCTCCATCACTTGGAGGCCGCGGGTGTGGTTCGGAGGGGAATGTCCCGGTTGCGGGTACCGCGGGGTGGGGGCCCCGTTCATGAATCGGTGCCGATGAAGGCATCATGCAACCGGAAGGGCCTCCTCCCATGTCTGGATCAAGGGGTGTGGCCCGCCCCTTGACCGCCCATCAGTACGTCCGCGGGGTCGAGGGGGACCCATGCGGACGACGGAACACGACACACACGCAACGTGACCCTTGCGTGCGGGGGGATGACTCATGACGTCGACGCCGACCGGCGCCCGGCACCACGACGACCCGTCCCAGACCACTCAGCTCCGGCTCCCGCCGCATCTGCGGCCCGGGGCCCGGCAGCGGCTGAAGAAGTCGCTGCCGCGCTACGACTACGAGCACTACAGCAGGCTGGCCGGCCCGCTCACCCAGCCGGACCCGGCGAAGCCGTACCGCGTGCGCTACCGGTCGCTGCTCTCCCAGGAGCCGCACCGGATACGCGCGGCCCTGCTGCTCGGCGCGGCCCCGCTGGTCTCGCTCGGCCTGTTCGCCTGGCTGATGCAGCCCGAGCACTGGACCAAGCGCGACCACGCCTCGCAGTCCCTGCTGGTCCTGGACATCGTCATGCTGGTCTCGATCGGCCTGATCGAGCTCTTCCGGACGATGAACGTGCTCTCCAACGCGCACGCCACGCTGGTCGCGCGCGACCCGATCCCGGTGGTGCCCGAGACCGGCACCAAGGTCGCCTTCCTCACCTCCTTCGTGCCCGGCAAGGAACCGCTGGAGATGGTGACCAAGACCCTGGAGGCGGCGGTCCGCATCCGCCACCGCGGTCTGATGCACGTCTGGCTGCTCGACGAGGGCGACGACCCGGCGGTCAAGGAAGTGTGCGCGCGCCTGGGCGTGCACCACTTCTCCCGCAAGGGCGTCGCACGCTGGAACCAGCCCAAGGGCCCGCACCGCGCCAAGACCAAGCACGGCAACTACAACGCCTGGCTGGAGGCGCACGGCGGCGAGTACGACTTCTTCGCCTCCGTCGACACCGACCACGTGCCGCTGCCCAACTACCTGGAGCGGATGCTCGGTTACTTCCGCGACCCTGACGTCGGCTTCGTCATCGGCCCGCAGGTCTACGGCAACTACGACACCTTCGTCACCAAGGCCGCCGAGTCCCAGCAGTTCCTCTTCCACGCGCTGATCCAGCGGGCCGGCAACAAGTACGGCGCGCCCATGTTCGTCGGCACCAGCAACGCCGTGCGCATCAGCGCCCTGAAGCAGATCGGCGGTCTCTACGACTCGATCACCGAGGACATGGCGACCGGCTTCGAGATGCACCGCGCCACCAACCCGGCGACCGGGAAGAAGTGGCGCTCGGTCTACACCCCGGACGTGCTGGCCGTCGGCGAGGGCCCGACCGCCTGGACCGACTTCTTCACCCAGCAGCTGCGCTGGTCCAGAGGTACGTACGAGACGATCCTCAAGCAGTACTGGAAGGGCTTCGGCACCCTGCCCTTCGGCAAGCTCTTCAACTACACGATGATGATCATCTTCTACCCGATGTCGGCCCTCAACTGGATCCTGGCGGCGCTCAGCTGCGCCCTGTTCCTGGGCCTGGGCGCCTCGGGCGTGCAGATCGACCCGGTCATCTGGATGATGCTGTACGGCAACGCCTCGGCCCTCCAGATCGGGCTCTACATCTGGAACCGGCGCCACAACGTCTCCCCGCACGAGCCGGAGGGCTCCGGCGGCGTGGCCGGCATGGTGATGTCGGCGCTCTCCGCGCCCATCTACGCCCGCTCGCTGATGGACGCCGTACTGCGCCGCAAGAGCTCCTTCGTGGTGACCCCCAAGGGCGACTCGTCCAGCCCGGACACCCTCTTCGGCACCTTCCGCATCCACCTGTTCTTCATCGCGCTGTTCGGCGGCTCGCTGGTCTCGTCGTTCTTCAACGGCCACAGCCACCCCGCGATGATCACCTGGGCCACCCTGGCCATGCTGATCACGGCCGCGCCGATCCTCGGCTGGCGGTGGACCGTACGGGCGGAGAAGAAGAAGCGGGGCAAGCGCAGGCGCTCCGGGCCGCCGGCCGCGCCGCAGCAGGGAGCGCACCAGCAGGAGCGCCCGCAGTGGGCGCCGGGGACACCGGGGGCGCCGCCGCAGCCGCAGGGCGAGCCCCAGCAGCCGCCCGCCGGGCCGCCCGCCGAGCCCGCCGACCAGACCGTGCAGATCGCCCTTGGGGGACGTAACCAATGAGATTCCGTCCGACCCGCCGTACCCGCCGCTGGGCGATCGGTACGGCGGTGGTCGTCGCGCTCGCGGGCGCCAACGGCCCCTGGCTGTACCGGTTCTCCACGAACCAGTACCACGACTACAAGATCAACCAGCCGGGGTACAAGGCGGACAACGGCCACTGGGACATGGTCGCCATGCCCAAGGAGTTCCGGCTCAACACGATCCACGCGGCGCTGCTGCACACCGGCAAGGTGCTGCTGGTCGCAGGTTCCGGCAACAACGCCAAGAACTTCGACGCGAAGAAGTTCGACACGGTGCTGTGGGACCCGGACAAGAACACCTTCAAGAAGATCCCCACGCCCAACGACCTGTTCTGCACCGGCCACACCCAGCTCGCCGACGGCAAGCTGCTGATCGCGGGCGGCACCAAGCGGTACGAGAAGCTCAAGGGCGACGTCACCAAGGCCGGCGGCCTGATGATCGTCCACAACGAGGACCCGGACAAGCCGATCACGCTGCCCGCGGGCACCCGGTTCACCGGCAAGTCCAACGCCAAGACGTTCGTCTCCAAGGACCCCGTCCTCGTCCAGCGCGCCAAGAAGGTCTTCGACAAGAAGACCGGCAGGTTCCTGCGCACCGAGGCCGGGCTCGGCCGGATCTACGTGGAGGCCGAGGAGTCCGGCACCGAGCACGAGACCGGCACCGAGGACAACTACCGCATCCAGGGCCTCACCGGCTCCGACACCCGCAACGTCTACGGCATCGCGCAGAAGCTCGCCCTGGACAAGAAGGACTTCCAGGGGATCAGGGACGCCTACGAGTTCGACCCGGTGGGCGAGCGGTACATCACGGTCGACCCGATGAACGAGGCCCGCTGGTACCCGACGCTGACGACGCTCTCCGACGGCAAGGTCCTCGCGCTCTCCGGGCTCGACGACATCGGGCAGCTGGTGCCGGGCAAGAACGAGGTGTACGACCCGAAGACGAAGAAGTGGACGTACACCAAGGGGATCATGCAGTTCCCGACCTACCCGGCGGTGTTCCTGCTGCAGAACGGCAAGCTGTTCTACTCGGGGTCGAACGCGGGGTACGGGCCGGACAACGTCGGCCGTGACCCGGGCATCTGGGACTTCGCCTCCAACAAGTTCACCAAGATCCCCGGGCTGAGCGACCCGGGCGAGATGGAGACGTCGGGGACGGTGCTGATGCCTCCGGCCCAGGACGAGAAGTACATGGTGATCGGCGGGGGCGGGGTCGGCGAGTCGGCCGAGTCGTCGAAGAAGACCCGGATCGTGGACCTCAAGGACCCCAATCCGTCCTTCAAGGACGGCCCTTCGCTCGCCGACGGGACGCGGTACCCGATGACGTCCGTGCTGCCCGACGACACCATGCTGATCAGCGGCGGCTCCAAGGACTACCGGGGCCGGGGCGGCTCCAACCTGCACCAGGCGCGGATCTACGACGCGAAGACGAACACGATGCGGCGGGTGGCGGATCCGGAGGTGGGCCGCAACTACCACTCCGGGTCGATGCTGCTGCCGGACGGGCGGGTCGTGACGTTCGGTGGGGATTCGTTGTACGGGGACAAGGACGATACGAAGCCGGGGGTCTTCGAGCAGCGCATCGAGATCTATACGCCGCCGTACCTCTACAAGGGCGGCGACCACCGGCCCGAGCTCGGGGAGGGGCCGAAGTCGCTTTCCCGGGGTGGGAGTGGGGTGTTCAAGTCGAAGGACGCGGGGGCGGTGAAGGCGGCTCGGCTGATCCGTCCGAGTGCGACGACGCACGTCACGGACATTGATCAGCGGTCGGTTGCGCTGGATGTCGCGAAGACGGCGGACGGGGTCCGGGTCACGGTCCCCAAGAACCGGAACCTCGTCCCTCCGGGTTGGTACATGCTGTTCGTGACGGACGGGGAGGGTGTGCCGTCCCGGGCGGTGTGGGTGGAGGTGCCGTAGCCTGCGGCGGGCGGCCAGATGTTTCGTCTGCAGGCCGTATGTGGCTGGTCGCGCAGTTCCCCGCGCCCCTGAAGATGCCGCTGCGCGGCAATCCCCTGGGCGCCCCGGAGGGGCGTTCTCAGGGGGGCGGGGAACTGCGCGAGCAACCCACCACGGTCCGCAGACGAAGGGATCCCTCGGAGAGTTTCGGGAAGGGGCGGGGAGGGGCTTACTTCGTGTTGCGGGCCAGGCTCAGCGCATAGTCCGCCCACCACTCCCCCGCCTTCGGCCCCCCCTTGCAGCCCCCGTCCGACTCCCCCGGCCGCTTCACCCACACGTACGCGTCGACCAACCCGTCCCCCGTCCGCGTCGTCGGCCGGTCGCCTAGCGCGCGGCCGGGCGGGTTGCACCAGGTCTCCTTGGGGTCGCCGCCCGTGTACGGCCCGTTCCCGTTGCGGCTCGTGTCGATCACGAAGTGCTTGCCGGACAGCTTCGCCGACAGCTGGTGGCCGAAGTCCCGGCTCGCCGCCGTCGTCTGGAAGTTGGAGACGTTGACGGCGAAGCCGTCGGCCGCCTCCACGCCCGCCCGCCGCAACGGCTCGTCCAGCGCGTCCGGCCGCTGCCACCCCGCGTTGCCCGCGTCCACGTACACCTTCACGCCGGGCTGCCGCTTCAGCCGCTCGACCGCCTTCTTCAGCAGGTCGTACCGCTCCTCGGCGAACTGCTGCGGCGTGCACCCGTCGACCAGGTGCAGCACCGCGTCCGGCTCCAGGACCACCGTGGCGCCCCGGTCGCCGATCCCGGCGGCCACCTTGTCCACCCACGCCCGGTACGCGTCCCCGTCCGCCGCGCCGCCCTTGGAGAACTGGCCGCAGTCGCGGTGCGGGATGTTGTAGAGCACCAGCAGCGCCGTACGGTCGGCCTTCGCCGCCGCCTCGGTGAAGCCCTTCGCCTCCGACTCCGGGTTCTCCGGGCCGATCCACTCCCCGACCGGCTGCTCCGCGATCTTCCTGATCAGCGCGGCCTTGGCGTCGTCACCGCTCTTGCGGTACTCGGCGGCCTGCCGCGACGCGTTGCCGTCCGGGTTGACCCAGAACGGATCGGTGCCCTTCGGCTGCTGCGCCACTTCGGGCTTCTTGTCCGAGTCGGAGGAGGACGAACAGGACGTCAGCGCCAGCGCCGTACCCACGGCCGCCACCGCCACCCCGACCGCGCCCGTCCGCGCACCACTCCGGAACATCCGACCCCCTCAAACGTACTTTCCCGGACGCTTCCCCCGATCCATCGTGGCACACCCGCACACGCCCCCACGAGCCCGTGCCCACCGAGCGCACACAGAAGGCGACTTGGCGTTATCCAGCCCTAGGCCGAAAGCGCACAACGGTTCTACAGTGGTCGCATCGGCCCCAGTCCCGGCCCACGTTGGCGCTGGTCCCCTCGAACCTCCCGTGGAGGTGCCGGGCTTCTCCCGCAGCCCGTGCACCCACGGTCGAGGACCGGCCCGGCCGGCGGCTCCGGGGGGAGCGGGCCGTCGGCCGGGCTAGGTTGCGGACCTGGCCGCCGCGGGCCGTACGTCGGTGAGATACGCCGACACCACCACGTTCGCCGTATACGCGCGCGCCTTGCGGTCGTAGGTGCCCCCGCAGGTGATCAGCCGCAGCTCCGCGCGCCCCGCCTCGCGCGGCCCGTACACCTTGTGCGCGTCGAACCGGTCCCGCCCGAAGACCTGCACGTCGTCGATGGTGAACTCGGCGACGGATCCATCGGTCCTGGTCACCCGCACCTTCTCGCCGGGTCGGGTGGCGCTCAGGCCGTAGAAGACGGCGGGCTTGCTCTCGGTGTCGACGTGGCCGACGAGCAGCGCCGCCCCGGGCCCGCCGGGCTGGACCCCGGCGCCGAACCAGCCGACCGTGCCCGGCCGGTCGTACGGCGGCGGATCGACCGCACCCGCGGTGTCGAGGCCACGCGGCACGACGGGTGCGGCCACGCCTATGGAAGGGATCTCGACACGCCGCGGCGCCGCCGCCTTCACCGGGTCGTGCGCGGGCGGCAGCGGTACGCCCAGCGGGCGCCCCACGGCCGCCACGTCACCCGTGGTGGGCGCCGAGCTGCCGCCGGGGCCGTCGGTGGCCTCGCGGCCCCACAGCCACAGGCCGAGCAGCAGGACCGCCCACGCCACCCCGGTCAGCAGCCGTCCGGTGCCGGACGTGTGCTCGGAGGACATCGCCCCGGTCGTCTCAGTCCGTGCGGCGCCGGCGCCGCACGCTGCGGCCCGCCACCGCGACCGCCGCCACGGCCGCCAGGGCCAGGCCGATCACCGCGTGCCGGGTGCCGGGACCCTGCTCGGTGGCCTGCCGGTCCGCGAGCTGCGCGCCGCCGCCGCCCGCGTGGACGGGGGCGTGCGGGGTGGCGTGGTGGTCGGGGTGGTCGTCGTGGTGGCCGCCGCCGTGGACGACCGTGACGCGGCCGGAGGCCTGGCCGGAGCTGTCCTTGCAGTTCACCCAGATGTCGTAGCTGCGCGCCTGGGCGTCCGAGCGGATCCGGGCGTGTGCGAAGAGGCCCCCGTCCGCCGCCGGCGCGAACTGCGCCTGCGAGACGAAGGCCTCCGAGGTCCCGACGGCCTGCCGGCCGCTGCACACGCTGACCCGCAGGTCCACCTCACCGCCCGGGGCGATGGTGGACGGCGTCACCGTCAGTGACCCGTGCGACTCGGACTCCGCCGTGGCGACCGCCACGGGCATCAGAGCGGTGGCGGCCGCCACGGCCGCACAGAGCGTGACCTGTCGAAAGCGCATCGTGAACCTCCTGTACGAAGATTCACGCGCCCCGCGCCGTTCCGCATCCCGGGCGCGCCACCCGGGGGACGGTCAGATCAGCTTCACCAGATCGGCGATCGAGTCGACAGTCTTGGACGGCCGGAACGGGAAGTTCTCCACATCCTCGGGCCGGGTGAGCCCGGTGAGCACCAGAAACGTCTGCATCCCCGCCTCCAGCCCCGCGAGGACATCCGTATCCATCCGGTCCCCGATCATCGCGCTGGTCTCCGAATGCGCCCCGATCGCGTTCAGCCCCGTCCGCATCATCAGCGGATTCGGCTTGCCCGCGAAGTACGGCTTCTTGCCCGTCGCCTTGGTGATCAGCGCGGCGACCGCGCCGGTCGCGGGCAGCGGGCCCTCGGTGGAGGGGCCGGTCTCGTCCGGGTTGGTGCAGATGAACCGCGCTCCGCCGTTGATCAGCCGGATCGCCTTGGTGAGCGCCTCGAAGCTGTACGTACGGGTCTCGCCCAGGACCACGTAGTCCGGCTCGTGGTCGGTCAGGACGTACCCGATGTCGTGCAGCGCGGTGGTGAGCCCCGCCTCCCCGATCACGTACGCCGTGCCGCCCGGCCGCTGGTCGTCCAGGAACTTGGCGGTGGCGAGCGCCGACGTCCAGATGTTCTCGACCGGCACGTGCAGGCCCATGCGGGCGAGGCGGGCCTGGAGGTCGCGGGGGGTGTAGATGGAGTTGTTGGTGAGGACCAGGAACGGCTTGCCCGACTCCTTCAGCCCGGTGAGGAAGGCGTCCGCACCCGGGATCGGCGTGCCCTCGTGAATGAGGACCCCGTCCATGTCGGTGAGCCAGGATTCGATCGGCTTGCGCTCTGCCATGGGGCGGACTCTCCTGCGGTGTGCGCTGGACGAAGAACTGGACGGTGCCGGGGTGCACCGCGCTGTGCCGTACCGACACCGCCCAGCCTAGTCAGGAAGCCGAGATCTTGACCTGGTCGATCACCCAGTACCAGTTGTTGCCCCCGGTGTAGCGGAAGCGCACCTGGGCGGTGGTGGCCCCGGCGGGCACGTTCAGGGTGAGCGACTCGGCCTTGGCGACCGTGTCGAAGGCGTACGTCTTCACCGTCACCGGCGCCGCCCCGTCGTAGGAGACGAGCACCTCGCCCTTCTGCGGGTTCTCCTGGAGGTAGTGCGTCACGTACGAGAGCGTGGCGGGGGCGCCGCCGCGCACCGGCCAGGCGGGGCTGATCAGGGTGGAGTCGAAGGTGCCGGTGAAGGACTTGTCGGTCCACTCGTCGCCGTCGGCCACCGCGAAGACGTTGCGGGCCCGGACGTTGGACTCGCGCTGCTGGTCGCGCTGGGCCTTGGTCCAGAACTCGTCGGTGGTGAACGACCAGCCGCGCCACTCGGTGACCCCGCCGCCGCCCATGCGGGAGTTCTCGACGGACCACCCGGCGGGCGGGGTGTGGGTGAAGCCTACGACGCCCGCGCCGATGCCGCTCTCGTCGACCGGGGTCTTCAGCTGCGGGCGCAGCGCGTCGAAGTCGTCCGGCGACGGCTGCGAGATCGGGCGGCCGTCGAGCCCCCACGCCGGGTCGATGGCGACGCCGAGGTGGGCGAGCGCGGAGGCGGCGACGTCGGGCATGCGCACGTCGTAACGGACCGAGCCGGGCGTGGTGGTGCCGCCGGTGGCGATCAGGAACGTCTGGCGCTCCTGCCAGGTGGAGCCGCCGTGGCCGCCGGGGTCGGTGTGGCCGTGGTCGGCGGTCACCAGGACCAGCCAGTCCTCGTCGGCGGACGTGGCCCGGGAGGCGATCGCGTCGACGAGCTGCCCGACCTGGGTGTCCACGCCGTGGATCGCGTCCAGGTACTGCTGGCTGGCGGCCCCGTACGTGTGTCCGGCGTGGTCGACGTTGTCGAGCTGGACGAAGACCGCGTCCGGGCCGGGGGCGCTCTTGAGCTGGGCGACGGCCCGGGCGGTGGTGCCCGTGTCGTACTCCGCACTGGGCGTCGAGACCCGGCTGTCGACCTTCGAGGAGAAGATCGTGTCGGTGATCGGCGCCCAGGAGGAGACCGCGTACGTGGACAGCGAGGGCTTCGCCGTCTCGATGCGGGTGAGGAAGTCCGGGTACTGGGCGAAGCGCTGGCCGGTGAAGTTGTTGTCCTTCACGTTGTGCTTGTCCGGCCAGACGCCCGTGATGATCGTGGACCAGCCGGGTCCCGACATGGTGGGCGCGAAGGGGTTGGCGTAGATCGAGCTGGCGGCCGTGAGGCCGTTCGCCATCAGGGACTTCAGGCGGGGCGCGTCGGCGTCCTTGACGCGGTTGAGCAGCGTGCCGTCCAGGCCGATGACCAGCACCTTGGGGGTGCGGGCGGCGGCCCGGGCGACGGAGGCGAGGGGGCCTGCGGCAACCGCGAGGGCGGCGGCGCCGGCGAGCAGGGAGCGGCGGGAGATTCCTGACGGGGTCACGTGGTCCTCCGGGGACGAAAGAGGGCGAGCGCGGGCAGGACGACGCCCCTGGCGGTGCAGGGGCGTCAGGTGGTGCGGGGAAGCGTTTTTGCGAGGGGGGTGGAGCGGCGGGTCAGCGGCGGCTCAGCTACCGGTCGCGGACTTCCACGCGTCCACGTACGACGGCAGGTTCGTGCTGATGTCGAGCCAGTTCGGCTCGAAGACCTCGACTCCCGCCACGAGCTTGGCGAGGGCCGTCGCGTTGGGGTCGGTGGCCTTCACGTCGGTACGGGCCGCGAAGCCGCCGCCGATGGCGCTGACCTCCTGCTGGGCCTGCTCGGTGAGCATGAAGTCGAGCAGCTTCTTGCCGTTGGTGGTGTGCGGGGCCGCCTCGACGAGACCTGCGGCGTACGGCAGCGCGAAGGTGGTGGGCTTGCCGGAGCCGGTCGCCGGGAACCAGATGCCGAGGTTGGGCATGGTCTTGGCCTGGGCGTAGTTCATCTGCACATCGCCGTTGGCGACGAGCAGTTCGCCCTTGTCCACCTTGGGGGCGAGCTTGCCGGTGGAGGCGGACGGGCCGACGTTGTTGGCCTGGAGCTTCTTCAGGTACTCCATGGCGGCCTCCTTGCCGCCGAAGTCGTGCATCGCCTTGATGACGACGGCGGTGCCGTCGCCCGCGACGCCCGGGGTGGAGTACTGGAGCTTGTTCTTGAACTTGGAGCCGAGCAGTTCCTCCCAGGTCTTGGGGGCTTCGCTCAGCTCCTTCTTGTTGTAGATGAAGCCGAAGTAGTTGTTGACGACGGCCGTCCACTTGCCCTTGGCGTTCTTCTGCGCGTCCGGCACCTTGTCGGCGCCCGCCGGGGTGTAGGGCTGGAGCAGGCCCTTGGTGTCGGCCTGCTGGATGAACGGCGGCAGCGTGACCAGCACGTCCGCCTGCGTGTTGGACTTCTCGCGGACGGCGCGCTGCACCATCTCGCCCGAGCCGCCCTCGACGTACTTGACCTTGATCCCGGTCTTCGCCTCGAAGTCCTTGAAGACCTTGTCGTACCAGCCGTCGCCCTTCTCGCCCTTCAGGCCGTCGGCGCTGTAGACCGTGACGACCTTCTCGTCGGACTTGGAGTCGGCGGAGGAGGAGCCACCGCAGGCGGAGAGGGTCGCGGCGAGGGCGAGGCTGCCGGTGACGGCGGCGAGCGGGGTGAGGAGGCTTCTGCGCATAACGTTTCGAACTCCTGGTGTCTGTATGCCGGTTGCCGGTGGCGGCTATCGGTAGCGGGTTATCGGTAGCTGGCTTTGGTACGGATACGGGAGACCGCGAGCAGGACGAGCAGGGTCGTGCCCATGAGGACCACGGCGACGGCCGCGCCGGTGAAGAGCGAGCCCCGGTCGGTGGCGGCGAAGATCTGCACCGGCAGGGGCGTCCAGTCCGGCGGGTAGAGCATCATCGTGGCGCTCAACTCGCCCATGGACAGGGCGAAGCAGAGCCCCGCGGCCGCGTTCAGCGACGGCAGCAGCAGGGGCAGCCGCACGCGCCACAGCACGTACGAGGGCCGGGCGCCGAGACTGGCGGCGGCCTGCTCGTACATCGGGTCCAACCGCAGGATGGCGGCCGAAACCGACTGGTAGGCGAACGCCGTGACAAGAACGGTGTGCGCGAGGATCACGATCCAGCGCGTCCCGTTGAGCAGGAACGGCGGCTTGGAGAACGCGACGAGGATGGCGAGGCCGACGACCACCGAGGGGACGGCGACCGGCAGCACGAACAGGGCGTCCATCGCCTGCTTGCCGCGCTCCTTCAGCGAGGCGGCGGCGAGCGCCGCCCAGGCCCCGACAGTGAGGGCGAGCACGCTGGCGGTGAGCGCGGTGGCCAGGCTGGTGGTGAGGGCCTGGAGGGAGTCGCCGGTGGTGGCGGCGTCGTAGTGGCCGGTGGTGAAGCCGGACGGGAAGGCGCCGGACCAGTTGGTCGCGAACGAGGCGGCGACCACGACGAGCAGCGGCAGGGCGAACAGGGGCAGGAAGAGGACGAAGAAGACGATCCAGGTGGCCCAGCGGCCGCCTCGGCTATGCACCAACACGTCGGCTCACCACCCGGTAGAGGCCGTACAGGCCCACGGAGATCGCGATGTTGACGACGGCGACGACACAGGCGGCCGGGTAGTCCGACTCCAGGATCGCCTTGCTGTAGACGAGCATGGGGAGGGTGGTGACCCCTTTCGCGCCGGTGAAGAGCACGATGCCGAATTCGTTGAGGCACATCACGAGGACGAGCGAGCCGCCGGCCGCGAGCGCGGGCAGCGCCTCGGGCAGCACGACCCGCCGCACGATCCGCCCGGGCCGGGCGCCCAGCGAGGAGGCGACCTCCAGCTGCGCGGTGTCGAGCTGCGAGAACGCGGCGAGCAGCGGGCGCATCACGAAGGGCGTGAAGTACGTGATCTCCGCGAGGAGTACGCCCCAGGGCGTGGTGAGGAACTGGAACGGCCCCGAGTGCGCGCCGGTGACGTCCGTCCACAGCCCGTTGGCCATGCCGACGGTTCCGTAGATGAAGAGCAGCGCGAGCGTGATCAGGAAGGACGGGAAGGAGAGGAACACGTCGATGAACCGGGCGACGGCCTTCCCCCCGGGAAACGGTACGAACGCGATGACCAGCGCCAGCACGAACCCCAGCACCAGACACCCCACGGTCGCCCCCACGGCCAGCCACACGGTGGTCCAGAGCGCGTCCCGGAAGGCAGCGGACGCGAACACGTCCTGATAGGGCGCGAACGAAACCCCGTCACTCCCGTCGGGCGTCAGCGACTGCTTGACGACGAGGAAGAGGGGATAGAGGAAGACGAGGGAGAGGGCGAGGACGGGGGGTACGGCCCAGAGGGCGGTGGGGAGCCGCCGAGCCCCGAGGGCCTGCGGACCGAGCCCGCGCGACGACCGCAAGCGACCAGCCCGACCCGGGCGCCCGGAGACCTTGGGCCCAGTCGGACTAGCCATCCCCGACCCCCGCAGACAGCAGCACCGCGTCCTCCGACGCGAAGTGAAGCGTGACCTCGTCACCGAGCGCCGGAGTCTCGCGCAGCTCCCGCACGTCCGCCTTCACGGCGTGCCCGTCCACCTCCACGTACAACCGGTGCGTGGAGCCCCGCCACTGCACCTCGGAGATCCGCCCCCGCAGGGCGTTGGGCCCGTCCCCGAGCCCGACCAGGTGCGGGCGCACGCACAGCGTGGCCGACGCCCCCACGGCGACCGACTCCGTGGCCACGGCCAGCGCCGTACCCCCGAACGACACGTACCCGGGCTCGACCCGCACGGGCAAAAGATTGGCGTTCCCGACGAAGGACGCCGTGAACTCCGTACGCGGCCGCCGGTACAGCTCCTGCGGCGTCCCGCAATCCCGCAACCGCGCCCGGTCCATCACGGCGATCCGGTCGGCCAGGGTCAGCGCCTCGACCTGGTCGTGCGTGACGTACAGGATGGAGACGTCCGGCAACTCCCGGTGCAGCCGGGCGAGTTCGGTCAGCATCCCGGAGCGCAGCTGCGCGTCGAGCGCCGACAGCGGCTCGTCCAGGAGCAGCACGCCCGGCCGTATCGCCAGCGCCCGCGCGATCGCGACGCGCTGCTGCTGCCCGCCGGACAGCTCGCGCGGATAGCGCCGCGCGTACGCCGCCATCCCCGTCATCTCCAGCGCCTCGGCGACCCGCCCGGCGATCTCGCCCTTGGCGACGAGCTTCTGTGCCTTCAGCCCGAAGGCGACGTTGTCGGCGACGCGCATGTGCGGGAAGAGGGCGTACTGCTGGACGACCATCCCGATCCCGCGCCGGTGCGGCGGCAGCGCCGTGACGTCCCGGCCGCCGATGAACACCCGCCCGGAGGCGGGCCGCACGAACCCGGCGACCGCCCGCAGCGCGGTGGTCTTGCCGGATCCGGACGGCCCGAGCAGCGCCATGACCTCGCCGGGCTCGACGGTGAGGTCGAGCGAGTCGAGGACGGTGTTCCCGCCGTACGCGACGCTCACCCCGTCGAACCGGATGCCGGTCACGACGCTTCCGCCCGCGCCAGCACGTCCGGCAGCTCCGCCACCGAGCCGAGCACATGGGTGGCCCCGGCCTCGTACAGCGCGTCCTTGCCGTGGGCGCCGGTCAGCACCCCCGCGACGACCCCCGCCCCGGCCCGGACCCCGCTGAGCATGTCGTACGAGGTGTCCCCGGCCAGCGCGATCCGCCGCACCGAGTCCACCGCCCCGGTCCGCAGCAGCGCCGCGAGCACCATGTCCGGGTACGGGCGGCCCCGGCCGCCCGCGTCGGCCGGGCACAGGGTCAGCTCGACCAGGTCGCACCAGCCGAGCGCGCCGAGGATGGCGTCCTGGGTGACCCGGGCGAAACCGGTGGTCAGGACGACCGTGCGGCCTTCGGCGCGCAGCCGCTCGATGGCTTCGCGGGCGCCGGGCAGCGCGCTGACGCGCCCGCCCGCGACGAGTTCCCCGTACGCCTCCTCGAAGGCGGTGTTGGCCTGCCGCGCCCGGCTCTCGTCGCCGAACAGGTGCCGGAAGACGGAGATCTTGGACTCGCCCATGGTGGTGCGGACGTAGTCGACCATCGTTTCCGGGTCCTCGCCGAGGCTGCGCGCGGCGGCCGCGAAGGCCTGCTCGACGAGCCCGTCGTCGGCGACGGTGGTACCCGCCATGTCGAGCACGACGAGGTTGTACGTAATGGTGGTGTTGGCGTTGCTCATGTCCTTCGACTCCCTTACCAGCCCAGCTCGTTCGCGGTGCGCTCGGCGATCGCGGGCGAGCAGGTCATCCCGCGTCCGCCCGGTCCGGTGACCAGCCACACCCCGTCGCGCACCTGCTGCCGGTGGACCACCCGGGAGGTGTCGGTGCACTGCGCGTACACCCCGGCCCAGCGGTGCCGGATCTTCGGCAGCGGGCGGCCGAGGAAGGACTCGACGACACGGGTGAGGTGCTCGTACGGCTCCTCGGTGACGTCGAAGGCGAAGGGGTGCTCGTACTCGTGCGTGTCGCCGATGGTCAGGCCGCCGTCCTTGCGCTGGACCATCAGCAGCTGCATCTTGTGCGCGGCGGCCGTCGGGTCCTGCGCCTGGCCCGCGTTGAGCGCGTCGAGGGCCTCGCCCGCGTACGCCGGGTAGTAGCGGAAGCTGTCCGCGTCCGCGACGGACGTGGTGAGCGGCTCGCCGAGCGGCTCGGTCTGCATCATCTGGAGGCGTACGCGGCGTACGGGCAGGTCGGGCACCAGCTCGCGGACGAGTCCGCCGAGCCAGGCGCCGGTGCACAGGACGACGGCGTCACCGGTGTGCACGTCGCCGTGGTCGTCCCGGACGGCGTTCTGCCCGATGACCTCACGGACTTCGCGACCGCCGAGGAAGGTGTACCGGCCCGACTTCAACAGCTCGCTCTTCAGAGCGAGTTGGGCGGTCCGGGGCTCCACGGCCGCGTCCCGCTCGCACCACAGGGCGGCGGCGAAGTCACCGCGCAGGGCGGGGTTGAGGGCGCGCGCCTCGTCGGCGGTGAGCAGCTTGTAGCCGCGGGCGGCCGCGTCGTCGCGCGCCAGCGCGGCGTGGGCGACGGCGAGTTCGAGGTCGTTGCGGACCGGGGTGAGCGAGCCGCAGGGCCGGAACCCCAGCCCCGGCACGCGCTCCCCGATCCCCTCCCACAGCTCGCGGGCCCGCAGGGCGGTGTCCAGCTCCTCGCCGCCCGCCCGGCCGCTGACCCATATCTGCCCGAAGTTGCGGAGCGATGCCCCGCGCGCCTCGCTCTCTCGCTCGATCTGTACGACCTCGTGGCCGCGTTCCACTGCGTGCCAGGCGTGCATGGTTCCCACCACGCCGGCTCCAACGACGATGACTCTCACGGCGTGAACAGTCCTCGCGGCGGGTGGCCCGGACGGGTCGGGACGGCGACGGGACGGTGAACGGGCCTTCAATGTTGGGCTAGACCCGTTACCGTTATGTTATCAAAGATGTCCGCTTCACTCGGAAATGTCGGTCAGTTTCTCGCTGTCCCGAGGTGGGTGGTGAAGGAGAACCGGTCGCCGCGGTAGAGGGTGCGTACGCGTTCCAGGGGCTGTCCGGCGGTGTCGCGGGAGACGCGGTGGATGAGCAGCATGGGGAGCGCGGGCGGGGTGCCGATGAGCAGGGCCTCGCGGGGGGTGGCGAGGACGGTCTCGATGCGCTCGTCGGCGTCCCCGAAGGCGATGCCGAGCCGGTCGTGGAGGTAGGCGTAGAAGGACGAGTCCGGGGTGAACTCGCTGTCCAGGCGCGGCACGCGGGCCACGGCGACGTACGTGCTCTCCAGCCCCATGCGCTCGTCGTCGGCGAGCAGGACGCGCTCCATGTGCCAGACCGGCTCACCGCGCTCGAGGCCGGTCTCGGCGGCGAGCGCGGGCGGGCAGGGGAAGCGGTCGAGCGAGATGAGGGTACGTCCGGGGCGCCGGCCCTGCCGTCGCACGCCTTCGGTGTAGCTCGCGAGCGAGAGGGGCTGCTCCAGCTTGGGCCCGGCGACGACGGTGCCGCGGCCCTGCCGCCGCAGCCGCCCTTCGAGCAGCAGCTCGCGCAGGGCCTGCCGCACGGTCTCCCGGGCGACCTCGTACCGCTCGGCGAGATCCCGCTCGGTGGGCAGCAGCCCGCCCTCCCCCAACTCATCGATAAGTACGGCCACTTGGGCCTTAACGGCGTAATACTTCGGAATCCGCCCATGCTCCGGAACACCGGACCGAATGGGAGCACCGGGGGCTTGGTCGTTCGGGTAGTCCACGGATGGATCGTTGCACGTGACACCACGCGCGCCCGCATCCCCCACCACTGCGCCCTACCCGCCGCGCCCTTCCCCCGCCGCCGCTACGGGCCGCCTGCCGCGCCCCTTCCCCCGCCGCTTCCCCCTCCCGCCGCCGCTGTGGGCAATCGTGCCGCTAAGGGCTGGGGGTCCCCCCTGCTCCTTAAGAGCTTGGGGGAGGGTGGGCACAGCGGCACCCCCGTCCCGCCGGGCTGCGCACCCCGCCCTGACCCCAGCTCCCGCCGGACTGACCTTCGCCTGCGGACCGTGCGTGGCTGGTCGCGCAGTTCCCCGCGCCCCTTAGATGGCCCTGCGGGCCAACACGCGCCCCAACCGTCGCGCCCCGAAGACCAGCACCACACCCCCAACAACCAGCCCCCCGGCGGCAACCGGACCGAACGGCCCCCCAGAACCCGTGTCCGCCAACTCCGGCGGCCCCGCCAACTGCACCGCCGCCTCGGGCGCGATCCCGAACCGATACCCCCCCGACTCCCCCACCCACTCCCCGTCCTCCCCCCGCCGCTGCACCACCGCCGCATTCAAGGTCACCTCATTCGGCCGCGTATCGGCCGTGAACCCGAGCCGCACCCTCACCGTCACCGTCTCCCCCGCCCCGATCACGAACCCCGGGAACCCGTCGTCGAACACCCCGACGTGCTCGTCCGCGTCCGTCCGCTCGAACGGAACGGGCCGCGCCCGCCCCCCGCCCCCCACCGCGTCGAAGAACTCCAGCTTCGTCTGGGAGTCCTTGAGCGTCCGGTCCCGGTCGACGAGGACGACCACGGGGTGGATGTTGCGGCAGGTGTGCGCGGTGGTGTTGTGGAGGTCGAGGTACCAGAGCTGCGGGCCGCCGCCGGGACGGTACTCGGCCGGCCCGCCGTGGATCCGCGTGTCCACGGGGAAGTCCGCCCCGACCCGGTCCCCGCACACGGGCTGGTTGGCGGCGGAGAACGACGCGTGCCCGTGCCGCCCGCGCGGCTCGCTCTCGTCGGCCGTCGCGGCGCCCGACGTCCCGGTCAGCGCCGCCGCGGCGGTCACGGAGATGGCGAGGGCGTTGCGCAGTCGCATGAGGGACCTCTGCTGCTCGCGGGCGTACGTGCTCCGGGACCCTGCCACGCGACCGCGCCACCACGCCCCAGCCACGCCCGCCCACCCCGGCACCGGCCCCGGAAGTCCGCCCGATCAGCCCAATATCGGAAGGTCGGACGAGCGGACGGGAGCCTGCAGCCGGGTGCCGCCCCCGTCCCCGTGCCCGAACACCGGGCCCAGGATCAGCCGGGCCGCCCCCTCCGCCACCGCGTGCGGCCCGCCCGGCGCCACCGCCACCGGGACCGCCCGCGCGTCCCCGCCCCGGCGGGCCCGCTCCTCCAGGACCGCGCGCACTCCCCGTACGAAACCGTCCTGCGCGCCCATGACCGTACGGCCGCCGAGCAGGACGCGGTCGATGTCCAGCAGGCCGACGAGGTTCGCGGCGCCGACGCCCAGGAAGCGGGCGGCGGCCGCGATGTCGCCGCGGGCCACCGACATCAGGCACAGCGCCTCGATGCAGCCGCGCGCGCCGCAGCCGCAGGCGGGGCCGCCGAGCAGGATCGTCTGGTGGCCGAACTCGCCCGCGCCGGTGCGCGAGCCGCGCAGCAGGGTGCCGCCGAGGACGAGGCCCGCGCCCAGGCCCGTACCGAGGTGGAGGTAGGCGAAGGAGTCCGCCGGGCCGCGCAGGGCCAGGCCCAGGGCGGCGGCATTGGTGTCCTTGTCCAGGACGACCGGCAGGCCCAGGCGCGCGGCGAGCGCGTCGCGCAGCGGGAAGCCGTTCCACTGCGGGAAGCCGGTGATCCGGTGGAGGACTCCGGTGTGGTGGTCGAGCGGGCCGGGGCTGGCCACGCCCACGCCGAGTATCGGGCGCCCCCCGATCAGCGACTCGGCCTGCTCGGCCGCGGTCCCCACCACCGTGTCGTGGCCCGCGCCGAGGTCGAGCGGCACGGTGCGCACGCCCACCAGCGTGCCCGCCAGGTCGACCAGGACCGCGGTGAGCTCGTCGCGGTCGAGGTGCAGTCCTATGGCGTGCCCGGCGGACGGCACCAGCTTGAGCACCGTGCGCGGCTTGCCGCCGGTGGAGGCGCGGCGGCCCGCCTCGGTCGCCGTGCCCTCCGCCCGCAGCCGCGCGGTGATCTTGCTGACGGCCTGCGGGGTGAGCCCGGTGCGCTCGGCGAGCTCCAGTCTGCTGATCCCGGCGTCCCCGGCCGTACGCAGCAGATCGAGCACCAGCGCGGCGTTGTGGCTGCGCAGGGCCGGCAGGTTGGCTCCCGAGTTACTCCTGTTCACCCTCCCATTGTCTCCTGCGCTTGCACTTTGGCAACAGCGTTGCTTAAGTGGGTGGCATGAATGCTCGTACGGACACTGACTTCCGCGCCGGACCGGACCTGCGCGTCGGACTCGTGGGCTACGGCCTGGCGGGATCCGTCTTCCACGCCCCGCTGATCGCCGCGACCGAGGGGCTGGCCCTCGACACGGTCGTCACGTCCAGCCCCGAGCGCCGGGAGCAGGCCCGCGCCGAGCACGGCGACGGGCTGCGGTTCGCCGCCTCCCCCGACGAGCTCCACGACGCCGGTCTCGACCTCGTCGTGATCGCCTCGCCGAACAAGACGCACGTGCCGATCGCCACCGAGGCACTCAAGGCCGGGATCCCGGTCGTCGTCGACAAGCCGCTCGCGGGCACGGCCGCCGAGGCGCGCGGCCTCGCCGCCCTCGCCGAGGAGCGCGGCCTGCTGCTCTCGGTCTTCCAGAACCGCCGCTGGGACAACGACTTCCTGACCCTGCGCTCGCTGCTGGCGTCCGGCGAACTTGGCGAGATCCAGCGCTTCGAGTCCCGCTTCGAGCGCTGGCGCCCGCAGCCCAAGGGCGGCTGGCGCGAGTCGGGCGACCCGGCGGAGATCGGCGGCCTGCTGTACGACCTGGGCAGCCACCTCGTCGACCAGGCCCTGGTCCTGTTCGGCCCGGCGCTTCGGGTGTACGCGGAGGCCGACGTACGCCGTCCGGGCGCCCAGGCCGACGACGACACCTTCATCGCGATCACCCACGCGGGCGGCGTGCGCTCGCACCTGTACGTGAGCGCGACGACGGCCCAACTGGGCCCCCGCTTCCGGGTCCTCGGCTCCGCCGCGGGGTACGTCAAGTACGGCCTCGACCCGCAGGAGTCCGCCCTGCGGGAGGGCCGGCGGCCGGGCAACGGCGAGCCGTGGGGCCTGGAGCCGGAGGGGATGTGGGGCCGCCTCGGCTCCGGCGAGTCCCCGCTGACGGGCGGCGGCGGTCCCGTGCCGACGCTGCCGGGCGACTACCCCGCGTACTACTCGGCGATCGCCGCCGCCCTGCGCGAGGGCGGCGAACCGCCGGTCACCGCGCACGAGGCCGCGGCCGCCCTCGACGTCCTGGAGGCGGCGCGCAGGTCCGCGCGCGAAGGCGTGACGGTGGAGGTGGCGCTGTGACGACCCCGTCCTTCACGGTGGCCGAACTGGAGGCCCAGGAGGCCGAACTGGAGCTGCCGCGCTTCACGTACGAGGACGCCTGGGCACTCGGCTCCCTCCTGCGGGAACTGGCTCTGGCCCGCCGGGCCCCGGTCACGATCGACATCCACCGAGGCGCCCAGCAGCTGTTCCGCTGCGCCCTGCCGGGCTCGACCCCGGACAACGACGCCTGGGTCGACCGCAAACGCCGCGTCACCGAACGCTACGCGGCCGCCTCCTACCTGGTAGGCGCCCGCTTCCGAGCCAAGAACACGACGTTCGAGGCCTCCTCCCGCCTGAACCCCGACACCTACGCGGCCCACGGCGGCTCGTTCCCCCTACGGGTGACGGGCGCGGGCGTCATCGGCACGGTCACGGTCTCGGGCCTGCCGCAGGTGGAGGACCATGCGTTGGTGGTGGAGGCTCTGCGGGGGTTCATGGGGCGGGTGGGTTAGAGGGGTGTACGGGGGCGGGGCGGCCGGGACCCTGGGGCCCGGTGGTCGGGGTGGGGCAGCCCGGACCCCGACCCGGCGGCGGGGGCGGGGGCAGCCCGGACCCCGGGTGCGGGGCACGGGAGAGCGCGATCCGCGCACCCGCATCCCCGGCCCGGCGGCGCCTACGCGTCCTTGAGCTCCTGGCGCTGTCGGCCCAGCCCCTCGATCTCCAGCTCCACCACGTCCCCCGCCCGCAGATACGGCTTCGGCTCCGGCTGGCCCATCGCCACGCCCGCCGGGGTGCCCGTGTTGATGATGTCGCCGGGGTACAGGGTCATGAACTGGCTCACGTAGCGGACGACCTCCGCGACCGGGAAGATCTGGGCCGCCGTGGAGCCGTTCTGCTTCAGTTCGCCGTTCACCCACAGGCGGAGCGACAGCGCCTGCGGGTCCGGGACCTCGTCGCGGGTGACCAGCCAGGGGCCCAGCGGGTTGAACGTCTCGCAGTTCTTGCCCTTGTCCCAGGTGCCGCCGCGCTCGATCTGGAACTCCCGCTCGGACACGTCGTGCGACACCGCGTACCCCGCGACGTACGCCAGCGGGTCCTCGTCGTCGGCCACATAGCGGGCCGTGCGGCCGATGACGATCGCGAGCTCGACCTCCCAGTCGGTCTTCACCGACCGGCGGGGCACCAGGACCGTGTCGTTCGGGCCGACGACCGTGTCCGCCGCCTTGAAGAAGACGACCGGCTCGGCCGGGATCGCCGCCCCCGTCTCGGCGGCGTGGTCGTGGTAGTTCAGCCCGATGCACACGACCTTGCCGATCCGGGCGACCGGCGGGCCGACGCGCTGCCCGGCCGCGTCGAGCGCGGGCAGCACACCGGTGTCGGCCGCGGCCCGTATCCGGTCCAGGGCGAACTCGTCGGCGAGCAGGTCACCGTCGATGTCCGCCACGAGCCCGGACAGGTCCCGCAGGGTCCCGTCGGCGGCGAGCAGCGCGGGGCGCTCGTTGCCTGCCGTGCCTACGCGCAGCAGCTTCATGGTCTGTCTCCCTAGGTCGAGCCTGGCCCGGCCGATGGGTGGCGGCCATCGGAAGGATCGTTCGATCCTCCAAGGTCGGCGTCCACTCCGCAAGACCCCGTTCACACACTGGACCTCCCCCAAGCTCTTAAAGAGCAGGGGGGACCCCCACCGCGGCAGTAGCCACGGGGGCCGCAGCCGCCTCCCGGTACAGGTACGCCCGCTCCAGCGCCGACCACGTCGTGCTCGTCACCACGTACAGCGCGGCCGCCAGCGGCATCACCGCCACCGTGATCAGCGTGCCGAACGACATCAGCGGCATGAACTTCGTCATCGCGTCCAGACCCGGCACCCCCTCCTGCTGGTCGGCCGGGACCAGCGGCTGGGTCGCGAGCTGCCGCTTCGTACGTCGGTAGTTGAAGGTCGCGATCCCGGCGACGAAGAGGAACAGGCCCACATAGACCAGGCCCTGGCCGCCTATGAGCCCGCCGTGGCCGAGCGCGTCCGCCCAGCGGCCGCGCAGCGGGGCGGAGAGCAGGGTGTGGTCGAGCAGCGTGGTGTGGCCGCCGCCGAAGCCGGAGTCCGAGAACAGCTGGTAGAGGAGGAAGAACGCGGGCAGCTGGAGCAGGCTCGGCAGGCACCCGGAGAACGGCGACACCTTCTCGGCGGCGTGCAGCTCCGCGACCGCCTTGCGCAGCCGCTCGGGGTCCTTGCGGTGCTTCTTGCGCAGCTCGGCCAGCTGCGGCTGGAGCTTGGCGCGGGCCTGCTGACCCCGGGCCGCCTGCCGGGACAGGGGGTGCACGGCGAGCCGTACGAGCATCGTGAACAGCACGATCGCGGCGGCGGCCGCGGAGCCGTGGAAGAGCGGCTGGACCAGGTCGGCGAGGCGCTCGACCAGGCTGGCGAATACGGCGAATACGGACATGGAAAGCCTCCGGAGTCACGTCTGAGCGTCTGGGGGCGCGCGCCGCAGAGCTGCGCTTCAGGGCGCAGGGCATGGCATAGGCATACGTGCGTACGCGCGCGGGACAGAGCGGTGTGACGGCCCGGCGGAGGGCGAAAAGGGAGGTGGTGCAGCCCTACGCGGCCGTGGCCGTCATGGCGAGGCGGCCGGGGGCTCGGGGCCTGGGCCGCCCAGACGCGTCGGGATCGCACTGCGGCAGGAAGGCGGTGCGCCGCTCACGGTCCCGTATCGCGGTCCGTATGTGCGCACGCGGCACCTTGGGCACCGCACGCGAGGCGAGCAGCGCGCAGACGGCGAGGGCGGAGGCGGTCGCGGCCGTGGCGGCCAGGGCGACGGCGCCGGAGAGGATGCCGCCCTCGATGAGGAGCAGCTCGGCGAGAAGGAAGAGGAGCAGGCCGAAGGAACAGCGCACCGATGCCATGCGGCTGCCGGTCATGCTTCCCCCCTCGTCCGTCTCCCTGACCATCCACCCGAGCACATGTCGCCCGAGCAGGTGTGCCAACTCCTTGTTCTCCTGCCGTTATACACGACCGCTCGGACAATCGGGCAGCCTGTGGATAAGTCGGCCAACGGTCGGCCGGTGGCAGGTCAGCGGCCGGTCCGCCGCATCGGTTCGTCGGCGGGCGTGACCTTGGCGGTGCCGGCGGCGGCGAGCGAGCTGCTGCTGCGACCGCGTCGTACGGCCGTGGGCCGGCGGGACCGCACGGCTCACCGGGGCCGCATCGAGGCGAGCTTCCCCCACACGACGAGCCGGTACCGCGACGTGAACTCCGGGGTGCAGGTGGTGAGCGTGATGTAGTAGCCGCGCTCCTCGTATCCGTACTTCGTACGGACGTCACTGCGCGGTACGGGTGCGATCACCGCACTGTCCTGGGCGGAGGTCTGCGGCAGCGTCCTGTCCACCAGATAGGTGAAAACGGCGTCCCGCGTCTCGACGACGAGCTTGTCGCCGGGCCGCAGCCGGTTGACGTAACGGAAGGGCTCGCCATGGGTGTTGCGATGCCCTGCGAGCGCGAAGTTCCCGGCCTGCCCGGGCTGCGCGGTCCCGGCGTAGTGCCCCACGTACCCCTTGTCGAGGACGCCGCGCTTGCTGATGCCCTCGGCGATGGGGGCGGTGACGCCGAGGGAGGGGAGGCGGAGGACGGCGTAGGCGCGGTCGGGGACGACGGGCGTCTTGCGGGCGAGGGTGGGCGCTTCGACGGGGGCCGACGGGGTGGCGGGCGAGACGGCCCCCACGGGAGCGGGTTCAGGGCTCCGCGGCTCCACCGGACTTCCCTGACCTACCCACTCCCGCTCCAGAGAGCGTACGGTCTGCCGGGCCTCGTGCCGGGCCTCGCGGTTGGTCCACCACAGCTGGTGGGCGACGAGCAGGAGGAGGACGAGCCCGAGGGTGACGACGGCTTCGGCGCCGGTCCAGAGGGTGCGGCCGAGGGGACGAAGCCGTACGGGCTCGCGGGACGGAGGCTTCCGCACTCCCCGCACAGGGCGCGCGAAGGACGTACGCACTCCCCTCAGCGACCGCAGGGCGCGCGTCAAAACGGTCCGCCCCCGGGAGCGCCCCTGCACCACCACCGGTATCCGCACGCGCGCACCATAAGGGCTCCCCCGTCAACTCACCAGGGCCGGAACACCCCTCCGCTTGGGCCCCGCACAGCAGTACGGTGTCCCTCATGCGCCCCGACACGCCTGCCGATCACACCGATCACACCGCCGAAGCCGAGCGTCTGCTGCGCACCGCGGCCCAGTACCCCGAGGACCACGAGCCGCTCCTCCTCCAGGCGGCGGCCCACCTGGAGCTGGCCGGCGACCGCGAGCGAGCCACGGCGCTCTACGACCGCCTCCTCGCCGCCGAGCCCGAGCCCGAGCACCCGGCCCTGATCAAGGCCTTCAAGGCGGCGAACCTCTGGGAGTACGGTCACGAGGCGGAGGCGCGGGCGATCATCGAGGGCATCCGCGGCTCGGCGCCCCGGGACCCGGCCCCGTGGGAGATCGTCGCGGAGACGCTGGAGACGCACGACGAGCTGGACGCGGCGCACGCGACCCTGACGACGGCGCTCACGCTCCTGCTCCCCGCCGACGACCCGACGGCGGACATCCCGTACCCCACCCAGTCCTTGCTCACGGCCCGCCACCGCGTACGCCGCCTGCTGGCCCTGGACCATGACTCCTGGGACGAACTCGCGGACCGCCTCCACCGCGCCGAGATCACCCTGGACGAACTCCACGACCCCAAGCGCCTGTGGTCCCTGGGCTCGGACGACCCGGCGGAACTGAAGGCGGAACTGGCCCGCCTGCGCACGGAGTTGGGCACGTACCGGGCGGCCCTCTCCCGCCCGTTCCCGGTGGCGGTCCTGCACTGGCCGGCCCCCGAACTGGACGAACTCCTCACGGCCTACCCGTCCTTGTCCACGGAATACCCCACCCACGCGGCCCACCTCCTGGACATCGAGGCGTCCCTACGCGAACTCTCAGCGACAGGCACGGCCAACCTAGGCATCGTCACAGGCACAGTCCCGTCCTACGAGGCCTTCGCCGCCTCAGAATCCTCGTCCCCATCGAACGCGGACCTCCTCCCCCAGTACGCGACGACGCTCGCGGCCCGGGGCCGCGCGGTGGCTTGGCCGCCTCGGCGGGGGGAGGCTTGTTGGTGTGGGTCGGGGGTGGCTTATTCGGAGTGCCACGGGGCAATGTGACGGTCGCCGTCTGCGTTGTCAGTGGCCCTTGTTAGAACTGAGTCGCAACGGAATCAAAAACCCAGCGACCCAGGGAGAAGCCGTGGCGGATTCGGGGGATTTCACTCAACCGATCACCGGCGTGTACGAGGAACTGATCACGCAGCAGGTACAGGACCGGATCGACCGCCTGGGCGCCAGCGGGTGGAAGGTGGTCGAGGCCGAGGTAAGCCCGGAGTCCTCGCCCCATGTGCTCGCCCGGCACGTCGCCGCGGCCGTGCAGCGCCAGCTGCGTCAGCTTCCGCAGGACAAGCAAGTGGCGGCGGCCAATCGCATCGTGGCGGCGTTCGCCGAGGACCCGGAAGCATCCTCGACGAGCGGCGATTCCACGGACCTCATCGCCGACGGCCCCCGGCAGCTGCTGGCTCTCGCCGAGCAGGAAGCGCCGGGGGTGTACGCGATGCGGCCACTCACTCCGCTCTCCGAAGCAGCTCTGATCACCAATGCCCCTGACGACCCCAGCCTGGGCAGCGAGCTGCGGGCGGAGCTGGCCACCGCCGACCGCATCGACCTGCTCTGCGCCTTCGTGAAGTGGTACGGCCTTCGCGTACTGGAAGACTCGCTGCGGGCCGCGAAGGAGCGGGGCGTCCCCATCCGGGTCATCACCACCACGTACATGGGCGCCACCGACCGCAACGCCCTCGACCGGCTGGTGCGGGAGTTCGGCGCGGAAGTCCGCGTCAACTACGAGATCCGCTCCACGCGACTGCACGCCAAGGCATGGCTGTTCCGGCGCAACACGGGATTCGACACCGCGTACGTCGGCAGCTCCAACCTCTCCCGAGCTGCGCTCCTCGACGGCCTGGAGTGGAATGTCAGGCTCTCCTCCGTGGCTACGCCAACCGTTCTCGACAAGTTCGAGTCGACCTTCGACGCGTACTGGAGTGACAACGCGTTCGAGCACTACGACCCGGACACCCACGCTGAGCGCTTGGACGAAGCCCTCGGGCTCGCCGGTGGCACCCGCACCTCGGAAGAGTCGAAGATCAGCCTTTCGGGGCTCGAAGTCCGTGCTTTTCCGCACCAGCGCGACATGCTGGAGCGTCTCAACGTCGAGCGTGAGGTCCACGGCCGTCGCCGCAATCTGCTGGTGGCGGCGACCGGCACCGGCAAGACCGTGATGGCCGCGCTGGACTACCGGGATCTGCTCCAGAGTCGGGGCAAGGATCTGCGACTCCTCTTCGTGGCACACCGCAAGGAAATCCTCAAACAAGCGCGGCGCACCTATCGCGAGGTCCTGGACGATGCCTCGTTCGGGGAGTTCCTCTACAACGGAGAAGAGCCGCGCACCTGGAAGCACGTCTTCGCCAGCGTGCAATCACTCACCGAACAGCGCTTGGCACTGCTGGCTGCGGACCACTTCGACGTCATCGTCATCGACGAGTTCCACCACGCCACGGCGAACACCTACCGGCAGGTGATCTCCCACTTCCAGCCCGAGGACGAGGACCGCGCGCCAGAGCTCCTGGGCCTGACGGCCACCCCGGAGCGGATGGACGGATTCAACGTCCAGGACGAGTTCTTCGACGGCCGCATCGCCGCCGAAATGCGCCTGTGGGAGGCGCTGGACAACGACCTGCTGTGCCCGTTCCACTATTTCGGCATCCCCGACGGTACCGATCTGAAGGCACTGACCTGGCAGAAGGGCTCGTACGACATCGGCGAGCTCGGCAGTGTCTACACCGGCAACGACGCCCGAGTGCGACTGATCGTGAAAGCCATCCAACAGAAGATCTCCCGACCGGGTTCGATGCGCGCGCTCGGATTCTGCGTGACGAAGGATCATGCCCACTTCATGGCCAAACGCTTCAATGAAGCAGGCATCAAGGCCCACGCCCTCGATAGCGCTTCGTTCCCGGCGGAGCGCGCCGAAACCCTGCAGGCCCTGCGTGACGGCAGAATCCAAGTGATCTTCTCGGTCGACCTGTTCAATGAAGGACTCGACATCCCCGATGTCGACACCTTGCTGCTTCTGCGGCCCACGAACAGCGCCACGATCTTCCTCCAGCAGTTGGGGCGCGGTCTGCGCCGCACCCCGAACAAGCCGGTTCTGACCGTGCTCGACTTCATCGGTGAGCACCGCGCCGAGTTCCGCTTCGAGGAGCAGTTCCGCGCTCTGACGAACCTCTCCCGCAACCGACTGGTCGACAACCTGAAGCGCGGCTTCCCCCAGCTCCCTTCCGGCTGCCAGATCGTCCTGGAGGGGGTGGCCAAGGACATCGTCCTGGACAACGTGCGCACCCAGCTGAAGGCAGGCATACGGACACTGGCCTCCGAGGTGAAGGCGTACGCCGAGCTGGGCCTCTCCAACTACCTGACCGAGAGCCGCCGGGAGATCAAGGAGCTCTACAAGGGATCCAACTCCTGGACCCGCATTCTGCGTTACGCCAAGCTCATCCCGGAGGAGGCGCCGCCCGGCGAGGAGCAGCTTCTCAAGCGTGTCCACGCCTTCCTGCACGCCGACGACCGCGAGCGCGTCGAGGCGTACACGCGGCTGCTGGCGGACGACGCCCCTGCGTACGCCGATCTGGACGCCAAGCAGCAGGGTTACGCCCGCATGCTCTTCTTCAACCTGTGGGACACGGCGGGCGGGTTCTCCAGCTACCAGGAGGGCCTCGACTCGCTCCGCGAGCAGCACGCGCTGCGAAGCGAGCTCCGCCAGGTGCTGGCGCACGTCCATGAGCGTACGGATCACCTCCCGCTGGCGATGGAATCGCCGCACCGGGAGCTCCCGCTGAAGATCCACAGCTCGTACAACCGGTCGGAGATCCTGGCCGCGCTCGGTGTGGCTCGGCTGGGTGGCCAGATGCCCGGTTCATTCGCACAGGGTGTGACGTGGGTGGACGCACTCAAGACCGACGCGCTGCTGATCACCTTGGAGAAGAACGAGAAGGACTTCTCCCCGACCGTGCGCTACAAGGACTTCGCACAGAGCCCCTCGCTCTTCCACTGGGAGTCCCAGAGCACCACATCGGCCGACTCCCCGACCGGACGGCGCTACCGCAGCCACGTCGAGCAGGGCAGCCACGTCCTGCTCTTCATGCGCCGCTACAAGGACACCGACATCGGCAAGTCCCAGCCCTGGATGCTCTTGGGTCCTGCGACCTATGTGAATCACCGAGGAAGCAAGCCGATGGCCATAACCTGGCGGCTGCACAACGACCTGCCAGCCGATGTGTGGACGTATGCGCACATCATTGCCGGGTGACCGAGTCCTTATGACCTAGACAGGTCAGCTTCGAACTGCCTCTTGGCATGAGTCAGCGCGAGGCCCGGGTTGCAGCCGTGGGCGTGGAGCCAGTGGAGGAAGTCGCCGATCCCTTCGATCGCGGCTTCCTCACCGGCCAGCAGACTGAGCGGATTGCTCGGGTGAGGAAACGCTCCGTAAAGCTGGAGGAGCACCTCTGCACGAGCCGTACGACCTCGATGACCGGTGTGGGCATCCAGCTCGTCCAGGGTCGTGGAAAGCTCACACCACGTGACCTTGGAGTCCGCCCGCAAGATCACACCCCAGCGGTCCGTGATCGCGTCCAACATAGCCATCCCCCGGCCCTGTTCGGAGGCGGCGTCTACCGCAAGCAGCGTGGGCAACGCGCGCGTATCCGGGTCGTGGATCTCGATGCGCAAGAAGGTGTCGTTCATCGAGACGGCGAGCGTCGTGGGCGTTCCGGCGCCGACATGCACGATCACATTGGCCACCAACTCGCTCACGCAAAGCTGGGCGGCATCGACCAACTCGGGCAGGCCCCACATACCCAGGTGGAGCCTCATGATCCGACGAAGAGCGGCCACCTCCTCCGGCTCCGCTAAGAACGGAAGAGTCCAGGCCTTCCGCGGCATGCACTGGTCGACATCCATGCCTTTCCCCACCTCTCCTGGCTCGATGGTGCGAGCATGGCAGGGCAGCCATCCCTTCGTGCAATTTGCACGCAGGGATTCCCACGTTCGAGCGATTGGCAGCGCACCCCTCTACCGCGGAGACTGAACGTCCGCTACCGCAGATGGAGTTGACGTGGCCGATTCACCGACCGCTCGCCGGCGTCGATTGGCGATCGAACTCAAGAAGCTGCGTGAGAACAGCAGGCTGACCTGCAACCAAGTCGGAGAAGCACTGACGTGGAGCGGCTCCAAGGTGAACCGACTGGAGACGGGGAGCGGGCGCGTCCAACCATCCGACGTCGACGTCTTGTGCCGCTTCTACAACACGAGCGACGACCTGCGGACCCTCCTCATGGCACTGGCCAAGGACTCCAAGGTGCGTGGATGGTGGCAGGCACACGGCACGGGAGTGCCGCGCTGGTTCACCGGTTACGTGGGCTTCGAACAGGCGGCTTCGAGTCTGCGTCAGTACCAGTGCGAGTTCGTCCCCGGCCTCATGCAAACCCCGGAATACACCGCAGAGTTGCATCGGGCGTCGAACCAGCTACCCGCAGCAGACCTCGAACGGGCCGTAGCAGTCCGCATGGAACGGCAGGCCCTTCTCACCCGAGCATCGCCTCCGGACGCCTGGTTCATCGTGCACGAAAGCGTGCTGCGCCACGTCATCGGTGATCCCAAACTGATGTATGGGCAACTGGAACGGATGCTCGCTGTCAGCGAGTTGGACAACGTAACCCTCCAGGTTCTGCCGTTCTCCGCGGGTAGCTATCCCGCAACCGGTGCGTTCACCATTCTCGGGTTTCCCGAACGAGAGGATCCCGACCTCGTCTATCGAGACGGTTTGACCGACGCCACCTATCTGGAGACGTCGCATGATGTAGAGCAGTACTCCAGGGCCTTCGACAACCTTCGGGCTCTCGCGTCGAGCCCGGCACGGTCGACGGACTTGATCAGGCGCGTGATGGAGGTGCACTCCCGATGAGCACAACAACGTGTCCCGACACAGACGACGGATGGTTCAAGAGCAGCTACAGCAACGGATCAGGAGGAGAGTGCGTCGAGGCGGCCTTCCTGCCCCTCGGAACCACCATCCGCGACTCCAAGCACCCCACCGGCCCCCGCCTCCAGTTCTCCGCCCCCAGCTGGGATGCCTTCGTCACCGCCCTCCGGGCAGACCGGATGCCCGCCGCCTGACCGCGCCCATTAGCCTCGGACCGGACACTCCACAGACGCGCAGGAGGCACGACATGGCCAAGGTTTCGGCAGCAGCTATAGCCGCGGGTGGGCTCGTGGGTGGGTATGCGACCGCCCGGTGGACCAAGAAGCGGCCGCTCGGTGGGGTGGCGTTGGCCGCTGCCGGGGCCGTGGCCGCTCGGGAGTGGAAGCAGGCGGCCGGGACCAAGGCGGCCGTCGGGCTCACCGCGGCCTATGTCGCCGCGTTCGCCGGGTCGCACCCCCTCGCCAAGAAGGTCGGCGCCTGGCCGTCCGTGTTCGCTGTGGCGGGTGGGGTTGCCGTGGCCTCCTGGGCCGTCACCAGGAAAAATGCCTAGCCGAGAACGGGAACCGTTTGAACGCTGGGAGCGACTCGTACGTACGTAACATCGCACACTGCGACTCCCCGCAGGATGGAACCCGCTGGGTGCGTGGCCACGCAGAGCAGGGACAGGACTGCGGTCACGCGCCCAGTAGGGGAAGTGAAGCGTGAGGAGCCGCCGGACGCCCGCCCTTAGGCAACACTCCGCTGCCCGGCCGCAGGCCCCGCACCGCACCCCGGCCCGGGAGCCCCCGCCCCGCACCACACACCGGCCCGGCCCGGCCGCCAGGCCCCGCACCACACGCCGACCCGGCCGCCCCGCACCCCCGCCCGGGAGCGCCCGCACCGCACCCCCACCCCAAAACCGCCCCCCCCCTTACCCCCCAACCCCCCGAGCCACCGCAAAGATCACCAACCCCGCCAGCGCCCCCACCACCGTCCCGTTGATCCGGATGAACTGGAGGTCGCGGCCGATGTGGGCCTCGATCTTCTTCGACGTGTCGTCCGCGTCCCAGGAGCGGACCGTGTCGGTGATCAGGGACGTGATCTCCTTGCGGTACGTGGAGACCACGTACGCCGCCGCGTCCTGGACCCAGCCGTCCACCTTCGACTGGAGGCGGGTGTCCGTCGAGAGGCGGGCGCCCAGGGACAGGAGGGACGCCCTCGCTCGCAGGCGCAGCTCGCTGCGCTCGTCCTCCGCCGCCGCGATGATCATCGCGCGGACCGATGACCAGGCGGACGCGATGACGTCCTGGACCTCCGGGCGGGACAGGACATCGGACTTCAGGCGTTCCACCTTCGCCCGCGTCTCCGTGTCCGACTGGAGGTCCGCCGCGAAGTCCGCCAGGAAGCGGTCCAAGGCGCCCCGCGCCGGATGCGACGGCATGTCGCGCATCTCCGTGACGAAGCGGAGCAGCTCCTTGTAGACCCGTTCGCCTACCTTCTTGTCCACGAAGCGCGGGGTCCAGCCGGGGGCACCCCCCTGCACCGCCTCCATCACCGAGTCCCCGTGCAGCACCAGCCAGTCGTGCGCCCTCGCGCACACCAGGTCCACCACCCGGCGGTGGCCGCCGTCCGCGACCACCTTCTCCAGGGTCTTGCCGATGCCCGGGGCGATCTCCGCCGCGTCCGCCCGGCGGGTGATCGCCTCCCCGACCACCGCCTGGACGTCCGAGTCCCGCAGGACCGTCAGCGCGCCGCGCAGTGCCGTGGCCAGTTCCGAGGTCACCCTGTCCGCGTGGGCCGGCTCCGCCAGCCAGGTGCCCATGCGGGCGCCTATCCCCAGCGCGCCCAGTCGTGTCCGGACCACCTCCGGCGACAGGAAGTTCTCCCCCACGAACGAGCCAAGCGACTCGCCCAGCTGGTCCTTCTTGTTCGGGATGATCGCCGTGTGCGGGATCGGGACGCCCAGCGGGTGGCGGAACAGGGCCGTCACCGCGAACCAGTCCGCCAGTGCGCCCACCATCCCCGCCTCGGCCGCCGCCGCGACGTACGCCGCCCAGGAGCCCGCGCCCGAGCGGTCCGCCCAGGTCGCTAGGGCGAAGACCAGCGCCACGAAGAGCAGCAGGCCGGTCGCCATTGTCTTCATACGGCGCACGCCGCGGCGCTTCTCCTCGTCCGCCGCCGTGTACGAGAACGGGGGCAGGTGCGCGGGCTCCGCCGCCCCGGCCGCATCAGTACGTTCCATTCGCTCCGCCCGTCCACGCGCACGCACCACCCCGTACGCAATTGTCCCTACATGAGGGACTCCCGGCGCGCACGTCGAGTTCCCGCGGGAAGGGTGAACCCGTCGCGGGCCCTCAGCCCAGTTCCTTGCGGGGCGTCCCGCCCAGCCCCCGCTTCGCCGCCTTCCGCTGCTTGCGCTCCACGCCGATGCCGCCCATCAGGGCGAATCCCGTCACCGTCACCCGCGGCGAGCCCGGTGTGCCCTCGCCCGTCGCCTTGTCGCCGAAGCCGCCCATCAGACCGAAGCCCCGAACCCGCACCGTCAGCTCGGGCGGGACCGTCACCCCCATACCGCCCATGATCGTGAAGCAGCGGATCACCGTCTCGGCGGACTCGAAGCGGGCCTCGCGCAGGTCGATGTCGCCGCCGCCCCACATCGCGAACGCGGTGAACTTCCGGCCGATCGTCCACGTGCCTTTGCGGCCGAACCCTCCCCAGAACGCGAAGGCGCCCCGCGAGGTCGCCTCGCCGCCGATCCTCGACGGCCAGTCGACAACCCCGGAGGCCTCCGGGGAAGGTGAAGGTGCCAAAGAACGCGCCCCCGGCGTCGGCAGGTCCCGTACCAGCGGCGCCAACTCCCCGTGCGTGCGCGCCTTGTACGCCTTCTCCAGGCGCTCCTCGAACTCCTCCATGTCGAGCCGCCCCTCGGCCACCGCCTCGCGCAGCGCCTCCGCCACCCGCTCGCGTTCCGCGTCCGATGCCCGCATCTCGGGGAGACCCGCCCCCGACTCCCCCGAAGGTTCACTCGTCATACCGCCAGCCTAATGAAGGCCCCGGTCGGCGTACATCCGGGCGATCACCGACTCGATGTCCGGCTCCCGCACCGAAAGGTCGACCAGCGGATACCTCTCCGCGATCTTCGCCACCAGCGGTGCCGCCGACGCCGACGCCGGGAACGCCAGCCACTGCCGCGGCCCCTCGACCTTCACCACGCGCGCGTCCGCGAGCTCGATCGGCGCCAGCTCGCGCTCCAGGTCGACCACCAGGGTGCGCTCGCTGCCCCCGACCTCGTGCAGCCCGGCCAGCGCGCCGTCATACACCAGACGGCCGTGGTCGATCACCATCACGCGCTCGCAGAGCTGCTCGATGTCGGTCAGGTCGTGGGTCGTCAGGAGGACCGTAGTGCCGCGCTCCTTGTTCAAGTCCCGCAGGAAGGTGCGTACTTTCGCCTTGCTCACCACGTCCAGGCCGATCGTCGGCTCGTCCAGGTACAGCACCTCCGGGTCGTGCAGCAGGGCCGCCGCGATGTCGCCCCGCATCCGCTGGCCCAGCGACAGCTGGCGTACGGGCACGTCCAACAGCTCACCCAGGTCGAGGAGTTCGACGCACCGGTCCAGGTTCGCGCGGAAGCGGTCGTCGGGGATGCGGTACATGCGGTGGGCCAGGCGGTACGAGTCGTACAGCGGCAGGTCCCACCAGAGGGTGGTGCGCTGGCCGAAGACCACGCCGATGCGGCGGGCCAGGCGGGTGCGCTCGCGGGAGGGGTCGAGGCCCGCCACGCGCACCTGGCCGCCGCTGGGGGTCAGGATGCCGGTCAGCATCTTGATGGTGGTGGACTTTCCGGCGCCGTTGGGGCCGATGTAGCCGACCATCTCGCCGCGCGGCACCGAGAAGGTGATCCCGTCGACCGCCCTGACCTGCTTGCGCTCGCGCCGCAGCCGCCGCCCGTTCTTGCGGCGCACCTCGAAGACCTTCTCGACTCCGTCGAGTTGGATCACGTCAGTCATGCCTCACTCCCTCAGCTTCCCGTGCTCCGGTACGCCCGCAGGCCCGCCCGCCACGCGGCCCCCGCCAGCGCGCAGCAGCCCGCCGCCACCAGCGGGGGCGTGAACGCCACCCATTGCGGCAGGTCCAGCGGGTACGGCCGGTCGAGGACGTACATCGCGGGCAGCCAGTTCACGAAGGCCAGCGGGACCACGAAGGTCACCCCGCGCACCATGTCCTTGGCGAAGACCGTCGGCGGGTACTGGAGCATCTGATTTCCCCCGTACGTGAAGGAGTTCTGCACCTCGGAGGCGTCCTGCGCGACGAACTGGAACGCCCCGCCCGCCACGAACACCGCCGCGAAGATCGCACCGCCGCTCAGCAGCATCAGCGGGATCATCAGCGCCCGCAGCGGCGTCCAGTGGACGTCCAGTGTCAGCAGCGCGTAGCCGAGGACGAGCAGCCCCTGGGTGATCCGGCCGAGGCGGCGCAGCGCGAACCGGTCCGCCGCGACCTGGGCGAGCACCGGCACCGGGCGCACGAGCAGCGTGTCGAGCGTGCCGTCGCGCACCCGGCGCCCGAGCCGGTCCATCGACCCCATCACCAGGTCCGCGAGCCCGAACGCGGCGCCCGACGCGCCGTACAGGAACGCCACTTCGGGCAGCGTGTAGCCGCCCAGCGCGTCGATGTGCGAGAACATCAGCAGGATCGCCACGAAGTCGAGCCCGGTCGCCAGGAAGTTGCCGAGCGCCGTCATCAGGAAGGACGCCCGATAGGCCAGCGTGGAGCGGATCCACATGCCGGCGATCAGGCGGTACGCGCGGACGCCCTCGGCGGCGCCGCGCAGTCGCCCGACGGGCGCGTCCCTGTGCCGAACCGTCACCTCGGCCACCGTCTCAGCCACCCTGCACCACCACCCGTCGCGTCGCCGCCGCCTGGAGCAGGCGCCCGGTGCCGAGCAGCAGCGCGGCCCAGCCGAGCTGGAAGCCGTACGCCCCCACCAGGCCCCAGCCCGTGTGGCGGCCGAGCAGGACGTCGGCCGGGATCTGGAGCAGCGACGACCAGGGCAGCGCCCGCGCCACCTCGCCCAGGGCGCCCGGGAAGACGTTGAGCGGCAGCAGCATCCCGGAGAAGAAGACCCCGCCGAGCCACGCCATCTGCGCCATACCCGCCCCGTCGAGCAGCCAGAACGCGGAGAGCGCCACCAGATAGCGGATCGAGAAGCTGACCAGGACGCCGAGGAAGACCGCGAGCAGGAACGCCAGCCAGGTGCGCGGGTCGGCGGGCAGCGCCAGGTCGAAGGCGAGCGCGCCGAACGCCAGCGGCACCACCCCGCGCCCGAGCAGATGGAAGGCGGCCCGGCCCACGTCGCCCGCCAGCCACCACAGTTGGAGGTCGGCGGGACGGTACAGGTCGATCGCGATGTCACCCGTACGGATGCGTTCGACGAGCTCGTCCTCGAAGCCACCGCCCATCATGGCGACCGTCATGATCAGGGCCTGTCCCAGCCACACATAGGTCAGCGCCTGGGACTGGTCGTAGCCGCCCAAACCCGGCCGGACACTCCACAGGGCCATATAGGTGTACGCCATGATCGCGCCGAAGACGGTGTTGGTGAACACCCCTGCCGCCGTGGCGATCCGGTACGTCGTATGGCGCCGGAACCCACCTGCGGCAACGATCGCGTACAGCCGCATCACACCACCTCCCCGTCCGGTCCGTGTATGAAGGGCCCGCACCCCTGCGCGCCAAAGCGCACGACCCTAGTACCGCCCGGCGGTCCACCGCGACGGCTTTTCCCCGGCCGGGCGTGCAATATGGGCGTACAACGCGAATCACCCGATACAGCCCAGTGGCGAGAGAGACATGAGCGACGACGAGCAGCCACCCCGGCCCCCTCAACAGGGCTGGGCCCCTCGGGACCTCAGCGCCACCGGCCCCGACGCCCCCGCCGCACCCGGCGACGGCGCACCGGGCCAGGGCGAGGAGAACGGCACCGGCAAGGGCAAGAAGAAGCGGCCCAAGCGGACCGGCTGGCGGCGCCTCGTCCCCACCTGGCGGATGGTCCTCGGCACCGTCCTCGCCGTCGCCCTGCTGCTCATCGGCGGCTTCATCGCCGGCTACACGCTCGTCCACATCCCGCCCGCCAACGCCACCGCGACCGCCCAGTCCAACGTCTTCCTGTACGCCGACGGCAGCCAGCTCGCCCGGGACGGCGAGATCAACCGCGAGAACGTCCGGCTCGCCCAGATCCCGCTCACCGTCCAGCACACCGTCCTCGCCGCCGAGGACCGCGACTTCTACTCCGAACGGGCGGTCGACCCCAAGGCGATGGTCCGCGCCGCCTGGAACACCCTCACCGGCAAGGGCAAGCAGTCCGGCTCCACCATCACCCAGCAGTACGTGAAGAACTACTACCTGGGCCAGGAGCAGACCATCAGCCGCAAGGTGAAGGAGTTCTTCATCGCGATCAAGCTGAACCGCGAGGTCAGCAAGGCGGACATCCTGGAGGGCTACCTCAACACCAGCTACTTCGGCCGCAACGCCTACGGCATCCAGGCCGCCGCCCAGGCCTACTACGGCAAGGACATCGAGAAGGTCACCACCGCCGAGGGCGCCTATCTGGCCTCACTGCTCAACGCCCCCAGCGCGTACGACGTGGTGGCGCACCCGGAGAACAAGGCCAAGGCCGTGGCGCGCTGGAACTACGTGCTCGACGGCATGGTCAAGAAGAAGTGGATGACCCCCGCCGAGCGGGCCGCCACCACCTTCCCCATGCCGGGCAAGGTGCGGCCCGCCGCCGGGATGGCCGGACAGCGCGGCTACGTAGTCGAAGCCGTCAAGGACTATCTGACCAGCAACAAGGTCATCGACGAGAACACCCTGGCCAAAGGTGGCTACCGGATCACCACCACGCTCCAGAAGGCCAAGCAGGACGCGTTCGTCGCCGCCGTCGACGACAAGGTGATGTCGCAGGTCAGCGGCGACCGCAAGGTGGACCGCAACGTCCGCGTCGGCGGCGCCTCCATCGACCCGGACAGCGGCAAGGTGCTCGCGATGTACGGCGGCATCGACTACACCAAGCAGTACGTCAACAACGCGACCCGGCGCGACTACCAGGTCGGCTCGACGTTCAAGCCCTTCGTCTTCACCTCGGCCGTCGAGAACGGCTCCAAGACGCAGGACGGGCGCACCATCACCCCGAACACGATCTACGACGGCACCAACAAGCGCTTCGTACAGGGCTGGTCGGGCACCCCGTACAACCCCGCGAACGAGGACGACAAGTCGTACGGGCCGATCACCGTCCGGTCCGCCACCGACCTCTCGGTGAACGCGGTGTACGCGCAGATGGCCGTCGACGTCGGCCCCAAGACCGTCCGTCAGACCGCCGTCGACCTCGGCATCCCCTCCAGCACCCCCGACATGCCCAACGGGCCGTCCATCGCGCTCGGCACCGCCACCGCCTCCGTGCTGGACATGACCGAGGCGTACGCGACGCTCGCCAACCACGGCAAGCACGGCACGTACACGATGGTCGAGTCCGTCACCAAGGACGGCGAGAAGGTGGACCTGCCCTCGCAGGACGACAAGCAGGCCGTCAGCCGCGAGGCCGCCGACACCACCACCTCGATCCTGCAGAGCGTGGTGGAGGGCGGCACCGGTACGGCCGCGCAGGCCTCCGGCCGTGCGGCGGCGGGCAAGACCGGCACCGCCGAGGACGACAAGGCGGCCTGGTTCGCGGGCTACACGCCCGATCTGGCCACCGTGGTCGCCGTGATGGGCCAGGACCCCGACACGGGCGCCCAGAAGCCGCTGTACGGGGCGCTGGGGCTGGACCGGATGAACGGCGGCGGGCCGCCCGCGCGGGTGTGGGCGCAGTACACGGCGGGCGCCCTCAAGGGCACCGAGCCGCAGGACTTCGACCTCCAGCTCCAGGAGGGCGCGTCCGTGCCGCCGCCGGTCGAGACGCAGGCCCCCAACCCGAACAACCCGAACCCGCCGGGCCAGACCGAGGGCCAGGACCAGGGCCAGACGCAAGGGCAGACCCAGGGGCAGACGCAGGGCCAGACCCAGGGCGGCACCACCAACGGCGGCACGACCACGGGCGGGACGACGGGCGGCACGACCGGGGGCACCACCGGCGCCACGACCAACGGCGGCACCACGAACGGCGGCACCACCGGAGGCCCGACCAACGGCGGCACCACCACGGGCGGCACCACCGACGGCGGCACCACCGGAGGAACCACGGACGGCGGCACCACCAACGGCGGGACCACGGCGGGCACGGAGGGCGGCGCCACCACGGCCGGCACGACGACGGGAACGACGGCCGGCGGCGCCAACCGCCCACGCCGCCAGCCGCGCGGGTAGCCCCGGTCCGCCGCTAGTGGCCGGAGGTGGCCTTGAGGCCGACCACGGCCACCAGCAGCAGACAGACGAAGAAGATCCGGGCGGCGGTCGCGGGCTCACCCAGCACCACCATGCCGAGCACCGCCGCACCGGCCGCACCGATGCCCACCCAGACGCCGTAGGCCGTACCGATGGGCAGGGTCTTCGCGGCCTGCGAGAGCAGCATCATCGAGGCGACGATCCCGACACCGGTGAAGAGGCTGGGCCACAGCCGGGTGAATCCGTCGGTGTACTTCATCCCGATCGACCAGCCGACTTCGAGCAGACCGGCGACGAGCAGCAGAACCCAGGCCATGACAGGCACCTCCGAGAGACGTGACGCGCGCGTACGTCCGCACGCGCGGGGTGCGTCGTCTTGTCGTAACCCGGTACGACGCGTCTCGTCGGGGTGCTTCAAAGATAGCAAAGGGCAGCGAAAGGGCAGCGAAAAGGGCTGGTGACAGCGATCACCAGCCCTTGATCTGTCGCTGTGGAGCGGGTCAGAGATACAACCCGGTCGAGTCCTCGGAAACCCGCTCCGAGGCGACCGCGTGCAGATCACGCTCCCGCATCAGTACGTAGGCGATGCCCCGCACCTCGACCTCGGCGCGGTCCTCGGGGTCGTACAGCACCCGGTCGCCCGGCTCCACGGTCCGGACGTTCTGCCCGACCGCGACCACCTCGGCCCAGGCCAACCGCTTGCCGACGGCCGCGGTCGCCGGAATGAGGATGCCGCCGCCGGAGCGCCGTTCGCCCTCGGGTGTGTCGGACCGGACCAGCACGCGGTCGTGGAGCATCCGGATGGGCAGCTTGTCGTGGGTGTTCTCGCTCACGCACCGAACCTACCTGCCCCGGCCCCCGGCGTATGCCGAAGGGCCGGGTCGGTCTGCGGCGTCAGTCCCGCCGCTTCCGGGCCGACGACATGGCGAGCAGCCCGACGAGGCCGACGGCGAGGAGCGCGACCGGCACGATGCGCTCGACGCGGGGCGCGCCGTCCTCGCCCACGAACTGGGCCTTCACGTCCGAGACGGTCCGGTTCACCGCGACGAAGGCCCGGCCCGCGGTGCGGTCCACGGCCGAGGCGACCTTCGCCTTCGCGTCGCCCGCGATCGTCGACGGGTGCAGCCGCACGCCGATCTCGTCGAGCGTCACCGCGAGCTGCTCGCGGCGGCTCCTGATGTCCGCCTCGATCTGCGCAGGGGTCCTGGCTTCCGACACTGCGCCGCCTCCGTCGTTTGCTGGGGTACGGGGTGTTGTACGGGGTGTCCCGTCATCGACAGTCTGTCAGCTCTGCCGCCGATGCACTGTCACAGGCCCCCATTAGGCTCTGCTGGAGTAGGCCACACCCCCGCCCCTTCCGGAGGAAGATCCCATGAGCGAGCGACTCGTCCCCGGCGACACCGCCCCCGCCTTCACCCTGCCCGACGCGGACGGCAACGAGGTCTCGCTCGCGGACCACAAGGGCCGCAAGGTCATCGTGTACTTCTACCCGGCGGCCCTCACCCCCGGCTGCACCAAGCAGGCCTGCGACTTCACGGACAACCTGTCCCTCCTGGCCACCGCGGGCTACGACGTGATCGGCGTCTCCCCCGACAAGCCGGAGAAGCTCGCGAAGTTCCGCGAGAAGGAGTCCCTCAAGGTCACCCTTGTCGGCGACCCGTCGAAGGAGGTCCTGGAGGCGTACGGGGCGTACGGCGAGAAGAAGCTGTACGGCAAGACGGTCACCGGCGTCATCCGCTCCACAGTGATCGTGGACGAGGAGGGCAAGGTGGAGCGCGCGCTGTACAACGTCAAGGCGACGGGGCATGTCGCGAAGATCATCAAGGATCTGGGGATCTAGCCCCTCTCGACGCCCCCCGACGGCCCGCACCGCGCGGTAAGCGGTGCGGGCCGTTCCGCATTTCGGACGTGACTGTCCGATTAGCGGGTCGTTAGTCCGTACGAGGCCGCGAACGCGTGGCCGGTACGGGAGGGAACATGAGTGCTCCGAGCACACCGGAACCCCCTGTGGGGGCCACCTCGCAGAACGGCGGAGCCCCACCGGATCCAACAGATCCCTACAGTAAGGAACGGCTCGCTCCGGCCGTCTCCGAGGCTCGCAACTGGACGGACCTCATGCGTCGGCTCGGTCTCAGAACCAGTGGTGGACAGCGGCGTGTCCTACAGGAGAGAGTCGCCGGTCACGGGCTCGACACAAGCCACTTCGTCAAGCGAAGCCCATGGCGCAAGTACCCGGACAGCACCATCGCCGAGGCCGCTGCTTCCTCGTCCTCACTCCGCGAAGTGGCGCTGAAGCTCGGCGCCGCCCCGGCCACCGGGACGCTGTCCCACATCCGGCGCCGCATCATCGCGGCAGGCATCGACGTCAGCCACTTCCCCGGCATCGACCGTCCCGATCCTGATCTGCCGTTCACCACCGAGGAATTGAGCGCGGCAGCGGCTGTCTCGGACAGCGTGCGCGGCGTGGCCCGCGCGCTTGGCGTACCCGACGACAGCCGCTCACGGGCGACGCTGAGCCGCATGCTGTGCGCGCGGCGCATCGACATCGGGCACTTCTCCCACCGGCGGGTGCCGATACCGGAGGACAGGCTCCGCGACAGCGTGCGGCACTCGACGAGTTACGCCGACGTGATGCGTGGTCTCGGCCTCGACGTGGACGACACCAATCACCGGCGCGTCCGGCGCGCGGCCGCGCCTCGGTCTCGACACTAGCCACTTCAAGCGCCGCAGCTGGGCACAGCCGGAGCGCCCCGCACCCGCACCGACCGCTCACCGCGTCCTGGTCGTCCTACCCGACCAGGCCGGGCGGACCAACAGGACCCAGCTGCACCGAGCCCTCGCCGAGAGGGGGGTTCCGTATGCGTGCGTGGGATGCGGCAACACCGGAGAGTGGCAGGGACGCCGGATCACCTTGCAGATCGACCACGTCAACGGAGACTGGCACGACAACCGCCAAGAAAACCTGCGGTACCTGTGCCCCAACTGTCATGCGGCGACGGAAACGTGGTGCCGCCGCAAAGGGAGACCACGTCTCGCCGGATGACTCGCCCTCGCCGTACACTGAACGCCGCCGGTCGAGCACCATGACCGGGTTGAGCGGCCGTGTCGTAACTGGCAGCCGAGCTGCGTTTAGATCGCAGTGGGAGAAATCCCGTGTGGGTTCGAATCCCACCGGCCGCACCCGTGGAGGGCCGCCTCGATGAGGCGGCCCTTCGGCGTACCACCCCTCAGCCCAACAGCTCCCGCACCACCGGCACCAGCGCCCGGAACGCCTTCCCCCGGTGGCTGATCGCGTTCTTTTCGTCCGCCGTCAGCTCCGCGCATGTGCGCGTCTCGTCCTTCGGCTGGAGGATCGGGTCGTAGCCGAAGCCGCCTGTGCCCGTGGGCTCGTGGCGGAGGGTGCCCAGGAGGTGGCCCTCTACCACTCGTTCCGTGCCGTCGGGGAGGGCCAGGGCCGCCGCGCAGGCGAAGTGGGCGCCTCGGTGGGTGTCCGCGATGTCCGAGAGCTGGGCCAGGAGCAGGTTCAGGTTGGCCTTGTCGTCGCCGTGGGTGCCGGACCAGCGGGCGGAGAAGATGCCGGGGGCGCCGTTGAGTACGTCCACGCACAGGCCCGAGTCGTCCGCGACGGCGGGCAGGCCGGTGGCCTGCGCCAGGGCGTGTGCCTTGAGGAGTGCGTTCTCGGCGAAGGTGACGCCGGTTTCCTTGACGTCGGGGATCTCGGGGTACGCGTCGGCGCCGACCAGTTCGTGGGGCAGTCCGGCGTCCGCGAGGATCGCGCGGAGTTCGGTGATTTTGCCGGCGTTGCGGGTGGCGAGGATCAGGCGGGTCATGCCCCCAGTATCGGGGGCGCGCCCGGTGTCACGGTGTGCAGACCTTGCCGACTTCCTTCGCCGCGTCCTTGACGGGGCTGATGTCCGGCGTGTTGTCGCCGTTCTTGATCGCCGAACGGACGTTGGTGACGGCCTTGTTGAGGTTGTCGACCGCCTTGGAGAGGTCGGCGTTGTCTGTCTTGTTCTTCAGCGACGTCAGGTTCTTGTCGATGTCGTTGAGCGCCTGGTCCGCCTGTGCCGGGTTGTCGGTGGCGTTCGACACCGCGCGGCCCAGGTCGTCCACGCTGGAGGCGATCGCGTCGGCTGTCTGGACGCAGTCCAGCGCCTTGCTGACCGCGCTGCAGCCGACGGCGGCGGGCAGGGCGAGCGTCGCGGTGACGGCGGCGAGTGCGAGGGCGCGGCGGCGGCTGCGGCGCATGGGCGGGTCCTCCCAGGTGTACGGACGGGCGTACGGTTCGGCCCGTACGCCCGTGTCGGTAGGGACGCCGGGAGCGGCCCTCTTGGTTGCCTCTTTACTTGCCGCTGCCTCTTTACTCGCCCAGCGTGCGGCCCAGTGCCTCTACCTGGAGGGCGGCGAGGTCCGCGCAGCCGCCGGTGGCGAGGTCGAGGAGGGCGTTGAGCTCCTTGCGGTCGAACGGCTCGGCCTCGGCCGTGCCCTGGACCTCGACGAAGCGGCCGTCGCCGGTGCAGACGACGTTCATGTCGGTCTCGGCGCGGACGTCCTCCTCGTAGCAGAGGTCGAGGAGGGGGGCGCCGTCGACGATGCCGACGGAGACGGCGGCGACGGTTCCGGTGAGCGGCTGGCGGTTGGCCTTGACGAGCTTCTTGTTCTGGGCCCAGCTGACGGCGTCGGCGAGGGCGACGTAGGCGCCGGTGATGGCGGCGGTGCGGGTGCCGCCGTCGGCCTGGAGGACGTCGCAGTCGAGGACGATGGTGTTCTCGCCGAGGGCCTTGTAGTCGATGACGGCGCGGAGGCTGCGGCCGATGAGGCGGCTGATCTCGTGGGTGCGGCCGCCGATCTTGCCGCGTACGGATTCGCGGTCGCCGCGGGTGTTGGTGGAGCGCGGCAGCATCGAGTACTCGGCGGTCACCCAGCCTTCGCCGCTGCCCTTGCGCCAGCGGGGGACGCCTTCGGTGACGGAGGCGGTGCAGAAGACTTTGGTGTCGCCGAAGGAGATGAGGACGGAGCCCTCGGCGTGCTTGCTCCATCCGCGTTCGATGGTGACGGGGCGGAGCTGGTCGGGGGTGCGGCCGTCGATACGAGACATGCCCCGAGCGTAGCTCGTGGGCGTCTCGCTCCTGGGGGCATGCCCCCCCCGGCCCCCCTTCCGGGGCTTCGCTCCCATGCCCCCGTTCCGGGCTTCGCCCTGGAAACCCCCTCGGTCGTCTGCGGACCGTGGATGGCTGGTCGCGCAGTTCCCCGCGCCCCTAAAAATGCCGCTGCGCGGCAATCCCCTGGAGCGCCCCGCAGGGGCGCATCTAAGGGGCGCGGGGAACTGCGCGACCAGCCCGCCACCGGTCCGCACGCGAAAAGGGCCCCTCCCGTCCCGGAAGGGGCCCCTCTCAGCGACTCGCGTCGCTCACATCATGTCTTCGATGTCCGCCGCGATCGGGTCCGCGTCCGTGCCGATGACGACCTGGATCGCGGTGCCCATCTTGACGACGCCGTGCGCGCCGGCGGCCTTCAGCGCGGCCTCGTCGACCTTGCTCGGGTCGATGACCTCGGTGCGGAGGCGGGTGATGCAGCCCTCGACCTCTTCGATGTTCTCGATACCGCCGAGCCCGGCGACGATCTTCTCAGCCTTGCTGGCCATGTCTGTCTCCCTGTTCTTTCAAAGAACGCTGTGGCGGCGCACCGCAGGTCCGTCCGACCGCAGTTCCGCTTTGTCACCGTAACGCACGTTTGGCCCAGTTACGCGAGCGAGCGTCCGCGCGCTGGCCAAGGATGGCGATCACCGGTACCGCGCCCGTGCGGCCAGGCTCCGGACGATACCGCAACTGGTCTACACCAGTGTGCAACGCATCCCGGAACTGGCTTGTTCCGGCGGGACGTACGGGACGGAGGGTCGCCGATGAGCGCGGACAGCGCGGCGGTGGACGGGCCGAAGTGGTGGAGCGGTGCGTTCCAGAACCTCCAGAAGATGGGCCGCAGCCTCCAACTGCCGATCGCCGTCCTGCCGGCGGCCGGCATCCTCAACCGGCTCGGCCAGCCCGACGTCTTCGGCAAGGACGGCCTCGGCTGGACCGACGTCGCCAAGGTCATGGCGGGTGCGGGCGGCGCGCTGCTCGACCCCAACATCGGGCTCCCGCTGCTGTTCTGCATCGGCGTGGCCATCGGCATGGCCAAGAAGGCGGACGGCTCCACCGCGCTCGCGGCCGTGGCCGGATTCCTCGTCTACTACAACGTGCTGCACCAGTTCCCCAAGGACTGCGCCAAGGGGGCCAAGGCGGTCGCGGTGGGCTGCCAGGCCGCCGACGGAAGCGTCGGGGCCTTCACGTACCAGAATCCCGGGGTCTTCGGCGGCATCGTCATGGGCCTGCTCGCCGCCTGGTTCTGGCAGCGCTACCACCGGGTCAAGCTGGTCGACTGGTTGGGCTTCTTCAACGGCCGCCGGCTCGTCCCGATCATCATGTCGTTCGTGGCCATCGCGTTCGCCGCGCTCTGCCTGTGGGTCTGGCCGCCGATCGGCGACGCCCTGGAGAGCTTCAGCGACTGGCTGGTGGGTCTGGACGCGTGGGGTGCGGGCATCTTCGGCGTCGCCAACCGCGCGCTGCTCGTCATCGGTCTGCACCAGTTCCTGAACGTGCCCATCTGGTTCCAGTTCGGCAGCTTCACCAAGCCGGACGGGACCGTGGTGCACGGCGACATCAGCATGTTCCTGGCGGGCGACAAGGACGCGGGCCAGTTCACCACCGGGTTCTTCCCGATCATGATGTTCGCGCTGCCCGCGGCCGCGCTGGCGATCACGCACTGCGCCAAGCCGCACCGCCGCAAGCAGGTGGGCGGTCTGATGCTGTCGGTCGGCCTGACGTCGTTCGTCACCGGCATCACCGAGCCGATCGAGTACTCGTTCCTCTTCATCGCCCCGCTGCTGTACGCGATCCACGCGATCCTGACCGGTGTGTCGATGGCGGTGAGCTGGGCGCTGGGCGTCAAGGACGGCTTCAGCTTCTCGGCCGGGCTGATCGACTACGTCATCAACTGGAACCTGGCGACGAAACCCTGGCTGATCATTCCGATCGGACTCGTCTTCGCCGCCGTCTATTACGCGATCTTCCGGTTCGCGATCACCAAGTTCGACCTCCCCACCCCCGGCCGCGAGCCGGAGGAGCTGGAAGAGGAGATCGAGCGGGAGAACACGAAGTAATAACGGCGGGATAACCAAGCGGCTGTACGGCAGAGGCCTCGGACCCCAGGGTCCGGGGCCTTTGTCCGTCATGCCGGAATGCGTGGCTCAGCACACAGAAATTGCAGGTTCCTTATCTAACCCTCACCGTGCTACAACTGGTCTACACCACTCAATGGTGTAGACCACGCGGGCTCAACCGCGTTCCCCCCTGAGACGCCGCCGTCCCCCCGTCATTTTCCATGTCCCCGGGCGGCGCCTTGCCAACTGGAGGAAGTTGATGAGTACGGCAACCGCTACGGCGGCGCCCGCGAAGAAGCGGGGTGCCGGCCTGTTCCAGGGTCTGCAGAAGGTCGGTCGCAGCCTGCAGCTGCCGATCGCCGTGCTGCCGGCCGCGGGCATTCTGCTCCGCCTCGGTCAGGACGATGTCTTCGGCAAGGACGGCCTCGGCTGGGACAAGGTCGCCAAGGTCTTCGCGACCGCCGGTGACGCGGTCTTCGCCAACCTGCCGCTGCTGTTCTGCGTCGGTATCGCGATCGGCTTCGCGAAGAAGGCCGACGGCTCCACCGCGCTCGCCGCGCTCGTCGGCTTCCTGGTCTACAAGAACGTGCTCACCGCGTTCCCGGTGACCGACGCCGTGGTCAACACCACCGCGAACAAGGGCGTCGACGTCGCCGCGACGTACAACGACCCCAAGGTCTTCGGCGGCATCATCATGGGCCTGCTGGCCGCGGTGATCTGGCAGAAGTACCACCGCACCAAGCTGGTCGACTGGCTCGGCTTCTTCAACGGCCGCCGTCTCGTCCCGATCATCATGGCCTTCGTCGGCACCGCGATGGGTGTCCTGTTCGGTCTGGTCTGGGAGCCGATCGGTGACGTCATCACCAACTTCGGCGAGTGGATGACCGGTCTCGGCGCCGCCGGCGCGGGCATCTTCGGTGTCGTCAACCGCGCGCTGCTGCCCATCGGCATGCACCAGTTCGTGAACACGGTCGCCTGGCAGGAGATCGGCGACTTCAAGGACTCCACGGGCACCATGTGGCACGGCGACCTGCCGCGCTTCTTCCACGGCGACCCGACCGCCGGCCAGTTCATGTCCGGCTTCTTCCCGATCATGATGTTCGCGCTGCCGGCCGCCGCCCTGGCGATCACGCACTGCGCCCGCCCCGAGCGCCGCAAGGCCGTCGGCGGCATGATGATCTCGCTCGCGCTGACCTCGTTCGTCACCGGCATCACCGAGCCGATCGAGTTCGCGTTCATGTTCATCGCGCCGGTCCTGTACGTGATCCACGCGGTCCTGACCGCCGTCTCGATGGCCGTCACCTGGGCCCTCGGCGTGCACCACGGCTTCAGCTTCTCGGCCGGTGCGATCGACTACATCCTGAACTGGAACCTCGCGACCAAGCCGTGGATGATCATCCCGATCGGCCTCGTCTTCGCCGCGATCTACTACTTCGTCTTCCGCTTCGCGATCACGAAGTTCAACCTCACCACCCCGGGCCGTGAGCCCGAGGAGGAGATCGAGGACCTGACGAAGGCGTAGGCCTTACGGGTCACGGATTACGGAAAGGGCCCTCGCACCACTCGGTGCGGGGGCCCTTTCCCGTACGCGCGTACGGGAACGATCAGACCTCGTAGACCGCCCCGGGCGCCGCCAGCTCCACCGGACCCGTGTACGCCCCACGGGCGTCCGCCAGGTTGACGTCGCCGTCCGTCCACGGGGGGATGTGGGTCAGGACCAGACGGCCCGCGCCGGCCCGGGCGGCGTGCTCGCCGGCCTCGCGGCCGTTGAGGTGGAGGGCCGGGATGTCCTCCTTGCCGTGCGTGAAGGACGCCTCGCACAGGAACAGGTCCGTGCCCTCGGCCAGCTCGTGCAGCGCCTCGCAGACACCCGTGTCGCCCGAGTACGTGAGGGACGCGCCGCCGTGCTCGATGCGGATGCCGTACGCCTCGACGGGGTGGCAGACCCGCTCGGTGCGGACCGCGAACGGGCCGATGTCGAACGAGCCGGACTTCAGGGTGTGGAAGTCGAACACCTCGCTCATGGAGGAGCTGGACGGCGTGTCCGCGTACGCCGTGGTGAGGCGCTGCTCGGCGCCCTCCGGCGCGTACACCGGCATGGGGGCGCAGCGGCCGCCCTCGTGCCGGTAGTAGCGGGCCACGAAGTAGCCGCACATGTCGATGCAGTGGTCGGCGTGCAGATGGCTGAGGAAGATCGCGTCGAGGTCGTAGAGACCGATGTGGCGCTGCAGCTCGCCCAGGGCGCCGTTGCCCATGTCGAGGAGCAGCCGGAAGCCGTCGGCCTCGACGAGGTAGCTCGAACAGGCCGATTCCGCGGACGGGAACGACCCGGAGCAGCCGACGACGGTGAGCTTCATGGAGCGTGAACCTCCGGGAGCGGCAAGGGAACGGGGAGGGCGGCGGGAGGTCGTGCGGTCCGTCGAGCGTAAGGCGCCGCACTGCCGGTCGCTCCTCAGTGGCGGGCCGTTGTGGGGGAACTCACCTGCGCTGTCACCGGTTCGGGCGGAGTGCGGACGGAGCGCGCGCGGGGGGCGGGCCGCCGGGTAACGTCTGCGGTATGGACACGTCCTGGTGGCTCGCGGTGATCGCCGTGGTGGTGGTCGCGCTGGGGGCCGCGGTGGTCGACGGGCGGGGGCGCGCCCGCCCGCGCCCGTCCCGCCCCGGGGGGCGCGTACGGCCGCCCGGGCGGCCGGGGGTGCGGGGGCGCCGGCCGGTGCCGGGTGAGATCTGGTGGGCCGATGTGCCGTACGAGGACGGGCCCGGCTCGAAGGACCGGCCCTGTCTGGTGCTGTCGGTACGGGGGGACAGCGTGCTGGTCGCGAAGATCACCAGCAAGTTCCACGAGGAGCAGGCCGGGGTGATTCCGCTGCCGCCGGGGACGGTGGGGGACGCGCGGGGCCGTCCGAGCTTCCTGGAGACGGATGAGCTGCGGGATGTGGGGGTCTGGGAGTTCCGCCGCCGGGTGGGGGTGGTGGACCCTACGGTGTGGGACCAGGTCCGTTACCTGGCGGGATGACCCCCACCCCACCCCTGGAAGCGCCCCTCCGGGGCGCCCGTCACGCCCAGAGCTGCCCCTGCAGCGTTTCGATTGCTTCCTCTGTTGTCTCGGCCGTGTACACGCCCGTCGACAGGTACTTCCAGCCGCCGTCCGCCACCACGAAGACGATGTCGGCCGACTCGCCCGCCTTTACCGCCTTGCGGCCCACGCCGATCGCCGCGTGGAGGGCCGCGCCGGTGGAGACGCCCGCGAAGATGCCCTCCTCCTTGAGGAGTTCGCGGGTGCGGGTCACCGCGTCCGCCGAGCCGACGGAGAAGCGGCTGGTCAGGACCGACGCGTCGTACAGCTCGGGGACGAAGCCCTCGTCCAGGTTGCGCAGGCCGTACACCAGGTCGTCGTAGCGCGGCTCGGCCGCCACGATCTGGACGCCGGGCACCCGCTCGCGCAGATAGCGGCCCACGCCCATGAGCGTGCCCGTCGTGCCGAGGCCCGCCACGAAGTGGGTGATGGACGGGAGGTCGGCGAGGATCTCCGGGCCCGTCGTGGCGTAGTGCGCGCCCGCGTTGTCCGGGTTGCCGTACTGGTACAGCATCACCCAGGACGGGTTCTCGGCGGCCAGCTCCTTCGCCACCCGTACCGCCGTGTTGGAGCCGCCCGCCGCCGGGGACGGCACGATCTCCGCGCCCCACATCTTCAGCAGGTCGCGGCGCTCCTGGGAGGTGTTCTCGGGCATCACGCAGACGATCCGGTAGCCCTTGAGCTTCGCCGCCATGGCCAGCGAGATGCCGGTGTTTCCGCTGGTCGGCTCCAGGATGGTGCAGCCGGGCGTCAACCGGCCCGCCTTCTCGGCCTGTTCGATCATGTGGAGCGCGGGGCGGTCCTTGACCGAGCCGGTCGGGTTGCGGTCCTCCAGCTTCGCCCAGATGCGGACGTCGTCCGAGGGCGAGAGTGTGGGGAGGCGGACCAGCGGCGTGTTGCCGACGGCGGCCAGCGCGGAGTCGTAGCGCATGACGGCGATCAGCCTCAGACCATGCCGCCGGCCACGGCCGGCAGGATCGTCACGCTGTCGCCGTCGGACAGCTCGGTGGTGATGCCCGCCAGGAAGCGGACGTCCTCGTCGTTGAGGTAGACGTTCACGAAGCGGCGCAGCTCGCCGCCGGCGGCCTCGTCGACCAGGCGCTCGCGGATGCCGCTGTGCCGGGTCTCCAGGTCCTTGAAGAGCTCGTCGATGGTCGCGCCACTGCCCTCGACGGCCTTGGCGCCGCCGGTGTAGGTGCGGAGGATGGTCGGGATGCGGACCTCGATGGCCATGGCGTGGGCTCCAGTCGGAAGGAGAGAAGGGGGAGAGGAAGGCGTCGCGCGCGGCTTCGCGCGGGTACTGCCGCGGTACGGAGGTACCGGTCGTTCGCGTGCGGCCGCGGCTCAGACGGCGGTGGGGCGCTGACACATCGCGCTCGCCAGTCGGCACAGGTCGACGTGCAGGCGGGCCACGAGCAGCGGGCTGCTGGGCTTCTCTTCGCTCACGTCGTGGGGAACCATGCGGTCATCGTATCGATTCCCGGTCCGCTTCCCGGAATGTGATCTCAGATGGCGGACGCATTCCTCTCAGGATGCGGGCGCACAAGCCGAGTGGGCCGCGTCCGGCTCAGTACGCCTGCACCACCTTGACCTCTTCCTCCTCGATCTCGCCGTCCACGATCCGGTACGAGCGGAACTGGAAGTCGCCGAGGCCGTCGGTGTCCGCCGTCGAGACCAGGACGTAGTGGGCGCCGGGCTCGTTCGCGTACGTCACGTCGGTGCGGGACGGGTACGCCTCGGTCGCCGTGTGGGAGTGGTAGACGATCACCGGCTCCTCGTCGCGGTCGTCCATCTCGCGGTAGAGCTTCAGCAGGTCCTGCGAGTCGAACTCGTAGAACGTGGGCGAGCGGGCCGCGTTCAGCATCGGGACGAACCGCTCGGGGCGGCCGGTGCCGGCCGGGCCGGCGACCACGCCGCACGCCTCGTCGGGGTGGTCGGCGCGGGCGTGCGCGACGATCTGGTCGTACAGGGCCTGGGTCAGGGTCAGCATGAGCGCAAGGATAAACAGACGGGCCGTCCCGTACCGAGGAGTGGTACGGGACGGCCCGAATGGTGAGAACCGGAGGCTCTCCAGGCGTTACGAGCGCTTGGCGAACGCCTTGTTGTCCGGGTTACGCGCCTTGAGGACCAGGTAGGAGACGCCCAGGATCAGGCCCCACAGCGGGGCGCAGTACAGGGAGACCCGCGAGTCCTTGTCGACGCCCATCATCACGATGACCATGAAGATGAACAGCAGCGCGAACCAGCTGGTGAACGGGGCGCCCGGGGCCCGGAAGGTGGACTGGGGCAGCTCGCCGCGGTCGGCCTTGGCGCGGTAGCGGATCTGGCAGACCAGGATCATGATCCAGGCCCACATGCCGGAGATGGTGGCGAAGGAGACGACGTAGTCGAAGGCCTTGCCCGGCGCCTTGTAGTTGATCCAGACGCCCACCAGCATCAGCGCGGCCGAGACCGTGGTGCCGATCAGCGGGGTGCCGCTCTTGGTCAGCCGGGTGAAGACCTTCGGGCCCTGGCCGTTGAGCGCGAGGTCGCGCAGCATGCGGCCGGTGGAGTACATGCCCGAGTTGCAGGAGGACAGCGCGGCCGTCAGGACCACGAAGTTGACGATGGCGGCGCCGACGCCGAGGCCCATCTTCTCGAAGGCCGCGACGAAGGGGCTGACGCCCGGCTGGAACTCGTGCCACGGGACGACGGAGAGGATCATGATCAGGGCGCCGATGTAGAAGACGGCGATGCGCCACGGCACGGTGTTGATGGCCTTGGGGAGCGTCTTCTCGGGGTCCTTGGACTCGCCCGCGGTGACACCGACCAGCTCGACGGCGAGGAAGGCGAACATCACGATCTGCAGGGTCATCAGCGTGCCGCCGATGCCCTTGGGGAAGAACCCGCCGTCGTTCCAGAGGTTGGCGACGGTGGCGGTGTCGGCCGCGTCCGAGAAGCCGACGGTGAGGATGCCGGCGCAGATCAGGATCATGCCGACGATGGCCGTCACCTTGACCATGGAGAACCAGAACTCCAGCTCACCGAAGAGCTTCACCGAGATCAGGTTCACCGCGTACAGGATGAGCGTGAAGACCAGCGCGTACAGCCATTGCGGGACGTCGTTGTGCGTCCAGAAGGCCATGTACTGGGCGGCCGCGGTGACCTCGGTGATGCCGGTGACGACCCAGAAGAGCCAGTACGTCCAGCCGGTGACGAAGCCCCAGAACGGGCCGACGAACTCACGGGCGTACTCCGAGAAGGAGCCCGAGACCGGGCGGTACATGAGCAGCTCGCCCAGCGCCCGCATGATGAAGAAGATGACCAGGCCCGCGATGGCATAGGCCAGGATGAGGCTGGGGCCGGCCTTCGAGATGGCCTTGCCCGCGCCGAGGAAGAGCCCGGTGCCGATGGCTCCGCCGATCGCGATCATCTGGATCTGGCGGGCGCCGAGGCCCCGCTGGTATCCCTCGCCCTCGGCTGCGCCGTGGGCGGTCCCCACGGCCTCATTGCCGGAGCGGTCGTCCTGCTTGTCGACCTGCGCTGAGGTCATGGTGGTGCGCCTTTCTCCATGCTGACCCGCCCGCCTCGCTGAGCGAAGCCGCGGATCAGGTCCTGATCCCCCCGGATGTGGATGGAGTGCCACCGGCGATCAGCCGGCCGAAGCGCCCCCGGGAACATGGGTGGCGTCCCCGGGTGGTCGTGAAGATTTATCACGTCTTTACGGGTGATCCACTGGGGCGACTGTGGCGCACGCCACAAGGAGAACCGGACAAAGCGCGCATGAAACCGCAAACCATGCCGTTGCGGTAATCGGATCGTTATGCGGATTTGAGCGTCCGCTGAGCGAACAGAGCGAAAACAGCCGTCTCCGGCCACGCGAGGGGCGCGGTCAGGCCATCAGCGTCTCGACGAGCGTCTCCTGGAGCCCGCCGAGCCAGAGGTACGCCATGACCATCGGCTTGCGCGGGTCGTCGTCCGGCAGCCGGTACAGCTCGCCGCCGTCGTCCTCGTCGGAGACCTCAAGGCGGGTCCCGATGGTCAGGCGCAGGTCGTTGAGCGCGCCCAGCCAGCGCCGGGAGTCGTCGGCGGTCAGCTTGAGGACCGCCCCGCCGTCGCCCTGCGGGGTGAGCGCGTCGAGGGCGCGCACCACGGCGAGCGCGTCGTCGCGCTTGCGGGCGCGCAGGTCGTTCTCGGTGAAGCGGCGGAACTCGGCGGCCGAGGCGCGCAGTTCGTCGCTCTCGCCGCTGTCGTACGCGTCCGGGAAGAGCCGGGCGAGCGCCGGGTCGGCGGGCGGCTCGCTGGGACCCTCGGCGAAGAGCGCGGCCAGCGGGTCCTCGCCCTCCATCGGCTCGTCGCCGGGGCCGATCAGCTCAAGGAGCTGTACGGAAAGGGAGCGCAGGATGGCGATCTCGACCTCGTCGAGCGCGACGGCCGCGCCGCCGCCGGGCAGCGCCTCGAAGTACCCGGCCATCAGCCGCGGTCCTGGGTGAGCGTGGCCCACAGCCCGTAGCCGTGCATGGCCTGCACGTCGCGCTCCATCTCCTCGCGGCTGCCGCTGGAGACCACCGCCCGGCCCTTGTGGTGCACATCGAGCATCAGCTTGCGGGCCTTGTCCTTGGGGTAGCCGAAGTAGCTCTGGAAGACGTACTGGACGTAGCTCATCAGGTTGACCGGGTCGTTGTGGACGAGCGTCACCCACGGCACATCGGGTTCGGGGACGGCGAAGGTCTCTTCCGCCGACTCTGGCCGTTCGATCTCGACCGGGGCAACACTCACGTCTCTGGACGACCTTCGTCTTCTCTGCCGGGGGTCCGGGGGTTGTCCCCCGGATAGCACAGCCTCACTTAGCCCATGCTGCCACTCGGGGACCGCAGTCGCACAAACGGGCCCCCGAAATCGTCACTCTGACGCGAAGAGGGGTAGCATCCGAGCTATGAACCCTGCGGACCTTGGGCTGCCGGTGGACGTGCCGTCGACCGCGCTCTTCACGGACCAGTACGAGCTGACCATGCTCCAGGCGGCGCTGCGCGCCGGGACGGCCGACCGGCGGTCGGTCTTCGAGGTCTTCACCCGGCGGCTGCCGGACGGACGCCGCTACGGCGTGGTGGCCGGGACCGGCCGGGTCCTGGACGCGGTGGAGAACTTCCGCTTCGACGCGGGCGTCCTCGGCTTCCTGCGCGAGCGCCAGATCGTCGACGAGCCGACCCTCCAGTGGCTGGCCTCCTACCGCTTCTCGGGCGACATCTGGGGCTACCCCGAGGGCGAGGTCTACTTCCCCGGCTCGCCGGTCCTGCGGGTCGAGGGCTCCTTCGCGGAGTGCGTGCTCCTGGAGACCGTGATCCTGTCGATCCTCAACCACGACTCGGCGATCGCCGCCGCCGCGTCCCGGATGTCCGCCGCCGCGGCCGGCCGGCCGCTGATCGAGATGGGCGCCCGGCGCACCCACGAGCTGGCCGCGGTGGCCTCGGCCCGGGCCGCGTACGTGGGCGGCTTCACCACCACCTCGGACCTGGCCGCCGGGTTCCGGTACGGCATCCCCACCGTCGGCACCAGCGCGCACGCCTTCACCCTGCTCCACGACAGCGAGCGGGACGCCTTCCGGGCCCAGGTGGACTCGCTGGGCCGGGGCACCACCCTGCTGGTGGACACCTACGACGTGGCCGAGGCGGTCCGTACCGCCGTGGAGATCGCGGGCCCCGAGCTCGGCGCGGTCCGGATCGACTCCGGGGACCTGCTGCTCGTCGCCCACCGGGTGCGCCAGCAGCTCGACGAGCTGGGTGCGACGAACACGAAGATCGTGGTGACCTCGGACCTCGACGAGTACGCCATCGCCTCGCTGGCGGCCGCGCCCGTGGACGCGTACGGCGTCGGCACCCAGCTGGTCACCGGCAGCGGGCACCCCACCTGCTCCATGGTCTACAAGCTGGTCGCCCGCGCGCAGAGCGCGGACCCGAAGGCGCCGCTGGTGCCGGTGGCGAAGAAGTCGATGGGCGGCAAGACGTCGATCGGCGGCCGCAAGTGGGCCGCCCGGCGCGCCGACGCCGACGGGATCGCCGAGGCCGAGGTCGTCGGCACCGGCCCCGTCCCGTCCGAGCTGGCCGACCGGCAGCTGCTGGTCGAGCTGGTCAAGGGGGGCGCGGTGGTGGCCCGCGAGCCGCTGGACACCGCCCGGGAGCGGCACATCGCGGCGCGCGCAGCGCTGCCGATGTCCGCGATCCAGCTGTCGCGGGGCGAGCCCGTGCTGCCCACGGAGTACGCGTGATGCCGCACCTGGGGGCCTTTGCACCCCAATTGCCCCCTGCCGTACCCGGGTTGGAATCTCTACGCTCGTAGAACAGCCCCCTGACCGAAGGACAGCCGACATGCACCGCGCGTTGATCGTCGTGGACGTTCAGAACGACTTCTGCGAGGGCGGCAGCCTCGCGGTCACGGGTGGCTCCGACGTCGCCGCTGCCATCACCGACCTGATCGGCCAGGCCGCCGGGTCCGTGTACCGCCATGTGGTGGCCACCCGCGACCACCACATCGACCCGGGTCCGCACTTCTCGCCGAAGCCGGACTTCGTGGACTCCTGGCCGGTGCACTGCGTGGCCGGGACGGAGGGGGTGGGCTTCCACCCGAACTTCGCCCCGGCGGTCGCCTGCGGGGCCATAGACGCCGTCTTCGACAAGGGCGCCCACGCGGCCGCGTACAGCGGCTTCGAGGGACGGGACGAGAACGGGGTGTGGCTGGCGAACTGGCTGCGGGACCGGGACGTCACCGAGGTCGACGTGGTCGGCATCGCGACCGACCACTGCGTGCGGGCGACGGCGCTGGACGCGGTGCGGGCGGGCTTCGCGACGCACGTCCTGCTCGATCTGACCGCCGGTGTCTCCGAGGAGACGACCGCCCGGGCGATCGAGGAGCTGCGAGCCGCCGGCGCGGAGCTGTCGGGCAAGCCGGTTGTTTGACCGCGGGTCGCTTTGTCGGTCGAGTGCGGGCCGCCGTCGGCTGGTCGCGCCCACGCGGCGGAGCCGCAAATAGATACAGCCCCGCGCCCCTGAAAGCGCCCTACGGCCGCAGCAGCGCCCGTATCGGGTGCCAGAGCTCCTCGGCCTCCGGTTGTGGCGCCGTGCGCCACAGGAGGCCGTCCGGGTGGTGCAGGACCGCCGTGATCTCGTCCGGTGTGGGCGGCTCGGTGTTGCCGCGCAGATAGACCGCGCGCAGGCCCAGGTTCCGCAGCCTGGTCAGGGCGCGGGCCCGGTTGGCCGCGTGGACGAGCACGCGCACCTTGCGGCCGTCCCCGGCGGGGCTGGGCAAGGTGAGCGCGACGACGACGCTGCCGTTCGGCAGCTTGCTGAAACCTCCGCCAGGCATGGCGTACCGCTCCCCCGCAAGACGTCGTGTCAATAAGGACTCGTAGGACGCACCTAAACACGATCGGCCGCCGCCCGCTAGAGGGCGACGGCCGATCATGGTTTGACCTGCGGTTTTTAAAACTACTTGGTCGACGGACCAACCTTCACGGTGATCGTCGAGCCGTCCTTGGGCTGCTGGACGATGGAGATCCGGGTGTTGGTGTCAGGAACCTGCACGCTTCCCGTGGGGTTCTCCTTGTACCAGTAGGTGCCCCGGTGGTCGTCGAACAGCGGCACACCGGCCTGCGGGCGGATCGTGGTCGCCACGTCGGCCTTGTGCAGGGTGAGCGCGTTCGTCGGGTAGAAGCTGAAGGTCGCGTCGAACGGCGTGATCTTGTTGCGCATCAGCGTGCCGTCCGCCCACTTCAGCGGCTTGGCGTGGGAGTCGATCGGCAGGATCTGGCCCTGGCCCGGGTGGACCGAGACGTTGTTGTCCTTCTGGGACAGGTCCCACAGCCAGATGAGCAGACCCGGCGTGTACGCGTAGTGCTCGACCCAGCTCGGGCGGGACTTGGCGAAGCCGAAGTTGTACGGGCCGACCTTGAGGGTCTCGTCGTACGACACGAACTGGCGGTTCTCGGCGATGTAGTACTGCGGGTAGTCCTTGGTGAACGACTCGCCGATGCGGGAGAAGTTCTTCGAGGTCCAGCCGTTGTCGTCGCCCTCGGCGCCGTCGGTGAAGAGCGCGGAGCCGTCGGCGTTCACGGTGATCGCGTCGGCGGTGAAGCCCTTGCCGCCCGCGCCGCCGTCCGTCTGGTAGCGGAAGCGGACGTCGATCTTCTTGCCCGCGAAGCCGTCCAGGTTGTACGAGAGCTTCTTGTACGCGCCCGACACGTCGGTCAGGGCCGGCTTGTCGCTGGGGTCGCGGCTGATCGGCTTGCCGTCGGCGGTGCCGTCGAGCGCGGTCCAGGTGGCGCCGCCGTCCGTGGAGGCCTCGGCGTACAGGAAGTCGTAGTCCAGCTCGATGTCCCACCAGCCGGACAGGTCCAGGGAGGCCTTGGACTTGCCGGTCAGGTCGACCGGGCGGGTCAGGGTGTTGTTGAGGTTGTCACCCATCCCGCTCCACCACTGCTTGGTGCCCTCGGCGGGCTTCACGATGGTGGTGGTGACGGGCTTCTTCGGCAGCTCGACGACGAGCGCCTGCTTGTCCTTGGTGTTGTACTCCGAGACGCCCAGCTTGGTGGTCGAGTTCGTCGCGGCCTTGGCCGTGTCGTAGTTCAGCCAGCCCAGCTGGAGCTTGTCCCAGGCGGTCATGTCGCCCGGCATGTCGCCGATCGAGTCCTTGCCGGTGCCCAGCCAGGAGCCGGCCGACATCAGGGACCAGAAGCCGACCGAGTTCTCGGCCTGGTTCGTGGTGTCGTAGAGGTCCGGCAGACCGAGGTCGTGGCCGTACTCGTGGGCGAAGACGCCGAGGCCGCCGTTCTCCGGCTGCATCGTGTAGTCGCCGACCCAGATGCCGGTGTCGCCGATCTGCGTGCCGCCGGCCTTGTTGTTCGCCGGGCCGGTCTTGCCCGCGTCCGTGCCGTAGGCGTACGAGCGGTGCGCCCACAGGGCGTTGGTGCCCTGCGCGCCGCCGCCGGCCGACTCGTCCTCGCCCGCGTGGACGATCTGGAAGTGGTCGATGTAGCCGTCGGGCTCGTTGAAGTTGCCGTCGTTGTCGAAGTCGTTGCGGTCCCACTGGTCGTACTGCGCCAGGGTCGCCTTGATCTGCTCGGTGGTCTGGCCCTTGGCCTTCTGGTCCGCGGCCCAGGCGTTGACGCCGTCGCGGACCAGGTCCATCACGTTGGAGCAGTTGGTGGCACCGCAGTAGTTCGAGCCGTAGCGGGCCTCGTTGGCCGGGACGCGGACCCAGTCCGTGACCGTGCCGTCGACCGAGTAGCGGCCCGAGGAGGTCTTCTCGTAGTACGTCTTCAGGGAGTGCTTCTGGGTGCCGTCGGCGTTCTTGCCGGTCCCGAAGTACAGGTCCTGGAAGTGCTCCCGGCTGTAGTCCTTCTGCCAGGCGGTGGAGTTGTCCTTGGTGCGGTCCGGCTGCTTGATCGTGTTGTGCGCCGGGCCGGGCGTGCCGCCGTACTTGACGACCGGCGGCTTGGGGCCGGCCGGGCCGTCCGGGTCGAACATGGTCGTGTTGTCGACCTGGTCCCCGAAGTCCACCAGGATCGTGAAGATCTTGTCGGTCTTCTCCCGGCCGAGCTCGACGTACTTCTTGTCGTCGAGCTGGACGACCTTGGAGGCGCCGCGCTGCTGCACCTTCTTGTCGCCGGAGATGACCTTCTCCAGCGCCGTCTGGCGCTGCAGCTCCCGCTGCTTGGTGAACGGGCCCGGAATGTCGTCGACGTGCTTGGCCGAGCCGGCGCCCGGGTCCCGTCGCTCGACGGGGGCCGGGGCCTTGCTGTCGGCCTGGGCGGTGGCGAACGCGGAGCCTATCGCGCCGGTCGTGGCCATGGCCACGAGTACGGCGGCAGCTCTGACCGCTCGTCTGTTGCTGGTCACTTGATGATGTCCTCCCCCGCGGCCGCAGGCACGGACCGGGGGTGAGGGGTCTGGTCTCCGGTGCGCGGCACGCGTCTCAAGTGACGACATTGGACCGGAGTTGCCAAAGAAAAGACAGATCTTGACTTGGGTCAGCCAATTACATTATGCAGAGCGGTCGTTCCGGTATCCGAACGCTTCCGATGTGCTACCCAACCCGGACATCGGGTGCGCCTGTCTCGCCTGTCGGAACGCGGAATGACTCCGTGCGCCCCCTGTGCACCGGCACCGTGGGTTAGGTCACGCTTACCGGCGGTTCCGCAAGGGCAAGCACCGTCGTAGAGTCGCTTGACAGTGCGATCCGGTTGCCCGGTCGAGAGACCCGCCCCCAATCCGATGCCTGCCCCCGAGGACGGATACCGCCATGCCGCGTCCGACTGCAGCACAGCTCGCCTACGGTTCGGCCACCGTCGTCTTCTCGACCGTAGCCATGATCCTGCTCTCCCAGACCGAGTCGGGCGTCGGGGTGGGAGTGATAGTGCTCGCCGCACTCCTGCTCGGACTGCTCGTCGCCGTCACGGTCCCCATGCCGAAAGCGGCGCGCACGGTTCGTACGAACCGCGCCGCCGCCGTCGGGGAGAGCGCCGAGCCTGGAGTGCGCGTACCGGCCGATTCGGTACGGAGCTGACGCTCGGCACCGTCCGGCCCCGGGTCAGGGGGCGGTCGAGACCACCACCGTCTTCCCGGCCTTGTCGTGCAGGCCCTGTTTGTAGGGTTTGTCCGTGAGGATCGTGATGATGAGGATGATCTGCCACAGACACGGACAGCACAGCAGGGCGGGCAGCCAGAGCACGGCCGTGCGGCCGAGCGCCGCGCTGGTGGTGGGCACGCTGCCGTCGTTGAGCATCGCGACCCGCAGGTTCAGCAGCTTCTTGCCGACCGTCTGACCGTCCCGCTTCAGCATGATCGTGTCGTACGCGAGGTACGCCACGATGCCGATGAGGTTCCAGGCGAGACCGCTGCCGCTGTACGCGCGGCTGATGACGTCGGAGGTGTCCTCGCCGCTCCTCGTCTCGTACACCCAGCGGTCCGAGGTCGCCCACTCCAGGAGGCCGAGCGGGATCGCGATCAGCAGGGCGTCGATGATCCGGGCGAGCAGGCGCCGCCCGAAGTCGGCGAGCGGCGGCATCCCGCTGAGCGGATCGGGGCCGCCGTACTGGTTTCCCCCGCCGTACGGGTCGTACGGCGGCGGGGTGCTGCCATAGGGCGAACCGGGGGGCGGCGTGCCGTAGGGGCCTGAGGGGGGAGGGCTTCCGTACGGACCGCCGCCGGGGGGAGGGGCACCGCTGCCCGGAGGTGGGCCGCCTCCGGGGGGCGGGCCCTGGCTCCAGCCGGGGGGCTCGGACGGCTTCTTGAGGAACGGGTCGTCCTCGGGCTGCTCGCCGGGCGGCGGTGGGTTGCTCATGTCCGCAGTGCACCGCGCGGGGCGGGCCCCCGCAACGGCACGGGGCCCGTTCGGGGTACCGCCGCCGCGCGGAGCCCGCGTCAGGTGCCCGCGACGAAGGTGCGGGCCGCCTTGTCGTGCCAGCACTGGCGCCACGGGCGGTCGAACAGGCACCACACGACGTTGACCACGCCGACGGCGAGCACGCCGAGGGCGCCGTAGACCAGCCAGCGGCGCAGGGCCGCGCCGAAGGCGGGCGGCTCGTGCGACTCGATGTCGCGCACCTGGACCCGCAGCAGCCGCTTGCCCAGCGTGCGGCCCCACTTGGCGGTGGGCAGCGCCTCGTAGAGCACGCCGAGGAGCAGGAAGGCGCCGAGCACGATGGCGAGGTAGCCGCCGGTGGTGCCGTCCAGGAGGTAGACCGTCACCGTCTCGCCGGACAGCTTCGCGGCGTCGATCTTCTGCTGGATGTGGTCCGCGCCCTTGATCCACAGCGGCACGGCGAGAGCGGCGACGGCACCGCCGAGCACCAGGGTGTCCACCAGCCGGGCGGCCAGGCGCCGTCCGAGACCGGCGGGCCGGGCCGCCGCCTGGGCCCGCGCGGCCCGCAGGAACGGGTCCTCCACGGGCGGCTTCCACGGCACCACGGGCTCCCCGGGCCCCGACCGCTCCTCGGGCCGCGCCAGCTGGTGCACCTGCTGCGCCCAGGACGCGGAGCCCCCGCCGGACCCGGTGGTGACGGGCGAGGAGGGCGCGGCGGCCTGCTGCGGCACCTGCTGCTGTACGGGGGCGGGCTGCTGCGGTACGGAGTGCTGCTGCGGGGCGACCGGCGCCGAGGGCAGCGCGGCCCGGGCGGGCGCGGGCCGCACGGCGGCCGGGGTCCCCTGCGGCTCGGCGCGGCGCGGGTCGGCCACGCGCGGGTCGCCCCCGACGCGCGGGTCCCCGGGCCGCTGCCGCCCGGGCAACGGCTGCGCGGGCAGCGACTGCACCGGCACCGGCGCCCCCGACGGGGCCCGCCCGAACCCCTGCCCCGGCGGGACGGGGGCCGGGTCGGCGGGCAACGGCACAGCCGCCCCGGCCCGCTCGGACGCCGACCCGGCGGGCAGCGGCAGCGGCTGCGGCCGCCCGGCCTCGGGCTGAGCGGGCAGCGGCTGCACGGGAAGCGGCTGGGGCGTCTGACCCGGCTGCCCCGGCATCGGATCCCCCAGCTGACCCCACGACACCCGCCGTGCCGCGTCGTCGCCGAAGCCCGACTGGTGGGAGGCGTCGGCGCCCCAGGCCGGGGCGGGGTCGGGGCGGCTGCCGTGGAGGGGGGCGGGTTCGGGCTCGTCGAGGAAGACGGGGCCGGTCTCCTCGACGGCGGGCGCGGGCATCGGCGTCGGCGGGGCCGAGGCGAGGGCGGGCGCCGCCGGGGCCGCGCCGGCCGGCGGCACGGGCATGGCCTCGCCCTCGGCCGGGGCGGGCCGGCTCGTACCGGGCACCCAGGCGGCGCCGTTCCAGTACCGGACATATCCGGGGATGGACGGATCGGGGTAGAAGCCGGCGGCGGGGGTTCCGTCTCCGGTAGCCGGGGTGGGGGCGCTCATCACGGTCCCGTATCTGCTCGTGTGCCTCGTCAATACAGGGGTCCACATCTACCAGACGGGCGACCGCCCCCGGGCGGGTCCTTCGGTACCGACCACTATCCGGTCAACGTCCGGGCGCCCCTCACCCGCCCGTGGACCGGGCCCGGAACCCCTCGTCCGGGCCGTTTCGCGGGCCGCCGGAAAAATCTTCCGGAAGTCGCGTCATAGCAGCGCCGTACCCCGCTCTCACCCTGTACGGCCCGGTCCCGGGCCCGTACGCGGAGAGGAAAGACACTGTCATGCACACCGTGGTGGAACGCGAGCTGGAGCTCAAACTCGTGCTGTCGCCGGAGCGCAGCATCCCGGTCCCGGCCCGGCTGACCTATCGCACCGACGATCCGTACGCCGTGCACATCACCTTCCACATCGGCTCCGATCACCCCGTCAACTGGACGTTCGCCCGCGAGCTGCTCGTCGAGGGGGTGTTCCGGCCGTGCGGCCACGGCGACGTCCGGATCTGGCCCACCAAGGTGGACGGGCGCAGCGTGATCCTGATGGCGCTCAGCTCGCCGGACGGCGACGCGCTCCTGGAGGCGCCGTCCGCCCAGGTGTCGGCCTGGCTGGAGCGGACGCTGCGGGTGGTCCCTCCGGGTTCTGAGACCGAGCAGCTCGGCATCGACGACGGCCTCGCCGAGCTGCTCGCGCCCACGACCGGCCGCACGCCCGGCCGCACCCGCGCCGAGGAGCTGTACCTGAACGACCCGTGGCCCTCGGACGAGTCGCGGCCGGAGGAAGGTGCGTGACGGGAGGGGACGCGGACGTACGGGACACAGGAGTAACGGTTGTTCAGAACAGCTTGCCGGGGTTGAGGAGCCCCAGCGGGTCGAAGGTCCGCTTGACCGCGCGCTGCATCTCCACGCCCACCGGGCCGAGTTCGCGGGCCAGCCACTCCTTCTTCAGCACGCCCACGCCGTGCTCGCCGGTGATCGTGCCGCCCAGCTCCAGACCGAGCGCCATGATCTCGTCGAAGGACTCCCGGGCCCGCCGCGACTCGTCCTCGTCGGCGTGGTCGAAGCAGACGACCGGGTGGGTGTTGCCGTCCCCGGCGTGCGCGCAGACGCCGATGGTCAGGTCGTACTTGGCGGCGATCGCCGAGGTGCCCGCCAGCATCGCGGCGAGCCGCGAGCGCGGCACGCAGACGTCGTCGATCATCGTGGCCGGCTTGATGGTCTCCAGCGCGGTGAGCGACAACCGCCGCGCCTGGAGCAGCAGTTCGGACTCGGCCACCGACTCGGCCGGGACCACCTGGACGGCTCCGGCGGCCGTGCACAGCTCCCCCACGGCGGCCAGGTCGGCGCCCGGGTCGGGGGTGTCGAAGGCGGCGAGCAGCAGCGCCTCGGTGCTGTCCGGCAGACCCATGTTCGCCATGCGGTTGACGGCCCGTACGGTCGTGCGGTCCATGAGTTCGAGCAGCGACGGCGTGTGGCCGCGCTCCATGATCGCGCAGACCGCCTCGCAGGCGGCGGCCGCGGAGGGGAACTCGGCGGCGAGCACCAGCTGCTCGGGCGGTGCGGGCCGCAGCGCCAGGACGGCCTTGACCACGATGCCGAGGCTGCCCTCGGAGCCGACGAACAGCCGGGTCAGGTCGTATCCGGCGACGCCCTTGGCGGTGCGGCGGCCGGTCTCCAGGAGGCGGCCGTCGGCGAGGACGACGTCGAGCCCGAGGACGTACTCGGCGGTCACCCCGTACTTCACACAGCACAGCCCGCCGGACGCGGTGCCGATGTTCCCGCCGATGGTGCACTGCTCCCAACTGGACGGATCCGGCGGGTAGTAGAGCCCGTGTTCCATGACTTTCCGGGAGAGCACGGCGTTGACGACACCGGGCTCGACGACCGCGACCCGGTCGACCGGGCTGATCTCCAGGATCCGGTCCATCCGGACCAGGGACAGCACGACGCACCCCTCGGTCGCGTTGGCGCCGCCCGACAGGCCCGTGCGGGCGCCCTGCGGCACGACCGGGACGCGCAGCTCGGTGGCGGTGCGCATGACGTGCTGGACCTGCTCGACCGTACGCGGCAGCACGACCACGGCCGGGGCCCCGGCGGCGCAGAAGCTCGCCATGTCGTGGGCGTACGAGGCGGTCACGTCCGGGTCGGTGATCAGCGCGTCGGCGGGCAGGCCCGCGCGCAGCCGTTCGAGGAGTACGCCCGGCTCGGCGGCGGGCGGGGCGACGGGCTCGGCTCCATCGTTCATGATCCCAGCGTGGCACCCGGGGCCATCGGTGTGAACCCTGCGCGGCCCGGCGGGCGCGGACGGGATGTGCTCTTCCTATGGACGCACAGTGATCGGCATGGAGACCGAACACGAATGGCCGCCGCACCGGCAGACCCTGACGCTGCCGCCGCCGGCGCGGCCGATGCCGCTGGAGCCGGCCGGGCCGCCGCCCGCCCGCACCGCGCGCCGCACGATGATCGGCGCGGCGGTGGCCGCGCTGCTGACCGCCGGGGTCCTGGTGGTCCTGCCGACCCGGATCGGCGGCGGCCAGGACGCGCCGCCGCCCGCGCCGGGACCGGCCGCGCGGGCGCTGACAGCCGTCGGGGCGGGGGCGCCCGCGGCGGCCGCCGATCTGACCGCGCTGATCGCGGACCGGCGGGCGTGGGTGCGCACGCACCCCTCGGACGACGCCTCCTGGGCCGTGCTCGGCTCCGCCTATCTGGGGCGCGGGCTGCGGGCGGCGGACTCCTCGTACTATCCGCGCGCCGAGTGGGCCCTGCGCCGCTCGCTGGCGGTCCGGCCGGCCGCGCGGGGCAACGCGGACGCGCAGATCGGCCTGGCGGCGCTGGCCAACGCGCGGCACGACTACGGGGCCGCGCGGACGCTGGCCGAGGAGGTCCGGCGGCGCGATCCCAAGCGCTGGACGGTGTATCCGGTCCTGATCGAGGCGTACGGGGGCGTGGGCGACCTCAAGGGCGCGAGCAGGTCCGTGGAGCAGTTGCTCGACCTGCGCGGCGGTTCGGTGGCGCTGGCGGCGTCGGGGGCGGTGTACCGGGAGCGGGGCTGGCGCGAGGACGCGGCGGCGACGCTGACGGAGGCCGCCGCGTACGCCACGACGCCGGTCCAGAAGGCGGACTGCCTGCGGCAGTTGGGCGACCTGGCGTGGGACCGGGGCGAGCCCGCGGAGTCCCTCGCGCAGCACGCGGCGGCGCTGCGCACGGATCCGGGCGGGCACGCGGCGCTGGCGGGCAAGGCGCGGGCGGAGCTGGCGCTCGGCCGCACGGCCGCCGCTCGCCACGACTACGCGGCGGCGGTCGCGCACCAGCCCCGTCCCGAATACCTCCTGGAACTGGGCGAGTTGTACGAGTCGCTCGGGCTCGGCGCGGACGCCCGGGCCCAGTACGCGCGGCTGCGGGCGCGGGCCGCCTCGGACGACGGGCACGGGGTGAGCGACGCGCTCGTCCTCGGCCGCTTCGAGGCGGACCACGGCGCGCCGGAGTCGGCGGTGGAGCGGCTGCGCGCGGAGTGGCGGCGGGCGCCTAACGCGGCGGTGGCGGATGCGCTGGGGTGGGCGCTGTACCGGGTCGGGGAGTCGGAGGAGGGGCTCGCCTTCGCCAAGCAGGCGGCGGAGAAGGGGGGGCGGAGTGCGCTCTTCTCCTACCACCGGGGGGTGTTGGAGCGGGAGCTCGGGCAGGTCGGTCCGGCGCGGCGGGACCTGGAGGAGGCGCTGCGGACGAATCCCTACTTCTCGCCGTTGCTGGCGCCTCGGGCGCGGGAGGTGCTGTCGGCTCTGGGAGAGCCGGCGGAGGGGGGTCCGAAGGACGTGTACGGGTACGTGCCGGACCCGCCGACGGGGTCGGGGTCTTCTGCCTCGGCCGCGCCGCCGCGCAAGCGCAAGCAGTAGCCCCGGGGTCCGCGTTCGTCTGCGGGCCGTCCCCAACTGGTCGCGCAGTTCCCCGCGCCCCTAAAGATGCCGCTCCGCGGCAATCGCCTGGGCGGCCCGAAGGGGCGCTTTTAGGGGCGCGGGGAACTGCGCGAGCAACCCGCCGCTCAGCCGCAGACAAAGTCCGGGCACAAACGGCCGCGGCCCCACAGGTCAGGTCCGTGGGGCCGCGGGATTATGACCGTAACTCAACTGCCGTGCGGGCACGGCGAGTTACAGGTCACAGATTGCCCCGCTTCTCCTGCTCCCGCTCGATCGCCTCGAAGAGCGCCTTGAAGTTGCCCTTGCCGAAGCCCATCGAGCCGTGCCGCTCGATCATCTCGAAGAAGACCGTCGGCCGGTCCTGCACCGGCTTCGTGAAGATCTGCAGGAGGTAGCCGTCCTCGTCCCGGTCCACGAGGATCTTCAGCTCGCGCAGGGTCTCGACGGGCACCCGCGTCTCGCCCGCCCACTCGCCCAGCGTGTCGTAGTACGAGTCCGGCGTGTCCAGGAACGCGACGCCCGCGGCGCGCATCGCCCGTACCGTCGAGACGATGTCGTTCGTGGCGAGCGCGATGTGCTGGACGCCCGCGCCGCCGTAGAACTCCAGGTACTCGTCGATCTGGGACTTCTTCTTGGCGATGGCCGGTTCGTTGATCGGGAACTTCACCTTCAGGGTGCCGTCCGCCACCACCTTCGACATCAGCGCGCTGTACTCGGTCGCGATGTCGTCGCCCACGAACTCCTTCATGTTCGTGAAGCCCATGACCTTGTTGTAGAACGCGACCCACTCGTTCATCTTGCCGAGCTCGACGTTGCCGACACAGTGGTCGATCGCCTGGAACGTGCGCTTGGCCGGCGGCTCGACCATCGGGTCGGCGGCGACGAAGCCGGGCAGGTACGGGCCGCTGTAGCCGGACCGGTCGACCAGGGTGTGCCGGGTCTTGCCGTACGTGGCGATCGCCGCCAGCACCACCGTGCCGTGCTCGTCCTTCAGCTCGTACGGCTCGGCGATGCCGGTCGCGCCGTGCTCGGTGGCGTACTTGTACGCGGCGCGCGCGTCCGGCACCTCGATGGCGAGGTCGACGACGCCGTCGCCGTGCTCGGCCACGTGGTCGGCCAGGAAGCGGCCGTGGTCGGTGGACGCCTTGATGACGGAGGTGAACACGAAACGGGCGGACCCGTTGGTCAGGACGTACGAGGCGGTCTCGCGGCTGCCGTTCTCCGGTCCGGAGTACGCGACGAGCTTCATGCCGAAGGCGGTCGAGTAGTAGTGCGCGGCCTGCTTGGCGTTGCCCACGGCGAAGACGACCGCGTCCATTCCCTTCACCGGGAAGGGGTCGGCCTGCCTGGCGGTGTCGGGGGTGTGATCGATGGTCTCAGTCATAGCGGCAGGCTCCCCCCGTCCTGCAAGGTGCGCAATAGTTTGTGTTGCCGCTGTGCAATCTGCCCAGCGAGCAGGCAGGCCCCACTCTCTTTCTGTACATCGTGACCATCCGGAGAGGCTCATGGCGATCGATCATCTGGACGGGCGGCTCATCGTGCTCCTGGCGCGGGAGCCGCGTATCGGGGTCCTTGAGGCGTCCCGTCGGCTCGGCGTGGCGCGCGGCACCGTGCAGGCCCGGCTCGACCGGCTTCAGTCGAATGGAGTCATCCGGGGATTCGGCCCGGACGTCGACCCGGCGGCGCTCGGCTACCCGGTGACCGCCTTCGCGACCCTGGAGATCAAACAGGGCCAGGGCGCCGACGTACGGGCGCACTTGGCCACCGTGCCCGAGGTCCTGGAGCTGCACACCACCACCGGGCACGGCGACATGCTCTGCCGTCTGGTGGCCCGCTCCAACGCGGATCTCCAGCGGGTGATCGACCGGGTCGTCGGTTTTGATGGCATCGTCCGGGCCTCCACGGCGATCGTGATGGAGAACCCCGTTCCGCTGCGGATCATCCCGCTGGTGGAGCAGGCGGCCCAGGACGCGCGCTGAGCGACCGGGAGGCGAGGTGAGGGCGGAACTTCTGGGAGTACCTGTCCAGCCGCCACCAGCAGCTGCTCACCGACGCCTTCCAGCACGCCAGCGCCGTCTTCCAGTGCATGGTGATCGCGACCGTCCTGGGCGTCCTGATCGGCGTGCTCACGTACCGCAGCGGCTGGGCGGGCTCTCTCGCCGTCACCTCCACCTCGATGGTCCTCACCATCCCCTCCCTCGCCCTGATCGGTCCGCTGATCCCGCTGGTCGGGCTCGGGGTCGCGCCGACGGTCATCACGCTGACGCTGTACGGGCTGCTGCCGATCGTCCGCAACGCGATCGTCGGGCTGCGCGGAGTGGATCCTTCGCTCGTGGACGCGGCCAAAGGGATCGGGATGTCGCGCCCGGCCCGGCTGCTGCGGGTCGAGCTGCCGCTGGCGTGGCCGCCGATCCTGACCGGGATCCGGGTGTCGCGCAGATGCTGATGGGCATCGCCGCGATCGCCGCGTACGCCTCGGGACCGGGGCTCGGCAACGAGATCTTCCGCGGGATCGCCTCGCTGGGCAGCGCCAACGCAATCAACCAGGTGCTCGCCGGGACCCTCGGGATCGTGGTCCTCGCGCTGCTCTTCGACGCCGCGTACGTCCTGATCGGCCGACTGACCATTCCCAGGGGGATCCGTGCCTGAGCCGTCCGACGCCGCGACCGTGGCCCCCGCCGCCACCTCCGGTGCCTCCATCGAGCTGGAGAACCTGACCAAGCGGTATCCGGGCAATCCCGGCCCCGCCGTCGACAACGTCAGCATGGAGATCAAGGCGGGTGAGACCGTGATCTTCGTGGGGCCCTCGGGGTGCGGGAAGTCGACCACGCTCAAGATGATCAACCGGCTGATCGAACCGACATCCGGTCGCATCCGGATCAACGACGAGGACGTCACCGACATCGACCCGGTGAAGCTGCGCCGCAAGGTCGGCTACGCGATCCAGTCGTCCGGGCTCTTCCCGCACATGACGGTCGCCGAGAACATCGCGCTCGTACCGAAGATGGTCGGCTGGTCCAAGGCGCGGGTGAAGGACCGGGTGGAGGAGATGCTCGACCTGGTCGGGCTCGATCCGCGCGAGTTCCACGGGCGGTATCCGCGCCAGCTCTCCGGCGGACAGCAGCAACGGGTCGGCGTGGCGCGGGCGTTGGCGGCCGATCCGCCGGTGCTGCTGATGGACGAGCCCTTCGGCGCGGTCGACCCGATCACCCGCGACCACCTCCAGGACGAGCTGATCCGGCTCCAGCACGAGCTGCACAAGACCATCGTGTTCGTCACCCACGACTTCGACGAGGCGATCAAGCTGGGCGACCGGATCGCGGTGCTGCGCGAGCGTTCGCACATCGCCCAGTTCGACACCCCGGAGGCGATCCTCACCAATCCGGCCGACGACTTCGTGTCCGGGTTCGTGGGGGCGGGGGCGGCGTTGAAACGGCTGAATCTGACGCGCGTACGGGACGTGGGCAACGCCGAGTCCCCCACGGTGGCGGTGGAACCGGTGCCACATCCACGTAGGGGCAGTTCATCCGATCGAGTGAGGCAGGGGGAACGAACTGAGGGTTGTTGTGCGTGTGCGTATATTTGGCGATCGTGAAGCTGGTGGTGCAGGTGAAGCTCCTACCGTCGCCTGAGCAGGCATCGGTGCTGGAAGCAACCCTGCGCGCCTGCAACGAGGCGGCGACCTGGGCCAGCAGCATGGCTTTCGAGACGAACGTGAAGAGCAACTTCGCGTTACGTGAGCACACCTACCGCCAGATCAAGGTCCGCTGCGGGCTGGGGGCGCAAGCCGCCCAGCACGTGATCAAGAAGACTTGTGATACGTACGCAGCGCTGAAGGCCAACTTGAAGGCCGGGAACCTGGGCAGACCCGGTTCACAGCGCTACCGCAGAGCAATGGACAAGCCCGTAGCCTTCCGCCCACAGGGCGCACAGCCCTATGACGACCGGATGCTTTCCTGGCAGATCGACCAGCGCCGGATCTCGATCTGGACGACTGCCGGGCGGATGAAGGGTGTGGCATACACCGCCGCTCCGGAGCAGTCGGCCACGCTGGCGCTGTACCGCGAAGGGGAGTCCGACCTGCTACAGCGGGACGGCATGTGGTTTCTGCACGCCACCTGCGATGTTCCCGAAGTACCGTCGAACACTGATCCGGTGGACTTCCTCGGTATCGACCTGGGCATTGTGAACATCGCCACCACCAGTGACGGCGAGATCATGGCCGGGCGTCAGCTCAACCGTACGCGGAGCCGAGATCGGGAGCTCCGTACCAAGTTACAGAGAAGGCCTTCCGGGCGGGGGTGCCGGTGGTGTACGTCGATCCGGCGTACACCTCGCGCACCTGCGCCGAGTGCGGCCACGTCGACAGGGCGAACCGGGTATCCCAAGCGTGGTTCGCATGCCGGAACTGCGGGTTCGTTGATCACGCAGACCGGAATGGCTCCCGCAACATCCGGGCCCGCGCCCGGGAGTTGTGGCGATGCGGGGCCGAGTCAACGGCCCCTGCCCCACTACCGCGCCAACGGGACGGGGCTGGACGCAAGCTCAGCACCACAGCCAGTGATGCTTGTTGTGCAAGCCCGTCGTCGTAGCGACGGGTAGTTGACCGAGAACGTCATCCTCGGCCAGATGGCCGGGCTGGTCTTCAAGGCGGCCGGCGCCGACGTCGTCGACCGCACCAACCTGCCGGGCTCGATCAGCGCGCGCGAGGCGATCGTCAAGGGCGACGCGGACGCGATGTACGAGTACACCGGCACGGCGTGGATCACCTACCTCGGCCACAGCAAGCCCATCACCGACCCGCGGGCGCAGTGGCGGGCGGTGCGGGACGCGGACGTGCGGAACGGGGTGACCTGGCTGCCTCAGTCGACGCTCAACAACACGTACGCGCTGGCCATCAGCAAGCGGAACAACGCGAAGTACAAGCTCAGGACACTGTCGGACGTGGCCGCGCTGGCGAAGAGGGACCCGTCGGCGGTGTCGGTGTGCGTGGAGAACGAGTTCGCCTCGCGGGACGACGGGCTGCCGGGCATGGAGAAGGCGTACGGGATGTCGATCCCGGCCTCCAGGATCCAGAAGATGGACGCCGGGATCATCTACACCCAGGTGTCCAAGTCCAGCTCCTGCCTGCTGGGCGAGGTGTTCACGACGGACGGCCGGATCAAGGCGATGGACCTGGACGTGCTGGCGGACGACCGGCACCTCTTCCCCAACTACAACGCGGCCCCGGAGCTGCACGCCTCGACGTTCGCCAAGTACCCGGCGATCGCAAGCCTGTTGGACCCGGTGAGCGCGAAGCTGACGACGGGGGTCGCGCAGGACCTCAACGCCCGGGTGGACGTGGAGGGCCGCGATCCGCACGACGTGGCGAAGGAGTGGCTGGTGGAGCAGGGGTTCATCCGGAAGGGGTGAGGCGCGGCGGGGGGCGGGCCTCCTCCATGGCCCCACGAGTTACAAAGAACCCCTTGCAAAGAATCTATGCAAAGAAACCCTTGCAACCACTTCTTTGCAGGTCTACGGTTGCCCCATGAGCGAGCACGACGACCCGAAGCCCGAAGCTCCGAAGCCCGAAACCCCGAGGAGCGAGCCCCGTGAGCGCGCGCTCGACGCGCGCTCGCTGCGGGGCCTGGCCCACCCCCTGCGGATCCGCCTGCTGGCGGCGCTGCGGCACGACGGCCCGGCCACCGCCTCCCAGCTGGGCGAACGGCTCGGCGAGTCCAGCGGCGCGACCAGCTACCACCTGCGCCAGCTCGCCGCGCACGGCTTCGTCGAGGACGCGCCCGAGCACGGCAAGGGTCGCGAGCGCTGGTGGCGGGCCACCCACGACGGCACCAGCTTCACCTCGGAGCTGCACCACGACCCCGACCCCGAGGTGCGCGGCGCCGCCGACCTGTTCAAGCACGAGATCGCGACCATCCACACCCAGGAGCTCGCGACCTGGCTGGGCACCGCGAGCGACTGGTCCGACGAGTGGTCCGCCAGCTCGGACATGAGCGACTTCACGCTCCGGCTGACCGCCGCGCAGCTGCGCGAGCTCAACGAGAAGACGCACGAGCTCATCGAGACCTACCGCGACCTCGCCCACACCGAGGCCGAGGACACCGCCCAGGTCCGCGTCCACCTGCACTCGTTCCCGCGCAAGAGCCACTGACCACGCAACCCCGAGCAGCGAAGGGACCACGCACCATGCTGCCCTCCACGCACCTCGCCCTGCACGAAGCCCGCGCCGCCGAACTCCGCAAGGAGGCGGCCGACCACGCCCTCATACCGCGCGACCGCCGCCGCATACGCACCCAAGTAGGCCTGAAGCTGGTCGAGTTGGGCACCCGCCTCGCCCAGCCGCCCGCGCACCACCGGCACCGCACCCGTATCGCATGAGCGGCGACGGGGGGCAGAGCGCACGTACACGTACACGTCCTCCACTGGCCGCCGTCCTGACGGCCAACACCGTTTCCACCGCCGGCAGTTCGCTGACACTGATCGGCGTCCCGTGGTTCGTCCTGGAGACCACCGGGAGCGCCGGGCGGGCCGGGGTGGTGGCGTTCTGCGCCACCCTGCCGATCGTGGTGGCCGCGCTGGTCGGGGGCCCGGTCATCGACCGGCTCGGCCGGTGGGGGTCCCCCCTGCTCCTTAAGAGCTTGGGGGAGGGTGAGCGTCGGCTCCGATCTCGTCTGCGCGTTCGCCGTCGGAGCCATCCCGCTCCTCCACTTCGCGGGCGCGCTCCACTTCTGGCTGCTGTGCGCGCTGATGGCGCTGGAAGGGCTGGCCGCCACGCCCGGCCGGACCGCGCGTTACGTCCTGGTCCCCGACCTCGCCGAGCGCGCCGGTACGACCCTGACCCGCGCGGCCAGCCTCTTCGACGCGGTGCAGCGCGGCGCGCGGATGGCGGGCGCCGCGCTCGCCGGGCTGCTGATCGCGCTGGTCGGCGCGGAGTCCGTGCTGCTCCTGGACGCGGCGACGTTCGGCACGTCCGCGCTCCTGGTCGCCCTCGGCATCCGCGGCATCCGCGCGGCCGAGCCGGTCCGGGGCGCGGCGCCGGTCTCCCTCACCACCTACCGGGCCGAACTCCGCGAGACGTACGCCTTCTTGCTGCGCGCCCGGCTGCTGCTCGCGGTCAGCGTGATGGTCATGGTCACCAACGGCCTCGACCAGGGCTGGAACGCCGTCCTGCTGCCCGTGCACGCCGAACGCGAACTCGGCGGCGCCACCCAACTCGGCCTGCTCACCGCCTCGTTCGGCGCGGGCGGACTGCTGGGCGCGCTGCTGTACGGCGCGGTCGGCCACCGGTTCCCCAGGCGCGCGGTGTTCACGGTCGCCTTCGTCCTGGCGGGCGCGCCGCGCTTCGTGGTGGCCGCCCTGACCGGCTCGGCACTGCCGCTCGCCGCCACGATGGCCCTCGGCGGCCTCGCGGGCGGCATGCTCAACCCGATCCTGACGACGGTGACGTACGAACGCGTCCCCCAGGAACTGCGCAGCCGCGTCTCCGGCGCCCTCACAGCGGGCTGCGAACTGGCGATGCCACTGGGCGGCCTGGGCGCGGGACTATTGGTGGACGCGGCGGGAGCGCGGGGCGCGCTGCTGGCGGTCGGGGCGGCGTACTTGGCGACGACGCTGAGCCCGCTGGTGTTTCCGGTGTGGAGGACGATGGATACAGCGGAAGTCCCGCAGAAGAGCGACGAGTTGACGCGAGAGGGCGCGGGAGCCGCACGCTGAGCAAGTGAGCGAAGTGCGGCGACCCCATGTGCCTTTAGGGGCGCGGGGAACTGCGCGACCAGTTGGGGACGGCCCGCAGACGAACAACAGGCCCCCAGGGGAAGCACTCAGCAGCTCGGAACGTCCCCACCCTTGTCCAGCGCCTTAAGCGCAGACACCGCACCCGACAGGGTAGTGACGGGAATCAACCGCAACCCACCCGGCAGCTCAGCCTTCGCATCCGAGCACTCCGCCTTCGGCACCAGGAACACCGTCGCCCCGTCCCGCCGAGCCGCCCGCGTCTTGAGCGACACCCCGCCGACGGCACCGACGCTCCCGTCCGCCGCGATCGTGCCCGTACCGGCGACCGTACGGCCGCCCGTGAGCTCGCCGCCGGAGCCGTTGCCGTCGAGCTTGTCGACGATGCCGAGGGAGAACAGCAGGCCCGCGCTGGGCCCGCCGACGTCGGCCAGGTTGAGGGTGACCTTGACCTGCTTGGAGCCGATGTGGAGGTAGTTCAGGGCGGCCGCGGTGGCGCTGTCCTGGGACTCCTTCATCTCGGCCTGGTTGTGCTCGGTGATCTCCTCGTCGCTGCCGCCGCTCGGGTAGACCGAGTCGCGGGGCATGACGGCCCGGTCGGTACGGAACCAGGCGCGCACCACGTCCGCGATCCCGACGTCGGCGGACGGCCCGGTCGCCTCGATGGTCGTCATCCGCAGCTGCCCGGTGGTGTGCCGGGCGGGCCTGCCCTCGATGGTGATCACCGGCGTGCCCTTGTCGTCCCCGAGCACGTTCGCGGTCAGACCCGGCTGCGCCACCGAGAACGGCAGCGGCGCGAAGCCGGCGACGGCGAGCAGCGCGACGACGGGGGCGGAACCGATGGCGAGGTTGCGGAGGCGTGAGTGACGGGGGTGCACGGACCCAATGTATCGGGGCGGGTCCCCCGGCCCGGGCTCCGCCCCGGGCCGCTCACCGCAGCGCGTCCGCGACCTCCCGCGCCGCGTCCACCACCCTCGGGCCGACCCGCTCCGGCACCGCGTCCGCGAGCATCACCACGCCCACGCTGCCCTCTATCCCGGTGACGCCGACCAGCGGTGCGGCGGCGCCGCTGGCCCCGGCCTCCAGTTCGCCGTGGGTGAGGGTGAAGCCCGGGTCGACGAGGCCCCCGGCCTGGCGGGCGGAGAGGATGGCGCGGCCCGCCGCGCCCCGGTCGAGCGGGTGGCGGAACCCGGCCCGGTAGGCCACGTGGTAGTCGGTCCAGGTCGGCTCGACGACGGCGACGGCGAGCGCGTCGGCCCCGTCGACCAGCGTGAGGTGGGCGGTCGCCCCGATGTCCTCGGCGAGCGAGCGCAGCGCGGGCAGGGCCGCCTCCCGTACGAGGGGATGGACCTGCCGGCCCAGGCGCAGCACGCCGAGGCCGACCCGGGCGCGGCCGCCCAGATCACGTCGTACGAGGGCGTGCTGTTCCAGTGTGGCGAGCAGACGGTAGACGACCGTCCGGTTGACGCCGAGTTTGTTGGACAACTCGGTGACGGTCAGTCCGTGGTCGGTGTCGGCGAGCAGCTTGAGGACACGCAGTCCCCGGTCGAGCGTCTGGGAGGTCTCCGCGGTCACGACGCCCACTCCTTATGGTGAGTCGCGGCGGCTCCCCACGGGATCGCGGCACCGGTCCCATCGGCGACGCGCACAGAGGCCGCCGGCAGGCCATGGCACCGGCTGCGCTCCGCGGCGGCGCTGCCACGGGGCGTTTTGCATGGCGGGACAGTAGCGATCGGTCCCGCTCAGCGGAAGCCCTCGTCCAGAATCCGGGCGCGCAGGTTGACGACCCGGGGCTTTCCTCCTGGTTCAGGACCTAAGTCCAGGGTGCCCGGGACCTTGGTCGCCGCAGGCGACTTTGCTTTCCCATTACTGTTGCGGTGTGCGAGGGGCGCCCGCGGGGGGCGGCCCTCGCCGCCGCATCCCGTCCCCACGGGAGAAGGCGGGGCCCGCCATCGCACCCGGGCCCCGCCGACGGCGTACGAGGACTCAACTCCCGTACGCGAACACGTGATTGACCGGACGTCGATTGACCGGACTCACTTCATCCGGGTGGCCCACTCCTGCACCTTCTTGATCCGCTCCCGGATCTGCCCGGCGGTCGCCTCGGCGCTCGGCGGCCCGCCGCACACCCGCCGCAGCTCGGTGTGGATGACGCCGTGCGGCTTGCCGCTCTGGTGGACGTACGCGCCGACCATCGTGTTCAGCTGCTTGCGCAGCTCCAGCAGCTCCTTGTGGGAGACGACGGGCCGGCGCTCGGCGGGCATCTCCAGCAGGTCGGCCTGCTCGGCGGGCTTCTGCCGGCTGTGCGCGATCTGCCGGGCCTGCCGCTTCTGGAGCAGCAGCTGCACCTGGTCGGGTTCGAGGAGCCCGGGGATGCCGAGGTAGTCCTGCTCCTCCTCGCTCCCGGGGTGGGCCTGCATGCCGAACTCGGCGCCGTCGTACAGCACCCGGTCGAAGACGGCGTCCGATTCGAGGGCCTCGAAGGGGAGCATGTCCTGGTCCCCGGTGTCCTCGTCCTGCTGCTTCTCGGCCTCGGCGAGGAGCTTGTCCTCCTCGGCGTACGGGTCCTCCTCGCCGTCCTTCTTGGGCTTGTCGAGCACGTGGTCGCGCTCGACCTCCATCTCGGAGGCGAAGCTCAGCAAGGTGGGGATGGTCGGCACGAAGACGGAGGCGGTCTCGCCGCGCCGCCGCGACCGTACGAAACGGCCGACGGCCTGGGCGAAGAAGAGGGGGGTGGAGATGGTGGTGGCGTAGACGCCGACGGCGAGCCGAGGCACGTCGACACCTTCAGAAACCATACGAACGGCGACCATCCACCGATCGTCGCTGGCGCTGAACTCATCGATCTTCTTGGAGGCACCGTTGTCGTCCGACAGCACGACCGTCGCCTTGTTGCCCGTGATCTCCCGGATCAGCTTGGCGTAGGCGCGGGCGGAGTCCTGGTCGGAGGCGATGACGAGGGCACCGGCGTCCGGGATGCCCTTGCGGACCTCGGTCAGCCGCTGGTCGGCGGCGCGCAGCACGTTCGGCATCCAGTCGCCGCGCGGGTCGAGCGCGGTACGCCAGGCCTGCGAGATGGCGTCCTTGGTGAGGGGCTCCCCGAGCCGCGCCTCGATCTCGTCCCCGGCCTTGGTGCGCCAGCGCATGTTGCCGCTGTACGAGAGGAAGATGACGGGCCGCACGACGCCGTCGCCGAGGGCGTTCCCGTATCCATAGGTGTAATCGGCGGAGGACCGCCGAATCCCGTCATTGCCCTCCTCGTACGTGACGAAGGGGATGGGATTGGTGTCGGACCGGAAAGGGGTACCGGTGAGGGCGAGCCGCCGGGTGGCCGGATCGAACGCCTCCAGGCAGGCCTCGCCCCAGGACTTGCTGTCGCCCGCGTGGTGGATCTCGTCCAGGATGACGAGGGTCTTGCGCTGCTCGCACCGGTTGCGGTGGAGCATGGGCCGGACGCCGACACCGGCGTACGTCACGGCGACCCCGTGGTACTCCTTGCTCAGCGGCCCCGCGCTGTAGTCGGGATCCAGCCGGATGCCTATCCGCGCCGCGGCCTCCGCCCACTGCTTCTTCAGGTGCTCGGTCGGCGCGACGACGGTGATCTGCTGCACGACGTGGTGGTGCAGCAGCCACGACGCGAGCGTCAGCGCGAACGTCGTCTTGCCGGCGCCGGGCGTGGCGACGGCGAGGAAGTCACGCGGCTGCTCCTGGACGTACTTCTCCAGCGCCCCCTGCTGCCAGGCTCGCAGCTTGTTGGCGGTACCCCACGGGGCACGGCCGGGAAAGGCGGGTGAGAGGTGGTGGGAGGCGGTAGTAGTCACGGTCTCCGGTTCGTGCGGTCGGGGCGGCGGGCTCGACTGTCGCGGGCTTGGCTGTCGCGGGCTCGGCTGTCGCGGTCGCGTTCTCGTACGTACGACAACCGGGCCACCTTACCGGTGGGGTGGGGGCGAATCGGGGTCGACGGGGCGGTGGGGTGAGCGGGTTCACAGGGCTGGGAGGCTCCCCACCCCGCCCCTTCCCGAAAGCCCTGGGCGGGCGGCCGGGAGCTTCGTCTGCGGACCGTGCTGGGTTGCTCGCGCAGTTCCCCGCGCCCCTACAGGGGCGCCCCGAAGGGGCGCATCTAAGGGGCGCATCTAAGGGGCGCGGGGAACTGCGCGACCAGTTGGGGCCGGCCCGCAGACGAACGACTACCTCGGGGTCCTGGGGCTCAGCCCCCGGGAAACCGTCCTCAGCCCCCCACCCACCCCCGGAGGGTTTAGGGAAGGGGCGGGGAGGGGCAACTCACCGCTCCCCGAGCCGCACCCCCACCCACGCCCCCACCACCGCAACCCCCGCCATCGGCAGAAACACCGCCACAAACGCCCCAGGATGCCCAGCCGACACCCCCGCCACAGCGTCATGCGCAGCCCCCACACCCCCACCCCCCAGCGCCGCGAACGCCGCCCCGCCCCCCGCGAGCAGCAGCACGTTCGACAGCCCGTCCGAGATCTGGAGGGCCGCCGAGTTCGCCCCCGCCTCCTCCGGCGCCGAGAGCTTCAGCAGCAGCACGCTGGTCGAGGCGATGACCATGCCCATCCCGAAGCACCCCACGCCCCAGGCGACCGCCACCACCCACACCGGCACCCACGAGACGAGCACGCTCGGCGCCGCCGCGATCGCCGCCGCGACCATGATCATCCCCAGCACCATCAGCCGCTCCCGGTGCGGCTCGGCCCACGGCCGAGCCTGCACGTACGACCCGAGCGCCCACGTCGCCCCGCCTGCCGCCAGCGAGAACCCGGCCATCGTCGGCGACAGCCCCCGCTGCGTCACCAGCATCAGCGGTACGAACGACTCCGCCGCGATGAACGACCCCGCCGCGATCCCCCGCAGCAGCACCACGGCCGGCAGCCCGCGCGCCGCCCGGTACGTCCCGCGCGGCAGCAGCCCGCGCCGCCCGGCGACGGCGGGCACCAGCAGGGCGAAGCCCGCGGCCGCCGGCAGCAGCGACAGCCACCGCAGGTCCTGCCCGGCGTACTGGAGCAGCCCCGCCCCCAGCGAGATCATCAGCGCGAGCCGGATCCGCCGCCGGTCGAAGGCCTCGACGGGCGCGTCCGGGTCGGCGGGCCCGGAGGCCATCCTCCGTATCGCGGGTAGGGCAAGCGCCAACGGAAAGACGACGAGAGCGGGAATCCCCACGAACACCCACCGCCACCCGAGGTGCTCGGTGATGGTCCCCGCCGCGAGCGGCCCGACCACCGACGGCACCACCCAGCTCGCCGCGAACGCCGCCATGATCGCGGGCCGCATCGGCTCGGGGTAGGCGCGCCCGACGACGACGTACAGCGCCACGATGACCAGCCCGCCGCCGAGCCCCTGCACGGCGCGCCCGGCGATGAACGTCCACATGTTCACCGCCGTACCGGACAGCAGCAGCCCCGCCCCGAACGCCGCTATCCCCACCGCGAGCGCCCCCAGCGGCCCCCGCCGGTCCGCCCACTGCCCGGCCACGACCATCCCGAACAGGCTGGTCGTGAAGTACGAGGAGAAGGCGAACGCGTACAGCGACACCCCGTCGAGCTCCCGCGCCGCGACGGGCATCGCGGTCCCCACGGCGGTCGCCTCGAAGGCGATGAGGAGGACGACGGCGATGGTGCCGATGCTGAGGGCGCGGTGGGTTTTGCAGAGAATGCCGGAGCTACCGCCGGATTCGACGCTCAGGTCGGCGACATCGGCGGCTCGGTCGGACGGGGTGACATCCGCATCGGCGGACTCCAGGGCACTCATGGGCCTCACAGTAAGGGCCTAGACCGGGTTTGACCCCTGTCCAGAGAAGGGTCCCCAGGTCAGCATTTGGTCGTACGCCCCAGGCCCCACCCCACCCGCCCCACATGAACGCAACATGGCAGTCCCATTGCAGCCCCCCACCGCCTCTTCCCCGCCCCTCCCCCACCCCCTACGGTCGAAGAAGTCACCACACGGCCGTGTGCCCGAGTGGCTGAGGGGCTCGCCTGCAAAGCGAGTTACGCCGGTTCGATTCCGGTCACGGCCTCCAGAACACCCGCGAAGCGGGCGCCCCCACGGCGCGGGGGCGCCCGCTTCGTCCGCTCTCCGCCCTCGGGACCCACTACCCCCGGCGCGGGACAAGTACGGGCTTCTCCGGCAGCCCGCCGCCGCGTTCACAGCCAAGTGCCACGGCCAGGGCCCGGGACGCGGAGTGCAGAACGATGAGGCTGGCCTCACGCAGCGGACGGGAGTCGACATCCGGCGGATACCGGTCCGACAACTCCCCGCCGACGAGCGCCGGACGCCCCTTGGACCCGGGCAGCGCCGGGCTGACGCACTCGAAGTAGAGATAGGACCGCTTGACTCCGGCCAGCGCCTGCTTCCCCATCGAGTACGGGTGCAGACTCGGCGCGAGATCGCCGCCGAGAAGCTCCCACTCGTCATGCAGCGCAAACCGCAGACGGGCATCCGTGAGATCGCCCCCGCCCTTGACATACACGGAACACATGGTGCGGTCGCCCGGCGACGGGACGCCGGGGGCACCTTTCCGGAAGTCGTCCGTCAACGCTGAGGCCGTGCTCGATACCCCTTCGCCTTCCGAGTGGGGGAAGAAGAGTTTCGCCCCGGTCACTGTCTCCAGCGCCGACACCGCCTCCCCCTGGAAAGCTCCGCCGCATAACTGGCCCGCAGACACGAATCTGTTGTCGCCCTCGGCGCCGGCGCCGCCGCCGCACGCAACCAGTGCGAGCGCCGCCACTACGACCAGCGGAACACCTCGCAGCCCACTCCACCGCGCCACAGTAGGCGCCTCCTTCTTGAGTCAGCCCGTCTCAGGGTCGTTGCCCTGCTGGTTCTCGCGCGAGTTGCCCTTCACGTATCCCAGATCCACAGCATCCTGCAGATCCTGTGCGAACTCGCTTCTGGACCAGATCCCGTGGTAGCTCATGAAGCGCTTCATGGGTGACTCCGCGCTGTACTCCCCCGCCTTGAAGACGGCGGTCTTCTGTTCCCGGGTGAGCTCCTCGATCTTCTCCTTGTGGTCGTCGACCTTCTTGTCCGACCAGTCGCCCACTACCTGACCGGCGATCTGTTCCACAGCGCCATGACTCGTGTCCACGGCCAGCGGCACGAGAACGGCGGCCGCCCCGGCCGCCGCCGCGGTGGCTGGTAGGAAGGCCACACCCGCGGCGATCGCCGAGGTCGTACCGAACTCCACCCAGGCGGAACGCTTGGCGTGCGCCTTCTCGTACTCCTCGTGCTTCTTCATTCCCTCGGCTTCGACCTGGTCGGCCCGGGACTGGTCGAGCATTCCCTGCACCTCGGCGCCGGTCCGGAGAGCCTGCCGCATCGCCCCTTCGTGCATCTGGCCGTCGGGGCCAATCTGCGCCTCGAGCATGCTGGTTGTGTAGATACGCTCGGCAGTCGTCATCGAGGCGTAGGAGTCCGGATGCTGTCCCAGCGTGCTCAGGAATTTGAGGGCTTCGTCGTGGGTGAACTGAGCATGCGATCCCGAATTCCCACCTGGGGCGAAAACGCTGTCCGGCTGATTGTCGTCGATGGCTCGATTAATGTCGTCGAGATACCCCGCCCCCATGCTCCCAAGGCTGTCGGCCAGCGCCTCCTGATGCCGCAGCAGCTTGGGATCTTCCCCGTACTTCGCCACCACGTCCTGCATGATCTGCGCTGATGTCTCGTCTCGTCGCAGCTGTGGGTGGGGATCATCCCAGGCATGCCCGAGTGTCGCAGCCTCCAACGCATGCCCGAACGCATCCGTCGTATAGCCCGCAGACTTCCTGGCGTCACCCGGATCGTGACCGTCAATATCAGGGAAGGACTTATAGCCCTCCCGGCCGAAATAGTCGAGGTAATTTCCGATCGGGCGACCGGACGCGTCCTTCCCCAAATCCGCCGCCCCGCTCCCGACCGTCCCATCCTCGTTGTACGCAGTCGGCTCGGCAGAGAAGAACCGCTTCGACGCCTCCGGGCTGTGGCCGAGTGCCTCCAGCATGGACGTCACCGGGTCGCAGCCGGAACCGTTCAACCCGGACGGATTGAACGGGTTCTTCTGCCAGCCCCCGACCGGCTTCGTGTCCGCGAACAGATACGGGTTCTTCTGGTGCAGCTGAACCACATGCTCGGCAATCGGATTGAGGAACCTGGGGTCGTAGTTTCCGTAGCGCATGATCCCGCCGAGCAGCTGATACCCGTACGGCGGATTCGTGTCGTACTTCGCCAGCGCAATCCGCTCGGTGCCGAGCTTCCGTAGCTCGCCGCCCCAACTGTCCTGCAGATGCCACTTGTTGTCGGGATCGGTCGCGGTGGCCAGATTGAGCCCGAGGTTCTTCTGCAGTTCCTGAACGTCCTTGAGCCGCTCCTTGTCCACCCTCGCGTAGTCGTACGTATCGGTCGACAACTGCCCGAAGAATTCGAGCGCACCCTTCGGCCCCAGCTTCGCGTAGAACGTCGTGGCGAACTCCGCCGACCCGTGGTTGTCCCGCAACAACTCATTGAGCTGGTCGAGTTCGGTGTGGCTGATGGCCCGCCCCTTGGAGGCGAGGTCGACGGCCCGCTGCGCTTCCTCCGCGTCCAGGCTGGAGAACCGGGGCGCGGTGAAGTTGTGGTCGTCCGTGACGTTCGCCGCCAGCGCGAGGCGCAGCGACTCGTCGGCGTCGCCGCACTCCTCGACCAGCGCGGTGACCCGCCGCTGCCACTCCGCGAGGTTATCGTTCTGCTTCTTCAGTTCAAGGGAGAAGTCCGGGGCGTGGCGGGCCGTGTAGTCGCCGGAGACGGAGTAGCGGGCGGTGACCTTGCCATGGGAATCGACGACGATGCCGGCTTTGTCCGAACCGTCGACGATCTTCTGTAACTCGTCCTTCGCCCGCTTGAACGCCGCGTACCCGTCGTTCAGGACCGCGTGGATCCCCTTCGCCTCCGCCGCCGCGTCCTCGAACTCCTTGGCCGTCTTGCCGATGAAGGCCCTGGTCACACCGGCGTTCACCCCGGCCCAGTCGGCCGCGTCGGCGTGCGCCTTCATCCCCTTACGGGCTTCCTCGGCCAGGGTTTTCAGTCTGCCGACCATGTCCGACCAGTCGTCGACCGCCACCTTCAGCTTGTCGAGCGGCGCGTTCACCACGTCGTCGTACGTGAGCATGTCCTGATACCGACCTTGGGTAGCTCGAAGTCCCTCTACTTGTCGCTTACTTCAGGTACTCGTCGATCCGCGACACCGCGATCAGCTCGCCCCCGACGCGCTCGTCGTCCTTGGCGTGGGCGGCCATCGAGTAGTCGAGGTGGTTGGGGATCTGCGCGCAGGCGTCGCTGAGGGTGCGCAGCTGGGTGTCCCACTTGGCGCGGACCTTCGCCAGCTCACCGCCGCTGGTGAAGTTGCGGGCGCTCAGCGCGGTCGCGGCGGCGCCGGTGGATTCGCGTGCGTGATTGCCGTCGCGCTTGAGCCCGTCGTGGAGCTTGAAGGCGTCCCCGCCGACCACGCCGAGGTCGTCGCGCCGGACGCTGAGGTCTGCGGCACCGGGGCCGTTCGTCCCGCTCGGCCCGTTGTCCGCGCGGTTCAGCCGCATCGCCACGTTTGCTGCCGCGCTGGCGTGCGCCTGGCGCCACTCTTCCTCGAACGACATGCGGATCCCGCCCCCGTACGCCCCCGGACGACTCTTTACCGTTTCCACAACGTACGGACGCCACGCTCTTCGCGCCAGCACATGGTCCGGCTATGGGGTTACGTGGCCGTTTCATCCCCCCTGAATGGCTGGGATGGGGCCGGTGGGTTGACGTGGGCCGCTGTTGTACGTGGCCTAGGTGGTGCGGCGCCGTCGCGAACGTACGAGCGGTACGGCTACGGCTGCCCCTACGACTGCCACCGCTCCGATTCCGATCCAGAGGCCTGTGTTGCCGCCGCTGTCGCCGTCGGTGTCGCTGGCTGCCGTTTGCGGGGCGGCGGGCTTGGAAGTGGCGGGTGTGCTTGAAGGGGCCTGGGGGGAAGGGGAGTTGGCGGCGGCGGCCAGGTCGGGGAGCGGGTACTCGTTCGCCGGGCCGGGGTCGCCTGGGTTCGTCAGGGCGATACGGGGGCGGACGACTCCGTAACCGATGTAGTCCGTGCGCTTCTCACCGTTACGGGGGCCGCCGGCCGTGTTGAGCATGACCCGGAGGACCTGGTTGTTGGTCCACTGGGGGTATTTGGACCAGATCAGGGCGGCGGAGGCGGAGGCGAGGGCGGTGGCGTCGCTTGTGCCGTGGCTGGTGCAGATCCGGGTGCCGCCGCCACATGCTTCCGTCATCTCGTCCCCGGGCGCTGCGAGGTCGACCTGCGGACCGTGCTGCGACTCCTTGGTCGCCTCGATCTTCTTGTCGACAGCGGCCACACCCACTACCCCGGGGGTGGCTGCCGGGTATTCGACCGGGTTGCCCTTGTCTCCACCGTTGCCGACGCCGGCGAAGATCAGGGAGCCTTTGGACAACGCATACTTCACTGCAGCGGTGAGTTCGTCCGCCCCTTCCGGCGCAGCTTGCGAAATATTGATCACCTTTGCGCCGTGATCCGCGGCATAACGGATCCCCTCACTCACTTTCTGGAGCCACATGGGGATGTTCGCCAGTTTCGCCCCCTCCGTGTCCTTCGGAAGCCGCACTGGAAGAACCTTTGCCCCGGGTGCCAGACCGTAGGACCCCTCCGCTGCCGACCTCTTGCCCGTCGCCGCAATCAAGGCAGCCATACCAGTGCCGTGGCCGTCCCAGTCGGAGTTCTCGTCGCCTTGCTTGCTGGAGAGATCAAGACCGGGCAGCACCTGTCCCCGGAGGTCGGCCAGAGTGTCGTCGACACCGCTGTCGATGACCGCGACAGTGACGCCCTTGCCCGTGCTGATCTTCCACATCTCATCCGCTTTCATGGCGTCGAGATGCCACTGCCGCTCGCGGACAGTCTCCGCGTGGGCGGGCGTGGCGGCAATGCCCACCAGCAGGGCCCCCAAGACGACGGACACGGCACGGCCGTGCCTCATGACTCGATGGCTGCTGGTAGGCATACGCTTCCTTCGTAAGGGCTCAGTCGATTACAGGCGGCACAATACGGCGGTCGCTCTGCTGCCAGGTCTCTTCGTCCTCGGTGAGGTAGTCGGGACGCTCGCTTCCGCGCTCGTCCCGCCGCCCGGGGGCGCCGTGCGTGCCAGGCGGGATCATGCCGCCTCGCCCGGCCCGACCTGCCTGAGAGCCGCCGTCCGTGTTGCGTACGAGACCGGAGCCGCCCTCGGTGAAGGGGCGACCGCTACGGGTGCCGGGCGTGGTGGGACGACCGCCGACGATGCCGCCGGGCTCGCCCGCCAGGCGGCGTCCGCCGGAGACCCCGCCTCGGGGGCCTCCCCCACCGAGGCCGCCGCCCGGGCCGTGGGCCATCGGGGGCCGGCCCTGCGTCGCGCCCTCGTGACCGACGACGGTGCCCCGGGGGATGCCGGTGGTCGGACGACCGGTGCTGGGCGGTACCTGGCGGCCGCCGACGATGCCGTTCTCGCGCGGCACCTTGCTTGTGGGCAGACCGCCCACAGTGTTCTGGCTCGGCAGACCAGGTCCGCGCAGACCGCCTGTCGCCTGCCGTCCGCCCACGACACCAGGACCGGGGAGCCCGTTCTTACCACCTCCACCGAAGGGGGAAGGCGGCATCACGGGCGGCTGCGCCAGGGGCACGTCCGGCCTACCGGTCAGCGGAGGGGGAGTTGGGACGACTTGGGAGGTGGGCCCACCCGGGGTTGTTGGCGGCAGCGTGTCCAGACCGTTGATCTCCGTTCCGACAGGCCGATCAGGCATGTGAGTCGGAGCGATCACGGAAGCAGGCGTCACGTGGTGCGGTGTCCCCACCGTGCCGCTAGGCGGCGCCGAAGGGGTCGTCAGGTGTCCGACTGTCTGCGTGGTCGAAGTCTTGCTTCCCCGAGACGTGGACGTCTGCGCTCCCCCGATGTAATGGCGCTCGTCAACTGCCCGGGCCTCCGGCACAAACACCGCCGGCGGCGGCGGAAACACCGGCGGCCGCAGCGCAGCTATCTGCTCCCCCGAGTGCACGTACGCGTCAGCCAACCGCTTCAGCCCCTGCACCGCCTCCTGCCGCTGACCCTCCATCTTCTCGTTGAGGCCGGTCAGCTTGGCCGAGGCGTCGCGGGCGTCCTTCTGGCCGTCGGGGTCGTGGTGGGCGGCCACGTACAGCTTCTGGGTGTCCGTGGCCTCCTTCTTGAGCGCGGGGTCGTAGGCCGGGACCGAGGACTTGACCTGGGCGATCGCGTTCGAGACGGCGTCCAGGGTGGTCGACGCGGCGTTGCTGTACGCGCCCAGGCCCAGCGTGGCCATCGCCGCGTCGTGGCCCCAGTCGGTGAACGCCTTCGCGCCCTCGCCCGTCCAGACGACGCGGCTCATGTGGGCCTTCAGGTCGTCGCCGATCTCGGTGATCGTCTTGGCCGCGTCGGCGAGCTTCTTGGCGAGGTGGGAGGCGGAGTCGGCCTTCATGCCCTGGACCATGGTCCAGAGCTCCTGGTGCGACTTCTGCTCGAAGTTGGTCCGCTCCAGCGGCGGGGTCTTCGGCGCGCCCTGCCCCCGCTCCTGCCCGGGCCCGGGCCCCTTCCCCTTGTTCTCAGCCATGTCGCCGCACCGCCATCCCCTGCAATCCGCGCTCCATCAGATCGACCCGCCCGTCGCACCCTTGTCCGGCGCCTTCGGCGCGGGCGCGCCGGCCGTGCCGGGCGCGTCCGTCCCGTACAGCTCCTGCTGCCGGTGGAGCTCCCCGCTGATCGCCCGCATCCGGTCCCGTACGTCCGCGTCCACGCCGTCGTACCCGTTCTCCGCCGCCAGGACCGCGATGCACAGGCCCTCGATCTGCATGCCGAGGGCCTTGGAGAGCTGGCCGATCTGGTCGTGCACGATCTCGTACGTGCCGTACAGGAACGCGCTCTCCTTCAAGTCCTCCGGGCCCAGTTCGGACTTGGTCAGGCGGTCCGCGCCGATCTTGACGGACGCCGCCTCCGAGTCGTTGAGCTTGGTGAGCAGCGCGTCGACCCGCTTCTTGAAGGTGAGCATCGACTCGGCCTCGCGCGCGAGGTCGGCCGCCGCCACGACGGCGGCACCGGCCGCCGCGCCGATGACCGGCATCATCCCGAGCACGGGTGCCAGCGTGTTCACCCCGGGCCCCACGTCCCCGCCGCCGTCCTGCGCCACAGTCGCCTCCCCGTTCCCCGTTCCCCGTTCCCCCACTGCTTCAGAAGTAACTGTAGCCAGCACCTCTGACACCAAGCACTCCCCCAATGGTCAATTGGTTCCCCGGGATGGGCATTTGAGGGTAGAGGGGGGATGCGACAGGGATACGGAAGGGTCAAATCCCTTCAGGGTGGCCGGTGGCAGAAACGGGTGTGGGGCGGGTCAGCGCCCGCCCCACTCCACCGATCAACCAGCCTGGGCGGACCGCTCCTACGCGCCCGCCGCCGCCACAACCACCGCAGCCTGAGGCCGAATCGGCAACCGGTTCACCGGCCGCCCCGTAGCCGCCCGTACCGCCGACGCGACCGCCGCCGGGGACGTCACCACCGGGACCGCGCTCGCCGCCTTCGCGCCGAAGGGGGCCACCACGTCGCGCTCCTCGACCAGTTTGACGATGCGGATGTCGGGGGCGTCCAGGGCCGTGGGGAGGGCGTAGCCCGTCAGGTCGGGGTGGCGGATCAGGCCGCGGGCCGTGCGGAGGTTCTCCGTCAGGGCCGCGCCGACCCCCTGCGTCACGCCCGCCTCGATGCGGGCCGCCAGCTGGCCGGGGTTGAGGACCCGGCCCACGTCCTGGGCGACCGCGAGCTCCACCACCCGTACCGAACCCAGCTCGATGTCCACGTCCACCACCGCGCGGATCGCGCAGAAGGCCAGGCCCACGAACGCGTCGCCCTGGCCCGTCTCGTCCAGCGGCTCGGTGGGGTGCGGGCGGCACTGGGCCGTGGCCCAGAGTTCCTTGCCGTCCATCGCCTCGGTGACCGTCGTGGAGAGGACGCCGTCGTACGACGTGATCTTGCCGTCGGCGATCTGGAGCAGTTCCGTGGACATGCCGAATTTGTGCGCCAGGGGCTGGAGCAGTTGCGTGCGGACCATCTTCGCCGCTCGTTCCACCGCCCCGCCGGACACCCATGTGTGGCGGCCGTGCGACGCCGGGCCCGCGGGGGGCTGGTCCGTGTCGACCGGGGCCACGTGGACCTCTTCGATGCCCAGGGTCTCCTGGACGATCTGGCGGGCGAGCGTGGTGAAGCCCTGGCCCGTGTCGACCGCCGCGCAGATCACCGTGGCCACACCGTCCTGCACCTTGACCGTGGCCGTCGACACCTCGTCCGTGCCCTCGGCGCCCAGCATGTGCACCATGCCCAGCGCGTAGCCCACGCCCCGGCGCACCGCGCCCGGCTCTCCCGCGCCCTCGGGGCCGCCCGGCAGCAGCCAGTCGTCCTCGGGGTCGTCCTTGGGGAGGGTGGGGAGGGGGAAGTCCCTTACGGCAGTGAGGAGTTCGGCCACCGGGGCCGGGCAGGTCACCGTCTGGCCCGTCGGCAGCAAGTCGCCTGTCGCCAGCACGTTGCGCAGGCGCAGCTCCGCCGGGTCCAGGCCCAGCTTGGCCGCCAGCTTGTCCATCTGGCCCTCGTAGGCCGCGCACACCTGCATCGCGCCCTCGCCCCGGACATGGCCGGAGGGCGGGTTGTTCGTACGGACCGCCCAGCCCTCGACGAAGGCGTGCGGGACGACGTACGGGCCGCAGGCGAACGCCACCGCGGCCGCGAGGGACTCGGAGGACGCCTCGGCGTACGCGCCCGCGTCCAGCAGGATCTGCGCCTCCACCTTCACCAGGCGGCCCTCCGCGTCCGCGTGGTGGCGGTAGCGCAGCAGCGTCGGGTGGCGGTGGGCGTGTCCCAGGAACGACTCCTCGCGGGTCGCCGTCAGCTTCACCGGGCAGCCGGTCCGCAGCGCCAGCAGGCCCAGCGGGAGCTGGAAGCCGGAGTCCTCGCGGTCGCCGGTGGCGCCGGGGACGCCGGTGACGACCACCTTCACGCGCTCCGGGTCCAGGCCGAAGCACGCCGCCGCGAGGTCGCGGTCGGCGTGCGGGTCGGTGGACGCGGTGTAGATCTCCACGCCGCCGTCGGGGCGCGGCACCGCGAGCCCCGCCTCGGCGCCGATCGGGGCCGGGTCCTGGCGGCCGATCCGGTACAGCCCCTCCACCACGACCTCGCCGGTCACGTCCGGGTCGCCGTACTGGAGCGGGATGTGGCGGATCAAGTTGCCGTCGGGGTGCAGGGGTTCGGCCGCGAACGCCTTCTCCGGGTCGGTGACCGGCTCCAGGAGCTCGTACTCGACCGCGATCGCCGCCGCCGCGAGCCGGGCCGTGTCGGGGTGGTCGGCGGCCACCGCCGCGATCGGCTCGCCGTGGTGGCGCACCACGTCGGCGGCGAAGACCGGGCGGTCCGCGACGCCCCGGCCGTGCGCGGCGTCGCCGGGCACGTCGGCGTGGGTCACCACGGCCCGTACGCCCGGCATCTCGGCCGCCGCCGAGGTGTCGATCGAGACGATCCGGGCCGACGCGTGCGGCGAGCGCAGCACGGCCGCCCACAGCAGGCCCTCGGCCCACAGGTCGGAGGCGTACGGGAAGGTGCCCTCGGTCTTGGCGCGCGCGTCGGCGGGGCGCAGCGAGGCGCCGAGCCCGTGGCCGGGCGCGGTCGGCTGCTCCGGGCCGGTGCCCGTACCGTCGACCGCCGCGGTCGTCGCGGTGGCTGCGTCGTTGCTCACGCCATGCCTCCGTCGTGCGTGTGCGGGGGCTGGACGCCGCCCGCGCCGGGCCCTGCCTGATGCGGAATGCGGGCCGCTTCCTCGCCGGTCCCGGCCGCCGGGTGCCCGGACGCCTCGTGCGCGGCGGCCGTCTGCGCCTCGCGCCCGGCCACCACGTCGCGTACGGCGTCGAGCACGCCCCGGTAGCCGGAGCAGCGGCAGAGGTTGCCGCAGAGCGCCTGCCGGGTCTCCAGCTCGGTCGGCGCGTGGTTGCCTTCGAGCAGGTCGTGGACGGTCATGGCCATGCCCGGGATGCAGAAGCCGCACTGCACGGCCCCGCACTCGGCGAGCGCGCGCTGCACGTCGGAGGGCTCGCCGTCGACCGCGAGGCCCTCGACCGTACGCACCTCGGAGCCGGCGGTGGTGGCGGCGGGCACCAGGCAGGAGGCGACCAGACGGCCGTCGACCTGCACGTTGCACGCGCCGCACTCGCCCTGCGAGCAGCCGTCCTTGGCCCCGGCGAGACCGAGCCGCTCGCGCAGCACGTAGAGCAGCGACTCGCCGACCCACGCCTCGGTGACGGGCCGGTCGGTGCCGTTGACGCGCAGGACGTAGGAGGCACGCGGGTGCTCCAGGTCGGCGGCGGGCGGCAGCACCGGCTCCGGCTCGGGGACGGGGAGCGGGGTGGGGATGGCTTCGGGCTCGGGCTCCGGGACGGGCTCGGGGTCCGGTGCCGATTCCTGTACGGGTACGGGTTCCGGGGCGGGCTCGGGCTCCGGGAGCGGCTGGGCCTGCGCCGCGTGGACGGGCTCCGGCTCGGGCTCGGGCAGCGGCTCTGCGGCGGATGCCTGAGCGGCGGCCTCGTCCGGGCCCGGCAGCTCCTCGTCGGCCGTGTCCGCGTCCGCCTCGGCGCGTACCTCCTCGCGCGGCTCCTGCGGCGCTTCCTCCCGTACCTCCGTCGCCAGCGCGGCCGACCAGGGCGCGGGCGCGCCGCCGGGCAGGGTCGCGCCGGGGCCGGGCGGGTTCCAGGACAGGACCGGCTCCGGGCGTACGGGCGCGGGGGCCGGGAAGTCCACGGGCGCCGGGGCGTCCGCCGGGGCGGCGAACTCGGCGGGCGCGGAGAGGTCCAGGGACGCCTGGTGGTGGGCTTCCGCGGTCGCCTGGTGCACCTGGTGCGCCTGCGCGGCGAAGTCCTCCACGCGCGCGTCGGCGACCTCCGGCTCCACGGCGGGTTCGGGCAGCGGCTGCTCCGTCGCCCAGGGCGCGGCCGCGCCGCCGGGCAGGGTCGCCGGAGGCGTCGTCCCCCACTGCTCGATGAGGGAGGACGTACTGAATTCGCCCGATTCGTCCGGCAGTTCGCCGTCGGCGACCGGGATCGTCCACTGGCCGGTCAGCGCGGAGTCGTCCGAGAAGTTCCACTGACCGGTGGCGTGCCGGTCCTGCAGCGGGTCGGCCAACGGGTCCGGCTCGGACTGCGGGGGCGCGGGCACGGCGGACGCGTCGGGCCACTGCACCGACCGCACCTGGCTCTCGCCCCGGTCCGCCTCGGGCAGCGGGCCCGGGATCGTCCAGGAACCGGTCGCGGCCGGGTCGGTCGCGGCGGCGGGCGTCAACGGCACGATCATCGGCGGCACATAGCCGTGCCCCGGCGCGGCCAGCGGGTCGCCGCCGAGCAGCGCGTCCAGGTCCGCGGGCAGCTGGACGAAGGCGGTCGCGCCGTCGTCGTACTCGCCGCCCTGCGGGACCGGCTGCCAGCCGCCCGTCCCGCGCGCGCGGTTGTCGCCGTATCCGGCGTCGTGGTTGTCGCTCACGACAGCGCCCTCCCCAGTGCTCGTCGGGCCAGCGCGGCGACCGTGCGCCGCAGGTGCAGTACGGCGGGCGACAGCGCGGGGGGCTCCGTGCCGTCGGCCGCGGGTACCGGGTCCGGGATGCAGGCGGCGGCCACGTACTCGCCGAAGGCGTTGAGCGCCTCCGGGGCCAGCGCCGCCCGCTCGCCGTCCCAGTCGATCAGGGAGGCGATCCAGCGCTCGGCCTCCAGCGGCCGCAGCGGCATCGGCGCGATCGCGCCCACCGCGCAGCGCACCCCGCGCCGGGCCGGGTCCAGGACGACGGCGACCGAGGCGGTGGCGCGGCCGGGGCCGGTGCGGCCGGTCGCCTTGAGGAAGACCTGGGGGGCGTGCAGCAGCGGCACGCGGACGTGGCCGATCAGCTCGGCGGGGGCCAGCAGCTCGCGCCCGGCCAGCAGGTGCGAGACCGGGATCTCCCGGCGCGCGCCCTCGGGACCGGCGATGACCAGGGTGGCTTCGAGCGCGGCGAGCACCGGCAGCGCGTCGCCGGTGGGCGCGGCCGAGGCGATGTTGCCGCCGAGGGTGCCCGCGTTGCGGATCTGCGGGGGGCCGGCGGCGCGCGCGGCCGCCGCGAGCGCCGGGATGAGCGCCGCGAAGTCCGGGCGCCCCATCCGCGCGTGTGTGAGCCCCGCGCCGAGGAGTGCGTGGCCGTCCTGGTACTGCCAGCCGCGGATCTCGTTGATCCGGCCGAGTCCGACGAGGCCCGCCGGGCGCAGCAGGCCCCGGTTCACCGCCGCCATCAGATCGGTGCCGCCCGCGACGGGCACGGCGGCGGGCATGGCGGCGAGCGCCGCCACGGCCTCGTCGAGCGAGGCCGGCAGTGTCACCGACTGCGCCGCCTGCGGTGCGTGCGTGGTCAACCCAGCTGCCCCTTCCCGGTGTCCCGGCCGTCCCGACTGTCCCGCCAGTGTGTGGCTGTGCGTGGCCGTACCGTACGTGCTCACAGCCCGGACGTGGCAACTCTGGCACATCTTCCGAGCCGCCCGACGCGAGGGTCCGCGAAGGACAGATCCGTCCCCGACCAGGGGAATGGTCCGGATTCACAGCTGTTGTACGACTTATCCGCGCGGGGGCTGGGCGGGACGGCCACCGATCACCGTTCCAGGGTCCCGGGCCGCGGGACCCCGTCTTGCGCCCCGGCTCACACGTTTGGGGGCGACCCGTCGATCGGGCGTCCGAGCACTCCCGGGCGCTTTTGCCAGGGCAACGGGCCGCCGGGAGGCCGGTAAGCGACGCCGAGGGCGTCAAGTCGGGGGTAGTGCGAGCGCATTCGCCGCTCGAAATCGGCGAAGTCGCGCGCGGCGGGGGCGGGCAGCGCCGACCACGCCACCTCCGCGAACGCCGCGAGCCGGGGGAACACCTGGTAGTCCACGCGCCCCTGGTCCTGCATCACCTCGGTCCAGACATTGGCCTGAGTGCCCAGCACGTGCCGCGCCTCGGCCTCGGTCAGCTGGGGCGGCACGGGCTCGAAGCGGTACACGTCCTCAAGCGTCCGTACGTATCCGATGGGCATCGGCTCGTCCGGCCCGGGCGCCTGCCGGTGGTCCAAGTAGACCTGCTGCTCGGGGCACATGACGACGTCGTGGCCCGCCCGCGCGGCCTCGATGCCGCCCGCGTAGCCGCGCCAGGAGGAGACGGCCGCGCCGGGCGCGAGCCCGCCCTCCAGGATCTCGTCCCAGCCGATGGCCCGGCGGCCCCGGTCGGCCAGCCAGCGGTCGAAGTGCCGGATGAACCACGACTGGAGCCCGTCCTCGTCGGCAAGGCCCAGTTCCTTGATACGGGCCTGGGCGGCCGGGGACGCCTTCCACTGGTCCTTGGGGCACTCGTCGCCGCCGATGTGGACGAACGGGGACGTCTCGGCGGGGAAGAGTGCGAGGACCTCCTCCAGCACTCCCTCGTAGAAGCGGAGGGTGTTGTCAGTGGGGGCGAGTACGTTCGGATTGACGCCCCAGGTGTCCCAGACGGAGAGGCGGGTCGTGTCGATGACGTCGGTGTTGCCCAGTTCCGGGTATGCGGCGATGGCCGCCTGCGAGTGGCCCGGGATGTCGATTTCCGGAACCACGGAGATATGCCGCTCGGCGGCGTACGCGACGATCTCGCGGATGTCGTCCTGGGTGTAGAAACCGCCGTGCGGCTTCTCGTCCCACAACTCCGAGGCGCGGTGGCCGTACTTGGTCCGCGCGCGCCAGGCGCCGACCTCCGTCAGCCGCGGGAAGCGCTTGATCTCGACGCGCCAGCCCTGGTCGTCGGTGAGGTGGAAGTGGAAGACGTTCAGCTTGTGCGCGGCGAGCAGGTCGAGGTAGCGCAGCACCCCGTCCTTGGGCATGAAGTGGCGTGAAACGTCCAGCATCAGACCGCGCCAGGCGAACCGGGGAGCGTCCTCGACGACTTGCCGCGTGAGGCCGCGCCGGGCGCCGGGGTCGGCGCACGCCTTGCGGTACGCGTCGGGGCCGAGCAGCTGACGCAGCGTCTGCGCGCCCCAGAAGACGCCCGCGGCGCTGCCGCCGACGATCTCGACGCGCTGGGTGACGGTGAGGCGGTACGCCTCGGGTTCGAGGGTGGGGTCGATACGCAGGTCGATGGCGCCCGGGGTGCCCGCCTCGCCCGGCGGCATCGGGCGCCCCAGGGCGACGCCGACGGTGTTCCGCAGCCAGCGGGCGACGGTTTCGGTGCCGGGTCCGGCGACGAGCGCGGTCGCCTCTCCGAGGACGAAGGCGCCCTCCCCGTGCTCCACGGAGCGGGGCGCCGGAACGAGGTCCATAGCCATGGGGGACACGGTATCCCCGGTAGTACGTCGTCTGCGGGCCGTCCCCAACTGGTCGCGCAGTTCCCCGCGCCCCTAAAAGCGCCCCTGCGGGGCGCCCCTGTAGGGGCGCGGGGCTGTGACATTTGCGGCTCCGCCGCGTGGGCGCGACCAGCCCAGCACGGTCCGCAGACGGACACCGGGCCAAGAAGGGGCTCGGCCGGACCTACTTCTTGTCCTTGCCGCCCTTGTCCTTGTCCCCGCCCGCGCCCATGGACTCGTAGATCTCCTTGCACATCGGGCAGACCGGGTACTTCTTCGGGTCGCGGCCCGGCACCCAGACCTTGCCGCAGAGCGCGACGACGGGGGTCCCGTCGAGCGCGCTCGCCATGATCTTGTCCTTCTGGACGTAGTGGGCGAAGCGCTCGTGGTCGCCGTCGCCGTTCGACACCTGCGGCGTCGGCTCTACGAGGGTCCCCGTACCTGCCCCGCGCTCGGGCTCAAGAGTGCTCATAAGTTCCTAGCGTACTGAAGCGCGGCGGCATCAGTTCAGCGAAGGGTCGTCCGGGTACGTCGCCACCATCGCCAGTTCGCTGCGCTGGCGGCGCAGCACCGCCCGCCACAGGGACTCCGGCTCCGGGGACGAGACGTCGCCCGGCTCGGACTCCACCACGTACCAGGCCCCGTCGCTCAGCTCGTCCTCCAGCTGGCCCGGGCCCCAGCCCGAGTACCCGGCGAAGATCCGCAACGAGCCCAGGGCGGCGGCGAGCAGCTCCGGGGGCGCCTCCAGGTCGACGAGGCCGATCGCCCCGTACACCCGGCGCCAGCCGAGGGGGCCCTCGTCGCCGGGGATGACGGCGACGCCGAGTGCGGAGTCCAGGGAGACCGGGCCGCCCTGGAAGACCACCCCGGGCTCACCGGCCAGGGACGCCCACGGCTCCAGGATGTCGCCGACGCCCACCGGGGTCGGACGGTTGAGGACGACACCGAGCGAGCCCTCCTCGTCGTGGTCGAGGAGCAGCACCACCGCGCGGTCGAAGTTCGGATCCGCGAGGGCGGGGGTGGCGACGAGCAGCCGCCCTGTGAGCGAGGACACCTCGGTCATGCGGACATGATCCCGCATCTTCGGCTCCGAGGGGGAGCGCACGGCAGCAATGGGGCGCACCGGCTTCGCGCCACGGCTCGGCACCGGGCCCGGTGGTGACCCTCCGCCGAACTCACCTCAGCGGAGCGTGTTGTGGCGAATTCATTACGGTTGCGAACCCCCCTTGGCCTTACAGGACATGGGTAGAAGCCCCTTACCCTTTTCTCTGGCCCCCTGCCCGACGATTCCGGAACGCGAGATTCATGACCGGCACAGACGATGTACTGCTTGTCCACGGCGGAACCCCGCTGGAGGGCGAGATCCGCGTCCGCGGCGCGAAGAACCTCGTGCCGAAGGCGATGGTCGCCGCCCTCCTCGGCAGCGGTCCGAGCCGGCTGCGCAATGTGCCCGACATCCGCGACGTGCGGGTCGTACGCGGTCTGCTGCAGCTGCACGGGGTGACGGTCCGCCCCGGCGAGGAGCCCGGCGAGCTGATCCTCGACCCGTCGCATGTCGAAAGCGCGAACGTCGCCGACATCGACGCGCACGCGGGTTCGTCGCGCATCCCGATCCTGCTCTGCGGCCCCCTGCTGCACCGCCTCGGCCACGCCTTCATCCCGGGCCTGGGCGGCTGCGACATCGGCGGCCGGCCGATCGACTTCCACTTCGAGGTGCTGCGGCAGTTCGGCGCGACCATCGAGAAGCGCGACGACGGCCAGTACCTGGAGGCCCCGCAGCGGCTGCGCGGCACCAAGATCCGGCTGCCGTACCCGTCGGTGGGCGCGACCGAGCAGGTCCTGCTGACGGCCGTACTGGCCGAGGGTGTGACCGAGCTCTCCAACGCGGCCGTGGAGCCCGAGATCGAGGACCTCATCTGCGTACTGCAGAAGATGGGCGCGATCATCGCCATGGACACCGACCGGACGATCCGGATCACCGGTGTCGACAAGCTCGGCGGGTACACCCACCGCGCCCTCTCGGACCGGCTGGAGGCCGCCTCCTGGGCGTCCGCCGCGCTGGCGACCGAGGGCAACATCTACGTCCGCGGCGCGCAGCAGCGGTCGATGATGACCTTCCTGAACACGTACCGGAAGGTCGGCGGCGCCTTCGAGATCGACGACGAGGGCATCCGCTTCTGGCACCCCGGCGGCTCGCTCAAGTCCATCGCCCTCGAGACGGACGTGCACCCCGGCTTCCAGACCGACTGGCAGCAGCCGCTGGTCGTGGCGCTGACGCAGGCCACGGGGCTGTCGATCGTCCACGAGACGGTGTACGAGTCGCGGCTCGGCTTCACGTCGGCGCTCAACCAGATGGGTGCGCACATCCAGCTGTACCGGGAGTGCCTGGGTGGCTCGGACTGCCGGTTCGGGCAGCGGAACTTCCTGCACTCCGCGGTGGTGAGCGGGCCCACGAAGCTCCAGGGCGCGGATCTGGTGATTCCGGACCTGCGGGGTGGGTTCTCGTACCTGATCGCGGCGCTGGCCGCGCAGGGGACGTCCCGGGTGCACGGGATCGACCTGATCAACCGGGGGTACGAGAACTTCATGGAGAAGCTGGTGGAGCTGGGGGCGAAGGTGGAGCTGCCGAACGGCGCGCTGAGCTGACCCGGGGGTTGGCCCCCACCCCGCCCCTTCCCTGAACCCTCCGGGGGTGGGAGGGGGCGGAGGTGTTTTCCCGGGGGCTATGCCCCCGGACCCCCCAGGGCGGGGCCTGCGGCCCCTGCACCCCGCCTCTTTCGTCTGCGGACCGTGGGTGGCTGGTCGCGCAGTTCCCCGCGCCCCCAAATGCGCCCCTGCGGGGCGCCCCTGTAGGGGCGCGGGGAACTGCGCGACCAGTTGGGGACGGTCCGCAGACGAACACCTGGCCGCGTAAGCCAAAGGGTGGCCACCCCCCTCCACGGGGGTGGCCACCCTTTGTCTTTTAGCTAAGCGGCCTGCAAAGGGGCGCTTACTTGCCCTTCGCGGCTTCCTTGAGCTTCGAGCCCGCGGAGACCTTCACGCTGAAACCGGCCGGGATGTCGATCGGGTCGCCGGTCTGCGGGTTGCGAGCGGTACGAGCGGCACGGTGGGTGCGCTCGAAGGTCAGGAAGCCGGGGATGGTGACCTTCTCGTCGCCCTTGGCGACGACCTCGCCGACCGTCTCGGCGAGAGCGGCCAGAACGGCGTCGGCGTCCTTGCGGGTCACCTCGGCGCGGTCGGCCAGCGCGGCCACCAGCTCACTGCGGTTCATGTTCTTACTCCCGTGTTCTTCTTGCCTGTGGGGCGTGCCACGCGGCGGAAGCCGCATGTTGGGTACAGCGAAGCCGATGCTGCCAGGGCCCTCGGACAGTCCCCGGACCCGGGTCCGTGTCGGACCCTCGCGCCCGGTTACGCATCCTGCCCCCACCTGTGGCGGGAAAGCCAATCCGGCACCCTCCGGAGTCACACGAAAAGCGCCACAGCCCCGTCGTGGTGACGCTCCGTCGACTCCCTGGAGACTCGCTGGAACCGCCGGGGCGGATGCGGGTGCCGCCACCCTACGGGCGGCCCCACAGCCCCGCATCCCGCGACGCGCCGGGCGCCGGGCGGACGTGGGGCCGGTCACAGCCCCGTACGACCCCTCAGAGGGCGGCCTGCGCCGCCGTCCGCACCGCGCCCGCCACCGCGCCCGCGACCTTGTCGTTGAAGACCGACGGGATGATGTAGTTCGGGTTGAGCTCGTCCTCGGTCACCACGTTCGCGAGCGCGGTCGCCGCCGCCAGCATCATGTCGGTGTTGACCGTGCGCGACTGGGCGTCCAGGAGGCCGCGGAAGACACCCGGGAAGACCAGCACGTTGTTGATCTGGTTCGGGAAGTCCGAGCGGCCGGTGGCCACCACGGCGGCCGTCTCGCGCGCCACACCCGGGTCGACCTCGGGGTCCGGGTTCGCGAGCGCGAAGACGATGGCGCCCTCGGCCATCGCGGCCACGTCGTCGCCGTTCAGGACGTTGGGGGCGGAGACGCCGATGAAGACGTCCGCGCCGACCACGGCCTCGCGCAGGGAGCCGGTGAGGCCCTCCGGGTTGGTGTTGTCGGCGATCCAGCGCAGCGCCGCCATGTCGGAGTCCGCGTCGGCCCCGGCCAGGTCCGCGCGGCCGGTGTGGACGACGCCCTGGATGTCGGCGACGACCGCGTTCTTCACGCCGGCCGCCAGCAGCAGCTTCAGGATGGCCGTACCGGCCGCGCCCGCGCCCGACATGACGACCCGTACGTCGCCGATGCCCTTGCCGACCACGCGCAGCGCGTTGGTGAGCGCGGCGAGCACCACGATCGCGGTGCCGTGCTGGTCGTCGTGGAAGACGGGGATGTCCAGGGCCTCGCGCAGCCGCGCCTCGATCTCGAAGCAGCGGGGGGCGGAGATGTCCTCCAGGTTGATGCCCGCGAAGCCGGGGGCGATCGCCTTGACGATCGCGACGATCTCGTCGGTGTCCTGGGTGTCCAGGCAGAGCGGCCAGGCGTCGATGCCCGCGAACCGCTTGAAGAGGGCCGCCTTGCCCTCCATGACCGGCAGCGCGGCCTTGGGGCCGATGTTGCCGAGGCCGAGGACGGCCGAGCCGTCGGTGACGACCGCGACGGAGTTGCGCTTGATGGTGAGGCGGCGGGCGTCCTCGGGGTTCTCGGCGATCGCCATGCACACCCGGGCGACACCCGGGGTGTAGATCATCGAGAGGTCGTCACGGTTGCGGATGGGGTGCTTCGACTGCATCTCGATCTTGCCGCCGAGGTGCATCAGGAACGTACGGTCGGAGACCTTGCCGAGGGTGACGCCCTCGATCCCGCGCAGCTTCCCGACGATCTCGTCGGCGTGCGCGGTGGAGGTGGCCGCGATGGTGACGTCGATCCGCAGCTTCTCGTGGCCGGAGGCGGTCACGTCGAGGCCGGTGACCGAACCGCCGGAGGACTCCACGGCCGTGGTGAGCTGGGAGACCGCCGTTCCGCTGGCGGGCACCTCCAGCCGGACCGTCATCGAGTACGAGACGCTGGGCGCCGTTGCCATGACCGGGTTCCTCTGCTTTCCCTAGCTTCGTTGCTAGCGCGACCCGAGCTGTTGCCGGGCAACGCCATCCGATGTTCGCACCTACCGGCGGGTAGCCGGTAACGCGCCATTCATTCCGGAAAACAGTTTCCACCATACGAGAGATGATCGGCCGGTGGAAGCCCCCGAAAAGCACAACAGGCCCACGCCATCCGCAGATGACGTGGGCCTGTCGCTCACGTGAAGACACCGACCCGCCATGCTCGCCTCGCGGCAAGTGGTCGCTCGAAGCGACTAAGGTTGGGCCCGGGGGCTTGGATCGAGCCGGTGCCGTACCCAGGCTAACAAACCACCCCGGCAAGTGATTCAAGCATCGCGAGTTGACTCCGCTGTATTTTCGGCGTTCCGCCGCGCTCAGTCCCGCAGCAGGTCCGGCACCCCGTCCGCATCCGGCTCGTCGCGCTCGCCGGAGACCACGGTGAGCTGCTGGGTCGCCCGGGTGAGCGCCACGTACAGCACGCGCAGCCCGGCGGGCGACTCGTCGGCGATCTCCGCCGGGGAGACCACCACGGTGGCGTCGTACTCCAGCCCCTTCGCCTCCAGGCTGCCGAGCGCCACCACGCGCTCGCCGAGCCCGGCCAGCCAGCGCGCCGCCTGCTCGCGCCGCCGCATGGCGACGACCACGCCGACCGTGCCGTCGACCTGGTCGAGGAGGCGGGCCGCCTCTTCCCGTACGGACTCGGCGAGGTCCTTGCCGGCCACGCTGAAGCGCGGCTCGACGCCCGTGGAGCGGACCGCCGCCGGGGACTTCATGCCCGGCATCGCCAACGCCAGCACCCGCGCGGCCAGTTCGGCGATCTCGGCCGGGTTGCGGTAGTTCACCGTCAGCTCGAAGCGGCGGCGGGGGCGGGAGCCCAGCGCCTCGTCGCGGGCGGCGGCCGCCTCGTCCGGGTCGGACCAGGACGACTGGGCCGGGTCCCCGACGACCGTCCAGGTGGCCGTGCGGCCCCGGCGGCCGACCATGCGCCACTGCATCGGCGTGAGGTCCTGCGCCTCGTCGACGATGACGTGCGCGTACTCGGTGCGCTCCTGCGCGAGGCGCTCCGCGCGCTCGCGCTGGGTCTCCTCGCGGTGCGGCATCAGCTCCTCGAGGCCCGTGAGCGCGTCCAGCGGGTCGTACTCGCGCTTCTTGCGGGGCCTGGCCGGGGTGCCGAGCAGCGTCTCCAGCTCGTCCAGGAGCGCCACGTCGTGCACCGACAGGGGCCCGTGGCCGCCTCCGTCGAGCCGGGAGAGCGAGCGGGCCAGGCGCCGGGTCTCGCCGGGCGTCAGGACGCGCCGCGCCCAGCGGTTCAGGCGCCGCTCGTCGCCCATCGCCGCGAGCACCCCGCGCGGGGTCAGCTCGGGCCACCAGGCGTCCAGGAACGCGAGGAAGCTGTCCTCGGAGGTGATGTCGTCGTCGAACGAGGAGCGCAGCTCGGCGGCGAGCTCCGGGTCCGTGTGCCGCCCGGCCGAGCCGGATCTGCTCCACAGGGCGTCCAGGAGCAGCTTGCGGGCGCGCGGGCGCAGCAGGTTGACGGGTGCGGTGCCGCCGAGCACGGCGTGCCGGATCCGCCGCAGCTCCTCGGCCTCCAGCTCGATGCGGCGCCCGAAGGCGACGACGCGCAGCCGGGTGGGGGTCACGGCGGCCTGACCGTTCACCGCCCCATCCTCCTCGCCCGTCTCGTCCGCCTCGCCGAAGGAGAGCTGGCCGGTGTCCTGCGGCGCCCGGGCCGGGTTGCCCCGCCTGGTCCTGCCGCGCGCCGGGTCCGCCGTCTCCAGGGCCCCGCGCGCCGCCTTGCGCAGCACCTGGAGCATCCGGGAGGAGCCCTTGATCCTGGCGACCGCCGGCTCGTCGTACGCGGTGGCCTCGGCGCCGTCGACCAGGTTGCCGACCGCGCGGATCGCCACCTGCCCCTCCTCGCCGAGCGAGGGCAGCACGCCTTCGGTGTACGCCACGAGCAGCGGGGTCGGGGAGACGATCAGGATGCCGCCCGCGTAGCGGCGGCGGTCCTGGTAGAGCAGATACGCGGCGCGGTGCAGCGCGACGGCGGTCTTGCCGGTGCCGGGGCCGCCCTCCACGTAGGTGACGGACGCGGCGGGCGCCCGGATCACCAGGTCCTGCTCGGCCTGGATGGAGGCGACGATGTCCCGCATGGTGTGGCTGCGGGCCTGGCCGAGCGCGGCCATCAGGGCGCCGTCGCCGATCACCGGCAGCTCGGCGCCGTCCAGTGTGGCGGTGAGCTCCGGGCGCATCAGGTCGTCCTCGACCCCGAGCACCTTGCGGCCCTTGGAGCGGATGACGCGGCGGCGCACCACCCGGCCCGGGTCGACCGGCGTGGAGCGGTAGAACGGCGCGGCGGCGGGCGCGCGCCAGTCGATGACCAGCGGCGCGTAGTCCGAGTCCAGAACGCCGATACGGCCGATGTGAAGCGTTTCGGCGATCTCGGCGTACTTGCCGCCCTCGTCCTCGCGTACGGCCCCCTCGGCGGGCTCCACGGCCGTGTAGGCCCCGTCGGGGCCCTTCTTGCCGTCCTTGCCGAGCAGCAGGTCGATCCGGCCGAAGAGGAAGTCCTCGAATTCGTTGTTGAGGCGGTTGAGGTGGATCCCGGCCCGGAAGACCTGGGCGTCCCGTTCCGCCAGCGCTCCGGGCGTTCCCACCTGGCCGCGCTGGGCGGCGTCGTTCATCAGGAACTCCGCCTCGTGGATCTTCTCCTCGAGGCGGCGGTACACCTTGTCCAGGTGTTCCTGTTCGACTCCGATCTCACGGTCTCTGACCGAGTCGACAGCGGCTTCCTGCGCGGCCACCGAGGCCCCCTTCTGACGTGCATTGGGCAGCCGTCAACCGTACGCGAAGGGGGCCGGTCTGTCAGGCGGTGACCAGCCGGTGATCTGCCGGAGATCACCGCCCGGTCAGGCCGGGACGTCCACGAGCGCCTTGCCGTCGAGGGTCCGGACCTCGAAATGATCGATCTGGTCCCGGTTCATGGCGGTACCGCCGTGCACGTACAGCGGGTACTCCGCCTCCTTGTGCGGGCTGTCCTTGATCCCGTACCCCCACTTGGGCACCGCCCAGGTGGTCACCGTCTCCTGCTCGCCGTCCTTGCCGATCGCGATGAGGCTGCACTTGAGCGGCCCCTTCACGTTCTTCAGCTGGAGGACGGTGTGGGTGCCCCAGCCCTTCTTCTCGGTGCCGACGGTCGCGGTGACGCCGGTGGTCGCGTCGGTGGCCGCCACCTTCTGGGTCATGTGGTTGAAGAAGGCGTCCTCGGCGGGGCTGGTCGGGTGCGGCTCGGCGGGCGCGGCCTGGTGCGTACCGCCGTCGTCGGAGGTGGCCACCACGGCGATCGCCGGACCGCCGATGATCAGCGCGGCGGCCGCCGCGACCAGGTACGTCGTGCGGCGCCTGCGCTTGGCGCGCTGCACCGCCACCTCGTCGATGAGCCGCTCGCTCATGCTCGGCGGGGCCGGGCGCAGCGGGCGGGCGGCGGGGCCCGGGAACTCCTTCAGGGTGGCCAGGAGCGGCTCCATGCCGCCGAGCTGGTCGAGCTCGGCGGCGCACAGGTCACAGCCCGCCAGATGCGCTTCGAAGGCGGTGGCCTCGGCGTCGTCGAGGATGCCGAGCGCGTACGCCGCGACCGCCTCGTGCTCGGACTGGTACTCCGGCGTGGTCATGCCGTCACCCCCCGTTCCTCCAACGCGAGTTTCATGGACCGCAGGGCGTAGAAGACGCGGGACCTGACGGTCCCGCTCGGCACGCCCAGTACCTCGGCCGCTTCATTGACCGTACGTCCTTTGAAGTACGTTTCGACCAGCGCCTCGCGGTGTGCGGGTGTCAGGTCGTCGAGTGCGTCCGAGAGCGTCATCAGCCACAGCGCCTTGTCGATCTCGTCCTCCGCGGGCATGACCTCCAGCGGCGACGGATCGACCTCCTGCGGCCGGGCCTGCCGGCTGCGGTGGCCGTCGATGACGATGCGCCGTGCGACCGTCACCAGCCAGGGGCGGACCGAACCGGTCGCTCTGTTGAGCTGACCGGCGTTCTTCCAGGCACGGATGAGCGTCTCCTGCACGACGTCCTCGGCCCGCTGGCGGTCGCCGGCGACGAGGCGGAGCACATACGCGAGCAGCGGTCCCGCGTGCTCGCGGTAGAGCGCCCGCATCAGCTCCTCGTCGGGAACGGAGCGGTGGCGGGCGCCTTGCGGACGGTCATCGGCCACGGCGGCATCCTTGCGCACCAGAACCTCCCGGTCGAGACCCTGCCGGCGCGCGGGTCGCGTACCGGCTCATCCCTCCATACGGGCGGTTGTCCTGAACCATTCAAATCAGCGCGAGATTTTTGTTTACGGAGTGCCCGCACGGTCTTCACAAGGCCGCGGCGGCCGTACGCCGCCGGTGGCGGGCCACCCGCTCCCGGTTGCCGCACACCTCGCTGGAGCACCAGCGCCGCCGCCGCCCGCGCGAGGTGTCGAGGTAGAGCCGGAAGCAGTTGTCGCCCTCGCACTGGCGCAGCCGGGACCGGTCCTGCGGGTCGGTGAGCAGTTCCACCGCGTCCCGGGCGACCACGGCGAGCAGCGCGGTGCAGTCGGGGGCGCCGCTGAGGGTGCGCACGAGCCGTCCGTCGGCGCCCCGGATCGCACGTACGCCCGGGGGTGCGGCGGCGGCCAGGGCATTGACCCGCTCCAGGGCCGCGGCGGCCGCCCCGCCGCGCCCGCCGAGCTCGGCGTGGACCAGTTGCCCGATCTGGTCGCGCAGTTCGGCGAACCGGACCAGCCACTGGCCGTCGGCCCCCGGCAGCGGGGTGCCAGGCGGAACGAGCCCGGCGCCGACGAGCCACTGCCCGAGCCGCCCCGCGCTGTCCAGCTGATCGCTGTCGTACGCCCCGGTCGCCACCAGATCCAGACAGATCCGCCCGGAGTCGAACCGCAACATGCGCCACCGCCTTGGGGGTTACCGGTGAGTGCCGTGCCTCCAGAGTGCCCGCCAGGGGGCGACGCCGGAAGCCCTCCTGCCGGGGCGCGGGCCGGGCGGTGGGCGGCCCGTACTCGGCAGCCCCGTCAGTCGTCGCCGTACTTGGCGTCCGACCCCGGGTCCAGGGCCAGCCGGTAGCCGCGCTTGACCACGGTCTGGATGAGCTTGGGGGCGCCCAGGGCGGTGCGCAGCCGGGTCATCGCGGTCTCCACGGCGTGCTCGTCCGTGCCCGAGCCCGGCAGGGCCCGCAGCAGGTCGGCGCGGGAGACCACCCAGCCGGGGCGGGCGGCGAGGGTGCGCAGCAGCGACATCCCGGCGGGCGGGACGGGCCGCAGCTCGCCGTCGACCAGGACCGCGTGGCCGCGGATCTCCACCCGGCGCCCGGCGATCGGCAGGGCCCGCGCCCGGGCGGGCAGTTCGCAGCAGAGCAGTTGGACAAGCGGCCCGAGCCGGAACCGCTCGGGCGCCACCGTCTTGATCCCGCGCGCCTGCAGCGGCAGCGCGGTGACCGGCCCGACGCAGGCGGCCAGCACATCGCGGTCGAGCGCCCGCAGCAGCTCGTCGAGCATCCCGCGCTCCTCGGCGCGGGAGAACAGGGACGCGGCGGCGGGGGCGCTGGTGAAGGTCACCGCGTCGAGTCCGCGCGCCACGGTGAGGTCGAGCAGCCGGTCGAGCGGGCCGAGGTCCTCGGGCGGCAGCCACCGGTAGACGGGCACCCCGACGACCTGGGCGCCGCCGGCCCGCAGCGCCTCCACGAAGCCGGGCAGCGGTTCGCCGTGCAGCTGGACGGCTATCCGGCGGCCCTCGACCCCCTGCTCCAGGAGCCGGTCCAGGACCTCGGCCATCGAGTCGGACGAGGGCGACCACTCCTCGGTGAGCCCCGCCGCCCGTATCGCGCCCTTCGCCTTCGGGCCGCGCGCGAGCAGTTCGGTGTCGCCGAGCCGGGCGAGCAGCGACTCGCCGAGCCCCCAGCCGTCGGCGGCCTCCACCCAGCCGCGGAAGCCGATCGCGGTGGTGGCCACGACGATGTGCGGCGGCTCGTCGATCAGCTCCTTGGTGGCCGAGAGCAGTTCGCTGTCGTTGGCGAGCGGCACGATCCGCAGGGCGGGCCCCTGCACCACCGCGGCGCCGCGTCGCTGGAGCAGCGCCCCCAGCTCTTCGGCCCGGCGCGCGGCGGTGACGCCGACCGTGAAGCCGGCGAGGGGTCCGTGCTGTGTGTCGACCATGGCTCTCCAACCGGGGTGGTGCGGCGTCGCACCGAGCCTGTCAACCCCGCGTGACAGGCCCGGTTCGCGCGCGTGTCCCCGGTGTTACGGCGAGGACGGCCGCGGCGCGCTCCCTGTGTCCTATTAGACCCCGTCAGACCTCGGCGTATACGGGCTCGGACGGTGCGGTCGCGGCGGTCGGACGGCGAAGGTACACCGCCCAAGTGGCCGTGAAACAGACCGCGTAGAAGAGGAGGAAGGAGACGAAGGCGGCGGTTCCCGTGCCGTTGCTCAGGAACGACTGGCGGAAGGCGAGGTTGATCCCGAGCCCGCCGAGCGCGCCGACGGCGCCGATGAGCCCCATCGCGGCCCCGGACAGCCGCCGCCCGTAAGCGGCCGCGGTCTCACCGGTCATGCCCTGGGAGACGGCCCTGGCCTGGAAGATCGCCGGGATCATCTTGTACGTGGAGCCGTTGCCGAGCCCGCTGAGCACGAAGAGCGAGATGAACCCGACGAGGAAGACGCCGAGCGACTTCTGTACGGAAGCGAAGATCACGACGCTGGTGGCCAGGGACATGGCGGCGAACGTCCACAAGGTGATCCGCGCACCCCCGAACCGGTCGGCGAACGCCCCGCCCACGGGCCGGATCAGCGAGCCGAGCAGCGGCCCGATGAAGGTGAGGGAGGCGGCCTGGAGCGGGGTGCGCCCGAACTGGGTCTGCAGCACGAGCCCGAAGGCGAAGCTGTACCCGATGAACGACCCGAAGGTCCCGATGTACAGCAGCGCCATGATCCACGTGTGCTTGTCCCGCACGGCCTCCAGGGCGGCCCCGGTGTCGTTCTTCACGGGCGCGAGGTTGTCCATCTTGAGCGCGGCGCCGATGGCGGCGGCGACGATGAGCGGCACGTACACGCCGAGGACGATCCGCGGATGGGTGGCCCCGGCCGTCCCGATCACCAGCAGCCCGATGAGCTGCACGACAGGCACCCCGATGTTGCCGCCCCCGGCGTTGAGCCCCAGAGCCCACCCTTTCTTCCTCAAGGGGAAGAAAGAATTGATATTGGTCATGGAGGAGGCGAAGTTCCCGCCCCCGATACCGGCGAGGGCGGCGACGAGCATGAAGGTGGAGTACGAGGTGCCGGGCTCCATCACGACGTACGCGGCGGCGGTCGGCACGAGCAGCGACAGGGCGCTGAAGACGGTCCAGTTCCGGCCACCGAACTTGGCGACCGCGAAGGTGTACGGGATCCGCACGAGCGCCCCGACGAAGGTCGCCATCGAGATCAGGAAGAACTTCCCCGCCGGGTCGACGTGGTACTTGGGCCCCATGAACAGGACCATCACCGACCACATGGTCCAGATGGAGAACCCGATGTGCTCGGAGAACACGGAGAACCACAAGTTGCGCCGGGCGACCCGCTCCCCCGTCCGCTCCCAGAAGACCTCGTCCTCGGGATCCCACTCCTCGATCCAACGGCCGTTCATTGACGCCTCCCTGATCGACGGTCCCTGCTGAGTGCTCGCTGACTGTTTCCGGACACCGACGGTAGGGAGACCGGGTTTCACCCCCGTGCCGCCGCGTGACCGCCGGGCAACCTTGTGTTCACGGGGGAGGCGATGGTGCGGTGAGGCCCACCCCCGCGGCTGCGGCGGCAACTCTTCATGGCGGGGCGCGATGGATGGAACCGGGGGTGTCCGCAGTCGCACAGCGGGGAGGGGCACCGCCTGAGCCCTGGGCGTGGCCCACCCGCTGAGAGCCGGGGTGGACCAGCAGTCCTGAGCGGCAGCCAGGAGTAACGTCGATGCATCGAGATCCGAAGGGTTTCAGGATGCCGTACGCCGACGACAGCACCCCGGACCGCATCGGGCGGCGCATCGCCAGAGCGCGCAAGGCTCGCGGCCTCACCCAACTCCAGCTCGCCCAGCGCATCCCGTGCTCGAAGTCCCTGATCGCCCAGGTCGAGCGGGGCCACAAGCCGGCCACTCCGTCACTCACCGCCGGGGCGGCCCGCGCGCTCGGCGTCCGCCTGGATCAGCTCACCGGGCAGCCGTACGAAGACCCACAGCGGGGCCGGGTGCACGCGACGGTTCCCGACATCCAGACGGCCATGCTGTCGTGGGACCTGCCGGAGGAGGACGTGCCGATCCGCTCCCGGGCCGAGCTGGCCACCGATGTGGCCCGCGCCTCCGCGCTCGGCCGGGCGGGCCGGTACGCCGCCCTCGGCCGGATGCTTCCGGCGCTCCTCGACGAGTTGTCGAGCGCCTGCCATGCGGCGGCCGGGACCGAGCGCGAGCGACTGTTCGGGCTCTTGGCCGAGGCGTACTCGGGGGTGACGGCGACCGCGTACACCGTGGGCCTGTTCGACCTTCGCTCCCAGGCGATGGACCGGGTGCAGTGGGCGGCCCGGGAGTCCGCCGACCCGCTGCGCGTCAGCCGGACGCAGTGGCAGCGCGCCACGCTGTTCTTCCAGGCCGCCGCGTACGACCGCGGCCTGCGGCTTCTTGACCGCGTACGCCACGACCTGGGCGAGGACATCGCGCGCATGGACGCGCGAGCGCTCAGCGTGCACGGCGCCGTACACCTGCGCTCGGCCATGTTCGCGGCGCGGGCCGGGAACGCGGGCGAAGCCCAAGCTCACCTCGACGCGGCGACGGATGCGGCCCGCCTCCTCGGCCGCGACGCCAACCACTACGGCCTGGAATTCGGCCCCACGAATGTGGCGATGCATCGGCTGGGGGCGGCGGTGGAGCTGCACGAGGGCCCGGAGATCGCCCGCCTGACGCGCCACACCCGGCTGCCTACCACCGTGGCGCCGGTGCGGGCGGGCCACTGGTACATGGACGCGGCGAAGGGGTGGCTGGACTTCGGCAACCGAGAGAAGGCGCTCACGGCCCTCCAAGCCGCCCGAAAGGTGGCTCCGGAGCAGACCCGCAACCATCCGCAGGTGCGGGAGACGTTCCTGACCCTGATGCAGCAGGAGCGCCGCACCAAGGAGTCACTGTCGGGGTTCGCCGCCTGGCTAGGCGTCACGTGACGATGTTTCACAAGCCGTGAAACTCGCGGGCTTCTCGTCGCAGCAGCATGAGCCGACAAGAGCCTCCGCGGTCGCGCGACCGGTCCGGGGGCATGGCCACAGCTGACGAGGAGCATCGCCATGCCGCGCTGCACTGACTGCCTGTTCAACCCGCGTGAGCATGGGATCGACGCGGATCGAGGTCGGCTTGGTGGGGTGGTGCTGGACCGATGAACAGGGCACGCCATATCGCGGAGCAACTGCCTGACTCAGACAAGGGCAGCCCGATCGGGCTTGACCTGTGCTGGACACCAGCGCCGGGCAATCCGGCCCGCACTGCACGCTGGGGGACAGACATGTCGGGCGGCACTTCCACGAGTACTCGGGCATTGCTTGGGATCGGCCATGACCGCGTACGAACGACGGGAGCCACAGGTAGTACTGACACTGCGGGTCTCACGGGACAGCGGCCGAACGTGGTAACCGCTGCGCACGATCCACATGACCAGGCTCCTGATCCCGGAACTCACATCCGCGTGGCCACCTTGCCGGTGCCTTCGATGCGCCCCGAGATCGCCAGGGCGCTGAGTTCCATCAGCAAGAGCACGTACCTGCGATCGAATGCCAGCCCCCTTGACAGATCACCCCACCGCAGCTAGCCCGGTTGGACAGCCTTCACAGTGAGCAAAATCGGCCGCGCCGTGGAGCCCCCATCCGTGCACCCAGAAACAGCTGACGGACCGCTGAAGGCGGATTGGGTACGCCGCTCGCGGCGACACCACAACTTCACCCCCCTCGCCACAAACATATGCACGCCATGACTCGCTCATGCGACTTCCAACGAAGCCTTTTACCGCTTCGCTAGCTTTCACCAATCTGACGCCAGAATTTATCCTTGAAACACGAAGGCCATGTTTTCACGCGACACTACAGCCCTGTCATACACCACACACAGACTCGAAATGCGGGCGTCCAGATCACTTAGATACCCCTCAGGGATCTCACCGGAGAAGAGCCTTGACGCCACAGTCACCGCATGAGTGAGGAAGGATTCATGACTTACAGAACCCAGGAAGTCTCGCACTCGAAGGACGTCAACGTAGTCCAGAATCGTGCACACTGTCCCGGCCCCATCATCCCCGAGAACATAGTCACCCTCGACGGCCATATCAGAGATGTCGTCCGCGCCTCCAGCAAGCAAGAATACCTGTCGAATAATATCCCACTCCTCCCCGAGATCACAGACCTCCCACTCGTCTTCACTTCGCTCCAGGTCCGCCTCCTCGACGGACCCGAATTTTGTAAGCACGAACTGAAATCCCGACTGAACATCGCCCGGCGCCACAGGGAAAGCAGCCATTTTCATCATTCTCCTCCTACCTTCTACAGGGAATTTATCAGTAGCTCCAAAGCGGGATCAGCGGCCCCGTCGGCAGCAGACTACCTCCGTAGCCCCAAGGTGACTTGGACCAGTCGTGGTTGTTGATGTTGCTACCCCACCAGTCCCGCGCACCATCCCATACCCTCCCGAGCCTGGATGGTTCGTTGGCCGGAGTCCGCACTGGAACCCGTTCAGGCGATGCCTCCGGGCTGCGAGGCTTGACCCTTTGGTTCTTATAGGCAATCACACCGGGGCTTATCGCCGAAGGGTAGGATTCTATAACCTCCCCCTTCTTGAACACGTTCGGCCCAGCCAGCGCGGGAAGATCGAACCCGACTTCCACGTTCAGGTGACTCGTAGATTTATCTTTCTTCAGCTGCAATTGGAGCTTTTCAACGTAGTCAAGCACCTCATCCTTTCCTTTCTTCTCGGCCTCACCTCCCGCATGCTTGACATCCCACACATACACCGTGTCAGAAGTCCAGTAAAGCAAGTCCGCCCGGCCTCCGAACTTTACACCTTTGACTCCACGGATATAGTTTTCACTATCCGAGAACCTCCTCGTCTGGCTAAGGTCAACGGTGACCTTACCCGGACCCATCGGTAGGGATATTCGCAGGTAATCGCGGTACCACATAATCACCGTGTCATGGGCCAAGGTGTACTGATCCTTGATCGCGGCATTCCTTGCCCTCCGGCGTTCCGCTTGAAGGTCTGGGTCGTAGAGTCCCGTCGGGTCGCTTCGAGAGATCGGACTGTTGTGACTGTAGGCGTACCCATTTACCTGTAGCGGATCGGCAACATCAACCACAGGGTCGGCTGAGAGGAAGTGGCCGTTGGCTTGGTCGTATTCACGGGCTCCCAGGTGCGTTAGATCGGTGGCCGTATCGTCGATTCCGGCACCCAGATACGTCCGCTTATTCGGCCAAGCCCCCGGCTTCGCCCCCCGCACCTCCCCGTACGGCTTGAACGCCCGGCGAGTGATCGGCTGCCCCGGCGACTGCTCCACCGACGTCGACGCCGTCCCCAGCTGGTCGCTCAGCAGGACGCTCAGTTTGTGGCCCGAGGTCGCGCCGTCCGTCGTCGACCGGACCACCGTCGGCGCGCCCGCCTGACCGTACGAACGGCTCGCCCGCGTGACCTTCCCCGCCGCCGTCGTCAGTTCCGTCTCGCCCAGGTACAGCACGCTGCCCGACGGCGAGTTCTCCAGGACGCGGTTGCCCTCGGCGTCGTAGACGTACTGCGTCTTGACGCCGTCGACCGTCACCGTGTCGACCTTGCGCTCCTGGGTCCAGGTGAAGCGCTGGGTGACGTCGGCCAGGTCGCGGACCGTGGTGTTGCCCGTGCGGTCGTACTCGTAGGCGCTGCCGCTGCCCGACGGAGTCGAGGTGACGTCCGTCAGCACGTGGGGCTGGATCAGGGTGCTCGGGCTGGTGCCGTTGCCCGTGATCGTCGTGCCGTAGCCGTACCGGAAGGACACGTCCTTCGTCGCGTCCGCCGGGTCGTGCTTGACATGGGTCGCGCGGTTGCCGAGGACGTCGAAGGTGTAGCTGTCCCAGTAGCCCGTCGACCCGCCCGCGACCGAACCGGCCGCCGGGGCGGCCGACTTGAGCGAGGCGGTGAGCGCCGCGTCCGGGCTGCTCTTGTCGGAGGCAGTGTCGGCCGCGTTGGCGATCGGGCCGCCCGACGCCGTGCCGTCCCCGTTGTACCCCCACTGCTGGCCACTGTCGGACTTGCAGCCCACTGACGTGGTGCCCGGGGTCAGGTTGGACGTCCAGGCGTGGACCAGCTGCCCCATCGCGTCGTACGTGAAGCACTGGTTGTCCCAGACGGACGTGCCCGCGTCCGTGAGCTGGCGGGCGTTGGACGTGACGTTGCCCGCCACGTCGTAGGAGTAGAAACTGCTGTTCACCCGGTGCGAGTTGGTCGTCTCACGGTCCGTGACCGTGCGCTGGAGTCGGCCCGTGTGCTCGTCGACGAAGTTCGTCGTCCAGACCCGGTACGGCTGGGGGCCGCTCACCACGCGCAGCGGCTCGCCGTACGGGGAGTACGTGACGTCCGTCGTGTACCAGCTCTGCCCCGACGTCGACTCCGCCAGACCATCGCTGTTGTAACGCGTGACGACCTTCTCCGCCGCCAAGCCGCCCACCGCCGGCAGGGTCACCGACAGTGGCTTGCCGGTCGGGGTGTACGAGAAGGCGTACGCGTACGTGCCGGACACGCCCGTCGTCATCGCATTGGCCGGGACCACCGTCTCCTTGCCCGTCGGCCGGTAGCCCGTGTCGTAGCCGGTGACCCTGTTGACGTAGTCGCCGCTCTTGTCGTGGCGGATCGACTCGACGGGCTGCCCGAGCGCACCCGGCAGGGTGTCGAACGAGAACTCCTTCACGGGCGAGGCCGTCGTGGAGCCTTCGCGGACCGCGACGATCCGGCTCAACTCGTCGTACGACGTGTACGTGCTGCCCCGGGAGTCGGTCACGCTCACCAGGCGGTCCGCGTCGTCGTATCCCGACGTCGTCTCACCCGTGTCCGGGTCGGTCGAGGCGATCAGGCGCTTGCGGGCGTCATAGGTGTACGTCCAGGCGTTGCCCGCCGGGTCGATGACCTTCGAGCGGTTGCCCCGGGCGTCGTACTCGTAGCTGGTCTGGCGGTACTCGGTGGACTGCGGGTTGGTGAAGTGCTGGATCGCGGTGACACGGCCGCGTGCGTCCGTGAGGGTCTTCACCGCAGGGGCCGCGCCGCCCGCCGGGACGGAGAACGTGCTGGTGTCCTGGTAGCTGGTGCTCGCCGCGTAGACGGACTTGCCGCTGAAGAGCGTGGAAACCCGGACCGGGCGCTCCAGGCCGTCGTACGTCGTCCGCGCCATGCTCGGAACCAGGCTGTCCGAGGCCCGCTTGAACTGTGCGGTCTGCGGGTCGCCCGCCGCCAGGTAGGGGTTCGTCTGCTCCCGGACGAGGCCGTGGTCGTCGTAGCGGGTGTCCGCGATGATCCGGCCGGGCCCGTGCGCCTCGCTCTGGGTCTGCACGGCACGCATCAGGCCGTCGTAGACGGTGACCTGCTTGGCGTACGTGCCGTCGTCCTTGATGTTCTCGACGGTGACGGCGGTCGGCTTGGTCTCCTTGTCCGTCGCCACCGCCATCTGGTAGGTGATCTTGACGTCGGGCGTCTGGGTGCCCGAGGAGCGAGCCGGGGTCCAGCCCTTCACGAGGCGGCCGAGCGCGTCGTACTCGGTGCGCGCCACACGACCGTTGGGGTCGGTGACGGTCAACGGCAGGGCACGGCCGGGGTCGAGTGTCGTGGTGGTCGCGAAGCCCTTGGGGTTGATGACCTTCGTCGAGGTGACGGGTCCGCCCGCATCGCCCGGCGTGTACTGGGTCTCGGTGGTGCCGACCAGCGGCTTCTTCACCGTACGGACGCGCCCCAGCGGGTCGTACGTCATCGTCACCGCAGGGCCGAAGGCACTGCCCGCGCCATTGGTCTCCGAGATCGTGGTGGCGAGCCCCTTGGCCGGGGTCTCGCCGTAGCCCAAACCGTCGTAGGACGTCCGGGCGGCCCCCGTCAGCTCCGTCGTCGCATCGGCGTTGGCGTAGTCGGCACACGACGTACTCGTCGAGCGGATCTGCTTGGGCAGTCCGATGAGGTTCGCGGACTCGTTGTGGACGTAGTCCGTCTTGGCACAGGTGTAGTCGCTGAGGCTCTCGCCCCCGGTTCCGTTGGGCCGGACGACGGCGGTCTGGACCTCGACAGGCAGACCGTGGTCGTCGTCGACCTTGGTCGTGGTGCGGACCGCCTGCCAGCTGGTGTCGACCGTCTGGATCGCGTCGGTGCGCTCCACCCCGGTGCGGTGGGCGAGCAGGGCGCCCGCACCGCCGTCGCGGTCGCGCGAAGCGGTCTGCTTGGACCACGGGAAGTTGAGGGTGCGCTTGAGCACCCGGCCGCCGGTGCCGTCGTACGTGATCGACTCGGCGGTCATCCCCCCGTACTGGGGCTGGTCGTCGGCGACCAGCGTCACCGTGCCGGTGGAGTCCTTGACCGCGCCGCCCGCACCCCGGAAGTAGCGGGTGACGGCGTACGACTGGGTCTGCGGGTTGCTGGCGGACGGCGTGTTCTTGCTGCCCTTGGTGGTGGCCACCTGCTGGAAGCCGCGCCACTCGCTGTACGTGCGCAGGTCGGGCTTGGTGAACTCGTCGTCACTCTTGCCCCAGGCCGCGCCGGAGTAGGAGTAGTTCGTCGTGATGCGGTCGGAGACCCCGGTGATCCGGTCGGTCTCCGTGACCGAGTCGACTAGGTACTTGTTGAACCAGGAGAGCGCGGGCTTCTCCTCCTCGCCGTCCGGCGACCATCGCACCGGGTAGCACGTGCCGGTGTTCTTGTCCTGGTCGACCGACGGCTCGGTGCGGCAGCCGCCCTTGTAGCGGACCTCGATGTCCGCCCCGTGCTCCGTGGCGACCGTGCCGATGCGCGGACGCGTGAAGCCCGGCCGGGGATCGCTGGACGACCTGGGAACCAGGTTGGGGAGTTGCTTGTCCTTGAGGTAGCCGCGCAGAGGGTGGTCGCTGCCCACGACGTACGGGCCGAAGCTGACGCCCGCGCTGGACATGAGCGTGCCGGTGCTGTCGCCCGGGGCGTATCCCCGACGGGTGATCTTGGTGAGCCACAGGCCCGGCGAGGTGTCGTACCAGTCGCGCGGGAAGCTCTGCTCAAGGCCGTACGTATCGACCTTGGCCAGACCGGTGACGCCCGGGCGCGCTGCCTCGGTGGTGATCGACTCCAGGCGCTTACGGGTCCAGAAGGAGGGGAATGCCGGACAGAGCTTGGAGTCGGACTTGCAGTTCAGGTTGCCGGGGACGTCCCACCAGGGACGGTAGGAGGCGGGATCCGCCGTGTTGTTGAACTTGGCCTCGTCGCAGGCGGTCGCGCCGGCCAGGCAGCGCTCCTTGGTGTTGAAGACAACACGGGCCGAGGGAGAGGTGAGCGACCCGGTGCGCAGCCCGTACTCGATGCTCGTCGGATAGCCGCCGCGGATGTACTTCTCGGGTGACTTGAACTTCTTGTTGGGGGCGTAGTAGTTCGTCTCCTGGGCCCAGTTGACGACCATGGCGTTGCCGTGGACGTCGACGACCTTGTCCAGACCCCAGTGCCAGGCCTGCTGCTTCTTGGTGGTGCCTTCGGCGCAGCGGGAGTCGGCGAACGCCGTGGCGTAGCAGGGCTCGCCGGGGTGGTTGCCGTAGACCGGGACGGTGAAGACGGAGTTGGTGTCGGCGTGGCTGCCGCCGACCTTGTTGAGGCCGTAGAAGTACTGGGTCCCATCGGTGGTGGTGACCACCCAGTACTCACCGTTGTTGTCCCCGTTGTCACCGCCGGTCCTGAGCTCGACGCGGGTGCCGTCGTCGTTCTGCGGACGGTAGGTGTCCGTGGTGCCGACCCGCACCAGCTCGGTCGTCCGGCCGCCGAGCGACATGACCGCGTTGTACGAGACCCAGCACAGGTCGGACGTCTTGTACTTCTTGTCCTTGTTGTTGGGTGCCCCGGCGTCGGTGTCCTTGCGGTCGTCCTGGCAGGCGCGGTAGCGGCGCTCGATGTGGCCGGGCTCGTACGTCCAGCCCTCACCGATCCACGAGGCCTGCGGCGAGCTGGTGGACGTCTTGCCGTCGACGGTCTGGGACGAGTACTCGAAGGAGATCTTCGGGGCCGGGCCCGCGGGGGCGGGCGGCACCGTCACGGGGTACGACCAGGTGAAGGCGCCGGAAGAGCTTCCGGCCGCCCACTTGCCGTCGCCCGCGAGCGGGGTGGCCTTGAACGAGCCTCCGTTGCCCGCGCCGGAGTCGACCGCGCCGATGACCGCCTTGTCCCCGCCGGCGGCGACCGGCTGGACGTACGCCGCCTGCATGACGCCGGAGGGAGCGGCGGCCCGGGGGGCGGCAGCCGGGGTCACCGTGCCGTCTGCGGCGGTGTCGACGGTCGCGGTGATCGTCTTGCCGTCGGTGTCGTTGACGGTCTCCAGGTCCTGGTAGGCCCGGCACTCCTCCACGTCCGGCGTGGTCAGGTAGCACTCGGGGAACTGCACGAAGTGCAGCCGGGAGGCCCAGTCGGCGCCGTAGAGGTTCGCGTACGTCTTGTAGTCGAGCTGCACGGACACCGGCACGGAAGCACCCGCCGGGGCCGTCACGGTGACGACCGCGCCGTCCACGCCGTCGGACTCGGCGGCCGTACGGGCGGACACACCCACCTGCCAGGTGCCCGTGGGTACGGAGGCTCCCGGGGCCTGGCCGAGCTTCACCGGGAGGGTTCCCACAGGCTCCAGACCGGCCGGAGTCGCGGTGGCGGACCCCGCACGGAGGGCCGTCTGCTGCGCGCTGGAGGAGAAGGTGACCGAAGCCGTGCCCGCGACGGGGGGTGTGGTGGTGCCCGCGGGAGCGTCGGTGGTGTTCGCCGGAGCCGCGACATCGATGCGGTCGAGCTTCGGGTCCCGGGTCCCGCCCTTGATCAGCTGGTCCTGGTGGAGGCTCTCCAGGACCAGGGCGTCACGCGGCACCTCGTCCCTGGCCGGGTCCGGCGGCTGCGCGAGCGCGGGCGTGGGCAGCAGGGCGATCGCCAGGGCCGCGCACACGGCTGAGAGCGCTGAGGCACGGCGGCGCCGACCACGTGCGGACAGCGGCATGACAAACACGGTGAAGTCCCCCCGGACGTCAACGGACGGCGCCTGGAAGGAACACAGGTGATGCCGCTTCAGAACGCGCTGATTCTGTGTGCCCGTTGTGAAGAAAGCCAGGGATATACGTGATCAGTGAAAATAACCACGCCGCGTATCGCCTCAACCACACCATCGGGGCAGGGAGTGCAGTATCCCGCCCAGGGGAGCAGGAATAGATCCTGATCGGCGGAGAACAGATAGCTCGGCCTGTTCGGGAGCAACTGTCGCTAATCAGCTCACGGATATGAACCGTTCGGCCATGAAAAGTGATCAATTGATGGGGTCATTTCCGCTCGGAGGACCTGGTTCGACTTTCGCGCGCACGGCAAGCGCACAGCTGCCGAAGGTGAGTCGGCGAGTGCGCGGGGTGACAGATCGGGCGTGACGGCGCTCCCCTCTTGAGCAATGATCTGGTCGCATCTTCACGTCTCGCGCACAGAAGCGGCAGGGCGTGACGACAGGAAGTGCCCGGTCGGTGGTCCGTAGCGACGCCGGCACGAGGGGGGAAGGGAACCTCGCGCATGACGAGCAGAGCGCGCCGCATGCCCGGACGCAAAGCAACAGCCGCCATGGCAGCGGCTGTTGTGGTGGCTTCGGGCGTGACCTATATCGGCCTGAATGATTCCGGGGGCAGCCACAAGAAGCCGCGGTCCACCGAAAACGCCGCGCCACTGGACGAGGCCGGGGCTGCGGCCAAGGCGAAGCGGACCGGAAAGGCGGTGGAAGCAGCGGCACTGCGTACCGCGTATTCGACCACCTGGGCCCGCCCGGACGGAATGCTCCAACGGCGCATCCACGCAAGTCCGATCCGAGCCAAAGTGGGTGGCGAATGGAAGGCGATCGACCCCACTTTGATCAAGGTCAGCAACGGCTGGTCCCCCAAAGCGACGAACGTGCGGATGACCTTCTCCGCCGGCGCCTCCGGCAGCGGGACCGAGCGCGCCTCGCGTGACCGGGCCCGCCGCGTTCCCCTGCTCGCACCCGCCGCGCCCAACGCCGCCACCGCGACCGGCAACACCCTCGTCACCCTGTCGACCGGTGGCCACGACATCGCGCTGACCTGGCCGGGACCGATCCCCCAGCCGGTGATCGACGGCTCGCGTGCGCTCTACCCGGAGATCCTGCCGGGCGCGGACCTGGTCCTGACCGCCGACGACGGCGGCTTCGCTCAGCTCCTGGTGGTCAAAAGCCGTCAGGCCGCAGCCAATCCGCAGGTGGCGCGCCTCGCGTACGGGCTCTCCTCTCCCGATCTCAACTTCTCACTCGACCCCACCACGCGCATCCTCACCGCGAAGGACGGCGGCGGAGATGACGTCGCCGAGTCACCCACCCCGCTGATGTGGGACAGCGCGGGGGCTCCGGCCAGCACCGACAGCGGAGGCGGGGGAACGGGTACGCCGCCACCGCCCGAGCCGACCCCGACGGACACACCGGACGGCTCGGCGTCGGGCGGGGAGACGCCCACGGCCTCGCCACAGCCGTCCGGCGCGGGCGACGACACGGACCGGGGCGACGTCTGGAAGGAGGTGCTGCCCGGGCCGTCGGACGTCGCGCCCGACCCTTCGATCGTCCGGCCCAACCTCACGCCTCCGCCGATCCCTCCGGAGGCCTCGCCCGAGCCCACCCGGACCGGGCCGGACGCGACGCTGGGCCTGGCTGCCCTGTCCGGGCCGCAGCCCGCCTCCCACGGCGCACTCGCTGACGTCGATCTCCAGGGATCCGACTGGGTTCTGACGGCAGATCAGGACTTCCTCAACGACTCGTCCACGGTGTATCCGGTCTTCATCGACCCGTCCGTCAAGAAGCACACCAACGACTGGACCACGGCTTACGACCGTCACCCGAACGCCAACTTCTACAACGGCCGGAACTTCAACAAGGGCGGCACCCACGAGGCCCGGGTGGGGTTCGAATCCGACACCTGGGGGACGTCCCGGTCCTTCTTCACCATCGACTGGGACGACGACCTCAAGGACGCCATCGTCTCCGACGCGACCTTGCGCATCCTGGAGACCTACTCGTGGTCGTGCGACGCACGACGGATGGACATCTATCTCACCGGTCAGATCAGCTCCAGGACGACGTGGAACACCGCGCCGAAGATGACCAGCGGCAACAAGCTGGCCAGCCGTAGCTTCGCCCATGGCTGGAAGTCCGGGTCCTGCCCGGACGACTACGAGGCCTTCAAGATCACGCCCACCGCACAGCGCGCGGTCACGAACGGCTGGAAGACCCTGACCATCGGTCTGCGCGCCGCAACGGAGGACTCCCAGTACGCCTGGAAGAAGATCCAGGCGGACGGTGGCAACGACCCGTACGTCGACCTCTCGTACAACCGGCGCCCCGAGCCCCCGACCGGACTCGACCTCGACCCGGATCTGAGCTGCGACACCACCGCCCCGTACGTCAACGTCGGCGCCTCTCAGCTGACTTTCTGGGCCGGGGCCAAGGACAGGGACGACAACCTGGCCTCGCTCCGCTTCCAGCTCTGGAAAGCGGGCACCAGCCCCACCAACAACAACCTCCTCGGCAACAAGGGCAACGTCTCCGTCGGCAGTCAGACGTCGTCCGCGAGGGTGCACACCGATCCGTTCTCGACGAGCGGGCTGCAGAGCGGTGCCACCTACTCGTGGCGCGTCATCGCCGTCGACAAGTACGGCGCCACGTCGAGCAGATACTCCCCTGCCGACATCCCGTGCCGGTTCGTCTTCGACAACCAAAGACCGAGCCCGCCCGTCGTCGCCTCGACGGACTTCCCCGACGCCGACCAGAGCGACAACGGATTCTGGAACGATCCCGAGGACTCCGTATGGAGCACCAAGAAGTTCGGCGAAGAGGGCTCGTTCACGTTCCGCACCGCCCAGAACGACGTCACGAAGTTCGAGTACAGCTACAACGGCGGCGCGTACAACTTCTCCGTCAACCGGACCGCCGGATCGCCGACCACCGTCGCTTCCAAGGCCAAGCCGCCTATGGCGGGCCCGATCGTCCTGTACGTACGGGCTGTTGATGCGGCGAACAACAGGTCCGAACCCCGCAAGTACCTCTTCTACGTGACCCCGCGGGACTCGGCCGACTCCCCGGGCGACCTCACCGGCGACAAGCTGCCGGACCTGATGGTGATCAGCGGCGACGGCGACCTGCGCACCTACCCCTCCCAGGCCCTTCCGGACCTGAGCAAGGGCAGCGGCAACCTCGGCTACTCCATGTCCGGCGGGTACCGCGGCAATCCCGACAAGGACCCCAACGGCTCGGACGGCAGGCCGATCTACACCGCGGCCCCGAGCGGCTACTGGAAGAACACGCTGATCGCGCACCTTGGTGACGTCTACGGGGGCGACGGCCTCCAGGATCTCGTCGCCGTCCGCGAAGGCAAGCTGTGGGTCTATCCCGGCGACGGATACGGCGCGGTCAACATCGACAAGCGCCAGGAGATCCTGCTGCCGTCGAACGCGCCGAGCCCTGCCTCCATCACGCAGATCGTCGCCGCCGGAGACGCCACCGGTGACGGCAAGCCGGACTTCTTCCTCCGGGTCGGCGACGCCTTCTGGGCCCTGGTCGGTTACAACGGCGCCACCGTCGACCAGGCGGTCCAGCTGTCACCCGACGCCTGGAGCACCCGTGACATCGTCACCGTCCAGGACGTCACGGGCGACGGCACCGCCGACCTCATCTACCGCAGCGACAGCGCCGGGCAACTCGCGCTGCGCGTCGGCAAGAAGGCCGCCACCGGCGGGGTCGATCTGAAGTCGCTGGCAAGCGCCGCCGGTTCGGCCAACGGCTCCGACGGGGTCTATGGCGCCTCCAGCTGGGGTCGGAGCAACATCCGGCTCCTCTACGGCACTCCCGACGCCGACGGAGACGGCATCTCCGACATCTGGGTGATCAAGGCGGACGGAACGGTCCGCTTCTACGCCGGTGGCCGCACCACGATGCCGACCGCCGGGATCCAGATCAACAGCGGCTGGCAGTCGAAGCTCGCCATCGGCTGAGCGCACGAAGAGGGGCCCGGACGAATCGTCCGGGCCCCTCTGTCGTTCCTCATGTGCTCAGCGCTCGGCCTTCCTCGGCCTGCCGTCCGGCCAAAGTCTCGGGCTGCGCTTGGCGGCCACGTCCTCGACCCAGCCGAAGCTCAGGACGCACAGGCCGATCAGGGTCCAGGTGAAGGCGAGCACCGGCCAGGGGCTGTCCAGCAGCCACGGCACGCTCTCGCCCAGGGAGCCGACGCCCCACAGCTGGTCCCACATCGTCGCGGCGGCGAGGATGCACACGTTGTGCCAGAGGTAGACCGTCACCGCGCGCGAGTTGAGCAGGGTGATCAGCCGGTCCCAACGGCGCAGCCGCGGCGGCCACTCGGACCACGAGGGGCTGAAATGGAGGAGCAGCAGAACGGCGCCGAACGACCAGAGGGCCTGGGCGAGCGGGATGCCGTCCAGCTCGTTCTCGCCGCCGAAGTCGTTCCGCATGGCCCACCAGAGGCCGGCCCCGAGGATGAACGGGACCACCGCCGGGACGATGTACCGCGGCACACGGCGCAGGATGCCCTGCTGGTGGGCCATGCCCAGGATCCAGCAGGCACCGAAGGTGGAGAAGTCGGTGACCGCGGAGTCGATCCGCTCCGGAATGTCGAAGCTGCCGAGGGTCATGACCGCCGACAACACCAGCGGCGCCAGGATCGTCGTCCACGGCACCTTGCGCAGATACCGCAGGATCACCGGCGACAGCAGGACGTACCAGAGGTAGGCGCGCAGGTACCAGAGCGGCTCGGCGACGTTGCCCGCCCAGGAGCCGTCCAGGAAGCCGTGGATGCCGGGCAGGTCGGACGCGTACGGAGGGTCGCTCAGCGGGACGATCCAGAAGAGCAGGTGCGTCCACCACCAGCCCGGGTGCCCGTCCGCGTCGGGGCCCCAGCCCTGAGCGATCATGCCGGTCACCCCGATCGCGCCCAGCAGCCACATCGGCGGCAGCAGCCGCCGCATCCGGCCGCGGATCACCTGGGGTGCCGGGCGCTTGAGGGAGCGTCCCATGAGGTTGCCCGCGAGGGCGAACATGACGCCCATGGAGGGGAAGGCCAGCGGCAGCCAGGCCCAGCCCATGAGGTGGTAGAGGACGACACGGAACAGGGCCAGCGCCCTGAGCAGGTCGAAGTAGCGGTCGCGGCCGGGCTTGGCGGGCGCGGGCGCCTCGGGCTTGTGGCGCAGGGCCGCCGCCGGCGGAGACAGGTAGCGGGGTTCTCCTCCCGCCTGCTCGGGGTGGTGGCCCGCGCCCTGCTCGGCGTAGGGAGCCGCGCCGGGCTCGTTCGTTCCGTACGGGCCGGGCTGCGGCCAGGCGCCCGTGGGCTCGGTGGTGGTCATGCGACGGGCCTCCGGTCGATGTTCTCCTTGCTGCCTCGCTGCGCCGGAATGCCCCCCGGCGCCTCCACGACCCCCGTCCGCCGCAGCTTCTGCCACCGCAGCCGGCCCCCGGTGAGGGCGGTGATCCAGGACTGGAGGAGCACCACGTACATCAGCTGGCGGTAGAGGACCTGCTGGAGCGGGAGGGACACCAGGTGGGTGAGGCGTTCGCGGTCCAGGCGGAACGCGTAGGCCGCGCAGACCAGTTGGATCACCAGCACGCCCAGCCACGCCAGCACGGTCTTCTGCGTCGGGCCGAAGACCAGGCCGTACAGGAGGAACACGTCGATCAGGGGGGCCAGGAGCGGGGCCAGGACCATGAAGAGCGAGACCAGGGGCAGGCCCACGCGGCCGAAGCGGCCCGAGGGGCCGCGCTCGAAGACCGCGCGGCGGTGCTTCCAGATCGCCTGCATCGTGCCGTACGACCAGCGGTAGCGCTGCGACCAGAGCTGCTGTACGGACTCCGGCGCCTCGGTCCAGGCGCGCGCGTTCTCCGCGTACACGACCCGCCAGCCGTCGCGGTGCATCGCCATGGTGACGTCGGTGTCCTCGGCGAGGGTGTCCTCGCTGATGCCGCCGACCCGCTCCAGGGCGGTGCGGCGGAAGGCGCCGACCGCGCCGGGGATGGTCGGCATGCAGCCGAGCACGTCGTACATCCGGCGGTCCAGGTTGAAGCCCATCACGTACTCGATGTGCTGCCAGGCGCCGATGAGCGAGTCGCGGTTGCCCACCTTGGCGTTGCCCGCGACCGCGCCGACCTTCGGGTCGCCGAACGGCTGCACCAGCTCGCGTACGGTCGACGGCTCGAAGACGGTGTCGCCGTCCATCATCACGACGATGTCGTACCGGGCGTGCCTGATGCCGTTGTTGAGCGCCGACGGCTTGCCGCCGTTGGGCTGGCGGATCACCCGGACGTTCGGCAGCCACATCGCCTCGACGATGTCGGCGGTGCCGTCGGTGGAGCCGTCGTCGACGACGAGCACCTCGATGGGGTGGTCGCTGGCCATCAGCGAGCGCACGGTGTTGGCGATGCACTCGCGCTCGTTGTACGCGGGGACGATCACCGAGACCGGCTCGATCACCTCGGGACCCCAGCGGAACCCGCGCGCCCGCACCTTGCGCGCGTGCAGGAAGGAGAGGATCAGCATCAGGCCGAACCGGGCGAAGACCAGCACGCCGATCACGGCGAGTCCGCCCACCAGGACGTCGGTGGTGTGCTCGGAGACCTGGACGGCGAAGACGAACGCCTTGCCCTTCCACAGGTCCATGCCGGTGACCGGGGTGTGCGCGCTCGGCGCGTTCAGGGCCTCGGTCAGATTCACGAACGTGTAGCCCTTGCCCTGGAGCTCGGGCAGGAAGGTGTCGAGCGCGGCCACGGTCTGCGAGCGGTCGCCGCCGGAGTCGTGCATCAGGACGATGGCGCCCTTGCCGTGCTTGGGCGTGGCGTTCTTGACGATCGTCTTGATGCCCGGGCGCTGCCAGTCCTCACTGTCCGTGGAGTCCAGCGCGGTGATGTACCCGCGGCTGCCCACGTACTTGATCACCGGCCAGTTCTTGTCGTCGATCGCGTCCGCGAACGACGAGTACGGCGGCCGGAAGAGGGAGGTGCGGATGCCGGCGGCGCCTTCGAGGGCCAGCTGGTTCTGCGCGAGCTCCCAGTCGATGCGGGCGTGCGACTGGTAGGAGAGGTCGGGGTGGTTGAAGGTGTGCAGGCCGACCTCGTGGCCCTCGTCGACCATCCGCTTGATCAGATCGGGGTAGCGGGCGGCGTTGGCTCCGGTGACGAAGAAGACGCCGTGCGCGTGGTACTTCTTCAGCTGGTCGAGCACCTTCGGGGTCCAGGTGGGGTCCGGGCCGTCGTCGAAGGTGAGCACCAGCTTGTGCTTGGGGATGTCGAGGCTGGTGGGCTTGCCCGTGCCCCGCGCGTCAATGACCGGGCCGCCGTCCAGGATGTGCTCGGGCACCCTGTCGGTGGAGGCGTCCGGGCGGATGCGGTGGTCGGCGAGTATCTCGTTGTGGACGTACCCGCGCAGCATCAGCATCGCGAAGAGCGCGACGAGGAAGAGCAGCGGCAGCAGATAGCGCATCGGCAGTCTGCGGCGTCTCTTGCGCGGGGTCGTGGCGGAAGTCGTACGACGGGTCGTACGGCGAGGGGCTTTCACGTGCTGGCTCCAGAGTGCGGAGTCGGCTTCGTCGACAGGCCCGTCGGGCCGCCGGACGAGCCGGTGGGGAGGCCGGGGCTCGCCGAGCGGCCGCCGATCGGCTTCGCGCTCTGCGAGGTGCCGGGGTGCGGGGTGGCGCCGGTGGGCTTGCCGGAGTTCTTCGTCCTGCCCGGCTTGGCGGTGCCGGAGGCCTTGGCCCGTGCGGAGCCACTGGCCGAGGGGTGCGCCTTGCCCTTGGAGGCGCCGGGCTTGGTACCCGGGCGGGGGGCGCGGGAGTCGGTGGGGGCCGGAGTGACCTGGACCGTCTCCGTCTTCTTCTCCTTGGCCGCGGGGCCGGGTATGCCGAGCCAGGGCGCGCGGGAGCTGCCGCCCATGAGGCTGCCTACGAGCATCACGGCGTAGCAGGTGCATGCCAGGCCGAAGACCCAGCCGAGCCGGCGCAGGTTCTTGCCGCGGCGGCCGCTCTCGTCCACGAAGACGGGACCGTCGGGGTCCCCCGCGGGGACCGGCGCCTGCGCCAGGTCCTGAGCCGGGAAGCGGACCTGGGCCTGGACCTGCGTCTGGACCTGGGCCTGGAACTGGGGCTGCGCCTGGGTCCGGACGTGGTCCTGAGTCCGGTCCTGGGCCCCGTCCTGCGCCGGGGCGTTGCCCGGCAGGCGTCCGGCGACGTTCAGTTCCATCGTGAAGTCGTCGAGCGGCCTACGGGGCTCCTCGAACGGGTTCCGGGGTCGCCCCGGAGGGGCTTCTTTTCGCCAATTGTCCACTTTGCGTACGCACTTCCCCACTGGATGATTCGCGGGTTGCGCGCACTCCTCTAGCGGGCGCTGCGTTCCGGACCGGGTCCCCACCCGTTCCACGCACCCCCACTACCACACCGCACCCGGGGAATGAATGTAGCGCACGCCGCTGTGAGCCGAGTTCACGCGCCAAGTGTTGTTCCTCAACTGGAACAACAGAGAGGCATCAGTCGGACATGAGGGACAGATCCTCCCCCGGAAGCCAGTATTCAGGGGGCAGTTCGAGCCACCCTGCGGCCTTTTCCATCCGCCGGGCGACCTCCTGGAGAACCTCCAGGCCGGGGTGGTGCAGCCCCTTGCGCCACACCAGCGACACCGGTGACAGCGGTACGGGGCGGACCAGCGGCCGCAGCACCATCCCGGATATCTCCATGAAGTCCGTGCTGGCCAGCACCGACCAGCCGCGCCCCAGCACCACCCGGGCGAACTCCTCCTTCCCGGAGATCTCCGGGAACGGCGCGGCCAGTTCCGCACCCCGCCCGGCGAAGAGCCGCGCGGCCAGATCCGTCCACTCGGCGGTGGCCGGATTGCCCGCCCCCGCGTACAGCGTCTCGCCCGCGAGCGCGTCCACCGGCACCTCCGCCAGATGCGCGAGGCGGTGACCGGACGGGAGCAGCACCGCCATCCGCTCGTACCGGACGGGCTGGTGCGAGAGGCCCGCCAGCACCGACGGGTCGAGACCTGCGACCCGGCCGAAGGAGACGTCGAGGCGCCCGGCCAGGATCTCGGCGGCGGCCCCGGTGAGCCCGCTCAGATAGCGCGCCACGAACTCCTGCCCGGCCGCCGCCTCGCGGGCCCGCACCAGCACCCGGTGGCCGGTGCCGACCGAGGCGCTGACGTCGACGAGCAGCGGACGGGCCTCGGCCGCCCAGCCGGTCCGCAGCTCGTCGTGCGCGGCGAGCACCCGCCGCGCGTACGGCAGCAGCCGCGCGCCGTCGGCGGTGAGCTCCACCGCGCGTGTGGTCCGTACGAACAGCTCGGCGCCCAGGTCGCGTTCGAGCCGCCGCACGTCCCGGCTGAGCGCCTGCTGGGCGACGAAGAGCCGGGCGGCGGCCCGGGTGAAGTGCAGTTCCTCGGCGACGGCGGTGAAGGCGCGCAGCAGCCGGGGGTCGATGTCCTGGGTCACGGACGGCAGTCAACCGCACCGACGCCGACAGCAGAAGCCCTCGTCCAGGACTGACAACGCAGATGCGTGAATGGCCTCTGATCAGGTGTTGGACGCCCGCGCCCGGCCCGGGCGAAGCTCGGTGCATGCCGCAACTGATGACCGTCTCGGGTTCGACGCTGGTGCTCGCCGGGCCCGTTCCGTACGAGCGCGAGCCCCGCGCTCCGAAAGCGCGGGCCACCCCCTACCGCCGCCTGTTCGCCGTCCCCGGCGCCCGCGCCTTCACCCTGGGCAACCTCATCGCGCGGCTGCCCATGGGCATGTTCAGCGTGAGCGCCGTGATCATGATCGCCGGGTCTCGCGGCTCGTACGCCCTCGCCGGAGCCGTCACCGCCACCGGCCTCGCCGCGACCGCCCTGGTCGCGCCCTGGACGGCCCGCCTCATCGACCGCCACGGCCAGGCCCGGGTCGCCGTGCCCGCCACCGCGCTCGCGGTCCTCGGCTCACTGGCGCTGCTGCTCTGCGTACGCCTGGACGCACCGGACTGGACGCTGTTCGCCGCGTACGCCGCGACCGCCACCACCCCGAACACCGGCGGCATGTCGAGGGCGCGCTGGGCGCACGTCCACCGGGGCGACCCGGCGGCCCTGCACACCGCCAACTCCTTCGAGCAGGCCGTGGACGAACTCTGCTTCATGCTGGGCCCGGTGGCCGCCGCGTTCCTGTGCACGGCCCTGTTCCCGGAGGCGGGCACGCTGCTGGGCGCGGTGCTCCTGATGACGGGCGTGCTGATCTTCTCGGCCCAGCGCGCCACGGAACCCCCGGTCGCCCCGCGCACCACGGCCCGCTCCCCCCTGCGCTCCCCCGGCCTCGCCCCGCTGCTCGCCGTCTTCCTCGCCACGGGCGCGGTGTTCGGCTCGATGGAGGTGGTGACCCTGGCATACGCGTCGGGGCTCGGCCACGGCCCGTCGGGCGGCGCGGTCCTGGCGCTCCAGGCCGCCGGGTCGGGTGCGGCGGGTCTGGTCTACGGCTCGGTGCGGCCCGCGCGTTCCGTCGCCCGGCGGCTGCTGGTGTGCGTCGGCGCGATGACGGCCCTGATGTGCCTGCCGCTGCTGGCGGCCCGTACGGGTTCGCTCGCCGTCCTCGCGGGTGCCCTGCTCCTGGCGGGCGCGGCGACCGCGCCGACGATGGTCACCGGGATGACCCTGGTCCAGCGCCTCACCCCCGAGGGCCGTCTGAACGAGGGGATGACCCTGGCGGTCACCGCGATCCTGGGCGGCATCGCGGCCGGCTCGGCCACCGGCGGCTGGCTCACCGACCACGCCTCGGCCCCGACCGCCTACCTCGCCCCGGTCTGCGCGGCGGCCCTCGCACTGGCGGCGTGCGCGGCGGGCCCGGCACGGCGCCGGGCGTGAGGACGTGCGCGTACGACAAAGGCCCGGTCGCTGTAGTAGCGGCCGGGCCTTGGTCTCACATGGGATGAGGGGGTCTGGGGGTCATGCCCCCAGAAAGAGGACGAGGTGGACCGGGCTCGCGCTGTTTGCGAGCATGGTCCACCTTCACCTCGTGGAGATGGCGGGAATCGAACCCGCGTCCAACGGTGCGGAATCAGGGCTTCTCCGTGTGCAGTTCGCTGCGATTTTCTCAGCCCCGGAGATCACGCGAACAAGTCTCCGACGGGCTCAGTCACTGTTTGATTTCCTTCTGGGCCCCGTGACCGGGCTCAGAAGTTTAGATCCCTTGATGATGCCAGGATCCGGGTCGGGATCACCCCCGGGCTGACACTTCGCAAGTCGCTACTTAGGCAGCGAGGGCGAAGGAATCGCGCTTGGTGTTGGCGATTATTGGTTGCGACATATGGTTAACGAGATCATTGCCGCTTCCTCGACACGCTTCCCCTGCTTCGACATCCGCTGTCGAAACCGATCATCCCCATGTTGATTTTTCAATGCGCGCACCCGCTGTGAGGTGCAGAGCCCATCGTACGTGACCGACGTGGGCGGGTGCCAGCGTATTAGGCCCGCTGACGCCGCCGGGCCGCCGAGATCGCCCGGTTCGTCTCCCGGGTGTCCTGCTTCTCGCGCAGCGTCTGCCGCTTGTCGTACTCCTTCTTGCCCTTCGCCAGCGCGATCTCGATCTTCGCCCGGCCCTCCTTGAAGTACAGGACGAGGGGCACGATCGTGTGACCCGACTCCTGCGACTTGGACTCCAGCTTGTCGATCTCGGCGCGGTGCATCAGCAGCTTCCGCTTGCGCCGCGCGCTGTGGTTGGTCCAGGTGCCCTGGGCGTACTCCGGCACATGGACGTTGTGCAGCCAGGCCTCGCCCCCGTCGATCTGCACGAACCCGTCGACCAGCGACGCCCGCCCCTGGCGCAGCGACTTCACCTCGGTACCGGTGAGCACGAGACCGCACTCGTAGGTGTCGATGATGGTGTAGTCGTGCCGCGCCTTCTTGTTCTGCGCGACGAGCTTGCGCCCGCTGCCCTTGTCCTTGTCTTTTGCCTTAGCCATAGTGCGGCCATTTTCGCACTACGACCGCCCCCCGAGGCCACTCAATACCGCCTGGGCCCGCTCCTGGGCCCGGTCGGTGACCGGTACGTCCGGGGTGATGCCCTTCCCGTCGACGCCGTGGCCCGCCGGGGTGCGGTAGTGGCCGACGGTCAGCTCGGCCACCGAGCCGTCCGGCAGGTCGGTCGGCATCTGGACCGAGCCCTTGCCGAAGGTGCGCGAGCCCACCGTGACGGCCCGGCCCCGGTCCTGCAGGGCGCCGGTCAGCAGCTCGGCCGCACTCATGGTGCCGCTGTCGACCAGGACGACCAGGGGGCGGCCGGTGTCGCCGGCCCGCTCCGCGTACAGCGCGCGCTGGCGGCCGTGCACGTCGTACGTGGCGACCAGGCCGCCGTCGAGGAAGGCGGAGGCGGCCGAGGCGGCCTCGGTGACCAGGCCGCCGGTGTTGCCCCGCAGGTCGAGGAGGACGCCGGCGCCGCCGGGGGCCGCGCGGACCGCCTTCCGTACCCGCTCGCCGGAGCCCTTGGTGAAGGCCGCCACCTTGATCATCACGTCGCCGCCGGGCAGCGCGCTCACCGTCACGGTCTCGGTGGTGAGCTCGGCCCGCCGCAGCAACTCGCTCCAGGTGCGCCCGGCGCGCTCCAGGCCGAGCACGACCCTGCTGCCCGGAGTGGCCCCGTCGCCGCGCAGCAGGGCGACGACCTCGGTGACCGGCAGGGTGTCGAGGGCGCGGCCGTCGATCGTACGGAGCCGGTCGCCCGCGCTGATCCCGGCGCGGGCGGCCGGTCCCCCGGGCTGGAGGCGGGTCACCTCGACGCGGCCGTCGGCGGTGCGCCGGGCCCACAGGCCGACGCCCGTGTACCGCCCGTCGAGGGCGTCCTCGAACTGCTCGTACGCCGTCGGGTCGTACACCGCGCCCCAGCGGTCGCCGCTGCGGCTGACGGCCTCGGCGGCCGCCTGGCTCGCCGACTTGCCGTCGGCCACCGCCTCGGCGGCGGCCCGGGCCACGTCCGCGCCGCGGTCGCGGGGCTCGGTGGCGGAGGCGGGCAGCGCGTGCAGCGGGGTGCGGCGCTCCTCGGCCTGCGGCAGCGAACCGGTCACCGCGGCGGTCGCCAGGACCGAGACGAAGACCAATGTCAGAGTCGCCCCGCGGCGCACTCCGCGGGACCTGGGACAGCTGTCCGGACCTGACATGGCGTCGAGTCTAGGACAACGCGAGGGCGCCGCAGGGGCTGTTGCTCCTACGGCGCCCGGGGCGCATCTCACACAGTGAAGCGCGCGCGTCACACCTTCAGGTACTTGCGCAGCGCGAAGAAAGCGGCGAGGGCGGGCATCAGCACGCTCGCCGCGAGCACCAGCGGCAGCTTGGCCAGGACCGCGTCCCAGCCGATGAAGTTGATCAGGTTCAGCTTGTGCGACAGGTCGAGGCCGTGGTCGATCATGAAGTAGCGGCCGACGATCAGCATGCCGGAGGCGGCGATGCCGCCGAGCACGCCGGCGAAGGCGGCCTCCATGATGAACGGCGCCTGGATGTAGAAGCTCGACGCACCCACCAGGCGCATGATGCCGGTCTCGCGCCGTCTGCTGAACGCGGAGACCCGGACCGTGTTGACGATCAGCATCAGCGCCACGACCAGCATCACCGCCATCACCAGGACCGCGGCCACGTTCATGCCGCCGAGCAGGCTGAACAGGTTCTCCAGGATGCCCTTCTGGTCCTGGACGGACTGCACGCCGTCGCGCCCGGCGAAGGCGGTGGCGACCACCTTGAACTTCTCCGGGTCCTTGAGCTTGACCCGGAACGACTCCTGCATCTGGTCCGGCGTGATCGAACCGGCCATCGGCGAGTCGCCGAACTGCTCCTTGTAGTGCTTGAACGCCTCGTCGGCCGACTCGTAGGTCACCGTCTGGACGATGTCCAGCTTCTTCAGGTCGCCCTCGATGTCCTTCTTCTGCTGGGCGGTGACGGCGCCCTTGGAGCACTTGGCGACGGACTCGGCGTCGGCCTTGTTGCAGAGGAAGATCGAGACGTTGACCTTGTCGTACCAGTAGCCCTTCATGTTGTTGACCTGGTCCCGCATCAGCAGCGAACCGCCGAACAGGGCCAGGGACAGGGCCACGGAGACGATGACGGCGAACGTCATGGTCAGGTTGCGGCGGAGACCGACGCCGATCTCCGAGAGTACGAACTGCGCGCGCATGGCGACTGGTTAAGCCTTTCCGTGCTTTACGGGCTCGATGCTCAGCGCATCAATGCTGGTAGCCGTAGACGCCGCGCGCCTGGTCACGTACGAGACGGCCCTTTTCGAGCTCGATAACACGCTTGCGCATCTGGTCGACGATGTTCTGGTCGTGGGTCGCCATGATCACGGTCGTCCCGGTCCGGTTGATCCGGTCCAGGAGCTTCATGATGCCCACGGAGGTCTGCGGGTCCAGGTTGCCGGTCGGCTCGTCCGCGATCAGCAGCATCGGCCGGTTGACGAAGGCCCGCGCGATGGCGACGCGCTGCTGCTCGCCGCCGGAGAGCTCGCCCGGGCGGCGGTCCTCCTTGCCGCCGAGCCCGACGAGGTCGAGCACCTGGGGCACGGCCTTCCTGATCTCCCCGCGCGGCTTGCCGATGACCTCCTGGGCGAAGGCGACGTTCTCGGCCACGGTCTTGTTGGGGAGCAGCCGGAAGTCCTGGAAGACGGTTCCGAGCTGGCGCCGCATGTGCGGCACCTTCCAGTTGGAGAGCCGGGCCAGGTCCTTGCCGAGCACGTGCACCTGCCCTTGGCTGGCGCGCTCCTCGCGCAGGATGAGTCGGAGGAAGGTCGACTTGCCGGAGCCGGACGAACCGACGAGGAAGACGAACTCACCCTTCTCGATGTCGAGGGAGACGTCCCGCAGAGCGGGATGGCTCTGCTTGGGATATGTCTTGGAGACGTTGTCGAATCGGATCACGGTGCACCACGGTCGCCGGGAATAGGTGTGCGTGACACTACGCGAACCGGCCTGGGCCGTGCAGGCACCGTCCGAGGATGTTCCGGGGATGCGCCTTATGTCCCGTTGACGGGGGCCCGTGGACCCCTTACGAGCCCCCTCTAGGGGGCAGAATCCGGCGGGGCGCGCCGAAACGCGCGCGAGCTGGCACAGTGGTAGGGGGAACGGTTGCGTTTCCCTGAGCGTTGTGCGGAGCAGTAGGTGCATACGGCGGCTCCGCCGCGCGGGAGGAGGAAAGCGCATGACCTATGACCGATTGGTGTGCGCGAACTGCGCGGCGCCGGTCAGCGAGGGCCGCTGCCCCGTCTGCCGGGCCAACCGCGCGCGGCTGCAGCAGGAAGGCCCCTGGGGCGGTCTGAGCCCGGCGGCGCTGGTGACGCTGCTCGTGGTGCTCGTGGCCGCGGTGGCCCTGCTGGCCCACCAGACCGTCTAGCGACGTCATACGTACGTGGGGCCCGGGGTGCGTCGCACCCCGGGCCCCACGTCGTTCTGATCCGCTACGAAGCAGGTCAGGCGGCCGTACGGCCACCGACCAGGCGCGGCATGAACCGGAAGCCGATGCCACCGGCGATCATCGTCGCGGCACCGAGCAGCAGGAACGTGGTCTCGCCCGCACCGGTCTCGGCGAGCTCGTCCTTGGCCTTGCCCTGCTCGACCGGCTTCGAGCTGACGTTGTCGGTGTCGGTGTTGTCCGGGCACTGGGCGCCGTCGAGCGAGACGGTGCAGGTGCCACCGCTGGTGCTGCCACCGGTGCTGGAGCCGCCCGTGGCGGAGGAGCCGCCGGTGGAGGAGCCCCCGGTGGACCCGCCGGTGGAGCTGCCGCCGGTGGCGGTGGTGCCGCCGGTGCCCGTGGTGCCACCGGTGGACGTGGAGCCGCCCGTGCCGGTCGTACCACCGGTGGCGGTGGAGCCGCCCGTGGTGCTGGTGCCGCCCGTGGAGGACGAGCCACCGGTGGACGAGGAACCGCCCGTGGAGGACGAGCCACCGGTGGACGAGGAACCGCCCGTGGAGGACGAACCGCCGGTGGACGAGCCACCCGTCGAGGACGTCGAACCGCCGGTGGACGAGCTGCCGCCCGTGGACGAGGAACCGCCCGTGGACGACGAACCGCCGGTGGAGGACGACCCGCCCGTGCCGCCGGTGTCGGCGCCGCCGATGCCACCGGTCGAGGACGTCGAACCGCCGGTGGACGAGGAACCGCCCGTGGAGGACGAACCGCCGGTGGACGAGCCGCCCGTCGACGACGTCTCGCCCGTGGTGCTGGTACCGCCCGTGGAGGACGAACCGCCGGTGGACGAGGAGCCACCCGTGGAACCGCCCGTGTCGGCGCCGCCGATGCCACCGACCGTGCCGGTGCCGCCGTCGGCCTCGCCGTCGGCGCCGAGGCCGACCTTCACACCGCTCTTGTCGGCCTCGGCCTTGGCGCTGATGCCGCCGATGTTGACGTCGACACCGACGGCCTGGGCCGCCCCCGCGGCGGTCAGGGACGCGCCTGCCGCGATCACCGCGCCCGCGGCTATCCGTGCAACGCGGACCCGCGTCATTTTCGTCATCTGCCTGCTACCCCCAGTAGCTCAATCGTCATGGAGCAGCGCCCGGGGGCCGCGGGACTGGAGGAGCCGATTTCCGTCGCCCCCGTCACACGCGCCCCGGAAATACGCATGCCGCGCGTCACCCTTCCGCACTCCCGAGAATGACGTCAAGGCCGTTGCGCACGGAATGCCCGGATTAAGGCGACTTGCCCGTCGTACGGGGTTGCGACTGTGACGTAAAAAGGGAACTGCCGCTCAATAAACGGCAGTTCCCTTGTCGACAAAGCCCCGAAAGGGCGTCGGTTACTTCTCCTGCTGCTTGCGCCAGCGAATTCCGGCTTCCAGGAAACCGTCGATCTCGCCGTCCAGAACGGCCTGCGGGTTGCCGACCTCGAACTCGGTGCGCAGGTCCTTGACCATCTGGTACGGGTGCAGGACGTAGGAGCGCATCTGGTTGCCCCAGGAGCTGCCGCCGTCCTTGAGGGCGTCCATCCTGGCCTGCTCCTCCTGGCGGCGGCGCTCGAGGAGCTTGGCCTGGAGGACGTTCATAGCGCTGGCCTTGTTCTGGATCTGCGAGCGCTCGTTCTGACAGGAGACCACGATGCCGGTCGGGATGTGGGTGATGCGCACGGCCGAGTCGGTGGTGTTGACGCCCTGGCCGCCGGGGCCGGAGGCGCGGTACACGTCGACGCGCAGCTCGGACTCGTCGATCTCGACGTGGTCGCTGGTCTCGACGACCGGCAGCACCTCGACGCCCGCGAAGGACGTCTGGCGGCGGCCCTGGTTGTCGAACGGCGAGATGCGCACCAGACGGTGGGTGCCCTGCTCGACGGAGAGCGTTCCGTACGCGTACGGCGCCTTGACCACGAAGGTGGTCGACTTGATGCCGGCCTCTTCCGCGTACGACGTCTCGTAGACCTCGGTCGGGTAGCCGTGGCGCTCGGCCCAGCGCAGGTACATGCGCTGGAGGCGCTCGGCGAAGTCGGAGGCGTCGACGCCGCCCGCCTCGGCGCGGATGTTGACCAGCGCCTCGCGCTCGGCGTACTCGCCGGAGAGCAGGGTGCGGACCTCCATCTCGTCCAGCGCCTTGCGGACCGAGACGAGCTCGGTCTCGGCCTCGGCCAGGGTGTCCGCGTCGTCCATCTCCTGGGCGAGCTCGAAGAGCACCGCGAGGTCGTCGATACGGCCGCGCAGGGTCTCGGTCTTGCGGACCTCCGCCTGGAGGTGCGAAAGCTTGCTCGTGATCTTCTGAGCCGCCTCCGGGTCGTCCCACAGGGACGGCGCGGCGGCCTGCTCCTCGAGCACGGCGATATCTGCCCTCAGCTTGTCGAGGTCCAGGACGGCCTCGATCGACCCCATGGTCGAGGAGAGGGACTTCAGCTCTTCGGATACATCGACGACTGCCACGGGTCCAGCGTAACGGCTGTGCGCAAGGACGTTTCCCCGGCGCCGTGCCAGGGGCGTCGGGGGCGCCTCTACGGGGGCGTCGGCGCCGAGTGCTTGGAGTCCTGCGGGGGCTTGTCGTCCCCGCCCGACGCCACCAGCCAGCCGCCGACCGCCACCGCTGCCGTCAGGGCGACCGCCGAGGCGCCCAGGATCAGGCGGCGTCTGCGGAGCTGGTCGGCGCGGTGGCGGGCCGAGCCGGGGCGGGGGGTGCCCGACGGGCGGGGGGCGCGGGCCGTGCCGAGGGGGCCGCCCGCCAGTTCGTCGGGGGCGGGGACGCGCATGCTGGTGTGGGTGTCGCGGTTGGAGTCCAGGGGGGCGCCCGGCACCAGCGGCACCGCGCCCCGGCGGGGCCTGCCGGAAGGCGACGCGGGCTCCTCGTACACCGGCTCCTCGGGCTCCTCGGCGTCCGGCTCGTCCACGTCCAGCGGCGGCATCCCCGCCACCAGCGGCAGCAGCTCGCGCAGCCGTACGGAGAGCTCGGAGGCGCGCAGCCGGGAGGCCGGGGCCTTGGCGAGGCACTGGACGACCAGCTGCCAGAGCTCGTCGGGGATGCCCGGCAGCGGCACCACGGTCTCGGTGACGTGGCGGCGCAGGACCGCGCCGGGGTGGCCGCCGCCGAAGGGCGTGAAGCCCGCCAGGAGCTCGTACAGGACCGTCGCCAGGGCGTAGATGTCCACCGCCGCCCGGGGCGGCAGGCCCTCGACGATCTCGGGGGCCAGATAGTCGGGCGTGCCGATGATGCGGGTGGCCTTGGTGCGGCGCGGGGTGTCGATCAGCTTCGCCACGCCGAAGTCGGTGAGCAGGGCCGGGTGCGAGCCGCCGGGGCCGAGCGGGCCCTGCATGTCCAGGAGGATGTTCTCGGGCTTGACGTCCCGGTGCACGACTCCGGCCGCGTGCGCCGCGGCCAGGCCGTCGGCCACGTCCGCGACGATCGCCACCGCCGCCTCGGGGGCGAGCCGGCGCTCGCGGTCGAGCCGGGTGCGTACGTCCGTGCCCCGCACCAGGTCCATGACCAGGGCGAGGTCGTTGCCGTCGACGACGAGGTCGCGCACGCCGACGACGTTGGGGTGGTCGAGGCCGAGCAGCGCGGTGCGCTCCTGGACGAAGCGGCCGACCAGCTCCTGGTCGGCGGCGAGGTCCTCGCGCAGCAGCTTGATGGCGACGGGCCCGTCGGGCCCCTCGCCTAGCCACACCGTGCCGGCGCTGCCCCGCCCCAGGATCTGGTGGGCGGTGTACCGGCTGCCGATATTCCGTGCCAAGACTGCTCCCTCAGCGGCTGGCTGTGCACGCCGAGGCTACGCGGCCAGAAGGGCAACCTTCACTTCCGAGGGGGAAATCACCCCCTGGAAGTCGACAAATCCACGAAGTCGGTGTGGCTCACGCCTCGGTTGCGCCCGGTCGCCACCCCGTCAGCCGCTCAGTTGCCGCCGAGTTTGCCGACCCAGCCCGACACCTTGTCGGCCGCGTCGCCGATCGCCTGCCAGTAGCTCTTGCCCTCGGCCACCCAGTCCTGGAGCGGGGTGAGCTCCCAGATCAGCCAGCCCGCCACGAACAGCAGGACGAGCGTGAACAGGCAGCCCTTGAGGCAGCCGAGCCCCGGGATCCGCATCGGGTTGGCGCTGCGGCGGCGCGGCTCGCGGGGCGCGGGGGCCTGCGGCTGCTGCGGCTGGGGCGCCTGCGGCGGCGCGTACTGCTGACGCTGCTGCTGATGCTGGGGCGGCGGCGCGTACTGCTGGTGCTGCGGGGGCTGTGCGTACGGCTGGGGCTGCTGCGGCTGCCGGTACTGCGGGGGCTGCTGCTGCGGGGCGTACTGCTGGGGCCGCTGCTGCTGTTGCGGGTGGGGCTGCTGCGCCTGGCGGTGCGGGCGGCGGCGCAGCGGGTCCTGCTCCGGGTCCAGGTACTGGACCTGCGTCTGCTCGTTGCGGTCGCGGGCCGCCTGGAGCTGGGACTGCCAGGGGTGCGGCTGCTCGGGCTGCTGCGGGTCGGGGCCCTGGCCGTACTGGCCCTGCGGCACCGGCGGCAGCACGGCCGTCGGGTCGGCCGCGCCCCGGTTGGGCAGGACGGCGGTCGGGTCGGCGGCGCCGGGCGTGTTCGGCAGGTACGAGGTCGCGGCATTCGGGTCGTACGAGCCCGCGTTGCTCGGCAGGACCTGCGTCGGGTCGGCCGCGCCGGGCGTCTCGGGGACGGGCGCGGGCGCCGGGTCGGGCGCGAGCAGCGCGCCGACGCCGTCGGCCGCCTCGACCTGGGCCGGGCTGGAGTGCACCCCGATGCCGTCGGCCACGACGCGCAGGGCGCGCGCGAGGTTCTCGGCGCTCGGCCGCTCGTCCGGGTTCTTGCGCAGACAGCGCTCGATGACCGTCCACAGCGGGCCGGGGACGGTGGTGGGGCGGCGCGGCTCCTCGCTCAGGTGCCGGTGCAGCACCTCCAAGGCCGTCCCGCCCGCGAACGGCGGACGCCCGGTGACCAGCTCGTAGATCAGGATTCCGGCGCCGTAGACGTCGACGGCGGAGGTCTGCGGGCGGCCCTCGGCGGACTCCGGCGCCACGTACGCGGGCGTGCCCACGAACTCGTGCGTACGGGTCAGGCCCGGGGAGTCCGCCAGGCGCGCGATGCCGAAGTCGGTGAGCATCGGGTGCATCGCGCCGCCGCGCTCGTCAAGGAGGACGTTGGCGGGCTTCAGGTCGCGGTGGACGACGCCGTCGGCGTGGCTGGCGGCGAGCGCGTCGGCGATCTGCGCGGTGAGCAGGGAGGCGGCGACCGGGGTGAGCGGGCCGTTCTCGCGCAGATAGCGGTGCAGGTCGGGGCCGTCGACCAGGTCCATGACCAGGGCGAGCAGATCGCCCTCGACGACGAGGTCGCGGGTGCGCACGATGTTGGGGTGCGTCAGGCGCAGCAGCACCGACCGCTCGCGCAGGAACCGCATCACGACGTCGGCGTCGTTGGCCAGCTCCTCCTTGAGGACCTTGATCGCGACGGTCTCGCCGGGCTGGCCGGCCACGGCCGCCTCGGCGCCCGCCGCCTCCCGCTGGCTGGCACGCCAGACGGTGCCCGTGGCACCGCGTCCGAGCGGCTCCTCGAGCAAGTACTTGCTGCCTACCGGCCGCACGTCATGCGCTCCCTGCTGGTCTGGCTGGATCCGGGTCTCTTCGGGTGTCCCCCGAGCCGCCCACTGTAGTGCCGCCGACTGTCACGACGTCTGCTGCGACGGCGGTGGCGGCGCGGGCCCCCACGCTCCGGTTGTTCGAAGGGAAGACGTCACCGTCGTACGGAAGGTTGCCGAACGGCCGTGCCGAACCGGGGTGAGCGATTCCGGCGAGGTGCGCAACCGGCCACTTTGCGGCCACATTTGCGTCTAGAGCCGACCATTCAAGATCACTTGGAGGTGGGGGGCGGGCGTGTTGTCAGTGGCAGGTGCGAGGATGCCCTCAGCACGACATGTGTGCCTGGTGGGGGGAATCACAAGGGCCTTTCCCTCCGTGCCCGGCACCCCCGCGCAGAAGGGACCGCCGAGGCGATGCAGATCCGGCTGACCGTCCTCGCGCCGCGCAGCGGCCACGCTGCGGCGCGCGCCTGCGACGTGCTCGTGACCGCGCCCGCCGGGACCGCGCTCGCGGCCGTCGCCTCGGGCCTCGCCACCGCCGCGTCCGGCTCGGAGGTGTCCAGCACGGTGGTGCTCTACGCGGGCCGCGAGCGCCTCGACCCCCAGCGCCGCGTGCTCGGCGAGCCACCGCTGGTCGACGGGGCGGTGCTGTCCCTCTCCGCCCCGGCCGACTCTTCCTCGTACGCGTACGAGGAGCACGAGGAGGCGGCCCCGGCCCGGCTGTGCGTGGTCGCGGGGCCGGACGCGGGCGGGGTCCATCTGCTGCACGGCGGCCAGATCCGCGTCGGCCGCTCGGCGGACGCGGACGTTCCGCTGGACGACCCGGATGTGTCCCGGCTGCACTGCGCGGTCACCGTCGGCGAGGGCGGCCGGGTCTCGGTGGCCGACCTGGGCTCGACGAACGGCACGCGCGTGGACGGCGCCCCGGTCGGCCCGCACCCGGTGCGGCTTCCGGTGGGTGCGCTGCTGCGCCTCGGGGAGTCCGCCCTGCGGCTGAGCACCGGCAACCCGGCTCCTGAGCCGCTGCCGACGGTGCCGGACGGGGAGGGGCACGTCCGGGTGACCCCGGCCGCCTCGCCTCCGCAGCCGCCATCGGGGCCGGTGGCGTACGGGGAGGGCGCCCCGGCGGCCGCGGAGGCGCCCCGGGTGCCGTCCCCGCGCGCGTCGAGCGAGCCGGGCCCGGCCGGACACGGCCCGACGACCCACGGACCCACGACCCACGGCACGGGCTTCACCGGGGAGAGCGGCGGGCGGCCGCACGGGCCGGAAAGCCTCGACCCGGGGCGTACGGAGGGTGGATACGGCACGTACGGCGGCGTGCCCGGGCCGCCCGGCGGAAGCGGCCACGCGCGCGTGCCGGGCGCGCGGCGCACGGACGAGGAGAAGGACACCCGGGGCAGCGACGACCAGGCCTGCGCCCCGGGCGCGAGCAGGCGGGTCGGGACGCCGCCGCGCGGGACCCGGCTGCCCGAGGACGTCGAGCACGCGCGCGCGGACGACGGGGCGCCGTCCCGGCGGCGCGGCGGGATCGGGGCCTGGGCGCGGCGGCTGACCGGCGGGCGCGGTGAGGACGTGCACGAACCGGAGCCCGCCGAGGCCGCGGCCGTGGCGCCGGGCGCGCCGCCCGCGCCGGAGCGGTGGCCCGACCCGGCCGCGCTGCTGCTGACCGCGCTGGGGCCCGGGCCGCGGCTGTGGGAGCGCCGCCCCGGGCACCCGGAGGAGCTGGCGGTCCGGGTCGGGACGGCGGACCGGGGCGAGCTCGCGGCCGTGCCGGTCACCGTGGGGTTGCGGGAGGCCTGCTCGCTCGGGCTCGCCGGCCCCCGCCCCCGGCTGAACGGCCTGGCGAGGGCGGTCGTGGCCCAGCTCGCGGCGCTGCACGCGCCGGCCGACCTGGAGATCGTCCTCATCAGTACGGAGCGCGGCCGCAGCCTCCAGACGCGTACCGCGGAGTGGGGCTGGCTCGGCTGGCTCCCGCATGTGCGGCCCGGGCACGGCCAGGACTGCCGGCTGCTGCTCGCGTACGACCGGGAGCAGGCCACGGCCCGGACGACCGAGCTGGTCCGGCGCCTCGACGACAGCCCGCTGGGGCCGGGCTGGGCGTCCGCCGACGCGGCGGCGGTGGCCGACGCGACCCGCCGCTACTCGGGTCCGTACACGGTAGTGATCGTCGACGGCGACCCCGGCTCGTCCGTGCTGCGCGAGACGACGGCCCGGCTGGCGTCCGCCGGGGGCGCGGCGGGCATCCATCTGCTCTGCCTCGCCGAGACGCCGGCCGCCTCGCCGGTGTCGCCGGTGGAGGCGACGTACGAGTCGGCGTGCGCGGTCTCGCTCCCGTTCCGCGAGTGCGGGGCGGCGGCGCTGCTGAGCGGGGACGTGGCCACGGCGCTGCGGCTGCTGCGCACGGCCGGGGGCCGCCCGGCGGGACACGGCACGCTGGCGGTGGTGGACGCGGTGTCGGTGGCGTGGGCGGAGCGGTTCGCGCGGGCCCTCGCGCCGCTGCGGGCGGGCGACGGGACCAGCGCGCCCGGGCGGCCGCCGGTGGCGCTGCCGCCCTCGTCCCGGCTGCTCGACGAGCTGGGCCTGGCCCGGGCCACCCCGGCGTCCCTGATGGCGCGCTGGGAGTCGGCGCCGGACGGCGCGGTGGTGCTCGGCACCGGGCCGCGCGGCCCGGTCGGCGTCGCCCTCGCCTCCGACGGCCCGCATCTGATGATCGAGGGACCGGCGGGCAGCGGGCGTACGGAGCTGCTGCGGGCGGTCGCCGCGTCGCTGGCGGCGGGGGCGCGGCCGGACCGGCTGGCGCTCGTGCTGGTCGACGGGGCGGGCGGGGAGCGCGGCGAGGGCCTGCGTGCCTGTACCGAACTCCCCCATGTCTCCACGCACTTGGTGGCCTCGGACCCGGTCCGCATGCGGGAGTTCGCGCAGGCGCTGGGGGCGGAGCTGAAGCGGCGGGCGGAGCTGCTGGGGGAGCTGGGCTTCGCGGAGTGGGTGGCGCGGCAGGCGCAGGAGGTGGCGGCGGAGCGGGTGGCCGGGCCGCGGCCGCCGTCCGGCGGCGAGGGGGACGTGGACGCGCCGTCCACCAGCACGCTGCGGCTGCGGCCCCTCGGGCGTACGCGTACGGAGGCGGGGCCGCCGCCGCTGGCCCGTCTCGTCGTCCTGGTGGACGACCTCGACGCGCTGGTCGCGCCCGCGCTCGGCAGCCCCGGGCGGCCCGCCGCGGGGTCGGTGGTGCGGGCGCTCGAAGCGGTGGCGCGGGACGGGGAGCGGCTGGGGGTCCACCTGGTGGCGACCTCGGCCCGGCCGGAGCGTACGGCGGACACGGAGCTGGCGCGGGGGGTGCGGCACGTGGTGCGGCTCGACGCGCCGCCGGTCGTGCCGTCGCCGGAGGAGCCGTCGCCGGGGAGGGGGCGGCTGTTCCTGTCGGACGGATCCGTGACGCCGTTCCAGGGCGGGCGGGTCACCGGGCGGATACCCCGGACGGCGACGCTTCGTCCGACGGTGGTGCCGCTGGAGTGGGAGCGGATGGGGGATCCGCCGGCCCGGCGGCCGGTGCGGGAGCTGGGGAACGGGCCTACGGATCTGGCGTTGCTGGCCAGTGCGCTGGAGAGGGCGGGGAGGGTGGTGCACGCGTCCGCCCCGACGGGCCTTTAGGCCCCCACCCCGCCCCTTCCCTAAACCCTCCGGGGGTGGGTGGGGGTGGAGGTGGCGCTCCCGGGGCTATGCCCCGGACCCCGGGGTCCGCGTTCGTCTGCGGACCGTCCCCAACTGGTCGCGCAGTTCCCCGCGCCCCTTAAATGCGCCCCTGCGGGGCGCTCCTGTAGGGGCGCGGGGAACTGCGCGAGCAACCCACCACAGCCCGCAGACGACCGACGCTTTTAGGGGCGCGGGGAACTGCGCGACCAGCCCACCACCCACCCGCAGACAAACAACAATCCCCCTGACGGGACGTCACAAGCCCATCACGATCGGCCAGTTGGGATCGATCGAGCTATTGCGGGGCACCCGCACCCGGCGTAGGACTGTCCGGACGGGACGACCTCGGCGGCGGGAGGCGGCACCATGCGTACAGGCATGCGTACAGGCACGCGGACAGGTCGGAAGTTGGCCGGGATTGCCATCGTCGGGGCGCTCGCGCTCACCGCCACCGCCTGCGGGGACGACAAGAAGGACGACGGCGCGAAGGCGGAGAAGAGCAAGTCCGGCAGCCCCGCCGGAGCCGTCGCCCTGCCCCGGCTCGACGGGCAGAAGATCGAGGTCGCCGCCGTCTGGACCGGGCCCGAGCAGGCCAACTTCGTCAAGGTGCTGAAGGAGTTCGAGAGCCGGACCGGCGCCACCGTCACCTTCGTCCCCGCCCAGGACCCCATCGTCAACTTCCTCGGCACGAAGATCGCCGGTGGGAGTCCCCCCGACGTGGCGATGCTGCCGCAGGTCGGGGCCATCCAGCAGGCCGTGCAGAAGAAGTGGGTCAAGCCGGTCGGCCCGGAGGCCAAGGCGCAGCTCGCCAAGAACTACGCCAAGGTCTGGCAGGACCTCGGCGCGGTCGACGGCACCCAGTACGCCGTGTATTTCAAAGCCGCCAACAAGTCCCTGGTTTGGTACAACAGTAAGGTTTTCGAGGCCGCTGGGGCGCAGGTGCCGAAGACCTGGAAGGACTTCCTCGCCACCGCCGACACCGTCTCCGCCTCCGGCGTCACCCCCGTCTCCGTCGGCGGCGCCGACGGCTGGACCCTCACCGACTGGTTCGAGAACGTCTACCTCTCCCAGGCGGGGCCCGAGAAGTACGACCAGCTGGCCAAGCACCAGATCAAGTGGACCGACCCGTCCGTCAAGGACGCCCTGACCACCCTCGGCCAGCTCTTCGGCAAGCCCGACCTCATCGCGGGCGGCGCGACCGGCGCCCTCCAGACCGAGTTCCCCGCCTCCGTCACCCAGACCTTCACCGGCGGCGACCAGCCCAAGGCCGCGATGGTCTTCGAGGGGGACTTCGTCAGCGTCAACATCGCGCAGGCCGGCGCGAAGGTCGGGACGGACGCCAAGGTCTTCCCCTTCCCCGCCGTCGGCGCCACCGCGCCCGTCGTCACCGGCGGGGATGCCGCTGTCGCCCTCAAGGACACCAAGGGCGCCCAGGCCCTGCTGACCTGGCTCGCCTCCCCGGACGCCGCCAAGGTGTGGGCCGCCGCGGGCGGTTACATCTCGCCCAACAAGGCCGCCGACCTCGCCGCGTACCCCAATGACGTACAGCGTGACATCGCCAAGGCGCTGATCGCGGCCGGGGACGACGTGCGGTTCGACATGTCCGACCAGGCGCCGCAGTCCTTCGGCGGGACGCCCGGGAAGGGCGAGTGGAAGGACCTCCAGGACTTCCTGAAGAACCCGAAGGACGTCGCCGGCGCGCAGGCCAGGCTGGAGGCCGACGCGGCCGCGGCGTACAAGAGCTGAGCGGGCCGCCCGCCGTGACCGCCGCCCCCGCGCCGGCCCCCCGCGCCCGCAAGAGCGTGACCGGGACACGTACCTACCTCGCCGCCGGGTTCCTGCTGCCCGCGCTCATCCTGCTCGGCGCGCTCGTGGTCTATCCGATCGGGTACTCCGTCTACCGCTCGTTCTTCGACCAGTCGGGCGACGGCTTCGCCGGGGTCGACAACTACAAGACGCTCTTCACCGACGACACCATCCTGACCGCCGTCGAGAACAACGCGATCTGGGTGGTCTGCGCCCCGACGATCGCGACCGTACTCGGGCTGATCTTCGCCGTACTGACCGAACGGGTGCGCTGGGGAACGGCGTTCAAGCTGATCGTCTTCATGCCGATGGTGATCTCGATGCTGGCCGCGGGGATCATCTTCCGGCTGGTGTACGAGCAGGACCCGGACCGGGGCGTCGCCAACGCCGTCTGGGTGGGGGTGCACGACACGTTCGCCGAGTCGGCCGGGTTCCCGCGGGCCCATCCGCTGCCCGCCGCCCCGCTCAAGCCGGGCGGCGGCGGTTCCTTCGTGACCAAGGACGCGGTCCGCGCCGGGCAGCCCGCGCTGCTCCCGCTCGTCGGGGTCGCCGCCGACAAGATGCCCTCGTCCGCGAAGGCGGCGAAGGCCGCGGCCGCCGAACCCGGCGAGATCACCGGCACCGCCTGGCTCGACTTCACCAAAGGGGGCGGCAGCACCCCCAACACCATCGACTCCAAGGAGCTCGGCCTCAAGGGCCTCAAGATCGAAGCGGTACGGGACGGTCAGGTCGTCGCCACCGCCACCGCGCGCGCCGACGGTACGTTCACCCTGCCCGCCAAGGCCGACGGGGCCCAACTGCGGCTGCCCCGCAGCAACTTCCGCGAGCCCTACAACGGGGTGAACTGGCTCGGCCCGACCCTCGTCACCCCCGCCATCATCGGCTCGTACATCTGGATGTGGGCCGGGTTCGCGATGGTGCTCATCGCGGCCGGGCTCGCCGGGCTGCCGCGCGAACTGCTGGAAGCGGCGCGGGTGGACGGCGCCAACGAGTGGCAGGTCTTCCGGCGGGTGACCGTGCCGCTGCTCGCGCCCGTCCTCGCCGTCGTCCTCGTCACGCTGATGATCAACGTGCTGAAGATCTTCGACCTGATCTTCATCATCGCGCCCGGCTCCAGCCAGGACGACGCCAATGTGCTGGCGCTCCAGCTCTACCGCTCGTCGTTCGGCACGGACGCGGACCTCGGCGTCGGCAGCGCGATCGCGGTCCTGCTGCTGGTCCTGGTCGTACCGGTGATGCTCTTCAACATCCGCAGGATGCGGCGGGAGGCCCGGCGATGACAGTCGTGGGAGTCGTCAAGGCCAAGCAGTCGCTGCCCGCCCGGATCGCCGCCCGGGCCGGCGGCGGCGCGTTGCGCGTCTTTCTCATCCTCGTCGGGCTCTTCTGGCTGATGCCGACCGTCGGGCTGCTGCTCTCCTCGCTGCGCAGCCCTTCCGACATCGCCTCCACCGGCTGGTGGAAGATCTTCAGCGAGCCGTCCCAGCTCACCTTCCACAACTACTCGAACCTGCTGGACAACAGCACGATCACCGACTCGCTGCTGTCCACCGTCGTGATCACCGTGCCCGCGACCGTCCTGGTCGTCGTCATCGGCTCGTTCGCCGGATACGCCTTCGCCTGGATGGACTTCCCCGGCCGCGACTGGTGGTTCATGGTCGTGGTGAGCCTGCTCGTCGTCCCGGTCCAGGTCGCCCTCGTACCGGTCGCCAAGCTCTTCGGCGAGATCGGGATCTTCGAGACGACGGTCGGTGTCATCACCTTCCACGTCGCCTTCGGCCTGCCCTTCGCGATCTTCCTGCTGCGGAACTTCTTCGCGGAGATCCCCCGGGAGCTGCTTGAAGCCGCACGGCTCGACGGGGCGGGCGAGATCCGCCTGTTCACCCGGGTCGTGCTGCCGCTGGGCGGCCCGGCGATCGCCTCGCTCGGCATCTTCCAGTTCCTCTGGGTCTGGAACGACATGCTGGTCGCGCTGATCTTCGCGGACTCCAAGCACCCGCCGATCACGGTCGCCCTCCAGCAGCAGGTACGGCAGTTCGGCAACAACATCGACGTCCTGGCGCCCGGCGCCTTCGTGTCCATGGTCATCCCGCTGGCCGTCTTCTTCGCCTTCCAGCGCCAGTTCGTGTCGGGGGTGATGGCGGGCGCCGTCAAGTGACCGGCGTCAAACGGGCAAGCACCCCACGTCAAACGGGCGCCGCGGCTTTACCCCGTCTGCCGCCACCGGCGTAACCCGGTCGCGCCATCCGCCGTTCTACGGGCCATGCCCCGGTTCAGCGTGATCGTTCCCGTGTACAAGGTCCAGGCCTATCTCCACGACTGCCTGGGCTCGGTGCTCAGCCAGTCGTACGACGATCTGGAACTGATCGCGGTGGACGACTGCTCACCCGACGCGTGCGGCGCGATCATCGACGAACACGCCGCCCGCGACCGCCGCGTCACCGCCGTGCACCTGGACGCCAACACCGGCCTCGGCCCCGCCCGCAACGCCGGACTCGCCCACGCCACCGGCGACTACGTCGTCTTCCTCGACGGCGACGACACGCTCACCCCGGGCGCCCTCCAGGCCGTCGCGGACCGGCTCAAGGAGACCGGCGACCCGGACGTGCTGCTCTACGACTACGCGCGCACGTTCTGGTCGGGCGAGCGGGTCCGCAACAAGTCGGCCGCCCAGCTCGCCGAGGCCGGGCCCGCCACGTTCCGCCTCGCGGACCGGCCGGGGCTGCTCAAGCTGCTCAGCGTGGTGTGGAACAAGGCGTACCGCCGCGAGTTCATCGAGGAGCAGGGCTTCAGCTTCACGCCCGGCTTCTACGAGGACGCGCCCTGGACGTACCCCGCGCTGATGGCCGCCGACTCGCTCACCACGCTCGACCGGGTCTGCGTCCACTACCGCCAGCGCCGCCAGGGCAGCATCCTGTCCACCACCAGCCGCAGCCACTTCGACCTCTTCGACCAGTACGACCGGGTGTTCGCGTTCATCGACGCCCGGCCCGAACTGGCCCCGCTGCGGCCGCTGATCTTCCGGAAGATGGCCGACCACTTCCTGACCGTGTTCACCACCCGGGTGCGGCTGCCGCGCGGCAGCCGCGCCGAGTTCTTCCGCCGCGCCCGCGCCCAGTACCGCCGCCACCACTCCCCCGGCGGCGGCCCGCGCACCCTCCGCGTCCGAGTGCGGCACGGTCTGGTCCGGCTCGGCGCCCACCGCACCTATCTGGGCCTGGGGGCGCTCAACGCGCTGCGCGCCCGCGCGGGCCGCCCGCTGCGCGCGCTCGACCGCGCTCTGCGCTCCGGAGTGCTCCAGTTGCACTACCGGGTCCAGCGGCGGCTGCCGGTGCGGGAGGAGGCGGTCTTCAGCGCGTACGGGAACAGGGGCTACGCCTGCAACCCGGCCGCGATCGAGGCGAAGGTGCGCGAGCTGGTGCCCCGGGTGCGCACCGCGTGGGTGGCCGCGCCCGCGCACCTGCACACGGTGCCGCCCGCCACCCGCAAGGTGGCGCCGGACACCTTCGCGTACTGGACGGCGCTCGCCCGGGCCAAGTACCTGGTCAGCAATGTGGAGTTCGACGGCCGGCTGGTCAAGCGGGACGGCCAGGTGCTGCTCCAGACCCACCACGGCACCCCGCTCAAGACCATGGGCCTGGACCTGATGGACCGCCCGGCCGCCGCCCGCGACACCGACTTCGCGCATCTGGTGGCCCGCAGCGACAAGTGGGACTTCAGTCTCTCCGCCAACCTCCACTCCACGCTCACCTGGGAGCGCACCTACCCCTCGGGCTACACCACGCTCGAATACGGCTACCCCCGCAACGACGTCTTCCACGAGGCGAGCGCGGCCGACGTGGCCCGGTTCCGCGACTCCCTGGGCATCCCCGCCGACGCCACCGCCGTCCTGTACGCGCCGACCCACCGCGACTACCGGCGCGGCCAGCACCGCCCGCTCGACCTGGAGCGCGTGGCCCGCACGCTCGGCCCGGAGGTCGTCCTGCTGACCCGCGCGCACTTCGCGTACGGGGCGCCGCTGGCGGACGAGGGCGTGCACCCCCGGATCATCGACGTCAGCGGGCACCCGTCGGTCGAGCAGCTGTGCCTGGCCGCGGACGCGCTGATCACCGACTACTCGTCGCTGATGTTCGACTACGCCAACCTGGACCGCCCGATCGTCATCCACGCCGACGACTGGGAGGCGTACGAGGCGGCTCGCGGCACCTACTTCGACCTGCGGGCGTTCCCGCCGGGCGCGGTCGCCCGCACCGAGGACGAGCTGATCGACATCTTCACCACGGGCCACTGGCGCGGCTCCCGCTCGGCCCAGCTCCGGGCGGCGTTCCGGTCCCGCTTCTGCCCGTACGACGACGGGCACGCGGCGGAGCGGGTGGTACGACGGGTGTTCCTGGACCAGCCCGACGGGCTGCCCCCGGTAACCCCTCCGGAGGACCGCCGCCCGGCCCCCTCGGCGGCCCTGCCCACGACCGCGGTCCAACGAGAACTGGCGGGCTTGGTCTAGGACCCCGGTGATTCGACTGCGGGCCGTCGCGGGCTGGTCGCGCAGTTCCCCGCGCCCCTAAACCCCCGCTGCCTCCGCTGTGGGCATTCGTGCCGCTTAGGGCGGCACGGGTGGGCACAGCGGCACCCCGTCCCGGGCCCCTCCGCTCCCCGCCTGTACGTGCAGTGATTCGTCTGCGGGAGCGTCGTGGCTGGTCGCGCAGTTCCCCGCGCCCCTTATAGGGCCTTCGGCCCCCCGAAAAGAGGTCCCGTTGCCCCGTTTCACCGTCGTCGTCCCCGTCCACGACGCCCGCGGGCTGCTCCGCGAGTGCATGGAGTCCGTGCTGCGGCAGCGACCCGCCGACATCGAGGTCATCGGCGTCGACGACGGCTCGACGGACGGCTCGGGGCGGCTGCTCGACGAGCTGGCCGCCGCCGACCCTCGCGTCCGGGCGATCCACCTGGCCGCCCCCGTCAGCGCGGGCGAGCGCCGAGACGCCGGAGCGGGCCAGGCCCGCGGGGAGTACCTGCTCTTCCTGGAGCCGGGCCTCGTCCAGCTCCCCGGCGCGCTCGACGCGATCGACGCACGTCTGAAGGCCGCCGAGGACCCGGACGTCCTGCTCTTCGGCCACCTGCGCACCCCCTTCCTCGGCACCCCCGAACCCACCCGCTCCCTCGACGTCCTACGGGCCGCCGGGGACGCGGTCACCACGGCGTCCGCCCGCCCGGACCTGCTCACCGTGGCCCCGGTGAGCTGGAACCGGGCGGTCCGGCGCGAGTTCTGGCGCGACGGAGGTCTGCGGTTCGGTTCGGGCGAGCGGGCCGAGGCGATGTGGGCCCTCGGCTCACTCGTCGCGGCCGGATCCGTGGCCGCCCTGGCCACCCCGTGCGTCGACCACCGCCAGCAGCGCCCGCTCCCGGGGCCGCACCGGGACCCCCGCGAGGTCGTCACCGCGTACGACACCGTGCTCGCGGACGTCACCGCCCGCCCCGCCACCGAGCCCCTGCGCGGACCGCTGTACGCCCTGGCCGTACGGGAGTTGCTGAAGACCTACGCGGGCGTGCGCAAGCAAAGACGGGCGTACGTCCGGGCCGTCGCCGCCTTCAGCCGGACCCACCGGCCCGCCGGGCACCGGGCGGGCGGCGGCCGGTCCGGCCTGCGCGCGCGGCTGCTCACCGACGGCCGGGCCCGCACGCTGGCCGCGCTCGACCACGCCCTCGCCGCCCGCCGCAAGCTGCGCTGCCGCGTCCGCGCCCTGCGCAAGTCCGCACTCCGCACGGCGTTCCGGCACTACTACCACCTCCAGCGGCTGCTCCCGCTCGACCCGGGGCTCGCGGTGTACGCCTCGTACTGGAACCGGGGCGTGAGCTGCAACCCGGCGGCCGTCCACCGCAAGGCCGCCGAACTCGCCCCGCACATCAGGGGCGTGTGGGTGGTCGGCAAGGCGGAGGCGGCGGACGGGCACGCCTTCGTGCTGCCGGACACCCTGGCGTACTGGCGGCTGATGGCCCGTGCCACGTACTTCGTCAACAACGTCAACTTCCCCGACCACCTGGTCAAGCGCCCGGGCCAGCGGCACCTCCAGACCCACCACGGCACCCCGCTCAAGCGCATGGGCCTGGACCAGCTCGCGCACCCGGCCGCCGCCAAGGGCTTCAGCTTCCTCCGGTTCCTGGGCCGCGTCGACCGCTGGGACTGGTCGCTGTCCGCCAACCCGCACTCCACCGAGACCTGGTCGCGTGTCTACCCGAGCGCGGTGCGGCACCTGGAGTCCGGCTATCCGCGCAACGACGTGTACGCGACGGCGACCGCCGAGTCCGTCGCCGCCGCCCGCGACGCGCTCGGCATCGCGCCGGGCCGCCGCGCGATCCTGTACGCGCCGACCCACCGCGAGTACGAGCGCGGCTTCACCGGCGCCCTGGACCTGGTCCGCGTCGCCGACGCGCTGGGCCCCGACACCCTGCTGCTGGTGCGCGCCCACTACTTCCACGCGTCGGCCGGGCTGCCCGAGCACCCCGGGCTGCTCGACGTCTCGGCGCACCCCCGGGTCGAGGAGCTGTGCCTGGCGGCGGACGCGCTGGTCACGGACTACTCGTCAGTGATGTTCGACTACGCCAACCTGGACCGCCCGATCGTCGTCCACGCCCCCGACTGGGAGGTGTACCGCACGGTCCGGGGCGTCACCTTCGACCTCCTGTCGGGGCGCTCGGGAGACACCCCGGGCGCGGTCACCACCAGCACGGACGAGCTGATCTCCTGCTTCCGGGACGGCGGTTGGGACAGCCGGGCCAACGCCGGGCTGCGGGCCGCCTTCCGGGAGCGGTTCTGCCCGTACGACGACGGGCGCGCCGCCGAGCGCGTGGTGCGCACGGTGTTCCTGGGCGAGCCGGCCGACGCGCTGCCGCCGGTGGAGCCCGCCCGGCGCACGGTCCCGCCGCAGCCGGACGCCCGCCGGGTCAGCCCTGCTGGCCGGCCATCACCGTGACCAGCCCGACGACCACGAGCAGCGAGCCCGCCCACGTCCACACCGACGTCCGCTCGTGCAGCACGGTCGAGCTCGCCAGCACGATCAGCAGGTACCCCAGGGCGTTGAAGGGGTACGCGACGGACAGCGGCACGCGGGCCAGCGTCGACATCCAGGCGACGGCCGAGACGGCGAAGACGACCAGCCCGACCACGATCCACGGACTGGTGGCGGCCCGCAGCGCGATCGAGCCGCCGCCCCGCTCCACGGCGGCAGCGGCGCTGCGCATGCCGTGCTTGAGCATGATCTGACCGCCCGCCGAGGAGAACACCGCGAAGAGCAGCAGGGCGAGGCTGGACAGGTTCAACGTCCTACTCCTGACCGGGACTTCGGAGCGGTCTTCAGACACCGACGCGGTCGGCGGCGGGGGTGTACTGACGGTTGAGGATGTCCTGTACATCGACGTGCTCCCCAGCGATGATCGTCTCCGCCGCGTGCGGCGTGAGCAGGGCGATGTGCTGATAGCCGAAGAGGGTCGGCCGCAGCCGCACGAGCAGCCGGGACAGACCGCCGAGCGCCCCCGCCACCGCGCGCCCCACCAGGCCCGTCCCGCCGAGCAGCGCCCAGAAGGGCGCCCCGGTCGAGGTCGTGGCGAGGATGTCGTAGCCCGCGCCCTGGACCGTGCGGCGCAGGCTGGCGCGGGTGAAGAAGCGCAGGTGCGTCTCGTCGAGGATGCCGCGCCGGTCGTACCCGAACAACCCGAGGACGACGCGCAGCCGGGCGTACCAGTGGCTGAAGTTCGGTACGGAGAGCAGCACATGTCCGCCCGGGCGCAGCACGCGGGCGATCTCGGCGAGGACGCGCTCGGGCCGGGAGAGGTGCTCGATGACGTCCCCGGCGACCACGTAGTCGTACCCTCGTCCGATCTCCTCGGGCAGGCCCTCCTCCAGGTCCGCCAGGAAGAAGCGGGTGCAGCGCTCGCGCACGCCCGGCACCTCGACGCGGTCGACGCCGGTCACCTCGTGGCCCAGCGCCTCCAGGCGTTCGGCGAAGAGTCCGCCGGAGCAGCCGAGGTCCAGGACGCGCCCGGGCGGGAGGGCGCGCATGCGGTCCAGGATGACGGAGTGGGAGGAGCCGTCGCCCTCCTTGAAGGCGTAGCCGTCGGGCTTGGGGATCCATGGGCAGGTGCCGAACCCCTTGGCCGCGAGCCGGTATTCGAGGACGTCCTTCACCACGTCCTTGGCGTATCTGAGCCCGTTGACGTAACAGATCTCGTCGCCGTAGTAGGTGGGGATGGGGATTTCCCGGATGCGCATTCCCGCGTCGATGAGCTGGACGATGATCTGGGTGTCGAAGTCGAAGGCGTCGGTGTTGCGCTCGATGGGGAGGCGGCGCAGGGCGGCGACGCTGTAGGCGCGGTAGCCCGAGTGGAACTCGGTGAGCCGGGAGCCGAGCAGGGAGTTCTCCAGCCGGGTGAGGATACGGTTCCCCAGCCATTTGTAGAGCGGCATTCCGCCGCGCAGGGCGCCGCCCCGGGCCATCATGCGCGAGCCGAACACGGCGTCGGCCTCGCCCTCGACGATGGGCGCGACCATCTCGGGGAGGAGTTCGGGGGCGTACTGCCCGTCGCCGTGCAGCAGCACGACGATGTCGAGCCCGCGCTCAGCGGCGAGCGCGTACCCGGCCTTCTGGTTCCCGCCGTATCCGAGGTTCTTGGTGTGCCGCATGACGACGGTACGGGGCATGCCCTCGGCCTGCGACCAGCGGCAGCCGGCGGTGAAGGTGCCGTCGTGGCTGGCGTCGTCGAGGATGAGGATCTCGTCGATACGGGAGCGGAAGTCGGCCGGGATCCGGTCGAGGGTCTTCTCCAGCGTGGTCTCGGCGTTGTAGGCGACGACGAGGATGCCGATGCGGGGGTTTTGACCTGAGCGGTCGACGGCTTCGGGGGTACGGGCCGGGGTCGGCTGCACGGGCGTCTCCAGGGGTGACGTGGGTTGGGGGACGTGTTTGTCTGCGGGCCGGTGGGGGGCTGGTCGCGCAGTTCCCCGCGCCCCTAAAAGCGGGATTGCCGCGGAGCGGCACCTTCAGGGGCGCGGGGCTGTGACATGTGCGGCTCCGCCGCGTGGGCGCGAGCAACCGGCCACAACCCGCAGACGAATCACCGCACCTCCAGCGGTGCACTCGGAGCCGGAACCGTGGCGGCGGGGATCGGAGCGGGGGCATCCGGGCCGCGCTCGCGCGACCGGAACACCGCCGCGTACCCCGACGCCACCCCCACCAGCAGCGCCGCCCAGGCCCAAGCACCCAGCACCTGCTGCTCGTACGTCCAACGGGTCGGCTTCTGGATCGTGTAGACCCAGGAGGCGAGGACTCCGGCGAGGACGCTGTACGCGACGCCCTCCCAGAAGCCGATCGCGAAGAGCGCCGCGACCGGCCAGGCCAGGTACTGGACGCCGGACGCGGTGCTGAGCAGCAGCAGCACGCCCAGCGTGATCGCGACGGCCAGCGGCGCGCGGTCCGGGCGGCGCCAGGCGGGCCAGACGCCCGCCGCCACGCAGACCAGGACCACCACGAAGTGGCCGGGCCCGCGCAGCACCGCGATCGACTCGTTGGAGAAGCCCAGCCACTCGGCGAACTTGACGATGCCCCACAGTCGGAAGTTGCCGCCCTGGTACTCGAGGACGTTGGCCCGCAGCGCACCCGGCACGGTCGCGAGCACCGGCCCCCACACCACGAGCAGCACCGCGCCGAGCGCCGCCGAGAAGCGCGTGAACTCCCGCCGCCCGCCCCGCCAGGCAGCCACCACGAGGACGGGCAGTGCCACCACCGGCACGAACTTGACGCTGACCGACAGCGCCGCCACCACTCCGGCGGCCACCGGCTTCCGCCGGTCCGCGAGCAGCCAGGCGGCGGCGAGCGCCAGCGTCACGGCGACCGAGTCGGTGTTGCCGTGGTAGCCGGAGGCAGGGATCAGGACGGGCGAGAGCGTCACCCCGATCCCGCAGGCGACGGCCGTCCGCACCGAGCGGCGCCGCCGTACGATCTCGAACACCAGGAGCGCCGCCGCGAAGTCCGCGAGGCAGGCGGGGGTGCGGATCAGCGTGCCGAACTCGACGCCGAGGCGGGAGAGGCGGTCGAGTCCGAGCAGCATCCAGCCCGCCAGCGGCGGATGGTTGTAGACCGGCAGCCTCGGCATCGGATGCGCGTAGATCCGTACCGGCCCGACCTTCTCGATGTGCTGGGCGAAGGCCCAGAAGAAGTAGACGTCGGCGGGGCCCCGGGTGCGGGCCGCGAGCACCATCTTCGCGACGAATCCGACGGCGGCGACGGACCCGACGAGGAGCCTGCCATGCCGTACGTACCGGTTCATCCGGAATGTCTGCTCGCTCATGGCGGTCGAACGTACCAACCACCGGCCCGAATCCACCGGAGCGATCAACGCACTTTCCCGCCGGGGCCGTTGTTCCGCCTGCGGATCTTGGCCAAAAGCACCCGCCCGGAAATCACCCGTATGGTTCACCACCAGCCGTAATCCCCGGCTTCAGCTCTCGTTCACTACCTGTCCCTCGCCTCCCAGACTCCGGTGGTCCCACGTGAAAGCACTCGTCCTCTCCGGCGGCGCCGGCACCAGGCTGCGACCGATCACCCACACCTCGGCCAAACAGCTGGTGCCGGTGGCCAACAAACCGGTGCTGTTCTACGGCCTGGAGTCGATCGCGGCCGCCGGGATCACGGACGTCGGCATCATCGTCGGGGACACGGCCGAGGAGATCAGGGCGGCCGTGGGCGACGGCTCGCGGTTCGGCCTGACCGTCACCTACATCCCGCAGCACGCGCCGCTGGGCCTGGCCCACGCGGTGCTGATCGCCCGCGAGTTCCTCGGCGAGGACGACTTCGTGATGTACCTGGGCGACAACTTCGTGGTCGGCGGGATCACCGATCTCGTCGACGAGTTCCGGGCCGCGCGCCCGGACGCCCAGATCCTGCTGACCAAGGTGCCCGACCCGCGCTCCTTCGGCGTCGCGGAGCTGGACGCGGACGGGCGGGTCGCGCGCCTGGAGGAGAAGCCCGCGCACCCCAAGAGCGATCTGGCGCTCGTCGGCGTCTACCTGTTCACCCCGGCCGTGCACGAGGCCGTCCGCGCGATCACCCCCTCGGCGCGCGGCGAGCTCGAGATCACGCACGCCCTCCAGTGGCTGATCGACCGGCGGCTGAAGGTCAGTTCGACGGTGATCTCCGGCTACTGGAAGGACACCGGCAACGTCGAGGACATGCTGGAGGTCAACCGCTCGGTCCTGGAGCTGCTCACCCCCGGGCACGAGGGCTCGGTCGACGACGCCACGGAGATCATCGGGCGGGTGCGGATCGGCCGGGGCGCCACCGTGCGCGGCTCGCGGATCGTGGGCCCGGCGATCATCGGGCCGCGCACGGTCGTGGAGAACTCCTACATCGGCCCGTCCACCTCGATCGCGGAGAACTGCCGGGTGACCGACAGCGAGATCGAGTACTCGATCGTCCTCAGCGGCTCGTCGCTGCACGGCGTCGGCCGCATCGAGGCGTCCCTGATCGGCCGTGACGTGGAGATCACCCCGGCCCCGCCCACTCCGGCCGCCCACCGGCTCGTCCTCGGTGACCACAGCAAGGTACAGATCTCGGCATGACCCTTCGCATCCTCGTCACCGGCGGCGCCGGGTTCATCGGCTCGCACTACGTCCGTACGCTGCTGGGCCCCTCGGGTCCCGGCGACGTCGCGGTGACCGTCCTCGACAAGCTCACCTACGCGGGCTGCCCGGCCAGCCTCGACGAGGTGCGCGCCCACCCCGGATTCGCCTTCGTCCCGGGCGACATCTGCGACGCCCGGCTCGTCGACAAGCTGATGGGCGAGAACGACCAGGTGGTGCACTTCGCCGCCGAGTCGCACGTCGACCGCTCGATCCTGGGCGCCGCCGAGTTCGTACGAACCAATGTGCTCGGCACCCAGACCCTGCTGGACGCGGCGCTGCGGCACCGGCTCGGGCCGTTCGTCCACATCTCCACGGACGAGGTGTACGGATCGATCGACTCGGGCTCCTGGCCGGAGGAGCACCCGCTGCGGCCCAACTCCCCGTACGCCGCCTCCAAGGCCTCCGCCGACCTGGTGGCGCTCTCCTACCACCGCACCCACGGCCTGGACGTACGGGTGACGCGCTGCTCCAACAACTACGGGCACCACCAGTTCCCGGAGAAGCTGATCCCGCTGTTCGTCACCCGGCTCCTGGACGGCGGGACCGTGCCGCTGTACGGGGACGGGCTCAACGTCCGCGACTGGCTGCACATCGACGACCACGTGCGGGCCATCGAGCTGATCCGCACCGGCGGGCGCCCCGGCGAGGTCTACAACGTCGGCGGCGGCATCGAGCTCACCAACAAGGAGCTGACCGGGCTGCTCCTCGACGCGTGCGGCGCCGCGTGGGACAAGGTGGTGTACGTCGAGGACCGCAAGGGCCACGACCGGCGCTACTCGGTCGACTGCGCCAAGATCCGCGCCGAGCTGGGCTACGCCCCGCGTAAGGACTTCACCGAGGGCCTCGCGGAGACCGTCACCTGGTACCGCGAGAACCGCGACTGGTGGGAGCCGCTGCGCCGGAAGGCCGCCCTGTGAGCGCGAGTTGGCTGGTCACGGGCGCGGGCGGGATGCTCGGCCGGGACGTGATGGCCCGGCTCGCGGGCCGCGACGCGCTCGGGCTCGACCGCTCGGCGCTCGATCTGACGGACGCGGCGGCGGTGGCCGCGACGGTGGCGGGCGCCCGCCCGGACGTCGTCGTCAACTGCGCCGCCTGGACGGCCGTCGACGACGCCGAGACCCGTGAGGGCGAGGCGCTGCGGATCAACGGCGGGGGCGCGTCCCATCTGGCGCGCGCCTGCGCCCGCGCCGGGGCGGTGCTGCTGCACGTCTCCACCGACTACGTCTTCGCGGGCGACGCCACCGCCCCGTACCCGGAGAACGCCCCGCCGGGCCCGCGCACCGCGTACGGCCGCACCAAGCTGGCGGGCGAACGGGCGGTCCGCGCGCTGCTCCCGCGCACCGGCCATGTGGTGCGGACCGCCTGGCTGTACGGGGCGGGGGGCGCCAATTTCGTACGGACCATGATCCGCCTGGAGTCGGCGCGCGAGCACCTGGACGTGGTGGACGACCAGCGCGGCCAGCCCACCTGGACCGCCGACCTGGCCGACCGCCTGGTCCACCTCGGCGAGGCGGCCCTCGCCGGGACCGCCCCCGCCGGCTACTGGCACGGCACCAGCGCGGGCCACGGCACCTGGTGCGAACTGGCCCGCGAGACGTTCCGCCTCCTGGGCGCGGACCCGGAACGGGTACGGGCGACGACGAGCGCGTCCTACCCACGACCGGCGCCGAGACCGGCGTACAGCGTGCTGGGGCATGCCCGGTGGCAAGAGGCGGGCCTTGAATCGATCAGGGGCTGGCAGGAGGCCCTGGCGGAGGCGCTGCCGGAGTTGATCGCGTCCGAGAAGGGGCGCGCTTAAGGGGCGCGGGGCCGTGACATGTGCGGCTCCGCCGCGTGGGCTCGACCAGCCCCCCACGGGACGAAACGTCACGGCTGAGCCGGAATCAAGGCGGCCCGCTGCCGCGCGTACCAGGCCGTACAGGCGGAGTACGACGGCAACAACCCCCGCTCCTCCGCCTCCGCGAGGCAAATGGCACTGGAATCCTTTGGCGAAAGCAGCGGCGTGAGGTGGGTCGGCCACTCGATGGCCAGATCGGGGTCGAGGGGGTGGATGCCGTGCTCCCGGGCGGGCGCGTACCCCTCCGAGCACAGGTAGACCACCGTCGCATCCTCCGTGAGCGCCAGGAACGCGTGCCCGAGCCCCTCGGCGATGTGGACGGCCCGGTGGTCGCGGTCGTCGAGCAGCACCTGCTCCCAGCGCTTGAAGGTGGGCGATCCGGTCCGCAGGTCCACCACCACGTCCAGGACCGCCCCGCGCACGCACTTGACGTACTTCGCCTGGCCGGGCGGCACGTCCGCGAAGTGGACGCCGCGCAGGGTGCCGCGCGCCGACACCGAGCAGTTGGCCTGCGCGAGGCCGAGTCCGTGGCCGGTGGCGGCCGCGAACCGGTCGCCCTTGAACCACTCGTGAAAGCTGCCCCGGCTGTCCAGGAACACCTGCGGCTCGACGACCCAGGCGCCCTCGATGCTCAACTCCCGCACGGATCGGCCCCCTTGGTGGGCGCTGCCTCAGAAACAGGTGTTGCTTGGGAGGCAGGTGCTGCTTTGGAGACGGTGAGGACCAGGTGGTCCTGGCCCTGGCGCCGCACGCCGACGTCCCGTCCGGCGATCGTGCGCGGGGCGGGGAGGGTCGGACGGGCGGCGGCCGGGATGCGGACGGGGGCCTCGCCCAGGGACACCTGCCACTCCCCCTCCCCGATCAGCGTCAGCGCCTCGTACGCCGACTCGACCCGGAAGCGGCCGTCCGCACACCGGACCGGCAGCTCGACCTCTTCCTCCTCGGCCCCGGTGCGGCGCAACTGCAGCGGGACGGTCGGGCCGCCTCCGTAAAGCCCTTGCAAGACCAGCGAGTTGTCGGTCCAGGTCACGCTCTCGGTGTACGCGTGGGGCAGCTGGTCGGTGAGGACGGCGTTGCCCCAGGCGCTCACGGTGAAGGCCAGTTCGCGGCCCCCGGGGACGGCGTGGCGGCCGAGTGGCAGACCGGGGGGCGCGGCGACGGGGAGCCGTTTGCCATCCGGCTTGACCAGCTGGACGCTGTACGCGTCGGCGGGCCGGGACTCGCCGTGCGGCGCCCTGACCGGGCCCCGGCCGCGTACGGCGGCGAGCTCGTCGAGGGGCACCTCGGCGGTGAACCGTTCGCCGTCGCGCGCGAGGGGGACCTGGATCGCCGCTTCCGAGTGCCAGTGGCCGAGCCGCAGCGCGCTCGCGCGGCTGTGGGTCTCGCCGGTGAGCGTGAGCACGCCGTCGTGGCAGTCGTGGCCGGTCAGCCAGGTCTGGACGCGCTCGGCGTTCAGCTGGAGGCGGCCGCCCGCGAAGACCGGGACGATCCTGGTGTGCTCGTCGAGGTAGTGCACCTCCAGTTGCGCGCCCCCGTCCGCGACCCCGCCCCGGCGCGCGACCCCGTGGCCGAGCACGCCGCTGTGGCCGAGCACCCCGAGGACCAGCTTCCAGGTGGTGGTGGCGGACTCGGTGAGCAGTCGGGCCGGGTCGACGGCGAGCTCGAAGCCCGCCCAGTCGTAGCCGTGCAGCTGCTGGCCCGAACGGGCCGTGATGGCGGGGTCGTTGACCCGCTTCAGCCGCAGCGGCAGGGCGCGCCGGTCGGGGGTGCGCAGCCAGGCGGCCTTCAGCGCGTGCCGCCGGGCCCGGGCCGGGAGGTTGCGGATGTAGCCGTACCCGGTGAGGCGGAGCGTTCCGTCGCGCCACTCGGCGCCGGTGAGCCGGGCCTCAAGGGGCAGGTCGCCGGGAGCGAGGGCGCGGACCTCGCGCGGGAGGGGCGCGGTGAGCGGCGGATACTCGGCGGTGCGCCGGCGCAGGCCGCGCACCCGGTGCGTACGGGGGTTGCGGCGCTCGAACTCCAGCAGGCCGACCAGCTCTTCTAGGCGCCGCTCGCGGGCCAGGTGCCACTTCACCCGGTGGTGCAGCGGCAGCCCGGCGAGCACCTCGGGGTCCACCTGCGCGGCGAACTCCCCCGCGTGCTCGAGAAACGCCTCCCGGTAGGCCGCGTCGCCCTCCGGCAGGACCTGCATGAAGTACCAGAGGTCCTCGCACAGCACCGACTCGTCGTAACGTTTCTTGTGCTCGGGCGTCCCCGCGAGCCCCCGGCTGACGCCGAGCACCACCGCCGTACGGTCCGCCACGCCGCGCACGACCGCCCGCCTGTTGGTGATCGAACTGTCCCTGAAGCGCCAGTAGTAGACGGCGTCCTGGAGGACGTCGACCGAGCGGGCGGCGAAGTGCGCGGGCAGGACGACGGGAATGTCCTCGTACAGCACCCCTTCGGGGAAGGCGAAGGAGTGCGCGTCCCAGAAGGTCCGCCGGAACACCTTGTTGCAGGCGATCCGGTCCAGGAGCAGCGACCAGTCCTTGGTGACGTGGGTGGCGGGGCGGGTGGAGCGCATCGGCTTGGTGAAGAGCGGGTGCTGCTGGAGGCGGCCGCCGCCGGTCAGCCGCAGGACGTTGCCGGACGCGAAGTCGGAGCCGGACTTGTCGAGCGCGCCGGTCAGCAACTCGAAGGCGCGCGAGGGCAGTACGTCGTCGCTGTCGACGAAGGCGAGGTACTCGGTCCCGGGCGCGGTGTGCTCGACGCCGGTGTTGCGGGCCGCGCCGAGGCCGCCGTTCTCCCTGCCGACCACCCTGAACCGGTCGTCCCGCGCGGCGAACTCACGGGCGATACGGGGGCTGTCGTCGGTGGAGCCGTCGTCGACGAGGACGACGTCCAGGTCCTTGAGGCTCTGCCGGGCCAATGACTCCAGACACGCGTCCAGATGCTCCTCGACGTTGTGGACGGGGACGACGACGCTGAGGCGGGGTGTCGGGGACGTCAGGGGCGTCATACGGGGAGCACCTTCCTGCGGCGGACGGGGGCGCGTCCCGCCCCCACGCGTGCTCAACCCCCGAACGCGGGGGCGGTCACCTCAGCCCGTCCATCCGGGTGACGGTCCCTCGTTCAGGAAGAGGCGGCGCACGACCCGTTCCGCCGCGTGCCCGTCGTCGTACGGGCAGAACCGCGCCCGGAACGCCGCCCGCAGCTTCCCGCTCGCCTCCGACTCCCAGCCGCCGTCCCGGAACAGCCCGATCAGCTCGTCGTCGCTGGTGGAGACGGCACCCGGGGTGTCGCCGGGACGCCCCGAGAGCAGATCGAAGTACGTGCCACGGGTGGCTCTGTACTCCTCCCAGTCCGGGGCGTGCACGACGATCGGGCGATCGAGGCAGGCGTAGTCGAAGAGCAGCGACGAATAGTCGGTGATCAACACGTCCGAGGCGAGGCAGAGGTCCTCGACGCGGGGGTGCGCGGTGACGTCGACGACGCGGGGGTGGGCTGCGGCGAGCCCCGCGGAGATCCCGTGGAAGTAGTGGGCCCGAACAAGCAGGACGTAATCCTCTTCCTCACCGATCTCGCGAACGAACCGCGCGAGGTCGAGCGGCGGGGAGAACCGGCTGGCCCCGCCGTCCCGGTGGGTCGGGGCATAGAGGAGGACGCGACTGCCGGGCGCGATACCGAGGGTGGCGCGGATGGCGGCGATGTCGTCCGAAGTGGCGTTGAAGTACCGGTCGTTACGCGGCTGCCCGAGAGGCAGATGCTCGTACGAGCCGCCCGGGTAGACCCGCCCCCAGACCTCGGCCGCGTGGGGGTTGGCGGCGAGGCTGAAGTCCCACTGGCGAACGTGCGCGAGAACCTTCTCGAAGTCCATGCCACGGGCGGAGTCCGGATAACGACGCTGGTCCAGCCCCATGGACTTGAGCGGGGTCCCGTGATGGGTCTGCAGATAGACCTGCCCGGCACGCTTGCGGAACCCGCCCGGGAAGCTGGAGTTGTTGACGAGGTACGTGGCGGTCGCCATGACCCGCCAGTACGCCCGCGACCCGGCGACGACATACTCCACGCCGCCCGGCACTCGCTCGGCATGCCGACTCCCCACCACCCACACATGCCGCAACCGAGGCACGACCTCCAACGCCTTGGCGTGAATGGCAGCGGGATTACAGGCGACGCCCCGATTCCAGTAAGCCCCGTGGACGACGAGGTCGGGGTCGAGGGGGCGACGAAGGTGGACGCGATAGAGGAGGCGGAGGACACGGGCCCGAATGCGCGTCTTGACCCGCGGCCCCAAATCCCGACCCATGCTTCCGCCTTCCTGCCGCCGCCGCGTGGGCAAGCGTGCCGCTCCCGCGCTGCCACTGCGGGCCGACGCGCCGCTCCCCCCTCCCGCCGCCGCTGTGGGGCACGCGCGCCCTCTCCCCCGCCGCTGTGGGCAATCGTGCCGCTAAGGGCTGGGGGTCCCCCTGCTCCTTAAGAGCTTGGGGGAGGGTGGGCACACGGCACCCCGTCCCCGGGCACCTTCGCACCACGCCCGGCCCGCACCCCGCCCGCCTCAGGCCGCGCGCCGCCCCCACACGACCGTCACCCGATCGGGCCCCCCTCGGTAACCCGTACAGAACCCCCGTGTTGACCGGGCGTGAACCCACCACACCAAATTCCCCCGGAAGCGCCGGCACCGCACGTGCCACACCCCCACGCACCCCCAAGGCTCAGCATCGTCGTCCCCATCCACAACGTCGCCCCCTACCTGGAGGAATGCCTCACCTCCCTGGCCACCCAGACGATGACCGCCCTCGACATCGTCCTGATCGATGACGGTTCCACGGACGACAGCCCCCGCATCGCCAAAGAGTTCACCCGCCAAGACCCCCGCTTCCGTTACGTACGACAGCCCAACGCCGGCCTGAGCGCAGCCCGCAACACGGGCATCGCCCACACCACCCCCGGCACCGAATACCTCGCCTTCGCCGACAGCGACGACGTCCTGGCACCCCACGCCTACGCCCGCCTCACCGCCTCCCTCGACGCCTCCGGCTCCGACTTCGCCTCCGGCAACGTGTGGCGCCTGGACCCGGGCGGACGGCGCCAGGCCTGGCAGTACCGCTGGCTCACCGCCGACCGGATCGGCACCCACATCACCCGCGACCCCCGCCTCCACACCGACCGCGTCGCCTGGAACAAGGTCTTCCGCCGCTCGTTCTGGGACCGCCACGGATTCACCTATCCCGTGGGCAGGTTGTACGAAGACGCCCCGGTGGTGATCCCGGCGCACTACCTCGCCGACGCCGTGGACGTCCTCCACGAGCACGTCTACTACTGGCGGGTGCGCGAGGGCTCGATCACCCGGCTGCGCACCGACGTCCGGGGTGTACGCGACCGGATCGCCGCGTGCGAGGACGTCAGCGGGTTCCTGGCCGGGGCCAGGCCGGATCAGCGGCGGCACTACGACACCTCCTGTCTGCGGGACGACTTCGTCTACTTCCTGGAGGGCCTGCCGATGGGCGGGCCCGCCTACCGGGCGGCGTTCATGACCGGCGCCCGGGCGTTCCTGGAGCGCGCGGGCACGGACGCCACCCGTGACCTGCCGCCCGACCTGCGGGTCAAGTGGCAGCTGGTGCGGGAGGACCGGCTCGCGGAGCTGGTCGAGCTGCTGGCCTTCGAGCAGGCCAACGGGGTGGGTACCTACGCGGTGCGGGGCGGCCGCGTCTCGTACCCGGGAGTCGGAGCGGTGACGGGCCGCGCCGCCCGGGTGCGACGCGGTGAACTATCGGTGGTGGCCCGGCTGTCGGCGGTGGAGCGGCAGCCGGACGGAACCCTGCGCCTGACCGGCTTCGCGTACGTACGCAACGCCGGTCCGGGCAGGCTGGTGCTCGCGCTGGCCCAGGAGCACGGCACCCGCCGACTGCGCCGTTTCCCGACCCGCACCATCAGCCTGCCACTCGCCACTGACAACGCCGCCCAGGAGCTCCACGACTACGACCGCTCGGGCTTCGAGACGACCCTCGACCCGGCCCGCCTCGGCGAGGGCGAGTGGACGGTGGGCGTGGTCCTCGCCGGAACCGGCGCTCGCGGCGGCACGCTCCGCCGGGCCGCCCTCCGCCCCCTCGGCCGCTCCGAGGACCAGCCCCGGGTGTGCGAACTGACCGACGCGAAACGGCTGGTGGCGGCGTACCGGGAGGGCCGACTGGTGCTGTCGGTGCGGCGGTACGGGGCGCGGGTGGAGGCACATCGGGTCGTCGCGGCGGACGAGGCGGAGACGCACGGGGCCGAGGCGGACGAGGGCATCACGGGGCGCGCGGGAACGGACGGGGGCGCGGGAGCACGTAGGGGCGCGGGAACAGGTGGATGCGCGGGGACGGGCGGGCGCGCGAGGGCGGGCGCGCCCCCCGCCCCCGTCACCATCGAGCTCCTGGGCCGCCTCCACACCCCCGCCCCGCACCCCACCCACCTCGTCCTGCACCACCCGCCCTCCGGCACGGAGTTCAGCCTCCCCGTGCGGGAGCAGGGGGACCGGTTCGCCGTGCGGATGCCGCTCGCCGCGCTCACCGACGTGCCGCCCGCCCCCCACACCGCGCCCCGGGGCGTGGAACCCCCGGACACGGACCGCTGGGAGGTCCGGTTCCGGTACCCCGACGGCAGTCTCGGCGCGGTCCCGGCCGTGTTGGACCTGGCGCCCGGGCCCGGCCTCGACCGGCTGTGCCTGCGCGCGGACTCGGCCGGGAACCTGGTGGTCGAGCTCACCCGGCGGCCGCTCGTGGACACGGTCGCCTGGGCCGTCGACGGCAGCCTGACCGTGGCGGGGACCTGGGGCGCGGAGGCCAACGAAACCGGCGCCCGCCTGGTGCTTCGCCACATCGTCCTGCGCGAGGAGGTCACCGTGCCGGTCACCAGGGACGGCGTGCGCTTCCGGGCCACCGTGCCTGCGGAGGTGACGGGCTCCCTGACCGAGGGCCGCTGGTCCACACTTCTGGGTGATGTTCCGGTACGCCTGCTGACGTCGGCCGGAGCCGACCTCCCCCGCCATCACACCCTCGCCGGGCGCCGGTTCACCGCGGGCCGCCGCCACGGCGACCGGCTGGAGCTCGTCGCCGGGTCCCCCCTCGCCGAGGCCGAGCGCGGGGCGTACCGGCAGCGCGGGCTGCGGACCGCGTACTACCCGGACCACCGCCGCCACGGCCCGCTGAGCGACACGGTCCTGTTCGCGGGCGGCGACTCCCCGCGCGCGGTGCTGGCCGAACTGGTTAGCCGGGACAGCGGGTTGACCCCGCTGTGGGTCACCGGCGAGCGGTGGCGCGCGGCCCCGCCCGGCGCCGAGCCCGTCGAGCCGTACAGCCGTGGCTGGTACGAGGCGCTGGCGACCGCCCGGCACATCGTCACCGACGACCAGCTGCCCGAGTGGTTCGAGCGGCGGCCCGGGCAGACCGTCGTGCAGACCTGGCACGGCACCCCGCTCGGCCGCATCGGCACCGATCTGACCGGCACCTCGCACGCCGACCACCGCCGCATCGAGGCACTGCCGCGCCTGGCCCACCAGTGGTCGCTCCTGGTGTCGCCGAGCCGGTGGGCCACACCGGTGCTGCGCCGGGCGCTCGCGTACGAAGGCGAGGTGCTGGAGGCGGGCAACCCGGCCAACGACCCGCTCCTCGCCCCCGACCGGGACCGCGTCCGCGCCCAGGTGCGCGCCGCCCTCGGCGCGGGCCCCGACGCGCGCGTGGTGCTCCACGCGCCCACCTACCGCACCCACCTCCCCCTCGGCCCCCGCCACCCCGGCCTCCACCGGCTCGACCCGGCCGGGCTCGACCTCGTCGAGCTGGAGCGCAAGCTCGGGGAGGACCACCTGCTCCTGGTGCGGCGCCACGCGCGCGTAGCGGGAGCCCCGCGCGGCGGCCGCGACGTCTCGGCGCACCCCACGACGTCCGGGCTGCTGCTGGCCGCCGACGTCCTGGTCACCGACTACTCCGGGCTGATCTGCGGTTTCGCCCACACCGGCCGCCCGATGCTCTTCCACACGTACGACCTCGCCCACTACCGCGACACCGCGCGCGGCTTCTACGCCGACTTCGAGGCGCTGGCCCCCGGCCCGCTGCTGGCGGACACCGGCGCCGTGGCGGAGGCGCTGCGGGAACCGGAGTCGGCCGCCTCGGCCCACGCGGGCGCGTACGCCGCCTTCCGCACCGCGTTCTGCGACCTCGACGACGGCCGGGCGGCGGCCCGCGTCGTCGACCGGCTGACGGGCTGCTGATCGGGTGATCGACGCGGGATGCCGGGACAGATGCGGACCCCCACGGAACCGATGACCTGTGCGCACGTTTCCCCCCACCGGCCCCGCCCGGCTCCCGGCGCCCCGGCGCGCGGCCGTCCGCCCCGCCGACGCGCCGCCCCCGGGCCCCGCCTGGCGCGTCACGCCGTACTTCGTGCTCGGCGGGGTGTTCTGGCTGGTGATATCGGCGGCGGCCTGGCGGGTGCCGATGTGCTGCGACCTCGGCACGCACGCCGCCGTGGTGGAACGGCTCAAGGCCGATCTGCTCAATCCCGCCCATCCGATGGCCGACCTGCCGGGCGCGGGCAGCCCGTACTACTCGCCGTACTCGGTGGTCCAGGGCCTGTTCGCCCAGCTCACCGAGTTGCCCGGCCGCCTGGTGGTGCGGCTGTTCGGACCGGTCAACCTGCTGGTGCTGATCACCGGACTCGGCCGTTTCACCCGGCTGTTCTCCACGCGCGCGTGGGCGCCGGTGTTCGCGCTGGTCTTCTCGGCGGTGCTGTGGGGCACCGCCGTGACATGGTGGAGCGGGTTCCTCGGCCTGCTGTCGATGACCGGCACGCTGTCCTATCCGAGCACGTTCGCCATCGGACTCACCTTTCACATCTGGGCCCTGACGGGCCGTCTGACGGAACGTTCTTCCCGTACGCCCCGGTGGCGTGCGGCCCCGTTGGAGTACGCCGCGCTCGGCGTACTCACCGGCGTGGTCGTCCTCGTCCACCCGATCACCGCGATCGGCGCGGTGCTCGGCACGGCCGGGCTCGCCGTCGCGCGGAAGGGGGCGTGGAGCCGCGCGGCGGCCGTCCACTGGGCGCTGGCGGGGGCGGGCGCGCTGGCGGTGACGGTGACCTGGCCGTACTGCGACATCTTCACCCTCGTCGGCGACACCGGCATCGATTCCATGCACAGGGCCCTGTATGAAGATCTGACCGGCCGTTACTGGCTGGCGGCCCTGCTCGGCGGGCCCGCCCTGCTGCTGCGGCTGCGCCGCGACCGACGCGATCCGCTGGCCCTGATGACGCTGCTGTTCTGGCTGGTCGTCCTGTACGGCTGGGCCAGCGGCCACTACACGTACGGTCGGCTCCTCGCGGTCGCCCCGGTCCCCGCGCAGGTCGCGCTCGCCGTCGAGCTGGCCCGGCCGCGCCCCTGGTCCACGGCCCGCCGCGCGCTGGCCCCGCTCGCGGCCGCCGGGGCGTGCCTGGGGTTCGTCTCGGCCCAGGCCGGGGCGGTGGCGCCGAGCCTGGGCGTGCGGGGCGTCGAGCGCCCGCCGCACTGGGACACGTACGGCTGGGCCGCCCAGCACATCCCGCCCGGCGAGACGGTCCTGGCGGACGACTACTACGTAGTGCGTTCACTGCCCGGGTACGGGCCCTTCCTGGTGGCCCCGGTCTGGCCCGACCCGGCGCTCGCGGAGCCCGAACGGCTGCGCCGCAAGGCGGCCGTGAAGCGCTATCTGTCCCCGTCGACGCCCCGCCACGCGCGCGCGGCCATCGCCCGCCGCTACGGCGTCCACTGGCTGCTGCTCACCCCCGAGGAGCGCCTCCCCGAGGAGGCCGTGGTGGTCGCGTTCAGCCCGCACAGCGGCGAGGTGCTGGCGAGGGTCGAGTACGGGACGGGGTGACGGGCGGGGGCCTGGGGCGACCCTCCGTACGCCGAGAACGCGCGCGCCCCTACGTACGTAGTACGTAGTGAACGCCCGGCCCCGTCAATCAGCCCGTCGCCTTCAGGGCCGCCACCGCCGACGTGGCCAGATCGTCCAGGTACCCCTTCGGCAGGTCGCCCCGGACCACCACGAGCCGCCAGTACAGCGGGCCGACGATCAGGTCGAGCGCCCGGTCCGGGTCGGCGCCCTCGGAGAGCTCGCCGCGCTCCACCGCCTCGCGCACGACGACCGCAGCGACGCCCTTCTGGCCGTCGAGCAGCGCCTTCTTGATGGCGTCGGCGATCTCCGGGTGGCGGACGGACTCGACGAGCAGGTCCGGGATCACCTGGGAGGCGACCGGGTGGCGCAGGGCGAGCGAGGCCACCGCGAGCAGCGCCCGGATGTCCCCGTACAGCGAGCCCGTGTGGGGCACCGGAAGGCCCTGTGCGGCGAAGGCGGACACCAGGTCGAGGACCAGGCTCAGCTTGGACTTCCAGCGCCGGTAGACGGCCGTCTTGCCCACTCCGGCGCGGCGCGCGATGCCCTCGATCGACATCCGGGCGAAGCCGACCGCCGCCAGCTCCTCGAACACGGCCTTGCGGATGGCCTCGGTCACGTCCGAGCGCAGCACGGCGGCGCCGGCCGGGGCGCGGCGCTGGGGTTCGGCGGGGGCCGGGGCGTCCGAGTTGGTCATGTCTTGAGCATAGCGATACGACGAGACGGTTGCGTTGCGACGTCATCACGTCCTACCCTCACCGTTACGACGATACGGTCCCGTCCCGTCGTAACCCCGGGTTCACCGCCCGGCCACTTCCCGGCCCCGAACACCGCGTCCCCGCCAAGACCGACCGCCCGCGAAGCCACGTCGAAAGCGATCGTTGTGAGCCAGACCGCAGCACCGCCGGCCCCGCCGGCCCCCGCGCAGGACACCCGGCCCGTCGACCCCGACCAGGGCCTGGACGCCGCCGAACTGGCCGCCAAGTACGGCCTGACCGTCAGCGGCGCCCGGCCGTCCCTGAAGGAGTACGTCCAGCAGCTCTGGGAGCGCCGCCACTTCATCTCGGCGTTCGCCACCGCCAAGCTCACCGCGCAGTACAGCGAGGCGAAGCTGGGCCAGATCTGGCAGCTGATGACCCCGCTGCTCAACGCGACGGTCTACTACTTCATCTTCGGCGTCCTGATGGGCACCAAGCAGGGCGTCCCGGACTACATCCCGTTCCTGGTCACCGGCGTCTTCATCTGGACCTTCACCGCCAACTCGATCATGTCGGGCACGCGCGCGATCACCGGCAACATGGGCCTGGTGCGCGCCCTGCACTTCCCGCGCGCGTCCCTGCCCATCGCGCTCGCGCTCCAGCAGCTCCAGCAGCTGCTCTTCTCCATCGCCGCGCTCGCGATGATCCTGGTCGCCGTCGGCGTCTACCCGGCGGTGTCCTGGCTGATCGCCGTTCCCGCGCTGGTCCTGCAGGCCATGTTCAACACCGGTCTGTCGCTCGCGATGGCCCGGGTCGCCAGCAAGACCCCGGACGTCTCGCAGCTGATGCCGTTCGTGCTGCGCACCTGGATGTACGTCTCGGGCGTCATGTGGAGCCTGCCGCAGCTGATGACCCGCAGCTCGCTGCCGCACGGCCTGGTGAAGGTCCTCCAGTACAACCCGGCCGCCGTCTACATCGACCTGATGCGCTTCGCGCTGATCCACAGCTTCAAGGCGAAGCAGCTCCCGCCGCACGTCTGGGCGGTCGCGGGCGGCTGGGCGGTCCTCGCCCTGGTCGCCGGGTTCATCTACTTCTGGAAGGCAGAGGAGAAGTACGGCCGTGGCTGACAGCACTCCCACCGTGATCACCACCTCTACGAAGACCGGCGCCCCCACCGTGATCGCCGACGACGTCCACGTCGTCTACAAGGTCAACGGCGGCTCCACCAAGGGCAGGGGCAGCGCGACCTCCGCGCTCAGCCGGATCGCCTCCCGCAAGGCCACCCCGGGCATCCGCGAGGTGCACGCCGTCAAGGGCGTCAGCTTCGTCGCCCGCAAGGGTGAGGCGATCGGCCTGATCGGCTCCAACGGCTCGGGCAAGTCCACCCTCCTGAAGGCCGTCGCGGGGCTGCTCCCGACCGCCAAGGGGCGGATCTTCACCCAGGGCCAGCCCTCCCTGCTCGGCGTCAACGCGGCACTGATGAACGACCTCACCGGCGAGCGCAACGTCACCCTGGGCGGGCTCGCCATGGGCATGTCCCGCGAGGAGGTCCGGGACCGCTACGACGACATCGTCGAGTTCTCCGGGATCAACGAGAAGGGCGACTTCATCTCGCTCCCGATGCGGACGTACTCCTCCGGCATGGGCGCCCGGCTGCGGTTCTCCATCGCCGCCGCCAAGTCCCACGACGTGCTCCTCATCGACGAGGCGCTCTCCACCGGCGACGCCCGCTTCCAGCGGCGCAGCCAGGAGCGGATCGAGGAGCTGCGCGCCGAGGCGGGCACGGTCTTCCTGGTCAGCCACAGCAACGGCACCATCAAGCAGACCTGCGACCGGGCCATCTGGCTGGAGTCGGGGATCCTGCGGATGGACGGCCCGGCCGAGGAAGTCGTCGCCGCGTACGAGGAATACACCAAGAAGAAATAGGGCCAACCCCGCAAAACCAGTACGAATAAACACCTCAAACCGGTCTAAACTGCTGGTCGATGACGACCCAGCAGCTGCGCATCCCCGCCCCGTCCGCCGCCCCCGACCCGGGCGCCGCCGGCCGCCGCACCCGGTACGCCGCCGTCGCCGCCACCTGGCTCGCCACGCGCGCGTTGATGCTCTACCTCCTGATCGACGACTCGATCGGCGTCGGCGGAGTGACCGGCGAGGTGTACGTCCTGTACCGCCAGTGGTACGAACAGCTGACAGCCGGTCACTTCCCCTACGGCGACTCCACCTGGCAGTACCCGCCGGGCGCGGGCGCGGTGATCCTCGCCCCCTCGCTGCTGCCGTTCCTGACCTTCTTCCAGGCGTTCGTCGCGCTGACCCTGGCCGCCGACGCGCTGATCGCCTTCGCGCTGGTACGGGCCGGGGCCCGGGCGGGCGGCAGCCCGGCGGGCGCCTGGCTGTGGGTGGGCGGCCTGCCGCTGCTGCTGCACCTCCCGTACGGCCGCTACGACGTCCTGGTCACCGCCCCTGCCGTGGCCGCCCTGCTCTGCGTACGGCGCAGACCGCGGCTCGGCGGGGCGCTCGCGGGCCTCGGCGCCCTCGTCAAGGTCTGGCCCGCCCTGACCCTGCTCGGCACCCCGCGCGGTCGCACCACGCGCGCGTCGTGGATGTCGGCGCTCGGCGCGGCCGCCACCCTGCTCGCCGTCCTCGCCCTCGGCTTCAGCCACACCCTCGACTTCCTGCGCCAACAGGGGAACCGGGGCGTCCAGATCGAGTCCCTCGGCGGCACCGCCCTCCAGCTCGCGCACCTCTTCGCGCACTGGCCCGGCCGGGTCGTCTACCGGTACGGGGCCATGGAGTTCACCGGCCCGTACGTGTCCAGTGTGGCGCGGCTGGCGCTCGCCCTGACCGCGGCCGCGTTCTGCTGGCTGCTGCTGTGGCGGGTCAGGGCGTGCCGGTGGACGGCGGCCACCCCGGCGGACGCGGCGCTCTGCGCGGTCCTGCTGTTCACCGTGACCAGCCGGGTGATCAGCCCGCAGTACCTGGTCTGGCTGCTCGGCCTCGCCGCCGTGTGCCTGACCTCCCGGCAGACCAGCCAGCGGCCCGTCGCCCTGCTGACGCTGCCCGCCGCGGCCCTCAGCGCCCTCGCCTTCCCGACCCTGTACGACCAGGTCATGGCCGGGACCGCGGTCGGCACCTCGCTGATGGTCCTGCGCAACGCACTGCTGCTCGGCGCCGCTTTGCTCTCCTGCCGCCGCCTGTGGACGGCGACGGTCGCGCGGCCCGTTGTCAGTGGGCCGCGATAGTCTCGTTCCCGATCGGCAGGAAGGCCTCGGCAGTGCCGCAAGAGGCCCTGGGGGAAGGGGGATCGAGGTGTCCGACACACATTTCGCGCCGCTGCGCGCGGACGACCCGCGCCAGATCTCCGGCTATGTCCTCGAAGCCCGCATCGGCGAGGGCGGCATGGGCACGGCCTACCTCTCCCGCACCCGGGGCAACCAGCCCGTGGCACTGAAACTGATCCGCAGGGAGTACGCGGAGAACGAGGAGTTCCGCCGCCGCTTCGCGCGCGAGGTCGAGGCCGCCCAGCGGGTGTACGGCGCCCATGTCGCCCCCGTCCTGGACCACTCGGCGCAGGGCCCCCGCCCTTGGCTCGCCACCCGCTACATCCCGGGCATCCCGCTCGACGACGCCCTGGAGGCGCACGGACCGCTGCCGCCCGGCGCCGTGCTGCACCTGTTGGCCTGCGCGGCCCGCGCGCTGGACTCCGTGCACCACGCCGGGGTGATCCACCGCGATGTGAAGCCCGGCAACCTGCTGCTCGCCGCCGACGGCCCCTGGCTGCTCGACTTCGGCATAGCCAAGGCCGCCGGGGCGGTCCGGCTCACCACCACCGGACGGCTGGTGGGCACCCCGAAGTACATGTCGCCCGAGCATGCCCTCGGACGTGAACTCACCCCGGCCGCCGACGTCTTCGCGCTCGGGCTGCTCGCCGGTCTCGCCGCCACCGGGCGGCATCCGTACGGGAAGGGCAGCGCCCTGGCGGTCGCCGCGCGCATCGCGGGAACCGACCGCGAGCCGCCGGACCTCACGCCGTACCCCGAACCGCTGCGCGAGGTGCTGCGGCTCTGTCTGGCCGCCCGGCCCGAAGAGCGGCCCGCCGCAGCCGAGTTGGCCGCGCTGTGCCGTCGGCTTTCCGGCCGGGGCCCGCTCGACTTCGCCGGCTGGCTGCCCGCGCCGCATCTGGCCGCGATCGCCACCAGGGAGGCGGCGGCCCGGCTGCGGATGGCCCTGCCGGACGCCCCGACGGTCCCGGCGATGCCCCCGACCGCGCCGCTGACGGTCCGTGATCCCGACGCGGCCGAGTTCATCCGCCGAGTGCGCGGGACCAGGCGTTCAGGAGCTGAGTAGTACCCGCGACCGCCGCCCGCGTAGGCTCTGCGCCCGCAGGAGTTGACGGCACGTCGGGTGCCACGATCGGGGGAGGAACCATCAGCAGATCCGGCGACACACTCAGTCCACTCGGGCCCGAGGACCCGCGCGAGACCGCCGGTTACCAGCTCCTCGCCCGTATCGGCGAGGGCGGCATGGGCACGGTCTACCTCTCGCACACCCGCGGCGGACAGCCGGTCGCACTCAAGGTGATCCGCCGGGAGTACGGGCAGGACGCCGACTTCCGCCGCCGCTTCGAGCAGGAGGTGCAGGCCGCCCGCCGCGTGCAGGGCTACCACATCGTGCCCGTGGTGGACCACGACACCAGCGGCGCCCAGCCCTGGCTCGCCACGCAGTACGTGCCGGGCCTCTCCCTGCACGACGCGCTGACCTCGTTCGGCCCGCTGCCGCTGGCCGCCGTCTTCCAGCTCGTCGGCTGCGCGGCGCAGGCGCTGACCGCCGTGCACGCCGCCGGGGTGATCCACCGCGACCTCAAGCCCAGCAACGTGCTGCTCGGCTCCGGCGGCCCGTACGTGATCGACTTCGGCATCGCGCGCGCCGCCGACGCCACCCAGCTCACCGCGAGCGGCGGAATGATCGGCACGCCGCAGTACATGTCGCCGGAGCACGCGCTGGGCGAGCAGCTCACGCCCGCCACCGACGTGTTCTCGCTCGGACTGATCGCGGCCGTCGCGGCCACCGGCCGCCATCCGTACGGCGACGGCGGCGCCATCACCGTGGCCGCGCAGATCGCCAACTCCGCGCACCGCCCGCCGGACCTGAGCGGCTACCCGGCCGAGCTGCGCCCGCTCCTGGAGTGCACACTGGCCGCCGACCCGGCGCAGCGCATCACCCCGGCCGACCTCGCCCCGCTCTGCGAGCAGGCGTCGGGGCGCGGTCTGCGGGACTTCACCGGCTGGCTGCCGGACGCGGTGGCGGCGGAGATCGCCCGCAGCGAGCAGGCGGCCGCGGCGCCGCCGAAGCCCACCCCGGCCCAGCCCCCGCTGCCGCCCACGGCGGCCCCGGCGATGCCCCCGGCCCCGCCGCAGTCGGCTCCGCAGGCTCCCCAGGCCCCGCCGACAGTGCCCCCGACCGCCCAGCCGACGCCCGCCCCGCAGACCGGCGCCGTTCCCGGGTACGGCACGGCGGCGTACGGCGCCCCGTCCCCGTACGACACGGGGTACGGCAGCGCTGGCTACGGCACGGCCCCGCAGCCCGCCGTCACCCACCCCCAGGCCCACGCCCAGGCGCCCGCCCCGGCGCCGAGCACGTCGCAGAAGAAGCCGAAGCGCCGGATCCGTACCGTCCTCATGGCGGCCGCCCTGGTCGTGGCGGTCGGTGCGGGCGCGGCCGCGGCGGTCTGGTTCACCAAGGGCAAGAAGGACGACGACGCCGAGGCCAAGGGCGGTACGACGCAGTCGCCCGCCGCGAAGAACCCGCCGAAGGAGTCCCCGTCGGCGGACTCGACGCCCTCGGCGGGCGCGAGCGACGACACGGCGCTGCCCGCCAACGTCACGTACACGGTGGTCTTCCAGGACAAGCCGATCACCGTGCGGACGCCGGAGTCGCTCTCCACCACGCAGATCGACTTCGACGTCCCGGCGGTGGACCCGACCGGCAAGCTCGCCTACGACAACACCGAGTTCGAGGCGCGTGACGACCGGCTGGACTTCAAGCAGGCGCTCGGCAAGGCGAACGGCACCACGCCGGAGCTGTGCCGCGAGGGCGCGCTGCAGAACCCGCTGCCCAAGTCGGCCACGGCCCAGATGCTCAACGACGACCATCTGATCAAGGCGGGCGACACCATGTGCTCGGTCACCACCAAGGGCAATCTGGCCATGTGGAAGATCACCAAGGTGACCCCGTCCACGGACAAGGACATCCCAGCGTTCGAGGGCACGGTAACGCTCTGGAAGGCGACGCGCTAAGCGCGCCAGGGCAGAAAGAAGGGGGGCACCCACCTCGCGGTGGGTGCCCCCCTTCTTCAGCCCTTCAGCCCTTCAGCGCGACTCAGCTGTGCGTACGCAGCAGCGTCCGCATGGTCCGCATCGCCACCGACAGGTTCGCCAGGTCGAACGCGTCCGAGCCCTGGATCTCCTCCAGCGTCGTGCGCGCACGGCCGAGGATCGCCGCGTTCTTCTCCTCCCACGCCTTGAACCGCTGCTCGGGCGACGACGTTCCGTTGCCGACCGAGAGCACGTCCTGGGTGAGACCCGCGTGCGCCGCGTACAGGTCCTCGCGGATGGAGGCGCGGGCCATCGACTGCCAGCGGTCGGCCCGCGGGAGCTCGATGATCCGGTCCATCAGCTGGGTGATCCGCAGCCGGTCCGCGAGGTCGTAGTACACCTCGGCGACGGCCAGCGGGTCCTTGCCGGTGCGGCCCGAGATCGCCACGACGTCGAGCGACGGGAACGCGGAGGAGAACCCGGCGACCCGGCGCGCGAGCTCGTCCGGCACGCCGGCCGCGGTGAGCTCGTCCAGGATCGACTGGTACCACTCCAGGTCCGCGCCCTTGAGCATGTTCGCCAGCTCGCCCCAGACCTTCTCGACGCCCTCGCCGAAGTCCGCGATGGTCTCGGCGATCTGGAGCGGCTGCGGCCGGTTGTTGAGCAGCCAGCGCGTGCCGCGCTCGACGAGACGGCGCGAGTGGAGCCGGATGCGGGTCTGGACGTCGGCGTCGACCTTGTTGTCGAGCGCCTCCACCGCGTCCCACACCGCGTTCAGACCGAAGATCTCGCGGGCCGCGGTCTGCGCCCGGACGATCTCCTCCATGGACGCGCCGGTCTCCTCCCGCAGGCGGTGCAGGAAGGTCGAACCACCGGTGTTGACCGTGTCGTTGACCAGGACCGTGGTGACGATCTCGCGGCGCAGCGCGTGCCCGTCGATGGCCTCGGGGAACTTCTCGCGCAGCTGCTTCGGGAAGTACGCGTGGAGCAGCTTCTGCAGGTACGGGTCGTCCGGCAGGTCCGTGTGGACCAGCTCGTCGGCCACCGTGATCTTGGTGTACGCGAGCAGGACGGCGAGCTCGGGCTGGCTCAGCCCGCGCCCGTTGTTGAGCAGCTCGCGGATCTGGCGGTCGGTCGGCAGGAACTCCAGGCCGCGGTCCAGGTGGCCGTCGCGCCCGAGGCGGCGCATGAACCGCTGGTGGGCGTGGAGCAGCGACGGCGACTGCGCGACCGCGTTGGCCAGGGCCGTGTTCTGCGCGTAGTTGTTGCGCAGCACCAGCTTGCCGACCTCGTCGGTCATCTGGGCGAGGATCTTGTTGCGCTGCTTGACGGTCATGTCGCCGTCCGCGACCAGGCCGTTGAGCAGGATCTTGATGTTCACCTCGTGGTCGGAGGTGTCCACGCCCGCGCTGTTGTCGATCGCGTCGGTGTTGACCTTGCCGCCGTTGCGGTCGAACTCGATCCGGCCGAGCTGGGTCAGACCCAGGTTGCCGCCCTCGCCGACGACCTTGACCCGCAGGTCCTCGCCGTTGACGCGGATCGCGTCGTTGGCCTTGTCGCCGACGTCCGCGTTGGACTCGGCGGACGACTTCACGTACGTACCGATGCCGCCGTTCCACAGCAGGTCCACCGGCGCCTTGAGGATCGCCTGCATCAGCTCGGCGGGCGTCAGCTTGGTGATGCCCTGCTCGATGCCGAGGGCCGCGCGCATCTGCGCGTTGACCGGGATCGACTTGGCGGTACGCGGGTGGATGCCGCCGCCCGCGGACAGCAGCTCCTTGTTGTAGTCCGCCCAGGAGCTGCGGGGCAGGTCGAACAGCCGGCGGCGCTCTGCGTACGAGACCGCCGCGTCCGGAGACGGGTCGATGAAGATGTGGCGGTGGTCGAATGCGGCGACCAGGCGGATGTGCTCGGAGAGCAGCATGCCGTTGCCGAACACGTCACCGGACATGTCGCCGACGCCCACGACCGTGAAGTCCTGGGTCTGGCTGTCGTGGCCGAGCTCGCGGAAGTGCCGCTTGACGGACTCCCAGGCACCGCGCGCGGTGATGCCCATGCCCTTGTGGTCGTATCCGGCGGAGCCGCCGGAGGCGAACGCGTCGCCGAGCCAGAAGTCGTAGCTGATCGCCACGTCGTTGGCGATGTCCGAGAAGGTCGCGGTGCCCTTGTCGGCGGCGACCACCAGGTAGGTGTCGTCCTCGTCGTGGCGCACCACGTCGGACGGCGGCACGACCTCGCCCGCCACCAGGTTGTCGGTGATGTCGAGCAGCGCCGAGATGAACGTCTTGTACGAGGCGATGCCCTCGGCCAGCCACGCGTCGCGGTCCACGGACGGGTCTGGGAGCTGCTTGGCGACGAAGCCGCCCTTGGCGCCGACCGGCACGATGACGGTGTTCTTCACCATCTGCGCCTTGACCAGGCCGAGGATCTCCGTACGGAAGTCCTCGCGGCGGTCGGACCAGCGCAGACCACCGCGCGCGACCTTGCCGAAGCGCAGGTGCACGCCCTCGACGCGCGGCGAGTACACCCAGATCTCGAACGCCGGGCGGGGCGCCGGCAGGTCCGGGATGGCCTGCGGGTCGAACTTCATCGAGACGTACGCGTGGGGGTTGCCCTCGGCGTTCTTCTGGAAGTAGTTCGTCCGCAGCGTCGCCTTGATGACGGTGAGGAAGGAGCGCAGGATGCGGTCCTCGTCGAGCGAGGCGACCTGGTCGAGCGCGCCGTCCAGCTCTTCGAGCAGTCCGTCGATGAGCTCGGTGCCCGCGCTCTGGCGGCCCGGCGACATCCGCGCCTCGAAGAGCGAGACCAGCAGCCGGGTGGTGTGGACGTTGTCGCGGAGGGTGTCCTCCATGTAGTCCTGGCTGAAGGTCGAACCGGCCTGGCGCAGGTACTTGGCGTAGGCGCGCAGCACCATCGCCTGGCGCCAGTTGAGCCCGGCGCGCAGCACCAGCGAGTTGAAGCCGTCGTTCTCGGCGGCGCCGGTCCAGGTGGCGGCGAAGGCCTCCTGGAAGCGCTCGCGGGCGTCGTCCGCGAGGTAGTCGCCGTTGCCGTTGAGCTTCTTCGGCAGGCGCAGGCCGAAGTCGTAGATCCACGCGTGCGTGCGGTCGGCGCAGCGCAGCTCGTAGGGGCGCTCGTCGGTGACCTCGACGCCCAGGCGCTGGAGGACCGGCAGCACGGCCGAGAGCGAGACCTGCTCGCCGATGCGGTAGATCTTGAACCGGCGCTCGCCGGGCGCCGCGTTGACCGGCTCGTACAGCGAGAGCGCGAAGTCCTTGCGGCCGTGGGTGAGCTGCTCCAGGTGGACCAGGTCGGCCACGGCGGCGCGCGGCGAGTGGTCGGCCTTGTAGCCCTCGGGGAAGGCGTGGCCGTAGCGGCGCAGCAGCTCGGCGGCGCGCTCCTCGCCGCACTCGGCGTTCAGCGCGTCGGAGAAGCCGTCGGCCCAGGAGCGGGCGGCCTCCACCAGGCGGGCCTCGATGCGCTCGGTGTCGGCGTCGGTGAGGTCGGGCAGCTCGGTGCCGGCGGGCACCCGCACCACGAAGTGGAGCCGGGACAGGATCGACTCGGTGTTCCAGGCGGTGAAGTCGACGCTGGTGCCGCCGAGCTCCTCCTTGAGGATGTCGATGAGCCGCAGCCGCACGCCCGTGGTGTAGCGGTCGCGGGGCAGGTAGATCAGCGCCGAGTAGTAGCGCCCGTACTCGTCCTGGCGCAGGTAGAGGCGCAGGCGGCGGCGCTCCTGGAGGTAGAGCACCGAGGTGACGATGGACCGCAGCTGGTCGGCCGGGGTCTGGAACAGCTCGTCGCGCGGGTAGGTCTCCAGGATCTGGAGCAGGTCGCGGCCGTCGTGGCTGTTGGGCGAGAACCCGGCGCCGCGCAGCACCTCGTCGACCTTGCGGCGCACGACCGGGACGCGGCGGACCGACTCGGTGTACGCGGCCGAGGAGAACAGGCCGAGGAAGCGGCGCTCGCCGACCACGTTGCCGTTCTCGTCGAACTTCTTCACCCCGACGTAGTCGAGGTAGGAGGGCCGGTGCACGGTGGCCCGGCTGTTGGCCTTGGTGAGCACCAGGAGCTTGTGCTCGCGGGCCTTGGCGCGCGCGTCGGCGGGCAGCCGCTCGAAGGACGGGCTGACCGGGTGGCTGTCGTCGCCGCCGTGCTGCGGGTCGGAGCGCAGGATGCCGAGGCCGGTGCCGGGCACGGCCGCCAGCGAGTCGTCCTCGCGCAGCTCGTACTCGCGGTAGCCGAGGAAGGTGAAGTGGTCGTCGGAGAGCCAGCGCAGCAGCTCCCGGGCCTCGTCCACCTCCTCGTCGTTCAGGTCGCCCGCCTTGGGCTCCTTGGGCAGCTCGTCGGCGATGCGCAGCGCGGAGTCGCGCATCTTCTCCCAGTCCTCGACGGCTTCCCGTACGTCGGACAGCACCCGCAGCAGGTCGGCGGTGATCTGCTTCAGGTCGGCGCGGTCGGTCTCGCGGTCGATCTCGACGTGGATCCAGGACTCGGTGAGCGCGTCGTGCGGCAGGCCGCCGGTCTGGGCGCCGGTGTCCAGGACCTCGATGAGCTTGCCGGTGAGGTCGCGGCGGACCACGACCTGCGGGTGGATCACTACGTGGATGCCGCGGCCCTGGCGGGAGAGCTCGTTGGTGACGGAGTCCACGAGGAAGGGCATGTCGTCGGTGACGACCTCGACGACCGAGTGGCTGCACGTCCAGCCGTTCTCCTCGACGGTCGGGGTGTGCACCCGCACGCTCGCCGTGCCCTGGGGGCGGTTTTCGGCCAGCCTGTAGTGCGACAGGGCGGCGCCGAAGACGTCGACCGGGTCGCGGTCCGTGAGGTCCTCGGGAGCGGTGTGCAGGTAGTAGCGCTGGAGGTACCCGAGGACGGCGTCCCCGCCAGGACCTTCCTCCCCCGCGGTCCCGGTAGTGGCTGCCCGGTCCTGGGGGGCGCCCCCCAGACCGCCGGGGCCCCCCACCGGGCTGTTCTCAGCTACCCGGGCGGCCCGTGCGAGCAGCTCGGCCTTGGCTTCGTCCAGCTTGGTCTGCATGTCCTCTGGCTCCTGTCGCGCGCCGTTGCGTGACGTAGGTAGAAGCGGCGCAACGCCACGACGCGGGGTGTCCGGTCGGAGTCGACGTTATGCCGCGATGAGAGATGCCCGGGTCGTTATTGGCCATTTTCGGCGAAGGGCCCGGGATACGGGAATCAGCGAGGGCCCGGGCACTGTGGCACTCCGGGCGCAGGGCAGGGGCGTCAGTGCCCCTGCGGGATATCGCGCTGATCACGGGTCAAGGCTATCGCCCCGCCCCCCCGAACCGTCATGAGCCGTATGTGTACAAAAGCGGGGCCCGAAGTTTGACAGTCTGGACAGCGACGCGCGCCGTCCGTGTGCCCTCTTGGCAAACCGGCCGGGCCGGGGCACGTTTGCCCCGTACGCGCGGTGCGCCGAGCGGCACCGCGCACACCCCTGGGAACGGCGGGGCGAAGAGCCCCGCGCACCCTGTACGAGCCAGGCACGCACGGTCGACTCCGGGAGCACCGATGGCAGCCAAGATCCTGATCGTGACCGGCGACGCGGCGGAGTCGCTGGAGGTCCTCTACCCCTACCAGCGGCTGCGCGAGGAGGGCTACGACGTCCACATCGCCGCCCCCGCCCGCAAGAAGCTCCAGTTCGTGGTCCACGACTTCGAGCCGGGCTTCGACACGTACACCGAGAAGCCGGGCTACACCTGGCCGGCCGACCTGGCCTTCTCGGAAGTCGATCCCGGCCAGTACGCCGCGCTGGTGATCCCGGGCGGCCGGGCGCCCGAATACCTGCGCAACGACCCCGAGCTGCGCAAGATCCTCAAAGCCTTCTTCGACACGGACAAGCCGGTCGCCCAGATCTGTCACGGTCCCCTCCTGACCGCCGCGATCGGCGGCCTCAGCGGCCGCCGGGTCACCGCGTACCCCGCCCTCGAACTCGACATGCAGGCCGCCGGCGCCAGCTTCCGCGACGCGGAAACGGTCGTCGACGGCACCCTGGTCTCCGCCCGCGCCTGGCCGGACCACTCCACGTGGATGCGGGAGTTCCTGACCGTGCTGCGGGCGAAGGCGCCGGTGACGTAACCGGGGCGCGGCCTCTCCGGGCACACCTGGGTGCCCCTCTGGGCGGCCCGGGAGGCCGGGCTCGCCGTCAGGCGGCCCTCAGCGCCGCGTGCGGGGCGTCTCCGGGCGTCCCGCACCATCCGGTGCCCTGCGGTGCCCGCGGACCCCGCCACGTCCGTACGAGGCCGTCAGCCCGCCAGCAGCTCCGCCGTCTCGACCGCCTCCGCCAGCGTGTCCACCACCGGCACGCCCGCCACCGCGAGGCTGGCCCGGCTGTGCGACCCGCCGGTGAACAGCACCGCCCGCGCGCCGACGTGCGCCGCGGCCACGGCGTCGTCCACCGCGTCCCCGATCACCACGACCCGGTCGGCGGATATCCCCTCGCCCGCCTCCCGCAGCAGCGTCAGATGCCGGACCATGTGCTCGGCCTTGCTGCCGTGCGAGGGGCCGGTGCGCCCGTCGACGCGCAGGAAGTGCTCGGTGATGCCGTGCCGGCGCACGATCGGCACCAGGTGCTCGTGGGGCGCCATCGACAGCAGCGACTGGCTGCGCCCGGCCGCCCGGCGCGCGGCGAGCAGCTCGGCGGCGCCCGCCGTGAGCGCGCAGGCGTCCGCCCGGCGCCAGTAGTGCTTGTGGAACGCCTCGTCCATCACGAGCCACTCCGCCTCGGTCGGCAGCCGCCCCATCAGCCGCTCGTAGAAGCGGGGTATCGGCACGCAGTACAGCTCGCGGTACCGCTCCAGCGTGATCGGCTCCAGGCCGAGCTCCGCGAAGGCGGCGTTGGTCGCCTCGATGACCGCGGTGATGTCGTCGAGCAGTGTGCCGTTCCAGTCCCAGACCAGATGCGTCGTGCGCTTCCCCATGCCAGAACGGTACCCACCCCCACTGACAACGGACCGCGCTCGGGCCCTTGAGGTGCCCAAAGGTGCAGGTCAGCCGTGCTGTCAGCCGATCAGGTTGGGGATCTCCTGCACCCCGAACCACAGCAGCTCGTGGTCCTCGGCGCCGTCGACCGTGAACTGCGCGTCGTCGTCGCCCTTGTCCGCCGCGCCCAGCGCGTCGGCCGCCGCCGCGACGTCGGTGACCGCGTCGTCCGCGTCCACGTGCACCGCGGCCGCCTTGGCCAGCGGCACCGGGCCGGAGATCCGCACCTCGCCGAGCGCGCTCGCGTCCAGGCTGCGGTCGGGGTCGGCGGAGGCGGCCCCGTCGGGCACGTCCACGGCGACCACGACCCGGCGCCTGGCGGCCTCCGGGTCCCCGGCGAGCAACCGCAGCGACGCCGCCGCGGCCCGGCTCAGCGCCGCGTACTCCAGCTCCTCGATGTCGTCCGAGACGTACCACTCGCGCAGCCCCGGCGTGACGGCGTAGGCGGTCAGCGGGCCGGAGCCGAGCTCTCCCGCCGTGTGCGCCGTCGCAAGACCAGGGAGGGTCAGAGGGAGGTACACGCGCATGACAGGCCGCTCTTTTCTGGTCGGAAGACGCACTCAGGATACGTGCGGGAGTCCCCCTTCGGGTTGCCCGCGCGGCGTCCGGGGCCTCGGGGCGCGTGGCGCCGGATTCCCCGTCGCCACCGGCCCCGCAGTGCGCCGTATCACCCTGATAGGTGAATCCCCCGGGCCCTGCCCCGCCCGCCCCGCCGCCCTTGCGACCGGCGTCGCCGCCCCCGTACAAGATCCCCAACAGAAAGCTACTCGCCGGTATCAAAGGGGGCGACAGAGATGAACAGGACCGACAGGACGCGGGCCGACGTGCGGACCGACAGGACCCGGCCCGCGGGCCGCGGCGACCGCGTGGGGCCCGGCAGGACGGGTGCCACTTCCGCCTACGCACGGCGGCAGCGGCTGCCCCGCTACTGGTTCGCGGAGCGCCTGCTCGCCGTCCTCAGCGGCCACCGCCCGGTCCACTGGATGCTGGGGCACACCGTCGGCGAGGCGTACGAGCAGCTGGTGCTGCTCGCCCCGGCCAGCCCGCTGCGTGCCTCCTGTCGCCCGGTGGTGCGGCACTGCGACGAGTACGTGCCCCAGCCGGGCGTCATCGAGGCCTTCGCCCGCATCGGGGCGGGCGACCACGTACGCGCCATGGCCTTCCGCCTGGAGCAGGGCGCCGACCTGCGCTGGCGCTGTGCGGCCGTAGAAGTGGGGCCGGGCACCCGTACGGTGCCCGGCCCCACCCGGTGACTGCGCGCGCCTCACAGGCGCCTCGCGGCTACTTCTTGCGGCGGCGGCCGCCCGTGCTCTTCTGGGCCTTGCGGCGCTCCGCGCGGGTCATGCCGTCCGCCTCGGAGCGGGCCGGCTCGTCGCCGTTGTCGAAGTCGCCCTCGACGACACCGCCCTCGCCGTCCACCGTCGGGGCGGAGAAGTGCAGCCGGTCCGGGCGCTGCGGGGCGTCCAGGCCCTTGGCCCGGATCTCCGGACGCGCCCCGGCGGGCTCCTTCTCCAGGGACGGCTTGTCGGAGGGCGCCGCGTCCTCGACCGGGACCTCCTCGACCTGCTGCTCGACCTGGACCTCCAGGTTGAACAGGTAGCCGACGGACTCCTCCTTGATGCCGTCCATCATGGCGTTGAACATGTCGAAGCCCTCGCGCTGGTACTCGACCAGCGGGTCCTTCTGCGCCATGGCGCGGAGGCCGATGCCCTCCTGGAGGTAGTCCATCTCGTAGAGGTGCTCGCGCCACTTGCGGTCGAGCACCGAGAGGACCACGCGCCGCTCCAGCTCACGCATGATCTCGGAGCCGAGCTGCTCCTCGCGCGCCGCGTACTGCTCGTGGATGTCGTCCTTGATGGACTCGGCGATGAACTCGGCGGTGATGCCCGCGCGGTCGCCCGCCGCCTCCTCCAGCTCCTCCACGGTGACCTTCACCGGGTAGAGCTGCTTGAAGGCGCCCCACAGCCGGTCCAGGTCCCACTCCTCGGCGAAGCCCTCGACGGTCTCCGCCTGGATGTAGGCGTCGATGGTGTCGTCCATGAAGTGCTGCACCTGCTCGTGCAGGTCCTCGCCCTCCAGGACGCGGCGGCGCTCGCCGTAGATGACCTCGCGCTGGCGGTTGAGCACCTCGTCGTACTTCAGGACGTTCTTGCGCGTCTCGAAGTTCTGCTGCTCGACCTGCGACTGGGCCGACGCGATCGCGCGCGTCACCATCTTGTTCTCGATCGGCACGTCGTCCGGCACGTTCGCCATCGACATGACGCGCTCGACCATCTGGGCCTTGAACAGGCGCATCAGGTCGTCGCCGAGCGACAGGTAGAAGCGGGACTCGCCCGGGTCGCCCTGACGGCCGGAGCGGCCGCGCAGCTGGTTGTCGATGCGGCGCGACTCGTGCCGCTCGGTGCCCAGCACGTAGAGCCCGCCGAGCTCCTTGACCTCTTCGAACTCGGCCTTGACGGCCTGCTCGGCCTTCTCCAGGGCGGCGGGCAGCGCGTGCGCCCACTCCTCGACGTGCTCCACCGGGTCCAGGCCGCGCTGGCGCAGCTCCGCCTCGGCGAGGTCGTCCGGGTTGCCGCCGAGCTTGATGTCGGTGCCTCGGCCGGCCATGTTCGTGGCGACCGTGACGGCGCCCTTGCGGCCCGCCTGGGCGACGATCGTCGCCTCCCGGTCGTGCTGCTTCGCGTTCAGCACTTCGTGCTGGATGCCGCGCTTGGAGAGCTGCTGCGAGAGGTACTCGGACTTCTCGACCGAGGTGGTGCCGACCAGGATCGGCTGGCCCTTCTCGTGCTTGTCGGCGATGTCGTCGACGACCGCCTCGAACTTCGCGACCTCGGTGCGGTAGATCAGGTCGGACTGGTCCTTGCGGACCATCGGGCGGTTGGTCGGGATCGGGACGACACCGAGCTTGTAGATCTGGTGGAACTCGGCCGCCTCGGTCATCGCCGTACCGGTCATGCCGGAGAGGCCGGGCTCTTCCTTGCCGTCCTGGTCGTGGCGCTTGTAGAGGCGGAAGAAGTTCTGCAGGGTGATCGTGGCGAGGGTCTGGTTCTCGTCCTTGATGTCCACCCCTTCCTTCGCCTCGATCGCCTGGTGCATGCCCTCGTTGTAGCGGCGGCCGGCGAGGATACGGCCGGTGTGCTCGTCGACGATCATGACTTCGCCGTCCATGACGACGTAGTCCTTGTCCTTCTTGAACAGTTCCTTCGCCTTGATGGCGTTGTTCAGGTAACCGACGAGCGGGGTGTTCACCGACTCGTAGAGGTTGTCGATGCCCAGCCAGTCCTCGACCTTGGCGACGCCGGGCTCGTGGATGGCGACGGTGCGCTTCTTCTCGTCGACCTCGTAGTCGCCGGTCTCCTCGATGCCCTTGAGCGGGTTGCCCGCCTCACCCTTGGTGAGGCGCGTGACCAGCTTGGCGAAGTCGCCGTACCACTTGGTGGCCTGGTCGGCCGGGCCGGAGATGATCAGCGGCGTACGCGCCTCGTCGACCAGGATCGAGTCGACCTCGTCGACGATCGCGAAGTTGTGACCGCGCTGGACGAGCTCCTCCTGGGACCACGCCATGTTGTCGCGCAGGTAGTCGAAGCCGAACTCGTTGTTCGTTCCGTACGTGATGTCGCAGGCGTACTGCGCGCGGCGCTCGGCGGGCGACATGTTGGCCAGGATGCAGCCGACCTCGAGGCCGAGGAAGCGGTGCACGCGGCCCATCATCTCGGAGTCGCGCTCGGCCAGGTAGTCGTTGACCGTGATCAGGTGCACGCCCTTGCCGGAGAGCGCGTTGAGGTACGCCGGGAGGGTGCCGACGAGGGTCTTGCCCTCACCGGTCTTCATCTCGGCGACGTAGCCGAGGTGCAGCGCGGCGCCGCCCATCATCTGGACGTCGTAGTGGCGCTGTCCGAGGACGCGCTTGGCGGCCTCGCGGACGGTGGCGAAGGCTTCCGGGAGCAGGTCGTCCAGGCTCTCCCCGTTCGCGTACCGCTCCTTGTACTCGTCGGTGAGGGCACGGAGCTCGGCGTCGGAGAGGTTCACGAAGTCCTCTTCGATGGAGTTGACCTGGTCCGCGATGCGGTGCAGCTTGCGCAGGATCTTGCCTTCGCCTGCACGCATGAGCTTTGAGAGGACGGACACGGGGGTTGGTCTCCTTGCCGGTCGGGCCTGGCGCGGTCGAGTACGGTTGATTACTTCTGGGCAACGGCCATCGTATGCGAGGACCCGCCCGCGCCGGGAGGTCTGCCATGACGACAACGGACAGGGCGCCCGGAAGGTGCCGGGAAACACGAAAAGCCCTGGCGTCCGTTCCGGCCCGGCACGGAGAATCAGCCGATGGACCCAGTCATCCTCAGCACCGAGCGCCTGCTGCTGCGCCCCGTCGGCCCGCAGGACGCGGACGCGGCGTACGCGGCCTGTCAGGACCCCGACATCCAGCGCTGGACCACCGTCCCCTCGCCCTACCTGCGCGAGCACGCCGAGTCCTTCACCGGCACCTTCGCGCCCAACGGCTGGCGGGACGACTCCGAATTCACCTTCGCGGTACTCCTCAGGGATGCCTCCGGGACGGGTGAGGCTCAGGGGGTGGCGCCGGAGGGCGCGCTGGTGGCGATGGTCGGTGTCATGCGGCGCGGCGAGAACGTCGCCGAGCTGGGGTTCTGGGCGGCCAAGGAGCACCGGGGCCGCGGCTATATGACCGAGGCGGCGGTGGCGGCGGCCCGCTGGGCCTTCACGTCGGCGGGCGTCGAGCGCCTGGAGTGGCGAGCGGAGGTCGGCAACGCGGCCTCGCGCGCGGTGGCCGAGAAGGCGGGCTTCACCATGGAGGGCACCCTGCGCGCGGCCCTCGTCCACGGCGGCACCCGCCGCGACAGCTGGGTGGGCGGCCTCCTCCCCAGCGACCTGGGCCTGCCCACTACGCGCGCGTACTTGCCGTCCGGGGGGTGAGGCGGGCGCGGGCCGTCCCGGGCCAGGGGCTCTCCCCGGTCGATTGTCAGTGCCGCCGTCTATCGTGCGGAGCATGACCAGCCTGCCGCGTCCCGCCGCTCAGCTCTCCGCCGACGAGGCCCGTCGCATCGCCCTGCGCGCCCAGGGATTCATGGGCGCCCCCGACCGCAGGGGCGGGGTGCGGGGGGTGCTGCGCCACCTGGGCGCGGTCCAGCTCGACACCATCTCGGTCCTCGCCCGGTCGCACGAGCTGATTCCGTACGCGCGTCTGGGCGCGGTGGGCCGCAAGACGGTGGACGAGGCGTACTGGACGGACGGCCACGCCTTCGAGTACTGGTCGCACGCCGCCTGCATCCTCCCCGTCGAGGAGTGGCCGCACTTCGCCTTCCGCCGCCGCGCCTACCGCTCCCGCCCGCACTGGCACCACGACCTGCCCGACGGGGCGTACGAGCAGGTGATCAAGCAGCTGCGGGCCGAAGGCCCGCTGACCGCGACGGACTTGGGCGGCGCCAAGAACAAGGGCGAGTGGTGGGACTGGTCCGAGTCCAAGGTCGCCGTCGAGCGCGCGCTGATGTACGGCGAGGTGGTGTGCACCGAACGACGCGGCTGGAAGCGGGTGTACGACCTGGCCGAGCGCGCCATCCCGGACGCCTTCCTCCACGACGAGCTGGACGACACCGAGTGCCTGCGCCGGCTCGTGGCGCTGGCGGGCCGCTCCCTCGGCGTCGGCACGCGCGCGGACATCGCGGACTACCACCGCCTCAAGGGCGAGCAGGTGGACGCGGTGATCGCCGACTCCGGCCTGGTGCCCGTCACCGTCCAGGGCTGGGACAAGCCCGCCTGGGCGGACCCGGAGGCGCTGGCCACCGAGCCGCGCGGACGCCACCGCACGACGCTCCTGTCGCCCTTCGACTCGCTCATCTGGGACCGCGCGCGCACCGAGCGGATCTTCGGCTTCAGCCACCGCCTGGAGGCCTACACGCCCAAGCCGAAGCGGGTGTACGGATACTTCGCGATGCCCCTGCTGGCGGGCGGCAAGCTGCTCGGCCGCGCGGATCCGGCCCGCGAGGGCCGCACGCTGGTCGCCAAGCAGGTCTCCCTGGACACGCCGAAGGCCATAGCCCCGATGGCCCAGGCCCTGCTGGAGGCGGCGCGGTGGGTGGGCTGCGACGCCGTACGGATCGAGCGCGCCGACACCCCGGGGCTCGCCCGGGAGCTGACGGCGGCGATCGCGGCGGCCTGAGCCGAGGCGGCTAGCGGATCTCCAGGATCTTCTCGCGCATCGCGTACACCACCGCCTCCATCCTGGAGTGCAGCTGCAGCTTCTCCAGGATGTTGCGGACGTGGTTCTTCACGGTGTTCTCGGAGATGAACAACTCTTTGGCGATGTCCCGGTTGTTCATCCCCGTGGCGACGAGCTTGAGTACTTCCAGCTCGCGGTCGGTCAGCCGCGGCGCGGGCACCAGCCGACGCTCGTCGGTGCGCTGGATCATCGACTTGAACTCGGTGAGCAGCTTCGACGCCATCGACGGGCTGATCTGGGACTGGCCGTCCGCCACCGCCCGGATCGCGGTCGCCACCTCGTCGGTGGAGATCTCCTTGAGGAGGTAGCCCGTCGCACCCGCCTTGATCGCGTCGTAGAGGTCGGCCTCCTCGTCGCTGATCGTCAGCATGATGATCTTCGCGCTGGGGGCCACCTCCTTGATGGAGGTGCAGGCCTCGATCCCGCCGCGCCTCGGCATCCGTACGTCCATCAGCACGATGTCCGGAAGCAGGTCCGCCGCCTTGTCCACGGCCTCCGCCCCGTCGCCCGCCTCGCCGACGACCTGGATGTCCTCCTCCGCGGCCAGCACGATCTCCAGGCCGCGGCGGAACAGCGCATGGTCGTCGACGACCAGCACCCGGATCGGCTCCTTGCGCGATCCGGCCGCTTCCATGCCGGTGGGAGCCCCGTCAGAACCGTCCGCGGCCGACCCGTCGTGCACCGGCCCGAAGCTGTCTGCCATCGTTCCTCCCCCTGAAGGCCATGGCCCGAGTTGGTGTGGCTGCACCAACCGCGCTCCACGGAGCAGCGGTTGGCGTGCGACGCCATGATTTCATGCCCGGCCGACAGAGCGGTGGTCCACCGGTCGCACAGTGGTGCCCCTGGGGGCGCACACAAGCGCTCCAGGGGCATCACCGCACTCTGGTACGGCGCGCCGCACCGATCCGTTCAGCGCGCCGCCGACCTGGTCAGCCGCCGAGTGCTCCGCCGGCGCCGCTCGCGTCCTCACCGGCGAGCGGGTCCGATTCCAGATGAATCACGCCGTAGTCGTAGGCGTGCCGCCGGTAGACCACGCTGGGCTGCTTCGTCTCGGAGTCGACGAAGAGGTAGAAGTCGTGCCCGACCAGCTCCATCTCGTAGAGCGCCTGGTCGAGCGTCATCGGTGCGGCCACATGGGTCTTCTCGCGGACCACGAGCGGGCCTTCGCCCTGCACCTCGACCGATCCCATCCGGGTGATGGGAACGCGCTCCTCCATCGCACCGTCCACGAGCTCCCCGCTTCCGTTCAACTGGGCCACGCCCGGGACCACGTCGGCCACCTCGGCAGCCGAGAGCCGACCGTTGCCCCTGCGGGTGTAGCGCTTGTCGTGCTGCTTGCGCAGCCGCGCCTCCAGCTTGCTGTGGGCCAGGTCGAGGGCTGCGTACGGGTCGCCTGCCGCCGCCTCCGCCCGGATCACCGGGCCACGCGAGTGCAGCGTGATCTCCACTCGGTCGGAACGGTCGGCCTGCCGCGGGTTGTGTTCCTTGGACACCTCGACGTCGAGGCTGATTACCTTGCCGTCGAGCTTCTGGATCTTCTCCAGCTTCAGCTTCTCGGCCACGTGCTTGCGGAACCGCTCGGGTACCTCGGTCTTGCGGCCCTTGACGACGATGTCCACGCAGAACTCCGTTCCCGGATCACTCCGCCTTCACTGCGGAGCATCTCCCTCTTGCACCAGACTCCGGTGACCACCGGAGTCTCGGACTGGGCGACTTTCACCTCCTCCTCCCCCGAGGGGAAGATCGCCACCCCACCGACTTCAGGGTCGGGGAAATACCCAGAAGCAGGGCCGTGCATTCAGTGAGGCCGACTCTCGCCATTCCTCACAACCGAACATAGCTCGCTCGGACGGATGTCGGCACCCGCTACCCGCACGTACCTCCGTTCAGGTGTTTTCTCCCTCTCACTACCTGCAACGATGCAAGTTCCCTGTCAGTTCCGGTTTATTTCGAAAGATGCCGGAGTGGATGCGACGACCGCGGCTGCGGCCGTACGTTGCGCGAATCCCGCATTTGCGTGCGCCGGGGCACCGCCGACCGCCCCGGTCGTCGTCCGGCCGACGCCCGCGACGGCCCGGGCCGCCTCCACCAGCGAGGCTCCCGTGGTCATCAGGTCGTCCACCAGGACCACCCGGCCGCCCTCCAGCAGCCTGTCACCGCCCGCCGACACCTCCAGCGCCCCGCTCAGATTCGCCAGCCGCTGCCGGGCGCTCAGCCCCGACTGGTCCGCCACCGCACGCCGCTGGCGCAGCACCGCCGCCACGCGCGCGTCCGTACCCGTACGCCGCAACTCCCCGGCCGCCGCCAGGGCGATCCGGCGCGCCGGATCATGCCCGCGCGCCCGCACCGCCCGCCGCGCCGACGGCACCGGCACGAGCAGCAGCGGCCCGTCCCGGGGCGCTCCGGCGGCCGCGCGCACCGCGCCCGCGAGTGCCTGCCCGAGGACCCCGGCCAGGCCCAGGGCGCCCCGTTCCTTGTGCGCGAGCAGCACCGCCCGTACGGCGTCCTCGTACACGGCCGCCGCGTACACCACCGGCAGTCCCGCGGGCTCGGGGGCAGGTCGGACCCGCCGTGCCCGCGCACCGAGCAGCGCGGCCGCGCACCGCTCGCACAGCGCGGTACGGGGACTGCCGCAGCCGCCGCAGGCAACCGGCAGTACCAGCCCGGAGATCTCCTGCCACCATCCCCGCATGGCATCCACTGTGCCAACAGGACGGCTGCCCGGCCACCCCTGTGGAAAACCCACCGGGGCGACCGAGCCAATGTCGGAGCCGTGGAGCGACCGCCCGGGCGGCGCGGCCGTCAGCCCGGGTAGACCGGCGAGGAGCCCTTCTTGACCGCCGTCTTCCAGTTGGCGCCCGGCGGCAGCCGGACGATGCCGTCCTCCCGCGAGTGCGCCACCAGCGGCAGCCGCTCGTCGTCCGCCGCGGCGATCTCGGTCACCCGGTTGGCGCCCGGCAGATTGCCCGCGGCCGACAACGAGCCGTCCGTCTGCATGTAGCGCAGCTGCTGCTGGAGGCCACCGGACTCCTTGCCGACCACGACGAGGCGGCTGCGACCGGCCCAGGAAACGGCCGTCACGTCCTCCATCTGCGGCGCTCCGGGGCGCAGTTCCACCACGGAGACCTGCGGGTGCTCCGGGTCGCCGATCCGCTCCACGCGGCCGATCCGCAGCGTCGTGTGACCGCCCTCGTTCACCAGGAGCGCGATCCGCACCCCGTCCGCCGACATCCGCACCTGCTCGATGCGCGCCCCGTTCAGACCGGCGACATCGACCTCCTGCGGCTGGCCCTCGCCGTGGTCGAGGCGGAGCAGCCGGGAGTGGCCCGGATCCCGGTCGGCCACCCACAGGTCGTTGCGGCCGTCCCAACTCGGCGCCGAAAGACCGTCCTTCAGATCCTTGCTCTGACTGGTCACCAGCGTCTTCACCAGCTCGCCGTCGGACACGATCGGCGCCACGTGCAGCGAACGGCCGTCGGCCGCCACCCCCGCCGCGCGCCTCTCGCCCCGCTCCACCGCGACCGTACGCAGCGCCTGCCCCGTCCGGCCGAACGGCCCGGGCACCAGCTCGGTGACCACGTCCCCGTCCGCGCTGTCCGCGCCGTCGGTGCCTTCCGTGCTGTCACGCGTACCGGCGCGCATCCGCGCGAGGCGGCCCTGCTCGTCCACGAAGTACTGGCCGGGCTTGGGCGAGATGTGGTCCGGCGCGTACCCCTCGGCCTGGTCGCCGCCGAGCACGCACAGCTGCGAGCCGTTCGCCCGGTCCAGCTCGACCTGGCCGACCCGAGTGGCCGTCAGATCCCGTAGCGTGAACAGCAGTTGGGCCGCCATCTTGAGGCACTGGCTCCCGCCGACGTTGGACGCCCGCTCGTTCAGCGGCACCTTCAGCGCGTTGCGGTCGTCGAACGAGAGCGACTTGGTGCCCTCCTTCAGCGCCGTACCGCTCGGGAAGCGCGAACCCACCACCGGCCGCAGCCAGTTGGTCGGCCCCTCCAGGACGGCCATGACCGTCTGGGTGACCAGGTTCATCTGCGTCTCGGGGTCGTTGCGCTGACGCACGTACACCGGATCGGCCACCAGCCGGTCCTGCCCCGACGCGAAGTAGTACTTGTTGACGGAGCGGTAGATGCGCTGGAAGTCCGACTGCCCCAGCAGCAGCCCCTCGGGCAGCGCGTCGATGCGCCACTCCTTGCCGCTGGGCGTGTTCTGTCGTACGAGATGGATCGTCTCGTTGTACGCCGACTTCGGCCCGGCCGGCTGGTAGGCGTGCTGCTTGTCCACCACGGCGACCGGCTTCCCGGTCACCGTGAACGTGAAGCTCGAACTGTCGCCCTTGTCGTTGGTCCGGTTCGGCTGCGGGTTCGGCCCGTCGGCCAGCACCGTGGTCGCCTGATCCGGCTTCCAGGTCCGCGCGGCCTGCGGCGTCAGATACTTGCGGGCCGTCGCGAACTGCGGGTCGTCACTGGTCATCGCCTCCAGGAACCCGTCGACTATCTCGTCGGCGGCCGCCCCCTCACGCGGCGGCACCGCGTACACCTGCACCTGTGAGTCGGCGCGCTGCGAGGCCTGCACCGCGTGCACGTCGCCGCTGTCGGGCATCGACGCGCACCCCGCCACCAGCACACCGCCGCAGCCCAGCAGCGCGGCCGACCGCAGCCGACGGCCGCGGCCCCTCCCCCGATCAGCGCCCACGAGCCGATTCCTCCTGGTCGGCGGCTGCCGGGGCAGCCGCTGTGTCAGCAGCCTGCGATGGTACGGATTCGCCCTCCACGCGCGCGTCACTGACCCGGGGCACCACCCTGGCCCCGCCGCCACCGGGCAGCGCGGTCGGGTCGGCGGCCGGCCCGGACGTCCTCGGCGGGACCGGGGGCCGGGGCGGCACGGGCAGCGAGGAGCGGGTGGCGGCGGGCTGGACCGGCACGCTCGCCAGCCGCAGCCCGTTGCCCTGCTCGGCGGCCGCGCCCTGGCGGGCCCGCTCGCGCGCGGCCCGCGAGTCCTCCGGCTCCAGCGGTATCGGCGATCCGCGCAGCGGCTCGTCGGCCGTGCGCGGCAGCGTCAGCCGGAACTGGGAGCCGCCACCGGGCTCGCCCCAGGCCTGCAGCCAGCCGCCGTGCAGCCGTGCGTCCTCGACCGCGATCGACAGGCCGAGGCCCGTGCCTCCGGTCGTCCTGGCCCGGGCCGGGTCGGCCCGCCAGAAGCGGTTGAACACCCGGGTCGCCTCGCCCGGCTTCAGGCCCACTCCGTAGTCGCGCACCGCGACCGCGACGGCGCCGCCGGCCACGCCCATGCGCACCACCACATCCCGGCCCTCGCCGTGCTCCACGGCGTTCACCACGAGGTTGCGCAGCACCCGCTCGACCCTGCGGGCATCGGCCTCCGCGACCACCGGCTGGTCGTCGCCGACCACCCGTATCCGGGTGCCCTTGCGCTCGGCGAGCGGCTCGGCGCCCTCGATCACCCGTCGTACGACATCCCGCAGGTCTATCGGCTCGGCCTCCAGGGCCGCCGCGCCCGCGTCGAACCGGCTGATCTCCAGCAGGTCGGCGAGTAGCGACTCGAACCGGTCCAGCTGCCCGGCCAGCAGCTCCGCCGACCGCGCCGTCACCGGATCGAAGTCGACGCGCGCCTCATGGATGACGTCCGCCGCCATCCGTACGGTCGTCAGCGGCGTCCGCAGCTCGTGCGAGACGTCCGAGACGAACCGCCGCTGCATCCGCGACAGCTCCTCCAGCTGCTGGATCTTGATCTGGAGGTTCTGCGCCATCTTGTTGAAGGCCTCGCCGAGCCGCGCGATGTCGTCCTCGCCGGTGACCTTCATCCGCTCCTGGAGCTTGGCCGCGGAGAGCCGCTCCGCGATCTGCGCCGCCATCCGGACCGGGGTGACGACCTGGCGCACCACCAGCCAGGCGATCGCGCCGAGCAGCACCACCAGGAACAGCCCGGCGGTCGCGAGGGTGCCCTTGACCAGGCTCAGCGTCTTCTCCTCCTGCGCCAGCGGGAAGAGGTAGTACAGCTGGTAGGCCTGGCCGTCGACGTCCTTCAGCTTGGTTCCGATGACCAGCCCCGGCTTGGGCTCCTGGCCGTCGAGGTACTTGATCGAGGCGTACGTCTTGTACGCCCCCGTGCCCTGGTCGACGTTGTCCCGCAGGCTCTGCGGGACGCTCGCGACCGGGTCCACGCCGCCCGAGGCGCGCGGGCCCCGGTTGCTGGAGCCCGAGTCCTCGGAGTCGGCGCTCAGCGCGACCACGTAGAACGCGCCCTGGCCGCCACTGGCGAGCTGGGTCACCAGCTCGCTGCGCCAGGTCACCGAGCTGCCAGCCCGCCCGTCCGAGCTGCCGTCGTCCTGGCCGCCCGGCGCCGCCGGGGCGCTGGCCTTGTCCTTGGCCACGGCGAAGCCGCCCGCGGACTGGCTCTCGGACGCCTTCTCCTTGGTGACGAGGAGCCCGTTGCGCACCTGACCGATGACAACGAACCCGAGCAGCAGCACCACACCCAGCGACATCAGCAGGGTGGAGGCGACCACCCGCAGCTGGATGTTGCGCCGCCACAGCCGCACCGCGGGCAGCAGCGGACGCCGCACCCAGCGCACGAAGAGGCGCAGCACGGGGCTGCCGGGCGTGCCCTCCTGGAGGATCCGCCCGCCCCATGCCGTCGTCTTGCGTCCCACACCAGCAGCCCGCCCCCCACGGACCCCGGGCTTCCCGGGCTTCGGAGCAGCACCGCCGCGGGACATGTCAGCTCGGTCCGGCCTTGTAACCGACACCACGGACGGTCACCACGATCTCCGGCCGCTCGGGGTCCTTCTCGACCTTCGAGCGCAGCCGCTGGACGTGCACGTTGACCAGCCGCGTGTCCGCCGCGTGCCGGTACCCCCACACCTGCTCAAGGAGCACCTCACGGGTGAACACCTGCCACGGCTTGCGGGCCAGCGCCACCAGCAGGTCGAACTCCAGCGGGGTCAGGGCGATGGACTGCCCGTCCCGCTTCACGGAGTGACCCGCCACGTCGATCACCAGATCGCCGATCGCCAGCTGCTCCGGCGCCGGCTCCTCCGACCTCCTCAGGCGCGCCCGGATACGGGCGACCAGCTCCTTCGGCTTGAACGGCTTCACGATGTAGTCGTCCGCCCCGGACTCCAGGCCGACCACCACATCCACGGTGTCGCTCTTGGCGGTGAGCATCACGATCGGCACACCCGACTCGGCCCTGATCAGCCTGCAGACCTCGATGCCGTCCCGTCCGGGCAGCATGAGGTCCAGCAGCACCAGGTCCGGCTTGGCCTCACGGAATGCCGCCAGTGCCTTGTCGCCGTCCGCTACGAACGACGGCTCAAAACCTTCTCCACGCAGCACAATGCCGAGCATCTCGGCCAGCGCGGTGTCGTCGTCGACGACAAGGACGCGTCCCTTCATAAATGTCATCATCCCATTAGCTAATCGTTACCTGGCGTGACCTGGCACACAGCTCTCTCAGTCCGCCCCCTGTCACGGGTGAGAGCACACCTTCCTCGGTGACGATCGCCGTCACCAGCTCGGGGGGCGTCACATCGAACGCGGGGTTGTACGCCTGCGTCCCCAGCGGCGCCACGGGCAGTCCGCCGCCGGCCCCCCACCCGGCCGCGGAAACCTGCGGTCCGGTGAGCTCCGTCACCTCCTGCCCGGGGCGCTGCTCGACCTCGATCGCCGACCCGTCGGGGGTTTCCAGATCCACCGTCGTGACCGGCGCCACCACGATGAACGGCACGTGGTGGTACTTGGCGAGCACAGCGAGCGGATAGCTTCCCACCTTGTTGGCCACCGATCCGTCGGCGGCGATGCGATCCGCCCCGATCAGAACCGCGTCCACCTCCCCCGCCGCGAACAGCGAACCCGCAGCATTGTCGGTCAGCAAGCTGTACGCCATCCCGCTACGCGCCGCCTCGTACGCGGTCAGTCTGGCTCCTTGCAGCAGCGGCCGTGTCTCGTCCACCCACAGCCGCCGCAGCCGGCCCGCCCGGTGTGCTGCCAGCGCCACCGCGAACGCGGTGCCCTCGCCACCGGAGACCAGCCGCCCGGTGTTGCAGTGCGTGAGCACCCGGTGGCTGCCGCCGGGCAGCAGCTCGTCGAGCAGCGCCAGCCCGTGGGCCGCCATCCTGGCACTGGCCTCCGCGTCCGCCCGGTGCAGGGCCTTCGCGGCCGCAAGCGCCGCCGCCCCGGCCTCCTGCGGGCCCGCGCCCTTGTCGAGGGCCGCCTGATACGACCCCAGCGCCAGCCGCACCCCGTACCCGAGGTTCACCGCGGTGGGCCGCGCCCCCGCCAGCAGGGCCGCCGCCTCCTGTACGTCGAAGCCGCGCACCCCGGCCAGCGCCACCCCGTACGCCCCGGCGATCCCCAGCAGCGGCGCCCCTCGGACGGCCAGCGTCTGGATGGCCCGGACCAGCCCCGGCACATCCGTACAGACCAGCTCGACCTCCTCGGCCGGCAGTCGGGTCTGGTCGAGGAGCACCAGCACCGGCCCCTCCGGCGGCTCGTCCCAACGAAGCTGTGCCAGTCCCGACGGCTCGGAGCCCACGGTGGATCGCACCTCGTGATCAGCCATCCGCCCAGTCTGCCCGGTGAGCCGCCGACAATTGAAGGTGCGAACGAGATACGGGGGCCGGTCCACAGCCAGGAACCGCATGGCACGATGGCTGCCAACCCCAACGAGCCGGCTCGCCGAGCTGGTCCCACGACCAATCCACGAGGTGGACGACCGTGAACGACTCTCCGGGCTGGGCTACGCCCGGATCGGCCCCCTCCGACGGCGAGGACTCCGGCACGCCCGGGCAGCCCGAGCCCTCCGACCGGGCCCGCGCGTCCTCGCAGTGGTCCCGGAACCAGCCTCCGGCGGGCCAGTGGTCGCCTCCGGCCGCCACCCCGGGCCAGGGCACGCCCCCGCCCCCGCCAGGGCCTCCTGCGCCCCAGCAGGGCGGCTGGAGCCGGCCTCCGGCTCCCGGCGGGAACTGGAACCACGGGTGGGGCCCCGCGCCCGCCGCCAAGCCCGGTGTCATCCCGCTCCGCCCGCTCGGGGTCGGCGAGATCCTGGACGGGGCGGTGTCGACAATGCGCGCGCACTGGCGCACGGTCCTTGGCCTGACCCTCACGGTCGCCGTGATCACGCAGATCGCGGACATCCTCGTCCAGCGCTACCTCCTGCCGGACCCTCCGGAGATCGACCCCGACGCCACCGGGACCGAGGCCATCAACCAGGCCTTCGACTCGCTGCGCTCCAGCATGCTCAGCCTGCTGCCCGTCGGCGTCCTCGCGCTGATCGGCACGCTCTTCGTCACGGCGGTCCTCACCGTCGTCATCAGCCGCTCCGTCCTGGGGCGCCCGGTGACGCTGCGGGAGGCCTGGGCGGAGGCCCGGCCGAGGCTGCTGCCGCTGCTCGGCCTCCTGGTGCTGCTGCCCTTGATGGCGGGCGCGGTCGTCGGCATCGGCGTCCTTCCCGGGGCGCTCATCGGATCGGACGCGGGTGCGGCCCTGGCCGGGCTCGGCGGGCTGGCCGCCGTCGTGGTCGTCATCTGGCTGCTGGTCCGGTTCAGCCTCGCCGCGCCCGCGCTGATGCTGGAGCGCCAGGGCCTCGTCAAGTCCCTGCGCCGGTCCGCCAAGCTGGTGCGCGGCGCCTGGTGGCGGATCTTCGGCATCACGCTGCTGACCGTGCTCCTGACGTTCATCGTCTCGATGATCATCGCGATCCCGTTCACCGTGATCGGAACGCTCGTGGACGACGGCGGCGCCGGCAGCCTCTTCTCCGGGTCCACCTCCGACTTCGGCTGGCCGTTCCTGATCATCACCGGGATCGGCGCCGTGATCGGCTCGGCGATCACCTACCCGATCTCCGCCGGTGTGACCGCACTGCTCTACGTCGACCAGCGCATCCGCCGCGAGGCCCTCGACCTCGATCTCGCCCGCGCCGCGAACCTGCCGGGCTACGAGACTCCCGGGAGCTGATGCGGTGTCCGCAACGGGGGGCACGACCATGGTGCGGCTGCTGGTCCGAGCGGCCGGGGAACCACCGGTGGACACTCCGCGCCTGCCCGCCCGCGAGGCGGCACGGCGCGAACTGACCAAACCGAGGTACCACGAGAACGATCCGAACCCGCTGGAGCGCGCCCTCAACCGCTTCTGGGACTGGGTCGGCGGCCTGTTCGACGCCGCCTCGGGCGCTGCCCCGGGCGGCGCACTCGGACTGGTCGCCATCGCCGTGTTCGTCCTGGCCCTGATCGCCGCCCTCTGGTGGCGGTTGGGCACCCCGAAGCGCGCCGTCTCCACTGTCGGCACGGTCTTCGACGACCGCCCGCGCAGCGCCGCCGAGCACCGCGCCACCGCCGAGGCCCACGCCACGGCCGGCCGCTGGACCCAGGCCGTCCAGGAACGGATGCGCGCGATCGTCCGCTCCCTGGAGGAGCGCGCCCTCCTCGACCCGCGCCCCGGCCGCACCGCCGACGAGGCCGCCGCCGAGGCGGGCCGCCCGCTGCCCGGCCACGCCGACCGACTGCGCACCGCCGCCCGCGAGTTCGACGACGTCACATACGGAGGCCGTACGGCGAACGAGTCCGCGTACCACCGCCTGCGCGACCTCGACACCGATCTGGAACGCACGAAGCCGGATCTCAGCGCCCTCGCCCAACGCCCCACAGTGGATGCGACCGCCCCGGGAGCCGCCGAATGACCGGCCCCAGGCCCGCCGCCACCGCGGCCTCCCCCGCCTCCACGTCCACCGACGCGACGCCCCGTCAGATCTGGACGCGCACCCGCGGCCTGCTGCTCGCCGCCGTGATCCTCCTGGCCGCCGGGATCACCCTCGCCGCCACCCGCTCCGGCGACCAGCACGGCCGCCTCGACCCCCGGTCGGCGGACCGCTACGGCAGTCGCGCCGTCGCCGAACTCCTCAAGGGCCAGGGCGTCTCCACGCGCGTGGCCACCACACTCGACGAGGCCGCCCGCGCCACGGGTCCGGACACCACGCTCCTGGTCACCGTCCCCGATCTGCTCACCGAATCCCAACAGCGCCGACTCCACGCCGCCGCCACCGGGTCCGGCGGACGCACCGTACTGCTCTCCCCGGGCGCGCCCTCCCTTCCCGTACTCGCCCCCGGCGTACGGGAAGAGGGCTCGTCCTCGGTCGACAACCGCGAGCCGAACTGCTCCCTCCCGCTGGCCGTCCGCGCCGGAAGCGCCGACACCGGAGGCGTCCGCTACGCCGCCGACGGCCAGGCGGACGACGCCTGTTACCCCGCGGGCGGACTGCCCACCCTGCTCCGGATACAGACCCCCTCCCATGGCGACACCGTCCTGCTCGGCGCGCCGGACATCCTCTACAACCACCGTCTCGACAAGCAGGGCAATGCCTCGCTCGCCCTCCAACTCCTCGGCTCCCGCCCCCATCTGGTCTGGTACCTCCCCTCGCTCGGTGATGTCTCGGCCGCCGACGGCGGCGACCGCAGCTTCTTCGACCTCATCCCGTCCGGATGGCTCTGGGCCACCCTCCAGCTCACCCTCGCGGCCGCCCTCGCCGCCATCTGGCGAGCCCGCCGCCTCGGCCCCCTGGTGACCGAGCAACTCCCGGTCGCCGTCCGCGCGTCCGAGGCCACCGAGGGCCGAGCCCGCCTCTACCGCAAGGCCAACGCCCGCGACCGCGCGGCCGACGCCCTGCGCTCGGCCACCCGCACCCGTCTTGCTCCCCTCCTGGGCGTGCCCGCCGCCTCGGCGCACGCGCCCGAACTCCTCGTCCCCGCCGTCTCCGCCCGGATCCCGTCAGCCGAACGGGACCTTCAGGTCCTGCTCTTCGGCCCGGCCCCGGCCGACGACGCCGCACTGGTCCGCCTCGCGGACGAACTCGACGCCCTCGAAAGAGAGGTACGCACCTCATGAGCGACCGAACCCCGGCGACCGCAGCGAACCCGGACACCGCCCGCGCCTCCCTGGAGGCCCTGCGCACCGAGATCGCCAAGGCCGTGGTCGGCCAGGACTCCGCCGTGACGGGCCTGGTCGTGGCCCTGCTGTGCCGCGGTCATGTACTCCTCGAAGGAGTCCCCGGCGTCGCCAAGACGCTCCTCGTGCGTTCGCTCGCCGCTTCGCTCGAACTCGACACCAAGCGCGTCCAGTTCACCCCCGATCTGATGCCCAGTGATGTCACCGGCTCGCTGATCTACGACGCCCGCACCGCCGAGTTCTCCTTCCAGGCCGGCCCCGTGTTCACCAATCTGCTGCTCGCGGACGAGATCAACCGCACGCCCCCGAAGACCCAGTCCTCTCTCCTTGAAGCCATGGAGGAGCGTCAGGTCACGGTCGACGGCACACCGCGCCCGCTTCCCGAGCCCTTCCTGGTCGCCGCGACGCAGAACCCCGTCGAGTACGAGGGCACCTATCCCCTGCCGGAAGCCCAGCTGGACCGCTTCCTGCTGAAGTTGACGGTGCCTCTGCCCTCACGCGCGGACGAGATCAACGTCCTCGCGCGTCACGCCGAGGGCTTCAACCCTCGTGACCTCCAGGCGGCCGGAGTCCGCCCGGTCGCGGGAGCCGCCGATCTCGAGGCGGCCCGTGCGGCCGTCGCCAAGACTGCGGTCTCCGCAGAGATCACCGGCTATGTCGTCGATATCTGTCGTGCCACGCGTGAATCCCCCTCACTCAGCCTCGGTGTCTCTCCCCGAGGCGCCACCGCTCTGCTCTCCACCGCTCGCGCCTGGGCCTGGCTCACGGGCCGGGACTATGTCATCCCCGACGACGTAAAGGCCTTGGCCCTCCCCACACTTCGCCATCGCATCCAGTTGCGTCCCGAGGCGGAGATGGAGGGTGTCACCGCCGACTCCGTCATCACCTCGGTCCTCGCCCACGTCCCCGTCCCCCGCTGAGGCGGCGATCGTGGCTCTCACCGGACGCACTGCTCTGCTCGCTGCTCTCGGATCCGTCCCCGTAGGCGTATGGGCCCCGAGCTGGGCGGGAATGCTCGCGGTCAACGCCCCCCTCACACTCGCAATGATGTGCGACTACGCCCTCGCCGCGCCAGTGCGAAAGCTTCAATTCACCCGAAACGGTGATACATCAGTTCGACTGGGTGACGCCGCCGAGGTCGTCCTCACCGTCACCAACCCCTCGGGCCGCCCGTTGCAGGCCCAGCTCCGCGACGCCTGGCCGCCCAGCAGCTGGGTCTCCGGCAGCGAACAGGACGCTTCCCGGCACGCGTTGACGGTCCCGGCCGGCGAACGCCGCCGCGTCACCACGACCCTGCGCCCGACCCGGCGGGGCGACCGCCACTCCCAGCAGATCACCGTCCGCTCGTACGGACCGCTCGGCCTCGTCTCTCGGCAGGGCAGCCACCGCGTCCCCTGGACCGTGCGCGTACTGCCGCCGTTCACCAGCCGCAAGCACCTGCCGTCCCGGCTGGCCCGGCTACGCGAACTCGATGGCCGCACCAGCGTGTTGACCCGAGGCGAAGGCACCGAGTTCGACAGCCTGCGCCCCTATGTCCCCGGCGATGACACCCGCTCCATCGACTGGCGCGCCACTGCCCGACAGAACGCCGTCGCCGTACGCACCTGGCGGCCCGAGCGCGACCGCCACATCCTCGTCGTACTCGATACCGGGCGTACGTCGGCGGGCCGCGTCGGAGACGTCCCCCGCCTGGACGCCGCCATGGACGCGACTCTGCTTCTCGCCGCGCTCGCTTCCCGCGCGGGGGACCGCGTCGACCTCCTGGCATACGACCGTCGCGTACGGGCCCAGGTACAGGGCCGCGCCGCCGGCGAACTCCTGCCCTCTCTGGTCAACGCGCTTGCGCCGCTTGAGCCCGAGTTGGTGGAGACAGACGCCCGGGGCTTGAGTGCCGCCGCGCTCGCCAACGCTCCTCGGCGTTCCCTGATCGTGCTGCTGACAAGCCTGGACGCGGCCCCGGTGGAGGAAGGCCTGCTCCCCGTGCTCCCGCAGCTCACCAAGCGCCACACAGTCCTGGTCGCAGCGATCGCCGACCCTCACATCAAGAAGATGGCGGAGTCACGTGGCACCGTGGACGCCGTCTACGAAGCGGCCGCTGCCAGCCGCACCCAAGAACAGCGTCGCCGCACGGCTGAACAACTGATGCGCCATGGCGTTACCGTCGTGGACGCGACCCCGGATGAGCTTGCTCCCGCGTTGGCGGACGCGTATCTGGAGCTGAAGGCCGCGGGCCGACTCTGAATTGGAGGCGGAGGGGGCCGACCCGAACGGGTCCTGAACGCAAAAATGCCTCAACCCCCGGCCCAAAAGGGCACGGGGGTTGAGGCTAAAGATTGTTCGGCGGTGTCCTACTCTCCCACAGGGTCCCC
>NZ_BMTS01000013.1:0-205507 GCF_014649795.1 Streptomyces melanogenes
CAGCATGATCCGCCGATACATCATCTGGCGAAACCGTCACGCCGACGACCGGCGCCTACGCGCCGTCGTCGACAGGGCAAACGTCGCCTGATACGGCACTAGGTGGGGGACCCAGGGCCCTGGGAGCGGACCGCAAGACGGCGCGGGGACCGACTCCCCGCACATACGGCGAAGGGATGAACCATGACCGGACAACCCGCGTACGAGTTCGTCAGCGCGGCAGCCTGCCGTGACCCGAAGGTCGACAACTGCATGGAGGTGGCGACCAACATTCCCGGCGTCGTCGCACTCCGGGAGAGCGCCGTTCCCGGCGTCGTGATCGAGACGACCCCGGAACGCTGGGCAACGTTCGTGGAAGCCGTGCGCACGGGAGAATACGACCTGAGCGCATGACCTAGGAGGCGTCCGTGGAGCCCTGCCCCCGCTGCGGCAGCGAGAGCACGCCCGACCCGGAGAACGGGCTCCTCTGGTGCTTCCGATGCCTCTGGTTCTTCCGGACCGATCCGGACCAGTGCAGAGGCGGGAGCCGCCTGGAACGCTTCACGAACACCCGCGCGCCCTACCCGGTGCGCAAGCACTGAGAGCCCCGGCTCCCCCGCCTCTCCCAATGGCGGAGGCGCCGGGGCTTTCCGCTGCCCCGTGAGCCGCCAGAACGGCCGTTCGTCCCGGACAATGGGTCGTGTGTTGGAGATGACGCGCGACGCCTTCGAAGAGCTGGTCAGTGACGCTCTGGACAAGATCCCGCCGGAGCTGACCAGGCTGATGGACAACGTGGCCGTGTTCGTGGAGGACGAACCCGACGCCTCCGACCCGGAGCTACTGGGGCTCTACGAGGGGACTCCGCTCACCGACCGTGGCGAGTGGTACGCGGCCGTGCTGCCGGACCGGATCACGATCTACATGGGCCCGACCCTGCGCTACTGCGAGACCACCGAAGACGTGGTTCACGAGGTCTCCGTGACAGTGGTCCACGAGATCGCCCACCACTTCGGCATCGAGGACGAACGGCTCCACGAACTGGGCTGGGGCTGATCCGGGGCGGTCTGCTCAGGCAGCAGAAGCCACCCGAACGGGCGAATCCCCCCTCGAAGAGGTGTGCGACGGGATATCGTGCACGACGGTCACCTCGGTCTCGGCGACCACGTCCTCGCGCGACTCGCACATCCGCAGGGTGGGGCCCCGGTAGATGGTGATCCGGTCGGGGAGCACGCCCGCGTACCACTCGCCGCGGTCGGTGAGCGGAGTCCCCTCGTAGAGCCCGAGCAGCTCGGGGTCGTCGGGGGCGGGCTCGTCCTCGACGAACACGGCGACGTTGTCCATCAGCCGCGTCAGCTCCGGCGGGATGCGGTCCAGCGCCTCGGCGACCAGTTCCTCGAACTCCTCGCGCGTCATCTCCAGCACGCGGCCATTGTCACGCATGGGGCGCGGGCCCGCCCCGGCCCGCGCCCCGCGCGCGAGCCCCCACCGGCCGCCGACGGGCCCCGACCGGCCCCCGGGAAACCGTTTTGGCGATAGCTCCCCGCATCCCATATGCTTCTCACGTCCCCGACGCGCTGCGAAGCGCGCAGGTGGGCCCTTAGCCCTCATCGTCTAGTGGCCCAGGACGCCGCCCTTTCAAGGCGGTAGCACGGGTTCGAATCCCGTTGGGGGCACGCTTTACCGTGTGCGAGACTAGTGCTCGCACATTGCTTGGTCCTGTGGAGCAGTTTGGAGTGCTCGCCACCCTGTCAAGGTGGAGGCCGCGGGTTCAAATCCCGTCAGGACCGCTGAAGTTCCGCGAGGAACTTCGTGGCTGGGTAGCTCAGTTGGTACGAGCGATCGCCTGAAAAGCGATAGGTCGCCGGTTCGACCCCGGCCCCAGCCACAAGAGAAGGGCCCCGTCCACTGGACGGGGCCCTTCCGCGTTCCTCACTCCGGCTCGCGCTCCCGGCCGCGCCAGCCGCGTACGCCCAGGACCAGCCCGGCCACCGCCACCACGGCCACGAGCAGCGCCCAGTCCGGGACGGCGTCGCCGAACGAGCGGGCCCACTTCTCCGCCGCGTACGAGTCGTCCACGTCGAGCAGCCCCGGCAGTGCCGTGGCCCCGTCGTACGCCAGGAACAGCGTGCCCAGGGCGATGAAGAACAGGCCCGACAGCAGCGAGGTGGTGTGCAGCTCGAAGCGGCCGAGCTTCACCACCCGGCCGCGCAGCCAGCGGCGACGGGCAAGGCCGAAGCGCTCCCACAGCAGCGCCAGCAGGAACAGCGGAGCCGCCATGCCCAGCGCGTACACCGCGAGCAGCAGACCGCCGTAGACCGGGCTGCCGCTGACCGCCGCCACCGTCAGGACGCTGCCCAGGATCGGCCCGGCGCAGAAGCCCGCCAGGCCGTAGACCGCGCCGAGCGCGTAGACCGAGGCGGCCGTGGTCGGGCGGATGCGGCCGGACAGCTCGGTCATGCGGCGGCTGGCGAAGCCCATGCCGAGGATCTGGGCGGCGCCGAGCGCGATGATCAGCCAGCCGCCGAAGAGGACGAGCTGGTCGCGGTGGCCGTAGAAGAGCCGTCCGGCGTACGAGCCCGCCGCGCCCAGCGGGACCAGGGTGGTGGCCAGGCCCGCGTAGAAGATGCCGGTGCGGGCGAGCAGCCGCGAGGTGGAGTCGATCGAGTACGCGAAGAAGGCCGGGAGCAGCAGTGCGCTGCACGGGCTGAGCAGCGCGAGCAGGCCGCCCAGGAACGCGGCCAGATAGCCGATGTCCGGGGTCACTTTCCGGTCCCCTTCGGGCCGGCGGTCCGCGCGGCCTTGTACGTGGCCGCCTCGTCGATGGCCTGCGCGAAGGTGTCCAGCGGCTGGGCCCCGGCCAGCGGGCGGCCGTTGACCACGAACGACGGCGTGGAGGTCGCGCCCAGCCCGTACGCCTCGTCCTGGTCCTTCTTCACCGCCGCCTTCGCCGCGTCGCCGTCCGCGTCCCGTACGAAACGGTCCAGGTCGGCCACGCCCGCCTCCTTCGCGAGCTCGCGCAGCCGGTCCGCGCCGAAGCCCTTCTCCTTGGCGCCCTTGGCGTACGCCGCCGTGTGGAACTGCCAGAACCGGCCCTGCTGCCCGGCCGCCCAGGCCGCGCGGGCCGCGGCCTCCGACTCGGCGCCGAAGATCGGCATGTTGCGCCATTCGATGCGCAGGGTGCCCGCGTCGACGTACTTCTTCACCAGCGCGGGCTCGGTGTCGCGGGCGAACTTGCCGCAGTACGAGCACTTGAAGTCGGCGTACTCGACCATCACGACGGGCGCGTCCGCGCGGCCCTGGGCCAGCGGGTCCTTGGCGTCGCGCCGGGCCAGCTTCTCCAGCTCGGGGAAGGTCCCGGCGGGCGGCTCGACGGCGTCGGAGGAGGCGGCGGAGTCGCTCTTCTGAGAACCGGGGGACGTCGCCTGGTAGGAGGCGACACCGAGCACGACCGCGGCCGCGACCACCGCGGCACCGATCACGAACGGCTTCTTGGACTTGGCCTTCGGCTTGGCCTTGGACGCAGGGGTGCCCTGGGACTTGGACATACGGGTCTCCGTGTACGTACCGCGACAGCGCGGGCTGCGGCGGGAAAAGGGAAGGGGAAAGGGACGGCCGGTCGTGGTGACCGGCCGCCTAGACCCTCAGTACGGAGAGCTCGACGGGTGTGGGGGCGGCGAGGGTGGGGCCGCGTACCGGCGGGGTGCGGTGCTCGGCGGCCTGCGCGGCGAGCGCGGCCGGGGCGATCCGCTCCCCCACGGCCGGGGCCTGGTCATACGCGGTACGGGCCCGCACCGGCGCGGCCGGGTCGCCGCCCTTGTCCTGCTTGCCGCCCTGCTTGCAGCCGGGCGAGCTGTCGGAGAGCACGGAGACGGCCGCCGGGGCGTGCGCGCTGGACGCCACCGCCGGCGACGGCCCGCACAGCAGCACCGTCACCACCCCGAGCACCATCAGCAGCACGGCCGCGAGGCGGCGGTGCGGGGCGTGGGTGCGGGGCATGCCCGAAATGGTACGGGCGCGGCGGGCCCCCGCCGAAATGCGTTCGCCACTGCCGCGCGGCGGGTGAGATCCTGAATCAGGTATGTCTACTTCCTTTGCCGATCTCCAGACCCTGCTGGCCGAGATCTCGCTGCGTGACGCCCATCGGCTCGGCCGCCGTCTGGAAGGCGCCCGCCGCATCAAGAAGCCCGAGGCCCGGCAGGCCGTGCTCGACGAGATCGCCGCCGAGGCCGCGAAGTCCGCCGAGCGCGTCGCCCGGCGGGCCTCCCGCATGCCCGAGGTCACCTACCCCGAGCAGCTCCCGGTCAGCCAGAAGAAGGACGCGATCCTGGAGGCGATACGGGACCACCAGGTCGTGATCGTCGCGGGTGAGACCGGCTCCGGCAAGACCACCCAGATCCCCAAGATCTGCATGGAGCTGGGCCGGGGCGTGCGCGGCATGATCGGGCACACCCAGCCCCGCCGGATCGCGGCCCGCACGGTCGCGGACCGGATCGCGGACGAGCTGAAGACCCCGCTCGGCGAGGCGGTCGGCTGGAAGGTCCGGTTCACCGACCAGGTCGACCAGGACGCGACCTTCGTCAAGCTGATGACGGACGGCATCCTGCTCGCGGAGATCCAGACGGACCGCGAGCTGCGCGCGTACGACACGATCATCATCGACGAGGCCCACGAGCGGTCCCTCAACATCGACTTCCTGCTGGGCTATCTGGCCCAGCTGCTGCCCAAGCGCCCCGACCTGAAGGTCGTCATCACCTCGGCGACCATCGACCCCGAGCGCTTCTCGCGCCACTTCGGGGACGCGCCGATCGTCGAGGTCAGCGGCCGTACGTATCCGGTCGAGGTGCGCTACCGCCCCCTCCTGGAGGAGGACTCCGAGGACGCCGACCGCGACCAGATCACCGCGATCTGCGACGCCGTCGACGAGCTCCAGTCCGAGGGCCCCGGCGACATCCTGGTCTTCCTCTCCGGCGAGCGCGAGATCCGCGACACGGCGGACGCGCTCAACAAGAAGAACCTCCGGTTCACCGAGGTGCTGCCGCTGTACGCGCGCCTGAGCCACGCCGAGCAGCACCGCGTCTTCCAGCAGCACTCCGGGCGCAGGATCGTTCTCGCGACCAACGTCGCCGAGACCTCCCTGACCGTCCCGGGCATCAAGTACGTGATCGACCCGGGCACCGCCCGCATCTCCCGCTACAGCCACCGCACCAAGGTGCAGCGGCTGCCCATCGAGGCGGTCTCGCAGGCCAGCGCCAACCAGCGCAAGGGCCGCTGCGGCCGTACCAGCGACGGCGTCTGCATCCGGCTGTACTCGGAGGACGACTTCCTCTCCCGGCCGGAGTTCACCGACGCGGAGATCCTCCGCACCAACCTGGCCTCCGTCATCCTCCAGATGACCGCCGCCGGGCTCGGCGACATCGAGAAGTTCCCCTTCATCGACCCGCCGGACCACCGCAACATCCGCGACGGCGTCCAGCTCCTCCAGGAGCTGCACGCGCTGGACCCGGCGGAGAAGGACCCCCGCAAGCGGCTGACCCCGATGGGCCGCAAGCTCGCGCAGCTGCCGGTCGACCCGCGGCTGGCCCGGATGGTCCTGGAGGCCGACAAGAACGGCTGTGTCCGCGAGGTCATGGTCATCGCGGCCGCGCTCTCCATCCAGGACCCGCGCGAGCGCCCGTCCGACAAGCAGACGCAGGCCGACCAGCAGCACGCCCGCTTCAAGGACGAGACCAGCGACTTCCTCGCCTTCCTCAACCTGTGGCGGTACGTCCGCGAGCAGCAGAAGGAGCGCGGCTCCTCCAGCTTCCGCCGGATGTGCAAGCAGGAGTACCTGAACTTCCTGCGCATCCGGGAGTGGCAGGACATCTACTCCCAGCTGCGCACGGTCGCCAAGACCATGGGCATCCACCTCAACGAGGAGGACGCCCCCGAGCAGTCCGTGCACACCTCGCTGCTCGCCGGTCTCCTCTCGCACATCGGGCTCAAGGACACCGACAAGAACGAGTACCTGGGCGCCCGCAGCGCCAAGTTCGCGATCTTCCCGGGCTCCGCGCTCTTCAAGAAGCAGCCCAAGGTCGTCATGTCCGCCGAGCTCGTGGAGACCTCCCGCCTGTGGGCGCGGGTCAACGCGAAGGTCGAGCCCGAGTGGATCGAGCCGCTCGCCCAGCACCTGGTGAAGCGCACCTACAGCGAGCCGCACTGGGAGAAGGACCAGGCCGCGGTGATGGCGTACGAGAGGGTCACGCTGTACGGCGTGCCGATCGTCGCCAACCGCAAGGTGAACTACGGCCGCATCGACCCGGAGGCCTCGCGCGAGCTGTTCATCCGCAACGCGCTGGTCGAGGGCGACTGGCGCACCCACCACAAGTTCTACGCCGACAACCGCAAGCTCCTGACCGAGGTCGAGGAGCTGGAGCACCGGGCCCGGCGCCGGGACATCCTGGTCGACGACGAGACGCTCTTCGACTTCTACGACCAGCGGGTGCCCGAACACGTCGTCTCCGGCGCCCACTTCGACTCCTGGTGGAAGCACAAGCGCCACGACGAGCCGGAGTTCCTGGACTTCGAGCGGGAGATGCTCATCCGGGAGTCGGCGCTCGCCGTCACCAAGGACGACTACCCGGACAACTGGCGCCAGGGCCGGCTGAAGTTCAAGGTCACCTACCAGTTCGAGCCGGGCGCGGACGCGGACGGTGTGACCGTCCACATCCCGCTCCAGGTCCTCAACCAGGTCACCGACGAGGGCTTCGACTGGCAGATCCCGGGCCTGCGCGGCGAGGTCGTCACCGAGCTCATCCGCTCGCTGCCCAAGCCGATCCGCCGCCACTACGTGCCCGCGCCGAACTTCGCGACGCGCTTCCTGGACACGGCCGTGCCGTTGCAGGAGCCGCTGCCGGTCACCCTGGCGCGCGAGCTCCAGCGGATGGTCGGGGTCCCGGTCACGGCCGACGACTTCGACCTGACGCGCGTCCCTGATCACTTGAAGATCACGTACCGGATCGTCGACGAGCGGCGCCGCAAGCTGGCCGAGGACAAGGACCTGGAGGCGCTCAAGCTCCAGCTGCGCCCCAAGGCCCGCCAGGCGCTCTCCCAGGCCGCCGCGGCGGCCGCGCCCTCGGGCGGCGTCTCCATCGAGCGCACGGGCCTCACGGACTGGACGATCGGCACCCTGACGAAGGTCTTCGAGACCAAGCGCGCGGGCCAGCCGGTGAAGGCGTACCCGGCGCTGGTCGACTCGGGCGAGACCGTGTCCGTACGGCTCTTCGACACCGAGGCCGAGCAGCAGCAGGCGATGTGGCGCGGCACCCGCAAGCTGATCCTGCTGAACATCCCGGTGAACCCGGCGAAGTTCGCCTCGGACAAGCTGACCAACCAGCAGAAGCTCGCCCTGTCCCGCAATCCGCACGGCTCCGTCCAGGCGCTCTTCGACGACTGCGCCATGGCCGCCGCCGACAAGCTGATCGCGGACCACGGGGGCCCGGCGTGGGACGAGGAGTCGTTCCGCAAGCTGTACGACAAGGTGCGCGCCGACCTGGTGGACGCGACCGTACGGACGGTGGGGCAGGTCCAGCAGATCCTGGCCGCCTGGCAGGCCTGTGAGCGCCGTCTGAAGGCCACGAACAGCCTGGTCCTGATCAACAACCTGCAGGACGTACGGGAGCAGCTGGCGGCCCTGATGCCGGCCGGCTTCGTGACCGCGACGGGGCTGCGCAGGCTGGCGGACCTGATGCGCTATCTGGTGGCGGTGGACCGGCGTCTGCAGCAGATGCCGACGTCCGTGCAGCGCGACACCACGCGCATGGAGAAGGTCCACGAGATGCAGGACGAGTACGCGTGGCTCCTGGAGCAGATGCCGCAGGGGCGGCCGGTGCCCCGGGAGGTCCTGGACATCCGCTGGATGATCGAGGAGCTGCGGGTGAGCTACTTCGCGCACGCCCTGGGCACCGCGTTCCCCGTCTCGGACAAGCGGATCGTGAAGGCGATCGACGCGGCGGTCGCCACGGCGAAGCCCTGACGGCGCCGTGACGGACCCATCGCCCTGAGTGAGTTCGACCTGACCAGCCGACCTGCTGTACAGTCTCTCTCGCAGCCAAGGAGCAAGCACAGGCTGCGAAACCTGGTCCTGTGGAGCAGTTTGGAGTGCTCGCCACCCTGTCAAGGTGGAGGCCGCGGGTTCAAATCCCGTCAGGACCGCAGTATCAAGTGGGCCCCGATTCTTAGGAATCGGGGCCCACTTGGCGTTTCCGGTCCGTTGGCCCTGCGGGCCACTTGGCTTTTGCGGCCGTCTTGACGGGGTCAACCGGCACCGGTACCCAGGGAGAAGGCAGCGGGCCCCACCCAGGAGGTGGCGCATGACGGCGTCGTCCGCGAGGCACGAGACCCGGGCGCTGCTGCGCGCCCATCTGTCGGCCGCCAGCGGCTACCGGCACGTCACCCGGCACTGCCCCGTCTGTTCGCGCCTCCTGAGGCTCGCCATGGAGCCCTCCGAGCCCGACCCCCTCCTCGCCCTCCCCGAGGCCCTCCCGGAGGCCCTCCCCGAGGACGAAAGTCCCGCCGAGCGGTGACCAATGGCGGGTCTCCCGCGCCCCGGACGGTGGCAGGCTCTGTTCAGAGGACGCTCACGGCGGTGTGACGGGAGTCACCGAACAAGTTTTGGGAACCGGGGAACTTACGCCGTGCCTACAACCTCCCAATTTAATATGTGCAATTGCACCACCCCTCCAGGCCTCCGCGGCAAGCTCCGCGAAGCATCCCCAGACGGTCCGGACCGGCCCGGACCGGGGCATAGAAAAGACCGCGCTGGACCCGGCGGAGTCCAGCGCGGCCGATGACGACGGGCCCGTTGGGGCAGGCCTGGCGTCAGTGGAGCTATGGGGTGGGCGACCGGGGTGGGGGCCCCGGAATGCCCGTTATCGGGGTGTTGTTCAGGCCTCGCTACGCTGCTGCGGAATACCCGCCAGCAGCGCACGGACCTCTGCTTCGCGGTACCGGCGGTGCCCACCCAGCGTGCGGATGGACGTGAGCTTGCCCGCCTTCGCCCAGCGGGTGACCGTCTTCGGGTCCACGCGGAACATCGTGGCAACCTCAGCCGGGGTCAGCAGCGGCTCGGCATCAGGGGTGCGAGCGGTCATGAGCGGCCTCCTCGGGAGAACCGAACCTTCTCGGTTCTTTCCTCTAAATTCTGCACCTTGACCCGCGTTGCCCGAAATGGCGGACGCGAGCCGAGTCGGTTATAGGACGAACGGCTTGTCCTCGGCACTACAACTACACCATCTGTCCAGCCACGTCGGCCAAACCGATGGAATTGCCCTCCCAGGTGTTCATCAGCGACGGAAGCCGATGGACCATGCCATAGCGGACAGTCACGCCACAGTGACGATCAGTCACAGAGCGATCAGGAGTCATCAGACCCCCCATAGCAGGCAATACCAAGCAATCCGCCCGTAGTTGGACGGAAGGAGCCCTCCCCGGACTCCTTGTCCTATTTTGGCACGAGGGTGGGGGATCGACGCAAGGGCCCAGTAAGTGCGGTCCGTCACGCTTGGGGCAAAGGCCCGGATCAGGACCTACGTCCCGACCACACGGCCGGAACGTCACTCAGCCGTACGAAGAGGCTCACCCGAACGGGGCAGCGCGCGGCGCCTGCCGACGCCCCCTCAGTCCGACGGTCCCTCAGTTCGCGAGCCGGCGCTCCCTGACGGCCCGCCAGCGCTCCGTGAAGCGCTCGTACGCCCTGGCCGCCCCCGCGCCGTCCCCGGCCCGCAGCGCGGCGATCCCCTCGGTCACGTCGGCCGCCGAGCGGTCCTCCTCCAGGCGCGCCGGCGGCAGCGCGTGCACCAGGCCCCCGTAGTCGAGCTCCACCAGCGAGCGCGGATGGAACTCCTCCAGCCAGCGCCCCACCTCGACCAGCCCCTCGGTCAGGGGCCCCTCGTCGATGTGGTCGCGCAGCGTCCGAAGCGCCCGCGCGAGGCGGCGCCGGGCCTGGACCATCGGGGTGCGGTAGCGCAGCACGGGTGCCGCGCCGCTCTCCGCGCGGACATACTCCCGCTCTTCGTCCGAAAAGACTGTGAACCAGCTCACAGGGACGTGCCAGACCGCCGTGAGGATCCACGGCCGGGCGTCCGGGTTCCGCTCCCGCCACCGCTCGTAGTCCGCCGCGGCCTGCCGGCGCACCACCGGCGGCAGCAGCGCGTCCAGCACCGGCTCGGGGAACTGGCCCGCCAGCTCCTCCAGCGCCTGCCAGCCGCGCAGCCGGGTCCGCCACGGGCAGACGCACACCACCCCGTCGAGCTGCGCCACGAACGCGTCCGCGCTCTCGTGGACCGGCACCGCCACCGGCGGCGTCGGCACCAGATCGGCCAGCGCGCGCCGGAGTTCGTCCTGGGCACCCGGGGTGCGGCCGCGCTCCGCGTAGCGGGCCCAATGGCCGCGCTCCGGTTCGGGGAAGGCCGCCAGCGGCTCGTACACCCGGAGATAGGACGCGTACGGGACGATCACCGAGGACACCACCGCCATGCGTCGAATCGTCCCACGCGCGGGCGGGGCCGGAGGGTGATCCTGGGCACTGCGCCTGATCTACGGACGCGTAGGACTTACTCTGCTCCCAGCGCGGCCCCGGGCGGGCCGCGACGCGGCCCGCCCCACCCACAAGCGGGCCGTCAAACGCCGCTTCGTACTTGGGAGTCACCACCGTGACCGATGTGACCGGCGACGCTGTCAGCTCAGCAGACGTTCTGCACACCCTGTTCCGTTCGGACCAGGGCGGCCATGAACAGGTCGTGCTGTGCCAGGACCGCGCCTCGGGCCTCAAAGCCGTCATCGCCATCCACTCCACCGCCCTGGGCCCGGCCCTCGGCGGAACGCGCTTCTACCCCTACGCGAGCGAGGCCGACGCCGTCGCCGACGCGCTCAACCTCTCCCGCGGCATGTCGTACAAGAACGCCATGGCCGGACTCGACCACGGCGGCGGCAAGGCCGTGATCATCGGTGACCCGGAGACCGTCAAGACGGAGGAACTCCTGCTCGCCTACGGGCGGATGGTGGCCTCGCTCGGCGGCCGTTACGTGACGGCGTGCGACGTCGGCACGTACGTGGCGGACATGGACGTCGTGGCGCGCGAGTGCCGGTGGACGACCGGCCGCTCCCCCGAGAACGGCGGCGCGGGCGACTCCTCCGTGCTCACCGCCTTCGGCGTCTTCCAGGGCATGCGGGCCAGCGCCCAGCACCTGTGGGGCGACCCGACGCTGCGCGGCCGCAAGGTCGGCGTCGCGGGCGTCGGCAAGGTGGGCCACTACCTGGTGGAGCACCTGGTGGCGGACGGCGCCGAGGTCGTGATCACCGACGTGCGTGAGGAATCGGTACGCCGGATCCTCGACAAGCACCCGGGCAGCGTCACCGCGGTCACCGACACGGACGCGCTGATCCGGGTGGAGGGGCTGGACATCTACGCCCCCTGCGCGCTCGGCGGCGCTCTGAACGACGAGACCGTCCCGGTGCTCACCGCGAAGATCGTGTGCGGCGCGGCCAACAACCAGCTGGCGCACCCTGGTGTCGAGAAGGACCTCGCGGACCGCGCGATCCTCTACGCGCCCGACTACGTGGTCAACGCCGGTGGCGTGATCCAGGTGGCCGACGAGCTCCACGGCTTCGACTTCGACCGCTGCAAGGCGAAGGCCGCGAAGATCTTCGACACCACGCTGGCCATATTCGCACGTGCGAAGGAAGACGGGATTCCGCCGGCCGCCGCGGCCGACCGGATCGCCGAGCAGCGCATGGCCGAGGCGCGCAAGCGCTGACGCCCTCCGGCACCCGATCCGCCGACCGGCGAGAGAAGACTCACGCCGGTCGGCGGGTCGGACGCCAAGAAGAGGTTAAAATCGCGGTTGACCAGCGAGGAAGGGGCTCCTTGCGGGTTCTGCGAAGTGGCACGTCATGCGGGCGGCGTACCGTATGGCCGCGGAAGCAGGTACCGTTGAAGCCCTACGGACACGGTCTCTCCACGGAGAGCCCGTTCCGACTCATGAACGCGTGTCAAGACTCTGGGGCCGTTGAGCCCCGTCACCGAGGGGGTCGAGCCATGGGGCGCGGCCGGGCAAAGGCCAAGCAGACCAAGGTCGCCCGCCAGCTGAAGTACAGCAGCGGCGGGACTGACCTGTCGCGTCTGGCCAACGAGCTGGGCGCATCGACTTCGCAGCCGATCTCGAATCAGCCGCCGAATGGCGAGCCGTTCGAGGACGACGACGAGGAAGACGACCCGTACGCCCGCTATGCGGAGCTGTACAACAGCGACGACGATGACGAGGACGAGGAGTCCGGTCCGTCGGCGCAGCGTCGCGGAGCTTGACGCGCGCACGTCTTCATAAGCCTTCGGGTATCGCAGCGATCGTTTTCGCTGCTCACAGCACCACCGACCCGGTCCGGGGCCTCAGCCCCGGACCGGGTTCTGTGCTGTCCGCGGGGACCTACTTCGCGTAGTCCCCGGTGAGCTCGGCGCCGGTCGTACGGTCGCCCCGCTCGGTGATCCGGCCCGCGACCCAGGCGTCCACGCCCCGGTCCGCCAGCGTCGTCAGCGCCACGTCCACCGAGCCCTCGGGGACGATCGCGATCATGCCGACGCCCATGTTCAGCGTCTTCTCCAGCTCCAGCCGCTCGACCTGGCCGACCGTGCCCACCAGGTCGAAGACCGCGCCCGGCGCCCAGGTCGAGCGGTCGACCGTGGCGTGCAGGTGGTCCGGGATGACCCGGGCCAGGTTGTTGGCGAGGCCGCCGCCGGTGACATGGCTGAAACCGTGTACCTCGGTGGTACGGGTCAGGGCCAGGCAGTCGAGCGAGTAGATCTTGGTCGGCTCCAGGAGCTCCTCGCCCAGGGTCCGCCCGAACTCCTCGACCTGCTGCTCCAGCTTCATCTTCGCCCGGTCGAAGAGCACGTGCCGGACGAGTGAGTACCCGTTCGAGTGAAGTCCGGACGACGCCATGGCGATGACGACGTCACCCGTGCGGATGCGATCCGCGCCGAGCAGCTGGTCGTACTCGACGACGCCCGTACCGGCCCCGGCCACGTCGAAGTCGTCCGGGCCGAGCAGGCCCGGGTGTTCGGCGGTCTCGCCGCCGACCAGGGCGCAGCCCGCGAGGACACAGCCCTCGGCGATGCCCTTCACGATGGCGGCGACCCGCTCGGGGTGCACCTTGCCGACGCAGATGTAGTCGGTCATGAACAGCGGTTCGGCGCCGCACACGACGAGGTCGTCGACGACCATGCCGACGAGGTCGTGGCCGATCGTGTCGTACACGCCGAGGCGGCGGGCGAGGTCGACCTTCGTGCCGACGCCGTCGGTCGCGGAGGCGAGCAGCGGGCGCTCGTAGCGCTTGAGGGCGGAGGCGTCGAAGAGACCGGCGAAACCGCCGAGGCCACCGAGCACCTCGGGGCGCTTGGTCTTCTTCACCCACTCCTTCATCAGCTCGACGGCGCGGTCGCCCGCCTCGATGTCGACGCCCGCGGCTGCGTAGCTGGCACCAGTGGTCTCAGACATGACAGTGAGAACTTTCGTGTCGTACTGCAGGGTTCGTGCGGGCGCCTACGGGCGGCGCAGCGCGTCGGCCGCGGCCGTGGCGGCGGGGCCGGCCGCGAGCTCGGTCTCCAGGAGCTGCTTGCCGAGCAGCTCGGGGTCCGGGAGCTCCATCGGGTAGACCCCGTCGAAGCAGGCGCGGCAGAGGTTGTCCTTGGGGATGGTGGTCGACTCGATCATCGCGTCGGTCGAGATGTACGACAGCGAGTCGGCGCCGAGCGACGTGCCGATCTCCTCGATCGTCATGCCGTTGGCGATCAGCTCGGCGCGGGTCGCGAAGTCGATGCCGAAGAAGCACGGCCACTTGACCGGCGGGGACGAGATCCGGATGTGGACCTCGGCGGCCCCGGCCTCGCGGAGCATCTTCACCAGCGCGCGCTGGGTGTTGCCGCGGACGATCGAGTCGTCCACGACCACCAGGCGCTTGCCCCGGATGACTTCCTTCAGCGGGTTCAGCTTCAGACGGATGCCGAGCTGGCGGATGGTCTGCGAGGGCTGGATGAAGGTCCGGCCGACGTAGGCGTTCTTGACCAGGCCCGAGCCGTACGGAATGCCGCTGGCCTCCGCGTAGCCGATGGCGGCAGGGGTGCCGGACTCCGGAGTCGCTATCACCAGGTCGGCCTCGACAGGCGCTTCCTTGGCGAGTTTCCGCCCCATCTCGACGCGCGAGAGGTACACGTTGCGACCGGCGATGTCGGTGTCGGGACGCGCCAGGTACACGTACTCGAAGACACAGCCCTTGGGCTTCGCTTCCGCAAATCTCGACGTGCGCAGACCGTTCTCGTCGATGGCGACGAGCTCGCCCGGCTCGATCTCGCGGACGAAGCTGGCGCCGCAGATGTCGAGGGCGGCGGTCTCGGACGCGACCACCCAGCCGCGCTCCAGGCGGCCGATGACCAGCGGGCGGATGCCCTGCGGGTCACGGGCGCAGTAGAGCGTCTGCTCGTCCATGAAGACCAGCGAGAACGCGCCCTGCACCTGGGGAAGGACCTTGGCGGCCGCCTCCTCCACGGTGAGCGGCTTGCCGTCGTCGTCGGTCTGCCCCGCGAGCAGGGCGGTGACGAGGTCGGTGTCGTTGGTGGCGGCGACCTGGGTCGCGCGACCGTTCTCCTTCGGCAGCTCGGCGACCATCGCCGCGAGCTGCGCGGTGTTCACCAGGTTGCCGTTGTGGCCGAGCGCGATCGAGCCGTGGGCGGTCGCCCGGAACGTCGGCTGCGCGTTCTCCCACACGGAGGCACCCGTGGTCGAGTAGCGGGCGTGACCGACCGCGATATGACCCTGGAGGGAGCCGAGAGAGGTCTCGTCGAAGACCTGGGAGACAAGCCCCATGTCCTTGAAGACGAGGATCTGGGAGCCGTTGCTGACCGCGATTCCCGCGGATTCCTGGCCCCGATGCTGGAGGGCGTAAAGCCCGAAGTAAGTGAGCTTGGCGACCTCTTCACCCGGAGCCCAGACGCCGAAGACGCCGCAAGCGTCCTGGGGGCCTTTCTCGCCGGGGAGCAGATCATGATTGAGTCGACCGTCACCACGTGGCACGCCACCGAGTGTAGGCGAGATCGACCACTGGTCCGAATTGGGGATACGGACGAGGCGGGGGTGGTGGGCGGTTTGTGGCATCTGCCGGACGGGGTGGAGCAGGGCTTTTCCCGCCAGGGCGGGAAAAGGCCGGGGAAGGGCCCGGTCGGGAAATGTGACGGACGTCGCGCGGGGCCCGGCGGGAACCCGGCAGGAAGTCACCTGACGTAGCCATATGACCACCTCGGCCGGGCCGCGTTTTCAGCGGGAAAGCACCGGCAGGAGTGCGGAGAGGTCCGCCCGCTCCCCGCTCGCCGAAACCCGCCCCCCGTCCCGCTCGTCCGCCCACGCCCGGCGCCCGGCGGCGAGCCGGAGCCAGGTGAGCGGGTCGGTCTCCACGACGTTCGGGGGCGTGCCGCGGGTGTGCTTGGGGCCCTCGACGCACTGGACCACGGCGTACGGCGGGATCCGGACCTCGACCGAGCCGCCCGGCGCCTTCACCGCGAGCGCGTCGGCGAGCAGCCGGGTGCAGGCGGCGAGCGCCTGGCGGTCGTACGGGATGTCGAGGCCCGGCACGGCGTCGTTCAGGTCGTCGGTGTGGACGCAGAGCTCGACGGTACGGGTGACCAGGTAGTCGGCGAGCGTCATGGTGCCGAGGACGGTCCTGACGAGCCGGGTGTCCTCGGCGTCCGGGAGCAGCCGCTCGGTGCGGGTGGCTACGTCGGCGTAGAGGGCGGCGAGGTCGGGGCGGGTGGTCTCGGCACCGGCGCCTGTGGCGGTGGCGAACGGCCACTGCGGCAGGGTGACCTCCGGGCGGCCGGGGGTGGGCGCGGGCTCGGCCAGGTTCCGGGCGACGACGTCCACGGCCCGCGCCAGGTGCGCGGCGAGGTCGTACACGGTCCAGCCCGCCAGCCGGGTCGGCCGCCCCAGCACATCGGGCGCGAGCCGCGCGACGGCTTCGCGTACGTGCGTGAACTGGGCGAGGACGGCGGTGCGGGTCTTCGCCGGGTCGTAGCTGCGGGAGCGCTTCTTGGCGGGAGGCATGCCCTGGAGCGTAGGCGGTGTGGTCGTCTGCGGGCCGGTGGTGGGCTGAGCGCGCAGTTCCCCGCGCCCCTAAAGCGTCGGTCGTCTGCGGGCCGTCCCCAACTGGTCGCGCAGTTCCCCGCGCCCCTTAGATGCCGCTGCGCGGCAATCCCCGGGGCGGCCCGAAGGGGTGCTCTTAGGGGCGCGGGGAACTGCGCGACCAGCCCACCACCGGCCCGCAGACGCGCTACCGGCGCTACCGCCTCGTCGCGTAGTCGCCCAGACCATGCTCGACCAGGTCGAACGCCCGGGCACCCAGACGCGCGGCGTCCGGGGCGATGGAATCCACCGGTTCGCCGAGCAGCAGCCGGCGGTGGTTCTCGCTGACCAGCGTCGCCCGCGTGCCCATCAGTTGGGCCGCCGCGACCCGGGCCATCAGCAGATCCCCGGTCTCCTCGGCCAGCACCTCCGCGACCAGCTCGGAGCTGCGGACGAGGGCGGCGTGGGCGCGGGTGAGCAGGACCGGGGTGTCCATGATCAGCCGGGTCAGCTGGATCACCAGGGGCTCGCCGTCGAGCCCGATGGAGGCGTCGCGCTCCTCCACGGCCGTCAGATAGTGGCGGCGCACGGCGGCGACAGCGGACTCCCCGGGGGCCCGGTCGCGTACCGCCTTGGCGACGTCGTCGGTGTGCTCCTCGAGCGGCCGGAGGACCAACTCCTCCTTGGTGGCGAAGTGGTTGAAGACGGTCATCTTCGACACCTCGGCCGCCTCGGCGATCTCGGCGACCGAGACCTTGTCGAAGCCGCGCTCGGCGAAGAGCTCCAGCGCGGTGGCCATCAGCCGCCGCCGGGTCTGGAACTTCTTGCGCTCGCGCAGCCCCATACGAGCCAGTGCCACCTCGTTCGCCATGGCCCCACTGTAGCAGCGTGCATGTACCGGGATGAATTTTGATCCTGGATGAAAAGTTGACTCAGTACATGAAGAGGGTCCATGGTGGTGCCACAGCCGGTGGGCGGCCCGCGACGGGGACCGCCGCCCCGCGCTCTGCGCCCTGGAGGGGGAATCCACCATGTCCAAAACCCTGAGCACAGCCATGCCGAAAACGGCCCCGCCGACCGGGAAGGCGGAGGCGGGCGCCCCCGCGATGTCGGCCGTCCAGCGCCGGATCGGCTTCGCCGTCTGCCTGGTCACGATCCTGCTCGCGGTGCTCGACACCAACATCGTGTCGGCGGCGACCGTCCCGATCGTGAGCGACCTCGACCCGGTCCACGGGATGGACAAGATCCCGTGGCTGATCAGCTCGTTCGCGCTCGCCTCGGCGGCGGTGCTGCCGCTGTACGGGAAGCTCTGCGACACGATCGGCGCCAAGAAGGTCTTCGTGGGCGCCATCGCCACGTTCCTGGCCGGCTCGGCGCTGTGCGGGGCGGCCCAGTCCATGGGCGAACTGATCGCGGCCCGCGCGGTCCAGGGCGTCGGCGGCGGCGGGCTGATGAGCGTGACGATGGTGGTGATCGCGCAGCTCGCGGGCGGCGGGGACGGTGCGGGCCGGGGCAAGGGCGGCAGCATCGGCGGGGTCGTGGCCGGGGCCGGGATGGCGCTCGGCCCGTGGCTCGGCGGCACGCTAGCCGACCACGCGAGCTGGCGCTGGATCTTCTACGTGAACCTGCCGGTCGGGATCGCCGTCCTCGCGGCGGCGGTGGTCGTCCTGCGCCTCCCGGTCACCCCGGTCCGCCACCGCATCGACTTCCTCGGCGCGGCGCTCGCCGCGGCCTTCTCCGTCTCGCTGCTGCTGATGACGGAGTGGGGCGGCAAGGACTACGCCTGGACCTCGCCGCAGGTCCTCGGCCTCGCGGCCGCGTCCGTCGTCTCGCTCGCCCTGTTCCTGCGCCGCCAGACCACGGCGGCCGAGCCGATCCTGCCGCTGTCGATGTTCAAGGTCCCCGCGGTCCGGCTCGGCTTCGCCATCCAGGCGCTGGTCGGCGCGGCGATGATGGGCACGCTGGTGTACGTGATGATCTACCTCCAGGTCGTCCGGGGCGTCGAGGCCACCTCGGCGGGCCTGTACCTCATCCCGATGGCGATCGGCATGACGGCCGTCGGCCTCGCCTCGGAGCGGCTGGCGGGGCGCGGCTGGTCGCAGAAGACGTTCGTGCTGACGGGTACGGTCGCGGCCGCGGCGGCGCTGGGGCTGCTCGCCACGACGCACGTCTCGACGAACCTGTGGCAGATCCGGGCCGAACTGCTCCTGATGGGCACGGGGTTCGGCCTGCTCATCGGCCAGCTGATCCAGATCGTGCAGGCCGCTGCGCCGCCGCGGCAGTTGGGTATCGCGACTACGGGGACGCGGTTCTTCCAGACGCTGGGGAATGCGCTGGGGGCGGCGGTGTTCGGGACGATTCTGAGCCGGGTGTACGAGGCGTCCGGGCCGGGGGGTTCGACGAGTGCGCTGGGCACGCTGCGGGGCGCTGCACGGTCGGACGGCGTCCAGGCGCTCACATCCGGGATGGATGTGGTGTTCGTGGTGGGAGCGGTACTGATGGCGACGGCGGCGTACTTGGCCACGCGCCTGCCGTCCCCGACACCGGGGGTCTGATCCCCCACCCCACCCCTTCCCGCTGTGACATTTACGGCTCCGCCGCGTGGCCTCCGGGGGTGGGAGGGGGCTTCGCCCCGGGGCCGGTGTTTTCTGCGGGCCGTCCCCAACTGGTCGCGCAGTTCCCCGCGCCCCTAGGAGCGCCCCGAAGGGGCGCATTTAAGGGGCGCGGGGAACTGCGCGAGCAACCCGCCACCGGGTCGCAGACGACGAACCCCGCCCCCCACCCGGCCGCCCGCCAGTGGGCTTTCGGGAAGGGGCGGGGTGGGGTCAACTCACGCCAGCAGCGACGGGATCGTCGCCTCGTGCACCTGACGCAGCTCGGCCAGCGGCACGCTGAACTCGCCCTGGAGCTCCACCGACTCACCGTCGATCACGCCGATCCGCGTCGCCGGAAGGCCCCGCGCCCCGCACATGTCAGTGAACCGGAGCTCCTCGCTGCGCGGCACCGCAACCACCGCACGGCCGGCCGACTCGCTGAAGAGGAACGTGAAGGCCGACAGGCCATCGGGGACGACCAGACGCGCCCCACGCCCACCGCGCAGGCAGGACTCGACCACGGCCTGCACCAACCCACCGTCGGACAGATCGTGCGCCGCATCGATCATGCCGTCACGCGAAGCGGAGATCAGGATCTCGCCCAGCAGCTTCTCCCGGTCCAGATCCACCCGCGGCGGCAGACCGCCCAGGTGGTCGTGGATCACCTGGGACCACGCCGACCCGCCGAACTCCTCCCGCGTATCGCCCAGAAGGTACAGCAGCTGCCCCTCCTGCGCGAACGCGATCGGCGTACGCCGCGTGACGTCGTCGATCACACCCAGGACCGCGACCACCGGCGTCGGGTGGATGGCGGTGTCCCCGGTCTGGTTGTAGAGCGAGACGTTGCCGCCGGTCACCGGCGTACCGAGCTGGAGGCAGCCGTCCGCCAGGCCGCGCGTGGCCTCCGCGAACTGCCACATCACGTCCGGGTCCTCGGGCGAACCGAAGTTGAGGCAGTCGGAGATCGCGAGGGGCTTCGCACCCGACGCGGCCACGTTCCGGTAGGCCTCGGCGAGCGCGAGCTGCGCACCCGCGTACGGGTCGAGCTTCGCGTACCGGCCGTTGCCGTCCGTCGCCATCGCGACACCGAGGTTCGACTCCTCGTCGATGCGGACCATGCCCGCGTCCTCGGGCTGCGCCAGCACCGTGTTGCCCTGCACGAACCGGTCGTACTGGTCCGTGATCCAGGACTTGGAGGCCTGGTTGGGGGAGCCGACCAGCTTCAGGACCTGCGCGCGCAGTTCCTGAGGCGTCGACGGCCGCGGCAGCTTGCCCGCGTCGTCCGCCTGGAGGGCGTCCTGCCAGGAGGGGCGCGCGTACGGACGCTCGTACACCGGGCCCTCGTGGGCCACGGTCCGCGGCGGTACGTCCACGATCTGCTCGCCGTGCCAGAAGATCTCCAGGCGCTCGCCGTCCGTCACCTCACCGATGACCGTGGCGATGACGTCCCACTTCTCGCAGATCTCCATGAAGCGCTCGACGTACTGCGGCTCGACGACCGCGCACATCCGCTCCTGCGACTCGCTCATGAGGATCTCCTCGGGCGAGAGCGTCGCGTCGCGCAGCGGGACCGTCTCCAGGTCCACCCGCATACCGCCGGAACCGGCCGAGGCCAGCTCCGAGGTGGCGCAGGACAGGCCCGCGCCGCCCAGGTCCTGGATGCCCGCGACCAGCTTCTCCTTGAAGATCTCCAGGGTGCACTCGATGAGGAGCTTCTCCTGGAAGGGGTCACCGACCTGGACCGCCGGGCGCTTGGCCGGGCCGGTCGACTCGAACGTCTCCGAGGCCAGGACCGACACACCGCCGATGCCGTCGCCGCCCGTGCGGGCGCCGTACAGGATCACCTTGTTGCCGGGGCCGGACGCCTTCGCGAGGTGGATGTCCTCGTGCTTCATCACGCCGATGCACCCGGCGTTGACCAGCGGGTTGCCCTGGTAGCACTCGTCGAAGACGACCTCGCCGCCGATGTTCGGCAGGCCGAGGCAGTTGCCGTAGCCGCCGATGCCCGCGACCACGCCCGGCAGGACGCGCTTGGTGTCGGGGTGCTCGGCCGCACCGAAGCGCAGCGGGTCGACGACCGCGACCGGGCGGGCGCCCATCGCCAGGATGTCGCGGACGATGCCGCCGACACCGGTGGCCGCGCCCTGGTAGGGCTCGATGTACGAGGGGTGGTTGTGGGACTCCACCTTGAACGTGACCGCGTAGCCCTGGCCGACGTCGACGACGCCCGCGTTCTCGCCGATGCCGACGAGCATCGCGTCGTTCTCGGGGACCTTCTCGCCGAACTGGCGCAGATGGACCTTGCTGCTCTTGTACGAGCAGTGCTCCGACCACATCACGGAGTACATGGCGAGCTCGGCGCCGGTGGGGCGGCGGCCCAGGATCTCGCGGATCCGGGCGTACTCGTCCTCCTTGAGGCCGAGCTCCTTCCAGGGCTGCTCGACGTCGGGCGTCCCGGTGGCGTGCTTGACGGTGTCGAGGCTCATCAGGCGTTGACCAGCTTCTTGAGGATCGAGGTGAAGAAACCGAGGCCGTCGGTGCCGCCGGTGCCGATCAGCGGCTCCACGGCGTGCTCCGGGTGCGGCATCAGGCCGACGACGTTCCCGGCGGCGTTGGTGATGCCGGCGATGTCGCGCAGCGAGCCGTTCGGATTGAAGTCCAGGTAGCGGAAGGCCACGCGGCCCTCGGCCTCCAGCTCGTCGAGCGTGCGCTCGTCGGCCACGTACCGGCCGTCCATGTTCTTGAGCGGGATGCTGATCTCCTGCCCGGCCGTGTAGTCGGCCGTCCAGGCGGTCTCCGCGTTCTCCACCCGCAGCTTCTGCTCGCGGCAGATGAAGTGCAGGTGGTTGTTGCGGAGCATGGCGCCCGGCAGCAGGTGCGACTCGGTCAGGACCTGGAAGCCGTTGCAGATGCCGAGGACCGGCATCCCCGCCTTCGCCTGGTCGATGACCGTCTCCATCACCGGCGAGAAGCGGGAGATGGCTCCGGCCCGCAGATAGTCGCCGTAGGAGAAGCCGCCGGCCAGGACGACCGCGTCGACCTGCTTGAGGTCCTTGTCGCGGTGCCACAGCGACACCGGCTCGGCACCCGCGATCCGCACGGCCCGCAGGCTGTCGCGGTCGTCGAGCGTCCCGGGGAAGGTGACGACACCGATGCGAGCAGTCACTTGGACTCCTCGACCTTCACGGTGAAGTCCTCGATGACGGTGTTGGCGAGGAACGTTTCGGCCATCTCGTGGATGCGGGCGAGGGCGGCCTCGTCGAGGGGCCCTTCCACATCCAGCTCGAAACGCTTCCCCTGGCGGACGTCCGCGATCCCCTCGAAGCCGAGACGGGGCAGTGCACGCTGCACCGCCTGTCCCTGCGGGTCGAGGATCTCCGGCTTGAGCATGACGTCGACTACGACGCGTGCCACTGGCACTCCCGTGGTGGTGTGGTGCGAAGGCGGTTCCCTCAGAGTACCCGGCCGGAAAATCTACGCGAGTAGATATCGGAGGCGTCCGATCACGTTCCGGTTTCGGCCGCGACAACACGTGGGAAAAATCCCGGGAAAAACGGTCCACGCACATTGCGATCGGACACGCGGATGCAATTGGCTGGGCTTCACAATGCAATGCCTGCCGCTGTACAAAGGTTTCTCAGGGGAAACCCGTGCGAAACAGCATTGCTCCAAAACCGCCGGAAGGCCGGGATCGCCGCACGTCAGACACGTGGGAACGGCGGACCGTAGGAAGGAACCGATATCCGTGGCTCAGCGCGTAGTGGTCACGCTCTCCGACGATCTGGACGGCGGAGAAGCGGCGGAAACCGTCACGTTCGGCCTGGACGGGAAGGCCTACGAGATCGATCTCAATCCCGCCAATGCAAAGAAACTGCGCAAGGCCCTCGCCCCGTACGTCGAGGCGGGCCGCAAGCAGTCGAAGTCCGGGAAGACGTTCCGGCACACGGCCGTCGCCCCCGATCCGGCGGCGGTCCGCGCCTGGGCCCGGTCGAACCAGATGGAGGTGCCCTCCCGGGGCCGCATCCCCAAGAAGGTCTACGAGGCCTTCGGCGCCGCGGTCTGAGGGCGCCGCACGAGGAGCGGGGCCGGGGCCCCGGACTGGCGGCCCCGGCAACCGAGTTGCATTGCACCCGGGGTGATCAGCTAGAGTCTGGAGCACGCCGAGGGGCGAGGCCGAAAGGCCGAGTCCCCAGCAGCGTGCGGGTGTAGTTCAGTAGCAGAACATCCCCCTTCCAGGGGGAAGGCGCAGTGTGCAATTCCTGTCACCCGCTCTGCATCGCTTACCAACCACTCTTGTGGATCAGGTACAGTGGTGTTCGCAACCGCAGGTGAGAGCCGAGCGGCAGCAATGCGGACGTGGCTCAGTTGGTAGAGCATCACCTTGCCAAGGTGAGGGTCGCGAGTTCGAATCTCGTCGTCCGCTCAGTGAAAGAAGCCCCCGACCTCCAGGTCGGGGGCTTCTTCGTATCCCCGCCGCTCCCGCTGACATTTGTCATGCCGAGCGATGACACCGCGCACTGCCCCCGGCCCCCGTCCCGCGGAACGCTGGACGCATGCCAGATGTGATCGAGGTCGAGGAGCTGCGGCGCACCTACGCCGGGGGCTTCGAGGCCGTTCGTGGAATCTCCTTCTCCGTGGCGCGCGGCGAGCTCTTCGCGCTGCTCGGCACCAACGGCGCCGGCAAGACGTCCACCGTCGAGCTGCTCGAAGGCCTCGCCCCGCCGAGCGCCGGATCGGTGCGGGTGCTCGGCCACGACCCGTACACCGAACGCGCCGCCGTGCGCCCCCGCACCGGGGTCATGCTCCAGGAGGGCGGCTTCCCGTCCGAGCTGACGGTGGCCGAAACCGTACGGATGTGGGCGGGATGCACCAGTGGCGCCCGGCCCGTCGGCGAGGCGCTGGAGCTCGTCGGGCTGGCCCGGCGCGCGGACGTCCGCGTCAAGCAGCTGTCCGGCGGCGAGAAGCGGCGGCTCGACCTCGCGCTCGCCCTGCTCGCCCGGCCCGAGGTGCTCTTCCTCGACGAGCCGACCACCGGCCTGGACGCCGAGGGCCGCCACACCACCTGGGAGCTGGTCCGCGAACTGCGGGACGCGGGCACCACCGTGCTGCTGACCACCCACTACCTGGAGGAGGCCGAGGCGCTCGCCGAGCGGCTCGCGATCCTCCACGAGGGGCGCATCGCCGCCGCCGGGCGCGTGGACGAGGTGGTCGCCGCCCAGCCCTCGCACCTCTCTTTCGACCTGCCCGAGGGCTACCACCTGGGCGACCTCCCGCCGCTCGGCCCGCTCGGGGTCACCAGCCACGAGACCGAGGGCCGGACCGTACGGCTGAAGACCACCGCGCTCCAGCACGCCGCCACCGAGCTGCTGCTGTGGGCCCGGGACGGCCGCGTCGAGCTGCGCGGCCTCGACATCCGGGCCGCGTCCCTCGAAGAGGCCTTCCTGCACATCGCCCGGGAACAGGAGTCCACCCGATGAGCACCACCACGGCCGCCGCCGGCACCCCCGCCTCGCGGATGAAGGCGCTGGCCCGCGCCGAACTCACCCTGCTCGGCCGCAACAAGGCCGCGATGTTCACCGCGCTGGTGCTGCCCGCGATGCTCACCTTCTCCATGAGCTCGGCCGTCGGCGGCATGGACCTGGAGGAGAGCGGGCTGACCGTCGGCACGGTCCTGCTGCCCGGCTCGCTCGGCTACGTCCTGCTCTTCGCCGTCTACTCGGCCCTGGTCGGCGTCTTCGTCGTACGCCGTGAGGAGCTCGTCCTGAAGCGGCTGCGCACCGGCGAGCTGCGGGACCGCGAGATCCTCGCCGGGGCCGCGCTCCCGGCGGTGGCGCTGGCGTTCGTGCAGTGCGTGCTGCTCGCGGCGGGGTGCACCGTCGTGCTGGACATGGCCGCGCCCCGCGCGGTGTGGCTGGCGGTCGCCGGGCTGCTGCTCGGCGCGGCGCTGATGTGCGTCCTCGCGGCGGCGACCGCCGCGTTCACCCGCTCCGCCGAGGGCGCGCAGATCTCGGTGATGCCGATGCTGCTGTTGTCGATGGTGGGCTCCGGCATGGTCGTTCCGCTGGACGTCATGCCCGACATGATGGCGTCGGTCTGCGAACTGCTGCCGCTCTCCCCGGCGATCGCCCTGATCAGGGGCGGCTGGACCGGCGCGCTCGACACCGGCGAACTGCTCGGCCACCTCGGTACGGCGGTGGCCTGGACGCTGCTCGGCGTGTTTGCTGTACGCAAGTGGTTCCGCTGGGAACCACGGCGCTGACACAGGGGGATGACGGGGTGCTCGGTCGGATACGCCGGATCGGCGGCTGGCGACGGCGCTGGCAGGCGCGCAGCAGGATCCAGAAGATGGACCTGTACACGCGCAACACCATGAAGGCGATGCTCTGGTTCTTCATGCTGACCTGGGGCGTCCTCCCGCTGCTCGCGGCGGGCCCCCGCAGCGCCCTGGTCTCCGCCCTCGGCGTGGCGGTACTGGTGCTGAACATCGCGCAGTGCGTCCTCGGCACCCGCCGCATCGACCTGGCCTACGACGACTACCTCGGCCACGGCACCTTCTCCCGCCGCCTCCTGGTGGCCCCGGTCGTCCTGCTCGGCGCCGGCACCGCGCTGCTCGCCGCCCTCACCGCCCTGGACACGCGCAGCGTCTTCCCGCTGCTCCTGACCGACCTGCCGATCGCGCTGATGATCCCGTACGCCCTGCTCGTCCCGGCCCGCACCTTCCTGCTGCACTGCCTGGGGTACGCGGCCCTGGTCGTCGCCTTCTTCGCGGCCGCCGGGGTGCGGGGCATGCAGCTGGTCGTGCCACTGCCGATGGTGGTGGCCGCGGGCGCCCTGATGCTGGTCACGGTCCGGCCGGGCGCCTGGGGGCTGCGGAACATGTGGCAGGCCGAGGAGGCCAAGGACGTCCAGGCGCGGCTCGCCGTCGCCGAGGAACGGCTGCGCTTCGGGCGGGACATGCACGACGTGCTGGGCCGCAACCTCGCGGTGATCGCCCTCAAGAGCGAGCTCGCCGTGCAGCTGGCCGAGCGCGGCCGGCCCGAGGCGGTGGCCCAGATGATCGAGGTCCAGCGCATCGCGCAGGAGTCGCAACGAGAGGTACGGGAAGTGGTGCGCGGATACCGCGAGGCGGACCTGGCCGTCGAACTCGACGGCGCCCGGGGCGTGTTGGAGGCCGCCGGGATCGACTGCGCGGTCACCGGAGCCGCGGCCGGGCTGCCCGCCGGGGTCCAGTCGGCGCTGGGCTGGGTGGTGCGCGAGGCCACCACCAATGTGCTGCGGCACGGCAACGCGCGCAGGTGCGCGATCCGGATCGCGGCCGACGGCCCGGCCGTCACCCTGGTCGTGGAGAACGACGGCGTCCCCGACCGCGCCCCCAGCGCCCCCGGCTCGGGCCTGGCCGGGCTGCGCGAACGGCTCGCCCCGATGGGCGGCACGCTGGAGGCGGCCCGCACCGGCGAGCGCTTCCTGCTGACGGTGACCGTGCCGCTGCACAGCGCGGCGGAACTGGGCGAGGAGCTGACCGTATGACCACGCCCGACGGAGCGGCCCCGGCGCCCCTGCGCGTCCTGCTCGCCGACGACGAGCATCTGATCCGGGGCGCGCTCGCCGCGCTGCTCGGTCTCGAAGACGATCTGACCGTGGTCGCGGAGGCCGCGTCCGGACCCGAGGCGCTCGCGATGGCCCGGGCGCACCGGCCCGATGTGGCCGTCCTGGACCTGGAGATGCCGGGGGCGGACGGTGTGAGTGTCGCCACATCCCTGCGGGCCGAACTGCCCGGCTGCCGCACCATGATCGTGACGAGCCACGGGCGGCCCGGCCACCTCAAGCGGGCGCTCGCGGCCGGGGTGCGCGGCTTCGTACCGAAGACGGTGAGCGCCCGGAAGCTCGCCGAGATCATCCGGTCCGTGCACGCGGGAAACCGCTATGTGGACCCGGAGTTGGCGGCCGACGCGATCTCCGCCGGGGACTCCCCGCTGACCGCCCGCGAGGCGCAGGTGCTGGAGCTGGCGGCGGACGGGGCGCCCGTCGCGGAGATCGCGGAGCGCGCCGGACTCTCGCCGGGAACGGTCCGGAACTACCTCTCCTCGGCCGCCTCGAAGCTCGGTGCCGAGAACCGTCACACGGCGGTGCGTCTCGCCCGCCGCCGGGGTTGGGTATAGTTAGCTGCGCGCTACGGCGCATGCGGACGTGGCTCAGTTGGTAGAGCATCACCTTGCCAAGGTGAGGGTCGCGAGTTCGAATCTCGTCGTCCGCTCAGTGTGAAGCCCCCGGTCGGATCTCCGACCGGGGGCTTCTTCGTGTGCTCAGCTCCAGCTGGTGCCGGTCAGCTGCTCGTACGCCTCCACGTACTTGGCGCGGGTGGCGTCCACCACCTCCTGCGGCAGCGGGGGCGGCGGCAGCTCGCCGTGCCGGTCCCAGCCGGAGGCGGCGGACGTCAGCCAGTCGCGCACGAACTGCTTGTCGTACGACGGCTGGGCGCGGCCGGGCTCCCAGGTCTCGGCGGGCCAGAAGCGCGAGGAGTCGGGGGTGAGGACCTCGTCGGCCAGGACAAGCCGCTCCTCGCCGTCGACGGTCTCGAAGCCGAACTCGAACTTGGTGTCCGCGAGGACGATGCCCCGGTCGCGGGCGATGTCACGGGCCCGGCCGTAGACGGCGAGGGTCGTCTGGCGCAGCAGCGCGGCGGTCTCCGCGCCGACCTGGCGGGCGACCTCCTCGTAACTGACGTTCTCGTCGTGGTCGCCGACGGCGGCCTTGGTGGCGGGCGTGAAGATCGGCGCGGGCAGCTCGGAGCCGTTGCTCAGCCCCTCGGGCAGCGCGAGGCCGCAGACCGTACGGGACTCGTCGTACTCGACCAGGCCCGAGCCGGTGAGGTAGCCGCGCGCCACGCACTCGACCGGGACCATCCGCAGCGACTTGCAGACGAGCGTGCGCCCGGCCCAGTCGGCGGGGGCGCCCTCGGGGAGCTCGGTGGAGAGCACGTGGTGGGGGACGAGGTCGGCCAGCCGGTCGAACCACCACAGCGAGAGCTGGGTGAGCACCCGGCCCTTGTCGGGGATCTCGGTCGGCAGCACCCAGTCGTACGCGGACATCCGGTCGCTGGCGACCATCACCAGGTCGCCGGCCTCGTTCTGGTAGAGGTCGCGGACCTTGCCCGTGTGGAGGTGGGTGAGGCCCGGGACCTGAATCGGCTCGGGCTTTTCTACAAATCCGGACACGGTTCCTCCGCGTAGATTGATCCAGGAGCGCTTCCGATTCTCTCGCACGCGACGAGTACCCGGTGACGGGGGCCGGTCACGGTTGCTAATCGCGTTTGCAGATCCGGTCCAGGAGGTTGGCCGTGGCGCGCTGGATGCGGGGGTCGGTGTGGCCGGGCCGGTCGAGCGCCGGGGACCAGGCGAAGGTGCCGGAGGCGAAGACGAGCGCGCCGGAAGGAGCCCGGTAGAGGGAGGTCTCCTGGTGCCGGACGGCCCCTTCGCCGTCGCGGTACGGCGAGTGGGCGAGCAGGATGCGGTCCTGGTGCTCGGGGAGCGCGGTGCGCGGGAAGTACCGGTCGGCCTCGCCCGCCACGAGCCCGTCGATCTCGTCGCCCTCGCCCGCGCCGGTGGCCTCCCAGAGCCAGTGCCCGGCGTTCCGCACGACCAGCGGGGACGGCTCGGGCACCCGCCCCGCGTACTGGATCCCCAGCAACTGCTGCTCCGGCCGGGCGACTTCGCGCCACAGCGCGGGCCGTCCGGGGCCGCGGCGCTTGCGGCAGGTCAGCAGCCGGTCGGGGACACCGGAGGGCGAGGGCGCGAGCTCGACCTGCCAGTACAGCGCGTTGGCTGAGAGGAACACCAGCGAGGTGCCGCCCTCCCGGGCGAGCTCGACGGTGCGGCGCATGGGCGCCGACCAGTACTCGTCGTGGCCGGGGAAGACGAGCCCCCGGTAGCGGGTGGGGTCGATGCGCCCGGCGTGCAGATCGCGGGTGTCGGCGTACGCCAGGTCGTATCCGTACCGCTCGGCCCACCGGATGAAGTCGTACGCGTGCCCCACGTGCAGGGGCAGTCCGGCTCCCGCGTACGGCCGGTCGAAGGAGACGGTGATGGCGGCGTCCTCCTCGCCCAGCAGCCGTCCGTCCCCGTCCCACGCGTGGTAGAGCGAGGCGCCGGTGTGGCCGTCCTCCGGGAAGAGGTTGTAGGCCTGCCAGGTGATGTCGGGGAGCAGGAGCAGCAGATCGGCCGGATGGCTGTCGCGGACGGTGAACGGGATGTGCGACCGGTACCCGTCGGCGGTGGTGAGCACGGCCACGTACGCGCCGATCGAGGCGTACGTCGGGACCTGGTAGCGCCAGGAGAGCCACCAGTGGTGGCAGGAGACGGTCCGGTTGGCGGTGAGCGGCGCGGGCTGCACGATCCCGGCGAGCCGGGGGCTGGTGGCGACGTGGTTGGCGCCGTCCCCGCCGTAGTGCCCGATGCGATAGATATCGACCGAAAACTGCTGCGGCGGATCGACCGTGATGTGGAAGTCGATCGCCTCGCCGGGCGCGACGGCGCCGGTGGAGGCGAACCCCTTGATCTGCTTCCGTACGTCGTCGGCGGTACGGGGTCCGGGCGCGCTGCCGGTGCCGGGGCGGGCGGGCTCGACGTACCAGGGCACGACGTGCCCGGTGTCGTCGAAGTAGTGCTCACCGCCGCGCAGCCAGGGCAGGGGCCCCTGCCCGAAAGGATCGGAGACGGCGTGCGCGAGCGCCCCCGACTCCCACCGCCGGATCTGCTCCGCCCCCATACCACTCCCCTCCCTCACTCCCCCGACGCCGCCGGTCAGCGGTCGGTCTCCAGCACATCACATAACGCACGCACTCCGTCACTGTTCGTCGCGAATTGGCGGGATGCGGAATGGGAGGGTCCGGTTGGGGGGCGGGTGCGGGTTGTCTGTGGCTGGTCACGCAGTTCCCCGCGCCCCTAAGGGGGTACGGGTGGCGGCGATGGCGAAGCCGAGCCATCTAGGGGCGCGGGGAACTGCGCGACCAGTTGGGGACGATCCGCAGACGAACGCAGCGGGGTGCAGGGGCCGCAGGCCCCGCAAAGGGGGCCGGGGGCGCAGCCCCGGAGGGTCAGACCAGGCGGACGGGTTTCTCCGCCCGCACACCCACCCCCACCAGCCACCGCCGCAGCGGCTCCACATCCCCCTCCTCCAACAGCTCCCGCACCCGCGCCCCCAGATCCCCCTTCCGCTCCCCGTCCACGAGGAGCGAGGGACCGTCCAGCCAGTCCAGCCCCGGCGCCGCCCCCGCCGTGTCGACCGCCGCGCAGCACACCATCGCCGTGACGTGGTCGGCCAGCAGCTCGCGCCCCGTCCGCGGCGGCTGGAGCGGGAAGAGCGGGACGGAGTCGCCCCACACGTCCGCCGACGGCAGCGGCGGACCCGCCGCCGCCTCGACGGCCACGGCCGCCGCGATGGCCGCGGCCAGCACCTCCCCGTCCTGCCCGGCGAGGTGGTCGAGGACCCGCGCGAGCGTCGGGGCGGCGGCCTCGACGGGCTCCGCACCCGGCCGCGTCCCCATCCCGTCGAGCACCCGGTGCAGCCGGGCCGCCTCCGCCCGCCACTTCCGGTCGACGACCTCCTCCGGGTAGTGCTGCCAGTCCACTGGCGACCAGTCGGGCCCGGGCTCGGCCGGACCGCCGTGGAACAGCCGGGCGGCGAGCAGCGAGGCCGCCTCGTCGGCCGCCCCGGGCTCTTCGAGCAGATCGCACGCGGGCCGCTCGCCCAACCGGGAAGCGAACCCCTCGGCCAGCCGGTCCCGCCGCGACAGCTCGGTCAGGGCCGAGACCACCCCGGCGTCCAGCCGGGACGGCCAGCGCCCCATCCGCCAGGCGGGCAGCGCCACCCGGGTGAGCAGCCGGTCCCAGCCCGCGTACGCCAGCCCGACCTGCTCCTGGGCGACGATCCGCAGCCCGTAGTCCACGGTCTGGGCCCGCTCGGAGGCCGCGGCCGCGACCCCCCGCTCCATCTCGGCGGCGTGCGCCCGGCAGCCGCGCAGCAGCAGCCGCGCGACCGGCCCGACGAAGCCGAGCACCAGCCGCGCGCCCCGGCCCGCACCGGGCCCGCTGGTCACGGCGACCGCCGCGTCCAGGCCCCGTACGAAACGGCGGGCCGAGGCTATGTCGGGCTGCGCGGACGGCCCGGTGCCGGCCACCACGGGCGCCAGGATGGCCCGCAGCTCACCGACCCGCATCCACCACAGGAACGGCGACCCGATGACGAGGACGGGCGCGGCGTCGGTGCGGCGCCGCACGCCCGGTATGCCCGACGGCCCCTGCCCGAGCCGCGCCCGTACGGAATGGGCCGGATGCGTACGGTCCTCCAGCCAGCTGTCGCAGTCCGGCGTGAGCGCTATGGCGGAGGGCGCGGGCACGTCGAGCCGGTCGGCGAGGTCCCTCACCAGCCGGTACAGATCCGGCGCCGAGGACTCGGCCAGCTCGACCGTCGGAGACAGCGCGGGTCTCGCCCGCACGATCACGGCCGTCACCGCGGCGGCGGCCAGCAGCACCACGGCCGCCGCGCCCGTCACCGCCCAGCGGGCCGCGTCCCAGCCGCTGCCGTCGATCCGGCCCTGCACGTCCGCGACGAGCAGCACGACGGCGACGGCGGCCGGCAGCAGCGCGAAGGCCAGCGCCCGGCTGCGCACCCGCAGCACGGCCAGCGCCCGCGAGCGCGCCGACCGCGCGCCCGCCTCACCACCCATCCCGGAACCGGACACGGCCGGACGTCACCCCCTCTGCCCTGCGTCGGCGTTGCTCACTCCCCCACTGTGGCACCCCCCACTGACATCGCAATGCCGGTGACCCAAGTGCCGGACCGCTCCCGCCGCACCCTAGTTGCGCCCCCGCCACCCGTCATCCGGATGGCCCACCCGTCACTCGATGGAATGGCTGGGGGGGTGGGGTTACAAGGGGCATGGTTTCGGGCTGGGCTGCACGGCCCCACGACAAAAAGGGGTCCGGGGCGCAGCCCCGGCAAAGGGCCGCGCCCCGGACCAGGGGCACATCAGGCACTAGGACGCGCCCGCCGTCAGGCCTCCGTACCCGCCGCCCGAAGCGCAATATCCGTCCGGTGCTGCCCGCCATCCAGCCGGATGCGACCGACCGCCGCATACGCCCGCTCCCGCGCAGCCGCCAAGTCCGCCCCCGTCGCGGTGACCGAAAGAACCCGCCCGCCCGCGCTGACCACCGCGTCCCCGTCCCGCCGCGTCCCCGCGTGCAACACGTACGCGTGCGGCGCGTCCAGAGCCGCGACCTCGTCGAGCCCGCCGATCGGGTCGCCCGTCCGCGGCGTACCGGGGTAGTTGTGCGACGCCACGACGACCGTGACCGCCGCGTCGTCGCGCCAGGCCAGCGGCGGCTGGGCGTCCAGCGTCCCGTTGGCCGAGTGCAGCAGCACCCCCGCCAGCGGCGTCTTCAGCCGGGCGAGCACGACCTGCGTCTCGGGGTCGCCGAAGCGCGCGTTGAACTCGATGACCCGCACACCGCGCGAGGTGATCGCGAGGCCCGCGTACAGCAGCCCGGAGAACGGCGTGCCGCGGCGCCGCAGTTCGTCGACCGTCGGCTGGAGCACGCTCGCCATGACCTCGTCGACGAGCTTGGGGTCGGCCCACGGCAGCGGCGAATACGCGCCCATGCCACCGGTGTTGGGGCCCTCGTCGCCGTCGAGCGCGCGCTTGAAGTCCTGCGCGGGCTGCAGCGGCAGCACGGTCACGCCGTCCGTGATCGCGAAGAGCGAGACCTCGGGGCCGTCGAGGAACTCCTCGATGACGACCCGGTCGCAGGCCAGCGCGTGCGCGCGGGCCGCCTCGACGTCCTCGGTGACGACGACGCCCTTGCCGGCCGCGAGACCGTCGTCCTTGACGACGTACGGCGCGCCGAACGCGTCCAGTGCCTCGTCGATCTCGGCCGGGGTGGTGCAGACGTAGGAGCGGGCGGTCGGCACGTTCGCCCCCGCCATCACGTCCTTGGCGAAGGCCTTGGAGCCTTCCAGCCGCGCCGCCTCGCCCGAGGGGCCGAAGCAGGGGATGCCCGCGGCCCGTACGGCGTCGGCGACCCCGGCGACCAGCGGCGCCTCGGGTCCGACGACGACCAGGTCGCTGTGGAGCGAGACCGCGAGACGGGCGACCGCCTCGCCGTCCAGCTGGTCCACGGGGTGGAGCTCGGCGACCTCCGCGATCCCGGCGTTGCCGGGGGCGCAGTGCAGCGCCGTCACGTCGGGGTCGAGGGACAGGGAACGGCACAGGGCGTGCTCGCGGGCGCCGCCGCCGATGACAAGGACCTTCACGGCAGCCAGCCTAGCCGGAGTGGCGGATTCTCCCTCGTACGGGTCACCGAACCCCGTACCGCTACTCGTTCGTATATTCCTCCACCACCGTCGCACCGAGCTCGCGGACGATGAGGTCGTGGCCGGAGAGCGCGTTGTCCACGAGGTCCGGGTCGTCGTCCTCCGGAACGTCGTCCTCCGGGCGCACCGGCGGCGGCTCCTGCGCCATGGGAGGCGCCTGCCGCGCGGGCGCGGAGGCCTGCGGCGGCTGCTGTACGGGAGCGGGGGCGGCCGGGGCCGCGGCGGCGGGCGGGGCCGGGGGCTGCGGGCGGGAGGGGGCGAAGCCGCCTCCGCCCTGGGCCTGGTAGCCGCCGGAGCCGGGGTTGCCCGATCCTCCGCCGCCGAAGTTGCCCGCGGCGGCCGGGGGCTGGGAGCCGCCGGACGGGTCGATGATCGCCTCGACCTTCCACTGCACCCCGAAGCGCTCGCCGAGCACGCCGCGCAGGACTTCCTCGCTGCCGCTGCTGGCGAAGTTGTCGCGGGCGCCGGCGTTGATGAACCCGAGCTGGAGGGTGGTGCCGTCGAATCCGGCCACCTGCGCGTTCTGACTCAGCAGGATCCAGGTGAAGCGCCGCTTGTTCTTCACGGCCTCCAGGATGTCCGGCCACATGTTCCGTACGTGGACGGCACTGCCGGGGTTGGCGGCGGGGGCGGCGGCCGGGGCCGGCTCGGAGGCCGGGGCCGGGGGCTGCGCGGGCTGGCCGGGGCTGGAGGCGGAGGGCCAGGCTCCGGCGCCGCCGGAGGTGGGGGCGGGGGTCGCGGGGGCGGGGGTCGCGGCACCGGGCCAGGCGCCGGGCCGCTGGGCGCCACCGCCCTGACCAGCGCCCTGACCGCTTCCGGGCGCGGCCGCGCCGGGCCAGGCGCCCGGGGCGGGGGCCTGCGGGACGGGCTCGGGAGCGGGCGCGGGCGGGGCCTGGACCGGCGGCTGCTGCACGGGGGCGGGGGCGGCCGGGGCGGGCGCCTGGGGCGCGGCCGGGGCGGCACCGCGCGCGGCGGCCCGGGCGGCCTCGGGGCCGTGTCCGGCGGGCACGGGGGGCATCGGCGGATGGGCCTCGGCCCCCGGCACGTACCCCATCGCGGGTCCGGTGCCCGCGCCCGGCTGGAAGTGCGCGCCGCGCTCCAGCCGGTCGAGCCGGGCCTGGACCGAGCGCTCGTCGTCGTACGCCGCGGGCAGCAGCACGCGCGCGCAGATCAGCTCCAGCTGGAGCCGGGGCGAGGTGGCGCCCCGCATCTCGGTCAGCCCGGTGTTGACGAGGTCGGCGGCCCGGCTGAGCTCGGCGGCGCCGAACACGGAGGCCTGGGCCTGCATGCGCTCGACGACGTCGACGGGCGCGTCGATGAGCCCCTTCTCGCCCGCGTCCGGGACAGCGGCGAGGATGACGAGGTCCCGCAGCCGCTCCAGCAGGTCGGCGACGAACCGACGCGGATCGTTGCCTCCCTCGATCACCCGGTCGACGACCTCGAAGGCGGCGGCCCCGTCACCGGAGGCGAACGCGTCCACCACGGAGTCGAGCAGCGACCCGTCCGTGTAGCCGAGGAGGGAAGTCGCCATGGCGTACGTCACACCGTCGGCGGCGGCGCCGGCGAGGAGCTGATCCATCACGGACATCGAGTCACGCACGGACCCGGCCCCGGCGCGCACGACGAGCGGCAGCACGCCGTCCTCGACGGGGATGCCCTCGCGCCCGCATACCTCGCCCAGGTACTCCCGAAGGGTGCCGGGCGGAACGAGCCGGAAGGGGTAGTGGTGGGTCCGCGACCGGATCGTCCCGATGACCTTCTCGGGCTCGGTGGTGGCGAAGATGAACTTCAGATGCTCCGGCGGCTCCTCGACGACCTTCAGCAGGGCGTTGAACCCCGCCGAGGTGACCATGTGGGCCTCGTCGATGATGTAGATCTTGTACCGGCTGCTGGCGGGCCCGAAGAAGGCCTTCTCGCGCAGCTCACGGGCGTCGTCCACACCACCGTGCGACGCGGCGTCGATCTCGATGACGTCGATGGAGCCCGGCCCGTTCCGCGCCAGGTCCCGACAGGACTGGCACTCGCCGCACGGGGTGGGCGTGGGCCCCTGCTCACAGTTCAGGCACCGCGCGAGGATCCGCGCGCTGGTGGTCTTGCCACATCCACGCGGCCCACTGAACAGGTACGCGTGATTGACCCGGTTGTTCCGCAGCGCCTGCTGCAGCGGGTCGGTGACATGCTCCTGCCCGATGACCTCGGCGAAGGACTCCGGGCGGTAGCGGCGGTACAGCGCAAGGGACGACACACCTACGAGGTTATCGGGGCGGACTGACAACCGAGCCCGCGTCGCGGTACGCGGGGGTCTTCGGGGTGCTGTGCGCACCGGTGGCCGCCACACGCGGGCCCACCACCCACTGGGCCGACCGGAGCCCGTCCCCCGGGGGCTCCGCAAACGCAAGCGCCCCCCACGCACCCGCCAGAGCCGACCTACCCTTGCTGCCTTCCGGCCCTGGGGGAGTTCAGTCAGATAGCGCCACGTGAGGGGCTCCGCACAGGGTACCCGATCCCCGACCGGGGAACGAGTTCGCGAGCACCCCTCAGCGTCTTGTATTGTTTGCGGCGGAGGATTCGCCTAGTGGCCTAGGGCGCACGCTTGGAAAGCGTGTTGGGGGCAACCCCTCACGAGTTCGAATCTCGTATCCTCCGCCAGTGCCTCACCGGGCACGAAGTCGAAGGGCCCCACCGCTTGCGGTGGGGCCCTTCGCCGTTCTCGGGAGCCGCCCCGGACTCACAGATCGGGTCGGGCAGGGCGTGGATCCCCTGGATCGGCGCCGTCGGGCCCTCCCTGCGATCAGCCCAGTAACACTATTCACCCAATCAGTGACGACTCGTAATCTTTTTCTCATTAAAGTGCAAATCCGCTCACCCGCGATGTGATTCTGGCGCCCGGATCTCCCCCGGTGTGTCTGAGGAGCGGGCGTGCGGCAGCGATTTGTTCGGGTTGGCCTGTCCTTGGCCGTGGTCGTCTCAGCGGTGGTGGGCAGTCTCGGGGCCCTCACCCCCGGCTCGGTGCGCGCGGACGACGCCGATGTCGGCATCGTCAAGAAGGTCACCGGGGCGACCATGCCGCTGGAGCCCGGGGGTGTGTTCACGTACAGCCTCACCGCGTCGTGCTCCTCGCTCACCACCTCGTGCGTGAACGCGGTGATCGAGGACGTGCTGCCCACCGCGTTCGAGATCACCTCGCTGCCGAAGAGCACGGACGGGCGAGTGGTGGCGTACGACGCGGGCACGCGCAGGCTCACCATTCGCTTCACCGAGTCGCTCACCAATCCGGCCGGGGCCACCGGGCTGCCCGCCGGGGTGAACCGCAACATCGTCATCGGGATGCGGGTGCCCGTCGAGACGACGCTCGCGGACGGGGCCACCGTCCCCAACTCCGCGACCATCGACGCCGACAACGCGGCCAGGGCGTCCAGCAGCGTCGACGTGACCGTGCGCATCCCGCGCGAGGTGCGGCCGGCCACCACCAAGAAGTGGGCGGACGGCTCGGCGGTCGCGCAGTCCGGTGAGGAGTCGCTGATCACCCTCGGCGTACGCAACGGGTCCTCCACCTCCGCCGAGGTCACCCGGCTCGCCGTCACCGACACCACCCCGGCCGTCTTCGACGACTTCGACGTGATCGGGGTCGGGCCGGTGGACCGCTTCCCGGCCGGAGCCGACCGGGTGCGGGTTCTCGTGTGCACCAAGCCCGTGGTCGGATCGCCTTGCCAGGAGGGGGAGTTGGTAGCCGGGCCCCTCGGGCCCGGGCCCGCCGTTTCCCTGCCCAGCGGCGTCGATCCCTCGAAGATCACCGGCGTGCGGTTCGAGTTCACCGCCGCCTCGGGCGCGAAGCTTCCGTACGACGCGACCGGCGGCTCCGTCGGGCTGCGGCTCAAGCTGCGTGACACCGTGCGCTCCACGGGTGAGCCGCTGGCCCCGACCACCCGGCAGCGGGTCGACAACTGCGCCACCACGACCGCCCGGGACACCGTCTCCGGCGCGGTCACCGGGCCGCAGGCGTGCGCGTCCTTCGACATCCTGCCGAACATCGCGACCGTCCAGGGGTCCAAGAGCTACTTCTCCGACACCGACGGGAACTTCGTGGCCGACGGCACCGCCGTCATCGGCGCCGATCCGCCCGTCTCGATGGTGCTCGGCGCCCGCAACACCTCGTCGTTCCCGGTCGCCACGCTCACCATCACCGAGCCGTCGACGACGGCGGTCAGCGAGTTCGACAAGTTCGACGCGGCCAAGCTGCGGGTGGAGTTCCCGGCCGGGGCGACCTCGGCGACCGTCACCGTGGTCTGCCGCGACGGCTCCACACCGGCGCCGGTGCAGCTCAGCCAGCCGCCCGTACGGCACGACCTGCCCGCCACCGGCTGCCCGTCCGCCAGCCCGCCCCGGCAGGTCTCGGTCACCTTCCGGGGCACCGACGCCAAGGGCAGCGGCACCATCGCCACCAACGCCCAGGGCAGGCTCTCGCTGCACGGGATCCTGAACAAGAAGGCGACCGAGGAGGACGCCCGGGACGGGGTCGCCAACTGCGCGGACGTCGCCGCCACCAACCCGGTCGACGGGGCGGGCGCGGGGGCCGGGACCGCCTGCGAGGCGCTGCGCCCGCAGAACCCGCGCACCGACATCCGCGGCTCCAAGACCGTCGACCAGAACGAGCTGCCGCCGGGCACCCCGGTGACCTTCACCCTCGACCTGGGCAACGCGGGCACCACCGAGATGGTGAAGCCCGCGATCACCGACCCGGCCGACCCGACCGCCGCGGGCAACCCCTTCGACGTCGTACGCCTGACCAGGCTCTCGGTGCGCTACCGCTATCCGTCCGGGCTGCCGGTGCTGCTTGAGGTGTACGACCCGACGGCCAGGGCGTGGGTCGCGTACAAGGAGTCCGACACCGCGCTGCTAGGCCGCGCCAAGGGGGTGCGCGCCCGGCTCGCCGAGGGCGGGCTGCCGCCGCAGAACGGCCGGATCATCGTCGACGTCGAGGTGGTGCGGCGCGACGGCGTCGCGGACGGCGTGTCCTTCCGCAACTGCGCGCAGATCACCTCCGACGGCAAGCCGGTGGGCGGCGGCTACTGCACAGCCGAGGAGAGCACCACCAAGCCCGCGAGCGCCGCCGGTTCGGTGCAGAAGACCATCGCCCCCTCCACCGTGGCCCGCACCCTGCCGGGGGTGCGCCGCCAGGAGCCGGACGTGCGCATCCGCGCCGAGAACACCGGCAACGTCAACCTCAAGCGGCTCGTGCTCACCGACGTCGACGCGGACTTCTTCGACGCCGTGGACTTCGTGCGCCTGAGTGGGGTCACCTTCCCGCCGGGCGCCGACCGGGTGCGGGTCGACGCCTGCACCACCGGGTGCGCCGCCAACCCGCCGGTCTTCGTCGACGGCGCCCCCACGGGATCGAGCACGCCCGGGCTGCCCGCCGGGGTGGACGCGGCCGACGTGCGCGGTCTGCGCTGGACCTTCACCAGCTCGACCGGCGGCTACGTCCTGCCCCCGGGCCCGGCCCGCCAGCCCGGCGCCTGCCCGGTCACCGTCTGCTTCAAGGTTGCCGCCCGCCAGTTCCTGCGCTCGGCCCCGGCGACCGAGATCCCCGAGCTGCTGAGCGACACCGCGAGCGCGGCCGGGGAATCGCCGCTCCAACCATCGGGCGGGCTCTTCGAGTTCGGGGAGAGCGAGGCCACGCTCAAGGTCCAGGAGGGCAGCGCCCAGCTGGACGTCTCCAAGACCCCGGACTCGCGCATCGGCCCCGGCGAGACCGCCCCGTTCACGCTGACCGTCCGCAACACCGGCACGGGCCCGGTCCCGGGGCTCGTCGTCGCCGACCCCGTTCCCGAGCTGCTGCGCTTCGACGAGGCGTACGCCGGTGACCGCGGGCTGCCGTTCAAGGTCACGTACACGGTCCCGGCCGGGACTCCCCCACCGCCCGACCCGGTGTACGAGCCGGGGCGCGGCCCCGACGGCCGGGTGACCGCGCTGCGCTGGCGCTGGCCGTCCTGGACGATGCTGCCCGGCGCCGAAATCAAGATCACGTTCCAGGTGAAGCTCGCCCCGGGCGTGCCCGGCGACTCCGTCGCGCAGAACGAGTTCGGCGCCGGCTCCGAGGACCGCCAGGACCTCACCTGCCTGATCAACTCGCCGCGCGACGGGCAGGTGGTGGACGGTCAGGCGTACGGCAAGGGCCGCTACTGCACCTCGCGCGCCGAGATCACCACGCTCGCGGGCACCGCCTTCGAGGCCACCAAGTGGGTGGCGGGCAACGCGGAGCTGGCCTTCTACAACACGGTGACCAGGCAGTACGTACCGCTGGACTCCCCCGGCTGCCCGGTGCTCAAGCAGGGCGACCGCACCTACACACAGTTCCCCTGCACCGCGCTGGTCCAGCCCGGCGAGCACTTCGACTATCTGATCCGGGCGGTCAACTCCGGGACCGACCCGACCACGGAGATCCGGCTGCTCGACATCTTCCCGTACGAGGGCGACACCGGGGTGCTGCTCGGCAACCAGCAGCGCGGCACCGAGTGGAACCCCCGCCCCCGGCTCGCCGGACCGCCAACGCTGATCGGCACCGGCAATCTCGCCACCCGGTACGCGACCGTCGCCAACCCCTGCTCCGACCTGATCGCCACGCCCCGGCGGGACTGCGCGCACGCCGCGTGGGGCGCGGCGTACACGGCGGAGGCGAGCGGCGCCGAGCTGCGGATCGGCTTCCCGCAGCCGCTCGCGCCGGGCGGCGAGGTGTTCGTACGGATGCCGATGGCGTCGCCGGCCGACCTGGACCGGCCGGGCGACCCGGCGATCGCCTGGAACTCCTTCGCGCACTCCGAGACCGTGCTGCGGGGCGGCCAGCCGGAGGTGCTGCCGACGACCGAGCCGCCCAAGGTCGGCGTCGGGATGCGGTTCGGCAACCTGCGCGTCGACAAGGTCGCCGAGAACCCGCCGGACGGGGTATCGCTCGGCCCGTACACCCTCGCGTACCGCTGCACGGTGACGCCCACCGGCGGGCGGCCGGTGACAGTGCGGGACGGCACCTTCGAGGTCACGCTCTACACACCGATGGCGCTGATCGGGGTCCCGGCCGGGGCCCGCTGCAAGGTGTGGGAGACCGACTCGGCGGGCGCGCACAGCTCCAGCCTGGGCGAGGCGAACGCCTCGGAGGTCACCATCACCCCGGCGACCCCCGACCAGGAGGGGCAGCACATCACCATCACCAACACGTACACCAACGCCTCGCTCAAGGTCCGCAAGGCGGTGACCGGGCCCGCGGCCGCCGAGGTGGGCAAGGGGCCGTTCACGGTCCGGGTCGACTGCTCCTTCAACGGCGAGCGGCTCACCGGCTTCCCCAAGGACCTGCGGTTCGACGGCGGCGGCGAGCGGTCCGTGGACAACCTGCCCCGGGGCGCGCGCTGCACCGCCACCGAGCCGGGCGCCGGGGGCGCGACCTCGGTCGTCGTCACCGCCACCGGGTCGAGCGACCCCAAGGTGGCCGTCATCGGATCCGTCCCGGACGAGACCGCCGGGCTCACGGTCGCCAACGCGTTCGAGACGGGCACGCTGAAGATCGTCAAGCGGATCCAGGGCACGGGCGCCCAGTTCGCCGACCGCACCTTCCGCTTCCGGGTGGCCTGTACGTTCAACGGCCGCCGAGACGCGGTGATCCGCACGGCCACGGTGAAGGCGCCGCAGCTGACCGCGGTGATCGACGACCTGCCGGTCGGCGCGGAGTGCACGGTGACCGAGGTCGACCCGGCGGGCGCGGACGCGGTCCCGGCGCCGGTGGGCCCGGTGACCATCGCCATGGGGGCCCCGGCCGCGGTGGCGGTGGACGTCGCCAACACCTTCTCGACCGGCCGCCTCTCGCTGGTCAAGCAGGTGGTGGGGGTGCCGGACGACGCCCCGTACGCCAAGGAGTTCGCCTTCCGCGTCACCTGTGTACGGGAGGGCGAGAACGCGGGCGGCGACCCGCTGGTCGCCTTCGTGATCCGCAAGCGGTACGCGCTCGCCGCCGGGCAGACCCTGGACATCGACACCCCGCTGCCGCTGGGCGCCCGCTGCTGGGCCGAGGAGACGGCCGACGGCGGCGCCACCTCGACGACCGTCGACCACGGCAGCCACGCCACGGCGGCGATCGTCACCAAGGAGCGCCCGCACATCACGATCACGGCCCGGAACACGTACGACACCGGCACGCTGAAGCTGGCCAAGAAGGTGGCGGGTTCGGCGTCCGGGTTCGGTGCGGACCGCACGTACGCCCTGGTGCTGACCTGCACGGTCGAGACGGCCAAGGGGCAGGCCACGACGGTCGTGGACCGGCGCCGGTACGAGATCACCGGCTCGGGCGAGCGGACCGTCGACGACCTAGGCTTCCCGCTGCCGAAGGGCGCGCGGTGCTGGGCCGAGGAGGCCGACACCGGCGGCGCGACCTCGTCGTCCGTCGACCACGGGGAGCCCGACCGGGCGGTGGTGATCAGCGGCGGCGAGGACGACGCCGTCACGATCACGGCGACCAACACCTTCGACGCGGCCGAACTGACCGTGGCCAAGCGGGTGGTGGGCACGGCGGGTACGGGCAAGGGCCCGTTCACCTTCACCGTCGCCTGCGAGGTGCGGGGCGCGCCGCTCGAACTGCCGGAAGCGGACCGCGAGTTCAAGCTGGCGGCGGGCGCCAGCCGGAAGATCACCGTGCTCAAGGGCGCGACCTGCACGGTCAAGGAGACGGACGCGCCGGCCGGGGCCAAGGTGACGGTGGCCGACAGCGACGGCGAGGCGGACGGCACGGTCCGCGCCACCGGCTCGTCGACGGTGACCTACACCAACGACTACGGCGACACACCCCCGTCCCCGACCCCGAGCCCCTCCCCCACCGACCCGGAACTCCCACCCACGGGCGCGGGCGACGTCCTGTGGCTGCTGATCCCGGCGGCCGGGGCGGTGGCGCTGGCGGTGGGGTTGGGCGCGCTGGGGCTGAGGTCTAGGCGGTCGAGGGGGGCGCACAGATAAGGCCCACGGTCGCCTTCGACGCGCAGAGCCCTCTCCGGCCGGTCACGAGGTGACCGGCCGGAGAGGGCTCTGGCGTTGCCCGAACCGGTCGGCGTGGCACGGGCGGATGGTGAAGAACGAGCGGATCCGAAGCGGACCCAGGGGCGCGGGGAACTGCGCGACCAGTTGGGGACGGCCCGCAGACGAACAACCGCATTCCCAGCGGAGCGCCTACGCGTCGGGTACGTGCGTCAGCTTGTCCGGGTTGCGGATCGCGTCCACCGACGTGATCCGGCCGCCGTCCACGGTGATCGCCACGATCGTGCGGGCGCCGTCCCAGTGGTACAGCGCGAGCCCGGGCGCGCCGTTGACGTGCGCGAGGCGCAGCCCGTCCGGCGGGACGTGCACGCGGGTGAGGGCGACGATGCCGCGCGCCACGTTGCCGGCGCCGCGCACGATGCCGTGCAGGGCGGTCACCTTGCCTCCGCCGTCGCCGCGCCAGACCACCTCGGGGTCGAGCAGCGAGACCAGCCGCTCCAGATCCCCCTCCTGGCAGGCCTGGCCGAAGGCGCTGACCAGCTCGCGCTGGCGGGCGTACCCGGCGGGGTGGTGCGGGCGGCTGCCGTCGACGTGGCGGCGGGCCCGCGAGGCCAGCTGGCGTACGGCCGCCGGGGTGCGGCCCACCACGCCCGCGACCTCCTCGAAGGGCAGCCCGAACACGTCGTGCAGCAGGAACGCGGTGCGCTGGGCGGGCGACAGCTCGTCCAGGACGATCATCAACGCCATCGACACGGACTCGTCGAGGGTGACCCGGTCGGCGGGGTCCTGCTCGTCCGGCGCGTGCTCCACCAGCGGCTCGGGCAGCCAGGTGCCGACGTACCGCTCCCGCCGCACCCGCGCGCTCCCCAGCGCGTCCAGGGCGAGGCGCCCCACGGTCGTCGTCAGCCAGGCCCGCAGATCACGGACGGCACCCGGGTCCTCCAGGCCGCGCAGCCTCAGCCACGCCTCCTGGACGCAGTCCTCGGCCTCCGCCAGGCACCCCGTCGTCGTATAGGCGACCCGCAGCAGCCGGGGCCGCTCGCGCTCGAAGGCCCGGGCCAGTCCGTCCTCGTTGGACAGCGGCCCGCGCGCCCCGCTCACCGAAGCCCCGCGACGCTCGCCCAGACCTGCTCGGTGCGCAGCCACTCCCCGAACGACATGGTGCCGCGCACATCGGGCCGCTCCACGGTGAGCGCGCCCGCCCGCAGCGCCTGGCCCATCCGGCCGGGCAGCGGCATCGGCATCAGGACGGCCTTGCGGCCGGTGACGTTGCGCCAGACCCGGGCCATCTCGCGGACGTCGGTGTCCTCGGGCCCGCACACCTCGATCCGCCCCCGGTGCGGCACCCCCTCCGCCACGTCGGCGACCACCCAGGCGGCCTCCATGCAGGCGACCGTGCGCAGCCTGGCCCGGGGCACCGGCACCACCCCCCACTTGGCGGCCGACGCGAGCGCCGAGGCGAGCAGTTCGTGGAACTGGGTGGCCCGCACGATCGTCCAGGGCACCCTGCCTTCCCGTACGACCCACTCCTGTTCGGCCTTGACCTGCATGTATCCCATCGGCACCATGTCGCAGCCCACGATCGAGACGCAGACGTGGTGCTGTACGCCCACGGCGCGCGCGGCGGCGAGCAGCCGCCGCGACCCGTCCACGAGCGTGCGGGCCGCCCCCTTGGCGGTCCCGTGGCCGTTGGCCGCGTCCACCAAAACGTCGCACCCCGCAAGGGCGTCGATCAGCCCCTCCCCCGTGGTCAGGTCGACCGGGTACTCCGGTGACCTACGGCTCAGCACCCGTACGCGGTGCCCCCGCGTACGCAGCTCCTCGGCGACGCGGCTTCCCAGCGTCCCCGTCCCTCCCGCAATGGCGATGTCCATGTCCCTAGGACGACGCGCCGGGCCAGGATGTGACAAGGGCGTACCGCTCCCCCGGTCGGAAAGCAAGCACCGGACTAGCTGTGCAGTGCACCGGGCGTCTCGGGGTGTCCCTCGGGCTCCAGCTGGATCGTGGAATGGGCCACGTCGAAGTGGTCGCCGACGCACCGCTGGAGGCGCCCGAGGAGGTCCCCGTACCCGTCGGCAAGGGCGGCGTCGGAGACCACCACATGGGCAGTGAGGACCGGCATGCCGGAGGTGACGGTCCAGCCGTGCAGATCGTGGACGGCCAGCACGCCGGGCTCCTCCAGGAGGTGCCGGCGCACCTCCGCCAGGTCCATGTCCTGCGGGGTGGCCTCCATCAGGACGTGCAGGGCGTCGCGCAGCAGTCCGTACGCCCTCGGCACGATCAGCAGGCCGATCACGATGGAGGCGATCGGGTCGGCCGCCTGCCAGCCCGTCAGCAGGATGATCAGACCGCCGACGATCACCGCGACCGAGCCGAGCGCGTCGCCCAGGACCTCCAGATAGGCGCCGCGCAGATTGAGGCTCTGGTCCTTGGCGTCCCGCAGCAGCCAGAGCCCGACCAGGTTCGCCGCGAGCCCGCCCACCGCGACCGCGAACATCAGCCCGCCCTTGACCTCGACCGGCTCGCTGAACCGGCCGATCGCCGACCACAGCACCCAGACGAAGATCGCCACCAGCAGCAGGGCGTTCAGGACGGCCGAGAAGATCTCCACCCGGTAGAAGCCGAAGGTGCGCCGGGGCGTGGGGGCGCGCTGGGCCAGGGTGATCGCGCCGAGCGCCAGCGCGACGCCGACCGCGTCGGTGAGGCTGTGCGCGGCGTCCGCGAGCAGCGCGAGCGAGCCGGAGAGCAGCGCGCCGACCACCTGGATGACGGTGATCGACGCGCTGATGCCGATGGTCCACAGCAGCCGGCTGCGGAACGTGCCGCTCAGGGTGCCCGCAGCCCCGGAGGGAGGTCCGTGGTCATGGCCCATGCCCGCCAGTCGATCACGCCCCGGTGAGGCCCGCTACCGGGGCGGGCGACGGCTGCCCCACCCGTTGGGCGAGGCGGAGGGCGGCCGTGCCGGGTCCGGAGGAGGCGAGCACCGAGGGGACCACGTTCGGCAGCGAGCCGCCGCGCAGCGACTCCTCGCTGTAGCGGCGCACGTTCCGGTGCCAGTGCAGGATCCCGGCGATCCAGTCCTCGAACTCCTTCACATACGCGTCGAGCGCCGCCCGCCCGTCCGCGTCGAGCCCGAACTCCTCGAACAGGAGCGGGATCTCGGTCTTCTTGAGGTGCAGGAACTGCCGCAGCCGCGAGCGCACCAGGTCGTCGGCGATCCGCACGGCGGTCGGGTAGTCGCAGTCGAAGAAGCGTTGCACGACCAGGAGCAGGTTGTGCACCTCGCCCTCGTACTCGATCTCCTTCTGGTACGAGAAGAAGTCGTTGATCAGCATCCCGTAGTCCATCGCGGAGTTCTCCAGGGCGCTCATCGTGCCCGTACGGAAGATCTCCGGCGGCAGCGTGTCGGCGTGCCGCATCCGGCTCAGGGCGACGGTCATGTCGGAGCCGAAGGTGTGCCGCCGCATCTCGATGTAGTCGACCGGGTCGGGGATGCGGTGCTGGCCCTGGTTGAACAGCTCCCACAGCCAGCTCTCCAGCATCACCTCGACCGCGCGGCGGAAGGTCTGCCGTCCGTACGGCGACATCGGCCCCGCCGTGCGCGCCCACAGATCGGCGAGCGAACGTTCCATCGGGGTGACGGCGAGGGCGGTCCCCGCCGCCGGATCGTCGAGGTCGAGGACGTCGAGGAACCGTGCGTGGGCGGCCCGCGCACCGGCGAGGTCGCGCGAACGGCCGTACACCAGCGGGTAGTAGTCGTCCCCGTACGTCCCCCAGGTCAGCCACTGGGCGTGGAGCTCCAGCTCCTCCGAGGTGGCGTCCGGGTCGAGTCCGGCCGAGCAGAGCGCGAAGTCGTAGCCGAGCAGCTTCTGCTCGTCCCAGATGTCGTCGAGCAGACCCATCCGGCGCGCCCAGGCGACCGAGCGGTCCCGGGCCTCGGCGTGGTGCGGGCTGAGCCCCAGCTCGAAGGGGATGTCGAAGTCGGGCAGCAGGGAGGGACCGACGCGCTCGAACGGCACATGGGCGTGGCTGCGCAGCCGGGCCGCGGCCGGGCGCCCGAAGAGGTTCTTGATGTCGAGGGCGGAGGTCCCGAGCACCCCTCCGAACATCGAATGGCGCGCCTCGGCCTCCTTGTTCATGTACCGGCTGGAGCGCATGTGCCACTCGTGCCCGCCGGACTGCCAGTCCTGGAGCCCCTTCACGTACGCGGCGATCCGCGCGCACTCCTCGGCGCTGAGCCCTTTGTCGAGGCACAGCGCCGGGACTTCGGTGAGGGCGGTGTTCTCGAACTGTTGGAGCCGGGAGGTGAGGAGGTCGTTGACGGTCTCGGCGGCTTCCTGGGTGGAACACCCGAGAAAGGTCTCCAGCACGAGGATCCCGTTGCTGAGCTCCCCTTCGTCCTCGACCTCCCGCTGGTACGAGAAGAGGTCGTTGCGCAGATGGACGCCGTCCGAGAAGGCGTCGGTGAGGACCCGCAAGGGGCGTGAGGTGGCGACGGAGGCCGGGAGTTCGGCGTTCGCCGCGTACTCGATGATCCCCGCCGACCAGGGCGCGCCGCCGACCTTGCGGCGCATCTCGATGTACTCGACGGGGTTGGCGATGCGCCCCGCGTTCATGTTGACGAGCTCCCACATGGACTCGTTGAGGAGGTTGCGGGTGGACTCGGCGAACCGTTCCCGCCAGCCGTAGGACATGCTGGGAACGGTCCGGGCCCACAGGTCGGCGAGCCCCTTCTCGACTTGGTTGGTGGGTTCAGGGAACCCGTCCTCAAGATCCATGGGCATAAAGGCGCCGAGCCGTTCGAGATAGGCCTTGCCGCCATCGGAGTCGAGCGTCCGCTTGAACTCTTCGAGGAAATGGTCGTCGAAGAAGAAGACCCAGACATACCAGTCGGTGACGAGGGAGAGGGCCTCGGCGTCGCAGTCGGGGTGGGTGTACGAGCACAGCAGCGCGTAGTCGTGGGCGTCGAGGTCGCTCAGCTCCCAGATGCCGGAACCTTCCAGCATGCCCATCTCGCGGGCCCACTCGCGGGAGTGGACCCGCGCGGCTTCGAGATGGGGATTGAGCCGTGCCGGATACGGCATATAGAAATCCGGCAGGACGAACGGCTGGGTCACTGGGCTTCCCCTCCTGATGGCACCAGTTGGTCGGCCCCAGCACTACCCGCCGTCCGGGTGGGCATTCCGAACGGTTGCGCCAGTCATACGAAAGTGTGAGATCACGGGGAAACGGTGACGGGCGGGTGCGAAGCGTGGGCCCGCCGCTGATCATCGGCGTATGGCACCGAGCTCGAAACACACGCTGCACCTGTCCCAGCAGCCGGAGGCCGACGCGCTGCTCGGCCTCCGCCCTCCCCCAAGCTCTTAAGGAGCAGGGGGGACCCCCAGCCGCGCTGGTCGGGATGCTGCTCGACCAGCAGGTCCCGATGGAGTGGGCCTTCGCGGGCCCGTACACGATCGCGACGCGGATGGGCGCGGACGATCTGGACGCGGCGGTGATCGCGTCCTACGACCCGGACGCCTTCGCGGACCTCCTGAAGCAGAAACCGGCGGTACACCGCTATCCCGGCTCCATGGCCCAGCGCATCCAGCAGCTGTGCCGCTTCCTGGTGGAGGAGTACGGGGGTGACGCGGAGGCGGTGTGGCGGGACGCGCCGACGGGCGCGGAGCTGCTGACCCGCCTCAAGGCGCTCCCCGGCTTCGGCGACCAGAAGGCCCGCATCTTCCTGGCCCTCCTGGGCAAGCAGCTCGCGGTCCGCCCGCCTGGCTGGCGCGAGGCGGCGGGCCCGTACGGCGACCCCGACTGCCACCGCTCGGTGGCGGACATCACGGGGCCGGAGACGCTGGCGAAGGTACGGGCGTACAAGCAGGAGATGAAGGCGCGGATGTGAGGGGCCCGGGGTTCGTCTGCGGCTGAGTGGGCGGCTGGTCGCGCAGTTCCCCGCACCCCTAAAAGCGGATTGCCGCGGAGCGGCATCTAAGGGGCGCGGGGAACTGCGCGACCAGCCCGCCACCGCCCGCAGACGAACGGGGTCCGGGGGCGCAGCCCACGGGGCTATCTGCGCCGCGTGCCGAAAAGGCTGCGCGTGATCTCGCGGCCCAGCTGCGTCCCCACAGACCGCGCCAGCGACCGAAAGATCCCGCTCCCCACCACCTGCTCCGCCAACGACTTGTCCTCCTTCTTCCCCTCCGGCTTCCCCTCGGGCAGAGCCGCCTCCACAGACGCCGCCTCCCGCCCCCTCTCCTCCGCAGACAGCTTCTCGAACGCCGACTCCCGGTCGACCGCCTCCGCGTAACGCCCGTACAGCAGCGAGGACTTGACCAGCCGGTCGAGGTCCTCCCCCGGCACCGGCCCCATCAGGGACTGGGGCGCACGCAGCCGCGTCGCCGCGACCGGCGTCGGCGCCCCCGACTCGCTCAGGACGGTGATCACCGCCTCGCCCGTACCGAGCCCGGTGAGCGTGGACTCCAAGTCGTACGGCGACTTCGGAAACGTACGCACCGTCGCCTTCAGCGCCTTCGCGTCGTCCGGCGTGAACGCCCGCAGCGCGTGCTGCACCCGGTTGCCCAGCTGCCCCAGCACATCCGCGGGCACGTCCTTCGGCGTCTGCGTCACGAAGAAGACGCCGACCCCCTTCGAGCGAATGAGCCGCACCGTCTGCGTGATCGACTCCAGGAACGCCTTCGACGCCCCGCTGAACAGCAGATGCGCCTCGTCGAAGAAGAAGACGAGCTTGGGCCGGTCCACGTCGCCGACCTCCGGCAGCCCGTTGAACAGCTCCGCGAGCAGCCACATCAGGAAGGTCGAGAAGAGCTGCGGCTTGTCCTGGACGGCGGGCAGTTCGAGTACGGACACCAGCCCGCGCCCGTCCGGCGCCAGCCGCAGCAGCTCGGTGACGTCGAACTCGGGCTCGCCGAAGAAGTCGCTGGCGCCCTGCTGCTCGAACGCCGTGACCGACCGCAGGATCACCCCGGCCGTCGCGGACGAAAGCCCGCCGATCCCCTTCAGCTCCGGCTTGCCCGCGTCCGAGACCAGGAAGCCGGTGACCGCCTTGAGGTCCTTCAGGTCGTACAGCTCAAGGCCCTTGGAGTCGGCGTAGTGGAAGATCAGCCCGAGCGACTGCTCCTGCGTCTGGTTGAGCTGGAGCACCTTCGACAGCAGTACGGGCCCGAAGCTGGTGACCGTGGCGCGCAGCGGGATGCCCGTGCCGATGCCGCCGAGCGCGTAGAACTCGCAGGGGAACCCGGCCGCCTCCCAGGTCTGCCCGACCTGCCCGGCCCGCTCCCGCACCTTGGGGCTGTCCTGCCCGGGCGCGGAGATCCCGGAGACGTCCCCCTTCACGTCCGCGAGGAAGACCGGGACGCCGTTCGCGGACAGCTGCTCGGCGATGAGCTGGAGCGTCTTGGTCTTGCCGGTGCCGGTCGCTCCGGCGACCAGACCGTGCCGGTTGAGCATGGCGAGCGGGATGCGGACCGGCGCGTCGGCGTGGCACTGCCCGTCCCAGAGCACGGAGCCGAGCTCCATGGCGGGGCCGGTGAAGGCGTACCCGGTGGCGATCTCGGCGACGGGGGGAGGGAGGGAGACGGAGGAGGTCGCGGCGGGCGGCGCCCCCGGGGTCGCGGCGGGCTTCTCGCCCTGCGGCGCGCCCGGCTCCGTACCCGGTGTCACGTCCGGCGTCCCGCCCGGCGTTACGTCCCGCGCCGCGCCCGGCGTCTCGTCGCTGTCGGTCATGGCGAGCCCCCAATGTCGGGTTTGCGGCACTCCGCCCAGGATCGCACTCGCGCACCATGGCTGCGCCCGGAGCCGCTTGCCCGGTAGGCTTTCCGTGTGATCTTCAAGCGCATCGGAAGCGGGCGGCCGTACCCCGACCACGGCCGGGAAAGCACCCGGCAGTGGGCGGACGTCGCGCCGCGCCCGGTCCGGCTCGATCAGCTCGTCACCACGAAGGGCCAGCTCGACCTGGAGACCCTCCTCGCGGAGGACTCGACGTTCTACGGCGACCTCTTCGCCCACGTCGTGAAGTGGCAGGGCGACCTGTACCTGGAGGACGGGCTGCACCGCGCGGTGCGCGCGGCGCTCCAGCAGCGGCAGGTGCTGCACGCGCGCGTACTGGAAATGGACTGAGCGACTCCGCTTCAGGCCGTCCGGAGTGATCCTTACTGATCCTTTCGGGCCCTTTCCCGCGCATACGGGCGCCATCCATTGATCATTTAGTAGGCATCGCCACCGGGCCGCACTACGCTGCGCACATGAGCATGCTCACTCCCCCCGGCATGGGCGGAAAGTACCGCATCACGGGTGACAAGTACCCGAGGATGCGCCGCCCCCGCCGACGCGGCCGACTCCTGCTCGCGGCGGTCGCCGCCGTCGTGGCCCTCGGCCTGATCGGCTGGGGGACGATCCAGCTCATCGACGTCTTCGGCGGGTCGGACGACGCGAAGAAGGAGACGGCGGGCGCGAAGCACGACTGCGCGCCGAGCGCGTCGCCGTCCACGGCGACCGCGGCGGCGGCCGCGCTGCCGAAACCCGCCCAGATCACGGTGAACGTCTACAACGCGACGCCGCGGGGTGGGCTGGCCAAGGAGACGGCGGACGAGCTCAAGAAGCGCGGGTTCGCCATCGGCAAGGTGGGGAACGCGCCGGAGGAGTACGACAAGAAGGTCACCGGGAACGGGATACTGCTGGGTGCGCCGGGGGCCACTCGGGGGGCGTTCTCGGTGCTCGGTACGCAGCTGAAGGGCGCGGCGCAGAAGACTGACGCCCGCACGACGCCGGACGTCGACCTGATCCTCGGCTCGACGTTCCAGACCCTGGACCCGGCCCAGCAGGCGGCCACGGCGCTGGCGGCACTGGGTAAGCCGACGCCGCAGGCTGCCACCAAGTGTTAAGCCCCTCCCCGCCCCTTCCCTAAACCCTCCGGGGGTGGGTGGGGGCGGGCCTGCGGCCCCTGCACCTCGCTTCGCGTTCGTCTGCGGACCGTGGATGGCTGGTCGCGCAGTTCCCCGCGCCCCTAAAGATGCCGCTCCGCGGCAATCCCCTGGGCGCCCCGAAGGGGCGCATCTCAGGGGCGCGGGGAACTGCGCGACCAGCCCCCGCCGGGCCACAGACGAACAGGGGGCCGGGGCGGAGCCCCGGAGGGGGTTACTCCGCCGAGCCGTACATGCGGTCGCCCGCGTCGCCCAGGCCCGGGACGATGTACCCGTGCTCATTGAGCCGCTCGTCCACAGACGCCGTCACGACAGTGACCGGCGTGCCCGCGAGCTCGCGCTCCATGACCTCGACGCCCTCCGGCGCGGCGAGCAGGACGACCGCCGTGACGTCGTCCGCACCGCGCTTGATGAGCTCCTTGATCGCCGCGACCAGCGTGCCGCCCGTCGCCAGCATCGGGTCCAGGACGTACACCTGGCGCCCCGAGAGGTCCTCCGGCATGCGCGTCGCGTACGTGGAGGCCTCCAGGGTCTCCTCGTTGCGGATCATGCCCAGGAAGCCCACCTCGGCGGTCGGCAGCAGGCGGACCATGCCGTCCAGCATGCCGAGGCCCGCCCGCAGGATCGGGACCACCAGTGGACGCGGGTACGACAGCTTCACGCCCGTCGTCGGGGTCACCGGGGTCTCGATGTCGACCTGCTCGGTGCGCACGTCGCGCGTGGCCTCGTACGCGAGCAGGGTGACCAGCTCGTCGGCGAGGCGCCGGAAGGTCGCGGAGTCGGTGCGCTTGTCGCGCAGGGTGGTGAGCTTGTGGGCGACCAGGGGGTGGTCGACGACGTGGAGACGCATAACCCCACAGTAACCGGGCGAACGGCCCGCCCGCGCCGTCCGCGCTGGCATCAAACCACCCACCCGAGGGAAGGTGGGAGGGACTGACGAGGGACCGACACACCCCCGGGGCGGTGCCCACTCATGGCCAAGAAGGACGCCGGCAAGGACACGGGCCGGCAGGACGACACGGGCGGCACGGACGACGCGCCGCCCGAGACCCCCGCCGAGCGGCGCCGCCGGCGTGCCCAGTTCCTGCGCGAGCTGCACGAGGCGAAGGCCCTGCGCGACCGCGTCCAGCCCCGCCGCGCCCGCGCGGCCCGTATGCGCCAGGCCATGCGCATGCGAACCTTCCGCTGGTGACCTGAGAATCCTGCCGGCGCGGCGACCGGAGAAACGCAACCGCGGAAGAACTCTCGCAACGGCGTTGTTTCTGCAACGATTCCAGTGAAGCCACGGCCGGGGGGACCCCCAACCGGCATGCCTATGACCAGTGGGAGAGTCACGGTGTACTTCGCCGCACTGCTCGCGCGCACCGAAGACGGGTGGGAAGCGAGCGACACAGAGCTCGACGATGTGGAGACCCTGTCCGACCTCGCCGACCTGGCCCGGGAGGCCACGGCCGACGGGGCCGACGACACGGTGCTCGTCTTCATCGAGCAGGAGGATGTCTGGTTCGGCGTCGTCCGCGTGGACGGCGAGGAGGACCCGCGCATCTACGTCTCCAACGCCGCAGCCGCCGCCCGTTCCTCGTACGGAGAGATCCTCCTGACCGACGAACTGCTCGGCCGCGATCCGGCCTCCGACGACAGCGCCGACGACCTGGACGCGCTGGACCTCGACGGCACGGAGGACGGCGACCTCGACGAACAGGAGGACCCGGACGACGAAGCCGTGGACGCCCTCGACCCGGTGCCCGCGGGCCCGCTCGGGGACACCGCGATCCTCGCCGACCTCGGCGTGAGCGAGGGCCAGCTGCTCACGCTCGACTCGGACGCGCTGGTGGAGATCGCCGACGCGCTGGGAGCGGCCGAGGTGCTGGAGGCCGTGCGCTAGTGGCCGTGGCGCACGATCCCGTACGAGACCCCTGGGCGGAGCCGATGCGCACCGCCCTGGGGGAGGCCGGGCGGGCCGCGCTGGCCGGCGACGTGCCGGTCGGCGCCGTCGTGCTGTCCGCGGCCGGCGAGGTGCTCGCCACCGCCCACAACGAGCGCGAGATCACCGGCGACCCCACGGGGCACGCGGAGATCGTCGCGCTCCGGCGGGCGGCGCGGAAGACCGGCGAGTGGAGGCTGACCGGCTGCACGCTCGTGGTGACCCTGGAGCCGTGCGTCATGTGCGCGGGCGCGTTGGTGCAGTCCCGGGTCGAACGGGTCGTGTACGGGGCGCGCGACGAGAAGGCGGGCGCGGCCGGGTCCCTGTGGGACCTGGTGCGCGACCGGCGCCTCAACCACCGCCCCGAGGTGATCCAGGGCGTGCTTGAGGACGAGTGCTCCCGCCAGCTGACGGCCTTCTTCCGGGACCGCTGACCGGACGCGGAGGCGGCGACGGCCCGGTCGTGACCCACGTCTCACCCCGGTCGCCGCATACGGATTTCAAACCACGGGCCACCTTGGGCTAAGCTCTCTCTCGGTAGCGTGTCCGAGCGGCCGAAGGAGCTCGCCTCGAAAGCGAGTGTGGCGCAAGTCACCGAGGGTTCAAATCCCTCCGCTACCGCTCTCAGAAGGGCCCCGACAGCGTCGGGGCCCTTCTTGCGTGCCTGGACGGGCCCGCCGGGTACGCGAAAGCCCCGGTCGAGGACGACCGGGGCTCTCACGTCTGGGACGGGGGGAGCGGCATCGGGGGGACAAGCCGCTCCCCCCGACGAGAACGGGCCTGCAAGTCCATGCCGCGTTCAGGGGGGAAGCTCGCGGCGCGGACCCCGCAGTGAGGCCCTGTTCCGGCCCCGCGGATTCCTGCCAGATCCGCTGGGCTCTGGAACCATCCTGCTCCCGCGTCACGTCCGTAACGTCCGGCGAAGGGCCCCGATCCGGGGGTCCTTGGTCCTTAAAGACGGGGTGAGGACGGCGGAAGTGGTGTTGGTTAGACTCACGCGAGCGCACAGGGGAGCCGGGGAGGGTGCACGCACGTGGACGTGAAGAAGGTCCTGCTCTACTGCGCGGTCGTCTTCGTGCTGTACACGATCATCACCTCGCCCGTGGAGGCGGCGGGGATGGTCCAGACGGGGTTCGAGGGGATCTCCTCCGCCGCGAAGGGGATCGGCCAGTTCATGACCGAGCTGGTCCGCTGAATCGCTGATTCATGGGGGACCGCTCGTACGATCGGCGAGGGCGCTGACTCGTACGTACGGCAAGGAGCACACATGATCCGCCATCTGGTCCTCTTCAAGCTCAACGAAGGCGTGGCGCGCGACGAGGCGCGCGTCGCCGCCGGGGTGAAGGCGTTCGAGGAGCTGGACGGGCTCGTCCCCGAGCTGAGGTTCTGGGAGTGCGCCTGGAACATCACCGACCGGCCCATCGCCTACGACTTCGCCATCAACTCGGCGGTCGAGGACGCGGACGCGCTGAAGCGCTACCTCGAACACCCGGCCCACCAGGCGGCGGCCGCGCAGTGGCGCGAGTTCGCCACGTGGGTGATCGCCGACTACCCGTTCTGAGCCGGTACGCAGCGAGGCCCCGCACCCGAGTGGTGCGGGGCCTTTCGCGTGCCCGGGGGCGGGCGTCGCGCGGGGCAAATGCCCAACTTGCCCTCAACACGTGGTTATACGGTGCTTGCACACAGTGGACATGTCTTGTGATGCTATGACCGCTTTTGACGGATGAGTCGACGATGGTTCGACCGAAGTTGACCGCGACTGTGACCACGACATTGACCGCGCAGTGACCGCAAAGGGGTGGCGTTGACCGTGCCGGCCAGTACCGCACCTCAAGTGCCGCCCCAGAACGAGCCCCAGGAGCCCCCCGAGAGCCACCGGACGCCCGTACAGGCACCCGCGCAGGCGTCGTCCGTACAGACGCCCGTACAGACGCCCGCACAGGCCCCCGTACGGACCAGCAGCCGGGGCGCGGACACCCGGGCGCTCACCCAGGTCCTCTTCGGGCAGCTCAAGGGCCTGCAACCGGGCACCGAGGAGCACCACCGGGTGCGCGGGGCGCTGATCGAGGCGAACCTGCCGCTGGTGCGGTACGCGGCGGCCCGCTTCCGCTCCCGCAACGAACCGATGGAGGACGTGGTCCAGGTCGGCACGATCGGGCTGATCAACGCGATCGACCGGTTCGACCCGGAGCGCGGGGTGCAGTTCCCGACCTTCGCCATGCCGACGGTGGTGGGCGAGATCAAGCGGTACTTCCGCGACAACGTGCGCACCGTGCACGTCCCGCGTCGGCTCCACGAGCTCTGGGTCCAAGTGAACGGCGCCACCGAGGACCTGACGACCCTTCACGGACGTTCGCCGACCACCGCCGAGATCGCCGACCGGCTGAAGATCGGCGAGGACGAGGTGCTCGCCTGCATCGAGGCCGGCCGCTCGTACCACGCGACCTCCCTGGAAGCGGCCCAGGAGGGCGACGGCCTGCCGGGCCTGCTCGACCGGCTCGGCTACGAGGACCCGGCGCTCGCCGGGGTCGAGCACCGCGATCTGGTCCGCCACCTCCTCGTACAACTGCCCGAACGCGAGCAGCGGATCCTGATGCTCCGCTACTACAGCAATCTGACGCAGTCCCAGATCAGCCAGGAGCTGGGCGTGTCCCAGATGCATGTGTCCAGGCTGCTGGCCAGGAGCTTCGCGCGGCTTCGATCCGCAAATCGAATCGAGGCGTAACCGGATCGAGTGATCCACGTCCGGGTGAACAATCCGGCGGCAAAACCGGCACACCCCTTGTTAACTGCACGGATCCACCTGTGACTTGTCGACATGTCACTACAGCGTGTTGCCGACATGTGACATTCTGCTGGAACCGCGTTTGCCGCAGCTCCGCCTCCGGTATTCAGGTGGAGGCTGCGTTCCTCCGATGGTCGTGGCCACCGCGACCGTCCGCGACCTCAAGGGGGTGGCATGTCCGCAGAACAGGGCAGCTCGAAGGTGCAGGTGCTCACGCTCATGAAGAGCGTGCCCGCGCCCGATGTGCGCGAGAGCTCGGAAGCCATCGACAGCCGTGCCGTGCCCGGCTCCCCCGAGGCGCTCGACACCGCCGCCCCGGCGGTCTCCATCGCCGCCCCGCGGCGGGAGGCGACGGGGTCCACGGGATCTTCTGGGTCCCACGAACCGCTGGACACCCGCACGCTCTCCCGTTCCCTGTTCCTGCGGCTGGCCGCGCTGGGCAGCGCGGAGAGCCCGGAGCGTACGTACGTACGCGACACCCTGATCGAGCTGAACCTGCCGCTGGTGCGGTACGCGGCGGCCCGCTTCCGCTCCCGCAACGAGCCGATGGAGGACATCGTCCAGGTCGGCACGATCGGCCTGATCAAGGCGATCGACCGGTTCGACTGCGAACGGGGCGTGGAGTTCCCGACGTTCGCGATGCCGACGGTGGTCGGGGAGATCAAGCGCTTCTTCCGCGACACGAGCTGGTCGGTGCGGGTCCCGCGCCGCCTCCAGGAGCTCCGCCTGGCCCTGACCAAGGCGAGCGACGAACTGGCCCAGAAGCTGGACCGCTCGCCGACCGTCCCGGAGCTGGCGGCGGTCCTCGGCGTCTCCGAAGAGGACGTGGTGGACGGCCTCGCGGTCGGCAACGCGTACACGGCCTCCTCTCTCGACTCCCCGTCCCCCGAGGACGACGGCGGCGAGGGCTCGCTGGCGGACCGCCTCGGCTACGAGGACGCGGCGCTGGAGGGCGTGGAATACCGCGAGTCCCTCAAGCCCCTCCTGGCCAAACTCCCGCCCCGCGAACGCCAGATCATCATGCTCCGCTTCTTCGCGAACATGACCCAGTCCCAAATCGGCGAGGAGGTCGGCATCTCCCAGATGCACGTGTCGCGCCTGCTCACGCGGACGCTGGCGCAGCTACGGGAGGGCTTGATCGCGGACTAGGGGGCGGGGGCCGGACCCCCGCCTGCCCGCTTTCGCGCGGGGCGCGGCCTTGGCTGCGCCACCGCAGACACCACGCTGCCTCGGCGCCTCCGCGCGGGGCACGGTCCGGCGGGCCTCCGCTCCCCTCCCCCCTAGCTGCGGGCAGTCGTGCCGCTTGGGGCTGGGGGTCCCCCCTGCTCATTAAGAGCTTGGGGGAGGGTGGGCGCAGCGGCACCCTTTCAGTGCTGGGCACGCCCCCTCCCCCGCCTCAGCCCCGTTCCGGGGTTCACAATTGATGGTGCGTCAGCAACACTGGCGCGATGCGACGTGCTGCGTTGATCGGCGTATCGGCGGCCGCCACGCTCGCGCTGGGCGGCACGGTGGCCGCCTGCGGCGGGGAGGGCGGCAAGCCGTACGTGGCCGTGGGCGAGCAGGCCCCGTCGGGCAAGGCGGTGCCGCCTCACGGCAAGGTGGAGCTGGTTCCGCTGGACGGGGGGAGGGCAGCCCGGCGGGACGGGGGAGGCCGCGTGCCCACCCTCCCCCAAGCTCTTAATGAGCAGGGGAGACCCCCAGCCCCAAGCGGCACGAATGCCCACAGCGGCGGCGGGACGGACAGCGCAGGCGGCGCAGGCGCGGCCAGCGGCGGCACAGGAACCACGGGCGGCACAGGTTCAGCCGCAGGCGGAGGCGGCTCGGCCGGAAGTGGAACCACAGGTGGCGGCACAGGCACGCCCGGCAGCGGTAGCGCCGCAGGCGGAAGCGGCGGCGGCTCGGCGAGCGGCGGAAGCACATCCGGCGGCGGAGCCAGCACGGGCGGCGGCGGAACCACAGGCGGCCCCACCACGACCGGCGGCACAGGCACCCCGGGCGGCAGCCCCACCCCCGCCGCCCTGACCCTAGGCACCCCCACCCGAACCCCCACCCCCACCCGCCGCTGCGAATCCGTCACCCTCCCCCTCCGCAACACCGGCGGCACAGCGACCACACCGGGCACGCTCACCTTCGCCACCCACGTCATCGGCCTGCTAGGCGTCGACTGGGCGACGATCACGACCACCCAGCCCCTCGCCCCCGTACCCGCCCGCACCGCCACGACACGTACGTACACCGTCTGCCTCGACGCCTGGCGCGTACCGCTGGGAATGCACATCGAGACCCGCTCCGTCACCGCCGACTGGCGCTGACGAAACGGGTCTCGACAAGACGTACGAGAGGTACGTACGAGACGTACGGGAGGGGTCAGCCCAGCGCGAGCCAGGCGACGCCCGCGAGGACGGCGAGTACGACGACGATGCCCACGATCAGGCCGACGCGCGGACCGGCCGGCGCCGCCGCCGGGGTCGCCGCCTGGCGGCCCTGCGGCGCGCCCTCGTCGACGAAGGCGCGGAACATCTGCGTGCTGCCCGCGGGGTCGTAGTTGCCCTCGGGGCCCGGGGTGTTGTGTGCCATGGACGGGACCCTAGCGAAGTCCCGGGTTCCGCCCAACCCCCGCCCCCGCGCGCCCGGGCACGCACACGACACGCTCACGGTGTACGCACACCGCGAGCGGGGCCCACCACCCGCTCCCACCTGCGTATTGACTTCCCACATGCGAACACTTTGCCTGCACTTTACCCCTCCTCGCCCCCATTCACTTGCCTTCAGCAACCAATCACTCCTACACTCCTATGGTTGCCCTAAGCAACGAGATCAAGGAATCTCAGGAACTCCGGCACTCCGGAATCTCACGAGGAGGGCTCGATGGCCGCGCAGAGCCACTACGAGGAGTTGGCCCGGCAGCTCAGCGCCATCGGGGCCGTCAAGCGCGGGCTCGGCCGGATCCTGCCGGCCGAGTGCCCCGCCGGGTCCGCCGCCGTACTCACCCTCCTCGGCCGCCACGGCGAGATGCGGATCAGCAGGCTCGCCGAACTCCTCGATGTGGACATGTCGGTGACGAGCCGTCATGTCGCGCACGTGGCCGCGCGCGGCTGGATCGAGCGCGATCCCGACCCGCTGGACAAGCGGTCGCGGATCCTGCGGCTCACCCCCGCCGGCCGCGCCATGCTCGACGAGCTCGGGCGGCGCACCGCCCAGATGTTCGCCCGGACCCTGCGCGACTGGTCCGACGAGGAGGTCGGGCAGCTGAACGTCATGCTCGCGCGGCTCAGAGAGAGCTTCGACTGCCGCGAGGAGCCCCTCGCCCGTACACCCGCCACCCAACAGGCTTAGAGGAGAAGGAAGTTCATGGCTACATCCACACCGGCCGGTGTGCGGGACGGCCGCGCCGCCCACGGAGGGCACCCCTCCGACGGCGGCGCGCCGATGACTCACCGGCAGATCATGGAGGCGCTGTCCGGGCTGCTGCTCGGCATGTTCGTCGCCATCCTGTCCTCGACGATCGTCTCCAACGCCCTGCCGCAGATCATCGGCGACCTGGGCGGCGGCCAGTCCGCGTACACCTGGGTGGTCACGGCCTCGCTGCTGGCGATGACCGCGACCACGCCGCTGTGGGGCAAGCTCTCCGACCTGTTCAGCAAGAAGCTGCTGGTCCAGATAGCCCTGGTGATCTACGTCAGCGGTTCGGTGATAGCCGGGCTCTCCCAGAACGCGGGCATGCTGATCGCCTGCCGCGTCGTCCAGGGCATCGGCGTCGGCGGCCTCTCGGCGCTCGCCCAGATCATCATGGCCGCGATGATCGCGCCGCGTGAGCGCGGCCGGTACAGCGGCTACCTCGGTGCCACGTTCGCGGTCGCGACGGTCGGCGGCCCGCTGCTCGGCGGCGTGATCACGGACACGGACTGGCTGGGCTGGCGCTGGTGCTTCTACGTGGGCGTCCCGTTCGCGGTGATCGCGCTCATCGTCCTGCAGAAGACCCTGAAGCTCCCGGTCGTGAAGCGCGAGGTGAAGGTCGACTGGGCGGGCGCGTTCTTCATCAGCGCGGCGGTGTCGCTGCTGCTGGTGTGGGTGACGTTCGCGGGCGACAAGTACGACTGGATCTCCTGGCAGACGGCGGCGATGGTCGGCGGCTCGGTGCTGCTGGGCGCGGTCTTCGTGTACGTGGAGTCGAAGGCGGCCGAGCCGATCATCCCGCTGCGGCTGTTCCGCAACCGCACGATCACGCTCGCCTCGCTGGCGTCGCTCTTCGTGGGCGTGGCGATGTTCTCCGGAACGGTGTTCTTCAGCCAGTACTTCCAGCTGGCGCGCGGCGAGTCCCCGACGATGTCCGGCGTCCTGACGATCCCGATGATCGGCGGCCTGTTCATCGCCTCCACGGTCTCCGGCCAGGTCATCACCAAGACCGGCCGCTGGAAGGCGTGGCTGGTGAGCGGTGGCGTCCTGGTCACGGCGGGTCTCGCGCTGCTCGGCACGATGCGGTACGACACGGCGTACTGGCAGCTCGCGATCTACATGGCGCTGATGGGCCTCGGCATCGGCATGATGATGCAGAACCTGGTGCTCTGCACGCAGAACCAGGTCTCGGCGGCCGACCTCGGCTCGGCGTCGTCCGTGGTGACGTTCTTCCGTTCGCTGGGCGGCGCGGTGGGCGTGTCCGCGCTGGGCGCGGTGATGGCGAACCGGGTCACGCACTACGTCAAGGACGGCCTGGCCGACCTCGGCCCGCAGGCGGCGGGCCTGGGCGCGGGCGGCGGCGGCATCCCCGACCTGGACAAGCTCCCGGCGCCGCTGCGCACGGTGATGGAGAGCGCGTACGGCCACGGCGTGGCCGACGTCTTCCTCTACGCGGCCCCGTGCGCCCTGCTCGCCTTCTTCGTGACGCTGTTCATCAAGGAGGTAGCGCTGAAGTCGTCGCGAACCTCTGAGACGCCGAAGGCGCTGAAGGCGGCGAACTAACCAGACTCGGGTGCCCCAAGCGGAGGCACCCGAAAGGGGCGGCAGGCAGGGGACGGCCTGCCGCCCCGCTTTTTGCCCGGGGTTCGTCTGCGGGTGAGTGGTGGGCTGGTCGCGCAGTTCCCCGCGCCCCTAGACGCGCCCCTCCGGGCCGCCCAGTCGCCGAGTTCGAGGCGAAGGCCCACTCCCGCGGAGCCACCCACACGACGTTTCGCCACCTCACCGAGTCCCTGAACCTCAACGGCACCCAGCGCGACGAGTTGCGCCAACTCCTGATCAGCAGCCGCCCGGAGCAGTACTCGGCGCCTCTGTGGCGGCTGCTGTCGGGGCCTGAGTAAGCAAGTCCGCCACACCTGCGATCCAGGTGCCCTACGGTGTCCGTCACGCGGAGCAGCCGAGGGGGACCTTAAGCATGCAGCAGCCGCCACAAAGACCGCCGCGTCCAGATGAAGTGCTTGCTTTCCACAACGGGGACACGCTGGAGAACATCCCTGTCATCCGTGACACTCCGCGTCCGCGATTCCCCTGGATGGCCATGGTGGCCGGAACAGCCGTCTCCGCCATCATCGGCGCCTGCGTGGCCGTCCTCCTGCGCCAGCCGACGGTGCCCGACCCTGTGGCCGGTCCAGAAGCACGCCCGGATGCAGCCCACAGCGCTCCAGGACCTGAGCGGGCGAAGACCGCCGTCGCCCCTCCCACCACAGCGCGGTCTCACTCGGCCGCCAGAGAGCCGTCTTGCCTACCGGTGACGTACAAGACCCCCGACGGTCCCACCGCCTGCAAATCGAAGGCTGATATCTGCGTCACGGGCGCACCTTGGCATCTGGCCGACATCGACGGGGTGTGCGGGGGCCGAGCACCGCTCCAGGCCATTCACGTCATCTCGCAGCCGCCCACCGGCGGCGACCCCGGCTCCAGCTACTGCCTCGCGTGGACGGGCAGCGACGACGGCACCGGAAGGGACGCCGCTCTCCTCATGAACGCACCTGGCTACCAATGTGGCGCCAGCCTGGTGGGCGCAAACGGTCAGGCAATCCAGATGGATGGAACTTCCATTTTCAGCGACAGCCCCCAGGACTGCACGGGGTCGTACCCGGACACCAGGCTGACCTACCCGGCCGTCCTCGACTTCCCGAGCAATGGGGGAGTTCAACCTCCCGAGTACGTCTGTGTCGTGGCACGGACGGGCGCCTGAGGGGGCCCGGCCCCCACCCGGAGGCCGCGCGGCGGAGCCGCAAATGTCAACAGGGGGAAGGGGCGGGGTGGGGGCTCAAACCCCCCGTCAAACCGCCCGCTTCGCCTCAATCCCCGCAATCAAAATATCCAACGCAAACACAAAATCCCGCTCCCGCATCTCCTCCACCGTGTCCCCGCCCCGCGCCTCCATCAGTTCCTCCGCGAGGTCCATCGCCTCGTGGAAGCCGGGGCGTTCGCGGAGGGCGCCCATGGCCTGGGCGAAGTACTCGTCCTGGGTGACGCCGGCCTCCGCGCAGCGGGCGACGAAGTGGCCCTCGATCGTGCCGAAGCCGTAGACGAACTGGAAGACCGCGGAGAGGCCGCCGGTCACGCCGTGGGCGGGCAGGCCGGAGCGGCTGAGGATCTTCTGGGCGGCGGCCGCGAACTCCATCGAGTTCGGGCCGATGTTGAGGTAGCGGCCGACCAGCGGCGACACCCAGGGGTGGCGGACCATGACCGAGCGGTAGCTGACGGCGAGTTCGCGCAGCTGGTCCCGCCAGTCCGCGTCCGCCCCGGCGCCCTCCACGTCCGGCACCCGCAGCTCCCCGAACACCGAGTCCAGGGCGAGTTCCAGGAGGTCGTCCTTGGTGTCCACGTACCAGTACAGCGACATCGCCGTGACCCCGAGCTCGCCCGCCAGGCGGCGCATGGAGAACTTCGCCGGGCCCTCCGCGTCCAGCAGGCGCACCGACTCCGCGATGATCCTGTCCCGGTCGAGGGAGCTCGCGGACGCCGGCTGGTCGCTCCGGCGGGCGCGGCCCGCCGGTTTGCCGCTCTCCAGCCACACGCTGGTACGCGTCGGATTCTTCGCGCGGTCGGCTGCCGACACCATGGCGTGCCCTCCTCGTGGGTCGTCGGACTGTCTGTACGTATACGTATGACAGTCGTACGGCGTTTCCTGCGGCGGTAGTCGAAGTGGGGCGGCACGGCAGGCACGGCACAGCGGAATGCTGCCGTCCGCCCCGTAGATGCTATGCCGCCGGCACAGGCTCCACCGTCGTGTCGGCACGCTCCGCCCGGGCCAGCAGCGCCGCCGCGAGCAGGCCTCCCGCCAGCACCGCCACCGCCCCGACCAGCTGACTGGTCTCCAGGCCGGAGGCGAACGCGTCCGAGATCCGGGAGCGCTCGGAGTCGTCGCCCGCGGCCGCCAGCGCCGCCGGGAGCGAGGCCGCGCCCACCACGGACGGGACCAGCGCCGCGAAGCGCGAGTTGAGGACCGCGCCGAGCACGGCCACGCCGAGCCCGTTGCCGAACTCCGCCAGCGTGCCGTTGACGCCCGCGCCCACGCCCGCCTTCTCCGGCGGGATCGCGCTCATCAGGGTGTTGGCCATGGCCGGCATCGAGACGGCGATGCCCGCGCCCATCACCACGAGACCGAGCAGCATCCCGCTGTAGTGCTCGCCGCCGAGCAGCGCGATCGCCGCGAGCCCGGTGGCGTTCGCCGCCATGCCCACCGCGATCGTCTTCGGCGTGCCCAGCTTGGGCAGCAGCCGCGCGCCCACGCCCGCCACGTTCAGCACGATCACGCTCAGCGCCAGCGGCGCGATCCGCAGCCCCGCCTCCAACGGCCCGTATCCGAGCACGAACTGGAGGTGCTGGGTCAGCAGGAACAGCGAGCCGCCCATGCCGAAGGCGACCAGGATCGAGCCCGCGACCGCGCCCGTGAACTTCTGGTTCCGGAAGAAGTGCATGTCCAGCATCGGGTACGGGATGGACAGCTCCCAGCGGGCGAACGCGGCCAGGAAGGCCAGGCCCACCGCGGCCGAGACCAGCACGTGCGCCGACGTCCAGCCGTGGCCCGGGCCCGAGATGATCGCGTACACCACTCCGGTCATACCGACCGTGGAGAGCAGCGCGCCGAGCAGGTCCGGCCGGTCGCCCAGCGGGTTCTTCGACTCGGGGACCAGGACGAGCACGGCCACCAGGCCGAGCGCCGCGACCGGGATGTTGATCAGGAAGATCGAGCCCCACCAGAAGTGGTCGAGCATCAGACCGCCGATCAGCGGCCCGGCGGCGAAGCCGAGGGAGTTGACCGTGGCCCACAGCCCGATCGCCTTCACCCGCTCCTCGTTGTCGAATATCTGCACGACGACGGCGAGCGTGGTGGTCATCAGGAGCGCGCCGCCGACGCCCATCCCGGCGCGCGCGGCGATCAACTGCCCGGCGCTCTGGGAGAGTCCGGCCGCCAGCGAGCCGATGCCGAACAGCGCGAGCCCGGCCGCCAGCATCTTCTTGCGGCCGTAGCGGTCGGACGCGCTGCCCGCGGTGAGCAGCAGTCCGGACTGGACGAGCGAGTACGCGTTGATCATCCACTGGATGTCCGCCGACGAGGCGTCGATCGACGTGGTCAGGGAGGGGATCGCGACGTTCAGCACGGTGTTGTCGAGCAGCACGGTGAGCTGGGCCAGGCAGATGACACCCAGGATCAGCCAGCGCTGCGGGTGTCCTGTGGGGGTGGCCGATGTGTCGGCGGCCGTGGCCGTCATGCGGGCTCCTTGAGGAGTTGTACAGCGTATGGGGACGTTGTCGTACACCGTAAAGGAGCGCCTTGTACGGTGTAAAGCCTATTTCCCCGGCGCATACGGAAGGGCGGTGGTCCGGGTGCGTTCCCGGACCACCGCCCCAGTGACGGCCGCTACTTGGCGGCTACTTGGCGGGAGCCGTCAGGTCGTAGAAGGTGGCGCTGCCGACGGTCACCTTGGTGAAGGTGGCCTCGACCCAGGTGGCGATCGAGGTGCCGCCGCGCTGGCTGCCCATCATGCCGCCGCCTCCGCCACCGCCCCCGCCTCCCGCGATGAAGTAGTGGATCTTCCCTTCGGCCACGTACTCCTTGAACTGCGCGAGCGTCGGCGACGGGTCGCTGCCGTTGAAGCCGCCGATCGCCATCACCGGCTTCTCGGTGGCCAGTTGGTAGCTGGCCGCGTTCTGCGAGCCGACGGCCGCCGCGACCCAGGTGAACCGGTCGCCATCCGTCTTGAGCAGGGACTTCGCCCGGGCGCTCACCTGGGCGCCGTTGAGCAGCCCGCCCATGCCGCCGGGTCCGCCGCGCTCGCCGCCCATGCCGCCAGGGAACTGCCCGCCGTCGGGAAGCTGGGACGGCAGCCCGTTCCGCCCGCTCTGCGGGGCGCCGCCGGGCGGAATCATCCCGCCCTGAGGTCCCTGACCCGCCTGCGCGGGCCGCCCGCCCGGAGCCGCGAACTCACCGCCCGGACCGCCCCGCATCCGCCCCCCGCCCGGCCCGCCGCCCATGGACGCGCCCGCCGGACCCGCCGTGACGATCGAGCCCGTGTGCCCGGTCTGGAGCGTGCTCACCGTGTACGCGAACGGCCCGGCCAGCGACGCCACGAGCCCCACCCCGGCCGCGCCGAGGGCGAGGCGCCGGTCGAGCCGTCCCGCGAGCGCGAGCCCGGCCGCCGCCGCCAGACCGCCGAGCACCACCGCCCACCGCAGCCACGGCAGATAGTCGGGCGTGCGGCCGAGCAGCACGTACGACCACCAGGCCGTCAACGCCACCGACGCGCCCAGCGTCGCGGCCGCCGCGAGCCGGGTCCGCTCCTCCCACAGCACGGTCGCGCCCATGCCGACCAGCGCGGCGATGTAGGGGGCGAGGGCGACCGTGTAGTACTGGTGGAAGATCCCCGCCATGAAGCTGAAGATCCCGGCGGCCATCAGCAGCGCCCCGCCCCAGGCCAGGAACGCCGCCCGGGCCGTGTCGGTGCGCTTGCCCCGCCAGGTGACCACCAGGCCGGCGACCAGCAGCAGCAGCGCGGCGGGCAGCAGCCAGGAGATCTGGCTGCCCACCTCGGCGCCGAACATCCGGTCCAGGCCCGTCGTGCCCCAGCCGCCGCCTCCCCGGCCGCCGCCACCGCCCACGCTGCCGGTCTCGTCGCCGTTGATCCGGCCGAGGCCGTTGTAGCCGAAGGTCAGCTCCAGGAAGGAGTTGTTCTGCGAGCCGCCGATGTACGGGCGCGAGGACGCGGGCCACAGCTCCACGACCGCCACCCACCAGCCGCCCGAGACCACCGTCGCGAGCCCGGACAGGGCGAGCTGGCCGAGGCGCTTGCGTACGGTCGTGGGCGCGCACACCGCGTACAGCACGGCCAGCGGCGGCAGGATCAGGAACGCCTGGAGGGTCTTCGTCAGGAACGCGATGCCGACGGCGACGCCCGCCCACACCAGCCACTTCGTCCGCGCGCCCTCCAGCGCGCGCAGCACGCAGTAGACGGTCACGGTCATCAGCAGGGCGAGCAGCGCGTCCGGGTTGTTGAAGCGGAACATCAGCGCGGCGACCGGGGTGAGCGCGAGCACCGCGCCCGCTATCAGACCCGCCGCCGGGCTGAACCGGCGCCGCACCGCCGCGTACAGCACCGCCACCGTGCCGATGCCCATCAGCACCTCGGGCAGCAGGATCTGCCAGGAGCCGAGGCCGAAGAGCCGTACCGACAGCGCCATCGGCCACAGCGCGGCCGGGGGCTTGTCGACGGTGATGGCGTTGGCGGAGTCCAGCGAGCCGAAGAACATCGCCTTCCAGCTCTCGCCGCCCGCCTGGACGGCCGCCGAGTAGAAGGAGTTGGCGTACCCGGAAGCGCTGAGGTTCCAGAGGTACGTGAGGAGGGTGAGCAGGAGGAGGCCGAGGAAGGCGGGGCGCACCCAGACCGGGTCGGTGGTGCGGCCGCGCCACAGGCGGCCCGCGGCGACCCCCTGGTGAGCGCCGCCTTCGTGGGGGCGGGCCGGGTACGAGGTCGTGGTCATCGGGGGGCGTCCTTCGGGTGGGAGGTCGACGTGGTGGCGCGGTCCGGGAAGACCCAGGCGCGGAAGAGCAGGAAGCGCAGCACGGTGGCCGCCAGGTTGGCCGCCACCAGGACCGCCACCTCGGTGGAGTGCGAGGGGTCGCCGTTCGCGGCGCCCAGGGCCGCCAGCGAGCCGCTGGTGAGGGCGAGCCCGATCGCGAACACGACGAGCCCCTGCGCCTGGTGGCGCATCGCGCGGTCCCGTCCCCGTACGCCGAAGGTGAGCCTCCGGTTCGCCGCGGTGTTGGCGACGGCGGACACCAGCAGGGCGGCGGCGTTGGCCACTTGGGGCCCGGTGCCGGTCCGGAAGAGGGAGTAGAGGCCGAGGTAGAAGAGGGTGGAGAGCGCGCCGATCACGCAGAAGCCGACGAGCTGGCGGGCGAGGCCGCCCGGTACGCCGCTGATCGCCCGGTCGCGCGGGTCGTCGCCGAACGGGCGCGCGAGCCGGTCCAGGGGGAGCGCGCCGACCGCGAGGGCGCGCCCGACCCGCCACACGCCCTTGAGGTCGTCGGTCGCCGTCCGCACGAGGTGGACGGTCGAGTCCGGGTCGTCGACCCAGTCCACCGGCACCTCGTGGATGCGCAGCCCGGCCCGCTCGGCGAGCACGAGCAGCTCGGTGTCGAAGAACCAGCCGGTGTCCTCGACCATCGGCAGCAGCCGCTCGGCCACGTCCCGGCGTATCGCCTTGAACCCGCACTGGGCGTCCGAGAAGCGCGCCGCGAGCGACGACTTGAGGATCAGGTTGTACGCGCGGGAGATGAACTCGCGCTTGGGCCCGCGCACCACGCGCGAGGCCCGGCTGAGCCGGGAGCCGATCGCGAGGTCGGAGTGGCCGGAGATCAGCGGGGCGACCAGCGGGAGCAGCGCGTTCAGATCGGTCGAGAGGTCGACGTCCATGTACGCGAGCACGGGCGCGTCCGAGGCCGACCACACGGTCCGCAGCGCCCGCCCGCGCCCCTTCTGCTCCAGCCGGACGTGGCGCACACCCGCGATCTCGCGGGCCAGGCGCGCCGCGACCTCGGGCGTACGGTCGGTGGAGGCGTTGTCGGCGACGGTGATCCGGAACGCGTACGGGAAGGTGCGTGCGAGGTGCTCGCTGAGCCGGCGCACGCACGGCTCCAGGTCCCGCTCCTCGTTGTAGACGGGGACCACCACGTCGAGTACGGGCCCGCCCGCCGCACCGACGGGCAGGTGCTCCCGTGCCGGCAGGGTGCCCAAGGAGATGTCGGTTCGCATGCCACCGACCCTCGCGAGGGCCGCTGTCACACCTGTGTGGTGCGACTGTGGTCAGGCTGTGAGTGGTGGGGGAGCGCGGGCCGGGCCGGGGCCGTCGCGGGCAGGTGGACGCCGAAGACCGTGCTGCCCGGGGCCGAGCGGACCGTGACGCCGCCGCCGTGCGCGGAGACGACCGCGTGCACGATGGCGAGCCCGAGCCCGGTCGAGCCGTGCGCCCGGGAGCGGGAGGCGTCGCCGCGCGCGAACCGCTCGAAGACGTGCGGCAGCAGGTCGGGCGGGATTCCCGGGCCGTCGTCCTCGACTTCGAGCACGGCCCACGCGCCCCGGCGCGCCACGCGCGCGGTGACGGTGGTGCCGGGGGGCGTGTGGGTGCGGGCGTTGCCGAGGAGGTTGACGAGGACCTGGTGGAGGCGGGAGGGGTCGCCGTGCACGGTGACGGGGTCGTCGGCCAGTCCGTCGGGCAGTTCGAGGCGCCAGACCTGCCCCTGCCCGGCCGCCCGCGCGTCGCTCACCGCGTCCACGACCAACGGCGACAGATCAGTGCTCTCGTACGAGAGCGGGCGTCCGGCGTCGAGCCGTGCGAGCAGCAGCAGATCCTCCACCAGGCCGGTCATCCGCTGGGCCTCCGCCTCGACGCGCCCGAGCGCGTGGCGGGTCGCGGGCCCGACCTCCTCGGTGCCGCGCCGGGTGAGCTCGGCGTACCCGCGAATGGAGGCGAGCGGGGTGCGCAGCTCATGGCTGGCGTCGGCGACGAACTGCCGTACGCGCGTCTCGCTCTCCTGCCGCGCGGCCAGCGCGGAACCGACGTGCCCCAGCATCCGGTTGAGCGCCGCGCCGACCTGTCCGACCTCGGTGCGCGGGTCGGCCTCGGCGTCCGGGACGCGCTCGTGCAGGGCCACCTCGCCGCTGTGGAGCGGCAGTTCGGAGACCCGGGTGGCCGTCGCGGCGACCCGGCGCAACGGGCGGAGCGCCACGCCGACGATGGCGGCGCCCGCGATCCCTGCGGCGACCAGACCTGCGGCCGTCACCCACACGATGACGAGCACCAGCTTGTCGACGGTCGACTCGACGTCCTTGAGCGGGAATCCGACCAGGGCCGAACCGTCCATCGCCCACTGCGCCCGGTACGAGCCGAGGCCCGGCACCGACACGGTGTGGATGTGCCCGTCCTTGGGCACCGCCGCCAGCGCGGCGGTCTGGTCGGCGGTGAGGGGCTGCTGGTTGCCCCGGGGCGACGAGCCGGGCTCGCCCCGGACGCTGGTGGCCCCGGCGGCGGGCCGCCCGTCGGGGCCGGTGCGCAGCCCGACCGTGCCGAACGGCTGGCCGGGCGCGGAGACGAAGTCCGTGGAGAGGTCGGCGGGCCCGAGGTGGCGGGTGCGCTCGACGGCGGGCCGCAGCGAGTCGTCCAGCTGCCGCTGGAGGTTGGAGCGCATCCCGATGACCGTGACCGTGCCGATCACGGCCGCGACGACCGCGATCAGCGCGACGGCCGAGACGACGAGCCGGGTCCGCAGCGTCCACCGGCGCGGCCGCCTCGGCGTGCGCCGGGGACGCATACGGCTCACTCGCCGGGCTTGATGAGGTACCCGGCCCCGCGCCGGGTGTGGATCATCGGCGACCGGCCCGCGTCGATCTTCCGCCGCAGATACGAGATGTACAGCTCCACGACGTTGGCCTGGCCGCCGAAGTCGTACGACCAGACCCGGTCGAGGATCTGCGCCTTGCTGAGCACCCGGCGCGGGTTGCGCATCAGATAGCGCAGCAGCTCGAACTCGGTGGCGGTGAGGTGGATGTTCACCCCGTCCCGGGTCACGTCGTGGCTGTCCTCGTCGAGCGTGAGGTCGCCGACGACGAGCAGCGACTCGCTGCGGACGGTCGCGCTGCCGGAGCGGCGGATCAGCCCGCGCAGCCGGGCCACGACCTCTTCGAGCGAGAACGGCTTGGTGACGTAGTCGTCGCCGCCGGCGGTGAGCCCCGCGATCCGGTCCTCGACCGCGTCCTTGGCGGTGAGGAACAGCACGGGCACGTCCGGCAGTTCACGGCGCAGCCGCCCCAGCACCGCGAGCCCGTCCATGTCGGGCAGCATGATGTCGAGGATGACCGCGTCGGGGCGGAACTCCCGGGCGGCCCGCACCGCACCGGCCCCGTCCCCGGCGCTGCGCACCTCCCACCCCTCGTAACGCAGCGCCATGGACAGCAGCTCGCTGAGCGCCGCCTCGTCGTCCACGACGAGCACCCGGACGGCGGTCCCGTCCGGCCTCAGCAATTCGGTACGCCCCTGCGGGGAGGTGGTGGTCATGCCCACCACCCTGTGAGCGCCCCCTGAGAACGTCCTTGCGCGTTCCTGTGAATTTCCTGAGAAAGGGCGGTGCCCCGCTCAGCGGCCGGAGCCCGGAAGGCCGTCCGGGAGGCCCAAGAGCCGGGCGCCGTTGCCGTGGCAGACGCCCCGCAGCCAGTCGTCGCCGAGCCCGAGCCGTTCGAGCGCTTCGAGCTGGTGGAGGTAGCCGTACGGGATGTTGGGGAAGTCCGACCCGAGCAGCACCCGGTCGCCGAGGTCGCGCAGCCGGGGCAGCGCGTCCTTCGGGAAGGGCGCGAACCGCTCGCTGAAGTCGGTGAACGCCATGGTCGTATCGAGCATGACCCCCTCGTACGCGTCGGCGAGCGCCATGAAGTCGACGTACTCCGGCATCCCCAGGTGCGCCACGATCAGCCGCAGCCGGGGGTGCCGGGCCAGGAGGCGCCCGATGGGCTCGGGCCCGGTGTGCTTGCCGGGCGCGGGCCCGGAGCCGCAGTGGACGACGACGGGCACGGCGGCCTCGGCGAGCGCGCCCCACACGGCGTCCAGGAGGGGGTCGTTGGGGTCGTAACCCCCCACCTGGACGTGCGCCTTGAAGACCCGCGCCCCGGCGTCGAGCGCCTCCCCGACGTACGCGCCCGCGCCCTCCTCCGGGAAGAAGGTGGCGGTGTGCAGACAGCCGGGGGTGCGGCGCGCGAAGTCGACGGCCCACCCGTTGAGCCACCGCGCCATGTCCGCCTTGTGCGGGTACAGCATCGCGGTGAAGGCGGTCACGCCGAACTCGGCGAGCAGCTCGATGCGCCGCTCCTCCTCCTCGCGGTACGCGATGGGCCACTCCACTCCGGTGAGCGGCCCGGCCGAGTCGAAGTACGCCCAGACCTTCTTCAGGACGCGGTCGGGCATGAAGTGCGTGTGCACGTCGACGAGCCCGGGCAGCCCGAGGCGGGCCCAGAAGGCCCGCACGAGCTCGGCCTCAGCGGTCGACACTGCCCTGGCCGCCCTTGCTCTGGCCGTCCTTGTCCTGGCCGTCCTTGTCGGCCGCGCGCTGGAAGCTGTAGCTCCGCTCGACCTTGGCGACGTGGACGCTGTAGCTCTCGTACCACTCGGCGCGGCCGCGCTTCTGCGCGCTCTGGTGCTCCAGGCGGGAGCGCCAGGCGGCGATGGCGTCCTCGTCGCGGAAGTACCCGACGGTGATGCCGAGGCCGCCCGGGGTGCGGGCGCTCTCGTATCCGAGGTAGCCCGGTATCTCCTCGACGAGCTGCTTCATGAGGTCGGCGGTCTCGCCGTACCCCCGGTCGCCTTCGGTGCGCAGGGAGGTGAACACGACGGCGTAGTAAGGCGGTTCAATACCGGCCACAAGGTGATCGCTCATGCGCCCCACCCTCCGCTGTCATCGGTGAACGTGTCCATACCCCTTACTCGAAGGGATCCAAAGGGGATCCAAGTCTTGACCAAAGGGATCCCCGGAGGGTTCCGAGGGCCTCCCTTTCGGGTTCAGAAGAGCTGATCCTGCACGTCAGGAGGCCGCAGTGCCCGCACGGGCACGGTGCTCCCCCCGCCGGCGGGCGCGGCCCCGAGCCCCCACCCGCTCATGAGCCGCGTGTCCAGGACCACGACGCGCCCCTCCGCCTCCAGATGCAGATCGGGCCCGGCGGCGGCGAGAACGCGCCCGCCGACGACCCCGTCGGGCGCCAGCTCGCGCACCACCCCGTGCGCGGGCACGAGCCCGTCGAGCCCGAACAGCCGCCCGTGGTCGACGACCCGGCACGCCACGGCCTCCAAGGACTCGGGCCACCCGCCGAGCCTGACGGACCGCGCGTGCATGTCCCGTATCTCGTCGGCGCGCGCATCGGGTCCGGGAAGCGTGGCCCGCACGACCCTCTTCTGCTCGTACGAGACGCGGTCGGGCACCCCCAGCGCGGCCCGCAGCAGCTCCTCGCACCGCCGGGCGGCCATCAGCGGCCCGCGCCCCAGCCAGGAGAAGCAGACGGCCCCCTGCTCCCTCAGCCGCGCGCCCTCGCGCTCCTCGGCGGTGATCCCGACCTTGACGAGCCCCGGCCCGAACCACGCCAGATAGACGCGATAGACCCGGGGGTCGTCGGGCACCCCGTCGGCGGCGACGGAATGCACCCGATCGAGCCGGGCGCACTCACCGCACCGCGCCTGAGCACTCCCCCGCGCCACGACCACGTCCCCGGGGCAGGCGTTCCCCCGCGCCCCCACGCATCTCCGCTCCCCCACGACCCGGAACCCGACGTCACCCCCGAAGCCGATCCGGCTGACCCGCCGCTCCCCGCGTTCCCCCACCCACACCAGCCCAGGTCCGTCCTCCCCCCACCGAACCCCACCACTGCGCCACACCCCAGCCATGTCTACGACGGTAGCGGGGGCCACTGACAACGGGCCGGGGCCGGACATACGAGAAAGGCCCCCCGGATCTCTCCGGGGGGCCTTTCGGCTGTGCACTCGGCAGGATTCGAACCTGCAACCTTCTGATCCGTAGTCAGATGCTCTATCCGTTAAGCTACGAGTGCTTGTTGCGTTGCTTCCCGGTTTTTTTCTTCCCGGTCGGCGTTGCGGGAACAACATTACATGACCTGCGCCGTGACGCGAAATCCATTGCCCACACCCCTCCTGACCTGCGAAAACGCCCCTGCGGGGGCTGGGACGGGGGAGAGGGGCCGACGAGCGCGATGTGCCCGTAACAGGGGAAATGTGACCGGGGTCACCGGATCGGCGCCCTAGGGCCCACCCATGAGGGACCCATGAGGGCCGCACCCGCCCGGAAACGGCCGAAGCCCCGGCCGTGGGGCCGGGGCTTCGGGTTCAGCTGGCGGAGGCGGAGGGATTTGAACCCTCGATGGGCTTTAAGACCCAAACCGCATTAGCAGTGCGGCGCCATAGACCGGACTAGGCGACGCCTCCAGCACAACCCCCCGCGTGCGCGAGTGGTGCGTGCAGATGATGACACAGCCTTGCTCCGCGTCACCAATCGCACCCCACGGTACTAGGCAGGTGGGGGCCAGGGCAAAGCGTTAGGCGACCCATGATTCGCGGGCTCCTGGGGCGGCCCCCGAGCCCGTGCGCAACGCCCGGCGCCCCCGCGCGTTAGGCAGGGCGAAACCGTTCACCCCGGTGGGGCCGGACCCACCTCGTCCACCCCGTGGAGCCCCGCATGCTGCGTCGCCTCGTCGTCACCGCGCTCGCCACCACCGCCACGGCCGCGCTCGCCGCCTCGCCCACGGCCTTAGCCGCCCCCCTGCCGCTGCCCTCGCTCCCCCTCCTCGACAGCGGCGGCGGCAACCGCGACCACCTCACGGTCACCGTCGCGCACAACGGCGAGACCGACGGCACGTACGAGCTGGAGTGCCACCCGGCGGGCGGCAACCACCCGCAGATCCTCCAGGCGTGCGACCGGCTCGACAAGCTCACCACCTGGGGCAAGGACCCGTTCGCGCCCGTCTCGTCGAGGGCCACGTGCACGATGATCTACGGCGGCGACTCCACCGCCCGCGTCACCGGCACCTGGGCCGGCCGGCCCGTCGACGCCACGTACAACCGGCACGACGGCTGCGAGATGGCGCGGTGGGACGCGTTCGTGCCGGTCCTCCCCGGAGCCCGGTGAGTGTCCGGTGAAGGTTCGGTGAGGGCTGGGACGGCCACGCGGTGAGCGCGCCGACGGGGCGCCCGAAGCACGCGGCCCCGGCAGGGGCGCCGGGTGCGCCCCACCCCGTCGGCGCAATCTCCCGGCATACGCCGTGGTCACAGAACATTGGTGAGAGCTCCCCCTCATCCGCCGCCGCTCGCACATCCCCTGCCTTTAGACTCCCTCCCAGTGACAGGCCGCAAGGTGCAGTGGTTCAGGGAGGAAGCGTCGTCGTGAGCAGCAGGCCATCCCGAGGCGCTGCTCGCCTCGCAGCCATACTTGACGCCCTTCCGGACGGGCTGGTGCTCGTCAACTGCAACGGCACGGTCGTCAACGCGAACACCATCGCCCTGGAGATGTTCGAGTCCCCGGGGACCGGGCTCGTGGGGCGGGGCGTGCTCGACCTGCTGCCCTCCTTCGACTCCAAGCTCATCCCCGGCTCGATGCGCCGCCCCGACACCGAGGACGAGCAGGGCCGCACCAAGCCGACCCGGATGGTGGCCCGGCGCACCGACGGCAGCGAGTTCCCCGTCGAGGTGACCAGCGCCAACCTGGAGGACGGCCGCGACGCGTACGCCTCGCCGTCCTCCTCCTACGGAAGCGGCGCCGCGCACTACTCCGGCGACGAACTCCTCATGATCGTCGTCCGTGACCTCTCCGGAACCGTCGACACCGAGGCCGAGCTGGCCCGTTCGCAGCGGCAGACCGAGATGATCCTGCGCGCGGCGGCGGAGGGCGTCGTCGGCACCGACACCGAGGGCCGCGTCGTCCTGGTCAACCCGGCCGCCGCACAGATCCTCGGCTACCGCGCCAGCGACCTCGGCGGCCAGGAGCTGCACCCGCTGGTGCTGCACTCGCGCGCCGACGGCGAGGCGTTCCCGTACGAGGAGAGCCCGCTCGCCGACACGCTGAAGTCCGGCCGCAAGCACCGCGTGCGCGGTCAGACGCTGTGGACGAAGAGCGGCGCGGGCGTGCCCGTCGACCTGACGACCGCGCCGGTACGGGACGGGGACCTGCTGGTCGGCGCGGTGATGACGTTCACCGACCGCCGCCCGTACGAGGAGCAGGCCAAGAAGCACGCGGAGGTCCTGGAGCGCGAGACCTCCCGCTACGACGCGCTGTCCGCGCGCCACCAGCAGCTGCTCTCGGTGCTCGGCGGCTCGCTGCGCGGACCGCTGGACGAGCTGCGCCGCGAGCTGTCCACGCTGGCGGCGGACGACGCGGGCCAGCTGTGGCCCGAGGCCAACCAGGTCCTGCACCATCTGGCCGCCGGATACGCCCGGATGACCACCCTCGTCGACAACGTCCTCGCCTTCCAGCGGCTCGACTCCGGTACGGAGGAGCTGAAGAAGGCGAAGGTGCTGGTCGGGACCGTGGTCGCGGCGGGCGTCGAGGGCGCCGTCGACCTGATCGGGCCCGGCCGGGCCCAGTTCGCCGTCCACGCGCCCCCGATCGAGGCCGAGATCGACCCCGCGCGGCTCTCCACGGCCCTCGCCCACCTGGTGGCGGACGTCGCGGGCGTCGACGCCACGGGCAACGCGCCGGTCGCCGCCGGCGGCTACATGGACTCCACGGTCGTCGTCGCGGCGGCGGTGCGCGGCGAGGTCGTCCGCATCGAGGTGCGCGGGCCGTACGCCGGGGGCGACCCGGTCCACAAGCCCATCGTCCAGGGCATCGTGCGCGCCCACGGCGGTGTCCTCCAGACGGTCGAGGTGCCGGGCATGAGCGGCAGCGCGTACGTCCTGGAGGTGCCGCTGGGGGAGGGTGCGGGCTCGGTTCCGGAGCCCGCCGCGGCCGAGATCGCCGTGGTTCCCCCCCAGCAGCCGACCGGCTCGGGGCGCCGCCGCGCCCGGCGGGCCTCCACGGACGCGTTCCTGGAGAGCCCCGTCGAGGAGGAGAAGTCCCCGACCGGCCGCCGCCGGGCCCGCGCCCAGGAGGACCAGCCCATCGACCCGTCCGCCGCGTCCCCGGCGGCCCTTGAGCGCATCCCCGCCCAGCAGTCGGGCGGGAGCGAGGGCGGCGACGCGGGTTCCGGTGGGAGATCCAGCGGGAGTTCCGGCGGCATTTCCCGTACGGGGCAGGGCGGCCCGGGTTCCGGAGGAGTGCCCGGCGCCGGTCCGTCCGGCGGTGGGCCGCACGGCGATTCGGGCGGTACGCCCGGGGGCTCCCCCGGCGGCCACCCCTTCGGCCCCGGCGGCCCGTCCGGCGGGACCCCCAACGGCCCGGCCACCGGTATGCCGGGCGCCGAGGGCTCCACGGGCGGCGCGCACCCCTACGCCCCCGGCGCCGGGCCCGCAGGCCCCATCGGCGGTCCCGGAGACGGGACTTCGGGCGGCCCGGGTGCCGGGCCGTCCGGCAGCACCGGCGACTCTTCCGGCACCGGGCGGCGGCGCGGGCGGCCCAGCCCGGCCGAGGACGCCGCCGCGCCCTCCGAGGGCTCGGTCGTCACCGCCGCCGAGAGCGCCCGCCAGCCCGGCGCCGGACGGCCGGCCGCGCTGAGCGAGACCGTTCCGCCCCAGGGCATGGCGGCCGACCCGGCCGCCCCCTCGGGCCGCCGCGCCCGCCGCGCCCTGCCCGCCACCAGCGGCGAAGCCCCCACCGGTGACGTACGCACCGCCGACGCGGAGTCCGGCGGCCGTCGGGCCCGCAGGGCTCTGGCGCCCGCCCCGGAGGCCGAGGAGGGAGCCGTACGCACCGCGTTCGCGCTCCCGCCCGCCGAGGCCGACCGCCCGGCCAGGCCCGAGGGCTTCCCCGCCAACGGCCCTTCAGGCGGCCCGACTTCCGGCCCCGCTTCCGGCCCGGCCGACGCCGAGAGGCCCCCGGCGAACGGGCCCGGCCGACCCCTCGGGCTCCCCGGAGCGGCGCCCGGCCAGGGCACCGGCATCCCCGTGGACCCGAACCGCCCCGGCGTCCCCGACCCCCACCAGCCCCTCCCGGCCCCTTCGGCCCCGGCCCACCGCCCCCTGGCGAACGGCCCCGGCCAGAGCGCCAACCCCGCCGCCCCGGCCCACCGCCCCCTGGCGAACGGGCCCGCGCAGGCCGGTCAGCCCCGCCCGGCCGCCGGTCGCGGGCGCCACGACGCCGTACGCAACGAGGCCGCCGACGAGCACACCCCGCCGCAGCCGCACCCCGTGGAGCAGCCGCCCGCGTGGGCGGTGGGCGGCGCGGTTCCGGCGAACGGGCCGGAGACGTCGGGCGGCGCCGTACCGCAGACCGCCCGCCAGCCGCTGCCCGCCGAGGCGGCCCCCGCGCCCGACGACGCCTCCCAGGGCCGTTCGATCAGCGTGCGCACGCTCGGCCAGGGCGTGCCCTTCACCCAGCAGACCGCCGGTCCGTCCGGCTCGGGGCGGCGCCGCAAGCTCGGCACGCCCTCCGAGGGCGACCGCCCGGCCGGGACCACCGACGCCGAGCGCCCCGGCCCGTCCCCCACGTCGCTGCTCTCGCCCCCCTCGGAGGGCCAGGGGCGCGCGTACGCCATAGGAGCGCCCGACGAGGGCGCCGAGGGGCCCGAGCCGCTGGACGGGCCCGGAGGCGCCGTCGAGGTCGCCAACCGCCCGCACCCGCAGCCCGTCGACGACGAACTGCCGCCGGAGCCGCTCGACAACCCGCGCCGGCTGCTCGTCTGGCCCGCGCCCGACGTCTCCACCTCGCAGGCGCTGAGCGACCGCGGCTACCGGCCGGTGGTCGTGCACTCCCGCGAGGAGGTCGACGCCCAGATCGCGGCGTTCCCCGCCGCGCTCTTCGTCGACCCGCTGACCGGGCCGATCACCCGTACCGCGCTCCAGTCGCTGCGCCAGGCCGCCGTCGCCGCCGAGGTGCCGGTGCTGGTGACGGCCGGGCTCGGCCAGGCGACGCGGGAGGCGGCGTACGGCGCCGACCCCGCCGTCCTCCTCAAGGCCCTCGCGCCCCGCGACAGCGAGCAGCACCCGCCGCGGGTCCTGCTGATCGAGGAGCACGAGGAGATCGCCCTCGCGCTGACGGCCACCCTGGAGCGGCGCGGTATGCAGGTGGCTCGCGCCGCCACCGACACCGAGGCCGTGACGCTGGCGGGCCAGATGCGGCCGAACCTGGTCGTGATGGATCTGATGCAGGTACGCCGCCGCCGCGCCGGGATCGTCGACTGGCTGCGCGCGAACGGGCAGTTGAACCACACCCCGCTCGTCGTCTACACCTCGGCGGGCCTCAACCAGCCGGAGCTCCCGAAGCTGTCGGCGGGGGAGACGGTGCTGTTCCTGGCCGAACGCTCGACCAGCACCGAGGTCCAGGGCCGGATCGTCGACCTGCTGGCGAAGATCGGCACGAACTGAGCGACGCCTCGGCCATGGCCAACGAGGAGTGGGCTGGGGTGTGTTTCACGTGAAACACACCCCAGCCCACTCTGTCGGCCACGTTTCACGTGAAACGTGGCCAACGCCGCCTCACCGGGACCGCCGCCTCAACAGGCCACGCGTCAGCGCAGCTCCGTGACGTCCAGCTCCCCGTCCGCGTACTGCTTGCGGATCACCTTCTTGTCGAACTTTCCGACGCTCGTCTTCGGCACCGACTCGACGATCGACCACCGCTCCGGCAGCTGCCACTTCGCGACCGACCGGGAGAGGAAGTCCTTCAGGGCCGCGTAGTCGGCGGTCGAGCCCGGCTTCAGTACGACCGTGGCGAGCGGGCGCTCGCCCCACTTCTCGTCGGGGACCGCGACGACCGCGGCCTCGGCCACCTCGGGGTGCGCCATCAGAGCGTTCTCCAGGTCGACCGAGGAGATCCACTCCCCGCCCGACTTGATGACGTCCTTGGCGCGGTCCGTGAGCGTCAGGAAGCCGTCGGAGCTGATCACCCCGACGTCGCCCGTCCTCAGCCAGCCGTCCTCGCTGAACTTGTCGGCGGGGCGGAAGTCCTCGCCGCCCGCGCCGCCGTAGTACGCGCCCGCGATCCAGGTGCCCCTGACCTCCAGCTCGCCCGCCGACGCGTTGTCCCAGGGCAGGATCTCCCCGCCGGGACCGACCAGCCGCGCCTCCACGCCCGCCGGGAAGCGGCCCTGGGTGACCCGGTACGGCCACTCCTCCTCGGCCGTGAGCCCGGCCGGCGGGTTGGCCATGGTGCCCAGCGGCGACGTCTCCGTCATGCCCCACGCGTGGCAGAGCCGTACGCCCAGCTTGTCGTACGCCTCCATCAGCGAGGGCGGACAGGCCGCGCCGCCGATGGTGACCCGCACCATCGAGGAGAGGTCCCGGGGGCGCGCGGTGACCTCGGCGAGCAGCCCCTGCCAGATGGTCGGCACGGCGGCGGCGTGGGTGGGCTTCTCGCGCTCGATCATCTCGGCGAGCGGCGCGGGCTGCAGGAAGCGGTCCGGCATCAGCATGTCGACGCCGGTCATGAAGGTCGCGTGCGGCAGCCCCCAGGCGTTCACATGGAACTGCGGCACCACGACCAGGGTGGTGTCCTTGTCGGTGAGCCCCATCGACTCGGCCATGTTGACCTGCATCGAGTGCAGATAGACCGAACGGTGCGAGTAGACGACGCCCTTGGGGTCGCCCGTGGTGCCGGAGGTGTAGCACATGGCTGCGGCGGTGCGCTCGTCCAGCTCCGGCCAGTCGTACGAGGTGGGGCGGCCCGCGAGCAGCTCCTCGTACTCGTGCACCTGCGGCCCCGCGCCGTCGATGTCGTCGAGCAGCGAACGGTCGCCGGGCCCGGAGACCACGATGTGCTCGACGGTCGGCAGATGCGGCAGCAGCGGGGCGAGCAGCGGCAGCAGCGAACCGTTGACGATGACCACGCGGTCGGCCGCGTGGTTGACGATCCAGATCAGCTGCTCGGCCGGAAGCCGCAGGTTCAACGTGTGGAGCACCGCGCCCATGGAGGGGATCGCGAGGTACGCCTCGACGTGCTCGGCGTTGTTCCACATCAGGGTGGCGGTCGCCTGGCCGTCCTCGACGCCGAGCTCGCGCAGGGCGTGTGCCAGCTGTGCGGCCCGCCCGCCGATCTCGGCGAAACTGCGGCGCCTTGGCTCCGCCTCGCCGGTCCAGGTCGTGACCTGCGACTTGCCGTGGATCGTGGACCCGTGGGTCAGGATCCGCGAGATCAGCAGCGGTACGTCCTGCATGGTGCTCAGCACGGCGGCCTCCCGGTGGGCGCTACGGTGCGCCACGTGGCGATAGGGGTGTGCCGATTCTGCTCACGTACCGCGCGGTATGTCACTACCCGGAGGTAATGAATCACCCACGAGACCAAGGTCACGCGGTGCGCGGCGCCCCACCGTCCCCTTTCGGCCGCCCGTTACCAGCCGCAGAGGGTTCCGCTCAGCGCACGGGGGCGAGCTCCGGGTCCTCGCGGAGCTTGCCCAGCGCCCGGGAGACCGCGCTCTTCACCGTGCCGACGGAGACCCCCAGCACCTCGGCGGTCTGCGCCTCGCTCAGGTCCTCGTAGTACCGCAGCACCACCATCGCCCGCTGCCGGTCCGGCAGCTTCATCACCGCGCGCCACATCGCGTCGTGCAGCACCTGCTGGTCGGCCGGGTCCGGCTCGGGCACCGTCTCCGGCTCGGGCAGCTCGTCGCAGGCGAACTCGTCCACCTTGCGCTTGCGCCACTGCGAGGTCCGGGTGTTGAGGAGCGCGCGGCGCACATAGCCGTCGAGGGCGCGGTGGTCCTCGATCCGGTCCCAGGCGACGTACGTCTTGGTGAGGGCCGTCTGCAGCAGGTCCTCGGCGTCGCTCGGGTTCGCGGTCAGCGAGCGTGCGGTGCGCAGCAGCACGGGGCCTCGGGCCCGCATGTACGAGGCGAACGACGGGTATGGCGTCGCCGCCCGGGAGGCGCTGTTGCAGACAGGCGTGGTCATACCTCCACGCTAGGAGCGCCCGCTACGCCACGGATCGGCCCCAGGTCGCGAAGCGGGATCCCTCTCAGGTTGTACGGGTAGGGGTGGCTGCACCTCCTGAAGGTGGAGGAGGCCCCGGGGCTCGTCAGGGTTTGAACCGCGCGACCGGCGCGTCCACCGTGTTCCGGTCCACCACGAGCCAGCGCCCGCCGTGCGTCTCGGTCACGTTCCCCGCGTACTGGTGGATACGCCGGTGCGGCCGCCACGCGTCCGCGTGCAGGCTCGGCTCCCCGTACAGGGACGACCTGGAGCCCCACCGCGCGAACCACATCACCGACGGCAGGTCGGACTGCCCGGCCCGCCTGGCCTGCTCCATGTGCCGCACCCCCGAGGCGGCGCTGCTGTAGAACCCGGGCAGAAAGCCCTGCCCGCGCACCTCGCGGTTCCAGGCCCGGACGAACGCCAGCGTGGTCCGCGCGCATGCCGCGTTGTCCGCGTTGTACGCCTCCATGTCCAGATAGAGCGCGCTGCCCTGCCGGATGCCCAGCTTCTCGGCCGCCTCGGCCGCCTGCCTCCCCTCGGTCCGCCCCTGGGTCGCCGAACGGCTGCCCATCCGCACCTTCTGCTTCGCCGCCGACCGCACGCACGGCGACTGCGAGCCGACGAAGATCGGCAGCACCCGCCAGCCCATCCCGTCCACACTCGCCAGCCAGCTCCGGCTGAGGTGCTGCTGGTTCGGGCAGCCGCGCCCGCGCCCTCCGAAGTAGACGCCGACCCCTCGGTACGACGAGGACCGCCAGGCCTTCATCGTCGCCAGCGGTGGCGCCTGGCAGGTGTCGAACGCCGCCCCCTTGAACTGCACGGCCCGCGCCAGCACGGCCGGGCTGTCCACCGCGTCGGCCGGAACGGCGTCCGGCGCGGCGGCAGCGTCGGCGCCCCCGGCGACGACCGAGGAGGCGTCCGGGGCCGTCTCCGGCGCGGTGGCGACGGCCGGGACGTCCGGCACCGGTGCGGCCGACGCGGGTGGGCTCAGCGTGAGCAGAGCGGCGAGCGTGGTGGCCACGGCCAGCGGTGGCGTGACGATGCCCAGGTACCAGGGCCGGATCGATGTGAGGCTGCGCATAAGGCGAGTGAAGGGCCGTCAGGTTGTCTCGGCCACCGCTCGGCCCCGCGCCTCAGCCGTCCGTGGACAAGATCATCCTTCCGGGCACGGACGTTCAGCCGTCCGCGCTCAGCACCAGCCCCGACGTCGGAACACCCGTACCCGCCGTCACCAGCACCCTTCCAGCGCCCGGTATCTGATTGACCGCCAGCCCCCTGACCTGGCGGACCGCTTCCGCTATCCCGTTCATCCCGTGCAGATACGCCTCCCCCAGCTGTCCCCCGTGCGTGTTCAGCGCCAACGCGTCCGCCGCCACAAAATCCGCCGCCTCCCCCGGCCCGCAGAACCCGAACTCCTCCAGTTGCATCAGCACGAACGGGGTGAAGTGGTCGTACAGGATCGCCACGTCGATCTCGGCCGGAGTGAGCCCGGACGTCCGCCAGAGCTGGCGCGCCACCACCCCCATCTCGGGCAACCCGGTCAGACCGTCCCGGTAGAAACTCGTCATCCCCTCCTGTCTGCGGCCCGCCCCCTGCGCGGCCGCGGTGATCACAGCGGGCGGCCGGCGCAGATCCCGGGCCCGCTCGGCCGTCGTGACGACGATCGCCTGGCCACCGTCCGTCTCCTGGCAGCAGTCGAGGAGCCGCAGCGGCTCGACTATCCACCGCGAGGCGGCGTGCTCGGCGAGCGTGATCGGCCTGCCGTAGAAGTACGCCGCCGGGTTGGTCGCCGCATGGCGCCGGTCGACGACGGCCACGTGCCCGAACGCCTCGGGCGTCAGCCCGTACGCGTGCAGATACCGCTGCGCGGCCATCGCGACCCAGGAGGCCGGGGTGAGCAGCCCGAACGGCAGCGACCACCCGAGCGCCGCCCCCTCGGCGGACGGCTCCCGGTGCTGCACCCCGGACCCGAACCGCCGCCCCGAGCGCTCGTTGAACGCCCGGTAGCAGACGACCACTTCCGCCACCCCCGAAGCCACCGCCAGCGCCGCCTGCTGGACGGTCGCGCACGCGGCGCCGCCGCCGTAGTGGATCCGCGAGAAGAACGACAGCTCGCCGATACCCGCCGCCTGCGCCACGGTGATCTCCGGGCTGGTGTCCATGGTGAACGTGACCATGCCGTCGACGTCGTCGGGGGTGAGCCCGGCGTCGTCGAGCGCGGCGCGCACCGCCTCCACCGCCAGCTTCAGCTCGCTGCGGCCCGAGTCCTTGGAGAACTCGGTCGCCCCTATCCCGACGATCGCCGCATTCCCCCCGAGCGAGTCGGCCCGCCGGACGCTCATACCGCCACCTCCCCGGCACCGCTCGCCCCGGCCCGGGGGAGTGCGACCGTCACGGTCCCGGTGACGTGGTGACCCAGCCCGTTCGCCCCCACCACCCGCACCTCGGCCGTGCCCGCCTCCACCACGGTGACCGTGCCCGTCAGAGTCATCGTGTCGCCGGGGTGGTTGGGCGCCCCCAGCCGTATCCGCACCGAGCGCAGCCGCGCCTCGGGGCCGAAGTGATCGGTGATGTACCGCCCGACCAGGCCGTTGGTGGTCAGGATGTTCATGAAGATGTCCGGGGACCCCTTCTCCTTCGCGAGCACCGCGTCGTGGTGCACGTCCTGGTAGTCGCGGGAGGCCACGGCCCCGGCGACTATCAGCGTCCGGGTGATCGGAATCTCCAGCGGTGGCAGCTCGTCCCCCACCTTCATGCCGCGCCCTCCTCTCGCTCCTGCCCGTCGCGCCTGTCCTGCCTGTCCTGCCCGGCTTCTCCCTCCTGCTCGTCCTGCTCGTCGACGATCAATCCGCCCAGCTCGTCCAGCAGTTCCGCGCCGCACCCCAGATAGGCGTCGATCTGGCGGCCCCAGAGGAAGTGCCGATGCACCGGGTGCTCCAGGTCGGCGCCGAGTCCGCCGTGCAGATGCTGACCCGTGTGGACGACCCTTCGGCCCGCCTCGGACGCCCACCAGGCCGCCGTCAGCGCGTGCGTGCGGTACGGCAGCGCCCGGTCGCGCCGCCAGGCCGCCTCGAACGAGGTCACCCGTATCGCCTCGGTCTCCATGTACGCGTCGGCCGCCCGCAGCAGGACCGCCTGGTTGGTGGAGAGCGGCCGCCCGAACTGCTCACGGGTGCCGGTGTACTCCACCGCCCGGGCCAGCGACCCCGCGCACACCCCTGTCTGCAATCCGGCGAAGGCGGTACGCGCGGTCGCCAGCACGTCCTCGTACGCCCCCGGCCCGGGCCCGCCGACCCGCTCGCCCCGCGCTCCCGAGAGCGTGAGCCGCCCGGCCGACCAGGGCGCGGTCGTCTCTACCGGCTCCGTCGCCGTCCCGGGTGCCCCCGTCCGTATCCACCACAGCGCCCGGTCCGCGTCCGGCACCAGGACGTGGGTGGCATCCCGCAGCCAGGGGACCACCGGCACCACTCCGGTCAGCTCCCCTGTCGGCCCTCCGTCCGCCGAGGCCCGTACGCCGCCGTGCGCGGGGAAAGCGCCGGTCGCCACCGCCGTGCCGTCCCGCAGGGCCGGGAGCAGCCGGTCGCGCTGTTCGCCGGAGCCGTGGGCGGCCAGTGCCAGGACTCCGTAGACACAGCTCGCCGCGAAGGGCACCTGGGCGGTGGTCCGCCCCTGTTCCTCCAGGGCGAGGACAAGCCCGAGCAGCCCCGTCTCCTCGACGGCCGCGGGCAGCCCCGCCCCGCACAGGGCTTTCCACAGCTCGGTGTCCGTCCCCGTCCCGGCGGCGGTGAGGCGCTCATGGGTGGAGAGGTCCCCGAAGATCTCCCCGGCCAGCTCACGGACGGCCGACTGCTCCTCGGTGGGGGTGAAGTCCATCAGCCACCCTCACCCCCTCGGAACACCGGCAGCTCCAACTCCTCGTCCACCCGCAGGAATTCGAGCCGCACGGGCATCCCGATCCGCACCTTGTCGTACGGGACCCCCACCACGTTGCTGATCATCCGCACGCCCTCGGCCAGCTCGATCAGCCCCACCGCGTAAGTCCCTGACCCGTCGCCGTCGGGGCCGGTATCGCCTGCGGCGGTGCCTTCTGGAACGGTGAACCCCGGGAAGCGAGGGTGGTGCATCACCACGTACGAGAACACCGTCCCCGCACCGCTCGCCTCCACCGTGTCCCACTCGGCCGCCCCACATCCGTTGCACCCCGGCAGCCAGGGGAAGCGCAGCTCACCGCAGCCGGTGCAGCGCTGGATCAGGAGCTTGTGCGCGGCGACTCCGTCCCAGAACCCGGCGTTGTCCCGGTTGACGACCGGTCTCGGCCGCCGCCCCTGCGGTGCGCGGCGCGCCGGGGCGTACTTGAGGATCCGGAAGCGATGTCTGCCCGCGAGCTTGCCGTTCGCCCGGACGTCCATCCGCGTGGTGATGAAGTGGCCCGTGCCCAGCTTGGTGGTCTTCCGCTCCGAGACCGTCTCGATCACCGAGTCATAGGTGATCCGGTCGCCCGGGCGCAGCTCCCGTACGTACTCCTGCTCGCAGTCGGTGGCGACCACCGAGGTGAAGCCCGCTCCGTCGAGCAGCGCGAACAGTTCGTCATGGGCACCCGAGCGGTCCGAGTGCCCCGAGAGGCCGCCCATCGTCCAGGCCTGGAGCATGGTCGGCGGCGCGATCGCGTCCGGCCCCCGGTAGGCCGGGTTGGTGTCGCCCATCGCCTCGCACCAGTGTCTGATCATCGGCTCGTTGACCAGGTCCTTGCCGACGCCCTCGTTCGCCGCCGACCTCCCCTCGTACGCCTTCAGGCGCCCGTACAACCCGCCTGCGTCCGGGCTCGCGGACGGCGCCTCCACCGCCCGGCGAATGCTCCTCCCCTCCGGGCCTGCACCTGTGGGCGGTGTCTCCGCACCTGCCGCTGGCGCCTCCGGGCTCGCGGACACGTTCTCGCCCACTACCTCCGCCCCCTCTTCATCCCGAGCCGCATCGTCGCGACGATCTCCCGCTGCACCTCGCTCACCCCGCCCCCGAACGTGTTGATCTGTGCCGCCCTGTTCATCCGCTCCAGCTCCCCGTCCCCCACCGCGCCCGGCGAACCCCGCCGCACCAGCGCCGCTTCCCCCGTGATCTCCTGGCACATTCGATACACCTCGACGGCCGATTCGGTTCCCATGAACTTCACGCCGCTCGCGTCGCCGGGGGCCAGCGAACCCGCCCCCACATCCCCCACCAAACGCCAGTTGAGCAGGCGATTCGCCGCCAGCCGGGCATGCGTCTCGGCGATCCTGGAACGCACCCAGGGCTCGTCAACCCTGCGCCGCCCGGTCACCGGATCGGGGGTGCGGGCGCGGGCGAGCGCCGCCTCGTAGAAATCCTCGGCCTGCATGCCGATCGCGGCGAGCGCGACCCGCTCGTGGTTGAGCTGATTGGTGATCAACCCCCAGCCGCCGTTCTCCTCACCGACCAGGTTCCCGGCCGGGACGCGGATCCCGTCGTAGTACGTGGCCGTCGTGGTCAGGCCGCCCACGGTGCGGATCGGCGTCCACGAGAAGCCCGGCGCGTCGGTCGGGACCAGGATGATCGAGATGCCCCGGTGCTTGGGCGCCGACGGGTCCGTGCGGCAGGCGAGCCAGATCCAGTCGGCGTTCTGGGCGTTGGAGGTGAAGATCTTCTGGCCGTCGACCAGCCAGTCACCGCCGTCCCGTACGGCCCGGGTCCGCAGCGAGGCGAGGTCGGTCCCGGCCTCCGGCTCGCTGTAGCCGATGGCGAAGACGAGGTCGCCGGCGAGGATCCGGGGCAGGAAGTACGCCTTCTGCGCCTCGGTCCCGTACCGCATCAGGGTCGGTCCGACGGTGTTCAGCGTGACCATCGAGACGGGGGCGCCCGCGCGGTACGCCTCGTCGAAGAAGACGAACTGCTCGTCGGGACCGCGCCCCTGGCCGCCGTACTCGACGGGCCAGCCGAGCCCCAGCATCCCGTCGGCGCCGATGCGCCGGAGGAGGGCGCGCTGCGCTGCGGGATCGCCGTCCAGCAGTTCCCCGTCCGGCATCAAGGCGCGGAAGTACGCGCGGAGTTCGGCGCGCAGGCGCTGCTGGCGTTCGGTCGGGGCGAGGTGCACGGCGGCGGCCTCCGGAGTCCGGACGTACGCTTACGGATAGGGGTTTCTGACTGTCCGTCAGAAATGCCTGCCCTGTCAATGCTCATGCCGACACGGCCACCGTCACCCGACAGCGACGCCTACGCGCGCGCACGCGCGTCCACCCACCCCCGGACACACAACCGCCCGGGTGGCCGCGCCGCAGCGCCGCCACCCGGGCAGTCGTTCACCCCACTGACCCCGACCCCGAGGGGCCCCGGCTCACCAGAGGTTGGTGAAGTTGACCGACACGTTGTCCTGACGGATGGCCGTGAAGGCGGAGCCGTTCACCTGCGCGGTGTTGCTCTGGTTCGAGGCGCCGGAACCCACCGCCTGCTGCTGCGTGGTGGACGAGTTCCCGTTGTTGTCGTGCCCGACGCCACTCCCGTTGACGGTCGCCACTGCCGCGTTCGATCCGTGGTCCGCGAAGGAGCCGTTGTCCGCAGCGGCCACCCCCGCGAAGAGCCCCACTGCGAGAGGCAGGGCGGCAACGGCGGCCATGACGCGGGCGGTACGGATGTGTGTCATGTCTATTCCTCCAGGAACCAGAAGTACGGCTTGTTCCAGGGAAGTTGGCCGACCGCCCCGGACGCTGTTGCGACGTCGCGAGATCAGAGTTGCCCACCGAATCCCCGCCGAACCAGTCCCATCGACGCCTTTCGCCCGCAAGCGTGAGGACATGTCGATAAACCACTAACACGCCTCCAAAACCCCAGAGCGCTCACGCCGACCCAGATGCACCGCGTCACACACCGGCTCTCACGGGAGGAGAACCGTTTCAGCGTGTTTTCGGCCAATCTTCCGCGCCACTCTCCTGTCACCGAGGTGACGGACGCCCGTACCTCGCCTGCCACACACCCACCTCCTGCCCCGCCCGGGCCCGCATCCGCCCGCCCCAGGCCCTCTCATCCGGTCAGCCCGAGCCCCGTCTGCACCCAATCCCACCACCCCTCCTCGCGACCTCGCCCCGGCGCGAACCCGAACCGTTTCCCGCTTCCCTTTTTCGAACACTCGTACGAACATGGAAGGCATGGCCACCATCGACCGGCATGCCTCCACCCTGGCCCTCGCCCACGCTCTCTCCGTCGCCGAGCGCGGGCTCCCCGTCATTCCGCTGTCCCGTTCGAAGCTCCCAGCGCTGCGCTCGCCGCACCACGACGAGCCGCAGCCCGCGCTCTGCCGGGGCGAGTGCGGGCTGCCGGGGCACGGGGTGCACGACGCGACCACGGATCCGGCGGCCGTACGCGCGCTGTTCGCGGCCGCCCCCTGGGCCACCGGGTACGGCATCGCCTGCGGGCGGCCGCCGCACCACCTCATCGGGATCGACCTGGACACGATGAAGCCGGTTTCACCGGCAGGGACGGCGGGAGGGCCGTCCGTCCCGCCCCAGCGCGAGCCGGAGGCGGTGCGGCCGTCGCCGCCGTCGCCCTTCATGCCGCTCGCCGCCGACCCGCCACCGGAGTCCGTGACGGCCCTCCAACACCTGGCGCTGCGGCATCTGTTCACGATCCCGGAGACCGTCGTGGTGATCACACCGAGCGGTGGGCGGCACATCTGGCTGACCGGTCCGCCCGACCGGGTCGTCCCCAACTCCGCGAGCCGTCTCGCGCCCGGTATCGACGTCCGGGGCGCGGGCGGCTATCTGGTCGGCCCCGGCTCGCTGACCAGCCACGGCGTCTACCGACTCGCCCCGGGAACGGCCCATCTGGCCCCCGCTCCCTGCCCCGACGCGCTCCTCGACCTGCTCACGCCCCCGGCGCGCGCCCATCACCCTCGCGCCTCCGGCACAGACCGGGGCCACGGGCTTGTGCAGTTCGTCCTCGCCGCCCACGAGGGCCAGCGCAACACCCGCCTCTTCTGGGCCGCCTGCCGCGCCTACGAGAACGGCATCGGCGAAGCCCTGGCCGACCGCCTCACCGCCGCCGCGATCCACACCGGCCTCTCCGAGCGCGAGGCCCGGGCGACGATCGCCTCGGCGGCACGGCTGACGACGGCGTACTGAAGGGCGGTTGTACGTACGCAAGGACTACGTAGGGATTCCAGAGCCACAGATCAAAAAGAGGTGCCCCGGACATCCGGGGCACCTCTTTTTTCACGGGCCATACGGCCCGTACACGCGGTGGGTGTGGGATTTGAACCCACGGTGACTCGCGCCACGACGGTTTTCAAGACCGTTCCCTTAGGCCGCTCGGGCAACCCACCCTCGCCCCGGCCGACCGGCGGCGGGGCTGCTACAGCCTAGCGGAGGGGGCCTCGTGGTGCGGAGGCCCGGCCAAGGGGCGGACGGGCCTCCGTCGCGTTGCCGCGTCGGTCAGCTGTCGCCCGTGCGCTCGCCCAGGGTGACCGTGACCGTCGCCTCCTTGCCGTCGCGCTTGTACGTGAGCTGGACCTGGTCGCCCGGCTTGTGCGTCCAGATCTCGCTGATCAGGGTCGGGCCGCTGTCGATCACCGTGTCGCCGAACTTGGTGATGACGTCGCCGGGCTTGAGGCCCGCCTTGTCCGCCGGCCCGCCCGCGACCACGGCCGCGGTGCCGCCGGACGCCTGCTGGGAGATCTTGGCGCCCTGGCCCTTCTCGTCCATGGCGACGGTCGCCCCGATCACCGGGTAGACCGGCTTGCCGGTCTTGATGAGCTGCTCCGCCACGTTCTTCGCCTGGTTGACCGGGATCGCGAAGCCCAGGCCGATCGAGCCCGCCTGCGACTGGCCGAAGCCGCCGCTGCCGGCCGACTGGATGGCCGAGTTGATGCCGATGACCGCGCCGCGCGAATCGAGCAGCGGGCCGCCCGAGTTGCCCGGGTTGATGGAGGCGTCGGTCTGCAGGGCGCTCATGTACGACGCCTTGGAGTTGGCGCCGTCGCTCGACGACACCGGGCGGTTCTTGGCGCTGATGATGCCCGTGGTGACCGTGTTGGAGAGCCCGAAGGGCGCGCCGATCGCGATCGTCGAGTCGCCTACGGCGACCTGGTCCGAGTTGCCGAGGGCGAGCGGAACCAGGTTGGACGGGGCGCTCTTGAGCTTGATGACGGCCACGTCGTAGCCCTGTGCCCGGCCGACCACCTCGGCGTCGTACTTCTTGCCGTTGGAGAACGTCGCCGTCAGCCTGCCGCTGTTGGCGGCGGAGGCCACCACGTGGTTGTTGGTGACGATGTGGCCCTCGCGGTCGTAGACGAAGCCGGTGCCGGTGCCGCCCTCGCCGTCGCTGCCCTCCGCCTGGATCGTCACGACGCTCGGCAGCGCCTTCGCGGCGACCGCCGCGACCGTGCCCGGGTCGCGCTTGAAGTCCTTCGGGGTGTCGGACGCCGAGACCGTGGTGGAGCCGCCGGAGCTGTCCTCGCGGTCCGCCGCCCAGTAGCCGATGGCACCGCCGACGCCGCCCGCGACCAGCGCGGCCACCAGGACGGCCGCGGCCAGGCCGCCGCGACGGCGCGGGCGCTGCGGCTCGGGCACGGGCGCGCCCCAGACCGGGCCGCCGCCTCCGCCGCCGTACGCGGGCAGCGCAGGCGGGGGCGTCGGCCAGCCGCCGACGGGCGCCTGCGCGTGCGTGACGGGCGCCCCGCCGTACGGATCGGCGTGCACCGGGCCGCCGGGCAGCGGCGCGGTGACGGGCTCGTGCGCCTCGGGCGCGGGCTGGTGGTGCGTGGAGGCCGTCTCCTGTACGGAGGCCGACTCCGACCCACTCGCCGCCTCCGGAGCGGCCGTCGGCTCCGGCGTCGCGTGCGTGGCCGGAGGCTCGGCCGTCAGGGACTTGGCCGTCGCCTCGGCCTGCGGAGCGGCGGGCTCGGCCGCCGGGGCCGGCGCCGCGGCCTCCTCAGACGTCACGGGAGGGGCGGGAGGCGCGGGCGGTGCTGACGACGGGGCAGGCGGGACGGCCGGGACCGCGGTGCCCTCGTTCTCGGTGCTCACAGCTCTCTCTCCTCGGTTCCACTCAGTCTCGGGGTCGGTATGTTTCGACTTGGGGACGCGACACCGACCATGGTGCGTCAGGGGTCCGACAATCGCGTATCGCACGGTGCGGACGTGTGCACATGTCAGGGCTCAGCTTTTCCCACAAGCTGTCAGGCCACTGTAAGCAGGAGCTGTGTATTCGTGCTCCCGGCGACCGGGCGCCCACCCGCAAGCCGCCCTTCACCCCCTCCGCAGTGGCACGATGACGCGGTGACCCAAGCACGGCAGCACGACAGTCATACGCCCCACCGGGCCTCCATCCAGGTGGTCGCCCACCGCGGCGCCTCCGAGGACGCGCCCGAGCACACCCTCGCCGCGTACGTGAAGGCCATCGAGGACGGCGCGGACGCCCTCGAATGCGACGTCCGGCTCACCGCCGACGGCCATCTCGTCTGCGTCCACGACCGCCGCGTCAACCGCACCTCCAACGGCCGCGGCGCCGTCTCCGCCCTGGAGCTCTCCGAGCTCTCTGCGCTCGACTTCGGCTCCTGGAAGGACAGCGAGGAGAGCCCGGACTGGGGCGACCCGTCCTTCACCTCCGTCCTCACCCTCGAACGGCTTCTGGAGCTCGTCGCGGACGCGGGCCGCCGCATCGAGCTGGCCATCGAGACCAAGCACCCCACCCGCTGGGCCGGGCAGGTAGAGGACCGGCTGCTGCACCTGCTCAAGCGGTTCGGCCTGACCGAGCCGCCGCCGGCCGGCGAGACCTCGCCCGTACGCATCATGAGCTTCTCCGCGCGCTCCCTGCACCGCGTCGCCGCGGCCGCGCCGGACATCCCGACCGTCTATCTGATGCAGTTCCTGTCGCCCCGGCTGCGCGACGGACGGCTGCCCGCGGGCGCCCGGATCGCGGGCCCCGGCATGCGGATCGTCCGCAATCACCCCGGCTACATCGACCGGTTGCACGCGGCGGGCCACCAGGTCCACGTCTGGACGGTGAACGAGCCGGAGGACGTCGAACTGTGCGTACGCCTAGGGGTCGAGGCCATCATCACCAACCGCCCGAAGCAGGTTCTGCACCAGTTGGGACGCCTGTAAGGACATCCTTGAGGCCTCTCGGAGTGCCGCTTGCGTAGTCGTCCTCCCCACTCGTGTCACCAGTAATACTGGTGACAGGGAGTGCACCGGCGCGTTCGGTCCGTATTCGATCGTTACGAGTGCGTCACCGGACGCCGGTTGGCCGGTTTCCGGTCCAGTCCATTGGGGCATCCACACCGTGGCGTGGGGTGAAGGAGGTCTCGGGGGTGGCGTTGGTGGTGGCACAGGAGGTGCCCACGTCGTCGAGCATGGCCGTGCCCCACGGCCCTGCGGGCGTGGGCAAGGCAAGACACCGGATGCGAGAGCAACTGCTCGGCAGCGGGGTGTCCGAGCCGGTCGTGGACGATGCCGTACTGGTCCTGTCCGAACTGCTCAGCAATGCCTGCCGGCACGGCAGACCGCTGGGGCGCGCGGACGTGGGCGACGGGGACGTGCGGGCCGCCTGGCGCATCGACAAGGCGGGCCGGCTGACGGTCGAGGTGACCGACGGCGGCGGCCCGACCCGTCCGATTCCGGCCACGCCCTCGGTCACCGCGCGCGGGGGGCGCGGTCTGAACATCATCAGCGCGCTCGCCCAGGACTGGGGCGTACGGGACAGCGCGTCCGGCGAGGTGACCGTCTGGGTGATCATCACCGCCGGGTACGACCGCGCCCAGGGCCGCGAGAACGGCCGCGGGCCCGCCCCGGACGACTTCGTCGCGCGCGTGGCGATGCCGGGCCTGGAGTTCGCGGACGTCTTCGACGACCTGGACTGAGCCCGGGACGCCGTCGGGGCCCCGGCAGCGCAGCCACCCGTAGGACCCGGCCCTCACCTCCGTACGCGGACCGCACCGTGCGACTTGTACCGAGCCGTACGCCGGTTGCCGACCCGTACGACTAGGCTCGCGCCCGACACAGCGACACCGCACCACCGCAGTCGGGAGAGAGCCACACCATGGCCAAGAAGCGCCCCCAGACGAAGGCCGCCGCGCCGCAGCTCAAGGACGGGGAGGTGCCGGTCGTCGGGGCCCGTGAGCCCTGCCCGTGCGGCTCCGGCCGCCGCTACAAGGCCTGCCACGGCCGGGCCGCCTCGCACGCCGTGACCGAGCTGGTCCAGCGCCCGTTCGAGGGCCTGGCGGGCGAGTGCGACTGGGTCGCGCTGCGCGAGCTGGTCCCCGCCGCGACCGTCGAACTCACCCTCAAGGACGGGCTGCCCGAGGGCGTGCCGTCGGTGACGCTCGCGACCGTCCTGCCAATGGCGTGGCCCGCGCTGCGCCGCGACGACGGCTCGGTGCTGCTCGGCCTGCAGAACGACACGCCGTCCGGCGACATCAGCCGCGACCTGGCGGACACGCTCACGCGCGCGTTGACGGCGGAGCCGGGCACGCCGGTCGCCGCCCAGCGCGTCGACCCGCAGGGCCCGCGCCTCCAGGACCTGCTGGACCCGGCCGCCGCGTTCGAGCCCGCCGTGCACAGCGGGTTCGAGTTCTGGGTGCCGGACTCGGAGAACGCCACCCCGGAGGTGTCCGCCTCCCTGGAGCGCGCCAACGCGGCCGCGATCCCGACCGTACGGCTCACGTCGGTCGACTCGTCCTACTGGTGCGAGACGCCCGACAAGAACCACCTCCGGTGGGTCATGCCGCACGAGGAGGAGCGCCTTCTGGACGCGCTCGCCCGGCTGCACGCGGCCGGCACCTCCTCGCTCGGCGAGGGCACCCGGCTCGTCGGCTCGTTCCGGGCGCACGGTCTGACCGTTCCGGTCTGGGACCTGCCGAGCGCGATGACGGCCGAGGAGTGCGAGAAGCCCGCCGCCGCGTTCGCGGAGCGGCTCGCGACGGCGCTGGCGGACGAGTCGCCGCTCACGCCGGAGGAGCGCAGGGCGCGCGGCGGTCTCACCAACCGCCAGGTGACCTTGAGCTGAGCGTGACCATTCCTGTCACGGGACAGGTGACCCGCGTCACAACTCCCGGTAGTCGCAGATAAATCGGTGTCCGAATAACCGAGATCGAATTTGCGAATGACAGATCTCTTGTTACCGTTCTAAGAGCCCGGTCGCTGGTGCATCCCCCGTCGCCAGCGATCGGGCCCTTCCATTTCCTCTTCCGGTTCGCCGCCCGCGCCCACGTGGCCGTTTGCCTCTCAACGAGCCGCGTCCGCCGCCGAGTTGAGCGCCGCACCGTCGGCCGCATTGGACCCGGAGCGCAGCAGCAGAGGCGCCTCATCGCCCGTTCCGGCGAACTCCGCGACCGCCGAGTACGCGCCAGGTTTTCCCCTCGCGGGCTCTCTCGGCGTCTCGCACACTCCCGGTTGATCTCCCGCACCGACAGCGCAGTTCGTCTGTACGGTGTGGCCGCCCGGACCCATCAGTGTGAGCACCGAGCGCAACCGTCCGCCAGTGGCATTGCGGTAGTAGGTGCGCGCCCAGGCGTCGTGCCCCTCGGTCAGCACACAGGTCTGCGCCTCGACGCCGTCGGGCGAGACGAGTTCGGGCCCGCAGTGGGCGGCCGGCTCGACGGGCACATCGCCCACGCGCGCGTGGGGGACGTGCTTCGCGTCATCCGGTACGGAGTCGCCCGGTACGGAATCGGCTCCGCCGGAACCAGGCCCACCGGATTCGGGCCGCACGGAATCCGCCCCCGCCGCATGCTCTCCCACGGAGTCCGCCGCCTCGGCAAGACCGGGATCCGTCCGGGCGGGATCGCCGCCCGCGGACTCGGCCCCCGTCGGCTCCGGCTCTTCGGCCGGTCCGGCCGAAGCCGCCAGCGGCAGCAGCACCGTGAACACCACCACGGCCCCGATACCGATCATGCGGAGGTTCACGGCGGCCCACCCATCCCATGGAATTCCTGCGGTGGGCCGAAGATAGCGACGGAAACCGGGCGCCCGGTGATCCGCGCGCCCGTTTCCCGTACAAGTGGGGCGCTCTCACACCCGAACGAGTGACACCGGGTTCCGGCGGGAACTCGGCGCCCGCCCCGTTCGCTGACCAAGTACGCGGCCGGGGCACCAGCCTCAGTACGCGAGCCGGGACCCGCCGTCCGGTGCGCTGGTCGACGCCGCGACCAGCGCGTCCACCACCGCCTCCACATCCGGCAGCCAGGGCCTGGCCGACCCCGGCAGCGGAGCCCGCTCCCAGCGCACCTGCCCCGTGCCCGTCTCGGACGGGGGCAGCACCAGATACCCACCCTCTCCGTGGAAGCGGAGCGAACTCGGCACCCAGTCCTTGGAGTAGAGGAGGTCACCCAGACGTTCCATCGAGTACGGAGCCACCAGCAGCGACCACCGGGTGGGCGTCGCCACCACGGGGCCGAGCCGGATGCCCATCTCGTCGAGCACCACGAGCGCCCGCGCCCCGGCGACCGCCGGGAGGCTCACCGCGCACGGCGCCGTGCCGCCCGTCGCGAGGAGCACGGGGGCGGCCGGGCGGTTGGTCCACCACCAGCGCACCAGGCGTTCGTCGGTCGAGGCCGCGAGGAGCCCCGGGTCGAAGGGGTGCGCCCCCGGGACGGCGCAATCGGGGTCGGGACAGGCACAGCCGCGGCCCCGGTCACCGCGGCCGCCGGCCGCCTTGAGTCCCACACCTGGGAGTACGGGCCATTTCCACTCGGTCGCGCAGGTCAGCGCGGCGCCAAGCTGAGCAGCCCTTTCACTGCGCCGGAACCGGAGCCTGCGTCGCCTTCCGAGGATCTCGCGCATGAGCGCTCGTTCCTTTCCGTTGAACGCCGAGGTCCACATCACACCATGTGTGCATCACTTCACTGCGCGTACATGCTCTGCGAGCCTGCGGTACGGGTAACCCGTCAGGACCGAGCGTGGGCTGTGACCATTAAACGCATGGCGAGGGGTGGCGTGCGCGTGGCGCTTGCCGTCCCTTGTGCAAAAAACCCCGCCACTCGGGGATGGGGCGCGGCTGTCGGCTGTTAAGACGCCCTGGCCCGCCGCCGGGTTCCGGGACACCGTCAACTGCCCCTGGCCATCACCGAGTACGTACCCAACCCGCTCGATATGACGCGCTCTTGAACGCCCTCAGTCGACCCCAGAGAGGGGCCATAGGGGGCATTTTTCCGCCAAGTTGAACACCCCCTGGACACCAACAATCCCGCTATGACAATGCTGGACATCCCCTTACTTGTGCGTGTACATCTGGATGCATTGATGGCGGCGCAGATTGACATGGGGGTTTGCGATGCTATTGAGCAGAATCGACCGGTCGGAAAGCCGACTGCCATGAGCGCCCCACACCTGCCGAAAGTGGCTGGAATCGATCCAGCCGTTCCGCCCCCCGCGCACACTTCTGCGCCTCTGTCCCCATCCGCCCCCGCCTCTCCCTCGGGCCCCGGAGCGGTGATCCAGGACCGGCTGGCCGGCTGGGTCTCCGACCTCACCACGCTGCACGAACTCACCGAGCGCCTCTCCCGCACCTGTGTGCTCGACGACGCCCTCAACGAGCTGCTGCGGGCCGGGGCCGCGCTGGTCGGCGCCCGCCGCGGCCTGGTCGTCCTGGAGCCCGCCGACGGTCTGGGCCCCGCGGTCACCACAGGCCTGGGCCTGGCCCACGCCGACCTCGGCCACATCGAGACGGTCCCGCGCAGCGCCACCCCGTACGGCAGGATCCTCGACGGCCTCCCCGACGCCGACGGCGGCTCCGACCTGGTCGGCGAGGCGGGCCCCGGCCCCGGCCCCGACCCGCGCCACCGCGAGGTCGCCGCCCGGCTCGGCTACGCCGCCAGCTACGCGCTGCCCCTCACCACCGACACCGGCGACCGCATGGGCGCGGTGGTCTGGCTCTACGACGAGCCCGCCGAGCCGCCCGAGCGCCGCCGCCACCTCGTCGGGCTCTATGTGCGGCAGGCCGCCGAGCACGTGGCCCGGCTCGTCGAGCTGGACCGCGCGCGCACCCGGCTCGCCACCGTCACCGAGGAGCTGCTGCCCAGCCGACTGCCCCGGGTGGCCCGGGTGCAGCTCGCCGCCCGCCACCGCACCGGGCCGCGCGGCGGCGGCGACTGGTACGACGCGCTGCCGCTGCCCGAGGGCGCGCTCGGTCTCGCGGTCGGGTCCGTCACCGGGTCCGGGCCGAGCGCCGTCGCCGCGATGGGCAGGCTGCGCGCCAGCCTGCGGGCGTACGCGGTGATGGAGGGCGAGGACCCGGTCGCCGTCCTCTCCGACCTCGAACTGCTGCTGCGGCTGACCGAGCCGGCCCGCTCGGCGACCGCGCTCTTCGCGTACTGCGAGCCCGCGCGCGGCAAGATCGTCCTCGCCGGGGCCGGGCACGCGCCGCCGCTGATCGTCGGCGAGCGCCGTACCGAGTACGTGGAGACCTCGCTCTCCGCGCCGCTGGGGATGCTGGCGTGCTGGGAGGCGCCCAGCGTGGAGATCCAGCCCGCGGCCGGAGAAACGGTGCTGCTGTACACCGACGGGCTGCTCCACCGCACCGGCGACCCGATGGACCGGGCCTTCGCGCGGCTCCACGCGGCGGCCGCGAGCGTGCCGAGGGCCGCCCGCGACGACCCGGGCGCGATCGCCGACCACGTGCTGCGGACCGTGCTGCCGGACGGGCTCGACGCGTCGGACGGCGGCGAGGACGTGGTGCTGCTCGCGGCCCGTTTCGAGTAGCGGCCCGGGCGGGTCGGCAGGCGGGGCAAGGGCCGCGGCCCCGGTAGCGGTCGCCTACGGGGTGTAACAGGTCCTACGGCCCTGGCTCGTTTTCCACCCGCCCGTACGATGGACGGAGGTCCAATGTCGTACTAAGTGGAGGCAGACCGTGGCCGAGCAGCTCACCCCGGAGACCCCGGAAGAGTCGGAAGAGCAGCCGATCAAGCAGCGCAAGAACGGCCTGTACCCGGGCGTGTCCGACGAGCTGGCCGAGAACATGAAGTCCGGCTGGGCCGACACCGAGCTGCACGGACTGGAGCCGATCGCCCAGGCCGCGCACACCGCCGACCGCCGCGCCGCGCTCTCCCGCCGCTTCCCCGGCGAGCGCCTGGTGGTCCCCGCGGGCAACCTGAAGACCCGCTCGAACGACACCGAGTACAGCTTCCGCGCCTCCACCGAGTACGCGTACCTCACCGGCGACCAGACCCAGGACGGCGTGCTCGTCCTGGAGCCCAAGGGCGACGGGCACGAGGCGACGCTCTACCTGCTGCCGCGCTCCGACCGGGAGAACGGCGAGTTCTGGCTGGACGGCCAGGGCGAGCTGTGGGTCGGCCGGCGCCACTCGCTGGGCGAGGCCGAGCAGCTCCTCGGGATCCCGGCCAAGGACGTCCGCGAGCTGGCCGCCGCGCTCAAGGAGGCCACCGGCCCGGTCCGCACCGTGCGCGGCCACGACGCCGGCATCGAGGCGGCACTCACCGACAAGGTCACCGCCGAGCGCGACGAGGAGCTGCGGGAGTTCCTGTCCGAGGCGCGCCTGGTCAAGGACGCCTTCGAGGTCTCCGAGCTGCGCAAGGCCTGCGACGCCACCGCGCGCGGCTTCGAGGACGTCGTCAAGGTGCTCGACAAGGCCGAGGCGACCAGCGAGCGCTACATCGAAGGAACGTTCTTCCTGCGCGCCCGCGTCGAGGGCAACGACATCGGCTACGGCTCGATCTGCGCGGCCGGCCCGCACGCCACCACTCTGCACTGGGTGCGCAACGACGGCGCCGTGCGCCCGGGCGAGCTCCTCCTGCTCGACGCCGGCGTCGAGACCAACGAGCTGTACACCGCCGACGTCACGCGCACGCTGCCGATCAACGGCACGTTCTCGCCGCTCCAGCGGAAGATCTACGACGCGGTGTACGAGGCCCAGGAGGCCGGTATCGCCGCGGTGAAGCCGGGCGCCCCCTACCGCGCCTTCCACGACGCCGCCCAGCGCGTCCTCGCCGAGAAGCTCGTCGAGTGGGGCCTGTTCGGCGACCTGGACGTGGAGAAGGTCCTGGAGCTCGGCCTCCAGCGCCGCTGGACCCTGCACGGCACCGGCCACATGCTCGGCATGGACGTCCACGACTGCGCCGCCGCGCGCACCGAGACGTACGTCGCGGGCGACCTGGAGCCGGGCATGTGCCTGACCGTCGAGCCCGGTCTGTACTTCCAGGCCGACGACCTGACCGTGCCCGAGGAGTACCGGGGCATCGGCGTCCGGATCGAGGACGACATCCTGGTGACCGAGGACGGCAACGAGAACCTGTCGGCCTCGCTGCCGCGCCGGGCCGACGAGGTCGAGGCGTGGATGGCGCGGGTCAAGCAGGGCTGACGCCGCCGCGAGTGCCGGAGCCCGGTCGCCCTTCGGGGTGGCCGGGCTCTTCCCGTACCACCGCTCACACCCGTGTCGTGTTCACGAGGTCGTGTTCACGAGACGTTGAGGAGGGCGCCTTCCCGCCACTTCAGGATCTTGTCGAAGCTCACCACGGCGCCTCTGCCCGGCCGGTTGCCGAAGTGGACGTGGTCGGCGAGCTGTTCGATCAGACAGAGTCCTCTGCCGTGCTCCGCCATGGCGGAGCCCAATGTGCTGTTCATCCGTGCTGCGGTGCGACGGCCTCGTCGTACGGGAAAGCCCGGCCCCGAGTCGGCGACCTCGATACGGCATTTCTCGCCATCCAGATACGCGGTCACCCGGTACGCCGCCGAGGTGCCGGATCCTTCGTCCCCTCCGTGCTCGACCGCGTTCGCACAGGCTTCGCCGAGTGCGACCGACAGGTCGTAGGAGATGTCCGGATCGACGCCAGCGGTCTCCATGGTGCCGAGCAGTAGACGACGTGCGAGCGGAACGCTCGCGGCCTCGCGCCGCAAATGGAGTGACCACCAGATGCTCATGCTCCGGCCTCCTGGCTGCGGCTCGACATACCCCTACGTATTGCCGCAACCCGTGGTTCGTAAGCACGGACTTGACGTGATAGCGCTCATTCGGCGGATGTGTGCGCTCCCCTTGCCGGTGTATGGACGCGGCGCCCGGCCACCCGTCGGGTTCCGGACAGGCGGGGAAGAATGTGATCATCACAGGAATACGGCACCTTGTGGACCTGCCGTATGGGACGGGTAAGGCTGGTGCGATGATGGCCCCGCCATGTCTGCCCGACACGCCCGACACACCGACGCAGGAGCCGGTCTCCGGCTGCTGAGGGCCGCGGTCTTCGCCGCGGTCTGCGTCGTGCTGTCCGCGCTCGGGCACGTCCTGGCGGCCTGCGCGACGGTCCCGTGGTGGACGCTGCTCGCCGGGTTCCTCGGGGTGTTCGCGGTCGCCGCGCCGCTCGCCGGACGGGAGCGCTCGCTGCCGTCCATCGCGGGCGCCCTGGCCGCCGGACAGCTCGGCCTGCACACCCTGTTCGGCATCGGCCAGCACACCGCCGCCGCCTCCGGCAACGGAGCCACCGGCGACACCTCGCTGCTGCGGCTCGCCGCCAAGCTGGTCTGCGGCCCGGCCGCGTCGGCCCAGCTGACGGCCTCGGACGCACGGCGGATCGTCACCGACGCGGGCCTGCGCCCGCCCTCCGGTGCCGCCTCCGCCGCACACGGCCCCATGGCCGGAATGCCCGGGATGGCCGATTCTGTCTCGGCGCACGGCGCCATGACCGGACTGCTCCCGTCCCTCCCCATGCTCCTCGGCCATCTGCTGGCCGCGCTGCTGACGGGCTGGCTGCTGCGGCGCGGCGAGGCCGCGCTCTTCCGTCTGGTGCGACTCTCCGCCCAGGCCGCCACCACCGCCGCCGAAGGGGCGTGCGCACGTTCGCTGCGCGCCGCCCTCGGGCTCGTACGGGCTCTGCTCGCCGGTCTGCCCGGGGCGCCCGGGCACGGCCCGCGCCTTGTGCTCGCGCGGCTCGCCACCCCCCTGCCGCCGGCCGGGGAAGCGCTCCAGCACTCGGTGATCAGGCGCGGGCCGCCCGCCGTGTTCACCCTCGCAGCCTGACGCGGCCCACTCACCCGACCAGACGACACCCGTCCCAGGAGTGGTCCGTGGAGTCCGCGCGCATCCGCGCCGCGGACCGTCACCCCTACCTTCCTGCTGACTGGAGTGTCTGAGCCATGAACGTTTCCCGCCGTGTCGCCGTCGTCGGTGCCGTCGCCGCCTCGTCCGTCGTGATGCTGGCCGGCCCCGCCCTCGCGCACGTCAGCGTGCAGCCCGAGGGATCGGCCGCGAAGGGCGGCTACGCCGTCGTCAACTTCAAGGTGCCCAACGAGCGCGACGACGCGCAGACCGTGAAGCTCGAAGTGAACTTCCCGGCCGACCACCCGCTGGCGTCCGTGCAGCCCCAGGCCCTGCCGGGCTGGACCGTCGAGGTCACCAAGTCCAAGCTCGACAAGCCGCTGACCGTGCACGGCAAGCAGATCAACGAGGCCGTCACCAAGGTGACCTGGAGCGGCGGCAAGATCGAGAGCGGCTACTTCCAGAAGTTCCCGCTCTCCATCGGCGCGCTGCCCACCGACACCGACAAGCTGGTCTTCAAGGCCGTCCAGACGTACAGCAACGGCGAGACCGTCCGCTGGATCGAGGAGCAGAAGCAGGGCGCCGAGGAGCCGGCGAACCCGGCGCCGGTGCTCGCGCTGTCCGCCGCCTCCGCCGACCACCACGGTGGTGCCGCGCCCGCGTCCGACGACAAGAAGGACGACGACATGGCCGGGCACGACGACAAGAAGACCGAGGCCGCCTCGGACTCCAAGGACACCGACAACACCGCGCGCGCTCTCGGTGTCGTGGGCATCGTCGTCGGCGTCGCCGGTGTGGCCTTCGGCGTGCTCGCCGGGCGCCGCCGGGCCGCGTGATCCCGCCAGGTCCCTCCCCTCGACCGGAAACTCTTCCCATGCGCACCAAGTACGTGCCCGCTGCCATCGCTTTCGCGGTGGCGGCGGCGCTCACCCTGACCGCGTGCGGTGGCAGCGACGACAAGGCCAAGAGCCCCGTCACCGATGTCTCCGCCGACACCAGCAACAAGGCCGCCACCGTCCTGGACCGGCCGTTCACCAAGCCGGACTTCGTCCTGACCGACACCCAGGGCAAGAAGTTCGACTTCCGTGAGCGGACCAAGGGCAGGCCGACCCTCATCTACTTCGGCTACACCCACTGCCCCGACGTGTGCCCGCTGACGATGAGCAACATCGCCCTCGCCAAGCGGAACCTGCCCAAGGCCGACCAGGACAAGCTCCAGGTCGTCTTCGTGACCACCGACCCCGACCGGGACACCCCCGAGTCGCTCGGCAAGTGGCTCAAGGCGCAGGACCCGTCGTTCATCGGTCTGACCGGTGACTTCCCGACCATCCAGGCCGGGGCCCGCTCGATCGGCATCGGTATCGACCCGGCGACGAAGGACGACAAGGGGAACGTCGTGTCGATGCACGGCGCCCAGGTCATCGCCTTCTCGCCGAAGACCGACCAGGGGTACGTCCTGTACGGCGACAGCACCACCGCCGAGGACTACACGAAGGACCTGCCGAAGATCATTCTTGGAGAAAACCCGTGAACCGCCGCACCACCCTCGCCTCCGCGATAGCCCTGACCGCCGGGCTGGCACTGGCGGGCTGCTCGTCCGACAGCTCCGACGGCAAGCCGGACCTGAAGGTCAGCCAGGCCTTCATGCCGCAGCCGGTCAGCGCCGACATGGCGGGCGGCTTCCTGGTCGTGAAGAACGACAGCAAGACCGCGGACAAGCTGACCAAGGTCACCAGTGACATCTCCGACGACGTCACGATCCACGAGACCAAGAGCCAGAAGATGCAGGAGGTGAAGTCCTTCGACATCCCGGCCAACGGCCGGCTCGACCTCGAACGGGGCGGCAGCCACATCATGTTCATGGGTCTGAAGAAGAAGCCGAAGCAGGGCGAGAAGGTCTCCATCGAGCTGCACTTCGAGAAGACCGGCACGGTCAAGGTCGAACTGCCGGTCAAGGAATCCACCTACAACCCGAAGCACCACTGAGGGATGAGGGACTGAACAGACGATGACGGCCACCGCCCCACGCTTCGGAACCGCCCTGACCCGGCTGCTGCTCGTCGCCGCGGCCCTGTTCGGCGCGGTGTTCGCGACCGCGTCCCCCGCCTCGGCGCACGCCGCGGTCACCGCGACCAACCCGAAGGACGGGGCGGTGGTCGCCTCCGCCCCCAAGGACGTCGACCTCACCTTCTCCGAGCAGGTCGCCATGGACAACAAGTCCATCCGGGTGCTCGACCCGAACGGCAAGCGCGCCGACACCGGCGAACTGCTCAACCTGTGCAGCGGCTCCATCGTGAAGTACGGAGTGAGCCTGCGCGACGGACTGCCCAAGGGCACCTACACCGTGGCCTGGCAGGCCGTCTCGGCGGACAGCCACCCGGTCGCGGGCGCCTTCACCTTCTCCATCGGCGCCCCCTCCAAGACCTCCGTCTCGCTGTCCGCCCCGGACGTCGGCGGCGGTCTGGTCGGCGCGCTCTACGACACCATGCGCTACGCCGCGTACGCCGGCTTCATCCTCTTCACCGGCGGCGGCGCCTTCGTCCTGGCCTGCTGGCAGCGGGGCGCCTCGGTGCGCCCGGTGCAGCGGCTCGTCGTCGGCGGCTGGCTGACGATGACCGCGGCCACCATCGCGCTGCTGCTCCTGCGCACCCCCTACACCGGCTCCGGGGAGCTCGCGGACGCCTTCGACCTCGACGGGCTCAAGGCGGTCCTGCAGACCAAGTCGGGTGCCGCGCTCAGCTCCCGGCTCCTGCTGCTCAGCGCGGCCGCGCTGTTCATCTCCGTACTGTTCGGCGCCTACGCCAAGCGCGAGAACGAGGAGAAGAAGGACCTCACCTACGGGCTCGCCATCGGCGGCTTCGTGGTGGCCGCCGGCATCGCCGCCACCTGGGCGCTGGCCGAGCACGCCTCGACCGGCATCCAGACGGCGCTCGCGATGCCCGTCGCGGTGGTGCACCTGCTGTCCGTGGCGACCTGGCTGGGCGGGCTCGCGACCCTGCTGGTGGCGCTGCACCTGACGCCCGCGGTGGAGCGGGCGGCGGTGCAGCGGTTCTCCCGGATCGCCTTCTGGAGCGTGGCCGTCCTGGCCGCGACCGGCGTCTACCAAGCCTGGCGCCAGGTCGGCTCCTGGTCCGCGCTCACCGGGACCGGTTACGGGCAGGTCCTGCTGGTGAAGGTCGGGCTGATCGCGGTGCTGCTCTCCGCCGCGTACATCTCCCGCCGCTGGACGGGGCAGCTCTCCGAGCACGCGGCTCCCGAGGCCGAGGCCGCCACCATCGTGGAACAGCGGGCGGCCGAGCCGGAGCTCACCGAGGAGCCGGAGCCGGTGACCGTGCCGGACGACGCCAAGGGCCCGGCCGACCGCAAGCGCGCCCAGCAGCTGGCCCGCCAGCAGGCCGCCATGACGGTCGCGCGCGAGAAGCGCATCCGCGACGCCGACCCGCAGCGGTCGGGGTTGCGGCGCTCGGTGCTCACCGAGGCCGGGGTCGCGGTGGCGGTGCTCGCCGCCGCCACGATCCTGTCGTCGACCGAGCCCGGGCGTACGCAGGAGGCCGCGGCCGCCGCCCAGTCGACCACCCAGGTGGCCGTGCCGGACCGGCCGATCAGCCTCCGCATCCCCTTCGACACCGGCGGCAAGAACGGCAAGGGCACGGTCCGCCTCACTCTGGACCCGGGCCGCACCGGCGCCAACGAGATGCACGTGTGGACGGACGACGCCGCCGCCAAGCCGCTGGACGCGCCGGAGGTGAAGGTCGCCTTCACGCTGACCGCCAAGGCGATCGGCCCGCTGCCCGTCGCGCCCGAGCGCATCACCCGGGGACACTGGAGCGCGACCGGCGTCCAGCTCCCGATGCCGGGCGACTGGCAGGTGTCCGTGACCGTGCGGACCTCCGACATCGACCAGGTCACCGTCGACAAGAACATCAAGATCGGCTGAGTACGGACCAGATGACCGACCAGATCAACGAGATCAACCAGAGCACCGACAGCACCGCCGCGCCCGTCGACATGACCCGTCGGCGCCTGCTCGGCACGGTGGGAGCGGCGGGCGCGGCCGGAGTCGCGCTGGGCGCGACGGGCGGCGCGCTCGTCCACGCCGCCGTCGAATCGGACGGTTCGGGGAGCCCCGAGCTGTCCTCGGTCGGCGCCACCGAGGTCCCGTTTCACGTGAAACACCAAGCGGGGATCTCCACTCCGCTTCAGGCCGTCGGCCATCTGGTCGCCTTCGACCTCGCGCCCGGCGCCGGTCGCAAGGAGGCGGCGGCGCTGCTGCGGCGCTGGTCGGCGACGGCGAAGGCGCTGATGGCGGGCGAGCCGACGGGCGCGGACACCGGGGTCGCGCTGGACGCGGGCCCGTCCTCGCTGACCGTCACGTTCGGCTTCGGCCGCACCTTCTTCGACCGTACGGGCCTGGTGGCGCAGCGCCCGGTCGAGCTGGACCCGCTGCCGGACTTCTCCTCGGACCGGCTGGACCCCAGGCGCTCCAACGGCGACCTGTGGGTGCAGATCGGCGCGGACGACGCCCTGGTGGCCTTCCACGCGCTGCGCGCGCTCCAGAAGGACGCGGGCGCGGCGGCCCGGGTGCGCTGGCAGATGAACGGCTTCAACCGGACGCCCGGCGCCACGAAGAAGCCGATGACGGCCCGCAATCTGATGGGCCAGATCGACGGCACCGGCAATCCGAAGCCCGCCGACCGCGACTTCGAGAAGCGGATCTTCGTCCCGGACAGCGGCAAGCCCGCGTGGATGGCGAACGGCTCGTACGCGGTGGTGCGCCGGATCAGGATGCTGCTCGACGACTGGGAGAAGGTGCCCGTCGCCCAGCAGGAGCAGGTGATCGGCCGCAAGAAGGCGAACGGCGCCCCTCTTTCGGGCGGTACCGAGACGACCGCGATGGAGCTCGACAAGTTCGGCCCGGACGGCAAGCTCGTCATCCCGGACAACGCGCACGCCCGGATCTCCGCGCCCGAGCAGAACGGCGGCGCCGCGATGCTGCGGCGCGCCTTCTCGTACCACGACGGGATCTCGGCGGACGGGGTGCCGGACGCGGGCCTGCTCTTCGTCGCCTGGCAGGCCGACCCGCTGCGGGGCTTCGTACCGGTGCAGCGCAAGCTCGACCGGGGCGACGCGCTGTCGGCGTTCATCCGGCACGAGTCGAGCGGTCTGTTCGCGGTGCCCGGCGGCCCGCGCGCGGGCGAGTACGTGGGTCAGCTGTTGCTGGAGTCATGAGCCGTGACCGGTGGGTCCCGACCGTTCGAGACGGCCCTCGCCCGTGACGGCAGGCCATTAGGGTGACGAGTATGTCCGCCACGCGATACACGTATCTCGGTCCCGAAGGCACCTTCACCGAGGCCGCCCTGCGCACGCTGCCGGAGGCGGCGACCCGTGAGCTGGTGCCGATGGTGTCGGTGCCCGCCGCGCTCGACGCGGTACGCAACGGGGAGGCCGCGGCCGCGCTCGTGCCCATCGAGAACTCGGTGGAGGGCGGGGTCACCGCGACCCTGGACGAGCTGGCCTCCGGCGAGCCGCTGATGATCTACCGCGAGGTGCTGCTGCCGATCGCCTTCGCGCTGCTCGTGCGGCCGGGGACGAAGCTGTCGGACGTCAAGACGGTGACCGGGCACCCGGTGGCCCAGCCGCAGGTGCGCAACTGGCTGCGCACGCATCTGCCCGAGGCGCTGTGGGAGTCGGCCGCGTCCAACGCGGACGGCGCCCGGCTGGTCCAGGAGGGCCGGTTCGACGCGGCGTTCGCGGGCGAGTTCGCGGCGGCGACGTACGGACTCGAGCCGCTGGTCACCGAGATCCACGACGCGGAGAACGCGGAGACGCGGTTCGTGCTGGTGGGCCGCCCGGCCCGGCCGGCCGCGCCGACCGGGGCGGACAAGACGTCCGTGGTGATCTGGCTGGGCGACGACCACCCGGGCGCGCTGCTCGAACTGCTCCAGGAGTTCGCCGTACGCGGGGTCAACCTGATGCTCATCCAGTCCCGGCCGACGGGCGCGGGCATCGGCAACTACTGCTTCGCGGTGGACGCCGAGGGCCACATCTCGGACCGGCGCGTCGGCGAGGCGCTGATGGGGCTGAAGCGGATCTGCCCGAAGGTGCGTTTCCTCGGCTCGTACCCGCGTGCGGGCGTGACGGCCGACGAGGTGCGCACGGCGCGGCCGGGGACCTCGGACGCCGAGTTCGTGGCGGCGGCGGAGTGGCTGGCGCGCAGCCAGGACGGCCGGGCCTGAGCGGGTTTTCCACCGGTCCCCCTCCAGTCCTACCTGCTGATTTTCACTGTCCACAAAGTTATCCACAGGCTGTCTTCTCGACCTGTGGGTAAGTCGACAACGCAACCGGACAGAGTCGACAAATACCTCTAGTGACGACTCATCCGTCCACAGAAGATCAGTAAGGGCGATGTCACCCCAATTCCCTCGATGAACTCTTTAGAGCGAGCAATTCCCACCCGAATGAGTGTGTGGCGCAGGCTCGAACTGGGAATCCTTGGCCCCGCACCGCACCACGGAAGGGATCTTGCGGGCAGTCCACAAGAACTCCCCACACCCTGTGGATAACTTTCCCGGCCTGTGCGCTTCTGTGGACAAGTCCCTTGGGATGCAAGGGAGTCCGGTCAACCGAAGTCCGGAAAGCACCCCTTTTCAGGGAAAAGGACGGGCTTTATTGACGCCCGTCCCGGAATTTCTCCACCAGATTTCTCAATACGGTCAATTCGGGCAAACCGACACGCGGAACGGGCGTGGCGGGGATATCCGGTGGGGTGCCAGGGATCCGCACCGGTAGCCTGGAGGGGTGATTGACCTTCGCCTGCTCCGTGAGGACCCCGACCGTGTTCGCGCCTCCCAGCGCGCCCGTGGAGAGGACGTCGCGCTCGTCGACGCCCTGCTCTCAGCCGACGAGCGGCGCAGGTCGTCCGGCGTCCGCTTCGACGAGCTGCGCTCCGAGCAGAAGGCGCTCGGCAAGCTCATCCCCAGGGCCACGCCCGAGGAGCGCGCCGAGCTCCTGCAGAAGGCCGAGCAGCTCAAGACCGACGTCAAGAGCGCCGAGGCCGAGCAGAACGAGGCGGACGAGGCGGCCAAGCACCTCCTGCTCCAGCTCGGCAACATCGTCCACGAGGACGTGCCGGTCGGCGGCGAGGAGGACTTCGTCGTCCTGGAGACGCACGGCACCATCCGCGACTTCGGGGCCGAGGGCTTCGAGCCCAAGGACCACCTGGAGCTCGGCGAGGCGCTGGGCGCCATCGACGTCGAGCGCGGCGCCAAGGTCTCCGGCTCGCGCTTCTACTACCTGACGGGCGTCGGCGCGCTCCTGGAGCTCGCGCTCGTCAACGCGGCGATCGCGCAGGCCACCGAGGCCGGCTTCATCCCGATGCTCACCCCGGCGCTGGTCCGCCCGCGCGCCATGGAGGGCACCGGCTTCCTCGGCCAGGCCGCGGAGAACGTGTACCACCTGGAGAAGGACGACTACTACCTGGTCGGCACCTCCGAGGTCCCGCTCGCCGCGTACCACATGGACGAGATCATCGACGCGGAGAAGCTGCCGCTGCGCTACGCGGGCTTCTCGCCGTGCTTCCGCCGCGAGGCGGGTACGTACGGCAAGGACACCCGGGGCATCTTCCGGGTCCACCAGTTCGACAAGGTCGAGATGTTCTCGTACGTCCACCCGGACGACGCCGAGAACGAGCACAAGCGGCTCCTGGACTGGGAGAAGCAGTGGCTGACCGGCCTCGAACTGCCCTTCCAGGTGATCGACGTGGCCACCGGCGACCTGGGCGCCTCGGCCTCGCGCAAGTACGACTGCGAGGCGTGGATCCCGACGCAGGGCAAGTACCGCGAGCTGACCTCGGCCTCCAACTGCGACAGCTTCCAGGCGCGCCGGCTGTCCGTGCGGATGCGCGACAACGCCGACGGCAAGAGCAAGGTCCAGCCGCTGGCGACGCTGAACGGCACGCTGTGCGCGGTGCCGCGCACCATCGTGGCGATCCTGGAGAACCACCAGCAGGCCGACGGCTCGGTGCGCGTCCCGGCCGTGCTCCGCCCGTACCTGGGCGGCCGCGAGGTGCTGGAGCCCATCGCCAAGTGAGCACCGCCCCGGGGAAGCCGTTCCCGTACAAGCTGATCGCGACCGATCTGGACGGGACGCTGCTGCGCTCCGACGAGACCGTCTCGGAGCGCACCCGTGAAGCGCTCGCCGCGGCCACCGCGGCGGGCGCGGCCCACATCGTGGTGACCGGCCGCGCGGTGCCCTGGACCCGGCACATCCTGGACGACCTGGGGTACCAGGGCCTCGCGGTGTGCGGCCAGGGCGCGCAGGTCTACCACGCGGGCGAGCACCGGCTGCTGACGTCGGTAACGCTGGACCGCCAGCTGGCGGGGCTCGCGCTGTCGAAGATAGAGGCCGAGGTCGGCCCGCTGGCGCTGGCCGCGAGCCGGGACGGGCTCGACGGCGAGGTGCTGGTCGGCCCCGGCTACCGGGTCCAGGAGGGCTCGCTGCCGGTCGTCGCCTTCGACCAGGTCGCCGAGTTGTGGGCGGCGCCGCTGAACAAGGTCTACATACAGCACCCGGAGCTCGGTGACGACGAGCTGGCGCGGATCGCGCGCCAGCTCGTCGGCAGCCTGGTCGACGTGGTGATGGCGGGCGAGGGCGTGGTGGAGCTGCTTCCGCTGGGCCTGAGCAAGGCGACGGGCCTGTCGCTGGCCGCGCGCCGGCTGGGCTGCCGGTCGACGGACACGATCGCGTTCGGCGACATGCCCAACGACATCCCGATGTTCGGCTGGGCCGAGCACGGCGTGGCCATGGCCAACGCCCACGACGAACTGAAGGCCGTCGCCCACGAGATCACGGCGTCCAACGAGGACGACGGGATCGCGGTGGTGCTGGAGCAGTTGCTGGGCGCGTGAGCGGGTCCGCGCGGGCTGTGAGCGGTTAGCGGTGACTGTCAGCCGTTAGCTGTTATGTAAGGGGCGTCCACCGTGGGTGGACGCCCCTTACCGATCCCGTCCCCGGGGTGACCCGCGCCTGTGGCGCGCTCGAAGCGGTCTGCCCTGGGGCCCTCAACCACTGTGCACCGAACGCCCGTTCGGAGCTACTGATTTACCCCTGGTCAGCGGCCAGCAGGCCAGCCCGATGGCCAGCGCGACTCCGTGCCCGATGTCCGTGAAGGTGCCCCCCGTCAGCAGCGGTATCCCGAAGAACGCGACCACGCACGCGAGGTAGAGCCACCGCCACGGCCGCGGCAGCCGGTACACGAGCAGCCCCGCCGAAGCGGCGAGACCGTAACTGACCCCGATGTCCACGACGTGCGCCATCCGCTTGGGCACCTCGTGGTTCTTGATGCTCCACAGCACCACTTCCTGGCTGACCAGGGTGGCCGCGACATGGGCGGCGGCGACCGCGATCAGCCACCGCAGGGTGCCGATCCAGCGTTCCACGGGCGCGTGGACGAGCTCGAAGAGCACCAGGTAGAGCAGGAACGAGGACGGGTTCTCGATCCAGAAGGCGCTGGTGAACAGCGACTGGGCGGGGTGCTTCGTGAGCTCGTGGATGTTGCTGCTGTTGCGGTGCAGCAGATAGTGCTCAAGGCCCTGGCTGGACAGTTCGATGACGATGCTGGTGATCGCGATGACCAGCAGCCAGATGTGCGTCCCCGGCGAGGAACACACCCAGGCCCGCACCGGCCGGGCCGGCTCGGGGGTCCGGCGCGTGCCCGGACCGTGAAGCGTCGTCATCCCTCGATGATGACCCGGGCGGGGCCCGAGGGCCGCCGCCCGGGTATCGGGAGGGTGACGCCCGCCCCTGGCGTCACTCCTCCCCGGCCAGCTTCAGCGTCCGCAGCTTCTGGCCCGCGTACCAGGTCGCCAGGACCGTGACCGCCGTCAGCAGGACGACCGCGGCCGGCAGGCCGACGTCCGAGGTGATGAAGCCGTTCGTGCCGATCCGCTCGGCGAGGGCGAGCGACCACTGCTGGACGCTCAGCGTGCGCGCGCCCGGGACCAGGTTGCCGAACAGGCTCTCCCAGACCAGTGCGTAGACCAGGCCGAAGACCACCGCGTGCCGGGTGACCGTGCCCAGGAGCAGGAAGACCGCCGCGTACGCGATCGAGGCGACCAGGGCCGTGACCGTGTAGGCGATCGCGATCTGCTGGCCGTTGCCGTTGAGGATCATTCCGGCGATGAAGGTGGGGACGGCCGAGAAGGCCATGGTCACCGCGATCGCCACGATCAGCTTGGTGAAGATGATCGTCGGGCGTTTCACCGGCTTGGCCAGCAGATAGACGATCGAGCCGTCGTCGATCTCGGGCCCGATGGCTCCGGTGCCCGCGATGACACCGATCAGCGGGACCATCGTGGCGAGCGCGAACCCGCCGAGCAGATTGGCCGCGACCTGGTCGTCGGCGCCGCTGAAGGACCGGACCGCCGCCGCGATGACGATCAGCAGCACCGGCAGCACGCAGAGGATGGCGGCCCGGCGGCGGCCGAGCAGGGCCCGGTAGGTGAGCCGGGCGACTGTGGGGTTGTACATGACGCTCACAGCTCCTTTCAGGCCGCTACGAGGTAGGAGAAGACGGATTCGAGCGACTCGTCGGACGGCGAGACGGTCAGCAGACGGATCCCGTGCGCCTTCGCGACCTGCGGGAGCAGCGTCGTGAACCGCCCGAAGTCGACCGCCTGGATGCGCAGCGCGCCTTCCTTGAGGTCGACCTCGATCCCGGCCGTCGAGGGGTCGGCGATCAGCGCGGCGGCGAGCGCGCGGTCGTCGCTGGAGCGGATCAGATAGCGGTGCGGGCGGTCGGTCATCAGCCGGCGGATCTTGCGGAAGTCACCGCTCGCCGCGTGCCGGCCGGCCACGATCACCTCGATGTGCGCGGCGAGCTGCTCGACCTCTTCGAGGATGTGCGAGGAGAACAGGACGGTGCGGCCCTCGGCGCCCATCCGCCGCAGCAGGTCCATCAGCTGCATGCGCTGGCGCGGGTCCATGCCGTTGAAGGGCTCGTCGAGCAGCAGCACCGAAGGGTCGTGGACCAGCGCGGACGCCATCTTCACGCGCTGGCGCATGCCCTTGCTGTACGTCTGGATCTTGCGGTCCTGCGCGTACTCCATCTCGACCGTGGCGAGCGCCCGCTGGGCCTCCTTGGCGCCGAGTCCGTGCAGCTCGGCGTTGGCGACGACGAACTCGCGGCCGGTCAGGAAGTCGTACATCGCCTCCCGCTCGGGGACGATACCGATCTGCCGGTAGACGTCCTCGTTGCGCCAGATGGGGCGGCCGTCGAGCGTCACGCTTCCCGTCGAGGGGGCGAGGAAACCACCCATCATGTTGATGAGCGTGGACTTTCCGGCGCCGTTGGGGCCGAGCAGTCCGGTCACCCCGGGGCCGATCGACATGGTGACGTCGTTGACGGCCACCACGTTGCCGAACCAGCGCGAGGTGTGGTCGATGTCGATGGTGGTCACAGCCCGACCTTCCGGTAGCGGCGCATCAGGACGGCGTACGAGCCGGCGATCAGCGCGAGGACGACGAGCAGATACACCGTGCCGGCCCCGGCGCCCGGCCCCTCGCGGCCCGGGAAGGCCGACGTCGCGCCGAGGAAGGCGGTCTGCACCCCGTCGATGAGCGTGATGGGGGAGAAGAGCCCGAACCACTGGATGGACCCGGTGGACTGCTGGTCGAAGGCGACGCCCTGGACCGCGGAGACCGCCCCGTAGGAGATGGTCAGGACCGCGATGACGGCCGCGACGCCGAAGCCGCGGCGCGGGGTGAGCGCCGAGACCACCAGGCCGATGCCGGCGAACAGGAGCGAGAGCAGTGCCACCGAGACCAGTCCCTGTGCGAACCCCTTGGTCTGGTCCGCGAAGTCGAGTTTGGCGAGCAGCGCGCCCACGTAGAGCACGACGAGCGGCGCCGCCGTGAGGATGAAGAGCGCCGAGGCCATCGCCGCGAACTTGGCAAGCACGTAGTCCACGCGCTCGATGGGCCGCGAGAAGTACAGCGGCACGGTGCGGAAGCGCAGGTCGCGCGAGACGGTCTGGGGGGCCTGCGCGGCGATGAAGAGGCCGATGACGGCCTGCATCAGGATCGCGTTGCGCGTGTAGTCCACCGGCAGGTCGTTGGCCTTGGTGGCGACGGCGACCGCGACCATGATGGCTGCGGGCAGGCACATCACCGCGAACAGCAGCATCGGCAGCACCTTGGACTTGGCGCTGCGGCCCAGTCCGTACGCCCCGCGCAGCGACTGCGAGAAGAGCGAGCGCCGTGCGTACGCCCGGCCCAGGCGCGGGCCGTCGTAGGTGCGGTAGCCGATGTTGTGGATCTGGGTCTGGGCGATCTGGTTCTGCGTCATCCGCGTCCCTGCGGCCTCAGCTGCCATGGCTGCCGCCTCCGTTCTGCTGTGCGGCGGCGGTCGCCGCCCAGGCGGCGGCGCGCTCGGAGACCGGCTCCGGGGCCTGCGCCGGGGTCTTGAAGACCTCCGCGATGTGGTGGCGGCGCTGCTCCATCCGTACGAGCCCGAGGCCGAGCCCGGCGACGGTGTCGCGCACCACGTCGTACGTCCGCTCGCCCGCGGCCTCCACGAGCAGGATGTGCCCGGCGCCCGGCAGGCCTTCCTCCACGCCCGCGTGGAGCGTGATGCCGGCCGCGAGCAGCGCGCCGCGCACGGCCTCGGTGCCGTCCGGGTGCGCGTCGGAGTCGGTGACCTCGACCGCGAGTGTGGTGGTGGTCTGGGTGAAGTCGCTGGTGGAGCTGGACCGCAGCAGCTTGCCGCCGTCGATGACCACTACGTGGTCACAGGTGCGCTCCAGCTCTCCCAGGAGGTGCGAGGTGACCAGGACGGAGATGCCGAAGTCGGTGTGGATGCGGCGGATCAGACCGAGCATCTCGTCGCGGCCGACCGGGTCGAGCCCGTTGGTCGGCTCGTCGAGCAGGACCAGCTGGGGGTCGTGGACGAGCGCCTGGGCGAGCTTGACGCGCTGCTTCATGCCGGTCGAGTAGCCGCCGATCGGGCGGTACCGCTCCTCGTAGAGGCCGACGTGGCGCAGGGTGTCGGCGGTGCGCTCGCGGGCGGCGGTCACCGGGAGCCCCGACATGCGCGCCATGTGCACGACGAACTCGGTGGCCGAGACGTCGGGCGGCAGGCAGTCGTGCTCCGGCATGTAGCCGACGCGCTCGCGGATCGCGCCGCCGCTGGTGGCGACGTCGAGGCCGAGCACCGCGGCGGTGCCCTCCGTGGCCGGGGAGAGGCCGAGGAGGATCTTGATCAACGTCGACTTGCCGGCTCCGTTGGCACCCACCAGGCCGGTCACACCGGGCCCGATGTCCAAGGAGAGCCGGTCAAGCGCGGTCACCCGGGGGAACCGCTTGCTCAGGCTTTCGGTCGCGATCACATCCACACTTCGAAGGTAGTGGCGCAGGCCACACCAATCGTCAGACCAGGCGGCTGGATCCGTGTCCGACTCCAGAGGTACGGCCCCCTAGGTGGCCCCTACGGAAGAGGTACGGGCCCCTGAGAAACGCCCACCCGAGGGGGAACGGGTTTTCCACAACGCCCTCGTCGTCCACAGGTCGCCCCGGAACCCTTGACGTAGCCGCCGGGCATTGTCACATTCATCAGTGTCAAGTTACGCACGCGTACGGCGACAGGGGTGTGGGCGCGATGCCAACGGCGGTCAGGACGGAATCCGACGCGCGGCTCAGCGGGTTCAGGGAAGTGCAGCGGCTCGCCTATGAGTGCGCGGAGGCCGTCGCGGCCCAGCTCAAGCCGGGCGTGACGGAGCGCGAGACGGCCCGGATGCAGCGGGAGTGGCTGCGCGAGCGCGGTGTGCGGGACTGGTTCCACCTGCCGTTCGCCTGGTTCGGGGACCGGACGGCGTTCGTGAACTTCCGCATCCCGCTCCAGTTCTTCCCCACCAACCGGAGGCTGGAGGCGGGGATGCCGTTCATCCTCGACATGGCGCCGGTCTACAAGGGCTTCACGGCCGACATCGGCTACTCGGGCTGTCTGGGCCTCAACCCCGTGCACGACCGGCTCCTCGCCGATCTGGAGGCGCACCGCGAGCTGATCCTGCGCGAGGTCCGCGAGCGGCGGCCGCTGCGCGAGATCTACGAGGACGTGGACCGCCTCATGGTCCGCCAGGGCTACGCCAACCGGCACCGCGCGTATCCCTTCGGCGTGATCGCCCACAAGGTCGACCAGGTCAAGGAGCGCCGCTGGTCGCCGAACGTGTTCGGGTTCGGCACCCAGTCCCTCAAGGGCCTGGCGAGCGACGCGCTGCACGGCCACCGCGACGGCTGGTCGCCGCTGTGGAGCCCCTACAAGTTCTCCGACCACCCGCCCCGGCCGGGACTGTGGGCGGTCGAGCCGCACCTCGGGTTCCGGGGTACGGGCGCGAAGTTCGAGGAGATCCTGGTCGTCACCGACTCCAAGGACCCCGAGCAGAGCGCGTTCTGGCTGGACGACGATCTGCCGCATGTGCGGCGCTGGGCCGAGGAGAAGGCGGCGTGAGCGTGGGAGAGCCGACGGGCAACGGTATGGCGGGCGCGCGCGAGCGCTGGGTGCGCACGGGAGGGATCGAGCTGTGCGTCGCCGAACTCGGCGACGTGGAGCAGCCCACCGTGGTGCTCGTGCACGGCTATCCGGACAGCAAGGAGGTCTGGTCGGAGGTCGCCGTCCGGCTGGCCGAGCGCTTCCACGTCGTGCTGTACGACGTACGGGGCCACGGCCGCTCGACCGCTCCGGCCCCGCTGCGCGGCGGCTTCACCCTGGAGAAGCTGACCGACGACTTCCTGGCAGTCGTCGACGCGGTGAGCCCGGACAGGCCGGTGCACCTGGTCGGCCACGACTGGGGTTCCGTACAGGCCTGGGAGTTCGCCACCGTCAAGCGCACCGAGGGCAAGATCGCCTCCTTCACCTCGATGTCCGGCCCGTCCCTCGACCACTTCGGGCACTGGATCAAGACCCGGATGACCCGCCCGACCCCCCGCCGGGTGGGCCAGTTGCTCGGCCAGGGCGCCAAGTCCTGGTACGTGTACATGCTGCATACCCCGGTCCTCCCCGAGCTCGCCTGGCGCGGCCCGCTCGGCAAGCGGTGGCCGAAGATCCTCGAACGCGTGGAGAAGGTCCCCTCCGGCGACTACCCGACCTCGTCCCTGCCCCAGGACGCGGCGCACGGCGCCTGGCTCTACCGGGACAACGTCCGGGCCCGGCTGCGCCGCCCGCGCGCCGACGCGTACGCGCACGTGCCGGTGCAGCTGATCACGCCGACCGGCGACGCTTTCCTCTCCGAGCGGCTCTACGACGAACTGGAGCTCTGGGCACCCCAGTTGGTCCGCCACACCCTGCCCGCCAAGCACTGGGTGCCGCGCACCCGGCCCGACCGCCTGGCCGCCTGGATCACCGAGTTCATCACCGCCAACGAGGACGGCGTCGCGGCCCAGGACGCCGTGGCCACCGGCCCGTACGCGGACCGCTTCGGCGGCCAGCTGGTCCTGGTCACCGGCGCGGCCAGCGGCATCGGCCGGGCCACCGCCTTCGCGTTCGCGGAGGCCGGGGCGCGGATCGTCGCCGTGGACCGGGACGCGGAGGGGGCGGCCCGGACCGCCGACATGTCCCGGCTCATCGGCGCCCCCCAGGCCTGGGCCGAGACGGTCGACGTCAGCGACGAGCAGGCCATGGAGAAGCTCGCCGAGAAGGTCGCCGCCGAGTACGGCATCGTGGACGTCCTGGTGAACAACGCCGGGATCGGCCTCTCCGGCTCGTTCTTCGACACCACCTCCGAGGACTGGAAGAAGGTCCTCGACGTCAATCTGTGGGGCGTCATCCACGGCTGCCGGATCTTCGGCAAGCAGATGGCCGACCGCGGCCAGGGCGGCCACATCGTCAACACCGCCTCGGCCGCCGCCTACCAGCCCTCCAAGGCGCTGCCCGCCTACTCCACCACCAAGGCGGCGGTGCTGATGCTCAGCGAGTGCCTGCGCGCCGAACTGGCCGGGCAGGGCATCGGCGTCAGCGCCATCTGCCCCGGCTTCGTCAACACCAACATCACCTCCACCGCCCGCTTCGCCGGGGTCGACGAGACCGAGGAGAAGCGCCGTCAGAAGAAGTCCGCCCGGCTCTACGGCCTGCGCAACTACCCGCCGGAGAAGGTCGCCACGGCGATCCTGCGCGCGGTCGTGAAGAACCAGGCCGTGGTGCCCGTGACGCCCGAGGCCCGCGGCGCCCACCTCATGTCCCGCTTCACACCCCGCACCCTGCGCGCGATCGCCCGATTGGAGCCACCGCTGTGAGCACGGAGCGCCGGGAGGGCGCGACCCCCGAGCACTACCGGATCACCCCGCGGCGGGTCTCGTTCGACTGGCACGAGACCCCGCTGCACTGGATACCGGACGAGCCCACCGCCACCCATGTCATCAACGTCCTGCATCTGCTCCTTCCGGCGGGCGAGCGGTGGTTCGTGAAGGTCTTCAAGGAAGCCCTTCCGCTGGTCACGGACCCGGTGCTGCTCAAGGACGTCAAGGGCTTCATGGGCCAGGAGGCCACCCACAGCGTCCAGCACGCCTATGTCCTCGACCACCTCGCCGAGCAGCGCCTCGACACCGCCGCCTACACCCGCCACGTCGACTTCCTCTTCGACAAACTCCTCGGTGAGCGGCCCCCGTTCGGCGCGCCGATACCGACCCAGGAGTGGCTGCGCTTCCGGCTCTCGCTGATCGCCGCGATCGAGCAGTTCACCGCGGTGCTGGGGGACTGGGTGCTGCACGCCGAGGCCCTCGACCGGGCCGGCTCGGACCCGATCATGCTCGACCTGCTGCGCTGGCACGGCGCCGAGGAGGTCGAGCACCGCGCCGTCGCCTTCGACATGTACCAGCACTGCGGCGGCGAGGGCCTGCCCCGCTACGCCCGCCGGGTGGAGGGCATGGTCGTGGTCGCCCCGGTGCTGCTCTGGCTGTGGGGTTGGGGTGCCTCCTATCTGATCCGCCACGACCCCCAGCTCGCCGGCCGGCTGCGCTATTCGCTGCGCGAGCACAACCGGGCGGTACGGCAGGAACTGCTGCCCAGCTGGAAGGAGCTCGGCGCGGCCATACCCCGCTACTTCCGGCGGTCGTACCATCCCTCGCAGGAGGGCTCCCTGCGCAAGGCCGTCGAATATCTCGCGACCTCGCCGGCGGCCCGTGCGGCAGCGGGTGCGGTCGGCCGCGCCGCCCTGGGGTAGAGGGAGAAGGTTTGTCCGGGCAGCCAGCAACACAGCCATCGGCGGCGCCGGTCCAGTCACCGGCTCAGCAGGCGGTCCAGCCTGCGCCGCAGCAAGCGGTGCCACACTCCCTCCCCTCCTGCGAGTACCGCATCGAGGACCTGGCGCACGCGAGCGGCGCCACGGTCCGCACGATCCGCGCCTACCAGGACCGGGGCCTGCTGCCCAGGCCCGAGCGGCGCGGCCGGTCCAATGTCTACGGCGAGACCCATCTGGCCCGGCTGCGCCAGATCGCCGATCTGCTCGACCGCGGTTACACCCTGGCCTCCATCAAGGAGCTCCTGGAGGCCTGGGACGCGGGCCGCGGCCTGGGTGGCGTCCTAGGCCTGGTCGCCGAGGTCAACGGGCCGTGGACCGACGAGGAGGCCGCCCGGATCTCCCGGGACGATCTCGACGCCACCTTCGGCGGCGAGCCCGACGACGAGGCCGTCGCCGAAGCGGTCGAACTGGGCATCCTGGAGCGCATCCCCGGCAACGACCGCGAGTTCCTGGTCCCCAGCCCGCAGGAGCTGGCGGTCGCCGCCGAGCTGCACGCGGCCGGGGTCCCCCTGGACGCCATCTCCGGGCATCTGCGCGAGCTGCGCGGCCAGGTGGAGCACATCGCCGCCCGCTTCCTCGACTTCACCACCGAGCACGTCTTCGCCCGCTATCTGGGCCACCGTCCGCCCACCGACGCGGAGGCCGCCGAGGCCGCCGGTCTTGTACGCCGGCTGCGGCCGCTCGCCCAGCAGACCGTCGACGCCGAACTGGCCCGGGCCATGCGCCTGTTCGCCACCCGGCACCTCCAGCAGCATCTCGGCGCCACGGCACCGGCCGTCCCGGCCGCTCCCGATCCGAGGCCGGTCCCCCTGCCCGCGCACACGCTCCGGGCCGTACAGGATCTGGTCGGCCCGGAGAACGTCGCCGCGTTCATCTCCGCCGCGGCCGAACGGGAGGTCCAGTCGCGTACGTTGGACGCTCTCTCGGCCCGCCCGTTGTCCACAGAATAGCCACAAGCCCTGTGGATAACCGCACTTGTCTGTGGATCAAACCTAACTGACCGTCATCACCGCGTGATTGCGGTCACTTTGGCGGCCTGGGCGGCACGCTGAGCGCGCTCGGGGTACTTGGCGGTGAAGAGCGCGGGCGCGGCGAACCCGGCGACCTGCATGGCTATCGCGGCGGTGCTGCCCAGCGACTCGGCATGGACGACGGCGAGCCCGACGGCGGTGACGGTGAAGGCGGCGGCCCAGGCGGCGGTCAGCACCACGTTGATGCGGAGGAACACCGGGTTGCCCCACACCTCGCGCGGCGCCTGCCGCTTGGCTATCCCGGTGGTGAAGGGCCGCCGGACGGCCAGCGTCGCCCAGGCCGTGAGGGCCAGCCACCCGGTGGCCAGCGCCCCGCCGCACTCCCGCAGCCCGCTGTCCGGCGCCGCGAAGGCCACCACGCTCAGCACCGCGAAGAAGGCGAGGGTGGACTGCTCCAGGATCAGCGAGTCGCCCGCCGCGCCGCGCTTGCGGTCGATGGAGAACAACCAGGCTCCCGCGGCGAGCGCGGCGACCGCGCCCCACTCCCAGTGCTCGCTGCCGACGGCGGCGAAGACGATCCACGGGATGAAACCGCGCAGGTAGTTCATGGGAGTCCCCCTTCATCGGGCTCTCGCCCGCTCCACATTCCAACTTCGACATGTCAAAAGTAGAGGTTCCTGCATTGACGTGTCAAGAGTGGAATGTAAAGTGAGGGTCATGAGCCTTCGTCACGCGGTCCTGGGGCTGCTGGCCGAACGTCCGGCCAGCGGCTACGACCTGATGAAACTGTTCGAGACCTCGCTCTCCCACGTCTGGTCGGCGACCCAGAGCCAGGTCTACGGCGAGCTGGGCAAGCTCGCCGACTCGGGCCTGGTCGAGGTGGCGGCCGAGGGCCCCCGGGGCCGCAAGGAGTACGCCATCACCGACCCGGGCCGGGCCGAGCTGCGCCACTGGCTCGTCGAGACCGAGCCCTCCCGCACCCGCCGCAGCGACTCGCTGCTGCGCGTCTTCTTCCTCGGCCTGCTCACCCCGCTGGAGGCGCAGACGTACCTCCTGACCGAGGCCGAGCGCTCCGCCCGCCAGCTCGCCGGCCTCAAGGAGGCGGAGGCCGCGATCGAGTGGGACGACGACCCGCTCTCCCTCCACGGCCGCCTGGCCCTGGAGTACGGCAAGCGGCTCAGCGCGATGCACGAGGAGTGGGCACGCTGGGCGGCCGAGCAGCTCAAGGCGGGACGGTAGCGGTCGAGGCGAGCCAGGTGACGGTCAAGGCCGGACCGTAGCAGCCAAGACGAGCCGGCTGACGGTCAAGGCGCGACGCCGACGGGAAAATTGGGGTGTCGGGACAGTCCCTGCCCGGCACCCTGGCGGCATGGCCGAAACACCGGACGACCGACGCACCGTGAAGGTGTCCAAGTACCTGTCGAAACACCTGCGCCACCAGCCCGAACGCATCGGGCTGACCCTCGACCCGCACGGCTGGGTCGAGATCGCCACCCTGCTGCGGGCGGCGGCCGCGCACCACTTCCCCATCACCCGCGCCGAGCTCGACCACGTCGTCGCCGTCAACGACAAGCGCCGGTTCGCGGTCGAGGGCGACCGGATCCGGGCCAGTCAGGGCCACACCGTCGCCGTCGACCTGGGCCTCCCGGCCGCCGCGCCGCCCGCGTACCTCTACCACGGCACCGTGGCCCGCAGCCTGGACGCGATCCGGGCCGAGGGGCTGCGGCCGATGGCCCGCCACCATGTGCACCTCTCCGCCGACCGCGAGACGGCGACCCGGGTCGGCGCCCGGCGCGGCCGCCCGGTCGTCCTGAGCGTGGACGCCGCGGCGATGCGGCGGGACGGCCATGTCTTCCACATCAGCGCGAACGGGGTGTGGCTCACCGACTCCGTACCGCCGCAGTACCTACGCCTTCCGGAGTGAGACCCGCCGCCGTTGTCAGGCAAGCGGGTCGGGGCATGCCGGTCAGGTCAGGGCATGCCAGTCAGGCCCTGGGCCTCGCCTGAGATGATCGACGGCATGGCACATCCGCGTCTGCCCAGCACCGAGAGCGCCGTCGCCGCGATCCGCGAGGTCGCCCGCGCGCACCACCTCGCCGTCGAGGTCACCCACGACATCGGCGCCGACCGCTCCTCGCGCCGCGGCTCGGCCGGGGCGTTCACCGTCCTGGACCCGGACGGCTCGCTTCCGCACGAGGCGTTCGTCGAGCTCGGCGGCTCTCCCGCTGTCACCGTGCAGCTCTTCACGGAGGACGACGCGAAGATCACCGTCGACGGTGTGGAGTTCCACGACGTGCCGCGCGACGCGGTTCCCGCGTTCCTCCGCTCGGTCCACGGCGACCTGGCGTACGTCAAGGGCCGCTTCTTCCCGCCGGGGTGGTGGCTGGTGGTGCCGCTGCCCGGCGACGAGACGTACAAGGAACTCGTCCTCGGCACGCTCACGCCCTGGCTGAGCGGACGCGTACGCGCCAAGAGCTGAGCGCGCAGGCCGTACGGACCGAGGGAAGGCGAACGGGGGCGGCTTCAGCGCCCCCGCCCGCGTCAGCGCAGCTGCGCCAGCCCCTCCGTGGCGATCTGCTCGAACACCTTCCGGTCGGCGGCGAAGGACGAGTCCGGGATCGGCGCGTGCAGAACGATCTCCGTCACGCCGAGCTCGAAGTGCCTGCCCGCGAAGTCCACGAAGGAGTCGAGCGACTCCAGCACCCGCCCGGGCTCCGGCGTGAAGCCGGTGAGCAGGATCTTGTCCAGCTCGTCGACATCACGGCCGATGTCGTCACAGGCCTCGCCGAGCTTCTTGATCTGTCCGCGGATCGCCTCGACCGACTGGTCGGGCGTGCCCGTCTCGAAGAGCTTCGGGTCGCCCGTGGTCACCCACGCCTGCCCGTGCCGCGCCGCCAGCTTCAGACCGCGCGGACCGGTCGCCGCCACCGCGAACGGCAGTCGCGGCCGCTGCACGCAGCCGGGGATGTTGCGCGCCTCGACGGCCGAGTAGAAGGTGCCCTCGAACGTCACCGCCTCCTCGGTCAGCAGGCGGTCGAGCAGCGGCACGAACTCGGCGAAGCGGTCGGCCCGCTCGCGCGGCGTCCACGCCTGCTGACCCAGGGCGGTGGCGTCGAAGCCGTTGCCACCGGCCCCGATCCCGAGCGTGATCCGGCCGTTCGAGACGTCGTCGAGCGTTATCAGGTCCTTGGCGAGGGTCACCGGGTGCCTGAAGTTCGGCGAGGTGACCAGCGTGCCGAGCCGCATCCGCGAGGTGGCGGCGGCAGCGGCGGTCAGCGTCGGCACCGCACCGAACCACGGGCCGTCGCGGAACGTCCGCCAGGACAGGTGGTCGTAGGTGTACGCGGTGTGGAAGCCCAGCTCCTCGGCTCGCAGCCACTCGTCGCGACCGCCGTCGTGCCAGCGGCGTACCGGAAGAATCACAGTGCTCAGACGCATACCTACGACACTAACGGCTCCCTCTGACACTCCCGGCGCCCCGCCATGGCTCCTGGGGCGCTCCAGCCCCCGCCGTGGGCCGTCAGGAACCTCATGCGCCCCCTGCGCCCCGCACGCACCGGCGTGCGTACTCACATGTGCGCTCCCCCGCACGCCCGTGCGCCTGTGTGCGGGAGAATGGGGTCTGTGACCTCAGCTATCGAGCCCCTCCCCGCCGAGCAGCCCGCCCCCGTCGTCCCCCGGCTCATCGCGACCGATCTGGACGGCACGCTGCTGCGCGACGACAAGTCCGTCTCGGAGCGTACGGTCGCGGCGCTCGCGGCCGCCGAGGAGGCGGGCATCGAGGTCTTCTTCGTCACCGGCCGCCCCGCCCGCTGGATGGACGTCGTCAGCGAGCACGTCCACGGCCACGGCCTGGCCATCTGCGGCAACGGCGCGGCCGTCGTCGATCTGCACGACGGCGCCGACGAGCACCGGTTCGTCAAGGTCCGCCCGCTGGACCGGGCAGCCGCCCTGGACGTCGTGGAGATCCTGCGCGCGGCCGCCCCGGGCACGTCCTTCGCCGTCGAGCAGACCGGCGGGCTCCACCACGAACTGGCGTATCCGCCGATGCTGATGGACGCCGCCAGCAGCATCGCGCCCGCCGAGAAGCTGCTGGCCGAGGACGCCGACACGGTCGGTGAGCCCATCCTCAAGGTGCTCGCCCACCACCCCGAGCTGGCGCCCGACGACTTCCTCGCGCTGGCCCGCAAGGCCGTGGGGGCGCGCGCCGAGATCACCCGGTCCAGCCCGACCGCCCTCCTGGAGATCAGCGGACCCGGCGTCTCCAAGGCCTCCACCCTCGAACTGTGCTGTGCCGAGCGCGGCATCACCCCGGCCGAGGTCGTCGCCTTCGGCGACATGCCCAACGACGTGGAGATGCTCACCTGGGCGGGCACCTCGTACGCCATGGGCAACGCCCACCCGGATGTCGTGGCCGCCGCCTCGGGTCACACGGTCGCCAACAACGACGACGGCGTGGCGGTCGTCATCGAGCGGATCCTCGCCTCCCTCTGAGCCGCACTCCCGCCCACCCCGCAGCTACGCGCGCGTGGGCGGCACACCGGCGTCACGACCCGTCCGGTTCCGGCTCGGCGGCGTTGCTGCGCAGCGTCACCCCGCGCTCGCCCAGCCACCGCACCGGATCGACCGCCGAGCCCATCTCGGGAGTGAGCCGGATCTCGAAGTGGAGGTGCGGGCCGGTCGAGTTGCCGGTGGTGCCCGCCTGGCCGATCCACTGGCCGGTGCCCACCCGGTCGCCCTGGTCCACGGTGACCGCCGCCAGATGCGCGTACTGCGAGTAGTAGCCGCCGGGATGCCCGACGACGACCTCGATCCCGAAGCCGCCGCCGCACGAGACGGAGACGACCCGGCCCGCCCCGACCGCCCGTACCGGCGTACCGATGTCCACGGCGAAGTCCTGGCCGGTGTGGCGCTGGGCCCAGCGCTCGCCCGCGCTCTCGCCCGCGCTGTCGAAGCCCGCCGACAGCCGGTACGTCTCCACGGGCGCCGTCCACGCGCTCGCGGGGCGTGAACCCGGCGGCTCCTCCAGGCGTACGGCACCACGGCACTGGCCGGCCGCCACGCTCCGGTCGGCCTCGCCCTGGAGCTCCCAGCGCGCCTCCTCCAGGCGCGCGGCGATGGACTTCCTGATGCCCTCCAGCTGATCCCTGCGGTCCGCGAGATCGCGCCAGGCGGCCTGGGCCCGCCGCTGGGCCGTCGTGAGCCGCCCTTCCGCGCGGCGTGCCTTTCCGTAGAGCCGGGTCACGGCCATGTCGGCCTGCCAAGCTAGCCGCTGACCGCGCATCAGCTCCTCCGGGTCGTCGGCCAGCAGCAGTTGTGCGGTGTAGGCGATGTTCCCGCCGGTCCGGTACCGCGCGCGGGCCACCCGGCCCATGTCGTCATGGAGCCGTACGAGATCGCGCCGCCGGTCGGCGAGCAGCCGGTCGAGCCACTCCGCCTTCGCCCGCTGGACCTCGGCCGCGCGTCTGCCCTGCTCGTACGCGGTGGTCGCGCGGGCGGCGTCCAGATACAGCCGGGCCACCGCCAGGCTCGTACGGGGCACATCGGGGTCATCGGCGGCCGTGGCGACCGGGGTGAGCGGCCCGGCGATGACACACAGGACCAGCGCGAGGGCCCTGCACAGGTGTCCGAGACGCATGCCCGGATCGTCGCGCGGCCGGAGCACGTTTCACGTGAAACACACCTCTCGCCGGGGGGGGCCGCTCCCCCCAAGTGGCGTACGAATACGGGAGAGAAGCAGCCCACACCGGTCGCAAATCGCGGTTCGGCCGACCTCTGGCCCGCCCCTACAGCGGGGCCTCCCACACCACTGTCGTCCCGCCGCCGTCCTCCCCGATGCCGGGCCCGTACGTACTGGATCCGCCCAGGGCCTCCGCGCGGCGCCGCAGGTTGCGCAGGCCGCTGCGGCGGCCGCCCTCGGGGATGCCGACGCCGTCGTCCGCGACGGTGAGCCGTACGCCCTGACTCCCGTCCGGGAGCTGGACGGTGGCGTCCACGACGACCTCGATGCGCGAGGCCCCGGCGTGCCGGAAGGCGTTGGACAGCGCCTCGCGCAGGGCCGCGATGAGGTTCTTGCCGGTCAGCTCCCCGACCAGTGCGTCGACCGGGCCGACGAAGCGGTGCGCGGGCTTGAAGCCGAGCGGCACGGCCGCCATGTTGATCTCCCGCAGGACCCGGGTGCGCAGCCCGGAGGGCGCCTCGGCCGGCCCCTGCTGGAGCGCGAAGATCGCCGTGCGGATCTCCTGGATCGTCACGTCCAGCTCGTCGACGGCCTTGCCGACGCCCTTCTGCACCTCGGGCACGACCGACTTGCGCTGGGCGCCCTCCAGCATCATCCCGGTGGCGAACAGCCGCTGGATGACCAGGTCGTGGAGGTCCCGGGCGATCCGGTCACGGTCCTCGTACACCGCGAGCCGCTCCCGGTCCCGCTGCGCCTCCGCCATCATCAGCGCGAGCGCCGCCTGCGAGGCGAACTGGGTGGCCAGCGTCCGTTCCGCCTCGGTGAACGGGCGGCCTCCCCGCGCACGCGGGGTGGCGAGCGCTCCCAGCACCCGGCCGCCGCTGTGCAGCGGCAGCATCATGCTCGGCCCGTACCGCTCGGCGAGATTGGTGATCATCCGGGGGTCGGTCGCCGCGTCGTCCACGAAGACCGCCTCGCCCTCCAGGAGCGTCGCGACGACGGGGCTCTCCGGGGGAATCACCACGCCCAGCACCGAGCCGGGTTCGTCGGAGGAGACGGCGACGATCTCCAGGCCGCCCTCCTCGGCGGGCAGCAGCACGATTCCGGCGTCGGAGTCCGCGAGGTTGCGGGCCTGCTCGGCGACGACCTCCAGGGCGTCGTCCGCGTCGCCGCCCGAGAGCAGCGCGGTGGTGACGGCGACCGATCCGTCGATCCACCGCTCGCGCTGGCGCGCCGCCTCGTACAGCCGGGCGTTGCCGATCGCGATGCCCGCCTCGGTGGCCAGCACCCTCACCATGTGCAGGTCGTAGTCGTTGAACTCGGCCCCGCCGTTCTTCTCCGTGAGGTAGAGGTTGCCGAAGACCTCGCCCTGTACCCGGATGGGAACCCCGAGGAAGGTCCGCATCGGTGGATGGTGCGCGGGGAATCCGGCCGAGCGCGAGTCCGCGGAGAGATCGCCGAGCCGCAGCGGCTCGGGGTGGTGGATCAGCCAGCCGAGCAGCCCCCGGTGGCCGTCCGGGCGACGGCCGATGGCGGCGGCCTCCTCGAACGTGACGCCGTACGTGACGAAGTCGGAGAGCCCCGTGCCCGCCTCGTCGACGACCCCGATCGCCGCGTATTTGGCGTCGGCCAGCTCTGCGGCCGTCTCGCAGATCCGGTCGAGCGTGGAGTGCAGCTCCAGGCCGGTACCCACGGAACGCATCGCCTCCAGCAGTTGCGGCACGCGCGCGGTGAGCTCGGTGGACAGACCCTGGAGGCTCCGGGTGGCCAGGGTCGCCGCTTCGAGCGCGTCCTGGTCCTTGGTGTCCTGGGGGTCCTTCGGATCCGGCACTGACATGCCCTTGAGCCTAGTAAGTCCCAATTGGCGAGGAAAGTCGGGCCTGACGAGCGGCGAGGCGGTGCCCCGGCAAGGCCCCCGTCTCAGACCGGGCGGGCCTCCTGAAGAAGGTCGCTGTCGCGCTCGCGCTCCAGCATCCGCCGCAGCTCCCCGTCGACCAGGGCGAGCTCGTCGTACGCCCCGCGCTGCACGACCCGGCCCTCGGCCAGCACCGCCACCTCGTCCACGGCCTCCAGGCCGCGCAGCCGGTGGGTGATCAGCACCGTCGTCCGGCCCTCCGTCGCCCGCAGCAGGTCCGCCGTGAGCGCGTCGGCCGTCGCCAGGTCCAGGTGCTCGGCGGGCTCGTCCAGGACGAGGACCGGGAAGTCGGCCAGGAGCGCGCGGGCCAGCGCGAGCCGCTGGCGCTGACCGCCCGAGAGCCGGGCGCCGTGCTCCCCGACGAGGGTGTCGAGGCCGTCGGGCAGCCCGTCCACCCAGTCGAGCAGCCGGGCCGCCGCCAGCGCGTCGCGCAGCGCGTCCTCGTCCGCGTCGGTACGGGCCAGCCGCAGGTTCTCGCGTACGGAGCTGTCGAAGAGGTGGGCGTCCTGGGCGCAGAGGCCGACCAGGCGTCGGACGTCGTCGCCCGCGAGCTCCGCCGCGTCCTCCCCACCGATCCGGTACGTGCCCTCGCGCGCGTCCAGGAAGCGCAGCAGCACCTGGGCGAGAGTGGTCTTGCCGGAGCCGGAGGTCCCGACGACGGCGACGCGCCGGCCCGGGGTGAGCGTCAGCGTGAAGTCGCTCAGCGCGTCCCGGCTCTGCCCGTCGTACCGGGCCGCCAGCCCGCGCACCTCCAGCGGGAAGGGCGACGCGGGCGCGGCGGCCGGGTGCTCCGGCTCCCGTACGGGCACGGGGGCGTCGAGCACCTCGTACACCCGCTCGGCGCTGCGCCGGACCCGCTGGCGCGCCTGGACGGCGAGCGGCAGGCCGTTGACAGCCTCGAAAGCGGCGAGCGGCACCAGCACCACGACGGCGAGCCGCACCCCGTCCAGGCGCCCGTCGGCGACCGCCTGAACCCCGACAAGTGCGGCGGCCGCCACGGTCAGTCCGCAGGTCAGCGCCGAGAGACCGCCGCCGAGCGCGGTGGCGGCAGCGGCCCGCGACGCGATCCGCGTGAGCGCCGAGTCGGCGTCCTTCGCGTCCCGGGTACGGCGGCCGAGCGCGCCCGCGACCGTCAACTCGCCCGTTCCGGTGAGCAGATCGGCCACCCGGGTGGCCAGGAGGCCGCGTGCGGGCGCCAGTTGACGCTCGGCCCGACGCGCGCACGCACCGCTGAGCATCGGCACGGCCACTCCGGCGACCAGGAGTCCGACCGTGAGCACCGCCCCGGCCTCGGGCAGCAGCCAGGCGGTGAACCCGGCACTGGCCACCGAGACCACCACGGCCACGGCGGCCGGAAGCGCCCATCGCAGCCAGTAGTCCTGGAGCTGGTCCACGTCCGCGACCAGGCGGGACAGCAGGTCGCCGCGACGCGTGGAGCGCAGTCCCGCCGGGGCGATCCGCTCCAGCCTGCGGTACACCGCGACGCGCACCTCGGCGAGCATCCGCAGCACCGCGTCGTGGGACACCAGCCGCTCGGCGTACCGGAACACGGCCCGGCCGATGCCGAACGCCCGGGTCGCCGTCACGGCCACCATCAGATACAGCACCGGCGGCTGCTCGGAGGCCCGCGAGATGAGCCACCCGGACACCGCCATCAGCCCCACGGCCGAGCCGAGCGCCAACGCCCCGAGCACCAACGCCAGGGCGAGCCGCCCGCGCAGGCCCCCGGCGGCCCCGCGCACCCGCGCGAGCACTTCCTGGGGGGTTGCACGCCCACCAGAAGCAGAAGCCGTGACCGGCTCAGGAGCCGAAGCCAGGGTCGGAGCCGGTACGGGGACGTCGGTACGGGAAGCCGTCGCAACGGCCTCGCGCGCCTCACCGCCCCCATCCCTGACCGGCCGCAGCTCCACCACCCGGTCCGCGACGGCGAGCAGGGCGGGGCGGTGGACCACCAGCAGGACCGTGCGGCCCGCCGACAGCCTGCGTACCGCGTCGACGATGCCCGCCTCGGTCGCCCCGTCCAGCGCCGCCGTCGGCTCGTCGAGCAGCAGGACCGGCCGGTCGGCGAGGAACGCCCTGGCCAGCGCGAGTCGTTGGCGCTGTCCGGCCGAGAGCCCGGCGCCGCCCTCCCCGAGCTCGGTCCCCAGGCCGTCGGGCAGCGCGGTCACGAACTCCAGGGCGCCCGCGTCCCGCAGGGCGTCCCGTACCGCCGCGTCGTCCGCGTCCGGCCGTGCCAGGCGTACGTTCTCCGCGATCGTCCCGGCGAACAAGTGCGGCCGCTGGGGGACCCAGGCGATCCGCTCGCGCCACCGCTCCAGGGAGAGCGCGTCCAGATCGGTGCCGGAGATCCGCACCCGGCCCTCGTCCGGCGCCACGAACCCCAGCACCGCGCCGAGGAGCGTGGACTTCCCGACGCCGCTCGGCCCGGTCAGCGCCACCGTCTCACCCGGCTCAACCGTCAGCGATGCGGCCGCCAACGACGGCTCGGTTCGCCCTGGGTGACGAACAGTCACCCCGTCCACCTCGATCCGTACGGGACCGGCCGGCACCGCGCCCGTACCGCCTGCGGGCAGCGGGGTCTCCAGGACCTCGAAGATCTCCTCGGCGGCCGCCAGGCCCTCCGCCGCCGCGTGGTACTGCGCGCCGACCTGCCGCAGCGGCAGATACGCCTCCGGGGCGAGGACCAGGATCACCAGCCCGGTGTAGAGGTCCAGATCGCCGTGGACCAGCCGCATGCCGATACCGACGGCGACCAGTGCCACCGACAGCGTCGCGAGGAGCTCCAGCGCGAACGACGACAGGAACGCGATCCGCAGGGTCTTCAGCGTGGCCCGGCGGTACTCGGAGGTGATCGTCCGGATCGACTCGGCCTGCGCCTTGGCCCGGCCGAACACCTTGAGCGTCGGCAGCCCGGCGACCACGTCCAGGAAGTGCCCGGACAGCCGGGAGAGGAGCCGCCACTGGCGATCCGTCTGCGCCTGGGTGGCCCAACCGATCAGCGCCATGAAGAGCGGAATGAGCGGCAGGGTGACGACGATGGTCGCCGCCGACACCCAGTCCTCGGTGACGATCCTGGCGAGCACCGCCACCGGCACCACCACCGCGAGCCCCAACTGCGGCAGATAGCGCGAGAAGTAGTCGTCGAGCGCGTCCACCCCACGGGTGGCCAGCGCGACCAGCGAGCCGGTCCGCTGGCCGCTGAGCCACTCGGGCCCCAGCAGGGCCGCCCGCTCCAGAAGCCGTCCCCGCAGCTCCGACTTGACCGCCGCGCTCGCACGGTGGGCGGCCAGCTCGGTCAGCCACGACACCAGCCCCCGCCCGGCCGCGACCGTCACGAGCAGCAGCAGGGGCGTGCGCAGCCCACCGGCGCCGTGGCCGTCCTGGAACGCCCCCACCACCACTTCGGCGATGAGCATCGCCTGGGCGACGACCAGCCCCGCCCCGACCAGGCCGAGGGCGACGACGGCCGCGAGGAAGAGTCGGGTGGCACGGGCGTAGCGGAGCAGTCGCGGGTCGATCGGTTTCACGTGAAACATCCCCTCGGAGGGTCAGGGGGCGATGGGTCGGGGGGTGTGTTTCACGTGAAACACACCCCCCGTGCGGAATCAGTGCGCGTCGGCGATGTGCTGAGTGCCGATCCGCTTGCGGAACACCCAGTACGTCCAGCCCTGATAGAGGAGCACCACCGGGGTCGCGATGCCCGCGCACCAGGTCATGATCTTCAGCGTGTACGGGCTCGAAGAGGCGTTGGAGACCGTGAGGTTCCACTCCTCGTGCAGCGAGGACGGCATGACGTTCGGGAAGAGCGTCAGGAAGAGCATCGCCACGGCGGCCGCGATCGTGATGCCCGACAGGGCGAACGACCAGCCCTCACGGCCGATCTTGATCGCACCGATCGCCCCGACCAGCGCCACGACCGCGATCACCATCGCGACCAAGCTCTTGGTGTCACCACGCGAGACCTGCGTCCAGATCAGGAACGAGAGCGCCAGCACGGCCGTGACGAGGCCCAGCTTCAGGGCCAGCGCCCGTGACCGCTCGCGGATCTCACCGACGGTCTTCAGGGAGGTGAAGACCGAGCCGTGGAAGGTGAACAGGAACAGCGTCACCAGTCCGCCGAGGATCGAGTACCCGTTGAGCAGGTCCCAGAAGGTGCCGACGTACTCCTTGTGCGCGTCGATCTTCACTCCGCGCACGATGTTGCCGAAGGCCACGCCCCACAGGAACGCCGGGATCAGCGAGGTCCAGAAGATTGCCTCCTCCCAGTTGCGCTGCCACTTCTCCTCGGGCCGCTTCGCCCGGTACTCGAAGGCCACACCGCGCACGATCAGACAGACGAGGATGATCAGCAGCGGCAGGTAGAAGCCGGAGAAGAGCGTGGCGTACCACTCGGGGAAGGCGGCGAAGGTCGCCCCGCCCGCGGTCAGCAGCCACACCTCGTTGCCGTCCCAGACGGGCCCGATCGTGTTGATCAGGACCCGCTTCTCCTTGCGGTCGCGGGCCAGCAGCTTCGTGAGGATGCCGACTCCGAAGTCGAAGCCCTCCAGGAAGAAGTAGCCGGTCCACAGGACCGCGATGAGTACGAACCAGACGTCGTGGAGTTCCATGCCTCTGTCTCCTCAGCCTCAGTACGAGAAGGCCATCGGCCGGTCGGGGTCGCGGTCGTCCCCGCCGATCTTGGTGGGCGGGTTGAGGTCGGACTCGGTGAGCTCGGGCGGTCCGGCCTTGACGTACTTCGCGAGCAGCCGCACCTCGATCACCGCGAGCACCGCGTAGAGCAGGGTGAAGACGATCATCGAGGTGAGGACCTCGCCCTGCGAGACGCCGGGGGAGACCGCGGCCTTGGTGCGCAGCACGCCGTACACGACCCAGGGCTGGCGGCCCATCTCGGTGAAGATCCAGCCCCAGGAGTTGGCGATCAGCGGGAAGCCGAGCGTCCAGATGGCGATGAACCAGTACCAGCCGGTCAGCCGGGAGCCGAGCGTCTTGTTCCGGAAGAGGACCAGATGCGGCACCTCGTCGTCACCGGTCCTGAGCCCTGGCGCCAGCAGGAACTTCTTGCGGGTGAGCCAGAGTCCGACGGCTCCGATGGCGAAGGACGTCATCCCGAAACCGATCATCCAGCGGAAGCCCCAGAAGGTGACCGGGATGTTCGGCCGGTAGTCGCCGGGCCCGTACTTCTGCTGCTCCTGCTTGTTCACGTCGTTGATGCCGGGGACGTACGAGGAGAAGTTGTTGTCGGCGAGGAAGGAGAGCAGGCCCGGGACCGAGATCTCGACGCTGTTGTGGCCCTTGGCCACGTCTCCGTAGGCGAATATCGAGAAGGGCGCCGACTTCTCGCCGTCCCACAGCGCCTCGGCCGCCGCCATCTTCATGGGCTGCTGCTTGAACATGACCTTGCCGAGCTGGTCGCCGCTGACGGCCGTGAGCAGTCCGCCCACGACGAGCGTGACCAGGCCGAGCCGGAGCGAGGTGCGCATCACCGGGATGTGCTTCTTGCGGCGCAGATGGATGGCGGAGACGCCGACCATGAACGCGCCACCGGTGAGGAAGGCCGCGGTGAGCGTGTGGAAGACGACCACCAGGGTGGTGTCCTGTGTCAGCACGTGCCAGAAGTCGGTGAGCTCCGCGCGCCCGGTGGCCTTGTTGTACTTGTAGCCGACCGGGTGCTGCATCCAGGAGTTGGCGGCCAGGATGAAGTACGCGGAGAGCATGGTGCCGATCGAGACCATCCAGATGCAGGCGAGGTGGATCTTCTTCGGCAGCTTGTCCCAGCCGAAGATCCACAGGCCGATGAAGGTCGACTCGAAGAAGAAGGCGATGAGCGCCTCGAAGGCGAGCGGGGCGCCGAAGATGTCACCGACGAACCGCGAGTAGTCGGACCAGTTCATACCGAACTGGAACTCCTGGACGATGCCGGTGACGACACCCATCGCGATGTTGATCAGGAAGAGCTTGCCCCAGAACTTCGTCGCCTTGAGGTACTTCTGGTTCTCGGTTCGCACCCACGCGGTCTGCAGGCCGGCCGTGAGCGCGGCGAGCGAGATCGTGAGTGGCACGAAGAGGAAGTGGTAGACGGTGGTGATGCCGAACTGCCATCGCGCCAGTGTTTCCGGCGCCAGAGCCAGATTCACAACGTCATCTCCTTACATCGCCGTGATCACAGCGGCAGTTTGCCCCTCTGATCCCACTGATTACGGGACGAAGCGGGACACGCTTGTGAACGCGTTCACATTCACAAGCATTATGTCGCACACACTTCCGTGACCTTCAAGCGGGGGGGGGTGCCTCTGCGCCGGGTCCATGCCGGGGTCGCGCGAGGGCCGTGCCGAGCGAGCCCCCGGCGACGCCTTTTGAGACGCCTCTTCCCGACGACTTCAACATCTTGTTGAATTTCGGCCCATGCAGATACGGATCTCGTGGCCCACCGGGCAGCTCACCGCCACCCTCGAAGAAACCCCCACGAGCGCGGCGCTCGCGGGGGCACTCCCGATCGTCTCCACCGCCCGCACCTGGGGCGAGGAGGTCTACTTCGAGACCCCGGTCTCCCCCGCGCTGGAGTCGGACGCGCGCGAAGTGGTGGAGCCGGGCACGGTCGCGTTCTGGACCGAGGGCGACGCGCTGGCGCTGCCCTTCGGTCCGACGCCAGTCTCACGAGGTGGCGAGTGCCGCCTGGCGAGCGCGTGCAACGTCGTCGGCCGGATCGACGGGGACCCGCGCCTGCTCGCCACGGTCCGCACCGGCGACCGGATCCGGGTGGACCGCCTCCAGGACCCGGCCTAGGGCCGCCCCGCCACCGGCGCGGGTCCGGCCCCGGGCGCGAAAGGCCCTAGTTGGCCTTGCGGAAGCCCTCGGCCACCTTCAGGAAGAGGTCGTTGGCCTCGGTCTCGCCGATCGTGACCCGCACGCCCTCGCCCGCGAACGGCCGGACCACCACGCCCGCCGCCTCACAGGCCTGCGCGAACTCCACCGTCCGCTCACCGAGGCGCAGCCAGACGAAGTTCGCCTGCGACTCGGGCAGGTTCCAGCCCTGGCCGACCAGACCCCCGTACACCCGGTCGCGCTCGCTCACCAACGAGCCGACACGCCCGAGCAGTTCGTCCTCGGCGCGCAGCGAGGCGACCGCCGCGTCCTGGGCGAGCTGGCTGACGCCGAAGGGGACGGCCGTCTTGCGCAGCGCCGCCGCCACCGGCTCGTGGGCGACGGCGAAGCCGATCCGGAGGCCGGCGAGCCCGTACGCCTTGGAGAAGGTGCGCAGCACCGCCACGTTCGGGCGGTCGCGGTAGATCTCGATGCCGTCCGGCACGTCGGCGTCGCGGACGAACTCCTTGTACGCCTCGTCCAGGACCACCAGCACGTCCGAGGGCACCCGGTCGAGGAATCGTTCCAGCTCCGCCCGGCGGACCACGGTGCCGGTCGGGTTGTTCGGGTTGCAGACGAAGATCAGCCGGGTCCGGTCGGTGATCGCCTCGGCCATGGCGTCCAGGTCGTGCACATCGCCGGAGGTCAGCGGCACCTTCACGGACGTCGCACCACTGATCTGGGTGATGATCGGGTACGCCTCGAAGGAGCGCCAGGCGTAGATGACCTCGTCGCCGGGGCCGGAGGTGGACTGGAGCAGGGACTGGGCCACACCGACCGAGCCCGTGCCGGTGGCGAGGTGGGTGAGCGGCACCCCGAAGCGGTCGGACAGCTCGTTCATCAGACCGGTGCAGGCCATGTCGGGGTAGCGGTTGAAGTTCCCGGCGGCGGCGACGGCGCTCTCCATCACGCCCGGCAGCGGCGGGTACGGGTTCTCGTTCGAGGACAGCTTGAAGGCGACCGGGCCGCCGGAGGCCGCGGGCTTGCCCGGCTTGTAGGTGGGGATGCCGTCCAGCTCGGCGCGCAGCTTGGGGCTCGTCTCGCTCACCGCAGGTCCTCCTCGACCGTTCCATCCGTACGAATACTGCTCACCTTATGAGGATTCGGCGCCCCTGCGAAGAGCCGAAGGGGCATCCTCCGGACGCGCCCTCCCTCACCCGCCCGGCCCTGGGGAACGCGAGCGCGTGGGAGGGGGAGCGCTCCCCGTCAAAGCCGTGCGCCGGTGGCTCGCGCCGTGGCGCGCATCCCTCGTGCAGGTGAGTTGAGACCTCTTCGAAACATCGGGCATTCGGCAGCCGCCCACCGATCGACAACCGCCACCACAACGCGAGTCCGTCCAACTCCCATGCAAATCAAGGCCCTTAGCCATTTATGATCATGCAGAAACGTGCCTGTCAACGCGTGCATATGCACCCGGGCCAACTGTCTCGCCTCGCCCTACTATCGGCTCGCCATGACAGCAGCAGGGAAGCACCAGGTGAGCCGGTCGACCGGTCGCCGGCTGGGGCGGGCGGGCATTCGGGACGTGGCCGCCGCCGCCGGTGTCTCCATCACGACCGTCTCCGACGCGCTCAACGGCAAGGGCCGGCTCCCCGACGCCACCCGCCGCCACGTCCGCGAGGTCGCAGACCGGCTGGGCTATCGCCCATCCGCAGCGGCCCGCACGCTCCGTACCGGAAAGTCCGGCTTGATCGGCCTGACCGTGACGACGTACGGGGATGAACCTTTCACCTTCACCGAGTTCGCCTACTTCGCCGAGATGGCGAGGGCCGCGACATCCGCCGCGCTCGCGCGCGGCTACGCCCTCGTCATCCTGCCCGCCACCTCACGCCGCAGCCCCGCGGACGTCTGGTCGAACGTCGCCCTCGACGGCACCGTCGTGATCGACCCCTCCGACCAGGACCCCGTCGTCACCGAACTGGTCCGCCAGGGCCTGCCGGTGGTCTCCGACGGCCGTCCCGCGGGTTCGCTGCCGGTCACCGCCTGGGTCGACAACGACCACGAAGCCGCCGTACTGGAACTGCTCGACCATCTCGCCGCCGCCGGCGCCCGCCGGATCGGCCTCCTCACCGGCACCACCACCGACACCTATACCCGGCTCTCCACCGAGGCGTACCTGCGCTGGTGCGAGCGGGTCGGGCAGGACCCGGTCTACGAGTCCTACCCCGCCCACGACCCGTGCGCGGGCGCCGTCGCGGCCGACCGGCTGCTCGCCCGCCCGGACCGGCCCGACGCCGTGTACGGACTGTTCGACCCCAACGGCACCGATCTGCTGGCTGCCGCCCGCCGATACGGACTGCGGGTGCCCGAGGACCTGCTGCTCGTCTGCTGCAGCGAGTCCACCGTGTACGCGACCACCGAACCACCCATCACGACCCTCTCGCTCAAGCCCCGGCGCATCGGCACGGCCGTGGTCCAACTGCTCATCGACGCCATCGAAGGCATCGACCACGGTCACCCGATCGAGCAGGTGATACCGACCGAACTCATCATCCGTACGTCGTCGCAGCGCCGGTCGCCGCGTACGACGGTCAGCCCCCCGCGCTCCCCCGTCGCGGAACCCCGTAGGGGAATCGGACAGGACCCGAACGTGCCGGACAGGAGCCCCGACAGCGATGCGGACAAGGACTAGACCAACACAATGGGGACATAACCACCGGTGAACCACGGCCGCACCCGGATTCACCACCCCTGGTGCGTCACACAGCACGAGCCTCATTCCTATGATGGGCGCACGACACCACGGATCCCCGCCCGACCAGGGGGGTCCCACGGTGTACGGCGGCGCGACGGTGGTGGAGGGGTCGATGACTCAGGGGGCCGGTCAGGGACCCGAGCGGACGGAGACGTTGCGTGACTTCCGGGTGCCTCCGTACGCGCAGGCTCCCGCACAGTCCGCACAGGTCCCCCCGCCGCCCCCACCCGTCGAAATGCCTCCACCGGCGCAGCCCCACCCTCCCGTGGTCCCGCACCCGATGGAGGCGTACCCCGCGGACATCCACCCCGGGAACGCCTTCGCGGACGAGGAGCCGCCCGAGGGCTACACCCCGACGGCACGCGACCTCCCGGTGATCAACCGGGGGGACACCGTGCAGGTCCGGCTGGCGAGCGAGCCCGCCCCGGCGCCCCTGCCGGACGGCCTCGGGCCGCTCTTCGTCGTGGGCGACGTCCACGGCTACCTCGACGAACTCCTGGCCGCACTGCGCGAGCAGGGGCTGATCGACGTCGACGGGAACTGGGCGGCGGGCAACGCCCGCCTCTGGTTCCTCGGCGACTTCACCGACCGCGGCCCCGACGGCATCGGCGTCATCGACCTGGTGATGCGGCTTTCGGCCGAGGCCGCGGCCGCCGGCGGCTACTGCAAGGCCTTGATGGGCAACCACGAGTTGCTCCTGATCGGCGCCAAGCGCTTCGGCGACACCCCGGTCAACTCCGGTGCGGGCACCGCCACCTTCCAGGCCGCCTGGCTGCTCAACGGCGGTCAGAAGGCCGATATGGACCGCCTCCAGGACGTCCACCTCCAGTGGATGTCCCGCCTCGACGCGATCGAGCAGGAGGACGGGCATCTGCTGATGCACTCCGACACCACCGCGTACCTGGAGTACGGCGACTCCATCGAGGCCGTGAACGACACCGTGCACGCGCTGCTCACCCGCAACGATGCCGACGAATGCTGGGACCTGTTCCGGAAGTTCACCAAGCGCTTCGCCTTCCGCGACGAGTCCGGCCCCCAGGCCGCCCGCGAGTTGCTCTCGGCGTACGGCGGGCAGCGGGTGGTCCACGGACACAGCCCGATCCCCTACCTCCTGGGCGAAGTGGGCACCGAAGACGGCGAGGAAGACTCCCGTCCGGTCGTGGAGGGACCGCATGTGTACGCGGACGGTCTCGCCATCGCCATGGACGGTGGAGTGACCATGGCCGGAAAACTGCTGGTCGTGCAGTTGCCTCTGCATGACTGAGGCGTAATCGGGAAAACACCGGCTCGGGCGGTAGCAAGGTGATTTCGGAAACACCCTGTCACCCCGTGCCGGAACCGCTCTACCATCGGCTTATCCGTAGCAGGCTCTCCTCCGTTTCCGCCCGATTGCCCGTTCATCAGGCGGGCTTTCCGGCCCTACGGAGCATCGGGGGATGCACATGAACAGCGCTCCGCACCTGCTGACCGAGGACCGCCCGGAGTTCGAGCGGATCCTCGACGACGCACTGCGCACCGCGCCCGACCGGCCCGAGCTGGCCGGCGTAGGAGTACGGCTCAACACCGAGCAGTTGCGCACCATGGTGCTCAACGCCGGTGCTCTCGTCTCGGCGGCCGCGGCGGCCGAGTACGACCACTACGTCAGGGTGCGCGAGGAGTTGCGTGCGCCCGCCACCCCCGCGCTCACATCGGAACGCGGCTCGGTGATGACGCCTCCGGTGGTCGACAGCCCGGAATCCACCTCGGGCGCGGGCGTCGGCGCGGTCGTCGCCGTCCTGGCGCCTGTCCTCTCCGGGACCGCCGCCGCAATCTTCCTGCTGGTGGGCTACATCCTGAAGATGCTCAACCCCGAGCCCGCCTTCGCCGACACTTTACTGACCGCAGGCTGGTTCTTCGGGGCGCTCACCGCGGCCGCGATACTGGCCGCGGCGATCAGCCTCCTGCTCACCGCGATCCGCAACGGCGCCACCCAGGTCGTCGCCGAACCGGAGGAGACCGAGGTGGGCGACGAGAGAGCGCAGGAGCTCTCCCGGGCCCGTGACGCGTGGCGCCACGCCCTGGTGGAGCGCGGCATCTACCCGTTCCTGCGCGAGGCGCTGGCCGACCCGGGCTCCGGTCCGGGTGTGCCCCGGCGCCGCTCGACGGGCCGGATACCGAGCCTGGGCTACGACCGGCCCGACTTCGACAGCCCGGGTGACTCGTCCACCGGGACCCGGCCCAGCTTCACCAGCCCGGACTTCACCAGTCCCGACTTCGGGGGCCCCGAACACCAGCCGGAGTGACCGGCTTCGGGGTGCCCCGTTTCACGTGAAACCGCCCGGATCCCCGGGTCACCTTCGTTTCACGTGAAACCACGGCCGCGCATGTTTCACGTGAAACAGGGATCGCCGTTTCACGTGAAACATCGGTACGCGTACGTCACTCCGCGATCGGCAGATAGACGCGGTTGCCCGCCGCGGCGAACTCCGCGGACTTCTCCGCCATTCCGGCCTCGATGTCCCCCGCCGCCAAGTCGCCGCCGTGCTCGCGGCGGATGTCCTGCGAGATCTTCATCGAGCAGAACTTCGGCCCGCACATCGAGCAGAAGTGAGCGGTCTTCGCCGGCTCGGCGGGCAGCGTCTCGTCGTGGAACTCCCGGGCGGTGTCCGGGTCGAGGGCCAGATTGAACTGGTCCTCCCAGCGGAACTCGAAGCGGGCGTCCGAGAGCGCGTCGTCCCACTCCTGTGCGCCCGGGTGCCCCTTGGCGAGGTCGGCCGCGTGCGCCGCGATCTTGTAGGTGATGACACCCGTCTTGACGTCGTCGCGGTTCGGCAGGCCCAGGTGCTCCTTGGGCGTGACGTAGCAGAGCATCGCGGTGCCCCACCAGGCGATCATCGCCGCGCCGATGCCGGAGGTGATGTGGTCGTACGCCGGGGCGACATCGGTGGTCAGCGGGCCGAGCGTGTAGAACGGCGCCTCCTCGCAGATCTCCTGCTGGAGGTCGATGTTCTCCTTGATCTTGTGCATCGGGACGTGGCCCGGGCCCTCGATCATCGTCTGGACGTTGTGGCGCTTGGCGATCGTGTTGAGCTCGCCCAGCGTGCGCAGCTCGGCGAACTGCGCCTCGTCGTTGGCGTCCGCGATGGAGCCCGGGCGCAGCCCGTCGCCGAGGGAGTACGTCACGTCGTACGCCGCGAGGATCTCGCAGAGCTCCTCGAAGTTCTCGTACAGGAACGACTCCTTGTGGTGCGCGAGGCACCAGGCGGCCATGATCGAGCCGCCGCGCGAGACGATGCCGGTCTTGCGGCGGGCGGTGAGCGGCACGTACCGCAGCAGCACGCCGGCGTGGACCGTCATGTAGTCGACGCCCTGCTCGGCCTGCTCGATGACCGTGTCCTTGTAGATGTCCCAGGTCAGCTCCTCGGCGCGGCCGTCGACCTTCTCCAGCGCCTGGTAGAGCGGCACGGTGCCGATCGGGACGGGGGAGTTGCGCAGCACCCACTCGCGGGTGGTGTGGATGTTGCGGCCGGTCGAGAGGTCCATGACCGTGTCGGCGCCCCAGCGGGTGGCCCACGTCATCTTGTCGACCTCCTCCTCGATGGAGGAGGTGACGGCGGAGTTGCCGATGTTGGCGTTGACCTTCACCAGGAACCGCTTGCCGATGATCATCGGCTCGATCTCGGGGTGGTTGACGTTGGCGGGCAACACCGCGCGCCCGGCCGCGATCTCCTCGCGGACGACCTCGGGGGAGACGTTCTCGCGGATCGCGACGTACTCCATCTCCGGGGTGATCTCGCCCCGGCGGGCGTACGCGAGCTGGGTGACGGCCTGGCCGCCGCGGCCGCGGCGCGGCTGGCGCGGGCGGCCCGGGAACACCGCGTCGAGGTTCTTCAGTCCGCCGCGCGGCGAGGTGTGCTTGATGCCGTCGTCCTCGGGGCGGACGGGGCGGCCCGCGTACTCCTCGGTGTCCCCGCGCGCGATGATCCAGTTCTCCCGGAGCGGCGCGAGGCCTCGGCGGACGTCCGTCTCGATGTTCGGGTCGGTGTACGGCCCGGACGTGTCGTACAGCGTGACGTCCTTGCCGTTGGTGAGGTGCACCTGGCGGACCGGCACCCGGAGGTCGGGGCGCGAGCCCTCGACGTATCCCTTGTGCCAGCCGATGGACTTCCCGGCCTCGTTCTGGTTCGAGGCAGGCGTGCGTGCGTCCTGAATGGTCATGAGACCTACTCCCTACGCCGGCATTACCCGGTAACAGGTTCGGCGGTCGGCGCAGCCGCTTCCGTACAGTTCGTACGGCTTTCAGCGCCCTCTCAGCCCGGTGCTCCGAGCTCCCGCGTGTGCAAAGGTGTCACCACGCTAGCGCCATCTCCAGCGCGCTGAACAGAGGGGCCCCGCCGTTCTTGCGATGATCGGGCGGTGACGTCAGCAGAGCAGCCCCCCGAAGACGCCCACGGACACCCGCACGGCCAGAGCCATGGACACACCCACAGCCACGGTCCCGCGACGCCGGTCTCGAAGCATCTCCGCAAGGTGATCGCCGCCGTGCTGATCCCGTTCTCCCTCGCGGTCCTCGTGGGCCTGGCGGTGCTGTGGCCCGGCGGGACCCCGTCCCACCAGCGCACCGGAGTCGGCTTCGACCGCCAGACCCAGCAGGCGAAGGTCACCGCCCTCCAGAAGGTCGACTGCAAGTCGGTCAACGCCGGTCAGACCCCGCCGAGCAGCGACACCTCGCCCCCCGAGGGCCAGGGCGCCAAGCGCTCCAGGCAGGGCCTGTGCGCCAAGGCGACCATCGAGGTCACCAGCGGCAAGGAGAAGGGCCGCACCTTCACCGAGATCGTGCAGCCGGACGCCCCGCGCCAACTCCACAAGGGGCAGCGCGTGATCGTCGCGTACGCCCCCGACGCCCCGCACGACCTGCAGTATTCGGTGACCGATGTGAACCGTCGGGTCCCGATGGCGCTGCTCGCGGGCATCTTCGCGCTCGCGGTGGTGGTCGTGGGCCGGCTGCGCGGGGTGATGGCGCTGGTGGCGCTGGTCGTCTCGTTCGCCGTACTGACGCTGTTCATCCTCCCGGCGATCCTCCAGGGCTCCAATCCGCTGCTCGTCGCGGTGGTCGGGTCGAGCGCGATCATGCTGATCGCGCTGTACATGTGCCACGGCTTGTCGGCGCGCACCTCGGTCGCCGTGCTCGGCACGCTGGTCTCGCTCGTCCTGATCGGGCTGCTCGGGTCGCTGTTCATCGGCTGGGCCTCGCTGACCGGCAACACCGACGACAACACCGGCCTGATCCACGGGCTCTACCCGGACATCGACATGTCCGGTCTGCTGCTGGCCGGAGTGATCATCGGCTCGCTGGGTGTGCTCGACGATGTGACGGTCACCCAGACGTCGGCGGTCTGGGAGCTCCACGAGGCCAATCCGACGATGGGCCCGCGCGGGCTGTACCGGGCGGGCATCCGGATCGGCCGCGACCACATCGCGTCGGTGGTCAACACCCTGGTCCTGGCGTACGCGGGTGCGGCGCTGCCGCTGTTGCTGCTGTTCTCGATCGCGCAGAGCAGCGTGGGAACGGTGGCCAACAGCGAGCTGGTCGCCGAGGAGATCGTTCGGACGCTGGTGGGCTCGATCGGCCTGGTGGCCTCGGTCCCGGTGACCACGGCGCTGGCGGCGCTGGTGGTCTCGGCCGACCGCCCCGCCGCCGGGGCCCGTGGGCCGGTGCGGGGCGGGCGGGGTCGGCGCCGCAAGAAGTAGGCGGCGCTCAGCCCGCGTTCTGCTCCTCGGCCAGGATCCGCCCCAGCGCCTCGTCGAGGTGTCCGTCGAAGTCGCCGAGCGCGCGCTCCTGCCCCAGCGGTACGAGCTTGTCGGTGCGGTCGAGGAAGGCCACCAGCGGGCCGGCCCCGGCGCGGAAGAGCGCCCGCTCACCGCCCACCTGGAGGCGGATGTGGACGTCGGAGAGCTCCTCGGGGCGGGAGGGCGCGATGTGCACGTCTCCGTCGCCGGTGGGGGTGTTGATGCCGTCGAGCAGCAGTTCCCGCCCGAAGGTCCAGGTCACGGGTTCGTCGCCGGGCAGGTGGAAGGTCATGCGGACCGCGTACGGATCGTCGGCGCGGTAGGTGAGCTCCACCGGGATCCTGAAGGAGAGCTCCTCGGAGACGAGGAAGCTCATCATGACCTCTGCCAGGACCTCACGCATCACGTACCCCGCTGTAGCTGGAATGGCCAGGAATGATCCCTCTGGCCTTCGTGACGCCATCGTGCTGGAAGCGGTAGCAGATCACAAGGAGTGAGTTTTCAGATACTGATAGAGAACGCGAGGGAGCTGAGCAGTCTGCCCACTTCGCCGCGGAGCTGCTCGATCGCCGGAATCAGGCGTTCTTGCTGGTCAAGCGGGAGAGAGATGGCCATCGTGGCGGCTCCGGAGCCCGCTGTGATCGGGATGGCCGCGCAGACGGTGCCCAGTGCGTACTCCTGTCTTTCGACGACCGGTTGCATACGCTCCGTAGCCGCGAGGCGGTCCAGAAGAGCGCGCCGGTCGCGTACGGAATAGGGAGTGATCGCCCGGACGGGGTGCCGGTCCAGGTGGTCCTCGCGGGCCTTCTCGTCGAGCTGGCTCAGCAGGCACTGCCCGATGGCGTGGGCGTGCCCGGTCTCCCGGAAGTCGGCCCACTCCTCGACGGCCGGGGCCGACGGCGTGTCGGCCACTCCGGCGATCTCGATCTCACCCTCGCGGTAGACCGCGAAGTAGACGGGGACCCCGATGGCGTCGCGCCACTCCGCGAGAGACCGGCTGATCCTGGTGCGCCGATTGCGCAGCGCTCCGCCGTCCGCCAGCCGCTCGGCCGCCTCGCCGAAGACGAACACCCCGTTCTCCCGGCGCAGATAGCCCTCGTGGGTGAGGGTGCGCAGCAGGTGGTACGCGGTGGGGAGCGGCAGCCCGGCCTCCCGGGCCAGCTGTTTGGCGGGCGCGCCGTCCACATGGGCGCCCACCGCCTCCAGCAGGCGCAACGCCCGCTGGACCGAACCGATCAGGGTAGGGACACCGGCGTTCGCAGCCGTGGCCACAGGTCACCCCCAGGCGTGCTGACGGGCAGGGGGCCCGCCCGAGGCAGCAGAGGTTTTCACCATAACGGCCGCCTCCGGCGCCATGAGGGGTTCGACGTTTCCGTCCCTCAGCCGGGCTAATCCCGGGTCGTTTCTGTACGAGCGCCGCGCCTTTGCCGACCGCCCGCACGAAATGCGCGCCGCCCTCTACCAGTCGCTGCGCGAGGACGAAGAGGACATGAACCGCCGTACGACGTAGATGAGTCCGCCGACCAGGGCCACGAAGATCAGCACCTTGAAGAGCAGACCGAACAGGAAGCCCACCACGCTGGCGATGAGACCGCCGAATACGACCAGGGCGATGACGGGCACGGCGACCCACTTCACCCACCAGGGCATCCCCGCGAATATCTCCCGTGCGGCCATCGTCCTTACCTCTTTCGTACTCGTGTTTCTCCTGGAGTCTCGGGCTGCTGCCTCCGACACCCTCGATGCTAGGGGCGAGGGGGCACCGAACGGGGGCCTCGCAGCCCTTGATCTCCCCTGACCGAACCCCTAGGGATCCCCGGGGGTCGCCCTCAGCTCTCAGGGGGAGAGAACACGACCAGAACCCGCAGGTCCTCGGCGATGTGGTGGAACCGGTGGGCGACGCCGGCGGGCACGTAGACGACGCTGCCCCGCGCCACCTCGGTGGTCTCCAGGCCGACCGTGATCGACGCCCGGCCGCTCACCACGAAGTAGATCTCGTCCTGGGCGTGCGGCTTCTGCGGGTCCTGGTCGCCCGCGTCCAGCGCGTAGAGCCCGGCCGACATGTTCCTTTCCCGCAGAAACTGCAGGTACGCGCCGTCGTTGGCGGCGCGCTCCGCCTCGAGTTCGTCAAGCCGGAATTGCTTCATCGCCGTCCGCCCCTGCACTGGTACCGATCATGTCTGCCACGATCAGACACATGAAGAATTTCGTAGTCAAGACGCTCGCCAACGCGGCGGCCCTGGCCGTGGCCATCTGGCTGGTCGACAACATCACGCTCACCGGCGACAGCACCGGCAAGAAGGCCCTGACACTGATTCTGGTCGCCCTGCTGTTCGGGGTCGTGAACTTCATCGTCAAGCCGGTCGTGAAGTTCCTCTCGTTCCCGCTGTTCATCCTCACGCTCGGCCTGATCACCTTTGTGATCAACGCCCTGATGCTGCTGCTCACCTCGTGGCTGGCCGGGAAGCTCGACCTCAACTTCCACGTCGAGGGCTTCTGGACCGCGCTCCTCGGCGGCCTGATCATCTCGATCGTGTCCTGGGCGCTGAACGTCGTCCTGCCCGACGACAAGGACTGAGGGGAGCGCGGATGACCTCCGGTGTGAACCCTCCCCGGGCGCCGGGCGACGGCACCAGAGCGGTGCGGGCCGGGCTCCCGGACCCGGTCGCGTACGAACCCTCGCTGCCGGGGCCGGTGTTCGCCGCGCACTTCCACCTCCCGGGCGAGGCGGCGGGCCCCTACACCTACGGCCGGGACACCAATCCGACCTGGACCCATCTGGAGCGCGCCCTCGCCGAGCTGGAGTCCCCCGACGCGCCCGCCGAGGCGGTCGTGTTCGCCTCCGGCATGGCCGCGATCTCGGCGGTCCTGCTCGCCCACGCGCGCGTGGGCGACGCCGTGGTCCTGCCGGACGACGGCTACCAGGCGCTGCCCCTGGTGCGCGAGCAGCTCGCCGCGTACGGGGTCGAGGTGCGCACCGCGCCGACCGCGGGCGACGCCCAGCTGGCCGTCCTGGACGGCGCGTCCTTCCTGTGGATCGAGACGCCCTCCAACCCGGGCCTGGACGTCTGCGACATCCGGCGGCTGGCGCGGGCCGCCCACGACACGGGCGCGCTGGTCGCGGTCGACAACACGCTGGCGACCCCGCTCGGCCAGCGCCCGCTGGAGCTCGGCGCGGACTTCGCGGTGGCCAGCGGCACCAAGGGCCTCACCGGCCACGGCGATCTGCTGCTCGGCTATGTGGTCTGCCGCGATCCCGAGCTCGCCGCGCGCGTACGCAAGTGGCGCAAGGTCGTCGGGGCGATTCCCGGGCCGATGGAGGCCTGGCTGGCGCACCGCTCGCTGGCCACGCTCCAGCTGCGCGCGGACCGGCAGTCGGCGAACGCGCTGGCCGTCGCCGAGGCGCTGCTCGACCGCCCCGAGGTGAGCGGGGTGCGCCATCCCGGGCTGCCGTCCGACCCCGCGCACCGGCAGGCGGCCGCGCAGATGCGCCGCTTCGGCTGTGTCGTCTCCTTCGACCTGCCCGACCGCGCGTACGCGGAGCGGTTCCTGGCGGCGCTGCGGCTGGTGGACGACGCCACGAGCTTCGGCGGGGTGCGCTCCACGGCCGAGCGGCGCGGCCGCTGGGGCGGTGACAAGGTCGCGGAGGGCTTCATCCGCTTCTCGGCCGGGGCCGAGGACACCGCTGACCTCGTCGCCGACGTACGGCGGGCGCTGGACGAGGCCGCGGTATGAGACGGGCGGTCCGAGCCTCCCCCCTCATGGCTCGGACCGCCCCGGTTCCACGCGCGAAGAACCGCGTCACCAAGGCTAGTTGACTCTGTGTCAGTGTCCAATCACGGTAGCGACAGAGACCTATCGACATATTTATAGTTGTGTCCGGCCGGGGACGTTGTGAGGCAGTTCAGGACGGGAGGGCAGCATGGACCTCGCCCTGCTGCGCACGTTCGTCACGGTCCACCGCGCGGGGTCCTTCACCCGGGCCGCCGCCCTGCTCGGCCTCTCACAGCCCGCCGTGACCAGCCAGATCCGCACCCTGGAGCGGCAGTTGGGGCGCCCGCTGTTCCTGCGCCAGGCGCGCGGGGTGACACCGACGACCGTCGGCGACGAACTGGCCCAGCGGGCCGCGCCGCACCTGGACGCGCTGGTCGAGATCGCGGAGTCCGGCTGGTACGAGGAGTCGGTCGTACGCACCCTCCACCTCGCCGGGCCGCCGGAGTTCACCTCGCTGCGCGCCCTGCCCGCTCTGACCTCGCTGGTTCCGCAGGGGCTCGCGCTGCGGGCCTCCTTCGGCAACGCCGAGGAGACCCTGGAGGGCCTGGCCGCGGGCCACCACGACCTGGCCATCGCCACCGCCCGCCCCCGTGGCCGGCTGCTCAGCGCGACCCCGCTCTGCGACGAGGAGCACGTCCTGGTCGCCGGGGTGCGCTGGGCCTCGCGGGTCGCGCCGGGTGCGCTGCGGCGCGGGGGCCCCGGCGTACTGGAGCACATTCCGGTGGTGGAGGTGCACGAGTCGCTGCCCCTCGTCTCGCGCTACTGGGCCGCGGTCTTCGACACCAAGCCGGCCGCCGCGGGCACGGTGATCGCGCCCGACCTGCGGGCGGTCCTGGAGACGGTGACGGCGGGCGCGGGCCTGGCCGTACTACCGCGCTATCTGTGCGAGGGGGCGCTGGAGCGCGGCGAGCTGGTGGCCCTGCTCGACCCGCCGGTGCCGCCGCTGCGGACCTACTTCCTGGCGGTGCGCACCGGCACGCTCGCCCTGCCGCACATCGCGCGGGCGCAGGAGTGGCTGCTGCGCGCCGCGGTCGACTGGTGCTGAGCGAGTTTCGCGGGCGCCGCCACGGGCCACATTTCTCCCATGACCGTACGACCCGTGGTCAAGCGCACCGCACGAGCCGTCCTGCTGGACGGCGACGACCTGATCCTGATCAAGCGCACCAAGCCCGGCATGGATCCGTACTGGCTCACCCCCGGCGGCGGCGTCGAGCCGGAGGACTCCACCGTCGTCGAGGCCCTGCACCGCGAGGTGCACGAGGAGCTCGGCGCGAAGATCACCGACGTGGTGCCCTGTTTCGTCGACACCGTCGAGCACATCGGCGCCGACGGCGGGGCGACCGGAGTGAAGGTGCAGCACTTCTTCGTCTGCCGGCTCGACTCCATGGACGAATCCCTGCGGCACGGCCCCGAGGTGGAGGAGCCGTGCGGCGAGTACGAGATCGTACGGATCCCGTTCACCCGCGTCGGCATCGCCTCCGTCCACCTCGTACCGCTGTCGCTGCGGCACTACCTCGACGGCAACATCGAGGGCGTCCGCGCGATGCACGCGCCCGACCTGGGCTGATCCCCCACCGGGCACGCAGTCCCGCTCGCGGCGCGCCTCAGTCGTTCGCCGCGACGAGCTCCTCCACGGAGTCGTGCCGGATCCGGTCGGAGGGGATCCCGATGTCCCGCAGGGTGGTCACCCCGCTGCGGATCATCCCGGGCGGCCCGGACACATAGGCGTCGTACGAGGTCCACGGCCCGTGCTCGCGCACCGCCTCCGGGAGCCGCCCGCTGAGCCGGCCCGGGCCCTCCGAGACCACCGGCCGCACCGACAGCCAGGAGTGCGCCTGCTGCATCCGCAGCAGCGTGTCGATGTCGTACAGGTCGTGGTTGCTGCGGGCCCCGTAGAAGACCTCCACGGGCCGCCGCTCGCCGTACCGGGCGACGTCCTCGACCAGCGCCTTGATGGGCGCTATGCCGGTGCCGCCGCCCAGACAGAGCAGGCCGTCGTCGGTGGTGTGGTCGACCACCATCGACCCGGCGGGCGGCCCCAGGCGCAGGGTGTCCCCGGGCCGGGCGCGGTGGACCAGCGCGCCGGAGACCCAGCCGGCCGGCACCGCCTTGACGTGCAGCGACAGCAGCCCGTCGGAGCGGGGCGCGGACGCCAGCGAGTAGTGCCGCCATATCCGCGGCCACCAGGGCGTCTCCAGCGTCGTGTACTGCCCGGCCAGAAAGGGGTACGGCTGGTCCGGGCGGAGCGTGACCACCGCGATGTCCGGGGTCCTCAGATCGTGCGAGACGACCTCGGCGTACCACCAGGCCGGCTGGCGCAGTTCGTCCTCGTCGGCCGCGTCGATCATGATCTGCGACATCGTCGTGTACGCCCGGACCCAGGCGGCCTGGGTCGCCTCGTCCCAGGTCTTCTCGGCGTATCGGACCAGCGCCCCGATCAGCGCCTCTCCGACGGCCGGATAGTGCTCGGGCCGGGTGCCGTACTTACGGTGGCCCCGGCCCAGCTGGCGAAGATATTCAGTGAGTGTGGCGGTGTTCTCCAGATGCTCGGCGGCCGTGAGCAGCGCCTTCAGCAACCGGTCCCGCTGGGCGTCCATCGCTGCCGGAAAGAGTGTCCGCAGCTCCGGATCGCCTATGAACAGCAGAGCGTAGAAGTACGACGTGACCTTGTCCGCTAACGGTGCGATCTCCGCGAGTGTGCGGCGTATCAGCGCAGCGTCGGTCGACGTGTTGGTCGGAGCGTTCATCCCTTGTCTCGCCTCGAACCTCTGGCCGCAGTTACCGACGTCCGGGAGTCCCGTCCCTCCCGTAATGGAGCATGTCAGCTTCGGGGAGCTCGCGGGGACAAATAGCAGGAATCCCGGGTATCCGAACCGGCATTCCCGTTAGGCTCATGCGACCTGTGCCAGTGCGTAGGCCTCGCGGAGGTCGCCGCCGGTGTAGGTGTGCGTGGCCCTTCCGGCGAGATGGCGGTCGGCGTTCACGGCGACCGACACAGGTACCGCGGCGAAGAGATCCACGTCGGACATGGAGTCCCCGTACGCGACGCAGTCCTTGCGGCTCACCCCGAACTCGGCGCGCAGCCGCTCCGCGACCGTCACCTTCGCGGCGGCGCTGAGGATCCCCGCCGGGTCGACAGGCCGGGTGAAGGGCACCTCGGGGAAGACGGAGCCGTGCGCGGCATGGGCTCCCCACTCCAGCAGCCGCTCGACGAAGAACGACGGCGAGAGCGAGATCACGGCGCAGTAGTCGCCGCCCTGGCGGATCTCCCGCCACACGTCCTGGATCCCGGTGAGCCAGGGCGCGGAGACGAAGGCCGCCGTCACATGCTCCTGCGTCAGCCCCGACCAGAGCTCGTGCACCCGGACCGCGTACTGGGGCGGCCCTATCAGACCGCCGGACAGCTCCCGCTCCAGCTCACCGATCTCTTCCAGCAGCCCGAGCTGCCGGGATATCTCGACCGGCGCGGCGGAGCCCCGGATGAGGGTTCCGTCGAGGTCGAAGAGATGAAGTCTCGCCATGTACGCCGAGGCTAGTACCCCTGGTCAAGCCCCTCGTGCCCGGCACCCGGGCCGTCTCGATCGTCCAGGGGCGCTGTGTTTCACGTGAAACGACGCCCTCGGTTTCACGTGAAACAACGCCCTCGCTCCCCGTTTCACGTGAAACATCCGGGGCGGGAGCTGACAGAGCGTGGCCGAAAGCAACGTGCTGTATGCGCAAAACGGTGGACGAGGTACAGGTTCATCGGACAGCCTGATCCCCATGCCCTCACCGCTCGACGAGCTTCCGATCCGCCGCCTGACCATTGACGACCTGGTTTCCTGCGCCGACCTCTCCGAGAACCGCGGCTGGCCGCGCGAGGAGCACAAGTGGGGCCTGCTCCTCACAGCGGGAAGGGGCTACGGAATCGACGACCCGGACGGCAAAGGGCTGGTCACCGCCTGTGTGGTCACCTCGTACGCGGATCTCGCCGCCATCGGCATGGTCCTGGTGGCCGAGAAGCACGCACGGCAGGGCGTGGGGCGGCGGCTGATGCGGCACGTTCTGGAGGAGCTGGGCGACCGGCCGGTCACGCTGCACGCCACGCCGTACGGACAGCCGCTCTACGAGGAGCTGGGCTTCGAGACCACCGGCCGCGCCGAGATGGTCCGTGGCCACTTCCGGCCCTCGGGCCCGGCGCCCTCCGTGGCGACCCGCCCGGCGACCGCCGAGGACCTGCCCGCCATCCTGCGGCTGGACGACGGCGTCTTCGGCCGCGACCGCACTCATGTCATCACCCGGCTGCCCGCCTTCGCCGACCAGCTGCGGGTCGCCGAGGACTCAGGTGGCCTCATCGGCTATGCGGCGGCCTGGCCGAACATGGAGACCCATGTCGTGGGCCCGCTGGTGGCGCGTGACACCGAGACCGCGAAGGCCCTGGTCGCCTCGCTCGCCGCGGGCACGGACCGCCCGCTGCGCACCGACGTCGACGTACGCCACGAGGAGTTGCTCAACTGGCTGAAGGCGAACGGTCTGGAACCGATCGCCTTCAACGCGGTGATGACCCGCAACATCCCCGGCCTGCCCGGCGACTGGACCCGCCGCTTCGCTCCACTGACGGTCGCCGCTGGCTGAGCACGGTTCGCCTGCCATAGGAGGCGGGCGGCGGGCTCACAAGGGGGCTCAGACGAGCCGCTGGACGGCCTCCGTGGCGAAGCCGTGGTCCTGCTCGGGGGATCCGCCGCCCACGCCGATCGCTCCCATCAGCCGGCCGTCGCGGTGGACGGGGACGCCGCCCGGGATGAAGAGCAGCGGCCGGTCGAGCGCGGTCGGCAGGGTGTGGAAGAGCCCACCGGGCTGGACCGCGTCGACCAGGTCGGCGGTCGGGGTGCCGAGCTGAAGCGCGGTGTACGCCTTGCGGTTGCTGGTCTCGCCCGCGATCAGTACGGCGCGGTCGTCGCGGCGGAAGGCCAGCAGATGGCCGCCCGCGTCGAGCACCGTGACGGCGACCGTGGCTCCGGCCTCCTCGGCGGCGGTACGAGCTGCCTCCACGAGGGCTTCGGCGTCCTGGATGGTGAGCGGGGCGACTGCGGTGGTGGTGCTCATGAGGGGTGACTCCTTGGTGCGGTAGAGCGGTTGGTCAGGGGTGACCGGGTGCTGCGCGATGGTCAGTGGTGGGCCGCGGTGGCGCGGGCCGGCTCGGGCGCGGCGCCTGTGACGATGCGGCTGTCCGTTCGCGTACGCCGTTCCAGCGCGCTGGAGACGACGGCGAGGACGACCGCCGAGGCGGCGAGCGCGGCGCCGACCCCGTTCGGGGCGGTGTAGCCGAGTCCGGCGGCGATCACGAGGCCGCCGAGCCAGGCGGAGAGCGCGTTGCCCAGGTTGAAGGCGCCGATGTTCACGGCGGAGGCGAGGGTGGGGGCGCCCGCGGCCTGGTCGAGGACCCGCTTCTGCAGCGGCGGTACGGTCGCGAAGCCGAGTGCGCCGATCAGGAAGACGGTGACGGCCGAGGCGGCCTTGTCGTGGGCGGTGAGGGTGAACAGCGCCAGCACGGTGGCGAGTCCGCTCAGCGACACGTACAGCAGCGGCATCAGGGCCCGGTCGGCGAACCGGCCGCCGATCAGGTTCCCGGCGACCATGCCGAGGCCGAAGAGGACGAGCAGCCAGGTGACCGAGCCGTCCGCGTAGCCGGTGACGTGGGTCATCATCGGCGTGATGTAGGTGATCGCGGCGAAGACGCCGCCGAAGCCGAGCACGGTCATCGCCATGGCGAGCAGCACCTGGACGTTGCGGAACGCGGCGATCTCGTGACGGAGCCGGACGCCCTCGGCCTTGGGCATGTCGGGGACGAGCTTGGCGACGCCGAGGAGCCCGACCACACCGAGCGCGGCGACGATGAAGAACGTGGTGCGCCAGCCGATCTGCTGGCCGACCAGCGTGCCGAGCGGGACGCCGATGACATTGGCGACGGTCAGGCCGGTGAACATCATCGCGATGGCGCCGGCCTTCTTCTCCGGGGCGACCAGATCGGCCGCGACGACCGAGCCGATGCCGAAGAACGCGCCGTGCGCCAGGGAGGCGACGATCCGCCCGGCCAGCATCAGTCCGAAGACCGGGGCGACGGCGGAGAGCACGTTGCCGACGATGAAGAAGCCCATCAGCAGCATCAGCATGCGCTTGCGGGAGATCCTGGTGCCCAGGACGGTCATCAGCGGGGCGCCGAGCACGACGCCGAGCGCGTACCCGGTCACCAGGTAGCCGGCCATGGGGATGGTGACGTCGAAGGTGTCGGCCACCTCCGGGAGCAGGCCCATGATCACGAATTCGGTGGTGCCGATACCGAACGCCCCGATGGCCAGGGCTAGGAGCGCGAGTGGCATGGGATGTTCACCCTTCCAGGAGATTGCACGAGCGCCTTACGAGCGTCCACAATAATTGCAGACGCGGGTTAATTGCAAGCGCGGGCTATTGCACTCGTGACCTATCCTGGTCTCAAGCCGCTCCGGACGGAGGACAGACGCATGACCGCGACGGACCCCGCACTCACCGCCCTCTCCCAGGGCTGGTGCGCCCTCTCCCTGCTGCACGGAAAGATCGAGGCCCATATCGAGCGGGCCCTGCAGTCGGGGCACGAGCTGAGCGTGCGCGAGTACTCGCTCCTGGACGTCCTCAGCCGCCAGCACAGCGGCTCGGGCGGCCATCTGCAGATGAAGCAGGTCGCGGACGCGGTCGTCCTCAGCCAGTCCGCCACCACCCGGCTGGTCACCCGCCTGGAGGACCGCGGCCTGCTGACCCGGTACCTCTGCGACACCGACCGGCGCGGGATCTACACGGACGTCACGGAGTCCGGCCAGGAACTGCTCTCCCAGGCCCGGCCGACCAATGACCGCGCACTGCGCGAGGCGCTCGACGAGGCCGCGCGGAACCCGGAGCTCGCCCCCCTGGTCAGGGCCGTCGAGGAACTCCGCGTCCCGGCGTAGTCTCCGGGCCATGAGCGATCTTGAGATAAGGCCGGCGGCGCCCGAGGACATCCCGGCGATCGTGGCGATGCTCGCCGACGACCCGCTGGGCGCCCAGCGGGAGTCGCCGGACGACCTCGTCCCCTACCTCGCTGCCTTCGACCGGCTGGCCGAGGACCCCCACCAGCACCTGGTCGTCGCCGCCCGCGACGACCAGGTCGTCGGCACACTCCAGCTGACCGTCATCCCGGGGCTGTCGCGACGCGGCGCCACCCGCTCGATCATCGAAGGCGTACGCATCCACGCCGATGAGCGCGGCAGCGGCCTCGGCACCCGGCTCATCGAGTGGGCCATCGAGGAATCCGGGCGCCTGGGCTGCCAGTTGGTCCAGCTGACGTCGGACGCCACCCGGATCGACGCCCACCGCTTCTATGAGCGGCTGGGCTTCGAGGCGTCCCATCTGGGCTTCAAGAAAGCCCTCTGAGCCTCCGGGACGGGAGCTTCCCGAGCACCCCGGGGCACGTACGTGGTCCCGGGGCACCAGGACCACGTTTCACGTGAAACATCAGACCCCGCGCCAGCCCTCGGGGTCGACACCACCCGGGACCGCGTCATCCGGCCCGTACGGCTCCCGGGTGAAGGCGAACGACCCGAGGTCGAGATGGCTCACCGAGCCGTCGGGGCGGCGCACCGCCCGCAGGATCTCGCCCTTGTAGTAGCCGTTGAGGCCGATCCAGGTGCCGTCGGCCCGGGCCTCGAACCGCGCGGCGCGACCGGGTCCGCGCAGCGGCTCCAGCGCCACCGAGCCATCGGCGCGCAGCCGCAGGCCGTACGCATAAGTCCCCCAGTACCAGGGGCCGGTGAGCTCAAGCAGGGCCGGGTCGACCTCGGACAGGGGCCGCCACAGCTCGGGGAGCTTCGGTTCGGCCTCGACCACGATCCGTACGAGGTCGGCGGCGACGGCCGGTGCCGTCCCCGAGGTGGCGTTGGCGAGCGCGACCGCCCCGATGCCGTCCTCCACGCTGATCCACAGCCCGGCGACGAACCCGGGCAGCGAGCCGGTGTGCCCGGAAAGGGTGCGGTGGTCGTCCTGGCGGGTCAACTGGACGCCCAGTCCGTAACCGCCCTGCCAGTCCCCCGCCTCGGGCGGAGCGGACGGCGTCCGCATCTCCCGTACGCTCGCGGCGCTCAGCACCCGGTCGTCTCCCTCGGCGAGGAAGACGGCGAAGCGGCAGAGGTCGGCCGCCGTCGACCACAACTGGCCCGCGGGCGCCATGATCCCCAGGTCCTCGGACGGCTCGGGGAGCAGGGCGTCGGCCCACGGGTGCACGGCCCAGCCGCCCGCGTGCGGCGCCACCGGCTGCGTGCTCGTCCTGGTCAACCCGAGCGGATCGAGGATCTCTCTCTGCAGCGCCTCCTCCCAGGACACTCCCCGTACGGCCTCGACGAGCGAACCGAGCAGTGTGTAACCGGGGTTGGAGTAGTGGTGCAGCCTGCCCACCGGGTGCAGGAACGGGTCCTCGCCCAGCACGTCCGAGAGCTCCGGGCGCAGCGCCGCCGAGCTCCGCTCCCACCAGGGCGCGGGCGTCTCGGCCGCCAACCCGGCGCTGTGGCTGAGCAGTTGGGCGATGGTGACCTCACCGACCCCGGTGCCGGGCAGGTGCTTCTCCAGCGGGTCGTCGAGGTCCAGCAGCCCTTCGTCCCGCAGCCGCATGACCAGGACGGCGGTGAAGGTCTTGGTGATCGAGCCGATGCGGTACTGGACGTCCGCGTCGGGCCCGTGGCCGTCGACCGAAGTACGCGAGCCCGTCCAGACGATCCGGCCCCCGCGCACCACAGCGGCGACGAGCGAAGGAAGCCGCCCCTCGGACTGGGCGACGGCGAGACGGTGGATCAGAGCGCGTTCTGTACTGGGCAGAAGGTCAACGGGGGCCGTGGTCATCGGCGCATGCGGGGATGAGGTCATGGCCCCAGGTCTATCCCCGAGCCGCGCGCCCGTCGAACGGATTTCGCCCGACGCGCACGATTTGGCACAGGCCGCGCTGTCCGTACAGCCTCGCGCGGCAGGGCCCGGTCAGGTCTGTGCCATGTCCACGAAGCGCGAGTAGTGGCCCTGGAAGGCCACCGTGATCGTGGCCGTCGGACCGTTACGGTGCTTGGCCACGATCAGGTCCGCCTCGCCGGCGCGCGGGGACTCCTTCTCGTACGCGTCCTCGCGGTGCAGCAGGATGACCATGTCCGCGTCCTGCTCGATGGAGCCGGACTCACGCAGGTCGGAGACCATCGGCTTCTTGTCCGTACGCTGCTCGGGGCCACGGTTCAGCTGCGACAGCGCGATGACCGGGAGCTCCAGCTCCTTGGCGAGCAGCTTGAGGTTTCGGGACATGTCCGAGACCTCCTGCTGGCGGCTCTCGGCGCGCTTGGACCCGCCGGACTGCATCAGCTGCAGATAGTCGATGACGACGAGCTTGAGGTCGTTGCGCTGCTTGAGCCGACGGCACTTGGCGCGGATCTCCATCATCGACAGGTTCGGGGAGTCGTCGATGTAGAGCGGGGCCTGGGAGACGTCCGGCATCCGGCGGGCGAGCCGGGTCCAGTCCTCGTCGGTCATGGTGCCGGAGCGCATGTGGTGCAGCGCGACCCGGGCCTCGGCCGACAGGAGGCGCATCGCGATCTCGTTGCGGCCCATTTCGAGGGAGAAGATCACGCTGGGCAGGTTGTGCTTGATCGAGCAGGCCCGGGCGAAGTCCAGCGCCAGTGTGGACTTACCCATGGCGGGACGGGCCGCGATGACGATCATCTGGCCCGGGTGGAGGCCGTTGGTGAGCGAGTCGAAGTCGGTGAAGCCGGTCGGCACACCGGTCATCTCGCCGCTGCGGGAACCGATCGCCTCGATCTCGTCGAGCGCGCCCTCCATGATGTCGCCGAGCGGCAGATAGTCCTCGCTGGTGCGCTGCTCGGTGACCGCGTAGATCTCGGCCTGGGCGGAGTTGACGATCTCGTCGACGTCGCCGTCCGCCGCGTATCCCATCTGCGTGATCTTGGTGCCCGCCTCGACGAGACGGCGGAGCACCGCCCGCTCGTGGACGATCTCCGCGTAGTACGACGCGTTGGCCGCGGTCGGCACCGACTGGACCAGGGTGTGCAGATACGAGGCGCCGCCGACGCGGGTGATCTCGCCCCGCTTGACCAGCTCGGCCGCGACGGTGATCGGGTCGGCCGGCTCGCCCTTCGCGTACAGGTCGAGGATCGCCGTGTAGACGGTCTCGTGCGCCGGCCGGTAGAAGTCATGGCCCTTGATGATCTCCACGACGTCCGCGATGGCGTCCTTGGAGAGCAGCATGCCGCCGAGAACGGACTGCTCGGCGTCGATGTCCTGCGGGGGGACCCGCTCGAAGCCGGACGAGCCGCCGCCGTCCCAGGACTCGCTCTCGCTGCCCCGGTCGTGCTGGTCGTCGCGGCCACGGCCCCGTCCGTCGGCGCGGCGGGGGCGGGATACGGGCAGACGGTCACCCGGACCGCTGTCGGCCCAGGGGTCGTCCAAGGGCTCGGGAATGCTCACCGGGCCACCTCCTCCCGTCCGCTCCGCGGACCTAGCCGTGCCACTCTTTCTACGGCACGACACTGACAAAACGAGAGGCCCGACTCCGCTTCCGGCGCGTCGGGCGCCGGTCCACGTTAGGCCCGTCGGCACCGTCAGCCAATCTGGTTATCCACAGGCCATGTGGACGACGGACCAGATGCTGTGGAGAACCCCGCAGAACCTGTGCACGGACCGGGGGACAGCACTGTGGACAAAGTCATAGCCACCCCGCCAACACCACTCTGACCTGCGGCTTTTCCATCCACCGGCTGTGGGGGAGAAAAACTTTCCCGGCTGGCCCAAGATCACGACAAACGGCGCACAGCCGAACCGCACTCCGGTTCCAAGGTAAGGATCACTAATGCATTGCATCTCTTACCTGTGGAAGATTAGATTGAGTTCATGACACAGGCCCCAGTGGCACCGAGGAACATCCGGCGCCGACACGACCGCGAGATCGTCTCCCTCGCCGTGCCCGCCTTCGGCGCACTCGTCGCCGAGCCGCTGTTCGTCATGGCCGACAGCGCGATCGTCGGCCACCTCGGCACCCCGCAACTGGCCGGTCTGGGCATCGCCGCGGCACTCCTCACCACCGCCGTGAGCGTCTTCGTCTTCCTCGCCTACGCCACCACGTCCGCCGTCGCACGCCGCGTCGGCGCCGGAGACCTGCAGGCCGCCATCCGGCAGGGTATGGACGGCGTCTGGCTCGCCCTGCTGCTCGGCGCGGCCGTCATCGCCGTCGTCCTGCCCGCGGCCCCCTGGTTCATCGATCTCTTCGGCGCCTCGGACACCGCCGCCCCCTACGCCGTCACCTATCTGCGCATCTCCGCGCTCGGTATCCCCGCCATGCTGATGGTGCTCGCGGCCACCGGCATCCTGCGCGGCCTCCAGGACACCAGGACGCCGCTCTATGTGGCCATCGGCGGCTTCGCGCTGAACGCGGCGCTGAACATCGGGCTCGTCTACGGAGCGGACCTCGGCATCGCGGGCTCCGCCTGGGGCACCGTGATCGCCCAGTTCGCGATGGCGGCCGTCTACCTCTCGGTCGTCGTACGGGGAGCCCGCCGGCACGGCGCCTCCCTGCGCCCGGACGCGGCGGGCATCCGCGCCAGCGCCCAGGCGGGGGTCCCGCTCCTTGTCCGTACGCTCTCACTGCGGGCCGTCCTGATGATCGCCACCGCCGTGGCCGCCCGGCTCGGTGACGCCGACATCGCCGCCCACCAGATCATCCTGTCCCTGTGGAGCCTGCTGGCGTTCGCCCTAGACGCGATCGCCATCGCCGGGCAAGCCATCATCGGCCGCTATCTGGGGGCCGAGGACACCGAGGGCGCCCGCCAGGCGTGCCGGCGCATGGTGGAGTGGGGCATCGCCGCCGGAGTGGTGCTCGGCCTGCTGGTGGCCGTCGCGCGGCCACTGTTCATCCCGCTCTTCACCGGCGACCACACGGTCCAGGACACCCTGCTGCCCGCTCTCCTCGTAGTCGCCGTCTCCCAGCCGATCTCCGGCGTCGTCTTCGTCCTCGACGGAGTGCTGATGGGCGCGGGCGACGGCCCGTATCTGGCCTGGGCGATGCTGCTGACGCTCGCCTGCTTCGCTCCGGTGGCCCTCCTGGTCCCGGTGCTCGGTGGCGGTCTCACGACGCTGTGGTGGGCGATGACCCTGATGATGGCCGTCCGGATGCTGACGCTGTGGCTCCGCGCCCGCTCGGGCCGCTGGCTGGTGACGGGCGCGACGCGCTGAGGACCGGGGCGCGGTGCCTGCGATGTTTCACGTGAAACACGGGATCCATCACGGGCGGCTCCCAGCAAGCGCGGCGTTTCACGTGAAACATCGCCCCGCACCGCCCAAAGGCGAAGGGCCGCACCCCGGAGGGTGCGGCCCTTCTTATGCTCTGCTGAGCGCTGTGCTTAGGCGGCGACGACCTCGACGCCAACCTTCGCGGCAACCTCGGCGTGCAGACGCACGGACACCTGGTGCGCGCCCAGGGTCTTGATCGGCGAGCCGAGCTCGACGCGACGCTTGTCCACGTCCGGGCCACCGGCAGCCTTGATCGCCGCAGCGACGTCGGCCTGGGTGACGGAGCCGAAGAGACGGCCGGCGTCGCCGGAGCGAACGGCCAGACGCACCTTCACGCCTTCGAGGCGGGCCTTGATCTCGTTGGCCTGCTCGATGGTGGCGATCTCGTGGATCTTGCGAGCACGACGGATCTGCTCGACGTCCTTCTCGCCGCCCTTGGTCCAGCGGATCGCGAAACCACGCGGGACCAGGTAGTTGCGAGCGTAGCCGTCCTTGACGTCGACGACGTCGCCAGCGGCACCGAGGCCAGAGACCTCGTGGGTGAGGATGATCTTCATTTTTCGGTCACCCTTCCCTTATCGCGCGGTGGACGTGTAGGGCAGCAGCGCCATCTCACGGCTGTTCTTGACGGCCGTGGCGACGTCACGCTGGTGCTGCGTGCAGTTGCCGGTCACGCGGCGGGCACGGATCTTGCCGCGGTCGGAAATGAACTTCCGCAGCATGTTCGTGTCCTTGTAGTCCACGTAAGCGGTCTTGTCCTTGCAGAAAGCGCAGACCTTCTTCTTAGGCTTGCGCACAGGCGGCTTCGCCATGGTGTTTCTCCTGTGTGATCAAGAAGTGGGGGTACGGGCTGCCCTAGAAGGGCGGCTCGTCCGAGTAGCCGCCACCGGAGCCGCCGGAGCTTCCGCCCCAGCCGCCACCGCCGCCGCCCTGCTGCTGGCCGCCGCCGGCCGGCGCGCTGGAGGCCCAGGGGTCGTCGGCGGGAGCGCCGCCACCCTGAGGACCACCACTGGGGGCTCCGCCCCAGTTGCCGCCGCCCTGCTGCTGGCCACCGCCGCCGTAGCCACCCTGGCCGCCTCGACCGGTGGTCTTGGTGACCTTGGCTGTGGCGCTCTTGAGGCTGGGGCCGACTTCGTCGACGTCCAGCTCGTAGACCGTGCGCTTGACGCCCTCGCGGTCCTCGTACGACCGCTGCTTCAGCCGGCCCTGCACGATGACGCGCATGCCTCGCTGAAGCGACTCGGCGACGTTCTCCGCCGCCTGACGCCAGACCGAGCAGGTGAGGAAGAGGCTTTCGCCGTCCTTCCACTCATTGGTCTGACGGTCGAAGGTGCGGGGAGTCGACGCGATACGGAACTTCGCGACGGCCGCACCGGACGGGGTGAAGCGCAGCTCGGGGTCGTCGACGAGATTGCCGACGACCGTGATGACGGTCTCGCCTGCCATGGGTGAACCTCTCGGCGGGGATTGCTGCTGGCTGCTGTGTTGCTACTCGAAACCCGTTGACCTCTGAGCGGAAGCTCAGTGGGTCTCGGGGCGGAGGACCTTGGTCCGGAGGACCGACTCGTTCAGGTTCATCTGACGGTCGAGCTCCTTGACGACCGCAGGCTCGGCCTGGAGGTCGATGACCGTGTAGATGCCCTCGGGCTTCTTCTTGATCTCGTAGGAGAGACGACGACGGCCCCAGGTGTCGACCTTCTCGACCTTTCCATTGCCCTCACGGACGACGGAGAGGAAGTTCTCGATCAGGGGAGAGACAGCGCGCTCCTCCAGATCGGGGTCGAGGATGACCATCACCTCGTAGTGACGCATGTGGAACCCACCTCCTTTGGACTCAGCGGCCACGGTCGTTCCGTGGCAGGAGGGTCGTGATGCGTAAGCAACGGTATCCGCCGCCACTGACAATCCCGCTCCGAAGGAGGGGGACCGCGTCCTGGCCAGGGCAGACACCGGTGCAGACCGTACAGAGTACCTGCACACCCCTGTCCGGTTGAAATCCGGCGGTCAAGGGGCACAATCTGTACACATCGGGTGTGCGCGGCGCTACCCTTCGCCGCGTTCCGCTTCCGCCAGGAGGTGCCCCATGGCACAGGCAATGCGATCGAACTCGTCCGTCGTCTCCCTCCTCGCCACCGACGGCAAGCCCCATCCCCTTCAGGACGCCTTCATGGCGGTGACCGTCGTGCTGGGCGCGCTGGCGTTCACCACCGCGTTCTTCCACAATCTGCACCTGCTCAGCTCCTGGGCGGGCCTCATCGGGATCCTCACCGGTGCGTACGGACAGTTCATCTCGGAGACCACCCGCGAGCGGTTCCTGCTGATCCTCGGGCTCGGCGCCTCCGCGGTGGGCTTCTTCCTGGGCATGGCCCACGGCGGCCTCTTCGGCGGTGTCGTCGGCGGCTGAGAGCACCCCGTACCGACCCAGGGTCCGTACAGCCATCCGGGGCGCTCCCCGGGCGCAGTAGGCTTCGGCGCGAGAGCCGGAGCCCCTGTACCCATGGGGACACACCTGCCGAGGAGCGCCCCGCATGAGCCTGACCCTGAGGACCATCAGCCGAGAGCAGCATCTGGCGTACATCCAGAGCCTGCCCGCGGCTAGCCACTGCCAGGTCCCGGCGTGGGCTGATGTGAAGACCGAGTGGCGCTCGGAGAACCTCGGATGGTTCGACAAGACCGGCCAGATGGTCGGCGCCGGTCTGGTGCTCTACCGCCAGCTGCCGAAGATCAAGCGGTACCTCGCGTATCTCCCCGAGGGCCCGGTCATCAACTGGTACGCCCCGAACCTCGACGAGTGGCTCCAGCCGATGCTGGCGCACCTCAAGCACCAGGGCGCCTTCTCGGTGAAGATGGGCCCGCCGGTCGTCATCCGCCGCTGGGACTCGGCCGCCATCAAGTCCGGCATCCAGGACCCGGACATCAAGCGTCTGCGGGACGTCGAGGCCACCCACATCGAGCCGCGTGCCTTCGAAGTCGCCGACCGGCTGCGGAAGATGGGCTGGCAGCAGGGCGAGGACGGCGGCGCCGGCTTCGGCGACGTGCAGCCGCGCTACGTCTTCCAGGTGCCGCTCGCCAACCGCTCGCTGGACGACGTCCTCAAGGGCTTCAACCAGCTGTGGCGCCGCAACATCAAGAAGGCCGAGAAGGCCGGTGTCGAGGTCGTCCAGGGCGGCTACGAGGACCTGGCCGAGTGGCAGCGGCTGTACGAGATCACCGCCGTCCGTGACCACTTCCGGCCGCGCCCGCTCTCGTACTTCCAGCGCATGTGGACGGTCCTCAACAACGAGGACCCCAACCGGATGCGGCTCTACTTCGCGCGGCACAACGGCGTGAACCTGTCGGCGGCCACGATGCTCGTCGTCGGCGGGCACGTCTGGTACTCCTACGGCGCCTCCGACAACATCGGCCGTGAGGTCCGGCCCTCGAACGCGATGCAGTGGCGGATGCTGCGCGACGCGTACGCCATGGGCGCGACCGTCTACGACCTGCGCGGCATCTCCGACTCGCTCGACGAGACCGACCACCTCTTCGGTCTCATCCAGTTCAAGGTGGGCACCGGCGGCGAGGCCGTCGAGTACGTCGGCGAGTGGGACTTCCCGCTGAACAAGCTGCTGCACAAGGCCCTCGACATCTACATGTCGCGGCGCTGATGGTTGCGTAATCTCGTCTCTCATACCTCTGATACACCGCAGCCACCAGAAAGGTTCCGGATCCGGCCATGGCGCTCTCCCTCTACGTCGACACCGCGCGCTGGCGGGCGCACCAGAAGTCCGTGGTCGACCAGTTCCCGGGCATCGTCCCGGTCTGCAAGGGCAACGGCTACGGCTTCGGCCACGAGCGGCTGGCCGAGGAGGTGAACCGCTTCGGCTCGGACGTCCTGGCGGTCGGCACCACCTACGAGGCGGCCCGCATCAAGGACTGGTTCGGCGGCGACCTGCTGGTGCTCACGCCGTTCCGCCGGAGCGAGGAGCCGGTGCCGCTTCCGGACCGCGTCATCCGCTCGGTGTCGTCGGTGGACGGCGTGCACGCCCTGGTGGGCGCGCGCGTGGTCATCGAGTGCATGAGCTCGATGAAGCGCCACGGCATCAAGGAGGAGGAGCTCGGCATGCTCCACTCCGCCATCGAGGACGTGCGCCTGGAGGGCTTCGCCCTGCACCTCCCGCTCGACCGCACCGACGGCTCGGACGCGGTCGAGGAGGTCATCGGCTGGATGGACCGGCTGCGCGCGGCCCGGCTGCCGCTGCACACCATGTTCGTCAGCCACCTGCGAGCCGAGGAGCAGGCACGGCTGCAGCAGCAGTTCCCGCAGACCCGCTTCCGCGCCCGCATCGGTACGCGGCTGTGGCTCGGCGACCACGAGGCGACCGAGTACCGGGGCGCCGTCCTGGACGTCACCCGGGTCGCGAAGGGGGATCGTTTCGGCTACCGCCAGCAGAAGGCCGCCTCCGACGGCTGGCTGGTCGTGGTCGCCGGCGGCACCTCGCACGGCGTCGGCCTGGAGGCGCCCAAGGCGCTGCACGGTGTGATGCCGCGCGCCAAGGGCGTCGCCCGGGCCGGTCTCGCCACCGTGAACCGCAATCTGTCGCCGTTCGTCTGGGACGGCAAGCAGCGCTGGTTCGCGGAGCCGCCGCACATGCAGGTGTCGATCCTCTTCGTCCCCTCGGACTCCCAGGAGCCGCGCGTGGGCGATGAGCTGGTGGCCCATCTGCGGCACACCACGACGCAGTTCGACCGCCTGGTCGACCGCTAGGCACCAGCCGGACACCCGGACACGACGAAGGGCCCCCGCCACCGGCGGGGGCCCTTCGCGTTGCCTGCCGGGCCTAGGTGCCCGGCTGCCCCTTGCCCCACTCCACCAGGGGCCCCTCCACGAGGGGAGCCGCGTGCCGGGGCGGATGCGCCGCCTGCCCCAGGACGAAGACGTCCCCGGCCCCGTCGAGAACGCCACCGGACGGGTCGTCCGAGCCGTCGCGCCGTACGACGTCCCGCTCGGGCATCATGATGTCCCGCACGATCACCGCGCACAGGTAGAGCGTCGCCAGCAGATGGGCGGCGATGGCCAGTTGGTAGCCCTCCGGCGGCAGTCCCTGGTGCTTCTCGCCGCTCATCGTGTACGCGAGGTACATCCAGATCCCGAGGAAGTAGACCACCTCCCCGGCCTGCCAGATCAGGAAGTCCCGCCAGCGCGGCCGGGCCAGTGCGGCCAACGGGATCAGCCACAGCACGTACTGCGGCGAGTAGACCTTGTTGGTCAGGATGAACGCGGCGACGACCAGGAAGGCGAGCTGCGCGAAGCGCGGCCGGCGCGGCGCGGTGAGCGTCAGGGCCGCGATGCCCGCGCACAGCAGCACCATCAGCAGCGTCGCCAGGTTGTTCACCATGTCGACGTCCAGGGACTTGCCGGTGCGCTGCGAGATGATCAGCCAGAAGGAGCCGAAGTCGACCGACCGCTCCTGGCTGAAGGTGTAGAACTTCTTCCAGCCCTCGGGCGCGAGCAGCATCACCGGCACGTTCACCGCCAGCCAGGAGGCCGCCGCGCCGAGCACGGCCACCCCGTACTCCCGCCACTTCCCGGCCCGCCAGCACAGGAACAGCAGCGGTCCGAGGAGCAGCACGGGATAGAGCTTGGCGGCCGTCGCCAGCCCGATGAGGATGCCGAAGGCGAGCGGGCGGCTGCGGGACCACATCAGCATCGCGGCGGCCGTCAGGGCGATGGCGAAGAGGTCCCAGTTGATCGTCGCGGTGAGCGCGAAAGCGGGCGCCAGGGCGACCAGCAGGGCGTCCCAGGGGCGGCGGCGGTGCGTGCGCGCGACACAGACGGCGATGACGGCTGTGCAGGCCATCAGCATCCCCGCGTTGACCATCCAGTACATCTGCTCGCGGTGCTGCATGCTGCCGCCGCTGGGCGTCAGCCAGGAGGCCACCTCCATGAACAGTCCCGTCAGGACGGGATATTCGAGGTAGTCCATGTCGCCGTTCAGCCGGTCGAAGTACGGCACGAGATCGTCGGCGAAGCCACGCCCCACGTACAGGTGCGGGATGTCGGAGTAGCAGGCGTGGGTGTACTGGGAGTTCGCGCCCCGGAACCAGGCCCAGTCGTAGCAGGGGGCCTTCTGCGCCATACCGAGGGCGAACATGCCGATCGCGACGAGGGCGATCACCCGGACCGGGGTGAGCCAGTGGCCCGCCCCCCAGGCCCAGCGGCCCATCGGGCCGCCCAGCAGCTCGCTGCCGGCCGCGGCGACCTCGTCCTGCTCCGTGGGCCGTACGACGGGTTCGGCGGGCTCCCCGCGCCTGTCCTCGTACGCGCGGGCACTGGTCTCGCTCGTCATGCCGCACATCCTGCCGTACACCTCTGTGGAAATACCGAGGGGCGATGTTTCACGTGAAACACCATCGCTGGTTTCACGTGAAACACCGCCCCTGACATTCAGCCGCGTGCGCCGGGCCCGCTAGCCGGTCGGGCCCCCGAAGATATTTCCTTGGTTGCCGCTGCCCGGCTTGGACTTACTGGGTGACGGGGTGCCGGTGGGACCGCTGGTGTCCCCGACGCTGGTGCCCTGGTCCGTGCCCGCGTCACTGCCGCCGGGACCACCGGGCCCACCGCCGGGCCCACCGCAGTTCCAGTCCCACTTGCCACAGGACTTGCTGGGCTTCGGGGTGGGCGACGGCGTCAGCGACGGGGTGGACGAGGGGCTCCCGGAGGGCGACGGCGAGTCCGAGGGCGATGGGGAGGGAGTCGGGCTGGGCGACGCGCCGCCGCCGTACACCTTGTCACCGATGTCATCGGGCTTCGGGAAATCGACGGCCGAGACGCCGTTCAGCGCCTGCTCCATGTAGTCGTGCCAGATGGTCGAGGGGAACGACGCACCGTGGATCTTCTCCTGGCCACCGGTCCCGAACATCTTCAGGAACTCGCGCTTCTTGTTGGTCTCGTTGTCGTCGAGGCGGTACATGCTCACCGCGGTCGACAGCTGTGGCGTGTAGCCGACGAACCAGGCGGACCGGTTGCCGTCGGTGGTACCGGTCTTGCCCGCCACGTCACGGCCGCTGAGCTGGGCGTTGGTACCGGTGCCCTTCTCGACCACGTCCTTCAGGACGTCCGTGACGTTGTCCGCGACTGCGGCGGGGAGGGCCCGGGTCGCCTTGTCCTCGTGCTTGTAGATGACGCTGCCCCGGCGCATGACCTTCTCCACCGAGTAGGCGTCGTGGTGCATCCCGCTGGTGGCGAAGGTGGCGTAGGCACCGGCCATCCGGATGGCACTGGGGGAGGAGGTGCCAATGGAGAACGACGGCACGGTCGACGAGGCCAGACTGTCCTTGCGTAGGCCCGTGGCAAGGGCGACGTCCTTCACCTTGTCCGTGCCGACGTCCATGCCCAGCTGGACATAGGGCGAGTTCATCGACTTCTCCATCGCCTCCCGCAGGTCGATGGTTTTCTTCGACTCACCGCCGTCGTTGGTCTGCAGCCACTGCTCGCCGTTCTCGTTGGTCCACACGCTCCCGTCGTAGTTCTTGATCTTCAGCTTGTTCAGGCCGCTGTAGATGCTCTTCGGGGAGACCAAGGTCCGCTCCGACTCACCTTGGTCCTTGGGACCCTTCGGGTTGCGCTTTCCGTACTCCATGGCGGCGGCCAGCACGAACGGCTTGAAGGTCGAGCCGACCTGCGCACCGGTCTGGTCGGCGTTGTTGGTGAAGTGCTTGGTCGCGTCCTCACCGCCGTAGAGCGCCTTGATGGCGCCGGTCTTGGTGTCCACCGACGCGGCGCCGAACTGGACGAAGGTGTCGAGAGTCGGGCGCTTCTTCGGGTCGATGTTGTCCTTGCGGACCTTCTTCACGACCCCTTCGAGCGCCTGGACCTTCTTCTTGTCGAAGGTCGTGTGGATCTCGTAGCCGCCCTGGTCCAGGTCACTGGCGCTGATGCCCTGGGTGTTGTTGTTCACGAAGTACGCCTTGGACAGGCTGACCAGATAGCCGATCTGCCCGCTGAGCTGCGCGTTCTTCTTGGGCTTGTCCGGCATCGGGAAGGTCTTGTACTTGGCCCGGTCGGCCGCTGTGAGGTGGCCGTCCTTCACTTCCTCGTCGAGGATCCAGGCCCACCGGTTCATCGCGTTCTTGGTGTTCTGCTCCGGTGTGGCCGCCGGGTCGATCTCGGTGGCACCGGCCGGGTCGAAGTAGGTGGCGCCCTTGAGCAGCGAGGCGAGGAAGGCGCACTGGCTCGGGTCGAGGTCCTTGGCGTCCTTGCTGTAGTACGTGCGGGCCGCGGCCTGCAGACCGTAGGCACCGCGCCCGTAGTAGGCGGTGTTCAGATAGCCCGCCATGATCTCGCTCTTCTTCTTGGTCGCACCGACCTTGATGGAGATGAAGAGCTCTTTGAACTTACGGGTCAGCGTCTGCGACTGGTCGTCCAGCCGGGCGTTCTTCACGTACTGCTGGGTGATCGTCGAGCCACCCTGCGTGTGGCCGCCCTTGGCCATGTTCACCAGGGCGCGTGCGATGCCCTGGGGGTCGACGCCGGAGTCGGTCTCGAAGGTCTTGTTCTCGGCCGAGATGACCGCGTACCGCATGGCCGCGGGGATCTTCTCGTACGCGATGATCTGGCGGTTGACCTCACCGCCGGTCGCCACCATCTGGGAGCCGTCGGCCCAGTAGTAGACGTTGTTCTCGGCTTGGGCCGCCTGGGCCACGTTCGGGACGCTCACCATCCAGTAGGCGATGCCGATCGCGATCACCAGCGTGCCGAGGAAGCCCAGGCACAGCCCGCTGACGAGCTTCCAGGAGGGCATCCAGCGCCGCCACCCGCTCTTGTTGAAGCGCGGGTAGTCGATGAACCGCTTCTTGCCGGGCCGCCGGTTGCCGGGGCCCGTACCGCCGCGGCGCCCGCCCGGACCGGCCGGGCCGCCACCGCCGGGCTCGGCCGCTCGTCTGCGTCCGCCCCGCTGGGCGGCCCGTCGCGCCTCGGCACGCCCACCGGCCGGCCGCTGCTCTCCGTACGAACCGGAGGGGGAACTCGTGACCGAGTCCCGGGCGGGGGCCGCGCGGCGACCGGACGGCTGGGCAGCCCGTCGGGCGGCGGCCCGGCCGCCGCCCTGCGACTCCGGCGGTTTGCGACGGTGCTCGCTCATCGAACGACTACTCCTCGGGCAGGCGAGAGCGCCTGAAAGCGACTGGTGAGTTCCGGTCCCCCCGACAGACGGACCGGCCCTGCGACGAGCTCGTCCGCCGTGCACCCGGTATGCCGATGGCGCGGTACGCGCCGACGCCCCCTGACGTCACTCGGCTCCCGGTGGTCTGCATGCCGCACAGACTACGCACGGTCAAAACCAGCCAGGGGCCGAAGTTCACCCCAAATCAGGCAACTTGCTTCCTACGAATTGACGATGTGACGCCGTTCACGATGGCCCCCCTTGTCGCAGGGGCTACACCGTTCTATCGTCAGGATGTATCGAGTCGATACATCAGCACGGCATAAAGGTCCGCGGCGGCAGAGGAGGCGAAGGTTGAGCAGGCGCTCCGGCATCCTCGAATTCGCCGTCCTCGGCCTGCTTCGCGAGGCCCCGATGCACGGGTACGAGCTGCGCAAGCGGCTCAACACCTCACTGGGGATCTTCCGGGCCTTCAGTTACGGGACCCTCTACCCCTGCCTCAAGACGCTGGTCGCGAGCGGCTGGTTGATCGAGGAACCGGGCAGCGCTCCCGAGGACGCTCTCGCTGCTTCACTCGCAGGGCGCCGGGCCAAGATCGTCTACCGGTTGACGGCCGAAGGGAAGGAGCATTTCGAAGAACTGCTCTCCCACACCGGCCCCGACACCTGGGAGGACGAGCACTTCGCGGCACGTTTCGCCTTTTTCGGGCAGACGGAGCGCGAGGTGCGGATGCGCGTGCTGGAAGGTCGTCGCAGCCGGCTGGAGGAGCGCCTCGAGAAGATGCGCGCCTCCCTGGCCCGTACGCGCGAGCGCCTGGACGACTACACGCTTGAGCTGCAGCGTCACGGCATGGAGTCCGTGGAGCGCGAAGTGCGCTGGCTGAACGAGCTCATCGAGAGCGAGCGGGCGGGGCGGGATCAGCGATCCGGCCCGGCCACCGGCTCCGCTCAGCAGGACCACACATCAGGAGAGACGGGCGGCCTGCCCCGGCATCGGGACAGCACCCGGCCGGATCCGTCCGAGGACACCGCCAACTGAAGGCCCTGCGTCCGCAGGACTTCGTCGAGAACACACAGGGAGCAACCGGAATGGGTTCGGTTCGCGTAGCCATCGTCGGCGTGGGCAACTGCGCCGCCTCGCTGGTGCAGGGCGTCGAGTACTACAAGGACGCCGACCCGGCCGGCAAGGTGCCGGGTCTGATGCACGTCCAGTTCGGCGACTACCACGTCAAGGACGTGGAGTTCGTGGCCGCGTTCGACGTGGACGCCAAGAAGGTCGGCCTCGACCTCGCCGACGCCATCGGTGCGAGCGAGAACAACACCATCAAGATCTGCGACGTCCCGAACAAGGGCGTCACGGTCCAGCGTGGTCACACCCACGACGGTCTGGGCAAGTACTACCGCCAGACCATCGAGGAGTCCGCCGAGGCGCCGGTCGACGTCGTCCAGGTCCTCAAGGACAAGCAGGTCGACGTTCTGGTCTGCTACCTCCCCGTGGGCTCCGAGGTCGCTGCGAAGTTCTACGCGCAGTGCGCCATCGACGCCAAGGTCGCGTTCGTCAACGCCCTTCCGGTCTTCATCGCCGGCACCAAGGAGTGGGCGGACAAGTTCACCGAGGCGGGCGTGCCGATCGTCGGCGACGACATCAAGTCGCAGGTCGGCGCCACGATCACGCACCGCGTGATGGCGAAGCTCTTCGAGGACCGCGGTGTCCGCCTGGAGCGCACCATGCAGCTGAACGTCGGCGGCAACATGGACTTCAAGAACATGCTCGAGCGCGAGCGTCTGGAGTCCAAGAAGATCTCGAAGACGCAGGCCGTCACCTCGCAGATCCGTGACCGCGAGCTGGGCGACAACAACGTCCACATCGGTCCCTCGGACTACGTGGCGTGGCTCGACGACCGCAAGTGGGCCTACGTCCGCCTCGAGGGCCGTGCCTTCGGCGACGTCCCGCTGAACCTCGAGTACAAGCTCGAGGTGTGGGACTCCCCGAACTCCGCGGGTGTCATCATCGACGCCGTGCGCGCCGCGAAGATCGCCAAGGACCGCGGCATCGGCGGCCCGATCCTCTCCGCGTCCTCGTACTTCATGAAGTCCCCGCCGGTGCAGTACTTCGACGACGAGGCCCTCGAGAACGTCGAGAAGTTCATCAAGGGCGAGGTCGAGCGCTAAGTCTCGGCTTTCACCCGACTGTTGAGGGTCCCCGTGCCGTGCCGGCGCGGGGACCCTCTTCATATGTGACGCTTGCACACATGCCTGTCGTGCGTGATCTGCGCGTACTCCTGCGCCTGAGGAATTTCCGGCATCTGCTGGCCGTACGACTGCTCTCCCAGGCGTCGGACGGCGTCTACCAGGTCGCGCTCGCCACCCACGTCGTCTTCTCCCCCGAGAAACAGACCTCGCCCACCGCCATCGCCTCGGCCATGGCCGTGCTGCTGCTGCCCTACTCGGTCGTCGGCCCCTTCGCGGGCGTCTTCCTGGACCGCTGGCAGCGGCGCCAGGTCTTTCTGTACGGCAATCTGCTGCGCGCCCTGCTGGCCGGCTGCACCGCGCTGCTCCTGCTGACCTCGGCGCCCGACGTGCTCTTCTACACCTCCGCGCTCTGCGTCACGGCCGTCAACCGTTTCGTCCTCGCGGGACTCTCGGCCGCGCTGCCCCGGGTCGTGGACGAGGAGCGGCTCGTCATGGCCAACTCCCTCTCGCCGACCGCCGGAACGCTCGCCGCGACCGCGGGCGGCGGGCTGGCCTTCGGGCTGCGGCTGGTGCTCCCAGCGGACGCCGCCACCGTGCTGCTTGGCTCGCTCCTCTATCTGTGCGCGGCCCTGTGGTCGCTGCGGCTGCCGCCCGGGCTGCTGGGGCCCGACCCCGATACCGCCCGGCCAGGGATCGGTGCCGCGATCGGGACGACGGCACGCGGACTCGTCGACGGGCTGCGCCACTTGCGCGAGCGCCGGACGGCCGCGCACGTGCTCATCGCGATGACACTCCTGCGCTTCTGTTACGGGGCGCTGACCGTGCTGGTGCTGATGCTCTGCCGGTACGCCTGGGCCGACGGCACTTCCGACGGACTGGCGCTGCTGGGGCTGGCGGTGGGCATCTCCGGGGCGGGGTTCTTCGCGGCTGCCGTGGTGACTCCGGGGGCGGTGGCGCGACTGGGGCCCTACCGATGGATGGCGGTGTGCGCGGGGACCGCGGCTGTCCTGGAGCCCGCCCTGGGGCTGCCGTTCGCCCCCGTGCCCGTGCTCGTCGCCGCCTTCGTCCTGGGGCTGGTCACCCAGGGCGCGAAGATCTCCACGGACACCGTGGTGCAGTCCTCGGTGGACGACGCCTACCGGGGCCGGATCTTCTCGCTGTACGACGTGCTCTTCAACGTCGCCTTCGTCGGCGCCGCCGCGGTCGCCGCGCTGATGCTGCCCCCTGACGGAAAGTCGGCACTTCTGGTTGTCACGGTCTCTGTGATCTACGCGGCAGTAGCGGTGTTTATGACCCGGTTTCAGAGCGGCTGAGTGTCACATCAGGGCCACAGAGTCCCTTCCGATAGCAGGGATGTCAGCCGGGCCCGTTACCTTACGGGCGTCATACATCACCTGTTTTCACCAAGGGGGAACTCCCACGTGTCCACTCCGCCGCCCCAGGGCCAGAACCCGTACGCGCCGCAGCCCAACGCTCCCTACGGACAGCCGCAGGGCGCAGCTCCGTACGGACAGCCGCAGGGCGGTGCGCCGTACGGGCAGCCGGGTCAGCCGGGAGTCCCGCCGCAGCAGTCGCCCTACTTCAACCAGGGCGGTCCGATACCCCCCGCGCCGGCGCCCGCCCCGCCGCGCCGCAACATCAAGAAGATCGTCCGGATCGTCGTCGTGGTGAGCGTCGTCATCGCCGCCGCCGTGGGCTGGTGGTCCAGCCGGCATGACGCCGACACCGCCAAGGTCGGCGACTGCATGAGCATCGGCAACCCCGACTCCACGACCAACCCGGACCTGAAGGTCGTGGACTGCGGCGACTCGAAGGCCAAGTACAAGGTCGTCGAGAAGAAGGACGACATCACCGGCTGCGACCGCACCAAGTACTCGGAGTACACCGAGACTCGCGGCAAGAAGCACTTCACCCTCTGCCTGGAGAACTACACGAAGTAGTCGCGGCAGAGACCGAGGGGCGGTGTTTCACGTGAAACACCGCCCCTCGGCACATCTACGGTCGCCAGGTTCCCGCCATGTTTCACGTGAAACAGCGGCCCCGGTTTCACGTGAAACGACGGCGCATGTTTCACGTGAAACGTCGTCCTGGGCAACCTCAGCCCTGCTCGGCCCACCACTCCTTGAGCGCCGCGACGGCCGCGTCGTGCTCCATCGGCCCGTTCTCCAGGCGCAGCTCCAGCAGATGCTTGTACGCCTGGCCGATCGCCGGGCCGGGCCCGATCCCCAGGATCTCCTGGATCTCGTTGCCGTTCAGGTCCGGGCGGATCGAGTCGAGCTCCTCCTGCTCCTGGAGCTGCGCGATCCGCTCCTCCAGCCCGTCGTAGGCCCGCGACAGCGCGGTCGCCTTGCGCTTGTTGCGCGTAGTGCAGTCCGAGCGGGTCAGCTTGTGCAGCCGCTCCAGGAGCGGCCCGCCGTCGCGTACGTACCGGCGCACGGCCGAGTCGGTCCACTCGCCCGTGCCGTAACCGTGGAAGCGCAGATGCAGCTCCACCAGGCGCGAGACGTCCTTGACCATGTCGTTGGAGTACTTCAATGCCGTCATGCGCTTCTTGGTCATCTTCGCGCCGACCACCTCGTGGTGGTGGAAGGAGACCCGGCCGTCCTGCTCGAACCGGCGCGTCCGCGGCTTGCCGATGTCGTGCAGCAGCGCGGCGAGGCGCAGCACCAGGTCGGGCCCGTCCTTCTCCAGGGCGATGGCCTGGTCGAGCACGGTGAGCGAGTGCTCGTAGACGTCCTTGTGCCGGTGGTGCTCGTCACTCTCCAGCCGCAGCGCCGGAAGCTCGGGCAGCACGTGATCGGCGAGCCCGGTCTCCACGAGCAGCCGCAGCCCCTTGCGCGGGTGTGCGGAGATCAGCAGCTTGTTCAGCTCGTCCCGTACGCGCTCGGCGGAGACGATCTCGATCCGCTCGGCCATCGACGTCATCGCGGCGACGACCTCGGGGGCCACCTCGAAGTCGAGCTGCGCCGCGAAGCGCGCGGCCCGCATCATGCGCAGCGGGTCGTCGGAGAAGGACTCCTCCGGGGTGCCGGGGGTGCGCAGGACGCGCTCCGCCAGGTCCTCCAGGCCGCCGTGCGGGTCGACGAACTCCTTCTCGGGGAGCGCCACGGCCATCGCGTTGACCGTGAAGTCGCGGCGGACCAGGTCCTGCTCGATGGAGTCGCCGTAGGACACCTCGGGCTTGCGCGAGGTCCGGTCGTACGCCTCGGAGCGGTACGTCGTCACCTCGATCTGATAGCCGTCTTTCTGGCAGCCGACGGTGCCGAACGCGATCCCGACCTCCCAGACCGCGTCCGCCCACGGGCGCACGATCTTCAGCACGGCCTCGGGGCGGGCGTCGGTCGTGAAGTCCAGGTCGTTCCCGAGCCGGCCGAGGAGCGCGTCCCGTACCGAGCCGCCGACCAGGGCAAGCGAGAACCCGGCCTCCTGGAAGCGGCGGGCGAGGTCGTCGGCGACCGGGGACACCCGCAGCAGTTCGCTGACCGCGCGGCGCTGCACCTGGCTCAGGGCGCTGGGATTGTCTTCGTTGGCGTTCGGCACAACAGAAAAGGGTACGTGCCCCGGCCGACCGGGGCGTCATCGTTTCCGCCCGCCCCGGCTCACTCGTCCTCGCGGGCTCTCCACGGCCCCGGAAAGCCGCCCCACCTGGCTCCCTGGCACACTCTTCCGATCATGTGGAGCAGTCCACGGCACTTCGCCACAGTCCACCTCGTTACCATGCGTGGACGCAGGAATCGACAACCACCGACACAGCTGACGACGACGAGGGACGGGCGACGCGTGGCCGAGGCGGCAGATTCTCAGGGGATGGGCCCCTCTCCTGCCCGCCGGTGGCTGCGCCGCACAGCGGCGCTGCTGGTCGGCGCCCCCCTGATCGCCGGTCTGCTCTCCGGCACGGCCGCCACCACGGCGGCCCACGCCGCCGAGGCGGCCGCGCCGAACCGGGCGGCCACGGGCTCGCGCACCGTCCAGGTGACGCTCGACTCGATGAGCCCCAGCGCCCCCGTCAAGAGCGACACGCTGACGATCTCCGGCACGGTCACCAACACGGGCAAGCAGGCCGTCACCAGCGCCCACGTGGGCCTGCGGGTGGGTCAGCGGCTCACCGGCCGGACCGCGATCGACGACGCCTCCCAGCGCGGCGCCTTCTCGCCGGGTCTGGACCCGGCCGAGGTCGACGACAAGTACACGGTCAAGTTCCCGAAGCTGGCCCCCGGGATCAGCCGGGACTTCACCCTCTCGGTGCCGGTGAGCAAGCTGGGGCTGGGCGGCGACGGCGTCTACCAGCTGGGCGTCTCCCTGTCCGGGCAGACGGCGAGCCAGCAGTACGACCAGGTCCTGGGCATCCAGCGGACCTTCCTGCCGTGGCAGCCCGAGGCCGTCGACGGCAAGAAGTCGCAGCTCACGTACATGTGGCCGCTGATGTCGTCGACCCACCTCACCGCGCAGACGGGCTCGGACGAGCAGCAGACCCCGGTCTTCGCCGACGACGCGCTGGCCGCCGAGCTCGCGCCCGGCGGCCGCCTGGAGCGGATGGTCTCGCTGGGCAGCCAACTGCCGGTGACCTGGGTGATCGACCCCGATCTCCTCGCCACCGTCGACGCGATGACCCGCAACTACCGGGTCAAGTCCGGCGACAGCGATGTGCCGGGCACCAACCAGGACGTGGCCAAGCAGTGGCTGGGCGAGCTCGAGGACGCGGTACAGGGCAAGAAGGTCGTCGCGGTGCCCTTCGCCGACCCGGACCTGGCCTCGCTCGCCCACCGGGGCAAGGAGGTCTCCGGGTCGCTGAGCCACCTCCAGGGGGCCACGGAGGTGGCCGAGAAGACCGTGGAGACCATCCTCCATGTGACGCCCTCGGTCGACTTCGCCTGGCCGGTGCAGGGCGCGGTGGACCCCTCGATCGTCGACGTGGCCACCTCGGCGGGCGCCCACAACGTGATCGCCCGCAGCGACAGCCTCCGCGAGACCAACAACCTCTCCTACTCCCCGTCGGCCGCCCGGCCGATCGGCGGCGGCACCACCGCCGTGGTCTCCGACGCCCGGCTCTCGACGGCGTTCGAGGGCGACATGTCCAGGTCCGGGAACTCCACACCGGCGATCCAGGAGTTCCTCGCCCAGACGCTGGCGATCACGCTCCAGGACACCGAGAAGCAGCGCAGTGTCGTCGTCGCCCCGCAGCGGATGCCGTCCGCCAGCCAGGCCCAGACGATGGCGAGCGCCATCCGCGCCCTGAGCGCGCAGCGCTGGACCGAGCCGCTCGACCTCACCGCGGCCGCCACGGCCAAGCCGGACGCGCGCGCCACCGCCCGGGTGCCCGGCTCCTCCTCGTACCCCGGATCGCTGCGCAAGCAGGAACTGCCGGTGCAGGCGTTCCAGGACATGAAGAGCACCCAGGGCACCCTGGACAAGTTCAAGGTCATCCTGACCGCGCCCGACCGCGTCGTCACGCCCTTCGGCAACGCCATCAACCGCGAGATGTCGACGTCCTGGCGCGACGACCGCGAAGGCGCCGTGATCTACCGGGCCGGGGTGCAGAGCTATCTGGACGGCCTCACCGGCGAGGTGCGGCTCATCCAGAAGTCCACGGCCACCATGTCGGGGCGCAGCGCCACCCTCGCCGTCACCGTGCAGAACCAGCTGGTCCAGCCCGTGGGCAACCTGGTGCTGCGGCTGGAGCCGAGCAACCCCTCCCGCCTCAAGGTGACCACCAACGAGGACGCGAACGGCGGACAGCCGGTCAAGATCGACGGCGGCCACAGCCAGTCGGTGAAGTTCACGGCCACCGCGAACGCCAACGGCCCCGTCCAGGTGACCGCACGGCTCTACACGCAGGACGGCACGCCCTACGGCGACCCGATGGAGTTCACGGTCAAGGTCTCCGAGATCACCCCGACGGTGATGCTGGTGATCGCCGGCGGTGTCCTGCTGCTCGTCCTCGCGGGCATCAGGATGTACACCCAGCGCAAGCGGTCCACGGCCCGCAAGGCGGCCGGGGAGACCGGGGAGGGCGACGGCGCGGAGGCGGACGGCGGTGACGATCCCGAGCAGCCGAGTGACCCGACACCGGACACCGGTCCGGAAAGCGGGGCCTCGCCCGGCACGGGTGAGAAAGTGGAGCATTGAGCTATCGCTATGCACCGTGGCCGGCCAGGCCGGGGACGATGAGGTGGGGTATCCATGAACGCGCCGTACGACGGTGACCGCGGGCAGGGCGCGGGCGGCGGCTCCGCGTCGTCCGGCAACACGCCCCCGGTGCCTCCCTACGCCGAGCAGGTGCCGCCGCAGCAGCCCGTGCCGGACCCGTACTTCCAGGACGCCTACGGCAACGATCCGTACCGGGCGCAGGACCTGTACGCCCAGGACCCGGTGACCGAGGCGCTGTACGACCGCGCCGCGCACCCGCCGCCGCCCCCGGGCACCTACGCCGAGCCGCAGCCGCTCTACCAGCAGCCGCCCGCGCAGCAGTACGCGCCGGACCCCCGGATCTGGGCGCAGACCCCGCCGCCCGAGCCGGACGGCCCCTCGCGCCATCTGCCGTACGGCGACACCGCCGGCACCACGCAGTTCGTGGGCGTCGACGACCTGGTCACCCACTCGGGCGAGGAGCCGCCCGAGCAGGACGCCTTCGCCTACCTCTACCGCGACCAGCAGGGGTCCGGCCCGGCGCCGGCCGCCCCGGAGCCCGAGCCGCTGCCCGCCGCGCCGCAGCAGAAGTCCGGCGGCCGCGCCTCCGGGCTGCTCAAGTCGAGCGCCGTGATGGCCGCGGGCACGCTCGTGTCGCGTCTGACGGGGTTCGTCCGCAGCCTGGTGATCACGGCCGCGCTGGGCACCTCGCTGCTGGGCGACACGTACACCGTCGCGTACACGTTGCCGACGATGATCTACATCCTCACCGTCGGCGGCGGCCTGAACTCGGTCTTCGTGCCGCAGCTGGTGCGGTCCATGAAGGACGACGAGGATGGCGGCGAGGCGTACGCCAACCGGCTGCTGACCCTCGTCATGGTGGCGCTCGGCGCCATCGTCGCCATCGTCGTCTTCGCCGCCCCGCTGTTGATCAAGCTGATGTCGGGCACCATCTCCGACGACACGGCGGCCAACGGCGTCGCCGTCACCTTCGCCCGCTACTGCCTGCCCACGATCTTCTTCATGGGCGTGCACGTGGTGATGGGCCAGATCCTCAACGCCCGCGGCAAGTTCGGCGCGATGATGTGGACGCCAGTCCTCAACAACATCGTCATGATCGGCACGTTCGGCCTGTTCATCTGGGTCTACGGCACCTCGGCCGAGTCCCGCATGGGTGTGCAGACGATCCCGCCGGAGGGCATCCGCCTGCTCGGCATCGGCACCCTGCTCGGCCTGGTCGTCCAGGCCTTGGCGATGATCCCGTACCTGCGGGAGACCGGCTTCCGCTTCCGGCCGCGCTTCGACTGGCGGGGCCACGGCCTCGGCAAGACGGTCCAGCTCGCCAAGTGGACGGTCCTGTTCGTGCTGGCCAACCAGGCCGGCGTGCTGGTCGTCACCCAGCTCGCCACGGCGGCCGGAAAGGCCTCGGGCGAACACGGCGCCGGCTTCCTCGCCTACTCCAACGCCCAGCTGATCTGGGGCATGCCGCAGGCGATCATCACGGTCTCGGTGATGGCGGCCCTGCTGCCGCGCATCTCCCGGGCCGCGCACGACAACGACCCGGGCGCGGTCCGCGACGACATCTCGCAGGGGTTGCGCAACTCGGCGGTCGCGATCGTCCCGGTCTCCTTCATGTTCCTCGCGCTCGGCGTCCCGATGTGCACGCTGCTGTACTCCAGCAGCGGCGTCGAGGCGGGCCGGTCCATGGGCTTCATCCTGATGGCGTTCGCCCTCGGGCTGATCCCGTACTCGGTCCAGTACGTCGTCCTGCGCGGCTTCTACGCGTACGAGGACACGCGGACGCCGTTCTACAACACGGTCATCGTCGCCGCGGTGAACGCCGCCGCCTCGGCCGCCTGCTATGTGATGCTGCCCGCCCAGTGGGCAGTCGTGGGGATGGCGGGCGCCTACGGTCTCGCCTACGCCGTGGGCGTGGGAGTGGCCTGGCGCCGGCTGCGCAACCGCCTGGGCGGCGACCTGGACGGCGCGCGCGTGCTGCGTACGTACGCGAGGCTGTCCCTGGCGGCCGTGCCGGCGGCCGGGATCGGCGGGGCGCTGGGCTACCTCGTCCTGAAGGGGCTCGGCCAGGGGGCGCTCGGCTCGCTGGCGGCACTCGTGGTGGGCGGGGCGGTACTGCTCGGTGTCTTCTTCGTCGCGGCGAAGAAGATGCGGATCGAGGAGCTCAACTCCATGGTCGGAATGGTGCGGGGACGGCTCGGACGCTGAGTTCGTTCTCCCGCGCACAACCATCGTCCGCCGCCGTGTGTCGTGCATAGCGCCGGACTGTGGGCACAATTGGCAGGACTTTGCATGGCTGGCCGACAGCACGCAACGGATGGGGAGGCAGGAACGACGGTGGCGGAACGTAGCACGGCTGCCGTCGACGTGGCCGACAACAGCGGCGACAACCCGCTGACCGCCAAGGCGGACGCGGCCACGACCGACGGGGTGGCGGAATCCATCGACACGGCAGACACGGCGGAGCAGGGCCCGGGCGACACGGGCGGTGAACGCAAGCCCACCGAGCCCTCCATCGCCACACCGGAGCTGCACAGCGGCCACAAGCTCGCCAGACGCTACCGGCTCGAAGAGTGCGTCACCCGTCTGGACGGTTTCAGCAGCTGGCGTGCGGTCGACGAAAAGCTCCGCCGCGCCGTCGGGGTCCATCTGCTCCCGGCGGACCACCCGCGGGCGCGTTCCGTGCTGGCGGCCGCCCGCTCGTCCGCGCTCCTGGGGGACCCGCGCTTCGTCCAGGTGCTGGACGCGGTGGAGGAGAACGACCTCGTCTACGTGGTCCACGAGTGGCTGCCGGACGCCACCGAGCTGACCGCGCTGCTGGCCATGGGCCCGCTGGAGGCGCACGACGCCTACCAGCTGGTCACCCAGGTCTCCCAAGCCATGGCGGCGGCCCACCGCGAGGGCCTCGCGCATCTGCGGCTGACTCCCGGCGCGGTCCTGCGGACCTCCTCGGGGCAGTACCGCATCCGCGGGCTCGCGGTGAACGCCGCGCTGCGCGGCATCACCTCCGACACCCCCCAGCGGACCGACACGGAGGCGATCGGCGCGCTGCTGTACGCCTCGCTGACCCAGCGCTGGCCGTACGACAGCGACGCCTACGGCCTGCACGGGCTGCCCAAGGGCGTCGGCCTGATCGCTCCCGACCAGGTGCGCGCGGGCGTCCACCGGGGCCTGTCCGAGCTCGCCATGCGGGCGCTGGCCAACGACGGCGCCACCGCCTCGCGCCAGGAGCCGGCCTGCACCACGCCGGACGAGCTGGTGAAGGCCGTCTCGGCGATGCCGCGGATCCGCCCGCCGGAGCCCGCGTTCACCGCGCCGCCCGAGTACCAGCGCACCACCTACCAGCAGGGCACCTACGGCCGTCCGCCCGCGGGCCCGCACCCGGCGGTCACCCAGGTCGTGCCGGCCCCGCCGCCCGCGCTCCAGGGCCGTACCGGCAAGGCGATCAAGTGGGCCGTCTCGGCGCTGCTGATCGCCGCGCTCGGCCTCGGCAGCTGGCAGCTCGCGGACAAGGTCCTGGGCCACGACAAGGGCTCCGGCGAGTCCGGGACGTCCCAGCAGCCGAACAAGAGCGACGGCGACAAGCCGAAGGCTCCGGTGCCGCTGCGGATCCAGGGCGCGGAGGAGTACGCCCCCGACGGCAAACTGCAGAACGCCAAGGACGTGGGCAACACCTACGACGGCAGCACCGCCACGTACTGGCGCTCCAAGAGCTACAAGGGCGGACCCAAGCTCGCTCCCTACAAGGAGGGCGTGGGCATCGTCTACGACCTCGGGTCCGAAAAGGACGTGTCGGGGGCGTCAATAGGGCTCCGGTACGGCGGCGACCACACGACGTTGGCGCTGTACGCGGCGGACTCCTTGTCGTCGAGTGCGCCGGTCGCGTCGATGAAGCAGATCGCGACCACGACGACGAGCGACACCGCGGCCGCCCTCAAGGCGGCGAAGCCGGTGAAGACCCGCTACGTCCTCCTGTGGATCACGGCGGCGCCGTACGCGCCGAACGACGAATTCAGCGACCCGGGTTACAAGCAGGCCATAACAGACGTGAAGTTCACCGGCTGATCCGGAAGGTCCGTCAGGAAGATCCGACAGCGCGGGGAGGAGGCTCACCGTTGGACGACGCCACATACGGCGACGCGAGCGACCAGGACCTGCTGGCCCGCCATGTCGACGGTGACCCCGACGCGTTCGGCGAGCTCGTCCGCCGCCACCGGGACAGACTCTGGGCGGTCGCCCTGCGGACGCTGGGCGACCGCGAGGAGGCCGCCGACGCCGTCCAGGACGCCCTGGTGTCGGCCTACCGGGCCGCACACACCTTCCGCGGCCAGTCGGCCGTCACGACGTGGCTGCACCGCATCACCGTGAACGCCTGCCTCGACCGGGCCCGCAAGGCGGCGTCCCGCAAGACGTCGCCGGTCGACGACGCGGAGCGCCTGGAGCTGCTTCTGGAGCCCCACGAGTCGGCCGAGGCCCCCGCGGAGCGCCAGGACCTCCAGCGGCAGCTGGTGAAGGCGCTGGGGACGCTCCCGGCCGAACAGCGCGCCGCCCTGGTCCTGGTCGACATGCAGGGCTATCCGGTGGCGGAGGCGGCGGAGGTCCTGGACGTGCCGGTGGGGACCGTGAAGAGCCGCTGCGCCCGGGGCCGGGCAAGGCTTCAACCCCTGCTCAGTCATCTGCGCTGGGATACCGGCGATACCGGGGATAGCCAGGAGCCGGGTGGGGGAAGGAACCGGACGCCGGGGACATCCGTCCCACCTGCGTCGGGACCAAGGGACGCAGGACCGAATGATCCTGCTGCTGTGAAGGGCGGAGGTGGGCGCACGTGACATCCACGGCCGACATGACTCAGCACCCGGACGTCTCGGAGATCTCCGACCTCCACGAGGGCCTGCTGCCCCCTTCCCGTATCGCCGACGTACGGCGCCACCTGGACGGCTGCGACCTCTGCGCGGACGTGCACGCCTCGCTGACGGAGATCCGCGAGCTGCTCGGCACCCTGCCCGGGCCGCCGCGGATGCCCGCCGACGTCGCGGGCCGGATCGACGCGGCGCTGGCCGCCGAAGCCCTCCTCGACGCCACGGCGCCCCCACAGACGGCCACGCCCGTCGGGGCGACCGCCGTATCCGTCACAACGGAAGCGTCCCTAGGCACCGAGTCGGCCGACGCCGCGGCGCACGTTTCACGTGAAACATCGCTCGGCTCCACCCCTGCCGACGCCCCTGCGGCGGACCGCCCGGCCGGGCGCCCCAGGGCGGCCACCGGGCCCGGCCGTTCCCGGACCCCTCGGCGGCGCCGCACGGCTGTGCTCGGAGCTGTCTTCGGGGCTGCGGCGATCGGGGTGAGCGTCTTCCTGGTGCAGACGCTCCAGACGTCCGACGACACCCACGCCGGGAAGTCCGACGTCACCTCCCGCCAGCAGCCCGGGGCCGTCTTCTCGGATTCCTCCCTCGCCGGGCAGGTGAAGAGCCTGCTCTCCTCCCGGCCCATGTTGGAGAGCTCCGGGACCTCCCCGTCGGGCAAGGGGCCGGACGTCGGGATCACGTCCAACTCCCCTAACTCCCCGAAGCTCGCCGCCGGCGTCGACGTGCCGCCGTGCGTCCAGGCGGGCACCGGCCGGGACTCGGAGACCCCGCTCGCCGCCGAGACCGGCGAATACCAGGGCACCCGTGCCTACCTCGTCGTCCTTCCCCACCCCACGGACAGGTCGCAGGTCCAGGCGTACGTCGTCGACGCGGCCTGCGAGAGTGCCGCGCCCCACGGCAAGGGCAAGCTGCTGCTGACCCACGCCTATCCCGTTCGGTAAGACGCCCCGGGAATGCTCGCCCCGTAGGATCCGTTGGGTGGGGTGAGAGTCCTGGACCGGGCCCCGGTAGGCAGTAGGCAGTCCGCAGAGACGAGGAAGAAACCCGTGAGCGACGTCCGTAACGTGATCATCATTGGCTCCGGGCCGGCCGGCTACACGGCCGCGCTCTACACCGCGCGTGCGTCGCTTCAGCCGCTGGTGTTCGAGGGCGCCGTCACCGCCGGTGGCGCGCTGATGAACACCACCGAGGTGGAGAACTTCCCCGGCTTCCGCGACGGGATCATGGGCCCCGACCTCATGGACAACATGCGGGCGCAGGCCGAGCGCTTCGGCGCCGAGCTGCTCCCGGACGACGTCGTGGCCGTCGACCTCAGCGGCGAGATCAAGACCGTCACGGACACGGCCGGCACCGTCCACCGCGCCAAGGCCGTGATCGTCACCACCGGCTCCCAGCACCGCAAGCTCGGCCTGCCGAACGAGGACAAGCTCTCCGGGCGCGGCGTCTCCTGGTGTGCCACCTGCGACGGGTTCTTCTTCAAGGACCAGGACATCGCCGTGGTCGGCGGCGGCGACACCGCGATGGAGGAGGCGACCTTCCTCTCGCGCTTCGCCAAGTCGGTCACCATCGTCCACCGCCGGGACAGCCTGCGCGCCTCCAAGGCGATGCAGGAGCGCGCCTTCGCCGACCCGAAGATCAAGTTCGCCTGGGACAGCGAGGTCGCCGAGATCCACGGCGACCAGAAGCTCTCCGGTCTGACCCTGCGCAACACCAAGACCGGCGAGACCTCCGAGCTGGCGGTCACCGGCCTCTTCATCGCCGTGGGCCACGACCCGCGCACCGAGCTCTTCAAGGGCCAGCTGGACCTGGACGACGAGGGCTACCTCAAGGTCGCGGCGCCCTCCACCCGCACCAACCTCACCGGTGTCTTCGGCGCCGGTGACGTGGTGGACCACACCTACCGCCAGGCGATCACCGCCGCCGGTACCGGCTGCTCCGCCGCTCTCGACGCCGAGCGCTTCCTGGCCGCGCTCGCGGACGACGAGAAGGCCACCGCGGCCGCCGTCTGAACCATCTGACCTCCCTCCCCACCCCCCTCACCCCACCCGCAAGGAGGCTGCCGTGGCCGGCACCCTGAAGAACGTGACCGACGCCGACTTCGACGAGGTCGTCCTCAAGAGCGACAAGCCCGTGCTCGTCGACTTCTGGGCCGCGTGGTGCGGCCCGTGCCGCCAGATCGCCCCGTCCCTGGAGGCCATCGCGGCGGAGCACGGCGACCAGATCGAGATCGTCAAGCTCAACATCGACGAGAACCCGGCCACTGCCGCCAAGTACGGCGTGATGTCCATCCCGACCCTGAACGTCTACCAGGGTGGCGAGGTGGCCAAGACCATCGTCGGCGCCAAGCCGAAGGCCGCTCTTCTGCGCGACCTCGACGGCTTCATCGGCGCGTAAGTCCCAGCCGCGTTGTTTCACGTGAAACAACGCCACGGGCCCGGCCCCCTCGGGGGGTCCGGGCCCGTTCGCTTTCTCCTGCAACCCAGGGGGCGTGCTCTACAGCGGCCGCAGGGCGGGCTCCTTCTGGACGGCTCCCAGCAGCCGGTCCAGGGCCAGCTCGACGTCTTCCTTCCAGGAGAGCGTCGTCCTCAGCTCCAGCCGCAGCCGGGGATGCCGGGGATGCGGCCGTACGGTCTTGAAGCCCACCGCGAGCAGATGGTCGGCGGGCAGCACACACGCGGGCTCGTGCCACCGGGCGTCCCCGAACGCCTCGATGGCCTTGAAGCCCCGGCGCAGCAGATCCTTGGCGACCGTCTGCACCATCACTCTCCCCAGCCCCTGGCCCTGGTACCCGGGCATGATCCACCCCGTTATCAACTGCACCGCGTCGGGGGACACCGGGCTGGTCGGGAACGCTGTGGAGCGCGGCACATACGCGGGCGGGGCGTAGAGGACGAAGCCCACCGGCACCTCGTCGACGTAGACGACCCGGCCGCAGGAGCCCCACTCCAGGAGCACCGCCGATATCCAGGCTTCCTTTTCGAGCTCGGGCGTTCCCGCCTTTATCGCGGCCTCTCCGCTGACGGGGTCAAGTTCCCAGAAGACACAGGCGCGGCAGCGCTTGGGAAGGTCCGGAAGGTTGTCCAGCGTGAGCGGTGCAAGCCGACGCCCCATGAAGGCTGTTCCTCGCTTCCCTCGCCTGCCGCCCCCTGGGCGGCTGCCAGTGCACTCCGTTCTCGGAGGAGGCCGCCGACGAATCCGCCTACCGCCCCGAGGCCCAGCCCCGCTGTCACCAGACGGGTACGGCTCACCGTTCGCATGGCTCCCCGCCCTCCCTCCGAAGTGGCCCAAGGTGGATGTGCCATACCAGAACGCATCGTATCCACCCATCGTCGGTGCGGATACCGCACAACAGCAAAGGGCGGGCTGTGTTCCTGTATGCATCGGAACACAGCCCGCCCTTCACGACAACTGCCGTGGCTCAGACGGTGAGTGGGTTACCGGCTCAGGCGTCGTCGCCCTCTTCGGACTCCTCGGCGAGGCCCTTGTTGAGGACCCGTCCCTCGCCCGGGGCGAGGGTGCCGAGGATCCGCTCCAGATCGTCCATCGAAGCGAACTCGACGACGATCTTTCCCTTCTTCTGGCCGAGGTCGACCTTCACCCGCGTCTCGAAGCGGTCCGAAAGCCGGGAGGCCAGATCGGAGAGCGCGGGCGCCAGCCGGGTCCCGGCGCGCGGGCCCTTCGCCTTGGCCGTGCTCTTCGGCTCCGAGTTCAGCAGGGTCACGATCTCTTCGACCGCCCGCACCGAAAGCCCCTCAGCCACGATGCGGTGCGCCAGCCGGTCCTGCTCGTCCGAGTCGTCGACGGAGAGCAGTGCCCGGGCGTGGCCCGCCGAGAGGACCCCGGCCGCCACCCTGCGCTGAACCGGCGGCGAGAGCCGCAGCAGGCGCAGGGTGTTGGAGACCTGCGGGCGCGACCGGCCGATGCGGTCGGCCAGCTGGTCATGCGTGCACTCGAAGTCCCTCAGCAGCTGGTCGTAGGCCGCCGCCTCTTCCAGCGGGTTCAGCTGGGAGCGGTGCAGGTTCTCCAGGAGGGCGTCCAGGAGCAGCTTGTCGTCGTCCGTGTCCCGCACGATCGAGGGGATCCGCTCCAGGCCCGCCTCACGGCAGGCCCGCCAGCGCCGCTCACCCATGATGAGCTCGAAGCGCTCGGACGACAGCTGCCGTACGACGACAGGCTGGAGCAGTCCGACTTCCTTGATGGAGGTGATGAGCTCGGCGAGGGCGTCCTCGTCGAACACCTCACGCGGCTGGCGCGGGTTGGGCGTGATCGAGTCCAGCGGCAGCTCCGCGAAGTACGCCCCGGCGGGCGCCTTCAGCTGGGGTGCCGTCGGCTCGGGCGCCTGGACCGGCACCGATGTTTCACGTGAAACGGAAGGCGTCGCGAGCGTGGCCACCTTCGCCGCCGCCACCCCGCGCTCCGCCGTCAGCATCGGCACCGCCGCCGGGGACGTGGAGGCCGTCCCCATCGAGGGTGCGGGCTTCTCCTGCGGGGCGGCGGGGATCAGCGCACCGAGCCCGCGCCCCAGACCTCTACGTCGCTCACTCACTGGATCCCCTCCGACATGCTGTGCTGGTTGTTCTGAATGCCCGCGGGGATGTGCGTCGTCGGGTCGTAATTGATGCCGACACCGCGCAGTGCGATCTCACGAGCGGCTTCGAGATACGAGAGCGAGCCGCTGGAGCCCGGGTCATAGGTGAGCACCGTCTGGCCGTAGCTCGGAGCCTCCGAGATACGGACCGATCGCGGGATGCTCGTCCGCAGGACCTCATGGCCGAAGTGGCTGCGCACCTCGTCGGCCACCTGGGAGGCGAGCCTGGTCCTGCCGTCGTACATGGTGAGCAGGATCGTCGAGACATGCAGTGCGGGGTTGAGATGCCCGCGCACCAGATCGACGTTCCGCAGCAGCTGGCCCAGCCCTTCCAGCGCGTAGTACTCGCACTGGATGGGGATCAGGACCTCGGCACCGGCGACGAGCGCGTTGACGGTGAGGAGTCCCAGGGACGGCGGGCAGTCAATCAGGATGTAATCCAGCGGCTGCTCGTACGCCTGGATGGCGCGCTGCAGCCGGCTCTCCCGTGCCACCAGGGACACCAGCTCGATCTCCGCACCGGCCAGGTCGATCGTGGCCGGGGCGCAGAAGAGGCCCTCCACGTCCCGGACCGGCTGGACGACCTCGGAGAGCGGTCGGCTCTCCACCAGGACGTCATAGATCGAGGGGACCTCGGCGTGGTGGTCTATCCCCAGCGCGGTGGAGGCGTTGCCCTGCGGGTCGAGGTCGACGACCAGAACCCGGGCACCGTGCAGCGCCAGCGAGGCGGCGAGATTGACCGTGGTGGTGGTCTTTCCCACGCCGCCCTTCTGGTTGGCGACCACCATGATGCGTGTCTGCTCCGGCCGGGGCAGCCCCTCGCCGGCACGGCCGAGAGCTTCCACCGCCAGCTGGGCAGCACGACCGATGGGGGTGTCGTCCATCGGGGGCGGTGTTTCACGTGAAACATCCTCCCCCGCCGACTCGGTACGGGGACCGGGGACCGGATCGGTCATCGGTCCCGCGATGTTGGCGTCGGACCGCAAGGATTCACTCTCCTCGACTTCAGGCTCGCAATGCACAGAGCCTGCCATGCTTTCGGGGTCGTGAACCAGCGAGGCCCGTTCTTCTGTGGATGAATCCAGCTCTGTGGACAACTCCGTAGCCCGTGAGGGGGACTCCAGGGCCCCGCCCAAGGGCTTGCGGTCGCGCGGCGCGGCATTATGGCCGCGGCTGATGATTCCATGCAGCAGAGAGCGACGTTTCACGTGAAACACGATGCACGCGGCCTGCGGTCAGATCGTTACGACACTCCGAAATGCGTACGTATCGTGCCTTCTATGGAGCATCCACCCCTCGGCGGGCCCCGCGGGTCAGCGGCGGCGCCTGGTGCGGCCGGTCCTGGCGGCCTTGGCGCGCTTGGCAGCGAACCGCACACCGCCCGGGCTCTCCCCGACCTCGACCCGCACGACCGTGGACAGCGGGTCCACGATGCCCTCGCCGACGTGCAGCACTGAGGTGTTCACCACACCGAGCTTGCTCAGCGCGGCCCGCGCACCCAGGATCTCCTCCTCGGCGGTGTCGCCCTTGAGCGCCAGCATCTCGCCGTAGGGGCGCAGCAGGGGCACGCCCCACCCGGCCAGCCGGTCCAGCGGGGCCACCGCACGGGCCGTGACCACGTGCACCGGCTGCACCTTACCCAGCATCTCCTCTGCCCGGCCGCGCACCACGGTCACATGGTCCAGACCCAGCAGCTCCACGACTTCCTGGAGGAAATTGGTGCGCCGCAGCAGCGGCTCAAGGAGCGTGATCTTCAGATCCGGGCGGACCAGCGCCAGCGGGATGCCAGGCAGCCCGGCCCCGGAGCCGACGTCGCAGACCGTGACGCCCTCCGGAACGACCTCGGAGAGCACGGCGCAATTGAGCAGGTGGCGCTCCCAGAGCCGGGGCACCTCGCGCGGACCGATCAGGCCGCGCTTGACTCCCGCGTCCGCGAGCAGCTCGGCGTACCGGACGGCCTCCGGGAAGTACTCGCCGAATACCGCGCGCGCCTCTTCGGGCGCCTGGGGAAGCTCTGCTGCTGCCTCCGTCACGGGGGACCGTCCTTCCGTACCGCGCTTCCCGCGCTGGGGTGGCTGACTATCAGGCTGACAAAGATCGGCCCCGCCTGCGAACAGACGGGGCCGAACAAGCAAGGAACCGCTCAGGCGGGGAGCACGACGACGAAGCGCTGCGGCTCCTCGCCCTCGGACTCGCTGCGCAGACCGGCGGCGGCGACCGCGTCGTGCACGACCTTGCGCTCGAACGGCGTCATGGGCTGGAGCTTGACCGGCTGGCCGGATTCCTTGACCTCGTCCGCGGTCTTGGCACCCAGCTCGGCCAGCTCCGTGCGCTTCTTGGCCCGGAAGCCGGCGATGTCGAGCATCAGACGGCTGCGGTCGCCGGTCTCCCGGTGCACGGCCAGTCGCGTCAGCTCCTGGAGCGCCTCCAGCACCTCACCGTCACGGCCGACGAGCTTCTGCAGGTCACGGCTGCCGGAGTCGCTGATGATCGAAACCGCGGCACGGTCCGCCTCGACGTCCATGTCGATGTCGCCGTCCAGGTCGGCGATGTCGAGCAGGCCCTCAAGGTAGTCGGCGGCGATCTCCCCCTCCTGCTCCAGGCGGGACAGGGTGTCGACACCCTCGGCGGCCGGGGTGGTGCCTTCCGTCACGGATGGACTCCTTCTTACTTCTTGGACGGGTGCTTGGGCCGCTGCTGACCCTTGCGCTGTCCGGACTGGGCCTTGCTGCGTGCGGTACCGGAGGCCGGCTTGGCGGCCGGCTTGGACTTGGCGTCCTGCGGCGCGTCCTGCTTCGCCCCGGACCCCTCGTCCGACGTGCCCTTGTCCAGCGAGGTCTTCGCCGGTTCCTCGGCGTCGGCCGTGCCCTGCTGGGCGACCGCACCGGACTGGCGCTGGGCCTTGGTCTGGCGCTTGGGCTGCTGCCGCTTGGGCCCGCTGCCCTCCGCCTCGGCCGCGGTGGCCTCGCTCTTCACCACGGAGCCGTCGGCCTGGGCCGCGAAGCCCTGCTTGGCCAGGCCGGTGATGAACTTGCGCTCGTTGTCGTTGCGGTCCGGGCCCTTGGCCACGATCGCCTGGACCACGGCGCGACGGCGCTTGCCGCGGACGTCACTGTGGGCGGCGATGCTCTTGCTCAGCCGCTCCAGGTAGCTGGCCTGCGCCTTCGAGCCCGGCGTCGGGTTCTGGTTGATCACGTACATCTGCTGGCCCATGGTCCACACGTTGGTGGTCAGCCAGTAGACGAGGACACCGACGGGGAAGTTGATGCCCATCACGGCGAACATGACCGGGAAGACGTACATCAGCATCTTCTGCTGCTGCATGAACGGCGTCTTCACCGAGAGGTCCACGTTCTTCGTCATCAGCTGGCGCTGGGTGAAGAACTGCGAGGCGGACATCAGCACGATCATGATCGCGGTCACGACGCGGACGTCGGTCAGCGTGGCGCCCAGGCTCTCGACCTTGGAGGCGCTGTCCGTGAACTTGGCCGCCAGCGGGGCGCCCATGATGTGCGCCTTCTGGGCGCTCTCCAGCAGCGGCTGGTTGATGACGCCGATGGTCTTGCCGCTCGCGATGCCCGACAGCACGTGGTAGAGCGCGAAGAAGAACGGCGACTGCGCCAGGATGGGAAGGCACGAGGAGAGCGGGTTGGTGCCCGTCTCCTTGTACAGCTTCATCATCTCTTCGGACTGACGCTGCTTGTCGCTCTTGTAGCGCTCCTGGATCGCCTTCATCTTCGGCTGGAGCGCCTGCATGTTCCGGGTCGACTTGATCTGCTTCACGAAGAGCGGGATCAGACAGATCCGGATCAGCACCACCAGGGACACGATGGACAGTCCCCAGGCCCAGCCCGTGTCCGGGCCGAAGATCGCGCCGTACAGCCGGTGGAACTGGACGATGACCCAGGAAACAGGGGTGGTGATAAAGCTGAACAGACTGGCAATCGTGTCCACTAATCAGGCTCCTTGAGCATTGGGCGAGGTCTCTGCGGCCGGGCTGGGCTCGGTCTCGGCGGCAAAGTGCCCGCCCTTGTCGCCGCGCCAGGCATTGCGCAGCGCCTCGTGCCAACGAGGGCGCTTGCGTTCGGGGACGTAGTCCACGCCGCCCGGCGACCACGGGTTGCACCGCAGAATGCGCCAGGCGGTCAGTGCCGTGCCCTTCACCGCGCCATGCCGGTCAATGGCCGTGAATCCGTAGTGGGAACACGACGGGTAGTACCTGCAGACGGGCCCGAGCAGCGGGCTGATCGTCCACTGGTACAGCTTGATCAGGGCCAGCAGCGGGTACTTCATCGCGCACCCCCTCCCAGCAGCCGCTGGAAGGCGGCGTCCAGGTCTCGGGCCAGATGTGCATGATCGGCATCGCCCGCGCCGGGCAATGCTCGTACGACCACCAGGCTACCGGGGGGCAGCTGGGACAGCCGATCGCGCATCAGATGGCGAAGCCTGCGCTTCACCAGGTTGCGGACGACCGCTACGCCCACGGCCTTGCTGACGACGAAACCCGCACGCGTCGGGGGAGCGCTCTCCCCAGGCGCGTGCGGGTCCGTTGCACCGCTGCGTAGATGGACGACGAGGAGCGGGCGACCGGCCCGGCGTCCTCGGCGTACCGCGGTCGCGAAGTCTTCGCGCCGCCTCAGCCGATTCTCGGTAGGCAGCACGTCATGACCTGTATGCGATTAGGCGGACAGGCTGGCGCGGCCCTTGCCACGACGGTTCGCGAGGATGGCGCGGCCGGCACGGGTACGCATCCGCAGGCGGAAGCCGTGGGTCTTGGCGCGACGACGGTTGTTCGGCTGGAAGGTGCGCTTGCTCACTCGGGGGCTCCAGAAATGATTCGGTGGTGGCGGGACATCGCCTGGCTGTCACCGTGCGCCCACGAGAAGCTCGCAATTCGCGAAGCTCGCAATACGCCCGAGTGCACCGCTTCACGATCACAGACCGTGATCTTTGCCCATCGGAGGCAGGCGGCAGCAGCCATCGACAACTCGACCTGGTTACGGTACGCGCGACTACGCCATCCGGTCAAACCAGCCTCTTCCCGGGGCCCACTGTGCACAGCCTGTGGACAACAACTTGAACCACGTCAGTCGCCGCGACTACCTTGGCTCGACCCCGACCTTTTCCTTTCTGTCCTTGCCTGTCCTTCCATCCCGTCCCGAGAACCACACATTCGTGGGACCTGCGAGAGAGCGTGCCTTGTGGCTGACGTACCTGCCGATCTTGCCGCAGTGTGGCCACGAGTGCTGGAGCAGCTCCTCGCGGAGGGCCAGCAGGGCATCGAGCCCAAGGACAAGCAGTGGATCGAGCGCTGCCAGCCGCTCGCCCTGGTCGCCGACACGGCACTGCTCGCCGTCCCCAACGAGTGGGGCAAGCGCGTCCTGGAGGGCCGGCTCGCCCCGCTGATCAGCGACACGCTCAGCCGTGAGTGCGGCCGCCAGATCCGGATCGCGATCACCGTCGACGACTCCGTGGGCGAGCCCCCCGGCGGCGGCCCGCAGTCCGCGCCGCCCCAGCAGCAGCCCCCGCGCTACCAGGACGACGCCTACGGCCGCCCGGCCGACGACGGCCTGCCGACCGTGCGCCCCGCCTACCCGGACTACCAGCAGCAGCGCCCCGAGCCCGGCGCCTGGCCGCGCGCCCAGGAGGACCTGTCCTGGCAGCAGCAGCGCCTGGGCGGCTTCCAGGAGCGCGACCCGTACGCGACCGCCCGCCCGCAGCAGCCGCAGCACGACTACCGGCAGCCGCAGATGCCCGAGCGCCCGCAGTACGAGCAGCAGTCGCAGCCGTACGAGCAGCAGCGCCAGGACCGGCACGAGCGCCACGAGCGGCACGACCTCCCCGAGCCGCAGGCCCCGCAGCACCACGGCGGCCCGCAGCCGGGCGGCGGCGCCCCGCGCCCGATGGGCGGCCCCTCGTCGTCCTCGGCGCAGCCCGGCGGCCCCGGCGAGCCGCACGCGCGGCTCAACCCCAAGTATCTCTTCGACACGTTCGTCATCGGTTCCTCGAACCGGTTCGCGCACGCGGCGGCCGTCGCCGTCGCCGAGGCGCCGGCCAAGGCGTACAACCCGCTCTTCATCTACGGGGAGTCGGGCCTTGGCAAAACGCATCTGCTGCACGCCATCGGGCACTACGCCCGCAGCCTCTACCCCGGCACGCGCGTGCGCTACGTGAGCTCCGAGGAATTCACCAACGAGTTCATCAACTCGATCCGCGACGGCAAGGGCGACACCTTCCGCAAGCGGTACCGGGACGTGGACATCCTTCTGGTCGACGACATCCAGTTCCTGGCGAGCAAGGAGTCGACGCAGGAGGAGTTCTTCCACACGTTCAACACGCTCCACAACGCCAACAAGCAGATCGTGCTCTCCTCCGACCGGCCGCCCAAGCAGCTGATGACGCTGGAGGACCGGCTGAGGAACCGTTTCGAGTGGGGCCTGACCACCGATGTGCAGCCGCCCGAGCTGGAGACGCGGATCGCGATCCTCCGTAAGAAGGCGGTGCAGGAGCAGCTCAACGCCCCGCCGGAGGTGCTGGAGTTCATCGCGTCCCGGATCTCGCGGAACATCCGCGAGCTGGAGGGCGCGCTGATCCGGGTGACGGCGTTCGCGTCGCTCAACCGGCAGCCGGTGGACCTGGGGCTCACCGAGATCGTGCTGAAGGACCTGATCCCCGGCGGCGAGGACTCGGCGCCCGAGATCACGGCCGGCGCGATCATGGCGGCGACCGCCGACTACTTCGGGCTCACCGTCGAGGACCTGTGCGGATCCTCGCGCAGCCGGGTCCTGGTGACGGCTCGGCAGATCGCGATGTACCTGTGCCGCGAGCTGACCGACCTCTCGCTGCCGAAGATTGGGGCGCAGTTCGGCGGCCGCGACCACACGACGGTGATGCACGCCGACCGCAAGATCCGCGCGCTGATGGCCGAGCGGCGCTCCATCTACAACCAGGTCACCGAGCTCACCAACCGCATCAAGAACGGCTGAGCCGACCGCTCACACGGCCTCACAGGGCGCCCGGGACACCGTCCCGGGCGCCCTTTTCCGTCGCCTCTACGCGCGCGTGGAGCCTCTCCGCACCCGTCGCCCACGCGCGCGTGGCGTCTCTCAGCGGCGTCCTCCCGCGTCGCTCGAAGCCTCACCACAGCGCCGTTCCGCCCCTGTGTACGGCCCGCCGCGACCGCTCCGTACGGCTCGCTCGGGCCTCCGGTGTTCGAATACGGGCCGGTCAGAGGGAGTTCTCCACAGATCCGGGGACTTTTCCCCGTCCACACCCTGGGGACTGTTCAGTTGTCCAGATTGCTTCCACAGGCCGGCGCCCTGATACTCCATCACCCCAGGTCAGATACTTGTGGATTTGTGCGTGAGCGTGCTCCACAGGCTGTGGATGAATTCTCTGTCCACAGCCTGTGGTCAAAGTTGTCCACCGGCGGCCCACAGGCTGGGGCCCGTTGCCCACAGCTTCTCCACAGCGCTGTCCACTGTTCGGCAACGCAACACCCCCCATCACCGTGTCGAGTGAAAGGCGTCACACCAACGAGGCCGGTTGGGCTGTGGGGAACGTGGGTAAAGCTGGGGACAGCTCTGGGGAGAAGTGGGCCCTGCCTGTGCATCGGGTGTGCAGAACTTTCGGGTGTCCACAGAACCGGTGAGTTGTCCACCGGCTCCACCCACAGGCGCGGTGGACAAAAAACTGGGTCTGACCTGCAAAAACGGGGTTATCCACGGTTTCCACAGGCCCTACTACTACTCCCACTTAGAGTTAGCTAGGTTTCCGCTTCGAAGTGGGGCCTGTGCACAACTCGAGCCCGGTGGCTCCCGGGCCGCTCGGCACGACTTGACCCCGACTCGCACCGAGTGTCAGCGGCGTACGTCAGACTGGTCCCCGGCGATACAGCCGACGACGAAAGCCAGCAGGGCGAGCCAGCAACAGCAGGAGGCGGTTCCGGTGAAGATCCGGGTGGAGCGCGATGTTCTCGCGGAGGCGGTGGCGTGGGTGGCCCGCAGCCTCCCGGCCCGTCCGCCCGCGCCCGTGCTCGCGGGCCTTCTTCTGAAGGCGGAGGACGGCGCCCTCAGCTTCTCCAGCTTCGACTACGAGGTCTCGGCGCGGGTTTCGGTCGAGGCCGAGGTCGACGAGGACGGCACGGTGCTCGTCTCGGGCCGCCTGCTCGCCGACATCTGCCGCGCCCTGCCCAACCGCCCGGTGGAGATTTCCACAGACGGTGTACGGGCGACGGTGGTCTGCGGCTCCTCCCGCTTCACCCTCCACACCCTGCCTGTGGAGGAGTACCCGGCGCTGCCGCAGATGCCGACCGCCACTGGCACCGTTCCCGGTGAGGTCTTCGCCTCCGCCGCCGCCCAGGTCGCCATCGCCGCCGGGCGCGACGACACGCTGCCCGTGCTGACCGGCGTCCGGATCGAGATCGAGGGTGACACGGTCACCCTGGCCTCGACCGACCGCTACCGCTTCGCGGTCCGCGAGTTCCTGTGGAAGCCGGAGAACCCGGACGCCTCCGCGGTCGCCCTGGTGCCCGCCAAGACGCTCCTGGACACCGCCAAGGCCCTGACCAGCGGCGACACGGTCACGCTCGCCCTGTCGGGCTCGGGCGCCGGCGAGGGCCTGATCGGCTTCGAGGGCGCCGGCCGCCGCACCACGACCCGGCTGCTCGAAGGCGACCTGCCGAAGTACCGGACGCTGTTCCCGACCGAGTTCAACTCGGTAGCGGTGATCGAGACCGCGCCCTTCGTCGAGGCCGTCAAGCGCGTCTCCCTGGTCGCCGAGCGCAACACGCCGGTCCGCCTCAGCTTCGAGCAGGGCGTGCTCATCCTGGAGGCCGGTTCCAGCGACGACGCACAGGCTGTGGAAAGGGTCGACGCCAACCTGGAGGGCGACGACATCTCGATCGCCTTCAACCCGACCTTCCTGCTCGACGGCCTGAGCGCCATCGACTCCCCGGTCGCCCAGCTCTCCTTCACCACCTCGACCAAGCCGGCGCTGCTGAGCGGCAAGCCCGCGCTCGACGCCGAGGCGGACGACGCGTACAAGTACCTGATCATGCCGGTGCGTCTCTCCGGCTGATCCACCCGGCTGACCTGCGGGGCCATGTTCGTCTGAGCGGCCGACCCCACAGGTGTGTGCCCGTGTCCGGGCGTAGTCTCGGACACGGGTACGAACGCCACAACGTCAAAGGATCATGTGATGGAGCTCGGTCTCGTCGGCCTCGGCAAGATGGGCGGCAACATGCGCGAGCGGATTCGCCGCGCAGGCCACACCGTCATCGGTTACGACCGCAACCCGGACGTCGCCGATGTCCACAGCCTCGAAGAGCTTGTGGGCAAGCTCAAGGGCCCGCGCGTGGTCTGGGTGATGGTCCCGGCCGGTGCCGCGACCCAGTCGACCATCGACGAGCTGGCCGAGCTGCTCTCCCCCGGCGACGTGGTCGTCGACGGCGGCAACTCCCGCTGGACCGACGATGAGAAGCACGCCGTCGAGCTGGGCCTCAAGGGCATCGGCTTCGTCGACTGCGGCGTCTCCGGCGGCGTCTGGGGCCTGGAGAACGGCTACGCGCTGATGTACGGCGGCGACGCCGAGAACGTGGCGAAGGTCCAGCCGATCTTCGACGCGCTCAAGCCCGAGGGCGAGTTCGGCTCGGTCCACGCGGGCAAGGTCGGCGCCGGCCACTTCGCCAAGATGGTCCACAACGGCATCGAGTACGCGATGATGCAGGCGTACGCCGAGGGCTGGGAGCTCCTGGAGAAGGTCGACTCCGTCACCGACGTGCGCGAGGTCTTCCGCAGCTGGCAGGAGGGCACGGTCATCCGTTCCTGGCTGCTGGACCTGGCGGTCAACGCCCTCGACGAGGACGAGCACCTCGACCAGCTGCGCGGCTTCGCCGCGGACTCCGGCGAGGGCCGGTGGACCGTGGAGGCCGCCATCGACAACGCCGTGCCGCTGCCCGCGATCACCGCGTCGCTGTTCGCGCGGTTCGCGTCCCGGCAGGACGACTCCCCGCAGATGAAGATGATCGCGGCGCTGCGCAACCAGTTCGGCGGCCACGCGGTCGAGTCCAAGAAGTAGTCCACAGGCTGTTGGCAGGGCCGGGGGAGGTCGGCGCACCACCATGCACGTCACGCATCTCTCGCTGGCCGACTTCCGCTCGTACGCCCGGGTCGAGGTTCCGCTCGACCCGGGCGTCACCGCTTTCGTGGGCGCCAACGGCCAGGGCAAGACGAATCTCGTCGAGGCGGTCGGCTATCTGGCGACCCTCGGCAGCCACCGCGTCTCCTCGGACGCGCCGCTGGTGCGCATGGGCGCCGACCGGGCGATCATCCGCGCGGCCGTGACCCAGGGCGAGCGTTCCCAGCTGATCGAGCTGGAGCTGAACCCGGGCCGCGCGAACCGGGCCCGTATCAACCGCTCCTCGCAGGTCAGACCGCGTGACGTGCTGGGGATAGTGCGGACCGTGCTCTTTGCGCCGGAGGATCTGGCGCTGGTCAAGGGCGACCCCGGTGAGCGGCGGCGGTTCCTGGACGAGCTGGTCACCGCGCGCTCCCCGCGCATGGCGGCCGTCCGCTCCGACTACGACCGCGTCCTCAAGCAGCGCAACACCCTGCTGAAGTCGGCCGCGATGGCCCGGCGGCACGGCGGCCGCGGCATGGACCTGTCGACGCTCGACGTGTGGGACCAGCATCTGGCGCGGGCGGGCGCGGAGCTGCTCGCCCAGCGCCTCGACCTGATCGCCACGCTCCAGCCGCTCGCCGACAAGGCGTACGAGCAGCTGGCGCCCGGCGGCGGTCCGGTCGCGCTGGAGTACCGCCCGTCGGCGCAGGGCGAGGCCGTCGCCCGCGAGGAGCTGTACGGCCAGCTCATGGCCGCGCTCGCCGACGTACGCAAGCAGGAGATCGAGCGGGGCGTCACCCTGGTCGGGCCGCACCGCGACGACCTGCTGCTCAAGCTCGGCCAGCTGCCCGCCAAGGGATACGCCAGCCACGGCGAGTCCTGGTCGTACGCGCTGGCGCTGCGGCTCGCCTCCTACGACCTGCTGCGGGCCGAGGGCAACGAGCCGGTCCTGGTCCTGGACGACGTCTTCGCGGAGCTGGACGCCCGGCGCCGTGAACGGCTGGCGGAGCTGGTGGCTCCGGGCGAGCAGGTGCTGGTGACGGCGGCCGTGGACGACGACGTGCCGGGCGTCCTCGCGGGGGCGCGGTACGAGGTCGCCGCGGGGGAGGTGGCGCGGGTATGAGCGAGCACTCCGGTAACGAGACGCCGACGCCCAAGGTTCCCGAGTCCTCCGGCGTCGACCTCGCGCGCGTGGCGCTGCGCGCCGCCAAGGAGCAGGCCAAGGCGCGGGGCGCCGCCGCACAGCAGAAGAAGCAGGCCCGCCGTGGTGGCGGCCTGCGCTCCGGCGCACGCGCGGACGGGCGCGACCCGCAGCCGCTGGGCGCCGCGATCAACCGGCTGATCACCGAGCGCGGCTGGGAGACCCCGGCCGCGGTGGGCGGCGTGATGGGCCGCTGGCCGCAGATCGTCGGCGACGACCTGGCCAACCACTGCGTTCCGCTGCGCTACGACGAGGACCCCGACGAGCGCGTGCTCACCGTGCAGTGCGACTCCACGGCGTGGGCGACCCAGCTGCGCCTGCTCGCGCCCCAGCTGGTGGCCCGGCTGAACGCGGACCTGGGCCACGGCACGGTCCGGATGATCAAGGTCCTGGGCCCGGGTGGGCCGCCCACGCGCTACGGGCGCCTGCGGGCCCCGGGCAGCACGGGGCCGGGCGACACGTACGGGTGAGGGCAGGGCGCCCCCGCCCGCCCCGCCGCACCCGCTCCGCCCTGTCCCGTACCGAAGAACCCGCCACCGTCCCCCTGTTGGCGGACCTCGCGCGCCAGGAAACCGGGCGGTACGGGTGAGGCGTCCCTCACGGTAGCCGGAGGTTGACAGGCCGAAGCGCTGAATGCCGGTGTGAGGCTCTTGGAGCCCCTGCCCGGATATGGGGAGTCGGTAGCCGCCCGCTCAGGGCGGCACATGCGGACTCAGGTACCGGCAAACCCCCATTCATGTCGGCGCTACCGGTAGACTGGTCAATAATCCCGCCCTCCTCGCGGGACCCACCGAATGACGCGGTCGGACGCGCTGCCCCTGCGGGGCGCCGCCGGACGCTGACCATCGCTGAACGACGCAGCCGCTCCTGTCTGCCCAGGAAGGCTGTGCTGTGCCAGAAAGGGCGCTTCGTGGCCGATTCCGGCAACCCCAACGAGAACACCCCGTCCGCTGCCGCCGGTGAGAACGGCGAGGTCACCGCCTCGTACGACGCCAGCGCCATCACCGTCCTCGAAGGTCTGGACGCGGTCCGCAAGCGACCCGGCATGTACATCGGCTCGACCGGTGAGCGCGGCCTGCACCACCTGGTGCAAGAGGTCGTCGACAACTCCGTCGACGAGGCCCTCGCCGGTCACGCGGACACGATCGACGTCACGATCCTCGCCGACGGCGGCGTGCGCGTGGTCGACAACGGCCGCGGCATCCCCGTGGACATGCACCCCGTGGAGAAGAAGCCGGCCGTCGAGGTCGTGCTCACCGTCCTGCACGCGGGCGGCAAGTTCGGCGGCGGTGGTTACGCCGTCTCCGGTGGTTTGCACGGTGTCGGCGTCTCCGTCGTCAACGCCCTCTCGACCAAGCTCGCCGTCGACATCAAGCGCGACGGCTACCGCTGGACGCAGGACTACAAGCTCGGTGTCCCCACCGCGCCCCTGGCCAAGCACGAGCAGGTCGAGGACAGCGGCACCACGGTGACGTTCTGGGCCGACCCGGACGTCTTCGAGACGACCGAGTACTCCTTCGAGACGCTCGCGCGGCGCTTCCAGGAGATGGCCTTCCTCAACAAGGGCCTGACGATCAAGCTGACGGACGAGCGGGAGTCGGCGAAGGCCGTCTCCGGGGCGGACTCGGCAGACGAGTCGGAGGACCAGCAGGCGCTCACGGTCTCGTACCACTACGAGGGCGGCATCGTCGACTTCGTGAAGTACCTCAACTCGCGCAAGGGCGAGCTGATCCACCCGACCGTGATCGACGTGGAGGCCGAGGACAAGGAGCGCATGCTCTCGGCCGAGATCGCGATGCAGTGGAACTCTCAGTACAGCGAGGGCGTTTACTCCTTTGCGAACACCATCCACACGCACGAGGGGGGTACGCATGAGGAGGGATTCCGCGCGGCGCTCACGGGCCTGGTCAACCGGTATGCCCGTGACAAGAAGCTGCTGCGCGAGAAGGACGACAACCTCTCCGGCGAGGATATCCGCGAGGGTCTGACGGCGATCATCTCCGTCAAGCTGGGCGAGCCGCAGTTCGAGGGCCAGACCAAGACGAAGCTGGGCAACACCGAGGCGAAGACGTTCGTCCAGAAGGTCGTGCACGAGCACCTGACCGACTGGTTCGACCGGAACCCCAACGAGGCCGCGGACATCATCCGCAAGGCCATCCAGGCGCAGACGGCACGTGTCGCCGCCCGCAAGGCGCGCGACCTGACCCGCCGCAAGGGTCTGCTGGAAAGCGCCTCTCTTCCCGGCAAGCTCTCCGACTGCCAGTCCAACGACCCGACGAAGTGCGAGATCTTCATCGTCGAGGGTGACTCCGCCGGTGGTTCGGCGAAGTCCGGCCGCAACCCGATGTACCAGGCCATCCTGCCGATCCGCGGCAAGATCCTGAACGTCGAGAAGGCCCGTATCGACAAGATCCTGCAGAACACCGAGGTCCAGGCGCTGATCTCGGCCTTCGGCACCGGGGTCCACGAGGACTTCGACATCGAGAAGCTCCGCTATCACAAGATCATCCTGATGGCGGACGCCGACGTCGACGGCCAGCACATCAACACCCTGCTGCTGACCTTCCTCTTCCGCTTCATGCGGCCGCTGGTCGAGGCCGGACACGTGTACCTGTCGCGCCCGCCGCTCTACAAGATCAAGTGGGGCCGGGACGACTTCGAGTACGCCTACTCCGACCGCGAGCGCGACGCGCTCGTGGAGCTCGGCAAGCAGTCGGGCAAGCGGATCCGCGAGGACTCGATCCAGCGCTTCAAGGGCCTCGGCGAGATGAACGCCGAGGAGCTGCGCGTCACCACGATGGACGTCGAGCACCGCGTCCTGGGCCAGGTCACCCTGGACGACGCGGCCCAGGCCGACGACCTGTTCTCGGTGCTGATGGGCGAGGACGTCGAGGCACGGCGCTCGTTCATCCAGCGCAACGCCAAGGACGTCCGCTTCCTCGACATCTGAGTCGGTCTGTCGCTGACCGCTTCGAAAGGACTTGAGAACCAGCAATGGCCGACGAGAACACTCCCGCGACCACTGAACCGACCGAGGAAGACCCTGTCCTGCGCATCGAGCCCGTCGGGCTCGAGACGGAGATGCAGCGCTCCTACCTCGACTACGCGATGTCCGTCATCGTCTCGCGCGCGCTGCCGGACGTACGGGACGGCCTGAAGCCCGTCCACCGCCGCGTCCTGTACGCGATGTACGACGGCGGGTACCGGCCCGAGAAGGGCTTCTACAAGTGCGCCCGCGTCGTCGGCGACGTCATGGGCACATACCACCCGCACGGCGACTCCTCGATCTACGACGCGCTCGTCCGCCTCGCCCAGCACTGGTCGATGCGCCTGCCGCTGGTCGACTCCAACGGCAACTTCGGTTCCCCGGGCAACGACCCGGCCGCCGCCATGCGGTACACCGAGTGCAAGATGATGCCGCTGTCCATGGAGATGGTCCGCGACATCGACGAGGAGACCGTCGACTTCCAGGACAACTACGACGGCCGCAACCAGGAGCCGACGGTCCTGCCGGCGCGCTTCCCGAACCTGCTGGTCAACGGCTCCGCCGGCATCGCCGTCGGTATGGCCACCAACATCCCGCCGCACAACCTGCGCGAGGTGGCGGACGGCGCCCAGTGGTTCCTGTCGCACCCCGAGGCCTCGCACGAGGAGCTCCTGGACGCGCTGATCGAGCGCATCAAGGGCCCCGACTTCCCGACCGGCGCCCTCGTGGTCGGCCGCAAGGGCATCGAGGAGGCCTACCGCACGGGCCGCGGCTCCATCACGATGCGCGCGGTGGTCGCGGTCGAGGAGATCCAGAACCGCCAGTGCCTGGTGGTGACCGAGCTTCCGTACCAGGTCAACCCCGACAACCTGGCGCAGAAGATCGCCGACCTGGTGAAGGACGGCAAGGTCGGCGGCATCGCCGACGTCCGCGACGAGACCAGCTCCCGCACCGGCCAGCGCCTGGTCATCGTGCTCAAGCGGGACGCGGTCGCCAAGGTCGTCCTCAACAACCTGTACAAGCACACCGACCTCCAGACGAACTTCGGCGCCAACATGCTGGCGCTCGTCGACGGCGTGCCGCGCACGCTCTCGCTGGACGCGTTCATCCGCCACTGGGTGACGCACCAGATCGAGGTCATCGTCCGGCGCACCAGGTTCCGGCTGCGCAAGGCCGAGGAGCGGGCCCACATCCTGCGCGGTCTGCTCAAGGCGCTCGACGCGATCGACGAGGTCATCGCGCTGATCCGGCGCAGCGACACCGTCGAGGTCGCGCGCGAGGGCCTGATGGGCCTGCTCTCCATCGACGAGATCCAAGCCAACGCGATCCTGGAGATGCAGCTCCGCCGGCTCGCCGCCCTGGAGCGGCAGAAGATCGTCGCCGAGCACGACGAGCTCCAGGCGAAGATCAACGAGTACAACGCGATCCTCGCCTCGCCCGAGCGCCAGCGCCAGATCATCAGCGAGGAACTGGCCGCGATCGTCGAGAAGTTCGGCGACGACCGGCGCTCCAAGCTGGTGCCCTTCGACGGTGACATGTCCATCGAGGACCTGATCGCCGAAGAGGACATCGTCGTCACCATCACCAACGGTGGCTACGTCAAGCGCACCAAGACCGAGGACTACCGCTCGCAGAAGCGCGGCGGCAAGGGCGTGCGGGGCACCAAGCTGAAGCAGGACGACATCGTCGACCACTTCTTCGTCTCCACCACCCACCACTGGCTGCTGTTCTTCACCAACAAGGGCCGCGTCTACCGGGCCAAGGCGTACGAGCTGCCGGACGCCGGCCGGGACGCGCGCGGCCAGCACGTGGCGAACCTGCTGGCCTTCCAGCCGGACGAGAAGATCGCCCAGATCCTCGCCATCCGCGACTACGAGGCGGCGCCCTATCTGATCCTGGCCACCAAGGGCGGCCTGGTGAAGAAGACCTCGCTCAAGGACTACGACTCGCCCCGTTCGGGTGGCGTCATCGCCATCAACCTGCGCGAGACCGCGGACGGCGGCGACGACGAGCTGATCGGCGCGGAGCTGGTGTCGGCCGAGGACGATCTGCTGCTCGTCAGCAAGAAGGCGCAGTCCATCCGCTTCACGGCGACGGACGACGCCCTGCGCCCGATGGGCCGCGCCACCTCGGGCGTCAAGGGGATGAGTTTCCGCGAGGGCGACGAGCTGCTCTCGATGAATGTCGTCCGGCCCGGTACTTTCGTGTTCACCGCCACCGACGGCGGGTACGCGAAGCGGACCCCCGTCGACGAGTACCGCGTCCAGGGTCGCGGTGGCCTCGGCATCAAGGCCGCCAAGATCGTCGAGGACCGGGGCTCGCTGGTCGGCGCGCTGGTGGTCGAGGAGACGGACGAAATCCTCGCCATCACGCTCGGCGGTGGTGTGATTCGTACGCGAGTCAACGAGGTCAGGGAGACGGGCCGTGACACCATGGGCGTCCAACTGATCAACCTGGGCAAGCGCGATGCCGTCGTCGGCATCGCTCGTAACGCCGAGGCCGGTCGCGAGGCTGAAGAGGTCGACGGTCCCGAAGGGACCGAGATCGACGCGGCCGAGGGCGAGTCTGCCGAGGCCGCAGTCGAGGGCACGGAGCCTTCGGCCGGTGAGCACGAGGAGTAGAGCGTGAGTGGAGCCACGGGCGCCGGATCGGCCGCTTCCGGAGCGAACGGTGCCCGTGGCCCTGCCGCGGACTCCCAGGGGGTAACGGTGACCGACACCCGCGGGCCCAAGGCCCGGTCCGACTACGAGGGATACGCCGCCGGGGCACTGCCCGGCGAGCGCGAGAAGCCCGCCTCGGGCCCCGCGCAGCCGTACCACCCGCCGCAGGCCTACCCGACGTCCCAGAACGGGACGCAGGGCGGCCAGCAGCGCGGCGGCGGCTCGTCGTCCGCCGCGATCCGCCGGCCCCGCACAGGGGCCCGTACGACACCGCGTACGCGCAAGGCACGGCTGCGGGTGGCCAAGGCCGACCCGTGGTCGGTGATGAAGGTCAGCTTCCTGCTCTCCATCGCGCTGGGCGTGTGCACGGTGGTGGCGTCGGCGGTCCTGTGGATGGTCATGGACGCCATGGGCGTCTTCTCGTCCGTGGGCGGGACCATCAGCGAGGCCACCGGCTCCAACGAGTCCAACGGCTTCGACCTGCAGTCCTTCCTGTCGCTGCCGCGCGTGCTGATCTTCACCTCGGTGATCGCGGTCATCGACGTGGTGCTCGCCACCGCGCTGGCGACGCTCGGCGCGTTCATCTACAACCTCTCGGCCGGTTTCGTGGGCGGCATCGAGCTCACGCTGGCCGAGGACGAGTAGGCGCGGGTTGCCGCAGGTCGAACGGGGGGCGGCTATCGATTTTGGGACTGGCCCCCACGTGCGCTAATCTTCAGAGGTCAGCGCGCGGGGGACATCCCGCAGAGCGCGGCGGGGCTATAGCTCAGTTGGTTAGAGCGCATCCCTGATAAGGATGAGGCCACAGGTTCAAATCCTGTTAGCCCCACAGTGCAGAAGGTCCCCGGACGAGAGTCCGGGGACCTTTTCGTTGTGCCGTGCGGTCCCCGTGCCGTGCGGTTCTCGTAGTGGGTGATCCCCGCGCCGGTGGGGCCCCGCCGTGTACGTACTACGTACGTACACGAAGAAGCCCGGCAACTCGGGGGAGTCGCCGGGCTCGTGTCTCGCAAGCTCGGGCAGGAGCTGGGAGAGCGGTCAGGGCGTGGAGACCGGGGCGCTGTCGTCCGCAGCGGGCGTCTCGGCTTCGTCGGCGCCCGTCGGGCCACTCGCTCCGCCGCCGCCCTCGTTCTCGTCGTGGGCCCCGGGCAGGTGCCGGGTCGACGGCGAGGAGCCGTGGGCCTCGGCGCGGATGCGCTGCTTCATCGTGGGCGGCAGCGCCGAGGCACTGGGCAGGGCCCAGCGCACGTTCGGGGTCTCGGGGAGCAGCTTTTCGCTGCGGTGGTGCGCGGCGCCCTGCTGCGGTAGGGAAGCGACGGCGGTGGCCTGGCCGGCCAGGCCGAGGGAGGCGAGGAGGGCGACGAGCGCGCCGATGAGTGCGGTCCACCACGTCGTGAGCTTGCTGGTTGCCATGACTTCCTCGCTTCTGAATCGTTCTTCAGGTGCCCGATTTGCGTTGGATCTCATGATGTGTACCAGCACCGCAGAGCGAGGGGGCGACGCACCGTTATGGGCGGATCTTCCGATGAACTGCACTCGGATGGACCATCACCGATTGGTATCGATCGGTGTGTATAGTCGGGCGACAGAGGTCCCTTACGTCAAGGAAAGACGAGGTCGCGCGGTGAAGAAGCTCCTCCTGGTCGCACTGGCCGCCATCGGCGGGCTCCTCGTGTACCGCCAGATCCAGGCGGATCGCGCCGAGCAGGACCTGTGGACGGAGGCGACCGACTCCGTGCCCGCAGGTTCGGGTGTGTGAGCCCCACAGAGTCCAAGTTGCAGAGCCCCGGCCGCCGACGCGGCCGGGGCTCTGTGCTGTCATGTGCCCGGGGCAGTCGTCCCCACGGGTTCACCTGCGCAAATCAATGGCTTGCAGAAGCAAAATTGAAGGGGGCGCGGCGGCATGACGAACCAGCGTGGGAAGGGCCGGGCCGTGGCCGCCGTGGCCGCGCTGTGCACGCTGGCGGCCCTCCAGGGCCAGGGTGCGCAAGCCGCGACCGGGCAGCGGCCCCAGCACCCGTACCGCGCTGACGGCCCCTACCGCTACGACCCGCGCGCCCAGCCGGTCACGGCGGCCCCGACCGGGCAGGGCGCGCAGCGGCTTGCGGCGGGAACGGTGTACCGGTCGGCCGTCGGGCCTGGCGCCAAGGCGTACTTCCAGGTCGACCTGGGCAGCACCGGAGACGCCTATGTGTCGGCCGTGGCGGTGCCGAAGCCGGACACCAAGGTCGCCTTCGGCGACGGCGTCGAGCTCACGCTCCAGGACCGCGACGGCAACACCTGCGACACCGGCCGCGCGGTCTTCGGCTCGCCCGAGTACCCGAGGCCGATCGCCGCGTACGTCTCACGCGGCCTCACCCGCAATCAGACGCCCTGTCAGGGGGCGGGCACGTACTACGTGTTGGTCCAGCGGATCGGCGACGCCGCCTCCGCGCCCGGCGAGTGGGGCCTGGAGCTGCGGCACACCAGGGAGCCGAGGCTCACGGCCGAGGCCCCGACGACCGCGCCCACGCACTGGGCGACCGCCTCGCCGCCCGTGCCCTCCTCGGCGGCGCGCGCGGTCCACGGCGGTACGGGCTTCGCCGACGCGCCGCGGCTGAGCGGCGGCGCGTGGCGCGACACCTTGAAGCCGGGCGCCACGCTTTTCTACCGCGTCCCGGTCGGCTGGGAACAGCAGCTGTCCGCCACCGCTGAACTGGGCCGTGCGGGCGGGAGCGGATACGTGGCCTATGCCATCGACCTCCAGCTCTACAACCCGGCGCTCGGCCCGGTCGCCGACGTGTACACGGGGTACGACGGGAAGCCCGCCTCCGTCGCCTTCCAGCCGCTCGCGCCGGTGGCGTACGAGAACCGGTATTCCACCTCGGGCCCGGTCGGTGCGCTGCGCTTCCGGGGCGACCACTACCTGGCCGTCAGTCTCAGTCCCCAGGTCGGCCGGACGCTCGGCCCGGGGGCGTACCCCGTCACGCTGCGGGTGGGCGTGCGCGGCGAGGCGAAGCAGGGGCCCGCGTACGAAGGGACCGCGCCCGACTTCGCGACCGACGGCCGGGCCACCGGCCACGCCCCGGCCGCGGCCCAGCCCCGGCACGACGGCGGCTCGACGAAGATGCGGCTGCTCGCGGCGGGCGGGATCGGGACGGGGACGCTGCTGGTGGGGTGGCTGGGGGTGCGGACGCTGGTCGCGCGGCGGCGGGCGCAGCCGGTCAGGCCGGGCTGAGGATCCTCCCCGGAGCGCCTTTCCAGCCGTGGCTGAGCCCAGAACCCCGGTTCAGACCCGGCTGAGCGCCCAGAAGCCGACGGCGAAGCAGAGCAGGGCCAGGAGCAGCACCGGGACCGTCACCTTCGGGGGCGGTCCCGGGCGTTTGTGCCGGGCGGCGGGCGGTGCAGGCGCGGGGCCGGTGGCCGGGGTGGGGACAGGTCCGGAAACCGGTGGGGCCGGAGTGGGAACCTGCGTGCTCTGGCCGGTGTACCTCTTAGTGACAGGGGTGGGTGTGTACGAGGGCGGATAAGGGGGCGGGATCGGATGGAATCCGTCGGCCGTGGGCGGGGTGGGCAACTGGTGGGCGGGAAACGGATGTTGCCTCTCCCGTCCCCGTCCCCGTCCCTGCCCCTGCCCCTGCCCCTGCCCC
>NZ_BMTS01000013.1:205605-313638 GCF_014649795.1 Streptomyces melanogenes
GCCCCTGCCCCTGTCCCTGTCCCTGTTCCCGCTCCTGCTGCTCTTCCTGCGTGAGGTGAGCCGATCGCTGTGGTGTCGCGGGCGTTCCAGAGGTCCCGGACGTGCCGCTCGTCTGCGGGCCCCGGAGGACCGGTGGGAGTTCGCGCGGGACGAACCCCTCGGGAAGCGGGCCGACTTGGTCGAAGACCTCGACCGGCTCCTCGTCGGGCCCGGCGTCCGGCAGCAGCTCGACGGCCGAGGCCAGCGCCTTGCGCGCGCCCGTGGCCGTCCGGAAGCGCACATGCGGGTCCGGCTGCAGCAAGCCCGCCAGGACCTGCCACAACGGCTCAGAGACGCCCTGTGGCGCCCCCGGAGTGCCGTGGGCGGTGAAGTACTCCACCAGGGCCCGGGCGTCCGGCTTCTGACCCTCCAGCAGATACAGCGCGACCAGGCCGACCGCGAACAGGTCGGACGGGAAGTCCGGGTCCGCGCCCATGATCTGCTCGGGCGCGAAGTACCCCGGCGTTCCCATCACGTAGTTCGTCTCGGTGAGCCGCGGCTCGCCCTTGCGCATCGCGATGCCGAAGTCGGACAGCCGCAGATGCGGCCGCCCGGTGCCGGTGGCTTCGAGCAGGATGTTGGCGGGCTTGATGTCGCGGTGGACGACCCCCTCGGCGTGCACCGCGGCGAGTCCGGCGAGCAGCTGGTCGAGCAGTACGCAGACGAACCGGGCCGGCAGTGGCCCGTAGTCCCCGATCAGATGGGCCAGCGAGCCGCCGGTCACCAGGTCCATGGTGAACAGGACCTTGTCGTCGTCGGCGGCCCAGCTCGCCGGTGCCAGCACGTGAGGGTGGTCGATCCTCAGCGCCTGCTCGCGGACGAAGCGCAGCAGCGTGTGCGCGTCGCTCTGCTGGAGGACCTTCGCCGCCACACAGCGGCGGCGGCGGTGGTCCCAGGCTCGCCAGACGGCACCGACACCACCGCGGCCGATCGGGTCGATGAGCTCGTACCGACCGGCGAAGACCTCACCCACCTGACCTCCCCGCCCCCATGGCCGTCAGCTCTGGTGCGCCTCGTAGTGGGCGACCGCCTCCGCGGTGCGTCCGGCGCCGTACACCCGGAGGAACTCTGCCAGCTCGGGGTGGGCCGGGGCGAGGGTGTCGGCGGCGTCGATGATGTCCCCGGCGGCGGCGACCGAGCGGAGCAGCGACTGGATCTCGCGCACCACGCGGCGCACGGTCGGAGCACCCGAACTCGTCGTGGTCTGGCCGGTGTTGGTCAGGACGGAGCCGCCCTGGGACTTCTTGATCTCGTCCATCCGGTCGGTGGCCTCGGCGGCGCTGACGCTGCCGTCGGCGACCTGGCCCGCCAGGTCCTGCAGGGCCTGGACGCGCTGGACCACGGCCGGGTTGCCGATCTTGGCGCGCTGACCGCTCATCAGCTGGGACAGCATGGGGGCCGACAGGCCGAGGACGGCGGCGAGCCTGGCCTGGTTCAGGCCGAGATCGTCTATCAGCCGGCGGAAGAGCGCCCCCAGCGGCTCTCCGTACCAGCTCCGCTGAAGCTCCCTCGCTCTTGCGGTCGTTTCTTGCTGCGTTGCGTCCATTGCGCGTCTCCCCATCGCTTCCCCATTGAGGCGCTTCGCTGTCGCGAACCCCGACGAGCATCTTACGGAGAGTGGTCGTCTATCGGGAGTCCCAATCCTTTTGCGGGATACCCGGTTCCACCCGGTACTCTGGTCTGCGCATCCCCTTTCCGGGGCCTTAGCTCAGTTGGTAGAGCGCTGTCTTTGCATGGCAGATGTCAGGGGTTCGACTCCCCTAGGCTCCACAGCACGACGACGGCGGGTGCCGTGGACCAGTGGTCCACGGCACCCGCCGTCGCGTTACGTACGGCCGGTGGCCCGGGGTCAGTGGCCGCCGCGCTCGTCGCCGCCGTATTCGGCCTCCTCGGCCTCCTTGGCCTGGACCTCCGGGTCGAGGGAGCCGCTGCCGTCGACCGAGGTCAGCGGGGTCCGCTCGGCGACCTCGGTGGGGGCCGGGGGCTCTACCAGCCAGTCCGGGTTGGCCTGCTTGTCCCACCACTTCCACGCGGCGACGGCGCCGCCCGCCAGGACGCCGACGACCGCGAGGTACTTGGCGGCGCGCCTGGCCCGGGCCCGGCGGCGCTGCTTCTTCGCCAGCTTCTCGATCTGGCGCGGGGAGATCTGGCCGCGCAGGGCCGCGAGGGCGGCCGCGGAGCGGGCCATCGCCTCCTCGCGGACCGGCTGGGCGGCGGCGACCGCCTGGCTGACGCGGGGCGCCGTGTAGTCGGCGGCCTGGCGGGCGGCGCGGCGGGAGCGGGCGGCGGCCTCCCGGGCCACCTCGTCGACCTTCGGCGGCACATGCGGCGCGAGGTGCGCGTCGTACTGGAGATGGGCCTGGCTGCGGGCCTGCTGGGCGGCCTTGGCCACCTTGGGCGCGAGCCGTGCGCTGGTTTCGTGCGCATAGCGCGCGGCATGGCTCTTGGCCGTATCGGCGTAGGGCGCCACCACTTCCGCGGCGTGCAGCACGCTCTCCTTCGCCGAGCCGGTCGCGGCGCGCACGCTGTCCATGCGGGTCACGTGATCCTCCTCCTTGGTGGCGGGGTTCAGGGCGGTCCGGTGGGTTGTCGCCGGAATGAGCACAGTGTCGCCTTTCCACCCATCTCGAAATCATGCCTGTCGGACGGGTACCCGGCATGCGCGGAAAGGCATCCGGGTCATGCGGGGCGGCTTCGGGTGATGCACGGCACGAGGGCGCGAGGGCGGTGCGAGGGGAGCTCGCGTCCGACGATGCCACGGTTCGCCCCGGGGCGCGCCTGTTCGGCGGGATCGGCGGCACTCGGCGGCGTTTCCTTGCCGCGGGGCCCTCCGTGCGAGGATCGTGGGACGTCAGTGCAGACCAACGGAAGGCAGACCGTGGCCGAGCAGCTTTACGCCACCCTGAAGACCAACCAAGGGGACATCGAGATCCGGCTCCTGCCGAACCACGCCCCGAAGACGGTCAGGAACTTCGTCGAGCTGGCCAAGGGCGAGCGCGAGTGGACGCACCCGGCGACCGGCAAGCAGTCCACGGACCCGCTCTACGACGGCACGGTCTTCCACCGGGTGATCAGCGGCTTCATGATCCAGGGCGGCGACCCGCTGGGCAACGGCACCGGCGGGCCGGGCTACGAGTTCGCCGACGAGTTCCACCCGGAGCTGGGCTTCGACAAGCCGTACCTGCTGGCGATGGCGAACGCCGGGCCGGGCACCAACGGCTCGCAGTTCTTCATCACGGTGTCCCCCACCGCGTGGCTGACCCGCAAGCACACGATCTTCGGCGAGGTCTCCAACGAGGCCGGCAAGAAGGTCGTGGACGCCATCGCGAGCACTCAGACCAACCCGCGCACCGACCGCCCCGTCCAGGACGTGGTCATCGAGTCGGTCGTCGTCGAGTCCCGCGAGGGCTGAGCCCCGCGCGCCGGTTCCGGCGGGGTCAACGCGCCCCCGAGGAACCGACACCACCGACGGCACCCGTTCGAGGGGAACCAAACCGCCCCGCTCGTCCGTATGACGTGACGAGCGGGGCGGCGCGGTTGCCGCACCCGCACCGAGTACAAGGAGCCCGATGGACCAGGCGAGCCTGCCGAGCTGCTACCGGCACCCGGGCGTGCAGACGGGTATCACCTGCACCCGCTGCGAGCGCCCGATCTGCCCGGAGTGCATGGTCAGCGCCTCGGTCGGATTCCAGTGCCCGGAGTGCGTCCGCGGCGGCTCCGGCACCGGCCACGCGCCGACGGCCAACCAGCCGCGCACGATGGCGGGCGCCGCGATCGCGCCCGGCGACCCTCATCTGCTCACCAAGGCCCTCATCGGGCTCAACCTGGTCGGCTATCTGCTCCAGCAGGCGCTCGGGGACAAGTTCGAGTTCGGGTACGAAATGCTGGGGCGGGCCTTCGTGCCCGGCTTCGACTCGCTCCAGGGCGTCGCCGAGGGGCAGTGGTACCGCCTGGTGACGTCGATGTTCCTGCACGGCGGTGTCACGCACATCGCGTTCAACATGCTCAGCCTGTGGTGGATCGGCGGGCCTCTGGAGGCGGCGCTCGGCCGGGCCCGCTATCTGGCGCTCTACTTCGTCTCCGGGCTCGCCGGAAGCGCCCTGACGTACTGGCTCGCCGCCCCGAACGTGCCCTCGCTCGGCGCCTCCGGTGCGATCTACGGGCTCTTCGGCGCCACGGCCGTACTGATGCGCAAGCTCAACTACGACATGCGCCCGCTGATCGCGCTCCTGGCGATCAACCTGGTGATCACCTTCAGCCCCTGGTTCGACATCGCCTGGCAGGCGCATGTGGGCGGTCTCATCGGCGGCACGGTCATCGCGTACGCCATGGTCCACGCGCCCCGCGAGCGCCGTTCGCTGATCCAGTGGGGGACGTGCGGCGTGGTCCTGCTGGCCGTCGTGGTCATCGTGATAGCCCGCACCGCCGCGCTCACCTGAACCGGCGGCCTCCCACCTGGGCGGGCACGCGGAGTCCGGCTTTCCCCCAAGGTTGTCCACAGTGCGTGCCGGATCTTGTGCATCCGGTGGGGAACAGCTGTGCCCCTTGTCGCTGACCTGGGTTTTCCCAGCAGGGACAAGGGGCGGGCCGTGGGCCGGTGTGGAAGAGTGCAGTCACACCGGCGTCAACACGGCGGAGGTTATCCACAGATCGTCTGACCTTTTCCCCAGTGTGGATAGCGTTGTGGATAACCCGTGGGCAAGGCTTGACGAGGAGGCTGTGGAGGGGCTACTTCCACTGCGTGGAGACACCGAAGCCGCTGGCGATGAAGCCGAAGCCGACCACGATGTTCCAGTTCCCGAAGGACTTCAGCGGCAGATCGCCCTCGGTCACATAGAAGAGGACGATCCAGGCGAGCCCGATCAGGAAGAACGCCAGCATCACCGGGGCCACCCAGCCCCGGCTGCCCAGCTTGATGGCGGTGGCCTGCTTCGCCGCCGGCGGCGGCGTGAAGTCGGCCTTCTTGCGGATACGTGACTTCGGCACGAGGAACACTCCTGTCGATGCGCTGCGTGACCGCGCAGGGAACTATGGCTGGGCGGCGGCGGAGGGGCAACGGGGGATCACTGCTGCCCCCAGGCGTCCGTTAGCGTAGTGCTTCCGTGGCGCCGAAGGAGTAAGGGTACGTTGAGCAATTCCGCCGACTCCCCACAAGGGCTCCCTGGTGAGCCCGCCGAACCCCGCCGCCGCTTCCGTGCCGGCCCCGTCCGGCTGCTCTCCGCCGCCGTCTTCGCCCTGGCCGGACTCATCTTCGTCACCAGCTTCAACACGGCCAAGGGCACCAACATCCGCACCGACGCCTCGCTGCTGAAGCTCTCCGACCTGATCCAGCAGCGCAGCCGCAAGAACGCCGAGCTCGACCAGTCCACCGCCACCGTCCGCAGCGCCGTCGACGCGCTCGCCCAGCGCGACAACGGCTCCACCAAGGCCGAGGACCAGCAGCTCGCCGCCCTCAAGGACGCGGCCGGTACCGAGCAGGTCGCCGGCAAGGCCCTCAGCGTCACCCTCAACGACGCCCCGCCCAACGCCACGGCCGCCCCCGGCTACCCCGCCCCCCAGCCCAACGACCTGGTCATCCACCAGCAGGACCTCCAGGCCGTCGTCAACGCGCTGTGGCAGGGCGGCGCCCAGGGCATCCAGGTCATGGACCAGCGGCTCATCTCCACCAGCGCCGTGCGCTGCGTCGGCAACACCCTGATCCTCCAGGGCCGCGTCTACTCGCCCCCGTACAAGATCAGCGCGGTGGGCGACCCCGGGAAGCTGCGCCAGGCGCTCACCGACTCCAAGGCGATCCAGAACTACCAGCTGTACGTGAAGGCGTACGGGCTCGGCTGGAAAGTCGACGAGCACAAGGCGATGACTCTGCCCGGCTACTCGGGCACAGTGGATCTCCACTACGCGAAGCCGGTGGGATAGCGCGGGAGGGGGCGGCCCGGTGCCTGTGGTCTCGGTGCGGCTGGTCGTCAGGACGCTCAGCGAGCTGTGCATCACGGTCGGCACCCTGATCGTCCTCTTCGTCGTGTACGTCCTGTACTGGACCGGGGTGAAGGCGGACAGCGCCGCCGACAGCCAGATATCCGCCCTGCACCACCAGTGGGCGCGCACCCCCGCCGCGAGCGCGCCCCAGCGGAGCGACCCGCCCGCCCCCGCTCCGTACACCGGGGGAAAGTCCTTCGCGGTCATGTACATCCCCAGGCTGGGCAAGGACTGGCACAAGCCCGTGCTGGAGGGGATCGGGGTCAAGGACCTCCAGAAGGGCCTCGGGCACTACGCCACCACCACGCGCCTGGGCCAGCCCGGCAACTTCTCGGTGGCGGGACACCGGCGCACCTACGGCGACCCGTTCAAGGACTTCCCCGAGCTGCGGCCCGGCGACGCGGTGGTGCTCACCGACGGCACGACCTGGTTCACGTACCGCCTCGACAACAAGCCCTACCGGACCGTGCCCAGCGACATAGGCGTCATCGATCCGGTCCCCGCCAAGTCGCCGTTCCGCTCCCCGGGCCGCTATCTGACCCTCACCACCTGCGATCCGGAATGGGGCAGCAGCCACCGGCTGATCGCCTGGGGCCACCTCGACTCCACCCGGCCCGTGGCCCAGGGCAAGCCCCAAGCTTTGACCGGCTGAGCCCCTGTCCACAGCGCCGCCCCTTAGTCTGGTGCGGTAACGATCGTCGGAAGGGACAGCGGACAGCATGTACGGCTGGATCTGGCGGCATCTGCCGGGCAACGCGTGGGTACGGGCGTTCACTTCGCTCGTACTGGTACTGGCGATTGTCTATGTGCTCTTCCAGTACATCTTCCCGTGGGCGGAGCCGCTGCTGCCGTTCAACGATGTGACCGTCGACCAGGGCAGGGGAGCGACCCGATGAGCGCACGCGTTCTCGTCGTGGACAACTACGACAGCTTTGTCTTCAACCTGGTCCAGTACCTGTACCAGCTGGGCGCCGAGTGCGAGGTGGTACGCAACGACGAGGTGTCCCTGGAGCACGCGCAGGACGGCTTCGACGGCGTGCTGCTCTCACCGGGCCCGGGCGCGCCCGAGCAGGCCGGCGTCTGCATCGACATGGTGCGCCACTGCGCCGCGACCGGGGTGCCGGTCTTCGGCGTCTGCCTCGGCATGCAGTCGATGATGGTGGCGTACGGGGGTGTGGTCGACCGGGCCCCCGAGCTGCTGCACGGCAAGACCTCGCCGGTCCTGCACGAGGGCGCCGGGGTCTTCCAGGGGCTGCCCTCGCCGTTCACCGCGACCCGTTACCACTCGCTGGCCGCCGAGCCCGCCACGCTCCCCGCGGAGCTGGAGGTCACCGCCTGGACGGCCGACGGGATCGTGATGGGGCTGCGCCACCGGGAACTGCCCGTGGAGGGCGTCCAGTTCCACCCCGAGTCCGTCCTGACCGAACACGGCCATCTGATGCTCGCCAACTGGCTGGTGCGGTGCGGGGACAAGGGAGCCGTCGAGCGGTCGGCAGGCCTGGCACCGGTGGTGGGCAAGGCCGCGGCGTGACGGCCGTCCGGCCGGAGCACGAGTTCGACCCGCTGACGGACCCCCTCCCGGCGGGTGGTCACGGGTCGCCTTGGTTCAGGGCGGACAACATCGCGCAGGACGGGGCCCAGTACGAGGTCCAGGCCGAGCCCCAGGTCGCGGCTCAGCCACAGGCTCAGGTGCCGGGCGACGGCTACGCGCGCGTGGCGGAAGCGGCGGCCGCGCCCCCGCAGGAGTGGTACGCGGAGCCCGCCGCCGACCCGGACCCCGTCCCCGTGCCTCCGGTCGAGCCCGAGCCCGACTTCGTCCCGTACGACGACTCGACCATGGCGCTCACGCGAATAGCCGAGCCGCCCACGCCCCCCACCGGCGGCCGGGCCGAGCGCCGCCGGGCCGCCAAGGCGCGCGGACACCGGGCCTCCTCCGGATCCGCATCCGCGGCCGCGCCCGCCGAGCCCGTGGCGAGCGGCCGTCCGCCCACCCGCGCCGAGGCGCGCCGCGCGGCCAAGGCGCGCAAGGACAGCCCGGCCGTGGTGGCCAGCCGGATCGTCGGCGAACTGTTCATCACGCTCGGCGTGGTGATGCTCCTGTTCGTCACGTACCAGCTGTGGTGGACCAACATCCGCGCCCATCAGCAGGCGGGCAGCGAGGCGAAGAAGATCACGCACGACTGGGCCAGCGGCAAGCAGGCCCCCGGCGCCTTCGAGCCCGGCAAGGGCTTCGCCATCATGCACATCCCCAAGCTGGACGTGGTCGTCCCCGTCGCCGAGGGCACCAGCAAGCACAAGGTCCTCGACAAGGGCATGGTCGGCCACTACGGCCAGGGCAGTCTGAAGACCGCGATGCCGGGCGACAAGAGCGGCAACTTCGCGGTCGCCGGGCACCGCAACACGCACGGCGAGCCCTTCCGGTACATCAACCGGCTCAAGCCGGGCGATCTGGTGATCGTGGAGACCCAGCAGGCGTACTACACGTACGCGATCACCGGCATGCTCCCGTCGACCAGCCCCAAGAACGTCTCGGTGCTCAAGCCGATCCCGGTCGGCTCGGGGTTCACCCGGCCGGGCCGCTATCTGACGCTGACGACCTGCACCCCCGAATTCACGAGTACGTACCGAATGATCGTGTGGGGCAAGATGGTCGACGAACGACCGCGCAGCAAGGGCATGCCCGACGCGCTCGCCGGCTGACGGAACGACAGACAGGTGCGGTGGAGTTGAGGACCGAGCACGACGAGCAGCAGACCGAGGCCCCCGTCCCGCCGCGACCGCGCCGTCGCGGTGTGGTCGCCGGGGTCGTCAGCGTCATCGGTGAGCTGCTGATCACGGCCGGGCTGGTGCTCGGTCTCTTCGTCGTCTACTCGCTGTGGTGGACCAACGTCATAGCGGACCGCGAGGCGGCCAAGGAGGGCAAGAACGTCCGCCGCGACTGGGCGAACAGCGGCCCCGGCGCCCTCGACACCAAGGGCGGCATCGGCTTCCTGCACGTCCCCGCCATGAGGAACGGCGAGGTGCTGGTCAAGAAGGGCACCGACACCAAGGTGCTCAACGGCGGCGTCGCGGGCTACTACACCGATCCGCTGAAGGCGGTCCTGCCCGCGAGCGGCACCAACGGCAACTTCACGCTGGCGGCGCACCGCGACGGCCACGGAGCGAAGTTCCACAACATCGACAAGATAAGGACCGGCGATCCGATCGTCTTCGAGACGAAGGACACCTGGTACGTCTACAAGACGTTCGCGGAGCTCAAGGAGACGTCGAAGTACAACGTCGACGTCCTGCAGCCGGTGCCGAAGGAGTCGGGCGCAAAGAAGCCGGGCCACTACATCACGCTGACGACGTGCACGCCCGTCTACACCTCCGACTACCGCTACATCGTGTGGGGCGAGCTGGTCCGCACCCAGAAGGTCGACGAGAAGCGCACCAAGCCCGTGGAGCTGCGCTAGCGCCCCTGTCCGGCTTCCGCGGACGCGGCTGTACGTACGTAGTCTGCGGAGACGGCGTACGTACGGGAAAAGCCCCGGCCCCCTGTGAAGGGGACCGGGGCTTTGCGCTGTGCGTCTGCGGTCAGCCGCCGGACGGGCCGCCGAACGGGAAGTTCCCGCCGCCGTCCTGGCCGCCCTGCCCGCCGCCGCCGATCGTCGTCAGGACGATCGCCGTGGTGGCCGGGTCGGACGGGGTGTTGGCCGGCGGGGTCTGCGAGGTGACCCGGGCCTTCTCGTCGCTGGAGCTGCCCGGCGCGAACTGGATGTTGCTGAATCCGGCCGCGTTGAGCTTCTCGGTGGCCTGCTTGACGGTCATCCCGAACACGCTGGGCACGGGGACCTGCGCGGGCGTCTGCGGGCCCTTGGAGACCTTCAGGACGATCTGCACGTCCTTGGTCTGGTTGGTGTTGCCCTTGGGCGACTGGTCGACGACCTGGCCCGCGGGCTTGTCCGAGTCGACGTCCTGGCGGGACACGTTGGCGTACCCGAGCGTGTTGAGCTGCTGCACCGCCGCGTTGTAGTCCGTGCCCGTGACGTCGGGGAGCTTGGACGTCTTCTTCTTGGCGATGGTGAGCGTGACCTCGGAGCCCTTTTCGACCTGGTCGCCGCCCTTGGGGCTCTGGCTGACGACCGTGCCCTCCTCCTGCTCGGACTCGACGCTGGTCGTCTTGACGGTGAAGCCCTTGTCCTGGAGGAGCTGGGTCGCGTTGTCCTTCTTCTTCTCCGTGACGTCCGGGACCTCGACCTTGGGCGCGCCCGCCGAGACGACGACCGTGACGGCCTCGCCCTTGTTCAGCTTGCCGCTGGTCGGGCTCTGGCTGCAGACGTTGCCCTTGGGCTGGTCGGCGCAGGGCTCGGTCTTGGACACGGTCAGTTTGAGGCCGACGTTCGCCGTCAGGGTCTCGGCGGACTTCTGGGTCTCGCCGACCAGCTGCGGCACCGGCACCTGGCCGCTGTCGCCGCCCCCGCCGAAGACCGACTTGCCGATCAGGATGGCGCCGACGAGCACCAGCACACCGGCGAGGACCAGCAGGATCGTCGAGGTGTGCGACTTCTTCTGGCGGCGGCGGTCGGGGCGGTCGTCGTAGCCGTAGCCGTCGTCCGGGTTGACCGGGGGCAGCATGGACGTCTGGCCCGCCGCGTCCGTGGGGCGCAGCGCGGTCGTCGGCTGGTCCTGGGGGCCCGAGGTGTAGGCGTCGTAGCCGCCGTAGCCGACCGCGCCCATGGCGGCGGTCGCGGCGACCGGCTGGCCGTCGAGGCAGGCCTCGATGTCGGCGCGCATCTCGTCGGCCGACTGGTAGCGGTAGTCCGGGTCCTTGACCAGCGCCTTCAGGACGATGGCGTCCATCTCGGGCGTGATCTCGGGGTCGAAGTTGCTCGGCGGCTGCGGCTCTTCCCGTACGTGCTGGTAGGCGACCGCGACCGGCGAGTCGCCGACGAACGGCGGTCGGACGGTCAGCAGCTCGTAGAGGAGGCAGCCCGTCGAATACAGGTCGGAGCGGGCGTCGACCTGCTCGCCCTTGGCCTGCTCCGGGGAGAGGTACTGGGCGGTGCCGATGACGGCGGCGGTCTGCGTCATCGTCATGCCGGAGTCGCCCATGGCCCGCGCGATGCCGAAGTCCATGACCTTGACCTGGCCGGTGCGCGTCAGCATGACGTTCGCCGGCTTGATGTCGCGGTGGACGATGCCGGCGCGGTGGGAGTACTCCAGGGCCTGGAGGATGCCGACCGTCATCTCCAGCGTGCGCTCGGGCAGCAGCTTGCGCCCGGAGTGAAGCAGCTCACGCAGGGTGGACCCGTCGACGTACTCCATCACGATGTACGGGATGGAGACCTGGTCGACGTAGTCCTCGCCGGTGTCGTAGACCGCGACGATCGCCGGGTGGTTGAGCGAGGCGGCGGACTGGGCCTCACGGCGGAACCGGGCCTGGAAGGACGGGTCGCGGGCGAGGTCGGCCCGCAGCGTCTTCACGGCGACGGTGCGGCCGAGCCGGGTGTCGTGCGCGAGGTAGACCTCCGCCATGCCACCACGGCCGAGCACCTGGCCCAGCTCGTACCGGCCGCCGAGGCGACGCGGCTCTTCCATAACGTTCCAGCCCTCTCCGTCAGTCCCGACCGCACCCGTGTGTGTGGTCCGGCGGTGTGCTGTTCGCGCATACGCTACCGGGCACCGGAAGCGGATCAGTCCGTGACCGTCAGCTGATACCGGACCGGTACAGGGCGCGAGAGACGTTTCACGTGAAACGAGGACCGTTTCACGTGAAACGTCCCGGGGTCACTTCTTGAGCACTGCCTTCATCACAGCCTTGGCGATCGGGGCGGCCAGACCGCCACCGGTGATGTCGTCGCGGTTGGCGTCGCCGTCCTCGACGACCACGGCGACCGCGACCGGGGAGCCCTGGTCGGTCTTGGCGTACGAGATGAACCAGGCGTACGGCTTCTCGCTGTTGTTGAGGCCGTGCTGGGCGGTACCGGTCTTGCCGCCGACGGTGACGCCGTCGATGGCGCCCTTCTTGCCCGTGCCGTCGGTGACGACGTTCTCCATCAGCGCCTGGACCTTCTGGGCGTTGGCCGCCGACAGCGGCTGGCTCATCTTCTCCGGCTGGGTCTTGGAGAGGACGTCGAGGTTGGGCGCCTGCAGCTGGTCGACCATGTACGGCTTCATCAGCTTGCCGTCGTTGGCGACGGCGGCGGCGACCATGGCCATCTGGAGCGGGGTGGCGCGGTTGGAGGCCTGGCCGATGCCGGCCATCGCGTTCTGCGGCCGGTTGTCCTTGGGGTAGACGCTGGCGTCGGCGCGGACCGGGGTGAAGACCTCGTCGTTGAAGCCGAACTTGTTGGCTTCCTTGATCATCTTCTCGTTGCCGAGGTCATCGCTGATCTTGCCGAAGACGGTGTTGCAGGACCACTGGAGCGCCACCTTGAGGTTGGCGTTCTCGCAGGGGATGCTCCCCTCGTTCTTCAGCGGGGTCGTGGACTGCGGCAGCGTGTACGGCAGCGGCGAGCGGGTCGGCTCGTCGATGCTGGAGTACAGCCCGTTCTCCAGCGCCGCCGAGGCGGTGACCACCTTGAACGTGGAGCCGGGCGGGTAGGTCTCGCGCAGCGCCCGGTTCAGCATCGGCTTGTCCTTGTCCTGCAGGAGCTTCTGCCGGGCGTCGGAGTCGGCCTTGGTGTTGCCCGCGAAGACCGACGGGTCGTACGACGGCGTCGAGGCCAGCGCGAGGATCGCGCCGGTGCGCGGGTCGATCGCGGCGACCGCGCCCTTCTTGTCGCCGAGCCCCTCGAAGGCGGCCTTCTGGGCTGCGCTGTTGAGGGTGGTGACGACGTTGCCGCCCTGCTTCTTCTCACCCGTGAACATCGACAGGGTGCGGTCGAAGAAGAGCCGGTCGTCGTTGCCGGAGAGGATCTTGTCCTCGATGTTCTCCAGCTGCGAGGAGTCGAAGGCCTGCGAGTTGTAGCCGGTCACCGGCGACCACAGGGTGCCGTTGTTCCAGGTCCGCTTGAACTTGTAGTCGCTGCCCGAGGTCTCCTTGGAGGCGGTCATCGGCTGGCCGTCGGCCGTGATGATGTTGCCGCGCTCATGGGCGAACCGCTCGATCTGGACCCGGCGGTTGTACTTGTGCGCGTTCAGCTCGTCGGCGCGCACGTACTGGAGCCAGTTGTCGCGGATCATCAGGGCCATGATCAGCAGCCCGCAGAAGATCGCGATCCGTCGCAGGGGCTTGTTCACGGTCGGACCACCTGGGTCATCTCGGCGTCGGGGGACGGGGCAGGGGCGGGCGCCGGGCGGCGCGCGGTGTCGCTGATCCGGATGAGGATGCCGATCAGCGCCCAGTTGGCGATGACGGAGGATCCGCCCTGCGCGAGGAACGGCATGGTCATACCGGTCAGCGGGATCAGCCCCATGACACCGCCGGCGACCACGAAGACCTGGAGCGCGAAGGCGCCCGAGAGGCCGATGGCCAGCAGCTTGCCGAACGGGTCGCGGGCGGCGAGCGCGGTGCGCACGCCCCGCTCCACGATCAAGCCGTAGATCAGCAGGATCGCCATCATCCCGGCCAGGCCCAGCTCCTCGCCGACGGTGGAGAGGATGAAGTCGGCGTTGGCGGCGAAGCCGATCAGGTCGGAGTTGCCCTGGCCCAGGCCCGTGCCCAGCGTGCCGCCCGAGCCGAACGACATGATCGCCTGGCCGATCTGCTCACAGGCGCCGGTCTTGTCCGTCTTGTAGCAGGCGAAGGGGTCCAGCCAGGCGTTCACTCGGGACTGGACGTGCGGCTCGAAGGACGCCACGGCGACCGCGCCGGCCGCCGACATCAGCAGACCGAAGACGATCCAGCTGGTGCGCTCGGTGGCCACGTACAGCATCACGACGAACAGGCCGAAGAACAGCAGCGAGGTGCCGAGGTCGGTCTCGAAGACCAGGATCAGGATCGAGATGCCCCAGACCACGAGGATCGGACCGAGGTCGCGGCCGCGCGGCAGGTACAGGCCCATGAAGCGGCGGCTGGCGAGCGCCAGCGCGTCCCGCTTGACCATCAGGTAGCCGGAGAAGAACACCGCGATGATGATCTTCGCGAACTCGCCGGGCTGGATCGTGCCCAGACCGGGGATGGAGATCCAGATCTTCGCGCCGTTCACCGCCGGGAAGAACATCGGCAGGATCAGCAGGAACAGGGCCGCCGCCATCGAGATGTACGTGTAGCGCTGCAGGATGCGGTGGTCCTTGAGGAGCATCAGCACCGCGATGAACAGCGCGATCCCCAGCGCCGTGTACAGCAGCTGCTTGGGGGCGTCCGGGTGGAACGCGCCGAACAGCCCCTTGGCCCGCTGGATCAGCCGCGGCGACTGGTCGAGGCGCCAGATCAGCACCAGGCCGAGGCCGTTGAGCAGCGTCGCCAGCGGCAGCAGCAGCGGGTCGGCGTACGGGGCGAACTTGCGCACCACGAGGTGGCTGACGCCGGCGAGCAGCCCGAGGCCCAGACCGTAACCGAGCATGCCGGACGGCAGTTTGTCGGTCATGGCCAGGCCCACGTTGGCGTACGCGAACACCGGGATGGCGACGGCGAAGACGAGCAGCGCGAGCTCGGTGTTGCGACGGCTCGGTGCGTCGATCGCGCCGATGGTGGTCGTGTTGGTGACAACGCTCATGGTGTGGAAAGGCCCCCTACGGCTGCCTACTGCTTACCGCACTGCGGGACCAGCTTCTGCTCTTCCTCCGAGAGGCTGGGGCCGGGCGTGGGAGTGGCGGTGGTCTTGGTGGAGCCGGTCTTGCCGGGCGACGGCGAGGCCGTCGTACCGGTCTTCGGCGGGTTCTGGTTCTCGGCGGCGCGGCGCTGCTCGTCCTTCTTGCACGCCGACGCCTGCGCGGACAGTTCGGTGATCTTGGCCTGGGCCTTGGAGAGGCTGCTCTCCGCGATCGTCGCCTCGACCTGCTTGCGCTGGTACGGCGGCAGGTACTTGAGTTCGATCTCGGGGTGGTCGGTCTCCACCTTCGACAGCTTCACCCACGCCAGGTCCTGGCTGATGCCCTGGTAGAGCGCGACGTGCTCGTCCTTGGTGCCGACGAAGTACTGCGTCTGCGTCCAGCGGTAGCCGCCGTAAAGCCCGCCGCCGAGCACGGCGAGCGCGAGCACGATGTAGGCGGATCTCTTCAGCCACCTGCCGCGCCGCGGCTTGACGAAGTCCTCGTCCGAGTAGGCCCCGAAGGTGCCCTCGGGCGGGGCGCCGTAGCCGCTGTCCTCACCGCTGCCGGGCGGGCCGAAGCCCCCCTGCGGCGGGGTGGGGCGGCCGAGCCCCGAGGCGCGGCCCGCCGGGGTCTGCATCGCCCCGTCGTCGTTGAGCTGGAGCTGGTTCTCGGCGACCGCGCCCACGATCACCGGGATGTCGCTGAGCTGCCCGGCCAGCGTGTCGCCGGAGTCGACGTCCAGGACGTCCGCCACGATCACCGTGATGTTGTCCGGGCCGCCGCCGCGCAGCGCGAGCTGGATCAGCTCCTGCACCGTCTCCTGCGGGCCCTGGTAGCTGGCGAGGGTGTCCTCCATCGTCTGGTGGGACACCACCCCCGACAGGCCGTCGGAGCAGATCAGATAGCGGTCGCCGGCCCGCACCTCGCGGATCGACAGGTCCGGCTCGACGTGGTCGCCGCTGCCGAGCGCGCGCATCAGCAGCGAGCGCTGCGGATGCGTCGTCGCCTCCTCCTCGGTGATGCGGCCCTCGTCCACGAGCCGCTGCACCCAGGTGTGGTCCTGCGTGATCTGGGTGAGCACCCCGTCGCGCAGCAGGTACGCGCGCGAGTCGCCCACGTGCACCAGGCCCAGGCGCTGGCCTGTCCACAGCAGAGCGGTGAGCGTGGTGCCCATCCCCTCCAGCTGGGGGTCCTCCTCGACCATCAGGCGCAGCTGGTCGTTGGCGCGCTGCACCGCCGTACCGAGCGAGGTGAGGATGTCCGAGCCGGGCACGTCGTCGTCGAGCGTGACCAGGGTGGAGATCACCTCGGAGGAGGCGACCTCACCGGCGGCCTGGCCGCCCATGCCGTCGGCGATGGCGAGGAGGCGCGGACCCGCGTAACCGGAGTCCTCGTTGCCCTCGCGGATCATGCCCTTGTGGGATCCGGCGGCGAAGCGCAGGGAGAGACTCATACCCACCTCGCCCGTCGGCTCGGGGTACAGCCGGTCATGTCGAGCCACACTGCCCACCCTCCGGTCGGGAGCCCGTCCCGGTCCGTCGTCCGGACCGCCGCGGCTCGCTCGCTCCGCTCGCTCATTGTCGTACTACTTCCGCAGCTCGATGACGGTCTTGCCGATGCGGATCGGCGCGCCCAGCGGAATCGGAGTCGGGGTGGTGAGCCGCGTCCGGTCCAGGTAGGTGCCGTTGGTGGAACCGAGGTCCTCGACGATCCAGTTGCCGTCGCGGTCCGGGTAGATCCTGGCATGCCTGCTCGACGCGTAGTCGTCGTCGAGGACGATCGTCGAGTCGTGCGCCCGGCCCAGCGTGATGGTCTGGCCCTGGAGGGCGACCGTCGTGCCCGTGAGGGTGCCCTCGGACACCACCAACTTGGTGGGCGCGCCCCGGCGCTGGCGCCCGCCGGACGGGGCCTGCTGGCCGCGCTGCTGCGGCGGCGCGGCAGCGGCGGCCGCCTGGCGGCCGGTCTGCTGGCGGCCCGTGTCGCCACCCCGGCGCGAACCGCGCTGGGTGACCCGGGTGCCGAACAGGTCGCTGCGGATGACCTGGACGGCCACGATGACGAACAGCCACAGTACGGCGAGGAAACCCAACCGCATGACCGTGAGGGTCAGCTCTGACATTGCCCCCGCTTCACCCTTCGGCTTGCCGGTAAACGATGGTGGTGCTGCCCACGACGATCCGCGAGCCGTCGCGGAGCGTAGCGCGGGTGGTGTGCTGCCCGTCCACCACGATGCCGTTGGTGGACCCGAGATCCTGGATCGTCGAGGGCGTTCCGGTCCGGATCTCACAGTGCCGGCGCGAGACGCCGGGGTCGTCGATCCGCACATCGGCGTCGGTGCTGCGACCCAGCACCAGCGTCGGGCGGGAGATCTGGTGGCGGGTGCCGTTGATCTCGATCCAGCGCCGCACCTGGGAGCCCGGCATGGGGCCGGGAGCCGTCGGGCGGCGGTCCGCGCCGGGGCGGCCGGGCCCGCCGTTCCCGCCGGGGGGCGGGGCGGCCGGCATCGGCGGAGCGGCGGCGGGCGGATAGCCGTAGCCGCCGCGGCCCTGGGGGGACTGCGGCGGTGCGGCGGCGGGAGCGGGCCGGGCCGGACCCGCGGGCCTGGCACCGTACTGCTCCTGCTGGTTGTGCTGGTCCTGCTGGTCGGTGCTGGAGGCGAGGGTGCGACTGCGGACCCGGTACAGGCCGGTGTCGAGGTCCTCGGCCTTCTCCAGGTGGACCTTGATCGGCCCCATGAACGTGTACCGCTGCTGCTTGGCGTAGTCGCGGACCAGGCCGGACAGTTCGTCGCCCAGCTGGCCCGAGTACGGGCTCAGGCGCTCGAAGTCGGGCGCGCTGAGCTCGACGATGAAGTCGTTGGGGACGACGGTCCGCTCGCGGTTCCAGATCGTCGCGTTGTTGTCGCACTCGCGCTGGAGGGCGCCGGCGATCTCGACGGGCTGGACCTCGGACTTGAAGACCTTCGCGAAGGTGCCGTTGACCAGGCCTTCGAGACGCTGCTCGAAACGCTTCAGGACTCCCATGGGGCACCTCCTCCGTCGATGTCGTCCTGGTACTGCTTACTGATCGTATCCACGCGTCGGGAAATCGGCTGGTTCCCCTTCTGTGACCGGTGGACGAGTGTCACCTCTCACACGGATCGTAGAGGTGGCCTCCTGACAGTGTCCCGCACCCGGGGTGCACCGTGGAGGAGTGGGTGGAGCCCCTCCTCGTTCCCACCGGGCCCCTGTGAGGTTTCTGTGGGTCCTCGGACCGTCGCTGTACGTCGCCCTTCCTCCCCCTCTCCTGCCCTCCAGGGGCAGCGGAAACAACGGATGTGAATCCACCCTGCGCAGCGTGCTAATCTTCTCGACGTCGCCAGGGAAACGGACCAAAACGGTTCGAAGAACTGGACACCACTCGGGCGAGTGGCGGAACGGCAGACGCGCTGGCTTCAGGTGCCAGTGTCCTTCGGGACGTGGGGGTTCAAATCCCCCCTCGCCCACAGAACGGAAGCCCCGCAGGTCAAACGACCGGCGGGGCTTCCGCGTTCCCGGATGTACGGAAGACTTCGGCAGCCGGGTGCAGGGGGCGTGATCCCGGCCGCCACGGAGACTTTCGTCTCGGCGGGGCGCGACGAAAGAGAGCCGTCCGGCACCCCGGCCACTGCCTAGGGTGCGGACGTGGATGTGTCATCGAAGATCCAGGACGCCCGCCGCCGGCTGGCCGGACCGCAGCCCTGGTCCCGCCGTCGCATGGTCGGCGAGTCGGCCCTCGCCCTCCTGCTGGCCCTGCCCGCCGCCGGGGCGAGCCTGCTGATGAACGACGGCCTGGTGGTGCCCGTCCTGGTGGGCCTCGCCGTCCTCGTCCTGACGCCGCTGCGCCGCACGTTCCCCGCCGGAGTGCTCATCGCCACGGCCGCGCTCAGCGGGGCCGGCGCCGGCGCCACCCTGCTGCTGCTCGTGGTGGCCTGCTCGGCGGGGCGGCGCATCGCCGGAGCCGGGCGCGCCCTGGTCGCCTTCTGCGCCGCGTTCGCCGGATATCTGGCGGCCACCGCGCTCACCGAGTCCGGCGGGGGGCCGCTGCTCGTCATCACCCTGTTCGCCGCCCTCTTCTTCATGGTGATCGCCGTCGTACCGGGCCTCGCCAGCCGCTACTGGTACCAGCGCCGCACCCTCCTGGAGACCATGCAGGAGCGCAACGCGCAGCTGCTGCGCGAGCGCGCGATGGTCGCCGGACAGGCCCGGCTGCGCGAGCGCCAGCGCATCGCCCAGGACATGCACGACAGCCTCGGCCACCAACTGGCCCTGATCTCCGTGCACACCGGCGCCCTTGAGGTCGACCCGGCACTGACGGGCCGCCAGCGCGAGGCCGTCGGAGTGCTGCGGGAGGCCTCGGTCGCCGCCATGCACGAACTGCGCGCGGTCGTCGGCATCCTGCGCGACGGCATCGAGGCACCGGACCACCACACGGACGAGGCCCAGCGCGCCGCCCGCGGCACGGCGGGCGTCGAGCCCCTGGTGGCGGCCGCCCGGGCGGCGGGCACCGCGGTCGAGCTGCGCGAGACGGGGGAGCCGCGGCAGCTGGCTCCCGCCTCCGACCACGCCGCGTACCGCATCGTCCAGGAGGCGCTGACCAACGCGTACAAGCACGCGCCCGGCGCCCCCATCGGCGTGGAACTGCGCTACGAGCCCGACTCGCTCGTCGTCGAGGTCGTCAACGGCCCGGTGGTCGGTCCCCCGCCGGACGAGGTGGTCAGCGGCGGCCAGGGCCTGACCGGGCTGCACGAACGGGCCCGGCTGGTCGGCGGCATGGTCCACACCGGCCGGACCGGCGACGGGGGCTTCCGGGTGGCCGGAGTGCTCCCGTACGGGGCGGCGGAGGCGACGACCTTCGTCGATACGGCGGACGACTTCCGACAGCAGCCGGGGGCCCTCCCGCTCGGCGACGGTGGTGCGGCCGGTGCGACGGGGACCGGCCGGCAGCGGGCCGGCCGGCACGTCGACTGGAACGTCGACCTGAACGTCGCGGAGAGGGAGTTGGCCATGAGCAGCAGGAGCAGGGCCGGTGGCGTCGCGCTGGGGTGCGGGATCGCCTTCGCGGTGGTGGTGCTGCTCGCGGTGGCCGCGGGCGTCGGCCTGTTCTTCCTCGCCGGGTCCGCGGACAAGGGGATGATCGACCCCGCCGAGTACAAGGACATCAAGGTCGGCAGCCCCGAGCGGGAAGTGCGCGACCGGCTGCCCGACGGCGACACCTTCATGACGAAGGGACTGCCTGGCAAGGGCCCCGCCGAGCCCGCCGGTTCGAGCTGCCTGGTACTGATGTCGTCCGAGGTCGGCGACCACTTCAAGACCGAGCCCGTTTTCCGGTTCTGCTTCAAGGACGGCAAGCTGATCGAGAAGAAGTCGTACGAGGTCGAGCGCTAGCTCGTCGTACGGGGTACGGAGCACGGACTACGGGCTGCGGCCACGGGGTACGGGTCGAGCGGCGGTGCGGTGGCGCGGCGGGAGCACGCCGGCGCGGCGCGAGGACGGGAGCAGGCGTGACGGGTCCAGTCGGTCCAGGCGGTCCACTCGGTCCGGGTGCACACGGCGTGCGGATCAAGGTGGTGATCGCGGACGACGAGCCGCTGATCAGGGCGGGGATCAGGATGATCCTCACGTCGGACCCGGCCATCGAGGTCGCGGCCGAGGCGGCGAACGGCCGGGAGGCCATCGAGGCGGCCCGGGCCCACGGCGCCGACGTGGTGCTGCTCGACATCCAGATGCCGGTGATGGACGGCCTGACCGCCCTGGCCGAACTGCGCAGGAGCACCCCGGCGGCCCGAGTGATCATCCTCACGACGTTCGGCGAGCGGGAGAACGTGCTGCGCGCGCTGGAGCATGGGGGCGCCGGATTCCTCCTGAAGGACACCGCCCCGGCCGAGCTCATCGCCGCGGTACGGGCGGCGGCGGCCGGGGACGCCTATCTGTCGCCGGGTGCGACCCGGCACGTCGTGGACCAGCTGGCCACGGGGCGCGCGGCGGCCCGGGGCGAGGAGGCGCGGCGCCGGGTGGAGGTGCTGTCGGCGCGGGAGCGGGACGTACTGGCGCTGCTCGGGGAGGGCCTGTCCAACGCGGACGCCGGGAAGCGGCTCCATATGAGCGAGGCCACGGTGAAGACGTATGTGAGCCGCATCCTGGCGAAGCTGGAGTGCGAGAACAGGGTGCAGGCGGCGCTGCTGGCGCGGGATGCGGGGTTGTAGGGGCTAGGGGGGTGTGTTTCACGTGAAACAGACCCGGGCTCTCGGCGGCGCGCTGCTGCGGGCTTCGGGGCCCTGGTTCTGATTCGGGTTCTGGTTCTGGCCCTGTTTCTCGGTGTTCTCGGTGATCTGACCTGGGCGTTCGCCATTCCGAAAAAGTGGTTGTAGAGTACAACGTGTCGAGTGAGTTGTATAAGCCAACTATTGGAGTTGTGGTGTCCCCCGGTACCGCTCCCAGCCCTCTGCGCCATGTGCTCAGCCATCTCCTCACCCCGCTGCTGATGTGCGTCGGGATGGGCCTCGCGTATCTGGGGGCCTTCCACAACCCGCAGCCGCACGACCTGCGGGTCGACATCGTCGGCTCGGGACCCAGCGCGCAGGTGCTCGCCCAGACCCTCCAGGACAAGGGCGCGGGCGCGCTCGACGTCCGTACCGTCCCCGACCGCGCGACCGCAGTCGACAGCCTTGAGCAGCAGCATGTGTTCGGCGCCTACATCCCCGGCGCCAAGCCCGAACTGCTCGTCGCCTCCGCCTCCTCCGACACCAGCGCCACCGCCGTCGAGAAGGTCTTCACCAAGGTGGCGGCGGCGCAGGACGCGCCCCTCAAGGTGACCGACGTGACGGACCTCGCCAAGGGAGACCCGACCGGCCAGGGCATCTTCTTCCTGCTGGTCGCGCTGAGCATCGGCTCGTACGCCTCCGTCGCGGTGATCGGCGGCGCCGGTGGGGTGCTGCCGCTGCGGATCAGGGCGCTTCTGGCGCTGGGCATGTCGTTCCTGGTCAGCGGCATCGGCGCGGTCTTCGCGGGCCCGATGTTCCACCTCGTCGACACCGGACTCGGCGGCGTCTGGGGCATGGCGTGGCTGTACTCGGCCGGGATCCTGCTGATCGGCGTCGGACTGCACACCTTCCTCAAGAGGTGGACGACGCTCGGCGTGATGGTCCTCTTCGTGATGCTCAACTTCACCAGCTCGGGCGGCATCTTCCGGCCCGAACTCCAGCCCGGCTTCTTCGGCGCCCTGCACGCCTTCTGGAACGGCGCCGGGTTCGTCGAGGGCACCCGCAGCCACGTGTACTTCGCGGGCAACGGCCTCGGCGGCCACGTGTTGGTCCTGGTGCTCTGGCTTCTGGCGGGCGTGGTGCTGATGGGCGTCGCGGCTGTGGCCGAGCGGGGGCGGGAGCGGGAGGCGGTGGCGTCGGGGGGCGGTGCGGGTGTTGGTGCTGGTGTGGCTGCCGTGGGTGGTGCGGGGGCTGGTGCCGGTGCCGGAGGCGGGGGGCCGGAGGGAGAAGGGGAGTTGGAAGAGGAATTGGAGGAAGCGGTCGGCATCTGACCTCGACTGCTACTTGCCTGTCTGCCCCGACTGACCTCGACTGTTCGGCCGTGGATAACTCCCGGCGGTGGCCTGCTCGATGGCCATCGTCGGGAGTTATCCACAGGGGGAGACGACTGTCGGCCGCCGACGGTACCTTCATGGCATTCGAGCTGTTGATGTTGAACGAGCACGGGGGAGGCGGCACGCGATGAGCGATGTCGAGGCGGTGATTCCGGTCCTGCGAGCGGTGTCCGACGACGGGCAGATCCGGATTCCCGAGGTGCCGGGCTTCCGGCACCACAACGGCCGGGGGCCCAGCCGTACGGCAGGTTCGCCGAAGAGCGACGGCAAGGCACTGCGCGACCGCGTGCCCCGGTCCTCGCACGACTCGCTGGTCCTCTCCGCCGACCGGCCCGACGCGGTCCGCGCCGTCGAGGAGTCGAACCACGGCCGCGTGCCCGAGCTCACGCCGATCCGGGTGGGCCGCATGGCAGCCTCCCCTTTCGCCTTCCTGCGTGGCGCCGCCGGACTGATGGCCCACGACCTCGTCGGAACCCCCGTCACCGGAATAGGCGCCCAGATCTGCGGCGACGCCCACGCGGCGAACTTCGGCCTCTACGGCGACGCGCGCGGCGGACTCGTCATCGACCTGAACGACTTCGACGAGACCGTCGCCGGCCCCTGGGAATGGGACCTCAAGCGCCTCGCCGCCTCCCTGGTCCTGGCCGGCCGGGCAGCGGGCGCCGACGAGGACACCTGCCGGGCCGCCGCCTACGACGCGGTCGGCGCCTACCGGCGGACCATGCGGCTCCTCGCGAAACTGCCGGTGCTCGACGCCTGGAACGCGATAGCCGACGAGGAACTCGTCTCCCACACCGACGCACGGGACCTGCTCGGCACCCTGGAAAGGGTGTCGGCCAAGGCCCGCAACAACACCAGCGCCCGCTTCGCCGCCAAGGCCACCGAGCAGAGCGCCGACGGCCACCGCCGCTTCGTCGACGCGGCCCCCGTGCTGCGCCGCGTGCCCGACGCCGAAGCGGCCGCGGTGGCCGCCTCGCTCGGCTCCTACCTGGAAACCCTCTCGGAAGACCGCCTGCCGCTCCTCGCGCGGTACGCGATACACGACGTGGCCTTCCGAGTCGTCGGCACCGGCAGCGTCGGAACACGGTCGTACGTGGTGCTGCTCCTCGACCACCGCGGCGAGCCCCTGGTGCTCCAGGTCAAGGAGGCCCGCGCCTCCGCCCTGCTGCCGCACCTGGCCAAGGCCGGCTTCCACGCCCCGGACGCGGGACACGAAGGCCGCCGAGTGGTCCTCGGCCAGAAGCGGATGCAGGTCGTCAGCGACATCCTGCTCGGCTGGACCACGGTCGACGACCGTCCCTACCAGGTACGGCAGTTCCGCAACCGCAAGGGCAGCGTCGACCCCGCGGCCCTGGCCGCCGACCAGCTGGACGACTACGGCCGCATGACGGGCGCACTGCTGGCCCGCGCCCACGCCCACAGCGCCGACCCGCGCTTGATAGCCGGGTACTGCGGCAAGAACGAAGAGCTCGACGAGGCCGTGGCCGGCTTCGCGGTCCTCTACGCCGACCGCACGGAGTCCGACCACGCGACGCTGCTCGCCGCGATCAGGGACGGACGGGTGGCGGCAGAGCTGGGGGTGTGAGGCGCGTCCGCTGGGGGTGAGGGCGCCGGGGGCGGGGAGGAGGGGTGGGGGGAGGGGGAGGGAGGGGCCCCACCCCCCGCGCCCGTACGCTGGACCAGTGACGGACGAACCTGCCGAAGAGACGACCGCCCGGCCCGAGGACCCTGAGAACGCGGAACGGCCCGAAGCCCGGCTGGACAGGGCTGTGCGGGCGGCCGAGCAGGCGTTGATCGAGTTCGAGATCGCCGTGGAGACCTTCCGTGTGGAGGTGGAGAACTTCTCCCGCCTCCACCACCAGAAGCTCGGCCCGATGTACGCCCGGCTCGACGAGCTCGACGCCCAGATCGCCGAGGCCAGGGCCTCGCTCACCGGCGACCCGGAGGACCTGCGCAAGGCGCGCGAGGCGCGGGCCGTGGTGCAGCCGATGCCCGGGGTCGACGAGCTCTTCCACGACTGGATGGATTCGGACGGGATCTCCCCCGAGGCCGCCTCGATGCTCACCGATCAGCCCGTACGGCCGCCCAAGCGGGTCCGCCCCAGCGAGGAGGCGCGCAGGCTCTACCGCGAGCTGGCGCGCAAGGCGCACCCCGACCTCGCGCAGGAGGAGCAGGAACGGGCCCGGCGGGAGGAATTCATCACCCGGGTCAACGCCGCCTACGGCCGCGGCGACGAGGAACTGCTGCGGGAGCTTGCCGAGGAGTGGGCGGCGGGGCCGGTGCCGGAGGAGGCGCGGCCCAGCGAGAGCGAGGAGCTTTACGCCCGCCTTGAGTGGCTGGCCCAGCGCAAGGAGCTGCTGGCCGTGCTGGCCCGTGAGCTGGAGGAGAGCGCGATCGGCTCGATGCTGCGGATGGCGCCCGACGACCCGGACCGGCTCCTGGAGGAGATCGCCGAGCAGCTGCTGGCCGAGGTGGCCGGGCGCGAGGCGGTCCTGGCCGAGCTGGTGCAGTAGCGTTCCCGATGACCTGTCCATACGGCTGACACCGCTGAGCGGCCGCTACGGCCGACGCGTACGAGAGAAGGCATGACCCATGAATTTCGCCCAGCTGCCGTCCGTGGATGTCGCTGGTGTGCCGGCGGACGCCCTGGTGCTGGATGTCCGTGAGGACGACGAGTGGGCGGCCGGGCATGTCGAGGGTGCGCTGCACGTGCCGATGAGCGACTTCGTGGCGCGCTTCGGCGATGTGACGCAGGCTGTGGAGGACGGCCGCCGGGCGTATGTGATGTGCCGGGTCGGTGGCCGGTCCGCGCAGGTCACGCAGTATCTGGTGCAGCAGGGCATCGACGCCGTGAACGTCGACGGCGGCATGCAGGCGTGGGACGCCGCCGGGCGCCCCATGGTCACCGACAGCGAGGGCCAGGCCTTCGTCCTCTGACGGGCCGCACGGACGTAAGCCACTCGCGCTGCGGGTGGCTTACGTCCCGTTACCCGAGCGGGTGCGCGGCCAGCAGGTCGCCGAGGGCTTCCTCGTGGGCCGCGGCCGGGCCGAGTGACAGTTCCAGTTGCTTGGCCCAGGCGTGGTAGCGGTGCAGGGGGTAGTCGGTGTCGGCGCCGAAGCCGCCGTGCAGGTGCTGTGCGGTCTGTACGACTCTGCGTACGCCGTCGGAGGCCCAGATCTTCGCCACCGCCACGTCGCCGGAAAGGGGCAGTGCTCCCCCGGCGCCGGTGCTGATGCGCCACGCGGCCTGCCAGAGGGTGGCCTCCATCGCGCGCAGGTCGATGTACCGGTCGGCGGCCTGGACGGCGACCGCCTGGAAGGTGGCGATGGGGAACCCGAACTGTTCGCGTTTCCCGGTGTATTCGCTGGTCATCGCGAGTACGCCCTCGCCCAGGCCGAGCGCGAGCGCACAGGTGCCGGTGGCCAGCAGCTCGCGCAGCCACTCCCAGGCCCCTTCGGCCGTGATGACCGCGGGCGCTTCGATGTGTACGGAGTCGAGGTGGACCTCTGCGTAGCGTTCGCCGTTGGTGGAGATCTGCTCGGCGAGCGTGATCCCGTCGTGGACGCGGGGGACCAGCGCGAGTACGGAGCGGCCTTCCCCGGTGTGCGCGGGCACGGCTATGCGGTCCGCGTGCTGCGCCCAGGGCACTCCGGTCTGCACCCCGTCGAGGATCCAGCCGCCGTCGCCGCTCTCCTGCCGTGCCGTGACCGCGAGTTCGGCGGGGTCGTGGCCGGTGCGGCCGTTGGCCCCGACGGTGAAGACCAGCTCGCCCAGCCCTGCGGCGGGAAGCAGCTCACGGGCCAACTCGGCGTCCCCGTAACGTTGTACAGCCATCGCCACCGCGCTGCTCTCCAGCAGCGGCACCCGGGCCAGCACCTTCGCGGACTCGCGCAGCACCAGGCAGAGGGCGATCGTGTCGAGGCCCGCCCCGCCGTACTGGGGGTCGATGGCCAGGCTCAGCAGGTCCGACTCGGCGAGCTTGCCCCACAGCGGGCGGTCGAACTCCTCGGCCACCGCGCCCTGAGTAAGCGCGGGGCTCGGCACGGCGTCGGGCGAGACTCCTGAGAAGACCGCCTTCGCCGCCTCGACGGCCGCCTGCTGCTCCTCGGTGAAGGTGAAGTCCACAGAACTGTCCTCCCGGCGCACCGAATCTGACGGACCGTCAAGATAGAACAGGTTCTAGCGGATGGGAATGGCTGGTGCCGCCCGATGAGCAGAACTTTGGGGGGCTTCCCCTCCCCCCGCCCACCCCCGCCCCACCCCTCCCCCAACCCCCACCTCACCGATCGAAGTCCAGCTCCACTTCCTTCGTCGCAGGGTGCGACTGGCAGGCCAGTACGTAGCCCGCCTCGGTCTCGTCCTCCTCCAGGGCGAAGTTGCGGTCCATGCGCACCTCGCCCGAGACCAGGAACGCGCGGCAGGTGCCGCACACCCCGCCCTTGCAGGCGTACGGGGCGTCCGAGCGGGCTCGCAGCACCGTGTCCAGGAGCTTCTCGCCGTCCTGGACCGGCCAGGTGCCGGAGCGGCCGTGGAGCGTTGCGGTCAGCGTGGCGTGCGCCGGGGCCGAGGCGGCCGCGGTGCTCTGCGCGGGGGCCTCGTCGACGTGGAAGATCTCCTCGTGGATGCGGCCGCGTGCGACGCCCAGCTCGCGCAGGGCCCGCTCGGCGCCCTGGACCAGGCCGAACGGTCCGCACAGGTACCAGCCGTCGACCTCCTCCACGGGGAGCAGCGCGGGCAGCAGCGCCGTCAGCCGCTCATGGTCGAGCCGTCCGGAGGGCAGGCCGGACTGCTGCTCTTCCCGGGAGAGCGCGGTGACCAGCTGGAACCGGTCGGGGAAGCGGTCCTTCAGGTCCGCCGTCTCTTCCAGGAACATGGTGGACGACACCGTGCGGTCGCTGCGTATGAGGCAGAAGCGGGCTTCGGGCTCCCGCTCCAGCAGGGTGGTGGCGATGGACAGCACCGGGGTGATGCCGCTGCCGCCGACGACGGCCACGAAGTATCCGGCGCGGGGCTCCAGGATGAAGCGGCCCATCGGCTCCATGACGTCGACGACGTCGCCGACGGTGAGTTCCTTGAAGGCGTACGTGGAGAACTCGCCGCCTTCGACGAGGCGGATGCCGACGCGCAGGACCGGCGTGCCGGGCTGTTCGACGGCGGGCGCGCAGATCGAGTACGTACGGCGGATCTCCTGGCCCTGCACGATGCGACGCAGCGCGAGGTGCTGGCCGGGGCGGTGCCGGTAGGCCTCGCGCAGGTCGGGCGGCACGTCGAAGGTGACGGTCACCGAGTCGTCCGTGAGCCGTTCGACTTCACTCACCCGGAGTGGATGGAACATCTACAACTCCTTGAAGTGGTCGAACGGTTCGCGGCAGGCCACGCAGCGGCGCAGGGCCTTGCACGCCGTGGAGGAGAACCGGCTCAGCAGCTCGGTGTCGGTGGAGCCGCAGTGGGGGCAGCGCACGGAGAGGGTGAGGGCGACGGGTCCCTCGGCGGTGTGGGGCCGGGGTGGCGCTATCCCGAACTCGGCCAGTTTGCGGCGGCCTTCGGCGCTGATGTCGTCGGTCGACCAGGCGGGGGAGAGCACCCGGACGACCGAGACGTCCGGGATTCCGTTCTCGTGCAGTACCTGTTCGATGTCGGCGGTCATCGCCTCTATGGCGGGGCAGCCGGTGTAGGTGGGGGTCAGCTGGACGGTGACCTTGCCGGGGCTGTCCAGGTGGACTCCGCGCAGGACGCCGAGTTCCTCCAGGGTGAGGACGGGCAGCTCGGGGTCGGGGACGGATCCGGCGAGCCGGGCCAGTTCCTGTTCCAGCGGTGTCATGGCGGCCGTGGCCGCGGCCGTGCCGGTCACCATGTCGCCCCCGGGTGGCTGCGGTGCAGGTGCTGCATTTCGGCGAGCATCCGTCCGAACGGTTCGGTGTGCAGGCCCTGGCGGCCGGCTCCGGCGGCCCAGGCGCCGGTCCTGGGGCCTTCGGGGACGGTGAGGGTGGCCTGTCGCAGCACCGAGGTGACGGAGGCGAGCCAGGTCCGCTCGGTGTCCTGCCAGTCGATGTCGACGCCGTCAACGGGCTGGAACATCTCTCCGGTGAACCGCCACAGCGCTTCGCAGGCGCGCTGCATCCGCCGGTGGCTCTCTTCGGTGCCGTCGCCCAGGCGCAGGGTCCACTGTTCGGCGTGGTCCTGGTGGTAGGCGACTTCCTTGACCGCCTTGGCGGCGAGCCCGGCGAGTTCGCTGTCGCCGGTGGCGAGCTGTCCGTAGAGCAGCTTCTGGTAGGTCGAGAAGTAGAGCTGGCGGGCGATGGTGTGGGCGAAGTCGCCGTTGGGCTGTTCGACCAGCTGGAGGTTGCGGAAGGCCCGTTCCTCGCGCAGATAGGCCAGTTCGTCCTCGTCGCCGGCGAGGGAGAGCATGACGCGGGCCTGGCCGAGCAGGTCGAGTGCGATGTTGGCGAGGGCCACTTCCTCTTCGAGGACGGGGGCGTGTCCGGCCCACTCCCCCAGCCGGTGCGAGAGCACCAGCGCGTCGTCGCCGAGGGCCAGCGCGGCCGCGGTCGCGGACGTGTCCGCCGTCTTCTCCGTGGTCGGAGTGGGGGCCGGGGTCGTCACAGGTGCTTCACCCCTTCCGGGATCTCGTAGAAGGTCGGGTGGCGGTAGGGCTTGTCGCCGGCCGGTTCGAAGAAGGAGTCCTTCTCGTCGGGGGAGGAGGCGGTGACGGCGGTGGAGGGCACCACCCAGATGGAGACGCCTTCGGACCGTCGGGTGTACAGGTCGCGCGCGTTGCGCAGCGCCATCTGCGCGTCCGGGGCGTGCAGGCTTCCGGCGTGGGTGTGGGACAGTCCGCGGCGCGAGCGCACGAATACCTCCCACAGCGGCCAGTCGTGTGCGGTCATGCCGTTGCCTCCCCGTTGTTGTGCTGCTTGGTCGCGTACGCGGCGGCCGCGTCGCGGACCCAGGCGCCTTCCTCGTGGGCTCGGCGCCGCTGGGTGAGCCGTTGTTCGTTGCAGGGTCCGTTGCCCTTGAGGACGTCCCAGAACTCGGTCCAGTCGATGGCCCCGAAGTCGTGGTGTCCCCGCTCCTCGTTCCACCGCAGGTCGGGGTCGGGGAGGGTGAGGCCGAGGGCCTCGGCCTGGGGGACGCAGATGTCGACGAAGCGCTGGCGCAGCTCGTCGTTCGAGTGCCGCTTGATCTTCCAGGCCATGGACTGCGCCGAGTGGGACGACTCGTCGTCGGGCGGGCCGAACATCATCAGCGAGGGCCACCACCAGCGGTCCACCGCGTCCTGCGCCATCGCGTGCTGTTCCGGGGTGCCCTGGGAGAGGGCGAGGAGCAGTTCGTACCCCTGGCGCTGGTGGAAGGACTCCTCCTTGCAGACGCGGACCATCGCCCGTGCGTACGGCCCGTAGGAGCAGCGGCAGAGGGGGACCTGGTTGGTGATGGCGGCGCCGTCCACGAGCCAGCCGATGGCGCCGACGTCGGCCCAGGTCAGGGTGGGGTAGTTGAAGATCGACGAGTACTTCTGGCGGCCCGAGTGGAGCTTGTCGAGCAGCTCGTCGCGGCTGACGCCGAGGGTTTCCGCCGCGCTGTAGAGATACAGCCCGTGGCCCGCCTCGTCCTGCACCTTCGCCATGAGGATCGCCTTGCGGCGCAGTGAGGGCGCGCGGGTGATCCAGTTGGACTCGGGCTGCATGCCGATGATCTCGGAGTGGGCGTGCTGCGCTATCTGGCGGACCAGCGAGGCCCGGTAGGCCTCGGGCATCCAGTCGCGCGGCTCGATGCGCTCGTCGGCGGCCACGGCGGCGTCGAACGCCGCCGCGTATGCCGACGCGTCCTTCTCGTCCGCCGCTGGTGAGCCGTGCTTGTTGGTGCCGGTCTCCGCGGTCACTGCCGTCATCCGAGCCCCCTGCCGAGCTGTCGATTCCGGGCCGTCCGCCGGGCCACTCGCTCCCGACCGATCGTTCGGTTCATTGACTTCAATGGTGAGTCGGCGGCCCGTAGGGTGTCAACCCTGTGGATAACCCAGTGGAGCCGACCGGGATCGGGGCGGGATGGATTCGTACGACGAGAAGGACGTGCCGGGCAGGGAGGAGCAGGCCCGGCGGCCCGGGCCCGACGCCGCCGACAGCGGCCCGCAAACCGCCCCTGGTGCTGCCGCACCCACTCCGACCAGCGAAGACGTGAACCCGACCGGTGCGCCGGACGCATCCGCCTTCGCTTTCGGCACGCCGGACGCACCCGCCTCCGCGCCTGGCGCCTCGGCCACGCCCGCTCCCGACGCCTCGAACACGCCCGCCCCCGCGCACGGCGTGTCCGCCCCCGCCTCCGCGGCCATCACGGCTCACGAGTCCCCCGCACCCGGCGTCCCCGGGCGCGGTATCGCCGGGCTCTCGCTCCCGTACCAGGTGGCGGCCGCGCTCGCGCTGGCCGGTGTCGCCGTGGTGGGGCTCGTCCACATCGCCATGGTGTTCCTGCACGTCGCGCCGTCGAACACGGTCACCAAGCAGCACGGCAAGGTCGTCGACGACTGGATCTATCCCGAGTTCGAGCAGAACTGGAAGCTCTTCGCTCCCAATCCACTCCAGCAGAACATCGCGGTCCAGGCACGCGCCGAGATCCGCATGGCGGACGGGACCCGCAAGACGACCGGCTGGATCGACCTGTCCGCCGGGGACGGCTCCGGCATCCGCGGCAACCCGCTGCCGAGCCACACCCAGCAGAACGAGCTGCGCCGGGGCTGGGAGTTCTTCATCAACTCCCACACCGACGACAACAAGCCCAACGGCCTGCGCGGCGAGCTCTCCGACCGCTACATCCACCGGATCGTGATGCTCCGCCTCGGCGCGCGGCGTGACGGCGGGACCGTCGAGCGTGTACAGGTCAGGTCCGTGACGACGTCCGTGAAGGCTCCGCGGTGGAGCGACGAGAAGATCGACACCCGGCCGTACTACCGGGTCGTCCCCTGGTGGACCGTGACCCCCGCCGATCTCCCGGCCGGCGCCGGTTCCGCCGACGCGCGGACGGAGGCGGGCCGATGAACGAGTCGATGAACGAGTCGATGAGCGAATCCATGAGCGAGCCCATGAGTGAGGCGGTGAGCGGGTCGGTGAGGGGCACGACGACGAGCGAGGCGACCGGCGAGGCTCCGGGCGCGCAGCCTTGTGCGCCGCGTGCACCCCACGAGTCACAGGGATGGCACGCATCCCTTGAGCACCAAGCACCCCACACGCCCCCCGTCTCCGCCCCCGCCCCTGTCGCCGAGTCCAAGCCCGCCCAGGCCCTGCGCCGGGTCACGGGCGCCGCGCTCGGGCCGTACCAGAGCGCCGTCGTCCGTATCGGCTTCTCCGCGACCTGGCTGCTCTTCCTGCTGCGCGAGCTGCCGCACCGCCGTGAGCTGTACGGCCCCGACGGGCCGTGGAGCTGGGACATGGCCCAGCGGCTCGTCTCCGGCAACCACGCCTTCACGGCGCTGCTGTGGACGGACAGCACGCTCTGGTTCGAGGTCGTGTACGCCGTCGCCGTGCTCTCCAGCGCGCTGCTGATGCTCGGGTGGCGCACCCGCACCATGTCCGTGCTGTTCATGGTGGGTGTCCTTTCGCTGCAGAATCGGTCCGTCTTCATGGGGGACGGCGGTGACAACGTCATCCACCTCATGGCGATCTATCTGGTGCTCACCCGCTGCGGCCAGGTCTGGTCGCTGGACGCGCGGCGCCGCGAGCGGGCCGCCGCCCGCGCCGCCGAGTCCGGCGAGCCGGTGCCGGACCGGGTGGGGATCGTGCTGTGGGCCGTCCTCGGGGTCGCCCTCGCCGGCGTCACCCTGCTCGGTGACGCCGGTGGCGGCTGGCTGCTGATCTTCTGGGGTCTGTGGGTGGTGCAGGCGCTGTGGTGGGCGGCCGGGCGGTACGCCCAGGGCGATCCGCGCGCTCTGCTCGATGTCGTCGCCAACCTCGCGCACAACGCCACCATGGTCGTGATCATGGCCGAGGTCTGTCTGATCTACGCGACCGCCGGCTGGTACAAGATCCAGGGTTCGCGCTGGCAGGACGGCACCGCGCTCTACTACCCGCTGCACCTGGACTACTTCTCGCCCTGGCCCGCCCTGTCGGACATCCTCGGCGGCAGCGGCCTGATCGTCATGCTGCTCACCTATGGAACGGTCGCCGTCCAGGTGGCGTTCCCGTTCACGCTCTTCAACCGGCGGGTCAAGAACGTCCTGCTGGTGGCGATGATGCTGGAGCACGCGGGCATCGCGCTGCTGCTCGGGCTGCCGTTCTTCTCGCTCGCGATGATCGCGGCGGACGCGGTGTTCCTGCCCACCGGCTTCCTGCGGTGGCTGGGCGGCCGTGTCGGGCGGCTGCGGGAGCGGCTGGCGGCACGGGTGGCCCCGCAGCGGTGTGCGGACGAGGAGCAGCGGCCCCGTACGCTCGTGGCGTGAGCAGCGAGACCAGTCCCCGCCCGTCCCCTTCCGCCGATGCCCCGGCCGAGGAGCCGCTTCAGTACGACGAGGGCTACTCGCCCGAGGTCGGTGTCGGGCCGCACCCGCTGCCCTGGCCGCAGGGGGAGCGGTACGACCCGGAGCTGCTCGCGCACGGCGACCGGCGCAATGTCGTCGACGCGTACCGCTACTGGACGCGCGAGGCGATCGTCGCGGACCTGGACACCCGCCGCCACGACTTCCATGTGGCGGTGGAGAACTGGGGCCACGACTTCAACATCGGTTCCGTCGTACGGACCGCCAACGCCTTCCTGGCGAAGGAGATCCACATCGTGGGGCGGCGGCGTTGGAACCGGCGCGGCGCGATGGTCACCGACCGCTACCAGCACGTCCGCCACCACCCGGACACCGAGTCGCTGACGAAGTGGGCGGCCGCCGAGGGGCTGCCGATCATCGGGATCGACAACCTGCCGGGCGCCGTGCCGCTGGAGCGCACGGTGCTGCCCCGGCGGTGTGTGCTGCTGTTCGGGCAGGAGGGGCCGGGCCTCACCGAGCAGGCGCGCGAGCACGCCTCGGCGGTGTGCTCGATCGCCCAGTTCGGCTCGACCCGGTCGATCAACGCGGGCGCGGCGGCCGCGATCGCGATGCATGCCTGGGTGCAGCGCTACGCCACCATCCCGGACCCGGCGCTCTGAAGCCGCGGGTCCGGACCCGGCGCTCCGAGGTGAGGGCGCCGGGTCCGGTACGCGCGTGTCAGGCCTGGCGGCGGACCTCCACCACCCGGAAGCGGTTGGCCACGAACGCGCCGTCGCACAGTGCCGCGTTCGCCGCCGGGTTGCCGCCCGAGCCGTGGAAGTCGGAGAACGCGGCCGTCTGGTTGACGTAGACCCCGCCCGTCAGGTTCAGCGACAGCTGGGCCGACTCCTCCAGGCAGACATCCTCGACCGCGCGCTCCACCTCCTGCGACGTCGTGTACGCGCCGACCGTCATGGCGCCCTTGTCGCGGACCGTGCGGCGCAGCAGCTCCACCGCTCCCGCCGTGGAGTCGACCGCCACGGCGAACGAGACCGGGCCGAAGCACTCCGACAGGTAGGCCGCCTCCGCGTCCGGCTTGGCGCCGTCCAGCTTGACGATGACCGGGGTGCGCACCACCGCGTCCGGGAAGTCCGGGTTGGCGATCTCCCGTGAGGCCAGGGCGACTTCGCCGAGCCCGGCGGCGGCCTCCAGGCGGGTCTTCACGTCCGGGTTGACCAGCGCGCCCAGGATCGCGTTGGCGCGCGCGTCGTCGCCGAGCAGGCCGCCGACCGAGGCGGCGAGGTCGGCCACCACCTCGTCGTAGGACTTGGCTCCCGCGTCCGTGCTGATGCCGTCGCGGGGGATCAGCAGGTTCTGCGGGGTGGTGCACATCTGGCCGCTGTAGAGGGACAGCGAGAACGCCAGGTTGGAGAGCATGCCCTTGTAGTCGTCGGTGGAGTCCACCACGACCGTGTTGACGCCGGCCTTCTCGGTGTAGACCTGCGCCTGGCGGGCGTTGGCCTCCAGCCAGTCGCCGAAGGCGGTCGAACCCGTGTAGTCGATGATCTTGATTTCGGGGCGGACGGCCAGCGTCTTGGCGATGCCCTCGCCGGGCCGCTCGGCGGCCAGCGCCACCAGGTTCGGGTCGAAGCCCGCCTCCGCCAGGACCGCACGCGCGATCTGGACGGTCAGGGCGAGCGGCAGCACCGCGCGCGGGTGCGGCTTGACCAGGACCGGGTTGCCGGTGGCCAGCGAGGCGAACAGGCCCGGGTAGCCGTTCCACGTCGGGAAGGTGTTGCAGCCGATCATCAGGGCGATGCCGCGCGCGGTGGGAATGAAGTTCTTGGTGAGCTCCAGCGGGTCGCGCTTGCCCTGCGGCTTGGACCAGTGCGCCGCGTCCGAGGGGGTGCGGGTCTGCTCCTGGTACGCGTACGCCACTGCCTCCAGGCCGCGGTCCTGGGCGTGCGGGCCGCCCGCCTGGAACGCCATCATGAAGGCCTGGCCGCTGGTGTGCATGACGGCGTGCGCCAGCTCCGGGGTGCGGGCGGAGATACGGGAGATGATCTCCAGGCAGACCAGGGCGCGCAGCTCGGGCCCGGCCTCGCGCCAGGCGCCCATGCCGGCCTTCATCGCGGGCAGCAGCACGTCCAGGTCGGGGTGCGGGTAGGTGACGCCCAACTCGGTGCCGTACGGGGAGACTTCCGCTCCCGTCCAGTCGTCGGTGCCGGGCTGGTCCAGGTCGAGCCGGGTGCCGAGCAGGGCGTCGAAGGCGGCCTTGCCGTCGTTCTCGTACGCCTTGGGGTGCTCGGGGTGGGGCGACCAGTACGCACGCGTGCGGATCGCTTCCAGGGCCTGGTCGAGCGTGGTCCGGTGGGTCTCGGTGAGCTGCTGCGGGCTGAGCTGGGCGGCCATACGGACCTACTCCTCGTCGAGCTGGGCAGGGACGGGCGGACAGAGTTAGAGTAACCGAACGATCGGTCGGGACAAGGGGGTCTGTCGAACCTGTGGACAACTCATCGGGGAGGATCGCGTCATGACCGCCATCGAACAGAGCTCCGCCGTCGGGCCGGACCGCGCAGTCGCCGTCGTCGGCACCGGGACCATGGGCCAGGGCATCGCCCAGGTTGCCCTGGTCGCCGGGCACCCCGTGCGGCTGTACGACGCCGTCCCGGGCCGGGCGCGGGAGGCCGCGGCCGCCGTCGCGGCCCGGCTGGAGCGGCTCGTCGAGAAAGGCCGGATCGCGTCGGGCGAGCGCGACGCGGCACTCGCCCGGCTGCACCCGGCCGAGGAGCTGACCGAGCTCGCGGACGCCGCGCTGGTCGTCGAGGCGGTCCTCGAACAACTCGACGTCAAGCGGGAGCTGTTCGCGGCGATCGAGGAGATCGTCGCCGAGGACTGCCTGCTCGCCACCAACACCTCCTCCCTGTCCGTCACCGCGGTCGCGGGCGCCCTGCGCCACCCGGGCCGCTTCGTCGGGCTGCACTTCTTCAACCCGGCGCCGCTGCTCCCCCTGGTCGAGGTCGTCTCCGGCTTCGCGACCGAGGAGGCGGCCGCCACGCGCGCGTACGAGACGGCCAAGGCGTGGGGCAAGACGCCGGTGCGCTGCGCCGACACCCCGGGCTTCCTGGTCAACCGCATCGCCAGGCCTTTCTACGCGGAGGCCTTCGCCGTGTACGAGGAGCGCGGCGCCGACCCCGCCACCATCGACGCCGTCCTGCGCGAGAGCGGCGGCTTCGCCATGGGCCCCTTCGAGCTGACCGACCTCATCGGCCAGGACGTCAACGAGGCCGTCACCCGCTCGGTGTGGGAGTCCTTCTTCCAGAGCCCCAAGTTCACCCCCTCGCTGGCCCAGCGCAGGCTCGTCGAATCGGGCCTGCACGGCCGCAAGAGCGGCCGCGGCTGGTACGCGTACGGGGACGGCGCGGTGAAGCCTGAACCGCACACCGCCGACCCCGCCGAGGCGCCCGCCGCCGTCACGGTCGTCGGCGACCTCGGGCCCGCCGCCGAGCTCGTCGCGATGATGCGCGAGGCCGGCATCGAGGTGAAGACCGTCGAGTCGGGCGGCCCCTACATCGGGCTGCCGGGCGACGGCCAGCTCGTCCCGGCCGACGGCCGCACCTCCGTCGAGTACGCGGACGTCGTCTACTTCGACCTCGCCCTCGACTACCGGGGCGCGACCCGCATCGCGCTGTCGGGGAGCGAGGACACCTCCACGCGCGCGGTGAGCGAGGCCGTGGGCCTGTTCCAGAAGCTCGGCAAGAAGGTCAGCGTCATCGGGGACGTCCCCGGCATGATCGTCGCCCGTACCGTCGCGATGCTCGCCGACCTCGCGGCCGACGCGGTCGCCCGGGGCGTGGCCACGCCCGAGGACGTCGACACCGCGATGCGCCTGGGCGTCAACTACCCGCTCGGACCCGTCGAGTGGAGCCGCAGGCTCGGTCAGGACTGGGCGTACGACCTGCTGTCGGCGATGCACGAGCGCTGCCCCACCGGGCGGTACGCGCCCTCGCTCGCCCTCTACCGGCAGTCGTACAGCAACGGCGAGGAGACCGCCTCATGACCACCGCCAAGCGCGACACGTACACCCCCGAGACCCTGCTCACGGTGGCCGTGCAGGTCTTCAACGAGCGCGGCTACGACGGCACGTCCATGGAGCACCTGTCCAAGGCGGCCGGCATCTCCAAGTCGTCGATCTACCACCATGTGTCCGGCAAGGAGGAACTGCTGCGGCGGGCCGTCAGCCGCGCCATCGACGGCCTGTTCGCCGTCCTGGACGAGCCGGGCGCCACGCGCGGGCGGCCGATCGAGCGGGTCGAGTACGTCACCAGACGTACGGTCGAGGTGCTGATGGCGGAGCTGCCGTACGTCACGCTGCTGCTGCGGGTGCGCGGCAACACCAAGACCGAGCGCTGGGCGATGGAGCGCCGCCGGGAGTTCGACCAGCGCGTCTCCGACCTGCTCAAGGCCGCGGCGGCCGACGGCGACCTCCGCTCCGACGTGGACATACGCCTGGCGACCCGGCTGCTGTTCGGCATGGTCAACTCCCTGGTGGAGTGGTACCGGCCGCAGCGCGACGGGGAGGCCGAGCGCGCCCAGGTCACCGAGGCGATCGTCCACCTGGCCTTCGACGGGCTGCGCACCCACCCGTGACGCGGCTCCACCTCATCTGACGGCGGGGGCCGCGGCCCCCGCCCTACGGCGTGCCGGGGCCCGGGTCCAGGTCGGTCTCCTCGAAGACCAGCAGCGTCCGTGTGGACAGCACCTCGGGGATCGACTGGAGCTTGGTCAGGACCAGTTCGCGCAGCGCCCGGTTGTCCGGCGAGTGCACCAGCAGCAGCACGTCGAAGTCCCCGCTGACCAGGGCGATGTGCGCGGCGCCCGGCAGCGCCTGGAGCTGTTCGCGGACCGTGCGCCACGAGTTCTGCACGATCTTCAGCGTGATGTACGCGGACGCGCCCTGGCCCGCCCTCTCATGGTCCACGCGCGCGGTGAAGCCGCGGATCACTCCGTCGTCAAGAAGCCTGTTGATCCGGGCGTAGGCGTTGGCGCGCGAGACGTGCACCCGCTCGGCCACGGAGCGTATCGACGCGCGGCCGTCGGTCTGGAGCATGCGCAGGATGTCGCGGTCGACGGCGTCCAGCGGCCGCGCCGCCGCGCCCTGGATGCCCTGGCCCTCGTCAGCCATTTGTTCAGCTGCCATGTCCCCCCGCCTCCCTAGCATGGACGACCTGTCTCTATCCCAGGCTGTGCAGAACCGTTTGTCCACAGGCTCGCGGTGCCTGTAGCCAAAATGCGCTCTCGACCGAACAATCGGTAGGTGAGGCGCATCACACTGTCGTGCCTCCTTCCCGCTCCCACGAGGAGGTGCTTCGTCATGACGGTCCAAGAGCTGCCCGGTGCCGGTGCCGCCGCCTACCGGCCCACCCCTCCCCCTGCCTGGAGGCCCCGCACCGACCCCGCCCCGCTGCTCCCGGACCCCGAGCCGTACCGCGTGCTCGGCACGGACGCCCCGCTCGACCGCGCCCTGATGCTGCGGCTGTACGCGGAGCTGATCCGCGGCCGGCGGTACAACGCGCAGGCCACCGCCCTCACCAAGCAGGGCCGCCTCGCGGTCTACCCGTCCTCCACCGGCCAGGAGGCCTGCGAGGTCGCGGCCGCGCTGGTGCTCCAGGAGCAGGACTGGCTCTTCCCGAGCTACCGGGACACCCTCGCCGCCGTCGCCCGCGGACTCGACCCCGTACAGGCCCTTACCCTGCTGCGCGGCGACTGGCACACCGGGTACGACCCGCACGAGCACCGCATCGCCCCCCTGTGCACCCCCCTCGCCACCCAGCTCCCGCACGCGGTGGGCCTGGCGCACGCCGCCCGCCTCAAGGGCGACGACGTGGTGGCGCTCGCCATGGTCGGCGACGGCGGCACCAGCGAGGGCGACTTCCACGAGGCGCTGAACTTCGCGGCCGTCTGGCAGGCCCCGGTCGTCTTCCTTGTGCAGAACAACGGCTTCGCGATCTCGGTGCCGCTGGCCAAGCAGACCGCGGCCCCCTCCCTCGCCCACAAGGCCGTCGGGTACGGGATGCCGGGCCGGCTGGTCGACGGCAACGACGCGGCGGCGGTCCACGAGGTGCTGGCCGACGCCGTCGCGCGCGCCCGCCGAGGCGGGGGCCCCACGCTGATCGAGGCCGTGACCTACCGGATCGAGGCCCACACCAACGCCGACGACGCCACCCGCTACCGGGTGGACGCCGAGGTGGAGGCGTGGCGCGACCACGACCCGATCCAGCTCCTGGAGGCCGAGCTGACCAGCCGCGGATTCCTCGACGACAGCGCGAAGGAAGCCGCGGCCGAGGCCGCGGAGACGATGGCCGCCGCCCTGCGCGAGCGGATGAACGCGGACGCGGAGCTCGACCCCATGGACCTCTTCGCGCACGTCTACGCCGAGAAGACGGCCCAGCTGCGCGAACAGGAGGCCCAGCTGAGGGCCGAGCTGGCGGCGCACCAGGACGAGGACGAGGGGGAGCGATGACCACGGTCGCGGCCAAGCCCGCCACCATGGCGCAGGCGCTGCAGCGCGCCATGCGCGACGCGATGGCCGAGGACCCCACGGTCCATGTCCTCGGAGAGGACGTGGGCGCGCTCGGCGGGGTCTTCCGGATCACCGACGGCCTCGCCAAGGAGTTCGGCGAGGACCGCTGCACCGACACCCCGCTCGCCGAGGCCGGGATCCTCGGCACGGCGGTCGGCATGGCGATGTACGGGCTGCGGCCCGTGGTGGAGATGCAGTTCGACGCGTTCGCCTACCCGGCGTTCGAGCAGCTGATCAGCCACGTCTCCCGGATGCGCAACCGCACGGCCGGCTCCATGGGGATGCCGCTGGTGGTGCGGGTGCCGTACGGGGGCGGGATCGGCGGGGTGGAGCACCACAGCGACTCCTCCGAGGCCTACTACATGGCGACCCCGGGCCTGCACGTGGTCACGCCCGCCACCGTCGAGGACGCGTACGGACTGCTGCGCGCGGCCATCGCCTCCGACGACCCGGTCGTCTTCCTGGAGCCCAAGCGGCTCTACTGGTCGAAGGCCGAGTGGTCGCCGGACGCGCCCACCGAGGTGGCGCCGATCGGCAAGGCGGTCGTCCGCCGCCCCGGCCGCAGCGCCACCCTGATCACCTACGGACCGTCCGTCCCGGTCTGCCTGGAGGCGGCCGAGGCGGCCACCGCCGAGGGCTGGGACCTGGAGGTCGTCGACCTGCGCTCCCTGGTGCCCTTCGACGACGAGACGGTGTGCGCCTCGGTGCGGCGCACCGGCCGGGCGGTCGTCGTCCACGAGTCGACCGGTTTCGGCGGTCCCGGCGGCGAGATAGCGGCCCGGGTCACCGAGCGCTGCTTCCACCACCTGGAGGCGCCGGTGCTGCGCGTCGCCGGGTTCGACATCCCGTACCCGCCGCCGATGCTGGAGAAGCACCACCTGCCGGGCGTGGACCGGGTCCTGGACGCGGTGGCGCGGCTCCAGTGGGAGGCGGAGAGCTGATGCCCAAGGTCCTGGAATTCAAGCTGCCGGACCTCGGCGAGGGCCTCACCGAGGCGGAGATCGTGCGCTGGCTGGTGGCGGTGGGCGACGTCGTGGCCATCGACCAGCCGGTGGTCGAGGTCGAGACCGCCAAGGCGATGGTGGAGGTGCCGTGCCCCTACGGGGGCGTGGTGACGGCGCGGTTCGGCGAGGAGGGCACGGAACTGCCCGTCGGCGCGCCCCTGCTGACCGTCGCCGTCGGCGCGCCCGAGGCCGCCGATGCCGAGTCGTCGGAGTACTCGGGCAATGTGCTGGTCGGCTACGGGACGGGGGAGGCCGTACGGCGGCGGCGCCGGGTGCGCCCGGCGCCGGTGGGCGCACCGCCCGCCACCGCGCCGGTGACGCCGTCCGGACCCCCGGCGGCCGCCGCGCCCGGCCACGCGCGCGTCGCCGCCACGACGGCCACAGGCGGGTCCGCGCCCGCTGCGGCGGCCGATGGCCCCGTGGCCGTCATCTCACCGCTCGTACGGAAGCTGGCCCGGGAGAACGGGGTGGACCTGCGCGGGCTCACCGGTTCCGGGCCCGACGGGCTGATCCTGCGCTCCGACGTGGAGTCGGCGCTGCGGGCGGAGGCCGAACCGGCGACGGCCGCGACCGTGCCGGTGGCGGCCGGTGTTGCCACCGCTGGGACGCGGATACCGCTGCGCGGGATACGGGGCGCGGTCGCCGACAAGCTGTCGCGCAGCCGGACCGAGATCCCGGACGCCACGTGCTGGGTCGACGCGGACGCCACCGAACTCATGGCGGCGCGGGCCGCGATGAACGCGGTGGGCGGCCCGAAGATCTCCGTACTGGCCCTGCTGGCCCGGATCTGCACGGCCGCCCTCGACCGCTACCCCGAGCTCAACTCGACGGTGGACACGGCGGCGCGGGAGATCGTGCGACTGCCCGCCGTGCACCTGGGCTTCGCCGCCCAGACCGAGCGGGGCCTGGTCGTACCGGTCGTCCGGGACGCGCAGGCGCGCAGCGCGGCGTCGCTCAGCGAGGAGTTCGCGCGGCTGACCGAGGCGGCCCGGGCGGGCACGCTGACCCCCGGTGACCTGACCGGCGGCACCTTCACGCTGAACAACTACGGAGTGTTCGGGGTGGACGGATCGACGCCGATCATCAACCACCCCGAGGCGGCCATGCTCGGCGTGGGCCGGATCGTCCCCAAGCCGTGGGTGCACCAGGGCGAGCTGGCCGTGCGTCAGGTCGTCCAGCTGTCGTTGACCTTCGACCATCGGGTGTGCGACGGCGGCACGGCGGGCGGCTTCCTGCGGTACGTGGCGGACTGCGTGGAGCAGCCGGCGGTGCTGCTGCGGTCGCTGTAGCGGGGTAGGGGTACCGGGGCGCCGGTACCCCTCACGCGCTGGTACGCCAGGGGCGACGCCTCGGTGCCCCAGGCGTGAGGAACCGGTGCTCCAGGTGCCATGCCCCGGCGTCCCGGGCGTGATGCCCCCCCCGCACCCCGGGCGATGCCCGTCGCACCCCGGGCGCCCCATACTGCTGGGATGACGACCCCCTATGACGCCATCGTGCTCGCCGGAGGGGCCGCGCGGCGGCTCGGCGGGGCGGACAAGCCCGGGGTGCGGGTGGGGGGCAGGGCGCTGCTCGACCGGGTGCTCGCCGCCTGCACCGGGGCCGGGGTTACCGTCGTGGTCGGAGGGCGCCGGACCACGGCGCGGCCCGTGGTGTGGACGCGGGAGGAGCCGGCCGGCGGCGGGCCCCTCGCCGCGCTCGACGCGGGACTCAGGCTGACCACCGCCCCCTCGGTGCTCGCACTCTCCGCCGACCTGCCCTTCCTGGGCGAACCCACCGTCGCGGGCCTCCTCGACACGCTCGGCGCGGGCGGGCACGAAGGCGTCCTGTGCGTCGACGAGAGCGGGCGGGCGCAGCCGCTCGTCGCCGTCTACCGGGCCGAGCCGCTCCGCCGCGAACTCGCCCTCCTCGCCGCCGAACACGGAGGCCTCGGCGGGCTCCCGCTGCGGCTGCTGACCCGGGAACTCGACCTCGCCCACCTCCCCGCCCCCCAGCCCCTCGCCTCGTTCGACTGCGACACCTGGGAGGACATCGCGGCGGCCCGCGCCCGGATCAGGGAGCATGGGAACGTGCTGGACGAATGGATCACCGCAGTCAAGGACGAACTCGGCATCGACCTGGACGTCGACACCGGCGTGCTGCTCGACCTGGCCAGGGACGCCGCCCACGGCGTGGCCCGGCCCGCCGCGCCGCTCACGACCTTCCTGGTCGGCTACGCGGCCGCCAAGGCGGGCGGGGAGGGCGCCGACGTCGCCGAGGCGGCCCGCAAGGCCGCCGCCCTCGCCAACCGGTGGGCCGCCGAGAAGGACGAGCTCAACCCGTGACCGGCGCCGAACCGTTCACAGCGCCCATCGACGACGGGGTGGAGGAGGCGCTGGCCCTCGTGAGTGCTCCCGTCCCCGCCCCCGCGCCGGGGCCCCGCCCCCACCACCGCGCCGCCCCCTGGCACCGGGCCAGGGACACCGCCGTCGCGGCCGGGAAGGCGGCGCCCCGCCGCAGCCATCGAGTGCCGCTGGCCCAGGCCCTCGGCGAGACCCTCGCCGCCCCCCTCGCCGCCCTCACCGACCTGCCGTCCTTCGACACCTCCGCCATGGACGGCTGGGTCGTCGCGGGCCCCGGGCCCTGGCGGATCCGGGGCGCGGCCGACGGCATCCTCGCCGGGCACGCCGCACCCGCCCCGCTCGCGGACGGCGAGGCCGTACGGATCGCCACCGGGGCGCGCATTCCCGCCGAGGCGACCGCCGTCCTGCGCAGCGAGCACGCCCACGCGGACGAGGCCAAGGCGCTGCTCCACGCGGAGCGGGAGGTCGTCACCGGGCAGGACATCCGCCCGCGCGGGCAGGAGTGCCGCTCCGGCGACCAACTGCTGCCCGCCGCCGCGCTGGTCACCCCGGCCGTCCTGGGGCTGGCGGCGGCCGCCGGGTACGACGAGCTGTCCACCGTGCCACGGCCCCGTGTCGAGATCTTCGTTCTCGGCGACGAGCTGCTGGCCGAGGGGCTGCCGCACGAGGGGCTGATCCGGGACGCGCTCGGTCCGATGCTGGGGCCCTGGCTGCGCATGCTCGGCGCGGAGGTCGTCGCCACACGGCGGCTCAAGGACGACGCCGAGGCGCTGTTCGCGGCCGTGACCGGGTCGGAGGCCGACCTGGTGCTGACGACCGGCGGCACGGCGGCCGGGCCCGTCGACCATGTGCACCCCGTGCTGCGGGCGATGGGGGCCGAGCTGCTGGTGGACGGGGTCGCCGTCCGCCCCGGGCACCCGATGCTGCTGGCCCGGATCGCCGCCGGGAAGCACCTGGTGGGGCTGCCGGGCAACCCGCTCGCTGCCGTCTCGGCGCTGCTCACGCTCGCCGAGCCCCTGCTGCGGGAGCTCGCGGGACGGGCGGGCGGCGCCGCGGCGACCGGCCCGTACACCGCCGCGCTGCGCGACGAGGTGCACGGGCATCCGTACGACACCCGGCTCGTGCCCGTGGTGCACCGGGGCGACCGGGTCGTGCCGCTGCACTACAACGGCCCGGCGATGCTGCGGGGGATCGCGGCGGCGGACGGGCTGGCGGTCGTCCCGCCCGGCGGGGCGCGGGCCGGTCAGGAGGTCGAGGTCCTGGACCTTCCGTGGGGGGAACTCGGAGCGGGGGAAGGGTGTTTCACGTGAAACGAACCCGGCTGATGCCCAACTCGCGTACAGGCGAATGGTGTTTCACGTGAAACGGCACCCGGAGAAGCTCAACAGGAGGCTCAACACCCGTACTGCCAAGCGGTGTTTCACGTGAAACCTCGTGCCCTCATCCTCAACTCACGCATTACTGAACGGTGTTCCACGTGAAACTGCCCGGCCAAGACGCGATTGCCCGGCAGGCGGGCGAGAATCTGGTCACCCGGCGGGTGAAGCTGCCGCGCCGGGTGGTCGACCGGCCGCTGCGGCAGGTCGGCAAGCGGCTGCTGATGGCGCTCGGCGTGCTGGTGCTGACCACGTTCATCGTGTGGATCGACCGTTCCGGCTACCACGACAACGCCGACGGCAGCCTGGATCTGCTGGATGCCGCCTACTACGCCACCGTCACGCTCTCCACGACGGGTTACGGCGACATCGTTCCGTACAGCGACAGTGCCAGGCTCTGCAACATCCTGCTGGTGACGCCGCTGCGCGTGCTGTTTCTGATCATCCTGGTCGGTACGACTCTCGAGGTCCTCACGGAGCGGACCCGGGAGGAGTGGCGGCTCAACCGCTGGAAGGCGAACTTGCGAGACCACACCGTCGTCGTCGGCTTCGGGACGAAGGGCCGTTCGGCGATTCAGACGCTGTGTGCGACCGGGCTGAAGAAGGAGCAGGTCGTGGTCGTCGACCCCAGTGCGAAGGTGATCGAGACCGCCAACGCGGAGGGGTTCGTCGGGGTCATCGGGGACGCGACGCGCAGTGATGTGCTGCTCAGGGCCGAGGTGCAGAAGGCCCGGCAGGTGGTGATCGCCACGCAGCGCGACGACACGGCGGTGCTGGTCACGCTGACGGCACGCCAGCTCAACCGGGGGGCGAAGATCGTCGCGGCGGTGCGGGAGGAGGAGAACGCGCCGCTGCTGCGGCAGTCCGGGGCGGACGCGGTGATCACGAGTGCGAGCGCGGCGGGGCGGCTGCTCGGGCTGTCCGTGCTCAGCCCCAGCGCGGGCACGGTGATGGAGGATCTGATCCAGCAGGGCAGCGGGCTCGACCTCGTCGAACGGCCGGTGAAGAAGAGCGAGGTGGGGCGGGGGGTCCGGGAGACCGAGGACCTCACGGTCAGTGTGCTGCGCGGGCACCGGCTGCTCGCCTACGACGACGTACGGGCCAGTCCGCTTCAGCTGACGGACCGGCTGATCACGATCGTACGGGCGGGCGGGGCGGCCTCGGAGGGTGCGGCGGAGTAGCGTCGGCCGCATGCATGCGATCACGATTCCTGAGCCGGGTGGTCCCGAAGCGCTGGTCTGGGCCGAGGTGCCCGATCCGGTGGCGGGCGAGGGCGAGGTCCTCGTCGAGGTGGCGGCGGCGGCCGTCAACCGTGCGGATGTGTTGCAGCGGCAGGGGCATTACGAGCCGCCGCCGGGGGCGTCGCCGTATCCGGGCCTCGAGTGCTCCGGGCGGATCGTCGCGCTGGGGCCCGGGGTGTCCGGGTGGTCCGTGGGCGACGAGGTGTGCGCGCTGCTGAGCGGGGGCGGGTACGCGGAGAAGGTGGCGGTGCCGGTGGGGCAGCTGCTGCCGGTGCCGGAGGGGGTGTCGCTGACGGTGGCGGCGTCGCTGCCGGAGGCCGTCGCGACGGTGTGGTCCAACGTGTTCATGGTCGCCCATCTGCGGCCCGGCGAGACGCTGTTGGTGCACGGGGGTGCGAGTGGGATCGGCACGATGGCGACCCAGCTCGGCAAGGCGGTGGGGGCGCGGGTCGCCGTCACGGCGGGCGGGCCCGAGAAGCTGGCGCGGTGCGCGGAGCTGGGGGCGGACGTGCTGATCGACTACCGCGAGCAGGACTTCGTGGAGGAGGTCCGGGCGGCGACGGACGGGGCCGGAGCGGACGTCATCCTCGACATCATGGGGGCGAAGTATCTCGACCGGAACGTACGGGCGTTGGCGGTCAACGGGCGGCTTGCCGTCATCGGGATGCAGGGCGGGGTGAAGGGGGAGCTCAACCTCGGGGCGCTGATGGCCAAGCGGGGGGCTGTGACGGCGACGACCCTGCGGGGGCGGCCGGGGGTGGAGAAGGCGGCCATCGTGGCGGCGGTTCGGGAGCATGTGTGGCCGCTGGTTGGTGCGGGGCGGGTGCGGCCGGTTGTGGATCGGGTGGTGGGGATGGCCTCGGCGGCGGAGGGGCATCGGGTGTTGGAGGCGGGGCGGCACGTGGGGAAGGTTTTGCTGGTGGTTTGAGCCCCCACCCCGCCCCTTCCCGCTGCGACAATTTGCGGCTCCGCCGCGTGGCCTGCCGGGGGCGGGGGTGGGTGCGGGAAGGGGGTTTCCCGGGGACTCCGTCCCCGGACCTCTGGGCGGGGGCTCCGCCCCCTGCACCCCTGGCGGGGCTGCGCCCCTGCGCCCCGCTCTTGTTCGGTGGCTGCCGGCCGGTGGGGGCTGGGCGCGCAGTTCCCCGCGCCCCTTAGCGGGATCGTGGGGGGCCGGGACCGCGGTTGCGGCCCGGCCCCTCCGCTCTCCTACAAGTACGGCCCCGATCGAACCCCCGGCCCGTCCTCGTCGTCGTGGGGGGCGCCTGGCGGGAGGGCGCGGCGCATTTGTTCCAGTTGGGCTCGGGCTGCCATTTGTTGGGCGAACAGGGCCGTCTGGATGCCGTGGAAGAGGCCTTCCAGCCAGCCCACCAACTGGGCCTGGGCGATGCGGAGTTCCGCCTCGGAGGGGATCGCCTCGTCCGTGAAGGGGAGGGACAGGCGCTCCAGCTCCTCCACCAGCTCGGGAGCCAGGCCGTCCTCCAGCTCCTTGACCGAGGAGGCGTGGATGTCCTTCAGGCGTACGCGGCTCGCCTCGTCCAGAGGAGCCGCGCGTACTTCTTCCAGAAGCTGTTTGATCATGCTGCCGATGCGCATGACCTTGGCGGGCTGTTCGACCATCTCCGTCACCGGGACCTCGCGCGACTCGTCGTCACCGCCGCCGATGGCCATGCCGTCCTGTCCGACGACCAGGATGTGGGGGCTGTCCGGCGACTGTTCGTTCCTCGGCATCTCCATGCCGCCCATTCTCTCGCACACGTGCCTCACATCACGTTGTGCCCCCGGGGAGAGATGATCCACCCCCGGACGGGACACCGATGGACATGGATTTGTGTCATGGGCGGCGTAGGCGCAGGGCCAGGAAGCCCAGGCCCAGGCCCGTCAGCGTCAGGCCCGCGCCCATCGACAGGACGTGCACCCGTAGGTCCGACGTCGTGGACAGGCGGGACGGTTGGACCTTGCGGGCCACCGCCGGCTGGGCGCTCGGCGGCGGTGGCGTCGGCGAGCGGAACGCGTCGGCGATCGGCTGCGCCGACGCGTCCGGTACGTACGGGAGGGTCCCCGGCGGGCGGCCCGGCCGGGCCCTGCCCTCCCCCGCCCGGTTGCCCGCGAAGCGCTGGTCCAGGGCGGAGGGGGCGGCGGGCGGCGGCGGGTCCTCGGCGTGCGCGGGCGCGGCGGGCGGGGTCACCAGTAGCAGGCCCGCCAGCGCGGCGCCCGCGCCGAGTGTCCGAAGCCGCGTCCGGAGCCGGATCCGGAGCCCTGAAGCCATGGAGTCAGCGTCACATGAGCCGACAAAGCGGGCATCCCGGGTGCGTCACCCGGGTGCCCGCCGACCCGGCCCCCTACTGCTGCGGCGGGTTGCCCGTCGACAGCGTCAGGGTGAACTGGGCTTCCTTCGGGTCCACGTCGACGCCCGCCGCCGGGAACTGCGTCACCACCGTGTCCTGGCCCCACTGCCCGTTGTCCACGGACTCGGTGTTGACCTTCCAGCCCGCCGCCTGGATGCACGACTTCACCGACAGGATGTCCTTGTAGGTGAAGTCGGGCGCCTGGACCTTCGACGGGTCGAGGGCGGACTTCGACGGGCTGGTGCACTTGGTGGTGTCCAGCGTGCGGCTGCGCTCCGGGCCCTTGTGGCCCGCTACGTTCTCGCCGGAGGCCTTCTTGTCGCCGCCCGAGCCCGAGTCGTCGCCGCCGTTCATCACCAGCGCCGTGACCAGGCCGCCGACGGCCAGGACCGCCACCGCGATCGCGCCGACGATCACGGGGGTGTTCTTCTTCGAGGAGTTCGAGGAGGAACCGCCGCCGGTCGGGGCGCTCGGGGAGATCGTGTACGGCGGCGGGGTGTGCTGCGCGGGCATCGGGGCCTGCGGCTGCATCTGCTGCTGCGGGTAGCCGTACGAGGGCTGCGGCGTCGGGGCCGGCGTCGGCGGGCCGTACGGGCTCGCCTGGTACGGCGTCTGGACGCTGCCCTGGTAGCCCTGCTGGGCCGAGGCGTCCAGCGGCGGGAAGACCGTCGAGCCGACGCCCTGGCCGCTGGCGACCGGGCCGCCGCCGGTGATCACCGGGGCCGCGCCGGTCTGGCCGCTGGCGGAGATGCGGGCGATCTCGTCGCGCATCGCGGCCGCGCTCGGGAAGCGCTCGTTCGGGTTCTTCTTCAGCGCGCGGGCCACCAGCGCGTCCACGGCCGGCGGGATGGACCGGTTGACCGTGGAGGGCGCGACCGGCTCCTCCTGGACGTGTGCGTACGCGATGGCGAGCGGCGAGTCGGCGTCGAACGGGATCCGGCCGGTGAGCAGCTGGAAGAGCATGATGCCGACCGAGTACAGGTCGGAGCGGGCGTCGACGCCCCGGCCCAGCGCCTGCTCGGGCGAGAGGTACTGCGGGGTGCCGACGACCATGCCGGTCTGGGTCATCGAGGTGACGCCGGACTGCATGGCGCGCGCGATGCCGAAGTCCATGACCTTGACCACGCCGCGCTTGGTCACCATCACGTTGCCGGGCTTGATGTCGCGGTGGACCAGGCCCATCTCGTGGCTGACCTCGAGGGCCGCCAGGACGTCGGCGGTCATCTTGAGGGCCTTGTCGGCGGGCATCGCGCCGTATTGCTGGATGTCGGTGTGCAGCACCGAGCCGAGCGGCTGGCCCTCCACGTACTCCATGACGATGTACGGCATCATCGCGCCGCCCAGCTCGTCCTCACCGGTGTCGAAGACCGACACGATGTTGGTGTGCTGGAGCTTGGCGACGGCCTGGGCCTCGCGGCGGAAGCGCTCGCGGAAGGACTGTTCCCGGCCGAGTTCGGTGTGCAGGGTCTTGATCGCCACCTGGCGGTCCAGTGCGGCGTCGTACGCCAGGTAGACCGAGGCCATGCCGCCTTCGCCGAGGAGGTCGCGCAGCTGATAGCGCCCGCCCGCGATGGACCCGCCCGCATAGCGGCCCTGTGCGCCGTCCTGGCTCATGACTGTGCATCCCCCTTGGCGCGGTGGCCAGTGATGATCCTCGAATTTTTCAGGCCAAGTCTGCCGGAGGGGGTCGACACGTCAAGCCGAGTGCCCGTTCCGTGACCGTACGCGCAAGAAGCGTCTCGTAAGCGTTACAGGAATCGCATGGAATTTGCATGGGTACACGCGGAACCGATTGGATGGCCGGTCCATCCCGAACCGGCGGCCTGTACGAACGCTGTAGCGTGCACTACTGCACAACCGTAAGACCGTAAGGAACCACCGCTGACGCGGCCAGACACGACGGCGAGGACTGATGGCACCCGAACCCGAGGGAAACGGCGCCGGGATGCCCGATGCGCAGGACCACGAGTCGTGGGTCGGCGGACTGGTCGGTGACGGCCGCTACCGGCTGACGCACCGGCTGGGCCGGGGCGGCATGGCGGAGGTCTTCGCGGCGGAGGACGTACGCCTGGGCCGTACCGTCGCGGTGAAGCTGCTGCGCCCCGACCTCGCCGAGGACCCGGTCTCCAAGGCCCGCTTCACGCGCGAGGCGCAGTCGGTGGCCGGGCTCAACCACCACGCGGTGGTGGCGGTGTACGACTCGGGCGAGGACGTGGTGGGCGGCCAGACCGTCCCGTACATCGTGATGGAGCTGGTCGAGGGCCGCACCATCCGCGACCTGCTGGTCCAGGCGGACGCACCGCCGCCGGAGCAGGCGCTGATCATCGTCTCCGGCGTCCTCGAGGCGCTGGCGTACTCGCACCAGCACGGCATCGTGCACCGCGACATCAAGCCCGCCAACGTGATCATCACGCACACGGGCGCCGTGAAGGTGATGGACTTCGGCATCGCGCGCGCCCTGCACGGCGCGCAGTCGACGATGACGCAGACCGGCATGGTCATGGGCACGCCCCAGTACCTCTCGCCGGAGCAGGCGCTCGGCAAGGCCGTCGACCACCGCTCCGACCTGTACGCGACGGGCTGCCTGCTGTACGAACTGCTCGCGCTGCGCCCGCCCTTCACCGGCGAGACACCGTTGTCGGTGGTCTACCAGCACGTCCAGGACACCCCGATCCCGCCGTCGCAGGTGGCCGATGTGGCGCCGCCGGAACTCGACGGCCTCGTCATGCGTTCTCTCGCCAAGGACCCGGACGACCGTTTCCAGTCCGCCGAGGAGATGCGCGGTCTGGTCCAGTACGGATTGCAGATGCTCCAGGCGCAGGGCGGCCACACCGGCACCTGGAACACCGGTCCGGTCGAGGTCATGCACGAGGGCGCCCACACCCCCGCCATGGGCATGACCGCGCCGACCAGCGCCATGGGCCACCCCGTGCACGGGGAGACCTCGCAGTTCCGCGGTCCGATCCTGCCGCCGATGAACCCGGACGACGGCGGGTACGACGGGGGTTACGGCTCGGGCGGCTACAACAACGGCGGCTACAACGGCAACGGCCGCCGCCCCGGTGGCGGCCGGGGCAAGGTCGTCCTGTTCGTGGTGCTCGCGATCATCGCGATCGCGGCGGGCGTGGCGTTCGCGATCAAGGCGGCGGACAAGAAGGACGGCGGGGAGACGCCGAAGAAGCCGACGGTCTCCGACAGCCCGTCGCCGTCCGACGAGTCGAAGACGTCGCCGAGCCCCGACGACCAGGCCACCCGCGGCCAGGGCCAGGGGTCGACGACCGGCGGCGACAACCCGGCGCCGTACACGCCGTCGCCCAAGCACAGCAAGAAGCGCTCGCCGTCGCCGGGCACCAACCAGGGCACCACGTCCGGGACGAACCAGGGCACGACCTCGGGCACCGACCAGGGGACGACGTCCGGGACGAACCAGGGCACCACGTCCGGGACGGACGAGGGCACGACGACGGGCACGACGTCCGGTACGGACCAGGGGACGACGTCCGGTACCGACCAGGGCACGACCACCGGCACCAGCACGGGGACGACCCAGGGCACCAGCACCGGTACGACCGCGGGCACCAACGCGGGGACGAACCAGGGCACGACGACCGGGACGACGGCGGGTCAGAGCGCCGGCGGCAGCACGCCCAAGACGCCCTGAGCCGCCGGGCGTTCGCGGCTCACCCCGCGAACGCCTCGCACACCGCCTCGTATTCACGGGTCCACCAGACGGCCAGGGCCGACGCCGCGGGGAACTGCGGGTCGGCCCTTCGGTCGTGGAGCTGGTAGCGCCAGCGCAGGATCCAGAAGTCGTTGAGCCGCTCCCACCACACGCGGTGCACGGCCGCGGCGAGCTCCGCCGGGTCCGCGCCGGTGGCTCCCCGGTAGGCGCGGGCGTACGCGCGCACCTTGTCGAGGTCCAGCTCCCCGGCCGGGCGGACGAAGAAGATCACGGCGGCCCGTACCGCCTCCTCCGCGCGGGGCTGGACGCCCAGCCGGTCCCAGTCGACGATCGCGGCGGGCTCCTTGCCGCGGTAGAGCAGGTTCAGCGGGTGGAAGTCGCCGTGCACCCAGCCGCCGGTGGTCTGCGGGGGCGGGCGGCGGTGGGCGTACCGCTCGATGAGGAGGCGGCGCTCGCGCAGCCGGTGCTCGGCGAGCTCGTCGAAGGAGTCGCGGGGGCGGCGCCGGCGGGCGCGGGCGAGCAGGTCGTCGATGAGGGCGAAGGTGTCGGCGGGGTCGGCGCTGAGGTGGTCGGCGGCGGGCCCGCGGCCCTCCATCACCTGCTCCAGACAGATGTGGACGAGGCCGAGCAGCGCGCCGAGCCGCCGCGAGCCGACGGCGCCGAGCTGGGCGCCGTCGCGGTGGCGGCCGTGCACCCACGGGTGCAGGGCGTAGCAGCGGCCGCCGAGGACGGTGACGGTGTCGCCGGCGCGGTCCGGTACGGGGGGCGCGACGGGCACGCCGAGCGCCTGGAGGCGGCGGGTGGCGCCGTGCTGGCGGGCGATGGCCTCGCGGTCGCCGTCGAGGTGGTGCTTGAGGAAGAACTCGCCGCGGGTGGTGGCGAGGCGGTAGCCGCGGTTGAGGAGGCCCTGGGCGACGGGTTCGCAGGTGAGCGGCTCGCCCAGCGAGGCGTATCGGCGCAGCAGGTCCCTCACGGGCGGGGTTGCATATGAGCGCGGCACGCGCCAGATGTTAGATCACGCGGCGTGGCGCAGGTGTCGCTCTGTGGAATAGTCCAACGAGTGGACGGTTACGAACTGGGGTTCGATCCGCAGATAGACGGGCTCGAAGGGCTCGCCGTCCACGTGCCGGGGGGCCGGGCCGAAGCGTTCGAGCTCGTCGGGGGTGGGGTGGAAGGGCTCGGCGGTCCCGGTGAACTGGACCGACCACAGGTCCTCGCCGTCGGCCCCGAGGTTGTCCGCGCCGTACGCCACGACGCTGCCGAGGCAGGCGTGGTGGTAGCCGAGGCCGGCGTGGATGCGCAGGACGACGCGGTCGTCGACCACGAGGTGGCGGGCGGGGGCGACGAAGGGGAGGGCGCGCATGCTGGTGGCTATGCGGCCGTACGGGACCCTGCGGAGCAGGGCGATGGCTCGGCGCTCCTCGGTGGACATGGCTCCACTTTCGCGCCGCCCCGCGCCGCCGCACAGTGCCGGGCGCCCCCCACTGCGTGGGCCATAGGTCCCGTGTTCGTCTGCGGGCCGTCCCCAACGGGTCGCGCAGTTCCCCGCGCCCCTTATTGGGCCGGTGTTCATCTGCGGACCGTGGTGGGTTGCTCGCGCAGTTCCCCGCGCCCCTAACCGCCTAGGGGCGCGGGGAACTGCGCGACCAGCCACAGACGGTCCGCAGACGAAGGCCGGGCCCCGGCGGCTACTGCCGCTCCGCCTGGATCCGTGCCACATACGCCGCCGCCTGCGACCGCCGCTCCATTCCCAGTTTCGACAGCAGCGACGACACATAGTTCTTGATCGTCTTCTCCGCCAGGTGCAGGCGCTCGCCGATCACCCGGTTCGTGAGGCCCTCGCCGATCAGGTCGAGGATCTTGCGTTCCTGCTCGGTGAGGTTGGCCAGGCGGTCGTCGCCCTTGGCCGTGCCGCCGTCGCGCAGGCGCTCCAGGACCCGGGCCGTCGCGACCGGGTCGAGCAGGGACTTGCCCGCCGCCACGTCCCGTACGGCCGAAAGGAGCTCACTGCCCCGGATCGCCTTGAGGACATATCCGGACGCACCGGCCATGATCGCATCGAAGAGGGCTTCGTCGTCGGCGAAAGAGGTCAGCATCAGACATTTGATGTCCTCGTTCTGCGAGCGGATCTCGCGGCAGACCTCCACGCCGCTCCCGTCCGGCAGCCGGACGTCGAGCACCGCCACGTCCGGACGCGTCGCAGGGATCCTGACCAGGGCATCCGCCGCGGTGCCGGCCTCGCCGACCACCTCGATGTCCTCCTCGACGGAGAGCATTTCGTGGACGCCGCGGCGGACCACTTCGTGGTCGTCGAGCAGGAATACGGTGATTTTGCCTGGTTCGCGCACGGAATCAGTCTCACACATTCGCTCTTCCCGTGCCGCAGGTGACCGGGATAACGTGCCGTTGTTCCGGCGGCCTGCAAGGCTGTCATCAGTGCTGTGACCAGTGGTTGTTCCCCGCTTTCTCGATTTACTTGGAAATCCAAGCAAAATCGCAGGTCAAATGGGGTTTCGCAGTAATGCGCAGCACTGGGTAACGTGCCTATGACAGGGCGCTCGCCGGGGCACCTGTCACGCCTGGTTCCCGGTGAGGCGCACCCACCCCCGTGCACCGCGACCGGAAGCAGGCGAGGAGCCGCAACTGGCCACACCGGCGAACCCGGGGGCCGGACAGACGGAGGAGCACGCACGTGACCGTGGAGAGCACTGCCGCGCGCAAACCGCGACGCAGCAGCAAGCGCACCGGTAGCAGCGCCGGGAAGGCTGTCGCCGACCCCCAGCTCGTACAGCTGCTGACGCCCGAGGGCCAGCGGGTCGAGCACCCTGACTACGACGTTGACCTGACCCCCGAAGAGCTGCGCGGGCTCTACCGCGACATGGTGCTGACCCGGCGCTTCGACGCCGAGGCCACCGCACTGCAGCGCCAGGGCGAGCTGGGCCTGTGGGCCTCGCTGCTCGGCCAGGAGGCCGCCCAGATCGGCTCCGGCCGCGCCCTGCGGGACGACGACTATGTGTTCCCCACCTACCGCGAGCACGGTGTGGCCTGGTGCCGCGGGGTCGACCCCACCAACCTGCTCGGCATGTTCCGTGGCGTCAACCACGGCGGCTGGGACCCCAACAGCAACAATTTCCACCTGTACACGATCGTGATCGGCTCGCAGACGCTGCACGCGACCGGTTACGCCATGGGTGTGGCCAAGGACGGCGCGGACTCGGCCGTGATCGCGTACTTCGGTGACGGCGCCTCCAGCCAGGGCGACGTCGCGGAGTCCTTCACCTTCTCCGCCGTCTACAACGCCCCGGTCGTGTTCTTCTGCCAGAACAACCAGTGGGCGATCTCGGAGCCGACCGAGCGCCAGACCCGGGTGCCGCTCTACCAGCGCGCCCAGGGCTACGGCTTCCCCGGCGTCCGCGTCGACGGCAACGACGTGCTGGCCTGTCTGGCCGTGACCCGGTCCGCCCTGGAGCGGGCCCGGCGCGGCGAGGGCCCGACCCTGGTCGAGGCGTTCACGTACCGGATGGGCGCGCACACCACCTCCGACGACCCGACGAAGTACCGGGCCGACGAGGAGCGCGAGGCGTGGGAGGCCAAGGACCCGATCCTGCGGCTGAAGACGTACCTGGAGAACGAGGGGCACGCCGACGAGGCGTTCTTCGCCTCCCTCGAAGAGGAGTCCGAGACGCTCGGCAAGCGGGTCCGCGAGGCGGTCCGCGCCATGCCCGACCCGGACCGGATGGCCATCTTCGAGAACATCTACGCCGACGGGCACGCGCTCGTCGACGAGGAGCGGGCCCAGTTCGCGGCCTACCAGGCGTCGTTCGCGACTGAGTCCGATGGCGGCTTCGCCGCGGGGGAGGGCAAGTAGCCATGACCGTACAGAAGCTTCCCATCGCGAAGGCGATCAACGAGTCGCTGCGCAAGGCGATGGAGACCGACCCCAAGGTCCTGATCATGGGTGAGGACGTCGGCAAGCTCGGCGGCGTCTTCCGGGTCACCGACGGGCTCCAGAAGGACTTCGGCGAGGGCCGGGTCATCGACACCCCGCTCGCCGAGTCCGGCATCGTCGGCACCGCGATCGGCCTGGCCCTGCGCGGCTACCGCCCGGTCGTGGAGATCCAGTTCGACGGCTTCGTCTTCCCGGCGTACGACCAGATCGTCACCCAGCTCGCGAAGATGCACGCCCGCGCGCTCGGCAAGATCAAGCTCCCGGTCGTCGTCCGCATCCCCTACGGCGGCGGCATCGGCGCGGTCGAGCACCACAGCGAGTCCCCCGAGGCGCTCTTCGCGCACGTGCCGGGCCTCAAGGTGGTCTCGCCCTCCAACTCCTCCGACGCGTACTGGATGATGCAGCAGGCCATCCAGTCCGACGACCCCATCATCTACTTCGAGCCCAAGCGGCGTTACTGGGACAAGAGCGACGTCGACACGGACGCGATCCCCGGTCCGCTGCACAAGGCCCGTACGGTCGTGGCCGGTTCGGACCTGACGCTGGTGGCGTACGGTCCGATGGTGAAGGTCTGCGTGGAGGCGGCCGCGGCCGCCGCCGAAGAGGGCAAGTCGATCGAGGTCCTGGACCTGCGCTCGATGTCCCCGATCGACTTCGACGCGGTCCAGGCGTCGGTCGAGAAGACCGGCCGTCTGGTCGTGGTCCACGAGGCGCCGGTGTTCTACGGCGCGGGCGCGGAGATCGCCGCGCGGATCACCGAGCGCAGCTTCTACCACCTGGAGGCACCGGTGCTCAGGGTCGGCGGCTACCACGCCCCGTACCCGCCGGCGCGCCTGGAGGAGGAGTACCTGCCGGGTCTGGACCGGGTGCTCGACGCCGTCGACCGCTCGCTGGCGTACTGAGGAGTCCCGTGACCATGACTGAAACTTCTGCCCGCTTCCGCGAGTTCAAGATGCCGGATGTCGGCGAGGGGCTCACCGAGGCCGAGATCCTCAAGTGGTACGTCCAGCCCGGTGACACGGTCACCGACGGCCAGGTCGTCTGCGAGGTGGAGACGGCGAAGGCGGCCGTCGAGCTGCCGATCCCGTTCGACGGGGTGGTGCACGAGCTGCGCTTCCCCGAGGGCACGACGGTCGACGTCGGCGAGGTGATCATCTCGGTGGACGTGGCCCCGGGCTCCGGTGAGCCGGCCGCCGAGGCCGCCGCCCCCGCGCAGGCCCCGGTCGCCCAGGCCCCGGTCGCCGAGGCGCCCGCCGAGCCCGAGGAGCCCAAGGGCCGCCAGCCGGTCCTCGTGGGCTACGGCGTCGCGGAGTCCTCCACCAAGCGCCGCCCGCGCAAGGGGGTCTCGGTCCCCGAGCAGGCCGCGGCCGCCGCCGTGCAGGCCGAGCTGAACGGCCACGGCGCCCCGGCGGTGGCCAAGCCGCTGGCGAAGCCGCCGGTCCGCAAGCTGGCCAAGGACCTGGGCATCGACCTGGCGACCGTGGTCCCGACCGGCCCGGACGGCGTCATCACCCGCGAGGACGTCCACGCGGCGGCCGCGCCGGTGGCCGAACCGGCCCCCGTTTCACGTGAAACAACTCCCGCGCCCGTCGCGGCCGTTGTCTCCTCGGACGCGCGCGAGACCCGTATCCCGATCAAGGGCGTACGGAAGGCGACCGCGCAGGCGATGATCGGCTCGGCGTTCACCGCGCCGCACGTCACCGAGTTCGTGACGGTCGACGTCACGCGCACGATGAAGCTGGTCGAGGAGCTCAAGGGCGACAAGGAGATGGCCGGGCTGCGGGTCAACCCGCTCCTGCTCATCGCCAAGGCCCTGCTGGTCGCCATCAAGCGCAACCCCGACGTCAACGCGTCGTGGGACGAGGCGGCGCAGGAGATCGTCCTCAAGCACTATGTGAACCTGGGCATCGCGGCCGCCACCCCGCGCGGTCTGATCGTCCCGAACATCAAGGACGCCCACGACAAGACGCTGCCGCAACTGGCCGCGTCCCTGGGCGACCTGGTGTCGACGGCCCGCGAGGGCAAGACGTCCCCGGCGGCGATGCAGGGCGGCACGGTCACCATCACCAATGTGGGCGTGTTCGGCGTGGACACGGGCACCCCGATCCTGAACCCGGGCGAGTCCGCGATCCTCGCGGTCGGTGCGATCAAGCTCCAGCCGTGGGTCCACAAGGGCAAGGTGAAGCCCCGCCAGGTCACCACGCTGGCGCTCTCCTTCGACCACCGCCTGGTCGACGGCGAGCTGGGCTCCAAGGTGCTGGCCGATGTGGCGGCGATCCTGGAGCAGCCCAAGCGGCTGATCACCTGGGCGTAAGCGCGTGTGAGTGCCCCCGGACGCCGGTGCGTCCGGGGGCACTGCCGTGCGGCGGAACGGGCAAGGGGCGTTCCGGCATCCGGACGCCCCTTTCTGACGTACACCCGTTGTATCTATCCTGTGCGCATGCCCTCCGCTCCCGCCTCCGCCGTCACACCAGCCCCGGCCCCGATCAAGCAGCCGCCCGCCGCCGACCGCGTCTACATGCACGTCAAGCAGGCCGTACTCGACCGGCGGTACGAGGGCGGGACGCTCCTCACCGAGGGCGAGCTGGCCGAGGCCGTCGGGGTGTCGCGCACGCCCGTGCGCGAGGCGCTGCTGAAGCTCGAAGTGGAAGGGCTCATCCGGCTCTACCCCAAGAAGGGCGCCCTCGTCCTGGCCGTCTCCGCGCAGGAGACCGCCGACGTGGTCGAAACCCGGCTCCTGGTCGAGGAGTTCGCCGCCCGCAAGGCGGTCCTCGCGCCGGGGCGGCTGATCGCCCGGCTCGAAGAGCTCCTGGAGGAGCAGAAGGCGAACGCGGCCGCCGGCGACCTCGCCGCCGTCGCCGTCACCGACCGCTGCTTCCACGCCGAGATCGTCCGCAACGCCGGGAACGAGATCCTCTCCCGGCTCTACGACCAGATGCGCGACCGGCAGCTGCGGATGGGCGTCGCCGTGATGCACGCCCAGCCCGACCGGATCGCCAAGAACATCGCCGAGCACGAGGAGATGCTGGAGGCCATCAGGGCCGGGGACGCCGAGCGGGCCGCGCACTGCGTGCGTCAGCACCTGAGCTGGGTCAAGGTCCTGGTCCGGGGTGAGGAACGATGAGTTCCAGCACATCCGGGGCCTCCCTGCCCGGTGATCCTCCGGGAGGGCGCCGCGCCGCCCTCGTCTGGGGCATCGGCGTCGGCGTCTACTTCGTCGCCGTCATCTTCCGCACCAGCCTCGGCGTCGCCGGGCTGGACGCCGCCGACCGCTTCGACGTCAACGCCTCGGCGCTGTCCACCTTCTCCATACTCCAACTGCTCGTCTACGCGGGCATGCAGATACCCGTCGGCCTCATGGTCGACCGCCTCGGCACCAAGAAGGTCCTCACCCTGGGCGTCGTGCTCTTCACGGCCGGGCAGCTCGGCTTCGCCCTCTCGCCCTCGTACGGCACCGCCCTCGCCTCGCGCGCGCTGCTCGGCTGCGGCGACGCGATGACGTTCATCAGCGTCCTGCGGCTCGGCTCGCGCTGGTTCCCCGCCCGGCGCGGCCCGCTGATAGCCCAGGTCGCGGCGCTCTTCGGGATGGCGGGCAACCTCGTCTCCACCGTCGTCATCTCCCGCTCGCTGCACGGCATCGGCTGGACGCGGACGTTCGCGGGCAGCGCGCTCGCCGGAGTGGTCGTCCTGGTCCTGCTGCTCCTGTTCCTGCGCGACCACCCCGAGGGCCACGAGCCCGCGCCCGTCACCCACGCCGGAGCGGCCTACGTACGCCGCCAGATCGCCGAGTCCTGGCGCGAGCCGGGGACCCGGATGGGAATGTGGGTGCACTTCACCACGCAGTTCCCGGCCATGGTGTTCCTGCTGCTGTGGGGGATGCCGTACCTGGTCGAGGCGCAGGGGCACTCGCGGGGGACGGCCGGCGAGCTGCTGACCCTGGTCGTGCTCTCCAACATGGTGGTGGGGTTGGTGTACGGGCAGGTCATCGCCCGCCACCACGCGGCCCGCGCGCCGCTCGCCCTCGGCACGGTCGGGGCGACCGCCGCGCTGTGGGCCGCCGTCGTCGCCTACCCGGCGCCGCACACCCCGATGTGGCTGCTGATCGTCCTGTGCGTGGTGCTGGGCGCCTGCGGCCCGGCCTCGATGATCGGCTTCGACTTCGCCCGCCCGGCCAACCCGCCCCAGCGTCAGGGTACGGCCTCCGGAATCGTCAACATGGGTGGTTTCACGGCCTCGATGACGACGCTGCTCGCGGTGGGCGTGCTGCTCGACGCGACCGGCGACAACTACCGGATCGCGTTCGCCTCGGTGTTCGTCCTCCAGGCGCTGGGCATCACCCAGATCCTGCGGCTGCGCGGTCGCGCGGCGCACCGCGAGCGCGAACGCCTGGTGGCGAGCCGGGTGGAGGCGGTGCACGTACCGGCGTGACAGCGGTACCGGTTTACGGCGTGACCGCGAAGTCCCGCAGGATCGCCGCCGCCAGCTCCTGGTCGCCCTCGGTCTTCACCCGGTCCGCGACGGCGTGCGGGCGCACCCGGCCGCAGGACAGACGGACGAACGTCTCCCAGTCCATGGCGATCGTGGCGAGTGGGCCGAGCGAGGGGGCGCCGTCGACGGTGCCGTGCCCGTCGGCGTCGACCCGTACCGTACGCAGGAACTCGACCGGGCCGTGGATGTCGAAGACGACCGCCGAGTTCGGCGGGGCGCCCGCGTCCTTGGCGACGACTCTCGGCAGGGTGTGCAGCAGGATGTCGCGGGCCACGTACGCGCCCGGCGAGTCGAGGTTGCCCGGCTTGCCCAGCGCCCACCGCAGGTCCTGCTCGTGCACCCACACGTCGAACGCCCGCATCCGCAGCGCCAGTTCCAGGGTCTGCTCGGCGCCGAGCGGGGCGCGGACCATGGTGTCGGGCGCCCGGCTCTCGTTGCGCAGCTGCCGCGCCCGGCGGATGACCGTGTACTCCAGCTCCGAGGTCATCTCCGGCGCGGTGTGGTGCCGGCGCACATCGACCTGCATCTCCATATAGCGCGCGAACTCACTTTGTACGTGGTAGAGATCGCGCGGCAGCGTGTGGATCGGGCGCGGGTCGCCGAGCTGTTCGCACTCCATCCCGATGATGTGCGACACGATGTCGCGCACCGACCAGGCCGGGCACGGTGTGGCGCGGTTCCACTCCCCCTCGACGAGCGGCATCACCAGCTCGGTTATCGCCTCGATGGAGTGGGTCCAGGCGTCGGCGTAGGTCTGGAGGCTGGGATGGACGGTCACGGGACCCCTCGGCGGTTCTGTACGTACGCGGGCTGGGCGCTGTGGCAGTTAAGTTACGCTGCCGAAAGGCACCCCGGCAGTGCTTTCGTGTGACGATCGTAGGCCCGTGTTGACAACTCGAATGCCAGGACGGTGGTAGTGTGCGCGCCTCCCTCATCCAATTCGGTGTAGATCCCCAGGAATCGGTGGATTCCCGCAGACAGCGGGCGGCTTCGCTGGTACGCGAGCAGTCGGGCGCCGACCTCGTGGTGCTGCCGGAGCTGTGGACCGTGGGCGCCTTCGCCTACGAGAGCTTCGCGGCCGAGGCGGAGCGGGCGGCTGACGGACCGACGCATGAGGCCATGTCAAAGGCCGCGCGGGACGCGGGCGTCTGGCTGCACGCGGGCTCGATCCCGGAGTGCGGCGCGGACGGCGGGCTCTACAACACCTCCCTGGTCTTCACGCCCGAGGGCGAACTGGCCGCCACCTACCGGAAGATCCACCGCTTCGGCTTCGACCAGGGCGAGGCGGTGCTGATGAGCGCGGGCGCCGACCTGGTCACGGTGGCGCTGCCGGGGACCACGCTGGGCCTGGCGACCTGTTACGACCTGCGCTTCCCCGAGCTGTTCCGGGGCCTGGTCGACGCGGGCGCCCAGACCCTGGTGATCCCGGCGGGCTGGCCCGCCAGGCGCCTGGCGCACTGGACGCTGCTCGCGAAGGCCCGCGCGGTCGAGAACCAGGCGTACGTCCTGGCCTGCGGCACCGGCGGCAGCCACGCGGGCGTCCCGCAGGCGGGCCACAGCATCGTGGTCGACCCGTGGGGAGAGGTCCTGGCGGAGGCGGGCGAGGACGAGGAGGTCCTCACGGTCGAGCTGGACGAGGAGAAGGTGGCGGCGGTCCGGGAGCAGTTCCCGGCGCTGAAGGACCGGCGGCTGGGGCTGCGGACGCCGGGGGCGTGAGGCTCGCCGGGGGCGGGACCTGAGCTCGGGGAGGTAAGGCGGGGGCCTTTGGGTCAGTCGTCCTCCCCGTCGTGGTCGCGGTCCCGCTCGTCCATCCGGATCACGCACACCACCACCGCGATCAGCAGCGCCGCGTCCGCGTCCTCGCGGACGATGTTCACCGCGTACGTCTCGCGGACGCGGAACCAGCGGCGCGAGACGTGCGCGAGCAGCTCCCCGTCGTACTCGACGGTGAACTCGCGGTCGAGGATCTTGCCGGAGACGTCGAGCTCGGTGCCCTCGACCAGGGCGACGCGGTAGTGGTTGCGCAGCAGCGAGAGCCGTTTGCGGCGGATGGTGGCCAGCGGCCGCTCGTCCCGCTCGATGGTCATCGCGTCCCTGATGCTGAACATCTTCTTGCGCAAAGTGATCAGGACCCGTCCGGTCGGGTCCTTCAGCTCCAGGGTGTCCCGCAGCCGCAGCGCCTTGCCGTCTACGAGGAAGGCGTGGCGGCCGTCCTCGGTCTCGATCCAGTAGTCGTCGCCGATCGCGAAGATCTTGTCGCGCACCAGATATTTCATGGCGGAATGCGTACCCCTGCTTTTGCGGTTGGATGGGGGTATGGCTACACGTGCACGCGTTCGGGCCCCCGAGCTGATCGGCAAGGGCGGCTGGCTGAACACCGGTGATCAGCAGTACACCCTCGCCGACCTGCGGGGGAGGATCGTCATCCTCGATTTCTGGACGTTCTGCTGCATCAACTGTCTGCACGTCCTGGACGAGCTGCGGGAGCTGGAGGAGAAGCACCGCGACACCGTGGTGATCATCGGGGTGCACTCGCCGAAGTTCGTGCACGAGGCCGAGCACCAGGCCGTCGTCGACGCCGTGGAGCGCTACCAGGTGCACCACCCGGTCCTGGACGACCCGGAGCTGGCGACCTGGAAGCAGTACGCGGTACGGGCCTGGCCCACGCTCGTCGTGATCGACCCCGAGGGGTACATCGTCGCCCAGCACGCGGGCGAGGGGCACGCCCACGCCATCGCGAAGCTGGTGGAGGAGCTGGAGGCCGAGCACGAGGCGAAGGGGACGCTGCGGCGCGGCGACGGACCGTACGTGCCGCCGGAGCCGGAGGCGACCGACCTGCGCTTCCCCGGCAAGGCGCTCGTCCTGCCGGGCTCGGGCACCTTCCTGGTCTCCGACTCGACGCGGCACCAGCTGGTGGAGCTGGAGCCGGACGGCGAGACGGTGGTGCGGCGGATCGGCGACGGCGGGTCCGGCGGGTCCGGCGGGTCCGGCGGGTTCAAGGAGCCGCAGGGACTGGCGCTGCTCCCGGACGGCCGGGTGATCGTCGCGGACACGGTCAACCACGCGCTGCGGGTCTTCGACCCGGAGACGGGGGCCGTGGAGCGGGTCGCGGGCACCGGCAAGCAGTGGTGGCAGGGCTCGCCCACCTCCGGCCCCGCCCTTGAGGTGGACCTGTCCTCTCCCTGGGACGTCGCCTGGTGGCAGGGCAAGGTGTGGATCGCCATGGCCGGGGTGCACCAGCTGTGGACGTACGACCCGGAGGCGGGCACGGTCGAGGTCGCGGCCGGGACGACGCAGGAGGGCCTGGTCGACGGCCCGGCCGCCGAGGCGTGGTTCGCGCAGCCGTCGGGCCTCGCGGCCGACGGGGACCGGCTGTGGGTGGCCGACTCGGAGAACTCGGCGCTGCGGTACGTCGCGCGCGACGGTTCGGATTACGTGGTGGGCACGGCGGTCGGGACCGGCCTCTTCGACTTCGGTCACCGGGACGGGGAGGCGGGGCAGGCGCTGCTCCAGCACCCGCTGGGCGTGACGGCCCTGCCGGACGGCTCGGTGGCGGTGTCCGACACGTACAACCACGCGCTGCGCCGCTACGACCCGGCGTCCGGGGAGGTCACCACGCTCGCCACGGACCTGCGCGAGCCGAGCGACGCGGTGCTCGTCGGGGACGACATCGTGGTGGTCGAGTCGGCCCGGCACCGGCTGACGCGGCTGCGGCTGCCGGAGTCGGCGGTACGGGTGGACGCGGTGGCGCACCGTACGCAGCGGGCGGCGACGGAGGTCGCCCCCGGCGCGCTCCGCCTCGACGTGGTCTTCCAGGCCCCGTCCGGGCAGAAGCTGGACACCCGCTACGGGCCGTCGACGCGGCTGATCGTGTCCTCGACGCCGGTGGAGCTGCTGGTGTCCGGGGAGGGTACGGGGACGGACCTGTCCCGCGAGCTCACCTTGAACCCCGAGGTGGCGGAGGGCGTCCTCCACGTCTCGGCGATGGCCGCGTCCTGCGACGACGACCCGGCGAACGAGTACCCGGCGTGCCACGTGCACCAGCAGGACTGGGGGGTCCCGGTCCGCCTGACGCCGGAGGGGGCGACCCGCCTGCCCCTGGTCCTGGCGGGCCTGGACGGTTAGCCCCCACCCCGCCCCTTCCCTAAACCCTCCGGGGGTGGGAGGGGGCGGAGGTGTGTTCCCGGGGGCTGGGCCCCCGGACCCCGGGCGGGGGCTGCGCCCCCTGCACCCCGCTTTCGGGGCTGCGCCCCGGACCCCGCCAGGGGCGGGTGGGCAAGCGCGTTCGTCTGCGGACCGTGCTGGGTTGCTCGCGCAGTTCCCCGCGCCCCTTAAATGCCGCTGCGCGGCAATCCCCTGGAGCGCCCCGAAGGGGCGCATCTAGGGGCGCGGGGAACTGCGCGACCAGCCATCCACGGTCCGCAGCCGAAGCACCCGGCCGCCCGCCCAGGGCTTTGGGGAAGGGGCGGGGTGGGGGCTACCCCTGCAAGAACGACAGCAGCGCGTTCGCCAGCAAGTACGGGTCGTCCGCCCCGCACAGCTCTCGCGCACTGTGCATCGACAGGATCGCCACCCCGATGTCCACCGTCTGGATGCCGTGGCGCGCCGCCGTGATGGGGCCGATCGTCGTCCCGCACGGCATCGCGTTGTTGGACACGAAGTGCTGCCACGGCACCCCCGCCCGCTCGCACGCGGCGGCGAACACCGCCCGCCCCGAACCGTCCGTCGCGTACCGCTGGTTGACGTTCACCTTCAGGATCGGGCCGCCGTTGGCGCGCGGGTGGTGCGTCGGGTCGTGGCGCTCCGCGTAGTTGGGGTGGATGGCGTGGCCGGTGTCCGAGGACAGGCACACCGTGCCCGCGAAGGCGCGCGCCTTGTCCTCGTACGTACCGCCCCGCGCGAACACCGACCGCTCCAGGACCGTGCCGAGCAGCGGCCCGTCCGCCCCCGTGTCCGCCTGCGAGCCGTTCTCCTCGTGGTCGAAGGCGGCGAGGACCGGGATGTACGACAACTCCGAGGACGCCGACGCCGCCAGCGCCGCCGCGCCCGCGTGGACCGAGATCAGGTTGTCCATCCGGGGGCCCGCGAGCAGCTCCTTGTCCCGGCCCAGGTACGACGGCGGCTCGATCGAGTGCACCATCAGGTCCCACCCGGTGACCTCGCCCTCGGCGAGCCCCGCCTCCTGCTCCAGGAAGCGGATGAGGTCGCCCTCCGCGACGTCCCCGAGGCCCCAGATCGGCTGGAGGTGCTTCTGGCGGTCCAGCTTGAGGCCGTCGTTGGCCGAGCGGTCGAGGTGGATCGCCAGCTGGGGGACGCGCAGCAGTGCGCGGTCCACGTTGACCAGGACGTGCGAGCCGTCGCGCAGCGTCAGGCGGCCCGCCAGGCCCAGGTCGCGGTCCAGCCAGGTGTTCAGGAGCGTCCCGCCGTAGACCTCCACGGCGATCTGGCGCCAGCCGTAGGCCCCCGTGTCCGGCAGGGGCTTGACCCGCAGGTTGGGCGAGTCGGTGTGCGCGCCCACGATCCGGAACGGGGTGTGCGCCGCCGCGCCCTCCGGCACGTACCACGCGATGATCGCGCCGCCCCGCAGCACGTACTTCCCGCCCGTGGAGGCGTCCCACGCGTCCGTCTCCCGCACCTGCTGGAAGCCGGCCTTCTCCAGCCGCGCGGCCGCGTTCGCCACCGCGTGGTACGGCGACGGGCTCGCCGCGAGGAAGGACATCAGGTCGTCGGTGTGTCCGCGGTCGAAGCGGGAGGGTGTGCTCATGCGTTCACCTTAACCAGGGGCACCGACAGACAAGGGCCCGCTTCCCCAGAGGGAAGCGGGCCCTACGTCCTGCGGCCTGGAAGGAGGCCGGGGGACGGTCTAGAAGGCCGCCTCGTCCAGCTCCATCAGGGAGTTGTCGACGGTCTCGGCCAGCGCGCGGGCGGTGCCCACGCCCGGCAGGACGTTCGCGGCGAAGAACTTCGCGGCGGCGATCTTGCCGGTGTAGAAGGGGACGTCCTTGGCGGAGGCCGTCGGCAGCTTCTCGGCGGCGACGGCCGCGCTCTTGAGGAGCAGGTAGCCGACGACGACGTCACCGGACGCCATCAGCAGGCGGGTGGTGTTGAGGCCCACCTTGTAGATGTTCTTGACGTCCTCGCCGGTGGCGGTCAGGTCGGTGATCATCGTGCCGACGATCGCCTCCAGGTCCACCGCGGCCTTGGCCAGCGAGTCCAGCGCGCCGCCCAGCTCCTCGTGGCCCGACTGCTCGGCGAGGAACTTCTTGATCTCCTCGGAGAGGAGGTTGAGCGAGGCGCCCTGGTCGCGGACGATCTTCCGGAAGAAGAAGTCCTGGCCCTGGATCGCCGTGGTGCCCTCGTAGAGGGTGTCGATCTTGGCGTCGCGGATGTACTGCTCGATCGGGTACTCCTGCAGGTACCCGGACCCGCCGAAGGTCTGCAGCGACTCGTGCGACAGCTTCTCGTACGACTTCTCCGAGCCGTAGCCCTTCACGATCGGCAGCAGCAGGTCGTTCAGGCCGACGAGGGACTTGGCGTCCTCGCCCGCGGCCTCCTTGACCTGGATCGCGTCCTGGACGGCGGCGGTGTAGAGCACGAGGGAGCGCATGCCCTCGGCGTACGCCTTCTGCGTCATCAGGGAGCGGCGCACGTCGGGGTGGTGGGTGATCGTCACCTTGGGCGCGGTCTTGTCCATGAACTGGGAGAGGTCGCTGCCCTGGACGCGCTCCTTGGCGTACTCGAGGGCGTTGAGGTAACCCGTCGAGAGCGTCGCGATGGCCTTCGTGCCGACCATCATGCGGGCGAACTCGATGATCATGAACATCTGGCGGATGCCGTCGTGCTTGTCGCCGATCAGCCAGCCCTTGGCGGGGTGCTGGTCGCCGAAGGTCATCTCGCACGTGTTGGAGGCCTTGAGGCCCATCTTGTGCTCGACGTTCGTCGCGTACACGCCGTTGCGCTCGCCCAGCTCGCCGGTCTCCCAGTCGAAGTGGAACTTCGGGACCAGGAAGAGCGAGAGGCCCTTGGTGCCGGGGCCGTGGCCCTCGGGGCGGGCGAGGACGTAGTGGAGGATGTTCTCCTCCATGTCGTGCTCACCGGAGGTGATGAAGCGCTTCACGCCCTCGATGTGCCAGGAGCCGTCGGGCTGCTCGACCGCCTTGGTGCGGCCGGCGCCGACGTCCGAACCGGCGTCCGGCTCGGTCAGCACCATCGTGGAGCCCCAGCGCTTCTCGACCGCGATCTCGGCGATCTTCTTCTGCGCCTCGTTGCCCTCCTCGAAGAGGATGCCCGCGAAGGCGGGGCCCGAGGAGTACATCCAGATGGCCGGGTTGGCGCCCAGGAGCAGCTCGGCGTAGGCCCAGATGAGCGAGCGCGGCGAGACGGTGCCGCCGATCTCCTCCGGCAGGCCCAGACGCCAGTACTCGCTGTCCATGAACGCCTTGTAGGAGCTCTTGAAGGACGCCGGGACCGGCGCGGTGTTGGTCTCCGGGTCGAACACCGGCGGGTTGCGGTCGGCGTCCGCGAAGGAGTCGGCCAGCTCGTTCTCGGCGAGACGCGCGATCTCGTCGAGGATCGTCTTGGCGGTGTCGACGTCCATCTCGGCGAACGGGCCGGTGCCGTACAGCTTGTCGCGTCCGAGGACCTCGAAGAGGTTGAACTCGATGTCGCGGAGATTCGACTTGTAGTGCCCCATGGCGACGGCTCCGTAAGCAGGATCGGTTACATCTCTACCAGCAAGTAGCTACGATGATGCTACCCGTCGGTAATAAGACGCAACCCCTCTGGGCCCATATGTGGCGCACTACTCTTGCGCCCATGTACGGCTACGACCAGAACCAGGGTGCTCAAGCGCAGTACGCCCAGCCGCAGCAGCCTTCCTACGGGGAGCAGCCGCTGTACCCCGAGCCGTCGCCGCCCTCGCTCGCGGACGCGGTGCGGGCGTTCACCACGGGCTCGCTCTCGGCCGAGGACTTCCAGCAGATCTTCGCGGGCTCCAAGGTCTACTGCCCGCGCGGGGACAACCCCGGCTTCCTGGCCCTGCACAACACCCAGCAGCCGGTCATCCCGATGTTCACCTCGCTCAAGGAGCTGCGGCGGTACGCGGGCAAGGAGTCCAAGTACTTCGTGATCACCGGCGCGGAGGTCATCGACCTGTTGCCGACCGGGTACGGCTTCGTCCTCGACATGGAGGGCGACCACCGGATGGTGTTCGACGCGAAGGCGGTCGAGCAGATGGTCGACTTCGCGATGCGGCGGATGTACGGCTGAGGCGGCTCGGGCCGGCTGAGCCTCATGTGCGGCCGGTTTCCGGCCGATTTCACGGGGGTGGGCGCCCCCGGAACCCCTGCGGAACGGCTCCGCGACCCCTCCGGGAATGAGTGCGCCTTGCCGACTGTTCACCATTCAACTACTTTGGATGCTGAGCATCCCCCGAGGAGGGCCGTCCCATGCCTGCTGTGACCGTCGAAAACCCGCTCACCCTGCCGCGCGTGGCCGTGCCGGAGGGTGCGGTGCCGCGTCCCGTGCTCGCCGTGAGCACGGCGCCGGCCGGCGTACCTGATCGACGGGACCTTCGTCCACCAGGACAGCAACGGTGGCGGCGGCACGATCATGAACGGCGACACCCAGTGGATGACGGCCGGGTCCGGGCTGCTCCACATCGAGGCGCCGCCGGAGTCGCTGGTCACCTCGGGCGGCCTCTTCCACGGCCTCCAGCTGTGGGTGAACCTGCCGGCGGCGGACAAGATGATGGACCCGCGCTACCAGGACATCCGGGGCGGTCAGGTCCAGCTGCTGACCTCGCCGGACGGGGGTGCGCTGCTGCGGGTGATCGCGGGGTCGCTGGACGGCCATGAGGGTCCCGGCATCACGCACACCCCCATCACGATGATCCACGCGACGATCCGTCCCGGCGCGGAGGTCACTCTGCCCTGGCGGTCGGACTTCAACGGGCTGGCGTACGTGCTGGCCGGGCGGGGGTCGGTGGGGGCGGGTCGTCGGCCCATCCACATGGGGCAGACGGCCGTCTTCGGTGACGGTGGGTCGCTCACTGTCCGGGCGGACGAGAAGCAGGACGGGAACACGCCGGATCTGGAGGTCGTGCTGCTCGGTGGGCGTCCGATCCGCGAGCCGATGGCTCATTACGGCCCGTTCGTGATGAACACGCGCGAGGAGCTGCAGAAGGCGTTCGACGACTTCCAGCAGGGACGGCTGGGAACGATCCCTGCGGTGCACGGCATGTGAGTTCCCCCCACCCCGCCCCTTCTCGAAAGCCCTCTGGCGGGCGGCCGGGAGGGGGCTCCGCCCCGGACCCCGTTCGTCTGCGGACCGTGCTGGGTTGCTCGCGCAGTTCCCCGCGCCCCTAACTACCTAGGGGCGCGGGGAACTGCGCGACCAGCCACAGACGGCCCGCGGACGAACGACACCCAGGCGGGCGCGCCCCACGGGCGCCGTGGCACCCGGCGTGGTGCGCTGGCCCCGTGGACCGCGTCAAGCCACTCCTCCCCGAGCCCGCCCGGCGGCTCGCCGCCTGGTGTGTCGTCGTGCTGCTGACCACCGGCGTCGCCGCCGTCGCCATCTGGCTGTGCGTGGTGTTCAAGACCGCCGTCACCCCCGTACTGCTCGCCCTGCTCGGCACGGCCCTCCTAGGGCCCGTCTTCCGGCAGCTGCTGAAGCTGCGGATGAAGCGGTCCCTCGCGGCGGGACTCACCTGCGTCGCCCTCGTCGCCGTCGTCGGCGGCGCCGGATACGTCGTCGTCAGCGCCCTCATCGACACCGGTGACCAGATCATCGACTCGCTGAGGCAAGCGGGGCAGTGGCTCGCCGACCACTTCGGCGTGGCCGGCGGCGACGGGGTGTCGAGCCTCGCCGACAACGCCAAGAAGCTCCTCGGGAAGTTCGGCGCCACCGCCGCCTCGGGCCTGCTCACCGGCCTCAGCATCGTCGGGTCGCTCATCGCCACGGGTGTTCTTTCTCTTCTCCTGACCTTCTTCTTCCTCAAAGACTCCGATCGCGCCGTCGGGCTCGCCCACTCCCTCGCCCCCCGCGGCTCCGGGCCCACCGTCGAGGCCATGGCCCGCCGCGCCTTCGAGGCCGTCGAGGGGTTCATGCGGGGGACCACGATCATCGCCCTCATCGACGCCCTCTGCATCACCGTCGGCCTTCTCATCCTCCGCGTCCCCGGCGCCATCGGCCTCGGCGCGCTCGTGTTCATCGGCGCCTACATCCCGTACCTCGGCGCCTTCGTCTCCGGCGCCGTCGCCGTCCTCGTGGCGCTCGCCGACCGGGGGATCGGCATCGCGCTCTGGACGCTCGGGGTCGTCCTCGCCGTACAGCAGCTGGAAGGGCACATCCTGCAGCCGATGATCCAGAGCCGGACCGTGCAGATGCATCCCGCGATGGTCATGATCGCCATCACGGCGGGGGCCAGCGTCGCCGGGCTGCTCGGGATGCTGCTCGCCGTGCCCGTCGCCGCCGCCGGCTTCGGCGTCCTCGGCGAGCTGCGGAAGCGTTACGCCGCCGAGGCCCCCCCGTCCGACCCCTCGTAGAGCTCGAACCAGATCGACTTGCCCTCGCCCCTGGGGTCGACCCCCCAGCGGGCCGCCAGCATCTCCATCAGCACCAGGCCCCGCCCGCTGGACGCCATCTCGCCGGGGCGGCGCTTGTGCGGCAGGTCGTCGCTGGCGTCGGCCACCTCCACCCGCAGCCGGCGTGTGCCCGGGGTGCCGGTGGCCTCGGCGACCAGGAGCGCGTCGCCGTCCGTGTGGACCAGGACGTTGGTGACCATCTCGGAGACCATCAGCTCCGCCGCGTCCACCTGCTCGGCGTCCGCCCAGTCGTGCAGCAGCTCGCGCAGCTCGCGGCGGACCCCCGCGATCCGGTGCGGCTCGGTCTGGGCGACGGTCAGGGCGGTGCGGCGGGCCGGGGCGGCCCCGGTCCCCGGGACCGCCCCGCAGCCGCACACGTCGCTGTTGCGGCACAGCAGCAGCACCGCGATGTCGTCCTCGCGACGGTCCGCCAGCGGGCCCACCGTGTGGTGCGAGGAGGGGCCGTGCACCGCCTGGACCAGCGCGTCCGCCAGCTTCTCCAGGCCGTCCCCGGTGTCCTCCTCCAGGACCGGGCGCAGCCGCGTCCAGCCGGAGCCCATGTCGTGGCCGCCGGTCTCGATCAGGCCGTCCGTGCAGATCATCATCGTCTCGCCCGGCTCCAGGACCAGACGGGTGGTGGGGTAGTCCGAGTCCGCCTCGATGCCCAGGGGCAGACCGCCCGCCGTCTGGCGGATCAGCGCCGTGCCCTCGGCCGTGCGGATCACCGGGTCCGGGTGCCCGGCCCGGGCGATGTCGAGCGAGCCGGTCGCCGGGTCGACCTCGATGTAGAGGCAGGTCGCGAAGCGCGGGTGGTCGTCGTCCCCGTCGTAGGACTCCCCGTACGACTCGGTGATCCCGTACAGGAAGCGCGAGGCGCGCGAGAGGACCGCGTCGGGGCGGTGGCCCTCGCTCGCGTACGCCCGCAGGGCGATGCGGAGCTGGCCCATCAGGCCCGCGGCCCGGACGTCGTGGCCCTGGACGTCCCCGATGACCAGGGCGAACCGTCCGGACGGCAGCGGGATCATGTCGTACCAGTCGCCGCCCACCTGGAGCCCGCCGCCGGTCGGCACATAGCGCGCGGCCACCGTCATCCCCGGGATCTCGGGGCCGAGCGTCGGCATCATCGAGCGCTGGAGGCCGAGGGAGAGCTCGCGCTCGGACTCGGCCTCGCCCGCCCGCGCCAGCGCCTGGGCCAGCATGCGGGCCACCGTCGTCAGGACCGAGCGCTCGTCGGGCGTGAACGCCACCGGGTGCTTGAAGGCCGCCATCCAGGTGCCGATGGTCCGCCCGGCCACGATCAGCGGCAGGAACGCCCAGGACTGGCGGTCGAAGCGCTGGGCCAGCGGCCAGGTGGCCGGGTAGCGGCGGCGGTACTCCTCCGGGCTGGGGAGGTAGATGGCCCGGCCGGTCCGTACGACGTCGGCGGCCGGGTAGTCCGTGTCCAGCTGCATGTCCGCGAAGGGGCCGTCGTCGCCCGGGTTGTGCCCGTGGTGGCCGATGATCGACAGCCGGTCGCCCGCCACCCCGAAGACGGCGAGCCCGTCCGGCGAGAAGCCCGGCATGGACAGGGAGGCCGCCACCCGCAGCACCTCGGCCGTGGACCGGGCCTCGGCCAGCGCGCGGCCCGCGTCGAGCAGGAACGCTTCCCGGGAGCGGCGCCAGTCGCCGGTGATGGAGGCGTGCGCGGCGGTGGCGCCCGGCTGCGGCTCCGCGACCTCCTGGAGCGTGCCGACCAGCACGTAGTCCAGGCCGTCCGCGCTCTCCTTGCGCAACGGCTTGGAACGGCTGCGTACGGTACGCAGCACCCGCCCGTTCTCGTCCATGATCCGCATCCGGGCCTCGGCGAGGGTGCCCTCGGCGACCGCCAGGGCCACGATCTGGTCGACCTCGTTCCAGTCGACCGGGTGGAAGCGGGAGCGCACGGCGGCCTCGCTGAGCTCGGCCCGCTCGGGGGGCAGGCCGAGCAGGCGGGCGGCCTCGGCGTCGAGCGTGACCGTTCCGGACGCGTTGTCCCAGCGCCACAGCCCGGTGGCGATCGCAGCCAGGACGTCCTCGGTGCGCATGATCCCCACTCTAGGCAGCCGGATTTATACCGGCGAGAGGTGTTCGGCCCGGCCGGTAACCTGGAGGGACTGTTTCCCGCCTGTCACGCGAAGAACTGGATGAAGAAATGCATCGGTACAGGTCCCACACCTGCGGCGAGCTCCGCGCCTCCGACGTCGGTACCGACGTCCGGCTGAGCGGCTGGCTGCACAATCGCCGAGACCTGGGCGGCATCCTCTTCATCGATCTGCGCGACCACTACGGCATCACGCAGCTCGTCGCCCGCCCCGGCACGGCCGGCGCCGAGGTCCTGGACAAGCTCTCCAAGGAGACCGTCGTCCGGATCGACGGCAAGGTCGTCTCGCGCGGCGCGGAGAACGTGAACGCGGACCTGCCGACCGGCGAGGTCGAGATCGAGGTCGGCGAGGTCGAGGTGCTCGGCGCGGCCGGCCCGCTGCCGTTCACGATCAACGCCGAGGACGGCGTCAACGAGGAGCGGCGCCTGGAGTACCGCTTCCTCGACCTGCGCCGCGAGCGCATGCACCGCAACATCATGCTGCGCTCGGCCGTCATCTCGGCGATGCGCCACAAGATGACCGCGCTCGGCTTCAACGAGATGGCGACCCCGATCCTCGCCGCGACCTCCCCCGAGGGCGCCCGCGACTTCGTCGTCCCGTCCCGGCTGAACCCCGGCAAGTTCTACGCGCTGCCGCAGGCCCCCCAGCAGTTCAAGCAGCTGCTGATGATCTCCGGCTTCGACCGCTACTTCCAGATCGCGCCCTGCTTCCGCGACGAGGACGCCCGCGCGGACCGCTCGCCGGGCGAGTTCTACCAGCTCGACATCGAGATGAGCTTCGTCGAGCAGGAGGACATCTTCCAGCCCGTCGAGAAGCTCATGACCGAGCTGTTCGAGGAGTTCGGCGGCGGCCGCCACGTCACCTCGCCGTTCCCGCGCATCCCGTTCCGCGAGTCGATGCTGAAGTACGGCAACGACAAGCCGGACCTGCGCGCCAAGCTGGAGCTCGTCGACATCACCGACGTCTTCGAGGGCTCCGAGTTCAAGGCGTTCGCGGGCAAGCACGTGCGCGCGCTGCCGGTGCCGGACGTCGCGGGCCAGTCCCGCAAGTTCTTCGACGGCCTCGGTGAGTACGCGGTGGAGCACGGCGCCAAGGGCCTGGCCTGGATCCGCGTCGGCGAGGACGGCGCGTTCGCGGGCCCGATCGCCAAGTTCCTCACCGAGGAGAACGTCAAGGTCCTCACCGAGCGCCTGGGCCTGGGGGCCGGGCACGCCGTGTTCTTCGGCGCGGGCGAGTACGACGAGGTCTCCAAGATCATGGGCGCGGTCCGCGTCGAGGCCGCCAAGCGCGCCGGCCACTTCGAGGAGGGCGTCTTCCGGTTCTGCTGGATCGTCGACTTCCCGATGTACGAGAAGGACGAGGAGACCGGCAAGATCGACTTCTCGCACAACCCCTTCTCGATGCCGCAGGGCGGCCTGGAGGCCCTCCAGACCCAGGACCCGCTGGACGTCCTGGGCTGGCAGTACGACATCGTCTGCAACGGCATCGAGCTGTCCTCCGGCGCGATCCGGAACCACGAGCCCGAGATCATGTTCAAGGCGTTCGAGGTCGCGGGGTACGACCGGGAGACCGTGGAGCGCGAGTTCGGCGGCATGCTCAAGGCGTTCCGCCTCGGCGCCCCGCCGCACGGCGGCATCGCCCCGGGCGTCGACCGCATCGTGATGCTGCTCGCCGACGAGCCCAACATCCGCGAGACCATCGCGTTCCCGCTGAACGGCAACGCGCAGGACCTGATGATGGGCGCGCCCACCGAGCTCGACGAGACGCGCCTGCGCGAGCTGAACATCCAGCTGCGCAAGCCGGTCGCGCCCAAGGGCGCGGAGAAGTAAGCCCGGGGTTCGTCTGCGGGTGAGTGGTGGGTTGCTCGCGCAGTTCCCCGCGCCCCTGAGATGCGCCCCTGCGGGGCGCCCCAGGGGATGGACGAATGCACTCCTCGTACGGCAAAGGGCCCGGATCCCCTGCGGATCCGGGCCCTTCTTCCTGTCCGGGGCAACCCGCCCGGCACCCCACCGCGTTCGACAGGTGTGAGAGTCCGGACAGACAGACGAGGACACGACGATGGCCCCCGACGGACCCGACGGATTCGAGGAGTTCGTCGCCGCCCGGGGCCCCCGGCTGCTGCGGGTGGCCTGGCTGCTGACCGGCGACGCGCACCTGGCGGAGGACCTGCTCCAGACCGCGCTCGCCAAGGTCTGGCCGAAGTGGCACCGGATCGCCGACGACCACCCCGAGGCGTATCTGCGCAAGACGCTGGTGACCACGTACACCTCCTGGTGGCGGCGGCGCTGGCGGGGCGAGGTCCCGCACGGCGAACTCCCGGACGCCGCCGGGCAGTTCGACGCGTACGAGGGCGTGGACCTGGAGCAGTCGCTGGCGGCGGCCGTCCGCGCGCTGCCCGCCCGTCAGCGCGCGGTGGTGGTGCTGCGCTACTTCGAGGACCTGAGCGTCGAGGACGCGGCGGCCGTGCTCGGCTGCGCCCCTGGCACGGTCAAGAGCCAGGCCGCCAAGGCGCTGCGCACCCTGCGGACGCTGCTGCCCGTACTGATCGAGGAGCGCCGTGACTGACGACCGTTTCCCCGGCTCCCTCAGGCCGGACGACGACGAGCAGGCGCTGCGGGTCCTGCTGGAGCGGGCCGTGCCCCGGCTGCCCGTCCCCGCGACCCGGCTGGACAAGGTGCGCGAGCGGCTGGCGCGGCGCAGAAGGCGGCGGGCCGCCGGGGGCGCGGCCGTCGCGGTGGTCTCGCTGGTGGCGGCCGGTGCGCTGCTGCCGGACGCGCTGCGCACCGAGCCGGAGAAGGCGCCCCCGGCCGCGACCCCGCCGCAGGCGGTGACCGAACCGGCCGGGGTGCGGGCCGACTTCCCCGACCTCGGCGGACTGGTGCTGCGGCTGCCCGCGTCCTGGGCCGCGCTGCGGCTGCCCGACGGGCAGAAGACCAGGACGCTGCCGTCGGGCTATGTGGCCGCGCAGCCGCTGAGGTCGTACGAGCAGGCCTGCTCGGAGCAGAAGACGTCCGACGGGTCCGGTGTGCTGTGCGAGCCGGTGGAGCGGCTGGCCCCCGACGGCCTGCTGCTCACGCTGTGGGGCCTGCCGGGCGGCGGCGACAGCGCCGGGGCCCTTCCGTCGGGGACGCCCATGGAACGCGTCCCGGAAGTGCCGGTGGACTGCCGCCGGTTGGGCGCCACCGCCTACTACACGACCAAGCGCGCGACGGCGGATCCCATGACGGTGCTGTACGCCACCCTGTGCGTCAACGGCACCGATGCCGATGCCGACGGGCGGGCCGCCGAGGCGGCCGCGCTCCTGGACAGCGCCACCTACGACCTGGGGGCCTCGGCCACCGCGGCCCCCACCCCCAAGGGGCGCGGCCGGTGACCGCCCCCGCCACCGACCGCTCCGCGACGAGAGGCTCCGCCATGTCCGTTCGTACCGTCCGGGGTGCCTGGGTCGCCCTCACGCTGGCGGCGCTGCTGCTCACCGGGTGCGGCCACGACGGCCAGGGCGTCCGCGACGAGGGCGACGGCCCCGGCACGCTCGCCGACGTGAGCACGGACGTGAGCACCGACTCCGTCAGCGACTCCGGCGGCGGCGCGCACGCCGGCCGGGCCGCGCCCGAACCCGTACGCCCCCGCGAGATAGCCGGCCTCGGCTCCACCACCCGCGCCGGTATCCCCGCCGCCAGCACCCAGGCGCTCGTCGTCACCGGCGAGGGGCCCGACGCCAGCCGGTCCACCGCCGTCCTCTACACCCGCGACCCGGTCAAGGGCTGGCAGCCCGCCGACGGCCCCTGGCCCGCCCGCAACGCGGCGCGCGGCTGGACCCCCGAGCACCACCAGGGCGATCTCCGCTCGCCCGTCGGGGTGTTCGGCCTCACCGACGCGGGCGGCCGCCTCGCCGACCCCGGCACCCGGCTCCCGTACGACCAGGGCTCCGCCTTCACCGCGGGCGGCACCGGCGTCGAGGGCGAGCCGCTCGCCGGGTCCTTCGACTACGTGGTCGCGGTCAACTACAACCGCAAGCCCGGCACCACCCCGCTGGACTGGACCCGGCCGCTGGGCGCCGGGCGCGGCGGCGGGATCTGGCTGCACGTCGACCACGGCGGCCCGACGCACGGCTGTGTGGCGCTGCCGAAGGAACGGATGCGGCAGCTGCTGCGCACCCTGGACCCGGCGCGCACCCCGGTGGTCGTGATGGGGGACGCGGCGGCCCTGGCCCGCTGACCCCCCTGCCCGCCCTCAGTCCTCGTCCCTGGACGGTAAGTCCGGGGACGGGGGTCCGGTGGGGCGGTTCGCGCTCTGGCGGTTCGCCTCACGGACCTTGCGGATGAGCTCTTCCCGGCGTTGGGCCTCTTCCTCGGCCCGCTGCTGATCGGTACTTCTCGGCACGGCGCGCACCCCCTCATGCACGTTCCCCTTCACGTGCAGCGTGCGCGCACAGCACGCGCCCCGCAACCGCGGACGGCATGCGAAGGGCCCGGAACCTGGCTGGTTCCGGGCCCTTCACCCAGGCGTGAGGACTACGCGGGCTTCTCTTCCAGGCGGGGGAAGAGGACCGCGCCCTTCGTCACCGTCGCGCCGACCGGGAGCTGGCCCCAGCGGCCCGCGTCCTGGACCCGCTGGTCCGCCAGCGGCCCGAGGTCGGCGGCCTCGGCGCCGAGCGAGTCCCACAGCTTCTGCGAGGTGTCCGGCATGACCGGGTTCAGCAGCACGGCGACGGCCCGCAGGGACTCGGCGGCCGTGTAGAGGATGGTCGCCAGGCGCGCCCGGCCCTCCTCCGACTCGTCCTTGGCCACCTTCCACGGCTCCTGTTCCGTGATGTAGCCGTTGACCTGCTTCACGAAGTCGAAGACCGCCAGGATGCCGCCCTGGAAGTCCAGCTCCTCGCCGATCTTGCGGTCCGCCTCGGTAACGGCCCTGGTCAGGCCGTCGGCGATGGCCTGCTCGGCCGGGCCGGACGCGGTCGCGGCCGGGAGCGTGCCACCGAAGTACTTGCCGACCATCGCCGCCACGCGCGAGGCGAGGTTGCCGTAGTCGTTGGCGAGCTCCGAGGTGTACCGGGCGGTGAAGTCCTCCCAGGAGAAGGAGCCGTCCTGGCCGAAGGCGATGGCGCGCAGGAAGTACCAGCGGTAGGCGTCCACGCCGAAGTGCGAGGTGAGGTCCTGCGGCTTGATGCCGGTCAGGCTCGACTTGGACATCTTCTCGCCGCCGACCATCAGCCAGCCGTGGCCGAAGACCTGGCCCGGCACGGGCAGTCCGTTGGCCATCAGCATCGCGGGCCAGATCACCGCGTGGAAGCGGAGGATGTCCTTCCCGACCAGGTGCACATTGGCCGGGAACGTCTCCTCGAACTTCTCCTGGTTCGCGCCGTAGCCGACGGCCGTGGCGTAGTTCAGGAGGGCGTCGACCCACACGTAGATGACGTGCTTGTCGTCCCACGGGATCGGGACGCCCCAGTCGAAGGCCGACCGCGAGATCGACAGGTCCTGCAGGCCCTGCTTCACGAAGTTCAGGACCTCGTTGCGGGCCGACTCGGGCTGGATGAAGTCCGGGTTCGCCTCGTAGAACTCAAGGAGCTTCGGGCCGTACTCGGACAGCTTGAAGAAGTAGTTCTCCTCCTTGAGGATCTCCACCGGCTTCTTGTGGATCGGGCACAGCTTGGTGCCGTCCTCCGCCTCCAGGAGGTCCCCGGGGAGCTTGTACTCCTCGCAGCCCACGCAGTACGGGCCCTCGTAGCCGCCCTTGTAGATCTCGCCCTTGTCGTACAGGTCCTGGACGAACTCCTGCACCCGGTCGGTGTGCCGCTTCTCCGTCGTACGGATGAAGTCGTCGTTCGCGATCTCCAGGTGCTCCCAGAGGGGCTTCCAGGCCTCCTCGACGAGCTTGTCGCACCACTCCTGCGGGGTGACCCCGTTCGCGTCGGCCGTGCGCATGATCTTCTGACCGTGCTCGTCCGTGCCGGTGAGGTACCACACCTTCTCGCCGCGCTGACGGTGCCAGCGCGTGAGCACGTCGCCTGCGACGGTCGTGTAGGCGTGGCCCAGGTGAGGAGCGTCGTTGACGTAGTAAATGGGGGTCGAGACGTAAAACGCCTTCGCCCCCTGCTTCTCGGATCCAGTGGCCGCCATGGTCGAAATCCTAACGGCCGCGGGAAGATCCACTCACCCGCATAAACCCGCGGCGGCCGGTGGAGAGGTCCGCGAAACATCCGTTCCCGTACGAAGGACGCATCCTGGGAGGAGAGGGGGCGGGTACGTGAGCGGGGAACGGCAAGGGGAACAGCGCATGCGGGTACTGGTCGCCGAGGACGAGGAGGTCCTCGCGGAGCTGGTCGCGACCGGGCTGCGGCGGGCCGGTTTCGCCGTCGACACGGTCTACAGCGGCGACGCGGCGCTCGCCTACCTGGGGCTGCACGACTACGACGTGGTCGTCCTGGACCGCGATCTGCCACGGGTGCACGGCGACGACGTGGCCCGCCGGCTGGTCGCCTCCGCCGCGCGCACGAGGATCTTGATGCTGACCGCGTCCGCGGCCACGGAGGACCGGGTGGAGGGCCTGGACCTGGGCGCCGACGACTACCTCGGCAAGCCCTTCGACTTCCCCGAGCTGGTCTCGCGGGTGCGGGCGCTGCGGCGGCGCAGCGCCCGGCCGGTGCCGCCGGTCCTGGAGCGGGCCGGGCTGCGGCTCGACACGGTCCGGCGCACGGCGGAGCGCGAGGGGCGTTCGCTCGACCTCTCCCCGAAGGAGTTCACGGTCCTCCAGATCCTGCTGGAGGCGGACGGCGGGACGGTGTCGGCCGAGGAGCTCCTGGAGCGCGCCTGGGACGCCAACGCCGACCCCTTCACCGGCGCGGTCCGCGTCTGCCTCAGCAAACTGCGCGGCAAGCTGGGCGAGCCCGCGCTGATCCGTACGGTCCAGGGCGTCGGGTACGCCCTGTGATCCGCACCCGGGTCGCCCTGGTCTTCGGCGCGGTCTTCCTGGTCCTCGGGGCGGTGCTGCTCGGGGTGGTGAACCTGCTCTCCCGGGCCGGTACGCAGGAGCAGGCGGCCACCATCGCGACCCGCGCCACCACGGTCCAGCCCTTCGAGGCGGCGCGCGGGACGCAGGGGCCGGTGCTCGCGCCGCTGGCCGTACGGCAGGTGAGCGAGGACGTGAGCGACGCGGCCTGGCGGCAGAACGCGGTCTGGTCGTCGATGGCGCTGCTCGGGGTGGCGTTCCTGGCGGTGGCGGTCGGCTGGTACACGGCGGGGCGGCTGCTGCGGCCGGTCCATGTGATGACGGAACGCGCGAAGCGCCTCTCGGCGGACAACCTGCACGAGCGGATCGGCGCGTCCGGGCCCGACGACGAGCTGAAGGAGCTCGGCGACACGATCGACGACCTGCTCGCGCGGCTGGAGAAGGCGTTCGACAGCCAGCGCCGGTTCATCGCCAACGCCTCGCACGAGCTGCGCACCCCGCTGGCGACCCAGCGGGCGGCGATCCAGATCGGCCTGGACGACCCGACCCCGGACGACCTCGCCCGTACGCGCGCGACCCTCCTCGACAACAACCGCCGCAGCGAGGCCCTGATCGAGGGCCTCCTGATGCTGGCCCGCAGCGAGCGGGGCCTGGCGGAGCGGGAGGAGGTGGATCTGGCGGAGGTGGTACGGGAGGAGGCGGCCCGGTACCCGCGCGCGACGGTCACGGGGGTGCGGTCGACGCGGGTCTCCGGCAACCGCGCGCTCCTGGCCCGCCTCGTCGCGAACCTGCTGGCGAACGGGGCGGCGTACCACGGCGGGGTCGAAGTGGCCGTCTCCGAAGGCGGGTTGACGGTGTCCAACCCCGGCGGGGTCGAGGTGCCGGAGGCCGAGGTCCCCGCCCTGTTCGAGCCGTTCCGGCGGGGGGAGGGGCGGGACCGGATGGGGCCGGGGGCGGGCCTGGGCTTGTCGATCGTGCGCTCGATCGCGCAGGCGCACGGGGGGACGGCGGTGGCGGCACCGCTGCCGGGGGGTGGCTTGGCGGTGAAGGTCCATCTGCCCGGCCTTCGTCTGCGGCCCGGCGTGGGCTGAGCGCGCAGTTCCCCGCGCCCCTTAGGTAGTCCGCCGTGGCCGGGGAATCCAGCTCAGCCACAGGCTTTTAGGGGCGCGGGGAACTGCGCGACCAGCCCGCCACGGTCCGCAGACGACCGACGTTTTTAGGGGCGCGGGGAACTGCGCGAGCAACCGACCACCGGCCCGCAGACGAACCCCGGGCCAAAAAGGGGCGCGGGGAACTGCGCGCTCAGCCCCCACCGGCCCGCAGGTGAAGAACCGCCCGCGCGGAGCGCTAACGCCGGGCGAACCCGCCGACCAGCCCCGCGTACAGTGCCGCGTCCGCGAGCTCACGCGGCACCGGCCCCGCATGGAAGAACCCCGCATTCCCCGCATCCGCATCCAACTTCCGCAAGAAGTCGAACGCCTTGCTGTCGTCCTCCCCGAACGCCACGAACTGCCAGAACAGCGGCAGACCCGCCGCATCGGCGAGCGCCTGCCGAGCTGCCACCTTCGCATCGGGCGCCCCGTCGGTCTGGAAGACCACCAGAGCGGGCCCGTCGTACTGGCTCTTCTCGTAGTGCTCCACCACCGCCTCGACGGCGGAGTGGTAGCTGGTCCGCCCCATACGACCCAGCGCCGCATGCGCGTCGTCGACGACGTTCTCGTACGACGTGAGCGAGACCTCGGCCGTACCGTCGAGCTCGGTCGAGAAGAACACCGTGTGGACGGCGGCGTCCTCGTCCAGGTGCGCCGCGAGCGCGAGCGCCTGCTCGGCGAGCTGCTGGGCGCTGCCGTCCTTGTAGTACGGCCGCATCGACCCGGACCGGTCGAGCACGAGGTACACCTTGGCCCGCGCCCCGACCAGCCCGGCCTTGCGCAGCTGTGCCCCGGCGGCCTTGTAGTGCTCTACGAGCCCGGGAGCGCGGGACTTGATACGGGGGAGGGTGACGGCAGAGGTCGCCTTGGCGGCGGGCTGCACGGCCTCGGCCTCAGCCACGACGGGCTCGGGCTCCGCAGCAACAGGCTCCGGCTCCGGCTCGGCCACAACAGCCACCGGCTCGGGCTCAGCCACCACAGCCTCGACCTCGGGTTCGACAGCCTCCACCACCGGCTCGGCCGCCGCAGGCTCCGGCTCCGGCTCCGTCACAACCTCCGGCTCCGCCGGAACCCGCGGCTGCGGGACCTCGGAGGCGGCCGCAGCGGAAGGCGCGTCCTCCGTCGGACGTGCCGGGGACGGGACCGCCGGGCGGGACGGGGTCGCGTCGAACGCCGCCGCGACCAGCTCCTCCGCGGGGGAGAGGTCACGGCGGGCCGGCGCCGGCACGGTCGGGGACGCGACCGGTGCCGACTCCTCGGCGGGGGTCGGCACCGTGGCCGCGGCCGGAGCCGATTCCTCCGCCGGAGCCGCCGTCAGGTCGGCGCTCTCCGCGTCGCGATCGCGTCCGAACACTTTGCGCAGCAAGCTCCGAATGCCCATGGGCGAGGCCTTTCGCATGAGTTGGGTGCGATATGCGTAATCTGGCGTTACGTATCCACGCCGCGTGAGCGGGCCCACGAGCGTGGACACGTAAGGTTAGCGATCCGATCCGGTCAACCTCGGCAGGGGGCGGACGACGCCGTACCGGTTACGTCCCCGACGGCATCCGCCACCGCGCGATCTGCTGCTCCGGATCGCCCGTGTACACCCACGGCACCCGCGCCGCCCGCTCCCCCAGCAGCCCCACCAGCGAACGCGCCTCCAGGCCAAGGCCCGCACAACACGCGGCGTGCGCCAGATAGTTGAGCTCGGCCGCCTCCGCGAGCGGCACCGGGCCGGGTGGGCGCCCGCCGAGCCAGCGGTCGTAGGTGCGGCGCAGCTCGGTCACCGCCAGCTCGCCGCTCCAGTGCTGCCCGAACCCCCGCACCGGCTGCCCCTTGGCGCCCTCGGCGGCGTACCGGTACTCCTCCACCCGGGCGATCTGCACCAGCACCGGCAGCGCCGAGCCCTCGGGAGCCGCGCCCGCCGCGTCCCGGGCGAAGTCGTACATCGTGCCGTGTGTCCCGTGCCAGCGGGCCGAGAAGTAGCGCAGCATCTGGACGTGGCCCTCCACGTGGTACGGGTCGCGGCGGCGCAACTCGTCCCACCAGCCGCGCAGATCGCGCCGCCCCACCCCGCCCTCGTACAGCCGCGCCACCGTGAGCAGCGACGCCCACGGCATCGGGTCGGCGGGGTGCGCGTCGGCCGCGCCGAGGCAGGCCATCACCGCGACGTCCAGCCGGTCCCGGTCAGGGAGGGCCCCGCGACCTGCGGCGATGGCCCGGTTGAAGACCCGGACCACCTCGGTCGCGGCCCGCAGCACGGCCGCGTCCGCGCTGTCCGGCTCGGCGGCCCGCCACGCCTCCACCACGGTGGAGCCCGCGACGGCGGGCGCGAGCAGCCGGATCCGGTGGGTGCGCAGTGGCCAGTTGTCGCCGGTCGCCCGCAGCAGGTCCCGTACGCCCTGCCAGCGCCCGATCACGATGTCGTGCCGGGCGGTGGCGAGCGCGCGGTCACCGAGGTCCGGGCAGAAGCGGACGGCGGAGGACCGGCGGCGGGAAGCGGCCATCAACACCCCTCTCTGGTCGATGGGTATACGGGTCGGGACCGGTCGATCAGAAGTCCGTCGGCAGGGCCGCGCCCGCGTACTCGGGGCGGCCCGGGCCGGAGGAGGCGTACACCTCGTCGACGGCGATGGCCCGGCCCGCGTCGAGCGCGGCGGGCCGGTAGTAGGCGCTGCCGCGCCGCCAGTACCAGAGCATCGGGGCGAGCCCGGCGGCCAGACCGCCCAGGCCGATGGTGATCGCGGCGCCGCTGAGCTGGGTGAGCGAGGCGACGAAGACGCAGAACATGAAGAGCGCGCCGAGCGCGGGCCACAGCCCGCCGAAGACGAAGGAGCCCACCGATTCGGTGAGCGTGCCGCGGTACGCGACGACCGCGGCCAGGCCCGCCAGGCCGTAGTAGAACGTGGTCTGGAGGCCGATCGCGGCGAGCGCGTCGGCCATGATCTCCTCGACCGAGCCCAGCGCGTTGGAGGCGACGAACAGGCCGAGGGCGACCGCGCCGACCACCACGACGGCGACCCAGGGCGTGTTCCAGCGGCGGTGCACGGTGCCGAGCACGGCCGGGAGCGTACGGTCGCGGCCCATCGCGAACAGCGAGCGGGTCACCTGGAGCAGCGTGGTCTCCAGGGTGGCGATCGTGGACAGGACCACGGCGAGCACCATGAGCTTGCCGCCGACGCCGGGCCAGATGGTCTCGCCGAGCACGGCGAGCACGTTGGACTCGTGCTGCTCGATCGCGCCCGGCGTCAGCGTCATGTTGACGGCGACGGTGAAGCCGACGAAGAGCAGGAAGACGACGGCGAGGCCGACGAGCGCGGCGAACCCGGCGGTGCGGCGGCTGTCGCGGGTCTCCTCGCTGAGGTTGCTGGTGACGTCCCAGCCCCAGTAGTAGAACGCGGCGATCAGGGTGCCGGAGGCGAAGCCGCGCAGCCCGTCGAAGTGGCCGAAACCCAGCCACGACCAGTCGAAGGGGGCGGCGCCTCCGTGGTGCAGGAGCGCGCCGACGGCGAAGACCACGAGGATCGCGAGCTCCACGCCGGAGACGATCACCTGGGCGCGGGCGGAGAGCCGGGCGCCGCCGAGCACCACGGCGAGCATCAGCAGGAACCAGCCGGCGCCGGTGGCGGTGGCGAGCGCGGTGTGGCGGGCGAGGTCGGGGTCGACGAGTGCGAGGGTCATCTGCCCGGCGGGCAGCGACCCGGCGACCATGAAGATGGTGGCGGCCACGACGAGCGCCCAGCCGCTCATGAAGCCGAGGAAGGGGTGCAGGGTGCGGGCGACCCAGGAGTAGGCGGCGCCCGCGTTCACGTCGAGGCGCCCGAGCCGTCCGAAGGCGAGGACGATGCCGAGCATGGGTATCGCGCAGTAGAGCAGCGCGGCGGGTCCGGCGAGGCCGACGGCCCCGGTCAGTACGGCGGTGGTGGCGGCCAGGGAGTACGCGGGCGCGCTGCCCGCGACGGCCATGACCACGGTGTCGAACGTGCCGAGGGCGTTGGCGCGGAGCCCTCTGTCGGTGCGGCTTCTGCTGTTCATGGCCGTCCTTTGCTGCGCGACGCGACATATGGCGGTATGTCGGAACTCCGTTCCCGCGGGCGGGCGTTGGAGATCGCGTGCATCGTAATGGCCGCGACGCTTGGATCCAGCCATCCCGGATGCGGTGGTGTGCGCGCGGGCCGGTGGCGGGCTGGTCGCGCAGTTCCCCGCGCCCCTTAGATGCCGCTGCGCGGCAATCCCCGGGCCGGCCCGAAGGGGCGCTTCTAGGGGCGCGGTGAACTGCGCGACCAGCCACCCACCCAGCCGCAGGCGGGGGACCCGGAGAGGGGGCTTAGCCCGGTACGGGGCGCAGGGCCCGGGGGCCCGACAGCCACGTGCGGTAGGGGGCGGACATCCGGGCCGCCTCCCAGTACGCCGCGTCCAGCGCCGAGTGCACCGTCCCGTACAACGCCTCCTCATACGCCCCCGCCCGCGCGGCCAACAGCAGCCGTACCGCCAGCGGATCCCCCCGCAGCGGCCGGATCGCCATGTCCGGGCGCGGCCGGGAGGTCGGCTGGCACGGGGTGACGACCTCACCGGTGGCGACCAGGGACGCGGCGGTGAGGTAATCACCGTGCAGCACCCGCGGATTGAGCCCGGCGGCCGCGAAGACGCGCCGCAGCCCGTCCCACTCACCGTCCACGCTCGGATCGACCATCCACCGGTCGCCTGCCAGGTCGGCGAGGTCCACGACCTCGTCCTCGGCAGCCGGGTGGTCGACGGCGAGCGAGATGAACTGGGGCTCGCGCTCGACCAGTACGCGTAGGTCGAGCCCCTCCGGCACCCGCAGCGGACACCCCTCCACCTGGTGGACGAAGGCCACGTCGAGCTCGCCCGCCGCGACCAGGCCGAGCAGCGCGCCCGCGGAGACGTCGACGTGGAGCTGGGTCTCGGTGCCGGGCAGCCGTTCGCGCAGCCGCCGCAGCCAGCCGGGGATGGCGCGGCTGGCGGTGGAGCCGATACGGAGGCGGGGCCGCCCGTCGATCCCGTCGACGGCCGCGCGCACGTCGGCGACCAGCGCGTCCATCCCGGCGAGCAGGGGGCGGGCGCGGCTGAGGACGGTCCGGCCGAGGGGGGTCGGGCGGCAGCCGGTGCGTTCGCGGGAGAAGAGCAGGCCGCCCAGTGAGTGCTCGATCCGCCGGAGCTGGGTGGTCAGGGCCGGCTGGCTGGTTCCGAGCAGCCGCGCGGCCCTGTGCAGACTGCCGGTGTCGGCGATCGCACAGAGGGCGCGCAGGTGCCTCACGTCGAGCTCCATGGCCCGAGGGTAAAGGGATTGTCATGTCCGCACTAGACGGCCGATTCCCCGCCGATAACGCCGAGTTATCGCCGATTGCCATCATCCCCGCGCGTACCCGGCTCCCCGACACTCGCCCTGGTCCCCGGCAACCCACCGGGGCCACCCCCACGAGAACGACCAGGAGCCCCCCATGAGACACCAGAGGACTGTCGTCGTTTCCACCGCGCTGGGTCTGGCGCTCGCCGGCCTCGGCGCGATCCCCGCGACGGCCGCCCCGTCCGCCACCTCCGCCACCTCCGCCACCTCCGCCTACGTGCACGGTTCGACGTACGCGGGCTCGGCGAAGGAAGCCGCCAACAACAAGGCGTTCTACGACGCCGTGATGAAGTCGGTGGCCAAGAAGCGGGCCGCCAACCCGCTGGCGGCCTCCGTCACCGTCTACTACAGCACCCGCAACGCGCCGAGCTTCCGCTCCCAGATATCGCAGTCCGCGCAGATCTGGAACTCCTCGGTGCAGAACGTCCGCCTCGCCGAGTCCTCCTCCGGCGCGGACTTCTCGTACTACGAGGGCAACGACCCCAACGGCTCGTACGCGTCCACGGACGGGCACGGCAGCGGCTACATCTTCCTCGACTACCAGCAGAACCAGCAGTACTACTCGGTCCGCGTGGTCGCCCACGAGACCGGCCACGTCCTGGGCCTGCCGGACCACTACTCCGGTCCGTGCAGCGAGCTGATGTCCGGCGGCGGCCCGGGCACGTCGTGCCGCAACGCGTACCCGAACAGCACGGAGAAGTCCCGGGTGAACAGCCTGTGGCGGAACGGCCTGGCGACGGCGTTCAAGCCGGCGGCGTAGAGACCCCGCTTCCGACTCGGCGTGCGGGCCGGTGGGGCACCCGGGTGTCGTACCCCTCTGGCAGCATGAGCGCATGCCGAACGTCTCTCCCCGCCGTCCGTGTCCGTCGTGCGGCCGTGCCGTGGCCGTGGTGGCGGGCAAGTACGTGCGCCACGATCCGCGTACGCGCGCGTCGGGCGGCGGGGAGCTGACGCTGTGCCCCGGCTCGAAGCGCCGGGCCCCGGCGGCGGCCCCCCAACGAACCCTGGACGGCTTCGAACTGGCCCCGTTCCCGGGCCAACTCCCCCTGTTCTGAACCTCGCCCAACCGCCCACCCGTGCGGCGGGGTTGGATCGGCCCGGTGTTCGTCTGCGGGCCGGTGGTGGGCTGGTCGCGCAGTTCCCCGCGCCCCTAAGAACGTCGGTCGTCTGCGGGCTGTGGCCGGTTGCTCGCGCAGTTCCCCGCGCCCCTGAGATGCGCCCCTTCGGGCCGCCCCAGGGGATTGCCGCGCAGCGGCATCTTCAGGGGCGCGGGGAACTGCGCGACCAGCCCCCACCGGGCCGCAGACGAAGAACGACGCATTCCGCGAAGCGGGCAGACGCCGACGGCGAGCGACCACCCACGAGAGGCCCGGGCCTCACCGACCCGGCTGAACGGGCGGGCGGGGTGGGGCAGGCCCCGGCCCGCCGCAGGCGGGCGCACCACCCACGGGCGCGGTGGACGCCGACGGTGGTGAGCCGACCGCCAGAGGCCCGGGCCCTACCAACCCCGCCGAAGGGGCGGGCGGGTGGGCCTGGCTAGCGGGGGGACGCGATCGCGCGGGCCGCGCGGACCTCCTGGCGGAGGGGGGCCAGAACGCTGTCCTCCGAGCCAGTCAGAGACGCCCGTACCTCCACGAGCGTGGACGAGGCGCGGAGCCCGTCCGCCAGGGCCCGCAGTTCCCGGGCGACCTCGGCCACTTCAGAGGGCGCCGGCGCCAACGCCCCATGATTCACCCGCACCCGCGCGGCCGTCGCCGCGTCAACGATCCGCTCCACCGCCACCACCAGCGGCCACCACGCCGCCGCCCGCGCCCCCGTCGGCGGCGGCTCGGTCAGCGCCCGCTGGAACTCGGACCGGACCACCGACAGGTCCCGGTAGATCCGACGCCGCCGCCGCACCCGTTCGGCCTGGTCCGGCCCCGCGGAAGCGAACGCGCACTCCACATACCCCGCCGCCTCCCCCACCGCGTCCGCCAGCCGGTCCCCGATCCGCGTGTGCCAGCTCTCCGGCCACAGCAGGTAGCCCGCCACCAGCGAGATCCCGCAGCCGATCAGGCTGTCCCACAGGCGCGGCAGCACCAGCGCGAAGCCCTGGTGGTTCAGGACGTCCGAAAGCAACAGGATCACCGGTGTGATCGCCGCCGTCTGGAAGGCGTACCCCTTCGCCGAGAACGCCGGGATCAGGGCGGCAAGGACCACCATCACCGGCACGTCCCACCACCCCCGCGGCACCTCCGCGAGCACCGCCGCCGCCGTCACCAGCCCCACCGCCGTGCCCAGCGCCCGCAGCACCGCCCGCGAGAACACCGACCCGAAGTCCGGCTTCAGGACGAACGTGACGGTCAGCGCCACCCAGTACGAGCGCGGCACCGCCACCAGCGACACCAGCGCCTGCGCGAGCCCGATGCAGAGCGCGAGCCGCAGCCCGTACCGCCAGGACGCCTGCGAGAACAGCACGTTGCGCGCGCCCCGCCGCAGCCGGATCCGCAGTGCCGCCGGGCGTCCGAGCCGGTCGTCGACGTTGTACGGGTCGGGGTCCGGCTTGTGCACCACCGCCGCCGCGTGCCGCAGCGCCGCGTCCACCGCCCGCTCCGACGGCTTGCCCGGCTCCGGCAGCGCCAGGTCCGGCACCGGTCCCGTCCGCGCCTGTTCGACCGCCGTCGCCAACTCCCGTACGGCAGCGGGGATCTCGGCGGGCAGCGGACGGCCGCGCAGGTGTGCCGCCGGGGCCGCCTCGACCAGCGGGATCACCACGTTCAGCTGCGCGAGCAGCCGGACCAGCGGGCTGCGCCGTCCGTGGTCGCGGGTGCGGCGCGCGAGCACCAGGTCGTACGCCGTGTTGAGCGACTGCGTGACCGCCTGCCGCTTGGCGTCGTACGCCGGTGTGCCCGCCGCTTCGAGCAGCTCGGCCACGGAACGGTAGGTCGCGGCGACGGCCGCCCGCTCCGGGACCCGGTTGCGCAGCGGCCAGCCGAGCAGGGTGAGCAGGAGGACGAACAGGCCGCCGAGGGTGAGCAGCAGCGGCGCCTTCCACCACGGCGACGGCATCGGCAGGCCCGCCCCGACCACGGCGTTCAGCAGGAGCAGCAGGCCGGAGACGGAGGCGACCGCGCCGATGGACGAGATCATTCCGGAGACCAGCGCCACCAGAGTGAGGGCGATGACGGCCAGCCAGCCGTCGCCGTACACCAGGGTGCCCAGCGTGACGCCGATCGCGCCGAAGAGCTGCGGTACGGCGATGTTGAAGACCCGCATGCGGTACGCGTCGGCCGTGTCGCCGATGACGCCCGACAGGGCGCCCATCGACACGAGTGCGCCGTACGTGGGCTGGTCGGTGGCGAAGCCGACGGCGAGGGGGGCCGCGAGGGCGACGCCGGCGCGGGCGACCGCGGGCCACACGATCGGTGTGCTCTGCGGGCGCAGCCCGCTGACCAGCCACTGCGGCGGCGCGAGCCGCACCCGTCCCCGGTCGCCCGGATCCTTGTCCACATCGAGCTGTGCACCCATGGGATCAGTATGCGATCACGGCGAATGAGACCTTTTGGGCGGGTCTCACGAGACAATGGATCTTGCCCGGACTTTGTCTGCGCGACCAGCCCACCACCGGCCCGCAGATGACTGTTCGACCGTCGGAATCTTTATCCACACCCTGTGGACAAAGATTCCCACCGCGCCCACGGCCTACGGCACAAACAACGTCTTCCCCCGAGCCCCACCCACCCGGTTCCTCTCCAACGCCTCCGGCACCTTCTCCAACGGATACTCCGCGTCCACCGGAAGATGCACCTCCCCCGCCACCGCCGCCGCGGCCAACGCGTCCAGCAACGCGCCCGTCGCCGTGAGCCGGAAGTTCACGCCCTTCCCGGGCGGGGCCGCGCCCCGGGTGCTCAGGGCGGCGCCGCCGGGGCGCATCAGGGACGCGTACGCGGCGAAGGACTCCGGGTCGGGCGAGACGAGGTCGACCACCGCGTCCACCCCACCCGGCACCGCCCGCCCGCACGCCTCCCGTACCGACTCCTCCGTGGAGTCGATCGCCAGCACCGCGCCCAGCGCCCGCATCCGCTCCCGTTCGTCGCCCCGCACCACCGCCACGACCCGCAGGTCCCGCGCCGCCGCCAGTTGGGTCAGCGCGCTGCCGACCCCGCCCGCCGCGCCCACCAGGAGCAACGAGTCGCCCGGTTCCAGGGCCACGCCGGTGCGCAGGATCTGGAGCGCGGTCATCCCGGCCGTGGGCAGCGCGGCGGCCGCCCGCAGCGTGAGCCCGTCCGGCACGCCGGCGATCGTCGAGTCGTGCGGCATCGTCACGTACTCGGCGTACGTTCCGGTGCCCACCGGCGGCCGCCCCGCCTGCCCGTACACGGCGTCGCCCACCACGAACCGGTTCTCGCCGGGCCCGACCACGTCCACGCGTCCGGCGAAGTCCAGGCCCAGGACCAGCGGGAAGGCGTGCGGGGCCCGGCCGTCGAGGAGGCCGTCGGCGACCTGCCAGTCGAACGGGTTGAGGGCGGCGTAGTCGATCTTCACCAGGACCTCGCCGGGTCCGGGCGTCGGCTTGGGGACGTGGACGACCTCCGGCGTGGCCCCGAAGGCCTGGACCGCGACAGCGCGCATACGCGTACGACCTCCTGCTCGGCCCCCCTGCCCCGGGCTCCCGGACGGTCCGATCCTCACCCAGGAGAGCCCCGCCCGCACCCCGGGGACGCGTCCGTTCGCCCTAGCCCTCGAACAGTTCGAGGTCCACCATCAGCGCCCGGTGGTCGGTCCCGCGCAAGCCCAGGAACCGCACCGACCGGACCGTGAAGTCGTCGCCGCTGACCAGTACATGGTCGATCTGGGTACGGAACGGCGTGGTGCGGTCGGCGGGCCAGGAGTACGTACGCGACTTGCCCGCGAGCCGGGCGCTGTCGTGCAGCGCGCCCGCCTTCAGGACCGACCGGAAGGCCGCGTGGTCCTGGGTGGCGTTGAAGTCCCCGGCCACGATCACCGCCTCCCCCTTCGCCGCCGCCACGAAGCCCCGCACCCGCCCCAGCTCCCGCCGCCACGCGCCCTCCCGCCCCGGCAGCGGGGGCTCGGGATGGGCGAGTTGGAGGCGTACGTCCCGGCCCGCGACCCGCGCCACCGCACCCGGCATGGCCATCGCGGACGGGATCGTGGGGGCGTCCGTGAGCGGGTACTTGCTGAGGATCGCGGACCCGGCCGAGCCGTCCTCGCGTACGACGTTCCGGTACGGGTAGTCCGCCTTCGCCACCCGCTGCTCCAGCGCGTCCGCGCAGACGAACGCGCACTCCTCGACGAACACGAAGTCCGGCTTCTCGCGGCCGATCGCCGCGATCAAGTCGTCCGTCGCCCAGCCGAATTCGGTGTTGGAGGTGAGGACGCGCAGCTGGCCGAGGGGGCGGCCGTGCGGACGGGTGATCTCGGCGCCGTACGGCTGGGTGTACCAGCCGGTCACCGCCAGCACGACGAGCGCCCACGCCATCCCGAGCCGCCACCGCCCGAACGCGGCCAGGGCGAGCCCGGCGCCGCCCGGCACCAGCAGCCACGGCAGGAAGGCGAGCAGCTGCGGCACGGGCGTCACCCCGTCGGAGTCCGCGGCCCGGCACCCGACGACCGCGCTGACCCCGGCGAGCACGAGTCCGCCCAGGACCGCACTGGCCCGGCGCCACGGGTGACCCCGCTCCCCGGGCGGCCCCGCCGCCGCGTCCGTGGCGGGCCAGGGCGGTGCGGTGCCAAGGGCGTCCAAGGGACCCTCCCGGTCGACGGTTCGGGTTCGACAGGCCGTTCCGTCCCCAAGTATCCGCCGGTGCGGGTGTTCAGCCCGTCAGATGGGCGCGCAGGGCCGCGTTGAACTCGGCGGGCCGCTCCAGATTGGGCAGATGCGCCGCCGACTCCACGACCACGAGCGTGGATTCGGGCACCGCCGCGTGCATCGCCTCGGCGTCCGCGACCGGCGTGTACGTGTCGTCGCGCCCCACCACGACCAGGGTGGGGACGGTGACGGTGGTGAGCAGCTCGCGGTAGTCGGGCCGCTCGGCGCGCCCGCGCAGCGCGGCGGCGGCGCCCTCGGGGTCGGTGGCGGTCATCATCCGGTACACGTGCGCCTTCACCTCCGCGTCCGCGTACGGCGCCACCATCTTCTCCAGCACCTCGTCCGCGTACGGCTTCATGCCCTCCCGTACGAGCCGGTCGGCCATCTCGCGGCGGGCGGTGCGCCCGGCCGGGGTCTCGGCGGCGGGGAAGGTGTCGGCGAGGACGAGCGAGCTGATCCGCTCCGGGAAGAGGCGGTAGCACTCCATGACGATCTGGCCGCCCATGGAGAGCCCGCCGAGCGCGAAGCGCGCGAGGCCGAGCCGGTCGGCGAGCGCGCGGACGTCCTCGGCGAAGTCCGACAGGAGGGTGGTGCCGGGGGTGACGGGCGCGCCGCCGTAGCCGCGCAGATCGGGGACGACGACGCGGTGCGTCCGCGCGAACTCCTCGACCTGGGGGTCCCACATCGTGCGGTCGAAGGGATGGCCGTGGACCAGGAGCAGGGCGTCGCCCGTGCCCCGGTCGGTGTAGGTGGTGGGCATGCCTGGAGGCTAGGCGGGCCCAACTGGTCGGTGCAATAAGATCTTTGCTCTCGGTGCAATGTTCTGGAGGCGCGGAATGGACTACCGGCGGCTGGCGGACGGGGTGGCGAAGGCGATAGCCGACGGGCGGCTGCTCCCCGGCGACCGGCTGCCGCCCCAGCGGACGTTCGCGCGCCGCCATCGGGTGGCGGTCTCGACGGCGATCCGGGCGTACGGGGAGCTGGTGCGGCGGGGGCTGGTGGTGGGGGAGGTCGGGCGCGGCACGTTCGTCCGGGCGGCGCCGCCGCACCCCGGGTCCGTGCTCGCGGAGGACAGCGGCCGCACGCCCGTGAACCTGGAGCTCAACTACCCCGTGGCGGACGGCCAGTCGGAGCTGATGGCACGCGGGCTCACGGCCCTGACCCGCCCGGACGTCCTCCTGGAGGCCACCCGCCCGGCGGCGGCGGACGGCACCCCCGCCGCACGGGCGGCGGCGGCCCGGGTGCTGGCCCGTCCCGGCTGGAGCCCGGCCCCGGACGGCCTGCTGTTCGCGGCCAACGGCCGCGCGGCGATCGCGGCGGCGCTGTCGGCGCTGGTACGGCCCGGGGGCCGGGTCGGGGTGGAGGAGCTGACGTATCCGCTGGTCAAGGCCGTGGCGGAGCGGCTGGGGAGCACGCTGGTGCCGATCGGGACGGACGGGTCGGGCCTGCTGCCGTCGGCGCTCGCGGCGGCGCACCGGCGTACGCCGCTGAGCGCGGTGTACGTACAGCCGACGCTGCACAACCCGCTGTCGCTGACGATGCCGGGCGGGAGGCGGGAGGAACTGGCGGTGGTTCTGCGGGAGTTGGGGTTGGCGGCGGTGGAGGACACGACGTGGGCGTTCCTCGCCGGGCCTGATACTCCCGCGCCGCTGGCGGCGTACGCCCCCGAGCGGACGCTGCTCGTGGACAGCCTGTCGAAGCGGCTGGCGCCGGGCCTGACGGTGGGGTTCCTGAGCGTTCCCGAGGCGTACGGGGAGGGGGTCGCGCGGGCGCTGCGGTCCGGGGCGTGGACGGCGGGCCGGTTCAACCTGGAGGCGGCGGTGCGGTGGGTGGAGGACGGGACGGTGGAGGCGGTGACGGCGGCGAAGCGGGCGGAGGCGGGTGCGCGGCAGGCGCTGGTGACGAGGCACCTGGGGGCTTTCACTGTCCGGGTCGACCCGTGCTCGTACTACTGCTGGTGGGAGCTGCCGTCGCCGTGGCGGGCGGAGACGTTCGTGGCGGCGGCCGCGGCGGAGCTGGGGATCGCGGTGACGCCGGGGTCGGCGTTCGCGGTGGGTACGGGGTCGGCACCGGACGCGGTGAGGGTGGGGTTGGCTTCGCCGTCGCGGGGGGTGCTGGACGCTGCGCTTGAGCGGCTGGCGGGGCTGGCGGTACGGGGTGGGTGAGCCGGGGTCGGGCGGCTGCCCGCTTCACGGAGTGCGTCGCCTTTCGTCTGCGGGCCGGTGGAGGCTGGTCGCGCAGTTCCCCGCGCCCCTGAAGATGCCGCTGTGCGTCATGGTGGGTCCGGTGTCGCCGCCACGGGTGCGGCCTGGCGCGGTGTCTCGTCGGGTGGGGGAGTTCGCCGTACGCGGAGGGTCAGCCAGGTCGTGAGGGCCAGGGCGAGACCGGCGGCGGTGGCGGCCCAGGCGGCGGTGCGCAGGGCGTCGGTGAGGGTGTCGTAGACCGCTGCGGCGGTGGTGGGGTCGGCGTGGGGCGGGAGGTCGGCGAGGGTCAGGACGCGGCCCAGGGCGACCAGTGCGCGCAGCCCGAGCCCGCCCGCGGCGATGCCGAGGCCGGCGGCGGTGACGGAGGAGCGCACGGGTCCAGCCAACCCCGGGTTGCCGGGTGGGGCGCGCGGGTGTGGGCTGTATGGGGGAAGTGGAAGGAGTTGCGCCATGTCCGCACACGCAGCGATGCCGGCGCCGTCACGGCCCGGCCCCCTGTCCGCCCGCCTCGGCCTGCCCGTGGCATTGATCGCCCTGCCGGTGGTCATCGGCGTCTTCTACGGCTTCTGGGCCGCGTCCATCAACCGCCGGGGCGGCGAGGTCACCGGCGGCAACATCGCGCTCGGCCTGGTCTCCGGTGCGGTGATCGCTGCGCTCGGCCTGGGCCTGCTGATGATCCAGGGCCGCTTGCCCCGGGAGCTGCGGGCGCTGGCGTTCGGAACGTTGTTCGGGGCGGGGACGGGGTTCCTGTATGCCCAGTCGGGCGAGAGTGTGTTCGGGGCGTCGATGATGGGGGCGCTGCTGGGTGGGGGCATGGCGGCGGCATCGTTCTACGTGTTCTACACACGCGAGTAGCCCGTGCGGCGGGGTCGGTGAGGCCCGGGCCTCTCGTGCCTGGCCCCCGCTTCGCGGAGTGAGTCGTTCTTCGTCTGCGGCCCGGTGGGGGCTGGTCGCGCAGTTCCCCGCGCCCCTAAATGCGCCCCTTCGGGCCGCCCAGGGGATTGCCGCGCAGCGGCATCTAAGGGGCGCGGGGAACTGCGCGAGCAACCCGCCACCGGCCCGCAGACGAACCCGTACCCTGGACGGACCCCACCCAGAAGAGGACCCGTGGACGAAGACACCGAAAAGGCCAAGGAACGCGGCATCGCCCTCCGCGCCGGGTTCTACATCTTCGGCACCCACCTCTTCGCCGGATTCGTCTGGCTGCTCTTCTACGTCGGCGATCACGCCCACAAGTGACGGAAGTCCCAGCCACACCGGACCCCGCCCCGTTACACTCACCCCCATGACTTCCGCCGTGCACCGTGTCAGCAATCTCCGCTGGTGGCGCTCCTCCTAAGGAGCGGCCACGACACCTGCACGCCAGCGAGGGCCGTTCGAAACGGACGGCCCTTTCGCATGCCCAGCCCTCTGGGGCGTGGCCGTCCCCGACGACCCGCCACCCACCCAGAGAGGCACCCCAAAATGACCCGCATCCTCACCGGCGACCGCCCCACCGGCCCCCTCCACCTCGGGCACTACTTCGGCACCCTCCAGAACCGCGTCCGCCTCCAGGACGACGGCATGGACGTGCTGCTCGTCATCCCGGACTATCAGGTCATCACCGACCGCGACATCGCCGAGGACCTCCTCGGGCACACCCACGGGCTCGTCCTCGACTACCTCGCCGCCGGCATCGACCCCGCCCGCGCCACCGTCTTCACGCACAGCGCCGTCCCCGCCCTCAACCAGCTCCTCCTCCCCTTCCTCAGCCTCGTCTCCGTCGCCGAGCTCGGCCGCAACCCCACCGTCAAGGACGAGATCGCGCACTCGCGCCAATCCGCCGTCAGCGGGCTGATGTTCACGTACCCGGTCCACCAGGCCGCCGACATCCTGTTCTGCAAGGCCGACGTCGTCCCCGTCGGCCAGGACCAGGTCCCCCACCTCGAACTCACCCGTACGATCGCCCGCCGCTTCAACGACCGCTACGGGCCCGTCTTCCCCGAGCCCGAGGCCCTGCTCTCCGCCGCGCCCCTGCTCCTCGGTACGGACGGGACGAAGATGAGCAAGTCCCGCTCCAACTCCGTCCCCCTCTCCGCCACCGCCGACGAGACCGCCGCCCTCATCCGCCGCGCCACCACCGACGCGGACCGCCACATCACGTACGACCCCACCAACCGCCCCGGCGTCTCCGGCCTCGTCCAGCTCGCCGCCCTCTGCCAGGACCGCGACCCGCACGACGTCGCCGCCGACATCGGCGACGGCGGCGCCGCCGTGCTCAAGCGGCACGTCACCGACGCCGTCAACACCTACCTCGCGCCGATGCGGGCCCGCCGCGCGGAGTACGCGCAGGACCTCTCGTACGTACGAGAAGTCCTGCACGAGGGCAACAAACGCGCCAACGCCATCGCCGAGGCCACCCTCGACGAGGTGCGCACCGCCATGGGCGGCTTCCGCTAGCCCCCGCCCCCGCCCCCGCGCCGCACATCGCACTCGAACCACACCGTCTTCCCGCCCCACGTGTGCGGCAGCACCCCCCACCGGTCCGTCACCGCCGCCACGATCATCAACCCCCGCCCGGACTCGGCGAGTTCGTCGATACGGGCGGGGGCCTGCGGCAGCTTCGCGCAGTCGTCCGTCAGCTCGACGCGCACTCCGGACGGCCTGGCCAGTATCAGGACGTGGCAGTGGCGGCCGGGCACATGGCGTACGACGTTGGCCGTCAGCTCGGTCAGCGCGAGTTCGGCCGCGTCCGCGACCGCCGTCATCGACCAGTTGACGAGATACCAGCGCAGGATCCGGCGCAGATGCCGGGCCGAGTGGTCGCCCACGGTGATGTTCATGCCGTAGCGACCCCCAACTTGCGCCTCGTAAGGGTGAGTTGCGTGATTCACGCCACCACAGTGCGGCGATCTGGTTACGGTCGGTAGGGGCAGAAAAATCTGTCCATCGCGTGTGGTTGGGGGTGACCCGTCATCATGGTCAACATCCGAGACCTCGATCCCAGCGCCTCCCCGCTGGACTATTACGGTTCCGAGCTGCGCCGCAAGCGCGAGTCCGCCGGAATGACCCAGGAACAGCTCGGAAGCTGCATCTTCTGCGCCGCGTCGTTGATCGGCCAGATCGAGACGGCCCGGAAGGTCCCGACCCGGGACATCTCCGAGCGCCTGGACGCCGCCCTCCTCACGGAGGGGTTCTTCGGGCGGTTGGTCGGGCTGGTCCTGCGGAGCCAGCTGCCGTCGTGGTTCCAGCAGTACGCCGAGATGGAGGCCAGGGCTGCCTACATCTCCACCTTCCAGGCCCAGTTGGTGTACGGGCTGCTCCAGACCGAGGACTATGCCCGTGCGGTGCTGGGCGTACGGGACGAGGGCGACATCGACGCGCGTGTCGAGGCCCGCATGGAGCGCCAGCGGATCCTGGACCGCGAGACCCCGCCGCTGACCTGGGTGGTCATGAGCGAGGCGGTCCTCCATCAGGAGATCGGCGGCCGCAAGGTCATGCGGGAGCAGCTTGAGCACCTGCTGCACCTGCACAGCCAGCGGGACTGGGTGAAGATGCAGGTCCTGCCCTTCGGGGCTGGTTCGCATGCGGGGCTAATGGGATCCTTCAACATCCTGCGCTTCGAGGACGACCCTGACCTCGTCTACACCGAGGACTTCGTCCAGGGCCACATGACGGCCAACTCGCGCGCTATCAGGGAGGGTTCGCTCCGTTACGATCACTTGCAGGCCGCCGCTCTGTCCGTGGAGGATTCGACGGCACTGATCGCCCGCGTAATGGAGGAACGGTATGGGGACCAACCAGAACCTGACGGACGTCCTGTGGCGTAAGTCGTCCTACAGCGGCGACACGGGCGGCGACTGCGTCGAGTGCGCGCCCCTCGGGGCTGCTGAGTGGCGTACGTCTTCGTACAGCGCCGACACCGGCGGCGAATGCGTCGAAATCGCCACCCAACCCCACCGCATCGCCGTCCGCGACTCCAAGAACCCGGACGGCGGGGCCTTCATCGTCGGCCCCGCCGCCTTCAGTGCCTTCGTGCGCAGCCTCTGAGGGTCAGAGCAGCGGGCCCGTGACCGGCAGCACCAGCTGGCACGGGATCGGGCGGGGGTGTGCCGGGTCGAGCGCGTTCAGTACGTGCGTGAGCGCGATCGGGTCGTAGGAGATCTCCGTGTGGTCCGTGCCGTCCAGGACGCACTGGTCCTGCACCGTGATGTTGGTGACGTTCGGTCCGGCGGGCAGGAACGTATGGGTGTACGGGGTCGTGACCTCGTCGAACTTCGTCGCGATGTTCGTGTAGGTCACGCCCGGCACCGTACCGCCGCCCGCGTTCAGCGCCTTGACGAAGTCCGAGCCGATCTCCTGCTGGACGCAGGCGGGGCAGGCCGGGCCGACGACGAACTCGTTGGCGGGCGCGAGGAGATGGAGCACCCGGCCGAACTCGGTCAGGCCGGACAGCGTGGTGCCCTGGTTCGGCGTGCCCAGGGAGACCAGCTTGCCGACCTTGGCCGCGCCGCCGAGGTTGTTGAGGTAGTACCGCGTGACCAGGCCGCCCTGGGAGTGGGCGACGACGTCGACCTTCGGCGCGCCCGTCGCGGCCCGCACCTTGTCGACGAAGGCGGCCATCGTGGCCGCGCCGTCCTCGATCTTCCCCATGCCCTGGAGCGGTGAAGTGGGCGTCTTTCCGCCGTAGTTGAAGGTGAAGACGCAGTAGCCGTTGTTGGCGAGCAGCGGCGCGGCTCCGCGCCAGTTGAGGTTCATGTTCTCGGCCGTGCCGTGCGCCAGGACCACCGGGGTGGGGTGGTCCGTGGAGCGGCAGGACCAGTCGTTGGCGCCCGGCGGCGCCTCGGTGGGTTTGAGGAGACCGGCGAGGAACCCGATGCTGTAGTGGGTCTCCACCGGGAGGTTCGCGGTCGCGGCGGCCGTGCCGGTATCGGCGGCCTTGGCCGGAACCGTGCTCAGCGCCATGAGCCCCGCGGCGGCGAGTGCGGCACTCACGCAGGCGCGGGAAATTCGGGAGAATCTCATATCCAGTACCGTCCCTTGTTCTGGAATTCGACCAGGCGAAAGTACGGGCGGATTCCGGCTGCGGGCAACGGATCTCAGGCGCAGTCCGTCAGGTCCGCAGAGATATGCCAGAGATTTGTCCACGGGCTGCGGAAACTTGTCACATGCGTGAGCGTATCCCGGTGTGACGGGCGGTAACGTGCCGACAACCTGGCATGTCACGGCCATTGACTGGTGAGTAACAAGCGCCGATAATCGCAGCCATGGCCGGGCCATGGGCAGCTCTGCCGAGCACTCTCGCCGCGGAGCTGCGAAAAGAACAGCGCTCCACTGCGGCTGAAGTCATCCGGCAGATAAGACAGCACGTACCGGAATTCTCCCGACCGCTGGACGGAAATTTCGGATACGGAATACAGCGCGGGGTGGAAACCGCGCTGGCCGAATTCGCGGACCTGGTGGAGGGCGGCGCGGCCCCGGCCGCCGAGCGCGGCGAGGACCGGTGGCGGGTCTACTGGGTGCTGGGGCGCGGCGAGTTCGCGGAGGGCCGCAGCCTGGACGCGCTCCAGGCCGCGTACCGGCTCGGGGCGCGCGTCGCCTGGCGGCGGTACGCGCGGGCGGCGCGGCGGGCCGGGATGGGCGCCGACCAGGTGGTGCTGCTCGCGGAGGCGGTGTTCGCGCACATCGACGAGATCTCGGCCGTCTCGGTGCGCGGCTACGCCGAGGCGCAGGCCGACAAGGCGGGCGCGCTGGGGCGGCGGCGCCACCATCTGCTGGGGCGGATCGTGTCCGGCTCGGACCCGTCCGCACTCGAACAGGCCGCGCTGGCGGCGGGTTGGACGCTGCCGGAGACTGTGGCGTGCGTCGCGCTCGGACCGCCCGCCGAGCGCGACCGCACGCACCGCAGGCTGCCCCCGGCGGTCCTCGCCGATCTGGACGGCCCCGATCCGTATCTGCTGGTCCCGGACCCGGCGACGGCCCTCGGGGACCTGTCCTTCGCCGGGGCGCTCGATGTGCGCGGGGCGGTCATCGGGCCGACCGTGCCGCTCGCCATGGCGGCGGACTCGCTGCGCTGGGCGCGCACGCTGCTCGCCCGGCTCGAACGGCCCGCCGGGATCGTCCGCTGCGAGGAGCGCCTTCCCGAGCTGCTGCTCCTCGGGGACCAGCCGCTGGTGCGGCTCTTCACCGACCGGCGCCTTCGCCCCCTGGACGACCTCACCCCCAAGCAGGCGACCCGGCTCGCCACCACGCTCCTGGTGTGGTTGCAGTCCCATCGGGGCAGTGCTCCCGAGGTGGCGGACCAGCTGGCGCTGCACCCGCAGACCGTACGCCAGCGGCTGCGCCGGATCGAGGAGCTCTTCGGGTCCGCCCTCGACGACCCGGACGCCCGCTTCGAGCTCGAAGTGGCCTTACGTTTCCGGTTGTTGGGTCCGGGGCCCGGCGTGTCCGAGGCGCGCCCGCCCGCGATGCCGTAACGTCGCGCGGTTGCTCCGCGCGACGGACGCTTCGCGCCCAGTGAAGGTAATTTATGCCCGTTTTTCTCCCCCATGTCACTCGCGTGGCGCAACGCCGAACCTCCCCTTAGCGTGAGGAAGGGCCGCGTATCCCCTCGTAAGGAGACGTATGCCATGGGTCGCCACACCAAGGACGCCGTCGAAGAGGGCAGGGCGGAGCGGATAGCCGCCGCTTCGGCACCGGAGGAGAGTGCCGCAGGGGCAACTGGTCCGGACGGGCTGCCACTGCGCGGCGGGGGCGCGGCCACGGCCGCAGCCGCCGCTGCCGGGCGCACCGGCCATCAGGGCGCCGCCCATGAACACCGCTGGCTGGTCCTCGCGGTCATCGGCGTCGCCCAGCTGATGGTGGTGCTGGACGCCACCATCGTGAACATCGCGCTGCCCTCCGCGCAGAGCGATCTCGGCTTCAGCGACGGCAACCGCCAGTGGATCGTCACCGCGTACGCCCTGGCCTTCGGCTCGTTGCTGCTGCTCGGCGGGCGCGTCGCCGACCTCGTGGGCCGCAAGGCGGTCTTCCTGACCGGCCTGATCGGCTTCGCGGTGGCCTCGGCCATCGGCGGCGCGGCGCCCAGCTTCACGGTCCTCGTGATCGCCCGCGCGCTCCAGGGCGTCTTCGGCGCGCTGCTCGCACCGGCCGCGCTGTCCCTGCTCACCACGACGTTCACCGACCCGCGGGAACGCGCCAAGGCCTTCGGGATCTACGGCGCCATCGCGGGCACGGGCGGCGCGGTGGGGCTGCTGCTCGGCGGCCTGCTCACCGAGTACCTCAACTGGCGCTGGTGCCTGTACGTGAACCTCATCTTCGCGGCGATCGCCTTCCTCGGCGCGCTTCGCCTGCTCCACCCGGGAGCCCCGGCCGACCGGCCGAAACTGGACATCCCCGGTACGGTGCTGGTCTCGGCGGGCCTGTTCTGCATCGTGTACGGCTTCTCCAACGCGGAGAAGCACGCGTGGAGTTCGGCGCAGACGTGGGGGTTCCTGGCGGCGGGCGGGGTCCTGCTGATCGCGTTCGTGCTGTGGCAACTGCGGGCCACACATCCGCTCCTGCCCCTACGGGTGGTCCTCGACCGGGACCGAGGAGCGTCCTTCCTCGCGATGTTCATCTCCGGTGCCGGGATGTTCGGCGTGTTCCTGTTCCTCACGTACTACCTGCAACAGGTCCTTCGCTACTCGCCCGTGAAGACCGGGCTCGCCTTCATCCCCATGGTCGTGGTCATGATCGCGTCGTCGGTGATCGCCCAGAACAACGTCGTCCCCAAGGTCGGCGCGAAGCCGATCGTGCCGTTGGGGATGGGGCTGGGGGCGGCGGGGCTGGTGTGGATGACGGCGCTGGATGTCGACAGCACGTATGCGGCGCATGTGCTGCCGCCGCTGCTCGTGCTGGGCGCGGGCATGGGCCTGATCTTCGCCCCGGCGATGAATTTGGCCACGGCCGGGGTTGCTGCGCATGACGCGGGTGTGGCGTCGGCGATGGTCAATACGAGTCAGCAGGTGGGTGGTTCTGTTGGCACGTCGCTCCTGAACACGCTGGCGACGAGTGCGGCGAGCAGCTATCTGGTGGGCAAGCAGGCCACGCCGCAGGTCTTGGCGAAGGCCCAACTGCACAGTTACGCGACGGCGTACTGGTGGTCGGCGGGATTCTTCGCGTTGGGGCTGCTGGTGACGGTGATCCTGTACCGGAAGGGGCCGCCGCATCCGCACCCGACGGAGGGCGGGGACGCGGGCCCGATCCACATGTGAGAGCCCCCACCCCACCCCTTCCCGAAACTCTCCGAGGGATGTCGTTCGTCCGCGGACCGTGGCGGGCTGGTCGCGCAGTTCCCCGCGCCCCTAAAAGCGGATTGCCGCGGAGCGGCATCTAAGGGGCGCGGGGAACTGCGCGACCGGTTGGGGACGGCCCGCAGACGGAGAACAAGCCACCGCGCAGCGGGACCGGTCTCAGACGAACAGGAATGCCGACGCCGTCGCCGCGCCCAGCGTCGCCCCCGCCACCGTCTGCCCCACCGTGTGGTAGCTCAGGGCGACACGGGACCAGCACACCGCCGCCGTCAGGGCGTACAGGAGCAGCCAAAGCGGCTCGTGCTGGGTTGCCGCGAGGAGTGCCGGAACCGCCGACGCCACCGACGCGTCCACCGAGATCTTCCAGACCGTGTTCACCGCGAGCAGCCCGACCGTCATCACCCACAACCCCAGCATCGCCGCGAGAATGCCGACAGGCGCGTCCCCGAGGACCATGACCAGGGAGCCCGTGCCGATCGAGCCGAGGATGACGAAGAAGATCGGCGCCCGCTTCGTACGGTCGACGACATGGCGGTCGCCCCACGTCCCGCGCCCCCGCTCCCACTCGATGTACCCCGCCGGGATCAGCCCCGCGCACAGCGCGCCGAGGAACCCCCACAGCAGCCCGGTCCAGTCGCCCGCCGCCGCGACCCCGATGCCGAGCATGCCGACCAGGAGGCAGTTGCGGGGCTGGAGGACGTTGGTGACGGCGAGGGCGACGGGACGGCGGGCGGGGTCGTCGAGCCCGGACGTGCGGCTTTCGATCGTGCGGGTCACGCGGAGGTCTCCCGGGCTCGGGTCGACGCCAGGACCTCGCGGGCCCGGTCGTACGGAATCGTCTTGTACGCGGCAGCCACCCGCACCAGCCAGGCGACCTCGCCGTCCTGGTCCGTGGCGTGCTGCGGCTCGATGACGGCGGCCCGCCCCGCCACCGCCCCGTCCGCCTTCGCGGCGAGCGCGGCCTTGATCCAGTGCGCATCGGCGAGCGGGCCCGCGGCTTCGGGTCCGGCCGCCCGCTTCGCCGCCTCCAGCAGCTCGTCCGGCACGTAATGCCGCAGCTTCTCCACCGCGTCCGCGATGTCCGCGGCCCACCGGTCGATCCGCAGGTCGGCCGGGGTGTCGAAGCGCGTCAGCTCCCGCAGCAGCGGCGCCGGCGGCTCGAACGGCTGGTCCGGGAAGGCCGTCATCAGCTCGTACCAGAGCGGGTGCAGCCGCGCCTGCGCCCGCCACAGCCGCACCCGGCGCCACCCCTTGCTGAACGCGGGGATGGACGCGCCGAGCGCGAAGAACGCGAACAGCACGATCTGCGAGGCCTCGGTGACCTCGTCGAAGTGCAGCGCGAACGACTTGCTCGGCTGGTCGACCACGCTCACCCACAGGAACAGCGTCCGGCTGAGCGTGTAGGCCACGCCGATGAACATGGCGAACGTCATCATGCCGAGCCCGAGGCGCAGATGCCGCACCCGCGCGTTCCCGGTGGCCAGCGCCCACTGGTACGCGCAGACGGCCGAGGACGCGCCCAAGTACAGGTAGAACACGCTCATGTAGAGCGTCGCGCCCCACTGCCCCGCGTGGTCCGAGACGAACCGGTCGGAGGGGACGGCACGGTCCACGACCGTGAAGAACAGCACCGTCAGCAGGACCAGCGTGGCCGCGGACGCCTTGGCGGCGACCCGCTGCACGGTCCGCGCGAACCGCACGTGCCCAGGGATCGCGCCCTCGTCCGGGAAGTGGCCGTAGATCGCCACGATGTAGCTGAGGATCGCCAGGATGGCGATGGTGGCGGTGTAGTGCTTGATGAGGACGGCGAGGTCGGTGACCTCACTGTCGTTCAGTGTGATCCGTACGAACTTGGTCTTGGTCCACAGGGCGACGGCGAACCCGGCGTAACAGCCCCACAGGGCGCGTCGGCGCCTGTCCTCCTCGTCGCCCCACAGGGCGGCGGGCATGCGCCACAGGGCGACGGCGGTCATCAGCGCGGCTATGAGATAGCCGGCGAGGTCGAGCGGAGTCATCGGGGGGATTCCTCGGGGCAGGAACGGGGACGGGTTTTCGGCGGCCTTGGGTGGAGGCCGCGGGATTCGGTCTCTGCGGATTCAGTCTCTGCGGAACGGGTTGAGGCCCCGGCGGCGGTGGGCGACCGGCCGGGAGAGCGAGTTGGCGAGCCGTCCGACCATGTCGTCGCTGGTCACGTCCCTGGCCATCCGGGGGATGAGGGAGGCCCCGAACTCGGCCACGCGCTCGTCGTGGGTGTCGTACTGCGCGCGCGCCTGCACGGTGGCGCCGGAGCCGACGACGCGCTGGATGAGCGAGGGGTCGAACATCGGCAGCAGCGCCCCCAGCTGGTCGGCGTCCAGGCTGGTGCCGTGGTCGAACCACTCGTGGCACAGCTCGTGGAGGATGACGTGCTGGGTCTGGTAGTCGGTGGGGCGCTTGCGGTAGAGGACGAAGCTGGTGTTCCCGGCCTTGAGCCGGAGCCCGCAGGCGGCGTTGACCCGCGCCAGCCGGTCGGGCAGCTCCCGCAGCACGAGGGTGCGGCCGCGGGCCGCCTCCATGTTCGCGACCAGGCCCTCGATGCTGAACGGGGCGGGGATCGGCAGGTCGGCGAGCCCGGCCTCGCACTCCCTCCGCAGCTCGCGCATGGACATGGAAGCCTCTGGGTCCCTCGGGGCGTAGTCACGCGTGCGTGCGTATGGACATGCGATCGATCGGCGCATCTTAACGAACGCGGGTGAATACGGGGGGTGCGGCGAGACGAGCCCGGGCCGCCGCTACGACTCGGAGCGGCTGTCGCTGTCCTTCTTCTCTTCGAGAAGGGACAGGGCGAACTGGAGGAGCTCGGCGGAGAGCCCGTCGTCGTCGAGCCCGCGCCCCGCGATGCCGCTGATCTCGCCCGTACGCCGCTTGGCGAGGAACTGGAGTCCGGCCACGACGTCGTCGACGACCTCGGACTCCTCCTTGAAGAACCGCCAGTCGACCCCGAAGCCGAGCCCGAGCGCCTTGAGGATGTCCTCGGAGGGGTGGGTGACCTTGCCCGCGAGGATGTTGGAGAAGTAGCTGTGGGAGAGGTGCCCGCCGCGCTCCTTCACCAGGTCGGAGAACGCGCGCCCCGAGACGTTCTCGCCGGGAAAGGTCTTCTCGACCATGTAGGCGACCTTCTGCTGAAGCGTGGTCAGCTCAGGAGTGTCTTCCATCGGATCCCCCACCCCGTCTGGTCAGAACTGGGCTTGCACAGATACTCTACGCCACTGTTAACTCGAAAAAACACGGGCAGGGGGCCACGAGGGGAGTCCCTTGCCCGTGTGAAGGCCCCGCTGTGCCCGAAACCGGGCAGAGCGGGTGTTTCGGCATGCCTGTACATAGATGTAGCCCTTCGCGACGGGGGATGCACGAAGGGCTACCCATACATTATGACACCGAGTCAGGCGCCAGGAACAGTCGCCCCGCCGATAGCGCATGCGTACGTGTGTACGCAGCCGCCCACCTCCGGTGCCGGATCGCGCCGATAGCAGATGCACAGCCGCCCGGTCGCGGCGAGGGTGCAACGGGCGTACGGGCCAGGTGGGTTGGGCATGGCCCGGGAAACGTAAACTGGGGCGAATGAGTACCCCCGCACAGGAGACGACAGCGCGGCAGAGCGGCCCGGCGTCCCCTGCCCGTCTGGTCCGGGAATTCCACACCACCTTCGGCCTGGACGCCCGGACGACCCCCACGGAGATCCCCCCGGACGTGGCCGCCCACCGCCGCGACCTGCTGGTCGAGGAGGCGGCCGAGGCGGCGGAGGTCGCGGTCGAGGGCCCGCTCGACCACCTGGCCCACGAGCTGGCGGACGTCGTGTACGTGGCGTACGGCACGGCCCTGGTCCACGGCATCGACCTGGACGCGGTCATCGCGGAGATCCACCGGGCCAACATGACCAAACTGGGCTCCGACGGCCGTCCGCTGCTGCGCGCCGACGGCAAGGTCCTCAAGGGGGAGAACTACCGCAAGCCGGATGTCTCGGCGGTGCTGCGCGAGCAGGGCTGGGAGGCCGGGGACAGGGCCTGAGCCCACCGGCCGCGCGTCCCCGCCACGGGGGCGGACCTCCCGGAGGATGGGCGGATGACCGTCTCCGTGGCGCTGTTCACCGCCGATCTGCGGCTGCACGACAACCCCGTGCTGCACGCGGCCGTACGCGAGGCCGAGCGGGTCGTGCCGCTGTTCGTGTACGACGACGGGGTGCGCGCGGCGGGCTTCGACGCGCCCAACCGGCGGGCCTTCCTCGCGGACTGCCTCGCCGATCTGGACGCCGGGCTGCGGGCGCGCGGCGGACGCCTCGTGGTGCGCTCCGGCGACGTGGTGGAGCGGGTGCGCGCCGTGGTGGCCGAGACGGGCGCGGAGCGGGTGCACGTGGCGGGCGGGCCGAGCCGGTACGCCGTGCGGCGCGAGGCGGCGCTGCGGGAGGCGCTGGGGCGCGCCCTGGTGGTGCACGACGCGGTGGTGACGGCGCTCGCCCCCGGCGCGGTGACCCCGGCGGGCGCCGACCACTACGCCGTGTTCACCCCGTACTTCCGGCGCTGGAGCGCGACGGGCGTACGGGAAGTGGTGCCGGTCCCTCGCCAGGTGCGGGTCCCCGAGGTTGACTCCGAGCCGCTGCGGCCGCGCGCCGAGGTCACCGGGACCTCGCCGGGCCTGGCCGAGGGCGGCGAGACGGCGGGCCGCGAGCGGCTGCGGGCCTGGCTGAGGGACGGGATCGCCGGGTACGAGTCGGGCCACGACGACCTCGCCGGCGACGCCACCTCCCGGCTGTCGCCCTTCCTCCACTTCGGCGCCCTGTCGGCGGCCGAACTGGTGCACCTGGCCCGGCGCGAGGGCTCCCCGGGCGCCGACGCGTTCGTACGGCAGCTGGCCTGGCGCGACTTCCACCACCAGGTCCTCGCGGCCCGCCCCGACGCGGCGAGCGCCGACTACCGCGACCGGGGCGACCGCTGGCGCCACGACGAACGCGAGCTCGCCGCCTGGCGGGCGGGCCGCACCGGCTACCCCCTGGTCGACGCGGCGATGCGACAGCTCGCCCACGAGGGCTGGATGCACAACCGGGGCCGGATGCTGGCGGCGAGCTTCCTCACCAAGACGCTCTACGCCGACTGGCGACTGGGCGCCCGCCACTTCCTCGACCTGCTGGTCGACGGGGACATCGCCAACAACCAGTTGAACTGGCAATGGGTGGCCGGAACAGGGAACGACACCCGCCCGAACCGCATCCTCAATCCTGTGACCCAGGGCAAACGCCTGGACCGGCGCGGCACGTACGTACGCCGCTGGGTCCCGGAACTGGCGGAGGTGCCGGACCGCTTCCTCCACGAACCGTGGAAGCTCCCCACCGCGGAACTGTCCGCCACCGGGTACCCCGGGCCGGTGGTGGAGCTGGGGGAGGGGCGGGAGCGGTTCGAGCGGGGGCGGGGCACGGCATAAGCCGCGTCCGGGGCAAAGGGATAAAAGATCTTGGGAATTAATTCCAAGATCAGGTAAAACATCCCGCCGAGGAAACGTGCGACAACCACGGAATGAGAATCTTGTGAGAATTCTGTGGATTGTCATATCATTCGCGAGCGCGCCGACGCCTCCCTGACCAGTGGGCTGTCCGGCCGCGGATTCACTGGACCCAGGGGGAACACCTTCATGCCCGATACGGCTCGCCATGCGCTCATACCCTCGCCTCGCACCGAGCCGAGAGCGCCTGCCGAAACGACCCGTCACGGGCGGCTGTACGCACTGGACGGCCTGCGGCTGCTCGCCGCGCTGACCGTGGTGCTCTACCACTACATGGCGCGCGGCGGCGGCTGGCACGGC
>NZ_BMTS01000014.1 GCF_014649795.1 Streptomyces melanogenes
TTGCCGAACGAGGCGGTCTCCGAGGTGAAGCGGTCACCCGTGAGCTGCATCCCGTCACCCGAATCACCCGCGAAGCGGATGATCACCCGATCGAGGCGTTTGACCTCTTTCTCGCCGACGGGTTTGCGCTGCTCACCGACGACGGCCTCGTCGGCCCCGTCTGCCTGCTCCGCTGGCGTACTGACCTGGCTGGTCACTGAACTGGACCTCCCTGGGACGGGCTGCTCGGGCGCGTCCGGAGAACCGGTCGCTCCAAAGCCCACCCTACGTCGGTAAGGGTCGCCTTCCTTGGATGGATCGCATCCTGGACGCCCTTTTGAGATGGTCCAATGCCCCGGTTTGTCATATTTCAGTCGCCCCCCGGCTCCTTCTGGTAAGACGCCCCTCGCTCGGTCTTTGGTTGTAGGTCTCCAACCCCGCCGACTTACCTGACAGAGTGTCAGGTGGTCAGGAATTGAGATAGGTCAGCACCGCGAGTACCCGCCGGTGGTCGCCGTCACTTGGGGAGAGGCCCAGCTTCAGAAAGATGTTGCTCACGTGCTTCTCGACGGCGCCGTCGCTCACGACCAGCTGTTTCGCGATCGCGTTGTTGGTACGCCCCTCCGCCATCAGGCCGAGGACCTCGCGCTCGCGCGGTGTGAGACCGGCCAGTACGTCCTGCTTGCGGCTGCGGCCGAGGAGCTGAGCCACCACCTCGGGGTCCAGGGCGGTACCGCCCTGGGCGACCCTGACGACGGCGTCCACGAACTCCCTGACCTCGGCGACGCGGTCCTTGAGCAGATAGCCCACGCCGCGGCTGGAACCGGCCAGCAGTTCGGTGGCGTACCGCTCCTCCACGTACTGCGACAGCACGAGCACCCCCACGCCGGGGTAGAGCTTGCGCAGCAGCACCGCGGCACGCACACCCTCGTCGGTGTGGGTCGGCGGCATCCGTACGTCCGCGACCACCACGTCCGGCAGTGCGTCCTGGTCGGCGAGCTCGCCGACGGTCTTGACCAGCGCGTTTCCGTCGCCGACCCCGGCGACGACATCGTGCCCCCGGTCGGTCAGCAGGCGGGTCAGTCCCTCCCGAAGCAGCACTGAATCCTCGGCGATGACTACCCGCACCCTGTCCTCCACGATCTGCAGCCCCCCGGCTCGGCGTTGCTCGGCTCCCGCACGCCCGATGGCTGTGCCCACCCAGCATCCCAGCATCCGGACCGAGCTGCGCGAAATCCAGAAGGCGGGTTCGTTGTCTGCGGCCCGATGGGGGCTGCCGCGCAGCGGCATCTGAGGGGCGCGGGGAACTGCGCGACCAGCCACGCACGGTCCGCAGACAAACGAGCGGGGTGCAGGGGCCGCAGGCCCCGCAACAGGGGTCCGGAGGCGCAGCCCCCGGGAAACGAGCCTCCACCCCCCCACCCACCCCCGGAGGGTCTAGGGAAGGGGCGGGGAGGGGCAGCTCACGCCCGCCACGGCAGCTCCGCCGTCACCGTCGTAGGCCCACCCCGAGGCGAATCCACCACCAGAATCCCGTCCACCGCATCCAGCCGCTCCGCGAGCCCCGCGAGCCCCGACCCGCCGGACACCGACGCCCCACCCCGCCCGTTGTCCGTGACCTGCAGCATCAGCCGGTCCTGAGCCCGCCACACATCCACCCCGGCCCGGCTCGCCCCACTGTGCTTGCTCACGTTCTGCAGCAGCTCGGAGACGGTGAAGTACGCGATCCCCTCGATCGCCGGCACGGGACGGCACGGCAGATCCACCTCCACCTGCACCGGCACCGTGCACCGCGAGGCGACCGACGACAGGGCGGCGTCCAGGCCGCGGTCGGTGAGGACCGCCGGGTGGATGCCCCGCGCCAGATCCCGCAGCTCCTGGAGCGCCACCTTCACCTCGCCGTGCGCCGAGTCCACCATCCGCGCCGCCGCCTGCGGGTCCTCGGTCAGCTTCTCCTTCGCCAGTCCCAGATCCATCGCGAGCGCGACCAGCCGCGCCTGCGCGCCGTCGTGCAGATCCCGCTCGATGCGCCGCAGGTCCGCGGCGGACGTGTCCACGACCACCCCGCGGTCCGACTCCAGCTCCACGACCCGCTCCTCGAGCCGCGACGGCCCGAGCAGCCCGAAGAGGAGGCCCCTGTCCACGTACGCGAAGCCCCGGATGATCCACGGCACCGCGAGCGTGACGACCAGTCCGACCAGCACGGTCAGGGTGATCTCGAACGGCGAGTCCAGATAGAAGTCGTGCGTCCCGTCCCTGTACAGCTGGATCCCGTCCTGCCCGACGTACGTCGGGAACACCCACTGCCACAGCGGGTAGGTGACCAGCCCCCACCCGTACACCCACAGCGACAGCGACACCACGAAGGAGAAGAGCGCCCACGGGAAGTGCACCACCGAGTACAGCAGGTGGCGCCAGGACACCCCGCTCTTCAGCACGGCCCCGATCCAGGCCATCCCCCGCTTGCCCCGCACGGGCTGCGGCGCGGGCACGTCCACGCCGAGGAGCGCGCGCGCCCGCTTGCGCTCCAGCGCGCCGAAGGCCCGGCAGCCGACGAGCCCGGCCGCGAGCACCGGGATGCCGAGGAACGTGATCAGCAGGCCCGCGCTCAGCGACACCATGACGATGGCCCAGGTGAACATGACGATGCTGATCGGCAGGCTGAGCAGCAGATAGCCGAACTCACGGAACGTCCGGGCCTCCAGCGGCGCGCGCAGCGCCGGCGGAAGGAAGTGCTGCCGTGCAGGCCGCCGCCCGTACTCCGTCTCCATGATCATCGGTCCGTCCGTTTCCGTTTCCGCTGATGTACGCGTGGCCGCGTTCTCGTACGTACAAGACTGCTGGCCACGGCCGCCCCGGACCATGGAGCCGGTCACCGTCTCCAACGGGGGGTTTTCCCTACCCCGGCGCACGAGCCCGGCGCCCCGGCCCCGGTCCTACTCCTTCGGCCCCCGCGCCCGCCACGGCAGCTCCGCCGTGACGATCGTCGGGCCGCCCGGCGGGGAGTCGAGCACGAACAGCCCGTCCACCGCGCCGAGGCGCTCGGCGAGACCCGCCATGCCCGTACCGCCGTCGAGCCGCGCGCCTCCGCGCCCGTCGTCCTCGACCTGGATGAGCAGCCGGTCGCCCGCCCGCCACACCTCCACCGAGGCCGTCCGCGCGCCGCTGTGCTTGCTGACGTTCTGGAGCAGCTCGGAGACGGTGAAGTACGCGATGCCCTCGATCGCCGCCGCCGGCCGCTCCCGTACGTCCACCGTCACGCTCACCGGCACCGTGCAGCGCGAGGCGACCGACGACAGGGCGGCGTCCAGGCCGCGGTCGGTGAGGACCGCCGGGTGGATGCCCCGGGCCAGGTCGCGCAGCTCCTGGAGGGCGAGCTTGACCTCTCCGTGCGCCTCGTCGACCATCGCCGCCGCCGCGTCCGGGTCCTCCAGGAGCTTCTCCTTGGCGAGGCCGAGCCCCATGGCGAGCGCCACGAGCCGGGCCTGCGCGCCGTCGTGCAGATCGCGTTCGATCCGGCGCAGATCGGCCGCCGCGGTGTCCACGACCACCCCGCGGTCCGACTCCAGTTCGGCGATGCGCCGCTCCAGGTCGTCCGAGGGCGACAGTAGCCCCCGCACCATCGCCCGGTCGGCGTTGGTGAGCAGCCGGGCGACGAAGCCGAGCACCGGCCACGCCACGAACAGGCTGACCATCGTGACGGCGAAGGTCAGCACGCCCCAGGGCAGCCGGATGAACTCGTAGAGCACGTTCCGCCAGCCCACCGGGTCCTTCAGGCTCGTCCACAGCCAGCGCAGGGCCCCGCCGCGCGCGCCCTTGCGCAGCGCCCGGGCCGGGATCGGCGTGGGCTCGTCGATCCGTACGCCGAGCAGCGCGCGCGCCCGCGCGCGCTCCAGCTTGCCCAGCTGGCGCGCGCCGACCAGACCGACCGCGAGCAGCGGCAGGCCGATCACGGTGACCGAGAGGCCGGCGCCGGTGAAGACCAGCACGGCCACGTAGACGAAGCCGATGAGCGCCATCGGCAGATTGGCCAGGAGATGGAGGATCTCCTTCCAGGTCTGCCGGTCGTAGGCGAACCGCGCGGGCGGCAGCCTCTCGTCGCCGTCCTCGTCGTACGAGGGGTCGTGCGGCCGGTCGTACGGCTGGTCCTGCGGCCGGTCGGACCGTCGGCCGGGCCGGCGGCCCGATCGGCGGCCCGGCCGCTTCTCGTCGCGGAAGGTGCTGGTCATGGGGCCAAGCCTGCCGGGCCGCGGAGCCCGGCGCCATGGGGTAGCTATGCCGGTTTCGCCTGGGGAAAACCCCACCCCCGCCGCCGCGCCCGGCGTCCCGGGGGCACTCACGCCAACGCGATCAGGTCACGCCCCGGGTCCGCTTCCGGACAGATGAACGGCGTACGCCGGGACGCCGCCGCCCGGGCGTCAGGTGTGCAACCTGCGTGAGACACCTGCTTACGCCGTCCTTAGCAGGGCCTAGACTCCCGTGCGTACAGATCGTCGAACAGACTGCAACGAACGCAACGAGGTCAGGGAGCGAGGGGCGGACGTGCCGGAACCGACCGTACGCCAGCTGTCGGCGGACTACTTCCACAGCTATTCGGTCGTCGGACTGCTCGCCGTCGTCGGCGTGCTCTTCGTCGCGGTGGCCTTCGGGGCCGGGCGGCTGCTCCGGCCGGTGGTCCCGACGCCGGAGAAGCTGCTCACGTACGAATGCGGAGTGGACCCCGTCGGCGAGGGCTGGGCGCACACCCAAGTGCGCTACTACGTCTATGCCTTCCTGTACGTGATCTTCGCCGTCGACTCGATCTTCCTCTTCCCGTGGGCGACGGTCTTCGCCGCCCCCGGATTCGGCGCGGCCACGCTGGTCGAGATGTTCATCTTCCTCGGCTTCCTGGCCGTGGGACTGCTCTACGCATGGAAGAAGGGCGTCCTCGAATGGACGTGACGACTCCGGATCCCCAGTTCCTGCCCACGCCGAAAGTGGCCGAAAACGGTGCCCCGGCGCCCGTGGGAGCCACCGCCGTGCAGGGCCAGCGCCTGGGCGTGCTCTCCCGCCTGGCGCCCGAGCCGATGAAGGTGGTCCTCAACTGGGGCCGCCGCTACAGCCTCTGGGTGTTCAACTTCGGACTCGCCTGCTGCGCCATCGAGTTCATCGCGGCCTCGATGGCCCGCCACGACTTCATCCGGCTCGGCGTGATCCCCTTCGCGCCCGGCCCGCGCCAGGCCGACCTCATGATCGTCTCCGGCACGGTGACGGACAAGATGGCCCCGGCGGTGAAGCGGCTGTACGAGCAGATGCCCGAGCCGAAGTACGTTATCTCCTTCGGTGCCTGTTCCAACTGCGGCGGCCCGTACTGGGACTCGTACTCGGTGACCAAGGGCGTCGACCAGATCATCCCGGTCGACGTGTACGTCCCCGGCTGCCCGCCCCGGCCCGAGGCGCTCCTCCAGGGCATCCTCAAGCTCCAGGAGAAGATCGCCCGTGAGTCCCTGGGCGAGCGGTACGCGACGCAGGCGTCGCCCGCGCAGCTGACCAGTGGACTGGTGACGGCTCCGGCGGTGCCGGGGGCTGCTGCCGTGGCGCCGGGGGCTTCCACCGGTGGGGCCGGTGGGGCCTCCGAGGCCTCCGAGGGCGACGACACGCCGACGCCGGGGGCCGCGCAGTGACCGCGTACGACCGTCTGCCCGACGCCGTCACGGAGATCTTCGGCGAGGAGGCCACCGCCGAGGAGGCGTACGGCCTCCTCACTGTCGACGTCCCCGTCGGCTCCTGGATCCCCGCGTTGGAGATCGCCCGCGACAAGCTGGGCTGCACGTACTTCGACTGGCTCAGCGCGGTCGACGAGCCCGGCACCGGCTTCCGCGTCTGCGCGCACGTCGTCTCCCTCGAAGGCCACCGGGTCCGCCGCCTCCTCATCCGTACGACCGTGCCGCACACCGCCCCCGTACTGGCCTCGGCCGTCGACGTGTACGCGGGCGCGGCCTGGCACGAGCGCGAGACGCACGAGATGTTCGGCGTCACGTTCGAGGGCCACCCGAACCTGGTCCCGCTCCTCCTCCCCGAGGGCTTCGAGGGCCACCCCCTGCGCAAGGACTTCGTCCTCGCGGCGCGGGTCGCCAAGGCCTGGCCGGGCGCGAAGGAGCCGGGGGAGTCGGAGCACGGCGGGCCCAAGCGCCGCCAGATGCTCCCGCCCGGCGTCCCCGACCCGAACGAGTGGGGCCCCCTCAAGGGCCAGCTCCCGCCCGCCCCGGCCCGCACCCCGCGCGCCGCCGGAGACCGTCCGGTCCGCCGGACCCGCACGGTCACGGAGGGCTCCGCGTCCCAGACGGCGACGGCCGAGGGCACCGCCCCGGCCCCGGAGGCCCCGACTCCGCGCCCGCGCCGGACCCGCAGCGTGTCCGAGGGCTCGGCCTCCCAGGCACCAGCGGCCCCGGTGGCACCTGAGACCCCGGAGGCCACACCGGCCCCGGAGGCCGCGCCCGGAACCGCCCCCGACGCCGGTACGCCGCCGCGCCACCCGCGCCGCAACCGCAGCGTGGCCGAGGGCTCGGCCTCGCAGGCCCAGCCGCCCACCCAGCCCGAGGCCACGGCCCCACCGCGCACCCGCAGCACGGACGCCCCCTGGAACAACCCGCGCCCGGCGTTCGACGAGGCGCCGCAGACGCCGACGTCCGACGAGCCCGCAGGAGCGGCGGAGGCCACGGAAGCGGCGGAGGCCACGGAGGCCGCGGAGGCTACGGAAGCCACCGAGGCGACGAAGGCCACCGAAGCCCGGCCCGCCAAGTCCGGCGACCGCGCCCGCGACACCAGCGCCACCACCGACCCCGACCCTGACCCCGAACCCGACACCCCCGCCGGAGGCGAACCCGCGTGAACGACGCACTCGACGTCGCCCTCCGGCTCCTCGTCGTCTTCGCCGTGTTCCTCGTCCTGCCCCTCGTCATCGGGCAGACTGAGCACAAGGTCATGGCCCATATGCAGGGCCGCCTCGGCCCGATGTACGCGGGCGGCTTCCACGGCTGGGCCCAGCTCGTCGCCGACGGTGTGAAGTTCGCGCAGAAGGAGGACGTGGTCCCGGCCGACGCCGACCGCCGCGTCTTCCAGCTCGCCCCCGCCGTCGCCCTCCTCCCGTACCTCCTCGTCCTGGTCGCGATCCCCGTCGGCCCGAGCGAGGGCGCCGTCGGCCAGGTGGTCGACGCGGGCATCTTCTTCGTGCTCGCCGTCATGGGCGTCGGCGTGCTCGGCTCGCTCATGGCGGGCTGGGCCTCGGCCAACAAGTTCTCCCTCCTCGGCGGACTGCGCACCGCCGCCCAGCTCCTCGCGTACGAGCTGCCGATGCTGCTCGCCGCCGCCTCCGTGGCGATGGCGGCGGGCACGGTCTCCCTCCCCGGCATCCTCAACGCCTTCGAGTGGTGGTGGCTGCCCTGGCAGATCGTCGGCGCCCTGGTCTTCTTCATCGCCGGGCTCGCCGAACTCCAGCGCCCGCCCTTCGACATGCCGGTCGCCGACTCCGAGATCATCTTCGGCGCGTACACCGAGTACACGGGCCTGCGCTTCGCCCTCTTCCTCCTCGCCGAGTACGCCGGGATCGTCGTCCTGTGCGGCCTCACCACCGTCCTGTTCCTGGGCGGCTGGCACGGCCCCTTCGGCACCGACGGGCTCGGCTGGGTGTGGACGCTCCTCAAGACCGCGCTCCTCGCCTTCGTCGTCATCTGGCTCCGCGTCAGCTACCCCCGGCTCCGCGAGGACCAGCTCCAGAAGCTCGCCTGGACCACGCTCATCCCGCTCGCTCTCGCGCAGATCGCGCTCACCGGCATCGTGAAGGTGGCGATCAGCTGATGCCCCCGATCCCAGGTTCCGGCTTGGCCAAGGGCCTCGCAGTGACGCTGCGCACCATGACCAAGAAGACGGTCACCGCGCAGTACCCGGACGCCCAGCCCGAACTCCCGCCCCGCAGCCGCGGCGTGATCGGCCTGTTCGAGGAGAACTGCACGGTCTGCATGCTCTGCGCCCGCGAGTGCCCCGACTGGTGCATCTACATCGACTCCCACAAGGAGACGATCCCGGCCGCCGCCCCCGGCGGCCGCGAGCGCAGCCGCAACGTCCTCGACCGCTTCGCCATCGACTTCTCCCTCTGCATGTACTGCGGTATCTGCATCGAGGTGTGTCCTTTCGACGCGCTGTTCTGGTCGCCCGAGTTCGAGTACGCGGAGACCGACATCCACGAACTCACCCACGAGCGCGACAAGCTCCGCGACTGGATGTGGACCGTCCCGGCCCCGCCCGCCCTCGACCCGGCGGCCGAGGAGCCCAAGGAGATCGCCGCGGCCCGCAAGGCGGCCGAGAAGCTCGCCGCCGCCGAGGCCGCCCCGGCGGCCCCCGAGGCCGAGGAGGGCCCGGCATGATGCTCCTCGCCAGCGGTCACCACCCGGTGCACCACGGCTTCCTCTCCCCGACCGGGGTCGAGATCGCCTTCCTCCTGGTCGCGGCGGTCACCTTCGGCGCAGCCGTCCTCACGGTCACGACCAAGCAGCTGGTGCACGCCGCCCTCTGGCTGGTCGTGGCGCTCGGCGGCATCGCCGTCGAGTACCTCCTGCTCACCGCCGAGTTCATCGCCTGGGTGCAGGTACTGATCTACGTCGGTTCCGTCGTCGTCCTCCTCCTGTTCGGACTGATGCTGACCAAGGCGCCCATCGGCCGCTCTCCGGACGCCGACTCGGGCAACAAATGGGCAGCCCTACTCGTCGCCCTGGCCGCTGCCGGCTCCCTCCTGTGGGTCGTCGTGGACGCCTTCCGTACGACCTGGATCAACCTCGACGGACCCGGCCAGGGCTCGACCAAGGTCTCCGGCTCGATCCTGTTCCGCCACTGGGTGCTGCCGTTCGAAGCGCTCTCCGTCCTCCTTCTCGCCGCACTCGTCGGCGCGATCGTGATGTCCCGCAAGAGCGGCGACACGAGCGGTGCCCCCGGCGACGCCCCCAGAGACAAGGAGCAGCGCTGATGCACCTGATCTATCCGGCCGGGCTCGCCGTCCTCCTCTTCTCCACCGGTGTGTACGGAGTCCTCGCGCGCCGCAACGCGATCCTGGTCCTGATGTCCGTCGAGCTGATGCTCAACGCCGTCAACCTCAACCTGGTCGCCTTCGACGTCTGGCTGCGCGACACCCTCCACGCCGGACAGGCGCTCACCCTGTTCACCATCGCCATCGCCGCCGCCGAGATCGGCATCGGCCTGGCGATCGTCCTGGCCGTGTACCGCAACCGGGGCACCTCGGACATCGACAAGCTCCGCGACACCGCCGAGGGCTCCGGCCCCGACGACCCCGCCGCCCCGGCACAGAAGGCTGAGGCCGCCGCGTGACCACCACGACCCTCGCCGTCCTCGTCCCCCTCCTTCCGTTCCTGGGCGCGGCCGCCGGACTCCTGCTCGGCCGCACCGCCCCCGGTTACGTACGCCCGCTGGCCGTACTGCCGACCCTGGCCGCGTTCGTCCTCGCGGTCGTCGTCGCCGTGGACCAGGGCGGCGGCAAGTCGATCGACGCGTCCAGGCGGCTCACCCCTACCGGGTCCGTCCCGATCGACCTCGCCCTGCACCTCGACGGCTTCGCCGTCCTCGTCGCGGTCCTGGTCGGCCTGGTGGCGACCTGTGTGCAGCTGTACTCGACCGGGTACCTGCGCGACGACCCGCGCTACCCCTCGTACGCCGCTCTCGTCTCCCTCTTCACCTCCGCGATGCTGCTCGTCGTCTACTCCGGCGACCTGATGGTGCTGCTGGTCGGCTGGGAGATCATGGGCATCTGCTCGTACTTCCTGGTCGGCCACTACTGGGAGACCCCCGAGGCGCGCGCCGCCTCCCTCAAGGCCTTCCTGGTCACCAAGCTCGGTGACGTCCCCTTCCTGATCGGTCTGTTCGCACTGGCCACCGACGCCGGTACGTTCCGGATCACCGGGGTCGTCCAGGCCGCCCTCACCGGCGGCATCGACCACCCCACGCTGATCGCCCTGCTGCTCCTCGCCGGTGTGGCGGGCAAGTCGGCGCAGTTCCCGCTGCACACCTGGCTGCCCGACGCGATGGCGGGCCCGACCCCCGTCTCCGCGCTGATCCACGCCGCGACGATGGTCGCCGCCGGCATCTACTTCGTGGCCCGTCTCCTCCCCGTCTTCGCGGCCTCGGCGGCCGCGATGACCGTGCTCGCCGTGATGGCCGCCGTCACGATGGTCGGCTCGGCGCTGGCCGCCCTCGCGCAGGACGACATCAAGCGCGTCCTCGCCTACTCGACGATCGGTCAGCTCGGCTACATGTCCGGCGCCCTGGCCGTCGGCGACCGCGGCGCCGCCGTCTTCCACCTCCTGTCGCACGGCGCCTTCAAGGCGCTGCTGTTCCTCGCGGCCGGCGTGATCATCCACGCGGCCGGCACCAACTCGCTGTCCGCCATGTCCCGCATGGACGGCCTGGCCAAGCGCATCCCCGACGCGTACTGGACGATGACCGTCGCCCTGCTCGCGCTCGCCGCGATTCCTCCCTTCGCCGGCTTCTTCTCCAAGGAAGCCGTCCTGTCGGCCGCCGAGCACACCGCGCTGGGCGACAGCACGGTCGCTCCGCAGGGCACCGGCTGGATCGTGCTGATCGCCGGTCTGCTCACCGCCCTGCTGACCGCCGCGTACGCGATGCGCCTGTGGCTGCTGGCCTTCCGCGGCAAGGGCGCCCCGGCCCCCGACCACGGCCGCCAGCCCGTGGCGATGAACGCCGTGCTGTGGGTGCTCGCGATCCCCTCCATCGGCTTCGGGCTGACCACCGGCTACCTCGACGACTGGTTCGACGGCCACGCGCTCACCCCGGCCCTGACCACCTCGGTGCTCTCGACCGGCGTCGCCCTGGTCGGCGGACTCGTCACGTACGCCACCTGGCGGCACACCAGCGCCCTGGCCGCGCGCACCCCCATCGGCGCGGTCGCCGCCCACCCGGAGGCGGACGGAGGCCTGGTCGAGGAAGAGGCCATCGCCAGCCACACCCCGGCGTACGGCGACATCGCCTCGGCCTATGACCCCGCCGACCCGGGCCGTCTGCTGCTCGGCCCGCTGCACCGCCACGCGGCCACCGGCTTCCACCTCGACGCGGTCTACCGGACCCTGTTCGTCCGCCCCGTGCTCGCCGCCGCCTCACTGGTCCGCTTCCTGGACCGCGAGGTCGTCGAGACGTACGTACAGGGCGCGGGCGCCCTGCCCCGCTGGCTGGGTGCGGCCGTCCGCAAGGCCCAGACCGGCAATGTGCAGACCTATCTCAGCGCGCTGCTCGCGGGCTCCGCCGTCCTGGCGCTCGTCGCCGTCGTCCTTGCCAACGCCAACGCCGGATCGTGAGCCGTGATTGATATCAGCGCGTCCGTGATGCAGTTCCTTCTCGCGTTCATCGTGGTCGGCCCGCTCGTCGGCGCGGTGGCGGCGCTGCTGCCCGCCCCGCCCGGACTGAAGGGGAAGTCGCCCGACCAGGCCGTGCTCCGCCACGGCGTGACGGTCACCGGCGCGATCCTGCTCGCGGCGATCGTCCTGGCGCTCGGCTTCGACCGCGACCACCCGTCGAAGATGCAGGCCACGACGGACATCAAGTGGATCCCCACGCTGAACGTGCGCATCCACCTCGGCATCGACGGCATCTCGCTCCCCCTTCTCGTCCTGACCGCGCTGCTGACCTTCCTCTGCGCGCTGTACAGCTACTTCAAGATGCCTTCGGGCCCGTCCCCGAAGGCCTTCGTCGCTCTGCTGCTCGTCCTGGAGTCCGGCACCCTCGCCACCTTCGCCGTCCTTGATCTGCTGCTGTTCTTCCTCGCGTTCGAGATGGTCCTCATCCCGATGTACTTCCTGATCGCCCGCTGGGGCGGCGACCAACGGCAGGCCGCCGCCTGGAAGTTCATCCTCTACACCCTGCTCGGTTCCGTCGTGATGCTGCTCGGCCTGCTGCTGATCGGGCTGAAGACCGGCACCTTCGACATGGTGGCACTCGCCACTGACAACGGCCGGGGGATGACCACATCGGTGCAGGTCATCGCCGTTTTGGCGATCGGGATCGGGCTTGCGGTGAAGACCCCGATGTGGCCGCTGCACAGCTGGCTGCCGGACGCCCACACCGCCGCGCCCACCGTCGGTTCGGTGCTGCTCGCCGGTGTGCTGCTGAAGATGGGTACGTACGGATTCGTCCGGATCGTTCTGCCGATCGCCCCGGAGGGAATGCACCGGTTCGCCCCGTATCTCGCCGCTTTCGCTGTCGCCGGGATCATCTACGGATCGCTGGCCTGCCTGGCCCTGGCCAAGCGCGGCAGCAAGGGCGATCTGAAGCGCCTCATCGCGTACTCCTCGGTCGGCCACATGGGCTTCGTGCTCCTCGGCATCGCGAGCATGACCCCCACCGGCGTCAACGGCGCGCTCTTCGCGAACATCGCCCACGGCCTCATCACCGGCCTGCTGTTCTTCCTGGTCGGCGCGTTGAAGGACCGGTACGGCACGGCCGACCTGGACACCCTCTCCGGCGCGACCGGCGCCGCGCTCTACGGCCGGGCCCCGCGCCTGGGCGGCCTCCTGGCCTTCGCGGCGGTCGCCTCGCTCGGGCTGCCCGGACTCGCCGGGTTCTGGGGCGAGATGCTGTCCATGTTCGGCGCGTTCGACCCCGCCGACGGCCTGAGCCGCCCCGCGTTCCTCACCTTCGTGGCCATCGCGGCCGTCGGCACGCTGCTCACCGCCGCGTATCTGCTCGTCGTCGTCCGCCGCGTCTGCATGGGCACGCCGGGCGAACAGCCGCAGGAGCCCCGGCTCGTGGACGTCCAGGGGTACGAAGTCGCCTCCTGGAGCCCGCTCGTCGCCCTCACCGTCCTCGCCGGCCTCTGGCCCGCGATCCTCCTCGGCCTCACCGATCCGGCCGTCCACAAGCTCCTCGCAGGAGGCAAGTCGTGACCGTGGCCGCCGCAAGCGCCGCATCCGTCACCGGCGCCGCAAGCGTCGTCCAGTCCGTCGACTGGCTCGCGATCGCCCCGCCGGTGATCACCGCGTCCGTCGCGCTGATCGTGCTGGTCGCCGACCTGTTCCTGCCGCAGAAGCGCAAGCCGCTGCTGGGCGGGCTCGCGATCGCCGGGCTCGGCGCCGCGCTGCTCCTGCTGATCCCGCTCCACAAGTCGACGCGCTCGACGTTCTGCCTCACCACCAACCCCGAGGCGTGCAGCTACACCGTCGACCGCTTCACGCTGGTGATCCAGTTCCTGGTGCTCGGCGGCGCGCTGATCACCGCGCTGCTGTCGATGACCGAGACTGAGGAGAAGCTGCCCGCGGGCGAGTTCTGGTTCCTGCTCCTCTCCTCGGCCGCCGGCGCCGCCCTGCTGCCCGCATCCCGCGACCTGGCCACCCTGGTCGTCGCCCTGGAGGTCGCCTCGCTGCCGGCCTTCGCGCTCGTCGGCCTCAAGAGGGGCGACCGGCTGTCCTCGGAGGCGGCCCTCAAGTTCTTCCTCTCCTCGGTGACCGCGACCGCGGTGATGCTGCTCGGCGTCAGCTTCGTGTACGCGGCGACCGGCACCCTGCACCTCACCGAGATCGCCAACCGCCTCGCCGACGTGCCCTACCAGCTGGACACCGTCGCCCAGACCGGCGTCGCGCTCACCCTGGTGGGCTTCGCCTTCAAGACGGCCGCCGTCCCCTTCCACTTCTGGGTCCCCGACACCTACGTGGGCGCGCCGCTGCCGGTCGCCGCCTACTTGTCGGTGGTCGGCAAGGCCGTCGGCTTCTCCGGCCTCATCCTGGTGACCGTCATCGCCTTCCCGGCGTACGCGGACGTGTGGGGCCCGGCCCTCGCGGTCGTCGCCGCGCTGACGATGACCATCGGCAACGTGGGCGCACTGCGCCAGTCGGCCACGCGCGCGTACAGCGCGATCCGGCTGCTCGCCTGGTCCTCGGTCGGCCAGGCCGGCTACCTCCTGGTGCCGATCGCGGCCGCGGGCTACTCCAGCGACGCCCAGGTCGGCGCGACCGTCGCGTACGCCCTGATGTACGCAGTGGTGAACCTCGGCGCCTTCGCGGTGGCCGCGCTGGTGGCCGGTACGAAGCCGCTGAACCGTATCGCCGACTACCGCGGCCTGTACGCCGAGCGGCCGTTCGCGGCGCTCACGCTCGGCTTCTTCCTGCTCTGCCTCGCCGGACTGCCGCCGGGCATCATCGGCCTGTTCGCCAAGGTGACGGTCTTCTCGGCGGCGGTCGACGCGGGCCTTGGCTGGCTGGCGGTCGTCATGGCGTTCAACGTCGTGATCGCCCTGTACTACTACCTGCGGTGGACGGCCGTACTGTTCCGCGCTCCGGAGGAGGCGGAAGCCGCGCCGGAGGCCGCTGCTTCAGAAGGCGCGGCCGGGGGACCGGGCACAGGCGCGGTAGGGGTCCTCACCGCGCGCCCGGTGCGCCTCGCCGTCCCGGCTCCGCTGACGCTCGCCATCGCGCTTACCGCCCTGGCGGCCGTCGCCCTGTCGGTCATGCCCCAGATCGCCCTGCACTTCGCCTCCATCAGCCTCTTCTGACCCGGTCCGACCCGGTCGGCCGAAGCCCGGTTGGTCCGTCGGGGCCACCGGTCGGCGCAGCGGGTTTGAACTCGGGTGCCCGGACAAGGCAGTGTCGTACGCGCGTACGTGTGCGCACGCGTGCCCGTACGGCGAACGGCCGGCCGGGCAGCCGGAGACGACTAGGAGCAAGCAGTGCTGAGCGGGTTCAAGGACTTCATCCTTCGCGGGAACATAGTGACGATGGCCGTCGGTCTGGCCGTCGGATCGGCGTTCACCGCCGTGGTCACCGGCTTCAGCACCGCCTTCATCACCCCGCTCATCGGCCTCGCCACCCGGTCGACGGGCGACTTCACCGCGGCGACCTTCAAGGTCGAGGGCGTCGAATTTCCCTACGGGAAATTCATCAGCGCGGCCATCGCCTTCGTGATCACCGCGGCGGTGCTCTACTTCCTCGTCGTCGTCCCGATGATGAAGGTGCAGGCGCGGCTCGACCGCGACAAGCCGGTCGACATCAAGGCCGCCCTGCGCGACTGCCCCCGCTGCTACACCCAGATCCCGGGCATCGCCACCCGCTGCGCGCACTGCACCAGCGAGCTGGAGCCCGACCCGAAGGCCCTGGAGCTCGCGGGACTGCCCGCGCCGCGCTGACCCACCCGTACGGAGTAGGGCGCCCTCCAGCGCGCACAAGGGAACCAGCGGTCCTCGTCTGGCGTTGACCAGTACGGGAGCGTCCACTGGAAAGTGGAAGGACCATCAGGCAAAGGGTTCCCCTGCCGCACCATTTGGAGGGCGTACCGTGCACCGCCGGCACAACGGGTTGAGGACCGCCGTCCTTCTCGGAGGACTGTCCGCGCTCATCATCGTCATCGGCAGCTTCTTCGGGCGTACGGGGCTGATCGTCGCGCTGCTCGTGGCGCTGGGCACCAATGCCTACGCGTACTGGAACAGCGACAAACTGGCCCTGCGGGCCATGCGCGCCCGCCCGGTCAGCGAATTCGAGGCCCCGGCGCTGTACCGGATGGTCCGCGAGCTGTCGACGGCCGCGCGCCAGCCTATGCCGCGCCTGTACATCTCGCCGACCCAGGCGCCCAACGCCTTCGCGACCGGCCGCAACCCGCGCAACGCGGCGGTGTGCTGCACCGAGGGGATCCTGCAGATCCTGGACGAGCGCGAGCTGCGCGGGGTGATCGGCCACGAGCTCAGCCATGTCTACAACCGGGACATCCTGATCTCGTCGGTCGCCGGAGCACTCGCCTCCGTGATCATGTTCCTGGTCAATTTCGCCTGGTTGATCCCGGTGGGCCGGTCCAACGACGACGAGGGCCCGGGCATCGTCGGCATGCTGCTGATCATGATCCTGGGGCCGCTCGCGGCGTCCGTGATCCAGCTGGCGATCAGCCGTTCGCGCGAGTACGAGGCGGACGCGTCCGGCGCCCAGCTGACCGGCGACCCGCTGGCCCTGGCCAGCGCCCTGCGCAAGCTCGACGCGGGCACCAAGCAGCTGCCACTGCCGCCCGAGCCGCGGATCGAGACGGCGAGCCACATGATGATCGCCAACCCCTTCCGCCCGGGCCAGGGGGTCTCCAAGATGTTCTCGACACATCCGCCGATGGCGGAGCGCATCGCCCGACTCGAAAAGATGGCAGGTCGCCGCCCGTGAAGACAATCCTCAACGTCATTTGGCTGGTCCTGTGCGGCTTCTGGATGTTCCTGGGCTATCTGCTCGCGGGCGTCCTGCTCTGCATCACGATCATCGGCATCCCCTTCGGCCTGGCCGCGTTCCGTATCGGCCTGTACGCGCTCTGGCCGTTCGGGTACACGGTCGTGGAGCGGCCGGACGCGGGCGCCGCGTCCTGCATCGGCAATGTGCTCTGGCTGATCCTGGCGGGCTGGTGGCTGGCGCTCGGCCACATCGTCACGGGCTTCCTGCTGTGCATCACGATCATCGGCATCCCGCTCGGCATCGCGAACTTCAAGCTGATCCCGGTCTCGCTGCTCCCGCTGGGCAAGCAGATCGTGCCGACGGACCAGCCGTTCTACCGGTAGCCGAACCGCGGCCGGACCAGGTTATCCACAGGCAGTTGACGGAGAACGCGCAGGTCAGGGCGGTCCAGGGTGAGGTCCGGGCCGACTGTCAGCGGCATGGTCCACCATGGAGCCATGACCGAGAACGAGATGGCGTCCCGGACTTCCCCCGCGGGGTTCAGCGGCCGAATATGAGGCCGCGTCAGCCGTAGCGAGGCTTGTCACCGTGCCCGAGGCGGCCTCAGCGTCGCCGCCGCACGGCGTACGCGACCGCCCCCGCGGCCAGCACCGCGCTGCCCGCCACCACCGACGACGGCGGCAGCGCGAAGGCGAGCAGCAGGCACCCGGCCAGCCCGCAGGCCGCGAGCAGCCGCCCGCCGCGGCCCGGACCGAGCGTCCAGGCCGACGCGTTGGCGATCGCGTAATAGACGAGCACGCCGAACGACGAGAAGCCGATCGCCCCGCGCAGATCGGCCGTCGCCGCAAGCACCGCCACCACGGCGCCCACCGCGACCTCCGCCCGGTGCGGCACCCGGAACCGGGGGTGCACGGCGGCCAGCGCACCCGGCAGATGGCCGTCCCTGGCCATCGCGAGGACCGTGCGCGAGACCCCCAGCACCAGCGCGAGCAGGGAGCCGAGCGCGGCGACCGCCGCCCCGGCCCGCACCACCGGCACCAGCGCCGGCGCGCCCGCCGCCCGCACCGCGTCGGCGAGCGGCGCCGACGCCCGACCGAGACCGTCCGCGCCCAGTACGGAGAGGACAGCCACCGCGACACAGACATAGACGGCCAGCGCGATGCCCAGCGCCAGGGGAACGGCGCGCGGGATCGTCCGGGCCGGATCGCGCACCTCCTCCCCGAGGGTGGCGATCCGGGCGTAGCCGGCGAACGCGAAGAAGAGCAGCCCCGCCGCCTGGAGCAGCCCCGCCCCGCCCCCGGACAGCCCGACGTCCGGGCGCCCGGCGGCGGACGACCCCAGGCAGGTCGCCACCACCGCCGCGAGGACCGCGAGCACCAGCGCCACGATCGCCCGCGTCAGCCACGCCGACTTCTGCACACCCCCGTAGTTCACGGCGGTCAGCGCCACCACCGCCGCGACCGCCACCAAGTGGGCCTGCCCCGGACAGACATAGGCGCCCACGGTCAGCGCCATCGCCGCACACGAGGAGGTCTTGCCGACGACGAACCCCCAGCCCGCCAGGTAGCCCCAGAACGGCCCGAGCCGCTCCCGCCCGTACACATAGGTGCCACCGGACGCGGGATAGCGGGCGGCGAGCCGTGCCGAGGCCATGGCGTTGCAGTACGCGACGGCCGCGGCCAGCGCCAGCGCGGCCAGCAGCCCGGTCCCGGCCGCCTCCGCGGCGGGGGCGAGCGCGGCGAAGACCCCGGCGCCGACCATCGAGCCGAGCCCGATGACCACGGCGTCGAAGACGCCGAGGGTGCGGCGCAGTTCCTGTGTCATGCGCCGCACCCTAGCCACCGGCGCAACCGCGGCCCGAAGGGAGGACGTCTTCCCGGGCAACACGACATGACATAAGACGACACCGAACGAAAGGCAGGTTCAGGACATGGGCATCGTCAGCTGGATCATCCTCGGCCTGCTCGCCGGAGCAATAGCCAAGATCCTGCTCCCCGGGCGGGACCCGGGCGGTCTGATCGGCACGACCGTCATAGGGATCGCGGGTGCGTTCGTCGGCGGCTGGATCTCGGCCCGCTGGCTGGACCGTCCCATCGCCAACCATTTCTATGACGGCGCCACTTGGGCGGCTGCGGTCGGCGGCTCTCTCGTGTTGCTGATCGCCTACCGCATAGTCTTCGGCAACTCGCGCGACCGCCGCTGAGGCCGTCAGCGGGCCGGCGGGTCAGTCCTTCAGCCCGGTCTCGCGCAGTGTCAGGTTGAGGCGGCCGCCGGGCAGGCCGGTGACCGCCGGGTCGCCTGTGCCGGGGAGCACCTTCGGTACGCCGTGGAAGGCGAAGCGCGAGGGGCCGCCGAAGACGAACAAGTCGCCCGAGGCCAGCTCGACATCGGTGTAGGGGCGGCCCCGGTCCTCGGTGTTGCCGAAGCGGAAGAGGCAACTGTCGCCGATGCTGAGCGAGACCACGGGCGCGCCGGAGCGCTCGTCCTTGTCCTGGTGCATCCCCATGCGCGCGTCGCCGTCGTAGAAGTTGATCAGTGCGGTGTCGGGGGAGTAGCCGTCCCCGGCGGCGGGGTCGTCGTACGCGTCGGCCAGGGCGGCGCGGCCCAGCGCGGCGAGCCAGTCGGGGAAGGCGGCGACGGGGCGGCCGTTCACGTCGTCGGCGGTGCGGGTGTACCGGTAGGGCTGCCAGTGCCAGCCGACGCAGACGGTCTGCACGGACATGACACCGCCGCCCGGCAGCACGGTGTGCCGGATGGGGACGGGCCCCCGCGCCCACTCCCGGCAGGCGGCCACCAGCTCCCGCTGCCGTTCGGGCGGAAGCCACCCCGGCACGTGCACGGCGCCGGGTGCGACGACGGCGCGCGGCCGGGGGAACAGGGCGTCGCTCATCTGCCGGGGCTAGCGGGGTGCGTGGGGAACGGCGGGGCTGCCGGAGTCGCCGGGGGCCGCCACCAGGGCTCCTTCGAGCCCCAGCAGCCGCTCCTTGCGCTCCAGGCCGCCCGCGTACCCCTTCAGGGTGCCGTCGGAGCCGATGACGCGGTGGCAGGGGCGTACGACGAGCGCGGGGTTGCGGCCGATGGCGGTGCCGACCGCGCGCACCTTCACCGAGGAGGCGCCGATCCGGCGGGCGATCTCCCCGTACGAGGTGGTGGCCCCGTACGGGATGGAGTCCAGCTCCGCCCAGACCCGGCGCTGGAAGTCGGTGCCGGCGCCGGGGGCGTACTCGATGTCGAAGCGGGTCAGCTCGCCGTCGAAGTACGCCCGCAGCTGGCGGGCGATCTCCTCGAAGGCCTCCGGCGCGCGCCGCCAGCCGTCCTGGACGACTGCGGCGCCCTTCTGGCCGGGCATGGAGAGCGAGACCAGCGCGGTCCCGCCCGTCGCGGTGGCGGACTCCTCACCGACCAGGAGCAGTTCACCGAGCGGGCTGTCGAGGGTCGCATAGACCGTCATCGCACGTTCCTTTCCTTGCGACGAGTCCTCACGGACAAGTCCCGAGTCCCGAGTCCTCGTCCACGAGTCCTCACGTACGAGACCGAGTCTGCGACCCCCGCCCGGCCGGGGCTGGCGGAAATCGGACAGCGCGTCCGAGGGGTCAGCGGTAGTTCACGAACTGCAGCGCGAAGTCGAAGTCCTTGCCCTTGAGCAGGGCCTGAACGGCCTGGAGGTCGTCGCGGCTCTTGGAGGAGACCCGCAGCTCTTCGCCCTGCACCTGCGCCTTGACGCCCTTGGGGCCCTCGTCGCGGATGACCTTGGCGACCTTCTTGGCGTTCTCCTGCGAGATGCCCTCCTCGATGGAGGCGAAGATCTTGTACTCCTTGCCGGAGAGCTGCGGCTCGCCGGCGTCCAGCGCCTTGAGCGAGATCCCGCGCTTGACCAGCTTGGTCTGGAAGACGTCGAGGATCGCGTTGACGCGGTCCTCGGAGTTGGCCTCCATCAGGATCTTCTCGCCGGACCAAGAGATCGACGCGCCCACGTTCTTGAAGTCGTAGCGCTGCGAGATCTCCTTCGCCGCCTGGTTGAGGGCGTTGTCGACCTCCTGCCGCTCGACCTTCGAGACGATGTCGAAACTGGAGTCGGCCATGTCCTGTGGCTCCTTGTATCGGGTGCGTGGGGGTACGGCCTGGCTGCCGAACCGCTTCCCCAAAGCCTAGCCACCCGCGCCCCCGCGAAGCGCTGATCAACCGGGTGGCGAAGCACCCCCGGGCATCAGGTATCGTTTACGTCGTTGCCACGGAGTACCGCGAAAGCGGGACCTCCACCGGCGACATCCCATGGCGGTGTGCCCGAGTGGCCAATGGGAGCGGACTGTAAATCCGTCGGCTTAGCCTACCCAGGTTCGAATCCTGGCGCCGCCACGCGATGTGAGACCCCCGTTGAACTGCGGAAACGCAGCTTGGCGGGGGTCTTCTCGTTGATTGTGGGAGCTGCGGGGAACCTCAGTTCCCGGCCACCCCCTTCACCGCCACCGTCACCGGCATCGACCCGCTGATCGCCTCCAGGGTCAGGCCCGTCGTGGCCGGGGTGTCGATCAGTTCGGCCAGGAGGGCGGCGACGTCGTCGCGGGGGATGGGGCCGCGGCCCGTCGACGCGGCCAGGGTGATCAGGCCCGTGCCGGCGTCGTTCGTGAGCATTCCGGGGCGCAGAATCGTCCAGTCCAGGCCGGGGCGGGCCCGTACCGCCTCGTCGGCCGAGCCCTTGGCGCGCAGATACGCGTCGAAGATCTCGTCGCCCTCGTGGCGCGGGTCCGCGCCCATCGAGGAGACGACCAGATAGCGGCGTACGCCCGCCCGCTCCGCCGCGTCCGCGAACAGGACCGCCGCCGCGCGGTCCACCGTCTCCTTGCGGGCCGCGTCGCTGCCCGGGCCCGCGCCCGCCGCGAAGACCGCCGCGTCGGCGCCCTCCAGGGCGGCCGCGACCTCGTCCACGGACGCCGACTCCAGGTCGAGTACGACCGGCTCGGCGCCCGCCGTGCGCAGGTCGTCCGCCTGCTCCGGCTTGCGGATGATGCCCGCGACCTCGTCCCCGCGCGCCGACAGCAGCCGTTCGAGCCGCAGCGCGATCTGACCATGGCCTCCTGCGATGACAATGCGCATGCTCACGACCGTACGCCGGTGCGCCGCCGGGCGCGTCCCCGCGAACCCCTTCGGGTGCTCAGGAGGCCCCAGGGCCCTTACCCCCTGAATCCGCCCGCCCCTGCCGCGGCAGATCCAGCGCCACCGCCGCCGCCGAGTCGCAGTACTCCCGTACCGCGCTCGTCCGGGCCACCACCCGGCCGCGGTGGATCACGATGCGGCTGTACGCGAGGGACAGGACGCCCGCGATGCGTTCGCCGCGGACCGCCAGGAGCTCCGCCGGGAAGCCCGCCTCCACGCGGACCTCGGGCAGGCCCATCGCCTCCCGGGCCGCCGCGCTCACCGCGCCGTACGCGTCCTCGGGGCGCAGGCCCGCCTGGGAGGCGAGGAGGTACGCGGCCTCCAACGGGTCGCCCCGGCCCACCGGGTTGGCGAGGTCGCGCAGGGCGCCGCTGCCCGCCGCGACTCGTACGCCCGCGGCCTTCAGCAGCCGTACAGGCGGCATGCCCTGACGGGCCGTTCCCTGGCGCTCCGTCATGCCGCAGCCGCCCTGCGGCAGGCAGACCACCGCCACGCCCGCCGCCGCGAGCTGGTCGGCCGCCCGCGCCGCGGCCTCGTGCGGCAGCCGGGACAGGCCCGCGCAGGGGCCGATCGCGACGCCCGGGCGCAGCCCGGCGGTCATCGCCGCGAGCCGGGCCAGACGGGCCGGGTCGTCACCGTCCGTGTGCAGATCGACCGCGCAGCCGTGCTCGGCGGCAACCTCCAGGACCGCCTCCGTGTACCCCGCCGGGTCCGGGTCCAGGTCCGGGCAGCCGCCGACCACCGACGCGCCCATCTTCACCGCGTCCCGCAGCATCGCGAGCCCGTCCGCGCCCGCCACGCCGGTCAGCAGCCGGGGCACCGCCACCACGTTCAGCTCGGCGAGCCCGCGCAGCGAGCGACGGGTCTGCAGAGCCGCCTCCAGCGGCTCCAGGCCCCGTACGTCGTCGATCCGGACGTGCGAGCGCAGCGCGGTCGCGCCGTGGCCGAGCTGGAGCAGGGCGGCCTCCGTGGCGCGGCGCTGGACGTCCTCCGCCCCGTACGAGACCGGGCCCTCGGGGCCGAACGCGGTCAGCGCCGTGTCGCTGTGCGCGTGCGGCTCGGCGGGCGCCGGGAGCAGCAGGAAGCCGTTCAGGTCGACCTTGGAGAAGTGCGCGGCGAGGCTCCCCGCGGTCCCGACGGCCTCGATGCGGCCGCCGCCGAGCCGGACGTCCACGGTCCGGCCGTCGGCGAGCCGGGCGCCGGACAGCAGCAGCGTGGTGGCGGCCTCGGCGGGGCCGTCCCCGGCGCCGGGGGAGTGGGCCGGCTGCGGGTGGCTGTCGGACATCGCGCTCCAGGTGGTCCTCGGGGTCAAGATCACGCAGCGTGACCCGAGCCTAGGGGCGCACCCCCCGCGCATCGAGGAGGAGCGCAATAGTCGTACCGGTGTGGCCACGAGTGGCGTACGGGGCGGCTGGGGCGGGGAGGGCGGGAGCGGTTCGGTGGTGGGTCCCATCCGTCTCCGGAGCACCGGCAGCCCCCTGCGGGAGCCGGGTCGCGACGGCTCTCCGACGGCTCCGCGGCGGCCCGGCGAAACGGATTTGGGCGATCGGCGGCCGACCGTGTAATGTCTTCATCGCTCGCCCCAATAGCTCAGTCGGTAGAGCGTCTCCATGGTAAGGAGAAGGTCTACGGTTCGATTCCGTATTGGGGCTCTGGTGAGAGGGTCCCCGCCCACAAGCGGGGACCGGATCATCAAAGCGGTGTAGCTCAGTCGGTAGAGCAAGCGGCTCATAATCGCTGTGTCACCGGTTCAAGTCCGGTCACCGCTACTCCAAGTAGCAACAGTAGCCGATTGTGGGGTCGGTCTCCCGATCGGCTACTCTTTTATGCGTTCATCCGTCTATCCGTCCGTCAAGGAGCACTCACGTGGCTGCCACCGACGTCCGCCCGAAGATCACGCTGGCCTGCGTGGAGTGCAAGGAGCGGAACTACATCACCAAGAAGAACCGGCGTAACAACCCGGACCGTCTTGAGATGAAGAAGCACTGCCCGCGCTGCAACTCGCACACCGCGCACCGCGAGACCCGCTAATCACGGGTTTAGCACTCAGGCTCGTACGAGAGGCCGTTCCCTGTTACGGGGGGCGGCCTCTCGTCGTATCCCGTTCCGCAGGTCACCAAGCCCGCAGATCGCCCAGTCCGTAGATCACCAAACAGGAGGTTGCGAGCCCATGGCGCTCGACCAGTCCTTCGTGGGGCGGACCTATCCGCCCACCGCGCCGTACGAGGTCGGCCGGGAGAAGATCCGCGAATTCGCCGAGGCCGTAGGGGACGCCAACCCCGCGTACACCGACCCGGAGGCCGCCAAGGCGCTCGGGCACCCCGATGTGATCGCGCCGCCGACCTTTGTGTTCGCCATCACGTTCAAGGCCGCGGGCGTGGTGATCGAGGACCCGCAGCTGGGCCTGGACTACAGCCGGGTCGTGCACGGCGACCAGAAGTTCGCGTACAACCGCCCGGTGCGCGCGGGGGACCGGCTCACCGTGACCTCCACCATCGAGGCGATCAAGTCCCTCGCGGGCAACGACATCCTGGACATCCGCGGCGAGGTACACGACGAGGCGGGCGAGCACGTCGTGACCGCCTTCACCAAGCTCGTGGCCCGCGCGGCCGAGGGGGAGTGACGATGAGCGCCAAGATCCGTTACGAGGACGTGGAGCCCGGCACCGAGCTGCCGGCGCAGTCCTTCCCCGTGAGTCGCGCCACACTCGTGCAGTACGCGGGCGCCTCGGGCGACTTCAACCCGATCCACTGGAACGAGAAGTTCGCCAAGGAGGTCGGGCTCCCCGACGTCATCGCGCACGGCATGTTCACCATGGCCGCGGCGATCCGGGTGGTCACCGACTGGGTGGGCGACCCGGCGGCGGTCGTCGAGTACGGGGTGCGCTTCACCAAGCCGGTCGTCGTGCCGAACGACGAGACCGGCGCGCTCGTCGAGGTCAGCGCCAAGGTCGCGGCCAAGCTGGACGACGAGGCGAGGACGGTCCGGGTCGACCTGACGGCGATGAGCGCGGGCCAGAAGGTGCTGGGCATGTCGCGCGCGGTGGTCGCGCTCGCGTGAGCCCACGGAACGGCCGCCGGGGCGGAAACCGGCGGCCGTTCCGCAGGGGGTGCGCCCGCGAGGAGCGTGCCCGCAGGGGTTGCGAAGTTAGTTATTGGCCACTAACTTTGTGTCCATGGTCAGGATGAGTGCGGAGGAGCGGCGCGAGAGCGTCGTACGGGCGGCGATGAGTGAGTTCGCTCACCGCGGCTACTACGGGACGTCCACCGAGGCGATCGCCAAGCGGGTGGGTGTCTCGCAGCCGTATCTGTTCCGGCTCTTCCCGAACAAGCCGGCGATCTTCCTCGCGGCGACGCACCGCTGCATGAAGGACACCGTCCAGATGTTCGCCGAGGCGTCCGAGGGGCTGCGCGGCGAGGAGGCGGTGTACGCGATGGCGAACGCGTACACCAAGGTCATCGCGGAGGAGCCGGAGCGGCTGCTCATGCAGATGCAGGTGTACGTGGCGGTCGCCGCGGCCGAGGCGGCCGGCGACCACACCTTCGGCGAGGCCGTCCGGCGGGAGTGGATGGAGCTGTGGGACGCGGTGAGCGTCCCGCTGGAGGGCTACAAGGACACGACCACGTTCCTGGCGTACGGGATGCTCATCAACACGCTGGTGGCGATCGGGTTCCCTCCCGGGCATCGCGTGTGGGAGGAGATCTATCCGTCCGCGCGGGCGAAGGGGCGACTGGAGAAGTAGGCCCCTTCGCGGGGCCGGGTGCGGCGCACTCGTCTGCGCTCGAAAGTTAGTAACTGATAACTAACAACAGGGGAAAGCGATGTCCGAGCAGGAACAGGAACACGAGCCGCAGAAGGAGACGGCCCCGCGCGGGGGCGCGGTCTGGGCGCTCGTCATCACCAGCGTCGCCGGGTTCATGGCGGCGCTCGACAACCTCGTCGTCACCACCGCCCTGCCGTCGATCCGCGAGGACCTGGGCGGGGCGCTGGACGACCTGGAGTGGACGGTCAGCGCGTACACCCTCACCTTCGCCGTCCTGCTGATGTTCGGGGCGGCGCTGGGGGACCGGTTCGGGCGCCGCAAGCTCTTCATGGTCGGCCTGACGATCTTCACCGGCGCGTCCGCCGCGGCGGCGCTCGCGCCCGGGATCGACGGTCTGGTCGCCGCGCGGGCGGTCCAGGGCGTCGGGGCGGCGATCATGATGCCGCTCACGCTCACGCTGCTCACGGCGGCGGTGCCGGCCGCGAAGCGGGGACTGGCGTACGGGATATGGGGCGCGGTCAACGGCCTCGCCGTGGCGAGCGGGCCGCTGATCGGCGGCGCGCTGACCGAGCACTTCTCGTGGCAGTGGATCTTCTGGCTGAACGTTCCGCTCGGTGTGCTCGTCCTGCCGCTGGCGCGGCTGCGGCTCGCGGAGTCGTACGGGAGCGGGGCCCGGCTCGACATCCGCGGCACGGTGCTCGCCAGCGGGGGCCTCTTCGGGATCGTGTACAGCCTGATCCGGGGCAACGTGGACGGCTGGAGCAGCCCGACGGTGCTGACCGGGCTGGTGGCGGGGGCGGCGCTGCTCGGCGCGTTCGTGTGGCACGGGATCGTGAGCGAGGCGCCGGTGCTGCCGATGCGGCTGTTCCGGAGCCGGGCGTTCGCGGCGATCAACCTGTCCAGCCTGCTGATGTTCGTGGGGATGTTCGGCTCGATCTTCCTGCTCAGCCAGTTCCTCCAGGGCGTCCTCGGCTACTCGCCGACCGAGGCGGGGCTGCGGATGCTGCCGTGGACCGCGATGCCGCTGCTGGTCGCGCCGGTCGCGGGCATCCTGTCCGACCGGATCGGGGGACGGCCGGTGGTGACGGTGGGGCTCGCGCTCCAGGCGATCGGGCTGGCGTGGTTCGCCGTCATCCTGTCGCCGGACGTGTCGTACGCGGCGCAGCTGCCGGCGCTGGCGGTCAGCGGGGTCGGCATGGCGCTGTACTTCGCGCCGGCGGCGAATCTGGTGATGTCGAGCGTGCGGGCGTCGGAGCAGGGGATCGCGTCCGGGGCGAACAACGCGCTGCGGGAGGTGGGCGGGGCGCTGGGTGTCGCGGTCCTGGCTGCGGTGTTCTCCGCGCAGGGCGGGTACGGGTCGGCGTCCGACTTCGTGTCCGGCCTGCGGCCCGCGCTGTGGGTGGGGGCGGGGGTGGTGGCTCTGGCGGCGGTCAGTGCGGTGTGTTTGCCGCGGGTGTCTGTGGCGGGGGCGGCCGAGGCCGCGCCCGCTCGGGAGGACGTCCTGGTGGGATGACCCCCACCCCGCCCCTTCCCGAAAGTCCTCCGGCGGACGGCCGGGGGGCTTCGCCCCTGGACCCGGTTTTCGTCTGCGGGCCGTCCCCAACTGGTCGCGCAGTTCCCCGCGCCCCTGGAGATGCCGCTGCGCGGCAATCCCCTGGGCGCATCTCAGGGGCGCGGGGAACTGCGCGACCAGCCACCCACCGGGCCGCAGACGAAGCCCCCGTACGCTAGACCCGTGCACGTACTTCACGACGCCCCCCTCGCCCCCCTCACCACCTTCCGGCTCGGTGGGCCGGCCGAGCGGCTGGTGACGGCTGTCAGTGATGACGAGGTCGTCGCGACCGTGCGGGAGGCGGACGAGGCGGGGACGCCGTTGCTGATCATCGGTGGCGGCAGCAATCTCGTCATCGGGGACAAGGGGTTCGCCGGGACCGCCCTGCGGATCGCCACCACGGGGTTCGCGCTGGACGGGACGCGGCTCGAAGTGGCCGCAGGTGAGGTCTGGAGCGACACCGTCGCCCGGACCGTGGAGGCCGGGCTCGCCGGGATCGAGTGCCTGGCCGGGATCCCCGGGTCCGCCGGGGCCACCCCCATCCAGAACGTCGGCGCGTACGGCCAGGAGGTCTCCTCCACCATCCGCGAGGTCGTCGCGTACGACCGGGTCGAGGGTCGTACCGTCGTCCTGTCGGCGAGCAAGTGCGACTTCTCCTATCGGCACAGCCTCTTCAAGGCTCTGCCCGATCGGTACGTCGTCCTGCGCGTCCGGTTCGACCTCGAAGACGCCGGTGGGCTCTCCGCGCCCATCAAGTACGCCGAGACCGCCCGCGCCCTCGGCGTCGAGCCCGGGGACCGCGTCCCGGCCGCCACCGCCCGCGAGACCGTCATCAAGCTCCGGGCCGGGAAGGGCATGGTCCTCGACCCCGATGACCATGACACCTGGTCCGCCGGGTCCTTCTTCACCAATCCGATTCTGGGGGAGAACGATTACCGGGCGTTCGTCGAGAAGGTCGCCCTCCGGCTCGGGCCCGACGTCTCGCCGCCCGCCTGGGAGCTCGGTGGTGGGCTCACCAAGACCTCCGCCGCCTGGCTCATCGACAAGGCCGGGTTCACCAAGGGGTACGGGTCCGGGCCCGCCCGGATCTCCACCAAGCACACCCTCGCCCTGACCAACCGCGGCGGCGCCACCACCGAGGACCTGCTCGCGCTCGCCCGCGAGGTCGTCGCGGGGGTGGAGCAGGCCTTCGGGGTGACGCTCGTCAACGAGCCGGTGACCGTCAACGCCGAGATCTGACCCGTAGGCACGTGGGTCAGTACGACACGCAGACCCCCTGCTTCACCGTCGCCTGGTCGTCGATCATCGCCAGCATCGCGTCCGCGACATCCGCCCGGCCGATCGTGCGCGCGCTGCGCGGGGTCGCCCCGATCGTCGTGCGGTAGCTGCCCGTCCTCGGCTTGTTGACCAGGCGGACCGGGCGTACGGCCGTCCAGTCCAGGGCCGAGTCGGCCAGCGCCGCCTCCGTGCGGCGCAGGTCCTCGTAGACGTCCTTGAGGACACGCGTGACGATCGTCAGCGTGAGGCGGTCGAGGAACGGGTCGTCCGGCGCCTCCGGGCCCACCGGGCCCGCGCTGATCACCAGCAGGCGGCGGGTGCCCTCCGCGTCCATCGCCTTCACGATCGAGCCGGTCAGGCGGGCCGTGATGCCCGCCGCCGCGTCCGCCCGGTTGTTCGCGCCCAGGCACGAGAGCACCGCGTCCCGGCCCGCCACCTCCGGACGCAACGACTCGGGGTCGGCGAGATCGCCCCGGACCACCTCCAGGCCCGGCCCCGTCACCGGGAACCGTCCCGGGTCCCGGACCACCGCCGTGACCTGGTGTCCGGCGGCCAGCGCCTGCCGGACCAGCTCCGCGCCGATCCTGCCCGTCGCACCAAAAACCGTGAGCTTCATCTGCGTCACCCTCCCCTGGTGGATAGGTAGTTACTCAGCCAGCAGTAGCCAAGGGTGCCTGACGCCCTAGGCGGCCAGCCAGGAATCCACCCCCGCCAGCAGCTTCGCCTTCGTCTCCTCCGGTGCCACCGACCCCCGCACCGACTGCCGTGCCAGCTCGGCCAGTTCGGCGTCGGTGAAGGCGTGGTGGCGGCGGGCGATCTCGTACTGGGCGGCCAGCCGGGAGCCGAACAGGAGCGGGTCGTCCGCGCCCAGCGCCAGCGGCACGCCCGCCTCGTACAGCGTGCGCAGCGGGACGTCCTCGGGCTTCTCGTAGACGCCCAGGGCGACGTTGGAGGCGGGGCAGACCTCGCAGGTGATCCCGCGCTCGGCGAGGCGCCTGAGCAGCCGCGGGTCCTCGGCGGCGCGCACCCCGTGGCCGATGCGGGTGGCGTGCAGGTCGTCCAGGCAGTCCCGGACGGACGCGGGGCCGGTCAGCTCGCCGCCGTGCGGCGCGGCCAGCAGACCGCCCTCCCGGGCGATCGCGAAGGCGCGGTCGAAGTCCCGTGCCATGCCCCGGCGTTCGTCGTTGGAGAGGCCGAAGCCGACCACGCCCCGGTCCGCGTACCGCACCGCGAGGCGGGCCAGTGTGCGGGCGTCCAGGGGGTGCTTCATCCGGTTCGCCGCGACCAGGACCCGCATGCCGAGGCCCGTCTCGCGCGCGGCCGACTCGACCGCGTCCAGGATGATCTCCAGGGCCGGGATGAGCCCGCCCAGCATCGGCGCGTACGACGTCGGGTCGACCTGGATCTCCAGCCAGCCCGAGCCGTCCCGCACGTCCTCCTCGGCGGCCTCGCGCACCAGCCGCTGGATGTCCTCGGGGGCGCGCAGACACGAGCGCGCGATGTCGTAGAGGCGCTGGAAGCGGAACCAGCCGCGTTCGTCGGTGGCCCGCAGCTTCGGCGGCTCGCCGCTGGTCAGCGCGTCGGGGAGGTGCACCCCGTACTTGTCGGCCAGCTCCAGCAGCGTGGTGGGGCGCATCGACCCCGTGAAGTGCAGGTGCAGATGGGCCTTCGGCAGGTCGGTTACGTCGCGAACGTGCTCCATTGAAGGATCTTGCCGCACCCCGGGCCCGTCCGACAGCCCCTTTCCCCGATCGGGACCTTGCCCGAACGCAGGAACGGCCACCGACTCATGTGAGTCGGTGGCCGTTCCTCGCGGGGCGCGGGTCAGCGGGCGCGGATCAGTCGCGCGCTTCCGCCAGCAGCTTCTGGATCCGGGAGACGCCCTCCACCAGGTCCTCGTCGCCCAGCGCGTACGACAGGCGCAGATAGCCCGGGGTGCCGAAGGCCTCGCCCGGGACGACCGCGACCTCGGCCTCCTCGAGGATCAGCTCGGCGAGCTCGACGGAGCTCTGCGGGCGCTTGCCGCGGATCTCCTTGCCGAGCAGGCCCTTCACCGAGGGGTACGCGTAGAACGCGCCCTCGGGGGTCGGGCAGACCACGCCGTCGATCTCGCTGAGCATCTTCACGATGGTCTGGCGGCGGCGGTCGAAGGCCTTGCGCATCTCGGCGACCGCTTCGAGGTCGCCGCCGACCGCGGCGAGCGCCGCCACCTGGGAGACGTTCGCCACATTGGACGTGGCGTGCGACTGCAGGTTGGTCGCGGCCTTGATGACGTCCTTCGGGCCGACGATCCACCCGACCCGCCAGCCGGTCATCGCGTACGTCTTGGCGACGCCGTTGACCACGATGCACTTGTCGCGCAGCTCGGGCAGGAGCGCGGGCAGCGACACGGAGACCGCGTCCCCGTAGACCAGGTGCTCGTAGATCTCGTCGGTCAGCACCCACAGGCCGTGCTCGACGGCCCAGCGGCCGATCGCCTCGGTCTCGGCCTCGGTGTAGACCGAGCCGGTCGGGTTGGACGGGGAGACGAAGAGGACGACCTTCGTCTTCTCCGTGCGCGCGGCCTCCAGCTGCTCGACCGAGACCCGGTAGCCGGTGGTCTCGTCGGCGACGACCTCGACCGGGACGCCGCCCGCGAGGCGGATCGACTCCGGGTAGGTGGTCCAGTACGGCGCCGGGACGATGACCTCGTCGCCCGGGTCCAGGATCGCCGCGAACGCCTCGTAGATCGCCTGCTTGCCGCCGTTGGTCACCAGGATCTGGGACGGGTCGACCTCGTAGCCCGAGTCGCGCAGGGTCTTCTCGGCGATGGCCTTCTTGAGCTCGGGCAGGCCGCCGGCCGGGGTGTAGCGGTGGTACTTCGGGTCGTGGCAGGCCGCGGCGGCCGCCTCGACGATGTAGTCCGGGGTCGGGAAGTCGGGCTCACCGGCGCCGAAGCCGATCACCGGGCGCCCGGCGGCCTTGAGGGCCTTGGCCTTGGCGTCGACGGCGAGGGTCGCGGACTCGGAGATCGCGCCGATGCGCGCGGACACCCGGCGCTCGGTCGGAGAGGTTGCAGCGCTCATACGGCCCATCGTCGCAGACCTGCCGCGCCCCGGGCACACCGGTTTCATGGACCGGACGGGGCAGTTGCACAGGGCGTTCGGCACATCCGCGCGGAGGTGTCAGGAGCTATCTGTTCGACGCCGGGCGCCGGACCACGTACACTCACCTGTCGTTGGCCTCCACCAACCGATCCACTCCGGGCACTCGGTGCACTCGGTCGGATGCGGTAGGTTGGGGGAACCACAAAGGGTCGTAGCTCAATTGGTAGAGCACTGGTCTCCAAAACCAGCGGTTGGGGGTTCAAGTCCCTCCGGCCCTGCTACACACACCTTCGCCAGGATGTGTGCGCATGTACGTACTTCTATGCACCGCCGTGCGGCTCCACCGGGCGCGGCACGGCCACGACCCGGAATCAGGTGAGAAGCGTGACGGACGCCGTGGGCTCCATCGACATGCCTGATGCCCAGGACGAGGCCTCCGCGTCTGCGGACCAGGACGCCAAGAAGAAGGCCCGCAAGGGCGGCAAGCGCGGCAAGAAGGGCCCTCTGGGCCGTCTCGCGCTCTTCTACCGCCAGGTCGTGGCCGAGCTCCGCAAGGTGGTCTGGCCGACCCGCAATCAGCTGTCGACGTACACCACCGTGGTGATCGTGTTCGTCGTCATCATGATCGGCATCGTGACCGTGATCGACTCCGGATTCCAGCACGTCGTCAAGTACGTCTTCGGCTGATCCGCTGCGTAAGGGCGCCCACCGGCGCCTTTTTCGCATTGTTCCACCCATCTGTAGCCAGGAAGAAGCAGCCACGTGTCTGACCCGAACCTGAACGACGACGCCATCGAGTCGGCGGAGTCCGTGGAGGACCAGATCGACATCGTCGAGGCGGCGGACGCCGTGGACCCGGACGAGGTTGAGGCTGCGGACGCCGACGCGGGTGAGGCGGCCGAGCAGGCGGCCATCCACGTCGAGGACGAGGACGAGCTGGACGTCGTCGAGTCCGAGGACGAGGGCGCCATCGAGGCCGACGAGTCCGAGGACGCCGACGAGGACGAGGCCGAGGAGGCTCCCGCGGAGCCCGCCGCGCCCGTCGACCCGGTCGAGGCCCTGCGCCAGGAGCTGCGCGGCCTGCCCGGCGAGTGGTACGTCATCCACACCTACGCCGGCTACGAGAAGCGCGTGAAGGCGAACCTCGAACAGCGTGCCGTCTCGCTGAACGTCGAGGAGTTCATCTACCAGGCCGAGGTGCCCGAGGAAGAGATCGTCCAGATCAAGAACGGCGAGCGCAAGAACGTCCGGCAGAACAAGCTGCCCGGTTACGTTCTCGTCCGCATGGATCTGACGAACGAGTCCTGGGGCGTCGTCCGCAACACCCCGGGCGTCACCGGCTTCGTGGGCAACGCCTACGACCCGTACCCGCTGACCCTGGACGAGATCGTCAAGATGCTCGCCCCGGAGGCCGAGGAGAAGGCCGCCCGCGAGGCCGCCGAGGCCGAGGGCAAGCCGGCTCCGGCCCGCAAGGTCGAGGTCCAGGTGCTCGACTTCGAGGTCGGCGACTCGGTCACCGTCACCGACGGCCCGTTCGCCACGCTCCAGGCCACGATCAACGAGATCAACGCCGACTCGAAGAAGGTCAAGGGCCTCGTCGAGATCTTCGGCCGCGAGACCCCGGTCGAGCTCAGCTTCGACCAGATCCAGAAGAACTAGTTCTTCCGGACCACACGTCTTCCGAACAGGTCAGACGGGCGCTTCAAAGCCCGTCTGACCTGCTCGGTTTTTAGCCGCACAGCTATACCCGTTATCGTTGTGCGGTATGCCTGCATCCGGATGATCGGATGCCAGGCGGTTCACTCTCACTAGGACCCGGAGAGAGCAATGCCTCCCAAGAAGAAGAAGGTCACGGGGCTTATCAAGCTCCAGATCAACGCCGGTGCGGCGAACCCGGCCCCGCCGGTCGGCCCCGCGCTCGGCCAGCACGGCGTCAACATCATGGAGTTCTGCAAGGCCTACAACGCGGCGACCGAGTCGCAGCGTGGCTGGGTGATCCCGGTGGAGATCACGGTCTACGAGGACCGCTCCTTCACCTTCATCACCAAGACTCCGCCGGCCGCGAAGATGATCCTCAAGGCCGCGGGCGTGGAGAAGGGCTCCGGCGAGCCGCACAAGACCAAGGTCGCGAAGATCACCGAGGCCCAGGTCCGCGAGATCGCCACGACGAAGCTCGCCGACCTGAACGCCAATGACCTGGACGCCGCGTCCAAGATCATCGCCGGCACCGCCCGTTCCATGGGCATCACGGTCGAGGGCTGAATCCAGCTCTCCCCGCACACGCGGCGGTAGCCGCAGAGTGCGACAGCCCAGTGGTAGGGCCAAGCGCTGGCCCGCACCACGACTCCACGCCTGAACAAACACAGGAGCAGAAGTGAAGCGCAGCAAGACTCTCCGCGCTGCGGACGCCAAGATCGTCGCGGACAAGCTCTACGCCCCGCTCGAGGCCGTCCGTCTCGCCAAGGAGACCTCCACGACCAAGTTCGACGGCACCGTCGAGGTCGCCTTCCGCCTGGGTGTCGACCCGCGCAAGGCCGACCAGATGGTCCGTGGCACCGTGAACCTCCCGCACGGCACCGGTAAGACCGCCCGGGTCCTGGTCTTCGCGACCGGTGACCGTGCCGAGGCCGCGCGTGCCGCCGGCGCCGACATCGTCGGCTCGGACGAGCTCATCGACGAGGTCGCCAAGGGCCGTCTGGACTTCGACGCCGTCGTCTCCACCCCGGACCTCATGGGCAAGGTCGGCCGCCTCGGCCGCGTGCTCGGTCCGCGTGGTCTGATGCCGAACCCGAAGACCGGCACGGTCACCCCCGACGTCGCCAAGGCCGTCGAGGAGATCAAGGGCGGCAAGATCGAGTTCCGCGTCGACAAGCACTCGAACCTGCACTTCATCATCGGCAAGGTGTCCTTCGACGACGCCAAGCTGGTGGAGAACTACGGCGCCGCTCTGGAGGAGATCCTCCGTCTGAAGCCGTCCGCCGCCAAGGGCCGCTACATCAAGAAGGCGACCATCGCCACCACGATGGGCCCCGGCATCCAGCTCGACTCCAACCGCACCCGCAACCTCCTCGTCGAGGAGGACCCGGCCGCGGTCTGAGCCTGACGCTCGCATCGGCTAGTCCAAAGCCGGGCCCCGCACCTCTCCGGAGGTGCGGGGCCCGGCTTTTTTGTCGCCGCCCTTTGTCGCAACCGCGTCCCAACAACCCTGTGCGGGCGCGGTGTTGTCGTACCCCTGCGCTACCGTCGACGAGGCAAGGGAAAAGGTATTCGAGGGGGAACGCATGAACACCAGGTCCGTACGGCGTACGTGTATCTCGCTGGTGGCCGTCGGCGCGGCGCTCTCGGGGCTCGCCGCCTGCGGTGGTTCCGACGGCGGGGACAACAAGAGCGCGCCCGCCAAGGAGCAGCACAAGGCCGGGTCGGACTTCAGCCCGGTCGCGGCCCTCCAGGCGGTCCAGAAGAAGACCGACGGGGTGGGCTCGGCCAAGGTCGAGATGACGATGTCCATGGGCGCCGTGATGGGCCTGGAGGGCGGCGGCACCCTGGCGTGGGGCGACGGCACGACCGGCGCCATGCGGATGAAGTACACCCAGGGCTCGATGGCGCAGTCCATGAAGCAGCTGGGCACCGAGAGCATCGACGCCCGCTATCTGCGCGACGCCTACTACGCGAACATGGGCCCCGAGTTCGCCAAGACCCTCGGCGGCAAGCACTGGATCCGGTACGGGTACGACGACATGGCCAAGCTGATGGGCCCGGCCGGCGCCGTCATGAAGGACCAGATGCAGAACTCGACGCCCCAGCAGGGCGTGAAGGTGCTGCTCGCCTCCGGCGACGTCAAGAAGGTCGGCACCGAGGAGGTCCGCGGCGTCCAGGCCACGCACTACTCGGGCACGGTCGACATGGCGAAGATGGTGGACCGCAGCTCGGGTCTGGACGCGAAGACGCTGGAGGCCTTCAAGGCCCAGATGAACAAGAGCGGCATCACCACCGACACGGTCGACATCTGGGTGGACAAGGACGACCTCCTGGTCAAGAAGACCGAGCGGGCCGCGACGAAGAACGGCGAGATGAACACCACCGCCTTCTACTCGGACTACGGCGTCAAGGTCTCGGCCGAGGCCCCGGCGGCCTCCGACACCGTGGACTTCACCACGCTGATCAAGCCCAAGTCCGCCCAGCAGCAGTCGTAACCCGCACAACAGCAGACATATTCGGTCCCACCTGTCACAGCGTTGGGTTACCGTGCAGGTGATCGAGTACGTGACACGGGGGAACAAGGGGTGGGGCACATGACCAGGTCCGGATGGACGCGGGCGGCGCTGGCGACGGCGACGGCCGCTGTGGTGGTGGCCGGGGCCGCGGGCTGCGGTGGCGACGACAAGAAGGCCGACGGCGCGGGGGGCGCCAAGAAGGCCGCCGCCGCACCGCAGTCCCGTACCGCCGCGTCGCAGGTGCTCGCGGCGGCGTACAAGAAGACCGCCGCCGCCAAGTCGGCGAAGGTCCGGATGAGCATGTCGACGCCCGCCTCCATGGGGGCGGGCACGGAGAAGACCGAGACCAGCGGCGTGATGGCCTGGAACCCGACGGCCATGGACCTCACCGTGACGTCCTCGGCGGCCAAGGGCATGGCCGGTGCTCCCGAGAAGACCCGCATGCTCTGGGTGAACAACGTCATGTACGTGGACATGGGGTCCATGGGCGAGTCCGCCAAGGAGCTCGGCGGCAAGCGCTGGATGAAGTTCGACATGACCTCGCTGGCCAAGCAGTCCGGCCAGGAGCAGCTGGTCAAGCAGATGACGGCCGGCATGGAGAACATGAACCAGGACCCGGCTCAGCAGCTGGCCCTGCTGCTCGACTCGCCGAACCTGAAGCACCTGGGCGCCGAGCAGGTCGACGGCGTCTCCTCCGAGCACTACAAGGGCACGCTCACCGTCGAAGAGATGATGAAGAGCAACAAGATGCTCGACACCCTCAAGCCCGAGGAACGCCAGCAGCTCCTGACCAACATGAAGAAGACCGGGGTCCAGGGGTACGACACCGAGGTCTGGGTCAACGCGGACGGCTACCCGGTCCGCATGGACGTCAACATGAGCAGCCCCCAGGGCAAGATCGTCACGTCCACGCACTACTCGGACTACGGCGCCAAGGCTCAGGTCACGGCCCCGCCCGCGGGCGAGACGGCCGACCTGATGGAGCTGCTGAAGGGCCTGGGCGACCTGGCCAAGAACGGCGGGACCGGCGGCCTCGGCGGCGCCTGACGGCCCCGGCAGACCGCCCCGTACGACCAGATTTGCTCGATCCGCCACCCGTCACGTACGCTTCCACAGAAGCCAAAGACCGCTGGTCGTTGCCGTGCCTTCGCAAGAAGGGGCGGTGGCCGAAGGTTCCGCTGCATGCGGACGACCCGCGCAGGTGACTGTGGAAAGTTCCCGGACTCGCTCCGGTCGAGCTACGCCCCGTGCACTTGCGCCGGGGCGTTTTTTATGTCGCGGTCCCTTTTGAGCGGTCCTCATCACCCGGAAGGAGGCCGACGCACTATGCCGACGCCCAACAAGGCTGCCGACGTAGCCGAGCTTGAGGACAAGTTCCGCAGCTCCAACGCCGTCGTGCTGACCGAGTACCGGGGTCTCACCGTGGCGCAGCTCAAGACGCTGCGTCGTTCGCTCGGTGAGAACGCCCAGTACGCCGTGGTGAAGAACACGCTGACCAAGATTGCGGCCAACAACGCCGGGATCACCTCGCTCGACGACCAGTTCACTGGTCCGACGGGTGCCGCCTTCATCACCGGTGACCCGGTGGAGTCGGCCAAGGGTCTTCGTGACTTCGCCAAGGAGAACCCCAACCTGATCATCAAGGGCGGTGTCCTTGATGGCAAGGCGCTGTCCGCCGATGAGATCAAGAAGCTTGCGGACCTCGAGTCCCGCGAGGTTCTGCTCAGCAAGCTGGCCGGTGCGTTCAAGGGCAAGCAGTCCCAGGCTGCCTCGCTCTTCCAGGCGCTGCCGTCGAAGCTCGTCCGCACCGTGGACGCGCTCCGTGCCAAGCAGGCCGAGCAGGGCGGTGCCGAGTAATTCGGCTCGCGCATTGATCCGCGCCGCCTAGTGCGCGGGTCGTAGCGGGCCGTTACGCCCGCCATTCGATACATCTCGGCATTGCCGAATTAGTGGAAGGATCGCCCATCATGGCGAAGCTCTCTCAGGACGACCTCCTCGCCCAGTTCGAGGAGATGACCCTCATCGAGCTCTCCGAGTTCGTGAAGGCCTTCGAGGAGAAGTTCGACGTCACCGCCGCCGCGGCCGTCGCCGTTGCCGCCCCGGGTGCCCCGGGCGCCGGTGCCGCCGCCGAGGTCGAGGAGAAGGACGAGTTCGACGTCATCCTCACCGGCGCCGGCGACAAGAAGATCCAGGTCATCAAGGTCGTGCGTGAGCTGACCTCGCTGGGTCTGAAGGAGGCCAAGGACCTCGTCGACGGCACCCCGAAGCCGGTCCTCGAGAAGGTCAACAAGGAGGCCGCTGACAAGGCTGCCGAGTCCCTCAAGGCTGCCGGTGCGGCCGTCGAGGTCAAGTGACCTTGTGAGTCTTCTGACTCTTGGCGCGTGACGTCCACGGACGTGTAACGCGCACACACCAAAGGGCGATCATCCATCCGGGTGGTCGCCCTTCGGCGTACCCGGGATCGCCGTGACGGCTGCCTTGCGCGGAGGGCGACAGGGAGTATGGTGATCATCGCCGTACGCCCCGTGTGCGCCTCGTAGCCGTACGAGCCGTAACGGAGCGATCTCCGCGGAGCTGAGGGGTCTTGACGAACCGCACGCAGCGCGCAATTCTCAGGACGCGTCGTCACAACGATCCGGATCCGAGGCATGGATCGACGGCGAAGAGGGCAGTATCGATGTGCGCCGTCACGGCGCGTGGCTTGCCGAGGTACTGAGAAGAACAATGAGGGTCGCGAAAAATCCGCCCTGGACATCAGTGGGCCGAGTGGCTACACTGTCCCTTTGCGCTGCCTGTTAGCTGCCCCCTGCCCGTCACCAGGGGCATGCCCTCGCTTGAGCATCGTTGATTGAACCGCCCTGACCTGGCCTTTCAGCCTCAATCAGGAAACGTCTCTCTCTGTGCCCTCGTGGGACCGGTACGCGCGTAGTGAGTCCGAGCCCTCGGAAGGACCCCCTCTTGGCCGCCTCGCGCAACGCCTCGACCGCCAATACGAACAACGGCGCCAGCACCGCCCCGCTGCGCATCTCCTTTGCAAAGATCAAGGAGCCCCTCGAGGTTCCGAACCTCCTTGCGCTGCAAACCGAGAGCTTTGACTGGCTGCTCGGCAACGCCGCTTGGAAGGCTCGCGTCGAGGCGGCTCTGGAGAACGGACAGGACGTCCCCACCAAGTCCGGTCTGGAGGAGATCTTCGAGGAGATCTCCCCGATCGAGGACTTCAGCGGGTCGATGTCGCTGACCTTCCGCGACCACCGTTTCGAGCCCCCGAAGAACTCGATCGACGAGTGCAAGGAGCGCGACTTCACGTTCGCGGCCCCGCTCTTCGTCACGGCCGAGTTCACCAACAACGAGACCGGCGAGATCAAGTCCCAGACGGTCTTCATGGGCGACTTCCCGCTCATGACCAACAAGGGCACCTTCGTCATCAACGGCACCGAGCGTGTCGTGGTGTCGCAGCTGGTGCGCTCGCCGGGTGTCTACTTCGACTCCAACATCGACAAGACGTCCGACAAGGACATCTACACGGCCAAGATCATCCCGTCCCGGGGTGCCTGGCTCGAGATGGAGATCGACAAGCGCGACATGGTCGGTGTCCGCATCGACCGCAAGCGCAAGCAGTCCGTCACCGTCCTCCTGAAGGCTCTCGGCTGGACCACCGAGCAGATCCTCGAGGAGTTCGGCGAGTACGAGTCGATGCGCGCCACCCTGGAGAAGGACCACACCCAGGGCCAGGACGACGCGCTGCTCGACATCTACCGCAAGCTGCGCCCGGGCGAGCCGCCGACGCGCGAGGCCGCTCAGACGCTGCTCGAGAACCTCTACTTCAACCCGAAGCGCTACGACCTCGCGAAGGTCGGCCGCTACAAGGTGAACAAGAAGCTCGGCGCGGACGAGCCGCTGGACGCCGGCGTCCTCACCACGGACGACGTCATCGCGACCATCAAGTACCTGGTCAAGCTGCACGCGGGCGAGACCGAGACGGTCGGCGAGTCGGGTCGGAACATCGTCGTCGAGACCGACGACATCGACCACTTCGGCAACCGTCGTCTGCGCAACGTCGGCGAGCTCATCCAGAACCAGGTCCGTACGGGTCTGGCGCGTATGGAGCGCGTCGTGCGTGAGCGCATGACGACCCAGGACGTCGAGGCGATCACGCCGCAGACCCTGATCAACATCCGGCCGGTCGTCGCCTCCATCAAGGAGTTCTTCGGCACCAGCCAGCTGTCGCAGTTCATGGACCAGAACAACCCGCTGTCGGGTCTCACCCACAAGCGCCGTCTGTCGGCGCTTGGCCCGGGTGGTCTCTCCCGTGAGCGGGCCGGCTTCGAGGTCCGTGACGTGCACCCGTCTCACTACGGCCGTATGTGCCCGATTGAGACGCCTGAAGGCCCGAACATCGGTCTGATCGGTTCGCTCGCCTCGTACGGCCGCGTCAACGCGTTCGGCTTCATCGAGACGCCGTACCGCAAGGTCGTCGACGGCCAGGTCACCGACGAGGTCGACTACATCACGGCCGACGAGGAGGACCGCTTCGTCATCGCGCAGGCCAACGCCGCGCTCAACGACGAGCTCCAGCTCACCGAGGCCCGCGTCCTGGTCCGCCGCCGCGGCGGCGAGGTCGACTACGTGCCGCCGGCCGAGGTGGACTACATCGACGTCTCGCCGCGCCAGATGGTGTCGGTCGCGACCGCGATGATCCCCTTCCTCGAGCACGACGACGCCAACCGTGCCCTCATGGGCGCGAACATGATGCGTCAGGCGGTGCCGCTGATTAAGTCGGAGGCCCCGCTCGTCGGCACCGGCATGGAGTACCGCTGCGCCACCGACGCCGGCGACGTGCTCAAGGCCGAGAAGGACGGTGTGGTCCAGGAGGTCTCCGCGGACTACATCACCATCGCCAACGACGACGGTACGTACACCACGTACCGCCTGCACAAGTTCTCCCGCTCCAACCAGGGCACCTCGGTCAACCAGAAGGTCGTCGTGGACGAGGGCGCGCGGATCATCGCGGGCCAGGTCCTCGCCGACGGTCCGGCGACCGAGAACGGCGAGATGGCGCTGGGCAAGAACCTGCTCGTGGCGTTCATGCCGTGGGAGGGTCACAACTACGAGGACGCGATCATCCTGTCGCAGCGCCTCGTGCAGGACGACGTCCTCTCCTCGATCCACATCGAGGAGCACGAGGTCGACGCCCGTGACACCAAGCTCGGCCCCGAGGAGATCACCCGGGACATCCCGAACGTCTCCGAGGAGGTCCTCGCCGACCTCGACGAGCGCGGCATCATCCGTATCGGTGCCGAGGTCGTCGCCGGCGACATCCTCGTCGGCAAGGTCACGCCCAAGGGCGAGACCGAGCTGACGCCGGAGGAGCGCCTGCTGCGCGCGATCTTCGGTGAGAAGGCCCGCGAGGTCCGTGACACCTCGCTGAAGGTGCCGCACGGCGAGACCGGCAAGGTCATCGGCGTCCGCGTCTTCGACCGTGAAGAGGGCGACGAGCTGCCGCCGGGCGTGAACCAGCTGGTTCGGGTCTACGTGGCGCAGAAGCGCAAGATCACGGACGGTGACAAGCTCGCCGGCCGTCACGGCAACAAGGGTGTCATCTCCAAGATCCTGCCCATCGAGGACATGCCGTTCCTCGAGGACGGGACCCCGGTCGACATCATCCTCAACCCGCTCGGTGTCCCGTCCCGAATGAACCCGGGACAGGTCCTGGAGATCCACCTCGGCTGGCTCGCCAGCCGCGGCTGGGACGTCTCCGGTCTGGCCGACGAGTGGGCCCAGCGCCTGCAGGCCATCGGCGCCGACCAGGTCGCCCCCGGCACCAACGTCGCGACCCCGGTCTTCGACGGTGCCCGCGAGGACGAGATCGCCGGTCTCTTCGAGGCCACGATCCCGAACCGCGACGGCGACCGCCTGGTCCTGCCGTCCGGCAAGGCGAACCTGTTCGACGGCCGCTCCGGCGAGCCGTTCCCGGACCCGATCTCGGTCGGGTACATGTACATCCTGAAGCTGCACCACCTGGTCGACGACAAGCTGCACGCCCGTTCGACCGGTCCGTACTCGATGATCACCCAGCAGCCGCTGGGTGGTAAGGCGCAGTTCGGTGGCCAGCGCTTCGGTGAGATGGAGGTGTGGGCGCTGGAGGCATACGGCGCCGCGTACGCCCTCCAGGAGCTGCTGACCATCAAGTCCGACGACGTGACCGGCCGTGTGAAGGTCTACGAGGCCATCGTCAAGGGCGAGAACATCCCCGAGCCCGGCATTCCCGAGTCCTTCAAGGTGCTCATCAAGGAAATGCAGTCGCTCTGCCTCAACGTGGAGGTGCTGTCCTCGGACGGCATGTCCATCGAGATGCGCGACACGGACGAGGACGTCTTCCGCGCTGCGGAGGAGCTCGGTATCGACCTGTCCCGGCGCGAGCCGAGCAGCGTCGAAGAGGTCTGACGGGTCTGGTGGGGGCTCTCCCGTAGAGCCCCCACCGTCCCCGGACCCCCCTCAGACCATCTTGAAGAATCGACCCCGAAAGAGGGATTGACGACAAGTGCTCGACGTCAACTTCTTCGACGAGCTGCGGATCGGCCTCGCCACTGCTGACGACATCCGTCAGTGGTCCCACGGTGAGGTCAAGAAGCCGGAGACCATCAACTACCGCACCCTCAAGCCCGAAAAGGACGGACTCTTCTGCGAGAAGATCTTCGGTCCGACCCGGGACTGGGAGTGCTACTGCGGCAAGTACAAGCGCGTCCGCTTCAAGGGCATCATCTGTGAGCGCTGTGGCGTCGAGGTCACGCGCGCCAAGGTGCGCCGTGAGCGGATGGGCCACATCGAGCTTGCCGCTCCCGTGACCCACATCTGGTACTTCAAGGGCGTCCCCTCGCGCCTTGGCTACCTGCTCGACCTCGCGCCGAAGGACCTCGAGAAGGTCATCTACTTCGCCGCGTACATGATCACGTTCGTGGACGAGGAGCGCCGTACGCGCGACCTGCCGTCGCTGGAGGCCCACGTCTCCGTCGAGCGCCAGCAGATCGAGAACCGTCGCGACTCGGACCTCGAAGCCCGCGCCAAGAAGCTCGAGACGGACCTCGCCGAGCTCGAGGCCGAGGGTGCCAAGGCCGACGTGCGCCGCAAGGTGCGCGAGGGTGCCGAGCGCGAGATGAAGCAGCTGCGCGACCGTGCGCAGCGCGAGATCGACCGTCTGGACGAGGTCTGGTCGCGCTTCAAGAACCTCAAGGTCCAGGACCTCGAGGGCGACGAGCTGCTCTACCGCGAGCTGCGTGACCGCTTCGGCACGTACTTCGACGGCTCGATGGGTGCCGCTGCCCTGCAGAAGCGCCTGGAGACCTTCGACCTCGACGAGGAGGCCGAGCGCCTCCGCGAGATCATCCGCACCGGCAAGGGCCAGAAGAAGACCCGTGCGCTCAAGCGCCTCAAGGTCGTCTCCGCGTTCCTGCAGACCAGCAACAGCCCCAAGGGCATGGTGCTGGACTGCGTGCCGGTCATCCCGCCGGACCTGCGTCCGATGGTGCAGCTGGACGGTGGCCGCTTCGCGACCTCCGACCTGAACGACCTGTACCGCCGTGTGATCAACCGCAACAACCGTCTGAAGCGTCTGCTCGACCTCGGTGCCCCCGAGATCATCGTGAACAACGAGAAGCGGATGCTCCAGGAGGCGGTCGACGCTCTCTTCGACAACGGCCGTCGCGGTCGCCCGGTCACGGGCCCCGGCAACCGTCCGCTGAAGTCCCTCAGCGACATGCTGAAGGGCAAGCAGGGTCGATTCCGTCAGAACCTGCTCGGCAAGCGTGTGGACTACTCCGCGCGTTCCGTCATCGTCGTCGGTCCGCAGCTGAAGCTGCACCAGTGTGGTCTGCCGAAGGCCATGGCGCTGGAGCTCTTCAAGCCGTTCGTGATGAAGCGCCTGGTCGACCTGAACCACGCGCAGAACATCAAGAGCGCCAAGCGGATGGTCGAGCGCGGACGCACGGTCGTGTACGACGTCCTCGAAGAGGTCATCGCCGAGCACCCGGTCCTGCTGAACCGTGCGCCCACGCTGCACCGCCTCGGCATCCAGGCCTTCGAGCCGCAGCTGGTCGAGGGCAAGGCCATCCAGATCCACCCGCTCGTCTGCACCGCGTTCAACGCGGACTTCGACGGTGACCAGATGGCCGTGCACCTGCCGCTCTCCGCGGAGGCGCAGGCCGAGGCCCGCATCCTGATGCTGTCCTCGAACAACATCCTCGAGCCCGCCGACGGCCGTCCGGTGACGATGCCGACGCAGGACATGGTCCTGGGTCTGTTCTTCCTCACCACCGACGGCGAGCTCCGTGACACCAAGGGCGAGGGCCGCGCGTTCGGCTCCACGGCCGAGGCGATCATGGCGTTCGACGCCGGCGAGCTGGCGCTGCAGTCCCCGATCGACATCCGCTTCCCGATCGGCACCGTCCCGCCCCGCGGCTGGACCCCGCCGGTCGAGGAGGAGGGCGAGACGACCTGGCAGCAGGGCGACTCGTTCCGGCTGCGCACCTCCCTGGGCCGCGCGCTCTTCAACGAGCTGCTGCCCGAGGACTACCCGTTCGTCGACTACTCGGTGGGCAAGAAGCAGCTCTCCGAGATCGTCAACGACCTGGCCGAGCGCTACCCCAAGGTCATCGTGGCGGCGACGCTCGACAACCTGAAGGCGGCGGGCTTCTTCTGGGCGACCCGTTCCGGTGTCACCGTGGCCATCTCCGACGTCGTGGTCCCCGAGGCCAAGAAGGCGATCGTCGCGGGCTACGAGGCGCAGGACGAGAAGGTCCAGAAGCAGTACGAGCGCGGTCTGATCACCAAGGACGAGCGCACGCAGGAGCTCATCGCGATCTGGACCAAGGCGACCAACGAGGTTGCCGAGGCGATGAACGCGAACTTCCCGAAGACGAACCCCATCTTCATGATGGTTGACTCGGGTGCCCGAGGAAACATGATGCAGATGCGTCAGATCGCGGGTATGCGTGGTCTGGTGTCGAACGCGAAGAACGAGACCATCCCGCGTCCGATCAAGGCGTCCTTCCGTGAGGGCCTCACCGTTCTGGAGTACTTCATCTCCACGCACGGTGCCCGTAAGGGTCTGGCGGACACCGCCCTGCGTACCGCCGACTCGGGTTACCTGACCCGTCGTCTGGTGGACGTCTCGCAGGACGTGATCATCCGCGAGGAGGACTGCGGCACCGACCGCGGCCTGAAGCTGAAGATCGCGGTCAAGGGCGAGGACGGTGTGCTCCGCAAGACGGAGGACGTCGAGACCTCGGTCTACGCCCGCATGCTCGCCGAGGACGTCGTCGTCGACGGCAAGGTCATCGCGCCGGCCAACGTGGACCTCGGTGACGTGCTCATCGACGCGCTGGTCAACGCGGGCGTCGAGGAGGTCAAGACCCGCTCGGTCCTGACCTGTGAGTCGGCCGTCGGCACCTGTGCCTTCTGCTACGGCCGCTCGCTGGCCACCGGCAAGCTGGTCGACATCGGTGAGGCGGTCGGCATCATCGCCGCCCAGTCCATCGGTGAGCCCGGTACCCAGCTGACGATGCGTACCTTCCACACCGGTGGTGTGGCCGGTGACGACATCACCCAGGGTCTGCCCCGTGTCGTCGAGCTCTTCGAGGCTCGTACGCCCAAGGGTGTCGCCCCGATCTCGGAGGCGGCCGGCCGCATCCGGATCGAGGAGACCGAGAAGACCAAGAAGATCGTCGTCACCCCGGACGACGGCAGCGACGAGACGGCGTTCCCGATCTCGAAGCGTGCCCGTCTGCTGGTGGGCGAGGGCGACCACGTCGAGGTGGGCCAGAAGCTCACCGTGGGTGCCACCAACCCGCACGACGTGCTCCGGATCCTCGGTCAGCGCGCGGTCCAGGTCCACCTGGTCGGCGAAGTCCAGAAGGTCTACAACTCGCAGGGCGTGTCGATCCACGACAAGCACATCGAGATCATCATCCGGCAGATGCTGCGCCGCGTGACGATCATCGAGTCCGGCGACGCGGAGCTGCTGCCGGGCGAGCTCGTCGAGCGCTCGAAGTTCGAGACCGAGAACCGTCGGGTCGTGACGGAGGGTGGCCACCCGGCCTCCGGCCGTCCGCAGCTGATGGGTATCACCAAGGCCTCGCTGGCGACGGAGTCCTGGCTGTCGGCCGCCTCCTTCCAGGAGACGACCCGAGTCCTGACGGATGCGGCGATCAACGCCAAGTCCGACAGCCTCATCGGCCTCAAGGAGAACGTCATCATCGGTAAGCTCATCCCGGCCGGTACGGGTCTGTCCCGCTACCGCAACATCCGGGTGGAGCCGACCGAGGAGGCCAAGGCCGCGATGTACTCGGCCGTCGGCTACGACGACATCGACTACTCGCCGTTCGGCACGGGCTCCGGCCAGGCCGTTCCGCTGGAGGACTACGACTACGGTCCGTACAACCAGTAAGGCGTACGTCTGAACCGAAGGGCGCGCATCCCGTTTCGTACGGGGTGGGCGCCCTTCGGCGTACCCGTACGGCCGCACAGAAGGCGCCTCGCCGGGCACTGAGCAGCCCGGCGGCCCGGCTCGCCCCCAGACTGCCTCCCCGGGCGTGAGACTCGTCTCAGTGGGTCCGTGGGGTGTCCCGCGTGTGGGTATTTGTTTTGACCCAAGTCGATGAGGTAGGTACGCTCAGACCTTGTGCCTGGGGTGTGCCTGGGCTCCCCTGCGTGCCTACGTCCGCAGGACGAGCCAGATACGGCCACCGCAATCTGCGCCTCTCCGTACCCACGGCGAGACTCCGCAGTATTCGACACACCCGACCGCGTGGGTCGGCGACGTTCCAGGTTAGTTTCACCAACGGCACACAGAAACCGGAGAAGTAGTGCCTACGATCCAGCAGCTGGTCCGGAAGGGCCGGCAGGACAAGGTCGAGAAGACGAAGACGCCCGCGCTTGAGGCTTCGCCCCAGCGTCGTGGCGTCTGCACGCGTGTGTTCACGACCACCCCGAAGAAGCCGAACTCGGCGCTGCGGAAGGTCGCGCGTGTGCGTCTGACCTCCGGCATCGAGGTCACGGCCTACATTCCGGGTGAGGGACACAACCTGCAGGAGCACTCGATCGTGCTCGTGCGTGGTGGCCGTGTGAAGGACCTGCCGGGTGTTCGTTACAAGATCATCCGCGGTGCGCTTGACACCCAGGCTGTCAAGAACCGCAAGCAGGCCCGCAGCCGCTACGGCGCCAAGAAGGAGAAGTAAGAATGCCTCGTAAGGGCCCCGCCCCGAAGCGCCCGGTCATCATCGACCCGGTCTACCAGTCTCCTCTTGTCACGTCGCTGATCAACAAGATCCTGCTGGACGGCAAGCGCTCCACCGCCGAGCGCATCGTCTACGGCGCCATGGAAGGCCTCCGCGAGAAGACGGGCAACGACCCGGTCATCACGCTGAAGCGCGCGCTGGAGAACGTCAAGCCGTCCCTCGAGGTCAAGTCCCGCCGTGTCGGTGGCGCGACCTACCAGGTTCCCGTCGAGGTCAAGCCGGGTCGCCAGTCGACCCTGGCCCTCCGCTGGCTCGTGGGTTACTCCCGCGCCCGTCGTGAGAAGACCATGACCGAGCGCCTGATGAACGAGCTTCTCGACGCCTCGAACGGCCTTGGTGCGGCCGTCAAGAAGCGCGAGGACACGCACAAGATGGCCGAGTCCAACAAGGCCTTCGCGCACTACCGCTGGTAGTCGCAACCCACATCGAGACCGAGAGAAGACTGAGCCGATATGGCTACCACTTCGCTTGACCTGGCCAAGGTGCGCAACATCGGCATCATGGCCCACATCGACGCGGGCAAGACGACCACCACCGAGCGAATCCTGTTCTACACCGGTGTTTCGTACAAGATCGGTGAAGTCCACGACGGCGCTGCCACGATGGACTGGATGGAGCAGGAGCAGGAGCGCGGCATCACCATCACGTCCGCCGCGACGACCTGCCACTGGCCGCTCGAGGACGTCGACCACACCATCAACATCATCGACACCCCGGGTCACGTGGACTTCACGGTCGAGGTGGAGCGTTCGCTCCGCGTCCTCGACGGTGCCGTCACCGTGTTCGACGGTGTCGCCGGTGTGGAGCCGCAGTCCGAGACGGTTTGGCGTCAGGCCGACCGTTACGGCGTTCCGCGCATCTGCTTCGTCAACAAGCTCGACCGCACCGGCGCCGAGTTCCACCGCTGCGTCGACATGATCGTGGACCGCCTCGGCGCCACCCCGATCGTGATGCAGCTGCCGATCGGTGCCGAGGCCGACTTCAAGGGCGTTGTGGACCTGGTCCGCATGAAGGCCCTGGTCTGGTCCGCGGAAGCGACCAAGGGCGAGATGTACGACGTCGTCGACATCCCGGCCACGCACACCGAGGCCGCTGAAGAGTGGCGCGGCAAGCTGGTCGAGACCGTCGCGGAGAACGACGAAGAGATCATGGAGCTCTTCCTCGAGGGCGTCGAGCCCACCGAGGAGCAGCTGTACGCCGCGGTCCGTCGTATCACCATCGCGTCCGGCAAGGGCGGGGACACCACGGTGACCCCCGTCTTCTGCGGCACCGCGTTCAAGAACAAGGGCGTCCAGCCCCTGCTCGACGCGGTCGTGCGCTACCTGCCTTCGCCCCTGGACGTCGAGGCCATCGAGGGCCACGACGTCAAGGACGCCGAGGTCGTCGTCAAGCGCAAGCCGTCGGACGACGAGCCGCTGTCGGCCCTCGCGTTCAAGATCGCGAGCGACCCGCACCTCGGCAAGCTCACCTTCATCCGGATCTACTCCGGTCGCCTGGAGGCCGGCACCTCGGTGCTGAACTCCGTCAAGGGCAAGAAGGAGCGCATCGGCAAGATCTACCGCATGCACGCGAACAAGCGTGAGGAGATCGAAGCGGTGGGCGCCGGCGACATCGTCGCCGTCATGGGCCTGAAGCAGACCACCACCGGTGAGACGCTGTGCGACGAGAAGAACCCGGTCATCCTGGAGTCCATGGACTTCCCGGCGCCGGTCATCCAGGTCGCCATCGAGCCCAAGTCCAAGGGTGACCAGGAGAAGCTGGGTGTCGCCATCCAGCGTCTCGCGGAGGAGGACCCCTCCTTCCAGGTGCACTCGGACGAGGAGACCGGCCAGACCATCATCGGTGGTATGGGCGAGCTCCACCTCGATGTCCTCGTCGACCGTATGCGTCGCGAGTTCAAGGTCGAGGCCAACGTCGGCAAGCCGCAGGTCGCGTACCGCGAGACGATCCGCAAGGCCGTCGAGCGTCACGACTACACCCACAAGAAGCAGACCGGTGGTACCGGTCAGTTCGCCAAGGTGCAGATCGCGATCGAGCCCATCGAGGGCGGCGAGGCGTCGTACGAGTTCGTGAACAAGGTCACCGGTGGCCGCATCCCCCGGGAGTACATCCCGTCGGTGGACGCGGGTGCGCAGGAGGCCATGCAGTTCGGCATCCTGGCCGGCTACGAGATGACTGGCGTCCGCGTCATCCTTCTCGACGGTGGCTACCACGAGGTCGACTCCTCCGAGCTCGCGTTCAAGATCGCCGGTTCGCAGGCCTTCAAGGAGGCCGCGCGCAAGGCTTCGCCCGTGCTCCTCGAGCCGATGATGTCCGTCGAGGTCACCACGCCCGAGGACTACATGGGTGAAGTCATCGGTGACATCAACTCCCGCCGTGGCCAGATCCAGGCCATGGAGGAGCGCAGCGGCGCTCGCGTCGTGAAGGGCCTCGTGCCCCTCTCGGAGATGTTCGGCTACGTCGGAGACCTCCGCAGCAAGACCTCGGGTCGCGCAAGCTACTCGATGCAGTTCGACTCCTACGCCGAGGTTCCGCGGAACGTCGCCGAGGAGATCATCGCGAAGGCCAAGGGCGAGTAACTCTTCCGAGTTCGATCGCTTTAGGCTTGTCACCGGAGTCCGGGTGGGCATTCGCCGCAATGCGAGAGTATTGCGGCGAATGCCCCCGGCCCCGGCATCCCAGCAAAGATCACCTGGCGCCGATGAAGCAAGGCGTACAGAACCACTCCACAGGAGGACCCAGTGGCGAAGGCGAAGTTCGAGCGGACTAAGCCGCACGTCAACATCGGCACCATCGGTCACATTGACCACGGTAAGACGACCCTCACGGCCGCCATTACCAAGGTGCTGCACGACGCGTACCCGGACCTGAACGAGGCCTCGGCCTTCGACCAGATCGACAAGGCTCCTGAGGAGCGCCAGCGCGGTATCACCATCTCGATCGCGCACGTCGAGTACCAGACGGAGTCGCGTCACTACGCGCACGTCGACTGCCCGGGTCACGCTGACTACATCAAGAACATGATCACGGGTGCCGCGCAGATGGACGGCGCCATCCTCGTGGTCGCCGCCACCGACGGCCCGATGCCGCAGACCAAGGAGCACGTGCTCCTGGCCCGCCAGGTCGGCGTTCCGTACATCGTCGTCGCCCTGAACAAGGCCGACATGGTGGACGACGAGGAGATCCTGGAGCTCGTCGAGCTCGAGGTCCGTGAGCTCCTCTCCGAGTACGAGTTCCCGGGCGACGACCTGCCGGTCGTCAAGGTCTCGGCGCTGAAGGCCCTCGAGGGCGACGCCGAGTGGGGCCAGACCGTCCTCGACCTGATGAAGGCCGTCGACGAGTCCATCCCGCAGCCCGAGCGTGACGTCGACAAGCCGTTCCTGATGCCGATCGAGGACGTCTTCACGATCACCGGTCGTGGCACCGTCGTCACCGGTCGTATCGAGCGTGGTGTCCTCAAGGTCAACGAGACCGTCGACATCATCGGCATCAAGACCGAGAAGACCACCACCACGGTCACCGGCATCGAGATGTTCCGCAAGCTGCTCGACGAGGGCCAGGCCGGTGAGAACGTCGGTCTGCTCCTCCGTGGCATCAAGCGCGAGGACGTCGAGCGCGGCCAGGTCATCATCAAGCCGGGTTCGGTCACGCCGCACACGGAGTTCGAGGCCCAGGCGTACATCCTGTCCAAGGACGAGGGTGGCCGTCACACGCCGTTCTTCAACAACTACCGCCCGCAGTTCTACTTCCGTACCACGGACGTGACGGGCGTCGTGACCCTCCCCGAGGGCACCGAGATGGTCATGCCGGGCGACAACACCGCCATGACGGTCGCGCTGATCCAGCCGGTCGCCATGGAGGAGGGCCTCAAGTTCGCCATCCGTGAGGGTGGCCGGACCGTGGGCGCCGGCCAGGTCGTCAAGATCACGAAGTAATTCGTGTTCTGACCTGGTAGCTCGCAACTGAGCACCAAGAGAGGGCCCCGCACCGTAAGGTGCGGGGCCCTCTTGCTGTTCCTGTCCTAGCCCGCCGCCCGGATCGGGGGAGCGGCCGACCCCAGGGCCCACACCCAAGGCGCCCCGTCCACACCGAGGCCGACGGCGACCGGGCCGCGCGCGGTGAGGTGCAGGGTGGGGGAGTCGACGGGAACGACGCCCTGCGTACGGATACGGCGCTCGTCGCCCACGAGGGCCTGCACCCGCCCCTTCTGGTCCTTGCCGAGCACGACGAGCCCGTCCTTGGGTGCCATGAGCGCGCCGACGGGCCCGTAGCCGTCGAAGGGCTTTGTGGGCGCGGTGCGGCCGGTGCCGTCGGCGCGTACGGAGACGAGCCGGGGGTCGGCCGGGGCTAGCCCCTTGCCCTTGGTCTTACGGGGGTCGGTGAGGGTCCGGTAGAGCAGTTGTACGCCGCCGTCGGGCAGGCCCACGGGGGTGGGCGCGTCGACGGCGAGGGGGAGGCGGGGCCCGCGCTTCACGTACGCGAGGGGCTGGCCGGGCGCGTCCTGCGTCCAGTGGTGGACGAAGTCGTATCCGGGCGCGAAGACGTGCACGCGCCCCTGCGCGTCCACGGTGGCGCCGAGCCCGTCCTGCACGGTCTCGCCGCCGAGGGCGACCCAGGGCCCCCAGGAGCCGTCGGCGTCCCGCACGCGCGTACTGACGCCCTTGTCGGCGTTGCGTACGAAGAGGTGGACGCGGCTGTCGGGGGCGGCGACGGCGACGGGCGAGCCGATCCTCCGCCCCCGGTCATCGCCCAGCTCGGGATTCCCGAGGCCCCGCCAGGCCCGGAAGGCCCCGCCGGGGGAGGCCTGCTCCAGGAGGACGACCTCCCGGGTGTTGGCGCCGGAGCGCCCGGCTATCGCGGCGAACCGCAGCCCGAAGAGCAGCTGCCGCCCGTCCTTGAGCGCGGCCCCGCCGAGCACGGGCGCGAGCGGCCCGCCGCCGAGGTCGTCCGCGGCCCCGAACCGCCCGCTGCCGGGCGCGGTCTCCCGCCACCGCACGGCCCGCAGCCCCAGCACGCCGTAGGCGGCGAGGCGCCCGTCGGGCTCGTTGCCGACGACGGGCCGGGGCCCGGGGAAGCGGTAGTGGGTGGAGCGCACCCACCCCTTCCAGTTGGTGAGGGGCCGCTTCCCGCCGACGTTGTAGTCCCCGCAGCCGCCGGGGTTGCCGCACTGCCAGTCGGGGGCGCCGCCATAGGGCTTGAGGTGGGCGGCCTTCTCGGCGAGGACGGCGGGAGGGAGGTTCTTGGGCCAGTGCCGGTTGTAGTAGGCGCGATAGGAGGTGGCGGCGAACCCGGGCACGCCCTTCCTGTCCCGGGTGGCCTGGGCGACGTGCCGCACCATCCCCGCCCAGGCGAAGGAGGCGGCGGCGGTGTGGTCGGCGTGGTCGGCGTACCCCGGCTGCTCGCTGTCGTGCTGGCGGGCCTTCTCGGTGCTGTGCTGGATGTCGGGGTCGGGGTCGAGGGTCTGGACGAGGGTGGGGGCGTACGTGTCGAGCAGCCCCGCGATGACCTCGACGAGTTCGTCGTACGTGTACGGGGCGGCGGCGCGCAGCGGCGAGCCCTCGGCGATGACGACGGGCAGGGAGAGCGCCCGGTCCTCCCAGAGGCTGGGCAGCCCCATGCGGCCGCCGCGCAGGGTGTGCATGGCGGTGTTGAGGAACACGAGCTCGGCGTGGCGTCCGTTGTGGACGAGGGTGTTGACCTCGGCGCGGTGCCCGCCGCGCAGGTCGAGTATCGACTTCTGCCAGGGGGTGAAGAGGGGCAGCCCGAGGAGCGAGGCGTAGGCCTGCCGCAGTCCCTGGTGCCGGGCGGAGGAATAGGCGGCCTTGTTGTAGACGCGGTCGGAGGGGTCGCTGACCACCCGGTTGTCCCCGTTGGCCTCCCCACCGGTGAGATACACACTGACGATCTTCGCCCCGCCGTCGAGGGCGTGCTGGGTGTCCGGGTTCATGAAGTACAGGTCGTCGTCGGGGTGCGCCACGATCTGCATCAGCACGGCCCGCCGCCCGGCGGAGACGGGCTGGCCCGGGGCGGCGGTGGGGTTGTCACCGCGGTGCCGCTGACTGGAGGGAACGGAGCAGGCCCCGAGGGCGGCGGCCAGGCCGGTGGTGGCGGCGGTACCGAGGACGGCGCGTCTGCTGGGACGCCGCTGCCTGAATGCTCCGAACACGTACGTTCCCCGTCCCGTCCGCTGTTTCCGCTGCTCGCGCTGTTTCGAATCGCTTTTCTTGGTCGCCGGACTAGACGGGGCGGGAGGGGGGTCGGTTGCCCGGGGAATCTCAGTTGTCAGACGGTTTGGATAGCAGCAACGTTACGGTGGGGTGGACTTTCATCAACCGTCGCACCACGTTTACCTAGCGACCGATTCGACGCATGAATGCGCTTTCTTCCGAGATGAGCCATCGGAAGTGGTCGACCAGAGGGCCCACGACGCGGGAATCACGGAGCAAGACGCCCAGTTCGATGTTGTGAGACAGAGCGCGGTCGGTGAGATTGGCACTGCCCAGGAGTGCGGTGTCCCGGTCTGCGGCAACGAACTTGGCGTGGAGTACCCCTCCGAACGGGCTCTCTGTCCGATGCCAGATGCGAGCCTGGCGGGGAAGATTCGCGAAGGCGGTTGCGGCTTGCGTGGATTCCTCCAGCAGAAGATCGACTTCTACTCCCCGGCGGATCGCTGCACGTATTTCAGTGATGACTTCCGAAGCTCCATGTGCCGCATAACTCACAATGATCAGTGATGAGTGCGCTGACCGAATAACGTCGAGCGTAACTCCGCTGGTAAGCCTTGCGAGCATGGCCGAGCTCGTTGGGCCGCTCACTACAGCTTGGACGGGGCGAGGTCGCGGACGGGCCCGCGCCGCGGCCATGGCCAGGGCGAGACCGTCGCCGCCCAGTGAGGGCGATTCGGCCCTCCACGCCTTAGTGATTTCCATCAACTGCCGGGACAGGCCGACGGCCGCCTGACCTGAGACAAAGCGGTGAAAGAGCGGGTCGTCCGGGCCTGCCACGCTCTCGAAGAACGCTTCCCATTCGGAGAGGCGATCTTCAGGAAGTCGATGACAGAGGGCCGCAAGCAGAGAGGGAAGGCGGCGTGGCTGATCGCTACCTGTGTGGGCGCGGTCTCTGCCTGTCTTCTCTGCGCTCATGTTCTGAAGGCGCACATGTCGTCCGCCAGTGTCTCCACCAGCAGGGCGCGGTCCAGGTAGTGGTTGCCGCGTTCACAGGACGTCTCTGCCGCGAAAAGGCAGGCATGGCAAGCCGCCCCGTGCAGCCGGGCGTGAACACGCGGATCGTGCTCGGCGCACATGGGATCGGAGCTGCAGAGCCTTGCTTCCTCGAATGCCTGAGTGATGGTCGGTCCCAGTCGATCACTGCGGCCAAGCGAGACGAGTCCGCCCAGGGTTCCCTCGCTGTCGGGGGCAGCGGTGTAGAGGAGGACCCCGGACATGGGGTCAGAGCCGGAGCGGGCATAGATCCGTTCCGCTATGCCCGAGGCGCCATAGCCGCATTCCAGGGCGAACTGGCGGATGAGTACATGGGCCAGCGTGTGCAGGAGGACGTACCTGATACCGGGCCAGCGGGGCTCCACCCCGCGGGCGATGCACCAGTCCCAGTGTGCGTCCTTCAGGATCTGCTCGCGGGAAAGCACCGCTTGTCGACTTTCCCACTCGGCGAGGTGTTGCTCCTTGAGGGCGAGGAATACGCCCTCGCCGCGTAGTTCCGCGCAGGGAACCCACGTGGGGTCGTTGCGGCTGAGGGGCGCCTCGGAACGGGTTTGCACCTCCTCGTCCGGCAGCCATTCGGGAGCCTCGATCCGAGTGAAGCCGGTGAGCGCCGAGACCTCGCGCAGCCGGTGGACCAGGACGACACTGTCCAGCCAGTCGGCTGTGCCGTCGGGTACGCGCCGCTCACGCACGGTGGTGAAGTCCGGCAGCGTATGGTCGCGGGGATGGGTGAAGGCCCGCCACTCCGGGGTGATGAGGTCGAATTCCTCGTCCTCATCGCTCTGTTCACCAGCGACCGCCTGTGCCTCCCTGGCGACCGCCGCCCACACCGCGTCCGCTCCGTACTGTTCCAACTCGGCCCAGCACGCCTGTGTGGGTAGCAGCATTTTCGCCGCGTCGGTGGGGACGGCGGCCAGCGGGGACAGCAGGCTCCAGTGCTCCTTGACCGCTTGAGTGAGTGGCTCTTCGGCCCGCGGGATGCTGAATACCTTCAGCTGCGAAGCGAACCAGCTGTTGGTGGCACCCAGCACCATGGTGCGCGCATGCTCCGAGCACCCGCCCGGGGTGAAGGTGCCGAGGTGCGGATGATGGCCGCGGCAGGCAGGCAGGTTCCGCTCGCCTGCCTGGCCGATGGCATCCGCCATCGAGCGGACCGCCTTGCATGTGCAGCGCACGAAGACGTTGGCGGCCTCGCCCGTCGTGCCCGACTCGGTCAGGCTCAGGGTGGGGTTCTCACAGGGAGCACCACCGCCATGGACGAAGTAGACCCAGGGGAAGTCGTCCATGTGCCCGTTTTTGCAGGCGACCAGGAACCGGGCGGGCAGCGCGGTCGGCTGCCCCTTGCCGGGGCCGCCGCAGTTGGTGTGAACGTACTTGGTCTTCTCCGGCCGGTACAGGTTCGGCCGGAGCTGGAAGAGGCCGCTCGACGCGGGCGCCAGTTGATTGCACCGCTCGCGTGAGCAGCGCAGCCAGCGCGGGAACAGGCCGACCGGCACGCCCGTCCTGGTCCAGTCGCCGTACGGGTCCGCAGGGTTCTCCGGCAGGTGAGGCGGGGTGCGCAGGGCAGTGACGGTGCCGTTGAGGCGGCGGCGTACGGCCGCAAGGAGACGGTCCTCGGTCAGGACCTGGGCGCGGACCGGGTCCCATTCGTCGAGGCCCAGGACCATGGTGGACAGGTTGGGCAGGTCGGTGACGGCGCCGATGCCGTATGTGTGCAGGAGCTGGCTGGGGCGCAGCTCGCCCACGCGGAGCGCTCCGCCGATGGGGCTACTCATGTCCTCTCCCAGGGATCTTCGTCGCTGACCGGGGGGCCGCTGTCCTCCTGCTGCCGCGGGACGTAGGGCGGTTCCTCATCGGGTTCGTGTCCTGCGGCGCCGGTGAAGATCAGCCTGATCGGCGGCTCCACCTCGCGCAGTGACGTCGGGCAGGTCATGAGCCGCCAAGGACCGCTGTCCGGTTCCAGCAGCAGCGGGGCGACGTCTCCCTGGCGCCGGGCCGCGCGGTAGCCGAGGACGGCTCCGGGCGCCCTGCGCTTCTGCTCCCAGTAGTCGAGGCGTGCGTCGAGCCGGGTGCGGACCTCGTCGATGACATGCCGGTCCACCAGGACATCTTGGGCGCGCAGTTCCAGCGAACGTACGGCGTGACTGACGACCTCACCACGGCGGTCCACCCACTGGGCGCCGCGGTTGGGGTTGTAGTCGGCCTTGAGATTGCGGACCAGGGACGCCAGCACACCGGTCAGGCCCCGGTCGACGGCACGATCCGCGAAGGGCGTGACGGACAGCGCCTCGACGTGCTGGTAGATGGTGGCGTGGAAGGACTCGAAGGTCTCGTAGTGCGAAAGGTCACGCGGCCGTGCCCAGTTGAGCACGGTGAAGACCAGGCCGGGAGCACGGCGGCCGACGCGGCTCGTGGCCTGGATGTACTCCGCGGTCGACTTGGGCTGGTTGTTGACGACCATGACACCGAGCCGGGACACGTCGACACCGACGGCGATCATGTTGGTGGCGAGCAGGACATCGATGGGGCGGGGCGACCCCTTGGCGCGACGGCCGAAGGTGAGGTCGAGCTTCGCCAGGATGTCGGGGATGGCGTCGGAGGCCATTCGGCTGGTCAGCTCGGCCGGTTCACCGATGCGCCGCGCGGCGAGTCCCCGGCGGTCCGCCCGGATCAACCTCGCCGACACGTCGTCCTCGACGAGTCGGCGCATACCGCCCAGGTCGCGCAGGCTGTTGAAGTAGCCGACGAGCGTCATGTACGGGTCGGTCAGCTCGCTTGCCCCGTAGGTCTCGTAGAGGTGCTGGGCGGCGGCGAGCTGGGCGACGAACACCCTGATCGCCACGGACTTGGTGCGCACCCCCTGCGCACAGATACCCACATACCGACGGCCCGGAGTCTCCTCCGGGGGCCGGCGCCGTGCGAAGAACGTGTCGTCGGCGTCCAGGCCCGACGGCGGGAAGACCGCCGTCCTTCGCGCGAAGAGGTCGTGGATCTGCCGGTCGGCGCGGCGGACGGTGGCGGTGGAGGCGATGACCTTCGGCCGCACCGTCCGGTCGGGTTCGGGATTCCAAGTGGAGAGCCGGTCCACCGCGGTCTCGTACAGGCCGGTGAGGGAGCCGAGTGGGCCGGAGATGAGGTGCAGCTCGTCCTGGACGATCAGGTCCGGCGGGCGCACACGCACGGCGTCCACCGTGGAGGCGGCCGGGTGGCCGCCGCTCGCCGGATGGCTGGAGGACTCCCATTCCGCGTCCACGGCCGACGGCGTGACGTATCCGTGTCGGGTGCATCGGCGGGAGACCTGCCCGAACAGCGCCTGGGTCTCGCCCTTCCACGGCAGCTGGGCGAACTTGTCGACGGTGGCAATGACGAGGCTGGGCGGGTAGCGGTAGATTTCCTCGTCCACGACGAGGATCGGCAGCCCGAGCTCGTCAGCGGGCAGACCGAAGACGGATGCGCCGAACGGACACTCGTAAGCGTCAGAGCAGGTGATGAGCGTCCGGCGCAGGGTGGTCTCGACGGCGATGTCGCGGCCTGCCTCCATCTTCGCTCCGCACCACGGACAGCTGGTGAGCTGATGGGGCGAGCCCATACGGCCGAAACCGCTGTATCCCTTGTCCTTCTTGCGCTCCTTGACCCAGTCGGCGGCTTGCTCGGTGGTGTTGGGCGTGACCCTGCCGCCCACCCACAGGCCGATACGGAACGGGTTGCGACCCCAGCGGGCGGGCTCCTCCCGGCGGATCACCTCGCAGGCGCAGATCAGTGCGGCGGCACGCTGGAACTGCTGGATGGTCAGGAGCCGGAGGGTGTACCGCATGATCACGGCGACGCCGTGCTCGGCGTCGAGGCCGCCGAGGTGGGGTTTGCGCCGCCGGATGGCGAGCGTGAACGCGGTCAGACCGAGATACGCCTCGGTCTTGCCGCCACCGGTGGGGAACCACAGCAGGTCGGCCAGGGCACTGCTGTCGTCGGCACGCTCAGGGTGGGCGGGATCGGCGAGCGACGGCAGATTGAGCAGCAGGAAGGCCAGCTGGAAGGGCCGCCAGCTGCGGTTATCCGGCAGGTCGACCGCCTGGACCGCCGCCTCCAGCGGCAGGTCGGGAGTGCGGCGTCGGCTGCCCGCGGCGATGGTCTGCACGCGCTGGTGCCACATGGCGCGATTGGCGAACCGGAAGGCGTCGAGGGCTTCGGGGTCGTCGCGCAGCAGATCGATGCCGGCCTGGATGCGATCGGCGGCCTCGCCGGCGAGGCGCATGTTCTCCTGGGCTTCCGCGCGGTACGCGTCGAGCCCAGTGGCCGGATCGTCGACCGACTGCTTCTGGCGCTCGATCCAGGAGCGGTAACCGTCGACGAGGGGGACGAGCGCGGCCCGGAGCGGAGCGGCCTCCAGCTTGCTCAACTCGCTCATGTCCAGCACGAGGTCGGCGAGTTCCGGCAGGTCCTCGTCACGCCGGTCGCGGCGCGGATCCGGCACGTCCGTGTGCGGGATCTCGTACGAGGGCGTGGCCGTGGTGGAGAGGCACACGGCACGCCGGGGTTCGGCCGGATCGGTCTTGGCGTGCACTCCGGTGCCGTGGCCCACGGCGAACTCGGGGTGGAAGCGGTAGGTCATGGCGAGTGAGCGCCGCTCGTCCTGGTCGCTGCCAGGCCGCTCGGCGGATCGGCGCGGCAGGAAGGGGGCCGTGCCGGGGGCGCCCGACACGGTCATCGAGGCCTGGAACATCCAGTGGGTGGAACCGGGCTTGTCCTCCTGCCCGTTGACGAGGAACAGGGACACCAGCCATGACCCCTCGTGCAGCCGGGCCCGCCCGCGCACCACGATGTGCGGGAAGTCCCGGGCCTGCACCGCCTGGGGGGCCAGCTTGCCCTCCACCAGTTTCACGGTGACCGTGCCCGAGCAGGGCACGCGGTGCCACACCCGCTTCGGGTTGGCCTCGATCTCCGAGTCCCCGCGCTCGTACCGCGCCCAGGCGCAGTCGACCGTCAGCTCCTGGACCTGCCGCTCCACCCTCAGGGTCAGCCCGAGCGTCGACGGATGGAGGCTCGGCATGGCGGGCGCGGAGGGTTCGGGATCCCCGGCCTCCGGCTCCTGCTCGGGCGCCATGCCCGGCTCTTCGAGCGTCTCGGGCTCGACGACCTTGCCGACGGTCCGCAGCGGGGCCCCGTCCTCGCCCGGCAGGCCACCGGGGGCCAGCCGCCCGATGATGTAGTGGTCCAAGGGATTGCCCGCCAGCTCCTCCGGCTCCTCCCCGGAGGGCCCCAGCAGATCGCGTACGACCAGTTCGGCGAGTCTGTCGCGCAGCTGCTGCGGAGTTGGCGCGGACAGCACCGACCCGCCGGGGGCGGGGTCCGGCTCGGAACCTGGGCTGGCGAGAGGCTGCTGGGTCACGGGGCCAGCGTAGATCGGCGCACTGACAACGGGCAGGGACTTCCGTACGGAACCGGCCTGATCCGGATCAAGGTTCTTGGCCGAGGCTGTGACCTTCGTTACGGTGCGTTGCCCGAGGGGTACGACACGCGCATGGGGAGCCGGATGGCGCGATGTCGCGTGGGGGGACGAAGGGGGAGCGGGGGCATATGGCAGACGGCGCGACCGGCGGGATTCCGCATCAGTCGTCAGACGGCCTCTTGCAGCGCCTGTGCGGCCACCAGGGCGTTCCGCCGACCGACCCCGCACCCGAGCCGGGATGGGCACAGGGCTCGAAGGGCTTCGGGGACAACGGGCACAGGGGCGCGTTCGGCGAGGAGTTCATCCGCATGCTGGCCACGGCGGCCAACCTCGACGTGACCCGCAAGGAGCGCGATCGGGTCGGCGTGGACTGGCAGCTGGGGTACGCGGGCCGGCGGGGAACCCGCAGGTTTCCGGCCATTGAGGCGCAGGTCAAGTGCACGTCGTCCCCCGACGTCAACGGCGACCACATCCGCTACAAGCTCAAGGTGAAGAACTACAACCAACTGGCCGGCCCCGACTACGAGATGCCCCGCTTCCTGTTCCTCGTCCTGGCACCCGCCGATCCCTTCGCCTGGGCGCACGCCACCGAGGACCGCCTGAGCCTGAGCCACGCCGCGTACTGGCTGTGCTTGCACGACCAGCAGCCGCTCCCCTCGGTGGCCCAGTCGAAGACGGACACCACTCGCACCGTCCACATCCCGCGTGCCAATCTGCTGACCGCCGACTCCTTGCACGACCTGTTCGCCGAGGACTACCGGGAGCTGGTGGGAGCGTCATGACCGCGATCACGGACGCCGAGTTCGAGCAGGCCGCGACCCTCGCCCCCGGAGTCGTACGGCGTTATCTGAGCGGCAAGGGCTGGAGCGCGGAGCGCGACCTGTCCGGCGCCGAATTGTGGGAGTGGCGGCCGCAGGACGAGCCGGGACCGCCGTACGAACTCCTGGTGCCGGTGCAGCGCCGCCGTGACTACGCGGGGCGGGTCGCCGACATCCTGGAGACCCTGGCCGTGGTCGAGGCGCGGCCCCCGGGCGACATCCTTCGCGAGATGCGGTTGCCGCCGGTGGACTGGCAGTTCCTCCGCTTGGTACCGCCAGGCCCCTCGGGCACGGCCCCCCTCCTGGACCTGGTCTCGGCGCTGACCGGCCTGAAGGAGCTGCACACGGCTGCGGCCTCCTCGGCACTCGGCCCGCAGGCGGTACAGCCCGCACAGAAACCGCAGCGCGTGAAGGATCACGTGGCGGCGGTACGGCTGGACCAGACCCGCGTCGGCAGTTACGTCATCGCCGTGCACACCCCTCTGCCGGAGGGACCGTACGGCGGACACGACCAGACGGGCCAGGGGGCCCTCTTCGACGGGACGGAGGCCAGGCGCAGCATGCTGCATTCGGATTCGTCCGAACCCTTCGCCCGCAGAGTCTCCCGGATGCTCTACGCGGGCGTCGCATGTGCGCGTGCGGCGGCGGACAGCACGCTGGCCGGGGACTCGGTCCCCCACGTAGAGCACATGGCGGGCGCCGGCCTGTCCGCGAACCTCTGCGAGGCACTGGTGAAGATCGCGGGCGAGGAGCGCCGTGACTTCTCGCTGGCCTTCGCGTGGTCGTCCGAGAGGCCGATGGAGCAGCCCTCACCACCGGTCGCGATCGGAGGACTGCACGCGGGCGCGCTGGAGGCGGTGGCGAAGGATCTGCGCGAGCGTCTGGGGCGGGAGGAGGGCGCGATGCTGCACGGTGTGGTCACCAAGTTGCACTGGGACGTCAACCCTAGTGAGGCGACGGTCTACGGTTCTCTCCTCCACGCGGATTCCCTGCGGCACAGGCGCGTCCGGGTGGAACTGCGGGCAGAGGACATCGACAGGGCCACCGAGGCAGGGCGGAACGGTTGGGAGGTGACGGTGAGAGGCGATCTGGAGCCGCGTGGAACGGGTGTGCGGATGCGGGGAGTGACGGAGTTCGTGGTGCGGCCGGAGTAGCGGACCGGCCGGACCGGGGACTCCGTCCGCTGTGCGGCCCGAGGCGCCTTCGCGGTCAGGCGCTGTCCTGACGCCGACGACGCTCGGCGTCACTCGGGGACATCAGCCGCTGTATAGCGCGGCAGGCCATCGGTGGTGATGGTCCAGTCGGCGATGGTCACGTCCTCGCCGTAGACGAAGTCCTTGCGGGTGGCGTACCGAGGGCCTTCGGGGGTGGGGTGGATGTCGGTGAGGACGGCTCCGGTGCCGGTACGGGGGTCGAAGACGGCGTAAACGGGGATGCCGATCAAGGGGTAGTCGCGCAACTTGGTGACCCAGTCGTTGTCCGGGTTGGAGCGGGAGACGATCTCTACGGCGGCGATGAGCGTACGAGGGTCGAAGGACCCCTCTCCCTCCATGTCCGCCTCGGCGATCACCATGATGTCCGGGCGGCGCATGATGCCTTCCGGCTCCATCTCGACATCAGGCTCACCCGTGTGGGCCACGATCTCTTCGGGCATGACCTTCTCCAGGCGTTTCCGGAGACGGAGTGCGGTGAGTTCGTGCGGCCGCACCGGCGACATCATGTCGAGGACGATCCCTTCCTTGGTGATCTCGAACTTGCCGGGAAGGGTGCCGTCCGTGGACTCCACGAAGTCGCGCATGGCCCGGTACAGGTGGGAGGCGCCCTGTTGCGCGTTGTCCGGGGCGATGGTCATGGCGCTCGCTCCTCGTCGTCTGTGCCCAGGGGCAAGGATCGTCACGTTCATGCTATGCGGCCTCCGGGAGATCGGATCGGCAGTCGCGGCACCGGCCGGGGGCCGGAGCGCGGAAGGGGCGGTCGCAGCCGTCGCAGGTCTGGAAGGGGTGTCTGGGGGCCGGGCTCGGCGGGGCCGGGGGCGGGAGCTGGGCCGTCAGGCGGTGGGCCAAGAAGGCGGCCGGGCGGATCAGCGGTTCCAGCGGGAGGTTCTCGGTGAGGGCGTGGCGTACGGCGGTGGGCGTGAGGTCGCGCTCCAGCCAGGCGGCGACGCCGGGGGCGAGGTGTTCGGCGTCCGTGGCGGAGAGGAGGAGGCGCGGGTCGTGGCGGCGGAGGACGGCGAGGACGCCGACGGCTGTCTGGAGGAGGGTGGGGGAGGGGTACGAGGGCTGGGGCACGGGCGGGAGCAGTCGCTTGCGCGGAGGCGGCTTGTCCGGTGCCGTGCGCCGGGCGGGCCTGCTCGGGGTGTCGGTCGAGGCGGGCCTGTGGCCCGGCCTGTTGCTGGAGACCGTACGGGTGATGATCCGGCCGGTCGGGGCCCGTAAGCGGGCGCGGCGCAGGTAGCCGTGGGTTTCGAGTTCGCGCAGGGCGGCCGCGATACGGGTGGGGCCCTCCGGGAAGCGGGCTGCGAGGGTCTTGATGTCGATCGCCGTGCCCGGTCGCACCGATTGGATGTAGCAGCCGAGCCCGATCGCCAGCAGCGACAGCTCCTGGTGCTGGGCGAGGTCGTTGCCGATCACCGTGAAGTTCTCGGTGAGGCGGACGTTGTCGTGGACCACGCCGGAGTTCGGGCGCGCGTGGGGGTGGTTTTTGCCCGGGATACGGGACTGGGCGCGCGAGGGCGCGCTAGGGTTTTCGGAGCCCATCGGGAAGTCCTCTTCTTCCTCGGTGGTCAGGCCCTCGCACTGGGATGCCAGTCCCGGCGAGGGCCGTCGCATGTCTGCGGTTGTGTGGTGTTGCTCGCGCTGAGCGTAGAGCAGGCAACCGGTCCCAAATCCGGCCGAGTTGGGCATATTCACTCGTGGGAGTGAGTCTGCCCGGCGGGAGGGAGGGGTGGGGCTTGGCGGGGTTCTTTCTCCCCAGTGGGTGGTTCATAGGGAGCGCAGGTCAGACCGGGGTGTGGGCCTTCAGGCTTCGGTGATTCCGTTGCCGGGAAGGTGACTTCGGCCCATACCGTCTTGCGGGGTGGCACGCCTGGGATCACTCCCCAGCGGTCGGCGAGTGTGGCTACGAGGAGCAGGCCCCGGCCGGCTTCGTCGGTGGGGGTGGCGTCGTGGGGTCGCGGTAGCCGGTCACGGCGTGTGTCGGTGACCTCGATGCGGAGGGTTTCGCCGATCACGTACAGCAGGAGCTGGAAGTTCCGGCCGGGGATACGGCCATGGGTGGCGGCGTTGTTCGCCAGTTCGGCGACGATGTGCCTCGCCGGATCCAACGGGAGTTCCCAGGCGCGGAGTTGCTCGGTTGCGAGCAGGCGGGCGAGGCGGGCGCCGCGTGGTGTGGGAGACAGCTGGACACTGAAGTTGCGGATGTAGCCGTCGGATTGGGTGGGCTGCTCTGTCGGCCCGGCGAGTTTCTGATTCACATCACTCAGCGTGGCCGGATCTGCCTACCGTGAGGAGTGATGTCCTCGTTGCGTACGGTCACTGTACGGGCGTTGTCCGGTGCTGTCCGGGCTTGTCGGGGCGTTACGTACGAGTAAGGGCGTGGCTGGTACGAGGCGGTACGACGGAGGGGCGGCGCGGACATGTCGGCGGGCACGGAGGCGGGGCGGCTCATTTCCGAGGCGGACGAGCCGGGGTGGGAGGTGGACCCCGACGACGAGTGGGGCGTGGCTGTTGTCGCCACCGTGGGGCGGCAGTTGAAGCTGCGGCGCGAAGCCGTGGGGATGCGGGCCGCCGAGTTCGGCAAGAGGCTCGGGTACGGCGAGGACATGGTCTACAAGATCGAGGGCGGGAAGCGGATTCCTCGGCCGGAGTATCTGGACGACGCCGACAGGGTGTTGGGGGCGGGTGGGCTGATCTCCGCGATGAAGGAGGACGTGGAGAAGGTTCGGTATCCGAAGAAGGTGCGGGATCTGGCCGACATGGAGGCGAAGGCCGTAGAGATCGGGATCTACGTCTGCAACAGCATCAACGGGTTGTTGCAGACGCCGGAGCACGCTCGTGCCGCATTCGAGTCCAGGCAACCGCCATACTCGAACGCCGAGGTGGAGCGGTTGGTGGCCGCTCGTGTGGCCCGGCAGTCCATCTTCGAGCGGGACCCCGCCCCCGCACTCGGTTTCGTGCTGGAAGAGACCCTGTTGCGACGCCCGTTGGGGGGCACAATGGTGTGGCGACAGCAGCTCGAACGCCTGTTGGAGGTGGGCCGGTTGCGTAACGTCACACTCCAGGTGATGCCGACCCACGTGGAGGTCCATCCTGGTCTGGACGGACGGCTGGAGTTGCTGAAGTTCGTGGACGGTACGGCGACGGGACGCTCCGACGGGGCGTTCAACGGCCGTCCCGTCTCGGACCCGAGGCAGGTACACATCCTTGAGCTGCGGTATGGAACGATCCGGGCTCAGGCTCTCCCGCCCCGGGAGTCGCTGGTCTTCATCGAGCAACTGCTGGGAGAAACATGATCGGCAAGCCCCCTGCCGGGGACACCTCCGAACTGGCGTGGTTCAAGAGCAGCTACAGCGACGGCAACGAGGGCGACTCCTGCGTCGAGGTCGCGGTAGCGCCCCGCACCATCCACGTCCGCGACTCCAAGTGCCGCGACACAGGCCCCCGCCTCGCGCTGGCGCCGGAGGCTTGGGCGGACTTCGTGGCGTACGCGTCGGGGAGCTGACTCCTCAACTGCACGCGCCCCGCGCCTGGCTGTCACCGGGCGCGGGGCGTTGTCGTACGGCTCAGAACAGGGCGTCCGGCTCAGGGAAGAGCCCGCCGTCGTCGAAGTTCTCCGGGGCAGTCTTGGGGGTGCGCGCGGCGGCCCGAGCCTTCGCCTTGGCCTTCCGGGCGGCAGCGCGGCGCCGCTTGGCCTCCGGCGTGTGCAGGCCCTTCTCCATTTCTTCCTTGTAGCGGGCGTGGTTCAGCTCAAGGAGACGATCCAGGATCTCGGTCTGGACGTCCGGGGCGATGGTGAAGCGTGGGCCCTGGCGGGTTTCGTAGAAGCCGTGCTTCAGATTGAGGTCGGTCCAGCCGTAGGCCTCGGCCGTCGCCTGGTCCACCTCGACATGGGCGTCCCGAACGGCCTGGGTGTCGGCGTCGGTTTTGGACTCACTGTGCACGCGGTTGTATAGGGTTGTGAGGCCGATGCCATGGCTGGACATGGAAACTCGCTGAGCAGTCTCCAGCGTTTCCCCGGCCGAGTGGAGGCGCGGCGTTTGGTGAGAGCGCGGAAAGGTCTCGTAGACGTCGGAGGGGGTATACCGAAGATCCCCTTTCAGGCTTGATGCCCGCTGGATGGCCCACCAGTAGTGGATGGAGCTGGACAGCAAGGCCAGCTCCGCTGCCGAGTCAGTGGCGAACACTCCGAGCATGTGGGAAAAGACCTGCCCCGTGGGCTGCCGCACTGGCATGGCGGTCTTGCTGACAAGGGCGATGACGACTACCTGCTCCAGATCCGCGATTGCGGCCACCATGTTCGGTCGCTTGTCCGCGTATTGCCACCACCGCTGTGGTAGCGGTTTGCGTAGGACATAGGAGCCGTCGTCCTTCTGCCGCTGACGAACCGGCTTGACTTCGCGTTCTGCTATGGCGAATACGTCCGTGTATTCGGCGGCCTGCCCCTCAGACCAGTCGTGGAAGTTGATCACCCATCTACTGGCCTTGGCTCCGGGGCGCTGATTCAGATCCTCCCCGTTGAGGTAAGGAAACAAGACCTCCGCGTTTCTCGGGTCCTTCGCGATGAGTTCTTGAGCCTCGTCCGGACTGAGAACGAAGCCCATACCGAGCACGATCGACCCCTGAAACGACTGGTTCTCGTTGGCCACCAGACGGAACGGCTGGCCGCTCGCCCGCGTTGCCGGGTCAAGGTTCGGCGTGATCGCCCGCACTTCCTGCCCATCCAGCACAGGCGTCTCGCCGTTCCCGATGCCTCCGCCTAGCCAGAGCAGGGAGACCTCAAGTGCAGCAGTGCCTGGCCAGGGCTGGGACTTGATGGCCCGGTACACAGTCCACCCGTCCGCCGTAGCCCGATCCAGCCCGACCTCGCGTGTGTCGCCCTGCGCGATCGTGTTCGTGGCGATGATTCCAGTGCGCCGCTTTGGTGTGATGGACAGGTTCCGTAGCAGAAAGTACGCACACAGGTCCGCGTGTCCGCGCGTGCCACCCGCCAACCGATTGACGAGGTACTCCCGATAATCCTGACCCAAAGCACCGGTCAGTTTCTTGCCACCGAGAAACGGCGGATTCCCCACCACCACATCAAACCCGCTGGAGCCCCCCACCCCCATAACCTCAGGAAACTCCAACGGCCAATGCAACGGCCGAACCGCCTCAGCCCGAGGCCCCTTCAGCCACCCCTCCACAATCTCCCGAGCCCGAGCCCCCGCCTCCTCGGCCCCGTCGCCCTCCCCGAGGGCCGTAGCCACCAGCCCCGCCACAGCCTCCAGGCGGTACCGATAGGCCCGGCTCTTCGCGTCCTCCTTGGCGTCACGGAACCGCGCAGCCCCCCGCGCCCCGCCCATGTTCTCCTCGCCGGAGATCTCGGATGCCTCCTCGTCGGAGATGCCTTCGGCGGCCAGCGCAGCGCCCACCACCGCGTCCGCGGCCAGCCGCAGCTTTCCGCTCAGCGCCTCCGCCTTCGTCAGCAGGTCTGCCTTGTCCCGCACCACCCGGATATCCGTCACCGCGGTCGACTCGATCTGCCGCCGCAGCTCGGCCGCCCGCGACAGCAGGTCCTCCGTACCCTCCAGCGCCCGCGCGACCTCCGCGCTCAACTGCCGGTCCTGCCAGTCCAGATGGAACTGCCGGACCTGTCGTACGTCGATGACCCCCACCAGCGAGTCCCCGCACCGCAACGCATGGTCCAGGAACGAGAACGGCCGCCCCTTGGCCAGCGTCACCAGCCACAGCGACAGCTTGGCCAGCTCCACGGCCATGGGGTCGCGGTCCACGCCGTACAGGCACTGGTCGGCCACCAACCGCCGGGCGATCTGGTGCAGCTGCTCATGGTCGTCGCGGTCCACGTCCCGCGCGATCTCCGGCGGGAGCTCGTCCTCCCGGAGCCACGCCTCCACCACCCGGTCCGACAGGTACCGGCATGCCGACACCAGGAACGCCCCGGAACCCATCGCTGGGTCCAGAACCCGGAGCTTCAGCAGCTCCTCGGCCTTCTTCGGCTGCCACACACCCCGCTCCGCACCCTCCGCCGGGCCAGGCGAGAAGCACAGCGGAGCCAGCGTGTGCTCCACGACCTCCTCCGCCAGCGCCTTCGGCGTGTAGTGCGTGCCCGTGTCCCGGCGATTGCCGGAGCGGACCACGATGACCGAACCCGCCGGCCACACCTTCGGCTCGCCGCGCAGGTCGATGCCGTACAGGCCGGAGAACGCGGCCGCCCGCTCCACCAGAGCCACGTCACTGCCGCACGCTGTCTCCAGCTCGACCGTCACCGCGCCGGAGGACTTGGCCTGCGCCGCCGTCACCGTGGCCGACTTCGTGCCCGTCGCCTCCGCTACCTGTTCCGCGAGCGTCCCGGCCGCCGCCCACTCCTCCAGGCGCGCCAGCGGCAGTACCGCCTCGTACTTCCTGTCCCGCCCGAAGGAGACCCCGACGTACGGCTCCTCCGTCCAGTGGCAGCCGTACTCCAGCAGACCCTCGTACACATGGCCGATCTGCTCGACGTCCAGGCCCTTGTACGACAGGCGCTCCTTGCCCTTGAAGCCCTTGCGGGCGCGCAGGGTGAGGAGGGCGTCGAGGATCTCGTACACCACCCGGTCGGTCACCTTGGCAGGGACCAGCCAGGGGAAGCGGGACGGGTCGAAGAGCGAGCCGCCGTACGGCGGGATCCACAGCTGGTCGTGCGTGCTGCCGCCGTGGATCGCGGCGAACACGGCGAGAAGGCGCGGCCAGGTCGCCTCGACCCGGTCGCCGAGCTCGTCGCCGTGCAGGCTCTGCGCCGTCGCGAGCTCGTTGTGCAGGGGGCCCACGGCGTACGACTTGCTGTACAGCTCCTCCCCGGAGGGCAGCAGGCGCTGCTCCTCGGCGTAGAGGAGGAAGACCAGGCGCATCATGACCGTGAGCGCGCCCTCGTAGACCTGTTTGGCGGGCACGTCCCGCAGCAGCTCGCCTCGTGACTCCCTGTCCAGTCGGGACAGTTCTGCGACCAGAAGCGACACCGCCTCCCGCACCTGGCGGCCCAGCGTGTCCGTGACGTCGGCCTGGGCCTCGGCGGTGCGGGCGAACAGGCCCGCCGTCGAGTCGGTCGGCTTGCCCTCCGCGTCCAGCGGCGGGCGGACCACCCGGCTCGCGGTGAGCAGGCTGGCGAAGGCGCGGGCGAGGATCGGCTCCTCGGTCCACAGGTCCGCGTCGAAGACGGCGACCGTCGTCGCCTCCTTCGGACGGGCGTGGACCAGGGCCCACTCGCGGCCGTTCGTGAGCAGCGCCAGCGGCACGTCGCGGGCGCGGCAGAGCTCGGCCGCCTGGTCGGCGAGGCCGGGCTGTTCGCCACGCGGGCGGTTGAGGGGGCCCGCCCAGTCGTCCGTACGGAAGAACAGGGCGCGCGGGGACAGGCCGCCGGACAGGCCGGGGCCGAGCAGGACCGCGTCGGGCGTGTTCGCGCCGGCGCGCAAGTAGTCGGGAATCGCCGCGCCCTCGCGCAGACCGGGCGCCCGCCAGCCGAGCAGCTCGGCCAGGACGAACTTCTCCCACGCGGCCCGCAGTGGCGCGGGGTCCTCCTGGACCTCCGCCCACGCCTGCCGCAGCCTCCCCCACGTCTCCGGCGGGATCGTGTCCAGGCCTTGCGGGAAGGCGCCGACCAGCACCGGCAGCGACACGAACGGGCCGTCGGGGCGCAGCAGCCGCAGCCAGTCCTCGTGCTGCTCGGCGGGGGTGGGGACCGAGCCCTTCGGCGGAACCTTCCTCGGCGTACGGGCGGCGGGCGGCATCAGCGGTGCTCCTGGTGGGCGGGTGAGAGGGAACGGGGGACGAGGAAGGTCACGGCGACCGGGAACCAGCGGTCCGAGGGATCGGACCAGCGGCGGCGCAGCGCGGCGGTCTCCGCCTCGGTCACGTCCGGCAGCCGCCGGAGCCGCTCCAGCAGCGCCTCGCGGTCCGCGCGCAGCTGGCGGCGCTCGTCGTCGACGTCGAAGAGCGATTCCTGCTGCCAGTGTCCCGTGTCGTCCAGCCGGTCCCGGATCGAGCGGCCGAGGTCCTCCAGGACCGCACGCATGCCCTCGACCTCCTCCTCACAGCGCTCGGCGAGCACTGTCTGAAGGGAGCGGAAGCGCCGGTTCGCGCGGGTGTTCAGGGCGCGGGCGAGACGCTCCTCCAGCTGGGGCCAGAGGTCGGTCAACTCGGTCCGTACGGCTTCGGCGGGCAGTTCGTCCGTCGCCTCGGCCAGCCATCCGTCGACGTCCTCCATCTTGGCGGCGACGAACTTGCCGCCCTCGATCAGGCCGCCCGCCGTGATCACCTCCTCGTGCAGCCGCGTCCCGCCGCTGCCGGTGATCACCACCCGGCCGTGCGCGACCACCGCCGGCTGCCGCAGCACTCCGTCCGGCACCACCCGGGCCGTCACCCGGGACAGGTGGGCGCCCGCACCGCTCGACCACAGCTCGGCGCGCAGCAGCCGCAGGCACATCTGCACCAGGCGGTGGCCCAGGTGCAGGTGCACTACGTCCGTACGGTCGCGGGCCTCCGCCTCGTCGAAGACGACCGGGCGTTCCTTGCCGGTGAGCGGGTGGCGCAGGCCGTCGTTGCGGGCGCGTGCCCAGGCGCCGGGCAGCTCCGGCAGCCGGAAGCAGCGGGCCGCCCGGTCCGGCTTGGGGTCGGGGACCTCGGTGAGGTCCTTGCGGTGGGCCAGCAGCAGGCCCGTACGGACGACCCGCTCGACGGTCTCCGGGTGCAGGTGGAGCTGGTGGCGGCTGTCCGAGAGGGTGTCCACCAGGCGCTCCAGATCGCGAGCGAGGTCGCGCTCCACCTTCAGGACGGCCTTCCCGGACCGCTTGGTGATCTCGGCGTCGGCGGTGGTCCAGTTCGAACGCCGGCCCAGCATCTTCTGCTCGACCTGCGAGGCGATCACCTCGCCCGCGCTGCCCAGGTCCTCGCGGATGCGCTCGGTCTTGCGGGCGGCCACGGCGAGGAAGTGCAGCTCGTCCTCCAGGGCGCCGTCCTCGTAGCCCGAGTCCGTCTGGTGGTCGTGCGCCGGGTCGAAGCCCTGCCAGCCCTGCGGCACGAAGTGGAACACGTCCACCTGGTCGGCTTTCTGCCCGTGCCTGTCCACACGGCCGTTGCGCTGTTCGAGGCGGTTGGGGTTCCAGGGGATCTCCCAGTGCAGCACCCGATGGCAGTGCGCCTGGAGGTTGATGCCCTCGCTGGCCGCGTCGGTGCCGAGCAGGATGCGGACGGGGGACAGGTCGGGACTCTCCTGGAAGACCTGCTTGACGCGCTCTCGCTCCTCCTGGTCCTGGCCGCCGTAGAGCTGGGCGATGCGGTCGGCCGGATACCCCGCGGCGATCAGCTGCCCGTACAGCCAGCGCTGGGTGTCGCGGTACTCGGTGAAGACGATGACCCGCTCCGGCTTCCACTCGCCGAGCGGGCCGTCCGGGCAGACGATCTTGTCCAGCCACTCCTGGAAGCGGGCGAACTTGGCGTCCGAGCGCTTCCCGGCGTCGATCGCCCAGACGTCCAGTTCCTTGAGAAGCGTGTGCTCGCGGTCGGAGAGCGGACGCATGGCCTGGCGGGCGGCGGTGAAGGCCCGCGTCGCCGCCTCGGCCTGCTCTTGCTCGTCCTCCTCCTCGGCCTCCTCGATCCCGTCGATCAGGGGCCGCAGCACACGGACGCTCGGGGCGGTCTCCTCCTCCGGCCCGGCGTGCCGGGTCGTCATCGTCTTGAGGTGGGTGCTGATCGTCTCCGCGAACGCCTTCGGCGACGACAGGAAGCGCTTCTTCAGCAGGGTCGTCACGAAGTCGGAGGCGGTCCGGCCCGCCTTCCCGCCACCTTGCCCGTCCCGGCGCGAGCGCGCGTACTCCGCCAGCTTGGTGTACGCCTCCCGCATCGCGTCGCTGTACTCGACCTCCAGGGCGTGCGGCACCCGCCGGGGGAAGCGGGGCTTGCCGTTCCACAGCGGAGGCAGGTCCGACTTCATGCGGCGCACCATCACCCGGCGGAGCTGCTCGTCGGAGGGCTTGATGCCCCTGGCGAACCGGTGGTCGTCGAGGAGTTCCAGGAGCGCGGTGAAGGACTCCAGGTAGCCGTTGTGCGGGGTCGCGGAGAGGAAGAGACGGTGCTCGCAGTGCGGCGCGAGCAGTTTCACAGCTCGGGTGCGCTGCGAGTCGACCGCGTACTTCCCGTTGCCCGACGGAGCACAGGTGTGCACCTCGTCCACCACCAGCAGATCGAATGCCCGGGGGTACTCCGGCACCGGCGGCAGCAGCTCGCGCAGCATCCGCAGCGGCCGCTCGCGTTTCAGCCAGTCGATCGAGACGATCAGGCGCGGGTGGTGGGTCCATGGGTTGGCGTACAGCCCGGCCGAGCGGCGCAGGTCGCGCAGCATCCGGGTGTTGACGATCCGGAAGTCCAGGCCGAACTTGTCCCGCATCTCGTCCCGCCACTGGAGCGTCAGCCCGGCGGGGCAGACGATCAGCATGGAACGGGCGCGGTGGCGCAGCATCAGCTCCTGCATCACCAGACCGGCCTCGATGGTCTTGCCCAGACCGACGTCATCCGCGATCAGCAGGTTCGTACGCGGCATGGACAGGGCACGGACCACCGGGTCCAGCTGGTAGTCCTGGATCTCGACACCGGAGCGGAACGGCGCCTGGAGGGCCGTCTTGTCGGCGGAGGCGATGGCTCCCCAGCGCACGGCGTCCAGGAAAGCGTCCAGGCGTCCCGGCTCGTCGAAGCCGTCACGGGGAGAGGGCAGCTCGTACTGGTCGTGGACGTCCGTCGCCTGCTCCAGCTCCCACACCACCCGGAGCTCCTCGTCCCGGCCGTCGCTCTCCAGTGAGGACAACGTGATCAGGTGGCTGGTGGCGGCTTCTGCGGCGCGTGCAGGATCGTCGCTGGCGGCGGTGGAGCGGAGGACGTCGGTGACCACCCATGGCCGGTTACGTACTGTGACGCGCTGGCCGGGGGCGGGAGGCCCAGACGGCACATCCCGCAGCCCCTCCGACTGTGAGGTCATCACACTTCCGCCCCCCTGATCCCCGCTGGGTACGCCTGCTCCGTGCCTCATCGGAGTTTAGGCGGAGGGCGCGTGGTCCCAAGGCTGATAGCGCTGACTCCGAGAAGTCTTGACCGGAGGGCGGGATCGCCCCCGCGCATAGCCCCCTGTGACGTGGGGTACGATCCTCGGCTCGATTGGCCAGGCCAGGTCCCCGTATGGCAGACTGTCGGGGTTGCTCGGTTGAGTGCCGATGCTGCGCGCCTCCCGCCGGGAGGACTGGAAGCGAGTCCCACAGTACTCGTCGCCCTATCTGCCGCCTGCGGCAGCGCTGGGGCGGACGTACGGGAATCTTCCGGGAAGTGTCAGCGGGGCTCCAGCCAGGCGCCCGGTGGGTGTTCTGCCCCCGACTGCTCTTCACTGAGCACGCTCTTCATTGAGCACAGCGCGGTCCCACGGCCCGCATCCCCTTGGTTGGGAAATCCCTATGGGATTTCTGCGTAGAGGGAGTGCGACACGCCCGACCGCGTGGGTCGGAGACAGAGTCGGTAGAACCCCCGGGTTCCAGAGCGTTACGAGACAAAGGACTACTAGGTAGCCATGGCGGGACAGAAGATCCGCATCCGGCTCAAGGCCTACGACCACGAGGTCATCGACTCCTCGGCGAAGAAGATCGTCGAGACGGTGACCCGCACTGGTGCGTCGGTCGCGGGCCCGGTGCCGCTGCCCACTGAGAAGAACGTGTACTGCGTCATCAAGTCGCCGCACAAGTACAAGGACTCTCGCGAGCACTTCGAGATGCGCACGCACAAGCGGCTCATCGACATCCTCGACCCCACGCCGAAGACGGTTGACTCGCTCATGCGCCTCGACCTCCCGGCCGGTGTCGACATCGAGATCAAGCTCTGAAGGGACGGGCCGAGATGAGCAAGAACATCAAGGGCGTCCTGGGCGAGAAGCTCGGCATGACGCAGGTGTGGGACGAGAACAACCGCGTTGTTCCGGTCACCGTCGTCAAGGCCGGGCCGTGCGTCGTGACGCAGGTTCGCACCAACGACGTCGACGGCTACGAGTCGGTCCAGATCGCCTTCGGCGAGATCGACCCGCGCAAGGTGAACAAGCCCCTCAAGGGCCACTTCGCCAAGGCCGACGTGACCCCGCGCCGCCACCTGGTGGAGCTCCGCACCCCTGACGCCAGCGAGTACACGCTGGGCCAGGAGATCACTGCCGAGGTGTTCGAGTCCGGCGTCAAGGTCGACGTCACGGGCAAGAGCAAGGGCAAGGGCTTCGCCGGTGTCATGAAGCGTCACAACTTCAAGGGCCTGGGCGCCGGTCACGGTACCCAGCGCAAGCACCGCTCGCCCGGTTCCATCGGTGGCTGCGCCACCCCTGGCCGTGTGTTCAAGGGCCTCCGCATGGCGGGTCGCATGGGCAACGAGCGTGTGACCACCCAGAACCTGACCGTCCACGCCGTTGACGCCGAGAAGGGTCTGCTGCTCATCAAGGGCGCCGTCCCCGGCCCCAACGGTGGCCTCGTCCTGGTCCGTACTGCGGCCAAGGGGGTTTGAGGAACCGATGAGCACCATTGACATCCTTTCGCCGGCTGGCGACAAGGCCGGGACCGTCGAGCTCCCCGCGGAGATCTTCGACGCGAAGACCAGCGTTCCGCTGATCCACCAGGTCGTCGTCGCTCAGCTCGCGGCTGCCCGCCAGGGCACGCACAAGACCAAGACCCGCGGTGAAGTCCGTGGTGGTGGCAAGAAGCCTTACCGCCAGAAGGGCACCGGCCGCGCCCGTCAGGGTTCGACCCGCGCGCCGCAGTTCGCCGGTGGTGGCGTCGTGCACGGTCCCGTGCCGCGCGACTACTCGCAGCGCACCCCCAAGAAGATGAAGGCCGCCGCCCTGCGCGGTGCCCTCTCCGACCGGGCGCGCCACTCCCGTATCCACGTCGTCACCGGCGTGGTCGACGGTGCGGTGTCCACCAAGGCCGCCAAGACGCTGTTCGGCAAGATCTCGGAGCGCAAGAACCTGCTCCTGGTCGTCGACCGCGCCGACGAGGCCGCGTGGCTGTCCGCCCGCAACCTGCCCCAGGTGCACATCCTGGAGCCGGGCCAGCTGAACACGTACGACGTGATCGTCTCCGACGACGTGGTCTTCACCCAGGCCGCTTTCGAGTCCTTCGTGTCTGGCCCCCAGACCGCTGAGACCGAAGGGAGCGACGCCTGATGTCGGCGACCGTTACCAGCAAGACCTTCACGGACCCGCGCGACCTGCTGATCAAGCCGGTCGTCTCCGAGAAGAGCTACGCGCTGCTGGACGAGAACAAGTACACGTTCATCGTCGCGCCCGGCGCCAACAAGACCCAGATCAAGCAGGCCGTCGAGGCGGTCTTCTCGGTCAAGGTCACCGGGGTCAACACGATCAACCGTCAGGGTAAGCGCAAGCGCACCAAGACCGGTTTCGGCAAGCGTGCCAACACGAAGCGCGCCATCGTGACCCTCGCTGAGGGCGACCGTATCGACATCTTCGGCCAGGCCTCCTAACGGAGCGCCCTGGTCCGAATATCGGACGAGGACTGAGAAATGGGTATCCGCAAGTACAAGCCGACGACTCCGGGCCGTCGTGGCTCCAGCGTCGCCGACTTTGTCGAGATCACGCGGTCCACGCCGGAGAAGTCGCTGGTCCGCCCCCTGCACAGCAAGGGCGGCCGTAACAACACCGGTCGTGTGACCGTCCGCCACCAGGGCGGTGGCCACAAGCGCGCCTACCGAGTGATCGACTTCCGTCGTCACGACAAGGACGGCGTGCCGGCGAAGGTCGCTCACATCGAGTACGACCCCAACCGCACCGCGCGCATCGCGCTCCTGCACTACGCGGACGGCGAGAAGCGCTACATCATCGCCCCCCGTGGCCTGAGCCAGGGCGACCGTGTCGAGAACGGCCCGGCCGCCGACATCAAGCCCGGTAACAACCTGGCGCTTCGCAACATCCCGGTCGGTACCACGATCCACGCGATCGAGCTCCGTCCCGGTGGTGGCGCCAAGTTCGCCCGCTCCGCCGGTGCCTCCGTGCAGCTGCTCGCGAAGGAGGGCACGATGGCCCACCTTCGTATGCCGTCCGGCGAGATCCGGCTGGTCGACGCCCGCTGCCGCGCCACGATCGGCGAGGTCGGCAACGCCGAGCAGTCGAACATCAACTGGGGCAAGGCCGGCCGTATGCGCTGGAAGGGCGTTCGCCCGACCGTCCGCGGTGTCGCGATGAACCCGGTTGACCACCCGCACGGTGGTGGTGAAGGCAAGACTTCCGGTGGTCGCCACCCGGTCTCGCCGTGGGGTCAGAAGGAGGGTCGTACTCGCTCGCCGAAGAAGGCATCGAGCAAGTACATCGTCCGCCGCCGCAAGACGAACAAGAAGCGCTAGGAGCGGGTTTAGATGCCGCGCAGTCTCAAGAAGGGGCCCTTCGTCGACGGACACCTCATCAAGAAGGTGGACGTACAGAACGAGGCAGGCACCAAGAACGTCATCAAGACCTGGTCCCGTCGCTCGATGATCATCCCCAGCATGCTGGGTCACACCATCGCGGTGCACAACGGCAAGACCCACGTCCCGGTGTTCGTCACCGAGTCGATGGTCGGCCACAAGCTCGGCGAGTTCTCGCCGACTCGCACCTTCCGCGGCCACGTCAAGGACGACCGGAAGTCGAAGCGCCGCTAACGCGGGGTGGAACGACTATGACTTACACCGAAGGGACAACCATGGAAGCCAGGGCCCAGGCGCGGTACATCCGCGTCACGCCCATGAAGGCCCGCCGCGTGGTGGACCTCATCCGTGGCATGGATGCCACGGAGGCTCAGGCGGTCCTGCGTTTCGCCCCGCAGGCCGCGAGCGTGCCGGTTGGCAAGGTGCTGGACAGCGCCATCGCCAACGCTGCACACAACTACGACCACACGGACGCCTCTTCGCTGTTCATCAGCGAGGCGTTTGTGGACGAGGGTCCGACCCTGAAGCGGTTCCGTCCGCGTGCTCAGGGCCGTGCCTACCGGATCCGTAAGCGGACCAGCCACATCACCGTGGTCGTCAGCAGCAAGGAAGGAACCCGGTAATGGGCCAGAAGGTTAACCCGCATGGGTTCCGGCTCGGCATCACCACGGACTTCAAGTCCCGCTGGTACGCCGACAAGCTGTACAAGGACTACGTCAAGGAAGACGTCGCCATCCGTCGGATGATGACGTCCGGCATGGAGCGCGCCGGCATCTCGAAGGTTGAGATCGAGCGCACCCGTGACCGCGTGCGGGTGGACATCCACACCGCGCGTCCGGGCATCGTCATCGGCCGCCGTGGCGCCGAGGCCGACCGCATCCGCGGCGACCTCGAGAAGCTCACGGGCAAGCAGGTCCAGCTGAACATCCTCGAGGTCAAGAACCCCGAGATGGACGCTCAGCTGGTCGCGCAGGCCGTTGCCGAGCAGCTCTCCTCCCGCGTCTCCTTCCGTCGCGCCATGCGTAAGAGCATGCAGGGCACGATGAAGGCCGGCGCCAAGGGCATCAAGATCCAGTGCGGTGGCCGTCTCGGCGGCGCCGAGATGTCCCGCTCGGAGTTCTACCGCGAGGGCCGTGTGCCCCTGCACACGCTCCGCGCGAACGTGGACTACGGCTTCTTCGAGGCCAAGACGACCTTCGGCCGCATCGGCGTGAAGGTCTGGATCTACAAGGGCGACGTCAAGAACATCGCCGAGGTCCGCGCCGAGAACGCCGCGGCCCGTGCGGGTAACCGCCCGGCCCGTGGTGGCAACGAGCGTCCGGCCGGCCGTGGTGGCCGTGGCGGCGAGCGTGGCGGTCGCGGCCGCAAGCCGCAGCAGGCTGTTGCTGCCGAGGCCCCCAAGGCCGAGGCCGCTGCCGCCGCTCCGGCTGAGAGCACCGGAACGGAGGCCTGACCGAAATGCTGATCCCCCGTAGGGTCAAGCACCGCAAGCAGCACCACCCCAAGCGCCGCGGTATGGCCAAGGGTGGTACGACGGTTGCGTTCGGCGAGTACGGCATCCAGGCCCTCACGCCGGCGTACGTGACCAACCGCCAGATCGAGGCGGCTCGTATCGCGATGACCCGCCACATCAAGCGTGGCGGCAAGGTCTGGATCAACATCTACCCGGACCGCCCGCTCACGAAGAAGCCTGCCGAGACCCGCATGGGTTCCGGTAAGGGTTCTCCGGAGTGGTGGATCGCGAACGTGCACCCGGGTCGGGTCATGTTCGAGCTGTCCTACCCGAACGAGAAGATTGCTCGTGAGGCGCTCACCCGCGCTGCTCACAAGCTCCCGATGAAGTGCCGCATCGTTCGGCGCGAGGCAGGTGAGGCGTGATGTCGGCCGGAACCAAGGCGTCCGAGCTGCGCGAGCTGGGCAACGAGGAGCTTGTTGCCAAGCTCAGCGAGGCCAAGGAAGAGCTGTTCAACCTCCGCTTCCAGGCGGCGACCGGCCAGCTCGAGAACCACGGTCGGCTCAAGTCCGTCCGTAAGGACATCGCCCGGATCTACACCCTGATGCGCGAGCGCGAGCTGGGCATCGAGACGGTGGAGAGCGCCTGATGAGCGAGAAGAATGTGACTGAGACGAACGAGCGCGGCTTCCGCAAGACCCGTGAGGGCCTCGTCGTCAGCGACAAGATGGACAAGACCGTCGTCGTCGCTGTCGAGGACCGCGTCAAGCACGCGCTGTACGGCAAGGTCATCCGCCGTACGAACAAGCTCAAGGCGCACGACGAGCAGAACGCTGCCGGCGTCGGCGACCGCGTCCTCATCATGGAGACGCGTCCGCTGTCGGCGAGCAAGCGCTGGCGCATCGTCGAGATCCTCGAGAAGGCCAAGTAATTTCCTGAGCTTTTGCTCAGGATCAGTTCCGCCAGGCTCGGTCGGGGCTTGAGAGATCAAGCCCCGGCCGGGAACCGGCAGACGATCAGGAGATAGACGTGATCCAGCAGGAGTCGCGACTGCGTGTCGCCGACAACACTGGTGCCAAGGAGATCCTTTGCATCCGTGTTCTCGGTGGCTCCGGTCGCCGCTACGCGGGCATCGGTGACGTCATTGTCGCCACCGTCAAGGACGCGATCCCCGGTGGCAACGTGAAGAAGGGCGACGTCGTCAAGGCTGTCGTCGTGCGCACCGTCAAGGAGCGTCGTCGTCAGGACGGCTCGTACATCCGCTTCGACGAGAACGCGGCCGTCATCCTCAAGAACGATGGCGACCCCCGCGGCACCCGCATCTTCGGCCCGGTGGGCCGGGAGCTGCGCGAGAAGAAGTTCATGAAGATCATCTCGCTCGCGCCGGAGGTGCTGTAAGCATGAAGATCAAGAAGGGCGACCTGGTTCAGGTCATCACCGGTAAGGACAAGGGCAAGCAGGGCAAGGTCATCGCGGCCTTCCCCCGCGAGGACCGCGTCCTGGTCGAGGGTGTCAACCGGGTCAAGAAGCACACGAAGGCCGGCCAGACCGCTCGCGGTTCGCAGACCGGTGGCATCGTCACGACCGAGGCGCCCATCCACGTCTCCAACGTCCAGCTGGTCGTTGAGAAGGATGGCAACAAGGTCGTCACGCGTGTCGGTTTCCGCTTCGACGAAGAGGGCAACAAGATCCGCGTTGCCAAGCGGACGGGTGAGGACATCTGATGGCTACCACCACGACTCCGCGTCTGAAGACGAAGTACCGCGAGGAGATCGCGGGCAAGCTGCGTGAGGAGTTCTCGTACGAGAACGTCATGCAGATCCCCGGCCTCGTCAAGGTCGTCGTCAACATGGGTGTGGGCGACGCCGCCCGCGACTCCAAGCTGATCGACGGCGCCATCCGCGACCTGACCACGATCACCGGCCAGAAGCCGGCCGTGACGAAGGCCCGGAAGTCCATCGCGCAGTTCAAGCTGCGTGAGGGTCAGCCGATCGGCTGCCACGTCACCCTCCGCGGTGACCGCATGTGGGAGTTCCTGGACCGTACGCTGTCGCTCGCGCTGCCGCGTATCCGTGACTTCCGTGGTCTGTCGCCGAAGCAGTTCGACGGCCGTGGCAACTACACCTTCGGTCTCACGGAGCAGGTCATGTTCCACGAGATCGACCAGGACAAGATCGACCGTACCCGGGGTATGGACATCACCGTGGTCACCACGGCGACCAACGACGAAGAGGGCCGTGCGCTCCTCCGTCACCTCGGCTTCCCGTTCAAGGAGGCGTAAGCGAGATGGCGAAGAAGGCTCTCATCGCGAAGGCTGCCCGTAAGCCCAAGTTCGCTGTGCGCGCGTACACCCGCTGCCAGCGCTGTGGCCGGCCGCACTCCGTGTACCGCAAGTTCGGCCTGTGCCGCGTCTGCCTTCGTGAGATGGCTCACCGTGGCGAGCTGCCGGGCGTGACCAAGAGCTCCTGGTAAACCCCGTAATTTCGGGTTTTTCCGGAGTCTCTCGGTAAGCAAAGGGTGGGCGGAGGCCCTCCCCTCCATGGCTTAGGCTAGGAGGGTTGGGCGTCCGCCGCCCGTACGACTTACTACGCCGTAGGTCCCCGCACCGCACCCGTCCCGCCCATGAGTGGGGAGAGGGATGGCGCATACAGGAAACCCCGGCGAGAGAGGCCGAAGGCCAATTCATGACCATGACTGATCCGATCGCAGACATGCTCACGCGTCTGCGTAACGCGAACTCGGCGTACCACGACTCCGTCGTGATGCCGCACAGCAAGATCAAGTCGCACATCGCGGAGATCCTCCAGCAGGAGGGCTTCATCACCGGCTGGAAGGTCGAGGACGCCGAGGTCGGCAAGAACCTCGTCCTCGACCTGAAGTTCGGGCCGAACCGTGAGCGCTCCATCGCGGGCATCAAGCGGATCTCGAAGCCCGGTCTGCGTGTGTACGCGAAGTCCACCAACCTGCCGAAGGTGCTCGGCGGCCTGGGCGTGGCGATCATCTCCACGTCCCACGGTCTGCTCACCGGCCAGCAGGCGCAGAAGAAGGGCGTGGGTGGGGAAGTCCTCGCCTACGTCTGGTAGTCGGGAACGGAGGAAAAGCTAATGTCGCGAATCGGCAAGCTCCCCATCCAGGTTCCCGCTGGTGTGGACGTCACCATCGACGGCCGCACGGTCACGGTCAAGGGCTCCAAGGGCACCCTGACCCACACCGTTGCCGCGCCGATCGAGATTGTTAAGGGCGAGGACGGCGTTCTGAACGTCACCCGTCCCAACGACGAGCGTCAGAACAAGGCCCTGCACGGCCTGTCCCGCACGCTGGTGGCGAACATGATCACCGGCGTGACCCAGGGATACGTCAAGGCGCTCGAGATCAGCGGTGTCGGTTACCGCGTCCAGGCGAAGGGCTCCAACCTGGAGTTCGCGCTCGGATACAGCCACCCGATCACCATCGAGGCTCCCGAAGGCATCACCTTCAAGGTCGAGTCGCCCACGAAGTTCTCGGTCGAGGGCATCGACAAGCAGAAGGTCGGCGAGGTCGCGGCGAACATCCGCAAGCTGCGGAAGCCCGACCCGTACAAGGCCAAGGGCGTCAAGTACGCCGGCGAGGTCATCCGCCGCAAGGTCGGAAAGGCTGGTAAGTAAGCCATGGCATACGGTGTGAAGATCGCCAAGGGCGACGCTTACAAGCGTGCCGCCAAGGCGCGCCGCCACATCCGCATCCGCAAGCACGTGTCGGGTACGGCGGAGCGTCCGCGCCTCGTCGTGACGCGTTCCAACCGCGGCATCACCGCTCAGGTCATCGACGACATCAAGGGTCACACCCTGGCGTCGGCGTCGAACCTGGACGCTTCGATCCGCGGCGGCGAGGGTGACAAGTCCGCGCAGGCCAAGCAGGTCGGCGCCCTGGTCGCCGAGCGCGCCAAGGCTGCCGGTGTCGAGGCCGTCGTGTTCGACCGTGGTGGCAACAGGTACGCCGGGCGCATTGCCGCTCTGGCTGACGCCGCCCGCGAAGCCGGGCTGAAGTTCTAAGCCCCGGTTCCGGGACTAACGGACGTAACAGAGAGAGGTAATCCAATGGCTGGACCCCAGCGCCGCGGAAGCGGTGCCGGTGGCGGCGAGCGGCGGGACCGGAAGGGCCGTGACGGTGGCGCTGCCGCCGAGAAGACCGCGTACGTTGAGCGCGTTGTCGCGATCAACCGCGTCGCCAAGGTTGTCAAGGGTGGTCGTCGCTTCAGCTTCACCGCGCTCGTCGTGGTGGGTGACGGTGACGGCACCGTAGGTGTCGGTTACGGCAAGGCCAAGGAAGTTCCCGCGGCCATCGCCAAGGGTGTCGAGGAAGCCAAGAAGAACTTCTTCAAGGTTCCCCGCATCCAGGGCACCATCCCGCACCCGATCCAGGGTGAGAAGGCCGCGGGCGTCGTCCTGCTGAAGCCTGCTTCCCCCGGTACCGGTGTTATCGCCGGTGGCCCGGTGCGCGCCGTCCTGGAGTGCGCCGGCGTTCACGACATCCTGTCGAAGTCGCTCGGCTCCGACAACGCGATCAACATCGTGCACGCGACCGTGGCGGCCCTCAAGGGCCTGCAGCGTCCCGAGGAGATCGCGGCCCGCCGCGGTCTGCCCCTCGAGGACGTCGCCCCCGCGGCTCTGCTTCGTGCGCGTGCCGGGGCGGGTGCGTAATGGCCCGCCTCAAGATCACGCAGACGAAGTCGTACATCGGCAGCAAGCAGAACCACCGCGACACCCTGCGTTCGCTCGGGCTCAAGCGCCTGAACGACGTGGTTGTCAAGGAGGACCGTCCCGAGTTCCGCGGCATGGTGCACACCGTCCGCCACCTCGTGACGGTTGAGGAGGTCGACTGACATGGCGGAGAACAAGCCGCTGAAGGCCCACGACCTCCGTCCCGCCCCGGGCGCCAAGACCGCCAAGACCCGTGTGGGTCGTGGTGAGGCGTCGAAGGGTAAGACGGCCGGCCGTGGTACCAAGGGTACGAAGGCCCGTTACCAGGTTCCGGAGCGCTTCGAGGGTGGCCAGATGCCCCTCCACATGCGTCTTCCGAAGCTGAAGGGCTTCAAGAACCCGTTCCGCACCGAGTTCCAGGTCGTGAACCTGGACAAGCTCGGCGCCCTCTACCCCGAGGGTGGCGAAGTCACCGTTGCCGACCTGGTCGCCAAGGGTGCCGTGCGCAAGAACAGCCTCGTCAAGGTCCTGGGCCAGGGCGAGATCTCCGTGGCGCTGCAGGTGACGGTCGACGCCGTCTCCGGCTCCGCCAAGGAGAAGATTGCCGCCGCCGGCGGCACCGTCACCGAGCTCGTCTGAGACAGCCCGTTGGCCTGAACATCCGACCGGGGATGCCCTCTCAAATGGGGCATCCCCGGTTGGTCGTTCCTAGGGGGGCAGGGTCGCCGGTAAGGTGGCGTGCACTGTCTAAGTTTCCGTGCGGTATGCCGTCCGGTTCCTCTGACTCATTCCGTATTCGTCGATCCTCAAGACCGTCACCTCGCACCAAGCGCGGGGGTCGCAGGAGGCACCGTGCTCACCGCGTTCGCCCAGGCGTTCAAGACGCCTGACCTGCGCAAGAAGCTGCTCTTCACGCTCGGCATCATCGTGCTCTACCGGATGGGGACGCACGTCCCGATCCCCGGTGTGAGCTACAAGAACGTTCAGATCTGTGTGGACCAGGCCCAGCAGGGCAACAGCCTCTTCGGCCTGGTGAACATGTTCAGCGGCGGCGCGCTGCTGCAGATCACGATCTTCGCGCTGGGCATCATGCCGTACATCACGGCGAGCATCATCCTGCAGCTGCTGACCGTGGTGATCCCGCGCCTGGAGGCCCTCAAGAAGGAGGGCCAGGCCGGCACGGCCAAGATCACGCAGTACACGCGTTATCTGACCGTGGCGCTGGCGATCCTGCAGGGCACCGGCCTGGTGGCCACCGCCCGCAACGGCGCGCTGTTCAGCGGCTGCCAGGTCGCCACCGAGATCGTGCCGAACCGCTCGATCTTCACCACCATCACGATGGTCATCACCATGACCGCCGGCACCGCCGCCGTCATGTGGCTCGGTGAGCTCATCACCGACCGCGGCATCGGCAACGGCATGTCGATCCTGATGTTCATCTCGATCGCCTCCAGCTTCCCCACCTCGCTGTGGGCCATCAAGAAGCAGGGGCACCTGGCGCAGGGCTGGATCGAGTTCAGCACCGTCATCCTGGTCGGCCTCGTCATGGTCGCCCTGGTGGTCTTCGTCGAACAGGCGCAGCGCCGCATCCCGGTCCAGTACGCGAAGCGCATGATCGGCCGCCGTTCCTACGGCGGTACCTCGACCTACATCCCGCTGAAGGTCAACCAGGCGGGTGTGATTCCCGTCATCTTCGCGTCGTCCCTGCTCTACATCCCGGCGCTGGTCGTGCAGTTCTCCAACTCGACCTCGGGCTGGGCGACCTGGATCAAGGACAACTTCGTCAAGGGCGACCACCCGTACTACATCATCAGCTACTTCCTCCTGATCGTGTTCTTCGCCTTCTTCTATGTGGCGATCTCGTTCAACCCCGAGGAAGTCGCCGACAACATGAAGAAGTATGGTGGCTTCATCCCGGGTATCCGGGCTGGTCGACCTACTGCTGAGTACCTGAGCTACGTGCTCAACCGGATCACCTGGCCGGGGTCGCTGTATCTGGGACTGATCGCGCTCGTGCCGACGATGGCGTTGGTGATCTTCGGGGCCAACCAGAGCTTCCCGCTGGGCGGGACGAGCATCCTCATCATCGTGGGTGTGGGTCTGGAGACCGTGAAGCAGATCGAGAGCCAGCTCCAGCAGCGCAATTACGAAGGGTTCCTCCGCTGATGCGAATCGTCCTCGTCGGGCCGCCCGGTGCCGGCAAGGGAACGCAGGCCGCGTTCCTCGCCAAGAACCTCGGGATCCCGCACATCTCCACGGGCGACCTCTTCCGTGCCAACATCAGCCAGGGCACGGACCTGGGCAAGCAGGCCAAGTCGTACATGGACGCCGGCAACCTGGTGCCGGACGAGGTCACCATCGGGATGGCCAAGGACCGGATGGCGCAGCCGGACGCCGAGGGCGGCTTCCTGCTCGACGGCTTCCCGCGCAACGTGGTGCAGGCCGAGGCGCTCGACGAGGCGCTGAAGGCGGACGGTCTGAAGCTCGACGCCGTCCTGGACCTCGAAGTCCCCGAGGACGAGGTCGTGAAGCGGATCGCCGGCCGGCGCATCTGCCGCACCGACTCCGCCCACGTCTTCCACGTCACCTACAACGCGCCGAAGACCGAGGGTGTCTGCGACATCTGCGGCGGCGAGCTGTACCAGCGCGGTGACGACACCGAGGACACGGTCCGCAAGCGCCTCGAGGTCTACCACAGCGAGACCGAGCCGATCATCGACTTCTACCGGGCCCAGGGCCTGGTCGTCACGATCTCGGCGCTCGGCAAGGTCGACGAGGTCACGGAGCGCGCGATGCACGCCCTGAAGGCCGAGAAGACCGCCTGATCGCGGTACGCAGTTGAACGGCCGCGGTGCCCCTCCCGGGCGCCGCGGCCGCTGCCGTGTCCGGGCCCGGGTGGCCGTATCGTTGACGTAACCCCCGTATCCGTACTGAGAAAGGCGTCAGCCGCCATGGTGGAGATCAAGACCCCCGAGCAGATCGCGAAGATGCGCGAGGCGGGACTGGTCGTCGCCGCCATCCACGCGGCGACCCGCGAGGCGGCGGTGCCCGGCGCCACGACGAAGGACCTGGACGAGGTCGCCCGCAAGGTGATCGCCGAACACGGCGCCAAGTCGAACTTCCTGGGGTACGGCGGCTTCCCCGCCACCATCTGCACCTCGGTCAACGAGGTCGTCGTCCACGGCATCCCGGACGAGAAGACCGTCCTGAAGGACGGCGACGTCATCTCCATCGACGCGGGCGCGATCATCGACGGCTGGCACGGCGACGCGGCCTTCACGGCCTTCGTGGGCTCCGGTCACGCTCCGGAGCTGATCGAGCTCTCCCGGGTCACCGAGGAGTCGATGTGGGCCGGTATCGCGGCGGTGAAGAAGGGCAACCGCCTGGTGGACGTCTCCCGGGCGATCGAGAGCTACATCCGCCGCCAGCCCCGCCCGCCGAAGGGCAAGTACGGGATCATCGAGGAGTACGGCGGCCACGGCATCGGCTCCGAGATGCACATGGACCCGCACCTCCTGAACTACGTGGACAAGCGCCGCCTGCTCGGCCGCCACAACCCGAAGCTGGTCCCCGGCTTCTGCCTGGCCATCGAGCCGATGGTGTCCCTGGGCACGCCCCGCACCGAGGTGCTCGAGGATGACTGGACCGTGATCACCACGGACGGCACCTGGTCCTCGCACTGGGAGCACTCGGTCGCCCTGACCGAGGCGGGCCCGATCGTCCTGACCTCCCCGGACTGCGGCAAGGCGAAGCTGGCGGAGTACGGGGTCACGACGGCGCCCGACCCGCTGGGCTGATCCGGCCCGTGTTGTGCCCCGTGTTGTCCGCTTAACGATCTACTGTTGAGGGCAAACTCCCCTGATTCGTCTTTTCGGGTGCCCTGACGTAGACTGATGCGTCGGCTCTCGTGTACCCGTGTGTCCGCACACGATCGCGGGAGTCGATCAAGGTAGCCGATTCGAAAGGCGAAGCGTGGCCAAGAAGCAAGGTGCCATCGAAATCGAGGGCACCGTGATCGAGTCCCTCCCGAACGCCATGTTCAAGGTGGAGCTCCAGAACGGTCACAAGGTCCTCGCGCACATCAGCGGCAAGATGCGGATGCACTACATCCGTATCCTCCCGGATGACCGGGTCGTGGTGGAGCTCTCTCCGTACGACCTGACGCGTGGCCGGATCGTCTACCGGTACAAGTAGATCTCACGACCCGGAGAACCTGAATCCCATGAAGGTCAAGCCGAGCGTCAAGAAGATCTGCGACAAGTGCAAGGTGATCCGCCGTCACGGCCGGGTCATGGTCATCTGCGACAACCTGCGCCACAAGCAGCGCCAGGGCTGACGCACGCCGACCGACCTGCATTTACGCAGTTCTTCGCGCGACGCACGTAAATACGTACATACGCAGAGCCCGTCGGGCCGTTTTCCACGGTTGACGACACCTCCGGCGGGGGCCGGGGACCCGGACGTACCACCTCTCAGCAGAGACGGTCGGCGGTCGGGAGTGGTTCTGCGGAAGACCCCCGAACACACAGGAGCCATTGAATGGCACGCGTTTCCGGTGTTGACATCCCGCGCGAAAAGCGCGTGGAGATCGCACTCACCTACGTCTTCGGTATCGGCCGCACCCGGTCCAAGGAGATCCTCTCCTCGACCGGTGTGAACCCGAACACCCGCGTTCGTGACCTGGCCGAAGAGGACCTGGTCAAGATCCGCGAGTACGTGGACGCCAACCTCCGCACCGAGGGTGACCTCCGCCGCGAGATCCAGGCCGACATCCGCCGCAAGGTCGAGATCGGCTGCTACCAGGGTCTGCGCCACCGTCGTGGCCTCCCGGTCCACGGTCAGCGCACCAGCACGAACGCTCGTACCCGCAAGGGCCCGCGTCGCGCGATCGCCGGCAAGAAGAAGCCGGGCAAGAAGTAGTCCTCAGCGGACGCTTGACCACACGGTCTTCGCTGTAGGACCGACCACCTCCCGTAGGAGATATAGATGCCCCCCAAGGGTCGTCAGGGCGCTGCCAAGAAGGTGCGCCGCAAGGAAAAGAAGAACGTCGCTCACGGGCACGCCCACATCAAGAGCACGTTCAACAACACGATCGTCTCGATCACGGACCCCTCGGGCAACGTGATCTCCTGGGCGTCCGCCGGCCACGTCGGCTTCAAGGGCTCCCGCAAGTCGACTCCGTTCGCCGCGCAGATGGCCGCCGAGTCGGCCGCCCGCCGCGCGCAGGAGCACGGCATGCGCAAGGTCGACGTCTTCGTCAAGGGTCCGGGCTCCGGCCGCGAGACCGCGATCCGCTCCCTCCAGGCCACCGGCCTCGAGGTCGGCTCGATCCAGGACGTCACCCCGACGCCGCACAACGGCTGCCGTCCGCCCAAGCGCCGCCGCGTCTGACGCACTGCGCTTGACCTGTGGTTTTCGGGCGGTACGGCTCCTCGGGGCCGTGCCGCCCGTACCCTTGCTGTACGTAGTACCCCGAGGGCGTCAAATAGTGGGCGCCCACGACTGAAGGAACACACATGCTTATCGCTCAGCGTCCTTCGCTGACCGAAGAGGTCGTCGACGAGTACCGCTCGCGGTTCGTGATCGAGCCGCTGGAGCCGGGCTTCGGCTACACCCTCGGCAACTCCCTGCGCCGCACCCTCCTGTCCTCGATCCCGGGCGCCGCTGTCACCAGCATCCGGATCGACGGCGTTCTGCACGAGTTCACCACCGTGCCGGGCGTCAAGGAGGACGTGACCGACCTCATCCTCAACATCAAGCAGCTGGTCGTCTCCTCGGAGCACGACGAGCCGGTCGTGATGTACCTGCGCAAGCAGGGCCCCGGTCTGGTCACCGCCGCCGACATCGCGCCCCCGGCCGGTGTCGAGGTGCACAACCCCGACCTGGTCCTCGCCACGCTCAACGGCAAGGGCAAGCTGGAGATGGAGCTGACCGTCGAGCGCGGTCGCGGCTACGTCTCCGCCGTGCAGAACAAGCAGGTGGGCCAGGAGATCGGCCGTATCCCGGTCGACTCCATCTACAGCCCCGTGCTCAAGGTCACGTACAAGGTCGAGGCGACCCGTGTCGAGCAGCGCACCGACTTCGACAAGCTGATCGTCGACGTCGAGACCAAGCAGGCCATGCGCCCGCGCGACGCCATGGCGTCCGCCGGTAAGACCCTGGTCGAGCTGTTCGGTCTGGCGCGCGAGCTCAACATCGACGCCGAGGGCATCGACATGGGCCCGTCCCCCACGGACGCCGCCCTGGCCGCCGACCTGGCGCTGCCGATCGAGGAGCTGGAGCTCACCGTTCGGTCGTACAACTGCCTCAAGCGCGAGGGCATCCACTCCGTGGGTGAGCTCGTCGCCCGCTCCGAGGCCGACCTGCTCGACATCCGCAACTTCGGTGCGAAGTCGATCGACGAGGTCAAGGCGAAGCTGGCCGGTATGGGCCTCGCGCTGAAGGACTCGCCTCCCGGCTTCGACCCGACCGCTGCCGCCGACGCCTTCGGCGCCGACGACGACGCGGACGCCGGTTTCGTCGAGACCGAGCAGTACTGATCGCTCCGCGGGGAGGCTGTACTGCGTCTGCGGACCGGCTGTGGCTGGTCGCGCAGTTCCCCGCGCCCCTTCCAAGCCCCTTCGGGGGCTTGGATCTCCGACTGGCGACCGCCTGCTCGGATACTGACCCCGGTACCTGATACGGCCGGGGCAGACCCCAAGGAGAAACACCATGCCGCGTCCCGCGAAGGGTGCCCGCCTCGGCGGTTCCGCCGCGCACGAGAAGCTGCTCCTCGCCAACCTGGCGAAGTCGCTCTTCGAGCACGGCCGCATCACGACGACCGAGGCCAAGGCCCGCCGCCTGCGTCCGGTCGCCGAGCGCCTGATCACCAAGGCGAAGAAGGGCGACATCCACAACCGTCGCCTGGTGCTGCAGACGATCACCGACAAGGGCATCGTCCACACCCTCTTCACCGAGATCGCGCCGCGCTACTCGGAGCGTCCGGGTGGTTACACCCGTATCACCAAGATCGGCAACCGCCGTGGTGACAACGCGCCGATGGCCGTGATCGAGCTGGTCGAGGGCGAGATCGCCAAGAAGGCGACCGTCGCCGAGGCCGAGGCCGCCGCGAAGCGCGCCGTCAAGGAGGCCGACGAGGCCAAGGCCGTCGAGGCCGAGGTCGAGGACGCCGCTCCGGCGGAGGAGTCGAAGGACGCGTAAGCGTTCCGCAGACCGACGGACGGGTCCGTTCCCTTCGGGGGACGGGCCCGTTCCGTTTTCCCGCCGCTCTGAGAGGATCTGTTACGTGAGTGATGAGGTGGAGCCCGGCCGGGTCCGGGTGCGTCTTGACCTGTCGTACGACGGCAAGGACTTCTCCGGCTGGGCCAAGCAGCCCAGTGGCCGCCGGACGGTCCAGGGCGAGATCGAGGGCGCGCTGCGCACGGTGACGCGGTCGGCCGAGACCTACGACCTGACGGTCGCCGGGCGTACCGACGCGGGCGTGCACGCGCGCGGGCAGGTGGCCCATGTCGACCTGCCCCAGGACGTGTGGGACGAGCACCGCGAGAAGCTGCTGCGGCGGCTCGCCGGGCGGCTGCCGCACGACGTCCGCATCTGGCGGGTCGCGGAGGCCCCCAGTGGCTTCAACGCGCGCTTCGCCGCGATCTGGCGCCGGTACGCGTACCGGGTGACCGACAACCCCGGCGGTGTCGACCCGCTGCTGCGCGGCCATGTGCTGTGGCACGACTGGGAGTTGGACGTCGAGGCGATGAACGCGGCCTCGGCCGCGCTGCTCGGCGAGCACGACTTCGCGGCGTACTGCAAGAAGCGCGAGGGCGCCACCACCATCCGTACGCTCCAGGAGCTGTCCTGGGTGCGCGGCGAGGACGGCATCGTGACCGCGACCGTGCGGGCGGACGCGTTCTGCCACAACATGGTCCGCTCGCTGGTCGGCGCGCTGCTGTACGTCGGTGACGGGCACCGGGGCGTGGAGTGGCCGGGCAAGGTGCTGGCGGCGGCGGTCCGGGACTCGTCGGTGCACGTGGTCAAGCCGCACGGGCTGACCCTGGAGGAAGTCGGCTACCCGGCCGACGAGTTGCTGGCGGCGCGGAGTCGTGAGGCGCGGAACATGAGGACGTTGCCGGGTGCCGCGGGGGCGGATGCCGGGGCTGGTTGCTGCTGAGCCCCGCGCCCCTTACGGGGCGCGCGTCGCCGCCGCCTGCGCCTGGGCCTCGCCCCTGGCGACGATCTGACGGAACGTGAATTCGGCCAGGTCGTCGCCCGCGGCGAACGCGTTCTTGTCGCCCTTGGTGACGCTCTTGCCGTTGGTGTAGCCGCTGATGCTGAAGTACGCGTACCGGCCGTGCGAGTTGGCGAGGTTGCGGCAGACCGCGTGGCCGCCGTCGCAGAAGCCGGGGACGCCTTCGCCCGCGAGCGGGGAGAGGCCGATGCCCGCCTGCTGCTTGGCGCGCTGCGCCTTCGCCTCGGTCTCGAAGGTGGCCACGCCTATGGTCACGGCGACGCCGTCGCGTACATAGGTGGCCCGGATGACCTGGTCGCAGCCGTTGGACGTCAGGGTGGAGCCGAGCGAGCCGCGGGTCGCGGCGGCGCAGTCGGTGGTGCGGGCGGTGGGGCCCTTGGTGTAGGTGCGGTCGCCCATCCTCAGCGTCTTGCCGGGGAAGAGCGTGTCGGCGCTCAGCGGCGCCTTGTCCTTCTTGGCGCTGGATATGAAGTCGTGCGGGTTGGCGGGCGGCGGCGGCGCCACCGACGAGAACGACGGCTGCGGCTCGGCGGTGCCGCTGGGCAGGGTCTGCGCGGACGGCAGCTCGCTCGCGGACTTCCCGGCGGCGCCGTTCTTGGAGTCACCGGTGCTCACGATGGCGGTGGCGACGATGGCCACCACCGCGGCCGTGGCCAGCGCCCCGCCGCCGATCAGCAGCCAGCGCTTCTTGCGGCTGCGCGCCGCCGCCTCGTCGGCGAGCGCCGCCCAGTCGGGTGTGCCGCCGCTGTCCCCCGGGCCCCATGCGGGTCCCCCTTGCCCAAAGCTCATGGCGCGCATCTTAATTCGGTTGTGGTCATGTGCACGGGGTGGGCGACAATCCGCGTATGGGACATGTAGAGGCCGCACACCTGGAGTACTACCTGCCGGACGGGCGGGTCCTGCTCGGCGACGCGTCGTTCCGGGTGGGGGAGGGTGCGGTGGTGGCCCTGGTCGGGGCCAACGGCGCCGGCAAGACGACCCTCCTGCGGATGATCTCCGGCGAGCTCCAGCCGCACGGCGGGACCGTCACCGTGGGCGGCGGGCTCGGTGTGATGCCGCAGTTCGTGGGCTCGGTGCGGGACGAGCGTACGGTCCGTGACCTGCTGGTCTCCGTGTCCCAGCCGAGGATCCGCGACGCCGCGGCCGAGGTGGACCGGGCCGAGCACCTGATCATGACGGTCGACGACGAGGCCGCGCAGATGGCGTACGCGCAGGCGCTGAGCGACTGGGCGGAGGCGCGGGGGTACGAGGCCGAGACGGTCTGGGACATGTGCACGATGGCCGCGCTGGGCGTGCCGTACGAGAAGGCGCAGTTCCGCCAGGTGCGCACGCTCTCCGGCGGCGAGCAGAAGCGGCTGGTCCTGGAGGCGCTGCTGCGCGGCCCGGAGGAGACGCTGCTCCTGGACGAGCCGGACAACTATCTGGACGTGCCGGGCAAGCGCTGGCTGGAGGAGAAGCTGAAGGAGACCCGCAAGACGGTCCTCTTCGTCTCCCACGACCGCGAGCTGCTCTCCCGGGCCGCCGACAAGATCGTGAGCCTGGAGCCGAGCCCGGCGGGCACGGACGTATGGGTGCACGGCGGCGGCTTCGCCACGTACCACGACGCCCGCAAGGAGCGGTTCGCCCGCTTCGAGGAGCTCAAGCGGCGCTGGGACGAGGAGCACGCGCGGCTGAAGGCGCTGGTGCTGCGGCTGCGCAACCAGGCGGCGATCAGCCCCGACATGGCGTCGCGGTACCGGGCGATGCAGACCCGCTTCAAGAAGTTCGAGGAGGCCGGGCCGCCGCCGGAGCCGCCGCGCGAGCAGGAGATCTCGATGCGGCTGCGCGGCGGACGTACCGGCGTGCGTGCCGTGACCTGCGAGAACCTTGAGCTCACGGGGCTCATGAAGCCGTTCTCGCTGGAGATCTTCTACGGGGAGCGGGTGGCGGTCCTCGGGTCGAACGGCTCCGGGAAGTCGCACTTCCTGCGGCTGCTGGCGGGGGATCCGTCGGTGGCGTCCACGGGGACGTGGAAGCTGGGGGCGCGGGTGGTCCCCGGCCACTTCGCGCAGACGCACGCGCACCCTGAGCTGCTCGGCCGCACGCTCGTCGACATCCTGTGGACGGAGCACGCGAAGGACCGGGGCGGGGCGATGTCGGTGCTGCGGCGGTACGAGCTGGAGCGCCAGGGGGACCAGGCCTTCGAGAAGCTCTCCGGCGGGCAGCAGGCCCGCTTCCAGATCCTGCTGCTGGAGCTCGCCGGTACCACGGCGCTGCTCCTGGACGAGCCGACGGACAACCTGGACCTGGAGTCGGCGGAGGCGCTTCAGGAGGGGCTGGAGGCTTACGAGGGCACGGTGCTGGCCGTGACCCACGACCGGTGGTTCGCTCGTTCGTTCGACCGGTATCTGGTGTTCGGGTCGGATGGGGTGGTTCGGGAGACGGCGGAGCCGGTCTGGGACGAGCGGCGGGTCGCTCGGGCGCGGTAGGAGGCCCCACCCCGCCCCTGCTGGGGCACCGTTTTGACCCGCGCGGGGGCCGCAGGTATTCTTCTGGTTTGTTATGCGTACTGGCTTGGTCGTTCTCACGCGAGGGGCCATTACGTAAGTTCTCTGGAGCAGTTACCAGTGGCTCGCATACGGGCAGTGTCCCCGGCGATTGTGAGCCCCAGCTGCATGATCGCTTCAGGGTGCAATGTGTCTGGACCCCATCCACAAGAAGCGAAGGCTACGACCGTGCGTACGTACAGCCCCAAGCCCGGCGACATCACTCGCCAGTGGCACGTCATTGACGCGCAGGACGTCGTCCTGGGCCGTCTGGCGACGACCGCTGCCAACCTCCTCCGGGGCAAGCACAAGCCTGTGTATGCGCCCCACATGGACATGGGTGACTTCGTCATCATCATCAACGCCGACAAGGTCCACCTGTCCGGCAACAAGCGCGAGCAGAAGCTTGCCTACCGCCACTCCGGCTACCCGGGCGGTCTGCGCTCCGTGCGCTACGACGACCTGCTGGCGAACAACCCGGAGAAGGCCGTCGAGAAGGCCATCCGGGGCATGATCCCCAAGAACTCCCTGGGCCGTCAGATGCTCTCGAAGCTGAAGGTCTACTCGGGCGACCAGCACCCCCACGCTGCCCAGCAGCCGGTGCCGTTCGAGATCACCCAGGTCGCGCAGTAGTTCCGGCCACCCCCTAAGACGAAAAAGAATCTGAGGAGCATCGTGGCCGAGACCACTGTCGAGACCCCCGTCGAGGGCGACGAGACCTACGACGCCGTGACCACCTTCGAGTCGGAGGTGCCCGTCGAGGGCGAGTACACCACCGAGTCGCTGGCGTCCCGCTTCGGCGACCCGCAGCCGGCCGCCGGCCTGGGCCGTCGCAAGAACGCCATCGCCCGCGTCCGGATCGTTCCGGGCACCGGCAAGTGGAAGATCAACGGGCGTACGCTCGAGGACTACTTCCCGAACAAGGTCCACCAGCAGGAAGTCAACGAGCCCTTCAAGGTGCTCGAGCTCGACAACCGCTACGACGTCATCGCCCGCATCTCGGGTGGCGGCGTGTCCGGCCAGGCCGGCGCCCTGCGCCTCGGCGTGGCCCGTGCGCTGAACGAGGCGGACGTCGAGAACAACCGCCCGGCGCTGAAGAAGGCCGGCTTCCTCTCCCGCGACGACCGTGCGGTCGAGCGCAAGAAGGCCGGTCTCAAGAAGGCCCGCAAGGCCCCGCAGTACAGCAAGCGCTAAATCGCGCCTGCCGCCTGTACGGCTCTCGTCCGCCCCGGCAGCACTCTTCGTGCTGCCGGGGCGGCGTTGTTTTTGACACCAGTGGCGGGCGCCCGGGTGCGGCGCCTGGTGGATCTCAATGGAGGACAGCAGTGGGACGACTCTTCGGCACGGACGGTGTACGCGGTGTGGCCAACGCGGATCTGACGGCTGAGCTCGCGCTCGGCCTGTCGGTCGCGGCGGCCCATGTACTGGCCGAGGCGGGTACCTTCGCGGGCCATCGGCCCACCGCGGTGGTCGGGCGCGACCCCCGCGCGTCCGGGGAGTTCCTGGAGGCCGCGGTCGTCGCGGGCCTCGCCAGCGCCGGCGTCGACGTGCTGCGCGTCGGTGTGCTGCCGACCCCGGCCGTGGCGTACCTCACGGGCGCGCTCGGCGCGGACCTCGGCGTGATGCTCTCCGCCAGCCACAACGCCATGCCCGACAACGGCATCAAGTTCTTCGCGCGCGGCGGCCACAAGCTCGCCGACGAGCTGGAGGACCGGATCGAGCGGGTGTACGAGCAGCACCGCACGGGCGAGCCGTGGGAGCGGCCGACCGGCGCCGGCGTGGGCCGCGTCCGCACGTACGAGGAGGGCTTCGACAAGTACGTCGCCCACCTCATCGGTGTGCTGCCGAACCGCCTCGACGGTCTGAAGGTCGTCCTCGACGAGGCGCACGGCGCGGCCGCCCGGGTCTCGCCGGAGGCGTTCACGCGCGCCGGGGCCGAGATCGTCACGATCGGCGCCGAGCCGGACGGGCTCAACATCAACGACGGCTGCGGCTCGACCCACCTCGACCTGCTGAAGGCCGCCGTCGTCGAGCACGGCGCCGACCTGGGCATCGCGCACGACGGCGACGCGGACCGCTGCCTGGCCGTGGACGCGCAGGGCAACGAGGTCGACGGCGACCAGATCCTCGCCGTGCTCGCGCTGGCCATGCGCGAGGCGGGCACCCTGCGGGGCAACGCCGTCGTCGGCACCGTCATGTCGAACCTCGGCTTCAAGATCGCCATGGAGCGCGAGGGCCTCCAGCTGGTCCAGACGGGCGTCGGCGACCGGTACGTCCTGGAGTCGATGAAGGAGCACGGCTACGCGCTGGGCGGCGAGCAGTCCGGCCACGTGATCATCCTCGACCACGCGACCACCGGCGACGGCACGCTCACCGGTCTGATGCTGGCGGCCCGCGTCGCCGCGACCGGCCGCACCCTGGCCGACCTCGCGGGCGTCATGGAGCGCCTGCCGCAGGTCCTGGTCAACGTGCCGGACGTCGACAAGTCCCGGGTGTCCACCTCCGCCGAGCTGACCTCCGCGGTCACCGAGGCCGAGCGCGAGCTGGGGACGACCGGCCGGGTGCTGCTGCGCCCGTCGGGCACCGAGCCGCTGGTGCGCGTGATGGTCGAGGCCGCCGACATCGACCAGGCGCGGTCGGTGGCGGGCCGCCTGGCGGACGTCGTGAAGTCCGCGCTGGGCTAGGCCCTAGGCCGGTCGCGTACTGCGTACGCCCAACGAGCGGGCCCGCCGGGGAAGTTCCCCCGGCGGGCCCGCTCGTTCTGCTTACTGCTCGTCAGAGCTTGCGGAGCGAGAGCTTCTGCACCTTGTGGTCGGGGCCCTTGCGGACGACGAGGGTGGCGCGGCCGCGCGTGGGGGCCACGTTCTCCACCAGGTTGGGCCGGTTGATGGTCCGCCAGGCGGTGCGCGCGTAGTCGAGCGCCTCCTCCTCCGAGACCTGGGTGTACTTGCGGAAGTACGAGGACGGGTCCTGGAAGGCCGTCTCGCGCAGCTTGCGGAAACGATTCAGGTACCAGGTCTCGATGTCCTCGGCGCGGGCGTCCACGTACACGCTGAAGTCGAAGTAGTCGGCGAGGCCGACCCTGGTGCGGCCGTCCTGGCCCGGCAGGGCGGGCTGGAGCACGTTGAGGCCCTCGACGATGAGGATGTCCGGGCGGCGCACGGTCAGCACCTCGCCGGGCACCCGGTCGTAGATCAGGTGCGAGTAGACGGGCGCGGTCACCTCGTCCTTGCCCGCCTTGATGTCCGCGACGAACCGGGTCAGCGCGCGCCGGTCGTACGACTCGGGGAACCCCTTGCGCGACATCAGGCCGCGCCGCTGGAGCTCGGCCATCGGATACAGGAAGCCGTCGGTGGTGACGCGCTCCACGCGCGGGTGCTCGGGCCAGCGGGCGAGCATCGCCTGGAGCAGTCGGGCCACCGTGGACTTGCCGACGGCGACCGACCCGGCGACGCCTATGACGAACGGGGTGCCGCGCTGGGCGCCGTGCCCGTTCTTGCCCGCGTCGCCCAGGAACGTGTTGAGGGCGCCCCGCAGCTCGGCGGTGGCCTGCACGTACAGGTTGAGCAGTTGGGACAGCGGCAGATAGACGTCCCGGACCTCGTCCAGGTCGATGACGTCGCCGAGGCCGCGCAGCCGCTCCAGCTCCTCGGCGGTCAGCGGCAGCGGCGACTTGTCGCGCAGCGCGCTCCACTCGCTGCGGGACAGGTCGACGTAGGGGGTCGAGTCCGCTCGGTGCTGGGCGCTTCGTGGCGGCGAAGTGATCACAGGCCCATTGTCGGGGGTGGCGGGCGGATGTGGGGGGTGGGGTGGGTCACGCGGCGCACCGCCCGGGGCGGGGCCGCGGGAGTGGCCCCGATTCGCGGCCGTACGGTCGTAGGCTGCCGCCATGTGCGGAATCGTCGGGTACGTGGGAGCGCAGTCAGCGCTCGATGTTGTCATCGCCGGGCTGAAGCGGCTCGAATACCGGGGCTACGACTCGGCCGGCGTCGCGGTCCTCGCCGACGGCGGGCTGGCCGCGGCCAAGAAGGCCGGCAAGCTCGTCAACCTGGAGAAGGCGCTGGTGGACCGGCCGCTGCCGAGCGGCTCCACGGGCATCGGGCACACCCGCTGGGCCACCCACGGCGGGCCGACCGACGCCAACGCGCATCCGCACCTCGACAACGCGGGCCGGGTCGCGGTCGTCCACAACGGGATCATCGAGAACTTCGCGGCGCTGCGGGCGGAGCTGGAGGAGCGCGGGCACGCGCTGGCCTCCGAGACGGACACCGAGGTCGTCGCACACCTGCTGGCGGAGGCGTACTCCTCGACCGAGGACCTCGCCGAGGCGATGCGGCAGGTGTGCCGCCGCCTGGAGGGCGCGTTCACGCTGGTCGCGGTGCACGCGGACGAGCCGGACGTGGTGGTCGGGGCGCGCCGGAACTCCCCGCTGGTGGTGGGCGTTGGAGAGGGTGAGTCCTTCCTCGCCTCGGACGTGGCCGCGTTCATCGCCCACACGCGGTCCGCGATCGAGCTGGGCCAGGACCAGGTCGTGGAGCTGCGGCGGGACGGTGTGTCGGTCACCGACTTCGACGGGGCTCCCGCACAGGTGCGGTCGTACCACGTGGACTGGGACGCGTCGGCCGCGGAGAAGGGGGGCTATGACTACTTCATGCTCAAGGAGATCGCCGAGCAGCCCAAGGCCGTGGCCGATACGCTGCTCGGCCGGATCGACGCCGCCGGTTCGCTGACGCTCGACGAGGTCCGCATCCCGGTCTCGGTGCTGCGCGAGGTCGACAAGGTCGTGATCGTCGCGTGCGGTACGGCGTACCACGCGGGCATGATCGCCAAGCTGGCGATCGAGCACTGGACGCGGATCCCCTGCGAGACGGAGCTCGCCAGCGAGTTCCGCTACCGGGACCCGATCCTCGACCGGCGCACGCTGGTGATCGCGATCTCGCAGTCCGGCGAGACCATGGACACCCTGATGGCGCTGCGGCACGCCCGCGAGCAGGGCGCGAAGGTGCTGGCGATCTGCAACACCAACGGCTCGACGATTCCCCGCGAGTCGGACGCGGTGCTGTACACGCACGCGGGCCCGGAGGTCGCGGTCGCCTCCACCAAGGCGTTCCTGACCCAGCTGGTGGCCTGCTACCTCGTCGCGCTGTACCTGGGCCAGGTGCGCGGGACGAAGTGGGGCGACGAGATCCGGGCGGTCATCCGGGACCTCGCGTCGATCGCGCGCGACGTCGACCAGGTCCTGGAGACGATGGAGCCGGTGCGGGAGCTGGCGCGGTCGCTGGCGGGGAAGAACACGGTGCTGTTCCTGGGCCGTCATGTCGGCTACCCGGTGGCGCTCGAGGGCGCGCTGAAGCTCAAGGAGCTGGCGTACATGCACGCGGAGGGGTTCGCGGCGGGGGAGCTGAAACACGGGCCGATCGCGCTGATCGAACCCGATCTGCCGGTGGTGGTCGTGGTGCCGTCGCCGCGCGGCCGTTCGGTGCTCCACGACAAGATCGTCTCCAACATCCAGGAGATCAGGGCGCGGGGGGCGCGGACGATCGTGATCGCGGAGGTCGGGGACGAGGCGGTGGTGCCGTATGCGGACCATCTGATCCGCATCCCCGCCACGCCGACCCTGCTCCAGCCCCTGGTCGCCACGGTCCCGCTCCAGGTCTTCGCCTGCGAGTTGGCCACGGCGCGGGGCAACGAGGTCGACCAGCCGCGCAATCTGGCGAAGTCGGTCACCGTCGAATGATCATCGGAGTGGGAATCGACGTGGCCGAGGTCCAGCGCTTCGGGGAGTCCCTGGAGCGGACGCCCGGCCTGCTCCAACGCCTGTTCGTGGAGCAGGAGTTGCTGCTCCCGAGCGGCGAGCGCCGGGGCACGGCGTCCCTGGCGGTCCGCTTCGCGGCGAAGGAGGCCCTGGCGAAGGCCCTGGGCGCGCCGGCGGGACTGCACTGGACGGACGCGGAGGTGTACGTGGAGGAGAGCGGGCAGCCGCGGTTGCGGGTGCGGGGGAGTGTGGCGGCGCGGGCCGAGGCGTTGGGGGTTCGGGGGTGGCATGTTTCTTTGAGCCATGATGCGGGGGTGGCGTCGGCGGTGGTGATCGCGGAGGGGTGAGGGTGCCCCAAGGTCCGCTCCCCCAGGGGCTGCGCCCCCAGGCCCCGCTTTTGGGGCTCCGCCCCGGGTCTCTGTTTGTCTGCAGGCCGTCCCCAACTGGTCGCGCAGTTCCCCGCGCCCCTTGAATGCCGCTCCGCGGCATTCCCCTGGGCGCCCCGAAGGGGCGCTCTTAGGGGCGCGGGGAACTGCGCGACCAGCCCGCCACGGTCCGCAGACGAGCGCGTGACCAGCCCCGGGGCGCAGCCCCAGCACGTACTCGGGGTGGCACGGATGCGCGGGATTCGGAAGGGTGGGGCCCATGCGTATTGCCTATCGCGTTGAGGCCGTCCGGGCCGCCGAGCAGGAGCTGATCGCGCGGCTGCCCGACGGTGCGCTCATGCAGCGCGCCGCCGCCGGGCTGGCCGCCGCCACCGCGGGCATGCTCGGCCGGGTGTACGGCGCCCGCGTCGTCGTCCTCGCGGGCAGTGGCGACAACGGGGGCGACGCGCTGTACGCGGGGGCCCGGCTGGCCCGGCGCGGCGCGGGCGTCAGCGCCGTACTGCTCGCCCCCGACCGCGCCCACCCCGACGGCCTCGCCGCGTTCCTGCGCGCGGGCGGACGGGTGGCCGACGACCCGTACGACGTGCTCGCCGCCGCCGACCTCGTCCTCGACGGCATCACCGGCATCGGCGGCCGCGGCGGTCTGCGCCCCGACGCCGTCCCCGTGGCCCGCGCGGCCCGCGGCTCGAACGCCCTGGTCGTCGCCGTCGACCTCCCCAGCGGGATCGAGGCCGACAGCGGGGAAGTCCTCGGGGAGGCGCTGCACGCCGACGCGACGGTCACGTTCGGCGCGTACAAGCCGGGGCTGCTCGTGGACCCCGCGCACGCGTACACCGGCGCCGTCCGCCTCGTCGACATCGGCCTCGAACCGCACCTCCCGTCCGTGCCGGACTGCGAGGCGCTGCAGCACGCCGACGTGGCGCAGCTGCTGCCGGTGCCGGCGGGGGAGAGCGACAAGTACCGGCGCGGGGTCGTCGGCATCGTCGCCGGGTCCGCCCGCTACCCCGGCGCGGCCGTGCTCGCGGTGGCGGGCGCGTTGCACGGCGGGGCGGGGGCCGTCCGGTACGTCGGGCCCGCCGCCGACGACGTCGTCGCCCGCTTCCCCGAGACGCTGGTCTCGGCGGGCCCCCCGGCCAAGGCGGGCCGCGTCCAGGCCTGGGTCGTCGGCCCGGGCCTGGGGGACGCGCCCGGGGCCGAGGAGGTCCTCGCGGCGGACGTTCCCGTGCTGGTCGACGCGGACGGGCTGCGGGGCCTGGACCCGGCGGTCGTACGGGACCGGGCCGCGCCGACCCTGCTCACGCCGCACGCCGGGGAAGCTGCGGCGCTGCTCGGGGTGAGCCGGGCGGAGGTGGAGGCCGCGCGGCTCCGCTCCGTACGGGAGCTGGCGGACCGGTACGGGGCGACCGTCCTCCTCAAGGGGGCGACCACGCTCGTCGCCGATCCGGGCGGGCGCGCGCCGGTCCGGGTCAACCCGACGGGTACGTCCTGGCTCGCCACGGCGGGTAGCGGTGACGTCCTGTCCGGTCTGGCGGGCTCCCTGCTGGCGGCCGGTCTGACGGCCCGGGACGCGGGGTCGGTCGCGGCGTACCTCCACGGCCTGTCGGCCCGCCACGCGGCGAACGGGGCGCCGTTGACGGCGTCGTCGGTGGCGTCGTCCCTGCGGAACGCTTGGCGAGACGTGTACGCCTGACCCTCCGGGCCCGGTTTTCGTCTGCGGGCCGTCCCCAACTGGTCGCGCAGTTCCCCGCGCCCCTTAAATGCGCCCCTCCGGGCCGCCCGGGGGATTGCCGCGTAGCGGCATCTTCAGGGGCGCGGGGAACTGCGCGACCAGCCACTCACGGTCCGCAGACGAAGCCCCCGGCCGCCCGCCAGAGGGCTTTAGGGAAGGGGCGGGGTGGGGGAATCAACGCCCCGCCACCCGCGCGGCACCCCCCACACCCCACCCCCCACCGCTTCCCTGACCCCATGACCGAACGACACCCCCGCCCCGTCCGGCGCAAACGCCTCGCCACCTACCTCGCCGCCCTCACCACCACCCTCACCCTCTGCGCCGCCACCTACCCCGTACCACCACACCCGGGCCCGGGACCGGGACCCGCCGTCCCGGCCCCCGCCCCCGACAGCCCCGCCCCCGTCGACGCCCTCGTCCCGGGAGAGCCGAGGGTGCCGGGGCAGGTCGTCTATCTCATGGACACGCCCGACCAGGTGCTGCCGCCGCTCGTGTACGAGCCCACCGCCGCCGAGGACGCCGTCGAGCCCGCGGTGCCCGCGGCGGGCGTGGAGGGGCTCGTCGAGTACGTGCCCGGCAACGAGGTCGGCGCCGCCGTGTGCAGCCGGCAGGCGGGGCCGTACCAGCGGCAGGTCGAGCGGTGGCTGAAGCTGCCCGCCGACGGGAAGCAGTCCGCCGCCGACTGCGCCGCCATCCGCCTCTTCCAGACCGACCACGGCATCCGCCCGAACAGCGGCTTCGCCGGGCCCGCCACCTGGGGCACCATGCGGCTGCTCGCCGCCCGGGCCAACCCCAACGCCGCCGGCCACTGCCCCGTCCGCAAGAGCCGCGTCGCCTGCGTCGACCTTGATCGGCAGATCATGTGGGTGCAGAGCAGGGCAAAGGTTACTTTTGGGCCTGTTGCCATTCGGAGCGGGCGGCCCGGGTACGCCACCCGTACCGGCACCTACCCCGTCTACTGGCGCCACAAGAACCACTGGTCCACCATCTACAACGCGCCCATGCCGTACGCCCAGTTCTTCAGCGGCGGACAGGCCTTCCACGCCATCTACGACAACATCTACTCCACCGTCGGATCGCGCGGATGCGTCAATCTGACCTACTCGGACGCCAAGCGGCTGTGGGGCGCGCTCGCCAAGGGTGACCCGGTCCACATCTGGGGGCGCAGGCCCGGCGCCTGAGCCGGGGGCGCAGCTCTGAGAGACTTGGCGCGATGACCGCGATGACTCAGACAGTGCACACGCGAGCCCGCGCCGAGATCGATCTGGCCGCCCTGCGCGCCAACGTCCGTGCGCTGTGCGCCCGTACCCCCGGCGCGCAGCTCATGGCCGTCGTGAAGGCGGACGGGTACGGCCACGGCGCCCTGCCGTGCGCCCGGGCCGCGATCGAGGCGGGCGCCGCCTGGATCGGCACCGCCACCCCGCACGAGGCCCTGGCGCTGCGCGCGGCCGGGATCGGCGGGCGGATGCTCTGCTGGCTGTGGACGCCCGGCGGGCCCTGGCGCGAGGCCGTCGAGGCCGACATCGACGTGTCGGTGAGCGGGATGTGGGCCCTCGAAGAGGTCGTCGAGGGCGCCCGGGCCGCCGGACGCGTCGCCCGCATCCAGCTCAAGGCCGACACCGGGCTCGGGCGCAACGGGTGCCAGCCCGCCGACTGGCCCGCGCTCGTCCAGGCCGCCCTCGCCGCCCCCGAGGTCCGCGTCACGGGCCTGTGGTCGCACTTCGCCTGCGCCGACGAGCCCGGCCACCCCTCCATCGCCGCCCAGCTCGCCCTCTTCCGCGAGCTGGTCGCGTACGCCGAGAAGGAGGGCGTCGAGCCGGAGGTGCGGCACATCGCCAACTCGCCGGCCACTCTCACCCTCCCCGAGACGCACTTCGACCTCGTACGGACCGGGATCGCCATGTACGGGATCTCCCCGGCGCCCGAGGTCGGCGCGCCGGGCGACTTCGGGCTGCGGCCGGTGATGACGCTCGCCGCGTCCGTGGCGCTGTCCAAGCAGGTCCCGGCGGGCCACGGCGTCAGCTACGGGCACCACTACGTCACCCCGAAGGAGACGACCCTCGCGCTCGTCCCGCTCGGCTACGCCGACGGCATCCCCCGGCACGCCTCCGGGCGCGGGCCGGTGCTCGTCGGGGGCCGGGTGCGGACGGTGGCGGGCCGGGTCGCCATGGACCAGTTCGTCGTCGACCTCGACGGGGACACCGTCGAGGAGGGCGCGGACGCGATCCTGTTCGGGCCGGGCGACCGGGGCGAGCCGAGCGCCGAGGACTGGGCCGAGGCCGCGGACACCATCGCGTACGAGATCGTCACCCGGATCGGTTCGCGGGTGCCGCGCGTCTATCTCAACGAGCTCGACGAGAATTCCGACAGCTGAACCCGCGGACCACGAGGAGCGGCACGGTGAGCGAGACCAGCACGGGGGACGTGGCGCGGGCGGCCGTGGGCAGCTGGCGCCGGGCGGGTCTGGCCGGGGCCGCGATAGGCGTGGTCGCGGCGGGGGCCGCCGCCGGGGTCGCGGTCGAGCGGCTCACCGTCGGGCGCGGCATGCGCAAGAAGGCCCGGCTCGCGCTGGACGCGGCGGGGCCGTACGGCGCGCTGCGCGGCACGCCGGGGCGCGCGTACGCCGACGACGGCACCGAGCTCTACTACGAGACCGACGAGGCCGAGCCGGCCGCCAAGGTCAACGGGGCGCGCAAGCGGCGGCTGTTCGGCCGCAAGGCGCCCGCGCCCGTCACCGTGGTCTTCTCGCACGGCTTCTGTCTGAGCCAGGACGCCTGGCACTTCCAGCGGGCCGCGCTGCGCGGGGTCGTGCGGACCGTCCACTGGGACCAGCGCAGCCACGGCCGCTCGGCGCGCGGCGAGGCGCAGACGCAGGGCAAGCCGGTCACCATCGACCAGCTGGGCCGCGACCTCAAGGCGGTCCTGGACGCGGCCGCCCCCGAGGGGCCGCTGGTGCTGGTGGGGCACTCGATGGGCGGCATGACGGTGATGGCGCTGGCCGACCAGTACCCGGAGCTGATCCGCGACCGGGTCGTCGGCGTCGCCTTCGTCGGTACGTCCTCGGGCAGGCTCGGCGAGGTCAGCTACGGGCTGCCGGTGGCGGGGGTCAACGCGGTGCGCCGCATCCTGCCCGGTGTGCTGAAGGCGCTGGGCTCGCAGGCGGAGCTGGTGGAGCGGGGGCGGCGGGCCACGGCCGACCTGTTCGCCGGGATGATCAAGCGCTACTCGTTCTCCTCGAAGGACGTGGACCCGGCGGTGGCCCGGTTCGCGGAGCGGATGATCGAGGGGACGCCGATCGACGTGGTCGCGGAGTTCTACCCGGCCTTCGACGACCACGACAAGGAGGCGGCGCTCCAGATCTTCGCCGAGGTGCCCGCGCTGGTCCTGGCGGGCGACCGCGACCTGGTCACGCCCAGCTCGCACAGCGAGTCCATCGCGGACCTGCTGCCGGACGCCGAGCTGGTCATCGTGCCCGACGGCGGGCACCTGGTGATGCTGGAGCACCCCGAGACGGTCACCGACCGCCTCGCGGACCTGCTGGTGCGGGTCGGCGCGGTGCCGGAGGCGACTAACGTTGGCACGTATGGAAGCACCGCACAGCCAGGCCACTGACGCCACCACCCGGCTCACCCTCGACTCCCCGGCCGAGATGCAGGAGTTGGGCCGCAAGATCGCCAAACTGCTCCGCCCCGGCGACCTCGTCCTGCTCACCGGCGAGCTCGGCGCGGGCAAGACGACACTGGCGCGCGGCCTCGGCGAGGGCCTCGGGGTGCGCGGCGCGGTGACCTCCCCCACCTTCGTGATCGCCCGGGTCCACCCGTCCCTGACCGGCGGCCCGGCCCTGGTGCACGTGGACGCGTACCGGCTCGGCGGCGGTCTGGACGAGATGGAGGACCTCGACCTCGACGTCTCGCTGCCGGATTCGGTGGTGGTCGTGGAGTGGGGCGACGGCAAGGTGGAGGAGCTCTCCGACGACCGGCTGCACGTGGTCATCGACCGGGTGGTCGGCGAGACGGACGACGACCGCCGGGTGGTGACCGTGACCGGTCTGGGTACGAGGTGGTCCGCAGCCGGGATCGACGGTCTGTAGCCGCCTGTGGCGGGGCGGGGCGCGTGGGACACGTACGTTCCGACAAGCCGTCGGCAAAATGTTGCGCGGGTCCCGCCGGGCGTGGTCACATGGTAGGAGAGACCTGGTTAGGTCTACCTAACCACGCCTTCTCCAGGAGCCGGGAGGCCGCCATGACCGTGTCGGAGCGCGCAGCGCAGCCGCGGCGTACGCAGGGTGTGTCCATGAGCGATCTGCTGGCCTCCTGCGCGGCGGCGAACGCCGTCTCGACCCCGCCGAATCCGGCGGAGCCGGACGAGGAACGGTCGCCGGCCAAGGCCGAGGAGAAAGGCGTGCGGCGCGACGCCGCTTAACTCTTTCGGGTGTAACTAACGGTACGGGTGCGGCAGCGCACCCTCAGGGGCGCGGGGCCGTGACGATGTGCGGCTCCGCCGCGTGGGCGCGACCAGCCACAGACGGCCCGCAGTCGAATTACCGCACCCGGGCGGAGCCCTACGGCACCACGACGATCTTCGAGCCGATCGTGGCGAAGGTCCACAGCGCGTTGCCGTCCTCGCGCTTCATCCGGATGCCGCCCGTCCGCTTGCTCGGGTCGGGGGTGGCCACCTTGCCGTTGACCGCCGCGCTGAAGCCGATCGTGACCGAGTCGACGGTGGCGAACCGGACGACGTGCTCGATTTGCACCCCGTCCGAGCCGGCGACGGACGCGGCCCGCGAGGTCACCGCGTAGTTGCCGGGCTTGGGGCTGACCGTCGACGGCATGACCTCGAAGGTCTTGGGCGCCAGGCCCTTGAGTGTCTTGGTGCCGACCAGCCAGACGCGCTTGGCGCTCAGCGAGTACACGACGCGCGGGCCGACGCCGGAGTTCTCCGGCAGCGCCGTCACGTTCTTCGAGGGCGTCTTGCCCTTGGGCGGCACGGCCGCCGAGGAGCTCGGCGCGGGCGAGACGGTGGTGCCCGGCGCGGCCAGATCGGCCTTCGACGGGGAGTTCGCCGACGCCTGGTAGGCGAGGAAGCCGACCACCGCGAGCGCGGCCGCGGTGAGCCCGGCCACGAATCCCGAGCTGCTCCTTGCCACCTGGCTCGCCCCTTTCGTACGTACAGGCTTACGGATGTGTACAAGCCTGCGGTCATATCTGCGGCTGACGGTAGCAGCCGGGGGCGGCCGGGGCGGGACGCCGTGCCCCCGGCGCCGTGGCCGTAGGCTGTTCGCGTGCTCTTGCTCGCCGTTGATACCGCCACCCCCGCCGTGACCGTCGCCCTGCACGACGGCACGGACGTCGTCGCCGAGACCAGCCGGGTGGACGCCCGGCGCCACGGGGAGCTGCTGCTGCCCGCCGTCCACCAGGTGCTCGGGGACGCCGGGCTCACGCTCGACGCCGTCACCGACCTGGTCGTCGGGGTCGGCCCCGGCCCGTACACGGGACTGCGCGTCGGCCTGGTGACGGCCGCGACCTTCGGCTCGGTCCTCGGGGTGCCCGTCCACGGGCTGTGCACGCTCGACGGCCTCGCCTACGCCTCCGGCATCGAGGAGCCGTTCGTCGTCGCCACCGACGCGCGCCGCAAAGAGGTCTACTGGGCCCGCTACGACGACTTCCGCACCCGGGTGAGCGAGCCGTCCGTGGACCGGCCCGCCGACATCGCCGAGCAGGTCGCCGGGGTGCCGGTGGTCGGCGCGGGCGCGGTCCTGTACCCGGAGGTGTTTCCGGACGCGCGCGGCCCCGAGCACCAGTCGGCGGCGGCGCTGGCGTCGCTCGCGGCGGAGCGGCTCGCGGCGGGCGCGGGGTTCCTGGCGCCGGTGCCGCTGTACCTGCGCCGCCCGGACGCGCAGGTGCCCAAGAACTACAAGGTGGTCACTCCCCAGTGAGCGTGGTGCTCCGCGAGATGCGCTGGTGGGACATAGAACCGGTGCTCGCGCTCGAACACGACCTGTTCCCCGAGGACGCCTGGTCGGCGGGGATGTTCTGGTCGGAGCTCGCGCACGCCAGGGGCCCGGGCGCCACCCGGCGCTATGTGGTCGCCGAGGACGGGTCGGGCCGGCTGGTCGGCTACGCGGGCCTCGCGGCCGCGGGCGGCCTCGGCGACGTCCAGACCATCGCCGCCGCCCGCGACCAGTGGGGCACGGGCCTGGGCGCCCGGCTCCTGACCGACCTGCTCAAGCACGCCACCGCCTTCGAGTGCGACGAGGTCCTGCTCGAAGTGCGGGTGGACAACACCCGGGCCCAGAAGCTCTACGAGCGCTTCGGCTTCGAGCCCATCGGATTCCGGCGGGGCTACTACCAGCCGGGCAACGTCGACGCGCTCGTGATGCGCCTGATCGTCCAGGAACACGACCGAGGAACAGAAGAGACTGACTGATGGCTGACGAACCGCTGGTACTCGGCATCGAGACCTCCTGCGACGAGACCGGCGTCGGCATCGTGCGCGGCACGACGCTGCTCGCCGACGCCGTCGCGTCCAGCGTGGACACCCACGCCCGGTTCGGCGGCGTGGTGCCCGAGATCGCCTCGCGCGCGCACCTGGAGGCGATGGTCCCCACCATCGAGCGCGCCCTGAAGACGGCCGGGATCTCCGCCCGGGACCTCGACGGCATCGCGGTGACGGCGGGCCCCGGCCTGGCGGGCGCGCTGCTCGTCGGCGTCTCGGCCGCCAAGGCCTACGCGTACGCCCTGAACAAGCCGCTGTACGGCGTGAACCACCTCGCCTCGCACATCTGCGTCGACCAGCTGGAGCACGGGCCGCTGCCCGAGCCCACGATGGCGCTGCTTGTCAGCGGCGGCCATTCCTCGCTGCTGCTCGCGCCCGACATCACCGCCGACGTCCGCCCGATGGGCGCGACGATCGACGACGCGGCGGGCGAGGCGTTCGACAAGATCGCGCGCGTGCTCGACCTGGGCTTCCCGGGCGGCCCGGTGATCGACCGGCTCGCCAAGGAGGGCGACCCGAAGGCGATCGCGTTCCCGCGCGGACTGAGCGGCTCGCGCGACCCGGCGTACGACTTCTCCTTCTCGGGGCTGAAGACGGCCGTGGCCCGCTGGATCGAGGCGAAGCGGAACGCGGGCGAGGAAGTGCCGGTGCGGGACGTGGCGGCCTCCTTCCAGGAGGCCGTGGTCGACGTCCTGACCCGCAAGGCCGTCCGGGCCTGCAAGGACGAGGGCGTGGACCACCTGATGATCGGCGGCGGCGTCGCGGCCAACTCGCGGCTGCGCGCGCTCGCCCAGGAGCGCTGCGAGAAGGCGGGCATCCGGCTGCGGGTGCCCCGGCCCGGGCTGTGCACGGACAACGGCGCGATGGTGGCGGCGCTCGGCGCGGAGATGGTGGCGCGCAACCGGCCCGCCTCGGACCTCGACCTGTCGGCGGACTCCTCGCTGCCGGTGACGGACCCGCACGTGCCGGGCGCGGGCCACTCCCACGACCACGACCATGTGCACGAGGTCAGCAAGGAGAACCTGTACCCGTGACGGTCGCCCTGATGTGGGAGGCGCGGGCGGTCCAGGGCCGGGGCGGGGACCTCCTCGCCTGGGCCCGGGCCCAGCCGCTGCCGTACCCGCCGGTGCGCCGGGAGGTCTTCGCGGCGCCCCAGGACCGGGTGCTCGTGATCACCTGGTGGGACGCGGCGTACGACGCGGAGCTGCCCGAACTGCCCGAGCCCGACGGGGAGTTGGTGACCCGGCCGGTACACCGCTGGCGCTTCGAGTCACTCGGAGTGGAACCTCCGGCCTGAATTCTGCATCGATCTGTACGCAGAGGGCGTATCGGTCGGCGGTTCGGGGTTGGTTCACACAGTGGGTAAGAAGAGCGCGGCAGCGGCGGCACTGGTCCTGTCCGGGGTGCTGCTCGCCACGGGCTGCTCGTCCGACGGCGACTCGGGGAGCGGCCCCGCGAAGACCGGCGGCGGTACGGCACCCGCGCCCGCCACGTCGGCCTCCGGGCCCGCCGAGGGCGCCGGGGACGGCCCCGCGAGCGCGGCCGCGTACCGCAAGTGGGGCCTCAAGCCGCTGCCCGCCGCCCCGGCGCCGCCCGCCGAGAAGCCGGTGAAGGCGAAGCCGGGCGAGGTCCCGGTGATCAGCGACATCCCCACCAAGGAGAAGGTCGTCTTCGTGACCTTCGACGACGGGGCCGAGAAGGACCCCAGGTTCGTGGAGATGATGCGGGACCTGAAGATCCCCTTCACGATGTTCCTCACCGACGCGGCGATCAGCGGCAACAAGGGCTACTTCAAGCCGCTCCAGCAGCTCGGCAACGCGATCCAGAACCACACCCTGACGCACCCCAACATGCGCACCGAGAGCGGCGCCCAGCAGCAGCACCAGATATGCGGCCAGCAGGAGAAGCTGACCAAGGAGTACGGCAAGGCACCCCGGCTCTTCCGGCCGCCGTACGGCAACTGGAACGAGGCGACGCGCGCGGCGGCCAAGGAGTGCGGGATCCAGTCGATCGTGCTGTGGCGCGAGTCGATGCAGATCCAGAACATGCAGTACCAGCGCGGTGACAAGAAGCTCCACCCCGGCGACATCATCCTGGCCCACTTCCGCGGCAAGAGCGAGCTCAAGGGCCACACGATGACCGAGATGACGGCGAACATGCTGCGCCACATCCAGGAGCAGGGCTTCGCGGTGGCGCGCCTGGAGGACTACGTCTAGAAAAAGTGGGGCGGATTTCCTCCCGCCGTGTCGAATCTGGCCCGGGCCGTTCGACGTAAGGGTGAGAGGCGGGGAAAGGCCCCGCCGCCACCCTCCGGGTTTCCGGACGTTCCGAGGAGAACCACCATGCCGCGCTACCTGTCGATGATCCGCATCAACGAGGCCGACGCCCCCGCCGAGGGCCCCAGCCCCGAGCTGATGGAGCGGATGGGCCATCTGATCGAGGAGATGACCAAGGCCGGGGTGCTGCTCGACACCGCCGGGCTCACCCCCACCGCCCAGGGCACCAGGGTCACCTGGTCGGGCGGGCAGCTCTCGACGACCGACGGGCCCTTCACCGAGTCCAAGGAGGTCATCGGCGGCTACGCGCTCCTGCAGTGCAAGGACAAGGCCGAGGCGGTCGAGTGGACCAAGCGGTTCCTGACGGTCCACGAGGACCACTGGACGGTCACCTGCGAGCTCCGTGAGATCGCCGAGGGCTGAGAAGCCTGTCTTTGACGCCGTGTCCCCGGCCCGGCGCCGATTGCCGCCGGGCCGCGCGGGTGCTCTCATGACTGCCCGTGAGCACAGAAAAGGACGCGGTCGAGGCCGTCTTCCGGATCGAGGCCCCGCGCGTCATCGCCGCCGTCGCCCGGATCGTCCGCGACGTCGGCATCGCCGAGGAGCTGGCGCAGGACGCGCTGGTCGCCGCCCTGGAGCGGTGGCCCGAGACAGGAGTGCCGGACAATCCGGGCGCCTGGCTCACGGCCACCGCCAGGCACCGGGCCGTCGACCTGGTGCGGCGCCGCGAGACGTACGCGCGCAAGCTCGCCGAGATCGGCCGCGACCTCGACGAGGCGGCGGTGGAGCCGGAGTTCGCGGCCGCCGAGGACCCGGACGCGATCGACGACGACCTGCTCCGGCTGATCTTCACCGCCTGCCACCCGGTGCTCTCCACCGAGGCGCGTATCGCCCTGACGCTGCGGCTGCTCGGCGGGCTGACGACGGACGAGATCGCCCGCGCGTTCCTCGCCCAGGAGTCGACGGTCGCCCAGCGGATCTCCCGCGCCAAGCGGTCGCTGGCCGGGGCGGGGGTGCCGTTCGAGGTGCCGTACGGCCCGGAGCGCGCGGCGCGGCTCGCCTCCGTCCTGGAGGTGATCTACCTCGTCTTCAACGAGGGGTACGCGGCGACGGCCGGGGACGACCTGGTGCGCCCGGCGCTGTGCGAGGACGCGCTGCGGCTGGCGCGGGTGCTCGCCGGGCTGATGCCCGAGGAGCCCGAGGTCCACGCGCTGGCCGCGCTCCTGGAGATCCAGGCGTCGCGCATCAACGCGCGCACGGACGCGACCGGCGCGCCCGTGCTGCTCGCCGACCAGAACCGCTCCCGCTGGAACCGGCTGCTGATCCGGCGCGGCTTCGCGGCGCTGACCCGCGCGGGCGAACTCGGCGGCGCCCCGGGCCCGTACGCGCTCCAGGCCGCCATCGCCGCCTGCCACGCGCGGGCCGCCTCGTACGAGGAGACCGACTGGGCGGCGATCGCCGCGCTCTACCGGCGGCTCGCGGACCTCGCGCCCTCCCCGGTGGTGGAGCTGAACCGGGCGGTCGCCGTGTCGATGGCCGAGGGCCCGGGGGCGGGCCTGGCGATCGTGGACGCGCTCGCCGCCGACCCGGCCCTGCGCGGCTACCACCTGCTGCCGAGCGTCCGGGGCGACCTGCTGGAACGCCTCGGGCGTACGGAGGAGGCCCGCGCGGAGTTCACCCGCGCGGCGGAGCTGACGCGCAACGCGCGCGAGCGGGAGCTGCTGCGGGCGCGCGCAGCGGACGCGTAGTCCGACGATGAGTTTCGGGAACGCCCCCGGTCTACCTTCCAGACCCGCCGGCAGCCGCGTCGGAGGGCCGGTCGAGAGGGAGGCAGCACCCATGTCCGCTCAGAAGATCACGACGTTCCTGTGGTTCGAGGACAAGGCCGAGGAGGCCGCGCGGTTCTACGTCTCCGTCTTCGGCGGGGACTCGCGGATCGTCGGGACCACGCGGTACCCGGAAGCCGTCCCGCACCAGGGCGGCTCGGTCATGACGGTCACCTTCGAGCTGGCCGGCCAGCAGTACACGGCGCTCAACGGCGGCAAGCAGGACTGGTCCTTCAGCGAGGCCATCTCGCTCTCCGTCGACTGCGGGGACCAGGAGGAGGTCGACGGCCTCTGGGCCAGGCTGACCGACGGCGGCGAGCCCGGGCCGTGCGGCTGGCTGAAGGACAAGTACGGCCTGTCCTGGCAGATCGTGCCGCGCTATCTGAGCGAGCGGATCAGTGCGGACGAGGACCGGGCGGCGGTGAACCGGATGGTGGACGCGATGATGAAGATGGGGAAGCTGGACGTGGCGGCGCTGAAGGCGGCGTACGAGGGGAAGTGACGGGCTCACGGCCGGTGCAGCAGCTCCACCACACCGGCCAGGTCCTCCTCGCCGTGCCCGTCCGCGACGCGGCGCCGCATCAGGTCGAAGAGCGGGGCGAGCAGCTCGGTGCCAACGCCCTGGGCGCGGCCGAGGCCTTCGAGGGTGTCCTGGGCGGCGACCTGCATGGCGAGGTTGGAGCCGGTCGTCGCGTACGCGCCCTTGGCGGTCTGGGCCGCCATCCGCGGCAGGAGGCTCGTCATGGCGTGCAGCCACGGGACGAGCAGCGCGGTCGTGAACTCCTCGACGTCCGCGCCCGCCGACCGCACCAGCGCGGCCGACTGGAGGAACCCGGCGAACATCCCGTACATGCCGGTCAGCATGGCCAGGTCGTGCAGCGGGGCACGGCCCGCGTCGTCGCCGAGGTAGACGGCGCGGCCGAAGACCTGCAGCACCTCGCGGTGCGCCTCGAAGGCGGGCGTGGAGCCGCTGTACAGCACCAGCGCCTCCGGGCGGCCGATCATCGCCGGGACGGCCATGATGCCGCCGTCGAGGTACTCGGCTCCCAACACCCGTACCTTGTCCGCCAGTTCGCGGGCCTCGTCGGGCGACCCGTTGGTGAGGTTGACGACGACGCGCCCGCGCAGGTCGTCCCCGGCGGCGTCCACGAGGGCGTGCACATCGGCGTACCCGAGGACGCAGAGGACCACCACGTCGGCGGCCCGGGCGGCCTCGGCGACGCTCCCGGTCCGCAGCGCGCCGCGCTCGACGAGCGGGTCGGCCTTGGCGGGGGTGCGGTTCCAGACGGTGGTGGTGTGCCCGGCGGCGAGGAGCGCGTCGGCGAGGGCGGTGCCCATGGCGCCCAGGCCGACGACGGAAACGGAACTCATGGGGGAGGTCTCCTTGGAGGGGTGGTGGGGGTGGCGGTGAGGTCGCCGGTTCCGAGTCTCATGTGCGGCACCGGGGCCAACAAGTACCGACTTTTAAGTACGTACTTACCGAAAAGTGCGTACGGGGACGGGGCGGAGGGGGTGGCCGGGCCGCCGGTAACCTCGTGCACATGTCACCCCGCACGCCCCTGCCGCCGCCCCCGCCCCCGGTCGAGATCCGTGCCTGGCCCGACCGGAACGCCCTGCTCGTGGACCGCGCGGGTGTGCTGGACGACCTGGTGGCACGGCAGTTGGGGCCGGGGCGGATCGCGGCGCACTGGGGCTGGGCGGTGCTGCTCGCCACCGGCTGGGCGTTCGTGGGGACGGCGGTGATCGCGTTCACCGAGTCGCTGGACGTGCTGTCGCTGCTGTTCGGGGTGATCTGCCTGGTGATCGGTCTTGGAGCGGTGGTGCCGACGGCGGTGGCGATGGTGGCGGGCCTGCGCAAGGATGCGAGAATCCGCCAACTCCTCACCCAATGGTCGGAGTTGGACCGCCACCCGGCGACGGGCGCCCGGCTGCGGGCCCCCGGCCTGAGCCTGGCCTGGCTGCTGCCGGGCGGGCTGATGTGCGCGCTGGGCCTGTTCGTGTGCGTGACGGTCCCGGCGGCGGCACGGCCGGGACACGACACGTACGGCATGGTGGTCCTGACGATGGGCCTGGGCCTGGTGTGCTGGCTGACGGGCCTGATCGCCGTCACCAGGGCGCTGGCCCACCGCCGCTGGGCCCTACGCCTCGTGCCACCCCCGCACCTATCCTGAACGCACGTGCGTACGCCGCACGGACTCAGGGGGAAAGGCGACAAAAATGGAATGGTACTGGTGGGTCCTCATAGTCTTCTGGATGGGAGGCTTCGGCTGGGCGGCCGACACGGGCCGCACGGCCCTGCGCACCCGCCACGAGCGCAAGCTCGAACGCCTGGAGGCGGCCAAGCGCGAACGCCTCGCCCTTGAGGCGGCCAACCGCCCCCCGGAGCCGGTCTGCGGCTGCACCCACCACCTCGCCAAGCACGACAAGCAGGGCAAGTGCCACGAGCGAGTGGAGATCCCGGTCGCCTGGGACGAGTCCAAGCACCCGGTCCGCTACGAGTCGGGCCAGTGCAACTGCCAGCAGTACGTGGGGCCGCAGCCGCTGTCGCAGGTGTTCGCCGAGGAGCTCACGGACTTGGCGTAGCCAGCAGGTCCGCGACCGCCGTCAGCCACGCCGCCGGGCCGTAGGGGGCCGGTGGGTCGACTTCCATGCCCAGGGCTGCCAGGGCCTCGGCGCAGGCGGTGTCGTCCAGGTGGAGGGCGAGGAGTTCGTGGAGCTCGCCCGCGAGGCGCGCGGTGAGGGCCGGGTCCGTGGTGGCCAGGTAGTCCTGGAGCGCAGCCTCGTGGTCCGCGAACTCGTCCGGCATGTCCTGCGAGAACCAGCCGCCGAGGAGCTGGCCGAGCTCGGGGAAGCGGGCGTGCCACTCCCAATGGGTGCGGGGTGCGGATGCGGGCGGGACCTCGCCCGACTCGACGCTGTGCCGGATGTGGTCGGCGAGGACGAGCAGCCACTCCTGGACCCCGGAGTCGGCGAGGCCCACATCGGGCACCGGGTAGAACTCGCCCAGGCGAAGGCGCAGTCGGCCCGGCGGGTTCTTGGCGTACTCACGCAGTTGGGCCTCGGCGGTGGCCAGGGCCCAGGGGCGGGTGTGCCAGGTGTGGCGCAGATAGGCGTCCAGTGCTTCGCTGCGCGCCTCGGCGGTGTCGTCGGCGCGCAGCCCGAGGTAGGCGCGGACGACCTGGTCCAGCTCGCCGTACTTGCGGTCGTGTTCGAGCGGCTTGAGGGACATCGGGCGCGCCTTCAGAGGTAGACGGGGAAGGTGGCGTGGACGGCGAAGCCGTGCGGGGTCGCGTCGGTGCGCCTGAGGACGACGCGGGCGGCCCGCACGTCGACGGGGTCGCGCCCCGCCAGCAGCATCGCCTGCAGCAGCACGCGCCCGACCGGCTCGGCCCGCGACGGCCACGCGGCCTCGATGGTGAGCCGCTGCCGGGCCGACTGCGCCAGCCAGCGGTGGATGACCTGCTCGTTGCGGGTCACCACGTGCTGGGTCGCCCAGTGGGCCGTTTCGCGGTCGGGGTAGGTGGCGGAACGGTTCCGGGTCGGCCTGCTGTTCTCCGTACGGCTCACGAGTGCTCCCGATGCATGTGGTCGTCCACGGTCGCGAGCAGCTCGCGCAGGGCGTCCGGCGAGATCCAGGGGATGGCGGGCAGCAGGTTCTCCCGCTGCGCCGCCGCGTCCGGGAAGAGGACGAGGGCGCGGTGCGCCTCGGCGGCCCAGGGCGCCAGGGAATCGGAGCAGAAGGGGTGCTCCGCCGCGATGTACGCCCGTACCGCGTCCGCGACCGTGGCGGATTCCAGGTCGTCGGTCAGCTGCGCGGTGAATCCGGTGAGATACGGGAACGCCAGACCGGCTTCCCAGGAGTTCATGGGGAGTTCGCCGTACTCGGGCGGAAGGTCCCGGTCCAGAATGCGTACGATCCCGGCGAGCGTATGCAGGTATTCCGCCGGGTCGGTGCCCTCTGAGGCAGCCGAAAGCTTTTCCGTGAATTCCTGGGGGACGTCGCCGAGCGCCTTCCTCTCCAGGAGGTCCCCGAGGAAATCGAGGAGGGCCGCCCCGGTTCGGACCGGGCAGTTCCGGTTCGCCGTCTGCGAGGCGGCGACCAGCCGGGCGTATCGCCGGATCTCGTCGTCCAGGGACAGCGCCCCCTGCGACGCCTGCACCCTGATGGCCAGGTCGAGGAGGTGCGCCACCGGGCCGCCGGTGAACAGGGCCGCCGTGTACGACTGCACGTGACTGCTGCCTTCGCTGCTAGGGGATCGGCATGGAGGTGACGACGACGAACGGAGGGTCCATCCCCTCCTTGTACTTCAGCGCCACCTGCACCGACCTGGTATTGGCGGCCGTGGCGCCCATGCCGTGTGCATCATAGTCGGCGCGCGTAATCGTGCGTCCGGTGTCCTCGGTGAACGTGAACTTGATGGCCGGCTGGATCGACGAATTGTTGGGGTCCCAATTCGGGTTGTTGCGTTTCCTCCGCTCCACCCCTTGCAGCCATTCGTCGATCCGGATCGCGTTGGCGTGGTCGTTCAGCGCGGCCTGGGTGAACCGCTGGGCCGACGCCAGGTCCTTGAACGAGGACGCGGCGGGTGCGTTGCCCTGGTCGCGCAGCCGCTGGGCGAGCTGGTCGTCCGTCATCCCGACGTGCCGGTCGATCGGATGGCTGCCGTGGATGCCCTCCTGGCTCGCCAGATCGATCGGGTAGTAGATGTTCTTCGGATCCTCACCCGGAACGGTGAAGTGGTGCTCTTCCTTGAACGACTTGAGCGCGCGGGCGCCGAAGGCCTCGGCCCGCGCCTCCTCGGCGTGGAAGGTGGGAGCGCTCAGATGCGCCTCGTCCAGCGCCGCCATCAACGTGTTGAGCTGCGGCGTCAGCGCGTTGACCTTGCTGTTGTAGGTGTCGACGATGGAGTTGAGCTTGGCGGTGTCCATCTCCAGGACGATGCCCTCGCCGAGCTGGGCCGCTCCCTTGGCGACCCCCTTCACGACTCCCTTGAACAGGCCCACGACGTCCTTGACGTCGACCCCGTCCTTGAAGTTGACGTCGATCTTGGGGACCGCGTCCCGCACCGCCTGCATATAGACCTCGTGCACCTCGTGATTGACGTACACGGCGGCCTCCGCGAAGTGGTACAGCAGATCGCTGACCTTCTGCGCGGTGTCGAAGAGCACCGTCATCACGGGGTGCGAGGCGGTCTGCGACGCCGCCGAGTCGTGCTTCCACTCGTATCCGGCCGTGGACTGCCCCCACGCCTTGGTGCCCCACAGAGAGCTGCAGAACTGGCGCATGGCGTCGTGCCACTCGCTGTTGGTCTGCTGGGTGATGGACCCGACCAGACCGGTGAGCGCGCTCTCCGTCATGGACAGGCTCATCGTCATCGACATCCAGGACTTGGACAGCGAGTTCAGATAGTGCTGCTGCGGGAAGGGGTAGACATCGGCGACCTTGCCCATGCGGAACGCGTGCTTGACGACCGGGCGCAGCACATCGCGGATCGGCCCCGGAACCCACTCCAGGAGCGAGCGGATGAAGTCGTCGCCCCCGTCGTCGTCGCCCCACTTCAGATTGGGGACGTGGCCGTAGTCGGGAGCCTTGTCGATGACGTGCGGCAGCGGCTGGGTCACGGCCGGGGGGCCGCCCGGATGGGCTGCGGCGTCCGCCTTCGCGTAGTTGTTGGCGGTCGTGGTGAGGCCGACGGCGACGCCGCCCACGCTCTCCACGGCCTTGGCCCATACCTCCAGGAACCGGTTGCCCACCTTGACGTACGCCGTCGCGAATGCCTGGGGCGCGGTCCCGTAGCCGCCGGCGTCGGGGTACTTCTGCAGCGCGGGCAGCAGGTCTTTGGCGGCCCGGTCGAACATGGTCTGCTGGCTCGCGACACCGCCCGAGACCCGGTGCAGGTCCATGGGCTTGACGTCGATGGTGCCGTTCGCGGAGGGGGCGGACGGGGCGGGGGTCGACATCAGGCGCCGCCCCAGCCCCGCAGCACCGCCCGGTGTGCCGCCGCGTAGTTCGCGTGGCCGGTGGTGACGACCTCGTGGAGCCAGGCCTGGCGGGCTTGGAGGTCCTGCATGTCGCGGTCCCAGCGGTCGAGTTCGTCCACGAACGCCTCGCGGGCCTGCCCGTCCCAGGTGAGCACGACCTTCTCGGTACGGTGGTAGAGCGCGCCCAGCTTCTCGTTGAGCTGCTTGAGGATGTCCTCCAGCTCGCCGGCGAGCTCGCGCAGCGTGCCGAAGCTGACGGCTATGTGGTCGTCATCGGGCATCGTGTCGTCCATTCCCCCGGATTCCCTCGAACCGCCGGTGGACCGGCGTGCTCGGTGCCTTGCTTTCGAAGACCGCTCAGAGATCGCTGATGCTGCTGCGCGGGCCCGGATCCGGCGCCTGGAGCGCGTCGGCCTCGCGGGCCACGTCCACATGGTTCTGGATCTCCCGCATACGGGAGAGGACTTCGAGGTCCTGCTCGCTGAAGCCGTCCCGGCTCAGCCGGACCGCCTCCTCGATGACCTGGATGACCTCACGGATCCGCACGGCGTCCTTGGCCGCGCCCCGGTGCAGATCCCGGTACGCCGAGCCGGCCGGGCCGCGCCAGCCCGCCTCGATCCGGTCGACGATCCCGTCCATGCGGCGGACCTGGCTGTCGAGATGGCGCCGCATCTCGTCGAGGTCGCCCGCCAGCTTCGTCAGCCCGTCGTCCTCGGGCACGCCGAGGTCGGGCCGCTGCCCCTCTGGTCCCATGTCCACCACCCCCGTCTCCTTGCACCTTAACAACGACCTCTGACAGCTCCGCAGTTGCAAAGTGGAGGTGATGTGATGAGGGTTACGCCGATGGCGGTACGCAGGTCACCCCTGCTGAACCGGTCGGCCGATCAGCATCGTCGGCGCCCCCGCCACCCGCGTCAGGAACACCGTCGCCGAGGCGCGGCCCTGGAGTTTCATCTTGCGGCGGAGTTCTTCCGGTTCGACCGCCGAGCCGCGCTTCTTGACCGTGAGGATGCCTACGCCGCGCTCCCGCAGCAGGGCCTTCAGCTTCTTCATGTTGAAGGGGAGTTCGTCGGTGATCTCGTACGCGGTGGTGAACGGGGAGGTGTACGGCTCGTCGCTCGTCACGTACGCGATGGTCTCGTCGACGAGGCGGCCGTCGCAGGCCGCGACGATCTCGGCGACCAGGTGGGCGCGGATGACGGCGCCGTCCGGCTCGTGGAGGTAGCGGCCGACCCGGCCCACCGGCGGTGCCGGGAGGGGGGAGGGGGTCCACAGGGTGGCCTCGGCGGGGAGCAGCGTGGCGCGGACCGAGCCGGGGGTGCGGGTGCCCCCGAACCACAGCACGGCCTCCTTCACGTCGCCGCCGTCCGAGATCCACTCCGCCTCGGCCTCGGGCGGGACCGACTCGTGGGGGATGCCGGGGGCGATCTTCAGGGCCGCGAAGGAGGCCTTCCGGGCCGCGCCGATCGCCCAGGAGAGCGGGGGTGAGTACGCCTCGGGGTCGAAGATCCGGCCTCGGCCGCCCCTCCTCGCCGGGTCCACGAACACCGCGTCCCACCCCGACGTGTCCACGTCCGTCACGTCCGCGCACCGCACCTCGATCAGCTCCGCGAGGCCCAGCGCCGCCGCGTTGGCGCGGGCGACCTCCGCCGTCAGCTCGTCGCGGTCCACCGCGAGGACGGAGATGCCCGCCCGGGCCAGCGCCAGCGCGTCGCCGCCGATGCCGCAGCACAGGTCCGCCACGCTCCGTACGCCCTGGGCGGCGAAGACCCGGGCGCGGTAGGCGGCCACCGAGGCGCGCGTGGACTGCTCGACGCCGTTGGGCGTGAAGAACATCCGGTACGCGTCGTCCGCGCCGAACTTCGCGACCGCGCGCTGGCGCAGCCGCGCCTGGGCCAGGGCCGCCGAGACCAGCTCGGGGGCGTACGTGCGGCGCAGCCGGGTCGCCACCGCCAGCTCCTGGGCCGGGTCGTAGTCGCGCAGCGAGTCCAGCAGGCCCGTGCCCTCGGGGGTGAGCAGGGCGCGGAAGGTGTCGAGGTCGTTCACCCGCCCCATTGTGGGCCAGGCGGGGGACGGTGCGCGGCCGGTGGCGGTGTCGCCTCCGGTATACCGCCTCGCACTGACAGGATGCGGCGGCATGCAGCTTGTCAGACAAAAGGAAGATTTCCGGCGCGGTGGCATGCCGAAGGCGCCGCTCGTTCTGGTGGCCGGGCTCGTCGTCGCCGCGCTCGCCTCCGGGTGCGCCGCCGAGGACGCCCCCACCGGCCGGCACGGCGGCAAGGCGGCCGCCGGGGCGCAGGCCTACGGCAACGACGCCGCCCGCGCCCTCGCCGGCTACTCCGCCCAGCTCAAGGAGGCGCAGGCCGCGCGGGTCACCGCCGCGAAGAAGTGGAAGCTGGCCAAGGTGCCGCTGGCCGCGCCCGCGCCGCCCGCCGCCAAACCGAAGATCACCAACCGGCCCGGGTTCGAGACGGACGGGGGCGACTCGCTGCCGCCCGTCTTCACGACCGTGCCGACCAAGGACCGGATCGTCTTCCTCACCATCGACGACGGGGCCGAGAAGGATCCCGCGCTGCTGCAGATGATGCGGGAACTGCGCATCCCATACAGCGCGTTCCTCAGTGACTACCTCGTCCGCACCGACTACCCGTACTTCAAGCGGATGCAGGGGCTGGGCGTCACGCTCAACAACCACACGCTCAACCACCGCTATATGCCCGGGCTCTCGTACGAGGAGCAGCGGCACGAGATCTGCGACCAGCAGGACAAGATCGAGAAGTGGGCGGGCAAGCGGCCCCGGCTGTTCCGGCCGCCGTACGGCAACTACAACGAGGACACCCTGCGCGCGGCCCAGTCGTGCGGGGTCAAGGCGGTGCCGCTGTGGGCGGCGGAGGCGTTCCCCGACCACATGGAGTGGCGCGAGTGGGACCGCGATCTGCACCCCGGGGACATCGTGCTCACGCACTTCCGGGGGCGGGGGGACTGGAAGGGGACGATGCCGGACATGATCCGGCAGGTGATGAAGGTGATCACGGACAAGGGGTATGCGGTGGCGCGGCTGGAGGATTACGTCTGAACCGTGCTCGCGCGGTCCCGCGCCCCTTGAATGCGCGCAGCGGCATTCAAGGGGCGCGGGGAACTGCGCGACCAGCCACCGATCACCCGCAGACGAAGCGCACCCCCGCAAGGATCACCCCGCACGTCTCCGACCCGCACTGTCGCTCACCCGGATCAGCAGCGCCACCATCACCCAGTTCGCCACCAGCGACGAACCCCCCTTCGCCAGGAACGGGAGCGCCTTGCCCGTGAGGGGGATCAGGCCCGTCACACCGCCGACCACCACGAACACCTGGAGGGCCAGCGCCGCCGCCAGGCCCGTCGCCAGCAGCTTTCCGAACGCGTCGTGGGCCGCCAGGGCCGTCCGCAGACCCCGCTGGACCAGCAGGCCGTACAGCAGGAGCACCGCCATCACCCCGGCCATGCCCAGCTCCTCCCCGACCGTCGTCAGGATGAAGTCGCTGCGGCCCGCGAAGCCGACCAGCTCGGGGTGGCCCTCGCCCAGGCCCGTGCCGGTCATCCCGCCGCTGCCGAAGCTGAACAGGCCCTGCGCCAGCTGGTCGGAGACCAGGCCCGGCGGGCGCCTGTCCGGCGGCAGGAAGATGTCGAAGGGGTGCCGCCAGGCCTCGATCCGGCCCTTGACGTGCGGCTCGGTCGAGCCGACCACGTACGCCCCGACCGCCGCCATCAGCACCCCGCACAAGATCCAGCTGGTGCGCTCGGTCGCCACGTACAGCATGACCACGAAGAGGCCGAAGAAGATCAGCGACGTACCCAGGTCGCGTTCGAAGACCAGCACCAGCAGGCTCAGCACCCAGATCGCCACCAGCGGCGCCATCTGGCGGCCGGGCGGCAGCCGGACGCCCAGGACCTTGCGGCCGGTGAGCGCCAGCGAGTCGCGGTGGACCACCAGATAGCCCGCGAAGAACACCGTGATCATGATCTTCACGAACTCGCCGGGCTGGAGCGAGAACGGACCCAGGAAGATCCAGCGCTTGGCGCCGTACGTGTCCGCGCCGAAGAACGACGGGGCCATCAGCAGGACCAGCGCCACCACCATCGAGACGTAGATGTAGCGCTGGAGGCGGCGGTGGTCGCGCAGCAGCGCCACCGTCAGCAGACAGCCCGCCAACCCGATCACCGTCCACACCAGCTGCCCCGGCGCGGTCGGCGCCGACTTGAACGCCTTCGCGTACGCCGGGTCGAGCCGGTACAGCAGCACCAGGCCGAGCCCGGACAGCAGCACCGCCAGCGGGAGGATCAGCGGGTCCGCGTACGCCGCGAACCTGCGTACGGTCAGATGCCCGGCCAGCGAGATCAGCGTCATGCTCACCGCGAACTCGGCGGTGGCGCGCGGGATCCCGCCGGTCAGCGCCGCCGAGACGCACGCGTGGCCGCCGACCGTGACGACCACGACCAGCGCGAGCAGCAGCGCCTCGGTGCGGCGGCGCGCGGACGCCAGCGCCCGCCCCGGCCCCTCCACGAGGGGCTCGCTGCGGTCGTCCGTCCGGGACCCCGCTCCCGTATCCGTACGCATCGTCCTCATCGGCTCGACCCTAAGGACCCTTTCGCCCGGATGGCGAGGGTTCTCCCGAAGGAGTCGTGTCGCAAAGTCCACAGGGGTCCGGACGAACCGGACAGGTGAATTCTTCGTCGGCGCCGCCCGCGAGGGCCGCCCCGGACCCGTCGGAATTCGGCCGCCACGGCCCGCGGCTTGGCACTCCGCTTGACCGAGTGCTAATCGCCGTCCTAGTCTCGGCTCTGGCACTCCCCACCGGAGAGTGCCAACACAGCGACGGGCAGGTCCGGCACCCGCGACGACGGATCCACCTGGTCGCCACCTCAGACAGTTAACCCCGTGAGATCTCCGAAGGGGGAGGTCGGATCGTGACGACCGCCAGCTCCAAGGTTGCCATCAAGCCGCTCGAGGACCGCATTGTGGTCCAGCCGCTCGACGCCGAGCAGACCACGGCCTCCGGCCTGGTCATTCCGGACACCGCCAAGGAGAAGCCCCAGGAGGGCGTCGTCCTGGCCGTGGGCCCGGGCCGGGTCGAGGACGGCAAGCGCGTCGAGCTCGACGTCGCCGTCGGTGACGTCGTGCTCTACAGCAAGTACGGCGGCACCGAGGTGAAGTACAACGGCGAGGAGTACCTCGTCCTCTCGGCTCGCGACGTGCTCGCGATCATCGAGAAGTAATTCATCTCGAAGCGAATGCTTCTGAACTGCGCCCCTGGCCACCCCGCTGACAGCCGGGCGGCGAGGGGCGCAGTTTTCGTAATCCCGAGTTTTCCGAGAGGGCTGAACCGCTCCCATGGCGAAGATCCTGAAGTTCGACGAGGACGCCCGTCGCGCCCTTGAGCGCGGCGTCAACAAGCTTGCCGACACGGTGAAGGTGACGATCGGCCCCAAGGGCCGCAACGTCGTCATCGACAAGAAGTTCGGCGCCCCCACCATCACCAACGACGGTGTCACGATCGCCCGCGAGGTCGAGCTCGACGACCCGTACGAGAACCTGGGCGCCCAGCTCGTGAAGGAGGTGGCGACCAAGACCAACGACATCGCGGGTGACGGCACCACCACCGCCACCGTGCTGGCCCAGGCGCTGGTCCGCGAGGGCCTGCGCAACGTCGCCGCCGGCGCCTCCCCGGCCGCCCTGAAGAAGGGCATCGACGCGGCCGTCAAGGCCGTGTCCGAGGAGCTCCTCGCGACCGCCCGTCCGATCGAGGACAAGTCCGACATCGCCGCCGTGGCCGCGCTCTCCGCGCAGGACAGCCAGGTCGGCGAGCTCATCGCCGAGGCGATGGACAAGGTCGGCAAGGACGGTGTCATCACCGTCGAGGAGTCCAACACCTTCGGCCTGGAGCTGGAGTTCACCGAGGGCATGGCCTTCGACAAGGGCTACCTCTCCCCGTACATGGTCTCCGACCAGGAGCGTATGGAGGCCGTCCTCGACGACCCGTACATCCTGATCAACCAGGGCAAGATCTCCTCGATCCAGGACCTGCTGCCGCTCCTGGAGAAGGTCATCCAGGCCGGCTCCTCCAAGCCGCTCCTGATCATCGCCGAGGACGTCGAGGGCGAGGCCCTCTCCACCCTGGTCGTCAACAAGATCCGCGGCACGTTCAACGCCGTGGCCGTCAAGGCCCCGGGCTTCGGCGACCGCCGCAAGGCGATGCTCCAGGACATGGCCACCCTCACCGGTGCCACCGTCATCGCCGAGGAGGTCGGCCTCAAGCTCGACCAGGCCGGTCTGGACGTGCTGGGCTCGGCCCGCCGCGTCACGATCACCAAGGACGACACGACCATCGTCGACGGTGGCGGCAACCACGAGGACGTCGTCGGCCGCGTCGCGCAGATCAAGGCCGAGATCGAGTCCACGGACTCCGACTGGGACCGCGAGAAGCTCCAGGAGCGCCTCGCGAAGCTGGCCGGCGGCGTGTGCGTGATCAAGGTCGGCGCCGCCACCGAGGTGGAGCTGAAGGAGAAGAAGCACCGTCTGGAGGACGCCATCTCCGCGACCCGCGCCGCGGTCGAGGAGGGCATCGTCTCCGGTGGTGGCTCCGCGCTCGTCCACGCCGTCAAGGTCCTGGAGGGCAACCTCGGCCTGGCCGGCGACGAGGCCACGGGTGTCGCGGTCGTCCGCCGCGCCGCCGTCGAGCCGCTGCGCTGGATCGCCGAGAACGCCGGCCTCGAGGGCTACGTCATCACCTCGAAGGTGGCGGAGCTGGAGAAGGGCAACGGCTTCAACGCCGCCACCGGTGAGTACGGCGACCTGGTCAAGGCCGGCGTCATCGACCCGGTCAAGGTGACGCGCTCCGCCCTGGAGAACGCCGCCTCCATCGCCTCCCTGCTGCTCACGACCGAGACCCTGGTCGTCGAGAAGCCGGCCGAGGACGAGGGCGACGCCGGTCACGGCCACGGTCACGGCCACAGCCACTGACCTGGTGTGACGCACTGACGTCCCACGACGTGTGAAGGCCCCCGCTTCCGGATCTTTCCGGGGGCGGGGGCCTTCCCCGTTGTGGGCAGGGGCCTCAGGCGTACGTACGTGTCTCAGGCGGCTGTACGTACGTGTCTCAGACGGCGCCGAGCTGCTTCATCAGACCCAGCGCGTCCTCGTGCCACCAGCCCTCCTGGATCTTGCCGTCCTTGCAGCGGAAGACCGTGGTGCCGGTCATCGTGCACACCTTGCCGGTGGGCGCGATGCCCATGAAGTCGCCCTTGTGGGTGCCCGTCCAGGTCCACAGCGTCACCACGTCGTCGCCCTCGCAGATCTGCCGGTCGAGCGAGAAGGTGAACTCGAACGCGTTCCGCCACCCCGTGACGTCGCTGCGGATGCCCTCGGACCCGACGACGGTCTCCTCGTCCTTGATGATGTCGTGGTCGGCGTAGTCGGCCGCGAACACCTCGTCGATGGCGTCGAGGTTGCCCCCGACGGCGATCTCGTGGAAGAACCGGCGGACGGTTGCGGCGTTCAACTGCTCGTCGCGGACCACGTCGAGGTCGGTGAAGGTGGGCATGCCGTCGCAGAGAGCCACCATCTCCTCGAAGATGCGGTTCGTCTCCGGGAGCTTGGAGTTCGCCATGGCCTCGTCGTACGAGGGGAATTCGACGACCTCGACGAAGTGCGACCCGTCGGCGCGGTCCTTGCCGATGAGGCCGCGGGTGGCGGTCCGCTTGCCCTTGGTCTGCTCGACCCAGCGGTCCATGAGCCGGTCCAGGTCGTCGTACCGCTCGGTCTTGAAGTCGATAATCTGTGCGAATTTCATGACGTCTCCCTGCGTGGCGATGGGCGGTGGTCGGGCTGCGGTTGGGCTGCCATCCACATGGGAATACGTCCAGTTTAGTGTGATTTGACCAGGCCAGGCCGGTCGGGCACGGTCGGCCGAGTGGCGCCGCTCAGGCCGAGGTCAGGCCGAGTGGCGCAGGGCCGCCGCGTGGACCGGGTCCGCGAAGGGCGCCCCGGCCGCGAACCGCTCCACCTCGTCCAGCGCCAGGTCCGCCATCCGGTGCAGCTCGTTGCCGAGCGACCCGGCGATGTGCGGGGTGAGCAGCACGTTGGGCAGGCCGTACAACGGGCTTTCGCGGGGCGGGAGTTCGGGCTCGGTGACGTCCAGTACGGCATGGAGGCGGCCGGTCAGGAGCTCGCCGAGCAGGGCGGCCTCGTCCACCAGGGAGCCGCGCGCGGTGTTGATCAGGGTGGCCCCGTCCGGCATCGCGGCGAGCTGACGGGCGCCGATCATGCGCTCGGTGGCCGGGAGCTGCGGCGCGTGGACGGAGACGACGCTGCTGCGGGCGCACAGCTCGTCCAGGGCGACGAGCTCGACGCCCAGCCGGGCCGCCTCGGCCGCGTCCACGTACGGGTCGTGCAGCAGCACCCGGAAGTCGAACGGGCGCAGCAGATCGATCACCCGGCGGCCGATCCGGGAGGCGCCGACCAGGCCGACCGTCCGCCGGTAGTTGCCGGTGCCGTCGCCCTCGCGCAGCCAGTCGTGCGGGGCGCGCAGCTCCGCGTACCGCCGGGCCGAGGCCAGGACGCGCTTGCCCGCGAAGAGGATCGCGGCCAGCGTGTACTCGGCGACCGGCAGCGCGTTGGCCGCCGCCGCCGAGGTCACCGCGATGCCCCGCTCCCAGCATGCCTCGGTGATGTGGTGCTTCACCGAACCGGCGGCGTGCACCACGGCCCGCAGCCGGGGCGCCGAGGCCAGCACCTCGGCGGTGAGCGGCGGCGCGCCCCAGCAGGTCAGCAGTACGTCGGCCTCGGCCAGCGCCGCCGCCACGGCCGGCGCGGGCGCGACGAGCTCGTGGGCGACGAGGTCGGGGTCGGTGCGGGCGAGCGCGGCGAGGCGGGTGCGGTGCCGCTCCGCGAGCAGGCGTTCGGCGATCCCGGGGCCCATGGCGAGGAGGGCGGCGGGGCGGTTGTCAGTGGCGTGGTGCATGGTGGAACTCGGGCTCCTCACGGGGGCGTTGTCCATGGGTAACCGGTCGTCCATGGGTAACCGGCTGTGCGTCCGTCCGGTCACTTGACGCCGCCTGCCGTGAGGCCCGCCTTCCAGTGCCGCTGGAGGGCGACGAAGGCGACGACGAGGGGGAGGACGGCGAGGAGGGAGCCGGTGACGACGAGGGGGTAGAAGGAGGGCTCGGCGTGGGTGTTGGAGTTCCACGCGTACAGACCGAGGCTCAGCGGGAAGAGCTTCTGGTCCGAGAGCATCACCAGGGGGAGGAAGAAGTTGTTCCAGATCGCGGTGAACTGGAAGAGGAACACGGTGACGAACCCGGGCATGACCATGCGCAGCCCGATCGACCAGAAGGCGCGCAGCTCGCCCGCCCCGTCGATCCGCGCGGCCTCCAGCGCCTCGTCGGGGATATGGCTCGCGCTGAACACCCGGGAGAGGTAGACCCCGAAGGGGTTCACCAGGACCGGGACGAGCACCGACCAGTAGGTGTTGACCAGGCCGGTCTTGCTGGCGAGCAGATACATCGGCAGCGCCAGCGCGGTGGACGGCACGAGCACGCCGAGCAGGACCACCCCGAACAGCTTCTCCTTGCCCCGGAAGTCGTACTTGTCGAAGGCGTACCCGGCGGCGGTGCTGATCAGCGCGCAGACGACCGCGCCCCCGCCCGCGTACAGCAGGGAGTTGAGGTACCAGCGCAGATAGACGCCGTCGTTGTAGGACGCCAGCTCGGAGAGGTTGTGGCCGAGGTCGAAGCCCTCGAAGGAGAAGGCGTCGCCGGAGAGCAGCCCGCCGGTGTCCTTGGTGGCGGCGGTGACCAGCCAGACGAGGGGGAAGAGGGTGTAGGCGACGGAGAGCAGCAGCACGCCGTTGACCGCCGTCCTGGAGAGCCAGCGTCCGGGCGCTGGCGCCGCTTTCGTACGGACGGTTGTCGCGGTACGGGGAGCGGGCCCGGCGAGTGCGGGCGTCTCGGCGGAGGTGGTGGCCGGGGCGGTCATGCCCGCGCCCCCTTCCGGGTGGTGAGGCGGGTGACGGCGAAGGAGAGCAGCGCCGCGGCGAGGGCGAGCAGGACGGCCGCGGCGGCGGCCAGGCCGTAGTCGTTGCGGGCGAACGCCGCGGTGTAGGCGTACATGGTGGGCGTCCAGGTGGAGGTGACCGCCGAGCCGGAGCCCTGGTTGAGGATCAGCGGCTCGGTGAACAGCTGGAGCGAGCCGATGACGGTGAACAGCGCGACCATCCCCAACGAGGCCCGGACCAGCGGGATCTTGATGCTGAACGCGGTGCGCCAGGCGCCCGCGCCGTCCACCGTGGCCGCCTCCAGGACGGAGCGGTCGATGGCCTGGAGGGCCGCGTAGAAGATCACCATGTTGTAGCCGAGCCATTCCCACAGCGCGATGTTGACCACGGAGGGGAGGGAGCCGCCGGAGGAGAAGAAGCTGAAGCCGATGCCGCCGGAGTCCATGGCCCGCACGACCGGGCTGAGGCCGGGCGTGTAGAGGTACACCCAGATCAGCGCGGCGATGATGCCCGGCACGGCGTGCGGCAGGAAGAGCGCCAGCTGGAAGAAGCGGCGGGCCCTTGCGAGCCCTGAGTCGAGCAGCAGGGCGAGGGCGAGCGCCCCGCCGACCATCAGGGGGATGTAGACGGCGCAGTAGCCGAGCAGGATCCAGAAGCCGTCGCGGAAGGCCCGGTCGCCCAGGGCGGCGGTGTAGTTGTCGAGCCCGCTGAAGACGGACTCGGCGCCGCCGAAACCCAGCCCCGACTGCTTCTCGGTGAACAGGCTCAGCCAGAGGGCGTATCCGATCGGCACCACCGTCACCGCGGTGAACAGGACGAAGAAGGGGGCGAGCAGGACGCCGGCGGCGGCGCCCGTGCGGCGGCTGGTCCGGGCCTTCGCTGCCACGGTCAGCCCTCGACCTTCAGCCCGCGCTTCTTCAGCTCGGCGACGGTCGCGTCATGGGCCGCCTCCACCGCGCCCTTGACGGTGACCGAGCCGCCGGGGACCTTGCCGAACTGGTCCTTGAGTGTGGTGTTGGTGGTGCCGGTGGTCGGGCCCCAGCTCCAGCGGGGGTTGATCGAGGCGCCCGCCGCGTCGAACAGGCCGTAGATGTCCTGGCCGCCGTAGAACCCGGCGTCGAAGGCCTTCTTGGCGGCCGGGCGCAGCGAGACGTCGGCCGGGAAGGCGCTGGACGTGCCCGGGGCGATCCGCGCCCTGACACCGTCCTCGGTGGTCGACATCCAGGTGGCGAACTCGACGGCCGCCGCGGCCTTGTCGCTGCCCTTGGTCACCGCCCAGGTGGAGCCGCCGAGCATGCCGCTGGCGGGCTTGCCGTCCCAGGTGGGCACCGGTGCGATGCCCCACTTGCCGCTCTGGTCGGGCAGGGTCGACTTGAGGACGCCCGCGCCCCAGGAGGCGCCGAGGTAGCCGACGGTCGAGCCGTCCTTGAGCGCGGCCGTCCACTCCGGGCTGAAGGAGACGGCCGTCTGGACGAGCTTGTCGTCGATCAGCCCCTGCCAGTAGTCGGCGACCTTGTCGGTGGCGGCGTCCGAGGTGTTGAGCTTCCAGGTGTCGCCCTCGGCCTTGAACCACTGGGCGCCGGCCTGCCAGGCCATCGCCTCGAACGTGGTGGGGTCGTCCGGCATGAAGGTCGCGATCCGCGCCTTCGGGTCGGCCTCCTTCGCCTTCTGGGCGGCGGTACGGAACTCCGCCCAGGTCTTCGGCACCTCGATCCGGTTCTTCTCGAAGAAGTCCTTGCGGTAGAAGTACGTCTGGGGCGCGGCGTCGAACGGTACGGCCCAGCTCTTGCCGCCCAGCGTGGTGAGGTCGACCGCCTGCGGCAGGAACTTCCTCCGCACGTCGTCGGTCAGGTACGGGCCGATGTCCTGGAGCGCGCCCTGGCTGACGAACTCGGGGAGCATCGGGTACTCGACGGCGACCAGGTCCGGGGCGTTGCCCGCCTTCACGGCGTTGGAGATCTTGGCGTAGCCGCCGGCGTTGCCGGACGGTATCTCCTCGAACTTGACCCGGATGTTCTTGTGCGAGGCGTTGAAGGCGTCCACGACGTCCTTCGACCCCTTCTGCCACGCCCAGAAGGTCAGGCTGACGGGCTTGTCGGCGGTGCCCTTGCCCGCGTCGGAGGAGTCGCCGTCACCGCCCCCGCAGGCCGTGAGCAGGGCGAGGGCGGTGACGGCGGAGAGTGCGGAGGCGGCGGCGTTCGATCTGGTCCAACTGCGGCTCACGGAAGGGCTCCTGAACGTGAGGGGACGAGGCGATGGCCGCGATCCTTGAGCCGGTCCTGACCGAAGTCAAGAGCGAAATTTCGATTGATCGAAAAATGATCGAACCGAGGGTTGAAGGAGCTGGAGGTCTAGACCACTTGCCGTTCGGGGCTCGCCGTGCCGACGGCCGCGCCCGCCCCCGGCCCCCCGCACGAGGACCGCACGCGCAGCCGGGGCAGCAGGTCCACATGGCGGCGCGGCTGCCCGTCCGGCCCCGCCGGGGCCCCGCGCAGCCGCTCGATCAGCAGCTGCGCCGCAAACCGCCCCACCTCGTGCTTGGGCGGCGCCACCGCCGTCAGCGGGATGTCCGCGAGCGCCGCCACCTCGTCGTCGTACGCCACGAGCGCCAGGTCCTGCGGCACCCGGACGCCCAGTTCGCCCAGCCGCTGGGCGATCCGGATCGCGTCCACGTCGTTGTGGACCAGGGCCGCCGTCGCCTCCCCGGCCCGCACGGCCGCGAGCAGTGCCCCCACCGCCGCCTCGAACCCCGCCGGATCCGCCTCCGCCGGGACCGAGTCGATCACCGGGCACGGCGCCGCGAGCCCCAGCGCGTCCAGCGCGTGCCGGTATCCGGCGCGCACCGCCATCGCCGTCGGGCTGTCGGCCCGGGCCACCAGGAGCGGCGCCCGGTGCCCGAGCCCGGTCAGATGCCGTACGGCCAGGAGCACCCCGTGTCCGTGGTCCGAGCAGACCCGGTCCAGGTCGTCCAGGGGTCCGCCGGGCACCCCGCGCCGCTCCAGGAGCACGGTGGGGACGGGCAGTTCGGTGATCCACCGCCCGTGCTCGGCCGGGTCGTGCGGCTCCTTCCAGCCCGGCGCGACCAGCAGCCCCTCCGCCCCGGCGGCCAGCAGCCCGGCGGCCCGGGCCGCGTCCTCCTGCGGCCGGTAGTCCGAGATCCGCAGGATCAGCCGCGCCCCTGCGGCGGCTGCCGCCTCGTGCGCACCCCGGATGACCTCGGCGAAGTAGTACGTGGCGTTGGGTGCGATCATGCCGAGCACCAGCTCGCGGCCGCCGTGACCGCCCGGCGCGGGTGTCCCGGGCGCGCCCTCCTGGTGCGGCCAGGAGACCTTGCCGTGCACCCGGTCGAGCAGGCCCCGCACGGCCAGCGCCTCCACGTCCCGGCGCACGGTCACGGGGGAGACGCCCAACTGGCCCGCCAGGTCGGAGACCCGGGCCGAGCCGCGTCGGCGCACCAGCTCCAGCAGTCGGTCGTGACGTTCAGCAGCACTCTCTCGCACGGCGGCAGTCCCCCTCGCAGTGTGGTCGCGGTCCGGCTCGCGGTGTGGCGACCGGTCTCCCGGGGCCACGACCCTAATGCACCGTGATCGAACGGCGAGGGTTTCGATCAATCGGTCCGACTCCATTGACGTTCGATCAGCCAGAGCCCTACATTCCGGACTCCGGAACCCCGGCCGGCAGTCACATGACACGCGAGGGGGGGAGCACGCCATGCCGACACCGCCTGTGAACCGTGGGCCCGGCGACCGTGGGCTGCGAAACCATGAGCTCAGCGACCGTGGGCTCGGTGACCAGGAGCCCCACAACCATGAGCTCAGCCCGTACACCGGCTGGACCCGCGCCCACTGGGAGCGCACGGCCGACCAACTCCTGCTCGCCGTACGCCCCTTCGCCTCACCGCGCCACGGCCTGATCAACCTGCCGGGCGAGCGCCCGAGCTGGTCCGGGCCCCGCTCCGACGGCCTCGAAGGGTACGCCCGCACCTGGCTGCTGGCCGCGCTGCGGATCGCGGGCGCGCACGGCGACGATCCGCACGGCCACCTCGACCGCTATGCCGACGGCCTGGCATCCGGCACCGAACACCCGCTGTCCACAAGGGAGTTGGGCAGCGGCGCCCCCGACGCGTGGCCCCGGATGGCCGAGGTGCGCCAGGCCGTCGTCGAGTCCGCCTCCGTCGCCCTCGGGCTGCGCCTCACCCGCCCCTGGCTGTGGGACGGGCTCGACGACCGCGTGCGCCAGCGGATCGTCGACTGGCTGCTGCCCGCCCTCGGCCCTTCGCCCGTCGACAACAACTGGTGGTTCTTCGGCCTCACCGTCGCCGGATTCCTCCAGGACGCCGAGATCGAGACCGACCGCGCCGCGGCCACCGTCCAACGCGCGCTGGAACACGTCGATCAGTGGTACCTCGGCGACGGCTGGTACAGCGACGGCCCCAACCGCTCCTTCGACCACTACAACGGGTGGGCGCTCCATTTCTATCCCGTCCTGCACGCTCATTTGGGTGACGACCGGGAACTCCTCGACCGCTACGGCCCCCGGCTGCACGCCCATCTCGACGGGTACACCCGGATGTTCGGAGCCGACGGCGCGCCGATGTCGTACGGGCGCTCCCTCACCTACCGCTTCGCCGCCGCCGCGGCCCCCTGGCTGGGCGCGCTCACCGGCCACACCCCGCTCACCCCCGGCGCCACCCGCCGCCTGGCCTCCGGCGCGCTGCGGTACTTCACGGACCGCGGGCCCGGCCGGGGCGCGGTCGACGAGCGGGGCCTGCTCACCCTGGGCTGGCACGGCCCGTACCCGCCGATCGTGCAGAGCTATTCGGGCCCGGCGTCCCCGTACTGGGCGGCGAAAGGATTCCTCGGTCTGCTCATGCCGCCGGAGCACCCGGTGTGGACGGCCGTGGAGGAGCCGCTGCCGGTGGAGCAAGGGGACGCGGCGGTGGTCCTGCGCCCGCCCAACACCCTGATCCAGTCCACCGCTTCGGACGGCCTCGTACGCCTCCACAATCACGGCGCCAACAGCCACAGCGATGCCGAGGACGACCCCTGCTACGCCCGGTTCGCGTACTCGACGCGCACCGGCCCGGTCTCGGCCGGTGTGCGCGACAACCACTTCGGGCTCGTCCTGGACGACGGCACGGTCACGGCCCGGGGGCCCGCCGAGCCCGTCGGCCACGGTCCCGGCTGGGCCGCCTCCGCCACCCGGCCGCTGCCCGGCGTACGGATCGTCTCGGGCACCCTCGTCCACGGCCGCGCCGAGGTCCGCGCCCACCTGGTCGACGGGGCCCCGCCCGGCACCCGGGTGCGCCAGACGGGGTGGGCCGTCACCCACACGGACGAGACCGGCCAACTGCACGCCGTCGAGGGGTACGAGCCCCACGCGCGCGTGGCGGCAGCCGAATCCACGCTGTTCGGCCCGTGCTCACAGGTGGCCGTGCTCGACGGGGCCACCGGGGACGGCCCGTCCGTCTTCGTCGCGCTCGCCTCGCTCACGGGAGAGGAGCACCCGGCCCCGCTGTCCGACCTGGTCGCGGACGTCCGGGTCGAGGGTCACACGGTCCGGGTGACCTGGAGCGACGGCACGACGTCCGAGCTCCCGCTCGGCGCGGACGACCCGACCAAAGGGGCCAACCGCCTTACTTGGGCCCGTACTTGCGGCCCGTCCGGGACGTGACGCCGCCCAGCAGACCGCGCGGGGCCAGCTTCACCACGCCCATCAGCGCCTTGTAGCGCGGGTCCGGGATCGAGAGCGTCTTCCCGCGCGCGAGGTCGGCGAGCGCCGCCGTCACCAGCTTGTCGGCGTCCAGCCACAGCCAGCCGGGGATGTTGTCGGTGCCCATCCCGGCCCGCTGGTGGAACTCCGTCCGTACGAATCCCGGGCACAGCGCCATCAGCCGCACCCCGGAACCGGCCAGGTCGCGCGCCGCGCCCTGGGTGAACTGCGCGATCCACGCCTTGGACGCGCCGTAGGTCCCGCGCGGCACGAAGGCGGCGACCGAGGCGACGTTGACGACCCCGCCGCGCCCGCGCTCGCGCATGCCCTCGGTCGCGGCCGACGTCAGCCGCAGCACCGCCTCGATGTGCACCTTCAGCATCTTGAGCTCGTCGGCCATGGACACGTCGAGATAGCGGCCCTTGTTGGCGAACCCCGCGTTGTTGACCAGCAGGTCGACCGGCTTGCGGGGCTCCGCGAGCCGGCTCTCGACCGCCGCGATGCCGTCCTCCGTGGACAGGTCGGCGACCAGCACGTCGACCTCCACGCCGTGCCGGTCGTGCAGCTCGGTGGCCTGCTCGCGCAGCCGCTTGCCGTCACGGGCCACCAGCACCAGGTCGTGCCCGTCCCTGGCCAGCCGTCGCGCGAACGCGGCCCCGATTCCCGCCGTAGCTCCCGTAATCAGTGCAGTCGTCATACGCGCACGTTAATGCCCACAGGTGACAGCGGTGTGACGCCCTGTCCGCTCAGGAGGCCGTCCCGGCGGCCTGCCGCTCCAGGTACTTGCGCACGGTGTCGTGGTCCGACGGACGCATCGCCTCGCCCGCCGCCAGGGTGCGCGGCAGCAGCTCCCGTTCGGTGGTGAAGGCGCGGAACCAGAACGCCACCGACACCTCGTGCGCGGGCCGGTGGACGACCTCGATCGCGTCGCCCGCGCGGATCTCGCCCTCCTCGATCACCCGGAGGTAGGCACCGGGCGCCTTGGCCTGGGTGAACCGCTTGACCCAGCCCTGCTCGCCCACGGCGCCCGCGAACGTACGGCAGGGAATGCGCGCGCAGGACACCTCCAGGAGCACGTCGGCCCCTATCCGCCAGCGCTCGCCGATCCGGGCGTCGCTGACGTCGATGCCGTACGTGGTCAGGTTCTCGCCGAAGGTCCCGCCGGGCAGCTCGCGGCCCAGCTCCTTCTCCCAGGTGTCGAGGTCCTCGCGCGCGTAGGCGTAGACCGCCTGGTGGTCGCCGCCGTGGTGGCGTTTGTCGCACACGTCGTCGCCCGCGACCCCGCTGGCGCCCACGCCCTTGGGGCCGGGCCGGAAGACCCGTACGGAGCCCTCCACCGGGCGCTTGCCGATGCCGGTGAGGCCGCCCTCGGCGTCGGTGTAGTCGACGACCGTGGCCCGCCCCGCGTTCACTGACAGAAGCTTCATGAGGCGCACGCTAACCCGAACTGTCTCAAAGCAGCTACTCGATATCCCGCGCGATCTCCAAGTACCCCTTATGCTCGCAAGGTGATCGAGGCCCGTCATCTCCGCGTCCTGCGCGCCGTCGCCGCCACCGGCTCCTTCTCGGCGGCCGCGCGCGAGCTCGGCTGCACCCAGCCCGCCGTCAGCCAGCAGATGAAGGCCCTCGAAACGTCCGCGGGCACCCCGCTGCTCATCCGCACCGGCCGCGAGACCCGGCTCACCCAGGCCGGCGAGGTCCTGGTGCGGCACGCCTCCGGCATCCTCGCGGGCCTCACCGCCGCCGAGGAGGAGGTCGCGGCCATCGCGGGCCTGCGCGCGGGCCGGGTCCGGCTCGTCTCCTTTCCCAGCGGCTCCTCCACCCTGGTGCCCAGCGCGCTGGCCGCGCTGCGCGCCGCCCACCCCGGCACCCGCGTCTCCCTGGTCGAGGCCGAGCCGCCGCGCTCGGTGGAGATGCTGCGCGAGGGCGACTGCGACATCGCGCTCGCCTTCCGGTACGGGGCGGCCACCGCGGAGGAGTGGGACGACCTGGTTGTCCGGCCGCTGCTGATCGACCGGCTGGTCGGGCTCGTCCCCGAAGGGCACCGGCTGGCCGAGAGCGGCACGGTCGACATCCGCGACCTCGCCGACGAGCCGTGGATCGCGGGCTGCCCGCGCTGCCGGCGCCAACTGGTCGACGTCTGCGAGGAGTCCGGCTTCACCCCGCGCATCGACTTCGCCACCGACGACTATCCGGCGGTGATCGGCCTGGTCGGGGCGGGGCTCGGGGTCGCGGTGCTGCCGGAGCTGGCGATCGCCTCGGTGCGCCCTAAGGGTGCCCGTACGGTCACGGTGGAGCCCGCCGTGGAGCGCGAGATCGTCGCGCTCACCCTGCCCGACCTGGCCCGGGTCCCGGCCGTCGCGGCCACCCTGGACCAGCTCGCCGGAGCGGCCGCCCGCAACTGAACGACGGGCGGCCGGGCGCGCGCCACCCGCTCCGAGGCTGCGCCATCCGGCGCAGGAACGTTTCTGCGAATCCGGGGTGCCTACGGCGCTAGCCGTGGCCCCGCTCGCCCGCCGCTCCCGCGCCCGCCGCCGTCACCAGCCGGTTGCGCGCCCGGCCCATCAGCTCTTCGCGCTCGTCCTCGGTGAGCCCGCCCCACACCCCGTAGGGCTCGCGCACCGCAAGGGCGTGCGCGGCGCACTGGGCGCGTACCGGGCAGCGCATGCACACCTCTTTCGCCGAGTTCTCGCGCGCACTCCTGGCCGCGCCGCGTTCGCCCTCCGGGTGGAAGAAGAGGGAGCTGTCGACCCCGCGGCATGCGGCGAGGAGCTGCCAGTCCCACAGATCGGCGTTCGGTCCGGGAAGGCGGGAGAAATCTGCCATTGCTCATGTCCCCTTGAAGCCGTGCCTGAGGTGGATGGGCCGGGTACCCCGGATCATCGGGGTGTACCGACGAACGTACATCTACGGTGTAAGTAGATGTAAATATGACTCATTGCGAATCTAGCCACAGACACCAGAAAAAGGGAAGAAAAGCCGCTAAATGGGGCATAGCTCCAAGCGAACGACGGGTGAGCCGCGATGCGCGCCCGGCGCACACGCTTCCTCACGTAGAGTGCCGAAGGTGCCCGTCCGACCCGTAACTCTTTCGAGTGACCGTCGTTGAGAGTGCGGAGCGGTTGAAAGAACAAGCGCTCGGGCAGGTGTCCGAGAGCGTCAATCGCACAGGTGACGATACGTAACCAGCCTGGAGGCTCAAGGTGACGCGCATCAGCTGCGGAGGGCGGCCATGACATCCGTCCTCGTCTGCGACGACTCCCCGCTTGCCCGAGAGGCGCTCCGACGTGCGGTGGCGACCGTGCCGGGCGTCGAGCGTGTGACGACGGCGGCCAACGGCGAGGAAGTCCTCCGCCGCTGGGGTGCCGACCGCTCGGACCTGATTCTGATGGACGTACGCATGCCCGGTCTGGGCGGCGTGGAGACCGTCCGGCGGCTGCTGTCCGCCGACCCGGGCGCCCGCATCATCATGCTGACGGTCGCCGAGGACCTCGACGGGGTGGCGCTCGCCGTCGCCGCCGGCGCTCGCGGCTATCTGCACAAGGACGCCTCGCGCGCGGAGCTGCGCGCGACCGTCACGCAGGCGCTCGCCGACCCGACCTGGCGGCTCGCGCCGCGCAGACTGCGTTCGGCCGAGATGGGCGCGGCGCCCACGCTCACCGCGCGCGAGATCCAGGTGCTCGAAGGCATGAGCCACGGCCGGTCCAACGCCGAGATCGGGCGCGAGCTCTTCCTCTCGGAGGACACGGTGAAGACGCACGCCAGGCGGCTGTTCAAGAAACTCGGCGCCTCGGACCGGGCACACGCGGTGGCACTCGGCTTCCGCTGGGGCCTGGTGCGCTGACCGGCCCGCGGAGCGGTCCGCCGGATCCCCGTCCGTCGTCGGCGGACGGGTCCGAACCCCCGCTCCGTGGAGCGGCGTGTGACGCTTCGCGCGCGATGCCGCATCCTTGAAGGTGTGGAGTTCCTCGGGGACGAGTCGGTCGAGCGGGAGGGGAGGGCGCAGGAGATGACTTCCGGCGCACCTACTCATAACGCTTCGGTGCACAACTATGGACGCGGTGCCACGGATTCTGCGACGCCGGGGCACCATGGATCGATGCGCGACGACGAGCCAACGGTGATCGGTGCACTCGTTCACCGTGCCGTCGACGGCGACGAACAGGCCACGCACGACCTCCTGGCCCATGTTCACCCGCTCGCGCTGCGCTACTGCCGCACCCGGCTGAACCGTCTGCCGGGTGATGCTCGCCACTTCGTGGAGGACCTCGCGCAGGAGGTCTGCGTCGCCGTGCTCATGGCGCTGCCGCGCTACCGGGACACCGGCAGGCCCTTCGAGGCGTTCGTGTTCGCCATCGCCTCGCACAAGGTCGCCGACCTCCAGCGGGCCGCGATGCGCCACCCGGGCTCCACGGCGGTGCCCTCGGACGAGATGCCCGAACGGCCCGACGACTCGCTGGGCCCCGAGGAGCGCGCACTGCTCAGCAGCGACGCCGAGTGGGCCAAGAAGCTGCTCGCCAACCTGCCGGAGAACCAGCGCGAACTGCTGGTGCTGCGGGTCGCCGTCGGCCTCACCGCCGAGGAGACCGGCCAGATGCTCGGGATGTCGCCGGGCGCGGTCCGGGTGGCCCAGCACCGGGCGCTCAGCCGACTGCGGGCGCTCGCCGAGCAGTAGGCCGACCCCGCCTCACGTACGTCCGCCCCACCTCACGTACGCCTGCCCATGTCACGTACGTGTGAACGTACAAAGAATTCGGTTGATCTTGTTCATGGAATGAGACACCGCGCCAGCCCGTTAGCATGGACATCCGCACCGATCAAGGCCATGGGGAAGGTGTCATGACTGCAAACGTCGACGGAGTGCCCGACAAGTTCGCGATGCTCGGGCTGACATACGACGACGTGCTGCTGCTGCCGGGCGCGTCCGACATGGCGCCCGACCAGATCGACACTTCCTCGTACCTCTCGAAGAACGTGAAGGTGAACGTCCCGCTGCTGTCCGCGGCGATGGACAAGGTCACCGAGGCGCGCATGGCCATCGCGATGGCCCGCCAGGGCGGCGCGGGCGTGCTGCACCGCAACCTGTCGATCGAGGACCAGGCCAACCAGGTCGACCTGGTCAAGCGCTCCGAGTCCGGCATGGTGACCGACCCGATCACGGTCCACCCGGACGCGACGCTGCGCGAGGCCGACGAGCTGTGCGCCAAGTTCCGCATCAGCGGCGTCCCGGTCACCGACCCGGCGGGCAAGCTGCTCGGCATCGTCACCAACCGCGACATGGCCTTCGAGTCCGACCGCTCGCGCCAGGTGCGCGAGGTCATGACCCCGATGCCGCTGGTCACCGGCAAGGTCGGCATCTCCGGTGTGGACGCGATGGAGCTGCTGCGCCGCCACAAGATCGAGAAGCTGCCGCTCGTCGACGAGGCCGGCATCCTCAAGGGCCTCATCACGGTCAAGGACTTCGTCAAGGCCGAGAAGTACCCGAACGCGGCCAAGGACAAGGACGGCCGCCTGGTCGTCGGCGCCGCCGTCGGTGTCGCGGGCGACGCCTACGAGCGCGCCCAGGCGCTGATCGAGGTGGGCGTCGACTTCATCGTCGTCGACACCGCCCACGGCCACTCCCGGCTGGTCGGCGACATGGTCGCCAAGATCAAGTCGAACTCGGCGGGCGTCGACGTCATCGGCGGCAACATCGCCACCCGCGACGGCGCCCAGGCGCTGATCGACGCGGGCGTCGACGGCATCAAGGTCGGCGTCGGCCCCGGCTCCATCTGTACGACCCGTGTCGTCGCCGGCATCGGCGTCCCGCAGGTCACCGCCATCTACGAGGCCTCGCTCGCCGCCAAGGCCGCGGGCGTCCCGGTCATCGGCGACGGCGGCCTGCAGTACTCGGGCGACATCGCCAAGGCCCTGGTCGCGGGCGCCGACACGGTGATGCTCGGCTCGCTCCTGGCGGGCTGCGAGGAGTCCCCTGGCGAGCTGCTGTTCATCAACGGCAAGCAGTTCAAGTCCTACCGGGGCATGGGCTCGCTCGGCGCGATGCAGTCCCGCGGCGACCGCAAGTCCTTCTCCAAGGACCGCTACTTCCAGGAGGGCGTCGCCTCCGACGAGAAGCTGGTCCCCGAGGGCATCGAGGGCCAGGTGCCCTACCGCGGCCCGCTCTCCGCGGTCGTCCACCAGCTGGTCGGCGGCCTGCGCCAGTCGATGTTCTACGTCGGCGGCCGCACGGTCCCGGAGCTTCAGACGAACGGCCGGTTCGTCCGGATCACCTCGGCGGGCCTCAAGGAGAGCCACCCGCACGACATCCAGATGACGGTCGAGGCGCCGAACTACACCAAGCGCTGACCACGCCCAGGCGCGCGTGGACCGAGCGAGGGGCGGCCCCCGGTTTTCCGGGGGCCGCCCCTCGCCCGTATGTCGGGGACACACATGTCGGGGATACTGGGACCGCAGACGTAGAGGGAAAGGCCCACACAACGTGACTGAGATCGAGATCGGGCGCGGCAAGCGCGGCCGTAGGGCGTACGCGTTCGACGACATCGCCATCGTCCCGAGCCGGCGCACCCGGGACCCGAAGGAGGTCTCGATCGCCTGGCAGATCGACGCCTACCGGTTCGAGCTGCCGTTCCTGGCCGCCCCGATGGACTCGGTCGTGTCGCCGCAGACCGCGATCCGCATCGGTGAGCTCGGCGGTCTGGGCGTGCTGAACCTCGAAGGACTGTGGACGCGGTACGAGGACCCGCAGCCGCTGCTCGACGAGATCGACCAGCTGGACGAGGCCGCCGCGACCCGCCGCCTCCAGGAGATCTACGCGGCCCCGATCAAGGAAGAGCTGATCGGGCAGCGCATCAAGGAGGTGCGCGACTCCGGTGTGGTCACCGCCGCCGCGCTCTCGCCGCAGCGCACGGCCCAGTTCTCCAAGGCCGTGGTGGACGCGGGTGTCGACATCTTCGTCATCCGCGGCACGACCGTCTCGGCGGAGCACGTCTCCGGCGCGGCCGAGCCGCTCAACCTGAAGCAGTTCATCTACGAGCTGGACGTCCCGGTGATCGTCGGCGGCTGCGCCACGTACACCGCGGCGCTGCACCTGATGCGCACCGGCGCGGCCGGCGTCCTGGTGGGCTTCGGCGGCGGCGCCGCGCACACCACGCGCAACGTGCTCGGCATCCAGGTCCCGATGGCCACCGCCGTCGCCGACGTGGCCGCGGCCCGCCGCGACTACATGGACGAGTCCGGCGGCCGGTACGTGCACGTGATCGCGGACGGCGGCGTCGGCTGGTCCGGCGACCTGCCCAAGGCGATCGCCTGCGGCGCCGACGCCGTGATGATGGGCTCCCCGCTGGCCCGTGCCACGGACGCGCCCGGCAAGGGCCACCACTGGGGCATGGAGGCCGTCCACGAGGACGTGCCGCGCGGCAAGCTGGTGGACCTGGGCATCGTGGGCACCACCGAGGAGATCCTCACCGGCCCGTCGCACATCCCGGACGGCTCGATGAACTTCTTCGGCGCCCTGCGCCGCTCGATGGCCACCACCGGCTACAGCGAGCTCAAGGAGTTCCAGCGCGTCGAGGTGACGGTGGCGGACGCGCAGCACAAGCGCTGACGTCCACTACGTACTACGTACGTGAAGGGGCCCGGACCGTTTCGACGGTCCGGGCCCCTTCACGTGTGGGCCGCGGCGGTTACGCGGCGGCCTTCTTGGAGCCGGAGAACGCGGCGATCGCGGCGATGGCGAAGAACAGGAACGTCATCGGGTCGGCGTCGGACTTCCAGGCCTCGTTCACCACGTCGAGGTGCTGGAACAGCAGCTCCGAGAGGCTGACCGGGAAGTGCTTGGAGATGAGGATGGCCTCGCCGACCAGCTGGCCCGCGTAGACGGAGCCGAGGGCGAGGACCGCGCCGAGCACCGGCAGGGCGGGGTTGCGCCCGCCGACCTTGCCCGAGGCCCAGCCGATCAGGAAGCCGACACCGACGGCCGCGTAGCCGATCTCGTGCTTGGTGGCGCCGACGATCGCGCCGTAGACGCCCGCGCAGACGACGGCGGCGGCGATGGCGGTCAGCAGCCCGCCGGCGAAGTTGTCGCGCACCGGGGCCGGCGGCGGGACCGGGGCGTAGCCCGGGAACTGGGGCTGCTGCTGCGGTGGCGGAAAGGACTGGCTCATCTTCGGATCCCCCCGAGGTAAGTGGACGCACGAGCCCGTGAATGCGCACGGCTGTGCGATCGGGCGACCCGAAGAGTAGCAACCGGTGGGCGTGCCGGTGACCGGATTTCACAGCCGGTGGGCGGCGCCCCCGGGCGTCACCCCCCGGGTGTCGAGCAGCAGCTGGGCCTTGACCGAGAGCCCCTGGAGGTCGTACGTGCGGTGGTGCTGGAGCAACACCGTGAGGTCGGCGTGGGCGGCCGCCTCGTAGAGCGAGTCCGCGCGCGGTACGGGCTGGTCGCGCACGCGCCAGTCCGGGACGTGCGGGTCGTGGTAGCTCACCGCCGCGCCGAGGTCGATGAGCCGCCCCGCGATCTCGGCGGCCGGGGAGCCCTCCAGATCGGCGAGGTCGGGCTTGTAGGTGACGCCGAGCAGCAGCACGCGCGCGCCCCGGGCGGACTTGCCGTGCTCGTTCAGGAGCGTGGTGGAGCGCTGGATGACGTACTGCGGCATGTGCGCGTTGATCTCCCGGGCCAGCCCCACCATCCGCAGGCCGGTGTACGGCAGCGGGGTCGGGTCGAGCGGGACGCCGTGGCCGCCGACGCCCGGGCCCGGGCGGAACGGCTGGAAGCCGAACGGCTTGGTCTCGGCGCAGCGGATCACGTCCCACAGGTCCACGCCCATGTCGTGGCAGAGCACGGCCATCTCGTTGACCAGCGCGATGTTGACCTGGCGGTAGTTGGTCTCCAGGAGCTTGGCCATCTCGGCCTCACGGGTGCCGCGGGCACGGACCACCTTGTCGGTGATCCGGCCGTAGAACGCGGCGGCGGACTCGGTGCAGGCGGGGGTGAGGCCGCCGATGACCTTGGGGGTGGTGGCGAAGCCGTGCGCGCGGTTGCCGGGGTCGATGCGGCTGGCGGAGTAGGCGAGGTGGAAGTCGCGCCCGGCCCGCAGCCCCGAGCCCGCTTCGAGCAGCGGGCGCAGGAAGTCCTCGGTGGTGCCGGGGTGGGCGGCGGACTCCAGGATCACGGTGGTGTGCGGGCGCAGCCGGGCCGCGAGCGTACGGGCCGCGTCGGCGACGGCGGTCAGGTCCAGGGCGCGGTCCGCGCCGAGCGGGGTGGGGGCGCAGATCACGGCGGTGCGCACCCGGCCGAGCTCGGCCGGGTCGGTGGCGGTCCGGAAGCCGCCCGAGAGCATCCGGCGCAGCTCGGCGGCGGTCAGGGAGTCGACCGGGGGGCGGCCGGCGCGGAGTTCGGCGAGGACACGGGGGTCGGTGTCATGGCCGACGGTCTCGATGCCCGCGGCGGCGGCGGCCTGGGCGAGGGGCAGGCCGAAGTGGCCGAGTCCGATGACGGCGAGGTCTGCGGGCATGCGGGTGACCGTCCTTCCCATAACCGGAGGGGACATGGAGCGCAAGCCCTGTGGACAGAATGGGCGGACGCAATGTCAGACTAAGAGTAAATATGACCGTTATGCCGTATTGCGGGCCCGGGGTTGTCCGAGTGTTGTCCACAGGCGGTGGCCGATGTCGGAGGTCGCGTCCAGAATCGAGTGTGTGAGCCAGACCACCCCGATCAACGGGAGGCACCCGTGAGGACAGCGACACTGGGACCGGTGCAGCGCGCCGAGGCGCTCGCCGCGATGGCCGAGCGCGAGCTCGACGTGCTGGTCGTCGGCGGCGGGGTGGTCGGCGCGGGCACCGCGCTGGACGCCGCGACCCGAGGGCTCTCGACCGGCATCGTCGAGGCGCGGGACTGGGCCTCGGGCACGTCCAGCCGGTCGAGCAAGCTGATCCACGGCGGGCTGCGCTATCTGGAGATGCTGGACTTCGCGCTGGTCCGCGAGGCGCTGAAGGAGCGCGGGCTGCTCCTGGGGCGCCTCGCCCCGCACCTGGTGAAACCGGTCCCGTTCCTCTACCCGCTCCAGCACAAGGGCTGGGAGCGGTGGTACGCGGGCTCGGGCGTGGCGTTGTACGACGCGATGTCGGTCTCCTCCGGCCACGGCCGGGGCCTGCCGGTCCACCGCCACCTCTCGCGCCGCAGCGCCCTGCGGGTCGCGCCCTGCCTCAAGAGGGAAGCGCTGGTCGGGGCGTTGCAGTACTACGACGCGCAGATGGACGACGCCCGCTTCGTGGCCACGCTGGTGCGGACGGCCGCGAGTTACGGGGCACAGGCCGCCAACCGGGCCCGGGTGACCGGGTTCCTGCGCGAGGGCGAGCGGGTGGTCGGGGCGCAGGTGCGCGACGTGGAGGGCGGCGGGGAGTACGAGATCCGCGCCAAACAGATCGTGAACGCGACCGGGGTGTGGACGGACGACACCCAGGCGATGGTCGGCGAGCGCGGTCAGTTCCACGTCCGGGCCTCCAAGGGCATCCATCTGGTGGTGCCCAAGGACCGGATCCACTCCACGACCGGGCTCATCCTGCGGACCGAGAAGTCGGTGCTCTTCGTGATCCCCTGGGGGCGCCACTGGATCGTGGGCACCACCGACACGGACTGGGACCTGGACAAGGCCCACCCCGCCGCCTCCAGCGCGGACATCGACTACCTCCTCGAACACGTCAACTCGGTGCTCGCGGTGCCCCTGACCCGGGACGACGTCCAGGGGGTGTACGCGGGCCTGCGCCCGCTGCTCGCCGGAGAGTCGGACGCCACCAGCAAGCTCTCCCGCGAGCACACGGTGGCCCACCCGGTGCCCGGTCTCGTGGTCATCGCCGGCGGCAAGTACACGACGTACCGCGTGATGGCGAAGGACGCGGTGGACGAGGCGGTGCACGGCCTGGACCAGCGGGTCGCGGCCTGTGTCACCGAGGACGTGCCGCTGCTCGGCGCGGAGGGCTACCGGGCACTGTGGAACGCGCGCGCGAGGATCGCCGCCCGCACCGGGATCCATGTGGTCCGCGTGGAGCACCTGTTGAACCGGTACGGATCGATGACCGAGGACCTCATCGAGCTGATCGTGGCCGACCCGTCGCTGGGGGAGCCGCTCGGCGCGGCGGAGGACTATCTGCGGGCCGAGATCGTCTACGCCGCCTCGCACGAGGGCGCCCGCCACCTGGACGACGTCCTGACCCGGCGCACCCGGATCTCCATCGAGACCTTCGACCGGGGCACCCTGTCGGCCCGGGAGTGCGCGGAGCTGATGGCGCCGGTCCTCGGCTGGGACGCGAAGCAGATCGAGAAGGAGGTGGAGCACTACGAGAAGCGGGTGGAGGCGGAGCGCGAGTCGCAGCGCCAGCCGGACGACCTGACGGCGGACGCGGCGCGGCTGGGGGCGCCGGACATCGTGCCGATCTAGGGAGAAACCGGCACTAGGAGGCTGCGGGGCAGAACTCGGCTTCGAGTAGGGAGAGTTCGAGGGAGGGGCGCATGGAGATGTCCGTGTTGATACGGAAAACGGCGGTGTGGCGGCCGTCGGCGGAGGCCGCCGCGCGGACCAGGCTGCCGGATATATGCCCGTTGTGGCCCCAGACGGTGCGGCCGCAGGAGAGCCGCTGCGGGTAGACGCCGAGGCCGTAGACGCCGTGGGTGGCGGCGGTGTCGAGCAGTTCGCGCTGCTGGGGCGCGGGCAGCAGGGCGCCGCCGAGCAGGGCCGCGTAGAAGCGGCTCAGATCGGAGAGCGTCGATATGAGCTCACCGGCGGCGCCCGCCGCGCGCGGGTCGAGGTCGGTGACGTCGTGGCCGTCGGGGGAGTACGCGCGGCTGTGCGGGGTGGGGAGCGTGGTGCGGGCGCCCGGGAAGGAGGTGCCGGTGAGACGGAGGGGGGTGATGATGCGGCGTTCGGCCTCGGCGGCGTACGAACGGCCGGTGACCTGCTGAACGACCATGCCGAGGACGACGTAGTTGGTGTTGGAGTAGGCGTAGGTGCCGAGCGGCCCGGGGGAGTGGGCGAGTGCGGTGCGGACGGCTTGTGAGGGGGTGAGTGGAACCGGGACGGTGCTGTCGGCCGTGTAGGGGAACAGACCGCTGGTGTGGGAGAGCAAGGAGCGCAGGGTGAGGTGGCGGCCGTCGTTTCCATGGCCGCGTATCAGGCCCGGCAGATGCTGTTCCACCGTGTCGTCGAGGTCCAGCCCGCCCTCGGCGGCGAGCTGGAGCACCACCGTGGCGACGAAGGACTTGGTGACGCTGCCCGTCCGGAAGCGGTCGTCGCGGCCGAGCCCGGATCCGGCCGTGCCGAAGCGGGCGCGGTGGCCGTCGTCGGTGAGCAGGGCGGCGGCCGGGGCACCTGTGTCGGTGACCAGCCGTGCCAGCGCTGTGGCCTGCGGGTCTTTCAGGCCGGTGCGGTCCGGGCGGGCCGGCTCGCCCGGCAGGACCGGTGTGCCCAGGCCGCAGAGCACCACGGCCAGGGGCATGGCGAGCAGCGCCCGGAGTGTCGGCATGGTGGTGGTCCCCCTTCCGGAGCCATCTTGGCGGACGGCGGACCCGGGACAATCATTGGTCCCGACGTGAGAGACAATGGACGCTCTGCCAGGGCGGGTGCCGCTCCCCCGGGGGCCAACCCCCGGACCCCCGGCAGGAGAAGCAGGTCGGAGCGGTGAACCGGGCCGCCTCACGAGGCAAGTTGCGGGAGCCGTCGGCCGGAACGCGGTCGGTGGGGGCGCGGATCAGGGATCGCAGAGGGGACGCATGTCGGAGGCGGAGCAGTCGCGGGAGCCCCAGCGGGACGAGCGGAAGGGGTCCGGCGGGAAAGCCGAGGGACGACTCCTGGCCGATCGGTACCGGCTCGGGGATGTGCTCGGCCGTGGCGGCATGGGCACGGTCTGGCGTGCCGTCGACGAGACGCTGGGCCGTACCGTCGCCGTCAAGGAGCTGCGCTTTCCCAGCAGCATCGACGACGAGGAGAAGCGCCGGCTGATCACGCGCACCCTGCGTGAGGCCAAGGCGATCGCCCGGATCCGCAACACCAGCGCGGTCACGGTCTACGACGTCGTGGACGAGGACGACCGGCCGTGGATCGTCATGGAGCTCGTCGAGGGCAAGTCGCTCGCCGAAGCGGTGCGCGAGGACGGGGTGCTGACGCCGCGCCGGGCCGCCGAGGTCGGGCTCGCCATCCTCGACGTGCTGCGCTCCGCGCACCGCGAGGGCATCCTGCACCGCGACGTGAAGCCGTCCAACGTGCTGATCGCCGAGGACGGCCGGGTCGTGCTCACCGACTTCGGCATCGCCCAGGTCGAGGGCGACCCCTCCATCACCTCGACGGGCATGCTCGTCGGCGCGCCCTCGTACATCTCGCCGGAGCGCGCCCGCGGCCACAAGCCCGGCCCGGCCGCCGACCTGTGGTCGCTAGGCGGCCTGCTCTACGCGTGCGTGGAGGGCGTCCCGCCGTACGACAAGGGCTCCGCGATCGCGACGCTCACCGCGGTGATGACCGAGCCGGTGGACCCGCCGACGAACGCGGGACCGTTCCTGGAGAAGGTCATCTACGGCCTGCTCGCCAAGGACCCCGAGCAGCGGCTCGACAACGAGGCGGCGCGCGCGCTGCTCACCGAGGTGCTGCACGCCCCGGAGCAGCCCGTGCGGGCGCCGGAGCCGGTGTCGTCCGAGGTGACCCGGGTCGTCGCGCTGCCCCCCGCGCCCGGCGAGCCCAAGGGCGACGCGGGCGCCAAGGCGAAGGAGGTGGCCGACGCGGCCGCCGACCGGATGCGCGGCGCGTTCAAGTCCGTGCGGAACGCGGCGGCGGCCGCGCAGACCACGGCCAAGGAGAAGGCGAAGGTCAAGGCGGCGGGCCGGACGGCCGCCAGGCCGGTCGCCGGGGCCGGGTCGGCGCCCGTCGCGCCGTCGGCGCCGTCCGGGCCGCCCGCACCGGTGCGGGCCCCGCTCACCGACGTCGTCCCGCGCCGGACGCTGGTGATCATCGCGGTCGTCGCGGCGCTGGCCGTGCTCGGGACGGTGCTCGCGGTCGCGCTCAGCGGTGGCGACGACGACAAGGGCAAGGGCGGCAAGAGCGACAACAAGGCGTCCAGCGGCGCCACCGCGGGCGGCGACGGCAGCGGCAAGGGCAAGACCGGCGGCACCCAGGGCACGGGCACCGGCCAGGGCAACGGCCAGCAGCAGGGCCAGGGGCAGACCCAGACCCAGGGCCAGAGCGGCGGCAAGACCTCTTCCTCCCCCCAGACCCCCGGGTCCGGGGCCGCGTCCGGGGGCAACGGGGCGGGCGCCAACCTGCCCAGCGGGTACTCGATGGTCAGCGACGGCGACTTCCACTTCTCCATGGCCATGCCCGCCGGGTTCCACCGCACCGGCATAGCCGGGGACAACTCCGGCGGCATATACAGCGCCAACGGCGGCTTCCCGCGCGTCCAGGTCGACTTCAACTCCAAGCCGACCGACGACGCCCGGAAGGCCTGGCTGGAGCTGGCCGGCGTGGTCGCCGGGAGCAGCAGCAACTACCACCTGCTCGGCATCCAGAAGGTCGACTACAAGGGGTACCCGACGGTCGCCGACTGGCAGTTCGAGCGCGACCAGAGCGGCGAGCGGGTACGGATACTCAACCGCGGCTTCAAGGTCGACGGCTCGCACGGATACGCCATCATGGTCACCTGCAAGACGGCCGAGTGGGACTCGGACGCGTGCGTGACGCTGCGCAAGACGGCGTTCGACACGTTCAGCCCCAAGGACTGAGCAGGCCACGTATCGTGAGAGCTCGCGGACCGTACGCAGCCATAATGGGCCGGTAATCGACCGGAATTGACGTGTTCGGGGGAACAGCGCGCTGTGGGGAGGCGTCGTGGACGACTACGCGGGTCGGGTGCTCGCCGACCGCTATCGGCTGCCGCTGCCTTCCTCGGATGAGTACGAGCCCGTCGAGACCCGGGCCTTCGACACGTACAGCGGCCAGGAAGTCCTGGTGCGGCAGGTGCCGTTGCCGGAGGTCGTGGACGCGGAGGTGCAGGGCGCGGACGGGCGGTACGGGGACGGGTACGGCTCCGGGGCCGCGCGGCGACCGGCCGACCCCGCCCTGCGGAGGGCGATCGAGGCGGCCCAGGCGGCCGCGCAGATCCCCGACCACCCCCGGCTCGACCAGGTCTTCGACGTCTTCGCGGAGGACGGCTCGCTGTGGATCGTCAGCGAGCTCGTCATGGCCCGGCCGCTGGCCGCGCTCCTCGCCGAGCAGCCGATGGCGCCGTACCGGGCGGCGGAGGTCGCCTCCGACGTACTGACCGCGCTGCGCGTGCTGCACGCGCACGGCTGGACGCACCGCAACATCACCGAGCGCACGGTGTTGATATGCGACGACGGCCGCGTGATGCTGACCGGCCTGGCGGCCGGCGCGGCGGAGGAGGCGCTGTGCGGCTATGTGGTGGTACCGCCACCGCCGGGCGAGGAGAGCGACGACTTCGGCGTGCCGGGGGCGGGGGACACGGCTGACCCCGCCGAGGCCGCGTGGCCGGATGCCCAGGGCTCGCCGGACTCCCCGGGCTCGCCGGGTTCGCCGTATGCCCCGGACTCCAAGTATGCCCCGGACTCCCTGGGGCCCTCGGACTCGCCGGACTCCTCGGGCTCCCCGGACTTCGGCGGCCCGGACGCGCCGGGCGCCCCCTACAGCGGCTCCGCCCCCCTGCCCTCGACCAGAGCGCCTGCCCTGCCCGCCGGGTGGTCCCCGGCGGGGCCGAGCGGTGATGAGCAGGGCGGTGGCACCTCGGGGGTCACGCGGGCCGGGGCCATCGCGGCGTACCGGGCCGGGGCGCGGGCCGCCGCGCGCGTGGGCGACGACGGGGCCGCGCTGCCGGGGCCGCGTTCGGAGCTCGCCCAGGCCGAGTTGGAGGGGGTCTGGCGCGAGGCCGCGGACCAGGGCATGTACGACCCGGTGAGCGGGACGCGGGTGCCGCGTTCGCCCGCCGGGGGAGCGGGGACGTCGGCGGCCAGCCCGTACGCCGTGGAGGAGGGCCCGGACTCGGGGCGCACGAGGCGTGCGTACGACCCGGTGACCGGACGCTGGGTCCCGCGCCCCGCGCAGCCCCGCGCGACGGAGACGCACACCGAGGCCTCCGGCCGCCAGACGCCGCAACTCGGCCCGGCCCGCCCGACGGACCCGCACCCCGCCGCCCCCCACACCCAACTCCCCCGCCTCGAAGTCCCGCACGCGCAGCCCACGCACGCCACACACCCCGCCACCACCGGCCCCCCGCCCTCCGCCGAGCCGCGGCCCGCGCTTCCGCAGGCCGTGGGGGCCGGGGCCGAGGCGTTGCGGGCCGACGCGCAGCGGCAGACGCACGTCAGCGTGCCCGCGCCCGTCCGGGAGGACGGCTGGGAGGCGGCCGTGCCGCAGCGGCACGGCAACGGGTACCGGGGCCCCGCCACGCGGCTCGCCGCCGAGCGGGCGCGGCAGACGCGGATCGCCGTCGTCGGGGCCGTCACCGAGCGGTGGGCGCCCGAGCAGGCCGGGCCGGTGCACGAGAACTGGCGCCTGGCGCCGCCGATCGGGCCCGCCACCGATCTGTGGGCGCTGGGCGCGCTGCTCTTCCGGGCCGTGCAGGGGCACGCGCCGTACCCGGAGGAGAGCGCCGTCGAGCTGGTGCAGATGGTGTGCGGCGAGCCGCCCGCGTTCGCCGAGGAGTGCGGCCCGCTGCGGCCGGTCGTCGAGTCATTGCTGCGCCAGGACCCCACCGAGCGCCCGGACTTCGAGGAGCTGCGCGGCTGGCTGCGCTCGATCGTGCGGTCCGCGCCGGAGCCGGACGCGGGCTCCGAGGTCGTCCCGCTGCCCGCGCCCGACGCGACCCGGCTGCCGATCGTGCGGCGCCGGGGCGAGCTCGTGCGGCGCCGCCGCGCGGCCCGCTCGGCCTCCGGCGAGCACGGCCGCCACCGCCAGCAGCGCCGTGCGCAGCCCCGCAGGCCCGACCGGCGGTCCGCGCCGGACCTGGCCGACTACGGCCCGCCCGCGTCCGCACCCAGGTCCGCGCCCAAGTCCCGCCAGTCCGCCGCGCGTCCACGGACGCGCACGCCCCGCTCCCTCGGCCGCACCCTCGTCCTGCTTGTCCTGTTACTCCTCGCCGCGGCGCTCGCGTACGCCGTGTTCTTCATGCCCAAGGCCGGGACGAAGGACGAGGGCAAGGCCGACAACGGGGGCGCCCCGTCCGCCCGTACGAGCCCGAGCGCGCCGGCGGGCACGCCGGAGCCCAGCACCTCCGGCCGCTCCGGCACGCCCTCGACGCCGCGGACGCAGACCACCGAGCCCGGCGGACAGCCGCCCGCCAAGGGCTATGTGCTGCGCGACGACCCCGAGGGGTTCCGCACCGCGGTCGATCCCTCGTTCCAGCGGCGGCCCATCAACGACGCCGGACAAGTCCGTTATGTCGGCGGTGACTTCACTCTGGTCGTGGTGCCCGGCCGGGACGCCGTCAAGGACGTCGGCGACGACCCGCTCGCGTACCAGCGGGACAAGGAGCGCGAACTCCAGCCGTTCCGGGACTCGGCGTGGGCCACCGCGACGGGGCTGCGGCGGGTCGACATCGGCCGGAAGGTCACCGCCGAGGGGCAGTTCACCTGGCGCGACAGCACCGGCCGTACGGTTTACGTCCGCAACCAAGTCATGATCATAAATGGCCGGTACCACGCGGTCGTCGTCATCGGCCCGGAGCCGCAGCGGGACAAGGTGACCGAGATCTACACGCAGGCCACGGCCGCCTACAGCGCGACTCGTTGACGCTTCACCGGTTGCCTCAGACACATACCCCTTGGTAGGTGCGGCGCAAGGTGCCCCCGAGGTTCCCTGGCCGGAATCAGCTCCGTAACCTTGCCCCTTAAGAACCGGCCGGGCGGGGGACGTGGAACAGAACCAGAGCAAGAGCGGCAAGGGCGCGGAAGCGGTGGCGACAGGGCTGCTGCTGGCCGGGCGCTACCGGCTCGGCGACACCATCGGCCGCGGCGGCATGGGCAAGGTCTGGCGGGCCCACGACGAGGTCCTGCACCGCACGGTGGCCGTCAAGGAGCTGACCGCCGCGCTGTACGTGGCGGAGGCGGACCGCGTGGTGTTGCACGCGCGTACGCAGAAAGAGGCGCGGGCCGCCGCGCGCATCACCCACCCCGGCGTGGTCACCGTCCACGACGTGCTCGACCACGACAACCGCCCCTGGATCGTGATGCAGTACGTCGACGGGCCCTCGCTCGCCGACGCCGTGAAGGCCTCCGAGACCGGGCGGATCGAGGCCCGCGAGGCCGCCCGCATCGGGCTGCACGTCCTGGGCGCGCTGCGTGCCGCGCACGCCGCGGGCGTGCTGCACCGCGATGTCAAGCCCGGCAACGTGCTGCTCGCCCGGGACGCGCGCGTGCTGCTCACGGACTTCGGGATCGCCGCCATCGAGGGCGACGCCACGATCACCCGGACCGGTGAACTCGTGGGCTCCATCGACTATCTGGCGCCCGAGCGGGTACGAGGAGGACAGCCCGGTCCCGCCTCCGACCTGTGGTCCCTCGGCGCCACGCTCTACACGGCCGTCCAGGGCCAGTCGCCCTTCCGCCGCTCCTCGCCCATCTCCACCATGCAGGCGGTGGTGAACGAGGAGCCGCCGCCCGCCACGCACGCGGGCGCGCTGGCGCCGGTGATCACCGCCCTGCTGCGCAAGGAGCCCGAGGACCGCCCCTCGGCCGAAGAGGCCGAGCGGATGTTCCTGGAGGCGATGGAGGGCCGTGAGCCCAAGGCGGCGCACGAGTACGTGCCGACCCGTCAGGTCTCCGAGGCCGAACTGCGGTCCGCCACCACCCCGGCGGGCACCTCCGGGACGGTCCGCGCCCCCGCCCCCGAAGCGGTCGCGCCCGCGCCCGTGCGCCCCGCCCGAAGGAAGCACGGGCGGACCATCGCCCTGGTGGTCGCGCTGGCGGCCGTCCTCGGCGGCGCGGGCGGTCTGGCCGCCCTGAAATACCGCGACAGCGGCGGCGACTCGGGGACCACCACCACCGCGACCCAGTCGCCGGGCGTCAAGCCGGGCAAGACGCCCAAGGGCGACGCGTCCGTGCCCGACGGCTGGAAGCGGGTGAAGGACCCGGCCGGGTTCAGCCTCTTCGTGCCCGAGGGCTTCAAGCGCCAGATGTTCGGCAAGGAGACCGACTACACGCCGGACAACGGCCGCCACTACATACGCGTCAGCATCGGCAAGCCCGACTTCGAGAACCCGTACACGCACCAGCTGGACCTGGAGAAGACGCTCAAGAAGCGGGTGCCCACGTACCAGCGGGTGATGCTGAAGCCCAACACCTTCCGGGACCAGGTGAACTCCTCGCTCTGGGAGTTCACCTTCGTGGAGAAGACGCGCTACCCGGGCAAGCGGCACGCGATCGACCAGATGTACTTCGGCGAGAACGGCACCGTCGAGTACGCGATCTACATGTCCGGGCCGGAGTCCGACTGGGACACCACCCGCGAGCAGTTCGACACGGTGCTGCGCGGCTGGCGGCCGCCGCCGAACTGACCGGCGTGCGGGCCGCGACGCGCGCCGGCCCTGTTCCCGCGCCCGCCCCCGCCCTCCGTACCCGCCCGGTCGATTCCGTCTCGTGACCTCGCGCCCCGCTGAGGCGCGGCCCCGTGCGGCATGATGGCCATAGGACCGAGGAGCGAGGGGAAGCGGTGCCCGCACCAGCCAGTGATCCGCGTGGTGGCGCGGCCGAGGACCGTCTCATCGCCGGGCGTTACCGGCCGACGGCCCGGCTCGGCCGTGGTGGCATGGGCACCGTCTGGCGCGCCACCGACCAGCTCCTGGGCCGCCAGGTCGCCGTCAAGGAACTGCACCCCGACGGCGGCGCCCCCGCCACCGCCGCGCTGCGCGAGGCCCGTGCCGTGGCGCAGTTCAAGCACCCGCACGTCATCGTCGTCCACGACGTCGTCGAGCAGGACGGGCGTTCGTACATCGTGATGGAGCTGGTCGAGGGCGGCTCGCTCGCCGACCGGCTGCGCGGCAGCGGCCCGGTCGACGCCCGCGAGGCGGCCCGGATCGGCATCGCGCTGCTGGGCGCGCTGGGCACCGCGCACCGCCAGGGCGTGCTGCACCGCGACCTCAAGCCCGCCAACGTCCTCCTGGAGGAGGGCACCGGCCGGGTCGTGCTCACCGACTTCGGCATCGCACAGCTGCCGGGGTCCACCACGATCAGCGAGGACGGGGCGTTCGTCGGCTCGCCCGAGTACACCTCGCCGGAGCGGATGCAGGGCGCCGCCGCCGGGCCCGAGTCCGACCTGTGGTCGCTCGGCGCGCTGCTGTGCGCCGCCCTGAGCGGCGAATCGCCCTTCCACCGCGACTCGTTGGGCGGGGTGCTGCACGCGGTGGTCACCGACGAGATCCGCCCGCCCGAGGCCGCCGCCCCGCTGCTGCCGGTCGTGCGCGGCCTCCTCGACCGCGACCCCGGCCGCAGGCTCGCCGCCGACGAGGCGCAGGAGCTGCTGCGCGCGTACGTGGCGACCGGGTCCACTCCCGTGGCGCCCCGGCACTACACCCCGACCGAGCGGGTCGCCCTGGCGAAGCCGGCGGGCGGCTCCCGGACCAGGACCGCGCTGATCGCGGCCGCCCTGGTCGTCCTCCTGGGCGGCGCGGGCGCGACCGCCGCGGTGCTGCTCAGCGGCGACGAGGACGGACCGGCGCGGGCCGCGGTGGGCGGCGGCGGGACGACGGCGACGGTCACCGCGTCGGTGTCCGCCTCCACCTCGGTGAAGCCGGGGCAGCCCGGCCCCACGGTGACGGTCACGCGTGCCGACGAGCCCACGCCGGTGGGCACAGCACCGGCCGGGTACCGGCACGTGCGCGACCCCGACGGCTTCAGCCTCACGGTCCCGGCAGGCTTCGTCCGTACCACCGACGACAGACGCGTCTTCTATGTGTCGCCGGACGGGGCCTTCCGCCTCGGCATCCGGCTGCAGAACTCCGTCTCCGGCGGCCCGCTGGGCGTGATGCGCGACTCCCACGCCAACGGGCCCCGCACCAACCCCGGTTACCGGGGCGGCAAGGTCGTCGCCACCACCCACCAGGGCCATGACGCGGCGCTGTGGGAGTTCAGCTGGAACGGCTTCACCACGGCCGAGGGCCCCCGGCACACCTACGACGAGTGCTGGGACGAGAACGGGAAGATGTATGACGTGTGGGTCTCGGCCCCGGTCGCCCGGCTCGACGACGCCAAGCGGCACTTCGACACCGCACTCGACTCCTTCACCCCGTCGGCCTGATCCCTCCGCGTCCGCCCGTGGTCGGCCGTGTCACGGGTCCGCATCCCCTCGCCCGCCCCCGTTGGTGTCGGCACGGGCTGTTCGACAGGATGTGTGCATGACGAACGATGGGGGACGGGCGAACGAGCCCACCAGTTACGGCCTCCGGCCGCCGCAGCCCGGACCGCAGCAGCCGCCGGTGCCGGAGCAGCCGGCCGTACCGCAGCAGTACGAGCCGACGCAGGAGGTCGGCGGCGGGAACGCGCAGCCGGAGTCCGGCGCGGGCCGGCTGCTCGGCGGCCGCTACCGGCTCGTCGACCGCCTCGGCCACGGCGGGATGGGCACGGTCTGGCGGGCCCACGACGAGGTGGTGGACCGCGACGTGGCGGTCAAGGAGCCGCGCGTCCCCGACCACTTGGGCGAGCGCGAGCGGAACACGGTCCATCTGCGGATGCAGCGCGAGGCGCGCGCCGCCGCCCGGATCGACCACCCCTCCGTGGTCACCATGCACGACGTCGTCGTCGAGGACGACAAGCCGTGGATCGTCATGGAGCTGGTGCGCGGCCACTCGATGGCCGACCGGCTCCAGGAGGGCACCCTCGACGTCCGCGAGGCCGCCCGGATCGGGCTCGCGGTGCTCGGCGCGCTCTCCGCGGCGCACGAGGCGGGCGTCCTGCACCGCGATGTGAAGCCCGCCAACGTCCTGCTGGGGCGCGGCGACCGGGTCGTGCTCACCGACTTCGGCATCGCCCAGGTCGAGGGCGAGCAGGGCCTCACCGAGACCGGCGGGTTCGTCGGCTCGCCCGAGTACATAGCCCCGGAGCGGGTGCTCGGCCAACGCCCGGGCCCGGAGTCCGACCTGTGGTCGCTGGGCGTGGTGCTGTACGCGGCGGTCGAGGGCGTCTCCCCGTACCGGCGCAGCAACACCCCCGCCACCCTCCAGGCGGTGCTTTCCGCCGAGCCGCAGATGCCGGCGAGGGGTTCGGGCGCCTTCGGCACGCTGGTGATGCAGCTGCTGCGCAAGGACCCGGCGGCGCGGCCCGGACCGGCCGAGATCCGCCAGACCCTGGAGTCCGTCGCCCACCCGGCGCCCGCCTCGCTCGCCGCGACCCGGCTGCTGGCCGACGCGGGCGCGGGCGCGGCCGAGGGGCTGCGCGCCTGGGTCCCGCCGGTGCTCGCCCGCAGCAGGCGCGCCCGGTACGGCCTGGGCGGCGGGGCGCTGGCGGTCGCGGCGGCGGTGGTGCTGGCCGTCGTCCAGCCGTTCAGCAGCGAGGGGCTGCCGTCCGGTTGGCAGGTGCGGCCGGAGAACGAGGTGCTCAACGCGGACGTGGCGGTGCCGGGCGACTACCGACGGGTGCAGGACGACAAGATCGACGCGCTCTGGTACTACGACCCCAGCGGGGTCTTCGAGATCGACTTCTGGCGTACCGACACCGCCACCGAGAAGGACGCGGTCGGGGCCTCGGCCGGCGCCTGGGAGGCGCACTACAACGGGGGCGGTGACCAGAAGACGGAGATGCGGAACGCCCGGGTGACCACGAAGAAGACCACGTTCCAGGGCAAGGACGCCGCCGAGCTGGTCACCGACTTCGTCCCGTACAGCACGTCGTCGAGCGTCGTCGACCCGTACCGCACCAAGTACTACGAGCTGCTCGTCCCCGGGCAGGGCTCGACGTACTGGCGGATGCGGGTGCGGATGCCTGCCGAGGGGCAGGCCGCGAAGGACGGCGCGAAGCTGTTCGCACAGGTGCGTGACGGGCTCAAGATCCGTGGCCTATAAGGCCACAACGCGCTGATCAGCGCTTATGTCGCCAGTAGCCGCTGGCGCGGTGGTGAGGGTTCCGAAAAGTGTTACCGGCGGGTACCCAAACCGCCGTGCCCGGCATACGCTCGCCCCATGACGGACTCGCAGGCCACGCCCACCAGCACCCGTACGAACCCGGTCGCCGCCGCCCCGGCGGGCGCCCGCACCGCCGCCGATGTGGTCACCCCGGAGGTGGTCGCCAAGCTCACCCGTGGAGTGGCCGGCTCCGGACGTACGGCCAACCACACGCCGTTCACCGGCGAGAAGCTGGCGGACCTGCCCGAGTCCACGCCCGACGACGTCGCCGGGGCCTTCGCGCGCGCCCGTGCCGCCCAGCCCGCCTGGGCCGCGGTCCCGGCCAGCCGGCGCGCCGCCGTCCTGCTGCGCTTCCACGACCTGGTCCTGGCCCGCCAGGCCGAAGTCCTCGACCTCATCCAGCTGGAGACCGGCAAGGCCCGCCTCCACGCGCACGAGGAGGTCCAGGCCGTCGCCGTGGCCGCGCGCCACTACGGCCGCAAGGCGCCCGCGTATCTGCGGCCCAAGCGGCACACCGGAGTGGTGCCGACCCTCACCAAGGTCACCGAACTGCGCCAGCCGCGCGGGGTGGTGGGGCAGATCGCGCCCTGGAACTACCCGTTCGAGCTGTCCGTCGGCGACGCGCTGCCCGCCTTCGTCTCCGGCAACGCCGTGGTGATGAAGCCCGACACCGAGACCGCGCTCACCGCGCTGTGGGCCCGTGACCTGCTCATCGAGGCGGGTCTGCCCGCCGAGGTGTTCCAGGTGGTGCTCGGCGAGGGTCCAGTCGTCGGCCCCGAGGTGGTCAAGCACGCCGACTACGTCTCCTTCACCGGCTCCACCCGCACCGGTCGCGAGGTCGCCCAGGGCGCGGCGGCCCGACTGGTCGGCGTCTCCCTGGAGTTGGGCGGCAAGAACGCGATGCTGGTGCTGCACGACGCCGACGTCGAGAAGGCGGCGGCGGGCGCGGTCCGCGCCTGCTTCTCCTCGGCGGGCCAGCTCTGCATCTCCATCGAGCGGCTGTACGTGCACGAGTCGGTCGCGGACGCCTTCGTCGAGCGGTTCGCCGCCCGCACCAAGGCGATGCGGCTCGGCAACTCCCTCGCGTACGGTGCCGACATGGGCTCGCTGGTCGGCGAGCGCCAGCTGGAGACGGTGACCCGGCACGTCGAGGAGGCCGTCGCCAAGGGCGCCCGCCTGGTCGCGGGCGGCGTGGCCCGCCCCGACATCGGCCCGCTGTTCTACGAGCCGACGATCCTGGACGGCGTGGAGGCCCCGATGGCCGTCTGCACCGAGGAGACCTTCGGCCCGGTCGTCTCGATCTACCGGTTCACCGACGAGGACGAGGTGATCGAGGCCGCCAACGCGACCCCGTACGGCCTCAACTCCTCGGTCTGGACGACGGATTCGAAGCGCGGCCACCAGGTCGCCGCCCGGCTGCGCACCGGCACGGTCAACATCAACGAGGGGTACGCCCCGGCCTACGGCAGCGTCCAGTCCCCGATGGGCGGCATGAAGGACTCCGGCCTCGGCCGCCGCCACGGCTCCGAGGGCATCCTCAAGTACACCGAGGCCCAGACCGTCGCCCAGCAGCGGATCCTGCCGCTGGCGCCGTCCTTCGGGATGGACGACGAGAAGTACGCCGCGTTCATGAGCCGCAGCCTCAAGGCGATGAAGGCCCTGCGCCTGCGCTGACCCCCCGCCCGTTCCCCGTTCCGCCCCGCCCTTTCTGTTTCGTACGAGGAGAGCCGATGCCCCAGGAGACGCGCGCCCGGAACCAGGGACTCCAGGAAGACGACGAGGCCTACGACTACGACGTCCTGGTCGTCGGCTCCGGATTCGGCGGCTCGGTGACGGCCCTGCGCCTGACCGAGAAGGGCTACCGGGTGGGCGTCCTGGAGGCGGGCCGCCGCTTCACGCCCGCCACGCTGCCCAGGAACTCCTGGGACATCAAGAACTACCTCTGGGCGCCCAGGCTGGGGATGTACGGGATCCAGCGGATCCATCTGCTCGGCAACGTGATGGTGCTCGCGGGCGCGGGTGTCGGCGGCGGGTCGCTGAACTACGCCAACACCCTCTACGTACCGCCGAAGCAGTTCTTCGACGACCCGCAGTGGAAGGACATCACCGACTGGCAGGAGGAGCTGACCCCGTACTACGAGCAGGCCAAGCGCATGCTCGGGGTCCGGCTCAACCCGACCATGACCCCCTCCGACGTCCACCTCAAGGCGGCCGCGCAGCGGATGGGCGTGGGCGACACCTTCCACATGGCGCCGGTCGGGGTGTTCTTCGGCGACGGGGAGGACGCGGACGGCACGGTCAAGGCGAAGCCGGGGGAGTCGGTCGCCGACCCGTACTTCGGCGGGGCGGGCCCGGCCCGCAAGGCGTGCACCGAGTGCGGCGAGTGCATGACGGGCTGCCGCCACGGCGCGAAGAACACCCTCAACGAGAACTACCTGTACCTCGCCGAGAAGGCGGGCGCGGTGGTGCACCCGATGACGACGGTCGTCTCGGTCACCGACGACTCGCAGGGCGGGTACGCGGTCGCCACGCTGCCCACCGACGACCGCAGGAAGGGCGCGGGCCGCCTCTTCAAGGCGCGGCGCGTGGTCATCGCGGCCGGGACCTACGGCACCCAGACCCTGCTGCACCGCATGCGCTCCGGCGGCCATCTGCCGTACCTCTCCAAGCGGCTCGGCGAGCTGACCCGCACCAACTCCGAGGCGCTGGTGGGGGCGCAGACCGACAACCGCCGCTACCGCAAGGCGCACGGCACCGCCAAGGCCGACTTCACCCGTGGCGTCGCCATCACGTCCTCGGTCCACCCCGACGAGAACACCCACATCGAGCCGGTCCGCTACGGCCGGGGCTCGAACGCGATGGGCGGCATGTCGATCCTCCAGGTGCCGTACGCGGAGGGCTCCTCCATGGCGCTCGGCTGGCTGGCGAACGCGGTCAAGCACCCGACGCTGCTGGCCCGTTCGCTCAGCAACCGCCGCTGGTCGGAGCGGACCATCATCGGCCTCGTCATGCAGTCGCTGGACAACTCGCTGACCACGTATCTGAAGCCGGACGGCGTCGGCAAGGGCCTGCTCACCGCCCGCCAGGGCCACGGCGCGCCCAACCCGAAGCAGATCCGGGCGGCCTCCGAGGCGGCGACCGCGATCGCCGCCGAGATCAACGGCTTCGCCGGTTCGAACGTCGGCGAGCTGATGGGCACCCCGCTGACCGCGCACTTCCTGGGCGGCTGCCCGATCGGCGCGTCGGCGGAGGAGGGCGTGATCGACCCGTACCACCGGCTCTACGGGCACCCGGGCATCTCGGTGGTCGACGGCGCGGCCGTCTCTGCGAACCTCGGCGTCAACCCGTCGCTGACGATCACCGCGCAGGCCGAGCGGGCGATGTCGCTGTGGCCGAACAAGGGCGAGGCCGACCCGCGCCCGGCCCAGGGCGAGCCGTACGTACGGGTCGAGGCCGTGGCGCCGAAGGCTCCGGCGGTCCCGGCGGACGCGTTCGGCGCGCTGCGGCTGCCGTTCCTGGGGATACCGGCGGTGCCGCCGAAGAACGCCGAGTAGTCCGGCTTCTGAGTAGGCCACCTGTCGAGTAGGCCAACTTCGGCCAAACGGAGAAGCGAGGAGCGCTGCACCCCCCTCCGAGTGCAGCGCTCCCCGCTCGTCCGTGGGCCGCGCGCCAAACAGGCGGGGCCGATGGTTCCGCATGATTGACCTGCCAATCCTGTCAATGGTTGTCCCCGGACTCACAGGATTTTTATGTGCGCCCTGTCACACCGGTGGCGCGGGGCCGTTCGAATCACGCCAAAAGCGGAGGACGGGGCAACCGGTGGGCAGCGGCCGCGTCCGGAATGCGCGAAGGGCCCCGCATCGGGCCATCCGTCCTGGGGATGGCCCGCGGGGCCCTTGGCCGTCAGCACCGACGTCAGGGCAGCGTCGGTGCTGCGGGGAGCGGCGCCGGGGGGTAGCGCCGCTGGTGGCTGAGCGCCGGGTGGCCGACCCGGCGCGCGGGGGGCGCGCGGGTGGTATCGACCACTGGCAGTCGCTCTGCGCAGTGCTGGGGGGACTTGTCTTTGCATCGTGAGGGATGGGCTGCGGACCGCGCAACCGTTTGGACCGGATGCGGCCGGCCCCGGGCGTCCCCGGAGCCGACCGCTTTTAAGGGTGACCGGGCTGCTGTCCCCTGCCGACCGGTCACGCGCGCTGGGGCGAGGTCCCACGACGTGCCGTCAGCACGTCACACGCTCCAGCGGAGCCACGCGTGGTTTTTTCGGGCCCGCCCCTGGCTGGCACGGACACCCTGACCAACGAAGTGGGGCACCGGCCGGTCACGGCGCCGGACGGGTGAGGCTGCGGCGAATCGGATGCGGCCGGACTCAGATGCGGCCCCGGCACAGCTCCAGCATCGTCATGGCGAGCGCGGTGCCGGGCTTGCCGAGCGCGTCGCGGTAGTGGGCGAGGACCTCCATCTCGCGGTTCAGGTTCACCCGGCGCCCGCCGGAGGCGATCCGGGACTCCTGGATGACGGCCGAGACGGCCATCCGTTCCTGGATCAGACCGATGATGCGGTCGTCGAGCGCGTCGATGCGCTCCCGGGCGCCGGTGATCAGGGTGGCGGCCTCGTCGGTGCGGGCGCCGCCCGCAGCGGCAGCTGCTGATGTCTCAGTCTCGGTCTGGGTCATGGACATCTGGGGCTCCTTGTGGGTTCGGTGCCCCGGAGCGGCAAGGCCCGGAAATGACAGAACGCCCCGGGCCTTGTCGGCCCGGGGCGCCTGGGAAGTCGCTTGTCAGTTGCTCAAGCAGCACGACCATGGCAGCCGGACGGGCCGGTGCCATAGGTAAAGACGAAGGTCTGGTGCTTGAGCATGCGGACAGTATGGACCGGCGCCGCCCGGCGGGGCCAATCCCGGTTCGGATGGTGAGACGAAAGGTCCCGCCGCGCGCCCCGGTAGAATCGACAAATACCGACCCCCTCCCTTCGCCGGAAGGCCGCCAGTGTCATCAGCGTCCCCAGCTGCCGCGCCCGCATCCAACCCGGACGTAGTCCTCGTTGTCGACTTCGGCGCCCAGTACGCCCAGCTCATCGCCCGCCGCGTCCGTGAGGCCCGGGTCTACAGCGAGATCGTGCCGAGCACGATGCCCGTCGCCGAGATGCTGGCCAAGAACCCGAAGGCGATCATCCTGTCGGGCGGCCCGTCGTCCGTGTACGCGGAGGGCGCCCCGCGCTTGGACCGCGCGCTCTTCGAGGCCGGCGTCCCCGTCTTCGGCATGTGCTACGGCTTCCAGCTGATGGCCCAGACGCTCGGCGGCACGGTCGACGACAACGGCGCGCGCGAGTACGGACGCACCCCGCTGCACGTCAGCAAGGTCGGCTCGACGCTCTTCGAGGGCACCCCCGCCGAGCAGTCGGTGTGGATGTCGCACGGCGACGCCTGCTCGGCCGCGCCCGAGGGCTTCACGGTCACCGCGTCCACGGACGTCGTACCGGTCGCCGCCTTCGAGAACGACGAGAAGAAGCTGTACGGCGTGCAGTACCACCCCGAGGTGCTGCACTCCACGCACGGCCAGCAGATCCTGGAGCACTTCCTCTACCGCGGCGCGGGCATCGAGCCGAACTGGACGACGCACAACGTCGTCGAGGAGCAGATCGCCCTCATCCGCGAGCAGGTCGGCACCAAGCGCGCGATCTGTGGCCTGTCCGGCGGCGTGGACTCCGCGGTCGCCGCGGCCCTCGTCCAGAAGGCCATCGGCTCCCAGCTGACCTGCGTGTACGTCGATCACGGTCTGATGCGCAAGGGCGAGACCGAGCAGGTCGAGAAGGACTTCGTGGCCGCCACCGGCGTCCAGCTGAAGGTCGTCGACGCGCAGGAGCGATTCCTCACCGCGCTGGCCGGGGTCTCCGACCCGGAGACCAAGCGGAAGATCATCGGCCGCGAGTTCATCCGCGTCTTCGAGCAGGCGCAGCTGGAGATCCTCCAGGAGGACGGCCCCGCGGTCGCCTTCCTCGTCCAGGGCACGCTGTACCCGGACGTCGTGGAGTCCGGCGGCGGCACCGGCACCGCGAACATCAAGTCGCACCACAACGTGGGCGGCCTGCCCGACGACATCGAGTTCGAGCTCGTCGAGCCGCTGCGCAAGCTGTTCAAGGACGAGGTCCGCATGGTCGGCCAGGAGCTCGGCCTGCCGGAGGAGATCGTCCAGCGCCAGCCGTTCCCCGGCCCGGGCCTGGGTATCCGGATCGTCGGCGAGGTCACCAAGGACCGCCTCGACCTGCTCCGCGAGGCCGACGCGATCGCCCGCGAGGAGCTGACGGCGGCCGGTCTGGACCGCGAGATCTGGCAGTGCCCGGTCGTGCTGCTCGCGGACGTCCGCAGCGTCGGCGTCCAGGGCGACGGCCGCACCTACGGCCACCCGATCGTGCTGCGCCCGGTCTCCTCCGAGGACGCCATGACGGCGGACTGGACGCGCATGCCGTACGACGTCCTGGCCAAGATCTCGACGCGCATCACCAACGAGGTCCCCGACGTCAACCGCGTCGTCCTCGACGTGACGAGCAAGCCGCCGGGCACGATCGAGTGGGAGTAATCCCGGATTAGTCGATCGGCGCCGCCGCACCGGGTTCCCGGTGCGGCGGCGCCGTCGTATCCGCTGCCGCACGGCTCTGTTCACCTGCGAGAACGCGCGGTAACTTCCGGGCCATGACCGAGAACCCGCAGCCGCCCGGGCAACGGCCCGCCCCCGCCCCCATACCCGTCGACCGGCTCCACTTCGCCCTGCCGCCCGTCCACGCGACCCCGGCCGAGGAGCGGCAGCACCGCAAGGAGCGGCTGGCGGGGGCGTTGCGGCTGTTCGCGCGGTACGGCTGCGAGGAGGGGGTCTCCGGGCACATCAGCGCGCGCGACCCGGAGTTCGAGGACTGCTACTGGGTGAACCCCTTCGGCGTGCCGTTCGCGCGGGTCACCGCGGGCGAGCTGGTCATGGTCAACGGGGAGGGCCAGGTCGTCGAGGGCCGCTACCACGTCAACCAGGCGGCGTTCGCGGTCCACGCCCAGGTGCACCGGGCCCGCCCCGAGGTGGTCGCGGTGGCGCACACCCACTCGGTGCACGGGAGGGCGCTGGCGGCGCTCGGCGATCTGATCGAGCCGTACACCCAGGAGGCGTGCGCCTTCTTCGAGGACCACGCCCCATGTGCTGAAAGTAGCACAGGTTTCCGCAGGTCAGAAGCCTGCGGCCTCGGAAGGAGTCGACGATGGACGACGTCTTGGAACAGTGGATCGCTGACCAGGTGGCACGAGCGCCGCGCATCCCAGACGAGCAGCTACGAGAGCTCGCCCGCACCCTCGGCATCGAGACCAACGACTGACAGCAACCGTGAAGGCCCCGCTACGGCGGGGCCTTCGGCATGTTCCCTCAGCGGACCCTCAGATCCTCGCGCGCTGCCTCCACGAACGCCCTGCGCCGCTGCATGAACTCTTCCCAAGCGTCAGCCGTCTCGTTGCTGGCCTCATGCATGGCCCGGATCCACTCAACAAGCGCTGAGGCCGCTGGTGCCGCCCCCACCGCATCAAGATCAATCATGTTGAAGGAGGCCTGCGTTTTCGTGAACGCTGCATCGACAGCCGCAAGCGCCTGCTGCTCGTCTTCGTACTCACCGCGCCCCCGACGCCATGCGACACGCGCTTCGGCATCGACAGCAGTCAAGAACGCAGCGTACGTCTCCCGATGCGCGAGGTAGACCGCTGTCCAGTCCTGCGCCACGTCAGTGACCTCCCACTCGCCCAATGCATGATCTGACAGTCAGTCACGCCACGATGGCATGACCGGGCTGCGACGAGAAGGCCCGTGCGTAAGGCGGCATAGAAAGATCAGTAAAGTCGGGGCGCCAGGAGGCGGACGGCAACGTCCCGTTCTGGCATCGGCGCCAGGAATGAATGGTGGATCCCATTCCCGGTTCGCCTCAGAGGCGAGTTGCTAGGTCGGGTTGCCTTCGTAGTAGTGCGGGTAGAAGGTGGGCTTCAGGGCGATCTGCTCGTCAGTGAGTTCAGGTACTCGCATGCACCCTGTCACGAGGACATCTTGGTTGCACCAGCCCGAAAGGCTCTCCACCAGCCTGCGATGACCCGTCATCCACCATTCGGCTGCGTCGAGCTGGACGACCAAGTCGGCGTGCATGATGAACGATCTCGTTGCCTGCGTGACGATCCACTGTGCTCTGACGTGGTCGCTAGCGCCGATCCTGTTGCACTTCGACGCCATGACCCAGAGAGCCTCCCAGGACACGCCAGGAGTGAGCGGCCCTACGTACGCAAGCTGCTTCCCGTCCTCGTGCAGAGAGGCAAAGCCGAAGACCGGCCCGAACATACTGAAGACCGTGACACGGCCCATCCCCTTGTGCAGGGCGGGAGCTGACATTGGAGTCCCTTCAGACAAAAGCCGGGGCCCGAACCACCTGTACGGTTCGGACCCCGGCTATCAGCGACCTAGCAGCACGGTCCGTCGCCGCAACAGGTGGGGGCGTTGCAGTCAGCCGGGTTGAGCCACAGCCGATCGATGACTTCGAACCCCTGAGCCTTGATACGGCTGGCGACGTCGGTCATCAGACCGTGGGTACGGACCTTGGAGTTCGGGGCGTGGTTCAGGAAGTAGCCGAAGCTCTCCATGCACCACTGCGAGTAGAACTCGGTGTGCAGGATGAGCGTGTGCCACCCCGGATCGACCTTCGCGGACGGCGCCATCACATCGCCGGCCTTGGTGATGCCCATCGTGTAGACCAGCGCGAGAGCCTGGTCCATAACCTGCTCGGCCACACACCCTTCAAGCCCATACTCGTCGGCGCAGAACGCTGACAGGCGATTGAAGTCCTCGGGGGTGACCAGTTCCCGCCCGTGCCGAAGCCGAACGGGTCGTTCCAGAGCGACTGTCACTGTGATCTCCTCACGGTTTCACCGAGACTCAGATCTGGCTGGGGTCGTCCTTCCAGACCAGGGCCACGCCAGGACCAAGCGCGGCGGCTGGGGTCTGCATCAGTTCATGAAGGACGGACCGGGCCCCACTTCCCAGTGCCGCGGTCAAGCGATCGGCAAGTAGCTCGGCCTCGTAGGGAAGCAAGACCATTTCCGTATCTGCGACATGCCGTCCATCCCTCGATAGCCAGACGGGAACGCGTATCGATCCGTCATCGTCTCTGTGTGGCGGTCGACTTGGGATGGGTTCCATCCGCCAGCCCTGCGGAGACGACGGTTGCCTGGGGTGAGAGTCGGTCGGCATAGCTTGATGATTCCGAATGCGTGAGGTGCTCGCTACCTTATTTCCGTTGTCTCATAAATCGCTCAGACCATTCGGTGAGCTGGTCCCTTGCGCGGCCCCCAAATAGGGCATAGCCCTCGTACAGGGTGAATTCTTTGAGGTATGCGGAAACATCTCGGTAGTCTCGGAAGATCATGGCGCCCGTCGATGTTTCGACGGTTGCGATGCGACTGTCGTAAACGGTGAAGGTATTGAGAGGAGCATTAGGCATGTAGCCCTCAAGAGGGACTACTCCAAGGCGTACATTCGGTAGGCGACTGACGGAAACCAGGCGGTCGACTTGCATGGCCATAGCGGAAGCTGTGAGGTAGGGCCACCTCACAGCCTGCTCTGTGAGAATAAAAGTGAACCTCTTTGAAGGATCCATGAGGACAGCTTGCCGCTCCAGCTTCCTTCCGATCGCCTTGGAATGGTCACCAGGGACGCTAGCCAGGCTTGCCCTCACATATTCAGGTGTGGCCAAGAGTCCTGTTACCAGGGAGAGCATGAAGTACCGGAACTCGGAAGAGGATCGCTCGAATCCTGCAAGCTCGTTCTGCTTGCGTTCCAGACCGGTGCGACGCTGGGCCCAAACGTCTTGCCACTCCGTGTTTGCGGTACGAGCAAGGGCCTCGACCTGCTCCACCCACTCGGGTGGAGCGTCGAGGGCACGAAGTATGAGTTCAACGTCGACCAAGCCCGGCGTGAGTTTCCCGCTCTCAATGTTACTCACCTTGGACTGAGACATGTTGCAGCGCCTGGCGAGCCAGGCCTGTGTCTTGCCAGCCTGCCCGCGCAATGTCTTCAGTGTCGCGGCTAGGTCAACCCTGGACTTGCCTAGCTCATCAGCCTCGAAGGTCAATGCCCTTCACGTACTCCTTGAAGGGCACGGACTCCGCGAGTGCGATGCGTTGGTACTCGACGAACGGAGCCACGTCCCCTTCGAATACCTCGCGACCTATCTGCAACCCATCTTCTTCTGCGTAGTGCATGAGGACTACCTCCGACTTGTCGAACATCCAGAAGTCCTGGACGCCGGCTAGTGGATTCGTCCGGTCGGTTACGTCCATGATGCGAATGTCCTCGCCTGCTCGGACATGCGGCTCGTAGTACATGAACTCGTATTCCAAGTACTCCGAGAGCGGGCGGGTCAGCACGTGAACGCGGCCCTTCATCTTTCCTTCTCGGCGTACACGCCTCAAGTCATCCATGTACGCGTCGTTGAAGGTCAGCGGGTCGATTCGCTTGCCAGCGCGGAAGTCTCGAAGCTCGTCACGCTCCCGCGACACCCGGTACTGCGGCAGGGTCTCAAGGCGCCAGGCTTCGACTCTGAACTGCTGGAACTTGTCGTCCCACGCATCACCATCCAAGAGCACGTACAGCCTCCTTCAGCACTGCCTGGGGGATCTCCACCAGGGCCTCACCCTGGGGCGGAGTGAAGGCGTTGGACACGTCGCCCTGTACGACGATGGAGCCGCTTGCGGTCCGGTACAGGTTGGGGCAGTCGTTCTGGTTGCACTCGCCGTTGCCGTTGCCGTTGCCGTTGCCGGTCAAGCGGGTCAGTTTCTCACGAGCCATGCTGAACCCCCTGCTGAGTGCGCCCTGTTGGCCGTCGTGGAAGACCGTATGCGGCGCGTGGATGGTCGTCTATGCGAACACGGAGATATTTCCGTACCCGAATAAAGCCGGGCAGGAGCCCGCCCCGGCGCGGGCGATGATCTTTGGTCCTGGCCCCAGGCTCCGCCGTGCCGATTCGACGAGCCTGCTGCCGGGGCGGACGCTGTTACCCGTCACCGCCAAGTGCGGAGGCCTTGGTCACTGACGGAACCTGGTGATGGAGACAGGAGCTGTGTGGTTGTCAGGTGGCGAGCGAGCCACCGTCGAGGTGCGCAACACCTTGTTCGCCACGGCGCTCAGCGCCCTCATCTTCAACTGGTGGACTCAAGCGCTTGGCCGCGGCCTCGAGCTTCCGGGCGGCTTCCATGAGATCTGCCGGCAGGTAGCTACCTAGGGATACGCGAGCTTCCCGGGTTGGACAGAACCGACCGCAAGGGGCTTCGAGATCCAGGTTGTCCAGCTCTTCAACGCCTAGCTGTTGCAGGGCTTCAACGAAGCGACTTGCGGCTAGGGACGCGGCGGTCCGTTCATCATCATCGAAGTAATGCGGGTCTGACATGCCTTGCACTCCCTTCGGCGTTGGAACACCGGACCCCGGCCGTGCCGTGGGGATGGGCTACGGCCGGGGCCCGGTGCTGGCCCGACAGCGCCGGAAGGATGGGCGCCATAGGGTCGGGCCATACCGCGCCGCAGTGCGGAGAGCATGGCGCGGGGGTGGTGCTCCGCCCTTCCCCACGGCTGCCCCCGTGCACGTGGATCAGGGCTCCTGCGGGAGAGGGCGGAAGTTTCTAGAGCTGGCCGAAGCGCGCCAGCAACACAGTTGCTGTGACAGCGTTCGTGACCACGACGAACAGGATCAGTCCGCCATCAAGGAAGGCGTCTTCGGCGTGGTACCTCAGCCGGGTGAGTAACCCCCTCACGGCGCCACCTTCAGCCCGATCCGCTCGCCCAGACGTTCCACCACGTCGGCGGGCAGGTGGCCGACGTACACCAGTGACTCACCCGTGTGGCTGGCGGCGCCCCGAACGCTGTTGATCGTCCGGTCCGGAGCACCAACCATGTGCAGGAGGCTGCGGAACACGTTGGCGGCGTCGTTGGCGGTGGCGTTGCTGTCCCGCCACTTCTGCATGTCCATAGGCATGGGTCAGTTCCCCTTGGTGTGGTGAGTGTGGGGGCGGAGGGTGTTCCGGTGCGCCCACCGCTCCGTGCCCCCTTTGAGCGGTTGGAGCACGACGCGCGGCGGCCAGTCGACATCCATCACGCGCCCCGTGCGGCCTGTAGCCGTGTCGTAGACGGTGGCGCCGACCGTGATCAGGGTCAGGTGCTGCCGAACCGGCTGACGGGCGCTCACAGCTTCCGCCGGAGTCCGGCCTCAACGGCTCGAAGGTCAACCTCGTCCCGGTGGGCGAATCCGCCGCGCGGGCGCCAGCCGACAAGCACCCACGGGCCGACCGTCCGTATGAGCGTGATCAGCTCGGCCACGTCGTCCCACGAGGGGGAGGTTCTGGCGGTGCTGATGGGGTCGCTGGTCATGGTCGGGTGCCGCGCCTTCCGCTAGAAGTGCTTTGCGTGACCAACGCAACACCCACGGCTCTACACTCGGACTGCTTGAACCAGCTTGTTCAAGTTCCTTTCATTCAGGGGCACTTGATCCAACACGGAAGCGGGAGGTCAGCGACATGAGTAACGCCGCACCTTCAGGCAACTTGAATCCGGCCGCGAGCCTGGGGCGGGACATCAAGCAAGTCAGGGAAGCCCGCCGCATGACCTTGAAGGGGCTTGGGCAAGCGACGGGCTACTCAGAGGGCTACGTGAGCAAGGTTGAGAACGGGCATGTCCTGCCCAGCGCCAAGTTTGTCCAGGGGTGCGACCGGGCGTTTGCTCTGGGAGACGTCTTCACGAACCAGCGCGAACGGCTGCTTGAGGGGGCCTACCCAAGATGGGTCGCCACCTACTTGGAGATGGAGCGCCGAGCATGGCGGATCTCGGACTACTCCCCGATGTACGTGATGGGGATGCTTCAGACAGAGGAGTACGCCCGTGCAGTGCTGCGTGCCGACCCCCGGGAAAGCGCGGACTCCTTGGAGGGCCGTGTTGCCTCGCGGTTACGCCGTCGCGAAGTCATGAAGCGTGAAGTGCCGCCTCACCTCTGGGTCATCGTTCACGAAGCGGCACTACGAACCGTGGTAGGTGATGCGGCAGTTATGGCACGGCAGCTTGAGCATCTAGTGCACGAGGCCGGGGCGCCGAACATCACCCTTCAACTGTTTCCCTTCGATGCAGGGCCACCGCCGACCGGGGCCGCCTTCACATTGCTGACCTTCACGAAGGGCCCTACCGTGGCTTACGCCGAGGGAGTTCAGGGGGGACGTCCGTACGACAACGCGGAGATCGTCAGCGCCGCAACGGACACCTACAGCCAGCTTCAGGCCGAAGCCCTGGGCGTAGCCCGCTCGACAGCCCGCATCATGGATATCTGCAAGGAGTACAGACGCGATGAGTAACCAATACGACTGGGTCAAGTCGTCGTACAGCGGGCCGGACGGTGGCCAGTGCCTTGAGTGGGCGCCGGAGTACGCGTCTGCCCATGGCGTCGTCCCAGTCCGCGACAGCAAGAACGCCACCGGCCCGATACTCAGCCTCTCGCCCGGCGCCTTCGCCGGTCTGGTGGCGTACGCCAAGCAAGACCGCTAGCCCAGCCTGAGCGAGCCCCGCCACTCCACCCCCTCCGGAGCGGCGGGGCTTCTCAGTTCCTGAAGCGGCTGGGTCCCGAGGCAAGGATCTACTTCGGTCGACGAAACGGCAGCAAGCGGAGATGGCCTGAGGGGCGAGGATCACGGGTGCCCAAAGCGGCACCGCCCCATAGAATCCCCTGCATGGCACAGAAGATCGTAACCATCTACACAGATGACCTCACGGGCGAAGAGTCCGCCGAGGCCACCACACACCAGCTCGTCATTGACGGGGTGGCTTACGAGGTCGACCTTGGCCCCGACAGCTACGACAAGCTCATGGAGGCCGTGGGTCCCTTCCTCAAGGCTGGCCGACGCGTCCGTGGCAACCGTGCAAAGTCCGCCCCTTCCCGCCACGCTGGCGGCAACAAGGACACTGCAGAAATCCGGGCCTGGGCCAAGGCGCAGGGGTACAAGGTGAATGACCGCGGTCGAGTGCCGGCCGACATTCGTGAGGCCTTCGAGAAGGCCAACTGAACACGGCGCATCATAAAGAAGGCCCCCAGCAATGGGGGCCTTCTTGCGTCTCAGGCCAGTACTCCGAGGGTCGTGAGCACTCGGAGCGGGAGCGTCAGGGAGCCATCGAAGGCCAAGGTGCACCGTGTGATGCGTGCAAGCAGCCGACTGCCGTCAAGCTGGGCAAGCATCCCTACGACCCCCGACGCCAGCCACACGAGGACGTCACCCATTCAGGGCCAGTGACTGTCAGTCATTGCGCCAGATCTGAAGTGTCCACCGCCAGGAACCGGAGTTGTCTCCGATGTTGTCGTCATTCATTCCTACCCCCATGCGCACCGGAAGCGCGGGAGCGGCCCAGCACCGCTCGATGTTGAGTTCCCGGAGGAAGTGGGGGTTCCAGGGATTGGAGTCGTTTCCGCTAGCCACCCAGCCGCCCGGATTGTTGTTCATCCGGAAGAAATTCGCATACTTCTTCCAGCCGGGGAAGGGGTAGCCAGAGGTCGCTGCCTCGTTCTTGCCGTCGATGCCGTAAAACTCGGTGTTCCAGTTGGAGATCGAGACCTTCGCGGACTCGTTCACCACCACATGCAGGGCATTCCCAGGGAAAATCCCGTTCGGCGGGTTGGGGCCTCCAGGAAAGCCGTCGTTCCCTCCACCTAGCTGGGTGAAGGGAACAGACACATCAGGTTGACGTCCATTCAGGCATTTCTGTATGCCTGTCTGGCCGGCGACCGCAGGAGCCGGATGCAGAAGCATTGATGTGCTGACTGCGGCCGCGATCAACGCAGCTGCTGTAACGTATCGACCGCGTCGGCCGAACGGTAAGAGGGTGGATGGAGTGCTCATGCATTCCTCGCATGCCTCGGGCTGTTGAGCCTGGTTGACGGGGTGCCAGTAAACCCGTGATGGTCGGCCCTTGGTAGAGCGCGCGAGGTCTTATGGGAGCGCATGGCAGTGCCGGGTGAATTGTTCCTGGTGTTGGTCGGACTCCGGGTTTGGATGGGACACGTGGGCAACGTGTGACGTTGGTCAGGCAGGGGCAACGCTATGGCCTGCGGCCACCGCACGATCTTCAGGAGTTCACACAACTCTCGATGATCACGCGGTGGCTGCACTTGTATCCAACCGGGGCCGCCTCAAGATTGCGAAACCAGATGGGAGTGCTAGATCAGTAAGGTCGGTCGGCGAGTTGAGTAAATATCTCGTCACTGGTGATCGCCAGATGCGTACGTAGAGCGAGGACGGGCCTCGGCTGGCGGTTCCGACTGAGGTAGCAAAACATTACCCCACCTAACCTTCTACCTATTTAATTCTTCATGGCCCAAGCGTGTGCATTTAAAGCGTGAGGCGACTTAAGGGTGTAAGCCTAAAGGTCTCGGGTTGAGTAGTTAAGTCGAACGCCGTGTAAATTCCGACCATCGCTGATGGTGGGCATGGCTGCCGGATCGAGCACGGGAAGTGTTGATATGAGTAGCACCGGAATGGGCCCCAGGTGCCCCACTGAGGGGCAAACTCCGACCGCGAAAGCAACAGGTCATTGCTGCAATTCTAGGCCGTCAGGCGGTCGGAGAATGGGCTGGGGATTCTCCCCGTAGGGACTTTCTTAAGTGTGCACAGTGGGCTATAGTTAAGACATCGCCGAGAGGGAAAGGCGAAAACCGGGGCCGTAAGGCTCATGGGGTCCTCTCTCGAAGCGTGTATGGCGCCCGGAAGGGAGGTCACGTGTAGAGCCTGAGTCGTGCTTACAAAGGCGCTCGTTAAGGTCAATCAAATCGTGGCTGAACGAAAGGAAGCGTGCGTTCATTGTGAACTAAATACTGCTTGTTCGCGGGTGGATACCTTTACTAGCGATGCGGCGATACGGCAGACGGGATACTTGTATCCCTGACTAGCTCCATAGGCTTGCCTGGGGATGACTACCGTAGTGCGCGTCAATGGTACGGCCTTGTGTCGTGATCCCATCTGTTTTCGATCCCGCGAACTTCTCCAATTCTTTCTTTCTCTCTTTGCGCTTCGGTGCAGCGTGGAGGATAGGTCGAGGTGTCTGCCTGCCTAGGTAGTCCTCTTATGCCAGTCCTATCCTCGGCGCTGCCCTTGCAGGCCTTTGCGGCCTGCCGGGCAACTCGAATCGGAGAGAGTGGTGGGTATTTTTTTGGCCACTTTCTTAAGTGTGCACACCTTGATTGAGGGGGACGTTGATGGACTGCTGGGACTGCGAAGACGGACGCCTCGCGTGTCTAGATGACCGCTACCCGAAGGAACTGCCCTGCACTTTTATTGCGCCGGGCAGTACTGGAGATCAGGCGATGGAATATCTCGCTGAGTTCTACGAGCCCTATGAGTACTAGCCGAAACACCCTCTTTCCTCGCAGCCGGCCAGGGGAGAGGTGTGTCCGCGGGAGGTGGCCTACCCGCGCTGATGAGGCAGGCCGAAGGAAAGGGAAGGTGACCCTTCGATGATTGATTGGGATTACGGATACGTGGTTCTGGCGAAGGTGACACGCCGAAAGGAGTTCACTCTTGGCAAGTCGACTGTTCTGAAGAGTCGCGCGGTCATTGTGCTGGATAGCGGGCAGATACGAACTGTCGTCAAGCGTTGCGATGGGCTGGTTGTGTCTTCCAGGTTGTGGGCCCAGTCCTTTGAGGTGGCAGTCCATCAGGCTCGCGAGTTCGAGCGGGCTTACATAACTGAGGAACTGCCCGAACAGATCTTGTGGAAGGGCAAGTGGGTCAACCATTAGCGATGCCGAAACACCCCAGTTTGGGGTGTCCGTGGGAATTGGCTTACCCACGCTGATGAGGCAGGCCGCTGGAAGACAGGAGATCTGTGATGACTCGGAGCATCGATTCAAATGATGGCTTTGTCGAGGCGGGCGAACAAGAATATTCGCCCTGTTCAGGGTGCTGGCGGTGTCACGGATCGCGGGACGTCTTGGCGGAAGTTGAGCAGTCGATAGAAGAGGACCGAGTGAAGAGCTACGTCCTTGATGTCTTCGATAGCGACACTGACGAGACGGTGCATTTCGTCACCCTCAGGTGTAGGCAGTCTGACTATGTAACCCGGATCACTGAACTTGTTAACGCTCTCAGCGCCGTTACGGGACGGGGCGTCGAAGTCTCGATGGTCCACGAGAAATAGCCGAAACGTCATTCCGGGGGTCTTCTCTGGAATGACGTCCACGGGAGTTCGCCTACCCGTGTTGATGAGGCAGGCGTAAGAGAAAGGAGAAAATCGTGTCTTGTGTCCCGGTCATCTGTGCCACTTGCAATATTGGCCTGTTCAAGGAAACGGTTTGGGGGCCATACAGGTGCACTCATTGCGATGAGCCTCTGCTCCCCGTTGATCTCATACTTGAACGAGGTGAGAGGACTCTCATGATTCACAGTCGACTCTATATCGAGCGCACAGATGAAGGGGAGTCCGCTGATGGCTAACTCTGCAATGGCTGCCTACCGTGATTTGGTGCTCAAACGGCTTTACGGGAGTGGAGTCAGTCGTACTGAGGCGATTCGTCGTAAGCAGCACGGTGCCCGTCTGACGGCCACGAAGATGGAGGCCCGACGGGTCGACTGTGTTTCGGGTAAGTGGATCGGTGAGTTCTTATATCACTTCGGTGATCGAACTTATGGATTCACCGTTGGGCGTCTGGGCCGTGGAAGTGGTCATGGCTACAAGGTGTTCGCGTATTGGCCTGGCGAGTACTCGGCGGTGAGTCAAACGTATCTGTTCCGCGATAGGCGGGAGGCGATACGTGCTGTTCAGCACCGCAGGGTTCAGGAAACGGCAGCCTACGTGTATTGGTCGGTTCGAGCTTATCGACGTGCGGAGAAACGGCGTCGCTATGTCGGTGACCAGCCGTTCCAACGCACGGTTCTTTGGCACAGCGAGGAGCAGTGGTGACGTAGAAATAGCCCCGGATCACCCATGGGTGAACTGGCACACGTGCAGGTTCGATTCCTGCCCGGGGCGCCGCAGCCAGAAGGTTGCGAGAGAAAGATCGGAGAACAATGGAATATCGAAACGTGGCATTCGGGTACGTTCCGCAGGCTGGTTATGTCCGTCTGCAATGGAACCCCGAGGGAGGCATCCGCGCCACCCGCGTTTTCACAGGCCAGACCATGGACCTGTGCGCGCGATGCGATTTCCCGATACCTCATGAGGCGGAGCCCGAGCACCTATTCATGGCTCTGGCGACGTGCAACAAGCACAGCCTCTTTGGTGCGCCATCCGCTTGGGACCGGTACGACGCCCTGTGGGGCGACGAGTCCATGCACCGTCGTGCCCGTCATGGGCACGGACTGGGCATCACCTCTGACGATCTCCTGCGGGTGCTGGAGACGGCAGCCAAGTGGGGTCGGATCAGGGTGGAGGTGGAGCACCTACAGGGGCCACAGGTTTGGCAGGCCCGTATGTGGGTGCGTCACCCCGACGAGGACCAGGAGGCCGAGCTCGGGCCGGTGGTTGTCGATGCCGGCGACGTGCGCACGATGCTGCGTGCTGCCGACTACCTCATGCCCAAGGACAGCTATGCCGCAGGCGAGTTGATCGACCTGATGCAGCTGGATGCGGACCGGATCACGCAGTTCATTGACGAGGAACTGCATCCGGCTCAGGCGGACGCGATTCTGTGCCTAGCCATCTTTGGCGGCGATCTGTACGGCCCACCTTTCTGATTCAACTGATTTAAATCAGCCCCTACCCCGCATGGGGAGGCGAACCGGTTCGATTCCGGATAGGGGCACTGTGGCCTGCCCAGGTCACGCGAGAGAAGAAGGAGAAGGATGAACACTGACGACTTAAGGTTCGGCAACCTCAAGCACATGCAGACCGCATGGAGCGAAAGGACTCCGGGTGTGGCGCATGCCTCGTGGTCAGGCCACCTCACCGCATGTGGGGTACCAGTGATCAAGGCCAAGCCTGTCAATGACTCGCACCCTCGTGACATCACGTGTGCGGAGTGTGGTGCAACGGCAGTTTTCGACCTGAATACTGCAAGAGGCGGGGCCAGGGCCGTTACTGAGAAGTATGAGGCCAGGGGTGCCATCACGCATTCCTTCGCATTGAGCTTTCGAGAGGAGGCCCTTGCGGCTATCGCCCCGAAGGCTTTTGAGATGCGCAGGAACGGTGACTCGTGGAACAAGATCACCACGGATTTCCTGATGATTGCCGCACCGGGCGAGGACGGCACGTCGACATTTGTCGGAAAGGTCGGCCTGGCCGTGATTGAGGGCCTGGAAAAGTCCGAGTATCAAGGGGGTTACTGATGTGGGTTCGATATCACGGTCGTGATGTCCATCCCGCTGAGCCCTTGAACGAGATGGCGGTAGAGCTGAAAGAGCGCCGGGTTGAATACCGTCTGCTCATCGGCCTCGGTGCCCTTCTCGTCACCTCGGGTGTGTGGGCTGAACGAATGCTGATCTCCTACGACAGTGATCGGAGATTCTTCGTGGCGGATGTGATTCCGTTCGGAGAGTCCGATTGGCGGCAAGTGGGATTTCTGCCCCCAACATCAAATGCGCGCTACTTCGCGCAGCGAACCTTCGAGAAGTAGGGGGATCGGTGCGTACACAGCAGATCAGTCCCAGGTCTCTCGTACTCAGTGAAGATCTCGGGTGGAACTGCACGGTTCAGGTTCACATGGACCGGCGTGGCTCACTCGTCTCCCAAAGCGATGTGACGTTCTGGATCAGGGACAAGCCATTCGACGGCGGCCCCTGCCCAGCAATGCCCGGAGATCATTGGGACATCGGACTCATGCGGGTCACGTGGTGGCTCTCCGGCAATGTGAAGTACCGAGCGAACATCGTGCTGCCCAAGCACGGATACTCCCCGCTCTATTGCACCGGCCAGCCCGGATGCAACTGTGAAGTACACGCGAGTTAGATAAATACTCGCAGCCCCCCTAGGTGGATCAGGCCGGTTGCAAATACCGGCCGGGGCACAATGCTGCCTTCTTCAGGCAGTAGAGAGAGAAAAGGAGAAGGTCATGCGATGTGGACCCTGCGCAATGGAGGGAACCACTACCGCTGCCGTAGGTCTGCTCAGCATGACCTTCGGCAGCGTGGCCGAGACCGGAATGTGTCAACGCCATGGAAAGGTCTTCTGGGACTTCTTCATGGAGGCATTCGGCTCGGTCGCCGTGATCGACGGAGAGGAACAATGAACGGATCGCGGGACGTAGAACTCTACGGACCCATCGGTGATGCTGTGAAGCGCATCGCTCCGTATGTGGAAACGGATCCCGTCGGCATCTATGCGGCATGCCTGTCCATGTGGTCAATGGCCATCGGGAACAGGGTCTTCATGGATGCTGGCCGACGGCGTAGCCCCCTTGTGTCCACGGCCCTCGTGGCTGACACGGGTACAGGTAAGGGCGTGTCGCTTGAGGCATCTCGACACATCATGGCCGAGTCAATCGGCCGTGACATCGAGCTGCGGGAGACCTCCGGCCTGACATCTGGTGCCGCCCTGGTGGACCACGTGTACAGGCAGATGGTCAAGACGGAGGAAGCCTACGGAATTGCTGACACCCGGGTCCTGGTCATCGAGGAGGAGTGGCGGGAGATCCTTGAACGGACCTCTCGGGACTCGTCTTTCACGTCCAAGATCCGGCACTGCTGGGACTGTGCCACTCTGCGGAACACGACGAAGAAGAAGTCCGAGAACGACGTCCCCCAGGAAGTGCGTAACGCGCGGGTGGTCTTCCACACGCACATCACGCCCTCCGACTGGAGGAAGTTCGTCAGCTTCACGGACGCGGCGGGCGGGTCCTTCAACAGGATCCTGCCCATCGCCCTGGATGACGTGCCGCTTTTGCGGAAGCGCAAGCTTCCCCCTGTGGACACCACGCGCCTGATAGACGCGTGGGACTGGGCCTCAAGCGAACGACACGTCATGCAGCTCACGACCAGCGCGGACAACCTCAACTGGGTATTGCGCCGGGGGGAGCGGGTTCTTCTGAAGGCTCTGCCTGCACATCAGGGGGACTTCGTTGCCCGAACTGCCGAGCAGACCACGCGTGTTGCGGCTCTGCTCGCGACGTCGGAGGGCACGGACCGTATTACGCGGGCCCACATGAACGCCGCCGTCACCTTCGTGCGGCACAGCGTGAGAACCGTCCTCGACCTGACGAAGGACGGGCCTGGCAAAAAGGCGAAGGCGACACCGGAAGACCGGGTGCTGGCCGAGCTGGGCAGGCATCCCGGAGGGATGCGCTCAGCCGTCTTGCAGCGGGCCTCGGGGGCACTTGCTCACGACCTCCAGAGCATGGAGGAGCGCGGTCTCATCATGCATCGCGAGATCAAGGACGGCCCTGGGCGACCGGTGAAGCTGTATCAGCTCATCGGCAAGTCCGGTCTGCTCCCGCGGCCGGCCCCGGGCAAAGCCATGCCCTCTGCCGGGTCCGTAAACCCGTTCCTGATGGCGCTTCAAAGCGCCTGACCTCTCCGTGGTCACACCGTACCCCCGCCGAGGGGTAGCGGTATTCAGTATAAGAAATAGGGAGAACACATGCTGTACAAGGCGCCGACAGGCAAGGTGCATTCGTCGCTGACGGATCACGACCTGTGTGTCTTCGTTCGCAACAACGCGAAGACGGACTTCGCGGGAGCGGAAGAACTCCCGATCGGTGACTACCAGCCCGGGGACGACTGCGTCAACTGCGCAGAGGGAATCCGGCAGGAAGTCAAGGTCGAGAACCGAAGGGCTCACCCTGACCTCGGCACCGATGCTGTGGAAAAGGGAGGCCTCCCGTCAGCCGTCAGCGATGAGCCGGACGACGAGGAAGACGACTGGGAGGACGAGAGTGAATATGTCGTCGACCCCGAAAAGAAGGCTGCCGTAGAGGCCGAAATGGGCCTCTTGGATGCCGAGGAAGCAATGGAGAACTGGACCTACATCGCATCGCGGTCGAGGTCCGAACACGGGCGCACCTTCTGGAACGACAAGGTCGCGGCGCTGAGGGCTGCCATCGAATTTGTTCCCGGCCAGGACGAGCAGGCTACTGAGCCTCCTGCCGAAGACGATGTCCCCTCAGCAGAGGAAGAGGCAGAGGTGACTTCGGAACTGCCCTTCATTGAGGAACCTGAGAAGAAGACCCCGGCCCGCCGACGTACGGCGAAGAAGCCGGAACCCGTAAAGGCCTAGTGATCAGCCCGCCTAGCTTGGGTGAACCGGGGTGCAAATCCCCGGCGGGCACCATGCCGGAAAACTCCGGCAGCAGATAGAAGGACAGGGAGACGAAGATGGCTAGGAACGTGCGTCAGGTCATCGACTACACGGACGACATGACAGGCAAGGGCCTGGAAGAACAGTTCGTTGACGAACGCTTCTCGTTCTCAATCGACGGCGCTCACTTCAGCCTTGACACACACTGCGAGACGGCAAACAAGATCAGAGAGCTGCTCGCCCTTGCGGCGGCCCATGCCGAAATCGATTACTACCGGACCAAGCCCCAGGCTCCGACCGTGAAGCCGAAGAGGAAGAGCAACCCGGAACGCGACCGGCTTTTGAAGAAGATCCGTCACTGGGCCAACGAGAACAACTTTGACTGCAAGGAAACAGGCAAGATCCCGGACCGGATCATCGAAGCCTACAAGTCCTCGAATCCCGGCGTGGATATGAGTGTCTACACGATGACTGCCTAATAGTCGGCCTCGATAGGGGCGCGGTCACCCAGTGGGGTGGTCGCGCCCTTTGTCGTGGCCGCCTATCGGAGACGGCCAAGAAGAGAGGCAGGCCATGGGAACGTGGGGATACGAAGTATGGAGATGTACGACCGGATACACACGGCCGTACGAGCATGACGGGAGCTGCGGTAGCTGGGAGCGGGATTCCATGGTTTGGAATTCCGGCTGGTTCACCGCGATTCAGAAGGCTTCCACCCACGCGCACGCCTTCGTGCAGCGCGTCAACACCGTCAACCGCTCGACGGACACCATCTTCGAGCATGTAGAGGGCGGCGGGCTGTGCAAGGGGTGCTGGAAGCAGCACGAGAACACGCACGCCGATCACGTCCTGGACGAGCTCGGCGTGTGCCTGCCCTGCGTCGAGGCACAGCAGCGGCGCGGGCCACTCACCCGGACACCTTCCGGGCGGGAGTTCATGTGTGAGCCCTGCCGGGACGACGCTCGGAGCATGCACGTTGTGCTGGCGTACATCGAGGGCAGGGACCCGAACCCGCGCCTGTACCGGCCTGAGTTCGACATCGCCCGGGAGGATGCGGAGACAGCGAGTGAGTGAGGAGCCAACAGCCCACACCGTCGTCCAGTTCCTCGCGGACAGCGGGACACCGGTCCGGGCGACCACCCTTCTGCGGGCGACAGGTCTGAGGGCGAAGGACCTGTTAGACCTGGAGAGCCAGGGCGTGATCTTGGGCGAGCTGGTGTACGCCGATGGGCCTGGTCGGCTTGTCCGTCTGTACCGGCTGCCGTGCGCGCCGCTCGATCCTGTGGCGGTCCGGGCTTATACGGTCTCCAAAGGGCTCTGTGAGGCGGATAGCCCTGCTCCTGTGGGGCCTCCGGAGTTCCGGGCCTACGAGTCCCATCTGCAACACCTGGACCGCCTTGCTCAAGCACAGAGGGCACGTGAGATGAGGCAGGCCGCTGATACTCGGCGGCAGCACCGCAGGGACCTCGTGGCGAGCTGGCCAAGCAAGAGGATCCCGCGCATCCGCGCGTGGGCCGAGAAGCAGAGGCTTGACGTGGGCACCCGGGGCCGCTTGCCGCAGTGGGTTGTCGACAAGTACGACCAGGAGGTAGACGACCAAGCAGAGCTTCAGTCCTTACTGAAGAGCCTGGGGCTATCCGATGAGGGCAACGAACGGGATGGTGCCGATGCCTAACAGACAGGGCACCCGCTCGAACGAGTACATGCTCAACGGGCGTCACATCGTGGTTCGAAACCACGACGGCAGGACCGTAGGCGTTGAGATGGATGGGCAGGAGGTTGCTAGAGGCCGAGAGTCCTACATGGCGGAGATCATCACGCGGGTGCTTTTCGAGGCCGGCCAGGAGGGCAACGCCATACGCCTAGGGTCGACCACTGCGTGGTTGTCGCCGGTCGTCGTCAACCGGGATGACCTGTGGTGCCTGGTCTTCCGCAACGGATACGGCGCCCGCTCGCACCTCATCACAGACCTCGACCAGATACAGAAGCTCCTCGACGACGTGAACCGGTAGAACGCAGAAAAGCCCCCAAGGCACGCCGTAATGGCACGCCTTGGGGGCTTCTGTTTTAGGGAAGAGGAATGGGCTCGTTGGTGGTAGTGGGCTCCTGAGCCGCTGCTGTGGTCTTGCTGTCCTCGGTGCGCTGGACGGCTTCACCGGTACCGAGGATGGCCGCAGCCAGGCCGAGGATCAGTGCCGAGGGGAGATCAGGCACGTAGTGCACGACCAGGGCGAGGGCCGCGACTAGGACGGCGTAGAGGCGTGCGGGGTGCTGCTTGATGAACTGCAAGAAGAACCTTTGCTGTTGAGGGAACAGGGATGGGAAACGGGTGGGCTAAACGGCGGGGACCTTGAGGGCGTCCCAGGATGCACGGCCCGGCCAGCCGTCGGCGTCGCTCCCGGCATAACCAAGGTGGCGCTGCCACTTTGCGTACGAGCGCTGGTCGGCAGCAGTCCACTGCGGGCCGGGACCGTCCTCGTAGGCGGAGCAGCCCTCAGAAACCAGACGCTTGCCCATGGCGGTGATCAGCGCGGAGCGCGGTTCGCCCTTGAACCAGGCAGGCCCCGGAAACTCTGCGTACCGAGCACCGGTGCCCGTGGAGCCGCCACTGGGGATGTCTGCCTCGCTCGCCTCCTGGCCGAAGTAGACGACACCCGCGCGACCCTTCCAAGCCGGATCGGCCACTACCACCCCCTCGGGAAAGTCCGGGATGCCGTACCCGTAGATCCACGCACTCTTGCGGGGACGCTGACGCAGGTACACGCCGTCCCCCTCAGCGCTGCCGTTGGTGTTGGTGTTGCCTTCGATGGTGAAGATGGTGTCCGCGTTGTAGGCGTAGACGATGCCGGTGTGCACGCTGCCCTGCGGGCCGTAGAAGGCCTGGCCGCCGATGATGGGGTACTCGCTGAACCGGCCGCGCCGCTGGAACCAGGCAACTCCCTCAGAGCAGGAAGCGGTTCGCGGGTACAGGGCTGCCGCGCCCGCCTTCAGGGCTACCCATGAGGTGAAGACGGCGCACCACGGCTCTTCGTCGTCACTGACCCAGCCAAGCCCAGGAACTTCATGGGCGTACTTTTCCTTGTTGTTCCAATGGCCATTACTGCGGCCTTCGCGATATCCCTCCTCGGCCTTGGCGATGCGGATGACGTCCTTAGCGACGGACAAGTGTTTCTTCCTCTGTTCGGTGACATGAAAAAGGCCCGCTATAGCGGGCCGTTGTGTGTTGCGGTGGGGGTTAGCTGCGTGCGATCTGAACGAGGGCTACAAGCGCGGATGCCGTCGATGTAACGACCGATGCGGAGATGGCGTACTTCCATCGTTCGACGCCTCGGATACGTGTCTCATGGTCGTCAAGCCGGTTGGCATTACCGTCCATGGTCTGACCGATCCTCTGTACCTCGATCGACAGCGTCCTGAGTTCCAGGTAGATATCGCGTGCGGTAATCGTCACGATCGCGTCATTGTCTTCGGAAATCGTTGAGCCTTAGCTGTGCGTGCCTCCGGGCGAAAGAAGGATCGCGGAGAACATGCTGACTGGTGGCGATGGGTTCTTAGGGATGGTCCAGGGCTTGGCGCTTGAAGCGGGCGTCTCTACGGAGAACGAGAGACGCGCCCCCCGCACTGCGTAGGTAATACCTCTGAGGGAGCACGTCACGTAGGCGGTCGGCGCGTTGGTGTAGTTGCCCGAGCGGAACCACTCAACGCGTGCGGAGTCCGTGCCCCAGGCCGTGAGACTCAGGCGGGTGTCAACGGCCTGGGGAGCTGCGGGCGAGATGGCTGTAAAGGACGCCGTGACGTAGTAGTACCCGGATCTGGGTATGGTGAATTCGTCAGCAGTGTTGTACGTCCATCCGCCGTACTGTTCGACCGCATCCCAAGGAATAGTGAGGGATGGTTGGTCCGAGGAGGCGGGGATCTGACTTATCTTACTTACGCCGGTTCCGGTGATGCGCACCGGATTGGCGAGCTCTCGCAGTGGATCGCGGATACGGCCATTGAATAGGGCCGCCGTAGTGAGATCTCTGGACTTCCATTCGGAAAGATCTATAGCTCATCCCTGCATGCTGGTGGCGGATGGGGCAAGAAGAACCCCAGAGAATGAGTGCCATACTTCGTTTGTGCCGCTATCTTGCGTCGGATTCCTCCACGTCGTACCAGCCGTCGCCGCGGAAAGTTCAACCGAGAGGGCGTCGCCAGCCTTGAGAAACACGAGCTCGCTCCCAATGCCAGATGCCCACATGCCGGTACGCGTGTGCTGCCGGTGATGCACTGCGATCGGTACGCCGTTGCGAACCAGGTAGATCTGAAAGGACGATCCGGCGGTACCCGAAGTACCAGCGCGCTCGACCGCCGTAAAGTAGGAGATGAGGTAGACGCCGGATCTTGGGGCGGTGAGGGTGGTACCGCCCGCGCCCAGGATCCATCCTCCTGCCTGCTCAAACGCGGACCCTCGCCAAGGGATCGAGCGACGCTGTCCGGCTGACGCCGTGTACGAGTAGTCGAGTACCGACTGCACAAGGAACGCCGGGGGAGAGTAGAGGACTTGAAGCGGAGTGGTGATCCGGCTCGCCAAGTCGGACGGCGCCAGAACCTCGCTGTCTGCCCAGCTGGGGATCGTGATCGGCGGGTTCGTCGGCCCGCTCTGTAACGTGGCCGCCGCACCCACCATGTGAGCACTGATGGAGTGCTGTGCCTCGCTGCCTGCCGTAAGTCGGTAGGCGTCGCTCGGTGATCCGCTGTCGAGGTAGAGGGCTACACCGATGGACTCTCCGGCCTGGAGGTAGGCGAGGGTCTGGACGGAGTAGAGCTGTGGAATGCCGGGCCGTTGATAGATCTCCCGGACAATCGCCATGCTGGTCTGTGTACCAGGCGTTGCCCGCTTGGTCAGGAAGAGGACGACACCGTCACCATCGACCTGAGTTGAGCCGATGGAGTCCACAGTCACCGAGGCGGATACGAGGTAGATGCCGCTGTCGGGGACGGTGAACCACTGTGCGCCCGCGTCGGTGGGAAAGCTGCTGTCACTGCTGTTCGGGGGAGTCCATCGCACGTAGAGCTGTTGGCCACGCGGCACCTTCTGGCCGGAGGCCACACCACGGCAGATCAGGCGTGGAGGGTTGGATAGATAAGTCAGGGGGTCGCGGACGGCGGCGTTCATCTTGTCGGCGGTGACGACCTCGCGTCGCGTCCAGGCGGGCAGTGGTGGTGCGGGAATGCCTACTCCAGGATGGTGGTCTTTCCCAGGACGGATGCGGCCTGGTCGCCGAGGATCCACACTCCGCGGCCATCGGCATTGGGTTTGCCGGGGATGGTGATCAGAGCAACGGCCAGCTGTTGCACGGTGGCGTCGAGCTGGAGGATGCCGGGGGATGCCGGGGCACCCACCGTGTTCGCGGTCATCATGTGGACCTGAAGATCACCGAACCGCCCGAATGATTCGCGGGGGGAGGTGAAGCCTTCGGGCCACTGGTTGCCGGTCAGTTCCGTGGAGAGGGCGACCGCCACGTACAGGGACTGGAAGTCCGTGCCGGCCTGGAGACTGATGCGGTCCGTGTTCATCGCGGTCTGGTAGTCAACGACTGGTTCCGCGGGCAGCTTGGTGCTGTCTGCCTTCCGGTAGACCAGGTTCATGACGATGGCATTGGTGTCCTGCTTGCCGGACACTCGCCAGGACACGGAGCGGCCCATGTCGGGCGTCCACTGGAACATCGACGTCTTCAACCGGAGCCTCGTCGGATCCAGGGTCGCGGCATGCGCTGCCCGCAGCGGATCGAACTCCGTCTCGCTCAACGGTTCCGGTGCCAAGGCGAAAGCGCGGGCCGATGGGGTGGGCTCGGTGTCGCTGTGCGAGGCGCAGATGGACACCACAAGGTCGCCGAACCGAAGCGTGTCAGGCAGGCGCAGCGTGGCGACATCGCTGTTGGTGAAGCTGCCACTCGTGCTGTCAGAGAAAGCCGGAAACTCAACAGGCGGAGGCGTGTCCCAGGCCCATGTCGTCCCGTCCCAGACTGCAAAGCCGGGGTTGAGTTGCCAATCTGACCCGGTCCACACGTACTTGGACATCTCAGCCCACGCCACCCCGTCCCAGACGAGCACCGGATTGTAGTTAGCCAAACTTCACCCACACATCCCCAACCTGTGGATTGGTCGGTGGGGTTGGACCGGAGAAGAGGCGCGCCGTGCCGAGGTTCTTGCCCGTGACGGTTCCGGCTGCGATGACCGAGCCGTCCGAGGTGACGGTGAAGACGGAACCCGCAGTTGCGGGTGTCGACCGTCCGTTGTGGGCGGTGATGAAGTTGCCCGTTGCCGTCGACCCGAGGGAGAGGGAAGTGGGGGCTCCCATGGTGTCCACGTGCAAGGCGCCATTGTTGTAGAGCCGAGTGAAGGCCGTGGTGCCATCGGTAAGTTGGTAAGCGGTACCGACACCGTCACCGGGACCACCTGTGCCGTCGCCGGGTACGCGAATGGTGAGCCAGTCGCGTTTCTCCGGGGCTTGGACGGTCCCGCCGGCCTTCGGCAATGCCCGGTCGAAGACGCTGTTGGCGTAGCTGCGATCGCCGTGGGGATCAATACCCTGAAGGTGCTCGTCGAGACGGGTAACCGTGTCGGTGGGCACGAGCATGTACTTGCCCGCGCCGAAGTCCACCCACAGGTAGCGGTACCCATCGGGGCCGTAGAAGGCCGGAAGCATGCCGGTCTTGTCGGCGGTGATCAGACTCATCGGGTTGCCGTTGATGTCAATCAGGTCCGTGAGCTGGACGGCGTCAGTTGCTCCCGAGGCCCATACAGTGCCCACGGCATTGGGCAGTCGTGCACCGGTGGCCGTCTCAGCGGCGGTATCGGTGGTGCCGCCGAAGAGGTAGCGCATCAGGTCCCCTCGTGAAAGTAATCAGCGATGAAGGTGCCACTGACGATCATGGTGGAGCCCTTGGGGAAGTGCATCCACCAGTCACCTCCGCGGCTCGGATCGCCCGTCGTCTGGAGAACGGGCTGGCAGGTGGATCCTCCGGCGAGATATGCCGTGCCGATGACGTAGTTCGGCATGCCGCCCGTGTTGTCGTTCGTCTGCGACTTGTTGTTGAGCAGGGTGCAGGTGACGACCTGGAACAGCCCACCCCGGCTCTTGGTAGGGAGCGTGATGGAGAACGGCGGACGCCCCTCGGACGCGATCCAGGTGAAGCCGGAAATGTTGGTGACGTTCGCGGAGAAGGCCATGGTGTTGGAGGAGAGCCACTGATAGCGGCCGATCGAGGTGTACCGGTCCTGGAGGCTCCAGTTCAGCAGCGGCGTGTAGGTGCGGTCCCGGCCGACCGAGGCGGCGATGGACCATCCGCCGTTGGCCGCGTACATGTGTAGCTCTTCAGCACCCGTGCTCGCACTCTTGTAGTAGGCCAGATCGCCGGGCACCGGGTTGGTGGGAACGCCTGTCGCTGCCACAGCGGGCGGCCGTCCCGCATCGAGGAGTGTGCGCACATCGCGGATGGATTCGACCGCGGTAACTCCACGCCGCACGGTCACTTGCGCCAGCGGGTATTGCCAGACGCCACCGTCGATCTGCCGGACACCAGGTGGGACCGGCGTGGTGGCGGGCTGGCCCTTGAGGATCCGTGCCTGGGCCTTCCTGGCGGCCATGTCGAGCTCAATGACTACAAGGTCGATGCGGGGAACAGGCTCAGTCTGGGCATTGAGCGTGAGAGTCACCGGCTGATCCGTCTGGTAGACGACGCCCCGGATAAGGGCCTTGCCGGGCGCGACTTCGACGGCACCGTCCTGTGCGGTCGACACCGAAACAGACAGGGCGTTGTCGCCCCACCGGCCGATCACACCACTGGCGGCGCCGGGGGTGACGAGGGACTGCCAGCGAACCGGATCAACGCGTGCGCCATCGCCGGTGTCGAAGGGCCAGGACGTCTCAGTCAAACAAATCCTTTCGTCAGCCCAGGTAGGAGAGATACCGGGGCGTGTAGTGCAGGCGGATGAGCGTGCTCGGTGTGCCATCGCGCGCGGTCACCCGCACGGTGTTACGGCCGGGGCGCAGCGACCACAAGGCGGAGTCGGCCCGCATCTGCGGCCACGCGTTCACGCCGTCCAAGGTCACGCTCTTGATGCCAGGACGCGTGTCGATGATCAAGGTTTTGCCCGGCGGTACGGTCGCGTCATCACGGAGCCGAAAGGTCTGTCCAGTCGCGGTGTTCTCCAGGGACAGGCCCGCGATCGGCCCGGTACAGGTCCACACGGGCCAGGCCACCACGGAGGAATCGTGGATGATGTCGACCAGGCCGCCGGAGTTGAGGGCGCTTGCGCTGATCCGCAGGGGAAAGAACGCCGGGTAGTTGCTGTTCGACAGGAACGGCCGGGACACCGCGGTGGGGTCGACGCTCCAGTCGTATTGGCGCTCCGCATCGGAGTACCAATAGGGGTCCATGGCGCGCAGAACGAGGGCTGTCTTGATCCAGGTGAACCCGGCGTTCTCCTGCGTTTCTGAGCCTTCGGCGCCGGACACGTAGTAGCACTCCAGATGCCGGGCGATGCCGTCGCCCTCGGTTGCAGTGATCCAGCCCGGTCCCAGCGTCGGATTGAGCGCACGCAGAAGCCGGTTGTGCATCTTGAGCAGACTCGTGCGGTCAACACCCCTGATGATCAGCGGAATCGTAATGTCCCGCGTGGTCGCCCTTGTCGAGCGGAACAAGCCGCCGTCCATGTTGGGCAGTTGATCGTTCTTGAGGTCGAACGTGGGCATTCCCAGCCCTGCGGGCCCCTTGGTCAGGGCAATGCCGGCCGGTGATGTCCGACCGGTGATGTCACCGGTCAGGGGAATGATGTCCCCGGCGGCACCGGTCCAGGTCAGGAACGTTCGCGGCCACCCAACAGGCGTGTACGTCGGGTCGCGTGGCTGCCCCGGATCAGGTTGGACGTTGTAGGTTGCCGGAATCGGCATCAATCACCTCACATTCTGGTGCTGAGCTGGTTGACCCGACGCCACAGCGCCTTGATCTCCGAAAAAACGTTGCTCGGCTGGTCGGTTCCCTGATTGCCGATGTTGGGCGTGATGGTCGAACCGTCGGCGGAGTCCGAGATGGTGACCTGGCGGACGATGTCCTGATGCACCGTGCCGTCGACAAGGCAGGTGACCTTGTCGCCCAGGCGCCAGTGCACGCCGTACGTGCAGGTGGGTGTGTCGATGGGGTAGACCTGCATGTTCCCCACGGCCTGACCTTCACTGAGAGCGGCTGCCGCGCGCTGATCCATGGTGGCCTGAGCAGTTGCCACAGTGGTTCCCTCCTCTGTCTTGGCAGCGAGAGCGGCCTTGCCGTCCGCGCCTTTCACCAGCGGAATGTCGCGGGCGTCAACGAAAGCTTCCGCGATCAACCCCCAGTACGCTTCCGCGTCGGCATCGGTGTACTGCTTGATCCACCGGTCCTTGCCCTCACCCTGGGCCGCGACGATTACGCGGGTGACCTTGGGTGCGGTCTGGCTGTAGACGATCTGCTTGAGGTTCCCCAGGTCCGGGCTGAAGCGGACAACGTCTGAGCGGTCTTGGACCCGGTAGGTCTCCAGGCGGATGCTGCGGGACTCAGGGTCATAGACGTTGCGCCATCCCAGCTGGCCAGCCTCAGCAATGGGTCGTACAACATCGCGAAGATTATCGAACCGAACACTGAACGGAACCTTCGGGCCCCAATGGTCGTAGGGCCACGTGGACCCGTTCGGCGTCGCGTAGTTGATGGGCCGACGGTCACTGCGGGAGTGCGATCCCGCGTTCCAGTCGATGAGGGATTGCAGCGCGTAGGCGGCTTCCCTATCGGTTGCACTGTCGCTTACCCGTGTCTGCTGATCGGCTGGGTTGCCCGGGGCGGGGAAGGCGAGACGGCTGGCAACGAGCTGGTTGTCGTCGACTCCAGTAATGAACAGAGCGCCATCGCCCGAGTCGGTGTCGACGGTCCAGTACTTCTGAATCCCCTGGACCGGGCCACTCAAGATGGGGGCCGTAACGCCCTCGCGGTAGACGGCAATGCCGCATCCGGGCTGAAAGAGCTTGGCATGGTAACGCCCAGCGTTGATCTTCAGGGTCCATGCCCCGACGTCGTTGAACTTCGAGACCATCTCAAGCGAGAGGTAGTCATCGACCATGCCGATCGGCACAAGCTGGGCGTCACGGACGATGACGCGGTACTCGCCCAACGTCCCCCTTCCCTCAGGCTGAAACTGCACGTTAAGGCGGGTGATAGCCATCAACCAACTCACCGACTGGGAAACTGGCTAAATATGCCCTGTCGAGCAAATGTCAAGCGGGGCATAGTTGGGTGTACGGCTGGTCACTCAAAGGTAGGAGATATGGAAACCAGGAGTCTCAAAACTCTGATCAAAGTGGCGGCTGCGCTAACGCTCACTGTTAGTGTATTCGCCACACCTCAGGCGGCATTTGCGTCACCGCAGAGTAAATCTGACGACATTCCATCACTTCAGGTCAGAATTCAGACGACCTATTCGGATCAAGTTGATATCCATGGATGGAATCAGCATGACACGCGTGTAAACACGGGCTGGGAATACACGCCCAATGAATACACGTCCTTCCCGGGGTGGTGGTGGCAGATCAATCAGCCGATCGACATCCACTATCGTGGGAAGCACAACGGCAAGTGGGAATCCGGAGAAACCAGGTGCGTGATCAAGAAGTCCGGCACAAAGTATTGGGCAAAGGACTGCTCCACCTGGTAGAGGAATTGCAGGCGGCCCGCACAGGTAGTGCGGGCCGCTCACAGTCCGTGCATGATGTGCGCGCGTTCCAGAGCCCGAAGGATGGTCTCCTCGGTGGGTACGTCGGGAGCGGCGTACACGTTCACCGTGACGTTCCGGCCTCCCAGCATGGAGGCGGTGTCACGAGCGGAGAAGACCTGCTCTCCGCCCTTCATGTTGATCAGTTCGGGTCCTTGCTCGCCGACCAGGGCAAGGCCCGGCGACGCGCTCTTGGTGCCTTTGGCATACCAGTGGTTGCGCTTCCAGAAATCCCAGGCCTTCGCCGGGTCCCCGTAGCGGTCCTTGATGTAGCCGAGGCCCCACTGCTCCTGTGTGACAGGGTTGGTGAGCCAGTCCCGACCAGACGATGCCATCTTGCTTGCGGGCAGCGACTGCGGGATGCCGTACGCCCCGCTGCTGGGGTTCTTGGCGAACTGGTTCCATCCGGACTCGCGCGACCAGATCGCATCGAGCGCCCCGAACTGGGTGCCCCAACCCATCTGGTTGAGGAGCTGCTTGGCGACGCCCTCGTTCTGCTGGGGAGTGCCGCCATCCAGCCCACCAGATGTCGGGATGTCCACCCCGGTCGGGTAGGCGCCGGGCCAGCCAGAGAAGGAGGCTCCTTCGGCCTGGCCGCCCTTGGGCCGGAACACGTGATCCGGATCCGTGAATGCCCTTGTGAGGCGTCGGACGGACGGGCCGGTGTTGCCTTCGATGGTGTGCAGGACGCCATTGGCGACTGATTCCACCAGGCCGATGTGCCCGCCGTTTCGGAAGGAGACGACGTCGCCGGCACGGGCCTGCAATCCGGAGATCTGCGAGCCTGCGGCCTCGCTGTTCCAGGTGGAAACACTGGGCCACCGGTTGTCCGGCGTGCCCGTCGGGCTGTTCCAGTACGACGAGTTCGCGGATGCCTTGTCGACGACCCAGGAGAGGAAGTCGGCACACCATTCCTCGCCGTTGAACTGGTTGTACTTGACCATGTTCGGGCCGGTCTCGGTGTAGCCAAGCTCCTTCTGTGCCTGCTTCACCACGGCCGATGCGCCGCCTACGTGGTCATCGAGGTACTTGCCCCAGGACAGGACGGAGCCCTTGAAGTGCTCCACTGTCCCCGAGCTGACGACACCCGCTGTGGCGAACGCATCCTTGACCGTCGCTGTCATCGCCTCGACGATCAGAGACCAGCCGTGCTCCAGCGCATCGGTGTAACCGGTGTAGGCGTCGTTCTTGTGCGCCTGAACCCATGTGCTACCAGTCGGGGACTTCCAGCCGATGGGCTGAACGATCCCGCCGTTGGCGAACATGTTGCCGCCCAGACGAGCCGCCCGGTTCCACGCGTGGATCACATCCGGACCGAGAGCTCGGACGACTTCCGGGCGCAGGATTCCCTCACCGGGACTCAGGACAGCCGGCACCGTGTCGTTGCCCGGCGAATAGCCCGGAACAACACCACCGCGGGCGAACTGGAGCGGCTTCAACGGGGCCGAGGCACCCGAGAGGGATGCCATGGCCGACGTCATCGACACGACACCAGCGTTGTACGGACCGGTGAGTGTCGAGCGGGTGGAGGAGTCCACATAGGACATGGCGGTACGCCATGAACTGGTGATCTCCGAACCCGCCGACCCGAATACGTCCCGCAGCCCGCCGACACCGGACGCCAGGGAGGTGAACGACGACAGTGACGACGCCTTCGACTGATCCACTTGCTGAGCAGCAGCCGACCACACGCCCTGATGTGCGATGAGGAATCCCTGCTCGGCGGTGGTGAGTTCACCACGTACGCGCGAGGACCAGGCGCTCATCGCCGGAAGGATGCCGGTTTGCCACGCTGTCCGTACCGTCGTGCCCACGGTCGTCCAGGTGTCCACCGAAGTGGCCTTGAACTGCTCCGTGGTCGGACTCAGGTCGGTCTTGACCTCCTGCGACATCGACACGAAAGAGGGCTGGATCAGCGTGCGCCACATGCGCTCGATCAGCTCGGCCAGGCCCTGGAAATTCCCGGCCCGTGCGGCGGCGTTCATGCCGTCGATCTGATCCGTACCGAGCATCCGAGTGATCTCCGGACGCAGAACCGCCTCGCCAGGGCTCAGCATCGCTCGGACGCTGTCGCGGCCTGGCGCAAAGCCGGGCACGACACCACCAGTGGCGTAGCCCTGGGAGAAGTCGAACAGCCCGGCCAGGTTCGGGAGTGCGTCCTTGAGGCCCTGGAGGAGGTCGTCAAGGACTTCCTTGGCGTACTCCGAGGGGCTGGAGGCGATCGTCTGCACGACCTTCCACGCGTCCGAGAACATGCCAACAAAGCCCGCGAACTGATCAGTTGCCCAGGACTTCAGGTCACCGAGCACACCACCCGGGTCGGTGACGAACCGTCCCGCGAGCGACACGAGACTCTTCACACCGGTCCACGTGTCCTTGATCAGACTCAAGAGGTTGCTGAAGACCTCCTTGAGCGTGTCCAAGGTGAAGATCTCCCCAGCCATCCGCTTGGAGCGGCCCACGATGTTGCCTTCACCGTGGTAGACCTGCGACATGAAGGCATCGCCCACTGCCGGAGCCGCCAGGCCCATTCCCAGGCCCGCGAGCTGAGCCCAGGGTGTTGCCTCCGCCTGCCCCATCAGGGCGGACGGGAGCTTCTTCGTGACCCACTGCTGAAGCTGGTCAGGCAGGCCCCGGAATCGGCTGCCTGCCCAGGTGACCTTGGTACCAACGAAGTCACGGATGCCCGCACCCGTCCGCCCCAGCCGTGTGGTGGCACCGTCCACCCCCAGAGCGGCCGTAGCCGTACGGGCAAGGCTGGACAGGTCGAGCATCCGGCGCAGCTCGTCAAACTGCGCGAAGAACCCGCCGAGTCGGCCGCCTGCACCACTGTGGCCCCGTGCTCCTGGCACTCCCGCAGCACGTGCCATCGTCGGCGCCGCCATGAAGGAGAACCCGGCACGCGGAGCCGCCGCAGGCGCGGCCATCAGACCGGAGGATCCCGCACCGCCGACCCCGGCGGCCGGACCGATCCCACCGCCACCAAATGAGGCGTGCACCCCAGTGTCGACGAATCCGCGGACACGGGGAGCAGGGGCGGAACGGGTCTTCTTGCCCCCGTCCTTCCCCTTGCCTCCGCCACCGCCGCCACTGCCCTTGGTGTCACTGCCGCCGGTGGCTTCGTCCACCGACTTCAGCGCAAGCAGAAGGGAGCCGGTCGCCTTTGTGACCGCATCAACCTTCGCCTTGAGGTCGTCGAGCTTGCCCTCAATGCCCTTGAAGGTGACTTTATTGATCTTATCCAGCGCCGGGTTCAGGCCCGCCCTGGACGAGGGAAGGCCAACGGCGTTCTTGGTGTCGTTGACTGCGGACGTGAGGCTGTTCGCCCCGTTGAACTTGGCCTTGATCCCCTCCAGGCTAATGCCCTTCAGGTTGTCGATCGCGGTCGCAAGGCGCGTCACTGCTGCCTTGGAGTTCTGCACAGCAGCACGCAGTGACGTTTCTGCGCCGTCGAACTCACGGCGCACCCGATCCGTGGAAGCGGTCTGATTAAGATCAGTAAGCGCAGTACGAACCCCAGCCACGTGCCGTTCAGTCGTACCAGCCGAGGCGGCAACAGAGCCCGCTTCGCCACCAAGTTCGGCCTGAACACGGCCCAGGCTGGTGCTGTTGAGTGGTTCCAGCGCCTGGGTTTTGATTGCCTTGACGGCGTTCTCGGCCTTGGCTGCCGAGGACTCCAGAGAGTCGCCGCCGTTCTGTCCCGCCAGTCGGCCCCGGAGCTGGTTCACGTCCGCGTTGTTCAACGGTGTGATACCGAGGGTGCGGATGTGGTCAATGCCCTCCTGAGCCTTGACCGCCAGGTGAGAAATCGACTGGGGCTGACCGTCGAACTCCCCCTGAACGTGGGCCAGTCGAACATCATTGACGCGCCGCAGGTCCAGATCGAGGGCCTTGATCTTCTCCTGGAGCTGCTTGATCGCCTTCTCGGCGTCCGAGACATCAAGCCTCAGCCGCTCCTCCGGCGGCATCGGCACCGCAGGCAAGTGATCACCCGCAGCCCGCCGGGACGTCCGGCGCCGCTCCTGACGCTCTCGATCTCGGTCAGTGCGCAGCTGGCGGGCCAGGGAAGCACGCTCATCCTCGGAGATGTCCCCCCGGCTCCTGGAGCGTGCAAGGCCGTCAATGGCGGCCGAATACCGTTCGTTCTCTCGCTGCCGTGGAGTCCGGCGCGCGTCTCGCCACTGCTGCCGGTTGTCCCGGATAGCCCGCTCTGCCTGAACGTGATCCATCCCGTGTTCAGCGGTCTGCGGAAGGCGGTCCCGGCGCAACCGCAACGCTCGATCGCGCTGCTGGAACTCCCGGGAAGCAGTTCTACGGACTTCACGTTCGTCCAGGTCAATGCGACCGCCCGAACCGTACTGGAGGGCAGCACGCGTGTATCCGCGCACTGTGTCAATCCGACTGGCTCCCCAACGGCGACGGGCATTGTCACGCTGATCGCGCAGGTTGTTGGTCCGGTCCCAGCCCTGTTCGCGGGCCGTGGCGGACCGGGTACGCGAGGCGCGGTATCCGGCGAGAAACCCCTCCCCGTTGCGACTGGAGAGCGCCCCGGATGCGGTGTGCTTGAGGCTGCGGGAGACGGCCATTCCCGCTCTTCCGATGCCCTTCGCGGCTCCCGTGATGGTCTTGCCGGCCCCGGCAATGCCACCGACGATGCCACCCAACTTGCCCAGGACCTTCGCGGCCACACCGAAGGCAATGAGCAGCGGCAGAGCCTTCACGGAGAACAGCGCGACGGTACTCAGCGCGCGCTGGATCGCCGGGTGGTCCCGGATGAACTCGACCGCGGATGTGGCGATCGAGATGACCGTGTTCACCCCGTCGACGAACGCCTTCGCGGCAGCCTTCAGGCCAGGAAACGAGACCTGCCACAGCTCTTGCAGGCCGTCCAACACCTTGAGGACCTGCTTGTACAGGTCGGTCTGGACGTGCGTGAGCATGCCCGTGGCGGGGTCGCGGCGAACCATGAAGTTGCCATCCGCATCACGCTGGGCGAACAGGCCCATGAGGTCTCTCTGCGCACTCTCCTTCATCGCCTGAAGGCGGCCCTTGACCGTGGCGTTCTGCGCACGCTTGGCCGCGTCGTCGATCTCCACGCCGCTCTTGATCAGCGCCTCAATGAAGGTGTGACCGGACGGTGCGGCCGATGCGGTCATGGCGGCCATCAGCTGGGCCGACGCGCTCTGACCCTTGCCTGTGGCCTTGTCGGCCGCATAGGCGGGCTTGCCGTCCTGGAAGCCGGTCTTAAGGAACTTGCCGTCGTCGTCCTTGACCCACTTGCCCTTGATCTTGCTGTAGTGCTGGCCCTTGCTTCGCGCCGGGCCCGGCAGATCCTTGTACCCGAGCATGGTCGCGATCTGCTCCATGCTCATGTTCGTGGCGTTCTCGAATGGCTTGAGGTTGCGAAGCGTCAGCTTGTCGGTGTCGAGGATGTACGCGATCTGCTGCATCGCCCGCGCCAGCTTGTCAGGGTCGGTGATACCGCCCTTGGCCGCGTTGTTCGCGATGGCCTTGATCAGCGCCTCGGACTGCCGTGCTGCCGCGTCCGGCTTGGCGCCATGAGACGTCAGAATTCGCACGTACTGCGGTGCGAACTCGTTCATGTCCTCCAGCGAAAAGCTGGAGTTGATGGCGAACTGCTGAAGGTCGTTCAGCATGACCTTCGTCGCCTGGATGGACACCCCGAGCCCGCCAAGGGCGTTGGCCGCCTTGTCGAAGCTGTCGGTCGCCTTAACACCAAAGGCGGTGGCCAGACCGCCCGCAGTGGCCAGCGGCGTAACCACGTTACGGTTGAGCAGGTTGCCGAGTTCCACGGACTGGGTTCCCAGGTGCTCGATCTGCTGAGAGCCACGCTTCCATCGTGTGGCGGCCGTGGCAAATAGCCCGGCCTGAGCCACAGAAGCGGTGTCCTGAGCGGCGGTAGCGGCGGCAAGCTCGGAACGCAGAGCGGTAAGACGCTCCGTCAGCTCAGCCTTGTAGGCAAGCGTGGCCTCGCGCTCAGCCGCGATCTCCTGGCCCTTCGCGGCCTTGTAATCGCGCAGTCCCTCACGGAGGTTGGCAACCAGGGTCGACTGGTTCTCCCGAAGGATCGCCTTGTACTGAAGGCCGGTCTCCTTGAAGGCCTGCTGCTTGCGGGCCTCGCCAAGCTGACTCGCACGAACCATGGCCTTGACGGCCGACTCTTCGTCCAGGCCCATCGTCGACAGAATCCGCTTGTGCCGGGCGCTCAGGCCCTGCAACGCGCGGTGCTTTTCATCGGCCGCGCTGAACGCCATCTTCACGACGGCGGCGACGGCCTGACCTTCCTTCTCCACCACCCAGTCAATGGCCCGAGCCTGGGCCTGCGACGCACGTGTTGCAGACGTCTTCAGGGCTGCTTCGGAGCGGCGGCCGGCCTCCGCGGAAGAGGCAGCGAATCCCACAAGCGCGCGGTCCACCTTGGGAACAAAGCCGAGATCAAAAGCACGTCCCGCGCCTTCACCGGCCTGACCCATGGCTCGTTCGACGGCCTGCCGCATGCGCCGGGCGCCGGATTCATCCAGCGTTGGCGTAACGGGGACCTTGGCCCGTGCTACGGGGATACCCGAGTCTTCACCAGCCAAGTTCACGTTCCTTAAAGCGAGTTCATGTGACCGAACCAGGCCGCCACATCGGCGCCGGACGCCGTTACCGGCGCGGGGGGTTCGGAAGGTGCAATGCCGGGGCGCCACATCGGTTCGGGCGCATCGAGGGTGTTGTCACTCGTCGAGTTGGCGCTGATGAACAGCCAGTTGGCGGCCTCAAGCGCGTCGGAGATCCGCGCGAGGATGTGTGCCTCGTGGCTCCAGATGGCCGACGCGTCAACGGCGGCGACCAGGGCGCCGGTGCCCTGCCGGAGCAGGAGAGAGGAGATCAGTACGTGCAGGCGGCGCAGCGAGAGCCGACCTGTCCAGAGGTCCAGCAGATCAATGCCGAAGAACTCCAACAGGTCGGCTTCGAGGGCGTCACTGTGGTCCCTCACCACGGTGAGGGTGCGGATCAGTTTCCCGAATCACCGAACCCAGCCGCAGAGGCTACAGCCTGGGCGAACTCCTCGAAGCCCTCGATGTCGGTGTCCAGGTCGAGGAAGGTCTCCCACTGGGTCGGGCCAACGATCGCCTGAATGATGGCGACCTCGCTGCGGTCCTCCTCGATGGCCAGAAGCACCTTGAACGGGAGTCGCTTCGCGGACGGAATGGTGAACTCGGCATCGTGGAACTCGAAGGTGGTCGGGGCGTCGGTGGCCTCAGCCTCCTTCGAGGCGGTGGTCTTGTTCGTGGTGGTGGCAGCCATGGGTGTACTCCGTAGACAGAGGTGAGGGAAGAAGAAGGCCGAGGCGGTTACAGCCAGCCCCGGGAAGGCTTTGAATCAATAAGTCAGACGCCGATCGGGTTCTTACCGCCGCCGATCTCCAGGGGGTTCTCAATCGGTGAGGAGGTATCGGAGTCGGTCAGAGACTTCGGGGCCGGAGGGATGACCGGAGGGGGAGTCGGAGAGACCGACGGGTCATCGCTCAGGAGGTAGCCAAGGAGGCTGTCCGAGTCGAGCGCGTCAATGGTGAGCTCCAGGCCCTGGTTCTTCGTGCGCGTCAGGGAGATGGATCCGCGGTCGGAGACCATTGCCCGGCCGATCACCGCACGGTAGGAGGCGGCGTCGTCGGACCAGTCGACCGCGAGGGTGATCTCCGCGAGGTCCGGATTGGAGGACAGGTCGAGCCGGTACTGATCCCGGCCGCTCTTCGTCTTCTCGGTCGTCTTGACCCACTCGGCACCGTAGAACAGACGAGTTGTGCTCGCGTTGACCTGCTGAAGGGTGCTCTTGATCTGGAACGAAGCGGACTTCACGTATCGGAGCACGGGAACACTGGACTGCCACACGGACAGTTCGTCGGTCTCGATCTTCGGCGTGATCTCCACGCCGTCCTCCGACGTGTAGCCAAGTTCGATGAAGCCGGACGCGGCAAGGTCCTCATCGACGGCCTTGGGCAGAGAGACGCCGGGTAGGGCGCCGAAGTGAACGGACAGCTTGCCCTTGGGGGCGAAGCGGATCTGAGAGGCGTTGTTGGCATCGGCCACAGGCAGGCGGTTCCTTACGAAGTCTGGGCATGCGAAAGAGCGGCCATCCAGTGAGGTGGCCGCTCAAGGTTGGCGAAGGCGGGGGCCGTACGGGCTTGCAACCCCGGTCGGCGCACTCCAAGTTGGAGCCGGTTACTGATGGGCGGTACGGCCCCCTGCGCTGCCTCACGACCCTGGCAGACCGCCCCAATGAGCACGGGGCGCGTGGTGCATGGGCAGCAAGTCAGGCAGTTGTGGCGGTGAGATAGAGCGCGATGGCCGCGATGTAGCGGTACTCACCGGAGGTCATGTCGGCCAGGAAGACGGGGCTGTGGACCTCGTTGACGTCGAGCACCTGGCCGCCGCCAACAACCGTGCCGGGAAGGTCTTCAAGGAGGCGTTCGCGCAGTGCAAATGCCAGGTCGGCGGCCTCGTGCATGGTGCGGTGGTAGACGTTGATCGTGAAGTCTGCGCGGTCGGCGCGATGGCGTACGACGCGATATCCGCCGGTGCCATCGAGGATCACGGACGGCTGTCCTTTGACCCGGTCGACCAGTGAGGCGGAGACAAGGATCCCGGCAGTTTCGGGGAGAGCGGTGAGGTAGGCGTGCAGGACACGCATCGGATCAGTCCGCATGCGTGGTCCGCTCGCGCATCACCGCGTCCCGAAGAAGATGTCTGCCGGGCGTCTTCCCGGTGCCGTACTCCAAATGCATTGCGTGTGCAGCGCCGTTGGGAACGTCGGCATCGGGGACGACCCCACCAACCGGTTTCCCATCGACCCACACCACCGCGGTGCGTACGTTGATGGAGGCGGCCGTCTTGTTGCCCTTGGGGCGCTGTCGGTTGTAGCGGGCCAGCATGGCGCGGTACCGGCGGGCAATGCGCAGAGTGGCTTTATCCACCTCGGCCGCGGCTTGGGTGCTGCCCTCAAGGCGGACCAGTGCGCGGGGGTCCCACTCAATCTCGAAGGGCTGTCGGCTCAGTGGGTCACACCCCACAGGCGGACCTTCACGTGCCGAAGCCGTCCCTGGTCCCAGCGGGCGGGTTCACCAAGCACCTCGTACCAGACCCCGTTATAGAGGACGCGGTCAGACGATTTTGGCTCGGCCGAGATGGGGAGGTAGGCGGTCAGAGTCGTGGATGCCGTTTCGTTCGACGGGTCTTGGTCCTCGAAGGTGTTGTAGGGCTGGACGCTGGCGGGACCGGACCAGATCCGGTGTGCGGCGTCCCAGTCGCGACGCCGGGTATAGGCGTCCTGAACGACGGGGGCCCGGTAAATGTCGAGGAGATCGTCAAAGCGCATGGGACCTCCGAACGTGGGTGGATGTGACACGGCGCCGGTAGTGGCGGAGCGCCTGGTCAGCGGCGGGGGACAGGCTCTGTGTGGGGGCGGCTGTGCCGTAGTGCGTTTCCAGTTCACCGACCTTTTCGGCGGTGATGCCGGGCTGTACGGCGAGCCAGCGAATGACCTCGGTGCACACCACGGCGGTCACGGTGGGTGGGGTGGTGAGGTAGCCGTAGGAGGCCCGCACGGTGATCGTGCGGGCCTTCCCACTGGTGGGAGGCTGCCACCCCCCAGCACGCCACAGTGAGCGGCGGCTGTACGACCAGTCCTCGATGAGGGTTCCGTCACCCCACCTGACCTCGGTGACCGAGGCGAGTGGAAGCATGAAGCGGGGCAGCGTCAGCTCGATCCCCGATACGGGGTCGAGTTGGACCAGGACGTCATCATGGTGCCGGAAGTCGGTGCCGCAGTAGTCGACGACGAGGGCGGATACGTCGATGAGGAAGGCAGCGATGCGCGGTCGTTCCTCATCGCTGAGGGGGCGGCCCATTCGGGCTGCCACGTCCTCAATTGTTGCGAGGCTCGGCATCAGCCTCCTTGGGAACGGCCTGCTTGCGTGCTCGGCGGACCGGCTTCTTCACCGCAGGTGCGGCGGATTCGTCACCCTCTTCCCTGCCGTCAATCCGTTCCGCGGTGCGCAGGGCGGAGACGGCACTCCTCGGGGAGAGGGTCAGGAAGAAGGGCCTGCCGGCTTCGGTCCCACCGCGATCAGCTGCTCCGGGCGAATGATCTTCGCGTCGTAGTGGATGCGGCTCTTGATGGCGTCGGTGAACTTCTTCTCCGGCTTGTACGCGGCCATCTCCGCGTGCGGGATCACGACCGACACGCAATTGGTCGCGCCCAACAGCATGTCCACGTTGCGGAGGTTGTCGATCGCGGGCTTGACCAGCGGCTTCGCGGGTGTCTTGACGGTTCCGAGCTGGTTGGAGACGTACACCGGGACACCGAGGATCTGCCCGATGTGGCCGGTCGGGATGACGGGCTGGCCGCCGTAGAAGGAGGCGTTGATGAACTGCGGATCCTTCAGGAGCTCCTTGCGCAGCGACGGCGAGATGATCAGGTACCGGTCTTCCGGCGCCTCGATGTAGTCGAGCTGCATCATCGCCTCAAGAACCATGTCGTACGCGGAGTCCTTGGCGGTGCGGTCGATCTTCTCGACCTTGGAGTGCAGGTCGAGCATCTTGGTCTCATCGGTGATGCCGGACGCGGCGCTGTTGTAGTCCTTGCCGTTCATCGCGTGCACGATCGTGTCGGCAACGAGCTTGTCGAGGGACTTGGCGGCCTGCTTGCCACGCTGGCGCACCAGGTTGGTCATCTTGTCGATGCCGGGCTGGGTGAACAGCTGATCAAGCGAGTCGATCTCGATGTGGAAGGACGAGCCCTTCTGCACCGTCATACGGATGTAGTCCAGCTCCGCGTGGTCTGCGGTACCGATCTCGCCGTACGACGGCACCACGCCCTTGTCGGTCACGGTGTCGAGGAAGTGGGGGATACGGATCGTGTCGCCGCCGCGCCTGAACTCACCTTCATAGGTCGAGTTCACGATGAGCGGGGAAGACAGGATGGAGTGCTGTTCGAGGTCCTGGAGGAGCTGAGCCGTCCAGATCTCAGGGGAGAAGACGCCCTGCACGCCAGCGTTGAGACGCTGGCCGGCGTCCTTGTAAAAGCCAGTAGCCAAGTCGGGAAGCGTTCCTTCTAAGGGTTAGAGCTCTCCGCGCATCACAGCGTCAAGGAGGCCCTTGGACCGGGCCTCGTTGATCTGTGCACGGGACATGTGGGAGAGACGGGAGCGGGTTACCTGTCCGGCCTGGCTGGTGCCCTGACGGCCAAGACCGATGTTCTGGCGGTACTCGGGTTCCTTCGAGGTGGACAGAGTGGTGATGAAGGCGGCGATGGCCTCGCCGTCTGGCTGGCCGTCCTCGCCAAGGAAGCGGGAGAGGTTCAGGAATTCGGCGGCCGGAAGCGTGGTTCCGGCGCTTGCGGCCTGGGCGCGCAGTTCAGCAGTCACCAGCTGGCTGCCGAACTCGGAGAGCGCGGCTGTGCGGGCCTCGGCGCGGGCGGTTTCGATCGCGCGTTCCTGGTCGGTCACGGCGGCCTGGCGGAACTGTTCCAGTTCGCGGCTGGCGTCCTTGAACGCCTTCTCGTTCTTGCGGCTCATTGAGCGCCACTTGTCGACCTCGGCTGTAAGGGCAGCAGCATCCGGAGCCTGCGGCAGCTCCGAAGGAAGGACAGGCTCGGCGGCCGGAAGCGGGGTGGGGGTGGGTTCAGTCATGAAGGGCAGTCCGTTTCGGAAGATGAGGAAGGCCCCCGTTGCGGGAGCCGTAGAGGGGGAACGTTGTGTCAGCGGCGTGAGCCGTCATCGCCTGCGATCTTGCGTGCGGCGTTTCCGGCGTTGCCTTGCGGCGCCGTGGCGGCTTTCTCGGCCGGGTCGGTCGACCGGTCCTTGCCAGAGGATCCGACGCTGCTGAGGGCGGAGGGGTAGGAGTCGATCACCGCCTCCTGGTCTTCCAGGAGCGCGGGGAAGCGGTCGATCTCCTGCGGGGTGAATCCAGCGCGTTCCCACAGGACAGCGGCGGGCACACCGAGCGAGAAGAGCTTGACGAGCGCATCCATGTGCTGGGCTTCCGACCTGTTCTCCACGTCGGCCCAGATGACCGAGGCATCGAAGGCGTCCGCTCGTGGATCCTTTTTGACCTTGAAGCAGAGGCGCATGACCTCGACCCAGGCCCGGCCGAAGTGCAGGATCCGCTCTCGGATCTTGGCAACAAGGCTGTACTCCGCGGCTTCCGCGCCTTCGCCGGTTGCGGGCTGCCCGGTGGAGTCGATCATCCAGTGCGGCAGACGGGCGATGCTGGCCAGGTGTTTGGTCAGCAGGTCCACCAGTGTCCCGTAGTTCGACAGGTCAGCGGCGGCGAACTGGCCGAAACGGGCGGCCGGGTCCTCGGCCTGGAGGACCTTGTCAATGGCCACACGGAAGGGCTCGATCGGGTTGCCGTCGGCGTCCTCCGCGATCTCCAGACCTGTCACAAAGCGGGCCGGGAAGGCCGCCATTTCGGAGGCCACCAGCGCGTCAGTGATCGTTTTGTTGATCGCGTCCTGGAGCGGGATGATCGCCTTGAGGTCGGACTGAGCAGCACCCGTCAGTCGCAGACGGTTGGAGATCGGCACGACAGGAACCACCCCGAGCGGGTTGGGCGTCCGTACGGGGTCAAGCCATTCGTGGTCGCTGGTCACCGACGTGTAGAGGTATTTCGGGGTCCACAGCGTGATGTGCTGGCGGCCCCAGTCGTCCGTAAAGATCTTGGCTGCGGCGTCCAGTTCGGTGCGGCTGCCAACCTTGTACTGCACCACCACATGCTCGGCGGACTCGCAGGAGATGACCGGCTCGCCATCGGCATCGGCCCACACAATGGCGTAGGACTCGCCGTGAACCATGGCGTCAAGATGGGCGGCGCTGGACTCCACGTCCATCTTGTTGCGCTGCCAGATCACATGGGCGTCCTCGTCGGCGTCCGGATCCTTGGTCATGCGGAAGCCGATGACTCTCATACGCTCGTTGACCGCGTCGATGATCAACGCACAGAAGTTGTCCGACCAGGAACGGAAGGTGTCGCCGAAGGCCGTGTTGTAGATGGCCTGGGAGAACGGCATCGTCTCCTGGTTGCCGTCGTAGTAGTCGGCATACCGGCGGATCTGTGCGAGCTGTGAAGTGTGCTTTCCCTGGAGGTAGTTGATCCACTCCAGGGCGGTGGCGGGTGGGGAATCAAAGTTGCTGATCTCATCCAAAGCCGACTACGCGTCTCCTCTTCCTTGTCAGTCGCCCGTCGGCTATCGCATCGGCCCGCGCCTCGAACGCGAGGATCGCGCACACGGCCAGGTCGATCTTCCGTTTGGACTTGGGGGAGTCCTTGCGGATCAGCACGCCTTGGGGGACCTCGCGGGCGACGGCGTTCAACACGTGGCGCGTCAGCTTCGTCTCGTCGGAGTGGCTGAGGTCCTTCGTGGTCACAGCAGTACGGAACCGCTCGATCGCGTTGACCATGCGCGAGGGCTTGTTGGTCCAGTACTCGAAGACCTTGTCATCGCCGTAGGCGAGTGCCCACCGGCCAATGGCTTCCTGCCAGTACGGCGGGTCGGCATACATCCACTCAACGGCATAGTCCGTGAAGGCACGTTGAACGGCGGCCTCCACGGCCAGGACGTCAACCTCCCAGTCGATGCCGGCCTTCTCCGGCTTCTCCCACACAGCGATCGTGAACAGGCGGCCGTCACGGAGCCTGCACCCCACAATTCCCGTGCTGTCCCCGAAGAGGCTGCCGTCGAACCCGAGAGTGATCTGATCGCCAGGGCGGATCGGATCCTCGTCGGTGAAGCAGGCGTCCCACTCGGTCTTGCTCATCCACGAATCGGCCGACTCCGCGATGTTGTTCAGGTAGAACCGGTAGTCGTGGGCCGGGTTGGTGCCGTACACGATGACACTGACAAGCTGGTCAATTGGCGCCCACCAGGAGTCTCCGTACGCCTCGACCAGTCCGGCGCGGACTGCATCCGAGTCCTTGAGGTCGATGTTCGGTGGAGCCTCACGGCAGTCGTAGAGGATCAGCGGGTTGCCGTTCAGCACCTTCTCGTGCGTGAGCTGGGCAACGGACTCTTCGTTGGGGTCGTAGGCGTTCGTGGTCTGGACGACGCGTGAACCCTGGCTCAATGTCTTGTTGGTGTTGCGGCCCAGGGTCTCGAAGAACCCCGGGCCCGCGTTGCTGTGCACCCAGTGGTGCGTTTCGTCGGCTACGACGAACACCACGCGGCCCCGGCAGGCAGACAGTCTGCCGGGGCCGCGCAAAGCTTGGCCTCGCCCCCTCGTTGCCCCTAGTCGACGACGTAACCGGGGTGATTTTTCCGGGGCGATTGCCTTTGAACTGGATCATCGTCTTCGAGATGTCCAGGTCGTATTCACGCTCGGCCGGCGACTCCGAGAGCATGCCGCGGATCATGTCCATCGTCTGGGCCGTCTGGTCCAGGGATGTCGCAGCAAGCTGCACGAGTGGCAGATGAACCGGCTTCCCTACCGGGATCAGTGTCCCGTCCTTGGCTGTCTTGATCTGCCCCGTCCACCGGCACGGGCCGATGAACTCGATGATCGCGAGGGACGCCAGGAGCGGGGTCTTACCAAATCCCTTGGCACGACGCAGTGTTGCCTCGGTGTAGAGCCAACCACCCTCAGGTTTCAGGGCATAGAGCCAGAGAATGAAGTGTCTCTGCTCACGGGTGAAGCGCCAAGGTGCACCGGCGTTCTCCCCGTCAGGCTGGACTATGTAGCGCTCGGCCCAGGCAAGGATGTGATGCCCGAGGGTCAGGTCAGGCTCGTGTGCGGGGAGGTTTCCCGTCTGCGGCACGGCCCTCCCTCGGTCTTATTTATCCAATGAGGTCGTCCAGGACGTCATCCCCGGTCGACTGTTCTTCCTTCTTCACCTTCATGCGGAGACGTTGACGGTCGAGGACCGTGCCGCCGAGAAGAGACTCCTGCTGCCGGAGTTCGGCATAGGCCTTAAGGTCTGCGCCTTCCATCTCGTAGATGCGCTGGACCAGAAGGACCAGCATCCTCAGGCGCTGAACGTCTGTAGGAAGGAACTGTTCAGCCTGTGCGGACAGTCGCCAGGTCTCCCACCACTCCCGTACTGCCGGAAGGTAGCGATGGGCGTTGGGAAGCTCAGGAACGATGCTGGAACCTGCACCCGTGAGGGGTGCTTCCATGTGCTTGTTGCGGCGTACCGCGTTCGTTTTTGGCGGCACACCCCTGCCAGCCATGCAGGCTCCTTTGAGTTAAATAAATCAGTGTCCGTATCGGCCCTGGCGGGCCTCACGACGGGTCTTGTCCTGATGGCAAGTCCGGCAGCAGGCCGCAAGATTGAGCGGAGACTCAGTGCCACCGAAGGCCACGGGAACGATGTGGTCCACCTCGTTCGCTTTCGCTCCGCAGAGGTAGCAACGGTGGCTATCTCGCCGAAGGATTGCCAGGCGAATCCTGTTCCAACCGGTGGAACGGGACTGGTTCCTCTTGGACTTGTTGGCCCAGGGCTTGCGATGGTCAACGTACTTCGGTGCGTGCTCTGCACACCCGCCGGCCTTGATAGCAACCTGTGGACATCCAGAACGAAAGCAGATCTGTCGAGCTCTTGGCAGTTGAAATTCCCGAGGCTCCGCCCCGGGTGAGACCAGACCGCACAGCCTTTGTCGACGTGTTGGAATCTCACCCGGGGAAAAGAAACCCCGCAGGGGTGCTCATACCTTGGAGGGAGCAACAACCCTGCGGGGAGTTCTTAAGTATTGAAAATGAAGGATCTTATTACCTCTGAGAACTTCCCAGTTCTCAAGAAGTGGATGTCTTGTATTTTTCTTACCTTTCATACTTGGAGGCATGGTCACGGAGCTGGAACCCAGGCCTTGCAGGGGTGTGACTGTCGTCACACCATCTCGGGTTGCAGATGCGTGCACGCTTAAGTAATGTTTGCGATGTCGCCGCACCGAGAGTGCACAGGCAGCCCCGGTCAAGCCGGACTTGAAAACCGAAGAGCATCACCCAGAGGCCACCCCGAGAGCGCGGGAGGCCCACTTGAACATCAGGCGTCGGTTTGGCCGACGCCGTGCCAGTCGACCGCAGGGCTTTGCTGCTCACGGAATTTCACCCACCTTGCCATCATCGCAACCTCAACCGCCGGTTCGCCGGATGCCCAGTGCGGGCGCTTTAAACGCACCGGTGCTAGGGATGGAGAGGAAGGGTCCTTGTGGAAATGCCTCGCGGCCGACTGGTGAGACCTTTCTGAGAGTCCTGCGGATCCACTCCACATGTGTGAGTGGTCCCGCTAGATTCTCAGCGCACTAATGAGGATCACGATGAGTAGCAGCATCCGCAAGCGCGAGAAGTGGCGAGAGAAACGGCGTCAGAGCCGTGAGGAGTACCAAGTGTTCTCCACATCGCGACCTGTCTCGTGCAACAGTAATGGGCGCACCAGGCACACGGCAGCTGAATGGTCGGCGATCCAAAAGGGAATCTACGACATCAACAACATGGCAGTGCGTCCCAATGCGAAAGGAACTTGAGCGACGGCCTCACTGTTGAGTCGATTGAGATGCAGCGGAAAATTCTACGGCGAGAGGTGGAGATTTTCTCTGACGAGGGAAGTGGGCACAGTCAGTATATATTTGACGAATGGAGTGCACCCATGGCGGGGAAGCGTATGGATCTGCCCACGGCAAGGGAGATGTCTGATCTCCTAGCCAAGGGGGTCTACAAGACCAAGCAGGAAATGGCTGATGCCTTCGGAGTCAGCGAGGGAACCATCCGGGCGAGGCTAACTCAGCCCTCCCAAGGTGGGGGTATAGGGCGTCCGCCGGAGCTTCCCACTCCTGCGGAGATCTTCAAGCTCCTAGCGCGGGGTGACTTCAAGAACCAGAAGGAAGTCGCAGCTCATTATAAAGTGACAGAAGCAGCGGTTAGCCTTCGACTCGCGCCCTTCAAGGATTCGAAAATCGACTTCCAGGCACTGATGCCGTGGAAGGTAGCTTCCAAGCATCGGTCCGGGCGGCCTGGACGCGCACTCAGACTTCATTTGCGTGCTCGTCGTGAGAACCACACGCTCACCGAAACAGAAGCTCAACAGCATGCAGCATGGCTAACCCGTATGAAGCGTCAGGTCGTTACGTACAGCCAGGTTGACGGCTGGGCATATGTGGAGAGGAAACCGGAACACGGTGACCTCCTCATTGTACTGCCAGCTGACCAATCGATTCCTCCCGAGATAGTAGACCTGTATCGCATGGAGTGATGCAGGCGTAGTGCTTCTCATGCAGTGCAACGAGCCGCCCCGTCCTCGGGAAGCGGCTCGTTGGTGTTTCAAGGCCTAGGAAGGGCGTGCGTTAACTCACATGTTCAACTCCGTTGAAATGTGGAGCCGTTGAAAGTGGCTGGTAGTGATCGTTCAATATTCATTGACGAACCGTTAGTCGTTGCATAGGTTGACGTGGGGTCTCCGTCGGGGGAGGGGGGAGACTGATGGGAAGTGCGAGGGTGTGCTCTCGTGAAATCCCTGCGTCAGCAGGGAAAGGGGAAAGATAGCAGTGGCAACACCGACCATGGTTTCTTCTAGCTATCGGTCACTGTTCGAAGGGACTTCGGAAGTATCTCGGATCATCGGGGGGATGGGGGCCGTGGCTGGTCTAGTTGTGCACATTGAGCACAGCGGCGGCGATCACATTGTTCACTATCACTGCGAAAAAACTGACGGACGGCAGCACCGTGCCCACTTCAACGCCATTCCCGAGGGATACAACTTCCTCCGGACGGAAAAAGTCGAAGGGTTCGAGTACATGCCCGTAAATGGAGGGGAAAGGTTTGCCGACGTCTACCGGCGTTCCCAAGCCGCGTAGTCATAGCCAATACAACCGCTACGCCCAGTGCGGCGAGGCTTACAAACTTGAGCGAGTTGAAAAACGCCCCAGCGATCCGGCCGGATGGTTCGTACAAGGCACCGCAGTACACAGCGGAGTCGAAGCGTACGAGCGATCCGGCCGTACCATTTCCCGGGCCGCTACCATCGGCCACTACCACCAGGCATGGGAGCGGGAACTTGCGGCCGGCCTGGCGGTGCAGAGGGACATCACCCAGTGGATGACCGGCGGCTTCAAAACAGGAACCAAGGACCTGTCTGACCGGCGCGAACTTGGCGAACACCAGGTACTCGACTACATCGACTACGCCGAACAGTCCGGGGAGTCCATCTGGGTCACCCCCGACGGCAAACAGGCCATTGAGTTGGAGTTCACCATCCGCCTCGGCAAGGTGCCTGTCCGAGGGGTCATTGACCAAGTTGTACAGACGCCCTATGGGCTCACCGTCCGAGACATTAAGACCGGCACGAAGAAACAGCCTTCCGCTCTCCAACTTGCCCTTTACCGGCGAGCGATTTGGGACCTGTACCGCGTGGACATCACATGGGGAGACTTCTTCACCTGCGCCCGAAAAGGCCGCTCGCCAAAGAACGGCGGACCCACCGAACCCTACGACCTGACCCGTATCAGTCAGGACTGGCTAGAGAACCAGTACGCAGCAATGGACGCAGCGGAGCGCAATGGTGTCTACCTTGCTAACCCTGGAGACCACTGCGGAACATGCGGTGTCCGCCGCCACTGCAAGGCGAAAGGAAACTGAGTGAACAACCCGCATGCCTTCACCTGCACCTTCCGGCCAGCCCCCAACGTTGAGGTGACCTTTCATGGAGAAACCCCCATGACAGTCGGACCAAATGTCGAAGCCTTCTCCATCGCCGCATCCCGGTACGCCGACCTCCTTACCCAGGCCCAGGCCGCATTCAACATGGGCGAACTCGGCGCAACCGTCATAGCCACCGCCAACACCCCGCAGTAAGGATCCGCTTTGCACGACGACACCAACGATTTTGCTCCGAGTGCCCCCACGGGCAAGACCTTTAAGTTCAGCAACGTCGGCGACAGCGTCAACGGCTACGTAGAGAATGTTTCGTCGCGCATCCCGCTCAACAAGTTCGGCACTGATGTGCAAGACACAGACCGCGACGGCAACCCGCGCTGGCAGCGCGTCATTACCCTGGCAACACCGGAGGGGGACGACACGGACGATGGCCTCCGCACTGTCTGGATGCCCGTGGGCTCCCAGATGGCCACCGCTATTGGTGACGCCATGAAGCGCGCAGGCGCCGCCACCGGGAGCCCTGCCTCTGGTGCGTATCTCAAGCTGACTTTCGCGAGGACGCGCCCCAGTAAGTTCGGCAACCCCGCCAAGATCTATGTCGCGGAATACACCCAGCCCGCCAACGCTCAGACCAAGCCGGTGCCCGAAGCGGCAGCCACCTCATGGCCCACCAACGGCACGTGGGCACCTCCGCAGAACGCTGCTCCGGCTTCCTGGCAGCAGTAGGAGCCCCTTTTTTCTCCACTTTCTTAAGTGTGCACACTGTGTGTTGGTGGCCAGCATTGCAATGCCGCTGGCCACCAACACAGGAAGGCCGCCCATACTCACCCTCACGCAAGCGCTCCACAAGCGAGGCTCGGCAGGTGAGCCCATCCCGACCGGCCTCAAGGCCCTACACGACCTCGGCGTGCACATCCGCCGGGGCCAACTCCACCTCATCGCAGCAGGGCCAGGTACAGGCAAGTCCGCACTGGCTCTGAACATCGCGATCAAGTCGGGCGTACCGACCATGTACTTCTCGGCGGACTCCGACGCCTTCACGCAGTACGTCCGCAGTGCAGCACACGTCAGCGGCTGGACCACCACCCAGGTAGAAGACGCCATCGAGCAGCAGCGGACCGAGGGCTTCGACAACGCCCTGGCCGGCCTCGACATCCGATGGAACTTCGACGCCTCGCCCGACCTGGACGAGATTGAACAATCCCTCATCGCCTACGCCATGATCTACGGCTGGCCCGCCCTCGTTGTCATCGACAACGTGACCAACGTCAGTGCCCCCGAGATGGGCGAAGGACACGCCGCACTCGATGAACTCTGCGCCTTCTTCCATGATTTGGCCCGGCGCACCGGAAGCGCAGTTGTCCTCCTGCACCACGTCACCGGCCCCTACAACGACGGCGTGAACCCGATTCCACTGTCCGGCATCAAGGGTCAGGTCGGCCGCGTCCCCGAAGTCATCCTCACCCTGCACCGGGGAGGCACGGAGTTTGAGGGCTACGACTTGCGGGTTTCCAACGTAAAAAACCGAGGCGGTCGCGCTGACGCGAGCGGCTTCACCTTTGCCCGGCTCCAGTGGCAGCCCGAAAGGATGCAAATCATTGGCTAACCCCAAGCCTCGCAAGCTCAGCAAGCCCAACGGCGCCGCAGTCAAGGCCCGGGGCCGCAACTGGGAGAACGACCTCGTCAAGGTCTTCCATGACCTCGGATACGAAGAGGCCAAGCGTAACGGCGCCATCTACGGATCGCACGACCGCGGTGACATCGGCAACGTTCCACTCACAGTTCAGGCCAAGGCAGTTGACCGTATCCAGCTGTGGAAACACCTCGACGATGCCCTAGCCCAAGCCCACAACAACGGCACCGGATCCGATACATGCGTGGTCTACAAACGTCATCAGGCCGCCACCGGAGAGGCCGCTTGGGTATTCCCTGGAAACTTCGCAATGCGACTCCTCGATGCCTACTACGCCGAGTGAAAAGCCTCCCATCGTCGCCGTGCTGAAACATTACTTCTCCGACTGGGAAACGCCACGCCGCGACAGCGGTACCTGGCAGCCCTGCAAATGTCCGGCGCTTGATCACGACGACACCACCCCCAGCGCCTCAATCAACATCGACAAAAACGTTATCCACTGCCACGGCTGCGACTTCAGCCATGACAGCTGGGGCGTGATTATGGAAGTGGAGAGGTGTGACTTTCTCGCCGCCATCGAAGCAGCGAATCGCCTTTTTGGACCAGGCGGCAGCCAGCTACCACAAGCAGCTGGAGGGTTCACCCGCCGCCGAGTATTTGAAGAAGCGGGGCCTATCCCAGGACAGCGTTCGATACTTTCGGCTCGGGTACGTCGGAAACCCAGTATCGGGGCATGAGCGCTATAGCGGACTGCTCGCCATCCCCTACATCAACCGACAGGGTGTCATTGCGATCCGGTTCCGGTGCATCGCCGATCACGACTGCAAGACCATCGACAAGCACAGCAAGTACACCCGGGAGCCAGGCGACGACGCCAAGCTCTACAACATTCTCGCCCTCACGCTTCCAGTCACCCGTCTCGCCATCTGTGAAGGTGAGATCGACACCATCACCGCATGGCAGGCAGGATTTCCTGCCGTCGTCGGTACAGCGGGTGCCCAGAATTGGAAGCCCATTTTCAATCGGCTGATCAGTGGTTACGTAGAAGTAATCACACTCGCTGACGGGGACGTGGCAGGCCTGAAGCTTGCAGACGTGATTGCCGAGAAGAACGAGCATGCAACAACACGTCAGATGCCCAACAAATCAGACGTGAACCAGTACTACCGAGACCACGGCCAAGAGGCCCTTCGAGAAAAGGCAGGCTTCTGATACTTCCTGTGTGGACGGGCGCCAGCGCATGAAGCGAATCGTCCTGATCTCCGACCTCCAAATGCCCCTTGAGAACAAGCGGGCCAACCGAAACCTCGTCGCCTTCATCCACGACTCACAGCCGGACGAAGTCATCAACATTGGTGACATCAACGACTACACAGCGCCCGGAAGATGGTCGGCCGGCCAGCGTGCCGAGTACGGGATGACCGTCCGCGAGGAAGCCGCCTACACCCGCAGGAACCACATCGAACCCCTGCGCTCCGGCTACAGCGGTCCCTACACCCTGCTCGGCTCCAACCACGGCGAACGGCCACAGCGGTACCTCGTCGACCGCGCACCCGCCCTGTACGACGCGGAATTGTTCCGGGAGGACAAGCTTCTCCGCCTGGACGACTACGGCATGCGCTTCGAGGCGAGCCGCTATGACTTCGCCCCCGGCTGGTCCGCCATTCACGGCCACGCCCGAGGCATCAGCCTTGCCCGCTACGCAGGCGGCACCGCCATCAACGCGGCCAAAAAATACGGCCGTTCCATCGTCATGGGACACACCCACCGGGCAGGCATCGTCTCCGAAACTACAGGCCCCGCAGGCACCAAGACCATTACCGGCGTCGAGCTCGGCCACCTCATGGACATCAACAAGGCCGCCTACCTCGGCCCCGAACGACTCGCCAACTGGCAGTCGGCCTTTGGCCTGTTCTACATCGACGGCACCACCGTCACACCCCACATCATCCCAGTCAGCCGCACCGGCAGCTTCATCGTGGAGGGCGAACGCTACAAGTGACCCAGATCAACCCCGAGATCATCAACACCGCCCGCAAGGCCGCAGCCAAGCTCCACCGCGAAAACTCCTACTGCGAAGCCGACGACATCGAGCAGTACATCCTCCTCAAGTACTGGGAGTGCAAGACCCGCTTCGACAGCTACGAGCCCCGCGCCCTCTACACGGTCTTCCAAGGGATTGGCGTTGAGCACTGCAAGGCCGAACGCCTGCACTACACCTACAACACCGCAGCGTGGATCTACACACCCAAGGAAGTACGCAACGTCCTCCAGCACGCCTACTACCGCGAGGAAGCCCGCGAGATCATCCCGAATCGCAAGGATGACCTCATGCGGGTGGCCAACGATCCCACGAGCATCGCCCTCAGCATCTGGGACATCGACGAAGCCATGGGCCGCCTCTCCGACGCCCACCAGGCCGCCATCGAACGGGCCTTTCTCCACGAGGAGAAGCCTTCTCACGGCAGTGCCGAACACAAGCAGCTTCAGCGCGCCATCGACCGCCTCACCGAGCGACTGAACAGCAAGACCGACCAGCGAGGCCGCGAACGAGCCGCCGCGCAAGGGAACGCCGGCCGAATGGGATCCGCAGCTGCAACAGCAGCCGCGGACACCACCTATCACGGGACCGGTGGAGCCTCCATGGCCTACGTCATCACCGAACGAATCGGAGCCTAGAACCACCCATGCTCGACGCCATCCTCTCGTGGATCAGCGCCAACCAAGAGGCCATCGCTTTCAGCTTCAGCGGCGCCATCCTCGCCCTGACCGCCTGGACATGCGGCCTCATCACGCGAACCGTCATCGAAACCATCGCGAAGGAAGACTGTGACTGTTGACCCCCTCGGCCCCATGCCCGACCCCGACGACTTCGCCGCCTACCTCAAGAGCCTTGATGGCGACGGCCTAGCTCTCAAGCTCAAGGACGAAGCCTTCAAGCGCGCCGCCGAAGAGGCCGAGACCGTCATCCGCCACGCGGCAACAGTTCGCCAGGCCGCCATCGAAGCCGGGTTCTCCCTGCCAATCGCAGAACACATGGCCCTCGACTACTGGGACGTTGCCAGCGGTCTGGGGGACGCATGACCGAACCGATCAGCAACCACCGAGACGAGCGTTCCGTCGCGCACTACTGCCCAGGATGTCAGGACTGGGGGAGTGTGTCGGAAGCCGTCTCCGTGACCACGCCAACCGGCAAGACAACGATCTGCTGGTCCTGCCGCGAGATCCTGGACAATCTTAGCTTTGCTGACTGACCTTACTGATCTAACTCCGGCGCCCGAACTAGCTCTGTTGCCGGAAGCGCAGGAGAAGGCTCTTCTCGACGCTTGGATAGATGAACAAGTGAAAGCTGCTCCCCGCCTTGGCGAGGAGCAGCTAGAGGTTATTCGCGTGTTGCTAGGCTAGTGTGTTTTCTTAAATACCACCTCGATGAGTGAGGGGTCGAATGGAGCTCGACGAGACCGTCCTTTGGGAATCGGGTGAATAATCACCGCCTGAAGGACGGTCTCTATTGCTATTCCCTTTTGCTCTAGGTCGAACTTATCCCAGCGAGCCTTTGTGAATCCGGCCAGGAAGTTCTTGCTCGCCTGTTCGCTTAGGAAGGATTCTCGGTCGTCTTCGGACGCCTTTACTTGGAGGTCGAGGCTATCCTTGAATTCGAGGTAATCACTTAGGTCGATGGCGCCTTCCTTGTAACTGTCCTTGAGCTCTTGGCGGCGTAGCAGAAGGCTTTCCAGCGTGCCTTGGCCGTGCCAGGGCTTCTCGTCGGGCGTGATAGTTGAGAATTGCTCCTCAAGGATGCCGACGACGATGCCCTCGACGATCTTGTCTACCTTGTCCATTCGGCGGCTCACTCTTCGGCATGAGGCTGAGTTGCAGACGTAGTTGCCCCACTTGTGATTTCCGTGGGGTGGGCGTCCAACCATGCCGTGCAGGCACATTTCCTCTGCGCCCTGTCCCTCCTCGACCCAACCGCAGCGCGCAATTCCGGTAGAGAGATGCTTTCGCGCGCTTCTCTTCCCCTTGATCTTCTTTGCCGCAACCTTCCCCTCGGGCCAGCGCATGCGGCAGATCTCATCCCATGCTTCGAAGTCGTACCCATCGCCCAGGTTCTCCCACAGGCCGATCTTAGGCTGACCGGTCTTTCGGTCGAGGACGATCTCTCCGTTGAGAATGCGACCACCCCACCACGCAGGATTGGTAAGCATCTGTGCGACGGTCGATGCAGACCACTGGCCCCCGCGTACGGTTGGAATGTTCTCGTCGATGAGCCACCGGGCGATGGTGTTGAAGCCCTTCTTAGCCCGCTTCATGTCGATGGCCTTGCGGAGGTAGGGGGCTTCGCTCGGGTTGAGCTTTTCGTTCCGCTTGCGCCCGGTCTTCTGATCTTCGTCCAGCCAGCCGAAGCGGCGGGCCCCGCCTGTGTACTTGCCCTCTGCTGCGCGGTCTGCCGTTGAGCGCTTGGTCCGCCGTTTGACCTTCCGAACCTCTGTCTCTCCCATGGACGATGACATGAGGCCGCGCGTCTGCTCCACCTCTGCGTGGATGTCGACGAGTTGCCGTTTGTCCGTGTAGTACAGGAGGCCGTTCTCGTCGACTGTCAGAGCGCGGTACAGCTTCAGGTAGTCCTCGGGTAGGCGGACGACGCGCTCTTCCTCGACTGCTATGACGCCGAGGATTGGTATGCCGTCCTCGGTCTGGCGGGCGCGGAGGTCGCGCACCATCTGGAGGAATGCCGGGCGTGGGATGTCTGGGTCGGCTGCTGTGATGTTGTTGTCTGTGTAGCGGTACACGACGGCCCAGCCCAGCTCACCGGCGGCGGCGTCGTTGTGGAAGCTGTGTTGGCGGGTTACGCCGATCTGTTCGACCTGTTGAAGGTCCCTGCTGATGCGTGCGTACGAGCAGACGGGGGAGCGCCCGTCGAGCCACTCTTCGATCGTCTGTCCTACTGCCAGAGCTTTGGTGAGCTCTGGGTGCATCTCCCATGTGGAGGCCGTTGCCATACCTTCCCCTGCTATTGTGCTATTTACAGGATATGGGGACCACGCGCTGTTCGACGCCTATACGGGAGTGATCGTCGACGCCGAGGAGGGGCGCCGGATCGCGGCCGCGCTCGGCCCCTACAAGGCGGTCATCCTGCGCAACCACGGGCTGCTGACCGTGGGGGACTCGGTGGACGCGGCGGCCTGGTGGTTCCTTTCGATGGAGCGGTGCGCCGAGGTGCAGCTGGCCGCGCGGGCGGCCGGGAAGCCGGTGCCGATCGAACGCCGGGACGCGGTCGCCACCCGCGACCAGCTGGGCAGCGACCTGGTCGCGTGGATCAACTACCAGCCGCTGTGGCACCAGATCAGTGGGTCGGAGCCCGAACTCCTGTCGTAGTACGTCAATTTGATGGTGCGTCAATCACTCGCGCCGCGTGCCCCTGCCGACCGGGAGAGCGTTTTCGTACGGCACAATTCCCTGACAGTCGACATGACTTGAGGGAAGGGCGAGATTTCCGTGGCGGTGCAGGAGGCTCGGCAATGCGGTGGTGACTGCGGTCCCGGTGCGCGGAACGGCCACCGGCGCGCGGTGGCGGAGTTCCTGGCCAAGCGCGACGGGCTCGCCGCCGGGGAAGGGCTGCCCGCAGCCGTCGCGCACTCCGCCGGGGCGTCCCGCCAGTGGGTGTCGGACGAGCTCACCCAGTCCGCCCGGGCGCTCGCCGAACACGGCCGGGAGGCGGGGCAGGCCTGGCCGGGCGCGGTCTGGCGGGCCACCCTGGTGACCGTGTGGGGGAGCGTCGCGGCGCTGGCGCTCGTGGAGGCGTTCACGGCGATCGGCGCGGGCTGGAGCCACGCCCGGACCGCCGGGCTGGTCGCCGCGCTCGTCGTGGCGGTCGCGCTGACCGGCGCTGGATGGCTGCACCGGGCGCGCGGCGGACTGCTCGCGCCCGTCGTCGGCGAGGACAACCGGCTCTCCACCTCACGCGCGGTGGCCGCCGCCTGGGTGCTCCTGGTGGCCTTCGCGGTGCTCCTGCTCGCCGTACGGCTGGCCGGGGCGTCCGGGGCGAAGGAGCGCGACGCGCTGATCGAGGGCCTCGGGCTCTCCCGTGGTGCGGGCCTGCTGGCGGTGGTCGCGCTGGTCAGCGCGGTGACCGTGGTGGTGCGCCGGGTCGTGGCCGTACGCATCGCGGGGCAGCGGCTGCAGAAGGTGCGCGCCGAGCGGCCGCGCGCCGCCGACCTGCTCACCGACGACGCCGGGCGCGGCAGCTTCGCGGACGTCCAGTACGTCCTGGTCTCCACGGTCGCCGTGCTCTTCGCCGCGGTGCGCCTCGCCCGGCGGCCCGACCGGCTGCCCGATCTGCCGTGGGCGCTGGCCTTCCTGGTGGCCGTGTCCGCGCTGACGTACTTCGCCGGGAAGTACGCCGAAGGCGGTCGTCCCGTCGTGCTCTCGGTGGTCCGGGCGCGCGAGGCGGGCGATCTGGACGCGCCGATCCGTACCGGTGACGACATCGAGATCCGCGGCGCCGGATTCGTACCGCCCGGAGCGGGCACCCCCGACCGGCTCGCCCGGATGGTCGTGCGGATCGGCGCGGTCCACGTCCATGTGCCGCTGATCCCGGTCACCGGAGGCTTCGCCAACCCCAGCGACACCGTGCTGACCGTGCCGGTCCCGGTGGACGTCGAGCCGGGCCGGGTGGAGGTGCGGGTGGTCACGGCCGCGGGCGTCGAGACGAACCGGGTCGCGATCGACGTCACCGGCGACTGAACCCCACCGGATCCGGGTCACCGACCGAACCGGCCCCGCCAGCAGGGGAAACCGGTTGAGGGGTGAACCGGTTGAGCCGCCCGTCCCTCCCGTACGTATGGTCAGGTGACAGGGGTTACGGAAGGCGGGAACGGCGATGGCACACGGAAATCTCACCCGGACGCGAGGCGGGGCGGCCACCGGCGGGGGCCTGCGGGGCCTGAAGGAGACGGCGGGCAGGTACGCGCTGCTGCCGCTGCGCGTCTTCCTCGGCGTCACCTTCGTCTACGCCGGGTTCGACAAGCTCACCGGCGGCACCACCAGCCTCAAGGCGAGCGGCCCCGGCTCGATCGGGGAGCTGATGCACTCGGTGCGGGACAGCTCCGCGATCCCCGCCCTCGTCGACCTCGCCCTGAAGAGCCCGGTCGGCTTCGGGTACGCCATCGCCATCGGCGAGATCGCCGTCGGACTCGGCATCCTGGTCGGCCTGTTCGGCCGGCTCGCGGCGACCGGCGGCGCGCTGATCTCGCTGAGCCTGTGGCTGACCGTGAGCTGGGCGACCACGCCGTACTACTACGGCAACGACCTGGCCTATCTGATGGCCTGGCTGCCGCTGGTGCTCGCCGGGACACCGCTGCTGTCCGCCGACGCCTGGCTGGCGTCGCGGCGCCGTTTGCGCACCTCGTAGGCGACCCAGCTGGCGAGCCCGGCGAGGCCGAGGCCGCCGCAGAGCAGCGGGATCACCACGTACCAGGGCGTCTGCCATTCGTCGGCCGCGTCGCCCGCGAACAGCACGGCGGTCGCCAGCATCACCGTCCCGAGGATGAGGCGGCCGGGGCGGAACTCATGACTCCGCACGGTCCACCTCCGCCTGGCCGATGGAGACGTGCAGATCGAGCTCCAGGGTCCCGGCCGGTTTCGCCCCGGCGGGCGGCGGCAGGGTCACGGTCTTCTTCTGGTTGGGCTGGATGTCGACGTCCTCCGGCTTCTCGGTCGGCAACTGCACGTCACCGACCCCGACCACGATGTGCGCCTTCACGGTCGCGCCCAGCGGCACGACCACCTTGAGCCGCCCCGCGCCGACCTCCGCGCGCGTCTTCACGCTCTGCCCCGCGGGCACCACGACCTTGCTCAGGTCGAGGGTGCCCTCGCCCGAACCCAGTGCGTACGACGGCCGTACGTCCGCCGCCGCGGCAGGGGTCCAGTCGGTCCTGGTCCACTGGGTGGTGATGGTCTTGGGCATCGCCGAGGCCCCGGCGAGCAGGGCGGCCGTGAGCACCGCCATGAACAGCGTGCCGAACCCGGTGCGCCCCACGAACGCGCTGATCACGAGGCCGAGGCCGAACACCACCAGGGCGGCGGTGAGGCCGATCTGGAGCGCGGTGCCCAGCGGCTGGTGGTCCCAGGCGCCCGCGGTGCCGGCGCCGCCCGCGAGCAGCGCGAGCAGGAAGACGAACCCGCCGATGGAACGCGGGCCCCGGGTGGCCCGGTCGGCCGCCTTCTTGTCGCGGTACTTCCCGGCGCGCGCCCAGGCCCCGGACGACGGCACCGCGTCGGCGCCCTCGGCGCCCCACAGATAGCCGGTGCCGACCGGGCCCGTGGTGCCGTCCTTGACGATCGGGTCGCGCCACCAGGAGGGCGAGACGGGTGTGGGCGGAGCCTTGGTCTCGGGCGGGGCCGCCCCGGGGCCGAAGGCGGGGGCGGTCCCGGCCGCCGTCTGGGCGGCCGTCGTGTCCGGCGGGGCGTCCGGGGGCGTGACCGAGCGGCGCTGGGACCAGACGCCGATGCCCGCGACGGCCAGCGTCAGCAGCGACGCGAAGGTCATCACCGAGCCGTTGCTCAGCATCGACAGGAAGATCCCGCAGCCCGCCAGCGCCATCAGCACGGCGACCAGCGCCGGGCCCTCCACCCGGCCGGACAGCAGCCGCCGGGCCTCGTTCTCGTCCTCGTCGTCCATCGGGAGCAGCAGCCAGGCGAACCCGTAGAAGACCAGGCCGAGGCCGCTGATGACGGTGAGCACGCCGAACGCGATCCGGAAGATCACCGGGTCGATGTCGCAGTACCGCCCGAGCCCGCCGCAGACGCCGCCGATCACCTTGTTGCGACCGCTGCGGCGCGGCGGCGGCGCGGCGGGCGCCGGGTCCGGATCCGGGTCCGGCGGCGCGACGGGGGTCTCGGTCGGCTGAGTCATGACTCCATGGTGACGGGCGGTGCGCGGGTCCGGCACCCGCCCCGACCCTGGCCTCTCCCTGAGATTGCCCCTGATGCGGAGCCGGGGCCTCCCCCGAGCGGGGGAGTGCGGCTCCCCCGTGCGGGGACCGCGGATCAGGGGCGTCCTGGGGGATTGCCCTGATGCCCGCACCGGCACGGACGTGTGACGATCGGTGCATGCCAGTCGCCGCTTCCCGAACCGCGCCCACCGAGGCCGACGAACCCCCCGTGCGCAAGCTCTACCGCTCGGCCGAGGGGCGGATGCTCGGTGGCGTGGCGCGCGGCCTCGCCGGACACCTCGGGCTGCCGGTCGTCTGGGTGCGGATCGTCTTCCTCGGCCTGTTCATGATCGACGGCCTGGGGGCGCTGCTGTACGCGGTGTTCTGGTTCGTGGTGCCGCTGGGCCTGGGCGGTACGGCGGCGGAGCCGCGCTCGGCGTTCGAGGTCAGCCCCGACGGCCGCAGACGGCTGCGCAAACCCGACAAGGGCCAGGTCGTCGCCCTGATCGCGCTCTGCGTCGGCGCGGCGATCTTCGCGAGCAATGTGAACGTGGGCGGCTGGGCCAGTCCGTACATCTGGCCGACGCTGCTGGTCGGCGCCGGTGTGATCCTGGTGTGGCGGCAGGCGGACAACGCCCGGCGGGCCCGCTGGACCGAGGGCGCCCGACGCCACCGGCTGCTGCCGGTGGCCCGGGGGTTGGCCGGGGTGGCGCTGGTCGGCGCGGGCTTCACCGGGTTCGTGGTGGTGCGCGGCTCGGCGGCCCAGCTCGGGAACGTCCTGACGGCGGCGCTCGCGGTCATCGCGGGCATAGCCCTGCTGGCGGGCCCCTATCTCGTCCGGATGACCCAGGACCTCTCCGAGGAGCGCCTGATGCGCATCCGCGCCCAGGAGCGCGCCGAAGTCGCCGCCCATGTCCACGACTCGGTGCTCCACACCCTCACGCTGATCCAGCGCAACGCGGAGAACGTGGGGGAGGTGCGCCGCCTCGCCCGCGCCCAGGAGCGCGAGTTGCGGGCCTGGCTCTACAAGCCGGGGGGCACCGGCAAGGACGAGTCGGAGGAGCCGGAGACCCTGGCCGAGGCGGTGAAGAAGGCCGCGGCCGAGGTGGAGGACAAGCACGGCGTGCCGCTGGAGGTCGTGGTCGTCGGCGACTGCCCGCTCGACGAGCGGCTGTCCGCACAGATGCAGGCCGCGCGCGAGGCGATGGTGAACGCCGCCAAGTACGGTGGCGAGGGCGGCGCCGTCCAGGTCTTCGCGGAGGTCGAGGGCCGTACGGTCTTCGTGTCCGTACGGGACCGGGGCCCCGGCTTCGATCTGGACGCGGTGCCGGACGACCGCATGGGCGTACGAGAATCGATCATCGGCCGGATGCAGCGCAACGGCGGAACGGCGAGGCTGCGTTCGGTGCCCGGTGGGGGCACCGAGGTCGAGCTGGAGATGGAGAGGGCGGACGGATGACGACGGAGCAGACCCAGGGAACCCAGGGCGGTGCCGAGCGGCGGGTGCGGGTCGTCCTGGTCGACGACCACCGCATGTTCCGCACGGGGGTCCAGGCGGAGATCGGCCGTACCGAGGAGACGGGCGTGGAGGTCGTCGGCGAGGCGGCCGACGTGGACCAGGCGATCACCGTCATCACCGCGACGCGGCCGGAGGTCGTCCTCCTGGACGTGCACCTGCCGGGCGGCGGCGGGGTGGAAGTCCTGCGCCGTTCGGCCCCGTTGATGGCGGCCGCGGAGAACCCGGTGCGCTTCCTCGCGCTGTCCGTCTCGGACGCGGCGGAGGACGTGATCGGGGTGATCCGGGGCGGTGCGCGCGGCTACGTCACCAAGACGATCACGGGTACGGACCTGGTCGACTCGATCTTCCGGGTCCAGGAGGGCGACGCGGTGTTCTCGCCGCGGCTGGCGGGCTTCGTCCTGGACGCGTTCGCGTCGACGGACGCGCCGCCGGTCGACGAGGACCTGGACCGCCTCACCCAGCGCGAGCGGGAGGTGCTGCGGCTGATCGCGCGCGGCTACGCGTACAAGGAGATTGCCAAGCAGCTGTTCATCTCGGTGAAGACGGTCGAGTCGCACGTCTCGGCGGTGCTGCGCAAGCTCCAGCTGTCCAACCGGCACGAGCTGACGCGGTGGGCCACGGCTCGACGGCTGGTCTGACGGGGCGGGGGCTCCGGGAGGGGGTGGGCGGAACCGGGATTGTCAGGATGGCGTCAAGACTCAACGTGCACTCCTTGCACGGCAGTTGGGATCCACGATGATCGTCGGACACGGGGGAGGGACTGTCCATGGGCTTCGAGGAAGAGTGGGCGTCGAGCAAGGCGGCCGCGGCGCGGCAGCCGGGGGGCATGCGGCTCGACGGGGCGTACGACGGGCCGTTCCCGCCGTCGGGGCCGGGCGGTGACAAGGACCTGAACTCCAGCCCCGCGCGGAAGACCGCCGCCGCCAACGACATCGAGACCGACTTCGAGCCGCACACGAAGACGGCCGGTGCGTGGGCGGACGAGGCCACGGGGACGGCGGCCAAGGCGTTCGCCGGGTGGGCGACCGCGGCCGGGCTGACGAAGGCCCAGGAGCGGTGGGGGAAGTCGGTCACCGCGTTACTCGGCCGGCTGGCCGGGGAGAAGTCCGCGCTGCGCGGCACGACGGGCTACTTCCAGAAGAACGACTTCGGCGTCGGCAACGACTTCGCGCCGCTCCTCAGACCGTCCTCGCTCAGCCAGTTCTCGCCGCCGCCGCACGCGTAGGAGTCCTCTGATGCTGACCTACGAACTGATCATGAAGACGGACTTCTCGCAGCTCACCACGGCCGCCACCAAGTGGGACGACATGGCAGGGGAGCTCAAGAAGCTGGAGGAGCGCTACAAGACCCAGGTCCAGAACGTGAGTCTGGACGGCACCTGGACCGGCCAGGCCTCGCTCTACTCCCGGCCGAACTTCGCGGCGACGCACACGCAGTACGTCGCCGCGCAGACCGAGGCCAAGGCCGTCGCCTCCCTGTTACGCGATGCCCACGCCCAGTTCGTGGACCTGAAGAAGCGGGTGGAGTCCGCGCGGGACGACGCCGTCAAGGCGGGGATGAAGGTCTCCGAGACGGGCGCCGCGACCTTCGACTACAGCAAGGTCAGCGCGACGGAGGCCGATTCGGTCCGCCACGACCCGGGCCTGCGCACCACCGAGAACTCGTGGTCGCAGCACATCGCGCAGGCCGTGACGGCCATGAACGACGCCGACCAGGGCGTGAAGATCGCCCTGGAGGCGGTCGGCGCCGACCTCGACCTGTTCGACGACACGGCGAACGGCTTCAACGCCAAGGCCAACGGCGACGTGGAGTTCTACGAGGCCAAGGCCATGATCCCGCTGGCCGAGAAGATCAAGGACGGCGACAAGCTGTCCCCCGAGGAGCTGGCCGAGGCCGAGTCGCTCTTCCGGGACAACTCCCACGACAAGGGCTTCACCCAGACGCTGTTGCAGAGCCTGGGCCCGGACGGCGCGGTCCAGTTCACCCGGCACATCAACGACTGGTCGCTCTCCGACAAGTCCCACAAGGACGACTACGCGACTCTGGAACGCGGCTTCGCCACCTCCCTGGCCACCGCGACGACGGTCCCGGGCAAGGTCACGGACATGCCGCCGGGCTCCGCCAAGTACAACGAGTGGCTCAACAGCCCGGACGGGAAGTTCTACAAGGGGTGGATGGAGGGGATGGAGAAGACGGGGGTCCACGACTACGGGAGCAACACCCGGCCGCTGCTCGGCTACCAGCTCCTCACCACGCTGATGCAGAAGGCCGACGGTATGTACGACGACCAGTATCTGAACGCGCTGGGCGACCAGATGATCGCGGCGGAGCGCGGCCAGAAGTCCAACATCTTCGACACCTGGGGCGCCGACTACAAGGGCGTCACCCCGGACCCGGTCGACGCGCTGCTCGGCGTCATGAGCAAGAACCCGGACGCGGCGACGTTCTTCTTCGACCCGGCGGACAAGACGGGCGCGGACCACCTGCACTACCTCGCGGGGCACGGGGGCGGCACGCGCGACTGGCCGCAGCACATGGTGTCGGGCGGGGTGGCCACGGCGACGTACGACCTGCCCGACAGCCATGCCGGGCTGGGGCTCGCCCTGGAGGCCGCGGCGACCGGACACCCGCCCTTCGGCCCGAACCAGGACCCCTGGCCGGTGCCCACGCACACCGAGGCCCAGGCCCGGGTGATGAACGGGATCATCGGCCAGCTCGACCAGGGCACCAGCACCGAGGTGCACAAGAACATGCAGGCGGCGGTGGCCAAGGCCCTGGCGGAGTACACCCCGGACACCCACCAGATCCTCGGCAACGCGGGCGGCGGCTACATCCGCGGCATGAACGACGGGTTCTTCGTGGACGACAAGGGCATGGCGCACCTGGCCACGACACCGGACAAGCTGGTGCACGTCATGCGGGGGCTCTCCGAGGATCCGGCCGCCTTCGCGGACCTCAGCAAGACGGAACTGCGCTATCTGGACCACGAGCTGAGCACGCTCCCGAAGGGCGCCAGTCCGCTCGACCAGAACGACCTCATCGCCAAGTCGGGCAACGCCCTGGGCACGTACACGGCGATCCGCGAGGACGTGCTCAACGACGGCCGTGTGAACGCCTATTCGTCGGCGGACTGGAAGGCGAAGGTGGCCTACCACATCATCGGCGGAGTCGTGACGCCGATGACGATCCCCACGACCGGCGGCGGGTCGATCGTCGTCGGAGACGCGCTGCAGCGCGGTGTGGACACACTGGCGTGGATGTGGGGCAACGAGATGAAGGCGGGTGCGGACGCCGAGGCCAACGCGAAGATCTCCGACACCTTCCTCAACGCCGACACCCAGATGCGCACGGTGGTGAACACCTGGGGGGAGGACCGCTACGGCACCGGTGACCCGGAGGCGCGGAAGCTGGTGGACGAGTACATCCGGCGCATGCACGACAGCCACACCACGGGCCTGTCCCAGGCCAAGGGCTATCTGACCGACACCACCAACTGACGCCGGGACGCCACGGAGCCGTGACAGTGACGAACTCGCAAGCGCCGTCGGCGCCGCGCGCGTCCCGGCGCCCTCCGACGGGGGTGCTCGCGGCCGCCGCGGCCGTGGTCGTGCTCGCCGCAGGGGCGGGGACCTGGCTGCTCGTGCGGTCCGGCGGCGAGGAGGGGCCCTCCTGCGCCACCGTCGGCGAGGACGCCCGCATCCGGAAGGACCTGGCCCCCGCCGACGCGTCGGGCATGAACTGCCGGGAGCTGGCGGCCGCGTTGAAGAAGGCGGCGGCCCCGGACGGCTCCGGGCGGCACACCCTGGAGCAGGCGGGGGTGATGCGCGACCTCGTCAACACGCTCGACGACGACTTCCGGGACCGCTCCACGGCGGACCTCGCGGCGCCCCTGCGGGAGCCGGTCGCGGAGCTGCTCGCCGACTACGCGACGGACATGCACACCATGCTCGTGCACTACTCGGAGTCGATGGCCTACATCAGGCACGCGGGACCGAACGGCGGCCCGTGGCGCGACGAGAAGGGAGTCGTCCGCATGCCGGTGGAGAACCAGTCGCTCATCCGGGTCATGCGGGCGGTCTCCGACGACCCCGCCGCGTACGCGACGCTCCGGAAGGCCGAGACCGGGCGCTCGGCGGAGGATCTGGCCCGTATCACCAAGACGTCGGCCGGGGACGCCGTCTCCGTTCCGGTCGGCGCCACGGCCACCGCGCTGGGGCTGCTCGACGCCATGGCCGAGGAGGTCCTCGCCACCGGCTCGAAGAGCGAGGCGGCCCGGTGGAAGGCGGACGTGGTGAAGGGTCTGTCGGACGGGGGCGCGAGTGAGGTGCCCGCGTTCTCCGCCGACCCGGCGCGGTACATCGCCGGCACCTGGGAGCGCGGCACCGCCGCCGGCGGCTACCCGGCCCTGGGCGGCCAGACGCGGGACATGGTCGGCATCCTGGTGAAGGCGAGCGGCCGCCCGGCCGAGTCCGTCGCGGAGCCCCTGCGGGAGGCCGTGGCCGCCGGCCGGGTCGGGCGGGACTGGCTGGCCGAGGCGCTGATCACCATAGGCTCCCCGCCCAGGAGCCCCCGCACGTAAAAACCCGGCAAACCAGTCAACCCACACATCCCCGTCACCCCTCTCCCCCCACGTGAGCACCCCGCACCACCTGACCGACCTGACCGGCACCCCCTTCCTCGCCGTCACCCTCTTCGCCGCCGTGCTGGCCGTCGTCCTGCCGCTCGCGGTGTGGGGGCGGGTGCGGGGGCCACGGGTCGTGCGTGCCGGGGTGCGGCTCGGGATGGTCGTCGTGGCGCAGGTCAGTGCCGTGCTCGTGGTGTTCGTGGCCGTCAACGACCAGTACGGGCTCTACGACAGCTGGGGCGATCTGCTCGGCACCGAGAGCCACGTCGCGGCCGCGCCCGACCTCGGGGCGGACGGGACCGGAGGGCGGGACATCTCCGCCGCCCCCCGCGTCCGGCAGGCCTTCTCGCCCGTCACCGGGGACCCGGACATCGGCCCGGGGCTGCGGCTCACCCACCTCAAGGGGGCGCTCTCCGGCGCCGAGGGGGAGGTGTACGTGTGGCTGCCGCCGCAGTACGGGGAGCCGAAGTACAAGAACATGGACTTCCCCGTCGTCGAGCTGCTCGCCGGGTACCCCGGCTCCGCCCGCGACTGGTGGGGCAACCTCGACGTACAGACGCAGCTGGAGCCGATGATGGAGCACGGGGAGGTCGCGCCGTTCATCCTCGTCTCGCCGCGCACCACGCTGCTGCCCGGCAAGGACACCGGCTGCGCCAACGTGCCGGGCACCGTCAACGCCGACACCTGGCTCAGCGTGGACGTACGGAAGATGGTCACCGACACCTTCCGGGCGCGGAAGGACGCCGACGGCTGGGCCGTCGCCGGGTTCTCCGCCGGGGCCCACTGCGCGGCCAAGCTCGCGATCGAGCACCCCGACCGCTACCGCGCGGCCATCGGCTTCTCCGGCTACAACGACCCCGCCGCCGAGCCCGACTCCATCGCCGCCCACGACGCCCGGCTGCGGCGCACCACGAACCCGCTGTGGACGCTCACCCACGCCCGCCGCCCGCCCCGCACCTCCCTCTACCTCACCGGCGAGCCCAAGGACGGGTACGACGACGGCCTTGCGATCCAGCGGGCCGCGCAGCCGCCCACCCGCGTCACCGTCCTGCCCTCCACGGGCGGGCACCGCGTGACCGTCTGGAGGCCATTGGTGCCGGCGGCCTTCCGCTGGCTCAGCGGGGTCGTCGGGGGACCGATGGGCGCGGAAGCAAGCACCGGGAAAGTAAAGGCCTCGCAAAGCGGGGCAACTCCAGTCAGCGCAACCGGCTCTTCACGGGCGTGATGAGCCTGACCGGTACCCCCTTCCTGCTGACCGCCGTCGTCGTGGCGGTGGCGGCCCTGCTGCTGCCCCTGTTCCTGTGGAGCAGGATCGGCGGGCCGGCCGTGGTGCGCGGGGCCTCCCGGCTGCTCATGCTGCTGTTCGCGCAGTTCACCGCCATCCTCGTCGTCTTCGTGATGGTCAACAACGCCAACGGGCTCTACGACACCTGGGACGACCTGCTGGGCACCGGCAACCACGTCAACGCCGCCCCCGACCTCGGCCCCGACGGCACCGGAGGCAAGAAGGCCGCCTCCGCGCCCAAGGTCAAGCAGGCCTTCAAGGAGTACAAGGGCAAGGTCGGCAACGGCGTCATGAAGACCACGCTCAAGGGCGCGATCTCCGGCGTCGAGGGCGACGTGGCGGTCTGGCTGCCGCCGCAGTACAACGACCCCGCGTACAAGGACAAGACGTTCCCCGTGGTCGAGCTGCTGCCCGGCTACCCGGGCTCGATCGGCGCCTGGTTCGGCTCGCTGCACACCCAGCGCCAGCTCACGCCGATGATGCAGCGCGGCGAGGTCGCGCCGTTCATCCTCGTCTCGCCGCGCACCACGCTGCTGGACGGCCGCGACACCGGCTGCGCCAACGTGCCGGGCACCGTCAACGCCGACACCTGGATCAGCGTGGACGTACGCAAGATGATCACCGACAACTTCCGGGCCGCCACCGGGCCCGAGGGCTGGGCCGTCGCCGGGTACTCGGCGGGCGGCCACTGCGCCGCCAAGCTCGCCATAGCGCACCCCGACCGCTACCGCGCCGGCGTCGACCTCTCCGGCTACAACGACCCGGCCGCCGAGGGCGCCTCGATCACCGCGCACGACCCGAAGCTGCGCCGCGAGTCCAACCCGCTGTGGATCCTCAAGAACGCCACGACCCCGCCGCACACCTCGTTGTTCGTCTCCGGCGACCTGGGCGACGGCTACAACGACGGCCTGGCCCTGAAGAAGGCCGCCAAGGCCCCGACCACCGTCCACGTCGTGCGGCTGAACGGCGGCGGCCACCGCAGCAGCGTCTGGGAGCACCAGGTGCCCGACGTCTTCCGCTGGCTCACCAAGGAGCTCGGTCAGGCGGGCCGGGTGGCGCCCGCGAACGGCATCTGATCGATCGGCGCGATCCGCACCGGCGCCCCCGGGTGCGGCGCGTGGATCATCTGGCCGCCGCCGATGTAGAGCCCGACGTGGCTGATGCCCGAGTAGAAGAAGACCAGGTCGCCGGGGGCGAGCGCGGAACGGGACACCCGGGCGCCCGAGTTGATCTGCGTGTACGTGGTCCGGGGCAGCGCGACGCCCGCCGCGCCCCAGGCCGCCTGGGTCAGCCCCGAGCAGTCGAACGAGGACGGCCCGGTCGCGCCCCACACGTACGGCTTGCCGAGCGCGGTGTACGCGAACGCCACGGCGGCCGCCGCCCGGCCGCTGGGGGCCGGGAGCAGCCCGGCGGGCGCGGCGGGCGCACCGGGGGCGGAGGAGCGGCTGGCGCGGCCCGGGGCGCCCGCGTCGGCGCGGTCGCCGTCCTCGCCGTCGTACGCGGCCCGCTGCTCGGCGGTCAGCTGCGCCAGCAGCGCCTGCGCCGAGTCGATCTTCGACTTGATGGTCTCCTTCTGGCGCCTGAGCTCGGCCTGCCGCTCGCGCAGTTCGCCGAGCCTGCCGTCGGCGGCGGTGTGCAGCCGCTTCAGCTCGGCGAGCTGCTTGCGGACCCCGGCCACCGCGGTCGCCGTCCGGTCCCCGGCCCGCTCCTGGAAGGCCGCGTCGTCCAGGTACCGCTGCGGGTCGGACGACAGCATCAGCTGGAGCGCGGGGGCGACCCCGCCGGTGCGGTACTGGGCGGTGGCGATCGAGCCCAGCGCGTTGCGCGCGCTGTTGAGCCGGTCGGTCTTGCGCGCGGCCTCGTCCTGGAGCGCGGCGACGGACTTCTGGGTGTCGTCCGCCTTCTCCTTGGCGCCGTTGTACGCCTCGGTGGCGACCTCCGCGTCGTGGTAGAGCGCGTCCACCTTGGCCTTGACCTGGGCCGGGGTCAGGCGGGGCTCGGCGTGGCCGGAGCCCTCGAAGGCGGTGGCGGTGGCGGCTCCGGCCAGTGCGAGGGTCGCCGCGGTGCGGGCGGCGGGGCCGGTGAGCGGGTGCTGCCTGGGCTTTCGGTGTGCAGCCACTAGGGCCTTCACGTCCTTCCGTGCACATCCGGCGACGGACCGCACAGGGGGGGACGGCCCGCCGCCGGATCTCTCGGCTTGGCGACCGATGACCGCCCTTGAGGGGGCGGCGATGGGGAGTCGGTCACCTGGGGGAGGACGCTAAACCTGGGTGACACGGGGGAGTGAAGCAAAGCTGTGAAGTGTTCTTTTCCGGCGCTCAAGTGACCGTGTGCGACCGGTCGACCGTCGAGCGGGCCCGGTTCCTGGTGCCGGTGTGACCGAAGAGCCGGGGGCCCACCTGCCCGCCGCGCCCGGACACGGGGTGGCTAGGCTCGCCAACCATGGACGTACTGATCAATGTCTTCGTCGCCCTGCACATCATCGGCATCGCCTCGCTGCTCGGAGGCTTTCTGACCCAGATGAAGGCGATGGGTGCCGGGACCGCGCGGTTCGTGCCCGCCATGCTGCACGGCGCGCTGACGATGCTGGTCACGGGCGTCGCCCTGGTCGGCCTCAACCAGGCCGACGACAACTCCGTGAACACCGCCAAGATCGGGCTGAAGCTGGCGGTCCTGGTGGTGATCCTCGGCCTGGTCTATGTGAAGCGGGACGACGAGAAGGTGGAGAAGGCGCTGTTCGGCGCGGTCGGCGGCCTCACCGTGGCGAACATCTTCATCGCGACGCTGTGGACGTGAGCCGCGCCGGGGGTCACGCTGGGCGCACGCTCCCGTAGATCGGCATGTAGTAGATCGACTCCTCGCGGACGTACGCACCCGGCTTCGGCGCGTGGATCATCATCCCGTTGCCGATGTACATGCCGACGTGGCTGATGTCGTCGTAGAAGAACACCAGGTCACCGGGGCGCAGCTCGGCCGTGGCGACCCGGGTGCCGGCCTTCACCTGGTCCCAGGTGGTGCGCGGCAGATCGACCCCGGCGGCCTTCCAGGCGGCCTGGGTGAGCCCGGAGCAGTCGTACGAGGACGGCCCGGTCGCGCCCCACACGTACGGCTTGCCGATCTGCTCGCGGGCGAACGCGAGCGCCTTGGCGGCCTTGGTGGAGGCGGACGGGGTGCCGGTGCCCGTGCCCGGCTTCGTCGGGGGCTTCTTCGCGGCCTCCGCCGCCTTGGCCGCCTCGGCGGCCTTGCGGGCGGCCGCCTCCTGCCGCGCCGCCAGCTCCGCCGCCTTCTTCCGCGCCTCCTCGCGCTTCTTCTCCTCCAGCGCCGCCAGGCGCGCCTTCTCCTGCGCGGTGAGCGTGCTCAGCAGCGTGCGCGCGGACGCCAGCTTCGTCTGGACGTCCTGCTTGCCCGCCCGCAGCGCCTCCTGTGAGGCGGTCAGCCGCTCCAGGCCCCGGGTCGCGTCCGCGCGCTTCTTCGCGATGCCCGCCCGCTCGGTCTCGAAGTCCCGCAGCGCCTGCTCCTCGCGGCCGGTCAGCTGCTTCATCAGGTGGTTGCGGTCGAAGAACGCCTGCGGGTCGTCCGCGAGCATCAGGGTCACGGTCGAGGCCATGCCGCCGGTGCGGTACTGCTCGGCGGCGTAGTTGCCGAGGACCCGGCGGGTGTCGTTCAGCCGGGCGGTGCCCCGGGCGACCTCGTCGAGCAGGCCGTCGACCTTCTCGCGCTGGTCGTCGGTGGCCTCCTTGGCCCGGTTGTACGACTCGGTGGCCGTGCCCGCCTGCCGGTAGAGGTCGTCCACCTTGCGCTGGACCTCCTCGACCGTCGGCTTGGGCCTGCCCGGCGCCGCGCCCGCGCTCTGGGCCAGCAGGCTCACCGAGGCGAGCGCGGCCGTGGTGATGCCGACGGCGGGAGCGGCGTTGCGAATGCGGGTGCGCGGCTTGCGATGGGAGGGCAAGGCCGACACCTCCTTCCGGATCGTTCCGGACGGGGGCGGTCCCCGGACGGGTGCGTTCCCCGGTTGAGGCGGCACGCTAGCCAACTCGCGTGGCCGCTGGGAAGGTTGATGTCCGACAGGCCCGATACATTCCCGTGACCTTTACGCTCCGTAGTCGTTGGTTCGTCTCTCCGAAGGCGGCAGCGGGCTGTCAGAGCGGGGTCCTAGACTCGGGAGACGATGAGCAGCCTCTTTGACGACAGCTTCCTGGCGGACCTCCAGCCCTCCGAGGAGGAGCACCCGCCGCCGCCCGAGGACGGTCCGGTCCGGGAGGAGGTGCCGGACGACCTGTTCCAGGGCCGTTTCGACGCACTCCCGAGCCACGACGCGTACTACCGGGACGGCGCCCCGCGCCCGGTGGTCGACCCGGCGACCCTGCTTGAGGGGCTGAACGAGAACCAGCGCGCGGCCGTGGTCCACGCCGGCTCCCCGCTGCTCATCGTGGCCGGCGCGGGCTCCGGCAAGACCCGCGTGCTCACGCACCGCATCGCCCATCTGCTGGCCACCCGCGGCGTCCACCCCGGCCAGATCCTCGCGATCACCTTCACCAACAAGGCCGCGGGCGAGATGAAGGAGCGCGTCGAGCAGCTGGTCGGCCCGCGCGCGCACGCGATGTGGGTGATGACCTTCCACAGCGCCTGTGTGCGGATCCTGCGCCGCGAGTCCAAGAAGCTCGGCTTCACCTCGTCGTTCTCGATCTACGACGCGGCCGACTCCAAGCGCTTGATGGCGCTGGTCTGCCGCGACCTCGACCTGGACCCCAAGAAGTTCCCGCCGAAGTCCTTCAGCGCCAAGATCTCGAACCTGAAGAACGAGCTGATCGACGAGGAGACCTTCGCCGGCCAGGCCGTCGACGGCTTCGAGAAGACCCTGGCGCAGGCGTACGCGATGTACCAGGCGAGGCTGCGCGAGGCCAACGCGCTGGACTTCGACGACATCATCATGACGACGGTCCACCTGCTCCAGGCGTTCCCGGACGTCGCCGAGCACTACCGCCGCCGCTTCCGCCACGTGATGGTCGACGAGTACCAGGACACCAACCACGCCCAGTACACGCTGGTCCGGGAGCTGGTCGGCCCGGCCGGGCAGGACGAGGCGCCGGGCGAGCTGTGCGTGGTCGGTGACGCCGACCAGTCGATCTACGCCTTCCGGGGCGCGACGATCCGCAACATCCTCCAGTTCGAGGAGGACTACCCGGACGCGACGACGATCATGCTGGAGCAGAACTACCGCTCCACGCAGACCATCCTGTCCGCAGCCAACGCGGTCATCGAGCGCAACGAGAGCCGCCGCCCCAAGAACCTGTGGACGGACGCGGGCGCGGGCGCGCGGATCACCGGCTACGTGGCCGACACCGAGCACGACGAGGCGCAGTTCGTCGCCGACGAGATCGACCGGCTCACCGACGCGGGCGACGCCAAGGCGGGCGACGTAGCGATCTTCTACCGGACCAACGCCCAGTCCCGTGTCTTCGAAGAGATCTTCATCCGCGTCGGCCTGCCGTACAAGGTCGTCGGCGGCGTGCGCTTCTACGAGCGCAAGGAGGTCCGCGACGTCCTCGCCTATCTGCGCGTCCTCGCCAACCCGGAGGACGCGGTCCCGCTGCGCCGGATCCTCAACGTCCCCAAGCGCGGCATCGGCGACCGCGCCGAGGCGATGATCGACGCGCTGTCGCTGCGCGAGAGGATCACCTTCCCGCAGGCGCTGCGCCGCGTCGACGAGGCGTACGGAATGGCGGCCCGCTCGGCCAACGCCGTCAAGCGCTTCAACCAGCTCATGGACGACCTGCGCACGATCGTCGACTCGGGCGCGGGTCCCGCCGTCGTCCTGGAGGCGGTCCTGGAGCAGACCGGCTATCTGGCCGAGCTCCAGGCCTCCACCGACCCCCAGGACGAGACCCGGATCGAGAACCTCCAGGAACTCGCCGCCGTGGCCCTGGAGTTCGAGCAGGCGCGCGGCGAGGCGGAGGGCGTCGACGCCGCCCCCACCCCGACCCTCGCCGAGTTCCTGGAGCAGGTGGCGCTGGTCGCCGACTCCGACCAGATCCCGGACGAGGACGAGGAGGGCTCCGGCGTCATCACGCTGATGACCCTCCACACCGCCAAGGGCCTGGAGTTCCCGGTGGTGTTCCTGACCGGCATGGAGGACGGCGTCTTCCCGCACATGCGCGCGCTCGGCCAGGTCAAGGAGCTGGAGGAGGAGCGCCGCCTGGCGTACGTGGGCATCACGCGCGCCCGCGAGCGGCTGTATCTGACGCGCTCCTCGATGCGCAGCGCCTGGGGCCAGCCCTCGTACAACCCGCCGTCCCGGTTCCTGGAGGAGATCCCTGCCCAGCACCTGGACTGGAAGCGGACGGGCCCGATGGCCGCCCCGGCCGGTCCGGTCTCGGGCAAGGGCCTGGGCGGGGGCGCGGGGCTGTCCTCCTCGCGGGCGCGCTCGGGCCCCTCGGGCTTCGCGACCCGGCGCACCAGCGACAAGCCGGTGATCGCGCTGACCATCGGCGACCGCGTCACCCACGACCAGTTCGGTCTGGGCACGGTGGTGTCGGTGACCGGTTCCGGCTCGGACGCGCAGGCGACGATCGACTTCGGCGACGAGCGCCCCAAGAAGCTGCTGCTGCGGTACGCACCGGTGGAGAAACTCTAAAGGGCCCTGAGCGGTACGGCGGATCCCCGCGTCCCTTCGGGGGCGCGGGGATCCGGAAGCCGCAAATCGTTTCTGTGACTGACTACGTCGGGTCGAGCCCGTGCCCGCGCAGCCACGGCAGCGGGTCTATCGGCGACCCGCCGCCGGGGCGCACCTCGAAGTGCAGGTGTGGACCGGTGGAGTTGCCCGAGTTGCCCGAGTACGCGATGACGTCACCGGCCTTGACCGGCCCCGACCGCAGCTTGGTGCTGGAGAGGTGGCAGTACCAGGTCTCGGTGCCGTCGGCGGCGGTCACTATGGCCATGTTGCCGTAGGCGCTGTTCCACTGCGTACGGATGGTGCCGTCCATCGCCGACATCACCGGAGTGCCGTACGAGACCGGGAAGTCGATGCCGGTGTGCACCGACATCCAGTTGACGCCCGCCTGGCCGAAGTACGCGCTCAGGCCCCGCTGCGCGACCGGCAGCAGGAACTTGGGGCGCGCGGCCTCCTTGCGCGCGGCCGCCTCGGCCTTGCGCTGCTTCTCCGCGGCCTGGCGGGCCTTGAGGTCGAGACGTTCCTGCGTACGGCTGGCGCGGTCGGCGAAGTTGCCCGCCTCCGCGCTGAGGTTGGCGAGCTGGGTGTCCAGCTTGCTGTTGGCGGCGACCGGCTTGACCGAGGACGGGTCGGAGGCGGTGACCGCCGTGCCGTCGTCCTTGCCCTCGCCGCCGAGCCCGCTCACCGACGCGGCCGCGACCCCGGCGACCCCCATCACGCACACCGACGGCACGGCGACGGTGAGCAGCGCGGACCGCTTGGCCGGACTGCGCCGACGGCTGCGGCTGCCTGCGGCGGGACGGCGGGGGGCGACGGGAGCGGCGGCGACCAGGGGCTCGGCCGCGAGCCGGTCCTCCGACTCCCCTTCGGGGAGCGGGGCTTCGGCCTCGTCGGACTCCAGGTCGAGCGCGGGGAACTGAGCGGTGCTCTCGGCCGGGGCCTCGGCGTGCTCGTGTTCCTGCTCGCTCTCGTACCCGGGCTCGTAGCCCTGCTGCTGCTCGTACGCCTCGACGCCGACGTTCCAGGCGGCCGTGTTGTACGTCCCCGTCTCGTCGTACGAACCGGCCGCGTACCCCGCGCCGGGCACGGTCCACTGCCCGGTCGTGTCGTAGGCGGCGTCGTACGCGAACGCGGTGGTCTCGAACTGCCCGGTCTGCTGCGCCTGGTTCCAGGCGCTGGCGTCCCACTGCCCGGTGACGTCGGGCCCGGCCGACTGGGCCGGGATGGTCCACTGCCCGGTGGTGTCGTACGAGGTCTGCTGCTGCGGGTACTGCTGCGCGCCGTAGGCGTTCCACTGGCCCGTGTCGTACGTACCGGTGTGATCCGTGTCGTAACCGCCGGGCAGGGCACCGAAGAGCGGGTCGGTGTTGAGGGCGCCGGTGGCGTCCGCCGTGGAATAGCCGTCGTACCCGGCGTATCCGGCGTGGGCGTGCTGGTCAGTCACCAACTTCTCTCTCGCCTCGGCAACAGGACCTGGGTCCGGGGGCCCTGGGGAGGGGCTCCCGTGGGGGAAGCAGTGGCGTGACTGTACCCGGCGGTACGCGACAGCGACAATCTTCCGCAGGTTTTATTGGATGAGGAAACGGGCAATCAGCGTCTTTCGGCGGACTGCGGGCAGAGGCTTGGCCTTTCGTTCGACAATTGTTCGAGAAAACGGGTGCTGAGCGGCCCGTTCGGAGCCTCGGGCATCGACTCCTCAAGCGACGGAGAACGCACCGCGCGCGTCGGCCGCTTCCTGGCCCTCCGCCTTCTCCACGGTCAAGGCCTGACATATGCCGTTCGCGACGGCCGGGTGGACCGGCAGGGCGAGGTGCCCGATCCCCGACACCCGTACGTTCTGAACGGTCAGATCGGGGTGGTCGATACGGGCCGTCTCCACCGGGACCATCAGCGTGTCGAGGTCGCTCCAGAAGCTCACGAACCGCGTCCGGCAGCCGGGGGCGGGCCGGCGCAGCTCCTCGACGACGTCGGAGCCGGGGCACATCTGGCGGACGATCGGGTGCGCGCTGATGAGCTGCGCCGAGCGGGTGCCCGCGTGCGGGGTGCCGAGCGTGACGAGCGTACGGACGCGCGCGTCGCCGCCGAGGCACTGGACGTAGTACCGGGCGATCAGACCGCCGAGGCTGTGCCCGACGATGTCCACCTCGGCGTGTCCGGTGCGGGCGCAGATCTCCTCGATGTGGCGGCCCAGCAGCTCGGCGGCCGCGCGGATGTCGCAGGTCAGCGGCGAGTAGTTGAGCGATTCGAGGTGGCGCCAGCCGTGCCGGGACAGCGAGCGGCGCAGCAGGACGAAGACCGACCGGTTGTCGATGAAGCCGTGCAGCAGCACGACGGGCGGGCGGGCGCGCCCGGCGGTGGGCAGCTGCGGCGCCCCTTCCGGGGGCGGGTCTCTGCGCTCGGCCGCCATGCCCGAGGGATAGAGGACGAGATGGCCGGCGAGGACGGCGAGGTCGAGTGCGGTGGCGCGCAGCATCGCGGCGGAGACCCAGGCGCGGCGCAGACACAGCGGAAGGAGCGGAAAGAACTGCACGGACGACCTCCCGAACGGCACGCCGGAAGGACGACTCTGTCCCCCGTGTGCCCTCATGGGGCGCCCCCGCGAAAACGCGCTCGTCCGGAACGCCGTGGGCCGGACCTCCGTGCTGTGCGGCTGACGGCACGGTGGTCCGGCGCCTTACGGTGGTCCGGCGCCTTCAGAGCGGCTCCCCTTGCAGCCGACCCGGCGGGTCCGGCCGACGAGCGGGCGGACAAACGGGTACGGCGACGCAAAACGAACATGTCCCACCGTGTGATTTCCCCCTCCCCGCCCACCGCGAAACGGCGGCGTGCGCGATGCTGTAGATAACGTTCGTTCACTTCAGTTCGTCCACTTCAGTTCGTCCACTTCAGTTTGTTCACCTCGTGTGGAGGCAGTGATGGGTGTTACCGGTCCGATCCGCGTGGTGGTGGCCAAGCCGGGGCTCGACGGGCACGACCGGGGCGCCAAGGTCATCGCGCGGGCGCTGCGCGACGCGGGCATGGAGGTCATCTACACGGGCCTGCACCAGACGCCCGAGCAGATCGTCGACACGGCCATCCAGGAGGACGCCGACGCGATCGGCCTCTCCATCCTGTCCGGCGCCCACAACACGCTCTTCGCCAAGGTCCTGGAACTCCTGAAGGAACGCGACGCGGAGGACATCAAGGTCTTCGGCGGCGGCATCATCCCCGAGGCGGACATCCCCCCGCTGAAGTCCCTCGGCGTGGCCGAAATCTTCACGCCCGGGGCGACGACGACGTCGATTGTGGAGTGGGTCAATGCGAATGTTCGTGAGGGGGCGGGGGCGTAGGGGCCCGGGGTTCGTCTGCGGCTGAGTGGTGGGCTGGTCGCGCAGTTCCCCGCGCCCCTGAGATGCGCCCCTTCGGGACGCCCCAGGGGATTGCCGCGGAGCGGCATCTTCAGGGGCGCGGGGAACTGCGCGACCAGTTGGGGACGGCCCGCAGACGAACGCGAAGCGGGGTGCAGGGGCCGCAGGCCCCGCAACGGGGTCCGGGGCGTAGCCCCGGGAGCGCCACCTCCACCCCCACCCACCCCCGGAGGCCACGCGGCGGAGCCGTAAATGTTTCAGCGGGAAGGGGCGGGGTGGGGGGCTCACCCACCCAGTTCGGCCAGCATGGCCCCGCGCAACCGCAACGTCCCCACCAACCGCTGAAACGCCTCAGCCCAATACCCCCCCCGCCCCCGGCGACGCCCCCTCCTCCTCCACCGGCACAGCCGTGAGCGCATCGAGCCGCCCCGCCTCCCCAGGCGCCAGGCACCGCTCCGCCAACCCCATCACCCCACTGAAGCTCCACGGATAGCTGCCCGCGTCCCGCGCGATCTCCAGCGCGTCGACGACGGCCCGCCCCAGCCCCGCCGACCACGGCACCAGACACACCCCCAGCAGCTGGAACGCCTCCGACAGCCCGTGCGCGGCTATGAACGCGGCGACCCACTCCGCCCGTTCCCCCTCCGGCAGCGTCGACAGCAGCTTGGCCCGCTCGGCCAGCGACACCGTCCCCGCGTTCCCGCCCGGCGGGGCGGACGGGGTGCCGAGCAGCGCCCGCGCCCACTCCGCGTCCCCCTGCCGCACCGCCGCCCGGCACCACGCCGCGTGCAGCTCGTCCCCCCAGTCGTCGGCGACCGGCAACGCCACGATCTCCCGCGCCGAACGCCCCCCGAGCCGCCCCGCCCAGCCCCCCAGCGGCGCCGCCTCCACCAACTGGCCAAGCCACCACGACCGTTCGCCCCGCCCGGTCGGCGGCTTGGGCGCCACCCCGTCGCGCTGCATCCCGGCGTCGCACTCGTGCGGCGCCTCCACCGCGATCCGCGCCCCGTCCCCGTCCCCGTCCCCCGACCGGTCGAGCGCGACGCACGACGCCGCCCGCGCGGCCATCCGCCCGGCCAGCGCGGACGCGGGCAGCGCCGAAAGCAGCTCGGCGGCCGTGGCCCGGACGTTGCGGCTGCGGTCGGCGAGCGCCCGCTCCAGGAACGGCTCGTCCTCCCCACCGAGCCCGGTCCGCAGCGAGTCGAGGAACATCAGCCGGTCCTCGGCCCGCTCGGCCGCCCACGTCGTGGCGAGCAACTCCCGCGCCGCCCCCGGCTCGTACGCCCGTACCGCCGCGAGCAGCGCCACCCGCTCGGCGAACAGCCCCTCCTCCCACAGCCGCCGCACCGCCTCGGTGTCCGAGGCCTCGGGCAGGACCGCGCTGCCGGACCCGCCACGCAGCGCGAACCGCCACTCCGGGTTCAGCCGGGCCAGCCACGTCCCGCGCGGCCCGGCGAACGCCAGTGCCTGCGGCCGCAGGTCCGTACGCGCGCGGGCCGCGTCAAGGAGTGCGGGCAGCAGGGCGGGCGGCGCCTTGAAGCCCCGCTCGGCCGCCGCGCTCAGCCACTGCGGCAACAGCTCCGCGAGATCCGGCGCGGCCCCCCGCCGCCCCCCGGAGTGCGCCGCCGCCGAACGGTCCGCCAGCAGTTGCCCCAGCCTGCGCCGCGCGACTTCCGGCAGCTCCGGCCGCCCGTCGTCCGGTGCCCTCTCGGGCCGGACGGGCGCGGGTGCGGGCAGCAGTCCGGCCCGGCGGCGGACGGTGTGCCGCGCGGCCTCGTCGAGGAGCGCGGCGGGCTCCCCGGCGACGGGCCGCCGCTCGGTGCCGAGCAACGCGGCGGTGACGAGCTCCTCCCAGGAACCGGCCCTGGACCCTGCCCCGGTCGCGGCAGCGGACATCGTGGCCTCCCCTCCATACATATGCGCACCCTCCTGTACCTGTACGTGCCTACGCGATGAGGTGAAGGCCGTCGTCACAGCAGCCGCACCGCCTCCGCCTCGCCCTCCGCCCACCCCGCCAGCGGCGCGACCCCCCGGTGCCCGCACTCGCCGAACACCGTCACCGGGTCGCCGCCCGACAGCGCGACGAGCTTCCACAGGCCCGCCCGGTCGGCCGCGCCCGGGGCTACGGGAAGCGCCAACTCGCCGTCCGGGTCGGCAAGTTGCCAGCCCACCCCGCCGCCCTCGCCCGGCGGCACCGGTATCACCCCGCTCAGCGTCACCGGCCAGGCGTCCAACCACGGGTCGTCCCGCAGTGCCCTCCCGTACCGCTCCAGTGCCTCGGCCGTCGTGTCGCCGGGCGGCGGGCCCCCGGCCGCCAGCGGCGCCCCGTACCGCTCGCCCAGCGCGGCACGCAGCTGCCCGCCGCCCGGGTACGGCGTGAGCTCGGCGTCGATCGCCAGGCCGACCGGCAGGGCGAGCTCGGGCGCCCGGCCCGCCGCGCCGAAGTCGAGCAGCATCGCCGCGCGGCCCGACTCCCGTCCGTACAGCCATATCCGGCGCGTGGTCAGCTTGGCGTCGGCCGTGTCGTACTGGGCCAGGACCTGCCATATGTCCCGCACCGGCGGGCCCTGCGGCGGCGTGGGCACCCCGACCCGCGCCCGGACCGTGGCGGCCAGCGGCTCCGGCAGGCCCTCGCGACCCAGCCAGGCCCGGTCGAGCAGATGCAGCAGCGCGCACTCCTCCAGGAGCCGCACCGGCCAGCCCGGCCCGGAGCCCGGTATCGACCCCAACTCCCTTACCCGGCCCGCCAGTCCAGGCGCCTGCGCGTCGACCATGCGGGCGGCCGTCTCCTCCCACAGCCCGTACCCGGGCCGCTCGGCCGCCGCCAGGCCGCCGCGCAGCAGGTCCTCAAGCCGCTGCTCCAGCTCGCTCGCCCCGGCCGTGACCCGCTCGGCGCGCTTCTCCGCGCGGCGCCGGGCCGCCTCGGGATCCGCGGTCCTCGTCTCGGCGGGACCCGCCGCCCCGCTCTCCTTCTTCTCCGCGCGCTCCCGCCGCCCGCGCAGCCACTGCCCGGCCCAGTCGGGCACCTCCCCGTCCGCGACGGCCGGCACCGCCCGCTCGTCCGCCGCCCAGAGCAGCAGCAGCCCCAGCGCGTGCTTGCACGGGAACTTGCGGCTCGGGCAACTGCACTTGTAGCCGAGCCCGCCCGTGTCGACCACCGTCTGGTACGGCTTGCTGCCGCTGCCCTTGCACAGCCCCCACACGCTCGAGTTGTCGCAGCCGCTCTCCGACCACGGTCCGGCCGTGCCGAGCTTGCTGCCCGCCTTGCGTGACGAGGCGTCAGGAGCCAGAGCCAGCACCTGTTCCGCCGTCCAGCGCACCCCCTGCTGATTCATGGTTCCGAAGGTAGATGGCCCCACTGACAATCGCCCTGACCTGCGCTTTCCCCCTCGCCGAGGTCGATTGTCAGTGGCGTGGTGCACGGTGGAGTCACATCGGGTCGACTGATCTGGAGGGGGATCCATGACCGTGTCCGAAATCAATTCCGCGGGTGCCGGAAGCGGCGTCGAGGCGGCCGCCGCCGAGGCCCTGCGCCCGCACGCCGAGCACGCGTTCGCGCATGAACTCAAGGCGCTGGCGGCCGCCGACGACCGGCCCAGGCCCGCCCGTTGGCAGCTCTCGCCGTGGGCCGTCGCCACGTATCTGCTCGGCGGCACCCTGCCCGACGGCACGGTGATCACGCCGAAGTACGTGGGCCCGCGCCGCATCGTCGAGGTCGCGGTCACCACGCTCGCCACCGACCGGGCGCTGCTGCTGCTCGGCGTCCCCGGCACGGCCAAGACCTGGGTGTCCGAGCACCTCGCCGCCGCCGTCAGCGGCGACTCCACGCTGCTGGTGCAGGGCACGGCCGGCACCCCGGAGGAGGCGATCCGGTACGGGTGGAACTACGCGCAACTGCTGGCGCACGGCCCCAGCCGGGACGCCCTGGTGCCCAGCCCGGTCATGCGGGCGATGGCCGAGGGGATGACGGCCCGGGTCGAGGAGCTCACCCGTATCCCCGCCGACGTGCAGGACACGCTGATCACGATCCTGTCGGAGAAGACGCTGCCCATCCCCGAGTTGGGCCAGGAGACGCAGGCGGTGCGCGGCTTCAACCTCATCGCCACGGCCAACGACCGCGACCGGGGGGTCAACGAGCTGTCGAGCGCGCTGCGCCGCCGCTTCAACACGGTGGTGCTGCCGCTCCCGGCGACCGCCGAGGAGGAGGTCGACATCGTCTCGCGCCGGGTCGACCAGCTCGGGCGCTCGCTCGACCTGCCCGCGGCCCCCGAGGGCATGGACGAGATCCGCCGGGTCGTCACCGTCTTCCGCGAGCTGCGGGACGGGGTCACCGGCGACGGCCGCACCAAGCTCAAGTCCCCTTCGGGGACGCTCTCCACGGCCGAGGCGATCTCGGTGGTGACGGGCGGCCTGGCGCTCGCCGCGCACTTCGGCGACGGCGTGCTGCGCTCCGGCGACGTGGCGGCGGGCATCCTCGGCGCGGTCGTCCGCGACCCGGCGGCGGACCGCGTCATCTGGCAGGAGTACCTGGAAACGGTGGTGCGCGAGCGCGACGGCTGGAAGGACTTCTACCGCGCCTGCCGTGAGGTGTCGGCATGACCGCCCTGCCCTCGGCCGCGCCGGATACGGCCGCGCCGGACGCGGGCGGGCCCGCCGCCACGGACTCGGCACCCCCCGGCCCCTGGCTGCTCGGGGTGCGGCACCACGGGCCCGGGTCGGCGCGGGCCGTGCGGGCGGCGCTTGAGGCGGCGCGGCCCCGGGCCGTGCTGATCGAGGGCCCGCCCGAGGCCGACGGGCTGCTCGCGCTCGCCGCCGACCCGGACATGCGGCCGCCGGTCGCGCTGCTCGCCCATGTGGTGGACGACCCGCGCCGGGCCTCGTTCTGGCCGATGGCGGAGTTCTCCCCGGAGTGGGTGGCACTGCGCTGGGCCCTGGACGCGGGCGCGGAGGTCCGCTTCATCGACCTCCCGGCGGCCCACTCCCTGGCGGCGGGCGAAGAAAGCCCGGAGAACGAGCCGGAAGCCGAGGACGGCGCGCCGGACGAGCGGCCCACGCTGCGGATCGACCCCATCGGCGTCCTCGCCGAAACCGCCGGATACGACGACCCGGAGGCCTGGTGGGAGGACGTCGTGGAGCACCGCGACGGCACGCCGGGAGCCGATCCGTACGGCCCGTTCGCCGTCCTGGGCGAAGCCATGACGGCGCTGCGCGAGGCGTACGGGGACGGCGGCCACGCGCGCGACCTGATCCGCGAGGCCCATATGCGCCAGCAGCTGCGCGCCGCCCGACGGGAGTTCGGGGACGATGTCGCGGTGGTGTGCGGGGCCTGGCACGTGCCCGCGCTCGCCGAGAAGACCACGGTCGCCGCCGACCGCGCGCTGCTCAAGGGCCTGCCCAAGGTGAAGGCCGAGCTGACCTGGGTGCCCTGGACCCACCGCCGCCTGGCCCGGCGCAGCGGCTACGGCGCGGGCATCGACTCGCCCGGCTGGTACGGGCACTTGTTCGGCGCCCCCGACCGGCCCGTCGAGCGCTGGATGACCAAGGTCGCCGGGCTGCTGCGTGAGGAGGACCGGCAGGTCTCGTCCGCCCACGTCATCGAGGCGGTACGGCTCGCCGGGACGCTCGCCGCGATGCGCGGCCGTCCGCTGCCGGGCCTGACCGAGACGACCGACGCGGTGCGGGCGGTGATGTGCGAGGGCTCCGACATGCCGCTCGCCCTCGTCCAGGACCGGCTCGTCGTCGGCGATGTGCTCGGCGAGGTCCCGGACGCCGCCCCGGCCGTCCCGCTCCAGCGCGACCTCACCCGCTCCCAGCGCTCCCTGCGGCTCAAACCGGAGGCGCTGGAGCGGGAGTTGGAGCTCGATCTGCGCAAGGAGACCGACGCCGCGCGCAGCCGGCTGCTGCACCGGCTGAGCCTGCTCGGCATCGGCTGGGGCGAGCGGTCGGCGTCCCGGGGCAGCACCGGCACGTTCCGGGAGAGCTGGCGGCTGCGCTGGGAGCCCGAGCTGTCGGTGCGGGTGGCCGAGGCCGGGGTGTGGGGCACCACGGTCCTGGCCGCCGCCACCGCGCGGGCCGAGTCGGAGGCCGTGGAGGCCACGGTCCTGGGTGAGATCACCGCGCTGGCCGAGCGGTGTCTGCTCGCCGAGCTCTCCGACGCGCTGCCGGTGGTGATGCGCGCGCTCGCCGACCGGGCCGCGCTCGACACGGACGTCGCCCACCTCGCCCAGGCGCTGCCCGCCCTGGCCCGCACACTGCGGTACGGAGACGTGCGGGGCACGGAGACGGCCGCGCTAGGGGAGGTCGCGACCGGGCTCGCCGAGCGGATCTGCGTCGGCCTGCCGCCCGCCTGCACGGGCCTGGACGCGGACGGCGCCACCGAGATGCGCCGCCGCATCGACGACGTCCACACGGCCATGGCGCTGCTCCCGGAGGCACCCGAGGGCCCGACGACCCTGCGGGACCGCTGGGCGGCGGTCCTGACCAGGCTGGCCGGGCGGGACACGGTGGCGGGGGAGATCCGCGGCCGCGCCGTCCGCCTGCTCCTGGACGACGGACGGCTCGACGACACCGAGGTGGAGCGCCACATGGGCCTGGCGCTCTCGGTGGGGACACCACCCGGCGAAGCGGCCGCCTGGATCGAGGGGTTCGTCGGGGGCGCCTCGGGCGGCGGGATGCTCCTGGTCCACGACGAGCGGCTGCTCGCCCTGGTCGACACCTGGCTGACCGGCGTCCCGGCCGACGCCTTCACGGACGTACTGCCGCTGCTGCGCCGCACCTTCTCGGCGTACGAACCGGGCGTGCGCCGCACCCTCGGCGAGCTCGTCCGGCGCGGCCCCGGCACCACCGGTCCGGCCCCGGCCGACGCGGGCGCCCCCGGCTTCGGCGCCGGGCTCGACGAGGAGCGCGCCGCCGCCGTGGAGCCACTGCTGCGGCTGCTGCTCGGCGCGAGCACCCACGGCCCCGGCGCCCCGCTGGAGCCGTCCGACCACCCGGCATCCGACCACCTGGCAGGAGTGGGGAAGTGACCACAGAACAACTCGATGCGGCCGCCGGTGAGCGGCTGCGCCGCTGGCGGATGGTGTTCGGCGGGGAGCAGGGCGCCGACGGCACCGGCTGCACGCTCGCCGGGCGCGACGCCGCGATGGACGGCGCCCTGTCCGCGCTCTACGGCGGCTCCGCCGGGCGCGGGACGTCGAAGGAGCGAGGCGCCGGGCTCGGCGCCTCCGCCCCCAGCGTCGCCCGCTGGCTGGGTGACATCCGTACGTACTTCCCCAGCTCGGTCGTCCAGGTGATGCAGCGCGACGCCATCGACCGGCTTGGGCTCTCCGCGCTGCTCCTGGAGCCGGAGATGCTGGAGGCCGTCGAGGCGGACGTGCACCTGGTGGGCACGCTGCTCTCGCTCAACAAAGCGATGCCGGAGACCACCAAGGAGACCGCCCGCGCGGTCGTCCGCAAGGTCGTCGAGGATCTGGAGAAGCGGCTCGCCACCCGGACGAAGGCGACGCTGACGGGCGCCCTGGACCGTTCGGCGCGGATCAGCCGCCCCCGCCACCGGGACATCGACTGGGACCGCACCATCCGGGCGAACCTGAAGAACTACCTGCCGGAGTACGACACGGTCGTCCCGGACCGGCTGATCGGGTACGGGCGGGCCGCCCAGTCCGTCAAGAAGGACGTGGTCCTCTGCATCGACCAGTCCGGCTCGATGGCCGCCTCGGTCGTCTACGCCTCGGTCTTCGGCGCCGTCCTCGCCTCCATGCGCGCGATCGCCACCCGGCTCGTCGTGTTCGACACGGCCGTCGTCGACCTCACCGACCAGCTCGACGACCCGGTGGACGTGCTGTTCGGCACCCAGCTGGGCGGCGGCACCGACATCAACCGCGCCCTCGCCTACTGCCAGTCGCAGATCACCCGTCCTGCCGACACCGTCGTCGTACTGATCAGTGATCTTTACGAGGGAGGGATCCGGGACGAGATGCTGAAGCGGGTGGCGGCGATGAAGGCGTCCGGAGTGCAGTTCGTGGCCCTGCTCGCCCTCTCGGACGAGGGCGCCCCGGCGTACGACCACGAGCACGCGGCGGCCCTGTCCGCCCTGGGAGCACCCGCCTTCGCCTGCACCCCCGACCTCTTCCCGGAGATCATGGCTGCGGCGATCGAGAAGCGGGCTCTGCCGATACCTGACACGCTGTGAGCAGGTGATCTGTGACAGGTATCACCGCTCCGGTGTGATCTGCGATTTAGGGAGCTCGCTCTGGCGGGGATAACCTGCGAGACGGACATGCCGCGTACCCGGCCACCGTGTACGCCTCCCTCAGTGACAGCGCCGTCACGTTGCCCTTCGCGGCACGCCCACGCAGAAAACGAACCGCGAGACCACTGAAAAGGGACGGACGCGCGTGGACCTGTTCGAGTACCAGGCGAGGGACCTCTTCGCCAAGCACGGTGTACCGGTGCTGGCCGGTGAAGTGATCGACACGCCTGAGGCAGCCCGCGAGGCGACCGAGCGGCTGGGCGGCAAGTCCGTCGTCAAGGCGCAGGTGAAGGTAGGCGGCCGCGGCAAGGCCGGCGGCGTGAAGCTGGCGGCGAACCCGGACGAGGCCGTCGCTCGCGCGACGGACATCCTCGGCATGGACATCAAGGGCCACACGGTCCACAAGGTGATGATCGCCGAGCTGTCCCCGGAGATCGAGGCGGAGTACTACGTCTCGTACCTCCTGGACCGCACCAACCGCACCTTCCTCGCCATGGCGTCGGTGCAGGGCGGCATGGACATCGAGGAGGTCGCGGAGAAGACCCCCGAGGCCCTCGCGAAGGTCCCGGTCAACGCCGTCGAGGGCGTGGACATCGAGAAGGCCCGCGAGATCGTGGCCCTGGCGAAGTTCCCGGCCGAGGTGGCCGAGGGCGTCGCCGAGGCGATGGTGACCCTGTGGAAGACCTTCGTCGCCGAGGACGCGCTCCTCGTCGAGGTCAACCCGCTGGTGAAGACCAAGGACGGCCGCATCCTGGCGCTGGACGGCAAGGTCTCGCTCGACGAGAACGCCGAGTTCCGCCAGCCGGAGCACGAGGCCCTCGAGGACAAGGACGCGGCCGACCCGCTCGAGGCCGCGGCCAAGGCCAAGGGCCTCAACTACGTCAAGCTCGACGGCGAGGTCGGCATCATCGGCAACGGCGCGGGTCTCGTCATGAGCACCCTGGACGTCGTCGCGTACGCCGGTGAGAACCACGGCGGCGTGAAGCCGGCCAACTTCCTCGACATCGGTGGCGGCGCGTCCGCCCAGGTGATGGCGAACGGCCTGGAGATCATCCTCGGCGACGCGGACGTCAAGTCCGTGTTCGTCAACGTCTTCGGTGGCATCACCGCCTGCGACGAGGTCGCCAACGGCATCGTCCAGGCGCTGCAGCTCCTCGCCGACAAGGGCGAAGAGGTCACCAAGCCGCTGGTCGTGCGCCTCGACGGCAACAACGCGGAGCTGGGTCGCAAGATCCTGTCGGACGCGAACCACCCGCTGGTCCAGCGCGTGGACACCATGGACGGCGCGGCCGACAAGGCCGCCGAGCTCGCGGCCGCGAAGTAAGGGACGAGGGAAAACCACAGCCATGGCTATCTTCCTCAACAAGGACAGCAAGGTCATCGTCCAGGGCATGACCGGTGCCACGGGCATGAAGCACACCAAGCTCATGCTCGCCGACGGCAGCAACATCGTCGGCGGTGTCAACCCGCGCAAGGCGGGCACGTCCGTCGACATCGACGGCCACGAGATCCCGGTCTTCGGCACGGTCGCCGAGGCGATGGAGAAGACCGGCGCCAACGTGTCCGTCCTCTTCGTGCCGCCGGCGTTCGCCAAGGCCGCCGTGGTCGAGGCGATCGACGCCGAGATCCCGCTCGCCGTGGTCATCACCGAGGGCATCGCGGTCCACGACTCCGCCGCCTTCTGGGCGTACGCGAAGGCCAAGGGCAACAAGACCCGCATCATCGGCCCGAACTGCCCCGGTCTGATCACGCCGGGCCAGTCCAACGCCGGCATCATCCCGGGCGACATCACCAAGCCGGGCCGTATCGGCTTGGTCTCGAAGTCCGGCACGCTGACGTACCAGATGATGTACGAGCTCCGTGACATCGGCTTCTCGTCCGCCGTCGGCATCGGTGGCGACCCGGTCATCGGCACCACGCACATCGACGCGCTCGCCGCGTTCGAGGCCGACCCCGACACCGACCTGATCGTCATGATCGGTGAGATCGGCGGCGACGCCGAGGAGCGCGCGGCCGACTTCATCAAGGCCAACGTGACCAAGCCGGTCGTCGGCTACGTCGCGGGCTTCACCGCTCCCGAGGGCAAGACCATGGGCCACGCCGGCGCCATCGTCTCCGGCTCCTCCGGCACGGCCCAGGCCAAGAAGGAGGCCCTGGAGGCCGCGGGCGTCAAGGTCGGCAAGACGCCGACCGAGACGGCCAAGCTGGCGCGCGAGATCCTCGCGGGCTGACCTTCCGGTCGGTAGTTCTGTACGCGCGTGGGCCCGCACCCCTGAACGGGGGTGCGGGCCCACGCGCGTTTCTGCGGGCCCGACAGGCGTCAACGGGCCTCAGCGGAACTCCGGGACCAGCCGCTGCGGCCCGTGGACGGGCTCTTCCAGCAGCTTGCGGTGGAGCCGCACGTCCTCATCGCCGCGCCGCTGCGGGCCACTGTTGAGCGGGACATCGCCGATGCGCTGGCCCGGGGCGATCGGCGGGATGTAGTGGGTGGGCGCGTTGGAGAGCGTGAAGGCCGTCGCGCCGACGATGACGGCGGTCAGGGTCACGGTGGCGCGCGTCCAGACCCGGACGCGCCGCTCGCCGCCGGTGCGCACGCTCTGGGGGCCGGGCAGTACGGTCACGGCCGCGGGCTCGGCCAGGGCGAGCTCGCCAATGCGCCGCCGCAGCAGTTCGGAGAGCGCCTCGGGGGTGGCGGCCGCGGCGAGCTCCGGTACGCGCACGGCGACGGCCTCGCGGGCGTGCAGCAGCCGGTTCGCGGCGGCCGGGGTGCTGGCCTCGGTCTCGGCGGCGGTCTCGGGCAGGTCGAGGCCTAGGCCGTCGTAGAGCAGGAGGGTGCGGCGGTAGCGGGGCGGCAGGTCGAGCAGCGCGCGCAGCAGCGCACGGAGCTCGGGGTCGGCCGGGGGGTGGTCGGGGTGCTTGTGCGCGCGGCGGAACCGGTGCCAGGGGGAGAGGGCGTACTCGTGCGCCGCCGCCCGCAGCCAGCCCGCCGGGTCGGCGTCGGTGGCGACCTCGGGCCACCGCTGCCAGGCGAGGTGGAAGGTGCGCTCGACGGCCTCCTTCGCCAGTCGCCGCCGCCCGGTGAGCAGGTACGTCTGCTGGACGAGGGCGGTGGAGTGGGCGGCGTAGAGCGCGTCGAAGGCGTCGCCGGGGGTGTCGAAGACGGGCCGCGGAGGCCTCGGGGGCGGCTCTTGTGACGCCTCGTCAGCCTCGTCCGTATCGGCGGGGGGTGCGGCGGCGACCAAGGGGACCTGCGCCGGGGCGTGGGCGTGGGCCGCGTCATGGCGGACCGGCACCCCGGCCGGGGGCTTGGCGGCGCGCTTCGCGGCGGGGCGTGGGCGGCGGGTGCTCAGCGGCTTGGCGGGCGCGCCGGGTTTCACGCGGGTGGCGGGGGCGCCGGGCCCGACGTCCGCGTCCGGGGCGGGCGGGGCCCCGCCGGAGCCCGTGCCGGACCGTTCCTCCGGGGTCGGCAGGGGCGGCGGCGACATGGCGGCACCGGTGTCGGACGTGCGCTCTGTCATGAAGGGCTCCCAGAACTCCCCGCGAAGGCCGAGACGGCCGTACCGCCCGCAGTCTTACCCCGGTTAGAAAAGCATATAAACGCATATTGAGCGACACGGCGGGCATTTTCCCCTTACGGGAAGAAAGCGCGTGTCGTTGGCAGCATTGCGGCGTGACACAAGTGACCGATCGCGGCCTGATGTTGTCGGCGGCCCGGGGCCGCTCGTCCGTGCTGGCCACCTGCGTGCTGCGCGGGGCGATGGCGGCGGGGCTGGGACTCGGCGCGCTCGCCGTGCTGGTGACAGTGGTGTGGATCAGCTCGCCGTACCCCGACAGCGGACCCGGCGGCGCGCTGCGCTCGGCCGCCTCGCTGTGGCTGCTCGCCCATGGGGCGCGGCTGGTCAGACCCGACACGCTCAGCGGCGTGCCCGCCCCCGTGGGGATCGTGCCGCTGCTGCTCGTCGGGCTGCCGGTGTGGCTGGCGCACCGGGCGGCGCGGGACGCGCTGGGCGAGGAGCCGGAGTGCGCGTACGAGGAGGAGGCCGAGGAGGACGACGGGCATCCGTCGCTGCCGCCCGGCTGGATCCCCTTCGCGGCGGTGACGGGCGGATATCTGCTGGTGGGCGGGGCGGCGGTGCTGTACGCGTCCGACGGGCCGCTGCCCGCCGCGCCGCTGAGCGCCGCATTGCACCTGACCCTGGTGGCCTCGTGCGCGGTGGGCGCCGGGCTCTGGAGCGCGTACGGCCGTCCGCGCGCCCCGCTGCCGCGTTGGATGCCCGCCGCCGTCCGTCGGATGCTGCTCCATCGTCGTACGCATACGGCTGTACGAGCCGGGTCGGCCGGGGTCGCCGTGCTGCTGGCGGGCGGGGCGCTGCTCGCCGGGACGGCGCTGGTGTGGCACGTGGGCGCGGCCCAGGACACGTTCCTACGGCTGGCGCAGGACTGGCCGGGGCGGCTCGCGGTGATGCTGCTGGCGCTGGCGCTGGTGCCGAACGCGGCGGTGTGGGGGGCGGCGTACGGGCTGGGGCCGGGGTTCCTGCTGGGCACGGGCGCGGTGGCGACGCCGCTGGGGGTGGCGGGCACGCCGACGGTGCCGCACTTCCCGCTGCTGAGCGCGTTGCCGACGGAGGCGCGCGGGAGCTGGCTGACCTGGTCGGTGGTGGCGCTGCCGGTGCTCGCCGGGCTGGTGGTCGGATGGTGGACGGCGCGGCGGGCGACGGGCGAGGCGTGGAGGCGCGGGGAGACGGCGCTGGCGGCGGCGTGCGGGGCGTTGGCGTGCGGGGTGGCGCTCGCGCTCCTGGCCGCGCTCTCGGGCGGCCCCCTGGGCACGGAGCGCCTGGCGGCGCTGGGCCCGGTGTGGTGGCGCACGGGCGCGGCGGCGCTGCTGTGGACGGCGGCGGTGGGAGTGCCGGGGGCGCTGGTGCTGCGGTGGTGGTGGGGGAGGGAGATGGTGCCCGACGCGCCCCGGGGCCGGTGGTGGTCGCGCCTCGCCTGGTGGCGGAGGAAGGGCGGGGTGGTGGAGCCGGGGGAGGTCGAGCCGTACGACTTCCTGCCGGTGGCGTCGTGGCACGACAGCGGGGCACGGGAGGTGCGGTGGGCCGCGCTGCGGGAGGCGTCGGGGGGCCTGATGCCGGACATCGCGCCGCCGGCTCCGCCGGTGTTGGGGGAGGCGGGGGTGCTTCCTGAGCCCGGGGTGCCGGCCGAGCCCGAATCCGAGCCCGAATCCGAGCCCGAGCCCGAGGTCGAGCCCCCAGCCCCCCACTGAGCGCTTCGCGGGAGTGGAGCGTGTTTGTCTGCGGGTCGGTGGTGGGCTGGTCGCGCAGTTCCCCGCGCCCCTGGAAGCGCCCCTCCGGGGCGCCCAGGGGATTGCCGCGGAGCGGCATTTGAGGGGCGCGGGGAACTGCGCGAGCAACCACATACAACCCGCAGACGACCCCCGGGCCCCTCCCTACTCCTTCACCCCGAACAACGGCACCAACGGATCCGGCAGCAAGTCGTTGCACGACAGGGAGCCCGTCTTCGTCAGGGCGTCGTCCACGCACGTGTAGTAGTCGCGGTACACGAGCTGCATCGTGAACGTCGCCGCCACGATCGACAGCGACAGGATCGCCGTCACCAGGCCCGTGACCGCCGCCGTCGTCTGGGGCTTGGACGGGGGCGCGGGCGGGGCCGCGGGGTGCGCCTCGGGCGTCTGCGGGGGCTTCGGCTTGGCGCGCAGCGAGCTGATCGCCCAGTACAGCGCCAGCGAGCCGAGCAGCAGCGCGATCTCCGTCATGTCGAACAGGGCGAAGAAGAACGCCCACATGCCCGAGAGCAGCGCGTAGCGCGCCCGGCGCTGGGCCGGGTCCGTGGGGTCCCAGCGCAGGCCGGGGCCCGGCGGCGGGTTCTGGCCGGGGCCGGGGCCGGAGCCGCGCTCCGGGTCCTCCGGGCGGTTGCCGAAACCGCCCTGGCCGGGGCCGGGCTGGCGGCTGCTCCACTGGCTGCCCCAGGGGGACGAGCCGTCCGCCGGGCGGCGCGGCCGCCACGGCTGATCCGGCCGCCCCTCCGGCGGCGGCGCGAACGGGTTGTCGTCGGCGGGCGCCCGGTCCGAGCCCCCGTCGGCAGGGCCTCCGCCGGCCGGGGTCCCGCCAGCGGTGTCCCCGCCCGTGGCGCCGGTGCCCCCCGGTGCCTGCCCCGCACCCTCTCCCCGGTCCCCGTCTCCCCGCGCCTCCCGCGCGTTCGTCGGGTCCGGCGATTCCGTCGTCGCGGGGGACTGGCGTTCTGCGAACGGCTGGTCGCGTCGGTCCGGCATCTGGTGAACGTCTTCCCCTCGGACCCCTGGCCAAGGGGGTCGCATTCGTCGAGCATCCAAGCCGAGTGCCGAACGGCTCCCCGCGGGTTCCCGCGCGGGAGTCCGGCCGGACTCCCGGCGTGCTCATATCCGTGCTCATGTCGTCGTCGCGGCGCCGTCCGGGGACCGCGCCTCCCCAGACGCTACCTGCCGGGCCTGCCCCCGTCCCGTGGGGGCGGTTCGGTGTGCCGGTATCGTTGCTGACGGTCGGCGCATTCGTAGGGTTCCCCGTATCGAGGGGGGCGACTCGTTCGTACGACCATACAAAGGTGCGTCGCGGGCGGTGTTCCGACCGGGCGCCAGGCCCCGCACGGCGGGGCACACCGCACGCACCGGCACAGACCCACCACGCCGCACCCCGTACGCGAGAAAGGGCCCAGCCGTGGCCTCCCCGCCCCCCGCCGCCGCACCGGCACGCCTCGTCGTGCTGGTCTCCGGATCCGGTACGAACCTCCAAGCCCTGCTCGACGCCATCGCCGCCGACCCGGACGGGTACGGCGCGCGGATCGTGGCCGTGGGGGCCGACCGGGACGGGATCGCCGGGCTGGAGCGGGCCGAAAAGGCCGGTCTGCCCACGTTTGTCTGCCGGGTGAAGGATCACTCCACCCGGGACGCCTGGGACCTCGCACTCGCCGAGGCAACCGCAGCGTACGACCCGGACCTCGTCGTGTCCGCGGGTTTCATGAAGATCGTGGGGAAGCACTTCCTCGCCCGGTTCGGCGGGAAGGTCGTCAACACGCACCCCGCCCTGCTGCCCAGTTTTCCCGGTGCCCACGGCGTCCGTGACGCCCTCGCGTACGGCGCCAAGGTCACCGGATGCACCGTCCACTTCGTCGACGACGGCGTCGACACCGGCCCGATCATCGCCCAGGGCGTGGTCGAGGTCCGGGCGGACGACACGGAGGACGCGCTCCACGAGCGCATCAAGGAAGTCGAGCGAAGGCTGCTCGTCGACGTCGTGGGGCGGCTGGCCCGCGACGGATATCGCATTGAGGGACGAAAGGTTCTGTTGCCGTGAGTAGCAAGCGGGAGATCCGTCGCGCGCTGGTCAGCGTCTATGACAAGAGTGGGCTGGAGGAGCTGGCCCGGGGGCTGCACGCGGCCGGGGTCGAGCTCGTCTCCACCGGGTCGACGGCCGGGCGCATCGCGGCCGCCGGGGTGCCCGTCACCAAGGTCGAGGAGCTGACCGGCTTCCCCGAGTGCCTGGACGGGCGGGTCAAGACGCTGCACCCGCGCGTGCACGCCGGGATCCTCGCCGACCTGCGCCTGGACTCGCACCGCGAGCAGTTGGCGGAGCTGGGCGTGGAGCCGTTCGACCTGGTCGTGGTGAACCTGTACCCGTTCAAGGAGACCGTCGCCTCGGGCGCCTCCGCCGACGAGTGCGTCGAGCAGATCGACATCGGCGGGCCCTCGATGGTCCGGGCCGCCGCCAAGAACCACCCGTCGGTGGCCGTCGTCACCAGCCCCGAGCGGTACGCGGACGTGCTCGCGGCCGTCGAGGGCGGCGGCTTCGACCTGGACGCCCGCAAGCACCTGGCCGCCGAAGCGTTTCAGCACACCGCCGCGTACGACGTGGCGGTGGCCTCCTGGATGACCAACGTGTACGCGCCGGAGGACGGCGCCGCACTGCCCGGCTTCCTCGGCGGGACCTGGGAGCGCAAGTCCACCCTGCGCTACGGCGAGAACCCGCACCAGGCCGCCGCGCTCTACACGGACGGCCAGCCGGGCGGCATCGCCAACGCCGAGCAGCTGCACGGCAAGGAGATGTCCTTCAACAACTACGTGGACACCGAGGCCGCCCGGCGCGCCGCCTACGACCACGACGAGCCCTGCGTCGCGATCATCAAGCACGCCAACCCGTGCGGCATCGCGGTCGACGCCGACCTCGCCACCGCCCACCGCAAGGCCCACGAGTGCGACCCGCTGTCCGCCTTCGGCGGGGTCATCGCGGTCAACCGGCCGGTGACGGTGGCCATGGCCGAGCAGGTCGCGGAGATCTTCACCGAGGTCATCGCGGCCCCGGCGTACGAGGACGGCGCGGTCGAGGTCCTGGCGCGCAAGAAGAACATCCGCGTCCTCAAGGTCGACGGCACCCCGCACCAGCCCGGCGACCTCAAGCCGGTCTCGGGCGGCGCCGTGCTCCAGCAGACCGACGTGTTCCAGGCCGAGGGCGACGACCCGGCGAACTGGACGCTGGCCACCGGCGAGGCGCTCTCCGAGGCCGAGCTGAAGGAGCTGGCGTTCGCCTGGAAGGCGTGCCGGGCCGTCAAGTCCAACGCGATCCTGCTCGCCAAGGACGGCGCCTCGGTCGGCGTCGGCATGGGCCAGGTCAACCGGGTCGACTCGGCGAAGCTGGCCGTGGAGCGGGCCGGCGAGGAGCGCGCGCGGGGCTCGTACGCCGCCTCGGACGCGTTCTTCCCGTTCCCCGACGGTCTGGAGATCCTGACCGCCGCGGGCGTGAAGGCGGTCGTGCAGCCGGGCGGTTCGGTCCGCGACGAGCTGGTGGTCGAGGCCGCGAAGAAGGCGGGCGTGACGATGTACTTCACCGGCACGCGCCACTTCTTCCACTGATCGCACACGCGAAAGGCCGCACCCAGGGTGCGGGGTGCGGCCTTTCGCGAAGCGACGCGGCAAGCGGCTCAGTAGCGCGGGCGGTTGAACCAGGCGCTGCCGTCCCGGGTCATCATGGCCGCCGCCATGATGCCGCCGAAGGAGATCCACAGGATCGCCCAGATCAGGCCGCCCGAGGAGTCGTTGTTGGCGGACCCGACCAGGGCGAGCACGCCGACCACGGCGCCCAGGATGCCGTAGACCATCGTCGTGATGCGGACGCCCTGGCGACCCTTGGACAGCCTTACGCCGAGCGTGATCGACAGCGCGGACAGGCCGAGGAAGAGCAGCGCGACGACGACCATGATCCCGGCGGCGGCGTGGCCGATGTCACCGAACGGGGTGTCGCCGAAGGTGTCGTCCGACTTGTTCGACACGTCGTTGGCCGCGGCGGCGACGAACAGGAACAGGATGCCGATCAGCACCTGGACCGCGCCGACGATGAACAGGAAGACGCGGGCCGTCTGCATCAGGCCCGGCATCTGCGGCGGCATCACCATGCCGCCGGGGTAGGCCGGGTAGCCCGGCTGCTGCGGGTAGCCGTACGCCTGCTGCGGCGGGACGCCCTGGGGCGGTGCGGCCGGGTAGCCGTAGCCGGGCGGAGCCTGCGGCGGCGGGGGTGCCTGGCCGTACGGGTTGTTCGGGTCGCCGAAGCTCATGGCGGGTTTCCTCCGTTGTTCCTTGCGGGGACGACGCGGCCCGAGCGGAGGAAAGGTGATGTGTGAGCGGTTCGCCCCCCGGCACTGCCCGCGGTACTGCGCAGATCATCGTTCTAAACGAGACATAAGTTTGTCCAGCCGGAAGCTGGATGTGTTGTGCAAGTGCAACTTGGGCGATCATGAGTCGCCCTGGAAGAATGGGAAACATGACCGCCCAGATTCTCGATGGCAAGGCCACCGCCGCAGCGATCAAGTCCGATCTGGCCGTCCGCGTGGCGGCCCTCAAGGAGAGGGGCATCCACCCCGGTCTCGGCACCGTCCTGGTCGGTGAGGACCCCGCCAGCCAGAAGTACGTGGCGGGCAAGCACCGCGACTGCGCCGAGGTGGGCATCGCCTCCATCCAGCGCGAACTGCCCGCCACCGCCACGCAGGAGGAGATCGAGGCGGTCGTCCGGGAGCTGAACGAGGACCCGGAGTGCACCGGCTACATCGTCCAACTCCCGCTCCCCAAGGGCATCGACGAGAACCGCATCCTGACGCTGATGGACCCGGCCAAGGACGCGGACGGGCTGCACCCGACCAACCTGGGCCGACTGGTGCTCAACGAGCCGGGCCCGCTGCCCTGCACGCCGTACGGGATCATCCAGCTGCTGCGCAAGCACGGCGTGGAGATCAACGGCGCCGAGGTCGTGGTGATCGGCCGCGGTGTCACCATCGGGCGCCCGATGCCGCTGCTGCTGACCCGCCGCTCCGAGAACGCGACGGTGACGCAGTGCCACACCGGCACCCGCGACCTCGCCGCCCATCTGCGCCGGGCCGACATCATCGTGGCCGCCGCCGGGGTGCCGCACCTGGTCAAGCCCGAGGACGTCAAGCCGGGCGCGGCCGTCCTGGACGTCGGCGTCAGCCGCGACGAGAACGGCAAGATCCTCGGCGATGTGCACCCCGGGGTCACCGAGGTGGCGGGCTGGATCTCCCCGAACCCGGGCGGCGTCGGCCCGATGACCCGCGCCCAGCTGCTGGTGAACGTCGTGGAAGCGGCGGAGCGCGGCGTGGCCGCGAGCTGACCGGAAGGGACCGAGGCATGGACGCCGATACGAGTACGGGGGACGGCGGCACCGGTGGGGGAGACCCCGCGGAGCCGTCGTCGAGCGGCGTCCAGCCGTCCCCGGGGGCCGGTTCCCTGAACGGGGCCGGGCCCTCCGTGAACGGCCACGGCCCGGCCGTGGCCGCCGCCACCCCCGCCCCCCGCAAGGCCTCCCGACGCTTCCCCTCGGTCACGCGGGACACCGCGCGGCCCGAGGGCGGCGGGCGGGCGGCCTCCGGGGCCTCGCCCGCGCCCGCGCGCCAGTGGCCGCTGCTGACCGTGCTCGGGTCGACCGGGCTCGGGCTGCTGCTCGTCTCGGTGGACCTGTTCCGGGTCGGGCTGATCATCATCGGCCTGGCCCTGCTGGCGGGCGGCGTGCTGCGCTGGATGCTGCCGTCGGTGGGCATGCTCGCGGTGCGCTCCCGGTTCACCGACATCACCACGTACGGCGTGCTCGGCGTGCTGATCGTGCTGCTCGCGCTGGTGGCGCAGCCCCGGCCCTGGCTGGACATCCCGTTCCTGGAGGACGCGGTCCGGTTCACCGTGCGCTGAGCGGGGCGCGGGTGAACACCCGCGCGCCCCGGCGCGTACACCCGTACGTAAAACAGCACGGCGCCCGTCCTCTCCCCCGTGGGAAGACGGGCGCCGGCTGTCCCCCGTGGATGTAAGAGTCATGGACGCGCCAAGGCGGCTACAAGGGAAGCCGGAGGCCTGTGGCGCGGAGGTGACCGTTCCGCAACTGTGTGTGCGTCCGGCAACAGCCGCCCCCGGGCGGCGGGGGCCTTGGTGACGGCACCCCGCGCCGATGGGAGTATGGGGGCGGAACAGGGGCCAAGGGTGTGCCGGGGGCGGCACCGGTCTCGGGGGTACATCGGGCACGTATGGGGGGACAAGGGGGAAGCACATGCCTCGCTGGAAGGCGCTGCCGGAGGAACTCGACCCGCAGGTGAGGGAGTTCGCGAGCCAGCTGCGCAGGCTGGTCGACCGCAGCGGACTGAGCCTGGCGGCGGTCGCCGACCGCACCGGCTACAGCAAGACATCGTGGGAGCGCTATCTGGGCGGGCGGCTGCTCGCGCCCAAGGGCGCGATCGTCGCGCTCGCCGAGGTCACCGGCACCAATCCCATCCATCTGACCACCATGTGGGAGCTCGCGGAGCGCGCCTGGAGCCGCGCCGAGATGCGCCACGACCTGACGATGGAGCAGATCCGGATATCCCAGGCGCGGGCGGCGCTCGGCGAGTTCGGCCCGGCCCCCGGGGGCGGCGGGCCGCAGGCCCCGGTGACCCAGCGCGCCGCCGAACCGCTGCCGACCGCGCCCCGGCCGTCCGGGCTCGGCGTCCCCTTGGCCGAGCCGGGCGCGGGCCGACGCATACCGCCGCAGGGACCCGACCGGGGGCCGGGCGGAGGCGGCCCGGGGACCGGCGGGCGGCGCAGGCTGATGATGTTCGTGGCGGGCGTCGTCGGCGCCCTGCTCGTCATCGCCGCGGCCGTGCTGCTCACCGATCTGGGGGGCGGCGACGACAAGGCGGCCCCGAAGCCGTCGGTCACCCCCACCACCGCCGCGCCCTCGCTGCCCGCGGGCGTGAAGTGCGTGCGCGACAGCTGCACCGGGCAGGACCCGGAAGTGATGGGGTGCGGCGGCGCGTTCGCCAAGACCGTGGCGTCCGCGAAGATCGGCGCCGCGCTGGTCCAGGTCCGCTACAGCCAGACCTGCCAGGCCGCCTGGGCCCGCATCCAGCAGGCCGCGCCCGGCGACAAGGTGACGATCAGCGCGGGCACCACGCCCGGCGGGTCCGGAACGGTGGACGCCGACAAGGAGGCGTACACCAAGATGCTCGCGGCGGACGGCCCCGGGTCGGCGAAGGCGTGCGCCACGCTCGTCTCCGGCAAGAAGGGCTGCACGGTACGGCAGTGACCCGCCCGGAGGACGGGGTGAGGCGTCCCACAGGGGGGTGGGGGTTCGAGGTGGCCGGGGTCGGATAGCCTGACCGCTGGATATCTCTTCACGTCAAGATTCAGTTCGGGTTCCCCCTCGTGAGCCCGGGTGAGCACCGAGCCGGACCTTGACGTGAAGAGATAGCCGGAACTAGGGGCCACCCCCCATCACCTGCTGTTCTAAACGGAGATCGCCATGACCCGCACTCCCGTGAATGTCACCGTCACCGGCGCGGCCGGACAGATCGGCTACGCGCTGCTCTTCCGTATCGCCTCCGGTCACCTGCTCGGCGCGGATGTGCCGGTCAACCTCCGTCTCCTGGAGATCCCGCAGGGCCTGAAGGCCGCCGAGGGCACCGCCATGGAGCTCGACGACTGCGCCTTCCCGCTGCTGCGCGGCATCGAGATCACCGACGACGCCAACAAGGCGTTCGACGGCGCGAACGTCGCCCTCCTGGTCGGCGCCCGCCCGCGCACCGCCGGCATGGAGCGCGGTGACCTGCTCTCCGCCAACGGCGGCATCTTCAAGCCGCAGGGCAAGGCCATCAACGACAACGCCGCGGACGACATCAAGGTCCTCGTCGTCGGCAACCCGGCCAACACCAACGCGCTCATCGCGCAGGCGTCGGCCCCGGACATCCCGGCCGAGCGCTTCACCGCGATGACCCGTCTGGACCACAACCGGGCGATCTCGCAGCTCGCGAAGAAGACCGGCGCGGCCGTCTCGGACATCAAGCGCCTGACGATCTGGGGCAACCACTCGGCCACCCAGTACCCGGACGTCTTCCACGCCGAGGTCGCCGGCAAGAACGCCGCCGAGCTCGTCAACGACGAGGCGTGGCTGGCCGACACCTTCATCCCGACCGTCGCCAAGCGCGGCGCCGCGATCATCGAGGCCCGTGGCGCGTCCTCGGCCGCCTCGGCCGCCAACGCCGCCATCGACCACGTGTACACGTGGGTCAACGGCACCGCCGAGGGCGACTGGACCTCCATGGGCATCCCGTCGGACGGCTCCTACGGCGTCCCCGAGGGCCTCATCTCCTCCTTCCCGGTCACGGTCAAGGACGGCAAGTACGAGATCGTCCAGGGCCTGGAGATCAACGACTTCTCGCGCGCCCGCATCGACGCGTCGGTGCAGGAGCTCGCGGAGGAGCGCGACGCGGTGCGCGCGCTCGGCCTCATCTGAGCCCGGCCTCATCTGAGCCCGGCCTGATTCGAGCATCCGCTCGGACACAGCCGTAACGCTGTGAACGCCACCCCCGGCAGCCCCACCAGGCCGCCGGGGGTGGTCTTTTTGGCGTACGACACGGAGAGTGCGCCTCCTCTACGCTGTGGCCTTCGTCACAGGCAACTCGCCTGTGCGCGTGGGGAGTTCGCCGCATCGGGGGGACCGTTGACGCAGACCTACCTGCCGCAGCCGCCGGGCCGTCCGGGGCCGGGCGGTCCGGCCGGTCCGAAGGCGCCCGGCGCGAGCGAGGCCACCCGGCTGCTGTGCGCCGGCGCGTATCTGGACGGGGCCTTCCGCGACGCCGTCATCGACGAGCTGTACGTCCACGAGGAGCGCATCGCCGCCCCCTCGCTCGGCATCGACGCGGCGCGCGTGCTCGCGCACGCCCTGCGCGCCCGGCGCCTGGAGCTCGGCTGGTCCGCCGCCATCGTGCTGCTGTGGATCGTGGCCGTCCCGCTCACCCAGTGGCTGATCCTGCTCTACGTCCCGGCGTTCCTGTTCTTCACCCTGGCGGGCTGGGTCCGGGGCCCGCTGGAGCGGCCGCTCTGGTACCGCAGGATCGCCGCCTGGTACGTGCGCTGGATCGGGTGGGGGTTCTACCTGTTCGCCCTGGTCGTCCTGTTCGGGCCCGCTATCGGGGGCGGTTCGGCGGGGCTCTCGGGGCTGCCCGGGCCCCTCGGCAATCGCCCCTCCGGCGACGAGCGCATCCAGGCCTGGTGCGCGCTCGTCCTGCCGCTGCTGCTCGCCTGGGCGGTCGCCATGCAGCGCGGTCAGTTCGCCAAGTCGCTCACCGAGGAGCTGTCCAGACCCCGGTTCCCGGCGCTGGAGGCCGACCCGGCCGAGGCGGCGGACGGCGTCCGCTTCCGGCGCCTGTCCCGCCGCATCCGCGCCGAGCAGCACGCGCCGCTGGTGCTCTACCGCGTCGCCAACCCGTTCTGCGGCGCCGGACGGCCGTACGAGCCGTGGTCGCTTTCCGTCGAGCTGCGGCCCGGCAAGGACCGCGAGCCCGAGCCGCTCGACAACAGCGCGATCCTGCGCCGGATCGTCCCGCTCCTGGAGGCGCTGCGCGTCCCCTCCCCGCACGGCTCGCCGGAGCTCGCCGACGCGGTCCGCGACCGGCTGCGGGACCTGGAGCTCGACGAGATCGTGTTCCTGCCGGTCGTCGGCCTGCCGACCCGCGCCGCCGCCCCGTACACCGCCCGCGCCTTCGAGGAGCACCGCGCGCACGCCATCGAGGAGGGCGGCGAGACCCGGCGGCACTTCCTGCGGATCCGGGTCGGCGGCTGGGGCGAGGAGATCGTCACCACCGTCTTCGTACGGGTCCACACGCAGGGCGGGATGCTGATGCTGGAGGTCGCCCCGCACGTGCTGCGCCCGGTGAAGCAGCTGTACCAGGACGCCGACCGGGTCGCCCACCGCTACCGGCACAACAACCGCTTCGGCAAGGCCGCCTGGGCGATGGGGCACACCCCGGCCGCCGCCGGGCGCGCGGTGCTCACGCTGTGGCGCGGGGCCGTGTCGCTGTGGCGGCTGGCCACCGGAGGGCACGGCAGGGCGCTGCCGGAGGGGCCGGTCCGGGCGGTGCGCGAGCTCGGCTCCGACAACGACGCCTCGCTCTTCCAGGAGATGGACGTCAGCCGTTATCTGAAGTCGATCCAGGACCGGGTGAACAACGGGGTGCGGCTCGCGCTCCAGGAGGCGGGCTGGGAGACGGACGAGTTCGTCCAGAAGATCGTCAACGTCGCCGAGGGGGCGACGTTCATCGAGACCGCCAAGGGAGCCATCGCCATCGGCAACCGCAACAAGGTGGTCAACCGCACGGAGAGAGCGGGAACGGGAGGCGGCCGTGGCGAAGGATGACGGGCAGGGCAAGCGGCACAGCGGGATCAGCATCGGCAGTGTGGTGGGCGCGATGGCCATCGGCGACCACAACACCGTCACCAACCAGCAGGGCGGCACACCCGCCGACCCCGTCCAGGCCGAACTCCTCGAAGCGCTACGGGAGTTGCGCACCGACCTCGCCCGGGTCGTCGCGGGCGAGCGCACCCGGGCGCTGGACGGCGCGGCGGCCGACGCGGAGGCCGAGATCGCCTCGGCGGGCGCGGCGAGCCCGGGGCGCCTGGCCCGGCTGCGCCAGGCGCTCGCCGACGCGGAGGGCCTCACGGGCGTCCTCGCCTCGGCGGCCGCCGTGGGTCGGACGGTCGCCGCGCTCCTGGGCGGCTGAGCCATGAGCGCACGACGCGGTGGGGGCGCCCACTGGAACGACGAGACGCAGAGCTGGGAGCAGGGCGAACCCCAGCCGAGGGCTCCCCGGACGCCGGCTCCGCCCGCGGGCCCGCCCCCGTCGCCGCCGGTGTTCGGGGCGCCGCCGCCCGAGCCTCCGTACGTCGCGCCGCCCTGGCTGGGCCCGGGGGCGGGATCGGGGCCGTACCACGAGGCGGAGACCCAGGGGGCGTACGAGCTGCCGCGCGATCCGGCGCCCCCGCCCCCGTACGCGCCGCCGGTGGACCCGGGGCGGCGCAGACAGCGGGCGATCGTCGCCGCGGTCGCGACCGCCGTCCTCGCGGGCGGGCTGGCGGGCGGCTGGCTGATGTGGGGCCGGGACGACGGCTCCGGGGGAGCGGCGCACGCCTCCTCGTCGGCATCGGTGCAGGGGAGCGACTCCGGGACACCGACGGACAGCGCGACGGACACGGAGACGGGCACCGCGACGGACACCCCCACCGACACGCCCGGCGAGTCGCCCACCGACAGCGGGTCGCCCGGCACGAGCACCGCCGCCGCCGTGCCCGACGGCTTCCGCCTGGTGGCGGACCCGCTCGGCTGGAGCGTCGCCGTACCGGCCACCTGGACCCGCACCGAGGAGCGCAGCAGCGCCCTCTACCGCTCGCCCGACCAGCGGTACCTGCTCCAGATGTTCCGCCTCACCGAACCCGGCATCACCCCGTACGAGGCCCTGCGCATCACCTCGCAGAACCTCGCCTCCAACCGGGGGTACGAGCAGATCTCGCTGCGCCGGATGGCCGAGGTCACCACCACGGACGCGGCCGAGCTGGTCTACGCGTACAACCGCACCGTCCAGAGCGACCGCATCCAGGGCATCGCCCGCTCCTTCGTCGCCGGGAACGGGGTGCCGTACACGGTGCTCGTGTACGGCCCCGACGAGGACTGGCCCGCCCAGCTCGGCGTCCTGAACAAGGTGCTCGGCACGTTCACGCCGGACTGAGGGGTACGGCCCCGGCTCAGCCCGCGCGCAGCTGCTCCGCGATCTCCCGTACGGCCTTCATCGCGCGGCGCTGGAGGCCGGGGCCGAACGTGACGCGGGCGGCGCCCAGTTCGCCCAGGCGGCGCGGGGTCGGGCCGTCGGCCAGGGCGACCTGGTTGACCGGGGCCGGTACGGCGGCGGCGATCTTCGGCAGGTGGTCGGCGGGCGCCCCGTACGGGTAGACGCAGTCGGCGCCCGCCGCCACGTACGCGCGCGCCCGCGCGATCGTCTCGTCCAGATCGGTGACGCCCTCGATGTACGTGTCCACGCGCGCGTTGATGAAGAGCCGGTTCCCGGCCTCCGCGCGCACCTCCGCCAGCCAGTCGGCGTGCCGCGCCGGGTCCTTGAGGGCGCCGTCGGCTGAGTCCTCCAGGTTGCAGCCGACCGCGCCGGTGTCGAGCAGCCGGGCCACCAGCTCCTTGGGGGCCAGGCCGTAGCCGCCCTCGACGTCCGCCGAGACGGGCACGGAGACGGCCCGGACGATCCGGGCGACCGCTGCGAACATCTCGTCGCCGGGCGTCTCGCCGTCCGCGTACCCCAGCGAGGCGGCGACCCCCGCGCTCGGCGTGGCGAGCGCCTCGAAGCCCGCCTCCTCGAAGGCCCGGGCGCTGCCCGCGTCCCACGGGCCGGGCAGGATCAGGGGGTCGCCCGGGGTGCGCCCGTGGTGCAGGGCGCGGAAGGAGGCGACGGGGGTCAGCTGTGCCATTCGGTCTCTCCGGGTGCGGTGCGGCGGGCCACCATCAGCCGGTTCCAGCTGTTGATGGCGGTGATCGCGGCGATGAGATGGGCCAGTTGGGTCTCGTCGAAGTGCTTGGCCGCCTGCTCGTACAGCTCGTCGGGAACGAAACCGTCGGTCAGGACCGTTATGCCCTCGGTGAGGGCGAGGGCCGCACGCTCCCGCTCGCTGAAGCGGTCGCCCGCGTCGTGCCAGGCCGCGACGAGATCGAGCCGTCCCTCGGTCTCGCCGTGGTCGCGCGCGAGGTCGAGGTGCATGTCGAGGCAGAAGGCGCAGTGGTTGAGCTGCGAGGCGCGGACCATGACCAGCTCCGTCAGGGTCGGGTCGAGCGCCTTCTTGGCCGCCGCGCTCACGCCCGCCAGCGCTCGGTAGACCTCCTGCGGAACCTGCCAGGCGCGGGCCGTCACTTGTACATCCCCGGGGTGTAGTGGCCCGGGGTCATCCGGGTGGTGACGCCGAAGCGGTTCCAGGCGTTGATCACGGTGATCGCGGCGATCAGATGGCCCAGCTCGGTGGCGTCGAACTGCGCGGCCGCCTTCGCGTACACCTCGTCCGGCACGAAGCCGTCGGTGAGGACGGTGATCGCCTCGGTCAGCTCGATCGCCGCCAGCTCCTTCGCGGTGTAGAAGTGCTGGGACTCCTCCCAGGCGCTGAGCTGCACGATCCGCTCGACCGACTCGCCCGCCGCGAGCGCGTCCTTGGTGTGCATGTCGAGGCAGAACGCGCAGTGGTTGAGCTGCGAGGCACGGATCTTGACCAGCTCGTGGATCACCGGGTCGACCCCGCGCCCGGCCGCCGCCTCCAGCTTGACCATGGCCTTGTAGACCTCGGGGGCGGCCTTGGCCCAGTGCAGCCGGGGGGCCTGCTCGGCCGCGTAAGGCGCTTCCTTGCCGTCCTGGCCCTCGTCGTTCTCGCCCACCGTGTTCCCGTTCGTCGTCATGGAAGTGACGGTACGCCGCACATGTCACACGGGTATGGTCCATTTTCATGGTGGAATCCTGGGCCACTTCCTCTGGAACTCCGGCCAAAGTCTTCGGTGTCGACCTCCATGTGGAGGTGGGCGCGGGCGGGCTGCGCGCCGGTCTCATGGACGCGCTGCGCGAGGCCGTACGCAGCGGTCGGCTCGCCCCCGGCGCCCGGCTGCCCTCGTCGCGCTCGCTCGCGGCCGACCTGGGCGTCGCGCGCAACACGGTGGCCGACGCGTACGCCGAACTCGTCGCCGAGGGCTGGCTCACCGCCCGCCAGGGCTCCGGGACCCGGGTCGCCCAGCGGACCGCGCCGCGCCGCCCCCAGCCGGCCGGCCCCCGGCAGTCGGCGCGCCGCACCCCCGCGTACAGCCTGATCGCGGGCAGCCCCGACCTGGCGTCCTTCCCGCGCGCCGAGTGGCTGAAGGCGTCCCGGCGGGCGCTGACGGCCGCGCCCCACGAGGCCTTCGGCTACGGCGACCCGCGCGGCCGCATCGAGCTGCGCACGGTCCTGGCCGACTATCTGGCGCGGGCGCGCGGCGTCCACGCGGACCCCGAGCGGATCGTCGTCTGCGCGGGCTTCGTGCACGGCCTGATGCTGCTGGGACGGGTGCTGCGGGCGCGCCGGGTGAGGGAGGTGGGCGTCGAGTCGTACGGCCTCGACGTCCACCGGGACCTGCTGACCCGGGCGGGCCTGCGCACCCCACCGCTCCCCTTCGACGAACACGGCACGCTCACGGCCGGGTTGGGTGCGGCGAAGGGGCTGGGGGCGGTGCTGCTGACCCCCGCGCACCAGTTCCCGGTCGGGGTCGCGCTGCCGCCGGACCGGCGGGCCGAGGTCGTCGACTGGGCCCGGGCCACGGACGGGCTGATCCTGGAGGACGACTACGACGGCGAGTTCCGCTACGACCGCCAGCCCGTCGGTGCCCTCCAGGGCCTGGACCCCGACCACGTCGTCTACCTCGGCACGGCAAGCAAGTCGCTGGCGCCCGGGCTGCGGCTGGCGTGGATGGTGCTGCCGGAGCGGCTGGCGGGGGAGGTGGCGGAGGAGAAGGGGAACGTGGACTGGTCGTGCGGCGCGCTGGACCAACTGACCCTGGCGGAGTTCGTTTCCTCCGGGGCGTACGACCGCCACGTGCGCGGGATGCGTCTGCGCTACCGGCGCCGCCGGGACCAGCTGGTGGCGGCGCTGGCCGAGCGGGCGCCGGAGGTCCGGGTCTCGGGGATCGCGGCGGGCCTGCACGCGGTGCTTGAGCTCCCGCCCGGCACCGAGCGCGCGGTCATCCAGGCCGCGGCCTGGCAGGGCCTGGCCCTCCAGGGCCTCTCAGCCTTCCGCCATCCGCGTACGGCTGTGGCGCGGGATGCGTTGGTGGTGGGGTATGCGGCGCCTACGGATAGTGGGTGGGCGGGGGCGCTGGATGCGCTGTGCAGGGTGCTGCCGTAGCCCTGCGGGGTGCGGTGCTTCGTCTGCGGGCCGTCCCCAACTGGTCGCGCAGTTCCCCGCGCCCCTAAATGCGGGGATTGCCGCGGAGCGGCATTCTTAGGGGCGCTGGGAACTGCGCGAGCAACCCAGCACGGTCCGCAGACGAACGAAGCGCGGGGTGCAGGGGCCGCAGGCCCCGCGAAGGGGTGCAGGGGGCGGAGCCCCCGCCTCGGGGGCCGGGGCGTAGCCCGGGAGAGCCACCCTCACCTCCACCCACCCCCGGAGGGTTTAGGCGAAGGGGCGGGGTGGGGCCTACTCCGCCGTGTCCACCTGCGGCGCCTCCCCGAACCGCGCCAGCGCCAGCGCCCCCGCCACCGCCACCACGAACCCCGACACCACCAGCCACCCGAGGCCGGCACGCGTGTGGTCGCCCAGCCATCCCACCCCCACCAGCGCCGGCCCGATCGTCTCCCCCAGCACCATCCCCGCCGTAGCCGTCGTCACCGACCCCCGCTGCAGCGCCGACGTCAGCAGCAGAAACGCCGCACCCCCGCCCAGCAGCAACGCGTACAACGCCGGGTTGGCGAGGTCGAAGGAGTCGATGAGCCGCACCGCGACCTCCACCACCCCGAACCCGCACCCCGCCCCCAGCCCGAGCACCAGCGCCCGCGCGCGCCCCGGCAGCCGCCCGGCCACCGCCCCGGCCAGCAGGATCGCGGCCGCGACCGCCAGCAGCGCCCAGGGCAGTGCGGCGGGCCCGTCCTCGTGGCCCTCCTCGCCGGACGCGAGCCCCAGCATCGCGAGCCCGGCGCAGACGACGCCGACGGCCGCCCACTCCGTACCGGACAGCCGCACCGCGAGCACCCGCGCCGCGACCACCGCCGTCACCGCGAGCGACGCGGCGAGTGCCGCCCCGACCGCGTAGATCGGGACCGCCCGCAGCGCCACGATCTGGAGGACGAACCCGAGCCCGTCGAGCCCGAGCCCGGCGACGTAACGCCACTGCCGCACGGCCCGCAGCAGCAGCGCGGGATCGACCCCGGCGTCCCCGGACCCGGAGTCCGACGCCGCCCGCGCCGCGACGGCCTGCAGAACGGTCGCGGTGCCGTAGCAGACCGCCGACCCCAGCGCGCAGATCATCCCAAAGAGCACAGACGGACTGTAGTGGAAGGTGGTTCGGGGGAGTGGAGTGAACGGATTCCGCCTCCCGTACGGCCGGGAACTAGGGTGTGGCCGGATCACGTCCCAGACATACGTACGAGATCACGAGGGGGAGGCCCGCACATGCGCAGATTCCGGTCCACAACGGTCGTGCTCGGCGGCATGGGGGTGCTCGCCGCCACGCTGACGGCCTGCTCCCACGAGCCGGACCGCCGCTGCGTCGACCCCGTCTCGCACAAGGAACTCCCCAAGTACGAGTGCAAGAGCGGCGGCAGCGGCTCGTACTACTACGGCGGCTACACCCGCAACGGCGTCGTCCACGGCGGCTCCTTCAGGTCAGGATCCGGATCCGGATCCAGTTCCTCCGGCACCTCGGGTTCCTCCGCCTCCTCCGGCTCCTCCGGCGGCGTCGACCGGGGCGGCTTCGGCGGCCACTCCGGCTCGGGCGGCGGCTGACCGATGCAGCGGCACCGCATCGACCCGCGCCCCGGCTGGCAGCAGACCGTCGAGGCCCAGGGCCTGATCTACCCCCTGACCCGCTACCCGGACGGTTCGCTCCGCCCGTACTGGGACGAGAGCGCGTACTACTCCTTCACGCTCCCCGAGGTCGAGGCCCTGGAGGAGGTCGTCGAGGAGCTGCACGGGATGTGCCTGGCCGCGGCCGCGTACATCGTCGAGCACAACCGGTTCGCCGACCTCGGCATCACCGACCCGCACCTCGCCGCCCGCGTGGCCGAATCCTGGCACCGCCGCGCCGAACTCCCGTCGATCTACGGCCGCTTCGACCTCCGTTACGACGGTACGGGCCCGGCCAAGATGCTGGAGTACAACGCCGACACCCCCACCTCCCTGGTCGAGGCGGCGAGCCCGCAGTGGTTCTGGATGGAGGAGCGCTTCCCCGGCGCCGACCAGTGGAACTCGCTCCACGAACGCCTGATCGCCGCCTGGAAGCGGCAGGCCCCGCTGCTCCCGCCCGGCCCGCTCCACTTCGCCCACTCGGACGACGACGAGCTCGGCGAGGACCTGATGACCGTCGCGTATCTGCGCGAGACAGCGGAGCAGGCGGGCATCGAGACGGCGGCGCTGTCGGTGGAGCGGATCGGCTGGGACGCTCTGACCGGCCGTTTCGTCGACGACCGGCTCCGGTTCATCCGCAGCTGCTTCAAGCTCTACCCGTGGGAGTGGCTGACCACGGACCGGTTCGCCCCGCACGTCCTGGAGACCCTGGACAACGGCGGCGGCACCGGCAGCACCTGCTGGATCGAGCCCGCCTGGAAGATGCTGCTCTCCAACAAGGCGCTGCTCGCGGTCCTGTGGGAGCTGTTCCCCGGTCACCCGAATCTGCTCCCGGCGTATCTGGACGGCCCGCGCGAGCTGGCGCACACCACCGGATACGTCTCCAAGCCGCTGCTCGGCCGGGAGGGCGCCGGGGTCGAGATCCACACCCCGGGCGCACCGCCCGTCCTGCGCGACGAACCCGCGTGCTACCAGGCCCTCTCCCCGCTCCCGGACTTCGACGGGAACCGGGTAGTCCTCGGCGCCTGGGTCGTCGAGGACGAGGCGGCGGGCCTGGGCATCCGCGAGTCGGCCGGGCCGGTCACGGACGGGTACGCGCGCTTCATCCCGCACGTGATCCGCTAGCGGAGGTCCGGCCGGGCGGCTACTCCGCGATGTAGTCGCGCAGTAGCGCGGGCTTCAGCCCCGCCGCGTCGGCCGCCGCCAGCACCCGGGTCAGGTCGGCCGTCACCGTGTCGTTGAAGTGCAGCAGCACGATGTCCCCGGCCTTCAACTGGGGTGTCGGCGGCGTCCACTGCCCCCAGGTCGTGAGGTCGTACGTCCACGTCACCAGCGCCTTGGACCCGCAGGCCCGGGCCGTGGTCCGAGTGGTGTCGTCGTACGCCCCGTACGGCGGACGGGCCAGCCGGGGACCGTCCCCGAACTGCGCGAGGTGCGCGTCCCGCGCCCCGCACAGCTGCGCCCGCTGGCCCGCCGCGTCGAGCTTCGTCAGGTCCGGGTGGTCGACCGTGTGGTTCTCGATCCGCGACGGCCCGTGGTCGAGGAGCGTGTGGAAGTACCCGGCGTCGTACGAGTACGCCCCCGGCAGCACGAACAGCGAAGCAGGAACCTGCCGTTCGAGCAGCAGCCGCTGGGCGGCCGGGTCGTGGTTCCAGCCGTCGTCGATGGTGATGAAGACGACCGGCTTGTCGGTCTGGACGTGGGTGACGACGGGCACCGGCTCGGGCCAGTCCGCCCGCGCGGGCCCGACGGGCCCGGCGAGCACCAGCAGCGGAACGAGCAGGGCGAACGCGGCGCGGGCCACGGAGGCGACGCGCGCTGTGCGGGGTCTCGGCATGGCGGCATCATTGGTCTGGACCATCGCTGTTGTCAACGGTCTTGTTCCAGAAGCCGGTTGTGCCGGTGACCGGCCGAGCCCCGCACAGCCCGCCCCGGGCTACTCGTGCGCCAGCACCGCCCGCAGCTGGTCGAGCCCCCAGTCCAGGTCCTCCTTGCTGATCACCAGCGGCGGGGCGATCCGGATCGTCGAGCCATGGGTGTCCTTGACCAGGACGCCCCGGTCCATGAGCTGTTCGGAGATCTGCCGCCCCGTCCCGTACGACGGGTTGATGTCGACGCCCGCCCACAGGCCGCGCCCGCGCACCGCCTCGACCGCGCCGGTGCCGGCCAGCAGCCCCAGCTCGTGGTGGAGGTGCTCACCGAGCTCGGTCGCCCGCTGCTGGTACTCACCGGTGCGCAGCATCGCGATGACCTCCAGGCCGACCGCGCACGCCAGCGGGTTGCCGCCGAAGGTCGACCCGTGCTCGCCGGGGCGGAACACCCCGAGCACCTCCGCCGAGCCCACCACCGCCGAGACCGGCACGACCCCGCCGCCGAGCGCCTTGCCCAGCACATACAGATCGGGCACCACGTCCTCGTGCTCGCACGCGAACGTCTTCCCGGTCCGGCCGAGCCCCGACTGGATCTCGTCCGCGATGAACAGCACGTTCCGCTCGCGCGTCAACTTCCGTACGCCCGGCAGATATCCGTGCGGCGGCACCAGCACCCCGGCCTCGCCCTGGATCGGCTCAAGGAGCACCGCCACGGTGTTCTCCGTGACGGCCGCCGAGAGTGCGGTCAGGTCCCCGTACGGCACGATCTCGAACCCCGGGGTGTACGGCCCGTAGTCCGCGCGGGCCTCCGGGTCCGTGGAGAAGCTGACGATCGTGGTGGTGCGCCCGTGGAAGTTGTTGGCGGCGACCACGATCTTCGCCATCCCGTCCGGCACGCCCTTGACCCGGTACCCCCACTTCCGGGCGGTCTTCACGGCCGTCTCGACGGCCTCCGCCCCGGTGTTCATGGGCAGCACCATCTCCTTGCCGCACAGCTCGGCGAGCTGTCCGCAGAACTCGGCGAACCGGTCGTGGTGGAACGCCCTCGACGTCAGCGTCACTCTCTCCAGCTGCGCCTTGGCCGCGTCGATCAGCCGGCGGTTGCCGTGCCCGAAGTTCAGCGCCGAGTACCCGGCGAGCATGTCGAGGAAGCGGCGCCCCTCGACATCGGTCATCCACGCGCCCTCGGCCGAGGCGACGACGACGGGCAACGGATGGTAGTTGTGCGCACTGTGAGCCTCGGCAGAGCGGATGGCGTCCGATGTAGTAGACACGGGGTCTCCGTTTCATCGTGCGGCGTGGGACTGGGGTTGCGCCCAGTTTCCCTCGTCGCTCGGATGCTGGACGAGGAAACCTTGATTCTCGGCGCGCCCGTTAGGGTGGGTGGTACGTACGGCGACTGGCGCACGGGGAAGCGACCCCGGGGAAGCCGTGCGTGACATGCGCACGAGGTGCCGCCCGCCTGGGCACCCCGGGACCACGACGGACCCCGGAGGACGCCATGAGCCTGCCCCTTTCCCACCCGGCCCTTTCCGCCACCGACCCCGAACTCGCCGCGCTCGTCGCCGCCGAGGAACGGCTGCAGTCGGACACCCTGCGGCTGATCCCCAGCGAGAACTACGTCTCGCAGGCCGTCCTCGAAGCCTCCGGCACGGTGCTGCAGAACAAGTACAGCGAGGGCTACTCGGGGCGCCGGTACTACGAGGGCCAGCAGAACATCGACCAGGTCGAGACGCTCGCCGTGGAGCGGGCCAAGACGCTGTTCGGCGTCGAGCACGCCAACGTCCAGCCCTACTCCGGCTCGCCCGCCAACCTCGCCGTCTACCTCGCCTTCGCCGAGCCCGGCGACACCGTGATGGGCATGGCCCTGCCGATGGGCGGCCACCTCACCCATGGCTGGGGCGTCTCCGCGACCGGCAAGTGGTTCCGCGGCGTCCAGTACGGCGTACGCCACGACACCGGCCTCATCGACTTCGACGAGGTACGCGAACTCGCCCTCAAGGAACGACCGAAGATCATTTTCTGTGGTGGCACCGCCCTTCCCCGCACCATCGACTTCGCGGCCTTCGCGGAGATCGCCCGGGAGGCGGGCTCCGTCCTGGTCGCCGACGTCGCGCACATCGCGGGCCTGATCGCCGGTGGCGCCCACCCGTCCCCGGTCCCGCACACGGACGTGATCTCCACGACCACCCACAAAACCCTGCGCGGCCCGCGCGGCGCGATGCTCATGTCCCGCGAGCAGCACGCCAAGGCCATCGACAAGGCCGTCTTCCCCGGCCTCCAGGGCGGCCCGCACAACCAGACCACCGCCGCGATCGCCGTCGCCCTCCACGAGGCGGCCCAGCCCTCCTTCCGCGACTACGCCCAGGCCGTCGTCGCCAACGCCGGGGCCCTCGCCGAGCAGCTCCTCGCGCGCGGCTTCGACCTGGTCTCCGGCGGCACGGACAACCATCTGATCCTGATGGACCTCACCCCCAAGGACGTCCCCGGCAAGGTCGCCGCGAAGGCCCTCGACCGGGCGGGGATCGTCGTCAACTACAACACCGTCCCGTACGACCCGAGGAAGCCGTTTGACCCCTCGGGCATCCGGATCGGCACCCCGTCGCTCACCTCCCGCGGTCTCGGTACGCAGCACATGGCTGCCGTGGCCGACTGGATCGACCGGGGCGTCACCGCGGCCCGCACCGGCGACGAGGACGCCCTCGCGGCCATCCGCGCCGAGGTGGCCGAACTGATGGCGGCGTTCCCGGCACCGGGCCTTCCGACGGACTAGGCACCACCGTCCCGGCCGTCTCCGCCTTCCCGGTCGTCCACGTCCCGTAGCTCCTGGCGCGGCCCCTTGTCGCGGTTGCGCCAGGAGGCGGTGACGGTGGCCGGGAGGTGGGTTGCCCACGGTCGTATGAGCAGGGCGAGTGCGGCGCCGATGGTCAGGCCCGGCAGGGCCCACCACCAGCCGGTCGTCGTCGAGTTGGTGGAGGCGCTCTTGCCGGCCGTTATGGTCGCCGACTCCACCTGCTCCGGCTCCGGCTCGGCCGGTGGCGTCGTCCACTCCTGTGGCGCCACCCCGGTGGAGCCGGTGCCCGTGACCGGGCCCATCACCCCCAGTTTCTTCAGCAGTGCCCGCAGTTCGGCGGGGCTCTGGGAGCGGTGCCAGTAGCCGTTGAAGGTGCGGGAGAGGTCGGCCGCCGTGTGTATCCAGACCGTGGTGGTGTCGTCGCTGGTGAACACGCGGTCCAGCCGCCATGGGGCAATGTCGTGGGCCATCCAGGTCACATTGATCTGGCGGGAGTGCATCGCCGCGTCCAGCGACGGCGGGCGCTCCTTCTGACCCTGGTTCGGCTGGCCGAGCAGGGTCATCAGCGTCGAGTAGTCCGCGTCCGAGGAGTAGCGCGCGGCCGTCTGCTGGCTCTCCGGGGACACGATCAGCACGCTGGTCGGGCCGCCCGCGTGTGCGGTCGGTGCGGCCAGCAGGCCCAGTGCCACAGCCACGGCGAGGGACAGGATCCCCCGCACCACGGGCCCGCCGCGCCTTCGCCCGCCCGGGCCCCGGCCCCGTACCGCCGAACCAGTCCTCGTCGTCCCCGTCCGTGCTCCTCGCCACCGCATGGGATCCCCCAGCCGCCCCCGGTACGGGCCCTCCGTACCGCGTCACTTCTGGTACACCGCCCGAGCCGCCGGGGTTCCCGGTTTCAGGGGGTCGAATTCGCGATCTCCTGTGCCCGGGACTTCGACGGCTCGCCCTCAAGGCGCAGGGTCAGCTCGCCGTGCTTCTGCCAGACCAGCGTCGGGCCCGCCGTCCGCACCACCGGCTCGTACGGCTTCCCCTCCTCGTCCTGGAGGAGCATCCGCAGCTCATGGGGCTCGGCGAACCACAGCGCCGAGTCGTCGCCGTGCACCCGCGCCGACTCCCAGGGCACGTGGATCGTCTTGTAGAAGAGCGGGGCGGGTGTCGCCCGGAACTCATCGATCCGGATCGTCCGGCCGCCGTCCGGGTGCCAGCAGACCGACAGGATCCGGCGGTCCGCCGAGACCGAGGCGCCCGCCGGTCGGCCCAGCGCCGACGGCAGCAGCGGATCGAACCCGGCCCGCGCCGCCGCCTCCAGCACCGAGAGCGGACCCGTCCCGCCCGTGCACTCCGGCGCCCCGCCACCGGGCGATCCGGCGCGCGTCGCCGTGGGGTCGACCCGGGCGGCCACACCGCCGAAGCCGAACCAGTCCGCCACCGCCGCGCGGACCGGGGGAGTGAGGACGAGGATCACCAGCAGGCCCGAGAGCGCGGCCGCGAGGGCGCGCCGGCGGCGCCGGGCCCAGGCGCGGGCCCTTGCCCAGCGGCCCGGCGGCTCGGCCACCGGCACCGGCACGTGCTCCGCGAGGATCCGGGCCAGCACCCGCTCGGCCATCGACTCGCCGTCCACATCGGGCACGCGGATGCCGCGGCCCAGCGCCCGCAGCTCCTCCGGCAGCGAGGTGCCGCCGGGGCGGCCATCGGTGTGGCCGCCGTCCTTGCGACGGTCGTCGGCGTCTTCACTCATCCCCCTTCTCACCTCCTCCCAGGACGTCCGGCGGCAGGATCCGGCCCAGTTTCCGCAGCGCCCGGTTGAGCCGGGACTTCACCGTGCCGCGCGCCCAGCCCAGCGCGGCCGCCGTCTCCGCCTCGTCCATCTCCAGGAGATAGCGGCAGGTCACGACCTGGCGGTGCTCCTCGCTCAGCTCGTCGAGCGCGGCCGTGAGCTGCGCGCGGCGCTCCTCCTCGACCGCGGCGACCGCCGGGTCCGCCGATTCCGGTATCAACGGCTCGGCCTCCGTCAGCGCCGCCTCCCGGCCCGTGGCGGCGCGGTGGCGGGCCGAGGAGCGCACTGTGTTCCTCGTCTCATTCACCACGATCCGTATCAACCAGGGCCGGAACGGCGAGCCGTCCCGGAAGCGGCCCAGCGTGCAGTACGCCTTGAAGAACGCGGACTGCACCACGTCCTCCGCGTCCGCCCCCGCGCCGAACGCCGCCGCGACCCGTAGCGCCGGGGCCGTGTGGGCGCGCACCAGCTCCGCGTACGCCTCCGCCTCCCCGGCGCGTACGCGTGCGATCACCGCGGCCTCGTCGACGTCGATCCGGCCCCCCTCCCGCGTCCTCACACCTCACATACACCGCCCGGCGCGGATCGGTTCCCACTCGTTCCGGACACGTTCCCGGTGCCCGCGCCGACTCGTTCGTGTGGAGCCCCCGGCCCCTTCGTGGGTTCGTCCCTGGAGCCGGGTGCGGGTTCGTATCCACAACCGTTTCCGACCTCTCCGCACCACCTGAGAGAATGATGAGCATGGCCTCTGATCGCCCGCCCGTCGCCCACCACCACCCTCAAGGGAATGGCTTCGCCATGCAGCATCGCCCGCGAGTGCTCTCCGGAATCCAGCCCACCGCAGGCTCGTTCCACCTCGGCAACTACCTCGGCGCGGTCCGCCAGTGGGTGGCGCTGCAGGAGTCCCACGACGCGTTCTACATGGTCGTGGACCTGCATGCGATCACCGTTCCGCAGGACCCGAAGGAGCTGCGGGCCAACACGCGGCTCGCCGCCGCCCAGCTGCTGGCCGCCGGGCTCGACCCGGAGCGCTGCACGCTCTTCGTGCAGAGCCACGTGCCGGAGCACGCCCAGCTCGCCTGGGTCATGAACTGTCTGGCGGGCTTCGGCGAGGCGTCCCGTATGACGCAGTTCAAGGACAAGTCGGCGAAGCAGGGCGCCGACCGCGCCACCGTCGGCCTCTTCACGTACCCGATCCTCCAGGTCGCGGACATCCTGCTCTACCAGGCCAACGAGGTCCCGGTCGGCGAGGACCAGCGCCAGCACGTCGAGCTCACCCGTGACCTGGCCGAGCGGTTCAACGGCCGGTTCGGGGACACGTTCAAGATCCCCAAGCCGTACATCCTCAAGGAGACGGCGAAGATCTACGACCTGCAGGACCCGTCGATCAAGATGAGCAAGTCGGCGTCCACGCCGAAGGGCCTGATCAACCTGCTCGACGAGCCGAAGACCACGGCCAAGAAGGTCAAGAGCGCGGTCACCGACACGGACACGGTGATCAAGTACGACGCCGAGAACAAGCCGGGCGTCTCCAACCTGCTGACCATCTACTCCACCCTCACCGGCAAGACGATCGCCGAGCTGGAGACGGAGTACGAGGGCAAGATGTACGGGGCGCTGAAGACGGACCTCGCCGAGGTGATGGTGGAGTTCGTCACGCCGTTCCGGGACCGGACGCAGGAATATCTGGACGACCCCGAGACGCTGGACTCGGTCCTGGCCAAGGGTGCGGAGAAGGCGCGGGCGGTCGCCGCCGAGACGCTGGCCACGGCATATGAGCGGGTCGGGTTCCTGCCCGCCAAGCACTGAGCCGCGCGGTGGGGCGGGGCGGGGGGGCGTGCGGCGCGCGGGCATGGCCCGTGGGCCGGGGCGTGCCCCGGGCCGTGTGACCTGTGGCCCCGCCGAGGGCTCTGGCCAGAACGGCGGCGCGCCCGCCACACTGCACACTGACGGACACAGACGTACCCGGACAACGACGGAGGAGAACGACGTGGGGACCGTAACGCTCGGCGTTTCGATCGCGGTCCCGGAGCCGTACGGCAGCCTGCTCCAGGAGCGGCGCGCGGGCTTCGGGGATCCCGCCGCGTACGGGATTCCCACGCACGTCACCCTCCTTCCGCCGACCGAGGTCGACGCGGCGTGCCTGCCCGCGATCCGGGCGCATCTGGCCGAGGTCGCCGCGGCGGGGCGGGCGTTTCCGATGCGGCTGTCCGGGACGGGGACGTTCCGGCCACTGTCGCCGGTGGTGTTCGTGCAGGTCGTCGAGGGTGGGGCGGACTGTGCGTGGTTGCAGCAGCGGGTGCGGGATTCGGCGGGGCCGCTCGTGCGTGATCTGCAGTTTCCATACCACCCGCATGTGACCGTGGCGCACGGGATCTCCGAGGAGGGGATGGACCGGGCGTTCGCCGAGCTGGGGGGGTTCGAGGCGGAGTGGACGTGTGGGGGGTTCGCTCTGTATGAGCAGGGTGGGGACGGGGTGTGGCGGAAGCTGTACGAGTATGGGTTTGGGTTGAGTGGGGTGCCGGTGCAGGGCGGGTCTCGGGATGAGCCGTCTGTTCGGGCGTGAGGCTTCCCCACCCCGCCCCTTCCCTTAACCCTCCGGGGGTGAGGGGGAGGAAGGTTCGTTCCCGGGGGCTTCGCCCCCGGACCCCCTTGCGGGGGCCTGCGGCCCCTGCGCCCCGCTTCGGGGCTCCGCCCCGGACCCCGTTCGTTCGTCTGCGGACCGTGCTGGGCTGGTCGCGCAGTTCCCCGCGCCCGTGAAGGGCGGGGCCTGCGGCCCCTGCCCCCGTCTGTGCGGATGGCCCTGCGCGCCGCCTCGCTGGCGGGTGGGTGGGTTTCTCGGGGCTCTGCCCCCTACACCGGCAACCTCCGGAAAATCGGCCGCGGCACATGCCTCAGTGCCGACATCACCACCCTCAGGGCCCCGGGCACCCACACCACCTCCGACCGCCTTCTCAGGCCCGTCTCGATCGACTCCGCCACCGCCTCGGGGGTCGTCGCCAGGGGGGTCTCCGGGAGGCCCAGGGTCATCTTGGTGCGGACGTAGCCGGGGCGGACCACCATGACGTGGACGCCGGAGCCGTGGAGGGCGTCGCCGAGGCCTTGGGTGAAGGCGTCCAGGCCCGCCTTGCTGGAGCCGTAGATGAAGTTGGTGCGGCGGGCGCGTTCGCCCGCTACCGAGGAGAGCACCACCAGGGAGCCGTGGCCCTGGGTCTGGAGGGCCTTCGCGCAGATCAGGGACGCCGAGACCGCGCCCGTGTAGTTCGTCTGCGCGACCCGTACCGCCGCAAGGGGCGACCCCTCGTCCCGTACCTGGTCGCCCAGGATCCCGAACGCCAGCAGGACCATGTCGATGTCGCCCTGGGCGAAGACCTTGTCCAGGGCCGTCTCGTGCGAGGCCGCGTCCAGCGCGTCGAACGCCAGCGTGTGCACGTCCGCGCCCAGCTCCCGCAGCCCCGCCGCGGCCGCGTCCAGCGCGGGCGACGGGCGGCCCGCCAGCCAGACCGTACGGGTCCGGCGGGCCACCAGCCGGCGCGCCGTCGCCAGGCCGATCTCGGACGTACCGCCCAGGACCAGCAGGGACTGCGGGGCGCCGAATGCGTCCTTCATCTCGTAACTCCTCACTCCTCAGTGGATGGCGAACGTCAGAGGTTCAGGCGGCGGGAGAGGTCTGAGGTGAAGACCCCCTCCGGGTCCAGTTCGCGGCGCAGGCGGCGGAATTCCGGCAGCTTCGGATACATCCCCACCAGTACCTCCGGGCGTACCCTCGCGTCCTTCGCCAGGTAGACCCGGCCACCCGCTGCCGCCACCTCCTCGTCCAGCTCGTCCAGGAAGCCGCCCAGGCCCGGCAGGGTCGCCGGGATGTCCAGGGCCAGGGTCCAGCCGGGGCGCGGGAAGGAGAGCCAGCCGGGGTCGGACTCGCCGAAGCGTTTGAGGACCGCCAGGAAGGACGGGCAGCCCCGATGCGCGATGCGGCGTACCACGCGGCGCAGCGCCTCCTCCTGGCCGTGGCCGACCACGAACTGGTACTGGACGAAGCCGCCCCTGCCGTAGATCCGGTTCCAGTGCGGGACGCCGTCCAGGGGGTGGAAGAACGCCGCGATCGACTGGAGCTCGCCCGTGCGGTGCCTCGGGGCCTTGCGGTACCAGAGTTCGTTGAACGCCCTGACTGTTGCCTTGGTCAGGAGGCCCGGTGGGAAGTGGCTTGGCACGAAGGGGAGGTGGGGCGCTTTGAAGCGTAGGGGGGCGCCCTGCGCGCGCCTTGGTAGTGCCTCCAGTGGTGCGTGGTCGCCCCTCGTCAGGACCGCTCTGCCCGTCCTCGCGCCCCGCGCCAGCAGGTCGATCCACGCCACCGAGTAGCGGTAGCGGTGGTCCGTCGCCGTCAGCCTCGCCATCAAGTCGTCGAGGTCCGTCGCCCGTTCCGTGTCCACCGTCATCAACGACGTCTGTACGGGGTGGAGTTGGAGCTCGGACGCGAGGATCACCCCCGTCAGGCCCATTCCGCCCGCCGTCGCCCTGAAGAGGTCGTCCGTGGGCTTCAGCCTGCGGACCTCGCCGTTCGCCGTCAGCAGGTCCAGCTCGCGCACATGGCGCGAGAACGCGCCCGAGCCGTGGTGGTTCTTGCCGTGGATGTCCGCGCCGATCGCGCCGCCGACCGTGACGTACCGCGTCCCGGGCGTCACCGGCACAAACCAGCCCAGCGGCAGCAGGACTTCCATCAGGCGGTGCAGGCTGACGCCCGCCTCGCAGACCACCACGCCCGCCTCGGCATCGATCGTGCGGATGCGATCCAGGCCGGTCATGTCCAGGACGGCGCCGCCCGCGTTCTGCGCGGCGTCGCCGTACGCCCGGCCCAGGCCCCGTGCGATGGACCCGCGCGCCCCGCCCGCGAGGACGGCGGCCACCGCCTCCTCGTACGTACGCGGGCGGACCAGCCGGGCGGCCGTCGGGGCGGTGCGGCCCCAGCCGGTCACGGGGGTCGGGGGAGTGGCGGCAGGCATGGGAGCGACCGTAGCGAGGGTTCTGCTCTACGTGCGGTGCTATGCCCTATTCATTGAGATACTCACCGAAATGGGTGATTGAGTGAGTGTCAAGCGGCATTGACGCGCATCTGGCGTCGCCGCCGGGGAGAGTCGCGTACGGCTGACGGCCGATCGGCGGGGCTGTCTCACGGAATTGGGGTGGCAGATGCGGTACTCCGACGCGGACCACCGGCTGCTTTCGGCGCTGCGCGACTGCGGGGCGCAGCCACGGGTGGCCGCCGTCGCCCGCGCGTTCTCGCTCGCCGGGGAGCACGGAGCGGTGTGGCTGGCGGGCGGGGCGCTCGCCGCCGCCGTCGACCGGGAGCGGCGCGCGGGCTGGCTGCGGGGCGCGGTGGTGGTCGCGGGGGCGCATCTGATCAGCATGGGCGTGAAGCGGGTGGTGCGGCGGCCCCGGCCGACCGCACGGGAGCCGCTGGTGCGCACCGCCGGACGGCACTCCTTCCCCAGCTCGCACGCCACCTCGGCGGCCGCCGCGACCGTCGCGTACGGCGCGCTGCGGCCCGCCGGGGCGCGGCTGGTGCCGCCGCTCGCCGCCGCGATGTGCGTGTCCCGGCTGGTCGTGGGCGTCCACTACCCCTCGGACGTGCTGGCCGGAGCCCTCCTCGGCGCGGCCACGGCCCGGCTGGGGGCGGGGTGGGTGGGCAGCCCGCAGTTCCCGGGCGGCTCGCAGCCCCTGAGCAACCCGCAGCCCCCCGGCCACCCGCGCCCCCCGCTCCGGACCACCGGAGCCCCCGCATGACCCGCCCCGGCCTCGTCGTTCTCGAAGAGCGGGCCGCCCGGCACCCGGGGCGGCGCGCGCTCGGGGTGCCCGCGGGCGTGCTCAGGACCGCGCGCCCCCGGCAGTGGATCAAGAACGTGCTGGTGGCCGCCGCGCCCGCCGCCGCCGGGCAGCTCGACTCCCGGCACACCCTGCGCCAACTCGCCCTGGTCTTCGTGCTGTTCACGGCCGCCGCCTCCGCCGTGTACCTCGTCAACGACGCGCGGGACGCCGCCGCCGACCGCGCGCATCCGCAGAAGTGCCACCGGCCGGTGGCCACCGGGCAGGTGCCGGTGCCGGTCGCGTACGCCGTCGGGGGGCTGCTCGCCCTGCTCGCTCCGCTCGGCGCGGCCCTCACCTGCAACGCCATGACGGCGACCCTGCTCACCGGGTACGTGGTGATGCAGCTCGCCTACTGCGTCAAGCTCAAGCACGTCCTCGTCGTCGACCTCGTCGTGGTCACCGCCGGGTTCCTGATGCGGGCCATGATCGGCGGGGTCGCGCTCGCCATCCCGCTCTCGCGCTGGTTCCTGATCACCGCCGGGTTCGGCGCGCTGTTCATGGTCGCGGCCAAGCGGTACTCCGAAGCCGTCCAGATGGAGGGGCGTGGCGGCGCGACCCGCGCGCTCCTGGACGCGTACACCACCGGCTACCTGCGGTTCGTCTGGCAGCTCGCGGCCGGCGTCGCGGTCCTCGCGTACTGCATGTGGGCGCTGGAGAGCGGCGGCATGGCGGGCGGCTCGCTGCTGCCGTGGCGGCAGCTGTCGATGGTCCCGTTCATCGGCGGGATCCTGCGGTACGCCGTGTTCGCCGACCGGGGGAGCGCCGGCGCCCCCGAGGACGTGGTCCTGCACGACCGGGCGCTGGTGGTCATCGGTCTGGTGTGGGTCGCGCTGTACGGGCTCGCGGTGGCCGACCTGTGAGGCGTGCGGCGGGGGCGGGAACGCGGGCGCGCGGGGCGCTCGGAGGCGTGCGCCGGGCCGAGCTCATCGGGTTCGCGCTGGCCGGGATCTGCGCGTACGCCGTCGACCTCGGCCTCTTCGTCTGGCTGCGCTCGGGCCTCGCGTGGGACCCGGTCACCGCCAAGTGCCTCTCCTTCGTGGCGGGGTGCACCGTCGCGTACCTCGGCAACGCCTTCGGTACCTACCGGGGCAGCCGGGCCGGGGGCCGCGAGTACGCCGTGTTCTTCGCGGTGAACATCGCGGGCGCGCTGGTACAACTGCTCTGCCTCACCGTCACGCACTACGGCCTCGGCTTCACCTCGCCGCGCGCCGATACGCTCTCGGGCGCCGTGTTCGGCATGGCACTCGCCACCTGCCTGCGCTTTTGGGGGACACGGACGCTTGTCTTCCGGTCCCGGAGGGGTACTCGGACGTCATGGACTGGCTGAAGAATCTTCCCGTCGTCGGACCGTGGGTGGTCCGGCTGACGCGGACGCACGCCTGGCGTTCGTACGAGAGGCTCGACCGGGTGCGCTGGTCCCGGCTCGCCGCGGCGATCACCTTCATCAGCTTCCTCGCGCTCTTCCCGCTGCTGACCGTGAGCGCGGCGATCGCCGCCGCCGTGCTCACCCCGGGTCGCGTCGAGAAGCTCCAGAAGACCCTCGCCGAGCAGGTCCCCGGCATCTCCGACCAGCTCGATCTGCAGGACCTGACCCGCAACGCGGGCACGGTCGGGGTGGTCGCCGGGGCGCTGCTGCTGTTCACCGGCATCGGCTGGATCGGCGCGATGCGCGGCTGTCTGCGGGCGGTGTGGGACCGCGACGACGAGGAGGGCGAGAACCCGTTCCTGCGCACGCTCAAGGACGGCGGGGTGCTGGTCGGCCTCGGCGGCGCGGGCCTCGCCTCGTTCGTCGCCTCCTCGATCGGCTCGACGGCCGTCGGCTGGACCGCCGACCAGCTGGGCATCGACGAGAACGGCGTCGGCCGGGTGTTCCTGCGGATCGCGGCGATCGCGGTGGCGGCCGCCGCCGACTTCCTGGTCCTGATGTACGTGCTGACCCTGCTGCCCGGGGTCTCCCCGCCGCGCCGCCATCTGGTGACCGCCGGGATCATTGGCGCGGTGGGGTTCGAGCTGCTGAAGCTGCTGCTCGGCGGATATATGCAGGGGGTCGCCGCCAAGAGCATGTACGGCGCGTTCGGGGTGCCCATCGCGCTGCTGCTGTGGATCAACTTCACCGCGAAGCTGCTGCTGTTCTGCGCCGCCTGGACGGCCACCCCGGCCAAACCCGACGACCCCGACCTCACCGCTTCCGACGCACCAGCTCCGGCAGGGGCCAACGCCGGTTGAGCAGGAACACCCCGGCGGCGACGACCACGAGCGCGCCGCCCGCGATGGCGAGCGCGGTGCCGATGCCGCCGGAGCCCGGCCCCTTCTTCGTGGTGACGGCCACCTTGGCGGTGCCCTGGGCGCCGGACGCCGAGGGCTGCGAGCCCTGCGGGGCGCCGCTGGGGGCCGCCGACTTGGGCGGGACCAGCTCGCCCACCGGGGTGACCTTGCCGGCCGCCGCGAAGCCCCAGTCAAGGAGGCGGGCGGCCTCCTTGTAGACGGCCTGGCCCTCGGAGGAGTCCGGGTTCATCACGGTGACGAGCAGCACCCGGCCGTCGCGCTCGGCGACCCCGGTGAAGGTCGAGCCCGCGTTGGTGGTGTTGCCGTTCTTGACGCCCGCGATGCCCTTGTACGGGCTGAGGCCGTTCTCGCCGGTGAGCAGCCGGTTGGTGTTCTGGATCTCGAAGTAGTCCCGCTCGTTGTTCTTGCCCTCGGCGCCGGGGAACTTGGCGGAGGCGGTCGAGCAGTACTCGCGGAAGTCCTGCTTCTGCAGGCCCGAGCGGGCGAACAGGGTGAGGTCGTACGCGCTGGAGACCTGGCCGGGTGCGTCGTAGCCGTCCGGCGAGACCACATGGGTGTCGAGCGCCTGGAGGTCGTCGGCGTGCGCCTGCATGTCCTGGACGGTCTTGGGCACACCGCCGTTCATCGCCGCCAGGGCGTGCACGGCGTCGTTGCCCGAGCGCAGGAAGACGCCGAGCCACAGGTCGTGCACGGTGTACGGCAGGTTCGCGTGGACGGGGACGACGCTGCTGCCCTCGCCCATGCCTTCAAGGTCGGCCGCGGTGACCGTGTGCACGTCCGTCTTGGGGAACTTCGGCAGCACCGTGTCCGCGAAGAGCATCTTCAGGGTGGAGGCGGGGGGCAGCCGCCAGTGCGCGTTGTGCGAGGCCAGCACCTGGCCGTTCTCGGCGTCCGCGACGATCCACGAGCGGCCCGTCAGGTCCATCGGCAGCACCGGGGCGCCCGCGCCCAGCTTCACCTGGGTGCCGGGCTGCCCGAGCTGCGCGCCGCCGACCGTCGACATGGCGGCCGGCGGCGGGTCGGGGTCCTTGCGCGTCTTGCCCGCCTTGCCGGGGCCGGTCGGCTTGCCGGGCTGCCCTTGGGTGCCCGGTTTGTCATCGTTCGGCACGGCCGACGCGGGCGCGGCGGTGAGCGCGGGCAGCAGCGCGGCGACGGCGACCGCCAGTGCGATTTTCGCGGGCTTCTTCACAGCAGACACGGACGAGAACGTACAGGTCCGGGGCGCCGATCCGAACACCGGAGGGGGGACCCGCCGGGAGCCGCCACCCGCCCGGCTGTGCCCGCTTCGCCCCGGTGATACTGATTCCATGAAGCTCAGCAACCGCGTCTCCTGGTTCCTGCTCGCGTTCGGAGTGTGGAGCTGGATCATCTGGATCACTTTCGTCAAGAACCTGTGGAAGGACGGCAGCGGGCTGGCCTTCGACGACGCGGGCGACCCGACGGCGTACTTCTGGGTGCACCTCACCCTCGCCGTCGTGTCCTTTCTCCTGGGGACGGGCGTCGGCCTCATCGGGTTCCGTTCGGTACGCCGACTGCGCGAGGAAACCGCTGGTGCCGCCGGGTCACGGACCGCTAACGAGTAGCCCCGACCCCCTTGTCACGCGCGGCTAACGAGTAGCTGTGTAGTGAAGATTTCCTCTTCCGAATGTGAAACCCGTGTGATTGGGTGATCGCCATCACAGGTGTGCCCGGGGGGTCGGGCCGCCTGAAGGGTGGGGCGTTCCGAGGAGAGCACGGCGATGCGGTCGATCCGTATGCGGGTTCTGGCGATATGCGCGGTAGTGGTGGTCGCCGGTGTGGGGGGATGGCAGCTGCTGCCGTCCGACGGAGAGAAGAAGGACCCGATCACGGTCGGGACGACGGACGCGATCACGTCCCTGGACCCGGCCGGTGCCTATGACGCCGGATCCTGGGCCCTGTACAGCAACGTCTACCAGTCGCTGCTGACGTTCAAGCCCGGCTCGGCGGTGCCGGTGCCGGACGCGGCCCGCAGCTGCAAGTTCATCGGGCTGAAGCTGATGACGTATCAGTGCGAGCTGCGCGACGGGCTGACGTTCTCGTCCGGCCGGAAGATCACCGCGGACGACGTGAAGTTCTCGTTCGACCGGGTGATGAAGATCAAGAGCGATGTGGGGCCCGCCTCGCTGCTCTCCTCCCTCGGCTCTGTCCAGGCCGACGGCGACACCGTCACCTTCAATCTGAAGACCAAGGACGCGACCTTCCCGTCGAAGCTCGCGACCGGCGCCGGGTCGATCGTCGACAGCAGCGCGTACCCGGACAAGTCGCTGCGCAAGGGCAACAGCGTGGTCGGCTCGGGCCCGTACCTGCTCAAGTCGTACAAGCAGGGCCAGAGCGCGGTCCTGGAGCCGAACCCCGACTACCGGGGCGCGGTCTCCAAGAAGGGCCTGCCCGTCGAGGTCCGCTACTTCGCCGAGTCCGACCAGCTCAACCAGGCGTGGACGGCCCGGCAGGTGGAGGTGGCGCACCGCCAGATGCCGCCGAAGGTGCTCGCCAAGCTGTCGCCCGGCGACCCGAACATCCGCATCAGCGAGACGCCGGGCGCCGAGACCCGCAACCTGAACATCAACGTGCGCCCCGGCCACCCGCTGGCCAAGACCAAGGTCCGTCAGGCGCTGGCCGCGCTGATCGACCGGCCCGCGCTGGCCTCGGCCGTCTACGACGGCACGGTCGAGCCGCTGTTCTCGCTGATCCCGCAGGGCTTCACCGGCCACAGCACGGCCTTCTTCGACGCCTACCCCAAGGTGGACGTGGCGAAGGCGAAGTCGCTGCTGAAGTCGGCGGGCGTGCAGACCCCGCTGAAGTTCACGCTCGCCTACCGCAAGCTCGGGGCCAACGGCGCCGAGGCCGAGATGCTGAAGAAGCAGCTGGAGAACGGCAACCTGTTCGAGGTCGACCTGCTCGCCGAGGCCGACTGGACCAAGATGCAGAAGAACTACGCGGCCGGTGTCTACGACGCGTACACCGCGGGCTGGGTCGCGGACTTCCCGGACCCGGACAACTTCAGCCAGCCGCTCGTCGGCACCGGGAACAGCCTGCACACCGGCTACTCGGACAAGGACGTCGACGGCATCATCCAGCGCACCCAGCAGTACAGCGACCGGGGCCGCACCGCCGACGACTTCAAGGCGCTCCAGGACAAGGTCGCCGAGGACGTGCCGCTGATCCCGCTGTGGCAGGGCAAGGACTACGTGGTCAGCAGCCGCAGCGTCGGCGGCCTCCAGTACGTGTCGGACGGTACGGGCGTGTGGCGGCTGTGGGAGCTGGACTGGATCTGAGCCGGGGCTACCGCTGCTCGGACTTCGTGGGTTTCTTGCGGGCGGTGGCCGCCTGTGCCATGCCCGGCAGGAAGTCCGTGAACAGTTCGTGGACTTCGTGGACGAGGGGGCGCAGGACGCGGAAGCGGGCGAGTGCGACGCCGCGGGTGGTGAGTTT
>NZ_BMTS01000015.1 GCF_014649795.1 Streptomyces melanogenes
CGCGACCAGCACCCCCACCCACCCGCAGACGCACCCCGGGCCAAGACCTACGCCCCATCCGGCCACACCTGGATATGGTCCTGTTCCAGCTCCAGCAGCACCCTTCGCTCCATCCCCAGCGCCTCCGTGTACTCCGCCGGGAGTTGCAGGCGGCCAGCTCTGTCGAGCATCGCGTATTCGCGGGAGATCACGGACTCCTCGCCCGTCTGTTCGTCGAGGTGGGTGCGGCGGAGGACCTCTGTGGAGGTGCGGCCGTCTCGGATGGCCACCGTGCGGCGGACCTCGTTCGCCACCGTCTGGTCGTGGGTGACGATGACGATCGTCGTGCCGAGCTCCTCGTTCGCCGTGCGGAACGCCGCGAAGATCTGTTCGGCCGTGGTGGAGTCGAGTTCGCCGGTCGGCTCGTCGGCCAGGAGGACCGAGGGGTTGTTGGCCAGGGCCACGGCTATCGCCACGCGCTGTTGTTCGCCGCCGGACATCTGGTGGGGGCGGCGGTCACGGCAGTGGGCCACGCCAAGGAGCGTGAGGAGTTCGTCCGCGCGGGGCGGTTTGCCCTTCGCGCCGCCCCTTCGGCGGCCTCGGAGTTGGAGGGGGAGGGACACGTTCTGGGCCGCCGTCAGGTAGGGGAGCAGGTTCCTCGCCGTCTGCTGCCAGACGAAGCCGACCACCTCCCTCCGGTAGTCCAGCCTCGCCTTCGCGTCCATCGACAGCAGGTCCCGGCCCGCCACCTTCGCCTGGCCCGCCGTCGGCACGTCCAGGCCCGCCAGGATGTTCATCAGGGTCGATTTCCCGCTGCCCGACGCTCCCACCAGGGCCATCAACTCGCCCTCCGTGACCAGGAGGTCCAGGCCCTGCAACGCCTGGACCTCGACGCCGTCCGTCGTGAAGATCCGGACCAGGCGGTCGCAGGCGATCAGGGCGTCATGGCCGTACGCCGGGCGGTCGCGCCGCGCCGCCGCCCGTTCCTCCAGTTCGGACAGCGTCCGGACGGCCGTATCCGCTCCCGACGATGCCCCCTCCTTCGTCCCCGTCATCTCGTGTCTCCCGCCCTCAGTTCCGTCACCGAGCCGCGTCGGCTCGTCCACCACGCCTGGGTCGCCGCGACCCCCGCCGCCAGCGCCACCACGCACACCGCCGGTATCAGCAGGGACATCGCGTCCGGTCGCAGGCCGCTGCCCGCCGAGGCCGTCTGCCCAGACGCCGCGAGCGCCAGGCCCGTCAAGTCCACGCCGGGGGACAGCAGTTCCGTCGCCGCCCAGCCCGTCAGCGCGCCGCCCAGCGCGGCGAGCACCGCCTGGGGCAGCGCCTCCAGGATCAGCAGACGGCGGCCCTGGCGGCGGGTCAGGCCCATCGTCCGCAGCCGCGCCAGCAGCGCCGAACGCTCCGGCGCGCCCCGCAGCAGCGAGAGCAGCAGCGCCAGCACCGCGTACCCGGCGCCCGCCGCCACGGCGGCCCCGTACACCCGCTCCGCGCCCGACTGGAGCGGGGAGTCGACGAGCTTGTGGCGGGTCTCCGTGCGCAGTCGGACCGTGGGCCGCTCCCCTGCGGTACGGGGAGTCGTCACCGTGCGGCGCAGGTCCTCCCCGTCCAGTCCCGTCCCCGCCACCAGCAGTGTCGTCGGTTCGCGTGCGCCGAGACCGGCCGTGTCCACCAGCAGGAAGTCGCTGCGCGGGACCGCGGGCGTGCGCTCGCGTATCCCCACCACCTGGACCATCAGGCGGTAGCCCGCCACCCGTACCTCACGGGGGCCCCGGCCCAGGCCCGCCGCCACCTTCGGTGACGCGATCGCCGCCAGGGCCTTGCCGCCGGGGCGGGCCTTCAGGTCGTCGGCCCCGATCGCGCCCAGACCGGTGCGGTCCGTGAGGGCGGCGTACGGGGACGGGTCCGCGCCGATCACCGCGATCCGGTCGCCGTACGGCATCTCCACGCCGTACTCGACATGGGCCGCCACCACCTGCGACACCCCGTCGACCTTGGCGACCCGGTCGGCCAGGCCGCGCGGCAGCGGTGTGACGCTGTCGATCCTGGCGTCCGCGCCCGTCGAGTACAGCGCCGCCCGGTCGCGGGCGTCCGCCACCCCGGCGAGCACCGAGCCGCCGAACGCGGCCGTGGTCAGCGCCGTGAGCAGGGCGAGCAGCGGGAGCACTCCGCCGCCGGGGGCGCGGCCCGCACGGGCCAGCGAGAGGAAGCCGACCGTGCTGCGCAGCCGCGCGGCCGGGCGGGCCGCCCAGCGCAGCGGCAGCGGATACAGCCGTACGAGCACCAGCGCCGCGATCACGCCGACCAGCACCGGCGCCGAGCTGACCAGTGTGTCGGAGCCCGCCGCCGTGCTGCGCCGGCGCAGTGCCACCACCGCGCCCACCGCCAGGACCAGCAGGGTCAGTTCGGCCACGGTGCGGCGCCGGGAGGGCCGGACCCGTACGAGGTCGTCGCGGTCGGACGCGGTGCGGACCGTGCGGTGGCCGACCATCGCCCGTACCGGAAGGGCCAGACAGGACACCAGCGCGACCGCGGCCACGGCGAGCAGGGCGGGGACGAGCCGGCCGCCGCGTACGACCAGGACCGCCAGGCCCAGGCCGAGCGCCGCCGACGGGACCGTCACCACCGCCGTCTCGGCGGCGAGGCGGCCGCCGATGCCGGGCAGCGAGCCGCCCCGGGCGCGCAGCAGGGCGAGTTCGGTGCCGCGGCGGGCCGCCGCCAGGCCGCCCGCCATCAGCAGGACCACCCCCGCCACCGTCGCCGTGCCGAAGGTGGCGACCGCGACCACCGGGGTGATCGAGTCGCGTACGGAGGTGTACTCCTCCAGGATCGCGTCGAGTTCGGTGGAGACCGTGGTGCCGGGGCCGACCAGCAGCCGCAGGGCGGCGAGCGCCGGGCCGCCCTCCAGGGAGGCCACGGAGGTGGAGAGGCCGTGCAGCCGACGGGCGTTCATGGCGTGCGCGGCCGGGGCGATGTCCGCGTACACCTCGGGACTGCCCGCCGTGCCGAGGAGGACGGGCGCCGAGTCGGCGCCGAGGATCAGGCCCGCGTACCAGTAGTGCGGCTCGTCCGGCTTGGGGGAGGCGGGGACGAGCTGGGGGGCGCGCAGCGCCGGTTCGGTGGCCCAGTAGCTGGCGTCCGGGAGCAGCGGCTGCACGGTGCCGGTGATGCGGATCGCGAGCGGCTTGCCCTCCGCGCCCGGGATGTGGACGACCGAACCGGGGGTGATGTGCAGCGCCTTGGCGGTCGACGCCGTCACCACGGCCTCCGCCGTGTGCGAGGTCGCGTCCGCCTTCGCGGTGGGCAGGCGTCCGCTCACCAGCCGGGCGTGGTCGGCGAGCGACGACCGGGAGGCGACCAGCAGGCGCGGCGGCATGCCCTCGGGCCTGGGCAGCCAGGAGTCCAGCGGGTCGGTGGCGGGGATCTTCTCCGTGGTGCGCACCCCGTACGCGGACTGCCCGTCGTCCGCCCGCAGCGGCGCCGGGATCGCCTTGAGCTGTTTCCGGTAGGCCTGCTCCATGGCCTGCGGGCCGAGCGGCGGGGCGCTCGGGTCGCCGCCCAGGGGCATCGGGCCGGCCAGCCGGATCACCGAGTTGTCCGGCGCCGCCGACGCCACCGCGTGGCGCAGCCCCCGGTCCTCGTACCGGTCGACCCCGCGCGGCAGCGCCGCGGCCAGGAACGCGGTGAGCAGCACCAGCAGGGCGAGCGCGCCCGCGGCGCCCGGCGCGGTCCGCAGCCGGGTGCGCACCCAGGGGGCAACGGCCTTGGCAGTCATGTCAGTTGTCCCCCTGGTGGCGCAGCGAGACCGCCGGGTCGGTCCGCCGCAGCGCCAGCGTCGCGACGATCAGCAGCGGTACGGCGGCGACCCCCGCGAGCAGTACGGCGAGCCGCCCGGCGGGCAGCTCCACCAGCACCTTCGGCACCGGCTGGGTGGCCTGCCCGGTCAGTACGATCAGCGGCACCACCGCACGCGTCAGCACCTCGCCCAGGGCGAGCCCCACGAGCAGCGCAAGCGCGATGAGCACCCCCTGCTCGGCCGCGATCAGCCGGGCCAGCTGGCGGCGCGGGGCGCCCAGCGCCCGCAGCACGGCGAACTCCGCGCCGCGTTCGCGCAGCGAGCCCGCCGCGCTCACCGCGAAGCCGACCGCCGCCAGGGCCGCCGCCACGATCGCGGCGGCGATCAGCGCGGCCTGCGGGCCCGCGCCCAGCGGGTCGTCGCGCAGCTGCTCGGCGACCTCCGCGCGCACCACCACCTGCTGCGGGTCGATGTCCGGCCGGGCCCGCAGCGCCGCCGCCGCGCGGGCCGCGTCGCCGGGGCCGGTGGCCAGCCACCATTCGGTCGGGGCGAGGCTGGTGCCCGTGTCGGCGGCGAGCCGCTGGTTGACGGCGTTCAGGTCGAGCAGGAGCGTGCCGCCGTCGCGGCCGGTGGCGACCGTCTCGGCGCCGGGCCCGGTCGTGGGGACCTCGGCCATCCGGTCGACGACCTTCGCGCGCAGGGTCTGCCCGGCCAGGACGGCCGTGACGGTGTCGCCGACCCGGGTCCCGCTGGAGGCCAGGTACCGGTCGGTGGCGATCGCCGTCAGCGCGGGCGGGGCGGGGCGGACGGCCCAGAGCCGGACCGAACGGCTCGGGACCGGGTCCGAGAAGGTGGGCGCCGGGCTCGCGCCCGTGACGTACGGGACCGAGAGGGACCGCCCGCCGCTCTCCGGCGTGAGGGACTCCAGGCCGCCCTGGCCGCTCCCGGAGTCCTTGGCGGAGGCCTGCCAGCGGCCGGCCGCTGGCAGTGCGGCGGGGGCGGTGCGCCCGTCCCGTGCCACGGTCCGCAACTCGCGCACGGTGAACCGGTGCTGCTCGCTCGTCTCCGGCAGGGTGAAGTCCACGTCGAAACCGGTGAGCGTGAGCGGCGCGGCCGGGCGGCCGACCGGCGCGCCTGCCGCGACGTCGAGGGAGATCCGGCGCTCGGCCGGGCGCCCGTCGGTCTCCACGGTGGTGGGCGCGAGGCGGTACAGGATGCCGAAGCGGTCCTCGACCTGCGCCGTCACGTTCACGGTGAGCGGGTCCGGGGCGCCGCCGTCCGCCGCCTTCTTGGCATCGATTTGCAGGGTGAAGGCGAGCTCGGCGGCGTCCGCCGGAAGCAGCACACCGGTCCGGGCCGCCCGGCGCGGGGTGAGCTCGTCCAGGAGGTCGCCCGCGGACCTGCCGCCGAGGTCGTGGCGGAGCAGCAGCCCGTCCGTGTGCGCGGTGTCCAGGGCGAGCAGCGTCCCGGAGCGGCCGCCGGAGAGCTGCACCGAGGAGCGCGCGGCCGGGGCCACCGCCCGTACGCCCGGGACCTTGTCGTACGAACCGGCCTGCCCGAAGCCGCTCAGGCTGGAGCCGAAGACCCGCACCGAGGTGCCCGCGCGGAAGTCCGCCTGGTCCTCCTGCGAGCGGTCCCAGGAGGCGGACTGCCCGATCGCCAGCATGCCCATGGCGACCGCGAGCACCAGGAGCAGCACCGGGCCCGCGCCGCGCAGCGGGCGGCGGCTGAACTGCCAGCCCGCCAGCGCCGCCGGGAGCCCGCGCCCGCCCGCCGCCCGCCGTTCGGCGAGCTTGGCGGCGGGCGGCAGCAGCCGCAGGGTCAGTACGGTCCCGGCGAGCAGCGCGAGCGCGGGCGCGGCCACCAGGAGCGGGTCGATGCCGAGGGAGCCCGCGCGGTCGCCGCTGAGCGCCCCGGAGCCGGAGGTCTGCCGGTCCAGCTGCCAGTAGGCGATCCCGGCGATCACCAGGAGCCCGATGTCGGCCCCGGCGCGCACGGCCGCGGGCAGCGCCGCCGCCCGGCCCCGCGAGGTCCGCCCGGCCGACAGGGCCGGGGCCACCACGGCCGCCGCGCAGCCCAGCGCGACCAGCGCCGCCACCAGCCACACCGTGCCGGTCGGGCCGGTGTCGAGGTGGATGCCGATCCGGGCGAGCGGGCCGTGGCCGGCGAGCAGCCGGGTCAGCGGGTCGGAGAGCAGCGGCGCGCACACCGCCGCCGGGGCGGCGAGCAGCAGCGCCTCGGTCGCGGACAGGCCGAGGAGGCGGGCGCGGGAGCCGCCGCGTGCCCGCAGCAGCTCGGTCTCGCCGGTCCGCTCGCTGCTCAGCAGCCGGGCCACGAGCAGCAGCGCGTACCCGGCGAGCAGCACCAGTTGCAGGGCCACGATCAGCAGCGTCGAGCGGGAGACGAGCAGCGAGCGCTCGGCCCGGTCGAGCACGTCGGGCAGCGCCGTGGTGGCGGTCGCGTCGCCCGCGAACACCCCGCCCTCCACCAGGGACTTGGGGCCCTTGGTCGCGGCCGCGCGCAGGGCGCCGATGCGGTGGGTGGTCAGGGCGGAGAAGTCGGCGGAGGCCAGCCAGGACGTCTGGCCCGCGCTGAGGCGGCCGCCGGTGAGCGCCGTGGGATCGGCGAGCAGCGGCCCGTACGTGGTGAAGTTGACCCGGCGCGTGCCCCGGCCGCCGAGGTCGTCCAGCTGCCAGTACGCCTCGGTGGCGTCGACGGGGCGGTAGACGCCGGTGACGCTGACCCGCACGGCCGGGCCGTTCAGCCGGTCGGTGAGCGTCAGCGAGACGGGCCAGTGGCGCAGGCCCAGCTGGGCGGCGGCGTTCTCGGGCAGGGCGGCCTGGATCTCGCGGCCGGCGCCCGGCGGGGCGGGCCAGCTGCCGCCGGTGAGCCGGACGCGGGTGCGGTCGACGGCGGCGAAGAGCGTGAGGTCGGGGTCGGTGCCCTTGCGGGCGTCCGGCGACTGGAGGGTGCGCGGCAGCGCGTACGGACCGGACTGGGTCAACGTCCTTGTCGTGACCGGGAGTCCGTCGAAGGTGCGCCGCGCGCCCTCGCGCACGGCGGCGTCGGCGGACTGCCGCTTGGCCTCGGGGACGGTCGCCTTGACGATCAGCGCGGCGGGCGCGGCCGACCTCGTCGCCAGGGTGTGGCGCAGGGCCGCGTCGCCGATCGAGCCGGAGAAGGCCGTCAGGGCGGCCAGGACCGAGGTGGTGAGCAGGACCGCGAGCAGCGCGGCGGCGAGCAGCAGCCGGTGCGCCCGCACCCGCAGAAACACGAACCCCGTCACCCGGCCCCCTGCCTCGCCCCCGAAAGTCTGTCCGGATGCTTTCAGAGGGCAAGGGCCGGAGGAAACCGCTTGCGGCCCGATCTTGCCCGATCGTGACCGGAATGCGATGACGGATTCCCGCATTCCGGGGTCGGGAGGGGCGGAACGTGAACTTCCGGTCTACTCCGCCGTGTTGACCATCGAGGCGGCGGCGTACGTCAGATAGTTCCAGAGCGTCGTCTCGTGCTCCTGGGAGAGCCCCAGCTCGTCGACGGCGGTACGCATATGGGTCAGCCAGGCGTCGTGCGCGGCCCGGTCGACGGTGAACGGCGCGTGGCGCATCCGCAGCCGGGGGTGGCCGCGGTGGTCGCTGTAGGTGCGCGGGCCGCCCCAGTACTGGATCAGGAACAGGGCGAGCCGCTCCTCGGCCGGGCCCAGATCGCCCTCCGGGTACATCGGCCGCAGCAGCGGGTCCTCGGCGACGCCCTGGTAGAACCGGTGGACCAGGCGCCGGAAGGTCTCCTCGCCGCCGACCTGCTCGTAGAAGGTCTGCTCCTGAAGCGTGCCGCGCGGAATCTCATTCACCCGTCCATGGTCTCAGACGCCGCGACCGAGGACCGGGGACGTAGGACCACTCGCCTCCCGGGCCCGGGGGCAGCACAGTGGACATATGGGCGCACACCGGGATCCGGCCGCCGGGGCGCGGGCCGCCCTCGTCGCGGAGATCGTGGCCGGGGGCGCGCTCGCCGACCCGGCCTGGCGGGCCGCCTTCGAGGAGGTGCCCCGCGACCTCTTCGTGCCGTACTACTTCGTGGGGCGCCCCGGCGGCTACGAGCGGCTGTGGCGCCAGGACCCGGATCCGGACCGGCGGGCGCGCTGGCTGGAGGGGGTCTACACGGACATGCCGCTGGCCACCCGGGTGCGCGACGGGGAGCTGCTCTCCTCCAGCAGCCAGCCGTCGCTGATGGCCCGGATGCTGGAGGTCCTGGACGTACGGGACGGGCACGCGGTCCTGGAGATCGGCGCCGGGACCGGCTACAACGCGGCGCTGCTCAGCCACCGGCTGGGCGAGGAGCTGGTCACCACGGTCGACCTGGACCCGGAGATCACCGAGTCGGCCCGGACGCATCTGGCGACGGCGGGCTACCGCCCGGCGGTGGTGACCGGCGACGGGGCGCGCGGCTGCCCGTCCCGGGCGCCCTTCGACCGGATCATCGCCACCTGCACCCTGCCGTCGGTACCGGCCGGATGGCTGGCGCAGTGCGCACCGGGCGCGCTGATCGAGGCCCCGCTGGCCACCGGCTTGATCCTGCTGGAGGTCCGCGACGCCGGCCACGCCCAGGGCCGCTTCCTGGACACCCCGGCCTACTTCGTCCCGCTACGGGGCGTGGCCCCTTCCCCCGGCACCCCGTACACCACGGGCCTGCCCCGCCCAAGCCTGGAGAACGAACTCTTCCGCTTCCTCCTGGCCCTCACGGCGGACACCCTGGACCCGTACGAGGCGTACGAGCTGTGGCGCAGCGAGGGAAGGCCCGTACGGGAACGCTTCGGCGTGACGGTGACGAACGAGGGTCAATGGGCGTGGCTGGACGACCCGCAGGGCCCACATACGTGGCCCCTGCGGGATGTCCTGCCCCGTTAGGGGCGCGGGGCTGTGACATGTGCGGCTCCGCCGCGTGGGCGCGACCAGCCACGGCCGGTCCGCAGACGCCAAATGGGCCTCAGCCCCGCCGCACGGTCAGCGTCGTCCAAGCCCCCACGTGCACCCGGTCACCGTCCTGCAGCGGCACCGGCACATACGGCTGAATCGGCTCCTCCGCCCCATTGATCGTGGTCCCGTTGGTCGAGTTCTGGTCGACCACCGCCCAGCTGCCGTCCGGCTGCTGGACCAGGACCGCGTGCTGGTGCGAGACGCCCGGGTCCTCCGGCGGCACGGCCAGATCGATGTCGGGCGCCTCGCCGGTGGAGTGGCGGCGGCGGCCGATGGTGAGCTGGTTGCCGGTGAGCGGGCGCTGCTGCTCGGGCGAGTACGCGGGCAGGTTGAGCCCGGACGCCTCCGGCCCGCTGCGCTGCATCATTGCCATGAAGTAGTCGCGGTCCGGCCCGATGGTCACCGTCCAGCCGAGCGGCTGCGGCGGCGCCTGGAATTGCTGCGGCGGCTGGGGCGCCTGCGGTGCCTGGGTGTGCTGCGGCGGCTGCTGCGAGGGCGGCTGGATCATCCAGTCGTCGTTCTCAGCCCGGGCCGGCGCCTGCACCTGCGGGAACGCCGGAGGCGCGGGCGGCCCCGCCTGCTGGAAGACCGGCGGGGGCGGCGGCCCCTGCTGGAAGTGCGGCGGCGGACCCTGCCGCAGCGACGGGTCGCCGTTCGGCGGGGGCGGCGGCGGTCCCTGGCGGAACGACGGCGGGCCCTGCTGCGCGGGGTCGCCGCCGAGCGGCTCGGCGGGCCGGTTGACCTGCGAGGGCCGCGAGCTCTGGTACTCGTACGGGTCGCGCTGCTGCTGAGGCGGCTGCTGCTGCGGCTGCGGGCGCGGCGGCGACTGGAAGCCGGGCGGCAGGTTCAGGCCCTCGCCCCGCCCGGGGGCTGGGTTGGGCGCCAGCGGCGTGTACGAGGTCGCCGTCTGGGTGAGGTAGTTCCAGCGGCACTCCTCACAGAAGGGCGTGTTGCCCTCCCGGGGCGTGCGGCACTGCGGGCAGAGCTCCGCCGGGGTGGCGGGGGCCTCGGGGCCGGGGTAGCCGTAGCCGCCCTGCGGGGGCGGCCCCGGGAAGGCCGGCGGGGGCGGGGGAGGCGGCGGCACGGCGCCCATGCGATGGCCGCAGACCTCGCACCAGTCGTCGGAACCCGACTGGTGTCCGTTCGGGCAGGTCGGCATGGAGTCGCTTCCCCCTCTCCTCGTCCGGCCCCTCGGGCCGAGGCACTCAAGTGGTTTCGCTACTGCGTACCGCTGTGTGCGGCGTTGCTGCGGTGCTTTTCTTCGGGCTACTTCTTCACGCGTACGGTCTTGGTGGAGCGGGTTTCGAGAGTCATCTCGTCCGCCTCCGCGACCTTCGCCTTCAGTCGCACAGTACCCGTCGCCTCGTCGACGACGTCCACCACCTTCGCGAGCAGCTTCGCCGTATCCGCGTTCCCGGAGGCCGCGGCGAGTTGGACGGCGCGGCCGAGCTTGGCGGTGGCACCGTCGATATCACCCGACTTGCGGGCATCCAGTCCCTGTTGGATGACTTGCGCCAGTTCGGCCTGGCCCGTGTAGTGGGCGACCTGGGGGTTGATCGCGGTGGAGGCGGCCATGTCCTCGGTCCACACCGCGCGGACCAGCCCCTGCGACAGCGTCTGCGGGGTGCCGCCCGCCGGGTCGGGCAGGATCAGCGAGACCCGGGCGGCGAGCATCTCCTGGCCGATTCCGGCCTCCGGGACCTGGACGCACACGTGGTAGTCGCGCGACTCGTCGCCCCACGAGCCCGTCGGGTAGTCCCCGGCGCGCGGCCCCGCCTCGGTCCGACGGCCCGTCAGCTCCTCGACGGTGGGCGCGACCTGCTTCACGAACTTGATCTCCACGCCGACCGGGGTCCACAGTCGCAGCGCGACGTCCGCGACCTCCTTGCCCATCGCGTCCTCCATCATCCGCGTGAAGTCCGCGGCCAGGCCGGAGGGGTCGGCCACGATGTCGGCGGTGCCGAGCAGCGCGGAGGCGATCTGGGTGACCTCCTTGACCTCCCAGTCGGTGCCGACCCCGCGCGCGTCACAGGTGAAGCGGCCCGCGCAGGCGTCCAGCGCCGCCTTCAGATCGGCCGGAGACTCGTGCTCGTTGCGGCCGTCGGTGAGCAGGATGCCGTGCCGGATCGGGGTGTCGGCCGAGTTCAGCAGCCGGTCGGCGAGCCGCAGCCAGGTGCCGATGGCGGTGCCGCCGCCCGCGCTCAGCTTGCGCAGCGCCTCCTTGGCCTCGGCCCGGGTCCGCGCGTCGGCGGTGGCCAGGCGCCCGTCGCCCGGGTAGACCTCCTTGGCCTGGTGGGTGCCCGCGACCACCGCGAACGTCACGCCGTCGCGCAGGGTGTCGATCGCGGCCGCCGTGGCGTCGCGCGCGTTGCGCATCTTGGTCGGCGGGTAGTCCATCGACCCCGAGCAGTCGACCATGATCACCACAGCGGCGCCGGGCGCCTGTCCCGGTACGGCCGAGGGCGACAGCGCGGCTCCGGTCAGCGCCGCCCCGCCGACCGTGCCCCCGCCCGTCGACGTCACGGTGACGATCGCGTTGACCTCGCGGCCGCCCTCTGGCAGGTACTCGTTCTGGTAGACCTCGACGGAGAACTGCGGCGCGTTGGACTTGGAGAAGTTGGCCATCTGAAGGGCTCCTTGAGGCTTCTGGGCCTGAAGAGACAAGAATGTGGTGGAATCCGGTACCAACGCCTAGTTGTAGGCGGATCCTGCCCCAGCCACGGGGACCGCGAACGGCACGACCGCCACTGTTACGTTGTCGTGCCCGCCGCCGTCCAGGGCGTGGCCGACCAGCACCTGGGCGCTGTGCAGCGGCCGTTCGGCGGCGTCCACCGGCACGGCACCGGCCATCTCCTCGGCGCCCTCGGCGTAGTTCCACAGCCCGTCCGTGCAGACCACGACCACACCGGAGCGGTCCGGCTTGAACGAGGCGGTGTGCGGGTCCAGTTCGTACGCGTCGGCGCCCAGCCACCCCGTGATCGCGTGCGCCCGCTCGTCCGCGTACGCGTCGGCCTCGCTCATCAGGCCCGCCGCCACCATCTGCGCGGCCCACGAGTCGTCCTCGGTGAGCCGGGCGGGCGGGGTCGTCCGGTCGTCGGGTACCCAGTACGCCCGGCTGTCGCCGACCCAGCCGACCACCAGGAGACCGCCCGCCGCGATCGCGCCGACCAGGGTGCAGGCCGGGGCGTTCTGGTGGCGGTGCGGGTCGTGCTCCACGGCCGGGGCGGGCTCGGCGGCCAGCGAGTTGACGGCCTCGGCGGCCGCCACGATCGCCTCGTGCATCGCCTGCTGCGGGTGCGTGCCCTGGGGCAGCGCCTGGAGCAGCGACTCGTTGGCGCGGGCCGCGGCCGCCGCCGACGCGTCGTCGGGGCGGGTCGCGGAGGAGACGCCGTCGCAGACGATCGCCACCACGGCGGGCGAGCCGTCGGGCAACGCGGTGGTGGACACGGCGAACGCGTCCTCGTTGCGGTGGTGGCGCAGGCCCCGGTCGCTGACCGCGGCCACCGGGCCGAGCTCCCGCTCCATGTGGTCGCGCTCGCGCGGCTGGGCGTGCCCGCAGTTCTCGCAGTACCCGTCCTCGTCGACCCGCCCGGCCCGGCAGGCCACGCAGACCTTCACGGGCGTACTGACATGGGTGGCGTGCTCCCCGAGGTCGGCGAGGTCCACGGCACGCGGGTCGGGCGCGGGCAGCGGGTACTCATCGGGCTCGGACTCCGCTTCCCGCCCGTCGAGCCGTACGTGCGAGGGCAGCGGGGAGCCGCCCGAGTCGGTGCCGGGCAGATCGGTGGGCAGGTGCACCGGTGCGCCGGAGCCGTCGGCGGTGCGGGCGGCGGGCCACGCCTCGCCCGCCACCGGACTGCCCATGACCACCGTCGGGGTGTCCACCCCGGCCGCGGGCCCGGCCGACAGGTCGTACCCGCAGGCCCCGCAGTACAGGTCGCCCGACTCCAGCGGCTCCGCGCAGCCGGGGCACGTCGACCCCGTTGCCGGCTGGTGCATCTGCGCCATCAATCACACCCACGTCCGGGGGCGGAAACGGTTTGCCCGCTCCACCAGTTCGATCCGCTCCTCGCCGCTTCCGGCGAGCCGGGCGAGCACCCGGTACGAACGCTCCAGGCCGAACCGCAGGCCCCGCTCGTCCAGCTCGCTGCCCAGCAGTATGGTCTCGCCGGACGGGCCGCCCCGGCTCCGCTCGCCCTTGCCGGGCCCGCCCTGGCTACCGGAGAGTACCCAGTCGAGCGCGGTGCCGAGGACCTCGGTGGCCAGCCGCTCCCGGCGCACCGCGTCCAGGCCCAGGTGCTGGAGCGCGTCCACCTGGCCCGCGGCGGCCCGCAGATCGCCGAGCAGCGCGTCCCCCGGGGCGCGCCTGCGCAGCCTCGCCCGCACGGCGGCGACCCGGGCCGCCGTGTAGTGGATCGAGGCCTCCGGCACCGACTCCAGGGTCGCCACGGCCGCCGTGCGGTCGCCCGCGGCCAGCTGCACCCGGGCCAGGCCGAAGGCGGCGCTGACGTAACTCGGGTCGGTCGTCCACACCAGGCGGTAGTACTCGGCGGCGTTGTCCAGCTGTCCCAGGACCTCCGCGCACACCCCGAGGGCCAGCTTGGGCGTCGGCTCGCCCGGGAACGCGTCGTAGACGGCGTCGAAGGACAGCGCGGCGTTCTCGTGGTCGCCGGAGACGAGCGAGGCCACGCCCCGGTACCAGACGACCCGCCAGTCGTCGGGGTGGTCGGCCTCCAGGGACTCCAGGCCCCGGGCGGCCGAGACCAGTTCGCCCAGGTCGAGCCGGGCCCGCAGCTCGCGCAGCCGCTTCTCCACGGAGTTGGCGGGCGCGGTGCGCAGCGCGGCGATCAGCTCGACGGGCGCGGCGGCCATCAGGCCCGCCAGGAAACCGGCGTTGGGATCGCCCGGGTCCACGTGCGGCACCGGCAGCGCCAGCGCGGTGGCGGGCGCGTCGAGCGGCCGCAGATAGCCGTCGCCGTCCGCTTCCCCGCCGTACGAGCCGGGGGCGCCGCCGACGCGGGGCGCGGGGACGACGGCGGTCGCGGTCGGGGTGCCGGGGACGGCGGCGCCGGTGCCGGGGGCCGGGTGCGGCGCGGCGGTGACGGTCGGCCCCGCCACGGCGACGGGCACGGCGCCCGCGCCCGTGTACACCAGCGCGCCGGCCGCCCCCGCGTCCGGCGCCGTGGACCCGTTGGCCGCCGCGCGCCTGCGCGCCCACCGGCTCTCGGGCACCACGCGCGCCCCGAGCGTCGACACGTCCCCGGTGAGCTCCGCGAACAACGACGTGTCCGTGACGCGCAGTTCGGTCCCGAACAGGGTCGACAGGGCCGGGCGCGGGCGGCCGGTCTGGAGCGCCACGACCTCCCGCAGCACCCCGGTCAGCTGCTCGGCCATCTCCTGCGCGGAGGCGAACCGGCGCGCCGGGTCGGGGTCGGTGGCGCGCACGAGCAGCCGGTAGAACGACTCGTACGTCCGGAAGACCTCGATGTTGTCCGGGTCGGGCAGGCTGTCCGCGAAGACGTTCGTGTAGCCCTGGAAGTCGAAGGTGAGCACGGCGAGCGTGCGCGCGACCGTGTACAGGTCGGAGGCGACCGAGGGGCCCGCCTCGGCGACCTCGGGGGCCTGGTAGCCCACCGTGCCGTAGATGGCCGACTCGTCGTCGTCCATCCGGCGCACCGCGCCCATGTCGATCAGCTTCAGCTGGTCCTCGGTCTGGATCGCGTTGTCGACCTTGAAGTCGCAGTAGAGCAGGTTGCGGCTGTGCAGATGGCCGAGGGCCTCAAGTGCCTCGATGCCGTACGCACAGGCCTGCTCGACCGGGAGCGGGTCGCGCTTGCCCTCCGGGCCGCGCCGCTCGTTGGCGATCTCCTTGAGCGACTTGCCGCCCACGTACTCCATGACGATGTAGCCGTCCATGGAGCCGGTGCGCTGGTCGAGGTGCTCCACGAAGTTGTAGATGCGCACGATGTTGGAGTGCTCGATCTCGGCCAGGAAGCGGCGCTCGGAGATCGCCGCCGCCATCGCGTCCTGGTCGCCGGTGTCGAGCAGGCCCTTGAGGACCACCCAGCGGTCCGAGACCGCGCGGTCCACGGCGAGGTAGACCCAGCCGAGGCCGCCGTGCGCCAGACAGCCCACCACCTCGTACTGCCCGTGCACGATGTCGCCCTGGTGCAGCTTGGGCACGAACGAGTACGGGTGGCCGCACTTGGTGCAGAACCCCTCGGTGCGCCCGGCCCGCTCCCCGCGCGAGCGGCCCACCGGCGCCCCGCAGTCCGAACGCGAGCAGAAACGCTTCCGCTCGGGGACCTCCGGGTGCTCCATCACGGCCGTGGCCGGGTTGGGGCGCGGCACTCCCGGCACGGTGACGAGCCCGGCCCCGAGTCTGCTGCGGCCCGAACTGCTCGTCGCCGAGCCCGAGCTGCGCACCGACACCGACCGCGCGCTGCCCGCCCCCGTCAGGGAGCGCGAGAGGCGCCCCGACACCGAGCGCCGGGAGGTGGAGGAGCGCGAGGAGCGGGACGAGGTCGAGGACCGCGCGGACCGCGCCGAGGACGAGCCGCTGCCCTTGTGGCCGCCGCCGGTGATCCCGGTCGCGGGCGAGGAAAGCGATCCTTCCCCAAGTTCTCGGCTGCGCTCGAACAGGGGAGACCCCAATCCGGACACCACCGGCGCCAGGCCGCAGGTGTCGCAGTACAGCTCGCCGCCGCCCATGTCCTCGTAGGAGCCCTCGCAACCGGGGCGCTGGCACTTCTTCTGGTCGCTCACGATTCCCCCCTCTGGTCAACGGGCCCGGCCTGCCTGGGAACCAGCACCTCCGCCGCCGCCCGCTGGTACCGCAGCACCGCCTCCTCGGCGACCCGCAGATCGCAGGGCGCGGACCACAGCATCCGGCGCGCCGCGTCGTACCGCTCGATGAGCAGCGGGTCCTCGGCCATGCCGTGCCGGGCGACCTTCGCCTTGTACGCGTCCAGCCTGCCGCGCAGCTCCGCGCGGACCGCCAGCGGCGCGGTGACGGCCGTCAGCGACTCGCGGGCGCGCAGCAGTTCGTCCTCGGCCTCCCGCTCCAGGGATTCCAGCAGCGGCGAGAGCCGGTGCCACTGGGAGTGCCTGCGGTACTCGGCGGCGGCCACCAGGCGCTCCTGGAGCGCGGTCGGCGGACCGCTCACCGCGGGCACCTCGGACGCGGCGATCTTCGCCAGCACCTCGCCGCGCGCCGCCCGCGCCTCGGTCAGGGTGCGGTCCGCCCGGACGAGCACGTCCCGCAGCCGCACCAGCCGCTGCTCGGCATCCTGACGGACCGTCAGAACCGCGTCGATCTCCCGCCGTACGTCCTCCAGGGCGCGGGCCGCCCGGTCGTAGCGCTCGGTGTCCGGGCGGCCGCCGCCCGGCGCGGAGCTGCCCGGGGCCGGCACCCAGAACGCCAGCGGGTCCGACACCACCTGCGCCCGCAGCGACGTCAGCTCCTCGGTGATCGACTCCAGGTCGTCGCCCGCCGGGTGCTCCCCGGGGCGCACGCCCACCGAGTGCGCCAGGCCCCGGGTGCGGTGCAGCTCGGCCGCCAACAGGTCTATCCGGGCGGGCAGCGCCGACCACACCGCGTCGGCGGCGACGACCAGGTCGAGCGAGCGCGCGTACAGCTCGTTCATCCGGCTCACCAGCTGCTCCAGGGTGAACCGCTCGGTCAGCCGGGCGGGGCCCGTCAGCGTGGCGGCCTGGGAGGCCGAACCGGCGACCGTCACCGACTCGCCGCGCAGCCGCTCGGTCAGCTCCACCAGGTCCTCGCGGGAGGGCCAGCGGCGCCGCTCGCGCAGCTCCCGGGCGCCGTCCAGGGCCACCTTGTACGCGTCGAAGTACGCCCACAGCAAGGTGATCGACTGCTCGGTGGCGGCCCAGCGGTCCCGGGTCACCCCGGTCAGCTCCGCGCCCTCCAGGAGGCGCCGGCCCGCGTGGTCCTGGAGCGCGAGGAGCGAGGTCTCGATCGCCTCGTGCTCGGCGTCGAGCCGGGTCAGCGCACGGTCCACCTCGTCCCGGTCGAGCACCGGCCGGACGGGCCTCCCCGAGGAGGAGCCGGGGAAGGATCCCGCGCCCATCGATCACCTCTCTGCTCTGCGTTGCTCTGCGGTCTGCGATCCGGGGTCAAGCCGGGTGCAATCAACGGTACTTGGGCTCGGGCGGGCCGGATATCCCGGGCAGGTCGGCGGCGAGCCAGTCGCGGTAGGCCTTCATCCACGGGCTGTTCGCACCGCCGCTGCGGTAGTCCTCCAGGACCTTGTTGATCCGCCGGACCAGGTCGGTGCTCTCCAGATTGGTGGCCGCCCCGTAGTACTCCTCGGTGAAGGGGGCGCCCTGGAGCTTCACCGCGGGGTCCTGCGCGGCCTGGCTCGCGGCGAGCGCGTTGTCGGTGACCACCGCGTCGACCTCGCCGAGCTGGAGGCGCACCAGGCAGTCCAGCTGGCTGGGCACGGTCAGGTTCTTGTAGACGGCGCCGTGCGAGTTCTTCTCCAGCTCGTCGAACGCGGTCGAGCCCGCCGCCGTGCAGACCTTCTTGCCCTTGAGCGTGTCGTCGAACCCCTTGATCGACGACTCCTTGGGCGCGAGCACCTGCTGCCCGGCCTTGAAGTACGCGGAGGAGAAGGCGACCTGGCCGATGCGCTTGCAGTTGATGGTCATCGTCCGCACGACGACGTCGACCTGCTTCTTCTGGAGCGCCGGGATGCGCTGGCTGGTGGGGATGGCGCGGTAGATGACCGCGTCCGGGTCGCCCAGGATGTCCTTGGCGATCGCCCGCACCAGCTCGATGTCGAACCCTTCGAGCTTCCCGGTCGCCGGGTTGCGGTACCCCCAGCGGTAGCTGTTCTGGTCGACGCCCACGACCAGCTTGCCGTTGTCCCGGATTCTCTTGATGGTCGGCCCGTCCTCGACCGAGGGCGGCAGGCTGGCCTCCGGGTCCTTGCAGGTGTCGGCCTTGGCCTGGACACCCTGCCCCACCCCGGACCCGCCGACCTGGGTGCCGTCCCCGTCCGCCCCGTGCCGCGACAGCGGAACCAGCAGCGAAGCGGCGGCGGCCAGGGCGAGCGCCATCCCGCCGACGCCGCCCCACCCGCGGAGCCTGCCCTTCCCGTTCATCGCGCCTCCTCCCAGGACCGCTGTGCCCCTCGGGCCGGTGTTCCTCTGTACCCCACGGTGCTCACCTGTACTCCGCGAGCCTGCGGCTGATGCCGACGCCCGCGGCCGCCGCGCCCAGCACCGCGAGCACCGCGGCGCCCAGCGGGAGCCCGGTCAGCGCGCCCTTGCCGTCGGAGGCGGCCCGGGTGAACTCCCGCTGCTCGTGGCCGATCGCCTTCTCCAGGGCCGCGTCGACCCGGTCGAAGGACTGGCCGGTGGAGCCGGACGCGCCGATGACCTTGGCCAGGGCGTCGTCGTAGTCACCGGCGTCGTCCGTCTTCCGGGCGATGTCGTGCTGCTTCTGCCACAGGGCGACGCTGTCCTGCGCGTCCTTCACGGGGGTACGCCCCGAGGCGTCGTCGGCGAGGTCCCCGGCCGAGCCGAGCTTGGCCACCAGGTCCTTCATCTCGGCCCTGTAGTCCGTGTCGTACTGGTCGGCGCCGCCCTTGGTCTGGACCGCCCCGCGCGCCACCAGCGTCAGGTTCTCGTTGGCGCGGGCCTTCAGCGAGTCGATGCGGGCGTCGTTGAGCACCTTCAGCGACTCCTGCCCGCTCGATCGCGAGGTCGACAGGTCGGCGGCGGCCACCGCGTGCCCCGCCACCAGCCACAGCAGCACGACCACCGAGGCGGCGCTGGCGGCGAGCAGCCCGTGGTTGAGGACCCGGTTGGTGCGCAGGTAGTTGCGCCGCTGGGCCCAGAAGAGCGCGCCGAGCGCCACGACGCCGACCGCGAGCGCCGCGTACGGCCAGGTCTCCGCCTGGTCGTAGTCGTCGTAGAGCCGGCCGGTCTCCGCCTCGTAGAGCTTCTGGGCGGCGGGCAGCAGCTGCTGGGTCATGCGGTCGTTCGCGTACCGCAGATAGGCGCCGCCGACCGGGAAGCCCTGGCGGTTGTTGGCGCGGGCCTGCTCGATCAGGCCGTTGTAGACCGGCAGTTGCTCGTTGAGTGCGGCTATCGAGCGGCCGGAGTCGGAGGCGCCCGTCGTGTTGGCCGCGGCCTTCACCAGCAGGCGGGAGGCGGTGGCGATGTCCGACTCGTACCGCAGCCGGACGGAGTGGGGCTCCTTGGCGCCCGCGAGGAAGCCGCTGGCGGCCGCCGTGTCCGCGTCCGCCAGCGAGCGGTAGATGGAGGCCGCGTCGGCGCTCAGCGGCTGGCTGCGGCTCACCACGTCGTCGGCGGCGGACGCCCGGTCGGAGACCTCCCAGGCGGTCACCGCGCCGAACGCCACGACGAGCAGCGCGACCACCGTGCCGATGATCCACAGCCGTCCCGGCTCGGTCGTCGCGGCGGCGCGCAGCCGCTCCCGGGACTCGGCCCAGCCGCCCCGGCGCGGAGCGGGGGCGGGCGGGTGCCCCGGGGCCGGTGGTGCCCCAGCCGGTGCCGTCACCGGCGCCTGCGGTGCGCGTGTGCTCGGCGGGTGTGCCACTTGACCTCCCCCTTGGTCACCGAGTGCCTGGCCAGCAGTATGGACGCAGGGACCAGCCACCACACAAGGGTTGACCTGATCTTGTTACCCGCTGACCCCGCCCCTGCCCCCGCTGCCTCCCCACCATGTATACGCCGCTGGGATCGGATCGGTTCCACTCGGCGCACACCGATGCGACGGCGCCCCCCGCGCGTCTAAGCGCACCACCCCCCGCGCCTACGCGTCCACCTCCGCCGCGCCTACGCGCGCACCGCCGCCGACCGTCTACGCGTACTGCCCGCGCAGCCTCGCGAAGACCTCCGGCGACGCCCCCACCGCGTCCAGCCCGAGCAGCCCCGCCCCCAGCACCGGCGAGGCCGCCACCACCAGCGGGACCGCCTTGGGGGCGCGGGCCGCCAGCAACGTGCGGACGCCGTCGTCCAGTTGGGGGTGGCGGGCGGCCAGGACGCTGCCGCCCAGCAGGACCGGTGTCTCCTCGTCCAGCAGGTCCAGGCGCTCCAGGGCGACCGCGGCCAGTGCCACGATCTCCTCGGCCTGGCGGTCCACCAGGGAGCGGGCCACCGGGTCCCCGGCCGCCGCGACCGCGAAGAGCACCGGCGCCAGCTCGTGGCGGCGGGCGGGCGCCACGTGCTCCAGGTGCAGCGCCTCGATCAGCGCGTACACGCTCGGCAGCCCGAAGTGCTCCGGCAGCGCCCGCGCCAGCGCCGTCGGCCCGCCCCGCCCGTCCTCGGCCCGCGCGGCGAACCACAGGGCCTCCTCGGCGAGTCCGCCGCCCCCGCCCCAGTCCCCGGAGATCTTGCCGAGCGCCGGGAAGCGGGCGGTGCGGCCGTCCGGCGTCATGCCGACGCAGTTGATCCCGGCCCCGCACACCACCGCGACCCCGCGCGGCTCGGCGCCGCTCGGCAGCCCGGCCCGCAGGATCGCGAAGGTGTCGTTGTACACCTTGACCGTGCCGCCCCAGCCCCGGGCCGTCAGGGCCTGCGCCAACTGGCGCTCCTCCACGGGCAGATCGGCGTTGGCCAGACACGCCGAGACGTGCTCGACCGCCACCGGACCGGTGTTCCCGGCCGCCTCCCACGCCCGTACGACCGTGTCCGCCAGCGCGTCCACCGCCGTCTCGACGCCCACGGCGGGCGGCCGGAAACCGCCGCCCCTGGCGGTGCCCAGGACCGTGCCGTCCGGGCCGATCAGGGCGGCGTCGGTCTTGCTGTTGCCCGCGTCGATCGCCAGCACGCTCATGCCCACGCGAGGTGCTCCCGGTTGTGCGCGATCAGCCGGTCGGTGAGGCCCTCGGCGTAGTCGTACTGGCCGACCAGCGGATGCGCGAGCAGCGCCCGGAACACCCGGTCGCGGCCGCCGCGCAGCGCGGCCTCCAGGGCCAGGTCCTCGTAGGCGGTGACGTGCGCGATCAGCCCCGCGTACAGCGGGTCCAGGTCCGGCACGGCCAGCGGCACCGGCCCGTTCGCGTCCACCCGGGCCTGCACCTCGATGACCGCGTCGTCGGCGAGGAACGGCAGGGTGCCGTTGTTGTACGTGTTGACGACCTGCACCGGGCTGCCCCCGTTGCCCAGCAGCGAGGCGGCCAGGTCGACGGCCGCCTCCGAGTAGAAGGCGCCGCCCCGCTTGGCCAGCAGATCCGGCTTCTCGTCCAGCGCCGGGTCCCCGTACATCTTCAGCAACTGCCGCTCCATCTCGGCGACTTCCGCCGCGCGGGACGGCTTGCTGCCCAGTTCCCGTACGACCTCGTCGTGCGCGTAGTAGTAGCGCAGATAGTACGAAGGGACGACGCCGAGCCGGTCCAGAACCTGCCGGGGCAGGCGCAGGTCGTCCGCCACCGTGTCCCCGTGCTCGGCCAGCAGCTTCGGCAGCACGTTCTCCCCGTCGGGGCCGCCCAGGCGCACCCCGAGCTCCCAGGTGAGGTGGTTGAGGCCGACGTGGTCCAGGTGCACCTCGCCGGGGGCGACGCCGAGCAGCTTGGCGAACTTGCGCTGGAAGCCGATGGCCACGTTGCAGAGCCCGACCGCCTTGTGGCCGGCCTGGAGCAGCGCGCGCGTGACGATGCCCACCGGGTTGGTGAAGTCGATGATCCAGGCGTCCGGGTTGGTGCGCCGCACCCGCTCCGCGATGTCCAGGACCACCGGCACGGTCCGCAGCGCCTTGGCCAGGCCGCCCGCGCCGGTCGTCTCCTGGCCGACGCAGCCGCACTCCAGCGGCCACGTCTCGTCGCGCTCGCGGGCCGCCTGGCCGCCGACGCGCAGCTGGAGCAGCACGGCGTCCGCGCCCTCGACGCCCGCGTCCAGGTCGGAGGTGGTGGTGATCCGGCCCGGGTGGCCCTGCTTGGCGAAGATGCGCCGGGCGAGGCCGCCGACCAGGTCGAGCCGGTCGGCCGCCGGGTCGACCAGGACCAGCTCCTCGATGGGCAGCGTGTCCCGCAACCGGGCGAATCCGTCGATGAGTTCGGGGGTGTAGGTCGATCCTCCGCCGACCACGGTGAGCTTCATGTCTAACCCTTCACTCCGGTGAGCGTGACGCCCTCGACGAACGCCTTCTGCGCGAAGAAGAACACGAGGATCACGGGGGCCATGACCAGTACGGTCGCGGCCATGGTCAGGTTCCAGTCGGTGTGGTGCGCGCCCTTGAAGGACTCCAGGCCGTACGAGAGGGTCCAGGCGCCCGGGTTCTCCGAGGCGTAGATCTGCGGCCCGAAGTAGTCGTTCCAGGCGTAGAAGAACTGGAAGAGCGCGACCGCGGCGATCCCCGGCTTGGCCATCGGCAGCACGACCCGCAGCAGGGTGCGCAGCTCTCCGCAGCCGTCGACCTTCGCCGCGTCCAGGTACTCGTTGGGGATGGTCATCAGGAACTGCCGCAGCAGGAAGATGGAGAACGCGTCGCCGAACGCCATCGGGATGATCAGCGGCCAGAGCGTGCCGGACAGGTCCAGCTGCTTCGCCCAGAACAGGTACATCGGGATGATGATCACCTGCGGCGGCAGCATCATCATCGAGATGACCAGCATCATCGACAGGTTGCGGCCGCGGAAGCGGAACTTGGCGAGCGCGTAGGCCACGGGGACCGAGGACACCACCGTCAGGACGGTGCCGAGCCCGGCGTACAGCAGGGTGTTCCGCCACCAGGTGAGGAAGCCGGGGGTGTCGAACACCTTCTTGTAGTTGGACCACTGCCAGTGGTCGGGGACCAGGTCGCGGGTCAGCGTCTGCTGGTTGTCCATCAGCGAGGTGAGCACGATGAACACGAACGGCAGCACGAAGAAGAGCGCCGCCGCGACGCCCAGGGCGTGCACGCCGATCCAGTGGAGCAGCGCCTTGCGGCGGGCGACGCGGGCCGCCGGGGTGGCCACCGGGGCGTCCAGTGCGTACGTCATGTCGGCCATCTGCCTAGTCACCTGCTTGGATCAGTCCGCCACGGCGCCGCATCAGGAGTGCGGTGAAGGCCATGGAGAGGGCGAAGAGGACCAGGGCGACCACGCAGGCGGAGCCGTAGTCGAAGCGCTGAAAGCCGAGGTTGTACACCAGCTGCGGCAGGGTCAGCGTCGACTTGTCCGGGTAGCCGGGCTCGAACGGCTGCCCGGAGCTGCCGATGATCCCCGAGGCGACCTTCCCGGCCACCAGCGGCTGGGTGTAGTACTGCATGGTCTGGATGATCCCGGTGACCACCGCGAACATCACGATGGGCGAGATGTTCGGCAGCGTCACGAACCGGAACCGCTGCCAGGACGAGGCCCCGTCCAGCTCGGCCGCCTCGTACTGCTCCTTCGGTACGTCGAGCAGCGCGGCCATGAAGATCACCATCAGGTCGCCGACGCCCCACACCGCGAGCATGGTCAACGCGGGCTTGGACCAGCTGGGGTCGGTGAACCAGTCCGGCGCCGGTATCCCGAGGTCGGACAGGACCGAGTTGACCGGTCCCGTACCGGGGTTGAGCAGGAAGACGAAGGCGAGCGTGGCGGCGACGGGCGGCGCCAGGTAGGGCAGGTAGAAGAGGGTCCGGAAGACCCCGGTGCCCGTCTTGATCTTGGTGATGAGCAGTCCGATGCCGAGCCCGAAGGCGACCCGGCAGACCACCATGACCACCACCAGCCACAGCGTGTTGCGCAGCGCGGGCCAGAACAGCGGGTAGTCGTTGAAGACGTACGACCAGTTCTTGAACCCGTTGAAGGTGGGGTCGGCGAACCCGTCGTAGTGCGTGAAGGAGAAGTAGACCGTGGAGATCAGCGGGTAGGCGAAGAAGACGCCGAAGCCGATCAGCCAGGGGGACATGAAGGCGGCGGTCCGCAGCGCCGCCCGGCGGCGCTTGGCGCGCAGTGTGTACGTGGTCATTCCCGGCCTACTTGGCCTGGTCGATCGTGGTGTCGATCTCCTTGGCGGTCTTCTCCAGACCGGCCTTGATGTCGCCCTGCTTGCCCTTCTCGACGTCGTAGCCGAGGTTCTGGATCGACACCAGGTACTGGCCGCCGTTGACGGAGGCCGGGCTGGTGGTCGAGGCCGGGTTCTGGGCGATGTCCAGGAACGTCTTGAAGCGCGGGTCGTACTTGAGGTTCGGGGACTTCAGCGCGTCCAGCGTGGAGGGCACGTTGTGGATGGCGTTGGCGAAGTTCACGACCGCCTCGGTGTTGGTCGTCATGTACTTCACCAGCTCCCAGGCGGCGTTCTGCTTGGAGGAGGTGGCGGCGATCCCGGCGATGGTCCCGGTGATGTACCCCTTGCCGTAGGTCGCGGCCTGGTCGTCCGGTACGGGCAGCGGGGCCACCCCGATCTCGAACTTCGGCTTGGTGTCCTCGGCCATGCCGAGCCGCCATTCGCCGTCCAGCTGCATGGCGACCTGGCCCAGGTGGAAGGGGTGCTTGGCGCCGAACTCGTCGCCGAAGCCGGACCGGAACTTCTCCAGCTTCTGGAACCCGCCCAGGTCCTCCACCAGCTGCTTCTGGAAGGCGAGCCCCTTGGCGAAGGCCGGGTCCTTGGCGATGTTCGACTTGCCGCTGGAGTCGAAGTACGTGGGCGACCACTGCGCGATGTAGTGCTCGGTCGTCGACTCGTAGCCGTGGTAGGTCGGCATGAAGCCGAGCTGTTCGTACGAGTCGCCCTTCGCCTTGGTCAGCTTCTTGGCGTCGGCGGCGAACTCGCCCCACGTCTTGGGCGGGGCGGTGATCCCGGCTTCCTTGAAGGCGTCCTTGTTGTAGTAGAGCGCGTAGGCGTCGCCGAGCAGCGGGAGCGTGCAGCGCCTGCCGTCGAACTGCGTGTACTCGTTCATCGCCTTCGGGAAGGTCTTCGCCGGGTCGATCCCGTCCTTCTTCAGGAAGGGGGCGAGGTCGACGAAGGCCTTGGACGAGCAGAACTTGCCGACGTTGTTGGTGGTGAAGGAGGAGACCACGTCCGGCGCGTTCGAACCGCCCGCGCGCAGCGCCTGGTTGATCTTGTCGTCGTTGATGTTGCCGACGACCTTCACATGGATGTTGGGGTGCGCCTTCTGGAAGGCGTCCACGTTGGCCTGGATGGCCTTGACCTCCTCCGGGGCGCTCCACCCGTGCCAGAAGGTGATCGTCGTCTCCTTGGAGGCGTCGTCCTTCGCTTCGGAGGTGCTCTGGCCCGTACACGCGGAGGCGAACAGGGCGATGGAGGCGGTCACGGCGAGTGCGGCGGCCGAGCGGCGGCGGTTCGGGCTGTTTCCGGACATGGCGAAGTCTCCCGGGGCGGGGGCGGAGGAACGAGGATGTGCGGTTGTCGGATGTGGCGGGGGTCAGCGGGAGGTGTCGAAGACCTCGTCGCGGGTGGCGGCCAGGGCGCTCTCCAACGCGCCGCGCAGTACGGGGTGGTGGCGCACCTCGCCGATGACGAGCCGCGGCCGGGAGGCGGCGAGCTCGCCCAGCTCGTGCTGCACGAGCGCGCGCAGCGGCTCGCCACCGGCGGAGATCAGCGCGCCGGAGAGCACGACGAGCTCGGGGTCGAGCACGGCGACCATGGAGGCGAGGCCGGTGGCGAGACCGGTGGCGAAGGTTTCGAGGAGACGGCGGGAGGGGGCGTCGGGGTCGGCGTTCTCGATCCGGGCATCGCGGCCGCCGGCCTCGCCGCCCTCCTCGTCCCGCCGCCGTACGGCCTCCGCCGCCCGGGCGACGAGGGCGGTGGCGACCTCGATGGGCGTGCCGCCGGGGATGTCGGCGACACCGAACTCCCGGGCCAGCCGGGGCAGTACCTGCCCGCCCGCCAGCTCCTGGAAGCCGCCGGAGTTCGCCTTGGTGACCTGCCGGACGAGCGGGGCGCCCGGCACCGGCAGGAAGCCGACCTCGCCGGCGCCGCCGGTGAACCCGCGGTGCAGCCGCCCGCCGATGACGAGCGCGGCACCGAGCCCGCCCTCGTTCCACAGCAGCACGAAGTCCTCGTGGCCGCGCGCGGCGCCGAGCCGCTGCTCGGCGATGGCGGCGAGGTTGACGTCGTTCTCGTACTCGACCGGCATCGGCAGCGCGGCCGCGAGCTCGTCGAGGAGGGTGGGGGAGTGCCAGCCGGGCAGGTGGGAGGCGTACCGCAGCCGCCCGGTGCCGGGGTCGAAGGCGCCGGGCGTGCCGATGACGACGCGGTGCAGATCGCCCCGGACGAGGTCGGCGGCCTTCACGGCCCCGTCGAGCGCGTCGGTGACCTGCCGCACCACGGACTCGCCGGCCCGGCGGCCCGGGGTGCGCACCTCGAACTCCCCGACCACGTCCCCGGCGACGTCCGCGACGGCCGCCCGGATCCGCTCGGGCGTCACATCGAGCCCGGCGACGTGCGCGGCGCGCGCGTTGACCGCGTACAGCTGGGCGTTGGGCCCGGGCCGCCCCTCGGTGGTCCCGGTCGCCACCACCAGCCCCGCCGCCTCCAGCCGCGCGAGCAGCTGCGACGCGGTCGGCTTGGACAGCCCGGTGAGCTTCCCGATCCGGGTACGGGACAGGGGGCCGTGCTCAAGCAGCAGATCGAGGGCGGCGCGGTCGTTCATGGCGCGGAGTACGCGCGGCGTTCCCGGGGTAGTACCGGCCACGACGGCAGCACCTGCCCTTCAGGTCTCGGCTTCCCCAACTCCACTGTTAGGAAAGTTTCCTATCGGATGGAGGGAAGGTAGGCCCGTGTTCAGGGGGGCGTCAATGGGGTGGGGCCGGGGGGCTATCAAAGCGTTACCTCGCGGGGCGGGGATCCGGCGTACGACGAAGGGCGCCCCCGCCGACCATCCGGCGGGGGCGCCCCTCTTGTGCGTACGCGGGTACTACTTCGCCAAGCCCGGCCCCTGCGGTATCGGCGCCGTCGCCAGCGACTGCGGGGACGTCGGGTTGTTCAGGGCCGAAGGGGCGGCCACCGCGGCCGACGGGTCCGGGGTCGGGTCCTCGGGCGGGAGCGGGGCGCCGCCCACTATGCGGATGCCCGCCGCGTCCAGGGCGCGCTTGATGCGCCAGCGCAGCTCCCGCTCCACGCCCAGCGCCTTGCCCGGCATCGTCTTCGCCGAGACGCGGATCACCATCGAGTCGAGCAGCACCTCGTTGAGGCCGAGGACCTCGACCGGGCCCCACAGGCGCTCGTTCCACGGCTCGTCCTTGGCCATGGACTCCGCGGCCTCCGTGATGGCCGCGCGGACGCGGTCCAGGTCCTCCGTCGGGCGGACCTGGACGTCGACGGCCGCCGTGGCCCAGCCCTGGCTGAGGTTGCCGATGCGCTTGATCTCGCCGTTGCGGACGTACCAGATCTCGCCGTTGTCGCCGCGCAGCTTCGTCACGCGCAGCCCGACCTCGACCACCTCGCCGGAGGCCACGCCCGCGTCGATCGAGTCGCCGACCCCGTACTGGTCCTCCAGAATCATGAAGACACCGGAGAGGAAGTCCGTGACGAGGTTGCGCGCGCCGAAGCCGATCGCGACACCCGCGACACCCGCCGAGGCGAGCAGCGGCGCCAGGTCGATGTTGAGGACGCCCAGGACCATCAGGGCCGCGGTCCCCATGATCAGGAAGGACGCCACCGAGCGCAGCACCGAGCCGATGGCCTCCGAGCGCTGGCGGCGGCGCTCCGCGTTGACCAGCAGGCCGCCGAGCGCGGTGCCCTCCACCGCCTGGGCGCTGCGGTTCATGCGGTCTATGAGCTTGGTCAGCGCCCGGCGCACCAGCACCCGCAGCACCGAGGCGATGATCACGATCAGGAGGATGCGCAGGCCGATGGCGAGCCACGTCGACCAGTTCTCCTCGACCCAGCCCGCGGCCTCCGTGGCCGACTTCTGGGCGTCGTCGAGGGTGACCGGGGTGGTCGGCGGAGCGGTGGGATCGGACGGGGATCCGGCGGCCAGTACGGCGGGCCAGTGCACGGCGGGAACCTCCAGGCATTGCGCTGCCGACAGTGCGACGGCAGGCCAACCACACTAACGGGGCAACGTGTGTGCTTCGTTGCCGTGTTCGGGGGAGAGGGGGCCCCGAGCTGGGGATGTAGTGGGGTGTGGTCGAAAACACTTCAAGGCCGTTACCCGGACGTGGTGGCGCTTCGACCAGCCATGAGGAGAGACTGAAGGCAGATCGTCCCGGCGCGAGCCACGCGCCGCCGGCGTACAAGGAGGCATCCACCGTGCCGCACGTCCTGGTCCTCAACGCGTCGTACGAGCCGCTCGGCGTCGTACCGCTCCGCCGCGCGCTCGTCCTCGTGCTCGAAAACAAGGCAGTCTGCCTAGAGGAATCCGGCGCCTTCATGCATAGCGCGACCCGGGTCGTGGCCGCCCCCAGCGTGGTCCGGCTCAAAAGATTCGTACGGGTCCCCTACCGGGGGCCCGTTCCGCTGACCCGCCGTGCGCTCTTCGCGCGCGACGGCGGGCGCTGTATGTACTGCGGTGGCGTCGCAACCAGCGTCGACCACGTGATTCCGCGCAGCCGCGGCGGTCAGCACGTCTGGGACAACGTGGTGGCGGCCTGCCGCCGCTGCAACCACGTCAAGGCCGACCGGCACCTGCTGGAGCTCGGCTGGCGCCTGCGCCACCAGCCCGCTCCGCCCAGCGGTCTGGCCTGGCGCATCATCGGCACGGGGCACCGGGACCCACGCTGGCTCCCGTACCTCCAACCGTTCGGCGCAGACGACGCCCTGGCCCGGATCGACGGCATTTCCGCCTGAGACCGGGCCTTCGTCGTCCCTGGGGACCGGTTCGCCGGTCCCCAGCTCGTGCGTGCCCGGTTACGGCGCCACGCCGTACGCCTCCACCGACCACAGCGAGTACCCGTACGGCGTCGCCCGCGTCCCACCCTGCACCCGGAGGAAGCGGGTGTCGCGCGCGTCCATGCGGACCGCCTCCCGGCCGCCCCTGCCGTCGCGCACGGTCGCCGCCGTGCGCCAGGTACGGCCGTCCGCCGAGACCTGCACGGTGTAGGCGCTGGCGTACGCGTCCTGCCAGGTCAGCACCACCAGGCCGACCCGGCTGGGGGCGGGCAGCTCGGCCTGCCACCAGGCGTTGTCCTGCGCCGGGGAGGACCAGCGGGTCGACGGGTCGCCGTCGGAGGCCGCGCGCGCCGGGAACGCGGGGGTCTCGTCGCCCGAGGAGGAGGCCGCCGCCCCCGCGATCAGATCGGGACCGGCCGTGCGCGGATACGCCCGTACGGTCAGGACGCGCTCCTGCCCGTTGAAGGCGACCGGCACCCGGTACTCGCCCGCCGGGGTGCCCGCCGCCACCGACACCTCCACCGGGACGCTCGCCGCCGCGCCGCGCGGGACCGTGAGCGCGCCGGGCACCTTGACGGTGAGGCCCCGGGGCGCCTTCGCGCTGAGCGTGCCCTTCACGTCGGCGGGCCGCGTCGACGTCAGCACGGCCGCCACCCGCTGCGGCTTCCCGCCGATCTCCGCGTCCGTCTCGTCCCGGGCCAGCTCCAGCCGGGCGCGCGGCTCGTCCGCGAACCACGGGACCAGATGCCGTACGGACCGTACGGAGGCGGTCGGGCCGGTCACGCGGATGGCATCGGCGTGCACACCACGGGCCGAGCTCTGGGTCCAGCCGCTGGGCGAGAGAGGCCCGAGGCTGCGCCAGCCCACGCCGGGCAGATGCACCTGCACAAGGGCCCCGCCCTCGGCCCAGGCGACCCGCCCCGGGCCGGGCCCCGGCCCCCACGCGGCGTCCTCGACGGGCGGCGCGCCCGCCGTGGCCCAGGCCGGGGGACCCGAGCCCGGGCCGACGGAGGGGCTCGGCCCGGCGCCGGAGTCGTCCATGACCGTGACCGCCTCCACCGGGCGGGCCCGGCCCAGGCGCACGGTGTACGCGTCCGGCGAGACGCCGACGTCGCCGGGCGGCCGGTCCGCGCCCGTCCAGGTGGCCGAGGCCGCGGCCGCGCGGGTCAGGAACGCGTCCAGGACGCCCTTGCCGACGGTGACCGAGCCGGTCGCGGCGGCCCGGCGCAGCGGCTCCAGGGCGAGCGTGGCCCGCCAGGCGGCCGCGCCGTCGCCGTGCGCCTGCGCCTGGAGCATGTCGACGGCGCTCTCCCCGGCCCGGCCGTACCGGGCGAGCCGGTCGGCCCAGGGGCGCACCTCGTCGGCGAGCTCGCCGCTGTCCGCGAGCCGCGCGGGCGTCTGCCGCATGACCGTGAAGGCCGCGCGCAGCCGCGCCGCGGCCCCGTCCCGTACGGCCGCGTCCCCGGAGCCGCGCGAGTTCCAGAACGCGTCGAGCAGCGGGCGCAGATAGGCCGACTCGGCGCTGCTGAGGACCGACGAGGAGTCGTTGCCCGCCAGCGCCGTGAGCGCCTCGCCCAGCGGCGCGTCGCCGCCCGCGAGGTCGGCGATCGCCGCCCGCCAGGAGGCCTCCGGCTCGTAACCCTGCGGGTTCCAGGCGTAGTCGGCCGCCGTGAACAGCGGGATGCGGGAGGCGGAGGCCTGCGCCATGGCGTTGGTGAGCAGGGCGGCCGAGCCGGTGGCGACGGCGGGCTCGCGGCCGGTGTAGGGGCCGAGGAAGATCCGGCCCGGCGCCCAGTCGTTCACCGGGTAGTTGTCCATCGTCACCAGCTGGTGCCCGAACGCGGCCCGTGCGCCCGCCAGTTCGCGCCCGGTGATGGTGCGCGGCACCACCCCGACGCCCGTCCAGGCGACCTGCACGCGCGCGTCGAGCCCGTCCGCGAGCGCGGAGCGGTAGGCGGTGGCGCCCTCCTGGTAGTACTCGGTCGGCATCAGCGACAGCGGCTGCGCGCCCGGGTAGCGCTCGGCCAGGTGCGCGGCGACGGCGTTGGCCACGCGCGCGTGGGCGCGGGCCGCGGCGGCGGGGCCGCGCCCGAAGGTGTCCGCGTCCCGCCCGCAGTGCCACTCGCTGTAGCTGACGTCCTGGAACTGGAGCTGGAAGGCGCGCACGCCCAGCGCCCACATCGAGTCGAGCTTGCGGAGCAGCGCCTTGAGGTCCTTGTCGGAGGACAGGCACATCTCCTGGCCGGGGGCCACCGCCCAGGCGAGCGTGACGTGGTTGGCGGCGGCGCGGGCCGCGACCGCCCGGAAGTCGGCGCGCTGGTCGGCCGGGTAGGGGTCGCGCCAGCGGGCCTGGCGGTACGGGTCGTCGCCCGGCGCGTAGAGGTAGCGGTTCTGCTTGGTGCGGCCCATGAAGTCGAGCTGGGCCAGACGCTGTTCGCGCGTCCAGGGCTGCCCGTAGAAACCTTCCGTCGTGCCGCGCACGGCCGTGGCGGGCCAGTCCCGCACCCGCACCCCGGGCAGCGTGGCGTCGCCCCGCCGGTCCTGCCCCAGGAGCTGACGCAGGGTCTGCACGGCGTGGAAGAGCCCGTCCTCGCCGACCCCGTCGAGCGCGACCGTGTCCCGCCCGCCGACCCGGCCGACGCCGAGCCGGTACCCGCCGGACGGCAGGTCCCCGCGCTCGGCGACCCGCAGGGCCCGCAGCGCGTCCTGCGCGCCGCCCCCGCCGACGCGGAACACCGGCCCGGCGCCCCGGAGTCCGTAGTGCAGGGTGGTGACACCCGCCTTGTCCAGGACGTCCGCGAGCGAGGCCACCGCGTACGGATCGGCGCCCGGGTCGGCGAGCAGCACGGCCTCGGAGCCGAGGCGCAGCCCCGGTCCCGCGTGCTTGACGGACTGCGGCCGGGGCCAGACCCCGGGGCTCTCGTCCCGTACCGCATCTTTCGACAGGCCCGTGCCGGAGGGCTGTTCGGGGGCCGGGGGGTCCGCGGGTGCCGCTAGGGCGCCGGGCGCCGCGCCGAGCAGCCCGCCGATGACGGCGACCGCGACGGCCGTCGCTCGCTTCCCGCGCCCGAACTGCACGGCATCTCCTAGCCTAGGCACCGCTTTTGCGACCCCCGCCGCCGCAACCGGCCCTGAGCCCACCACCCTCGCGGCAAGGGTGTCAACGTGCGTGACTGTTGTGCCGGAATTGCCCGTTCCGGTGACCTGGGTCACAGGGAGGCGGTGACGGTCGTGACACCCCCCACGTTGTACGTCTGGGAGTCCGCCCACGGGGTAGGGCTGCTATGTCCCCCGTTGCCGACCCTCGTGGAGCCCTCCGTGGCCGTCTCCGCCCTTGAACAGCCCCTGACCAGCGAACCTCCGCTGGCCGACGCCGAACCGCTGACCAGTGAGCCCCCGCTGACCGAGGCGGCGCCCCTGACCAGCGAACCGACTCCGGTGGCCGCGCCAGCCGGAGCCTGACGCCATGACCCTCGCCCGGCTCGCCGCGCTGCACGGCGTCGCCACGTCCTACGCCCCGTCGGCCGACCGCACGGTCCCGGTCCCGGACGCCACGGTCGTCGCCGTCCTCGCGGCGCTGGGCGTCGACGCGGCCACCCCGGAGGCGGTGAGCGCGTCCCTCGACGCCGCCGAACTGGCGGTGGCCGCCCGGCTGTTGCCCCCGACCGTGGTCCACTGGCACGTCCCGGACCCGCCGTCCGCGCCCCCGCTCCCGCCCCCGTCGCTCGCCGCGCTGCCGCCCGGCACCCGCGTCCGGGTCGAGACGGAGGGCGGCGGCGCGGCCGTCTGGACGGCACCGGGCGGCAAAGCCGAAGAGGTCGAAGAGGCCGGAGAGACCGGAGAGGCCGAGGAAGCCGTCCCCTGGCCCGATCTGCCCCTCGGTGTCCACCAGGCCACCGCCCGCACCCCCGACGGCCGCACCGCCCGCACCACCCTCGTCGTCGCCCCCGACCGCACCCCCCAACCCCCCGCCCGCACCCACGGGTTCCTCGTGCAGCTCTACTCGCTGCTCTCCGCCCGCTCCTGGGGCATGGGCGACCTCGGCGACCTCGCCGAGGTCGCCGCCTGGGCCGGGCGGTCCGTGGGCGCGGGCTTCCTCCAGGTCAACCCGCTGCACGCGGCCGTCCCCGGCACCCCCACCGACCCGTCCCCGTACCGCCCCTCGTCCCGCCGCTTCCCCGACCCCGTACATCTGCGGATCGAGGACATCCCCGAATACGCCTACGTACGCGAGCGCAAGCGGCTCGACGAGCTACTGAAGGCGGCGGACGCGCTGCGCCGGTCGGTGCTCGACGACGGCGAGCTGATCGACCGGGACGCCGTGTGGGCGCTGAAGCGCGAGGCCCTGGAGGCCGTCCACGCGGTGCCGCTGGGCCCCGGGCGGCGGGCCGCGTACTGCGACTACCTGGCGCACCGGGGCCAGGCCCTGGAGGACCACGCCACCTGGTGCGCGCTCGCCGAGCGGTACGGACCGGACTGGACCCGCTGGCCGGGCGCCCTGCGCGACCCCCGCTCGCCCGCCACCGCCCGCGCCCGCCGCGAGCTCATCGACCGCGTCGACTTCCACACCCGGCTCGCCTGGCTCACCGACACCCAGCTCGCCGCCGCCCAGCGGGCCGCCCGCGACGCCGGGATGGCGGTCGGCCTCGTCCACGACCTCGCCGTCGGGGTGCACCCGCAGGGCGCCGACGCCTGGGCGCAGCAGCGCACCTTCGCCCGGGGCATGTCGGTGGGCGCGCCGCCCGACGCCTTCAACGCGCGCGGCCAGGACTGGGGGCTGCCGCCCTGGCGCCCCGACGTCCTCGCCGCGTCCGGCTACGCCCCGTACCGCGGCCTCCTGCGCGATCTGCTGCGGCACGCCGGAGCCCTGCGCATCGACCACGTGATGGGTCTGTTCCGGCTGTGGTGGGTGCCGCGGGGGGAGGAGCCGACGGCGGGCACCTATGTGCGCTACGACGCCGAGGCGATGCTCGCCGTGCTCGTCCTGGAGGCCCACCGGGCGGGCGCCGTGGTCATAGGGGAGGACCTGGGCACGGTCGAGCCCGGTGTACGGGAGGCGCTGAGCCGGCGCGGGGTGCTCGGCACCTCGGTGCTCTGGTTCGAGCGCGACTGGGAGGGCACCGGCCGCCCGCTGCCCCCGGCCGCCTGGCGCGAGGCGTGCGTGGCCACCGCCACCACCCACGACCTGCCGTCCACCGCCGCCCGGCTCACCGGCGAGCACGTCGGCCTGCGCCACCGCCTCGGGCTGCTTTCCCGCCCGCTCGCCGAGGAGCAGGCCGAGGACGCGGCAGAGGTGGGGGAGTGGCTGGCCTATCTCGCCCGGCTCGGGCTGCTGCCCGAGGGCGCCCGGGGCGAGGAGGGCGCGGTGCGGGCGGTCTACCGCTTCCTGCTGCGCACCCCGGCCCGGATGGTCGGCGTGTGGCTGCCGGACGCGGTGGGCGACCGCCGTCCGCAGAACCTGCCGGGCACCTGGGACCAGTACCCCAACTGGCGTCTGCCGGTGGCGGGTCCCGACGGCCGTCCGCTGGCCCTGGAGGACGTGGTCTCCTCGCCCCGGCTGCACGGTCTGATGCGGGTGTTCGAGCCCGGGGCGGGCACCCCAGCGGCGGGCGTGCGGACTCGTACGGCACCCCCGGGCGCGCGCCCCACTTAGGCGTTCGCTACGTTTGCACCGTGGACAAGAAGAACACCCTGCGCGCCGGCGCCGTGGCAGCCGGTACGACGCTGATGATGCTGCTCATGTCGGCCCCCGCCCTCGCGGTCACCCGCGACGACGGCGACGACCCGGGCTCCGGCCTGAGCGTGTTCGACACGATCGGCCTGTACGTGATCGCGCCCATCGCGCTGTTCGCGATCATCGCCGGTCTGGTCATGGTCCTCGACAAGTCGAAGAAGGCCTGACCGACCACGTTTCACGCGCTGTGAGGCGCTTCGCGGTACGAGTGGCACTCGTACCGCGAAGCGCCTTTTCTTCATTCCCTCGCGGCGGCTCAGTGCGCCGAGAGCAGCTTGCGCAGCAGGCCGTTCAGCTGCTCCGCCTCCGCCGCGTCCAGCACCCCGTCCAGCACCTCGTGCTGCATCTCCAGGCCCGCCGTCACCGACTCGTCGACGATCTCGCGGCCCTTCTCGGAGAGGGTGACGCGCAGCCCGCGCCGGTCGTTCGGGTCCGGGCTGCGGCTGAGCAGCCCGGCCTTCTCCAGCTTGTCGAGGCGCCCGGTCATCCCGCCGGTGGTGAGCATCGTGGTCGCCGAGAGCTGGCGCGGCGAGAGCGTGTACGGCTCGCCGGAGCGCCGTAGCGTCGCCAGGACGTCGAACTCGCCGCGCGAGATCCCGAACCGCTTGTACTCCTTCTCGATCCGGTCGCCCATGGCCCGGGAGATGCGGTAGATCCGCCCGTAGACGGTCATCGGAACGGTGTCGAGGTCGGGCCGCACCGCCGCCCACTGTGCGGCGATGGCGTCGACGGGATCACGGGGGGTCGCAGTCATGGGAACCAGTATCCGAGTCGTTTTGATCGGGCGCAAGAAAGTTGCTTGACGAAAAGTAGCTTAGGAGTAAGCTACTTCTCATGAAGCGAACCCAGAGCCGCATAGCCACCGTCGCCCTCACCGCCCTCGCCCCGATCTCCTGGGGCTCCACGTACGCCGTGACGACCGAGTTCCTCCCCGCCGACCGGCCGTTGTTCACGGGCATGATGCGGGCGCTGCCCGCCGGGCTCGCGCTCCTCCTGGTCACCCGGCGATTGCCGCGCGGCGAGTGGTGGTGGAAGGCGCTGGTCCTGGGGGCGCTCAACATCGGGGCCTTCTTCCCGCTCCTCTTCCTCGCGGCCTACCGGCTGCCCGGCGGCATGGCCGCCGTGATCGGCTCCCTCGGGCCGCTGTGGGTGGCCGGGCTCGCCGCGCTCTTCCTGGGCGAGCGCCCGTCCCTGCGGACCCTGCTCACCGGCATCGCGGCGGCCCTCGGGGTGAGCCTGGTGGTCCTGAAGGCGACGGGGGCGCTGGACGCCGTAGGGGTCGCGGCCGGGGTCGCCTCGTCCGTGGCGATGGCCGCCGGGACCGTGTTCACCAAGCGGTGGGGGCGGCCCGAAGGGGTCGGGCCGCTGGTGCTCACCGGCTGGCAGCTGACCGCGGGCGGCCTGCTCATCGCACCGGTCGCCTTCCTGATCGAGGGCGCGCCGCCCGCGCTGGACGGCCGCAACCTTGCGGGCTACCTGTACCTCGCCCTGGTCAACACCGCCGTCGCGTACTGGCTCTGGTTCCGCGGCATCGGCCGCCTCACCGCCACCTCGGTCACCTTCCTCGGCCCGCTGTCGCCGCTCACCGCCGCCGTCCTCGGCTGGGCCGCGCTCGGCCAGACGCTCACCCCGCTCCAGCTCACGGGCATGGCGATCGCGTTCGGGGCGACGCTGGCGGGGCAGTACGCGCCGAGGGGTACGAAGGTCGCGAAGCCCGCAGAGCCCGCGAAGGTCACGACGCCCGAACCGTTCACTTCTCCTACAAAGACCAGTCGAAAAGATTCGATGGACGTGATGGTTTCGTCGGTGCGACGGTAGTCCGGCACCCAGCGAGAACCGCTGGGAAGCCCGACGAAACCAACGAAGGAGCACCGTCCACCGTGGCAGTCCTGGAGCGCGTCAGCACCACACCGACCATCGCGAGGGCGAGCCGGGCCGCAGGCCCCGGGCTCGCCCTCGCGGGCGTCGCGACCGTCGTCTGGTCCGGCAGCTTCGTCGCCTCCCGGGCCCTGCACGACTCGGTGCCCCCGGTCCAGGCCGCGTTCTGGCGCTGGGTCATCGCGCTGGTGGCGGCGGCCCCGTTCGCGGCCCGCGAGACCTGGCGCGGGCGAGCCCTGATCCGCCGCCACTTCCGCTTCCTCCTGCTGGCCGCCCTGCTCGGCGTCACGGTCTACAACACCCTCGTCAACCAGGCCGGACTCTCCACCTCGGCGGGCAACATGGGCATGATCATGGCTGCTTCGCCGGTCCTGATGGCGCTGTACGAGCGGCTCGGCGGGCAGCGGCTCGGGGCGCGGCGGACGACCGGGATGCTCGTCGCCTGCGCCGGGGTGCTGCTGCTCGTGAGCAAGGGTTCGCTCGCGCCGCGCTTCGCGGCCGGGGACCTGTGGATGGTCGCCGCCGCCGTCTCCTTCGCCTCGTACAGCGCCCTGCTGCGCCGCCGCCCCGCCGAACTCGGCGGCCTCGCCTTCCTGTTCACCACGTTCGCGCTGGGCGCGCTGATGCTGGCGCCGGTGTACGGGGTGAGCCTCGCGGTGCAGGGTGGCTTCGCGGCGACGCCGGGGACGGTCGGGCCGCTGGTGTACGTGGGCGTCCTCTCCTCCGCCGTCGCCTTCTTCGCCTGGAACAAGGCGATCGCGCTGATCGGCGCGGCCCGGGCGGGCGTCGTCTACTACCTCCAGCCGGTCTGCGTGGCCCTGCTCTCCTTCGCCCTGCTCGGCGAGGCGACCGGCCCCGGGCAGCTGCTGTGCATGGCGCTGATCCTGGGCGGGGTGGTGCTGGGTTCGCGCCGATAGGTTGCGGGTATGCACGCGAACCACGGCGGGGAGCCCTTCGGCAAACGTCACGACTGGGACATCAAGAAGCTCCACATCCTGCGGACCCTGCGCGACCGGGGGACCGTGACCGCGACCGCCGAGGCGCTGCTGATGACGCCCTCGGCGGTCTCGCAGCAGCTGACCAACCTGGCGAAGCAGCTCGGCGTCCCGCTCCTGGAGGCGGACGGCCGCCGGGTCCGCCTCACCGACGCCGCCCATCTCGTACTGCGCCACGCCGAGGCCGTCTTCGCCCAACTGGAGCGGGCGGACGCGGAGTTGGCGGGCTATCTGCGGGGCGAGGCGGGGCAGGTGCGGGTGGGGGCCTTCTCCACGGCGGTGCCCGCGCTGGTCGTCCCGGCGGTGCTGCGGCTGCGGCGCAGCCATCCCGCCCTTGAGGTACGGGTACGGGAGGCGGAGGCGGCCGAGGCGTACGAGCTGCTGTCGGCCGGGGCCGTCGACCTCGCCCTGTCGCTGGCCGCGCACGCCCCGAGCGCCCGGGACCCCCGGTTCACGGTGGTCCCGCTGCTCGCCGACCCGCTGGACGTGGCGCTCCCCGCCGACCATCCGCTCGCCTCCTCGCCCGGCCTGCGCCTGGCCGACCTGGCGGGCGAGCCGTGGATCTTCGGCGGGAGCGGGCCGTGGTCCCAGATCACGACGGCGGCGTGCGAGGCGGCGGGGTTCGTGCCGGAGCAGGCGCACAGTGCGGCGGGGTGGACGGCGATTCTGTCGATGGTGGCTGGGGGGATGGGGGTGGCGTTGGTGCCGCGCCTTGCTGGGGCGCGTGGGGAGGGCGTGGTGATGCGGGAACTGGCCGCGGACCGCCGTCCGTACCGGCATGTGGTGGCTGCGGTGCGGAGGGGGGCGGAGGGTGGGGCGGGGGTGGGGCGCGTACTGTCCGCCCTGCGGGAGGTTTCCCCCACCCCGCCCCTTCCCTAAATCCCTGGCCGGGCGGCTGTCGTTCGTCTGCGGACCGTCCCCAACTGGTCGCGCAGTTCCCCGCGCCCCTAGGAGCGCCCCGAAGGGGCGCATTTAAGGGGCGCGGGGAACTGCGCGACCAGCCCCCACCCACCCGCAGTCGAAGTGCCCGGCCGCCCGCCAGAGGGCTTTCGGGAAGGGGCGGGGTGGGGCTCAAACTTCCGTTACGACGTTGCCGCGTCCGCCTCCTGCGCCCGGAGCGCCCGCTCCACACCCGCCCGGGACTCCGAGATCAGGCGGCGCAGGGCCGCGTTCGGGGACGCCGAGGACAGCCACGCGTCCGTCGTGTCCAGGGTCGCCTGGGACACCTGGAGCGACGGGTAGAGACCCGTGGCGATCTGCTGCGCGATCTCGTGCGAGCGCGACTCCCACACACCCTTCACCGAGGCGAAGAACTTCTCGGTGTAGGGGGCCAGGAGCTCACGCTGGTCGAACTGCACGAAGCCCCCGATCACCGCCTCCTGCACGGCGTTCGGAAGGGTGTCGCCCTCGACCACGGAGGCCCAGGCCTCGGCCTTGGCCTCAGCAGTAGGCCGGGCGGCCCGTGCCGTCGCCGCGTGCCGCTCACCCGCCGCCGTACGGTCCCGCTCCAGCTCCGCCGCGATCGCCTTCTCGTCCAGGCGGCCCGTCGCCGCGAGGCGCTCCACGAACGCCCAGCGCAGCTCGGTGTCGACGGCCAGGCCGTCCACCGCCTCGGTGCCGTCGAGCAGCCCCTGCAACAGGTCGAGCTGCGCGTCCGTACGAGCCGTGGCCGCGAACGCCCGCGCCCACGCCAGCTGGTGGTCGCCACCGGGCGCGGCCGCGCGCAGCTGCTCCAGGGCCGCCTCGGTCCAGCGGGCCAGACCCGTCTCGCGCCAGTCGGGCGCCGCGTACAGCTCAAGGGCCAGCTTCACCTGGCGGTGCAGGGACTGCACGACGCCGATGTCGGACTCCTTGGCGATGCCCGAGAGGACCAGCGCCAGGTAGTCGCGGGTCGCCAGCTCGCCGTCGCGGGTCATGTCCCACGCCGAGGCCCAGCACAGCGCGCGCGGCAGCGACTCGGCGAAGTCGCCGAGGTGCGCGGTGACGACCTTCAGGGACTCCTCGTCGAGGCGCACCTTCGCGTACGAGAGGTCGTCGTCGTTGAGGAGGACGACGGCCGGGCGGCGGGTGCCCGCCGGGAGCTCGACGGCGGTACGGGCCCCGTCCACGTCCAGCTCGATGCGGTCGGTGCGCACCAGCTTGCCCGTCTCGTCCAGCTCGTAGAAGCCGATCGCGATCCGGTGCGGGCGCAGGGTCGGCTCGCCCTGGGCGCCGGCGGGCAGCGCCGGGGCCTCCTGGAGGACGGTGAAGGAGGTGATGACACCCTCGCCGTCGACCTCGATCTCGGGGCGCAGGATGTTGATGCCCGCCGTCTCCAGCCACGCCTTCGACCAGGCGGTCAGGTCGCGGCCCGAGGTCCGCTCCAGGGCGCCCAGCAGGTCGGACAGGCGCGTGTTGCCGAACGCGTGCGCCTTGAAGTACGCCTGCACGCCCTGGAAGAACTCGTCCATGCCGACGTAGGCGACGAGCTGCTTGAGGACCGAGGCGCCCTTGGCGTACGTGATGCCGTCGAAGTTGACGAGCACGTCGTCGAGGTCGCGGATGTCCGCCATGATCGGGTGCGTGGACGGCAGCTGGTCCTGCCGGTAGGCCCAGGTCTTCATGGAGTTGGCGAACGTGGTCCAGGCGTGCGGCCACTTGGAGCCCGGCGCGTACGCCTGGCAGGCGATCGAGGTGTAGGTGGCGAACGACTCGTTCAGCCACAGGTCGTTCCACCACTCCATGGTGACGAGGTCGCCGAACCACATGTGGGCGAGCTCGTGCAGGATGGTCTCGGCGCGCACCTCGTACGCGGCGTCGGTCACCTTGGACCGGAACACGTACTGGTCGCGGATGGTCACCGCGCCCGCGTTCTCCATCGCGCCCGCGTTGAACTCCGGCACGAAGAGCTGGTCGTACTTGGCGAACGGGTAGTCGTAGTCGAACTTCTCCTGGAACCAGTCGAAGCCCTGCCGGGTCACGTCGAAGATCTCGTCCGCGTCGAGGAACTCGGCGAGCGAGGGGCGGCAGTAGATGCCCAGCGGCACCGACTGGCCGTCCTTCTCGTACACGCTGTGCACCGAGTGGTACGGGCCGACGATCAGCGCCGTGATGTAGCTGGAGATCCGGGGCGTCGGCTCGAAGACCCACACGTCGTCGGCGGGCTCGGGCGTCGGCGAGTTCGAGATCACGGTCCAGCCCGAGGGGGCCTTCACGGTGAACTGGAAGGTCGCCTTCAGGTCCGGCTGCTCGAAGGAGGCGAAGACGCGGCGCGCGTCCGGCACCTCGAACTGGGTGTACAGGTACGCCTGGTCGTCGACCGGGTCGACGAAGCGGTGCAGACCCTCGCCCGTGTTGGTGTACGCGCAGTCCGCGACCACCTTCAGCTCGTTCGGGCCCGCCTCGAGACCGGTCAGCGCGATCCGCGAGTCCGCGAACACGGCGGCCGCGTCCAGCGCGGTCCCGTTGAGGACGACCTCGTGCACGGCGGGCGCGACGAGGTCGATGAACGTCTGCGCACCGGCCTCGGCGGAGTCGAAGCGCACGGTGGTCACGGACCTGTAGGTCCCGCCCTCCTGCGCGCCGCTCAGATCGAGCTCGATCGCGTACGAGTCGACGCTCAGCAGCTCCGCGCGCCGCTGCGCCTCTTCACGGGTCAGATTCGTGCCAGGCACCCGGCCATCTCCTTCAGAAAAACTCAGCTGGATCCATCAGATCGTGACGGTTCCGGCCATCCTTGCACGAGACGTCCCGGGGGCGTACAGGGCTTTTGCCCGGTGGGCTCCAGGTCCGAATTCCGCCGGTGGGGCGCGGGGCCGGTCGGCACGCTGGAGCCATGAAGACGACGACGACCTACCGCGCCCGCGCCATCGAGCCCGCCGCCCTCGCGGAGCTCCGCGCCACCGACGACGCCGGGCACCCCTGCGCCCCCTTCACCGACGAGGAGGGCGGCGCCCCGCTGCGCTGCTGTCTGCGCCTCAGTGAGCCGGGCGAGCGCATCGCGCTCGTCTCGTACGCGCCGCTGCGCCGCTGGGCGGCCGAGACGTGGGCGAAGCCGGGGGCGTACGACGAGCAGGGCCCGGTGTTCGTCTGCGAGCGCTGCGACGGGCCGGGCGGCGGGGCGCGGGAGTACCCCTTCGCCCGCGCGGGCGCGCTGCGCACGGTCCGCCGCTACGACGCGGAGGGCCGCATCGTGGGCGGCCGCCTCCTGGAGATCCCCGAGGACACCACGGCGGGGTACGAGGCGGCCTTCGCGGAGGCGTTCGCGGACCCGGAGGTGGCGCTGGTCCACGTCAGGGCGGTGGAGTACGGCTGCTTCCACTTCGAGGTGCGCCGCCCCTGACCCGGCGCGCCCCCGCCACCGCGCCCGCGAAGGCCCGTACGGCCGCCGTGTCGCCGCCCGCGCGCCACACCACCCCGAGCGCCGAGTCGGGCAGCCCGTCCACCGGGACGAACGCGATGTCGTCGCGGGCGTGGTAGTCGGCGGTGGGGCGGCACAGCAGCATCGCGCCGATGTCCGCCGCGACCAGCGTGAGCCCCTCCTGGAGCGTGGCCACGGCGGGCCCGCCCGCCGCGCCCGGCGCCTGGGCGGCCCGCCAGTAGGAGGGGGCGGGCGCGGCCGGGGCGATCAGATCCGCGCCGGGCAGCTCGGCGGCGGACAGCCGGTCGCGGGAGGCGTACGGGTGCCGCACCGACACGGCCAGGGTCTGCCGCTGCTCGGAGAAGACGGGCCCCAGCTCCAGATCCGGCTCGGCCACCGGGAGCAGGACGACGGCGGTGTCGACGTCCCCGCGCCGCAGCGCCCCGAAGGGATCGGAGAGGGGGATCTCGACGAGCTGCGGCGCTAGGTCGGGATGTCCGCTTCGGAACGCCTCGATGGCCCGCATCAGATACGAGGTGGCCGTGCCCTGGAAGCCGATGCGGAGGGTGCCGGTGAGCCCCCGGGCGCGTTCCTGCGCGCGGGAGACGACACCGGCCAACGCGTCGTAGGAAGGCCGCAGTTCGGCGAGGAACTCGTCCCCGAACGGCGAGAGCCGTACGCGCCGGCTGGTCCGCTCGACCAGCCGCGCGCCGAGCCGCCGCTCCAGGGCGGCGAGCAGTTGGCTGACGCGGCTCTGTGAGAGGTACAGCCGCTCGCCGGTGCGCCCGAAGTGCAGCTCGTCGGCGAGGACGAGAAAGCATTCCAGCTCACGGACTTCAAGGGCGCGCACAAGACCTTCCTCGGGGTTGATCGATCAATCCGGCTAATCAAAGGATGAGAACTCTGCCGTTGTTCCCGGCGCGCGGGGCGCGAAGGCTGTGGGGCATGGAAACGATCACTGAAAGCCCTGTGGACGGCGGGAGTTGGAGTCCGGCGCGCGGGCGGGCGGCCGTGCTGGCGGTGGCGGCCACCACGTTCAGCGTGGTCACCACCGAGATGCTGCCGGTCGGCCTGCTGAGCCCGCTCGGGGACGCGCTGGGGGTGAGCGAGGGCCGGGCGGGGCTCGCCGTGACCCTGCCCGGCGTGGTGGCGGCCCTGACGGCCCCGCTCCTGCCGACCCTGGCGGGCCGCACCGACCGCCGTACGCTCCTGGTCGCCCTCGTCCTCCTGCTCGCGGCGGCCGACCTGGCCTCGGCGCTGGCCCCCGGCTTCGGGGTGCTGCTGGCGGCGCGGCTGGTGGTGGGGGTGTGCATCGGCGGGGTCTGGGCGGTGGCGGCGGGCCTGGCGCCCCGGCTGGTTCGCGCGGAGGCGGTGGCCCGCTCCACTGCGGTGATCTTCAGCGGGATAGCGGTGGCGTCGGTGGTGGGCGTCCCGGCGGGCGCGCTCGCGGGCGAACTGGCGGGCTGGCGCTGGGGGTTCGGGGCGGTGGGTCTGCTGGCGCTGCTGGTCGCGGGTCTGCTGGCGGCCCTGCTGCCGCCGCTGCCGCCGGATCCGGCGGAGCGCCGGTCCCGGGCGCTGGACCTGCTCCGGGTGCCGGCGGTCCGGACCGGTCTGGTGCTGGTGCTGCTGCTGGTGACGGGTCACTTCGCGGCGTACACGTACGTACGTCCGGTGCTTGAGCGGGTCGACGGGGTCGGGGCGGGGGCGGTGAGCGGGCTGCTGCTGCTCTACGGGGTGGCGGGGGTGGCGGGGAACTTCCTCGCGGGGGCGGTGCGGGGTCCGCGCCGGGCGCTGCTCCTGATAGCGGGCCTGCTGACGCTTTCCCTAGGGGCCCTGGCGGCGTCCTCCCGGAGCGCCTTCGTCTCCGTGGCCCTCCTGGCCCTCTGGGGCCTGGCGTACGGCGGCGTCTCGGTCACCACCCAGACCTGGCTCCTGCGCGCGGCCCCCGCGGCGCCGGAGGCGGCGTCGTCCCTGTTCACGGCGGTGTTCAACGCGGCGATCGCGTTGGGTGCGGCGGTGGGTGGGGGTGTGGTGGACGGTGTGGGGGTGGTGGGGGTGCTGGTTGTGGGGGCGGGGTTGGGGGCGGCGGGGGCGGTTGTGTGCGCGCGCTCCCCGGCCTGAGGTGTGTTGCCCCACCCCGCCCCTTCCCGAAAGCCCTCGGGCGGGCGGCCGGGGGCTGCGCCTCTGGACCCGTGTTCGTCTGCGGACCGTGCTGGGTTGCTCGCGCGGTTCCCCGCGCCCCTAAAAATGCCGCTCCGCGGCAATCCCCTGGGCGCCCCGAAGGGGCGCATCCAGGGGCGCGGGGAACCGCGCGACCAGCCCGCCACCGGCCCGCAGCCGACGAACCCGGCCGCCCGCCCGAGGGCTTTCGGGAAGGGGCGGGGTGGGGGCTAAAAACCCGGTGGGCTAGCCGCGCAGCTCCTCCGCCACCAGCTCCGCGATCTGCACCGCGTTCAGCGCAGCCCCCTTGCGGAGGTTGTCGTTGGAGAGGAACAGCGCGAGACCGTTCTCCACGGTCTCGTCGACCCGGATCCGCCCCACGTACGACGCGTCCTTGCCCGCCGCCTCCAGCGGCGTAGGGATCTCAGAGAGCTCGACACCCGGCGCCGAGCGCAGCAGCTCATACGCCCGCTCCACCCCGATCGCCCGCGAGAACCGCGCGTTCACCTGAAGCGAGTGCCCCGAGAAGACCGGGACGCGGACGCACGTGCCGGACACCTTCAGCTCCGGGATCCCCAGGATCTTGCGGGACTCGTTGCGGAGCTTCTGCTCCTCGTCCGTCTCGAACGACCCGTCGTCCACGATCGACCCGGCCAGCGGCAGCACGTTGAAGGCGATCGGCCGCTTGTAGACGCCCGGCTCGGGGAACGCCACCGCGTCCCCGTCGAACGCGAGCTGGTCCGCCGCCTCGGCCACCGCGCACGCCTGGGTGTGCAGCTCGGCCACGCCCGCGAGGCCGGAGCCCGACACGGCCTGGTAGGTCGTGGCGACCATCGCGGTCAGCCCGGCCTCCTCGTGGAGCGGCCGCAGCACCGGCATCGCGGCCATCGTGGTGCAGTTCGGGTTGGCGATGATCCCCTTGGGGCGGTCCTTGATCGCTTCCGGGTTCACCTCGGAGACGACCAGCGGCACCTCGGGGTCGCCCCGCCACGCCGACGAGTTGTCGATCACGACCGCGCCCTGCCCGGCGACCTTCTCCGCCAGCGCGCGCGACGTCGCGCCGCCCGCCGAGAAGAGCACGATGTCCAGGCCCGTGTAGTCGGCCGTGGACGCGTCCTCGATGGTGATCTCGCGGCCCTCCCACGTGAGGGTGGAGCCCGCGGACCGCGCGGAGGCGAACAGCCGCAGCTCGTCGACCGGGAACTTCCGCTCGGCGAGGATGCTCCGCATGACTCCGCCGACCTGTCCGGTGGCTCCGACGATTCCGACCCTCACGGTGACTCCTTCTGTACGCGTATGTACGGCTCCGGCGCCCCCATCATGCGTCGGAGCCCGGCGGACTTGTCCAATCCATTGTCCGGGGGGTGGGACGACCAGGGGAGCGGCCCGGACGGGAACCTGAAGATCCCTTCCCACTTGTGACGAGTTCATGGCAGCTCTGTTGCATATCCTCCGCAATGCCCCCGGACGGCCCTTTCGCTGGTTACGGTCCTGCGGTCAGCACCGATAAATGATCACCAGTACCCGTATTCCGGAGGACTCTCGTGCGCGCATCCCGCCGTAGCCGGGCCATAGCGGTCCTGGCGGCAGCCCCCGTACTCCTGGCCGCCGCAAGCCCCGCCGTGGCCCACTCGCACAGCCACAAGGACCCGCGGAAGCAGGCCGAGCGGCTCGCCAGGAAGCTCGTGTCGCAGGCGTCGGGGGAGAGCGCCTACCGCCACCTGGAGCAGTTCCAGAAGATCGCCGACGCCAACGGCGGCAACCGCGCCGCGGGCACCCCGGGCTACGACGCCTCGGCCGCGTACGTCTACGGCCAGCTCAAGAGCGCCGGGTACGACGTCTCGTACCAGGACTTCGACATCTACGAGTCGAAGACCCTGCGCGAGAAGCTCACCGTCGTCTCGCCCCAGCCGCGCGAGCTGAAGACCACGGCCTTCCAGTTCAGCAAGGCGAGCCCGGCCGGCGGTCTCACCGCCCAGGTCAAGGCGGCCCGCGTCGACGCCACCCCGGGCTGCGAGCTCGACGACTACGCGTCGGACACCTTCACCGGCAAGATCGCCCTGGTCAAGCGCGGCAGCTGCACCTTCCTGCAGAAGGAGGCCGTCGCGGCCAAGGCGGGCGCCGCCGGGATCATCCTCTACAACCACTCCGGCGACGCCCCCGTCCGCGGCACCGTCAGCGACCCCGCCAACGCGCACATCCCGGCCACCGGCATCTCGCTCGCCGACGGCGAGGCGCTGGCCGCGCAGGTCGCCAAGGGCGACGTCACCGTCACCCTGGACGTGGTCACCGAGGCGGTCGCCCACAAGACCCGCAACGTGATCGCCGAGACCAGGGGCGGCGACCCGGCGAACGTCGTCGCGCTCGGCAGCCACCTCGACTCGGTCCCGGCCGGGCCCGGCATCAACGACAACGGCTCCGGCTCGGCCGGGCTGCTCGAAGTCGCCCTCAAGCTCGCCAAGGAGACCAAGCAGACCAAGAAGCACCCCAAGCCCACCGCCAACAAGGTGCGGTTCGCCTGGTGGTCGGGCGAGGAGCTGGGCCTGCTCGGCTCCGAGCACTACGTCAAGTCCCTCGACGGCAAGCAGAAGCAGCGGATCAAGCTGTACCTCAACTTCGACATGATCGCCTCGCCCAACCCGGCGGAGCTCGTCTACGACGGCGACAACTCCGACAACACGGGTGCGGGCGCGGGTCCGGCCGGCTCCGCCCAGATCGAGCGGCTGATCAACGGCTACCTGGACAAGAAGCGCGTCCCGCACTGGGGCACCGACTTCGACGGCCGCTCCGACTACGGCCCGTTCATCGAGCAGGGCATCCCGGCGGGCGGCACCTTCACCGGCGCCGAGGGCCTCAAGACCGAGGAGCAGGCGGCGAAGGCGGGCGGCACGGCCAAGCAGCCCTACGACGCCAACTACCACGCGGCCGGCGACACCCTGAAGAACATCGACCGCAAGTACTTCGACCTCAACATCGACGTCATCGCGCACGCGGTCGGCACGTACGCCCAGGACCTGAGCTCGCTCAAGGGCTGACACCCGTACGCAACGGAAAGGGCCCGGCGTTCGTCGCGAACGCCGGGCCCTTCTGCCTGCTCAGACCGTTACGGCGTGACCTTCTCGATCACGACGCTGCCGGTGCCCGCGGCGGTGCCGCGTCCGTTGACCAGCTTGACCTCGCCGAAGAACTGGCGTCCCTCGGGGGCCGCGCCGCTCACCAGGACCTGCGCGCCGACGGTCGCCGAGGCGCCGTTGGCGAGCTTGACCGGCTTGGAGTCGTCGACCTTGACGGTGCCGAGCGACGGCGCGTAGTACACGTCGCGGTAGTTGTACGTCGTCGAACCGGACGGGACCGCGTAGCCCGCGACCTGGATGGTGTAGGTGCCGGCGGCCGGCTTCACCAGGCTGACGGCCTCCTCGGAGTCGCCGTCCGCGGACGAGCCGACCTGCACGCCGTCCTTGAGGACCACGAGGTCCAGGTCGGCCGCGGTGTCCGAGACGCCGCCGATGGCGACGTCGAGGCGCTCCACGCCCTCGCCGACGGTCAGCGTGGTCGTCTGCGTCTCACCGGCCTTGATGGTCGGCTTGGCGACCTTCGCGGAGCCCAGCGAGCCGCCCTGAAGCTTGCCGTCGATGGCGGCGAAGCCGTTGGTGACCTTCCACTCGACCGGCGTCGAGGTGCCGATCTTGGCCTCCGGGACCGTCTTCACGGCCGGGTCGAAGGCGGCGCCGAGCAGCGCGACATCCAGCTTGTACGGGTTGTCCAGGTACGGCGACGTACGGCGCGACTCGACCTCGATCTCCCACACGCCGGGCTGCGGGTCCGCGTAGGACCGCAGGTCGGGGCGGCACTTGTTGGCCGGGTTGTCGTAGTTCGGGTAGCAGTTGGGCGTCCCCGTGTCGTCGACCGGCACACCGTAGGGGTGGATCGCGATGAACCGGGTCTGGCTGCCCGAGCGCAGCGCGCCCATGGAGACCTCGAGCGCCTTGGCGCCTGCCGGGACCGTCACGAAGTACGACTTGGTGCTGTTGCGCTGCACCGAGGACGAGTCCGTGAAGGTGTACGACGGCTTGGCCAGCGGCTTGGCGACGATCACGGTGGCGAGGATCTGCTGGTCCACGCCCTTCGTCCGCTTGTCGTTGACCTCCAGGATGGCGCTGTGGATGCCCGCCGACTTCGGCTGCGCCTGCACCTTGACGGTGACCGGCGTGTTCAGGGACAGCGCGATCTCGTCGTCGCCCAGGACCTTGAAGGTGCCGTCGTTGTTCTTGAACGACAGCTTGTGCTTCACGGCCTTGTCCGGGCCCGTGGTGCGGGTGACGGTGACGTCGTACGTCTTCTTCTCGCCCGCCTTGAGGCCGCCCTCGCGGTCGTAGATGCCGGTACCGAAGCCCGGCGTCTTCAGCGCGAAGTCGATCGCGGTCTTCACCGGCGCCTTGACGCTGTACTCGTGGGCGGTGGCGCCGTCCTGGATCGCGTCCCAGGCGTCGACGATGTCGATCAGGCCCGCGCCCTCGGCGTACGCCTGGACACCCTTGATGTGCTTGGCCGTCGACGTCAGCGCGGTGCGCAGGTCGGCCGGGGCCAGGTCGAGGTGCTTCTGCTTGGCGGCCGAGAGCAGCAGGGCCGCGGCGCCCGTCGCCTGCGGCGAGGCCATCGAGGTGCCCTGGAGCATCGAGTAGCCGGCCGGCAGCGAGTAGCCCGACTCCTTGACCGGGGAGCCCGCCAGCCACGTCTGCGTGGTGTTGATCGCGGCACCCGGCGCCGACAGGGTCGGCGTGAAGCCGCCGTCCTCACGCGGACCGCGCGAGGAGAACGGCATCATGTCGTACTTCTTCGACACGTTGGAGCCGTAGTTGGACGCCCAGGTCTCCTGCGAGATGGAGGCGCCGACCGAGATGACGTGGTCGGCCAGGCCCGGGTCGCCGATGGTGTTGACGCCGGGGCCCTCGTTGCCGGCCGAGATGACCAGCTGGACGCCGTAGTTGTCGATCAGGCGCTTGTAGAGCTCGGAGCGCGCGTTGTTGCCGTCGTTGAGCGCCGGCAGCCCGCCGATCGACATGTTGACGATGTCGACGTGGCGGTTGGTGACCAGGTCGATCATGCCCTCGGTCAGCGCGATGTTGGTGCAGCCGCCGGACCAGTTGCAGGCCCGCGAGGAGACGATCTTGGCGCCGGGGGCGGCGCCGCTCATCTTGCCGCCGAACAGGCCGTTCGCGGCGGTGATGCCCGCGACGTGGGTGCCGTGCTCGGACTCGATGATGCCGATGTTGACGTAGTCGGAGGTGTGCCCGGCCGCGTCGTACTTCACGTTCTTGCGGATCTCGACGGTGAACGGCATCCGCTCGACGACGTCGGTCGCCGGGTTGTCCGTACCGAAGTAGCCGACCTGGTAGCCGTCCTTGTACGGCTTCATGGCCTCGTCGTCGGTGAAGTCACCGTTGTTGTTGAGGTCCACCCGGACGGTCCCGGCGACCGGGTCGTAGAGCACGCCCCAGGTGTCGGTGGTGTCGCCGTCGCGGTTCACGTCGCCCTTGGCGTCGCCGCCCGCGGTGATCTTCTCCGAGAACAGGCTCACGTCGTACGAACCCGCCGGGGCCTTCCAGGTGCGGCCCTGGTAGGTGAACTCCGGGCCGGAGACCGCGGTGTTCATCCGGCGCCAGGTGCCGTCGGCGTCGGCCACCGGGTCGGTCGCGGTGACCCAGTCGACGATCTTGCGCTCGCCGGTGGTGGTCTTCTGCAGCGCCGGGTGGCCCAGGTCCACGCCGGAGTCCAGGACGCCGATGGTGATGCCGCGGCCGTCCGCCTTGGGGTGCTGCTTGACGAAGTCGACCGCGCCCGTCTCGAAGGACGGGTTGTACGGGTTCTTCGCGGGGGTGTCCTTGCCCGGCGCCGCGTACGAGCCCGAGAGCGACTTGCGCGGGGCGCCGGCGCCCTTGGCGCTGTCGGCCGACGGGGTCGGGTCGTCCAGCTGGATCTCCTGCTTGAGGTCGATCCCGTGGACGGAGGGCAGCTTCGCGGCGGCCTTCAGGGCCGACTCCGCGGTGGCGGTCGGCAGGGTGGCCCGCACATAGCCGAGCTTGTCGTCGGTCTTGCCGACGGTGGCGCCCGGCACCGAGTCGAGCTGGTGCGAGACGGCGCCGGTGGCACCGGGGGCCGTCGCCACCATGACGGTGACGGTCTTCTCGCCCTTGGCCTCGGCCTCGGCGAGCCGCTGCTCGTCGGCCGCGCCGAGCTTGTCCGCCGGGGATTTGGCGGGGGTGGACTTCACCGGGGCGGGCGTCGGGTCGGCCGTCTGGGCGGCGAAGACGGGGGCGGCACCGGCGGCGGCGAGCGCGGCTACCAGACCGGCCGCGGCCGCTATTCGGGCCGTGCGTCTAGCGCCGGGTACGGCGCGCGGCGAATCGGAGGTCATCAGCATCCCTAATGGTCAGAAAGGGTCCGGAATACGGGGCCGGATGACCGCTGAGCATTTCGTATATGACTGTTGTTTGTGGAGAGTTGACCGGGTCCGGAAACGGACATGGCGTGATCCCGCCATGCGCCATCGGGAGCGAGGCGGGGTGAACCGGGGCGAATCAGCCCTCGCGTGTGCGGGCGTAGTGACGGGACGCCTTCGCACGGTTGCCGCACCCCGCCATCGAGCACCAGCGGCGCGTCCCGTTCCGTGAGACGTCGAAGAAGTGCAGGATGCACGCGTCATGGGCGCAGGCGCGGATCCGGTCCGGCGCGGTGCGCAGCAGATCGAGGTAGTCGCGGGCGGCCGTCCAGGCGGGCCCCCACGCCGGATCGGTGAACTCGGCCCGCTCGCCCGGCCCTTCGGCGGACAAAGTGGCGCGGATGCGGCCGTGTTCGAGGATCGCGTCGACCTCCGCGGTCGCCGCCGGGTCGCCGGGGGACTCCACCGCCCGCAGCAGCGCCTCCCGGGCCCGTAGCAGCGGCCCGAGCGCCGCCTCGTCGGCGGGGAAGCGCGCGTCGAGCCCGGTGGCGGCGAGCCAGACGGCCAGCCCGTCGGCGGAGGCGAGCAGGTCCTGCCGCTCCCCTTCGTGCATCCAGCGCGTGTTCAGCAGGTCGAGGGAGACGGGCTCTCCGGTGAGCGGACGCGGATCGGGCGCGGACATCCCGGTCTCCTCTCGTGGGCGGCGGATCTCGGTGGCGGTGCTAACCACTAAAGGTTACGTGACCGGTTGCATCTCCTGCATCTAACCTCTAACATCAAATTAAGAGGTTAGACGAAATGACCTCCTCGCTCGGGAAGGGGACCGCCATGACGGCGACGACCAGCACGCTCCGCACCGGCCACATCGGCCTCAATGTGACCGACCTCGACCGCTCGCTCGGCTTCTACCGGGACCTCCTCGGCTTCGAGGTCCTGTCCGAGGGCAAGGAGGAGGGCCGCCGCTTCGCCCTCCTCGGCCGCGCCGGACAGCTCTCGCTCACCCTCTGGCAGCAGGCCGACGCCGCCTTCGCCCCGGACCGCGCCGGGCTGCACCACCTCGCCTTCGCCGTCGACTCGATCGAGGAGGTGAAGGCGTACGAGAGCGAACTGCGGGCGTACGGGGTGGAGTTCGCGTACGAGGGGATCGTGGCGCACCGCGAGGGCGCGGCCACTGGAGGGATCTTCTTCCACGATCCGGACGGGATCCGGCTGGAGATCTCGGCTCCCCTGGGCGCGGACCGGGCCCCCGCCCCGTCGGCGGCCCCCACCTGCGGCTTCTTCTAGGCCCGGCCTTCGTGTGCGGCTGGGTGGGGGCTGGTCGCGCAGTTCCCCGCGCCCCTGAAAATGCCGCTCCGCGGCAATCCCCCGGGGCGGCCCGCAGACGAACTCGAAACGGAGGACAGCCCGATGACCGTGCCCACCCCCTACCACCCCGGCTCCCGGGCCGTGCAGGACCGTGTCGGTGTCCGGGAGGCCGCCGACCATGTCGGGCGTGCCATCGGGCCCGGTATCCGGCCGGTCGCCGCCGCCTTTCTCGAACTCCAGCCGATGCTGGTGCTCGGGGCGGCGGACGAGCGCGGCCGGATGTGGGCCTCGCTGCTCACCGGCCGCCCCGGCTTCGTCCGGGCCACCGGGACCCACCAGATCTCGGTCACGCGCGGCCCCGCCGCGAGCGACCCCCTCGCCGGGGTGCTCGCGGCCGGGAACAGCCCCGTCGGCACGATCGCGCTGGACCCGCGCACCCGGCGCCGGATGCGGCTCAACGGCACGGCCCGCCCGACCCCGCGCGGCCTCGCCGTCGAGGCCGAGCAGGTCTTCTCGAACTGCCCCAAGTACCTCCAGCACCGCGAGATCGAGGCGTACGAGGAGGGGGCGGGCGAGGTGCGGCGCGGCGAGCGGCTCACCCCCGACCAGGAGGAGTTCGTCCGCGCCGCCGACACCTTCTTCATCGCGACCACCGCCCCGGACGGGGTCGACGCCAGCCACCGGGGCGGCAACCCCGGCTTCGTGCGCGTCACTTCGCCCACCCGGCTGGAGTGGCGCGACTACCCCGGCAACTCCATGTTCCTCACCCTCGGCAACCTGGAGGCCGACCCGCGCGCCGGGCTGCTCTTCGTGGACTGGACGCGCGGCACCACGCTCCAGCTCTCGGGCACGGCCCGCACCGTGTTCGCGGCGGGGGAGCGCACGGTCCGGTTCACCGTCGAACACGCGGTGGAATCGGAGGGGGCGAGCCCGCTGCGCTGGTCCGCGCCCGCCTACTCACCGGCCAACCCTTCCGAGTGAATTCGGGATCGGCTGAAATCCGCTCAACCCCGCCCCCGCCGGGCAACGCGTCCGGCGGGGGCGGAGTCCTGTCCGCCGACGGCGCCGTCGTGGGCGCCGCGGGCGACAGGGAGAGCCGCATGTCGGTACGTACGGGCAGGAGAGTCAGGACCACCGTCTTCGGGGTGGTGGTGGCCGCCGGGATCACCGCGACGGTGTGCGCGGCGGGCCCGGCCTCCGCGCGGGAGGCGGCACCCGCTTCCCATCAAGTCACCCAGCAGGCGATGGACGCGGCCGTGCGCGACGGCGTGCCGGGCGTGATCGGCGTCGCCCAGCAGGACGGGCGCACCTGGACCGGGGACTCCGGCGTCGCCGATCTGCGCACCGGGCGCGAGCGGCAGGCCGAGGACCGCTACCGGGTCGGGTCCATCACCAAGACGTTCGTGGCCACCGTCATCCTCCAGCTCGAAGCCGAGGGCAGGCTGAGCCTGGACGACACCGTCGAGCACTGGCTGCCGGGCGTGGTGCGGGGCAACGGCCACGACGGCAAGAAGATCACGTTGCGCCGGCTCCTCAACCACACCAGCGGCATCTACAACTACACCCAGGACCCGGCCTTCGGGCAGCGGATCTTCGGCACGGAATTCCTCCAGCACCGCTATGACACCTACACGCCGCGGCAGTTGGTGGACATCGCGATGACCCACGCGCCGAACTTCGAGCCGGGCGCCTCCTGGCGCTACTCCAACACCAACTTCGTCCTGGCCGGAATGGTGGTCGAGAAGGCCACCGGCCACTCCTACGCCAGCGAGATCGAGCGCCGCATCCTGCGCCCGCTGCACCTGCGCTCCACCACGGTCCCGGGCACCGACTCCCGGATGCCGCGGCCCAGCGGCCGGGCGTATTCCAAGCTGTCCACGGAGTCGACCGGAAGGACGTACGACGTCACCGCGCTCAACCCGTCGATGGCGAGCTCGGCGGGCGAGATGGTGTCGAACTCGGCCGATCTGAACCGGTTCTACCGCGCCCTGCTGACCGGTGAGCTGCTGCCGCCGCGCCAGCTCAAGGAGATGAAGACCGCCGTCCCGATGAGCGCCGACACCCCCGACGCCGGCTACGGGCTCGGTCTGCAGATGAACAAGCTGCCCTGCGGCACCGAGATCTGGGGCCACGGCGGCGGGATCCACGGCTCGTCGTCCATGGCGGTCACCACCGGGGACGGGCGCCATTCGCTGGCGTTCAACTTCAACGGCGACTGGTCGGGCGACGCCGACGCGGTCGTGCTGGCCGAGTTCTGCGGCACCACCCCGGCGGTCAAGCCGGTCAAGCCGGTCGCCGGGCCGGTCGCGTTCGTCAAGTGACCCCGTGGTGCTCCCCCGTTCACCGGGGGAGCACCACCACATACGCGGCGGGCTCCCGGTCCGCCGAGGCCATCAGGGCGGTGCGGACGACGGTCGCCTGCTGCTCCATCGACTCGCGCAGCTTCCTGGGCGTGACGTGCACGACGGTGATCCCGAGCCGCTCCAGCGTGTCCCGCTTGCGGGTGTACTCGCACCACAGCTCGTCCTCCTCCTCCCCGCGCGGCTTGCCCTGGCGCGGCGCCCGGGTGTCGAGCTCCAGCGCCACCGCCTGGTCGGGCCAGTAGGCGTCCAGGCCCCCGATGTGCGGCCCGCCCGGCAGCCGCAGGTCCACGTTCCACAGCGGGTCGGGCAGGTCGTGGACGCGCACCAGCTCGTAGAGCCGGTTCTCGGCGATGGCCCGGCCCTCGGCGAGCAGCGCGTCCACCGCGTCCACCACGTGCGCCCGCGTCAGCAGCCGTGCCTGCGTCAACTCCCGTACGAGCGCTGCTGGTTCGCAGTGTCCGCCGCGTACGGCCTCGGTGAGCAGCCGACGTACCGCGTGCGCGTCGGTGAGCTGGGCCACCGCGTCCGCGAGCGCCCTCGGCACCGGCGCCACCGGCACCCCCGCCACCGGCTCCGGCACCGGCATCACATGCGCCCGCACCAGGCGTACGCAGCCGGTCGAGCGCAGCCGCCGGGTGCGCGGCACCAGCACGTCGATCCGGTCGAGCGAGAGCAGCGGGGGAGCGGAGGAGAAGCGGTGCAGGGCGAGCGCGGCGAGCCCGGTGACGACCGCGTCGCACGGCGCCGCGTGCGCCTGGCCCTGGGCCGGGATCGCCTTGGCGCGCTCGGGGGCCGGGCGCCCCGCGTACAGCAGGGCCGCGTGCAGCCGCTCCTCGCTGGTGGGCGGTCCCGGGTGCAACACATAGACGCCGGGCAGGAGTTGCTGCCAGGGGCCGCCGGGGCGGCACTGGGCGGCGGCGCTGGCGGCCGGGACGCCGTGGGCGCGCAGCTGCGCGGCCGAGTAGACGCGCCGGTGCACGTCGGTGAGGTGGCTGAGGGGGCGCGGGGAGAGCGGGGAAGGGGTCTCGCCGCCGAAGGTCGGGGTGTTGTGGTTCATGCCGGGGGGTGTTCCGCGCCCGGAGCGGCCCTTAACCGCTGTTACAAGCCCGTCGACAATTCCGGACAAGCCCGTCCTAAAGTACGGGCGTTCGAGTGCCGATCAGGGGGCCCGTCGCCGGGCCCCCCGCCGGGCGTCAGCGGGCGGCGGCCGCCGCGTCGCACTCCTGGCCGCGCAGGGTGCGGGCCAGGTCGTCACGGGCCTCAAGGACCAGCCGGCGCAGCGCCGGGGCCGCGTCCGGGTGGGCGGTCAGCCATTCGTCCGTGGCATCGAGCGTCGAGCGGTTGTCCCGCAGGCTCGGGAAGAGCCCCCGTACGACGTCCATGCCGATCTGGATCGACCGGTCGGCCCAGACGCGCTCGATCACCTCGAAGTACTTCGGTGCGTACGGAGCGATCAGCTCGCGCTGGGAGGGCTGGCCGAAGCCGGAGATGGTGGCCTCCACCAGCGCGTTCGAGAGCGAGTCCGACTCGACGACCTGCGCCCAGGCCTGCGCCTTGACCGCCGCCGACGGCCGGGCCGCAAGGCAGCGCACCTGGTGGCGCTTGCCGGAGGCGGTGTCGTCGCGGGCGAGCTCGGCGTCGATCGCCGACTCGTCGGCGCGGCCGTGCGCGGCCAGCGGCTCCAGGAGCACCCAGCGCAGCTCCTGGTCGACGTCCAGGCCGTCGATCTTCGCGGTGCCTTCGAGCAGCCCCTCCAGGAGCTGGAAGTCGGCGTCGGTCGTCGCCGTGGAGGCGAAGAAACGCGCCCAGGCCAGCTGGTGCTCACTGCCCGGCGCCGCGATCCGCAGCTCGCGCATCGCACCCTCGGCCAGCAGCCGCCCGCCCTGCTCGCGCCACTCGGGCGCCGCGTAGTGCGTCTGCGCCGAGCGGGTCCAGGCGTGCAGCATCTGGAGCACGCCGATGTCCGTCTCGCGCCCGGAGTGGGCCAGCACCAGCTCGACGAAGTCCCGCGCGGGCATGAGAGCGTCCCGCGTCAGGTTCCACAGCGCCGACCAGCACAGGGCGCGCGCCAGCGGGTCCGTGATGTCGCCGAGGTTGGTCCGCAGCGTGGCGAGCGAGCCCTCGTCGAAGCGGATCTTGCAGTACGTGAGGTCGTCGTCGTTGACCAGGATCAGCTCGGGCCGCTCGGCCCCGGCCAGCTCCGCCACCACCGTGCGCGGGCCGTCCACGTCGACCTCGGCGCGTGCGTACCGCACCAGCGCACCCGCCTCGGAGCGGTAGAGGCCGACCGCGACCCGGTGCGGGCGCAGCGTCGGATACGCCTCGACGGCCTCCTGGACCACGGCGAGCTCGGTGATCCGGTCACCCGCGTCGTAAGTGACCACCGGGGTCAGCGAGTTGAGGCCCGCCGTCTGGAGCCAGGAGCGCGACCAGGACGCCATGTCGCGGCCGGAGACCTCCTCCAGGACCGACAGGAGGTCGCCCAGGCGGGTGTTCCCGTACGCGTGGCGCTTGAAGTAGCGCCGGGCGCCCTCCAGGAACGCGTCCCGCCCCACGTACGCCACCAGCTGCTTGAGGACCGAGGCGCCCTTGGCGTAGGTGATGCCGTCGAAGTTGAGCTTGGCGTCCTCCAGGTCACGGATGTCGGCCGTGATCGGGTGCGTGGACGGCAGCTGGTCCGCGCGGTACGCCCAGGACTTGCGGCCGTTGGCGAAGGTGATCCAGCCGTTGGTGAACCGGGTCGCCTCGACCTGCGAGAAGCTGCCCATGAAGTCGGCGAAGGACTCCTTCAGCCACAGGTCGTCCCACCACTGCATGGTGACCAGGTCGCCGAACCACATGTGCGCCATCTCGTGCAGGATGACGTTGGCGCGCCGCTCGTAGGCCGCCTGCGTCACCTTGCCCCGGAAGATGAACTCCTCGCGGAAGGTCACCAGGCCCGGGTTCTCCATCGCGCCCAGGTTGTACTCCGGCACGAAGGCCTGGTCGTACTTGCCGAACGGGTACGGGTAGTCGAACTGGTCGTGGAAGAAGTCGAAGCCCTGCTTGGTGACGAGGAACACGTCGTCCGCGTCGAAGTGCCGGGCCAGGCCCTTGCGGCACATCGCGCCGAGCGGGATCTCCAGGGTGGTGCCGTCGTCGAACGTGCGGCGGTAGGTGTCCGTCACGTAGTGGTACGGCCCGGCCACCACGCACGTGATGTACGTGGAGATCGGCTTGGTCTCGGCGAACCGCCAGACCCCGTCCTCGCCCCGGGCGCCCTCGCCGTTGGACCAGACCGTCCAGCCCTCGGGGGCCGTCGCCTCGAAACGGAAGGAGCCCTTCAGGTCGGGCTGCTCGAAGTTCGCGAACACCCGCCGGGAGTCGGCCGGCTCGTACTGCGTGTAGAGGTAGACCTCGCCGTCCTCCGGGTCGACGAAGCGGTGCAGACCCTCGCCGGTCCGGCTGTACGCGCAGTTCGCGTCCACCACCAGCACGTTCTCCGCGGCCAGGTCCGCCAGCGCCACCCGGGTGCCGTCGAAGACCGCGGCCACCTCCAGCGGCTTGCCGTTCAGGGTCACCGCGTTCACCGACGGCGCCACCAGGTCCGCGAAGGACTCCGCGCCCGGCCGCGCGCAGCGGAACCGGATCGTGGTGACCGACCGGAACGTACGCGGCCCGTCCGGGGCGTCCCCGATCGCGGACCGCAGATCGAGGGCGACCTCGTACCCGTCGACGGACAGCAGATCTGCCCGCTCACGGGCCTCGTCGCGGGACAGATTCTCTCCGGGCACGGGCACTCCTTCGTGTCTCGTTCGAACAGCACCGATCCTGCCATGCCCGCCGGGCCCCGGACACGCGGGAATGCGGCGGGTGGCCGGAGGCGTTCCCTTCCTCGATCAACCGAGCGTGCCCCGATGAGGAGAGACATGTCCGAGACCGTGCCCCAGACCGGGAAGACCCCTGTCGACTTCTGGTTCGACCCGCTCTGTCCCTGGGCCTGGATGACGTCCCGCTGGATGCTGGAGGTCGAGAAGGTCCGTGACGTGGAGGTCCGCTGGCACGTGATGAGCCTGGGCGTCCTCAACGAGGACAAGCTCGACGAGCTGCCCGACTCCTACCGCGAGTTCCTGACGACCCGGGCCTGGGGCCCGGTCCAGGTCGTCATGGCCGCGCAGCAGAAGCACGGCGAGGAGGTGCTCGGCAAGCTGTACACCGCGCTGGGCACCCGCTTCCACAACCAGGACCTCGGCTCCGGCCGCGAGGTCATCGTCGCCGCCCTGGAGGAGGCGGGCCTGCCCGCCGAGCTCGCCGACTACGCGGAGGTCGACAACAGCGCCTACGAGTTCGACGCGGAGCTGCGCGCCTCCCACAAGGAGGGCATAGACAAGGTCGGCCAGGACGTCGGCACCCCGGTCATCGCCGTGCCCGGCGCGGACGGCGAGCAGATCGCCTTCTTCGGCCCGGTCGTCACCCCGGCCCCCAAGGGCGAGGCCGCCGCGCGCCTGTGGGACGGCACGCTCCTGGTCGCCTCGACCCCGGGCTTCTACGAGATCAAGCGGACGCGCACCCAGGGCCCGATCTTCGACTGATCCGGCCCCCGGTGTCACGGCCCCCGCGCGTCACGCACGCGCGGGGCCGTGCCGCACCGCCGGTCTACTCCCCGTACAGCGCCGCCAGCCGCGGCAGGCGCTTCGCTATCTCCCCCGTGTCGTCGAAGTCGAAGTCCCAGCCCGGGTCCAGCTCCGGGTAGCGGATCGTGAAGCTGTCGCCGGGCAGCTCCTTGCCGGTCGCGGCCAGATGCGCGTCCCAGGCGATGCCGAGCGCCTCCTCGCACTCCATCTCCCAGCCCTCCACCGCCGCGTCCCGCACCGCCGTCAGGCCCGCCAGCGCGTCCGGGTCCGCCACCGCGCGGTCGAACACCTCGCGCCCCTGCGCGATCAGCCAGCCCCGGAAGTAGTCGAACCCGTCGTCCGAGCACCCGCCGTTGATCGTGTACGCCGCGGCCCAGAGCGGCTGGCGGTAGGAGGCGGCCATCAGGTCCCAGAAGACCTGCTGGAATGCCACTATCTCGGCGACCGGCCGGGCCGACAGCAGGTCCGCGGCCCGCGCCGCGACCGCCTCGGCGTCCGCCGCGTGTGCCACCTGCGCGCGGGCGTCGTCGATGAGCGTCCAGAACTCCTGTGTGTCCATGGCTCCGAGCATGGCACCCGCCACTGACAACGGGGCCGGGGTGAAGGGGTGAAGCACCGGCGCACTGCACCGGCGCACGGATGCGCGCACGCGAACGGCCCCCGCGAGTCACGTCCTCGCGGGGGCCGTCCGTGTTTCCGTCCGCAAGTGAAGGTTGAGAAGACGATCACGAGCAGGACGATCTGGGGGCAGAGCCGGGTACGGCCCTACGGGACGAGCAGCAGGTTGTTCCCGGCGGCCTTGGCGGCGGCGTAACGCTTCGCCACGTCCTGCCAGTTGACGACGCGCCACATCGCCTCGATGAAGTCCACCTTCTGGTTCTTGTACTGGAGGTAGAAGGCGTGCTCCCAGGCGTCGAAGACCAGGATCGGGGTGGAGCCCTGGCCGACGTTGCCCTGGTGGTCGTAGATCTGCTCGACGACGAGACGGCCGCTGACCGGTTCGTACGCGAGGACGCCCCAGCCCGAACCCTGCGTCGTCGCGGACGCTTTGGTCAGCTGGGCCTTGAACTTGGCGAAGGAGCCGAAGGATTCGGCGATGGCGTCCGCGAGCTCGCCGACGCCGTCCTTGTCGAGCGGCTCGCCGCCGCCGTCGCCGGTCATGTTGTGCCAGTAGATCGAGTGCAGGATGTGGCCGGAGAGGTGGAACGCGAGGTTCTTCTCCAGGCCGTTGATCGAGCCCCAGGCGTCCTTGTCGCGGGCCTCCGCGAGCTGCTCCAGGGTGTCGTTCGCGCCCTTCACGTACGCCGCGTGGTGCTTGTCGTGGTGCAGCTCGATGATCTCCGGGCTGATGACGGGTTCGAGCGCGGCGTAGTCGTACGGAAGTTCAGGAAGCGTGTAAATGGCCATGTCCGAAGCCCCTCCGACTGCTTGTTGCAATTGATGTGCAAGTGCACGCTACCAGCAGGTATGCGCTGTCGCAGCTAAGGGTGACCTCAGCAAAAAGCCCTGCGTCCCGAGGTCTAGGACCTCCGGACGCAGGGCTTCGCGCGGACTAGGGGCAGGGCGGCTCAGGCCTCCTGGCGGGCTCCCATGCGCTGGCGGGCGTAGCCGATGACGGCCAGGACCACCGTCAGTACGCCCGTCGCCATCAGCTGGTCGCGGGTGTCGGACTGACGGGCCATCAGGACGAAGATCCCGGCCATCGCCGCCAGCGCCACCCAGGTCAGCCCCGGGTACAGCCACATCCGCACCACCAGCTTCTCCGGCGTCTCGCGCTCGGTGCGCCGGCGCAGCAGCAGCTGGGAGACGGCGATGAAGATCCAGACGACCAGGATCACCGCGCCGATCATGTTCAGCAGCCAGGGGAAGACGTCGTCCGGCCGCCAGTAGCTCAGCAGCACGCACCCGAAGCCGAAGACCGAGGAGCACAGCACCCCGACGCGCGGCACGCCGCCGGAGATCCGGCCGAGCGCCTTGGGGCCCTGGCCCCGGTCGACCAGCGAGTACGCCATGCGGGACGCGCCGTAGATGTTGGCGTTCATCGCGGAGAGCAGGGCGACCAGGACGACCACGTTCATGATCTGCCCGGCGCCGTCGATGCCGAGGTGGTCGAGCGCCGCCACGTACGGGCCCTTCTCCACCACGGTCTTGTCGTTCCAGGGCACCAGCGTGACGATGACCGCCATCGAGCCGATGTAGAAGACGGCGATGCGCCACATGGCCGTGCGCACCGCGCGGGCGACGCCCTGGACCGGCTTCTCGGACTCGGCGGCCGCGATGGTGACCGTCTCCAGACCGCCGTACGCGAAGACGGAGGCGAGCAGTCCGAGCACCAGGCCCTCGGAGCCGTTGGGCAGGAATCCGCCCTCGCCGGTGAGGTTCGAGGTGCCGGGGGCCGGGGTGTCCGGCAGGACGCCGAGGATGGCGAGCAGGCCGAGGACGAGGAAGAGGGTGATCGCGGCGACCTTGAGCGCGGCGAACCAGAACTCGAACTCGCCGAAGTTCTTCACGGCCGCCAGGTTGGTGGCGGTGAAGACGAGCATGAACAGCGCGACCCAGGCCCACTCGGGCGTACCGGGCAGCCAACCGGTGACGATCTTGGCGGCGCCGATGCCCTCCAGGCCGACCGCCACGCAGAGCAGCACCCAGAACGCCCAGCCGGCGGTGAAACCGGCCCAGGGGCCGATGGCCCGCTCGGCGTGCACGGAGAAGGAGCCCGATGCGGGGTTGGCCGCCGACATCTCGCCCAGCATGCGCATCACGAGCATGACGAGCGCGCCGGAGATGCCGTACGCGAGGATGATCGAGGGCCCGGCGGCGGCGATTCCGGCACCGGAGCCGACGAAGAGCCCGGCGCCGATGACGCCGCCGAGGGCGATCATCGAGAGATGGCGCTGCTTGAGGCCGTGGGTGAGGGGGGAGTCGACCTTCGGCTGCGCGTCGGTCGTCGCGGGCGCGTTTGTCCGGGACATGGGCAGGCCCTGTTCAGTAGCTGAGACGGGGAGCGGGAGCCACAGTCTGGGTGCGGCACCGCTCAGAGGGAACACCAGACCGCTATCCGGACACTCGACTCACACAGCGTGAAGCTCTGCGCACATCTTGTCCACGGAATGCACACTTCCGTCCTCGTGGGTCCCGCCAAACCCGCCCGTAACTACCGACCTGACGATCGGTCGGCTGTTCCGGCCGCCTCAACGGTCCCCGCCCTCGTACGCCACTCCCGTACGAACGCGACCACGAGCACCGCGGCCGTCGCACCCGCCGACCACAGCACCTGGGGGCGGGCGTCGTCGTCGAGGAGCATCAGGACGAGCACCGCCGCCATCGCCGCGAGCGCCGCCCACGTCAGATACGGGAACGCCCACATCCGCAGGGTGAGGCGCTCCGGGGCCTCGCGCTCGATCCGGCGGCGCAGCCGCAGCTGCGAGACGGCGATCAGGCCCCACACGAACAGGAGCACCGCGCCGACCGCGTTGAGCATGTAGAGGAAGACCGAGTCGGGCCACTTCAGATTGAGCAGCACCGAGACGAACCCGAAGGCCACCGACGCCAGCACCGCGCGCCGGGGCACCCCGCCCGCCACCTTCAGCAGCCCCTTCGGCGCCTCGCCGCGCTCGGCCAGCGAGAAGACCATCCGCGAGGAGCCGTAGAGGTTGGCGTTGAGCGCGGAGAGCAGGGCCACGAAGACCACCACGTTCATGATCTGCCCGGCGCCGGAGACGCCGATGGAGTCGAGCACGGCGACGTACGGGCTGTGGCCGGGCTGCATCGAGGTCCACGGCAGCAGGGTCACGATGACGAGCATCGAGCCGACATAGAAGAAGAGGATGCGCCAGACCGCGCTGCGCACCGCGCGGCCGACCGCGCGCACCGGGTCGTCCGACTCGGCGGCCGCGATGGTGACGACCTCGAGGCCGCCGAACGCGAAGATCACCGCGAGGACGCCGGAGACCACGCCGTCCCAGCCGTTGGGCAGGAAGCCGCCCTGCCCGGTGAGGTTGGTGAACCCGACCGGGTCGGTGTCGGGCAGCACGCCGAACACGGCCAGCAGCCCCAGCGCCAGGAACAGCACGATCGCGCCGACCTTGAGCGTGGCGAACCAGAACTCGAACTCGCCGAAGTTCTTCACCGCCGCCAGGTTGGCGCCGGTGAAGACGACCATGAAGACCAGGACCCAGGCCCACTGCGGCATCCCCGGCACCCAGCCGTGCGCGATCTGGGCCGCGCCCGTCGCCTCCACGGCGAGGACGACCACCAGCAGGAACCAGTACAGCCAGCCGACGCTGAACCCGGCCCACCGGCCGAGCGCCCGCTCGGCGTGGACCGAGAACGACCCCGAGGCGGGCATCGCCGACGACATCTCGCCGAGCATCCGCATCACCAGCATCGCGATCGCGCCCGCGATGAGATACGAGACGACGATCCCCGGCCCCGCCACGGCGATCCCGGCGCTCGACCCCACGAAGAGACCGGCGCCGATCACCCCGCCCAGGCCCAGCATGGTCAGATGGCGCTGCTTCAGCCCGTGGGACAGCGGCTCGGCGTCCACCGAGGCGGTGTCGGCGGCGGTGGCCCCGGCCGTGGTCTTGCCGTCGTGCATGGCGCTCGTCACTCTCGGATCAGCAACTGATCGTTTATAGGGAACCTACAGTCTCCCCGAGCCCCGCCCCGATCCGCAAAACCACCCGTACTCCTCATCGGCGCAGTGACGAGGGTCACGTCAACGGACGGAAGCAGTCCGGCCTTTGTGCGATCTCCACCAAGGCCCCAACCGCCGCTTTGTGGGCCGCTGATGGTGATCGAGTGAGAATCCCTCGGCTAACGTCACCGTTGTCCCCAGCACGTATGTCCTCAGCACGTATCTGCCCGTCCCCGACCTCGCGGAGCCCCCGATGGCCACGACCACTGTCACCGCCCCTGCCGCACCCCGTACCGGAAAGGTCCTCGCCGATCTGCTGCCCGGCGCCCGCACCCGCGATGTCGCCCTGGTGCTCGGCGGCGCGGCGCTCACCGGCGTGGCCGCCCAGATCGCCGTGCCCGTCCCGGGCTCCCCGGTCCCGGTCACCGGCCAGACCTTCGCGGCCCTGCTGGTCGGCACCTCGCTCGGCGCCCGCCGCGGCTTCCTCTCGCTCGGGCTGTACGCGCTGATCGGCATGTCCGGGATGCCGTGGTTCGCGGGCGGCACCTCGGGCGCGGGCGGCGCGTCCTTCGGCTATGTGCTCGGCATGCTGCTCGCCTCCACTGTCGTGGGCGCCCTCGCCCGCCGCGGCGGCGACCGCTCGGTGGCGCGCACGGCGGGCACGATGGTCCTCGGCTCGGCGATCATCTACGCGGTCGGCGTCCCGTACCTGGCGGCCTCGACCGGCATGTCCCTGAACCAGGCGGTCGCGGCGGGCCTGACCCCGTTCCTGCTGGGCGACGCGCTGAAGGCGGCGCTGGCGATGGGGGCGCTGCCGACGGCGTGGAAGTTCGCGGGCGGCAAGTAGGCACCGTCATAAGGGGGCCCGGACGCGCTGAGCGCGTCCGGGCCCTTTTCGCATTCACATGCTCATCAGTGCGTACGCCTGCGGTGATGGCGGGTGTTGGCCCACCAGATGCCGGTGGTGCCGACGAAGAGGAGCAGGCCGGCGGCCGCGAGGAGCGGCAGTACGCCGTCGTTGACGCCGGTCTTGGGGAGCTGGGACGGCGGGGTCGGGGCGGGGGTGCCGGGTGTGGACGGGGCCGGGGTCGGGCTGGCGGAGCCGCCGGGCGGGGCGGCGGGCACGTTGTCGGTGCCGAGCAGGAGCGGGGTGTCGGGGGCGTTGGGGGTGGGCTTGGTGGTCCCGAAGGGGACGGGCCCTTGCTGCCACAGCAGCTTCTCGCTGGTGCCTTCGGTGACAGGCAGACAGATCTTCCCGGTCTTGTTCAGGTCGTACGTGGCGGAGACGCTGTACGACTTGTCGGCACCGGCGCCCAAGTTGTCGATGACACAGGCGAATCCGGTGTTGGTGCCCTTCGGTAGTTTGTTCTCGGGAACGGTTACGCACCCGTCCACACCGGTGATCCGCATACCGTCGAGACCGAGGACGGTAAGGGTGATCTGGCCGGTGTCCTTGGTGCCCTTGTTGATGATTTTCGCGGTGAGAGTGGTTTTCCCGGAGGAATTGGCGACCTTGATTTCCTTCGGCAGCTCGGTGGAGATCTTGAGCTCGGCCGGGGCGCTGGGCCCAGGCGATCCGCCCTGATCACTACCGGGTGTGGGATCGGCGGCAAAGGCCGACGCTCCCAGAGGCAGAACGAGCAGCCCGGCGAAAAGACCGGCGGCCACGGATCCCCAGTGTTTCTTCGAACGCATTTCCCCATCCCCCTCAGCCGAGTTGGGCGGCTGGCGTACTGAGAGCAGTGCTGAGAAGGGTCCCACAAGATTTCGCGGAATTATGCTGTGATGGTGGCAAGTTCGTGTTTCTGTCCTGGTCGCACCAGGTGCTGAGGGGGCGGGCGGTAATGCCGGGAATTCGGGGGCTGTTGGTCGCGGGGCGATACCGACTCGACGTCACGATCGGCCAGGGTGGAATGGGGCGGGTGTGGCGGGCGTTCGATGAAATCCTGGACCGCCAGGTCGCCGTGAAAGAGATGCGGATGAACGACCTGGACGCCGAGGACAGCCGCATCCGCCGCGAACGCACCCTGCGCGAGGCGCGGGCGACGGCCCGTATCGACCATCCCAATGTGGTGCGCGTCTACGACGTGGTGGAGGAGTCCGACCGCCTCTGGATCGTGATGGAGCTGGTGGACTCGCGCTCCTTGGAGCAACTTCTGGTGGAGGACGGCCCGGTGACCCCGCGCGAGGCGGCGAGGATCGGACTGGGCTTGGTGGAGGCGCTGAAGGAGGTACACGCGGTAGGAGTCCTCCACAGGGACATAAAACCAGGCAACGTGCTCCTGAGCCGCACAGGAAGGGTGGTCCTGACGGACTTCGGCATCGCGGCGATCCAGGACGCGACGGCGCTGACGGTGGTGGGGATGCTGGTCGGTTCGCCGGACTACATGGCGCCGGAACGGGTGGGCGGCAGGCCCCAGGGCCCGGCGTCGGACCTGTGGTCGCTTGGCGCGACGCTGTGCGCGGCGGTGGGCGGCCAGTCCCCGTTCGCCCGCGAGACGACGCTGGCGACACTGCACGCGGTCCTGTACGAGGAGCCCGAACTCCCGGACTCGGCGGGCCCCTTGGCGCCGGTGCTGGCGTCGCTCCTGGTGAAGACCCCGGACGACCGCCCGACCCTGGCCGCCCTGACGACGCTCCTGATGCCGATAGCGGCCCCGCCAACAATCCTGGCCCGCACTCCGACGTTGGCGGTCCCGGCCCACACGCCAGTACGGGAGACACCGCCCCCCGAGCCGGGCCCGAGCCAGCGCCCAGCCTGGGAGGCAGGGGCTGGAGCGTCCACGCTGCCCCCACCCCCCACCGGAGGGCCCGGGGCACCGACGCTCCCCCCACCCACCTCCCAGGGGCAGAGCCCCGAAGGGGGGCCGGGCGCGGCCACGCTCCCCCCACCTCCCACCGGGGGCGCAGGGGGCGGAGCCCCCGCTGGGGGTCTGGGGGCGCAGCCCCCAGAAACACCCCTCCCTCCCCTCCCACCTCAGCCCACCCCCACCCCCGGAGGCCACGCGGCGGAGCCGCAAATGTCACAGCGGGAAGGGGCGGGGTGGGGGAACCGCCGCCGCCTAGCCCTCACCGCCGCCGCAGCAGTAACCACAGCCACAGCCATAGCGGTCGTCCTGGCCACAACCCACGGCACAGGCGACAACAACAAGGCATCCGGCAGCGCAAGCAGCCCCACCGTCGCCGGCACCTCCCGTCCCCCCAGCTCCCCACCCCCCGGCACCAGGGGCGAGACCGGCTTCGCCTGGGCACCCCCCAAGGGCTGGACGCGGACCGCCAAGAGCCCGTCCAACATCCACTACCACGCCCCCGGCGGAAAACAGGAGATCGCCGCCTCGTACGCACTCGTACGCGGCGGCGATCTCCTGACCCAGTGGCAGACGGCCGAACAGGGCTCCCACGACGTCCCGGGCTACCGGAACATCCGACTGGAGCGGACCACCTTCAACGGCCGCCCGGCCGTCGTCTGGGACTGCTACTTCACTCAGGACGGCGACCCCTGGAAGGCCCGCCAGATGGGCTTCGACGAGGGCGGCAAGTCGTACCAGGTCAACATCTGGTACCTCGCCGCCACCGAGGACGACGCCCTGCGCACCTACTCCGCGGTGACCTCGTCGTTCACACCGCTCTGAGCGGTAGCGGTGGCGAGCTCGACGACCGTGCCGCGCTGCATGAAGTCGCGCACCACGGCGATCGCCACGACGATCGCCGCGACCAGCAGGGACAGCAGCACCTGCTTGCGCCCGGCGTCATCGGTGAGCATGTAGACGAGCACGAAGGAGATCATCGCGATCGTCGCCCACGTCAGATACGGGAAGAGCCACATCTTCACCGTCAGCTTCTCCGGCGTCTCGCGCAGGATGATCCCGCGCATCCGCAGCTGCGTGAAGCAGATGACCAGCCACACGAACAGCGCGACCGCGCCGGACGAGTTCAGCAGGAAGTCGAAGACGGTGTCGGGCCACTTGTAGTTGAAGAAGACGGCCACGAATCCGAAGAGGACCGAGCCGATGATGGCCGCCTGCGGCACGCCCCGCGCGTTGGTACGGGCGAAGGCGCGCGGCGCGTCACCGCGCTGGCCGAGCGAGAACGCCATGCGGGAGGCGGTGTACAGGCCGGAGTTGAGGCAGGACAGCACCGCCGTCAGCACGATCACGTTCATGATCTGGCCCGCGTGCGGGATGCCGATCGAGTTGAGCGCCGCGACGTACGAGCCGTCCTTGACGATCGCCGGGTCGTTCCACTTGAGGAGCGACAGGACGACGAGGATCGAGCCCAGGTAGAAGACGCCGATGCGCCAGATCACGCTGTTGGTGGCCTTGGTGACGGCGCGCTGCGGGTCCTCGGACTCGCCGGCGGCCAGGGTGACGATCTCGCTGCCCATGAAGGAGAAGACGACCATCAGGACACCGGTGAGGATGGCCCCGGCCCCCTTCGGCATGAATCCACCGGCGTCGGTGAGATGCGCGAACCCGTCACCGGGGTTGTCGGACCCGGGAAGAATCCCGAAGACGGCCAGCAGACCGATGGCAACAAAGGCCCCAATAGCGACAACCTTGATCCCGGCGAACCAGAACTCGAACTCTCCGTACGAGGAGACCGACACCAGGTTGGTGGCCGTCAGCACGATCATCACGATCAGCGCCCAGCCCCACTGCGGGACCGCCCCGACCCAGCCGTGCAGGATCTTCGCTCCGGCGGTCGCCTCGACGGCGAGCACCACGACCCAGAAGAACCAGTACAGCCAGCCGATGGAGAACCCGGCCCAGCGGCCGAGCGCCTGGTCGGCGTAGGCCGAGAAGGAGCCGGAGGTCGGCCGGGCGGCGGCCATCTCGCCGAGCATCCGCATCACGAAGACGACCATGAGGCCGACGAGCGCGTACGAGAGCAGGATGGCGGGACCGGCCGCGGCGATGCCGGAGCTGGAGCCGACGAAGAGCCCCGCTCCGATGACGCCGCCGATGGCGATCATCGAGAGGTGACGGTTCTTGAGACCGGCCTGGAGGCCGTTGGAGCCGTGCGGGGCGCCGACGACGGGGGAGTCGGGCGTTCCGGGATCGCCCGGTCGGCCTTCTTCCTTCGCAAGGGAGGGTTGCGAGGTCATGGACGAATCCTTAGGTCTAAGGGTCGCTCGGGTTACGAACCAACGCATTGAAGCCCGGTACTCCCAGGTACGGAAGGCCTGACTCCGAATCGTGATGAGGGGAACAAGGTCATCAGTTCTCCGGGACCAAGGTCCTTACCGGGCCTCACCCCGATGAACCCTGCCCGCCGGATCGCATGCCACACTCGTGGGCATGCGCGTGTACCTCGGTTCAGACCATGCCGGATACGAACTCAAGAACCACTTGGTCGAGTGGCTCAAGGCCCACGGCCACGAGCCCGTCGACTGCGGTCCCCACATCTACGACGCCCAGGACGACTACCCGCCGTTCTGCCTGCGTGCCGCCGAGAAGACGGCCGCGGACCCGGACTCGCTGGGCATCGTGATCGGCGGCTCCGGCAACGGCGAGCAGATCGCCGCGAACAAGGTGAAGGGCGTCCGTGCGGCCCTGGCCTGGAGCGAGCAGACGGCGGCGCTGGGCCGCGAGCACAACGACGCGAACGTGATCTCCGTCGGCGGCCGGATGCACACCCAGGAAGAGGCGACCAAGTTCGTCGAGATCTTCCTGAACACCCCGTACTCGGGTGAGGAGCGCCACACCCGCCGTATCGAGATGCTGTCGCGGTACGAGACGACGGGCGAGCTCCCCGAGATCCCCGCGCACCACCCGCAGGCCTGACCCCGCGCGATGCCCGAGGGTCACACGATCCACCGGCTGGCCGCCGACCACGAGCAGTGGTTCGGCGGCCGCCGCGTACGCGCGTCCAGCCCGCAGGGGAAGTTCTCGGACGGGGCGGCGCTGGTGGACGGGCAGGTGCTGGAGTGCGCGGAGGCGCACGGGAAGCACCTGTTCCTGGGCTTCGGTGAGGCGGTCGGCTGGATCCACATCCACCTGGGGCTGTTCGGTAAGTACGCGCTGGGTACGGGGGCGGTGCCGCCGCCGACGGAGACGGTACGTCTGCGGTTGACCGGTCCGGGTGGGTACGCGGACCTTCGCGGGCCCACGACCTGCGCGCTGATCACGGACGCGGAGAAGGCGTCCATACATGCCCGTCTGGGGCCGGATCCGCTGCGGTCCGCCGACACCGGCGAGAAAGCCTGGGCCCGGATTTCGCGGAGCCGCACGACGATCGCGGCACTCCTCCTCGACCAGAAGGTCATCGCGGGGGTCGGGAACGTGTACCGGGCGGAGGTCCTGTTCCGCCACGGGGTGGACCCGTACCGGGAGGGTCGCTCGTTGTCGCGTGCGGAGTGGGACGCGATGTGGGCGGACTTGGTGCTGCTGATGCGGGAGGGTGTGCGCCTGAACCGGATCGATACGGTGCGTCCGGAGCACATGCCGGAGGCGATGGGGCGTGCGCCGCGGGTGGACGACCACGGCGGAGAGGTGTACGTGTACCGCCGCGCGACGCTGCCGTGCCACATCTGCGGTACGGAGATCCGCACGGCGGACCTGTCGGCCCGCAACTTGTTCTGGTGCCCCAGCTGCCAGCCGCGCGCGTAACGGAAGAGACCCCCACCCCGCCCCTTCCCGAAAGCCCTGGGCGGGCGGCCGGGTGGTGGGTCAGGGTGGGCTGCTGGGGGCTGCGCCCCCAGACCCCCTGAGTTCGTCTGCGGACCGTGGCGGGCTGGTCGCGCAGTTCCCCGCGCCCCTAAAAGCGGGGATTGCCGCGGAGCGGCATCTTAGGGGCGCGGGGAACTGCGCGACCAGTTGGGGACGGTCCGCAGACGAACGCGAAGCGGCGGGGTGCAGGGGCCGCAGGCCCCGCCCCCGGGAGCGTCACCCCCCACCCACCCCCGGAGGGTTTAGGGAAGGGGTGGGGTGGGGGCTCAAACCCCTAGAAGCCGTGGGGCAGCCACGGGGCCAGCGGTGTGGTGAACGCCGCGCTCGCCTCCGCCAGGGCGCCCTCCCTGAGCTCTCGGGCTCGGCCCGCCGAGGCCAGGGCGGAGAGGGACACGCCGCCCAGGAAGGCCGCGCCAAGGTCCCGGGCCGACAGCGCCACATCCGCCGCGTCCGCCGTGCGCGAGCACACCGCCCCCTTCCCGTCCCCACTCAACCGCCACCGCCCCGCATTCCACCCGCAGAACGAGTCGGAGACGTCGAGGACGAGGTCCACGGGGGACGAGTAGGAGCGGGAGGACAGAGCGGCGCCCACGTCCACCAGGCGCACGTACAGACCGTCCCGCACCCGTACCCCACACCGCCGCACATCGGACACGAGATGCAGCAGCGGGTCGTCCACCGGCCGGTTCCCCGCCTTCACCGTCGACATCAGGTCGATGTCGCACAGGAACCGCCACAGCGCCCCGTACACGGCGGGCGAGTCCGCGTTGATGTCCCGCAGCGTCACCACGCCCTTCGGGCCCGCCGCGTCCCACACCGGCTTCGTGTGGAAGCGGACGTACCCCACGACCTCGTCGCCCCGCGAGGCCAGCACGCACTGCGCGGGCGACCCCCCGTCCCGCATCCCCACCGGGTCGAGGAGCGGATGCCCCTCCCAGGCCGGCGTGCGCAGGAACATGCCCGCGCGCGTCCCCACCGCACGCCCGTAAACGGCCTCGCACACCGACGCGGCCTCGGCGAGGGACGCGTACCGCAGGGTCACGTCCTCCCCGCCCTCCGGCACCTCCACCCGCACCCGCGACGAGTCGATCTCCAGGCTCATCTGCTGGGTGGCGAGGCCGAACCCGTACCGCCCGTAGATCCCCGGCTCGGACGCCGTGAGGACGGCGAGCGGGACGCCCTCCTCGCGCAGGACGTCCAGCTGGCTCCGGATCATCGACGTGAGGATCCCGCGCCGGCGGTGCGTCGCCGCGACGCCGACCGCGCTGACCGCCCCGGTCGGCACAAACCCGCCGCCCGGCACCGAGATCGGCAGCGCGAAGGTCTGGGTGGTGCCGACGACGGTCGACCCCTCGTACGCCGCCAGGCAGCGCGCCGGATCGATCACCGTGCGCCAGAACTCCTCCAGCTCCGGATCCTCCGGGGTCGCCCCGAACACCCGCTCCACCACCCCGTACCACTGGTCGAAGTCGGAGGGGTCCAGAGCACGTACGTCCACAGTCATACGCCATGACTACCAGCGGTTATGACATCCGGTCGACCTGATTTCGAACGCACTGCCAGAGGGGTCCCCCTGCGCACGGCGGCGTCGGCTGGATAGGGTCACCGGCAATGGCACGTCGCGTGGGAGCGGATTCGTACAGTGCCCGGTGGCGCAAGTCCGCGCACCGGGCACGTATCGCGCTGCGCAAGTCCGGGGTCGACTACTTCCGGGGCGACGGCTCGGAATGGATCGCGCTCGGGGGCCTGCTCCTGACCGTTCCGGCGATCGCCGCCGCGACCCTCGTCTCCCCGGTCTGGTGCGCGCCCGGCGCGCTCGCCCTGCCGATCGTCGCGGGCGGCGTCCTGCTCCGCCCCGCGAGCCTGCTCGGTCTGTACGCGGCCGCCGCCGTCGCCCTGATCGTCGAGTCCGTACAACTGGGTCCGTACACGGAGGGCCCTGCCAGGGTCACCCCCGGCACGGTCCTCGTGGTCGCCGCCTGCGGCCTCTTCGGCCTCCTCATCGCCCAGTTCCGCGCCCGCGTCGGCGTGCCCTGGCGGCGCGGCGGCACGATGCTCTTCGACCTGCGCGAACGCATCCGCGTCCAGTCCGCCCTGCCGCGCCTGCCGCGCGGCTGGCACCGCGAGATGGCCCTGCGTCCGGCAGGCGGGCAGTCCTTCTCCGGCGACTTCGTCGTGGCGGCCCGTACGAACGGGCACCGCACGCTGGAAGTCGTCCTCACGGACGTCTCCGGCAAGGGCATGGACGCGGGGTCGCGCGCGCTGCTGCTGTCGGGGGCGTTCGGCGGGCTGCTCGGCTCGCTGCCGCCGCACGGCTTCCTCCCGGCGGCCAACGGCTATCTGCTCCGCCAGGACTGGGACGAGGGCTTCGCGACCTCGATCCACCTGGTCCTGGATCTGGACTCCGGCGACTACGAGCTGCTGTCCGCCGGACACCTCCCCGCGCTGCACCTGCAAGCGGGCTCCGGCCGCTGGCAGGAGGTGTCGGGCGACGGCCCGCTGCTCGGGGTGTACGACGGGGCCGAGTTCCACCCGGTCAAGGGCTCACTCGGCCCCGGCGACGTACTGATGCTCTTCACGGACGGCCTCGTCGAGACGGCCGAACGCGACATCGCGGAAGGCATCGACCGCCTCACGGGCGAGGCCGACCGTTACGTCACGACGGGCTTCGAGGGCGCGGCCTGGCACCTGATCGAGGCGGTGGCGAAGGACGTCAACGACGACCGTGCGCTGCTGCTGATCAGGCGCGACGCGTGACGTTCTGTACGAAGGCGGTGAAAGCGGCCGGGCTGACGGTGAGGGCTGCGCCCTCGGGCCGCTTGGAGTCGCGGATGGCGACGGTGTGGGCGAGATCCGCAACCTCGACGCATTCGCCCCCGCCGCCGCCGCTGTAGCTCGACTTACGCCAGGCCGCGCCGCCGAGTGTTGCGCATTCCACACATTCGCCGCCGCCAGAACCGCTGTAGCTCGACTTACGCCACTGCGCGTTCGTCAGGTCCATAACGTTCCTCCATTACGCGAGCGATCAATGCGGCCGAGTCCTCGGGCGAGAGGGCCGTGGCCTGCAAGCGAGCGTAACCGACTGAACGCTCCCTGATCAGTGGGGCGTTGGCGGACATGTGCCCGATGTCGTAGCTCTCCGTATAGAACAGGTCAGGCTCGTCGTCGAGCCGGAGGAGGGTGAACGATCCACGGGTGGCGGCGTGTTCACCGACCGAGAAGGGGAGCACCTGGATGTGGACCCACGGGCGGTTGCAGAAGCTCAGCAGGTGGTCCAGTTGATCCCGCATGATCTCGCGGCCGCCGATCGGTCGGTACAGCACCGCCTCGTCCAGTACCGCCCACAGCACCGGCGGGTTGTCCTTCGCCAGGATTCGTTGCCGCTCCATCCGGGCGGCTACCAGCGCGTCGAGGTTGTCGGGCTGTTCGATGTTCAGGATGGCCTTCGCATAATCCTCCGTCTGGAGAAGGCCGTACACCACCTGAGCCTGGTAGGTGCTGATGTACGCAGCCCGCGCTTCCATCTCGGCGTACTGCTGGAACCAACACGGCAGTTGGCTGCGCAACACCAACCCCACCAGCCGCGAGAAACGCCCCTCCGTCCCCAGCGCCGCGTCCAGCCGCTCGGAGAAGTCCCTCGTAGGCACCTTCATCGCGGTCTCGATCTGGCCGATCAGGGACGCGGCGCAGAACAGGCAGCCCCCTAGCTGCCCCTGCGTCATTCCGGCGCGTTCGCGTTCTCGACGCAGCTCGGAACCGTAATAGTCGAGCGGTGACGCGCTCGGGTCCAGTGTGCGGATGTTCACCACGGCGGCCTCCAGCGGCTCGCGGAGTTTCTCAGGTCACATAGCGGAGCGTAACCAAGCAACCGCGCCCAGCGAGGGGAAACGGGACAACTCCCGTACGGGGGTAGGGGTGTCCCCACCCCAGATCCGCCGGGAACCGCCATGGTCCGGGACCTGCCCGAATCCGTACGTTCGAGACATCGGTCAACGGACGTACGAGGAGAGGTCGAAAACGATGGCACTGGGACGCGGCAAGCGGCGGGCGGCAAGGGTCGAGGCCGTCGAGGGCGACCCCGGCTGGGCCGTCGAGCTGCGCGGGGTGCGGCGCCAGTACGGGCGGGGCGGCTCGGCCGTGCACGCCCTGCGCGGGATCGACCTCAAGCTGCCGCGCGGGAGCTTCACGGCGGTGATGGGGCCGTCGGGGTCGGGCAAGTCGACGTTCTTGCAGTGCGCGGCGGGGCTCGACCGGCCGACGGACGGGTCGGTACGGCTCGGCGGGACCGAGATCACGGGCATGAGCGAGAACAAGCTGACGGAGCTGCGGCGCGCGCGGCTCGGGTTCGTGTTCCAGGCGTTCAACCTCCTGCCGTCGCTCACGGTCGAGCAGAACGTGCTGCTGCCGATGCGGCTGGCGGGGCGGCGGCCGGACCGGCGCCGGGCGGAGGAGCTCCTGGGGCAGGTGGGGCTGGCGGGGAAGGGGAAGCGGCGGCCGGGCGAGCTGTCCGGCGGGCAGCAGCAGCGTGTGGCGATCGCCCGCGCGCTGGTCACCCGTCCCGACGTCGTGTTCGCGGATGAGCCGACGGGGGCGCTGGATACGCGTACGGCGGGGGAGGTGTTGGCGTTGTTGCGGTCGGCGGTGGACGGTCTGGGGGCGACGGTGGTGATGGTTACGCATGATCCCGCTGCGGCGGCCTATGCGGATCAGGTGCTGTTCCTGGCGGACGGGGCGCTGGCGGACGCGCTGCGGGGGGCGTCGGCGGCGCAGATCGGGGCCCGGATGACGTCGCTGACGGCGCCGGCGTACGTCGGGGTGGCGGCGTGAAGTCCCCCACCCCACCCCTTCCCGAAAGTCCTCTGGCGGACGGCCGGGCTCGTCGGCTGCGGACCGTCCCCAACTGGTCGCGCAGTTCCCCGCGCCCCTAAATGCGCCCCTGCGGGGCGCCCCTGTAGGGGCGCGGGGAACTGCGCGACCAGCCACCCACGGTCCGCAGACGAACGACAGCCGCCCGGCCAGGGCTTTCGGGAAGGGGCGGGGTGGGGAATCCGCCCGCCGCAGGCGCACACACAGCACGCAACACGCAACACGCAGGAGTGACCCACCATGACCCGCCCCAACGGCCTCGCCCGCGCAGCGCTCCGTTTCAAACCCTCCGCCTTCACCGGCACCTTCATCGCCCTCTTCATGGCCGCGATGATCGTCTCGGCCTGCGGCATCCTCCTGGAGACCGGCGTACGCGCCTCCGTCCCGGCAGAGCGCTACGCCGGCGCCCCCGTGATCGCCGCCGCCGACCAGCAGGTGCACTACACGACCGGCAGCGGCGAGGACCGCGAAACCGAGTCCGTCGCCCTGCCGGACAAGGCGCGGCTCGACGCGGCCCTGGCGGCCCGCGCCGCGACGGCCCCCGGCGCGGCCGCCGCGATCGCGGACGTCTCCTTCCCCGTACGCGACGGACGTACAGGAAATACGCCCGCGACCGCCCACGGCTGGGGCTCGACCGCCTTCACCGGCACCAAGCTCACCGCCGGAACCCCGCCCCGTACCGGCGAAGTGGTGACCGGCGACCGCGCCGCCGTCGGCGACCGGGTCACCGTCGACACCCCCTCCGGCAAGCGGCAGTTCACGGTGTCCGGCACCACCCACGCCCCCGGCATCATGTGGTTCGCCGACACCCAGGCCCTGGCTCTGTCCGGGCACCCCGGCAAGGCCGACGCCATCGCCGTGCTCGCCAAGCCCGGCGTCAGCGCCGCCACCCTCGCCGACCAGGTCGAAGAGCGGCTCGGGGACGCGGCCGAGGTGCACACCGGTGACGGGCGCGGCGCCGTCGAGACCCCCGGCCTCGCCTTCGCCAAGGAGATGCTGACCGGGCTCGGCGGCTCCTTCGGCGGCGTGGCGACCATGGTCGCCGTCTTCACCGCCGCCGGGACCGTCACGCTCTCCGTCGGCCAGCGCCGCCGCGAGTACGCCCTGCTGCGCGCGATAGGCGCGACCCCGCGCCAGATCCGGCGCACCATCGCCACCGAGACCCTGCTGGTCGCCCCGCTCGCGGGCGCGCTGGGCTGCCTGCCGGGGATCGCGCTCGCGAACTGGTGGTTCGGCCAGCTCCGCGACAAGGGCGCGATCCCGGAGGCCGTGGACCTGTCGGTGTCGTGGATCCCGCTGGTCGCGGCGGTCGGCGCGGCCGTACTGACCTCGCTGTTCGCCGGGTACATGGCGGCCCGCCGCCCGTCCCGCACCAAGCCGGGCGAGGCGCTGCGGGACGCGTCGGTGGAGCGGCTGCGGGTCGGCTGGATCCGTACGCCCCTGGGCCTGGCGGCCCTCGGCGGCGGCATCGCCCTCTCGGGCGTGGCCGCGTCCGAGAAGGGCGAGGACGCGGCGAACGCGGCCCTCGGCGTCGTCATGCTCTTCATGCTGGCGGTGGCCCTGCTCGGCCCGCTGATCGCGCGCGCCTGCGCCGGTCTGTTCGGCCTGCCGCTGCGCGCGGCGGGCGCCCCGGCGTCGCTGGCGGCCGCCAACTCCCGCACGAACGCCCGCCGACTGGCCTCCGCGATCACCCCGATCGTCCTGGCCATGGCGTTCTCGTCCGTCCTCGTCTTCCTGCACACCAGCGAGGACCGCGTCATGGAGAAGCAGCAGCGGGCGGGCCTGGTCGCCGACCGGGTGGTCACCGGGCCCTCGGGCCTGACCTCGGACGCGCTGACCCGGGCGAAGGCGACCCCGGGCGTCGAGGTGGCGGTGGCCCTGACCCGTACGTCCGTCCTGGCCCACGCCGGCGGGAGCCTCCAGTCCTTCTCCACCCAGGGCTTCACGGGCACGGGCGCGGACCTGGCCCGCGTCATGGACCTGGGCGTACGCAAGGGCTCCCTGGACGCCCTGAAGCCCGGCACGGTCGCCCTGGACAAGACCCTGGCGAACGACACGAACAAGCACGTGGGCGACCGCTTCCCGATCCTGCTCCCCGACGGCACGAAGGCGTCCCCGAGGGTGGTGGCCACGTACGACAGGGGCCTGGGCCTGTCCCAAGTGACCCTTCCGCAGGCCGACTTGGCGCCGCACACGACGGCGGTGGACCAGCCGACGGAACTCCTACTGAAGGGCAAGGCTTCGCCCACTGCCCTGGCACCGCTCGGCGAGACGGTCACGGACGCGGCGGGCTACGCCACGGCCAAGAGCGTCGACCGTGACCTGAACGCCTGGGCCAACACGACCATGGCGGCCGTCCTCGGCGGCTTCGCGGCGGTCGCGGCGGCGAACACGCTGGTCATGACGGTCCTGGACCGCCGCCGCGAGCTCGGCACCCTGCGCCTGATCGGCACGACCCGCCGCCAGGTGATGGGCATGGTGCGCTGGGAGGCGCTCCTGGTCACGTCGGCGGGCCTGATCCTGGGCACGGCGATAGCCCTGGCGACGCTGATCCCGATGACGAACGGCCTGACCGGCGAGAACCCGTACATCCCGCCCTACCTCTACGCCTCGTTCGCGGCGGGCATCCTGGGCCTGGGCTTCGCCTCCACGACCCTCCCGGCCCGCGCGGCCCTACGCTGACCGGCATGCTCACACTTCCCGAGATCGAAGCGCTCGCGAGGGCGGCCCACGCCACCCAGACGGACAAGGCGGGCCGCCCGTACACCGAACACCTGGCGGCCGTGGCCGAAGGCGTGCGCGCGCGTGGCGGCACCCAGGAGCAGATCGCGGCGGCGTGGCTGCACGACGCGGTGGAGGACGGGGCGGTGTCGCGGGAGTGGCTGGAGGGGGCGGAACTGGGCCCCGGGGTGCGGGAGATGGTCCTGGCGGTGACCAAAAAGCAGGGCGAGGACCTCCCCTCCTACACCGCCCGGATCCTCGCCACCCCGGGTGCGCTGCTGGTCAAAGAGGCGGACCTGGCCCACAACGCGGACCCGGCCCGCCTCGCCGTCCTCGACGAGCCCACCAGGACCCGCCTCACCCGGAAATACGCGACCGTCCGCGCTCTCCTCGGCTTGGCGTGATCCATACATTGGCTATGCGTCAGGCGGCAGCACCTGGAGGGGTGTTGGTGGCACGATGGACCCTGCGGGGTGTGCTCGGCGGCACACTCCGGGCCGGCAAGGCGGACCGACCAAGGGTGTGATCAGTGTGGCCATTTCACTGTCTGTGGTGCTGCTGTTGGCGATCGTCCTCGTGGTGATGATCCGCGGCGGCTCCATCAAGACCGGCCCGGCCATAGTCGCCGCGCTCTTCGGTTTCTTCATGGCGTCGACGGGGATGGCACCGTCCATAAACCGCTTCCTGAACTCGCTCGCGGAAACGATCGACCAGATCAAGTTCTGAGCGCGTCCGCCGGGTCCCCGGAAAACACCTCGGGCCCGGTGAGCTGGTCACCGGGCCCGAGGCCGTGGAGCGGGCGACGGGAATCGAACCCGCGTAGCTAGTTTGGAAGACTAGGGCTCTACCATTGAGCTACGCCCGCGTGCGTCGCGTCGCAGGTCAGGAATGACCGCGGCACGAAGAGCATCGTAGCGGGTCACACCCCGCGCGTGCACACCGCATCCGGCCGCGCGGCACCGGTCGCAAAGCGGCCGACGTATTCCCCGCGGGCATGTACCCTACGTGTCGCACCGACGGGGTGTGGCGCAGCTTGGTAGCGCGTCCGCTTTGGGAGCGGAAGGCCGTGGGTTCAAATCCCGCCACCCCGACCAGCAGCCCTTCGCGACCCCGACCGGCGGCCCTTCGCGCCGGTCCCGAGGTCCCCAGCGCGCCTCGCACGATCTTCCGCGCACAAGATCACATTGTGGGTGGCATCCCGCTTGCGGTTACTATGCAAGCTGCGTGCCCGTGTGTCTGATGAATCCGATGAACCGGGCCCGATCCGCCCGCGGCCGTCGGCCACCGGGTAGAACCCCCAGAAGTCAGCCACAAGGAGACCGAACCGTGAAGAGCGCCGTGGAGACCCTGAACCCGACCCGGGTTCGGCTCACTGTCGAGGTGCCCTTCGAGGAGCTCAAGGACAGCCTCGACGCGGCGTACAAGAAGATCAACCAGCAGGTCACGGTGAAGGGCTTCCGCAAGGGCAAGATCCCGGCCCGAGTCATCGACCAGCGGTTCGGCCGTGGTGCTGTGCTGGAGGAGGCCGTCAACGACGCGCTCCCCAAGTTCTACACCGAGGCGGTCAACGAGGCCGAGCTGAACCCGCTGGGTCAGCCCGAGGTCGACATCACGGAGCTGAAGGACGGCGAGACGCTGAACTTCACCGCCGAGGTCGACATCCGCCCGACCATCGAGATCCCGGACTACTCCGGCATCGAGGTCACCGTGGACGCCGTCGAGGTCTCCGACGAGGACGTCGAGAAGGCCGTCTCGGACCTGCGCGAGCGCTTCGCCTCGACCTCCCCGGTCGAGCGCGCCGCCCAGGACGGCGACGTCGTCACGATCGACCTGGAGGCCAAGGTCGACGGCGAGGTCCTGGAGGACGGCGTCGCCGAGGGTGTCTCGTACACCATCGGCTCCGGCGAGCTCCTCGACGGCATCGACGAGGCCGTCAAGGGCCTGGAGGCCGGTGGCGAGGCCACCTTCACCTCGCAGCTCAAGGGCGGCTCGGCCGAGGGCAAGGACTCCGAGGTCACCGTCAAGGTCACCCAGGTCGCCGCGCGCGAACTGCCGGAGCTGGACGACGACTTCGCGCAGCTCGCCTCCGAGTTCGACACCCTCGACGAGCTCAAGGCCGACAGCCGCAAGCGCCTCGAGAACATGAAGCAGTTCGACCAGGCCACCCAGGCCCAGGAGCGCGTGCTCGACGAGCTGCTGAAGATCACCGAGGTCCCGATCCCCGAGAAGCTCCTCGCGGACGAGATCCAGACCCGCAAGCACAACCTCGAGCACCACCAGCTCGGCCAGATGGGCCTCGACCTCGCCAAGTACCTGGAGATCCAGGGCAAGACGCAGGAAGAGTTCGACGCCGAGACCGAGGAAGCGGCCGTCAAGGGCATCAAGACGCAGTTCATCCTCGACGAGCTCGTCAACAAGGAGAAGCTGAACGTCAACCAGGAGGAGCTCACCGAGCACCTGGTGCGCCGTGCCGCCTCCTCCGGCATGTCCCCCGACCAGTTCGCCCAGGCCGTCGTCGAGGGCGGCCAGGTCCCGATGCTCGTCGGCGAGGTCGCCCGCGGCAAGGCGCTGGCCGTGGTCGTCGAGGCCGCCAAGGTCGTCGACACCAACGGCGAGGCCGTGGACCTCGAGGACGACGAGGACGAGGTCGAGGCCGCCGCCGAGACCGTCGAGGCCGTCGTCGACGGCGGTGCCGAGGAGAAGACCGAGGCCTGAGCCTCGGCCCGACCTCGTACGGCAGGCACTGTCTGACCACGTACGAAGTACGTACGGAGGGGCCCGCGACGCAGCCGCGTCCGGGCCCTTCCGCGTACCCCCACCCGGCCCGCGCCCAGGCGCCCCATGGCCGGTTCCGTACGGGCCCGCGCTTCAACCACCTTGCGCTCCGAGCGAACAGTTCGGGAACCGGGATGGCGTTGTCCTACCTGCGCGTTAGGGTCCATGAATACGGGGGCGTGGAGTCAGCCGGTGTGAGTCGGCCGCAAGCCCCGCCCTCTGAACGAAGACGCTGAGACGGCCGAAGCCGTCAGAGACGAGCAGGTGGATACGTGACGAATCTGATGCCTTACGCCGCCGGCGAGCCGTCCCTCGGTGGTGGCCTCGGCGACCATGTCTACAACCGGCTGCTCAACGAGCGCATCATCTTCCTCGGCCAGCAGGTCGACGACGACATCGCCAACAAGATCACCGCACAGCTCCTCCTCCTGGCCGCCGAGCCGGAGAAGGACATCTACCTCTACATCAACAGCCCCGGCGGCTCGGTGACGGCCGGCATGGCGATCTACGACACCATGCAGTACATCCCGAACGACGTGGTCACGATCGGTATGGGCATGGCGGCCTCGATGGGCCAGTTCCTGCTCACCGGCGGCACCGCCGGCAAGCGCTTCGCCCTGCCGAACACCGACATCCTGATGCACCAGGGCTCCGCCGGCATCGGCGGCACCGCCTCGGACATCAAGATCCAGGCCGAGTACCTGCTGCGTACGAAGACGCGCATGGCGGAGATCACCGCCCACCACTCGGGCCAGACGGTCGAGACGATCATCCGCGACGGCGACCGCGACCGCTGGTACACGGCGGAGGAGGCCAAGGAGTACGGCCTCATCGACGACATCATGGCCCACGCGGCCGGTGTTCCGGGCGGCGGCGGCACCGGGGCCTGAGCCCCTCTCCCCGGCTCCGGACGAGACTCCCCGGCCCCCACGGGCCCGCGGGACCTCCCCGAGCCGGGGAACCCCAGCCCCGGCCCCCGAAGCCCCCGAGCCCACCGAACGCCACCAGGATGGTGAACCCCGACATGCAGAACAACCTCTCCGCAAGCGGCCTCTACACCGGCCCGCAGGTGGACAACCGCTACATCGTGCCGCGCTTCGTCGAGCGCACCTCCCAGGGCGTGCGCGAGTACGACCCGTACGCGAAGCTGTTCGAGGAGCGCGTGATCTTCCTCGGCGTGCAGATCGACGACGCCTCCGCCAACGACGTCATGGCGCAGCTGCTGTGCCTGGAGTCGATGGACCCGGACCGCGACATCTCGATCTACATCAACAGCCCCGGCGGCTCGTTCACTGCGCTGACGGCGATCTACGACACGATGCAGTTCGTGAAGCCCGACATCCAGACGGTCTGCATGGGTCAGGCGGCCTCCGCCGCGGCCGTGCTGCTCGCCGCGGGCACCCCCGGCAAGCGCATGGCGCTGCCCAACGCGCGCGTGCTGATCCACCAGCCGTCCTCGCAGACCGGCCGCGAGCAGCTCTCCGACCTGGAGATCGCGGCCAACGAGATCCTGCGCATGCGCAGCCAGCTGGAGGAGATGCTGGCCAAGCACTCCACCACGCCGATCGAGAAGATCCGGGACGACATCGAGCGGGACAAGATCCTCACCGCCGAGGACGCCCTGGCGTACGGCCTGGTCGACCAGATCGTGTCGACCCGCAAGACGACGTCGGCCGCGGCCGCCTGACGCAGCCGGAGCCCCTGGCGCGGCGCACCCGACGTTCCACGTCGAAGTGAACCGCGCCAAGGGGGGCCCGAACGGGGGGCCAGGCAAGGTACCGTCGGATATGAGGCACCAGGAGCCGCTGAACGTGGCGTCTCCCAGGCGAAGGGGAAGCACCTCGTGGCACGCATCGGTGATGGCGGCGACCTGCTCAAGTGCTCGTTCTGCGGGAAGAGCCAGAAGCAGGTGAAGAAGCTCATCGCAGGCCCCGGTGTGTACATCTGCGACGAGTGCATCGATCTCTGCAACGAGATCATCGAGGAGGAGCTCGCCGAGTCCTCCGAGGTGCGGTGGGAGGAACTGCCCAAGCCGCGCGAGATCTACGAGTTCCTGGAGAGCTACGTGGTGGGCCAGGAGCCCGCCAAGAAGGCGCTCTCCGTGGCGGTCTACAACCACTACAAGCGCGTCCAGGCCGGTGAGAACGGCGGCGCGCAGGGCCGGGACGACGCGATCGAGCTCGCCAAGTCCAACATCCTGCTGCTCGGCCCCACGGGCTCCGGCAAGACGCTGCTCGCCCAGACCCTCGCCCGGATGCTCAACGTCCCGTTCGCCATCGCGGACGCGACGGCGCTGACGGAGGCGGGCTATGTCGGCGAGGACGTAGAGAACATCCTTCTCAAGCTCATCCAGGCCGCCGACTACGACGTCAAGAAGGCCGAAACGGGAATCATCTACATCGACGAGATCGACAAGGTGGCCCGTAAGAGCGAAAACCCGTCGATCACGCGTGACGTCTCCGGCGAGGGCGTCCAGCAGGCCCTGCTGAAGATCCTGGAGGGCACGACGGCCTCGGTCCCGCCCCAGGGCGGCCGCAAGCACCCGCACCAGGAGTTCATCCAGATCGACACGACGAACGTCCTGTTCATCGTGGGCGGTGCCTTCGCGGGCCTGGAGAAGATCATCGAGTCCCGGGCGGGTGCCAAGGGCATCGGCTTCGGCGCGACGATCCGCTCCAAGCGGGAGATCGAGGCGAGCGACCAGTTCCAGGAGGTCATGCCGGAGGACCTGGTGAAGTTCGGGATGATCCCCGAGTTCATCGGCCGCCTCCCCGTGCTGACCTCGGTCCACAACCTCGACCGCGAGGCGCTCCTCCAGATCCTGGTCGAGCCGCGCAACGCGCTGGTCAAGCAGTACCAGCGCCTCTTCGAACTCGACGGCGTGGAGCTGGACTTCGACCGCCCGGCCCTGGAGGCCATCGCCGACCAGGCGATCCTGCGCGGGACGGGGGCGCGCGGTCTGCGCGCGATCATGGAGGAAGTCCTGATGTCGGTGATGTACGAGGTCCCGTCCCGCAAGGACGTGGCCCGCGTCGTCATCACCTCGGACGTCGTCCACAACAACGTCAACCCGACGCTGGTCCCGCGCGAGCCGCGCATCGTGAAGAACGACGGCCGCCACGAGAAGTCGGCGTAGCCGACAGCCGAACGCAGAAGGGCGCCCGGCCAGTTGGAGTTCCAACCGGCCGGGCGCCCTTCTTGTTTTCGCGTTACTGCTTCGTGGTTACTTCTTCACGCGCGCGGTGTTGTACAGCTTCGCGCCGAGGTCGGCGACCTGGTCGGTCGGCATGGCCGTGCCGCCGCCCGTGCCCAGCATGGCCGCGGTGTCGATCGCCTCGACGATGCCGACCGTGCTGTAGTCCGCCCAGATGCAGACCGGGACTTCGAAGGACTTCGACTTCTTGGTGTCGGTGACCTTGACGTTCTGGCACTTCATCAGCGCGCCCGAGAACCCGGCGGGCTTGACCGCCTTCGGGCTGCCGACCAGCTCGACCTTGGTGTCGTCCTTGCCGCTCTTCTTGTCCTCGTTGCTGCTCTCCTGGAGCTTCGCGAACATCGCGTCGAGCGTCTTCGACGGGTCGCTGACGTCGCCGTAGTAGCCGTCGAAGATCAGCCTCTTGGAGGCCAGCGGGTTGCTGGCGTCACCGGCCGTCTTGTAGGACCTGCCCACCTCGGTGGGGCCCTTGATCCCCGCCGCCTCGGCTTCCTTCTTCTCCTTGTCCGTCATCGTCTTGTCGGAGGAGGACCCGGAGCTCTTGTACTCGCCGACCGACTCCGGCGCCACCAGCTTGTAGCCCTTGGTGCTCGCCGAGACGTCGCCGTTGCCGGCGCCGCCGCCCTTCGTCAGGAAGTACACGCCACCGCCGACGGCCGCGACCGCGACCACGACGGCCGTCACGATCAGGCCCGTCTTCTTCTTGGCCGGGGCGGGCGGCGGCATGGGCGCGCCGTAGGGCGGCTGCTGGCCGTACTGGGGCTGCTGGGCCGGGTAGCCGTAGCCCTGCTGGGGCGGGACGCCCTGCGGGGGCTGCTGCGGGTAGCCGTAGCCGGGCTGCGGCTGCCCGTACGGCTGCTGGGGCGGCTGCTGACCGTACGGGCCGGGCTGCTGGGGCTGGCCGCCGTACGGGCCCGGCTGGTTGTAGCTCATTGCTGGGAATCCCCCTAGGAATGCTTATCCGATCCCGACATCCTGGCGGACGGCCCGGCGGTACGGCGCATCGGGGGCCCGACCGTTACCAAAGATTCCCGTTTCAGTACCGGCCCGTGACACCTCTAAACTGAGCCCCGTGACCGAGAACACTCAGCAGCAGAACCCAGCGCCCACCACCGAACTGCCGACCCAGTACGCGCCGGCCCAGGTAGAGGGGGAGCTGTACGAGCGCTGGGTGGAGCGCGGTTACTTCACGGCGGACGCGGGCAGCGACAAGGACCCGTACACCATCGTCATCCCGCCGCCGAACGTCACGGGCGCCCTGCACCTGGGGCACGCCTTCCAGGTCACGCTGATGGACGCGCTGACCCGCCGCAAGCGCATGCAGGGCTTCGAGACCCTGTGGCTGCCCGGCATGGACCACGCCGGCATCGCCACCCAGAACAAGGTCGAGCAGCAGCTCGCCGAGGAGGGCAAGTCCCGCCACGACCTGGGGCGCGAGGCGTTCACCGAGCGCGTGTGGCAGTGGAAGGACGAGTACGGCGGCCGCATCCTGGGCCAGCTGAAGCGGCTCGGCGCCGGTCTCGACTGGTCGCGTGAGCGGTTCACCATGGACGAGGGGCTGTCCAAGGCCGTCCAGACGATCTTCAAGAACCTGTACGACGACGAGCTGATCTACCGCGCCGAGCGCATCATCAACTGGTGCCCGCGCTGTCTGACGGCCATCTCGGACATCGAGGTGGAGTACCAGGAGGACGCGGGCGAGCTCGTCTCGATCAAGTACGGCGAGGGCGAGGACACCCTGGTCGTCGCCACCACGCGCGCGGAGACGATGCTCGGCGACACCGCCGTCGCCGTCCACCCCGACGACGAGCGGTACGCCCACCTCATCGGCAAGCAGATCAAGCTGCCGCTGACCGACCGTACGATCCCGGTCGTCGCCGACACGCACGTCGACCCCGAGTTCGGCACCGGCGCCGTCAAGGTGACGCCCGCCCACGACCCGAACGACTTCGCGATCGGCCAGCGGCACAACCTGCCGTCGATGACCGTCATGGACGAGCACGGCATCATCACCGTCCACGGCCCCTTCCTCGGCCTGGACCGTTTCGAGGCCCGCTCGACCATCGTCGGCGCGCTGCGCGAGCAGGGCCGGATCGTCGCGGAGAAGCGGCCGTACGTCCACTCGGTGGGCCACTGCTCGCGCTGCAAGACGACCGTCGAGCCGCGCCTGTCCATGCAGTGGTGGGTCAAGGTCGGCCCGCTGGCGCAGGCCGCCGGTGACGCGGTCCGCGACGGCCGGGTCAAGATCCACCCCGAGGACATGTCGAAGCGCTACTTCGACTGGGTCGACAACATGCACGACTGGTGCATCTCGCGCCAGCTGTGGTGGGGCCACCGCATCCCGATCTGGTACGGCCCGGAGGGTCAGGTCGTCTGCGTCGGGCCCGACGACGAGGTGCCGACCGGCGAGGGCTGGCACCAGGACCCCGACGTCCTGGACACCTGGTTCTCCTCCGGCCTGTGGCCGTTCTCCACGCTCGGCTGGCCGGAGAAGACCCCGGACCTGGACAAGTTCTACGCGACGGACGTCCTGGTCACCGGCCACGACATCATCTTCTTCTGGGTCGCCCGGATGATGATGTTCGGTCTGTACGCGATGGACGGCGAGGCGCCCTTCAACACCGTCGCCCTGACCGGCCTGGTCCGCGACGAGTTCGGCAAGAAGATGTCGAAGTCCAACCCGAACGCGGTGGACCCGCTGGACTGGATGGACGCGTACGGCTCGGACGCCGTCCGCTTCACCCTGGCCAAGGGCGCGAACCCCGGCGCGGACGTGCCGATCGGCGAGGACTGGGTCCAGGCGTCCCGCAACTTCGCCAACAAGATCTGGAACGCGACGCGCTTCGCGCTGATGAACGGCGCCACCGTCGAGGGCGAACTCCCGCCCGTGGAGCAGCTGTCGGCGGTCGACCGCTGGATCCTGTCCCGGCTGAACAAGACCGTGGCCGAGGTCGACGCGTACTACGACGACTACCAGTTCGCCAAGCTCAGCGAGTCGCTCTACCACTTCGCGTGGGACGAGGTCTTCGACTGGTACGTCGAGCTGTCGAAGACGACGTTCTTCGAGGGCGGCGAGCAGGCGAAGGTCTCCGGCCGGGTCCTGGGCGAGGTCCTGGACGTGATGCTGCGGGTCCTGCACCCGATCGTCCCGTTCGTCACGGACACCCTGTGGACGACGCTGACCGGCGGCGAGTCCCTCGTCGTCGCCGACTGGCCGAAGGACAGTGGCTTCCGCGACGAGGCCGCCGAGCGCGAGATCGAGCTGGTCCAGCAGGTCGTCACCGAGGTCCGCCGGTTCCGCTCCGACCAGGGCCTCCAGCCCGGCCAGAAGGTCCCGGCCGAGCTGACCCTGACCGGTACGGCGCTGGCCCCGCACGAGGCGGCCATCCGCCAGCTGCTGCGCCTCCAGCCGGCCGGTGAGGGCTTCCACGCCACCGCGTCGCTGCCGGTCGCGGGCGCCACGGTCGCGCTCGACCTGTCGGGCACGATCGACGTCGAGGCCGAGCGCAAGCGCCTGGCCAAGGACCTCGGCGCGGCCGAGAAGGAGAAGCAGCAGGCCACGGCCAAGCTCGGCAACGAGGCGTTCCTCGCCAAGGCGCCGGACAACGTGGTCGACAAGATCCGCACCCGCCTGGCCAAGGCCGAGGCGGACATCGACCGGATCACGACGCAGCTGGCGAACCTGCCGCAGGCGTAACCGAGCCGACGAAGGGCCCCGGACCGTTGAACGGTCCGGGGTTTTTCCGTTTTCGTGCCCCTTCGCGCTCCGGCTCGACGTGGGTCACATCACGCGATCAGCTCCCCAAAAGGGTCGAAAGTCAGCCATGAAAGGTCCAAAGACCTTGCATGATGGAAGGCATGTACGCTCCGTCCCCCGCCTCCGCGCTGCGGCGCGCGCTGGGTGACGACCGGGCGCTGGACGTACTGATCGCGCTGACCGCCTTCGCGCTGATGATCATCGATGTGCCGGGGCTCGCGGCCGCGGACAACTCCCTGACCGGGGCCACCGTGCCGCCGGTGCTCGCGGCGGGCTCGGCCACGCTGCTGCTGCGCCGCAAGTGGCCGTGGATCCCCTACCTCGCCGCCCTGGTCTTCCTCGGCTGGCTGCACCAGCTGACGCTGATCCAGTTCGCGCTGTACTCGCTCGGCCGCTTCCGGGGCCGCCGCACGGCCGTGGTGGCGACGGTGCTGTACGTGGCGGTGGCCTGCTCGCTGTTCTACGTCCCGGGCTGGCCCGAGCACCGGGCCGACTCGCTCAGCTCGTACCTGAGCATCGTGGTGCCGGTGGGGGTGCTGTCGTCGGCGGTCGGCGTGGCCACGTACCGCCTCGATCTCGTACGGGAGCTCCAGGCGCTCCAGGCCGTGCAGGCCGAGCGGGCGTCGGTGGCGCGGGACGTCCACGACATGGTGGGGCGCGAGCTGACGATGCTGGCGGTGACGGCGGAGGTACGGGCGCGGCGGGCCCTGGGCGGGCCCCACGAGCAGGACTTCGACTCCCTGGCCGAAACCGCGCGGCGGGCCCACCACATGCTCAACGAGATCATCGTGGCGCGGGCGGACGAGCGGACCGCCACCCCGGGCCTGGACGGCCTGGCGTCCCTGGCGGCGGAGACCCGCCGGGCGGGGACGCCGGTGACGCTGTCGGTCGCCCAGAGGGCGTACGGGCTGTCCCCGCTGCGCCAGGCGGCGGTGTACCGGGTGGTGCAGGAGTGCCTCACGAACGCGGTGAAGCACGCGTGGGGGGAGGGGGTCGCGGTGACGATCGGCGTCCGGGGCGGCGAACTCCACGTCCACGTCCGCAACCGCCTGCCGTCCACGGTGCCGCCCACGGCGCCGGTGTCGTCGGGGACGGGCACGTTCTCCATGCGGGAGCGGGTGGAGAGCATGGGAGGTGCGCTGACGACGCGGCGCACGTCGACGACGTACGAGGTCGAGGCGACGCTGCCGTCGGGGACGGCGTAATTTTCGGCCCGGTGTTCGTCTGCGGGCCGTCCCCAACTGGTCGCGCAGTTCCCCGCGCCCCTGAAGATGCCGCTCCGCGGCAATCCCCTGGGCGCCCCGCAGGGGCGCATGTGAGGGGCGCGGGGAACTGCGCGAGCAACCCAGCACGGTCCGCAGACGAACGCACCCCCGGAGGGTCTAGGGAAGGGGCGGGGAGGGGCCTACTTCGCCGTCAGCAGCCGCTGCAACCCGTCGAAGTCCTCCACGCACCGCCCCGCCCCCACCGCCACACACTCCAGCGCCGCCTCCGCCACGAACACCGGAATCCCCGTCGCGGACGCGAGACGAAGGTCCAGGCCGGGCAGCAGCGCACCCCCGCCCGTCAGCACGATCCCGTGCTCCATCACGTCCCCGGACAGCTCCGGCGGGCACTCCTCCAGCGTCGCCCGCACCGCCGCCACGATCTGCGCCACCGGCTCGTCCAGAGCGGCCCGCACCTCCCGCGCCGAGAGGGCCAGGGTGCGGGGGAGGCCGCCCACCTTCTCCCGGCCGCGCACCGGGAACGTACGGGACTCCAGATCAGAATCCTCCGGGACCGGCCACGCCGAGCCGATCGCGACCTTCACGTCCTCCGCCGTACGCTCCCCGATCAGCAGCCCGTGCTCCTTGCGCACGAAATCCGTGATCGCCGCGTCCAGACGGTCCCCGCCCACCCGCAGGGACTGCGAGGTGACGATCCCGCCGAGCGAGATCACCGCCACCTCCGTCGTGCCGCCGCCGATGTCCACCACCATCGACCCCCGCGGCTCCGCCACCGGCAGCCCCGCCCCGATCGCCGCCGCCATCGGCTCCTCGATGAGGTGGACGGCCCGCGCCCCCGCCCGCTGCGAGGCGTGCACGATCGCCCGGCGCTCCACCGGCGTCACCCCGCTGGGCACGCACACCACCATCCGGGTGCGCGGCCGCCGCCCCGGCACCGCCTTCTTCACGAAGTGGCGGATCATCTCCTCCGCCGCCTCGTAGTCGCTGATCACCCCGTCCCGCAGCGGACGGATCGCGGTGATCGAGCCCGGCGTACGGCCGATGGTCTCCTTGGCCTCCGTCCCGACGGCCAGCGCCGAGCGCCCGCCCTCCTTCATCGCCACCACGGACGGTTCGTTGAGCACGATGCCCTGACCGCGCGCGTACAGAAGCGTGTTGGCCGTGCCGAGGTCGATCCCTATGTCCATGATCGCCAAGTTTGCCCCCGTCCCCTGTGGGCGCGGCGGGCCGAACGTCCCGAAAGGGGCGGGTCCAAGGTCCTGTCGGTGCCCCTCCGTAGACTGGGGTCGTGACCGAGCAGCCCGACCGCAGCAGCAGCCCCGACGACCACTTCGACGACATCGTCGAAGCGGAGACACAGCGCGACCCCGACCTGGCGGTGATCGAGGCCGGCAGCCGCACCCTGCGCACGCTGGGCGGCGCCCCGCAGGCCGACCCCGTCCCCGCACGGCCCGCCGACCCCGAGGTCGACAAGGCGCTGCGCGCGGTCGAGACGGAGCTGGCGACGCGCTGGGGCGAGACCAAGCTGGAGCCGTCCGTCGCCCGCATCTCGGCGCTGATGGACGTCCTGGGCGAGCCCCAGCGGGCGTACCCCTCGATCCACATCACCGGCACCAACGGCAAGACGTCCACGGCCCGCATGGTCGAGGCGCTGCTCGGCGCCTTCGACCTGCGCACCGGGCGGTATACGTCCCCCCACGTCCAGTCGATCACCGAGCGCATCAGCCTGGACGGCTCGCCGATCACGGCCGAGCGCTTCATCGAGACGTACGAGGACATCAAGCCGTACGTGGAGATGGTCGACGCCCAGCAGGAGTACCGCCTCTCCTTCTTCGAGGTCCTCACCGGCATGGCGTACGCGGCGTTCGCGGACACCCCCGTCGACGTGGCGGTCGTCGAGGTCGGCATGGGCGGCAGCTGGGACGCGACCAACGTGATCGACGCGTCGGTGGCCGTCGTCGCCCCCATCTCCCTCGACCACACCGACCGGCTCGGCTCCACGCCCGCCGAGATCGCCGTCGAGAAGTCCGGGATCATCAAGCAGGACGCCACCGTGATCCTGGCCCAGCAGCCGGTCGACGCGGCCCAGGTGATGCTGAAGAAGGCCGTCGAGGCGGACGCGACGGTCGCGCGCGAGGGCATGGAGTTCGGCATCGTCGCGCGCGAGGTCGCCGTCGGCGGCCAGCTCCTGACCCTGCGCGGCCTCGGCGGGGAGTACGAGGACGTCTTCCTGCCGCTGTACGGCGCGCACCAGGCGCACAACGCGGCGGTGGCGCTCGCCGCGGTCGAGGCGTTCTTCGGCATCGGCTCCGAGCACGCCCGCCCGCTGGACGTGGACACCGTCCGCAAGGCGTTCGCCTCGGTGGTCTCGCCCGGCCGCCTGGAGGTCGTGCGCCGCAGCCCCACCGTCGTCCTGGACGCCGCCCACAACCCGGCGGGCGCGCAGGCCACGGCCGAGGGCCTGACCGAGGCGTTCGGCTTCTCGCGGCTGATCGGCGTGGTCGCGGCCAGCGCCGACAAGGACGTGAAGGGCCTCCTGGAGGCCTTCGAGCCGGTCTTCGCCGAGGTCGTCGTCACCGCCAACACCAGCCACCGCTCGATGGACGTCGACGAGCTGGCCGCGGTCGCCGTCGAGGTCTTCGGCGACGAGCGGGTGGTGGTCGAGCCGCGCCTGGACGACGCGCTGGAAGCGGCGATCACCCTGGCGGAGGAAGAGGACGAGTACGCCGGTGCGGGAGTCCTCGTCACCGGTTCCGTGATCACGGTCGGCGAGGCCCGGCTGCTCCTGGGAAGGGGCTGACGCCCGATGCGCACGCTCTGCGCTTCCACCCTCATCGGTGAATTCTTCGTCATCGGGTTCGCCGGTCTGGTCGCCATGAAGGACGACAGCCTCACCGTGTCCACGGTGTGGACGGTCAGCGGCATCGCGATGCTGTTCTCGCTGCTCCTGTGCGGCGTGCTGACCCGCCCCGGCGGCCTCCAGCTGGGCTGGGCCCTCCAGATCGCCCTGATCGCGAGCGGCTTCGTCGTCCCGCACATGTTCTTCCTGGGCGCGGTCTTCGCGGGCCTGTGGTGGGCCTCGATCCACTACGGCCGCCAGGTGGACGCGGCGAAGGCCCGCTATGCGGCGGAGCCGCAGGCGTAGCCGTTCAGGGGCGCGGGGAACTGCGCGACCAGCCAGCCACGGTCCGCAGACGAAGCACCTGCCCCAGAGGGGGTTCTTTTCGGCCGCGGACCGTGCTGGGGCGCCCGCGCCGTTCCCCGCGCCCCTGGGGGTACGGGCTGGTCCGGGTGCAAGCGCATCCCCCGCCCCCTGTAGCCTCGGCCCCACCGCACACGTATGCCGCAAGGAGCCGTACACCATGACCCAGCGCACGCTCGTCATCCTCAAGCCCGACGCCGTCCGTCGCGGCCTGATCGGCGAGGTCCTCGGCCGGATCGAGCGCAAGGCCGGCTGGACCATCCCGGCGATGGAGCTGCGCACCCTGGACCAGGAGACCCTGGAGCAGCACTACGGCGAGCACAAGGGCAAGCCTTTCTACGAGCCGCTGATGGGCTTCATGGCGTCCGGCCCGGTCGTCGTCCTGGTGGTCGAGGGCGAGCGCGTCATCGAGGGCGTACGCCAGCTGGCGGGTCCCACCGACCCGATCGCGGCAGCGCCCGGCTCCATCCGCGGTGACTTCGGCACCATCGTCCGGGAGAACCTCATCCACGCCTCGGACTCCGAGGAGTCGGCCGAGCGGGAACTGAAGATCTTCTTCCCGGGTCGCGTCTGATTCCCTGACCGGGCATCAGCCATATAGCGCTCATGACCTGGGGCGACCGAAGGAATTTCGGTCGCCCTTCGGCATATGCGGGGCGAAGTCGGGAACGCATCGCACCGACACGTCGTCACCATTACTAGAGGTGGACCAACGCGCCGTGTCCGTGCAGGCGGCACTACGATGGAGCCTCACGCCCACAGCACCCACCTCGCCGACCTAAAAAGCCGTCAACGCTCGATTAGGGAAGGCCGGACGCATCCTCATGGGGAGCAACAACATGTCGTTCATCGGCCGTGACATGGCTGTCGACCTCGGGACCGCCAACACGCTGGTGTACGTCAGGGGCCGCGGAATCGTCCTGAACGAGCCGTCCGTCGTCGCCATCAACACCAACACCGGCGGCATCCTGGCGGTCGGCGCCGAGGCGAAGAAGATGATCGGCCGTACGCCGGGCAACATCGTGGCCGTACGACCGCTGAAGGACGGCGTCATCGCCGACTTCGAGATCACGGAGCGGATGCTCCGCTACTTCATCCTCAAGATCCACAAGCGGCGTTACCTGGCCCGCCCGCGCGTCGTCGTCTGTGTGCCCTCCGGCATCACCGGAGTCGAGCGCCGCGCCGTCATCGAGGCCTCCACGCAGGCCGGCGCCCGCCAGGTGCACATCATCGAGGAGCCCATGGCCGCGGCCATCGGCTCGGGCCTGCCCGTCCACGAGGCGACCGGCAACATGGTCGTCGACATCGGCGGCGGCACCACCGAGGTCGCGGTGATCTCGCTCGGCGGAATCGTCACGGCGCAGTCCATCCGCGTCGCCGGCGACGAGCTGGACAACGCGATCATCCAGCACATCAAGAAGGAGTACAGCCTCCTCCTCGGCGAGCGCACCGCCGAGCAGATCAAGATCACCATCGGCTCGGCGTACGACCTGGACAAGGACGAGCACACCGAGATCCGCGGCCGCGACCTGGTCTCCGGGCTGCCCAAGACCGTGGTCATCTCGGCCGCCGAGGTCCGCAAGGCCATCGAGGAGCCGGTCAACGCGATCGTCGACGCCGTGAAGACGACGCTCGACAAGTGCCCGCCGGAGCTCTCCGGCGACATCATGGACCGCGGCATCGTCCTCACCGGCGGCGGCGCGCTCCTGCGCGGCCTCGACGAGCGGCTGCGCCGCGAGACCGGCATGCCGATCCACATCGCCGAGGACCCGCTGGATTCGGTCGCCCTGGGTTCCGGCAAGTGCGTCGAGGAGTTCGAGGCGCTGCAGCAGGTCCTCGACGCCCAGCCGCGCCGATAAGCGCCACCGGCCGCCGTCCCCCCGAGTCATCCGGTGACCTGGGGGGACCGCCCGTACGGGCCACTGCCAACCCGTACGGCGGATCGTTGATATACAGATCGAACAGATTCCGACGAGGAAGGCACGGCCGCCGCACGTGAGGGACACACGAGAGAGCCGGCTGCTCCTGGTGCTGCTGATCGCCGTAGCGTTCGCGCTGATCACGGTCGACATCCGGGGTGGGGAGAATTCACCGGTGGACGGGGCCCGGCAGGCCGCCGCCACGGTGTTCGGGCCGGTGGAGAACGGCATGGCGGCCGCCGTCGACCCGGTCGGCAACGCCATCGGGGCGGTGCGCGACTCGGGGGAGCGCCACAACAAGATCGCCGACCTCCAGCGCGAGAACGAGGCGCTGAAGCAGAAGCTCGGCAGCGACGCCCGCAACCGCTCGCGCCTGAACCAGCTCGACTCGATGCTCAAGACCGCCGGCGAGGGCCAGTACGGCATCAAGGCCGCGCAGGTCATCGGGATAGGAGCGGCCCAGGGCTTCTCCTGGACCGTCACCATCGACGCCGGCTCGCGCGACGGCATCAAGCGCGACATGACCGTGCTGAACGGGGAGGGGCTGGTCGGCCGGGTCACCACCGTCGGCCCGTCCACCGCCACCGTCCTGCTCGCCAACGACCCGGACTTCACCGTCGGCACCCGGATGGAGAACAGCGACGAGCTGGGCTTCGCCACCGGCCAGGGCGACCGGCCGCTGTCGGTGCAGCTGCTCAACGGCAAGGCCAAGGTCAAGGCGGGCGACCGGCTGGTGACCTTCGGCTCGCAGGCGGACAAGCCGTTCGTGCCGGGCGTCCCGGTCGGCGAGGTCGTCAAGGTCGACCCCTCCGGCGGCGACCTGACCCGCACGATCTACGTCCGTCCGTACGTCGGGTTCACCAAGCTCGACATCGTCGGCGTCGTCGTCCAGGCCCCGCGCACCGACCCGCGCGACCAGGTGCTGCCCGCCAAGCCCAAGCCGACCCCGACACCCACCGTGACGGTGACGGTCACCCCGCCGGCCAACCCGAACCAGGCGAACCCGAACGCGGCGGACCCCAACGTCCCGATCCCGAACGGCGACCCCAACGGGAACCCGAACGCGGACCCCAACGCGGATCCCCAGCGGAAGCCCAACGCCGTCCCCGGCGGCGATCCGAACAACGCGAACAACGCCGCCGCCGACGGCGACCAGTAGGAGCTGATCCAGATGCGCATCAACAGGGTCATCCTCTCCTCCGCCCTGATCGTCGTCGCCCTCGTCGTCCAGGTCAGCGTCCTCGCCCGGCTCCAGCTCCCGGGCGCCGTCCCGGACCTGGTGCTGCTCACGGTCCTCGGCCTCGCCCTCGTCTACGGCCACCTCGGCGGCGCCTTCGTCGGCTTCGGCGCGGGCCTGCTCTGCGACCTCGCCCCGCCCGCCGACCACGCCGCCGGGCGGTACGCCCTGGTGCTCTGCCTGGTCGGCTACGCGGCGGGGCTCGCCAAGCCCGACCACGGCCGGCTGCGCTCGGCCACCGGGCCCATGGTCGTGGTGGTCTGCGCGGCCATCGGCTCCACCCTGCTCTACGCGGGCGTGGGCGCCCTCGTCGGCGACACCGCGGCCCGCCACGTCGGCCTGACGAACCTGCTGTTCACGGCCGCCGTCTACGACCTGCTGCTGGCCCCGTTCACGGTGCCGCTGATCATGGCGCTGGCCAGACGGGCCGAGAACGATCCGCTCGCCGAGACGTCCGGGGGCGGCGGCTCCGCCAAGAACGGCACGAGCATCGCCTCCGGCTGGCTCTCCGGCGGCACCGGGCTGCGCATCGGCAACCAGAAGGGCGGCCTGCGCGTGAAGGCCGCCCGCAACCGAGCGGCCCGGGCCGGCCGCATCAAGGGCGTCAAGCGACTGTGAACGAGGGGGCCACGGCGTGAGCAACATCCCCGAGACCGGACGCACCCCCCGGGTGCAGATCCGCCTCATCATCATCCAGGTCCTCGTCTTCTCCCTGCTCCTGACCCTCGGCGGGCGCCTCTGGTACCTCCAGATCCGCAACGGGCAGGAGTACGAGGACGAGGCGAAGAACAACCACGTCCAGCAGGTCGTCCAGCCCGCCGTGCGCGGCGCGATCCTGGACGCGCGCGGTGTGCCGCTGGCCGACAACGAGACCCGACTGGTGGTCTCCGCCTCGCGCACCGATCTGACGAAGATGCCCGACAAGGGCAAGGCGGTCCTGACCCGGCTCGCGGGCGTCCTCGGCATGAAGCCGCAGGACGTCATGGACAAGGTCCGCCTCTGCGACGCCAAGACGCCCAAGCCGTGCTGGAACGGCTCGCCGTACCAGCCGATCCCGGTCACCGACAAGGCCACCACCCAGCAGGCCCTGCAGATCCGCGAGCGCTCCGAGGACTTCCCCGGCATCACCGCCGACCCCACCGCGGTGCGCCGCTACACCTCGCCGGGCAAGGCCAACACCGCGCAGGTGCTCGGCTATCTCTCGCCGGTCACCGACGACGAGATCACCAAGGCGAAGGACACCGACTCGCCGTATCTGCGCTCCGACATGGTGGGCCGCTCCGGCCTTGAGCGCACGTACGACAAGCAGCTGCGCGGCAAGGCGGGCGTGACCCGTTATGAGGTGGACAACCTCGGCCGGGTCATCGGGCAGGCACAGAGCGACAAGGCCGAGCCGGGCTCGAACATCGTCACGTCGATAGACGCACGCGTGCAGGCCGTCGCCGAGTACGAGCTGAACCACGCCATGGAAGAGGCCCGCAAGGAGTTCGACAAGAACACCAACGAGAACTACAAGGCGGACGCGGGCGCCGTCGTGGTGATGGAGGCCAAGACCGGCCGGGTCGTGGCGATGGCGTCGCTGCCCAACTACGACCCGAACGCCTGGGTCGGCGGCATCTCCGCCAAGGACTACCAGGCCCTCACCGGCAAGGACTCCAACTACCCGCTGCTGAACCGGGCCATCCAGGGCCAGGCGGCCCCCGGCTCGATCTTCAAGGTGGTCTCCTCGGCGGCCGCGGTGCGCGCCGGGTACTCCTTCAACGGCAGCTACCCCTGCCCCAGTTCGTACTCGGTCGGCGGCCAGGTCTTCAAGAACTTCGAGTCGCAGGGCCACGGCAACATCACCATCGGCCAGGCCCTGGAGGTCTCCTGCGACACCGTGTACTACGGGCTCGCGCACGACCAGTGGCTCAAGGACGGCGGCATGAAGCCGAAGAAGGACGCCGCCGACTGGTTCTACAAGACCGCCCACGACTTCGGCCTCGGCTCCAAGACCGGCATCGACCTGCCCAGCGAGGTCCCCGGCCGGGTCCCCGACCGCCAGTGGAAGCAGCGGTTCTGGGAGGCCAACAAGGACGCCTGGTGCAAGCACGGCAAGAAGGACGGCGACTACGTCGAGAAGATCGAGTACGAGAACTGCCTGGAGGGAAACCTCATGCGCGCGGGTGACTCGGTCAACTACTCCATCGGCCAGGGCGACACCCTCGTCACCCCCGTCCAGATGGCGACGATCTACTCGGCGATCTCCAACGGCGGCACCCTCTACGACCCGACCGTCGGCAAGGCCGTGATCAGCGCCGACGGCAAGTCGGTCAACGAGATCAAGCCCAAGTCGCACGGCAAGCTGCCGATGAGCCAGGCCACCCGCGACGACATAGACGAAGCCCTCGCGGGAGTCGCCACCCGCGGTACGGCCGCCTGGCGGTTCGGCGGCTGGCCGCAGAAGCAGATCCCGATGCACGCCAAGACCGGCACCGCCGAGGTCTACGGCAAGCAGACGACCTCGTGGTTCGCCACGTACACCAAGGACTACTCGATCGTCATGACGATCTCCCAGGGTGGTACGGGATCCGGCGCCTCCGGCCCCGCCGTGCGCAACATCTACGACGCGCTCTACGGGCTCGACGACGCCGGCAACCAGGACCTCAAGCGCGCCCTGCTGCCCGAGCCGCAGCAGGCCCTGCCCAGGATCCAGGCCGACGGCTCCATCGACGCGCCGAAGATCGAGCCGTACGACCCGGACTCGCAGAAGGTCCCCGAGAAGAAGACCGGTGAGCAGCAGCTCGCCGCGGCCAACACCGACAACCGGGGCGGCGGACGGGGGCGCAGGGACTGATGGCCGGCTTCTCCGTCCAGCGCTACGCACCCGAGCGCTCCACCTTCGCCAAGCTGACCGCGCGCGACTCCGTGCTGCGCCGGCTCGACTGGTGGCTGCTGCTGTCCGCGCTCGCGCTGTCCTTCATCGGCTCGCTGCTGGTGTGGTCGGCGACCCGCAACCGCACCCAGCTCAACCAGGGCGACCCGTACTACTTCCTGATCCGGCACGCCATGAACACCGGCATCGGGTTCGGGCTGATGATCGGCACGATCTGGCTGGGCCACCGCACCCTGCGGGGCGCGGTGCCGGTGCTCTACGGGCTCTCGGTGGTGCTGATCCTCGCGGTGCTCACCCCGCTGGGCGCGACCGTCAACGGCGCGCACGCCTGGATCATCATCGGCGGCGGCTTCTCGCTCCAGCCGTCCGAGTTCACCAAGATCACCATCATTCTGGGGATGGCGATGATACTGGCGTCGCGCGTCGACGCCGGGGACCAGCTCCACCCCGACCACCGCACGGTGATGAAGTCCCTGGGCCTCGCCGCCCTGCCGATCCTGATCATCATGATGATGCCGGACCTCGGCTCGGTCATGGTCATCGTGATCATAATTCTGGGCGTGCTGCTCGCCTCCGGAGCCTCCAACCGGTGGGTGCTCGGCCTGATAGGGGCGGGCGTGGCGGGCGCGGTCGCGGTGGCGGCGCTCGGGCTGCTCGACGAGTACCAGATCAACCGCTTCGCGGCCTTCGCCAACCCGAACCTGGACCCGGCGGGCGTCGGCTACAACACCAACCAGGCCCGTATCGCCATCGGCTCCGGCGGACTGACCGGCACCGGACTGTTCAAGGGCAGCCAGACCACCGGCCAGTTCGTCCCCGAACAGCAGACGGACTTCGTCTTCACGGTCGCGGGGGAGGAGCTCGGCTTCGTCGGCGCGGGCCTCATCCTCGTGCTGCTCGGCGTGGTCCTGTGGCGCGCCTGCCGCATCGCCCGCGAGACGACCGAGCTGTACGGGACGGTCGTGGCGGCCGGCATCATCGCCTGGTTCGGCTTCCAGTCCTTCGAGAACATCGGGATGACCCTCGGCATCATGCCGGTGGCGGGCCTGCCGCTGCCGTTCGTGTCGTACGGAGGCTCGTCGATGTTCGCGGTCTGGGTGGCGATCGGGCTGCTCCAGTCGATCAGAGTGCAGCGCCCGATAACGGCCTAGGGCCCGCCGAGGGCCGCGAAAGACGCACGAAGGATGCCGGACCGGCCGTGATGGCCGGTCCGGCGCTCTGTTGAGGGCCCCGAATCGCGTCTAGATTCAATTCATGGCGGAGACGAAGCGCGAGATCGAGCGGAAGTACGAAGCCACCGGCGACGACGTCCGGCTGCCCGACCTCACCAAGGTCACGGGCGTCGCCGGAGTCGTCGACAAGGGCGTGGCGGAGCTGGACGCGGTCTACTACGACACCCAGGACCTGCGCCTGGCCGCGGACTCCCTCACCCTGCGCCGCAGAACGGGCGGCGACGACGCGGGCTGGCACCTGAAGTTCCCCGTCGCCACCGGCATCCGCGACGAGATCCGCGCCCCCCTGTCCCCGGACGTCCCCCGCACCCTGGCCGCCCTCCTGCGCTCCCGCGTCCGCGACACGCGACTGACCCCCGTCGTACGGCTGCTCTCCTCCCGCCACGTACGCCATCTGCTCGACGGGGACGGGACGCTGCTCGCCGAGGTGAGCGTCGACGCGGTGCGGGCCGAGCGACTCGGCCCGGGTGTGCCGGGCGCCACGGCCGCCTGGACCGAGGTCGAGGTGGAGCTCGCCGACGACGTGGACCCCGACCTGCTCGACCGCGTCGAGAAGCGCCTGCGCAAGGCGGGCCTGCGCCCGTCCCACAGTGCGTCCAAGCTGGCCCGGGCGCTGGCGGAGACGGCCCCGGAGGCGCCGGACGTACCGGTCGTCGAGAAGTCCCCGGCGACGGGAAAGGCCACCGCCGGCGACCACGTCCTCGGCTATCTCCGCGCCCAGCGCGACGCCCTGGTCGACCTCGACCCCGCCGTCCGGCGCGACCTGCCCGACTCCGTCCACCAGATGCGCGTCGCCACACGCCGTATGCGCAGCGCCTTCAAGTCGTACGGGAAGGTCCTCGACCGGACCGTCACCGACCCCGTCGGCGAGGAGCTCAAGTGGCTCGCGGCCGAGCTCGGCGTCGACCGCGACCAGGAAGTCCTCACCGACCGCCTCCAGAGCCGCATCGCCGCCCTGCCCCGCCCGCTCCTGCTCGGGCCGGTCCGGGGACGGCTGCGCATCTGGAGCGTGGCCCGCCGCTCCGGCTCGCGGCGCAAGACCCTCGCCGTCCTGGACAGCAAGCGCTACCTCGCGCTGCTCGACACCCTGGACGCGCTGCTCGACGGGCCGCCGCTGCGCCCTGCGGCCCGGCGGCCGGTCGCCCAGGTGGTGCCCAAGGCGGTGCTCAAGGACTACGACCGGCTGGCGGGCCGGATAGCGCACGCCCTGGAGCTCGGTCCCGGCGGGCCGCGCGACCTGGCCATGCACGACGCCCGCAAGGCGGCCAAGCGCGCCCGGTACGCCGCCGAGGCCGCCAAGCCCGCGCTCGGCGCCCCCGCGAAGAAGTTCGCCCAGCGGATGAAGGCGGTGCAGACGGTCCTGGGCGACCACCAGGACAGCGTGGTGGCCCGCGAGGCCCTGCGCGGTCTGGCGATCCAGGCCCACCTGGCCGGCGAGTCGTCGTTCACCTGGGGACTTCTCTACGGCCAGGAGGTGGCGACGGCCGCCGACCGCGAGCGCGAGCTGTCGGAAGTCTGGCGCAGGGCGTCCCGGCCGGAGCTGCGGGAGCGGCTGCTGGCCTGAGCCGAGGGGATCTCGGCGGGCGGGGGGCACCTCCGGAGCGGGTTACGCTAGAGAGTCGCCCCCTGCCAGCTCACGAAAGTTCGTCGAGATGACTGCCGCCGAGTCCGTCTTCCCACAGCTCGAAGCCCTGCTCCCGCATGTGCAGAAGCCGATCCAGTACGTCGGCGGTGAGCTGAACTCCACGGTCAAGCCGTGGGAAAGCTGCGATGTCCGCTGGGCGCTCATGTACCCGGACGCCTACGAGGTCGGGCTGCCCAACCAGGGCGTCATGATCCTCTACGAGGTGCTGAACGAGCGCGAGGGCGTCCTCGCCGAGCGCACGTACAGCGTGTGGCCGGACATGGAAGAGCTGATGCGCGAGCACCACGTGCCCCAGTTCACCGTGGACAGCCACCGCCCCGTCGGCGCGTTCGACGTCTTCGGCCTCAGCTTCTCCACCGAGCTGGGCTACACCAACATGCTCACGGCCCTGGACCTCGCGGGCATCCCGCTGGAGTCCAAGAACCGCGGCATCGACGACCCGATCGTCCTCGCGGGCGGCCACGCGGCCTTCAACCCCGAGCCGATCGCGGAGTTCATCGACTGCGCGGTCATCGGCGACGGCGAGCAGGCCGTGCTCGACATGACCGAGATCATCCGCGCGTGGAAGGCCGAGGGCCGTCCCGGCGGGCGCGAGGAAGTCCTCTTCCGCCTCGCCAAGACCGGCAACGTCTACGTGCCGGGCTTCTACGACGTCGAGTACCTGCCCGACGGCCGCATCGGCCGCGTCGTCCCGAACAAGTCGGGCGTGCCGTGGCGGGTCAGCAAGCACACCGTCATGGACCTCGACGAGTGGCCCTACCCCAAGCAGCCGCTCGTGCCGCTCGCGGAGACCGTCCACGAGCGCATGTCCGTCGAGATCTTCCGCGGCTGCACCCGCGGCTGCCGTTTCTGCCAGGCCGGCATGATCACGCGCCCCGTGCGGGAGCGAAGCATCACCGGCATCGGCGAGATGGTGGAGAAGGGCCTGAAGGCGACCGGCTTCGAGGAGGTCGGCCTGCTGTCGCTCTCCTCGGCCGACCACACCGAGATCGGTGAGATCGCCAAGGGCCTCGCGGACCGGTACACGGAGGACAAGATCGGTCTGTCCCTCCCCTCCACCCGCGTGGACGCCTTCAACGTCGACCTCGCCAACGAGCTGACCAGGAACGGCCGTCGCTCCGGTCTGACCTTCGCCCCCGAGGGCGGCAGCGAGCGCATGCGCAAGGTCATCAACAAGATGGTGTCGGAGGAAGACCTCATCCGGACCGTCGCCACCGCGTACGGCAACGGCTGGCGCCAGGTGAAGCTGTACTTCATGTGCGGCCTGCCCACCGAGACCGACGAGGACGTCCTCCAGATCGGCGACATGGCGGTCAACGTGATCGCCAAGGGCCGCGAGGTGTCGGGCCAGAACGACATCCGCTGCACGGTGTCGATCGGCGGCTTCGTCCCCAAGCCCCACACCCCGTTCCAGTGGGCGCCGCAGCTCTCCGCCGAGCAGACGGACGCGCGCCTGGAGAAGCTCCGCGACAAGATCCGCGGCGACAAGAAGTACGGCCGCTCGATCGGCTTCCGCTACCACGACGGCAAGCCCGGCATCGTCGAGGGCCTGCTCTCGCGCGGCGACCGCCGCGTGGGCGCGGTCATCCGCGCCGTCTACGAGGACGGCGGCCGCTTCGACGGCTGGCGCGAGCACTTCTCGTACGACCGCTGGATGGCCTGCGCCGAGAAGACGCTCCCGTCGTACGGCGTGGACGTCGACTGGTACACCACGCGTGAGCGTACGTACGAGGAGGTCCTGCCCTGGGACCACCTGGACTCCGGTCTCGACAAGGACTGGCTCTGGGAGGACTGGCAGGACGCGCTGGACGAGACCGAGGTCGAGGACTGCCGCTGGACGCCGTGCTTCGACTGTGGGGTGTGCCCGCAGATGGACACGCACATCCAGATCGGCCCCACGGGCAAGAAGCTGCTCCCCCTGACGGTCGTGAAGTAACCGCTCGATCACCGATTGATCACGGCAGGCCCCGCATCGCAACGATGCGGGGCCTTTGCCGCGTCTTGGCGTACATGGAACTCCAGCAGCCCCCGCCGAGGCAGCCCGAAGGCTGCCTCACCGCCGCGATCCGGATCCCGGTACGGATCGTGGTCCTGGTGCTGGTCGTCCCGATCCGCCTGATCTGGGACGCACTGGCGGCGACGGCCCGAGCGATCCACCGCGCGGTGCTGCGCCCGGTGGGGCGGGCGTTGAAGTGGCTGGGCCACACGCTGATCGTCGTCCCCCTCACTTTTCTGGGCCACTGCCTGGCCTGGCTGATCCGCACGCTGGTGGTCGTGCCGCTGACATGGCTGTGGCAGTGGGTGGTGATGCCGGTGTGGCGGTACGCGGTGGTCGTCCCGGTGCTGTGGCTGTACCGGCACCTGTTCACTCCGCTGGGCCACGCCATCGCATGGGTGGCCCGGGGGGTCGGTGCGGTCGCCTCCGTGATCGGAACCGCCCTCGTTCGAGTGGGTTTGATCTTGTTTGTGGTACCTCTCGGGTGGTTCTACCGCCGCGTGCTGACGCCCGTCGGGCACGTCGTCGCGGTCGTCGCGCGCGAGGTCGCCGCCGCGTTCGGGCACGCCTGGCGGATCGCCGGGCAGATTTCGCGGGCCGTCGGGCGTGGGCTGAAGTGGCTCGGGTGGCAGCTGGTGGGGCGGCCGGTGCGGTGGGTGTGGCGGACGGTGTGTGCGCCCGTCCTGCACTGGGTGCGGGATGCCGTGTGGGCCCCGGTGAAACGGGCCGCCGTCGAGGCCGGACGCACCGCGCGCGAGGCCCTCGCCTCGGTCCGCGAGACGGTACGGCAGGCCCGCGCCGATGCCTGGCGGGCCCTCGTGGGCGGCCCGCCCCGGGAACCGACACCGCATCCGGCGCGTACTCTGGGTAGTACAACTACTGCCTCCGGCGCGGTGCCCGCCCCCGAGATCTCCCTTCGTAAGACGGAGGGATGAGCCGGGCGGCGCGCGGGCCGCGACCGGAGGGCCCCCACAGGACAGGTGGGCGGCGCCCACCGCGCCCGCCCCGCACGAGGAGAAGAACCACTGGGCAAGCGACAGCCCGAAGGCCCGCCGCCCGCACCTGCGGTGCAGCGCATCCGACTGCGCTACACCAAGCGCGGCCGCCTCCGGTTCACCAGCCACCGCGACTTCCAGCGCGCCTTCGAGCGCGCGCTGCGCCGCGCCGAGGTGCCCATGGCGTACTCGGCCGGCTTCACCCCGCACCCCAAGGTCTCGTACGCGAACGCCGCCCCCACCGGCACCGGCTCCGAAGCCGAGTACCTGGAGATCGCGCTCACCGAGCACCGCGACCCGGCGACGCTGCTCACGCTGCTCGACGAGTCGCTGCCCACCGGGCTCGACATCACCGACGCCGTGGAGGCCCGCACCTCGGGCCTCGCCGACCGGCTGACCGCCTCCATCTGGGAGATGCGCCTGGAGGGCGTGGCCGTCGGGGACGCCGAGAAGGCCGTCGAGGCCTTCCTCGCCGCCGAGACCGTAGAGGTCCAGCGCCGGACCAAGAACGGCATGCGCACCTTCGACACGCGCGGCGCGGTCGCCGGGCTCGAAGCGCTTCCTCCACAGGCTGATAGGCCGGTGGACAAGCCCTGTGCGATACTGCGCCTGGTGGTACGGCACCTGACACCTGCCGTGCGACCCGACGACGTCCTGTCCGGTCTCCGAGCTTTGGCCGACCTGGCGCCGCCGGTCCCCGCAGCGGTGACCAGGCTGGCGCAGGGGCTCTTCGACGAGGAGTCCGGCACGGTGACCGACCCGCTCGCGCCCGACCGCGAGGCAGCCCCGGCCGCTCCACCCAAGGCCGCCGGGACCGCTTCTGCGACGGCGCCGGAAGGTCCCGCCGCGTAAGGGCAGTCGTTGTAGCGCAGCCCTGGTACTCGGGAGCCACCTGGGTCGGGCAGCGCACTGACCAGGAGACTTTCGCCAGGCCGTCCGTACATCGCGGACGGAACCGGCGAGCCGGACATATCAGCTCCCGTGCGGCGCCCGCGCCCCGGACGACGGCACCCGCGCACATCACGCGGACGTGCCGCCGGACCGGAACAAGGCGCGGCGCCCGGGAGCGTGACGGGAGCTACGCCCGCATGCTTGAGAACGAGAAGAACGAACCCGGTGTGACCGGGGACGACAACAACAGCCCCAGCGACACGCTGCCGCCGCGCCGCCGGCGCCGCGCCGCGTCGCGGCCCGCCGGTCCGCCGGGAGCCGCCGGCGCCGACGCGCCCGAGACCGCCGTCGCGGCCACCGAGGCCCCGGCCGAGACCCCCGCTGCCGCCGAGGAGGCCGCTCCGGCGCGTCCGCGTCGCCGCGCCACCCGCAAGGCGACCGCACCGGCGGGTGGGCCCGCCGCTGCTCCCGCCGCCGAGGAGACTCCGGCCGCCGCCGAGGCTCCGGCCGAGACGCCCGCTGCCGCCGAGGAGGCCGCTCCGGCGCGCCCCCGCCGCCGCGCCACCCGCAAGGTGACCGCGCCCGCCGGTGCGCCCAAGGCCGCCGACGAGGCGCCCGAGGCCGTCGAGGTCGTCGAGACCCCGGCCGCTGTCGAGCCCGAGGCCGTCGAGGAGCCCGCCGCTCCGGCGCGCACCCGTCGCCGTGCCACCCGTAAGGCCACTGCTCCTGCCGGTGCGCCCAAGGCCGCCGAGGAGACCGAGGCCGTCGTGGCCGCCGAGCCCGTCGTGGCCGAGGAGCCCGCCGAGCCCGAGGCCGTCGAGGAGCCCGCCGCTCCGGCGCGCACCCGTCGCCGTGCCACCCGCAAGGCCACCGCGCCCGCCGGTGCCCCGGCCGTCGAGGAGGCCCCGGCCGCCATCGGCGCGCCGCCGGCCGTCGCCGCCGAGGACCCGGTCGCCTCCCCGGCCGAGGAGGCCGCTGTCGTGGCCGCCGCCGAGGAGCCCGCCGCTCCGGCGCGTACCCGCCGCCGTGCGACCCGTAAGGCCACCGCTCCCGCTGGTGCGCCCAAGGCCGCTGAAGAGGCTGAGGCCGAGCCGGTCGCTGCCGTGGTCGTCGAGCCCGTCGTGGCCGAAGAGCCCGCCGTCGAGGACGAGGCGCCCCGTGGGCGGACCCGTCGTCGCGCCACCCGTAAGGCCACCGCGCCGCAGTTCACCCCGGCCGCCGCCGAGGAGCCCGTGAAGGAGCCCGAGGCCGAGGCGAAGACGGAGGCCGAGCCGAAGGAGACCGGACGCTCGCGCCGCCGCGCCACCCGCCCCGCCGTCGCCGTCTTCCAGGCGCCGGTCTTCCACGAGCCGATGTTCCAGACCCCGGAGACCGCCGCCGCGGCCGCCGCCCAGGCAGCCGCCGAGGTGACGGACGAGGAGGAGCCGGAGGAGACCGAGGTCCAGGCCGAGGCCGTCGTCGAGCAGGCCGAGCCGCAGGGCGCCTCGCGCCGTCGCCGCCGCCGTCGCGGCGAGAGCGCCGAGACCGCGCCCGAGCCGCAGGCCCCCGTCGCCGAGGAGGCCGAAGAGGCCGAGTCCGCCGAGGAGGAGCCGGAGGGCGCCGAGGCCGAGGAGCACGAGGACGACCGTCCCTCGCGCCGTCGCCGCCGCGGTGGCCGCCGCCGTCGCCGGGGCGAGTCCGCCGAGTCCGAGGAGTCGGAGTCGGAGGAGGGCGCCGAGGGCGAGGCCGAGGCGTTCGAGGACGAGGACGAGGAGTCCGACGACACCCCGTCCGCCGCCGGCACCAGCAGCAGCCGTCGCCGTCGTCGGCGCCGTCGTCGCAGCGGTGACGGGGGCGACCACGAGACGGGTCAGGACGACCCGGAGCGCACGGTCGTCAAGGTCCGCGAGCCGCGTCCGGCGCGCGAGAAGGCCGAGCCGTCCGACGAGGTGCAGTCCATTAAGGGCTCGACCCGTCTGGAGGCGAAGAAGCAGCGCCGCCGCGAGGGCCGCGAGCAGGGCCGCCGCCGGGTGCCGATCATCACCGAGGCGGAGTTCCTGGCGCGCCGCGAGGCCGTCGAGCGCGTGATGGTCGTCCGCCAGAGCGGCGAGCGCACCCAGATCGGCGTCCTGGAAGACAACGTGCTGGTCGAGCACTACGTCAACAAGGAGCAGGCCACCTCGTACGTCGGCAACGTCTACCTGGGCAAGGTCCAGAACGTGCTGCCGTCGATGGAGGCCGCCTTCGTCGACATCGGCAAGGGCCGCAACGCCGTCCTGTACGCCGGTGAGGTCAACTTCGAGGCGCTCGGCATGGCCAACGGGCCGCGCCGCATCGAGGCCGCGCTCAAGTCGGGCCAGTCGGTCCTCGTCCAGGTGACGAAGGACCCGATCGGCCACAAGGGCGCGCGTCTGACCAGCCAGGTCTCGCTGCCGGGCCGCTACCTCGTGTACGTGCCCGAGGGCTCGATGACCGGCATCAGCCGCAAGCTCCCGGACACCGAGCGGGCCCGGCTGAAGACCATCCTCAAGAAGATCGTCCCCGAGGACGCGGGCGTCATCGTGCGCACCGCCGCCGAGGGCGCGAGCGAGGACGAGCTGCGCCGTGACGTCGAGCGCCTGCAGGCCCAGTGGGAGGAGATCTCCAAGAAGGCCAAGCAGATCTCGACGAGCTCGCCGAGCCTGCTGTACGGCGAGCCGGACATGACCGTCCGCGTCGTGCGCGACATCTTCAACGAGGACTTCACCAAGGTCATCGTCAGCGGCGACGAGGCCTGGGACACCATCCACGGCTACGTCTCGCACGTGGCGCCCGACCTGGTGGACCGCCTCTCCCGGTGGACCTCCGAGGTCGACGTCTTCGCGACGTACCGGATCGACGAGCAGCTGATGAAGGCGCTGGACCGCAAGGTCTGGCTGCCGTCCGGCGGCTCGCTGGTGATCGACAAGACCGAGGCGATGATCGTCGTCGACGTCAACACCGGCAAGTTCACCGGCCAGGGCGGCAACCTCGAAGAGACCGTGACGAGGAACAACCTCGAAGCGGCCGAGGAGATCGTGCGCCAGCTGCGGCTGCGCGACCTGGGCGGCATCGTCGTCATCGACTTCATCGACATGGTCCTGGAGTCCAACCGGGACCTGGTGCTGCGGCGCCTGCTCGAATGCCTGGGCCGCGACCGTACGAAGCACCAGGTCGCGGAGGTCACCTCGCTGGGCCTGGTCCAGATGACCCGCAAGCGGGTCGGCCAGGGCCTGCTGGAGTCGTTCTCCGAGACCTGTGTCCACTGCAACGGGCGCGGTGTCATCGTGCACATGGAGCAGCCGACCGGCGTCGGTGGCGGCGGCAACGGCAAGCGCTCCAAGAAGCGCGGCCGGGGCGGTGCCGAGCACGACCACGAGGCGCACGAGCACGAGGCCGTCGAGTCCGCGGACGTCGAGACCGAGGCGGAGGTGGCGGCCGAGGTCGCGGCCCCCGTCGCGCTCGCCGAGCCGGAGTTCGTGCCGGACGAGGAGCTCTACAGCAGCGCCGCCGAGGCGGAGGCCGCGGCTCGTGGCAGCCGTTCGCGTCGCCGGGCGACCCGTAAGGCGTCGGCTCCGGCCGGTGCGCCCAAGCGGGGCGCCGAGCCGGTCGCCGAGGCCGAGCCGGTCGCGGCGGAGCCGGTGGCCGAGCCCGAGCCGAAGCCGGTCACGGTCGCGTCCTTCATCGAGGACGAGGCGCCGCGCGGCCGTACCCGTCGCCGGGCCACCCGCAAGGCGACCGCCCCGGCGGGTCCGCCCGTCGCGGCCGAGCCGGTCGTGGTGGAGGCCGTCGTGGCCGAGCCGGTCGTCGTCGCCGAGCCGGTCGTGGCCGAGCCCGTCGTCGAGGAGGCGCCCGTCGCCGCCCCGCCGCGGGCCCGTCGCCGGGTGACCCGCAAGGCCACCGCTCCCGCCGGTTCGCCGTCGGGCGCGGAGGATGCCGCGGTGCTCGTGGTCGCGAGCGCCCCGGCGCCCGAGGCCGAGCCCGTCGCGGACGAGACGGCCCCGGCCCCGGCCAAGAAGACGGCCCGCAAGACGGCCAAGAAGGCGACGGCGAAGAAGGCGGTCGCGAAGAAGGCTGTGGCCAAGAAGACGGCCGCGAAGAAGACGACGGCGAAGAAGGCGACGAAGAAGACGGCGGCTGAGCCGGTGTCGACGGAGAGCTGATCTCGGTCGTTACGACACGACACCGAAGGCCCGGCCCGGGGATTCCGGGGCCGGGCCTTCGGTTTTGTCCGGGGGCCGCCGACGCCTGCAGCGGGCTTTTCACCCCACCCCGCCCCTTCCCGAAAGCCCTGGCGGGCGGCCGGGTTCGTCGGGTGCGGACCGTGCTGGGTTGCTCGCGCAGTTCCCCGCGCCCCTGAAGATGCCGCTCCGCGGCAATCCCCTGGGGCGGCCCGAAGGGGCGCATCTCAGGGGCGCGGGGAACTGCGCGACCAGCCACCCACTCACCCGCAGACAAAGACCGGGCTCAACCCCTGCCCCTCCACGCCGTCCTCAACTGGCTTGCCAGGAACAGTGTCGCCAGGGTCGGGATCGTCGCGCGGTAGCAGTCCGGGGTCGTCCAGGCGTACGCGGACGCCGGGACCAGGACCGCGAGGGCCGCGACGCGCAGGCGCCACCAGCGGCGCGGGCGCGGCACCGGGATCGCCGGGGTGCCCAGGTCCGTGGACAGGGAGTCGCGGATCCCGCGCAACACGCCCCGGCGGGCCAGGAGTTGGGCGCCAGGAACGGTCCGAAGGACCTCGTCGTGCTCGCCGAACCCCGCCGGCAACGGCGGCAGGCCGAGCGCCGCCACCAGGTCGGCCTGGCGGCGGGCGGGGGAGTCCGCGCCCCGCAGCAGCGTCACCAGCGGCCGGGCGTCCCGGACCGAGAACGCCGCCGCCAGGGCCTGCGCGGTCGTGGCCGCCACCGCGTGGTCGGTGACCGGGGCCGCCGGGTCCCACTGGTGGGCGGCGGTCTCCCGGCCCTTCTGGAGGAGCGTGAGCCCGTACCGGGGCCCGGTGCGGCGCAGCACCAGCGCCGCCCACTTCTCGCCCGTGGTGAAGCTGTCGGCCGCCGCCGTCAGCCGGTCGTCGCGGGCCAGCGCCGCGCGCCGCCCGGGCGAGGGGTCCGGGACGAGCTCCACGTAACTCATACCGGGCGGCGCGGGCGCGATCCGCAGCGATACGCCGCACATCAGCGCGGCCTCGGCGACCTCGTGCGGCGGCGCGGCGGCTATCGCGAGCGAGCGGGGGGAGGAGAGGGCGCGCGCGTCCCCGGACGCGGCGACGGAACCGGCGGATCCCGCAGATCCCGGGCCCGGGCCGGGGCCGCCCGCCCGCCCCGCCCGAGAGAACAGCGGCGTTCGCGAAGCCAGTTGCATCCGCACCCCCGAGCGCAGCTCCACGAACTCCGTGCGCGGCTCGCCCAGGTACGCCCAGGGATACGTGCGCGCCCGCACCCCGATCGCCCGGAACACGTCCAGCGCCTCGGCCCACCTCTCGTGCAGGATCAGCATCAGGACGAGGTGGTTGCGGAAGTCCGCCGCGTCCGGGTCGCCCGGCTCGTACCAGGTGGACAGCTCAAGTCCGCGCTCGACGGCCGCGTCGATCCTGGCGCGCTCGACGGGGCTCTGGCGCGGGTCGTCGGAGACCACCACGTACTCGACGGCCGCGAGCAGCGGCAGCGCGTGCAGCTTGGAGCCGGGCAGCGCGCTCTCGGCGGCCCGCTCGGCGAAGGCGAACATCTCGCCGTGCGAGCCGTACCACTTCTCGGAGAGGTACTGCAGGGCCGCCGCGTGGCAGCCGTAGTGGTGCGGGGAGCGGGCCACTGCCTCCGCCCAGTACGCGTCGAACACCTCGCGCGGGGCCTGGCTGCCCCGGGCGTGGGTGAGCGCGATCTGCCAGGGCACCGGGTCGGTGGGGTTGAGCCGGGCGGCCGCGGACGCCACCGGGACGGCGTCCCCGAGCAGTGCGAAGAACGCCTGGAACTGCTCGGGCGCCACGTCCCTGGCCCGCGCCGCGCTGCGTATCTCCCACGCCTGGTGGACGCAGAGCTCGGCCTTGACCAGGACCGCGTCGGGGTCCTCGGGCGACTCGGCGAGCCAGTCGTCCAGCCAGCCGGGGCTGTGCAGGGCGGCCGCGGCGAGCTGGGTGACGTAGGTGCTGCGGCGCTCCCACTCGGCGCGCTCGCGGGTCCCGGCGAGCAGGGCGGCGGCCGGGCCGCGGTCGCCCGCGTGCACGGCGGCCAGCGCGTCCGCCATCGGGCCGTCCGGGGCGTCGACGGTGACGGCCTCGTCGGGCGGCAGGCCCGCGCCCAGGGACGAGCCGTGGCGGAGCATGCGGGGCATGGAGAGCAGCGAACGCAGGTGCACGAGTGATTATTGAATCAGTGACCTCCGACACCTCGGCCCCGGGCCCGGCCCTACCGTCCGGTCATCGGCTGGTTTGACCCCTGGGAAAGGGGCCCGTAATCTTGACCCTCGGCGTGTTTCCATGCGCGCCCGCCCCTGAGCACCTCCCTCCCGGCGACCGTTCGCGGTGGCGGGGAGAGGCCGCTCGTCCATTCCGGATCATCACGGGCTCGCCCGTGTGACGCGGCTGGCTTCAGGGGTTCCGTTCCGAGCGAGAGAGAGATCCGCGTGTACGCCATCGTGCGCAGCGGTGGTCGCCAGCACAAGGTTGCTGTCGGCGACATCGTTGAGGTTGACAAGATTTCCACTGCCAAGGTTGGCGACACGGTCGAGCTCTCGACCCTGCTCGTTGTCGACGGCGACGCTGTCACCAGCGACCCGTGGGTGCTGGCCGGCATCAAGGTCACGGCCGAGGTCGTGGACCACCACAAGGGTGCCAAGATCGACATCCTTCGGTACAAGAACAAGACCGGTTACCGCCGTCGCCAGGGCCACCGCCAGCAGTACACGGCGATCAAGGTCACCGGCATCCCCGCGGCTGCGAAGTAAGGGACTGAGGAGACATGGCACACAAGAAGGGCGCATCGTCCACCCGGAACGGTCGCGACTCCAACGCTCAGCGGCTCGGTGTGAAGCGCTTCGGCGGTCAGACCGTCAACGCCGGTGAGATCCTGGTCCGCCAGCGCGGCACCCACTTCCACCCGGGCGCCGGTGTCGGCCGCGGTGGCGACGACACGCTGTTCGCCCTGCAGGCCGGCGCGGTGCAGTTCGGCACCCACCGTGGCCGCAAGGTCGTGAACATCGTTCCGGTCGCCTGACCGGATCTTTCGTGAGGCGGACCTCACTTCCCGTACGGACCCCGTACGGGAAGCAGGTCCGCCTTTCGCGTGTTTCTAATGAAACACGGCTCTACACAGACATTCCGCACGTACTGGAGGCAAGCCCATGACCACCTTCGTGGACCGCGTCGAGCTGCACGTCGCCGCGGGTAACGGAGGCCACGGCTGCGCCTCCGTACACCGGGAGAAGTTCAAGCCGCTCGGCGGCCCCGACGGCGGCAACGGCGGCCGTGGCGGCGACGTCATCCTGGTCGTCGACCAGTCGGTGACCACGCTCCTCGACTACCACCACAGCCCGCACCGCAAGGCCACCAACGGCCAGCCCGGCGCCGGCGACAACCGCACCGGCAAGGAGGGCCAGGACCTGGTCCTGCCCGTCCCGGACGGCACGGTCGTCCTGGACAAGGCCGGCAACGTGCTCGCCGACCTCGTCGGCCAGGGCACCACCTTCATCGCCGGCCAGGGCGGCCGCGGCGGCCTCGGCAACGCGGCGCTGGCCTCCGCCCGGCGCAAGGCCCCCGGCTTCGCGCTGCTCGGCGAGCCCGGCGAGGCCCGTGACGTGATCATGGAGCTCAAGACCGTCGCGGACGTGGCCCTGGTGGGCTACCCGAGCGCCGGCAAGTCCTCCCTGATCTCCGTGCTCTCCGCCGCCAAGCCGAAGATCGCGGACTACCCGTTCACCACGCTGGTCCCCAACCTCGGCGTGGTCACCGCGGGCTCGACCGTCTACACCATCGCGGACGTGCCCGGTCTGATCCCCGGCGCCAGCCAGGGCAAGGGCCTGGGCCTGGAGTTCCTGCGGCACGTCGAGCGCTGCTCGGTGCTCGTGCACGTCCTGGACACCGCGACCCTGGAGTCCGACCGCGACCCGGTCTCCGACCTGGACGTCATCGAGGCCGAGCTGAAGCAGTACGGCGGGCTCGACGACCGGCCCCGCATCGTCGTCCTCAACAAGATCGACATCCCGGACGGCCAGGACCTCGCGGACATGATCCGCGGCGACCTGGAGCAGCGCGGCTACCAGGTCTTCGAGGTCTCCGCGGTCGCCCGCACCGGCCTCAAGGAGCTCTCCTTCGCGCTCGCGAAGATCGTGGCCGAGGCGCGTGCCGCCAAGCCCGTCGAGGAGGCCACCCGGATCGTGATCCGCCCCAAGGCGGTCGACGACGCGGGCTTCACCGTCACGTACGACGAGGCGGCCGAGGTCTACCGGGTGCGCGGCGAGAAGCCGGAGCGCTGGATCCGCCAGACCGACTTCAACAACGACGAGGCCGTCGGCTACCTCGCGGACCGCCTCAGCCGCCTGGGCGTCGAGGACCAGCTGATGAAGGCGGGCGCCCGCGCGGGCGACGCCGTGGCCATCGGCCCCGAGGAGAACGCGGTCGTCTTCGACTGGGAGCCGACGATGATGGCGGGCGCGGAGATGCTGGGCCGCCGTGGCGAGGACCACCGCCTCGAGGCCCCGCGTCCCGCCGCCCAGCGGCGCCGGGACCGCGAGGCGGAGCGGGACGAGGCGCAGCAGGAATTCGACGAGTTCAACCCGTTCTAAGCGCCTTCCTGGAAGCGTTGCCGGTCGGCTGCAGGTCCGCTGTGGCTGGTCGCGCAGTTCCCCGCGCCCCTTGAATGCCGCTGCGCGGCATCCCTGGGATCGCCCCGGAGGGGCGTTTCTAGGGGCGCGGGGAACTGCGCGAGCAACCCAGCACGGTCCGCAGACGAAGAACACCGGCCGCCCGCCGGAGGCCACGCGGCGGAGCCGCAAATGTCACAGCAGGGAAGGGGCGGGGTGGGGAAAACCCCGCGTCCGGGCCCCCACGCCGCAGCGGCATACTGGACACGTTCAGCAAACGTACGATGTCCGACGAACGTCAAGGAGTAGCCCCCCGTGCGTAATCCCGAGGCACCGAGACTGCTGGGGGTCTACCGGCGGGCCGTGCCCGAGAGTGTGCGGCGCGCGATCGTCTCGCAGGTCGACGCCGACATGCGGCGCCGCGTCAAGATGCGCATCGCGGGCGGCGCGGCCGTCGCCGAGAAGATGCGCGCGGCCCGCGTCACCAAGCGCTACCAGACCCTCGCCTCCGGCGCCGACCGCACGGTCGTGCACGTCGGCAAGGACCCCAAGGTCGCCCTCGTCATCCCCGGGGTGACCCCGCTCCAGGCCCGCCGCGCCAACCTCGACACCGTGCTGCGCGCCCTGCACGCCGCCGGTCTCGACCACTTCTGCGTGCGCGGCCGCTCGGAGACCTCCGCCGCCGTCGCCGTCCGCGAGGACGACCGTACGGCCGTGCTGAAGGTCCTGGAGGCGCTCTGCGGCGACCAGCCCGGCTACGTCACCCACGTCAAGGGCAACAACCCGGTCCCCGAGACCTCCCTGCCGGGGTACGAGGACGGCACCTGGCGCCGGTTCAAGACCGCCGGGACCGTCCGCGTCACCTGGTACCGCACGGACCCCACGCACCGCCTCACCCTCGGCAACCGCTACGGCTGCGACGTCGAGTTCTGGAAGGAGGAGGACGGCGAACTGGTGCCGCCGCGCGTCGGCAAGCTCGCCGAGACCCTCCCCGCCGAAGGCCCCGTCGCGCAGGTCTCCGAGGCGTACTTCACCCACCTCGCGCCCCGCAAGGCCCCCGACGCGGCCCAGGTGCGCACCCGCGCCGAGTTCGCCATCCACCCCACCGACGAGATCACCTTCCCGATCGACGTCGTCTACACGTGGGTGAACGGCGCCGACCCGGCCTGGCTGCGCCGCCGCGCCCAGTTCGCGGGCGAGACCTACCACGCCGAGTCCGCCAACGCCGCGCGCTACCTCAGCCGCGACGAGCTGCGCTACTCGCTGCGCTCGCTGCACATGTACGCGCCGTGGGTGCGCAACGTCTACCTGGTGACCGACGACCAGACCCCGGAGTGGCTCGACACCACACAGCCCGGCATCAAGGTCGTCAGCCACAAGGAGATCTTCCGCGACCCGGGCCTGCTGCCCACCTTCAACTCGCACGCCATCGAGAGCCAGCTCCACCACATCGAGGGCCTGGCCGAGCACTTCCTGTACTTCAACGACGACGTGATGCTCGGCAACGAGGTCACCCCGCAGGACTTCTTCCTCTCCAGCGGCCTCACCAAGTTCTTCCCGTCGCCCGCCCTGGTCCCGCTGGGCGCGCGCACCCCGGAGGACCCGCCGGTGGCCGCCGCGGGCAAGAACAACCGCCGTCTGATCGAGGAGCGGTACGGGGCGGTGGTCGTGCAGAAGATGAAGCACATGCCGCACCCGCTGCGCCGCAGCCTGCTCACCGAGATCGAGACGGAGTTCGAGCCGGAGTACCGCTACACCGAGGCGAGCCGGTTCCGCTCGGAGGACGACATCTCCATCTCGTCGTCCCTGCACCACTACTACGCGTACCACACGCAGCGCGCGGTGCCCTCCGAACTCCCGTACACCTACCTCGACCTGACGCACCCGTGGACGGAGACCCGGCTGGGCCGGCTGCTCGCCAACCGGGACAAGACGGTGTTCTGCGTCAACGACACGGTCTCCACCGAGCAGGACGTGCACGAGCAGAAGGACCTGATCACGCCGTTCCTCGACGCGTACTTCCCGGTACCGAGCCCGTTCGAGAAGCGGTAGCGGACGCGTAGACGTAAGAAGGGCCCGCCCCGACCTTCCGGTCGGGCGGGCCCTTCTCCGTATCCGTACGTCAGTCGCGCTCGAAGCGGGACTTCACCGGGAAGTACGCGCTCAGGAACGCCCGCAGCACGCGGTCCTGCTCCTCCACCGACACCTCCGCGTCGGCGGACTCGCCGATGCAGAACGTGTCGTGGGCGCGCTCGGCGAGCAGCCGGGTCAGCACCGTGTGGTGGTCGTAGTTGCCCACGTTGATGTAGCTGCACGAGATCGCGCTCGGCACCGAGCTGCCGATCAGGTAGCCGTAGTGGTGGTGCAGCGACGACGTGATCGAGAGGTCCGAGTTGGCGCGGAACGGGTTGGCGGCGGTGCGGCCCACCTCGTCCGGGAACTTGTCGGCGATCTCGGTCAGCACACTGCGGCGCAGCGGGTGCGGCGCGTGCAGGAAGCTGGTCGTCGTGGTCCGCCCGAACGCCTCTTCCAGCAGGGCCCGGTTGTTCTTCGCGGCCGCGAAGTAGCCCTCGTCGTCCGGGGACGGCTCGGTCGGCGGGACGGCCGTGGGCGAGCGGAAGAACTTGGCGACGCCGTTGCTCAGGAAGAACGACGACGGGTTGAGCGGACGGCCGATGAACACGTCGTCATTGAGGTAGAGGAAGTGCTCGGCCAGGCCCTCGATGCGGTACAGCTGGCTCTCGATGGCGTGCGAGTTGAACGTCGGCAGCCAGGCCTGGTCCTTGAAGATCTCGCGGTGGCTGACGACCTTGATGCCGGGCTGTGTGGTGTCCAGCCAGTCCGGCGTCTGGTCGTCGGTGACCAGGTAGATGGTCCGCACCCAGGGCGCGAACATCTCCAGGGAGCGCAGCGAGTAGCGCAGCTCGTCGCGGTTGCGGAAGCGCACGTCGCCGCTGTCGGCGTCGTTCGTCGGCATGTTGCGGCTGCGGCGCACCGAGTCGCGGCGCTGCTGCCAGGCCGGGTCGGTGTCGTCGACCCAGGTGTAGACGACGTCGATCGGGTAGTCGACGTCCCACATCAGCTGCTTGGTGAACTGCGCCAGCGTCGGGTAGTCGCGCTCGCCGACCCGCAGCTTCGCGGTGGCTTCCAGGTTCGGCAGGCGCCGTCCGAGCAGGGTGGTCAGCCGGGGCGTCTCGCGCCAGCCGTCCTCCTCCGACTCGGCCCAGAACTCCAGGCTGCAGCCGTACGCCGGTCCGTACCGCAGGGTGCGGCTCTCGGAGGTGATCGGCTTGAAGACGCGCAGGCCCGCGACCTCGCCGACCTCGCCCAGGCGCTCGGCCAGGACCGCGCCGGGCGCGGCGCCGCGCGGGGTGACCAGCTCGGCGTAGACCGGCTTGCCGTGCAGGGCCGTCGACATGGCCTCGATCACCCGGCGGCGCATCTCGACGGGCACGGCGACGCGGTGGGCGACGCCGGCGTCGTGGCGCAGCAGGATGTACGGGATCCCCGCGTCCTCCAGGACCTTGGCGGTGATCTCCAGGTTGATCTGCGCCATGCGCGGGCCGTTGATGTCGTCGCGCTGCTCGGCGAGCCGGCCGGCCGAGCGGATCAGCGTCCCGGTGCGGTCCTGCGCCTGGATCATCACCTCGCGGGCCTTCTGCTCGTCCGCCGAGTTCGACAGGGCCGAGACGGGGGCGGCGACGCTGAAGCTGCGGGTGCCGCCGGCCGCGATGCGCAGCGCGGTGCGGTCGGCGCGCTGCGCCAGGCGCTCGGGGGTGTCGCGGCGGGCGACCAGCTTGGCGAAGAGCTGCTCCCAGCGGGCGGTGATGTCCTCGCCGCCGAACCGCTCGTACACACCCTTGCGGGCGGCCTTGCCGAACGCGTGCCGGGTGTCGTCCTCGCCCATCAGGCGGGCCATCGCGGCGGCCAGCGAGTCGATGTCGCCGGGCGGCACGAGCAGACCGTCCACGTCGTGGCGGATGATCTCGGCGGGCCCGGTGACGATGTCGTACGCGATGACCGGCACGCCGGCCGCGAACATCTCCAGGAGCACCAGCGGGAAGGCCTCGTTGCGCGAGGGCAGCAGGCAGACGCTCGCCTTGGCCCACTCCTGCTCCATCTGCGAGGAACGGCCGACCAGTTCGATGCGCGAGTGCATGCCCAGGCCCTCGACGAGGCGGCGCAGGCGCACCTCCTGCGGGCCGTCGCCGAAGATCCGCAGCTGCCAGTCGGGGAAGTCCGCGCAGATCCGCTGGAAGGCGTGGATGGCGTGGTCCAGCTGCTTCTCCGGGGTCATCCGGGCAGCCAGGACGATCGTCTTGGACTCCAGGTCGGCGCGCGGACGGTAGCCGTCGGGCACCGCGTTGGGGATCGCGGCGAGCTCCGGGGCGGCCTCGCGCAGCGAGTCGGAGAACCAGTCGTTGGTGCGCTCGGTCAGCGACACCAGCGCGTCGACGCGCGGGCCGTAGACCAGCAGCGGCTCACCGGAGACGCCGCGCAGCTGGGAGGCGCGGTGCTCCTGGTGCACGGTGACGACCCGGGAGGGGGCCAGCTCGGCGGCCGCGGCGAGCAGCGCCGGGGTGGTGGTGACCAGCACGTCGGAGTCGAGCGAGCCGAGCGCGGCCGTCATCTCGATGTCGGACAGCCGGTCGAAGGTGGACTCCCAGGACGGCTTGATGAGCTCGCTCGGCAGCGACTCCAGCGTCCGGCAGGCGTTCTCGTCCAGGGCGCTGGCGCGCACCGGGCGGCCGTACGATCCGGTCCTGTCCACCAGGTAGCGCCGCTTGACCTGCTGCGCCGCCGAGAAGAACGGCTCGGGGCGGGTCTTGAAGACGCTCAGCACCTCGACGTCGTGCCGGGGAGCGAGATGGATCGCCTGGGTGTAGGCGGCCATCTCGGTGCCGCCCATCTCGTCGCCCCAGGTGAGCAGAAACGTGATCTTCATGCAACTTCCTCTGCGCCACGGGGGGCGGTTCCGAATCCGGTACAGGACACGGCGAGCACGCCGGCCGGGGTGACGTAGGCGTGCACCCTCGCGAGCGAACCGTTGTCGAGAGCGACGATACGGAACGGCGTCCGGTAGACCTGCTTGGGGTGACGCACATCGGTCAGCCGCCGGGCGATCTTGATCCGGTTCCCACCGGCCTTCAGATGCATGTCCCAGGTGCGGGTGGTGCGGCCGACCGCCATCTCGGCGAGCGGTACGTCGAAGGTGAAGCGGTCGCCGTCCCACGTCACGGGGGCCGCGGCCGCCTTGCTGCTGCGCCGCAGCACCGCCTCCGCGACGTACTCCTCGACGGGGGCCTTGGGCGCGATGAGCCGGCCGTGCACCACGATCCGGTCCCAGCGCAGCTCGAACGAGGTGAGCTCGGCCTGGTGGCGCGGGCCGCGCACGTTCAGCATCGAGCGGCCGTCGACCGAGCGCACCGGACGGAACACGGCGCCGCTGGTGGGTGACGGCGAGGTGGCCAGGGTCGGGCCGTCGGACGACTCCGCGGGGGCCGAGGCGATCTTCGCCCGCAGCTCACGGCCGTCACTCTCGGTGACCACGACCTCCATGCGCCACATACCGGACGAGAGCACCGGACCGCGGGTGCCGGTCTCCGACGGATCGTCATGGCGCAGCGGCGCGGTGGCCGTCAGAAGGAGACTTCCGTCACTCTGCGGCTCCTGCTCCAGCTCCACATGGACGACCTTGCGCCCGCGCGACATCTCCAGATGCGCCGCGCTGACCGCCTCCGGGCGGCGCGGGAAGCTCACCGCGAAGTTGAGGGTGCGCCCACCGGAGACCGAGAAGTGCACGGGCTGCAGCAGCGGCCGCGGCTTGACTCCGTCGATGGCCGGTACGGTATGCATCTGCTCGACACGTCGGCGCATACGTACTGCCGCGCGGCGCGCCCGCTTGGCGGCGCCCACCGCATAGGGCAGCAGTGAGTCACTCACGGTGAACCTAGCTCTCGTCTGGGCTAATGGTCAGCGTTGCATGCTGCCAATAATGCGTAAGATCGGCAAGTTGCTTCGTAATTCTATCGATGCATCACGATTGCTTCATCGAGTGGAACCCAAATGAACTTTCAGCCCTCTCCTCGGGTGGCGGTCTGCTTGATCGCAGATGAACGTGAAGCGGGGAGTGGGAGAAGGACATGGGACGCTGGCCGATGATGGGACGCCAAACGGCCTCCCGGCGTACCGTGCTGGCTTCGCTGGCGGGGGTGGTGGCAGCCGGTGCGATCGCCGGATGCGACAGCAAGCACCCGTCGGCCAGAGGCGCCGCCGTCACAAGTGAACCACCGAAGCCCGTCTCGCTGCTGCCGGTCGACCACCGCAGCAGCTTCGACACCCCGGGCCGCCCGCTCGCCATGGCGATCGTCGCGCACCCGGACGACGACCTGTTCTTCATGAACCCGGACACGCTCCACACGATCGAGCGAGGCGTCCCGGTCGTCTCCGTGTACGTCACCGGCGGCGGCTCCTTCGGCGTCAACCAGGCACCCGGCGAGCCCAAGGCCCGCCCCGACGTGCCCGCCTACGTCTCCGCGCGCCAGCAGGGCCTGCGCCAGGCGTACGCCCGGATGCTCGGCGCGACCCTGTTCACCCCGTGGACCCGCACCGCCCTCAAGCTGCCCGGCGGGCGCGAGGCCGAGCTCAACGTCCTGGAGTACAACGGCCGCCGCGCCGAGCTGATCTTCCTCGGCGTGCGGATGCACGAGAAGACCGGCCGCGGCTGGGTCGGCATGACCCAGCTGTGGAACACCCCCGGCGTGGTGCTGCGCACCCAGCCCACCCCCGAGTCCCCGGTCCGCGAGAAGTACACCTACAGCCGCGACGAGCTCACCGACGCGCTGCTGTTCCTGATGCGCAAGTACCGGCCCACGCTGGTGCGCACCCTCGACCCGGACCCCGACGCCCAGGTCCACGACAAGCTCCACCCGCGCGGCAGCGACCAGGTCGGCTACTCCGACCACCCCGACCACACCGCCGTCGCCCTGTTCACCTGGCGCGCGCTCGCCCAGTGGGGCCAGGGCAGCACCCAGGGCTCGCGCACCCCCGGCTTCCTCACCGAGGCGTTCCGCGGCTACTACAACCAGCGCTGGCCGTACAACCTCCCCAACGACACCGTCCACCAGAAGACCGAGTACCTCAACGCCTACGGCGGCGCCTCCAGCTGGCAGTGCGGCAACGCCTCCGGCTGCGGTGACTACTCGGTCGGCCTCAACGGCGTCCTCAAGTCCAAGAAGGGCTGGGTCCGCTCCACCCACCGCCGCTACCCGACCGCCGGCCCCAAGGTCGTCGTCGACAAGGACGGCCGGATGACCGCGTACGCCGTGCTCGGCACCCGCGCCGCCCGCTGGCGCGAGTCCGGCCCCTTCAGCGGCGGCTGGGGCACCGCCGAGGACCTCGGCGGCGGCCCCCTCGCCCCCGCCCTCAGCGCGGTCGCCGCCCCCGACGGCCGCCACCTCGTGTTCGGCCTGCGCTTCACCAACCTCGGGCCCGCCGACAAGGACGACACCCGCGAGATAGTCGTCCTGCAGCAGAAGACCGCGGGCGGCGACTTCGAGCCGCAGTGGACCAGCCTCGGCAACCCCGAGACCGATCCCCGCCGCAGCCGCCTCACCGGCCCGCCCACCGCGATCACCGCCCCCGACGGCACCGTCCACGTCTTCGTGCGCAACGCCGCCAAGGGCGTCAGCACCCGCGTCCGCGACAAGCAGGGCACCTGGTCGCCGTGGCAGAAGCTGGCCGGCGGCGGACAGATCCAGGAAGGCCTCGCCGCGGCCGTCGACGGCGACGGCCGCGTCCACGTCTTCGGCTCCGCCTTCGGCTGGGTCGAGCACTGGGCCCAGAAGGACGCAGGCGGCGCCATGGTGCGCGCCGCCCGCGGCCTCAAGACCCGGCCCGGCGACGCCCCCGACGCGGTCACCGCCAAGGACGGCTCCGTGCTGCTCGCCTACCACAAGCCCTCCAGCGACCAGATCAACGTCGCCCAGCTGCGCGGCGGCCAGGCCGGCCGCTGGACCGAACTGCCCGACCAGAAGGTCACCGGCTACGGCCCGGTCGCCCTCGTCGACGGCCAGGACCTCGCCACCGGCGGCGTCATGCTCAGCTCGCGCAGCGGCACCGGCGCCATCGAGATGGTCGACAGCGGCAAGCAGGTCACCCTCCACGGCGACGCGTCCTCCGGCTTCATGGTCGGCGCCCCCGCCGTCGTCCAGGGCGCGAGCGAGGGCGTCGCCCTCGTCACGCTCGGCCTGAACACCACCCCCGCGGTCACCAGGGTCCCGCCGCGCGCGGGCACCGTCTGACCGACACACCGCACCGGCTCACGACGCCGGGCGGACCGGGAGCGAACAGGGGCGTACGGGACCATCCCGTACGCCTCTTCCGCACGCCCACACGGGTCTTTGGGCAGGCCGCGCTTACGCCGCCTTCACGTTCGTACGAAAAGTCACAGCAGTCCTGGTCGGCGGGCCCGGCCTCCTAGACTGTCCGTATGACTTGGATGATCACAGGCGGTGCCGGCTACATCGGATCTCACGTGGTGAAGGCCCTCGTCGACGGCGGCGAGCAGGTCGTCGTCCTCGACGACCTCAGCACCGGAGACCCGGCCCGGCTGCCCGAAGGCGTCCGCCTGGAGCGCGGCACCGTCCTCGACCGCGACGTCCTCGACCGCGTCCTGCGCGAGAACGACGTCGACGGCGTCATCCACATCGCCGCCAAGAAGCAGGTCGGCGAATCCGTCGAACGCCCCCTGCACTACTACCGCGAGAACGTCGAAGGCCTGCGCACCGTCCTGGAAGCCGCAGCCGAAGCCGGCGTGCGCCGCTTCCTGTTCTCCTCCTCCGCCGCCGTCTACGGCATGCCCGACGTCGACCTCGTCACCGAGCAGACCGAATGCCTGCCCATGAGCCCGTACGGCGAGACCAAGCTCGCGGGCGAATGGCTCGTCAGCGCCGTCGGCAAGGCCCACGGCATGGCCACCGCCTCGCTGCGCTACTTCAACGTGGCCGGCGCCGCCACCCCCGAACTCGGCGACCCCGGGATCTTCAACCTCGTCCCGATGGTCTTCGAGCGCCTCACCGACGGCAAGGCACCGCTGATCTTCGGCGACGACTACGCCACCCCCGACGGCACCTGCGTGCGCGACTACATCCACGTCGAGGACATCGCCACCGCCCACCTCGCCGCCGCCCGCCGGCTCGCCGCCGACCCCGACGCCGCCCTCATCCTCAACATCGGCCGCGGCGAAGGCGCCTCCGTCGCCGAAATGGTCGACATCATCCGCGACGTCACCGGCATCACCGAGCCCGCCCCCGAAGTCGCCCCGCGCCGCGCCGGCGACCCCGCCCGCGTCGTCGCCTCCGCCGAGCTCATCACCAAGGAACTCGACTGGAGCGCCCGCCACGACATCCGCGCCATGATCACCTCCGCCTGGGAAGGCTGGCTGCTGCGCCACCCGCGCGACTGACGCCCCGGATCCCGTGAAGGCCCCCGCCCACCCGGGCGGGGGCCTGTCCGACACCCCGTCCAACGCTCGAAACGGCCGTGCGCCCAGACCCCGGCCTGGCATAGATTCCCCGGTGTGACAGTGGCAAGGCAGTACGTGACCCAGGCCCGCAGGATCGTCGTCAAGGTGGGCTCGTCCTCCCTCACCACCGCCGCCGGCGGCCTCGACGCCGACCGCGTCGACGCCCTCGTCGACGTCCTCGCCAAAGCCCGCAGCGGCGGCGAAAAGGAAATAGTGCTGGTCTCCTCCGGCGCCATCGCCGCCGGACTCGCCCCCCTCGGCCTGCGCCGCCGCCCCACCGACCTCGCCCGCCAGCAGGCCGCCGCCAGCGTCGGCCAAGGCCTCCTCGTCGCCCGCTACACCGCCTCCTTCGCCCGCTACGGCGTACGCGTCGGACAGGTCCTGCTCACCAGCGACGACACCAGCCGCCGCGCCCACTACCGCAACGCCTACCGCACCCTCGACCAGCTCCTGGCCATGGGCGCCCTGCCGGTGGTCAACGAGAACGACACCGTCGCCACCGACGAGATCCGCTTCGGCGACAACGACCGCCTCGCCGCCCTCGTCGCCCACCTCGTCCGCGCCGACCTCCTCGTCCTGCTCTCCGACGTCGACGGCCTCTACGACGGCGACCCGTCCCTGCCCGGCACCTCCCGCATCGAGGAGGTCCACGGCCCCGACGACATCGCCCACGTACAGATCGGCAGCGCCGGCAAAGCGGGCGTCGGCACCGGCGGCATGGTCACCAAGGTCGAAGCCGCCCGCATCGCCGCCGCCGCCGGCGTCCCCGTCGTCCTCACCTCCGCCACCCACGCCGCCGACGCCCTCGCCGGACGCGACACCGGCACCTACTTCCACACCACCGGCCGCCGCTCCGCCGACCGCCTCCTGTGGCTCGCCCACGCCTCCACCCCCCAGGGCCACCTCGTCCTCGACGACGGAGCCGTACGCGCCGTCGTCGAACGCCACTCCTCCCTGCTGCCCGCCGGAATCGCCGCCGTCGAAGGCGAGTTCAGCGCCGGCGACCCCGTCGAACTCCGCGACACCACCGGCCGCGCCGTCGCCCGCGGACTCGTCAACTTCGACGCCAAGGAGATCCCCCAACTCCTCGGCCGCTCCACCCGCGAACTCGCCCGCGAACTCGGCCCGGAATACGAGCGCGAAGTCGTACACAGGGACGATCTGGTCGTTCTCCACCCCTGAAACGGCTGAAAGTCCAGCCTTCGAGCCGACACCTTCACGAAAACCGCCCCGCGACCCGGCCCGGACTGGTCAACTTTGTTGCGGGGTACTCGCGGGGGTGACCCGCGAGGGGTACGGCAACGCATCACAGCATCACAGGAGGCCGCCGGTGAGACGAGCGCGCCCGGGGGCGGCGCCCCGAGTCGGGGGAACCCACGCCCGCAGGGCCGTGGGGGAGGACGGGCCGACCCTGACCAGCGTGGGCACAGGGGCCGACATAGCGCAGAGCGAAGAGCGGGAACAGCCCGGGGACACCCCCAGGCTCTGGCACATCACCCTCAGCGTCTCCGGCGCCGAGGCCCCGCTCAAAGAGGTCCGGCGCGGCCTCGAACAGCTCGCCCACGACCACCCCTTCTTACTGACCAGCAGATACGCCAACGACCACGCCGAGATCCGCTACTGGGAAGAAGCCCGCGACCTGCACGACGCGGCCGCCGTCGCCCTCCGGCTCTGGGGCGAACACCGCTCCACCGCCAAACTCCCGCCCTGGGAGATCGTCGGCCTGGAAGTCATCGACCGCGAGACCTACCACCAGCGCCTCGCCGAAGGCTACGGACCCCCACCGGCCGCACCCGTCGGCGTCCACCCCTTTTGACGCTCCCACCACCCGGAAACGACCACGACCGGACCGTGAGAGCGCCGTCTCGGAGAGTGGAATCCGTGCGGAACACCCCCGCCCGGCGCACTACCCTGCGGACATGAGCGCGTCTACCCCGCACGAGAACCTGTCCCCGGTCACCCAGGCCGCCCACCGGGCCCGCACGGCCGCCGCCGAGATCGCGCCATTGCCGCGCTCGGCCAAGGACGACGCGCTCCTGGCCATCGCCGACGCGCTCGACGCACGCACCAAGGAGATCGTCGAGGCCAACGCCCTCGACATCGCCAAGGCCCGCGAAGCCGGAACCAGCGAGACCGTCATCGACCGGCTCACCCTCACCCCCGAACGGGTCCGCGCCATCGCCTCCGACGTACGCCACGTCGCCGCCCTGCCCGACCCCGTCGGCGAAGTCGTCCGCGGCTCCACCCTCCCCAACGGCATCGACCTGCGCCAGGTCAGAGTCCCCCTCGGCGTCGTCGGCATCATCTACGAAGCCCGGCCCAACGTGACCGTCGACGCCGCCGCCCTCTGCCTCAAATCCGGCAACGCCGTCCTGCTGCGCGGCTCCTCCTCCGCCTACGAATCCAACACCGCACTCGTCCAGGTGCTGCGCGACGCCGTCGGCGGCGCCGGACTCCCCGCCGACGCCATCCAGCTCGTCCCCGGCGAATCCCGCGACTCCGTACGCGAGTTGATGCGCGCCCGCGGCCTCGTCGACGTCCTCATCCCGCGCGGCGGCGCCTCCCTCATCCGCACCGTCGTCGAGGAATCCACCGTCCCCGTCATCGAGACCGGCACCGGCAACTGCCACGTCTACGTGGACGCCCAGGCCGACCTCGACATGGCCGTCGACATCCTCATCAACTCCAAGGCCTCCCGCCCCTCCGTCTGCAACTCGGCCGAAACGCTCCTCGTCCACCAGGACATCGCCGACGCCTTCCTGCCCCGCGCCCTCGACGCCCTCGCCGAAGCCGGCGTCACCGTCCACGGCGATGAACGCGTCCAGTCCTACGCCGACGCCACGAAGGCCACCGTCGTGGCGGCCACCGCCGAGGACTGGGAGACCGAATACCTCTCCTACGACATCGCCGCCGCCGTCGTCGACTCCCTCGACGCCGCCGTCACCCACATCCGGCGATGGACCTCCGGCCACACCGAGGCGATCGTCACCACCTCCCAGGCCGCCGCCCGCCGCTTCACCCAACTGGTCGATTCCACCACCGTCGCCGTGAACGCCTCCACCCGCTTCACCGACGGCGGCCAGTTCGGCTTCGGCGCCGAGATCGGCATCTCCACCCAGAAGCTCCACGCCCGCGGCCCGATGGGCCTGCCCGAGCTCACCTCCACCAAGTACATCGTCACCGGGGACGGGCACGTCAGGTAGGCGCGAACCTCCCCCTCGGGCATCCCCGAGGGGGAGAGTTCGGACACTCCCTGCCCAAAACGACCGCGCCGGGGCTACGCTGAACCCGTGCCGGACGACGTGGGGGGCAAGCCGTTCCCGGACGGCTGGGAGCCCGACGACGACCGCGGGGGCGCGGACGACGCGTTCGCCTCCGTGGTCTTCGACGAGGACTTCGTACGGGCCGCCGAGATCCACGAACCAAGCGCCGTGGAACGGCTGTTGGCCGCCGCCCAAGCCCGCGCCGAGGCCGAAGCGGCCAGAGCCCGCGCCGGCGCGGGCATCGACGACGACTTCGGCTACCCAGCCCGCGACCCCGACGCCTACGGCACCGCCTTCCCCGGCGGCGCCGAAGCAGGCCCCTACGGCCCGCACGGCGGCGCACTGCGCCCCTACCGCGGCCGCGCCCGCTGGCACCGCCCCGTCGCCTGGCTGCTCGCCCTGATCATGGGCATCGGCATGGTCGCCCTGGCCTTCGCGGCCGTCTACCGCGGCGCCTCCAGCAGCCGCGACGACCCCGCCCCGCACCCGACCACCAGCAACGTGGACAAGTCCGGGCTACCCATTCCGGCCACCGTCGGCCCGACCGCCTCGGCGGACTACTCGGCACCTGCGGTCGCGGCTGTGCCTCGGAGGGGGTGAGGGGGTCGATCGAGGGGGAGGGGGCCTCCCCCCCCCGGCCCCCTCCCCACCCACCCCACGCCCCGCCCCCGCCCCACCCCTGACCACAGCTTTTGCGCGTCCCGACGACCGCCCGACGGCCTCCTGGCGACGTTCTGACCGTCCTCTGACCGTCCTCTGACCCCGCCTTGAACAACCGCGTGCGAACTCGTCAGAACTTGTCGCGTACCAGCGCGTTTATCGGCCCCTCCCGCGACCTACCCTGAAGGTATGGCAGGGCGTGGAGAGCCACCCGAGGGGACACCGGAGGGCCTCCCCGGCGGAGGTGAGGACGAGTACCGATCCGTCGTATTCGACGAGTCGTTCGTTCGTGCTGCCCGCTTGCAGGAGTTCTCCGCCCAGGAACGGATGCGTGAGCACGCGCGTGCGGTGCGCAGCCGTCCCAGCTGGTCCTTCCGGCCCTTCACCAAGCAGATAGTCGCGCTGGTCGTCCTCCTCTTCGTCGCCTTCGGTACCGCTGTGTACATGGGCCTGCGCCACCCCTACCAGCCCGGTGGCGGCAGCGTCGCCGCCGAGCCCCTGCGGATGACCGTGATACCCCTGGCCCCGCAGAGCGTCGTCCCCGGCATCGACGTCGCCCGTCTGTTCGACCGCAGCCCGGCCGCCCAGTTCCGCACCGGCGCCGACGGCATCAACCTCCCCGCCGTCCGCCGGACCGCCCACTTCTCCGAGAGCCAGATCATCGCCGGTGTGACCACCGCCAAGGAGTATCTGGTCCAGTCGTCCCTCGACCCGCAGGTTCTCACCGGCAAGTCCGTGCACCAGGTGCGGGCCCTGCTGGATCCGGAGCTGCTGACCCAGTTCGACCAGAGCATCGACAACCCGGCCGACGACGGCCGGCACGCCGCCACCGGCTGGCTGGTGCGCTTCGATCCGGCCAAGGTGGCGCTGGCCGACACCCAGGTGCGGGTGCAGGGCACGTTCCACTACGCCGAGTCCGGCCGGGACACCCTCGACGTGACGTCCGACCACACCTTCACGTACGCCCTGCGCCCGGCCGGGGCAGGCCCGGACAAGGCGGCCTCGCTCTTCACCGTCCGCCGTGAGCTGCACTTCCGCTTCGACCGCGACGACCTGCGGCTGCACCGGGTCGAGCTGCAGTTCAGCTATGTGGAGGCCGGACCGCAGGCCTGCTCGGCCGATGTCTCCGCACAGCTGCGGCCGCTGCTCGCGGGCGAGCGGACCAGCGCGACCGGCCCGGCGGGCACCGATCCGTACGCGACCGGTCCCGCCACCGCGGCCCTGTGCGGCACCCTCGCCACCAGCGCCCAGCCGACGCAGTAGGCACGCCCTGGGCGCCGCCTCAGGCACCCCTGCGGCACCCTGCCAGGAAGCTCCTGCCGGAAGTTCCTGCCAGGAAGCCGGGCGTCCGGAAGCTGGCTGTCCGGAAGCTACGCGTCCCGGCCCGGCTCGTCCTGCGGCCCGTCGCCGTCCGCCGCCGGGCCGGACGGCCCGTCCTGCGGTCCGCCCTTCGCCCCGTCCGCCGGGCGGCCGTCCGCAGGCCGGTCCGAGGTGCGCGAGGCGGAGCCCGCGCCCGTGAACTTGCCGTACAGCTTGCCGCCCAGGTCCGCCGTGCCGCCGGCTATGTCGCCGACCAGCTTCATCAGCGGGTCCTTGCTCGTGCGGACCGTCTCCGCGTACGAGGCGGCGGACTCGCGGAACGAGTCGGAGACCGAGGTGTCCCTGTCCTCCTCACGACGGGGGTAGTGGCCGTCCATGATCCGCTGGTAGTCGCGGGTCGCGGCCCACTTCTTCAGCTCGGCCGCGCGCACGGTGGTGAAGGGGTGCGAGCGGGGCAGCACGTTCAGGATCTTCAGGACCGAGTCGCGCAGGTCGCCGCCCGCCTCGTACTCCTCGGCCTGCTCCAGGAACGCGTCCACGTTCATCTCGTGGAGGTGGTTGCCGCCCGCTATCTTCATCAGGCCCCGCATCGAGGCCTGCAAGTCCTGGCCGACGAGCAGCCCGGCCCGGTCGGCGGACAGCTCCGACTTGCGGAACCACTCCCGCAGCGCCGTCACGATCGCCATCACCGCCACGTTGCCCAGCGGGATCCAGGCGATCTTCAGCGCCAGGTTGGTGAGGAACAGCAGGATCGTGCGGTAGACGGAGTGGCCGGACAGGGCGTGGCCCACTTCGTGGCCGACGACCGCGCGCATCTCCTCCTCGTCGAGCAGCTCCACCAGGCCCGTGGTGACGACGATGATCGGCTCGTCGAGGCCGATGCACATCGCGTTCGGCCGGGGGTCCTGTGTCACGTACATCGGGGGGACCTTCTCCAGGTCCAGGATGTAACAGGCGTCCCGCAGCATGGCGTTGAGGTGCGCGAACTGGGCGTCGCTCACGCGCACGGAGTCGGAGAGGAACAGCAGGCGCAGGCTGCGCTCCGGCAGCAGTCCACTGAGCGCCTTGAAGACCGTGTCGAAGCCGCTGAGCTTGCGCAGCGCCACCAGCGCCGACCGGTCCGCGGGGTGTTCGTAGGCCCGGGAGGAGATCCCGGGGAAGCGTCGGCGCTGCCTGCTCGTCACGCTGTCCTGGATGTCGTCGGTCATGGTGTCCCCCTGTCTGAGAGTCTCGGCTCGTCCCCCTGACGACATCCACCCTAGGCGGTGGGGCTACCGTGGGGCGGGGGCCTGTGGATAACCAAGGAGATACCTGCCATGACGGATGCCGTCACGCTTCTCGCCGCCGCCTCGGACCAGCAGGGACCCGGCAATGTGCTGCGGATCCTGCTGCTCGTGTCGATCCTCGGTGCGGGCGGCCTCGCCTGGCTGCTGCTGCGCGGCTACCGCTCCAACGGCGGTGGCGACGCGGCCGCGGCCGAGCCGGACGGCGTGGCGAGCCGGGGTGCGAGCCCCGACGCGGAGGGCGCCGTCAAGGACTGAACGGCTGAGTCGGCGTGAGAGTGCCCGGGCGGCCCGCATACGATGAGCCCGAAGTCTCCGCTCCGACTCCCGGATAGGTCCTGCTGACGATGAGCCTCACCAGCACCGCCGCCACGCACCTGGTCACCCTCGCCGAGGGCGCCGAGCACGGTGGCAACCACGAAAGCCTCAGCCCGTACGTCACCGGTGGCGGCGCCCTGTTCGCGCTGCTGCTCCTGCTGTGGATCACCACGCGCTTCAACCGCGACCGCTGAGTCGGGGCGTTTCCACCGGGCCAGTAGGCTCTGCACGCATGGGAGAGCAGGAAGTGCCTACCGGTCCGGTCAAGCGGCGCATCGGCGTGATGGGCGGAACGTTCGACCCGATCCACCACGGACACCTGGTGGCCGCCAGCGAGGTGGCCTCTCAGTTCCATCTGGACGAGGTCGTGTTCGTGCCGACGGGGCAGCCGTGGCAGAAGAGCCACAAAAACGTCTCCGCGCCCGAGGACCGGTATCTGATGACGGTCATCGCGACCGCGTCCAACCCGCAGTTCTCGGTGAGCCGGATCGACATCGACCGCGGTGGCGCGACGTACACCGTGGACACTTTGCGGGATCTGCGCGCACTCAACAGCGACGCGGACCTGTTCTTCATCACCGGCGCCGACGCGCTCTCGCAGATCCTCACCACCTGGCGTGACGTGGACGAGCTGTTCTCGCTCGCCCACTTCATCGGGGTGACCCGGCCCGGCCACATACTGACGGACGACGGTCTGCCCGAGGGCGGGGTGTCGCTGGTGGAGGTGCCCGCTCTGGCGATCTCGTCGACGGACTGCCGGGCGAGGGTCGCGCAGGGCGACCCGGTCTGGTATTTGGTTCCGGACGGCGTGGTGCGCTACATCGACAAGCGCCAGCTCTACCGCGGCGAGTGAGAGAAGGGCACCCGGTGAACGACCGACAGGACCCGTACGACCCCTATGCACCGCAGGTGCAGCTTGTCGGTTATGACGAGTACGGCCAGCCGGTGTACCAACAGGTGCCCCAGCAGGCTTCGTACGACCCGTACGCCCAGCAGCAGCCCTCGTACGGCTACGACTACGACGCGTACGGCCGGCCCGCGCAGCCGTCCGTGCCCCAGCAGAACCAGGGGTACGGCTACGACGGCACGCAGCAGTGGGGCCGCGAACAGCCCCCGGCCCAGGCCGCCCCGGCGCAGGCCCCCGTGCGGGAGGCCGAGCCGGTGGCCGAGCAGATCCCGGTGCTGCCGCAGCAGCGCAAGGACGAACGCGACTACCGCACCGAGCAGTTCTCGTTCATCGAGGAGCCAGACGAGGACTCCGAAGACGTCATCGACTGGCTGAACTTCACCGAGAGCCGCAGCGAGCGGCGCGAGGAGGCGCGGCGGCGCGGCCGCAACCGCGTGGTCGCGCTGGTCGTCGTCCTCGCCCTCGCGGCGGTCGGCGGCGTCGGCTACCTGTGGGCCGCGGGCAAGCTGCCCGGTCTGTCGTCGTCCTCGGACTCCAAGAAGCCGGGGGTCGCCGTCGGCGCGCAGAAGCGCGACGTGATCGTCGTCCATCTGCACAACACCGCCAAGGGCGGCACCTCCACGGCGCTGCTCGTCAACAACGCGACCACCAAGCAGGGCACCACCGTCCTGCTGCCCAACACGCTCGCCGTCTCCAACGACGACGGCACCCGCACCACGCTCGGCAAGTCCGTCGACGGCGACGGCTCGCAGGGCACCCGCGAGGCGCTCGGCACCCTGCTCGGCACCAAGATCACCGGGACCTGGCGGCTGGACACGCCCTTCCTGCAGAACCTGGTCGACCTGGTCGGCAACATCGACATCAGTACGGATGCCGATGTGCCGGGCGCCAAGGCGGACGCGGCCCCCGTGGTGAAGAAGGGCGAGGACCAGACGCTGACCGGGCAGATGGCCGTGGCGTACGCCACGTACAAGGCGCCCGGCGAGGCCGACGCCAAGCAGCTGCAGCGATTCGGGCAGGTGATGTACGGGGTGCTGCGCAAGATCTCGGACGACCCCAAGGCCGCCACGATCACCGTGCAGACGCTGGCGCAGATCCTCGACCCCTCGCTGCCCGAGTCCGACCTCGGCGCCTCGCTGGCCAAGCTCGCCGAGCACGCCAAGGTCGGCGCCTACAAGACGGCGCTGCTGCCGGTCCAGCCGGACGGCACGCTCAGCGCGCAGGCCGGCGACAGTGTGGTCAAGGACATCCTGGGCGGCTCGGTCACGGCCCCCGACAAGGGCGCGGCGGTCCGCGTGGGCGTCAGCAACGCCAGCGGCAACCCGAAGGCGGCCGACAAGGCCCGGGTCGACCTGGTCAACGGCGGCTACGCCGTCATCGACGCGGGCGGCGCGAGCACGGCGGCGTCCTCCTCCGTCACCTACGGTGACGCGGGGCAGAAGGCGAAGGCCGAAGAGGTCGCCAAGACGCTGGGGCTGTCGGCCGGTGCGGTCAAGCAGGGCAAGGCCGCGGCCAACGCGGACGTCACCGTGGTGCTCGGCAAGGACTACAAGATCAAGTAATCCTTTCGGGGCTGTCGGCGGTCCGTGAGATCCTGGAGAACGATCTGAATCGATCTGACCGCCGACGAAAGCCAGCTTGTGACCGCCACGGACCGTTCCATCGAGCTCATCACCGCCGCCGCTCAGGCGGCCGCCGACCGGCTCGCGCACGACATCATCGCGTACGACGTCAGCGACGTGCTGTCGATCACCGACGCCTTCCTGCTCGCCTCCGCCCCCAACGACCGCCAGGTCAAGTCGATCGCGGAGGAGGTCGAGGAGCGCCTGAACAAGGAGCTCGGCGCCAAGCCGGTGCGCCGCGAGGGCGACCGCGACGCCCGCTGGATCCTGCTCGACTACGTCGACATCGTCGTGCACGTCCAGCACAGCGAGGAGCGCGTCTTCTACGCCCTGGAGCGGCTCTGGAAGGACTGCCCCGAGCTGCCGCTCCCCGAGGACGCGGTGAAGACCCGCGGCAAGGCCGCCGAGCACGCCCAGCTGCACGGTGGGACGGAGGACGGTGAGCTGAGCTGAACAGCAGCGACGCCAAGCCGGGCCGGGGCCGCCGGGTCGTCCTGTGGCGGCACGGCCAGACCGCGTGGAACCTGGAGCGCCGCTTCCAGGGCTCCACGGACATCGAGCTGACCGAGGCCGGTCTCGGCCAGGCGCGCCGCGCGGCGCGCCTGCTGGCGGCCCTGAAGCCGGACGCGATCGTCGCCTCCGACCTCAAGCGGGCCGCCGCGACCGCCGACGAACTGGCCGCGGTCGCCGGGCTGCCCGTGACCCACGACTCGGCCCTGCGGGAGACGTACGCGGGCGCCTGGCAGGGCCTGACCCACGAGGAGATCGTGGAGCGCTACGGCGAGCAGTACGCGGCGTGGAAGCGCGGCGAGCCGGTGCGCCGGGGCGGCGGCGAGCTGGAGACCGAGGTGGCCGACCGGGCCGCCCCCGTGGTCCTCGCCCACGCCGACAAGCTGCCCGACGACGGCACCCTGGTCGTGGTCAGCCACGGCGGGACGATCCGTACGACCATCGGCCGTCTGCTCGGCCTGGAGGCGCACCACTGGGAGGGCCTGGGCGGGCTCTCCAACTGCTGCTGGTCCGTCCTCGGCGAGGGCGCGCGCGGCTGGCGCCTGCTGGAGCACAACGCCGGGACGCTTCCCGAGCCGGTCCTCGGCGACGACGACTGAGGCGGCCACCGGCCGCCTGCGGTGCGGCCGCCGGGGCGTGCTCGGCGCCCGCCCGGGCGGTGCGACCACCGGATTTCACTTTCCGGCAGGTCACAGGCTAAAGTTCTTCTTGTTCGCAGCGCGGGAGCGCGGGAAACAAAGCGAACAGCGGGGCTATAGCTCAGTTGGTAGAGCGCCTGCATGGCATGCAGGAGGTCAGGAGTTCAATTCTCCTTAGCTCCACAGGAACGGGATCCCGTCCGGTCGTCAGACCGGACGGGATTTCGCGTTTCCGGGGCGCCCCGCCCCCGTACGACCCGCGGCCCGGCCCGCATGGGTGGCCGCGGGTGTGAGGCGGCCGCCCAGCCCCGTGCCCGCGCGGCCACCTCACGCCCAGATCTTCTCCCGCATCTCCCTCAACGTCGCCGTACGCGCGCCGCTCTCCGCGTCGTTCGGTGTGTACGTGACGATCCGGCACTCCGGCATCCCGTTGATGGACAGCGACACCGACGTCATCCGTATCTCGCCGACCGCCGGGTGCCGGAAGGTCTTCACGCGCGGTCCCGGCGGCACCACGTCGCCGGTCTTCCACAGCCGCGCGAAGTACGGGCTCGCCTCGGAGAGCTTGGCGATGAACGACTCCCAGGCGGGCTCCCCGGCATGGCGGCCGTACTCCGAGCGCAGCGTCGCCACCATCACCGGCAGCTCCTTCTCCCGGAACAGCACCGGACAGGACGGCTCCGGCACGGTGAACAGCGTCCACAGCACGTTGCGCACGCCCATCGAGCGGATCTCCGGGATGTCGAACAGGTCCCGGTAGGCGGGGTTGGTCGCCAGGATGTCGTAGCGCCCGTTGTAGACCACCGCCGGATGCGGGTCCAGGGCGTCGATGATGCCCTGGATCTCCGGGCCCACCTCCACCACCGCAGCCTCCCGGTCCGGCTCGCAGGGCACGTCCGCCAGGTGGTACAGGTGCTCGCGCTCGGGCTCGTCCAGACGCAGGGTGCGCGCCACCGCGTCCAGGACCTGCGGCGAGGCGTTGATCGGGCGGCCCTGCTCCAGCCAGGTGTACCAGGTCACGCCGACCCCGGAGAGCTGGGCGACCTCCTCCCGGCGCAGCCCGGGCGTGCGCCGCCGCAGGCCCGGCGGCATGCCGACGTCGGCCGGCGTGACCCGCGCGCGTCTGCTGCGCAGGAAAGCGGCGAGTTCCGGTCTCCGGCGTCCGTTCGGTGCGGCCACAGTCGTCACGTCCCCCATCGTCGATCCCGTCGCCCGCTCCTGCCAGGTGCTGTCAGTACCAGCATCAGCGGGCTCTCGTTACCCGTATCCGACCGGGGTCAGGCTGGCTGCCATGACCACCGCGCTCCCCACGGGCCCAAGTCCCTTACTCAGTAAAGACCGTGCCACTGACAACCGGCCCCCGCTGCTGCTCGCGATCGTGCTCGCGGCGCAGTTCATGGCGCTCCTCGACGTCTTCATCGTCAACGTCGCCGCCCCCACCATCCGCACCGAACTGCACGCATCCGGCGCCGCGTTGCAGCTGGTCGTCGCCGGTTACACCATCGCGTACGCCGTACTGCTCATCACCGGCGCGCGCCTGGGCGACCTGCTCGGCCACCGCCGGCTCTACCTGGCCGGGCTCGCCCTCTTCACGGCCGCCTCGCTCGCCTGCGGCCTGGCTGGGACGGCCGGCCAGCTGATCGCGTTCCGGCTGGTGCAGGGCGCCGGATCGGCGCTGATGATCCCGCAGGTGCTCAGCCTCATCCAGCGCAACTTCACCGGCCAGGCACGCGTGCGTGCCCTCGGGGTCTACTCCGCCGTGCTCGCCACCGGCGCCGCCGCCGGGCAGGTCCTGGGCGGCATCCTGGTCAGCGCCGACCTCTTCGGCACCAGCTGGCGGCCGGTGTTCCTGGTCAACGTGCCCATCGGGATCGTGCTGCTGGCGCTCGGCGTGCGCCATCTGCCCCGGGAGCGGCACGAGCACCGCGGCGCGGCCCGCTGGGCGCGCGATCTGGACCTGCCCGGCCTGGTGCTGCTCGGCGCCTCCGTCTCACTGCTCACGGTGCCCCTGGTGCTCGGCCAGGAGGAGGACTGGCCGCTGTGGGCCTGGCTGTCGCTGGCGTCCAGCGCGCTGCTCTTCGCCGCGTTCTGGGCGTACGAGTCGCGGCTCGCCCGGCGCGGCGGCGCCCCGCTGATCGCCCCCAGGGTGCTGCGCCTGCCCGGCATGGGCCTCGCGGTCGTCCGGATCGCCATCGTGATGGCCCTCAACGCGGGCTTCCTGTTCACCCTCACCCTGCACATCCAGGGCGGCCTCGGCTACAGCGCGCTGCGCGCGGGACTGACCTTCGCGCCGACCGCCGTGGTCTTCGGCACGGTCGGGCTGACCTGGCGGCGCTGGCCCGCGAGCTGGCAACGGGCGCTGGTGCCGGGCGGGTTCGCGCTGACCGCGGCGTCCACCCTGGCGACCGGGCTGCTGCAGCGCGGCGGCGGTACGGGCGGGCTCGTCGTCTACGTGACGTACGCCGGTGTCGGTGCCGGACTGGCGCTGGCCTTCAGCCCCACCTTCGCGGGGGCGCTCGCGGGCGTACGGCCCGAGGACGCGGCGGACGCCAGCGGACTGCTCGCCACCGTGAACCAGCTGGGCCAGCTGATCGGCGTCGCCGCCTTCGGCACGCTCTTCCTGAACCGGCTCACCACGGGGGCGCACACCTCCGGCGGCGCGCTCTGGGCGTGCTCTCTGGCGCTGTCCGGAACGGCCCTCGTGGGGGCGCTGACGGGTCTCCTATCACGACGTCGCTGACCCTCTTGCGCGACCATGGCAGAATCGTGACGGCCGGAGGGGGACGACGGACCGAACGGGAGGGAGACCGCGATGCCTGCGAGCCGCGACGACATCCCGGACCTGTCCGGTGCGCCGCGGACAGCGACCCGGATCAGCTGTCCTTCCTGCGGTTCCTCCCGTGTCGCGCAGATGCTCGGCGACAGCGGCGGCGTCTCCTACGTGTGCACGGCCTGCGGCCACAGCTGGAGCTGAGATGGGTGCACACAGGCGGAAGTGCGACTGGTGCGGCAGCGGTACGCCGATCGTCCGGGACATGGAACCGGTCAACGCCGACTACCAGTACTGGTGCGAGGAGTGCGCGCGGGCGCTGATCATAAAAGGCGACCCCATCGAGACCTACCGGGAGCTGGAAGGGGAGCCGATCTACGGCCGCCTCCTGGAGGCGCACTGCACCCTCAAGAGGTTCTACTCGTTCGCCACGGCCTGAGCGGCGGCCTGAGCGCCACCGTGGCCACGAAGGCGGCCCCGGCCAGCGGATAGAGCGCCGAGAGCGCCATCTGCAGCCCGTTCTGGGCCAGTTCCGGCCGGTCCGCGCCGTGTGGCACCCACCACAGGGCGTACGAGCCGAAGACCAGGGCGGCGACGGCCGCGCGGACCCGGTGGGCCCCGAGCAGCACGAGCCCCGGAACGCACCACACCCAGTGGTGCGACCAGGAGACCGGGCTCACCAGGAGCGCCGTGGCCGCGCAGCACAGCACCGCCCGGGCCCGCTCCCCGCGCAGCTCCGCCCGTACCGCCGCATACAGGCCGAGCGTCGCCGTGAGGGCCGCGGCCGCCGTCCACCAGGCCCCCGGGGCGCCGGTGTGCAGCAGCCGGGCCAGCACCCCGCGCAGCGACTGGTTGGCGGTGTCCTCGGCGTGGCCGACCCGGCTCGTCTCGAACACCGTCGACGTCCAGAAGCGGCGCGAGTCGGCGGGCAGGACAAGGGCGGCCGCCAGCGTCGCCCCGGCGAACACCGCCAGCGCCGTCGCCGCCTGCCGCAGCCACGGGTTCCAGCCCGCTCCACGCGCGCGTACGAGACCGGTGAGCAGCAGGAACAGCGCGAACAGCGCGGGTGTGAGCTTCACCGCGGCCGCGAGGCCGATGCCCGCGCCCGCCCCCCGGTGACCGGCCCGCCGGGTCAGGTCCCACAGGACGGCGACCGCGAGCAGCAGATTGATCTGGCCGTAGCGCAGGGTCGTCCACACCGGCTCGCACCACACCGCGAGCGCCGCCACCCACAGCGCGGCCCCCGGCCGCTCCCGCCCCGCCAGCCGCAGCGAAAGGTGGGCGAGCGCGACAAGGAGGGCGAGGTTCGCCACCGTGGCGAGCGTGCGCATCTCGGGCACGCCCAGCAGCGTCAGCGGCGTGAACAGCAGCGCGGCGAACGGCGGGTAGGTGGTGGGCAGCCTCGCGCGCGTGGCGCGCATCTCGTACAGATCCGCCCCGGCCCGTACGGCTCCTCCCTCCGCCCGGTAGACCATCAGGTCGATCATCGACACCCCGGCGGCCCGCTGGGCGACCCAGAAGGCGGCGAACGAGAGCAGGCAGGCCGCGGCGGCGAGCGCCACGGGGCGGCGGACGGGGGTGAGACGGGCGGCGGTCTGCGCGAGCACGTGCACGGTCACGAAAGGGGACGTTACCGGCCCTGTCCGTACAGAACGGCAATCGATTTGGTGGAGTGCCGGGGGGACCGTGTAATGTTCTCGATGTCGCCGGGGGAAACCGGGCGGCGAACAAAGCAAGGGGCTATAGCTCAGTTGGTAGAGCGCCTGCATGGCATGCAGGAGGTCAGGAGTTCAATTCTCCTTAGCTCCACAGTAAAGAAGGCGGCCACCCGGATCGGGTGGCCGCCTTCTTGCCGTTACGGCTCAGCGGGTCAACCGCGGCCGCTGCCCAGGGCCTTGCGGGCCGGGGCGGTGAGCGCGGGCAGCTCGGCGGGCGCCCCCTCGATCCGCAGCGCCAGCGCGGGGCACCGGCGCACCGCCCGCTGCGCACGCCCCCGCAGATGCATCGGGACGGTCGCGTCGGCCACCGCCGGGTAGCCGTCGGCGCCCAGCCGGATCAGCTCCGGGATGAGGTCCGCGCACAGCCCGTGCCCCTCGCACAGCGTCCAGTCGACCAGCACCTTCTCACCGCTGGGGATGCCCTCCTCCTGGTAGCCGTCGCCCGGCAGCGGCAGCAGGCCCAGCGTGGGGCGGCCGCAGCCACCACCCAGGACGTGCGCCGCCAGATCGTCGGTGAACGCGTTGACGGTGGACGTCAGGAAGCGGGCCGAGCCGTCCGGGTGCTTGCAGGCGCCGCGCCCCTTGACGGCGCCCGTCACCTCGCGCAGCGCCTCCAGGGCGGCCGGGCCGCCGCCGTTCATGACGTCCGCGAGACCGCCCGCCGCGGCCGGCAGACCGAGCCGGCACGGGCCGCACTGGCCCGACGTCTCGGCCGCCAGCCAGTTGGCGATCCGCAGCGCCTCGCCCAGCGGACACGTCTCCGGCCCGATCGGCAGGATCGCGCCCGCGCCGAGCGCGCCGCCCAGCGCGGCCAGCGACTGCCGCGAGATCACGGCGTCGTGCGCGGCCGCCGCGTCCAGCCAGCTCCCGTGGTAGCCGCCGGTCAGCACGCCCTGGGGCACCGGCGGCGCCCCGGCCAGCTGGAGCACGTACCGCAGCGGCACGCCCGTCGGCACCTCCACCACCATCGGGCGGGCCACCGCCCCGGAGAGCGTCAGCAGGACCGTGCCGGGCTCGGTGGGCAGCCCGGAGTGGCTGTATCTGCGCGGGCCGACCCGGGCGGCCACCGCGAGCTGCGCGTACGTCTCCGCGTTGGACAGCAGCGTCGGCGCGCCCCCGATGCCGGTGTCCGAGGCACGCACCTTGCGGCCCGGCGGCATCGCCGGGCCGCCGCCCGCCGCCCGGATCACGGACGAGGCCTCGCCGGAGACCATCCGCTCCGGAGTGCGCACCACGCGCGCGCGGAGCGCGGGCCCGCGCCGGTCGGCCAGGCCCCGCTCGGCGAAGGCCGCGCGGATCGAGGCCTCCGTGGAGTCCCGGGTGACGGCGACGACCAGGGTGCGGGCGCCGAGGGCCTCAGCGGCCAGCAGAGCGCCGTCCAGGACCAGATGGGGTGCCCGGTTCACCAGGACCGTGTCCTTCCGGCAGGCGGGCTCTCCCTCGCTCGCGTTGACCACCACGACCGGGCGCACCCCCCGGCGTATCGCGGACTTGGCGACCGCCCGCAGCTTGCGGGCGAACGGGAACCCGGCGCCGCCGCGCCCGTTGAGCGAGATGTCCTCGGCGAGCTGGGCCAGCTGCTCGCCGGGCACCGGCTCCAGCGGGCCGTGCACCTTCAGGTGCATGTCGAGGCCGAGGCGCTCGACGAGGTCGAACCCCGCGGTCAGTTGCGGGAGTCCGACGACCCGCACCTCGGGGACGTCGGGCAGTGGCGCGTTCACGGGCGGTCTCCTGCGGTGCTGTTCCAGGGCTCACCGGCGACGGGCTGGTGGAACGGGCTGGGCTGGGGGGAGGGTTCGGGCTGCGGCGCGCCGGGCCCGGGGGTCCCGAAGGCGGCTCCGTCGTCCCCGTAGGGGACGGTGGGCAGTGGTGCGGTCTCGTCGAAGCCGCCGTAGTCCGCGCGGCCGAGGTCCGCCCCGCTGAGGTCCGGCCCTCCGAAACCAACACTGCCGTAGTCGGCGCCGCTGTAGTCCGTGCTGCTGTAGTCCGCGTTGCTGTAGGGCGTGCCGCCGAGGTCGTTGGCGCCGAGGTCCGCGAAGCCGTTCTCCTGGAGCGGCATGTTCTCCGGCGGACGCGGGGTGGGCGTCGGCCAGCTCGGGGCGTACTGGGGCGGGGCGGGGGCCAGGGAGACCGCGCGGTAGGCGGCCGAGATGCCGGGGGCGGGGGTCGGCCCGGGCACCGCACGCGGCGGCTCGGTCCCGTAGAGCGCCTGTGTCTCGTACGAGTCGGCCGGGAGCGGGTCGGCCGTCTCGCGTTCGGCGGTGAAGCGGTCGGTCGCGAACGCGTCCGTCGGGTACGGATGCGGCGCGGGCGCCTCGTAGCGGGGGGAGGCGGGGTCGGCCGGGTGCGCCTGGGGGGTGGAGGCGTCCGGGGCGATCGCCTGGGCCGTCTCCACGCGCGCGAGGAGCGGCGCGAGCCACCGGGTGATGCGGCGGCGCACCGGGCGCGGCAGGGAGCGGACGACGAGGGCGCCGGCCACACCGGCCAGCGAGAGGCTGTACAGCGTGACGACCCAGCCGGCCGCCTGACGGCCCGCGTACAGGCCGTGGACCAGCGCGAAGCACCAGGCCGGGTAGGCCAGCATGTGCACCGAGCGCCAGTGGCCCGCCACTCGGTCGGGGTTGGCGAAGGCGCTGCGCAGCGCGCCGGTGGCGGCCGTGACGACCATCAGGACGGCGGCGAGCGAGCCGAGGCCGATCAGGCCGTCCGAGCCGGTGACGCCGAGCCCGAAGGGCACCAGGGCGCCGAGCAGGCCCACGTGACCGACCGCGATCTTGACGGTGATGTGCACCAGCAGGAAGCCGATCGAGGCCACGGCGGTCGCGCGGTGCACGGCCTGGGCGACGAGCCGGTGGCGCGTCGTCATCAGCAGCCGGTCGGTGGCGAGCAGGCCCCAGGCGACCGAGGAGGTCAGGCAGACCAGCGACAGGACGCCGGTGGTGAAGTCCAGCGCGGCGCGGAAGCCGCCGCCGGTCGTGGCGGCCAGCACCGGTATGAGCACCGCCGAGGCGACCAGGAGCGCGCCGGACGCTCCTCCTTTCAGCCGTCCCTTCAGGGACGGGATTTTCAGTGTCGGGGTGGAGCGGGGACTGTGAGGGTTCATGGGGCAACTCCGAAACGTTCAGCAAAGTGGTCCCGTGGCCGCATGCTAGGTCGCCTCATACCAAGCAGTACGGCGTTTGCTCGGTTGCCCCAGAAGAGGTCAGAAGAGGTCGGTACGCGGAGTAACCTCTGTCGGCTGAGCTCGTTGGAGTGGCTCGCGCACCCTCCGTACAGAAGCGCGTGACCCTCCGCCTACAGAGAGCGGGTGACCGTCCGCGTGTGCCCTCGTGAACGCTCAGTGCGGGCCGTGTGGGGCCTGCGGTACCCTGACGCCATGCGTGCCGTACGCCTTCTGCTTAGCGAGCCGCGCTGATCAGTCCCGACCGATGGAAAAAGCCGGTCGGAATCGGCGCGGCGTCCCCTCCTGTGCGAGGGGCTTTTTCGTTTGGTGAATGTCGCAGCCGCTGGCAGAGACGATCGATGGAGCTTTAAGGATCATGAGCGAGACGAACCCCGCTGCCGCAGAGCCGGTAGCGCCGCACCGCTACACGGCCGCCATGGCCGCCGACATCGAGGCACGCTGGCAGGACTTCTGGGACGCCGACGGCACCTACGCGGCGCCGAACCCCAGCGGTGACCTGGCCGGGGACCCGGCGGTCGTCGCCCGGCCCAAGAAGTTCATCATGGACATGTTCCCGTACCCCTCGGGCGCGGGACTGCACGTCGGGCACCCGCTGGGCTACATCGCCACGGACGTCTTCGCCCGTCACCAGCGCATGACCGGCCACAACGTGCTGCACACGCTGGGCTTCGACGCCTTCGGCCTGCCGGCCGAGCAGTACGCGGTGCAGACCGGCACGCACCCTCGGACCTCCACCGAGGCCAACATGGAGAACATGAAGGCGCAGCTGCGCCGACTGGGCCTGGGCCACGACAAGCGCCGCTCCTTCGCGACGATCGACCCGGACTACTACAAGTGGACCCAGTGGATCTTCGTCCAGATCTTCAACTCCTGGTACGACGCCGACGCGAAGAAGGCCCGCCCGATCTCCGAGCTGGTCGCCCAGTTCGAGAGCGGTGAGCGCCAGGCTCCCACCACGCGCGCGTGGAGCGAGCTGAACGCCGCCGAGCGCGCCGAGGTCCTGGGCGGCTACCGCCTGGCGTACGCCTCGGACGCGCCGGTCAACTGGTGCCCGGGCCTGGGCACCGTGCTGGCCAACGAGGAGGTCACCGCCGACGGCCGCTCCGAGCGCGGCAACTTCCCCGTCTTCAAGGCGAAGCTGCGCCAGTGGAACATGCGCATCACCGCCTACGCGGACCGCCTGCTGGACGACCTGGACGCGCTGGACTGGCCCGAGGCCATCAAGCTGCAGCAGCGCAACTGGATCGGCCGCTCCGAGGGCGCGCGCGTGGACTTCGCGGTGGGCTCCGAGCGCGACGCCATCACCGTCTTCACCACCCGCCAGGACACCCTGTTCGGCGCCACCTACATGGTGCTGGCACCCGAGCACGAGCTGGTCGACTCGATCGTCCCGGCCGCCTGGCCCGAGGGCACCCACGAGGTGTGGACCGGCGGACACGCCACCCCCGCCGAGGCCGTCGCCAAGTACCGCGCCTTCGCCGCGTCCAAGTCCGACGTGGAGCGCCAGGCCGACGCCAAGGAGAAGACCGGCGTCTTCACCGGCGCGTACGCGGTCAACCCGGTCAGCGGCGACCAGGTCCCCGTCTTCATCGCGGACTACGTCCTGATGGGCTACGGCACCGGCGCGATCATGGCCGTCCCGGCGCACGACGCCCGTGACTTCGCCTTCGCGCGCGCCTTCGAGCTGCCGATGCGCTGCGTCGTCGAGCCGTCGGACGACCGCGGCACCGACGCCTCCACCTGGGACGACGCCTTCGCCTCGTACGACGCCAAGCTGGTCAACTCGGCGGGCGCCGGCATCTCCCTGGACGGCCTGGGCGTCGTCGAGGCCAAGGAGAAGATCACCGACTGGCTGGCCGAGCGCGGCATCGGCGAGGGCACCGTCAACTTCCGGCTGCGCGACTGGCTGTTCAGCCGCCAGCGCTACTGGGGCGAGCCCTTCCCGATCGTCTACGACGAGGACGGCGTCGCCCACTCGCTGCCCGAGTCGATGCTGCCGCTGGAGCTGCCCGAGGTCGAGGACTACTCGCCGCGCACGTTCGACCCGGACGACGCGGACACCTCGCCCGAGACGCCGCTGTCGCGCAACGAGGACTGGGTCAACGTCACCCTGGACCTGGGCGACGGCCCCAAGGCGTACCGTCGCGAGACCAACACCATGCCCAACTGGGCCGGTTCCTGCTGGTACGAGCTGCGCTACCTGGACCCGCACAACAGCGAGAAGCTGGTCGACCCGGCCATCGAGCAGTACTGGATGGGCCCGCGCGAGGGCCAGCCGCACGGCGGCGTCGATCTGTACGTCGGCGGCGCCGAGCACGCCGTGCTGCACCTGCTGTACGCGCGCTTCTGGTCCAAGGTCCTGTTCGACCTGGGGCACGTCTCGTCGGCCGAGCCGTTCCACAAGCTGTACAACCAGGGCATGATCCAGGCGTACGTCTACCGGGACAGCCGCGGCTTCCCGGTGGCGGCCGCCGAGGTCGAGGAGCGCGACGGCAAGTTCTTCTTCGAGGGCGAGCCCGTCAAGCGCGAGCTGGGCAAGATGGGCAAGTCCCTGAAGAACGCGGTCACTCCGGACGAGATCTGCGCCGAGTACGGCGCGGACACCCTGCGCCTGTACGAGATGGCGATGGGCCCGCTGGACGTGTCGCGGCCGTGGGACACGCGCGCGGTGGTCGGTCAGTACCGCCTGCTGCAGCGGCTGTGGCGCAACATCGTCGACGAGACGACCGGCGAGGTCACCGTCACCGACGCCGAGCCTGACGAGGCGACCCTGCGCGCCCTGCACAAGGCGATCGACGGCGCCGGCGGCGACCTGGCGGAGATGCGCTTCAACACCGCCATCGCCAAGATCACCGAGCTGAACAACCACCTGACCAAGGCGGGCGGCGCGCTGCCGCGTTCGGTCGCGGAGCCGCTGGTGCTGCTGGTGGCGCCGCTGGCCCCGCACATCGCCGAGGAGCTGTGGCGCAAGCTGGGCCACCAGGACTCGGTCGTCCACCAGGACTTCCCGGTCGCCGACCCCGCGTACGTCGTGGACGAGACCGTGACCTGTGTCGTGCAGATCAAGGGCAAGGTCAAGGCGCGCCTGGAGATCCCGCCCACCATCTCCGACGAGGAGCTGGAGAAGCTGGCCCTGGCCGACGAGGCGGTCGTGGCGGCGCTGGGCGGCGCCGGGATCCGCAAGGTCATCGTGCGGGCGCCGAAGCTGGTGAACATCGTTCCCGCGTGAGCATGCGCGTGACAGCCCGCGCGTGACCGTCCCGGTGTGACGATTCCCGCGCGACGGGCGAGCGGTAGTGGGGGGTTTCCCCTACGGGCAGGTTGGGGGTTCCACGGGAACCACCGGCCTGCCCGTTCCGTTTACGGTGGAGGGAAGCCGACCGACATCGAGGGGACGTTCATGGAAGCCGCGATCGCGATCCTGGCGCTGATGTTCGTCGCCTTCGTCGTCCTGGGCGTGTACCTGGCGGTCAAGGCGGTCGGCGCCGCCAGACGAGGAGTGGAGCGCACGGTCACGCAGGCCCGCAAGGCCGTCGAGGACACCACGCTCCGGGCCAAGAGCATGGGCCAGGTCGGCGTGGCCGGCGAGCTCGCACAGCTGCGGCTCTCGCTGCGCACCTCGATGCGAGCAACCCAGGACGCGCTCCACGCGCGCGTGGAGCAGGACGAGTCCCTGAAGGAGTCGCTGAGCCTCTTCGAGCGGCTGAGCGGCCATGGACACGAGCTGGACGACGAGCTCAAGCGCCTGGAGCGCGAGCCCGACAAGCTGCGCGTGGGCCAGCGGATGCCGGAGCTGCGCGAGCGTACGGAGCGGATCACGCACGCGGCGGACTCGCTGCGCTGGGCGACCCGCGACCGGGCCCGGCAGTTCGCCGACGACGACCTGGCCGCGCTGAGCGCGGAGATCGAGGTCGAGTCCGGGGCGCTGCGGGACTGGGCGACGAAGGGGCCGACCACGGGGGTGCCCGCGGACGCGCCGACGGACGTGCCGGGCGGGATACCCGGCTCGGCCTTCGACCCGGCAGCCGGGACGGCGGCGGACGCCCCACAGGCGATCGGGGCGACGCGGCCCGCGCCCACTTACCCGTGGCAGAAGACGGCCAAGCCGGAGACGACGAACTGAGGCATGAGAACCGGGCCTGCGGGAACTGGACCCGGGGGTTCGTGACGGCCCGCCGTCGCCCGGGCACGGGCGCGCGTCCGAACCGGTCAAGGGGGGTCCAAACTGATCATTGGACCGGGGCCGGGCTGCCGTGCGGCGCCCCCGGCGGGTAACCTCCCGCTCATGTCCCGCCATGTCGCGATCGTCACCGATTCAACGGCCTACCTGCCGCCGCAGACGATGGAGCGGCACGGCATCACCGCGGTGCCGCTGACCGTCGTCCTCGGCGACCAGGCGCTGGAGGAGGGCACCGAGATCTCGGCCCGCTCCCTCGCCCTGGCCCTGCAGAAACGCCGCTCCGTGACCACCTCGCGACCCAGCCCCGACGTGTTCGCCGCCGCCTATCGGGCCGCGGCGGAAGCCGGTGCGACCGGGATCGTCTCACTGCACCTGTCGGCCGAGTTCTCCGGCACCTACGACGCCGCCGTGCTGGCGGCGAAGAGCGCGCCGGTGCCGGTACGGGTCGTGGACACCGGGATGGTCGCGATGGCCCTCGGGTTCTGCGCGCTGGCGGCGGCGGAGGTGGCCGAGGCGGACGGCACGCTCGACGAGGCGGTGGCCGCGGCCGAGAAGCGCGCGGCGGGCACCTCCGCCTTCTTCTACGTGGACACGCTCGACTATCTGCGCCGGGGCGGCCGGATCGGGGCGGCCCAGGCACTCCTCGGCTCGGCGCTCGCGGTCAAGCCGCTGCTCCAGCTGGAGGGCGGCCGCATCGAGATGCTGGAGAAGGTGCGCACCGCCTCCAAGGCCATCGCGCGGCTGGAGGAGATCGTCGTCGACCGCGCCGGGATGAGCCGGGTGGACATCGCCGTCCACCACCTCGCCGCGCCCGAGCGCGCGGCGGCGCTCGCGGAACGGCTGCGGGAGCGGGTGCCGGGCCTGGCGGACCTGCATGTCAGCGAGGTCGGCGCGGTGATCGGGGCGCATACGGGGCCCGGGTTGCTGGGTGCGGTGGTTTCGCCGCGCTGAGGGTGGTGGGGGACGTGTAGTCGGCTGGTCGGGCGGGTGGTCTGGCGGCGCCGGGCGCGTGATTCGTCGGCTGGGCCGTTCGTTGGGGGCGGCCGACCGGTGTGAGTTACGCGTACGAGTCACCCGTACGAGTGGCGAAGATATCCACAACTGCTGGGTTATCCACGGGAATTGGGCCTGCTCAGCGGGGTCGGGCGGAGCTGCCTACGGTCGTGGCATGGCTATCCGATCACCACGCATCGCAACGAGCGGGCCGGGCCGCGCTCCGGGTTCGGACGGCCGTGCCCGCCATGGTCACGGTCGTCGCACACGCGGCACCCGGGTCCGTGCCTCCGCAGGAACTGCCGCGCGGCGGCGGGCGGAGGCACTGCTCCCGGCGCCCGCGCCGACTGTTCCGCCCACACCCGCGCCTCCGCAACCTGATCCGCCGGACCTGCCCGATCCGTCAGTCCCTTCAGCCCCGCCACGTCCACCCGTGCCCGTCCCGACGCCGTCAACTCCGTCTGCTGGAAGCGGCTTTCCAGGCGTGCGGGAGCGGGCCTGGGTGGCGCTGTGGGAGCGGCTGCCGGTGTGGGTGCAGGCGCGGTGCGGGCTCACGCCGAGGAGTCTGGCCGCGCTGAGTGTGGTGCTGATCGTGGCCGTGGGGTTCGCCGTGCAGCACTTCTGGGCGGGGCGGCCCGAGCCCGTGCGCGCCCCGGAAAGGGTGACGGGACCGGCGCCTCCCGTCCGCGTGGCGAGCCCCGGCCCGAGCCCGGTGCCGGTGGCCGGGGTGAGTGGGGCGCCCGGGCCGTCTCCGAGCGGGGGCATCGTGGTCGACGTCAGCGGCAAGGTGCGGCGACCGGGGATCCATCGGCTGCCGCCGGGCTCCCGGGTCGCGGACGCGCTGGCGGCGGCGGGTGGCGTACGGGACGGGGTGGATGTCACCGGACTCAACCGGGCGAGGGTGCTCATGGACGGCGAGCAGGTGGTCGTGGGCGTGCCCGGCGCGGTGCCGGGCGGGGCCGCGCCGGTCGCCGGTGGCGGAGGGAGCGCTGGGGCGGGCGGGGCGCCGGTCAGCCTGGGCTCCGCCACGGTGGATCAGCTGGACGCGCTGCCGGGGGTGGGTCCCGTGCTCGCCCAGCACATCGTCGACTACCGCGCCCAGCACGGCGGATTCCGGTCCGTCGACGAGTTGCGGGAGGTCAACGGGATCGGTGACCGCCGGTTCGAGGACCTCCGCCCGCTGGTGCGGCCATGAACCGCCCCGGAGTCCACGTCGGGTCCGGCAACCCGCTCGGCGCCGCCGACCCCCACCAGGAGGGCCCGCCGGACCTCCGCCTGGTCCCGCCCGCGATCGGCGCCTGGGCTGCTGCCGCCGTGGCGCTCAATGCCCCGGTGCGGTGGGTGACTTGGGGGATCGTGACGTTCCTGGTGGCGGTGGGGGTGCTGCTGGTACCGACGATTCGGCGCTGGGGGAGCGGGGTGGGTGGCAGAGCCGGTACCTGGGGAGGGGCTGGACCCGCACCGCCTGTGGCGGCGGGGGATCGGGTCGGACCCGCACCTTCCGTGTCCACGGCGCATCAGACAAGGCCCGCCCCGCCTGCGCCCACCACGCATCGGATCGGACCCGCACCGCCCGTGCCCACGGCACACCGGGCGACCGGGCCCTGGTGGGCGAACCGGGTTGCCGTCGCCGCCGTGCTGCTGTGTGCGGCCGCCGGAGCCGCCGCGAGCGCGTTGCACGTGGCCGAGGCGCGACGGGGACCGGTTCCCGGGCTTGCGCGGCAATACGCGCACGCCACCGTCGACTTGACCCTAACCTCCGACCCGAGGCCGGTCCGGGCGCGGGCTGCGTGGGGTGGGCGGTCGGTGGTGATTCAGGCGGTGGTCACGCGGGTCTTCGGGCCGGACGGTGGCGCCAGCCGGGTGCGGACGCCGGTTCTGGTGACCGCGCCGGAGTCGTGGCAGCGGCTGCTGCCGTCGACGCGGGTGCGCGTGTCCACCCGGATCGCGCCGCCGAGACCGGACGACAAGTGGGTGGCCGCCGTGGTGCGGGTGCCCGAGCGGGCGGCGCCACAGGTCGTGGGGGAGCCGACTGCCTTGCAACGTACGGCGGGTGAGCTGCGGGCCGGGTTGCGGGAGGCGGTCGACGGGCTCAGTCCCGACGCCCGGGCGCTGCTGCCGGGGCTGGTCGTCGGGGACACCTCGCGGGTCACGCCCGAGCTGCGGGAGGCCTTCGAGGCGACCGACCTCACGCATCTGATGGCGGTGTCGGGCAGCAACCTGGTGATCGTCCTGGTGCTGCTGATCGGACCACCCGGCCGGGCCTCGCTGGCCGAGCGGGGCGGTCTGGCACCGCGCCTCGGCATCTCGCTGCGGGCGACGGCGCTGCTCGGCGGGATGATCACCGTGGCGTTCGTGGTGGTGTGCCGGCCGGAGCCGAGCGTGCTGCGCGCGGCGGCCTGCGGGCTCGTCACGCTGCTCGCCATCGCCACGGGCCGCCGCAGATCGCTGATCCCGGCGCTGGCCGCCGCCGTACTGGTCCTGGTGCTGTACGCCCCGGAGCTGGCAGGGAGTTACGGGTTCCTCCTCTCCGTGCTGGCCACAGGGGCGCTGCTGACGATCGCCCCGGGGTGGAGTGAGGCGCTGCGGCGGCGCGGGGTGCCGGGACGGCTCGCGGAGGTGCTGGCGGCGGCGGGTGCGGCGCAGGCGGTGTGCGCGCCGGTGGTGGCGGTGTTCGCGGCGCGGGTGAGTCTGGTGGCTGTGCCCTGCAACCTGCTGGCGGAGCTGGCGGTGGCCCCGGCCACGGTGCTGGGGTTCGCGGCCCTGGCCGTGGCGCCGGTCGCGATGCCGGTCGCCGAACTGCTGGCGTGGTGTGCGGGCTGGCCGACCGGGTGGATCGCGGACATCGCCCGGGCCGGGGCGGCGCTGCCGGGGGCGCAGACGGGATGGCCCGGCGGCTGGGGTGGTGGGGCCCTGCTCGCCGGGGTCACCGTCGGCGCGGTGTTCCTGGCCAGACGGCTGCCCCGCCATCCCTGGGTGGCCGCCGGGTGCGCGGTGCTCCTGCTGCTCGCCGTGGTGCGGCCCGCGCCGCTGACCCGGATCGTCACCGGCTGGCCGCCGCCGGGCTGGGCGTTCGCGATGTGCGATGTCGGGCAGGGCGATGCCACGGTGCTGGCGGCGGGGGAGGGGACGGCGGTGGTGGTCGACGCGGGGCCCGACCCCGTTCCGGCGGACCGGTGCCTCAGAGCCCTGGGCGTCACCCGGATTCCGCTGCTCCTGCTCACGCACTTCCACGCCGACCATGTGGCCGGTCTTGCCGGGGTGTTGCGGGGGCGGGCCGTCGGGGTGATCGAGACGGCGACGTACGAAGAGCCGCCGGAACAGGCCCGGTTCGTACGGAGGACCGCCGCCGGGGCGGGGGTGCCGGTCGTCCCGGTGGAGCCGGGGGAGCGGCGTGCGGTGGGCGGTCTCACTTGGGAGGTGCTGTGGCCGCTGCCTCCGCCGACCGTCACGCCGGACGGGCCGAACGACGCCAGCGTCACGCTCCTCGTCCGGACCGGAGGGCTGACCCTGCTGCTCCCCGGTGACCTCGAACCGCCCGCCCAGCAGGCCCTGTTGCGGGCGCACCCCGAGCTGCCGCCGGTGGACGTCCTCAAGGTCGCCCACCACGGCTCGGCCCACCAGGACCCGGCGCTGCTGCGGGCCGTCCGGCCCCGGCTGGCGCTGATCTCGGCGGGGAGGGGCAACCCGTACGGCCACCCGGCGCCCGCCACGGTGTCGCTGCTCGCGGCGTCCGGGGCGCGGGTGCTGCGTACGGACGCGGACGGGGCGATCGCGGTGACGGGGAGGGGGAGCGGGAACGGGGTGGGGAGCGGGCTGATGGCGGTGCCGCTGGGGCGGGGGCCATGAGGGCGGGCGGGGGCCGGGTCTCGTGGTGGGAGTTCGGGCGCCCCCCGGGCATGGCGTGCCCCTGTGGGAGAGGGACCCCTGGCCGACCGTGCGGTGTAACCGGGGATAGCAATTCGGGCCTCTTCGGACAGTGTTGCTCAACACGTCACATGGGCCCCGTTTGCCTCGAACGGTTCAAGAGTGATCGAATGCATCTTCGTCAAGGGCCGCAAGTCCTGCCGTGACGAGGATGTCCTGGCCGTGCGCGGTCCGGAAGTTCCTTCTCGCACGGGAGTGTGTGCACCGTGTTCAGCCGCTGGCCCGGCAGGCGTTCGACCGACCCTTCCCGTACGGCACGTACGACCCGTACTGACCGTACGGCTCGCCCGGCCCTTGCCGGTCGTGCGGCTCGTACGGTCCGGAGCGGACCTCTCGCGGCGGTCGCCGTGCCGCCGACGGCCGGGGTGCTCAACTGCCGGGTCCTGGACCCGGTCAGCGAGCCGGTCCGGCAGGCCGAGTTCGTGGTCAGCGACAGCGCGGGCCGCAAGGTCCTCGCGGGGGAGACCGACCCGTACGGCAGTGTCATGGCGACGGTGCCGGCGGGGGAGTACCGGCTGGCGGTGACGGCGGAGGGGTACAAGCCGTTCCACAGCAACGCCGTGGTGGCGGAGAGCACGCTCGCCGGGCTCGGTGACGTGACGCTCCAGCTCGCGGAGCCGCCCGCGCTGCCCGAGCCGGGCGAGTGGGAGCTCGACCCGATGCACTCCCAGATCGGCTTCACCGCACGGCACATCGGGCTGGCGCGGATCCACGGGCGGTTCAACACGTTCGCCGGGGCCATCCGGATCGGGGAGCGGATGGAGGAGTCCGCGATGCACGTCGTCATCGACGCGGCGTCCATCGACACCGGTGTCCGGATGCGCGACGACCATCTGCGGTCCGGGGACTTCCTGGACGTGGAGCGCTGCCCGACGCTGGAGTTCTACAGCGACCGGTTCGTGCACCGGGGTGGCAGCCGCTGGGCGATCATCGGCGGGCTGACGCTGCACGGGGTGAGCCGTACGGTCACGCTGGACACGCAGTACCTCGGCCTCGGTACGGGGCTTGAGGGCGAGACGCGGGCGGCCTGCCGGGCGGCGACGGAGCTGCACCGGGAGGACTTCACGCTGACCTGGCAGACCATGCTGGCGCGGGGGATCGCGGCGATCGGGTCGTCGATCTCCATCGAGATGGACATTCAGGTCCTGCCGAAGGCCGGGTGAGCCGTAGGCCGTGAGCCCGGTTGTGCTCCCCGGCCGGGGCGCGTGCTCGCGGGCTGCCCTGGTTACGGGGCTTCCAGCCAGCCCTCGTACTCCTCCGCGAGTTCGTTCAGGGCCGCCGGGTCCAGGCGGTGGTGCGGGTCCTCGACGACGACCAGCCACTGGGCGTCCTCGGCGTCGTCCTCGCCGGCCAGGGCGTCACGTACGAGCTGGGGCTCTTCGGCCAGGCCGAAGCGGGCGGGGAGTTCCTCGGCCACCTCGTCGGCGGCGTCACGGTCGGGCAGCACCAGTACGTGTCGGGTCACATCGCTCACCTGGACATTCTCCGGTATGGGGAAGGGTGCGGGGGAACGGCCCCCCCACGCCACTGGCGGCTGCTGTCGGTGGCCGCGAGGTGCTGGCAGTGGGGGCCTGTCAGTGCCGCGTGGGATGCTGGACGGCGATGGCCACCAGGAAGAATTCCACCGACGATCCGCTCGCCCCGCTCACGCTCGCCGTGGGCCAGGAGGACCTGCTGCTCGACCGCGCAGTGCAGCAGGTGGTGGCGGCCGCACGGGCCGCCGACGCGGACACCGATGTGCGCGACCTCGCCTCCGACCAGCTCCAGCCCGGCACGCTGGCCGAGCTGACCAGCCCTTCGCTGTTCGCCGAGCGCAAGGTCGTGGTCGTACGGAACGCGCAGGACCTGTCGGCGGACACGATCAAGGACGTGAAGGCGTACCTCGACGCGCCCGCCGAGGAGATCACGCTCGTGCTGCTGCACGCGGGCGGCGCCAAGGGCAAGGGACTGCTGGACGCGGCGCGCAAGGCGGGGGCGCGGGAGGTGGCGTGCCCCAAGACGACGAAGCCGGCGGAGCGGCTGACGTTCGTGCGGTCGGAGTTCCGGGCGCTGGGGCGTTCGGCCACGCCCGAGGCGTGCCAGGCGCTGGTCGACTCGATCGGCAGCGATCTGCGGGAGCTCGCCTCGGCGGTGTCGCAGCTGTGCGCGGACGTGGCGGGGACCATCGACGAGGCGGTCGTCGCGCGCTACTACACCGGGCGGGCGGAGGCGTCCAGCTTCACGGTCGCGGACCGGGCCGTGGAGGGGCGGGCGGCGGAGGCGCTGGAGGCGCTGCGGTGGTCACTGTCGACCGGGGTGGCACCGGTGCTGATCACGAGTGCGCTGGCTCAGGGGGTGCGGGCGATCGGGAAGCTGTCGTCGGCCCGGGGTGGGCGGCCCGCCGATCTCGCCCGTGAGCTGGGGATGCCGCCGTGGAAGATCGATCGGGTGCGGCAGCAGATGCGGGGGTGGACGCCGGATGGGGTCGCTGTTGCGCTGCGGGCAGTGGCTGAGGCGGATGCGGGGGTGAAGGGCGGGGGGGACGATCCTGAGTACGCCTTGGAGAAGGCGGTTGTGGCGGTTGCGCGGGCTGCTCGGGCTCGGCGGTGAGCCCCTCCCCGCCCCTTCCCTTAACCCTCCGGGGGTGGGTGGGGGTGGAGGTGGTTTCCCGGGGGCTTCGCCCCCGGACCCCGTTGCGGGGGCTCCGCCCCCTGCACCCCGCTTCTTTCGTCTGCGGACCGTGCTGGGTTGCTCGCGCCGTTCCCCGCGCCCCTGAAGGGCGGGGGCTCCGCCCCCTGCACCCCTTCGCGGGCCCTGCGGCCCCGCCCCCCGTACCCCCCAACACAAAACCCCGCCCCCGCCCAGCCGGACGGAAACGGGGTCTTGCTCAAACTATTTCGCCGCACCCGCGTGGCGAACGCAGGCCGCGTGCGGCGGTGGTGCGGGTACCGGGTCGGGAGCGGAAGAGAGGGCCCGCTGGGTCCCTACCGGTGGTCTATCAAGTGGTCAGCCCACTATTGAGGCCGGCCGGACAGAATTAGGCAGCCTTGAGGGCGGCAACCTTGGTGGCCAGCGCCGACTTCTTGTTGGCGGCGGCGTTCTTGTGGATGACACCCTTGCTGACGGCCTTGTCCAGCTTCTTGGAGGCGGTGCGGACAGCCGTGTCGGCCGCCTCGACGTCGCCGGCCAGGACAGCCTCGCGGGCCTTGCGGATCGCGGTCTTGACCTCGGACTTGACGGCCTTGTTACGCAGGCGCGCCTTCTCGTTGGTCTTGTTCCGCTTGATCTGGGACTTGATGTTCGCCACGAAAGAGCCTTTGCAGGTTCGATGTATCAGATGGTTGTGGCACTCGCAGCTGAGAGGGCAGACGAGGCACAGCTGCCCAGGTTACCAGCCGTCCACCTGGCGGCCCAAACCGAGCGCAGTCCCGTTCCCATGGGACGATAGGGGCTACGTATCGATCCGACATCGCCCGAGACGAGACGCCCCGCGTCTCAAGAATCAGGACCCTGCGTGCCCGCGACGCCTCACAACGTGCCCGAGCCGAGCCGTACCGACCCGGCTCTGATCCGCAATTTCTGCATCATCGCGCACATCGACCACGGCAAGTCGACCCTTGCCGACCGGATGCTCCAGCTGACCGGTGTGGTCGATCAGCGGCAGATGCGCGCCCAGTACCTCGACCGCATGGACATCGAGCGTGAGCGTGGCATCACGATCAAGTCTCAGGCCGTCCGTCTGCCGTGGGCTCCCAGCGAGGGGCCGGACCAGGGCCGGACGCACATCCTGAACATGATCGACACCCCCGGGCACGTGGACTTCACGTACGAGGTGTCCCGGTCGCTCGCCGCCTGCGAGGGGACCGTCCTCCTCGTCGACGCCGCCCAGGGGATCGAGGCCCAGACCCTGGCGAACCTGTACCTCGCCATGGAGAACGACCTCACGATCGTTCCCGTGCTCAACAAGATCGACCTTCCGGCGGCGCAGCCCGAGAAGTTCGCCGAGGAGCTGGCCAACCTCATCGGCTGCCAGCCCGAGGACGTGCTGAAGGTCTCCGCCAAGACCGGCATCGGCGTGGACGCGCTGCTCGACCGCGTGGTGCGCGACGTGCCCGCGCCGGTCGGTGTGGCCGACGCCCCCGCCCGCGCGATGATCTTCGACTCGGTCTACGACTCGTACCGGGGCGTCGTCACGTACGTCCGTGTCGTCGACGGTCAGCTCAACAAGCGCGAGCGGATCCGGATGATGTCCACCGGGGCGACGCACGAGCTCCTGGAGATCGGGACGAACTCGCCCGAGATGCTGCCCGCCGACGGGCTCGGTGTCGGCGAGGTCGGCTATCTGATCACCGGTGTCAAGGACGTCCGGCAGTCCAAGGTCGGTGACACCATCACCTCCCTGCACCAGGGCGCCACCGAGGCGCTCGGCGGGTACAAGGACCCGAAGCCGATGGTCTTCTCGGGTCTGTATCCGCTGGACGGGTCGGACTACCCGGACCTGCGCGAGGCCCTCGACAAGCTCCAGCTCAACGACGCCGCGCTGGTCTACGAGCCGGAGACCTCCGCCGCGCTCGGCTTCGGCTTCCGCGTCGGCTTCCTCGGCCTGCTGCACCTCGACGTGATCCGCGAGCGGCTCGAGCGCGAGTTCGGGCTCGACCTGATCGCCACCGCGCCGAACGTGGTCTACCGGGTCGTCCTCGAAGACGGCAAGGAAGTCACCGTCACCAATCCGAGTGAGTTCCCCGAGGGGAAGATCTCGGAGGTGTACGAGCCGGTCGTGCGCGCCACGATCCTCGCGCCCAGCGAGTTCATCGGCTCGATCATGGAGCTCTGCCAGACCCGGCGCGGCACCCTGCTCGGCATGGACTACCTCTCCGAGGACCGCGTCGAGATCCGCTACACGCTGCCGCTCGCCGAGATCGTCTTCGACTTCTTCGACCAGCTGAAGTCCAAGACCCGGGGCTACGCCTCGCTGGACTACGAGCCCACCGGCGAGCAGTCCGCCAGCCTCGTCAAGGTCGACATCCTGCTGCACGGCGACAAGGTCGACGCCTTCTCCGCGGTCTGCCACAAGGACGCGGCGTACGCGTACGGCGTGCGGCTCGTCGCCAAGCTGCGCGAGCTCATCCCGCGCCAGGCCTTCGAGGTGCCGGTCCAGGCCGCGATCGGCTCCCGGGTGATCGCCCGCGAGACCATCCGCGCCATCCGCAAGGACGTCCTCGCCAAGTGCTACGGCGGTGACATCTCCCGTAAGCGGAAGCTGCTCGAGAAGCAGAAGGAAGGCAAGAAGCGGATGAAGATGGTCGGTTCCGTGGAGGTTCCGCAGGAGGCCTTCATCGCGGTGCTGTCCAGCGACGAGTCTGCGAGCAAGAAGAAGTGACCGGCGAGTAGCCCCCGGTGTCACGGCGGACCCCCGCTCTTCGGAGTGGGGGTCCGTTCGTTATGAAACCCGCTTCCACTGCCCCTTACGCGGCGGGCGGGAGCGCTTTACTCTGATCACGGCCCGATGGTTACTCGCCAGTTAAACAAGAAGCAGCCGCAGCCCTGCCGCAGGCCAGCCCGGAGGACGTCGTGAGCGACACGCAGACTTTGATCGAGAACCGGCCACCGTCCGTGGCGGCCCTCTTCGTCCAGCGGGTGGAGGCCACCCCGGACCTGGAGGCCTACCGCCATCCGGTCCCGGCCGCCGACGGCCAGGGTCCCGACGAGTGGAAGTCGCTGAGCTGGGGGCAGGCCGCCGAGCGCGTCTACGCGATCGCGGCGGGCCTCGCCGACCTGGGCGTGACCTCCGAGCAGCGCGTGGCGCTCTCCTCCTCCACCCGCATCGAGTGGATCCTCGCGGACCTCGGCGTGATGTGCGCGGGCGGCGCGACCACCACGATCTACCCGCAGACCAACGCCGAGGAGTCGGCGTACATCCTGGGCGACTCCGAGAGCCGGGTGCTCTTCGCGGAGAACGCCGCCCAGCTGGCCAAGGCGCGCGAGCGCCGGGCCGAGCTGCCAGAGCTGCAGCACGTCGTGGTCTTCGACGCGGCGGGCGCCGAGCCGGCCGAGGGCGACCCCGAGGGCTGGGTGCTCACCCTCGCCGAGCTGGAGGCGCGCGGCACCGCGTACCTGGAGAAGCACCCGGACGCGATCAAGGAGCGGATCGCGGCCATCACCTCCACCCAGCTCGCTACGCTGATCTACACCTCGGGCACCACCGGCCGCCCCAAGGGCGTGCGGCTGCCGCAGGACAACTGGTCGTACATGGCGAAGGCCATCGCGGCGACCGGGCTGATCAGCGGCGAGGACGTGCAGTACCTGTGGCTGCCGCTGGCGCACGTCTTCGGCAAGGTGCTGACCTCCGGGCAGATCGAGGTCGGCCATGTGACGGCCGTCGACGGCCGCGTCGACAAGATCATCGAGAATCTGCCGGTCGTCCAGCCGACGTACATGGCCTCGGTGCCCCGGATCTTCGAGAAGGTCTACAACGGGGTCGCCGCCAAGGCCCGGGAGGCCGGCGGCGCCAAGTACAAGATCTTCCAGTGGGCGGCCGAGGTGGCCCGCGAGTACGCCAAGGTCAGCCAGGACAACTTCCGGCGCACCGGCAAGGCCTCGGTGCCGTTCGGCCTCGGCGCCAAGCACAAGGTCGCGGACGCGCTGGTGTTCGCGAAGATCCGCGAGGCGTTCGGCGGGCGGCTGCGCGCCGCCGTCTCCGGCTCGGCGGCGCTCGCCCCCGAGATCGGCTTCTTCTTCTCCGGCGCCGGGATCCACATCCTGGAGGGGTACGGACTCACCGAGACCAGCGCCGCCTCCTTCGTGAACCCGGGCGAGGCCTACCGCACGGGCACCGTCGGCAAGCCGTTGCCCGGCCTCGAGGTGCGCATCGCCGACGACGGCGAGATCCTGCTGCGCGGCCCCGGCATCATGGAGGGCTACCACAAGCTGCCCGAGAAGACGGCCGAGGTGCTGGAGTCGGACGGCTGGTTCCACACGGGTGACATCGGCGAGCTCTCGCCGGACGGGTATCTGCGGATCACCGACCGCAAGAAGGACCTGATCAAGACGTCCGGCGGCAAGTACATCGCGCCGGCCGAGGTCGAGGGCCAGTTCAAGGCGGTCTGCCCGTTCGTCTCCAACATCCTGGTGCTCGGCGCCGACCGGAACTTCTGCACCGCGCTGATCGCCCTCGACGAGCCCGCGATCCTGGGCTGGGCCAAGGACCACGGCGTCACCGGCTCGTACGCCGAGGTGGTCGCCCACCAGGAGACGGTGGCGCTGATCGAGGGCTATGTGAAGCGCCTCAACGAGGGGCTCCAGCGCTGGCAGACCATCAAGCAGTTCCGGCTGCTGCCGCGCGACCTCGACGTGGAGCACGGCGAGCTGACGCCCAGCCTGAAGCTGAAGCGGCCGGTCGTGGAGCGCCAGTACAAGGAGCTCATCGACGAGATGTATTCGGGCGCCAAGGAGGCGTAGCCGGTACGCGAGTCGGGGGCGCGCTCAGCCGCGCCCCCTTCTCATGTCCCGGATGATCTCCTCCAGCGTCAGCAGCTGGTGGTGCAGGTCGCTCGCCCCGGCCAGGCAGCCGCGCGCCAGCTCCGCCTCGATCTCCGCCAGCCGCTCCGCGATCTCGCCGAGCTGCTTCTGCTCGCGCGCCAGCAGCCGCTCCAGCTGGCGGTTCTTGCGGTGCAGGTCCAGGAACACGTTCACCTTCGCCCGCAGTACCCAGGGGTCGAACGGCTTGGTGAGGAAGTCCGCCGCGCCCGTGGCGTACCCCCGGAACGCATAGCCGCTGTCGCCGTCCGTGCCGGTCAGGAAGATGATCGGCACGTCCTTCGTCTGGTCGAGCCGTTTGATGTTGGTCGCGGTCTCGAAGCCGTCCATGCCCGGCATCCGTACGTCGAGCAGCACCACCGCGAACGTCTGCCGCAGCAGCGCCTTCATCGCCTCCTCGCCCGAACGCGCCCGTACCAGCGGCTCGTTGAGCGAGCCCAGGACGGCCTCCAGGGCTATCAGGTTGTCCTCCATGTCGTCGACGAGGAGGATGCTCGCCCGGTCGTCGGGTGGTGCCGCTGTGCTCATCGTGTCGCCTTACGTGGTCGGCGGAGCGGCGGCGGGCTCCCCGGTGCCGCTCGACTGCTCCGGTACGGACGCGCTCGCCGTGCCGCCCCCGCTGCCCTCCGGGTCCAGCAGGGCGCAGACCACGGTGAGCAGCCGGTCCACGTCGACGGGCTTGGGCACGTATTCGTTGGCGCCCTTGGCGATCGACTTCTCGCGGTCGCCGGGCATCGCCTTCGCGGTGAGGGCGACGATGGGCAGATCGGTCCACAGGGGGCTGCGGCGGATGGCCTCGATCGTCTCGTACCCGTCCATCTCGGGCATCATGATGTCCATCAGGATCAGTTCGACGTCCGGGTTGCGCTCCAGGGTCTCGATGCCCTCGCGGCCGTTCTCCGCGTACAGCACGGGCATGCCGACGCGGCCGAGCACATGGGTGAGGGCGAAGACGTTGCGGATGTCGTCGTCGACGATCAACACCCGCCGCCCCGGCAGCACCTGGCCCGCCCGGCCCTCCTTCCACTCCTCCAGTTTGGTGCTGGTCGGCCAGTCGTCGTCCTGGTCGGGCAGCAGCATGTGCTCGGAGGAGGGTGGCTCGGCCGGGTCGGCGGCGAGCTCCGGGGGCTGGTCGAACTCGCCCGTCACATGGCCGGGGTAGAGCACCGGCACGTACAGCGTGAAGGTGGAGCCGGTGCCCGGCTCGCTCTCGGCGATGATCCGGCCGCCGAGCAGGCCCGCGATCTCGCGGCTGATGGAGAGGCCGAGGCCGGTGCCGCCGTACTTGCGGTTGGTCGTGCCGTCGGCCTGCTGGAACGCCTCGAAGATCACCGGGAGTTTCTCCGGCGCGATGCCGATGCCCGTGTCGGTGACCGCGAAGGCGATCAGGTCGTCCGCGCCGCCCAGCACCCCGTCCTCCGGGTCCTTGAGGCGGCTGACGCGGAGCTCGACGCGGCCGGCGGAGGTGAACTTGATCGCGTTGGAGAGGAGGTTGCGCAGGATCTGCTGGAGCCGCTGCTCGTCCGAGTACATCTCGCGCGGCACGTCCTCGCCCACCGAGACCTCGAAGGCGAGGCCCCGGTCGAGGGTGATCGGGCGGAAGGTGGCGTGGACGTAGTCGAGCACCTTGATCAGCGGCAGCTTCTTGGGTCGTACGTCCATCCGGCCGGCCTCGATCTTCGACAGGTCCAGGATGTCGTTGATCAGCTGGAGCAGGTCGGAGCCGGAGCGGTGGATCGTGGTGGCGAACTGGACCTCCTGGTCGGAGAGGCGGTCGTCCGGGTTGTCGGAGAGCAGCCGGGCCAGGATGAGCAGCGAGTTGAGCGGGGTGCGCAGCTCGTGCGACATGTTCGCCAGGAACTCCGACTTGTACTGGGAGCTGGTCGCGAGCAGCGCGGCCTTCTCCTCCAGCTCGGCGTTGGAGCGCTGCAACTCGGCCTGCTGGCGCTGGAGTTCGTCGGAGCGCTCCTGGAGCTGGATGGCGAGCCGCTGGGACTCGCTGAGCAGTGATTCGGTACGGGAGTTGGCGATGATGGTGTTGATCGCGACGCCGATGGTGTTCACGAACTGGTCGAAGAAGGCCAGGTGGACGTCGGAGAAGCGGGAGAACGAGGCCAGTTCGATCACGCCGAGGAGCTTGTCCTCGAAGAGGATCGGGATGATCACGACACTGGCCGGGGACGCCTCGCCGAGCCCCGAGCTGATCTTGATGTAGTCGGGCGGCGCCTCCTCGAACAGGATCCGCTTCTTCTCCAGGGCGGCCTGGCGGACCAGGCCGTGGCCGGGCATGCCGGTGGTGTCGACGGTCGCGCCCTGCGCCGAGCCGTACCCCGCGATGAAGGCGAGCCCCTTGGTCGTCGACGTCGTACGGGACGGGGTGCCCTCGTTGTCGGGGTCGGCCAGGAAGAACGCGCCGTACTGGGCGTTCACCAGCGGCGTCAGCTCGCGCAGGATCAGGTCGGCGACCTCCATCAGGTCGCGGTGGCCCTGCATCAGACCCGCGAGGCGGGCCAGGTTCGACTCCAGCCAGTCCTTGGCGCGGGTCGTCTCGCGCAGGTTGGACACCATCAGGTTGATGTTGTCCTTGAGCTCGGAGACCTCGCCCCGGGTCTCCACGGTGATCGAGCGGGACATGTCGCCCTGAGCCACGGCCGAGGCCACCTCCGCGATCGCGCGGACCTGGGTGGTGAGGTTGAGGGCGAGCTCGTTGACGTTGGTGGTCAGGCGCTTCCATGTGCCGTACACGCCCTCGACGCGGGCCTGGCCGCCGAGCTGGCCCTCCGAGCCGACCTCGCGGGCGACCCGGGTGACCTCGGAGGAGAACGAGGAGAGCGTGTCGACCATGGTGTTGATGGTGGTCTTCAGCTCCAGGATCTCGCCGCGCGCGTCCACGTCGATCTTCTTGGAGAGGTCGCCCTGGGCCACCGCGGTCGCCACCTGGGCGATGTTGCGGACCTGCGAAGTCAGGTTGTCCGCCATGTAGTTGACGTTGTCGGTGAGGTCCTTCCAGACGCCGGAGACGCCGAGGACCTGGGCGCGCCCGCCGAGCCGCCCGTCCGTGCCGACCTCGCGGGCGACGCGGGTGACCTCGTCGGCGAACGCGCGCAGCTGCTCCACCATCGTGTTGACGGTGTCCTTGAGCTCCATGATCTCGCCGCGCGCGTCGACGGTGATCTTCTTGGAGAGGTCGCCGTTGGCGACGGCGGTGGTGACCTGGGCGATGTTGCGGACCTGGGAGGTGAGGTTCGACGCCATGAAGTTGACGTTGTCGGTGAGGTCCTTCCATACCCCGGACACCCCGCGCACCTGCGCCTGGCCACCGAGGTTGCCTTCCGTGCCGACCTCGCGGGCGACGCGGGTGACCTCGTCGGCGAAGGCGGAGAGCTGGTCGACCATCGTGTTGATCGTCGACTTGAGCTCCAGGATCTCGCCCTTCGCCTCGACCGTGATCTTCTTGCCGAGGTCGCCCTGGGCCACCGCCGTCGAGACGAGCGCGATGTTGCGGACCTGGGAGGTGAGGTTGTCCGCCATGAAGTTGACGTTCTCGGTGAGGTCCTTCCAGACCCCGGAGACGCCCCGGACCTGGGCGCGCCCGCCCAGATTGCCCTCGGTGCCGACTTCGCGGGCGACGCGGGTGACCTCGTCGGCGAAGGCGGAGAGTTGGTCGACCATGGTGTTGATGGTCGACTTGAGCTCCAGGATCTCGCCCTGGGCGTCGACGGTGATCTTCTGCGAGAGGTCGCCGTTGGCGACCGCCGTGGTCACCTGGGCGATGTTGCGGACCTGCGAGGTGAGGTTCGACGCCATGAAGTTGACGTTGTCGGTGAGGTCCTTCCAGACCCCGGAGACGCCCCGGACCTGGGCGCGCCCGCCGAGCTGGCCCTCGGTGCCGACCTCGCGGGCGACCCGGGTGACCTCGTCGGCGAACGCGGAGAGCTGGTCGACCATCGTGTTCACGGTGAGCTTCAGTTCGAGCAGCTCGCCGGTCGCCTCGACCGTCACCGTACGGGTCAGATCGCCCCGCGCCACCGCCGTGGTCACCGCGGCGATGTCGCGGACCTGCGCGGTCAGCCGGGACGCCATGGTGTTGACGGCCTCGGTCACGTCCCGCCAACTGCCGCTCAGGCCCTGCACCTTGGCGCGTCCGCCGAGGCGCCCCTCGGTGCCGACCTCGCGGGCGACCCGGGTCACCTCGCCGGTGAACAGCGAGAGCTGGTCCACCATCTTGTTGACGGCCCGGCCCAGCCGGCGCAGATCGCCGCGCAACTGCCGGTTCCCGTCGTGGAGATCGACCCGCTGGGTCAGATCGCCGCCCGCCACCGCGTCCAGCACGCGCGTCGCGTTCGCCGCCGGTACGACCAGGGCGTCGATCAGTGTGTTCGCGCTGGTCACGCCCGCCTGCCAGGCGCCCTGCCCGGGGCTGGCGGCCAGCCGCTCGTCCAGGCGGCCGTGCCGGACCACCTCGCGGCGCACCCGCAGCAGTTCGTCGGTCAGGTGCTGGTTGCGCACGGCGACCTGGTTGAAGATCGCCGCCAGTTCGGCGGGTATGCCCTCGTAGGTCTCCGGGAGCCGGACCCCGAAGTCGCCGTCGCGCAGGGCGGTCATCGCGGCCAGCAGCGGGCGTAACTCCAGTGCCCGGATCCAGTCTCCGCCCCCGGGCGGCACGGCACTGTCTCTGTTCATCTCGGCCCACTTCGGTGACTCGGCGCTTATGGGCACGCTCAGTCTGTCACTCTGTCGGTGTCATGAGGTGCGCAATGTGAGAACCGATCAGGAGCCGCACCGTGGGGTCCATTCCAACGCAGCGGGAGAGCGTGAACCGCCCACTCCGCCAGGCGCCCGCCCCCGACCCGGCGGAGCGCGGGAGCGGGTCCGCCGCCCGCACCAGCCTGCCCGGCAACCCGCTCGCCCCCTCCGCCGCCCGCCGCTTCGTACGGGCCGCGCTCGCCGACTGGACGGCCCAGGGGGCGCCCGGCGCGGCCCGGCTCGACGACCGGGCCGCCGACGACGCGGCGATACTCGTGAACGAGCTGGTCACCAACGCCGTGGTGCACGCCGGCACCACCGTCGAGCTGGTCTGCCGACTGGAGCCGCCCGCCGGTGACGAGCCAGGGGCCGTGGTGGTCGAGGTCTCCGACCACCACCCCTCCCGGGTCGTACGCAACGAGCCGCGCGGGGCGCGCGAGCCGGGCGCGCCGGAGTACGGGCGGGGCCTGCACCTGGTGGCGGCGCTCGCCGAGTGCTGGGGGATCACCTACCGCACCGGACTGAAGACGGTGTGGGCGCGGCTGGTCCTCGACGCGGACGACGCCGCCCGCTCCGACGGCGACCCCGGCTCCGACGAACGGCTCCAACGCGGCCTGCGCGCCGCCGAGATACTGGCCACCGCCCCGCGCGGCGCCCCCTCCGGCCCTGACCGCGACTGGGTGAACCGGGGCGCCCTCTCCTTCCTGGCGGAGGCGTCCGACCTGCTGGCCGGCCAGTTCGACGAGGACATGATCGCGGCGCTCGCCGGCCAGCTCCTGGTGCCCCGGCTCTGCGACTGGTGCGCGATCTGGCTCGACCCCGAGGCGGGCGGCCCGGTCGGCGAGCCCCGGCTCGCCCGGGTGTGGCACGCCCGCGAGTCCGGGATCGAGGAGCTGCGGGCGGTCCTGGAGAAGGAGCCGCCCCGGCTGCCGGAGTCGGCGCGCGGCGGCCCGGTCCCGATGCCCTGGCCGGGCCCGCGGGACGGCGACGACGGGGCGGCGCTCGCGTACCGGATGGTGGCGGGCGGCCGGGCCGTCGGCGTGCTCATGCTGGGGCGCGGCGGGATGGCGCGCATCCCCGACGAGGTCACCGGGCTCGTGGAGGACTTCGTGCGCCGGGTGGCGCTGGCGATCGGCGCCGCCCGCCAGTACACCCGCCAGGTCACCATCAGCCGGGTCCTGCAGCGCGGGCTGCTGCCCGCGAGCGTGGCGGAGATCCCCGGCGTCGACAGCGCGCTGGTCTACCAGCCCAGCGGCGAGGGGGTCGCGGGCGGCGACTTCTACGACCTGTTCCCCGGCGCCGACGGTCGCTGGTGCTTCGCGCTCGGCGACGTCCAGGGCAGCGGCCCCGAGGCGGCGGTCGTCACCGGCCTGGTGCGGCCCTGGCTGCGGCTGCTGGCCCGCGAGGGGTACGCGGTGCACGACGTGCTCGACCGCCTCAACAAGCTGCTCGTCGACGACGGCGTCGAGGCGGCGGAGGCGGCCGCCCGGATGGTCGCGGCGGCGGGCGGCCGCGAGGTGGCCGAGGGCCCGCAGGCCCGCTTCCTGTCCCTGCTGTACGGGGAGCTGGTGCCGGTGCCGCCGGAGCAGGGCGGCGGCGTCGTGTGCACCCTGGCCAGCGCCGGGCACCCGCTGCCGCTGCTGCTGCGGCCCGAGGGGTCGGTGCGGGCGGCGGCGGTGCCGCAGGTGCTGATCGGCGTGGTGGAGGGGGCGGCGTACGAGAGCGAGAGCTTCCGGCTGATGCCCGGGGACACCCTGCTGTGCGTCACGGACGGGGTGACCGAGCGCCGCTCGGGGCGGCAGATGTTCGACGACGGCGACGGGCTCGCGGCGGTGCTCGCGGGGTGTGTGGGGATGACGGCGACGGGGGTCGCCGAGAGCGTCAAGCGGGCGGTGTACGCGTTCGGCACGACGCCGCCCGAGGACGACCTGGCGCTGCTGGTCCTCCAGGCCCGGTGAGGGCTTGCCGCCGGGTGGCGGACAATGGGGGCATGCCTTCCGTACTGCCCGATGGTGAGCCCATGCCCGAGGACGGGGCGCTGCCCGGTTCCGCCCTGGAGGGCGCGGGGGAGCGGCCGCTCGGCTTCTACCTGCACGTTCCCTACTGCGCCACGCGCTGCGGGTACTGCGACTTCAACACATACACCGCCACCGAGCTGCGCGGCTCCGGCGGCGTCCTGGCGTCCCGGGACAACTACGCGGCCACGCTGATCGACGAGATCCGCCTGGCCCGGAAGGTGCTCGGGGACGACCCGCGCCCGGTCCGTACGGTCTTCGTGGGCGGCGGCACGCCGACGCTGCTGCCGGCGGCCGACCTGGTCCGGATGCTCTCCGCCGTACGCGAGGAGTTCGGTCTGGCGGACGACGCCGAGGTGACGACGGAGGCGAATCCGGAGTCGGTGGACCGGGCGTATCTGGAGGAGCTGCGCGCCGGGGGCTTCAACCGGGTCTCCTTCGGCATGCAGAGCGCGAAGCAGCACGTCCTGAAGATCCTCGACCGTACGCACACGCCCGGTCGCCCCGAGGCGTGCGTCGCCGAGGCGCGGGCGGCGGGCTTCGACCACGTCAACCTCGACCTGATCTACGGGACGCCGGGGGAGACGGACGACGACTGGCGCGAGTCGCTGGCGGCGGCCGTCGGGGCGGGCCCCGACCACATCTCCGCCTACGCCCTGATCGTCGAGGAGGGCACCCAGCTGGCGCGCCGGATCCGCCGGGGCGAGGTCCCGATGACGGACGACGACGTCCACGCCGACCGCTATCTGATCGCGGACTCGGTGCTGGAGGCGGCGGGCTTCCACTGGTACGAGGTGTCCAACTGGGCCACCACGGAGGCGGGGCGCTGCCTGCACAACGAGCTGTACTGGCGGGGGGCGGACTGGTGGGGGGCCGGGCCGGGGGCGCACTCCCACGTGGGTGGGGTGCGCTGGTGGAACGTGAAGCATCCTGGGGCGTATGCGGGGGCGCTGGCGGGTGGGCGTACGCCGGGCGCCGGCCGCGAGGTCCTTTCCTCGTCGGACCGTCGCGTGGAGCGCATCCTCCTGGAGCTGCGCCTCCGTGACGGCTGCGAGCTGTCCCTGCTGCGCCCGGCGGGGCTGGCGGCGTCGCGCCGCCACCTGTCGGACGGGCTCCTTGAGCCCGGTCCGTACGGGGAGGGGCGGGCGGTGCTGACGCTGCGGGGGAGGCTGCTGGCGGACGGGGTGGTACGGGACCTGGTGGACTGACCTTTCCCGTCCCCTCCCCGCCCCTTCCCTAAAGCCCTCTGGCGGGCGGCCGGGTGGGGGTCGGGGTGGGCTGCTGGGGGCTATGCCCCCAGACCCCGTTACGGGGCTGCGCCCGGGGCCCGTGTTCGTCTGCGGGTCGTGGCCGGTTGCTCGCGCAGTTCCCCGCGCCCCTGAGATGCGCCCCTGCGGGGCGCCCCAGGGGATTGCCGCGGAGCGGCATCTTCAGGGGCGCGGGGAACTGCGCGACCAGCCACATACGACCCGCAGACGAACGCGAAGCGGGGTGCAGGGGCGCAGCCCCGCCACGGGGTCCGGGGGCGTAGCCCCCGGGAGATCACCTTCGCCCCCCACCCACCCCCGGAGGGTTTAGGGAAGGGGCGGGGTGGGGGCTGTGACGAAGTCGATCAGCTCTTCCACTCTGCCCAGCAGCTCCGGCTCCAGGTCCCGGTACGTGCGGACCCCGGACAGGATCCGCTGCCACGCCGTCCCCGTGTTGGGGGGCCAGCCCAGGGCCCGGCAGACACCCGTCTTCCAGTCCTCACCCCGCGGCACCACCGGCCAAGAACCGATCCCCACGGACGCCGGCTTCACCGCCTCCCACACATCGATGTACGGATGCCCGGCGACCAGCACGTCCGCCCCCGTGACCGCCGCCGCGATCCGGGACTCCTTGGAGCCGGGCACCAGGTGGTCGACCAGGACGCCCAGGCGCGCGTCGGGACCGGGCGCGAAGTCCGCGACGATCGCGGGGAGGTCGTCGATGCCCGAGAGGTATTCGACGACGACCCCCTCGATCCGCAGGTCGTCGCCCCACACCTTCTCCACCAGCTCCGCATCGTGGCGCCCCTCCACATAGATGCGCCCCGCCCGCGCCACCCGCGCCCGCGCCCCCGGCACCGCCACGGAGCCCGACGCCGTGCGCGCCGGGCGCGAGGGCGCGGGCGCCGGCGGGCGTACCAGCGTGACGACCTTCCCTTCAAGCAGGAACCCACGGGCCGCCAGCGGGAACACCCGCTGTTTGCCGAAGCGGTCCTCCAGCGTCACCGTCCCCGCCTCACAGCGGAGCACCGCCCCGCAGAACCCGGTCGTCACCTCCTCGACGACCAGGTCGAGCTCGGCGGGCACCTCGGGGGCCGGGGTCCCCTTCTTCCAGGGCGGGGTCAGATCCGGGCTGTAGCTGCGCATTCGGATGAGAATACGGGCGGTTCATGTGGCCATATGGGTGTACGGCGCTACGACACGCCGAATTCCGCCGCGAGTTGGGCCCGCTGCGCCCGTACGAACGCCGCGTCCACCACCGCCCCGTGCCCCGGCACGTACACCGCGTCCTCGCCGCCCAGGTCGAGCAGCCGGTCGAGCGCGGCGGGCCAGCGGGTGCGGACCGCGTCCGGGCCCGCCTGCGGCTCGCCGGACTCCTCGACCAGGTCGCCGCAGAAGACGATCTCGGGGGAGCCGGCGGAGGCCGGGACCAGGACCGCCAGGTCGTGGCCCGAGTGGCCCGGGCCCACATTCGCCAGGAGCACCTGCCGCCCGCCCAGCTCCAGCGTCCACTCGCCGGTCACGAAGTGGTGCGGGAGCACCAGCAGATCCGCCGCCTCGGCGGCCTGCGCGGCAGGCACCCCCTGCGTGACGGCGTCGATACGCAGGGCGTCGCCGTCGAGCACCCGGTCGATGCCCACCGCCCCGTACACCTCCGCCCCCGAGAACGCGGCCGTGCCGAGCACGTGGTCGAAGTGCGGATGGCTGAGTGCGATGTGCGTCACCCGCCGCCCCAGCAGTGCCTGCGCCTGGGCGCGCAGCTCGGCGCCCTCGCGCAGGGTCGACCCCGTGTCGTACATCAGGACCGCGTCGTCGCCGACGACCAGGCCCACCGTCGCGTCCCACCCCGGAAGGCGGCGCCGGCCCACGCCGTCGCCGAGCCGCTCCCACCCGAACTCTTCCCATCTGACGTCCATGACGTGACGCTATCCCGGGCGGTCGGGCGTGGCGCCCGGCCGCGCCGCTCCACCGCGCCGCGAGCGTCACGGGCGGCCGCCCTTGCTAGGGGTGTACCGGTCGGCCGTACACTGGCCGGGGGATTGCTGGCACTCGAACGCACAGAGTGCCAGGCAGAGCGCCTAGGGACGACAGCTGGAGGTGTGCGCGGTGCTCAGTGAACGCAGACTTGAGGTCCTGCGCGCCATCGTCCAGGACTACGTCGGGACCGAGGAGCCGGTGGGCTCGAAGGCCCTGACCGAGCGGCACGCGCTGGGCGTCTCCCCGGCGACCGTCCGCAACGACATGGCCGTCCTCGAGGAGGAGGGCTTCATCGCCCAGCCTCACACCAGTGCCGGTCGCATCCCGACCGACAAGGGCTACCGGCTGTTCGTCGACCGGCTCGCGGGCGTCAAGCCGCTGTCGTCGCCGGAGCGGCGGGCCATCCAGAACTTCCTGGACGGCGCCGTCGACCTCGACGACGTGGTGGCGCGGACCGTGCGGCTGCTCGCGCAGCTGACCCGGCAGGTCGCCGTCGTGCAGTACCCGTCGCTGACGCGGTCCACCGTGCGGCACGTGGAGCTGCTGTCGCTGGCCCCGGCCCGGCTGATGCTGGTGCTCATCACGGACACCGGACGGGTCGAGCAGCGGCTGGTCGACTGCCCGGCGCCGTTCGGCGAGACCTCGCTGGCGGACCTGCGGGCCCGGCTCAACAGCCGGGTGGTGGGGCGCCGCTTCGCGGACGTCCCGCAGCTGGTGCAGGACCTGCCGGAGTCCTTCGAGCCGGAGGACCGAGGAACCGTTTCGACGGTGCTCTCCACCCTGCTCGAAACCCTGGTCGAGGAGACCGAGGAGCGGCTGATGATCGGCGGCACCGCCAATCTCACCCGCTTCGGGCACGACTTCCCCCTGACCATCCGGCCGGTGCTGGAGGCGCTGGAGGAGCAAGTGGTGCTCCTCAAGCTGCTCGGCGAGGCCAAGGAATCGGGCATGACCGTACGAATCGGGCATGAGAACGCCCATGAGGGGCTGAACTCCACGTCCGTCGTCTCGGTCGGCTACGGTTCGGGCGGCGAGGCCGTCGCAAAACTCGGCGTGGTCGGACCGACCCGCATGGATTACCCCGGAACGATGGGAGCGGTACGCGCAGTGGCACGTTACGTCGGACAGATCCTGGCGGAGTCGTAAGTGGCCACGGACTACTACGCCGTACTGGGCGTACGCCGCGACGCATCGCAGGACGAGATCAAGAAGGCGTTCCGGCGCCTGGCGCGTGAACTCCACCCGGATGTGAATCCGGACCCGAAGACGCAGGAGCGCTTCAAGGAGATCAACGCCGCCTACGAGGTCCTCTCGGACCCGCAGAAGAAGCAGGTCTACGACCTCGGCGGCGACCCCCTGTCGTCCTCCGGCGGCGGTGGCGCGGGTGGCTTCGGCGCGGGCGGCTTCGGGAACTTCTCGGACATCATGGACGCGTTCTTCGGCAACGCGGCGCAGCGCGGCCCGCGCTCGCGCACCCGCCGGGGCCAGGACGCCATGATCCGGCTGGAGATCGACCTCAACGAGGCGGCCTTCGGTACGACCAAGGAGATCCAGGTCGACACGGCGGTCGTCTGTACGACCTGCTCCGGCGAGGGCGCTGCCCCCGGCACCTCGGCGCAGACGTGTGACATGTGCCGCGGCCGCGGCGAGGTGTCGCAGGTCACCCGGTCCTTCCTGGGCCAGGTCATGACCTCCCGCCCCTGCCCCCAGTGCCAGGGCTTCGGGACCGTCGTGCCCACGCCGTGCCCGGAGTGCGCCGGCGACGGCCGCATCCGCTCGCGCCGCACGCTCACGGTCAAGATCCCGGCCGGTGTCGACAACGGCACCCGGATCCAGCTCGCGGGCGAGGGCGAGGTCGGCCCCGGCGGCGGCCCCGCCGGTGACCTGTACGTGGAGATCCACGAGCTCAACCACGACGTCTTCCAGCGCCGTGGCGACGATCTGCACTGCACGGTGACGATCCCGATGACGGCGGCGTCGCTCGGCACCAAGGTGCCGCTGCAGACGCTGGACGGCATGGAGGAGGTGGACATCCGCCCGGGCACGCAGTCGGGCCAGTCCATCCCGCTGCACGGGCGCGGTGTGACGCATCTGCGCGGCGGCGGCCGGGGCGACCTGATCGTCCACGTCGAGGTCACCACGCCGACCAAGCTCGACCCCCAGCAGGAGGACCTGCTGCGCCAGCTGGCGAAGCTGCGCGGCGAGGAGCGCCCGCTGGGCCAGTTCCAGCCGGGGCAGCAGGGGCTGTTCTCCCGCCTGAAGGACGCCTTCAACGGACGCTGACGGATGTCTCCCGGGGGCCCCGCCCCCGGGACTCCGAGGCGATTCGGTGCCCGGGCGCGCCCATGGCACGATGCGGGCATGGCTTTGACCGATCTCTGCCGGTATCCGATCGTGCAGGCTCCCATGGCCGGTGGCGTCTCCGCCCCCGGCCTGGCCGCCGCGGTCGGCGATGCCGGCGGGCTCGGGTTCCTGGCCGCCGGGTACAAGACCGCCGACGGCATGTACCAGGAGATCAAGCAGCTGCGCGGGCTCACCGGGCGGCCGTTCGGGGTCAACCTGTTCCTGCCGCAGCCGCCGCACACCGACCCGGCCGTCATCGAGGTGTACCGCAACCAGCTGGCGGGCGAGGCCACCTGGTACGAGACGCCGCTGGGCGACGCCGACTCCGGCGGCGACGACGGCTACGAGGCCAAGCTGGCGATCCTGCGCGAGGACCCGGTCGCGGCCGTCTCCTTCACCTTCGGCTGCCCAGAGCGCGAGGTGCTCGCCGCGTTCGCCGCCCTCGGCACGTACACCGTCGTCACCGCGACCACCCCCGACGAGGCACTGGCCGCGCAGAGCGCCGGGGCCGACGCCGTGTGCGTCCAGGGGATAGAGGCCGGCGGGCACCAGTCGACCCATCGCGACGACCCGCAGGCCGACGGCTCCGGCATCGGGCTGCTCTCCCTGATCACCCAGGTCCGCGAGAGCGTACGGCTGCCGGTCATCGCGGCCGGCGGGCTGATGCGCGGCGCGCAGATCGCGGCGGTGCTCGCGGCGGGCGCGGACGCGGCGCAGCTCGGCACGGCGTTCCTGGCCTGCCCCGAGTCCGGCGCGCACGCGCTGCACAAGCAGGCGCTGACCAACCCCCTGTTCGTCCGTACGGAGTTGACCCGGGCGTTCTCCGGACGCCCGGCCCGCGGCCTGGTGAACCGTTTCATGCGCGAGCACGGGCCGTACGCCCCCGCCGCCTATCCGGAGGTGCACCAGCTCACCGCCGGGCTGCGGCGGGCCGCCGCGGCGGCGGGCGACGCCCAGGGCATGGCGCTGTGGGCGGGGCAGGGGCACCGGCTGGCGCGGGAGCTGCCCGCCGGACAGCTGGTGGAGGTCCTGGCGGCCGAACTGGACACGGCGCTGGCCGCGTTGGCCGCCGCATCGAGAAACCGACACACATGAGGAGCACGTCATGACCGCCCCGGTCTTCGTCGTCGACCGTTTCCACGAGTCCGGGCCGGGCGGCCGGTACGTCCTGGACGGGCCCGAGGGGCGGCACGCCGTCTCCGTGAAGCGGCTGCAGCCCGGTGAGGACGTCGTCCTCACCGACGGCCACGGCACCTGGGCGGACTGCGTGGTCCTGGACACCGAGGGCAAGGACCGCCTGATCGTCCAGCTCGACTCGCTGTCCGAGGAGCCGCAGCCGCAGCCGCGCATCACCGTCGTCCAGGCGCTGCCCAAGGGCGACCGGGGTGAGGTCGCGGTCGAGACGATGACCGAGGTGGGCGTCGACGCCGTGGTGCCGTGGCAGGCCTCGCGGTGCATCACGCAGTGGAAGGGCGACCGGGGCGCCAAGTCGCTGGCCAAGTGGCGCGCCACGGCCCGCGAGTCGGGCAAGCAGTCGCGCCGGGTGCGCTTCCCGGAGGTACGGGACGCGATGACGACCAAGCAGGTTGTCGCGTTTTTGGCCACGGCTGATTTCGCCGCCGTACTGCACGAGGGGCGCGACACCCCGAGCCAGCCGCTGGCCACCGCCGAGCTGCCCGACCACGGGGAGATCGTCCTGGTGGTGGGCCCCGAAGGGGGCGTGTCCCCCGAGGAGTTGGCGGCCTTCGAGGCGGCGGGCGCCAAGCCGTACCTGCTCGGCCCGAGCGTGCTGCGCACCTCCACGGCGGGCACGGCGGCGGCCGCGCTGCTGATGGGCCGCACCGGCCGCTGGTCGTGACACCGGCACATCCCGTCGTCACGTCGTAAAGCCGTCTACCGCGCCGGGCGCGTCGGTGGGACGCTGGCGCGTATGGGGGCAAGGAGATACGCAACGTTGCCGCTGCGCCACCGGCGCGCGCTCGCCGCGCTCGGGCTGGCCGGGGCGGCCGCCGTCGGCGCCGCGGCCTGCGACCCGGTCGGCGGCATGAGCTCGGTCACCGTCTCGGTGACCACCGACAAGGTCGCCACGAGCAAGCTGGAGCACGACGGCGTCAAGGTGCGCTATCTGACGTGCACGGCGAAGATCGACGGCGGCGGCACCTCGACGCGTACCCCGTCGGCCGGCTCCACGCGCTCGGTCGCCACGGTCGACTGCCGGGGCCGCACCGACGACAACAAGAAGATCAACGTCACCGGCAAGGTCACGGAGGAGCGCGAGGACCGCTGCGTACGCGGCGACCTGACGGCGAAGGTCGCGGACCGCACGGTCTTCCACGCCAGCGTCCTGGGCGACTGCAACGCCCCGCTCCCCACCAAGAACACGCCCAGGCCCCCGGGCAAACCGGGCAGCCGCCCGACGGTGACAGTCACGGTGACCGTGACGGAGTCGTTCAAGGGCAAGTGACGAACCGGGACGGCCGAGTGACGAACCGGGACGGATGAGTACGGGGCGCGTGCGGATCGGCGGGCCGACGTCAGTAGCATGCCTGTGACTGATCCACTGTTCCACCGCGACCGAGGAGCTCAGGACCGTGGCCGGAGAGCCGCAGGCGGACTGCCTGTTCTGCAAGATCGTCTCGGGGGACGTCCCGGCGACCGTCGTCCGGGAGACCGAGACCGTCGTCGCGTTCCGCGACATCAACCCCCAGGCGCCGACGCACATCCTCGTCATCCCGCGCGTCCACCACCCCGACGCCGCCTCGCTCGCCGCGGCCGAGCCGGTGATCGCCGCCGACCTGCTGCGCGAGGCCGGGGAGATCGCCGCCGCCGAGAAGATCGACGGCAGCGGGTACCGGATCGTCTTCAACACCGGCAGCGGCGCGGGCCAGACCGTCTTCCACGCGCATGCCCACCTGCTCGGCGGCCGCGGCCTCCAGTGGCCGCCGGGATAGGACCGACCGCACGTGTCCGTACGTGAATTGGTGGTGCTCGGCACCGCCAGCCAGGTCCCGACCCGGCACCGCAACCACAACGGCTATCTGCTGCGCTGGGACGGCCGGGGCATCCTCTTCGACCCCGGCGAGGGCACCCAGCGGCAGATGCTGCGGGCCGGCGTGGCCGCGCACGACATCGACCGGATCTGCGTCACGCACTTCCACGGCGACCACTCGCTGGGGCTCGCCGGGGTGATCCAGCGGATCAACCTGGACCGCGTGCCGCACCCGGTCACCGCGCACTACCCGGCGAGCGGGCAGCACTTCTTCGACCGGCTGCGGTACGCGACGGCCTACCGCGAGACGGTCGAGCTGGCGCAGGCGCCGGTGGACGGCGAGGGGGCGGTGCTGGCCGCGACGGACGCGTACACGCTCGAAGCGCGGCGGCTCTCGCACCCCGTCGAGTCGTACGGCTACCGGATCACCGAGCCGGACCGGCGCCGGATGCTGCCCGCGCTGCTGGCCGAGCACGGCATCGCCGGGCCGGACGTGGGCCGCCTCCAGCGCGAGGGCTCGCTCGGCGGGGTGAGCCTCGACGACGTCAGCGAGACGCGGCGCGGGCAGCGGTTCGCCTTCGTCATGGACACCCGGCTCTGCGAGGGCGTGCCCGCGCTGGCCGAGGGCTGCGACATGCTGGTGATCGAGTCGACGTTCCTGGACGAGGACGTACGGCTGGCCGAGGACCACGGGCATCTGACGGCGGGTCAGGCGGCTGCGGTGGCCCGGGACGCGGGGGTCCGCCACCTCGTCCTCACCCACTTCTCGCAGCGGTACGCGGACCCGGCCGAGTTCGAGCGGCAGGCGCGGGGGGCGGGGTTCGAGGGGGAGCTGACGATCGCGGCGGATCTGATGCGGGTGCCGCTGCCGAAACGTACGCCGTAGTCGCCCTGTTGCCTTTGCGTCGTGCCCCCTTGCCCCTTTGCTCCCTTCACGAAAGCGCCTCCATGCCCCTCCCCAAAGCCGAACTCCACCTCCACATCGAAGGCACCCTCGAACCCGAGCTCGCCTTCGAACTGGCCGCGCGCAACGGTGTGCGGCTGCCGTACGCGGACACCGAGGAGCTGCGCAAGGCGTACCTCTTCGACGACCTCCAGTCCTTCCTCGACCTGTACTACTCGCTGATGGCGGTGCTGCGTACGGAGGACGACTTCGAGGCGCTGGCGGAGGCGTACCTGGTACGGGCGGCGGCGCAGGGGGTGCGGCACGCGGAGATCTTCTTCGACCCGCAGGCGCATACGGCGCGGGGCGTGCCGATCGGGACGGTGGTGGAGGGGCTGGGGCGCGCTCTCGACCGGAGCCGGGAGCGGCACGGTGTCTCCACCGCGCTGATCCTCTGCTTCCTGCGCGACCAGTCGGCCGAGTCCGCCCTGGAGACGCTGGACGCGGCGCGGCCGCATCTGGACCGGATCGTGGGCATCGGCCTCGACTCGGCGGAGGTCGGGCATCCGCCGGCGAAGTTCCGCGAGGTGTACGCGGTGGCGGACTCGCTGGGGCTGCGGAAGGTGGCGCACGCGGGGGAGGAGGGGCCGCCGTCGTACATCACCGAGGCGCTCGACGTCCTCGGGGTGGAGCGGGTGGACCACGGGCTTCGGGCCCTGGAGGACCCGGCGCTGGTCGCCCGGCTCGTCCGGGACCGGATCCCGCTGACGCTGTGCCCGCTGTCGAACGTCCGGCTGCGGGCGGTGTCCGAGCTTTCGGCGCATCCGTTGCGGCGGATGATGGATGCGGGGCTGTTGTGCACGGTGAACTCTGATGATCCGGCGTACTTCGGGGGGTATGTGGGGGACAACTTCGACGCGGTGGGGGAGGCGTTGGGGTTGTCCGTCGAGGATCTGCGGGTCCTTGCTCGGAACTCGTTCCTGGCGGCGTTCTTGGAGGGGGAGGAGGGGGTGCGGGAGGGGTATCTGGCGGAGGTCGCGGCGTATGAGTTCCCCACCCCGCCCCTTCCCTAGACCCTCCGGGGGTGGGAGTGGGTGAAGGTGGGTCTGCCGGGGGCTGCGCCCCCGGACCCCCTTTGCGGGGCTCCGCCCCTGCACTCCGGTTCCGGTTCGTCTGCGGGCCGTCTGTGGCTGGGCGCGCAGTTCCCCGCGCCCCTGAGGGGGTTCGTTGTTTTCTGCGGGCCGTCCCCAACTGGTCGCGCAGTTCCCCGCGCCCCTTAAATGCCGCTCCGCGGCAATCCCCGGGGCGGCCCGGAGGGGCGCTTTTAGGGGCGCGGGGAACTGCGCGAGCAACCCACCACCGGCCCGCAGACGAAGCGCCCTCACACCGACAGGCTGAACTCCCCGCCCCCGGCGCGCACCACCGGCTGTGGGGTCACCGCCGGGGCCCGGCGCGGGCGGGCCAGGGCTGTCAGAGGCGCGGCCACCGCCAGCAGCAGGGCCCCCAGTACCGCCCCCATCCCTCCGAACCCCAGCCCGGAAGACAGCACGCTCCCCGTGAGGGGGCCGCACGCCACGCCCAGGGACGACGCCGAGCCCGCCAGGACCGCCCAGCGGCCGCGGGGGTCCAGGGACGCCGCCAGGGACAGCAAGTACGAGAGCACCACCGGGTAGAAGACGTTCCAGAGGATCTCGCCGGTCGCGAACGGCAACAAGCCCCGCGCCGACGCGCTCAGCGCCACGCACCCGGCGATCACCACCGTCCCCACCCCGATCGGCACCGCCCGCCCCAGCCGCGCCCCCAGCGCCCCCGCCCCGGTCACCCCGAGCAGGCCCGCGCCCAGCGCCACCGCGAACACCGCGCCCACCGTGACCTCCGTCAGGCCCGCCTGGGTCAGGCCGATGCGGCCGCTGACGCCCCACAGCGCGTTCTGCGCCAGGGACCAGCAGAGCATCCCCGCCGCCAGCAACGCGCCCGCGCGCCGGTGCGGCAGGCGGGGAGCCGCGGCACGCCCGGCGGCGTGGACCGGCGCCGGGCCCGGCAGCCGGGTCGTCACCGGCCACACCGCCCCCGCCACCACCCCGATCGCCGCGAACGGCACCCCGTGCCCGCCCCCGAGGTGCGGGATCGTCAGATACAGCGCCCCGGCCGTCGCGGAGACCGACAGCAGCCCGAACGTGGTCAGCCGGTGCGGGTCCCGCCGCGCGGCCATCCCGGACGCGGCCACCGCCGTCGCCGTACCGGACCCGAAGCCCCCGACCACCGCGCCCGCCACGACCAGCGGCAGAAGCGACGTCAGCGCGGCGCCCCCGTAACCGCCCACCGCGAGCAGCAGGCCGAGCCGGGCCAGTCGGCGCTCCCCGTACCGCTCCACCCGCGCCGCCAGCGCGAAGCCCGCCGTCGCCGAGCTCAACAGCAGCGTGGAACCGATGAGTCCGGCCTGTGTGGGGGAGAGGCCGAGGCCCGACGAGAGGCGGCCCACGACGGTCGGGAGCAGATACGCGGCCAGGTAGCCGGCCGTGAAGACGGCGACGAGAGGCCAGGCGGCACGAGGGCGTGCGGACATGGGCATTCCAGGGAGCGGTGCCCGAACGGGCAGAGAGGTGCGGAGAACGTTCAAAGAGGGGGGATGCGCCCGGTGTTGTCACATACGGGAACGCGGCCCAATTTGTATCAAGCACCCCGAGTGCGCGAAAGCCATGGATTCGTGAGCCGCGTCACATGTTGTTTGGGGTGGGGAGCTCGTGGGTATTTTCGAGATTCCCCCGCCGGTGCCCCCTGATGCCCCCTTGACCCTCCTCCGTTCACATACCTAGTCTCCATTCCCATGGATGCACACCCGCAGCGGCACGCCATCGTCGACATCCGGCTCACCCCCGTGCTGATCTCCGACCCCCCGCTCCTCAACGTCCAGGGCGTGCACCAGCCGTACACCCCCCGCCTCGTCGTCGAAGTCGTCACCGACAACGGCGTCACCGGGGTGGGGGAGACCTACGGTGACACCAAGTACCTCGAACTCGCCCGGCCGTACGCCGACTCCCTCCTCGCCGCCCGGCACGAGCTCTCCGACCTCAATGGGCTGTTCACTCTTATGAACGATCTGCCCGTGGATGACGCCCGCGTCGATCACTCCGTGGACGTCGGCGGGCTGCGCGGTGTGCAGAGTGCCGACAAGCTGCGGCTGTCCGTCGTCTCCGCCTTCGAGGTGGCCTGCCTCGACGCGCTCGGCAAGACGCTCGGCGTGCCCGTGCACACGCTCCTCGGCGGGAAGGTCCGCGACAGCGTGGAGTACAGCGCCTATCTCTTCTACCGGTGGGCCGAACACCCCGGCGGGGCGGGCGAGAAGGACGACTGGGGGGCGGCCGTCGATCCCGAGGGGATCGTGGCGCAGGCCCGGCGCTTCGTGCGCGAGTACGGGTTCGGCTCGTTCAAGCTCAAGGGCGGCGTCTTCCCGCCCGAGCAGGAGGTCGCCGCGATCCGGGCGCTCGCCGAGGCCTTCCCGGGGCATCCGCTGCGGCTCGACCCGAACGGCGGCTGGAGCGCGGCCACTTCGCTGCGCGTCGCCGCCGAGCTCGCGGACGTACTGGAGTACCTGGAGGATCCGGCGTCCGGCACGCGCGCGATGGCGGAGGTGTCGGCGGGTACGGACGTGCCGCTCGCCACCAACATGTGCGTGACCACCTTCGGGGAGATCCGGGAGGCGTTTCTCAGCGACGCCGTGCAGGTCGTCCTCAGTGACCACCACTACTGGGGCGGACTGCGCAACACCCGGGAGCTGGCCGCGATCTGCCGCACGTTTGGAGTGGGGCTTTCCATGCACTCCAACACCCATATGGGCATCAGCCTCGCCGCGATGACCCACGTCGCCGCGACCGTGCCCAACCTCGACTACGCCTGCGACAGCCACTACCCGTGGCAGAGCGAGGACGTCGTCGTGGACCGCCCGGTCTTCCGGGACGGGCGGCTCGCCGTCTCCGACGCGCCCGGCCTCGGCGTCGCCCTCGACCGGGATGCGCTCGACCGCCTCCACCGGCGCTGGCTCGCCGACGACGGCACCCTGCGCGACCGCGACGACGCGGCCGCGATGCGGCTGGCCCCCGGTCACGAGGAGTGGCGTACACCCACCCTGCCGCGCTGGTAGCGGGAACTCCCGTTGTCGTACCCATCGGGCACACTGGCCTGATCCGTACGCGAACGGGGAGTCCGCCGTGACCACATCCAGCAGAGAGCAGCAGGGCCGCGCCGACCAGTGGGGCCACACCGCGGGCGTCGACCCGCTGGGCAAGGTGCGCCGGCCCCGCGACCCGGAGTGCGACGTCTTCCTGACCGGCACGGTCTTCCTCGACATCATCTTCACCGGCCTCGACTCCGCCCCGGTGCGCGGCACCGAGTCCTGGGCGCGCGGCATGGGCTCCAGCCCCGGCGGGGTCGCCAACATGGCCATCGCGCTCGCCCGGCTCGGGCTGCGCACCTCGCTGGCGGCGGCCTTCGGCGACGACCACTACGGGGAGTACTGCTGGGACGCCCTGGAGCAGGGCGAGGGCATCGACCTGTCGCTGTCGCGGACCGTGCCCGGCTGGCACTCGCCGGTCACCGTCTCCATGGCGTACGAGGGCGAGCGGACCATGGTCTCGCACGGCCACGAGGCGCCCCTGGAGGAGTCCGCCCCCGCCTCTCCGCCACGCGCGCGTGCCGCGATCGCCTCGCTGGTGCCCGGGCGCACCGAGGAGTGGATCGCCGGCGCCGCCCGGCACGGCTCGCGGATCTTCGCGGACGTCGGCTGGGACGACACCGGGCACTGGGACCTGGCGGGTCTGACCGGGCTCGAACACTGCGAGGCGTTCCTGCCCAACGCGGGCGAGGCGATGCGGTACACCCGCACCGACTGCCCGCGCGCGGCCGCCCGCGCCCTCGCCGAGAAGGTGCCGGTCGCGGTGGTCACCCTGGGGGCGGAGGGGGCGTACGCGGTGGACGGCTCGACCGGCGAGACCGCCGAGGTGCCCGCGATCGCCGTGGAGGCGCTCGACCCGACCGGGGCGGGCGACGTGTTCGTGGCCGGGTTCGTCACCGGCACGCTGGCGGGGTGGCCGCTTGCGGACCGCCTCGCGTTCGCCGGGCTGACGGCGGCGCTGTCCGTCCAGGAGTTCGGGGGCTCGCTCTCGGCGCCGGGGTGGGCGGAGATCGCCGCTTGGTGGCAGGCCGTGCGCACGCGGTCCGGGCAGGACCCGGCGGCCCTGCGCCGCTACGAGTTCCTGGAGGGCCTGCTGCCGGGCGCGGCCCGCCCGTGGCCCCTGCGCCGGGCCGTCCCCACGATCGGCTTCCGCAGCCCGGCGTGAGCGATTCGTCTGCGGACCGTGGGTGGCTGGTCGCGCAGTTCCCCGCGCCCCTAAGAACGCCCCTTCGGGGCGCCCCCTGAGGCCGGAGCAGCCACGTCCCCCTAGGGGCGCGGGGAACTGCGCGACCAGCCACCCACCGGCCCGCAGACGACCACCCGGTAAAACCCCTCGGCACTGTCAGTGCCAGGTCGTACGCTTGGTATTCCAGAGGTTGTCGAGCAGCGAGAACCCTGCAACGGGAGGTATGTGCAGGCCACAGAGCCGGCCCATGACTCAGACACCCACACAGCCGCAGGCGAGTGCCCAGATCAAGGTCCCTGCCAAGCACCCGATGGTGATGCTGCTCGGATCCGGCGACTCGCTGCTGCGCGTGATCGAGAAGGCCTTCCCGGCGGCCGACATCCACGTCCGGGGCAATGAGATCAGTGCCACGGGGACCCCGGCGGAAGTCGCGCTCATCCAACGCCTGTTCGACCAGATGATGCTGGTGCTCCGCACCGGTCAGCCGATGACGGAGGACGCAGTGGAACGCTCGATCGCCATGCTCAGGGCGAGCGAGAACGGCAAGGGGGAGGACGGCCACGAGACGCCGGCCGACGTGCTCACGCAGAACATCCTCTCCAGCCGCGGTCGCACCATCCGCCCCAAGACCCTCAACCAGAAGCGGTACGTCGACGCGATCGACAAGCACACGATCGTCTTCGGCATCGGCCCCGCCGGTACCGGAAAGACCTATCTCGCCATGGCCAAGGCGGTCCAGGCCCTGCAGTCCAAGCAGGTCACCCGGATCATCCTGACCCGGCCCGCCGTGGAGGCGGGCGAGCGCCTCGGCTTCCTGCCGGGCACGCTCTACGAGAAGATCGACCCGTATCTGCGCCCGCTCTACGACGCGCTGCACGACATGCTCGACCCCGAGTCGATCCCCCGCCTCATGGCGGCCGGCACGATCGAGGTCGCCCCCCTGGCGTACATGCGCGGACGCACGCTGAACGACGCGTTCATCATTCTGGACGAGGCGCAGAACACCAGCGCCGAGCAGATGAAGATGTTCCTCACCCGCCTCGGCTTCGACTCGAAGATCGTCATCACGGGTGACATCACCCAGGTCGACCTGCCGAACGGGACGAAGAGCGGTCTGCGCCAGGTCCAGGACATCCTGGAGGGCGTCGAGGACGTCCACTTCTCCCGGCTGTCGTCCCAGGACGTCGTCCGGCACAAGCTCGTCGGCCGTATCGTCGACGCGTACGAGAAGTACGACAGCCAGCAGGGCCACAACGGGAAGTAGTCAGAGCGCACCATGTCGATCGACGTCAACAACGAGTCCGGAACCGAGGTCGACGAGCAGGCGATCCTCGACATCGCCCGCTACGCGCTCACGCGGATGCGGATCCACCCGCTCTCCGAGCTCTCGGTGATCGTCGTGGACGCCGAGGCCATGGAGCAGCTGCACATCCAGTGGATGGACCTGCCCGGTCCGACCGACGTCATGTCCTTCCCGATGGACGAGCTGCGTCCGCCGATGAAGGACGACGAGGAGCCCCCGCAGGGGCTCCTCGGTGACATCGTGCTCTGCCCCGAGGTCGCCACCCAGCAGGGCAAGGACGCGCCGACGCAGCACTCCATGGACGAGGAGCTCCAGCTCCTGACCGTCCACGGAGTGCTGCACCTGCTGGGGTACGACCACGAGGAGCCGGACGAGAAGGCCGAGATGTTCGGTCTGCAGGCGGCCATCGTCGACGGCTGGCGGGCGGAGAAGGGCCACACCGGCCCCTCCCCGGCGCCGACCGTCTCATGACCGGGCAGCTGCTCTTCGGCGCCGTCGCCCTGGTCGTGGTCGCCTGGCTGGCCGCCTGCGCGGAGGCCGGCATCGCCCGTACGTCCTCGTTCCGCGCGGCCGAGGCCGTGCGGTCCGGGCGGCGCGGCGCCGCCAAACTCGCCCAGGTGGCCGCCGACCCCACCCGCTACCTCAACGTGGCCCTGCTCGTCAGGGTCGCCTGCGAGATGGCGGCCGGGGTCCTGGTCACCTATGTGTGCCTGGAGGACTTCGAGGAGACCTGGACGGCGCTGCTCGTCGCCATCGCGGTGATGGTGCTCGTCTCCTACGTCGCCGTCGGCGTCTCGCCGCGCACCATCGGCCGCCAGCACCCGCTGAACACGGCGACGGCCGCCGCGTACGTCCTGCTGCCGCTGGCCCGGATCATGGGCCCGGTGCCGCAGCTGCTGATCCTCCTCGGCAACGCGCTCACGCCCGGAAAGGGCTTCCGCAAGGGCCCGTTCGCCTCCGAGGCCGAGCTGCGCGCGATGGTCGACCTCGCCGAGCAGGAGTCGCTGATCGAGGACGACGAGCGCCGGATGGTGCACTCGGTCTTCGAGCTCGGCGACACGCTGGTGCGCGAGGTGATGGTGCCGCGCACCGACCTCGTCTGCATCGAGCGCTACAAGACCATCCGCCAGGCGCTCACCCTCGCGCTGCGCTCGGGCTTCTCGCGGATCCCGGTGACCGGGGAGAACGAGGACGACATCGTCGGTGTCGTCTACCTCAAGGACCTGGTCCGCAAGACGCACATCAACCGGGACTCCGAGGCCGATCTGGTCTCCACCGCGATGCGCCCCGCGGCCTTCGTGCCGGACACCAAGAACGCGGGCGACCTGCTGCGCGAGATGCAGCAGGACCGCAGCCACGTCGCCGTCGTCATCGACGAGTACGGCGGCACGGCGGGCATCGTCACCATCGAGGACATCCTGGAGGAGATCGTCGGGGAGATCACCGACGAGTACGACCGGGAGCTGCCGCCGGTCGAGGAGCTCGCGGACGGCTGCTTCCGGGTCACCGCCCGGCTCGACATCGGCGACCTGGGCGAGCTGTTCGGGCTCGACGCGTTCGACGACGAGGACGTGGAGACGGTCGGCGGGCTGCTCGCCAAGGCGCTCGGGCGGGTGCCGATCGCGGGCGCCACGGCGGTCGTGGACCTGCCGGACGGGCGGGCGCTGCGGCTGACGGCCGAGTCCCCGGCGGGCCGCCGGAACAAGATCGTGACCGTGCTCGTGGAGCCGGTGCCGGTCAAGGAGGAGGAAGAGGCGTGACACCCCAGGAGCTCAGGGCCTTCTGCCTGACGTTCAACGCCGCCACGGAGGAGTTCCCGTTCGACTCGCAGACCTCGGTCTTCAAGGTCCTCGGGAAGATGTTCGCGCTGAGCAACCTGGGCGGCACGCCGCTCACCGCCAACCTCAAGTGCGACCCGGACGACGCGGTGCGGCTGCGCGCCGAGCACCCGGCGATCGTGCCCGGCTGGCACATGAACAAGCGCCACTGGAACACGGTGGACGTGGATCAGCTCCCGGACCGGCTGGTCCGGGAGCTGATCGAGGATTCGTACGACCTGGTCGTGGCCGGTCTCCCGAAGGCCGAGCGGCTCCGGCTCGACCGGCCCTGACGGCTCAGGCCTTCCGCCGACCGAGGCCCACCGCCACCAGCGCCGCCGCCGCGACCAGGATCACCGCGTCCACGAGCAGCACGGTCCGCACACCGTGGAAGAGGTCGCCCTGGGTGGTGGCGAGCACGCCGAGCAGCGGGATGCCGATCGTGATGCCGACCTGCTGGGTGGTGGTGACCAGACCGGTCGCGAGCCCCTGCTCCTCGTCGGGGACACCGCTGGTGACGGTCAGTCCGTACGAGATGATCGCGCCCAGGTGGCACATGCTGGCCAGCGAGACGAAGACGGTGGCCAGCAGCGCGCCCGACCCGCTGCCGATCGCGAGCAGCGCGGCGGTGAGCAGGCCCTGGCCGAGCAGCGAGCCGATCAGGGTGCGGCGGGCGCCGAAGCGGCCGATGACCTTGGCGGCGTAGCTGCCGGCGAGCACCGACATGACGCCCTGGACGCCGAAGACGAGACCGGTCCGGAAGGACGACAGGCCCAGGATCTCCTGGAGGTAGAGGGTCAGCGCGAAGATGACCGTCGACATCATCGAGAAGGTGACCAGACCGCCCAGGTTGCCCCACGCCACCGTGCGGCGCTTCAGCATCGGCAGCGAGACCAGCGGGGCGGTCGCCTTCGACTCGACGGCCACGAACGCGGCGAGCAGCGCCAGGCCGACCACCAGCGTGCCCCACACGTCCGCGCCGCCGAAGCCGCGCTGGGCCGCCGTCGACAGGGAGTAGATCAGGGCGAGCAGCGCGCCGGTGACGGTGATCGCGCCGGGCACGTCCAGGCGCGGGCGGTCCGGGGTGCGGGACTCGGGCAGCAGGCCGGGCGCCAGGGCGAGGACGATCACCGAGGCGACCGCGAGCAGGCCCATCGTCGAGCGCCAGCCCAGCGTGTCGGTCATGACCCCGCCGAGCACCATGCCGACGGTGAAGCCGAGCGAGAGCAGGGTGCCGCTGATGCCGAGCGCCCGGTCGCGCTGCGGGCCCTCGGGGAAGGTGGTGGTCAGCAGGGACATGCCGGTCGGCACGATCACCGCGGCGCCCAGGCCCTGCAGGGCGCGGCCGGTCAGGAACGACGCCGGGTCCCAGGCGAGGGTGGCGAGCAGCGAGGCCGCGCCGAAGAGGGCGAGCCCGGTCAGGAACAGCTTCTTGCGGCCGTACAGATCGGCGATCCGGCCGAACAGGAGCAGGAAGCCGCCGGACGGCAGCGCGAACGCGGTGACCGCCCACTGGAGCGCGGACCGGCTCAGGCCCAGGTCGTCGCCGAGGACGGGCAGCGCCACGTTCAGTACGGAGAAGTCGAGCGCCACCATGAACTGGGCGGCGCAGAGCACGAACAGGACCAGCTTCGCCCGGCCCGAGAGCCGGTCGTCCTGCGGGGCCTGGGCGGCGACCGGCGTGGCCGGTGCGATGTCGGTGTCGATTGGCATGGCCACAGCCTGGCCGCGCGGGAATGGCCGTGGAGAGTGGGAACTTATCCTGTTGGCGGCACCACCAGGCAGCGGTCGTCAGGGCGCTGAGGTGCCGACCGGTAGTCGACGAGGGGGAGTACGTACGTGGCCACGCCGATCGACAAGTCGCTGCGGCGCACCGAACTGCGCGAGTTCCTGATGAACCGGCGCGGCCGGATCAGCCCCACCGACGCCGGGCTGCCGGACGGCGGCGCCCGGCGCCGCACCCCGGGGCTGCGCCGCGAGGAGGTCGCCGTGCTGGCCGGGGTGGGCGTCTCCTGGTACCAGTGGCTGGAGCAGGGCCGGGACATCACGGTGTCGCCGCAGGTCCTGGACTCGGTGGGCCGGGTCCTGAAGCTGACCAGCGCCGAGCGCCGGCATCTGTACGTGCTGGCCGGGCTCAACCCGCCCGCGCCCGAGGTCGACCCGGCCACCGGCGACATGTGCCAGGGGCTGCAGCGGCTGATCGACGCGTGGATGCCGTTCCCGGCGCACATCATGGACGCGTACTGGAACACGGTGATGTACAACGACGCGGCCTCCATGGTGCTCGGGATGCGCCCCGAGATCGTGCAGAACTGCCTGATCGCGTTCTTCACCGACCCCGTCTACCGCTCGCTCGCCAGGGACTGGGACTCGGTCGCGGCGAAGGTGGTCGCCCAGTACCGGGCGGCCTGCTCGGAGCGGCCCGGCGACGAGGGGTTCCGGGAGGTCGTCGAGGAGGCGTCCCGGCTCTCGGCGGAGTTCGCCGAGCTGTGGCAGCGGCGGGACATCCTGCCCGGCGGCCAGATGGAGAAGGAGTTCCAGCACCCGGTGGTGGGCACGCTGTTCGTCGAGTCCACCCAGCTGCGGGTGCCCGCCCGCCCGGACCTCGCGATCGTGCTGCACACCCCGCTGCCGGAGACCGACACGGCGGCGAAGCTGGAGTGGCTGGCGACGCCGGAGGGGCGGCGCGGGTCGATGTACCCGGTGGCGGGCTGAGCGCGGGGGGGTTGGGCGCGGGTCGCTCCGGGCGCACTCCTTATGCTCGTCGCATGACTCTGAGCACCGAACTCGACCCCGAGGACCGCAAGATCATCACCCTGGCGCGCAGCGCCCGGGCCCGCAACGGGGTGGCCGAGGGCGCGGCCGTACGGGACGAGACGGGGCGCACGTACGTCGCCGGGACCGTGGAGCTGGATTCGCTCAAGCTCTCCGCGCTGCGGACGGCTGTCGCGATGGCCGTGGCCAGCGGGGCGAAGTCGTTGGAGGCGGCGGCGGTGGTGACGGACTCGTCGACCGCGTCGGCCGAGGACCGCGCTGCGGTGCGGGATCTTGGTGGTGCAGGCACCCCGGTGCTGGTGGCGGGGCCGGACGGCGAGGTCCGCGCGCGGGTCGCGGCCGACTGAGGCGCCAGGTCTTCGTCTGCGGACCGTAGATGGCTGGTCGCGCAGTTCCCCGCGCCCCTAAATGCGCCCCTCCGGGCCGCCCCGGGGATTGCCGCGCAGCGGCATCTAAGGGGCGCGGGGAACTGCGCGCCCAGCCCGCCACCGGGCCGCAGACGAACTCCGGGCAAAAAAGGGGCGCGGGGAACTGCGCGACCAGCCCGCCACCGGCCCGCAGGTAATCGGACCCCGACCCCCCGCTTGACCTGCGGGAACAGGGATCTTGACAGTATCTGATGGGCCATCAGTCGAGGGATTTCGATCCCATTGACTTCTAATCGCGCCCCCAGGTCAATGGCTCCCTGCCGGCGCAGCCGAGCCGCTGCTGCGCCACAACCGCAGAGGGGGGCAGTCATGCCTTCAGCACGAAGACGGCGCCACTGGGCCGCGGTACTGGGAGCCGCGGCGCTCATGGCCGGAACCGGCGCGCTCGTCGCGCCCGCGCAGGCCCTGGCCGCGACGCCCGTCGACTTCGCCACGCACTGCGTACCGCCGCCCATCGCGGGCATCCCGGCGATCGACGGCACCACGACCGCCCAGGTCACCGTCGACAACGCCACGCCCAAGGTCGGCGACACGGTCACCGTCACGTACACCGTCACCAAGCCCGCCGCGGGCAACCCGGTGGATCTGGCGCTGCCCGCCGACATCATGACCCCCACCGGAAAGGTCACCGTCGGCGGCGCGCAGACCGGCGCCGTCACGGTCGTCGGACCCAAGAAGAACGACCCGGTGCCGGGGAAGGGCGCGTTCCCGCCGTTCTCCATGACCGGTACGTTCACCGTCACCGCACCCGGCGCGATCACCCTGTCGCCCGGCGACTACAACATCCACACCAGCTACATCATGGAGCTGGACACCCCCTGCACGGTCTCCAACCCGCCCGCGCCCGTCTCCGAGACGGTCACCGCGACCGGCGGCGGCCAGACCAACCAGCGGGCCGTCCAGCTGGGCACGGCCTCCGGCAAGCCCGGCGCCAGCGTCACCGTCGCCGGGTCGAAGTTCACCGCGGGCGCGACCGTGACGGTCGTCGGCCGGGCCGGGTCCGCCGAGACCGCCGACAAGAAGACCGTGACGGCGGACGCGCAGGGCGCGTTCTCCACCGCCCTGACGGTCAACGACAAGGCGACCAGCGGCATCGTCGCCTACGAGGGAGCCACCTGGAGCGACGACAAGGGCGCGGGCCCGGCGGCGTACAGCGTCGTCGACGACACCCCGGCCCCGCCGAACAGCCAGAAGCTCAACTCCTCGGTCAAGGCGGGCACGCTCTCCATGGCCCAGGCCGGTGACGCCGTCTCCATGGACGCCGTCGACTTCGGCAAGGGCGGCGCCTCCAAGGGCTCGCTCCAGACGGTGACGGTCCAGGACTTCCGCGGCGGCCCCGCGGGCTGGTCCCTGACCGGCAAGGTCACCGACTTCACCGGCCCCGGCGGGGCGAAGATCGACGCCGCGAAGCTCGGCTGGACCCCGGCCTGTGCCACCAAGGCCGGTTCCCCGTCGACCTGCGCGGCGGGCTCGGCGGGCACCGTGGGCAGCGCGGGCGCGACCCTCGCGACCACGCCCAACGCGGCCCTCACCGGCGGTGAGTTCACCGTCGACGCCCGGGTCTCGCTGGACGTTCCGGCGTACACCGCCCCCGGCGCGTACTCCGGCGTGCTGACGCTCACGCTGGCCTGATCCACCCGTGGGCCGGGCGCGCACCCGGCCGGCCCACCCGTCCCCGGGGGTTCCGCACCGTGCGCAAGCTGTACGTCCTCCTCCTCGCCGCGGCCGTCCTGCTCCTCGGTACGCCCGCGCGCGCCGCCGACAACGGCAACTGGGCCGTCTACCCGGCCTCCGCCGCCGCCGACCGGCGCCCGTACTTCTACCTCTCCGCCGACCCCGGCACCACCCTCACCGACAAGGTCACCGTCACCAACAAGACGGCCGCCCCGATGGCCTTCCGGCTGTACGGGGCCGACGCGTACAACACCGAGCGCGACGGCGGGTTCGCCGTGCGGACCCTGCGCGAGCCGCAGCACGGCGTGGGCGCCTGGACCAGGCCCGACCGGACGGCGGTCACCGTCCCGGCGCACGCCTCGGTCACTGTGCCGTTCACCGTGACCGTCCCGGCCGACGCGGAGCCCGGCGACCACCCCGGCGCGCTGGTCGCCCTGGACGAGAAGGTCGCGGCCGGGCAGGGGGAGCTGGCGATGGGGGTGCAGCAGGCGGTGGGGGCGCGGGTCTATCTGCGCGTCACCGGCCCGACCGTGCCCGCGCTCGCGGTCGAGGACGTCTCGCTAGCCCAGCACCGCCCGCTGGTGCCCGGCACGGGCAAGAGCCGGACGGTCATCTCCTACACCCTCCACAACCGGGGCAACGTCACGCTCGACCCGAAGGTCAGGCTGAAGGCGACGGGCCTGTTCGGCCGTACGCTCCTGAGCCGCGGGCTGACGAACGTCCCGGCCGAGCTGCTGCCCGGCCAGAAGGTCCGCCTCACCGCGCCGTGGGCGGGCTCGCCGCAGCTGGACCGGGGCGACGTACGGCTCACGGCGAGCGCCAAGGGCGTCACCGGGTCGGGCGGCGCGTCCTTCCTCGCCCTGCCCTGGCTGGGTCTCGCCGCGCTGGTGGCGGCCCTGGCGGCGGGGGTCGCGGGGTGGCGGCTGCGGCGGGTCCGGGGGCGGCGCGGCTGAGTGCGGGGGCCGCGCGTACAGCGGGGCCGTTCGGATCGGGGAGAATGGGCGGCATGAGCGCTCGTACTGTTGAGAACAACGCCCCCCACCGGGCCGGCTTCGCCTGCTTCGTCGGCCGCCCCAACGCGGGCAAGTCCACCCTCACGAACGCTCTGGTCGGACAGAAGGTGGCGATCACCTCCAACCGTCCGCAGACGACGCGGCACACCGTCCGCGGCATCGTGCACCGCCCCGACGCCCAGCTGATCCTGGTCGACACGCCGGGCCTGCACAAGCCGCGCACGCTGCTCGGCGAGCGGCTGAACGACGTGGTGCGGACGACCTGGGCCGAGGTCGACGTGATCGGGTTCTGCCTGCCGGCGGACCAGAAGCTCGGGCCCGGCGACAAGTTCATCGCCAAGGAGCTCGCGGGGATCAAGAAGACCCCGAAGATCGCGATCGTGACCAAGACGGACCTGGTCGACTCCAAGGCGCTGGCCGAGCAGCTGCTCGCCGTGCAGCGGCTCGGGGACGAGCTGGGCTTCGAGTGGGCGCAGATCGTGCCGGTCTCGGCGGTCGGCGACCAGCAGGTCCAGCTGGTGGCGGACCTCCTGGTCCCGCTGCTGCCCGAGGGCCCGGCGCTCTACCCCGAGGGCGACCTCACGGACGAGCCCGAGCAGGTCATGGTGGCCGAGCTGATCCGCGAGGCGGCGCTGGAGGGTGTACGGGACGAGCTTCCGCACTCCATCGCGGTGGTGGTGGAGGAGATGCTGCCGCGCGAGGACCGTCCGGCGGACCGGCCGCTGCTCGACATCCACGCGAACGTGTACATCGAGCGGCCGAGCCAGAAGGGGATCATCATCGGTCCCAAGGGGAAGCGGCTCAAGGAGGTCGGGATGAAGTCGCGCAAGCACATCGAGGCGCTGCTGGGGACCCCGGTGTTCCTCGACCTTCACGTGAAGGTCGCGAAGGACTGGCAACGAGACCCGAAGCAGCTGCGCAAGCTGGGGTTCTGAGCCCCCACCCCACCCCTTCCCGAAACTCTCCGAGGGAGCTCTTCGTCTGCGGACCGTGGTGGGTTGCTCGCGCAGTTCCCCGCGCCCCTGACTACCTAGGGGCGCGGGGAACTGCGCGACCAGCCCCCACCGGCCCGCAGCCGACGAACCCGGCCGCCCGCCAGAGGGCTTTCGGGAAGGGGTGGGGTGGGGAAGGCTCACGCCTCGGCTATCAGGGCCGTTCCCACTCGTACGAACCCCAGTCGTCCATAGATCCGCGCCACCGCATCGTCCCCGGCCGACAGGAACACCGTCGACGCGCCACGGGCTCGCGCATCCGTGACCAGGGCGGACGTGACCGCCTCGCCCAGACCCCGGCGCCGCGCCGCCGGCACCGTGCCGACGCCCACGATCTCCGTCACCGGGCCCACCGGGTTGTGCATGCCGGAGCAGAGCGGGAGGCCGTCGAGGACGGCCGCCGCGACCGCCGTCGCACCGGCACGGATCCGCTCCGCGACCTGCGTCGCCCGCCCGTCGCCCGCCCGGGCCGTGACCTCGGCGGCCAGCTCGGCGGGACCCACCGAGCCCACAGCCGTACCGGGCGCCGCGAACGCCAGGTGCGGCACCACCAGGGCCGCGTGGAGCAGCGGGTCGTCCGCGTCCAGGACGCGGACCTGCGGGTGCGGCCGGGGCGCGGGCGCGTCCGGGGCCAGCACCATCAGCGGATGGGCGTGGACCGAGAGGCCCGAGGACTCGACCGCCGCCCGCAGCCCGGGCGACACCTCGTCCACCCACTCGAACGCCTCCGGTGTCCCCAGCTCCCGCTGGCGCGCCCGCACCTTGTCCACGTCCGCGACCGACACCGGCCCGGCGTGGCCGAGCGTGGGCCGGGCGTAGAACGGCCAGCCCGCGCCCTCCCGTACGAACAGCGTCAGCGGACCGAAGTCCTCCGCGCGGGCCGAAGTGCGCGGCGCCGCGTCGTAGTAGCGTTCCAGCAGGGCGAGTTCAGCGTCAGAGGTCGTCGTCATGCTCTGCATGAAAGCAAGACGACCCCCCGCTACGCACCCTCTTTCAGCACCCGTGACACCAGCGTCCGCTGGGCCGGGGACAGCCGGGGGTCCGCGCAGTGGACCGTGGTGCCGTCGACCGTGATCTCGTAGTGGAAGCCGTCCGGTACGCCGAGGGACGGCTCGCCCTGGCCGTCGGCGAGGGCCGCCTCGGCCAGGGCCTGCCACTCCGCCGCGTCGGCCCGGCCCGAGGTGTCGACCTCGGCCCGGCGCTCGATGCCGGCGAATCCTCCTGTGCGGGTCACCTGGATGCGCATGCTCCCTGTGTAGCAGCGCACCGCCCCCGCGTCAGCCGGTCGGCACGCCGACCTGGGACCAGGCCTTCAGGACGGACTGGAGCTCCGCCCCCTCCCCGTAACGGGCGCGCGCCGCCGCCACGGTCAGCCGGGCGAAGTCCGCGAACAGGGCCTGCTTGCCCAGCTCGCCGCCGGTCAGCACGTCGTACCAGATCTGCCCGGCCCGCTCCCAGGCCTTGCCGCCGAGCGCCTCGGCGACCAGGTAGAAGGCGTGGTTGGGGATGCCCGAGTTCAGATGGACGCCGCCGTTGTCGCGGCCGGTGGTGATGTAGTGGTCCATCGTCGCGGGCTGCGGGTCCTTGCCGAGCACGTCGTCGTCGTACGCCGTGCCGGGCGCCTTCATCGAGCGCAGCGCCGTGCCGGTCACGGCGGGGGCGAGCAGGCCCTGGCCGATCAGCCAGTCGGCCTGGTGGGCGTCCTGGTCCAGCGTGTACTGCTTGATCAGCGAGCCGAAGACGTCCGACATCGACTCGTTGAGCGCGCCCGGCTGGCCGAAGTACGTCAGGTTCGCCGTGTGCTGGGTGACGCCGTGGGTCAGCTCGTGCCCGATCACGTCGACCGGGATCGTGAAGTCCAGGAAGATCCGGCCGTCGCCGTCGCCGAACACCATCTGCTCGCCGTTCCAGAAGGCGTTGTTGTAGTCGGCGTCGAAGTGCACGGACGCGTCGAGCGGCATGCCGGAGCCGTCGATGGAGTTGCGGCCGTACGCCTTGAGGTAGAGCTCGAAGGTCGCGCCGAGCCCGGCGTAGGCACGGTTGACGGTGGCGTCCTTGGCCGGCTTGTCGCCCTCGCCGCGGACCTTGCGGCCGGGCAGCGCGGTGCCGTGCCGGCAGTCGTAGATGGTGCGGTGCGGCTGTCCCTCGACGGCCGCGGCGGGCGGGGCGAACGAGGGCGCGCCGAGCACCGTGGTGAGCCGGCGGGCGGTGCGCTGGGCGGCGTCCGCGACGAGCGTCTTGCGCGCGATGGCGGACAGCGCGGGGTCCTCGGCGGTGACCAGTTTGTCGAGGACGTGAGGTGGCACGATGGTGCAGAAGACGGGCGTATGCGCGTTCATGTCGCGACAATGTGGCACTGGGTCATGAGGCTGTCACTACTCGCCACCATGATTGGTTCCAAGCCACCGGGGCCGGTAGGCGTCGGGACTTTGGCCCCTGGTCCCTTCCGTCACGTATCGCATACTGAAACGGGACCGGCGCTTTCGGCGCCCCTCGGCTAGGCTGCGGCACATCATGCGTTTCGGGCTGCTTCTCCTTAGCTGCCGCGGCGAGGGCCTGTAGTCGTAGGCCGACCCCCTCCCCGCGGGATCTGGTGCTGCTTCGACTCAGTCGGCCGTCCTAATCGAAGGACCCGAGGAGCCCTACGCAAATGTCTGAGAACTCCGTGTCTGTCGGTCGCCCGACGCCCGTCACCAACGCGACCCACACCCAGCGCCCCTCCGGGATGCCGATCCACAAGTACGGCTCGTACGAGGCCGTGGACATCCCCGACCGCACCTGGCCCGAGCGGCGCATCACCAAGGCGCCGCGCTGGCTGTCCACCGATCTGCGCGACGGCAACCAGGCGCTGATCGACCCGATGTCGCCCGCCCGCAAGCGCGAGATGTTCGACCTGCTGGTGCGCATGGGCTACAAGGAGATCGAGGTCGGCTTCCCCTCCTCCGGCGAGACCGACTTCAACTTCGTACGGTCGATCATCGAAGAGGGCGCGATCCCGGACGACGTCACCATCTCCGTACTGACCCAGGCCCGCGAGGACCTGATCGAGCGGACCGTGGAGTCCCTGCGCGGCGCCCACCGCGCCACCGTGCACCTGTACAACGCCACCGCCCCGACCTTCCGCCGGGTCGTCTTCCGCGGCTCCAAGGACGACATCAAGCAGATCGCGGTGGACGGCACCCGGCTGGTGATGGAGTACGCGGAGAAGATCCTGGGCCCGGAGACCACCTTCGGCTACCAGTACAGCCCGGAGATCTTCACCGACACCGAGCTGGACTTCGCCCTGGAGGTCTGCGAGGCGGTCTGCGACGTCTGGCAGCCCGAGGAGGGCCGCGAGATCATCCTCAACCTGCCCGCCACGGTGGAGCGTTCGACGCCGTCCACGCACGCGGACCGGTTCGAGTGGATGAGCCGCAACCTGACCCGCCGCGCGTTCGTCTGCCTGTCCGTGCACCCGCACAACGACCGCGGTACGGCGGTGGCGGCGGCCGAACTGGCGATCATGGCCGGAGCCGACCGCATCGAGGGCTGCCTGTTCGGCCAGGGCGAGCGCACCGGCAACGTCGACCTGGTCACCCTGGGCATGAACCTGTTCAGCCAGGGCGTCGACCCGCAGATCGACTTCTCGCAGATCGACGAGATCCGCCGCACCAGCGAGTACTGCAACCAGATGGAGGTCCACCCGCGCCACCCCTACGCGGGCGACCTGGTCTACACCGCCTTCTCCGGCTCCCACCAGGACGCCATCAAGAAGGGCTTCGACGCGATGGAGGCCGACGCGGCCGCCAAGGGCGTCACCGTCGACGACATCGAGTGGGCCGTCCCGTACCTGCCGATCGACCCGAAGGACGTCGGCCGCTCCTACGAGGCCGTCATCCGGGTCAACTCGCAGTCCGGCAAGGGCGGCATCGCGTACGTCCTGAAGAACGACCACAAGCTGGACCTGCCGCGCCGGATGCAGATCGAGTTCTCCCGGATCATCCAGGCGAAGACCGACGCCGAGGGCGGCGAGGTCACGCCCGGCCAGATCTGGTCGGTCTTCCAGGACGAGTACCTGCCGAATCCGGCCAACCAGTGGGGCCGTATCCAGCTGCGGTCCGGCCAGACCACGACCGACACCGACGGCCGGGACACGCTGACCGTCGAGGCGGTCGTGGACGGCGCCGACACGGTCCTGACCGGCACCGGAAACGGTCCGATCTCGGCCTTCTTCGAGGCGCTGGCCGCCATCGGCGTGGACGCCCGCCTGCTGGACTACCAGGAGCACACGATGAGCGAGGGCGCGTCCGCGCAGGCCGCCTCGTACATCGAGTGCGCCATCGACGGGCAGGTCCTGTGGGGGATCGGCATCGACGCCAACACCACGCGCGCCTCGCTGAAGGCGGTCATCTCCGCCGTCAACCGCTCGGCCCGCCAGTAGCCGATCCGGCGCCGCACCGCGCCCCACCTGCCCCTGGCGGCCGGTGGGGCGCCGTCTTTGCGCCACTCCTTCCAACGGGGTGCTGACGTCCCCTCGTCGATGTGGCTAACATCACGTCAACGCGGCAATGTTGCCGGTCCGTTACGGAGGTGCGCGGTGGTGCAAGGCCGAGGACAGAACGGGACGAAGCCTCGCGCCGTGGGCATTCTCGAACGAATCTGGACGACCCGTACGTCCTGGACCACCGTCGGGGACGGCGAGTTCTTCTGCCCGGAGTGCGGGGGCGACCGCAACTTCCGCCGCCGCACCGGCCGTCGGCGCCTGGCCGTGCTCGGCGTCCCGCTGCTGTCGCGCGGGGCCGCCGGGCCCGTGGTGGAGTGCGCGGCCTGCGAGACCCACTTCGGGACGGACGTCCTCGACCACCCCACCACCACCCGCTTCTCGGCGATGCTGCGCGACGCCGTCCACACCGTCGCCCTCGCCGTCCTCGCCGCGGGCGGCACCTCCTCCCGCACGGTCACCGCGACCGCGGCCGCCACGGTCCGCGCCGCAGGCTACGACGACTGCACCGAGGAGCAGCTGATCACCCTGATCGAGGCGCTCGCCGCCGACACCGGGCGGTTCCTCACCGACACCGAGGCCGACCCGTGCGGCGCCGCCCTCGCCATCGAGCTGCACGAGTCCCTGGAGCCGCTGGCCCCGCACCTCGCCCCGGCCGGCCGGGAGTCGATCCTGCTCCAGGGCGCCCGCATCGCGCTGGCCGACGGCCCGTACAGCCCGGCCGAGCGCGAGGTCCTCACCACGGTGGGCGGCGCGCTCCAGCTGTGCACGGACGACGTGGCCCGGCTCCTCGCGGCGGCCCGCACCCCGTCCTGAAGCACCCCGTCCTGACCGGGGCCGCTCCCAGCGGTGAAACAATGGCTCCATGAGTCTGTTCCGGGACGACGGCATCGTGCTGCGGACCCAGAAGCTCGGTGAGGCCGACCGGATCATCACGCTTCTGACCCGCGGGCACGGGCGGGTGCGCGCCGTCGCCCGCGGGGTGCGCCGCACCAAGTCCAAGTTCGGGGCCCGTCTTGAGCCCTTCTCGCACGTGGACGTGCAGTTCTTCGCGCGCGGCAGCGAACTGGTCGGGCGCGGCCTGCCGTTGTGCACCCAGAGTGAGACGATCGCTCCGTACGGTGGCGCGATCGTCACGGACTACGCCCGGTACACCGCGGGCACCGCGATGCTGGAGACGGCGGAACGGTTCACCGACCACGAGGGCGAGCCCGCCGTGCAGCAGTACCTGCTGCTCGTGGGCGCCCTGCGCACGCTCGCGCGCGGCGAGCACGCCCCCCATCTGATCCTCGACGCCTTTCTGCTGCGCTCGCTCGCCGTCAACGGCTACGCGCCCAGCTTCGAGGACTGCGCGAAGTGCGGCATCCACGGGCCCAACCGGTTCTTCTCGATCGCGAGCGGCGGTGTGGTCTGCGCCGACTGCCGGGTGCCCGGCAGCGTCGTACCCTCTGCGGAGGCGGTCGGACTGCTCAGCGCGCTGCTCACGGGGGACTGGGCGACGGCGGACGCGAGCGAGCCGAGGCACGTGCGCGAGGGCAGCGGCCTCGTGTCTGCCTATCTGCACTGGCATCTGGAGCGCGGCCTGCGCTCACTGCGGTACGTAGAGAAGAACTGAGGGAGAAGAGCTCCACATGGCACGACGCGGAATCCTGGGCGGCCGGTCCCGGCGCGAGTACACGACCCCCGAGCCGCACCCCTCGGGGGCGCGCCCGCCGAAGATCCCCGGCGAGCTGGTCCCCAAGCACGTGGCGGTCGTCATGGACGGCAACGGACGCTGGGCGAAGGAGCGCGGGCTGCCGCGCACCGAGGGCCACAAGGTCGGCGCCGAGCGCGTCCTCGACGTGCTCCAGGGCGCCATCGAGATGGGCGTGGGCTCCATCTCGCTGTACGCGTTCTCCACCGAGAACTGGAAGCGCTCGCCCGACGAGGTGCGCTTCCTGATGAACTTCAACCGCGACTTCATCCGCAAGACCCGCGACCAGCTCGACGAGCTGGGCATCCGGGTGCGCTGGGTGGGCCGTATGCCCAAGCTGTGGCGCTCGGTGGCCAAGGAGCTCCAGGTCGCCCAGGAGCAGACGAAGGACAACGACCGGCTGACGCTGTACTTCTGCATGAACTACGGCGGCCGGGCCGAGATCGCCGACGCCGCTAAGGCGCTCGCCGAGGACGTGAAGGCGGGCCGCCTCGACCCCTCGAAGGTCGGCGAGAAGACCTTCGCCAAGTACCTGTACTACCCCGACATGCCGGACGTGGACCTGTTCCTGCGGCCCAGCGGCGAGCAGCGCACCTCCAACTACCTTCTCTGGCAGAGCGCTTACGCCGAGATGGTCTTCCAGGACGTGCTGTGGCCGGACTTCGACCGGCGCGACCTGTGGCGGGCCTGCCTGGAGTACGCGCAGCGCGACCGCCGCTTCGGCGGGGCCGTCCCCAACCTCGACATCCCCCGGCAGGACGGCGCCGGCGAGTAACTCCCGCGCCGGCGCGGGGCGGCCGGGTCGTCAGACCGCGGCCACCTCGCACTCGGCGTCGGCCGCCGCCAGATCCATCTCGGCGGCGAGCCGCGCGCCGCGGTCCTCGGAGAAGTCCAGGGCGGCGAGTACCGAGGGCACCGCGATGCTGGACATCACATGGCGCTGGAGGACCAGGTGGCGGTGCGAGAGGTCCTGGTAGTCGCTGAGCGTCTGGGACATCATCTGGAGCCCGGCGAAGGCGCCCACGTACAGCTCGGCGGTGTCGGAGATGACCACGTTGGGCATCAGCTCGCCGCGCTGCTGCGCCAGGGTCAGCACCTCGACGTTCACCTCGCTCCAGTGCCGGAACGGGCCGCTGCGGTCGAGCCCGGTCGCCTGCTGGTCGAGGGTCAGCCGGATGCTGGCCCGGACCAGGTGGTCGGTGCGGAGCCGGTGCGCGAGCACCGAGCCGGAGTCGATCAGCTCCTGGAGCTTGACGGGCTGCGGCGGCAGCGCGGGGCCGGAGCCCTGCTCGTTCAGGACGCCGTGCGCGAGTGCTTCCTTCGACTGGAAGTGGAAGTAGAGCGCGCCCTTGGTGACCCCGGCCATCTTCAGGATGTCCGTGATCGTGGCGGCCTGGAACCCCTGCTTCTCGAAGACGATGGCTGCGGCCTCCAGGATCGCCCTCCTGGTACGGATCGCACGATCCTGCTTCGCCACGCTGCCTCCTTCTGTTGCGCCGCGATGTCGACGCCGTGAACTCCGGGACCGTCCCAGCCCCGCTATTGAAAAAAACCGTCTGGTTTGTATCTTAACAGTGGGACGCAGGACTATGTTCTTCGTACATGCCTCGGGGGGAGCCATGTCCAAAACACAAGCAGTATTGACCAGCGCCATACCCATAACCGGTGCCGGGCCCACCAATATGACGCAATCGCACCCCGTCTCACCGGAACTGGTCCACCGGGCCAGGCCGTCCGACGCCTTTCCACGCGGCTGGCGCCGGCGTGACGAACACACCTTCGCGGTCACCGCGCAGTGGCCGCACGACCACGTCTTCTTCGAACCCGTCGCGGGCGATCTGCACGACCCGATGCTCGTCGTCGAGACGATGCGCCAGTCGGCGATGCTGATAGTGCACGCGAGCTACGGAGTGCCGCTCGACTGGCACTTCATGCTGACCGACATCGAGTACACCGGCAACGAGAGCCAGTTGGACGTCGGCGGCCAGCCGGCGCTCATCGACGTGGAGCTGGAGTTCTCCCGTCTCGAGTGGCGCGGCGGCAATCTGTCGCGGCTCAAGGTCCACTGGGTGCTGCGCCGCCTGGGCCGCCTGGTGGCCACCGGCTCCGGCCAGGCCCGGGTGCTCAGCCCCGGCGTCTACCGGCGGCTGCGCGGCGACCGGATCTCCCCGGGCGTCAGCGGTCACCTCCCGCTGCCCGTCCCCGCCGACCTGGCGGGCCGCAACCGCGCCGCCGACGTGGTGCTGGCGCCCTGCCCGCAGGAGCGCGTCTGGCGGCTGCGGGCGGACACCACGCACCCCACGCTCTTCCAGCGCCCCAACGACCACGTGCCCGGCATGCTCCTCCTGGAGGCTGCCCGGCAGGCGGCCACCGCGGCCCTGGGACCCACGCCGTTCGTCCCGGTCGCGGGTGACATAGCGTTCCACCGGTACGCGGAGTTCGACAGCCCGTGCTGGATACAGGTCACCGACGCGGCGCCCCGGCGCCCCGGCATGACCAGTGTGCAGGTCACCGGCCACCAGGACGACAGCCTGGTCTTCCTCGCCACACTGTCGGCGCCGCGCGCCGACTGACCGGTGCGGCAGGGGGGAAGAAGAGGACGACGATGATTCTGGTGACCGGGGCGACCGGAACCGTGGGGGGCGAGGTCGCCCGACTGCTCGCGGCCACCCACCCGCTGCGCGTCCTGGCCAGACGGCCGGAACGGGTGGCGGTCGCGGGACCGGCCGTCGAGGTGGTCGCCGGCGAGTACGCCGACCGCGACAGCCTCGACCGCGCCCTCAAGGGCGTACGGGCGGCGTTCCTGGTCACCGGCAGCATCGGCGAACCCGACGACGTCCGGTTCGTGGAGGCGGCCCGCGCGGCCGGGGTGCGCCATCTGGTCAAGCTCTCCGCGCTGGCCGTCACCGACCTGGCCGCCGACGACCTCGTCACCGCCCGCCAGCGCGAGAACGAGAGCGCCGTACGGGAGTCCGGGCTCGCCTGGACCCTGCTGCGGCCCCGCGCGTTCATGACCAACACCCTGTCCTGGGCGCGCTCGGTGCGCGAGGACGGGGTGGTGCGCGCGCTGTACGGGGACGCGCCCAACGCGACCGTCGACCCGCGCGACATCGCCGAGGTGGCGGCGCTGGCACTCACCGAGCCGGGCGCCCACGAGGGCCGCGCGTACGCGCTCTCGGGCCCGGCGGCCGTCACCGCCGCCGAGCAGACCGCGCTCCTCGGCGACGCCCTGGGCCGGCCGCTGCGGTTCGAGGAGCTGGGCCCCGAACGCGCGCGTGCCGCGCTGCTCGCGCGCTATCCGCAGCCGGTGGCCGAGGCGCTGCTGCACAGCGCCGAGCGCCAGCGGGCCGGGGCGAAGGCCGGGGTGTCGCCCACCGTCCAGGAGCTGACGGGCCGCCCCGCGCGCTGCTACGCCGAGTGGGCCCGCGCCAACGCGGCGGCCTTCGCCTGACCCGCGTCCCGCGCGAGTTCGTACACGTCCTACGTACGTATACGTAAGGGGCCTTGCCGGAAGTGTCCGGCAAGGCCCCTGCGTCTTTTGCTTCCTTACGTACGTCAGCCGTTCAGCAGGAGCGGCAGCTCACGGTGGCCGTTGGAGATGAACGACGGGAGCTGGGCGAGCTGTTCGCCCGGGGCGGCGAGGGCCACGTTCGGGAAGCGCTCGAAGAGGGCCGACAGCGCCGCCGTCGCCTCCAGACGGGCCAGCGGCGCGCCCAGGCAGAAGTGGACGCCGTGCCCGAACGCCAGGTGCTCGCGGCGCAGCGGGCGCGACGGGTCGAAGCGGTCGGCGTCCTCGCCGTGCACCTCGGGGTCGCGGCCGGGCCCGGCCAGCGCGACCAGGATCGGGTCGCCCTGGGGGATCACCACGCCGCCGATCTCGATGTCCTCCACGGCGTACCGCAGCGGCACATGGGCGGCCGGCGGCTCCCAGCGCAGGGTCTCCTCGACCACGTCCTCCCAGGCGACCTCGCCGCGCCGCACCCGCGCCAGCTCCTCGGGGTGGGTGAGCAGCGCGTACGCGGCCTGGTCGATCAGATTGACCACGGTCTCGAACCCGGCCGAGATCATCAGCAGCAGGGTGTCCACGAGCTCGACCTCGGTCAGACCGCTGCCGTCGCTCTCGTCGCGGGTGGCGATCAGATCGCTGGTCATGTCGTTGCCGGGGTTGGCGCGCTTGAAGGCGATGAACTCGTTCAGCGCCACGTACAGCTCGCGCCCGGTGGCCTCGGCCTCCTCGGCGGTCACCTCGGTGAGGAAGGTGATGTCGATGAGGCGGCAGAGCCGGTCGCGGGCGCTCTCCGGGACGCCGAAGAGCTCGCAGATCACCTGGACGGGCAGCGGGCTCGCGAACGCCTTGCGCAGATCGACCGGCTGGCCCTGCGGGGTGTCCGCGAGCTTGTCGAGGAGGTCGGCGACGATCCGCTCGATCGTCGGGCGCAGCGCGGCGGTCTGGCGCGCGGTGAACGCCCTCGACGTCAGCTTGCGCAGCCTGCTGTGCTCCTCGCCGTACGCGGTGATCATGCTGCGGACCGATATCCAGATGGCGAGCGGCCAGGTCCGGGGGATCTCGCCGTTGATCCAGGCGGGCCAGTGCCGCTCGGCGTCCTTGGAGACGCGCGGGTCGGTCATCAGGCTCTTGGCGGCGTCGGCGCTGGTCACCGACCAGGCGGCGACGCCGCCGGGCAGCTCGATCCGGGCGACCGGGCCGTGCTCGCGGATGCGGGCGATCTCGCCGTGGATGTCGGTGCCGGCGGCGTCGATGGCGAACGGGCATTGCTGGGGCATGGAGGTGCTCCGTAAGGACGGTGGGGACGTGAGTCTGTGCCGACTACTGTCGGCGCAGAGGGAGATGTACGTCGATGCGGGTGCCGTTCCCTGACGCGCCCTCGACGGTGGCACACCTGTCGAGGCCGTCGATCCGGCCGGTCATCGAGCGTGGTCCCGGACAGCGGCGGCCGGGGAGGCAGAGCGGTTCGTCCACGGCGGAGGTCACCACGGTGTGGCCGAACACGCGCCCCGCGCGACCGTCACTCACGACGGAGTACAGCCGTACGCCCATGTGTCCTCCCCCCAGATGCTCGGACGAGAGGACAATAACAAACCGGATCCCCGGTTTACCACCGGGGATCCTGGAGTGCTGCGGGGTGCTACTGAGGTGCGGCCTGGACTAGCCCGCCACGGTCCAGGTGTCGTTGCCCGCGAGCAGGGAACCGAGCTCGCCCTTGCCGCGCTGCTCGATGGCCCGGTCCAGCTGGTCGGCCATCAGCGTGTCGTACACCGGCCGGTGCACGCTGCGCAGGACGCCGATCGGGGTCTGGTACAGGGTGTCGGGGTCGGCGAGGCGGGAGAGGGCGAAGGCGGTGGTGGGGGAGGCCGCGTGGGCGTCGTGGACGAGGATCCGCGCTTCGTTGTCGGGGGTGACCTCGACCACCTGGAGATCGCCGGTGGCGGGGTCGCGGACGACGCCCTTGTGCAGGTCGGCGCCGAAGCGGATCGGCTGACCGTGCTCCAGGCGGATCACCGCTTCCTGGGCCTGCTCGTTGTCCTTGAGGATCTCGAAGGCGTCGTCGTTGAAGATGTTGCAGTTCTGGTAGATCTCGATGAGGGCGGTGCCGGGGTGGTCGGCGGCGGCGCGCAGGGTTTCGGTGAGGTGTTTGCGGTCGGAGTCGATGGTGCGGGCGACGAAGGAGGCCTCGGCGCCCAGCGCGAGGGACACCGGGTTGAACGGCGCGTCGAGTGATCCCATGGGGGTCGACTTGGTGATCTTGCCGACTTCCGA
>NZ_BMTS01000016.1 GCF_014649795.1 Streptomyces melanogenes
TCCTTCGTTCCCGTTTCCGGGCCCTCCGGGCGCTTCCTTCGTTTCCGACTCTATCAGACTCTTTCGTGTCCGACTTCCTCGGCGCTTTCCAGGTTTCCGCTTTCACGTTTCCCTTTCCGGCGGTTCCGACTCTATCAGATCCTCGCGGTTCCGATTTCCGGTCTCCCGGGTCAAGTCGGTTTGTCTTCCCGGCTGTTCGGCCGTTCCGACGAGTGAGACTTTAGCGGAATCCTGGCCCCCGATGCCAATCGGGGGTCGCGCCCTTTCGAACGCGATTCCTCATTTCGCAAAAGCGCACGAAAAACGAGACGGCTGATCGCCGTTCGGATCAAGTGGTTGGTGCGGAATGGCTGTCCGGGGACCGACCGGGGTCGGCGCTCACGTCGGACAACTCGGAGAACACTACGTACGGGTCAAGGGCGTGTCAACCCCGGCCCGGGGGCCGTCTGGCTGGTTCTTTCGGCCGAGGGAGGGGTGGCAGGACGGCCGATCTGGGGCGGGTGGGTCCGCGCCTAGTTTGGGCTGCATGAGGAGTCTTGTCCGGGTCGCCGGAGTTGTCGGGGTCACCGCTGTCCTGAGCGCCACGAGCGTGGTCGGGGCCGTGACCGCGTACGCCGTCGACGGCGACGAGCGGGTCGCGCGCATCCGCGCGCGCATGGTCGATGCCGTCAACCGGGAGACGCGCGACGAGATCGACCGGCTGCGGCGATGCTCGGACGATGGGTCGCGGGCCGAGGCGAATCGGCTGGAACGGCTGCTTCAGGACTCGTGTCGGTACGCGGAGCAGCTCCACTCCGTACGGGCGCCGCTCGCGCGGAACGCGGCTGTGCGGACGTATCGCGTGGTGGGCGCGGATGCGGTCGACGTTCCTGGTGATCCCCTGGGGGCCGCCCGTGAGGTGGTCGAAAGGGAGCCCGTCGGGGCCGCCGCGCTGGTGGTGGGGACGTCCGTCCTGCTGGTGGGCGGCGGGGCCGCCGTCGCCTCCGTGCGGTGGCGACGGCGGGATTAAGAGGGAGGGCCGCTCAGCCGTTGCCCGAGGCCAGCTCTCGGCTGCGGTCGCGGGCGGCTTCCAGGGCGGCGATCAGGGCGGCCCGTACGCCGTGGTTCTCCAGCTCGCGGATCGCGCTGATCGTGGTGCCCGCCGGGGAGGTGACGGCCTCGCGGAGCTTGACCGGGTGTTCGCCGCTGTCGCGGAGCATCACGGCGGCGCCGATGGCGGCCTGCACGATCAGGTCGTGGGCCTGGGCGCGCGGCAGGCCGAGCAGGATGCCGGCGTCGGTCATCGCCTCGACCAGGTAGTAGAAGTACGCCGGGCCCGAGCCGGAGAGTGCGGTGGCCGCGTCCTGCTGGGACTCGGGGACGCGCAGGGTCTTGCCGACGCCGCCGAAGATCTCCTCGGTGTGGGCGAGGTGGGTCGGGGTCGCGTGGCTGCCGGCGCTGATGACGGACATGCCCTCGTCGACGAGGACGGGGGTGTTCGGCATGACGCGGACGACCGGGGTGTTCGGCGCGAGCCGTTCCTCGATGAACGCGGTGGGGATGCCGGCGGCGGCGCTGATGACCAGGCGGTCGGGGGTGACGTGCGGGCTGAGCTCGTCGAGGAGGCGGCCCATGTCCTGGGGCTTCACGGCGAGGATCAGGGTGTCGGCGCGCTTGGCGGCGTCGGCGTTGGTGACGGCCTCGACGCCGTAGCGGGTGCGGAGTTCTTCGGCGCGGTCTGGGCGGCGGGTGGTGACGAGGAGGTTGGCGGGGTTCCAGCCGGCGCGGATCATGCCGCTCAGGAGGGCTTCGCCGATTTTGCCGGTGCCGAGGACTGCGACGGTGTGGGTCATGCGGTCACCCTCCGGGTGGTGCGGGGTCTTCTTCCTCATCCTCGCACCGTGGGTGGGCCGCTGGGGGCTGCGCCCCCAGACCCCCTGCGTTCGTCTGCGGACCGTGCTGGGTTGCTCGCGCAGTTCCCCGCGCCCCTAAGAATGCCGCTCCGCGGCAATCCCCTGCGCGACCAGCCACAGACGAAGCCCGGGCCACTACTTCCTCTTCGGGCGCTTTCTACGTTCCCGGCGCTTCAGTGCCTCCTCGTACTCCTTGCGGTGGAGGGTTTCGCCTGGGGCCTCCTGGAGGGCTCGGAAGGCGTAGGCGAGGAGGGAGCCTACGAAGCCGATGGCCTTCAGGCCCTGGAGGGAGCGCTCTCGTTCCGGGTCCGTGGGGCGGGCGCTGAAGCTTTCCCAGGTCTTGCGGAACGCCATCGCGCTGCACAGCGCGAACATCACCACGACCAGGACGGTCACGAAGCTGCCGGTGTCCGCGATCTGCAGGCCCTCGTACGCGAAACGCAGCACGAAGCACGCCGCCACCGCCGCGGCCAGGGCGCCGATCGCCACCCCGGCGCGGCGCAGGCCGTAGCCGTTGGTGTGGTCGACCCACGTCGTGCCGAAGAAGCGGAGGGGCTCCGGCTGGGGGCCGCCGCCGTTGGCGTTCTGGTCGCTCATGGGCTCGATTATCCCCCGGACGCCGGGGGCGGCCTCAGCCGCAGCGGACGGCCACGTAACCGTCGCTGCCCGTCTTCACGTACGCGTCCGACACGTACTGCCCGTTGGCGATGTTGTCCCAGATGTTGGTCGTGCCGTACGGGCCGGAGACCGTCGTGCCGGGGCACTGGCAGTTGATCGGGACGCTCACCCCGGCGGGCAGCACCTTGACCACCGGGTATCCCGTGCCGGGGCCGCTGCGGACGTTCACCCGGGTGCCCGGCGCCACCGGGTACCGCTTCGTCGTCGTCTCGGCCGCCGCGCCCGCGAGCTCTTCCGCAGTCATCCCCGGACCTCCCCCATCACCGTCACTGTGCGTACGCCTCGTACGCGACCCGCAGGCTAGCAAGCCCCTCGGGTCTCGCACGCATCATCGACTAGGCTCCGAGCGTCGCGCTCGGGGACGAACACACGGGGGTGGGCGATGCCGCCGCTGCGCAGCACGGGGCCGGGCCCAGAAGCGGAGCATCCGGAGTACGCCGGGCAGTACCTGCTGGAGTCGACGCTCGGCTCCGGCGGCATGGGTGTGGTCCATCTGGCCGCGTCCGCCTCCGGCCTGCGTCTGGCCGTCAAGGTCGTCCACGCCCAGCACGCCAAGGACCCCGAGTTCAGGGCGCGGTTCCGGCAGGAGGTGTCGGCCGCGCGGCGGGTGAGCGGGGCGTTCACCGCGTCCGTCGTCGACGCCGACCCGACGGCCGAGCGGCCGTGGATGGCCACGCTCTACATCCCCGGGCCCACCCTCGCCGAGGAAGTGAAGCGGAACGGGCCGCTCGCGCCCTCGCAGGTGCGGCGGCTCGGTGCCGGGCTCGCGGAGGCGCTGCGCGACATCCATCGCGCCGGGGTCGTGCACCGCGACCTCAAGCCCAGCAACGTCCTGCTCGCCGCTGACGGGCCCAAGGTCATCGACTTCGGCATCTCGCGTCCGTACGACAGCGATCTGCGCACCGAGACGGGGAAGCTGATCGGCACGCCGCCGTTCATGGCACCGGAGCAGTTCCAGTCGCCGCGCGAGGTGGGGCCCGCCGCCGACGTCTTCGCGATGGGCGCGGTGCTGGTGCACGCGGCGACCGGGAACGGGCCGTTCGACTCCGAGAGCCACTACATCGTGGCGTACCAGGTCGTGCACAACGAGCCCGATCTGACGGGGGTTCCGGACGATCTCGTACCGCTGCTGCGGAGCTGTCTCGCCAAGAAGCCCGGGGACCGGCCGACGCCGGACGAGCTGATGGCGGAGCTGCGGTCGGCGGCGTACGGGACGGAGGCCTTCATTCCGACCCAGCGGTTCCGCAATCCGGTCGAGAAGGTGCCGGGGCGGCCGTGGCCGGGCGGGGAGGAGGACGGCGCCGCCTCCGACGTGCCCACGCACAAGCGGGAGGCCGCCGAGCCGTCCGCCGCTCCCCGTCGGGCGCGCCGGACGCTGCGGTGGGCCGCCGCCGGTGCCGCACTCGTGGCCGTGGCCGTGGGTGGGGTGGTGGGGGTACGGATGGGAGCGGGCGACGACGACGGCGCCCCGCCGACCGGTCAAGTGGCCCGGCGCGCGGACGCGTTCACGCCCTGGGCCGTGCCGCTCGCGGCCGGCGGGGGCGGCAACCGCACCCCTGCCTGCTCCCTGGCCCCCGGAACGGACCAGGCCCTGTACTGCGCCGCGCCCGGCGTCACGGCGGCGCGGCTCGATCCGGCGAACGGGCACGTCGTGTGGTCGGTGAGGGCCAAGGGCGCGGCCGGGCGGGTGGCCGACGACGGGCAGCCGCGGGTCTCCGGCGGGCTCGTGCTGGTGGCGCCGCCGGGCGCGGGACGCGTCGAGGCGCTCGACCCGGCGACCGGTGCCACGCGCTGGAGCCGCCCGGTCCCGGCGCACGCGGCGCTCGCCGTCGACGACACGTCCGTCGTGTTCACCGCCGACGGCGGCGAGGTGCGCTGCCTCGACAGCGCGACCGGCAAGGAGCGCTGGCGCGGGCGGCCCGCCGCCGCGACGGCGCAGTGGGTGGCGGCGCCCGGCGGCAGGGCGCTGTACGCCGTGTCGGTGGCCGAGGACGCGGCGACCTCGCTGGTCACGGCCGTCGCGCCGGACACGGGCAGGATGCTGTGGACGAAGCGGCTGGCGGGCTCGTTGGGGCCCGTGGGAGTCGCTGGTGGGGCGCTCGCCCTGCTCGCGGCGGACGCCGACAGCTTCACGACGGCGGTCGTACGTCTGGACACCGCCACCCGGGCCGTACGCCGCACGCCGCTGCCCGCCCCCGTCGACCAGGCGCAGGCGACGCTCGCCGACGACGGTTCCCGGGTGTACGTGTTCGGGGCGGGCGGGTCCCTGCTCGCGGTGGACGCGGGCCGGGGCGCGCAGCTGTGGCGGCTGGAGACGGGGGCGGCGCGGGCGTCTCGGCCGGTCGTGGGTGGGGGGCGGGTGTACGTCACCGCTTCTGACGGGCGTCTGCTGGCTGTGGATGCGGGGCGGGGGGTGCTGGTGGGGCAGACGGCGCCGCGGATGGCGTCCGGGCGGGACACGTTTGCGGCGAGTTTGGCGTCGCCGGTGGTGGTGGGGGCGGTGGTGTACGGGAGTGCGCCGGATGGGGCGGTGTTCGGGGTGGGGGCGGATTCGCTGGGGCGCTGAGGGGCTGGCCGCACACTTCCCCTGCGGGGCGCTCAGGGGATTGCCGCGGAGCGGCACGTTAGGGGCGCGGGGAACTGCGCGACCAGTTGGGGATGGCCCGCAGACGAACGGGGTCGGGGCGGGTTGCAAGGTTCCGGCGGGGCCGGGGTGCCGCTGTGCCCGCCCGTGCCGCCCCTAGCGGCACGCACGCCCACAGCGGCGGCAGCACGGACGGCGGCGGGGACGACAGGCGGGACCCGCCGGGGTGCAGGGGCGGAACCCCGGAGCGGGGTGCAGGGGCCGCAGGCCCCGCACCGGGGGCCGGGGGCGGAACCCCGGGGAAAAACCGCCCACTCCAGCCCACCCCCACCCCCGGAGGGTTCAGGGAAGGGGCGGGGTGGGGTGGGGGAATTCCCGGCGCGGGCCAGCCGGCGTCAGCCCAGCTTGGAGACGTCTCGGACTGCGCCCTTGTCCGCGCTTGTGGCCATCGCCGCGTACGCGCGCAGGGCTGCGGAGACCTTGCGTTCGCGGGACTTGGGGGCGTACACCCCGGCCAGCGCCTCCCGACGGGCCGTCAGTTCGGCTTCGGGGACGAGGAGTTCGATCGAGCGGGTCGGGATGTCGATGCGGATGCGGTCGCCGTCCTCGACCAGGGCGATCGTGCCGCCGGACGCCGCCTCGGGCGAGGCGTGGCCGATGGACAGGCCCGACGTACCGCCGGAGAAGCGGCCGTCCGTGACCAGCGCACAGGACTTGCCGAGGCCGCGGCCCTTGAGGAACGACGTCGGGTAGAGCATCTCCTGCATGCCGGGGCCGCCCTTGGGGCCCTCGTAGCGGATGACGACGACGTCGCCCTCCTTGACCTCCTTGCGGAGGATCTTGTCGACGGCCTCGTCCTGCGACTCGCAGACGACCGCCGGACCCTCAAACGTCCAGATGGACTCGTCGACGCCGGCCGTCTTCACGACGCAGCCGTCCTCGGCGAGGTTGCCCTTGAGGACGGCCAGGCCGCCGTCCCGCGAGTACGCGTGCGCCGCGTCGCGGATGCAGCCGTTCGCCGCGTCCGTGTCGAGCGTCTCCCAGCGCTTGGACTGCGAGAACGCGGTCGCCGAGCGCTCGCAGCCGGGCGCCGCGTGCCACAGCTCGATCGCCTCGGGCGTCGCCGAGCCGCCGCGCACGTCCCACGCGTCCAGCCACTCCTTGATGGAGCGGGAGTGCACGGTGTGGACGTCCTCGTTGAGCAGGCCCGCGCGGTAGAGCTCGCCGAGGATGGCGGGGACGCCGCCCGCGCGGTGCACGTCCTCCATGTAGTACGTGGTGGTGGGCGCGACGTTGGGCGCGACCTTGGCCAGGCACGGGACCCGGCGGGACACCGCGTCGATGTCCTTCAGGTCGTAGTCGAGCTCGGCCTCCTGGGCGGCGGCCAGCAGGTGCAGGATCGTGTTGGTGGAGCCGCCCATGGCGATGTCGAGCGCCATCGCGTTCTCGAACGCCGCGCGCGTGGCGATGCTGCGCGGGAGGACGGTGGCGTCGTCGTCCTCGTAGTACCGCTTGGTGATCTCCACGACCGTACGGGCCGCGTTCTCGTACAGGGCGCGGCGGGCGGTGTGGGTGGCGAGGACCGAGCCGTTGCCGGGCAGGCTCAGGCCCATCGCCTCGGTCAGGCAGTTCATCGAGTTGGCGGTGAACATGCCGGAACAGCTGCCGCAGGTGGGGCAGGCGTTCTCCTCGATGCGCAGGACGTCCGCGTCCGAGATCTTCTCGTTGGCCGCGTCGACCATGGCGTCGATCAGGTCGAGCTTGCGGACCGTGCCGTCGACGAGGGTGGCCTGACCGGCCTCCATCGGGCCGCCGGAGACGAAGACGGTGGGGATGTTGAGGCGCATCGCGGCCATCAGCATGCCCGGGGTGATCTTGTCGCAGTTGGAGATGCAGATCAGGGCGTCGGCGCAGTGGGCCTCGACCATGTACTCCACGCTGTCCGCGATCAGGTCGCGGGAGGGGAGGCTGTAGAGCATGCCGCCGTGGCCCATCGCGATGCCGTCGTCGACCGCGATGGTGTTGAACTCGCGGGGGACGGCGCCGGCGGCCAGGATCGCGTCGGAGACGATGCGGCCGACGGGGGCGAGGTGGGTGTGCCCGGGGACGAACTCGGTGAAGCTGTTCGCCACGGCGATGATCGGCTTGCCGATGTCCGAGCCGGCTACGCCCGAGGCGCGCATCAGGGCGCGGGCGCCGGCCATGTTGCGGCCGTGGGTGACGGTGCGGGACCTCAGCTCGGGCATTGCGGTCGCTCCTCAGCATCCTGGCTGTAGCCGAATCGGGCTGCTTCGAGCGTACGCTCCGGCTCCAAGATCTGGACAGGCTGTCCGGATGGCGGGACGCGCAGCTCGGCATCCGGGCGCGCCCCTTCGTCTGCGGACCGTGGTCCCGTGTGCCCACCCGTTCCGCCCTGCGGAACGCCTGCCCACACGGAAGAGGGACCAGGTAGGTCAGCGGCGTACCTTCGACGCCAAATGCAGTCGCGTGAACGCCAGCGCCTCCGCCAAGTCCGCCTCGCGTTCCGCCGTCGACATCGCGCGGCGGGTGTTGACCTCGATGACCACGTGGCCGTCGAAGCCCGTGCGGGCCAGGCCCTCCAGGAGTTCCGCGCACGGCTGGTTGCCTCGGCCGGGGACCAGGTGTTCGTCCTTGGCCGAGCCCTTGCCGTCGGCCAGGTGGACGTGGGCGAGGCGGTCGCCCATGCGGTCGACGAGGGCCATCGCGTCCGTGCGGGCGGTCGCGGCGTGCGAGAGGTCGACCGTGAAGTGCCGGTAGTCGTCCTTGGTGACGTCCCAGTCGGGTGCGTACGCGAGCATCTCCCGGTCGCGGTAGCGCCACGGGTACATGTTCTCGACGGCGAACCGTACGTCCGTCTCGTCCGCCATCCGCCAGATGCCGGTGACGAAGTCACGGGCGTACTGGCGCTGCCAGCGGAACGGCGGGTGCACCACCACGGTGGAGGCGCCCAGCTTCTCGGCCGCGGCTCTCGCGCGTTGCAGCTTCACCCAGGGGTCGGTCGACCAGACCCGCTGGGTGATCAGCAGACAAGGGGCGTGAACGGCCAGGATGGGCACCTGGTGGTAGTCCGACAGGCGGCGCAGGGCGTCGATGTCCTGGCTGACCGGGTCGGTCCAGACCATGACCTCGACGCCGTCGTACCCCAGGCGCGCCGCGATCTCGAAGGCCGTCGCCGTCGACTCCGGATAGACCGAAGCCGTCGAAAGGGCGACCTTCGCATCCGGGATGCGCACTACTGGTTCTGCCACGGAGACAGCGTACGGGCACCCACAAGAGGGGCCGCGAGGGGACCGTCCAGGTGGCCGGAACCCGACGGCCGCGCCGGCCCCGACGCCGTCGTCATCCCACCGGCAGCTGGTCGAGGTGGCGCAGGATCACGCCCTCGCGCAGCGCCCACGGACAGATCTCCAGCTCCTCCACCCCGAACAGGTCCATCGCCCCCTCGGCCACCAGCGCCCCCGCCAGCAGCTGCCGGGCCCGGCCCTCGGAGACGCCGGGCAGCGTGGTGCGCTGCTCGGTGGTCATCGCGGCGAGCTTGGGCACCCACTCCTCCAGCGACTTGCGGCTCAGGGTGCGCTGGACGTACACGCCCTCGGTGGAGCGGGCGGCGCCCGCGATCCTGGCGAGCTGCTTGAAGGTCTTGGAGGTGGCGACCACGTGGTCCGGGGAGCCGGAGCGGGTGAACTCGCCGACCGTACGGGCGATCTGCGCGCGGACGTGGCGGCGCAGGGCCCGGACGTCGGAGGGGTCCGGCGGGTCGCCCGGCAGCCAGGCCGCGGTGAGCCGGCCGGCGCCCAGCGGCAGCGACACGGCCGCGTCGGGCTCCTCGTCGATGCCGTACGCGACCTCCAGGGAGCCGCCGCCGATGTCCAGGAGCAGCAGTTTCCCGGCCGACCAGCCGTACCAGCGGCGGGCCGCGAGGAAGGTGAGGCGGGCCTCCTCCTCGCCGGAGAGGACACCGAGGTCGACGCCGGTCTCCTCCCTGACCCGGGCGAGCACCAGGTCGGCGTTGCTGGCCTCGCGCACCGCCGAGGTGGCGAACGGGAGCATTTCCTCGACGCCCTTGTCCTCGGCCGCGATCAGCGCGCCGCTGACCGTGGCCACCAGCCGGTCGACGCCCACCGGTCCGATCGCACCGTCCTCGTCGAGGAGCTCGGCGAGCCTCAGCTCGGCCTTGTGCGAGTACGCGGGCAGCGGCGCGGCACCGGCGTGCGCGTCCACCACCAGCAGGTGAACCGTATTCGACCCCACATCGAGGACTCCGAGTCTCATGAGCTGAACGCTACTGCGGTTGCGGACATACGCTTGTCCCGTGCCAAAGACGAAAAAGGCGAAGCCGGGCAAAGCCAAGGCCCCCAAGACTCCCAAGCAGCGGGCCGACGAGCAGGGGGTCGACTTCCCGCGCGCGTGGGTCGAGTTCCCGGACCCCGCCGACGACGAACAGGTCTTCCGCTGCGACCTGACCTGGCTGACCTCGCGGTGGACCTGCGTCTTCGGCAGCGGCTGCCAGGGCATCCAGGCGGGCCGCGCCGACGACGGCTGCTGCACGCTCGGCGCGCACTTCTCGGACGAGGACGACGAGAAGCGCGTGGCGGGGCACGTGGCGCGGCTCACGCCGGAGCTGTGGCAGTTCCACGACGAGGGCACGCAGAGCGGCTGGGTCCAGCTCGACGAGGACGGCGAGCGGCAGACCCGCAGGTGGGAAGGTTCCTGCATCTTCCAGAACCGGCCCGGGTTCGCGGGCGGCGCGGGCTGCTCGCTGCACATCCTGGCGCTCAAGGAGGGCAAGGAGCCGCTGGAGACCAAGCCGGACGTCTGCTGGCAGCTGCCGGTGCGGCGCACCTACGACTGGATCGACCGGCCGGACGAGACGCGCGTGCTGCAGATCTCGATCGGTGAGTACGACCGGCGCGGCTGGGGTCCGGGCGGCCACGACCTGCACTGGTGGTGCACTTCGGCGACCTCGGCGCACGGCGCGGGCGACCCGGTCTACGTGACCTACCGGCCGGAGCTGACCGAGCTGATGGGCAAGAAGGCGTACGACGTGCTCGTGGGCCTGTGCGAGGCGCGTCTGGCGTCCTCGCTGCCGCTGGTGGCACCGCACCCGGCGGACCCGGCCCGCTGACGGCCGCACCGGCCGGGCACTCATGACGGCTGCGGCGACGACGCCGTGTCGCTCGGCGTGCCCGGCGGCGAGGACGGGTCCGTCGGGGTCGGCGTCGGTGACTGCGAGGTCGGCGTGGGCGAGGGGCTGGTCGGCGTCGGGGAGGCGGGCGGTGTGGTCGGCGGGGTCGGCTCCGGCGAGGACGGCGTGCCGGGGTCGGGCGAGGCGGGCGGGATGGCCCGCGTCCCCTGCCCGGTCCCGGTGATCCTCACGACCGCGCCCGAGGGCCGCACGCCCACCCGGGCCGACCACGGGCCGCGCGGTTCGCGCGCGTGGTTGACCGACACGTACACGGATACGTTTCCGCCCGCGTCCAGCGTCCCGCCGGTGCTGCTGAAGACGAGCCAGGGCGCGTTCGTCCACAGCGACCAGTGCACCGGCGCGTCGCCCGTCGCGGTGAGCGTGAGGACCGTGACGCCGCCCTGCGAGCGGGCCGAGACGGTGAATTCGCCGGGGCTCGTGGGGCTGGCCGAGCCCGGGCTGACGACCTCCACGGAGACATCGGCGGGGGCGCGGCCCCCCGGGGCGGCGCGGGGGTCGGGGTCGGTGCGGGCGTTGCCCGCGTTCTGGTAGCGCTCGTACGGCAGCCCCTCGCCGCCGGCGCTGTCGGCCTCGCTGGCGGTGATCTTGGCGCCGTCGTGCGACTCGCCGGTCGCGGGGGCGCCCCGGTAGGCGGCCCAGAGCGCGAAGGCGGGCGCGGCGACGACCGTGGCCACCACCGTGGTCGTCACGGCACGCGCGCGCAGCCGGTCGCGGCGGGCGGCGCGGTCCTTGGGGTCCATCGGGAACCCGGACCGGTCGAAGCGGGGCGCGCCGCCCCGGGTTCTGGGGACGTGGAGCATCGCCGCGTACGCCGCCGCGCGCGGCGCCTCGGCCATCGGCAGCGCGGCCGGGGTGACCGAGGAGCCCGGCCAGGGCCCGGCGGCCCCGGCGCGCTCGGCGGCGCGGCGGCAGCGCGGGCAGTCGTCGACGTGCCGCACCAGCTCGCGGCGCAGGGCCGCCGAGAGCAGCACCTGGTGGTCGCCGGTGAGGCGGGCGACCGAGGGACAGCCGCCGGTCTCCACGACGGCGAGCGCGGCCCGGGTCCGCTCGACCTCGCAGGCGCCCGCGGCGAGCAGTTCGCGGGCGGCCGGGTAGCTCATGCCGAGCACGGAGGCGACCTCGCGCGGGCCCAGCTGGTGGCGGACGGCGAGCTCCAGGGCCTCGCGCTGCTCGGGGGTGGTGCCGGCCGCCTCGGGCCAGGCGAGCAGGGCCAGTTCGCGCCGGCGCCGCTCGGCCTCCTCGGGGTCGGTGGACGCTGCCGGGCCCGGCTCGCACGGCTGCGGACGGCCGGTGTGGGCGCCCTTGCGGGCGCGTTTGCGCTCGGCGAGCTTGCGCAGACAGGACCAGCGGGCCAGCGCGTACAGCCACGCCTTGCGCTCGGCCTCGGTGTCGGGGCAGCGCGCGTGCTGCCGCTCGGAGACGGCGAGGACGTCACCGAGGACGTGGACGGCCTCGTCGTGGTCGCAGAGCACGGACAGGCAGTACGTGAACAGGCCGTCGAGATACGCCTCGTAACGCGCCGGCGGGCGCTGGGTCAACGTCCGGGGCGCGTGGCGCTGCGCCCGGTGTGCGCCGGTGGTGTGCGTGGGGTGATCCAGACCGCTGCTCTTCACCCGGCGAAGGTAGGCGCAGGATCCCGGGTCCTTCGTGCCGCTTGAGCACATTTACTCCTTACGGGTGAAGGTATCCCTCAAAAGGGGACAGGAACCCGGTCCTCCATCGCGGAAGCTTGCCTTCCTCGGCGCGGAACGTTGCCTTCCCCCTTGTGGGGGAACGGCCTTCGGCCGTGGATATGCCACCGGCCAGAGCCCCGGAACCCGCCGCCCGCCGGCGCTGTCAGTGGTCGCCGCTACGGTGACGTCATGGCTACCCGTACGAAATCCGCGAAGGACCGGCCGTCCTACCGCTGCACCGAATGCGGCTGGACGACCGCCAAGTGGCTCGGCCGCTGCCCCGAGTGCCAGGCGTGGGGGACGGTCGAGGAGTACGGCGCGCCCGCGGTGCGCACCACGTCGGCGGGCCGGGTCTCCGCCGCCGCGCTGCCGATCGGCCAGGTGGACGCCCGCCAGGCCACCGCGCGCTCGACCGGCGTCGACGAGCTGGACCGCGTCCTGGGCGGCGGGCTCGTGCCGGGCGCGGTGGTGCTGCTCGCGGGCGAGCCGGGCGTCGGCAAGTCCACGCTGCTGCTCGACGTGGCGGCGAAGGCGGCCCACGAGGCGCACCCCACCCTCTATGTGACGGGCGAGGAGTCGGCGAGCCAGGTCCGGCTGCGCGCCGACCGGATCAACGCGCTCAACGACCACCTGTACCTGGCGGCCGAGACGGACCTGTCGGCGGTGCTCGGCCATCTGGACGCGGTCAAGCCGTCCCTGCTCGTCCTCGACTCCGTGCAGACGGTCGCCTCCCCGGAGATCGACGGCGCGCCCGGCGGCATGGCGCAGGTGCGCGAGGTGGCGGGCGCGCTGATCCGCGCCTCCAAGGAGCGCGGGATGGCGACGCTGCTGGTCGGCCACGTCACGAAGGACGGCGCGATCGCGGGCCCCCGCCTCCTCGAACACCTCGTGGACGTCGTCCTCTCCTTCGAGGGCGACCGGCACGCGCGCCTGCGCCTGGTGCGCGGCGTGAAGAACCGGTACGGGGCGACGGACGAGGTCGGCTGCTTCGAGCTGCACGACGAGGGGATCACGGGCCTGGCCGACCCGTCGGGCCTGTTCCTGACCCGGCGCGACGAGCCGGTGCCGGGCACGTGTCTGACGGTGACCCTGGAGGGCCGCAGGCCCCTGGTGGCCGAGGTCCAGGCGCTCACCGTCGACTCCCAGATCCCCTCCCCGCGCCGCACCACGTCGGGCCTGGAGACCTCCCGGGTCTCGATGATGCTGGCGGTCCTGGAGCAGCGCGGGCGGATCAGCGCGCTCGGCAAGCGCGACATCTACAGCGCGACGGTCGGCGGCGTGAAGCTCTCCGAGCCCGCCGCGGACCTGGCGATCGCCCTCGCGCTGGCGTCGGCGGCGAGCGACACCCCGTTGCCGAAGAACCTGGTGGCGATCGGTGAGGTGGGGCTCGCGGGCGAGGTCAGACGGGTGACGGGCGTCCAGCGCCGGCTCGCCGAGGCCCACCGCCTGGGCTTCACGCACGCGCTGGTGCCGTCCGACCCGGGCAAGGTCCCGGCCGGTATGAAGGTCACGGAAGTCGCCGACATGGGGGACGCCCTGCGGGTGCTGCCGCGCGGGCGTCGCACGGAGGCCCCACGGGGGGAGGAGGAGCGCCGGTAGACTTTGCGCTCGAACGTCTGCGACCGGAGGAGTGCAGTGGCAGCCAACGACCGGGCAGCGGGAACCGGCAAGTCCGGCACAGGCTCCGGCAACGAAGCGCTGATGCGTGCCGCGCTGAGCGCCGTCGCGCCCGGCACCGCACTCCGCGACGGCCTGGAGCGCATCCTCCGGGGCAACACGGGCGGTCTGATCGTCCTCGGCCTCGACAAGACGGTCGACTCGATGTGCACGGGCGGCTTCGTCCTGGACGTCGAGTTCACCGCGACGCGGCTGCGCGAGCTGTGCAAGCTCGACGGCGCGCTGGTCCTGGACAAGGACATCACCAAGATCCACCGGGCCGGGGTGCAGCTGGTCCCGGACGCGGACATCCCCACGGAGGAGACCGGCACCCGCCACCGCACGGCGGACCGGGTCTCCAAGCAGTGCAACTTCCCGGTCGTCTCGGTCTCCCAGTCCATGCGCCTGATCGCGCTGTACGTGGACGGGGAGCGCCGGGTCCTGGAGGAGTCGGCGGCGATCCTCTCGCGCGCGAACCAGGCGCTGGCGACGCTGGAGCGGTACAAGCTGCGTCTGGACGAGGTGGCGGGCACGCTCTCCGCCCTCGAAATCGAGGACCTGGTGACGGTCCGGGACGTCACGGCCGTGGCCCAGCGCCTGGAGATGGTCAGACGCATCGCCACGGAAATCGCCGAGTACGTGGTGGAGTTGGGCACGGACGGGCGACTGCTCTCGCTCCAGCTGGACGAGCTGATCGCGGGCGTCGAGCCGGAGCGGGAGCTGGTGGTGCGGGATTACGTCCCGGAGCCCACGGCCAAGCGCTCCCGTACGGTGCCGGAGGCTTTGACCGAGCTGAACGAGCTCACGCATGCCGAGCTGCTCGAACTGCCGATAGTGGCGCGGGCGTTGGGCTACAGCGGCTCCCCCGAGACGCTGGACTCCGCGGTGTCCCCGCGCGGCTACCGCCTCCTGGCGAAGGTCCCCCGCCTCCCTGGCGCGATCATCGAGCGCCTGGTGGAGCACTTCGGCGGCCTCCAGAAGCTGCTGGCCGCGTCGGTGGACGACCTCCAGACGGTCGACGGCGTCGGCGAGGCGCGGGCCCGCAGCGTCCGCGAGGGCCTGTCGCGGTTGGCCGAGTCGTCCATCCTGGAGCGGTACGTCTAGCTCCGCCGGGGTGCGGTGACTTCGCCTGCGGCTGGGTGGGTGCCTGGTCGCGCAGTTCCCCGCGCCCCTAAGAGCGCCCCTCCGGGCCGCCCAGGGGATTGCCGCGGAGCGGCATTCTCAGGGGCGCGGGGAACTGCGCGACCAGCCCGCCACCGGCCCGCAGACGAACCCCGGGCCCGGAACCTAGTCCTTCGTCAAGGAGAACGGCGCTCGGGCCACCGGCAACCCCGTGGCCTGGACCTCGAAGAGGTACGTGCCCGGGGTCGGCCCACCCGGCGGCGGCGTCGCGCACCGGGCGGCGCTCCGCGTCCGGTCCCACGCCACCACATGCGTGACCGTCCCGTTCCCCGGCACCTGGAACAGCACGCTCCCCGGCCCGCTCGGGCAGTCGTCCGACGCCCACACCTTGCTGTCGCCGGAGTCCGTCACCACCAGCACCGCGCCCTTGGGCCCGAGGTCCGCCTTGCAGGTGGAGGACGTCGTGTTCTGGACGGAGATCTCGACCCGCGGCTTCTCCCCGGGCGCGTACGTGTTCTTCAGGCTCCGGACCGTCAGCTTCAGCTGACCCGGCGCGCAGACCGGCAGCGAGGACCCCGCGGGCACCTGCCGCGCCGTACCGCCGTCGGAGGAGCCGCCGCCGACGGCGCCCGCGCCGCCCCCGGACCCCGAACCCCCGCCGTCCGCGCCCCCGTTGCCCGCGCCGTCGGAGGACGACGACCCGCCCGTACCACCGCCGGAGGAGGAAGAGGAAGATCCTGAGCCGCCCGGGGACTCGTCCCGGCCTCCCGGCGCCGTGCTGATCGCCGGGCCCGAGCTTCCCGGTCCCGGTGTGATCGAGGGGGCCGGGTGGGCGCCCTTGTCGTTGGAGCTGCCCTTACTGCCGCCCCCGCCACCGGAACTGACGGCCCATAGGATCACCACCGCGAGCAGCGCGAGCAGGGACAGCGCGACTGCCCTCCGTCGCCAGTAGATGGAGGAGGGAAGCGGCCCGACCGGATTGCGCAGAGATCCCACGGGCGAAACTCTACGAGAGTTCCGCACCAACTCCCGCCCCACCCGCCGCTCGGCGTCCGCAACTTTTCCGGATCATCATTCCGGAAGGCGATGTTCCATACTGTCCGTCACCATGGATAGCGATCTCTACCGCGACATCACCGACTTCGCCCACGACAACCCCTCGTGGCTGCAGCACCTCGTCGAGCTCTGGACGGAGGTGGGTCTTGTCCTGTTCGGCGTGCTGTTCGTCGTCTGCTGGTGGCGGGCGCGCCGGGCCGGTTCGACGGCGATGGCCCTGGCGCTGCTCGCGCCGCTGGCGACCGCCGCCGCGTACGTCTCCAGCGAGGTGATCAAGTCGCTGGTGGACGAGGAGCGCCCGTGCCGCGCGGTCAAGGGCGCCGCCACGTCCCTGATCACCTGCCCGGCCAACGGCGACTGGTCGTTCCCCTCCAACCACGCCACCATCGCGGGCGGCGCGGCCGTCGCGCTCGCGCTGGCCTGGCCGCGCATCTGGGCGCTGACCGTGCCGATGGCGCTGCTCATGGCGTTCTCCCGGGTGTACGTGGGCGTGCACTACCCGCACGACGTGGCGGTGGGCCTGCTGCTCGGCACGGCCGTCGCCTTCTTCTTCGCCAAGGCCGGCACCCGCCCGGTGCGCTCGCTGGTCGAGTCGATGCGGGCCGGCGGCAACGGCGCCGCCCTCTGGCTGACCGGGCCGGGCGCGCCGCTGCACGCCCGCCGCTGAGCGGCCCGCCGTACCCGTCGCACCCCCGTTCCGTGCCAGGATCGGGGGTGCCATGACGACGATGCCGACGACCGACCCCGACACGGTCTCCCCCGACGCTCTCCACACCCCCGTCCTGGGGTGGTTCGACCAGCACGCGCGCGACCTGCCCTGGCGCCGCCCCGATGCCGGTGCCTGGGGGGTGATGGTCAGCGAGTTCATGCTCCAGCAGACGCCCGTGAGCCGGGTCCTCCCGGTGTACGAGCAGTGGCTGGCCCGCTGGCCGCGCCCGGCCGACCTGGCCGCCGACGCGCCGGGCGAGGCCGTGCGCGCCTGGGGGCGGCTCGGCTACCCGCGCCGCGCGCTGCGGCTGCACGGGGCCGCCGTGGCGATAACGGAACGGCACGGCGGCGACGTGCCGCGCGACCACGGCCAGCTGCTCTCGCTGCCCGGCATCGGCGAGTACACGGCCGCCGCGGTGGCCTCCTTCGCGTACGGGCAGCGCCACGCCGTCCTGGACACCAATGTGCGCCGGGTCTTCGCGCGGGCCGTCACCGGCGTCCAGTACCCGCCGAACGCCACCACCGCCGCCGAGCGGCGCCTGGCCCGCGCGCTGCTGCCCGACGACGAGGCCCGCGCGGCCCGCTGGGCGGCCGCCTCGATGGAGCTGGGCGCGCTGGTGTGCACCGCCAGGAACGAGGACTGCGGGCGCTGCCCGATCGCCGCGCGCTGCGCCTGGCGCCTGGCCGGAAAGCCCGCGCACGACGGCCCGCCGCGCCGCGGCCAGACGTACGCCGGGACCGACCGCCAGGTGCGCGGCAAGCTGCTCGCGGTGCTGCGGGAGGCGGTGGATCCCGTGCCGCAGGCCGCGCTGGACGCGGTGTGGCACGAGCCGGTGCAGCGGGCCCGCGCCCTTGACGGCCTCGTCGCGGACGGGCTGGTGGAGCCGCTCGCGGGCGGTGTGTACCGGCTGCCGCTGACCTGACCGGGCTCCGTACCTCTGGACCGCCGAACTTCCTTGCCGGCGGCCCCTGTTGACCGGGGCCGCACCCCTTTCGGATCGCTCTGTGTCACCGGGGGGACACGCCCGTACCCCTTGTCCACACGGGTCAAACCTCGGCTGTTACACAACCGATGGCTCTCCGTGCGCCCCCCGACGGCTGCTCCGCACAGGCCCGTGACAACGGCTCCGTAGGTTCAGTCAGGTAAGTGGGACAGGCGGGAAAACACGGGGACGGAGGCGGTTGGGTATGGCGCACGGCGAGGTGCTCGAGTTCGAAGAGTACGTACGCACCCGGCAGGAGGCCCTGCTGCGCAGCGCCCGGCGGCTCGTTCCGGACCCGGTCGACGCGCAGGACCTGCTGCAGACCGCCCTGGCCCGTACGTACGGCCGCTGGGACGGCATCGCCGACAAGGCGCTCGCCGACGCGTACCTCCGCCGCGTGATGATCAACACGCGGACCGAGTGGTGGCGCGCCCGCAAGCTCGAAGAGGTGCCCACCGAGCAGCTGCCGGACGCGCGCATCGAGGACGGCTCCGAGCAGCGCGCCGACCGCGCGCTCCTCATGGACGTACTGAAAGTCCTGGCGCCCAAGCAGCGCAGCGTCGTGGTGCTGCGACACTGGGAGCAGATGAGCACGGAGGAGACCGCCGCGGCCCTCGGGATGTCGGCGGGTACCGTCAAGAGCACGCTGCACCGGGCCCTGGCCCGGCTCCGGCAGGAGCTGGAGAGCCGCGAGCTGGACTTCCACGCTCTCGGCAACGCTGAAGCACGCGACGGCCGGGTGGGCCGTCAGGCCGACCGCCGGGTCGGCCGCGAGGAGCGCGACGAAAAGGGGCGGGAGCGGTGCGCGGCCTAGGCAGGGGCAGAGGGGGCGTACTGGCGGCGGGTACCACGGCGATGGCCGGGCTCGCCGCCTTCGGCCTGCTCGCGGCGGGATGCTCGACCGGCGGTACGGGAACGCGCGACGAGGGCGAGGCGCACACCGACAAGGTCGCCCCGCGCGCCTCGGCGACACCGAGCGCGACCGCCGAGGCGCCCTTCAAGAAGGTCAACGCCGTCCGGCTGCTCAAGGCCGACCCCAAGGTCAGCGAGCGCGTCAAGGCTGACCTGAAGCCCTGTGTGAAGGACGAGTACCCGATCGACGTCTCCTACGGGCACATCACCGGCGCCACTGGCCAGGACGTCGTGGTGAACGTGATGACCTGCGGAGACGCCGTGGGACTCGGCTCGTATGTGTACCGCGAGGACGGGTCCTCGTACGACAATGTCTTCACCTCCGAGGAGGCGCCGGTCTACGCGGAGATCGACCGGGGCGACCTGGTGGTGACCCGGCAGATGTACGCCAAGGGCGACAAGCCGGCGTTCGCCTCCAGTGAGATCGTGACGACCTACCGCTGGTCGGGTACGAAGTTCGCCAAGCACGACCAGGTGGAGAACGATTTCAGCAAGGCGGTCGGGAACGACGAGGGCACCGAGGCGCCGGTACCGGCCTCCCCCTGACCGCAGTACCCGTTACGTAAGAGCGCAAGCCGAGGAACTGAGAGCAGCACGATGGCCGAGACCCATGTCCTGTTCGTCGAGGACGACGACGTCATCCGTGAAGCCACCCAGCTCGCGCTGGAGCGCGACGGCTTCACCGTGACCGCCATGCCCGACGGGCTCTCCGGCCTGGAGGCGTTCCGCGCCGACCAGCCGGACATCGCGCTGCTCGACGTGATGCTGCCGGGGCTCGACGGGGTGAGCCTGTGCCGCCGCATCCGCGACGAGTCGACCGTCCCCGTGATCATGCTGTCCGCGCGCGCGGACTCGATCGACGTGGTGCTCGGCCTCGAGGCGGGCGCGGACGACTACGTGACCAAGCCGTTCGACGGGGCCGTGCTCGTCGCCCGGATCCGCGCCGTGCTGCGGCGCTTCGGGCACGCGGGCGGGCCCGGCGCGGGCGCGGCCGACCCGGACGGGGAGCCGGAGCGCGGGGTGCTCGCCTTCGGTGACCTGGAGGTCGACACCGAGGGCATGGAGGTCCGCAAGGGCGGCGAGACGGTCGCCCTCACCCCGACCGAGATGCGGCTGCTCCTGGAGTTCTCCTCGGCGCCCGGTACCGTGCTCTCCCGCGACAAGCTGCTCGAGCGGGTCTGGGACTACGGCTGGGGCGGTGACACGCGCGTGGTGGACGTCCACGTGCAGCGGCTGCGGACGAAGATCGGGCAGGACCGGATCGAGACCGTGCGTGGCTTCGGCTACAAACTGAAGGCGTGAGCGCGGGTGCGGGTTCGGGGTCAGGTGCGGTTTCGGGGTCGGGTGCGGGGCGCGTGAGGCGGCCCACCCTGCGGACCGGGGTCCGCTGGAAGATCAGTATCGCCATCACCGCGGTCGGTGCGCTGACCGTGATGGCGCTCAGCCTCGTCGTGCACAACGCGGCCCGGGTCTCGATGCTCGACAACGCGCGCGACCTCCAGCTCGACCGCGTGCTGTTCGCGCAGCGCATCTACGAGACGAGCAAGCAGACGCGGTTCGGCGCGAAGCTCAACGACGCCGCGCTACCGGCCGATCTGAAGGCCAAGACGGACCGGGGCCGCAAGGCCACGTCCGTGGCCGAGGGGAAGAACGGCGTGCCCGACATCTGGGCGGCCGTGCCGGTCGGCAACGGCGACGTCCTGTCGCTGCACAGCACCTTCACCGACCGCAGCTCGAACGTCATCTCGGACCTGGACCGGGCCCTCGTCATCGGGTCCGTGGCGGTCGTCTTCGGCGGGTGCGCGCTCGGCATCCTCATCGGCGGGCAGATCTCGCGGCGGCTGCGGAAGGCCGCGGCGGCTGCGACGAAGGTGGCCGAGGGGCATACGGACGTACGCGTACGGGACGCGATCGGCGGGGTCGTGCGCGACGAGACGGACGAGCTGGCGCGGGCGGTCGACGCGCTCACCGACGCGCTGCAGGAGCGGCTGGAGGCGGAGCGCCGGGTGACGGCGGACATCGCGCACGAGTTGCGTACGCCGGTGACGGGGCTGCTGACCGCGGCCGAACTGCTGCCGCCCGGGCGGCCCACCGAGCTCGTACGCAACCGGGCGCAGGCGATGCGGACGCTGGTGGAGGACGTGCTGGAGGTCGCGCGGCTGGACAGCGCGTCCGAGCGGGCGGAGCTCCAGGAGCTCGCGCTCGGGGAGTTCGTGAGCCGACGGGTGGCGGTGCTGGATCCGGAAGTCGTCGTCCGGGTCGTCCACGAGTCCTGGGTGAACACGGATCCTCGGCGGCTTGAGCGGATCCTGGGGAATCTGCTGGGGAACGCGGCGAAGCACGGGAAGGGGCCGGTGGAGGTCACCGTGGAGGGGCGCGTGGTGCGCATCCGCGACCACGGGCCCGGGTTCCCGGAGGCGCTCCTCCGGGAGGGCCCGAGCCGTTTCCGCACGGGCAGCAGCGACCGGGCGGGCCACGGCCACGGCCTGGGCCTGACGATCGCGGCGGGCCAGGCCCGGGTCCTGGGCGCCCGCCTGACGTTCCGCAACGCGGCGGGCTCGGCGTCGACCCCGGGCGGGGCGATCGCGGTCCTGTGGCTCCCGGAACACGCCCCGACGGCGACGGGGAGCTTTCCTATTCTGCCGCCGCAGGGGGGGTAGGGGCGGGTGGGCCCCCGGCACCACAAAGGCCCCCAGGGGACAGGATCCGGGGGGCCTTCGGGCTGAGGGGGAAGGGGGTCAGACGCGTTCGCGTACCGTCGGCGACGGAGCGTTCTCCGCGTCGACCGGGGCCGAGCCGCCAGCCGATTCCACCGGGGCCGGGGCCGCCGGGGCGGAAGCGTCGGCCGGGGTCGCCTCAGAGGGCTTGGGCCCCGCCCCCCGCAACGGCACCTCCTTCACGAACAACGAAGCCAGCACCGCGCCGAGCGCGACCGCCGCCCCCAGGACGAACGCCCCGTGCGTACCGGACGACACCGCGTGCTGGTACGCCTCCCGCAGCGGCACCGGCAGCTTCGCCAGGCTCGCCGCGTCGAGCTGGGCGGAGGCCTGGGTGACCCCGGCCCCGCCGCGCGCGGTCATCTCGTCCTGGACCCGGCTGTTGAACAGCGCGCCCATGATCGCCACGCCGAAGGAGGAGCCGAGCGTACGGGCCAGCGTGCTCGTCGAGGAGCCGACGCCGATGTCCTTCATCTCGACGCTGTTCTGCGCCACCAGCATGGTGATCTGGAGCAGGCAGCCCATGCCCGCACCGAGCACGGCCATGTACAGACCGGAGGTCAGCCGCGTGGTGCCCGTGTCCATCGTGGAGAGGAGGTAGAGGCCCGTCACCATCAGGACGCTTCCGACGATCGGGAACGCCTTGTAGCGGCCCGTGGACGTCGTGACCCGGCCCGCGAAGAGGGACACGACCGTCATCGAGAGCAGCATCGGGAGGAGCAGCAGGCCCGAGTTGGTGGCCGAGGCTCCCTGTACGGACTGCTGGTAGAGCGGGAGGAACAGGACCGCGCCGAACATCACGAAGCCCGTGATGAACGCGATCGTCGCCATCAGCGAGAAGTTGCGGCTGCGGAAGATGTGCAGCGGCACGATCGGCTCCGCCGCCTTCGTCTCGACGAAGAAGAAGCCGACCAGGGACGCGACGCCCAGCGCGATCAGCTCCATGATCCGGGCCGAGCCCCAGGCGTACTCCGTCCCGCCCCAAGTCGTGACCAGCACGATCGAGGTGATCCCGATGGTCAGCAGCACCGTACCGAGGTAGTCGATCTTCGGCTTGGACTTCTTCTTCGGGAGGTGCAGGACGGCCGTCACCATCGCGAGGGCGACCGCGCCGAGGGGCAGGTTGATGTAGAAGGACCAGCGCCAGCCGAGGTGATCGGTGATGGAGCCGCCGACCAGCGGGCCGCCGATCATGGCGATGCCCATGACACCGGCCATCATGCCCTGGTACTTGCCGCGCTCACGGGGCGGTATCAGCTCGCCGATGATCGCCATGACCCCGACGATCAGACCGCCGGCGCCCAGGCCCTGGATCGCCCGGAAGCCGATCAGCTGGCCCATGCCCTGGGCCATGCCGCTGAGCGCGGAGCCCGCCAGGAAGACGACTATGGAGCTGAGGAAGGCGCCCTTGCGGCCGTACATGTCGCCGAGCTTGCCCCAGATGGGCGTGGAGGCGGCGGTGGCCAGGGTGTACGCGGTGACGACCCAGGACAGATGCGCCATGCCGCCCAGGTCACCGACGATGGTGGGCATCGCGGTGCCGACGATCATGTTGTCGAGCATCGCGAGGAGCATCGCGATCATCAGGGCCATCAGCACCACGCGGGTGCTGCGCTGCTTCGGCCCCGCCGCTGGAGCCCCGGCCGCGCTGGCCTCCGGCTGAATTTGTTGTGCCATCTCTCCCACTCCCTGCCCCACACTTACTTGCCGCCCGGCTAGTTACTACACTGGGGAAAGTAGACCCCCTACTAGCCGGGCGTCAAGTAAGTTTTCAGGAGAGCTCGATGGCCAGAGGCAACACCCGCCAGCGCATCCAGGATGTGGCCCTGGAGCTCTTCGGCGAGCAGGGGTACGAGAAGACCTCGCTGCGCGAGATCGCGGAGCGGCTCGACGTCACCAAGGCGGCGCTCTACTACCACTTCAAAACCAAGGAAGACATCCTGGTGAGTCTCTTTGAGGACCTCACTCGGCCCATGGATGAGCTTTTGGAGTGGGGGCGGACTCAGCCTCAGACCTTGGAATCCAAGATCGAGGTTCTGCGACGTTACAGCGACGCCCTGACCGGCGCCGCCCCGCTCTTCCGCTTCATGCAGGAGAACCAGGCCACCGTCCGCGAGCTGTCCATCGGGGAGAACTTCAAGGACCGCGTCCTCGCGATGGTCGAGCTGCTCAAGGACCCGGACGCCCCCCTGACCGACCAGATCCGCTGCTTCACCGCGCTCTTCTCCATGCACGTCGGCATGCACGCCCTCAAGGACCTCGAAGGCGACCCCGAGGAGAAGCGCAAGGCCATCCTCGAAGTCGCCATCGATCTTGTCACTCAGGCCCACGCGGGTGGGCGCTAGCCGGTCGTCAGACCGTCACGCCCTCCGTACGGAGGAACGCCACCGGGTTGACGGCCGAGCCGTAGTTCGCCGTCGTGCGGATCTCGAAGTGCAGGTGCGGGCCGCTGGAGTTGCCGGTGTTGCCGGAGAGCGCGATCCGCTGGTCGGTGGAGATCGTCTGCCCGATGCGGACGTCGATCCGCGACAGGTGCGCGTACTGCGAGTACGTGTTGTCGGCGTGCCGGATCACGATGGCGTTGCCGTACGCCGGGCCGTCGCCGCCGCCGTTCGGGCCCGCCTTGACGACCGTGCCCGCGTGCACGGCCTTGACCGGGGTGCCGACCGGCACCGCGAAGTCCTGGCCGGAGTGCTTGTGGGCCCACATCGAGCCGCCGGTGCCGAAGGTGGCGCTGAGCCTGTACGTGTCCACCGGGTCCACCCACGCCACGGCCTTCTTGGCCGCCGCCTTCTCGGCCTGCGCCGCCGCCTTGGCCTGCGCGTCGGCCTGCGCGGCGACGGAGGCGGCCGCACCGGCCAGCGCCGGGGTCCCCGCCTTGTCGGCGGCGACGGCCGTCCCGGCACCCAGCAGGGCCGTCGCTCCCAGACCCACGCCCGCAGCGGCGGCGCAGAGGCGGAGGACGGTCGGGCGGGGCGTGCGGGAAGCGGAGCGCTGGGACATGCGGGGACATCCTCCGGATGGACGACAGGGGCAGAAAACAGGCCCGGCACACGAGCGGCGCGCCGGGCGGCATCCCTTGGTAACCCGCAGCCCCGTTTAGCCCCAAAACGCCCATCTACTAACGAAAGCCGTAACGATCACCCGTGGAATTCGGCCCGGGCACGGGTCATGGGCTGCTATCCGTCGTAGTAGAGGGCTGGGGGCTTGTGCGCCTTGTCACCGCTCGGCCCCCTCCGGCGGGACCTAAGTCCTTCCTTTTCGGGACCAAGGTCCCGTGACCACGGCTACGCTGGCGCGTCGTGGAACCCGGACTGTTAACCGCCAAAGTCGCGTCCGCCGCCGTCACCCCGCTCATCCGCAAGCTGTTCACGGCCGAACCCGCCGGTGCCGGTCTGGCCGAGCAACCCGTCCGGATCTCCTCGTACGTCTCCTTCCGGGGCGAGCAGCGCACGCTCGGGCAGGCGGATCTGCGCGCCCTCGCCGCCAAGCTGGTCAGGGCCGCCCTGCGGTCCGGCGAGCGGCCGGTCCCGGCCGACGAGGAGCGGGCCGTGGCCGACGCGCTCGCCCGGACCCTCCACGCCCTGGGCGAGCTCACCCTCAGCGACGCCGAGGCGGTCGCCCTGGGCCACCGGGAGCTCGCCCGCGAGCTGCGCCGCGCGGGCGACCACCCCGAGCGCCACCTCTCCGCCGACGCCACCCACTTCTACGAACGCCTCCTCGACACCGCCTGTCTGCACATCCTGAACTTCTTCACCCAGCGCTCCACCTTCGTGGCCGCGACCCTGGTCGAGCAGAGTCGGCAACAGAGCGAACTCATCGCCCGTATGGATGAATTGATCGCGCGGACACCGCGCCCGGACGCTCAGGACGGGAAGTTCGAGGCGCGCTACCTCGCGCATCTGGCGAAGAAGCACGGCAAGTTGACGATCTACGGGATCGATCTCGCCAACTCGCCGCGCAAATGGCCGCTGGACACCGCGTACCTGCGGCTGGAGGTGGTGGGGCCGAGCGCCGTGACCTGGCACAAGGACCGCGCGAGCGCCGGGGAGGACTTCGCTCCGCGCCCCGCCGACCGTGTCCTGGCCGACCACGAGCGCGTACTGCTGCGCGGCGAGGCCGGATCCGGCAAGACCACGCTCGTGCAGTGGCTCGCCCTGTCCGCCGCGCGCGACGACCTCGACCACGGGACCGCGTACCTCTACGACCGCATCCCGTACGTCCTGCCGCTGCGCACCCTGACCCGCCACGGCGCCCGGCTGCCCGCGCCCAAGGACTTCCTGGCCGCCGTCGGCTCCCCGCTGGCGGGCGAGCAGCCGCCGCGCTGGGAGTCCAGGGTCCTGGAGGACGGGCGCGGCCTGATCCTGGTCGACGGCATCGACGAGATCCCGGACGCCGAGCGCGCCCACACCCGGGCCTGGCTCAGCGATCTGATCGAGGCCTACCCCGGCAACCGCTGGCTGGTCACCTCGCGCCCCTCGGCGGTCGGCGAGGACTGGCTCGGCGACGAGGGCTTCACCGAGCTCACGCTCTGCCCGATGAGCCCGGCGGACGTGGCCGCGTTCGTCCGGCGCTGGCACACGGCGGCACGGACCGGGACCGACGACGACGAGCTCACCGCGTACGAAAGCCAGCTCCTCGAAGCCGTGCGCGCCAAACCCGACCTCGGGCGGCTCGCCACCAACCCGCTGATGTGCGGCCTGATCTGCGCCCTCCACCGCGACCGGCGCGGCTTCCTGCCCTACGGCCGCAAGGACCTCTACGACGCGGCGCTCTCCATGCTGCTGATCCGCCGCGACCGCGAGCGCGACATGCGGGTGCCCGAGCGCCGCCAGGAGCCGCAGATCCAGCTCCTCCAGCAGCTCGCGTACTGGCTGATCCGCAATGGCCGCACCGAGATGGACCGCACCCGCGCCGAGACGATCATCGCGGATCTGCTCCCCTCCGTACCGGAGCTGGCCGAGCTCGGCGACGCGCGGGCCGTCTTCGAGCACTTCCTGCACCGCAGCGGCCTGCTGCGCGAACCGGCCCCCGGCACCGTCGACTTCATCCACCGCACCTTCCAGGACTACCTGGGCGCGCGGGCCGCCGTGGAGGCGGGCGACCTCGGCCTCCTCGTCGCCCACTCCGCCGACGACCAGTGGGAGGACGTCATCCGCATGGCCGTCGCCCACGCGCGCCCGCGCGAGCGCGTGGAGCTGTTCGGAGAGCTGCTGCGGTACGGAGACGAGCACACCGGCACGGCCGTGCGCACCCGCGTCCACCTGCTCGCGGCCACCTGCCTGGAGCACGCGCCCGAACTCGCCGCCGAGGTACGGACGGAGGTCGAGCGGCGCACGGCCGCGCTGATCCCGCCGCGCGACCTGGTGGCCGCGCGGGCGCTCGCGGCGGCGGGCCCGATGATCCTGGACCTGCTGCCGGGGCCGGAGGGGCTGGACAAGTACACGGCCGAGCTGGTCGTCACCGCCGCCTCGTACGTGGAGTCGGAGCGCGCGATCGCCTTCCTGGCCCGCTTCGGCAGCCACCCGGCCCGGCGGGTGAGGGCCCAGCTCGTCTGGTCCTGGGGCCGGTTCGACACCCGGCAGTACGCCGACGAGGTCATCGCCGGGATCGACCCCGAGGACGTCCTCTTCACGGTCACCTCGGACGAGCAGCTGCGCGCCCTGCGGACGCTCGGCACCCGGCCGCAGCTGGAGACGCGCGGCGAGGTGTCGGCCCAGGCCCTGCGGGCGTACGCGGCCGAGGCCTCGCCGACCCGGGTGCGGCTGCGGGAGAACCCGACGCTGGAGGACCTGTCGTTCCTGGCGGGCCCGCTCACCGATCTGGGCGTACGCGACTGCCCCCGGTTGACGGACCTCTCCGGCCTCCACGACAAGCCGCTGACGGAGCTGTCGCTGAGCGGGATCGGCAACGCGGACCTGAGCCCGCTCGCCTCCCTGCGCCACCTCCGCGCGCTCACCCTCACCGGCGACCGGCTGAAGTGGTCACCGGCCGCGCTCCCGGCGGCGGCCCCGCTGGAGACGCTCGACGTCACGGGGGTGGCGGCGGCCGACCTGCGGGGCCTGGCCGACAGCGCCACGGCCCTGACCGGCCTCTACCTCGGCCCGTGGAGCAGCCCGGAGAGCCCGGAGGAGTGGGCGGAGGTGGCCCGTGTCCCCCGGCTGCGCACCTTGCAGGTGACCGGCACGTCGCTGTCCACCGCCCCCGCCGGGCTCGCCCTGCCGTCCGTGTTCCAGGTCTATCTGACCGACCACGTGCCGCCGACCGCCCTCGCCCGGCTCGCGGCCCTCTTCCCGCGCCTGCACGTGCTGAACCTGTGGGCGCAGCAACGGGAGTACGACGTGAGCCGCCTCGCGGCCCCGCCGACGCTGCTCCAGATCAATGTCCAGGCCAGCCATACGGTGACCGGGACGGACCGGCTCCCGGAAGGGGTCGAGGTACGCGCCGGTGGGACGGTGGCGACGTGAGCGACTTCCAGGGCTCCCGCCATGTCGTGGGGGTGTTCGGGGCGATGCAGGGCACGGGTGTGCTGATCGGCTCCGGGCTGGTGCTCACCTGCGCGCATCTCGGGCTCGACGACGAAACGACGATCGAGGTGCCCGGGCTGGCCGGGAAGACCGCGTGCCATGTGGTCTGGCAGGACCCGGGCCTCGACGCCGCCCTGCTGTCCTGCGGCTCGGGGTGGGGGCTGATCTCGCAGCTGTCCGGGGCCCGGCTCGGCGTGGTCGCCACCGAACGGCCGCTCCCCTACTGCGAGATCATCGGCTTTCCGGACGTCCAGCGGTACGACGGCGACCGGCTGGACCTCGACCAGTTCACCGGGACCGTCCTGCCCGTCGCGGGCCGCCTCCGCCAGAAGCTGACCTTCGAGTTCGACCGCCCGCCCGCGAGGGAGCGGCGCGACGGAAGCTCCCCGCTCGCCGGGCTCTCGGGTGCGCCCGTGTTCGTGGGCGAGACGGTGGTCGGCCTGGTCAAGGAGGTGCCGCAGGGGCGCGGGCACCGACGAGTGGAGTGCGTACCGGTGGCGGCGCTCTCCGCGAAGGCGGAGTTCACCTCCTGGTGCGCCGACTTCGACGTACCCCAGAAGCTGGACATGGTCGCCGGACAGCACGCGGACGACATCGCGTACGAGGCGGAGTACGCCAAGGCCCTGCGCGCCCAGTACCGCCGCACCCGGATCTTCGGGCTCGACGACCTGAACCGGCACGACGCGGAGTGGGACCTGGACACCGCGTATCTGAGCCTGGAGGCACAGCCGAAGGGGTCCCGGGAGCGCGGTCTTCCCGACGCCGGGGCGCCCCAGCGCATCGACGCGCTGCTCGCCTCCCGCCCGCGCGTCCTGCTGCGGGGCGAGGCGGGCGCGGGCAAGACGACCCTGGTGTGGTGGCTGGCCGCGCACGCGGCGGCGGGCACGCTCGGGCCCCAACTGGCCGATCTGAACGGCCTGGTGCCGTTCGTCGTGCCGCTGCGCACCCTGCGCGCCCAGGGCGGCGCCTATCCGCTGCCCGGCCAGCTTCCGTACGCCGCGCGGCTGGTGATCGACGAGGCCCCGGAGGGGTGGGCCGCACGGGTCCTGAAGTCCGGGCGGGCGATGCTGCTCGTGGACGGGCTCGACGAGGTCCCCCAGGACGACCGCGAGGAGGCCCACCGCTGGATCTCCAACCTCCTGGAGCGCTATCCGCAGGTGCGGTGCGTGGCGACCGTACGCCCGCTCGCGGTGGAGCCGGGGTGGCTGCGGCGCGCCGACTTCGAGGAGCTGCGGCTGCTGCCGATGCGGGACGAGGACATCCAGGCGTTCGTGACCGCCTGGCACCGGGCGGCCCGGCTCGACAGCGACCCGCACGAGCCGCTGGACGAGCTGGAACGGGATCTGGCCCACCAGTTCCGCACCAACGCGACGCTGGCCGCCCTGGCCCGTACGCCCCTGCTCTGCGCGGTCATCTGCGCCCTGCACCGGCTGCGTCAGGGCTTCCTGCCGAAGACCCGCTGGGACCTGTACCAGTCGGCCCTGCGCATGCTCCTCGGCAACCGCGACGAGCGCCGCAAGGTGGGCGCGCCGGAGCGGATCACCCTCACGGTGGAGGAGTCCACGCAGCTGCTCCAGCGGATCGCGGTGTGGCTGGTGCGGGAGGGACAGACGGAGTTCACGGCGGAACAGGCCGGGCTGCAGATTCTGCGCGCCCTGCCGGGAATGCCACGCGTACGGGAACAGGGCACCCCGGAGCTGGTCCTGCGCCACCTCCTCAACCGCAGCGGCCTGCTCCAGGAACGCGGCAGCGACGTCTACCAGTTCACGCATCGCACCTTCCAGGACTTCCTGGCGGCGAAGGAACTGGTGGAGGACGACCACATCAAGGAGTTGGTCCAGCACGCGGCGGAGGAACAGTGGCAGGACGTGGTTCTGCTGGCGGCTGGGCATTGCGGGCGGAGCCAACTGCCGGTACTGGTCAAGGGATTACTCAAGGTGAAGGGGCGGCAAGCGTACGAAGCCCATGTACTGGCCGCGCTCTGCGCCCAGTATGCGGCGTGGCTCGACGAGCAGACCAGTGAACGGGTGAAACGGAGTATCGCGGCTCTGTTGCCGCCGAGGAACTCGTACGTGATCCCTTTACTAGCCCGTCTTGGCCCCACCCTGCTCCCTCAGTTGCCCATGCCTGACGCCATCGGGGTCAATTCATACGAGGCGGGCGGTATTGCCGCGCTCATCAGCAGGATCGGCGGGGGCGAGGCCATCCCCTACGCGCGCGCCTGGGCCTCTCACGGCCGTGTGGCGGCGCATGCGTTCGCGAGCGCATGGGACCGCTACCCCACCGCCGCATACGCGCGCGAGGTGCTCTCGCAGATCTCATGGACGGACATCCCTTTGCCTGTCACGTCGAAAGACCAACTGGACGAGGTTCGAACTCTCTCGGACGTCCAAGAGGTGCTCATCGCGGGCAACTTCACCGCCGAGGAACTGACGGGCCCTCTGGACGACCTGTCGCTCGTCTTCCTACAGATGCTGTCCAACGATGCCCTATCCAGTCTTTCCTTCCTCCGTGGTGTCCGTGGACTTCGTCGGCTGACCGTTAGCCGCTGCTCCGTCCTCGAAGACTTCTCCGCTCTTACGGGGCTCACAGCCCTCGAATCCCTCCATCTCAGCGGGGTGGGAGCCAATGGCCTGGCAGCGGTACCAGCGCATACCGGAGTCACGGACTTGTACGTGGAGGTGCTGGGAGATCCGAGCGGGCTGGATGCATGGCAGGGGCTGTCACACTTGTCGGTGCCGGGAGCACCGGACCCGGCAGGTCTCCTCGCTCAGGTGGCGAGAATGCCGAGGCTCGCTTCTTTGGACTTCAGGGTGGGCATTCCGTCGGAGCTCCTCAGTGGCACACCTTGCCCGCAGATCCGCACAGTCCATCTGGACGTGTCGAACACCGTCGCCGATTACCAGCAGCTGCTTCGGCCGTTCGCCTCGCTGGAAACGCTGCACCTCACGGACCTCATCAGGCCGCGGCTGAGCCGTGAAGAACGCAAACAACTCCGCACGTTCTCCGGAGTAACCGTCACCGTGAACGGCCAGCCCCTCTGACCGTACGCACGAAAAAGGGGCTGCCCCGGTCCGTACGGACCGGGGCAGCCCCTCAAGACGAGCCCGTGGAGGCTACGCCTCCTTGCTCAGGTTCGGGCCGGCGCCGCCGGCCGCCTGCTCGATCGGCGGGACGTCCGGCAGGGCCGACTTCTCCTCGCCGCGGAAGGTGAACTTCTTCGCCTCGCCGTCGCCCTCGGTGTCGACGACCACGATGTGGCCCGGGCGCAGCTCGCCGAAGAGGATCTTCTCCGAGAGGATGTCCTCGATCTCGCGCTGGATGGTGCGGCGCAGCGGGCGCGCGCCCATGATCGGGTCGTAGCCCTTCTTCGCCAGGAGCGACTTCGCGTCCGCGCTGAGCTCGATGCCCATGTCGCGGTCCTTCAGGCGCTCGTCCACCTTGGCGATCATGAGGTCGACGATCTGGATGATGTCTTCCTCGGTGAGCTGGTGGAAGACCACCGTGTCGTCGACACGGTTCAGGAACTCGGGGCGGAAGTGCTGCTTCAGCTCCTCGTTGACCTTGGCCTTCATCCGCTCGTAGCCGGTCTTCACATCGCCCTGGGCGGCGAAGCCCAGGTTGAAGCCCTTGGAGATGTCCCGGGTGCCGAGGTTCGTGGTCATGATGATGACCGTGTTCTTGAAGTCGACGACCCGGCCCTGGGAGTCGGTCAGACGACCGTCCTCCAGGATCTGGAGCAGGGAATTGAAGATGTCCGGGTGGGCCTTTTCGACCTCGTCGAAGAGGACGACGGAGAACGGCTTCCGGCGGACCTTCTCGGTCAGCTGGCCGCCCTCTTCGTAACCCACGTATCCGGGCGGGGAACCGAAGAGGCGCGAGACCGTGTGCTTCTCGCTGAACTCCGACATGTCGAGGGAGATCAGCGCGTCCTCGTCGCCGAAGAGGAATTCGGCGAGCGTCTTGGAGAGCTCGGTCTTACCGACACCGGACGGGCCGGCGAAGATGAACGAGCCACCGGGGCGCTTCGGGTCCTTCAGACCCGCACGGGTGCGCCGGATCGCCTGGGAGAGCGCCTTGATGGCGTCCTTCTGGCCGATGACGCGCTTGTGGAGCTCGTCCTCCATGCGCAGCAGGCGGGAGGACTCCTCCTCGGTGAGCTTGAAGACGGGAATGCCGGTCGCGGTCGCGAGGACCTCGGCGATGAGCTCGCCGTCGACCTCGGCGACGACGTCCATGTCGCCGGCCTTCCACTCCTTCTCGCGCTTGGCCTTCGCGGCGAGCAGCTGCTTCTCCTTGTCGCGGAGAGAGGCCGCCTTCTCGAAGTCCTGGGAGTCGATGGCCGACTCCTTGTCGCGGCGCACGCCCGCGATCTTCTCGTCGAACTCGCGGAGGTCCGGCGGCGCGGTCATCCGGCGGATGCGCATCCGGGAGCCGGCCTCGTCGATCAGGTCGATCGCCTTGTCCGGCAGGAAGCGGTCCGAGATGTACCGGTCGGCCAGCGTCGCGGCCTGGACCAGCGCCTCGTCCGTGATGGACACGCGGTGGTGGGCCTCGTACCGGTCGCGCAGACCCTTGAGGATCTCGATGGTGTGCGGCAGCGACGGCTCGGCGACCTGGATGGGCTGGAAGCGCCGCTCGAGGGCCGCGTCCTTCTCCAGGTGCTTGCGGTACTCGTCGAGCGTGGTGGCGCCGATGGTCTGGAGCTCACCGCGGGCCAGCATCGGCTTCAGGATCGAGGCCGCGTCGATGGCGCCCTCGGCGGCACCCGCACCCACGAGCGTGTGCAGCTCGTCGATGAACAGGATGATGTCGCCGCGGGTGCGGATCTCCTTGAGGACCTTCTTCAGGCGCTCCTCGAAGTCACCGCGGTAGCGGGAGCCGGCGACCAGCGCGCCGAGGTCCAGGGTGTAGAGGTGCTTGTCCTTGAGGGTCTCGGGCACCTCGCCCTTGACGATGGCCTGCGCCAGGCCCTCGACGACCGCCGTCTTGCCGACGCCGGGCTCGCCGATGAGCACCGGGTTGTTCTTGGTACGGCGGGACAGCACCTGCATGACCCGCTCGATCTCCTTCTCGCGCCCGATGACCGGGTCGAGCTTGGACTCACGAGCGGCCTGGGTGAGGTTCCGGCCGAACTGGTCGAGGACGAGGGAGGTCGAAGGCGTGCCCTCGGCCGGGCCGCCCGCGGTGGCGGCTTCCTTGCCCTGGTAGCCGGAGAGCAGCTGGATGACCTGCTGCCGGACCCGGTTGAGATCGGCGCCCAGCTTCACGAGGACCTGGGCGGCGACGCCCTCGCCCTCGCGGATCAGGCCGAGCAGGATGTGCTCGGTGCCGATGTAGTTGTGGCCGAGCTGGAGGGCCTCGCGGAGCGACAGCTCCAGGACCTTCTTGGCACGCGGCGTGAAGGGGATGTGACCGGACGGGGCCTGCTGGCCCTGACCGATGATCTCCTCCACCTGCTGACGGACCGCCTCAAGAGAAATCCCGAGGCTCTCCAGGGCCTTAGCGGCGACACCCTCACCCTCGTGGATCAGGCCCAGGAGAATGTGCTCGGTGCCGATGTAGTTGTGGTTGAGCATCCGGGCTTCTTCCTGAGCCAGGACGACAACCCGCCGCGCGCGGTCGGTGAACCTCTCGAACATCGTTAATCGCTCCTCAGAGCGGTCGGGCAGTAAGGGGTCGGTCCCCTCCCTGTCCTTCCGCATGCTAGTCCCGTGGGACGGGACAGCTCATTCCAACTGCCGACATCCGACCCGATCACCCCCGCCCAGGCGGGGAAACTTGCTGCCGAACTGTCGACAACTGCTCCAACTCGATGGTGCGAGACGATGTTCCCGCAGGCCAGGCAGATACCCCTGTCTCCAGTACGCCGATGGCGAACGCGAGACGGCCCGGCGAGCTTCTCGCCCCTCCCCACTAGGAATGTCTTACCCGTAAGCACTGACAGTCCATGCGGCGCGCCCTGGTTCCCTCAGCTACGGGCGAACACACTTGCGCCGCCGAATGCTTCCGCGCGCCCCCGATGTGCCTACGGAACGCATCCGTCCGGAAACTCTGCGTAACTCCGGGACGTTTCAGGAGTTGCTCCGGTCATGGCCCTCACCGTGCCCTCCCCCCGCGCCCCGCTCGGCCGGCCGCTCGCCCAGTGGTACGAGCGGGAGCTCGGCTGGGCCGTGGAGGCGGGGCCGCCGGTGCGGCTCCTGACGGGGCTGCGCTTCGACGTGCTCGACCTCCCGGCGCCCGCCGGTGCCGCCCTGCTCGGGAGGTACGGGAGCACCGGCCCGGTCGCCCTCGTGGGGCGCCGGATGCGGTTCCTGGTGGCCGCGGGCAGCGCGGAGGAGCTGCCGGGGCTGCTCGACTGGCTGGAGTGGGGCGGCGTCGGCCTGGACCTGACGGCCGTCGGCGCCGACGGCCGGATCACCGCTCCCCTGCCGCCCGGCTGGAGCGTGCCGCCCGGCCGGGACGGCTCGCGGGAGACCGCCGTGTGGCTGCGGCCTCCCGAGCCGGGGTGCGAGGTAGAAGCAACCCTTCCGGCTTTCGCCGGATTCGCCGGTCCCAAGGGCGGCGGGGGCGGTGGGGGCACCCCCGACCTCGTCCGGCTGGTGGACGCGGCGGCGACGGAATGCCACCGGGCCCGCTTGTTCCCCACGAAATCGGTAACCGGCTCCGCACTCGCCCCCGAGAGGGCCGGCGCGAAGAGGTCGGGTAAGGCGGGAACTCAGCCGTTCGCCTTCTCGTAGGCCTCGCGGATATCGGCCGGGACGCGTCCGCGGTCGTTCACGTTGTAGCCCTGCTCCTTGGCCCACTTGCGGATCTGGGCGGTGTCCTGGCTGCCCGTCGCAGCGCCACGGGCCTTGCCCCGGCCGCCGGCCGCGCGGCCACCGGTGCGCCGACCGCTCTTGGTGTACGGGTCGAGCAGACCCCGCAGCTTGTCCGCGTTGGCGGTGGTGAGGTCGATCTCGTAGGTCTTGCCGTCGAGAGCGAACGTCACGGTCTCGTCCGCCTCGCCGCCGTCGAGGTCATCGACAAGAAGGACCTGAACCTTCTGTGCCACCGGATTTCCTTTCATCGAAAATGCAGTACGCGGAAAGGAAACCGCTTTTGCCTGGAAAACACAAACCCCCGGCAGAGGTTCAGGGACCTTGCACAGCGGGAAACGTACGCGATTCGGACATAGGGCTCTGCCGGTTCCGCCGGGTTCCCGCGATCACAGGTGCAGAAGCATCCGGCTGTTGCCCAAGGTGTTCGGCTTCACTCGTTCGAGACCCAGGAACTCGGCGACACCCTCGTCATACGAGCGCAGCAGCTCGCTGTAGACATCGGTGTCGACCGGAGTCTCCCCGATCTCGGTGAAGCCGTGCTTCGCGAAGAAGTCCACTTCGAAGGTGAGACAGAAAACCCTGCGGACCCCGAGCCAGCGGGCGGTGCCGAGCAGCTTGTCGAGCACCAGATGCCCCACTCCGGCGCCCTTGAACTCGCGGTCCACCGCGAGAGTGCGCACTTCGGCGAGGTCTTCCCACATCACGTGCAGCGCGCCGCAGCCGACCACCCGGGCATCACTGTCGCGTTCCGCTACCCAGAACTCCTGGATGTCCTCGTAAAGCGTCACGGTCGCTTTGTCGAGCAGGATCCCCGCGCCGACGTACGCGTCGAGAAGGCGGCGGACCGCCGGGACATCGCTGGTCCTGGCCCGGCGGACGGTGACGGCATTTGCGGGGGCATAAGACATGACCGGACGCTATCGCCCCGCGTCCTCGGCAGTCCCATCGGGTTCTGCGGGTTGTGCGCTCTCTTGCGGATCGGCCGGATCCGGGTTGTCCTCGGGCGGTCCCACCATCCGTACGGCATCGCGCAGGGACTCGCGCTGCTCGGGCGACATCATGCCGAAGAAGGCGACCAGAGCGGCCGCGGGGTTGTCACTCTGCGACCACGCTTCGTTCATCAGTGCGGCCGCGTAGGCGGCCCGGGTGGAGACCGCGGTATATCGATAGGCACGGCCGTCGACTTCCCGGCGTACCCAGCCCTTCTGATGGAGATTGTCCATTACGGTCATCACGGTCGTGTACGCGATGGACCGTTCCTGCTGAAGGTCTTCCAGGACTTCCCGGACGGTGACCGGACGGTTCCACTGCCAGACGCGCGTCATGACGGCGTCTTCCAGCTCTCCCAATTGGCGAGGCACATCTGCACCATAGTGGGAGATGTCCTGAATGGCTGGTTATTTACGGTGGTGAACAGCAAAAAGAGCGCGCGCCCCTGATATGGGTCGCGCGCCCTTGACGCGTGAAACGCGCCGTGCGGCCTGGAAGGGCCGCGGGTTCTGTCGCCGGTCAGGCCTGGCCGGTGGTCGGCCGCTGCTGGGCGGCCTCGGCGCGGGCGAGCGCGGCGTCCACGGCCGCGTCCTCCTTGCCCTTGTTGGGGCCGCCCTGGCTCTTGACGATCGTCACGATGAGCCCGATGAAGAAGACGGCCATCACCACGGGGGGAACGAGCGCGGAAACGTAGTCCATGCCGACCAGAGTAGCTACCCGGCGGCGCGGGCGGCGGGCGGGGGCAGGGGCTTTCGGCGCGGCGGGAACACCTCGCCGGGGGTGGGGATGGGGCGGGGCGCCTTGGGCTGCGGCCGGGCGGGCGCGGGCTCGGACTTGGGCTGGGGGCGGGGCTGCGTCGGGTCCTGCGCGGCGGCGCGGCCGCCCGGCAGGGCGAGGAGCCGGGTGCGCGGGCCGGGGGTCACGGCGGCGAGCCGCGCCCGTACGGAGTGCTCGGCCAGGCGCCGGCACCGTTCGAGCAGGGCGGCGGCCACGGGGAGCGCGCGCAGCCCGCGCAGCGCCGCCAGGTCGTCCGGGGTCGGGTCGTAACCGGCCGCCAGGGCGTCCTGGAGCAGCTCCAGATAGCCCGGGGCGGAGCCGGGCAGGGCGGTGCGGTAGCGGGCGAGGTCGGCCAGCAGGAAGGCGCGCAGCCGGTTCGCCTCGCGGACGGCCTCGTCCACGGAGCCGGCTAGCCGTAGGCAGTCGTGGACGTCCGCGTCCGCGAGGGGGGCAGGGTGGAGGGCGACGGCGAGAGCACGTCTGAGCACACGCAGCTCGTCTGCGCTGAACGCCATTCCGCCGCGGGATCCGTAGGGCGTGGGCATGACCCGACAATACGTCGTAAATGGACAAAATCCGTTTAATGGCCCCGCCCGGGCGAGTTGAATTCCCCACCCCGCCCCTTCCGGAAAGTCCTCTGGCGGACGGCCGGGTTCGTCGGCTGCGGGCCCGTGGGGGCTGGTCGCGCAGTTCCCCGCGCCCCTAGGTAGTTAGGGGCGCGGGGAACTGCGCGACCAGTTGGGGACGGGCCGCAGACGAACGCAACGGGGTCCGGGGCACAGCCCCCAGCGCAGCTACATGCGGGAGATGTTGCGTTCGTACACCAGGCGCAAGCCGATCAGCGTCAGCCACGGCTCGTGTTCGTCGATCACGTGGGCCTCGCCCAGGACCATCGGGGCCAGGCCGCCCGTGGCGATGACCGTGACGTCGGCCGGGTCGCCCCCGGGGCCCACCAGCTCGCGGGCCATCCGGGTCACGACCCCGTCGACCTGCCCGGCGAACCCGTACACGATCCCCGCCTGCATCGCCTCGACCGTGTTCTTGCCGATCACCGCCCGCGGCCGGGCCAGTTCGATCTTGCGGAGCTGCGCGCCCTTGACGCCGAGCGCCTCGACCGAGATCTCGATGCCGGGGGCGATCACCCCGCCCGCGTACTCACCGCGCGCGCTCACCGCGTCGAACGTCGTCGCCGTGCCGAAGTCGACGACGATCGCCGGGCCCCCGTACAGCTCGACCGCCGCGACCGCGTTGATGATGCGGTCCGCGCCGACCTCCTTGGGGTTGTCCATCAGGATCGGGACGCCGGTCTTGATGCCGGGCTCGACCAGGACCGCGGGGACGTCGCCGTAGTAGCGGCGCGTCACCTCGCGCAGCTCGTGCAGCACCGACGGCACCGTCGAGCAGATCGCGATGCCCTCGATGTTGTCGCCCAGCTCGGCCCCGAGCAGCGGGTGCATGCCCATCAGACCGTTGAGCAGGACCGCCATCTCGTCCGCGGTGCGGCGCGGGTCGGTGGAGATGCGCCAGTGCTCGACGACCTCCTCGCCGTCGAACAGGCCGAGGACCGTGTGCGTGTTGCCTACGTCGATGGTCAGCAGCATCGGTTACGCCGCCTCGCGCAGATCGAGCCCGATGTCGAGGATCGGCGAGGAGTGGGTGAGCGCGCCGACCGCCAGGTAGTCGACGCCCGTCGCCGCGTACTGCGCCGCGGTCTCCAGGGTGAGGCGGCCCGAGGACTCCAGGAACGCCCGGCCGCCCACGAGTTCCACCGCGCGCGCCGTCTGCTCCGGCGTGAAGTTGTCCAGCAGGATCAGGTCCGCGCCCGCCTCCAGGACCTCGGTGACCTGGTCGAGCGTGTCGACCTCGACCTCGATCGCCACCTCCGGGAACGTCTCCCGTACGGCCTTGAAGGCCTCGGCGACGCCGCCCGCGGCCACCACGTGGTTGTCCTTGACCAGCGCCGCGTCGGAGAGCGACATGCGGTGGTTGACGCCGCCGCCGCAGCGCACCGCGTACTTCTCCAGGGCGCGCAGCCCCGGCGTCGTCTTGCGGGTGTCGCGCACCTTCGCGCTCGTGCCCTCCAGGGCGTCCGCCCACGCGCGCGTGGCGGTCGCGATGCCGGACAGGCGGCACAGCAGGTTGAGCGCGCTGCGCTCGGCGGTGAGCAGGTCGCGGGTGCGCGTGGTGACGCTCAGCAGCTTCTGGCCCGCCTCGACGCGGTCGCCGTCGGCGACGTGCCGCTCGACCTCGAACTCCTCGGTGCACACGATCGACAGGATCGCCTCGGCGACCCGCAGGCCCGCGACCGTACCGGCCTCGCGGGCGGTGAAGTCGCCGGTGGCGACGGCGTCTTCGGGGACGGTCGCCGCGGTCGTCACGTCCACACCGCCGTCGAGGTCCTCCTCGATGGCGACGTGCGCGATGTCCTCGACCTGGACCGGGTCCAGGCCCGACTCGGCGAGCAGCGCGGCCAGCGAGGGGTCGAGGCCGCACTCGTACACGTCCTCGTCGCCGCAGCCGCAGTCGTCGCCGCAGCCGCCTCCGCTCGCGGGGACGCCGATCTGGATCAGCGGTACGTCCACCGGCTCGGGACGGTGTTCGTCGGGGGTGCTCACGGTTACGGCTCCCTGGGGGCGTCGGCGACTGTCGGGGGGAAGTCTGCGGAATCGGTACGGCGGACGTCGAGCGTACGGTCCGGCGTCACCCGTACGACGAGGTGGCGGCGCCAGTCCTCGTCCCGGTCGGGCCGGTCCTCGCGCCAGTGGCAGCCGCGGGTCTCCTCGCGGGCGGCCGCGGCGGCGACCAGGACGCGCGCGACGAGCAGCAGGTTGGTGGTCTCCCACGCGTCCACGCCGGGCTCGGCGGCCTTGCGCTCGCCGGCGTCGTCGGCGTCGGCCCGGATCGCCTCCAGGCGGGCGGCGGCCTCGGCGAGGCTGTCGGCGGAGCGCAGCACGCCCGCGCCGTTCGTCATGATCCGCTGGATCTGGATGCGGGCCTCGGGGACGAGCAGCGGGCAGGTGGACGTGTCCCGGGGGGTGTCCGCGGGGGCGCTGGCCACGCGCGCGTGGCCGCCCGACGCGATGTCCGCCGCGATGCGCTCGGCGAAGACCAGGCCCTCCAACAGGGAGTTGGAGGCGAGCCGGTTGGCGCCGTGGACGCCGGTGCAGGCGACCTCGCCACACGCGTACAGGCCCGGGACCGTGGTGCGGCCGTGCAGGTCGGTGCGCACGCCGCCGGAGGCGTAGTGGGCGGCCGGGGCGACCGGGATGGGCTCGGTGACCGGGTCGATGCCGTGGGCGCGGCAGGCGGCCAGGATGGTGGGGAAGCGCTGCTCCCACATCTCGGCGCCGAAGTGCCGTGCGTCCAGGTACATGTGCAGGGTGCCGTGGGCCAGCATCTGGCCGGTGATCGCCTTGGCCACGATGTCGCGCGGCGCCAGTTCGGCCAGCTCGTGCTGCCCGAGCATGAAGCGCGTCCCGTCGGCGTCGACGAGGTGGGCGCCCTCTCCCCGTACCGCCTCGGAGACCAGCGGCTGCTGGCCCTCGGAGGCGGCGCCGAGGAAGAGCACCGTGGGGTGGAACTGGACGAACTCCAGGTCGGAGATCTCGGCGCCGGCCCGCAGCGCCAGGGCGACGCCGTCGCCGGTGGAGACCGCCGGGTTGGTGGTGGCGGAGAAGACCTGGCCCATGCCGCCGGTGGCGAGCACCACGGCGGGGGCGTGGACGGCCCCCACGCCGTCGTGCTGGCCCTCGCCCATGACGTGCAGGGTGATGCCCGCCGTGCGGCCCTCGTCGTCCCTGAGCAGGTCCAGTACGAGCGCGTTCTCGATGGTCCGCACGCCCCGCTCGCGGACCGCCTCGACCAGCGCGCGGGAGATCTCGGCGCCGGTGGCGTCGCCGCCCGCGTGGGCGATGCGGCGGCGGTGGTGGCCGCCCTCGCGGGTCAGCGAGATGGCGCCGGAGTCGTCGGTGTCGAAGTGGGCGCCGGTGGCGATCAGCCGCCGCACGGCGTCCGGGCCCTCGGTGACCAGGGTGCGCACCGCGGCCTCGTCGCACAGGCCCGCGCCGGCCACCAGCGTGTCGTCCAGGTGCTGTTGGGGGGTGTCGCCCTCGCCGAGGGCCGCCGCGATGCCGCCCTGCGCCCAGCGCGTGGAGCCGTCGTCGAGCCGCGCCTTGGTCACCACCACGGTGGTGAGGCCCGCGGCGGTGCAGCGCAGGGCCGCGGTCAGGCCCGCCACGCCCGAGCCGACGACCACCACGTCCGCGTCGATGGCCCAGCCGGGGGCGGGCGCGTCCAGTCGTATGCCGGTCCGGGTCGGACCGTCGGTCGTCCTGGTCATGCGGGGGCTCCGAAGTTCAGCGGGATGTTGTCGATCAGGCGGGTGGTGCCGACGCGCGCGGCGACCGCGAGGACCGCCTCACCGGCGAAGCCGTCCCGGGCCTCGTCGAACGTCGCCGGGTCGACCAGCGCCAGGTAGTCCAGGGTCAGCGGCGGCTCCGCCTTGGCGGCCTCGTCCAGGACGCTCTGGGCGGCGGCGCGCACGACCGCGGGGGACGGGCCCGCCGCCTCCACCGCGTACGCGTCGGCGGCCGCGCGGGCCTCGCCGATCCGGGAGAGCGCCAGGGCGCGCCCGGAGGAGGCGTGGGTGGCCGCGGCGCGCGCGTGGAGCGCGTGCTCGGCGGTCAGCCGGTCGCGGGCCGCGAACAGCGCGCGCGACAGCGCGAGCGCGGTGGTGCGGTCGGCCGGCGAGAGGTAGCGGTTGCGGCTGGAGAGGGCGAGCCCGTCGGCCTCGCGGACCGTGGGCACGCCGACGATCTCCACGGGGAAGTTGAGGTCGCGCGCCATGCGCCGGATCAGGGCGAGCTGCTGGGCGTCCTTCTGCCCGAACAGCGCCAGGTCGGGGGCGGTGAGGTGGAGCAGCTTGGCGACGACGGTGAGCATGCCGTCGAAGTGGCCGGGGCGGGAGGCGCCTTCGAGGCGCTCGCCCATCGGGCCCGCGGTGATGCGCACCTGCGGCTCGCCGCCGGGGTAGACCTCGTCCACGGAGGGCGCGAACACGGCGTCGGCGCCCGCCCGTCCGGCCAGCTCGATGTCGGCGTCCAGGGTGCGCGGATAGCGGTCGAGGTCCTCGCCCGCGCCGAACTGCAGCGGGTTCACGAAGACCGTGACGACGACCTGGCCGCCGGGGCCGACGCTCTCGCGCGCGGTGCGCACCAGGGTGGCGTGCCCCTCGTGCAGGGCGCCCATGGTCATGACGACGGCGCGGCGGCCGGAGCGCTCCAGGGCGGCCAGCTCGGCGGCGGTGCGGACCAGAAGGGTCATCGGTTCTCTCCGTCCGCGAGCACGCCCAGCAGGTCCTCGGCGAGCTCGGGCTTCAGCAGGCCGTGGGCGAGCGCCCGGTCGGCGGTCGTACGGGCCATGGCGAGGTATCCGGCGACGGTGCCGGGGGCGTGCTTGCGCAGCTCGGCGACGTGCGCCGCGACCGTGCCCGCGTCCCCGCGCGCGACGGGGCCGGTCAGGGCCGCGTCGCCGGAGCGCAGCGCGTTGTCGAGGGCCGCGCCCAGGAGCGGGCCGAGCATCCGGTCGGGGGCGGCGACGCCCGCGAGGCGCAGCAGCTCCATGGACTGGGCCACCAGGGTGACCAGGTGGTTCGCGCCGAGGGCGAGGGCCGCGTGGTAGAGCGGCCGGTTCTGCTCCTCGATCCACTCGGGCTCGCCGCCCATCTCGATGACCAGGGCCTCCGCGGCGAGCCGCAGCTCCTCGGGCGCGGTGACGCCGAACGAGCACCCGGCCAGGCGCTGGACGTCGACGGCGGTCCCGGTGAACGTCATCGCGGGGTGCAGGGCCAGCGGCAGCGCCCCCGCGCGCGTGGCGGGCGCGAGCACGTCCGTCCCGTACCGCCCGGAGGTGTGCACGAGCAGTTGGCCCGGGCGGATCGCGCCGGTCTCGGCGAGGCCCTCCACCAGGCCCGGCAGGGCGTCGTCGGGGACGGTGAGCAGCACCAGGTCGGCGGCGGCCAGCACCTCGGCGGGCGGCACCAGGGGCACGTCCGGCAGCAGGGTGGCGGCGCGGCGCACGGAGGCGTCCGACACGCCGGAGACCGCCACCGGGCGGTGCCCGGCGAGCTTCAGCGCGGCGGCGAGGGCGGGGCCGACCCGGCCGGCGCCGACGACTCCGACGGTCAGGCGGGCTGGGCGGGTTTCTGGTTGTGCGTTCACGCGGCGGGGCCTTCCGTTCCAGTCCGCGAGGGGTACCGGACGATTTCCCCGTCATGCTACGCCCAGCCCCCATAACCACTGTGGTTGTCCACAGGCTGTGGGCGATGATCGGCGCATGGAAGATCAACGAGCTGCGGACGACCGGCACGGCCGGACCGAGGACGACGCGGAACGGACCGCCCCGGGCGGCGACGGCGGGCAGGACGCGCGGCTGCGCCGGATCGCGGCCTGGCGCGCCTCGGAGCGCACCCTGTGCCGGATGCCCGGCGAGTTCAGCATGGGCGAGCGGCTGACCGCGCTGGCCGCCGACGCGCGCGCGGTGTACGACACCACCGAGATGCCGGACTTCTACGGCGACGGCCCGGTCGCCGAGCTGGAGCGGCGCACCGCCGACGTGCTCGGCTTCCCGGCGGCGGCCTTCTTCCCCACCGGCACCATGGCCCAGCAGGCGGCGCTGCGCGCCTGGGCCGGGCGCACCGGGAACGCGACGGTGGCGCTGCACCCGCTCGCCCACCCCGAGGTGCACGAGCGGCGCGCCTTCGGCACGGTCAGCGGGCTGCGCACGGTCCACCCGACGACCGCGCCCCGGCTGCCCACGGCCCAGGAGGTACGGGACTTCGAGGAGCCCTTCGGCACGCTGATGCTGGAGCTGCCGCTGCGCGACGCCGGGTTCGTCCTGCCCACCTGGCAGGAGCTGACCGACGTCGTGGAGGCGGCCCGGGAGCGGGACGCGGTGGTGCACTTCGACGGCGCGCGGCTGTGGGAGTGCGCCGTGCACTTCGACCGCCCGCTGGAGGAGATCGCGCGGCTCGCGGACAGCGTCTACGTGTCGTACTACAAGACCCTGGAGGGCCTGTCGGGCGCCGCCCTGGTGGGGCCCGAGTCGCTGGTCGAGGAGACCCGCACCTGGCGCCACCGGTACGGGGGCCAGCTCTTCCAGCAGTATCCGGCGGCCCTGTCCGCGCTGGTAGGGCTCGACCGGGTGCTGCCGAAGCTCTCCTCGTACGTCACCCACGCGCGCGTGGTGGCCGAGGGGCTGGCGGACGGCTTCACCGAGGCGGGCGTGCCGTGGTTCCGGATCAACCCTCAGGTGCCGCACACCCACCAGTTCCATGTGTGGCTGCCGTACGAACCGGACGCCCTGGACGACGCCGGGCTCGGCCAGTCCGAGGAGACGGGCGTGACGCTCTTCCGCCGCTGGTTCCCGGCGAGCGCGGGCCCGCCCGGGGTCTCGTACACCGAGCTGACGGTGACGGAGCCGGGCCTTGAGTGGTCGGCGCGGGACGTACGGGAGGCGGTGGCGGAGTTCGTACGGAGGCTGGGCTAGGGCCTGTCCGACGGGTCAGCGGCAGGCCGGCGGGCGGTGCCGGAGCGGGGCGATGAGGCGGGTGAGGGCGGCGCGCAGCCGGCCCTCCGCGGGGCGGCCGGAGAGGACCGCTTCGAAGCGCCGGTAGTCACGGATTTCACGCAGGGTGCGCACGTCGTGCGTGCCCGGGAGCGGGGGCGGCACCTCCTGGAGGCGGGCCGCGCGGTAGGTGTCGAGCATGTGCTGCTGAATGGCGTCCATGCATCCAGGCTGCGCCGGTCGCGGCCGTCCGTCGCGCCGATTGACCAGGGGCGTCAAATGACGGGGGCGCTGTCAGTGGGGCGGTGCACCATGGGCGCATGAGCGTGTGCATCGACATCACGGGACTGCCGCAGGAGCGGATCGCCTTCGCGCCCTCCCCGCTGGCCGAGCTGGGCGCCGCCCTGCACGCGCTCTCCGAGCCCGCGCACCACGCCCGACTGCACGGCTGGACCACCACCACGGCGGCCGGGCTCAAGCCGGAGCTGGCCGACCGGCTGCACGAGGCGGACTTCCTGTGGCGGTCCACCCGCTCGGACATCCTGCTGCCGCCGCGCCCCCGCGAGACCCTGGCCGAGGAGCTGGACGACCTCGACCTGATGGACGACGAGAAGTACGTGGCGGCGGCGCTGGAGATCTCCTGCGCGAGCCTCTACAACGCGGGGGCGCCGTCCCCGCTGGTCGACGCGCGGATGCGGGACCGCGCCCTGGACCTCGCCGCCGCGCGCGGCCCCCGCCAGGCCGCCTTCGTCAAGCGGATGCTGCTGGACCCGCCGGGGGCGCGCGCGTGGATACGCAGGCTGTTCGAGGACTGCGACGCCGCGTTCTTCGGGGAGACCTGGCAGCGCGTCCGGGTCCAGCTGGCCGCCGACGCCCGGCACAAGACGGAGCTCCTGAAGCGCAGGGGCCTGGCGGAGGCGGTCGCTGCGGTCTCCCCCGCGGTCGCCCTGGAGCAGGACGAGCGGGGCAGCCGCGTCGTCGTCGACAAGCTGACCCACGGGCGTACGAGCGCGGCGGGCACGGGCCTGACGTTCATCCCGACCGCGTTCGGCTGGCCGCACCTGTTCGCGCTGCACGCGCCGGGGTGGCAGCCGGTGGTCCAGTACCCGGTCCCTACGGGCGAGTTGGGCGGTGCGGCGCCGGTCGACGTGGTGAAGGCCCGTCTGGAGGCGGTCGCGCACCCGATGCGGATGCGGTTGTGCCGGAGTCTGGCGCGGGGGGCGTACACGACGAGCGAGCTGGCCGACGCGTACGGGATATCCGCGCCGGAGGTGTCTCGCCATCTTTCTGTGCTGAAGAAGGCGGGCTTGCTTACTACGCAGCGGCGTGGGCGGTATGTGCTGCATCAGTTGGATGTGGCGGTGGTGGCTCGGCTGGGGAGCGACTTTTTGGAGGGGGTCCTGCGCTAGGTAGTGGCCCGGTCTTCGTCTGCGGCCCGGTGGTGGGTTGCTCGCGCAGTTCCCCGCGCCCCTGAAGATGCCGCTCCGCGGCAATCCCCCTGGGCGGCCCGAAGGGGCGCATTTAAGGGGCGCGGGGAACTGCGCGACCAGCCACCCACCACCCGCAGACAAACACGGCCCACCCCTCAGCCAGTAACCCGCAGCAGCAGCTTCCCCGTCGACGTGCGGCCCTCCATCAGGCAGTGGGCCGCGGCCGCATCCGCCAAGGGGAATTCCGCCGTCACCGGCAGCTCCACCCGCCCGTCCGCCGCGAACGCGAACGCCCGGCCAGCCAGTTCCCGCAGCGCGTCCGGCGCCGCCGACGCGAGGCCCAGGATCGAGAAGCCCGCGACCGAGCGCGCGCCCGGGTAGAGCTCGGGCTGGCCGACGTGCCACGGGGCCTCGCCGCCCGCGTTCCCGTACGAGACGAGCCGTCCGAACAGGGCCAGCGCGTCCAGCCCCTGACGCAGCGTCTCCCCGCCGACCGGATCCAGGACGAGGTCCACACCCCGGCCCCCGGTCGCCCGACGGACGTCCTGGGCGAAGGAGCCGGTGAGGAACGCGTCGTCGTACCCGTGCTCGCGCGCGTACGCGCGCTTCGCCTCGCTGGACACCACCCCGTAGACCGCCCCCGCGCCCGCCAGCCGCGCGAGCTGGCCGACGACCGTGCCGACGCCGCCCGCCGCGCCCTGGACCAGCACGCTCTCGCCGGGCTGCAGCCGCCCCACCTCGTGGACGAGCGCGTGTGCGGTCGGCAGGACCGTGGGGAGCGTGGCGGCGGTGCGCAGGCCGATGCCGTCCGGCACCGGGAAGACGGCGGTGGCGGAGACGACGGCGACCTCCGCGTAGCCGCCGCCCTCCGCCATCGCCGCGACCTCCTGCCCGACCGCGAGCCCTTCGACGCCCGCGCCGAGCTCCCGTACCCGCCCGGAGACCTCAAGGCCCGGCACGAACGGCAGCGACGACACCCGATAGCCCTCCGAACGGGCCTTCACCTCGGCGAAGTTGACCCCGGCGTACGCGACGTCGATGGCGACCTCACCGGGGCCGGGCCGGGGCACCTCGGTCTCCACCAGCCGCAGTACTTCCGGACCGCCCAGCTCGCTGACCTGAATCGCACGCATGACGTGGGTCCCCCTCGGCACCTAAAGTGTTCAATGGAAGTCGAACACTCGGGAGTGTACGACCCGCATCGAACAGTCGGCAAGGGCGCACCGCCGGGCCCGGCCGCCAGGAAGGACACCGATGACCCATCGCGCGGCACCCGAACACACCCACCCCGACAAGGTCCCCCTGATCACGGCCCTGGACGCGCTCGGCGACCCGGTCCGCCTCCAGCTCGTGCGCGAGCTCGCCGCGTCGCGGGAGTGGACGCGCAGCTGCGGCTCGTTCGACGTGCCGGTGCGCAAGGCGGCGCTGAGCCACCACTTCTCGGTGCTGCGCGCGGCCGGACTGGTCGAGCAGCGCGACGACGGGCCCAAGCGGGTCAACCGCCTGCGCCGCGAGGAGTTCGACGAGCGCTTCCCGGGACTGCTCGCCCTGGTCCTGCGCGGCGACTGAGCGCCGCGCACCCCACCGGGTCAGAGCCCTCCGGCCCGCACCAGCCCCGACTCGTACGCCAGGACGACCACCTGCACCCGGTCCCGCAGCCCCAGCTTCGTCAGGATCCGGCCGACATGGGTCTTCACGGTGGCCTCCGAGAGGACCAGACGCGCCGCGATCTCGCCATTCGAGAGGCCCTGCGCGACCAGCAGCATGACCTCGCGCTCGCGCTCGGTCAGCTTGTCCATGGCGCCGCCGGGGCCCTGCTCCTTGCCGGTCGTCGGCAGCATCGGGGCGAACCGGTCCAGCAGGCGCCGGGTGGTGGACGGCGCCACGACCGCGTCACCGCTGTGCACCGAACGGATGGCGCCCAGCAGCTCGCCCGGCGGCACGTCCTTCAGCATGAAGCCGCTGGCGCCCGCCTTCAGCCCAGAGAACGCGTACTCGTCCAGGTCGAATGTGGTCAGGATCAGCACCTTGGGGTGCGTCTCGGCCGAGCAGATCCGACGCGTCGCCTCCACCCCGTCGAGCCGCGGCATGCGCACGTCCATCAGCACCACGTCCACGGCGGTCGCGCGGAGGATCTCGATCGCCTCCGCGCCGTCGCCCGCCTCCGCGACGACCTCCATGTCCGGCTGGGCGGCGAGCACCATCCGGAAGCCGGTGCGCAGCAGCACCTGGTCGTCGACGAGCATCACGCGGATCGTCATCGGGTCCCTCTTCCATCACGACGTACGGGAACAGTGTTTCGCGTACGGGAAACCTAGTGGGCGGGCTTCAGCGGCAGCAGGGCGCTGATGCGGAAGCCGCCGCCCGGGCGCGGCCCCGCGTCCAGAGTGCCGCCGACCATGCCGACGCGCTCGCGCATGCCGATCAGACCGTGCCCCTGGCCGTCGGCGCCGCCGTCCTCGTACATCTCGTGCGCCGCGCCGCGCCCGTCGTCCTCGACCAGCAGGCCGAGCCCGTCGTCGAAGTAGACCAGCCGGACGCTGGCGCCCGCCTCCGGGCCGCCGTGCTTGCGCGTGTTGGTCAGCGCCTCCTGCACGATCCGGTACGCGGTGAGCTCGACGCCGCTGGGCAGCGGGCGCGGGGTGCCCTCGATCTTGAAGTCCACGGTGAGCCCGGCCGTACGCACCTGCTCGACCAGCTCCTCGATCTGCTCGACGTCCGGCTGCGGCACGTACTCCCCCGCCTCCCGGTGCTCGCCCGTGCGCAGCACGCCGAGCAGGCGGCGCATCTCGGCGAGCGCCTGGCGGCCGGTCATCGAGATGGTCTCCAGGGCGATCTTCGCCTGGTCGGGCGCGCTCTCCATCACGTACGCGGCGCCGTCCGCCTGGACCACCATCACCGAGACGTTGTGGGCGACGACGTCGTGCAGCTCGCGGGCGATCCGGGCGCGCTCGGCGGCGACGGCGACCTTGGCCTGCGCCTCGCGCTCCTTCTCCAGGCGGGCGGCGCGCTCCTCCAGCTGGGCGAAGTACGCCCGGCGGGTGCGCATCGAGTCGCCGAGGACCCAGGCGAGGATGAACGGGACGGTCATCACCACGACGAAGAAGACGGTCTGCCCCGGGCTCATGCCGTTGCTGTCGCCGTTGTCGCTGTAGTCCGGCCAGCGCACCATGGCGATCACCGCCGCGAGCAGCGAGCCCACCAGGGCGAACCGCGAGGCCCAGCGCTCGCCGACGGCGGCGGCGGTGTAGATCGCGACCAGCATGGCGAAGTCCGACACGTTCGGACTGACGTTCAGGGCTAGCTGGGCCAGCCCCATCACCGCCGCGAGCACCACCATCTTCTCGGGTGCGCGGCGGCGCAGCGCCACGACGACGCTCAGCCCGATCGCGATCAGCAGGGCGGCCGGCGTCGAGCCGTGGCCGACGCCGGCGGAGACGAGCGACATGCCGGAGATCCCGAGGAGGAAGACGGCCCAGAGGGTGTCGACCGCGGTCGGGTGTCTGCGGATGAAGTCGTAGAGGCGCTGCACGTAACCCAGCGTAGGGATGTCGGATCGGTGCCAGGGTCAACCGGAGGATCGATCCGGGTCGCCGGGGCGTACTCCCCAAGGTGGAGGGAGCCTAGCCTTCTGCTGTGAATCACGAGGTGAGGGACGACACGGCGGGGGCTTCGCAGCCCTGGTCCGGCTGGCGGGCGGCGACCGAACGGGCCCTCTACGGCCCCGACGGCTTCTACCTCCGCCCCGAGGGCCCCGCAGGCCACTTCCGTACCTCCGTCCACGCCTCGCCGCTCTTCGCCCGGGCGGTGGCGCGGCTCCTGGAGGAGGTGGCGGGGGAGCTCGGCGGCGGCGAGGTCGCGTTCGTCGACATGGGCGCGGGGCGCGGGGAGCTCGTGACGGGCGTACTGGCGGCGCTGCCCGCCGGATTCCCCGTACGGGCGTACGCGGTGGAGCGCGCGGCGCGTCCGCCGGGGCTGGACGGGCGGGTGACGTGGCTCGCCTCGCCTCCCGCCGGTGTCCGGGGCCTCCTGTTCGCCAACGAATGGCTGGACAACGTCCCGGCGGACGTGGCCGAGGCCGACGCGGACGGCGTCCCGCGCGAGGTCCTGGTCCGCCCCGACGGCACCGAGCGCCTCGGCGCCCCCGTCTTGGGCGAGGACGCGCGGTGGCTGGAGCGGTGGTGGCCGCTGCGGGAGCCCGGGGAGCGGGCGGAGATCGGGCGCACGCGGGACGAGGCGTGGGCGAGCGCCGTCGGCACGCTGTCGGCGGGCCTTGCCGTGGCGGTGGACTACGCGCACGTGGCATCCGCGCGGCCCCGGTACGGCACGCTCACGGGGTTCCGGGGCGGGCGCGAGGTGCCGCCCGTGCCCGACGGCACGTGCGACATCACGTCGCACGTGGCCCTGGACGCGTGCGCGGGCCCGTCGTCGGAGCTCCTCCCCCAACGCGAGGCCCTCACGGCCCTCGGCATCACGGGCACCCGCCCGCCGCTGTCCCTCGCGTCGACGGACCCGACGGCGTACGTCCGGGCGCTGTCGCGGGCGGGCGAGGCGGCGGAGCTGACGTCCCGGGGCGGACTCGGCGACTTCCTGTGGCTGCGGGAGCGGGTGTGACTTTGTCCGCGGACCGTGGTGGGCTGGTCGCGCAGTTCCCCGCGCCCCTAAATGCGCCCCTGCGGGGCGCCCCTGTAGGGGCGCGGGGAACTGCGCGAGCAACCGACCACAGCCCGCAGACGAACACCGGCCCGATAAGGGGCGCGGGGAACTGCGCGACCAGCCCGCCACGGTCCGCAGACGAACGGGTCCGGGGGCGCAGCCCCCGGGGAAACCCACCCACCCCCAGGTAGGAAATCGCGCCCCCCGCCGGGGATACTGTCGCCCATGACGGAGACCACGGTCGGCATCGGCGGCGCGGCGGAGAGCACCGACATGGTGCTCAACATCGGCCCCCAGCACCCCTCCACCCACGGCGTGCTCCGCCTCCGCCTCGTCCTCGACGGCGAACGCATCCAGCACGCCGAACCGGTCGTCGGGTACATGCACCGCGGCGCCGAGAAGCTCTTCGAGGCGCGCGACTACCGCCAGATCGTCATGCTCGCCAACCGCCACGACTGGCTCTCCGCGTTCTCCAACGAGCTCGGCGTCGTCATGGCCGTCGAGCGCATGCTCGGCATGGAGGTCCCCGAGCGCGCCGTCTGGACCCGCACGCTCCTCGCCGAGCTGAACCGCGCGCTCAACCACCTCATGTTCCTCGGCTCGTACCCCCTCGAACTGGGCGGAATCACCCCGATCTTCCACGCCTTCCGCGAGCGCGAAGAGCTCCAGCACGTGATGGAGGAGGTCTCCGGCGGGCGTATGCACTACATGTTCAACCGCGTCGGCGGCCTCAAGGAGGACCTGCCGCTCGGCTGGCTGGGCCGCGTCCGGGAAGCCGTCGCCGCCGCCAACTCGCGGATGGACGTGTACGACCGGCTCGTCCTCGGCAACGAGATCTTCCGCGGCCGCACCCGCGGCGTCGGCGTCCTGTCCCAGGAGGCCGTGCACGCGTACGGCGTCAGCGGCCCCATCGCCCGCGGCTCCGGCGTCGACTTCGACCTGCGCCGCGACGAGCCGTACCTCGCGTACGGCGAACTCCAGGACACCCTGCGGGTCGTCACCCGTACCGAGGGCGACTGCCTGGCCCGCTTCGAGGTACTGCTCGAACAGACCCACAACGCCCTCGAGCTGGCCGACGCCTGCCTCGACCGGCTCGCCGAGCTGCCGCCCGGGCCGATCAACCAGCGCCTCCCCAAGGTCCTGAAGGCCCCCGAGGGCCACACCTACGCCTGGACCGAGAACCCGCTCGGCATCAACGGGTACTACCTGGTCAGCAAGGGCGAGAAGACCCCGTACCGGCTCAAGCTCCGCTCGGCCTCGTACAACAACATCCAGGCCCTCACCGAGCTCCTGCCGGGCACGCTGGTCGCCGACATGGTCGCGATCCTGGGCTCGCTCTTCTTCGTCGTGGGCGACATCGACAAGTAGCCCCGCCAGGCATACGAAAGGGCCCCGGCGCATCAAGCGCCGGGGCCCTTTCCTCCTACCGTCTACGCGTTACGAGATCGCCGTCCGCAGCACCGCCACGTCCAACTGCTCCGTCTCGTCGTGCGCGGTCAGGTCGATGACCTTGCCCACGACCCGCTCGGGGCCGGTGTGCGGCCGCTCGGCCAGGACCTCCTCGCCCACCACGTCGGCCAGGTCCTCCGTCGCGGCAGCCTCTATCGCGGCCTCGACCGCCTCCTTCTCGACCGCGGTGCCGAAGAAGTCGAAGCTGCCCTCGGGCCGTACGGCGGGGCGGGCGACGTACGGAACGACCGCCGCCGCGACCGGCTTCGGGGCCGCGGGCAGAGCGGGAAGGGCGGCGGACGACGGGCGGACGTGCTCCCCGCTCCCGGCGGCCGCCGAGCGCTTCCCCTGCGGCCCGTCCGCCTCCCGGTCCGCCGGGGCGGCCGGGGCGGGCGACGGACGCACACCCTTCGGAGCCGGAGCCGGAGCCGAAGCCGGGGGCTTGGCCTTGGCCTTGGCCGCCTCCGCCGCCGCGCTGCGCGCCTCCTGGGCACGCCGTGCGTACGGCAGGTTCTCCAGCGCCTTGGAGGCGGCCGCGTAAGCCGCCGGCGTCGGCGTACTGGCCGCGGCGGGCAGCGCCTTGGGCGCGTGGGCCTCCAGGGCGAGTTGGCGACGGCCCTCCAGGGCGCTGGCGCGCTCGGTCTCCGCCGTCGCGTACCGCCGCAGCAGGGCCGCGTGTTCGCCGCGCAGCCCGGCGAGCTCCATGCGCTTGGCACGGAGCTTGGCGTCCAGGCGGCCGCGCAGCTCGCGCGACTCCTCCAGGTCCGCCTCCAGTTCGGCGATCCGCTCCTCGGTGCGCCACTGGTCGGCGGCGCGCGAACGGGTCAACTCGGCGACCCGGCGGCCGGCCGCCCGGTCCCAGCCGCGCATCAGCACCGAGCCGGTGACGGCGGCCACCGCGGCGGCCGCGGCCAGGCCCCGCAGTGCCATGGGCTGATCGAACAGCCAGGCGCCACCGGCGCAGAAGACAGCGGCGCCGGCGACGGCCGACGGCGAGAGGAGCCTGTGCAGAGGAGGGGAATGGCGGTGGCGTCCACGTGGCATGGCCTGAAATTTACCGTGCGTAGACGCCCAATGGAGCCCCGGGCCGCCAATCTCCCGAATCTTCTCGCAACCGCCTTCTGCGGGTCCGGGCTTTAGCCCCCGCTTTCGCTACTTCTTGATCAGTCCCTTCGACTGGAGATAGTCCTTCGCCACGTCGGCCGCCTTCGCCCGCTCCGCGTCCACCTTGCGGTTCAGTTCGACGAGATCGGCGGTCGTCAGCGCGGTGGTGAGCTTGGCGAGCGCGTCGGCTATCTCCTGGTCGCCCGCCTCCTTCGCATTGACCACGGGAAGGACGTTGTCCGCGTTCTGGAGCTTCTTGTCGTCCTCCAGGAGCACCAGGCCGTACTGGTCGAGCGTGGCGTCGGTCGTGGTGGTCAGCACCAGCTGGTCGACGCCGTCCTTGACCGCCTGCTTGGCCTGCGGGGTGCCGACGCCCTTGGGGTCGATGCCGCCGACCTCGATGCCGTACTTGGACTTCAGGCCCGGGGCGCAGAAGGGGCGGACCGTGCACTCGTCGCCCGCCGCGACCTTGACCTTGACCTTCGACTTCCCCAGATCCGAAAGGGTCTTGAGGTTGTTCTTGGCGGCGAATTCCTTGGTCACCGCGAACGCGTTCTGGTCGACGGCCGCGCCCGCCGGGAGCACCTTGAGTCCGCGCGGGGAGGCGAGCTTGGTGAGCTCGGCGACCGTCGCCGCCGCGTCGCTGGAGGCGAGCGGCTTGTCCTTCGCCTTCTCGCCGTTCACCTTGGCGTTGAGGAATTCGGTAAGCGTAGCCGCGTATTCCGGAACGATGTCGATCTCGCCCTTCTCCAGGGCGGGTTCATACAGCTCGCGGTTCTTCACCGTGGTGATCGAGGTGCCGTATCCGGCGTCGCGCAGGACCTGGGAGTAGAGCTCGGCGAGGACGGCGGACTCGGTGAACCCAGCGGCGCCGACGGTGAGCGAGCCCTTCTTGCCGCCCCCGCTACCGGCGCCGCCGCTGCTGCCCTTGTCCTTGTCCTTCTCCAGGCTGTCGCCGCCGCACGCGGCTAGCGAACCTGCCAGTGCCAGCGTGCCCAGTACCGCACCGGCCGTGCGCAGGATCTTGCTCATGAACGTTCACCATCCGAGAGTCAGCGATTGCGAAAGGGAGTTACGGGGTCGTGCCCTGCGCGCGGCGGTGCCGCAGCGGGCTGAACAGCCGGTCGGCCACCACCAGCACGCCCTCGACCAGCAACGCGAGCAGCGCGGCGAGGATCGCCCCCGCGACCACCTGCGGTGTGTTGTACGTGGCGAACCCGGCCGTGATGATCCGGCCGAGGCCCCCGAGCCCCACCATGGAGGCGATCGTCGCCGTCGCCACCACCTGCACCGCGGCCGACCGCACCCCGATCATGATCAGCGGGTAGGCGAGCGGCAGCTCGACCCGGGCGAACAGCTGGCCGCCCGACATCCCCATCCCGCGCGCGGCCTCCACCACCGACCGGTCGACCTCGCGCATGCCCACGTAAGCGTTGGTCAGCAGTGGCGGCACCGCGAAGAGCACCAGCGCGATGATCGTCGGCAGGTACCCCTCCTTGCGCAGCGGGGTGAGCATCAGCAGGGCGAGCACCGCGAAGACCGGCACCGCCCGGCCCACGTTGGAGATGTTGACCGCGAGCGCCCCGCCCCGACCGATGTGCCCGAGCCACAGTGCCAGCGGCAGCGCGATCGCGCAGGCCACCAGGAGCGAGACGCCGCTCACGTAGGCGTGCTCGGCCAGGCGGTGCCAGGCGCCGTCGTCGCCCGACCAGTTGGACCCCGTCGTCAGCCAGGTCCAGGCGTCGGCCATGACCCCCATCAGCGCGCCCCCGCCGTCGTCCGTATGCGTGTCCACGGGGTGAGCAGGCGCTGGAGGCCGAGCAGCAGCAGGTCCGCGACGAGCGCGAGCAGCACGCACAGCACCGAGGCGGTGAGCACCTGCGCCTTGAACGTGGACTGCACGCCGTCGCCTATGAGGTTGCCCAGGCCGCCCTTGCCGACCACCGAGCCGACCGTGGTCAGCGCGACCGTCGACACCGTCGCGATGCGCACGCCGGCCAGCAGCGCGGGCAGCGCCAGCGGCAGCTCGACCTCGAACAGCAGCCGTATCCGTCCGTACCCCATCCCCCGGGCCGCTTCGCGGACTTCGGCGGGGACGGCTTCGAGGCCGGCCAGGATGTTCCGCACCAGGATCGTCAGCGAATAGAGCACCAGGCCGGTGACGACCAGCGACGCGGAGAGCCCGAACACCGGAAGCAGCAGCGAGAACATCGCCAGCGACGGCACCGTGTAGAGCACGGTCGTCAGGGTCAGGACCGCGCCCGCGACCGCCTTGCGGCCGCGCGCGAGCAGCGCCAGCGGAAAGGCGATCAGCAGCCCGATCAGCACCGAGACCACCGTGATCCACACATGCTGGACCGTGGCGTCAGTCAGTTCCTGGCTGCGGGAGTGCACGTACTCCCAGCAGATCCAGTCGTTGCGCACCAGGCAGTTCTGCGCGCTCACCGTGCCCCACCTCCCCCGCCGGATCCCATGAGTCCCCCTACCGAACGTCTGTCTGGCGACCCTAACCCCCACCACTGACAATCGCCGAGGGCCGGTGGGGGATGCCCGCAATCGCACACAGAGCGGCAACATGGGGTTCACACAGCCACGGTCACCACCGGCGACAATGGGGAACCATGATCCGATTCGAGCACGTCACCAAGCGGTACGCCGACGGCACCAAGGCCGTCGACGACCTCTCCTTCGAGGTCGCCGAGGGAGAACTGGTCACGCTCGTCGGGCCGTCCGGCTGCGGCAAGACCACCACGATGAAGATGGTGAACCGGCTGATCGAGCCGACCGAGGGCCGGATATTCCTGGACGGTGAGGACATATCCACCGTCGACCCGGTGCAACTGCGGCGCCGCATCGGCTATGTCATCCAGCAGGTCGGACTCTTCCCGCACAAGACGGTCCTGGAGAACACCGCGACCGTCCCGCACCTGCTCGGCGTCAAGCGCGCCAAGGCCCGCGAGCGCGCGGCCGAACTGCTCGACCTCGTCGGCCTCGACCCCAAGGTCCACGGGTCGCGCTACCCCGAGCAGCTCTCCGGCGGCCAGCGCCAACGGGTGGGCGTGGCACGGGCGTTGGCGGCCGACCCGCCGGTGCTGCTGATGGACGAGCCGTTCGGCGCGGTCGACCCGGTGGTGCGCGAGCGGCTGCAGAACGAGTTCCTCAAGCTCCAGTCGCAGGTCCGCAAGACCGTCCTGTTCGTCACCCACGACATCGAGGAGGCGGTCCGCCTCGGCGACCGCATCGCGGTGTACGGGCAGGGGCGCATCGAGCAGTTGGACGCCCCGGCGGCCGTGCTCGGCACCCCGGCGACGCCGTACGTCGCGGACTTCGTCGGCGCCGACCGGGGCCTGAAGCGCCTCTCGGTGACGCCCATCGAGGAGAGCGACCTGGAGCAGCCGCCGGTGGTGCGGCTCGACGACCCGCTCCCCCGCGACCTCGGCGCCCCCTGGGCGGTCGTCCTGGACGCCTCCGGCGACCTGCACGGCTGGATCTCCGCCGAGAAGGCCGCCCTGGCCGGTGAGGGGACCCGCAAGGCGACCGTGCGCGAGCACGCCCGCCGGATGGAGGCCTGGCTGCCGCTGGGCGCCTCCCTCAAGCAGGCCTTCGCGACGATGCTCCAGCACGACGCGGGGTGGATCGCGGTGATCGACCACGAGGGGACGGGCCGGTTCCTCGGCGTGCTCACCCCGGCCCGCCTCCACGAGGCGCTGCGCCGCTCGATCGACGCGGACGCCCAGGCCGTCCCCCGTACCGAAGTGGAAGTGGAATCGATCAGTTCGCGGTGAGGCGGCTGCTGATCCACTCCAGGACCGGCGGGATCTCCCGCCGCCAGGTGTTGAAGTTGTGCCCGCCGCTGTCGAGCGTGATCGACGAGACGCGCGCGGGCGACTTCACCTTCTCGATGAACTTCAGCGTCGGCTTGAGGTTGTCCTCGCCCGACTTGGAGCTGGTGACCAGGAACGACGACTTGGCCGGAGCCACGTGGTCGAGCGACCACAGCAGGTTGGAACGATTCTTCGCGGCCTTGTCGCCGTGGAAGAGATCACCGGTGGTCGGGTCGCTGGCGGCCTTGTAGTACGCCGAGAGGCCGGCGCTGGCGCCGAAGGTCTCCGGGTGGTGGATGCCGATCTTCAGCGCGCAGTAGCCACCGGTCGAGTTCCCGATGAAGCCCCAGTTCTGCGGCTTGGTGCCGACCCGGTAGGTCTGGGAGACGGCCTTGGGCAGGTCCTGGGCGAAGAAGGTCTCGGTCTGCGGGCCGCCCGGGACGTCCACGCACTCGGTGTCGCGCGGCGGCGCCACGGTCGGGCGCATCATCACCAGGATCATCGGCTGCGCCTTCTTCTGCTTGACCTGCGCCCACGCCGTCTTCGGGTACCTCAGCCCCTTGATCAGGTTCTCCGCGGTGCCCGGGTAGCCGGTGAGCACCACGGCCGCCGGGAACTTCTGGTTCTCGTACTTCTTCTGGAAGTACTCCGGGGGCAGATAGACGTAGGCGGGGCTGGCTATTTTGGAGCGCTGGCCCTGGACGACCACCTTCTGGATCTCACCCCCCGCCGCGGGGTTCCCGGCACCGGGGGTGTCGGGCTTCTGCTTCCCCGTGACCTTGATGTCCTTGCTTCCGGCGGAGTGGTCGACGACCACGCCCATGCCGTTCTCCTGGCCGAACAGGTCCGCCCACGAGCCGTAGAAGAGGAAGGAGTTGTTGGCCGCGAGGCCCACCGAGGCGAAGAGCATCAGCTGAGTGCCGAGGAGCAGGCCGATCCGGCCCAGAACGGCTCGCCAGCTGCGGTTGGCCAGCTTCGGCCAGAGCCAGATGGTGAGCGCGAACAGCACCACCGCCAGTACGACGGCGAGCGCCAGAACCTTGTTGCTCGTGAGACCCATGAGTCGTCGAAACTTTCTGACTGAGATTTTCCTGAGACCGAGGGAACCCGCCCCCGGGAAGTGCCGTCCTAGAGGGCGCAAATTGTCCGGAACACAGCGGCGACCTTGTCACTGTGGCGGACAACAGAATCTCTCGCGGAGTCACGGGAAGCGATGTCTGTCAGGATAGATGGGGACAAAAAGGGTTCGGTTCCGGCCGGCGCGCGCAAAGTCCTCCGCGGACCGCGCCCCGAGACGGTACCTTCACTGGTCGGCAGGGCCGCGACGTTCGTGGGCCTGCTCAACATCGCCGCCGGCATCTTCCCGCGCTTCCGCGCCAGCCGGATGCACGCCGTCACCGAGGTCCTGCCGGGTACGACGGGTCCCTTCGCGGCGGCCCTGGCCCTCAGCACCGGCGTTCTGCTGCTGCTCCTGGCGCACGGCCTGAAGCGGCGCAAGCGGCGGGCCTGGCGGGCCGCGGTCGCCCTGCTGCCGATCGGCGCGGTGGCCCAGTTCCTCTACCGGCACTCGGTCGTCGGCGTACTGATCTCGATCGCCCTGCTGGTGCTGCTGGTCAGGCACCGCAGCGAGTTCACCGCGCTGCCCGACCCGCGCAGCCGCTGGAAGGCGCTGGCCAACTTCATCCTGCTCGGCTCCGGCTCGCTGGGCCTGGGCCTGGTGATCGTCTCGGTCCACCCGGGCCGGGTCGTCGGCAACCCGTCGATCGCCGACCGCATCCAGCACGTGATGTACGGCCTGTTCGGCTTCGAGGGCCCCGTCGAGTACGCGGGCGACACCAGCTGGACCGTCGCCTACTCGCTGGGCGCGCTCGGCCTGCTGACCGCGATCACCACGATCTACCTGGCCTTCCGCCCGGAGCACCCGGCGGCCCGGCTCACCGAGGACGACGAGCGCCAGCTGCGCGACCTGCTCGCCAAGCACGGCGCCCGCGACTCGCTCGGCCACTTCGCGCTCCGCCGCGACAAGGCGGTCGTCTTCTCCCCCAGCGGCAAGGCGGCCGTCACCTACCGGGTGGTCTCCGGTGTGATGCTCGCCTCGGGCGACCCGATCGGCGACGTCGAGGCCTGGCCCGGCGCCATCGAGCGGTTCATGGACGAGGCCAAGGCCCACTCCTGGACCCCGGCCGTGGTCGGCTGCTCGGAGACCGGCGGCGAGGTGTGGACCCGCGAGACCGGGCTCGACGCCCTGGAGCTGGGCGACGAGGCGGTGGTGGACGCCGCGGATTTCTCCCTTTCCGGGCGCGCCATGCGGAACGTACGCCAGATGGTCAAGCGCATCGAGCGCAATGGCTACGAAACCCGCGTACGGCGCGTCCGTGATCTCTCCGTAGGTGAGCTGGAACGGATCCGGCGGGCCGCCGACGACTGGCGCGGCACCGACACCGAGCGCGGCTTCTCCATGGCGCTGGGGCGGATCGGCGACCCGGGCGACGGCGACTGCGTGATCGCCACCGCCCACAAGGCCGACGACGACGGCTCGGGCGAGCCGGGCCCGTACGGCGACCTCAAGGCAATGATTCACTTCGTCCCCTGGGGAACCGACGGAATGTCGCTGGAGCTGATGCGCCGCGACCGCTCCGCCGACCCGGGTATGAACGAGCTGCTGATCGTCGCCGCGCTCCAGGCGGCGCCCAAGATCGGCATCGAACACGTCTCCCTGAACTTCGCGATGTTCCGCTCGGCCCTCGCGCGCGGCGAGAAGATCGGCGCGGGCCCGGTGCTGCGCCTCTGGCGCGGACTGCTGGTCTTCCTGTCGCGCTGGTTCCAGATTGAGTCGCTGTACAAGTTCAACGCAAAGTTCCAGCCACGCTGGGAGCCGCGCTTCATGGTCTACCGCGCCCACGGCGACCTGCCGCGCATCGGCTTCGCGGTGATGCAGGCGGAGGGCTTCGTGAACGTCGCCCTCCCCCGCCCCTTCACCCGCTTCAGCCGCACCCACCGCCAACGCCCGTGCGCCCACCTGACGGCAACGGAGGGCGAGAGAGCGGTAAGGGCGGCGTAGCGCCGCTTGAGGGGGCGGCGGAGCCGCCATCTAAGGGGCGCGGGGAACTGCGCGACCAGCCATGCACGGTCCGCAGCTTGTAGACGACAGAAAAAGGGGCCCGGGGAAACTCCCCGGGCCCCTTTCGCGTTACGCGGAGACGGACTCCGCAGCCTTCTCGGCCACAGCAGCCTCCGGCTGCTCCGGCTTCGGCCGACGGTCAGAGTGCAGCCCGACCAGCGCAACCAGGACGACCAGCAGGAACGCACCGCCCGCGAGGGCGAAGCTCAGCGTGAACTGGCTCTCCTGCGGCAGCGGCGGCACCCCCGCAGGCAGGTGCTCGATCGTCTTCGACGCGAGCAGCGACGTGATCACCGCACTGGCGATCGCACTGCCGACCGACCGCGAGATCGAGTTGATCCCGTTGGCGATACCCGTCTGGTGGTGCGGGACGCTCGCCACGATCAGCGCCGGCATCGCCGCGTAACCGAAGCTGATGGCGACGCCGATCACCATGCCGGCCAGGATCACCGAGGCGCTGGAGTCGTGCGCGCCGGTCAGCCAGGCGAAGCCGATGACACCGAACGCGGCACCGGCGGTCAGCGTGAAGCGGGCGCCGATGCGGCGGACCAGCATGCCGCCGATCTGGGCCGCGAGCAGCGACATGATCGTGGTGGGCAGCAGGTACTCGACGGAGGCGCGCAGCACCGACGCGGTGAAGCCGTAACCGGTGACCTTCTCCGGCATCTGCACCAGGTACGAGACGCCGATGAACTGCGAGAACATCGCGAAGCCGAGCAGCAGTCCGGCCGCGTTGGTGAAGAGCACCGGGCGGTGGGCGAACATCTTCATGTCCACCATGGGCTCCTTGACCTTGCGCTCGACCAGGACCCAGACCCCGGCCATCACGACGGCCGCGACGAACAGGCCGAGGGTGCGGACCGAGGTCCAGCCCCACTCGTGGCCCTGCGAGATCGGCAGCAGCAGGAGGACCAGGAGGGCGGCCAGCGTGCCGGCGCCCAGCCAGTCGGTGCGCCCGCCGGGCTTGTGGCGCGAGGCCGGGACGCCGACGACGACGGCGACCAGGGCCACGATGGCGAGCACGGCGGCCAGCCAGAAGACGCGGTGGTAGTCGGGGTTGTCGCCCTGGGTCAGCAGGCCCGCGCCCACCAGGGCGAGGCCGCTGCCGAACGCCAGGGTGCCGCTGACCAGCGCCATCGCGCCGTGCAGCTTCTCCGGGCGGATCTCCTCGCGCAGCACCGAGAGGGCCAGCGGGAAGATCGCGGTGGCGGCGCCCTGCATGACGCGGCCGACGATCAGCCAGAGCAGCGAGCTGGTGGTGGCCGCGAGCACCGAGCCCGCGACCATCAGCACCAGGACGCCTATGAGCGTGGGCTTCTTGCCGTGCATGTCGCCGAAGCGGCCGAGCAGCGGGGTGAAGACGGCGGCGGAGAGGAGGGTCGCGGTGGTGACCCAGCTGACGTTGGCGGTGGAGGTGCCGAGGTCGTTCTGGATGATGCCGAGGATCGGCACGACCAGGGTCTGCATCATCGAGACGACCATGGCGGCCAGCCCGAGGACCAGGACGAGCGCGGGGCCGCCGGTGGGGCGCGTGGGCGCCACGTGATGTGTGGGAGTCACGGTTTCTTCCGTAGGAGTACGTAGGGAAGGGGTCGCTTGAGGTCTTCAATGCTCTTCGATACTTGACTACCTCAAGTGCTTGATTACCCCAAGCAACTAGACTGACGGTAAACCTCAAAGGTTGAGATCGTCAAGTTTCTCGCGGTAAGGTGGCGTCATGTCTGGAACCAGCCGCCCGGCCGCCGTGACCGACGCCGTCACGAACGACGCGCTCATGGACGCCCTCTGGGACTCCCTGGCGGACTACTACGGCGACTTCACCGCGGCCGCCGCCGAGGCCGGCCTCACCGCCAGCCAGGCCAAGGCCCTCACCGTGCTGCGCCGGGGCCCCGCCGCGATGCGCTCGCTCGCCACCACGCTCCACTGCGACGCCTCCAACATCACCGGCATCGTGGACCGCCTCGAAACCAGGGGCCTGGTCCGCCGCGAGGCCAGCCCCACCGACCGCCGCGTCAAGAACGTCCTGCTGACCGACGACGGCGTCCGCACCGTCGAATCGATCCGCGCGGGCATGCACGGCACCCACAGCGCCCTGGACGCCCTGGCGGACGCCGATCGCGGCGCCCTCCACGAACTGCTGCGCCGCCTGTTCCCGGGCCCCGCCGCCCGCCCGGGCCCCGGCCCGCGGGCCCTCGGCTGACGTACGGCCGGGGCCCGGCGGAGGTCTGGTCCGAAGACCACCGGCTGACGCCTACGCTGGACGTATGAGTACGTTGCGCCGACGGGGCACGGTGACCGGACTGCCCGAGTGGGACCGCTGCGCGGTCATGGGCGTGGTCAACGTCACGCCCGACTCCTTCTCCGACGGCGGCCGCTGGTTCGACACCGCCGCCGCCGTCAAGCACGGCCTCGACCTCGTCGCCGAGGGCGCCGACCTGGTGGACGTCGGCGGCGAGTCCACCCGCCCCGGCGCCTCCCGCGTCGACGAGGACGAGGAGCTGCGCCGGGTTGTCCCCGTGGTGCGCGGCCTCGCCTCCGAAGGCGTCACCGTCTCCGTCGACACCATGCGCGCCGCCGTCGCCGAACAGGCTGTCGCGGCGGGCGCGTCGCTGGTCAACGACGTCAGCGGCGGCCTCGCCGACCCCCACATGATCCCCGTGGTGGCCGCCACCGAGGCCCCCTTCGTCGTCATGCACTGGCGCGGCTTCAGCCAGGACATGAACAGCCGCGCGGTGTACGCGGACGTGGTCGGCGAGGTCGTCGCCGAGCTCCACGCGCGCGTGGAGGCCGTCGTCGCCGGCGGCATCGCCCCCGAGCGCATCGTCATCGACCCCGGCCTCGGCTTCGCCAAGCAGGCCGAACACGACCTCGCGCTCGTCGCCCACCTGGCCGAGCTGCGCGCCCTGGGCCGCCCCCTGCTCGTCGCCGCCTCCCGCAAGCGGTTCCTGGGCCATGTCCTCGCCGGGGACGGCTCCGGCCCGCCCCCCGCCCGCGAACGGGACGCCGCCACCGCCGCCGTCTCAGCCATCGCCGCCCACGAGGGCGCCTGGGCGGTCCGGGTCCACGAGGTCCGCGCCACCGCCGACGCCGTACGCGTCGCGCGCGCGGTCGAAGGCGCGGCGGGCGGCCCGGCCCGGCCCGCCGAGGGGACCGCGTGACGGCCCGCACCGACGTCGAGGCCGTCGAGCTGGCCAACACCGCGTTCTACGAGACGCTGGAGCGCGGCGACTTCGACGGGCTCTCCGAGCTCTGGCTGAGCGCCACCGACGCCGGGGACACCTCGATCTCCTGCGTCCACCCCGGCTGGCCGGTCCTCTCCGGCCGCGGCGAGGTGCTCCGCTCGTACGCGCTGATCATGGCGAACACGGAGTACATCCAGTTCTTCCTGACCGACGTGAAGGTCGTCGTCCTCACCGACACCGCCCTGGTCACCTGCACCGAGAACATCCTCAGCGGCGGCCCCGCCCAGGAGAGCGGCGAGCTCGGTCCGCTGGTGGGACAGCTCGTCGTCGCCACCAATGTGTTCCGCCGCACACCCGAGGGCTGGAAGCTCTGGTCCCACCACGGCTCCCCCGTTCTGGCCGAAACGGGCGACGACGAGGGTTCCGAGGACTGAAGCCCGGGCTGCCGGCGGTTGAAGACCCGGATCACGAGGATTGAAACAGGGGGCTCGGGGTAGGGGCGGATACCAGTCCCGACGCCGTCTGTCCATAGCCCCCGTGGGCGAGCGTTGTCAGTGCCCGCAGGTAGATTCGATGGTGGGTATCGAGCCGCCCGCACGCGGCGGGTGCCCGACCGACCAACGACAGCAGGAGTGATTCGCGTGGATCGTGTCGCGCTGCGCGGCCTCAAGGCCCGCGGGCACCATGGCGTCTTCCCCCGGGAGCGCGAAGAGGGCCAGACCTTCATCGTGGACCTGGTGCTCGGCCTCGACACCCGCCCCGCGGCGGCCGACGACGACCTGGCGAAGACCGTGCACTACGGAGTGGTGGCCGAGGAAGTCGTGGACGTGGTCCAGGGCGAGCCGGTCGACCTGATCGAGACGCTGGCCGAGCGCATCGCCCAGCAGTGCCTGAAGCACGCGGGGGTCCAGCAGGTGGAGGTGTGCGTCCACAAGCCGGACGCGCCGATCACCGTCCCCTTCGACGACGTGACCATCACCATCACCCGGAGCCGAGTATGACTGTGTTCTCCCACGAGAGCCCGCAGAGCGACCCGACCGTGCAGCCGGTGCCCGCCTCCGTCGTCGAGCAGGTGGACGCGGCCGACGTCACCCTCTCCAACCCGAAGCGCGCCGTGATCTCCCTCGGCTCCAACCTCGGCAACCGCCTGGAGACGCTCCAGGGCGCGATCGACGCGCTGGAGGACACGCCGGGCCTGCGGGTCAAAGCGGTCTCCCCGGTGTACGAGACGGAGCCCTGGGGCGTCGCGCCCGGCTCCCAGCCGTCGTACTTCAACGCGGTCGTCGTCGTGAAGACGACCCTCCCCCCGACCTCCCTCCTGGAGCGCGGCCAGGCCATCGAAGAGGCCTTCGACCGGGTCCGCGAGGAGCGCTGGGGCCCGCGCACGATCGACGTCGACATCGTTGCCTACGCCGATCTCGTCCTGGACGACCCGGTCCTGACACTGCCCCACCCGCGCGCCCACGAGCGGGCGTTCGTCCTCGCCCCCTGGCACGACGTGGACCCGCAGGCCCAGCTCCCCGGCCGCGGTCCCGTCGCCGCGCTGCTCGACGCGATCGGCCGCGAAGGCGTGCTGCCGCGCCCCGACCTGGAACTCCGCCTGCCCGAGTAGTCGTTAGGCTGCTGACGGCGAGTAGGTTCCGACACGAAGGGCACTCTTCGGTGAAACAACTGAGGCTGGGCGTACTGGCGGGACTCTTCGCCGTCGCCGGAGTGCTCTCCTGGGCAGGGGCCCGGCTGTGGGACTCCCTGGGCACCCTGCCGAGCGTCCCGCTGGCCGCGCCGATCGTGCTGACCGTGATCGCGGTCATCCTCCTCGCCACGGCCCTGTCCATCCGCTCCCGGCTGCGCGCCCAGCGCGAGCGCCGCCCCGGCGCGAAGGGCGTGGAGCCCCTGATGGCGGCCCGCGCCGTGGTCTTCGGCCAGTCGAGCGCCCTGGTGGCCGCCCTGGTCTCGGGGATGTACGGCGGAACGGGCGTCTTCCTCCTCGACTCCCTGGACATCCCGGCCCGCCGCGACCAGGCGATCTACGCGGGCTTCTCGGTAGCGGCCGGCATCGCGGTCGTGGCGGCGGCGTTCTTCCTGGAACGCGTCTGCAAACTCCCGGACGACGAGGACGAGGGCACGGCGCCGGTGGCGTGAGGAGGCGCCTCCTGGCCCCGGTCACCACTCCTGGCGTACGAGGTGGCCGTTCACCGGGAAGGTGGGGTGCGGCTCCAGCCGGAAGTCGTAGAGCGTGAACGGCTTGTCGGGCACGGCGCGGAAGCGCACCTCGTGCACTTCGGCCCATGCCGACTCCGTCAGCTCCAGCGGGTGCCTCTCGGTGCGGAACGTGCCGCGTGCGGGCCAGCTGTCGGCCAGCACGAGGCGGGACACCTTGCCGTCGGTGCGGGGCGTGAAGCGTGCCCCCACGACCTTCGCGATCTCCGCGAGAAACGGCACGTTGGCACTGACGACGACCCGCGCGGGCCACCGCCGGACGCGGCAGCCGTCCCCGTCGACATAGCCGTCGAGAAATCCCTCGAACACCTCCCGTTCGCGCAGCACGACGCGCGGGAAGCTCTGGCGCAGGTGGTGCGCATCCCCGCCGACGTACTGGCGCAGCAGGTCCGCGAGGTACGACGAGACCACGCGCACCCGAAAGCCCGGCAGGTCTCTCCCCAAGTAGCCGGACGGCCGGGTGACGGGCTCCAGCCGTGCCGCCAGGCCGGTGGCGGCGGTGAGCGCTGCCGCGTACCGGGCGGCGAACTCCTCGTCGTTGACCACGAGCGAAACGTAGTTCTTGCCGACCGTTCCGTCCGCGCAGGTCGCTCCCAGGAAGTAGCCGAACTGACGCCCGGGCCGGATCGTCAGCCGTTCCCGGCGCCATTTGCGTGCCGGTGTCCACGCCAGCACGGTCCCCGCGGCATCCCGCGCGTGCACCCAGCCGTCGGGAGTCCCGAGCAGGGCATCAGGGGCCACGGAGAACGTCGTGTGGTCGGTCACGACATCCACGACCTCGCGCGCCTTGGCCGCGCTCACCTCCATCACAGAGGTCTGCACGCTGCACTTCCCGTCGAGCGTCCACAGACGGGCGCCCAAGGTGACGTCCCGCGCGCGTGCCCGTCCGCCGACCACGTTCACCGTCTGACGGCTCGGAACCCCGTACCCCATCGCAGTCCCCCCGGATCAACGATCGACTTCCCCTGATCCGGGACCGTACCGGGCGCCACTGACAAACCGGTCTACCGCGCCAGTATCAGACTCATCGCCTCGGCCCGGGTCGACGCTTCCCGCAGTTGCCCGCGGACCGCCGACGTCGTGGTCTTCGCGCCCGGCTTGCGGATGCCACGCACCGACATGCACATGTGCTCGGCTTCGATCACGACGATGGCGCCCCGCGCCTCCAGAATGCGCATCAGGGAGTCCGCGATCTGCGTGGTCAGGCGCTCCTGGACCTGCGGACGGCGGGCGTACACGTCCACCAGCCGGGCCAGCTTCGACAGGCCGGTGATCTTGCCCGACTCAGCCGGGATGTAGCCGACGTGGGCCACTCCGTGGAACGGCAGCAGATGATGCTCGCACAAAGATACGATTTCAATGTCCTTTACCAGGACCATCTCGTCGTGCCCCAAGTCGAACGTCGTCGTCAGGACGTCCTCGGGCTCCTGCCGCAGCCCGGCCAGGATCTCCCGGTACGCCCGAGCGACCCGCCCCGGCGTCTCCCGCAGCCCTTCCCGGTCCGGGTCCTCGCCGACCGCGATGAGGAGCTCGCGCACGGCGGCCTCGGCGCGCTTCTCGTCGAATTCGCCGATGGGGCCCTCGCCGTCCAGCGTCACCGGGTCGGTCATCTGTGCCTCGTTCCTCGTTCGTGTGCACGGGCGCACGACAGCGCCGCGCCCCCACAGGCTAAAACCTGGGGGGCGCGGAGTGCATTCCGGGTCCGAGGAGCCGGGGGTCAGCTCTCGGGGCGGTCTTCCACGCCCGGGAGCTGCTCGGTCGGGACCGAGTCGGTCGGGGCCGCGCCGTTGGCGGTCGAGGCGCCGTTGGTCAGGGCGAGCTCCCTGGGCGACAGGACCGGGGGGCGGGTCGACGGCGTGCGCCGCGACGAGCCCGTCCAGGCCGGACGCGCGGGGCGCCGGACGATGGGGGCGAAGATCTCGGCGATCTGCTCCTTGCCCAGCGTCTCCTTCTCCAGCAGCTGGAGGACCAGGTTGTCGAGGACGTCGCGGTTCTCGACGAGGATCTCCCAGGCCTCGTTGTGCGCCGTCTCGATGAGCTTCTTGACCTCTTCGTCGACGAGCGCCGCGACCTCTTCCGAGTAGTCGCGCTGGTGCGCCATCTCACGGCCCAGGAACGGCTCCGTGTTGTCGCCGCCGAACTTGATCGCGCCGAGCCGCTCGGTCATGCCGTACTGCGTGACCATCGCGCGGGCGGTGGCCGTGGCCTTCTCGATGTCGTTCGCCGCGCCCGTGGTCGGGTCGTGGAAGACGAGCTCCTCGGCCGCGCGCCCGCCCAGCATGTAGGCGAGCTGGTCGAGCATCTCGTTGCGCGTGGTCGAGTACTTGTCCTCGTCCGGCAGGACCATCGTGTAGCCGAGGGCCCGGCCGCGCGACAGGATCGTGATCTTGTGGACCGGGTCCGAGTTCGGGGAAGCGGCCGCGACCAGGGCGTGTCCGCCCTCGTGGTACGCGGTGATCTTCTTCTCCTTGTCGGACATGATCCGGGTCCGCTTCTGCGGGCCCGCCACGACGCGGTCGATCGCCTCGTCCAGCATGTTGTTGTCGATCAGCTTCTGGTTGCTGCGCGCCGTGAGGAGCGCCGCTTCGTTCAGCACGTTCGACAGGTCGGCGCCGGTGAAGCCGGGGGTGCGCCGGGCGACGGCCGAGAGGTCGACGTCCGGGGCGACCGGCTTGCCCTTCTGGTGGACCTTGAGGATCTCCAGACGGCCCTGCATGTCCGGGCGGTCGACCGCGATCTGGCGGTCGAAGCGGCCGGGGCGCAGGAGGGCCGGGTCGAGGATGTCGGGCCGGTTGGTGGCGGCGATCAGGATGACGCCGCCCTTCACGTCGAAGCCGTCCATCTCGACGAGCAGCTGGTTGAGCGTCTGCTCGCGCTCGTCGTGGCCGCCGCCGAGGCCCGCGCCGCGGTGCCGTCCGACGGCGTCGATCTCGTCGACGAAGACGATCGCCGGGGCGTTCGCCTTGGCCTGCTCGAAGAGGTCACGCACACGCGAGGCGCCGACACCGACGAACATCTCGACGAAGTCGGAGCCGGAGATCGAGTAGAAGGGGACGCCGGCCTCGCCCGCGACGGCGCGCGCGAGGAGGGTCTTGCCGGTGCCGGGCGGGCCGTACAGCAGCACGCCCTTGGGGATCTTGGCGCCGACGGCCTGGAACTTCGCCGGCTCCTGGAGGAACTCCTTGATCTCGTGGAGCTCCTCGACGGCCTCGTCCGCCCCGGCCACGTCGGCGAACGTCGTCTTCGGGGTGTCCTTGGTGATGAGCTTGGCCTTGGACTTCCCGAAGTTCATGACCCGGGAGCCGCCGCCCTGCATCTGGTTCATCAGGAACAGGAAGACGACGACGATGAGGACGAAGGGGAGCAGCGAGAGCAGGATCCCCACGATCGGGTTCTGCTTCGAGGGGGAGACCGTGTAGCCCTTGGTCAGGTCTCCGCTGTCGAACTTGCCCTGCAGCTTGTTGGCCAGGTTGGTGCCCTGGGCGTCGCCGATGTAGCTCGCCTGGATCTTGTTGGCGCCCTTGACCTTCTGGCCGTCCTTGAGGTCGACCTTGATGACCGACTCGTCGCCGGTCGTGATCTTGGCTTCGTCTACCTGGTTCTTGTCGATCGCCTGGACGACCTCGGAGGTGTCCACCGTCTTGTAGCCGCCCGACGAGCCGACGACTTGCATCAACACGACCACGGCGAGGACGGCCAGCACGATCCACATGACCGGCCCACGGAAGTATCGCTTCACGTCCATCCATACGGAGCGAGAACGCCCCGTCCCTCCTGCCCGTAGGTAAATGCTGCTGTGAGTAAAGACTGTTCTTCGGACGGTACCCCAGCATTGTCACCCGCGGCCGCAAGGGACGGCTGGCAAACCCGCCTTCCCAAGCTCCAACGCGGGAAGGGGGCTCTGGGTTCCCGACCGGGTTCCCGGCTCAGCCGCCGTAGACGTGCGGAGCCAGCGTCCCGACAAAGGGGAGATTGCGGTACTTCTCGGCGTAGTCGAGGCCGTAGCCGACGACGAATTCATTCGGAATGTCGAATCCGATCCACTTCACGTCGATCGCGACCTTTGCGGCATCCGGCTTACGGAGCAGCGTGCAGACCTCGAGAGAGGCGGGCTCGCGGGATCCGAGGTTGGAGAGCAGCCACGACAGCGTGAGGCCCGAGTCGATGATGTCCTCGACGATCAGGACGTGCTTGCCCTTGATGTCGGTGTCGAGGTCCTTGAGGATGCGGACGACGCCGGAGGACTGGGTGCCCGCGCCGTAGGAGGAGACGGCCATCCAGTCCATGGTGACCGGGGTGGACAGCGCGCGCGCCAGGTCCGCCATGACCATCACGGCACCCTTGAGGACGCCGACGATCAGGAGGTCCTTGCCCGCGTACTCCGCGTCGATCTTCGCGGCCAGCTCGGCCAGCTTGGCGTCGATCTCTTCCTTGGTGATGAGCACCGACTGGAGGTCGGTGCCCATGTCCTTCTCGTTCACCCGGGCCACTTTCGTTGTACGTACGTGAGCTCAGCTCTGCCGGATGACCAGTCTGCCACCCTGCCGCCGTGCCTCGACGCGCCCGGGGAGGTTGATGGCCCGCTGGCCGCGCCAGCTCGTGATGAGCCGGTCGACCTCCTCGACGTGGCGGGCGAAGAGCGAGCCGGCGGGGGAACCGGCGTGGATGAGGGCCTTGCGCAGCACCCGGCGGCGGACCGCGGCGGGCAGCGCGTAGAGCTTTCCGCACAGCAGCTCGCCGGCGTCGTCCCGGACGGACGGGTCGGCGTCGGCGGCCCAGGCGTCCAGGGCGTCTGCGTCGTCGCGGGAGAGCTCAGCGGTGCGCGCAAGGGCCTCCACTACGCCCTTGCCGAGGGCCTTCTCCAGGGCGGGCAGGCCTTCGTGGCGCAGCCGGGAGCGGGTGTAGGCGGGGTCGGCGTTGTGCGGGTCGTCCCAGACGGGCAGCGACTGGACCAGGCAGGCCTTGCGGGCGGTGTGCCGGTCGATCTGGAGGAAGGGGCGGCGGTAGCGGCCGTGGGCGCCGGAGACGGCGGCCATGCCGGACAGGGAGCGGGTGCCGGAGCCGCGGGCGAGGCCGAGCAGAACCGTCTCGGCCTGGTCGTCGCGGGTGTGGCCGAGCAGGATCGCGGCGGCGCCGTGGCGCTCGGCGGCGGCGTCCAGGGCGGCGTAGCGGGCGTCCCGGGCGGCGGCTTCGGGGCCGCCCTCGCGGCCCACCTTCACGGCGACGGCCTCGACCGGGTCGAGCCCCATCGCGGTGAGCCGGGCGGCGACCTCGGCGGCGCGCTGGTCGGAGCCGGGCTGGAGGCCGTGGTCGACGGTGACGGCGCCGGCGCGGACGGAGAGCTTGCGGGATTCGAAGGCGAGGGCGGAGGCGAGCGCCATGGAGTCGGCGCCGCCCGAGCAGGCGACGAGGACCAGGGGGCCGCTGTCGTCGCCCTCGCGCGCGTGGTCGCGGGGGGAGGTGTCGGGGGGTGGGGTGCGGCCGTCGCTGAGGACGAGCGCGTCGTGCAGTACGTCGTGGAGTACGCGGCGGACCGCCAGGCGTATCGCCGCGACCGCAGGATGGGGACCCATGTCCGGTGCCCTTCGGTGAAGTTGGGGGGTGCCTCGGGACGAGGGAAAAGATCGGTCACACAGAGTGCGTAGATGGTGACAGAACCGAGCCGATACCCGAGCATTGCACGCCTACCCATGCCCTACGGTCCCTCGGATGGGTGATCCTGCGCATTTCCGGGGGACACCTGTGGGCCCCGGGTACGTGGGTGCGGTCGGCGCTCGCCGGATCAGCCCTCCGTCCTGCGGTGCACCCGCGCGACCCAGTCCGCCGGTTTGGCGATCTCCGACTTGGTGGGGAGCGTGTTGGGCGAGGTCCAGACCCGGTTGAAGCCGTCCATGCCGACCTGGTCGACGACGGCCCGTACGAACCGCTCGCCGTCGCGGTACTGGCGCAGTTTCGCGTCCAGTCCGAGCAGCCTGCGCAGGGCCTGGTCGAGGCGGGAGGCGCCCTTGGCGCGGCGCTGCTGGAACTTCTCGCGGATCTCGGCCACCGAGGGCACGACCTGCGGCCCCACCCCGTCCATCACGAAGTCCGCGTGGCCTTCGAGCAGCGACATCACGGCGGTGAGGCGGCCGAGGATCTCGCGCTGGGCGGGGGTCTGCACCAGCTCGACCAGGGAGCGGCCGCTCTCGCCCTCCTCGCCCTCGGGGCGGCTTCCGGTGAGCGACTGGGCGGCCTCGCGCAGCCGCTCGAGGACGGTCATCGGGTCGACGTCGGTCTCGCCGAGGAATGACTGGATTTCGCCTTCGAGGTGGTCGCGCAGCCAGGGCACGCCGGTGAACTGGGTGCGGTGGGTCTCCTCGTGCAGGCACACCCAGAGCCGGAAGTCGTGCGGGTGGACGTCGAGCTCGCGCTCCACGTGGACGATGTTGGGGGCGACCAGGAGGAGGCGGCCGCCGCCGTTCTCCCCGGCCGGGAGCTCGCGGGTGGCGGGCGCGAACGTCTCGTACTGCCCGAGGACCCGCGAGGACAGGAAGCTGAGCAGCATGCCCAGCTCCACGCCGGTGACCTTGCCGCCGACCGCGCCGAGCACGGCGCCGCCCGGGCTGCTGCCCCGGCGCTCCTGCATCTTGTCGAGCAGCGGCTTCAGCACTTCCCGGAAGCCGGCCACGTTGGCCTTGACCCAGCCCGCGCGGTCGACCACGAGGACGGGGGTGTCGGCGGGCCGCACGCTGTCCGGGATCATCCGGGTGAAGGCCCGTACGTGTTCCTCGGAGGCCTTGGCGTGCCGGCGCAGCTCGGCGACGACGGCGCGCGCCTCGTCCCGGCTCACGTCGGGGCCCGGCCTCACCAGTCGGGTCGCGGTCGCCACCGCGAGGTTCCAGTCGACCATCCCAGCAGAAGCAGCACCACCGATGCCTGTCATGCGTCAACCGTACGTTGTCCCCTCCTCCAGGGGAGGAGGGTTGAAGCCGAGGGCTTACGGGGCGGGGGCGGCATGGCAGCCGCAGCGGGCCAGTTGGTCGGCGAGCCTGTCGAGGGCGCGCTGGGCCGGGTCGGGGCCGGGGGTGTCGGCGGCGAGGAAGGCGAAGGTGAGCAGGTGGCCGTCGGCGTCCACGACGGTGCCCGCGAGCGCGTTGACGCCGGAGAGGGTGCCGGTCTTGGCGCGGACCAGGCCGGTGGCCGAGGAGGTGGCCCCGTAGCGGGCGCGCAGGGTGCCGGTGAACCCGGCGACCGGCAGACCGGTGAGGACCGGGCGCAGCTCCGGGTGGGCGGGGTCGGCGGCGCGGGCGAGCAGCAGGGTCAGCAGTTGGGCGCTGACCCGGTTCTCGCGGCTGAGGCCGCTGCCGTCGGCGAACCGGGCGGTGGCGGCCTGCGGCAGGCCGAGTGCGGCGAGCCGGGCGGCGACGGCCTTGGCGGCCCCGCCGAAGTCGGCGGGGATCCGGGCCGCGAGGGCGGTCTGGCGGGCCAGCGCCTCGGCGAGGTCGTTGTCGCTGTTGGTCAGCATCCGCTCGACCAGCTCCGAGAGCGGCGCGGAGAGGGTGCGGGCGAGCTCGGTGGCGCCCTGCGGGGCCTTGCCGGGCGCGGGCGGGGCCGTGAGGGTGATGCCGCGTTCACGCAGCAGGGAGGCGAACATACGGGCGGTGTCGCCCGCCGGGTCCCCGGTGCGCGGGGCGGGCCCGCTGGAGCTGCCTCCCCCAGAGCCGAAAGCCTGGGAGGTGCCCCCGGTACGGCCCTCGTCGGTCATCAGGGCGACGACGGGCGCGATGTTCTCGTTCGGGCCGATGGGGTGCAGCTCGGGCCCGCTGTAGCGGGAGAGGTCGTAGGAGAGGGCCGCGTCGGTGAAGCCCCGGGTGCGCAGGGCGCGGGCGGTGGCGTCGGCGAGCGCGCGCAGACCGTCCTTGCCGAGGGTGGGGTCGCCGCCGCCGACGAGGGTGAGCAAGTTGCCGGTGGCGGGGGCGACGACCGTGGTGGGGATGCGGTGGTCGGGGCCGAGCGCCGACAGGGCGGCGACCGCGGTGGCGATCTTGACGGTGGAGGCGGGCGTCATGGCGGTGTCCGCGCGCTGCCCGTAGAGCTGCTTGCCGGTGGCCGTGTCGTACACCGCGGCGGCCGGCTGCGGGCCGAGGCCGGGCGCCGCGAGCAGGGGGCCGAGGACCTGGTCGAGCGCGGTGTCCGCGGGGGCGTTCGCGGGGGCGCTCAGCGCGGCGAGCACGCCCCTCGCGCTGGGCGCGGGCGCCGGTGCGGGGGGCGCGCCCAGGTGATGTGCGCCACCTGTTTGACGAGCGGCCGCCGCCTTGTCGCGCTCGGCCGTACGCTGACCCGAGTCCCAGGGACCGGCCGTGGCCACCGCTCCGGCCGCCACCGCCAGGCCTACCGCAGCCGCACCCGCCATGAGCTGCCATGTCTTGGGTCCCGGCACCGAGGACCAGCCCCTTTCGCGATCACACACCTGCGTGAGGGACACTTAATCACCAGAACTGCGTCTTGCCGCGAACATGGCACTCCGGGTCAGCACCGGCGGCCCGTCCGGCTGAACGTCCCGGGCCCGGCCCGGGGGCGCAGCAACCGTCCCATGCATGTGCTGATCACTGAGGAGAGCCACCCGTGGAGTTCGACGTCACCATCGAGATCCCGAAGGGTTCGCGGAACAAGTACGAGGTGGACCACGAGACCGGCCGGATCCGCCTGGACCGTCGGCTCTTCACCTCGACCAGCTACCCGGCGGACTACGGCTTCGTCGAGAACACCCTCGGCGAGGACGGCGACCCGCTGGACGCGCTGGTCATCCTGGACGAGCCGACCTTCCCGGGCTGCCTGATCCGCTGCCGCGCCATCGGCATGTTCCGCATGACCGACGAGGCGGGCGGCGACGACAAGCTGCTCTGCGTGCCGGCGTCCGACCCGCGCGTCGAGCACCTGCGCGACATCCACCACGTGTCGGAGTTCGACCGCCTGGAGATCCAGCACTTCTTCGAGGTCTACAAGGACCTGGAGCCCGGCAAGTCCGTCGAGGGCGCCAACTGGGTCGGCCGCGCCGAGGCCGAGGAAGAGATCAAGGCCTCCTACAAGCGCCTCGAGGCGCAGGGCGGCGCGCACTGACGCGTCTCTCACCCGTACGACGACGGGCGGTGCACCTTCCGGGGTGCGCCGCCCGTTGTCGTACGACTTGATGATCGCCCACATACTGGGCACACGCATGCGTACGGAAGGGACCGGAGGGAGGTAAGGGGTGGCTGAGCAGCAGGTGCCGGAGGAGCGCAAGCCGCCCTCGGACGAGGCGCGCAGCGCCTTCGCGGCTCCCGACGGGGTGGAGCAGCCCGGGCCCCCCGAGGAGGACGCGCCGACCTCCGAGTTCGCGCTGCCGGCCGGGGTGCCGGAGCCCGAGCCGGTCGTCGAGCAGCCCGTCTCCGCCTTCGCGCCGCCCCTCACCTACTCGGCCCGCGAGGCCCCGCCCGCGATGGTCACCACCGCCGGGCTGCCGCTGGTGCGGCTCTCCAAGGACGCGCCCTGGCAGGACCGGATGCGCACCATGCTGCGGATGCCGGTGGGCGAGCGGCCGGTGCCGGAGACAGCCCCCAAGGCCGACGAGGCCGGGCCCGCCGTGCCGCGCGTGCTCGACCTGACGCTGCGTATCGGCGAGCTGCTGCTGGCGGGCGGCGAGGGCGCGGAGGACGTCGAGGCGGCGATGTTCGCGATCTGCCGCAGCTACGGCCTGGACCGCTGCGAGCCGACGGTGACCTTCACCCTGCTCTCCATCACCCACCAGCCGTCGCTGGTGGACGACCCGGTCACGGCGAACCGGACGGTACGCCGCCGGGGCACCGACTACACGCGTCTGGCGGCCGTCCACCGGCTCGTCACGGACATGACCAGCCCCGACCACGACGTCACCCTCGAAGAGGCCTACCGCCGCCTCGCCGAGATCCGCCGCAACCGGCACCCGTACCCCGGCTGGGTCCTCACCACGGCCGCGGGCGGGCTCGCCGGGGCGGCCTCCGTGCTGGTGGGGGGCGGCGTCACGGTGTTCCTGGTGGCCGCGGCCGGCGCGATCCTCGGCGACCGGCTGGCCTGGCTCTGCGCGGCGCGCGGGCTGCCCGAGTTCTACCAGTTCGTGGTGGCGGCGATGCCGCCGGCGGCGATGGGTGTGGCGCTCAGCCTGCTCGGCTGGGACCTGCGGCCCTCGGCGGTGATCACCGGTGGGCTGTTCGCCCTGATCCCGGGGCGGGCGCTGGTGGCCGCCGTCCAGGACGGCCTGACCGGCTTCTACATCACCGCCTCGGCCCGCCTGCTCGAAGTCACGTACTTCTTCGTGGCGATCGTGATCGGCGTCCTCACCGTGCTGTACGGGGGACTCCAGGTCGACGCCAAGCTCAACCCGGAAGGGGCGCTGAGCCCCATCGAGCGCCCGATCGTGCAGACCCTGGCCTCGATGGCGCTGTGTCTGACCTTCGCCGTCCTGCTCCAGCAGGAACGTTCCACCGTGTGGATCGCGACGGTGAACGGCGGGATCGCCTGGGTGATCTACGCGTCGATCGCGGTCACCGCGAAGGGCTCGCCGATCATGGCGACGGCGGTGGCGGCGGGGCTGGTCGGCCTGTTCGGGCAGTTGGTCGCACGCTACCGCAACACCTCGGCGCTGCCGTACGTGACGGCGGCGATCGGGCCGCTGCTGCCCGGCTCCGCCACGTACTTCGGCGTGCTCGCGATCGCCCAGAACCACCGGGACCAGGGCCTCGCCAACATCGCCAAGGCGGCGGCGCTGGCGATGGCCATCGCGATCGGGGTGAACCTCGGGAGCGAGATGTCCCGGATGTTCCTCAAGGCGCCGGGAGCCGCCCGTAAGGCGGCGAAGCGGACCCGAGGGTTCTGAGGTTTGTCTGCGGGCCGGTGGGGGGCTGGTCGCGCCCACGCGGCGGAGTCGCACAATGACACAGCCCCGCGCCCCTTTGGGGGCGCGCCCGTACGCGAGGCTCAGCGCTTTGCGTGGCGCCTGCGCTGAGGGGTGGGAGAACCCGACGGCCCGGACGCCCCCGGACCCGCCTTCTTCGACTTGGAGCGGGCCCGTAGGAACTCGATCGCGATCGGGACCACCGAGACCAGCACGATCGCGACCAGCATCAGCTCGATGTTCTTGTGCACGAACTCGACGTTGCCGAGCGCCGCGCCGAGCAGCGTGACGCCCGCGCCCCACAGCGTGCCGCCGATCACGTTGTACGTGATGAAGGAGCGGTAGTTCATCCGGCTCACGCCCGCGATGATCGGCGTGAACGTCCGCACGATCGGCACGAACCGGGCCAGCACCAGCGACTTCGGGCCGTACTTCTCGAAGAACTCGTGGGCCTTCTCCACGTTCTCCTGCTTGAAGAGCTTGGAGTCCGGCCGGTTGAAGAGCGAGGGTCCGACCTTGCGGCCGAACAGGTAGCCCACCTGGTCGCCCACGACGGCCGCGGCCACGACCAGCAGGCAGACCAGCCACAGCGGGTGGTCGATCTTGCCGCTGGTGACCAGCAGACCGGTGGTGAACAGCAGCGAGTCGCCCGGCAGGAAGAAGCCGATGAGCAGGCCGGACTCGGCGAAGACGATCACCAGCAGACCGGCCAGGCCGAACGACGACAGCAGCTGGTCGGGGTCCAGCCAGCTCGGACCGAGTGCGAGGTTGGTCACGGGTTCCGGGCTCCTGGGTCAGGGGTCTGGGCGGGGGGCGCGCGTAAGCGCGCGTTGACGGGGCCAAAGCTATCAACGCGTTCGGCCCAATCCAGGTTCCACCGGGTTCCTGGGGATGCGCTGTGCCCGGGCGGGTACAAAGCTGGGTCCCAGGGTTCTCCAGGAGGTAGGCGACACATGGGCATCGAGGAATACGGCGGCGGGCAGGGCGCGCAGTCCGACGTACTGGTCGTGACGACGAACGACGTACCCGGCTATCAGGTCCAGCAGGTCATCGGCGAGGTCTTCGGCCTGACCGTCCGCTCGCGCCACCTCGGCAGCCAGATCGGCGCCGGGCTGAAGTCCATGATCGGCGGCGAGCTGAAGGGGCTGACGAAGACGCTTGTGCAGACCCGGAACCAGGCCATGGAGCGCCTGGTCGAGCAGGCACGCGCGCGTGGGGCGAACGCCGTCCTCATGATGCGGTTCGACGTCACCGAAGCGGCCGACGTCGGGACGGAGGTCTGCGCGTACGGAACGGCGGTCGTGATCACGAAGCTCTGAGGAGGGGACGGCCGTGGCACTGCACCAGGGCGCCGACAAGAAGACGCAGCAGTACGAGAAGGAGTACGGGCGGCTCGCCCTCAACCCGTTCTACGGGGAGGCCGACCCGGTCGGCTCCATGACGTCCGCGCCGCCCCGGCACCGGCTGCCGGACCGGCCGCTCGCCCCCTCCACGGCGTACCAGCTCGTCCACGACGAACTGATGCTGGACGGCAACTCCCGGCTCAACCTGGCCACCTTCGTCACCACCTGGATGGAGCCGCAGGCCGGGGTGCTGATGGCGGAGTGCCGGGACAAGAACATGATCGACAAGGACGAGTACCCGCGCACCGCCGAGCTGGAGCGGCGCTGTGTGGCGATGCTCGCCGACCTGTGGCACGCGCCCGACCCGGCCGGGGCGGTGGGCTGCTCGACGACAGGGTCGAGCGAAGCGTGCATGCTCGCCGGGATGGCGCTCAAGCGGCGCTGGGCGAAGCGGAACGCGGACCGCTATCCCGGGCGGGACGCGGTGCCGAACCTGGTGATGGGCGTGAACGTCCAGGTCTGCTGGGAGAAGTTCTGCACCTTCTGGGAGGTCGAGGCGCGCCAGGTCCCGATGGAGGGCGACCGCTTCCACCTCGACCCGCAGGCGGCGGCCGAGCTGTGCGACGAGAACACGATCGGCGTGGTCGGGATCCTCGGCTCGACCTTCGACGGATCGTACGAGCCGATCGCGGAACTCTGCGCGGCGCTCGACGCGTTGCAGGAGCGTACGGGGCTCGACGTACCGGTCCATGTGGACGGCGCGTCGGGGGCGATGGTGGCGCCCTTCCTGGACGAGGACCTGGTGTGGGACTTCCGGCTGCCCCGGGTCGCGTCGATCAACACGTCCGGGCACAAGTACGGGCTGGTGTACCCGGGCGTGGGGTGGGCCCTGTGGCGCTCCGCGCAGGAGCTCCCGGAGGAGCTGGTCTTCCGGGTGAACTACCTGGGCGGCGACATGCCCACGTTCGCGCTGAACTTCTCGCGGCCGGGGGCGCAGGTGGTGGCGCAGTACTACACGTTCCTGCGGCTGGGGCGGGAGGGGTTCCGGGCGGTGCAGCAGACCACCCGGGACGTGGCGCGGGCGCTCGCCGAGCGCGTGGAGTCGCTCGGCGACTTCCAACTGCTCACGCGCGGGAACGAGCTGCCGGTGTTCGCGTTCACGACGGCGCCGGAGGTGAAGCGGTTCGACGTGTTCGACGTGTCGCGGCGGCTGCGGGAGAAGGGGTGGCTGGTGCCCGCGTACACGTTCCCGCCGCACCGGGAGGATCTGTCGGTGCTGCGGGTGGTGTGCCGGAACGGGTTCTCGTCGGATCTGGCGGCGATGCTGGTGGAGGACCTGGGACGGCTGCTGCCGGAGCTGCGGCGGCAGTCCGGTCCGCTCGGGCGGGACGAGTCTGTGGCTACGGCCTTCCACCACTGAGTGGGGCGGGGGGAGCGCCGTTTTCGCTGGGCGCCGTGTTCGAGTGCGGATCGTGCGTGGTTGCTCGCGCCCACGCGGCGGAGCCGCACATGTCACAGCCCCGCGCCCCTATGGGGCGCCGTCCGCCAGTACCGCCACGAACCGCTTCCCCTCGCCCGCGAATCTGTACGCGCCGGCCTCGATCCTCGCGATCAGGCCGGTCGTCCACTCCGCCTCACCGTCCGCCGAGTGGACCCACATGTTCATGATCTCGCCGATGTGGCCGAGGGACTCGGGGCCGTCCTCGGGGATGTAGTGCTCCGTCACCCTGGCGCGCCACGCCGCCAGGCGCTCCAGGCGGTCGCGCAGGAGCGCCACCACCTCGGTGCGCGGCAGGTCGACCATGAAGCCGATTGCCGCCGAGAGCATGTCCATCTTCTGGTCGTACGAGGTCAGCGCCGCGCGCAGCAGCTTCAGATACTCCTCGAAGCCCGCGTCCGTCAGCTCGTACTCGGTGCGCGGCGGACCGCCCGCCGTGCTCGGCGCGATCTCGTGGGCGTGCAGCACGCCCTCCTTCGCCATCTGTTTGAGGGCGTGGTAGATCGAGCCGGGCTTGGCGTTGGACCACTCGTGGGCGCCCCAGTACTCCAGGTCGTTGCGGACCTGGTAGCCGTGCGCCCGGCCGTGCTGGCGGATCGCGCCGAGCACGAGGAGACGGATCGCTGACATGCGCCTCAGCCTATGACCTCACCCGTTCGCGAGAGCAACCACCTGGTCGCTCAGAACGGGAAGAGGCTCCTCCCGTGCTGTACGGAGATCCACTTCTGGGTGGTGAACGCCTCGATCGTCGAGTCCCCGTTCAGCCGTCCGAGCCCCGAGTACTTCTCGCCGCCGAACGACACCAGCGGCTCGTCCTGGATGGTCGAGTCGTTGACGTGGATCATCCCGGTGACGATCCGCTTGGCGAACCGCACGCCCCGCTCCACGTTGGCGGTGTGGACGGCGCCGCTCAGTCCGTACGGGCTGTCGTTGGCCATCCGTACCGCCTCCTCCTCGCCGTCGAAGGAGAGCAGCAGCACCACCGGGCCGAAGATCTCCTGCCGCAGCAGCGGGGAGTCCTCGGGCAGCCCGGTCAGGACGGTCGGCTCGACGAGGCTGCCGCGCGTGCGGCCCCGGACCAGCGCGGTGGCGCCCTCGGCGAGGGCCTGGTCGACCAGCGAGGTGAGCGCGTCCGCCTGGAAGCTGTTGATCACCGGGCCGATGTCGGTGGCCGGGTCGGCCGGGTCGCCGGTCTTGAGGGCCGCCACCCGCGCACAGAACTTCTCGGTGAACTTCTGCTCGATGCTCCGGTCCACCAGCACCCGGTTGGCGGCCATACAGACCTGCCCCTGGTAGACGAAACGACTGAAAACCGCCGCCTCGACCGCGTAGTCGATGTCCGCGTCGTCCAGGACGACCAGCGCGCTGTTGCCGCTCAGCTCCAGGATGGCCCGCTTGAAGTGGCTGCCCGCGACGGCGGCCACATGGCGGCCGGTGCGGTCGGAGCCCGCGAACGAGATCGCCTTGGGCACCGGGTGCTCTATCAGCGCGTCGCCTATCTCGGCGATATCCGTGACCAGCACGTTCAGCAGCCCGGCCGGCAGCCCCGCGTCCTCGAAGATCTTGGCGATGAGGCCGCCGCCGACCACCGGGGCGTTCTGGTTCGGCTTGATCACGACGGCGTTGCCGAGCGCGAGGGCCGGTGCGACCGACTTCAGCGTCACCAGGAAGGGGAAGTTGAAGGGGCTGATCACCCCGACCACGCCGACCGGCAGCCGGTAGACGCGGTTCTCCTTGCCGTCGACGGGCGAGGGCAGGATCCGGCCTTCCGGCCGTATCGCCAGCTGTATCGCCTCGCGCAGGAACTCCTTGGCGAGGTGCACCTCGTAACCGGCCTTCAGGCGGGTGCCGCCGAGCTCGGTGACGATCGCCTCGATGATCTCCGGCTCGCGCTCCTCGGTGATCCGCAGCGCGCGCTCGAAGACCAGTCTTCGGCTGTACGGGTTGGTCTCGCCCCAGCCGACCTGGGCGCGCTCGGCCGCGCGATAGGCCTGGTCGACCTCATCCACCGTGGCGACCGTGATGGCGGCGAGCTTCTCCCCGTTGTACGGATCGAAGTCGATGATGTCCCACGACCCGCTGCCGGTGCGCCACTCGCCGTCGATGTACTGGTGGGCCAGGTCGGTGAAGAAGGACATGCCATCCCTTACTGCTGCCACTGCGCCGCCACCGTGTCCGTCGCGAACGTGTTCGTCGTCGCGTCCACTGTGTCCCCCGCTTCTGGTACACAACCCTGATGTGACGTCATCGTACTGACGTATCAGATGAGTTGGAGTAGTCCACGGAGAAGATCGCGGCTTTCCTCCGGGCCCGGACTGTCCTTCTGGAGCCGTTCCATCGCCCTGTCGTACTGGGCGACCTCCTCCGGCTTGTCCAGGTAGAGGGAGCTGGTGAGCTGCTCCAGATAGACGATGTCGGAGAGGTCGGACTCCGGGAAGCGCAGCAGGGTGAAGGCCCCGCTCTCGCCCGCGTGTCCGCCGAAGCTGAACGGCATCACCTGGAGTGTCACGTTCGGCTGCTCGGATACCTCGATGAGGTGTTTCAACTGGCCGCGCATCACGTCCCGTTCGCCGTACGGGCGGCGCAGCGCCGCCTCGTCCAGGACGGCGTGGAACCTCGGCGCCCGCTCGGAGACGAGGGCCTTCTGGCGCTCCAGGCGCAGCGCCACACGGCGGTCGATCTCCGCGTTCGACCCGTTGGGCATACCGCGCCGGACGACGGCGTGGGCGTACGCCTCGGTCTGCAACAGGCCGTGGACGAACTGCACTTCGTAGATCCGGATGAGGGAGGCCGCGCCCTCCAGACCGATGTACGTCTGGAACCAGCCGGGCAGCACATCGCCGTAACTGTGCCACCAGCCCGCGATGTTGGCCTCTTTGGCCAGCCCCAGGAGCGACGCGCGCTCGGCGTCGTCGGTGACCCCGTAGAGCGTCAGCAGGTCTTCGACATCCCTTGCCTTGAAGCTCACCCGCCCCAACTCCATACGACTGATCTTCGACTCGGACGCCCTGATCGAATACCCGGCGGCCTCACGGGTGATGCCCCGGGACTCGCGCAGGCGCCTGAGCTGTGAGCCCAGCAGAATGCGCCGGACCACCGACCCGCTCGACTCTCCTGCGGTCACTTCGCTGTCCCTCCCCAACCGACGGTGCACGGCAGTCTGCCACCAAAACGCTTCACCCCGTACTCAATCGATTACGGAAATGGTCAAGCTCCGAAATCGGCCTCGGGAAGAAATGAGCAACAATCACCACGGGGTTGGACAGGTCTGGCACGTGCACGTGCATCTGCCCTTGCATCAGGAGCGGGCATTCGGAACCATGGTCCCCGCGCACCTGCGTGCTCGTCTTGTGTCCTGCTGTGCCTAGCGTGATGTTCTGCTGTACGCCACGTTCGCCTGTACCGCCACGGCCGCGAATCCCGGGAGTGCCTCGCATGGGGACGAATGGATCGACCATGCTGGAGCCGTTGGAGCCTTTAAGGCAGGCCCTCCCGCCCATCGACCCCTCCGCCGTGGCCAGTTCCGCCTCCTGTGGGCTGCCCGCCCGCTACGAAGCCGTGCGCGGCGCCAGACAGTTCACCAAGAAGACGCTCGGCCAGTGGGAGCTGTCGGAACGCTTCGACGAGGTGGCCCTGGTCGTCTCGGAGCTCGTCACCAACGCCCTGCGCCACGCGCTGCCCGCCGACACCGCCCGCGAGTCGGACGCGCCGCCCGTGCGGCTGCATCTGATGCGGTGGACCAGCCGGCTGGTGTGCGCGGTGCGCGACCCCAGCGTGGACAGCCCGTCCTCGCCCGGGTCGGACGACTGCGACGCGGAGTCGGGGCGCGGGCTGTTCCTGGTGGACTCGTTCAGCGACTCCTGGGGCTGGCACCCGCTCACCGGGACGCTGAGCGGCAAGGTGGTCTGGGCCTTGTTCCGCCTCCAACCGGCCGACTGACCAGTTCCTACACCCACTTCTCACCCGTACGACATGAGGGCCCCCTGATGGGGGCCCGTTCGCGTGTCCGGGGTCGGTGACTTCGGCGGGCTCAGTCGGCGATCAGGTGGTCGAACTCGCCGTCCTTGATGCCGAGCAGCATCGCCTCGATCTCGGCCCTCGTATAGACCAGCGCGGGCCCGTCCGGGAACGTCGAGTTGCGGACGGCAACCCTTCCTCCCGGCAGCCGGGCGAACTCCACGCAGGTCCCTTGGGAGTTGCTGTGCCTGCTCTTCTGCCAGACGACACCCTGAAGCTCTGTTGCCGCCATGCCGTTGTACGCGTGGTGCAAGGTCGCTCCCGGGGGATGTGCAGACGTGCATCTGTGAAAGGTCAACTGCCCCGGATCATAGCCGTGTTCATGTGCGCCTGCATGAGCATATGCACGTGCACGCGCGGTACTCGGGCCGTTACAGGCATTCCACCGGGTTGGACTACTCGTCCACTGGGTATAGACGCGTCCCGCGCCCCCCTGGTTCACGCGCTGGTAGCTTGACGCGTCCGGAAACCGACCGAGCAAGGGGATTTCGCAGTGCGCAGGCATGTACGTACCGGGGCGGGCGCCGTGGCCCTCGCCGCTTGTCTCGCCCTTGCCGGGTGCTCCAGCTCGGACGACGGCGACAAGCCCAAGGACAAGAACACCGGCGGCACCGGGCAGAGCGCGAGCCCGAGCGGCGGCAGCGGCAACGGCAGCAGCGGCGGCAAGGTGGCCGTCAAGGACATCGCCGGCGCCTGGGCGGCCGTCCTCCAGGGCAAGCCCACCGCCCTGGTGATCAGCGGTACGAACGTGGCGCTCGGCGGCGAACACACGTGCAGCGGCACGGTCAGCGACAACAGCATGGCGATGATCGAGCTGAAGTGCGCCGACGGCAACACCGACCGCGCGGCGGGCATGCCCTCGCTGAGCGCCGACGGCAAGACCCTCACGGTGAAGTGGGAGGGCGGCAAGACCGACACCTTCACCAAGTCGGAGCTGGACGGGAAGCTGCCGACGGGCATCCCGACGGCGGGCCTGCCGACCCCCTGACGCTCCCCGTCAGGACGTCGGCGGCCGGGCGTCCTTGAGGGCCATCGGCGGGGCGGGCGAGGCGAGCGCGTCCGAAAGCTCCTCCAGGGAGTGCAGCAGCAGGCCCGCGCCCTTGCGCACGACCCGGTCGGACCGGTCGGGCGCCCCCTCGCCGTCCCACGCGGCCAGCGCCTTCTCCGCCTCGCCCCACTGCGGCACCCGCCGCTCCCGCACCGCCTTCGCACCCCGCTCGGTGGCCCCGCGCAGCGCCCCGGCGAACGCGGCGGCGGCCGGGACCGGGGGCGCGCCGCGCTCGGGGACGTGCGCCTCCATCAGCATCGCGATCCGGCCGAGCTGCCCCACCGCGTGCCCGGCGCCCTCGGCAGCGGCCCGCGACAGGCCCCGGTGGCGCACCGGTTCGTGGGTGGCCCGCTCCAGCGCCTCCTGCCAGGCGACCCGGGCCGCGCGGGTGGCGAGCAGCGCCCGGCGCACCTCGTCGGCGGGCGCGGCGGGGTCGGCGTACCGGTCGGCTACGGCCGCCGCGTACCGCCCGCAGGCGGCCAGCCAGTCCGCGAGCCGGGTGCGCAGCCGGGGCGTCTCCCAGGCCGGGTAGAGCGCGTACGCGGCCATCGCCAGCACCCCGCCGAGCAGCGTGAGCAGCACCCGGTCGGGGACGGTCTGGGTCCACTGGAGGCCGCCGGTGCCGAGCAGGAACACCACGTAGGCGGAGGTGCACGCGCTGGCCGCCGCGTATCCCGTACGCATCAGCAGGTACATCAGGAACGCGCAGAGCACCGCGAGCGCGGCCGAGAGGCCGGGGCCGGGGTGGGTGAGCTGGACGAGGCCGGTGGCGAGCGCGACGCCGACCAGGGTGCCGCCGAAGCGGGCGACCGCGCGGGAGTACGTCTGCGAGAAGTCCGGGCGCATCACCATGACGGAGGCCATCGGCGCCCAGTAGCCGTGGCCGAGCGGGAGTGCCTTGCCCAGGAGGTATCCGGCGGCGGCGACCGCGCAGACCCGGGCGGCGTGCCGGAAGACCGGGGAGTCGCGGCGGCCCAGCTCGGCGCGCATGGTGCGCAGGGCGAGCGGGACGAGCCGGGGCAGGGTGGGCCGCAGCAGCGGCTCGGAGCCGTCGCCGCCGGTGCCCTCGGCCGTCTCCACCACGTCGCCGAGCAGCGCGATCAGGCGGGTGGCGGCGCGGAAGGCGGGGCCGGTGAGGATCGCGCCGGTGTCGGGCGTCTTGAGGGCGGCCTCGGCGGGCGCCGGGATGCGGACGGCCTCGCCGTGCCGGATCGCGCGGGCGGCCGCGTCGAGCACGGAGGCGGCGGCGCCGAGCAGTTCGCGCACCCGGTCGCGCTCGGGGCCCTCCTCCGGCACGCCGAGCGCGGGGTCCGCGAGCGAGGCCAGGACCGGCCGGATCCGCTCGGCCACGCCCCGGGAGCCGTGCAGCTCCGCCGGGCGGCGGCGGGCCTCCCGGGGCGTGACGGCGGCGGCGAGCCGGGCGGTCATCAGGGGCTCGGGGTCGAACGCGGCGCGCGGGTCCTGGCGGAGGCGGCGGGCGTAGTCGGCCTCGGCGGCCAGCGCGTCGGCGAGCGCGTCGCGCTGGGCGCCCCAGCGGCGGATCGGGACGAGGACGACCAGGGCCGCCTGCACGACGCCGCCCGCGGCGATCATCGCGGCGTGCCCGGCGGCGGTCGGGATCGAGGTGGGCAGGGTGACGGTGACCAGCATGATCGCCACGTTGGAGGAGGCGATGATCCCGGCGGTGGGGCCGACGGCCCAGGCGAGTCCGGAGGCGAACGTCCAGGCGGCGAGCAGGGCCAGGAAGAACGGGGAGTGGGCGCCGACGAGGTAGCCCAGGAAGGTGGAGAGGGCGAGGCTGGCGCCGGACGCGAGTGCCAGGACCGGGCGGGGGCGCCAGCTGCGCTGGAAGGTGGCGATGGCGGCCTGGAACGCGCCGAACGCGGAGCTGACGGCGGCGGTGGGGCCGAGGGTGACGAGGCTGACGCCGACGACGAGGGCGAGTCCGGCGGCCCCGCGCAGCGCGACGGCGGGCTCCAGCCGCCGCCGCTCGACGCTGAGCCCCGCCCGGGCGGTGGCGTTCAGGGCGTGCAGCCAGGTCATGGGGCCGAGAGTAGTCAGCCCCACCCCGCCCCTTCCCTAAACCCTCCGGGGGTGGGGGTGCGTGAAGGCGGTTTTCTCCAGGGCTGCGCCCCCGGCCCCCTCGTTCGTCTGCGGACCGTGGGTGGCTGGTCGCGCAGTTCCCCGCGCCCCTAAAAATGCCGCTGCGCGGCAATCCCCTGGGCGGCCCGGAGGGACGCTTCTAGGGGCGCGGGGAACTGCGCGAGCAACCCAGCACGGTCCGCAGACGAACGGGGACACGGGGCGCAGCCCCGGCACGTGGGGTCAGGGCAAGCGAGGCCGGCCCGGGCCGTGGTGGGCCCGGTTGGCCGCCGTCGTGCCGTCCTGCCAACCCGCCTCGTCCGTCGCCCCCCGAACCCGCGTCCGTACCGTACGAGGAAACATCTCCTCCGCCCGCCCCGCGACCGCCACCGCGCGCGTGGCCAGCACCGGCAGCAGCGTGGTGGACGCCGTCGACTCCACCTGGCGGGCCGTCGCCGACAGGAGGTCGCCGAGCCGGTTCGCGTACGCCAGCAGGAACGACTGCCGAAACGTCTTCGTCCGCTTGCGCCCGCCCGCCCGCTGCGCCGCCTCCGCCCGCGTCATCGCCGCGGTCCCCTGCACCAGCAGCGACGTGTAGAGCAGCTCGACCGCCTCCAGGTCGGCCTCGAAGCCCACCACCGTCGAGAAGCCGAAGTCCCCGTTCCACACCGCCCGGCAGTGGTTGGCCGAGGCGACCGCGTCCAGCAGGATCGCCTTGGACGTCTCGTACGGCGCGTCCACCCCGATCCGGCACGCCCCCGGCGCGTCCCCCCGGTGGCCGCCCGCCGCGAGCACCGCCTCGTCGATGCTGTGCAGCGCCATCAGCTCCTGCGCCTTGGTGCTCAGCGCCTCCGCCTCCTCCGGGAACTCCGTCGCCTCCGCCTTGGCGAGCAGCGCCCGGATCCGCGTCAGCGTCTTCGGCTCGCCGTGCACCGGCGGCAGGTGCACGGGCGTGCCCGGCACCGGCCCCACCGGCTCGATCGCGGGCAGCCGCAACAGCAGCCGGTACAGCTCAAGCACCGTCGTCGCGCGCGTGAAGCGGTCCTCCGACCGCTCGCCCGCGCCCCGGACGGCGTCCGCGAGCCCCTCGGCCTGCTCCGCCCACCGGGCCGGCAGCCGCTCGTACCGCTTCAGCTGGACGAGCACGAGCTCCACGGCCAGCCGTACGTGCGGCTCCGCCAGCTCGCGCCGGACCATCCGTACGACATCGGCCGGCTGCCAGCCCCGCTCCCACGCCCGCCCGACCAGCTCCCGCCCGCGCAGGGCGAGCTCGGCGTCGGCGGACGGGTCGGCGGCCAGCAGCGACGCGCCGGTGTCCAGGTCCGCGTCGGACTCGGCGTACAGCGCCGCGGCCAGCGCCCGCTCGACCGTCGTCACTGCGCCGCGTCCCAGTCCCGGCGGGCCTGCGCGATCGCGTCCCGGTGGCCGATCGACCAGTCCGCGAGCGCCTTGACCAGGTGGGTGAGGCTGTGGCCCATCGCCGTCAGCTCGTACTCGACCTGCGCGGGGACCGTCGGGTACACCGTCCGGTCCACCAGGCCGTCGCGCTCCAGGCGCCGCAGGGTCAGCGTCAGCATCCGCTGCGAGATGCCGGGAACGGCGCGCTGGAGCTGGCGGAACCGCTTGACGCCCGCGGCGAGTTCGACCACCACGTACACCGACCACTTGTCGCCGAGCCGGTCGAGCACATCGCGCACCCCGCACTCGTCCTGCGGGGTCTCGCAGCTGATCACCGGGTCGGTGATCACCCGCCGGCCCTCGGGGGTGGTTACCTCCGTGTGCCCCACTGACATCGAAGTGCCTCCTTACGCGCGCGTGCCGAACCGCAGACGATGGTCGCAGTTGTCGAACACCACCGCGAACAGAATCCTGTCCGCGTTGATCTCCTGGGGGTCCTCCATGCTGCTCGTCACCGGTGTCTCCGGCGGTCTCGGCCACCTCGTCGCCGAACGCCTCGCGGGCCGCGACGACGTCGTGCTCGGCACGCGCGCGCCGCTGACCGGCGCCCGGCGCGTCGACTTCGACGACCCCGAATCCCTGCCCGAGGCGTTCGCCGGAATCGACACCCTGCTGCTGATCTCCGCCGGTTACGGCGAGGACGACACCGTCATCGCCCGCCACGACGCCGCGATCTCGGCGGCCGAGCGCGCCGGGGTGGGGCACGTCGTCTACACCAGCCTCACCGGCGCGGGCGACCACCTGCCGTACGCCCTCGCCCACCGCTGGACCGAGCGCCGCCTGAGCGCGTCCACTTCTTTGAAGTGGACGGTCCTGCGCAACGGCCTGTACGCCGAGCTCCTCGCCCTCCTCGCCGCCCCCGGCACCGACGGCCGCCTCACCGCGCCGCTGGCCGACGGCCGCCTCGCGGCGGTGGCCCGCGCCGACCTGGCCGAGATCGCGGCCCGCGTCGCCCTCGACCCCGCCCCGCACGCGGGCCGGTTCTACGAACTGACCGGCCCCCGCGCCCTCGGCGGCGCCGAACTGGCCACCGCGACCGGAACGGCGTACGAGCCGGAGACCCTGTCCGAGGCGCGCAAGCGGATCTCCGCGTCCGGGGCCCTGGATTTCCAGGTCCCGATGCTGGTCGGCACGTACTCGGCGATCGCCGGCGACTTCCTCGCCACCCCGGACACGGGCGACCTCCACACCCTCCTCGGCCGCGCCCCGCTCGACCCGCTGGCGGTGTACGCGGAGGCGGTGGGCGCGGGCACCGGCTGGTAGCCCCTCCCCCGCGCCGCGGAACGCCGTTGTCAGTGGCCGGTGCCACACTCGCACTCGTGGACGAGAAGTGGGCGGTGGACCCCACCGAGGACGGCGGCGCGCGGCTCGTCGCCCTCGGGCGGGACGGGCTGCCCGAAGGGCCCGTGGCACACGAGCCCGATCTGGCCGCGGCGGTCCGGTCGCGGCCCGGCGTGGGGCGCTGGGTGTGGCGCTCCACCGCCGACGTCTACCCGCGCCTGCTCGCCGCCGGCGTCCGCGTCGAGCGGTGCTACGACATCGAGGCCGCCGAGCTGCTCCTCCTCGGCCACGAGGGCCGCCTCGGCGAACCGCGCTCGGCCGCGGCCGCCTGGGCCCGGCTGCACCACCTGCCCGTACCGGCGGACCCGCCCGCCCGCGCCGCCGAGCCCGGCCGCCAGTCCCCCCTCTTCGAGCCGCCGAGCGGCGGCACCGCCCTGCCCCTCGAAGCCCTGGTCGAGGTGTACGCGGAGCAGCAGCGGCGACACGAGAAGGCCGAGCACCCCGGCCGGATGCGGCTGCTCACCGCCTCCGAGTCGGCCGGGATGCTGGTGGCCGCCGAGATGAACCGGGCGGGCCTGCCCTGGCGCGCGGACGTCCACCGCGCCCTCCTGAACGACCTGCTCGGCGAGCGGTACGCGGGCGGCGGCGAGCCCCGCCGCCTCGCCGAGCTCGCGGACGAGGTCTCGGCCGCCTTCGGCCGCCGGGTCCGGCCCGATCTGCCCGCCGACGTCATCAAGGCGTTCGCCGAGGCGGGCATCCGCATCACCTCCACCCGCCGCTGGACCCTGGAGGAGATCGACCACCCGGCCGTGGCACCGCTGGTCGCCTACAAGAAGCTGTACCGGATCTGGACCGCGCACGGCTGGAGCTGGCTGCACGACTGGGTGCGCGACGGCCGCTTCCGCCCCGAGTACACCCCGGGAGGCACGGTCAGCGGCCGCTGGACCACCAACGGCGGGGGCGCGCTCCAGATCCCCAAGGTCATCCGGCAGGCGGTGGTGGCCGACGAGGGCTGGCGCCTGGTGGTGGCCGACGCCGACCAGATGGAGCCGCGCGTCCTCGCCGCGATCTCCCGCGACCCGGGGCTGATGGAGGTGGCCGGGCACGACGGCGACCTCTACACCGCCCTGTCCGACCGCGCCTTCTCCGGCGACCGCGACCACGCCAAGATCGCCCTCCTCGGCGCGATCTACGGCCAGACCTCCGGCGACGGCCTCAAGAACCTCGCCGCCCTGCGCCGCCGCTTCCCCCAGGCCGTCGCGTACGTCGACGACGCCGCGAAGGCGGGCGAGGAAGGCCGTCTCGTACGGACCTGGCTCGGCCGCACCAGCCCACCCGCGGCCGGGGCGGGCGACGACGGCGAGGCGGGCCTCCCCCAGGAGGGCGGCACCGAACTCACCTCCCCGGACGGCGAGTTCACCCCCGGCTACGCGTCCACCAACGCCCGCGCCCGGGGCCGCTTCACCCGCAACTTCGTCGTCCAGGGCAGCGCCGCCGACTGGGCCCTGCTGCTGCTCGCCGCGCTGCGCCAGGAGCTCGCCACCGCCGGGAGGCGGGCCGAGCTGGTCTTCTTCCAGCACGACGAGGTCATCGTCCACTGCCCCGAGGCGGAGGCCCCCCAGGTCGTGCAGGCGATCCGCGCGGCGGGCGAACTGGCCGGCCGCATCGCCTTCGGCCAGACCCCGGTGAGGTTCCCGTTCACGACGACGGTGGTGGAGCGGTATTCGGAGGCGAAGTGAGGCGAAGTAGGGAGCCGGGCAGGGGCGGCGGCGAATAGAGGCACGGGGCTGTGGCATGTGCGGCTCCGCCGCGTGGGCCCGACCAGACCCCGCCGGCCCGCACCCGACTCACCGCATCCCTAATGCAGCGTCTCCCACTTCGGATCCAGCGCTATCCCCTTCAGTTGGGCCATGGTCAGCGCCGGAGTGGCCCGGGTAGCAGGCGCGCTCTGGTTCCCCGTGTTGAACGCGCTGATCACCACCCGAAGGCCGTTCGTCCGGATCGTGTCGACCGTCCACCACACCACGCCCGCCCCGCCCTTCTCCCCCGGCCGCTGCTCCTCGCCGACCCGGGTCCCGTTGGGCAGCGTCGACACCGTGCCCTGGAGCGGCACGTCTCCCATCCCGGGCTGGACGTTTATGCCGACCAGGCTCTTGCCCTTGCCGTCGTCCACGACCGCGAACGCATAGCCACCCTCGTTGCCCTGGTCGACGACCTTGAGCCCCTTCGGCAGGGAGGCAACCAGCTCGCGCTGCATCGAGGCCCCGCTCGGCTCGCCCCGGGGCACCGACTCCGAGCGCGGCACCTTCGCGCCCGCCATGGTCGTCTTCCACACCCCGGCCGTGACCAGCGTCTTCATCTGCGCTCCGGTCAGCGGCGGGTCGACGCGGCTTGTCGTCGAGCCCTTCTCGGCGGCCGCGTTGTACTCGGTCGCGTCGACCAGTACGCCCTTCGGGGTGATCAGCGTGGCTCGCCAGTTCTTCGTCTCCTCGCGGCGGTCCGGGTACTCGTACCCCTGGAAGAGCATGAACCGCGAGCCGTCGGGCAGCACTTCGGCCGTGCAGTGGTCGTAGTCCGTGATCGCCTTCGACGGGCAGGTCACATACCCGGTGGCGCTCTCGCCCGCCGGGTCGATCGTGCTCAGCGAGATCCCGATCGACCCCTTGCCCTTGCCGTCGTCGAAGACGACCGACGCGGTCGGCGACATGAACTTGTCGCCCGACTGACCCGCGCCACTGCCCCGCTCGCCACTGGTCTTCCCGGGCGGGAGGAGCGAGATGAGGTTCTTGATCATCTGCTCGGCGGTGACCGATACCCGATCCGGAAGAGTCGACTTGGGCGGCGCCGCCACGGACGCGGACGCACCGCCGGAGCCCCCCGAGCCGCCGGAGGAGCCGCCGACCAGTCCGCTCGCCCAGGCGCCACCGAGGCCCACCGCGGCCAGCGCCACCACACTGCCGGTCACCGTGGCGGCCCGGCGCCGGGCCAGTCGGCGCCGGCCGCTCATCAGGGCGCCGTCGAGCAGCGCGCGGCTGTCCTGCGGGACGAAGCCGTCGCCGGTGCTGCGCATCGCGTCACCGAGCTGGTCTTCAAAAGGCATGGTGAAACCCCACTCCTCGCTTCGTGTTCCGTGGTCGGTGGTGCGTGATTCGTCTTGCGCGGTGCCTGTTGGGCACTGCCTGGTGCCTGGTTTCGCGGGTCAGAGCGCTGCGAGTTCCGCGAGGCTGCCGCCCAGGTGTTCGCGCAGTTTCGCCAGCGCGCGCACCGAGCGGGTGCGGACCGCGGCCGAGCTGACCCGCATCGCCTCCGCCGTCTCCTCGACGCTGCGGTCCTCCCAGTACCGCAGGACCACCACAGCGCGGTCCTTGGGCGCGAGCCGGGCCAGCGCGTCGAGCAGCGCGAGCCGCAGCGCCGGGTCCTCGTCCGTGGTCATGGGGCGGTCCGGCAGTTCCCCTATCGGCCGTTCGTCGGCCGAGCGGCGTCGCCGGTGGGTGAGGAACGTGCGCACGAGGATCGTCTGCGCGTATCCCGCGGGGTTGTCGATCCGGGAGATCCGACCCCACATCGCATACATCCGCCCGAGCGTCTCCTGCACCAGGTCCTCGGCGAGATGAGTGTCGCCGCTGGTCAGCAGGCACGCGGCGCGGAAGAGGTGGTTCGCTCGGCCCGACGCGAACTCCAGGAACTCATCCGTGCGCGCTTGTTTCGGCTGCCTCGGCTGCCCCAGCTTTCTCATGCTCTCCCCCGACCCTTTGACCTCCCCTACACCTCATTGACGCGTCGAGGGTCCGGGAATGTTTCACCCGACTTCCGCGGCCGACTTCACACCCGGCTCCTCGTCCAGCCCCGCCAGCAGCTCCGTCACCTCCGCGTGCGCCTTCGGGTCGCCGCCCTCCAGGGCCGTCAGTGCCAGCTCCCACTGGACCCGGGCCTGGGCGATCCGCCCGCGCGCCCGCTCCAGACGGCCGTACTCACGCCTGCCGAGCCCCTCGCTGTACGCGTCGCACCGCTCGACGGCCTGGTCGAGCAGGTCCGCGCAGGCGGCGTACGCCTCGTCGGTACGGCCCAGTTCGCCCAGGACCCGGACCAGGCCGACCCACGACTGGGAGCGCCCGTGCCAGTCGCCCTGGTCGCCGAGGATGCACAGCGCCCGCTCGAAGTGGCCGACGGCGGCGGCCCATTCGCCCAGGGTGAGGTGCGCGTACCCGATGTTGCAGTGCGCGGTGTGCACCAGGAGCTCGCTGCCGATGCGGCAGCCGGTCGCGAGGCTGCGCTCGTGGTAGGCGATGGCCACGCGGGCGTCGGTGTGCTCGTGCAGGTTGCCGAGGTGGCTGAGGATGATCGCCTCGCCGTACGCGTCGTCGAGCTCGCGGGTCAGGGCCAGGCTCCGCTCCAGCGGCTCGGCGGCCTCGGCGTGCCGGCCGAGGCGCTCCAGGAGCATGCCGCGGTTGGCGAGGGTGCGCTGGGTGCGGCCCCGCTCCCCGAGCTCCTGCCAGAGCGCGATCGCCTCGTCGTTGAGGGCCAGCGCCTCCTCGATGCGGCTGGCCAGGAAGTGCGCCCCGGCGAGGTCCCCGATGGCGTGCGCCTGCGCGACCAGGTCGCCGCTCGCCCGGGCGGCGCTCAGGACGAACCGGTTGAGATGGCGCAGCGCGCCGTACTTGCCCCGGTACTGGAGATGGCTGAAGTACGCCCTGACCAGCAGGAACACGGTCGGTGAGCTGCGCGCGTACCGCTCGGTGAGCGTCACCACGGCGGGCAGTTCGCGGTCCCCCCAGGCCAGCGCGGCGACGGTGTCCGGGAAGGGCTCGGCGTCGCCGACGGGCTCGGGCACGCGCGCGGGGCCCTCGCGCTCGGGCGGGGACAGGGCCAGGCCGCTCTGCCGGGCGGCCTCTGCGTACCAGCGCAGCCCGCGCTCGACGGCCGCCTCCCGGCCGTCGTCCTGGGCGGCCAGCTCACGGGCGAAGTCGCGCACCAGGTCGTGCGGCGCGTACCGCCCGTACGAGATCTCCTCCAGGAGCGCCACCTCGACGAGGCGGTCGAGCGCGGCCCCCGCCCGCTGCTCGGGCAGGCCCATCAGCCGGGCGACGACGGGGACTTCGTACGCGGGCAGGTCGAGCGCGCCCAGGCGGCGCAGGGCGAGCGCCGCGTCCGGGTCGAGCGCGCCGAGCGCGACGGCGAGCGAGCGGCGCACGCTCAGGTCGTCGTACTCCAGGTGGTCCAGGCGCCCGTCCTCGGCGTCGAGGAGTCCGGCGAGCGCGTCGGGGCTGAGCGCGCGGCGGGCGGCGAGCCGGGCGGCCGCGACCCGCAGCGCCAGCGGCAGCCGCCCGCACAGCTCGACCAGCCGGGCCGCGCCGTCGGCCAGTTGGCGCCCGGAGACGGCCCGGAGCAGGCCGAGGCTCTCGTCGGCGGTCATCGGGGCGAGCGGGAAGCGGGTGGCGCCGTCGAGCGCGGCCAGCGGCGAGCGGCTGGTCACGACCACCGCGCAGCCGTCCCCGGCGGGCAGCAGCGGCCGCACCTGGGCGGCGGAGGCCGCGTCGTCGAGGACGAGGAGCGTACGGGTCGGGGCGAGCCGGGAGCGCAGCAGCGCGGCCGCCGCGTCGGGCGTGTCGGGCACGTTGCGGGAGTCGACGCCCAGCGCGTTGAGCAGCGCGGCGAGCGCCTGGATCGGCGGGAGCGGAGGCAGCCCAGGGGTCGCGCCGCGCAGGTTCAGATACAGCTGCCCGTCCGGGAACTCCTCGCGCAGGGCGTGCGCCACATGGACGGCGAGCGCGCTCTTGCCGACCCCGGCCATGCCGGTGATCACGGCGAGGGCGGCGGTGGGCGCGCCCTCGTGCCGCGCGGCGGGGGCCCCGGGGTGCCGCTGGGTCAGGGCGGCCCACAGCTGCGCCACCAGGTCGTCGCGGCCGGTGAAATGGGCGGGTGCGGGGGGCAGTTGCGCCGGGGTGGGCAGCTCGGCGCGCGGCGCGGGCTCCCGCAGGATCTCCCGGTGCGCCTCCTGGACGGCGGGTCCCGGGTCGACGCCCAGCTCCTCGACCAGGGTGCGGCGCAGCCGCTGGTGCACGGCGAGCGCCTCCGCCTGCCGCCCGGTGCGGTGCAGCACCAGCATCAGCTGCCGGTGGAAGGCCTCGCGCAGCGGGAACTGGCCGGTCAGCGCCGCCAGTTCCGGCCCGATCCCCTCATGGCGGCCGAGCCGCAGCTCCGCCTCGTACTTCCACTCCAGGACGAGCAGCCGGGTCTCGCCGAGCCGCTGGACGAGGGCGGGCTCGCCGTCGGCCGGGTCGTAGAGCCCGCTGAGCGGCGCGCCGCGCCACAGCGCGAGGGCGGCGGCGGTCTCCTCGGCCACCACCGGCCAGTCGCCCCGGTTGTGCGCGGCGAGCGCCACGCGCGCGTGGGCCTCGAAGACCTCGGTGTCGAGCTCGCCCGGGTCGACCCGCAGCACGTATCCCGGCGGCACCGCCCGCACCCGGTCCTCGGAGTCGAGCAGCCGCCGCAGCCGGGCGACGTGGTTGTGCAGCGACGCGGTGGCGGAGGCGGGCGGTTCGTCGCCCCACAGGGCCAGCTTCAGGTCGTCGCTGGGGACGACCCGGCCGGGCCGCATCAGGAGGGCGGCGAGCAGTGACCGGACCTTGCCGCCGCCGACGGGCTCGCCTCCCACGGTCAGCGGGCCGAGCAGGCCGAATCGCACGCACACGCCGAACTCCACCGGTTCCCCCACTGCCCGTCCACCGGCTGCCCCGTTGACCGTTGGCCACATGTTAGCGATCTGTTGGTGGGCGCTGATTAGATCTTTTCATCGGATCCGGGCCGCCGGTGCTCGGTGGGACGACCACACTCGGGGGAGTGTCGCCGTCGGAACGGATCCGAAGGACAGAGAGGTCCTCGGGCATCCCAGGTGAGTGCCCGGGGACCTCGTCCTGTCTACGGACGCTCTTCGCCCTTCGGTGCCCGCCTGTTCGGCGACGCAGACCACCCCTTGACCGGTCCAGCGATTTTGCGCCAATTTTGTGAATGAGCACAACCTTTGGGCTGCTCAAGCGGCTTAGACGCCTCTCAGTCGGTCTGCCCGTCGAGCAGCGACGCGATGTACTCCTCCAGCCGTCCGCTCAGCAGCTCGGGCGTCAGGTCCGTGCGCCCGAGCTCCCGCCACGGCCCCGCGACCTTCTCGGCGTCCGGCGCGTACGCGAGCGCGTCCATGAGCTGCCAGTGGAGCAGTCCGGCGCCGAGCCGTCCGCCCCCGGCCGTGTACCGCGCCACGAACTCCCGGGCGGCACCGGTCCCGTGCAGCAGCGCGAGCGCCGTCGAGCAGTGCGCCACGTCGAGCGCGGCCGGGCCCCACGACGTCTCCACCCAGTCGACGACCCCGCTGATCCGCAGCGCGTCGCCCGAGCCGCTGAACAGCACGTTCCCCGGATGGAAGTCCCGGTGCAGGAAGCACCCCTCGTACGGGGGCGGCGGCTGCCGGATGACGTCGACCGCCCGCCGCCAGACCTCGGGCCGCCGGGTGTCCGCCGGGACGCGCACCCGGTCGGCGGAGGTCCAGGGCTCGTACTCCCTGGGCCGGTCGGCCGCCGCCACCGGGACGCGGTGGATGTCCAGCAACTGCCGTGCGAGCAGCCCGATCCGCCACTCCAGCCCGTCCTCGTCCAGCCGGACCGCGCCCTCCAGGCGGGTCATCAGCAGCGAGGGGTGGTCGCCGTGCTCGCCCTGCGGATCGGCCGCCACGAGCGCGGGCGCGGGCACGCCCGTCCCCGCCAGCAGCGCGAGCACCGCGGCCTCGCGCGCGAGGAGGCTCGCCGCGTGCCGCCGGTAGAAGGGCTTGGCGAAGGAGCGAAGCACCAATTCGCGGACGGGAGTGGCTGATTCAGTACGCACACCCTCGTCGCCGTCGCCGCTCTCTGCACGCAAGCCCTCAGCGCCGACGTCACCTTCTGTACGTATGCCGTCGACCGACTCCGTACGGATCAGCCGCATCTGCGACGTCCATCCGCCCCGCAGCGCCACCGCGTCCCGTACCCGCTCGCCCTCCGGAAGCGACTTGTCGACCCAGCGGCGGGTCAGCTCCCAGCCGTCCGCGCCCAGGTCGTCCAGGACCGCGTCCACGAACCGCCCGCGCTCTAGCGGGTGCTCCTTGAACCACATTCCGAGCCGGTGGTGCGCGCCCTCGAACACCAGCCGGGTGAAGCGGGGCTCGTTGCCCTCGGCCAGGGCCTGCGCCACCGCCTCCGTGACGACGTACGGAATGATCTCGTCCACTTCGGGTACGGCCAGGACCACCCGGGTGCGCAGCGCCCGGAAGACGTCCAGGGCGCGCGAGCCGCGCCAGCTGTCGGGCGTCCGGAGGATCTCGGTGAAGCGCGAGACGGGCGCCCCCGGCGGGGTCCCCGGCGCGCCCGGCTCGGCCCCGAACGGCTCGGACCAGGCCGCGTCCGCGTACACGGCGGGCGCGCACAGCCCGATCCCCGCGACCCGGGAGCCGTAGTGCGCGGCCAGGTCCGCGACGGTCTGGCCGCTCATGCTGAAGCCGGTCAGGACCAGGCTCTGACCAGGCGGAACGTACGCGTCGATCGCCTCCCGCGCCTGCCGGAAGCGGCGCTCCAGGCTCAGCTCCGCGAGGTCGCCGCTGGAGGCGCCGTGCCCGGAGAAGTCGAGGGCGAGGACGCGGTGGCCGCGGGTGCGGAAGTCCTCCCCCAGCTCCGCGAGCCGCGCCTTGTCGCCGATTCCGGCGCCGTGCAGCAGGACGACCGTGACGGAGGGGACCACTCCGTCGGGCTCGGACACCGCGCAGCTGATCCGCTCCCCGTCGAACTCTCCGACCAGCTCCGACACTTCGGCCACGTCAGCCACTCCCCCTCATGATCGCCAGGCTCCCCCAGCCTAGAGTCCCCGCCCTGAAGGCCGACCTCACGGCGCCGGTGGCAGCGCCCTGCACAGGGCGTCCAGGGCCGCCTGATAGGCGTGGTCCGGCGGGGTCGCGTAGCCGACGACCAGGCCGTCCTGGCCCGGCATGGTCGCGTCCGGGTGACGGAAGGCGGCCAGCCCGTCGAGCGCGATGCCCTGCCAGGCCGCGGCCTTCAGGACCGCCCGCTCGGTGCCCGGCGGCAGCCGCAGCACGGCGTGCAGCCCGGCCGCGATACCGGCCGCCGTGATGTGCGGGGCGTGCTCGTCGAGGGCGGCGAGGAGCTGGTCGCGGCGGCCCCGGTAGCGCTGCCGCATCCGCCGCACATGACGGTCGTAGGAGCCGCTCTCGATCAGGTCCGCGAGGGTCAGCTGGTCCAGGACGCTCGCCCACGCCTCACGCTGGCCCTTGGCCGCGAGCACCTCGTCGACGAGCTGCTCGGGCAGCACCATCCAGCCCAGCCGCACCGCCGGGGACAGGCTCTTGCTGACCGAGCCGATGTAGACCACCCGCTCGGGGTCGAGCCCCTGCACCGCCCCGACCGGCTCGCGGTCGTAGCGGAACTCGCCGTCGTAGTCGTCCTCCAGGATCACCCGGCCACGCGCGCGTGCCCAGTCGACGACGGCCGCGCGGCGCTCCGGGTGCAGCGGGCCGCCGGTCGGGAACTGGTGGGCGGGCGTGAGCAGCGCGGCCCGTACGCCCTTGAGCGCCGCCCGCTCCGTAAGCTCCGCCACCGTCGCGCCCTGCTCGTCGAGCGCGACCGGCACGGTCCGTACGCCCTCCGCCGCGAGCAGGGCGCGGTGGAAGCCGAGGCCGTACGACTCCACGGCGAGCGGGCCGCGCAGCACCTGGCCGCCGAAGAGCAGCCGCAGGGCGTGCGCGAAGCCGGAGCAGACCACGATGCGCTCGGGGGTGGTCCGTACGCCCCGCACGCGCGCCAGATACCCGGCGAGCGCCCGGCGCAGCTCGATGCGGCCCTGCGGATCGCCCGGTCCGAACGCCTCGTTGGGGGCCGCGTTGAGTGCCCGGCGGGCGGCCGACAGCCAGGCGCCGCGCGGAAACGATCCGGCGTCCGGCTGGCCCTGCATCAGGTTGTGCGCGGGGGCGGCGGCCCGGCGCGGCACCTTCTTGGGCACCCGCGCGCCCCGTACGGGCTCGGCGCGCGACGCGACCCGGGTGCCCGAGCCCTGGCGCGCGGTCAGCCACCCCTCGGCGACGAGCTCGGCGTACGCGTCGGCGACGGTGTTGCGGGCCAGGCCCAGGTCGGCGGCGAGCGAGCGGTACGGGGGCAGCCGGGTGCCGGGGGCGAGCCGCCCGTCCTGGACGGCGGAGCGCAGCGCGCGGATGAGCGCGGCCCGCCGGCTGCCGGATCCGGCCAGTTCCACATGGAGGTCTGCGCCGATCCGCTCCGCCGAATTGACCCATGAGTCCGCCATGAACACCCGCCCTGTACGTGGTCTCTACGGGGTCACCCTAGGGGGCGCGGAGAAGTCGACGGGCCACGTCAAGCTCCACACTTGAACGCGGTGGCGCACGCTCCGGATCGTGAACATGCCCAGCTCCAGCGGGACTTGAGTGACAGTCGAGGCCGAGCCGCACTGGCCAACTGCCCCACCCGTCCGCCGGTATCCGTGGCAGGATGCCGACCGCTCGGCGCTCAACGCGGCTTACAGGGGAGAGCAAGGCATGATCAATCGCAGGTCGTTCATCGGAATGGCGGGGGCCGGAGCTGCGGCTCTGTCCCTGTCGGGGTTCACCACGGCCACCGCCACGACCACCGGCCAATGGGACCGGCTGCGCGCGAATCTGACGGGCCAGCTGGTGCTGCCGTCCGACTCCACGTACACGGCGGCCAAGACCGTCGAGTACGGCCAGTACAGCCTCACCAATCCGCAGGCCGTCGTGTACGCGGCGAACGCCAACGACGTCACGACCAGCCTGATCTTCGCCGAGTACCACGACATCCCGGTGACGGCCCGCAGCGGCGGCCACAGCGGCGGCGGCTACTCGACCACCGAGGGCCTGATCATCGACGTCTCGAAGCTGAACGCGGTGACGGCGGGCTCCGGCACGGCGACCGTCGGCGGCGGTACGCAGCTGGTCGACGTCGTCAACGGCCTCGGCGCGAGCGGCCTGGCGATCCCCGGCGGCATGTTCCCGACCGTCGCGCTCGGCGGCTTCCTCCAGGGCGGCGGCGTCGGCCTGCTCACCCGCCAGCACGGGCTCGGCGCGGACAAGGTCACCTCGGCGAAGGTCGTCCTGGCCAGCGGCCGCCAGGTCACCGCGTCCCCGACCTCCAACCCGGACCTGTACTGGGCGATCCGCGGTGGTGGCGGCGGCAACTTCGGCATCGTGACCCAGTACACGGTCACCCCGACCGCCGTCCCGAACCTGAACGTGGCCGAGCTGCTGTTCACGTACGACCACGCGGTCGGCGCGATGCACGGCCTCACCCAGTGGCTGGAGGGCGCGCCGACCACGTTCGGCAGCCGCTCCAACATCGACCTGTTCGACTCGGCCGCGGGCAACGCCCCTCTGGTGACGCTGCTCGTCACCTCGATCGGCACGCGCGCGGAGTTCGACACCGAGATCGCCCGACTGATCGCCCTGACGGGCGCGGCGCCGATCCAGCAGAACGTCTACACGGACACCTACAAGTCCGCGATGATGAAGATCTTCGGCTGCGGTACGTACTCGCAGCAGCAGTGCCACAACAACACCTGGGACCCGGCGAACGGCAAGCTCGCCCCGTTCGGCCACGTCCTGGGCCGCGGCCGGCTGCTGAGCCGGTCGCCCTCGGAGACCGAGTGGGCGCGGCTGGTCAGCGTCTTCGACACCGAGCGCACGGCCGGGCACTTCCACAAGTTCGAGATCATGGCGCTCGGCGGCGCCGCCAACAAGGTCTCGCGCACCTCGACGGCGTACGTCCACCGCGACAGCACGCTGCTGATGTCGTACTACACGTTCGCCTTCGGCATCCTCTCCGGCGACCAGCTCACCTCCGGCCAGCGCTTCGTCGACAACGGCTTCAACGCGGTGAACCCGATCTCGAAGGGCGAGTCGTACCAGAACTTCATCGACCCGGCCCTGACGGACTGGCGCACGGCGTACTACGGCGAGAACTACGACCGCCTGTCCTACGTGAAGTCGAAGTACGACCCGTACGGCGTGTTCTCGTTCGCGCAGGGCATCGACTGACGTTACGTCACGTCAACTCACTGAGCGCGTTTTCGCTCGTTGGGGCCGGGTCGGAACTCCTCCGACCCGGCCCTTCGTTACGTACCCACGACCTCCGCTTTGCGATCCATTGACCCTGGCCTCCTACGGTCAAGGAACGGCATGTGCGGCGGACAAGGGCGCGTGCGGGAACGACGGGGGAAGGTGCCCAGGTGGGCGACGACGGCAAGGTTCTGGACATCAAGACGGCTGATCTGAAGCTGTCGGCACCGGTCTTCCACGAACAGGCGAAGAACCTCAGCACCGCGCTGACCAACCTGGTCAAGGCGCTGGACGGCTTCGGCAAGCCGTGGGGCGACGACGAGCAGGGCAAGGCGTTCGGGGACGCTTACGAGCCACAGCAGAAGGCGATCGAGCGAGGCGCCGGGATCCTGGTGCTCGGGCTCACCAGCATCCACGAAGCCATGATCGACATGTCCGACGGGCACGTGGACAACGACGAGTTGATCGCCGGGATGTTCGCGAAGGTGAAGCCGCAGGACAAGGCCCAGGACCAGCCGCAGGACGGTGCCGAGTGAGCATCGAGGACGAGGCCAAGAAGATCCTGCTCAAGCTGGGCATGTGGTGGCCGGACGCGAACTCGGGCACCCTGCGGCACGCGGCCAAGGCCTGGCGGGACTTCGCGGACGCGGTCGACGACGTCCGCACCCCGGTGAACAACACGGCGAACTCGCTCATCCACAACAACCAGGGTGAGGCGATCGCGACCTTCACCACCTTCTGGGAGCGGTACGCGAAGGGCAAGGACGCGGGCTGGCTCAGCGACCTCTCCAAGTCGTCGCGGAACATGGCGGACGCCCTTGAGAAGTTCGCGGACGCGGTGGACGACGCGATCACCAAGCTGTGGACGCAGATCGGCATCGACGCGGCGGTGATCGCGGGCGGGATCGCCCTGGCCTTCTTCACCGCGGGCCTCGCCTCCGGGGCCGCGGTGGCGGCCGCCGACGTGATCATCGAGATGGGCGCCACGCTCGGCGTCGCGGTCTCCACCACGGTGGCGGAGATCGCGGCGGGCACGCTGGTGGCGGCCGCCTTCGGCGGCATCGAGTCGGTCACCGTGGACCTGGCCGTGGCCCAGCCCCTGAAGATCGCCACCGGTCTGCAGGACGGCTTCAGCCTCGACGAGGTCAACCAGGCCGCCAAGGACGGCATGATCTACGGCGGCGCGCTGGGCGCCGGAAGCGGCGTCCTGAAGGCGGGCGTCGAGGGCGCGTTCACCAACCCCACCCCCTTCATGCTGCGCCCGCCCTCACTCCGCCCCGACCTGGTGGAGCTCGGTCCCGCCGCCCGCAACTGCGACCGCACCCGCTGCGTCGGCGAGCCGATCGACGTGGCGACCGGGGCGATGCTGATGGCGCAGACCGACCTGTCGCTGCCCGCCTCGCTGCCGTTCGTCTTCGAGCGCACGCATCTGTCCTCGTACCGGGGCGGGGTGTGCCTCGGCCCGACCTGGATCTCCACCCTGGACGAGTGCGTCCAGATCGACGGCGAGGGCGTCGTCTTCGCGGGCGCGGACGGGATGCGCCTGGTCTACCCGGTGCCGACCCCCGGCGAGCCGGTGCTGCCGGCCAAGGGCCCGCGCTGGCCGCTGGAGTGGGACGGCAAGCCGGACGGTGTGATGACGATCACCGACCCGGCCACCGGCGTGGTCCGCTCCTTCAGCACCCCGCTCAACTCCGCCACCCCCGGCGTCTTCCACCTCCCCATCGACGCCTGGCAGGACCGCAACGGCGCGCGCGTGGACGTCGAGCGCAACGCGGGCGGCGTCCCCGAGGGCATCCGCCACTCCGGCGGCTACTACCTCGCGGTCGACTCCCACGGCCCCCGCATCACCGCCCTGCGCCTGCTCGACCGGGCCCCCGACCGCTACACCGGCCACCTTCCGCAGGACGCGGGCACGGTGGTGATGCGCTACGGGTACGACAAGGCGGGCAACCTCACCGAGGTGATCAACTCCTCGGGCGAGCCCCTGACGTTCGCGTACGACGACCAGGGCCGCATGACCCGCTGGACGGACCGCAACGGCACCTGGTTCTCGTACGAGTACGACGCGCGCGGCCGGGTCGTCCGCACCGACGGCGTCGACGGCATCCTCTCCGGCACGCTCACGTACGACGACGCGGCCCGGACGACGACGTACACCGACTCGCTGGGGCACTCCTCCAGCCATCGCTACAACGCGGAGGGCCTGGTCGTCGAGGAGACCGACGCGCTCGGCCACACCACCCGCACGCAGTGGGACGACCGCGGCGACAACCCCCTGACCAGCACGGATCCACTCGGCCGCACGACTCGGTACGGGTACGACGAGCACGGCAACCTGACCGAACTCGCGCTGCCCGACGGATCGGTGGCCCGCGCCGCCTACAACGGGCTCGGTCAGCCCGTCGAGGTGGTCGAACCGGGCGGAGCCACCTGGCACCACACGTACGACGAGCTCGGCAACCTCCTCACCACCACCGACCCGCTGGGCGCGCGGACCACCCACGTCTACGACGAGTCGGGCCACCTGACCGCCGTCACGGACGCCCTCGGCGGCACGCGGCACATCACCCCGGACCCGGCGGGCCTCCCCGCCGCGATCACCGATGAACTCGGCCGCACCACGACCGTCCGCCGCGACCCCTTCGGCCGCCCGACCGAGGTCACCGACCCCCTCGGCCACACCACCCGCACCACGTGGACCACGGAGGGCAAGCCGGCCCGGCGCGAGCACCCCGACGGCACGGCGGAGTCGTGGACCTGGGACGCGGAGGGCAACCCGCTCGCCCACACCGACCAGGCGGGCCACACCACCCACCACACCCCGGCCCCGTTCGACGTCCCGGCCACCCACACCACCGCCGAGGGCGCCACCTACACCTTCACCCACGACACCGAGCGCAGGCTCACGGGCGTCACCAACGCACAGGGCCTGACCTGGACCTACACCTACGACGAGGCCGGTCGCCCGACAGCGGAGACCGACTTCAACGGCCGCACCCTCACGTATACGTACAACGCGGCGGGCGAGCTGGTCTCGCGCACCAACGGGGCGGGGGAATCCCTGCACTTCACGCGGGACCCGCTCGGCCGGACCATCGAACAGCGGTCCCAGGCGGGCGATGCCGGTACCGCAGGTGGGACCACGACCTACGCCTATGACCCGGCCGGCCATCTGGTCCGCGCGGTCGACGCCGACGCGGAGGTCACCTTCGTCCGGGACGCGCTCGGCCGGGTGACGGCCGAGACGGTGAACGGCCGCACGACGACGTACGAGTACGACGCGGGCGAGCGGCTCGTCCGCCGCACCGCCCCGTCGGGGCTGGTCTCGCGCTGGTCGTACGACGCTACGGGTCGCGCGCTCGAACTGGCCTCGGACGCGGGTACGTTGACGTTCGCGTACGACGCGGCCGGTCACGAGACCTCGCGCCGCATCGGCGACGGGGTGATCCTCCACCAGGCCTGGGACGCCGGGGACCGGCTGGCCTCCCAGTCCCTCACCGCCCGCTCGGAGCAGGCCGACCGCCTCCTCCAGCACCGTACGTACGCTTACCGCGCCGACGGCCACCTGACCGAGATCCGCGACCTGAGCTCGGGGACGCGGAGGTTCACCACCAGCCCGGCCGGCCGGGTGACCGGCGTCCGGGCCCACGGCTGGACCGAGGCGTACGCGTACGACACGGCGGGCAACCTGACGCGCGCGGCTGCTCCGGCGGCGGGTACCGATGCCGACGACGCCGACGCAGGCTCCGGCGAGCGCGAGTTCGAGGGCACCCTGATCCGCCGGTCCGGGAGCACGACGTACGAGCACGACGCGCAGGGCCGTCTGGTCCGGCGCACACGCAAGCTCCTCAACGGGCAGCGCCGGAGTTGGACCTTCACCTGGAGCCCCGAGGACCGCCTCACCTCGGCGGTGACCCCCGAGGGAGAGCGCTGGCAGTACACGTACGACCCGCTGGGCCGCCGCATCGCCAAGTACCGGCTGCTCGACGACGGCTCGACGGCCGACCGCACCGACTTCACCTGGGACGACACCCGCCTCGCCGAGCAGACGGCCCCCGACGGCCGGGTCACCGCCTGGGACTACGCCCCCGGTACGCACACCCCGCTGACGCAGACGGGCCACCGCCCCCTCGTCCGTACCGGAGGTACGTCCCTGCTGGCGTCGCTGGCCGAGGACACCACCGCCGACCGGACGATCCGCTTCCACGCCGTCATCACCGACACGGCGGGCACCCCGACCGAACTGGTCACACTCGACGGCGAGTTGGCGTGGCAGCGCCGCGCCGTCCTGTGGGGCGCCCGCCACGCCACCGCGCTGGACGAAGCCTCGGCCGACTGCCCCTTGCGTTTCCCGGGCCAGTACGCCGACCCCGAAACCGGCCTGCACTACAACTACTTCCGCTACTACGACCCGGAAACGGCCCGCTATCTCTCGGCGGACCCCCTCGGCCTCGACCCGGCGCCGAACCACCACGGATACGTCGACACCCCGCTGTCGATGATCGACCCGCTGGGTCTGAAGACCTGCGACGAGCCGGTCCCGACGCAGAAGCCCCGGACGGGCGTGAAGGGCCTCATCAAGGAGGCCCAGCTGCCCACCTCCGGTCGCATCCGGTTCGTACCGTCGCAGGACGTGAACGTGAACTCGGGCCTGCCCCGGGGCACTCGGAAGGGCTACATCGACCGCTTCGGTAACGAGTGGATCAAGGGCCCGTCGCGCACCGCGGGCCAGCCGTTCGAGTGGGACGTCCAGCTGAGCAAGAAGGGCAAGGCCCAACTGGGCTGGCTGAGCCGCGACGGCAGCCACCTGAACGTGTCGCTGGACGGCGAGATCACCCACAAGTGAGCCCCAGTGAGCCAACTGAGACAGTGGACGGCGTCACAGCCGCCAAGACAGCAGGAAACGGACCGCCCACGATGGACCAGACCGAACAGCCCCAAGAGGACGCGTTCCACTTCTACGCCGAAGTACGCATCACCCACTCCCCCCGCCGCCCGGAACTGGCGGGCCGCCTGGGCGCGATCCTCGGCATCACGGAACCCCGCGACCCGGCGGTCCCCCCGGCCTACGCGGTCATGGTGGACGACTACGACTACACGGTGCAGTTCGAACGCGAGGAGCTGACCCCTACGGGGCGGGACCGGAAGCACGAGGACTACTACTGATCGGCTGCCGATGAAATACGTCAAGATCGACTGGATGCGGTCGGACGCCGTCCTCCTCGACGAGCTCCTGCCCGCCGACGACGGCGGCTGCACCCACGAGACAGCCCTGGCGGACGCCACGATCACGGTCCACGCCCACGACCTCCGCGCGGTCTGGGAGGAGGCGCCTGGCAGGGCGGGGCGGGGTGACACCGGACCGGCGTACCGGCCGGGCGGCGGCACCTAAAAGCCCAGGAATTTCCTGCCCCGCTGCCAGCGGGATCAAGCCCGGCTCCCCCACAAGCACCCCCGGCCCGATCTGCGTTATGCCCAGCTATTGGCTTGGTGTGGGCCAGATATCGGTCGCCGAAAAGCGCTTCGCAATTCCTGGCGGACACGCAAGCGCCCGACCGCTGGCGACGGGGGATGCACCAGCGATCGGGCTGTAGCCAACCCTAACAACCCTGCTTGCGCTGCGGGAATGGCCTGCTCGGCCTCAACGGCGACTTGTGATCGGGATCACATCGCGTGGTTACTGGTCGCAAGGAGGCGAGTACGACAGACGAGGTAGATTCTCATGCCATTTATCTGGCGTCAGGACACCCCGAGTGGTCGCGCAAATACGGCTGATGGCCTCATCCGCGTCCAAGTTCCACAGCCGGACGGTATCGCTGCCGCTCGACACTCCGAGCATGTGGCTGTTGGGGCTGAAGGACAGGAAGTTTCCCGTCTTGGCGTTGGGGCTCATCGACTTGCCGATGGGGGTGGCCGCGGACGGGTGGGCGACGTTCCAGAGCCGGACCGCGTTGTCGTTGCCGCCGCTCGCCAGGGTGCGGCCGTCCTGGCTGAACGTCAGGGACACGACCGCTTCGGTGTGGCCGGTGAGCGGTGAGCCCAGCCGGGCCGCCTTGAGCGGGTCGGTGATGTTCCAGAGGCGGACCGTGTCGTCGTCGCTGCCGCTGGCCAACGTAAGACCGTCCGGACTGTAGGAGAGCGCGTTGATGGGACCGAGGTGTCCTGTCAGGGGTGCGCCGAGTGGGGGGACCCGGCGCGGGTCGGCCACGTCCCACAGCCGGATGGTGCCGTCCGCGCTGCCGGACGCGAGAGTGCGGCCGTCCGGGCTGAAGACGAGGGAGTTGACGTACCCCTTGTGACCCGAGAGCGGCGTGCCGAACGGGCGCGGCCGGGCCGGATCGCCGACGTTCCACAGCTGGATCGTGCGGTCGTCGTACGCGGTCGCCAGCGTGCGCCCGTCCGGGCTGAACGCCAGCGCGTCGGGGCCCGAGAAACGGGTACGCAGGGCGACAGGCGACCCGTAGGGGCGGGGACGGGTCGGGTCGGTGACGTTCCACAGCTGCACCGCGCGGTTCCTCATCAGCACCGCGAGCGTGCGGCCGTTGGGAGAGAACGCCAGCGAACGTACGTCACCGTCCCCCGGCGTGAACGGCTCGCTCAGCGACACGGGCCGGTTGGGCGTCTCCACGTTCCACAGCCGGACCCTGCGGTCGCGCGCGGCCGTGGCGAGCACCCGCCCGTCCGGGCGGAACGCCCCGATACGGCCAATCATGTCCGACGTCGGTATCGACCACAGACGGACCTTGCTGTCGCCACTCCCGGTGGCGAGGGTCCGGCCGTCGGGGCTGAAGCCCAGGGCGTACATCTCGCCGCTGCTCCCCGCGAGGGGCTCGCCGACCTGCGACGGGTACGCGGGATCGCTGACGTTCCACAGGCTCGCCGTGCTGTCCGCGCTGGCGGCGCCGAGTTTGGTGCCGTCCGGGCTGAAGGCCACCGACCAGACGGGGCCGGTGTGGCCGGTGAGCGGTGTGCCGAGGGGGGCCGCGTGACGGGGGTCGGCCACGTTCCAGAGGCGGATGGTGTCGTCCGCGCCGCCGCTGGCGAGGGTGCGGCCGTCGGGGCTGAAGGCCACGGAGTGCACCGTGCCGGTGTGGCCGGTCAGCACCGTGTCGATCGGCACCGGTCTGAGCGGGTCCGCGGTGTCCCACAGCCTGATCGAGCCGTCGTCGCCACCCGCTGCCAGCGTCCGCCCGTCCGGACTGAACGCCACGCAACGGGCGGCGGCGGTGTGGCCGGTCAGGGAGCCGAGGGCTTTCGGCCGGCGCGGGTCGGCCACGTCCCACAGCCGTACGGTGTGATCCTCGCTGGCGGAGGCCAGGGTGTGCCCGTCCGGCCTGAAGGCGAGGAGGTAGATCGTGCTGTCGTGGCCGGTCAGGGGAGCGCCGAGCGGCTGCGGGCGGCTCGGGTTCCGTACGTCCCACAGCCGGATCGTTCCGTCGTCCGAGGCGCTGGCGAGGGTGCTGCCGTCCGGGCTGAAGACCGCGCTGCTCACCCAGCTCGTGTGGCCGGTGAGCGGTTTGCCCAGCTGCTTGGGCTGGGTCGGATCGGCCACGTCCCACAGGCGAACGGTCCGGTCGTAGCTGGCGGTGGCCAGGATCCGGCCGTTCGGGCTGAAGGAAGTGAGGTAGACGGCTCCGGTGTGGCCGAGGAGCGGAGTGGCCAGCGGAGCGTTCACGATCGAGATCAGTCGGTTGTTCGCGCCCTTGTCGTGAGGCCGCAGGTTGTGCGCCACCAGGGCGAGCTGAGCGGAGAGCGAAGGGTCGGTGTGCTGGGCGCGGTCGGCTTCGGCGACCACCTGCTCGAACACGGCGTCGTCCCGCTGCTCCCGTGCGACCCACGCCGCGCAGACGGCCAGTATCGCCAGGACGACCAGGGCGGATATCGCACTGCGACTGATCCAGACCGTGCGCTTGCGCAGCTTGACCGAAGCGGCCAGGAATTCGACCGCGTTCCGGGTGAGGAAGGTGTTTCCGGCGGACTTCGCCCAGGCGTGGGCCTGCTCCAGGCGGGAACCCCGGTAGAGCAGCGAGGTGTCCCGCTTCGAGTCCTCCCAGGCCCGGCCGTCCTCCTCCAGCCGCTGACGGAGCAGATTGTCGCTTCTATCCTCGTCGATCCAGTCGCGCAGGCGCGGCCAGGCGTGGAGGAGCGCCTCATGGGTGATCTCCACGGTCTCCGCGTCGAGCGTCACCAAGCGGGCGCGCACGAGCGCTTCGAGCGACTCCTCCGTCCTGCCGGGGTCCGTCGACTCCTCCGCCAGTTGGCGCCGCGTCCCCCGTCTACGGGTGGCCTGGGTGTCCTCGCTCAGTCTGACCAGCCTGAGCAGGAGCAGTCTCGCGGCCGTACGGGCCGCCGGGTCGAGGCTCGACCAGGCGCGCTCGGCGGTCGCCGCCACCGCTCCCTGGATTCCGCCCGCCGCGCGGTAGCCGGCCAGCGTGAGCCGCCCCGCCTTCCGTCGCTGCCAGGTGGCGAGGAGGGCGTGGGAGAGGAGCGGCAGCGCCCCCGCGTCGTGCACCCCACGGGGCCCGTCGGCGCTCACTTCCCGGACGATCAGCTCCGCCAGCCCCGGTTCGAGCTCCATTCCCACGGCCTTGGCCGGGCCGGCCACCGCTTCGCGGAGCTCCGCGGTGGTCAGCGGCCCGAGCACCATGTGGCGGTGTTGCAGCGCGTCGGCCAGTTCGGGGTACGCGAGGCAGCGCTCGTAGAAGTCGGCGCGTATGCCGAGGACGATGAGCATGGGGGCCGGGTTGCCCGGTTCACCCGGTTCGCCCGGATCGGCGGGCGTGCAGGCGGCGTGGAGGAGCTGGACGAACGTACGCCGGTTCGCCTCGTCGGAGCAGAGGGTGAAGGTCTCCTCGAATTGGTCGACGATGAGGACGGGTGGGGTGGGACTGGCGGGGCTGGCGGGGGAAGGGGTCTCGCGTCGGGCCCATGCGGTGACGGCTTCCCTCACCGCGTGCGCGAACTGCGGAGTGCCGGGCTCCGCTGCGGCGGAGACGACGGGTGCGAGCTCGGGGATCCGCTGGGTCAGCTCCGCGAGAGGATCACTTCCCGGTACGAGCTGAAGCACCTCCCGCGCCTGGCTGTCCTCGTCACTCGGTCCGGCGTTCCGCAACGCGGGCACCAGCCCGGCGTTGAGCAGGGAGGACTTTCCCGCTCCAGAGGCGCCCACGAGCATGACCAGGCCGCCGGTCTTCTCCGCCGCGCGAAGCTGCGCGACGAGGGCGTCCCTGCTCCGCTCGCGACCGAAGAACCACCGGGCGTCTTGCTGACGGTACGAAGCCAGGCCTCGGTACGGGCACACGCCACCGGGGACGGCCCCCGCTTCGACCGCGGGGCGCTCCTCTTCCTCGGGCGAGGCGGGGCGATCACCAACAGGGTCGGCAACCGCGCGCTCCCACAGGCGCTGCCAGTGCGCCATGTCGTACAGGCCCTTGGACACGGGTGCGGGCCGCGAGCGCCGCGCCTCGGGGATCAGGACGTGCAGCACCACGGCGAGGGCGGCGAACTGGGCAGGCACGTTCCGGGCCCGTCGCCAGTCGCTGATTCGCTGAGCGGACACCCGCACGGGCCGCCCTCGCTCGTCGACCCGCTGAAGCCGGACGACCGCCTCGGCCACGCGCTTGAGAGGCGGATTACCGGCCTCCGTATACAGCAGCGCGAGACGTTCCGCGAAGGCTATGCGTGCCCCTGAGTCGGAACTCAAGGTCTCCACTCCTCACTTCCCCCGCGCCTGGACATCCGGACCGGAAAACTCACCCTATACGGCTGACCTGCGGTTAAGCCGTGAAAACGATGCCAGGGCCTCCTCGGCGGAAGCCTCGGCTGGCAGGATCTCGACTCAGTAGCGCACCAACCGGGCAACGCCCAGGCAGGGCCACCAGCCCGGCGCTCGAAGAGACAGCTCATGATGCCGCATGTTCTCGGTCAGCTTCGATTCGGAGCCACGAGAGGGCGGCGACGGCCTCGCCGCGTGAGCCTGAGGGATCCGTGGAGCCGGCCGTATGCGGACGGCTGGTCCATCCACGGGTCCGGCATCCCTTGATCCGCGCCACATACCCGGCACGGATCGACGCCGACCGTGTGGCCCGGCACCGGTCCCAACAGGGGAGGGACTGGCGCCGGGCCCATGCGGTCGGGTGTGAATGCTTCGGCCGGCCTCAGAGGGCGCCGACAGCAGCCGATGCGGAAGAGGCCGTTCTCTCGGGGGGTTCTCTCGGGGAGCGGCCTCTTTGGCGTTGCTGGGTACGACGAGGTGCTGCGGACCTCGGGACGGGCTCTCGACCAGGCCCGGCTCACTCCTGAGCTCCCATGCCTCCTCCGTAAATGGCCGCTCGCCTTCCAGCTCTAGATCCAACCCGCCGCCCGAGCAGCAAGCGACGCATCAGCCTCAGCCGCATCCGCGTCGGCATTCAAGCCTTCATTCCTGCCCATACCCTCGCTGCCCGCAGCCTGCATAGCAGCCTGGGACGCCTTCAATGCCGCTCGGTAAGCGGCGGCGGACGGCTCCGTCGCGCCACCATGGTCACGAGCTACCTGAGCGGCGATAGCCGCGGCGGCGGCAGCGTTCCTCGCGCAGCGGGCGTCCGCTGCTGGGTCCAGGGGTGAGTGGTCCAGCTCCGCGAGGACCTGCGCGGACAGGCGGAGGGCGTTCGCTGCCTTCGCGGCGGGGTCTCTGGGCACGGCTTGGGCGTCATGTTCCTCGACGCCGGCGTAGCGGCACGCAGCCGCAGCACGGTCCAAGGCCCTTCTGCCTCGTGCGGCGTGCACCTTCCTGAGCGCAGCTGCCGAAGCCGTGCCGCCCTCGGCCTGTGAGGTGGCCAGTTGCTCAGTGCCAGCGGGTTCGCTCATCGCCATCTCCCTGTCTTCCCGGACCACGGTGATCAAGCGCCGTTGCTCGCCCCAGGCAACGGTTGCGCGGCAGGGTGACACGTCCAGCGCCAACAAACCAGTGCGGCCCTTGAATCCGGTCAGGAAGCGTCGCCGTCACGGCGGGCCGACGGCAGCAGGAGATCGCGCTCGGGGTGCTTCTCGCCCGTGACCCTCCCCTGAATGCCGAGATCCGCCCGCGCCGTTTCATGGAACGCGTTGATCACACGGAACGCACCACGGTGCCGCTGGCGCCACTCCTCCAAGCTCCCGGCTATCTTCCCCGTGGCCTGCCACTCGATCTCCGCGAGGACGACGTTCAGCTCGTGCGCCGCCTCGATCGCATCGTCCCCACCGAGCAGCATGACCCGCTCGAAGCTGCGCCCCCAGGTGAGCGAGGCGTCCGCCAGATCGTCACGGAGCTCGCGCTCGGTTCTCTCCTCCTGGCGCAGGCCCTCCCCGAACTCATAGAGCCGGACAGCCATGGCGATCTTCGCCTTCACCGCGTCGACGTAGTTGGCGTAGGCGTCGATCTTCTTGTCGTCCCACCTGGTCAGGAGCTGGTAGTGGTTACGGCTCCGCTCCATCGCGTGGTTCGTCACGTACGTGGTCCCCGCACCCAGCATCACGGCGGCAACGGTGACAAGCTGCTCGACGGCCCCCACTGCATCCCCCAGACGCGGCAGACATGTAGATGTCCAGAGGATCTTAGGCGGGCCGCACCAGAAGGGCTCAGCGCTACGAGAACAACCCCAAGGCATCATCAACAGACCACCTCTGCCAGCACACAGCAAACAGCCCAGCCGCAGATATGAGCGCCATCATCAGGTTCTGCCCCTGCTCCGCCCAGTCGTGGATCATGAGCACGAAGTAGATGAGGTTCAGCAGCAACCCGCCCACGAGCGCGACCGGCGTCAGGAAGCCGAAGATCAGGCCGAGGCCGAGGGCCAGTTCCGCGTAGGCGACGACGTACGCCATCAGCTTGGGACGGGGCTTCACCACCAGGTCGAAGCCGTGCCGTACGAACGGCCAGCGGTGCTCGTTCGCGATTCCCGCCGCCCAGGAGATGCCCCCGCCGGCGAACCATGTCTTCTTGTCCTTGTGGCGCCAGCTCTCCAGCCACCACAGGCCGAGCCCGATCCGCAGGACCGCGAACCACTCCGCTCCGCCGAGCCACATCGTCTCCACGGCCGATCCCTCCCTTGGGCGTACCTGATGGGTCGTCAGTTGACCGTGAAGGTGAGCAGTCGCGCAAGAGTCCGGCTCGCGCTGCTCCTTGCCGCCCCGCGAGTGACCCCCTAGCCTCGATCTGATGGATCGTCAGATTCGAGTCGGTTGAACCGGCAGGCAGTAGGGGGTAGACGGCGTGGTCAACGGCGACATCGGCACCGGTGGCGTGCCCCGGGTCATCAGCGTGGACGATCACGTGATCGAGCCCGCGCACCTCTTCGAGACGTGGCTCCCCGGCAAGTACCGCGACAAGGGGCCGAAGCCCTTCACCGCAGGCATCGGGGAGCTGGCGTACGTCGGCGGGAAGTACCGGTTCACCACGGACCCCGCGGGCCAGATCACCGACTGGTGGGAGTACGAGGGCCTGCTCTTCCCGTACAAGCGGATCATCGCCGCCGTCGGCTTCTCCCGGGACGAGATGACGCTCGACGGCATCACCCGGGAGGAGATGCGGCGGGGCTGCTGGGACCCCAAGGCGCGGCTGGACGACATGGATCTCAACCACGTCGAGGCCAGCCTCTGCTTCCCCACCTTCCCCCGGTTCTGCGGCCAGACCTTCGCCGAAGCCCAGGACAAGGAGGTCGCGCTGGCCTGCGTGCGCGCGTACAACGACTGGATGGTGGAGGAGTGGTGCGGGGACAGCGGCGGGCGGCTGATCCCTCTGTGCCTCATCCCGCTGTGGGACATCGACCTCGCCGTCGCCGAGATCCGCCGCAACGCCGCACGCGGGGTACGGGCCGTGACGTTCTCCGAGATCCCCACCCACCTCGGCCTGCCGTCGATCCACTCCGGCTACTGGGATCCCTTCTTCGCGGCCTGCGAAGAGACCGGGACCGTGGTCAACATGCACATCGGCAGCAGCTCCCAGATGCCCGCCGCGTCCCCCGACGCCCCGCCCGCCGTCCAGGCCTCGCTCAGCTTCAACAACGCCATGGCCTCGATGATGGACTTCCTGTTCAGTGGCGTCCTGGTGAAGTTCCCGCGCCTCAAACTGGCGTACAGCGAAGGCCAGATGGGCTGGATCCCGTACGCCCTGGAGCGCGCCGACGACGTATGGGAGGAGCACCGCGCCTGGGGCGGGGTCAAGGACCTCATCCCCGAGCCGCCCTCCACGTACTACTACCGGCAGATCTTCTGCTGCTTCTTCCGCGACAAGCACGGCATCGCGTCCATCGAGACCGTGGGCGTCGACAACGCCACCTTCGAGACCGACTATCCCCACGTCGACTCGACGTGGCCGCACACCAAGAAGGTGGCGGAGGACCACGTGGGCGGCCTGCCGGAAGAGGTGGCGTACAAGCTCCTGCGCGGGAACGCCATCCGCATGCTGGATCTTCCATTCGACCGGGAGCGGAGGGTCGGCTCGACCGCCTGACGCCTCGGGTTTCGCCGCAGCCGGACGCTGGGGGCGTGCGCGCCCTCAGCGTTACCGTTCAAGGTGAGACCCGCGGAGAGGTGGACGGCGGAGAGGTGGACGCATGAGCAATCCCGTGTCAGAGGCCCTGGTCACCGTGGGGCGCGGCTATGTGCGCCACGCCCCCACCGCACTCGGCAAGGCTCCGCTCTCCGCGCACTACCTGAACCCTCGGCTACGGGATCGCCCCCGTCAGCGCATGGCCCGCACCCGCTTCGGCGCGCGCTTCGCCGTCGATACGACGGACCTGATCCAGCGGTACCTCTACCTGTACGGCGTCTGGGAACCGCACATGACGCGGTGGTTGGAGCGTCGGCTACGTCCCGGGGACACCTTCATAGACGTCGGCTCCAACATCGGTTACTACAGCGTGCTTGCCTCACGCCTGGTCGGTGGGGCGGGGCGCGTGGTGGCCGTGGAGGCCTCCCCGGCGTTCCATCGCCGGGTGCTCCAGCACGCCCGGCTGAACGACTGCGGCAACATCCGCGCGGTCAACTCCGCCGTCTCCGACCGGAACCAGCTGCTGAAGTTCATCCTGGCCAGCTCACGGAACATGGGCGCGACGAGCACCGTCCCGTACGAGGGCCCGGCAGAGTCCACCTTCGAGATCGAGTCGCACCCCCTGCCCGAGATCCTCGCCCCGCAGGAGATCGCCAACGCCCGCATCATCAAGATCGACGTGGAGGGCGCGGAGGGAAGCGTCGTACGGGGCCTGGCCCCCATGCTCGGCAAGCTCCGCCCCGACGCCGAGATCACCGTCGAGGTGACCCCCCACCGCATGCGGCAGCTCGGCGACGACGTCACCGAGCTGCTGGCCACCATGCGGGAGCACGGGTTTCACACGTACCACCTGACCAACGACTACTCCCCCGAGTCCTACCCGGCCGCGCTCAGCAGCCCGGCCGCGGTGCCGGTTCGCTGGCGCGCGCCGGTCGACTCGGAGAGTGACCTGGTCTTCTCTCGCGTCGACGCCGAGAGTCTCCCGTGACCACGTCGGGGAGCAGACTGCCCGCGTACAGCTCTCCCGTACAGCTCTTATGCGAACCGCAGCGCTGGTCAGTCCATCGCCGGGAAGTGCCACTGGAGGTTCGACAGCGCCGCGGCCCTCGCCTCCACCACCGCCATGCGCGCATCGCGCTCGGTGGTGTCCGTGTGGGCCGCCTGGCTCGTCGACTGCCCTTCCCACTTGCGGTAGATGAGGCCGACCTCGCGCGTGAAGTACCCGCGGCTGACCGCGTCCAGCGCGAGCAGCAGACCCGTGTCCTCCGAAGCCGGAAGCGCCATCCAGCCGCCGAGCGCGACGAGGAGATCACGGCGTACGAAGAGGGTCGCCGGGTGCACCTGTGCGCGGTAGCCGTGCTCCTGCCAGTGGCGCAGCACCTCGCCGCGCTCGATCGGGCCGCCTTCCGGGTCCTGGTCGAAGCCGAGGGTCGAGCCGTCGGGCAGGAGGTCGAGCACCCGGGACGTCGTCCAACCGATGGTGCGGTCGGATTCGAGTACGGCCAAGTCGCGGGCCAGCGCGCCGGGAGCGAGCTGGTCGTCGGCGTCGAGGATCTTGACGTAGTCGCCGTCGGCATCCGCCAGCGCCATCGTGCGCGCCACCCCGGGGCCACCGGCGCGCCCCTGCCGGAAGGTCACGCGCGGATCGTCGGGAACGTGCGGAGCGACGTCCTCGCTGCGCCCGTCCTCGCGAATGACCCAGTGCCACTCCCAGCCGTCCGGGAGCTCCTGGTCGCACAGCGACTTGTACGCCTCGGACAGGAACTTGGCGGACGGCGGGTGCACAGCGGTCACGACGATGATGCGCCGGGGCACGGCGTCACCACCTTTCCAGTGGAGTATTGAAGATCATTTCTGTGCGGTCGCCGGGCACCGTGACGTACGAGATCTCCACAGGCCGGTCATTGATGTCGTACGAGGTCTTCCGCAGCAGCACGACCGCCGTCCCGGGCGGGAGCTCAAGCTCCTCCGCCTCCTCCGGCGTCGGCGGGCGCGCGGTGACCCGCTCCTCTATGCGTCCCAGCTCGATGCCGATGGTGAAGAGCTGGTTCATGGTGCCGCCGGGCCACGGCTCCTTGGTCTCGTCCAGTAAAGCCGGATTGCCGGCGACGAGTTCGTGGATGAGATACGAGGTCACGAGGTTGAACGGGGCAGTCTCCGCGCTGTAGCGGGTCCGGTAGGTGCGCTGGAGGAGAAGCGTTCCCTCCGGGACTCCGAAGGCTTCCGCCAGCTCCGCGTCCGCCTTGGCCTCGCGGTACGACGCATAGAAGACGAGGTCGTTGACCGTCAGCCCGGTGTCGTGCTCCGTGGCGCCCGTCTGCAACCGCATGGGCTCCGGCTCGCGTGCCCGGTCCTTCTCCCACTGGTGGCGGACGTTCGAGCGCACCACCGTCGTACGCGGGCGGCGTACGAAGTTGCCCCGGCCGTGCTGCTTCTCGACGAGGCCTTCATCCCTCAGCAGACGTAGCGCCTCCCGGATCGTCGGCACGCTCCGCCCGAATCGCTCGGACAGCTTTGCTTCTGTGGGCAGTTGGTCCCCCGGAGCCAGCTGACCCGCCCGGATGGACTCCCTGAGCTCATCCGCGATCCGCTCGTAGACCTTTGCCACCGTGCTCACCGTTCCCGTCGTGCGACCTCGATCAGCATACGAGTCATCAAGAGGTCTTGACGAGTGGAGAGCCGTCCGCCACACTCCTGGAAACTCATAAGGAGGACTTGAGGACAAGACCTCTTAAGGAATCGCCACTTCATCAACTGACCTGCGACGAGGGAGACAACCCATGTCCGAGCCGAATGCGGCCACCTCCGAGCGCCCCACCCTGATGGCGGTCGGCGACCTGCGTGACGCCCTCGCCGCCTTGGAGCGAGGAAAGGTTTCCGTCGCGGTCGCCGCCCTGATGGCCATCGACGAGGACTCGTGGCGGGCCCTGGAGCGCCGCGTCGCCGCCGTGGGCGGAGACCTCCGCGGCCTGCTCCTCGCGGCCGCCGACGGAAACACCAGCCTGCTGACGGCCGGGTAGCGACCTACCCGCTCCGCCCGAGCGAACCACTTCCCCGAGGAGGATGCCCGATGACCAACGAACCGAGCGGACCCGAGGTCGCGTACGTGAGCGCTCCCGACATCGCGGCCGAGATCGAATGGATCGCGAGGCACGCCTACACCCCGCCGACCGACGCGTCAGCGGTCCGCGAGATCCGCCTCCGGGAGGCCGCGGCCCTCGACCGCATCGCGCTCCAGGAGGAGGCCGCGCGCCCGTCCGAGGTCGCCGCCGAGTCGATCGCGACGGCGGTCCAGGCGGCGGAGAGCCTCGCCGCGTACGACGCGAAGCACGGGACGCTCACCTACAGGGGAGCGGAGCTGGCCGGCGCCGAGGACTTCCGCGCGTACGTCCGCGAGGAGTACCGCGCCTGGCGCCACGCCCAGGCCTCCTGAGCTTCAGAGGCGGGGGTCAGCAAAAGCAAAAGCCCCAGGTCACGTCGAGTGAGTCCTGGGGCTTCCACGGAGCCGCCTTCGGGATTCGAACCCGAGACCTACGCATTACGAGTGCGTTGCTCTGGCCAACTGAGCTAAGGCGGCGCGCCGTCCGCACCATGGTGCGATCAGCAACGCGGCCAAGTCTACACAGTTTCCGGGGGTGCTCCCGACCACCCCTGTTCGAGAGACTCCCGCAGCTCAGGTGCACTTCTTGTCGGCGGGCGGGGGCGTGCCCTCCAGGAGGTACGTGTTGATCGCGGTGTCGATGCAGTCGCTGCCCCGGCCGTACGCCGTGTGGCCGTCGCCCTCGTACGTGAGGAGCCTGCCCGAGGCCAGCTGGGAGGCGAGGGACTCGGCCCACTTGTAGGGGGTGGCCGGGTCGCGGGTGGTGCCGACCACCACGATCGGGGCCGCGCCCTTCGCCTCGATGCGGTGCGGGGCGCCGGTGGCCCTGACCGGCCAGTACGCGCAGTTCAGGGCGGCCCAGGCGAAGCCCTGGCCGAAGACCGGGGAGGCCTTCTCGAAGGAGGGGAGCGCGGCGTCGACCGCGCCGGGGCCGGAGAAGGAGGGGGGCAGGTCGAGGCAGTTCACGGCCGCGTTGGCGTACATCAGGTTCGCGTACTTCCCCTCCGCGTCCCGTTCGTAGTACGAGTCGGCGAGGGTCAGCAGGCCACCGCCGTCGCCGTGCATCGCGCGCGTGAGGCCGGTGCGCAGCTCGGGCCAGGTCGTCTCGTCGTACATCGCGGCGATCACGCCGGTCGTGGCGAGCGCCTCGCCCAGCTTGCGGGTCTCGCCGGTCTCGATCGGCTTCGCGTCGAGGTCGGTGAAGAACTTCTTCAGCCGGTTCGACGCATCCGCGACCGACGTCGTGCCCAGCGGGCAGTCCTTCTCCTTGCGCCCGACACAGTCCGCAGCGAAGGACTGGAACGCCGTCTCGAAGCCCGCCGTCTGGTCGCGGTTCATCTCCAGCGCGGGCAGGGACGGGTCCATCGCACCGTCCAGGACCAGGCGCCCGGTGCGGTCCGGGAACAGCTCGGCGTAGGTCGCGCCCAGGAACGTGCCGTAGGAGGCGCCGAAGTAGTACAGCTTCTCGTCGCCGAGGAGCTGACGCAGGATGTCCATGTCACGGGCCGCCTCGACGGTGGAGACGTGCGGCAGCACCTTGCCGGAGTGCTTCTCGCAGCCCTTCGCGAAGTTCTCGAAGGAGGTCGCGAGCGCCGTCTTCTCGGCGGCGTCGTCCGGGGTCTGGTCGACCTGGGTGTACGCGTCCATCTCCTGGCTCGTCAGGCATTCGACGGGCTCGCTGCGGGCCACCCCGCGCGGGTCGACGGCCACCATGTCGTACCGGGCCCGGACCGGGGCGGGGTAGCCGAGGCCCGCGTACTGCTGGAGGTAGCCGACGGCCGTGCCGCCCGGGCCGCCCGGGTTGACCAGGAGCGAACCGATCCGCTTGCCCGGGCCGGTGGCCTTCTTGCGGGCCACCGCCAGGTTGATGGAGGTGCCCGTCGGCTTGTCGTAGTCCAGCGGCGCCTTCATGGTGGAGCACTCGAAGCCCGGTACGCCGCACGCCCGCCAGGTCAGCTTCTGCTGGTAGTACGGGCGCAGGGCGGCCGACTGCTGGGCGCCCGCCGCCGAGGTGGTGGACGCCGTCGCGGTGGTGGACGAGCTGCCGGACGAGCATCCGGAGGCGAGCAGCCCGGCGGTCGCGACGGCGAGGGCGGAGGAACGGAGCAGGCGCCTGGAGTCCATCCCCGGAGCGTAACCGGGGAGTGACGGCACGTGCCCTGTTGGCGGGTGGACGACGGCTCGTACGAGTGAGGCGGTCAACCGGGAGCACAGGGGATGCTGCCCGGGGGCGCCGGTCGGCTCAGCCCGCCCGCAGCGCCATCGTCATCGCCTCCACCGCGAGCAGCGGTGCCACATTGCGGTCCAGTGCCTCGCGGCAGGCGAGGACCGCCTCTATCCGGCGCAGGGTGCCCTCGGGTGCGGAGGCGCGCGCGATGCGGTCCACCGCGTCCCGCACCTCCTCGTTCGCCAGCGCGATGCCGGAGCCGAGCTGGAGCGCCAGGACGTCGCGGTAGAAGCCGGTGAGCTCGGTGAGGGCGAGGTCCAGGCTGTCCCGCTGCGTACGCGTCTTGCGGCGCTTCTGGCGGTCCTCCAGCTCCTTCATCGCCCCGGCGGTGCCGCGCGGCATACGGCCTCCGGCCTGGGCGCCGAGCGCCGCCTTCAGGTCCTCGGTCTCCTTGACGTCGACCTCTTCCGCGAGCTGCTTGGCGTCCTCGGCGGCGGTGTCGACCAGCTCCTGGGCGGCCTTGAGGCAGCCGCCCACGTCCTCGACGCGGAGCGGCACCTTCAGCACGGCGGCGCGGCGGGCGCGCGCGCGGTCGTCGGTGGCCAGGCGGCGTGCCCGGCCGATGTGCCCCTGGGTGGCGCGGGCGGCGGCCAGCGCGGTCTCCGGGGGGATGCCGTCACGGCGGATCAGCACGTCGGCGACGGCCTCGACCGGGGGCGTGCGCAGCGTCAGATGGCGGCAGCGGGACCGGATCGTCGGCAGCACGTCCTCTAGCGACGGCGCGCACAACAGCCACACCGTGCGCGGCGCGGGCTCCTCCACGGCCTTCAGGAGCACGTTGCCCGCGCCCTCGGTCAGCCGGTCGGCGTCCTCCAGGACGATCACCTGCCAGCGGCCGACGGCGGGCGACAGCTGGGCGCGCCGGACGAGCTCGCGGGTCTCCTTGACGCCGATGGAGAGCAGGTCGGTGCGGACGATCTCCACGTCCGCGTGCGTGCCGACCAGCGTGGTGTGGCAGCCGTCGCAGAACCCGCAGCCGGGCTGCCCGCCCAGCGCCCGGTCGGGGCTGACGCACTGGAGCGCGGCGGCGAACGCGCGCGCGGCCGTGGCCCGGCCCGAGCCGGGCGGGCCGGTGAACAGCCACGCGTGCGTCATCTTCGACGCGTCCGCGACGGGCTCGCCCGCCGAGACCGCGGTCACCTGCGCGTCGGCGTCGCGCGCGGCAGCGGCCAGCTGCTCCTGCACCCGGTCCTGGCCGACCAGGTCGTCCCACACCGTCATGGGTCACCGCCTCCGCGCTCTGTTCCGCCCCGTACGTCCCCGCTACGACCCCATTGTGAGGGAGGGGTCGGACAATCCCGTCCGGCGCGGCCTTCCCGCAGGTCAGCGGCGGCGGCCCCGGCGGTCGTCATCGTCGTCGGCGTGCGGCCCGAGCAGCTCGTCGGCGAGCGAGGGCAGATCGTCCAGCGGGGTCTCCTCGGCCCAGTCCGAACGCCGCCGGGGCCGACGCCCCCGCTTCGGCTCCGCTGCGGCCCCGGGCTCGGCGCCCAACTGGTCGGGGTTCACCTGCGGCAGCTCCCGCGTCCGCTCGTTCGGCCGCTCGGCCTCCTGCTCCCGCTCGTCCCGGAAGAGCCCGGGCGGGAACCGGTCCCCGTCGCGCACGGGTGGCAGGACCGCCGTCTCGTCGGCGTCCCGCGCCCCTTCCCGTACGGGAGGCAGCACGGTCGTCTCGTCCGCGTCCCGCACGGGCGGCAGCACCGTCGTCTCGGCGGCCTCGGCCGGGACCTGCGGCAGCACCGTGGTTTCGGCGGCGGCCGGACCCGGCTCGGCCCGGCGGGGGGCGTCCGCGCCCGGCACCGGGACTTCCTGGGTGATCTCGTCGGGGCTCACCTCGGGCCGGGCATCCGGCTTCAGGACGGGCGTGGGCACCGTCACCTCGGAGGCCGACTCGGCCTCGGGCTTCCGCTTCGCGCGCGTGGCCGAAGTGTCCTCCGGGCCCTGGGCGGGGGCGGAAGGAGAAGCCACGGGGGCGGACGGAGAAGCCACAGCGGTCGAAGCCGTCGCCGCAGCCGCGGCCGCCGCGCTCGCCGCCTCCGCGAGACGGCGGGCCTCCTCCGCCCTCCGCAGCGCCTCCTCGGCCCTGCGCTGCTTCTCCAGCCGGCGCTCCTCGGCCTCGGCGCGCAGCTTGGCCTGCTCCTCGGCCTGCTTGCGCAGCCGCTCCTGCTCGGCCGCGGCGGCCTTGGCCTCCGCCTCGCGCCGTACGCGCTCCTCCTCGGCGAGGCGCCTGGCCTCCTCGGCCCGCAGCCGGGCCTCCTCCGCCTGGCGCTCCTCCTCGCGGCGGCGCGCCTCCTCCAGCTCGCGCCGCTTGCGCTCTTCCTCCTCGGCGCGCAGCTTGGCGAGCTGCGCCTGGCGCTCGCGCTCCAGGCGCTCCTCCTCGGCCTTGCGCGCGGCCTCTTCCTCGGCCTTGCGCCGGGCCTCCTCCTCGGCCGCCTTGCGCGCCTCCTCCTGGGCCTTCACCTCGGCCTCGGAGAGCGGCAGCATCTGGTCGAGCCGGTGGCGGACGACCGTGGTGACGGCCTCGGGCTCCTGGCCCGCGTCCACCACCAGGTAGCGGGACGGGTCGGCGGCCGCCAGGGTGAGGAACCCGGCCCGCACGCGCGCGTGGAACTCGGGCGGCTCCGACTCCAGCCGGTCCGGCGCCTCCGTGAACCGCTCCCGCGCGGTCTCCGGCGCCACGTCGAGCAGCACGGTCAGGTGCGGTACGAGACCGCCGGTCGCCCAGCGGTTGATCCGGGCGATCTCGGTCGGCGACAGATCGCGTCCGGCGCCCTGGTAGGCGACGGAGGAGTCGATGTAGCGGTCCGAGATGACGATCGCGCCGCGCTCCAGGGCGGGGCGGACCAGGGAGTCGATGTGCTCGGCGCGGTCCGCCGCGTACAGCAAGGCCTCCGCACGGTTGGAGAGCCCGGCGCTGGAGACGTCGAGCAGGATCGAGCGCAGCCGCTTGCCCACCGGGGTCGCGCCCGGCTCACGGGTCACCACGACCTCGTGGCCCTTGGCCCTGATCCACTCGGCCAGCGCCTGCGCCTGGGTGGACTTTCCGGCGCCGTCGCCGCCCTCAAGGGCGATGAAGAAGCCGGTCGGGGCCGGGGCCTGGACCGGGTCGGCGCCGCGCACCGCGTCCCGCAGATCGCGCCGCAGCGGCACGCCCTGCCGGTCGTCGGTCTTGGCCAGGACGACCGCGGCGACCGGCAGCAGCAGCGCGCCGACCAGCATCAGCGTGAAGCCGGCGCCGCCGTGCGCGAAGACGAATCCGTCACCGGCGAGCCGGTGCGGGCCGATCGCGGCGGCGACCAGCGGGGCGAGGATCGCGCCGAGGCCGATCGCGACCCGTACGACCGCCTGGAGGTGGTCGGTGGTGCGGGCCCGGCGGTACTCCTCGGTCTCCTGGTCGACCAGCGTGTGTCCGCTGTTCGCGGCGACACCGGCGGCGACACCGGCGAGCAGCGCGATGAACAGGACGGTCGCGGTGTCCGGCACCAGGCCCATGGCCAGCAGCGCGACGCCGGTGACGGCGATGGCCAGCGAGAGCAGCCGCCGCCGGGAGAGCACGGGCAGGACCTTGGGCGCGGTGCGGATGCCCGCGCCCGTGCCGCCGACCAGCGCGAGGACCAGCAGCGCGAACGCCGCGGGCCCGCCGCCGAGGTCCGCCGCGTGCAGTACGGCCACGGCGACCGCCGACGCGATGGCGCCCGCGACGGCCCCGCAGGCCAGCACGAGCAGCGGGACCGCGCCCGTACGCCCCTTGTCGGGACCGGCGCCGGTGGAGGGCCTGCGCAGGCCCTCCAGCGGCGAGCGGGCGCGCGGAGTCTGGGAGTCCGGAAGTTCGAGCATCGCCAGGACCGAGACGGACGCGGCGAACAGCCCGGCCGCCACGTACGAGCCGAGCGCGGCCTGGTGCAGCGAGAACCAGTCGATGCCCTTGCCGAGGCCCTTGCTCACGAGCGCGGCCACCAGCAGGGCGGCGGCGGCCGTCGGCACGGACGCGAACGTCGTCCGCAGCGACAGGCGCCGCAGCGCGTCCAGATGGTCCGGCAGCGGGCGCACGGCGGCGCCCTCCAGCGGGGGCGCGGGCAGCAGCGCGGGCGCCGCGCTCTCCTTGCACACCGTCCAGAACCGCTCGGCGACCCCGGCCACGAAGGCCGTGGCCAGCAGGAAGACCAGCGCGTTGTCGGGGGTCCAGTCGATCCACAGCGGCGCGACGATCAGCAGCGCGGCGCGTACGCCGTCCGCCCCGACCATCGTCCAGCGCCGGTCCAGCGGACCGCTGGGCGCGGTCAGCGCGGAGACGGGTCCGAGCAGCACCGCCCCGAACAGGAACGTCGCGAGGACCCGGGCGCCGAGCACCGCGGCGACGGCGAAGGCCGCGCCCCGGTAGCCGCCGCCGAGGGCGTCCTCGGAGACCGCCGCTTGGAGTGCGAGGAGCAGGAGGACGAGGACGGCCAGGGCGTCGCCGATCCCGCCGACGAACTGCGCGCTCCACAGCCGCCTCAGCGGCGGGATGCGCAACAGGGCCCGTACGGCACGCTCGCGTGAGTCGGCGGCTAGGGCGTCGGAGATGGGGCTCACGACCGTGGGGGTCCCCCCTACGCCTTCGGAGCTCTGGGGATGCTCGGCTCGCGTCATCCGCCCAGCCTATCCGGAGCGCCCAGATCCTCGAGGCCCCGCCCGAACATACGGGCGGCGACCTACGGCCTACCTACCCAGCTGTGGGCAACAGTGCTACCCAGCTGTGGGCAATCGTGCCGCTAGGGCGATGGGGGTCCCCCCCTGCTCCTTAAGAGCTTGGGGGAGGGTGGGCACAGCGGCACCCCGGCCCGGGGCAACGAACGCACCCCGGACCCGCCGCACCCCGCCCTACTACTCGGCCGCCGCAGTCTTCTTGGCGGCCGTCTTCTTGGCCGGAGCCTTCTTCACCGCAGCCGCAGTCTTCTTAGCGGCAGTCTTCTTCGCCGCGGTCTTCTTCGCGGGCGCCTTCTTAGCCACGGCCTTCTTCGCCGTCTTCTTGGCAGGCCCCTTGGCGCGCTTCTCCGCGAGCAGCTCGTAACCCCGCTCGGGAGTGATGTCCTCCACGCTGTCCCCGGTCCGCAGGGTCGCGTTGGTCTCGCCGTCCGTGACGTACGGCCCGAAGCGCCCGTCCTTCACGACGACCGGCCGCTCGCTGACCGGGTCGGTGCCCAGCTCCTTGAGCGGCGGCTTGGCCGCCGCACGCCCGCGCGCCTTCGGCTGCGCGTAGATCGCCAGCGCCTCGTCCAGAGTGATGGAGAAGAGCTGGTCCTCCGACTCCAGCGAACGCGAGTCCGTGCCCTTCTTCAGGTACGGCCCGTACCGCCCGTTCTGCGCGGTGATCTCGACGCCCTCGGCGTCGGCGCCCACCACGCGCGGCAGCGACATCAGCTTCAGGGCGTCGTCGAGCGTGACCGTGTCCAGGGCCATCGACTTGAAGAGCGAGGCCGTCCGCGGCTTCACCGCGTTCTTGCCCGTCTTCGGGGTGCCCTCCGGCAGGATCTCGGTGACGTACGGCCCGTAGCGGCCGTCCTTCGCCACGATCTGGTTGCCGCTCACCGGGTCCGTGCCCAGCTCGAAGTCGCCGCTCGGCTTGGCCAGCAGCTCCTCCGCGTGCTCCACCGTCAGCTCGTCGGGCGCCAGGTCCTCCGGCACGTCGGCGCGCTGGTGGCCCTCGGCGTCCTTCTCACCGCGCTCGATGTACGGCCCGTAGCGGCCGACCCGCAGCACGATCCCGTTCCCCACGGGGAACGAGGAGATCTCGCGCGCGTCGATCGCGCCGAGGTCCGTGACCAGCTCCTTCAGACCGCCGAGGTGGTCCCCGTCGCCGTTCCCGGCGTCGGAGGCCGCACCGGCCGCACCGGCCTCGCCCTCACCGAAGTAGAAGCGCTTCAGCCACGGCACCGACTGGGCCTCGCCCCGCGCGATGCGGTCGAGGTCGTCCTCCATGCGCGCGGTGAAGTCGTAGTCGACGAGCCGGCCGAAGTGCTTCTCCAGCAGGTTGACCACGGCGAAGCTCAGGAACGACGGGACCAGCGCCGTGCCCTTCTTGAAGACGTAGCCGCGGTCGAGGATCGTGCCGATGATCGACGCGTACGTCGAAGGACGGCCGATCTCGCGCTCTTCCAGCTCCTTGACCAGCGAGGCCTCGGTGTACCTGGCCGGCGGCTTGGTCGCGTGGCCGTCCGCGGTGATCTCCTCGGCCGACAGCGCGTCGCCCTCGGCGACCTGGGGCAGCCGCCGCTCGCGGTCGTCCAGCTCCGCGTTCGGGTCGTCGGCGCCCTCGACGTAGGCCTTCATGAAGCCGTGGAAGGTGATCGTCTTGCCGGACGCGGTGAACTCCGCGTCCCGCCCGTCGCTCGCCCGGCCCGCGATCTTCACGGTGACGGAGTTGCCGACCGCGTCCTTCATCTGGGACGCGACCGTCCGCTTCCAGATCAGCTCGTAGAGCCGGAACTGGTCGCCGGTCAGACCGGTCTCCGCCGGAGTGCGGAAACGATCACCCGACGGGCGGATCGCCTCGTGCGCCTCCTGCGCGTTCTTGACCTTCCCGGCGTACGTACGCGGCTTCTCCGGGAGGTAGTCGGCGCCGTACAACTGCGTGACCTGCGCACGGGCCGCCGAGACCGCGGTCTCGGAGAGCGTGGTGGAGTCCGTACGCATATAGGTGATGAAGCCGTTCTCGTACAGCTTCTGGGCGACCTGCATGGTGGCCTTGGCCCCGAAGCCGAGCTTGCGGGAGGCCTCCTGCTGGAGCGTCGTCGTACGGAACGGGGCGTACGGCGAGCGGCGGTACGGCTTGGACTCCACCGAACGCACGGCGAAGGCCGAGTCGGCGAGGGCGGCCGCCAGCGCCCTGGCGTTGGCCTCGTCGAGGTGGAGGACGTCGCTCTTCAGTTGTCCGTCGGGACCGAAGTCGCGGCCCTGTGCCACTCGGCGGCCGTCGACCGTCGCGAGCCGTGCCACCAGCGAGGACGGGTCGGAGGCGTCGCCCGCCCGGCCGGTGGAGAACGTCCCGGTCAGGTCCCAGTACTCAGCAGAACGAAAAGCGATGCGCTCGCGTTCCCGCTCCACCACGAGCCGGGTCGCCACCGACTGGACGCGGCCCGCCGAGAGCCTCGGCATGACCTTCTTCCACAGGACCGGCGAGACCTCGTAGCCGTAGAGGCGGTCGAGGATGCGGCGGGTCTCCTGGGCGTCGACCATGCGCTGGTTGAGCTCGCGCGGGTTGGCGACGGCGTCCCGGATGGCGTCCTTGGTGATCTCGTGGAAGACCATCCGGTGGACCGGGACCTTGGGCTTCAGGACTTCCTGCAGGTGCCACGCGATGGCTTCGCCCTCGCGGTCCTCATCGGTGGCGAGGAAGAGTTCGTCGGACTCGGCCAGCAGCTCCTTGAGCTTCCTGACCTGGGCCTTCTTGTCGGCGTTGACGACATAGATGGGCTGGAAGTCGTGTTCGACGTCCACACCGAGGCGGCGCACCTCGCCGGTGTACTTGTCGGGCACCTCGGCGGCGCCGTTCGGGAGGTCGCGGATGTGCCCGACACTCGCCTCGACGACATAACCGGGGCCGAGGTAGCCCTTGATCGTCTTCGCCTTGGCAGGAGACTCGACGATGACGAGTCGGCGGCCGCCCTTTGCGGTCTCGCTGGTCGGGGACAACTTCGCTCTTCTCTCCGGTCGGCACTCGGGTGGCACGTACGAGCTGTACGGTCGCTGCGGAGTGTGACGGTACAACCCGCCCCCGTGTCAAACAGCAAAAGCCCGCAGCGGCCACTCGAACGGTAACCCGACTTACGGCGAGTCTGCCGCCTGGACCGTCCCAGAACGTTCTGAAAAGCGTTTCGTCCCAGCGCCGACCTGGGCACGAGCCCGAAGGGCTCGGCGCGGCGCCACAAGATCGCCTGGACTCACAGGCGTGTGAAGCACCACACCCCGGCGACCAGGAAGACCGCGCCGAAGAAGACGGCCAGCGCCGCCGAGGCCACCAGCCCCGCCCCGTCCGCCACCGGCGCCCGGTGCCGCACGCGCACCCCCGTCCACAGCAGCAGCGCGCTCCCGAACAGTACGAAAACCGTCCCCGCGAACACGGCCGGACCGACCTCCGCCCCACCCATCCCGTTCATGGCGCGGATCCTGGCACTCGCGGGAGGAGTCGAGGCGAACTCCAGGTGAACGACCACACCTCCATCCGGCCCAGCGGCGGGCGGACGGGCGTGTTGGGGCGGGGTGCGCGGTGGTGGGCAGCGGGGTTGGCCGAATTCACACCCTTGTTTTCCCTGCCCGCACCCGACGCCCACCGCCGGGCCGCCCCCGCCGGATGCGGGAGCGCCCCTACCTCACCTGTCGTACGCGGCCCCTTCGCGCGCGGCCGTCCCGGCGGCGGCTCCGGGGCGCACGCGTCACTCGCCGACCGGCTCCAGGAAGCCCTGGCCGACCAGCATCCGGATCGACTCCGGGGTGCGGTCGCGCAGCTGGACCGGGTCCTCGCCGATCAGCTGCGCGATGGCGTCGAGGATCCGGCCCGCGTCCAACTGGCCGTCGCAGACGCCCGCGAAGCCCGCGCCGACCGTGTCCACGGTGGTGGCCCGGCGCATGCCCCGGTTCTGCCGCAGCACCACGTGCTCCGGGTCCTCGGCGCCCGGCAGCCCGACCTGCTCCTGCACCACCTCGTCGGCGAGGCGGAACCGGTCGGCGAGCAGGGCCGCGTCGTCGTGCGTCCGCAGATACTCCTGCCGGGCGAAGTGGGCCCGGACGGTCTCGCCGAGCGGCTGCTCGACCGGGTGCGGCCACTCCTCGACGGTGATCGACGGCTCCTCGGAGCCCGACTTGAACAGCGTGATCCAGCCGAAGCCGACCGCCTTGGTCCTGCGCGCCTCGAACTCGTCGAGCCACGCCCCGTACCGCTCCGCGTAGGCCTCGGGGTCGGTGCGGTGGTCCCCGGCGTCCCGCAGCCACAGCTCCGCGTACTGGGTGACGTCCTGGACCTCGCGCTGCACGATCCAGGCGTCGCAGCCGCGCGGCACCCACGAGCGCAGCCGCTCCTGCCACTCCTCGCCCTCCACGTGCTGCCAGTTGGCGAGGAACTGCGCGTATCCCCCCTCGTTCAGCCGGGCTCCCGCCTGCTGGACGAGCGTGCGGCACAGGTCGTCCCCGCCCATGCCGCCGTCCCGGTACGTCAGCCGGGCGCCCGGCGAGATGACGAACGGCGGGTTGGACACGATCAGGTCGTACGTCCCGGAGCCCACCGGCTCGTAGAGCGAGCCCTCGCGCAGCTCCGCCTCGGGCGCGCCGGACAGGGCGAGGGTGAGGCGGGTGAAGGCGAGCGCGCGCGGGTTCAGGTCGGTGGCGGTGACCCGGGTCGCGTGCTGCGCCGCGTGCAGCGCCTGGATGCCGGAGCCGGTGCCGAGGTCGAGGGCGGTGGCCACCGGGGTGCGGACGGTGAGCCCGGCGAGCGTGGTGGACGCGCCGCCGACCCCGAGGACCATGCCCTCGTCGCGGCCGCTCGCGCCGCCCGCCCCGCCGACCGCGCAGCCGAGGTCGGAGACGATGAACCAGTCCTGGCCCTCCGGGCCGCCGTACGGGCGCACGTCAACCGCGGCGCGCACCTCGTCGCCCGTCCGGGTGAGCCAGCCGTCCTCCAGGGCCTCGTCGCCCGGCAGGGCTGCTCTGGCGCGCTCGTACGCCACGGGCTGCTGGAGCAGGAACAGCCGTACGAGCGTGTCGAGCGGCGAGCCGCCGCGGGTGGCCCGCAGGGCGGGCACGGTCTCGCTGCGGGCCAGCGCGGCGTAGGCGGGCGCGCCGAGCAGGTCGAGCAGGCCGTCGGCGGTGAACTCGGCCGCGAGCAGGGCGTCGCGGATCGCGGCGGCGCGGTCGGGCACGGGCAGGCCGGCGGGCGGGCTGGCGGAAACACTGGTCGTACTCACCCCGCCATTGTGGCGGCTGGCACTGACAAACACCCACGGCCCGGCACCCACACGGGGTCCGGGCCGTACGAGAGGGCGTCCGCGCGACGGCGTTGCCCCTACGGAGTAGGGGCTACTCGCCGCTCGCCGAGGACGACGGCTTGGCCGAGTCGGACGGCTTCGCCGACTCCGAGGGCTTGCCGGATCCGGAAGGCTTCGCGGACTCCGAGGGCTTCGCGCCCCGGGAGGCGGAGCCCGAGGGGGACGCCTGCTTGGAGGCATCGCCACCGGCGGCGGGCGACGCCGAGGAGGCGGTCTGCTTCTGGCAGCCGGGCTGCTTCTGCATCGCCTTGCCGAGGTCGCCGGACTCCAGCTTCTTGAGGGCGTCGTCGCTGCTCTTGCTGATGGTGTTCAGCTGGTCGGCGACGCCCTTGAGGCCGTCGGCGAACTTCGCCTGGTCACCGGTGTCGAGCGCGTCGACCTTCTTCTTGAGGTCGGCGTACGAGGCGGAGGACGCCGTCAGCTCCTTGGCGGCCTCCTGCTGGGTCTTGTCGCCGTCCTTGACGGGCGGGACACCGGCCTTGTTGAGGCTGTCGGCAAGCGACTTGTACGCGTCGGAGATCTGCTGGAAGGCAGCCGAGTCCGTCTTCTGGACGTCAACCGGCTTGCTCTCGTCGGCCGTCTGCTTCTCGATGGCCGCGTTGGCGTCCGTGATCTTCTTGATCTGCGGCTGGGCCTGGTCGCAGAAGGTCTTGGCCCAGTCCTTCACCTTCTTGTCCGAGTCGTCGCTGCTGCAACCCGACAGTGCGAGCACCAGTACCGCGCCGCCGGACAGTGCGGCCGCAAGCTTCTTGTTCACCGGATCGGTCCCTTCCAAGGCTCTCGGCCCCGGAACATACACGCCAAGTGGGCGACAACCGCGTGCCCTACGCCGGATCTGCTCGCTTTTGGAGCCATTTGCACCAAGGGAGACAAGGCTCACGACCACAAAGCGACGGGCGGACGGTGCGTCAATCCGCACCGCCCGCCCGTCCTTGCCGTGACTTCGCTAGGAAACGACCGCAGGGTCAGGCGACTTGGCGGTCATCTCGTGGTTTCCCTCGTCGCCCACCGCCACTCCGCGGCGCTTGGAGACGTACACCGCGCCGACGATGACGGCCGTGGCCAGCACCGCGACGACCGCGCGCACTCCGGGGCTGGCGTCCGCCCCGTAGCTGAACTTGACCACGGCGGGCGCGATGAGCAGCGCCACCAGGTTCATCACCTTCAGGAGCGGGTTGATGGCCGGGCCCGCGGTGTCCTTGAACGGGTCGCCCACCGTGTCGCCGATGACGGTGGCGGCATGGGCCTCACTGCCCTTGCCGCCGAAGTTGCCGTCCTCGACCATCTTCTTGGCGTTGTCCCACGCGCCACCGGAGTTGGCGAGGAAGACGGCCATCAGCGTGCCGGTGCCGATCGCGCCCGCCAGGTACGAGCCGAGCGCGCCGACGCCGAACGTGAAGCCGACCGCGATGGGCGCCAGCACCGCGAGCAAGCCGGGGGTCGCCAGCTCGCGGAGTGCGTCCTTCGTACAGATGTCGACGACTCGGCCGTACTCCGGCTGCTCGCTGTAGTCCATGATCCCGGGGTGCTCGCGGAACTGCCGCCGCACCTCGAAGACGACCGCGCCCGCCGACCGGGACACCGCGTTGATCGCGAGGCCCGAGAAGAGGAACACGACCGCCGCGCCCAGCATCAGGCCGACCAGGTTGTTGGGCTGCGAGATGTCCATGCTGAGGGTCATCTCGCTGGACTTGGCGCCCACGTCGTTCACCGCGGTGGCGATGGCGTCGCGGTACGAGCCGTAGAGCGCCGCCGCCGCGAGGACCGCGGTGGCGATGGCGATGCCCTTGGTGATGGCCTTGGTGGTGTTGCCGACGGCGTCCAGGTCGGTGAGGACCTGGGCACCGGCGCCCTCGACGTCGCCGGACATCTCGGCGATGCCCTGCGCGTTGTCGGAGACCGGGCCGAACGTGTCCATGGCGACGATCACGCCGACCGTGGTGAGCAGACCGGTGCCGGCCAGCGCCACCGCGAACAGGGCGAGCATGATCGACGTACCGCCGAGCAGGAAGGCCCCGTAGACGCTCAGACCGATCAGGAGGGCCGTGTAGACGGCGGACTCCAGGCCGATGGAGATACCGGCCAGGACGACCGTCGCGGGGCCCGTGAGCGACGACTTGCCGATGTCGCGGACGGGGCGCCGGGTGGTCTCGGTGAAGTACCCGGTCAGCTGCTGGATGACGGCCGCGAGCACGATGCCGATGGCCACCGCGACCAGCGCCAGGACCCGCGGGTCGCCGTCGTGCGCCTTGATGGCGGCGTCGGTGACCCCGTCCAACTCGGCGTACGTGGACGGCAGGTAGATGTAGACCGCCGCCGCCACCATGGTCAGCGAGATCACCGCGGAGATGAAGAAGCCGCGGTTGATGGCGGACATCCCGCTGCGGTCGGCGCGCCGCGGGGCGACCGCGAAGATGCCGATCATCGCGGTGACCACGCCGATCGCCGGGACGATCAGCGGGAAGGCGAGGCCCGAGTCGCCGAAGGCCGCCTTGCCGAGGATCAGTGCGGCGACCAGGGTCACGGCGTAGGACTCGAAGAGGTCCGCCGCCATGCCCGCGCAGTCACCGACGTTGTCGCCGACGTTGTCGGCGATGGTGGCGGCGTTCCTCGGGTCGTCCTCCGGAATGCCCTGTTCCACCTTGCCGACGAGGTCGGCGCCGACGTCCGCCGCCTTGGTGAAGATGCCGCCGCCGACACGCATGAACATGGCGATCAGCGCGGCGCCGAGGCCGAAGCCCTCCAGCACCTTCGGGGCGTCCGCGGCGTAGACCAGGACGACGCAGGAGGCACCCAGCAGGCCGAGGCCCACCGTGAACATGCCGACCACGCCGCCCGTACGGAAAGCGATCTTCATGGCTGTGTGCGAGACAGTCGTGAGATCTTTTTCGGGTTCGCCTTCCGCGGGGGTCGCCTCGCGGGCAGCGGCCGCCACGCGCACATTCGCGCGTACGGCCAGTCGCATGCCGACGTATCCGGTCGTCGCCGAGAAGAGCGCGCCGATCAGGAAGAAGGCCGACCGGCCCGCGCGCTGCGACCAGTTGTCGGCCGGCAGCAGGAAGAGCAGGAAGAACACCACGACGGCGAAGACGCCGAGGGTGCGCAGCTGCCGGGCCAGATAGGCATTCGCGCCTTCCTGTACGGCTGCCGCGATCTTCTTCATCGACTCGGTGCCCTCGCCGGCCGCCAGCACCTGGCGGACCAGCAGTTGGGCCACGACCAGGGCCGCGAGGGCCACGGCCGCGATGACGATCACGATCAATCGGTTGTCGTCGGTCAGAACCGCGGCCGCGAGTGAAGTGGGGTGATCGAGTTCTTGTGGGTTGAAGAGCCCCGCCATTCGTCCTCCTTGACGTTCAGAGCCCAAGATGTGGACGGATTGTAGGGAGCGGAACACGATCAAAACAGGGCGCGGTTAGCGGAATTGACCTTCAGTTGCTACTCAGCAAATGATCGCGCCACGAAAAGGCCCTCGAAAGCGGTAATGGGGCAAAAGCATTGACGCCTGATCAACGATCTAGAGAATAATCGCCAAAAATGAAAAAGGCCCTGCTCAGCAGGGCCTGTACAGCGGGGGTTGTACGGGTCGGTCAGGGCTCGGCGGTCGCCCCGGTGATCGGCCAGGTCATGCGGATGACACCACCGGACTCGTCCGAAGTGACCTCCACGTCGTCGACGAGGCCGCTGATGACCGCGAGGCCCATCCCGTCCTCCCCGCCGTCGTCCGGCTCCTCGTCGGCCGTGGCGCCGCGCACACCCGGCGCGGCACCCCCGGAACCCGGACCGGGCACCTCGTCGCCGACCTCGATGGAGAACGCCTTCTCCTCCTCGGTCAGCGCGACGCGCACCGGCGCCGTCACCCCGTACGCACGGTGCAGCCCCACAGCACGGCTGCACGCCTCGCCGACGGCGAGCCTGACCTCGTCGAGGACCGCCTCGTCCACCCCGGCTCGGCGCGCCACGGCGGCCGCCACCAGGCGGGCCGTCCGGACGTGTTCGGGCTGGGCGCTGAAGCGGAGTTCAACGGTGGCCATGCGATCCCCCTCGGACGTACGGGCGTGCTTCTCAGGGGCCCCGGGCGATGAGGAGCCCGGTGCCCCTGTCCTTCCTCCGGAGCCGTCAGTCAGTGGCGTTGACGGCTTCGTCGACCGAGCCGTGGATCGGGAACACCTTGGTGAGCCCGGTGATCCGGAAGATCTTCAGAATGCGCTCCTGGTTGCAGACCAGCCGCAGGGAGCCCTCGTGGGCACGGACACGCTTGAGTCCGCCCACGAGCACGCCGAGGCCGGTGGAGTCGAGGAAGTCCACGCCCTCCATGTCGACAACCAGGTGGTAGCTGCCGTCGTTCACCAACTCGACCAACTGCTCGCGCAGCTTGGGCGCGGTATACACATCAATCTCGCCACCGACCTCGACGACCGTACGGTCGCCACCAGGGCCGGACACATTGCGAGTCGACAGGGACAGGTCCACGGATCCTCCAGCACCTTGCTATCGAGCGGCCGCCCCCTGAGTCTCCCCGGCGGAGCCAGAGAACGGATCGCCAGCCGCGATGGCATTCAATCACTTACCAGCAGCCATGCACGACGCCTTGGGACCATTGTCCGTCACGCCAGTGACACACTCGGTGCCGATGGCCAGGAATCTCCGCCCCAGAACACCCGCCAAGGGCACGGGTGAACGACCCGACCCCGGCACGGTCCTGCATCGGCTCGCCTCGGGAGCGGACCGGGCTGCGCGCATCACTCATACGGAGCACTTGCCCCCGCGTGAGGGCCGTCATGCGGTCTGGCCGCACCGCATCCGCCCAGAAGTGATCAACGCCATTCAGCGGGCAGGCGTGGAACACCCCTGGGCCCACCAGGCGGCCGCCGCCGAGCACGCCCTGGACGGCGAATCCGTCGTGATCGCCACCGGAACCGCCTCCGGCAAGTCCCTGGCCTACCTCGCCCCGGTCCTCAGCACCCTCCTGGACGGCTCCGAGGCCCCGAACGGACGCGGCGCCACCGCCCTCTACCTGGCCCCCACCAAGGCCCTGGCAGCCGACCAGCGCCGCTCGGTGAAGGCCCTCGCCCAGCCCCTGGGCAACGCGATCCGGCCCGCCGTCTACGACGGCGACACACCGGTCGAGGAACGCGAATGGGTGCGCCAGTACGCCAACTACGTCCTCACCAATCCGGACATGCTGCACCGGGGCATACTCCCCGCCCACCCCAGGTGGTCCTCCTTCCTGCGCGCGCTGCGCTATGTCGTCATCGACGAGTGCCACACCTACCGGGGCGTCTTCGGCTCCCACGTCGCCCAGGTCCTGCGGCGCCTGCGCCGCCTGTGCGCCCGCTACGGCGCGAACCCCGTCTTCCTCCTCGCCTCCGCCACCGCGGCGCAGCCGTCCGTGGCAGCCCACCGGCTGACCGGCCTGCCCGTCGTCGAGGTCGCCGACGACGCCTCCCCGCGCGGCGAACTGGTCTTCGCCCTGTGGGAGCCGCCGCTCACCGACCTGCACGGCGAGAAGGGCGCCCCCGTCCGCCGCACGGCCACCGCCGAGACCGCCGACCTCCTCACCGACCTGGCCGTCCAGGGCGTCCGCACCGTCGCCTTCGTCCGCTCCCGGCGCGGCGCCGAGCTGGTCGCCGTGATCGCCCAGGAACGGCTGTACGAGGTGGACCGCACCCTGGCCCGCCGCGTCGCCGCCTACCGGGGCGGCTACCTCCCCGAGGAGCGCCGGGCCCTGGAGCAGGCCCTGCACTCCGGCGAGCTCCTAGGCCTCGCCGCCACCTCCGCCCTGGAGCTCGGCATCGACGTGTCGGGCCTGGACGCCGTGGTCATCTGCGGCTACCCCGGCACCCGCGCCTCGCTGTGGCAGCAGGCGGGGCGGGCCGGGCGGTCGGGCGAGGGCGCCCTGGCGATCCTGGTCGCCCGGGACGACCCGCTGGACACCTACCTCGTCCACCACCCCGAGGCGCTGTTCCAGCGGCCCGTCGAGTCGACCGTGCTCGACCCGGACAACCCGTACGTCCTCGCCCCGCACCTGTGCGCCGCCGCCGCCGAGCTGCCGCTCACCGAGGCCGACCTGGAGCTCTTCGGTCCGGCGAGCCCCGGCCTGATGCCGCAGCTGGAGGCCGCGAAGCTGCTCCGGCGCCGGGCGTCGGGCTGGCACTGGACCCGCCGCGAGCGGGCCGCCGACCTCACCGACATCCGGGGCGAGTCGGGCCGCCCGGTCCAGATCGTCGAGGCGTCGACGGGACGGCTGCTCGGCACGGTCGACGTGTCCGCCGCCCACACCGCCGTCCACGACGGCGCCGTCCACCTCCACCAGGGCCGTACGTACCTGGTGAAGCGTCTGGACCTGGACGACCCCGACGGCTCGGTCGCCCTCGTCGAGGAGGCCAGCCCGCCCTATTCGACCGTCGCCCGTGACACCACCTCCATCTCCGTACTCGAAACCGACACCGAGATCGCCTGGGGAGCCGGCCGCCTCTGCTACGGCTCCGTCGAGGTCACCAACCAGGTCGTCTCCTTCCTGCGCCGCAAACTCATCACCGGCGAGGTGCTCGGCGAGACCAAGCTGGACCTGCCGCCCCGCACCCTGCGCACCCGGGCCGTGTGGTGGACGGTCACCGAGGACCAGCTCGACGCCGCCCGGATCAACCCGGAGATCCTCGGAGGCGCCCTGCACGCCGCCGAGCACGCCTCCATCGGCATGCTGCCGCTCTTCGCCACCTGCGACCGCTGGGACATCGGCGGCGTCTCCATCCCGCTGCACCCGGACACCCTGCTGCCGACGGTCTTCGTGTACGACGGCCATCCGGGCGGCGCCGGGTTCGCGGAGCGCGCCTTCCACACCGCGCGGGAGTGGCTGACCGCGACCCGCGAGGCCATCGCGTCCTGCGAGTGCGAGGCGGGCTGCCCGTCCTGCGTCCAGTCCCCCAAATGCGGCAACGGCAACGACCCGCTCCACAAACGGGGCGCGGTCCGCCTCCTCACGGAACTCCTGCGCGGGGCGCCGGAGGTGACGGTCCCGGAGGCCCCGGTGGAGCCGACGGCCGGGGAGCCCGCGACTCGGGACCGTGGGGCTGCTCCCGAACCGGGCGCTGCGGCAGGAAGCGGTACGGAGGAGGAGCCGCCGGGCCCGCCCGCGACCTGACCTCCGGGCCGTACGGGCCGAATCTCGCCCGTACGGTCACGTCGGCGATCTCCCCGGTCACCGTGCACCGCACCACCTCGCCGCCCTGCGCCCCGGCCACCCTGGCCGCCCCGGCGCAGGCTTCGGCCGTCCCCCACAGCGCCCGGTCGGCCGCGGCCAGCGCGGCCATGTCCGCCGCACCGCCCGACCGGTGCCGAGCCGCCACGGCCTGCCCGAGGGCGAGGACGGCGGCGAAGACGACGCAGAGGGCGGAGGCGGCCACCGCCACCCAGATGGACGCCGAGCCCCGGTCCCGGGCGTGAGCCGAGTGGCCCTCTGCCGGGCTCCCGCTCGCCGCAAGCCCCCTCGCTCGTCCTCCACGAAGTCTCCGGCCTCGGGCGCGAAGGCCTTCTGCGAGAACACCGCGCATCATCGACCCGGGCCTCATCGCTCCTCCCCCACCATGGGCTCCCCCACCGTGTCCTCCGCCAGCGCGGCCGCGTCCCCGCTCAGCGTCAGGGCCAGTGCGCGGGGTCCGGGAGTCGGGGCCTCCACGCGTACGCGCCACAGGTCGCCGTCCCGGCGGAGCTCGACCCGCGCCCCGGCCGGGGCCGCCGAGCGGGCGGCGGCCAGCACCGCCGGCTCGGCCTCGGAGCGCGCGGCCGCCCGGGCCCCCGCCCTGGCCGCGTCCAGGCACTCGATCTGCGCGACGGCCGCCATCAGCCCCCACATCAGGGCCAGGGCGAACGCGGCCAGCGTGGGGATCACCACGGCCGCCTCGGCCGTCACGAAGCCCTGGTCGGCGTCCCGGTCAGCCTTGAGGCCCCGCCCGGCGAGCCGACGCCACCGGCCGCCGCCCAGCCCCCGTCCTCTCCCGGGCCGACCGTCGCCCAGCCCGGAAGCATCGCCCTCAGAACTGCGCATCGAGCGCCCTCTCCACCACCGACTGAAGCGCCGACGAGACGGCCCCGCTCGTCACCACCTTGTAGAGCACCGCCGCGAAGCCGCACGCGGCGATCGTTCCGACCGCGTACTCGCTGGTCGTCATCCCGGCGTCCCCGTGCCCGCGCACCCGCACTCGCACCCGTGCCACCGCCCGATGGGCGAAGCACCGCATCCATGTGTTCATCCCAACCCCCATGTGTGAGTCCTGCTCTTGAGCTACTGACTGTGTTGAGCTGTTTCGTGTTGGAGTGAGCCGTCGAAGCCCGTGTCCTCGGCCCGCGCATCAGCGCTTGAGCAACCCGCCCGCCAGTCCGATCACCACCGGCGCCACCCCGGCGGCCAGGAACGCGGGCAGGAAGCAGAGCCCCAGCGGCCCGGTGATCAGGACGCCCGCCCGGCGGGCCCGGGCGGCCGTCGTCCGGGCCCGCTCGGCCCGGCAGCGCTCGGCCACCCGTCCGACCGGGCCCGCCGCGGGCGCCCCCGAGGACGCGGCCCGCTCCAGGCACCGGGCCAGCCCGGCCGCGCCCGGTATCGCGCCCAACCTCCCCCACGCCTCGGCCGGTTCGCCGCCCAGCCGCAGCTCGACGGCGATCTGGGCCAGCCGTCGCCCCACCGGACCGTCCAGCGACTCCCCCACGGCTCCGGCCGCCTCGCGCGGTCCCGCTCCGGCCGACAGACAGGCGGCCAGCAAATCGGCCGCGAGCGGCAGTTCCGGGTCCACCGACTCGGCCCCCGGGCGGGCCCGTTGCGGCTTCCGGCGCCGGGCCCAGCGCCGGGCCCCGTACGCCGCAGCCAGCCCCACCACGGCTCCTGGCACCCCGCCGATCAGTACGTATGCGGCGGCCAGCACTCCCAGCGGCCCGGCCCAGGCCCGCACGAGCGTCCCGCGCGCCGCGGCACCGCCCATCAGCCGGGCGACCGGCGACCAGGGGCCCCGATGCCAAGTGCCCAGCAGCCGGGCCCTCTCCCCGTCCCGCCTCGTGGCCCCTACCTCCGCCCTCACCAGCAGGTCCACCCGCCGCCGCACCGCCCGCTCCCGCCCCCGGCGGGCCAACTCCAGCCCTGTCCACAGGACGAGGGCCGCGATCGCCGCCATCACCCCCAGCCTGTGGAAAACATCTCGGAGCGCTTCGCCGCCCGCGCCACCGAGTCCGAGCCGCCCGCTCACCGCCGCTCCCCCGCCCGGGTGATCCGCGCCGTCCAGTACAGCCCCGCCGCCTCCAGTACTCCGGCCAGAGCCAGACAGCCGAGCCCGGCGGGGGTGTGCAGCAGCACGCGCAGGGGTTTCGCGCCCATCGCCGTGCCGAGCAGGAGGCCGAGGACCGGCAGCAGGGCCAGCAGCGCGGCCGTCGTGCGCGGCCCGGCCAACTGGGCTCTCAGCTCCTCCCGTTGGTCCCGATCGGCCCGCAGCGCCGCCTCCAGGCGCTCCAGGCCGGCCGCGAGGCCCGCGCCGCCGTCGACCGCCACCTGCCAGCACGCGGCCACTCCCGCGAGCCCCTCCGCGCCCGGCTCCCGGGCCGCCTCCCGCAGGGCGCCGGGCACATCGCCGCCGAACCGCGCCGCCGCCAGCACCCGTGGCTCGGCCCCGCCCAGCGCCTCCGTGTCCCGGGTGGCCAGCGTCAGCGCCTGGCCGGGCTGGCGGCCCGCCCGCAGCTCCCCGGCGACCGCGCCGCACCAGGCGACCACCTCGTCGCCCCGGCGCCACTTCGCCCGCTCCCGCTCGCGGGCCCGCAGCCGCCGCCCCACCAGCGGCACCGCCACCGCCCCGGCGGCCAGAGGCAGCACCGAACCCGCCAGGACCGCCACGACCACCGCGACCGGCAGACACAGCCACTCCGGCCGTGCCTTGGCGCGCAGCCGCTCCCGAAGCCGCCCCCACGGCGGCTCCTCTGGCTCCACCACTCCTCCCGCGACGATCAGCCGTGCCCTGCGCAGCCCCTGCTCCCGCCCCACCGAGAGCCAGGCCGCCGCGAACGCGCACACGGCCGCCGCCGAGGCCGGAGTGAGCGGCCCGGGTGCCCCCGGGCCCGTCCAGGCCGTCACCAGGCACCTCCGAGCAGCACCCGCAGCCGTTCCCAGCCGCGCTCCTGGACGAAGCCGCCCGTGCCCCAGCGCAGCGCCGGGACGGCCACCACAAGCCCCGCCGCGTCCCGTTCGAGGACCCTGACCTCGGCGACCCGGCGCCGCCCGGCCCTGTCCCGTACGAGATGGAGCACCACCGAGAGCGCCGCCGCCAACTGGCTGTGCAGGGCCGCCCGGTCGAGCCCGGCCGCCGTGCCCAGGGCCTCCAGACGGGCGGGGACGTCCGCGGCGGTGTTCGCGTGCACCGTGCCGCAGCCGCCCTCGTGGCCGGTGTTGAGCGCGGCCAGCAGGTCGGTGACCTCGGCGCCGCGCACCTCGCCCACGACCAGCCGGTCCGGGCGCATGCGCAGGGCCTGGCGCACCAGGTCCCGCAGGGTCACCAGGCCCGCGCCCTCCTGGTTGGCGGGCCGTGACTCCAGCCGCACCACATGGGGGTGGTCGGGCCTCAACTCGGCCGAGTCCTCGGCCAGGACGATCCGCTCGCGCTCTCCGACGAGGCCGAGGAGCGTCGACAGCAGGGTCGTCTTGCCGGAGCCCGTACCCCCGCTCACCAGGAACGAGACCCGGGCACCGATCAGCGCCCGCAGCACCCCGTCCCCACCCGGCGGCACCGTCCCGGCCGCCACCAGTTCGTCCAGTGAGAACGCCCTCGGCCGCACCACCCGCAGCGACAGGCAGTCCGCCCCGACCGCGACCGGTGCCAGCACCGCGTGCATGCGGGTCCCGTCGGGCAACCGGGCGTCCACCCACGGCCGGGCGTCGTCGAGGCGCCGCCCGGCGACCGCCGCCAGCCGCTGGGCCAGTCGGCGCACCGCGGCCGTGTCGCTGAAGCGGACCCCCGTGAGTTCGAGCCCGGCGCCCCGGTCCACCCAGACCCGGTCCGGGGCCGACACCAGGACGTCCGTCACCGCGGGATCGGCGAGCAGCGGCTCCAGCGGGCCCGTACCGACCAGCTCGGAGCGCAACTCCTCCGCACCGCCCAGGATTTCCGCGTCGCCCAGGAGCCTGCCCTGGGCCCGCAGCGCCGCCGCGACCCGGGCCGGGGTGGGCTCGGCCCCGCTCTCCGCGAGCTGTTGGCGCACCGCGTCGAGCAGCGGCCTCGGCGACGCCCCGACCGGACCCGGCCCGCCCGGCACACCACCGGGAGGCATCCCCGCGCCCGTCCCCGCGCTCATGCGCCCCGTATCCACACGACCCGCACTCAGGCGACCCGTACGCGCGCGACCCGTGCTCATGCGACCGCACCCCCCATCAGCGCCTGCTCCCAGAAGGCCGTGCAGAAGCGGGAGAGAGGGCCGCGCACTTCGCTGCCCGGTGGGGACCCCTTCTCCTGGGCCTCCAGCAGGCCGTACTCCACCGGGAGTTCACCGGCCAGCGGGAGCCCGAGGGCGGCCGCCACCCACTGCTCGTCCAGCCCCGCCGCGTACGGACCGCGCACCACCGCCCGCAGGTCCCGCAGCACCATGCCGACCGAGGAGGCGACCCGGTTGGCCGCCGCGACCGCCCGCAGTTCGGCGGGGACGACCAGCAGCCCCAGGTCGAGCTGGGCCAGCGCCTCCGCCACCGCGTCGTCCACGCGCCTGGGCAGGTCGACGACCACGACGCCGCCGCGTCTGCGCGCGGCCGCGAGGACCGCCCGCATCGCCTCCGCCGGGATCGCCACCGAGTCGCCCCGGTCCCAACTCAGCACGCGCAGCGCGTGCAGATGCGGCAGCGACTCCTCCAGCGCTCCTCCGGCGACCCGGCCACGGGAAGCGGCGAAATCCGGCCACCGTCTGCCCTCGGCCTGTTCGCCGCCGAGCAGCACGTCGAGGCCGCCCCCCAAGGGGTCGCCGTCGATGAGCATGGTGCGCCGGCCGGACCTCGCCGCGGTCACCGCCAGGGCGCAGGCCAGCGTCGACGCACCGGCTCCGCCCCGCCCGCCGACGACTCCGACGGTCAGCGCCTGGCGGCCCACGCCCTCCGCCGCGTCCGCGATCCGGTCCACCAGCCACTGCTCCGCGTCGGGCAGCCGCAGCACGTGGTCGGCGCCGATCTCGACCGCGCGCTGCCACACCCCGGGGTCGTCCTGGTCCCGCCCGACGAGCAGCACTCCGCGCCTTCGCACGGCGCCGCGCACCCGGACGGCCGCGTCGTCGCCGACCAGGATCAGCGGTGCGCTCTCCCAGCCGGACCGGCGCTCGGGCAACGAGTGGTGCACCTCCGGCTCGGCTCCGGCGGCGGCGCACAGCCGCAGCAGATCGTCGAGCAGCGCCTCGTCCTCGGTCACGATCAGCGGCCCCGCACGCCGCCCCTGAGCACCCGCCGACCGGTCGGAAGCCATGGGTCCGTCCACGATCTCCGCCCCCTCTCACTGCGATTCCTGGCGTCCGCGGATCTCGCGAACTGGAATCACGGTGGAGCGGTTCCGGAAATTAAGTGGATCTTGGTCAAAAGCTGTGGACAACTCGCCGGTTGTGAATATTCCGTTCACCTATACCGGTGACTTCCAGAGCGCACCGGAACCATTACGCTCCGTGACGAGTCTGGACGGGCAGAGGGAGGAGCCGACGAGGCCCGAGGGAGGGGTGGAGGATCGTGTGCGAGGCCCGAAAATGCATCCGGACATGCGACGACCCCCGCCGGGGGGGAGAGCGGGGGTCGTCTCTCCGGCCGACTCGGGGGGGGAGGAGCCGGACCGGGTTAGCACGGTCGCGAACGATCCGTGACTTCCATGGTGTACCCGAGAGCCTTCTCAGGCAAACCCACACGCCCCAGCGTACGCCGAATGGTGGGCGCCTATGCTCGCCCTCGTGGAAAACCACTCCTTGCCGCGGACCGCCGCCTTCTTCGACTTGGACAAGACAGTCATTGCCAAGTCGTCGACTCTCACGTTCAGCAAGTCCTTCTATCAAGGGGGACTCATCAACCGCCGGGCCGTGCTGCGTACGGCCTACGCACAGTTCGTGTTCCTCGCGGGCGGCGCTGACCATGATCAGATGGAGCGGATGCGCGAGTACCTGTCGGCGCTCTGCAAGGGCTGGAACGTCCAGCAGGTGAAGGAGATCGTCGCCGAGACGCTCCACGACCTGATCGATCCGATCATCTACGACGAGGCCGCCTCCCTCATCGAGGAGCACCACACCGCGGGCCGGGACGTCGTGATCGTCTCGACCTCGGGCGCCGAGGTGGTCGAGCCGATCGGCGAGCTGCTCGGGGCGGACCGCGTGGTGGCCACCCGGATGGTCGTGGGCCCCGACGGCTGCTTCACGGGCGACGTCGAGTACTACGCCTACGGCCCCACCAAGGCCGAGGCCGTCAAGGCACTCGCCGCGTCCGAGGGCTACGACCTGGCCCGCTGCTACGCGTACAGCGACTCAGCGACCGACGTCCCGATGCTGGAGTCGGTGGGCCATCCCTTCGCGGTCAACCCGGATCGGGCACTCCGGCGCGAAGCGGCCATCAGAGATTGGCCGGTTCTCATCTTTAACAAGCCCGTCCGGCTCAAGCAGCGGCTACCCGCGCTCTCCATGCCGCCCCGACCGGCACTGGTCGCGGCGGCGGCCGTGGGCGCCGCGGCGGCCACCGCCGGACTCGTCTGGTACGCGAGCCGGCGGCGCGCCGCGACCGCGAGCTGACCGAGAGGCACCACGTCCGAGGGGCCTCCGATCAGCACTGACCGTTCTGCCCTGTTTGAACCTAAAAGTAAAGAAGTGCAGTCAGGGGTTCCGCTTCACCCCGGCCTGGAGTACAAATAAGGCAACGGCCCGCGAGACCTGGGACATCCGAGAGGATCACCTTCTACGCAACACGGCCCCACGGACCGAGCATGGACATCGAGCACCCACGCGACGTCGACCCGTCGATTACGGGCCAGCCGCACCAGGTGACGGGCAGAAGTTCCCGACCTGATGGGCAACATTCGAGGACGCTTGGTAACACGGTGAACATGCCAGCGGCGGTACCGATCCGGTACCGCCGCAACCCTTTTCCGGCACCTTTCGCCTTCCGGCTCCCGCCTTCCAGCGCCCCGCGCCGTGGCGCCTACGCCGCTCCGCGCTGAAGCGCCTCGCAGACGGCCGTCGACTCCCGCACACCGAGCTCGATCGAGCGCCCGCAGTGGGTGATCCAGGCCGCCACGCCCTCCCGCGTCCCCGAGGCATAGCCGTCCAGCGCCGCCGCGTACGCCGCGCGCCCCTGCTCCGCATGGCCGACCTCGGCCGGACAGATCGACTTCGGGTCGAGACCGCTACCGATCAGCACGATGCGCTCGGCGGCCCGCGCCACCAGCCCGTTGTACGAGCCGAACGGACGCAGGGCGAGCAGTTCGCCGTGCACCACGGCGGCCGTGACGAGCGCCGGGGCCGAGGAGCCCGCGATGATCAGCTGGGAGAGCCCTTCCAGACGGCCCGCCACCTCGTCGGCGTCCGGCAGCGGCAGCTCGATCAGCGGCTCGTCCACCGGCTCGCCCTGCTGACGGGGACGGCCCACCACGTCGGCGGAGTCGGCGGCCGCGACCAGGTGCAGCCGGGCGAGGACCCGCAGCGGCGACTGCCGCCAGATGGAGAGCAGCTGGCCGGCCTCGGCGGTCAGCCGCAGGGCCGCGCCGACCGTGCGCGCCTCGGCCTCCGAGCCGAAGTCGGTGCGCCGCCGGACCTCCTCAAGGGCCCAGTCGGCGCCGGAGAGCGCCGCGCTGCCGCGCGCCCCGCGCAGCGCCGCCTCCGAGGTGATCTCGTTGCTGCGGCGCCGCATGACCCGGTGCCCGTAGACCCGGTCGACGGCTTTGCGTACGGAGTCCACGGCGTCCGGGACACCCGGCAGCGAGCCCAGGGCGACAAGCGGATCGGGGGCCGACGAGGCGTTCGTACTCATAAGTAGGGAGGCTACGCGCCCCGCGCCCACACCCCACCTTCGAGTGGTCTTCTTCACTCGTCACCCCTACATCGTGCTGTCGCGCGATTACCGTTGGTGAACATGAAGATCGCTTTCGTAGGCAAGGGCGGCAGCGGCAAGACCACGCTGTCCTCGCTCTTCATCCGCCACCTCACCGCCAACGAGGCCGCCGTGCTCGCGGTCGACGCCGACATCAACCAGCACCTCGGGGCCGCGCTCGGGCTCGACGAGGCGGAGGCCGCCGCGCTGCCCGCGCTGGGCGCGCAACTGCCGATGATCAAGGACTATCTGCGCGGCACCAACCCCCGGATCACCTCCGCCGAGACGATGATCAAGACGACCCCTCCGGGCCAGGGCTCCCGGCTGCTGCGGATTCGCGAGTCGAATCCGGTGTACGAGGCGTGCGCGCGGCGGGTGGTGCTCGACGACGGGGACATCCGGCTGATGGCGACCGGCCCGTTCAACGAGTCCGACCTGGGCGTGGCCTGCTACCACTCGAAGGTCGGGGCGGTGGAGCTGTGCCTGAACCACCTGGTGGACGGGCCGGACGAGTACGTCGTCGTCGACATGACGGCCGGGTCGGACTCGTTCGCCTCCGGCATGTTCACGCGCTTCGACATGACGTTCCTGGTGGCCGAGCCGACCCGCAAGGGCGTGTCCGTATACCGCCAGTACAAGGAGTACGCGCGGGACTTCGGGGTCGCTCTGAAGGTCGTCGGCAACAAGGTGCAGGGCCAGGACGACCTGGACTTCCTGCGCTCCGAGGTCGGCGAGGACCTGCTGGTCACGGTCGGCCACTCCGACTGGGTGCGCGCGATGGAGAAGGGGCGCCCACCGCGCTTCGAGCTCCTGGAGGCGGACAACCGGCTCGCCCTCCAGGCCCTGCAGAACGCGGCGGACGACTCGTACGAGGCGCGCGACTGGGAGCGGTACACCCGCCAGATGGTCCACTTCCATCTGAAGAACGCGGAGAGCTGGGGGAACGCGAAGACGGGCGCCGACCTGGCGGCCCAGGTCGACCCCGCCTTCGTGCTGCGGGAGGAACTCGCCGTTCCGCAGCCGAGCTGATCCCGCGAGCGCGGCTCGCGGAAGGGGTCAGCGCGAGGCGGCCTGCTTGAGACCGGGCTGCGGAAGCGGCTTGGCGGGCTGGACCGGCTGGGCCGGCCCGGCGGGCTGGGCGGCCAGGAAGGCCGTCCAGCCGCCCTTCGGCGCCTCGCCGACCTTCAGCTGACGGAATTTGTCGAGTGTCGACGCGTCCTGCGCGTCCAGCCAGTCGGCGAGCTGACGGAACGACACGCAGTGCACCTCGCGCTTGACGCAGACCGTCTTGATCGTGTCCTCGACGGCCCGCATGTACGTGCCGCCGTTCCAGGACTCGAAGTGGTTGCCGATGATCAGCGGCGCGCGGTTGCCGTTGTACGAGCGGTCGAAGGCCTGGAGCAGGCCGTCGCGCATCTGGTTGCCCCAGTACTCGTGCTGGTCGGCCTCGCCCGTCACCGCGCCCGACTGGTTCATGTAGAAGTTGTAGTCCATCGACAGCGTCTGGAAGGCGCGGCCCGGGACGGGCACCAGCTGCATGGACAGGTCCCAGACGCCGTTGTCGTTCTTCTTCGGCCACACCTGGTCGTTGACGCCGCTGGTGTCATAGCGCCAGCCGAGCTGGCCGGCCGCCTGCACGAAGTTCTTGCGGCCCTCCAGACAGGGCGTACGGCCGCCGATGAGCTCCTTGTCGTAGTCGAACGGAAGTGGCGCCTCCGCCGTGAGCCCGGAGTTCGACTTCCAGTTCTTCACGAACGACTTGGCCTGGGCGATCTCGCTCTTCCACTCGTCCACCGACCAGGTGCCGACGCCGCCGTCGTTCCCGCAGAAGTGGCCGTTGAAGTGGGTGCCGACCTCGTTGCCCTCCTGCCAGGCGGCTCGCAGCTGGGTGACCGTGTCCTTGATGCCCTTCAGGTCGTTGAACCCGATGTCACTGCTGCCCGCCGAGTGCTTGGGCGCGGTGTACCGCTCGCGCTTCTCCTCCGGGAGCATGTACACACCGCTGAGGAAGTACGTCATCGTCGCGTTGTACTTCTTGCCGACCTCGCGGAAGTGGGAGAACAGCTGCTGGCTGTCCTCTCCCGCGCCGTCCCAGGAGAACACGACGAACTGCGGGGGCTGCTGACCGGGCGCCAGTTTGCGCGGCTTCAGCAGATGGGGCTGGAGTCCGGTGAACGCGGTGGAGCCGTCACCGATCAGGCGCACCGCCGTCTTGGGGGCGGCGGCACCGGCCGCTCCGGGGCCGGGCGCGGCCGCCTTGGTCCCGTTGCCCACCGAGCATCCGGCGGCGCCCGCGACCAGCGCGGCGACGACGGCCCCGGTGGCGATCCTCTTCGTGGCGGCCATCATCCGCCCACCCTCTTCCTCGCAGATCAGTAGATCCGAAGATCTCTCGCACTGAACGTCATCAAATCGCCGCAAAAGTGACACGGAGCATGAAGGAAGGGGGCGCGACAGGCCGCACGAAAAGCTGCTTATTCACCGTCAAGAGTGAATCATTGACCTATTTGCCCTAAATGCGAAGCGCTGACCTTTACTCTGCATTACGATTCGTTTACCGAGAGTTGAGAATCCCGCCGCTGCACGCCGTGACCCACGGCCGCGACCCCACATCCGCGACCGCGCTGCCCCGGAGGAGACGGGAAACATGTCTGCCTGCGTCCCCACTCGCACCCAGCCCCTCACTCACACCGACAGTCAGCAGCACTCGCACGCGCCACCGCCCAGGAAAGGGGGCCGCCGCTTCCGGATCGCCGGAGCCGATCTGTCCGCATCCGTCACCGTCTTCCTGCTCGCCGTCCCGATGTCGCTCGGCCTCGCCGTCGCCATCGACGCCCCGCTGGAAGCCGGTCTCATCGCCGCCGGCGTCGGCGGCATCGTCGCCGGGCTGCTCGGCGGCTCACCGCTCCTTGTCAGTGGCCCCTCCGCCGGACTCACGGTGGTATCGGCCGAGTTGATCCAGAGCTACGGCTGGCGCACCACCTGCGCCATCACCGTTCTCGCGGGTCTGCTCCAAATCGCACTCGGCTCACTGAAGACGGCGCGCTCCGCGCTCGCCGTGAGCCCCGCCATCGTGCACGGCACCCTCGCCGGCATCGGCGCCGCCATCGCGCTCGCCCAGCTCCACATCGTCCTGGGCGGCTCCCCACAGAGCTCGGCCGTGGACAACGCCCAAGCTCTCCCAGGCCAGTTGGCCAAGGTCGGCCCTGCCGCACCCCTCATCGGGGCACTCACCATCGCCGTGCTCATGACGTGGCCCCGCCTCCCAGGGCGGGCCGGAAAGGCGCTGCGCCGCATCCCCGCCGCGCTCGCCTGTGTGGTGATCGCCACCGGTGTGGCCGCCGTGGCCGCGCCCGGCATCGCCCGGGTCGACCTGCCCTCCTGGGACGCCCATGTGCTGCCGGAGCCGCCGCACGGACCGGTGGCCGGGCTGGTCGCCGCCGTGCTCACGGTGACGCTGGTGGCCAGTCTGGAGTCGCTGCTCTCCGCCGTCGCCGTGGACAAGCTGGCCGCCGAGCGGCCGGGGGCCGCCGCACCCGCCCGGGCCGACCTCGACCGGGAGTTGCGCGGACAGGGCATCGCCAACGCCGTCTCCGGGCTGCTCGGCGGAATGCCGGTCTCCGGCGGCGCGGTGCGCGGCAGCGCCAACGTACGGGCCGGGGCGACCGGCCGTGCCTCCACCGTGCTGCACGGGGTGTGGGTGCTGCTCGCCGCCGGGCTGCTCGTGGCCGTCCTGGAGTGGATCCCGCTGGCGGCGCTGGCCGCGCTGGTGATGATGGTCGGCATCCAGATGGTGTCGTTCGCCCACATCCGCAACGTCCACAAGCACCGCGAGTTCCTGGTGTACGTGGCGACCGTGTCCGGGGTGCTCGTGTTCGGGGTGCTCCACGGCGTGGTCATCGGGATCGCCGTGGCCGTCGCGGTCGCGCTGCGCCGGGTGGCACGCACCCGGATCACGGTGCAGCGCCGGGACGACCTGTCGTATCTGGTGCGGGCGCGCGGCCAGTTGACCTTTCTCGCCGTGCCCCGACTGACCCGGGCGCTGAACCAGGTGCCCCAAGGGGCGAGCGCCGTCGTGGAGTTGGACGGCTCGTTCATGGACCACGCGGCGTACGAGGCACTGCAGAGCTGGCAGGACACGCACACCGCGCGCGGTGGCGAGGTGCGGATCACCGGCCGGGCCGGCGGACGGATCACCGAGCCCGCCTCCAGCTCGCAGAGCTGCTGTCGGCCCTGGACGCCCTGGCGCAACCACCACTGCCACGACAAGACTCCGGCACCCAGGCGCCACGGGCACCAACTGGCCAGCGGGCTCAGCTCGTTCCAGCGCAACACCGCGCCGCTGGTGCGGGACGAGCTGGCGCGGCTGGCGCGCGAGGGGCAGCAGCCGTCCCAGCTCTTCCTCACCTGCGCGGACTCCCGGCTGGTCACCAGCATGATCACGTCGAGCGGCCCGGGCGACCTGTTCACCGTGCGCAACGTCGGCAATCTGGTGCCCCCGCCCGGCGCGGAGTGCGGCGACGACTCGGTGGGGGCGGCGATCGAGTACGCGGTCGAGGTGCTGCGGGTCGAGTCCATCACCGTCTGCGGACACTCCGGCTGCGGGGCGATGCAGGCGCTGCTGAACAGCAAGCCGGACGCGCCGCAGACGCCCCTGCGGCGCTGGCTGCGGCACGGGATGCCGAGCCTGGAGCGGATGGCGAGCCGCCGGCACTCCTGGGCGCGGATCGCCGGGCGGCTGCCCGCCGACGCCGTCGAGCAGCTCTGCCTCACCAATGTGGTGCAGCAGCTGGACCATCTGCGGCGCCATGAGTCGGTGGCGCGGCGGCTGGCCGAGGGCACCCTTGCCCTGCACGGGATGTACTTCCATGTGGGCGAGGCCCAGGCCTACTTGCTGGCGTCCGACGACTGCGAGGAGGTGTTCGAGGGGGTCGGTCCGACGGCCCTTGAGGCGTCCTCCACCTGATGTGGTGCGGCGCCGCGCCTTCCGCGCATCCCTGAACCCGGGGCGGACCTCGTCCGTGAGACCGTCTGATGACACGCCGATGACCCGGATCCCTTACAGGTCTAAACCAATTTTCGGGAGACTCTTGTCACCCGGCGATTGGCCTGATGAGCTATGGCCCGGGACACATAGGCACATAGGACGCCCTGGGAAAGGGAGATGTCGTGAGCAACGAAAGCCTGGCCAACCTCTTGAAGGAGGAGCGTCGGTTCGCTCCTCCTGCCGAGCTGGCTGCCGCCGCCAACGTGACGGCGGAGGCGTACGAGCGGGCCAAGGCGGACAGGCTGGGCTTCTGGGCCGAGCAGGCCCGGCGCCTGACCTGGTCCACCGAGCCGACCGAGACGCTGGACTGGTCGAACCCGCCGTTCGCGAAGTGGTTCGCCGACGGGCAGCTCAACGTGGCGTACAACTGCGTGGACCGCCACGTCGAGGCCGGGAACGGCGACCGGGTCGCCATCCACTTCGAGGGCGAGCCCGGCGACAGCCGCGCGATCACCTACGCGGAGCTGAAGGACGAGGTCTCCAAGGCCGCCAACGCCCTTACGGAGCTGGGTGTACGCGCCGGTGACCGGGTCGCGGTGTACATGCCGATGATCCCCGAGGCGGCCGTCGCGATGCTGGCCTGCGCCCGTATCGGCGCCGCGCACTCGGTGGTGTTCGGCGGGTTCTCGGCGGACGCCGTCGCCTCCCGTATCCAGGACGCCGACGCGAAGCTGGTCATCACGGCGGACGGCGGGTACCGGCGCGGCAAGCCGTCCGCGCTGAAGCCCGCGATCGACGAGGCCGTGGCCAAGTGCCCGCAGGTCGAGCACGTGCTGGTGGTGCGGCGCACCGGTCAGGAGACCGCGTTCACCGAGGGCCGGGACGTCTGGTGGGACGACATCGTCGGCCGTCAGTCGGCCGAGCACACCCCGCAGGCGTTCGACGCCGAGCACCCGCTGTTCATCCTGTACACCTCGGGGACGACGGGTAAGCCGAAGGGCATCCTGCACACCTCCGGCGGCTACCTCACCCAGGCCGCGTACACGCACCACGCGGTCTTCGACCTCAAGCCCGAGACCGATGTCTACTGGTGCACCGCCGACATCGGCTGGGTGACCGGTCACTCGTACATCGTGTACGGGCCGCTGGCCAACGGCGCCACCCAGGTCATGTACGAGGGCACGCCGGACACCCCGCACCAGGGGCGGTTCTGGGAGATCGTCCAGAAGTACGGGGTGACGATCCTCTACACGGCGCCCACGGCGATCCGTACGTTCATGAAGTGGGGCGACGACATCCCCGCGAAGTTCGACCTCTCCTCGCTGCGGGTGCTGGGGTCGGTGGGCGAGCCCATCAACCCCGAGGCGTGGATCTGGTACCGCAAGCACATCGGGGCGGACAAGTGCCCGATCGTGGACACGTGGTGGCAGACGGAGACCGGCGCGATGATGATCTCGCCGCTGCCGGGCGTGACGGAGACCAAGCCCGGGTCCGCGCAGCGGGCACTGCCCGGCATCTCGGCGACCGTCGTGGACGACGAGGCGCACGAGGTGCCGAACGGGGGCGGGGGTTACCTCGTGCTCACCGAGCCGTGGCCGTCGATGCTGCGCACGATCTGGGGCGACGACCAGCGGTTCATCGACACGTACTGGTCGCGGTTCGAGGGCAAGTACTTCGCCGGTGACGGGGCGAAGAAGGACGAGGACGGGGACATCTGGCTCCTCGGCCGCGTCGACGACGTGATGCTCGTGTCCGGGCACAACATTTCGACGACCGAGGTCGAGTCGGCGCTGGTGTCGCACCCGTCGGTGGCCGAGGCGGCGGTGGTCGGCGCGGCCGACGAGACGACCGGTCAGGCGATCGTGGCGTTCGTGATCCTGCGGGGGTCGGCGGCGGAGTCGGACGGGCTGGTGGAGGAGCTGCGGGCGCACGTGGGCGCGACGCTGGGGCCGATCGCCAAGCCGAAGCGGGTGCTGCCGGTGGCGGAGCTGCCGAAGACTCGGTCGGGGAAGATTATGCGGCGGCTGCTGCGGGATGTCGCTGAGAACCGGGAGCTGGGGGATGTCACCACGCTGACGGACTCGTCGGTGATGGATCTGATTCAGACGAAGTTGCCGAGCACTTCCAGCGAGGACTGAGCCGGGGGGCTGGGGGCCTGGCTGCGGGTTGTACGTGGCTGGGCCTCGGGCTGTTTCCCCCACCCCGCCCCTTCCCTGATCCCTCCGGGGGTGGGGTGGGTTGGGGTGGGGGCTCTCCCAGGGGCTTCGCCCCCGGGCCCCCGTTGCGGGGCCTGCGGCCCCTGCACCCCGCTCGGGGCTCCGCCCCGGACCCCGCCGGAGGGCATGGGGTGGGTGGGCAAGCCCGTTCGTCTGCGGACCGTCGTGGCTGGTCGCGCAGTTCCCCGCGCCCCTTAAATGCGCCCCTGCGGGGCGCCCCTTTAGGGGGGCGGGGAACTGCGCGAGCAACCCGCCACCCACCCGCAGGCGAACCCGCGCCCCCCGCCCTACTTGCGCATAAAGTAACAATCGCCGGAATCCTCCCACCGTACCCAGGTAAAGACTTAGGTAAAGTAAAGATCGAGGGACCTAGGTGCGCCGGGAAGTCTGGTCGGCAACGTGCTTTGTCATGCCCGCCGAACCGACCGGAGGTCGTCCCCCGTGGCCGCGCCCGTAACCCCGAAGGACCGCCGGAAGTTTCTCGAGCGGCTCTCCCTGCCCGAGCGGAACTTCGTCGCGGATGCGCTGCGCGCCGAGACCGTCGGCGGTGTGCTGCTGCTCGTGGCCGCGATCGTGGCTCTGATCTGGGCCAACACCCTTGGTGACAGTTACGCCGATGTGCGTGGGTTTCATGTCGGCGTCGAGGCCCTCGGGCTCGATCTCTCGCTTCAGCACTGGGCCGCCGACGGGCTCCTCGCCGTCTTCTTCTTCGTCGCCGGGATCGAGCTCAAGCGCGAGCTCGTGGCCGGTGAGCTGCGCGATCCCAAGGCCGCCGCGCTGCCGGTGATCGCCGCGATCTGCGGAATGGCCGTGCCCGCGCTCGTATACGCGCTGGTCAACACCGTGGGCGGCGGCGCGATGGACGGATGGGCCGTGCCGACGGCCACCGACATCGCCTTCGCGCTGGCCGTGCTCGCGGTCATCGGGACCTCGCTGCCGTCCGCCCTGCGCGCGTTCCTGCTGACGCTCGCCGTCGTGGACGACCTGTTCGCCATCCTCATCATCGCCGTGTTCTTCACCAAGGAGATCGACTTCGCCGCCCTCGGCGGCTCCGTCGTCGGTCTCGCGGTCTTCTGGCTGCTGCTACGCAAGGGCGTGCGCGGCTGGTACGTGTACGTACCGCTCGCGCTGGTCATCTGGGGCCTGATGTACAACAGCGGCGTCCACGCCACGATCGCGGGCGTCGCCATGGGCCTGATGCTGCGCTGCAGCCGCCGGGAGGGCGAGGAGCACTCCCCCGGCGAGCACATCGAGCACCTGGTGCGGCCGCTCTCCGCCGGGCTCGCCGTGCCGCTCTTCGCGCTGATGTCGGCGGGCGTGGGCGTCAGCGGCGGGGCACTCGCCGATGTGTTCACGCGGCCGGAGACGCTCGGCGTGGTGCTCGGTCTCGTCGTCGGCAAGGCGGTCGGGATCTTCGGCGGCACCTGGTGCGCGGCCCGGTTCACCAGGGCGGAGCTCAACGACGACCTGGCCTGGCCGGACGTCTTCGCCGTCGCCGCGCTCGCCGGGATCGGCTTCACCGTCTCGCTGCTCATCGGCGAGCTGGCCTTCGACGGCGAGGGCGCGCTGGCGGACGAGATCAAGGCGGCCGTGCTGATGGGCTCGCTGATCGCCGCCGTGTGTGCCACCGTCCTGCTGAAGCTGCGCGTACGCCGGTACCAGGCGCTCGTCGAGGAGGAGGAGCGCGACGAGGACCACGACGGCATCCCGGATGTGTACGAACAGCACAATCCGGCCTACCACCTGCGGATGGCCGCCATCTACGACGAGAAGGCCGCCGAGCACCGCCGCCTCGCGCAACTGGCGGGGGCGGGGAGCGACGAGGGCGGCCGTCCGGCATGATCTGACATCTGGGCCGGAGAAGGACATCTGGGCCGGGAGATGACGGGACCGGAGAAGAGAAGAGGGAGTCAGCGAATGAGCGACCCCAGCAACACCGCCGTCGGCGGCGCCGACCGCAGCCTCGGCCAGCTGGTCGCCTCGGCGACCGCCGAGATGTCCGCGCTGGTGCACGACGAGATCGCGCTCGCCAAGGCGGAGCTGCGCCAGGACGTCAAGCGCGGCGCGATCGGTGGCATCGCCATCAGTACCGCGGGAGTGCTCGTCCTGTTCTCGCTGCCGGTGCTGAGCTTCGCGGCGGCGTACGGGATCCACAACCTGGGGCTGGGCCTCGCGTGGTCGTTCCTGATCGTGGGCGGAGCGTTCCTGCTGCTCGCGGCCCTGCTCGGGGTGCTGGCCGTGGCCAAGTTCAAGAAGGTCAAGCCGCCGGAGAAGTCCATCGCCTCGGCCAAGCAGACCGCCGCCGTGCTCGGGGGCGTCAAGCCGCATCCCCGCCCGGTCACCGAGCAGGCCCCGGCTGTGGCACGCTCGTCTGCATGACCGCACCTGATACCGGTACCGGCGCCACGGGCAGCCCTGGCGGCAATGGCAGCCCTGTCCGCATCGATGGTCCCTGGACACACAGGGACGTAGCGGCCAATGGTGCGCGCTTCCACATCGCGGAGCTGGGTGACGGTCCCCTGGTGTTGTTGCTCCACGGCTTTCCGCAGTTCTGGTGGACGTGGCGGCACCAGCTGACCGCGCTCGCCGACGCCGGTTTCCGGGCGGTCGCGATGGACCTGCGGGGCGTCGGCGGCAGCGACCGCACGCCCCGGGGCTACGACCCGGCCAACCTCGCGCTGGACATCACCGGCGTCGTACGGTCGCTCGGCGAGCCCGACGCGGCGCTGGTCGGCCATGACCTGGGCGGCTATCTGGCGTGGACGGCGGCCGTCATGCGGCCCAAGCTGGTGCGCCGGCTGGTCGTGTCGTCGATGCCGCACCCCCGGCGCTGGCGCTCGGCGATGCTCTCCGACCTCTCGCAGTCGCGGGCCGGTTCCTACATCTGGGGCTTCCAACGGCCGTGGCTGCCGGAGCGTCAGCTCGTCGCGGACGACGCAGCGCTGGTGGGGCGGCTGGTGCGGGAGTGGTCCGGTCCGGTGGCGCCGGAGGACGAGGCCGTGGAGGTCTACCGGCGGGCGATGACCATCCCCTCGACCGCGCACTGCTCGATCGAGCCGTACCGCTGGATGGTGCGGTCGATGGCACGGCCGGACGGCATCCAGTTCAACCGCCGGATGAAGCGGCCGGTACGGGTACCGACCCTGCATCTGCACGGGTCGCTCGACCCGGTGATGCGCACCCGCAGTGCCGCGGGCTCCGGTGAGTACGTCGAAGCGCCCTACCGCTGGCGGCTGTTCGACGGCTTGGGCCACTTCCCGCACGAGGAGGACCCGGCCGCGTTCTCGGCGGAGCTGGTCAACTGGCTGAAGGACCCCGAGCCGGATAGGTGAAACCCCCTCGCGGCTGGGGGTCCGGGGGTTATCCCCCGGGAAGACACAGCCCGCACGAGGAGGACCCGGCCGCGTTCTCGGCGGAGCTGGTCAACTGGCTGAAGGACCCCGAGCCCGACCGGTAGGTCCGGCCGCGGGTCCCGCCCGTGCTCCCGCGGCTCTGTCCGGCAAGCGGACGGGAACGCTTGTCTGACGAACAGCCAAATGCCCGGCGCATAGGCCAATTGGCCGCCCGAGACGCGGTTACCGACCTTGGGGCCCGGGCAGACGTCGGGGTATGGGCTGGACGCACGACTACGGTGACGCAGCACGCAACCGCCGCTCGGCCACCGCGCCGATTTCGCACGAGAGGGGCGGCCCGCAAGGTCAGGGCCATGATCCCCAACTCGGTATTCCGCGTATCCTCCGCCGCCGGGCCCGCTGGGTCTCGGCGCGGCTGCGCCATTCGCGTACGTAGTACGGACCGCGCGTGGACCACGTACGTACGCGATTACGGGCGCAGATACGCGAGGCCCGGGTGGGCGTCCCGGTAGCCGTCCAGGAGCCGTCGGGCGACCTGGACCGAGTCGACCAGCGGATGCAGGGCGAAGGCCTTCACCGCCGCCCGCGCCGAGCCGGCCTCGGCGGCCTCCAGGACGCACCGCTCGACCGCCTTCACCGCGCTGACCAGGCCCGCCTCGTGGCCGGTCAGCTGGGTCACGGGCACCGGGCGCGGGCCTGACGCGTCCACGCGGCACGGGATCTCGACGACCGCCTCGGCGTCGAGGGCGTGCAGCGAGGAGCCGTTGCGCACGTTGAGGATGAGCGTCGCCGGTTCGTCGCGCGCGATGGCCCGCATGAGCGCCAGGGCGACGTTCTCGTACCCGCCCGACTCCAGGTCGTCGGCGGCGCGCTCGCCCGCGCCCGAGACCTCCCGGTTCTCGGACATGTACGTGGCCTCGCGCTCGGCGCGGGTGCGGTCCCAGGCGTCCCACGCCTGCTCGCCGTCCGCCACGGTCGCGTAGAAGCGCGCCTGCTGGTCCAGGAGGAAGGCACCGCGGGTGAGTTCGGCCTGCCGGTACGCGGCGACGGCCTCGCGGTTGAAGTAGTAGTAGTGCAGGTACTCGTTGGGCACCGAGCCCAGCGAGCGCAGCCAGTCGGCGCCGAAGAGCTTGCCCTCCTCGAACGAGGTCAGCAGCGCGTCGTCCGCGAACAGGCGCGGCAGCACGTCCTGCTCGCCCTCGTAGAGGCCGTGCAGCCAGCCCAGGTGGTTCAGACCCGCGTAGTCCAGCCGTACGGCGTCGGGGTCGGCGCCGACCGTACGGGCCACGCGGCGGGCCAGGCCGACCGGCGAGTCGCAGATGCCGATCACCCGTTCGCCCAGGTGGCGGGCCATGGCCTCGGTGACGAGACCGGCCGGGTTGGTGAAGTTGATGACCCAGGCGCCGGGGGCGACCGCCTTGATCCGGCGGGCGATCGCGTCCGCCACGGGCACGGTCCGCAGTCCGTACGCCACGCCGCCCGCGCCGACCGTCTCCTGGCCCAGGACGCCCTCGGCGAGCGCGATCCGCTCGTCGGCCGCCCGGCCCGCCAGGCCCCCGACGCGGATCGCGGAAAAGACGAAGTCGGCGCCGCGCAGGGCCTCGTCGAGGTCGGTGGTGGCCCGCACTGCGGGCGCGTCCGCGCTGTCGCGGGCCTGGTCGGCGAGGACCTTGGCAATGGCCGCGAGCCGGGCCGCGTCCACGTCGTACAGCGTGACCTCAGTGACCCGGCCGGGGGCGTGGTCGCGCAGCAAGGCACCGTACACGAGCGGCACGCGGAAACCGCCGCCGCCGAGGATCGTCAGTCGCATTCCGGCCTCTTCCGGGAGTCGGGGGTCAGCGGGGCGGGCCCGCGGTCACAGGGCGCACTGCTGGCTGTCGACCTGCTGGTTGGCGGTGCGGCCCAGTTCGATGTCCTCGCGGATCTCGCCGGCCGTCAGCGCGTACCCGGTGTTGGGGTCGTCGAGGGACTTGGCGAAGACCACTCCGTAGACCTTGCCGTCGGGGGTGAGGAGGGGGCCGCCGGAGTTGCCCGGGCGGACCGTGGTGAACAGCGAGTAGACCTCGCGGGTGACCGTGCCGCGGTGGTAGATGTCCGGGCCCGGCGGGGTGATCCGGCCGCGGACGCGCGCGGCGCGCACGTCGTACGGCTGGTCCTCGGGGAAGCCCGCGACGATCGCGCCGCTGCCGCTGTGCGCCGCCTGGGAGGAGAAGCGCAGCACCGGGGCCTTCAGGTCGGGCACGTCCAGGACCGCGATGTCGCGGCGCCAGTCGTAGACCACCACCGTCGCGTCGTACGTCCGCCCCTGGCCGCCTATCTGGATCTTCGGGTCCGTCACACCGCCCACTACGTGGGCGTTGGTCATCACACGGCGCTCGGCGAAGACGAAGCCGGTGCCCTCCAGGCGCTTGCCGCAGCTCGGCGCGGTGCCGGTGACCTTGACGATCGAGCGCTTGGCCTGGGCCGCCACGGGGCTGGTCGCCAGCGCCTGGTCGGGCGGCGGGACCTTGGTGATCGACTCGTTGGTGAACGGGGCGAAGACCTGCGGCAGCCCGTTCTGCGCCAGCATGGAGGAGAAGTCCGAGAACCAGGTGTACGCCTGCTTGGGCATCGCCTTGTCGACGCCGCGCAGGATCTGGGAGTCGTTGACCGCCCGTCCCAGCGCGTTCCCCCTGCTCGACGACTGGGGGTCGGCCAGCGGGGAGAGCGCGGTGCCGATCAGCCAGGCGACCAGGAGCATCGCCACGACGTTGACCAGTGCGCCGCCCGTGGCGTCCAGGGCACGCGCGGGCGACCAGGTGATGTGCTGGCGCAGTTTGTTGCCCAGGTGCGTGGTGAAGGCCTGGCCGACGGAGGCGCAGACGATCACGACCACGACCGCGACGATCGCGGCGGTGGTCGACACGTCACGCTTGTCGGTCAGCTGGTCCCAGATGACCGGGAGCAGATACACGGCGATGAGACCGCCGCCGAGGAAGCCGATCACCGACAGGATGCCCACGACGAAGCCCTGGCGGTAGCCGACGATCGCGAACCACACGGCGGCGACCAGCAACAGGATGTCCAGCACGTTCACGGGCCCACCCTGTCACGCGTGCCAGTCGAGCGGGACCCGCCTGGTGCGATCCCAGGGGCGCTCCCAGCCCGCGAAGTGCAGCAACCGGTCGATCACCCCGGCCGTGAAGCCCCAGACGAGGGCGGATTCGACCAGAAAGGCCGGTCCTGCGTGGCCCCTCGGGTGCACGGCGGTGGCCCGGTTGGCCGGGTCCGTGAGATCCGCCACGGGGACGGTGAAGACCCGGGCGGTCTCCCCCGCGTCCACCGCGCGCACCGCCGTCGGCTCGCGCCACCAGCCCAGGACAGGGGTCACCACGAAACCGCTCACCGGGATGTAGAGCCGGGGCAGCACGCCGAAGATCTGTACCCCTTCGGGGTCCAGGCCGGTCTCCTCCTCGGCCTCGCGCAGGGCGGCGCGCAGCGGGCCTGTGGTCTGCGGGTCGCCGTCCTCGGGGTCGAGGGCGCCGCCCGGGAAGGAGGGCTGGCCGCCGTGCGAGCGCAGCTGGCTGGCGCGCTCCATGAGCAGCAGCTCGGGCCCGGCCGGGCCGTCGCCGAAGAGGATCAGCACCGCGGACTGGCGCCCGGCACCGCTCTCGGGCGGCAGGAAGCGGCTGAGCTGGAGGGGCTCGATCCGGTCGGCCGCGCGCGCGACGGGGTCGAGCCACTCGGGCAGGCCGTCACGGCTCACGGCGGGGCCGTGGAGGCCCTGGGGGCCGCCGCCGGGGCCCCGGTGCCCGTCGGGCACGGCGGCGCCGCCCGCACCGCTCCCGTACCTCTCGTACGTCCTGCTGGTGTCACTCGTCTTGCTGGTGTCACTCGCGTGCGTCATAGGCACCCCCGTCGTCCACCGGTCACAACGTCCGGGACGGTCGCGTTCGTTCCGTCCGGTCATCCGCGATCCGTCATCCGGCCGCCAGCGGCGGGGCCGGGAGCCCCGGGTAGTCCGGGGGCGGGGAGAGCCGCTGGCCGGGGAAGCCGCCCTTCTCGTACTTCAGGAGCTTCTTGGCCTTGTCCGGGTCCGTCTCGCCCTCCCCGTACGCCGGGCAGAGCGGGGCGATGGGGCAGGCGCCGCAGGCGGGCTTGCGGGCGTGGCAGATGCGGCGGCCGTGGAAGACGACGCGGTGCGAGAGCATCGTCCACTCGCTCTTGGGGAAGATCTCGGCGACGACGGCCTCGACCTTGACCGGGTCCTCCTCGTCCGTCCACTTCCAGCGGCGGACCAGCCGGCCGAAGTGCGTGTCGACGGTGATGCCGGGGACGCCGAAGGCGTTGCCCAGCACCACGTTCGCCGTCTTGCGGCCGACTCCGGGGAGCTTCACCAGGTCCTCGAGGCGGCCCGGGACGTTGCCCCCGAAGTCGTCGCGGAGGGCGGCGGCGAGCCCCATGATCGACTTGGTCTTGGCGCGGAAGAACCCGGTCGGCCGGATCAGCTGCTCAACCGCCTCCGGGTCGGCCGCGGCCAGGTCCTCGGGGGTCGGATACGCGGCGAACAGCGCGGGCGTGGTCTGGTTGACCCGCAGGTCGGTCGTCTGCGCGGACAGGACGGTCGCGACCAGCAGCTCGAAGGGGTTGCGGAAGTCGAGCTCCGGGTGGGCGTACGGATACACGTCCGCCAGCTCGCGGTTGATCCGGCGGGCGCGGCGGACCATGGAGAGGTGGGACTCGGGCTTGGCGGGCTTGGTGGGCCGGGCGGGGATGGTCTTCGCGGCCTTGGCGACCTTGGCGCTTTGCGCGGTCTTCGCGGGCTTGGCCGGGGCCTGCTTGGCGGGAGCCTTCTTTGCCGCGGTCTCCTTGGCGGCCTTCGCGGGCACTGCCTTCTTTGCTGCGGCCTTCTTCGCCACGGTCTTCTTCACCGCCTTCTTGGGCGTGCCCGGGGTGGCCGACGCGCCCGGGGAGGGCGCGGGCGCCGACGCGGCCCGATTGGCCGATTCTGACTCTTTTGTGGCTTTTTTCAGATTAGCTGCGGGCTGTTCGCCCACAGCGGAATCGCTGCCTGCGGACACTCTTGTGGCCGCCCTGGCCTGCGCTCTCACCGGCGAATTGGACACCCGGCCAGCCTAAAGCCACGCACTGACATCCGCCCCGGCCACAGCGAATCACCACCCCAATCGGCCCCCTGCCGCACAGTCCGGCGCTCCGGTGCGTCATCCTTGTGATTACCCGTGTGATTGATCGCACTGTTTACCCCGTCCGGCAAAATGGGCAGCACGGTCCCCTGTACCGGTCGACAAGGAGAGAACTCGTGGACGACGTTCTGCGGCGCGCCCCGCTCTTCGCGGCGCTCGATGATGAGCAGGCCGCGGAGCTCCGCGCCTCGATGAGTGAGGTGACGCTCGCCCGCGGCGACGCCCTCTTCCACGAGGGCGACCCCGGCGACCGCCTCTACGTGGTCACCGAAGGCAAGGTCAAGCTCCACCGCACTTCCCCCGACGGCCGCGAGAACATGCTGGCGGTCCTCGGCCCCGGCGAGCTCATCGGCGAGCTGTCCCTCTTCGACCCGGGCCCGCGCACCGCCACCGCGACCGCGCTCACCGAGGTCAAGCTGCTGGGCCTGGGCCACGGCGACCTTCAGCCCTGGCTGAACGCGCGGCCCGAGGTGGCCACCGCCCTGCTGCGCGCCGTCGCCCGCCGACTGCGCAAGACCAACGACCAGATGTCCGACCTGGTCTTCTCCGACGTCCCGGGCCGCGTCGCCCGCGCGCTCCTCGACCTGTCGCGCCGCTTCGGCGTGCAGTCGGAGGAGGGCATCCACGTCGTGCACGACCTGACGCAGGAAGAGCTGGCCCAGCTGGTCGGCGCCTCCCGCGAGACGGTGAACAAGGCCCTCGCCGACTTCGCCCAGCGCGGCTGGCTGCGCCTCGAAGCCCGTGCGGTGATCCTGCTCGACGTCGAGCGGCTCGCCAAGCGCTCGCGCTGATACGGCCGTTCACCTGCGCGTTCGTACGTGACGGGGCCCGTCTCCCTCGGGAGGCGGGCCCCGTTGTCAGTGGTCGGTCCTAGTCTGTGGATACGTGGCAGACACCACGCGGCTGCTTGACAAGTGCACCGTGGAAATAGGCGAGTTACGGGCGGGCGGGCGACCCGGCCGTACGACCTGGCGGCCCCGCCCCAGCAGCCCCTGCGGTCAGATCAACCCGTGCTCGCTCAGATACTCCAGCTGCGCGCGTACGGAGAGCTCGGCCGCCGGCCACAGCGAGCGGTCGACGTCCGCGTAGACGCGGCCCACCACGTCCGCCGCCGTGGTGAAGCCGTTCTCCACCGCCGTCTCCACCTGGGCCAGCCGGTGGGCGCGGTGGGCGAGGTAGAACTCGATGGCACCCTGCGCGTCGTCGAGGACCGGACCGTGCCCGGGCAGCACGGTGTGGACGCCGTCGTCGACCGCGAGCGAGCGCAGCCGCCGCAGTGAGTCGAGGTAGTCGCCGAGGCGGCCGTCGGGGTGCGCCACGACGGTGGTGCCGCGCCCGAGGACCGTGTCCCCCGTCAGCACGGCCCGGTCGGCGGGGAGATGGAAGCACAGGGAGTCGGCGGTGTGGCCGGGGGTGGGCACCACCCACATCTCCAGGCCGCCGGTGGTGATCACGTCGCCGGCGCCGAGCCCCTCGTCCCCGAGGCGCAACGCCGGGTCCAGCGCGCGTACATGCGTGCGCGTCAGCTCCGCGAAGCGGGCGGCGCCCTCGGCGTGGTCGGGGTGGCCGTGGGTGAGCAGAGTGAGGGCGACCCGCTTGCCCATCCGCTCGGCGGTGGCGACCACGTTCCGCAGGTGGGCGTCGTCGAGCGGTCCTGGGTCGACGACGACGGCGAGGTCGGAGTCGGGCTCGGCGACGATCCAGGTGTTGGTGCCGTCGAGGGTCATCGCGGAGGGGTTGGGCGCGAGGACGTTGACGGTACGGGTCGTGGCGGGGCCGGACAGCACCCCGCCGCGGGGCTGGCCGGGGAGGGCCGCGGCTTCGGTCACGCGGGGACACCTTCCATGGAGAGCGGGGGCGTGGTGGCGAAGGGGGTCACGAAGCACCCCCGCCGGAGCGGATGCGCTTGGTGAACTCGTCGTGCCCGGGCCAGCTCAGCACGATCTCACCGTCGTCGCCGAGACTCGCCTTCGCCAGTACGGGGGTGAGGTCGCGGGTCGCCGAGGCGGCGAGGACGTCGGCGGGGGCGGCGTACGGGAGGAGGGCGCGCAGGGTCGAGACGGTCGGGGGCATCATCAGGAGCTCGCCCCCGTCGTACCCGGCCGTGGCCTCGGCGGGCCGGATCCACACCGTCCGGTCGGCTTCGGTGGAGGCGTTGCGGGTGCGCTGGCCCTCGGGGAGCGCGGCGACGAAGAACCACGTGTCGTACCGCTTGGGCTCGAACTCCGGGGTGATCCAGCGGGCCCACGCGCCGAGCAGGTCCGAGCGCAGGACCAGGCCGCGGCGGTCGAGGAACTCGGCGAAGGAGAGGTCGCGGGTGACGAGGGCCTGGCGGTCGGCCTCCCAGTCGTCGCCGGTGGTGTCGCGTACGACGCTGTCGGCGTCGGGCCCGGCGAGGAGGACTCCGGCCTCCTCGTACGTCTCGCGGACAGCCGCGCAGACGATGGCCTGGGCGTCGTCCGCGCCCACGCCCAGGCGGGCCGCCCAGGTCTCCCGGCTGGGCCCGGCCCACCCGATCCGGCGGGCGTCGTCCCGGGGGTCCACGCCGCCGCCGGGGTAGGCGTAGGCGCCGCCGGCGAAGGCCATGGAGGCGCGGCGGCGCAGCATGTGCACGGCGAGCGGCCCGCTGCGGAGCAGCATGACGGTGGCGGCGCGGCGGGGCTGCACGGGGGTGAGTTCGCCGTGGGCTAGGGCGCGGATGCGGTCGGGCCATTCCGGCGGGTACCACTGACCATTGGGCATGGCCGGAGGCTATCCCCTGACGCGCGCGTGTTCGAGCCCCCACCTCTCCCCCGTGGCTGCGCCCCGGCCCCCTTGTTCACCTGCAGCCCGGTGGGGGCTGGTCGCGCAGTTCCCCGCGCCCCTGAGATGCGCCCCTCCGGGGCGCCCAGGGGGATGCCGCGCAGCCGCATTCTTAGGGGCGCGGGGAACTGCGCGACCAGTTGGGGACGGCCCGCAGACGAACGGGGTCCCAGGGGCGAAGCCCCCCTCCCGCCCCCGGAGGGTTTAGGGAAGGGGCGGGGTGGGGGCAACTCCGCCGGATCACGGCGCGCGCCCCTTTATGTCGGGCAAACACCCTTCTGCCGTCCTTCTCACCCCGTCCTCAGACGGCTCTCATCCAGCGCCGCGAAGGTAATGCACATGACCTTCCCCGAGGAGCAGCCGAAGCAGCCGCAGCCGTACCCGCAGGCGTCCGGGGCCTACCCCCCGCCGCCCCCGTACGAGCCGAGCCGACCCGTGCACGCCGGGCCCGGGACCACGATCTGGCCGTCGAACGGCAACGGGGCCGACGGGGGCACCCCCGGCGCACCCGGCACCGCACCCACCCCCCACCGCCGCGCCCGCCGCTCCGTCGGCCTCCTCGCCGCCGTCGCGCTCGCCGCGGCCGCCGTGGGCGGCGGGACCGCCACGCTCGTGGAGCGGTGGGCCGGGGGCGACAGCAGCGCCAGCGCGCCCGGCGTCCCGGGGACGAACGCCTCCAAGAGCACCAACGGGACCGTCACGGGCGTGGCCCAGGCCGTCTCGCCCAGCATCGTGGAGATCAGCGCGACCTCCACCTCCGGGCAGTCCACCGGATCCGGCGTGATCATCACCTCCAGCGGTGAGATCGTCACGAACAACCACGTGATCGCCGGGGCCGACCAGGTCAAGGTGCGGACCAGCGACGGCAAGACGTACACCTCGAGCGTCGTCGGCACCGACCCCGACAAGGACCTCGCGCTCATCAAGGTGAAGGGCGCCAGTGGGCTCAAGCCCGCCAGCCTCGGCAACTCCGACAACCTCAAGGTCGGCGACCAGGTCGTCGCCATCGGCTCCCCCGAGGGCCTGACCGGCACGGTCACCAGCGGCATCGTCTCCGCCCTCAACCGCGATGTCACGGTCGCGAAGGAGCAGGGCCAGGGGCAGGGCCAAGGACAGGACCAGCAGGGCGGCGGGCGCGGCGGCTGGCCGTTCGAGTTCGGCGGGCAGCAGTTCAACGGCGACACCGGCTCGTCGAAGACCACGTACAAGGCCATCCAGACGGACGCCTCGCTCAACCCGGGCAACTCCGGCGGCGCGCTGATCGACATGAACGGCAACATCATCGGCATCAACTCCGCGATGTACAGCCCCAGTTCCGCGAACCAGTCCTCCTCCTCGGCGGGCAGCGTCGGGCTCGGGTTCGCCATCCCGGTCAACACCGTCAAGGCCGACCTCGCCTCCCTCCGCTCCGGCAGCGGCGGCAACAGCGACAGCGGTGACGGCGGCAACAGCAGCAACAGCTGATCCTCACGGCAGGCACAGGCGCGGCATGCGACGCTGGACAGCGCCCGACCCGGACCAAGCCGCACCGCGCCGGACCACCGCCGGACCACACCCCGAGGAAGACCCGAGACCGATGAGCCCCGCACCCGCCGAGGACGACACCCAGCGCATCCTGATCGTCGACGACGAGCCCGCCGTGCGGGAGGCGCTCCAGCGCAGCCTCGCCTTCGAGGGGTACGGGACGGAGGTCGCCGTCGACGGTCTGGACGCGCTGGCCAAGGCGGAGGCGTACCGGCCCGATCTGATCGTCCTCGACATCCAGATGCCCCGGATGGACGGGCTCACCGCCGCCCGGCGACTGCGCGGGGCCGGGTCCACCACGCCCGTCCTGATGCTCACCGCGCGCGACACGGTCGGCGACCGCGTCACCGGGCTCGACGCGGGCGCGGACGACTACCTGGTCAAGCCGTTCGAGCTGGACGAGCTGTTCGCCCGGATCCGCGCGCTGCTGCGCCGCAGCTCGTACGCCGCGACGGCGGGCGGCGAGCAGCCCGACGAGAACGTCCTGACCTTCGGTGACCTGCGGATGGACCTGGCGACCCGGGAGGTGACGCGGGGCGAGCGGGTGGTGGAGCTGACGCGTACGGAGTTCACGCTCCTGGAGATGTTCCTGGCCCACCCCCGGCAGGTGCTGACCCGCGAGCAGATCCTCAAGGCGGTCTGGGGCTTCGACTTCGAGCCGTCGTCCAACTCCCTCGACGTGTACGTCATGTACCTGCGCCGCAAGACCGAGGCGGGCGGCGAGCCGCGCGTGGTGCACACGGTGCGGGGGGTGGGGTACGCCCTGCGTTCGGGCGGCGCGGAGTGAGAAGAGCGCTGCGGTGGTTCCGCGAGCTGCCGCTCCGATCCCGGCTCGCGCTGCTCGTCGCGACGGCCGTGACGGTGGCCGTGGCCGCGGTGGCCGCCGCGTGCTGGTTCATCACCCAGGGCGTGCTGACCAGCCAGCTCGACAACCGGCTGCGCAACCAGGCGGCGAGCTCGGCCAGCGAGGAGTACGCCAACGTCCTGTTCCGCACCTGCCGCAGCCCCAACCCCGAGCCGATCCGGCTGCCGGGCAACACCCCGCTGACCCAGGTGGTCTTCCCGGACGGCTCGGTGTGCGCCAACCCCAGGTCCGCCCAGCTCCAGGTGGAGCAATCCGACATCGCCGTCGCGAACCGGCTGCGCGACCACGCCCTGCACACCACGACGGACAGCGCCGGGGTCGAGCGCCGCGTCTACACCCAGTCGGCCCAGATCAGCGGCCTCGGGCCGCAGGGCCGCGTCGCCGTCTCCATCGCGGTGCCGATGTCCGACGTGACGACGCCGCTCAACAAGCTGGCGATCGTCCTGCTGGTCGTCTCCGGCATCGGCGTCATCGGCGCGGGCGCCGCCGGTCTCTGGGTCGCGCGTACAGGGCTGCGCCCCGTGGACCAGCTGACCGGCACCGTCGAGCACGTGGCCCGCACCGAGGACCTCACCGTGCGCATCCCGGTCGAGGGCGAGGACGAGATCGCCCGGCTCTCGCGGTCCTTCAACGCGATGACCGCCGCCCTCGCCTCCTCCCGCGACCGGCAGTCGCAGCTGATCGCGGACGCGGGGCACGAGCTGCGCACCCCGCTCACCTCGCTCCGTACGAACATCGAGCTGCTGGCCAGGAGCGAGGAGACCGGGCGGGCCATCCCGCCCGCCGACCGCAAGGCGCTGATGGCGTCGGTCAAGGCCCAGATGACCGAACTGGCCTCGCTGATCGGCGACCTGCAGGAGCTGTCCCGGCCGGACGCGGTCCGCGAGGGGCCCCTCGAGGTCGTCGCCTTCCACGACATCGCCAGGGTCGCGCTGGAGCGCGCCCGGCTGCGCGGGCCCGAGCTGGAGATCAGGGCGGAGCTGGCGCCCTGGTACGTACGGGCCGAGGCGGCGTCCCTGGAGCGGGCGATCGTCAACGTGCTGGACAACGCGGTGAAGTTCAGCCCGCCGCACGGCACGGTCGAGGTCGTCCTAGACCGGGGCACCCTGACCGTGCGCGACCAGGGCCCCGGCATCCCCGCCGATGAACTGCCGCACGTCTTCGAGCGGTTCTGGCGCTCGCCCTCGGCCCGCTCGCTGCCAGGCTCGGGGCTGGGCCTGTCGATCGTGGCCCGTACGGTCCAGCACGCGGGCGGCACGATCGCGCTCGGCCCGGCGCCGGACGGCGGCGGCACGGTCGCCACGATTCGCCTGCCGGGCGCCCCTACCCCGCCGCCGGGCGACGTGCCCGGAGCCTGAACAGCCGGAGGGGCGGCGGGCCGTCGGGCCCGCCGCCCCTCGTACAGCGGTAGAACTACCTGCGACCGGCGACTACTCGCCCGCCACCTTCCCCACCACCGTGATCCGGCCCCCGGCCGGCGGTGCGAGCGGGGTGGAGGCCGAGGAGTTCGCGGACAGGTACGCGTCGAAGACGTCCAGGTCCGAGGCACCGACCAGCTTGTTCTTGCCCTGGCCGAGCGCCGCGAAGCCGTCGCCGCCGCCCGCGAGGAACTCGTTCATGGCGACGCGGTAGGTCTTGGCCGGGTCGAGGGCGACACCGTTCAGCTTGACCGTGTCGACGAGGACGCGGTCCGCGCCCGCCTTGGTCATGTCGAGGGTGTAGCTGAAGCCCTTGGAGACCTGGAGGATCTTCGGGGAGGCCGCGTTGCCGCCGCTGACCTGCTGCTGGAGGCCCTGGATGATCTGGGCGCCGGTCAGGTCGACGACGTTCATCATGTTGGTGAACGGCTGGACGGTGAACGCCTCGCCGTAGGTGACGACCCCGTCGCCCTCGCTGCCGCTCGCCTTGTAGACGAGGTCGGAGCGGATGCCGCCCGGGTTCATGAAGGCGAGCTGGGCGCCGCCCTTGTCGGCCGGGGAGAGACCGGCGAGCTGCGCGTCCGCGATCAGGTCGCCGAGCGGCTTCTCGGGCGCCTCGGAGCCGCGGCCGTTGATGTCGGCGGAGATGTAGCCCTGCGGGCGGCCCGCGATCGGCGCGGCCAGCTTGTTCCAGCGGGCGATCAGGTCGGTGATGTCCTGCGCCTTGGCCTGGTCGCGGCGGACGATGTGGTTCACCGACTTCGGCGACTTCACGGCGGTCCGGACGATGTCCTTGGTCCGCTTGTCGTAGGTGAGCGTGGTCTCGGTGAAGAGCTTGCCGTAGGAGGCGGCCGAGGTGACCATGCGCGGGTTGCCCGCCGGGTCCGGGATGGTGCAGGCGTAGGCCTGGTGGGTGTGGCCGGTGACCAGTGCGTCCACCTTGGGCGTGATGCCCTTGGCGATGTCGACGATCGGGCCGGACAGACCGCTGCCGGGACCGGCCGAGTCGCAGTCGTAGTTGTACGCGTTCGTCGTGGGCATCCCGCCCTCGTGGATCAGGGCGACGATGGACTTCACGCCCTGCCGGTCGAGCTCCTTGGCGTACTTGTTGATCGTCTCGATCTCGTCGTGGAACTTCAGGCCCTTGACGCCGGAGGCGGTCACGACGTTCGGGGTGCCCTCCAGGGTCACGCCGATGAAGCCGATCTTGACGCCGTTCTTCTTCCAGACCGTGTACGGCTTGAGGATCGGCTTGCCGGTCTTCTCGCTGGTCACGTTGGCGGCCAGATACGGGAAGTCGGCTCCGCGGAACTTCTTGCCCTTCTCGTAGCAGCCCTCGACCGGGTGGCAGCCGCCGTTCTGCATCCGGGCCAGCTCGACCGCGCCCTCGTCGAACTCGTGGTTGCCCACGGCCGTCACATCGAGGTCGATCTTGTTGAGCGCCTCGATGGTCGGCTCGTCGTGGAAGAGGCCGGACAGCAGCGGGCTGGCGCCGATCATGTCGCCGCCGGCGGCGGTGATCGAGTACGGGTGGCCCTGGCGCGCGGTGCGCAGCGAGGACGCCAGGTACTCGACGCCGCCGGCCGGTATGGACTTCACGGTCCCGTCGGGCTGCTTCTCGTTCACGGCCCCGGCCGAGCCGGCCGGCGGCTCCAGGTTGCCGTGCAGGTCGTTGAAGGAGAGGAGCTGGACGTCCACCGTCCGCGAGGGCTTCGGGTGCCCGTGGCCGTGCCCCTTGTCGTGGGCGTCGGCCGCGGGCATCGCGGCGACGAGCGCGCCGAGCGTGGTGAGCCCGGCGGCGGCCGCCAGGACCCGGCGGCCCGCGCGGCCGCCCTGGTGCTTCCGGGGTGTCGCTGTCATCTCTCCCCTAAATGATTCAGCTGGTCGTGCAACGAGTCGTCGAGCGCCTCGTGAAGCGAGTCACGAAGCGTGGCGTGAAGCGTGTGGTGGTGCGTGGTCCGCGTGGCCGAAACCCGTGGGTAGGGCCGCCGCGAGCGGAAGCCTAGAGTCAACGCGCGTAGCGCGACAGGGGGGTGGGGTTACGGGATGGTTGCCGTTTGGCGGTACGTCAGCTTTTGCCCCCGGTCGCCGTACGCTCGTACACATGACGACTGACCCCGCCGTGCCCGGCCCCTCCGGACGTGAGATCCAGACCCTCGACGAGCTGACCCACCCCCAGGCCCAGGAGGTCCTCGCGCTGCTCGCCGAGGCCGCCCGGACGGACGGGCAGCAGGCCGTGTCCGAGCAGGGGCGGCTCCAGCTGCGGGGCGGCCGACGACCCGGAATCCGCCATTTCCTCCTCACGGTCACCACGGCCGAGGGCGCCGAACTGATCGGGTACGCGCAGCTGGAGGACACCGACCCCATCGAGGCGCCGGCCGCGGAGCTCGTCATCCACCCCGCCCACCGCGGCCGCGGCCACGGCCGGGCGCTCGGCTCGGCGCTGCTGGGCGCCTCCGGCAAGCGGCTGCGGGTGTGGGCGCACGGCGGGCACTCCGCCGCCCGCCACCTCGCCCAGGTCCTCGGCCTCACCCTGTTCCGCGAACTGCGCCAGATGCGGCGGCCGTTGAGCCCGCCGGACATCGCCGAGCCGGTGTACCCGCCGGGCGTGACCGTACGGACCTTCGTGCCCGGGGAGGACGACACGGAGTGGCTGGCCGTGAACGCGGCGGCGTTCGCCCACCACCCCGAGCAGGGCGCGCTCACCCAGCGCGACCTGGACGACCGCAAGGCGGAGCCCTGGTTCGACCCGAAGGGCTTCTTCCTCGCCGAGCGCGACGGCCGGATCGTGGGCTTCCACTGGACGAAGGTGCACGCCGCGGAGAGGATCGGGGAGGTGTACGTGGTGGGCATCCGCCCGGATGCCCAGGGCGGCGGCCTCGGCAAGGCGCTCACGGCGACGGGGCTGCGGCATCTGGCGGCCGAGGGGGTGCCGACCGCGATGTTGTACGTCGATGCCGACAACACGGCGGCAGTGACCGTGTACGAGCGGTTGGGGTTCGCTGTCCACGAGGTGGATCTGATGTACCGCACCGAGTCCTGAACGCCTGCGTGACGTGCGGGCCGTCTGTGGCTGGTCGCGCCCACGCGGCGGAGCCGCAGATGTCCCAGCCCCGCGCCCCTAAGGGGGCGCCCCGATTCCCGCACGTCATGTCCTCGTTACCGGCCATTCAGACACGCTTGCGACGCTCACTCAATGCAGCCCGAGGTGCCACCCTCCCGGAACGGGACCGCCGCCCGCCCCAAGGCGCTCGCGCCTGCCCGCTCCGACGTGCTCTCCGACGCGCCTGACAGCGGTCCGGCGCGGAAGAATGGGTTTATGAGCCAGCAGCCCAGCGCCGAGGTCCACCTCCAGCCCGCGTCCCAGCCGTCGGTCGGTTCCATAGCCGCGCACCGGCCGCACACCCTCGCGGCCGCCGTCTCCGACCTGGAGCCGGACATCGACGCGGATCTGGACGGGTACGAAGGGTACGAGCGCGACCGCGAGGACGCGCCCGGGGACGACGAGCTGCCCTCCGGGCGCTTCCTGGACCGCGAGCGCAGCTGGCTCGCGTTCAACGAGCGCGTCCTGGAGCTCGCCGAGGACCCGGCCACGCCCCTGCTCGAACGGGCCAACTTCCTGGCGATCTTCGCCTCCAACCTGGACGAGTTCTTCATGGTCCGGGTGGCGGGCCTCAAGCGCCGCATCGCCACCGGCGTCGCCACCCGCTCCGCCTCCGGGCTCCAGCCCCGCGAGGTCCTGGACCTGATCTGGACCCGCTCGCGCGAGCTCATGGCCCGGCACGCCGCCTGCTACCAGCAGGACGTGGCCCCGGCGCTCGCCGACGAGAACATCCATCTGATCCGCTGGCCCGACCTCACCGAGAAGGAGCAGGCGCGGCTCTTCACGCTCTTCCGCCAGCAGATCTTCCCGGTGCTCACCCCGCTGGCCGTGGACCCCGCGCACCCCTTCCCGTACATCTCGGGGCTCTCGCTCAACCTCGCCGTGGTGGTGCGCAACCCGGTCAGCGGCCACCGGCACTTCGCCCGGGTCAAGGTGCCGCCGCTGCTCTCACGGTTCCTGGAGGCCTCGCCGCAGCGGTACGTACCGCTCGAGGACGTCATCGCGGCGCACCTCGAAGAGCTCTTCCCGGGCATGGAGGTGCTCGCCCACCACATGTTCCGGGTGACCCGGAACGAGGACCTGGAGGTGGAGGAGGACGACGCCGAGAACCTCCTCCAGGCGCTGGAGAAGGAGCTCATGCGGCGCCGCTTCGGGCCGCCGGTGCGCCTGGAGGTCGAGGAGTCCATCGACCCGTACGTCCTGGACCTGCTGGTGCGCGAGCTGAAGATCAGCGACGCCGAGGTGTATCCGCTGCCGGGTCCCCTGGACCTCACCGGTCTCTTCGGCATCGCGGCGCTCGACCGTCCCGAGCTGAAGTTCCCCAAGTTCGTGGCCGGAACCCATCGCGACCTCGCGGAGGTCGAGTCGGCGTCGGCGCCGGACATCTTCGCCGCGCTGCGCGAGCGGGACGTGCTGCTGCACCACCCGTACGACTCGTTCTCCACCTCGGTCCAGGCGTTCCTGGAGCAGGCGGCCGCCGACCCGGACGTGCTGGCGATCAAGCAGACGCTGTACCGGACGTCGGGCGACTCGCCGATCGTGGACGCGCTGATAGACGCCGCCGAGTCCGGCAAGCAGGTCCTCGTCCTGGTCGAGATCAAGGCGCGCTTCGACGAGCAGGCCAACATCAAGTGGGCCCGCAAGCTGGAGGAGTCGGGCTGCCACGTGGTGTACGGCCTGGTCGGCCTGAAGACGCACTGCAAGCTGTCGCTCGTGGTGCGCCAGGAGGGCGACACCCTGCGCCGCTACTCGCACGTCGGCACCGGCAACTACCACCCCAAGACGGCCCGGCTCTACGAGGACCTGGGGCTGCTCACCGCCGACCCGCAGGTCGGCGCCGACCTCTCGGACCTCTTCAACCGGCTGTCCGGCTACTCGCGCCGCGAGACCTACCGCCGCCTCCTGGTCGCCCCCAAGTCCCTTCGGGACGGCCTGGTCTCACGGATCAACAAGGAGACCGCGCACCACCGCGCCGGGCGCCCCGCCTACGTACGCATCAAGGTCAACTCGATGGTCGACGAGGCCGTGATCGACGCCTGCTACCGGGCCTCGCAGGCCGGTGTGCCGGTCGACATCTGGGTGCGCGGCATCTGCGCGGCGCGCCCCGGCGTCACCGGGCTCTCCGAGAACATCCGGGTGCGGTCGATACTCGGGCGCTTCCTGGAGCACTCCCGGGTCTTCGCGTTCGGCAACGGCGGCGAGCCCGAGGTCTGGCTGGGCAGCGCCGACATGATGCACCGCAACCTCGACCGACGCATCGAGGCCCTGGTCCGGGTCACCGACCCGGCCCATCGCGCGGCTCTCACCCGGCTCCTGGAGACCGGCATGTCGGACACCACCTCCTCCTGGCACCTGGGCCCGGACGGGGAGTGGACCCGGCACGCCGCCGACGCCGACGGACAGCCGCTGCGCCACGTACAGGAGATGCTGATAGACGCCCGGAGGCGCCGGCGTGCTACGCCATGACACATCCCCGGGACCGGAGACCGCGGGGGACGTCCTGTCCCCGTATCTCCACGCGCAGGCGGGGGAATTCCTGCGCAGCCTCCGCCTCCACCGCGAGGCGGGGCCCGACAACGACGGCACCGAGGAGGCCGCGCGGGCGCTGCGGCGCGCCGCCCGCCGCATCAGCGGCACGCTGCACACCTTCCGCCCGCTGCTGGATCCGTCCTGGTCCGAACCGCTGCGGACGGAGCTGGGCTGGCTGTCGGCCACGCTGGCCGGGGAGCACTCCTGCGCGGCCCGGCTCGCCCGGCTGCTCGACGGCCTCCAGCGGCTCTCCGGCAGCCCGCAGGTGCCCGCGCCCCGCGGTGAGTCGGCGGCCGGGGCGCTGGCGGTGGGGGCGGCCCGGGCCGGGGCGCTCCTGGACCGCCAGCTGACGCTTGCCCGCACCCGGGCGCACTCGGCGGCCCTGCAGGCGCTCGGCTCGTCCCGCTTCCACGCGGTGGCGGACTCGGTGGCGCTGCTGGCCAGCGAGGTGCCGCTGTCCAGCTCGGCGGCGGCGTACGCGGTGGAGGTGCTGCCGCCGGCCGCCCAGCTCGCCGAGCAGCGGCTCGTGGAGGCGGTGGCCGCGCTGCCGCTGGCCCGCGCGGCCCATCCGTACAACGCGGAGGCGCTGGTCCAGTCCGGCGAGGCGCAGGACGCCCCCTGGCACCAGGTGCGGCTGCTCCTTCGGCTGCACCGGTACGCCCAGGAGGCGCTGCACACCGGTCTGCCGTACGAGGACGACGAGCGGCTGCTGCGGGCCGGGCGGGCGCTCGACCGGCACCGGGACGCCTCGGAGGCCGCTGCCGCCGCCGCTGCCGCCGCCCGTACGCCGAGGATCGCCCCGGCGACGGCGTACGCGCTGGGGGTGCTCCACGCCGACCAGCGGCACGAGGTGGAGGCGGCCCGGTTCGCCTTCCAGCAGATCTGGCAGCCGGTGGCGGCGACCGCACCGGTCACCGCGCCCGTGACCGCCCCGACGGTGAGCGCGCCGTGAACCGGGACGGGCGGGTGCTCGCCGCGGGCTGCGTCCTGTGGCGGCGCTCCCCGTGGGGCGACGGCGGCCTGGAGATCTGCCTGGTCCACCGGCCGAAGTACGACGAATCGTATCAGTGCAGGTCACAGTGCACTATGATCCGCACGCATGATCGATACGAGGGTTCCTGACAGACCGTCCAAGACCTACTCACGGTCGTACGTTGCGCCCCCGCTCCAGAAGCACCTGGACGGGGGCGGCACGGTTGAACAGTGGCTCGCTGGCCGCACCCCCGTAGCCTCCCTGGCCCGCATATCCGCCGACCGGCTCAGGGGAGATGCCATCGGAGTGGGGCGCCAGCACAAGAACAACACCCGCAATGCCGAACTCCATGGGTGCGCCGTCGTCCTCCATTACGAGGACAACAACATCACGGCCGCTAAGCGCGAAGTGAAGCGACCCGCGTTCCTTCAGATGATCAAAGACATCACGCACGGGGCGGAAGAGGAAACCGCAATCCCCGTGGCGGGCTGCGTCGCAGTAGAACGTGAGCGCGTTTGGCGCCTCCCACGCGACTTCGTCGCCTTCCAGGATGCGCTGATCATGAACGGCAACGGAGTCTTCATCGAAGACAAGGCCCTACTGGACCTGGTCAATGACGATGGCACCATCATCGCCGCTCTGGCAACTTCGGGAACAGGCGAAGCCGAAGTGAAGAAGATCCGGAAGCGCACTCAACGGAATGCCAAGGACAGGGCCGAGGAAGGCGGCCTTTATGGTGGGCCTCGCCGGTTCGGTTGGTACGGCTCCGATAAGGAAAGTGGGCGACCAGGAAATAAGTTCATCGACCCAGCAGAGATTGAGCATGTGGTGGATCAGTTCACTCTCCGATACCACGGAAAGTCGTGGCGCAGCATCACGGCAGAGATGAACCGGCGTCGCATTCTTACCGCCCGAGGGAACAAATGGACTGAGCAGGCGGTCAAGTACCTTGTCACTAACCCCGCTCTATGGGGTGGCCGCATAATCGATGGCGAGCTCGTGATGGACGACGAGACCGGCGAACCCGTCCTCGGGGCCTGGGAGGTACCCAAGGAGATAACTTACGAAAAGTGGCTAGTAATCATGCAGGGCGTCCAGGCGCGCCGAGCGCATCGGGGAATGCAGAAGCCGCAGAATGCACCCAGCGAGGAGCGGGGCGGGCGTCGCTACAAGTTCTCCGGATCCCTCCGATGTGGGCGCATCAATGAGCTCGACGAAACCTGCTACGCCAAGCTAAATGGCAACAGGGGATCAGGGAAAAACAAGGACCACTACCGGTGCGGTGACCCAAACTGTAAGGGAATCAGCCGACAGAGCGAAGCAGTTGACGCCTATCTGGAAGGCCTGGTTCTCGCCTACCTTGACAAGCACTTCACTGCCACCGTTGCTATTCCTACCCCCTGGCGCGGGGAGGAAAAGATGAAGGCCCTCCTCAAGCAGAGGAAGGCCATCAAGGATTCAGTATCCGACGGCAACGCTGATTGGGAGGACGTGCACGATATCCTGCTCCGCCTGAACCGCAACATCAAGACCCTACAAGAGGAGAAGTCAGACCACGAACGAAAGGAAGCCGAGCGTAATCTACTGCGTGGCTGGAACCGTAAAAAGTGGGATGACTTCGACTACCAACAGAAACAACGCGCAATCAAGCAGGTAATCAGTGCCGTGGTGGTGATGCCCATACCCGAGGGAGTCAGCGATAAGGCCCCCTTTGACCCGACGCTACTCCACGTCGTCTGGCGCAAGGACAAAACCACGGCAGCTAAGCCGCCAACTGAATCCCAAACAAGCGACACAACTCCTGCCGCTGCATAGCCCCAGGAGCTGGCGCCAACTCCAACTGCTGCGCTACCCAGTCCTCAATTGAAACCGTAGCCTTGCCGACAAAACCCCTCGCTTCTTCCACGGTCGAGGGGTTTTGCATATCTCCCACACCCGAGCTCGGGCCAGCATCCTGATAGTTCACCTCAGAAGCAGAGGAGACGGTCAATCGATTACCTCCTGGATAGGCGATGATGAACAATTCTATCCAGATCTAGCGACAGATGACCATGGAATTCAGGATCCAATCCCGGTGAGAGATCACACAGAAATAGTTGTCGAGAATGTTTCCGAACCACGGTCCCGTGACAGTGCCTAGGCAGACACTCTTGCCCCCTTCTCTCACCCGGCTTCGACCGTCAAGCGCCTGGAGCCCGCCTGACAACCTGAACACGCCTCGGGGTACTCTCGGCCGCTGGGGGCGCTGATCGCGCCGCGTGTGGCCGCATGGGCCGTCACGGGAGGGGACGAGAAATGGCAGGGCATGAAGGCTTCGGGCCTGGAGTGCACTGGAACAAGCTGTCAAAGTCAGACTGTGAACGGCTTGCGCGGGATACCGACATACCGCAGTGGCTCAGGGTCTACTTCGCTGCACACTGGCGACTGAACCAGATAGCTCATGCAGAGTTCGGGCCGGAAGAGCTGGCCGAACTGCTAGCAGGAACAGCGGGCAAGCCCTTGAGTAAGAGCGGACTCTCTAACGCGATCAGGACCGCCAAGGAGAAGGGTCTCCTGATGGAGGACTCATCGGCTCGATGCCTGACGCTGCCTCGGCATCACGCCACCACCGGCAAGGGCTCAGCCTCCTGCCGTGAACACGGCATCAGGAACCGCTACCAAGCGGCGTAAGGGGTGAGGTTCACGATCTTGATGAAGCAACTTCACGAGATAGATGAACCTTGCCCTAGACGTCACAAGGCCAAAGCATCCCTTGCCTCTAGTATCTGTAGTGACTTACAAGTAAGAAACGAAGCCAAGGCAACGACAGAAGAAAGAGTGCAACGGCAAGTGGCCCCGGCAGGGGCAAAGGTCTACTAGGTCTACTAGGTAAGACACTCTGGGGCCCGAAGGGCCCACGGTTAATTACGTCTTCACTGATGGGGCCCGGAGGGCCCACGGGTAAGTACGTCTTCACTACAAGAGTCCAGATACGTACTTACTCAGAGGACCCGCCTCGGCTGGCGGTTCCCAGTTGACTGATCATGCATTACCCCTCCCGGCAAGAGGAATGGGTAATAGTTTGCATAAGTGTGAGCTATCACAACCCTTACCCACCAAGGGGTGTAGCCGTTAATCCCAGCCTGGGAAAGCCTTGGAACCGTGGCAGGATCCGAGCGGCTAAGACGTGGCGGTCAAGGGCTTCAGCCTCAAGGGGTCATACCCCCACCCTCTGGCCGATGAAAGACAGGGGTGAGGAGGAGGTGGGCATAGAGACCCGCCCACATAGAACGTAGGTGTCCTCTCATTGGCTCCAGGACGGCCAAGGCGTGTGATGTTCACATCCTGTGGATGGAGCCGGTAGAAAATCTGATACCCGTACACGGTTCGAGGAAGGCACCCCCGGTGGGTCCTACGGAGATCAGCAAAGGGATTACCCCAGGGGCCAAAGGGAGCAGCAGGAACACACCTGTCCCGTCTCATTTGATCTTGCCGCCGGGTGGGGCCCTGACCTGCGGCAAGACAAAGTCGAGTGAGACGCCGAACCCTCTCCGCCTCAACTGATGTTGTCTCTCAAACGCGTTTCCAGGGCCGATCACCGCCGGGGCGGCAGCCCACTGAACTGGGCTGTCTCACTTGACCTTGTCCCCCACAGGCGAATCGGACAACGTCCAGTGAAACTGAGGCAAGGTCTCGTGAGACGGAACAACACCGGCCGCCGCTGCGGAGGGTGACCACCCAAGGGCGTCTCACAAACGAAGGATTATGAGACGGATGAGACCGCGTCTGCCGCTGTCCGTTTCATCCCGGCCCGGGCGTCTCATAACCCGTCTCGAAAAGATCCTCATCCACCTAGATTATGAGACACCATTGTGAGACGGTTGGATCATGACGACGAACGCCGTTGCACCGGCTGATCTTGTTGAACGTCACGACTGCCCGAAGTGCCAGGCTCCAGCCGGTAGCGCCTGCCGGACGGCCAAAGGCAGCGTTGCTTCCAGCTACCACACCGGCCGCTTCACCCTGGTTCCGTCTCTCAAGGCAGAGCTGAACGTGAAGACTCCCGCCGACCGCACCCCCGGTAGGCCCTGGAAGGCTTCCGTGGCCCCTGTGGCGGCCGTTGAGATACAAGCGGGTGATCCGATCCGCATCGGTTACGCACGCTGCTCTACGGCCGGACAGGAGCTTCAGAGCCAACTGGACATGCTGGCCCGTGCCAACTGCACGAAGGTGTTCGCAGAGAAGATCTCCACACGCATCAAGGTGCGCCCGGAGTTCGAAGCCGCACTCAAGTTGGCCAGGGACATCAAGGGCGCAGCACCTCAGCAACCAGTGATCCTCACCGTGGCGGAGATGAAGCGTCTCGCGCGCGGCGCGGCAGAGCTCATGAACCTTGGCTCGACCCTCCAGGCTGACGGCATCCAGCTAGAGATCCTGTCCGGCCCGCTCCAGGGCATCTACGACCCCAACGGGGCCGGAGCCATCGTCTTCGCTGTCCTGGCCGTAGGCGCCGAGGTGGAGCGCGAGGGCATCCGGGAGAAGACCATGGAAGGACTGGAGACAGCTGAACGCAACGGCCGCCACGGCGGACGGCCCACAGTCATGAGCCAGGACAAGCTGGCCGCAGCACAAGCCAGACAGGGCAAGGGAGAGAGCGTGACATCCATCGCCAAGGCCCTGGGAGTGTCCAGGGCGACCATGTACCGCGCACTCGCTGAAGCGGCGGAAGAGGCCGAGACGGAGTAATGAGGTCGTGTCCCGGGTCGTGGTGTAGGGGATCAAGCGTTACGCGTTTCGGTAGAAAGCCCCTGCCGACCTCCGCAGAGGCGACCTTTCACGAAGTGCCCTGCCTGCTGAGGCGAGTTGCGCGCCCGTTCCGGCGGAGCCGCCGCGCCCGACCTGCGGATCCGGCGCCTTGATCGGCTTCACCACGAGGCGGCAACGCCGTTGCTTTTGCGGTTCGGGCTGGGTGTCAAGTGCCTGGTCATGGGGCGGGACCTCGGGTAGTTCCTGTGGTGTCGAGCCCAGGAACGAGTGCCCGGA
>NZ_BMTS01000017.1:0-20689 GCF_014649795.1 Streptomyces melanogenes
CGCCGCAGACTCCGCGAGCTCCAGTACCGCCCCGGCCTCCTCGACGGATGCCTCGCCGGAACCGGCCTCACCCTCACGACATCACGCCCACAAACTCAGTAACACTCCCGGCCCCGTTGGCCGTTCAGATTCTCGGCTAAGGATCGAACCGGCCAACGGGGTTCGGGGCAAGTCCCCCGCCCGGTCGCACGCCCCGTGAAGCGGAGACGGCCGGGCGGGGTTCCACGAATCACGCCCGCTCGCTACAACCGAAGGAGGGCCCAATCATGAGCGGCAAGGACGAGGTGAACGGGTACGACGTGTACGAGCAAGAGATCATCACGCCCGCCGAACCCGAGACTGAGCCGGAGGAGCCGGAGGAGCCGGACGGGAACGATGGGTAAAAAGCCGTGGGAGGGAGTCGGCGCGTTCATTAAGCGTGACTTGCCGGAGCGCTCCGAACTGTCGTGGCTGTGCCCGGTCCACAAGGACGCGGCGGCCATGCGGCTCGTGCTGCGCCGGAAGTATGTGTGCACCCTGTGTACGCGTGAGGCATCCCGCCCCGGCTGACACCGCACTGTGATGACGGCCAGGATGCCCGCTGACCGTCCGGCCCAGTGGTACCCGTGCCGACTGTGCAGCCCGAGCGTGAAGCACCGGTTGCCTCCCGTGCAGACCCCTGCACCCCGTCGGCCGGTCTGGGCAGTCCCTCGATGGGGTGTGGGTCAGGTGTCCTCCAACCGGACAAGCCGGAGCAGGGGCAGGACGTGCCCCGTCTGAGTTGACGTGCTCAGGCTCTCTGCCCCGGTCCGCCCCGATGGGGTGCCGTCCTAGGCGGTGAGGGACAAGAGCCCCGGTCGGCATTCCCCTGTGTGCTGGCCGAGGCTTTCCGCTGCTCAGGAACCCCCAGCGGCGCCGGGTAAGGCGTGACCCGCGCTGCGGTCAGTCCGTCGTCGCCGGGGCTGTGCGTGCGAGGTGGCGGGCGGTGGGTACCAGGGCTGCCGCGGCCGGTACGAGGAAGCAGGCGGCGGCGCACACGGCCAGGACGGATGTGACCCCGAACGCGTCGATGGCCGGGGCGATCAGGGCCAGGCCGACGGGCGCCAGGCCGTAGGAGACGAGGAAGTCCAGCGAGGAGACGCGAGCCAGTTTTTCCGGGGCGACCTCGCGCTGGGTGGCCGTGAACCAGGGCACGTTGAACAGTTCGATGCCGATCCCGGCGACGGCGTACGCGGCGACGACCACGACCGGGTGCACGGGCAGCATCAGGCTCAGCGGCGCGAAGCCGTACGCGGCCAGCCCGGCGAAGGCGGCCCAGCCCTGGGAGCGCGGTCGCCAGCGGGCGATGACCAGGGCCCCGCCGAGCGCGCCCACGGTGTACGCGGTCATGGCCGCGGCCAGCACCCATTGGGTGTCGTAGCGGTCCCGGCTGATCAGGGGCAGGGCGACGCTGGTGGCGGAGTAGCCGAGGGCGATGACGGCGACGAGAGCGGCCAGTCCGGCGAGGAACCAGGGGTGGCGGCGTGCTTCACGTATCCCCTCGAGGAACTCGGCGCGGAAGCCGGCGCGCGGGGCGGCCTCCGCTGCGAGGTTCACTGCGGCACCCCCCTTGCCCGGGACGAACGCGGCGACCAGCCAGAGCAGGCCGATGCCGACCAGGAGCGTCGAGACGTCGAGGAAGGCCGCGAGCAGCGCGGTCAGGGCGGGTCCGGTGAGCGTGGCGCTCCGTACCGCCAGGGTCATGGCGGCGTTGGCCTGCTGGCGGCGCTCGGGGGCGACGGTCTCGGCGGTGAGCGCCTGGAACGCCGGGCGGCAGGCGCCCTGTCCGGCGCCCGCGAGGGCGGCGGCGACCGTCATCAGCACGAGCGAGCGGCCGAGACCGGCGGCGAGGAGGGGCGCGGCGGCCGCGGCCGCGAGGGCCGACCAGAGGACGACCGCACGGCGGGAGTGCCGGTCGGCCAGCACGCCGCCGACGGCGACGGCGACGAGGAAGCCGGCGGTGCGCGCGGCGAGGACCAGGCCGAGGCCGGCGGCGCCGAGGTCGCGGTGGAGGACGGCGAGTCCGAGGACGAAGGGCAGGGCCCAGGTCGCGAGGCCGGAGGCGGTGGTGCCCGCCCACAGCCGCAGGAACGCGGTGTCGCGGAGGACCGAACGCGGGGGCGGGGCATCGGTCTTGGCCGCTGTCGGCGTGGGTGTGGTCGGCACGGTGTGGTTGCTCCTCGGGGGTGGGGGTTGCGGCTCGGCGAACCGCACCCGGATTCGTTAATGAAAATGAATACCATTACAGTACCCTTCGAACGCGGCACTCCTGCCCGGTGCACGACAACACCCACGCCTTCCTCCCGCCTCCCCTCCCTCCCCTCGCAGACCGGAGAACCCATGCGCCACCCAGCCCGCCTCGGCATCGCCCTGACCATCGCCCTCGCCACCGCAGGCTGCTCCACGGCAGCCAGCGACGGCTCCAGGACAGGTGCCAAGCCCGGCGCCCCGGCGGCCTCCGTCACCAGCTGCGGCCGCCAGGTGTCCGTCGCGGGGCCCCCGAAGCGGGCCGTCGCCCTGGACCAGACCTCGACCGAGACCCTGCTCGAACTCGGGCTCCAGGACCGGATGGCGGGAACGGCCAACCTCAAGACGAAGATCCCCGCGCAGTACGGGGCCGCGTACGCCAAGGTCCCGGTCATCGCCCCGAAGATCGCCACCGGCGAGCAGCTGCGCGCCGCCACCCCCGACTTCGTCGTCGCCGGCTCCACGGACCTCTACACCAAGGACCGCGCCGGCACCCGCGAGGAGCTGGCCTCCCTCAAGGTCCCCACCTTCGTCAGCGCCGTCGACTGCCCGCAGCAGAACCCGGCCGGCAAGACCCCCTTCGAGCTCCTCCTCTCCGACTACGAGAACCTGGGCAAGGTCTTCGGCACCGAGGAGCGGGCCCGTAAACTCGCCGCCGACCAGCGCGCGGCGGTCACCAAGGCCGGGGAGAACGCCTCCAAGGTTCCCCAAGGCGACCGGCCCACCGTGGTCTACCTCTACTCCGTCTTCAACGGCATGCCGTACGTGGCGGGCAAGAGCGGCCTGCCCAGCGAGATGAGCCGGATCGTCGGCGCGAAGAACGCCTTCGACGACGTGAACGAGGACTGGCCGGAGGTCTCCTGGGAGGAAGTCGCCAAGCGCGACCCCGACTTCATCGTGATCGGCGACCTGTCCGAGCGCGGACGGCCGGGCGACAGCGCGGCCGAGAAGCGCGCCGCGATGACCGGGCACCCGGTGGTCTCCAAGCTCGCGGCGGTCCGTGACCACAAGATCCTCGAGGTGCCGGGCATCGAGCTGGACCCGTCCGTGCGCTCGGTGCACGCCCTGGGGCTGCTGGCCAAGGGGATGAAGGACCTCGGGTATGTCCGCTGACCCGGAGGCCCGGGCGGGGTCGGTGGATCTCCTGCTTCCGACGGCCCGCGGGCGGGTGGTGGCGGAAGGCTCCGTCACCACCCCCCGGTCCGACAGGTCCACCGCGACCCGGACGGTCCTCTTCCTCCTCGCCGCGCTCGCCCTGGCGGGCTCGGTCACGGCGGCCGTGCGCATCGGCACCGCCGACGTGGGCTGGACCGACCTCGTCCGCGTCCTCGGCACCCATCTCGGCCTGGACGTGGAGCCGTTGCCCCCGCTGGTGGACTCCCTCGTCTGGGACCTTCGGCTGCCGCGCGTACTGATGGCCGCGCTCGTCGGCGCCTCGCTCGCCGTGTGCGGCACGGTGCTCCAGGCGGTCACCCGCAACGCGCTCGCCGACCCCTATCTGCTCGGCGTCTCCTCGGGCGCGTCCACGGGAGCCGTCGCCGTGATCGTCCTCGGCGTGGGCGCGAGCGCGCTCGGGGTCACCGGCGGCGCGCTCGCCGGCGCGCTGCTCTCCTTCGGACTGCTGCTCGCGCTGCTGCGGCGCACCGGCCTGGACTCGGTCCGCATCGTCCTCACCGGCGTGGTCGTCGGCCAGCTCTTCACCGCCCTGACCTCGCTCGTCCTGATGGCCTCGGCGGACGCGGACACCACGCGGGCCGTCACCCACTGGCTGCTGGGCTCGATGGCGCCCGCCCGCTGGAACACCGTCGCGGTCTGCGCCATCGTCACTCCCCTGGGACTGGTGGCGGCGTGGCTCTGCTCGAACGCCCTCGACGGGCTCGCGTTCGGCACCGACACCGCCGCGTCCCTCGGAATCGGCGTGCGGCGCACGCGGATGCTGCTGCTCGTGGTCACGGCCACGCTGACCGCGGTGGCGGTGGCCACCGTCGGCGCCATCGGTTTCGTCGGGCTGATCGTCCCCCACGGCGTGCGATTCCTCGTCGGACCGCTGCACCGGGTGCTGCTGCCGTACGCGGCGCTCGCGGGCGCGGTGTTCCTGGTGTGGACGGACGCGCTGGCGCGGATCGCCTTCGCACCCCGCGAGGTCCCCGTGGGCGTCATCACCGCACTGCTCGGCGTGCCGCTCTTCCTCCTCGTCCTGCGCAAGCGAGGTGAACTGTGAGGATCACCGTCGAAAAGCTGAGCTGGTCGGTGGCGGGCACCCCGGTCGTACGCGAGGTCAGCGCGGACATCGCCCCCGGCGAGACGGTCGGGCTGCTCGGCCCCAACGGCTCGGGCAAGTCCTCGCTGCTGCGCTGCCTGGCCGGCCTGCGGGCCCCCGACGCGGGCACGGTCCGCTACGACGACGAGCCCGTACGGGACTGGAGTGCGCGCCGGATCGCGCGCCATGTCGCCTTCGTCGAACAGGACTCGGGTGCGGACAGCGATCTGCGGGTCGCCGACGTCGTGGGCCTGGGGCGGACCCCGTTCCGAGACCGCTGGCGCGGACCGGACGCCACCGACCGGGCGGTGGTCGCCGCCGCACTGGAGCGCGTCGGACTCACCGCGCTCGCCGACCGCTCCTGGAAGGCCCTGTCGGGAGGCGAGCGCCAGCGCGCCCACATCGCCCGCGCGCTGGCCCAGCAGCCGTACGGGCTCCTGCTCGACGAGCCCACCAACCACCTCGACGTCAAACACCAGCTGGAACTCATGCAGTTGCTGAGCGGTACCGAACAGACCGTCCTGGTCGCGCTGCACGACCTGTCGCTCGCCGCCCGGTACTGCGACCGGCTGCTGCTCCTGCACCACGGCCGCCTGATCGCCTCCGGCACCCCCGCCGCGGTCCTGACCGCCGAGCGGCTCGCCGAGGTCTTCGAGGTGGACGCCGAACTCACCACCGATGCCCTGGGGCGTCCGGTGGTCACGTACCGCGGACCGCTGGAAGCGGCCACAACGCCCCAACCCTCTCTGTGAGAAGGAACCCCATGAACCGGACGTCCCCCGCCCCTTCCACCGCGCCCACCGTCGACGCGCTCGTCGAGGCCGTCCTCGCGGGCGAACACGGCCCGCTCCCCTCCGACTTGGTCGCGACCAGCGTGTTCTGGATCCACCACGGCACCCGTCTGGCCGGCGGCGACACCACCTACCTCAACCAGTACGTCCTGGTCCGCCTCGGCGGATCCTTCGGCGGCTGTGCCTTCGAGGCCGGCGAGATCGACCCCGCGATCTGCCGCGACTCCTCCGGCGCCCCGCTCGACGCCCTGCTGCGCGAGGCCCCGCGTCCGCTGCGGATCGCGGCCCTCGACGCCTATCTCTCCGAGACGCGTCCCCACCGCGTGGCCGCCGAGGCGGGCGACGCGGAGCCCGTCACCCTGCCCGCCGGCACCCCGGAGGTCCGTGCGAAGGCCCGCGACGCGGCCATCGCCGGCCTGCTCGACATCGAGGAGGGCGCGAAGGTCGGCCTCATCGGCGTCGTCAACCCGTTGATCGCGGCGATACGCGAACGCGGCGGCGCCCCGCTGCCGTGCGACCTCAACCTCAAGGCCACCCAGTGGGGCGACCCCGTCACCGACGACATGCACGAGGTACTGGACCGCGCCGAGGCCGTCGTCGCCACCGGAATGACCCTCAGCAACGGCTCGTTCGACACCATCCTGGAGCGCTGCCGGTCCCGGGGCATCCCGCTGATCGTCTACGCGCAGACCGGCAGCGCCGTCGCCCGCGCCTTCCTCGGCTCGGGCGTCACCGCCCTGTCCGCGGAACCGTTCCCCTTCTCCCAGTTCAGCGCCGAGGAGACGGGCCTGTACCGCTACCGGACGGTGGGCGGCGCGTGATTCCCACCGCCCGCACGGTGTTGCCCGGTGCCGGTGGGGAGGTCACCGGCACCGGGTACGCCCCCTGCCACCACGGCGAGATCCTCCAGGGCGTCTTCCTCGACGACGAAGGGCGCCGCTGCGCGGGCCTGGTCACCCTGCCGATGGCCGGGCCGGGCAGCAGCGCCGAGTTCGTCCGCCGGCCCGGCACGGCGCCCGAGGCGCTCACCGTCGTACCCGCCGACCGTACGAAGGCCGCGAGGGCCGCGGCCCTCGCGGTGGCGGAGTGCGCGGAGCGGACCGGACGGCCGCTCTGCGGCGGGGAGTTGCGGCTCACCGGTGACATACCGGTGGGCCTGGGCATGGGCAGCTCCACCAGCGACGTGATCGCCGCCGTGCGCGCGGTCGCGGACTCCTACGGGCTGCGGCCGGCCCCCGACACGGTCGCCCGGCTGACCGTGCGCGCGGAGTCGGCCTGCGATCCGCTGATGCTGGACGGCCGCCCGGTGCTGTTCGCCCAGCGGGAGGGCCGGGTCCTGGAGGTCCTCGGCCCTGCCCTGCCGCCGCTGGTCGTGGTGGGCTGCGCCCTCGGCGGAGGCGCGCCCGTGGACACCCTGTCCCTGCCCGTACGCGAGCCCGGCGACAGTGACCTACGGGCCTGGGAGCGGATGCGCACGCGGCTGCGCCGGGCGGTCGCGACCGGCGACGTACGGCTGCTCGGCCAGGTCGCCACCGCCAGCGCGCGGCGCGGCCAACAAGTCCTCGGCCACCCGGAGTTCGACGCCCTGACCGCGATCGCCCGCCGGGTCGGGGCGGCGGGTGTCCAGATCGCGCACAGCGGCGCGGTGGCGGGCGTGCTGTTCGACCCGGCCGCGCCGGGCCTGCGCCACCGCGTCCGCAGCTGCCTGCGCGCCCTGGACGCCCACGGCATCCCCGCCACCCGGACCTTCACGACGTTCACCACCACCAAGGAGATCCTGGATGGACCAGCACATCGCGGAGTCGATCGGCCGCCCGGACCTGATACGCCTCGACGACCGGCTCGTCTGCCTGCGCTTTGAGACGATGAAGGTGGTCTCCGCCCTCGCCGCGGTACGCCACCTGCTGGACACCGGGGCGGTGCGCCGCGGGGACACCCTGCTGGACAGCTCCAGCGGCATCTACGCGTACGCCCTCGCCCTGGCCTGCCACCGGCACGGCATGCGCTGCCACATCGTCGGCTCGACGACGGTGGACCACACGCTGCGCACCCAGCTCGCCGTGCTCGGGGCGACGCTGGAGCGGATGGAGCCGTGCAGCGACCTCAAGCTCGACCAGAAGCGGCGCGTCGAGCGGATCCACGAGATCCTCGCCGAACACCCCGAGTACCACTGGATGCGGCAGTACCACGACGACATCCACTACCTCGGCTACCGCGCGATCGCCGACCGGATCCGCGAGGAGAGCGGCACGGACGGGCTGACCGTCGTCGGCGGAGTCGGCTCGGGGGCCTCGACCGGAGCCCTGGCCCGCTACCTGCGTACGGATGCGGCGGATGTCGAACTGGTCGGCGTCCAGCCGTACGGCAGCGTCACCTTCGGCGCGGAGCATGTCTCCGACCCCGAGATCATCATCGCCGGGATCGGCAGCTCCATCCCCTTCGCCAACGTCTCGCACGAGCTGTACGACACCCTGCACTGGATCTCCTTCGACGCGGCCCTGTCCGGCAGCGTCGACCTGCTGCGCCGGCACGCGGTCTTCGCGGGCCTGTCGACCGGCGCCGGCTACCTCGCCGCCCGCCACGAACGCGACCGCTCCCCCGAACGAACGGTCCTCTTCATCGCCGCCGACACCGGCCACCGTTACGTCGACACCGTCTACGCCCGCCACCACGAGGCCACACCGATCACGGACCTCACCCCGCGAGAGATACCGGACCAAAGCCACTTGACCCTGCCGTGGTCCCGAATGCGCTGGAACCGGGCCCCGGCGACGGCCGTGGTGTCCTGAGGGATGCGCTATCCGGCGTCCCGTGCGTCAAGAGCTTGCATGCGGTGTATGGCGAGTTCGAAGGCGGTGGGCTTGATTTTCAGTGTGCCCCCGAAGGGGTGGTTGAACTGATAGACGATCAGCAGCATCACTCCGACGGTGAAGGCCAGAGCGCAGACCGCGCCGGCGTGGACGCGAAGGCTGCCGACCTCGAAGAGGTAGACGAATCCCACGGTCATCAGCGCGCCCACCAGCAGGGCGGCCCACAGCAGGGCCGGGACCCCGGCCGTGGCGGCCTCGTTCACGCGCTCGCGCCGCGCGTTGCCGAGTTGACCGACGGCATCCAGTACGGATTGGTAGCGGGCCTGGTCGGCGCCGGTCTCGGGCTGGCGGACATTGATGAACTCACGCAGGTCGGTGAAGAGCGCCCATGCGGCGGCACTGTCCTTGCCCTGGGCGAGCATGGGCCATTCCTTGTAGATGACGGTGGAGGTGTAGGACTCGGTGAGACGGGTCAAGGTGGTGCGTTCGGGCTGAGGCAAAGACCGGGCGTACCAGGAGATCTGCAGAAGGGCGTCGGTCTCCGTGTAGGTATTGGCGTGCTCGCGGGAGTGCGTGTCCCACACGCCCACGACGACCATGGCCAGCACGACGGCGTAGATGACCCCGATCTCCGCGTACACGAATCCCAGGACGTCGTTGTGCCGTCTACGGGAGTCAGCAGGGATGATCCGGGCCAGAACGTAGACCGCTCCTGCTGCGACCGTCGCCGCAACAGCGACACCGAGCAGCAGCGCGAACCCGAGCACAGGCATGGCAACTCGCTTTCACCCACTGGCCAGCTGAAAGCCGGCCCCAACGACATGGCAAAACGATTCCCTGGTGCCACAGGCAGGAGCGGGAGAGCACCCGGCGGACCGGAGTGCTTGGGGAGCGCGCAGAGGCAGACGACTGGCCGAAGTCCTGTGGGTTCACGACTCCATGACGGCAGCCGGGGTGTGCGGCGGCCTCACCCCGATGCCACGGCGAGGGTGACGACCCAGCGGTGGGGCGAGATCGGCCGCGTCCGGGTGAAGCCGTGGTTCTCGAAGACGGCCATCGGGCCGGTGTGCAGGAACGAGCCCGACACCGCACGGCCGTCGGTCTCCTCGGGATAGCCCTCGACCGTTCCACCTCCTTGACGGGCGATCTCGGCCAGCGCCCCGCTCAGCGCGGCATGGGCGACGCCGCGCTTGCGCAGACCCTTTCCCGTGAAGAAGCACGTGATGCGCCAGTCCGGCAGGGCCACGAGGTCCTTCTCGTACCTTCGTCTGCTCTTGATCTCCGGCAGCTCGGCCGACGAGCCGAACTGGCACCAGCCCAGGCATTCGTCACCCCCGAAGACGAGCGCGGCATGAGTGCTGCCCTCACGCACCCGCTGCTCCTTCTCGGCACGGTTCTGCTGGGAGGTGCGCCCTTTGCCGACCTTGACGTGAAAACCCATGCACCAGCAGCCGCCCCACACGCCGCCGTTCGCCTCGACGAGTCGGGCGAACGCGGGCCAGGTATCCGCGTCCAGCAGCCGGACGACGAGCGGGTCAGTGGATGAATCGCCTGCCATGTCGCTGCCCACGGTGCTCCTCGTGATGCCGGAACGGTGCTTCGGCCGACGGGACGATAGCACCCCGGAAGTGAATCGCAGCTCAGCAGCACGACGGCCCGATGGACGGGCCGGGGGGCATACCCGAAGCACACCGGGATGCCGCGTTCAGTGGCGCCCAACTGGTCTTCGCCACGCGCATCCGCCTGCCCCCGCAAGGAACAACCCGCCTCAGGCTGGCTACGTCAGGCGGACAACAGGCATTGTCCACGGACACACGGGGGCGTGAACCGGGGTGTGGCGCGTGCGGGTGCGGAGTGCTGCCCGGCACATACATCTACGAGCACCCGGACGAGTTCGCGCTGCACCATACCAGCGGCCAGCCCGGCTGGAACGGCGACTGGAGCCAGTACCACATCCACCACAACGACCGGCACTGGTGGGGCACCGAAGACCAGTTCGCCCAAGTGCAGCAGGGCTACGAACAACTGGCCGCGATGGTGGACGAACTGTGGCCGGAGCGGCACCATGTGCCGACTCCAGCCCCGGCCGTCTGACCCTCCCCACTAGGCTCAGGGGCTCCTCGCGGTCGCGCGTGCCCGCGCCGCTCACCGCACCGGACGGAGAAGAGGAGCGCCCGAGGTGGCTTCGCTCGTGACGATCGTGGCCCCGGCCGAACGGGCGGCACTGGCCTGTGGCCCCTCGACCAGGCCAGCGACGCCCACACCGCCACCCTGCGCCTGCGTCTCGGCGGCGCCCTCGCCACCGCTCGGCGCCACGGCCTCGGCCGAACAGACCTGGACCGGGGTGCCGACCAGGCGCGCCAAGCTCTGGCGGGCGGCGCGCTCGGCTACCGCGACCTGCAAGACCACCTCGCCAAGCAGTACTCAGAAACCACCGTCGAAGCGGTGCGTATGGGCATCAAGCGGGCCTGGGAATCCGGCCACATCGCCTACCGCAACACCGCCCCCACACTCCACCGCGAACAGCGGGCCTTCGCCCTCCTGGAACACGCCCATCCCGGGCTCACCCTGCACCGCAGTGACCCGGTCACCGCGGCCGTGGCACTGGTCCGCCGCTACCTGGGCGCCTACGGACCCGCAGCCGAAGGGGACCTGACGTGGTGGTCCGGGCTCACCCGCGCCGAGATCACCCCCGCCCTCACCGCGCTGCGTGACGAGATCACCCCGGTGCACGTCGAGGGCCTTCCCGCCACCCTCCTGGTGCTGAGCAGCGAGCTCGACACTCTCCGCGGAGCCACGCCGCTCCCAGCGGATCACGTGCGGCTCACGGCGTTCGAAGACCCAGCGTTCAAGGGCTACTTCACCACCCGCGCCCGCTACCTCGAAGCCGCCCACACCGAGCGGGCCTTCAATCCGATCGGCGAGGTCCGCGCCGCCATCACCGTCGCGGGCCGCATCACCGGCACGTGGTGGTGGGACAAGCAGACCCGCACCGTCGGCTGGGATCTGTTCGCCCGGCCACCGCGCGGCCTGGCACGCGTGATCCGGCAACGCCTGGAGGAGGCCGAGGCGTTCTTGCGCACTGAGCCGAACTGACCGCAGCACGTTCACTCATATGGCGAAAACCGTCCCAAGGCTCCGCCGGGCGCAGCGATAATCGGGGCCCTCACCCGCCCCGACAGAAACGCTCACCGCCATGACCACACCCGCCACCGTCCAGCGCCACCGCCGCATCTGCGACGTCCACCTCGTCCTCATCCGTGACGGCCACGTCCTGCTCAGCCTCCGCAAAGGCGGCTACGCCTCCGGTCAATGGCAGGTCCCCAGCGGCCACCTCGACGAAGGCGAACCCACCGACGACGGCACCGCCCGCGAAGGCTTCGAAGAAATCGGCGTCACCGTCCACACCCGCGACCTCGAACTCGCCCACTTCATCGACCACCGCTCCCCGGGCGAGGAACCCCGCCTCGGCGTCTTCTACCGCGCCCTGGCCTGGGACGGCGAACCCTACAACGCCGAGCCCGACAAATGCGGCGGCATCGCCTGGTACCCGCTCGACAACATCCCGCCCGAGACCGTGCCGTACCACGCCGCCGCCCTCACGCACATCGCCCACGGACGCGTACGCTCCCGCTTCGGATGGGAACCCACCACCGCCACCCCGCACACGCAGGGATGAACCGGCTCGTCTCAGGCTCGTTCGGGACGTGCCCGCGCGAGCGGACGGCCTTGCGGATCCGTGCGGCGGTTGTCGAGCACCCGCTCACACCTCATGTCCCGGTGTGGGCGGGCCGGGAGCCCCGGCCCGCCCACCGCCGCATCAGGCCGCCAGGGCTTCGCGGAGCGTTGAAGGCTTGAGTCCGAAGGTGTCGCGGATATCGCTGTCGTCCACGATGAACGGACGCTCGGACATGTAGCTCATCTCGGCGAACTCCCGCCACAGCGGATCGGCGAAGGACAGCAGTGCCAAGTCCCGTTCGGTGAGCGACTCCAACCGCGGTTCGGGCGCTCCGTGGAGTTCGGCGAGGTCGGTTGCGGCATGACGCACGGTCGTGGTGATGACCGGGGCGTGCCAGGCCCGTCCCCAGGCCCGCTCGTCGCCGCTGACCGCCACCAGCGTCGCAGCGACGTCCTCGGTGTAGGAAAACGAATGCGCCGCATCAGGGTTGCCGTGGACGAGAGCCAGTTCACCCTCGCGGACCCGGGGAGCTACCAGCAGCGTGAAAGGTGAGACCGCTCCTGAGCCCAGGTACTGGCCGGCCCGCACTTCGGTGGCCCGCAGCCGCCCTTCGTCGTGCGCGTCCTTGGCCCGCTGCCACAGGTCGGCTCTCACTCGGCCCTTCCGGGTGTGCGGGGCCATCGGGGTGCGCTCGGTGACCGAACCGGTGGTCTGCTGATAACCGTAGTGATTGCCGAGCATCACGTAGTCGGCCCCGGCCCGCTCGGTCGCGGCGAGGATCGAGGCGAACAACGGCGGCATCGTCTCCGGCCAGGTGTGGTAGGCGGTCATGGCCGCGTTGAAGACCGTGGCCGCTCCAGCCAGCGCCTCGGCCAGTTCGTCAGTGTGGCCCGCGTCCAGGGCGACCCGTTCGATGGCAGGGTGGTCGGGACCACTGCCGCTGCGGGTGATGAGGCGGACCCGCTGGCCGCTTTCGGCCAGTTGCCTGGCAATCGCGACCCCGGTCGCACCTGCCCCGATGACGACTGATCCACCCATGGTCTTGTCTCCGTTCACCATCAAAATGGAACGCCTCCCCGAAGGGGGAAACGTGGTGTACGGAGGGCCCGTCCGCACGCCCAACTCTGCCGTGCGGACGCGGGGTAGGTTAGTGGCCTGAAAGCCATGACCTCCAAGGATCTAGCCATGCATCGTGTCGCAGTCCTGGCCGTTCCCGCGGTCAAACCCTTCGACCTGTCCATGCCGTCCGCGCTGCTCGGCGCCGCCGAACTCGACGGACGCCCCGGCTATGAGGTGACGGTGTGCACTGCCACGCCCGGCGTGATCGCCGCCTCCGGCGGCATCGAGGTGGTGGTCCGGCACGGCCTTCAGGCCCTCGCGGCGGCGGACACGGTGATCGTCCCCTCGACCGCCAGCCGACACGACGCCGAGCCGGCCGTACTGGACGCCTTGCGGGAGGCGGCCGCCGCGGGCAAGCGCGTTGCCTCGATCTGCAGCGGCGCCTTCGTCCTCGCCCAAGCCGGACTCCTCGACGGCCGTATCGCCACCACCCACTGGGGCCTGGCCGAGGAAATGCAGCGCGCCTTCCCCTCGGTGCACGTGGACGCCGACCGGCTGTTCGCCGAGGACGGACCGATCATCACCGGTGCGGGCTCGGCCGCCGGGATCGACCTGTGCCTGCACCTGATCAGTTCCGACTACGGCGCGGCCGTGGCCAACGCGGCGGCCCGCGCCGCCGTCGTCACCCCGGTCCGCCACGGCGGGCAGGCGCAGTTCGTACAGACCCCGCTCCCAGCCAAGACCGAGTCCTCATTGGACGCGGCCCGCATCTGGGCGCTGCAGCACCTGGACCAGCCGATCCTCCTGCGCGACCTGGCCGGTCAAGCCAAGGTCAGCGTGCGGACCCTGACCCGCCATTTCACAGCCGAGACCGGTGTGACCCCGTTCCAATGGCTGCTCCAGCAGCGGCTGCTGCGGGCGCGCGAGCTGCTGGAGACCACCGATCTCACCGTCGACCAGGTGGCCGGCCGCAGCGGCCTCGGCTCCGGCGAGTCGCTCCGCCAACACCTGAGCCGCCAACTCGGCATGACCCCAGCCGCCTACCGGGGCGCCTTCCACCGCCCGAGCGTGAAGACTGGTCGGTGACCGCTCGACTCGGCCCGAACCTGGCGTTTCATAGCCCTGCAGGAACTGTTCGGCCTGCTCGTCGTCTACCAGGGCGTACGGCGCCGTCGATACCGCCGTACCTGCCGGGGTCAACCCGCCCGGGATCTCACTGACCGTCACTATCCGTACCGCCCGCCACACCGTGATCACCACAACCGGGACCACGACACAACGAGGGTGGCGGCCCACTCCCAGCAGTCGGTGCTGATCCTGCGGGACTGCCGTCTCAAAGCCGAACAGTGACCACGAGCCATTCTCGGCACTGCCCCGACAACACAACCGCACCCCGTACGGGGCAACTTTGAGCGCTTGGTCAGCTGCCGGTGGCCGCGTTGTCCGCGGACAAAGCCTCTGTCCGCTCCCTACTCGCTCTGGCCTGTTTCACGGCTTTTGGGCAGTCGCGGACAATTACCTTTCTTGCGACGGTTGGTGCGGCCGCGAGGTATGGATGCCCGGGGCAGCACGGTGGGTGGCGTTGCTCTCCTCCTCACCATCCCCGATGGCCCTCGCCCTCTCAGGGCCCAGGACAGGAAGACCGCACCCCTGGCAGGCCGGGGCGCGGGGAAAGGAACACGTGGTGTGGGACGAGTGGGAACAGCTGAAGCGGAGCACCGCGCAACGGCACGCGAGTCAGATGCGGCTCAACCATTACGGGCCCGATGACGGCCCCCCTCCGGCGACGAGCGCCGTCACCGGGGGCCTGCGGTCCACCCAGCAGGCGTGGAACAAGGCGGGCGAGGGCATCGGACACCTGAAGGAGGGGCTGGGCAAGGCCCTGACCGAGCTGACGGACGGGCAGCAGGGAGCCGACGCCGCGGGCTGCCTGACCGCGGGGGCACAAAAGGACGTGTTCGCCTCGTGGTCCCGGTATGTCAGGAGCGTCGATGCGCGCTGCGGCAGCATCAAGGAAGCGCTGGAGAAAGCCGGGCATGACCTCCTGGTGACCGACGACGCGGTCAGGGGCGCGTTCGGCGCCATCGACAGTCGATACGCCGACACGCACGCTGTCGGCGGCCAGAGCCCGGGGCGGTGACGGGCCGCCATGGACCTTGCGACCCTCCGTGCACTGAACCCGTCCGAATTCGCGCAGGCGGCCGACGGTTACCGCGCGACCAGCAACATGGCCGCCGCGGCCAAGGACCACATCGACAATATCGTCGCGGCCGGCATGCGCAAATCACTCAGCGGGGCAGCCCGGGACGCCGCACTGGCGGAGCTGAAGCAGCTGTCGGCCAACTTCCACTACACACAGATCGAGTGCGGGCTGGTGAGCACCGCACTCAACGGGTTCGTCCACGACATGAACGCGGCACGCGGCAAGCTCCTGTCCGCACTCGGTGACGCGGAGGTGTTCAAGTTCACCGTCGGCGCCGACGGCAGCATCACCTACCCGGCCGGACTGGCACGCAACGGTGTCGAGCTACCGCCTCCCGGTGGCACGGTCGCCGTCGGCGCCTCGCCCCAAGGCCCTGGTGCCCAGTCCGCCCTTGCTCACCTGGCCCCCGACCCCAACCCCCACCGGGCCGAGGCGATCGCCCTCGCGGACCGCGTCGCTGCCGCCCTCAAAGAGGCGACGGACGCGGATGCCAAGTGGGAGCCCAAGATACGGGCGCTGACGGCCGACGACGACCTCACCGTCTCGGTCTACGACCTCGCTGACGCCCAGTCGGACATGACCGGCGTAGAGCAGGCCGGCCAGAGCTATCTGGACTCCATCAGCGGGCCACCGAAAAACGCCACTCCGGCGCAGAACGCCAGTTGGTGGAAGGGACTCACCCCGCAGGAACAGGAGGCATACCTCTCCCTCCACCCCGAACTCGTGGGCAAGCTCGACGGTCTGCCCGCCGAGGTCAGGGACGAGGCCAACCGCGTCGTGCTGGACGAGAAACAGGCCGAGTACCGGATCAAACTGGACCCGATACCCAAGGAGCCCGCCAACAAGACAACCATGTTGATCACCACGACCGGGCCTGTCGAGATCACTACTGACGAATGGTCGAACTGGAACCGGAAGTACGGCGATCAATACCGCCACCTCACCGCCTCCCTCAACGGCATGGAGGCCATCCAGAAGCGTTTCGACCTGTCCGGCACCGAGGGGCTGCCCGAGGCATACCTGCTCGGCTTCAGCCCCGAGGGGCGCGGCCGCGCCATCGTCGCCACCGGAAACCCGGACACCGCGGAGCACCAGGCGGTGTACGTACCGGGCACGGGAGCCAAGCTGGAAGGCATCGGTGGCGGGATCGACCGGATGACCGAACTCTGGCGCCAGACCAATCAGGTGTCCCCGGGCGCTTCGGTGTCGACGATCACCTGGCTGGGCTACGACGCTCCCCAGAGCATCGTGAAGGACGCTCCCTCGGGGGACTTCGCCTACGCCGGCGCCCCGGCCTACCGCCATTTCCTGGATGGCCTGGACGCCTCCCACAACGGCCCCGGGGAACCCCACCGGACGGCCATCGGCCACTCCTACGGCACCACCCTGATCGGGGCGGCAGCTCAGAAGGGTGAACTCAACGCCGACGACGTGATCTTCGCCGGAAGCCCAGGAGTCAAGGTCGGCTCGGCCGAGCAGATGGACGTTCCCAAGGGGCACGTATGGAACGAGGAAGCCGACGGTGACAAAGTGCCCGACTGGGGCCGCTTCGGCCACGGCGGCATCCAGTGGAAGATCGGCGGCGGAGTCTTCGTCATTCCCAGCGATGACGCCTTCGGGGCACATCAGATGAACACCCACGCAGAGGGCAACGGGCCGGGTCATCTCAAAGGATCAGAAGGCCATAGCGAGTACTGGAGCCCGGGTACCACGGCGCTCAAGAACCAGGCGCTGGTCGTGGTCGGCAAATACGCAGACGTCACCGCTCCCCACTAGCGCGGCCCACCAGGCCTCCGGCTCGCACGAGCGTTGGTATCAGCCGAGTCGCGCCGCATGGGCCTCACACCTACCACTTCTCCTCACCGGATGTGGCATGACTGACAACGACGCCAGCAAATCCTCCTCCCGCATGACGGCCCCGCACATCCCCTCCGCAGGCACCGCCGGAACCGAAGAGGCAGTCGCCGCCGTGAAGGAGGTCTCCAGCCAGCTCTACGACTTCCTTGGGGTACCCGGGACAGCGTCCGCACCCGGGCCCGGCATCCGGGAGTGCCAAGGAAAGGACCCCAACACCTACTTCCAGGTCTACCACCCATGGAACTTCCTGCCGACGTCCTCCGCCGACATCAACACCGCTATGGCCAACCTCAAGGCCAAACTCAGCACGGACGGCTGGACGCTCAAGGACACCTACCACGACAACAGCCCCAACAAGAACCCCAACCTCATAGCAGACAACAACAGCAGGATGGTGAGCGTCTGGAGCGTCATGTACGGCAAGCGCGACACCCCGAGCATCGGCATCGAGGTCAGGTCCGGCTGCTACCGCGTGCCCGAGGGACAGACCGTCGATCACTCTTAGCTCAAGGGCCGCCAGCAAGCCGCGCGACCTCACCACCGCCAAAGGAAACCCACCGCGGTCTGGGCCCCAGGGCGCCGCCAACCCCCCGGAGCGGCAGACCGCTCGGCTCAGCAACCAACGCCAACCGGCTCACCAAGCACGTCACCTGAGCCGGCCCCGAATACGCGCAGAGGCGCGCCAGTGCGGCCAGGACAGTCACCGACGCGCGCAGCTTGCTCCGGGTACCTCCACCCGTCGCCGCTCCTGCCGCAACGCAGCCGCTGCGTGTCATCCAGCAGGTCCACCACAGCACCGCTCACGACAAGGAGATCCATGAAGAAGAGGACCAAGTACCAGACGTGTGCCGCAACCGCGGTGATGGCCTTCGGCGTCCTTGGCCTGATCTCGGCCCCCACGGCGCAGGCTGCCACAACCAACGCTCTGACCTGCAGGAACATCGACACAGGCGGTCCGTCGAGGCACCCCGAGGGGTACGGCGACGGGCGGGTCTGCGACGGCAACATCACGGGCACGGTGCACGACACCCGAGCCGACGGCCGCTGCCCCTACGTCCGCATCCACTTCACCGACGGGGGCACATGGGATTCACCGTGGGCCGGAGGGAAAGGGAAGATCACTTACTTCAGCGGGTACTACCCGAGTGACTACCTCTCCGCGGACCTGCTGTACATCTCCTGCTGAGAGCGCGGCCCAACGGCGCTTGACCCTCAACCGCCGTCTGCCCTCAAGGTACTGACGCCATCCGAGCGCGGGGGCGACCCACGTTGCCCCCGCGCCTGTCCGCAAGAGAAGGGAATGAACATGAGAAGCAAGCGTTCTCTGGCCATCATCGCGCTGGGCGCCGTCTGCTCCCTCGGGCTGGCATCGGCCCCCTGGGCCCAGGCGTCCGAAGCCGGAGTGCAGACCTGCGATGTCTTCACAACCGACAAATACCCTGAAGGGTACGGCGACGGGCGGGTCTGCGACGGCAACATCACGGGCACGGTGCACGACACCCGAGCCGACGGCCGCTGCCCCTACGTGCGGATCTTCTTCGACGACGGGGGCTGGTGGGAGTCGCCGTGGGCCGGAGGAAAGGGAAAGGTCACCTACTTCAGTGGGTACCACACCGGCAGGCGCACCTCGGCCGTACTCGACTACATCTCGTGCTGACGCCCTACCTGGCTGTACCGGCGCCGTCAGGTCCGAGGAGAGCGGGTTTACCGGCCAGGACCGGTTGAACAAACTGCAGATCACTCCAGACGCCGTTGGTCACGAGGGAACGCGCGAGATCCGCGCGCTCCCCACCCTCCCTTCCGGCGTCCCGCCGAACATCGTCCGACGTCGCCGTCCTTCCCTGGTGCGACGGCATCAGGCAGGGGCGTGTCCCGGTGCCCGGGCCCTACACCCCAGCCCCCCCCACAGCGCGTCACTCGGGGGCCGGACCCTCGCCGGCGTCGTTCAGGAGGTGGCGGCCTTCTGGCCCGGTTCTTGATCGTGCGCACGCATGGCGTGTCCGTCCGGTCGGCGAAGAGGACACCCGCCGACGGTCCGCCGCAGCAGGCTAGGGCCCGGCCTCTTTCCGGCCAAGGCCGTCCGTTCCGCCGTTGCACCGGGCCGCGCCCGGGGACGACAGGGCGAGCAGGCGAGAGGGCAGAGGACTCGATCGAAGTGCAACCCTCGGGTTGCACCCAGCACCACAACGTGCAACTCTGGAGTTGCATCCGATGGTGGCGATGAAGGGAGTCCCCTCATGAGTGAGGACCGGATCGAGCGCGAAACCCTGATCGAGGCGTCCCTGGAGCGGGTCTGGTCGTTGGTGGCCGAGCCCGGGTTCTGGGTGGCCGACAAGGCGAGCCTGCCCGGCACGGCGGCCAGGGAAGGCGAGACCATGGTGGCGAAGAACCCGGAGTACGGAGACTTCCCGGTGCGCGTGGAGAAGGTTGAGCCGCCTACCTATCTGGCCTACCGCTGGGCCAGCGCGTTCCCGGGAGAAGAGCTGCGCGAGGACAACAGCACCCTCGTGGAGTTCACCCTGACACCGGAAGGCGGCGGGACGCGGCTGCGCGTGGTCGAGAGCGGGTTCGCGGCGCTGGCCGGGTCCGAGGACCTGCGGGGCAGGGCGGTCAAGGACAACACCGGCGGCTGGGCCCAGGAACTCGACGCGCTCAAGACGCGCGCCGAACAGCCTTCCGCGTGAGCGACGAACCCCGCGGCGCCGTCGAGTCGGTCGACACCGTCCTCGCGGCTCTGGCCGACCCGACGCGGCGACGGCTGCTCGAACTGCTCGCCGCCAAGGGCGAGGCCACCGCGACGACGCTCGCCGAACACCTTCCCGTCTCGCGTCAGGCCGTGGTCAAACACCTCGCGGTCCTGGACGCCGCCGGGCTGGTGAGCGGCGGCCGCATCGGGCGCGAGGTGCGCTATACGGTGCGGCCCGCGGCGCTCGATGCGACGGCGCGGTGGATGGCATCGCTCGCCGCCGACTGGGACCGGCGGCTGGCACACATCAAGCGCGTCGCCGAGGCCGCGGAGCGGGACGCGCAGGCCCGACCGGACAAGCCGTAACAGGTCACGTCCACCGGCGTGACCCCGCAGAGGAGCATGATCATGTCTATGGAGAACCGACACCTCACCCACGCCCCTGCCGCGTACGCCTGCATGCTGGTGCGCAGGCCCGCGACAGAGGCGTTCCAGGCCTTCGCCGATCCGGCCGTCACATCCCGGTTCTGGTACAGCAAGAGCAGCGGACCCATGGTGACGGGAGCCCAGGTGCGCTGGGAATGGGAAACCTACGGGGCATCGGCCGACGTCCGCGTCCAGGAGGTACAGGAAGGACGTCTGATCCGGTTCGAGTGGGGCAACTACGAGCAGCCGACCACGGTCGAGCTCAAGTTCACCCCGCGCACAGCACAGGCCACCTTCGTCGAGGCCACCGAGACCGGCTTCCAGGGCTCGGGGGACGACACCGTCCGCTGGGTGAACGACACCGTCGGCGGCTTCACCACCGCGCTCTGCGCGATGAAAGCCCTGCTCGAACACGGCATCGAACTCAACGCCGTCCCCGACCACCACCCCGCCTGACCGCCCTCCCCCGCCCGCTCCCGATCTGGAGGGGTGGCCGCTGCCTCAGTGTCCCCCGTTGGCACGCGCCGGTGGATCTACGATGAAGGACGACGAGGGGGCACGCGATTGAGATACTTCGGGTTCTACGACGCGATGCCGTACGCGCTCGGCGCGGGTGTGCGAGCGGCAGACCTTCCCCGGGGGGGGGGGGGGGG
>NZ_BMTS01000017.1:20857-173567 GCF_014649795.1 Streptomyces melanogenes
TTCAACCCCTCGCAGGAGGTCATGGGTGGCTTCAGCCTGAAGACCGACGGCGAGTGGATCTGGCCGGACATCGCGGGTCACCTGGTGCGCGAACATCACTTCGCGGTACCGCCGGAGTTCGAGGAGCACACGGCCCGGCTCGGATTCACCGCCCCGGTGCTGACTCCTCAGGAAGTGGTGGACATCTTCCACGAGGTGAAGCCCGAACTCTGGTGAGCGGGGTTCGCTGATGAGCCTGTCGCCCAAGGCCTGGCATCGAACGGGGCCCGAACCTCCTCTGCGGGCGACCCGGTTCTCGTATAGCCACGGCTCCCCACGGCCCTTCACCATCAGCGCCCCGACCTGGCACTAGGACGACTCTAGGACGGCCGACGGACCCGCGCCCCTAACGTCACCGCAGTCGGAGTCACCGAAGACCAGGGGGTGGGCGATGCGCGCCGAATCACTGTCACGCCTGGCCAATCAGAGCCGGCTGCTCATGCCCCCTTCTGGACCCCGAAAGCCAGACACGATCATTCCGTCCACGGTCAAACCGATGCCCGGCCCCGACCCGGGCCAGGCCGCTCAAGTCAGGAGACAGCACTCATGCTCAAGCTCCGCAAGACTCGACGCGCTATCGCCCTCACCGCCGCCACCCTCGGTCTCGCCGGCGGCGCCGCCATCGGCGTTGGCGGCACCGCGCAGGCTGCCCCCAGCAGTTGCACCACCATCGACATCGGCAGCCCCGGCAACATCAACGTCGGCGGTGTGTACGCGGGCCAGGTTGAGCAGCAGTACGACGGCTGCGGCTATGTCCGCGCCCACTTCCAGTACTCCCACAACTACTGGCTCGGCCACAGCGGCACCGCCTGGTCGGCGCACCCGTGCGTGCAGACGCTGAACTACGTGGGACAGGCGTGCGCCAGCGGCGACACGGTCGACGGCCCGCAGGACGTGTATTCCGGATGGGTGCCCATTCACTCAGCGAACCCTGACACCTGGCAGGCGATCGTCACCATCCCCTACGGCTGCTCCCAGGCTGGCGGTTCCTGGCACGCCTACGCCAATGGCGCCAACTGGGGTGAGTACTCGTCGTGCTGACCCGTACGGCCAGTGGGGCCGAAGGGCCGTGAGGGTGCATCCAACCTCACCGCCGTGCGTCACCATCTGACTGACCGTTCACCGTGACAGCCTGCCCCGGACCGCTCCAGGGCAGGCCGTCACGCGCGGGAAGAGCTGCGCTGCCTGGCTGGCTTCGCGGTGCGCTCGGCGTACGCGGCGTCGACGTAGCGCATCGCGGCCGGGTAGGGCGGGATCCGAAAGCCGCGAGGTCGCCGCAGTGCCGGGCCAGTTGAACGGGTCGATCGGCGACTCGACGTTCATCAACGGCGCACCGGTCCATTGCCGCGGTGAGAGGGCCGCTGCTCCGCGCGCCCTCGACGGGGTCAGCCTCCCGAGCGGATCAGTCGGACCGTGTCCAGCAGGGTCTTGTGGGCGCCCGTCGAGTCGTCCAGGTAGCCGGCTGCCATCGCGCCGTCGTACAGCATCAGCAGTGCACCGGCGGCCGACTCGGGGTCGGTGTGGCCGAGCCGGGTGAGCAGGTCCTGAAAGGGGGTTCGGAAGCGCGCGCAATTCGGCGTGGTCCCGCCGACAGCCGACCTGAGCGCCTACCGGGCCGTGGTGGTACCCGAGACCACGCCGGTGGACGACGTCCTCGCGCAGCGCCTGCTCGCCTACCGGACGGCCGGCGGAGCCGTACCGCTGGTCGGGCCGGCGCTGCTCAAGAACGCCACCGAACCGGCCCTTCCCGGCCTCCTCCCGGTCGACGGGCTCGCCCCGGCACCGGCCGGTGAGGTCTTCCTCGCCTGCCAGGGCGTGCCCGGTGTCCGGGAGGACTTACCCGTCATCAGCCTCCGCGCGGGCGGGCCGGTCCACCTGGAGACCACGGTCGTACGGACGGACGGCGGCACCGTAGTGCACCTGGTCAGCTTCGTTCCGGCCCGGGAGACCCCGGAGCTGGACCTGGTGCACGACCCGTTCCCGCTCATCGACGTGCCCGTCGCGTCAAGCTCGACGGCGCGCCGCGCTCGGTGCGGCTGCAGCCCGCTGGGCAGGAGTTGCCCTGGCAGTACGACGGCGCGTACGTCCACGTGCGGGTCACCACCGCGGACGGCCACGCGATGGTCGTGGTCGAGCACGACTGACCACGCGCGGGTCTCGGGTCAACCGGTGGGCAGCAGGGTCGGATCGGCCATGATCCGGCGCACGGTCGTCAGCGCCGCGCCCAGCAGCGGCCCGCGTCGGCCCAGCGCGGAGGGGCGCAGTGCCTCCGAGGCCCAGGGCCGCACGGTGACCCGGGCGGCCAGTTCGGCGCGTACGGACGGGAGCAGCCAGTCGGCCAGTTCGGCGTAGGCACCGCCGAGGACGAGGCAGTCCGGGTCGATGAGTTCCACGGCGGACGCCAGGGCGAGGCCGAGGGCGCGCCCGGCGCCGTCCAGGGCCCGCAGGGTGGGCGCGTGCCCGGCGCCCGCCCGCTCGGCCAGCAGGGCGACCGCGTCGCCGTGCTGGCCGAGAGCGTCCCCGGCAAGGCCGGCTGCGCGCAGCACGGCCGCCTCGCCCGCGTACTGCTCAAGGCAGCCGCGGGCGCCGCAGGCGCAGCGGGGGCCGTCCGGCTGGACGGGAATGTGGCCGAGTTCGCCGGCGAAGCCGCGGGCCCCCCGGAACAGTCGGCCTTCGATGATCAGGGCAGCGCCGATGCCGGTCTCCGCGGAGACGTGCACGATGGTCTGCGCGGGCAGCTCGGCGCTCCAGTACTCGGCCAGCGCACCGAGGTTGGCCTCGTTCTCCGGCTCAGGCACGGTGTTCTGGTCGGGCCAGTGGTGGGCGAGGCGGATGCCGTGCCAGCCGAGGTTGGGCGCGCGCTCGACGAGGCCGCCGGGTTCGTTCGGCACCACCCCGGGCACGGCGAGGACGCGCCCCTGGACGCACAGCCCGAGGGCCGCTGCCTCGGCCTCCACTTCGGCGGCCAGCGCGGCGGCCTCCGCCAGTACCTGTCCGGCCGGGCGGCCCGCGTTGTCCCGTTCCACCCTGCGCCACAGCCGCGGCTCGCCGCGCAGGTCCGCCACGCACGCGCCGAGGTGGGTGGCGCCGATCTCCAGGCCGAGGCCCGCGGGGCCGCGGTCGCTGATGGTCAGTGCCCGGCCGGGGCGGCCGACCCGGCCGCTGGCGGTGGCCGGCGCCTCGTTCAGCGCGCCGCGTTCGATCAGTTCGTCGACCAGGGAGGAGACGGCCGCCCTGGTGAGGCCGACGCGTCCGGCGACGTCCGCGCGCGAGAGCGGGCTGTGCGCGCGGACCGCGCCAAGGACGACCGCGAGGTTCTGCCGGCGCATGTCCTGTTGCGAGGCCCGCCCGTTCTCCGCGCCCCTGTTCGTCCTGCCGACCACCGTCACGTGCCGTTTCTCCTACCGTGCTGTGGCCGGGGCGCCCTGCAAGGCCCCGGCCCGACGCAGGGTATCCCCGATCCGTTCGAGCGCGTCGTCGTCCTTGTCCACCGGCTCCAGGACCGGGCCCTGGGCCGTGCGCCAGCGGCGTGCCACGGCGTCGGCGCGCTCGCCGGTGAGCAGGGCGGCGGCCTGGGCGGCCGCGCCGAGCGCGACCAGTTCCTGGGCGGCGGGCACCTGGACCGCCCGGCCGGACAGCCGCAGGACGGTTTGCCGCCAGGCCCGGCCCTGGGCGCCGCCGCCGATCAGGAGCAGCGGCTCGTCGCCCGCCGGGTCCTCGCCGCCCGCGCGCAGTACGCCGTCCAGGGCGGCGAGCAGGGCGTGGGCGGCGCCGTCGTAGGCGGCCTGGAGCAGTTGCCCCGGGGTGGTGTCGTGGCGCAGCCCGTGGACGAGGCCGGAGGCGGCCGGCAGGTCGGGGGTGCGCTCGCCGTCCAGGTAGGGCAGGACGACCGCGGTGCCGCCGTCCTCGACCTCCTCGCGGCCGCGTCCCAGGAGAGCGGCGAAGCGGTCGACGGCGAGGGTGCAGTTGAGCGTGCAGGCAAGCGGCAGCCAGTCGCCGAGGGCGTCGGCGAAACCGGCGACGGTGCCGCTGGGGTCGGCGGGCCTGGTGCGGCCGACGGCGTAGACGGTCCCGGAGGTGCCCAGGCTGAGCACCGGCTGCCCGGGGAGCAGGCCGAGGCCGAGGGCGGCGGCCATGTTGTCGCCGGTGCCGGTGGCCACCAGCGCGCCCTGGCGCAGCGGCGTGCCGGGGCGGACGGTGCCGGCCCGCGCACCGGCCGGGAGGACCTGCGGCAGCAGACCCGGGTCGAGGCCGATGCGGGCCAGGATGTCCCGGTCGTAGCCGTCCGGGCCCCACCAGCCGGTTCCCGAGGCGTCGCCGCGGTCGGTGACCGCCTCGCCGGTCAGCCGCTCCGTCAGGAAGTCATGGGGAAGCCGTACGGCCGCGACCCGGTCCGCGGCGGCGGGCTCGTTGGCGCGCAGCCAGGCCCACTTGGCGGCGGTGAAGGCGGCGGTCGGGACGCTGCCGGTGCGGCGGGCGAGGTCCGCGGCGCCGACCGTGTCCCGCAGCTCGGCCGCCTGGGTCGCGGAGCGCACGTCGTTCCACAGCAGTGCCGGGCGGATCGGGGCTCCGGCCGCGTCGAGGGTGACCAGGCCGTGCTGCTGCCCGGCGATCGAGACGGCGCCCGCGCGCTCCGCGCAGCCTGTTCGGACCACGGCCTCTTCGAGCGCCTCCCACCACCGTTCGGGGTCGCTCTCGCGGCCGCCGTCCTCGCTGACGGTGTGCGCGGCGCGGCCCAGGCCGAGGACGGCGCCGGTGTCGATGTCGACGGCGACGGCCTTGGTGGACTGCGTCGAGCTGTCGACGCCGATCACGACACGCTGCTGAGCCATGCGTTCCTCCGGAGGGGGTTCCTTCTCGCGTTCCGGCATACTAATTTGTTGAGAGCCATTACAAACCATCTCCGCACGGATCCGGAGCCGCTCCATGTCCCGCGACCCGCTCGTTCCCAGCCCCGCGCACAAGTTCACCTTCGGCCTGTGGACCGTCGGCTGGCAGGGGCGCGACCCCTTCGGCGACGCCACCCGCCCCGCCCTCGACCCGGTCGAGACCGTCCAGCGGCTGGCCGAACTCGGCGCCTACGGCCTCACCTTCCACGACGACGACCTGATCCCGTTCGGCACCAGCGACGCCGGACGCGAGCAGGCCGTCAAGCGCTTCCGCACCGCGCTCGACGCCGCCGGGCTGAAGGTCCCGATGGCGACCACCAACCTGTTCACCCACCCGGTCTTCAAGGACGGCGCCTTCACCGCCAACGACCGCGCCGTACGCCGCTACGCGCTGCGCAAGACGATCCGCAACATCGACCTGGCCGCGGAGCTCGGCGCCTCCGTCTACGTCGCCTGGGGCGGCCGCGAGGGCGCCGAGTCCGGCGCGGCCAAGGACGTACGCACCGCACTCGACCGGCTCAAGGAGGCCTTCGACCTCCTGGGCGAGTACGTCGAGCAACAGGGTTACGACCTGCGCTTCGCGATCGAGCCCAAGCCCAACGAGCCGCGCGGCGACATCCTGCTGCCCACCGTCGGCCACGCCCTGGCGTTCATCAACGCGCTGGAGCGGCCCGACCGGGTCGGCGTCAACCCCGAAGTCGGCCACGAGCAGATGGCCGGGCTCAACTTCCCGCACGGCATCGCCCAGGCCCTATGGCACGGCAAGCTGTTCCACATCGACCTCAACGGCCAGTCCGGCATCAAGTACGACCAGGACCTGCGCTTCGGCGCGGGAGACCTGCGCCAGGCCTTCTGGCTGGTCGACCTGCTGGAGTCGGCCGGCTACGACGGCCCCCGCCACTTCGACTTCAAGCCCCCGCGCACCGAGGACTTCGACGGCGTCTGGGCCTCGGCGGCCGGCTGCATGCGCAACTACCTGCTGCTGGCCGAGCGCTCCCGCGCCTTCCGGGCCGACCCGGAGGTACAGGCGGCGCTCGCCGCCTCCCGCCTGCCCGAACTCGCCCTCCCCACGGCCGAGGACGGCCTGACCGGCCTCCTGTCGGACAACTCCGCCTTCGAGGAGTTCGACGTCGAGGCCGCCGCCGCCCGCGGCATGGCCTTCGAGCAGCTGGACCAGCTGGCCCTGGAACACCTCCTCGGCGCCCGCTGACCAAGTCCATGAGCCGGGGCACGCGTACAGCGCGCCCCGGCTCCGTACGAACGCTGCCGGGCAGGAAACAAACGACAAGCGCAACCATCCCGCGCGCCCCATACGGTGGCGCGCGGGATGGTTGCGTCGGGGTGCCGCCCTCAGACCGGGAAGGGAACCTCGGCCTCACCGGTGCCGGCGGGACTGACGTGCAGGGGGCCGTCCGGGCCGCCGATCCGCAGCCGCCAGGGATGCGGGCTGTCGGTGGTCACCCGCAGGCGGTCGCCCGTGCGGCGCACCTGGAAGCGGGCCGTCTCACCGGGACCTTCGGTGCGCGGGATCACGACGGTGCGCTCGGCGCCGTCGGCGAAGGCGTGCACCCGCAGCTCGACGCCTTCGGCCCAGGCGGAGACCGGATGCTGGTCGTCCGCCCCCAGCGGGATGACGGAGTCGGGGCGGGCGAGCAGCGGCAGGGTGTGGAAGCCGTGCTGTTCGCGTATCCAGCGCGGACCGGTGACCTCCTCGCCGGTCAGGATCCTCGTTGTACAGGTGGGTGTAATAGTTGTGCATCCGCTGCGGGTCGGAGCCGTCGTGCCAGACCCCCTAGGTGGGGACGCGCTCGCCGAAGTCGGTCTTGAAGCAGTCCACGCCGACGGCCAGCAGGCGCGCAGCTTGCCCTGGTACCAGTCGCAGGCCGCGGGGTTCGGGATACCGCGCTCGGCCATGCCGCCGACGAAGCGGTTGACGGTCGCCTCGTCGTAGTCGGTGGTGAAGGAGGTGGTCAGCCACAGGCCGATCGCCCAGGCCGGGGGCAGCGCCGGGCGGCCGGTGAGCGCGGTGTAGCGCTCCAAGATCCGTTTGGGGGTCGGGCCGTGGACGACGAAGTACTCCAACGACTGGTCCTCGACGCTGAACTGCACCTGGCCGACGGACTCGGAGCCGATCTCGTGGCTGACCTTCCCCGGATGGTTGACGAAGACGCCGTAGCCCCGGTTGGTCAGATGGAACGGGATGTTCTTGTAGGCCTGCTCGCTGCTGGTGCCGCCGTCCGCCTGCCCCATGTCGACCACCTGGCCGTTGCGGACGAAGGGAGTGAACCACTCCCCCAGGCCGTAGACCAGCTCGCCGACGCCCAGGGAGAGTTGACCGAGCGTGTGGTGGCGGCCGTCGGCGCCGGTGGCGAACCCGGTGCCGCGCTCGCCCACCGAGTTCAGCACCCGGCCGCCGGCGCTGAACTCCAGCTGCCACGGCTCGGCGGTGTCCACCCGCAGCGTCAGTTCGCCGGCACGTCGTGCGCTGAACGGCACCCCTCTCGCACCCATACGACCCGAGGAGCACGTCTTGCACAGCCGGACGATCACGAACACACCCGTCGCACTGACCGAACCAGGCTTCGGCGCCGCCGTCATAGGCAACTTGTACAGGGCCACCCCGTCCGAGGACGCGGCAGCGGCCGTCACAGCGGCCTGGGAGGCGGGTATCCGGTACTTCGACGCCGCGCCCCATTACGGTCTCGGCCTGTCCGAAGTACGCCTTGGCGCCGCACTGCGGGGTCGCCCGCGCGACGAGTACGTCGTCTCCTCCAAAGTCGGCCGGCTGCTCGTGCCCCATGGGGCGCCGCGCGGCGTCGACACCGAGGGCTTCGCCGTTCCCGACCACCTGCGCCGCCGGTGGGATTTCAGCCGCGACGGCGTCCTGCGCTCCATCGAGGACACCCTCGCCCGCACGGGCCTGGACCGCCTCGACATCGTCTACCTGGACGACCCCGACGACCATTGGCGCCAAGCCTCCGATGAGGCCATGCCGACGCTCGCGGAGCTGCGCGACCAGGGTGTGATCGGCGCGATCGGCGCCGGGATGAACCAGTCGGCCATGCTGGCCCGCTTCCTGCGCGAGACCGCCGCCGACGTGGTGATGCTCGCCGGCCGCTACACGCTCCTGGACCAGTCGGCACTGGACGACGTCCTGCCCGCCGCGCGGGAACACGGCAAGAGCGTCGTCGCGGTCGGCGTCTTCAACTCCGGCCTGCTCGCCCTCGACCGGCCCGCCCAGGGCATGAAGTACGACTACCAGGACGCCCCACCGGACCTCGTCGCCCGCGCCCAAGACATCGCCGAGATCTGCGAGGCGCACGGCACCACCCTGCCCGCCGCCGCCATCGCCTTCCCGTACACCCACCCCAGTATCATCAACGTCACCCTGGGCATGCGGAATCCGGAGCAGGTCGAACGGAACGTGGATCTCCACCGTCGGCGCATCCCGGAGGGCCTGTGGGAGGATCTTCGCACCCATGGACTCATCAGGTGGGACGCACCGACGGAGAACGGTCACGGAAGGAGTTCGTAGTGTCCCTGACGGACAAGGCCATCGAGCGGATCCGTGAACTGATCCGCACCGGTGCACTGCCTCCGGGCTCGAAGCTGCCGCCCGAGCAGGACCTGGCAGACCAGCTGGGCCTGTCCCGCAACCTGGCCCGCGAGGCGGTCAAGGCGCTGGCCGTCGCACGGGTCCTGGAGGTCCGCCGGGGCGACGGCACCTACGTCACCAGCCTGCAGCCCAGCCTGCTCCTGGAGGGACTGGGCAGCGCGGTCGAACTCCTCCAGGGGGACTCGGCCGCCCTGCTGGACCTCATGGAGGTACGGCGGCTCCTCGAACCGCTCGCCACCGCGCTGGCGGCGACGCGGATCTCCGACGAGCAGTTGGCCGAGGTGAAACAGCACCTGGACGCCATGCGCGAGGCGCGCGAGGACGTCGAGCAACTCAACGCCCACGACGCCTCCTTCCATCGTGCCGTCGTCGCGGCCACGGGCAACGAGACCCTGCTCACCCTCCTCGAAGGCATCTCCGGACGTACGCTGCGCGCGCGCATCTGGCGCGGCCTGGTCGACGGCCAGGCCGCGGACCGGACCCTCGCCGAGCACGAGGCGATCTTCGCGGCGCTCTCGGACCGCGATGCCGCACTCAGCCAGGCCGCCGCGCTGCTGCACGTGAGCCACACCGAGCAGTGGCTGCGCGAACATCTGCGCAACGCCGAAGCCGTACGGGATGCTCTTCCTTCGACCGGGAAGCACGGCTGAGCCAAAGACCGCTTTCGCAGCGATCCATCCCATGAAAGCGCTTCGACGCTGATGTAGTTGAGGTACGACCGGTTCAGAGATAGAGGGCGCCAGGGTGATCCGGCCCCGGCCCTCGAACGCAGCTGCGCACCCCGCCGCGCCGCACGCCACGAGGGCCGACCACCGCCCACCTGCCGCCACACCGGACCTGCTCGACCGCACTGATCTGTAGAAATCAGCCATCGAATCGAATCCGCGCCAAGGTTCCTGGCAAGCGGGATACCTCCCTTGACAGCCCACAGAGATGGGACCACTGTCTCCCCCCGAAACCTCTCTGCAACCCCACTGCACAGAACGGCACCTTCAAGCGCTTCCGGCTCGCCAGCACCCGGAGCGTCACCGCCGACGACAGGGCCACGTCCTGCAACCAGTACAACCGCCTGGCGTCGACAGCGGCTTGCCCACCGGCGGGCCCGTTCACCGCACCCACTGTCCCCACCAGTGAGGAACGCTGATGAAGAAGTACTCCGCACTCCTGGCCGCGGCACTGACGGCCGCGCTCGGCGTGGGCGCCACAGCGCCCGCAGAAGCCGCCACCAGCACCGAGGCGCCCTCCGCCGCCGCACCCGCCGCCTTACGGCTGATGCCGTTGGGCGACTCAATCACCTGGGGCGTCGGCAGCCCGTCCGGCAACAGCTACCGGGACTTCCTGCGCGGCCAGCTGGCCGCCGAGGGGCACTCCCTCGACTTCGTCGGCTCGGGCCGCAACGGCACCATGTCCGACCCGGACAACGAGGGCCACTCCGGCTGGCGGATCGACCAGATCGCCGGCATCGCGGACTCCGTGCTGGCCCGCTACCGGCCGAACGTGGTCACCCTGGAGATCGGCACCAACGATCTGAACGGCGGTTATCAGATCCCGACCGCCGCCGACCGGCTCCGCGCGCTCATCGACCAGATCACCCGCGCCGCACCCGACGCGACCGTCCTCGTCGGCACCGTCATCGTCTCCACCAGCCCCACCGAAGAGGCCTACCGGCCCGCGTTCAACGCCAAGCTCCCCGCGATCGTCCAGGCCGAGCAGGCCGCCGGCAAGCACGTACGCCTGGTCGACATGAGCGCTCTGACCGCGGCGGACCTGTCCGACTCCCTGCACCCCAACGACAGCGGCTTCCTCAAGATGGCGGACGCCTTCAACACCGGGGTCCAGGCAGCGGACGCGGCGGGCTGGATCAAACCACCGGTTCCCGTGGGCGGGCAACTGCGCTCCGGAGTCGCGGGGAAGTGCCTGGACGTCAACGGCGGCAACAGCGCCAACGGGACCGCCGTGCAGCTCTGGTCCTGCAACGGCTCCGACGCGCAGCTCTGGTCCGCGTACTCCGACGGCACCCTGCGGGCGCTCGGGAAGTGTCTCGACGCCACCGGCCTCGGCACCGCCAACGGCACGAAGATCCAGATCTGGGACTGCAACGGCGGCACCAACCAGCAGTGGCAGGCCTACAACGGGGGCTATCGCAACCCCGTCTCCGGCCGTTGCCTCGACGACCCCGGCGGGTCGACCGCCGACGGCACGCAACAGGTCCTGTGGGACTGCAACGGCGGCGTAAATCAGCAATGGACCACTCTGCCGGTCTTCTGAACTCCGTGACTTGGCAGCGCCACGGCTCCGTCCCGTGATCGGTGCCTCTCTCCCCAGTGCTCCCTGCTTCTCCCCCACGCACAAGGAGTGATCCCCCATGTCCTGGCTCAGCAAGGAGCCCCGTCTCCGCAGGACCCTGGTCTCGGCCGCCGGTCTGACCGTCGGCACCGCACTGGCCCTGGCCGGAACAGTGGCCCCACAGGCCCATGCGGCTCCCGGCACGCTCGGTGCGGCCGCCGCCGCCAACGGCCGCTATTTCGGCACGGCCGTGGCTGCCGGGAGGCTCAGCGACGCGACGTACTCCACGATTCTCGACCGGGAGTTCAACATGATCACCCCGGAGAACGAGATGAAGTGGGACACCACCGAGCCCTCACGCGGCAACTTCAACTTCGGCCCGGCCGACGGGATAGTCAGCCACGCCACCGCGCACGGTCAGCGGATGCGCGGCCACACGCTGGTGTGGCACTCGCAGCTGCCCGGCTGGGTCAACAGCATCAGGGACGCGAACACGCTGCGCGGTGTGATGAACAACCACATCACCAGCGAGATGAACCACTTCAAGGGCAAGATCTACGCCTGGGACGTGGTCAACGAGGCCTTCGCCGACGGCTCCACCCAGCACCGCAGCTCGGTGTTCCAGAACGTGCTCGGCAACGGCTTCATCGAGGAGGCGTTCCGCACCGCGCGGGCCGCCGACCCGTCGGCCAAGCTCTGCTACAACGACTACAACATCGAGAACTGGACCGACGCCAAGACGCAGGGCGTCTACGCGATGGTGAAGGACTTCAAGTCGCGCGGCGTGCCCATCGACTGCGTCGGCCTCCAGAGCCACTTCGGCGCCGGCGGCCCGCCGGCGAGCTTCCGGACCACCCTGTCCAACTTCGCCGCCCTCGGGGTCGACGTCCAGATCACCGAACTCGACATCGCCCAGGCACCGCCGACCGCCTACGCCAACACGGTCCAGGCGTGCCTGAACGTCGCCCGCTGCACCGGCCTCACCGCGTGGGGGATCAGGGACACCGACTCGTGGCGGCCGGGGGAGAACCCGCTGCTGTTCGACGGCAACGGCAACAAGAAGTCGGCCTACGGCGCCACCCTGTCCGCACTGGGCGGCAGCACCGGCAATCCCGGGGGCATCGTCTCGGGCACGGTGTACTCGCTGGGCAGTGTGGCCGCCTCCCGGGTGCTGGATGTTCCGGGCGGTCAGACGGCGAACGGCACCCCTGTGCAGGTCTGGGATGCCAACGGCGGTGCGAACCAGCAGTGGCGGGCGGATCAGAACGGCGACGGCTCGTACACGCTGACGAACATCGGCAGCGGGCGGGTCCTGGACGAGCCGGGCGATCAGACGGGCAACGGCACCCGCATGCAGATCTGGGACGGCCACAGCGGTGCGAACCAGCACTGGCGGGCGAGCCAGAACGGCGACGGCTCGTACACCTTGACCAACGTCGCTTCCGGGCGGGCGCTGGATGTCCCCGCAGGGCAGAGCGCCAACGGGACCCCTGTCCAGGTCTGGGACTCCAGCGGCGCCGCCAACCAGCACTGGAACTTCAGGTGAGGTGAGGCAGCAGCCCACCGCTCGCCCCGGCCCCGTGTCGCGGCAGGCGCACACGGGCGACCGACTCCCCCGACGGAACAAGGAGAACCAGTTGAGAGCCAAATCCCTCGTCATGCCCTTTGTGGCCGCAGCACTTCTCGTCATGACCGCCGCCGGAACGGCACTGAGCAGCAGCCCGGACGCGGGCAGGTCGCCCACCAGTGTCAGCGCCGCCGCACCGACCACCGGATGCGGCAAGGCTCCGACCCTGACCAGCGGTACGCACACGATCTCCAGCAGCGGCCAGAACCGCGGCTACATCCTCCGGGTGCCCGCCAACTACGACCAGAACCACCCCTACCGGCTGGTGTTCGGCTTCCACTGGCTGGGCGGCACCGCCAACGAGGTCGACTCGGGCGGAACCGACGGCTACAACTGGTCCTACTACGGACTCAGGCGGCTGGCGGACGGCGCGAACAACAGCACGATCTTCGTGGCACCCCAGGGCATCAACAACGGCTGGGCGAATTCAGGCGGTCAGGACCTGACCTTCGTCGACGACATGGTCCGCCAGCTCGAGACGGGCCTGTGCATCGACACCACGCAGCTCTTTTCCACGGGATTCAGCTACGGCGGTGCCATGTCGTACGCACTCGCCTGCGCCCGGGCGACGGTCTTCCGCGCGGTCGCGGTCTACTCCGGCGCGAACCTCAGCGGGTGCGCCGGCGGCACCCAGCCCATCGCGTACATGGGGCTCCACGGCCTCCGGGACAACGTGCTGCCCATCTCCTCGGGACGGGCGCTGCGCGACACGTTCGCCAAGGCCAACGGCTGCACCCAGCAGAACCCGCCCGAGCCGGCGTACGGCAGCCTGACGCACATCGTCACCGCCTACTCCGGTTGCAGGACCGGGTATCCGGTCGTGTGGGCCGCGTTCGACGGAGCCGGTCACGACCCCGGCCCGATAGACGGGTCCACCGGTGACGGCTGGCGCACCTGGACCTCGGGAGAGGTATGGAAGTTCTTCTCGCAGTTCAAGTCGACGACCACTCCCCCACGCCCACCGGCAAGCAGCTCATGGTCTAGGGCGACAAGCGTCTGGGCGCCGCGGACGAACACGGAACCCCGGTGAGTCGCGGTCACAACTCCCGTACCGCCCGCACCTGTTGACGACTCCTCCGCACATCACTACTGTCCGCCTCAAATCTTCGATCCATCGACCCACGTTCGGTATTTCGAATCTTGGGAGCGCTCCCAGTCCCCCACGTCACCCACCGCGTCCGCCGGGATGCCCACTAGCGCTTCCAGTCCCAGGGCGGCCAGCAGCAGACCCCCGGCGCACCGGCGACCGCAACGACGAAGGAGATGCAGATGACGCGCAAGCGCTCACCCCGCACGACCGCCTGGCGAAGGCGCGGCAGGCGAAGCACGGTGCTCGGCACGGTAACCGTCCTGCTGGCGGGGCTCCTGGCCGCCCTCGGCGCGACCGGAATGGCGCGGGCCGCCACCGTGGATCCGAACGCGTGGTACGTGCTGGTCAACCGGGGCAGCGGGAAGGCCCTGGAGGTGTCCGGCGCGGCCACCGGCGACGGCGCACGCCTCACCCAGGCGACCCGCACCGACGGGGCCCAGCAGCGGTTCCAGTTCGTCGACTCGGGCGACGGCTACTACCGGCTGCGGGCCCAGCACTCGAACAAGGTGCTGGACGTCTACTCCCACTCCACCGCCGACGGGGCGGACATCGTGCAGTGGAGCGACCACAACGGCACCAACCAGCAGTTCCGGCTCGCCGATTCACCGGACGGCCACGTCCGGCTGATCAACCGCAACAGCGGCAAAGCCGTCGAGGTACAGGGCGGCTCCACCGCGGACGGCGCCAAGGTCGTGCAGTACGCCGACTGGGGCGGAGCCAACCAGCAGTGGCAACCGGTCCGCGTCGGTTCCGGCGGCGGCTCTCTGCCGTCGACGTTCCGCTGGTCCTCCAGCGGCGTGCTGGCCGGTCCGAAGCCGGACGCCCAGCATCCGCAGACACTGGCGATCAAGGACTTCTCGGTCATCCGGTACAACAACCAGTGGCTGACCTACGCGACGACCGCCAGCCCGTCCGGCTGGGGTCTGGTGCAGTTCGCCTTCAACGACTGGTCCCAGGCGGCCTCCGCGCCGCACACCTACCTCGACACCTCGCCCATGGGCCCCGGTTACCGGGCCGCGCCACAGGTGTTCTACTTCGCGCCGCAGAACCTGTGGTACATGGTCTACCAGACCGGTCCGCCCACCTACTCCACCAGCACCAACCCCGCCGACCCGCACTCCTGGTCCGCGCCGCGCACCTTCATCTCCCAGGAGCCGCCGATCGTCACCCAGAACAAGGGCCCCGGCACCTGGATCGACTTCTGGGTCATCTGCGACACGTCCGACTGCCACCTGTTCTTCAGCGACGACAACGGCCACGTCTACCGCGCCCACACCAGCCTGGCGAACTTCCCGAACGGCTTCACGGACACCCACATCGTCCTGTCGGACAGCCGGTTCAACCTGTTCGAGGCGAGCAACGTGTACAAGGTTGCCGGACGCGACCAGTACCTGCTCGTCCAGGAGGCCATCGGCTCCTCCGGCCGACGCTACTTCCGCTCCTTCACCTCCCCCTCGCTCACCGGCAGCTGGACCCCCTTGGCCGCCACCGAGAACGAACCCTTCGCCGGCCGCGCCAACGTCACCTTCCCCGGCGGCGCCTGGACACAGGACATCAGCCACGGCGAGATGGTCCGCGCCGGCAACGACCAGAGCCTCACCATCGATCCGTGCCGCCTCCAGTACGTCTACCAGGGCATGGACCCCAACGCCGGGGGCGACTACCTCCGCCTGCCCTGGCGCATGGGACTGCTCACCCAGACCAACTCCCCCTGCTGACCCCGCCGACGCCCCGGAGCCGCTCATGCCCCCCACCGCTTCGTCACGCCATCCCAGACGCCTCGCCGCCGCCGCGCTGACGGGTTCCCTCCTGATCGGCGGCCTGCTGTCCGCGCCCGCCTCGGCCGCCGCCACCTCCGCGGCGGCGACCACGGCCGTGCGCGTCAACCAGTTCGGCTATCTGCCGGACGGCCCCAAGCGCGCCACCGTCGTCACCACCGCCGCCCAGTCGCTCGCCTGGCAGCTGCGCAACGCCTCCGGGACGGTCGTCGCCTCGGGGGCGACCGCCCCGCGCGGCGCGGACGCCCCCTCCGGCCAGTCCGTCCAGGTGGCCGACTTCTCCTCGTACCGGGGGTCCGGCTCGGGATACGTCCTGGCGGTGGACGGCAGCGGCAGCGTGCCCTTCGACATCCGCGCGAACCTGTACGACACGCTGCGCTCCGACGCGATGGCGTTCTTCTACCACCAGCGCAGCGGCATCCCCATCGACGCCTCTCTGGTGGGCTCCGCCTACGCCCGCCCGGCCGGACACCTCGGCGTCGCACCCAACAAGGGCGACACGTCCGTGCCGTGCCAGGCCACCGTGTGCGACTACACCCAGGACGTCAGGGGCGGTTGGTACGACGCGGGCGACCACGGCAAGTACGTGGTCAACGGGGGCATATCCACCTGGCTGATGGTCAACTCCTTCGAGCGGGCCAAACGCGCGGGCGGGCAGGCGGCCCTGGGAGATTCGACCCTGCGCGTCCCCGAGCGCGGCAACGGCATACCCGACGTCCTCGACGAGGCGCGCTGGGAGCTGGACTTCCTGATGCGGATGCAGGTGCCCGAGGGCAAGCCGTACGCGGGCCTGGCGTTCCACAAGGTCCACGACGCGGCCTGGACCGGCATGCCGCTCCGCCCCGACCAGGACGCCCAGGCGCGCGAGCTGCACCGCCCGTCCACGGCGGCGACCCTCAACCTCGCGGCGGCCGCCGCGCAGTGCGCCCGGGTCTTCCGGCCGTACGACGCCGCGTTCGCCGACCGCTGCCTGTCGGCCGCCCGCCGGGCCTGGCGGGCAGCCCAGTCCAACCCGGCCCTGTACGCGCCCGATGCCGACAGCACGGGCGGCGGCGCCTACGGCGACACCCAGGTCACCGACGAGTTCTACTGGGCGGCGGCCGAGCTGTACGCCACGACCGGCGAGAGCGGCTACCGGGACGCGGTCACCTCCTCCACCTGGCACACCTCCCCGACCGCCTTCTCCGCCTACGGCTTCGGCTGGGCGGACACGGCCGCCCTCGGCCGCCTCACCCTGGCCACCGTCCCCAACGGGCTGCCCGCCACGGACCTGGCCCGCGTCCGCTCCTCGGTGACCTCCGCCGCCGACGGCTACCTGTCCCGGATGGCCGCCCAGGGGTACGCGGTGCCCGTCCCGGTGGACGGCTACTTCTGGGGCTCCAACGGAGAGGTCGCGGGCGACGCGGTCGTCATGGCCGTCGCCGGGGAGCTGACGGGCGACGGCCGCTACCGCACGGGCGCGCTGGAGACCATGGACTACCTGCTCGGCCGCAACGCCCTGGGCCAGTCCTACGTATCCGGCTACGGCACGACGTCCTCGCAGAACCAGCACCACCGCTTCTGGGCCCACCAGTTGGACGCCTCGCTGCCCCATCCCCCGGCGGGGTCGCTCGCGGGCGGTCCCGACAGCGGGCTCCAGGATCCGGTGGCGAAGGAGAAGCTGCCGGGCTGCGCGCCCGCCGCCTGCTACGTCGACGACATCGGCTCGTACTCGACCAACGAGGTGGCGGTCAACTGGAACGCCCCGCTGGCCTGGCTGGCCGCCTACGCCGCCGAGCGGACCTCCACCGGCGAACCCCCCACCGGTGCCTGCACGGTGACCTACCGCAGCGACAACGTCTGGAGCACCGGCTTCACCGCGACCGTCACGGTCAAGAACACCAGCCCCACCGCTGTGGACGGCTGGCAGCTGCACTGGACCTACCCGGGCGAGCAGCGCGTCACCAGCGCCTGGAACGCGACCGTCACCCAGAACGGCGCCGCGGTCGTCGCCCGCGACGCCGGTTGGAACCGGACCATCGCCCCCGGCACGACAGTGAGCTTCGGAGTCCAGGGAACACACACCGGGACCACTCCCCCGCCCACGGCCTTCAGCCTGAACGGGAGCACCTGCACCTGATCCACGGTCGGCCGGGCCGGGGCGCACCAGAGCGCACCGGCCCGGCCGCCGCCGTACCACCCGACCGTGTCACGCACCTTCCGGGAGGACCCCATGCGCAGACTCCTCACCTGCCTGACCACTACGGCAGTCGCTCTCGCCGGACTCACCGCGCTGGCGCCGCCGTCGGCGGCCGCCGACTCGGGCACCTTCAGCGTGCTCACCTACAACGTCGCCGGACTCCCCGAGGTCCTCTCCAGCGCCCCGACGCCGCGCGAGCCCAGCACGACGGAGATCGGCCGGCGCATCGCCCCGTACGACATCGTCCACGTCCAGGAGGACTTCAACTACCACGCCCGCCTGTACGCGGCCGACACCGCCCACACCCACCGCACTCCCACCAGCGGAGGGGCGGGCATCGGCAGCGGGCTCAACACCCTGTCGAAGGCCCCCTACGACGAGGACGACTTCGCCAGGGTGCGCTGGAAGTCCTGCCAGTACGACTCGGGCGACTGTCTGACCCCCAAGGGCTTCACCTTCAACCGGGAGCGCCTCGCCGAAGGCGTGTACGTGGACTTCTACAACCTCCACACCAACGCCGGCACCAACAAAGGAGACCTCGCGGCCCGTGCGGACAACCTGAACCAGCTCACCGCCTTCATCAAAACCCACTCGGCGGGCAACGCGGTGGTCGTCATGGGCGATACGAACACCCGCTACACCCGCACCGGCGACACCATCGCCGAGTTCGCCGCCGCCAACGGCCTCACCGACGCCTGGGTCGAGCGCATCCGCGGCGGCGTCCCGCCCGCCAAGGGCAGCGACGCCCTCGTCTGCGACCAGTCACAGCCGACGGTGCCCAACACCTGCGAGGTCGTGGACAAGGTGCTGTACCGCGGCAGCACACTCGTCTCCCTGAACGCCACGTCCTACGCCAACGAGCACGCCGCCTTCCTCTCCGCAGGCGGACTCATGCTCTCCGACCACGACCCCATCACGGTGGGCTTCGCCTGGAGCCGCAACCCCGCCTTCCGGCTGAGCGACCCGTTCGGCGGACCCCACGGGGACTACTTCAACGACATCGACAGCATCCCCGCCAACGCCCGCGTCACCACCGTCGCCCTGGGCTCCGGCTCCCGGATCGACCGTATGAGCATGACCCTGGACAACGGCACCGCACTCACCCATGGCGGCACCGGCGGTACGGCGTCCGCGCTGACGCTCGCCACCGGTGAGTATGTGACCACCGCGAACCTGTGCCGGGCCCAGAAGGACGGCCGTACACGGATCTCCTCCGCCAGGTTCACGACGAACCTCGGCCGCACGCTCGCCGGTGGCTCCACCACTTCCGACTGTGTCACCCACAGCGCGCCTCCCGGCTGGCAGATCACCGGGTTCCACGGCCGCTCGGGCGACGAGGTCGACAAGACCGGCTTCATCGACACCCCGCGCTGACGCCCACCGCCGCCCCCGGCTTTCGCCGCGGCCGTGGGCGTCCTCGTTCGCCAGGCGTTCAGCGGGTCATGCCGCCGTGAGCGCCTGGCGGATCGCGTCGTAGGCCGGTTTGTGCCGGAGGTTCTCGTCCCACGGCAGGGCCGCGCCCTCGCCCGGGAAGGTGCTCGGGATCCACGAGTGCCGGTCGGAGTAGCCCCAGACCGTGATGCCCACGCACCGCTTTACGGCGAGGCAGGCGCCGGTGACCCTCCCGTACCAGTCGGCCTGCTGGGCCAGCTTCGCCGTGTCGGCGGGCAGGGCCATCCGGATGTCGAGTTCGGTCAGCGCGACGTCGACGCCGAGGTCGGCGAAGCGCTGGACGTTCTGCGGCAGCCGGCCCGGGAAGCCGTACTGCAGCGCGAGGTGGGCCTGCATCCCGAAGCCGTCGACGGGCACCCCGTCGGCCTTGAGCCGCTTGATCAGCGTGTAGTACGCGTCGGACTTCGCGCCGATGTCCTCGACGTTGTAGTCGTTGAGGTACAGCTTGGCCTTGGGGTCGGCGGCGCGGGCCCAGCGCAGGGCGTCGGCGATGTATCCGGGGCCCAGCGTGCGGTAGAAGAGGTTCTCGCGGTAGGTGCCGTCCTCGCTCATGATCTCGTTGGCGACGTCCCAGGCGAAGACCTTGCCGCGGTAGTGCTTCACGACCTGTGTGATGTGGTTCTTGAGGATGGCGCGCAGTTCGTCGGCGGTCCAGGTGCCGGAGGTGAGCCAACCGGGCAGTTGGCTGTGCCACAGCAGGGTGTGGCCGCGGACCTTGAGGTGGTGGGCGCGGGCGTAGGAGACGATCTCGTCCCCGGCGGTGAAGTCGAACACCCCGCGCCGGGGTTCGGTCGCGTACCACTTCATGCCGTTGCCGGGAGTGGTGGTGCCGAACTCGCGGCCGAGCAGATCGGCGTACGCGGCGTCGGTGAGCTCCGGGTTGTCGACGGCCGAGCCGAAGTACCGGCCGTGCCGGCGGGCCAGCTCGTCAAGGGTGGTCGCCCGGTGCCGGTCGGGGCTCGCGGCGTCGGCGGCCGGAGCGGCCGCAAGTCCGAGTAAGAGGGCCGCGCAGGCGGCGAGGGCGGATGACCTGATACGGGAACGACGTGCGGGTGCGCGCATGAGGCGGCTCCTCAACTCGTGGACGGAGAGGTGAACGGTTGCGGATGCGCTGGGTCGTGCGTGAGCTGCTCGACGTGCGTCTCGCAGCGCATCCGGCGCTGGTGCCCGACCGTGCGCGCCGGGCCCGTCAGGGTCAGCGGCACGGTGTGGTGGACGTGTTCGCTGGACGCGGCGAGGCGCAGTTCGAGGGCGCCGGGCTCGACGACGCGGCGGCCGTCGGCACCGGTGTACGCGGCGAGGTCGGCCGGGAAGGTGGCGGTCACCTCGGCCGAGGCTCCGGCGTCGAGCGGCACTCGGGCATATCCGACGAGCCGCACCTCGGGCCGGGCGACGGTGCCGACCGGGTCGTGGAGGTAGAGCTGGAGGACTTCCGTACCGGGGAGCTCGCCCGTGTTGCGGACGGTGAGGCGCAGGGTGGTCTCGCCGTCGGTCGGCAGTTCGTAGGCGTCGCACTCGGGGGTGCCCCAGGTGAAGGTGGTGTAGGACAGGCCGTACCCGAACGGGTAGAGGGGGGTCGGGTCCACGGTGCTGGGGAAGCCGTGCCGGCCGAGCGGCGGGGCCAGGTACGGGGCGGGCTGGCCACCGGGGCCGCGCGGCACCCCGAGGGGCAGGCGCCCGGAGGGGGCGACGCGGCCGGAGAGGACCCCCGCGACGGCCGGGCCGCCCTCCTGACCGGGGAAGAACGCCTGGACCACGGCTGCGGCCCGGTCGGCCCAGCGGCCGAGCGCGTAGGGCCGCCCGCTGAGGACGACGATGACAACCGGCGTGCCGGATTCCATCGCCGCATCCAGCAACTCGCCCTGGCCGTAGGGCAGTTGCAGGTCCTCGGCGTCGCAGCCCTCGCCCGAGGAACCGCGCCCGAACAGACCGGACCGGTCCCCCACCACGGCCACGCAGACCTCGGCCGCCGCCGGATCGGCGACGAACACGGCACCCGGCAGCTCGGAGCGCAGCGCCTGTGCGAGCGTCGGCACCTCGACACCGGTCGGCAGGTCGGGGTGGTGGACACCGACGTGGCGGGGGAAGGAGTAGCAGCCGAGCATGGCCGCCTGGTCGTGGGCGAGCGGGCCAAGGAGGGCGATGCGCGGCCCGCCGCTCAGTGGCAGCACCCCGGAGTCGTTGGCGAGCAGGACGACCGACTCCTCGGCGACGTTCTGGGCCAGCTCCCGCATGTGCGGAGGGTTCAGGTCGACGGGCATGCCCCCCACGACGGTCTCCCCGTCCGGGTCCAGCAGCCCCAGTTCGCCCTTCTGCGTGAGGACACGCAGCACGGCACGGTCGAGCAGTTCCCTGGGCAGCGGGTCGGCGGGGCTGAAGCACTGGGCCGCCGGCAGTTCCACGTCGACACCGGCCGCGAGGGCGAGCCGCGCGGCGCCGCTTTCCCCGTCAGCGACCCGGTGTGCTTCCTCCAACAGGGAGACGCCGTAGTAGTCCGAGACGACGGTCCCGGTGAACTCCCACTGTTCGCGCAGGAGGTGGGTGAGCAGTTCGGGGTGGGCGTGGGCGGGCAGGCCGTCGACGTCGTTGTAGGCGGGCATCACGGAGCGGGCGCCGCCGTCGCGCACCGCCATCTCGAACGGCGGCAGGATCACGTCGGCGAGCTCGCGCGGGCCGAGCGAGGCGGGTGCGTGGTTGCGGGCGGCGCGCGAGGCGGAGTACCCGGCGAAGTGTTTGAGGGTGGCGACGATCCCGGCGGCCTCCAGGCCGCGCACATAGGCGGTGCCGATGGTGCCGACGAGGTAGGGGTCCTCGCCGATCGCCTCCTCGGTGCGGCCCCACCGCGGGTCGCGGACGACGTCGAGGACCGGGGCGAGCCCCTGGTGGACGCCGACCGCGCGCATCGACGTGCCGATCGCCCGGGCCATCTCCGTGATCAGCGCCGGGTCGAAGGTGGCGCCCCAGGCCAGTGGGGTCGGGAAGACGGTGGCCTGCCAGGCGGTGAACCCCGTCAGGCACTCCTCGTGGGCGATGGCGGGCAGGCCGAAGCGGTTGCCGCCGCGGATGGTGCGCTGCAGTTCGGCGAGGCGGGCGGCGCCCTGTGCGGGGTCGACGGGGACGGTGCCGAAGGGGCGGGTGAGCTGGCCCAGGCCGTAGGGAAGGAGCGCGTCGAGGGCGGCGCTGCGGGCCGCGTAGACGTGCTGGCCGGGGGCGACGTCGGCGGCCGCGCCGCCGTCGGACTGGGCGCCGATCCATACGCTGGACAGCTGGGCGGTCTTCTCCTCGTCCGTCATCCGGGCGAGCAGGTCCGCCGCCCTGACGTGGGCGGGCAGGGTGGTGTCCCGCCATGGCTCGACCATGGGACTCCTCAAAGTGCGGTACGGGTAAGGGAGGTGGGCCTGCGCCGGATCAGCCCTTGGTGGCGCCCAGGGTGATGCCGCCGATCAACTGCCGTTCGGCGACGGCGTAGAAGGCGAGGGCGGGCACCATGGCCAGGACGAGATAGGCGAAGACGCGGGCGATGTCGGTGGCGTACTGGCCCTGGAACTGCTGGACGCCGATGGGGATCGTCCACCAGGTCTGCTTGCTGAACACCAGCAGCGGCAGGAGGAAGTTGTTCCAGCTGCCGACGACGGCGAGGATCGACACGGTGCCGAGCGCGGGCCGTGCCATGGGCAGCAGGATCCGCCAGAAGAAGCCGAACGCCGAGCAGCCGTCGAGGGTGGCCGCCTCCTCCAGTTCGCCGGGGATCTCCCGGAAGAAGCCGCGCAGGATGACCACGGTCACGGGCAGGCCGAACGCCGCCTGCGGCAGGATCACGCCCCAGGGGTTGTCGAGCAGGCCGAAGGTGCGCAGCAGGATGAACAGCGGCAGGATCGCCACGGCGAACGGGAACATCAGGCCGACGGTGAAGAGGGTGAAGAGCAGCTCGCGGCCGCGGAAGGCGAAGCGCGCCAGGGCGAAGGCGGCGAGGGCCGCGGCGCCCACGGTCAGCACGGTCGTGCCGACGGCGATCAGCGTGGAGGCTCCCAGCATCCGCCAGAACGCGCCGGAGGCGAGGACATCGGTGTAGTTGGACGCCACCCACGGCGAGGGCAGTCCGAAGGGGTTGCGGGAGAGCTGGTCGGTGGACTTGAAGCCGGACACGACCGCGTACAGCAGCGGTGTGACCATCACGACGCCGACCAGCCACACGATCGCGTACAGCGGCGCGGACCGCAGCCGGCGCCGGGCGGTCGGCGGCGGGGCGCTCATCGGTGGGCTCGCATGGTGGTGAGGGCTCCTTCGGTGTCGCGGCGCAGCACCCAGCGCTGGTAGACGAGGGCGAAGACGAGGCTGATGAGGAACATGGCGATGCTGATCGCGCTGGCGTAGCCGATCTGGTAGCGCTGGAAGCCGAACTGGAACAGGGTCACGGCCATGGTTTCGGAGTGGTGGTCGGGGCCGCCCTGCGTGACCACCCACACCAGGTCGAAGAGCTGGATGGCGCCGATCACGGAGAGGAACACGCTGATGCGGACCGTCGGCCCCAGCAGCGGCAGGGTGATGTGGCGGAAGCGCTGCCAGGGACCCGCGCCGTCGATGCGGGCCGCCTCGTGCAGTTCCGCGGGGATGCCCTGCAGTCCGGCCAGGTAGAGCATCATGTGGAAGCCGAAGTACTTCCACGTCATGACGAGGAACAGGGTGGGCAGGACGTGGTTCTGGTCGGCGAACCACAGTCCGCCCAGGCCGTCGAGGCCGACCGCGCCGAGCGCCTTGTCGGCGAGGCCGGCCTGCGGCGCGAAGATCATGGAGAACAGGACTCCGGTGATGACCTCGGACAGGACGTAGGGGGCGAAGAACAGCATCCGGTACAGGGCCCGGCCGCGCAGTTTCTGGTTGAGCAGCACGGCCATGCCGAGCGCGAACGGCAGTTGTACGCACACGGAGAACAGCACCATCAGGAGGCTGCGCCACAGGTCACCGCGGAAGACCGGGTCACGCAGCAGCCGGCTGTAGTTGTCGAGGCCGACGTAGTCCGAAGGGGCCCCGAACCCGCCCCAGTTGAAGAGGCTGACGTACAGGGCGTACAGGATCGGGGCGAGCACGAGCGCGCCGAACAGGAGCAGGGCGGGCAGGGTGAAGCAGACCGCGGTCAGCCAGTCCGTGAACCGCCGCCCCAGCGGGCGGCCCGCCGTGGACGGCGGCCGCTTCGCCGGAGCGGTCGCGGGCGTGGGGTCCTGCACATACGTCGTCGTCATCGCGTTCACTGGCTCTTCGCGACCTGGGTGACCGAACGGGCCACCTGGTCGGGCGACTTGGACCCGGCGATCAGCGCGGCCACGGAGTCGTTGATCTCCTGGCCGACGGCGGGCGGGTAGGCCTGGTCGAGGTAGAGCTGGAAGCCGGTCGCCTTGCCGAGGGCGTCGGAGACGCGCTTGAGGTTGGGGTCGGTCAGGGCCGTGGTGGCGTCCTTGACGACGGGCATCATGGATCCCTTCGCGACGAGGACGCGGTCGGACTCGGCCGTCACGAGGAACTTCAGGAAGTCCGCGGCCGCCTTGGGAGCGCCCTTGCGCACCGCGTATCCGCCGCCTCCGCCGAACACGTCGCTCTGCGCGCCCTTGCCGCCGTCGACGGCGGGGAACGGGAAGAACCCGAGGTCCCCGCCGATGCCCTTGCCGGCGTCGGCCTGCACGACGGGTGCCCACTGGCCCATCAGCTCCATCGCCGCCTTGCCGTTGCCCATGGCGGCCGCCTCGCCGTTGGGCGTGGAGTAGGCGGCACCGAGGAAGCCCTTCTGGAACGGCTGGAGCGCGACGAGCTCCTTGAGGTGTTCGCCCGCCTTGACGAACGCGTCCCCGGTGAAGTCCTTGGCATCGGCGGCCTTCCGCATGCCGTCGACCCCGGCGATCCTCATGGCCAGGTAGGCCCAGTAGTACATGCCGGGCCACTTCTCCTTGCCCGCGAGGGCGATGGGGGTGATCCCGGCGCTCTTCAGCTTCCCGACCGCGTCGAGGTAGCCAGCCCAGGTGGTGGGCGGGGACTCGATGCCGGCCTTGGCGAACAGCGCCTTGTTGTACCAGAAGCCCACCGCGCCGATGTCGAAGGGCACGGCGTACGTCTTCCCGTCGAACTGGTAGGCCTTGGCCGACGCCGGAACGAGGGTGTCGGCCCAGGGCTGAACCGACGGGGTGAGGTCCTCCACGAGCCCGGCGTCGATCTGCTGCTTGAGTACGCCGCCGCCCCACGTGTGGTAGATGTCCGGCAGCTTTCCGGAACTCGTCAGGGCCGTCATCTTCGACTTGTAGGCGTCGTTCTCCATCGTCACGAGCTTGACGCGGACGTGCGGGTTGGCCGCTTCGAAGGCCTTGGCCCGCTCGGGCCACACGGTCTTCGACGGCTCCGTGGTCTGGATGTTCCACCATTCCACGACGGTCCGGCCTTCGCTGTCGGTGGTGGACCCGGAGTCCGAGCAGGCGGACAGGCCGGCTGCGCCGAGACCGACCGCCGAAGCGGTCCCGAGGAACCGTCGGCGGGAGAAGGCGGAGGACACGGCGGCTCGATGGGAGGCTGGCATGACACACCTTCCGGAAGGAATCCGAAATATTTCGGGAGACGGCCACGGAAGTTACGGGCATGCGTTGGGGGGTGTCAACGGCCCTGACACAAAAGGGCTCTCCTATGACATGCAAGTCGAGGCGGGTGGATTGTCGGCGGAGTTGAGGTGTCGGTAGATCTGGCGTGCGAGATAGCGCTTGAGGCTTCGGCGAATCTCTTTGTTGGTGCGGCCTTCAGCGCGTCGGCGTTCGACGTATGCGCGGGTGTCGGGGTCGTGGATCATGCGGCTGACTGTGGCCATGTGCAGTGCCCGGTTCAGACGTCGGTCGCCGCCGCGGTTGAGTCGGTGGCGGACGGTGTTCCCCGAGGATGCAGGGATCGGGTTGACGCCGGCCAGGCAGGCGAACGCGGCTTCGGAGCGCACCCGTCCACGGTGGGACCAGGCCGTCATTGCGACAGCTGCCGTGACGGGCCCGATCCCGGGCTTGTCCAGCAGCCCTGCGGCCGGCGTCGCGCGCACCATCGCTGTCATCGACTTCGCGTTGGCGCTCAGTTCCTCCTCGAGCGCGACGATGCGCTTGGCCAGGCGCACGGCTTCCGCCCGAGCGGTCGTGACCGCGACAGGCTCTTCACGGGTTCGCCAGCGGGAGACCTCAAGAATTTGTCGACCGGTCAGCGCCCGACGCCCGTCGATACCGAGGTCCATGGCCCGGACCAACGCGGTCAGTGCGTTGACGTTCGCGGTCCGCTCAGTCATCTGGTCTCTGGCAGTCACCAGCACGCGCAAGGCGGCGCGTTCCCCCTCGTCAGCGCGGGGATGACGCAGCTCGTGCTCCTCAAGCGGGAGCGCGGCCTCTGCCATGCGCCGTGCGTCGATCGGGTCCGACTTGCCCTTGCCACGATGAACACCCGTCCGCGGCGCTTCGATGACCTGGTAGCCGGCCTCGGCGACGGTGCGGGCGAACTGGGCGCCGTAGGTCGCGATGCATTCCATGACCCACAGAGCGGCGAGGTCGCCGCCGCTGCGGCGAGCGGCCCAGGCCACCGCCCGCGTCATGCCGGATCTGCTCGTAGGGAACTCAGCCGTATCGAGCAGTTCGCCGGTCGGTGCGGCCAGGACGGCCAAGACATGGTTACGCGCGTGGGTGTCCACGCCAATGACGTACGGGTGGCTGTGCGCGACGATCGTCACGGTGGTCGGGTGCCTTCCAGTCCAGAGATCAACGGTTGGGCCGCTGACGGCCGACGTCGGTCTGGGCAAGAGTCACTCCGGGCCACGACTGTGACGGGCCACGCCGTGAACGGCGGGCAATCTCCTGATCAGGACACCGAGGTGGGCCAGGGCGGCGTCGGCTCCCACCACGTCGGACAAGTCCATTTGAGGGCACCTTCGCAGGGCCACCATTGACATGAGTCACCACACGACGGGACGACCGACACCACCCTGGCAGCCGATCCCAGACCGGCCACCCCGAGTCTCACAGCCGTTGACACCCCCCCCGGAGTGGGATGTTCCGTTATGCGCGGCGCGGCGGTGCGGTACTCGCGCGGACCACCAGCTCGGTCGCCAGCTCCACCCGCGGCGCGGCCGGCTCGACGTCCCGCGCGAGGTCGAGCAGCATACGTGCCGCCAACTTCCCCATGTCGGACAAAGGCTGACGGACCGTCGTGAGCGGAGGCGAGGACCAGCGCACCTCCGGCAGGTCGTCGAAACCGACGACGCTCATGTCCTGGGGCACCCGCAACCCGCGCCGACGCAGCGCCTCGATCGCGCCGAGCGCCATCTGGTCGCTCGCGGCGAAGATCGCGGTCGGCGGCTCGGGCAGGTCCAACAGGCGTCCCGCTCCGACGAATCCCGACTCGGGATAGAAGTCGCCGGGCACGACCAGGTCGCCGTCGGCCGCCACTCGGGCCGCGTCGAGCGCGGCCCGGTAACCGTCGAGGCGCGCCCGTGAGCACAACAGCCTGGGCGGCCCCTCGATGAACCCGATACGCCGGTGTCCGAGCTGGAGCAGATGCTCGGTCGCGGCCATCCCGCCCGCCCAGTTGGTGGCTCCCACCGTCGGCGCCTCGGCGACCGGGGACCGTCCGGCCGGGTCGATGACCGCCAACGGCACGCCCAGGTGCCGCAGTTCGTCGTGGAGCCCGGGTTCGAGCGCCGACGTCACCAGGATCACCCCGTCGGAGGCGCGGGCCCGCAGATTGGTCATCCACTGCCGCGCGGCACCCGCCCGGTCGTGGATCGCGGAGACCACCGTGCCCACACCGGCCTCGTGCGCGACCTCCTCCACCCCCCGGATGATCTCGACGGCCCATGGGCTGTCCAGGTCGTTGAAGACCAGGTCGAGCAGGGCCGCCCTGGTGCCGGGCGCGGCCGGGCGGCGCCGGTAGCCGTGCCGGTGCAGCAGGTCCTCGACCCGGGCCCGGGTGGCCGGCGAGACGTCCGAGCGCCCGTTGACCACCCGTGAGACGGTCGGCACGGACACCCCCGCCTCCCGCGCGATCTCGGTGATCGTCACCTTGACCGCGCCGTCCGGGCTCCGCGCCTCCGCCTTGCGCCGCGCCCCTTCCCCAGCCACCATCCCCACCTCCGCAGCCGTGCACCCCGAAAGCCTCCGGGCGTCTTCCGGAAACCGTAGGACATCCCGGCGCCCGCCCGCCGGTCGCCCGGTCTTTCCGTACGGCACGAGGCAGGCCGGAGGCACCCCCGGCAGGGGTACCTCCGGCCCGGTTACACGGGGCCCGCCACGGGGGCGGGGGGCTACTCCAGGAGCTCCGCGTACGAACCCATGGCGAGCGCGATGTCCGCCTGGGCCCAGAACCGGTGATAGGTGAAGACGGGCGCCGCGCCGCCCGCGAGATAGGCCTCGATCTTCGACCAGGCCGGGTCGTTCTTGTAGAAGGACCGCAGGGAGGAGAAGGTCGATGCGGAGTCGATCTTCTCGCCGCCCGGCATGGTGCCGGTCCAGCCGCTGGGCACGTACACCGGGTCGGCGAACCGCTTGTAGTCGGTACGGGTCTCCGGCACGGCGATGCCGAGCGCGTCCTGGTCGTGGTCCCACATGCCGTCCAGGAGCGCCTTGGCCGTGCTCGCGGCCTTGGCGTCACCGGACTTGGCGGCGTAGTAGGTCAGCGTCTTGGCGTAGGCGGCGGCCACGCCGACGTCGTCGGTGTAGTCGGCGACGGTGACGTGCAAGCCCGCGTTCGCGCCGGGCGACGCCGGGTTCCAGGTGTCGGGCTTGCCCGACCACTGCAGGGTGGCAGGGATCCGGAAGGTTCCGTCGGGGTTGACGGTCGTCTTGGACAGGGCCCAGCCGACCCACTTGTCCAGGACGGCCTTCGCCTTCGCGTCGCCCGTCTCCTTGTAGTACTCGGCGACGCGCTCCATCGACCACGCCTGGAAGCCGAACCACTGGTTGGACGGCGGGTCGTGGTAGACGGGGGCCTCGTCGTAGTACATGCCGTAGAAGGTGGGTGTACCGGCCGGCGCGGCCGCGTACCGGCCCTGCCAGCTGTTGGTCGCGCCGCCCGCGATGGCGCCATCGGCGGACTGCAGCCACTGGTAGAACTCCAGCTGACGTCCCAGGCTGGTGCTCCAATCGGCGGCGCCCGTCGCCGACTTGGGCTTGAGGTCGGCGTACGAGCTCAGCGCCCAGGCGGCGAGGGGGTTCTGGTATCCGCCGTGCACATGGCTCGATCCGATGCGCCAGGCCCAGCCCGCCGAGGTGTCGGTCGCGCCGCCCCAGGCGTAGTACCAGGACAGCAGGTAGCTCGAACTGTTCTTGCCGCTGCCGGCCGGGCAGACGGTCGGCCCCACGCAGTCGCCGATTTTCTTGAAGTACTTGTCGTACATGGCGTAGCGCAGGTAGTCGCCCATCTTGGCGGCCTTGGACACGGTGCCCGAGACGGCGCCGCCGTTGCCCTGCTGCTTGGCCCACACATCGGCCCAGTAGGCGGCCTGCACGGCGCGGGCGTCGGCGTCGGGCGCGTCGGTGAACTTCCACTGCTTCGCATAGGAGCTGTCACCGGTGAACAGGTCCAGGTACCCGTTCTTCCCACCGTACTTGAAGGTGTCGCAGGTGGGTTGCGGCACGGTCTCCCAGACGGACTCCTGGGCGCCGCGCTGGAAGGTGTTGATGTAGGAGGGGCCGGTCGCGGCCGGACCCGCCTCGCACTTGCCGGGCTCGTTCCCGTACCCGTAGACGTTGTCGACGTCCTGCAGCCAGTGCATGCCGTAGACGTCGTCCGTGCCGTACGCGCTCTTCAGCTCGGCCGCGATCGGGTCGGCCCCGACGGACACACCGGTGTCGAGCTTGGCCGGGTACTGGGAGGGCAGGTCCCACTCCGGCGCGTACGTGGCCGGTTTCGAGGCGTTGTAGAAGGAGTTGGTGGGCTGGTCCGCATGGGTGGGGATCATGTACTTCTCCATGACGGCCCACGCCCCGTTGAACTTGGACCAGTCCCCGGTGACCTTCCCGTACATCGCCTGCAGCCAGATCAGATAGCTGTACGCCTCCGAGGTGCTCTCGTGACCCTGGTCGGGCGCCTCCACGATCAGCGTCTCGACCGAGTGGTAGGGAATGCCCTCGGGCGAGAAGTAGCCGTTGGCCGGGTCGGTGATCTTCCCGTAGAGGGCGAGGAAGCGTGCGTTGTACGTCGACGACGCGGCCAGTTCGGTGACGGTGGCCTCGGCCTTGGCGTGGCCGGGGGCGGTCGCGGCGAAGACGGCGGAGCCGGTGCCGGTGGCGTCGGCCGTGATGGTGGCGCGCTGGGCGGTGCTCCAGTTGGACGGGGTGAAGGTGAGACTCGCCCCGTCCGTGACGGAGAGCCCGCTGTTGCCCGACGTACGAGCGACACCGACCGTCACATTGGCGCTCGGCTTCGTCGACAGCTTCACCTGCAGGGCGCCCGACTTTCCCTGCTGAAGGGCGAGTTGGGTGGGCGTGACGATGACGGCCGGACCGGCGGCGACGTGTATGCCGACCGGGGCCGACTCGGCGGACGCACCCAGGCTGTCGTAGGCCTTCGCGTAGAGCGAGTAGTCACCGGCCGCGAGTCCGGTGGCGCCGAAGGTGAAGGGCGCCGTGGTGTCGGAGCCGAGCAGAGTGGTGCCGCTGTAGAACTCGACCTTGCTCACGCTCGCCCCGTCGGCCGCCGCCGCGGTGGCCGCGAGCGGGACGGTGTCGCCGACCGAGTACGTGGCACCCGCGGCGGGGCTGGTGAGCACGGCGACCGGCGGCTGGTGGGCCCCGGCGCAGGTCGTGCCGTTGACGGCGAAGGAGGTGGGTGCCGTGTTCGTACCGCTGTAGCTGAACTGGCCGCCGACGGAGACGGCGGCGCCCGCCGCGACGGTCTTGTTCCAGTCGGCGTTCTTGACGGTGACGGCGGCCCCGGACTGCGACCAACTGCCGTTCCAGCCGTTGCCGAGCTTCTGGTTGCCGGCGTACGAGTAGGTCAGGGTCCAGCCGTCGAGCGGGGCAGAGCCCCGGTTGGTGAGAGTGAGGTCGGCCGTGAAGCCGGAGCCCCAGTCGTTGGTGTTCTTGTAGTCGACACTGCACTGGACCGCGGCCGCACTGGCCGACGGGGAGCCGACCGCGGCGAGACCTAACGGCAGGGCGAACGCCGCGACCAACGAAGTCCACAGACGACGTCTGCGGCTGCGCCGCCCCGTGCCGGGGGGCGTTCTCTTTCCTGGTGGCATGTGCGAGCCTCCTTGGCGGCTCGGAGGAAGGTGTGGGGGTTGTGCACAAGCCTTGAACCCGTGGGAGCGCTCCCAGAATCGTGTTGAGGGGCCTTGGGGTCAAGGTGTTTGACAAGTCGAAGTAAGGCCGGGGACGCAGTGGGCGACAGGCTGGCTGTGCGTCGGCGGCCCGTGACTCCCTCGCTTCCTCTGGCGCCAATCCCGGACACGAACGAGACTGCCGATCTGTGAGGTCCGGTGACGGTCGGGCAGGCCGCGTTGTCAGTGGTGGGTGACATGCTGCGGCTATGACTGAACCTGTGAAGGGCCCGGCCAGCTACTTTCCGTCGATCGAGAAGAAGTACGGCCGACCCATAGCCGAGTGGAAGAACCTCATCCGTACGTCCCCGCTGTCCAAGCACATGGAGCTGGTCAGCTGGCTCAAAACCGAACACGGCCTGGGCCACGGCCACGCCAATGCTCTTGTCGCCCACACTCTGGCGGAGGCCGCCGGGAAGTAGGCGGCTGCCGCGAAGTCAGCTGCTGATCCATTTCGATGTGTGCCACCCCGCCCGCCCCCGACAGGACGGCAGCGGACTTCGCCATCTCCGCCGAGCACGGACAACCTGATACAGCCATCCTCCCAGTTGTGCATTGCCAGCGTCGGAGAGCGTGCGCGAGCCTGGACCGAACATCCACTGCGGCGATCTTTGGAGACAGCCATGCTGAAATACGCCCGTGGTACGGCCAGATGGGCCGTCCTCGCCCTGGTGTCCCTGGCAGCCCTGACGGTGTCGCCGGCGGCACAGGCCGAGGAGAAGGTGACCACCAACGGCTTCGAAGGCTACGACATCGACAAATGGGATCGCCTGGCGGGCGGTGACGGCATAGCCGCGTTCGAGACCAACCAAGGAACCGCCCGATCCGGCCGGGTCAACGGCTGGCTGTCCACCACCCGGGGCTGGGCCCGCGAGGGCACCTGGGCCTATTTCGGCACGAACATCTGGCCCAGGACGGTGTGCACCGCCGAGATCTACGTCAAGCCCGTCCAAGACCTCCAGTTCGAACTCAGAGTCTGGACCCCCCAGGGCACCAAGCTCGCCAGCAACGCGCCCTGGCTCGTGGCCAACGGCACGTACCAGACCGTCCAGGTCAGTTGGATCGCCGAGCAGCAGAACAACGCCTTCGTCGAGGCGATCCTCGGCTCCGACGGAACACCCAGGACCGTACGCCTTGACGACCTCGTGGTCCGCTGCAACAGCTGACCTCGTTGGCGGCCACGACGCAACGCATTTGAGCGAGGTCCCCTGGCGGTACCGTCCGACCCAAGTGGAAGACCTCCCGGGCCGCATAGCGCTTGTGACAGCGGACGATCTCGCGTCGGATCTTGCCCTCCTTGATGCGACGCGCGGGGCAGCTCTGGTGGGGCGGGTCAGGACGGACGGTTCGGTGCCGCGCGGTTGTTACGGTGCTTTCATGGCCTCGCAGTGCTTCTTGATGAGTTCGTAGGAGCGCACGCGGGCGTCGAGGTCGTAGACAGGTGTGGTCAGCATGAGTTCGTCGGCTCCGGTCTCGGCGGCCAGTTGCGCGAGCCGGCGTACGACGGCCTCGGGCGTCCCGCACGCCTGCTGTGCACGGAAGCCATCGAGCGCCTGTCGCTCCTCCGCCGTGAAGGGATGGGTGGCAGCATCCGCGGGCGTAGGAAAGGGAATCTCGCTCAGACCTTTGAGCAGCCCGGCCTTGACGACGTCCATGGGCCCGGCTCGCCACGCCGCTTCCTGCTCCGTTTCAGCGCATATCGCCTCCACGCACACCACAACACGGGGCTGCTCGCACCAGCGGGACGGAGTGAACGCCGCCCGGTAGCGCTCCAGCACCGCGAAGGTGCTGTCGGGCCGGATGTGGTGCGCGACGGCGATCGGCAGGCCGAGTCGCGCGGCGAGGGCGGCACCTGCTGTGCTCGAGCACAGCAGCCATGGCTCCGGCAGCGAGCCGAGCGCCACTTCGTCGACCAGAAAGGACAGGATCGCAGCGACGTCGTCGTGGTACTCCGCGTCCGTCGCCGGTCCAGCTCCGCGACGCAGTTCCCGCGCCGTGGCCTCGTCGAAGGTGCCGGGACCGCGGCCGATACCCAGGTCGATGCGATCCGGGTGCAACGCGGCCAGCGTTCCGAACTGCTCCGCCAGCATGATGGGCGCGTGGTTGGGCGCCAGCACTCCGCCCGACCCGAGCCGGATGACTGAGGTCGAGGCCGCCGCATGAGCGATCAGCACCACGGGCGGGAACGCGCCGATCGCAGGCGAATGGTGGTGCTCGGCGTACCAGATCCGGTGATACCCCAGTAGTTCGAGCCTGCGAGCGAAGCTGGCGGTGTCCCTCAGGGTCTCCACGCCACGGGTCCCTGCTTCGACCACTGCGACTTCCAGCGCTGAAATCGGCACATCGATCATGCCGTCAGCATAGTGAAGGGATCAGTGCTCTCACGGCCCCCGGCCGGAGTTGGTTGATCAAGGGCTGCATGCCGAGGGCCAGGGGCTGGCCCAGACATGATGGAGGTGAGCGTAGTCGGCGCCGACCGCGCTTGAGAGCGGCTGACGGATCACTGCCCGGCCCTCACCAAGGACCTCGTCGGCCGATGCGAAGCGGTGCTCCGTCGGCTTCAGCACTTCGTAGAGGTAGCCGAAGTACTCCGTTTCCGCCGTTCCGGTGAGCACCGCCAGCAGGAAGGCCAGGCATCCCACGTCGTGGTGCTCCCACAGGGGGCCGCGCCCTTCGTTGTAGAGCACGGTCCAGTCGTCGGGGTGCTGACCGGGCCGCACCAGCCAGTACAGGAACGCTCCCGTGCCCTCTTCGAACGCCCACGGCAGGACTTTCGCCCCTGCCTCCTTCAGGCTGGCGGGCTTCTCCTCGAACTCCCACAGGTCGGCCAGGATCTCGTCCCGTTCGGCGGTCTGCGCGTGCAGGTCGCAGTCGTCGTAGGCGGAGTCGGGGACGAGCAGCCAGATCGTCTCGTCGAAGATGCCGTCGCCGTACGTCTCGACGAGCTGCTTGTAGTCGGCGGGCAGAGTCACCCCGAGGGCACGCTCGGCTTGCGCCCAGTCGACCGGGGGTGGCGGACTGGCGGGTGGCGGGCAGAGGCGGACTAGCGCATCGAGGACGATCATGGAACGCACGCTATAGGGACGCCAGTCGGCTCCTCTGGGCCGGTAAGCAGGTCAAGCGGTGTTCCCCTGCCCGCCGTTGTCGACGTACTCGTCGAGGTGCCCAACCAAGTATGGAGGAAAGTGCTCAGCTGGCCGGGCCAAGCCGTGGGCGGCTTTCTGCGCGGGGACCCCGGAAGGGTTCGCGGTGCGATTCGGAGACAGGGATGATCACCTCATGATGCGAGGCGCCTTCAGCAATGTCCCCTTGACCGCGCTCTTCCCTCTCCTGTCGCCTGCGGATGCGGATGCGGATTCCTTGAATCTGGCGGCCGGCACCGTCGACGCGGCTCGTGTAGACACGGCGGATTGGGAGTGGATCCTCGAGCATGCCGCCTTCCCGGGCACGCAGTTGGGGACGCCGATCATCCTTGGACTGTATGTCATCGAGCGCGCCCAGGAGGGCGACCAGTTGGAGTTCCTGCTTCAGGTGGTGTGGACCGACCTGGGCCGCCTCGCGGTTGACGCGGCGGTGAACGTGGCCTGCTGGTGCGACACCGATCACGCTACCCATGACGTCGACGCCCTCAGACTCGTGGTCGGCGAGCAGACCTCGTTGCCCGAGGCCTTCCATGCCGGCGCTGAACGTCTGACCGCCTGGCTAGCCGATCCTCACGACGCGGACTACTGGCGTGCCGAAGCGGGACTGCCTCCCCGGTGGACCCGCTGAAAGCCCGGCGCCGGGCACGTTCACCGGGTCTGCCGCAATCCGTGTGATCGGGCGGTGCCGCAGGGCTTCGCGAACCTGGGGGTCAGCGATGACCGCCCGGGGCACCTCAGTCCCCGATGAACCACAAGTAGCTCCCTGGCGTCCTCGCACAGGACTTCAGCAGCACCGCGAGGTCGGTCACGGCAGCCATCTGCGCCGCGTCGGCACACCGTTCCAGCAGGTCGGCGATCTCGCCGAGCGCGGCTTGCGCCTCCTGCTCGTTGAACTGTGTGTTGCCGTAAGGATCCACCCACGAGAGCTTGCCAGGGCCGTCCGCCTTGAGTGTGGCCAACACCCCGGCCAACGCTTCACCATGCTCGTACGAACCCTGCAGAAACGAGCCCCTGGACATGTCCCAGTTGCTTCGCGCCGGCCGAGTGGAATGGAGTTCGAGCTCAATCCCCATGATCGCCTCCTCTGCAGAAGCCTAGCCAGTACCGAAGAGCCGCCTTGACACGAGGTGGGCGCCTGACCTGGGACACTGCCGCACGCACGACCACACGGATTGCCACAGGCGCCGTTGGTCCGCACCCGACCGCGTACGTTTATGTGTACGCCGACACTTTCGAGAAGCCTCGGCCGATCGGCTGGCCCGATCGGCCGACCGGGCGCTCGTGGCGGCGGTTCGGAGCGTGGTGCCCCGCCGGTGTCCGGCATGTGGGAGACGGTGGGCTCCATGCCAGAAGTCTTCGACGGGTCAGGGTCGCGCCGTCGCGACTTCCTGACGACTGTCGCCTTCACCTCGCTCGCGATGGCCGGCTGCACCCTGGAAGGTCCGAGCCGACCGCCGCCTTTGCCGATGGCCGGGAACCCGGGCCGAAGGAGGCCCTGGTCATGGTGAGATGAGGCCGGACCCGCGCCGCGCTCGCCTCCCCCATACCCGTCCTGGTCCGCTAGGAACACACCGGCAACCCACCCGCCTGATCCGATCCCTTGGCGTCCACCAGGTGCTCGGCATCCCCGCCGCCTGACCCGACCGTAATGAACTGGTGTGGGTGTTCACCCGCCAGAGCAGGGCCGGTGAAGCTTCCCCGAACCCCGCAGCCCTTGTTGCCAAGGGATGCCCAGCACGTCGAGCGTCGTCCGACGTCCTCCGACCAGCCGAAAGGCGCAGGAAAATGAACGATGTCGAGTCGGCGGCGTCGGCCGAACGACGGGGCCGACGCAACATGTTGCTGTGGTGGGGACCGCGGGTCATGTTCGTCGGCGGCGCCGTGGTGCTCGTCGTGGAGTCGAGCCGCGGAGTGCCTCTCCCGGAGCTGCGGCTGGCCCTGTGTGTCTTCGGGGTCTGCAGTGCCGTCTTCATCGCGCGACAGCTGTGGGTCGGGCATCAGCGAGGGCCGGGCGGGGACGCTCCGCGCTGGCTGGTGCGTGCGGCGGCGTTCCTGACCGCCGCAGGAGTGCTGGTGCTCGTCGCCCACCTGGCGGGCGTCAAGGGGGACGCCCTGCCGCTGGTCGGCTCGGTCCTGCTGCTGCTCGGTCTGGGTTGGTTCGTCGAAGCGTGGCGGGGAGCCAAGCCCGGCCAGCCAAGGAAAGCCCTCCTGTGGTGGGGTGTGGCCCTGTGCACCTTGACGGCGGTGACGGCAATCGCAGCTGCCTTCCTGCTGCCCAAGGCAAAGGGCGGCCTCTTCCTGTCCCTGCTCGTCGCCCTCGGCCTGGGCCTGTTCGTGGCCCTGCCGCTCGGGGTCAACGTCCTGTCCGAGTGGGGAGTGCGTCGGCTGCGTCGGCGCAGCTCTGCCGCGGGAGACGACGCCGGTGTCGGTATCGTCGGGTACTTGGGCCTCGCGGGGATCGTCCTGGCCGTCCTGGCCGTCGTGTGTCTGGGGTATCTGGACTGGGTACTGGCCGCAGTCCTCGTCGCCACGGCGCTGGTGCTGGTGCTGGCCGTCGTCTCCAACACGCACGCGGACATCGCCCTCGTCCTCGCGGCGCTCTGCATGCTCGCGGCGGCTCCCCCCGAGCGCCCCACACCACAGGCCCTTATTCCCGCCGGAGGGCAGCGCGTCCTCGTGGCGATCGGGGACTCCTACATGTCGGGCGAGGGCGCGAGCAGTTACTTCGAGGGGACCGACGATGGCGGCCGCGACGAATGCCGGCGCTCGCCTTCCGCGTACGCGGTGGCACTCGCCACGAAGGACCGGCGCTTCGACCGCATGCTGTTCCTCGCATGCTCCGGGGCACGGACCTACAACGTCATCGCGAAAGCCGATGCACGCCTCCTCCAAGGGCAGAAGGGGAAGCCGGGCGCCAAGATCCAGGCGCAGGACGGCGAGCCGGGTACCCAGATCGATCAACTCACCAGTCAGACATCCTCGTTCCGCCCCGCACTCGTCATCGTGGCGCTGGGAGGCAACGACGCCGGCTTCGCCATCCTCGGGGAAGCGTGCATCGCACCCGGCGGCTGCAAGGACCAGGCGTCGGCGTTCACAGCCAACCTGCCAAAGGTGCGAGGAGCCCTCGCCGCGACGTTCCGGTCACTCAGGAAGGCCCTGCCCGTCGGCGTACCCATCGTGGCGGTGCCCTACCCGCAGCCGCTCGCCCCAGCCGACACATGCACCGGAGTGGCCCTGACGAAGACCGAACGGGACTTCATCCACACATTCGTCGACGATGTCGACCAGACGATGTCCGACGCCGCGACCGAGGCCAACGCGGGCATCGAGTACCTGGCCGAGATGAAGGACAGCCTCAAAGACCACCAGCTCCAGCTGTGCCAGGGAAGAAAAAGCAAAGCCGGTATCAACTTCGTGGACATCGCATCGGTCAACGGCTTCGCCTCCCAGCGCTTCAGCCCGGCCAAATGGATCCACAACAGCCTCCACCCGAACGAGCGCGGCCACGAAGCCATGCGCGACACCTTCACCACCTGGCTGAACAACCACCCCGGACTGCTGGAACACCGCGCGCCCACGGCCCCGGGGCAGGCCACGAGCCAAGCCCTGCCGGCACCCGAGCCCGAATGCACCATGACCCGCAACGCCGGGAACCCGCACTGCCAGGACCGGATCCGCGCCTGGGAGCTGGAACAGACCCGCGGGCGCTGGCCGTGGCTGCTGCTCGGACTGCTCGGACTGGCCTTCCTGTGGGTCGCGAGCATCGCCGTCTTCAGCCTGCTCCCCGGAGGGGAACCGCCCCACAGGGATCCCACCTCCCGAGCAGCGCGGGCGGGGTAGGGAGCCAAGCAGTTCGCCGCCGCCTGTGCCACCCGCGCGGGCGGGCCAATGCGAGCCGCTGCGCCGTCCGGCTCCCACCTGCGGTGCCTGTCGTGCACGGTCTTCCACTTCCCGAACCGTCCTGGCAGATCACGCCACGGGCCACCGGTCCGCTGCCGGAAGAGGATGCCATTGATCACCCTGCGGTGACTCTTCCAATGCCCGCCCCGACCCACGTTCTTCGGCAGTTGCGGCTCCAGCAGAACCCACTCCTCATCCGAAAGATCACGCCGGCTCCCACCGGCCGGAACGATGTGACTGCTGGCCTGGTGACGCAGCCCATCGGACAGTGCCTAGTACGAGGGGTTGTCCGGGGACAATCCCCATTGTCCGCCGGTTCTGTGCCGACGGGCCTGCGCGGATGCGGTCGGCGGCTTGCGGTCAATTCCCCGTCGAACGAGGTTCTCGGTGGACGGGGCGCTCAACGGGCGTTGCGTCACCGCGCTTGGTCTGTCCCTGCGCGGGAGTTCCGTATTCGGCCACACCGACAGTCCGGGCAAAGGAGAACACGTGGGAACCAAAACGCGTAAGCGTCTTGTTTCGGTGAGTGGAGTCGTGGCAGCGGTCGCAGGCGTGGGGCTGTGGCTGGCACCTGCGGCCGCAGCGGTGGACAGCGACAGTAAGCTCGGTGGCTGTGGACCGTTCGGGCAGTCCATCTGCGGGCACGGCGGGGTCAGCAACAACAACCTGCGAGCCTATGCCTGTGACTCCTACGCGGACGGCGACGGCTTCATGACCATTTTCTGGCTGGCCAGCGGGGAGAGCGGCGTCGTCTACGACCACAATGGCAGCCAGTCCGGCTGTGGGGAGTACTGGGTGACGGGCCCGTACCGCATCACCTCCTACCAGGCGTGCAGCAACACCGCTCCCCCGATCTGCCGACCCCGCGTCTGGGTTTAGGCGTTTCAGGGGCGAACCATTCAGCTCGCTCGCCAGGCCCCAAGAGGGCTTCGCACGTGCGCGGCCTACCGGCACCGGCCGAGGCTCAGGACAGCCCCGGCCGGTGCCGGTTGCGAGCCGATCACCTCGGCGTCACAGCACGCTGCGGCCGGGGCCGTGTGACAGGTGGTCAGTCGACCAGCTTCGCGTATGCGGCGGCGTCGAGCAGGCCGTCAGTAGAGGCGCCCGCCGCCAGCTTGATCTTGAACAGCCAGGCGTCGTACGCATCGCTGTTGACCTCTTCAGGAGTGTCGGCGGCGTCAGCGTTTATCGCGACGATCTCGCCGGTCACCGGGGTGTAGAGGTCGGAAGCGGCCTTGGTCGACTCCACGACGCCGATGGCGTCTCCGGCCTTGACCTGCTTGCCCACCGGGGGCAGCTCCAGGAACACGATGTCGCCAAGCGTGTTCTGGGCGTGGTCGGTAATGCCGATCGTCAGTGTTCCGTCGGCTTCGGTACGCACCCATTCGTGCTCGTCGGTGTACTTGAGCTCGGCAGGGATATTCGACATGGCAGGAAGCTCCTCTACTGCAGAGTGTGACCAACGGGTGGCAGAGTGCCATCCTGACGGCCTGCCGGCGATAACTTCTATAGAGATCACGCCAAAGAGCCGGTCCGGCATGCGTGGCCGGGTGGCCGACCCCCGCCGCACGGGGCCAGCGCCCAACCCGACCTGGCGTGGCCCCCTCACCGAGATCACGGTGACCGAGTGGACTTGCGGCGCAGCAGCTGCCACTTCACACGACTGCGCCGCGCCCCGCAGCTGCGCGCGGCCATCACGCACACCCCCATGGCCGCCCGGCCCGACACGCCGCAGTGTCGGGAGAGCCGTGGCCGCTGACAAGAGCGCGCCCTGAGCCGCACAGACGGGTTTGACTTTACCTTCCCTTTACGATTTGGTGTGCCTGCACCAACCCGAATTACACATTCCGCTTAACTTGGGGGAACCACCCTTGAAGCGCACTTTCCGCGCCGTGTGCACGCTCGCTGCCGCAGGTCTCGCCGTCGGCCTCACCGCCTGCTCAAAGACCGCCGACAAGGCTGCTGACAAAGCCGCCGAGCAGGTCGACAAGGTCGTGACCGAGACCTACGACGTCACCTACGAGGTCACCGGCAAGGGTGTCGACTCCATCGACTTCCACGGCGGTGGCGGCGAGGCGATGAAGCCGAAGGTCGAGACCGTCCAGAAGCCCGCGCTGCCCTGGAAGAAGACCGTCACGCTGCGCGGCATCATGCCGCCCGCGGTCATGCCCGTCGCCGCGGACCCGTCCGGCGCCGAGGTCAACTGCAAGATCACCTACAAGGGCAAGGTCCTCAAGGAAGAGAAGGGCCAGGGCCTCGTGACGGCGGGCGGCTGCATCGCGGTCTCGCCGGTCGGCAGCAACTAAGTGCCACATCAGGCAACGTTCGCCTCGGTCTTGCCGGTCGAGTGTGGATCGCGCGGTCCGCATAGTCTCGCGGGGTGCACTCTCATCTGAGGTTCGAGAACCCTCCCGCTCTGCCTCACGGGGTCGTGGTCCAGATGCTGGAGCGGGCTCTGCTCGACCGCTCGGCCGAGGGCGAGGCGGCGAGCGTCATGGTCGGGACCGCGTTGAACGACGACGACGCGGAGTTTGTCGAGCACTGGTGCGTGCAGATCGGGACGCGGGCTGCGCCGGGGAGTCCACTGCTCGGGCTGGCCGGCCTGTGCCTGGGGCACGCCGCCCGGCGCTTCGGGCGTCTCAGTGATGAAGCCCTGGCACTGGCGGAGGCGCTGGCGGCGCGGGCCGAGGCGGACCCGACGGACGTGGACGGTCGGGCCCTGGACGGCTATGACGACGTCCGGAGTTTCCTGCACCGGTGGTGACACGCAGGCGCAGGTAGCGACCCCGACACTTGGTACCACCCCGTGCGCGCCGCACATACGCGAAGACGCTCGGCCGGGGTATTCCCGGTCGAGCGTCTTCGTGTGTGTCTGCTGCCGCTGGAGGCTTAGTACCAGTGGTGGGTCTGCCAGAAGTTCCAGGCACCCACGGGGCCGCCGTAGCGGTCGTTCATGTAGTCCAGGCCCCACTTGATCTGGGTGGCCGGATTCGTCTTCCAGTCCGCACCCGCCGAAGCCATCTTCGACGCCGGCAGAGCCTGCACCAGGCCGTACGCGCCCGAGGAGGAGTTCGTGGCGGTGTGGTCCCAGCCGCTCTCACGCGAAACGATGTTGTTGAACGCCGCGAACTGCGCCGGGTCCTTGATCATCTGCTGGGCGATCGCCTTCGCACTCACCGGAGCCGCCTGAGCGGGAACGGTGGCGAGCATCGAACCGGCGGCACCCAGGGCGACGACGGCACCCGCGAGGGTCTTCTTCGAAGCGGCGATACGGCGGATGACGGACTGGGACACAGAGAAGCCTTCCAACGGGAACAAGGACCATCGCGGCACGCCACAGGCATGCGTGAGCCACTCACGCAAAAGAGAGGGATTCACCAGCGGCGGGGAGAAACACCCGAACCGCCCGGCGACTCATCCAGTTCTACCGGCGCCCCGCCCGCCTGGCAACGACCCCACCTACTAGCGGGCCTCGCAGCACACCACCAACGCCCCAGGCGCCGCTGGAGGGTGATTTGTGCAGGTGGGAGCCTATGTAAGGACGGGGGTGCGGCGGCCCGTGGAGCTACGAACCCCGCTCGTACGTGACATAGGTCCTATGGGGCGGCTCACCTTCGGGACGCCCGATTATGACCAAGAGTCACCATACGTACCCTTTCGAGACGCCAGTGAGATCGGGCGATCACCTCGAAAACCCAGGAAAACGACGCCCTGTATGCCGCACTTCCCCGGCCCGGCGCCATCACCCACCCCAAGCCACACTCCCCCACCGTCCTCTCGCTCGCCGATCCGGTAGTCCGGCGACCAAAGCGAGCAACCCGACTCAGAGGGACGCCATCTGCAACTCGCCGATGACCTGCAGGCCGACTTGCGCTGCCAGCCAGTTGGCTCGTTGGGCTTCGGCCTGCTTCACGTGGACGTACACCGTGTGGTCTGCCGCGGGCTCTTCGAGGTAGAGGTCGCGCGCATTCACACATACCGTCACGAAGGCGCCTCTCGTGCCCCCGCGGCCGAGGCCGACCTCCGGAGCCTCAGGCCAACCGCTGAAGTCCCAGCGCACCAGGGCCGGAACGTTCCCTACCGCAACCAGGAACGCCTCCACGGCCTCCGGAGCCATGCGCCAACTGCTCATGACGATCGGGAGGCACGCTGACGGAGAGTCGCCACTGCGCGACGAGCCGTGCCGGTCGCCTCTGTAAGACCACCAGTCAGCATCCGGTAGAACTCGGATCAACCGCTCAAGCTGGACCAGGCTTCGATGTTCGTCAGAACGAGCACGGGGCGGTACGGGGAGGCGGTTTGGGCGGGGTCGGTGCCGAGTTTGGTGAGAGTCTGCCAGTTCGCGAGGTGGGCGAAGCCGTGCTCGACGGGGTGTGTCCGACAACGAGGAGGTAGTTGGCTTCCCGCTGGCCGGGGCCAGTTGGCGGGTGCGGCTGGCGTGGAAGCCTGTGACGACCACGGGGCGTACGTTTCCTGGACGCCGACCGGGTGCGGAAGGTGCCATCGATCAGGACCACCTCGCCCCCCGCTTGGCGACCTTCCGTTGAGGCTGAGCCGTCACCCGGTTGTATGGGGCACCCAGTTCCCGGCAGGATACGGATCAGGCAGTTCACACGGCCTGTTCATAGAAGTTAAGGAATGAATCCATGTCCTCACAGATGTCCCGACGGGTTTCCCGTGAAGGCTCCGAAGCCGGGCCCAAGAAGCGGTTCCCGGTGGCCGCGTGGATCGGCTCAGCCTTCCCTCTGTCCATGGTGTGGCTCGCCCTCTATGTGACGCATGCCGTACCCATGGAGGCTCTTGGGGCCATCGCTGTTGCCATCGTTGTCCTCGTGGCATGGGTCGGCATGACCGGCACGGTCCGCGCCCGGTGCGGCCGCTGAACCCTTCCCGCCCTTCGCTGAGCACGGGGCGCCCTCCAACCCCGTAGCCGCCTCGATCGCCGCCTGCCACTGTCCAGGGGACGCCTTGAGCTCTGGGGCGAGGAAGGCGGCATCGTAGGTGTGTGCTGTTCACCACGGGGAGTTGACCGTCCGGTTCTTGCTCGCTGTGGGTCGACCGCGACGTTGATGGGCCGAGCAGAACGGCCGCGCCACCGTCGTGTCGTTGCACCCCCAGACCTTGTGATCGGAGCGGTGGAACGTAAATGCGTCGACAGCGACCCTCGGCGCCCGGCAAAGTGGCCGCCCGTGACGAGTAGTGAGCTATGGACCCGTGCGACCGCCGACCGCTACGACGCCGAAGAGACCGAGATGTCCTCGGCCGCCGTTCTCGGACCGACTCTCGACTTCCTCGCCGAGCTCGCCGGAGACGGCCGGGCCCTGGAGTTCGCCATCGGAACCGGACGGGTGGGTGTCCCGCTCCGGGAACGCGGCGTGCAGGTAGCGGGCATCGAACTGTCCGAGCACATGGCAGCGGTCTTGCGGCGCAAGGCCGACGAGGTCACGCTCCCGGTGACCATCGGGGACATGGCCACCACACTCGTCCCTGGTGAGTTCACCCTGGTCTATCTCGTCTACAACACCATCACGAATCTCCTCACCCAGGACGAGCAGGTCGAATGCTTCCGCAACGCCGCGCGTCATCTGACGCCCGGCGGCCGATTCGTCATCGAGCTGGGCGTGCCGCCACTGCGGTTCCTACCTCCCGGCCAGGTCGCCGTACCGTTCGATGTCTCGGAACAGCATCTCGGCTTCGACACCTTCGACCTGGTCGAGCAGATTCTCGTCTCACACCACTTCACCCGCGAGGGCGACGACGGCCGCTACCGCCGCAGCAACTCCCGGCATCGGTACGCCTGGCCGGCAGAGCTCGACCTGATGGCAAGGATCGCCGGCCTCGAGCTGGAACGCCGCGTCGCGGACTGGGACGGGTCGCCGTTCACCCAGGACTCTGCGAAGCACGTCTCCGTATGGCGCAAGCCAAGTTGAGATCAACCACCCAACGATGCCCTATGCCGGAAACACGCTCCGTGAAAGGCGTCGCGTACCTCCCAGGAGATCCGCAGGCGGCGGAACCCGTGCAGGTGACCCGGTTGGCTGTCGCGGTCCTGGAGCTGTCTGGCGAATGATCAACTTCGTACTGGTTTCGAGCAGTAGGTAATGCCCTTGCCGCGATGGTGGGGCTCAGCGATGCTGGATCGGTGCCAGGGCAGAGGAAGAGAAAACGTCAGAGGCAACGTGAGCAGCAGGACGCAGCAGAGCGGGCGGCCGCTCGCTTCGCGCCTGACGCGGGTCGCTGGGAGGTGCTCTTCGAGACTCAGGACGAGTCGCAGTGGAACGCTCACATCCGCCGTCTGCGAGCGTCGGACACCCAGATCGACTGGACGGCGGTGCGAGCGGACATGTTCTGCGGGCGCCTGGTCCAACCGACCACCTACCGGCTGAGCCTCTTCGTACCGAACGCCGCGCCCGATTCCGGTCAGGGATCGCCCGATAGTTGATCTGTGAATGGTACGGGTGAGTTGACCGACGCGGCGCGGGAGCGAATTGGGAGCCAACAGAGCCCTTGTTGCTGCAGGTCGACTGGGCGCTGTGGCGGCTACGGACCGACGCCCCCTGGCATGATCCGCCTGAGCGGTACGGTCCGTGGCAGACCGTCTACGAGCTGTTCGCCCACTGGGCCGCGCTGAACGTGACGCGCAGAGTGGTGGTCCACCGTGGGTCAGGGAGCCCGGTAGTAGACGCTCCGAATGCCGGTGGAGTTGTCGCCATCCTGGGGAACGATGTCGAAGCTCTGGTCCTGAGTGCCCGCGTACGGGCGGCCGCTGATCACACCGGCACTGCTCACGCTCAGTGCGAGGTTGTGGTAGTTGTTGCGGATACCGACGGAGCCGTCAGCCTGCGGGACCAGGACGAAGCTCTGGTCCACATCACCCACGTACGGGCGGCCGGTCACCGCACCGGCACTGTTCATGCTCAGTGCGAGGTTGTAGTAGCCGTTGCGGATGCCGGTGGAACCGTCCGCCTGCGACACGCGTTTGAAGCTCTGGTCCGCGCTGCCCGCGTACGGTCGACCGGTCACTGCTCCGGTGTTGTTCATGCTGAGCGCGTAGCTTCGTGGGTGAGGTTCGGGCGCGGGCTGGTAACTGGTGCGAATCCAGAGCCTGAGGTGGCCTTCGCCGCCGCCGTTGAACTCGTAGGCGGACAGCCCGGCCGGCCACCCGGCGCCCGGGGGGATCTGGCTGAGGGCGACGAGTCCGGCACGGGTGATCCCGTAGGAGCGGTGGGCGACGAAGTCGTCCTTGTTCTCGAAGAGGGAGAAGAGCCAGCCGATGAATTCGGTGGCGACTCCGAACAGTGCGAGGGCTCCGGCGGCCGCCTGGGCGTTGTCGTCCGGAACGCCGGACGCCTGCCCTCGTTCGGCGGCCTCCATCGCCTTGTCGGAGATCTTGTACAGGAACCTGCTGATCTCCCGCCAGATGCCGCCGCTGTCCTCCTCCCACGCCTCGACATCCATGTAGAAGAACCGGTCCACGCGGCCCTGGAAGAGGATGTCGGAGTCGCTGAAGCCCCGGGTGTTGCCGGTGTACATGTCGCTGAAGACACGGGACCGGTATTCACGGCGGGCAACCTGGTCGCTGCCCGCGCCCGAGGCCCAGTAGAACTCGTCGGCGCCGATCTCGTTGGATCCCCGCACACTCATGAACTTGTGCGCCCTCAGGGTGAAGGTGCTCGGTGCGAGGGCCTCCACGCCGGGCGGGGGTCCCGTTATCACCGTGAGCGCCGATCCGTACTCGCCCATCGCAGCGACGAACTCCTCGCTGTCCGGACTGTTCAGCTGTGCACCCCGAGGCAGCGAGGACAGGTCGATGATGTTGACGTTGGGCTGCGCCAGAATGTCCCGGACGAGGATCTCCTGGTCCGCCGCGTAGTCCGCCATCGAGTAGGAACGCTCCAGCTCGATCCGCGCCACGCCAGCGGGAAACAATTCCCCGACGGCGGGGGCGTCCTTGTAGAGCTTGCCGTACTCCGCGACCTCCTCCACGGACACCACCCGCGCCATCTGGTCGACCAGGTCCTGCTCGAGGTCTGACAGCGGTAATCCCTCGCTGAGCCGGGCCGCGGCATGCAGCGCGATCTCGATCAGGATGTTGCTGTTCCGGTTCGCCCGCAGGCGGCTCGCCCAACGCGTGTCCGCGCGGGCTTCCGACAGCAGAGTCCGAAGCCGTGTGACCCGCTCCTCCCGCGTCGTCGTGGGTCCATCGGGGCCTCCAGTGACCGGCGGCGTGCTGTTCGACATGCGGCGTCCCTCCCACGTCACGTGCCTGCGACACAGGCTCAGGGCAGAAGGTAACGGCGTAGTCACCCCACGGCATCAGCAGCTATCAGGCCACGACACCGCCGCACCCACCAGTGATGCCCCGCCACCCGGCGGGGCATCCGATACGGTCCCGACCCGACCTGCAAGGGCCAACGCCGCTGGACGATGCGCTGGAAGGCGCCGTTGAACGCCCTCCAGGTCACCTTCGAAGAGCGACTCACCCCCACCACCAGCCACTGCCCCCTCAACAACCAAGATCAGCCGTTGACTGGACAGCCCCTGCGACACCTCAAACTGCGGCCGGAAAGGCCCTCAGGTTGGGTCAGCCGGTTGAGTGGGAGCACGACGACGGCCGGATCACGGCTGGGTTCCGTTCGGGTACGGGGCGTACGGGTTGTTGCAGCCGCCGCGGTCGCCATCCCAATCCTGGCCGCCATACCAGTGCAGCGTAGCCCACTGGGTGCAGTTGCTGGAGTTGACCTCCGCACCGGCACGCCAGGCGTCGGGGCTCGGCGTGCCGTGGGTCCACTGGGACGCCTCGAAGTACCACTGTGTGATGCTCGTGTTGACGTAGCCCGAGGCCAGGAGCCGCCCGTAGGGGGAGCTGACCTTGATGGTCGCCGTACCGCCGACCCGGTTGATGAAGTCCTGGTTCCACCACCAGTAGACACCCACGTGATCGGTGCACTGGTTCCAGTACTGCTGAACCCATCCGGCGGTGATCCAACCCTGCCAGCCGTACGGTGCCTGGTCCCCGATCCAGATCCGCGGATTGCACGCGGTGGTCAGGGTCGTTTTCGTCGTGCTCGTGCGCGCGATGGGGTGCTGCGCGGGGTGAGCGACGCCGCTGGTGTCGTTGATGGTTGCGGGCGCGGCGTCAGCGGCCGTCGCCGTGGTGGCGGCGCCGAATGCGGTTCCGCCGACAAGAGCGAGCGCGGCGGTGGTCATGGCGATGGTGCGGCGGAACTTGCGTGCTGTCGTCAGTGCAGACACGGTTTCCCCTCGTCTCGTGTTGACGGCGCGTGCGCAACGGCATGGCCGGTGGCCCAGCGGTGGCGATTGAGCCGTCCTCTGGCGTGGGCCTGCCTTGCGCGGAGCAGCAGGACCAGGCCCCCCGCTTGGCTGGGGGCCGACGCTCGGAGCGCTCCAGCGGCAGCCATGGCGGCGAGCCCTCCATCCAGGTGCGCTGATGCCCCGCTGCTCACAGGCGCGACGGCAACAGGGAGGCTACGGACACGTGTCCTTGGGTCGTCCTAGATTCGTCCTAGCCTCGGTCCTATGTGACGGTCTACCGACGGAGGTTGATGGTCTGCGCAGGGCCGCCGCCGGGAGCAGGGGAGACGGGCGATCGCCGGAACCGGACATGGGTCGGGTGGTAGGCGGTGAACGTGCAGTGCCTGGTGTTCTACGGGCGCACGAATCGACCATGTCTGTGCACGGGTAGTCAAGGACCACTGCTCGTCCCCTGAGCACTGTTGAAGCATCCGATTGCCGCGTGAGGCGGCAATCTCAGTGCCAGAGGAGACGTCCATGAAAATCTGCTCATCGCTCATGGGGCTCGGTCTTGGCGCGGCGTTCGCCGTCCTGTCCGCCGTGCCGGCGCAGGCGGAGCCGCACAGCCCGGCCGCTCTGCCCGCATTCAGTACGTTCGCCGGAGAAAGCACCAACAAGGCCACGCGCGGCTCCGTGGAGTACCGGTACTGGTCCGATGGCAATGGCTGGTACACGGCCGAGTACCGCAAACCCACCTCCAGCGATCAGTGGCCGGGCGACGGATGGGGCGGCCGGGTCTTGATGCACTTTGACTCCGTATGGGGAAGCGACAGAAACATCATCGTGGACAACCAGGACAGCCAGTCCCGCACCGGCATGCCCGACAAGTTCTCCGGCGTGGCGAACATCTGGTTCGAGGTGTGCAACTTCAACTTCTTCACCGGCGAACAGTATTCCTGTCAACGACTGCACAAGACCTGATCAACTCCCCTCTCTCATCAGGCTCCTGTTGGGACACACCTGGCTCCTGAGCAGGGCCCGGGCTTGCCTCGCGTTGCCCTGTCCCCGTACCTGGCTTCACCGCACTCCTCGGATGGGGAGTGTTGGGCGTCTTCTTGGGGGTGTTCCTGTTCTGGCCCGCGGCAGTACTGCTGCTCGCCGGGTACGCGAACCCCCAGCGGCGCCCGATAGCGGCCAAGATCATGGGTGGGGCAGGTGCCCTGGTGACGGCGGCGGTTCTCGCAGGATCAGCGCTGTTTGTCTGGGACTTCGTCATCAGCCCCTGACTGGCGAGGCCTCATACCGTCCAGGCCGCTACCGAGCCCGGCTGGTTCCGCGGCGGGATCGCGACGCGCAGGAGCGCCTGCGCGGAAGGAAATCCGGGGCTCTTCGGTGTCCCAGGGACGTAGCATCGCCCGATGCGGAAGATCGACACGTTGATACCGGAGCGGGGGCAGCCCGACACCGCGGCCCTGCACGCCCACGACCCCGACGCCCTCGCCCGCTACGTTCTGGACACCGGCAACGCCTGGTGGCGCCGCCGGATCTGTGTGCACGCGCTCGCCGGCCGAGTCCCGGAGGCATACACCCCTGGCCTCGCCGACCGGATCCGGGACGAGGACGAGACGGCCGAAGTACGCATCGCACTCCTCGACCTCCTCGCGGGCCGGACGGAGCTCCTACCTTGGCTGCGCACCGTGGAGGGGTGTGGGGATAGTGCGTACGGCGTCGCCGAGGCGGCCCTCAAGACCCGTGGCCTGCTCGGCGACCGGACCGCCGCCCCAGGACTGTCCACGCTCGCGGCCTCGCCCTGGCTGCGGTGGCGGGAGACCGGGGAGGCCGGCCTCGACGGGCTGGTGGAGCACCACGGCGCCGACGCGCTCCTGGCCCAGCTCGGCCAGGAGCGACCTGAGGACCGCCGCTTCGCCCTGCGGACACGGCACCGGGCGGGGCGGGACGTGACGCCGTACCTGGCCGACTCCGACCGGGGCATCGCGTATCTCGCCCAGTCGCTCGTCGCGGATCCGGACCGGCTGCGTGCCTTTCTGGAGGACGTGCCCGCCCCCGAGGCCGCGGTGCGGGCGGCCTGCGCCCTCCATCGGCTCACCGGGGACACCGCGGAGACCCGCCGGATCGACGAGCGGCTCGGCAGCCCGCGGACCGAAGTCGAGGGCCTGGACGAGGAACTGCGCCGGGCGATAGTCCACGAGTACGCCCCCTGGTGCGAGCGGCAGAGCGACCCCCGATGGCTCCTCGAAGCCCTGTGCACCGAGCCGCCCGTCCGTCCGGACCTGCCCGACCAACTCGCACGTGCGACCGCCGCGTTGACCGCGGGCGGTCTCACCCCGGACCCGCCGGTCTCCGCCGGGGACCACAACCAGCAGGGCGACGGCACCTATCACGTGATCTCGTGCGGCGACGAGGACATCTACATCAGTGCCCTCGGGCGCTTCGCCACAAGCGACGACGACCGGCATCCCGCTCGGCGGGTACTGGAGGAGGCTGGGTTCCGCTGGATCCACGCAGCCATCGGCGGCATCCGGGTCACCGACCTGTGCGTCTACTACTTCGGCGCACGCGACCCTCTCAACGTCGACACCCTGCTGTTTTACTGGCAGGACTGAGCGGGGAGGGCCGAGAAGGCCACAAGTACATAGGGCTGGTGCGGCCGGGGCTATCTGCTGCTCAGCCAGCCAGCCCACAACTCGTAGCGGCTGACCGGCACGTCCTGGTGCGCCTCGCGCAGCGTCTCCTCAAAGCCGTCGGGGGGGCGGGCAGCGCAGACGGGCCAATGGGCACCGCAGGGCGATCCCTCGTCCGAGGGGTTTGATCCTTTTTCGCTGTCCCGGGGCAAGCGGTATCCGATAGCAGTAGTGGCATGACTTTCCTCAAGGCACGACTTTGCACAGCAGTTGCCGCCACAGCAGCGCTGACCATCGGCGCCCTGGCATCAATGCCGGCCTCGGCCAGCGCGGGAGCCGCCACTGCCCCGGCCGTCCAGGCGCTTTCCGAGGCCGGTAAGACCTACGCTGCGGGCTGCGGCTGGAACGAGAGCAGGGGAGGCGAACGCGCCTACTACGAGCACTGCGCCACCAACACCAACGTGTGGATCCAGGTCAAGCGGTGGCCCCGGTCCAACTACCACCGCTGCGTGGGACCGGGCCGCACCAACCTGGACCTCGACGCCACCGGCGCCTGGTACGACAGCAACTACCAAGGCGGCCTCTGTACCCACCCGGGAGACACCGGGCCCTGACCGGAGCGCCCATCATCACGTCGGCGTCTGGCCGCTCGTCCCCTCAGGAGGGGACGAGCGGCCAGGCTGCCCACGCAGAACGATGGCCTTCAGGCGCTTCCACCATTCCGGTTCACCAGGGTGTATGCACCCTCCCCTGTGGGATACGGAATCCACTCCTGGCCCGCCCACTGCCCCGGCCTGCTCTCACAAGACGCCACGACCCCCGGCGTAGTCGGGGTCGGGTCAGGTCCAACCAGCGGTCTTCAGAATGGCGGAGGCAACGGCCGGGAGCGCAACGTGGGTGGTGTCGATGGTGAAGTCGGCGATGTCGGCCTGTTCGAGGACCTTGTCGAGCTGGTCGGCGCGTTCCAGGTGCCAGGGCAGGGACTCGGGGTCGTTGTCGGTTTCATGGCGGTGCCTGAGCCGGCTGTGCACGACGGGAAGGTCCGCCGTCAGGCGGCACACCTTGAGCGGCATGCCGATGGCTGCCTGGTAGGCGTCTCGGTCGGCCGTGCTTTCGGCCACTCCGGCCAGGACGAGCCGCTCCACACCGGCGTCGAGAAAGTTCGCGGTCAGGGCCCGCAGGTTGCGCAGCAGCAGAGCGAAGTTGAACGGGTCGTCTTCAGGGGCGGGCCACGACTGGCAGAGGCGATCCAGGTCCATGACCGCGTGCGGCACACCGGCGTCAGAGAGAAGATCGCCCAGCAGATCGGCGGCCGAAGTCTTGCCGACGCCGACGGTGCCGGTGATCAGCAGTGCACGCGGCTCTGCCCCGTTCGCACGGTCGTGGTGGTTCATCACTGCTCGCTCTACGTCTTACGTCTCCGGCTGGTCTGCACAGTATGGCCAGGATGACGGATAGGAGCACCAGGGTTTCAGTGCACTCATCCGTTCAGACGTTCCCCTCACCACTATGGCCGCGACCGCAACCAGCCAGGAGCCAGGGCTACCCGGCATCCTGGCTGGCCAAGTGATCCAGCAGGCTGGGGTCGGGCTGTTGCGGTGAGGAAATCCACCACGCCAGCTGACCCCTTTCGTAGCGGATCAGCCGCCGCCGAAGTCGGGGCCCCCGATGGTGTAGAGCAACAGGGCGAAGGTGGCCACGGTGAACAGCGCGGTCATCACACGCTGCACACTGACGGTTCGGGTCACGTCAGTCTCCTTTCCGAGTGAGCTCTCAGCCACCCGTCATGTCGGGGGCTCCGATGGTGTACAGGAGCAGGGCAAAGGTCGCCACGGTGAACAGCGCCGTCACCAAACGCTGCACGCTGATGGTTCGGATCACGTCGGTCTCCTTTCGGGTTGAGGTCTCAGCCCCCGGTCCAGTCGGGGGCTCCGATGGTGTAGAGCAGCACGGCGAAGGTGGCCAGGGTGAACAGCGCCGTCATCAGGCGCCGTACGTTGATCGTTTGAGTCATGTCTTGCCTCCGTGGTGTGTGGTGGTGTGAGCTGGTGCATGGCTGTGGCGATGACTGCGGCGGCTCCCAGCGTGATGAGGATGTCGCCGACGCTGATGACCGCGTGGAGCGGTGGTACGGGGATGGCATCGCCGAGGAAGGCCAGTCGGCTGCCGCGCCCGGCGGCGATGTTCTTGGCCGTTTCCTGCCCCGGCGGGATGCCGGCGGCGGCCGCGGCTGTACGCGAGTAGGGCATCCGCCCGTTGAACGCGATCGCCATGCCGTTGAGCAACCCGCCGCCCAGGGCCGTCAACGCGGCGCTCTTCAGTGCGCGGCTGCGTCCCCGCACGTTGGCGAGCAGCCACCCCAGCACCGTCACGAAGACCGTGGCCAGCAGCACGCTGCGCAGTGCCTGGCCCGGCCGGCCGTCGAGACGGTCGACGGCGTACTCTGCCATCTGCGCCGCGCCGGCGAGCCACACCAGCCACAGTGCCCGCAGCCGGGTGGCGAGCAGTCCGCCCAGGCGACCACCGCTCACGTACCCTGCCACCACACCGACGATCGCCGGGAACCCGAAGAGCAGCACCGCCTGCCCGCTCACCGCAGTGCCCACGACGTACATACGCTGCTCGCCAGGGCTGCGAGAGCGAGGCATACGCTGGCGGCCGGTCCCACGTGGGGATACAGGAGTGCAGCTTCGCCGTCCGCTCCAGGCCGTTCGCCACTCATCTGGTTCTCCTTCTGCACGGCACATGCTCGCTGCCAAGCAGCGACGCCAACTCCCGGGCCGGTGAGCCCGGCAGGCTGCGGCGACCGGCATTGCTCCTGCCCTGCGGCGGGAGTTGCCCGTACCAGCCCTGACCGGGATTGCCGTTACGGCTCCGCTGGACGACGGGCGCGCCATCCGCAGCACTCATTCGGTAAATCGCCACTGCTTCTCACTGACGACAGCAACTCTCCCCAGAGCCGCCGTTGTCCGGACCACGATGCCGGCATCGACGCAGGTCGCCGCTGAACTGCAGGTGGACAACAGGACTTGTCCGCGGACAACCGTGCTGCCTGGCCGCGGACTCCAGTGCAAGGAGCATCATCGCCGGGGGCTGAGGCGGCGCGAGTCCCGCCGGAGGCCGACGGCCCGCTCCTCCTCTTGTACACCTGAGCCCGGGCTGGCCCCGGCGCCAGCAGCACGGTGACCTCTCCGGCGACGGCCACGCTGAACAGGGGCGCGCGGGCCTCGCCGTCAGTGTGGCTGCGTGAGCCCCCGGCGGCGGCCGCGTAGGACCTCCACGAGCACTCCGAGGCAGAGCGACTGCGCCAGCACACAGGCGACCAGCCCGCCGAGGAGGAGCCAGGTGGGTACCTCTCCCGCTCCCCCGACCGCCTCGCCGACCACTACGGCGAACAACAGGGTGGGGAAGGCGAAGAAGGCGGGCCATACCCAGATGAATCCGGGGTCCGGGCTGAAGACGGTGACGGCCGTGGCGATCGCGACGGCGGCGCCGAAGAGCCCGAGGTAGACCGCCGAGGCCGGGTTGGCGAAGGTCAGGCGCATCAGGGTACGAGCGTGCATCGGGTCCCTCCAGGAGACGTGTCTGTCCCCATGGTCGGGCGCAGCCGTGGCTGTGTCGTGAGTATCCGTACCCAGTACGTCCGTACGGTCCGCTATTCGCCCGGGACGACCACTGGATCTCGGCCCGGGCCACGTCTTGAGGAAGGTCATCAGCGTGATCGTGTCCGCTGACCCGGCGGGTTCGCGAAGGCATCGCCCGCATGCCACGCGTGCGGCTGGCACCCACACCGCTTCTTGACCCGACCGGCCGCGCCGTACCGTCAGTCTCCCAAGAACAGTCGACGAACACCAGCAGGAGCCTCTCCCGTACAGTACGCGGCCGCCAGGATCGTCGTCATGAGCAGCTCGGGGCAGGCGGCAAGAACCCGCCGGGGCCCTCCGCCAAACCAGTTCGATCCTTTCCCAGGCGTTCAATGGTTCTGCGCCGAAGACGGGATGGCCGGTTCCAGCGGAGCGGACGCAAACCTGTGCGCGCCAGCGCCATCAGATCCCTGTGATCCGCCGAAACTCAGGGTCTTGGCGCAACGTGCTGAAGTAGTCGTCCAAGTGCCCACGGACGAGATTGATGTGTCCCAGGTCGCGCAATGTGCGTAGTTCGGCGAGTGCCTCGTCGCGGCGGCCTGCCAGGGCGTACACCGCGGCCAGGTTGTAGGCGATGTCGGTGATCTCGTAGTTGGCGGTGGCGTGCCGCCTGGCCAGTTGTAGATCCGACTCGGCTTGGTCGTATCGACCGAGGCGCTTTGCCATCGCCCCTCGGTAGGCGAAAAGCCGCGCGCTGACATTCGGCTCCGTCTCGTCCGGCAGCAGGGCGATCGCCTCGTTGTACGCCCGCCATGCGGAGAGGTCGGACGACGGTCCTCCTCGGGTATTGCCGTGGGCGACGCCCCGTACGAAATGAACCTCCCAGTCCACCTCGACTTGAGTGACGTACCGGTCGAAGTGCTCTGCCGCCTCTGCCCACCGGCGTTCAGCCATCAGCGCCCTGGCCAGGTTCAGTTCGACATCAGGCGGCACAGCGCCGTCTGCGGCACGATCGCGCAGGATGCTCATCACCGCTTCCATCTGTTCCAGGGCTGTGCGCACCTGCTGGTCCACGGTGGCGGTTCCACTGACCAGGCCCTCGGTGTCGATCCCCGCGTGAGTGAGTGATTCATCGAGGTCACGGCTTGCGTGAGGGACCCGCAGCACCGCCCGCTCGTACACCGCGTCGCTGGTGATCTGCTGCCGGTGCTTGGTCAAGAGCCGGTAGACGAAGAGCAGGGCCAGCGGGACGTCCAGCACCGCCGCGACCGCGAACATCGCCGGCACCCAGCCCGGCGAGGTGGTCGTGGCCGCACCGGCGATGAACGCGGGAACGGAGACCACGAGCAGCACCAGCACCGCAGCCAGCAACTGCGTGGGAGTGAGCACCTGGCCGGGGTCGATCTGCTGGTTGCTCAACGCCGCGGCCAGCACTTGCGTCGATGTGGACTCACGGGTGTTGCTCGCCTGGTGGTCAGCCACCACCCCATGATGCCCGCCGCTCTCCCCCTCACGCGGGCAAACGCCGCACCCGGCTGTCGGCGCTGCGCAGAGGGGGAGCGGCCCGAGCCGGAGCCAGGCTGCTCAAGGCCTTGCTCCCTGCCCACACCCCCACCCGGTGGCCGCACATGTTTTCGGCATATGCGAAAAGGTGATAACCCTCTCGATGTTGCACGTGTGCCAGCAGGGGGCGAGATGAAGTACGACCTGTCCGACCGCCTCGTCATCGGGATCGCTTCCAGCGCCCTGTTCGACCTCACTGACTGCGATGCGGTCTTCCGCGAGCAGGGCGAGGCCGCGTACCGGGCATACCAGGAGACCCATCTGGACGACGTCCTGGAGCAGGGCGTGGCCTTCCCCTTCGTCCGGCGCCTGCTGTCGCTGAACGACCTCGCGGGCCCCTCCGACCCACTTGTCGAGGTCATCATCCTGTCGCGCAACGACCCGGACACCGGGCTCCGTGTCATGCGGTCCATCGCGGCGCACGGCCTGCCCATCAGTCGGGCCGTCTTCCGGCAGGGGCGGTCGCCACACCGGTTCATGCCCGCCCTGAACATGTCTTTGTTCCTGTCGGCCAACGGTTCGGACGTCCGCGAGGCGGTGGCCGACGGGCTGCCGGCGGGGCACGTACTCAAGACGAAGAGGGTCGACGACGACGCCGACCGGGAACTCCGCATCGCCTTCGACTTCGACGGCGTCGTGGCGGACGACGCCTCCGAGCGGATCTACCAGGACGCCGGCATCGACGCGTTCCGCGCACACGAGGTCCGCAACGTGACCACGGCTCACGACCCCGGTCCCTTGAAGGACTTCCTCGCGGGCATCAACCGCATCCAGCGCCGCGAGGAGGAGGCACGCCGCCAGGACCCGTCGTACCAGCCCCGTCTGCGGGTGTCGCTGGTCACCGCCCGGGACGCCCCGGCACACGAACGGCTCGTGCGCAGCCTCAAGCAGTGGGGCCTTCGCGTCAACGACGCCTTCTTCCTCGGTGGCATCGACAAGGCCACCGTGATGCACGCCCTCGACCCGCACATCTTCTTCGACGACCAGGTCTCCCACCTCAACGGCACGGCACCGGCAACCCCGAGCGTCCACGTGCCGTTCGGCGTCGTCAACACACCCCCGCCCGCGACCGGATGAGTGGGCGTACCGAGGTCGGCCCTCGCGCGTCGTCGAGGCACGGGTTTCCAGACTCCACCCCATCTGGCCCCGGCCGCCGGCAGGCCCCTTGCGGCAAGCAGCGGCCTTCTCTGCGGAGGGAAACCACTGAGAAGGCCGCCACCTTGAACGCCAAGCCCTCCGGACGATCCGCGAACTACGCCTCGGGCTCGTCAGCGCTGCCCGGCTCGTCCGGCTGAGTCGGTGCGTCCACGGCGTCGCCGCTGTCCTTCTCGTCGGTCGGCGCGACGCGGCTTCCTACGCGGCCCGGATCCACCATGCTGTCCTCCTGTTGTGATTTGCGCGTGAGTGCGCTCGGTGATTTGCCCGTGGAACCCGACTGGTTCCCGGCAGGTTCATGAGGGGCAACGTGACTGCTCGCCCGGCATCCTGAACAGCAGGAAATCGGCGTGAACGCCACGCTGCTCCACGTACCGCTTCTCCCGACCCCACTGTTCGAAGCCCACGCGTCGAAGGAGCTTCGCGGAGGCGGTGTTGCGGACATCGCAGCTGGCCGTGATCCACTTCACCGTGCCGAAGAGGCAGTCGATCACAGCGGTCATCGCTTCGGTCGCGTAGCCCCGGCGCCGCATGTCCGGCGCCAGCGTGATGCCCACCACCGCCTGACCGCAGTCGCTCTCTCGCGCGACAGCGAGATCACCGATCAAGCCGGGCTGCCGGTGCCGCTCGATCGCGTACTGGAACACACCAGGCCCGTCGGGACTCTCCGTGAGATAGCCCGCGACGATCGCCTCCGCCTCCGCCTGATCGATCGGCGAACGCCAGGACTGGTAGCGGGCGACACAGGGATCGGAGCGATATCGGGAGAGAGCCGACGCATCGTCACGGCTGAACCGCCGTAGCCGCAGCCGACGCGTCACGATGTCCGTCATCCATCCCTCACATACCGGTTGCCGAAGCGGGAACCCCGCCCTGTCATGTGCAGCCCGCCGGGACGCCAGAGCAGCCCGCAGGAGTCACCGGGCCTGCAGATCCCGCCGCATCGCGCGGGGCTGAATCCGTGTGAACCGACGCGCCCGCGACGCCGAGCGCCAAGACCGCCGCGACACCGACCGCCACTCGAACTACCTGCCTGACCACCATGGCTCTCCTAGGACGCGAACCGAACACTGGCCCTCAGTAGGCCAGCCGCCAATCAATAGACGATCAACGCGCAGGTGACCGGCCTTTCGGCGCGGGACGCCGGGCGGGCCCATTCAGACGACCAGGACCCGGCGCCCCCGGGTGTGGCCGGCGCGGCTGTCGGCGTGCGCCGCCGCTGCCTCGGTGAGCGGGTACGACTTCTCGACCGGAATGTGGAGCCTGCCCCGGGAGATGAGGTCGACGGCCTCGGCGAGCGCGTCCGGCACGCTCCCGGCCACGCCGGAGAACCGGACGCCCAGCTGCGGCGCACCGAGGTCGGCGATGGAGACGACCTTGCGCGGGTCCCCGGTCAGCTCGACGAGTTCGCGGATCACGCCCGAGCCGGCCAGGTCGAGGGCCGCGTCGACCCGGCCCAGGTGCCGCACCCGTTCGACCCAGCCCTCGTTGTACGTCGTGGCGAGGGCGCCCAGGCCGCGCAGGTAGTCCTGGTTCGCGGCCCCGGCCGTGCCGATCACCGTGATGCCGCGCTCGCGGGCGATCTGCAGCACCGCCGACCCGACGCCGCCGGACGCGCCGCTGACCAGCAGCGTCTGCCCGAGCCGCACGCCGACCTCGCGGATGATGCGCAGCGCGGTCTCCACCACCGACGGGTACCCGGCGGCCTCCTCGAAGGCCAGTCCCTCGGGCATCCGGGCCCAGGCCGACAGCACGGCGAATTCGGCGTACGTGTCGGCGCCTTCGCCAAACACGCGGTCGCCGACCTCGACCCCGTCGACGCCCTCGCCGACCTCGTCCACCACCCCGGCGGCGTCCAGTCCAACCCCGGCGGGCAGTTCGACCGGGTGGGCGCCCAGGACCTGGCCCTCCCGGATCCTCCAGTCGACGGGGTTGACGCCCGCGGCCCGTACCGCGATGCGTATCCGGCCGGGGCCCGCGTGGGGCTCCTCGGCTTCCACCAGTTGCAGGACCTCGGGACCGCCGAACTCGGCGAAGCTGATTTTCTTCATGCGGTCGAAATTAACCGTAACCGTTAGGGTTTCACAACGGTTAGGGATTCCTACCTGGTAGTGTCAGGCCATGACCGAGCCGTCCGGACGCCGCGAACGCAAGAAGGCCGCGACCCGTCAGAAGATCGCTGACACCGCACTGCGTCTCTTCCTGGAGCGCGGGTACGACGCCGTGGGCATCCGTGACGTGGCGGCCGAGGCCGACGTGGCCGTCACCACCGTCTTCGCCCACTTCGCCTCGAAAGAGGCCCTGGTGTTCGAGCGCGACCAGGACTTCGAGCAGCGGCTCACGCGCGCGGTCACCGACCGCCCTCCGCACGAGCCGCTCATCCCGGCGCTGCACCGCGAGGTCCAAGCCCTGGTGGAGCACTGCACGGCGGAGGGCAGTGCCCCCGTCCGGCGCATGATCGAGGGATCACCTGCCCTGCGGGAATACGAGGAGTCGATGAGCCTGCGTCACGCGCAGGCGCTGGCAGCGGCGCTGGCCGCCGATCCCCACCTGTCCCGGAGTGCGACGGCCTGCGGGGCGACCGCGCGGTTCACCATCGATGCGTACGCAATGGCCTGCCGGGCGGACGATCCCCGGGCCACGGTGGACGAGATCTTCCAGATGATCGAGGCGGCCTGGGAAGCCACCGCACCCTGAGCCGGGGACGCCCGCACGCCGCCACGGCTGTGGCCTCCCGACACCCCGGTGCGCCGCCTCGCCCTAGAGCAGCACGGGAAGCGAGACCAGCCCACGGACGAGACGGGTGCGCCGCCACTCCAGTCGGTCGGGCGGTACGGCGAGGCGGATTCCGGGGAATCTGGTCAGCACCGCTCGCAGGGCGATCTCCAGCTCGGCCACGGCCAAGGGGGCGCCAACACACCGGTGGATACCGTGACCGAACGCGAGATGAGCGGCCGCGTCCCGGTCCAGGTCGAGGTGGTCCGGCTCCGGGAACCGGGCCGGGTCGCGGTTGGCTGCCCCCAACGCGACCAGGACCGGGACACCGGCCGGGATCTCGGTGCCACCGAGCGTGACGGCCTGCGTGGTGAACCGGAAGGTGGCCATGCTCACCGCCGAGTCGAAGCGGAGCAGTTCGTCCAGCGCGGCAGGCACCGCGTCCGAATTCTCCCGAAGGCGATCCAGCACGGCCGGATGCTGGAACAGCGCGAAGAGGGCGTTGCCGAGAGCGTTGGTGGTGGTCTCGTGTCCGGCCACGAGCAGCAGCACGGCCAGGGAAACCAGTTCCTCCTCGCCCAGGCGGTCCTCTCCGTCCCGAGCCGAGATGAGCCGGTCCAGGAGCGAGTTGCCGGGGTCGAGACGCTTGGCGGCGATGAGGTCCGTCATGTATCCGGCCAACGCGTGTGAGGCCGCGTCGATGACGTCAGACTCTCCCGCCGCGAACAGTTCTGCGGACCAGTCCTGTACCGCAGACCGGTCGGCGAGTGGCACTCCGAGCAGTTGGCAGATCACGATGACCGGCAGGGGAACCGCCAGGTGAGCCACGAAGTCGAGCGGTCCGCCGACGGGCCACTGGTCCAGCAGCTTGTCGGCGGCCCGGGCGATGAAGGGCCGCAGTTGGTTGACGGCCCCGGTCGTCAACTCCTTGGTCACCAGCTTCCGTAGCCGGGTATGCCGGGGCGGGTCACTGGCCAACATGGTGTGAGCCACCGCCGGATGCAGTCGGCGCCGCGACTCCTTGCCCGCGAAGAAGACGCTCGTGTCCTTCGACAGACGGGAGTCGCTGAGGGCCTCCCGGGCCTCCGCGTAGCCCGTGACGAGGTAGTTGGCACGCCCTCCGGAACCGGCGGGCACGGACTGGACCGGGCATGCGGACCGCATGGCCGCGTACGTCGCGTAGGGGTCCCGCAGGACACGGGGATCGTGAGCTGACTCGGTCATGGCCTCAGACCGTACGACCTGATCTACCCCCTCACAAAAGAGCCGGTCAGCGCGCACTTACTCGTGGTCTTGGGTGGGTTGGGGTGAACTCCGGGAGCGTGCGGGGTTGCTACTTCTGGCCGGTCGTGGCCTGGCAGGTCAGATCCTTGGCGGGGAGCCTGCCCGTGCTCAGGTAGACCGTTGCGGCCTCGTCCGCGCACGGATTGCCGTCGGGCGCGTAGAGGACGCCGTGTCCCTCGCCACCGGCGACAGTGAGCATCTGGGAGCCGCGCAGGGCCCGGTGCATGGCCCGGCCGGAGAAGAGGGGCGTCTGGGAGTCCCACTCGTTCTGCGTGATCAGCGCACCGACCGTGTTGTCGATCCTGGTCTGCGGCTCGCTGCCCTGCTGCCAGAAGGCACAGGGCGTGATGGCGGCCGAGAAGTCGCCGTACAGCGGATACCGGGCCTTGTCGCGGATCGCCTCGCGGCGGTAGCGCTTGGGATGGTGCGACCAGGTACGGGTGTCGGCGCACATGAAGGACCAGGCGATGGAGGCGAAGTTGTCATCGGGCTCCTGGGCCTGACCGGCCGTGCCGATCGGAGCCGGGTTCCGGCCCTCGGCCGCGTCCTTCAGCCCGGCGATCCGTTCGGCGGCTTTCCGTACGTGGAAGAACGTGCTGTTGTCAGCGCGGATGTCGTCGCCGGTGAGGGCCTGCCCCTCGAAAGGGATGGGCTCGCGGTTCGCCCGCGCGATCAGATCCCAATAGGTCTTACGGACCTTGGCCGGGGTGTCGCCCAGTCCGTACGCCGTGTGCCGACGGGCGGTCCATGCGGTCCAGCGCGTGAAGGCCTGTTCGGCGGCCTTCGCCATGTCCTGGAACATGCCCCGGTAGATCCGCGTAGGGTCGGTCGCGCTGTCCAGCACGAACCGGTCGGCCCGCTGGGGGAACAACTGCATGAAGACAGCGCCGAGATAGGTGCCGTACGAGTACCCCAGGTAGGAGATCCTCTTCTCACCCAGCACGGCGCGGATGACGTCCATATCGCGAGCGGCGTTGCGGGTGGTGAGATGCGGCAGCTTGTCACCGGCCCTGGCCCGGCACTTCTCGGCGACGGTACGGGCCCGGTCCACGTCCTTCGCGAAAGTCGCCGCCTTGTACGGCCGGTCAGCCTGCTCCTCGGCGGTCAGCCCACAGCTGACGGGGGTGCTCTGCCCGGCGCCCCGCAGGTCGAAGCCGACGAGGTCGTAGCGCCGCTGCACTTCCGCGGGGAAGTTCATGGCCGGGTCGGTGGGCAGACGCAGTCCCGGTGCGCCGGGACCGCCCGGGTTGAGCAGCAGAACGCCCCGACGTTCCTTCGTACTGCCCGCCTTCAGCCGGGATATCGCGAGGCCGATCGTCTTGCCGCCGGGGTCGCTGTAGTCCAGCGGCACCTTGAGCGTCGTGCACTGGAAGGTGGCGGGGCCCTTGGCGTCGCAGCGTTTCCACTGGAGCTTCTGCTGCGTGTACTGCCGCAGGGGGTCCTTGGCAGTGGAGGCGACGGATGCCGTGGACGCGGTGAACGCCGTTGCGGGCGTCAGCCCCGTAAGAGTGGCCGCCGCGAGGCCGACGGCGAGTAGGGAAGCCTTGCGGGTGTTTCTGCTTCGCACGATGATGCTCGTCCTTCGTCCCGTCAACTGGTGTGGCCCCGATTCTGGTTTCCGGGGCCCAACGGCACATCGCGGGAAGGCGGGAGAATTCGCTCCCCCGATCGGGGGAGGCCGCCGGTGGGCCGTCCGGCCCGGCGATTGGGCCGACGCCGGGGCCGGAATGAGGGTGAACGGCTGCTCGCTGCGGGCGGAGAGGGGCCGGCCCGGTGAACGGGTGCATCTGGCATCCTTCACCTCATGAGGACGCCACCAGACGGACTACCGATCTACCGGGTCTTGACCGGGCCGGACGACGCCACGTTCTGCCAACGTGTGAGCGAAGCGATCAGCCTTGGCTACGAACTACATGAAGGTCCTGCCATCTCCTTCAACGGTGAGAGAGTCATCGTCGCTCAGGCGCTCCTCTGGCCAACCCAGCCGTAGGGATGTGAAATGACCGCCGGGGCGACGTCCACCTGTGCGTACGGTGGACGGTCTGCCAACAAGCGGCACCGCAACCACGGGCCGCACTCGTCTCTCCCCCGGCCACCCGTCAGCTTGAGACGCGGGCCTCGATGCCGTCGAGGAGGAAGTCGAGGCCGGTCCAGAAGGTTTGGTCGGCGTCCAGGTGGGGGCCGTCGTGGACGAGCGAGGCCAGCGCGGGGAATCGGCCGGTGGCGAAGGTCCGCTGCAGATAAGGCCCGAAGGTGGCCTGCCACTGCTGCTTGTCCATCCCCGAGGTCCGCTCGGCGCGCCGCTCGGTGATCTCCCGGCGTACCGCGCCGATCACGTACGCATTGACCGCGGCGACCGCCGGCACGACCGTGTCCAGGTCGACGCCACTCATCGCGGCCAGCACGGACTCTCCGCTGGCCAGCGTGTTCGGCCCGAGCTGGGGGCGCCCGCCGAGCAGGTCGGCGAGCCATTCGTGCCGGTGGGCGGCTTGCCTCATGGCGTCGGCAAGGGACCACAGCACCTCTCGCCAACTGTCTCCGGTCGGCCTGATCTCCGCGTGAACCGCGTCGACCATCAGGTCGAGCAGCTCCTCCTTGGTGTCGATGTAGCCGTACAGCCGCATCGGTCCGACGTTCAGCGCCGCGGCGACCTTACGTAGCGACACCCCGTCCAGGCCGTCCGCATCGGCGAGTTGGATCGCCGCTTGGACGATCCGCTCCCGGCTCAGCGGGGCCGGCATCGGTCGTTCCGGCGGCTCCGGCCGCTCCCACACCAACATGCCGACGACAATACAGCGTTGGGAGCGATACAGTGTATTGACGGATACAGTGCATCGAGGGGGCATCTATGACCATCGCCATTGTCGGAGCAGGCCTGGGCGGCCTGACCCTTGCCCGGGTGCTGCACGTGAACGCCATCGACGCGGTGGTGTACGAACGCGAGTCGTCGCGTGACGCACGCGGTCAGGGCGGCATGCTCGACATCCACTCCGGGCAGCGGGCGCTGCGCGAGGCCGGTCTCATGGACCAGTTCCACGCGATCGCCCGTGTCGAGGGGCAGGACATGCGGCTTCTGGAGCCGGACGGCACCCTGCTGTTGCAGGAGGACACCCCCGAGGACGCCCCGCTTGAGCGTCCCGAGGTGGACCGTGCCGATCTGCGCAACCTGCTGCTGGACTCCCTTCCTGAACACGCGGTGCGCTGGGGGCACGCGTTCGAGTCCGCCGACAACGGCGTGCTGTACTTCGCCGACGGCAGCAGCGCGACGTACGACCTGCTCGTCGGCGCCGACGGCGCGAACTCACGGGTCCGTTCCCTGCTCACCGACGCCCGGCCGGCGCACATCGGGCAGAACGTCGTCGAGCTTGGCATTCCCGACATCGACCGCACCCACCCCGACCTCGCGGCGATGGTCGGGCGCGGCAACTACTGGGTGCTCGGCGACGGGAAATCCCTGGCGGCACAGCGCAACGGCGACGGCCGCGTCCGTATCGGCCTCAGCTTCTACAACACCGCCGAGGACTGGTTCGCCACCAGCGGGATCCCGTTCGACGATCCGGCCGCGGCCCGGGCGCGGCTGATCGAGGAACTCAGCGGCTGGGACGCACGGTTCACCGCGCTGATCACGGCCTGCGACGACACGGTCCTGCCACGGTCGATCAGCGCGCTCCCCGTTGGCCTGACCTGGCCGTCGACGCCGGGCGTCACGCTGCTCGGCGATGCCGCGCACTTGATGCCGCCGGTGGGGGAAGGCGCCAACATGGCACTGCTCGACGGCGCTCTGCTCGGCCTCGCGCTGGCCGCGCACCCTCACGACCATCCCGCCGCCGTCAGGGAATACGAAGCCGAGATGTTCGAACGCGCCAGCGCTGCCGCCCGGATGTGCGCGGACATGCAGGAATTACTGATGTCGCCGGACGCCAGCCAGAAGTTGCTCGCGTTCTTCCAACCCGGTTGATCCGCAGGGACGGAATTCGATGGCTAGGCCGGCGTCCGTGACTCCGGCTTGCGGCGACTTGCAGTGGCTCCACCCCAATCGGGCACAGGCGCAGGCGACTTCGGCCAACGCCGCCGCCCACCGGTGACAAGGATCGAAAGTGGAGCCACCGCAAGCCGCCCTCAAACACCCCGGAACCACGTCAGGACACCCCTGGTCGGGGCCCGGACACCCCCGGGCTTCGGGCGCTCAGAGCACGGCGCAGCCGATCGTGACAGGAGTACGTGCCGACCAGCGGCCCGAGACGACGTCGTAGGCCTGGGCGTAGCCGTTGGGGCGGCGGTCCCGGCGGGAGCAGTCGTTGAGGTTGGTGCGGATGCCGAAAGCACCACCGGCGTAGCCCTGCTGTGCGCGGGCGGTGGCGGTGGCGGACCACAGGAGGCGGTTGTCGGAGTTGCGCCGGACGAAGACCCTCACCTGACCGTAGTTGTAGTGGTCGCCGTTGAGCTGGATACGGGCGATGCCGTCGGGCGCGGTGCAGGTGTCGCCGTCGCACCGCGGGGCCGCGAACCAGCGGGTCTTCCAGAGTCGTGCGGACACCTTGCGGGAGTCGGCCAGCTGATTGTCCTGCCGGGCCTGCGAGCGGGTCGCCGGCTCCACGCAGACCACGTCACCGCTGAACGCCTCGCGCCACACGTAACCCTCCTTGCAGGCATAGGGGCCGTATCCCCCGTGCCCCGGGTCGCGGCGGCTCGCGGCCCGGCCGTTGTCGTACCGAGCCCGGTCACGCGTCGCCGGTGTGACGCACACGTGGTCGCTGGGCCGAGCCTCGCGCCACACGTAGCCCTGGCGGCAGGTGTCGGGCCCGAAGTCCTCGGCGGCCGCCGAGGGCGCGGTCGCCAGCACCGCCACGGCGGCCGTCATCATGACCGTCCCCACCAGCGCGGCGCGCGCGGTGATATCCATCGGACGCATCAAATCCCCCTATCCCTGGTGGCTGCCTCCGGTGAAGCAGCTCAGTGCCGGAACAGACATGCCGCGCATCCAGCCGGGTTCCCCCGCACCGAAGCATGGCGCGGCCGCACCGCGCACTCGTGCATGGCCGTGCGCCGGAGCCGCCCCGGCCCGCAGCAGTGGCTGCTGGAGAACGTCCGCGCTGCGGAGACGACGGGCGGCTCGGGCACCCGATTCTTGACAGACCGTCAGCTGCGGGCATAGCTCCCCCGCTCGGGGGAGCTTGATCGTTCGCGCGGACGACGCCCTGTCGCCGAGGTTCGGCAACGGTGGAGTCGTGACGATCAAGCATTCCCTGGACGCCGCAGTGCGTCCGACCTCGCGCCGGGCACTCCGCCTTCGTGGGGGCAGGTGGGCCGGGTTCGCCGTTGCGGCGTGGGGGTTCCTCTTCGCGGTACCCAGTTTCGTCTGGGCCCTGGGTGGCACCTTCGGTGCACGGTCGACGGTGGCTCCTTCGCTGGTGAAGCTTGCCGAGGACCGGGTGACGTGGTTCCTGGCTGTTTTGTGGGTGACGGGTTTCCTCAAACTCTTCGGGGGGTTGGTCGGTATCGGCCTGACCCGCCGTCGCGGCACGTGGACGGGACCACTCACGGTGTTCTGCGGCGGTGGCGCGACGGTGCTGCTCATCTGGCACGGATGTCTGTTCGTTGTCCACGGAGTGCTGGTCGAGGCCAGGGCACGCGCGGTCGCGCCCGATCTGGCCGGGCTGACCCGCTGGTACCTCTTCCTGTGGGGACCGTGGTTCATCGCCGGCGGTCTGGCCTTCGCCGCGGCCGTCACGCATTATGTCCGCCGATGCGACCGTCGGCGCAAAGTGTGGCTCTACGGCTGTGCAGGGACGCTGGGCGCGTTGTTCCTGTCGCTGGCCTCGACAGTCAGCGGGATCGGATGACCGTGCTGCACCCGCCTACACCTCGCAAGCCAGCGCGCCCAAGCAACGCCCGTGAGAGCACCCTCTCAAAGAGCCCTGTCTGCCTCACCGCCAACAACAGCAACACCAGTGACAGCGGGAGGGACGGGGCGCAGGCAGCGATGACGACTCGGCGCTGCGCTCCTCTTCCCCACGGTGGCGTGGCTCGGCAGACTGATTCCGCGTGTCAACCGTGAGCGGGGGGGGAAGCCATGGCATTCGAGGGCACGGAGCTGTCAGAGGCGATCGAAGCGGTGCGCGCCGGCCTCCTGGCCGCGCAGCAGGAACGGCCCGCTCCCGATATCCGCTTCACCGTCAAGGAAGTCGTCCTGGACTTCGTCATCGAGATCCGTAAGACGGCTGCGGCTTCGGGGGGCATCAAGGCATACGTGGTCGGCGCCGAAGCCCGCCGCGAACGCTCCGCCGGGCAGACGCACCGTATGACCGTCACCTTGCACACCGACGGACCGGTGATGGTCAGCGATCACGGCCAAGTCGGCGAGGACCCTGATCGTCGCGGACGGCCGTTCTCCTAGGCGGGCTCGCCATGTCGTGGAACCGGACGGTCTCGGTCGAGTACCTCAACGGCGTCGGTGCCGGATGCGTGATCGCGCCCGGCCTGATTCTGACCGCCCATCACCTGACGGGACCCGCCGCCGGGCGGGAAGCAGCGCACCGCGAGGTGCGCCTGCTCAGCGGCGGTCCCGGCCCCAGGGTCCCTGCTGAAGTGGCGTGGCATCGTGGAGACGCGGTGCTGCTGCGCTGCCGACCGGAGGATTTGGGGGAGGTATTCGCCCCCGTACGCTGGGGCGAGCTGACGTGTACGAAGCCCTCGCCGGTACCGGAGTGTTCGGCGGTGGGCTTGCCCCGTGCGGCCCTGCGCAGCGGTCTGGACGCAGCGGGCGAGGCGTGGCAGTACCGGGCGCCTGCCACCGTGACCGGCCGGATCAATGTGGTCGACAACGCGTCCCACCCGTACAGCCTGCAGATCGACGGGCAGCCGCCCGAGGGCGAAGCGGGCTCCTCTCCATGGCGGGGGATCTCCGGCGCCGGTGTGTTCTGCGAGGACCTGCTGCTGGGCCTGGTCACCACCGCACCCCGGGGATGGAATCACGGTCGTCTGGAGGCTCTGCCGGTGCGGCAGTTGCTCGACGACCCGGGGCTCTGCGACATCATCGAGCAGGCCACCGGAATGCGCCCGAGACTGGAGCCCGCGGACATCGACGGGCTCTTCGACAACCCGCCCCAACCCGCGTCGGCCGCCTCCTATCTGCTCTCGCCCCGCTCCGAAACAGTGGAGTTCACCGGCCTCGACACCGAACTGAGCACCCTGTGGGAATGGTCCACCAGCGCGAGGACGATGGACATCGCGGTCGTCCACGGGCCCGGCGGCATCGGCAAGACCCGTATGGCCACGGAACTCGCCCGTCGGCTGTCCGAACGCCGACCCGAAGCCGAACGGCACGATGGCCGGGACGTCCCCTGGACCGCCGGGTTCCTGTCCGAGGAGCCAGTGCTGCAGCCCCCGCCGTACGCCATGCTCCGCCATCTGGTCCGCCCCGTACTGGTCGTCGTCGACTACGCCGAATCCCGCCTGCCCCAAGTCGAACAGTTGCTGGCCGCACTGGCCACCCACCAGGCTCCCGGCCGCCGCATCCGCGTGCTCCTGCTGGCCCGCTCCATCGACGTGTGGTGGAGACAGCTGCGGATCCGCCACGCCGCACTGACCACCGGCCTCGCCCTGGCCCTCGCACCCCAGGCTCTCTACCGGAACACCGATCGCCGCCAGGTCCGCGACCACGCCGCACGCGACTTCAGCCGCCGACTGGCCACACTGCACCGAGCCGGCGTGCCCGACGACTGGAGTGCCGACGACGTCCGCGAGCAACTCCACATCGCCGCCGTCCCGTCCACACCCGACACCGCTATCGGAGAAAGCTCCACCGCCCTCGCCGTCCGCGATACCGACGACGTCCCGGATCAACTCCGTGCCGATGCCCCGCCTCCGCCCGACACCGCAGCGGAGGCCGACGCGGTGGTCCTCGCCGTACACATGGACGCCCTCGCCCGGGTGCTGCTCGACACCCCCGACCGGTTCACCGATGACATCGCTGCCCAGACCGTACTCATCGAGCACGAGATGAAGCACGTCCAACGCGCCGCGCGCAAGGAGCAGCTGGACCTCGACTTCGACCTGCTGCGCGCCCTGATCACCGTGCAGGGCATGGGACGCGCCAGGACCAAAGGCGAGGCGACTTCCGTCTTCGAGACCGCCTGGGACTTCTACTACCGCGGCTTCGCCGCTCCCCCTGTCCTCGCCCCGGACACCATCCTTAAGCTGCGCCGTATGGCCCGCGCCCTCTACCCCGCTCCCGACCGAACGTACCTGGGAGGCATCGGCCCCGACGCGCTCCTCGCCGCCCTCATCGCTCAACACGAGGCCCCCAACGCCGATGAGGGGGAGGAAGATGACGAGGACGAGGACCACGGATTCCTCGACCGAGTACTGAGCAGTCCCCGTCTCGGTGAGCATCAGCGCCGCCAGTGCATGGTCATGCTGGTGCGCGCCCTGCCCACTCAGCCACAGCTGCTGCGCGGCGCCGCCCGCGTCGTCGCCGCGCACACCGACACCTTGCGCGGCCCCGCCGACGCCGCTGCGGGACAACTCCCGCCGGGAGAACGCACCGACTGGCTGGGCGCCATCGAGCGAGCATCCGTAGCCCTCGACACGAGGCACCGCAAGGCCGAGCCCGTCCCTACGCCCGAGTCTCCGCCAGGGCAGAATCTCCCGCCGCGCGCTCGGGCTAGGTCACTGACCCAGTGGGCGGACGACCTCACCGACCTCCAAGCGGCGGCCGTGGTCGCCGTCGCCGTCCTGATCGTGGCCGCGATCATCGTGCCCCTCCTGCTCACCGGCTGACACGGCACAGACCAGCCGTGCCCTGGAAGCCGAGCGTGGCCGACCACGTCGACAAAGTGCAGGCGTTCGCCCCCTCTCCTCGCTAGGTGTCCGTCGAGGCCAGTCCAGACACCACCCGGATGGGCGACTCTGTCCGCCCTTTTGGTTACATTCCGTGTTCACGCGGCGCGCAACGGGCAGATCACCTTGGGTATTTGCCGCTAGCTGATCGCCTGCAGTCACCATGAAATCCCTCCGTACCGTCGCGCTCGCGACCGCCACCGCCCTCTGCTGCGCCCTCACCTCCGCAGCCGTGGCCGAACCGGCCGCCACGCAGGCGCGGGCTCCCCACAGCATCGTCACGGGCGCCCGCGTGACCGTGGCCCCCCCCCACACACGGCGAGCACGACGTCCCCTGCCAGGGAGGTCAGGTTCCCTCCGGAGGGGGCGTGCAGACCAGCGGCAACGGGGTGTTCGTGACCGCCACATGGCCCAGCGGGATCAGCTGGGTCGCCGACGTCTACAACGAAACCAACGTCCCACAGACATACACCCCCGTGGCGATCTGCACCTCCCAGCCGCACACGACCCGGCACGGCGACATGGTGAACGTGCCACCCGGGGAGACGGCGATCGTCCGCGCGACCTGCGACCCGGGCCAGGTGGTCACCGGCGGCGGACCGGACGCCGGCTCCAGGAACACAGGGTCCGACCACGGGCAGTCCTACATCAGCCAGTCGTCCGACATCGGCCAACAATGGGTCGGGCGGGTCACCAACCACGGCCTCGGCGCCACCATTTTGCAGACCTGGGTACGGTGCGCCAACACGCCCCACACCGCCTACGCCAGCGGAGCGACCAGGCTGGCGCAAGGCGCCACCGGAACCGCCCACATCGACTGCCGTCCCGGCGAAGTGCCGACCGGAGGCGGCGGACTGGGAAACCCGGCGGTCGATTTCAACGAGTCCTACCCGACGACCACGGGGTGGACCATGCGAGCCACCAACCACGGCTCCATCCCACTGGACCTGTTTGCCCGGGTGACCTGCACGACACCCTGACCTGCCCGTACGACACCACGGCCGCGGGGTTGGGCATCGCCCGACCCCGTGGACCTGTTCGCCCGGACCAACACGGCCTGATCCCGGACGGGCCGCCTCACACGTGCTTGAGCGCCTCCCGGACGGACAGCGGGGACAGCCTCCCCCGCTCGCCTTCGACGAAGGCACGCACCGCTCCGGGATCGGTCTTGCCGTACTCCCGCAAGGCCCAGCCGATCGCCTTACGGATGAAGAAGTCCGGGTGCCCGCTCTGGCGCAGACAGTAGGAGAAGAGCCGGTCTGTATCGGTGTTCTCCTTGTACCGCAGCTGGTGCAGCAGCGCGGTACGGGCGACCCACAGGTCCTCGTCCTCGATCCACTCGTCCATGACCGCGGCCAGACTCCTCTCGGCAGCGACCAGCGGTCCCACCACGTGCGCGGCGAGATGATCGACGGTGTCCCACCACGACACGCTCTCCACCAGATACCGCGCCACCGGAACGAACGCGGCCGAACACTGCGCCACATACCGCCGCGCATAGTCGACGGCGAAGTAGTGGTACTCGCGCTCCTCCAGCCGCCAACACCGCAGCACCACCGCAACGACATCCCGCTCGCCGGGCTGTTCCAGCCCGTCGAGCACCACCCGGGACAACGCCCGCCGCTGAGGTGTCCGGATCCCCAGGTAGGGCGCGACACCCTTCATATAGGCGAACATCTCACCGGCCCGGTGCTCATCAGCACCGGTCGGATACACCGTGGTCAGCCTCGCGAGAACGGTGTCGGCGAGGTCACTGCGCGGAATACGGGGAGCCACGAGGACACGCTAATGGCCGGCGCCGTCACCGTCGCGTTCATCGAAGTCAGCAGGACCGGCCGGAGCTGAGCAAGTCCTACTGGGTGACCCGCAGGCTCTTCTTGGCCAGTTCGTAGGCCGGAAGCATTTCCTTGTGCTCGTCGCTGTCCAAGCCGCCCAGGTGCAGGACCACCGCACCGCTGGGGGTGATGACGGCCAGGGCGTGCTCCTGCTTCGACTCGTCGAGGAGCTTGCTGTACGTCTCGTAGGCGACCTCGGTGGCGGGCAGCGAGCCCGCTTTGACCTCCGTGTACGCCGCCTTCCTCGCGTTCTTGTCGGCGGTGACGAACGCCTCCAGGGCCGCGCGGGGGGTGCCGCCCTTGACGGTGCTGGTCCAGGCGCGCAGGTAGCCGATGTTCCCGGCGGGCTTGGCGTCGATCTCGCAGGCCATGGTGAACGGGCCCTGCTTGGCGAGGGCGTCCAGTGCCGTGCCGTCGAGCTTGACCGCCTTCGCCTTCCACTTGTCGGCGGTGGTGAAGGCCACGGGCAGCGGGCACGCCGATCCGGCGGCCCCGACCGCGCTGCCGCCCGCCGCCACCGGAGCGCCCGATGCCTTCTCGGACGCTGTCGAGGACGCCTGCCTGGGCGGCGCCGACGACTTGTCCGAGGACTCCTTCCCTCCACCGCACCCCGTCAGCACCACTGCCGCCAACGCGGCCGCGACCGCACCCCGTACCGATATCCGCACCACAGGTCCTTCGCCCCCGTATTTCCGAAACGGTCGACTGACCGCCTACGGGAGGTTAGCCGACCCCGGGCAAACCGATGTCCCACTTGCCGAGCCGCGCCAGCCGTCCGACCACAAGCAACGCAGTGAGACAGCCCGGAATGGCCCGACGGCGAAGCTCCGGACAAAGGGGTTGAGGTATGACCTGGCCGCTCCAAGGAGCCCGTCCCGGGTCCCTACCGCTTGGCTGCTACGCCAAGGCTGTCGCTCCGGTGGATCCACAAGGTCGCCTGGGGGTCCACGTAAGGGGCTCGGTTGCGGGTGGTGTCGTGTGCGCAGCGCAGGCTGACGGTCGTGGGGGCGGTGCCGGAGAAGGCGCCCTGGACACTGACCGTGGCCGCGTAGACCCCGGAGCCCGCGCCCGTGGTGTTGTTGCCGATCATGGTGGTCGCTCCGCCGACGACGGTCTCACCCGCGTACAGCGAGCAGCGGGTGTAGTCGCTGGCTTCCCAGCTGACCAGCGTCGCGTTGGCGGACAGGATCCAGGAGCCGGCGGACACCGTCTCCGAGACCACCGTGGTGGACACCCCGCCCGAGGCACTGAGCAGCACCGAGGACGACGTCTGTCTGACCACGTCCTGCGAGGTCGTCAGATGCGGCTGGGCCACCACGGACGTGCTGCCGGTGCCCGCCGAGGCCGAGGCCGTCAGAAGACTGCCGGCCAGTAAGCCGCCGATGCCCAGCACCGTCATCAGCCGCGAGGACTTCTTCATGATCCTGCTTCCTTTCGCTTGGAGATCAGCTGTGTGCCGGGCCACAGGATGCCGCGCGGAGAGGGCGGTTGGGCAGGCGGAGTCAGGCCGATCGGCGAAGGCTGGTTTCCTCCCCTCCCGTACGCCTTCCCTCGCATGCGACGCTGGATTTCGCGTCAGGGGAGCCAGAACGGACGAGATGCGCGATGACTCGCAGCAGCGCGGACGGCCATGCGGTGGTGGTGGGTGCCGGCCTGGCCGGTCTGCTGTCCGCCCAGGTACTTGCCCGGCGTTTCGCCCGGGTGACTCTGGTCGAACGGGACCGGCTGCCGCAGTCCGGCCCGGCATTCCGCCCCGGCGTCCCCCAGTCCCGACATGTACACCTGTTGTGGTCGCGCGGCCTGGACCTCATCGAGTCCCAACTACCCGGTATCACCGACGACTTACTGGTAGGTGGAGCCCGGCTGCTGCGGGCCCCGGCCGATCTGCGCTGGCTGAGCCTGGTGGACTGGTTCGGGCCGATGCCCGGCACGACCCTGCTGGCGGGCAGCCGTGAGCTGATCGAATGGACCGTACGGCAGCGGGTGCTGCGCGAGAAGCGGATCGAGCCACGCATGGGCACCGAGGCGATCGGACTGCTCGCCGCACCGGGCGACGCGGGTGTGCGCGGCATCAGTGTCCGGCCACGCGGCACACCGAACGACGACCGCGCCGAACAGCTCACCGCGGACTTCGTCCTCGACGCAAGCGGCCGCACCTCCCGCGCCCCCACCTGGCTCGCCGAACTCGGCTACCCAGCACCGGCCGTCACCCGCCGCGACGCACACCTGGCCTACTCCAGCCGCTACTACCGGGCTCCGGCCGACGGAGGGCAGGACCACACCGCGATCTACATCCAGGGCCGCCCCGACCTCCCGCGCGCCGCCGCGCTCCTGCCCATCGACGGCGGACGGTGGCTCGTGACGCTCATCGGGATCGGCACGCACGCACCGCCCACTGGTGACGAGGAGTTCGTGGAGTACGCCCGCACCCTGCGCAGCCCCCTCCTCTACGAGGCCCTGCGCGCGGCGGTACCGCTCTCCTCCGCCAAGGGTTTCCGCGACACGGCGAACGAGTGGCGCCACTACGAGCGGCTGCGCCGCTGGCCGGACGGCTTCGTCGTGTTGGGCGACGCCGCGTGCCGCTTCAATCCCGTGTACGGGCACGGCATGACCGTCGCGGCGCTCGCCACGCACTCTCGGCCCGGGAGACCGAAGGGCGCGACCACCACGGCATCCGCCGGGCAGCACGGCGCATACAGCGCCGCACCGCCGCCAGCGCTTCGACGGCGTGGGGCATCGCCCTCGGCGGAGACCTGCGCTCGCCGGACACCGAGGGACCACAGCCAGGGCGCTTCGCCACAGTCCTCCAGCGGTACCTGCCCCACCTCCTCGCGGGAGCCAACAGGGACCCCGTGCTCTCGCACGCGCTCTTCGACGTACTGTCACTGAACGCGACGCCCACCACCCTGCTCGCTCCCAGCACCGTGATCCGCGTCCTGGGCAAGTGGCGCCTGCCCACGGCCCCTGCCACCGAGCCCTACCCTCCGCACGGCCATTCGGCGCGGGCACAGCCGTAGCCTTTCGGGGGTCAGCCGACGATGTGGAACCGCAGTTTGAACAAGGTGGGCGCATCGAGCCCGAGCCCTTCGGTGAGGAAGCTGCCGAAGCTTCCGTAGTCGGCCACCGCCTGCGCCCGGAACGCCGCCAGGTAGTTGCTGTGTACCTGGAGCAGGGGGTCGAGCAGATCCGGGTCCTGCATGTACCCCGCGGCTTTGAGCTGGTTCTTCAGCGCAGTGTCCGATGCCGCACGGAGTTGGTTGCTCAGGAGGTAGTCGCCCTCGGACGTGGAGGCCGGCACGCCGACCGCGCGCAGGATCGTGTCCGCGAGGATTCCCGTGCGGTCCTTGCCGGACGAGCAGTGGAACATCGTGGGCTTGTTCGCGTTCGCCACGGTACGGATCGCTGCTCCGAGCGCGGCCCGGTTCGCCGGGTTGGTGACGAAAGCACGGTAGAGCGCTTCCATCCTCGCTTCGGCCTTTCCCCCGCCGAGTTGCTGCTGCTGGTACACGGGGTCCTTGCTGCGCACCACCATGCCGATGAACGCGAACAACGACGTGTCGTCGACCGGTTGGGCGATGGAGGTCACGCCGGCCGGAAGCCGGTCGGCTCCGTCAGCTTGCGTCTCGGGAGCGGTGCGCAGGTCGATCACGCTGCCCAGTCCTAGGCTGGCGAGCGCGCTCACACCCTCGGGCGGCAGCTTCGACAGGGTCTCCGAGCGGTACAGCACACCCCAGCGGGTGGTCTTGCCGTCGTACGTGCGGTAGCCGCCGACATCCCGGGCGTTGACCGTACCCGGTACCGCCAAGACCCGGGAGCTCGTGACCGTGCTGTCGGCAGGGCGGGCGGGGGTCGCGGCCGCGGCTGCCTGCGCCATACCGGACGCCAGGGGCATCACCAGGGCCAGGGCGAGCACAGACGTGCTGACGGCGCGTCTTATCGGTGCCACGAGGGGGCTCCTTCCATGGGGGAGCCGGGAACGTAGCGCGTGGATCTTGTGCCTGGAAGGCGCACGCACGAAACAACAGCCCCACCACGCGCTGTGACTATGGAGCGTGCCGTATGTCGGGGAAATCGGGCTCGCCCAGATTCCCGCCACCGACTGGAAACCCAAGCACCGTCCCGTATCGGCGCGACCGCCATCCGGTACCAGATGCCGATCTGTGCCGGCCGTGCTTCCCTGGAAGAGATTGCCTCAGCGCTATCGATGGCCCCCCTGTCAGGCTGGAGTCCGTCAGCCACAGTCGCAGAGCCCTGGAGCGGGCCTGCTCGACGAGCCAAGTCTTTCTCACCTCCCTCGCAGAATCACGTGAGGAGCACTGCCATGCGCAGAAACAATCGGACGCGCCGTCTTTTGACGGCCTCGACAGCTCTTGTCGCCGGGGGCATCCTGCTCTGGCCCGATGCCGCGATCGCGCGCCCGGCCTCTCCCGATGCCCCGGCAGGGATAACGGGAAACTTCCAGCTCGTCAACGCGGAGACCGGCAAGTGCGCGACAGTTGCGGGCGGCGTCTCGACCGAAAACAACGTCAGACTCGTCCAGTTCGACTGTGACAGCCACCCTTCGCGCCACTGGTTCATCAGCAACAACAACGGCAACGGCAGACAGTTCATCAATGGACAGACCCGCAAGTGCGCGACGGTCGCGGGTGGCGTCTCCACCGAAAACAACGTCGAGCTCGTCCAGTTCAACTGTGACACGCATCCCTCCCGCCGCTGGTTCGTCACCAATGGGGACGGCAGCTCGTACCAGCTCGTGAACGCGCAGACCCGCAAGTGCATGACCGTCGCCGGGGGCGTCTCCACCGACAACAACGTCCCGCTCGTGCAATTCACCTGCGACACGCACCCCTCGCGCCGCTGGATCCTACGCCCCTTCACCAGCACGCGCATCGACGAATGACGCACCGCTGACACGCGGGACGCGGGCCGCTCCGACGGCGGGCATTCAGCAGCCCTTAACCCTGGCCATCACACAGCGTCGACAAGGCTTCTCGTGGCCATGGCACCTTCCACAGACCGAAGCTACCGCCGGGTAGCCAACCTGACCCGAAGGGCCGCTGTGAAGCGCACCACCTCCCTGTCCGCCGCCGTGGCCGTCTCCCTCGCCGCGAGCCTGCTCCTCACCACGGGCACCGCCTCCGCGAAGGAGAAGCCCGCTCCCTCCCACTCCGGGCGTGACCTCTACGGAACCAAGGCTCCGTACACCCCGCAGGGGAAGCCGGGTCGCTACCAGAGGGCGCCGAAGGGCTTCGTGCCGGTCTTCACCGAGAACGTCGCCCGGCACGGCTCCCGCGCCATGACGGACAGCGGCGACGGCGACGCCATGCTCGCCGTCCTGGGCAAGGCGAAGAACCAGGGCGCACTCACCCATCTCGGCGCGAAGCTGGACCAGCAGGTGCGGTCGCTGCTGGCCGCCGCCTCCGCAGTGGGCTACGGCAACCTGTCCGCCCGCGGCGCCGAGGAGCACCGGCAGACCGCCCTGCGCATGGAGCAGCGGCTGCCGAGCTTGTTCGCGAGCATCGCCGACCGACACGAGCCGATCGTGGTGGAGACGTCGGGTGTTCCGCGTGCGGTGGCGAGCGCCGATGCGTTCACCGGCGGTCTGGCCTCCGGTGAACCGGCGCTGACCGGACTGATCCAGGCGCCGGTCACCGACAAGAACCTGCTGTACTTCCACAAGCAGCCGCAGAACGCCGACTACCAGGCGTATGTGAAGGGCGATCCGGCCCTGACCGCGGTCCTCGCGGGGATCGACGCCGACCCTCGCACCACCGAAGCGGCACACCGCGTCGTCGCGCGCCTGTTGAAGGACAACTACGCCGCGACGCTGTCCGGGAAGGACCAGGTCTCCTTCGCCCGCTCGCTCTACCAGCTCTACAGCGCGGCGCCCGACCTGGCCGTGGAGGCACCGGACGTCGACCTCACCCCCTTCCTGGCCCGCCGCGACGCCCAGTGGTTCGCCTACCTCGACGACGCCGAGGAGTTCTACCAGAAGGGGCCCGCGTTCAGCGGACGCACCATCACCTACGAGATGGCCGGTGTCCTCCTCGACGACCTGCTGGCCCAGGCCAGGGCCAAGGCCGCAGGCACCAGCGGTACCGGCGCGGTGCTGCGCTTCACCCACGCCGAGGAGATCGAGCCGCTCGCCGCCCTGATGGGGCTGCCCGGCAGCACCGAGCCCGCCGAGGCCGGGCAGCCGTACACGTACGGGAACAACCCGTGGCGTGGCGCGGAGGTCTCGCCGATGGCCGCGAACATCCAGTGGGACCTGTTCGCGAACACGCCCCCCGAGGGGCGGCCGACCGCCTATCTGGTGCGCATGCTCTACGACGAGAAGGAGACCGCCTTCAAGCCGTCCTGCAAGCCCGTCGCCAAGGGCAGCTACTTCTACGAGCTCGACGAGCTCCAGCACTGCCTCGCGCACGGCTGACGCACGCCCTCTGCGAGCCGGGGCCGTGCCGCCGCCTCGCGATCCGGGCCCGGGAATCCGGCGTTCCCCTCCTCCGGGTGGGTGTGGCAGGGCCACCCGGTCGGCGGTGCCGGCCCGTACGTTGGCAGGCATGGACAAGAACCGGCTGAGCGAGTTCCTGCGGGCCCGGCGCGCGCTGGTGCGCCCCGAGGACCACGGGATGCCCGCGGGGACACGCCGCACCCCTGGTCTGCGCCGCGAGGAGGTCGCCGTCCTCGCAGGGGTGAGCACCGACTACTACGTGCGGTTGGAACAGGGACGCGAACGCAACCCCTCACCCCAAGTCCTCGGGGCATTGGCGGCCGCACTCCTGCTGCAAGACGAGGAGGCCGCCTACCTGCGCGCCATAGTCGATCCGCCACCGGGTGGGCTTCCCCGGGCCGCGCGGGAGTACGCCGCCCCGCAACTGGTGACCTTGCTGGACACCTGGGCGGACACACCGGCCCTGGTCTACGGCCGCCATCTCGGCCTGCTGGCCGTCAACCCCCTGGGCGAGGCGCTGTTCTCCTGGCTCGGCAGCGAGACGAGCCTGATCACCGCGATGTTCCTCAATCCCGCCGCACGGGATTTCTACCGCGACTGGGCCGTCGTGGCGCAGGGGTGCGTGGCCGCGCTGCGGGCCGCCAATCCCGCCCCGGTCGATCAGCGGCTGCAGGAGCTGGTGGGTGAACTCTCCGTACGCAACCACGACTTCGCACGCACGTGGGCGCGCCACGAGGTACGGGCCAAGACGGCCTCGGCCAAACGATTTCACCACCCGCTGGTCGGCGACCTGACGCTGGACTTCGAGACCTTCGCCGTCAACAGCGCGCCCGGCCAGCACTTGGTGGTCTACCGCGCCGAACCCGGCAGCGCCGCCGACCAGTCGCTGGCCCTGCTGGCCGGCTTCACCCTCACCGAATGCGCAGACCCTCAAGACGAAGGACACCTCCCGCATGACCTCCCCTGACTCCCCGTCTGGTTCATCACCGGCTGCTCCTCCGGCCTGGGCCGGGCGCTGGCCCGCGCCGTGCTGGAACGCGGATGGCGGGCGGTGGTCACGGCCCGGGATCCCGGCAGGGCCGCCGACGCGGTCGCCCGGGCACAGGCTGTCTTCGGGCAGATCGACGTACTGGTCAACAACGCGGGCTACGGATACCTCGCCGCCGTCGAGGAGGGCGAGGACGACGAGGTCCGTGCCTTGTTCGACACCAACGTCTTCGGCTTGGTGGACACCACCAGGGCCGTCCTGCCCGGCATGCGGGCCCGTCGCGCCGGCCACATCGTGAACGTGTCCTCCCTCGGCGGCCTGGTCGGTTTCGGGGCCACCGGCTACTACCACGCCAGCAAGTTCGCCGTGGAAGGTCTCTCCGAATCCCTCGCTGCCGAGGTCGCTCCACTCGGCCTCAAGGTCACGATCGTCGAACCCGCCGCGTTCCGTACCAACTGGTCCGGGCCCTCCATGCGCCAGTCCGCCACCGCCATTGCCGACTACGCCACCACCGCGGGCGCACGACGCGCGAGCACCCTGGCCTCCTACGGCCACCAGCCCGGGGATCCGGCACGTGCCGCCCAGGCCGTCATCGACGCGGTCACGGCCGAAGAACCCCCGCTGCGCCTGCTGCTGGGCAAGGCGGCCTACGACATCGCCACCGCCAAGCTCGACTCCCTCAGGACCACCTTCGACAGCTGGCGGGAGGCGACCCTCAGCGCCGACTTCCCCACCGAGCACGAGGTGATGCGGTCATCCCCGGCCTGAGGCCGGAGGTCAGCACCCATGCCCTGGTCGTCGCGGACCACCCGCGAGAGGGACACCGGTGCGCCGGGCCTGCTCGACGGATGCCGTGGAGTCTCTGCTCCGGGCGGCTTCTTGGGGGATCCGCGCGGGCTGCACGATCTGGTCGGGTGGCGGGGCGTATCCGGGCAGGCGCAAGGTGCCCCAGACGTACGGATCGGCCTGGGCACTGCCGAACGGGGACCAGGCCAGACGCGTCTGACCGGTCCGGTCCGCCGTGTCGGAGTCGTAGAGGAGGACATTGACCGCCAGACGCTCAGGATCGGCGGGCGCGGGCAGGCCGTCGAGCGGAATCCTCACCTCGACCGCGTACCCCTTGTACGGGTCGGTCACGGCGGAGGCGACGGCCAGGCCCGGGGCGGTGCGGCTCGCGGGTCCCTGCCAGTTGTCGGCGTCGCGTTCCGCGCAGGGTCCCCGGCCGTCCTTGGTGAAGGGCAGGAGGCCGGTCTTGAACGTGGTCGAGGTGTCGTCGGAGCGGCCCTGCGGGTCGAGGGCGATCTCGACGGCGTCGGTGCGCCAGTGGCGTTTGCAGTCGGCCGCGGCGTCCAGGGCGTACCCCTTGACGTCGTCGGCGACGCGGACGAACACATACAGGTCATCGGCCTGGCGCGAGAAGCGGACGTCCGCCGCGCAGTCATTCTCGTCGGCACATCGCGCGCCCTCCCAGTGGGTGAGCCGCAGCGCCGGGCCGGGGTACTCCCCCGGTCCGGCGACACCGTCCACGACGGGAGCCTCGGCCACGGCGGGCACACTGGCGGAAGGGTTGGCCGGATACGCGGGCTGGGCGTCGTTGGCGAGCCAGGGCATCCGCATCCGCCGGGCCCAGGCGCGGAAGTCGGCGTACAGCGGGCGCAGGCCCGGCTGTTCGCGGGTGGCGGGGGCCTGTGGTGTGCGGCTGTCGGCCAGGACGGTGAACCACTCGCAGGGCAGCTTCGCCCGTGGGGTTTCGACCGTCGGCGGCAGGGAGGCGAAGCCCTGGGTGGCGTACTCGCGGGTGGCGTCCCGCTCGATCTGCGCCCAGGTCCTGCCCGAGTGTCCGCGCGCTGTCGTGCCGGTCCACACACCGATGACGGGGAGCCCGGTGTGCGCGTCCCTGGCCTGGTACTTGCCGCACTTCTCCCCCACGGGCCCCGGGAAACCGCCGTTCGTGGCGAGGAGTCGGGACGGTTTCCAGGCCGGGTACTTCTCCCGTGTGATCTGCCCGGGGAACGCGGTCGGGTCGCCTGCGAGCCGGAACGCCTCGACGGCCAGCCGTGCCGCCTCCTGGTGTCCGCCGTGCTGGTGGAACGGGCGCGGATCCATGACCACCACTTCGCGCGGGGTGGTCGCCCGGATCAGCCGGACGAGCCGCGAGAGCGTGTCCGTCGGCGGCTGGGGCGAAGGGTTCCACACCGTGGCGGTCAGCGGAGCGGAGAGTGTGTACCAGAAATCCGGCTTGTCGAGATAGAAGACGTTCCGGATGCCGGCCCGCCGTACGGCCTTGCGCTCCTCGCCCTCGCGGATCAGGCCGAGAGCCGCCCCTTCTTCGGTACCGACCGCGTTCCCGCCGCCCTCGCCCCGGGTGATGGTGACGACGCCGGTGCTCAGGCCTCGCCGCTCCTGCCACTGGCCGAAGGTGGCCAAGGATGACGACTCGTCATCGGGGTGGGCTCCGACGAACAGGACGTCGGTGTGCGCTGGATCCGTCCTCCCCACGGAGTCGGTCGGCACCGGACCGGCCCGTGCCGTGTCCGCCGCCAAGGGCAGCACGCCGACGACCACACCGAGCGCCGTGCACCCCGCCCACAGCATGTGTCTCACCCCGCGTCGCAGCAAGGCAGTCCTCCCTTCACCGGCAGTGTGCGACGAGCGGCGGCTGATGTCATCAACGGACGCACGTCATCAGGCCAGCCTGCCAGTCAACGGCAGCCGTCTGTGCCTCGTCCCGCCCGGGCGGTTGTTCGGCATTCTCGATAGCGTGACCATCTGCCGCATGGGGTGTCCATGCGTCCGGCTGGTCCGTGTGCGGGCTTTCGAAGAAGAGTGAAGAAGCTGCGATGAGTGAACTGACGAAGCCCGAGGTCAACGTCCCGGAGGGGGACGCTCCTACCGAGCTGACCATCCGGGACCTGGTCGTCGGGGACGGGCCTGAGGTGAAACCGGGCATGGTGGTCAGGGTCCACTATGTCGGGGTGACCTTCGAATCCGGGAAGGAGTTCGATGCCTCCTGGGACCGGGGCGAGCCGTTCAAGTTCGCCCTGGGCAGTGGGAGGGTCATCAAGGGCTGGGACCGGGGGGTGAAGGGGATGAGGGTCGGCGGCCGGCGCGAGATCATCGTTCCCCCGCGGCTCGGCTACGGCAACCAGTCGCCCTCACCGTTGATCCCGGCGGGCTCGACCCTGGTCTTCGTGGTGGACCTGCTGGACTCGTATTCCAGCACGGCCGGGTGGAGCAAGTCCTGGTGACCTTGGCCGCTCCTGGGCCGTGGTGACGTGCTGGGCTGCCCGAAAGGCTGCCCCAGCGGCACTGTCCACGTACAAAGCCGACGACTACAACGGTGGTGACAGGGTGCCGCGGCCGAACGCTGATCCCCTCACCGCGGTGCTGCCGGTACCGCTGATCGGCTGCGATTCAGGCGATCAGGATCGGGACATGCCATGCGCGCGCACGTAGAAGACCCCGGCGAGAAAGCCGGGAACAAGGCACGGCCTCCGCGCCGGGCGGTGTCCGTGCCCGGGAGTACGGCACGCGCCCCGAGGAGCGCCTCCGAGGTCACGGCACTGGGTGGCCGGGTGGGCAACCGTGTCGTCGCGCGCCTGTTGAAGGAGGAGCGGCACACCCACGGTGCCGGCTGCGGTCACGACGGCGTCGAGGACAGTGCGGCGAAGACGCAGAGCGCTCTGATCGACGAGGCGATCAGGTCGGAGAGCAGCCAGATCCCCGATCCGCTGCGCGGCAAGGCCGAGTCCTTCTTCGGGACCGACTTCTCCCGCGGCCGCCTGCATGACGGTCCGGTGGCCCAGCGCGCCATCGAGGCCATGGGCGCCCGGGCCCTCACCATCGACAACCACGTCTTCCTCCCTCCGCCCGGGGCCCGGGACATGGCGCTCATCGGGCACGAGTTCAGCCACCTCAACAAGAACCTCAACGGCGAACCCGAGACGGGCACCGACAACGGCGCCGGGGTCAAGGTCACCAACCCCAACCAGCCCTCCGAGCGGACAGCGGACATAGAGGGCAACGACTTCGCGGCGGATGTGGCCACGGCAGCCCCGGTCACCGCGCAGCGCTCGGTGGCAACGGACTCCGGCGCCGAGCCGGTGCGAACCGAGCTCGTGCAGCGTGCCGCGCGCCCGGACGACGCAATGGACGTAGACCACTTCGGGTCCGACGAGGACCTGGACGAAGCCATGACGGATGCGTTCGACCGCCAGGAGGCGGTGGACACGGCAGAGCTGGACCGCCTCAAGAAGCTGGGCACGGGGGGACGGCATCGAGAGTTCTTGCGGCTGCTGCGCGGCCATTTCTCCGCGTCGGGCGGCAAGTGGAAGATCGAGAAGTCCACGCCCGAGGGTGACTTCGAGGCCGCGACCAAAGAAAGGGGCAAGGCGAAGGCGCACAGTTTCGAGGAGCAGCCGCAGGTCCGACGGCTGCGGTGGATCTCGACCGTCATCAAGGAGTACCTGACGACCGTGGAGCTCCCGCCGGTCGAAGTGCAGACGGCGATCGACGCTTCGGGACGGCTCATCGTCGCGGCCAACGACAAGAGCGCCAATGACCACCTGGCCGAGCTGGCCGCGAACGGCGGCGCCACGGACGCCCTGGGGCACATGCTCGGCAACGCCGCGCGCCCCCAGGCGCGGGCGGGCGCCGCGATGGACGAAAGGGCCAGGGTCGACCGGGTCAACCGGCACTTCGACCAGGCGTCCGACATGCACAGCGGCGCGGCGCCGGTGCCCGCTGCCCTGCGGACCGCTCTCGCGCAAGGCATGGTGGTCGCCGCCGCAGGCACGCCGGGGCAGCACGCGGAGCTCCGCATACTCGCGAGCAACAACGGCAAGACGCCGCCGTATCTGGGCGGCACGAAGAGGCCGTGTGCCACCTGCTTCGCCACCCTCTACCCCTACGGCTCGCCCAAGGGCGGCGACGGAAAGGACCTCGTGCGACCGGGAAGGTTCTACTCCAGGGAGGACGCCAACCGGACGGTCCCGGGATACAAGGACAGCACCACGGTGTCCCCCAAGGACCGGGCGCAGCAGGTGTTCGCCTGGATCGACAGGTCCGTCGCTCATACGTATGACTCCTATGCGCGCAACAACGCGCTCCTGCGGGGGCAGGGCTCGGAATCGGAATCGGACTGACCAGCGACAAGCGGACGGCCGACACCGCACGCCGAAGTCACCACCGGTGACGACGGGGAGGGGCTTCTCTGCCCCGGGACCGCCGGGTCCTCAGCGCTCGGGCTCCTCCGGCGCGGTCGTACGGCGATGCCGCCCCCGCCCCCGCGTCGGCAGGTCCCACGACGTGGGGCGCTCCTTCACCGACTGCGGCGGGTACAGCAGCGCTCTGGCGGCCGCCAGGTTCTCCGCCACACCGACCGTCACCCACTCCGCGCCGTCGAACTCCTGGATGGCGCGGGGCGCACCCGGGTCGACATGGGCGCCGCGGTGGGGGCCCGGGGTGAGCGGGACGGCCCGCAGCCGCCCCTTGGCCCGGTCGCGCCGCTCGGCACGCCTGCGGGCCCACTGTGCCAACGGCTCCTCGTCGTCCATCGCGCCAGGATGCCGCAGCGGCACCCGCCCGCTCCACCTCGGGCCAAGGATCGGCGCTGACCCCGAACAGGGCGCCGCCCCAACAACGGCACCCCGCATCCCCACCGGCACGAGAGTGTCGGTGCCCCCAGGACGGACTGTTGCCGCAAGGCTTCACGCATGATGCACGCCGTGCTGCACGCACTCTCGATCACCGGTTCCATGACCTGGGAGATCGCCTGGGCCCTGATCCTCGGTTTCGCCCTGTCCGCCGTCGTCCAGGCGGTGGTGCGCAGGTCCACCGTCGTCCGCCTGCTCGGCGACGACCGCCCGCGCACCCTCGCGCTCGCCGCCGGTCTCGGCGCGGCTTCGTCGTCCTGTTCGTACGCCGCTGTCGCCCTCGCCCGCTCGCTCTTCCGCAAGGGCGCCGACTTCACGGCGGCGATGGCTTTCGAGATCGCCTCGACCAACCTGGTCGTCGAACTCGGCGTGATCCTGGCCCTGTTGATGGGCTGGCAGTTCACTGCCGCGGAGTTCGTCGGCGGCCCCGTCATGATCGTGGTCCTCGCGGTGCTCTTCCGCCTGCTCCTGCGCGACCAGCTGCTGCACTCGGCCCGCGAGCAGGCCGAGCGGGGACTCGCGGGCTCGATGGAAGGACATGCCGCGATGGACATGTCCGTACAGAAAGAAGGCTCGTTCCCGCAACGGCTGTTCTCACGGGAGGGCTTCACCGCCACCGCGCACGTCTTCGTCATGGAGTGGGCGGCGATCCTGCGCGACCTGGTCGTCGGGCTGCTGATCGCGGGGGCGATCGCGGCGTGGGTGCCGGACTCCTTCTGGCGTACGTTCTTCTTCGACGGCCACCCGCTGGCGTCCAAGCTCTGGGGCCCGCTGATCGGCCCTCTCGTGGCCATCGCCTCCTTCGTCTGCTCGATCGGCAACGTGCCGCTGGCCGTTGTCCTGTGGAAGGGCGGCATCAGCTTCGGCGGGGTGGTCGCGTTCATCTTCGCCGACCTGTTGATCCTGCCGATCCTCAACATCTACCGGAAGTACTACGGCGCGAGGATGGCGCTCTTCCTCCTCGGCACCTTCTACCTGGCCATGGTCATCGCCGGGTACGTCGTGGAGTTCGTCTTCGGCGGGCTCGGCCTGATCCCCGACCAGGCCGACGCGATGATCCCCATGGAGGGCGTCACCTGGAACTACACGACCTGGCTCAACATCGCCTTCGTGATCCTGGCAACCGTGCTGCTGGTGCGGTTCTTCCGGACCGGCGGGAGGGAGATGCTGAAGATGATGGGCGGGGCTCCCCTCGACGGCCACGAGCACGGTCCACACGATCCTCACTAGAGCCAGGCCGACCCCCCGGCTTTTGGCCCTTCCGGTTCTGTGATCTGCTGGAGATGTCGTCATACCCGTCTCGGCTGTCCGCGGGTGTACCACCGTCATCGGTGCGGGACGGATGTGAAGCGGCAGGCAGCTCGCGTCCTTGGGAGGCGTCCCATGCCGCACCTCCACCTGGCCCCGCCAGCACCAACACGGCGGCCCCCAGTCGTACTGCCCACGCGTGATCTGGCGGTCGCGTGGTTCCTGATGGTTCTGCTGGCCGCCCTGGCATGGGTGCTCACCGTCGACCAGTCCCGGCACATGGGGATGGAACCCGGCACGATGGGCTTGGCGCTGCCCCTGTTCCTGCTGCTGTGGGCGGTCATGATGGCGGCAATGATGCTGCCGTCCGTCGCACCCGTCGCCATCACCTGGGTACGCGGGATCAACCGCCGCTCGACCGGCCCTGCACGCGCCCTGCGGATCGCCGCGTTCGTCAGCGGCTATCTCCTCGCCTGGACCGCCTTCGGGCTGCTCGCGTACGCCGCTCTGGCAGCCACCGGGCACCTGGTGGACCGCGATCCCGGGACGGGCCGCTGGATCGGCGCCGCCGTCTTCCTCCTCGCGGCGGCTCAGCAGTTCGGGCCGCTGAAACGGGTCTGTCTGCGGCACTGCCGCAACCCGATGTTCCAGCTGCTCCAGTACTCGCGTTACCGGCCCTGGGCGAAGGACCTGCGGGTAGGGGCGCACCACGGGCTCTACTGCGTCGGATGCTGCTGGGGCCTGATGATCGTCCTGATCCCGCTCGGCGTCATGAACATCGCCGCGATGGCAGGACTGTCAGCCGTGATCTTCCTGGAGAAACTGTGGCGGCAAGGACCCTGGCTCACCTGGGCCGTCGGCCTCGCGTTCCTCGTCCTGGCCGTACTCGCCCCCTTCCAGGACTGGCTGCTGCCCGGCCTGGACATGTCCGGCTCCCCCATGGACGAGATGACCGGCCGGACAGGGTGAGCGGTCGCTGCACACCAGGCGGGCAACGCCGCTTTTGCCCGCCGACCCGCAGGAGGAGAATTGAAGGTGCCGCGTGGCACCGAGCTCCTGCGCCAGAGGGTGGCTCGCGCCCGCGCGAGCCACGAGGAGGCGACGAGATGTCCGAGACGACAGTGACGATCCCGAGATGGCACACGGCCGGTGACTGGTTCGATACGTGCAGGTGCAACATCCCCTGCCCCTGCTCGTTCGCCCAGCTGCCCACGTACGGCGAATGCGACGGTGTCCTGGCCTGGCACATACGCGAGGGTAACTACGGTGACGTACGGCTGGACGGCCTCAACGTGCTGATGCTCGGCTCCTTCGTCGGCAACATATGGGCCGAGCACTCCGACACGTACGCGGCGGTCTTCCTCGACGAGCGCGCCGACGACGCGCAGCGCGGCGCCCTGCAGATGATTTTCGGCGGCCAGGCAGGCAGCTGGCCCGCCGAGATGGTGAGCATGATGGACGCCGAGATGCGGGGCATGGACTTCGCCCCCATCGAGATCGAGATCGACGAAGACCTCGGTGGCTGGCGAGCCACGATCCCCGACCGGGTCGAGGCGAGCGCCGTGGCACTCAGCGGACCGACCACACCGGAGGGTGCACGGGTCCAGTCGACCAACCTCCCGGGCTCGGAGACCGGGCCGGGACAGGTCGCGACCTGGGGCCGCTCCACGACGGACCACGCCGATGCCTTCGGCTTCCAGTGGAGCCGCAAGGGCCAGTCCAGCAAGCACATCACCTTCGACTGGACAGGTCCTGACTGAGGTCGGCCGTTCGATCCAGACCCCACCCACGGCCCCACCGGCCGATCCGCTCTCGGGCAACCTACGGTCTAGTAAGTTACGGTCCGCTGGGACGGCACCCGCATGTGCGTGATAGATACACCATTCTTATGTATGCCCAATCCCAGGAGGCGGATCCCGTGACCACCGGCATCGTCGCGCGTGAGAGCTACTACGTACGGACGGGTGAGCACACCTACAAACCCACAGCTCACGCGGGTGGTGCATGGCAGGCCGACGAACAGCACTTCAGCCCGCTCGCGGGGCTTGTCGTCCACGCGATCGACGGGCACCTCGCCGAGCGCCCCGGGAATCTGACGCTCGCGAGGATCAGTTACGACATCCTCGGCCGCCTCGCCCTCGACGAGTGCGAGATAACCGTGGAGACCGTTCGTCCCGGCCGGACCATCGAACTCCTGGAGGCGACCGTGGCCATCGGCGGCCGCCCGGTCGTCCGTGCCCGCGCCTGGCTCCTGGCGTCCCTGGACACGTCGTCCGTGGCCGACAGCCCCCACGAGCGGCTCCCCGCCCCTGAAGAGCTCACGCCCTGGGCGATGCACGAGGAGTGGAACGGCGGCTACGTCTCTTCCGTCGACGTCCGCCGGATGCCTCCGTCCCGCAAGGGCCGTACGGCGGCCTGGCTCTCCTCGCCCGTCGACCTGGTCGCGGACGAGCCGAGCACCGCCCTCGCCTCGTACATCGCGCTCGTCGACACCGCCAACGGCATCGCCGTGCAGCAGGACCCCACCGCGTGGATGTTCCCCAACCTCGACCTGACGATCCATCTGCACCGGCAGCCACGAGGACCGTGGACCGGTCTGGACACCACCGTCACCTTCGGCCCGACCGGACAGGGACTCACCAGCAGCGTCCTGCACGACATCGACGGCCCCGTCGGCCACGCCGAACAGATCCTCACCGTCCGCCCTCTGTAGACCGGTTCACTCACCACGCCGGTTAGGGTGCCGGGCGTGAGCGATGACCAGATACGGGTGGAACGGACCCTGGCCGCGTGGGGCCGGATCGAGGCGTGGCTGAAGGAACACGCGCCACGCAGCTACCGGGGTCTTCCCGCGCCCGCCGGCGAGGACGAGATCCGGGCCGTCGAGCTGGAGCTGGACCTGGTGCTGCCCGCCGACGTGCGGGCGTTCTACCAGGTCCGCAACGGCACCGGGCCCGCCGTGGATTTCGACTGGTCGACCGGGGACAGGCCGCTGCCGGACCCGAGCGGATACCTGCTGCCTGACGGCGACGGGATCGCGCCGCTGTCGTACCTGGGCACGTGGTACGACCATCTCCCCGTCGACGACGAGTACGACGATCCGCGGCGGCGCTACCTGCCGTTCATGGTGTCGGACCCGGACGGCTTCTACGGGAGCTTCGTCGACTGCACCCCGAGCAGCGAGGGGTACGGGCAGATCGGCTCCTACGCCGAGGCCGCGTTCCCCGAGCCGGGCGGCCACCCGTCGCTCGCCGCCTACCTGACCGATGTCGCCGACCTCCTGTACGGAAAACCGGACGAGATCTGGGGAATGCCCGGAATCCTCGACGGCTGCCTGCACTGGGCAGACCCCCAGGCACCACCGGAAGGCTGGGAGCCGGTCCCCCAGCCGAGGACACCATGAGTGCGATGCGCCTATGAGCGGCGGCGTATCTTCAGGACGGCAGCGCCCGCGCGCGCACCGGCCGGGCCGGTTCCTGGCCGCCGCCGCTGGGCAGGACGCGGACCTCGCCGCTGTCGCTGATCTCGGCCCTGACGATGCCGGTGTCGTCGGCGTACACGGGGTGGCCGCCCGGACCCTTCCGATCAGTCACGGACACCACCACGATGTCCTGCCCTGACTCAGGACCGTCCTCGAAGACCAGCTCGTACCTCTGGGGCTGCATCGTTTTCCATCCGTCCTCGGGGGGTGCCGGGCAAGGTGCTGCGAGCAGATCGGGCAGCGCTCACGGCCATGCTCGGCCGCGGCCCGACGGCCCGCATCTTTCGGGGCGCCCAGACGGTGGCTACGGCGGCGGCCGACTCAGTGAGGCGGGCGCGAGAGGCCAGCACTAAACGGCACCCGCCTGAACGGATTCCCGGGTTTCCGGGTGCTCTGGGTCATCGGCCGGGGCAGCGGCACGCAGCGCCGCCTCCACCCGGCGGTTGGTGGTCATGGTCGACGTGACGGCGGTCATGGTGAGGAGGAGGCCGGCGGCGGTGTAGAGCGGGGTGCGTACGTCGTAGGTGGTGGCCAGCCAGCCGCCGAGGAAGGCGCCGAACGGGGCGGCGCACATGGAGAGCATGCGGGAGGTGGAGGCGACCCGGCCCATCAGGTGGGCGGGGACGATCGCCTGCCGGAGGGAGGGGGCGAGCACCATCGTGGCGCCCATACCCGCTCCGCACACAGCGAGTGCGAGGCCGGCGACGTACGGGTTCGGGGCGGCGGCAAGGCCCAGGATGGCGAGTCCCTCGACTGCGGCCGTGCAGGTCAGCGCGGTGCCGGTGCCGAGCCGTCGGCCGAGGAAGGAGGCGATGCCCGCGCCGAGCAGACCGCCGGTGGCCTCCGCCGTGAGGAGCAGGCCGAAGCCGAAGGTGTCGACGCCGAGACGGTCGTGCGCGAAGAGGGCGAGTACGGTCTCGATGGCGATGAAGGCGATGTTCCCGACCGCCGGACGCAGCGCGAGCCCGAGCAGCAACCGGTCCCGGAATACGTACGAGGCGCCGGCCCGCGCCTGCCGCAGCAGCGACTCACGGGCCTGCGGTACGGGCCGGGGTGCGGCAGGCAGCGACCGTACGAGCAGTGCGGAGAGGGCGAACGACACCGCGTCGGTGAGCAGGGGAACCGCCCGACCGAGCGCGAGCAGGGCACTGCCCGCGGGCGGCCCTGCGAAGCCGGACGCGGTGGTCTGGGCGCCGCGCAGGCGGGAGTTGGCGCGTTCCAGGAGCGCGGGGTCGCGGCCGAGCAGGTCCGGCAGATAGGCCGTGGCGGCCGTGTCGAAGAAGAGTCCGCCGAGGCCGAGGAGGAAGGCGACGGCCGCGAGCAGGGGAATGCTCAGCACGTCGAGCGCGGCCGCTGCCGCCGGTATCGCGAGCAGCACCGCCCGTGCCGCGTCCGTGACCCACATCGTGCGCCGACGGTCCCAGCGGTCCACCAGCGCACCGCCGAGCACCCCGAAGAGCAGCCACGGCAGCGTTCCGGCGGCCGTGACGACGGCGAGCGCCATCGGATCCCGCGTCAATGTCAACGCGATCAGCGGCAGCGCGGCATGCGACACCCCGTCACCGAGCGAGGAGATCGTCTGCGCGGTCCACAGCCGTCCGAAACCGGTCGGCAGCTTCTGTACTTCAGTGGTCACTTGGCGTCCCCTTCGGCCTGCTGGCCCTGTGCCGGGTGGAAGAGTGCGAAGACGAGCGAGGTGTCCGGCAGCGAGGGATCGGACAGCTCCCGGTACTCGTCCGCCAGGGCCTGCAGCCGCGCGCCCAGCTCCGCGAACTGCTCGTCGGTGAGCCGCAGATGCGCCATCCGTACGTGCCGCTCGGCATCCGCCGGTGCCGCTTCCAGGTCCGCGACCGCGTGCCGCATCAGCACATCGGGGCCTCCTTCGCCCGGATCCGGCAGCTCGATCGACCGCGCGGCCATCGCGTAGTACCGCTCGGTGACCCCCCGGACCTTGCGCGTCCGTACCACTTTGACCAGGCCGGCCCGCTCCAGCAGCCGTACGTGGTAGCTGGAGCTCCCCTTCGCCAGGCCCACTCGCTCAGCGATCTGGGTGATCGTCGCGGGCTCGAAGCGGAGCACGGCCATGATCCGGTGGCGCGTGAGGTTGGAGACGGCGCGTAGCTGCTCGTCAGTGGTGACGTGGAACGTCTCCGGAAGATCATCGGTAGGCATGCCCCCAATGGTCAACACTTCTTGACCATTACGCAAGAGGGTTTGGGCGCGATCTTCCGGAGTCACTTGTTCCGCACGTGAGGCCTTCGCTCACGCACTCTCCTCCAGGCCCGGATCTGCCTGCGGTTCCTCACGACCTCCGCCAACACGCCCACCACGGCCCGTGGCCACCGTCGCCGGACAGGGCGACTTAACAAGATCGCATGGCAAAGTCCGGACAACTGTTACATCGCCGATGGGGTATCTACGTGCGCTCTTCGTAGCGTCAGCTCTGCCGCTCACGCCCCTGCTCCGCCCATCAGCTCGACCCACACCCGCTGGCCCGGGACGGGACAACGCCGTGCCGCACCCGCCCTGCCCGTCCATCTCTGCCGCGAAAGACCTCCCGTGCCGCCACAGCCTCGCCGCGTCCTCCTCGCCGGTTTCATAGCCCTCTCCGCGGCGATATCGGGCTGCACTCCCGCCTCGTCGACGGCTGCTTCCGCGCCGGTCCACAAGCGCGGCACGGTGCAGGCCGCGCGGGACGGTTCGAGCGGTGTCCGGGTCATGCAGATCGTCGCCCACCCGGACGACGACCTGTACTTCATGAACCCCGAGCTCCAGCAGTCCATAGACGCCAACGACCAGCTCGTCAGCGTCTATGTGACCAGCGGTGAGGCCCAGGGCTTCAACAAGATCCCCGGCCACAAACCCCCCAAGCCCAACGTCGCCAACTACGCCGGTGCCCGCCGCCAGGGCCTACGCCAGGCGTACGCGTTCATGGCGACCGGCGACACCAAGGCCCCCTGGACCAGGCAGGTCACCACCCTGCCCGGCGGCACCGCCATAGAAGTGGACGCCCTGAGCCAGCACCCCGGCATCCGGCTGGTCTTCCTCGGTGTGTCCCAGCACTCCCCCTCCCACGGCAGAACCCCCGGCCTCGACCTGCGGCGGCTCTGGGAGGCTCCCCGCGCGGTCACGCGGACCCTGGTGGGCACCGGCTCCCCCGTCCGGGCGTCGCACGAGGTCACCCGCGCCGGGCTGATAGACGCGCTGGTCCACCTCATGGACAGCTACCGGCCCACACTCGTACGCACCATGGACCCCGACCCGGACATGCAGGTCCGCGACGCGAAGCACCGCGCCCACCACGACCAGCGCGGCTACTCGGACCACCCCGACCACACCGCCGCCGCGCTGTTCACCTACGCCGCCCTCGACCGCTACCGGGCCCCCCACGCCGTCACCGCCTTCCGCGGCTACTACAACGAGCGCTGGCCGCAGGGCCTGCCCGCGCAGATCATCCGCGGCAAGGCCAACGTCCTCAACGCCTACGGAGGCTCCCCGAAGGGCTGCGACAACGAGTTCGGCGGCTGCGGCGACTACGACGTCGGCCGGGACCGCTCGTACGGCACCGGCTGGCTCCAGCGCACCTCGCTGCGCTACCCCACCGCCGCCCCGCGGCTGCAGCCGGGCGCCGACGGGCGGATGACCGCGTTCGCCGTCCTCGGCGGGCAGGCGGCCATGTGGCAGGAGACCGAGCCCGGCGGCGAACGGTGGACCGCGCCGAAGCTGCTGGCCGGCCAGGGACTGCTGCCGGGTCTGACGTCCTCGCGGACACGGGACGGCCGCTGGCAGCTGTTCGCCGAGCGCGTCGTTTCCCTGGGCGCAGGGGCGAAGGACAACCGGCGCGAGATCGTGACGACGGAACAGACGCGCCCGGGTGGGCCGTTTCGCGCCTGGGTCTCGCTGGGCGTCCCCGACCGCGACCCCGAGCACGGCCGCCGGGTCGGCGGGCCCGTCGTGACGCGCGGTGCCGACGGCACCACCTGGCTGTTCGTACGCAACTGGGCCAAGGGTGTCTCCGTCCGCAGCCAGCGAGCCGACGGCGCCTGGTCCAACTGGGCGGACCTGGGCGGCGCCGAGGTCCAGGAGGGGCTCAGCGCCGTCACCGACGCCAAGGGGCTCGTCCATGTCTTCGGCGCCGGACACCACACCGTTCGCCACTGGGTGCAGCGGAACCCGGGAGGACCGTTCGTTCTCGCACCCACCGGGCTGCCCGCCCCGGCCGATCCGCCCACCGCGCTGGCCCGGCCCGACGGCTCGCTCCTCCTGGCCTTCCGCGCGGCCGGGACCGCCCGACTAGTGCTGCGCACCCTCCCCGCCGGTGGCGGAGTATGGCGCGCCGAACGCGTCGACCTGGACAGCCGCGGCTACGGCGCGCTCGCCCTGCACTCCATACCCGGCGGAGTGCTGCTGGCCGCCCGCAACAACGACGGCGGTACGAGCCTGGCCACTCTGGGCACCGGACGCGCCCCACAGTGGAGCACCGTCCCCGGAGCCGTGGTCGGCGCGGCCTCCCTGGCAACCGACTCCGCCAACCGTCCCGTCCTCGCCCAACTGGCCCCGGACGCGACGCTCCACACCCACGTCATACCGGAAGGCCACCCTGTCGAGCAGGGAGACCGCCGGCGCGGGACGTCCGTGGATCAGGCCGCGAGTCGGTAGTTGAGCTGGTCAGAGGCGGGGCGGATCAGCGGCCGTCCCGTCGCGGAGCAGGCGGGGGAAACGCGCCGACGGGTTCCCCCGGATCCTCGCAGCACCTCCGATCGAAGGTGCTGCGAGGATCCGGGGGACGGATCGGACTGATAGAACGCTGCGGCACGCACGGATCACAAGGGATCAGAGCGTGAGGACGAGCTTGCCTTGGAGATGACCGCCGTCGAGCATCCGGTGCGCGTCGGCCACGCGCTCGAACGGGAACGTCTCCTGCACATGGACCCGGAGCCTGCCCTGCTCGACGAGTTCGACGAGACCTCGCAGGGCGACCGGATCGGGATCGACCGCGATACCGCTGAAACGCATGCCGGCCGCCTGGTACTTGGCGGCGAGCTCCGCATCGTCCTCGGCAACCGCCGTCACCAGGTGACCACCCGGGCGGAGCACTTCGAGGGAGCGCTCGACGGTATCGCCGCCGATCGTGTCGAGGACGACGTCGATGTCACGGACCGCCTCGGTGAAGTCGACCGCCGTGTAGTCGATCACCTCATCGGCGCCGCACCCCTCGGCGAACTCGCGCTTGCTCCCGCCGGCGGTCGTGATCACGTACGCGCCGAGCGCCTTCGCGATCTGGATCGCGACGTGGCCGACCCCGCCACCACCACCGTGGACCAGGACGCGGTCGCCCTCGGTCACGTCGCCGAGGTCGACGAGGCCCTGCCACGCCGTCAGCCCCACGATCGGCAGCGCCGACGCCTCGACGTGTGAGAGCGACGCCGGTTTGCGTGCCAGGTGCAGCGCCGGAGCCGATACGACCTCGGCGTACGCATTCGCCGCCCGCGGGAACAGCGGCATCCCAAACACCTCGTCACCGGGCCTGAACCGCCAGGTCTGCGGCGCCTGTTCGACCACGCCGCTGATGTCCCAGCCGAGGACGAACGGCGGCCGGCCGATCAGCGGGAACTCGCCGGCGCGCAGGCGCGCCTCCAGCGGGTTCAGCCCGATTGCCTTGACCCGCACGAGAACCTCGGTCGGAAGGGGGCGGGGCTCGGGCGCGTCCACGATGGTGAGCACCTCGGGACCACCGAGCGCCTGCTGAGTGATGACTCGCATGACTCTCCTGGCTTGGGAAGGGGAAAACCCAGGAGAACCAGGCTATGAACCCGATAGGAACCAGGAGGTGCCTCAGGCGCAGGTACCTTTGGCGCCATGAGCGGTTTCGTTCCCGGTGATCCCTTTCTCGCCGACTGTCCGGCGCGTCTGGCGGTCGAGCTCATCGCCGACAAGTGGACCGTGGTCGTCCTCTACGGCCTCAGCAAGGGCCCGGTGCGCCATGGCGAGTTGGTAGAGCTGATCGGCGGCATCTCCCGCAAGATGCTCACCCAGACACTCCGGCGGCTCGCGGCCCACGGACTCATCCACCGCTACGCCTACGCCGAGGCACCGCCCCGCGTCGAGTACGAGCTCACCCCGCTCGGAATGACACTGATCGACCCGATCCACATGCTGACCGAGTGGGCAAGGGCGAACGGCGATGCCGTGCTCGATGCACTCGACGCCGCCCCCGAGCCGGTCGCCCATGGCGACTGAGGCCCCGCTGGGAGCGGCTGCTGTAGCCCGCGGACCGGTACCGGTGGAACCGTGACGGTCTGACCCACGTCCTCGTGCCCGGCACGGGGACGCGGCGACCGGGCGGTGTGGTCAGCGATCGTGGAGAAGGGCGACGGCTTCGGCGAAGTCGGCGTGCGCGGGTTCGAAGGATCGTGCCGCGACGAGGAACATGGACCGGTCGGTGAGGGCGCGGGCGAGGCGTGCGGGGTGGCCGGGCAGGCGGCGGGCGAGCGTCACCCCCTCGTCGAAGTAGGGCGTGAACCGCTCCTCGAACAGGTAGGGGTGGCGGCCTTCGCGGACGGCAGCGCGGATGTTGATCCTGCGTTGGACGTCGACCAGCTCGGGCAGCCGGTCGGCCTCGCGCAGTCTCGCCGCCTCCTCTTCGAGGCCGGGCAGCATGCCGAGAAAGCCGTCCCGCACGTCGCGCGACCATCCGAGGTCCGTGCCGAACGGCGGCATCGGGGACTCGGCGCTCGCGGCGGGTTCGGCTGCCCGCCCCGACAGGACGAAGAGGGTCCTCCACCACCCGAGGATGCAACTCCAGTTCTCCGGCTCGCCCGTGGCCGCGAGCTCCTTGAGGACACTCAGGGCCTCTCGCCGGGCGGCCGCGGCACCCGCCGCGTCCCCGGCGGTCTCCCGCATCCGGGAGAAGTGCACCAACTCCCAGGTGAGTATCGCCAGAGCAGTGCGCTGTTCGGCGGCCTTGCAACGGGTCTCCTCCAGGAGCTCGTGGAAGACGGCCGATGCGGCGTCGTGCAGCCCGGCGCCCTCCAGGTTCGCCGCCCACCGCACCCTGGTCCAGAAGGAGTGCTCGGGGATCCCGTTGCGGGCAGCCTCTTCGTCGAGCTCGGCGGCCTCCCTGAAGCGACCCTCCTCGGCCAGCACGCTCGCCAGGGGATCGCTCCGGCCGGCCTCGGCCAGCTCCTCACAGACTGCGCGTCCCTCCGCCCTGCGCCCGAGAGCGAACAAGGAGGCCTGGTAGGCGTCCAGGGCTCGGCGCAACTGCTCCGCCCGGTTCGGCTCCCCGGCCTCGATCCGGCGAGCGGCCCGGGTGGCCTCAGCAGCCAGCGCGACGTCCACCTTCGGATCCCGACTGTCGTAACACAGCGCGAGCAGGGCGTCGACCAGCTTCGGCACGTACGCCTTGGGACTCACCTCGGCCAGAACCCGGTACGCGCCGACCAGTTCGGCCCGGCTCGGCCGACCGGACCCCAGCAGCAGCACGCGGGCCCGAAGCACCGCGTCGTGATCGATCGTCACCATTCCCCCTGTCTCCGGATGACGCACGAAGGAGATTCTGAGCGGCGGGGAACGGACCGGACAAGCCTCGCGAACTGTGCGTTCCGTCCTACGAAAAACGGCGCTGACCTGTCATGATGGACATGCTTTCACCCTGTCAGAGCCCGCCGCCACGCCGATCGCACTCTGCCCCGCGGGGAGGTCTCCTGGCTGCGGACGGAGTACCGGCTGACCGACCTCGGAAGCAACCGGGTGAAGTCAGCGCGGCCCGAGGGTCCTCAGGCCTCCGTGAGCGCCGCCAGGGCACGGTCCATCGCGGCGTTGAACTCTTCCGGCGTCAGCGGCAGCCGGGACTTGACGTCCCGGCTCCACTGGTCGGCGAGGACCTCGCCCAGGCTCGCTTCGACACCGTCGAGCGCCGCGTCGGCCAGGTCCGATGGCGCGAGCTTGGCCACGGGCCAGCCCGCAGCCATGTCGGTGTCGGCCAAGCCGAGGTGTACCGCTGTCACGAGCGTGCCCTGCCCGGCGAGCTCCAGGCGGACGCCGTTGGTCATGGCCCAGGCTGCGGCCTTGCTCAGGTGGTAGGCATTGGCGCCCTTGCCCCCGAACCACGACATGGCGGAGAGGACATTGACGATCCCGCCCCCGCCGTTCGCAGCGAGCGCCGGCGCGAACTCCCGGATCATACGCAGATGGCCGAACACGTTGGTCTCCAGCTCGTGCCGCACCGCGTCCAGCGAACCGGCCACCAGGTCGGTCCCCGTCTGGATCCCCGCGTTGTTGACGAGCAGCGAGACGTCCGGGGCGGCCTGAGCGGCGGCCCGGACGGATGCGGGATCGGCGATGTCCAGGGGCAGCACCTCGGCCCCGGGCAGGTCCACGGTGTCCGGCCGGCGGGCCGTCGCGTAGACCTTGCGGGCACCTCGTTCGAGCAGGCGCTGGGCGAAGGCGCGGCCCAGGCCGCGGTTGGCTCCGGTGACAAGGGCGACTGAGTTGTTGAGGTCCATGCCCGGTACGCTAAAACCTGACGTTGACGTCAGAGGCAAGTGCCGGTCGTCGGGACCGGGGTGAAAGGAATCACCATGACCGTCACGGAGGCCGCGGCCGAGCGGCTGGTCCGCATCGGCGAGGTGGCACGGGGTGCCGGCGTCTCCGTACGCGCCGTGCGCTACTACGAGCAGCAGGGGCTGCTCATCGCGGAGCGCAGCCCATCCGGTCAGCGCCTCTACCGGCAGGACGCCATCCCCCTGGTCCGCTTCTTCCAGCAGATGTTCGCCGCCGGCCTGACCAGCCGAAGGATTACGGAACTCCTGCCGTGTTGGGACTCCGGGCACACCGACGCCGAGCAACGAGCCATGCTGCGCGCCGAGCGCGACCGTATCCAGGCCAAGGTCGACGACTTGCAGGCCGCCCTGGACCGCCTCGACGAGGTCATCGCCATCACGGACACGCACCCGTAGGCGCGGTCGGTCGGACACGGAGTTCGGGCGGCTGGGTCGCTTCAGATCAGAAGCCGTTGAAGTAGAGGAGTGACGCCCTGATGGGCAGTTCCTGTGGTGCGTCTACTTCCACTCGAATCGTCACACTGCCGTCGTCATGGGGCACCACGTTGTGGACGGTAATGCGTCCTCCCCCCAGGAAGGGCTTGTTGTCATCGGGGTTGAGTTCCGTCGCAGAAACGAACACCCGACTGTTGGCGTCAACGTTCGGCTGGCCCAGATCGCGGTTGAAAATTCCCTGGCCGCGGAGAAAGTAGGCAGCAGCTCCCTGCTTTGGGAGGGCGGCGACATCTCCAGTTGGTTCGTTCACGATGGGCTGGATAACTTCAGCATTCTCGTCCCTGTCCACACTCATGGGCTCCGCCTTTCGAATTGACGGGTCGGAGGTAGGGATCGGATCCTTCCCTTACCCGGCAGGCCGGGTGACTCCCCAGTCCACCCGAACTCGGCATCCCTCACTCCCATCCATCCGCCGCTTCATCCGTTCGGCGCAAGCAGAAATGATTCCCCATTGCCCGGGCGGACTTCCCGCCTGGCCGACCTGGAGCGCGCCGCGTTCACCGAGTGCCGTCTCGAGGTGCTCGGCCGCCACCTCCACCTCGCGCGACACGACCACACCACCGGCCACGCCCCGATCTGGTCGAGGTCCGTCAGCGACGCGCGCTGAACGACCCGGGGCGGAGCGAACTGCCGCCCGTGCGACGGAATGGGACTGGCGCGTATCGGCTACTCATGTGAGTGCCACTCTTCAAACATCAAAATAGTCCCTTCGTGTGAAATTCCGTCAATCCGCTTCCGAAATGCAACCGGAGGCGTGGACTCTCGTTCGTGAAGGCGCAGTTCTCGGACTCGGAGAAGTGACTCACCCCAACGACACTGCGGCGCGACCGCAGCGGAAGGAGACCCCATGTTCCCGCTCAAACGCCTGGCGCAACTCGGGGTGACAGCAACTGCGACAACAGCCCTCATCTTCGGACTCTCCGCCAACGCCGAAGCGGCAAACGGCACTTTGACCCTCAGGTATCCCAACGGCGCCACCATTAACGTCACCAACCGGGCCAACTTCATCTGCTTCGCCATCCAGGGAGCGGCGGGGGCAGTCAACAGGACCGACGCAAACGCCTTCTTCTATCCGGATGGGTCCTGCTCCGGCGCGGCGACCCTGGTCGTCCCGCCCAACGGCAGCTCCGAGTTCGCGCCCCAGAACGGCTTGGTCTTCCGCCCTGTAGCCGACGGACAGGCCGGGCCCCACACCTGAGTTCCACTCCAAGCGTTCACCTGAGCCCCCGGCCGAAGAAGGTCAGGGGCTCAACGCTGTGCAGTGGCGTGCCTGGGCCGCAGCCACGCCAACACCCCTGGTTGACCTACGAAAACCACGAAAGTCGAGTCCCGGGCAACCTCTGAGCTCACATCAGGCGTCGATGAGGTGAACGCGCATCGAGGTACGTATCGAGGTACGTACTGACCGGCTTCGCTCCAGGGGCCCTCAGTCGCGGGGCACAAAGACCTCGTTCCGGAATATTTCATTGCATAGGGCGTACAACCGTCCGTTCTCCTCAAGGGTCTTGGTGGGTGTCACGTGCTCCGCCACCACCCGCACTTCCTTCTCCGAGGAGACTCCTTCCATGTCACGCACCCGCGCCCGCACGCCCCGGTTCCGGCTGACCGCCGCCGTCGCCGTCGTCCTGGCCGCCACCACCGTCGGCACGCTCGCCGGCCCGGCCGGCGCCGCAACGGCAACCCCCACCGGTGCGGCCGCAGTCGCGCAACAGGGCGCCAGGGACGGGGTCTTCCCGTTCCTCAACAGCGTCCTCGCGACCGCTGGGCCCAGCGGGTTCCTCGCCGTCCGGACGGACGACGTCGTCTGGACGCGGTACGCGGACGGCTCCACCACCACGTTCCCGAAGAACCCTGCCGTCACCTACCGGGGCGCCGCCGGAGCCGACGTCGTCGTGGCGAGCGAGGGAACCCGCCACACCGTCCACGACATGGCCAAGGGCGGCGACCCGGTCGTCATCGACAGCCCCTACCAGCTGCGCGAGGTCAACGGCTCGACGCTCGTGATGGCCGACCCGGCCACCAAGGAGCTCCACCTCGTGAGCCGGGCACCCGGTGGCGAGGTCGTCGACCGCAAGGTGACGGGGATGCCGGCCGGAGTGCCCTGGGAGTTCTACGGCTCCACGCCCGGTACGGTCGCCGTGCAGACCTCGGCGTCGGACGGCTTCCGTCTCGCCCTGGTCGACGTGGCCACGGCCGCCGCCGTCGAGACGTACGACCTCACCCGCTACAGCAGCTTCGCGCAGGTCACGCCCGACCACGTGCTCTGGGAGTCGGCAACCGGCCAGACCAAGATCGTGGACCGGAAGACCAAGCAGGCCCAGACCCTGCCCTACAGAGCGCAGATCGTCCTGGGCGGCGACTGGCTGGCGATCACGAGCGACGACAAGGTCATCGTCGACGGGGTCACCTACCCCAACAAGCCGATCGTCCTCAAGTCGCTGAAGGACGGCCGCAAGGTCCCGCTCCTCGACCTCGCGAGCCGCGTGGCCGCGGTCGGCGACGGCACACTCCTGGTGTCCGGCGGCACCTTCGCGCAGGGCCAAGGCCTCTTCCGTATCTCGCCCGACGCGGGCGGCACCCCGGTGGCCACCATGATCGGGGACGCGCACAATCCCCTGGAAATGGTCTTGGAGGGGGCGAACGTTCCGAGCGTCTTCCGCTTCGACGGCACCGACAAGCGCGTGACCTGGGAGACCAACCAGCCGGACCTGGGCGTCGCGCTGGAGCTGACCCACGTGGCCACCGGCCGCAAGGTGTCGCTGTGGAGTTACTACGACACCTTCATCGGCTGGAACGGCTACCTCGACCAGATGACCGGCGCCTACAACGGCGCATACACCTGGAAGATGACCGCCCACCCGGCGACCGGGGTCGGCCCCGCCGCCGTGAAGACCGGCACCACCACGGTGGACCGCGGCACCGCGCCGCGCGACTTCAACGACAACGCGCACGCGGACGCCCTCGTCCGCGACAGCTCGGGCAACCTCTCCGCGTACGACCTCAGCCAGCTGCGCGCCATGGGCAACAGCTCCGACTGCCATGAGGAGGGCTGCCCGCCGGTCGTCCACGACCCGAAGCCGGACGTGCTGGGCACCGGCTGGAACACGTACACGCTGATGGCCTCCCCCGGAAACGTGGCGGGTTCAGCCTCGGACGATGTCGTCGGCCGGGACCGCGACGGCGTGCTGTGGCTCCACCGGAGCGACCACCAAAAGCTCCTGCCCCGCACGAAGATAGGCGGCGGCTGGAACGTCTACAACCAGATCACCGGCGGGTCCGACCTGAACGGCGACGGCCGGGGCGATCTCCTCGCCACCGACAAGGATGGCGTGCTGTGGTTCTACGCCTCCACCGGCGACGCCGCCGCCCCCTTCAAGACCCGTCAGAAGATCGGCGGCGGCTGGGACACCTACAACCTCCTCACCGCCCCGGGCAACATCGCGGGCGCCTCCGGCGGCGACCTCCTCGCCCGCGACAAGGACGGCGTCCTCTGGCTCTACCTGGGCAAGGGCGACGGCACCTTCACCGCCCGCCGCAAGGTCGGCGGCGGCTGGCAGAAGTACACCCACATCATCCCGGCGGGCAGGAACGGCAAGGGCGTGGCCGACCTCTACGCCATCGGCGCCTCCGGCTCCGCGCTCTACTCCGGCCGCGACAGCACGACCAGCCCCTTCGAAGCGGCGTACCCCCTGCCCCTGCGCAGCGACTCCACCCGCTTCAGCACCTTCTTCTGACCCTGCCTCACGCCTTCGCCTGTTCCCGGCCGAAGGGGCGCCTCGAACCGGCCGGGCCTCGGGACGCCGCCTGACCGCTGTTGGGGCACCGCCGTGGGCGGTGCCCCTCCCCCCGGAGCCACGTCGAGCGGAGACCACCGTCACGGCGCCTCACGGTGACGATGGTCGCGCCGGCGCTTGCGTCTGGTTCATGTCGCCGATCAGCTGCCACAGCCGCAGCGCCCGGCCTCGGTGCTGGTCTGCCAGGTGGTGGTCGCCGGCGGCTGCGGCCAGGTCGCCGATCAGTTGCCAGCAGGTGGCCTCGTCCTGGCGGTCGCCGTGGCGGTGGAACAGACCCGCCGCGCGCTCCAGCGCCGGACTCGCCCGGTCCCGGTCGTGCTGACCGGCGTACACGCGGCCGACTTCCAGGAGCGCGTACGCGGCGCACCGCTCGTCGGCCAGTTCCTCGAACGTGGCCAACGCCTGCCGCAGGCAGCGCAGCGCCTCGTCGGGATTGCCGCGCCGATCGTGCAGGCGGCTGAACCGCCGCAGCACGACGGCCACCCGATGCCCATCGCCCAGCGCCCTGGCCTGGCTCAGGGCCCCGTCGAACCAGAACCCCGCCTCGTCGAGTTCGCCCTGCATGAGCTTCATCACGGCCATGGAGCAGGACAGTTGCGCTTCGATGTGCCGGTCGCCCTCACCGGCCGCGATGGCCAGCGCGCGCTCGACCCGTTCGAGGGCTTCGTCGTCCCGGCCCTGTACCCGGCTGACCGTACTCAGCATGGCCATCGAAAGCGCCTCGCCGCGTTTGTCCCCACCGTCCTGGCACAGTCCGAGGGAGGACTCCAGGGCGTGGGTGGCCCGGTCGAACTCATCCTGATAGATGTGTAGTTGGCCAAGCCCGCGTAGCAGCACCGATGCGCCGCGCGCGTTGCCGGCGGCCTGCGCCGCGTCCAGCGCGAGCCGGTGCCCGTGCTGCCAGTCCTGGTACAGACACCGGTGGTCGTAGTAGGTCGCCGCGCCGGCCGCCAGCTCCCAGGCCAACTCGTCCAGGCCCCAGTCCACGGCCAGTTTCACCACGCCGAGCAGGTTGTCGCGTTCGGTGTCGAACCAGCCGGCCGGGTCCGCTAAAAGCCGGTCCACGACCCCGTCGGGCAGCGAACGGCGCGGCGCCAGACCAGGAGGGGTGGCCAGCAGCCCGCCCGGCAGCCGATCGGTACCGCGCCCGATCAGATCAAGCCAGACGGACAGCACCCGGATGATCGCGGCCCGCTTGTCCGCCGTCGGCAGCGGGGCGGCGATCTCCACGGCACAGGTCCGGATCAGGTCGTGCAGCCGGTAGCGCGGCTCGCCGAGGGCGTCGGTGGCGGTCAGCCGGACCAGGCTGGCGTCGACGAGGGTGTCCAGCACCTCCTCGCCGTCCGCGCGGTCCAGAAGCGGACCGACCACCCAGCCGGGCAGGGTGTAGGCGCCGAGCAGACCCAGCAGGCTCAGCGCGCGCACCGCGTCGGCCGACAGCAGCCGCAGACTCAGCTCGACGCTGGCTCGTACGCTGAGGTCCCCGATCCTCAGCTCGGCCAGCCGCCGTGACTCATCCTCGATACGTTCCCGCAGCACCCGCAGCGACCAGGCCGGGCGGCCCGTGAGCTTGCCGCTGGCGATCCGGATGGCCAGCGGCAGGTTGCCGCAGCAGTCCAGGATCGCGTCGGCCTCCCCCGGCTCCCGCTCGACCCGCTGCCGCCCGACGATTCCGGTGAACAACTCCCGCGCCTCCGCCGGGCTCAGCACGTCCAGGTCGATGTGCCGAGCGCCGGGAAGCTGCGTCAGCAGGGTGCGGCTCGTGATCAACACGGCACAACCGTCCGCCGCGGGCAGCAAAGGCAGCACCTGATCGGCGTGACCGGCGTCGTCCAGCACCACCAGCATGCGACGGTCGGCCAGCAACGACCGGTAGAGCGCGGCCCGCTCGGACAGGCCGTTGGGGATCGCGCTGCCGGCGATCGAGAGCGCGCGCAGCGCCTCGGCCAGCATCAGCCCCGGGTCCCGCGGCTCGTCCGACGTCGCCGCGAGGTTGAGGTAGAGCTGGCCGTCGGGGAAGGCGGCGCTCGCCAGCCGCGCAGCGTGCGTCACCAGGCTGGACTTGCCGACACCGGGGCCGCCCACGATGACGGCCACCGGGGCCCGGTTCACCGCCGACCCGTCGAGCAGTCCGGCGATCTCGGCCAGCGCCTCGGCCCGGCCCACGAAGTCGGCGACGTCGAGAGGAAGTTGGCGCACCGGCATCGCCATGTCCGGCCGGGCGGCCGCCGCGCCGGGGCTCGCCGGTAGTACGTCTAAGGAACGGCTTTCCTGGACCGGAGCCGCCAGGGTGGGATCTGCCGTGAGGATACGCTGGTGCAGTGCCTGGAGCGGCGGGGTGGGATCGACCCCGAGTTCCTCGGCCAGTGTCCGACGCAGCCGCTCGTACACCTGCAGTGCCTCGCCTTGTCGCCGACATCGGTAGAGGGCGACTATCAGGTGTTCGGCGACATGCTCGTCGAAGGGGTCCTCACGGAGCAGAGCGGTCAGCTCCTCGATGACCTCGCGATGACGCCCCAGGTCAAGTTCGACGGCCAGGCACTGTTTGTGCGTGGCCGCGCGTTTCTCGTTCAGCCGTGCCGCGTCGATCTCCAGGACCCCGCTGGAGATGTCGGCCAGGGCCTTCCCGCGCCAGCAGGCCAGCGCCCGCCGCAGCGCGGCCGCCGTCTCGAACGGAACCGTGTGCCCTTCGGCGAGGGACCGCTCGTGGTCGAACTCCAGCAGGTCGAGCTGGTGCCGGGCCAGGTGGATCTCATAGCCGCCGCGCCGGGTGCTGATCAGGGAGTCGGGCGCTCCGCATGCTGCGAGGTTGCGGCGCAGCCCGGAGACAGCGTCCTGGATCTGACGGACCGCGGTGGCGGGCGCGTTCTTGTCCCACATCACGGCGACCAGCCGTTCCCTGGGGACGATGTTGTTGGCCTCGAGCAGAAGTGCCGCCAGCATCTTGGCCTGCCTCGGCCCGTTGAACCGGACCGCCTGTCCGCTGATCTGGGCGTGTAACGGCCCCAGCACGCCGAATCTCATGCATCCCCCGGCACGTGAAGATTGACGCCGACCCCCTGGCTGACCTTGCGTTAGGACGAATCTAGGACGACCGACGGACCCACGTCCATACGCTCACCGTAGAGGTGCTCACCGAACGGCGGGATGTTCCCCCAGGGTCCAGAAGGAGAAGTGTCTTGAACCTGCCTAGGACGTTTCTCGCTGGGATCGCCTACGACCGTCCATACATTGGGCGCACATCCGGCTCGACTTCTACAGGATGAGCCCGGGGGAAGCGGCGCGGTCAGGCACTCGAGGTGCACGGCGCAACCGCCTGCCACCGATACCACGAGCAAGCAAGCGGATCGCTCGCGACTTCCTCACCGCCGCGGCGGCCCAGAACTGCCCCCAACACAGACAAGGATCACCATGAGAATGCGATTCAAGGCCTCGCTGGCCGCCGCAGTTGCCACCGGCGCGCTGGTACTCGGCGGCACCGGCACCGCCAACGCTTCGGTGAACTGGGACTTCAAGTTCATCCAGAGCGGCAAGGACGGCTACGGCCTCTACAACAACTACGACAGCTATGTACTCCAATCGACGCTGACCCAGAAGCCGACCTCGCCGTCCATCAACACCTGGCGCATCGTGTCCGTCGCCCCCGACACGGGCTACCCCAACGTCCAGATCAGGAACGACGCCACCGGACGGTGCATGCGCGCGATGAGCTCCAGCTCGGTCCAGATGAAGTCCTGCGACTCCAAGGACCCCTACGAGATCTGGGCCATGACGAGCACCTCGGTCGGTACCCAGTTCTTCAACTTCGGCGTGCGTTCCTGCCTGGACGAAGGCAACGGACACCCCTACCTCTTCCACGAGGAAGGCTGCAACGCCACCAACCCGTACCAGGGCTGGATCCTGTACTGACCCACCATGGCTGGTGACGCAAGTGACCGTGCCGGTCCTGGCCGGTACTCGAAGTCCGCTTCCCCGTCGCCATCGTCGCCGCTGAAGGTGAACTCCTCCAGCAGGCACTGGAACCGGAGGGTGACCTGACCTGGCCGGTCGTCGGCGTGGACCCCGTCAAACGCGCCACCAGCGCCCCCACATCCGGCTAGCAGCTGACCGCACTGGGCTTCGGGCGGACGAAGACGGAACGGGTGCCCGACAAGCTGCACTCCGGCACCTTCACGGTGGCTTCGGTCAACGTCGCTGCCCTCGCTCTGAATTCCTCCGGCGGAGCGGTCATCTGCCAGGGGGACGCGGGCGGGCCCGCGCTTCGGGTGAAGGACGGCGGTGTCGAGCTGGCGGCCGTCCACTCGCGTTCCTGGTGGGGCGGCTGCCTGGGCTCCAGCGCAGCCGAGACCCGCACGGGCGCGGTCGACACCCGCGTCGACGACGTGGCCGCATGGATCGACCGAACAGTCGCCCAGGCAGCCACCGAACGCGTCGTGACCATCGAAACGGGGCGCATCCCGGGCACTTACGACGGCACCACCGGGTGCACCCACATCTTCCCCGGAGCCAGAACCGGCCTCTTCCTCTGCGGCTCCACCTACACCCACGCCGTGTGGAACGACGGCCGGAGGCTCTGTTGCTGGTCGGCCGGGCCGACTCCAGGCTCGCGGACCAGTTGAGTACTGTGCCGGTCGCGTTGAGGCCGTTCTCCGCCGTTTTGCCACAAGAGCTGGGACAGCGCGTGCTGGGTCCTGGTCTGATTCGTTCGTCAGTTCGCCCGCCACCGGGGCGGGCCAGGAATGCGAACCGCGCGGCAGGCTCCTGAACCGGCCTGCCGCGCAGATCAGAGGGCGGGCATGCGCAGGGCGGGACGACCGCAGGGGCAACTCAAGGGCGGGACAGCAGAGGCCAATGCCTTGGCTCAGTTCGTGCGTGACATCACGGTCGGGCGTTCGGTCAGGGCACTGGCTCAGCGATACCGGCTCGGCAAAACCACATGGAGCGAGTACCGCTCGGCGGAGAAGATCATTCCGTGGCACTGGCTGGAACAGCTCGTCCAGGACGTGTCGGAAGACGCCCGTGTCCGCTCTCAACTGCTGGCCCAGGCAAGGCAGCTACACACGGCAGCCACGCGAACCGCCGTCACGTACGAGCAACGGGCCACCGACGACACAACCGCCACCAGACCGTGGCTGCCTTGGCATCAGGACAGCCCGGCACGGCTGACCGAACAACGTCCGGCACCAGCGGGGACAGGTCCACTCACCCCTGCGACCACAGATCCCGGTCAACAGACTCGCCATGGCACGGACCGCCTCCCGGTGCTGCGGAGGAGAACTACGACCGCACTGGTTCGGGCGAGAGCAGGTCTGCCTGAGCCGGGCCGTGAGGTGACGCCTTCGATCGCGGGGGCCTCGATGCACCCAACGGTCCACATCGCTCGCCTGGAGGCAGCCGCCGACGGCACCTCTCTCGTGCGTGGCGAGGTCCTGAGCGTAGTGGACACCTCCCGCTCGGCCAGTGTTGCTTTACGGCCGGAACCTCCCAGACCCGTCCCCCACCCGCAAGGCCGCGCACGACGCCTCGCACTGCCTCCAGGCGGCACAGCCACTTCAGCCACGCGTCCCTGGCGCTTGAGGGCCGGCTCCGTCCTGGCCGTCGCGCTGCTGCTGGTAGCCGTCGGCGTACTTCTCGGGGTCCGACTCAGCACACCGGCCACCAGCAACTGGTCCAATGCGCCCGGCACGACCGACTCCATGGCACCACCGCCACAGGTATCCGCGCCCTCGGTCCAGGCCCCGCCACCACTCCCGTCACCGACGGCAGACACCTCAGCGCCCTCCGCTTCGCCGCCGCCTGCTTCCCCGTCCGCTGAGCGACAATCCACGCGCGAGGCGGATCGACGCGAGTCCGGCAATGTTTTCGCAACTCCCCCGCCGGAGTCCCCGACCTCGACCACCGGCCAGACCGTTCCGTCCGCTCCCCCGGGCACTCTCTACGCGATCGCTCCCGACCACCGCAGCATCCGGCAATGGCAGGGACACGGCACCGCCTGGAGCCGGATCGGAGGAGCAGCCGACCGCATCCTCGCCGGACAGGCGGGCCTGTTCGCCGTGGACTCGGACAGCAAACAACTGCTCGGCTATCTGGGCACGCCAGGCAGATGGGCCCCGGTCAGCGAGCCCGCCGCAGAGTTCGCCATGAGCGGCAACCAGCTCTATCGCATAGCCGCAGACCACAGCGCGGTCCATCGCTGGGACGGCTCCGGAGCAACCTGGACCGTCATCGGAGGTCCGGCCAGCCACTTGTACGGCGGTGGCGCGGGCCTCTTCGCCACCCACCCAGGCGATGGCCGCATCTACCGCTACGACAGCGGCGCCAACTTCTGGCCCTACGTCGGCAACGCCGGTGCCGACTTCGCGGTGACCGGCCGTCATCTGTACGGGCTGACACCCGACCGGAGTGAAATCTTCCAGTGGAACGGGGGCGCGAGTTCGTCATGGTTCCGCGTCGGCGGACCCGCCACCTCTCTCCACGCGAGCCCGGGACACGTATTCGCCACGACTCCCGATCACGGCAAGCTTCTGCGCTATGCCGACAGTCCGGAGTCCTGGGCGCCCGCCAGTGAAGCGGGCGCCGACTTCACCATCACCGCCGACCACATTTTCCGTTTGTCGCCCGACCGCAGCGCCGTCTTCCAAGGCTCCACCCGCTCCCCCGGCACCTGGACGCAAATCGGCGGTCCGGCTGCCGCGGTGGCAGCGAGCCAATGACGGGGATCCCGCTCCCGCACCCGGCAGTTGGGCCCGCCCCGCAATACCGGCCGGAGCGGTCCCGTCCCGCGGAGGCGCCAATTCCTGGGCTACGTCAGCACCAGCCTCCACCGAGGTGGGAGAACGCCTTCCAGGCAGCCCTGGTCTTGGGCCCGGCACTGCCGTCGATGCCGCCGGTGTCGTAGCCAAGAGCGGTGAGGAAGCGCTGGAGGCCGCGGATGGTGTTGGGGCCGACCTCGCCGTCGACGGTTCCGGCGTTGTATCCGCCATCGTTGAGGAAACGCTGCCAGGCCTTCCAGCTGTTGGAGCCGAGCTGGCCGTCAATCGCACCGGGGTTGAATCCGGCGTCGCGGACATAGCACTGCACGCTCTTGGCTTCGCTGGTGCTGAGGCCGAGGTTGTTCACGGCCTGGATGGTGACGATCTGAGTGGGCACCTGCTGGGCGGGCGCGGCGGTGGCTGTAGCCGCGCCGGCGAGGGTGCCGGTCAGACCGAGGACCAAACCGGCGGCCGCGAGGCCGACAGCGGCCTTTGCGCGCATGAGCATGATGTTCCCCTTCTTCCGAATGGGTGGTCGCCCGGGGTTGACCACATGCAGGCAGGGGTCTATCAGCACCGGTCGAGGCAGGTCGAGACCTGTGCAGAGGGTTGCCCGTCAAATCAGCCCGCCAAGAACCTGACCGATGTATTGGCTGGTCGCAGGCATCTGGCAACCACGAACGCCAAGGTGAGAACGGGAGAAGGTCTCGTGAGAAGGGATACGAGTGACCGCTTGTAGCTCATCACGTCACGCTTCACGCTCGCGGAAATGGCCGTTTGCTCCTCCCGCAGGCAGTGAGGGTGTGACGTCCCGCGAGATCTTGGAGGGTTGGTGCCACGACTGGTCCGGCGAACGGCAGTGGCTGGACAGTACTGCCGGGGACCTGACTGTCGAGCGCGATGAGCCCGTCAGGGTCGGCTTCCGTCGGGGAACAGCGCCTGCAGGGAGGCCGCTGCGTCCTTGAGCCGCCGGGCCTGCTCAAGGGTCTCGTCCCTGTCGTAATCCGAAGCGGGGTAGCAGAACCCTGCCTGCGTGTAGAGCGCCCCGAAGTCCGGCATCGCCGGGAACGTCAGACATCCCCCGGGGGCCGTAACGGCCGGAAGGTCGACGGCTCGCGCTTCCTTCACCCACGCGACGGCTTCCTCGCAGACATCCTGGGCCTTGTGCTTGACCCACCCCGGCGCACCGGCCTCCGGCGCCGCCTTGATCATGGCGTGGAGGTGGGACACCTGCGTGTCCATCTCCGACAGGATCTTCCTCGCACGCGCATTGACGTCCGGCTCAATCATGTTGATCTCCTTCGGCTGGGGCCTGATCAACGCGGCGGGAGCGGCGGAGTCACCACCACCCCGGGGGTTCCACTCCTCTACCGGAACGGGCCCGTGGCCGCCGCCAGTCCAGTTGTGGCGGTCCGGCACCACTGAGGCCGGGATGTTGCCTTTACAAGCCTCTGGCCAGCACGCTCACAGAGCAGCCTGGCCAGCCCTGGCCGCCACCCCGCGCATCAGCCGACCTGCCCGGTCAGTGCCGAAAGTTCCACACTCCGCCAGACGACAGATGATGTCCCGGCCGCGAGGGCGCCGCTTCGGCCGCCGACCGGCCGGTTCGCGCAGGCACTCTGGCGTCACGCCTGTCCACGGCTCTACCGTGGCACCGGGACACACCCGCACCACAGTTCGCACGATTTGTCATGACCGCGCCATTCCTGCCCATCATTCACCACACCCCGTGACCTTGATGACTCCAGGCAAGAGGTGAGCCATGTTCGTGCACCGCAGACGCCCGCGCCGACCACGTCGACTGCGCCGGCTCAGTGTCGTCACCCTGCTCCTCGGCGTCGTCGCAGCCGTCGCGGCCGGGCCCGCCCGCGCGACGCCGGATGCCGCACCCTGGGGCCCGCCCCTGGTCCGGCCAGTCGACCCTCAGCACTGGCGCAACCCCGACGACATGACCTGGGCCGAATACCGCTCCGTCCCGGGCACAGACTGGGCGAACCCCAACCGCCAGCCCACCAAGCGCAAATTCAAAGGCGCCCTCGTGCTGCTGGACTACTCCGACGAGGACTTCTCGGTCACCAAGCCCGCCGGCGCCGCCAAGTTCGGCAATCCGCTGCCCAGCGCGTCCGGCATACCCCGCGCCCAGGTCCCCAAGTTCTACGAGGACTTCCTCAACAAGCCCGGCACGCTCAACCACGGCCACACCATCAACGAGTACTGGATGGAGGATTCCGGCGGCCGCTTCGGCGTCGGACTGACCGCCTTCGGCGCCTACCGCATGCCGGGCAAGTCCTACCAGTACGGCATCGAGCCCGGCATGAACCCCGGCGCCTGCCCCGTGGGCGACACCTGCGGCAAGGACATCCGCGCCGACGGCAAACGGGCCTGGGTCGCCGACGTGGGCGCCGGCAAGGCCGCCGAGTTCGACTTCGTCTTCTACCTCACCGCCGGAGTGGACGAGTCCTCCGCCTGGCAGGAGTTCGGGCAGATGAAGTTCGCCTCCGCCCAGTCCGTGCCGGCCGCCTGGGGACCACCGTCCCCCATCGCTTCCGGACTGAACTCGGCACAGACCCGCTATGTGCCCTGGACGTCCTGGCAGGCGGCCGCCCGTATCTGGCCCAACGCCGCGAACGGCTCCTCTACCCAGGCCGAGAGCTCCGGCATGGCCACCTTCGCCCATGAACTCAGCCACATCCTGGGCATCGGCGACAACTACAACAACCCCTACGGGACACCCCTCAGCCGCGCCTACACCGGCATCTGGGGCATGCTCTCGCGCGGCACGTTCAACGGCCCCGGCGGGCCGCACACCCGCTGGCAGATACCCGCCACCGCGGGCGGCTCCATGGGCGCCCAGCACGTTCTGCGTGACAAGCTCAAACTCGGCATGGTCGACGAGAAGAACGTCCTGCGCCTGGACCGCGACGCCCTCAAGGACTCCGGCCCCGTCGTCGCCCGCGTCACCGCCCGCTCCGCCCCGCCGGGAGAGAAAGGGCTCACCGGCGTCAACATCACCATGGCCCGCGACCTGTCACCGACCTGCGACCGGGCCACCGACCCGCTGTGCGACGGCGGCGGCTACGACAACTACACCGTCGAGGTCGTCGACCGCATGGGCATGGACTCCTTCACACCGGACAGCGGCGTCCTCCTGACCAAGACCAAGAACGCCGACCGCGCGCCGTTCGCCTGGGTGATCGACGCCCACCCCGAAGACATCAACCTGGTGGACTTCACCCGCCCCGACGGCACCCTGCAGAAGATCACGATGGGCGACTACCGGCAGCTCAGCGACGCACTCTTCCACGCGGGGGCCAACTCCGGCAGCTCGTACGAGTACGTCGACACGGCCAATCGGCTGCACTTCTATGTCCTCAACGTGCGGCGCGACGCCACCGGCGTGCTCTCGTACGACATCGGCATCAAGTCCCTGGACGGAGTCGGCCCGCAGACCCGCGCGGTCGCCCTCGGCAAGGGCTCCGTCACGAGCGCGCCCGCCACGGGCCAGGCCGTGTGCACGTTCAACCTCGCCAACACCGGGCAGTCCGACCCGCACAACCAGCCGCACCTGTCCTCCGACATCTACCGCCTGACCGCCACGACCTCCGCACGTGGCTGGTCGGCCTGGCTCCCCAACAGCCTCGCCACCGCGGCCGCCGGCACCTCCGTCCCCGTCGACGTCGCCGTCACCGCGAAGCCGGGCGCCGAACGCACCGGCGCCGTCGTCCTCACCGCCCGCTCGGAAAGCGACCCGACCAAGACAGCCCAGGCCACCTGCTCACTGCCGAAACCGGGCAGGTGACCTCTCCCGCACAGGGCGTGGGGTGACCGAGCCACATCCGGCCCGGTCACCCCACGCCCCGGCAACAGCCGCCGTCCCGAAGGAAGTCAGCCGCTGACTGCCCGCGATCAGCAACGGGGTTGCGAAGGACGGGGACTCCTACGGCACGCACCGTAGGAGTCTCTGCTCCATCGCCGACTGCCCGCCCGAAGTGCTCCGTCGAGGTCTTACGGCGTGGTGCTGTGCGCGATGGGGGCTGTTGCCGCGTGGCGGAGAATGGTGCCCATGCGCGCATCTTTCGAAGGCCCCAAGCCCCGCCGCGTCTCGCCAGGCGAGTACCCCATGTGGGACCTGCCCCTCGCCCTCCTCAACCGGGACCTGGCGGCCACCCTTCCCGAGCAGGAACCCCTGCAACTCCTGGCTCTTCCGGCCTACGCTGCGGACGAGCCGGAAAGCATCTACGTCGCTCCGGCCAACGGCGAGTGGCACGGCAATCACCTGTACCAGGACCCGGCGGACGACCCTGCCTCCGCGCTGGCGACCGTCGCCGATGCCGCGCAGGAGACCGTCACCGAGTGTCTGTGGCAGGCGTGGCCCCTGTGCGCCGAGCACGGCCTGGGCATGCATCCGCGGGATGCGGACGGCCAGTTGTCCTGGTGGTGCGCGGGAGAGCGATTGCGTCGCGGCCCGGCCCATATCCGGGCGGCCGTGGGCACGCTCGACACCCTCGTCCGCCCACATCGCCCCAATCGCAAGCGGCGGAGGGCGAGTTGAGGTCCACGGACCCCCGACGACGCGTACGTCGAAGCCTCGGCTCCCGGACGTCGACGACAGGGACCACGGCTGCGATGTCAGTCCGCTGAAGTATCCTTCCCGCCACCGCACACCGACTGGGAGGACCTGGAGAATTGTCTGGCCTGTCTACTTTCCCGCTGCCGTTTCACGCATCCCGTTCCCTACCGTTCGCGACACCTCGAACGCTGCGGGAACTTCAGATGATGCAGTGCAGCTCACACATCCGGGCAAAGCCGGATTGGTTCGACAAGATGAACGATGCCGACATCGTTGCCAGGTGGACGCAAGAAGCCGTTGCCCAGGGCCTCACCGAAGCACAGATTCGTTACGTGCTTGCCGAACTCGTGCATTACGCCGCACTCCGGGACGGGCGGACAGGCATCGAGGTGTCCGCCGTCGACGGGGTGTGGCATTCGGACACACTGGTCGACGAGGAGCTCCGAACCCGGCTGCGCGACGCGGTTCAGGTTCTGGAACAGGTTCCCGACGCCGAAAAGGACTGGCATCCCGGATCTGACAACCAGGTGCTGGATCTGGTTCACCCCTCGCTCTTCTGCCTGGTGAGAGAGGCGAGTGGCGCGCCCGAGCAGGCTTGGGAGAACCCGACGAACCACTATTCGCGGTACGAATTCTCGGAGAAGTTCCAATGGCTGCCCACGGACGTCGACGTTAGTGACGACGGCGATGTCGCCTTCCGTTCGTACGTGAACAACGTGCATCCCGACACTCACCGTGAACTGGCCTCTGTCCTACCGGACTTGTTCGCGCGCATGCGCCCGCTGTGGGAGAACGTGCTCACCGATCTGCGCCATCCGCGGCCCCCGCGGATCGAGGCCGATCCTTTCGGGTGGTACGACTCGGAGCCGGAGCATCCGAACAAATCCTCCTACAGTGATGACGAGGCCTACACAGAGGCCCTTCATGTGTGGGAACGGGCCCAGGACGACTGGTGGGAGAACCGCCGCCCGGTCATCCCGGACGCCCCGGCCTTCACCCCGCCCGAGGTGCCCGACGCATCCGCCCGAGTCGACCTGCGCGGTCGCCGTCTCCAGGTCATCGTCAAGCTCGCCACCATCCATCTCACCCCGGACAAACCCGAGTACCCCGGCGGTTCCTGGCACGTCGAGGGGATGATGAACGAGCGGATCGTCTCGACCGGCATCTATTACTGGGACAGCGAGAACATCACCGAAAGCCGGCTCAGTTTCCGGGCGGCACTCGACGACCCGGACTACGAACAGAGCGACGACAACGGTGTGCGCGAGGTCTACGGCCTGGAGAACGAGGACGCACTGAACCAGATACTGGGATCGACATCGACCCCAGCGGGCCGCTGCCTGGCGTTCCCGAACGTCTTGCAACACCGCGTCGGCTCGTTCCGCCTCGCGGACACCACCCGTCCGGGACATCGCAAGATTCTGGCGTTCTTCCTGGTCGACCCGTCGGCAAGGATCGTCTCGACAGCTGATGTGCCACCGCAACAACCGTGGTCCGACACCTCGACCATGACGCTCGAAGAGGCGAAGAACTACCGCGAACAACTCATGCAGGAACGCAAGTTCTTCGTCGACGAACACAACGAGCAGCTCTACGAACGAGAATTCTCCCTCTGCGAGCACTGAGCCTCATTTAGCTGGAATGCGTGCGGCTTCCGCTGCGTGAAGGCGCGTTCTCCAGTACCCCCCAGCCCGGGCGCGACCATGGTTGAACACCTGGTAGTGCTCGGGCTGTTCGCAGTCGTGCCGGTACGGGCTCCTTGACAGGGGTGACGCCCGCGTCGTCGTACGGCAGGCTGGGGAGCCGATCCACCCCCGGCGAGAAGGAGAAACCGTGGCCCTGATACCCGGCGACGCGGAGATCAGCCCCCACAACTGGGGTGCCGAACAGGCCCGGCTGTACGCGGAGTCCGGCGGCACCGAGGGCACCACCTTCGAGGGCGCGCCGTGTCTGCTCCTGGACTACGTCGGCCGCCGCTCCGGCACCGTACGCCGCACGGTGCTGATCTACGGTCGCGACGGCGACGACTATCTGATCGTGGGCTCCAAGGGCGGATCGCCGGCACATCCCCACTGGTACCTCAACATCGAGGCCGAGCCGAATGTACGAGTCCAGGTGGGAACCCAGCGGTTCCCGGCCCGCGCCGAGACGCTCTCCCCCGAAGAGAAGGCCCGGGTGTGGCCGCAACTGGTGGCGCTCTACGCGCCCTACGAGGAGTACGACCAGCGGATCGAGCGCGACATTCCCGTAGTCCGACTGCGGCGCACCGACACCGGAACGCCGTGCCCGTCCTGACGAACCTCCAAGTGCCTTGTGGACGCTGGGAGTCACTCAGCGAAGGTGAGCGAACGAAGATCAGCGTCCAGCAGGCGGATCAACTCACCAACCCGTCCGCCGCCGCCCGGCGCCGCCGGGAAACGTTTGAGTACGTCAACGACGACTGGTGTCGCGCGATGCACGGTCTGCTCAAGATGTTCGGCACCCACGCTCCCATCGTCCCCGGCGACGAGTTCGACCGCTCTGGCCGCGTAAGCGCCAGCTCCGAGAATGTGCTTGACCTGGGTGGCCTTGGCCAGCGGATGCAGGTAGGCGGCGCCTGCCGCAGACATCGCCGCCCACGCTGCCTCGCGGGCAGCGGCAGTATCCGCGCTCTTGGCCGCCTTGAGGGCAGCCGACGCCGTGTCGCGCAGAGCCTTCCCCCGCTCGCCGCCCCGAGCGAACTCCCACGCGGCCCTGATCGCGTCCCGGGGACGCGAGTCGTCCGGCCGATCGGCCTCGAAGATCTCCAGCACCGCCTCCCCACACGCCGCGGCGAACGCGGTGACCTCACGAAGGTCCTGCTTGCTCAGAACGATCTCGCTCGCGTCCCCTGTCATGGGTCCATCTTCGCCGATTGCGCTGGACAGCTGCGGTAAGGGCGGCTCCGGCCTGAGAACCGGTCACACCAGCCCTTGAACAACTACTTCAAGTTGGCGCTGGCTCAATGTGCGTCAGCGCTCCACCGCCTGTCCGTGGCGTGGACTACAGTCCGCCTCTGACGTGGCCACGACGGGTCACGCGGGTTTCCAGGGGTGGGACTTGATGCACAAGAGCCACATCATGGTGGGCACGGCCGCGACGCTCGTGGTGGCGGGGCTGGCAGGCTGCACGGCCCAGCAGGCAACGGACAGCGCGCATACGGCTGCAGATGCGGCCGGGTCAGCGAACAAGGCGGTGCTGGCCGCCTTGAGGACCACGTCCGCCAAGACCCAGCAGGCGAAGTCCGCCGAGATCACTCTGGCTGTGAAGCTCAAGGGCGACGCCGTGGCGAAGAGCAGCACCGGCACCTACGCGTGGGGGACGCGCGGTACGGCCTTCGACGTAAGCATGGATGCCAAGGATCTCGGTGCGCTGAGCCCGGGCGCGAGGACCACTATGCGGTTCGTGGGCGGCGCCTACTACTACCGCGTGAAGCCACAGCCCGAGGGGCCGCTCAAGGGCAAGCACTGGATGAAGGTGGACGGCTCCGCCATCTCCGGCGCCCAGGGCAACAAGGCCTTTCAGCCAGGGCAACGGTGACCCGACAGCGGACATCAAGCGCTTGCAGTACGCCTCCAACGGCCACGAGGTCGGCAAAGAGACCCTCGACGGACACAGCACCGTGCACTACCGGGCGACGCTCGACAAGGACCACCTCGGGGCGCTCGGCAGGACCCTCTCGGGCGAGGGCGAGAACAACCACTGGCGCGAGTTCGCCGGCACGGTCACCAGTCTCACCCTCGATGTCTGGGTCGACCCGGCCACCGGTCTGCCCGCCCGCCTGCACGAGACATTCGGCGAGGCCGAAGTCACCATGGACTTCCACAAGTTCAGCGGCGCACGGCAGATCACGGCCCCGCCCACCGCCGACACCGGTGACCTGACCCAGGCCCTCAAGGACATGAAGACCGACGAGGGAAAGAGCTGACCCGGCACCCCACGGGAACACCGGTGGACATCACCCTGCGCGGCCCCCCGTATGAGCCGCGGGCCTGCAGCAGCTCCACGAACTTGCAGGCGGTCGGCGTAGCGTCGGTGGGGTCACACACGATGCAGTGCTGATAGTGCCCGTCCTCCCCGCCCAGGCACGGACGCAATATGGCGGGTGTCCTCCTACCAGGCCTGGGCCTGGGCTGGCTTCCGAGGTCAGTACGAGGTGGGCCGTCAGCGAGGGCAGCGTTGGCGTCCGGGAGCGGCGGACACAGCGGTCACAGGTACTCGAAGTAGCGAGTCCACCATGTCGCGCGGCCCCGGTGTAGGCCGTAGCTGGCATAAGAAACGCTTTGGTCAGCGAGCCATGTAACGCCGTCGTAGGGCTGATGGAGTAGTCGCGGGGGGACGACCATGTAGCCAAGACCGCAGAGGGCAGCCTCGATCCGGCTGCGATCCGCCGCGCTCAGCGCGCCCTCCCGAACGGCGTGATCCAGGTCCTCATGGCTGTCGGGCCCCGGGGTCGTGACCACCGCAAGGTTGCCGAAGTTGCTCAGTCGCACAGTCACGGGCACGCCGGTCTCGGCCGCCTCGGCCGGTATGGCGATAGTGAAGTAGTAGCTGGCGTCCTGAATCTGGTCATCGAGTGGGCACGCCTGCCCGAAGTCTTCAGTCAGCCGGTCCTTGAGCCGGGTCGCCTGTGCCTTCGCCAGCGGATAGTCGAACCCACCGGGAAACTCCAGGTGATCCGGTCCCGTCAGCTGGTCCAGGGTGTGAAACAGGGCCAGGACCAGCGCGTCTTCGTCCATGATGTCCATCCTACGAACACCCCTGCGCCCGACCGATACGCCCAGCGACACAGCGCGCCGCACCCCACCGCCGGGAGGCGTGAAGCTGCGGCAGGGCCGACCAGGCTGACTATGCGTGTGCCCTGCCCGGCAGGCCGTAGAGGCTCCTGATCTTGCCAGACTCCCTTTCCTCCCCTGGCATCCCGACTACGCTTGCCATGATCACGGCCAAGATCGAGCGAGGGGGTACGCCCATGCCGTACGAGACCGGCGCGAAGGTGAAGCTGACCAGGGATGTGCAGGTCACCGCAAACGACACAGCGCCCAGGGTCGGCTACCCCGGTCCGCTGTTCCTGGCCGAAGGCCTGGTGGGCATCGTCGCGGGCGCGGCAAAGGAGGCCGGCGGCTACGCCCAGGAGCAGCTCGCGCTCTTGGATCAGCAAATCCGCGCGGGCCACCTCCCGGGCGACGCGACCCTCCTGCTCGAGCAGCTCCGTCAGCAGATCTTCGGGCCTGCGGCGTACGGCGCCGGAGCCAGCTCTCAGCTCAGATACCGGGTGCGCTTCGAGAACGGGTTCGTTCTCGACGGTCTTGGAGAAGACTGGCTGACCCAGGCCTGAACATCTGCCACCAAGCCCCCGCCTACCGACTACTGGCGGGGGCACGCGGGCGGCGACTGCGGTGTATCCGTCGTGGTAATTGCAGATGCGGGTCGCTGGTGGTGCGCGCCCGCAAGGGGCGGGTGCGCGAAAAGGCGGACGGAAGCCGGCAAAGGAGCCTCACCGGCCACCGTGCTCATGAAGCCCTGCTCAGCCCGGGTAGGTGATCGAGCCCAGCGGCGGGCAGGGGATGATCATGGTGTTGACGCCGGGGCGCTCGACGAAAGCCCGGGCCGCGGCGGCCTGCAGGCGGCGGGAGTCCAGCTCGTCTGCGTGCCAGGCGTCGTGCCTGGCACGGGGGTAGTCCCATGTGTCGTCGATGAGGCTGAGGCTGGTGTTGCCGGAGCTACGTTGGAACTCCGCCTTGATCACGGCCTGTTGGAGTGCGGTCTGCGCCGCGGCGAGATCGATGCGGGCGATCAGGACGCCTGGGGTGTTCGGTTCGCGGGTCGGCATGGGAGCCTGCGGGAGCGGCGACACCCCGGTGTCGAGGCGGCCGATGTTGTCGACGGCCGCCTGCTGGGCGTCCCTCGACATGATCTGCATCTCCTGGTGCAGCCAGAAGAACTCGTCGAGGTCGGCCTGGGTGATGCGTATGCGCCGGTACAGGGCCTGGAAGCGGGGATCTTGATGCAGCGGGCGTACGGCGTCGATGTGGAGCGCCACACAGTCGTTGAAGCCGTCTGACACCGCGGCCTCGAAGTGCAGGATGGCCTGCTCCGCCTGCCCCTGTACGCACGCCAGCTCACCGAGGCTCGCGCGGCCCGCAGCGGCGAGCCACGCACCGTCGGGGCCCAGCGCCGTGGCACGCGCGACGACGTCGTGCAGGCCCCTGGTACCCGCCACGGCGAGCCCCTTGGTCAGGAGTTCCACCAGCACTTCGTGAAGACGGGTGGCCAGTGAGTTGACGGTGTCGACCATGGATCTCCTCGGACCTCGGTGGTGAAGCGCGAAAGGGAGTGCTGGGGCTGTAGCAACCCCCCGTGGAGATGACGGACGGACGAGGTGAGTGGTTCCCGCTCACGCCCGGCCGACGCCCCCGAAGGCCGGAGTATCCAGTTCAAGTCACAGGCATGTCGCCGCAGTTGTTACGCCGCGTGCGGCAACCCGACGCCCCCACACCCCCTGTACAGAGACAGACAACGATATCTGCCCACCACACGGAATCCGGCAAGGATGCGCCTGCGTCGGGTGGAGTGACACGGACTGGAACGGAGAACCCGGCATGACTGTTCACCTTCGTACGATCCCGCTCGTTCTCGTCGCCGCCGGCGCGGCGCTGACCCTGACGGCCTGCGGCGGCGGTTCGGACAACGATGCCGCCGCCCCTTCCAGCGTCGGCATGAGCCCGGCCACGACCAACCCCGGCTCCGGCAGCCCCAAAGGCGGCGGATCATCCTCCGGGTCCCACACCGGCACCGCCGCGACGAAGCCCGGCGGCAAGGAGGCCACCAGCGACTCCTACGCCTACAAGCACCCGTGCACAGCCGAGCAGCTCGCGGTCAGCGCGAAGAGCCTCGGCTCAAGCCCGAATCAGTACGTCATCTCGGTGACCAACCACGGCGAGGCCGCCTGCGGTCTCTCCTCCTACTACCCCAGGGTCGACCTGGGCTCGAAGAACTCCGCGGACCGCTCCCACAACATCCACCCGCTCGTTCCCGGCGGGCTGGGAGGCGCCCCCGCGGTTCCGGTCCACGCCGGGCGCACCGTCTATGCGGTACTGGACACAGATCCCCAGGGCGCCAAAGGCAGCAACGGGGGCTTCGACGAGATCAACGTCCTCGCGGACAAGAGCTTCCCGAACGCCGACACCCACAACTTCCCGCTGGCTTACGGAGCGGTCGTCGTTCAGCACCCCAAACTGGGGCTGTACCGCAACAGCGTCAGTGACGCGGTGGCCAGCATGCGCACCGCGGACACCAACGACAGCTGAGGACATGCGACGAGCACCTCCTTCATAGGCCCAGTGGAGGAAGGCGCCCAGCCTCAGGGGCAGCCGACGCTGGGAGCAGAGGAGCAAGACCAGGTAGCGGCGACCGGCTCCGGCGATCAGGTACAACCCGGCCGCAAGGCCGACCTGGCAGTCCAAGGGCTGAGCCAGTCAACGCTGGTGGTGGTTGCTGCTGCTGTGGTCCCTGCCTTACGGGCCTGGTTCTAGCCCGTCTCCTGCGTCTGCCGAAGCAACTACCGCTCCCCACACGACCGGTCCACCTGTGCTGCCCGGTTCCGGCCGTGCGCGCCCACCATGCCCGGCACCCGCAGAGCCGCAGCCCTCCGGTACGGCCCCCAGGGGCTCTGCGCTCTTGCAGGACAATTCCGCTCAGATCGGGCGGGCGCTGAACGGCACCAGATCGGGTTCGCGCATGAGGGGCGCGGTGATGTGCTGCCCGCAGCAGACGTAGGGCTTTCCGCCCTCGGGCGTGACCTCCCAGACGATCCCGCTCGTGCAGGGGTCACCGGACCGGGTAAGGATGGGGCAGGTCTGCGCGGTCTGCTCGCTCACGGTTCTCGGTCTCCTTCGTCATGGCGGGATACATGCGCGAGGACGTCCTCGCGCAGGCACGAGCGCATCGGATGGCCCTCACCCCGTTTCGCAGGCGTCACGCCATACCCAGCCAGCCTTCCAACACGGCCTCGCGCTCACGGGATCGTAGGACTTCACCAGGCTGGGCGTCGTTCCACCAGGTCATCAGGGTGGCAGGCGAGGACTCGCCGCGCGTGAAACGGGCAAGCAGCCCCAAAGACAGATCAACTTCTCGCTGGGTATACGCAACCGCGGCGCCGGAGAACACCGGGCACTCGATACGGTCCCCCTGCGTCGTGGTGATGGCGGCTGTCATCTCGGCCGGGCTGCCGGGAACCCACGCGTCGAGGGCCGCGGCGGCCACGGACAGGCCGCGGGCCGCCCACCGTACGAGCGTGGTGCGGACCGGGACTTCCGTCACTTGGAGATCCATCACAGCCGACCAGCGCCACGCCTGCGGAGCGGGGCCGGTTATCCGTACGCCCACTGGGGAGAGCAGCACACCCGGTACCCCCTCCGCGGGAGGCGTGCCCAGGTACACCCTTTCCCCGCTGACCCAGAAGAGGCCCACCGTGCTACCCGTTCGGTCGGCTGCACGGGTAGGCGGCGACGGTTCCACATTCAACTCCATCTGTTGGGCCGCTGAGCGGCGTTCATGTCGAAGCAACCGACCTTAGAGGCACTGCGACCGAGACCCAGCATAATCGCGCCACCAGGCCTTTTGCCGACCACAGCACCCGACGCGGGGCTGGTGCGGGCGTTGCCAGCGAATACCGAAGTGAGCGTGGACATACGCCTGTTCTTGAGGTGCAGGGCTTGGGGTGTCAGTCTCACCGCTCGTTGCCTACGCATTTACGCGGGACATTCGCGCGAGCATCCGAGATGCCCATCATGAACGCCCTGCCAGGGCCTCACCCGAAGTCAGCACCCCACGCGTCCGCTACACCACGCAGCGCTCGGCCGAGCGCAGCCACTCCTCCGCCTCCCACGCCTGACGGGCCTGCTCCAGCACCCGCTTCGCCTCGGACTTCTCCACCTGCCGTACCTCTCCCTCTGATCAGGGGAGGAGTGTCGCACGTACGGCCGAAAGGTTGGTGAGAGTACCGCCGGATGCGCTATTCGCCGACCGCGTTCACGACCAGGCGGTGGGCCGCGGTCAGGGTGAGCTCGGGTACGGCCTTGCGCAGAGTGATCACGCGTTGGACATGGTCGCTTCGGGAATCGACTCCGGCTTCGGCCAGGATGCCTCGCACCCATCGACCCAGAAGGTCATCGTCGGTGGACCGGCAATGCGCCTCGATGATTTCGGCAGCCCGTTCCAGCCCGGCCTGCTCCCCGGGCACTGCCTGGGCAAGAGCAGTCCGCACAGCCGCAAGGATGTCGTGCCCGTCGCGCACCACGATGGGGGACGTCTTCTTCTCAAACAGCATGACTTCTCCTTGTAGGGACCGGGACGGCTGAGTGCCCCCGGCGGTCGTCTGCTTGCGTCAGTGCCGTCGTACGGACGTCCCTTGACGCGACAGCAGGGTGGCGCCGTGATCGCATGATGCTGCGTCAACGCGGCCTGGATCTACGGAGTTGAGCCAGATCAGAGCTTCGGATCTCCGATCGACCGGAAACCTCCGCGTGGCTGGCTAGGCACGCGCCCTGGTTTGCGGTGTCGTGGAGCGCGGTCCGGCAAAGGGGCAGCTCTGGCTTCACGCCCGCGATTTGAACCCGTTCAACTCTATGGGCGTATGGGTCGCCCGGACATCACTGCACGACAGTCGACTTCACCGAGGCGCGCGCCCCCAAGGACGGTGTCGAGATCAGCCTGACCGGCCACCAAGTCACCCTCGGCACCTCCCGCTTCAGCAGGTGAACCACCCCGCCGAACTCGCGGTCCGCTACGAGACTCGGACAGCCTCTAGACACGCACCCCGCCGGCCCAAAGCAGCCGGGCAGCTGCGACCTGCTGGTGGCGCGGGCGGTCCTCGGCCAGGAGCTCGCGCAGATGCTGCGGCGGAAGGTGGTCGGCCCACGGCAGCAGGGCCGCGGTCGCCTGTCGGACGACCGCCGCTGACGAGTCTTCCAGGAGCGGTCGTACGTCGTCGGCACGCACCGCTTCCAGCGCCCGCAGCCCTGCCACCGCGCAGGCGCGCACCCCGGGGACCGGGTGCGCGAGGAGCGGCCGTAGCAGGCCCGCGTCCTCGCGCGTCCCGCATTCGCCGAGGCCCGCCGCGGCGGCGGGCCGCTCCGCGGGGTCCTCACACAGCGCGCGGTACAGCGGTGCCGGGTCGGTGCCGCCTTGCCGCAGTACCCACCGGGCGCACGCCCGCACCAGGGCGGACCGGTCGGTGAGGTACGGCTCGGCCTCGGGGTGCCGCCCGGTCCGGCGCAGCGCGGTCACCCCCGCGGACCTGACCCGGGGTTGGCGGGAGGCGAGCAGTGGCACCACGATTTCGGTGAAGTTGTCGGAGGTGCCCTCGCCGAGGGTCGCCACCGCCGCTTCGGCGCACAAGCCCTGCACCACGACATCGTGGTGGCGGGCGGCGGTCTGAGCGAGTCGCGTCACAGGGAGCAGCCCTCGCTTGACGACGACGCGGTATGCCAGACGCCTCGTTGCCTTGTCGCTGCTGTCGAGCAGCCCCGTGGTGTGTGTGGCCGGGCCTGTACGCAGCGCCTCGGTCAGCAGTTCCTGGGCGAAAGCGCCTCGCGGGCGGCGGCCGATCCGCAGGATCAGCGCGGCGTGTGCGGCAAGCCGGTGCGTGGGCACGGTGGCCAGGAGTGCCCGGGCCCGTTCGCGTACCGGCCCCGCCCAGTCCGCGCAGCGGATGACAACCAGCGCAGACAGCGCGGGCCGCTCCTCGGCGTGGCCCAGGGCGGCCTCGCGTATGCGGCCGTCTCGGTGGCACAGGGCGAGGGCCAGTTCCGCGTCACCGGGTGTGCCGGACCAGGTGACGGTGGGGCACGACGCATCCGCGTCCCAACTCAGCCGCCGCCCGGACGGCGAGGCGTTCGAGTGGAACAGCTCCGGCCGCCGCCAGGCCAGTTCACGCACCCCGACGTCCACACCGATCCAAGCCTCCGGGTCCGCCACATCGAGCGCCTGCTCCACGGCAACCCCGGCGGCCAGTCGCCCGACGGCCTCGTACGACTCGTTTGTGCTGCTCAGCATGGGTGAAGCCTATGGCCTGCCCAGGGGCACATGTCCGTGGACACCTCAACCCGCCCGACCGCCCCAGCGCGGCGAAGCCGGCCTCTCCGGTGCGGGGGTATGGCCTCGGTGCCGCCGCCCGCAGGGACGGCGGCACCGGCTATGCGGGCGGCGACCCGCACGTACTCGCGGCCGAGTGCATGTGGGTCAGGCCGTCTTCGCCGCAGCCGCCGTCAGCTTCGTCGCCGCCTTGGCCAGGGCCTTGCCGAAGGCTTCCTTGCCCCGGTCCCCGTGGTCGCTGTAGTTGTTCAGGACCGTCGTGATCGCGCCGTGGCTGCGTACCGTACCGAGGTCGAAGTCCATCTGCAGGTCGCCCGAGACGACGGTGACGGCGTAGGCGATCGACTCGTCGCCGTACGTCGGCTGCTGGGCGGCCTTCTTCACCTTCACCGTGGCCTTCTTGCCGCTTTCCTTCGCGCTGAAGACGGCGCACTTGTCGACCGCCGTCCGCAGCCCGGCCATGGCCTTCTGGGCCTCCGCACGCGGGTAGCCGCTGACGTCCTGGGCGACCGTCGTCTGGTCGCCCTTCTTCGTGAAGACCACCTCGGCGTTGGCCTTGTGGTCCTCCACCAGCCGTCCCGTGTTGAGGATCATCGTGATCGGCGCGCACTCGGGCTTGGAAGGGGTGTTGATCTGGTCCTCCCCGCCCTCCGACTTGTCGAGGCCCGTGTTCGGCTCCAGCTTCCAGCCGGACGGCAGGTCCCCGAGAGCGACGAGCGCCTGCTGGGCCTGGTCGGCTGTGATGTAGGCGGGAACGGGGGGCGCGCTCTTGTCCTTCTTGGTGCCGGAACCCGAGGGCTTGTCCGAACCGGAGGCGGAGTCGGAGCCACCGCCGCAGGCGGTCAGCAGCAGCGAGGAGGTGGCCAGGGCCAGGAGAGCGGTCCAGCGGGGGCGAACGTGCACGGGGTTTCCTTTGAAAAAGCGTTCGAAAGGCCAAAAGGCCGAACGTAAGTATGCATGTGCTCGTGTCACCCCGCTGGGGGCCCTCATGCATAATGGCGCTTCGTACGTCTCCTTTCGGAGGATTTCAGACGTCTTCCGTTAAACTGGCACCATTCGGTACTGCGGACGGACGGTATTAACGGGGCGGGAAACAACTTGAGCACGAGCAGGACAGCGCTGGCCATGGTCGCGCTGGGCATGGTGGCCACGGCATCCGTGACCGGCTGCAGCACCAACGACGCATCCCCTTCCCCGGCGAAGTCGGCCTCCTCCGCCCAGACAGCCGCCCCCAAGGACCGGTCCCCCTCGGGCGGACTGCGCCGGGAGCGGGACGAGGTCGACGCGGATCTGGACGCCGCCGCGGCGGAGGCCCAGCTCAGCGGGCTCTCCCCCGACCCCGACCCGAACGCCACCTCGCCCACCGAGCGCAAGCTGAACGACTGCAGCGCGCTCTGGTCGGGCAGCACGGGCCGGGCCCTGGGCGAGGGCAGGGGCGACGAGCCGTTCGCCGCTGCCGTACGTGCACTGGAGAAGCGCGGCTGGAAGCTCGCGTCCCGGCAGCAGGACGGTGCCCTCACCCGGACCGTCCTCGCCAAGGGTGAGTGGACCGTCAAGGGCAAGCTCTCCGAGAGCGACCGGATCGACCTGATCACGTTCGTCGGCTACCACTCCAGCTGCGCGAAGGACATCGCCGCACTCCCTGCTCCCGGGCCGAAGGCCTGAGCATGCACCAGCCGGAGAAACCCGCCCCCGACCTGGAGCAATGGGGCGCCGACATGAGACGCCTCGTCCGACTCTTCCAGGACGGCTTCCAGGCGGTGCACGGCTTCGAACCCGACGAGCACCTCGTACGCACCGCCACCGCACAGGAGGCCGCCGAAGCCTCCGTGCTGCTGGCCGAGGCCGGGGCACACCGCACGCTCCTCGCGTACTACGCGCGCATGAGCGCCGTCGAGTTGCCGGACCTCGAGAACGGCATCTGGATCGAGGACGTCCCCACGCTGCTGCACGACAGGGACCATCCCACCCGGCTGAAGGGCGCTGTCGAGGACACGGTCACCGGGTTCGCGACGGACGGCGGTGGCGGTCACTACGCCGTGAGCGCGACCACGGGAAGCGTCTACCACATGACCGCGGGCGCCCTGTATACCGACGCCACCTACCCGGACGGCCTCTCCGACGTGGCAGAGGCAGGTTTCTCCATCGCCGCACCCGACCTCTGGACCTTTCTGGACCAGTTGCGCACCGAGCTCGGCGAGGCCGTCGACGTCCAGACATCGTGGGCAGCCCGCCACCCGCATTCCGGATCAGAGTGAGCACCCGCTGAGCCGCGCCCGGAGTGCCATCGACCAGGTCCTGCCAAGTTCGGTGTGAACCTGGTGACCGTGGCGCTCGCTCTTCACAGGCGGCGCCAGCGCGCCGAGGCGAAGGAGAAGACGCCGAAGAGGATCAACCCGATCGCGACGGCGACCAGCAGCCACGGGCCGGCCGGGGTGTGCGCGAAGCTGCGGAGCGTGGCATCCACCCCCTTGGCCTCGTTCGCGTCGAAGCGGACGGCCGCGAGCAGAATGAAGATGCCGGCCGCGGCGAACACCAAACCGCGCGCCACGCCCCCGCCCACCCCCAGGCCGGTGACGACCTGCCGGGTACGGTGGCTCATCGCGCCGAGATCCAGCCGTCGCAGGAACTTGCGCATCGCCGCCCGTATCGCGAGCACGGCACCGATGCCGATCAGTAGGCAGCCCCCGGCCCCCACCAGGGCTTGGCCGTAGGACAGTTTCAGCACGGTAGCCGTCCAGTCCTGCGACTTCGCGTTGCCGCTGGAACCCTGGCCGCCACCGGCGGCGAACACGGCGGTTCCCCAGCAGACCGAGACGTAGAAGATCGCCCGGCCACCGTCGAGGAGTCGCGAAGCGGCCTTCTGCCCGGGCCCCTTGCCGAGGATCGCGCGGGAACCGCGCCACAGTGCCATGCAGCCGAAGCCGGCGCCCAGCGCCCACAGCATCACCTTGCCGAACGGCTGCGCCGCGACCTGGTGCAGCGCGCCCTCACGGTCCGCCGACTGTCCGCCGCTGCCGAGGGCGATCTGCATCGCCAGGGCGCCGATCAGGACGTACACGACACCCCGCGCGACGAAGCCCGCCCGCCCCGCGGCGGTCAGCGTCTCCCTTTCCGCAGACCGGCCCGCGGAGCCCGCCGCTCCTCGGCCCCTGCCCTGTGCATGAGACGACGTCACGAACTCCTCCCGACAGCATGGGCGCGATGCCCGTCCTGGCCCCCGGGTGCCCCCATGCTGAAATCTGATGCACGGTGCGGAGCAACCTCGTCCCGGGTCACCTCTGCGCGCGGCCGGTCTCCCCGTTGTCCGCGGACAACCCCGCTTGTCCGGCCCGTCGACCCGAGCTGACGTGCTCGGATCGCGTCGGGGCCACGCGGCCAACTCCCCTTCCCGGCAGTGTCAGGCCGCGGAAAGCCACCAGGGAACACAGAAAGGGATGAACCATGAAACCCGTCAGACGGCTCGTCGGCACGCTCAGCGCCGGCGTCACCCTGCTCGCGCTCGCGTTCACCGCCGCCCCCGCACACGCGGCCCCCGCCGGCCCGGCGGCTCCCAGCTCCACCCCGGTACGGATCGCGTCCCCCGCCAAGACCACCGGCCTCCCCCACGCTCCGCAGCACCTCGCGCCTGCCACCACGACTTACGGGCCCTACCTCGTCAAGAACGTCGTCACCGGCAAATGCATCGACCTTCCCAACTACGGTGCCGGGACGGTCAACGGACCCGTCAACGAGTACACGTGCAACGGAACGTCCGGCGACAACCAGCTGTTCTACTGGGACTACGTCGGGAACAGCTCCAACGGCTACCCGCTCTACAACCTCCGCAACGCCAAGGACAACCTGTGCCTCGACGTGCCGAACTACGGCAGCGTGAACGCGGGCACCAAGGTCAGCGAGTTCTACTGCAACCAGACGACGGGCGACAACCAGCTCTACGGTCGCGTGGACCGCTCTGACGGCTTCTGGCTCGTCAACCTCGCCAGCGGCCTGTGCCTCGACGTCGACGGCGTACGCACCGGCGGCGACAACGCCCGCCTCACCCTGTACTACTGCAGCGACAACGACGACCACCACTGGACCATCCCGTAAACGGACACACTCGGCCCGTGGTGCGGCACCCTCCCGCCGCACCACGGGCATCCAGGTGCGCTCGCTGCGGTCCGGCGGTTCCTGACGGGCCCCGATGGGAGATCATGACCGCAAAGCAACCGGGGACGAGCACAGCCGCCACGCCCGCGCTCATCGAGCGGCTCAGCCATGACTCCGAGGTCTGGACCCGTCAGGCGGCGGTCGCCGACCCGCGTCTCCCGCTCCAACGGCTCCACGAGGCGCTTCACATCCCCGAACTGGCCTCCGGCGCGGGTGCCAACCCCGCGCTCCCCGAGGACGAGATGGCCGACGTCCTGCACCGGGCCGGCGTCCCCGCCTGACCGGTGGCGGCCGCCCGATCAGTCGAGCGGCCGCCTCACTGCCCTCACTGCCCCGTCGACATCGTCACTGTCGCTTCCACGATCCGGTGGTTGGAGCAGGGGATGTACACGCCGTTGCGGTTGGTGCAGCGGTCGGTGGCGATGGGGTGGGTGTCCTCGTCGTAGGAGACCAGCCGGTTCTCAGGGGTGAAGACGTGGTCCACCTTGGCCTTCTGGCCGCACTTGCCCAGGAGCGCGCCCTCGGTGCTCTGCTCGCCCCAGCCGGGGCAGACGGTGTCGAGGTCGTCGAGCTCACGGAACGCGCCGGTGTTGCCGCCGTTGCTGGGGGTGGCGACGCTCGGCGCGTACCAGTTGTTGAGCAGCGGGTCGTGGGGCTGGGTGTTGAAGTCACCGGCCGTGATCACGGAGCCGCCGGCCGCCATGAACTCGTTCATCTTCGCGCGCACCGCGTCGAGTTGCGCCGCCTTGGCCTCGGCCTTGAAGGTGATGTGCGTGCTGCAGAACCGCAGTCCGCCGGGCTGCGAGGCCACCGGCACGCACAGCAGCTTGCGCGCCTTGTCACCGTCGGCGGGCAGGGTGATCCGGTCAGTACCGCTCGGGGCGAACTTGCTGAACACGGCGACCCCGTACGGCTCCACCGCGCCACCGGTGTCGGTGTGGCACCCGGTGTTGTCCACGTCGGGCATCGGCTCGAACCGCGCGAAGTTGGTCGAGCTCTGCGGCCAGCCCGCGTCCTGCAGGCCCTTGAGGATGGCGTGGTACTGAGCGGGGCAGACCTCGTTGAGGGAGATGAAGTCGGGGTCGCGGTACTTGACCGAGCCGAGGAGCGCGTCGACCAGACCGTTGGTGGTGGACCCGAAGTTCGACTCGTCACCCGCCACGTTCCAGTGCCAGACCTTGTACGTCGCGGTGCTCGCGACCCCCACCGGAGTGCCCGGGTCCGCCACGGCTCCCACGGGCGCCGCCCCCACGGTGAGACCCACCGCGCCGACGAGCGTGAGCAGGATGGTACGAAGTCTGCGCATGTTTCCCCCACGAGGTTCCGGATTTGCCGGGGGAGATTGTCTGCGGGAGTGATCAAGGCGTCAAGGAGGGGAACGACGACGTCAAAGCGGCCCGCTCCGGCGATATTGCGGTGTGGAGGCGCACCATCCGCTCTACGCTCACCCCGTGACCACGATCTACGTACTCGACGGCAGGCACATCCATACGCTGGAGGACTTCTGGCGCGTGATCGGCGAGAGCGTCAACGGGCCCGGCGGCTACTTCGGCAAGAACCTCGATGCCCTGGCCGACTGCCTCCGCGGCGGCTTCGGCACACCCGACGACGGCGACTTCCGCTTCGAGTGGCACGACCACGCGTACGCCCGCGAAGCCCTCGGCCACCCGGAGACGGTCCGCCAGTTGGAGATACGCCTGACACGCTGCCACTTCACCAACCGCGAGTCCGTCGCCGCGGAGCTCGCCGCCGCGAAGGACGGCCGCGGCCCGACGGTGTTCGACTGGCTGGTCGGCATCTTCGAAGGGGAGGCTCCCGGGCTGCTGACACTCTGCTGAGACGCGGCGGGGCCCGCCACCTCGGTGGCCCCCTCAGAAGCCACGGTTGCGCGGGTGGTTGCGCGCCATGCGCTCATTGCCGTGCTTGTACGCACCCGTCCAGCGAGCCATCACCAACTGGGCATCACCGGAATCCACCTCCGCGAGGAACTTCTCGGCACGTGCACCGCGCAATGTGCCAGCCGATCGTCCCTGGTGGGTGATGGTCACGCTGCCGTCAGGACGCTGGTCATAGGTGAATCCGAAAGGTCTTGGCATGGTCGGGATGGTAAGCATCCCGACCCACATGACGGAACTGAATTCCTACTGGTGACGTCGAGCACATGCCGACTGGGCCTCAGGGCTTGCGGGCGTGGATGAAGAGGTGTTCTTCGGGGTGCGCGCCGGGGAAGTCGGGGTGGAAGACGCTGAGGTGTTCGTGGACGATGTCCAGGCCGGCCGCGCGCAGCAGCCGTCCGTAGGTCCGAGCCGGGTAGCTGGTGCAGCGCAGGGTCTGGCCCGTCCACTGGATCTGTGCGTCTTCCGCATCGAGGGGCACGGTGGCGAAGGCGAAGAGCCCGCCCGGGGCCAGCCAGCCGGCGATCCTTGCGAGAGTGGCGTCCAGTTCGGCGCGGGGCATCTGGAGCAGGGTGAAGAACGTGGTGATGGCGTCCCATTGCCCAGGGGTCTCCGGCAGGGTCCGCACATCGGCCAGCTCGAACCGGGCACGCGGGACCTGTGCGCGGGCCAGTTCGACCATCGTCTTCGAGACGTCATAGCCGGTCACGACGTGCCCGGCCGCAGCAAGCAGGTGGGCCGTCGGCCTGCCGGTACCGGAGCCGACGTCCATCACCCGTGCCCGCTCCGGGAGCCGGGCCAGCAGCCAGTCGATCGCGGCCAGCCGCTCGGGGATCCGCCCGTAGATGTCCTCATACGTCCTGCCGAGAGCGTCGAAGGGGCGAGCGGCCTCCGCTGAACGGGCAGGCAGGTCGGGGAAGGCAGTCGATTCCACGGTCATCGCGCGGATCCTCCTCCAGGTGCGGCCCTCTGCCCAACGAGTGCGCGGCCTACGGGTTCCGGCCGTGGTGCCCGGCGCTCGCGGGCCCCGCGGCGCGAGCGCGAGCACCGGCGGCTGCCCGGCAGTCGTCGGACGCCCACCAGCAACCGCTGAGCACACGCGGTTGCCAGTGGCCGCTGTGCCGAAGAACCACGCTCACTCAGCAGCGGGCGAGCGTGCCGCTCTTCAGGGTGGACTTCTCGCTGAACAGCCAGCCTTCGGTGTTCGTGCCCTGGATACGGGCGTAGATCCACTTGTTGCCCTGCGCATTGGTGACGTAGCAGTGGTAGTAGACCTTCACTCCGGACTTGACCACGGTCACGTAGGAGCACACCGCGTACGGCCCGGTGTAGAGGTGGGTGTTTTCGGACACGTAACCGTAGCCGTCGCTGCGGTTCGAGTGGGCCCAGCCGGTGCACGATGTCGATACCGGGACGGGTTCCTTCACCGTGGAACTGGGCTTGACCTTCGCCGAGTCGGACGGGTCCGCAGCAGGCTTGCCGCTGTTGCCGGGCTTCGGCGTGGGGCTTCCCCCACGGTCCCCGTCCTTCTTCGAGGGGGTCCTGGACGACGTCTCGCCGGGGCCTATGGAGGTCAGGTCTCCCGAGGAGGGCGGGCCGTCGGTCGTACCGCCCGCGGGGGTGCTCGCCGTGGAACGCGCGGTGTTCGACCCGCCGCCGTCCCCGTCTCCCTGCATGTCCACCAGGGCATAGGCGGCTCCGCCGCAGGCGAGGACGGTGGCGGCCGCCGCCGCGACGACGGTACGGGTGCGGCGGCGCCGCGCACGGACGACCGTGGTATCGGTCTCGGGGCGGTTGCCGTGAGCGGCGGGCATGCCAGGCGCCATGCCCGGATGTGCGGCACCCGGCTGCGGAGGGGCACCGTAGGCGTCGGTCGGCGTATAGGCGACCACGGGCTCGGGGGCGGGCTGGGAGAACGGCCCAGCGGCGGGGCCGAAGCCCGGCGGAGTGACGGGCTGGAAGGCCGGTGCCGGCGCGGGGGCCGCCGTCCCTCCCCCGGCGACCGCCTCCAGCATCTCGCGCGCCTGCCCGGCGTCGGGCCGCTGCAGCGGGTCCTTGGCCATCAGCGCCCGCAGGACCGGGGTGAGCGGTCCGGCGCGCCGGGGCTCCGGCAGCGGCTCGCCGACGATCGCCGCCAGCGTGGACCACACCGACGTACGACGGAAGGGCGAAGAGCCCTCCACCGCCGCGTACAGCGTCATGCCGAGCGCCCAGATGTCCGACGCGGCACCCGGTTCCCGGCCCTGCGTGCGCTCCGGCGGCAGGTAGTCGAGGGAGCCGACGATCTGACCGCTCTGGGTCAGCTTGGCCAGGGCCTCCTCGCCGGACGTGTCCATGCTGGCGATACCGAAGTCGGTGAGCACGACCCGGCCGCTGCGCTCCAGCAGTACGTTGCCGGGCTTGACGTCCCGGTGCAGGACCCCGGCCCGGTGTGCCGCGTCGAGCGCGTCCATCAGCTTGGCGCCGATCGCGGCGGCTTCGCGCGGGTCCAGGTGGCCGCGCTCCGCCAGCACGTCGTCGAGGGAGGGCCCGTCGACCAGCTCCATGACGATGACGGGCAGCCCCTGCTCCTCGACCACGTCGTGCACGGTGACCACACCGCTGTGCCGGATACGGGCGGCGGCCTGCGCCTCCCGCTGCATCCGGACCCGCAGATCGGCCAGTTCGGCCGGGGAGGCGTCGGTGTAGGCCCGCACGACCTTGACGGCGACCTCGCGGTTCAGCAGCTGGTCCACCGCCCGGGCGACCACACCCATGCCACCGCGCCCGATCATCGCGGTCACCCGGTATCGCCCGCCCAGAACCACTCCGACCAGCTCCGCGCCGTTCGCCCCCGTCACCTGTCACGCTCCTTCGTCGCACTACCCAAGATCCGCCATCCGGCGGGAACCAGCCTAGGGGTGCGCGTACGGGCGAGTTCGAACGGCCCTGCTGTCGACGCGCAGGCGTGCCTTCCAACAGCCGTGATCGTCCAGGTATCTGACGTGAGGGATCACGAGACCCGTGCGCCTGGTCCCGCACGTCGCACGTACGGCCAGGAACCAGACCGGCAGGTGCCACGGCGCCTGCCGCGCGGCTGGCGGCAGGCTGTGGCACGGTCGCGCTCCCGTGGCAGGTGCCGTAGTGCTCTCGCAACGCGGACTCTGGTCCACTTCGTGTCGTCGCGTGACGCTCGGTTACGCCACTCTGAGTCTGATCGAGACCGGGCTGTCCGGGGAGTCGAGCCACGCCCGCTCGCCGTCGCCGTCCACGGTGAGCCCGAAGCGTTCGAACCCGGGTCGGCCTTGTTCCTCCCACCAGCGGTACGCGGCCTGTACCTCGTTCCAGAGGCGACGGGGCCCCGACTGCCAGACACGCGCGATGTCCGCGTCTCGGAACTGGACACACGCCCATGAGTGGTCGGTGAGCCCGTAGAACCACACGGGTCGTGCGCCGTCGCGCTTGTCGGCAACCGTGACCACGCAGTCCCGCACGCGCAGACCCAGGGCGAATTCCTTCGGGTTGAATCTGCCGCCGACGATCTCGGCTTCCGTGATCGTCGTGGATGACTCGTCACCATCGGCCACACTGCCCGTGACGTACTCGGCGTGGACCACTGGGGGACGTCGCTGTGCCCGCAGCTTCATGAACTCGACAGGTCCGGTGAACTCTCCTGACGCGCTCTGCCCGTCATCGGAGACGATCAGCCGGGCGACGGCATCCCCGTTGGTGTAGTGCGTTCCCCAGGGGGCCACGATGACCCCGCCCGGTCTGCTCTGCTGCACCCACGTGAAGGGGATGGAGCGGAGCCCGCAAGTGGCAATGATCCGGTCGTACGGTGCTGCCTCCGGGTACCCCTTGAAGCCGTCCCCGTGCACCACGCGTACGGGGGTGCCGAACCAGGCAAGCGCCTCCCGCGCGGCTGCCGCCACGGCTTCGTCAACCTCCACCGTGACGACGTTCCTCGCGCCGAGCCGGTGGGCGAGCAGGGCGGCATTCCAGCCGGTACCGGTGCCGATCTCCAAGACGCGGTTTCCCGTGCGTACGTCCAGGTCGCGGAGCATGGAGAACACGACACTCGGCATAGAGGCGGAACTAGTCGAGACCTGTCCCGGTTCCGTGCCGGAATGCTTTCCGTCGTCCCACTGCGTAACGATGGGCGCGTCGGAGTCGGCGTAGCGCTGCCACGTTTGCGGATCAGCCGCCTTACTCACAGCGATGCTTCGAGCAGTGCTCATGTCGAACGGCCACATGAGGTCGGGCAGGAACGCGGAGCGCGGCACGGCAGCGCATGCAGGCTCCCAGCCAGAGACCAGGACGCCGGCGGACGCGAGAGCTTGCCCCAGTTCTGTACGGCTGGGGCGGTCCTTGTGCGCGTTGTTCGCCACCGCTCAACTACCTTGGGGCTTGGGCGGGTTGGGGACTCCGGGGCCCCCGTCCGGGGTGGGCGGCTGATGCGGCCCGGGGTAGGGCTCGCCCGGAAGCTTGTCGCCACCATTGATCAGGATGAGACTCACTGCGCGCTCTCCTCCACCATGACAACGCGGGGCCCTTCCCCACGCGGTCGTCCTACCCGCCCCGACTTGACCGGAACGGAAATCCGCCCGTCCGGCCGTCTCCGCTTCACGGGTCGTGCGACCGGACGGGGGCTTGCCCCGAACCCCCGGACGGGACGGGACCATTACCACGCGCGCGCCATGCCATCCGTAGCAGGGGTGAGCGCTGAGCCGCAGCGGGCCTCTCCGGGGGACGGGAGTCTTCAGGGGCTTACGTCTCCGCCCGCGCGTGTTCGACAGGTCCCTCGGCCGCGCGCTCCCGCGCGCTGACCGCCACACGGCGAGCCTGCTCCTGCGGGTTGCCGAGGACCACGCACGCCAGGTCTTCCACGCAGCGCGTGAAGATCGCGTGACCGGTCTGGGCGGTGTGGGACATCAGCGCCGCCGCCCCCGCCGCAAGGTCCGGCGTCGGGGCCAGTTCCCAGCGACACCCGCCGCCGCTCATGCAGCGGGCCGTCACGGTCACCTCGCTGTCAGGGTGGCGCAGCACCTTGTAGACCACTGCGCGCAACGTGCTGCGAACGCTCACGGCCGACCCGCTCTCTCGTTCGCCGGACAGAACGCGGCGGTCTCCCAGGGTTCCCCGCCTTCCGGCGGTGCCAGGGTGACCGTGCGCGTGTCGCCGTCCCACGCGATGGCCTTCCCGAGCCGCCCGCCTGCCGTGTCTTTGACCAGCACGCCGGGGTCAGGAATCCACGGCGGGCCGGGTACGACAGCCCACATCAGCGCGATCCCACAGGGCGGGTCCAGACCTGCACCCGCCACGTCTCCGCATCGGTCGGCGACCGCAGGGCGGAGGGGGCCACGGCCCACTCGGCGCCACCACCCGGCGGAACGAGGTACGCGGACCCGTCGAACAGCTTGCGTACCTCACCGATCCGGCCGTTCGTCGTGTCTACGGCGTACGTTCCCACTGCGGGAGCCCAGTTGCCCGACGCCGTGTCAGCAAGGTCGCACCGTCGCTGCCTCTCGCCTTCGGTCCTGCGTACCCTCTCGGACCCCTCATTCCGCTTCATCTGTAGAGGGGCCGTACGAGACCTCAGAGATTCAATCCACGGACGTAGCAAGGTAGTTGGATACGTGATCGCCTCTAACTACCGCGTTGCACAGTAGCTAGCCCAGCACGCCCAGCCGGGTAGCCATCGAGCGCATGTCAGAGGTGAGCCTCCGCTTACGTCGCTGGACGATCGCAGCCATCACGTCTTGCGCCATGCGTTGATGCCGGAGCCACTGAGGGTTGACGTAGTCAATCGCCGTCAGCCGGTCCATAGCTTTGTCATGGTCGCCAACCTTGACGAACGCCGTTGCCACAGTCAGCCGGTGTCGGTTCCATTCCTTTTCTGTCTCAGTGATACGGGCGGCCTTCATGGTGTGGTCTGAGAACCGAGCCTTTCCCGTGGATTCGTCAATCACGCGGTAGGGGTCCCCGTTCTCCGCGATCAATTCATCCTCCAGAGCCTTCATCCCGGCAACGGCGCTATCGAACCGGCCGAACCGGTGGCCTGTGTCGGCGCACCTTCCCAGGGCGGCAGCGGCAGACTCGGCAATCCTACGGGCATCTGCACCGTCGTCAGGACGGTTATTGCGAACAGCAGCGGCAGCAGCTTGCAAGGCGAGCCAGCCCCAGACTGCGAGCCTCTCCGGGGGCGCTTTGGAGATTCGCGGCTCTAGGTGGTCGGCTGTCTCAATGGCCGCTCGCTCCGCGTCATCGAAACGCCCTTGCCTCAATTGCCGAACCTGCGTCAGGTATCGGCCACCCAACAAATAGGCTTCCGAGCGAGCAGACAGCGCCCGTGTGTACTCCTCACCGTTGTCGAAGTACGAGACCGCCGAATTCGCATCCCGGATCATCTGAGGCATCTTGCCACCAACAGAACCGAAGTTGTCTGAATCGTACGCCGAGGAACCAGCGCGAATCACTTCCAACAAGGCGGGAAGGTTCGGTTCTTCGGTCTGCCTCTCGCTGGCACTTTCCGTGATTTCCAGGGGCGGGGTAAGCGCACTCCGCAAATCGGCCAGACCTACACGTGTCTGATCTTCCCCCCGCACGGGTTCTGGAGTATCTGAGGCCATAAGCTGAGAGGTCTTCACATGCAGTGCGCGAGCCAGGACGTGAAGAGTTTCGATCCTGACATTTCCGCCCTGTTCCAGCTTGGCCACGGTGGAGGGGGCGAGCCCAGAGGCGTAAGCCAACTGCTCCTGAGTCAGCCCAGCCAGCCGCCGATGCTTCCTGACGTTCTCCCCTAGAGCGCTCACGTTCCCCGCCTGGTGCGTGTGGTGTCGTGCTCCGTCCGTCCAGCGTACGCTCGGACTCGCGGACCGTGATGGCGGCGCGGGCGCTCGACGACAGTCCCAACTCGCGCATGTAGCAAGAACGTTGGCTGCGGTATCGGTGGGGTGGGTCAGGGTTCCTACAGAGGTGTACGCCTTGTCCATGCCCTCGGTAGGTTCTAGGCGGTCAGCGCGCGTATGGCCGGCTGGCCGCGCATGAACCTGACTCCAGTCATCAGGCCGCCTTGGAGTCGATCGTTCAGGGAACACGGAGGCGTTCTACCGGCGGACCGCCGAGATCAGTCCGCCGGACTGCTCGTCGTGCTGCGGCGGGGTGGTGATCGGGCGGCCGTAGGCGGCGGCGCGCTCGCGGAGGGTGTGACTGGTGGCCTCCCAGCCGTGCCCGGCCAGCCAGCCGATCGGGTCGTCGGGCATCTCCGAGAGCCACATGGACGCCGCCGATCCGGGCGCGGCGTCCGCGCGGAAGCGCTCGATCACGCCGCGCGGGCTCAACGTCAGCCCCATCCGGCTGCCCGGCGCCGAGTGCGCGCTGATCCGGGCCAGCAGCAGTTCCACCGCTTCCTCGGGGAGGTAGATCAGCAGTCCTTCGGCGATCCACACGGTCGGAACGGTCGGGTCGTGCCCTGCGGCGACCAACGCGGCCCGCCAGTCCTCGCGCAGATCCACCGCGACGGGGATCCGCTCGCAGCGTGCGACGGCCCGCTCCTGGCGCAGCACCGAAGCCTTGAAGTCCAGTGGCGCGGCGGTGTCTACCTCGAACAGCCGGGTGCCCTCGGGCCAGTCCATCCGGAAGGCCCGGCTGTCCATGCCGGCGCCGAGCAGCACGACCTGCCGGACCCCGGACGCACAGGCCTGCTGCAACAGGTCGTCGAGGAATTTCGTCCTGATGACGATGGAGTACGACACGGCCAGTCGGCGCAGGTGCGCGGCCTCGTCGGGCAGTGGCGTCGAGGAGGTCCCCTGGCCGCCGGCGGTGGCGAAGGCCTGTGCCAGCGGGTCGCGGAACAGCGCGTTCTCCCGCTCGCTCTCCAACGCCCGCACCCTGGCCACCCCCACCGAGGTGGCCCACACTCCCGACGGCTGCACCCGCTCCTGCTCATCAGTCACCACGCCAGCCTAGAGGTAGACAGCGCGATCCTGCGGGCTCACTGCCAGAAGATCTCCTCCACGATGATCTGTGGGTCGTCGACGCGGCGTACGAAGGTGCAGAGCAGCCATCCCCGGCCGTGGTCGAAGCCGAGGATGTGGGGGCCTTTGGGTCGGCTGGAGCGGGCGGGTTCAAGGTAAGAGCCAGGCGGGAGCTCGTCCTGTGGGAGATAGGGGTTCCTGGCAGTGACCAGTTCGGCCATGCCGTTGGTGATCTCTTTTCGTACGTGTTCGGGGAGCGCGTCGCGGTAAGTGCGGGCTGCTTGCACCCAGTCCGCTTGCCAGGGCGGCCCCATGAACGGGTCGGTCACCGGCCGGGCTCTGCCTCCCGGGCTGCGCGGCGCAGGTGGACGGCTTCTTCAAGAAGGGCCTTTGCCCGGGGGAGGTCGGGCGTCTCGGCGGCCTCGACCTCCAGGCGGTTCACCTGGTCTTCGAGCAGTGTGTCGCGCGCGATGGCGTACTCACCCCACCAGCGGGCCAGGAACGCGGGGACCGGCGCGATGTCATAGGCATCGGCGATGTCCCGCTTCCACTGCGCGTCGAAGTCAGCGAGGAGCGCGGGCGTGTGCTCGGCAATGGCCGCGCGCAGAGCCTTCGGGCTCCGCTCCGCGGGCATGGGAGGGACGCCTGGTCCGTTCCTGGCAGAGGTCGTCATGGTGGTCTCCTCGGGCCGGTTCCACCCCTCAACGTACCGGGTGGGCAGAGGGTGGCGTGATGTTTCATATGTGATGACCGCATCCGTGCCGACGGATCGGTCGGCGAGGCTGAGCCGCTGCCCCGCGTCGGCGCGGGCGCGTGCGGCCCGCCAGACGGATCCGGACCGCAGCCGTCGATCAGTGATGCCCTCTCAGGCGCTTGCCGACTAAAGTCCCGCTGCAGAAACAGCGCGCGGGCACGGACTTTGAGGTCCTTGATGTTGACTCCCGCCCTGGACTGGGCACTGCTGGACTTGGAGTCTCCGTTGCCGCCCTCCGCCTTGCCGAGAATGCGGGTGGTCCACTCCCAGGCGGTTCCCTTCTGCCAGTTGTAGCCGTTGGGGGCCGTGAACAGCTCGTACTGACCGCCCGACCTCGTAGCCTGGGGAGGCTTGGGGTACAGCGAGTCCAGGCCCCTCGGCCCCACCACGATGACCGCTTCCTGGGCTGGGAGGTACTCGAGCGAATGGGGAAAGAACGTCAGCCCGTTCACCCAGCCGAGCGCCGCAGCGTCGCTTTGCCGGTGGGTCGTCACATGCCCGTTGGTCTCGTCCCCGCCGCATGCCAGGAAGGCGGTCTCCTTCGAGCTCAGGAATGTGCGTCCTCCAGGGGTCCCGCCCCCCCCGTTTCGAAGGCGGCCCACGGCTTCGTGAACACGTTGTCCTGGATGTCCGCAGTGTGATAGTTCGCGACGACTTTGTTGGCCATGTCAAACAAGGCCGCATTGAAGCCCGCGCGAGGTGCGCGTAACTCCTCCGGAGTAAGAATCGCTCCTCGTGCCGGGCCGGACAGCGCCCCGGCAGACAGGGCCGAAGCTCCCGCAGCGACTGTTCCTCGCAGTAGCTGCCGCCGATCCACACTCATGTCGCTCCTCTCGGACAGCGCACGCGCAGACGCGATTACCCGCAGCCTGGGGCGCCCGCGCGCCCCACCCTCCTACCGGCCTGCCCGCCCCGGCCTTCGTCGTCCCACCACTGACTGACGCCACAACCGCCTGGGGTTGACGTCCGCGCTGCACCTGGCGCAGCAGGTTCCAAGAGATCCCGTGCGGTCCACAGTCGGGGCCCGTGTTCGCCCGTCTGCCCCGCCCCGCACGACAGCGGCCCTGAGCTGGGGCAGCGTCGGGAGGAGTGCACGGAAGTCCCCCCGGAAGAGGCTCGCATGGACGAGGTCGCACAGTACGAGCGCTACGCCGGCGGCAGCCCGGAAGCCGAGCGGCTGGTCTTCGAGCGGCTGGCGCGGGAGCTTCTGCGGGTGCAGCTCAAGGTGAAGAAGCGCAGCGGCGCCGCCTCTGTCGACCGGGCCTTCCACGCCAAGGCGGTCCTCGGCGTGGAGAACGCCCGGCTGAGGTTCCGCGACGACCTTCCCGAGGACCTGCGGGCGGGTTTCGTCAAGCCCGGAGCCGAGTACCCGGTCACGGTCCGGCTGTCCAACGCGAGCGGAGCCCGGCAGCCCGACTTCGCGCCCGATCTGCGCGGGGCGGCGCTGCGCATCGAGGTGGGCCCCGGGGAGACGCACGATCTGCTGATGACGAGCTTCCCGGTCTCCCACGCCCGTAACGCGGTGGAATTCGTCGCCTTCGCCAAGGCCATGGCAGGTGCCGACTCGCGGCTGCGCAAGGGGTACGCCCTGCTCGTCAAGCTGCCTTTGGCGGTCGGCTGGTCGACGGCCGCCCGGATGCGGCGCAACGTCGTCGCGGGAACCAGTCGCACGGTACGCAGCCTGGCGCTGGAGACGTACTGGAGCCGGGGCGCGATCCTGTGGGGCGAGCGCGGACCGGTGCGGTATCAGCTGCGGCCCGCCGCGGTCGCCCCCGCGGCCCCGGCGGCGTCGCGCACCGATCCCGACTACCTGGGGCGCGAGCTCTCCCAGCGGCTGCGTCAGGGGGACGTCGTCTTCGAGCTGTGCGTGCAGCGCTACGTGGACGCCCGGCACACCCCCGTCGAGGACGGTGCGGTGGAGTGGACGGAGGAGGTCGCGCCCGTCCTGCCGGTGGCCACCTTGACCATCCCGTGCCAGGACATCCACACCGCCGAAGCCCGCGCCTGCGCGTCGCGGGTCGACCTGCTGGCGTTCAACCCGTGGCACACCGTGGAGGGTTTCCGGCCGCTGGGCAACCTCAACCGTGCTCGCAAGGCCGCCTACGAGGCCAGCAGCGCCTACCGCCTGGGCCGGCGCTTCCTGACCGTCGAGCCACGGCGCAACACCGTGCTCGGGGTACCGCTGCGGGCCGGCTTCCGTACCGTCAACCGCTTCGTCCCGTGGCACCGGCTGCCCACCCCGCTCGGCCTGCTCAACCTCATGGCCTTCCGGCAGACGCTGCGCCGGCACAACCTCATCGACACCGAAGCCCATGAGGCCCCGCCCGAGGCCGGTCCGGTGGAGGCACCGCCCGAGGAGGAGCTGCTGGTCAGACGCAGTTACGACGGCTCGTACAACGATCTGTCGGTGCCACGCATGGGCGCTGTCGGGGCGACCTTCGGCCGCACCATGCCGCCCGTCTACCGCCCGGACGGGTTCGACACGCCCAATCCCGTCACCGTGAGCCGGGAACTGCTCCGCCGCGAGGTGTTCATCCCCGCGACCTCGCTGAACATCCTCGCCGCCGCGTGGATCCAGTTCCAGGTGCACGACTGGGTCAAGCACAAGCGGCTGCCGGTCGCCACCGGGAGCGTCGAGGTGCCGCTGCCACCCGGCGACACCTGGCAGAACACCCCGGGCGGGCCGCGCGAGAAGGTGATGCGCTTCGGCGCGGACGAGGCGGTGCGTCCGCCCGGCGACGGGCAGCCGCCGATCGTGTTCGCCAGCGACGTGTCGCACTGGTGGGACGGTTCGGAGGTCTACGGCAGCGACCAGGACGTGGCGAAGTCGCTGCGTGAGCCCGACGGCGGCGCCGGGCTCCGGCTGGAGGAGGGACACCTGCCCCACGGCGCGAACGGTGTGCCGCTCACCGGATTCACCGACAACTGGTGGCTCGGCCTCAGCTCCATGCACACCCTGTTCGCCCGTGAGCACAACACCTTGTGCGAAGCCCTGCGACGCGAATACCCGCAGATGGACGAGGACCGGATCTACCACACGGCCCGGCTGATCGTCTCCGCGCTCATCGCGAAGATCCACACAGTCGAGTGGACCCCCGCGATCCTCGCCACCAAGACGCTCGACATCGGCATGAAGACCAACTGGCAGGGACCGCCGAAGAACTGGCTCGACCAGCTGGGCGTCTGGCTGCTGGAGGCGAACGGGCGGCAGGGCATCCCCAAGACCCTGCCCGACCACCACGGTGCCCCGTACTCCCTCACGGAGGAGTTCGTCACCGTCTACCGGATGCACCCGCTGATCCCCGACGACTACGAGCTCGTCGACCACCGATTCGGCCGCCGGATCGACACCCTGGACTTCACCGCCCTCCAGGGCGCCGCAGCCGAGCCGCTCATCCGCAAGACCGGCCTGGTGAACACCCTGTATTCGCTTGGCATCGCCCACCCCGGGGCGATCACCCTGCACAACTTCCCGCGCGCACTGCAGGCCTTCCAGCGGGACGGGGAGGTGATCGACCTCTCGGTTGTCGACCTGGTGCGTACCCGACGCCGTGGCGTCCCGCGCTACAACGATTTCCGCGCCGGCCTGCACAAGCCGCGGATCCGGCGGTTCGAGGACCTCTCCTCCGATCCGGAGACGGTGGCACGGCTGCGTGACGTCTACCACTCGGTCGACGACATCGACACCGTGGTCGGGCTCTTCGCCGAGAATCCGCCCACGGGCTTCGGCTTCAGCGACACCGCCTTCCGCGTGTTCATCCTGATGGCCAGCCGACGGTTGCAGAGCGACCGCTTCCTCACGGTCGACTTCCGGCCGGAGGTCTACACACCTCTCGGCATGGACTGGATCGAACGCAACGGCATGACCAGCGTCATCCTGCGGCACTGCCCCGAGCTGGCGGGCATCCTGCCGCGCGGGGCCAGCGCCTTCGCACCCTGGCGCCCGGTCCAGCCGGTCCGCAACGGCTACGGCCGCGGCTGAGCGGGAGAGGACCATGACCGCATCGGAGAACGCGGGCCACCCCGGCCTGGAGGACCTGCTGTCCCGTCCCCTGTGGCAGACGCTCTTCCAGCGGCGCACCCACCGGGTCAGCAAGGGCGCGTCCGTGCCGGCCAGGTCGATGAGCTACGACTCCCCGCACCAGCCGCAGCCGCTGGGCGAACTGGAGGAGGCGGTGCTCATCGCCCTTACCGGCTCCTCGGGACTGACCATGCCCGACCGGCCCTTCGAGGACCCCCGCGACCACCAGCCGATCATGGCCAAGCCGAACCTGAACATGACGGGCCGCACCGCGGGCAGCCCCGACAACGCGCAGGCCACCCACTTCTTCATGATCAACGACACGGGCACCTACTACCTGCGGAAACTGCCGCCAACCTCGGACCACACCTTCGACCCCGACACACTGATCGACCGCGCACGCCAGTCGAAGGTGCGGGTACTGGACCACCGCCTGGACGTCGCCGAGGGGATGCGCGACTTCCCGGCCTACCTCGACTCCAACCGGTTCCTGTCCAACCTCCCGGGCACCACGCTCTTCCTGCCGGTGGTCGACCTCTCCCACCAGTACATCAACGCGCTGATGTACCTGCTCACCCAGCCCGAGGGAGCCCGGCCCACCGTCGTCGACGACCGCAACTTCTACCGCCCGGCCGGGGTGAAGAAGTGGGTGCGCAGCGGCTTCCTCAACCCCGACGTCAAGCTGCCGCTCGGCTCCCTGGGGCCGATGCGGACCCAGATCGAAGCCGACCTGCTGCTGCAGAACATGATGCTCACCGCGGACGCCATGGGGCTCGGCGCCTGGATCCACGCATCGATCAGCCCCCAGATCATGCTGGGCGACCCGAAGTTCTCGCGCGCCTACGGCCGCATGCTGGGCTTCGACTTCGCCACGCCCAGGTTCCGTCCCGCCGACATCCTGCGCTGGCAGGTGCCGCTGCCGAAGTACGCCAACCTGCGCTCGCACCCGGTGGGGCTGCGGGCCGGCGGCGAACACCTCATCAAGGGCGCCTGCCCGCCCAACTACCCGTCGATGCAGGAAGCCGTGGACTCCGTCGTCCGCTCCAAGTTCGGCGAGCGGGGCATCTACACCGACAAGGACCTGTTCACCCGCATCTACAAGGACGGCTACGCGCAGCGGTACCTCACCGAGGCCAGTGCGTACGACCGCCAGGTCATCGAGTGCGCGCGGGACATCTGCGTGTACATCCACGAGACCCACGGGCGGTTCCCGGCACACACCGACGCCATCCACGTGCCCGGCATCTGGCTGCAGGCCCACCACGTCGAGTCCGAGTACTACGAGCGCTTCTTCCAGCACGGCCTGACCGACGCCCACCGTCGGCACGCCGCGCACTGGGACGGATGAGGCGATGAGGGAGATCCGGTGAGAGTCTACGAGGCCATCGTCAAGGGGCTGGAAGGCATCGGCGTACAGGCGGCCTTCGGCGGTGCCGGGGAGAACGCGGCGGGTCTGATGCTGGCACTGAAGCATTCCCAGCACATCAGGCCGATCATCACCCGTCACGAGCAGGCCGCGTCCTTCATGGCCTGCGGATACGCCATGTACACCAACCGGCTGGGCTTCTGCTTCGCGACCGCCGGGCCGGGCGCGTTCAACCTGTTCTCGGGCCTGGCCGTGGCCATGTCCGACTCCTATCCGGTCCTCGCTGTTTCGGGGTACGCGAACATGGAGTGGCGCGGATGGGGCTCGCTCAACGAGACGTCGGGGCTGAACCGCACACCCGATTCCCAGGCCATGTTCGCGGCCACGACCAAGAAGTCCTTCCTGCTCACCGACATCGCCGACACCTGCGACGTCCTGGAGGAGGCGGTCAACACCGCCTTCGAGGGAAGGCCCGGGCCCGTGCACATCCACGTACCCGAGAACCTGACCCACCGCGGTGTGGAGGTGACGAACTTCCGCCCGATCGAGCTCGACGTACGCCCGGTCCTGCCGGACCCGGCCCGGGTGGCGCAGATCGCGGCGGTACTGGCGGACGCCCTGGCACAGCGCAAGCGCATCGTGGCGCTCGTCGGCTTCGGCGCGGTGCGCAGCGGGGCGGGCCCGGAGGTCCAGCGGCTGATCGAACGGTTCCAGATCCCGCTGCTCACCACCCTGGACGGCAAGGGCATCGTGTCCGAGGGCCACCCGCTCGCTGTCGGCGTCTTCGCCGACAGCGGCCATTCCAGCGCGTGGAAGGCCTTCCGCGAGGCCGACGTCGTCCTGTGCGTGGGCAATTCCCTCAACCAGCACGCCACGTTCAACTACCGCGCGGACCTATTTGAGAACAAGCTGCTTATCCATGTGAACATCTCCGAGGGCGAGTTCCACAAGGCCTACCGCGCCGACCACACCCTGCTGTCCGACGCGCGCCCCGCCATGGCCACCCTCGCCGACGAACTGGAGCGGCTGGTCGGCGACATACCGGCGGTCGAGGTCGACGGCCAGGACTACGAGGCCCGCACGATCCACCACCTGCCGGGGAAGATCCACCCCGGAGAACTCGCCCAGTCGATCGGACGCATGCTGCCGCCCGGCGGTGTGCTGCTCGCGGACGCGGGCGCGCATCTCGCGTGGCTCGGGTACTACGTGGAACTCGAACAGGGGCAGAACTTCCGCAAGGCGGGCTCCTTCGGGCCGATGGCCGGGCACGTCAACGGAGCCATCGGCCTCAAGGTCGCCCACCCGGACAGGACCGTCGTCGTCGGCTGCGGCGACGGCTGCTACTCGCTGTCCGGGTTCGAGCTCATGACCGCCGTCGAGCACGACATCCCCGTCATCTGGGTCATCTTCAACGACGGGGAGTTCAAGCTGATCAAACTCTTCCAGCTGGTCACGTACGCCGAATCCGGTCTGGTCGAGTTCCAGAACCCGGACTTCGCCGCGTACGCCCGCGCGTGCGGCGCGGACGGGTACCAGGTGGAGACCCTGGAGGAGTTCGAGGAGGCCTTCCGCACGGCCCTGGCCTCCGGCCGACCCTCGCTGATCGACGCCAGGATCACGCGCTGGGCCGTGCCGCATTACAGCCCGTCGCCGGATGGCGTGATCGACGGGCTTGTCGAGAGTGTGGAGGCACGGTTCCGGGACTGATGGCGCCGGGGCGGATTGCGTCCTTTGCTGCCAGATGCCCTCGCCCGCGTTTGAGGGCATCACGAACGGCAGCTGGGCGTCGGACGGTTCGGCGCGGGAGCAGGTGTGGTCGCCCGGGCACAGGCGGGACGGGCCTGCCGTCAGGACGGACGGCAGGACTCGCAGGCGTGGCTGTCCATGACAGTAACCAGGTCGCGAGCCGCTGCCTGAACAGCGGCATCCTCGTCACGGGCCAGCACCTCCGCCATGCTCCTTCCGTCAAGCACGGCACGGTGAGCCGCGTGCCGCACTTCGATCTTCGGAGGATTGCCGTGTTCGAGGATCGTCTGCAGCAACTCGATCACGCCGACCCGACTGGTGACGGATTCGGTCACCGCGAGATCCCACAGAAACGGCACCGCCACCGCGGTCGCGTCGAAGACAGCCAGCTCACCGAGCCACAAACCAAGATCACTCAACGCCGAAGCACTCGTCCGAGCGTCACCCCACGCCACACGTGACAGCCGTCCCGGAACCTCCGCCGCCGATCCGTACGCGTGCGTCAGCTCATCCCATCGGACTCGGCTCATGCCCTTGAGGATCGTCCCCACCACCACTCCCGTCTGCTGCCTGTCCTACGAAACCAAGCGCCGCGATTCCAACTTCACGGACCACGGTGACGCGAGCCTGGTCCGGCACGCCGATGCGGTGTTGGCAGCTGGTCGCGGAGACGGTTACCGCGTCACAGCGGGCAGCTCCCGTCCACCACCGCCACGAGGTCCCCGCCTTCACGTCTGCCACATGAGCCACGGGTCATCGCGGCAGTCCTCCTGGAGCACCGGCTCGTTGACCCGCGAACCCGCCCGGGAACCCGCGCACTTGCCGCTGTTGACGTTGACCAGTTGCCAGGCCCGGAAGGCGCCGCGGTAGCGGAGTGTCCAGAACTGGTCGGGGAACAGGCCCTGTCGGTCGCCGCACAGATAGTGGGTGACGGAGACGTCGTTCTCGACCCTGGCTCCCTGGACGGACAGGCAAAGGCCGCTGAACCGGTTGCGGATGGAGTAGACGGCGGGTGGGCCGGCCGTCTCCCGGGTGAGGTGCCACTGCTGCTGGGGGGTCTCACCGCAGCCGGACTGGATCATGCCGTCCGCGGGGTTCGGGTTTCCGGCCGGAACGGCCAGGCACAGGTGGCTTCCGGCGTTCGCCAGTCGGAACAGGCCGTTGGGGGCGTCCGGCGCCTCCGGCGTGTTCGTGGGTGCCGGCTTGGCGCCGGTGGGGGCAGGCGCGGACGCAGCAGGCGGGGAGGGCGGCGCCACGAACCCGCCGGCCGGTGCGGGCGCCGTCGGGGTCGTGGGCCGTGTCCCGGTCGGCGGGGGCGGAGCCACGGACGTAGGGGTGCCGGGCGGGGTCGTGACCGGAGTCGCGGATCGGCCGGTGTCGCCGGAAGGCGACTGGTACTGCAGCAGGTACGGCTGGACCTCTCGGGAGGCGGGCGCGGACGCGGCGGGCCGCTCCCGTTCCACGACGACCACGGCCGTCGCCGCGGACACCGCGACCGCCAGGACCGTGAACACGGCGACGACTGCGGTCACGGCCAGCGACGAGCGGACCCGGCCGCCGCGCGGAGCGGCGACGACGAGCTGCCCGGTCGCACCTGCCGGTACCGGAGCCGAGGGCGAGATGTCGTACGGCAGCGGCGGCAAGGTCGTCTGCGCGATGACCGGCGCCGCGGAGGGACGGTCGATCCGCTCCAGGACGACCCCCTGCACCGGGCGGCCCTCCACCGCCCGGTGCTCCCGCCAGAGACACTCCACCTCGTGCCCGGTGTCGGCCAGCGCGTCGGCCGTTCGCGCCAGCGCCAGCACCAGATCGGTGCCCGCTGTCACCGGAGCCGTGGACCCGGCGGGCAGGGCGGCCCGGGTCTCCGCCCGTGCCTGCCCCAGGATCTGCCGGGCACCGCGGTGGAGGGAACGTACGGCCTCCAACTGCCGCAGCGCCCGGTCCACGAGGCCGTCCGCCGTCGCATCGGAGTCCGCCTCCGCATCCGGCGCGGGTGGTGGTGCGGACGTGTCGGCCGGTTCGGCTGCGCCGGGCCGGTGCTCCGGCTCCGGCGACGCGGCCCGCAGGTCGTCCTTGTCCCCGAGCAGTCTGCCCACGAGGGAGACAAGGCTCCGTACGAGCCCTTCGGCCTCGGCGAGGTCGGCCTCGGCACGCCGTAGCGCCTCGTCGAGTTTCAGGCCGGGACCCGCCTCCGCCTCGGCGACGAGCGCCGCCTCGTGCAGCCGCTGTGCCCGCTGGAGCAGCGTCTGACGGCCGCGGCCGTCGCGTACCCGGTCCCGTACGACGGAGTTGAGCCTGCCGAGGGGAATGATCCGGGCGCCGCTGCGGTAGTCGCTCCACATCGTCTTGCCGCCGCCGTACCGCTGCGCGAGCTCACGGACCGTCAGCTCGGCGGTGAGATCCCCCAGGAATCCAGCCAAGGCATCCGCCGCTCGCGTCGCCCCCTTCGGTGCCCCTTGCGGTCGCCCTGTTCTGCGCATGTCGGTCCCCCAGTTGTCCGCGGACAACCCCGCTTGTCCGCCCCCTTCCCCCTGGCTGACCTGCGCAGATCGTCTCGGGGCCGCGCGGCCAACTCCGTCGCCCGGCAGTGTCGGGCCATGGATCGCCACTAGGGAACACCCGTTCCAAGGTGCCGTCCAGCGCATGGCCTGCCGTTGTCCGGATTGCATCGGGCAAACGGCGCGCGTGCGACCCACTCGTCACGATCCGGTGGCCACCGACCAGGGGGATCAATGAAGAACGACGGCACGGCCCGGTGGACCACCACACCGCTGTCGATCTACAGCGACCCGAGGAGCTTCAGCGGCGCCGGCGTCGTCGCCGCGGGCCCCGGCGACATGCACTGCTAGCCACGCTGCTCCCACAGACTGCCGTGGCCGGGCGCGCCGCGATCTTCCTGCGGCAGGAGAACGCACCGGCCCCGGCGGAACGGAAAGTTCAACTCAACCGAACGAACTCACGGAGGAATCATGGTTGCGCTCTTCGCCCGCTACACCCGCTACGCGCTCAGCACGATGACCGCCGCGGTCTTCACGAGCGGCTGACGGTCTGCGCGTTGATCGTCACTGACTGAACCGAGCGGGTGGCCGGTGTCTCATCGGCCACCCGCGCCACGAGGAGGGAGGCTCAGGCGCGTGTTCGGGACCATGATCCGGCAGATTCAGTACGGCGCGCAGATGCTGCGCGGCGGACGGCTGGCCGTGAGCGGCCTGCAGGGCACCGTGGCCGATCTGCGGGCGACGATCGAGGAGTTCGGCGAGCCCGGCGAGGAAGCCGCCGTGATGTTGCCGGGCGGCACGGAGCCGGATCCGCAGATCCAGCGGACGATGGCCGACCGCAGGCTGAAGCTGACGGTACGGCACGCGGCCGCTCACGTTCCCTACTACCGCCACCTCTTCGCCGAACTGGGCCTCAACCCCCAGGACATCTCGCTCGACACGCTCGCGCTGCTGCCGCCGACGCCGAAGTCGGCGCTGCGCGCCGCGTCGTCGGCCTTCGTCTCCGTGCGCTCCGAGCCGGTCCTGCTGGCCCAGACCACCGGGACGACCGGCATACCGACGAGCGTGTGGTTCTCGCAGTACGAGCTCGAACTCGCCGCCGCGCTGTCGGCCATGTCGTTCCTGATGGGTTCCGCCCTGCGCAGCAGACACATCGTGCTGAGCACGATCAGCTCCCGGGCGACCCTGGCCAAGCTCACCGTCCAGCGCGCGCTGGCGATGGTCGGCGCCGGATTCATCGCCATGGGGACCGTGGATCCCCGGATCATCATCGACCGGCTCGCCACCCCCATGCGGCTGCCGGGCAAGGAGCCCCAGGTCACCCATCTCATCGTGACCGCATCCGCCCTCGGCGGCCTCGTCCAGACCGCGGAACGCGACGGCTGGGACCCCGCCGACTTCGGGCTGTGGCAGATCCTCGTCGGCGGCGAGGTGCTCAGTGACCCGTTGCGCAGCCGCGCCGAGGAGGTGTTCGGGGCGCAGGTCACCGACACGTACTCGATGACCGAGACCATGCCGACCGCGGGGCTGGCCTGCGAGGAAGGCCACCTCCACCTCTCGGCCGAACAGGCCCACATCGAGGTGCTCGACCCCCTGACCCACACCCCGGCCGGGCCCGGCGAGACCGGCACCCTGGTCGTGACGCCGTACACGCAGTACCGCGACACCACGCTCCTGCTGCGCTACGACACCGGCGACCTCGTCCGCCGCCTGCCCGGCACCGAACCCCCGACCTGCTCCCTGCGCGGCATGCCCGCCACCTCGAGGATCCTCGGCCGCAACACCAACGGTCCGGCGGAACTGACCCAGCGTGCCGTCCTCGACCGCCTCCAGGGCGAGCGGCGACTTCCGCTGCCGACGCGGTACGCGGTGTCGCCAGGTCCGGACGGCCCCCGGCTGTACGTGGTCGCGGACCGCCCGTCGGCGGCGCTGCTGGCCCATGTGGAGAAACGGTGCGCCGATCTCCCCCTCAGCGGCGTCGTCCTGCTGGAGGATCCCGACGAACTCCCCGAACCCTGCCGCGTAAGAGCCGATCTGACCGAGCACAGCTTCGAGCTGCCCTCCCCGCGTCACCAGCCGGTACGGAGTGCCCGATGAGTCAACTCGCCCAGGCTCTCACCCTGTTGGCCGCGCTGGCGGCGCTCATCGCACTCGCCGCGCTGTATCTGCGACGCGTCCGTATGCCGCGCCCGCCGGTGGGCCGCTTCGTCCGCTCGGACATCGCGGTGATGACCGTCACGCTGGTGTCGATGCCTCCGATCTACCTGCATCTGCCGCGAGCTCTGACGGCCTGTGCGTTCGGCGCGGTCTTCCTCGGTGCCTGTTCCATGGCCCTCGCCCCGGTCGTGGGCGGCCGGCGCGGCGCGGCCGTGACTCTGACCCTCGGTGCCTTCATACTCACCGCGCATCTGGCGGGATGGGTGCCCGCGCGGATCGCCGCGGGTGATCTGCTGCTGGCTCTCGCGGTGGTCGGGGTCAGCAACCTGTGGGCCCAGACCGGTATGACCGCCGGTCAGGTCGCGGCGCTGGCCGGGCTCCTGGCGCCGTACGACCTGCTGGCCACGGGGCTGACCTCGGTCACCGCCCAGCTCGTGCACCACTTCGCGGGCATGCCGCTCGGACCGATGCTCGCCGTCAACGACGGCACCTCACCCATCGGGGCCGGGCTCGGCGACTGTCTGATGCTGGCGCTGTGGCCGCTCGTCGCCGCCAAGGCCTTCGGGCGGGCGGCCGGCTGGTGCGGCGCGATCATCGGACTGTGCGTGGTGTCCGTGGTGCTCACGGGACCCGTCGCGGGCTGGGTCCACGGCGGCGTACCGCTCCTGACCGGGCTCGGCCCGTGCATCGTCGCGCAGTACGCCTACTGGCGCACGCGCCGCGGACCCGAGCGCCGCACCGTCGACTGGCGCGGCACCGCCGTGGAGCCGTCGACCGACCCCTTCCACGAGCAGGACGTGGCCGTCGCCCTGGCGATCGCCGACCAGCACAGAGACGCAGGATGGCTGGCCGTGGCGGAGGGCCGTGCCGTCGGCCACGCCCTCTCCCCCGGCGGCGCCCGTCGCACGGCCCGCGAAGCGGGGCATACGGCGGTACCGGTGGTCGTCGCAGTGCGGCCACACGGCACGGCGGCGAAAGCGAATACCCCGGGCGGATCTGGGGCTGGGCAGTCCGCACTTTCCCGAGCCGTCGGTGGTGGTGCCGACGCAGAACGGATCGCGCGAGTACGACAGAGTCATACGGGCGCGGGCGAGGTCGCGGCAGGCGAATGGCCCAGAAATCTCGGTTGAGATCGGCCCAGCTTTCCGAGACATTGCGTCGTTAGGTTGGAGGCAAGACGAAGACCTGAGCCGACTTCCACTCGGTCCCCGCCTGCGCCTTCGCCTGGATCACCGCACAGTGACTGAACAGGAGCCACCCATGGCCGACACGCCGCAGACCACCCCCGACGCTCAGGTCGAGGACCGGAGCGGGCAGGACCGCCCCGATCACCCCGCGGCCTTCGACGATGCGGCCATACGCCAGGCCCGCAACTCCGCCGCGTTCTGGGCCGCGACCGGAAAGTCCCGCGGCCACGAGGTGATCCGCCGGCGCGGCTTCCTGGCCGTGCTCGGCGACCAGCGCGCCGGAACGCGATTCCTGCTGCAGGAACCCGGCCTCGACGCGCACGAGCTCGCCGAACTGACCGAACTGGCCGCCCGATCGGCCGGACCGGTCGATGCCGAGGACCCGTTCAGCTCCACCGACCTCAGTCACCTGGGCATGCCGCGCAGCTGGCAGATGCCGATCATGGTGCGCCCGCCCAGCCCTGTCCCCGCCCCCGCGATGGAGGTGGTCCGAGTCCAGGGGACGCAAGAGCTACAGGCTGCCGAACGGATCGTGATCGACGGCTTCGAGTTGACCAGATTCACCCCCTACTGTTGAACAGCACGAAAGAGTTCAGCAGCGCAGCAAAGAGTTCAGCATGTAGTTCAGCAGTGCAGTGAACTGTTCAGCGCCATACGGTACATCAATGGACGTTT
>NZ_BMTS01000018.1 GCF_014649795.1 Streptomyces melanogenes
GGGCACGGCTCCCCGACGGCCTTGTCGATCGCGAAGTCCGTGGACCGCGAGAACGCCAGCGCGACACAGCACAGGCCGAAGCAGTTCGCACAGTCGGCCCGCAGTTCGGATGTCTCGGACAAGGTGGGTCGTCTCCTGTGCTGTCGGCCCCGGTACGGCTCTCGATCGGACCCGTGACGGATCGCAGGGGCCCGTTTGGGCAGGTCAAGTCTATCTCCTGGGGCTCTTCCCACGGCGTGGACGCCCTGACGCCGACGGCAGGCAGCACGTGCGCGGCGGTGGCCGCCGACGAGGGGAGTGACGGGCGGGACACTCAGAGCTACGCACCGCGCTCCCCCAGCATCTCGCCCGTGCGGTAGAGCTCGATGAGCAGGGGGCGCAGCAACCGGCCGGATTCGGTGAGCGCGTAGCGCGTGCGGACCGGGAACCCCGGGAGGCGCTCCTGGGTGACCAGGCCGCGTTCCCTGAGGAGGTGCAGCCGGTCCGCGAGCACCTTGGGGCTGATGTCCGGCAACCGCTCCCGCAGCGCGCCGAAGGAGATCTCGGCCTGCATCAGCTCGCGCAGCACCAGCGTGGTCCAGCGGCCTGATACCGCCGCCAAGGCGACCTCCACCGGGCAGTCCGCGTCCGGGCGTACCGTGCGGCCCGGTGAGGACGGCACCAGGCTGGTGTCCCAATCCCCATCGTCGGTTTCCGTTTGGTGACCCACGTCAGCGCGGTCTTCACTGGCGTTGTGAACATCAACATGGATATTGCGCACCATCACGACTCTACTGTCGCTCTGACGTCCGACGCGGTGCACCATCCCTCGGTCTTCGAGGCCGCGTTCAACTCCGGCAGCGCGCAGGCCGTCGCCGCCGTCTACGAGCGGAACGCCGTGTTCGTCCCCCGCGCCGGTGAACCGGTCACCGGGGCGGAACTCCGGGCCGCGAACGCCGAGTTCCAGGCGCTGGGACTACCCATAAGCGTCCGCCCCCGGCACACCTACGTCGCCGACGACATCGCGCTGCTCATCGTCGACTGGGTCATCGACGGCGAGGCACCGGACGGAAACCATGTCCACATCGAAGGGACCGCCACGGACGTGGCCCGGCGCGGTCCGGACGGCCTATGGCGGTACGTGATCGACAACCCGTTCGGCACGGCGGACAGCTCCTCGCCTGGCGAATCGGCATCGGACAGCCCGACCGTCTGAAGAGCCGCCTTCGCCCTCGCCGCCGCCTGCGGCGACGAACACTCCCATCGCCGCCGTCGAACTCGTTGGAGGTGGTCACCGGGACCATGACAGCCTGCAGTCATGCGATCCGATGTCACACTCCACCTCCTTGACCGGACTCTCCTCCCGGAATTACTTCATGCCGCGATCGAGGACGCCGATCCGCTCGAAGTGATGCCGCCCGTGGAGGGACCCGGTGGATGGACGCCGGAGCGCCGGTCGGCGTTCCTGCGCTTCCACGAGTCACGCTCGCTGGCGGCAGACCCCGTAGAGATCACTTTCGCCATCGCTGCTTCACAGCGGATCGTGGGAGCAGCCCGGCTGTGCCCCGTGGACAAGCAGGCCGGAGTGGCGGAAGCGGGGGTGTGGATCGGACGGTCTCACCGAGGCGTCGGCGTGGGCGGTGCCGTGTGGAGGCTCCTTTTGGACCGGGCGCGCGCAGAGGGGTTCACATCCGTCTACGTGAGCACGACGCCGGACAACACCGCGGTGCGGGCTCTGATGGATCGTATCGGTGTGGATCTCGTCCGCGATGGCGAGGTGCTCACGGCGTTCGTGAATCTCGGTAACTACTGAACCGGGCAACACCCCCGATTCATGCCGCACGTGGCCGTTCAGTCCGCTGAGATCGCGTCCAGCTGGGCCCGCAGATAGGTGTGTGAATCGACACCCCGGACGTCCGTGCCCGGGTCGCACTCGTAGAAGTACACCAGCGACATCAGTTCCTCCGCCGGACTGTCGTCGGGCGGTGGCAGCACCCGGTGGCGGCCCGGCTTCCAGCGGTCGTCGGACCAACGGGCCATCAGGTCACCGATGTTGACGGTCAGCGCGGCGGGGTCGTACGGGGCGTCCTGCCAGCCGTGCTCGTCCGTGAAGACCTGGAGCCCGCCCTTGCCGTGCTGCCGGTCCAGTACCGTGACCGTGCCGAAGTCGGTGTGCGGTCCGATCCGGAACTGGCCCGGCTGCGCGACGCCGATAGTGTCCGTCCCGGGGTACCAGTTGATGTTGAAGCCCCAGGTCGGGTTTCCGGTGTGCCGGGTGAAGAAGTCCTCGGGGCGCACGAGGGCCACGGCCAGGAGCTCAAGGAGCCGCTCGGAGAGCGCCCGCATCCCGGTGAGGTAGTCGTCCAGCAGCGGCTTGAGCCCCGGGACCTCGGCGGGCCAGATGTTGGGCGCGAACCACTCCGCGTCGACGGCGGCCGTGCCGGTGGGGTGCTCGGCGGCGAAGGACAGGGACTCCTTCAGATCCGGCGGACTCTCCGTGCCCTCGGCATAGCTGTTGGCCTCGGCCCCCGGGCCCAGCCAGCCCCTTCCGCCCACCTTCACGGCGTACGGCTGCTTGGTGGGGGCGGGGAGGTGGAAGAAGGCGCGGGCGGTGTCCCGGATGGCGGTGGGCAGGGACGGATCAATGCCGTGGCCCGTGACCAGGAGGAAGCCGGCGTTCTGGAGAGCGCGGTCGATCCGGGCGGGGTCGGGGGCGGCCAGGTCGATGGTGGGGATGAGGTCCACGGGGGAGATCTCCCCCGGCCCGCCCCTCCCCCAAACTCGGAGCCTGTCGGGCAGGGTCGCTTCCCCCTCCCTGGGAGAGGGGTCGGATGGCGTGCCGGAGGGAAGTCTGCTCGCGATCGCCACGGTCGTCGTCGGAGTCGAAGGAGAGTGCTGACATGCGCACCTTGACCTTCATTGTCGGTACCGGTCGCAGTGGGTCGACCGCGCTGTCGGGCATCGTCCATGCGCATCCGGATGTGCTCAGTCTCAACGAGCTCCTGTCGTCGGTGCAGAGCCGGGGCTTCCCGGAAGGCCGTCTGGACGGTGGGGAGTTCTGGCGGCTGCTGGCCGATCCCAACCCGCAGTTCGAGCGGATGATCCGCAACGGGGTGCCGATGCCGGAGTTCCTCTACACCCGCCGTCCCGGACGCTTCGCGACCGAGACCACGGGCATCCCCGCCCTGTCCCTGATGGTGCTCCCCCACCTGACCGACGATCCGGACGGCTTGTTCGACGAGCTGGAAAAGCAGGTGCGCGGCTGGCCGGACCGGACCGCCGCAGGCCATCACGAAGCTCTGTTCACCCTGTTGTGTACGCGATTCGGGCGCACCGCGGTGGTGGAGCGGTCGGGTTATTCACTGCACCGGGTGCCGCTGCTGCGCAAGGTCTTCCCGCAGGCCCGCTTCGTACACCTGTACAGGGGCGGACCCGACTGCGCGCTGTCCATGAGTCGGCACACGGGCTACCGGCTGATCTACCTGCTGAGGGACATCCTCGCCCGGACCGGCGCCGAGCGCGTGGAGGACCTGACCGAGGACCAGATCCACGCCCTGCCGCCCGAACTGTCGCCACTGCTGACCGAGCACTTCGATCCCGCCCTGGTACTGGACCGCGATCTGCCGCTGGACGGCTTCGCGGCACTGTGGTCGGAACTCATTGTCCAGGGTGTGGCCCACCTCAGCGACGTGCCCGCAGCGCTACGGACCACCCTCGCTTACGAGGACCTGCTCGACGATCCCCGCAAGGAACTCAGCAGGCTGGCCGCGTTCATCGGTGTCGAGCCACTCCCGCAATGGCTCGACGCGGGTGTCGCACGCCTGGACAGCAGCCGCCGAGGCGCCTCCCGGCGGCTGCCCGCGGCCGAACTCGCGGCACTGCGAGAATCCTGCGCCCCCGGCGCGGAGGCACTGGCAGACGACCAGAGGCCGGACCGTACAGACGGATCGGGGTGAGGCTCTTCGCCGCCAGGCGGACTGCCAGTGGCACAACGCGATCGGACGGCTATCCGCGGGCCGCCCCCACCGCGTCGGCGCCGGAGACAGCGGAGGCATCCACTCCGACCGAGGCCGTGGCGATGACCTCGTCCAGGACGTCGCGGGAGCGGATCAGGTCGGTGATCATGCGGTTGATGCGATCGCGTTCCGCAGCGAGTTCGTCGACCAGCCGTGGCGTGGCGATCTCGCTCGGGGCGCCGTCCGCGTCACGCATGCAGGGGAGCAACTGCGCGATCTTCTTGCTGTTCAGCCCCGCGGCGTAGAGCGCCTGGATGCGGATGACCCGGTCGACCGCCCACTCGCCGTAGTGCCGTTGACCACCCGGCGTACGCTCGGACCGCAGCAGCTCCTGCATCTCGTAATAGCGCAGCGACCGCTCGCTCACCCCGCTGCGCCGAGCCAGTTCACCGATCCGCATTTCCCACCTCGCATGTCGACCCAGGACTTGAAGAGCTTGAACCTGACACCTGTGTCAAGTTCTACCGTAACGGCATGACGAACACACGAGTTGACTCCCGCCTCTTCGAACCCGCCCGCCTCGGCGCCCTGAACCTGCCCAACCGCCTGGTGATGGCGCCGATGACCCGCAACCGCGCCGGGGACGACGGTGTCCCGCAGCCGATCATGGCCACCTACTACGCCCAGCGCGCCTCCGCGGGGCTGATCATCGCCGAGGCTTCCACGCCGAACGCCGTGGGGCAGACCTACCCCAACATCACCGCGATCTACAACGAGGCGCATGTGGCCGGATGGCGGGGCGTCACCGACGCCGTACGCGCTGCGGGCGGCCGGATGTTCCTGCAGTTGCAGCACGGCGGCCGGGTCGGCCACCCCGACAACAGCGGGCTGACGCCCGTTGCGCCCTCGCCGGTTGCGCTCCCGGACACGATCTTCACCCCCGGCGGGCACCAGACCTCCGTCGTGCCGCGTGAGATGACGATCGACGAGATCCAGGCCACCGTGGCCGACTTCGCGGCCGCTGCCCGCAACGCCATCGACGCGGGCTTCGCAGGAGTGGAGGTGCACGGCGCCAACGGCTACCTCCTGCACCAGTTCATGGCGCGGGGAACCAACCACCGCACCGACGCCTACGGCGGCTCGGTGGCCAACCGCATCCGGTTCACGGTCGAGGTGGTCAAGGCCGTCGCCGCCGCGATCGGCCCGGAGCGGGTGGGTCTGCGGATCGCGCCCGGACTCACCGTCAACGGCATAGAAGAGGGCGACACCGAGGACATCTACCCGGCGCTCATCGCCGCCCTGGCCGATGCGGGCCTCGCCTACCTGCACGTCGTCTTCGCGGATCCGGACCAGCCCCTCTTCCAGGAGATCCGCAGGACCTGGCCGGGCACGCTGATCGCCAACCCGATCCTCGGGTGGGGGAAGCCGTTGCCGGCCGACGGCGGAAAGCACGAGGGCGAGCGGCTGCTCGCCGCCGGAGCCGACCTGATCTCCTTCGGCCGCCCGTTCCTCGCCAACCCCGACCTGGTCGAACGACTGCGCATCGGCGCACCGCTCAACCCCGTACGGGACCGGGGCCTGATGTACGCCGGCGGTGAGACCGGGTACACCGACTACCCGGCGCTGGCCGACGTCGAGCACCGGGCCGAGACGCCCGAACTCGTCGGAGCGTGACCCCCGCGCGCCAGGGGCCGCCTACCGGACCCGGGTCACCCGTCGTGGGTTTCCGGCAGGCCGGCGGCCCGGATGGTGGGGAACCGGCTGCCCGTTCGGACGGCCGGTTCCTGACGGGCAACTCAGCGACAGGTCCCCCTCGGTGGCAGCAGTCCGATCCTGAGGTCCACCGCGCTTCCGGGGACGGCCAACGTGTTGGCGCCCGGAGTCTGGTCGGAGACCGTGCGGTCGTGATTGCACGTGAAGTCGATGAAGCTGGTCACCCTGCCGACGGTGAAGCCCGCGGAGTTCAGGATCGACTTGGCCGCGGCCTGGGTCTCGTCACGTACGTCCGGCACCCGCGCCAGGTTGAGCTTCTGCCAGGTCGAACCGTTGGACCACCTGATGATGTTCGGCGCCTGAAGCTTCGCGCTGTAGGTGGCGTCGTCGGGGAAGGTGACCAGGATGGTGTCACTGTTGATCACGACACCACTGGCGGTCGGACGGTGCTGGGAGGACATGTCCACCGTCAGGATGTCGTTGACGTCCGTGATCACCGGCCGCGCGGATCCCCCGTCGGTGAACGTGCCGTTGACGTCGAACACCAGCGGTGTGGCCGCCGTGACGGCGGTGCGCGTCGGCGCGGACGCCGTGTGCGCGCCCGCCGCGACGGGTGTGACGGACCCGGGTCTGAGCTGGGCGGCGTGACCCGCTCCTGCTCCCGCCACGTTCAGGGCGGTGGCCAGGGCCGCCGCGAGCAACCCTCCGAAGATCTTGTTGCGGACTCGCATGATGTCTTCCCCCTCGGGGCCGGTTCGGATGGGAGCGGGTACCGGCCCTGTTCCCCCGCGTCAGGGCCGGTCGCGCTCAGCATGGGCGGCCCCGCGGCCCGGCTGCCATACGCGGCTCTGCGTATGCCGCGCACCGCGCCGGCCCGGTAATCTGAGACCGGCCTTCGGGCGAAGGGGGACCTGATGGGACGCTCGTCATCGGTCAGCGACCTGGATCTGCGCACATTGGCGGGGATCGTCACCGAGAAGCGCACCGACGACCCGTCGCAGGGACTGCCGCCGTCTTTGCTCAGCGACCTGATGGGCCAGATCCGCTGTGACGACCTGACCGTCGCGGGCTTCGACAGCCACCGGCAGGCGTGGTGGCTGACACAGGTCGGCCCCGACGGCGACGAGACGCCCGATGAGGCCGCGGACCTGACGCATTGGGAACACTACTGGGACTGCCAACCCTGCAGTTACCCCGACCGCAGCGGCGACCTGAGCAGTGTCGTGACGATCGCGGACTTCTACTCCGCCAGGCAGTGGCACAGCACCGGTATGTACACCGACTACTACCGGCCGCTGGGAATCGAGCACGAGCTCATGCTCTGCATGCCCGCCGGAACGCCGGGGACCGTCGGCCGCGGCCGCACCTTGCGGATGTTCCTGTTCCGTGGGCCCGGCCCGGACTTCTCCGAGCGCGACCGCGCGCTGCTCACGTTGCTCCGACCTCATCTGTACGAGGCATACCTGGACGCCGAACGGCGCCGGCACCCCACTCCCCGGCTCACGCCCCGGCAGTGGCAACTGCTACACCTGCTCGCCGCGGGACACACCAATGTCCAGATCGCCCGCCGCCTCGGCGTGTCGGAGGGAACCGTGCGCAAGCACTTGGAGAACGCCTACCGGCGGCTGGACGTCTCCAACCGCATGGCCGCTGTCACCCGCGCGTTCCCGGAGGGAGTGCCTGGTCCGTTCCCGCACTCCGAGATGCCGCACGTGCAAGGTTGATCGCACTCGGGCGACCCGCCACAGGACCAGCCGTTGTGTTGGGCTCGTGTTGGGGATCTGTTAGCGGGACACGGAAGACTTCGGGAACTGACGATCAGTTGCCTTCCAGATTTTGGGGTTTCCTTGAGCAGCATCTCCCTCAAGCGTCGCGGCGCCTTCCTGTTCGCGACCGCCTCCCTTGTCACCGTCGGCGCGCTGGGCGGCACGGCCCAGGCCGTACCCAACTCCGGCTCGCTCTGGGTCGGCTACGGCAAGGCCAATGCGTACAACAGCGTTCTGTGCGTCCAGAAGCTCTCCAACTCGCTTCACTACCAGACCGGTTACCACGTGGTCGACGAGGACGGCTCCTTCGGCGGCGACACCAACGGGGCGGTCCTGGCCCTCCAGAAGTGGGCGGGCCTGCCGCAGGACGGCATCGTCGGCCCGAAGACCGGCGACGCCATCGTCATAGCCACCAAGGACGCGTACGGCTGCTACTCCTACCTGCCCACCATTCACTGATCCCCAAGTGACTCGTACCCCGTCCGGCTCTCCCAGCGGCGCGAGGGGCGTTCACGGGATCTCGTAGAATCGTGGTGTGGCATTCATGAGCAACCCGCACTACTGCTTCGTCTGATGGCGAGGCGTTGAGGGCGATGCCGGTCGGCGTCGCCCTCCTTGGTGTGCCTGTCGCGTGAACCACGTTTCCGGCGCTGCCTGTACCGAGGTGGCCGGACTCCGGGCCCGTTCCTTCCTGGGGCGGTGACTTTCGCAGCACGTGGGCAGGCACGGTCTCTTCCCTTCGCCGTTGCCAGGAGTGCCTTGTGCCCGTGTCGCTTTGTCCTGCCCTCGAACTCTTCCTCGACCTGCTGCGCTGTCCGAGGTGCCGCGCCCGCCTTCGGCCCGACCTCGGCGCGCTGCGCTGCCCGGCGAGCCACACCTTCGACCTCGCCCGCCACGGCTACGTCGGCCTTCTGACGGGCACCCGCGCCACCAGCGGCGACGACGCCGCCATGGTCCGGGCCCGGGACCGATTCCTCGCCACGGGCACGTACGAACCCATCCGACAGGCCGTGGCCCGGCTGGCGGCCGACGCCGTGCCCGAGCAGGGCACGGTCGTGGACGTCGGGTGCGGTACGGGCTACTACTTGGCCGGCGTACTCGACCAGCTGCCCGGCGCCCGTGGACTGGGCCTGGACACCTCGGTGCGCGCGCTGCGCTCGGCGGCCCGCGTCCATGAGCGAGCCGCCGCGGCGACCTGGGACGTCTTCCGTCCCTTCCCGCTGGCCGACGGGATGGCCGACGCCGTGCTGGACGTGTTCGCCCCGCGCAACCCCACCGAGTTCCACCGGATACTGCGCCCGTCCGGCCGGTTGGTCGTGGTGCGCCCCACCGGGCGGCACCTGGCGGAACTGCGCGGCCGTGGACCCGCGGTGGTCACGGTCGACCCGGCCAAGGAGCAGCGCCTGCAGCAGGCGCTGGCCCCCTTCTTCGAGGCCACTACTACCGAGCGGGTCGAGTACGTCACGTCCCTGACCAGCCCGAAGGCCCTCGACCTGGTGGGGATGACGCCGAGCGCACGCCACCTGGGCCCTGCGGATCTGCACGCTGACGGCTTCCTGCCCGACCAGGTCACCGTCTCCGTGCTGGCCACCGCCTATAGGCCACTAGCGGGCGCACGCGCCTGCTGACCGACGGCCGCGCTGGCCGCCGATCGCGACCGAGGGCCAGCGCGGCCTCTACCTCTGCCCGCTGTTCACGCCCGGCGCAGTGCGGAGCGGCCCGCGAAGCGCGCCGAGTCGCCCAGCTCCTCTTCGATCCGGATCAGTTGGTTGTACTTCGCCGTGCGGTCGGAGCGGGAGAGCGAGCCGGTCTTGATCTGGCCGCAGCCGGTCGCCACCGCCAGATCCGCGATGGTGGTGTCCTCGGTCTCGCCCGAGCGGTGCGACATGACGGCCGTCCAGCCCGCCTGGTGGGCCGTGGCCACCGCGCCCAGCGCCTCGGTCAGGGTCCCGATCTGGTTGACCTTGACCAGGACCGAGTTGCCGACGCCGGTGCGGATGCCCTCGCGCAGCAGCGTCTCGTTGGTGCAGAACACGTCGTCGCCGGTGAGCTGGCAGCGGTCGCCGACGCGGGCGGTCAGCTCGCGCCAGCCGTCCAGGTCGTTCTCCGCCATCGGGTCCTCGATGGAGACGATGGGGTACGTGTCGATGAGCTTGGCCAGGTAGTCGGCGTTCTCGGAGGGGGTGCGGCGCACCCCCTCGCCCGTGTAGTCGTACACGCCGTCGCGGAAGAACTCCGACGACGCCGGGTCCATGATCAGGCCGATGTCCGTGCCCGGGCGGTAGCCGGTGCGCTCGATGGCGGTCATCACGAAGTCGAGCGCTTCCTCGGCGGTGCGCAGCGCCGGCGCGAAGCCGCCCTCGTCGCCGACGCCCGTGGAGTGCCCGGCGGCCAGCAGGTCGCGGCGCAGGGTGTGGAAGACCTCGCTGCCCATGCGTACGGCTTCGGCGAAGGTGTCGGCGCCCACCGGCGCGATCATGAACTCCTGGAAGTCCAGCGGATTGTCGGCGTGCGCGCCGCCGTTGACGATGTTCATCATCGGCAGCGGCAGGAGGTGGACGTCGGCGCCGCCGAGGTAGCGGTAGAGGGGCTGGCGGTGGGCCGCCGCAGCGGCCTTGGCGGTGGCGAGGGAGACGCCGAGGATCGCGTTGGCGCCGAGCCGGGACTTGGTGGCGGTGCCGTCGAGGGCGACCAGCGCGGCGTCGAGACCGGCCTGGTCCGCCGCGTCCCTGCCGCGTACGGACGCCGCGATCTCCCCGTTGACGTGGGCCACCGCGCGGTCGACGCCCTTGCCGTGCCAGCGCGCGGCGTCTCCGTCGCGCAGTTCCACGGCCTCCCGGGCACCGGTGGAGGCGCCGGAGGGGACAGCCGCGCGCCCCAGGGACCCGTCCGCCAGGACGACGTCGACTTCGACCGTGGGGTTGCCTCGGCTGTCGATGATCCGGCGGGCGGTGACGGTCTCGATGGCGGCGTTGATGGTTCCGCCCGTATTCGCGGACATGGGATGTCCTTCCCGTTGTCGTGTGCCGTGGCCCCGGCTGCGACAACGCTGGCGCTGAGCCCGACAAGACCAAACCATACAGCAATGCTGCACAGTTTTGCTGTACAGCATTGCTGTGCAGGTCAGGTGCGCAGCTTTGCTGACCAACGGGGTAAAGTGCCCTATGCCCAACCCGGAAGCCGCCGCCATCGCCGTCGAACTGCGCACCGCGATGGGCAAGCTCACCCGACGCGTCAAGGACGAGGACCGCATACCGCTGGGCCAGGCCGCCGTGCTCGGCGCGCTCGACCGCAACGGCGCCATGACCACCAGCGACCTCGCTGCCGACCAGCGCGTACGCCCCCAGTCGATGGCCCGGTCGGTGGGGCTCCTCATGGAGCAGAACCTGATCACGCGCCGGGCGCACCCCACGGACGGCCGCAAGTCGCTGGTCGAGCTGTCGGACGCGGGCCGGGCCGCGCTCGAAGCGGAGCGCGGCCGCAGGGCCGGGTGGCTCGCGCAGGCCATCGAGGCCGAACTCACCGATGAGGAGCGGGCGTTGCTGGCGCGGAGCGCCGCCCTGCTGGAGCGGCTCGCCACCCGCTAGCGCCCGTCCACCACGGTCCCCGCGGGGCGGGGCATCGTTCCTCAAGCGGACGGTCCCTAGCCCACGCGGGCGGTGTCTGTCAGTCCGTAACCTTCCGGGTTCTCCGCGCGCCGAGCACGTCACTACCCTCCGAAGCGCCTGTCACACAGCGGTCGGTCCCACCGTCGCCGCGCTTCCCCAGGAGGTCACGTTGACCGCGCACCACCCCACCCGCAGGAGCATCCTCAAGTCCGCCGGCGGGCTCACCGCCGCCATGGCACTCGGCGCCGGAGGCGTGCTCGCGGCGGCGACGACGGCAGCGGCGGCCGACGACGGCTTCGGCCTGCACATCGTGGACCGCAACGAGGGCGACCCGAGGATGTGGTACTACCGGTTCCAGACCGACGCGATCGGCTGGAACCCCGGGGTCAACGTGCTGCTGCCCGACGACTACCACTGGAGCGGCCGCACCTACCCCGTCCTCTACCTCTTCCACGGCGGCGGAACGGACCAGGACTTCATCACCTTCGACCGCGAGGGCATCCGCCAGTGGACCGCCGGAAAGCCGATCATCGTCGTCATGCCCGACGGCGGCCACGCCGGCTGGTACTCCAACCCCGTCATCTCCAACGTCGGCCCCCGCAACTGGGAGCACTTCCACATCAATCAGTTACTTCCCTGGGTCGAGGCCAACTTCCACACCTTCGCCGAGTACGACGGACGGGCCGTGGCCGGGTTCTCCATGGGCGGGTTCGGCGCGCTCAAGTACGCCGCCAAGTACTACGGCCACTTCGCGTCGGTCAGCGCTCACTCCGGCCCGGCCAGCCTGCGCCGTGACAGCGGCCTCGTCGTGCACTGGGCCAACGCCTCCGCCGCCGTCCTCGACCTCAACGGCGGCACCATCTACGGCGCACCGCTGTGGGACGAGGCCCGGGTGAACGCCGACAATCCCGTCCAGCGGATCGAGAGCTACCGCAACAAGCGGGTCTTCCTCGTCGCCGGTACCAGTCCCGACCCGGTCAACTGGTTCGACACCGTCAACGAGACGCAGGTGCTCGCCGGGCAGCGCGAGTTCCGCGGTCTGCTCGACCGGGCCGGGATCCCGCACGAGTCGTACGAGGTGCCCGGCGGCCACTTCATCCGCCACGACCTGATGCAACGCGACATCGACGGCATCATCGACCGCCTGCGGAAGGCGTGACGGGAGGACGTCGCATGTCGTTCACCACGTCGCCCCGGCACGCGCTGCGCCTGGGGCTCGTGACGGTCGCGGCCCTGCTGCTCGGCCTGCTGGCCACGGCCCCCTCCGCGAGCGCCGCCCGGGCCGCCGGTTTCGTCGGCGCCTGTCCGACCACCGGTTTCATCTCCCGGTACTACAGCGCCGAACACAACGGCATCGACATCGCCAACGACCGCGGCACCCCGATCTACGCTGTCGGCGACGGCGAAGTGACGATCTCCGGGTACGAACCCGGCTACGGCCAGTGGATCCGCGTCCTGCACCCCGACGGGACCATCACCGAGTACGGCCACATGTACCAGCGGGACGTCCAGGTGGGCGACCACGTGGTGGCCGGTCAGCGGATCGCCCTGATGGGCAGCGAGGGCCAGGCCACCGGCCCGCATCTGCACCTGCGGGTCTGGGCGGACCCGGGTGCGAGCGTACGTACCGACCCCATCCCGTATCTCGCGGAGCGCGGCATCGACATGCCCTGTACGCCCGGCACCGGCCCGCACCCCAAGCCGTTGGAGTACCCGGCGGAGTCGGGACGGGTGGTGTCGGCCCGTTCGGCGGACGGCCGTCTGGAGGTCTTCGCGGCCGGGGCCGACGGCATCCACCACGCCTGGCAGCTGGGGGTCAACGGCGGCTGGTCCGAGTGGGAGCCGCTGGGAGGACCGGGTGGCGCGGAGCTGGCGATCGGCCCGAACGCCGACGGCCGCCTGGAGGTCTTCGCCCTCAACGGGACGGTCGCCCAGCACCTGTGGCAGACCGGTGTGAACGCCCCGTACGGCCAATGGGACACCTTCGGCGGCGGCGGTACGGAAGTCACCGCGGCCACCAACGCCGACGGCCGCATAGAGGTCTTCGGGACAAGCCGCGCGGGCGTCTACCACAAGTGGCAGACGGGGATCTCGACCTGGTCCGAGTGGGCCTGGCTCAACAACACCTCCGGCCCCGCCGTCAACTGACCCCTGAAGGTCCCTCCGGAAGAGAGCCATGCATCCGATCAGCAGGCGGCGCCTGCTGCGTACGGCCGGGGCGGGAGCACTCGTGCTCCCGCTCGCGGCCCGTACCGCCGCAGCCGCTCCCGCCGACGTCCCGCCCCACCAGTGGATCGACGCCGGGCCCTTCATATCCGTCCACGACCCGTCCACCCCCGGCCGACGCTGCTACCTCAACGACCCCACCCTCCTCCAGACAAACGGCCGCTGGCACCTGTTCGGCATCGTCGGCGACAGCGCCGCGCCCGGTCAGGCCCCGGACAGCAGCGCCGAGACCACCTTCGCCCACGCCTCCGCGCCCACCCCGTACGGCCCGTGGACCACCCATCCCGACGCGCTGACCGTCGATCCCGCGTACTACGGCGAACAGCACCTGTGGGCACCCCATGTGATCGAGGCCGCGGGCACCTACATGTTCTACGCCGCGGGCGGAAGCGCCGGGGCCGCCGTCAACCTGGCCACCTCCACCGACCTGTTCACCTGGACCCGCGTGCCGTCGGGACCGCTGTTCCGGGGCCGGGCGGCGCGCGACCCCATGGTGGTGCGGATCGGCGGCGACTGGGTCATGTACTACACCGAGCTCTCCGCCGACGGCCACCACCTCGTCTGCTGGCGCCGCTCCGCCGACCTGCTGCGCTGGAGTGCCCCCGGCACCGCGTTCACCGACGACAGCACCGCCGCCATGGGCGTGTCGGTCACCGAGTCGCCGTACGTCGTCGAACGGGACGGCTGGTTCTACCTGTTCATCGGGCCGCGCGGCGGCTACGACGGCACCGACGTGCTCGCCTCCCGCGACCCCTTCCGCTACACCCTCGACGGATACGCGGGCCATGTGCCCGGCCACGCCGTCGAACCCGTCACCGACGGGCGCGACTGGTACGCGAGCGCCGCGGGATGGTTCTGGCACGGACTCCGCGTCGCGCCGCTGACCTGGCAGGACTCACCGCCCGTGTGGCAGAGCCCGGACAACCCCGTGGCCGCCTCGGACGTCCACGGCCGCCTGAACGTCTTCGCGCTCGATGCCGCCGACCGCTCGATGCTGCGGCGCGTCCAGCTCGACGCGGACGCCGACACCTGGTCGGACTGGGAGCTCTTCGGCGGACCGGCCGGTGCGGTGCCCACGCTCGGCCGCGACGCCGACGGCCGCCTGGAGGTGTTCTCGCTCGCCCCGCGATGCACCAACCTGCACCACAGGGTGCAGCGCCCGGACGGCGGCTGGGACGACTGGGAGGAGTTCGGCGGTCCGGCCGCAGCCGCACCCGCCGTCGCCCGCGACGCCGACGGCAGGCTGGAGGTCTTCGCACTCAGTCCCGGCGGCACCCTGATCGCCCGCCGCCGACAGTCCTCGCCCGGCGCCCCCGTCTGGGACCCGTGGGACGCCGGATTCGGCGGACCCGCCGGAGCACCGCCGGTCGTCGGCGTCAACGCGGACGGACGCCTTGAGGTGTTCGCCCTCACCCGTGGCGGCACGGCGATCCTGCACCGCTGGCAGCAGACACCGGGCGGCGCCTGGTCCCCGTGGGAGCGCTTCGGTACGGCGGCCGGTGCGGCCCCGCGCGTCAGCCGCGACGGGAGCGGACGGCTCACCGTCGCCGCGATCGCCCCGTCCGGCGTGGCGGCCTTCCACCGGCGCCAGTCGGTGCCGAGCGGCGGCTGGGACGACTGGCAGCCGCTGTTCGGCTGGTCGACCACGGCCCCGCTGCTCGTCCCCGGCGCCGACGGCCGCCTCGAAGGCTTCACCCTCGCCCCCGGCGGCGAGCGGCTCGCCCACCGCTGGCAGCTCTCCCCCGGCGGCACCTGGGACACCGGCGAGGACAGCACCGAGTCCGGCGTCGCGCTCGCCACCACCCCCTCGGCGGCGGCCGACGCGACCGGCCGTCTGCACCTGTTCGCGGTCACCGCGGACGGCCGGATACGCACCCGCGTACAGGAACGGCCCAGCGGCGGCTGGCGTCCCTGGACCGCCTTCGGCACCCGCGCCGTCGCCCTCTGACCGGGCCCCCGCCCCGCCTTTCCCCATACGCACAGCTCCCGTTCCGGCGGTCACGGCCGCGCGCCGAAGTGGCGGATGCCACGCGGTGAAACAGCGGAGGCAGGCGGTAACGTTCCCTCTGTCGGACAACGGGGACGGTCGGCGCGCGGGACGGGGGAGCGGTGAGCGGAATTGTCATCCACCTGCCGGAGGGGAACGGCGGCGACGCGACGACGCTGCGGCTCGGCCCCGGAGAGCGCGTCCGGTTCGGCCGGGGTTCGGCCCGTACGCCCGTCGAACTCCGCCTCGACGACGAGTCGGTGTCCCGTCTCGCCGGGGAGATCCGGGCGACGGACGACCACTGGCAGCTGAGCAATCTCAGCGCCACCCACGGCTATCTGGTGGAGAATCCGGAAGGGGCCGGAGAGTACCTGCGCGTCCCGCCGCGCCGCGTCGGCGCGCCCATTCCGTTCGAGTTCTCCCGGGTGGTGCTGCCCTCCCGCCGCGAAACGCCGCTCTCCTTCCAGGTGTTCGCGCCCGACCACGTCTATCTGGACCCGCACGCGCTCGGCGGCGGGTCCTGGGAGAGCCGCACCCTCACCGCGTACTCCCTGGACGAGACCGCCACGTACTTCCTCGTGCTCGTCGCGCTCTGCGAGCCGTGGCTGCGCGACAGTTCACCGGTCGCCGTGCCGACCACCCCGCAGGTCGTCGAGCGGCTCAGCGGCCCTGGCGCCCACGCGGGGCTGACGGCCCGTGCGGTCAGTTCGCACATCGACTACCTCGCCGACGAGAAGCTGGCATCGGCCTCCCGACGGCCACGGACGGCTCCGAACGCGCGACCCGCCGCAACGGCAAGCGCGAGGCCGTCGTCGCCCTCGCCCTGAAGTTCGGGATCGTACGGGAGGAGCACCTCGCGCTGTTACCCCCGCGCACCGAGCCGGCCGAGCACGGACGGTAGGACGCGGTCATGGTGCGGAGGGGGACGGTTGCGGCGGACAGCGGCGAGCCGGAACTCCTGCCGGTGGGGCACCGGATCGGCCCGTGGATCGTCGGCGAACCGATCGGGGCGGGGGGCTGGGCGACGGTCTACGCGGGGCGGCGGGCGGAACAGGCAGCTGCGGACCCGCACGAAGACCGCCTCGCGGACGGCCTCCGGGGCCAGCCGGACCAGGACCAGCCGAACGACCCGGACGTGCACGAGGTCGCCCTCAAGGTCATGCCGACCGCCGGACTCGCACCCCGCCAGGCACGCAACGTGGCCGAGGCCGCCCACCGCGAACTCGAACTGGGCCGAGCGGCGGGCCACCCGAGGCTCGTCCGGCTCCTCGACTCGCTGGTGCTGAGCGCGCCGGACCGGCCGTCCCTGGACGGCGCGATCGTGCTCGTCACGGAGCGCGCCCGGTGCAGCCTGCGCGAGCTGCTCGCGTCATCGGTGACCGACACCGAGTGCGCCCGGCTCGTCACCGGCATCTGCGAGGGCCTGGACCACATGCACCGCAGCGGCTGGGTGCACGCCGACCTCAAGCCCGAGAACATCCTCATCGGCCGGGACGGCCAAGTGCGCCTGTCGGACTTCGGCTTCGCCATCGAGCTGACCGGCACACACGGCTGGACGGCCCCGATGGGCACCCTGGACTACCTGCCGCCCGAGCGGTGGCGGGAGCCGCTCGGCGAGCGCGGCATCCAGATACGGCCCAGCGCCGACATCTGGGCGCTCGGCATCATCATCCACGAGGTGTTCGCCCACGGTGCCTACCCCTTCCCCGGCGCGACGCCGACCGCGCGCGGCGCGGCCGTACAGGAGTACGCCGAGGACCGAGCGGCGTTACGGATGGACGGCACCGTCCCGGAGTTCTGGCGCGCCCTCGCCGCCGACTGCCTCGCCGCCACGCACGCGGCCCGCGCCCCTCACACGGCGGAAAGCCTCCTCGAACGCATCCGGACCCACGCCACCGAAGACGGAACCAGGTGTTCCGGTCCCCGCCGGCCCCGGGTCCGGCGCCGCCTGCGCTTCGCCGCCCTGCTCGTCACCCTCGGCTGCGCGGCGGCGGCCGCCGCACTCTGGGCGTACGGGGGAGCCGACGATGACACCCAAGCGCCCTCCCACATACAGGTGTTCAACGCCGAGCGCGGCTGCCAGGACCGAGCGGACCGCGAACCGCAGTGCAGCCTGGGCCTCGCGATCGACCCGCTGCGGCCCTACACCGCCGACAATGTCGTGGGCACGCGGGTATGGCACGGCGACGTCCTCGACGCGGAGTGCCAACTGCCGCAGGGCCAGCCCATCATCGACGAGGAGGACCTGCGCTCCACCACCTGGTTCCGGGTCCGCCTGCCACGCGTCGGCGCCGCCGCACCACGCCCCCACACGGCTTGGCTGCCGGCCGTCCGCACGAAGGACCGCCCGTCGCTCCCGCACTGCACCGCGCGGTGAGAACCACGGCGACACCTGACCGTCGGGCGCGTCGATGACTCTGGTGCTCGTACTACCGCGGGAAGACGACGGACGGTGACATCGTGGTGAGCCACACAAGCAGTCAGCTCTGACGCGCAACAGGGGGTGGGTCGGCACATGTGGGATGCACTGCTCGGAGCTGAGGTCGATGGATCTCGGATCTGCCCGTGCTGTGGCGGTGAGAACGAGCGGAAGTTCGCGCCGCAGAGGGACGGGAACCCGTACTTCTACTGGTGTGACAGTGCGAAGTGTCGAGCGGATCAGGAGTTCATCCGAAAGCGGGCAGCCCTGCATGGGATGACGCTTGAGCAGTATGGCGAAATTCTTGAGCGGCAAGGCCGACGGTGTCCAGTCTGTGCTGAGCACCTGGGGAAGTTCAACAGGAACACCGTGATCGACCATGATCACGAACACTGCAACAGACCGTACTCATGCGGGGAGTGCGTCCGGGGGATCTTGCATCGAAGCTGCAACTCCCTGATCAGCAAGCTGGAGCGAGACCCCGACATGTTCGACCGGATACGTGAGTACCTAGCCTCCTAGCGCTGGACGCTCGCCGCCACGCCCAGATCAAGACGCACCTCTAGTGACCGAGTACTCAGTGAGCTGGGCATCAGACGCCAGCCCCCCACTGCCATCGCGCCGCGAAGACCAGAGCATTCATCGGGCACGTGGCCTCGGCGGCCACGCCGCACGGGTCGGTGGGGGTGGCGGCGGAGGAGGTGGAGGCGGGGGTGGCTCGTTGCGGAGTAGGGGGATCGGGGTGTGCAGGTGCCAGATGCCCGGGAGGTTCAGTTGGCCCTGTCGTTTCGCCAGTGGGATCTCCTGGACGGAGAGAGACCCCTTCAGCACGCACTCCCCGCTGCGGACGGCCACCAGCTGGGCGTTGCGTACGACGGCGACGAGCCCGCTGATCCGGAAAGTCAGGTCGAGGCCCACATCAAGGGTGCCTATCTTCACACCGTCCAGCAGCACGTCGACGTAGGGGCGATGGCTCGAGGTGATCGCGTGGGTCGCGAGCGCGACGACCCTCGCTGCCTGGGGCGGCACGGGTGCGGCGCGCGGCATCGGTCAGGGCGGCGTGCTTGCGCCAGCCCCCCGCTGCCACGTCGAAAAGGTCCATGCCCAGGAAGGAATCGATGACCGCCGCCATTTCGCGCTCGACCGCCTGATCGGCCGCGGCTGTCAGGGGGCGGGTCCTTCCACTGAGGAGTTCCCTGGCCGCCCCGCCGCCGTGCAGCGGGCCGACCAGGGCTTCGACCGAGCCGGGCTTGTCCCGGCCGAACAGGAAAGCACGGACCGTGTACGGCTCTGTAGCTGCGGCAGTCGTGGTCATGGCTTCACCTCGGCAGAGGCTGATGGCTGAGGGGGCTGATCCAGGCACTACGTCACCCGGGAACCGGCCCCTCAGGCACCGCCACTCCCCTTTAATTCTCCTCCCTCTCGCCGCTCCTCGCTCGTCGTCAGCGACAGGGCGGCCAGCGCCACCGTCCGGTCATGGTCCGGCTCAGTGGACGGCCGGGCCTGCCGACGGCAGATAGCGCGGTGCGCGCCAAGCCCCCAGCCGCCGCTCCACGGCCGCACCCAACGACTGCAGACTCACGTCCTCACGATCGCCCGCCATCAGCAGCAGACCGACCGGGAGTTCACCCACAGAGCCTGCGGGCACCGACAGCGAGGGATACCCGGCGACGGCTGCGGGGGTGGAGGACGGGATCACGTCGTTGTCGCCGCGTGCGCAGTCGGTCGTCCAGGCCGGTGGGTTCGTCGGCGCGGCGATGGCGTCCAGGTGGTGGGCGGCCAGCGTCTCGTCCAGCGAGCGCCGGGCCAGGTCCGTCAGCTCCGCCCGCATGGCGCGGTACTTCGGGTCGGTGGTGGGCGGTGCGGCGAGGGCCTGCTCGAACAGTTCCTGCCCGGCGAAGCAGCTCTGCTCCTGCGGGTACGTGCGGTTGAACGCGATCAGCGCGGCCAGGTCGCGGGGCCCTTGGCGCGTACCGAGGTAGGCGTCGATGTCCCGGTGGAACTCGCTGAGCAGCGCCGGGAATTCGAGCTCGGCCAGTCGGGCCTGGTACGGGGGCGTCACCTCGACGACCTCCGCACCGGCGCCGCGCAGCCTCGCCGCCGTACGGGTCATCAAGGCGTCGACTTCCGGACCGAGCGAGGGCAGTCGCCACAGCCCGATGCGCTTGCCCCGCAAGCCGTTCTGGCGGTCCGTCGCCCTGTCCTGGTGTGCTCCCTCTTCGGTAGAGCGATCGCCCGTGAGCGCGGACAGCGTGAGCGCGGTGTCGATGACGTTGCGGGCCATGGGCCCGGCGGTGTCCTGCTCGGCGGAGATCGGCACCACTCCCTTCTGGCTCACCAGGCCGAGGCTCGGCTTGAGGCCGACCACTCCGTTCATCCCGGCCGGGCAGACGATGGATCCGTCGGTCTCGGTGCCGATCGCCACCTGGGCCAGCGACGCGGCGAGCGCGGCGGCCGACCCGGCGGAGGATCCGCACGGATTGCGGTCGAGGACGTACGGGTTGCGGGTCTGCCCGCCCACGGCCGACCACCCCGATGTCGGCTTCGCCGCCCGGAAGTTCGCCCACTCCGACAGATTGGTCTTGCCCAGGATCACCGCCCCCGCCTGCCGCAGCCGCGCCACCAGAACGGCGTCGTCGCCGGGCGGCTTGCCGGCCAGGGCGAGCGACCCGGCCGTGGTCGGCAGGTCCCGGGTGTCGACGTTGTCCTTGAGCAGCACGGGGATGCCGTCGAGCGGTCCGCGCAGCTTGCCGCTGCGATGCCGGGCGTCGCTGGCCGCGGCCTGCCGCAGGGCCGACGGGTCGGTGTACAGCACCGCGTTGATCTTCGGGTCGACGGTCTCGATCCGCCGCAGGTACGCCCGGGTCAGCGCCGACGACGTCAGGGCCCCCTTGTCCCTGCGCGCCTGCAACTCCGGGATCGTCACCGTGTCGAGGTCGATCCCGTTGAGAGACGACGCTCCGGGCGACGGCGTGTCCGCGGCGCCGACGTCCTGCGCGTTCGACCCCGGCGCGCTCGCGAGCAGCGATCCGGCGACCAGGGCGGCGATCAGTGCACCAACTCCACTCATTCTCATGGGAGTCAGCGCACTACACGCGTACCGTCCGGCGCAAGAGTCGTCCCGGTCCAGAACTCTCACGACAGGGTCCGGTCATCGGTCCCGGGGCGGAGCCTCGGCCAGCACCAGGCGGGCGGCGTCGGCCCACGTGACTGAGGCGGCGAGGCGGCTGCGTACCTCATGCATCCGTTCGAACGCCTCATCGCGGCCGGTCAGGCACTTCTCGATCCGCGCGGCCCATTCCCTGGTGTCGTCCGTGAAGTCGCCCGTGACGGGCACGATCAAGTGGTCGGCTGCGGAGCGGAGTTTCTCGCGCAGCAGCTGCGCCAGTCCGCTCTGGTCGCTGACGAGCACGGGCACACCGCGCAGGATGGCTTCCTGTCCGACCAGGCCGAACGCCTCCGAGCGGGACGGCATCACCACCAGCCCGGCGCGCAGCATGTCGGACTCCAGTTTGCGCGGGTCCGAGGAGTAGGGGCGTACCACCACGCCCAGGCCGGGACAGCCCGACCAGTCCTGAATGAGCTGCTGCTGTTCGTCGGCCTTCTCCGGCGGTGCGCCGCGGACGACCAGCTCGATCGGCTCTCCCGCCGTTCTGGTCCGCAGTTCGTGCACGATTCCGCAGGCCCGGGCGGCGATGTCGACTCCCTTGAGCCGGACGTCCTCGGTGCGGCCGACGAACAGCACCTTGTGCAGCCCCTCCGGCGGCCTGCGGGGCGCGAACGCGCTCCGCGTACCCCTCACACCGGCCGGTCCGGTGGACGTGGGCGCATCGAATCCCGGATCCAGGCGCAGCGGTTCGGGAACTCCGGCGTCCCAGAGCTCGTTGCTGAAACGCCGTTTCAACGCCGGGCCGACCGCGACCACCCGGTGCGCTGTCACCCCCAACTCGCGCTCGATCTCGGTACGTTCCTCCGCCAGCCTGGAGCGGTCGACACCGTCACCCAGCTTGTGCCATTCGATCTCGTCCGGCGCCATGTGGACGAAGTGCAGCCGACGGGCGTGCGGGAAGAAGTCCTCCTTGAGGTGGGCGGCCGCCGGTCCGGTGACGCGGGCGTGTCCGATGACCAGGTCCGGCTGCGTACCGTACGGAAGGGTGGGGCGACGGGTGAGCCGACCGTAGTCCGGGGCTCCCGGCGCGCCGGGGTGGGTGAGCAGGGTGACGCCCTTGTCCTTGGCGTCGGTCACCTCGGAGGCGTCGGCGTCCAGCACGATGCAGAAGACCTGGGCGCCCGCGGCCGCCATCGCCACACACAGGTGCCGGTTGAAGGTGCTCAGCCCGCCGCGCCCCGAGGACCATTCGGTGGCGACGACCAGGACGCGGGTCCGCGCCGACAGGACCTGGACAGCGGCCCGTTCGGTGACCGTCGCCCGATCGAAGTCGTCGAATGCGATGTCCTCGGCCGCGTCGAAGTCCGTCGCCAGATCCTCGTCCGTGGTCATGCCCGCGTCGGCGTCAGCACCCACGTCCTCGTCGGCGGGAGCCCGGGACTCCGCGGCCTCGGGAGCCGCGGTCGCCAGGTCGATGGCGCCGCTGTCGGCCAGCGCCCGCAGCAGCGGCTCCGGCGCCGCATGGCTCAGATAGGCGCTGTCCCGCACGACTTCGTCGAGGATCCGGCCGGCGGCGGCGTGGGTGGCGAGGTGTTCGAGGATGTACGGGTCCGCCGCGGCCCAGTCGCTTCGTCCGTCGGGCGTGCGCGGGACCAGGCGGACCAGTCCCCGGGCCATACGCCACTGTTGCTCCCGCTCGTCGGCGGACGCCCGCAGGAACTCGGCGAAGGCGATGTGGAAGAGCCGGTGAACCGTGGTGCCGTCGGGCCTGGTGCTCTCGACCACGAGGGTGCCCGCCCGGTCGCGGAACCGCCGAAGCTCCTCGGGCGTGCACACTTCGCCGGTCATGGCCTCGACCAGGGGCGCCCACAGTCCGGGAGGCAGGCCCGTTCCCTGCGCGTAGGCGAGCGGCGCCAGCAGGCGTTCCGAGCGTGCCTCGTCGGGGCCGAGGCGCTGGATCTGCGCCCGGAACAGCGAGGGGAGGTCCTCTGCGTCCGCCGGTATGCCGTCGGCCGCCACCGCACCCGCCGTCAGCAGGTGGAGCATCAGGAAGGAGTGGTCCACTTGGCGGTTGGCGTCGTGTCTGAGCTCCGCCAGCACCTCAGAGGCCCGGCTGGGATCCCGAGCCAGTCGATGGGCGACCTGGTACAGGGCGTCCTCGTCCCGGTACTCGGGTGAGTCGAGGTCGAGAACCTCGACGTTCGGGCCCAGTAACCCCAGGTGGGTTGTGCGGGTCGCGACGAGGAGCCGCACTGCGGGAAAGCCGCCGAGCGACCGGACGAAGTAGGCGAGCCCGTCGTCGGACGCGGATGGGGTGATCTCGTCGAGGCCGTCGAGGAGGATGACGACAGGGTCGGTCCGTGCGCTGAGCGCGGCGAGCACGGGTCCTAGGCCCGAGCCGGGGGGCCGACCCAGCGCGGCGGCCAGGTCGGCGATCAGGGACCGAACCCCGTTGACGCCTCGGCCACTGATCGGGATGACGGCCAGTCCCGGCGGGGGCAGCGTCTGGGGCGCGGTGTTCAACCTGGCCGGGCTGTCGGGGTCGGTCAGTGCCAGGAAGCGGCCGAGGAGGGCGGACTTGCCGGACCCCGGCGCGCCGGTGACCGCCAGCGGTGGCACCGCGACGCCGGGCTCCGCCCGCACCCAGGAGGCGATCCGGGCCAGGGCGTTCGTCCGCCCCACGAAGAAGTCGCCCTGCTCGGCGGCGTGCGCGACGCCACGGCTGCGCGCCTCGAAGTGGTCGCGGTGCTCGTGCCGCAGCCGGGCCACACCCACCGGGTCGAGGGCGTCGCGCGGCAGGTCAGGAACGTATCGGGGGTTCGGGAAGAAGACCTCCGTCTCCTCCGTACGGTGTCCGGTGTAGAAGGGTTCGCGAGTCGCCCCCTGGTCCCTGAGGTGGCGTTGCATACCCTCGAGCACATCGGCGAGGGGGAGGTAGCGTTGCCGCGGCCCGGCGGAGGGGTGAGTGAGCGCGTACGTCAAGGCGTCCACCAGGGACACGGCGGCGGCGTCGGTGTTCCTGTTGTATGCGACCAGGTGATACGCGCTGTCCTGGGACCCCGTGTGGGCAAGGGGCACGGCCCATCCGGCCGCCGCGCCGCCACCGGCTCCTGCCGCGCACACGTCGAGGACGGTCAGAATGCTTCCCACACCACTGACCGCGATCGCGGCGGCGAGGTCGTCGGCGGCCAATGACGTGGGCGCCCGCCCTGGTTCGCTGTCCGAAGCGAGCAGTTCGAGGCGCGGCCCGTCGACGACGCCGTGGCCTGCGTAGTACAGGACCAGCACGTCGTCCGGCCCGAGCCGGGCTTCCCTGGTCCAGCGCACCAGACCGGACTTCAGCTGCTCGGCGGTGGGAGAGGTCCCTAGCTCGGAAAGGACGCGCTCGTACCCGAAGTCCGCGAGCAGTCCGGCCACCCGTTCCGCGTCCGCCCCGGCACCGGGAAGGTCCGGCAGGTGCGGTGAGTGGTACTCGGAGACCCCGATGGCCACCACATGGCGGCGCCCCACGCTCCGACGCCCCGCTTCGCCTCCGCTCACACCCGTCCCCTCGCTCCGGCACGCAAGCGGAGACCTGTTGCCACCGCCCCTCCCTCGACGCCCGCGCCCGCTGCCCGTGGGACCGAGGCCGCCGCTGTGGGTAGGTCAGACCCTAGGGCAAGCGGCCTGGCTGCTGGGGGGCTTCTCCGGGAACTCGCCCTGGGAGCCGGGGCCTTGGCTGCGTACTCGGGGAGGGCCACCGTGACAGTCAGACCTCACCCCGCCGACCGTGAAAGAAGCCCTGTACCTCGCACAGCGCCGCGGCCTGCTGCAGCGGACCTCTCTGGGCATCGGCTTCACGCACCCGGCGGTGGCCCGCTGGTACGACGCGCGCCCCCTCCGTGGCACCGGCACCATCCGGCCCAGGGCCGCGACACGGAACGGTGCGGCGGCCACGCACTACTCCGCCTCGGACTCGAAGTCCTCCACGAAGTAGCTGTCGTGCCGGATGCGGAACTGCTTGAGTTCCTCGCCGCCGCGCTGCGCCACCTCCGCGACCTGCTCGAAGTACTCCTCGCGCGGGCCACCCGGGGAGAAGAGCATGAGCATGGACATCGGCTCGTCGGTCACGTTCTTGAAGGCGTGCAGGCCGCCGACGGGTACGTACAGGAAGTCGCCTTCGCGGCCCGTGACCCACTTCTCGCCGTTGTAGAGCTCCAGTTCGCCGGAGAGGACGTAGAAGGACTCCGACATCGCCTTGTGGAAGTGTGCCTTGGCTCCGGCGGACCGTGCAGCCAGCTCCACCTTGTACAGGCCGAATTCGCCGCCGGTCGACTCGTTGGTGGCGAGGTAGTGGGTGGAGCCTCCGGGTGAGGAGATGTCCGGCGGGGTGCTGCTCGTCCGGAAGGTGGCGTTCACTTCACCCTTGTCGCCGTGGTAGCGGGGCTCCGGGTATACGAGGTGTTCCGGGTACGACATGGTGTGCTCCTCGGTAGGTCTCCACCACATGCTGGCCCAGCCGCCATGAAGCGGCATGGGGCTAACGGATGATCTTCAGTCGGCCTGGGACGAGGGCTGTAGCCGTAGGCCGGAAGTCGTTGCCGTACTGGATAGTTCCTCGACACCTCGGTCCGGCTCACCGTGCCGCCCGCTGGATCCCTTCCAGGAACGGGACGATCGCGTCGATGAAGTGCTCGTTCCGATCGCCGGCCACCATGTGTCCCGCGTCGGCCACATCGATGCGCCGCGCGCCGGGGACCCGGTCGCAGAACTCCTCGGCGATGTCTTCGCGTACGACATCGCTGATGCCGCCTCGCACGAGCAGGATCGGCACCTCGGTGTGGCGCGCGGCGGCGAGGAGGCGCTCCGCCATGCCGGGCGGGTCCATCCGGCCCTCGAAGCTGTCCAGCAACCGGGGGTCCCAGTGCCAGACCCAGCGATCGCCGTGGCGTCGCAGGTTCTTCCGTATCCCCTCCGGGTCGTCCGGAGGCGGCCGATGCGGAAGGTAGGCGGACACCGCCGCGGCCGCCTCCCCCACGCCGGCGAATCCGTCCGGCCAGCGGCGCATGAACTCCATGATCCGACGAACCCCGCGCGGATCGGGACGGTGGGCGACGTCGACGAGGACCAGGGCGCGAATCGCCGCCCCGGGCGCCTCTCCGGCGGCGAGCAGCGAACTCAGGCCGCCGAGCGAGGCGCCGACGAATACCGGCTGCTCGCCGAGTTCGGCAACGAGCGCCCGGACGTCGTCGGCGAACAGGCCGAGGTCGTAGTCACCACCGGCCGACCATCCGCTGGCACCGTGCCCTCGTAGGTCCGGGGCGATGACCCGCCACCCCAGCGCCGCCAGCCGGGGGCCGGTCCGATCCCAGGTGTGTCGCGTTTGACCGCCGCCGTGCAGGAGGACGAGAGGCGGCGAGGACGCCTCGCCCCACACGTCGGCGGCGAGGCGGATCCCTCCCTCGCCCACGAAGCTGCGGGGCCGTGGCAGTGCGTCGGTCGTCATACCGCACCCCGTGTCCGCAGCGGCGCCAGCAGTCGGTCGCGGTGGGGATCCGCGGCCCCCGCAGCGAGTGCGACGTCGAGCGCGAACAGGGCGCGTGCGAGGAACCGGTCGTCGTCGATCAGGGCGGCGACCCACTGGTGCAGCGCGCCCACGCAGGACGTGGCGACAACGGCAGCCAAGGCGTCGGTGTCGATGTCGGCGCGCAGGAGGCCTTCGGTCCGCGCATCCGCCATCGCCCGGCGGAGCTGGGTGAGCGGACTGCGGTCGAGCACGAGGCCGCTCGCCTCCCACTCACGCACCATGCGACGCGACAGGATCGGATCGCCCACGAACAGCTGGACGGTCACCCTGACGACCTCTCTCGGGTCACGGGCTCCCCCTGCCGCCAGACGGCGTTCCAGTTCGTCCATGAACCCGGCGGCGAGCGCCTCCCAGATCTTGTCGCGCGGGCCGATCAGGTTGTACACGGTGGCCGGGGCGACCTCCGCCCGCTCGGCGATCCGCTCGGTACTGATCACCAACTCCGGGCTGTCCCGCAGGATTTCACGCGTCGCGTCGAGGATCCGGTTCCGCCGCTGGGCCTTGTTCTGCTCGCGCAGGCCCCCTTCGACCGGCTGCATACGCAGACACCCCTTCGTGAAACTTAGAGAGTTCTCTAAATTTAGACCCCGATTCCGGGCCGGGGCAAGGGTCGGGAGAGGCCGTCCCGTGCCGGCGAAGCTTGAGCGCACCGGTCGTCCGACTCAGGCACCCAGCCCGGAGTCGATGATGTGCTCGGCGAGTTCACGCGACGCGGCCGCAGGCTCGCTGCCGGGGCGGGTCGCACCGGCGGCGAGCAGTCCGTCGACGAGGATGAGCAGCTGATCGGCGGCGAACTCCGGTCGCGCGTGCCCGAGGGCGACGAACTCGTCGGCGAACAGCACGTGCAGGGTGCGTCGGTAGGCCCGGGTGACCTCGTGTGCGGGGTGGTCCCGGTCGGAGAGCGCGAGGTCGGCGGCGAGGTATCGGCAGCCGGGAAAGTCCGGGTCGGACGCGATGCGGCCGAGCCGGTCGACCACCGCGAGGAGCCGGACGCGGGGGTCGTCGCCCGCCGCGGCCATCGTCGCGCGGTACCGCTCCTCGTCCTCGGCGGTGCTGCGGCGCAGCATCTCGGCGATCAGCCCGTCCTTGCCGCCGAAGTGCTCGTACAGCGAACGCCGGGCGACGCCCGCCGCCTTGAGCAGGGCGTCCACGCCGACGCCGACGCCCTGGGTGTACGTCAACTCCTGGGCGGCGAGCAGCAGTCGTTCGCGGGGGCCCGGCTTGGCGGAGGTGGTCATGCCGTGATTGTGCCAGCCCTTGACGCGGTAGATCAACCGGTCTATCTATTGAAGTAGACCAGTTGGTCTATCTCTCCCCGGGAGGATTCGTGCCCGTACGCAGCACCGCCCGCGTCATCGAGCTCTTCAACCGCGCGTTCACCGACCACGAGGCCGGTCTGCTGGCCGACTTGGTCGCCGAGGACTGCGTCATGGAGAGCGTCCAGCCCGCGCCGACCGGAGAGCGGGTCGTCGGCCGTGAGGCGTGTACGTCGTGGTGGGCCGCGCTCGCCGACGACCGCACCTCGCAGTTCATGCCGCAGGAGGTGATCGTGGCGGGCGATCGCGCCACGATCCTGTGGCACTACCGGTTCGGGGACGGCCCGCACGACTGGGTGAGCGGTGTCAACGTCATGCGCGTCGTGGACGGCCGCATCGTCGAGGCCCTCGGCTTCAGCAAGACCGCGGGAGAGGTCCCGCTGGCTTCGGAGTCCGACGCCGTATAGCGCCCGGCGCCGACACCCATGCACCGCTCTACGAAAACCTCCACCCACGTCGTACGACACGAAGGGCATGACCCCGATGCGGAGCTACCACCTGTCCCACAGCGGAGCCGGGCTTTGCGGCCTGGCCGTCCGCGAGCACGACACCCCCGTGCCCGGCCCCGGCCAGGCGCTGGTGGCGGTGCGCGCGACATCCCTGAGTTTCCGTGAACTCATGGTGCTCGACGGGACGTACGTCCTGCCGGTCAAACCCGACGTCGTCCCCGTGTCGGACGGCGCGGGCGAAGTGGTCGCGGTCGGCGCGGGCGTCGACGCGGTGCGCATCGGGGACCGCGTCGCGGCCACCCTCTTCCCCTCGTGGCAGGACGGGCCGTTCGGCGCCGAGCACCTCGCCCAGCGCGGTGGCTCACTGGACGGCATGCTCACCGAGTTCGCCCTGGTCGACGCGGATTCACTCGTCGCCGTTCCCGCGCACCTGACGTACGAGGAAGCCGCGACGCTGCCCTGTGTGGCGGTCACCGCCTGGAACGCGCTCACCGGCGACGGAGCCGGCGTCCGCCCCGGCAGCACCGTCGTGGTGCAGGGCTCCGGCGGTGTATCCCTCTTCGCACTCCAATTCGCCAAGGTGCTGGGAGCGCGCGTGATCGCCACGACCAGCGGCCCCGCCAAGGCCGCGCGTCTGCGCGCCCTCGGCGCCGACGCCGTCATCGACTACTCGACCACACCCGACTGGGCGGGCGAGGTCCGCGCCCTCACCGACGGCCGGGGCGCCGACCGCATCGTCGACGTCGCCGGACTGCTCGACCACTCCGTCCGCGCCATCGCCCTGTCCGGCACCATCGCGTGCGTCGGTTTCGTCGGCAATGCCGCCCCACCGCTCGACTCCCGTGCCGTCTTCGCCTCCGGCGCGACCATCCGCAGCGTGGCGGTCGGCAGCCGCGCCCAGTTCGTCGCGATGAACGCGGTCATCGAGGCGCACGGACTCCGGCCCGTCATCGACAGCGTGGTCCCCTTCGACAAGGCCGAGGACGCGTACCTTCGTTACGGCAGCGGCGACGCGTTCGGCAAGGTGGTCATCAGTCACGCCTGAGCCTGCCACCTGACCCGGCGGCTCCCTCACGTACGCAGATACGACGCCCCGTTGAGGTCCAGGACCGTCCCCGAGGCCCATTCGGCCGCCGGTGAGGCCAGCCACAGCACGGCCGCCGCGATCTCCTCCGCCGACGCCACCCGCCCGAACGGGCTCTGGGCGCGGATCGCCTCACCCTCCACACCGCTCAGCCGGTGCGCGACCCGCTCCGTCTCGAAGAACCCCGGGGCGACGGAGGCGACCGCGATTCCGTACGGGGCGAGGTGCACGGCGAGGGACTGACCCAGCGCGTGCACCGCGGCCTTGGTCGCCCCGTACGCAGGGTGGTCCGGTTCGCCGCGGAAGGCCCCGCGCGAGCCGACGTTGACGATCCGGCCCCCGCCGCCCTGCTCGATCAGCCGGCGGGCCGCGAGGTGACTGAGGTTCGCCGTCGCGAGGAGGTTGACGGACACGTGGCTCTGCCAGGCGGCCGCCCAGTCCTCGTACGTGGTGGTGGCGAGCGGGTGCGGGAGGTTCACGGCGGCGTTGTTGACGAGCACGTCCAGCCCGCCGAGCCCTTGGGCGGCCGCCTCGGCGACGGCATGCGCGCCCGCCGGGTCGGACAGGTCGCCTCCGGCGAGCACGTGTCCCGTACCGGCGAGGGAGCCGAGGGTCGTCTCGGCCTCCTCGCGCCGCGAGCCGAAGTGGACGGCCACCCGGTCGCCGTTGGCGGCGAACGCCTGGGCGAGCGCACGGCCGAGCCCGCGCGAGGCACCGCTGACGAGCACGCGACGGCCGGTGGACGGGAAGACGCGTGCCGAAGGGGTGGTGCCGGTGGAAGGGAGGGGCGCTGTGGAAGTCATGTGGATCATGATGCCCTTCGGTTCGCGCGGCCGGTCAGCCCGAGTCCTCGCCGGTGCCGCGTGGTCGCCCCGGACGACGCTCCCCTTCACCGGCCGTGCGCGGCAGCGCCGTTACTCCCATTCCCACCGCATCGCCTGGAAGCCCGGCCCGGGGTCTTCGACGGTGAAGGCGGCGCGGCCGGAGGCACTGATCCAGACCTGTTCGGCGGGGTCCATGGGGCCGCCGGCGGTGGTGCCGGAGTAGCGGTGGCACCGGACGGGGACCGCGTCGGGGTGGAACTGGACCTCCAGGGTGTAGAGCCGGGCGGGGGCGCGGAAGCCGGTGCCGACCTCGCTGGTGCGGGCACCGGTGGTCCCGAAGGCGTAGGTGTACTCGATCACGTCGGTCTCGCCCTTGGTGAGTATCCGGTCCAGGAGCAGTTCCGCGACGGACAGCGGCACCGACGTGTCGGAACGTACCCTCCCTTTACGGGCATTACGGATTCCGGTGAGTTCGGGCAGTTCGCGCTGCGGGTCGTCGCCGCGGCTGATGAGCACCAGCCGGTCCACCCGCTCGTGCTCGGCGCGCAGCACCATGGTGACGGTCAGCCGCCGCTCGGCGCCGTTCTCGTCGATCTCGTACCGGTCGTGCACGGCGAGCCGGGTCAGCCCGTCGTCGTTGGAGCCCATCGCGTCGAGCAGGCCGGGCAGGCTCTTGTACTGCTGCCACAGGTCCTCGGTCTCCAGCACCCGGGGCGGGCGGTTGACCCAGCGTCCGCGCGGGCGCTGGGGACCCAGCAGGGAGACCAAGGAGTCGGTGGGCAGCCCCAGCAGTTCCTCCAGCAGTCGGACGGCCTGCCGGGACTGGGGTCGTTCGGGGCGGCTGCGGCCACGCCGCCAGTAGCTGAGAGTGGTCACGCTGACGGCGACCCCGCGAGCGGCCAGCCGGTGCTGGATGCGTTCCAGGCTGAGGCCGCTGGCGCGCACGGCACAGTCGAGCGCGACCTCGAACGGGCCGTGGCGCAGGGCGTCGGCCAGGTCTGGCGGCGGGGTTTGAGGGGGCACAGGTGATCCGTCCTGCGTGCCGTGCGGGGGACCACATGCTAGCGACATCCAGCCAAACGGCGGGTGACACAGGTCACGATCTGAACAGTCTTGGCCAGGGCCCCGATTGCGCGGGCGCGGGCGCCGACCGTTCGTTCGGCTCCGTACACGCGCGTCCATCAGGGCAGGAAACAGCGGGGACACACACCCGTTACTTGTCATGATCGTTTCACAGGGGTGCTTATTAAACAGAATTGGCAACTCATTGCCCCGGAGACGTAAATCCCGCCATTCTCCGGCCCCATGAAACGATCTCTGTTCGTCGGCACACTGTCCCTCGCGGTCAGCGGCCTTCTGATAGCCGGCGCGGGCACCCCCGCCTCCGCCGCCAAGGGTCCCCGGGCCGTCTCGCCCAAGCCGAGCAAGGCCCAGGCCCTGCGGGACGCCACCGCCGAGGTGGCCGCGAGCCCCACCACGGTCAAGGCAGGCGCCCACGACACCTTCCTGTCACACGACGTGACGGTCGACAAGGACGGCACCCGCCACGTCCACCTCGACCGCCGCTACCAGGGCCTGCCGGTCCTGGGCGGTGACGTCATCGTGCACTCGGCCCCCAACGGCGAGCTGCGCTCGACCTCGCTGACCCTCAAGGCCCCGCTGACCCTCTCGGTGACCCCGAAGATCAGCAAGCAGCGCGCCGTGGCCGTGGCCGCCGCGACGTTCAAGGGCTCCAAGAAGGGCAGCCGGGCCGACCTCGTCGTCGACGCGACGGCGGCCACGCCGACGCTCGCCTGGCAGGTCGTCGTCGACGGCACCGCCCCCGACGGCTCGCCCAGCCACGTCCACACGCTGGTCGACGCGACGACCGGCAAGGCCGGGAAGTCGTGGAACACCTTCCACAGCACGGTCGTCCCGGGCACCACCGCCAACGCGCCGCAGACCACGGCCGTCGCCGGTGCCGCCGCCTCGGGCACCGGTCACGGCTACCAGGTCGGCGACGTCACGCTGGGCACCAACAGCATTTCCGGTGGCTACGAGCTCAAGGATCCGACCCGCGGTAACGGGGAGACGCGGGACGCCCAGAACAAGACCGTCACCAACGACTCGCCGCCGGCCGGCTGGGGCGTCGCCTTCACCGACACGGACAACGTGTGGGGCAACGGCGCCCTCACCGACCGCGCCACCGTCGCCGTGGACGCCCACTACGGCATCCAGGCCACCTGGGACTACTACAAGAACGTCCACGGCCGCAACGGCATCAAGAACGACGGCGTCGGCGCCCGTTCCTTCGTCCACTACGGCGTCAACTACGCCAACGCGGGCTGGGACGACGACAGCTTCAGCATGATCTACGGCGACGGCGCCTCCGGCCAGAAGCCCTTCACCGAGCTCGACGTGGCCGGCCACGAGATGAGCCACGGCGTCACCGCGGCCACCGCGGGCCTGAACTACTTCGGTGACGCGGGCGGCATGAACGAGGCCACCTCGGACATCTTCGGCACCCTGGTCGAGTTCAACGCCAACAGCCCGGCGGACAAGCCCGACTACCTCATCGGCGAGAAGATCAGCTCCACGCCGCTGCGGTACATGGACGACCCGAAGAAGGACGGCTCCTCCCAGAGCTGCTGGACCACCAACACCAAGAACCTCGACCCGCACTACTCGTCCGGCGTCGGCAACCACTGGTTCTACCTGATGGCGGTCGGTTCCGGCTCGTCCAGCTACGGAAACAGCCCCACCTGCGACGGCGGTACGGTCACCGGGCTCGGCAACGACGCCGCCGGCAAGATCTGGTACCGCGCGCTCACCACGTACCTGACGGCCGCCTCCACGTACGCCGACGCCCGTACCGCGACCATCAAGGCCGCGACCGACCTGTACGGCGCCAGCAGCACCCAGTGCACCACCGTGGAGAAGGCCTGGAGCGGCGTCGCCGTCGCCCCGACCGCGACCACCTGCGGTGGCGGCACCACGCAGCCGCCGAGCGGCTCCAACCTGCTGTCGAACCCCGGCTTCGAGTCGGGCGCGACCACCTGGTCCGCGTCCTCCGGCGCCATCACCAACGACACCGGCGCCACCGCCCACACCGGCTCGTACTACGCCTGGCTGGACGGCTACGGCTCCACCCACACCGACACCCTGTCCCAGTCGGTGACCATCCCGGCGACGGCCGCGGCCCCGAAGCTGTCCTTCTGGCTCGCGATCGACACCAAGGAGACCGGCACCACCGCGTACGACACGCTCAAGGCGCAGGTCGTCTCCGGCACCACGACGACCACCCTGGCGACCTACTCCAACGCCACGCCGAGCGGCTACGTCCAGCGCACCCTCGACCTGTCCGCCTTCAAGGGCAAGACGGTCACCATCAAGTTCACCGGCGCCGAGGACTCCTCGCTGGCGACCAGCTTCCTGATCGACGACACCTCGGTCACCACCGGCTGATCCGGCGCACCACACTGCACCGGCCTTGAGCAACGGCCCGGACGGGATGCCCCCAACGCCCCGTCCGGGCCGTTTCACGCCCGGCCACCGGCGCACCCGTGCCCCGGGAAAACACCTCCGTCCGGCGCTTGCGCCGAGATCCGGATGGCGGTCCAATGCTGAAGATGACTGCCGTTGGTGGGCGAGACTCCACAGACGCCGGGGCCGCAGGGTGTCCGAACCCTCTTGAGGCGCTCTCCCTCGACCAGCTCCGTCGGCGCACGAGCATGAAGTGGCGCACGCATCCGGCGGACGTCCTGCCCCTGTGGGTGGCGGAGATGGACGTCCCGCTCGCGCCGCCGGTCGTCGACGCGCTGCGCGAGGCCATCGATACCGGTGACACCGGATATCCCGCCGGAAGCGATTTCGCCGAGTCGCTGGCCGGGTTCGCCTCACGCCGCTGGAAATGGGCCGGGGTGGCGGTCGACCGCACCGCCGTGGTCCCCGACGTGATGATGGGCGCGGTCCAGGTGCTGCGGCTGATCACCGACCCCGGCGACCCCGTCATCGTCAACTCCCCCGTGTACGCGCCCTTCTACGCCTTCATCTCCCATGACGACCGCCGGATCGTAGAGGCACCGCTCGGGCGGGACCTCCGCATCGACCTGGGCAGGCTGGAGGAGACCTTCCTGCGTACCCGGCAGCAGAGCGGACAGGGCAGGATCGCCTATCTGCTGAGCAGTCCGCACAACCCCACCGGCACGGTTCACACCTGCCAGGAGCTCGCCGACGTGGCGGAGCTGGCCCGCCGGTACGGCATCCGGGTCGTCGCCGACGAGATCCACGCCCCGCTCGTCCTGCCCGGCGCCGCCTTCACGCCCTACCTCGGCGTCCCCGGGGCCGAGGACGCCTTCTCGCTCATGTCGGCGACCAAGGGCTGGAACCTCGCCGGAATCAAGGCGGCACTCGCCGTCGCCGGGCCCGAGGCGGCCGCCGATCTGCGTCGGCTTCCCGAGGAGGTCCACCACGGCGCCAGCCTCCTGGGCGTCATCGCCCATACAGCGGCCTACCGCCACGGGGACCAGTGGCTCGACGCGCTGCTGACCGGGCTGGACGCCAACCGCGCGCTCCTTGGCCGGCTCGTCGCCGAGCACCTGCCCGGCATCGGCTACGCCAGGCCGGAGGGCACCTACATGGCCTGGCTCGACTGCCGGTCCCTCGGCCTCGCCCCGGAGGAAGAACCCACGGACCTCGCGGTCGTCACCGACCTGGCCGGCCCCGCCCAGCTGTTCCTGGAGGACGCCAGGGTGGCACTCTCCGCCGGCCACATCTTCGGAACGGGAGGAGCCGGGCACGTACGCCTGAACTTCGCCACGTCCCGGTCCATCCTCACCGAGGCGATCACCCGGATGGGCCGCACCACGGCCCGCCACACGCGCTAGAGGTCCTCGCCCCGACCGACGGCAGACGGACCGCCCGGATGGGCCGGTGGGCGAGGCCGTAGGGTGCTGCCTCGTGCCCGTGCTTGAGATATCCGACCTGATCACAGCGGTGGACCCGCAGAGCGGCCACCGGCTCCCGGTGTCCCGTGCCGAGGTCATCCGGCTGCTCGACGAGGCCGGAGACGCGCGGGCCGCCCGCATCGTGGCCGGCCTGCCCACCGACCGGGACGGGCTGCTCGACCCGGACGCCGTGGACCGGCTGCTGGTCAGCGTCCACGCCGAGCTCCAGCGTCTCAGCGAGGAGCTGCGGATCGGCGAGCGCCTCGTCCATCTGCTCGGTCCGCTCTTCCAGGCGATCCGGTCGACGAGCGGGCCGGGCCGGTACCGCCTGGTCGACGTCGGCTGCGGGCTGGGCTACGCGGTCCGTTGGCTGGCGGCGACCAACGCGCTGGGCCCGGACGTCGAGCTCGTCGGAGTCGACCTCGACGCCGCCTTGGTGACCGAAGCGGGCCGTCTGGCCCGCGCCGAGGGACTCGACTGCCACTTCGTCCACGGCAACGCGTTCGACCTGCCGGAGGCGGCAACCGTCTACATCTCCACCGGTGTGCTGCACCACTTCCGCGGTCCCGCCCTGAGCGAGTTCTTCCGGTCCCAGGCCGCCTCCCCCGCTCAGGCCTTCTGCCACTTCGACATCGCCGCGACCCGCCTCGCACCCGTCGGCGCGTGGATCTTCCACCTCGCCCGGATGCGCCACCCGCTCGGCCGCCACGACGGCGTCGCCTCCGCACGGCGCGCCCACAGCGACGAAACACTGCTTCGCGCCGCCGCCGTCCCCGGGATCACACCACTGCTGTACGAGCCCCGTGGGGCGGCCAACCCTTTCTGCACCACACTGCGGCCGATCATTGGAGTGCGCCCGCACCTGGAGGACCCGTTCCGCCGGTCGCTCGGGCGTGCCGCTCGCCGGCTGGTCGGCCCCGACTACCTCACCGGGCCCACCCGATGACCCCCGCCGTACCGCTCGTCCTGCTCGGCCTCGTCGACGCGGCGTTCAGCGGTTTCCGCGCGTACGCGGGCCGCGACGCCCGCATCCGCAAGCGCCGGGCAACCGCCCGGGCGTCCCTGCGCGGTCTGACCACCGGGGCCGGCCTGCTGCTCGCGCCCGCGCTGGCCGCGGCCCTCCTGTTGCTGGCGGCACCGGACCGATCCGGTATGTACGACTCCCTGACAGCAGGCGGCTTCGGCTACCTCCTCCCCCTCGCGCTCTACGCGACCGCCGTCCTGCTCTCCCTCGCCGCCTACTTCCTCCTGCCGTTCCGCGCCAGCACGCTCGCGATGGTCATCGGCCTCGGCCCCCTGACACTCCTGCGCCCGGTGGTCATCGCCGCCGCCTGCCTCGGCGCGCTCCTCAACGGCGGCGGCTGGCCCGCCCTGCTGATCGGCACGCTCGCGGGCGCGGCCGCGCTGGCGGTCGAACCCGCGGCGCACCGCCGCTGGTACGGCGACGTGCTCAGGCCGTAGCCATACGCGCGGGCCCCCTGGCCCGTCGGTGCACCACCCCGACCTGCGAAAACCCAGGTGCGACCGGTCAGTTCGGCAGTGGACACTGGGGCGATGGATGAGATCGACAGTTTCTCGGATGCGACGGCGGAGGAGGAGGCTCTCTACTTCAACCGCAGCCACCCCCTCGTGGCCAACGGGCTGCGGATGATGGAGCGCGCGGCCACCGCTCTCGCCGAGGAACCCAACCGGTACGAGGCCATCTACCCCGTACTCCATCTCCACACGGCGACGGAAGCCCTGCTGCGCGGGCGCCTGGCCATGCACTGGGCGGGCGACATCTGGCCCGCCGCCAACGGGGACCCGGACAGCAACCGTCGTACGCGCGGCGAGTACGTGGGCCTCGGGCTGCACGAGGCGGCCGACCTCGCCGGTCGCTGGTGCGACACGGACATCGCGGCGGCGCGCGCCGACCTGCTGGCTTTCGCGTACGTACGCAACCGGGCGCTGCTGTCGTCCGACCGCGACAGCGACAGCCTGGCGGCGATCCGCTGCCGGGCCCTTCCCGTACTCGACCTGATGCTCGCCTTCGTGGAGACCGACGTCCTCGGACAGCTGACGGAGGACGTCGCCGACCAGTACGCGCGTGCCGTAGGGCGCTCTCTGCGGCGGGTGCGCGCGGCCACGGCGCGGGTCCGGGAGGCGGTCGAGGAACGACGGCGTGCGATCGCGCCGCAGCTGGCGCACGCGGAGGTCGTCGTCCCCTGCCCGTACTGCGGTGAGTTCGCGGTACCGGCAGGGGACTACACGGTCGAGTGCCTCATGTGCGGGCGGGATTTCGGCTCCTCCGCCCACCACGCGGCCGCGGACCTCGCCCCGCTGGCGATCGGTGAGCCGGAACGGTGCGCGGACTGCGGCTACCACTCCGTCCTCAGCGACACCCCGACCGCCGCACGGCCCCATCACGAAGTCGATGTGTGCCTGTACGACGGCCGGGTGATTCGCGCATAGGCGAAGTGAGACGTACGCGGCGTGCTGTCGCCGCCTAATTCACCGTCAGCTCCGCGACGCCCGGATGCTTCTTGGCATCCGGATCACCCTGCACCGTGACCCGTACGTACCGTGCGAGTCGCGCGTCGCCCGCCTCCGCCCGCTGCCAGTGCCGCCCGTCGAGGGAGAGCTCGATGGTGTGGGTGGTGGGCTTGGTGTCGGTCCAGGTGGGGGTGACCTTCGTGACGCGGACCGGCCTGGCGAGGTCCGCCGTCAGCTCGCCCCGCGCCCCGTCCGGGACCCAGGCTGTGGCGGTGTTGCCGTCGAGCGCGGCGCCCGCGTACATACCGGGCTGTTCGGTCGAGGCCTTGGCCGTGGTGCAGCGGGCCGCGTTGGTGGTGGGAGTGAGGTCGGGGCGGCGGGTCTTGAGGACGGCCGAGGTGTCCTTGCTGACGATCTGCTCGCCCTGGGGTGTGTCGAGCGTCATCGGCGCGCCGTCGGTGAGGCGCACGGTGGTGTCGTGGGCGCCGAGTTGGATGTCGTAGGTGCGTCCCTGCCAGGTCAGGCCGTGCAGGGTGACGCCGCGGTCGAGCTGCGGCGGCAGCATCGGGTCGAGGTGCAGACGGTTCTCGCGCATCCGCATCCCGGTCAGGCCGTTGGTGAAGACCTGCAGGAAGCCGCCCTTGCCGGTGAGGAAGTCGTGGGCGGGCGAGCCCGCCAGGGGGTCCTGGGCGCCCGCCTTGTCTCCGCGGGCCTCGGAGAACTGCGCGAAGGGGCCTCGGACGAACGGTTTGATGGAACGCTCCAGATACGTGTACGTGGAGCAGCCCGGCTCGCCGATTCCGGCGGCGTCGATGGCGTGCACCGAGTCCGTCATGGCCGGGCCGTCCGGGTCGGTGCGCTGGGCGTAGTAGTCGAGGGTGGCGGCGTCGGCGCCCTTGGGCATCGGCCACTCCAGCGGGTACATCAGCAGGACGGTGTCGGCCTGCTTGATGGTGCTGCCGCCGTAGCCGTCGTACTGCTGGAACACCTTGTGCTGTGCGTCGTACGGGATCCTGATGCGGTCGGCGATCGCGTTCCACTCTGCGGGAGCCCGCTCGCCGAGCAGTTCGGCGGCACGGGTGGCGTGGCGCAGCGCCGTGACGGCGCCGGCGTTGGTGAAGACCGCGTCGTCGACACCGTTGCTGTACTCGTCGGGCCCGGCCGTGTCCTTGATCGAGTAGCTGCCGTCCGGGTCGCGGCTGACGCGTCCCGCCCAGAACTCGGCGATGCCCCGCAGCACCGGCCAGCCGCGCTCGCGCAGCCACTTGGCGTCCTTGGTGGCCAGGTAGTACTGCCAAGTGGCCAGGGAGATGTCGGACTGAAGGTGGATCTGGGTGCGGCAGTGCGGCGGGTCGACGCTGTGGCACTCCTGGGCCAGGTTGCCCGAACTTCCGCTGTTCCAGGGGTAGAAGAGCCCTTGGTAGCCGAGCTTGCGGGCGTTCTCGCGCGCCCCGGCGCGGGTGCGGTAGCGGTAGTCGACGACGGTCCTGGCGAGTTCGGGCCGGGTGGCGAGCAGACCCGGGTACATCCACGTCTCGGCGTCCCAGAAGACCAGGCCCGCATAGTTGTCGCTGGTCAGGCCCGCCGGAGCGATGCTGTTGGCCGCGCCCTCGCGGGTGTTGGAGAGCAGCCCGTACTGCGCGGACCGCACCCACGACTGCATCTCGCGCTGCCCGGGGACCTCGATGTCGCTGCGCCACAGCCGCGCCCAGGCGGCGGTATGCGAGCGCAGCATGGCGTCCCAACCACGGTCGGCGGCCCGCTGCGAGGCCGCGGTGGCGTCGCGGCGCGGTGCGTGCGAGGTCAGGGTGGTGTCGACGCCGACGTACTTGGTGAAGTCGTACGACTGGCCGCTGTGGACCGGGAGGGCGAGAGCCTGACGGGCTGTCATGTTCTGTGCACTCTCGGCCTGTTGGGCCTTGGCGGCGTGTGCTCCGCGTCCGGCGCGCAGGGTGGACGCGACGGCTCCGTCGACGTTCGTGCCGTCCGTCCGGAACGCCACATCCATCGTGGGCCCGGACCCGCCGGTCCGGTCACCGCCTCCGGTCTGCCGCATACGGCGTGCGCCACGGCCGTCCAGCATGTCGGTGACGGTCGCCTCGCCGCTCCAGTGCGGCGTGATGGTCAGGCGTACGGCGCCGACGTGCGCGTTGACGCGGTCGGCGAGCACCTCGTACACGAGGTCGGTCCGGCGGCCGTCGGCGGCGGTCCAGATGAGTGACGTCCGCACCAGGCCGCAGTGAAGGAAGAGTGTCTGACTGTAGTGGGAGATGCGGCCGGGCGATGTAGAAGAGTTGAAGGTATCGCCCTGCGCTCCCCCGGTGCTGACCGCGAGCGAGGTCCAGGTGGGCAGCGCCGCGACGGCCTGCCGGTCGCCGGCGGTCTGCGGGTTGTGCGCGTACAGGCCGGACACGAAGGAGCCGTCGTAGCGCGGGGTGAACAGCGGCCAGCCGGTCTTGGCCCTGCCCTCGGAGTAACCGGCGCCGTTGGGCGGTACGCGCTGCCCCAGGTAGCCGTTGCCGACGAAGGCGTGGTGGTCCTCGGCCGCATCCACCTGAGTGGTGCCGAGTGTCCAGCCGTCGCCGTCGCGGCAGGTCGTGGTCGTGGCGGCGGTGTTCCGCACCGTCTGCGAGGCCGCCGGGGGCGCTGAGGTGACCAGCGCTCCGGCCAGCAGCACTGCGGTCAGCCGGGCGGCACGCGGCCGCACACCGAGGGAGTACGTCATTGTTCTCCGTCACTCTGGTTCGCCTGCGAGGTCCTGGGACCATAAATTTCCTGAACGATCAACGTCAATAGCTGTGCGTTCTTCATCAAGTTCCGAATCAATGAGCACGGCACATACGGCGGGCGTCCGGCACACCGAACGGTCACCCGTTTGGTCCCGTGCGGGTGCTGGTGGCACGCGGACGGCGTGGACTGTTGTCGATCAGTTCCGCTTCGCCGTCTGCGAAGCGGTGGCCCCCGTCATCGTCCGTCCGGACCGACGCGGGGCGGCGCGCCCGTATGCGGCGGCAGCACACACATCTCCACGCTGGTGAAAGGAACGGGTGTGCCATGGCGAAATCCCTGCCCGCGGCGGACGAGGTCGCACAGACGCAGGCTCCGCGGTCGAGTCTGAGCCCGGACGCGGCACGGAATCTGGCGCACACGACCAAGTCCGTACCGCAGATGCAGGCGATCTCCTCCCGGTGGCTGCTGCGGATCCTTCCTTGGGTGCAGGTGTCCGGCGGCACCTATCGGGTCAACCGGCGGCTGACCTACACGATCGGCGACGGCTGGATGGACTTCGAGGCCCAGGGCACCGACATCCGTGTGATCCCCCAGGAGTTGAGGGAGATCACGGCGCTGCGGGACTTCGACGACGACGAGGTGCTCACGGCACTGGCCACCCGGTTCGAGCGGCGCGAGGTCGAGCCCGGCACCGTCATCGCGCAGACGGGAGCCGAGGCCGACCGGGTGGTGCTGATCGCGCACGGCAAGGTCGACAAGCTCGGCGCCGACGAGTAGAGCACGGCGGCTGACGCCTCCCACGGCACGCTGACCGGCGGTGACTACTTCGGTGACCAGTGCCTGGGCGGGAAGAAGGGGCGCTGGGAGTTCACCTATCGGGCCATCACGCCGTGCACGCTGATGGTCCTGCCCCGCAAGGCGTTCAAACAGGTCGCGGCCCGCGCGCCACAGCTCGGTGCGCACACGCCGACGCCCTGTCCCGCCCGCAGCCCCTGATGAACCGTCGGGGCGAGGCCGAGATCGAGGTGGCGTCGGGCCATGACGACGAGCCGACGCTGCCCGGCACGTTCGCCGACTACGAACTGGCGCCCCGGGAGTACCCACTCAGCGTCGCCCAGACCGTCCTGCGGATGCACACCCGCGTCGCCGACCTCTACAACGAGCCGATGGACCAGACCGACCAGCAGCTGCGACTGACGATCGAGGCGCTGCGCGAGCGCCAGGAGCACGAGCTGGTCAACAACCGCGACTTCGGGCTGCTGCACAACGCCGACCTCAAGCAGCGGATCTCCACCCGCAACGGGCCGCCCACTCCGGACGACATGGACGAACTCCTCTCGATGCGGCGCAAGACGAAGTTCTTCCTCGCCCACCGCCGCACCATCGCCGCCTTCGCCCGGGAGTGCACCCGCGCCGGGATCTACGCTCCGGGCACCGAGTTCAACGGCCACCACGTCTTCGCCTGGCGGGGAGTTCCCTTCCTGCCCTGCAACAAGATCCCCATATCCGACCGGCTCACCAGCTCGGTCATCGCCCTGCGCACCGGCGAGGAGGACGAGGGCGTCATCGGCCTGCACCAGACGGGCATCCCCGACGAGTACGAGCCCAGTCTGTCGGTGCGGTTCATGGGCATCGACGAGAAAGCCGTCATCTCCTACCTGGTCAGCGCCTACTACTCGGTCGCGGTGCTGCTGCCCAGCGCGCTCGGCATCCTGGAGAACGCCGAGATCGGCCAGTACGACGACTCCCGGAGCCGGGCATGAGCCGCAGCCCGAGCGGGCCGACGGGCCTGGGCACCTCGGCCGCCCGGCTGTCACCGCCGCACCAGACCCGCCCGGTGGGCGAAAGCATCGCGGTGCCGCCCCTGCACTGCCCCGGCGCGCTGCGCGACGACCCCGCGCTGGGCGAGGCGCTGAACGAACACCTGGTGGACTGGGCCAGCCAGATGGGCCTCTACCCCGGCAAGCTCGACGCCCTGCGAAGCGACGGTTTCGGCCGTCTGGTCATGCTCTGCCACCCCGAGACCGACGACCTCGACCGGCTCCTCGTCCCGGCCCGCTGCACCCTGGCCGCCTGGGCCCTGGACGACCACTACTGCGACGAGCCGGAGCTGGGCGCCCGCCCCGAGCTCCTCGGCTCCCGGCTGGCGATCGCCGCCGCCGCCGTCAACCGGGCTCGTCTGCCGCCTCCTTACGCGGCCGGGCTCGAAGACGCGGTCCGCGAGGACCCGGTGCTGCGCGCGCTGCGCTCCGCCATCGAGTACCTCGCCCTGGCGGCGACCCCCGACCAGACCGTCCGGGCCTGCCACGCCTTCGCCCTGGACATGCTGGCCCTGGGCCAGGAGGGCAGCTGGCGCACGGCTGGGCGGACACCGGCGGTGTGGGAGTACCTGACGAACCGCCAGTACAACAGCTTCCTGCCCTGCCTCGCGGTGATCGACGTCGTCGGCGGCTACCGGCTGGCCCCGCAGGTGCACGCCGACCCCCGGGTGCGCGCCGCGGTCACCACCGCCGCCCTGGCGAGCTCCCTCGTCAACGACATCTACTCGCTGGCGAGGAAGAACTCCTCCACGACCGTCGACTTCAACCTGCCGCAGGCCATCGCCGCCGAACACGCGTGTCCGCTCCAGGAAGCGGTCGAGCGCAGCGCCGCTCTGCACGACGAGCTCATGCGCCGCTTCGAGGCGGAGGCGTCCGCGCTGAGCCTGTCCGGCCCGCCGGAGCTGCGCCGCTATCTGGCCGGTATCAGCGCCTGGTGCGGCGGCAACCACGCCTGGCACCGCACCAGCGCCCGCTACGCGGCCCGCACCTCACTCTGACCCACCCACCGCCCGGAACAGGACTTCCCGTATGACCGCCACGTCCCCCACCGCACCGGTCCTGCGCACCGACTACCAGCGCTCCGTCGCCGCCTACTGGGACACCCACCAGAACGACAGCGTCAACCTGCTGCTCGGCGAGGTCGACGGCATCTACCACCACCACTACGGCGTCGGCCCCTACGACCCCGCCGTCCTCCAGGGCCCCGAAGCCACCCGCGACCAGCGGATCATCGAGGAACTGCACCGGCTGGAGAGCGCCCAGGCCGAGCTCGTACTGGACCACCTCGGCCCGCTCGCCCCCGCCGACCCCGTCCTGGACGCGGGCTCGGGCCGCGGCGGCACCAGCTTCATGGCCCACACCCGGTTCGGGTGCCGAGTCGACGGGGTGTCCATCTCCCAGTACCAGGTCGACTTCGCCACCGCCCAGTCCACCCGACGCGGCACCGCGGACCAGGTCCGCTTCCACTTCCGCAACATGCTCGACACCGGTTTGGCCACCGGCTCCCGCAAGGCCGTGTGGACCAACGAGACCACCATGTACGTGGATCTGGCAGAGGCGTTCGCGGAATTCGCCCGTCTGCTGGAGTTCGGCGGACGCTACGTCTGCGTCACCGGTTGCTCCAACGACGTCACCGGCGGCCGCTCCCAAGCCGTCAGCCGCATCGACTCCCACTACACCTGCAACATCCACCCCCGCAGCGCCTACTTCGCCGCCCTGGCCGCCAACGGACTCGTCCCCATCGACGTCATCGACCTCACCGAACAGGCCATCCCCTACTGGGAGCTGCGCGCCCGCTCCTCCGTGGCCACCGGCATCGAGGAGTCCTTCCTCACCGCCTACCGCGAGGGCAGCTTCCACTACCTCCTCATCGCCGCCGACCGCGCCTGATCCCCGGCCTCCTCAGGCGGCCGCCTCGGCGCTCTGGGCGGTCAGCGCCGCGAGCAGCCAGTCGTGGGACACGCCGGGGGTGGGCACCGGCCGTCCGTCCCCGGGTCCGGTCACCTCGGCCACCAGCTCCCAGTACCGGTCGATGCGAGGGTCCGAGCTGAGCCAGGGGCCCAGTGCGCGGCGGAAGTCGGGGGTGTCGCGGGTGCGTCGGGAGGCCGCGTACGCCTCGACGAAGCAGTCCAGCGCCTCCCCCGCGCGCGGCGCCCGCCCCCGCCGCAGTTGCGCGCCCGCCAGCTCGTACGCCTCGGCCAGGCCCGCGTAGAGCACTTCGGGGCGGAACTCCGGCGAGGAGGTGTGTGCCGCCGGCTGGCAGGGCTCGCCCGCGACGCACGGCTGCGTCACGAACGCGTTGAGCCGGGCGAAGGCCAGCACCTGCGCGGGCGCCGGCTCGTCGGGCGGTGCCGGGACCGCCACGTCGAGGAACGCCGAGCGGGCGCGGGCCGACATCCTCGGCGGCAGCCAGGCCCGCCAGAACCGCACCAGCGGGTCCGTGCTCGGCGGCGCGGCCACCGCGCCCAGCAGCCGCAGCCGGTCGGCGCGCTCCTGCGGCGCGCACTCCTGAACCAGCCGCAGACCGGCTTCGCGCCACCGCAACGCCCGCATGTGGTCGCCCAGTTCCCGCAGCTGCCCCGCGACGGCCGCCTCCAGCGCCTGCCCGCCCGTACCGTCGTCCTCGTCGAGGATCCGCCGCACCTCGGGCAGCGGCAGGTCCAGCGCGCGCAGCGAGCGGATCAGCCGCAGCCGGTCCAACGCGGCCGGGCCGTACCGGCGGTGCCCGCCCGAGCTGCGGGCAGCCTCCGGCAGCAGGCCGCGGTCGGAGTAGAAGCGGACGGTCTTGACGGTGACGCCCGCGTGCTCGGCGACTTCGCCGATGCTCCACAGACCGTCGGGGGAAAACGACACTTGAACCTCCCTCAGGGGGAGTTCCTACCGTACCGGTGAGCGCGGACAGCCGATCAAGGACAACGGGGGTGCCGTCCGCGCCCGGGACCACGCGGGCCACCGCGTACGGGGGTTCTCGACCAGAGGGAGAGGAAAGATCCATGACTGCGTTCATCCTGGTGTCCGGGACGTTCACCGGCGGTTACGTGTGGGAGGAGACGGCGGCGCGGCTGACCGCTGCGGGCGCCGAGGCGCATGCGGTGACGCTCACCGGGCTCGGCGAGCGCCGCGCGGCCGCGGGCCCCGGCACGGATCTGGAGACGCACATCGCCGACGTCCTCGCGGCGATCGACGCCGTCGACGCGGACCGGGACCTGGTGCTCGTCGGCCACGACTACGGGATCCACCCCGTGCTGGGCGCCGCCGACCGGCGTGCCGAGCGCGTGGAGCGGGTCGTCTACGTCGACGCGGGCATGCCGATGGACGGGGTGCCGGCGCTGGCCGCCGTACCCGACCAGGAACTGCGCGAGGAGCTGACGCGGCTCGCCGAGCGGGGTGGCGAGGCCGCGGCCGGGCTGCTTCCCGCCCCGGCGGACGCCGCCGGGTGGCAGCGGTGGGGCAGCACCGCCGGCGTCACCGACCAGGCGCTGGAGCGGCTGACCCGGCTCGCCGCGCCGCAGCCGCTCGGCACGCTGCTGCAGCCGCTGAACCTGACGGAGGCGATCGCGACCGTGCCGACCAGCGCCGTGCTGTGCAGCGGGAACGGGGCGGGCATCGAGCTGGTCCAGAGCTTCGTGAACCTCGGTCACCCCGCCCTGCAGGCCCTCGTCGACCCGCGGGTGTCGTTCTTCGAACTCGCCACCGGGCACTGGCCGATGCTCTCCTCCCCCGTCGAGCTGGCCGGCGCGCTGCTGGCGGCGGCCGCGGGCGAGGGCCACCGGCTGACCCCCGCCGACGAGGAACTCCCCACCTACCTGCGGCCGTTCCCGCTGGAGGTACCCGACGTGCCGCGCGAGCGAACGGGGAACGTCGACCTGTACGTGCCCGAGGCCACCGGCGACGGGCCGCTGCCCGCGGTGCTGTTCGTCCACGGCGGCCCAGTGCCCGCCGACGCCCGCCCCACCCCCCGGGACTGGCCGGTGTTCACCGGCTACGCCCGCCTCGCGGCCCACGAGGGAGTGGTGGGCGCGGTGCTCGACCACCGGCTGCACGACATCGCCGACTATCCGCTCGCGGCGCGGGACGTCGCCGCGGCGGTGGACTCGCTGCGGGCCGACCCTCGGGTCGACGCGGACCGTATCGCTCTGTGGTACTTCTCGGGCGGCAGCCTGCTCTGCGCGGAGTGGCTGGGTGCTCCGCCCGCGTGGCTGCGCTGCGTGGCGGCCACGTATCCGGTCATGGTGCCGATGCCGAACTGGGGCCTCGGCGGGAGCCGGTTCCGCCCGGTGGACGCGGTGCCCGAGGCGGGCGACCTGCCCATCGTGCTGACCCGGGTGGGTCTTGAGGTGGCCGAGATCGCCACGACCGTCGAGGAGTTCCTGGCCGCGGCCAAGGACTGCGGGGCCGAAGTGGAGGTCATCGACCTCCCCGACGGCCACCACGGCTTCGAGACGCGCGACCCCGGCGACGGGTCACGCGAGGCGATCCGTCGGGCGCTGGGCTCGGTCCTGGCACATCTGAGGGCCTGAGAGCCCGGCCGCTCCGCCTCCCGTACGCCGGTTCCCGCGTCCCCCGCGACGCGCACGACCGCTCACAACCGCGTCGCGGCCTTCGCTGCCGTTACTGTGGCGTGCGTGGCAAGTGGCAGCCGTGGCGGTGCGCGACTCTTCCGGTTCGGGCTGGTCACCATCTTGGTGGGCGCGGGGGCGGGTGCCTGCGGCGGCCTGCTGGCCTTGCTGCTGCACACGGTCCAGCATCTCGCGTACGGCTACTCCAGCGGCCCCTTCCTGGCCGCCGCCGAGGCTTCTTCGCCGTTGCGCCGCTTCCTGATGATGGGTCTGGCAGGAGTCGTCGCGGGGGTCGGCTGGTGGGCGCTGTACCGGTACGCGCGACCGCTGGTCAGCATCGAGGACGCGATCCGGGCCCGCCGGCCCCGTATGCCCGCGCTCACCACGCTGTGCCACGCACTGCTCCAGGTGGTGACCGTCGGCCTCGGTTCGCCGCTGGGCAGGGAGGTGGCGCCCCGCCAGGCGGCCGCCGCGTTCGCCACGGCGGTCTGCGCACGGGCCGGGCTGTCCGGACGGCAGGCGCAGGTCCTGTTGGCCTGCGCCGCCGGAGGCGGTCTCGCCGCCGTGTACGACGTTCCGCTCGGCGCCACCGTGTTCACCCTCGAAGTCCTCCTGGGCACCTGGGCCGTCGGCGCGGTGGTCCCGGCGGCCCTCGTGGCGGCGCTGGCGACGCTGGTCTCCTGGTCGGTGCTCCCCGACGAGCCGGTCTACACACTGCCGGACCTCACCGTCGGTGCCCCGGCGATCACCTGGTCCGTCCTGGCCGGGCCGGTCATCGGGGTCGGCGCGCACCTGTTCTCGCGCACCTGCGCCGCAGCTCGCGCACAGGCACCCCACGGCCCGGCACTGCTGCTGACCGCACCCGCCGCCTTCCTCCTGTTCGGGCTCCTGGCGATCCCCTACCCGCAGATCCTGGGCAACGGCAAAGGCCCCGCCGAGGTCGCCTTCAGCACGCAACCGGCCCTCGCCCTCGCCGCCGTGCTGCTGGCCCTGCGCATCGCCATCGTCGTCCTGAGCCTGCGCTCGGGGGCGGCCGGAGGACTGCTCACACCGTCGGTCGCCAACGGGGCACTGTTCGGCGCACTGGCCGGCGGCGGGTGGGCGGTGCTGTGGCCGGGCGACTCCCTCGCGGCATACGCGGTAGTGGGCGCGGGCGCGTTCCTGGCGGCGTCCCAGCGAATGCCGCTCACCGCCGTCGTACTGATCCTGGAGTTCACCGACGCCCATCTCGCCCTGGTCGTCCCGGTGTTGCTGGCGGTGGCGGGCGCGACGGCGGCCGAGCGGGCGTGTGCCCTGGGGGGCGGGGCCGTACCCCCACGCAAAAGGGTCCGCCAGTGAACTGGCGGACCCTTTGCGAACGATCCGGGCTGGATCAACTCGGCGTTGTCATCAGGAAACCGGTGTCCTCAGGACAGCGAATCCGTCCCACTCGGCGAACCTCTCGAAGGAGAGCACCGGACCGTTTTCATCTTCGTTGGCTGCGCAGATGTACGCGGGATGGACTCTTCCCATGGTCAGGTAGTCCAGCTCATAGAAGGCGTCCCGGCTGCTGCAGAGGATTCCGGGTTCGGACGCCGAGTACATGACGAAGGCCTTGTCGAAGTCCATGAATCGATGGGCCCGCGCCCACTCGACGGCCGACTCTCCCGACCATCCGTGCTGCTCGTAGTTGAACGAGGAGTACGGACCCTTGCTCCAGGCCAGTCGCGACGGCCCCCAGGGCAGCGTGCAGAGATACTCGTCGAACATTCTGCTCGATTCGACGGGCATGCTGACCGCCCTGCCCCCTTCGAGCCAATCAGAGATATTTTCTGATTCTGTGTACATCGCCATCCTTGGTGCGTTTCCCCGGATCGTTCGGGTGATTTTCTTCTCTAGTTCCAGGGGAAGTGGCGGGCGATATCCGCATAGTCCTGGTACTCGCCCGGAATGTGAATGGCACCGCGGGAGGAATCCGGTCCCATTTCACTGCGCTTCTTCGACCTGTCGAAGTTCTTCCACCAGTTCACATGGAATCCCTTCTTGGGGTCGTCCTTGTCCCAGTCGATGCGCCATCCGCTCTTGCCGTCAGGACTCTGCATTCCGACGTAGAGCCGATCCTTCATCGGACCGACCTCGCTCATGTACGGAACAGCATCGTCTCCCAGGCCTGCCAGCTCACGCGCCTTCGTCCGAGCGCCTCCGAAGTCCGCAGCCTCGCTCCATATTTCTTCGCACGGGTTGGCGGAGTTGTGGACGAGGACCGGGGACGGCCCGGCCAGCACATAGTACGTGTGGAGGTCGTCGACCGTGAGGTTGTAGACGGTACGCGTACCCGGCGAGGCATGTGTGGAGACGACCTCCCTCAGCTCACCTCCGGGAGTGCGCAGACGGTCGCCGGCCTTCAGGTCCAGCGCACTGAGCCAGCGATGCCGGTTCTCCACCCAGAACGGGTGGCCCGAGGTGGCCTTGAGCGAGCCGGTCGCGTCCCCGGCCGCGCCGTCGGTGTCGATGGCGATCTCGATGAGGTCGCTCTTGTCGCCGATGATCACGTCGGTGACCGAACGGGTTCCGGTCTTACCGGTGTCGGGGTCGGCGGCCAGCACCTGCTGCCCGATCCGGATGTCTCCGATGGCCTTGCGGGTGCCGTCACCCATCAGCACCAACGTCTCCGGGGTGAAGCTGTTGGGCTTCGCCTTCACCTTGCAGATCGGGACCTTCTCGAGAGCATCCTCAGCCTTCTTGACGAACTTCTTGGCCTTGGCCGATTCGTCCAGGAGCTTGCCGATGCCGGCGAGCCGGTTGATCGCCTTGACGATCTCCGGGAACTTTTCGATGGCCCTGAAGGCCTTGCCCCAGGGGAGGTTGTTGACCAATGCCCAGAAGCACGCCTCGACGTTGCCCTCGCTGACGCACTTCTGGATGTCGTCGAAATCGAAGTACTGCTTGAGGAGCTCTCCGCCGATTTCCACGACGAAGTCGGCGAAGCTCTTGTTCGCCAGCTGGCGCAGCCGCTCGTACTCCTCGGGGGATATCCCTGCGGCTCGGAGTGCCTTCTTCTCCTCGTCGTTCAGCTCGGGGAGGTCACCCTTACTGCTGGCCTCCTTGGCGGCTTCCTCACGGGCCTTGCGCTCGCGCTCCTCCTGGTCCGCCTCCGCCTTCTTGGCGACCTCGTCGGCCTCCTTGGCGTACTTGAGCGCGTTGTCGGCCGCTTCCTTCGCCGACTTGGCGTGGCCCTCGGCGGACTCCGCCAGCTTTCCTGCGGCCTCGGCGTCCTCCTTCGCCCGGGTCGCGGCGCCCTGTGCGGTGGCCGCCTCCTTCTCGGCGAGGTCGGCGGCACCGGCGGCCGCGGCGGCGTGGCGGTCCGCCTCGGCGGCGGCACCCCGGGCACGGGCGGCTTCGGCCTCGGCCTGGTTGGCGGCCTGGCGGGCCGCGGTGGCATCCGCGTACGCCTGGTTGGCCGCCGCGCGGGCGTCCTTGGCGTCCTGCTGCGCCTGGGCGTCGGCCTGGTTGGCACGGGCGGCGGCGGCCCGGGCCTTGGCGCCGTCCGCGGCGGCCTCGGCCGCGGACTTCATCGCCGCCGCGGTCGAGCGGGCGGCGTTCGCGGACGAACGGGCGGCGTCGGCGGCGGCCTTGAAGGCCGGGGCGACCTGGACATTGGCCCGCGTCGCTGCGGCCTCGGCGGCCTCGGCCGCCTTCACGGCCTCCGCTGCCTTGGCCTCGGCCGAGGTGACCTGCTCCTGACCCATCTCCTGGGCGGCGGCGGCCACCGCCGCGGCGAAGTCCGCGTCGATGTCCTTGCCGGAGAACGGCGCGGTCAGCTCGATCGCGGTGTTGGCCGGGTCGGCGATACCGGCCGCGGTGGTGCGGGCGGCGTTGGATGCCTGGACGGCGATACCGGCCTGGAGCCGGGCCATCGCGGCTTCACGGACCGCGCCTTCGGCCTCGGCCTTGGTGCGGTTGGCCGCCTGGAGGGCGTTGTTGGCCTCGACGGCGGCCAGCCCGGCCAGCCGTGCGGCCTCGTGTGCCGCGACGCCGGCCCGCGCTTCCTGCGCGGTGGCCTCGGCGGCCTGGGTGTTGGCGCGCAGCGCGGCCGCGTGGGTGGCGGCGGCCTCGGCCTCGGCGCGGTTCGCGGCCGCGTTGGCGGCGGCGGCCGCCGCCTCGGCCTTGTTCGCCGCGGCGTTGGCGCGTGCCGCGTGCGCGGTGGCTTCCGCTGCCGCCGCCCGTGCACGGGCGGCCGCACCGGCGGCCTGGGTCGCGGCGGTACGTGCCCGGACCGCCGCGCCACTGGCCGTGTCGGCGGCATTCTGTGCCTGACCGGCGGCCGTGTTCGCGGTGTCGGCGTCGGCCCGGGCGGCGGTCGCCGCGGTCTGGGCCTCGACGGAGTAGGCGGTGCCCTTGGCCGCGGCCGCCATCGACGCGGTGGCCTGCGCACGCGACGCCTTGGCGTCGGCGTCCATCCGGGCCTCGCGGGACTTGCGCCACGCCTCCCGGGACGCGGTCTCCATGCCGCGCGCGTTCTCGTCCGCCTTGGCCGCGATGCCTTCCTGCTTCTCGGCGTCCGCCCGGGCCGAGGCCGCGGTGGCCGCGGCGGCCTGGGCGTCCGCGCGTGCCGCGGACGCGGTGCGCGCCTCGGCCTCGGCTCGCGCGCGGGCCGCGGCGGCGAGGTCCCGCTCCTTTTCGGCGCGGGCGCGCGCCTGGGCCGCGAGGTCGCGTTCGCGTTCGGCGATCGCCCGCTGCTCGGCGGCGATCTTCGCCTGGCGCTGTGCCTCGACCCGCGCCTCGCGGGTCTTCTTGGCGTGCTCCCAGGCCTCCTTCTCGGCCTTCTCGGCCGCGATACGGGCCGTCTTGGCGTGGGCGGCCGCATCCGCGGCAATCTTGGCCTGCTTCTCGGCGGCCTCGGCCAGCGTGGCCGCCGCCTTGGCGTGCTGCTCGGCGTTGGCCCGCCACTGCTTGGCCTGCTGCTCGTGCAGTTCGGCCTGATTCTTGGCGTTCAGGCCCTTGGCGTCGGCCTCGGTCGCCTCGATGGCGTGCTGCGCGGTCTGGCTCGCCTTGACCGCCGCGTCGGCGGCCGCCGCGATGCCCGAGGCGACCTCGGACCACTGCGTGCCGTAGGTCAGACCGGTCTCGACGAGAACACCCGCCTGGACCTTGGCCTGCCCGGCCGCGACCTGGGCCGCCTTGGCGGCGCCGGAGGCGATGGTGACCTGGCGGGCGGCTTCGGCCTTGACGCTGTCGTAGGAGGACAGCGTCTTGCCCGCGCGGTCGGCGGACAGCATGCGGTCGGCCTGGCGCGCCTGTCCGGCCGCGGAAGTCATCGCGTTGGACGCTTCCTTGAGGGCCTTGACCGCGTTGCCGTGGGCGGTGATGAGCTTGGTACGGGCCTCGGCGGCGCGGGCGGCCTTCTCGGCCAGGTCACGGAGCTTGTCCGCGGCCTCCTGGGCCTCCTTGAGCGCCTTCTCGTGGGCGGCCCGGTCGTCCGCGTCCTTCTGGGCCGCGATCTGGTAGCCCTTTTCGAGGAACTCGGCGATGACCTTGTCGTCGCCTGTGGCCAGGGCGGCCGCGGCAGCCTTCTTGACCTCGGGGCCGCCGGAGGCGACCAGCATCTCGACGCGCTTGCGCAGCTCCGCCGCGCGCTCCTTGGCGCTCTGGTCGTTCTTCTTGTCCTGTGCGCGGGCGATGTCCGCGCCGAACGCCAGGAAGTCGGCACGAGCCTTGGCGTCGGACTTCAGGGCCCGCTCGACCTCGGCGTTGAACACCGGGCCGCCGGTGCCGCGCATCGCCTCGATGGCCTTGCGGTTCTTGACGTCCGTGCCGTCGCGCTTGTCCTTGGCGCGCTGGCGCGCCTCGGCCTCGCCGTGCTCCAGGAATTCCTTGATCGCGTTCGCGTCGCTGCTCTCCAGCGCCTTCTTCGCGGCCTCGCGGACCTCATCCTCCTCGTCGAACTCGGCGTAGTCCTCGACGAGTTGGCGGTCGCGCTCGGCGCTGAGCCGGTCCAGCTCGGAGCGCGGCGCGGGCGGCGGTGTGGTGCCGGCCTTCGGCAGGGCGGCGGCCGCACGGTCCAGCGTCGCCAGGGCGTTGGTGTACGACGCCTGTTCGGCGCGGGCCGTCGTGGCGGCAGTGGCCTCGGCGGTCGAGCCGCCCAGGATCGCCAGAACCAGCGTCGCGGACAAGGCCCCCGACGCGGCCGCGGTCGCACGGCCTCGTATCCTTCCGGCCTTCGGCCAGAATCTACCCATCACGGGATAAATCCCCCTCGATTGGAGAAACAGAAAACACCCCCCGCCCCAGGCGTCACCGCACTGAGGAGCAGGGAGGACAGGAAAAACGCTGAGAACAAAAGGAGACGCGCGGGAAAGAAGGCGCGTGATCCAGGGAAGCCGCGGGGCGTCCCTGGTGCCGGCCGACTGGTCACACCGGCCGGCACCCGGAACGGATCCGGAGATCAGCCCTTGACGCGGCTCTCCGCATCCCGGGCCCGCTCGAACATGTCCTTCCAGAAGCCGGCCGACGCGGCCGCTCCCGCCTGTTCCTCGGCCCAGGACGTCCCGTTGACCTCGGCGGGATCACCGATGCCCTTCCAGAGCCCGTTCGCGGACTCCTTCGCGGCCTTGGCGATGCTCCGCCAGTTGTCCGCCTGGGCGGCCGCTGCCTCCTGCTCCGCCAGCCACGCCTTCTGCGCGGAACCGGCGTGCTCGGACACCGCCTTCCAGGCGGCCTCCGCCTCGGCGCGGGCCTTCGCGGCGTCGGCGGCGCCCTTGACGGCCTCCTCGGCGGCCGCCGCCTTCGCGATCAGCTGCGACAGCGCGGCGCGCCGGGCCGTCTCGGCGTCGGACACGTGCAGCCGGTACGCCTCCAGGTCCAAGGACCCCCCGGTGGCCCAGCCGTACCCGTAGAACTCAGTGACGTCGGCATCCGTGGCACCCGGACGCAGCGCCCACTGCGCCGTGACCCGCACCTGCTCGCCCGGGGCGTTCCGGGCGAGCGCGGCGACGAACTCCCGGTCCGCGGCCGCGACTTCGAGGCGGTGCTGGACGTCGGCCTCACGGCTTTCCCGGTCACGCTTCTGGGCCTGCGCGTAGCCGGACTTCACGAAGGCGGCGCGGTCGGCGTCCGAGCCCTTCAGCGCCTTCTCCGCAGCCGCGCGCACCACCGGGGAGAACTGCGCGGTGTGCGTGGCCACGACCCGCTCGCAGAAACTCCGGTTCTGCGTACGGGAGTCCTTCAGGCGCTGCTTGGCGTACGCGTAACCGCCGCCGGGAGCGATCCATTCGGCGATCGCCTCGTCCCCCCGGGTGCTGCGCAGCGCGTTCCACGCGGAGACGCGCAGCTCGGCGGGCAGCTTGGAGACTGCGATGCCGTGCACGTAGTCACGCGCGCTCTGCGCGGCGGCGGCCTTCAGCGCCGCCACCGGGTCGGCCGACTGCTCAGCCGCGGCTGCGGTCGGGGGCGCTGCGGCCCACGCCGGTGCCACTCCCGCCGCCAGGACTCCCCCGCCGGTCAGCAGGGCGACCGCCGTGGCCTGCGCGACCCACCACTGACGCCTCACTGCCGGCCTCACTTGGCCTTGACCGGCTTGATCTGCCACAGCTGGGCGTCGGACTGGTTGCAGTACCACGACTGGGCCTTGACGCCGTTCTCCGTCTTGGCGCTGACGATGTCCAGGCAGCGGTCCTCGGTGTGGGCGGGGCGCAGCTGGAAGAGCTTCCTCGCCGGGTCGACGAGCACGGCCTGCCAGCGCATCTGGGCCCCGCCCGTGCACGTCCACTGCTGGACGGCCGCGCCGGCCTTGGTGCCGCTGTTCTCGACTTCGAGGCACTTATTGCCGGTGACGGTCCGCAGCTCGTAGGAGGCGCCGCCCTTGGGGACCATGCGCCACTGCTGGGCGGTGTTGTCGGTGTTGCAGGCCCACTGCTGGGCCGGCAGGCCGTCGTTGATCGCGCCGTTGTTGATTTCCAGGCACTTGCCGCTCGAGGCGACCTGGAGCTGGACGATCGCCTCAGGCAGCTTCGCCCGCGCGGCGGCCTCGTCGATGCTGGCGCGTGCCGTGTTGGCGGCTTCCCTGGCGGCCTTGGCCGCCTTGGCGGCCGCCTCTTCGGCCGTCTCGGCGTGGACGGCGGTCGCGGTGCCGGCCAGGGCGGCGACGCTGGCGGTGATGGCCAGCGTGGCACGGATGATCCGGGACATGGGGTGTTCGGTTTCCTCTCGAAGGTGGGGGGTGCTCAGGCCCGTACGAAAGCCGGTGCCGGGGCCGGTGTTCAGGCCTTGACGGGCTTGATCTGCCACTGCTGGGCCGCGCTGCCGTTGCAGTACCACAGCTGGGCGTTGGCGCCCGCGGTGGTGGCGCCGCCCTTGATGTCGAGGCAGCGGGCCGCGGTCGTGTGCGCGGGGCGCAGCTCGTAGCGGTCGTTGACGACGTCCACGAGGAACGGGCGCCAGCGCATCTGGCCGCCGCCGTTGCACCACCACTGCTGGACGTTGGAGCCGCCCTCGGTGCCGCTGTTCTCCACTTCGAGGCACTTGCCGCTGTGCTTGGGCTTCAGCTCAAGGGTGCCGTCGCCGGTGGGGGCCATCTCGAAGAGCTGGCTGTCGACGCCGTCGGCGCACGGGCTCTGCACCGCGCCTGCGCCGTTGCGCAGGCTGCCCTTGTCGATGCTCAGGCACTGACCGCTGTGCGTCGCCTGCAGCTGCACGGTGGCCACCTCGGGGGCGGCGCTGTTCGTGGTGGTGTCGGCCGCGTGGACGGCGGTGACGGTGCCGGCCAGGGCGGCCAGGCCGGCGGTGGCGGCCAGCGCGCCTCGGATGATCCGGGACATCGGGTGTTCCGTTCTGTTTCGGTTCCGCGAAGGAGTGTCTGCGAAGGAGGGGGACCGGTCGGGCCGGATCAGGGCGCGAGCGGGTTGGCCAGCTTCCAGCTGGCGTCCTGGGCGAAGTCCTTGCCGCCGTCGAAGCGGTTCTTGCCGTCCTTGGCACCCGCGTAGACGTCACCGTCGAGGTGCCGCAGCCAGCGGTCCGGCTGGCTCGCCGACTCGAACGACTTGCCCGAGCCCGCGAGGCCCGGGCGGGCGCACCAGGTGGCGGCCTTGGCGGAGCCGTCGCTTCCGTCGTGCGCGGCGGCGACGACCCGCTGGCCCTTCAGCGTCAGGAAGGAGCCGCGGTCACGGGCCGACTCGAAGGAGTAGCAGTCGGCCTTCTTGGCGAGGGAGGGCACCACGACCCAGGTGGTGTCCTCGCGGTCGGCCTGCTTGCCCTTGGCCGCGACCGGCGCGACGAAGGCCTCGCCGGCGTCCACCTTCGACTGCCGGACGAAGAAGCCGGCCGGCTTGCCGCCTGCGGGCTGCAGCGACTGGCGCATCGCGCGGTACTGGTTCTCCTCCTTGAGGAAGTCGACGACCTGCTCGTCCGTGCCGGCCAGCGCCTTGTTGGCCTTGGCCACGAACCAGGGGTTGACACCGGTCTTCGCCAGGGCGGCCGCGATCTGCTTCAGCCGCAGCTTGTTGGCCTCGGCGATCTGCTTGCGCCGGTTCTCGGCGTCGGTCTTGTACGCCTTCTCCGCGCCGGTGTGGATGAACTCGCGCCAGTCGGCCGCGTTCGGGCTCAGCGCCGCCTTCTGGGCCGCGGCGTACAGCTCGGGGCCGTTGGCGGCGACGGCCTGGCGCAGCAGCTCGCGGATGAAGTTGTCGTCGCCGAGGCTGAGCATGGCCTCGGAGGGCGTGAGGTTGAACAGCGCCGCCGCGCTCTTGCGCGCGGCCAGCTCCTGCCGGCGCTGCGCCTCCTCACGGTTCTTCTCCTCCAGCTCCTTGAGCTCGGCCGCCACATCGCGCTGGTGGGCCTCGCGGGCGCCGTTGGTGATGAACTCGCGCCAGGCGGCCGCGTCACCCGCGAGCGCTGCCGCCGCCGCGGCCTTGACCTGCGGACCGGCGGCCTGGTGCTTCATGACGGCGCGTACGAAGTTGTCGTCGCTCAGCGCCAGCAGCTCGGGGCTGCTGGGGATGCCCACCGCGATGAGCGCCTGCGACTTGGCGAGCCGGTCGGCCCGGGCGGCGGCCTCGCGCTCCTGCTCGCGCTTCTTGTCGGTCGCGTACGCCTCGTGGATGCCGCTGGTGATGAACCGTACGTGGGCCTCCGCGTCGGGGCTGAGCATGGCCTCCTCGGCCGCCATCCGCACCGCTTCGTACTTCTCGCCGCCCTCGCGGGCCTTGCGCCACAGCTCCTGGATGAAGTCCAGGTCGCCGCGCTGGAGCACGTCCCACGTGGCGTCGAGGCCGACGACCGCGGCCGCCTCCACGCGCTGCTTCTCGTCGGTACCGATGGCGGCGGCCGCGGCCACGGCCTCCCCGGGCCTGGCGACGGCGATGCCCGGCGCGGCCACGGCGGCCACGGCGGCCAGAGCGGTGGTGGTGACGACGCCGCGGGTGATGACCCTGCGCATGCGCGCAGAAGTGCTGTCTTGCTTGTCCATGCTGGTTTGGCTTGCCCTCTTCATCACGTAATGCCCCTGTAAGTAAAGGGGAGATGAAGCCGAAGTCTTGAAGAGTCCCCCAATAGGAGTCAAACCGGACTAGTTGGATATGATCTCGTCCAGCACACCCAAAAATTGATTTGCTTTTGCAATTTCATGGTGGGTGATTGACTTTCCCTTTACCTACGGTCGCGTAGGTGCCACGGGCCCGCCCATCCGTCACCCGGCGGTGTCCGCTCCCCGCAGCAGTTCCAGGCCAAGCGGTGTGCAGCTGTGCCAAACGGCCTTGCCCTCGCGCTGGGTGACGATGAGGCGGGCGTCCCGGAGGGCCTTGGCGTGCTCGGAGGCGGAGGACTTGCTGATGCCCAGCTCCTTGGCGATGTCCGAGGTGCTGAGTTCACGCGGGAGCAGATCCAGGATCGCCGCCCGCGTACGGCCCAGCAGGACGCCCAGAGGATCGGCGGGGGCCTCTTCCAGGAGCGGAAGCGGGGTGACGGCCGGATAGATCAGGACGCTCGGCGCGTCCTCGTACAGGGCCACCAGCGGCCTGGACCACAGGACGGACGGCAGCAGCACCAACCCGTGACCCGGCAGGGCGACGTCGAGGGGATCGGGCCGGGGGGAAGACCAGCACCGCCCCCTCCCACCGGCCTCCGGCCGCCAGACCGGCCAGGGTGGTGCGCAGGCCGTCCCTGGCCAGCAGCCGTGTGCGCCAGGCGCGTTCGGCCTGGAAGCCGGCCTCGATACGGCTCCAGGGCGCGTCGATCAGCGCCGAGTGCGCCGCACGCATGGCGCGTTCAAGGGTCTGCCACGCCTCCCGCTCCCCGTCGGCGAGATCCATGATCCACGGGGTGATCGGTCGGCGCGTCGGGCACACCCGGTCGAGCTCCGCCCGTACGCGGGATGCGGGCGTCGCGAGGACCAGCTCGAGTCCGTCGTCGAGCCCTGCGCTGAGCGGGTCGAGGAACAACGGCCCCCGCGCCGTGGGAGGCACCAGACCGAACAGGGCTGTCGCCTCCCGGGGCAGGGCCTCCCGTGCCCTTCGCTGCCAGCGTGAGAACTGCGGCACCGTCGCCCGCTGGACCATCGCCATGGCCAGGCCCAGTTCCATGAGTGGCGCGGGCTCGGCGGCGAACGTCACCCGCAGCAGGTCCTCGGCGGTGAAGCGCAGACGCAGCAAACGTCCTCCCCCATCCGTCGCTCGGGCCGTGCGCACCCGTCAAAGACCGCCCCGCATCCGACAGTTCGGCCACAGCCGAAACCATCGCGTCCCCGATGCCCGGCGCCGAGCATGGAGCGCACCAACACGACCGATGGTTCCGGTGGTCCCTGTAGGACGAAAGGGCGTACCCGGCCACATCGCCGCGCGCGAGAAACCGGTCCACCGGTCACCGCTCGCCGTCTTCCAGGAGGACACGTGAGGAAAAAGCTGGCTGTCTGCATCGGCGCCGCGGTGCTGGGTCTGGGGACCCTCCCCGTGGCCCAGGCTTCCGCTCACACCGCCAAGGCGCCAGGGAGCGAGTCGGGGGCACAAGCCTCCTGCCCCTCCGGATACGCCTGCTTCTGGCCCGGCCAGAACTTCACCGGGAACCGGGGACAGGTGGCCGGGAACAACCCCAACTTCGCCACGTTGCCCAACTCGGCCCACTCCTGCAACGCCGGGTGGGAGGACTGCATCAGCTCCATCCGCAACAGCGGTACGCAGTGCACGGTCTACTTCTACTCGCTGCGGAACTACAGCAAGTCAGGCAGGTGGCACAGCCTGGCCCGCGGTGACGAGGTCGGCAACTTCGGCACGATCTACCACGACGCCGCCTTCGACAACACCATCAGCTCCAACAAGTGGTGCTCCTCGTAGTGCACCGGTCGGCCAGGGGCACGCGCTGCGTGTTGTCGGCCCTGATGCTCCTCACCGTGTCGGCCGGTTGCGCGGGCGCGCAGTCGGCCGACCGGTCGACGACCCCGCCGCCCGAGCGGACGTCGTCACCGGGACGGCTCAGCGGCGCGGCAATCGACCTCGCCACGCACTCCGGGACCTGGCCGACGACCGAGCGCACGCTGATGTCGGCCGAGGTCCGGCTCGTCAGAGCCTGCATGGAGGAGAAGGGATTCCGCTATCCGGCGCCGGATCCTCCCGCACGGCCCGCGCCCGAGGACGAGAAGGCCGCCGTGGAACTGACCGACCGGAGCAGGACCGGATACGGCATCTCCCAGCCCCCGTCACAGGCTCCCGGACCGGGCCCGGCGCCCGTCGACCGCTACTACCGGACCCTGCCGGCGGCCCGGCAGAGAGCCTTCGACCAGGCACTCGACGGACCGCCCGACAAGAAGGTGACCGTGAGCGGGACCGACTGGGGCGAGGTGCGCGTGGCGACCGAGGGCTGCGACGCCGAGAGCCGGTCCCGTCTGGCCGGCAGCCCGGCTCTGTGGGCACGCATCACCTACGTTCCCGAGAGGTACGACAACGAGCTGGGGCGGCGTGTGCCGTCGGCTCCCGCCTATGTGCGGGCCATGGCCGAATGGCGATCCTGCATGGCGGACCGAGGACTTCCGTACCGCAGCCCCGAACAGGCCCAGGACGCCCTGCGAAAAGAGCGGCGAACGGCCGACAGCGCCGAGGCGTTCCGGCACAGGGAGATCGCGGTCGCGGTCGCGGACGGCGCATGCGCGCTACGGGCCCACCTGCCCGCCGTCTCACTGCGCGTGCAACGTGAACTCGTCTCCACGTTGAGCCGCGACGAACAGCACACCCTCACCGAGCTCGCCGCGTACCGCGAGGCGGCGCTACGGCGGGCCCGCACGGTCCTGTGAGGAGTCGGAGCCAAGGGGGCAGGAACCGCTGAACTACGTGGGGAGTTCAGCGGTCCCCGTCACGGTGGGCTCGGCGGCGAGGCGCCGTCGCGATGCAGGTGTCGTACCCACGGCCTCCGAGCTACCTGTTGGCATCGGCGACCGATTCGACGACGTCCTTCGCCGCTGACCTCGCATCCCTCATCGCGCTCGCGTAAGTGGGCGCAGACGCGTTGGCGAAGCCCGTGCCGCTGTCGTAGACCCTGACCACGACGTTCCCCGTACGGACCACGACCGTCGCGTCTTTGTAGCTGTGGTTGTTCGTCTTCGAGTCGGAGGTCATGGCGGTGACCTGATCGCCGATGTCGGACACGCGCACCGTCTTGATGTTCCAGGCGTTGGTGCTGGTCCGGACGTCGGCGATGACGTCCGTGTAGGTGTCCTTGGCGTGCTGCCGGCCGCTGCGTGTGTCGGTGTCGTGGCGCCACAGGGAGACGGAGAGGAAGCGGAAGTGGTCGGTGTCGTCCTTGCCGCTCCAGTAACAGCTGGTGTGGTCGGCCGTGTTGTGCGATCCGGCCGTACCGCTCGTATCTGTCACGCCGGGCAGCAGCCGCTCGAGCGCCCCTGTGGTGAGTGCCTTGCAGGCCTGGGGCGCCCTGGCGAACTCCACGGCGTCGGCCTCCGGGGTCTCCGCCGTGCTCGGCGAGTAGTCGGAGTGCGAGCCCGTCGACTCCTCGCCGAGAGCATCGTCGCCCTGGCCCTTGGAACCCGTCTGCCCCAGGAAGACCGCGAGTGCCGCGATCGCCGAGGTTGCCAGGGCCACCCCCAACGCGACCACCAGCGGCGGTATACGGCGACGGTGTGGCGGCCTTGGCGTGGGAGTGCCGAGGAGCTCGGCACCGGCCGGAGGGGCCGGGACGGGGCCGGACGGTTCCCCGATCTGGGTAGGCGCGTGGTGCAGTGCGGGCGGCGGCGCGGGTGGCGGTGCCGGAGCGGGAACGTTGGGGGGTGCCGCAGGTTTGTCCGGCAGCACCGGGGGTGGCGTCTGAGGCAGGGACGCATCGGTGTGCTCCCGTACGAGCCGGGTGATCCGATCGGGCATCCAACCGGACTCGGTGAGCAGCAGCGCGACATCGGGCGTCTCTTCGCCCTTGCCACAACCACCCACGCTGGTCAGCTGGTTGAGCAGCGCGGCCACGGTGGGGCGGTCGTCGGGCTCTTTGGCCAGGCATGCGGAGACCACAGGGCGCAGCTCGGGTGAGAGCGAATCCAGGCCGGGCTGTTCGTATACGGCACGGAAGTGCAGGGCGTGCGGGGTGCCGGTGCCGAACGGGCCGACCCCGGTGGCCGTATAGGCCAGCAGCGCGCCCAGCGCGAAGATGTCGCTGGCCGGTCCGACCGACCGCCCGGTGAGCTGTTCGGGCGACATGAAACCAGGGGTGCCGATCGTCATGCCGGTATGGGTCAGCGCGCTGTCCTCACCGGCCAGCGAGATACCGAAGTCGATCACCCTCGGGCCGTCGGCGGCGAGAAGCACGTTGGAGGGTTTGAGGTCCCGGTGGACGACCCCCGCCGCGTGGATCGCCTCCAGTGCCTCGGCCAGACCCGCCCCCAGGGCGAGTACCGGCCGCGCCGGCCAGGGGCCGTGCCCGGAGATCGCCTCGTCCAGCGAGACACCCGGTACGTAGACGACGGCCAGCCAGGCGGGGGAACCCTCCGGGTCGGCGTCGACCACGCCTGCGGTGAAGGCGCTGCTGACCCGCCGGGCGGCGGTCACCTCGCGGGCGAAGCGCTGCCGGAATTCGGGTTCGCCGGCCAGTTCCGGACGTACCACCTTCACCGCGACCAGACGCCCGGCGGGTGAGCGCGCCAGGTACACCTGGCCCATGCCGCCGGAGCCGAGTCGCGCCACGATCCGGTAGCGCCCCGCCTGCCGAGGGTCCTGCGGCTCCAAGGTCTCCAGCGCTCCCACCCCTTGCCCCCTGTCCCGGCGCCGCCCGTAACGCCTTCCAGCATCGCGCCGCCCGTTCCGTGGAGCCAGAGCCGAGGATGATCGAACGTGGCTCGAACTATCGCGCTCCGGCGCGTGCGTCCCCGGCACACAACTGCCCCGCGACTGGGGGCGTTTCTGGACGTGAGCCGACCGGCGCAAGGCCTGGGGACCGCCCGACCTGCGCCGCGTCGACCCGGATGCGAAACGCCGCCCCACGGGTCGGCTGCCACCGTGCGCCAAGCGCGCTCGCGTTCGAGCTGTCCGAATACTTTCGACGCCCGGACCAAACGTCATACGGGGCAAGACCACTGCATCGAAGTAACAACATCCGATCTTGCCCTGCGCCGGGCGCACCGGCCCTTTACTGGTCCCCGGGAGCTGACGGGCTCGCTGAGGTCTGCCCTCGTTTCGCCCGCGTGCCCCGAACTACCCCCTCGTGAAGGAGAGCCCGGCGGATGACCATCGAGACCAGCCCGGAATCGGAGCTGGAGCCGGCTCGGCAGCAAAGCCTGGGCACCGCGGCTGCCCGCAACCTGGCCACCACGACCAAGTCCGCACCGCAGATGCAGGAGATCACCTCCCGCTGGCTGCTGCGGATGCTCCCCTGGGTGGAGGCCAAGGGCGGCACCTACCGGGTGAACCGACGGCTGAGCTACACCGTCACCGACGGGTACATCGCCTTCGTCCAGGACGGTCCCGACATCCGGGTCATCCCCCAAGAGCTCGGCGAACTGGCCCTTTTGCGCGGCTTCGAGGACGTCGACGTGCTGACCGCGATCGCCGACCGGTGCGTCCGGCGCGACTTCCGCGCCGGCGAGGTGCTGGTCGAACGCGGCGCCCCCGCCGAGGGGATCAACCTGATCGTCCACGGCCGCATCCGCCAGACCTCCGTCGGCCAGTACGGTGACGAAGTGGGCGTCGGCGTGCTCGCCGACGGCCACCACTTCGGCGAGCAGTCCCTCGTGGGCGCCGACGCCACTTGGGACTCCACCGCCACGGCCGAGACCGCCGGTACGCTGCTCACCCTCTCCCGGGCCGACTTCGACGCCGTACTGTCCAGGGCCCCGAGTCTGCGGGCCCACATCGCGCAGGCCGGCTCGCTGCCCCGCCAGCGCCAGAACCGTTACGGCGAGGCCGAGATCGGGATGTCGGCCGGCCACAAGGGCGAAGCGAGACTGCCGGGCGCCTTCGTCGACTACGAACTCCACCCGCGCGAGTACGAACTCTCCGTCGCACAGACGATCCTGCGGGTCCACACGAGGGTCGCGGACCTCTACAACGGGCCGATGGACCAGACCGAGGAGCAGCTCAGGCTGACCGTCGAGGCGCTGCGCGAGCGCCAGGAGCACGAGCTGATCAACAATCGGGAGTTCGGCCTGCTCCACAACGCCGACTTCAAGCAGCGGATCCAGCCCCACTCCGGCCCGCCCACCCCGGACGACCTCGACGAGCTGCTCTGCCGCCGCCGGGGCACCAAGCTGTTCCTCGCCCACCCCAGGACGATCGCGGCGATCGGGCGCGAGTTCAACGCCCGCGGGATCTATCCGGGCCATGTCGACCTCTACGGGCAGCTGGTCAGGGCGTGGCGGGACGTGCCGATCCTGCCCTGCGACAAGATCCCCATCAGCAAGGAGAGCACCAGCTCGATCCTCGCCATGCGCATCGGCGAGGACAACCAGGGCGTCATCGGGCTGCGCCAGACCGGCCTGCCGGACGAGTACGAGCCGGGGCTCTCGGTGCGCCGCACGGGCATCAACGAGCAGGCGATCATCTCGTACCTGGTCACCGCCTACTACTCCGCCGCGATCCTGGTGCCCAACGCGCTCGGCGTGCTGGAAAACGTGCAGATCTCCCGCTGGGGCGACTAGGGAAGCCGTCCAGCGTCCCCACGGCCCGGGCCTCTCCCCGGCCGCTGGTCGAACATGCCCGGGTCCCGGGCACCTGCCTCACCCCATCAAGGAGCTACGGATGCCCGATCCCGGTGCTGCCCCTGTGCAGTCGAGCCTGCCGGCCGCTGCGGCCCGTTTCGGGGAGCACATCGTTGCCGCATGCGCGGAAGCCGGTGTGGAAGCCAGTGCCCGGCCCTGCCTGCCAGGGCCGCCCCCCGCCCCCGTACTTGCCGCGAGTACCGCTCCTCCAGACTTGGAGACCGCCGGCCCGGACGAGACCGCACTCGACGACGCCCCTGGTGGCGACCTGGTCGCGCAGCACGTGGAAGACGGTGCCGCCGCCGAGGTGCGGCAGCTGAGTTCGATCCTGGAGCAGGTCCTGCGGGGTCCCACCGGTCTGGGTACGGCCGGCTTGAAGCTGGGCCTGTCCGAGCCGTCCCCGGCTCCGGCGGCACCGGCGGAGGGCACCCCGATCCCGGGCCTCTACCACCACCCGGTGCTACCGCCCGACCCGGCGCGGGTCGAGGAGGTCGGCCGCAGGATCAAGACATGGGCGGTGGACGAGGTCCAGGCCTACCCACCGGAGTGGGAGGACCAGTTCGACGGCTTCTCCGTCGCCCGCTACATGGTCGCCTGCCATCCGGACGCTCCCACCATCGACCACCTGATGGTCGCCGCACGGCTGATGGTCGCCGAGAACGCGGTCGACGACTGCTACTGCGAGGACCACGGGGGCTCACCCGTCGGTCTCGGCAGCCGCCTCCTGCTGGCACACACCGCCCTCGACCCGCTGCACACCACGAAGGAGTACGAGCCGGAGTGGACCGCCTCGCTCCAGTCGGACGCACCCCGGCGCGCCTACCGCTCCGCCATGGAGTACCTCCTCCAGCAGGCCACCGCCTCGCAGGCCGACCGGTTCCGGCACGACATGGCCCGGCTGCACCTGGGATACCTCGCCGAGGCCGCGTGGGCCGAGACGGACACCGTTCCCGAGGTGTGGGAGTACCTGGCGATGCGCCAGTTCAACAACTTCCGCCCCTGTCCCACCATCACCGACACCGTCGGCGGCTACGAACTGCCGGCCGACCTGCACGCCCGGCCCGACGTGCAGCGCGTCATCGCACTCGCCGGCAACGCCACGACCATCGTCAACGACCTGTACTCGTACACCAAGGAACTCGAAAGCCCCGGCCGCCACCTGAACCTGCCGGTGGTGATCGCCGAACGTGAGGGCATGTCCGACAGGGACGCCTATCTCAAGGCGGTCGAGGTCCACAACCAGCTCATGCACGACTTCGAGGCCGAAGCCGCGGCCGTGGCCGCCGCCTGCCCCGTACCCAGCCTGCTGCGCTTCCTGCGCGGAGTGGCGGTGTGGGTCGACGGCAACCACTACTGGCACCAGACCAACACCTACCGATACAGCCTGCCCGATTTCTGGTAAGGAGTGGACATTCCTGTGACCACCGAGCTCACCACCAACACCTCCCCCTTCATCCCCGCCCCGGCGTCGCCCTACCAAGGGGACATCGCCCGCTACTGGGACCAGGAGGCCAGGCCCGTCAATCTGCGTCTCGGCGACGTCGACGGGCTGTACCACCACCACTACGGCATCGGCGACGTCGACCACGCCGCCCTCGGGGACACCGCCGACAGCGAGTACGAGAAGAAGCTGATCGCCGAGTTGCACCGCCTGGAGTCGGCACAGGCCGAAGTCCTGCTGGACCACCTCGGCACCATCGGGCGTGCCGACACGCTCGTGGACGCCGGCTGCGGGCGGGGCGGGTCGATGGTCATGGCCCACCAGCGGTTCGGCTGCAGCGTCGAGGGCGTCACCCTCTCCGCCAAGCAGGCCGACTTCGCCAACCGGCGCGCCCACGAACTCGACATCGAGGACCACGTCCGCGCCCGCGTGTGCAACATGCTCGACATGCCCTTCGAGACCGGGCAGGCCGCGGCCTCCTGGAACAACGAGTCGAGCATGTACGTCGACCTGGAGGACCTCTTCGCCGAACACTCCCGCGTCCTGCGGGTCGGTGGCCGCTATGTGACCATCACCGGCTGCTGGAACCCGCGTTACGGCCAGCCCTCGAAGTGGGTCTCCCAGATCAACGCCCACTTCGAATGCAACATCCACTCCCGCAGGGAGTACCTGCGCGCCATGGCCGACAACCGCCTGGTACCGCAGGCCGTCATCGACCTGACGGCCGCGACCACGCCCTACTGGCAGCTGCGCGCCACGTCCTCCCTGGTCACCGGCATCGAAGAGGCCTTCCTCAACTCGTACGAGGACGGCTCCTTCCAGTACCTACTGATCGCCGCCGACCGCGTCTGACCGACCACTGCCCGCGAGGGCCGGGGCCGACATCCAACGGCCCCGGCCCTCGCGGAGCTTCGCGAAGTGCCTCGGAACCCGCCCGTCCGGGCGCACGCCGTTCTAGCGTGCCTGTCATGACCTCGCTCAGGTTCTGGCGGGCGCCGTTGCTCGCCCTCGCGGCCGTCCTGCTGATCCTCCCCCGGACGGCCGCGGCGCAGGACCCCGCGGCTCCCGTGCGGGCGGCGACACCGGACCATCCCTCGTACGACGTGGCACTGCGCGCCGACGACGACGGCTCGCACTGGACCGGCCGCCAGACTGTGTCCTTCCGCAACGCCTCCCGAACCCCGCTCAGTTCGGTCGACATACGACTGTGGGGCAACGGCACCGACGGCTGCGGGGCCCCGGGCAAACCGTCCCCGGTCCGGGTCGGCAGGATCGCCGGAGGCACCCCGCGACCGCTCACCGTCGGCTGCACCGCGCTGCGGATCGACCTGCCCGCGCCGCTTCCGTACGGGGCGCGCACGAGCGTCTCCTTCGACGTCGCGATCACCGTCCCGGACCGGATCCACCGCTTCGGCAAGGACGGCGCACACCGCTACCTCGGCAACGCGCTGCCCCTGCTGTCCGTACGCGACGCGCAGGGCCCCCACCTCGACCCGGACGTCGGCTTCGGCGAGAGCTTCTACACCCTGGCCGGTGACTTCCGGGTCGTCCTGGACCACCCCAGTGCGCTCGTCGTTCCCGCGACGGGCGCCACCACCCGGCATGCGGGCGCACCCGGCCGCACCGTCACCACGAGTGTCGCGCACGGGGTGCGGGACTTCGCGTGGGCGGCGGGCCCCTTCCGGTCCCGGACGGTGACCACGCCCGGCGGCATCCGGCTGAACGCGTACTGGACCGCCACCACCTCCCCCGAGGGCGTCGCCACCAGTGTGCGGGACGCCTCCGGGTCGGTGGACGAGTTCGGGAAGCGGTTCGGGCGCTACCCGTACGGCGAGCTCGACCTCGTCATGAGCGACACCCTCGACGACTTCGGCAACATGGAGTTCCCGGGGCTCGTCCTGCTGTGGACCGAACCGGACGGCTCGGGCGCCGTCCACGAGATCGCCCACCAGTGGTTCTACGGCATCGTCGGCAACGACCAGTTCGCCTCGCCCTGGCTGGACGAGTCCTTCGCCCAGTACGCGAACCAGCTGTACTACCGGGAGGACACCGCCGCTTGTTGGCCCGACCAGGGCGAGTGGCCCAGCGGCACGGCCGCCCTCACCCAGTCCATGGCCTACTACGCGGACGGCCGCCGTTCGGAGTACGTCCAAGTCGTCTACCTGCGCGGCGCCTGCGCCCTGCACGATCTGGAGCGCGTCCTGGGCGCCCCGGCGATGGCACGCATGCTGCACGGCTATGTACGAGACCACTGGCTGGGCGTCTCCACCACCGCGGACTTCAAGCGCGCGGCACAGGCGGCGACGGCGACGGACCTCGGCCCGTTCTGGACGGAGCACAGGATCCGCTGACCGCCTGGGCCGCGCCGCACCGGTCAGCCGGTGTGAAGGACCCGGAAGCGATCGGCCTCCGCCGGATCCCGATCGACGACTTGGACGGGCGCCCACACCCACTGCCACACGCTGATGCCCGACGTACGGGAGAACCGGATCTGCCCACGGGTGCCTTCGACTGCGACGCGCGGCCAGGACGCGGCCGTGCGCGCCCGGTCCGTGCCGTGCGAACGCAGCACGTCGGCGAGGACGGTGACCGTGTCGTAGCCTTCGAAGGCGACGAAGGAGGGTGCCTGGGCCAGCCGCTCGCGCAGGGCCGTTTCGACTCGTATCCCCAGCGGGCCGAGACGCTCGGGCAGGTAGCGCAGGAACGGGATCGCGGCCCCGTCGTCGCCCAGCAACGCCGCCCATTCGGCGAACTCCGGCTGCCCGGCCGGAGCGCCGATCATGATGTCGGCGAGGCGCTGGTCGCGGCGGACGGCCTTGACGGTCGGCACCGCGGGTTCCGGGTGGCCGGCCAGCAGGAGGAGGGCGCTCGCGCGGTGGTCGACGAGTGCGTCGCACAAGGCGGTGGGGGTGAGCGCGCGCAGGTCGAGTTCGACGACGGTGGCGCCGCGCGGGGTGAGGTGGTCCCGCAGGATGCGCGTCCCGGATGCCCAGTAGACGCTCGGCTCGGCCGCTACGGCGATGCGGCTGTGGCCCGCGCCGAGGAGGAAGTCCGCGTAGATCCGCCAGCCGTGGGACTGGGCCGGGGCGAGGCGCGCGACCCAGTCCGTCGGCTGTTCGGTGAGCGCGTCGAGCACCGCCGACGAGCAGAGGAACGGCAGGCCGAGGGCGTCGGCCCGGGCGGCAGCGGCACGGGCGACGACGCTGTGGTACTCCCCCGCCACGGCTGCCACGCCGAGCCGGGCCAGTTCGTCCACGGCCGCCGCGGCCCGGTGCGGGTCGGCCGCGCTGTCCCGGACCACCAGCTCAAGCGGCCTTCCGTCGATCCCGCCGGCGTCGTTGACATCGCCGACCGCCAGCTCCAGTCCCGCGAGCAGGTGCCGACCCGCCTCGACCCAGCCGGGCCGGGTCAACGGAACGAGAGCACCGATCCGGACGGATGATCCGTCAGTCCGCTCCGCTCCCGGGCGCGATGGTGGCGTACTCATACGTTGGCGTCTCCCTCTTGCTTTCGGGTGTGCACGGCCCGCCGAAGCGGCCCTCCGAAAGTGATAACACAGGGGCGCAAGGGCATTACTGGCGCTCAGGGCCCCGAGAGGGGTTGCGCGGGGCCGGTGTGCCGTCGTTCCACAGGCGCGGACCCCCGTGGTCGCGCAGGCGACGCAGAAAGGACAGGACGCCCGCGCTGCCGGTGGCCCACCCCGGTCCCGACGAGGCCAGGGTGTTGTCGGGGAACACCGGTCGCCGCAGGGTGCCACCGCTGCGGGACAGGATCAGGCCCGCCACGTCCTCGGCGGCGCGGTGCAGTTGGCCGTCGCCGGTGGCGGCCTCGGCGTCGATGAGCAGTTCGCCGACACCGGCCAGCCCGCAGCACTGGGACACCGGGCTCATCCGGGGTGCGAGGTCGCGGCACGCCCAGGCGCACCGCACCCCCAGGTCCGTCAGGCGCGGGTCCCCCTCGTGTCCGCCCACCTCGATCAGCAGGGCTCCGATCCCGGCGAGTCCACGGCACCAGGACCCGTAGCGCCGGTGGGCCTCGGGGCGGGCTGCCAGCGCCAGCAGGCGCGGTGTGTGGAAGGCGAGTTCGTCAAGGCCCGAGCGGGCGGCCGCACCGGCGGCCGGATCACCGGTGAACCGGTGGTAGGCGTGCAGGAAGTGGACGACGCCCGCCCGGCCGTGGGCGAAGCCGAACGGGAACGCCGCCTCGGACGCCGCCGCCGAACGCTGCGGCTCCGGACGCTCCCGCCCGGCCTCCATGGCCAGCAGGGCGCGGACGCACTCCCCCGCCGCGGCCGACCGCGCGTCGGCCTCTTCGTCCCGCCCCACCACGTACGCACGCCGGGCCAGCGCCAACAGCCCGCTCCCGGCACCCGCCGCACCGCCGATCTGGTCACCGGTGTCGTCGTAAGGCCGCAAGCTCGGCGGAGGGACGAACTCCTCGTCTGTGCCGGTCAGTTCGGCGGCGGCGCCGAGGAAGAGGTCGACGCCGGTGCGGCCGGTGTACAGCGCGGTGGTCAGCGTCGGCAAGGCGGTGTGGCGGGCGGTGCGATGGGCGAGGTCGGCCACGGCCTGGGGTACGCCGGGGTGTTCCGGGTGGTGCAGCAGCTCCAGGCCCACACCGGCCGCCCCGTCGTAGAGGGTCAGCCCGAAGTGCAGTTGCCCGTGCGGGGGCTGCGGTCCTGCGGGCAGTTCGGCGGCGGCGGTTGCGCAGGTCGTGACGGTGTGCGCGATCAGGTCGTCCAGGAGGCCGCGGGTGACTCTCGGTGGTGACGGGAGCCGGTGCCCGGTGGCCAGTGGTGCCGGGCGGCCGCGCCACCGCTGTGCGCAGGCGACACGCCGTACCGGGTCGGCGTCCAGGAGACCGGCGACGAGTTCGCGCCCCGACCGGTGCGACGCGCCTGGGAGCACGGCGGCAAGGCACGCGAGCGTGCGGACCCGGTTGACAGCCGCATCGCGGTCGACGACCACCGGGTCCATGCCGGTCAGCGCGAAGTACAGGGTCGCGCCGAGCGCGTACAGGTCGTCGGCCGGTCCGGGCGGCTCGTCCGCGCGGTACACCGGCATCGAGTAGCCCGGCGTCGCCCCGGCGGGCCGGTCACCGTGCAGTGCGCTGACGCCGAAGTCGACGAGGTACGCGGTGTCGTCCTCGCCGAGCACCACGTTGGACGGTTTGAGGTCGCCCACCACGACACCGCGCGCGTGCACCGCGTCGAGCACGGCCAGCAGACGGCGTGCCAACGCGGCGACTTCGCGGTGGTTCGCTGTCGCGGTGGCTGCGGGCGCGGGTTCGGCGGCGGGCCCGTACGGCCCGTGGCCGAGTACTTCGCGGCGCAGGTCACGGGGTCCGCAGTCGGTGGTGATCAGGTACTCGTCGTCGCCGTGGCGGAGGTGGTCGCGCACCTGGGGGACGCCTTCGACGCCCGCCAGGGCTCGCAGAACGGCCTGCTCGTGGCGCAGACGGCCGCGGGCGTCGACGCCGTCGGGGCCCTCGCCGACGTAGGCCCTGGCCTGTTTGACGATCACGCGCTCGCCGGAGGCGGTGTCCACGGCGCGGTAGACGTCGCCGTGGGGGGAACGGGCGATGCCCGAGGTGAGTCGGTATCGCCCGCCGATCAGTCGGGCAGGACGGCCTGTGGGCGGTGTGACGGCGGCCCGGAACGGGTCGGCGGTCCAGGGTGGTTGGCGGTAGCGCGTGCCCGCCCGCCCGACGAAGCGCGTCCCGTCAGGGCCGGTCATGAGGAGCGCGGCGTCTTCGGTGCCCGTGGCCCGGAACGGGCCGTACCGGTAGTAGACGGGGGCGTCGGAGCGGATCTGCCGGTCGCTGAGCACCCGGGGGCCGGGCCAACCGGCCAGCAGATCGGCGAGTTCACCGCCCAGCGCCGTCACATCCTGCGGTCGCGGGTAGACGGTGACCGCTTTCCCGACGAGCGCGGCATCGAGGGCTCCACTGTTCATCAGGCCCAACACCGCTGCGTCGCGGGCGAATTTGGCGTCGCAGACATAGCGCTGCAGCACAGGGACGATCAGGTCGGCGACCCGTGAAAGGTCCTCCGGGCGGGCGGATATGTGCAGTTTCCAACCGTGGCTGGGGAGTTCACTTGCCCGAGGGCGGGGAGCGAACAGGTAGAGCCACTGTTCGTCGGCGACGAGACGCCGCTCGCAGTCGGTGAGCAGGTTTCCGAGTTGCTCTTCGAGGGGGTGTTCCGGGCTCGACGCGTGGTGCACTGTTCCGGGCGGCGGTGACATCTCGCCAGTGACGGCCGTCCCGGACCTGTCCTCACCGGCCCAGGCCGGTCCGGCCGCCACTCGCGCTCCTCGCCTAGTCGCAGGCGAAGCGGGTCGTGGCCGTCACCCAGGGGTCCGCCAGACACGCCTGGAGGCCACGGCTCGGGTCGGCCTGTTCCTCGAACGGGATCTCTTCTTCCTCCACGGCCACGTCGAGCGGGCCGGCGTCGCGGATCTGCAGTGCCACAGGGCTCATGACGGTCCTTTCTGTGTGCAGAACGAGAAGGTTCGGTGGAGATGTTGTCAAGCGCATGCCAGTTTCATCGAAGTCGAACGAACGGGCAAGAGGGGCGACGGGAGAGATCTCAGACCCAACACCGTTGTGCGTATGGACACTTGGCGCACACGGTGTCATCGAGTGGCGGTTCGCCCGGCTTCGGCCTACCCGGCCCTCTCCGCGCGGAACGCGCGCCGGTACGCGGCGGGCGTGGTGCGCAGGGCCTCGTGGAAGCGGCGGCGCAGGTTGACGGCCGAGGAGAGGCCGACCTTGCGCGCGATGGTCTCCACCGGCAGGTCGGTCTCCTCAAGGAGCGCCCGGGTGGCGGCGATCCGCCGGTCGAGCAGCCAGCGCCCGGGACTGATGCCCAGTTGCTCGGCGAAGCGCCGGGTCAGCGTGCGGGGCGAGACCTGGGAGCGGACCGCCATGTCGGCGACGCTGACCGGCTGGTCGAGGCGCCCCGACAGCCACTCGAGGAGCGGGGCCAGCGAGTCGGTGACCGATCCGGAGGTGGGCAGTTCGGCGTACTGCAACTGGCAGCCCTCGCGGTGCGGCGGCATCACCATCTGCCGGGCGATCCGCATCGCGTACGCGGCGCCCTGATCGGCGCTCACCAGGTGCAGGCAGAGGTCCACCCCGGCCGCCGACCCGGCGCTTGTGGCGACGTCGCCGTGGTCCACGTACAACACCGCCGGGTCGACCCGGACCTGAGGGAACCGGGCAGCCAGCTCGGCGGCCCTGGCCCAGTGGGTGGCGGCCCGCCGGCCGTCAAGCAGTCCGGCGGCGGCAAGCACGAAGGCGCCCGAGCAGAGGGCGACGACCCGCGCGCCGCGCCGGTGCGCCCGGCGGACCGCCGCGACCACCGCGGGCGGCACCTCGGTGCCGGGCGGCTGCTGCCAGCCCGGTATCAGCACGGTGTCCGCGCGCTCCAACGCGTCCAGGCCCGCCGTGACCAGCATGTCGTAGCCGTCCTGGGTGCGCACCGGGCCGGGGTGCTCGGTGCAGACCTCGAAGGTGTAGCGGGCGGGTAGCGCCGGGCCGTGGTCGCCGAACACCTCGCTCGCGCAGGCCAGCGTGAACGCCGACTGCGGGGGTTGCAGCAGGGCCACGACCCGGTGCGGCGCCGGGGGTTTCGGCCGCGAGCGGGGCGTCATGGCGCGAAAGTACCCCATCGTGTCGGTTGGGACACTGGGTTTGATCGATTGGTCCAGTCCAATATCTGTACGGTGACCACCACGCAGACGCACACCGCCCAGACCACCCGGACCGATCCGCCAACTGCCCTGCCCCCGTTGTGGGACCGGCGCTTCACCCTCTACTTCACCGCTCGCTCCGTCTCCCTGGTCGGCGACGCGATGATGCCGGTGGCCACCGCGCTCGCGGTCGGCGCGGTGTACGGGATTTCCGGGGTCGGCTACGTCCTCGGCGTCTGGACCGGAACGTTCGTCCTCCTGGTCCTGTTCGGCGGGGTGTTCGCCGACCGGTTCGGCGCGCGCCGGATGATGGTCGGCGCGGACCTCGCCCGGGTGCTCACCCAGGGTGTGCTCGCTGCCGCGTTCTTCGCCGGAACACCGCCGTTCTGGCTGCTGGTGTCCATGGCGGCGCTGGCCGGAGCGGCCGTCGCGATGTTCCTGCCGGGGGTGAACGGAATGATCCCCCTGGTCGCCCGCGAGCCGCAGCGGGCCAACGCCACGCTCAAGGTGGCCGACGCACTCGCCCAACTGGTCGGCCCGGCGCTGGCGGGACTGCTGATCACGCTGACGGGCGCCGGGACCGTGTACGCGATCGACGCCGGCACCTTCGTGCTCAGCGCCCTGTGCCTGGCGCTCATCCCGCTCGCCCGGGGCGGCGCGCCCCTGGAAACCCCGGCCGGCACCGACTCCCCCGCCCCCACCGGCAGTTCGCTCCGCCGCGACCTGCGCCAGGGCTGGCTGGAGTTCCGCGCACGCACCTGGATGTGGGCGGTGATCCTGATCTGGATGGGCTACGGCGTACTGCTCTTCGGTCCGCTGATCCCGCTCGGCTCGACTCTGGTCAGCGCCCGGCTCGGCTCGAACGCCTACGGCCTGGCGGTCTCCTCCCTCGGCGTCGGAACGGTGCTCGGCGGCCTGCTGGCCCTGCGGCTGCGCCCCGCCCGACCGCTGGCCGCCGGGGCGGTGGCGATGACGCTGTACGCGGTGCTGCCGCTCTGCGTGGCGCTGGGCGCCGATCTGCCGGTGCTGCTGGCGGGCCACGTCCTGGGCGGCGGCGCCTGGGCGTTCTGGTCGGTGATGTGGGCGACCAGCGTGCAGACCCACACCCCGCCCGCGGTGCTCAACCGGGTCACCGCGTACGAGCAGGCCGGTTCGGTGTCCGGGATGGCGCTCGGCCAGATCCTGGCGGGCCCGGCCACCGGTCTGGTCGCCCCGGAGCGGTTGCTGCTGGTGTCGGCGGGCGCCTGCCTGGCGGGCTGTGCGGCGCTGTTCGCGGTCCCGGCGATCCGCACGCTGCGCCGCGCGGCTCCCCAGGGCAGTGGCCCGGTGGGCGGTGCGGACGGAGAATGACCGGCCCGTACGGAGTGGCCGCGCCCCCCGCACAGAACGACTCCGTGCCGGTGTCCCGCCCGTTTTCGTACGCTGGCTGTATGCGCATGCGCCCCACACTCAGCTGGACCCCCGATGCGAGCCTGCCGCCCGGCACCACGGATCCGGGGCCGGTCGCCGATGCGCTGAACACCGGCGGTGTGCTGGTGCTCAGCGGGGCCGGTCTCTCCACGGAGTCGGGCATCCCCGACTACCGGGGCGAGGGCGGAAGCCTCAGCCGGCACACGCCGATGACCTACCAGGACTTCACCTCCAGCGCCGGTGCCCGGCGCCGGTACTGGGCGCGCAGCCATCTCGGCTGGCGCACCTTCGGCCGCGCCCGGCCCAACGCCGGGCACCGGGCCGTGGCCGCGTTCGGGCGGCACGGCCTGCTCAGCGGTGTGATCACCCAGAACGTCGACGGGCTGCACCAGGCCGCGGGCAGCGACGCGGTGGTGGAGCTCCACGGAAGCCTCGACCGGGTCGTCTGCCTCTCCTGCGGCGATTTCAGCCCGCGCCGTGAGCTCGCCCGGCGGCTGGAGGAGGCCAACGCGGGCTTCGCGCCGGTGGCCGCCGCGCTCAACCCCGACGGCGACGCCGACCTCACCGACGAACAGGTCGGGGACTTCCACGTGGTGCCCTGCACCGTCTGCGGCGGCGTCCTCAAGCCGGACGTGGTGTTCTTCGGTGAGGCCGTTCCGCCCCGGCGGGTGGCGCACTGCCGCACGCTGGTGGGCGAGGCGACCTCCCTGCTGGTCCTGGGCTCCTCGCTCACGGTGATGTCCGGGCTGCGTTTCGTACGCCAGGCCGCCCAGGCCGGGACTCCGGTGCTGATCGTCAACCGGGACCCGACCCGGGGCGACCAGCACGCCGTCACCCGCGTCGCACTCCCCCTGGGGACGGCCCTCACCACCGTCGCCGAACACCTGGGCCTGCCCGTCGAGGACCCGGCGACGGCCTGATCGCAGCAGTCGCCTTCCTCGGCCGCCCAAGGTCGGCGAGGGCGCGGTCAGAACCAGTGCAGGCAGTGCGGGGCGCGCTCGGCCCGGAAGAGGGCGTCGGCGAGGGCGGCCGCGCCCGGGCGGTGGGCGCGGATGCGTCCGGCCCGTACGAGCAGGCTCGGGGCGGTGCCGCCGAGGTAGATCGAGCCGAGGTCGCTCACGTCCAGGGACAGGTCGGGCTCCCGGTCCGTCGGGACGCACTCGGCCTTGCCGTCCCGGACGGTCAGCAGGTAGCGGCCGTGCTCGCCGAGGAACGGGTCGTCGACGTCGAGGACGAGCTCGCCGTCCATGAACCAGCCGCGCGCGGTCAGCGCACGCGGCACATCAAGGAGCCGCACCCAGAGCCAGTCGGTGTCGTCGCTCACCTGCCCCGCGCGGAAGTCCGCGAGCTGCCAGCGCAGCGGGTGCTCGGGCGGGACGTGTTTGAACACGACCTCACTGGCCAGGTCGTGTCCGAGGACGAACCGGGCCAGAGCGGTGAAGACGGCGTCGTCCGCGGCGATGGTCTCGTCGACCGTCAGGGTGCCGGGATCGGCGACCACATAGCTGGCGTACCCGTCGGGAACGCCGTCGGAGTCACGGTGGACGGCGACGTAGCGCGGCGCCCGCGAGATCGGGGGCTGCCCCGCGCCCACGGCCCACCAGCGGTGCGGCCGGGACAGCGCGCCGGGCTGTGCGCGGCGGTAGCGGTCGTAGACCTCTTCCAGGATCTCGACACAGTCGGCACGCCGCAGCACTTCGATCGAGCCGGTGTCCGAGCCCGCCTGACCGCCCGCCCGGGGCAGGGCGAAGGCGGCCTTGTGGCGAGGAACCGTCAGCCGGTGGGTGTACGTCGCCGGTCCGTACCCGAACCTGCGATAGATCAGCGCCTCGGAGGCCAGCAGTACGGAAAGGAACTCCCCTCGGGCCCGCAGCTCGGTGAGTTGATGCCGCATCATCGCGGTGAGCACGCCCTGACGCCGGTGCGAGGGCACGACGCCGACGGCGGTCACCCCTGCGGCCGGGGCGAGGATCTCGCCGGGCAGGGTGAGTTCGAAGGAGTACGCACCGGCCGTGCCGATGAGGCGCCCGTCCGCCGCCACCGCGAACAGGCCGCGGTCCATTTCGAGCGCCGACCACCAGGCCCCGCCGCCCTCGGCCGGAGCGGCCGGGAAGCGACCGAACGGGGTATGGAGGGTGTCGACGAAGACATCCAGGTCCTGGTCGGTCGTGGAACGGATCTCCATTGCTGCGACTGCCTCCCGCGATACCGGCACCACCGGTCGTGGCGTCCCGCCACAGTGCAGCGCTGCCCCATCTACAGGTCAAGCGAATTACCGCAGCACGGAACGCCAACAGCCCGCGGCCGGAGGAGGCCACGGGCTGTGGGGCCGTGCGGGACGGGAGGTCAGCGAACGGTCACGTTGAACACCGGCGAGGCGGTGCTCCCGCTCACGATCCGCAGGTCGTTCTTGCCCTTCAGGCCCAGCTTGACGCCGAGCGAGTAGGTGCCCTTGGAGCTGAGCGGGGTGGCTGCGGGCAGGCTGACCCACTTGGCGCCCTGCTTCTGCTGGAGGACCATCTTGCTGCCCGCCTTCATGCCGGTCGCGGTGCCGGTGACCCGGAACAGCTGCCACGCCTTCACCGAGGTCACCGAAGGCTTGGCGGTGATACCGGCCTTGGCGGCGGTCGCCTGCGGGGCGGAGGCGGCGGCAGCCGGGGTGGCGGCCGAGGCAACGGTTCCCGCGAGGACGACGGACGCCGCGCTGACGACGCCCACGGCAGCGATACGCAGGGAGTGCCGCTTGGTGATGGCCATGAATATCCCTCTCGGTCGAAAAGCACCGGATCTCGCGCTTCAGCGAGTTGGTGCCCTTTGCTCGCTTCTTGCCTGAAGAGATATCCCTCGCCTCGAACGCGTTGCCCCGCCTTTGTCACCGTCCTGCAACAGCCGCCACTGGCCTCCCTCGTGCGCTCAGGGGGTGTACACGGCATCGCTTCCATACAGCTGCCGGGTGAAGCTGGAGACATAGGTGTGCCGGTCGGAGCCGTCCAGGTTGTAGGTCAGGTAGACGCCGTAGCCCTCGCTGACGGTCCGCCTGGCCAGGCTCGCCGCGGTCGTCGGGGACGTCGATCCGAAGTCGATGGCCGCCGGTGACAGGCTCGCCTTCGGCAGGGCGATTCCGGGCACACCCCAGGTGCCGTAGTACGGGTTCCAGGCGTAGTTGAACTTCGACGAGACGTTCACACCGCCGTAGGACAGTCTCGTCGCCGACGGGCCGATGTTGTAGAGCGAGATCAGCTTGTTCGGCATGTTGGCCCGCAGCGCCGAGACCAGGTGGACGAACGAGCTGTCGTTGGGCTGGCCGGTGCCGTTCCTGCCGTACTCGGCGTACTCGTCGTCGAAGTCGATGCCGTCGAGTCCGTACGTGCTCACGGCGTCGGACAGCTGCTTCGCGAAGGCCGAAGCGGCCGCCTTGGACGGGAAGTTGGCGAATCCGGCGCCCTGGTGGTTGCCGAGCACCGACAGCATCACCTTGATGCCCTTCGCCTGCAGCGGGCGGATCTGGGTCGCCGCGTTGCCGAGGACGCGCTGCACGTTGGGGTTGAAGTACAGGTACGCCGACTTCTTGGCGGTGTCGTAGTTGATGTTGGCGGCGAACACCACGGCGATGTCGAAGACGTTGCCGCCGCCGTTGGCCAGGCTGTACTTGCCGACGTTGAGCATGCTGTTGCTGTTCACCTCGATATAGGCCACCGAGGTCGGTCCCTGCTTCTTCACCGCGGGTGCCCCCGCCGCAGGGGTGGTCGCCGTCGCGCCGACCGCGAGTGCCGCGGCGGCCGCGAGTGCCAGTGCCGTCGTCCGTGCTGTGCTACGGCGTGATGTGTGCATTGCCGATCAGCCTCCCGTCGCATGGCTCGTGCGATGTGGCCACCAGCGGCAGGCACGCTCTACGCCGCCGCGCGCAAGCGGACGACTGATGCCCTACCGTCCACCCGCTCCGGCCGGACCGGAGCCTGCCATACCGCACGGCGGCCTGGATAGGGCGCCTCGGGCACGTACTCCCGCACCTCGGGTCCCTCGCGTGTGACAGCCGTGTACGCACCACGTCACAGGGCTCGTATGACCACGTGAACTTTCTTCCCCTGGAGCCCCATCGGTGGGATGTTTACGCGCCGAAGCGGCCGGAAGCAGGCCGCACGGAGGGATCGGGGTGGACACCTTGACACACCATCAGCAGGGCACCGGCGACGGCAGAACCGCCGCAAGCGAGCGAAGAATCGGCAGGACCGGCGCACACGGCACCGCACGGCGCCGGGCGGCGGTCACCGCCGTGGCCATCGCCATGGCCGCGCCGCTGACCCTCGGCGCCGCGGGAGACGCGGGGGCGGCTGAGGGCCAGCGCATCGTCTTCGCCCGCTACACGGCGGCGGCGCCCACGGAAGACCTCTACGCGATCCCCCCCAGCGGCGGCACTCCCGTCCCTCTCACCCACACCGCCGCCGTCAGCGACGTGATGCCCAGTTGGTCGCCGGACGGCAAGCGGGTGGCCTTTGTCCGCTATGGATCGGGCGGCGCCATCGACGGCATCTGGACGATGAAGACCACCGGCGGCGACCTGAAGGCCGTCCCCGGCACCAAGGGCGCCTCCGACCCGGCGTGGTCCCCGGACGGCAAGCGGATCGCCTACTCCAAGCCGGTGGGCACCCAGCGCGAGATCTACGTGGCCGACATCGACGGCACCGCCGCCACCCGACTCACCCACACCGCGGCGGACGACCTCCATCCGACGTGGTCCCCGGACGGCAAGTACCTGGCGTTCAACCGCGCGGACGCGAGCGGCACCAGCAGGCTGATACGGATCCAGCTGTCCACCCTCAAGCAGACAGCGATTACGGGTCCCGGCTCCCACGACGGGACGCCCGACTGGTCGCACAGCAACCACATCGTCTTCAGCCGGGTGGACTCCACCGGCTTCGCCCACCTCTACGTCGTCCGCCCCGACGGCACCGCGCTCCACCGCATCACCGCGGCCCGCGCCAACGACAAGTACCCCTCCTGGTCCCCGGACGGCCGCCAATTGGTCTTCACCCGTGGCGGCACCGACGACGCGGACCCCGAACACCTCTACCGGGTACGGGCCGACGGCACCGCACTGACCCAACTCACCAAGACCGACTCCCACGACCTGGAGGCCGACTGGCGCCCGTAGACGCCGGTCAGCGGCCGGTGGCTGCCCGGGTTCGGCGAACGGGGCGCCGACCCGGGCGAGTCACGCCGTTGAGTCCCCGCCAAGGGCACCCTCTTCCACTGCGGGCGCCAACGGCCCTCGGGTCAGTGTCTCGATGGGCAGGAGCGGCCACTTCGGCTCCTTCCGCGTAAGGCTCGCCAGCTCTTCCGGTGGTTCGGCGCCGTCCCGAACGCTCGTGACGTAGGCCTTCGCCTCCCGCAGGCCCAGTCGCGGAGCCTCCCTGCGCAGGTGACTCATCGCGGCCACGGCCCCGGCGGAGTGCACGAGGGCGCGAACAGCGGCGGCCAGTGGATCAGGCCGCCTGATGCCCTTGGTCTCCAGGAGGTACCGCTCCTCCCAGCCCTCCTCGTCCCACCACACGTCGGGCACGTAGTGGATGCTCCCGTCGAGCCGGTCCACCAGGTAGTGGCCGCCGACGAAGCTGCCGCGCACGTCACGGGCGCGGGCCTGCTCCGCCGAGCGCCAGAACACGAGCCAGCCGACCGCGCGCTCCTCCACGTGGTAGATCTCCGGCGTGGGAGGAGGCCCCTCCCACGGCCACGTCGGCAGCTCCGTGGCCAGGAAGGACTCGACGAGCTCGACGGCGCGTTCCTTGGAGATCACGATCTCATCATTCACCACAGGACATCCGCGCCGGGCGCCCGGCACCCGTAAGCGAGCCTCGCCGTCAGCTCAACTGCCGTACGGACATGAGCAGATGCTGGTGCTCCTCGTGCGCGATGTCGTCCGATGCCGGTACGCCGCTGAGCAGTGCCCGCTGACCGGGGCCCAGCATTTCGAAACGCACCTGCGCGGCGCTGAAGGAGTTGAGGGCTTCCAAGAGATATGCCGGGTTGAAGGCGACTGCCATGTCCTCGACGGCCGTCAGGGTGGCGGGGAGTTGCTGCGCGGCGATGTCGTCTTCGTAGCCCGCCTGGAGGAGGACTGTTCCCTCGTTGGAGAAGTCGAGGCGGATCGGGCTGTTGGGCTCCGCGACGACCGCGACCCGGCGGACCGCGTCGGCGAGCGGCTCCCGCTCGACGACCGCGACGGCCGGGCTGTCCAGCGTGAACAGCTTGCCGTAACGCGGCAGTTGGCCTTCCAGCAGCCGCACCGTCGTGCGCATCCCGGCTCCCTCGAAGGCGATCAGGCCGCTGCCCGGGCTGCCCGGGCCGCTGAGCCCGATACGGATCAGGCCGGACTTGGCCAGCGAGCGGGCGATCTCGGTCAGCCTGCGACCGGGAACCACCACGTCCACGACTTCGGAGTCGACCGCGTCGGGCTTCCACGTCACCGTACGTACGGCATAGCGGTAGCGGTCCGACGCCGCCAGCGTCATCGACTCGCCGTCCAGCCGGAGCCCGATGCCCGTGAGTACCGGAAGGGCGTCGTCACGCCCCGCCGCGATCACGACCTGAGCCACCGCCGCAGCGAACTCCCCGGCATCCACCACACCGCGCAGCTCCGGAAGGCCGGGCAGCTGCGGATACTCCTCCCGGGGCAGTGTCGAGAGCCCGAACCGCGTACCACCGCCTTCCACGGTGAAACGCGCGCCATCCAGCGCGCACTCCACCACGGCGTCGGGCAGCACCTTGCAGATGTCGAGCAGACGGCGCCCCAGGACGAGGACCTGACCGGGTTCCACCGTCTCGGCCGGCACCTCGATGTTCGCCGACACCTCGTAGTCGAAGCCGGAGATACGGAGCAGCCCCTCCTCGGCGGTCAGCAGGAGGCCTCCCAGCACAGGCACGGGCGACCGCGCGGGCAGCGACCGTGCGGCCCATGCCACGGCCTCGGCGAAACTGCTTCTCTCGATCCGGAATTCCATCCGTACTCTCCCCGGTGCAGGCGTGCCAGTTGATCCGCGCACGCTATACGCCGCCACTGACAACGGCGCCTGGAGGCGGAGGCGCGACCACTGGCGGGAGAGGCTGTCGCAACCGTGCGCGGTCGCTCCCGTCAGTAGTCCGCACACCTCACACCGAGGACTCAGCAGCTGGTCAGGAGACCGTCGCCGGGGTGTCCCGCAGAGTTACGTTGGCGTGGCTCTCCTGGAAGCTCTGGTCCGATACGAGGGTGAGGCGGGCCGTGGACTGGAACTCCGGCAGGGTGGTGGAGCCGCAGGAGACCATCGTGGTCTTGAGCTTGGCGACGGTCAGGGCGAGCCCTTCGTTGAGGTCACCGGCGTAGGGAACGTAACCGTCCACGCCTTCCTCGAAGACCAGCCCCTGGCCTCCCTGGCCGTAGCGCTGCCAGTTGCGGGCCCGGTTCGAGCCCTCGCCCCAGTACTCCTTCACGAAGCCGTCACGGGTGGGCAGCTTCGCGCCGGCCGCCTGGTCGAAGCGGGCGAAGTAACGCCCCATCATGACGAAGTCGGCGCCCATCGCCAGCGCAAGAGCCACGTGGTAGTCGTGCACCAACCCACCGTCGGAGCAGATCGGCACGTACTCACCGGTGCGTTCGCGGAACGCGTCCCGGGCCGCCGCCACGTCCAGCACGGCGCTGGCCTGGCCGCGGCCGATGCCCTTCTGGTCCCGGGTGATGCAGATGGAACCGCCGCCCACCCCGACCTTGACGAAGTCCGCTCCCGCCTCGGCGAGGAAGGTGAACGCCTCCCCGTCGACCACGTTGCCGCCGCCGACCGGGATCTCCGGATAGTGCTTCTTCACCCAGGACAGCGCCTGCGCCTGCCAGTCGCTGTAGCCGTCGGACGAGTCGAAGCACAGCGCGTCCGCGCCGGCCTCCAGCAGGGCCGGGACGCGCTCCTGGTAGTCGTGGGTGTTGATGCCCGCGCCCACCCGCAAACGTTTGGCGGCGTCCACGACCTGGTTCGGGAAGCGCTTGTTGTCCGCGTAGTCGGAACGGAACACCAGGTGCTGCAGGTGGCCTTCGGTGTCGAGCACCGGGAGGCAGTCCAGGCGCTCGTCCCACAGCCGTGCGTTGGCTTCGGAGAGCGTGATGTCGGGCCCGGCATGGGCGAGGTCGGCGACGGCGGTCATGCGGCCGCTGACCGGTCCGTCCAGATCGTGGCGCTGGGGGTGGAAGTCCCGGGAGGTCACCAGGCCGAGCAGACGGCCGGTGGCGGTCCCGTCGTGGGTGACCGCGGCGGTGCTGTGGCCGGTGCGGCGCATGACCTCGACCAGCAGGCTCAGGGTGTCGTCGGGGCGGACGTTGGCGTCGCTGGTGACGAACCCGGCCTTGAAGTTCTTCACCTGGCGGACCGCCGCGGCCTGGTCCTGGATCGGCTGGTTGTGGTGGACGAAGCTCAAACCACCGCTTCGGGCGAGCGCGATCGCGAGCTCGGGTGTGCTGACGGCCTGCATGATCGCGGACGTGAACGGGGACTGCAGCTCGATCGCCGACGCCTCGCCCGCGATGTGCCGCACCAGCGGCGTACGCAGGTCGACCGTCGCAGCCGAACAGTCGGTCCGCGTCCGGTTCGGCAAGAGCAGAAACTCGTTGAAGGTCCGCGAGACCTCGGCGATGACCTGTGCCACTCGTTCCTCCTGACCCGTCGGCCGGGGCCGGCTGCCCCGCCGTGAGGACCGCCCTGTCCCGTCCCGGGACCCGGGCGGCAGGCAGAGGTCGGCACAGCAGTCGTGGAGGTGCCACCAACTGCGGCAGAGCCCTGACCGGCCCGCGGATCGAACGGGGGTACGGTCGTGACCAGGCACCTTATCGATCAACTCGGCAATGCACGAATCGGGACCGCCGAGGCGAGAGTGATGCTCTTGAAGCGAAGCAAGAAGGCCCCCTTCCGTACTACGGCGACGCGTAGTTGAGCCCCCCCCCGCGTGGGGAAATCCAGTCGTGGAGTCGGCCTGATCCTGATAGACACGGCCGTGGGCGATCGGGAGGTTCTGACATGACCAGTAAGTTCACCGAGTTGGCGATCGACTGCGCGGATCCCCACGGTCTCGCCCTGTTCTGGTGCGCCGTTCTTGACTACGAGGTGCAGGAGGAAGAGGACGGCTATGTTGCCATCGGCTCCCCTCTGGTGCCGGAAGGCAGAGACCGCCTCGGTCCGGTGCCACCGTCGTTGGCCTTCGCGCGCGTGCCCGAGGGCAAGACCGTCAAGAACAGGCTCCACATCGACGTCAACCCCACCGACAGGGAGCAGGACGAGGAGGTCCGTCGTCTGCTCGACCTGGGTGCCCGACATGCCGATGTCGGGCAGACCGGCGACGACAGCTGGGTCACCCTCGCCGACCCGGAGGGGAACGAGTTCTGCGTCCTCGCGAGCCGCCGCCCCTGACCCGGACGCTGCCCGCACGTCAGTTTTCGTTGGCGCGGGAAAGGGCGTCGGTAATCAGGCGCGTGGCGAAGTCGGTGTCGTTGGTGATGCGGTTGATGTGCTCCGCGAGCAGGAACGCGGTGACTTCCAGGGGAGTCATCTCCTCCTCGGTCCAGTCCCCGTACTGCTGCCGCCAAAGGCTCGGGCTCAGGCCGGTGCCCGCGGCGACGACCAAACCGGCCAGGGTGGGAATGGCCTCGGGGCCGACGCTCCTGGGCATCATCCGCATCGCGGCCACGGTTGGGCACCACGTGCTCGATGACGTCCTTCTCGTGCTCCTCGTGGGCCTGCCGCAGCCACGTCATGAACATATAGATCAGCGTGCAGGCGCCGTCGAGCAGGTCATGGGCTCCGTCCGGGCCCAGCGACGCGATGAACTGGTCGACCAGCGCCTCCTGTTCCGGGTTAGTCTCGGTCTTGCCGCTGTAGACCTGCTTGAGCCGGGAGTCGACCACCATCAGAGCCGCGCTCACATCGCCGGCGGGAGCGTGCTGGGGACCGTAGCGCGATAACAACAGGTTCCTCCTCCGGTGGCCGCAATGGGCAGTACGCCGTGTCCGTACCCTAAAGGACCCGGAAGCCGGGGGTCCGTCAATCCCGTGAAGACGCCCGCCGCTCTTCTGCGGCGGGGGCCGGTCAGTCCTGGGCGGTGCCGGAGGCCGCGTCGACGGGTCTGTCGATGCGGTAGACGTAGTGGGCGCGGTCGTCGTCCGGGTTGTCCGGGGTGAGGTCGGCGGTGCCGATTCTGCGCAGCCCGGCCTTCTCCAGCGCGCGCCAGGAGGCGCGGTTGGCCGCATGGACCGGGACGATGACGGCGGGCGCGTCCGGGTGATCGGTCCACGTGGCCGCGACGAACTCCCGGATGATGCGCGGCCCCAGACCCTGCCCCACCCGGGCGGGGTCTCCGATCAGGTAGTCGATCGTGACCGCCGCGTCCGGGAGCTCGATCTGGCGGCCCAGTTCCGCGAGATAGTCGGGGTAATCGTCGAACCGGCACCGCTGCACCAGGGCCACGGGCACGCCGTCCACCAGCACCAGGAAGTCCTCGGACGGCTCCTGCCCGCGCGCCGCCGGGCCGAAGTCCCGTGCAACCGCCTCCTCGGAGCTGTCGTGGTGCCACCACCGGGCCACGTGCGGCTGCGCGAGCCATTGCCGCAGCAGTACGAAGTCGGCCTCGGCCACTCGCCGCCAGGTGATCATCGTGCCTCCTTGAATGCCGCGCCACTGTCGCTGTTGGGAATGATCCCCCTACGAGAGTCACCGAGGGGCGTAGGGCGCATGCCCAAGTTCCGGAACACAGGCTCGAAACCACGGGCCACCCACTCCCCCGCAGGTCACGCACGTGTTCACCCGACTCAACGATGTTGTTCAGCACCACCGAACCGGGCTGCTGAACAACCCCCGGCCTGGTTGGCTTGCCTATCAGCGGACACCAACCGCCGCTTGGGGAGCCTCAGTCCGCCCGGCCCCCACACACTCCACGAGCCCCCGACAGGGGCCGTGACCGATCGCACGAACAACAAGGAGAAATCCATGCGCATAGGCAGGATCATCGCCTCCGCCGCCCTGGCCACGGCGGCCGTCGCCGCCACCGCACTACCGGCGACGGCCGGCGGAAAGGCGTTCCACGGGCCGGAGTTCATCACCGCGCAGAAGCTGACCGCTCCGACCACGGTGGAGTTCGCCTACCGCTGCAAGCCCGGAGCAGCGGACCGCAGCATCGAAGTCGCGCTGACGGCGCCGGAGACGTACCCGACCACGGACTTCAGTACGTGGCTGAAGGGAAAGCAGGTCGTGTGCAACAACAAGACGCAGCACGTCAAGGCGGTGCTGACCGAGTCCCGCGAGGGGAAGGACCGCTTGCTCAAGCCGGGCGAGACGGGGCGGGTTTGGCTGAGGATCTACGGTGGCGGCCGTGACGTCCTGCAGACGCGTCTGATGACCGCACACTGATCCGCGGATCGGACCCCGTCCATGCCAGGGCGGGGTCCCTCGCTGCCCGCGCCCCCTCGGGTTGCCCGATAGCCACACGGGGGGGGCGGGCGGCGTCTACGGGTGGTGGAGGGCGCGGGCGCGGGCCAGGTCGACGGGCTCGTCCTCGCCGAGGTGAAGGAAGTACTTCACCTGCCATGCCTGAGTGCTGCCGGCCTGCCGGTTGGTCGTGGTGACCCAGGGCGGATAGACACGGAACCCCCGCTTCCCACCGGAGCCGTCACGGGAGACGATGCCCCGCTCGCTCAGCACCTCGCGCGGGAAGACGAACTGTCCGAAGCCGTCGTCGTCCCGGCTGCTGATGACGAAGAGGTCCACCCCATCCTCGGCGTCGAACGGTCGGATCGGCCCCTCTTCGGACCGCTGCCACACGGTGACGAACTGACCCACCTTCGTCGGGGTCGTCTTCCCCACGCGGAAGCGGACCGCGAGGCCGTCGAGCGTGAACGCGTGTGCCGCGTACTCGGCGCTCTCCGGTTCGGGCACCGGCAGTGAGCAGGCAAAACCGCCCGGGTCGTACACCAACGCCTTCGCCGCCAGCAGATCACCGTGAAACCCCGTCCACGGTTGATTCGTCACCATGTGGTCATCCTGCCAGGCCGACCGACGAGCTCGCACACGCGTTCCTCGTCGGTGGGGATTCGGCCCACCCTGGCGGTCAGGCGGCGTAGCCGAGGATCAGGGTGGCCACGACCGGCGCGAGATACAGGACGGGGAAGGCGACGGTCTTGTAGGAGCGCGCCCGCAGTACGGCAACGACCGCGCCGAGGAAGTACAGCACCAGGCCGATCCCGGCCGCGATACCGATCCCGGGAACCGCCAGACCGACCAGCAGGCCAGCCGCGCCGGCCGCCTTGGCCAAGCCCAGCAGCGTCCACCAGGAGCGCGGGACGCCGTACTCGACGAGCGGCTGCGTCACGAAGTCGGCCCGGCGCAGCAGGGAGAACCCGGAGAAGCCGACCCAGGCGGCGGTGAGGACGGCGACGATGGCGTAGGTGGACATCGGAAACTCCCATGCGTGTGGATGCAGCGGACGATCTGGAGCAGAGGGCCCGGCATCGCTGCGCGACCCCCTGCACCTCGCTGAACCGCGAGAGCCCGGATGTGTGACACCGTCGGCGAGAAAATCTCAGAAACCCCGGTCGGCAGTCCCCGCTGGGCCGTTCCCACCCCGCCATCGAGAGCACTCGTGTCCCGGCCCCGACACCGAGGTGTTCAGCGTCCGCGCGGGATGCCCAGCATCTTGATGAGCTGGCCGAGTTCCTCCAGGAACAGCTTCTGGGGGCTGGTGGTCTGGGTGCGCAGGTGGCCGTAGACCTCCAGTGACACGAGGCCGTGCAGATGGCCCCACATGCGCAGGGCGAGGGCGACGGCCGCGGGCGGCAGGTCGGGGAATGCGGGGCGCACCTTGTCGAGGAGCCCGGGGTCGAAGTCGGACCAGTCGAAGGTGCTGCCCTCGTAAAGGTGCTGGGTGTGGGGCCATGCGGCCGCCGCGAGTGCGGTGAGTCCGGTGCAGACCCGGCGTGCGGCGTCGGGGGCGGGGCCTCCCTCGGGCGCCTGGTAGCCGGGTACGGGGTCGCCGTAGATGAGGCGGAAGCCCTGCGGGTTGACCAGGGCCCAGGTGCGGAAGGCGTTGGCCCACGCCTCGATCCGGGCGGCGGGATCGGTGACCGGGGCGGCTTCCCACGCGGCGTCCACGGCGTCGGCCAGCGCGGTGTAGACGTCGTTGATGAGCGTGGTCACCAGGTCGTCCCGGGCCGGGAAGTAACCGTAGATGGCGTTGGCGGTCATGCCCATCTCCCGGGCGATGGCTCGCAGCGTGATGGCGTCCGGCCCGCCCGAGGCCATCAGGGCCAGGGCCACCTTCTTGATTTCGGCTGTGGTCTCGGCACGCAGCCGCTCCCGCCGCCCCTTGCCGCCGCCCGCACTTCCCACACTTCCCGTCACTGTCACGACGGGCACTCTACAGCGTCCACATACCGAGTGCCGTGCAGTTACTTCACACCGTATAGTTTTCGCACGGCGTCACTTCATCGAGTGACGTCCCACATCTGCATGCACAGGGGAGAACCATGCACATCGGCGTCATCGGAGCCACCGGCACCATCGGCGGTCAGGTCGTCACCGAGGCCCTCGAACGCGGCCACCACGTCAGGGCGTTCAGCCGTGACGCCACTCAGGCACAGCGTGCGGAGGGCCGGGACAACGTCACGTGGGCGAGCCTCGATGTCCTGGATCCGCAGGGCATAGCCGATGTCCTGCCCGGCCTCGACGTCCTGATCAGCGCCTTCCAGCCGGGCAATGCCGCCCGGGACTTCGAGGAGACCGTGCGGCGCTCGATCGCCGACCCGACCGTCTACGCGACGGCGGCGCGGGCCCTGCTGAAGGGGTTGGAGAGCCACCGTCGGACCCGGCTCATCGTGATCGGCGGTGCCGGGAGCCTGGAGATCGCACCGGGTGTGGTCCGCGCCGACTCCGACGAGTTGCTGCACACCACCCTCGACCAGCTCGGCCTGCCCCGCGCCTACGCCGCAGCGGTACGCGGGCACCGGGACGCCCTCGACGTCCTGCGGCTGTCGAACCGGCTGTGGACCTACTTCAGCCCGGCGGAGGAGATCGCCCCCGGCGAGCGCACCGGGCGTTTCAGGGTCGGCGGCGACCAGCCCGTTCTGGACGCCGAGGGACGCAGTCGCATCTCGGTGGAGGACGCGGCCGTGGCCCTGGTCGACGAGGCGGAGCTCCCGCGTTTCGTCCAGCGCCGCTTCACTGTCGGCTACTGATATCCCTCAGCCGGAATGACAGGGGTAGTACACCGCGCATCCGCGGCGTACTACCCCCGCCCCCGCTGCCGCCGCCCCCGGCCGCGTCAGCCCTTCACCCTTCGACGACGACGTTCTCCGCCTGGGGACCCTTGGGCCCCTGAGTGACGTCGTACGTGACCTGGTCGCCCTCCTGAAGCTCCTTGAACCCGCTGGTCTGGATCGCGGAGAAGTGGACGAACACGTCCGGGCCGCCGCCGTCCTGCGTGATGAAGCCGAAACCCTTTTCCGCGTTGAACCACTTCACTGTGCCTGTTGCCACGCTGATCTCCTTCAAAGGCTCCGGGCGGCGCCATCGGCGCACCTGCGGAACCACTTCTGAACAGTGCTCAGGCGGACGGTACGGCTTCTCCGCGTCGACACGGCGGGAAGCCTCCCGCCCACCGGCCCTCAATCACTCGCAAAGGTGAACGCGCGGAGTGTTCGGGGGTCTTTCCGGACGCTGCCACCGGAAGCATCGTTCCGTGTCGGTGCACGTCCGGGCTCCTCAGAGAGGATTCGGGTGCGACCACAGCTGGTTGGCCGTGGCCCAGCAGTCCCAGATCTGCAGCAGGGATCCGTTGGCGGAGCCGCCCGCGTCCAGGCACTTGCCCGACGGTGGGTTGGTGAGCGTGCCGTTCGGGTTGAACCGCCACTGCTGGGCGCCGGTGCCGTTGCACGTCCACAGCTGGACGCGGGTGCCGTTCGCGCCGGCGCCGCCAGACACGTCCAGGCATTTGCCGGTGTGCGGGTTGACGACAGTGGAGCCTGCCGCCGTCCACCGCTGGTTCCAGTCGCCGGAGCAGTCCCAGAGCTGGACCGGGGTGCCGTCCGCGCTGCCCCATTCGCTGAGGTCCAGACAGCGTCCGCTTTGCCGTCCCACGATCGCGCTGCCCGTCGAGGCGCTCCCGTCGGGGGTGTAGGAGAAGTTCCGCACACCCAGGCCGGGGCCGCCGACCCACGGCTCGAAGCCCGCCTGCACGCTGGTCATGTACCAGGACAGTTGCAGGTAGCCGCGCGCCTTCGAGTCGTTGGTGAAGTCCTTGATGTTCACCGTCAGGGAGTCGACCGGCTGCTGCCTCACGTACGAAACGGTGTTCCACGTGAGGGTGACACCGTCGGCGGTGCTGCTCTGCGGGCCGTACCACACGTCCCAGTTGGCACCCTCCAGCCAGACGGTGCCGACCTCGCGGCCGTACGGTGTCGGGGGGCCTGCGTGGTTGGCCCAGATCATCAACTCCGTGCCGTTGTTCTGCCCGCTGGGGTGGGGGTTGGTGTCGAACCAGATGTCGTAGGCGGCGTCCCACTGGCCGTCGCCGGTGGTGGTGAAATCCACGTGGGACTGCGGGTTGGTGAAGGACGACACCTGTTGTGGCAGTCCGTTGCCGCTGGAGCAGTTGCCCCAGTGGCAGCCCGCGTAGATCGACGGATAGCCGGCCGGCTTGGGGCTGCCGGGCAGGTTGTGGTAGCCCGAGGTGTACGTGAAGCCGCCGTCGAAGGCGTTGACGCACTGCCCGATCGTGTCGCCCCACTCGTTGTTCTGGACGATGTACGTGCCGCCCGACACGGCCGCGCTGCCGTACTGGTCGCAGAGGGGGCCGGTTGCCGACGCCGACGGCGCTGTCGCCAGTGACAGCGCGCCGAGGAGCACGGTGGCCAGCAGCCCCACCAACGCCCCGGCTCCGCGCCGTGGCCACCTGGGTACGTCACGCATGGCGGTTTCCTCCCTGTCACCCGGGCGCGTCCCGACGCACCTGGTGGGTCACCGTTGGTATGTCTTCTCGGGGCCGGAACGGCAGATGCCTCCACTGCGCAGGTGCGGTCATCTCGTCCGCGCCGGGGGCGATCGGCTCCGACCCCCAAGGCGAGGGCCGAATCTTTCGGTAAGTTTCTCTCACCATCCCGGGCAACGTAGGGCACTCGCACAGCACCGTCAACGGATATTTCGGGCAGGCCACCGAGAGGTCCGAGGGCTCCGCCGTCGGGCACCGGAAGGCACAAAACTTGCCGAAACACTCGGAGTTGAGGCGCGTATGCTGGCCACGACGAGTCGACACAGAGACGAGGTCGCCCATGCCCGGCCGACGGAGCAGCAGCGCAACGACGGTCACGGCCGGGGCCACCGCTCCCGCCACCCGGGTCACCATCGCCGAGATCGCCCGCGAGGCCGGGGTGTCGGCGCCGACGGTCTCCAAGGTCCTCAACGGCCACGACCAGGTGGCGCCGGAGACCCGGGCCCGCGTCGAAGAACTGCTGCAACGGCACAACTACCTGCGCCGCCGCGCCCGTCCGAAGAAGACGGTCGGACTGATCGACCTGGTCATCCGCGAGGTGGACAGCCTGTGGGCCGGCGAGGTGCTGCAGGGCGTGCAGGGCGCTGCGGCCGAGCACGGCACCGAGGTCGTGGTGACCGCGACCCACGGAACCACCACGCAAACCGTGCGCTGGCTGGACAACGTGTCCAAGCGCGGCTCCGACGGGATCATCCTGGCGGTCACCGACCTCACCCCGGCGCAGCACAAGCAGGTCAACTCCCTGGACATCCCATTGGCCGTGGTCGACCCGGTCGGCAGCCTGGACGCCGGAGTGCCGACGGTCGGCGCGACCAACTGGCAGGGCGGCATGGCCGCGACCCAGCACCTGCTCGACCTTGGACACCGCAGGATCGGCATCCTGCAGGGCCTGGAGGAGGCCCTGTGCGCGCGGGCGCGCCTCGACGGATACCGCGCGGCGCTCGAAGGGGCGGGCATCGCGGTCGACCCGGCCCTCCAACAGCCCGGCGACTTCTACTACACCACCGGGTACGCCGGCATGCGCAACCTGCTGGCCCTCCCGAAGCCGCCCACCGCGGTCTTCGCGAGCAGCGACCTGATGGCCCTGGGCGCGTACGAGGCGATCCGGCAGGCCGGGCTGCGGGTCGCGACCGACGTGAGCATCGTCGGTTTCGACGACGTCCCGAACGCCGCCTGGGCCTCCCCGCCGCTGACCACGGTGCGCCAGCCGTTGCGCGAGATGGCGGCCCTCGCCGCCCGGATCGTGCTGCAGGGCGCGGAAGCGGTGCTGCCCGGCCCCACACTGCGGATGGAGCTGGCGACGCATCTGGTCGTCCGGGAGAGCACGGGGGCTGCGCCCGGCGTGTCCACCAACTGAGCCCGCCGCCCGGCCTGGTCGCGTTGCCGCAAGGGGACATGGGGCGGCGACAGGGCAGGTGCAGAGCGCGTCGAAAATTTCGAGCCGAAAATTCCATCGAGGGGTCCACTCGGCGCAGTTGAGGTTATGGGTGCGCAGTGTGTTGACGGCAAGGGAGGGTGCTCCTATGGTCCGTCACGCAAGTCGGGAATGATTCCGAAACTTTCGGAGAGCAGTGTGCCCGCGCTGAGCGGGTGCGCCGCCAAATCCTGCCCACCCCCACCCGGATGAAGGGGACGAGATGGCATCCCGCACCACCATCGACCCACCTCCTCAGCGTCGGCCCCGACGCCCGCGCACCCGCAACGCACTCGTCGTCGGCACAGCGGCCCTGCTCGCCGCAGTCGGTGCTCCCGCCCTCGCGGGCACCACCCAGGCCGCCGGTACCCTCGGCGCCGCGGCCGCCGAGCAGGGCCGCTACTTCGGCGCCGCCGTCGCCACGAACCACCTGGGCGAAACCCCGTACGCCTCCACGCTGGACACCGAGTTCAGCTCGGTGACACCGGAGAACGAGATGAAGTGGGACGCCACCGAGCCCACCCGCGGCACCTTCACCTTCGGCTCCGCCGACCAGATCGTGAACCACGCCCAGAGCAGAGGCATGAAGGTCCGCGGACACACCCTGGTGTGGTACTCGCAACTGCCCGGCTGGGTCGGCAACCTCGGCGCGACCGACCTCAGATCGGCGATGAACAACCACATCACCCAGGTCATGCGGCACTACCAGGGCAGGATCCACTCCTGGGACGTCGCCAACGAGGCCTTCCAGGACGGCGACAGCGGCGCCCGGCGCAGCTCACCCTTCCAGGACAAGCTCGGCGACGGGTACATGGAGGAGGCGTTCCGCACCGCCCGCACCGCCGACCCGGCCGCCAAACTCTGCTACAACGACTACAACATCGACGGCATCAACGCGAAGAGCAACGCCGTCTACAACATGGTCAGGGACTTCAAGGCGCGCGGGGTACCGATCGACTGCGTCGGCTTCCAGTCCCACTTCAACAGCGCCTCCCCGGTCCCCTACGACTACAAAGAGAACCTCCAGCGCTTCGCCGACCTCGGGGTCGACGTGCAGATCACCGAGCTGGACATCGAGGGCTCGGGCACGGCACAGGCCGACAATTACAGCAGTGTGGTGAGGTCCTGCCTGGCGGTCTCGCGCTGCACCGGCATCACCGTCTGGGGTGTCACCGACAAGTACTCCTGGCGTGCCGGTGGAACACCACTGCTCTTCGACGACAACTACACCAAGAAGCCCGCGTACAACGCCGTGCTGGCGGCGCTCGGCGGCGGCAGTTCAGGCACCGCCACCTGCACGGCCACCTACAGCAAGGCCGAGGAGTGGAGTGACCGCTTCAACGGCAAGGTGACCATCACCGCGGGCAGTTCGGCGATCAGCAACTGGACCACGACCGTCACCGTCACACCTCCGGAGAAGGTCTCCGCCACCTGGAACGGCTCACCCACCTGGGACACCAGTGGCAACGTCATGACGATGCGGCCGAACGGCAACGGCAACCTGGCCGCCGGAGCATCGACGAGCTTCGGCTTCACGGTCATGCGGAACGGCACCAGCACGCCCCCCGTGCTTGGCTCCTGCACCGCATCCTGACCGACCCGCACCCCTTGGTACGTGTCCGGTGCGACGACCGCGCCGCCCGCGCCGGACACGGCTGCCGGGAGCGGAGTTCGCGGATGCCGGACATGGGGCCGCGGCAGACCCCGCGTCTACCAGGGCACGACCTGCCCTTGGTGGTCGAGGAAGTGGAGACCGGGCTTCCCTGCGTGGCGCTCCATGGTCTCCGCCACCCCCGGCACACTCTCCTCCACGCTGAGGTCGGCCTCGGGGCCGCCGAGTTCGGTGCGGACCCAGCCCGGGTCCATGAGCAGCAGCGTCCGCGTGTCCTCGGCGTTGCGAGCGGCGTAGCTGCGCATCAGCTGGTTCAGCGCGGACTTGCTGGCCCGGTACAGGTCCTGCCGGCCTTCGGTGTTCAAAGAGATGCTTCCCTGGCTGGAGGACATGACGCCGATGGTCCCCGTCGGGGCGACCAGCGGGCCGAGGGTCTCCACGACGCGCATCGGGCCGAGCGCGTTGGTGATCATGACCTCGGCGAACATGTCCGTCGAAACCTCGCCGATCGGCAGATCGCCGCGCGTAATGGCGGCGTTGACGAAGAGCAGGTCGAGCGTGCGCTGTGACAGCCGGTCGCGCAGTGCCGAGATCTGGTCCGGGTCGGTCATCTCCAGCGACTCTATGGTCAACTGGCCCCCGGACTCCTCCGCCAGGTCGTGGAGACCGGTGCGCCGGCTGCCCCGGACCGTGCCGATGACGTCCCAGTCACGACGGAGGTACTCGGCGGCGAGCCCGAGGCCCAGGGTCCGTGAAGCCCCGATGATGAGAGCGGTCTTGCGGGTGTCGTTCATGTGGTTCCTCTGCATGGTGTGTCAGTGCGTCAGGACTGTGGGAGTGCTGGTAAGTCTCCGAGCCCTTCGACCGGGCGTCCAATACCCTTCAAACCACATTGATACCGTTACGGCATGGATCTGGATCTGCGAAAACTCCGCTATTTCGTGGCGGTGGCCGAGCACCGGCACTTCGGCCGGGCGGCACAGGCACTGTTCATCGCGCAGCCGGTCCTGAGCCGGCAGATCCGGGCGTTCGAGCAGGAGTTGGGATGCCCGCTGTTCACGCGGACCACGCGCAGCGTCGAGCTGACCCCTGCGGGGCAGCAGCTGTATGACGAGGCGTCAAGGATCACCACCGTGGTGGACGTTGCGCTGCGGCGCGTGCACGAGGCGCAGCGGGGCGAGCAGCGGCTCGTCGTCGCCTTCTCGGGCGGCCTGTACGTGTCGGAGGCGATCCGGGCGTTCACGGCGAGCCATCCGAACGTAGAGGTCGATGTCCTTCCGCTGACCTGGCCGGAACGGGACGCGCCGCTCCGCGACGGCCGCGCGCACGTGGGATACCTCCGGCGCCCCTTCGACGATTCGGGGCTGCACACCGTCCCCATCGGCCACGACACCAAGGTCGCGTGCCTGCCGGTGACGCACCCGCTGGCCAACCGCCACGCGCTCACCTCGGCCGACCTCGACGGCGAGCCGATGTTCGACGGCAGTACGCGGCGGACGTCCTCCCTGGAGGAGAAGTTCGAGCTCATCGCCTCCGGGCAGGGCATCGCGCTCCTCCCCGTCAGTATCGCTGCCTCGTACTCCCGCCCCGACCTCGTCTATCTGACCGTCACCGACGCCCTGCCCGTCGAGACCTGCCTGGCGGTATCCGAGAGCAACTTCACGGGTCCCGTACGGCACTTCGTGGACATCGCCACCGCGATACTGCGCCAGCGCTCCGGCGACCGAGGGAGGGCGGCACGGTCAACTCAGGTTGCTGTGGGTGGTGTTACTTCCACGAGGCGGCCGGAGGAGAAGCACCAGCGGAGCCAGAGGACGGATTCGATGTCCCAGTAGGGAGGGGCGGTCAGTCCGTCCTTGACGGCGAACCTGAAGCCTTGGGTGGCGAGGATCGCGCGGAGGGTAACGTGCACCCCGGCGTAGTCGTGGGCAACCTTGGTCCAGTCGGGGAAGACGGCGCCGCCGTGCACGCGTGCGTACCGCTCGACGAAGGCCGCCCATTCGGCGGCGCCCGTGATCTCGAGGACTGCGGCCGCGGGGTCGGTGACCTGGAGTTCCCAGGTGTGCCAGGGCCGTGGCTGGAGGGGCGATCCCTGGTCCAGGTACATGCGCCACATACCCGGACCGTCGTGTTGTGCCGTGGAGGTGTACAGACCGAAGTGGAACGGCTTCGTACTGGGGGAAGCCGGTTCCCCGCGAGGGGTGGTGAACCGTGTGCGGGCCAGGGTGGGCTGCCGTGACGGCATCAGCTCGTGGGGGCCGGTGCCGATCCAGTGCTGGCGGGTGCGGTCCAGGGGGCCTCGCACGAGGCTCGGCTCCTCGCGGGCGAGACGGCGCAACAGTGCGCAGTTGTCGGCCACCTCGTCCGCATCGGCGGCTTCAACGAGGGTTCGCCCTCCGGTTCGGGCGGCCGTTTCGGGCTCGGTCCACAGCGACATGACCGCGGTGAAGTGCCGCAGGCCCGCGTCGGCGGCGGCGTCCGGATCCGTCGACGCGTCGAGGTCCGCCGCTCTGCGGGCCAGGACGCGGATCGGTGGGGGTGCACGCCAGGTCTCCTTCCCGGCGGCACCCCCGTGCAATGCGGCCGCCTTCCGGTAGCGGCGGATCAGCAGGAGAGGGCGACTTCCTGGCCGAGGCCGTTGGTCGAGCTGGTGGGCGGCTGGTAGCCGGGCGGGAAGACGACCTTGAAGTACATCCGGCCGCGGTAGTTGCCGGGGCTGCACTGGACGGCCGCGTTGTTCTGCGCCGTACGGGTGTTGTGCTGAGTGCGCAGCGCCGACTGGTTGACGAGCTGTCCGTTCTTGTACAGGGCCGCCCGTGTGGTGATCTCCGGAACCGGCGCCGAGCACGAGACGGTGACAACGACGTTGACCGTGCCGGGTACATGAGTGGAGTTGCGCGGACGCTGCACCTGCCCCTCACACCGGATCACGGCGGATGCGTCCGCGTCGGACCCCGCCCTCCCGCCTTCGGCGGTCCCCGACTCGGCCGACTTCCCCGCGGGGACGGCAGCCGGGGCGGACGGATCCCCCTCCGTGGGCCCGGCGGCCAGGGACGTCCCGGCGATGAGCCCGACAATCGCCATCGACGCGGCCGCAGCCGCAGCCGACAGAAAGTATCCGACTCGCTACAGAGAGTGGCGAAGCGGATCACTCCAACGTCACAGTCGACTCCCCACGACGGCGTAGGCGGCATGCGGGGAGCGTCTGGTCACCGAGGAGGTGCGGCAGTCCTCCGCGCGGCCACCGTGTAGGAGTAGGAGCGCGAGGCGCCCGGGGCCGCGACTCGCCGCTGCGGCACGTAGCTGACCTCGACGCCGAACTGCGAGCCGTTCTCGGCGGTATAGGTGCCCAGGCCCGGAACCGCGACCGTGTGATGGCCGCTGAGGTAGATGCCCGGCGGCAGCGGAACGGCTGCCAGGGCCGTGTCGTACACCGATTCCTTACTGCTCCGGACAGTATGGCCAGGGGCGTAACCACCGCCGACGTCGTTGCAGTCCGTACGGATCAAGGACCTGGTGAAGCTTCCGTCCAGGTCGCCTTCGAGCTTCACCGCGCCCGTGCTCTTCGTCTGCTTGAGCACGACCTTGATGACGGCGGTGGTGTGCGGCGGCACCGGGACCGACTGGGGCGTGGCGGTGTAGGTCTCCTGCAGGGATGCCGTCTTGGTGTCGGTCTCGCCCCAGGTCCACGTGGCGGTGAACTCGTCGCCTCCGCTGAAGAACTCACCGAGCTTCAGCTGCGCCGATACCTTGTGGGAGGTGGAGAGTTGTTTGGTGACCGCGGTCGACACGGTGTCCGTGACCGTCCTGCTGAAGCTCTGGGTCGTCAGCGTCATCTCCCTGTCGGTGGCGTTCGTCAGGAAGTTGCTCCCCACGTACCAGGTGGCCCCGGGCGTCGTGGTCGCCTGACCGTCCGGAGTCACCTGAAGGTTGGTGAAGGTGACCCCGGAGGCATCGTTACGGGTCGACACATGGCTGGTCATCGGAACGTTGGCGCGGCCCCACTGGTACACCCAGTGGTGGTTGTCCCACGCGGACGCGTACTGGCGCTCACCGTTCCAGGTGGCGGAATCGCCGTACTGCACGAATTGGTTGAGCAGCCCGTCGAGGTCAGCGGGGTACGGCGGAGCAGCGTGGGTGGCGGCACGAGCATCGCCGGGCGCCGCCAAGGCAGCGAGGGCCGCCAGGGCGGTGACCGGCACCACGAAACGGGCAACGCCCCTTTTACGTATGGACAACTTCACGGTGTCTCCCTCGATCACTCGGCTCCACCCGGATCACTTCGGATCCCCGTCGGCGTGAACCAGTGACAGCTAAACCCCACCTACCGGGAAAAACCGGGCTTATTGATATCCCTGATACGTCCCCGCCGCCTGCCTTGATGTTTTCCTTGCGCGGCTACATCGCCGGGCTCCGCCGCGGCTGCGGTTGCGGTTGCGGTTGCGGTTGCGGTTGCGGTTGCGGTTGCGGTTGCGGTTGCGGTTGCGGTTGCGAGATCATCAGCCTGCTCGCGCGCTTACCGCAGCAGGTCGACCGTCACTTCGCGCACAGTGCGGTGTCGACGAACCGCTGGACGTTGTCGGTCTCCGTGCCGCTGGGCGGGCTGAGCGCGGTGACGGCGGCGCTGGCGGCGCTGCCGCCGTCGGTGACGGCGACGGTCGTGGAGTAGCCGGGGATGCCACCGCTGTGGCCCCAGCTCAGCCCGCCGCAGCTCAGCGGCATGCTCACCAGGCCAAGGCCGAACCGGATGCCGGAACCCGGCTGGAAGTCGTCGGGGACCGCGACAGTGGTGCGCATCTGGGCGAGCTGGGCGGGCTTGAGGAGCCCCCCGCCGCCGATCAGGGCGGAGAAGAAGCGGTTCAGGTCGCTGGGAGTGGAGATCATCTGCCCGGCGGCCCAGCCCCAGGAGGGGTCCAGCTCCGTGACGTCGTCCAGCGGCGCTCCGGGCTTCGACGCGTGGTACCCCTTGGGGTGGGCTTCTCGGATCCGCTCATCGCCCACACCCGGGAAGTAGGTGTGCCGCAGCCCGATACGGTCGATGATCCGCTCGGTGATCTGCTCGGCGACCGGGCGTCCGGTGACCTTCTCTATGAGGAGACCGGCCAGGACGTAGTTGGTGTTGCTGTACGACCAGCCGTCGCCGGGGGCGAACAGCGCCTTGTGGGCCAGGGCCATGTCCAGCAGCGTCCGGGGCTGGTAGTAGGTGTGACGGCCCTTGCCGTAGAGGGCATCGCTGGTCATGAACTCGGTGTAATTGGGCAGGCCGCTGGTGTGCTGAAGCAGCTGGCGTACGGTGATGTCGTTGCCGTCGATCCCGTCGCCGCGCACCAGGTCGGGCAGGTACTCCTCGATGGGGGTGTCCAGGCCGATCTTGCCCTCGCCGACGAGCTGGAGGACGACCGTGGCGGTGAACGTCTTGGTGTTGCTCCCCACCCTGACCTGCCCGTCGACCGGCACCTTCGCCCCGGTCCGCACGTCCCCGACACCGGCGGTGTAGTTACGGGTGCGCCGGTCACGGTCGACCGTGGCGGCCAGGGCGGCGGGGTACTGGTCCTCGACCACCAGCCGCTCCACGCTCTTTCGTACGGCATCGCGGGAGCCGTGGGACTCCGCGGCCGCGGGTAACGTGCCGGCCACGGCCAGGGCGGCGGCGACCACGGCCACCACCGCGGCTGCCCGTCGCGGCCTTCGCAGCGATGTGGTGTGAACGCGCCGGAGCTTCTGCGATTCACGAGAATGATCGGACATGGGTGAACTCCCCCTGTGCGGCTTGCTGGTTGCATCGGAATGCCGGACGCGTCCAGCCTGCGCATCCAAGATCCACTGAACCAACCGGGCAGCACGCCCATGCGAGGTAGGGACAACCCCCCGCTCATTCCCCCGTACGCTCCGCGCACCCCACCGGGGCCCCTGTGGCCAAATCGCAACATTGCGTCGTTAGGGTGGCGGAAGCAGGACAGAGCGGCCGGGGAGATCCGGGGCTGGGACAAGGAGTGCGGGCAGAGTGTGGGACGGTGCGGGGGCCGACGGGCCCGGACGGCTGATCGCGGGACGCTACCGGCTCCTGGAGCAGATCGGCCGCGGCGGTATGGGCACCGTGTGGCGGGTCGAGGACGAGCTGCTCGGCCGCCACGTCGCACTCAAGAAGGTGCACTTCCCACCGCACCTGGGTGAGGACGAGCGCGCGACGCTCCATGAGCGCACCCGCCGCGAGGCGCGCAGTGCGGCCCGTATCACGCACCGCAACGTCGTGGTGGTGCACGACGTCGTGGAGGACGCGGGGCTGCCGTGCATCGTCATGGAGTACGTACCGTCCCGCACGCTCGGTGACGTACTGAAGAACGACGGTCCGGTGGATCCCGGCGAGGCCGCCCGGATCGGCCGGGCCATGATCGCCGCCCTGCGAGCCGCGCACGCCGCCGGTGTCCTGCACCGCGATGTCAAGCCCGCCAATGTGCTGCTGGGGGCCGACGGACGGGTGGTCCTGACGGACTTCGGCATCGCGATCGCCTCCGGCACGTCCACCCTCACGCGCACCGGCGAGCTGGTCGGCTCCATCGACTACTGCGCCCCGGAGCGGGTCAAGGGCGCACCGCCCGGCCCGGCCGGGGACCTGTGGGCGCTGGGCGCCACGCTCTACCAGGCGGTCGAGGGGCGACCCCCGTTCCGCCGGAGCGCTCCCATAGAGACGGCGTACGCGATCGTCGCCGACCCACTGGAGCCGCCGCGCCACGGCGGTCCGCTGGCCCCGCTGATCGCGCAGCTGCTGGCCAAGGAGCCCGAGGACCGCCCCACGGCCGAGGCCGTCCAGGCACGGCTTCGGGAGTCGGCACGGCCGCATACCCCGGCGCCCGACCCTTCGGGCCGCGCTGCCCGGACGGAACCCACCGCGCCAGGGCCCGACCGCCCGGGCACGGCCGCGACCGCGCTCCTCTCTCCCGACGCGGGCGAGAACACCGCTGCCCGTGGCCGCACCGGGCGCCGGACCGCCGTCTGGGCGGCGGTCGCGGCCGTCCTGGCCGCAGCGGCGCTCGGCGGCACCTATCTGGCCCTGCACGATTCGGGCCGCAGCGCCGCGAGCAACGCCCCCTCCCCAAACACCTCCGCCTCCAAGGCCACAGAGCCCCCGGTGCCCAAGGGCTACCGGCTGGCCGAGGAGAAGGCGTTCGGCCTCGCGTTCCCGGTCCCCGACGGCTGGACCCGCAAGAAGCTCGAAGACGACGCCGAGGGGGTCGCGTACATCGACCCGACCGGGATGGCGAGCCTGCGGATCGCCGCGCTCGACTTCGCGAGCACCGACCCCCTCCAGCGCTGGAAGGACGACGAGGCCAGGTCCATCAAGCAGGGCAAACTGCCCGGCTACCGTCAGCTGCGGATGCAGAGCACCACCTACCAGCAGCGTCCGGCGGCGATCTGGGAGTTCACCTGGCAGGGCAGGGCACGCCAGTGGCGCGCGGTGGACCTCGGGTTCGGCAAACCGGGCGGCACGGAGTACGCGATCTACCTCTCGGCTCCAGCTGCCGACTGGGACCGGTACAAGCCGGTCTTCGACCACGTACGCGACGGCTTCCGCCTGCCCGGCCAGGCGCGGTAGCAAGCAGCGGTGCTCCACGGCCGTGCCGCCTCGCCGGTCAGCGCGAACCCGTACTCCAAGCTCCGGCCGGCCTGCCGGTCAGGCACGGCAGCGCAGCATCGCCAGCGGCGGGTGCGCGAGGGCGTCCGCCCAGAAGTCCTCGCCGAACTCACGGATGCCGGCTTCGGACACCGTCAGCGGAACCCACTCGACGTCACCGAAACCGGCCGCCCGCAGGCACTCCTCGTAGACCTCGCTGCGCGGGGCACTGCTGACGATGGTGATCGGCTGCGGTTCGAGGAGAGCCGTGACCCGCACCCGCGTACCCGTCTCGATCTCCTCGCCGGTCGGCTCGCAGAGGAAGCCGTACTTGTCCAGGGACGGACAGTCGAACCGGTAATCCGGATTCTGGGCGAGTACGAAGAACTCCCCGCCCGGCGCCAGGTTCCGGTGGATGTTACGGCACATCCGCTCCATCGTCGCGATGTCCTCGGCGTAGTTGAGGCACTGCACGCCCAACGCGATGTCGAAGTGCCGGTCGAGCGTCTCCAGTTCGGCCACGTCACCGACCTCGTAACGCACACCCAGCGGGTCACGCTGCTCGATCTCCCGCGCGGCGGCGATCATCTCGACGGAGATGTCCACACCGAAGACATCGGCGGCACCGCGCCGCTTGAACTCCCTGCTGTAGAAACCGGTGCCGCACGCCAGGTCGAGCACCGACTTGCCGCTCACGTCCCCGACCAGGGCCAGGAAGCTCGGCACCTCCCCGAAACGCATCAACGGCAGGGACTTGAACCCCTCGAAGGCCTCGCCGATCTGGTCGTACTGCTGCACGCTCATGTGCCGTCCCCTCGTGTGCTTCATCCTGTACGCGGCCACGACGGCGCTGCGGACCCTGGGGCCCGCCGGATCGCGGCTGTGGCAGGAAGTCTCCTCCGCGCCCGGCCGACCGCCGTACTGGCAGATGACACAAAGAAGTTGACCGGTGGCCCTCGTATCACCCAACCACACCGTCGGGGCGCGGGACCCGCCCAGCTCGCGGACAGGCCCCGAGCGCAGCCACGTTGGCGCTCCTGCGGCGCAACCGGCTCGGCGGTGACACACGCCCGGTAAGGCTGCCGCACGACCGGGGCCGTGTGGTCGAGGGCGGTGTGAAGGTACGGGTCTTCGTGCCGGAGCACGTCGACGGCGTGTATCTGCACATCCACAGCGGCGGCTGGGTGTTCGGGTCGGCGGACGGCCAGGACGAGCGGCTCCAGCGGCTCGCCGAGCAGGCGCGGCTGGCCGTGGTGAGCGTGGAGTACCGCCTCGCGCCGGAACACCCCTTCCCCGCCGGGCCCGACGACTGCGAGGCGGCTGCCTGATGGCTGGTGAAGAACGCCGCAGCCGAGTTCGGTACCGAAACGGCTGCTGATCGGCGGCGAGTCGGCCGGTGCCCACCTCAGCGTCCTCCACACCCCGCCCCAGAGAACCCGAAGGCACCTACGAACGGCCTGACGTTCAAGCCACGCCGGGTCAGCCGACCACCCGGACCTCGTCGCGGATACCGGCCACTTCGGCGGCGAAGTGATCGAGGTCGATGTCCGAGGGCTTGACCCGACGGCTGCTCATGCCGAGAGCCACCTTCACCACCGTGGAGGAGTCACCCCAGACGCATGAAGGTTCCACGGACACGACCTCGGGGCGTCCGGCTGCGGCCGCGTACGAGCCGTCCACCCCAGCGCCAACGCACAGTCTTGATCATTACGCGGACCAGCGTCTCCCACCTCGCAGGACGACGACTTGAACCTGACACCGGTGTCAACTTCTAGCATGCCGACATCGCAAGCACGTCGGCGTCGCATACGGAGGAACAACCATGAGTGAGTTGACCGGCAAGGTGGCCCTGGTGACCGGCGGCAGCCGTGGGATCGGCGCGGCGATAGCGAAGCGGTTGGCCGACGCGGGGGCGGCGGTCGCGCTGACCTACGTCCAGGCAGCGGACCAAGCGCTGGAGGTGGCCAAGCAGATCGAGGCCGACGGCGGCAGGGCTGTGGTCATCCAGGCCGACCTGACCCATCCGACGGCCGCGGCGGCGGCAGTGCAGCAGACGGTACGGGAGTTGGGCCGCCTCGACATCCTGGTGAACAACGCGGGCTTCCTCACCTACGGCCCGCTGGAGGAGGTGTCCGCCGAGGAACTGGACCGGGTGCTCGCCGTGGACGTCCGGTCGGTGTTCCTGGCCGCCCAGGCCGCCGCCCGGCACATGGGCGACGGGGGGAGGATCATCAGCATCGGGTCGTGCTTCAACGGGCGTGTTCCCGGCGCGAACTTCGTCCTACAGGCGACGGCCAAGTCCGCGCTCATCGGGCTGACCAAGGGACTTGCCCGCGAGCTGGGACCGCGCGGGATCACCGCCACCATCGTGGACCCGGGCCCCATCGACACCGACATGAACCCGGCCGACGGTGAAACCGCCGCCTACCAGCGCTCCCTCACCGCCCTGGGCCGCTACGGCGAGGCGGAGGACATCGCCGACGCGGTCGCCTATCTGGCGGGCCCCGGCGGCCGTTACATCACCGGCACTTCCCTGGCCGTGGACGGCGGCTACACCACCTGACCACAACCTCGCTGCCGGCGTCACGGTCCCCGGTCGGATGCTCTGCCGCCACCCGGCCGGGGCAAACCTTCGGGAACACTCCACCACTCGCTCCCCCAAGGGCGATGGCCGCGCGTCGGATGGAGTTCACCCTGACGTCCCATCACGTTCGTACGAAACGGTCAGCTTGGCCACTGTCACATGACTTGTCGGCCAGGAGGCCCCGATGGCATCGCACGCGCACACCCAGCGCACCGTACGACGTTCCCTGGCCGTGGGCCTGCCCATCGCCCTGCTCGCGGCGATCGGCGTGGCCGGGACCGCAGCCGGTGCTCCGGGCCCCGAAGGTGACAAAACACAGAGTCCGTATGTCGAGGGCACGGCCACCCTCGCGGACACTCCGCTCGGTGAGTTCAGCAACAGCCTCCTGCCCGGTTCGGTCGCCGACGACCGAGGCATCGACCTCGGCGGGATCGGCAGCGACCTCTACCCCGCCGGCCGCAAGGGCGAGTTCTGGACGGTGACCGACCGGGGTCCCAACGGCCAGATCAAGGTGGACGGCACGAAGCGCCGCACCTTCCCCGTACCCGGTTTCGATCCGGCGATCGTCAAGGTCCGGGTGTCCGGCGGCCGCGTGCAGGTGCTCAAGGCGATCGCGATCACCACGCGCTCCGGCAGGCCCGTCACGGGACTGCCCAACCAGGCTTCACGCGACGAGGCCCCGTACACGTACGACGCGAAGACCCCGCTCTCGTACGACCCGAACGGTCTGGACACCGAGGGCATCGTGCGGGCGGCGGACGGCACGTTCTGGCTCGCCGACGAGTACGGGCCCTCGCTCGTGCACGTCTCCGCCCGGGGAAAGGTGCTCACGCGGTACGTCCCCAAGGGGCTGAACCTCCAGGGAGCCGACTACCCCGTGGTGGAGTCGCTGCCCACCATTCTGCTCAAGCGCAAGACCAACCGGGGCTTCGAGGGGCTGGCCCAACTCCCGGGCGGCGACCTCGTCCTGGCGGTGCAGAGCCCGCTGTCCGTGCCGGACACGGCCGCCGGTGAGAAGTCCCGCAACGCGCGTCTGCTGCGCTTCTCGCCGAAGAAGCGCGCGGTGACGGCCGAGTACGCCTACCGCTTCGACGCCGTGGACGTGGTCGATCCGGGCGAGCACAACACCTCCGAGCTCAAGATCTCCTCGCTGGTGGCGATCGGCGGTGACCGGCTGCTGGTGCAGGAGCGCACCGACAAGGCCTCCCGCATCCACCGGGTCACACTGCCGCGCGGCCGGGGCATGCTGGGCAGCGCCTGGGACGACCCGACGACCTCTCCTTCGTACGAGCAGGTGGAGGACCCGGCCACGGCCGGTGCGCCGGTGCTGCGCAAGACGCTCGTGGTCGACTTCAACAAGGTCGCGGGCGTACCCGGCAAGATCGAGGGCATCGCGCTGACGGGCCGGGACACCCTCGCGCTCATCAACGACAACGACTTCGGCATGACGGACGGCCCCGGGGCCTTCGACACGCACGGCCGACTGGTGGACAGCGGCATCGAGACGACGGTGACGTACGTACGTCTGCCCAGGCCACTGCGCGGCTGAGCTCAGGCCGGGGCCGCGGCCCCGGCTCCGCCGTCCGGGCGCCGCCGGTGCTTCAGGGAGGCGGGCGTGCGCCCGGTGAAGTCCCGTGCCGTACGGGTGAGATGGGCCTGGTCGGCGAAGCCCGCGGTAGCTGCGGCCAGAGCCGCCGTCGAGTCCCGGAGATCGGCGATCGCGGTGCGCAGTCGGCCCCACCGGCGCAGGCGGGCGAGGGCGATGCCCACGTCCTGGCGGACCAGGGCGCGCAGCCGCGGGGCCGAGAGGCCGACCTCGGCGGCAATGCAGGTGATGGACAGGTCCGGATCGCGCAAGGTACACAGGTCGACGGCGTGGGCGACTCTCGGATCGAGCGGGGACGGGCGCCCGGTGAGTGTACGCAGTTCGGCGTATCCGGCGCCCAGGTCCGCGCCGATGTCGGGGCCTTCGGCATCCATGGTGCCGAGCGCGGCGAGCAGGCGGCGGACCTCGCCGGGGCTGAGCTGTACCGGACCCGGGCACGGTGGCAGCCGCCAGGAGTCGATGAGCAGGGCGAGGTAGGGCGAGGTCGCCGCGCAGGCGTGGGCGAGCTGCGGCGGCACGACCAACCCCGGTGCCGCCACCAAATACCCTCCCGGCTGGAGGAGTTCGGCGTGGCCGCCGATCGGCAGCACGGCCTTCCAGGCGGGCAGCCGGTGTTGGGCGACGTGGAACGGGCGGGACTCGGCGAACATCGTCGCCTCGGGGCCGGTCGCGAAGACGGTGCGGCGATCGTTTTGTTCAAGCACCCAGGCACGAGGTGAACGGATCATCGTGCCATGCACGCTATCGCTTCCGTCGCTTGGCGGTGTTCCTGATCGTTACGGGAGTCATGCACTTCCTGTCCCCCAGCTACTTCCGCGCGCCGGTTCCCACATGGCTCGGCCCGGAGCGGCTCCTGGTGGCCGGTAGTGGGGCGGCTGAGGTCGTGGCGGGTGCGCTGGTGCTGGTTCCGGGCGGCAGGCAGGCCGGGGGCTGGGCCGCCGTCGCCCTGATCACCTGTTACCTGGTGTCCCACGGGGACGCACTGGTCCGGGCGCGGCCGGACCGGCCCCGGCTGCTGGAGCGGCCGGTCGGAGCGGTGGCTCGGCTCGTGGTGAACGTCCTGTACATCGCCTGGGCGGTGACGGTGGCCGCCTCCGCGCCCTGACAGCGATGCACAGCCGCCGAACCGTCCGGGGCGGCGCCGGGATCTCCGTGGGCTGGGCACCGAGCCGCATGTCCTGTCAGGCCGCTCTACCCATGGGCCGGGCGTCGCCGATGTCGTCGCGGCGCGGCTGTCCGGCCGGGAACCCGGGCCTGTGCGGATCGGCTACGCCTTCACAAACATCAGCCTCGGCCGACGTGACGGTGCCGTCCAGTTCACTCACCCCGACGACCGCCCGCGCGGGCTCGCCCTGACGGGACGCGGGGTGCGTCGGGCAGATACGGGCAGGATTCCTGACGATCACACACCATGACGAAAGACACACAGACCCGAGGGGATTTACTTGAAGTCTCACATTGTTTTATCGTCGAAAGCGAGGCCACCGCCTCACCCTTCGCCGCCCTGGGAGAACTCCATGCCTGTACGCCGCCTCAACCACGCGGTGCTCTACGTGCGTGACGTCGCACGAGCCGTCGAGTTCTACACCGACGTCTTCGGCTTCAAGCTCGACGTCGACATCCCCGGCCGCGCCGCGTTCCTCAGCGCCGAGGACACGCTCAACGACCACGACCTCGGTCTCTTCTCGGTCGGACCGGACGCGCCCGGCCCCGAGCGCGGCCGCGTCGGCCTCTACCACCTGGCCTGGGAGGTGGGCACCCTCGGCGAGCTGGTCGCCGTCGCCGACAAGATCAACAAGCGCGGCGCCATGGTCGGCTCCACGAACCACGGCGTGTCGAAGTCCCTCTACGCCAAGGACCCCGACGGCAACGAGTTCGAGATCATGTGGCGGGTGCCCCGCGAGGACTGGCCGACCGGAGCCGAGGAGTCCCGCCCCGGCCCGCTCGACCTCGAAGAATCACTCAAGCGCTGGGGCCCCGACCGCAAGACAGGCGCCGCGGCCGGATCCGCCACCTGAGCGAAGAGCCATCGTCGAGCACGAGGGGCGAGGTGGAGTCGAGTTGCCTTCCCGGAAGGCGTCTTGCCGCTTCGCCCCCGCGCACGATGCATGATCGGATTCACCGTGGCGTGACCGCACCATGGAGCGAGTCCAGCAGCCAGGCGTGTGCCTTGCCGACGGTGACGTCCTCGCCCGTGATGTCCCCGACGAGCTCCCAGTACCGGTGCAGACCGGGACTCCGGTCGACGGCCCCGGTACGTGCCAGGGCGCGCCGGAACGCGGGGCTGTCGCGTGTGCCTCGGGTGGCCGCGTGCACGTCGACGAACCGGTCGAGCAAGGGTCCGGGACCCGGCCGCCGCCCCGCCCGCACGAGTGGGCGCGCGAGCTCGCACACCTCGCCAACTCCCCCTTCGAGCAAGGCATTCCGATACGCGATGAACTCCTCGCCCGTACGGGTGCGTGCCCAGAACTGCTGCCGCAGCCGATGGTCCTGCACGATGGCGACGAGCGTGGCGTAGGCGACCACCTGCTCGGGGTCAGGGTCGCCCGGCAGCTCGGGAACGCCGGCCGAGATGACCATGGCGGCGCCGTCCTCGGGCATCGAGGGCAGGGCCACACGGCTCCAGAACGCCTCAAGGGTGTGCCGGGCCGCCCCGCCGTCGGCGACCGCGGCCAGCAGTTCCAGCCTCGTTTCCCGTTCGGCCGGTGCGGCTTGCTCGACCGCGCGCAGCGAGGCGCGGCGCCAGGCCAGTGCCCCCAACTCGGCTTCTACCTTGGCGCGTTCCTGCGCGGCGGCTTCGGCGACGGATCGCCGGCCGCTGAGTACGGAGTCGATCGTCGCCAGTCCGAGCCCGAGTGCGCGCAGCCGACGCAACAGCGTCAACCGCTGGACCGCCTCCGCACGGAAACGGCGGTGCCCGCCTGTGCTGCGGACCGGCTCCAGGAAACCCTCGTCGCAGTAGAAGCGGATCGTGCGTACGGGCACGCCGGTTCGCTCGGAGAGCTCACCGATGGACAGGGTGTCCTCGCGCACTTGAACCTCCACCGGGGTGGAGTTCCTACCCTACGCCGCATGACGCAGCCTCATATCGAGCGGCTGGCCTCGGGCCTGCTCGCACAGACCGCGGCGTTCGCCGATGCCGTGGACGGCACGGACTGGGACGCCTTCGTACCGACGTGCCCGCAGTGGCGGCTCCGGGTCCTCGTCGGACACCTCGGGCAGGCGCCGCGCTGGGCGGCGGGAATCGTACGCGGGGGCCCGCCCGGCGCCGTCCCCGACCCGCACGAAGCACGGCCTCCGCAGGACTGGCGGGCCTGGCTCCTCGCGGGCGCCTCGGAGCTGGTCACGGCCGTACGGGAGGTCGGCCCCGACGCCCCGGTCTGGACGGTGGCCGGGCCGGCACCGGCGTCGTTCTGGCTACGCCAAGCCACCCACGACACAGCCGTGCACGCAGCCGATGCCGCGTTGCTGGCGGGCGTGCCGTACGCCGTCGAACCCGACCTGGCGGCCGACGCCGTGACCCAGCTCCTGGAGCTGCTGTCCGCACCGGTCATGGCGACGCTGAAGCCCGCGGTGGCTTCGCTGCGGGGTGCGGGCTCGATCGGGCTGCGGGCGCGCGAGGAGTCGGTCGAAGGGTGGGTGATCACGCGCACGCCGACGGGGGTGTCATGGCGGCGGGGCCCGGGAACGGCGGACGTCACCGCGACGGGTCCGATGCAGGACCTGCTGTTGGTACTGATGCGACGCCTGCCGCCACAGCGTCTGACGATCGACGGAGACCGGCAGCTGTTCGACCACTGGCTGACGCACTCCGCCTTGTAGGCACGGGCCCTCAGCCGGGCCCGCGTGCCGCCTCCCAGGGGGGCTAGACGGTCAGGACGATCTTCCCTCGCGTGCGGCCCGCCTGGCTCAGGCGCCACGCTTCGGCGGTCTCGGCCAGCGGCAGCGCGTGTTCCACGGGCACCGTCAGCTTGCCCGCGTCCGCGAGCGCGGCGAGCGCCGCCAGACCATCGGCGTCGGGCCGCACCCAGACATAGTGGCCGCCCTTGGCCGTGGCCGCCCCGTCGGTGATGGACGCGACCCGGTCGCGCTCGCGGAGCAGCTGCTGCGAGACGTCGACCGCGCCCTCGCCGATGAAGTCGAGGGCCGCGTCGACGCCGTCGGGCGCCAGGTTCCGTACGCGGTCGGCGAGCCCGTCCCCGTAGGTGACCGGCTCCGCGCCCAGCTCGCGGAGGAAGTCGTGGTTGCGTTCACTGGCCGTGCCGATCACCCGGGCGCCGAGCGCGACGGCGATCTGCACGCCGAGCGAGCCGACGCCGCCGGCCGCGGCGTGGATCAGCACGGTCTCGCCCTTGACCAGACCGACCCGCTTGATCGTCTGGTAGGCGGTGAGCCCCGCGAGCGGCGCTCCGGCGGCCTCCTCCCAGCTCAGCGCGGCGGGCTTCCTGGCCAGGGTGCGCACGGGCGCGGCGACGAGCTCCGCGTACGTGCCGTTCTGCGCCCAGTCCTTGCGTACGTATCCGAAGACCTCGTCCCCCACCGCGAACTCGGTGGCGTCCAGACCGACCCGTTCCACCACACCGGCCACGTCCCAGCCGGAGATCAGCGGGAAGCGGACTTCCATGATCGGGTCCAGGTAACCGGCGGCGAGCTTCCAGTCGACCGGATTGACCCCGGCCGCCTTCACCCGGACGAGGACCTCACCGGGCGCGACCTTGGGATCGGGCAGCTCGACCAGTCGCAGGTCGTCGGCGGCTCCGTACGATTCAAGCGCGATTGCCTTCATGCTCCAGAACCGCTTTCCGGCCGGTCGCTGCGTTCCGGCCCAGTCGATGGGGGCTTCCCTCTGCTGCGTCCAGGATTCACACGGGTGCGGGACGTAGGCAACTCCAGCCGGAGGCGGCACCCACGGCTGCCCGTCACCCGCCGAAGCGGCGCACGTACCGGCGCTGCCAGGGCGTCTCGACAGCGTGCCGGTCGTAGTTCCGCCGTACGAAGTCCACGGCATCCTCGGCAGGCACCCCGTCAAGGACGGCGAGACAGGCAAGGGCGGTGCCGGTACGCCCCCGCCCGCCACCACACGCGACCTCGACGCGCTCGCGTCCCGCACGCTCCCACGCCTCGCGGAACACCTTCGCGGCCTGGCCACGGTCCCCGGGCAGCCAGAAGTCCGGCCAGCGCAGCCACGCGAAATGCCAGGGGACATCGGGCGGAGGCTTGCCAAGCAGATAGACGGCGTACGAGGGCGTTGGCCCGTCCGGAAGCGGCCTACGCAGCCCACGACCTCGCACCAGCCGCCCGGACGGAAGGCGCAGAACTCCTGCGCCGGTCGGCTCCCAGGATTCACGGCTCGCGGTCACGGGTTCACCGTAGCGTCGTCGTACGGTGGATCTCCTGCTCTGGCGGCTCATCTGCCCCTTGCGCGCCGCAGCGGGGTCAGGAGCACCCCCACGCACTCCCACCCAAGAGCCGGTCCACGCAAACCCATTGGCGTCTCTGACCACCGTTTCGCTGATCCCTCCCATGACATACGCTGCCGACTGAACAGGTGATCCACTTGGTGATCCGCGAGGTCGAGGGCACGGGAGTCGATGACGCACCAACGTGACGTCGGTCTGCCGGGAGGCGCCGCCGGCGGGACGGCAACGCCCCGGAGCGGCGGCGCCTGGGGCTCGGCGCTGTCGTCCGAGGAGTTCGCGGCGATCAGAGGGGCCGGGTTCGAGCCGGTCGGGCAAGTGCTCGGTACCGCCGTCTTCACCATCGGGTCCACCGGTGTCTGGGGGTGCCCGGGTGCGTGGTCGGTGGCGGACGGCAGGAAGGTGCCGCCGTCGTCGGCTTGGACGTCGTCGTTCTCGCAGTTGGTGCGGGCGATGTACACCGGGCGCAGGCTGGCACTCGACCGTGCGGTGGCCGAGTGCCGTGCGCTCGGCGGCGACGGGGTCGTCGGGGTGAAGCTGCGGGTCGGTGAATTCCCGTCCGGGGGTACGGAGTTCACCGCGCTGGGCACGGCGGTTCGGGCCCGCTCGCGCGTCCGGCCGCGCCTGCCGTTCACCTCGCACCTGAGCGGCCAGGACTTCGCCAAGCTCGTGCACGGCGGATGGATTCCCACCGGACTGGCCTTCGGTATCGCCCTGGAGATCCGGCACGACGACTGGCGCACCTCCCGCCGGATCCGCTGGACCGCCGGGAACCAGGAGGTCGACGGCCATACCCAGCTGATCAGCTTCGTCCGCCAGGACGCCCGCAGACAGCTCGCCCTCGACGCGGCGAAGCACGGCGGCGACGGAGTGGTGGTGGACGACGTGGAGTTGAGGGTGCGCGAGAGCGAGTGCCCTACGTACGGCTACTCGCGCGACCTCACCGCGGAGGCGGTCCTCGTCGGCACCTCCATCGCCCGGTTCGACCGCTCCGAGCGGCCCGCCGGGCCCGGACCACTGACCATCATGAGACTGGAGCGCGAGCACTGACATGACCGAGCGAACGGGGCAGGAACCGATGGGGAGGGCCGCACAGCCGACCGCGGAGGGTGTGCCCGAGGATGCGATGCGGCGGCTTGCGCAGCTCCAGCCGGGGGAAAAAGGCTCGCTCTTCACCTCGGACCTGACGGTGAACGAGTTCCTGCTGGTACGTGAGGTCGGCTTCCGCCCGCTCGGCCTGGTCCTCGGATCCTCCGTCTACCATGTCGGCCTCCAGCTCGGCCGGTGGTCGAAGAACCAGGAGCTGACCAAACTGTCCCAGGCCATGTACCACGCGCGCGAGCTCGCGATGAGCCGGATGGAAGCGGAGGCGAGCGCTCTGGGAGCGGACGGGATCGTGGGGGTGCGGCTGGACATCGAGTTCAAGGAGTTCGGCTCGGACATCGCCGAGTTCATCGCGATCGGCACGGCGGTGAAGGCGGACGGCGCGGACCCGGGGCCGGGCGGGACCTGGCTCAACAACAAGGGCAAGCCGTTCACCTCGGACCTGTCCGGCCAGGATTTCTGGACGCTGATCCGGGCCGGATACGCGCCGCTGGACATGGTCATGGGCTCGTGTGTCTACCACGTGGCCCACCAGCGCCTCGCTCAAGTGCTGAGCAACACGGGCCGCAACGTCGAGATCGAACCCTTCACCCAGGCACTCTACGACGCCCGCGAGCTGGCGATGAGCCGTATGCAGGCCGAGGGGAACGCCCTGGAGGCCGAGGGGATCGTGGCTGTCCAGCTGAGACAGCACTCGCACAACTGGGGCGCGCACACCACCGAGTTCTTCGCCATCGGAACAGCCGTGCGCCCGCTCCGCGACGACCACGTCATCGAGCGTCCGACCATGGTGTTGAGCCTCGATGCCTGACTCGGCGCCTGATTCGATGCCGGAGAGGGAAGTGGCGCTGCTGGCCGCGGCACTGCGCCGGGACAGCGCCGACCTGAACCTCTACGCCAACGTGCTGTCGGCGAGCCTGGCGGACTCGCTGCCGCCCGGCGCTGTACGGGTCACGCGCAGGCGTTCCGTCGCGGAACGGGTGACGGGGCGCGAGGGCTCGGTCGCCGAACTGGACGTCGCGCTCGGGGAGCAGCGGCTCTCGTTGCGGATGGACCGAGGCCGGGTGACCGGGGAGATCTGCCACGAGGTGCGGGGCATCGTGCTCTCGCGGCGCCACGTGGACTTGGACGAGTGGATCGATGCGCTGGCCCGCTGTCTGGCCGACGCCGCGGCCTCCAATGCCCGGGCCCGCGAGGCCGTCGAGCGCTTTCTGGGCTGACCGCAGCCGCCCCCGCCGTGCGGCGCAGAAGAACGTGACGCCCCTGGTCCGGGAGCGTTAGAGATGCCGTGCACTCCTGTGGTGCACGGCATCTCCCCTTCGCAGCCCGAGCAACGGAACACCCGGAGGTCCCAAACCGTGGAGCCCGAGTCCCCGCTCACCCGGCGTCGTGTCCTCCTGGCCACCTGGGGTACGACCGGTGACATCGCCCCCTACACAGGACTGGCCACCGGCCTCAAGGACGCGGGGCACGACGTCACCGTCGTCACGTCCAACCGCTATGCGGACACCTTCCGTCAGCACGGGCTTGGCGTCCATGCCATGCCCCTTGACCAGTACGAGGCGGCGATCGGGCAGGTGCCGACTCGGCGTGCACGCACAAACAACGCCCGGGAGATGGCGACGGTCGCGGCGCGGTGCCTGCTGGAGGCCGCGAGCGAGGGGACCGATTTCCTGCTCGCTCATCCTCTCCTGCACCCCCAAGCCGCCCTCATCGGCCGCGGACTGGGAGTGCCGTGCATCGGTACGTACACCGTCTCGCACGCGATGATGCTCCCTCGGCTCCTGGCGGGAAATCCCCGTCGTCGCTATCGCCTCGCCGACTCCGTGGTCAGGATGATCCTCAGCCCGATCTACAAGCCGGGAGCCGCCCATCTGCGACGGGAACTCGGCCTCACACCCAGCGCCGTCGAAGACATGACGCTGCCCACCTCGCGACACTCCGTCCGCTACGGATTCGGCGCACCGCTGCTGCCCCGGCGCCTGCGGCTCCCCGCCTCCCACCAGGTGGTCGGCGCCTGGCGCCCCCGACGCGCCATAGATTGGCAGCCCGATGCACGACTTCAGGAGTTCCTCGAATCCGGCCCCGCCCCGGTCTACTTCGGCTTCGGAAGCATGCGCGGCATCAACCAGGACCACCTCGCCCACGCCATCACCGGGGTCGTCCAACGCCTCGGGATCCGCGCCGTCGTCCAAGGTGGTTGGGCCGAGTTGCAGAGCCACGGCGACGACGTCCTCAACATCCGCGACTGCCCGCACGACTGGCTCTTCCCCCGGATACGGGCCGCGGTCCACCACGCGGGAGCGGGTACGACCCACGCCTGCCTCCAAGCCGCCACACCCGCCCTGCCCATCCCCGTCGCCATGGACCAGCCCTTCTGGGCCTCCCGGCTCCATGCCCTGGGTCTCACTCCCACCGTGATCCCCCATCAGCGGCTCACCGGCGCGAACCTCACCCTCGCCCTCGAACAGCTCCTGACCGACGACCGCTATCGCCTGCGCACCGACCGCATCAGCCGAGCCGTCCGGCAACAGGACGGCACCGCGGCCATCCTCGAAGAAGTCGCGCGACCACTGGGGAGCGCACACCTCACGGGATGATCTCGGCGGTGCAGTCCGGCAGGTCGTCCAGGGGTGCGCCGTGCAGGAAACGCGTGAGGACGGCGGCGAAGTCGGCGTCGCGTTCCAGGTGCAGCAGGTGGTCGGCGTTCCTCATCACGAGGAAGGTGGCGTCGGCGATGGTGGCCGCGACGGCACGGTTGTCCTCGACGGTGGTGGCCGTGTCATGCTCGCCCACGCCTACGAGGGCGGGGACACCGGTGATACCCCCTGCGGGGAGCGGGTCGCGCAGCAGCAGGAAGCCACGGTCGAAGACGTAACGCACCAGGGGGTCGTGAGGGGACGCCGTGAGTTGGTCGAGCATGACGCGCGCGGCGGCTCTGATGAGCAGGTGGTGTTCGGCGGCCTGGGTGTTGGTCAGGACGTTGACCAGTTCGGCTGCGGTGTGTCGGCGCCTCGCGGGCGAGTCGGCGTGCGGGGGCGCGGCTTCGCGGCGCAGGCCTTCGTGGATGAGCGCGGCGAGTCGGGGGCTGGGGTGCCGGGCGGCCCCGAAGAGCATCAGCCGGGTGACGCGGTCGGGGTGCCGTTGGGCGAGCCGGTAGCCGATGGGATAGCCGGAGGAGACGGCGAGGACAGCGAAACGGGGGACGGACAGCTGGTCGACCGCGCTCAGGGCGGCGGCGGTGAGGTCGTCCCAGGTGAGGCTGGCACGGGCTTGCCCGGGTGAGCGGGCGGGCGGCAGGTCGGGGATCAGGAGCGGCCGGTGGGGGGCGAGGTGGCGTTCCAGCCGAGCCCAGGAGTGCCGACTTTGCAGGCCGCCGCCGAGTACGAGCAGGGGTTCGCCCTCGGTCGGCGCGCGCGGGGTGACCACCCTGCAGGGGTAGTGCGCCGAGGCCCAGGCGATCTCGTGATCACGGATGTCGGTCTCGGTCTCGTCGAAGGTGTGGACAGCGCTATCAGTGTCGGGCAGAGCTGGTCCTGCCGCGAGGTGCGTCACGCGTTGGCCGCCTGGTGACGCTCGATGAGAGCGGCCAGGTCAGCGATGGTGGAGTTCCCGGAGAGGTCTGTTTCGGTGATCACCACACCGTGGTCGTCCTCAAGGACCATGGCCAGGACGGCGATGGCCATGGAGTCCACGCCCGCTTGAGTGAGCGTGGCGGTGGGTGTGACCGGGGCGGCGGGGAGTCCGGCTTTCTGCGTCAGGGTGTCGATGACGATCCGCAGCATGGGGCTCATGGCTTCTCTGTGTACGTAACGAACGGTTCGGGGGCGGTCAGTTGGACGAGCGGACGTTTGGCGCGCTTTCTGCGGTCGTCTCGGCGGTTTCACAGACAAGGAGTGACACCCTGGGGCCAGATGGCGGTGGTCGCCGCCCAGGACAGGCCGCTGCCGAACGCCACCATCACCAGGCGCTGCCCCTCTTTGACCGTCCCGTCCCCGGCCGCCTGCGCGAGCAGGATCGGTGCCGAACGCCACCATCACCAGGCGCTGCCCCTCTTTGACCGTCCCGTCCCCGGCCGCCTGCGCGAGCAGGATCGGTACGGAAGCCGCGGCGGTGTTTCCGATCGTCTCGATGTTGGAGGGCATACGGGCGAGCGGAAAGGGCAGCGCCGCCGCCAGCGCGGTGGTGATCGTGGCGTTGGCCTGGTGGGCGATGAGCACGTCGACGTCCGACAGGTCCCAGCCGACGGCCGCTGCCGCCCCGGTCGCGGCCGCTTTCATCCGGCGCACCGCGTTGCGCAGCACTTCGGTGCCGCGCATGTGCAGATAGAGGTCGTTCCCGTCGGAGGCGGGGGACGCGGCGCGGTGGCGGGAGCCGCCCGCGGGAATGGCGATGGCGTCGGCGAGGGTGCCGTCACTGCCCCAGACGGTCGGCCCGAGGGTGGACGCCTGGCCGGGACGGGCCGCGCGCAGCACGACAGCACCCGCGCCGTCACCGAAGATGGGCGCGGTACTGGAGTCCGCCGGGTTGACCATCGTGGACGTGCTTTCGGCGGCGATCACCAGGACGGACGCGGCGGTGCCCGTCGCGATCAGCCCTTTGGCCAGCTCACAGGCGTACAGGAAACCGGAACAACCGGCGTTGATGTCGAAGGCGGCGATCCCGGTCATGCCCAGTCGGCTTGCCACTTCGGGGGCGCCCGCCGGGCAGAGCCGGTCGGGCGTGGTGGTGGCCAGGATGAGCGCGTCCACGCCTTCGGCGTGCGCGGAGGCGAGGGCGCGGGCGCCCGCTTCGGTGGCCAGATGGACGGTGGCGGCTCCGTCGCTGATGCGGTGCCGTTGCGCGATGCCGATGCGCCGCCGTACGAAGGCGTCCATCTCGGGGGCCATCAGATCCGCGTTGGTCACGACGGTGGGCGGCAGCCAGCACCCGAGTCCGGCCACGATGGTGTGGGTCATGCTTGCCCCGATCGTCTTCCTGGGTGGTGCGGTGCCGTAGGGACGTGTCCAGCGCGCCATGGTGCGGCTGCCCCTCAGCCGCGTACGGCAGCGGTGGCGGCAGTTCCGACAGCGGCCACCGGTTCCACCAGGTAGTCGCGGTCCTCCAGCGGCTGGTCGGTGAAGAAGCGCATCACCAAGTCGCTGGCCTCGTCGCGGCGTTGCATGAACACCCAGTGATCCGCCTCGGCGATCGCGGCGAACGTGCAGTGCTCGATGGTCGCCGCGAACTCGCGCTGTTCCGCCAGGGAGCTGATGGTGTCGTGCTCGCCGCAGAAGACGAGGGTCGGAACGTCCCGGAGGCCGCCTTCGGGGCCGAGGTTCTCCAGGACCGACCGCTCCATCGTCTCGAATCCGTGGGCGCTGGCAGTGACACCGCGCAGGGTCATCCGCGTCACCAACTGGCGTACGATGTCGCGGTTCCTGATCGTGGCCCGCGAGTCGCCGCACAGGAACATCTCCGTCAGCACATTGACGAAACCCTTGGCGTCCCCGCTCGCCATCCGCTGGGCTCCGCGATTCCACAGGTTGATGAGCTTGTCGCTGATACGGACGGGGACCCCGCCGAGCGCCAGCTTGGCCAGTCGCTCCGGTCGGCGCTGCGCGCAGCGGCAGGCGACGGCGGAACCGGACGAGGACGGGGTCGATCCGGGGGTTCTCGGCGGGCACCACCTGGTAGGAGAAGGACAGTCCGTCCAGGGACAACGTGCGGGTGATCGCCTCGGTCACGGCTCTCCAACAGTCGTACGAAAGGGGTGAGCATCGGGTGTGGTGACTCAGGGGGACGTGGGGCCCGGCCGTGGTTGTCAGCCCTGCGGCACGGCGCTGCCGCTTTCCTGCCGTTGCCGGTCGACGCCCTCCAGTGCCTCGGTGATGAGCTCGGCGGTCTGGCGCAGTGTCATCTCTCCGCTGGCGAGCGAGTCGTCCAGGTGGATGCCGTAGTGGTCGGAGAGCGTCACGAACATCTCCACCTGGGCGATGGAGTCCAGTTCCAGGCTCTCGAAGGTGCGGTCGCCGATGAGTTCGGCCTCGGGGAGGCCGAACGCGGAGGCCAGGTAGGTGCGGATGTGGTCGAGGGGCTGCTGGGCGGGCTGGCTCATGGTGGTGGGCTCCTTCACGGCGTGGGTTTGATGTCGGGCCAGGTCAGTCCGACCGCGCCCCACACCGCGCCACCGCCGAACGCGGTGAGCAGCGTCCTGCTCCCGCAGCGAACGGCGCCGGTCCTGACCAGGTCGTCCATGACCAAGGGAATCGAGGCGGAGGAGGTGTTGCCGACCTCGCGGATGTTGGCGAAGCGGCTCGCGGCCGGCACGCCCACCAGGTCGGCGACCTTGTCCAGGATGCGCTGGTTGGCCTGGTGGCCGATGAACGCGCCGACCGAGTCGACCGGCCACTCCAGCCTTTCGAGCAGCAGTCTGGACACCTCGGTCATACGGCGTACCGCGTGGGCGAACATGTCGGGGCCGCGCATCTGCAGGCAGCGGTCCGCCAGTTCGGCGGCGCCTTCGGGATCGGGTCGGCGCGAGCCGCCCGCGTTGACGACGGCGAGGTCCTTCTGTGTGCCGTCACTGCCGAGGCAGACGGCCTGGACGGCACCGGGCTGGTCCCGGCCACCGCTGCGCAGGACCGCCGCCCCGGCGCCGTCGGCGAAGACCACGGCGGTCATCCGGTCGGCGGGATCGGTGATCGTCGACAGCGTCTCGGCCGCGAGGACCAGGACGCAGTCCGCCGACCCGGATCGGATCCAGGCGTCGCCCACGGCCAGGCCGTAGGTGAATCCGGAGCACGCGGCGGCGATGTCGAAGGCCGGGACCGTGCCGAGGCCCAGGCGCGCGGCAACCCAGGGGGCCGTCCCCGGCGAATGGTGATCGGGGGTTGTCGTCGTCAACACCACCAGATCAACCACCGGGTCGCCCGCGCTGCGCAGAGCGGCCCGGCCCGCCTCCACCGCCAAGTCCCCCGTGCTGGTACCCGGGTCCACCCAGCGCCTGCGCTCGATGCCCGTCCGCCTGCGGATCCACTCCGCGGTGGTGTCCAGCTCCGACAGCGGTGGATCGCCGTTCGCGACGATGCGCGGTGGCAGGAAGGACCCGATGCCGCAAACAACAGAAGCCAGGCTGGACGCCATCAAAATCCTCAAAGTCGGCAGCGGCCGCACTGACTCATTCGACATCCGCGCGCACATTTTTTCGGGCCCGGCATGCCGTGCAACCGGGCCGCATTCCAGGAATGACGGAACACAACTGCCAAAGAGAGGAAATCTGCGCCAGATAACGGGTGATGTCATTTCCCAACGCTATACTTTCCCGCTTTATCTACCTTCAAATCGTGGGCTGCGGAAACTGCCAGGTGGTGATCACCGTCCGATAATCGCTGCCGGTCGGAGCGAACCGCTCGCTACTGTGACCGTATGACCACTGACTCCGTCTCAGCCGATGACATCGCCTCGCTGCCCCGCACCGAGTTCGCCTTCCCGGGCCCGCTGCGTGACCAGCTCGTCGCGGCCATCCTCGATGGTTCCAAGACCTCCACGACCGGGCTCGTCATCGACTACGAGCACGAAGGGGAGCCACTGCCGTCCATCGGGAGCCGCGCGGTGGTCGTCGACTCGGACGACCGCCCGGTCGCGGTCATCGAGGTCACCGGCGTACGTGTCGTGCCGCTGGCGGAGGTGGATTTCGCTCACGTGGTGGACGAGGGGGAAGGCGACACCAGCATCGCCGGGTGGCGGGCGAACCACGAGGGGTTCTGGCACAGCGACGAAATGCGCGCGGCCTTGGAAGACCCGGAATTCACCGTGGACGACACGACCTTGGTGGTACTGGAACGCTTCCGCCTCGTCGCCGACCTTCGCCCGGCCGATTGACCATCCGTATCGTCTCCGCGGCTATACCGGCACCGCGTACAGCCGCCCGAAGGTGCTGACGTAGACCAGACCGTTCGCCACGACCGGCGTGGACGCGGCGTCGCGGGTGGGGAACCTCCACCGCTGCTCGCCGCTCGCGGCAGCCACCGCGTACAGGTACTTGTCGTCGCTGGCCGTGGCGACGTACACCACCCCGTCGGCCACCGCCGGTGCGGAGAGGGCACCGCCGACGGGGAAGACCCACCGCTTGCTTCCCGTGGCGGCGTCCAACGCGTACAGCAGTTTGCCGCCGCCGACGTAGACCACCCCGCCGGACACCGCCACCGGGCCACCGCGGCCGCTGGCGAAATCCCACTTCGGCTTGCCGTCGGCGGCATCCACCGCGAAGAGGCGCTCGCTGGAGGTGGTGCAGTACACCACGCCGTCAGCCACCACAGGCTGCGCCCAGGACACGATTCCGACGTCGGATTTCCACCGCTGCTCCCCGGTGCCGGCGTCCAGCGCGCACAGCATCCCGTCGCTGATCCTGCCGACGTACACCACCCCGTCGGCCACCGTCGGCGCGGCCCGGAACGCCGTGGCGTCGGTGCGGAACTTCCACCGCTGCTTGCCGTCGGCGGCATTCACCGCGTACAGGTACGCGTCACTGCTGAAGTAGACCAGCCCGTCGGTCGCCGCCGGTGAATACACCTTCTCGCTGGTCGGGAAACTCCACCGCTGCTCGCCGGTGGCCATGTCCACCGCGTACAACCGCTTGCCGCCGCAGGCGTACACCAGCCCACCGGACATGGCCAGCGACGAAGGTACATCGGCGTCCTCGACGGTGCTGAACTTCCACCGCTGCCTGCCCGTGGCGGCGTCCAGCGCGTACAGAAACGCTTCTCGGCCGCCCACGTACACCGCACCGCCGAACACCAGCGGCGTCCCGTAGTTGGAGCCACCGCTGACGGACGTCCACCTGGGCTTGCGTCCGTCACCCTTCACGAAGTACCAACCGGCGAAGCCCAGTCCGCCCGCCGTGACGGTCCCGGCGAGGCCGAGCAGAGCCCGCCTGCGGGACACTCCGGTGGGTCCGGTGGCCGCGGCCGTGGAGGGCTCGGGCACTCGACGGGGAGAGTGCGCATATGCCCGGGGGCCGACAACAGGAGTGGTCTCGGGGGACGTCTTACGCGGCTGAGCATCCGCGTGGTCCTGCTCCGCGGGGATCTGCCGGGGCGGCACCGGGTCGGAGGTCCCCGCCAGCACGGGGCGGGGCGGCGGCGAGGGTGTGGTGGTCCGCAGCTGTACGGTCCGGGCGACGGCCTCCGGCATCCAGTCGGCCTCGGTGAGCACCACCGGGACGGCCCGGTTGCCTCCAACCGACTCGGCCAGCTGGTCCAGCAGTTCGGCCGGGCTGGGCCGCTCTGCGGGGTCCTTCGCCAGACACCGTGCCACCACTGCTCGCAGGGCCGTAGGCAGTGCGGTCAGGTCGGGTTCTTCGTAGACCGTACGGAAGTTCACCGCGTGCGCCGAGCCGGTGCCGAACGGCCCTCCGCCGGTGGCGGTGAACGTGAGCACCGCCCCCAGGGCGAACACGTCACAGGCCGGTCCCACCGGCCGGGCGGTCAGTTGTTCAGGGGACATGAAGCCGGGGGTGCCGGGCATCACACCGGTCTGGGTCAGCACGCTCGCCTCGCTCGCCAGCGAGATCCCGAAGTCGATCACCCGGGGCCCGTCGGCGGCCAGGAGCACGTTCGACGGCTTGAGGTCACGGTGGACCACCCCGGCCGCGTGGATGACCTCCAGCCCTTCGGCCAGCCCCGCCGCCAGCGCCAGCACCGGCTCCAGCGGCCAAGGCCCGTGTGCTGCCACCGCCTCCCCCAGAGACAGCCCCGGCACGTACACCGTGGCCAGCCACGCCGGTGATCCCTCGGGATCGGCGTCCACCACACCTGCGGTGAAGGCCCCGTTCACCGCCCGGGCCGCAGCCACTTCACGGGCGAACCGGCGCCGGAACTCCTCGTCCTCCGCGAGCTCGGAACGCACCACCTTCACGGCCACCGCACGCCCGCCGGGCGTGCGGCCCAGGTACACCCGCCCCATCCCGCCCGCGCCCAGTCGCGCCACGATCCGGTAGCGCCCCACCTGACGCGGGTCCCCCGCCTCCAGCGCCTCGAACACCCTTACCCCACAACCCCTTTGGCCTTCCGGACGGGCCGACCCCGCCGGCTCGGACGGAGAGAGCCCACATGATGCCCGAATCCCCATCGGCGTGAAGACGGCGCTACGAATTGCGTAGCACGAGCGGGACATGACGGCGACATTCCCGGCGACCGATGCCTCGGCCCGTCCACGGACGAGCCGCCTCCTTTGGCAGCCTCGGTGATAATCTATTGCACTGTCGACTTGCTCAGAGCTCTTCCCCACACGCGGAGGTACGAGCGCAGATGACGGATTCGGCGGAGTTCTGGGACCGTCGGTACACCCACGGCGACCTCGGCTGGACGCTCGCCCCCCATCCGCTGGCGGTCGCGGAGCTCGCGCTCGTACCGCCGGACACCTCCGCCGGGCCGAACGCGCCGGGACGCCTGGCCCTCGACCTCGGCGCGGGCGCCGGCCGCCATTCGCTGTGGCTGGCCCGGCGCGGTTGGCGGGTGACGGCCGTGGACTTCTCCGCGACGGCCCTGGAGCGCACCCGCCGACAGGCCGCGGCCGAGGAGCTGGACGTGACGACCGTCCTCGCGGATCTGGATTCCTACGAGCCGCAGCAGGGCGCCTTCGGCCTCGCCCTCATCACGTACGTACACCCCGAACCGCCGCTGCGGGCCGCCCTGTTGGAGCGCGCGGCCAAAGCGCTGGCTCCCGGCGGGCGGCTGGTCATCGTGGGGCACCATCTCGACAACCTCGGCAGGGGCCTCGAAGGCCCGTCCGACCCGGAGCGGATGTTCACTCCGGAGCGCCTCTCCGCCGAGCTGCCGGAGCTGCGCGTCGAGCGGGCCGAGCGGGTCATCCACATCGTCCCCACCGCGTCCGGCGAGCGCGAGGCGTACGCCACCGTGATCCGGGCCGGTCGCGCCACCACCGACCGCCCGGGTGAGCCCCCGTCAGAGGCCGGGCTGCCGCACCACGAGCCGTACCAGGAGATTCCGTAGAGCCTCGCGCTCCTCGGCGGACAGGGGGCCGAGGAACTCCTGATGGACTTCGGCCAGCACCTCCTGCGCCTCCAGCAGGCGTGCGATGCCCTGTTCGGTCAGGTGCAGGGCCGACGTCCGGCGGTCGGGGCCCCGTCTGCGCTCCATCAGCCCCGTCCCCTCCAGCTTGTCGACCAGGGCGACGATGGTCGTGCGGTCGATCCGGAGCTTGTTGCCCACGGCCCGCTGGTTCAGCCCCGGTTCGGCCGCGACGACGCTCAGGACACCGAATTGACGCATCGTCACATGAAGGGGGCACAGGTTCCGTTCGGCGCATTCCGTGACCGCCTGGGCGGCCTTGCGCAGCAGGAAGCCGTGCCACTGCTGAAGCCCTTCGAACAAGGGCCGGTCCCCAACGCCGAGTTCTCCGCTCACCGTCATTTCTCCGGCCCCCCTCGGATCCGACAGCGGCAGTGGCTGTCTTTCGGACAGAACATCAACGCCGCCGCCACCCGTCAAGCCTTCAACAGCGGGCGCGCACCCGTGACGAGTCGGACAGGTCGCCCGTTTCCCCAACTGAGCTCTTGCGTGCACCAGTTGATGCACGCGAGGGCCCCTCCTCCGCGTTGACGATTCCTTCGGGCGGTCCCATACTGACCCATCAGGGTCTCTGACTATCAGCTTCATTGATGAATCGGCCTTCCGGACAGTCATGGAGGCAGGGGCGTGGGCAGCCGCGGCCCGTCAGCAGGCCACCGGGCCGGAGGGAACACGATGAACAAGCACGCCAACGACGCCCAGGACATGCGGCTGGTCTACGCCGGGTCCTTCCTCGGCAACTTCGACCGGATCGTCATCACGCCCCTGCTGCTGCCCGCGTCCAAGGGCCTGGGCGTCAGCGTCTCCCACGTCACGATCGCGCTCACGGTCTATCTGCTGCTGTTCGGCCTGATGCAGCCTGTGCACGGGCTCATCTCCGACGTATACGGGCGCGTACGGGTCATGCGGGCGGCCCTGTTCGCCATGTGCGTCGCCGACCTGGTGTCCGCGCTGGCCCCCAACCTGGGCGTGCTCATCCTCGGACGCGCGCTCGCGGGCGCGTCGGCGGCCGCCCTGCTGCCGGTGATGGTGGCGTACGTGGGCGACCGGCTGCCCTTCGCCCAGCGGCAGCGGACCGTGGCGAGCGTGCTGGCGGCCGGGGCGGTCGGCACGGCCGCCGCGACCGTGGTCGCCGGTGTGTTCACCCACCTGTGGAGCTGGCGCGCGGCGATCCTGCTGGTCGCGATCTGCTCGCCGCTGCTCGCCCTCGCCTTCGGCCGTCTGCCGGAGGCCTCCGCCCCGGCACCCAGCGGCACGAGCGTGAAGACCCGGCTCGGCATGGTCTTCCGCATCGGCTGGTTCCGGTTCCTCGTGGTGTTCGCGGTCTTCGAGGGCGCGGCCATGCTGGGCTTCTTCAACTTCTTCAACACCGCGCTGCAGTCGGGCGGGCACAGCGTCGTGTACGCCGGTCTCGTCACCGGCAGCTACGGACTGGCCGCGGTGGCTGGCGGCGTAGCCGTGCGCACCCTGGGCAACCGCGTGTCGGCGGCGACCCACTTCGCCGTCGGCAGCGTGCTGCTCGGCGTGGGCTATCTGGTCTGCGTGCCCGCCCAGTCGATGGTGACCGTGCTGGTGGGCAGCGTGCTGTCCGGGCTCGCCTTCGCGCTGGTCCAGTCCACCGTGCAGACCTGGGGCACGGAGGTCGCGCCGCCCCAGGTACGTGGCATCGCCACCTCGTTGGTGGCCTGCGCGGTGTACACCGGGGCCGCGCTCAGCACGTATCTGGTGAGCGGGCTTGCGGACGACGAGCACTTCGGCACGCTGTTCGCGATCGCCGCCGCCGTCACCCTGCCCGTCGCCCTCGTCGGCCCGGTCGCCCGGGCGCGGTTCTCGGCCGCGCTGGCGGGTCGACGCGACCAGCCCCACCCGGCCGAGGCGCCGCCGGCCCGTCCCGCGAACCAGAACCCGTAGCGGCCGGGCTTCGGCGACGCACTCCGCTCGGGGGCCGTCAGGCGGCCACGGTGTCCCACACCATCTGCGACGAGGGGCGTCGGGGGTGCTGAGGCGCGCACTCGGCGAGCGTCGCCATCCAGGCGCCGATCTCCTGCAGCTCCTTGCGCCCGACGGCGGCCCGTACACGCGGGAACCACCGCTGGTCCTCGGCGTCCATGTGCCGCTCGACGATGTCCATCAGCAGACGCGCCTTGGCGTCGAAGGCGACGGCGTCGCGGCGCATCTCGTACAGCTCGGCGGCCAGCACGTCGGCGATGTGGTGCTCCTCCGCGAAACCCAGGATGTCCGGCTCGGTCTCCGGGACGAGGACGCCGACGCGGGGATACATGCCCTCCCGCTCGATGTACGTGTACACGGTCAGTGCGCGCAGGAAGGGCTCTATCACCTGGGCATCCCGCTCGGCCCGATAGGAGTGGATCAGCCGCCTGATCTCCTTGTGGCCTTCCCTCAGCATCACGATCGCGTCGGTGGACATGGGCAGCTCCCTGGGACACAGGACTCACTTCCGTCCAGCCCCATACCCGGCGAACCGGATGATCACGCACCGCTTGCGCGGCCGCTCACCCGTGACCGCTGCCCGTTCCGTCACTTGCCGCCGAGTGCGCGCTTGAGCTGGGCCTTGTTCATGTCGGAGCGGCCGTGGATGTTGCGGCGCTGGGCCTCGGCGTAGAGCTGGTCGTACGTCGGCCCCTGCGAGCCGCTGTGCGAGCGCCGGCCACCGCGCCTGGCGGACGACATGTCCTGCGTGGAGCTCTTGCTGGCGGTCTTGGACTCACCGGAGCGGGCACGCTCCTTGTTCACGGTCCTGGCGGCGATCTCCTTGGCCCGCTTGGTGCTCTCACCGCGCTGTTCGGCGCTCTCCTTGATGTGCTCGTACTGACGTTCCCGCTTGGGGCTGGATCCACGAGGCATGACGACTCCTCGACCACTCTGGGTGATTGTTCTCGTACGTAATCTCACCTTGTGTTGACACGACCGGCTCCGCAATCGGGCGGGGTCGACCGTACCCGTCCATGGTCGCCGGGTGCCCCGTTCACGGCCGACGATGCTCCGGGCTCAGCCGGTCTTATCCGGTCTCAGGGCCTGCCGCCTCCGTCTCCACCTGCCCCAGCGTCCGGCCGGTACGGGCCGAGCGTGCCCGCCTCGGGTCGGGCGTTCCGTCGGTGGAGGCGTGTCCGTCGGTGTGCTTGACCAGGAGCCACGCCTCGCGCTCCCCGTCCTCCTCGGTGCGGAAGCGGGTGAGCGAGTAGCCGCCGTGCAGTTTGCGGCCGTGCAGGCTGAACGAGGCGTGGCCCTGTTCCAGGGCTCGGGTCAGGGGGATCTCCCGGCCGTCGCGGCCGGAGGAGAGGTTGCGGTAGGTGCCCTCGTCCCACACGATCACCGTGCCGCCGCCGTATTCACCCTTGGGGATGACGCCCTCGAAGTCGCGGTACTCCAGCGGGTGGTCCTCGGTCGGGGTCGCGAACCGCTGGTCGTGGGGGTCCTTCGACGGCCCCTTGGGAACGGCGAAGGACTTCAGGACCCCGTCGGCCTCCAGCCGGAAGTCGAAGTGCATGCTGCGCGCGTCGTGGATCTGCACGACAAAGGAGGGCTGCTCGGCGGGCTCCCGGGCCGCTCGTCCTCGGGGTTCGGCGGTCTTGGCGAAGTCGCGTCGCTGCTGGTAGCGCGCCAACGCCTTCTTGGCCGACATGGCAACCTCCTCGCACGCAGGCCGCTACGGGCGACCGCCGACGCGGCGGCCCGGGGCTCGGTGCCGGGGCAGAGCGGACACCTCGGCTTCCAGTGTCGCTGCTCCACGGCTCGGTTTCCCGCCGCCGGGTTGTTTACGCGCACAGCACACGGCCGACCCGGCGAGGACGGTCCGTTCGGCTACGCCTCACAGCCGAACGGACCGTCCTCGACATCACGCCATTTCGGGCTGCGGCTGCAATTCCGGTTTCCGTGCGGTCGCGGCCTGCGGTTCCCACGTTTTGGTGGTCCGCACATAGTTGTAGACGACCGAGCTCAACGCCAGAAGGAGAAGCGGTCCGAACACCCACGGGTGCTTGGCCATTTCCATCGGCAGATAGCGGTACGACACCAGGAGCACGGAGAAGACCACCGTGCCATAAGCGACCAGCTGAATTGCCGACCGGTCCCAGCCACGGTTGAACGCGCGCATCGCCGCCTCGATCGTCAGCGCGAACACGACACCGGCAATGAGATCCGCGCCGTAGTGGTAACCGAATCCCAGCGTCGCGCTGAGCGTGGCGACCAGCCAGAACGTGCCCGCGTATCGCACACCCCGTGAACCCTTGCGGGAATGAATGAAGATCGTGGTGGCCCACGCCGTGTGCAGGCTGGGCATGCAGTTGCGCGGGGTGATCTCGTCGTACGGCATCGCGTGCGTGCTCAGCGGCGGCGGCGTGTTCGGCCACAGCTCCGCCACCACCCAGTGCCCGCCGCCGGTACCGAAGGCGCCGTCGCCGTAGGCGAAGACCGGTCCGACCACCGGGAAGATCATGTAGATGGCCGGCCCGAGCAGCCCGATGACCAGGAAGGTGCGCACCAGATGGTGTTCCGGGAAGCGGCGCTCGACCGCCACCTTGCGCAGCTGGTACAGCGCGACGAGGGCCGCCGCCAGCGGAAGCTGGCTGTACACGACATGCAGCAGGTGGGAGCCGAAGGGGCCGCTGGCCTCGACGATCTGGCCCGCCACCCACGACGGATTGCCCAGCGCGTGGTCGGCGGTCGCCACGTACTGGTCGAGCACCATCGGCCGGGTCTTCGACGTGATGAGCAGCCAGGTGTCGCCCGTCTTGTGACCGGCCACCAGCAGCAGGCCGAGACCGACGCCCTTCAACAGCAGCGCACGCTCACGGCCGGTGCGGCGGGTAATCGCGATGACCGCACAGCCCAAAATCACCCACAACGCGCCATTGCCGAAGGCCAGCTTGGCATCGAGCGCCCACCGCAGCAGCAGGATAACGGCGTCGATACCGAGCGCCACACCGATCGCGATGAAGCGCTGCCGCCAGGTGAGCACCACCATCGTCAACGCCATACCGGCATACAACAGCGGCCCCGATTTGGGGGCGAATATCACCTCCTGCGCCTGATTGGCGATCGGACCCGGCAGGCCGTAGTGGCGCGCCGTGATCTCCAGGCCGATGAGGAATCCGAGGGTTAGCACACCCGCCGTGGCCCACAGAATCGCGCGCGGCTGACGCCACGCGGCGAAGTCAATTCTGCGGGTTATTCGCGAAAGCACCCGCGTTGTTATAGAAGTCAATTGTATGGCCGATTTGTTAGATTTTATTTGTTTAGGTCATTTTCCGTGCCGGACAGTATAAGTTCCGGTTAAGGGCGGGCGACGGGGAGGCGACCACCGTTCGATCATGTTATAGGAGCGACGTGGGTGGCTTTCGCGGGTCACCGGCTAGTACGGAGGCCGCTCGATTGTGGGGGCAGCCGCTTCCAGGTCGTCGATGCTGCCCGACATGATCGTCCGTACGTGTTCGGTGATGTGCTCGGCCGGCCAGTCCCACCAGGCCACGGCCAGCAGCCGGGCGATGTCCTCGTCGCTGTAACGGGTGCGGATGAGGCGGGCGGGGTTGCCGCCGACGATCCCGTAGTCCGGTACGTCCGAGGTGACCACGGCCCCGGAGCCGATGATCGCGCCGTGCCCGATCCGTACGCCGGCCATCACCGTGGTCCCGTATCCGAACCAGACGTCGTTGCCGACGACGGTGTCCCCCCGGTTCGGCAGGCCGGTGAGCAGGTCGAAGTGCTCGGACCAGGAGCCGCCCATGGTGGGGAAGGGGAAGGTCGAGGGGCCGTCCATGCGGTGGTTGGCCCCGTTCATGAGGAACCTCACCCCCGTGCCCAGCGCGCAGAACCTGCCGATGATCAGCTTCTCCGGCCCGTAGTGGTAGAGCACGTTCCGCGTCTCGAACGCGGTCGCGTCGTCCGGGTCGTCGTAGTACGAGTACTCCCCGACCTCGATCAGCGAAGACTTCACCAGCGGCTTGAGCAGCGCCACCCGCGGCTGCTCGGGCATCGGATGGAGGACCGTCGGGTCGGCGGGCACAGGCATGGCGAGCGGTTCCTCCGGGCGGTGTGGTCGTGTCCGTATGCGCTCCATGATCGCCGTACCGCGCCGACCAGGAACCGTTTTCTGTGTATGAGGACAGGATCAGCCGATCGGTTCCTCGATCGGCGCGGGCTTGTCGAACATGGCGCACACCGTCGCGGTCTGGAGCGCCTTGGCCGCTTTGGCCAGTACGGGGAAGGCGTCAGGGTGCTCGGCGAAGGCCTCCGTCGCGACGAGGACGGTCGCCGTGCGCCTGCCGGTGGGGTCGGTGACGTGGGTGCTGAGGTAGCCGGGGATGCCGCCGTCGTGCGCCCACACCCTGCCGCACGGGGTTGCGGCGGTCTGGATGCCCAGCCCGTAGCCGGGCCCGTCCGGCTGCTCCGGATCCATCGGCACGGTGGTGCGCATCTGGGCCAGCTGGGCGGCGGGCAGCAGCTTGCCGGACATCAGTGCGGCGTAGAACCGCGCCCAGTCGTGCGCGGTGGACACCATGGCCCCGGCCGCCCCGCCCCATGAGGGGTTGTTGTGGGAGATGTCCACATGACCGTCGTGGTGTGCCCCGGCGAAGTCCCTGAACTCGGCGGGCACACCCGGAGGCATGTGGGCCGCGTCGGGTTCGTAACCCTGGGCGTGCGGGCCGCGCCAGGCGGAGTCCGTGGCGTAGTAGGTGTGCTCCAGGTGGAGCGGACCGGCGATCCGGTCGCGGACCAGGTCGGCCAGGCTCCTGCCCGTGGCCTTCTCCAGGACGGCACCGACCGCCGCGTAGTTGGTGTTGCTGTACGCCCACTGGGTGCCCGGCGGGAACTTCGGATCGTGCCGGACGCCGAGTGCGAGCAGTTGCTCAGGTGTCCACGGCCTCGGGTCTTTACCCATGGCCGACGGCAGGATCGCGGGATCCTCGGTGTAGTCGAACAGGCCGCTGGTGTGGTTCAGCAGCATGCGCAACGTGATCGCGCGGCCGTTGGGCACCTGGCCCGGCAGCCAGGTGTCCACCGGCTCGGTCAGCGCGAGCCTGCCCTCACCGACCAGTTGCAGCACGAGCGTGGCCATCATGGTCTTGGTGTTGGAGCCCATCCGGAACTCGTCCTCTACCCGGAGCCGGTGATCCTTCCTGGTCCAGGGGGCCTGCTCGGTGATCTCGATGGGGCGACCGTGGCCGTCGTCCACCCGTACGATCACGGCGGGCGCTCCGGCGGCCACCAATCGCTGTGCCAGGCGGTCCAGTTGGGCGTGGAGCGGTGGCTTGGCCACGGTGGCGTGGACGGGCGCGGTCGGCGGGGTTTCGGTCGTACGGGCGGCCGCGTGCCCCTCGTAACCGATCGTGCCGACCAGGCCGGTCACTGCCAGGAAGGACGCGGCGACCACAAGGCGCTCAACTCGTCGGCGGGCGGCGGGTCGCGGCCGGGATTGTTCGTACGCGCTGGTGTTGCGTAAGCCTGTCGTCATGCTGATCACCCCTACCCAGCCGGGGGTGCCGGGTCACTGCCGTGCGCAACCCGCTTGTTCCTTGTTCGGGAGCAATGCGGGTGGAAAAATCACTGGTTGCTCAGAGCTGCGACACCGTTCCGCATTCCGTCCCATCAGCTTATGAATCCATCAGCGTACGGAGACTGCTCATGCCCGATGTCAACAGCCCCTACCAGCCCGGCACTCCCTGCTGGGTCGACCTCCTGGTCCCCGACCAGCAGGCGGCACTCGACTTCTACTGCGGCCTCTTCGGCTGGGAGGGCGAGGTGGGGCCGCCGGAGACCGGCGGGTACGCCGTCTGCACCCTCGACGGCAAGCCGGTGGCCGGCATAGCGTCCGCGATATCGCCCGACGGCGGGCCCACCCGGCCGACCGTGTGGACCACCTACCTCGCCAGCTCCGACGCGGATGCCGACGAGAAGAGCATCGCCGACAACGGCGGCGCCGTGATCATGCCGGGTGTCGATGTGCTCACGCTCGGACGTATGTCGCTCGCCGCCGACCCCACGGGCGCGGTGTTCGGTCTGTGGCAGGCCCGCGACTTCCTCGGCGCGCAGGTCGTCAACGAGCCCGGCGCGTTCATCTGGAGCGAGCTGAACACCAGCGACCCGGATGCCGCAGCACTCTTCTACGCCAACGTCCTGGGCATCACGAGGGCCCCGATGGACGGCGAGGACGGCTACTTCGCCCTCGAAGCGGACGGGCGGACCGTCGCCGGGATGCAGGGGCTCGACAAGATGCCGCCGGGCACGCCCTCGCACTGGCTGACATACTTCGCCGTCGACGACACCGACAGCGTCATCGAGGCCCTGGTCCGCGCCGGCGGCAAGGTCCTCAGGCCGACGTTCGACATGACCGCGGGGCGGATGGCCGTGGTACAGGACCCGCAGGGCGGCAAATTCGCCGTCATCGCTCCTTCCTCCACCGAATCCCGCTGACCTCGGCTGCACCAGACACGTATACGCGGGGCGAGCGTGCTCGGCGCTCGGATCGGCCCGTCCGCCCATGTGGTGGGCGGGCCGGACGTCATAAGGACGGAGGGCCATGCGCCGCGTCCGGGTGGCCGGGCTCCAGGAGTCCGGCCACCGGCGATGAGTTTCTCCGTGGGTTCCGGTCTGTATCGGCAGACGCGATCAACCGCACCCGAGGAGAACATCATGTCCGCCACCTACACGTTCGATGTCTTCTCCAGCCTCGACGGCTTCGGCGGCGCCGGCGGCGACTGGACCGGCTACTGGGGCAAGCAGGGCACCGAGCTGCTGGACCACCGCCTCGCCCTGTACGCCGAGGAGCAGCGGATGATCTTCGGAGCCAACACGTATCGCGCGTTCACGCAGATGCTGGCCGCGAGCACAGAGGAGTCCGACGTACGTGACCCATGGGTCACCCGGATGAGGAACCTGCCGGCCACGGTGGTGTCGACCACGCTGGAGGAACCCCTCGACTGGCCGAACGCGAACGTCGTGAGCGGCGACGCCGTGGACGTCGTCGCCCGGCTCAAGCAGGAGTCCGCGGTGCCGTTGCGCTCGCACGGCAGTCTGTCGATGAACCGGGCGCTGATGGCGGCCGGTCTGGTCGACCGTGTCCAGGTGACGCTCTTCCCCGTGATCACCGGCCGGACCGGGCTGGACCCGATCTTCCAGGGCGCGGCCGACTTCGACCTCGAACTGATCGAACACCGGACGCTCGACGGCCACATCCAGGAGCTCGTCTACCGGCCGACCCTGCACGGCTGAGTCCGGCGATGCGCCCCACCCCGTCGAACAGCCGCGGCATCCCATACACACGGTAGTGGTGCAATCGCTTCGAGTGTTTGAGATGCGGCATGCGGGGTGGGAAGGTCGCAGAGTGCAAGACCCTTCAGGCGCGACCGAAGGACGTTCGGAGGGATACCGCGATGACCGTGCTCAGCATCTAATCGCCAGGCACTCTGACCACTGGCGGGTCCGGCTTCAACTCGGCCTCGCAGGCCGTCAGCAACCCGTTCGCCACACCGAGCGCGGTGTGGATCCAGTGCACGACCAAGTACGTCGCCGGGAACGGCCAGTCCGACTTCGGGATCTCCCAGGTCAATCTCATCGACGACAACGGGCAGTTCCAGGCCGTGAACTACGGGGACGACCACCTCGGCACCTATCTGGCCCGGCTGTACGTGCCACGACTGCTCGGCCTCACGGTCATCGCCCGCACCTACGACGCGGCCATCGAGGGCACACTGACCCTCTTCTCCTGGGGATGACCACCATGCAGCCACAGTCGACACACGACATCCAGGCGACCGTACGCACCTTCGTGGTCCGCTCGGCCGACAGCGGCGAGATCATCCACGTGCACGAGGAACTCACGTTCCCCCACACACCTCCGGGCGAAGACCGGGGCGACGACCGGGGCGAAGACCGAGCGCTCCGGCTCGTCGGTGAACGCGCCCGCGACGCCACCGTCGAAGAGGCCGAACCGGGGTATCGCCACCCCATCGCCCTCCCGGACAGCCCCCCACCTGCCTGACCCGGCGGGGTTTGTCTTCGGCGGCCCCCGGCGCGCCCTGTTGCTCCCAGGTGCGGAGCCGTGGCTGCGCGGTGCTGCGTCCAGTGTGCGGACGGTCACCTTGACGACCATCGACACTTAGGCCAGCCTTACCTTCGCTCCCCCGGTCGCTGGTGAGAGCACGCCCTGCCGAAGATCCCTGGAGCAACCATGTCCGCCGCCGACGCCACCGCGAGCCCCCACAGACCCGGACGGGAAGCGGAACTGCTCCAGCTTCCCCAGTGGTGTCGGACCGCGGCGGCGTCCCTGGCGGTGTGTGCCGGCTGGGCGGCCACGACGTGGATCGCCCTGCACCTGCAAGCCGACGCCACACTGCACACCGCGGCGCTGTTCGTCCACCTCGCCTCCCTGGTCCTGGGCTTCGGCGCGGTACTCGCGGTCGACTACTACGGTGCCCTGTGGCTCATGGGCCGCAAGACGCTCCGCGAGGTGCTCGACTTCACGGCCCCCTTGCACGTCCCCGTGTGGGTCGGCCTCGGCGGTCTGCTCTTCAGCGGCGCCTTCCTGCATCCCGATCTCGGCTCACCCCTCACGTGCGTCAAGCTCGGCCTCGTCCTGGTGCTCGCGCTCAACGGCGTCCAGGCATCGGCCCTGCACCGCCGCCTGGCCGCCGTCAACGGCGAGCCCGTCCGCCCCGCGCTGTTGATCCGCAGCGCCGTGACGGCGGCGGTTTCGCAGGCGGCGTGGTGGGGCGCGGTCACGATCGGGTTCTTGAACAGCCAGCGCTGACCGCTCAGCCGAACGCCACCCACCAGTCACGATCCAAGGATGTCCATCAAGTGATCATCCAACTCTGCCACCCAGCCCTCATGACGCCACGGCCGCAACTCCCGCCGTGCTCGCCGTAACCGGATCGCCGGCACTCGCCCACCCGTCGCCGAGGCCGACACGACGCACTGATGCAGCAGCTCGGCCGCCGATCTCGGATCGCACATGCGGATCCGGGCCAAGCCTGGTCCGTCGTGACGATCGCCCGCTGCACCTGCTCGCGCGGCGCCACAAGTGCCTCGGCCGAAGCCGCAAACCGATCGTGCGCGACATACGGGTCCCCGACATACAGCTCGCAGACTCCCTCGAAGCCCCGCAGGTGCCCGGCCGTGAACGATGTCCCGCTCGGATCCTGCTGGTGGCCGCTTTCCATGTCGTACCAAGCCAGCCCGAGTGCGGACTGCGCCTGCCGCTCTTGACCGGCCCGCGCCGCGATCTCGGCCTGAAGGGCGTGGGCCCGTGCACGCACGACGACGCTGCCGCCGATACGGGCATCGCGCACCGCGGCCTGCACGAGCGCTCGCGCCCCGCCGAGGCCGTCCGTCGAGTACAGCGTGACCAAGGCCTGGCTCATGTGCACGACGGAGCGCCGCCACGCTTCCGGCAGCAGGCTCGCCTGCTGGGTGGCTTCCCCGTGCAGGCTGCGAGACGCCACGTCGTCGCGGGTCTCGAAGGCGAGGCGCCCGGCGAGGGTATGCGCGGAGACCGCGACGGCGCGCAGGTCCGGAAGCAGCGACTCGGGCACGGGCCCGGCGACCAGTCGGCGGCAGGCCTCCAGGGCGGGGGCGAGCATCAGCTGCAGCCGCACGAACGGGAGGCTGCCGACTTGTGCATTGACGTCGGACACCACGGAGGCGAGTACGGCCACCGCGTGCTCATCCGCCCGGGACGGGTCGGACAGCGCCGCGGCGAGTCCGGACTGCACCTCCGTCGAGAGCAGCGCCAGCATCCCACCGCCCTGATCGGTTGCCGTCCGCAGCAGCAGCGTCCGCAATTCCGCCAGTTGCCGTTCGCCCTCCCCCAGGCAGGCCAGGGCGTCGAGGAGCTCGACGAAGTCGGAGCCCGCGCCGAGCGCGAACGCTCCGGCTGGAGTACGGGCGTAGAGGTGCGCCAGAAGTAGCTGATGACGCTGGTCCGGCCGGGTCGCACTGGCGGACTCCCAACGCGCGACCGACCGTTGCAAGCCGGCCACGGACGGCAGGGAGGTGCGGGGGTGTCCGAGGTCCTCGGCGATGGTGATCAAGGCGCGGGCCGTCTCGGCGAGCGAGAGACCGCGTCGTCGTCGCAGCGCTTTGAGTGCGGCTGCCCCGGACGCCCTGTCGTTCATCTCACCATCGCCATCCCGGCGCAGGACAGCCCCACCGAGGCGGCCTCACATGACCCAGCGCAGTACCGGCGCTGCGAGGTGTGCCACGAGACGGGCGCGGACGTCATCACCCACATGTTCGTCGCCGACTCCGGCCGCGACCACACGAGCTACGCGCACCGCGAGTGCGCCGAGGCGACCGGCGCCGGCGAGGTGATCACGCCGTGATGGACCAAGCCGGGAGAGCCATCACCGACTGGCTCGCCTCGGCACACCACATTCCGGCGCAGGCCCGGCGGGAATTCGACGTGGGCATCGCACTCTTTCCGACCGGCGAGAAGTTCGACGCGATCCGCCTGCCCGCCGAGGTCGTCCACGCGGCCGCGAGCAGCGAAGACCCGGACATCATCGCCACGTTCCTCGCCGAAGCGCTGAAGGCCGGGGCCGTCATCCACGACGCGTACGGAGTCGGCGTCTGGTACTACGCCCTCGTCCCACCAGGTACGTACGCCGACTGGCGGACGCCGGGTGCCGAGTGTCTGCGGCCGGGAACCTGGCTGGGCGTGCCCCGCCTCGACCTGACCACGCGGCCCGGGCCGCACTGGGCCCTACCACCACGCGCGATCGGCAGCGTATGCACAGCACACGCCGTAGCCGACCTGGTGGCGTCGGGGCAGGACAAGCTACGGGAGACTCGGCGAGGCAACGGCGCAGCGCCTCTCGTTCTCGGGCAGGTCTCGCACCGTCGTACCGAAGGCCGCCGCGCTCGCCCCACTCCCCCTCGTAAATCCCCTTGATCCCCCATCGGCCCGGCCGCCTAAGCTGCGCCACCATGACGACATCTCCCGACGACAGCGACAGCATCCGGCCGTTCCGTATCTCGATTCCGGACCGCGACCTGGATGACCTGCGGCTCCGCCTCGATCTCACTCGTTGGCCCGACGAGCTGCCGGGCGCCGGGTGGGACTACGGGGTGCCGCGGGAGTATCTGCGGGAGCTGGTGCGGTATTGGCGGTATGAGTACGACTGGGGGGCGGCGGAGGCTCGGTTGAATCGGTGGCCTCAGTTCATGACCACGATCGATGGCGCGGACGTTCACTTCGCGCACATCCGCTCCCCCGAACCGGACGCCACGCCCCTGATCATCACGCACGGCTGGCCGGGATCCATCGTCGAGTTCGAGCACATCGTCGGGCCGCTGACCGACCCCCGGTCGCACGGCGGCGATCCTGCGGACGCCTTTCACCTGGTGCTGCCGAGCATCCCCGGCTTCGGGTTCTCCGGGCCCACCCGTGAGAGGGGCTGGGAGTACCAGCGCGTGGGGGCCGCTTTCGCCGAGTTGATGAGTCGTCTGGGGTATGGCCGTTACGGTGCTCAGGGTGGTGACTGGGGGTCGGCCGTCTCGCGCGAGCTCGGGCGTATCCGGCCCGACCAGGTCATCGGCGTCCATCTGAACATGATCCCCGGCGCCGGGGCGTCGGCCGAGCCGACCGACGAGGAGCTCGCCGCCCTCAGCCCGGCGGAGCGGGAGCGCACCCGGGCCTCCTGGGAACGGTTGCAGGCGTGGAGCCGCGAGAAGCAGGGGTATGCCGACCTCCAGTCCACGCGGCCGCAGACCCTCGCGTACGCACTCACCGACTCCCCCGTCGGCCAACTCGCCTGGATCGCCGAGAAGTTCAACGAGTGGACGGAGGACGGCGTCGACCGCGATCACCTCCTCACGAACGTGATGCTGTACTGGCTGACCGGGACCGCCGGCTCCTCCGGGCGTATCTACTACGAGCGCGCCCACGCGTCCTACTGGGGGCAACCGCCCGAGCCCTCGGCGGCTCCCACCGCGTACGCCGCCTTCCCGCACGAGAACTTCATCATCCTGCGCCACATCGCGGAACGCACGAACAACATCGTGCGCTGGACGGAGTTCGACCGGGGAGGCCACTTCGCCGCGATGGAAGCACCCGACCTGCTCGTCGGCGACATCCGCGCCTTCTTCCGCGATCTGCGCAGCGACGCAATCCCCGCGTGACGAGCGAGGAAGCGGGGAAACAGGCGCTTAACGTGCGCTGGCTATGGTCGACCGATGAACGGCAAGGGGAAGGGGACAGCCGTGAGTACGCACGTCCGGGCCGGTGCCGAAGACGACCTGGAAGAGTTGACCCGTATCTACAACCATTACGTCGTCTCGACCCCGATCACGTTCGACATCGAGCCGTTCACCGCCGAGCAGCGCCGGCCCTGGCTGGAGTCCCACCCCGACCACGGGCGGCACCGGCTGCTCGTGGCCGAGGAGGGTGGGAAGGTCCTCGGCTACGCGACCAGCAGCCCGTTCCGCCCGAAGCAGGCGTACGAGACGTCCGTCGAGACCAGTGTGTACGTGGCGCCCGAGCAGGTGGGGCGCGGCGTGGGCGGTCTGCTGTACGCCTCGCTCTTCGAGGTGCTTGAGCAGGAGGACGTACGGCAGGCACTCGCCGGTATCGCCCTGCCCAACGAGGCGTCGCGGCGGCTCCATCTGCGGTTCGGTTTCGAGCCCGTCGGGGTGTACCGGGAAGTCGGGCGGAAGTTCGGGAGGTTCTGGGACGTGGCCTGGTTCCAGCGGTCGCTGTCGCCAGGCCGCGTCACACCCTGATCCTTGCGGTCAGATGCTGTTCGAGCTGGAGCGGCCGAAGAACTCGACTTCCGCGATGGCTACCTGCTTGTCGCCGGTGGCCGCGTAGGCCGACTCGATCGTGAAGCGAACCTTGACGGCCTCGCCCACCCGGAACGGGCGGCGCTGGCCGCCCGCGCCCTGGTCGAGGGTGATGTCGCGGGTCGTGGTCTTTCCGTCCTTCAACGTCACCGTCGCCTTGATGCGGTGCGGCAGCGCCGACCCGTCCAGTTTGTCAGCGCGGGCCGAGACGCCCGGAGTGATGATCACGTCCAGGAGGCGGGTCGGCTCGGCGAAGGTGACTTCGAGCCACTGGCCCTGGCCGGACTCCGAGACGCCCGGACCCCACCAGGTGTTGCTCCGCTTGTCGAAGGCGAGCTGCGGCTGGTGGCCGGGGTAGGAGCGGGAGGCCCGGAAGCCGTCCGGGGCGACCGGGGCCCGCTTGGCGAAGTGGTCGCGCCCGGCCTGGACGGCGTCGGGGACGAAGATGATGGCGAGGGCGACGAGGGTCAGGGCGACAGCGGCGGCCACCCAGGTGCCGATGCGGTCGAACACGCGGCGCAGCGGCGGCCGTTCACCGGCCCAGGGGGTGTCCCGCTGCCGGTCGAAGAGACGGCGCCACCAGGGGCGGCGGCCCTGGGGCTGGGCAGCGGCGTTCTCGCCGGCGAGGGGCATCGCGCAGCGGGCGCAGAAGTGCCGGTCGGTGCGGTTGGGGGTGGCGCACCAGCGGCACGGCGGACCGTTGCCGATGTCCTCGCTGAAGCCGGGGCCGCGGACCTGCGGCCGGTCGGCGTCGGGGCGGCCGGGCAGCACGGGCGCCACGGCGGGAGGCGGGGCGGGGCTGGAGGTGTCCGGGTCGTCGACGGGGACGAGCAGGGAGCGGGCGCGGTCGCTCCCGCTCTCCGGAGAGCTGTCCGGGAAGCCGTCCGGCGCTTCGGCGTCGGTGCCGGATGCCGGTACGGGAGCCACCGGGACGGTGGGCGCGGTGTCGTGAACGGCGGGGGCGCCGGGACCGGGTGGTGTGTTCACGCCTGTGGCGGGGCGATCACCTGCGTCGGTCGTCGCGTCGGTGGTGTTCCCGTCGTCGGCGGGTGCCGGGTCCGGCAACCTCCGTGGGGCGGGCGCCGGGCCGCTGCCACGCGAGCCGGAGTGGTCGGCGGCGGCTGCGGGGCGGGCTGTCCGGGCGCCTGCCCGGTCCCAGCCGAGTACGGCGCCGCAGGAGTCGCAGAAGGACTGGCCCGGTTCCGCGCGGGTTCCGCACTCGGCGCAGTGCTGGGTGGTCATCGCTGCGGGGTCCTTTCAGCGGTGGTGACTTCGACGGTGTAGGGCATGTGGGCGGGGCGGGCCGCCGCGACGAGGGTGTCCAGGCGGTGGGTGTCGGCCGGGACGGGGTCGGGCAGCCGGAGCGTGACGTGCAGGTGCGGGCTCGGGGTGCCGGGGAACGGGCCCAAGGGGCGCGCGTTCCAGTTGGCGCCGCCGCTCTCGGTGATGTCGGGCGTCACGCCGAACACGAGGCGTATCGCCTCTTCGAGACCGCGCCGCGTGCCGCGTACGCGGTGCAGACCGGCGGCCGCGGCCACGGCGGCGCGCAGCCGCGCCTCGGGTTCGGTGCCGTCGGTCTCGGCGCCGACCCAGGTGCCGAGCCACGCGGCGAAGTCGGCGGGAGTCAGAGCGGGGTCGAAGTAGGTGTCGAGGCAGTCGAGGACGTTGAGGATGGGGGCGAGGACGTCGTCGAGCCCGGCGACGAAGCGCTGGGCGAGGTCGTCGTCGGCGAACACGGCCGGGAGCATGGCGCCGATGGGCGCGGAGGAGCCCAGGCCGTCGACGGAGCCCCTGCCGCCGCTCATGCCCCGTCCCCGATGACGCGGACGCGGTGGTCGTAGGAGAAGACGAGGGACGGGGCGTCGAGGTCGATGCGGTCGGTGGGGTCGCCGCGTTTGCCGGTGAGCGGGTCGGCGGGGTGCAGGACGACCTCGTCGACGAGTTCGACGCCGGGGACGCGCTGCAGGACGGCGAAGACCTCGCCGGACTGCACCGGGCGGCCGAAGGGCCAGCCGCGACCGTCCGCGCCGCCCGTGAGCGGGTCGAGGTGGCGGTAGAGGGCGTCGTGGGCCTGGCGGCGTACGCGGTCGGTGTCGGTGCCGCGGAAGGCGTGCACGGTGGCGACGACGGTGACGCCTTGGTAGTAGGGCGGGCCCACGGCGAGCCGGGTGCCGATGAGGCGGCGTTCGTCGAGGTGGCGGGTGATGCGGCCGAGCAGGTCGTCGCCGGGCACGAGCTGCTCGAAGCGGAGCCGGCCGCCGGGGTCGGGGACGGCCTGCGGGACGACCACGACCCGTACCGCGTAGGCGCCGTGTTCGCCCTCCTCGCCCTCCAGGCAGGTGATGCGGGCGGTCTCGGGGGCGGCGCGGCGGGCGAGCTCCTCGTAGTCGCGCAGGGTGACGGCCCGGTCCTGGGCGCGCAGGGTGATGGGCGCCCGGAGCTTGGCCTCCTGGACCGTCTCGCCGTCGACACCGCCGCGCGCCGCCTCGCGGTTGACGACTTCGGCGACGTACGGGATCGAGGTGCGCAGCACCTGGACCGCGCCGCGGGCCACGTTCCCGGACCGGCCGCCGCCGGTGCGGTAGCGGCGGGCGCGGACGACGGCGCCCTTGGCGGCGACGGCTCCGTACTGGCGCAGGGTGCCGTCGGCTTCGCGGACGGCGGGGCCGAAGGCGATCTCGCCGGTGGCGGCGTCCAGGGTGATGTGCCGGTCGTCGGGGCGCGAGGCGGCGAAGTGCGGGACGACCTTCCAGTCCTGCCAGTCCTGCCAGCCGTCGTGCGCGGCGGTCTGGAGCAGCAGGGGCGGGTCGTCGGAGACGACGGGGGTGTGGGTCAGGCGCAGGCGCTGTCCGGGCAGGCCGGTGGACTCACCGAGGGCCTCGTCGTACACCGTCTCGGCGTGTACGGCGCGGGTGGTGGCGCCGATGGTGTAGGCCTCGGCGGAGCGGATGGTGGGCGTGGTCGTGTAGAAGGGCTGGCCGTGCCGGGGGTCGGTGACGCGGCAGCGCACCCAGCCGGCCTCCTGGCCGCCGGTGCGGGACAGGACGTGGCCGCCTGGGACGTGGAGCACGATGTCGCCGGGCCGGTTGAGGCCGCCGGTGCCGTCGCGGTCGACCTCGCAGGCCCGCCAGCCGTCCTCGGTCCACGCCTCCCACACCAGCGGCGGCTGACGGGGGTCGACGCCGACGCCGTCGACGCGGCTGTCGAGTTCGAGCGCGAGGGCGCAGTGCGGGACGGCCGCGGTGAGACCCAGGAGCAGGCAGTCGCCGGGGCGGGGCGACTCGGCGAAGCACGCCAGGTCCTTGCCCTCGACGAGGTCGGAGGTGCGGTCGGCGACGGGCTCGCCGCGGTGCTGGACCACGAGGCGGTCCAGCGAGCACGGGACGACGGTCAGATCGCGCTCGGTGGCGAAGACGACGGCCTCGTCGCGTTCGGTGCGCGTGGTGGAGACCTCGGTGCCCATCGGCACGGAGATGGGCTCCTCCTGCGGTGCGGACAGCCAGAAGGTGACGTCGGTACGGGCCGCGCCCGGCGGGAACAGCGTGATGCCGACCAGGTCCAGGAAGGCCAGGTGGTTCTTCTCCGGGACCCGGTTGAGGCGGTAGACGATCTGGTCGGCCATGTGCGCGACCGTCTCGATGAGGGTGACGCCGGGGTCCGAGACGTTGTGGTCGGTCCACTCGGGGGCGCGCTGCTGGATGTAGCGCTTGGCGTCGTCGACGAACTGCTGGAAGCGGCGGTCGTCGAGGTTGGGCGAGGGCAGGGACATCAGTGTTCGCTTTCGGGGAGGGTGCCGGGGCCGGCCGGTCCGCCGGGACCGTCCGAGGGACCCGGCACTCCGGGCTCCTCGTGGGAGGGGATGACGTAGAACGGGAAGACGAGGCTGCGCGGGTTGTTGGTGCCGCGGATCGAGTAGCGGACGTCGATGTACAGCACGCTCTGCTCGGCGCCGGCGGTGACCTCCACGTCATGGACCTCGATGCGCGGCTCCCAGCGGTCGAGGCTGACCAGGACCTCGTGCTGGATGCGGCCCGCGGTCTGCTCGTTGACCGGCGCGAAGACCAGGTCGTGGATGGCGCAGCCGAACTCGGGGCGCATCGGCCGCTCCCCGGGCGAGGTGGCCAGCACCAGCCGGATGGCCTCCTCGACCTCGCGCTCACCGCTGACCAGGGCGATGCCGCCGGTGGGCCCGATGCGCAGGGGGAACGCCCAGCCGGACCCGACGAACTGCTCGGCCATCAGAGCACCACCCGTCCCTTCCAGTAGTTCACTTGAGTCCTCGTCATGCGGGGAGCGGGTACTTCCTGTTGTTGACCAAGACCAGACCGTTGAGCAGGAGCGTGCCGGCCCGGATGCCCACGTTGGCGGTGGAGTTGATCTGCACACCGGCGCCGGCGAACACCGTCGCGGCGGCACCCGCCTTGATGTCGAGGACACTCGCCGCGGACACACCCACCACACCCCCGAGGGACCTGAGGCTGACCAGACCGCTGCCCTGAATGCTGACCGAACCACCGCCGCGGATGGACACGTTGCGCTTGGCCCGCAGCGTGAGGTCGGTGCCCGCCTCGACCGACACCGAACGCCCGCCCTTGATGGTGACGGCACCCGCACTGTCCACGGTGATCTCGGTCTCGGTGCGGTCGAGGTTGATGGTCAGGTCGTCGTCACCGGTGGCGATCCGCACCCCCTGCTTGCGCCCGCCGCTCTGCTGACTGAGCAGGTCGACACGGTTGCCCTTGCGGTCGGACAGGGTGTGCCGGACGGCCCGCTTCTTCAGACCGTGGTGCAGGGGCACGTCGTTCGCCGTCGGTTTGTCGCGACCGTTGTAGAGCCCGCCGATCACGAAGGGGTGGTCCAGGGCGCCCCGGTCGAAGGCGACGAGCACCTCGTCACCCACGTCCATGGGGAAGACACCGCCGCCGCCCTTGCCCCCCAACTGCACGCTGCGCGCCCAGTCGCTGACGTACGAGTCGTCGAGCCAGGGGAAGGTGACCTTGACCCTGCCCTGCTCGAGCGGGTCCTGTACGTCGGTGACCACGGCGTTGACGACGCCGGGCAGCCGCGCCCCCGAGGCCTCCGCGCCCGTCCCGCCGGACGCCAGTCCGTACAGGGAACGCCACTGGCGTCCGCTGACGGTCACCCAGGACTCGTAGTGCTTGCCGTCGCCGAAGACGTGCCGGACCGAAGTGGCGGTGTACTTGCCCTCGAAGGGCCTGCCGACCCGGGAGAGGGCCACCGGTACGCCGGGCCGCAGCCTGGGGTTGCCCCGGACGGCCACCTCCAGTTCGGCGAACGACGAGGTGACGTCGGCGGCGAGGGCGTCGGCGGCGTGCCGGACCTCGGTCTGCTTGTCGTAGGGCACACCGGTCTCGACGAGCCGGGTGGCCTTGAACCTCTTCGCGATCCGGCCCGGGGTGGTGCCGATGCTGATGCCCGTGTCGGTGCCGACGCTCTGGGTCTCCTTGATCCTCTTCTTGGTGGTGACGTTCCAGCCGCGCGACTCGACCTTGCCCACCTGGTCGGCGGCGGTGACCGCGGCCCGCAGCCGCAGGATGTCGCGCTTGGCCCGCAGGACGAACGGGCTCGTGTCGCTGTCGGCCTGGGGCGAGGGCGCCCCGGAGGACGGCTTCGGCTTGACGAACTGGAACCGCCCCTTGGCGTCCAGCGACATGACCATCTGGTTCTCGTCGGCGAGCCGGGCGAGGAAGTCCCAGTCGGTGACGTTGGGCTGGCTGATGAACTCGTACAGCGTGTCCGTCGACTGGATCCGGCCGATCCGGACCCCGTCCTGGACGGCGAGCGTACGGGCGATGTCGGACGCCAGCTGGTTGCGGTAGGCGACGACCCGGCGCTGGCGCATCAGCCGGTGGCCGTAGTCGTAGCCGCGGATGACGGTGTAAGTGCCGGTGCCCTCGAAGTCGGCCTCCAGGCCGGTGACCTCGCCGGTCAGCAACGGGTCGCCCTTGCCCCGGCCGTCGGCGATCGGAGTCAGCACCACCTCGGTGCCGAACTGCACCTTCAGTTTGTCCAGGACCAGCCGGCCGGGGTCGCGGAAGGTGAGCCGGAACGCGGCGGGCACACCGGCCCCCTGGTCGACCCAGCCGTCGACGAGCAACGGGGCGGTGTCCGGCGGCAGTTCCTTGCCTCCGACGGTGACGTGGATGAGGGTGGAGAACGCGGGCTGCACCATCAGACGCGCACCTCCTCGGCGGCCGGCAGGACGAGTTCGGTGCCGGAGCCGAGCCGGGACGGGTCGTCGATGCCGTTCGCCTCGGCGATCGCACGCCAGACAGTGGCATCCCCGTATTCGCGCCAGGCCAGCGACGGCAGTGTGTCCCCGGCGACGACCCGGTGCACCCGACGCGCGGTGAGCGCGCCCGACGTCGGGTTCTGCCGCTTCGTCTTGGAGGGGATCTCGTGCAGCCGCATCTGGCACGTGGCGCGGATGGGAACACCCGTGGTGCCGAACAGCGTGTAGGAGGCCTCGACGGAGGAGACGTACGCGGTGAACCGGGCCGTGGAGAACGACCCCCACTCGAAGACCACCCAGGGCGGCGACGGCTGATCGGCGAACATGCTCGTGTCCGTCGTCTCGCAGCAGCTCAGCAGCGTCTCCACCTTCTTCAGGACCGTGTCGCCGGTCGGCTCGTCGGAGGAGTCGAGGAAGATCTCCAGGCTCATCTCGCGGGCCTCCGGGCCCAGGAACTCCGGTTTGGAGCCGTCCCGTACGGCGGGGGCCACCGTCACGTGCCACTGGGCGCGGCGGCTGAGGGAGAGCTGCGCGGGGTTGAAGTCGAAGTCGAACGTCTCGATCAGCCCGCCGGGCGTGGTGCTGGTGCCGAGCGGGGGCTCGTGGATGGCGAGGGTGGCGCGCACCAGGCTCTTGCCCGCGCCCTTGCCGCCCGCGCTCTTGCTGCTCTTGGCCATGCTCTCTTCCTCTGCGGTCCTGCGTCCTGTGGGCCCTGGAGCCGCCGTCAGTCGGTGAAGCCGTGGTGGGCGATCTCCAGCACCTCCGTGGCGACGGCGGGACTCGCCGGGTCGAGCGTCGGTCCCTGCCAGCTGACGGGCAGTACGTCGATCAGCCCCCAGCGGGCGACCTGCGACCCGTCCGCCCGCAGCGCCGTGATCTGGGCGGTCGGCCGCTTGATCCCCGTCTGCACGGAGGAGATCCACTTGGCGACCTTGGTGGTGTCCGGGGTGAGGGGGCGGGTCAGCCGGATGGTGGAGAACGTGACGCGGGTGGGCAGCGCCCAGACGAAGCCGTTGTTGCCGCCCTCCTGCCGGTGCTCGATCTCCACCTGGGACGACAGGCCCTGACACCCGTTGAAGTAGCCGAGGCTCTCGCCGTCGATGGCGAGGGTGAACCAGATGGTGGAGCCCGGGTCCTGACGGGGCATCGGGGTGAGCCTTTCTCTTCTGTCGTGGCCGAGGCCGTTTCGCTGGTGCGGTCCGCCCGGTCAGGGGCGGGGATCTCGGAGCCGGCCGATCCGCTCCCGGTCCATGCGCAGTTCGGTACGGACGAGGCGGGTGATCCGCCCGATGATCCGGTGCACCAGCTCGTCGAGCTGGAACTCGGTGAGCGCGCGCGGGTCGAACCCGCCCGCGGGCACCGCCGTGTACCCGGGCAGCGACTCCGCCGCCGCCGAAGACGTGGGGCCCGTTGTGTACGAGGGCAGGCCGTCGTCCGGCGTCTCGCTGTACGCCGGCAGGGGTTCGGCCGACGGGGCGTGGCCGGTCGACGAGCCGTGCAGGTGGCCCAGTGTGTCCGCCACGGCGGACGCCGCGGCGGCGGCGAGCGCGCCGATGCTCCGGCCGGCACTCCGGCCGGGCAGCCGCTGGACCGTCGGCGTCGAGGTGCTGCCCGCGGACGGCGGTGGACCCGCTGCCGGTACGGGGGCGGAGTGGAGCGGGCGAGGCGGTGCCTGCGGGGGCGGTGTGAGGCCCGTGACGGGCAACGGGGTCCGGGGGCCGGAGGCGCCGGGTGCGGATGGGCGGTGCAGGGGCACGGTTTTGGGGAGCGTGGGACGGGTGCTGGGGGCGCGCTGGACCGTTGCCGTTGGGAGGGGGCCGTGGGACGCCAGTGCAGCCGCCGGGGGCGGGGAAGGGATGTGGTGGACGGGTGGCGGGGGTGACATGGGCAGGGAGGGGATGACGCCCGGCGAAGGAGGCGACATCGGGAGGGAAGGGGCAACGCCCGGCGCAGCGAGGGGAGCGACGATGCCCGGCGAAGAGGACGGCAGCGTGCCGCTGGTGGTCGGTGTGGTGGCTCGCTGGACCGGCGCGGGTGTACCGGCGTTGGTGCTGTGGGTGCCGGGGCTCGGTGCCGTACGCCGCCTGGCGAGTGGCGCGGTGTCGGCGGGTGGGGCGGGGAGCGGGGCGCCGAGCGAAAAGCGCCGGGCCGGGGTGGAGCTGATCGCAGCCGGAGGGGTGGCGGCCGGTCCCGGGACGGGAGTCGGGGCCGGGCTCGTGGGCGAGGTGCCGGGACGGGCTGCCGGGCTTGGCGCGGGGGCGGCCGACCTCGACACGACGGGTGCGCCGAGGCCCGCACGGGCTGGCGATGTGCTGCGCTGGACTGGGTGTACGGAAGTGGAGTGCCGGGGGGCGGAGTTCCCGGTCGTCGGTCCCGGCAGGGAGCCGGCGGTGGACGGGGTGGCGCCCGGGAGCGTCGGCGGAACCGAAGGTGCCGGGGAGGCGGCGGGGCCTGTGGTCGCGCGCGTCGTGGAGCGCTGCACTGGAGGGGTTGCCGGGGCCGGGGGGACGGCGGGAGTGTCGGTGTGCCGAGTTGTACGGGACGTGGACGGAGCCGGTGTGGACGGCGTGCGGCGCGTCTGTGCCGTCTGCTCCAGGGAGGGCTGTGTCGGCTCCGGTCGGCGGCCGGGGGTTTCTGCCTGTCGCTGCACGGTGTCCTTCGCGCCGGTCGCGTGGGGCGAACGACCGCTGGCTGCGGGCTTGTTCAACGGAGACGGCTCCGCGGGCCCTTCGGCCGTGGTGCCCAGCGGGGCAGAGTCAGAGGCGGGAGCGGACTGGCTCCGGGAGCCGACAGGGTGGGCCGACGAAGGCCCGGTGCCCGACGGCCGGTTGGCGCCGGGCGCCCCTCCCCCGCCGGAGCTCGGCGCAGCCGTCTGCGGGGACACCGCCCGCTGGATCGGCGCGGACGGCATCGGCGCACGTGGGGTGCCGGAACCTGCACGGGCTGAGCCACTGGTGTCACGCGCCCCACGGCCCCCAGCAAGCGAGTTGCCGCCCCCGCTCTCGGCGGGCTTCGCGGGGACGGCGGCCGGGCGGTCGGTCGTACGGTCGGCTCGGGGCGCGTGCGCCGGGCGATCGGCAGAGTCGGCCATGGGCCCGCTCGTCGACATACGACGGCTCACCGGAGAGGGGCGGGAGTCGGACGGCTCCGCAGGCCCGGTCCGGGTGGTCGATGCGGGGCCCTGCGCCGAAGACGACCGTTGTACGGCCGGGTTGCCCGCCGTCGTACGGGTGTTGGGAGCAGACACCGCACCGCCGCCGGGGGCCGGACGAGCTCCGGGCTCGGTCGGCGCGGGCACCGCACGCTGCACCGGGGCCCCTGGCGACGTACTCACCCCGGGGCCGGGCGCAGCAGCCTGGCCGCCGGGCGTATGCGCGCGGGATCCCGCACCGGGGCGCGGGCCACGCACGGTCGGCGCGGAGCCACGCGAGGGCACCCCGCCCTCCACCAGGGCGCTCGGAGAAGTACGCCCCCCACCATCGCGCACAGCCCGTTCACCGGACGGATTCACGCCACGTACCGGATCAGGACCGGCCGCATCAGCAGTACGGGCTGTGACGGCAGGCCCGGGCCCCTGCCCGGACACCGCCCGCTGCACCGGCCGACCGGCCACCGCCGGGGCACCGGCGGACGAGCCCGCCGCAGGCTCGACGGGCACAGGCCTCGCCGACGCCGGGCCCGTTCGATCGTCGTCGGTAGAGGGCTGTGCCGCCGCGGAAGGTCCCGGCTCAGCCGTCGTGGCCCGGCGGGTGGCGGGCAGGGTGCGGCGCTGTACGGCCGCCGCCTCGGCCGGAGCCTTGGTCAGGGTGGGCCGGGGCGTGGGCGTGGCGGGTGCGGGTGTCGCGCGGATGCCTCCGGCGGCCCGGGGCTGCGTGCTCGCCGGTGGCGTGGGTGAACCTTCCCGCGCCGCACGCTGGATCGACCGGGCGGGGGCCGTGGGTGCGGCGCCCGCACCCGGCCCCACCGGCGTGGGTGCGGACGGCGTGCTCGCCGCCGGTACCGACCGCAGCGGCGCGACCGGCATCGGCTGGGCCACCGGAGCATGGGCACGCGAACCCAACAGGCCCGCTCGCGTGGGCTGTTCGGGCTCCGCCGGAGCGCTCGTCGCGAACGCGCCCGAGAGCATGCCGCTGCCCGCCGCCGGGTCCAGGACGGCCGGGGACGGCGCGCCGGTGAACGACGGGTTCTGCCACGTCGGCAGCCGTCCGCCGAACCCGGCGTCCACGACCCCAGCGCGCGCACCTCCCACCGCACGCTGGATCTGCGGCATCTGAGGCCAGGCCGCGACGGCCGTGGGCGCGGGCGCGTCCGGGCGCGCCGGGCCGCTGACCGGCTCCGGGCCGGAGCCCGTCGCCGCGCCCGCACTCACGACCGCACCAGAAGCGCCGGCACGGCCCCGCAGCCGGTCCAGGAATCCCACCGCTCAGCCCTCCGCCGCGCCGCGCGTCACCAGGGACGCGATCTGCTCCGTATACCTGCGGCGGTCGTGGTGCTCCAGGTCCAGGATCGCCTCCAGACTCCAGTGGAAGTGGTAGGCGACGTACGCGACCTCCTCGTGCAGCCGGTCGGTCGCGTACGTCACGATTCCCCCAGGCGGCTCCCGCCGAGTTCCACCTCGAACGGTTCCGAGCAGTGCGGGCACCGGACGGCCGCGCGGGTGTGGCCCTCGGCGTTGATCTGGCGGTAGAAGTCCTGCAGGAACGCCAGGTCGGAGGCGAACATGTTCTCCACGATCCCGTCGTGCACCATCGCCAGCGTGCCGAGCCGGGTGATGACCCGGCCGAGCAGCACCACCGACAGGTAGGCCGGGTTCTCCTGGACGCGCACGTCGCGCAGCGGGACGAGTTCGTCCCGTGCCGTGGACAGGCGCATCACCCCGTCGCGGTGCACCGTGCCGGACTCGTCGACGTATCCGCGCGGCAGCTCAAAGGGGAACTCGGTGCGCAGCTGGTCGCGTTGAGCCACATCGGCCGGTTGTTGCTCGGGGGGTGCGACGGCGGGAGCCGTCTGGGGGTAGACCTCTCCCGCCGCCGCGCTCGTGGGAGCGGCGCCCGGCGCTGTGGCCGTGGTGCGCCGCATTACTCAATGACCAGTTCTTCGAAGACGATGGTGACGGTCTCGGTCAGCGCGGCGGCCTCGCCCGCCTTCACCGCACTCGCGTCGATCTTGCTGCACCAGGCATTGCGCAGGTTGTAGCGCTTCACCGGGTTGTCCTCGAAGTCCATCAGGATGATGGAGGCGTTCTTGCGGGCCGTGGACATCCGGCCGTTGATGGAGTCGTTGATCCACTGGGTGAACGAGGACGACTGGGTCATACCGCGCACGACGGTGCACTGACCGTCCTTCTGCGTGCCCGGCAGCAGCGCGATCTCGCTCTTGCCGGTCGCGCCGTTGTTCTGCGGGTACTTGATGACGTCCTGTTCGAGGCTGAGGCCGCTGACCTCGGCGAGGTACTCGACCATCACCCCGTCGATCTGGAGCCCGAAATTGTGTGAGGTAAGGGAGTCACCCGGCTGGAGAGACATCTGTTCGCTGTCCTTCTAAAGGAAAAGGGAAGGGGGAGGGCTGACGGCGGCGGGGGCACCGGGGTGCGGTGCCTGGAGGCCCGGGCTACTCCTCCAGCTCCCCGCTGCCGCTGGAGAACTGGGCGAGCCGGAAGATCACGAACTCGGCGGGCTTGACCGGCGCGATGCCGATCTCGCACACCACCCGGCCGAGGTCGACCGACTCCGGCGGGTTGGTCTCCTCGTCGCACTTGACGTAGTACGCCTCCGAGGGGCTCTGCCCGAAGAGCGCTCCGCTGCGCCACTCGTTGACCAGGAACGCCGAGATGTTGCGGCGGATGCGCGCCCAGAGGTTGTGGTCGTTCGGTTCGAACACCACCCACTGGGTGCCGATCAGGATCGACTCCTCCAGGTAGTTGAAGTACCGGCGGATGTTCAGGTAGCGCCAGGCCGGGTCGGAGGAGAGCGTGCGGGCGCCCCACACGCGGATGCCGCGGCCGGGGAAGGCCCGGATGCAGTTGACGCCGATGGGGTTGAGGAGGTCCTGCTCGCCCCGGGTGATCTGGAGTTCGAGGTCGACGGCGCCGCGTACGACCTCGTTGGCGGGGGCCTTGTGCACACCGCGCTCGGAGTCGTTGCGGGCCCAGATGCCGGCGACATGGCCGCTCGGCGGGATCAGCCGGGACTGCCCGGAGGCCGGGTCGAAGGACTTGATCCAGGGGTAGTACAGCGCCGCGTACTTCGAGTCGTAACCGGCCGTCTCCTGGCGCCATACGCGGATCTGACGGGCGTTCTGCCCGGGCGGCGGGTCGATGATCGCGACCCGGTCCCCCATCAGTTCGCAGTGGGCGATGAGGCCGAGCTGGACAGCCTTGACGCCCTCCAGGTCGATCGCGCCGCGCTGGTAGGCGGCCATCAGGTCGGGCACGGCGACCATGGAGATCTCGTCGATGGCCTCCAGGCCGCCGAAGCCGGTGCGGTCGGCGGAGTCGCCGAGGTAGTGCGCCGGGCCGGGGTGTGCGGCCTCGTCCGGTCCGGCGTCGCGGGCCACGGCGGAGGCGGGAGCGGGAGCGGGCGGCGCGGGCAGGGTCACCGTCTGGTTCTCCGGCCGGGCCAGCTGCGCGGAGGGCGCCGTCTCCGTCACGGTGATGAGCCGGGACTGCTCCTTGACCTGCGTGACGACGTAGGAGCGGTTGCCCTTCTTGGCGCTGACGTCGAAGGTCTCGACCGGCTTGCCGCCGTCCTTGACGATCAGCCGGAACCGCTCGGCGGGGCCCTCGCCCTCGGGGTCGGCGACCTCGACGGTCAGCGGACCGTTCGCGCCGGCGGCGGTGGCCGTCACGGCGAACGTGCCGAGCTGCGCGGGCTCGGCGGCGGGCAGGGCGGCCGGGGCGGACGCGCCCGCCACCGCGGCCTGACTCGACGCCGCGCCGCGGCCGTTCCCGGCGGCGCCGTCGGCCGAGCCGCCGACCCGGACCACGTACGCGGCGGAACCGCCGTTGTTGAAGAACCCGTAGACGGAGTGCGCGAGGTAGTAGCCGTCGGAGAAGTCGCCGAAGGCCGCGACGTACTGGGTCCAGTTGGTCACCAGGGTCGGTTCGTTGAGCGGTCCGGTCGGGGCGAGGCCGACGAAGGCCGCGACCGACGTACCCACACCCTCGATCGGGCGCGAGCCACTGGCCACCTCCTCGACGTAGACGCCGGGCGACAGATAGGACGGCATGCTCTGCTCTCCTCGGGGTGCGCGACAGGACTCCCCTCACTCTCACTCGCGCGCCACCTCCGCCGAAACGGCCTGAGGGGCCGGAGCGGGGGCAGTGCGGTTGCCCCCGGCGGTGCCCCTGCGGACTCTGTCCCCGCCTGGGCCGCGAGGGCAAGCACGCAGGTGATGCCGGGCAACCCACCCTGTCCCAACGGCTCCTGACACCACGACAGAAGCCTCCTAGCATCGTCGTGTGAGCCTATGGACCTCTCTGGAACCCGCGTCCGCGACCGTCGACCCCGGCAGCACCACCCAGGTGCGGCTACGGGTGCGCAACACCGGTGACGTGGTGGACGAATACCGCTTCGAGCCCGTGGGCGGACCCGCGCCCTGGACCACGGTGGAGCCGCAGACCTTGCGCCTCTATCCGGGAACGACCGGGACGGTGGAGCTGACGTTCGCACCGCCCCGCACCCCGGACGCCACCGCCGGGCCGAACCCGTACGCGGTGCGGATCACCCCGACCGAGCACCCACAGGCGGTGACGGTTCCCGAGGGAAACCTCACCGTCACGCCGTTCAGCGAGGTGCGGGCGGAGCTCGTCCCCGTGACGGTCAAGGGGCGCTTTCGCGGACGGCCACGGCTCGCGGTCGACAACCTCGGCAACACCAAGGTGACCGCGTCGGTCAGCGGCAGCGACACCGGCGAGCACCTCACGTACGAGATCCGACCCGCCGCCGTGCAGATCGAGCCGGGCCGGGCGGCGTTTGTCGACACCGCACTCAGGCCCCGGCGGATCATCTGGTTCGGCTCCAAGGAGGAACGGCCGTTCACCCTGGCCGTACGCCGCTCCGGAGCCGAGCCCACCCAGGTGCAGGGCACCTATGTGCAGCGGGGTTTCCTGCCCCGCTGGCTGGCGACCTCCCTCGGCCTCGTCACCGCCCTCGCGATCACCTTCGTCATGCTGTGGATCGCCTACAAACCCCAGGTGCGCACCAGCGCCACCGAGCAGACCCAGCAGGCGGGCAACACCCTCCCTCCCAGCGCCGCCCCCAAGCCACTGGCCTCCCCCAGTGCCGCCGAGCCGCCCGCGAAGAAACAGCCGCCCGCCGGGGACTCCTCGGGCGGTGGCGGCTCGGCACCGTCCCAGAAGCCGGCCGGCCCGCCCCCCGTGGTGCCTGCCGAGAACATCATGCTGCGCAACACCACCACCAAGATGTGCGCCGAACTCCCCGGGCGCGACAAGGGGGAGCTCAACGGCCCGGTCCAGCAGTCGACCTGCACCGAGACGGGTGACAACCAGAACTGGAACCTCGAGGTGACGGTTCCCAAGGGGGGACCGGGCGGAGCGCCGCTGTTCCTGATCCGCAACGTCAAGGACCAGCTGTGCATGGACCTGCCCTACAACGGGGCCCAGCCCATCCGTACCGGCATCACCGAGTTCACCTGCGACGGCACGACTGGCGACAACCAGCTGTGGTGGATCGACAAGCAGGACAGCGGCGCCTACTGGATCCGTAACTTCGCCAGCAACAACAAGTGCCTGGACGTCGGGGGCTACAGCGACGGCGGTGTCGGCACCAGGCTGACGCTCTTCGACTGCAGCAACACCGACGACCAGGAGTGGCAGATCGTCCACCCCTCGAAGGGCTGAGTCACCAGCCGCCCTCCCCCGGTACCAGGCGGCCCGCCTTGCGGTATTCGCGGCGGGCCCCCTCTAGGAGGTCGGCGGCGGTCACCTCGTCCCCGCGCCCGGCGGCCAGGTACGCGGCGGAGACCACCGCGCTGCGGATCGAGCCGCCGGCCATCTCGAAGTCCCGCGCCAGCGGGGCCGGGTCGATCCCTTCGGCGTGCGGGACGTGCACCAGGCCGTGCCGCCACAGGGCCAGGCGCTGTCCGGCGTCCGGGAACGGGAAGTCGACCACCAGGTCCAGGCGCCGGGTGAACGCCTCGTCGATGTTGGCGCGCAGGTTGGTGGTGAGCAGCGCGATCCCGTCGAAGGACTCCAGCCGCTGGAGCAGGTAGGCGCTCTCCATGTTGGCGTACCGGTCGTGCGCGTCCTTCACCTCGGACCGCTTGCCGAAGACGGCGTCGGCCTCGTCGAAGAGGAGTACGGCGTCGGTGCGGTCGGCCTCGGTGAAGATGCGTTCCAGGTTCTTCTCGGTCTCGCCGACGTACTTGTCGACGATCGACGACAGCTGGACGACATAGAGGTCGAGGCCCAGGTCGGCGGCGACCACCTCCGCCGACAGCGTCTTGCCGGTGCCGGACTCGCCCGCGAACAGACCGAGGACGCCCCGGCCGCGGCCGCCGCCCGCGCTGAGCCGCCACTCGCCCAGGACACGGTCGCGGTGGCGGGCGCGCAGGGCGAGTTCGCGCAGCTGGGTGAGGGGTCCTTCGGGCAGGACGAGGTCGCGCCAGTCCACTGCGGGCCGGATCCGCCGGGCGTGCCGTTCCAGACCCGAGGCCGACTGGCGGCGGGCGGCGAGGCGGACGTGGGCGGCGGTCACCGGCGTACCGTCGAACGCCGCGAGGGCGCGGGCGGCCTGCGCGGCCCGCTGGACGCGGTCGCCGCCCAGGCGGTAGGGGGCGACGGTGGCGGCCAGGTCGAGGCCGTCGGCGTCCGTGCCGAGCGCGGCCTGCCAGGCGGGCGCTCCACCCGCCCCGCGGCCCGGAGCTTCGAGGACCAGCGGGTCGTACGGGGACCAGTGCGGGTCGTAGGGGCGGGGGTCGGTGAGCAGTACGGTCACGTCCGGCGCCTCGCTCAACGCCCGCACCAGCGCGGCGGGGTGGTCGGGAAGCCCCGGCACGACGACCGCCCGCCCGCTGAGGCGGGCCTCGCGCAGCAGCTCGGGGACGTGGTCCGCCGGGTCCGGGCAGCGCAGTGCGTCGAGGCCGGCGGCGCGCAGGGCGGTGGCGATAGCGGCCAGTCCGTCCCCCTCGCGTGGTTCGCGCAGATAGGCGATGAGCGGGCCGGTGCGCAGGCGGGCGGCCAGCCGAGTCATGAACTCCTCGGCGCCGGGGGCCGGAGGCATCGGCTCCGGCATCGGGTGCAGTCGGCCGAGGAGGGCGGCGTCCGGGGTGTCGTCGCCCAGGAGATGGCCGATCAGCCGGTCGGGCACGCGCAACGCACGGCTGAGGAAGGGACGTTCGGGGTCCTCGTCCGCCAGCAGGCCGAGGGCGCGCAGCGGCGCCGACGCATGGAGGCGGGCCCGGGCCCGCGCCGAGGACGCGGGCAGCCCGCACAGGTCGAGGGCCAGGCCCACGCTGGCGCGGCGCCGGCTCACGTCGTCGTTGAGGTAGCCGTACAGCGCCTCGAAGGTGCGGTCGACGTCCGGGGCGAGGGCGATGAGCAGGACGGTGGTGTCCCACTCGGTCAGCCCCATCCGCTCGGCCAGCCCCGACAGCCGGTCGGCGGGGCCCAGCGGCCGGACGGCTACGGGCACGGCAGCGTCGCTCTTGGTGGGCGGCCAGGTGTGCAGCAGGTGGTGCACCGCCTCGTCGGTCAGGTAGAGGCCGCGCAGCGGGTCGTCGGCCGTGGGGTCGGCGGCGGCGCGGTGCTCGACCAGCGCGGCCACCCGTTCCCGCAGGGCCGCGAGGTGGGCGAGCAGCGCCTGGGCGGGCTCGTCGTACGGGTCGGGCACGGGCGCGCCGGTGGCGGCGGCCGGTGTCTCGGCGTACCGGGCGCTCATCGCGGGTCCGGGCGGTCGGCCGCCGCGGCCTCGCGGGCGGCACGGGCGGTGGCCACCTGGTGCGGCCGGTGGGAGCGCTCGGAGGATTGCGGTGGGCCGCTGTCCGGGCCGCGCAGCCGGACCGTCGCCCCCTCGGTGACCACGGGCCCGGCGTCGTACTCGGGGTAGGCGGGGAAGGGCACGGTCACCACCAGGTCGAGGGACGGCCGGAGTTCGCCGCCCAGGGCGGACCAGATCTCGGCGAGCGAGCGGGACTCGTTCCGGGTGCCGGCCACCGTCACCGGCATCGAAAGGCCCAGCGCCCCGAGGGCTCCGGGGAGTTCGGCCGGTGGCACCAGCTCCCGCGTCAGCAGGGTCGCCAGTACGGCCGACAGCAGCCGGTGCTCGTCCTGCGGGGTCTTCGTCCAGGCCGTCACCAGGTACGAAAGCCGGAACCAGCGCGGCGGCCGGCGGCGGCGCACCACGACGTCCCGCTCGTCGCGCACCGGCATGTGGCCGCGCTGGCGCCGGTCCACGTCCTCCCGGATGTCGTAGAGGTAGGTGTTGACCACGGGGGCGTTGCGGCGGGCCGCCCAGTCGCGGGTGGGTGCGTCGAAGGACACGTCGATGCCGGAGCCGGCCAGCGCTCCGCCGCCGAGGAGGCGTTTGAGTACCTCGTCCACCTCGTGGATCACGTTCGCGCTCCCGCCATGCCGGTCCGCCGGCTCCCTCGTTCGTCGCCTTACGCCACCGATCGTGCCCCGCGCGCCGCCTCGCCCGCAGCCACGGCGGGACCGGCGGCCGGGCAGACGTCCTTGCCCGTACGGCCCGAAGTGGCCACCGGGACGTGCCCGTTCGGTCAGATGTAGCCCTCGCGCAGGGCGTAGGCGACGGCATGGGCGCGGTTGCGCAGGTGCAGCCGGGTGGTGAGGCCGTGGATCACGTTCTTCACCGTGCGTTCGGAGTAGGACAGCTTGGAGGCGATCTCCCCGGTGTCGAGTCCCTCGGCGACCAGCCGCAGCACGTCCACCTCACGGGGCTGGAGGCCCAGCGAGGGGGCGCCGACGCGGCCCGCCGCGCCCCGGTGCATGGTGCCCACCTGGCTGATGAGCCGTCCGAGCAGGTCAGCGGGCAGGTCGCCGTCGCCGCGGGCGGCGGCGAGGACCGCCTGCACGAGCCGGTGGGCGGTGGCTTCGTGCCGCCAGACGATGGCGCCGATGCCGCACCCGACGATGTCCAACAGCTCCGTCTCACGGATCGCGTCGACCACGACCACGGCCCGCGAACCCTCACTGCGCACGATCCGGCGCAGCCGGGTGAGCGCCGCCTCGTCGAGCGTGGTCTCGATCAGCAGGGCGACCGTGTCGGGACCGGGCTGCTCACGCAGCTCTATCTCGGGATGGCGGCGTAACTGGCTGACCGCTCCCTCGCGGCTGATCGGGTCCGGGGCGGTGACCGCCACCGGGACGCGTCGGCGGGCGGCGAGGCCGTCCGCGGTGTCGGGCACGGCGGCGGTCCGAAGTGAATTGAGCACCTGTCTCCCCCTGTTCACGAGCGTGCCGTACGGATTTGTCCGGCACCGGATGTCTCTTCACCCTTTGGGGCAGCGGCGGCGTGCGCAATCGTGGAGCACCACGAGGCACACCACGAGACCACGACGAAAGGCCCCGCAAACAGCGCTCCGCACCCCCTCACGTGATCGATGTCACCCTCACCATCACTCGCTTTTGCCTGTCTTATCGAGGGGGAGATCGCCTTACCGAACGTCAGGAGACAGCGATGAGCGGACCGTTCCGCGCACGCGAACGCGACGGCGCCCACGCGCTGGTCGCGGCGGAGATCGAGCGTGCCCGGTCCGGCGCCGGCGGCCTCGTGGTGCTGCGCGGCGCCACGGGCACCGGCCGCACCGCCGAACTGGAGGCCGCCGCCGAGCAGGCCGCGGCACAAGGTCTGCGGGTGCTGCGCGCGCGCTGCTCCTCCGAGGACACCGCGGTGCCCTTCGCCGCGGTGCGGCATCTGCTGGCCACGGTGCCGGAGTTCACGGATATCCCCGCTCTCGAAGGCGACGACCGCGCCGACGCGGCCCGGCTGTGGCGGCTGCTGTGCTGGTACGCGGCCGAGCACCCGCTGCTGCTGGCCGTGGACGACGTCCACCTGGCCGACGACTCCTCACGGCACTGGCTGCGCGAGGCGGCCCGGCACCTCGACCGGTTACCCGTCCTGGTGGTGGCCACCGAGCGCAGCCAGTACGACATCGAGCCACGGCCCGCCGGACTCCCCCAGCCGCTCTCCCCCTCCCTCGTACGCACCCGCACCCTCGGCCCGCTCGGCGACCGGGCGGCGGCCGACCTGGTCCGCGAGGCCTTTCCCACGGCCGGACCCCGGTGGACGGCGGCCTGCGTGCGCGCCGCCGCGGGCAGTCCGCTGCTGCTGCACGCCCTCCTCGACGACCTGGGCGGCGCCCCGCAGGACGACCCCGCCACAGGCGAGCCGCCCCTGCCCGAGACCTGCGCCGCCCTATATCCCGGGTCCTATCCGGCGGCCGTCTCCTGGTGGCTGCACAGCGCCGGTCCCGCCACGGCCGACGTGGCCCGCTGCCTTGCGGCGCTGGAGCAGGCCTGGCCGCCGGATGCGGCCGGATCCGCCCTGGACGACCCGAGCGACCGGGCCGCGAGCGATCCGGTCCACCTGCTCGCCGAGGCCACCGGCGCCGACCCCGTCCGGATCGCCGGGTGGATCGCCGCCATGACCCGGCTCGGCCTGCTGCGCCCCGACGCCACCGGCCGTCCCCGCTACGCGCATCCGCTGCTGCACGACGCGGTGCTCACCGACTGGCCCGAGACCAGCCGCCAGGCGGCGCACCGGGCAGCGGCGCAGGCGATGCTGCGCCGGGGCGAGCGGGCCGAGGCCATCGCCCGGCACCTGCTGCGGGTGCCCGGCGGCGAGCCGCCCTGGGCGCTGCGCGTCCTGCGGGACGCGGTGACGGTCGCCGTGCACGACGCCCGGCCCGACGACGCCGTCGGCTATCTGCGCCGCGCGCTGGACGAGCCGCTTCCCGACGCCCTGCGCCAGCGGCTGCTGACCGAACTGGGCTCCCTGCACTACGCGTCGGCCGACGCCCCGGCCGCCATCGCGCGCCTGGCCGAGGCCCAGCATCTGGCGGCCGAGCCCCGGAGCCGGGTGCGCACGGCGGTGGCCCTGAGCACCGCGCTGGTGGACCGGGGCGAGGTCCGTACGGCCCTGGAGGTCCTGCACCGTACGGAGGGACAGCTCTCCGGCCACCCGGACCTGGCCCGTACGGTCCAGACCGCGGCCGCCCTGCTGTCCGACGGGGACCCGGCGACCCGGCAGCAGGTCTACCGGTGGCTGTGCGAGGCGGCGGACACCTCTCCGGAGCTGGTGGGCACCGCCGGACAGGCCCTGCTCGTACGGTACGAGTCCACGGCCGCGCTGATCTCGGCCCGAGAGGCGATGGTCCGGATCCGCGACCTCCTCGCCCGGCCCACCGATGCACTCGCCGAGCCCTTCCTGCTGGGGACGGCCGCCGCCGTGGCGCAGTGGGCCGACGAGCTCGACGAGGCTGACCGGCTCGTCGACCTGGGGCTGGCCGGACAGCGGTCCATGCTGCTGCACCCGATGCGCCACGCACTCCTGAACACCCGCGCCGACATCGCCGCGGCCCGTGGCGACGCCGCCGCCCTGCTGGCCGCCCGTTTCGGTGCCGACCCGGTGGTCGGGCCTGTGGAGTCCCGCCCCGGCCCGTCCAACCGGGACGCCACCGCCCTGCTGGCGCTCGTCCACGCGGGCCGGATCGAGGACGCCCAGCGGTTCGCCGCCGGGTTCGACCTGCACCGGACGGCGGAGAACTTCGAGCTGAACCGCTTCCTCTACGCGCGGGGCGTGCTACGGGTCACCGCCGGCGACCCGGCGGGCGCGCTGCACGACTTCCTGGAGTGCGGACGGCGCCAGTCCGCCCGCGACGTGGTCAGCCCCGTGGTCACCCCGTGGCGGACGGCGGCGGCACTGTGCCGCCTCGCCCTCGGCGGCGGGCCGGACGCGGTGACCCTGGCGGCGGAGGAGCTACGGCTGGCCCGGGTCTGGAACACGCCGCGCACGGTGGGCCGCGCCCTGCGCGTGCTGGGCGCCGCGACCGGGGGGCGGCGCGGCCTCGAACTGGCCGAGGAGGCCGTGGCGACCCTGCGGCCGGCGTCCGCCGCCACCGGTATGGAGCTGGTGCGGGCACTGCTGGCACAGGGCCGCCAGCTCGCCGCCGCCGGCGAACGCGGCCGCGCCCGCGATTGCCTGCGCGAGGCCGCCGAACTGGCGGACGGCAAGGGCGCCGTGGGCATGGTCAACCTGGCCGGGCAGGCCCTGCGCCAGAGCGGCGCCCGCAGCCCCGTCGTGGACCGCACCGGCCCCGGGGCGCTGACCGGCAGCGAGCGCCGCATCGCCGAACTGGCCGCCGACGGTCTGACCAACACCGAGATCGCGGATCTGCTGCATCTGGCGCGCCGTACCGTGGAGACCCATCTGACCAGTACGTACCGGAAGCTGCGGATACGCCGCCGAACGGAACTGACCGAGGCGCTGGACCGGGACCGGCCCGGGGGCCCGAGCGGCACCGCTGGTGTGACGGCTCCGTCCGGTCGGTGACGCCGGTCCACGGAAATGCCGTCCTTTCAGGCCAGAAGTTCGACCTTCGCCCGGTCGAATTCCTCTTGGGTGAGGTCGCCCTTGTCCTTGAGGGCGGACAGCTTGCTCAGCTCGTCCGCCGAACTCATGGCGTTCCCCGCCGCCTTCTGAATGTACTGGTGAACCGCTTCCTCATACCTCATGGCGTGCTTCGCGTCACGTTCCGCCATCCCCTTCCCCCGGGCGATGAGGTAGACGAGAACGCCGAGGTACGGCAGCAGGAGTACGAGGATGAGCCATCCCGCCTTCCCCCACCCGCTCAGGCCGTGGTCACGGAAGACATCCGTGACGACCTTCACCAGAAGGAAGAACCACACCACCCACAGGAACAGCCACAGCATCGTCCAGAAAATGTTGAGCAGTGGATAGTCGTCCATGCTTCGCTCCGATCACGGATGCGCTGTTTCCTTCATTCAGGCGATCCAAATCTCCCGCACGCACATCGGGTCCCGCTGCCTTCTTTTCCGCCCATCTGAAAGACCGGGTTCCGGTGGCCGAATGAGCCCCCCCGTCCCGCCCCGGCTCACACCAGCTCGGGCTGCGGTTCCGGCTGCCGTACCGGTGCGGCCTTCGGCTGCTCCCACTGCTTGGTGGTGCGTACGTAGCCGTAGATCACCGAGGCCATCGCCAGAACGATGAGTGGTCCGAACAGCCACCGGTGTTCGGCCATCTCCACGGAGAGATAGCGGTACGACACCAGGAGGGCGACGAAGACCGTCGCACCGTAGGCGACCAGCTGCATTCCCGACCGGTCCCACCCGCGGTCGAGCGAGCGCAGGGCCGCCTCGATCGTGACGGTGAACACCACACCCGCGACGATGTCCGCGCCGTAGTGGTAGCCGAATCCGAGCGTCGCGCCGAGCGTGGCGATCAGCCAGAACGCCCCGCCGAATTGCAGAATCCTTGGACCCTTGCGGGAATGGATGAATATCGCGGTCGCCCACGCCGTATGCAGGCTGGGCATGCAGTTGCGAGGGGTGATCCCGTCGAACGGCATGTGGATCGGGGCACCGATCGACGGCGGCGTGTCCGGCCACAGGTCGGCCACCGCCCAGTGCCCGCCGTCGGCGCCGAAGGCGAAGATCGGTCCGACCACCGGGAAGATCATGTAGATGGCGGGTCCGAGGAGGCCGACGGCCAGGAAGGTGCGCACCAGGTGGTGGCCCGGGAAGCGGCGCTCGGCCGCCACGTTGCGCAGTTGGTACAGCGTGACGGCGACCGCGGCCACGGCGAGCTGGATGTAGACCCAGTCCAGGACGTGGGCCCCGACCGGGCCGGTCGCCTCGACGATCCGTCCCGCCACCCACGACGGGTTGCCCAGCGCGTGGTCGGCGGTCGCCACGTACTGGTCGAGCACCGTCGGGCGGGTCTTCCACGTGATGAGCAGCCAGGTGTCGCCGGTCTTGCGGCCCGCCACCAGCAGCAGGCCGAGCCCGACGCCCTTCAGCAGCAGGGCGCGTTCGCGGCCGGTGCGGCGCGTCACCGCGATGACCGCGCAGCCCAGCAGCACCCACAGCGCGCCGTTGCCGAACATCATCTTGGCGTCGAGCGCCCACCGCACGAGGAAGAAGGCGATGTCGATGCCGATGGCGGCACCGAACGCGATGAACCGTTGCCGCCAGGTGAGCACCACCGTCATCAAGGCCATGCTGGCGTACAGCAGCGGCCCCGATTTGGGGGCGAATATCACCTCTCGTACCTGGTTGGTTATCGGTCCCCGTACGCCGTAGTGGCGCGCGGCGATCTCCAGTGCGACGAGGAATCCGAGAGCCACCGCGCTCGCCGCAGCCCACAGCATCACCCGCGGCTGACGCCACGCGGCGACGTTCGTCCTGTGGTCTATTTGTGAAATCACCCGCAAGGTTTTGGATCTCAATCGCTCGGCCGATTTGTTTGACGCCATCACCCTTTGTGCCGAAAAGCGTGGTTTCCGGTGGAGGGCGCGATGAAGGAGATCACCGCGAGCTCGAACATGTTAGCGGAGCGGTACGGGTGGGTTCACTGGTCGCCGATAAGGCGAAGGCCGGCCGGCCTTGGCAGCGGACGGCCTGTGGGGGCAGGGATGTCCACGCCAGGCCGCCGGCCTGCCGGACCGCTCAGCAGGTGTTGCCGACGCCGTCGATCCGGCCGCCGAAATCGCTCCGGTAGTCGATCCGGTTGTCGCCGTTGCGCACCACCCGGGTCTCCTTCGGGCTCCAGTTGATGAAGCAGCCGTCGACGTTCGCCACGAACGAGCCGACGTTGTCGTGGAAGGCTGCGGGCATGTCGTGGTACCCGTCCCTGGCGACCCACTCCCAGCTCCGGCCGTCGTAGCGGGATCCGGTGAAGAAGCAGATCGATCCGCCCGTACAGGACGGTACGGCCGCGGCCGACGGGGCCGCCAGCGCGTCCGAGGCGGGTACGAGCGCGGCAGTCAGCGAGAGGACGGCGGCCAGGGACCAAGAGCGCAGCTTCATGGGGAATCTCCTAGATCAGCCCGTGAGCGGGGACCGGTGACGGATGTCGCTCCGTCGCGGGGTCGAGCCTCGTCCTCGCTGCCGGTGGGAGTCGACGGGTTTCCCTCGCCCCTCGCGAACGGGAAACGAGGAAACGCCCGGTCGCCCGCGCCCCGCGTAGGTGCGCCGGGTCAGTCGCCGGGGAGCAGCCGGGTCTCGGCGGCGGGCACGCCCTTGGTCCACCAGTGGTCGTAGCGGGCATAGGCCCGGGGGTCGCGGGCGGCGAGGAAGGCGGCGAGGGACCGGGCCTCGGCCGCCAACTCCTCCCAGACGGGTTCCGGCAGGGGGTGGAAGGCGCCGGCTTCGATGCCGCCGTCGGTGACGCGCCAGACCCCGGCGACCTGGCCGTCGACCAGCAGGGTGGGCAGCACGTCGCCGTTCACTCGGGTCACGTGCTTGCGGTAGGCGGGCGGGATCACGCGGCTGCGGTCGGCGTAGGCCAGCAGGACGCTGTCCCACATCGCCATCAGCCGGGACGGCGCGGGCGTGTCCTCCTCGGGCCTGGGCGCGCCGGGAACGTCGTACAGCACGGTGCCGTCGTCCCCCCGCAGCTCCTCCAGCTCGTCCGCGAGCGCCTTCACGGCCGCGCGGACCCGGGGCCGCTGGACCAGCGCGAACTGCGCCATGTCGGCCACCGACGCCGGTCCGAAGCCCGCCAGATAGCGCAGGATCAGGGTCCGCAGACTCTCCTCGGGCGCCTGCGGGTCCCCCAGGGCGGGCCGCTCCTCGGCCGCGACGTACGAGAGCCGGTTGGTGAACGTCCAGGGTCCGCCCGTGGGCGCGTGCCACAGCGGCGCGTACTGCCGCAGCATCCGCTGGGCCCCGACCTCCAGCGGCCGACCGAGGCGCTTCTCGAACCACTCCCCCAACTCGGCGCTGCTGCGCGGCTTCTGGGTGTACCTCCGCAGGCCCGCGACGAGGGCATCGGCGTCGTCACCGGTGAGCCCCGACGAGCGGAAGCGCGCGTCGCCGAGCCGGGAGGAGCGCAGGGTCGGCTCCATGGCCTCGCGAAAGCCGCGGTAGTCCTCCACGTGGACCGCGTGCAGGGTGAGCCGCATGAGGGTCGCCTTCACGATGCGGCCGTCGGCCAGCGCCGCGTCGAGATCCGCCGGATCGAAGCCGCGCAGCCGGTTCCACAGCGCGATGTACGGCGAGGCGGGCTGCTGCGCCTGGAGCGCGACCACACGCCGCAGCGCCTCCTCGACATCGAGCGACTCGCGACCGAGCAGCAACTGCCGGGCGAGCGTGGCACGGTTGAGGGCACGCGCGGAGATCACCATGCCCCGATTCTGCCGCGCCGGCGGCCGCCGCAGAACACTGACCTGCCGGGCACGCCCGCCAAGCTGGTGGAGGCCACTCCGCTGTGTCGTCGCCCCCCGACTACGCTTGGGTGTGTCCTTTTCCGTTCCCCGGCGGGAGCACATCGGTCTCGGCCGTCGCCGCGTGACGTAGGAGAGTGAACCGGTGACAGAGCGCAAACCTGCGGGTGTGAGCTTCGAGTCGTGGGTGGACCGGCAGATCCGCGAGGCGCAGGAGCGCGGTGAGTTCGCCGAGCTGCCGGGTTTCGGCAAGCCGCTGCCCGATGCCTCGCAGCCGTACGACGAGATGTGGTGGATCCGCCAGAAGATGGCCCGCGAGGGCGTCACCGCGATGCTGCCCCCGGCCCTGGCCCTGCGCAAGGAGATCGAGGACGCACTGGAGGTGGCGGCCCAGGCGCCGTCCGAGCGGGCCGTGCGGGCGCTCCTGGAACCGGTCAACGAGAAGATCGCCGCCATGCTCAGGAAGCCGCCTCCGGGGCCGCTGCTGGGGCGCGAGCCGATCGACGTGGACGAAGTCGTACGGGAGTGGCGCGAGGCGCGCCGACAGGGTTGACGGTGGGGCGACGTATCCCAGCGAACCTCCACGCCGCCCGCCACACCGTCGCCGCCGTCGGCCGCAAGACCCCCGCCCGCCCGGCAACGTCCCCGTGGCGCAAAAGTTACGCCCCAAAACGGCTTCCACGAACGGGAGTTGGTGCATACGGTCGCCTCTGTCAGTCGTGACGACAACGTTCAGGGAGGGACAGCATGAACCCCAACATAAGAGCGGCAGCCGCCACCGCGGCGCTCCTCACCGGGCTCCTCGCGGCCGCAGGCACCGCCAACGCGGCCGAACGCATCGACGCGCAGCACCTGGCCGTACACCTCGACAAGGCGATCGCCGCCGAGCAGGCGAACGGGGACACCACCACGGGCGGGCCCATCCTGGGTGCCGTCGCGAGCAGTCCTGACGGCGCCGACACCGTCGACTCCTGAGCGGGCGCGGGTGCGCGCCGTGGACAGCCCGGGGGAAGACGGGCAAGCCGGGGAAGACCACGTCACCTGGTGCCCCAGCGGGGAAGCCCATCGTCCGGAATCCGTCGTTCTGGGCGTCAGGTCGGGGGACGACGGCCAGGTCGTCTATCTGGCCGAGCCGGTACCGGCGGCACAGGTCCTGCCCAGCATCCCCGAGGGCATCGCGCCCCACCGGGTGCTCCGGTTCGCCTCGCACTGCGTGTCGGGCTGCGCGAACCGGGTCGGCGACGCCTGCGGTCTGATCGAGCGCATCCAGACCCTGCCGTCACCCGACGCCACGGGGGCCGTGCCACGGTGCCATCTGCGGCCCCACTGCAAGTGGTGGACCCAGGCGGGGGTGGACGCCTGTCACCGCTGCCCGGCCATCACCACACTCAACTCCCCCGACGACCAACTCGCCGTACTGGTCGCGGACCCCTCCACCACCACCGAGCAGTTGCAGAACTGGATCGCCGCGGCCGAGTGACCTACGGCGGTGGCACTCGCACCAAAAAGTGCTGGTCGCGAGGTCGCTGACCCCGCCCCCGCGACCAGTACTGCCGGGGCCACAGCACGCACTCGACGCGCTTCAGCCGGTCAAGCTGATCGCGGGCTCCCCCTGTTCGAGCACGACCGGAATACCCCCGACCGCCCGCTCCAGGGTGTGCCGGAAGGACGTCGAGCGGGCACCTGCCGCGCTGGTGGTCAGGCGAATCCCGGAGGCGTCCGCGGTCGCGCTGGCGCTGTAGAGCGGGAAGGCGAGTTTCTTGCCGAAGACCTTGTCGATCGCCTTGGCCAGCTCCCGGTGCGCGTAGCGGCTCACGTACAGATCCACCAGCGTGGGGTCCGCACCCGGATCCGCCTTCGCCGCCGCCTTCACCAGGTCACGCCCCCGTCCGAGATCGGTGACACACAGAGCCACGCGGCCCACCGGAAAGTCATTGGCCTGCGTCCCGTACACATCCGCGTACGCCCCATACCCCTGATCCCCCACGGCCTGGGAGATCCGGGTCGCCGAAGGTGTGTTGTCCGGTGTGCCGTCGATGACCGTCGGTGGCGCCGACGGATGGAGCACCGCATCCGCCCCCGTCGGACACGGCCTCCCCTCACGAGGGGAGGGAGTGCCGGACACGGAGACCGACGCGGGCGGAGCGGCACCCTCCGTATCGGACGTGCCGCAGCCGACCAGGCCGAGCAACGCCACTGCGCCGCCGACACACCCGGCGCGCAGCGCAACGAGGCTCCTTCTCACAACGTCCCCCTTACCCATAGGGCACCTATTCGGCCCGACGCGTCGCGACGTAACGCTGAGGATGCTGCCAGCACATGGCTGAGGGAACCCTGAAGGTTCCTGAGGATCCTTCAGGAACCCTCAACTGACGTGCGGCATACGGCATCGTGTGAGCATGCGCATACTGGTGGTCGAGGACGACGAACGGTTGGCGGAACTGCTGCGCCGGGGACTGTCCGGTGACGGGTTCGCGGTGGACGTGGCCCACGACGGGCCGCGCGGCCTCGAGTTCGCGCTCGGCAACGACTACGACGTGATCGTGCTGGACGTCCTGCTGCCCGGGCTGAACGGGTTCCGCCTCTGCGCCCGGTTGCGGGACGCCGATGTGTGGACTCCGGTGCTGATGCTGACCGCCAAGGACGGCGAGTACGACGAGGCCGAGGGGCTGGACACCGGCGCGGACGACTACGTCACCAAGCCCTTCTCCTACGTCGCCCTCGTGGCCCGGCTGCGCGCCCTGGTCCGGCGCGGCCGACGTGAGCGCCCTGCCGTCATCCACGTCGGTGACCTGGAGATCGACCCGGCGGCCCGCCGGTGCCGACGCGGCGGGACCGTACTGGACCTGACCGCGAGGGAGTTCGCGGTCCTGGAATACCTCGCCCTGCGCCACGGGGAGGTCGTGACCAAGACCGAGGTGCTGGAACACGTGTGGGACCACGCCTTCGACGGGGACGTCAACATCGTCGAGGTGTACGTCTCCGCCCTGCGGCGCAAGATCGACACCCCGTTCGGCCGCCACACCATCCACACCGTCCGCGGGGTCGGCTACCGTCTCGAAAACGGCAGGACACCCGCATGACGCACCTGGACCTGTCCCGGCTGCTGCGGCCCACCACCGCACGCGCCCAGCTGACTCGGCGCGCGGCGGGCATCGCCGCACTCGGCACGGTCGTCGCCCTGGGTATGGCGGCCGTCCTCACCGCTGGCGGTGCCGGTCCCGGTGACGACAAGAAGGACGCGGGGGCGTCAAACCAAGGCGGTGCGGACTCCCGAGCCCTGGAGCTGTGCCGGAGCCTCGGGCTGATACGCACCGACAGCACACAGCCGCATTCGGGTGTCTCCGGCTGGATGTGGCTGTGGGCGATCGTCGCGGTCACCGTCGTGGCGGCCGGAACCTGCTGGTTCGCCCTCGGCAGCGTGTTGCGGCCCGTGGAGGAAGCCCGCAGTCACTTCTCCCTGCTCGCCTCGGATGCCTCCAGGCACCGCGTCCCCCTCACCCGGAGCGGCGACGAGATCACCAACCTGGTCCGGACGATGAACTCCGGCCTGACCCGGCTACAGACCACCGTCGAGCAGCAACGGCGCTTCGTCGCCGACGCCTCCCACGAACTGCGCAGCCCCCTGGCCACGCTCCAGGCAGAACTGGAAATCGCCCTGTCCCGCCCGGACCGGGCCGACTGGCCCGACGTGGTACGCGCCGCGCTCGACGACACCCGCCGACTTCAGCACCTCACCGAAGACCTGCTGCTTCTGGCCCGCCTCGACCTCGACAAACCCGGCGGGCAACACCGTATGGAAAAGGTGGACCTGACCGACCTGGTCCGGGAGGAAACCGCCCGCCGCCACCCGCCCGCCCAGGTGGACATCCGCCTCGACATCGTCCCCGATCCGCTGGTCGTCAAGGGGCATCCCGCCCTGCTCGCCCGCGTCCTGGGCAATCTCCTCGACAACGCGGAACGCCACGCGAGCAGCAGCGTCACCATCCGCCTCAGCCACGACACCGAGGAACGGCAGGCCGTCCTGGAAGTCGTCGACGACGGTCCCGGCATCCCGCCCGCCGACCGCGCCCGCGTCTTCGAACGCTTCACCCGTCTCGACACCGCCCGCACCCGCCACACCGGCGGCACCGGTCTCGGCCTCGCCATCGCCCGTCGCGTCACCACACTTCACCGCGGCACTCTGACCATCACCCCAACTCCCCACGGGGCACACTTCACCGCCCGCCTCCCCACCCACGGACACACCCCAACCATCCCGTGAGGACGCCCGCGAACCCGACGCGGAACACACCGAACCCCCGGGTCCAGGTGCCTCCAGCGGCACCCGCCCCAGGCAACCGCCATGGCGTTAGGCACACTTTGTGTGTTGTAGTCCCTTACCAAGACCCGTAATCAAGACCCATACCAAGAGAATGAGCCACGCATGATCACGCTTACGAAGGAATCCGGCCCGGCGGACCTGGACGGAGTGACCCATCTGTCCATCGGTGTGTCCTGGGACCCCACGGCCGGCAGCAGCGGTGGAGTCGTCGGTCTGCTCCGCCGCAAGAGCGGCACCGACCTCGATCTGATCGCCGTCGCGATGCAGGGCGGGGACCCGGTGCGCCTCGCGGGTCTCGACTCGCTGGACCCCATGGGCAACGGCTCCTTGGTGCACAGCGGCGACAACCAGACCGGGCGCGGAGACGGCGACGACGAGACCGTCACGGTCGAGTTCGCGCGTATCCCCGACCAGATCACGTCGGTCGTGTTCGTCGCCGCCGCGTTCAAGAAGGGCAGCTCTTTCCAGAAGGCCCGCAACATCAGCTTCAAGGTGTACGACGCGACCGGTGGCAGCGCCCAGCAGGTCGCCGACATCTGGCCCAGCCTGCTCAGCCAGGACAACGGCTGCGCCGTGGCCAAGGCCATGCGGGTCGGCAACTCCTGGAAGCTCGAAGTGATCAACGTGACGGGGAAGATAAAGCAGGGCGACGAGCACGCCCTGATGCGCTTCGCCATCAGCAAGTAGCCCGTCCGCCCGACTTGGTACCGAGCGGCGATCGGGCCCGCGGGGCATCGCACGCACCTCCGGCTGTCGCCGATGCACGGCATCAGCGACAGCCGAGGGCATGCCCCGGGGAGATCGCCTGCGGGACCCGCGTGTCACAGCCAGCGGCGGCGGCCCGGTCCCGTCGGGTGGGTGCCGGTGACGCCCATGACCAGCGAGTAGAGGCTGGTCTCCGCGGCGATGAAGAGGCGGTTGCGCTTGGCGCCGCCCCAGGAGATGTTGGCGACCGCCTCGGGGACGTTGAGCCGCCCGATGAGGGTGCCGTCGGGGTCGTAGCAGTGCACGCCGTCACCCATCGCGGCGGCCCACAGCCGACCGCCGTCGTCGAAGCGGAGGTTGTCGAAGCGAGCCTCCTTCCGGGTCTGCGCATCGGCGAACACCTTGCCGTCGGACAGCGTGCCGTCGTCGCGTACGTCGAAGACCCGGATGAAGCCCGCGCGGGTGTCGGAGACGAAGAGCTGCCGCTCGTCGTGCGAGAAGACCAGCCCGTTCGGCGCCCCGAAGCAGTCGGCGACCAGTCGTACCTCGCCGGTGGCGGGATCGACGCGGTAGACGTTGTTGGCGCCGATCTCGCTCTGCGCGCGATGGCCCTCGTAGTCGCTGGTGATGCCGAAGTCCGGGTCGGAGAACCAGATCGAACCGTCGGACTTGACGGCCGCGTCGTTCGGGCTGTTCAGACGCTTGCCCTGCCACCGGTCCGCCAGCACGGTGACGCTGCCGTCGTGTTCGGTGCGTGTCACCCGGCGGTTGCCCTGCTCACAGGTGACCAGCCGGCCCTCGCGGTCGAGGGTGTTGCCGTTGGTGTTCCCGGCGGAGCGGCGGAAGACGCTGACGGCACCGGTCTCCTCGTCCCAGCGCAGCATCCGGTCGTTGGGGATGTCGCTCCAGATCACCTGCCGCCAGGCGGGCAGGTAGATCGGCCCCTCGGCCCAGCGGCATCCGGTGTACAGGACCTCCAGAGCGTCGTCTCCATTCATGCAGCGTCCGGTACGGAACCGGTCGTCGAGCATCTCGTACAGCCCGGGGCGCTCGCTGGTCATGGGGCCCTACCTCTCCTACAGACGCCACTTGCCGAACTTGCTTCGGCCTGATGTGCAGATTGCAGGATGAGCTATGGTCGACACAAGACGATGCCGAATGGAGAGTTGTGGATCACATTGACCGTGTCCTGCTGGCGCAGCTCCAGCAGGACGCCACCCAGTCCTACGCCGCACTGGGGCAGGCCGCCGGCCTGTCCGCCGGGGCCGCCCATGAGCGCGTGCGCAAGCTGCGGGAGCGCGGCGCCATCCGGCGCACCACCATCGAGGTGGATCCGGCCGCGGTGGGCAGCGCCGTCCTGGCCTATGTGCTGGTCGACTCGACCTCATGGATGGGCGATTCGGCGGACGCGTTCGCCGCGCTCCCCGAAGTCCTGGAGGCGCACATCATCGCGGGCAGTGCCTCGGTGCTGGTGAAGGTCAGGACCGCGACCACCGAGCAACTCCAGGACGTACTGCGCCGGATCTACGCCATCGACGGGGTCAGCGGCACCCAGGCCACCGTGGTGCTGGAGACCTTCTTCGAGCGGCCGCTCTCCCCCGGGGCCGCCGACCAGACCTGAGAGGTGTCACCCGGGACGTCAGCACCCTCGGGTCGTGTCACCGAGAGGTGATGGCCTGCTCCAACAGGCCGTGGAGCACCTGCTGCTCCTGCGGGTTCAGCCCGGACAGCGGGGAGTCCACGGCGAGGAGGTCGAGGAGGCGTGCGCGCAGCGCGGTGCCCTCGGCGGTGAGGACGAGGTGCTTGGCGCGGCGGTCGGTGGGGTGCGGGTGGCGCTCGACCAGGCCCTGCTTCTCCAGCTTGTCGACGACGAACGTGGTGTTGGAGGGCTCGCAGCTCATGCGCTCGGCGAGCTCCCGCATGGTCATCGGCCCGCTCATCTCCCGCAGCGCGGTCGCCTGGGACGCGGTGAGGCCCAGGGTGGCCGCGCGCTCCCGTACGTGCTCGGCGATCCGCTGGGCCAGCCCGTTCACCAGACCGCACAGCTGTCGCTCGGCGATGGCTTGCCGCTCCGGGGACGTCGTCATGCCCCCAGCCTACCAACTCCATCAAGGCAACATATTTACAGCTTGAATGATTCGAACTTGATGCTTATGGTTGGCCTCGCCATCGCAGGAGACGCGGCGGCACCGACGACCTGATGGCAACTCACAGGGGAGAACTCATGTCCGACTTGACGGTGGACCAGGACGTACGACTGAGCCGCCCGTCCGGAATCCGCTCGATATGGCTGGGTGACACGAAGGTGTCGTACGTTCCGGACGGCGATGTACGCCTGCGGCCGCTGCACCTGCTCAAGGACAGCACCGACGAGGTGTGGGCCGCGCACCCGGAGTACCTGGACGCCACGGGCCACCTGGTGGGGAGCGTCGGCGCCCTGCTGGTGGAGCACGGCGACCGCGCGCTGCTGATCGACACGGGCTTCGGCCCGCAGACCCACCAGGAGCCGGAAGGCCCCCTCGGCACGATCCAGGGCGGCGCACTCGTCAGCAGTCTGGCCGAACTCGGCCGCGGCCCCGAGGACATCGAAGCGGTGGCCTTCACCCACCTCCACCCCGACCACATCGGCTGGGCCTGCCACCCCGCCCCCGGCGGTGACCAGCCCGTATTCACCCGCGCCGACTACCTGATCTCCGAGCCGGAGTGGGACCGGCGCGACCTCCTGGAGGCCCAGGGCATGACCAAGCAGGTCGCGGCCCTCGGAGCTCGGGTACGGATGATCACGGACGGGCAGGAGATCTTTCCCGGTGTACGGGTACGGATCACCCCCGGCCACACCGTCGGGCACGCCGAGTACGTCATCACCGGGGGCGGACGGCGTCTGATCGCCTTCGGCGACGCCGTGCACTCGCCGATCCAGATCGACCACCCGGACTGGTCCTCGGGCTTCGACCACGACCTCGCCCGAACCGCCGACCACCGCCACCACCTCGTCGCGGAACTGGCGGAGCCCGGCACGATCGGCTTCGGCGTCCACTTCGCCGACGTGGTGTTCGGCCACGTCCAGCAGGACGGAGACGGCCCGGCCTGGCGACCCGTGGACGCCTGATCCCATCCGGTGGGGTGCGTCAGTCCGCCGTTGAGAGCACCACGCTGCCGCCGAGCCGGGGCGGCTGCCCGGCCGTGGGCGGGGGGTGCGATTGGGGGACCTCGCACTGCTGCGGTGCAGCAGGGAGGCGAGGTCTACCTCAGCTGGATGCAGTAGTTGCCGACGTAGGTGTTTCCTTCTTCCACCCGCAGCTCATTGGCGAGGTTGGTGGCGGGGCTGACGAAGAAGTACACCGGCGGGTCGTTCAGGCACCGCCAGGTTTCGACGGCGTAGCGGTCGAGCAAGGTGACCGTGGTGGCCTGGTCGGAAGGCAGTTGACGGTTGCAGTGGATGCCGACCGTCGTGAACGAACCACCTCGGCCGATCAGGCAGGTCACGTGCGGCGACGCGTTCGCGGGGGCCGCAGCGCTGAGGGTGAGACCTGCCACGCACAGGGTGGCAATACCGAGGGAACCTAATAGGCGGGCTGCCTTCATGGCGTACCCTCCTCCTTCTTCTCTACTTGTGGGTTGGAGGCACGATGGCCTATCGCGCACTCTGTCAGGCGGTACTCCACAACCGCCAGCGGAACTTGCTCCTCGGGTGACGTATCGGCCAGCAGATCTTGGCGGAGATGGATTCCCGGGGCGCGCCGTGACCGTAGAGCACGGAAATGGTTGAAATCCGCGCCGCACCCTGGCGGTCACCACATCGGCCAATGCCGGGACCTTCCCAACCCCTCCAGTTGACGAATGCCGCGATCGTATTGCAGACGAGTCCGTCGTGGCGCCTCGGAAAGGCGCCGGAAACCGGCGTACTGGCGTCCGGGTGACCTGTCGAACAACTTCGCCTGTCCGCACGGCTCTCGTGGCAAGGCTGTGGTAGCTACCCGCCGGGCACTTTTCCACGGCCCGTGCGGCCGCCCCGGATTGGCTGCCGTACTCCCAGGCCGCGACAGGCGACCACGTCAACCGGAGGTCATCATCGGCATGTCACACACCAGCAGGCGCCTCGGCATGGCCGGCGCCGTACTGACAGCGGTGGCCATCGCCGCCTCGCCCGCCGGCGCGGGCTCGGCCGTGGCGGGAACGGAGTGCTTCGACCGGGCGAGAGAGCCGTACACCTCGCAGGTCGACAGCCATCTGCACTTCCGCCCGTTCGGCGGGCCCGCGAGCGGGTTCGAGGAACTCACCGGGTACCTCAACAAGAGCGGTGTCCGGCACGCGAGCATGTACGGCATCGGGCAGATGCTGCCCGTGAACTCCCCCTGCACCTATTACCTGAACTGCCCCGGCACTCCGGTCGTGCCGAGCATGAAGAACGACTTCGCCAACGCCGAGAACTATCTGGCGGCGAAGCCCAAGGATCCCGAACTCGCCGTATCCATGACCTTTATGGACCTGAACCACCCCGAGACGATCCCGCCCGGCATCACCCTGTACGACAAGGAATTCCCGGGCGTGTTCCGCTGGGCGGGCGAGGTGAACCTCGTCAAGCAGGCGCTGTTCCCCAACCACCACACGGCCGCGACGAGCGAGAACATCAAGAACTGGGCGCCGTTCATGAAGGTGCTGCGGGACCGCGGAATCCCCATCACTATCCACTCGGACCTCGGGAACAATGCGGAGCAGACGAAGTATCTCCCGCTGATGGAACAGACCCTTCGCCTGTATCCGGCGAACAAGATCGTGTGGGCACACATGGGGCTTTCCAAGGAGTTCACCACCATGGATCCCGACCGGCACATCAAGATCATGAAGAGACTGCTGGACAAGCATCCGAATCTCACATTGGACCTCAGCTGGCGGGTCCTCGAAGACAACTACTTCAGCAAGCGGGGCGTACGGGAGAAGTACGCCGCGTTCTTCGACCGGTATCCCACCAGGGCCATTCCCGGCACCGACTTCGTCGCCTCCCGCGACAAGGACTACAACACCTACGCGCAGGAACTCGAAGTCACCAGCCGCATCAACAAGGCATTGAGCCTTTTCCAACCTGACGATGCTGGCCGCGTGTTGGACGGATCTGCGGAACGACGAAGCTCCTGGCAGACGGGTTCTCGACCAAGATCGCCCGCAGCCACC
>NZ_BMTS01000019.1 GCF_014649795.1 Streptomyces melanogenes
GAACTCCTCAGCCACTACGCCAGGTTCACGATGGTGATCAAGCGCGCGCACGCCGACCGTCGCGGCTGGGACTACGACTGGGCCGAGTGGAGCGCCGTTCTGACACGGGTCAGCCTGATCGCTCCCGCGGAGGTCGCGGCAGAGGTCGACCGCTTTGGCCAGTCGGTCGACCGCTTCTTGGACCGCGTCGCGCGAGACGTCGATCCAGTCCGTACGCCGCTCGGTGAAGAGGAGTTCCGGGAGGCCGGTGCGCAGGTGGCTCAGGCGCAGATATGCCTGGTCAACGCGATGCGGCGGTCGCTGGGAGGGAGACAGAAGGCGCTGGCCTTCTGGATTGGAGGGTCACACGCCGGCCCAGAGATTCACGGATCGCTGTAGCGATCGCAACCATTCGTTGATGACGGCGATGGTGACCGTCGCCTCGTAGCGGACCGCCAATGCAGAAGTTCTCCCGGCGGCCGATCCATTCGAGGGTTATGAGCGCGTCCTGCGTGGGGCGGGGAATGGACGACCTTCATCTCGTCCCAGTCACCGAAGGTCTTTCCTGTGGGGAAGCCGGCCCGTTGGCGGCGGGTGTGGAGGTTGGCCCGGTCCCGTCCGGCGGCTTCCTCGGCCAGCGGGACGCGGACGACCTCGGCGGGCTCCCTTCTCTGTGCCTTGGCCGTGGGAATGAGATCGGCCCAGGCTGTCCCGTGTGGATCACCGGGTCGCTGGTCCGGTCGTGTCGTTGACTGTTGTGTGGTGGTCGCGGATCGAGCTGCTGTGTGCGGCCCGGACTGCGTGGTGTGGCGGGCGGTGGTGTGATCGCCGGCAGATGGTCGGGGCGATTGCGGGGAAGTACCGCACGGGCTCGGTCTGGGGGGCTGTGCCTTGCGGGTTCGGTTCGTGGAAGGGCGTCTGCACCCGCTTGCGGTCAGCCGGCGGAGTCCTGTCACCAGCTGTGTTGCCGCTGCCCCTGGAGAGCTGTTCCCGGGGCTGTGTCTGATTTCCCAGCTAACTGACGGAGCATCAGGATGGCTGCCGGGTGGGTGAAGCGGGGGACTGGACGGTCTGGTAGGCGTGCTCGAGGAGTTTGAAGACTTCCTCATCTCCGTGTGCAAGGTCGGGGTGCCAGCGTGTCGCCGCTTTGCGGTACAGGTGCTTGGCCCCTGCCGTGGAGTCTGGTGCGTGTCCGGCGAGTTCGACGAGGAGTGACTGGGCGGTGGCTCTGGGGAGCGGGTGGAGGGGGCTGATGCTGCGGAACACCGCCCGGTACCAGGTCAGCTTCAGCGCCTTCGCCCGCTCGGTCTCGGCTCGCCGGCGCCGGACCGAGAGTTCTTCGGGCCCGACCCGGGAGCGCCAGGCAGCCTGTTTGCAGGCGTCCGAGCACCATCTGGGTGCGGGGCCGCGGCGTCGGGGGCGGTTCCACTGCATCTCGCACCACCCGCACACCAGCCGCTGCACCCCGGGCTGCATCCCGGGCACCGAACGCTCCGCCCGCGCCATACGCCTTCCCTGCCTCTTGAGGACCCTTTAACTCGTAACGTGGTCGCAAGGCTTCAGGGCACTGGAAGCCGAGGCAGGTCACCTTTTCGTGTTACGGGTTCGCCTCCGGTCTGCGTGCGCGAAATCCCGGTGATGCCGGGGATCGAGCAGGGGCAGGGGCGCGAGTGCACAAGAGCCGTGTTACGAGTAGGACGGGTGAGTGGCGGCCCCGCGATACACCTACGCTTCCCGCGAAACTCGTAACACGCCGTGCGCCTTGCCACGGCCCAGCCCATGACAGCCAGCCCAAGCCACCGGAGGACGACTCGCGCCCCCGCTCCACCACCTGACCTGGCTGCTTGCCGGGAAGCGTCAGGACACGACCACTCAGCCCGTCGGCTGGCTCTTGCGGACATGGGCGCTCGATGGCACCTGGGAGCGATGGCTTGCTGCGAGCGGTTGGGGGGCACGGCTACGGCTAGCCGTGCTGGTCATGGGTTTCGTTATGGCTGGGCGTGAGGCTCCTCGGCGGCACACGGTGTGCACGGTCGGCCTGTCTGCTGCAGGGGCTCGGCTCATCGCCGGCACGGCATGGCCGGGCGGCATACGGGTGTCCCGCGTGCGGCGGGCTGGCCCTGGGCCCCTGGTACGGGTCCCTCGGGTGCGGCGGCTACGGAGTGCATGTCACCTCGTGCAGGGTCGGATGTTCCGGCTCGGTATCAGTCTGTGGGTACGCCAAACCGAGGTTCAGCAATCAGGTCGGTTGCCTCCCTCCGCCCGCCCGCCGGTCGTCAGGCATGTGGGTCAGGTGGCCCTGGAGACATCGGCGGATAGTCACTCTGGGGGCTGTTACGGCTGCCCGTGCTGGTCGTTGGTGTGGTTATGGCTGTGCGTGAGGGTCTTCGTCTCTGCAGGATGTGTTCCGCCGATGTGTCTGCTGGTGTGGGGTATCTCGTGGTGGGTACGTCGCGGGAGGGTCGGCGGAGGGTGTTCGGCCGGTTTTTGATCTGTGAGGGCTGTTACGTCAGGGGTGCTCCTGATCCGGTCACGGGGCTGTCCCGCCCGGACGCCGCACGGCAGGCAGGCGGGGTGCGGTGGTTCGAACTGCTGGGCCGGGGACCGGCCCTTGCGCCTGAGCCGTGTGTGGGCTGCGGCCTGGTCGTGGTCCGGCGCGCGGAGGCCTTGCTGAAGGGGGTCACCTGCTCGCGGGCATGCCGCACGTCCCTCACGCGTAAGCGTCACGGTGGCCGGGGTTCGGGCCGGCCGTGCGGCAGTTGCGGGCAGCCCGTGACGGTTGGGCGTGCGGATTCTGTCTACTGTGACGCGCGCTGCCGGCAAAAGGCCTACCGGCGCCGCAAGGCCCGGCGGATCCCGGATGCGGGCGGGGGTGGGGAATTGCTGGCGGCGCTGGCCCCGTTCGTTGTCGCGCCGGGTCGGGGGATCTCGAAGGCGCTCTACAAGGCGTTGTACAGCCTGCATGTCGCGCACCAGGGTGGCCACGGTCAACAGGAGCCTCTCGCTCGGCTGACTGCTATGGATCCCGAGCGGGTCAGGCTCCCGGACACGCAGGAGGGCCGCCGGCTCCGGGCCGCCCTGCGTGGCATGCGTGGCGTCTGATCCCCGCCAACCGGTTCGGCCACGGGGGAGGTTCCCTGCTTGCTGGCGTGGTGGTGAGCGGGGATTTCGCCGTACCGGGGCGTCAGGGTTGGTGCACGATGCTGGGGCGTGTGTCGGAAGTGCTCTAGGTTGGCTGGCGTGAGTGGGCGGGGGCGGAGTTATAGGTACGTCGGACCGGTCGAGCTGAAGACCGCGGTCCGGCCTGGTGACGGCGGGCGTCGGATCGGCTCGGCGGCTGACTTCGGCGGCTGGATCGTGGAGCAATCGGCGGCGGAGCTGGCTGAACCGTTCACCTTCGTGGTCCGTATGGATGGTGTGCTTCGGCTGGCGCCGCGACGAAGCGAGCACGTGGGCTGCGCCGGCGGAGGCCTGGTCCTGAGCGCCGGAGAGATCAGCTTCATATGCGAGGCAGACCGATGGACCGTGGGAGAGGTCAGCAACCAGTCCACCGGATACTGCCCGGACGTCACTTCCTGGTCGGCTGTCGCCCGTGCCCTGGACGACGTAGAACTTGGGCGGCCCTCCGGTTTCACCCACGAGGTGGTCTTCCGGCGGTGCCCCGACTGTCAGGAGCACAACATCGTGCGCGAGGACGACTTCGTCTGCGTCTTCTGCGACAGCGATCTGCCCGCGGCGTGGAACGTGGATCCCATCGCGTGACCGCCGAGGGTCGGAACGGCCGATGACCCGCCTCTGGACACCGAACCCTCGGTCGTCGAGGACCCGTTCCCGGCATCGCGCCGCGTCTGGCACGCGAAGTCCGGGCGTTCCGGGCGGGGCCTGCCCGGGTGTGTCCGCCTGACGCCTTCATCAGGCAAGTCGGGTGCAAGTGGCCTGCAATCGGACTCCGAAGACTGGGAGGCATGACCACGAACGACGTTGTAGATTCCGCTGCCCACGCTTACACCCGCGAAATGGCGATGATCCACCAGGTGTTCCGCCGCGAGTCGCGGCTGCTTGCCGAACTCGTGCAGGACGTCCAGCCCGCCGACACGGCACGCGCCCGGATCCTTGCTGAGCACTGGCGGCTCTACACCATCGGGCTGCACGCCCATCACACCGGTGAGGACGAGGTGCTCTGGCCCGTGCTGCTGCCCCATCTGGATCTCGATGCCGAGCACGTGCTCGCGATGGAGGCGCAGCACCACGAGCTCAGCGAGGGCATCAGTGAGGTCCGGGTGCTGATGGACCGTTGGCAGGCGCGGGCTCTGGCGGAGGACCGGGACGAGCTGGTCGAGGCCTTGCACCGGCACCACCGGCAGCTGTCTGCCCATCTCGACGCGGAAGAGCGGGAGGTCATGCCGCTGGTCGCGCTCCACGTGACCGAGGAGCAGTGGCGTGCCGTCGGGGAGCGGGGCCTCGCCGAGACGCCCCGCAACCGGCTGATGATCGCCTTGGGCGCCATTCTGGAGGACAGCTCACCCGAGGAACGCCTGGAGTTCCTCACCCGTCTGCCGGTCCCGGCGCGGGTGCTCTGGAAACTGCTCGGGCAGCGCCAGTACCGCCGTGATACCAGGCGGATCCGCGGTCGGCGCGCCACCGCATGAGCCCGTCCGCCCGGTCCCTTCAGGCGGGCGGACGCTCCCGGCCACCTCGCCCCTCCCGTACCGATCGAGGAGTTCCACCGATGCGCATCGGATTCTCCGTCCCGCAGTTCGGCCCGTTCGCCGACCCCCATCGCTCGGCCGGCCTGTGTACGGCCCTGGAAGCACTCGGCTGCGACAGCCTCTGGGCGGCCGACCGGCTCCTGGCCCCGATCGTCCCGCCCGGCGGGTACCCGGGCGGGAAGCCGATGCCCGTGCGGTACGGCACCCATCTCGACCCGCTGCTCGCGCTGGGCGCGGCGGCCGCGGCGACCGGGCGGGTACGCCTGGGCAGCAGCACGCTCAACGCCCTGTGGCAGCCGCCCCTCGTGCTCGCCCGGGCCCTGACGACCCTCGATCTGATCAGCCGCGGCCGTCTGGAGGTAGGCCTCGGCCTGGGCTGGATGCAGGAGGAGTACGAGGCCGCCGGGGTGCCGTGGCGGGGGCGCGGCGCCCGGCTGGAGGAGACCCTCGACGTCCTGGAGGCCGTATGGGGGTCCGGGACCGTCGTGCACAGGGGCGCCCTGTGGAGGATCACCGAATCGACCGTGCTGCCCAAACCGCGTCAGAGGCCGCGGCCACCCATCCTGCTGGGCGGCTTCACCGCGGCTGCTCTGGAGCGGGTCGGCCGGCGTGCGGATGGATGGCTAGGGGCGTCGATGCCGCTGCCCTTCTTCCACGGTCTGTGGGCGGTGGCCGTCGAGGCCGCCGAGCGGGCGGGACGCGACCCGGCGGTACTGCGCCGGGTGTTCCGCGTGAACCCCGCCGTCACCGCGACGGAGGCCGCGGCCGGGGAGACCCATCAGCGCGGGACCGTGCGCCAAATCTGCGATCACCTGCGGCTGATGTGCGCGGCGGACACCGATGAGGTGCTGGTGGACCTTCAGTTGACGACGGACTCCCCTGACGAGTTCCTCGATCTGGCAGCACGGTTCGCGGCCGAACTGAGCGGGAGCTGAGCGCGGCGCCTGCTATGCGGACTCCGCAGGCAGTCCGGCCAAGGCTGCCTGGGCGGCTTGCGCCCAGTGGGGCGAGTCCCACGCCGCGGCCACCCGCGCGGCTTCCAAGTGGTGGCATCGGGCCTGGACCGGCCGGCCCAGGAAGGCGGCGAGTTCACCGAGGGTCTGCGCAATGGGCCGGAAGACGAGGCTGAGGCTGCTCGCTCCGCCCGCCAGCCCTTGGAGGGGCAGCAGATCCCGGTAGACCTCGTCGGCCGTTTCCCGGTCGCCGAAGGCGACGGCCGCCGCGCCGCGCAGGCCGGCCAGGATGCCGTAGGCGAAGTCGGGCAGGAGCGGGACGCGCTGGTCGAAGACGTCACGGGCTTCCTCGGGACGGCCGGCGGCGAGCAGTGCGAGCGCGGTGAGGGATTCGTTGTGCGGCCGGTACTGCTCCCACACCGCGAGCAGTACTGGAAGGACCTCGCCGAGCCGGCCCTGCTGCAGTCGGATGCAGCCCACGGCCAGCCCGGCCAGCCCGCTGAGGTCCACGGCTCCGCGGGCCCGCAGTTCCGCCACCGCCGAACCCAGCTCCTCCTCAGCCTCGGTGAAGCGCCCCCGGGCCATCGCGAGCATGGGGCGGCGCAGCCTGGCCACCGCGAACATGCCCTGGAGTCCGTACGTACGGGCGATCTCGTCGGCCCGTACGAGGCACTGCTCCATCCCCGACGGGTCGTTGCGGGCGGCTGCGAGGCGGGCGGCGGTGTAAGCACTCATCCAGGAGTACTCGGGGCTGTCCTGGGAGGCCGCCACCTCGGCCAGTTCCTCGTGGAGCTCCAGGTAGGCGTCGGGCGCGAGTTCGCAGTCGATCCGGCGCAGCAGCGAGGTGAGGGTGAGGCCCCGCAGACGCGGCTCGCCCATCGCGCGGCCGAGTTCCACGGCCTGCCGTGCCACGGTTACGGCACGGGGGTCCGCGTCGTCGTGTGCGTCGGCGAACTGGTCGAGAAGGAGACACCTCTGGCGGTCGGTCAGGCCACCGGTCTCGAGCAGCCTTCCGAGCTCCTCGAGGGCCTCGGTGTCGGACGCCGCGTACGCGCGGACGCGCCAGGGCGTCGGTTCGGTCCATGTCGTGTAGGCGGCAATCAGCAGATCGGCGCGGCCCGACGACCGGGCCACCCTGACGGCCTGCTGCTGGGCCTCACGGGCCTGTACGACGGCGCCCATTCGGATCCGGCAGTCGACCAGCTGGCCCAGCAGCAACACCTGCAACAGGGCGGGGTCCTGCTCGGCGAAGGCCGCCGGATGGTCCGCCAGCAGGCCGAGGGCCGCGTGCAGGAGGTCTTCTGCGTTCTGCGGCGCGTAGCGGCGTACGGCCTGTTCGCAGGCGAGCCGGGCGTGATGGACGGCGAGCCGCGCGTCGGCGGTCACGACCGTGGCCGCCCGCAGCAGGTGGTGGGCGGTGGCGGCGACGTCGTCGGAGCCGAGAGCGATCAGGCTCCGGCCGAGCCGGGAATGCATCCGGGCCAGGCGCAGCCGGGTGAGGTCGGCTTCCAGGGCGTCGCGTACGAGGGCGTGGCTGAAGCGGACCGTGCCGGGACACGGCTCGGTGAGCAGTCCGGCGGTGACACCGGCCTCCAGGGCGTCGAGGAGCTGATCGGCATCACTGTCCGAGGCATGGACCAGGAGAGCGACCGGTGCCTCGCGTCCGGCCACGGCGGCCAGGCGCAATCCGGCCGTCACGGTCGGCGCGAGCAGGGCCAGCCGTCGCCGCAGCACGTCCTGGACCCCCTGCGGGATGCGCTCCAGCGCCTGCTGTTCGCCCTCACTGACCAGGAGCAGCGAACTCTCGTGCAGGTAGAAGGGGTTGCCCCCGGCCCGTTGCGCCAGAGTCGTCGCGGCCCGGTCGGTCATGCCGGTCGCGACGCGGCGCAGCAATGCCGTCGCCTGGGCGTCCGAGAGCCCGCCCAGGGCCAGGCGCACGGGAGAGCAGGGCGCCAGGCGTGCCATTGCCTCGGTCAGATCCCCCTCGCCGGTGCGGTACGAGCCGACCAGGAGCAGCGATGCGTCGCGCAGCTGTTCGGCGCAGAGCAGGAACAGCTCGATGCTTTCCCGGTCGCCCCAGTGCAGGTCGTCCAGGACGATCGCCAGCGGCTGCCGCCGGGCGGTGTCCCGGAGCCAGCCGAGGAGAGCCCGGTGCAGGCGGAAGCGCCGTGCCGGGCTGCCGTCCGTCTGCGCCGTGGTGCCGGGGGCCAGGAGCGGGGCGAGCTCGTCGGCGTAGGCTCCCGGTGGGGCGGCGCGTGCGAGATCCGGCAGCATGTCGAACCAGGCCCGGCCGGGCGGGGCGCCCTCGGTCTCCGGGCACTGTCCTGAGCCGACCAGCCAGCCTTGTCCGGGCAGTTGGCGCAGGGCGGCCTCCAGGAGGCTGGACTTGCCGATACCGGCCTCACCGGAGACGAGGACCACCTGGGCCCGGCCGGTGCGTGCCCGGTCCGCCGCGGCGGCGAGCGAGGCCAGTTCTCCGTCGCGGCCCAGGAGCCGGTCGGCCGTCAGCACCGTGGGCGCGGCCGGCGTCCGGGGCCGGGCGGCCGTGGCCGGGTGCTCCACCGGCTTCAGGGCGGGGGCCGTGTCCGTGCGTACGGGGGACGCGGCGGGGGCTGTCGTCGACCGGTGGAGCAGGTCGAGGCGCTGGTGCAGGAGGGCCTGTTCGAGTTCCAGCAGGGAGGGCCCGGGCTCGACGCCGAGTTCCTCGCCGAGGACGTGCCGGGCCTGGCGCAGCGCGGCCAGGGCGTCGCCCTGGCGGTCACGGGCCCACAGCGCCAGGGCCAGCAGCCGCCAGCCCTCCTCGTGCAGGGGCTGCTCCGTGGTCAGGGCGCTGGCGTCGGCGACCGCTTGTGCGGCCTTTCCGCAGGCGAGGCGCGCGGCGGCCAGCCGTTCGCGGGCACTGCGGTGCAGCTCCTCCAAGCGGGTGCGTTCGCTCGCGGTCCACGGCTCGTCCGCGAATTCCGCGTACGGCTGTCCGCGCCACAGGGTGAGCACCCGGGTCAGGTGCTCTTCGGCGAGGTGGGGCGGGTTCCCCGCCGTCGCGCAGGCCGACACCTGGTCCTCGAACACCCACGCGTCCACCGCTGCCGGGTTCAAGGCCAGGGCGTAGCCGTAGGGGGCGCTGACCAGGATCCGTGCGGGGGTCCGCGGTGCCCGTTCCGGTTCGAGAGAGCGCCGCAGTCGTGCGACGTACGCGTGGAGCGAGGCCTGTGCGCTCGGCGGGACGCTCGTCGGCCAGAGCCTCTCGATGATCCGTTCCGTGGGCACGACGGCGCCGCGGGCGAGCAGCAGTTGGACCAGAAGCATCCGTGCGAGCCGGCCACCCGCATCGGCCGGACGGCCGTCGACCTCGACCCGGAACGAGCCGAGCACCTTCAATGTGATCATGACAAGAACATCGTAGTCGGCGCGCAGCGGTCCCACCGATGCCGGACGGGCGGACACCCGCCACGTCCGTCCGGCCCGAATCGACGCCTCAGCGCTCAGTGATGCGGCGACCCCGTCACCGCCGGAAGGCAGGGAGGGCCGGCCGGTGCCGGCGACGGGTCCGCGAGAGCGCGGAACAGGTCCCATTGCACCTTCGGACGGCGCAGGCCGCGCCGTTCGAGATACCGGTCGGTGGACCGCTTCGTCCGGCGCAGGACGCGCAGGGCATCGCTGGCCCGTCCGGAGCCCATGGGCTCGGTGACGGTGGACGGCACCATCACCCAGCCGGCATCCGTGCGGCGCAGGTCGCCGCGTACGAGCGCGTTGTACATGTGGTTGAGCCGTTCGTCGTGCCGGTGCACCAGGAGGCTGGCCGGGCCCCGTTCGACAGGGCAGTCCTCGGGCACCTCGACCAAGTAGCCCGCCGGTGTCGGCCGCGGCCGGGTGCGGGCCAGTACCGGAGCGCCGGAGGCGTCGCGCGCGGCCACTACGGCAGTGGGCAGGCTCGCCAGCTGGGAGGCTCCGGGCAGGGTCACCGTTGCGGACGCGGGTGCCGACGCTCCCGGTGGCGGCAGTTCGGCGAGGGGCTGCCGCACGATCACCAGTTCGGGCTCGACGGTGATGAGCAGGCGCAGGTAGTACCAGGACATTACCGGCCTCATAGGACGCAGGAGGTACGAGCGGCTGTGCGGCTGCCGCTCGAAGAGCCTGCGCCAGTACTCCTCGGCCCCTCGCGGACCCGACATGACCGTTTCGGGGCACTGGGCACGGCCGGCGACGAAGATCTGCGGGGCGAAGTCGAGACCGCTTCCGGTCGGGTCCGAGAAGAGCAACCCGACCCGTCCGTCACGACGGATGTTCAATGCCTTCTGCGCGAACGCGAGTGAGGTGGTCAGCAGGAGCGTCCCGTCGTCACGGCGTGCGACGGCCGTCGGCCAGACCAGCGGAGTCCCGTCCTTGCCCAGGGTGACGAACTCGCAGGTCCGGTAGGCGTCCAGAACCTCGTGCGGAGCGGAGTCGAGAACCGTCCTCGGGCTGCTCCGCACATCAGGGTGGACCACATCCGTCGCATGGGTGTGAAGGCTTTCGGAGGCACTGCTGGGGGACATCCTCGGACGCTCCTGGATCGCTTGCCGACAACGGATACAGAACGGTGCCCTCACCCCCTTGGCACCGACTTGCCGCCGACTTGCAACCGCACGCCGGCGCAGCAGGGTCACGACGAACCGGAGGGCGAGGTGTCGGGCCACTCGAGGTACGCGGCTTCGCTGCCGTATCCCCCCTCCTCGGCTGGCGCTGGCCGCGGGCGGAGGCATACGTCTTTACCCGCAGGTCGTCCCCCACCTCGACGCGCCCGGCCAACTCGGCCTGCTCGCCTTAGGCGAACTCGTCGACACCCAGCACCCGCGGCCAACGTTCGGGCACGGGCGGCGCTTCGAGGAGTTCAAACAGCTTCTGCGGCCTGCCGCCAGATGGAGCTGCCGACACAGACGCTCGCCGGCCCGGCCTCCCAGTTCGACGGCGACCGCTAGGCCCGGCCATCGACGCCAGAGTGCCCGAGGCCACCACGAAACCCACGAGTCCGCCTACAAACGCAGCGCTTCGGCGCGATCCGGGAGGTACCGTGCCGGGGCGCAGAGGGAGGAGCTTGTCGTAGAGCCGCAGGGACTCCTCGATGGACCGTACGCTTCAGGCAGTTCCACCCGCGCCTCGTGCCGGACACATGCCCAGGTGCCCAGGCTGAGGGCGAGGTCGGGTTTGTGGGCGTCAGGGTTGCCCGCGGCCAGGTGAGGGTAGATCTGCAGCGCCTCCTGCTCGGCCGTCAGAGCCTCCTCGTGCCGCCCCATCTCGGAGAACCGGATCCCCAGGTTGGACGGCGAGGAGGCGAGATTGGGTGCGTGGGCGCTGGGGTTGGCAACCGACAAGCGGCGGCGGATACTGACGGCTTTCTCGACCGGCGTGAGGGCTTCCGCCGGTCGGCCCCGTTCGGACAATCGGGTGGCGTTGGCCAGAGCGATGGAGAGCCCGGGTTCGTGGGCATCGGGGTCGTCGGCGGCCAGGCGACAGTAGATCTTCGTCGCCTCTCCCGGCCAACAACAGGCCCTATTCGCCTGCAGGTTGACGGCTGGGCAGGCGGCGGGCGAGGTTCTGGGCCAGGTTTTCCGCCTGCCAGGCCCACTCGTGGCTGTCGTCACAGCCTTCGGCGAAGTGCTGCAGCACGTCGATGATGTCCTGCGCTTCGTCGTGGGGGATGCGGATGTGGTCGTCGCGGCTCGTGTCCATACGGGGGCAACTCACCTCAGGCACAGGGGGTTACGTGGGTGTGTTGTGTGATGGGCCGACTTACCGCTCGCCCGGGTGAACGGGCCGTCCACAGCATCGACGGGGGGTGTCGGGGACCGGTACGAAGATCACGACTGCTTTTGTGATCTCCGAAAGGCCACCGGTATGCGTTTCACCAGGACCTGCCTCGCCCTCACCACCCTCACCGCACTCGCCGCTCTGCTCACCCCCGCCACCGCCGGCGCTGCTCCCGCCCGGGCTGCGGCGGCCGGTGACACGGTCACCCTCGCCGTACGGGACGCTCTCGCCTCGCTCCCGGTCCAGGACGAGGACCGGGCCGGGTACGTGCGCGCGAGGTTCCGGCACTGGGTGGACGCGGACAAGGACGGCTGCAACACCCGCCAGGAAGTCCTCAAAGCCGAAGCCCTCGAACCCCCCGTACAAGGCCCCCAGTGCGCCCTGAGCGGGGGATCCTGGTACTCGCCATACGACGACGCCTACTTCACCGATGCCCGTCAGCTCGACATCGACCACCTGGTCCCGCTCGCCGAGGCCTGGGACTCGGGCGCCTCCACGTGGAGCGCGAAGGAGCGCGAGGACTACGCCAACGACCTCGGTGACGACCGCGCGTTGATCGCGGTCTCGGCCAAGTCCAACCGCAGCAAGGCGGATCAGGATCCCTCCACGTGGTTGCCGCCGTTCGCGGGCTACCGCTGCCAGTACGTCACCGACTGGATCGCCGACAAGATCCGCTGGGGACTGACCATCGACGGGGCCGAACAAGCCGCTCTGAACGAGAGCCTGACGCGCTGCCCTGACGAGCAGATCAGCGTCACCCGGGCCCGCTGAAGCCCCCATCGTCGTCCCCTGCCTGGCCCGCCGCGTGCGTGGCTGCTCATCTGGTGTCGCCAACAGGGTCCATGGATACGCGGGCAGGCGCTGTCTCCTGGCCAACTCGTGCTGGCTCGGGTCTCGGTGAGCTCGATGCTGTCACACTGAGGTACGCCTCGCCGATGCCCCCTCCCGGCGAGGCGTACCTCAGGTGTGGACGATCACGTAACTCCCCAGGTGCTCGCAGTGGGGACGCCGAGATGGCCTGGTTCAGCCCCACCAGAGCACGACGAGCAGGTGGCGCCGTGCAGCGTCGGTGTAGAAGTCGCGCAGGGCGCTGAAGTGCGTCAGCAGGTACTCCCTGGGGCCACCCGTGAACTGATCGGCCCCATAGCCGATCACGGAGCCGGCTTCGAGGTCGTCGATCGGCAGGGCGGCGAGGAGGGCGGATATGTCGATCTGACCGAGCAGTTCGCAGACGCGCGCCACTTGAGAGACGGACAGGGCGGTGGGATCGGGCCCGAAGGGGGCGATCGCGTGTGGGCCCGTATTGAGGAAGCCCAGATCGAGAGTGGTGTCGCCGGCTGTGGCCCGGCGAAGAGCGCCGAGGTGGACCTCATCGAGCCCGGCCGCCTCGCTGAGGCGTGCCAGCGGTACCGGCGCCCAGTCCAGGTCCAGCGCGTCGCACGCTGGCGGTTCCCAGTGGTGATCGCGGCTCGGTGACGTACTGGCGGTGTTGCGGCAGGCGGCGAGATACTCCGCCGGGATGCGGGCGAGCTGCAAGGTGACGGCCATCATGCCAGTATCGCGGCCGCGTCCACCGGATTTCGGCTGCCGGCTTGGGGCCGCCCACGGTCTCCGCCCTCATGGTCTTCGGCGTGCGCGCTGCGGTGTCGCCGTGACAGCGGCTTCGATCTGCTCGTCCCCGATTCGGCGGGGAGTGCTTGGGGCGGGGTGTGGACGGTCGCGTAATTCCCCAGGCTGTCATCCCGTCGTTCCAAAGGGGCTGTCCGTGGGTCAGCGCGCCTGGAGGGGGCCCTTGCTACCGCCCTGAGCGGAGGCCGCGCGAATTCACATGACAACTGCGAACCGGCTTCGCGATCATTGGCCGATGACCATGGGACCGGATCTTCTCAGTCTGAGCATCGTCTGCCCACCGCCCGACAAGGGCGGCGTGGAGGTCCGCCCGATCGTCAATGGCCAGGATCTTCTGGCCGAGGTGATCCCCGGTGGCGTGGGAGGTTCCCGGTACCTGGGAGCAGGCCCCCGGTATCTGCTGGACCGGGCTGGGCCGCTGCATGCCACTGTGACACCCCACGAGGTTCGTCTCGCTTGGTCCGGGTGCGGCGTGGAGGAGTGCTGTGGCGCTCTGTACGTGACGGTCAGGCGCGACGGGGATCATGTTGTCTGGGCGGACTGGCGCGACCTGGCCAATCAGGACGTCGACCTGCCAGTGCTTCGGTTCACCGCAGGCCAGTACGAGGCCGAGGTCCTGCGAGCTGGAGAGGACCGCGGTTGGGAGTGGCCGGCAGGGCTGGTCGCGCGGCTGCTTGAGGCGGGGCTGAGGGGAAGCGGGGGCTGGCTCGCCCGGTGGGAGTGCGAGTTGGAAGGCGTCTGGGCCTCCCGCAAGGAACCCGATCGAATTCACGTCGTCCTGAGGCACCCCCCTGACCAGACCGAGACTGATCAGCCCTGGCTCCAGTTCGGGATAACTCTCCCGATCTCCGCGGACGCCCCATCGGACCAGGTCGAGCGCCTGCAATCGCAGCTGACCGCTGGCGATCCTCGTTCCACCGCTGAGGTCTGGGGAGGCTCGCATGATGCCGAGCAATTGGGCTACCCATGGCCGCCGATCGACCCGCTGCTCACGTGAACGGCAGAGAGAGGAGGGGGGTGGGCCTCCCTGCCGCTGGGCATCCAGTCGCAACCGCCATCCCCATGGGGAAGCGTGACCGGGCGGGTGGGGAACTACATGAGGCGGGTGTGACTCGGGGCTACGGGGTCCCTGTCCGGGTACGCCTCCGGCGTCCTTGATCGGCAGCCCTGTGTTCTTCGGCCGAGGTGTGACGGCGGACGTGAAGTGCGGGTGTGCCGCGAGCGAGCCGACGGCTGTCACGATCTGCCCCCGCGCGGCGGACCGGGGTGCCGCGCCGCCGTCCAACACCAGCCCCATGTTCACCCCCCCCCGCACCGGTGTGCGATAGGCGGTGTTGGCGGGTCACCCGGCGAGGGCGAGGCGGGCCCAGACGGTTTTTCCGGGGGGTGGGGTGGGGGTCCAGCCCCAGTTGGTGGCGAGGGCGGTGACGAGGTGGATTCCTCGTCCGGTCTCTGCCCATAGGTCGTGGGTGGGGGTGTGGGGTGGGGTGGGGCTGGGGTCGGTGATGGAGCAGATCAGTGCGGTGGGCTGCATGTGGAGTGCGAGCCAGATCTGTCGGTTGCCGCGGTGCTGGGGGGGTGGGGGGGCGTGGAGTACGGCGTTGGTGACGAGTTCGCTGACGATGAGGAGGGCGCTGTCGGTGAAGGCCTGGCTGGAGGTGGTGAGGCGCCAGCGGGTGAGGCAGCGCATGAGGAACGTGCGTGATTGAGCCACGCTGAGGGGGACGGCGTCGAATTGGTGTGCGGCGAACACGGCGGGGGCCAGGCCTAGTTCGAGGCCTCCGGGTCCGGTCTCACTCGTTCGACTGAGGCAAGGGGGTAGGTCCGAGCCAAAGTCTGCGGTGGTGTCCGGCTGGGGCGGCGAGGTGGGGTGGGCGGAGTTTTCTGGCGATGGCGCCATGGGTGAGGGCACTCCCGTTGAGGATTTCTCTTCGAACGCTGCCGGTGTGCTGCTGTGTTGAGACTACGGTCGCGCGTGCGGGACGGCATGAAATTTCAGACGGAATTTCCCGCGGGCTTCCCGTGAACGTGGACGCATGTGTGAAACGGATGAGGGAGTGTGACGGATGCGGAACATCGAGAACGGGGTCAGCGCGAGCAGTATCGAGGGGGCGGCCTGGGTGAAGAGCCGCCACAGTAATGGTGACGGGTCCTGTGTGGAGGTGGCGGCACTGCGGGACGGCGGCATGGCCGTGCGGAATTCCCGCTTTCCGGAAGGTCCGGCTCTGGTGTTCACTGCGCGTGAGGCTCGGGCCTTTGTTGCGGGGGCGCGGGAAGGGGAGTTCGATTTCGTGGCTGGCTGAATCTGCCTGAAGGTGTGAGGGTTTCGCTCCGGGGCCGCGGGGCGTGGGGATACTGGGGTTCCATTCATCCCGCAGGAGTTGTGCATGTCCGCGCCCGGAGCGAATCCCCCCTCTCCCATACCCCGTCGTGCGCCCGTGGCGGGCAGGGGTGTCTTTCCGCTGGGGGCGCTGGGGCGGGCGCAGGGGCATCCGTCCGCGTTGAAGATCATCGCGGGTGGGAAGCTGCGCCAGCTGCGCGAGGCGTGCGGGCTCATGCCGAAGCAGGTGTGTGCGCGGCTGGACGTCTCTCTGTCGAAGATCAACAAGATTGAGCACGGGCACCTGGGCTGCAAGCCGCAGGACGCCCGCGCCTTCCTCACGCTGTACGGGGTGCAGGAACCGCGCTATGTGCAGCAGTTCATGGAGCTGGTGGAGCTGTCGCTGCGGCCCGAGTACTGGAAGCCCTGGCGCACGACGGTGAAAGACTTCTTCGCACCCTTGCTGGCCCTGGAAGGCGCCGCCCAGCGGATCCGTATCTACGAGCCCTTCTACGTGCCCGGCCTGCTCCAGACCCCCGCATACGCCGCCGCCGTGATCCGCGCCGAATGGCCGAACCGGCTGGAGGCGGAGGTGAACCGGATCGTCGAGCTGCGCATGGCGCGCCAGGCCCAGTTCGCCCGCCAGCGCGAGCAGGGCGAGGCCCCCGATCTGTGGGTGGCGCTCCGCGAGGAGGTCTTTGAGTACTCGGTGGAGGACCGGGCCGTTCTGCGCACCCAGGTCCGTCAGGTGATCGAGCGCGTGGAGCGGGGGGAGGTGGCCCTCCAGGTGGCGGCGCCGCAGGTGATGAGCCAGGTGCCGCTCACCAGCAATGTCACCTATCTGCGGTTCGGGCTCGCTGATCTGCCCGATGCCGTCTATGTCGAGCAAGTGGCCAGTGCGGACTTCCATCAGGATCCGGAACAGGTCGAGCAGTATCTGGTGCGGCTGGACCGGCTGGCGACGCAGATCAGAACACCCGAGGAGTCCCTGCGCTGGCTCAAGCAGCGGCACAACCGCCTGTGAGCCCTGCCCTTTCGGCAGATGGGCGTTCAGGGGGAGGGGCGGGGTGCTCAGCTGAGGTGGCCTCGCTGGGGCACACGGGCCAGGCCGCCCCATTCTTCCCATTCGAAGGTGCGCTGGCGCCGCAGAAGGTCGTTGTCCGGCATCCAGGTGGACACCTCGACGAGCCCGGGCGGGTCGATGATGTCCAGGCCGTCGAAGTAGGCCCTCACCTCGTGCTGTTCGCGTACCCGGCCCCACTGGTGCTGGGTTGCCTGGTCCATGAACTCGGTGACGAAATCGCGTACTTGGGGGTCGGGGCTGACGAGCTGGCAGATGACCAGGAAGCTGCCCGGGACGAGCCGGCGGGTGACCTCCCGGATGAGGGCGGCGGGGTCGTCGTGGTCGGGGATGCAGTGCAGGACGGACACGAACAGGGCGGCCACCGGCTGGTCGAAGTCGATGAGCCGCTGGGTGTCGGTGTGCTCGAAGATTGCTTTGGTGTCCCGCATGTCGGCCTGGAGCACCGCGGTGTGCGGGTCGCCGCCGAGCAGGGCCCGGCCGTGCGCCAGCACGATCGGGTCGTTGTCGACATAGACCACCGCGGCCGACGGGTTGATGCGCTGGGCGACCTGGTGGACGTTGTCCCGGGTGGGCAGGCCTGATCCGTGGTCGATGAACTGGGTGATGCCCTGCTCGGCAGCGAGGTAGTGGACGACCCGCCGCAGGAACTGCCGGTTGTTGAGGGCGAGGTCCTTCATGCTGGGGACCACGTCAAGAAGGGCTGCGCACGCGTCCCGGTCGGCCTGGTAGTTGTCGCGGCCATCGAGCAGGAAGTCATACATGCGCGCCACACTGGCCACCTCGGGGTCGGTGCCGGCAGGCCACCGCTGTCCGCTGCCCATGCACGTTCCCCTCGTCCCGGCCAGCCAGCTCGCATGGTGCTGAGAGAGGTCATCGTAAAGAGGGCGAAGACCCACGCGAAAGGCCCCGTGAGGGTGAGCCGGAGGCAGTCGGCGCGGTTTCGGCCACCGCAGCAGGCGCGGCACGCACCGCGATGCCGGCCCGGCAGCGAAGGCGCGCGGCGTACCGCAGATGACTGGTCACCGTGCCCTCGTCCAGCCCCATCACCGACGCGATGACAGCCTCCGACAGTCCCACGTCGTTCCGCAGGACGACCGCGTCCTGCTGGAGCGCCGACAACGAGGGCGGCTGCGCCGACACCGCCTCGGCCTCATTCCGGGCGGCGGCCACCCACGTGCGCAGCACCTGCCAGGCCACGGCGGACGGCCGGGCGCTGCCCATGACCTTGGGCCACATCGTGACCAGTTCCCCCAAGGCGCCTTCCACACAGGAGCGGGCTGCCTGGCCCTCACCGAGACGGTGCACGGCATAGCGCAGGTAAGCGTGGTGGTGCTGGAGACAGAACGCCGTGTACGTCACCGGCAGATGGATCACCACCGCAGGCTGTGCCGCCGCGCTGGCGTCGGCGCGGGCCTCGGGAGCCGTCCAGGTATCGGTCTGGCGGCGGTAGGTCGGCATGGGACATCTTCCTCGCGAACGTCACGCACCTGACGGGCCCGGGCTGAAGGGAGGACGCGGCGGCGGCAGATCCACCAGGGGGGTCGGCCCGTCCTGCAACGGCGTTTGCAGGCACACCAGGAAGGCGTAGTTGGTGTCGTCCCACAGTCCCCTCACATCGCCCGGGCGTGCTTGCAACGCGGTCAGCAGCGCACTGGTGGTCTCCCAGCACGGCACCACGTGGCCCAGTAGCGCCCCCTCGACGATGCTCGCGTCCACCACGCCGTCGGTCAGCGCACTCACCCGCTCGTAGGAGGGGCATCCCGCTGCCAGGTAGGCGCCGCGCAACGCCGCCCCCAGCCGTTCGACGGCCTCAGCCAGAGCGGGCCGGGGCGCCCGCGCCAGCCCCTGAGCCGCCTCCCACAGCGCATACAGGTCCAAGGGATCACCCCCCAGCACCCGCACCAGGACCTCGACCGACGACCAGGCCGGCACCCGCTCGCCCGCTACGATCCTTGAGACATACGACGGGGAGAGCCCGCTGCCCTCGGCCGCCTCTTTGATCGCCAGGCCCGAGTGCCGCAGCAGGAAAGACAGCGCACCCGCCAGACTGCGCGTGCGCGCCTGGGCCAACGCCACCTCATGCACGCCCTGACGCATCGCCACCGCCACCGCCGGCGCCGACCCGCCGTCGGTGGCCGCCTGCTGTGCATGGCGCCGCTGGAACAGGCGTGCGACCTCGGACCTGCGCCACCGCGCCCGCGCCGTCACCGGGGCGACGAAGGCCGCCTGGCCCACCTCGTCCCACCCCACTTCGCGGGCCCGGGCATCGCTGACTGCCGCCGCCGTGTAGCACTCCACCTCCTCGGCGACACGTCGCACACGTGCCATGAGGTCGGCGAGCTCCACCTGGGCGTGCTCGCCCTCCAACAGCACCGTCACCGCCTCCTGCAGCCCCTGGGCCACGCTCAACCCGGTGGGGAACGCGTACGCCGTGGCCGGGTCGGCCTGTCTGCGCCGCTGTGCCTTGCGGCGGCAACTGCGGCTGCAGTACCGGCGCTTGCGCCCCGCCCGCGCCCGCTCAAACGGCTCCCCGCAGTTCTCGCAGGTCCCCCGGCCGGGCTCCTCGCCCCCGCGTGCTTCCCGCACCCTTTTCGACCACCCCTCCGCCCGAAACCCCATCGCTCCCTGGCGCGAAACACCAAGGGAAAGCAGCCCTTGCCCCGGTGGTGCGGCCGGACAGTACGCCCGGCCGCACCATCACGGACGCCTGTCAGCCTCGCCCGTGCCGCGCCAGGCACACGGGAGCTGCCAGCAGCCCGCTCAGCGCCGCCACGGCGATCGACGCACCGGACGGGTTCTGCCAGGCGGGAGTGATCAACACGAGGGGCACCACCAGAAGCCCGACGAAGGCCGGGAGCAGCGACGTGCCAGGCCAGGCACGCCGTGCCCGCTCGGACCTGCGCACATTGCTACGGTGGGAACCCGTCGGCCTCTCCTGGCCGCCGGAAACGCTGCTGTTCATAGAGAAGTCCTTTCTTGCTGAACTGAGCAGTGAGGCGGAAGGCCCCCGGCGAGTGGTTTGTCAGCCCGCGGAACCGGGGGTCTCCGTGTTGCGCGACGAACCTAGCGCCTGGCCCGGCGGTCACTCCACGGAAATGGCCCCAAAGATGAAAACCCCATCAGCAAGGGCCGAAACCCCGGGAGGAACTGGCGCACCAATCTAGGTGCGCAACTCTAAGAGTTGTGCCTGCAGTTGACCGAATATGAGCATCGTTGACCAGCTCCTATTACGTCACGCTGCATAATGGTGAACCATGATCGGCGCATCGAATGCCTGGCCGATAACCCCGTTCGTCGGCCTCCTGCTGCGGCGGCGCGCGCTGAAATTTCCTGCCAGCACGCTGAAATTTCATTCCCCGGCGTTCACGGACGCCCGCGCGCGATGGCCCAAGGCGACGAGGCCGAGGGTGCCGTACGGGTCGCCCGAGCTTTAGCGGAGGTTCGCCCAGAACGCCAGCGTGGCCGCGCCCGGGTTTACGTCGCCGCTGGTCGAGGGGGCGCGCAGCGAGGCGGCGAACAGCTTCTCGCCATCGGTCATCCGTCCGCTGTCGTACGCGAGTCGGCACGCTTCCCCCGCTGCCGCATGCAGGCGCCGCCCGGTGGTGTGGTGGTATGTGCTCTTCTTGATGTGACACACCCGGCATTGGGACACGTCCGACGCCGATGTCAGGCTCACGTTCCGTCAGTGTGACACCGGTGTGCTCGGCGACGGCTGGAGCATGACGCAGTCGTGCGGACGCGTGCCCTACGCCGAGGCGCTGCGTACGTCTGTGTGAAGGATTGATTCGCCTTTCCCTCGTTCGAGGCACGTGGCGAGGGGCGGGCGCACGCGTGCGGCGGCGGGCCGCACAGTGGCAGGAGGCACCGTCGTCCAGGCAACGGAGGACTTATCATGCGCATCCCCCTGCCCCTGCCCCGCACGCTGCGAAGGGCCGGGTCGGTGGTGGGCACGTTCGCCCTCGTGACCACCGCTCTCCTTACCGGCCCGGCCGGCGCAACGGCGCCTTCGGCCGCCGCACCCGCCAAAGCCATGGACTCCATCGTCATTGGTTGCGAAGGCACGGTCCCCGCCGTCGGCTGGCACCACTTCCGTTCGGCCCACAGCGTCGCGGGCTACCCCGGCTACCGCTTCGGCTACGACGGAAACGTCAGCAGTGACACCTCGGGCGTCGTCATCCAGTTGAAGGGCTTCGAGAACGGCCAGGCGGTGTGGGTCGGCATCGGCGCGCGCAACGGCCCCTGGGGCGGCGAGGTGCCCTGGGGTAATTCTCTCGCGCACCCGGAGATCCGGGCGCAGGCCGTCGGTACGGGCGCCACCATCAGCTGGGGCCCCTGCCAGTGGCCGTGACCGCCGCCCGCAGGGGCCCCGGGCGTCACCGCTTGAGAAACTCCAGCAGAACGGCGTTGAGTTACCGACAGCCAGGTCCTGCCGGGCCGCCTGGCTGAGCACCCAGGGGCCGCATCGTGGACGACGGCCAGTTCCCGGTGGCCACCATCGTGGACAGGATCCGCGAGTACCTCGGCCAGGCCGGGCTTCGACATCGAGGAGTTCCCCGCCCTCAAGGACGACGTGACTGAGCTGACCCGCGAGGATCAGGTCGCGGCGGCGGTCGCCCCGGACTTCCTCAAACGGCCCGCGGTCGTCGCCTGCGTCGCCAAGGGGGCGAGTGTTCAATGATCGGCCGATCCGATGATGGGCCTTGGCCCCGGATCTTGGGCACCGGAGACACTTGGATCTTGATGGTCCAGGAGAACGGAGTCCCTGTGGGGATCAGGGGCGTTGTAAAGTCCGCGTTGGCACATGAGTCCGCTGGTCACGACGGTGTGAGGGGCGGGTCCGGGGCAGCCCGTCACGTTGGGGCCGCCACATCGCCGTAGCGCAGCTCTGCTCCTCGTCCTGCGGCTTATCCGCGCCGTACGGGCCGAAAGGGCCCTCTTCCCCTGGGTGGCGTGTACCCAACTCGACGGTGCCCTTCGTACGGTAGGGCCGCGGGATCATGTCGCCTCCGTCTCCAGCGCATCGCCGCCGGGCCACGGCGGCTGCGAAGCGAGCGTTTCTAGGACCTCATCGCGAACCCGGACTGAAGCGCCTGCCCGCTGGCGATTACTGCGGCGGTGTGGTCGGACCTTGGACCGCGAGGGGTGCGATCCCGAGGAGGGACTCGAGATCATCGCGCCAGGCCCCGGCTGCCCTCATGGGGTCGATGGCGTCCGGGCTGTCGCTGTTAGCCCTGTTCGTGTAGAGGGGGAAGGTGAGAATGCTCTGATGCGCCTTCACAGCGCTCGCAACGATCTTGTCGACGTCGGCCAGCGGCCAATCTGTGGTCAGGCTCATCCCGTTGTCCCTCAGGCGCGGGTACACCGTCTTGTACAGAAAGCGCCAGTTGTCCTGGAGCCGCTGCATCTCGCCGCGCTGCTGGTTGGCGATGGCCTGGAGCCCCTGTGCAGCCGAGAGCGGGTCCGGCTGAAAGCTGGCGGAGGCATGCGCGGACAACGAGTCTGCCACGTGCCGAAGGCCCCCAAGAGAGCTGTTGAAGACGGCCAGTTCCTTCTCGGCGCTCTTCTTCGCCGCACGCTGCTCTGCTCGTTCTGTGTGCGCCTCGCCGAGGCGACTCAGCACAACCAGCGCGAACGGGACGGCGAACATCAGGCACGTGGCACTGGACAGCACGTTGGTGGCGAACCCGTGCTCCCCGGGCCATCGTTCGTGGTCGAGGTAGAGCCCGAGTGCCAAGAGCGCGAGACCGGAGGGGAGGCCGATCTTGCTGACTGCCTTGGAGGTGGGCGGAAGGTCTCGCCAGAGTGCACGCAGGTCGTGAGCCAATTCTTCTCCTTCAGCGGCAGTACCGGGCGTTGATCCTATGTCCGTCGGGGTGCAACGCGTCCACGTTCTTCAGGCTCCCCGGCGTGTGACGACGCCTTGACTTGTGCGGTTGGAGCAGTCTCTGTCCAGGTGCAGACGCTCCCACCTTCGCGGGGTTCGGGCTAGGCAGGCGGTGTGGCGACCGACGTGGATGCCGCGGCAGCCGACCGGGTCGGTCGGGGGATTAGCATCGTGTCCATAGTGCGGCCAGTCAGGGCGGCTGCGAGGCCTGGGCACAAGGTGTACTCATTGCCTGGGGACTGTCGGGTGCGTCATGGCTTGCATTGTCGTCTGCTCAGACGAGGGCGGCGTCCAGCGGCGACCTGGATGCTTGGCTGCACCCGGTCGACTGAGGTGTATCTGCTCCTGTGTATGAGTCGGTGTGAGGTACGCCTGGCTCGCAGAAAGCGTTCTCCGCATGACACGCCGCGTGCCGAGCGGCGCCGGAGCGGCTCGTGGCGTAGGAGGATCTTGCCGGTCACCCAGAGATCCGCGAGGGGCATGCCATGGCAGTGAAAGCACGGAAGCGCCTGATCGCGTGGCTCGCGGTCCTCGCCAGCCTCTGCCTGGTCACCAGCCTCGTGCTGGTCCTTTTCCTCTGGGGCCGACCGGAACATTCCGCTTTCCCCGAGCCGATCGACTCCACCGAGGCCACACTCACGGCCGGTCCAACTGAGACCAGCGCTGATAGCGGATCGCCCACGTCCACGGCCGTTCCGACCGAGAGCAGCGCTGATAGCGGAGGGTTCGCAGCCTTGCCGCGTCCGTTCGACTCCGCCACGCCCCCTTCCGAGACGAGCGGCGGGGAGACGGACGGCGGGCAGACCTCCCCGCCTGCGAAGGCCAGCGGGGAGACGATCAGCGCCACGGACATCGCGCTTGCCGGAGCGGCGATCGCATCTGCTTTCGGTGGACTGTGCACCGGTATCGCGGCGGTCATGGTCGCCAGGCGGACTCCACGGCAGGGACCCCCTGGCCCCTGACATCGGCCTGGCGTCGGCGCTTGATCGTTGCGTGGCCCCGCGCCGCCGTCTCTTATGCGAACTGTGTCGCGGGTGGCCTGGGAAACTACCCGCTCCACTGACGCTCAGGGATCGCCCTGTGTCCTGTGCCCGGCGGGTAAGACCGCCTTCACCGCCGCCACTGGCTCATGGCGTCCACAGTGGGGAAGGCTGGTGCGGCGTTGATAAACCAGCCAGCAGCGACGGCACACCCCCGGGGATACCGAGCCTCCCCAGGACCCAGTCGAGCGCAGCGGCTTCGGTATCGCACATCCGGGTAATCAGGTTCGTCTGCTCCGGCAGGAGAATCCTCCGCGGGATCACGATCGTCTCGCGGACTCGGTCGAGCGGCAGCCCCCGCTGGAAGCCCTGCGCGGCGGGGCGGAGCGCATCCTCGTCCGGCGGGAGCGGCAGGCGTCGGCGGGCCCCGTTCGAGACGATGATCCCGGCGACGTGGACGTACTCCCCCAGGAGTGGCCCGAACAGGTCTGCGAGCGCGTCGGTCTTGGCGGCGAGTGACATCCCAGCGAAGGGCATCGGGAAGTGGAAGAGGCCGCTGTGGTCCTCCACCCAGATCCACGCGGTGCCCGCTCCTTCCGTCTTGGCGCACTTGCCCCGTACCTTGCCCAGGAGCCGCCTGCCCTGGTCGCTCTCCACGGCCTCCCCTACCAGGGCGGTACCCTGGGGAGCCGTTCCGGGGTGGATGGTCAGTCGCCTGCCGGCGCTGCTGAAGACGTCGACTGTGGCCCCCGAAGCCGCGCACTGGCGAGCGGCTTCCTCGGTCCGCTTCTTCCACGTCGCGAAGTCGTAGCCGTTGAGGAGTTCGGGGATGTTGCCTTCCCAGTAGATGTCCCGGTTCCCCTCCAGGGCGCGGAGGTGGCCGCAGCAGTTCTGACGAAACTTCTCGTAGTCCTGGAGCTTTTGGTCCTCGGCAAAGGTCACGACCTCGATGAAGACGGGACCGATACGGACGTCGCCGGGGCCGCCCCCGGCTTTCGTCGGCTCCAGCTCAACTGGGAGTCCGTGAGCCACTCCCATGAGCGCGAGCCGGGCCTGCGCCTGGGTGTGCAGGAATCGGGAGAGGGTCACGTCGCGGCGGGCATCTCGCCTCACCGAGTCAAGGCCGGGGACCCCAGCTTCCTCCAGATAGGCGTACGTGGCCCACCACCGCACCGCCTCCACCCACGCTCCCATCCCGGCCCCGTTCATGATCTGCAGCACGGGGGCGGCCCGCCCCAGACCGACGAAGGTGTCGCTGGCTCGGCCCGAGGGGAGCGAGGGAAGCACGGCCTTGGCCAGCCAGCCGCTGCCGAAGAACGCAGTAAGGTCGGCCACCGCGCGCGCGGTCACCCCGTGACCAGTGGGGGAGAGATAGCCAGCGCCTTCTGGGCAACCGAACCACGCCTCCCAGTCGATCGGCCGGAGGCCCTGATCGATCGCCCGCCATATCTCTTGGTCACGAGGGTGCATGCCTGTCAGCATGAAGGACCCGCCGACGGGAACGGGAGGATTTTCCAAAGCGCGGCACCTATGGGAAGAGAGCGGCGGCCGGGTCCAAGGCGCTGTGTAGCGGTGAGCAAGTCGGTGTCGACGCTCTCGTCAGGGAACGTTGGCGAAGCCTCCGACCTGGTACCCGATCACCGACATGGGTCGACCTGAACGGAAACCGTCTTCGCTCGACGCTTGAACTTCCCTTGGTTTGGCTGAGCGGCCAGCTGCCTACGGATAGCTTCGGGTCACCGGCTTTATATGGATGCGGAGTTGACTATGGGGCGGGTGAGCAGCATTGGTGCCTGAGATCGACGGGTTACGAGCGACGGTTGAGGAACTGGAGCGGCAGGTTGCCTGGAAGCGAAGGCGTGCGCGTCTACTGAGAGTTTCTCTGCTCGTAGCGCTGGCCAGCATCCCGGCGCTCGTCGCGTGTAACGCCGTGTTCGCCGATACTCATGCTGTGCTCATCGCCAGCAGGGGATTCCTTGTGACTCCGCTAGTCGTCGCCAGTGCCATAATCGCGGCGGTTTGTATCGATCATGCCGCCAAGATCAACCTGATGGGCAGCCGTCCCCCGACGTACACCCCGCCGGACCGCTACAAGTACAGCCTGGCGGAGCTACACGACAGACTGGCCGCCAGGCGCGAGGAGCTTCGCAGGTCGAACCTGGGGACGCAGCCGACGCTCAGGGAGCGGCGCAGCATATACCGCGAGGAAACATCTGAGGTTATTGCCCAGTACGGACGGGAGAGCCGCCACTACCGTCGCGTTCACAACAGCCTGCAGTCCCTGATCATGGTCGGCTCAACTGCGGTGACGACGATCGCCGCCCTGAGCCAGCAGGACTGGAACTGGCAGAGCGTGTCCGTCGTGGTCCTGGGCTTCAGCGTCACCCTGGCGTCGGCGTTCACGGGCTACTACAAGTACCGCGAGCGCAGCTACTTCCTGCGGCAGACATCTGACGCCATCGAGGAAGAGCTGAATGCCGTGATGCTCGGGATCGGTGACTACAGCCAGTTCACCGAGGAACAAGAGGGCGCGGCCCTCGCCAGGTTCACCCAGCGGGTCGAGGCCCTGCGCAATGAGCAGCGGCGGCGTGAGCAGCAGCTTGACCAGCCCGCAGATCAGACGGCGGCCCCTCCGAATCCTCCCTCGGGCTGAGCTGGTCGGACCACACCCACGGCCTTCCGGCACGGGGCACCCCTAGTGATTCGGATTCCTCTGCGTTGCCGTTCAACCTTTGCGCCGCCGTGACCCTGTAGTGGACATCGTCGTGGCACAGGGCTGCGGCAGAGGCAGGCGGAGTCGACCGGTGAGTTTTGGGCATCTGGTGGCGTTGGGGGTACCGGTTCTGCTGACGGTGGCAGGGTTGATCCTGCGTTCCCGGGCGGGGAGCTCGAACCTGTGGGACGTCCTGCATGAACTGGCCCGGGGACGGGTCAACGCCAGCATGGAACGAGAGCGCCGAGCCACTCTGGTGGTGATGTTGGAACGCCTGCCGGACAGCGGTTTGCGGGTGGAGGATACGGAGCAGGGACGCCGTACCGTCGTTCCCGGGGAGAGGGTGGGCCGTCGGCCTCTCTCCTGAACGGGGCGGCACTGTGGGGGAGGGGAGTGTGTGCGGCCAGAGCCCGAGGTGTTCGCTCGGTTTTTCACCCACTGGGAACCCCAAGTCCGTCGCTATCTGATCTGGTTGGAGGGTGATCTCGCGGTGATCGACGACGCGGCGCAGGAAACCATGATCAGTGCGCATCGGTACTGGGGACGGGTGTCACAGGTGGAGAACACCCGTGCCTGGCTGTTCAAGATTGCCCGGCAGCGATTAGGAGACGCTCAGGAAGCGCGCCGCCGTCACGGCGTGAGCACCGACCCGTGTGCGCTCCCCGACCGGTCGGCTCCTGGCCAGGACCCTCTGTCTCGCCTCGAGGATCAGATGGCGGTCCTGGAAGCGGTGCGGAAACTGCCCCAGCAGCAGGCGACAGCCATCGCCCTCCAACTGCAGTTCGATCCGCCCCTGGATGAGATCGCGGACATCATGAGGATCTCGGTGGGTTCGGTCAAGAGCCACCTGCATCACGCCCGGCGGACTCTTCAGCAGATGCTCGGTGAAGGCATCGGGGGTGAGCGGTGAGTATCGAGCGGCGACTGCGCACCGCAGCTCAGGCCGTCGGACAGCTGTGGGCCGATCCGGAAGAGACTCAGGAGCGGCTTGCCCATCTTCAGCAGCGGCTTACCCACACACCGGCTGAGCCTGAGCAAGAGGGGACGTCTCCGAGTCGGCCGTTGAGCGAGGTCGCTTTCCTCACGGTCGCGGAAGCCGCAGAGATCATGGACGTGTCGAAGATGACCGTCTACCGTGCCGTCCACGACGGGCAACTGCCCGCCATCCGCGTCGGGCGCTCGTTCCGGATTCCTCGGGATGCCGTCACCGCGCACATGGCCGGACTCGAGATCGCCGCCGAGGACATGGCGACGACGCCACCGCAGCCGAGGGACCAGGCCGACCAAGCCGAACAGCCCCTCAACGAGGTCAAGTTCCTCACCCTTGCTGAGGCGGCCGCGGTGATGCGGGTTTCGGAGCGCACCGTCCGGCGGTTGATCCAGAGCGGACACCTGCCGGCCATCGCAGTCGGGCAGTCGTTCCGGATCCCAGAGAGGGCCGTCCACGACTTCCTCCACCCGGTTGGGCGCAGAACACCCGTCAACAGGATCTGAGACACGGGGCGGGGATGCCACTACCGGGCCCCCGCTCCCAGGGCTACGCCCAGTCGCGGTTGAGTGAGATCGCTGAAGAAGAGTTGGGCATCCTCGTCGCCGTACGGCTGGGCGTATCGGGGGTGTCCAGCATGCGGGCGGCGTTGGACCTGTCTATGTCGACCGAATCGCTGGTGAGTTGGGGGCGGTGAGGGTGACGGGCATGAGGGGGCCTCCCGGTGGTGGGGGGGGCGACGTTTCCGGTCCCCAGGGGCAACCATCGCCCTACGCTGTCCCCATGGCCCTTTCTGCCGCTTCCCGCTACGACCGCTGTCCCTGTGCCGGTCACTACGAGCGCCGGACCGTCGAGGTGCAGATGACCGTCGAAGGCAAGCCTGTGGTGGTGGAGGGGGTGGAACAGGGCCGATGCCCGATGTGCCGCTCCCGGGTCTACCGAGCCGTGGTGTTGGAGGCGCTCGAAGGAGTGATGCGCGCCCGGCGGTTACCGGAGGCACACGCATGACCTCCGGCTCCCAGCCTGCGTCAGGAGACGCGGGCGATCGGCTGGATGTTGTAGTAGGGGGGAATGTCGCTGTAGCTCAGGACAGTGAGCCGCGGCAGCCGGTGGCGCAGCACGGTACGCACCGGAACCCGCCGGTCGTCCTGCGTCAGGACGACCGGTAGCGGGGCAGCAGGTGAGCGGTAGGCCAGCTGCGCCTCCAGGGCCGCACTCAGGCGATCCGCCACCTCCTCGGAGCGGTCGCTCGCTGGCGCGCGAAGTTCTTTGGCGACGGCATCCTCCAGCTCTTGAGAGAGCAGAAACGCGATGATGGTCCCGGAGCCACAGGCAGCCTTCGACGCGATGTGGTCCGCGAGTCCAGCCCGAACGAACGCGACGCAGTCGTCGGGATCAGGCGAGGGCTCCCGCTCCATCACGTGACGCAGCATCAGTTCTACAATTCGCCGGAGGTCGCGGATCGACACCCCGTCTTGGAGCAGGCCCCGTAAGACGGCCATCAGTAAACTGGGCGGGAGGTGGCTGCGGGCAGCGTCCGCGACCAGGGGAAACACGCTGCCGAGGTCGTCGAGCATACGAGCCGCGACATTGGGGGTGAGCAGGGCGTGCGCCTGGGACCGCAGTGTGCCGGTGAGGCTGAGAACGAGATACTTGAGCGGATCCCAGGTGGTGAGCCCGGCCGCCTCGAGGATCTCGCCGTGTTCCGCGGTCACGACTGCTGCGGGCAGTCCGGTCTCGGGAAGAGTCGTCGCCTGAGCGGTCACATTCATCAGGGCGAGCCGCTCCACGGTGCCGTCGACCAGGACGGTCCCCTTGGTGAGGCCGATCCGAGGCGGCGTACGCATCCCCTGGACGCGGAAGGCGAAGCCGCCCTCGCGCAGCGACGGATCGAGGTGGGCGTGGAACGGCGGAAGGACGAGACCCAACTCGGTGAACAGGCCCTCCCGCAGGAGGGAGAAGAGATCGGTGGCTGTGGGCTCCGCCGTCAGGTCCCGCAGGTAGACAGGATCGATCAGGATATCGATTGTCTGTTCGGATTCCGTCGCCTCGTCGTAGCTGGCCGGGCGGGCCAGCAGCGCACCGCGGCAGACGAGCGCGAGCAGCTCCCCAAGCCGGCTGGCGTCCGCGCCCGCCCCCGAACCGAGCAGAGCCGCGGAGTCCGTCCGGGTGCCGACCAGGGGGCTGCCATCGACGTAGGAGAGCGCTTGGCCGATGGCCGTGTCCGGGACATGGCAGCGTCGCCCGTCAGCCGACACGCGGACCGGCGGAACCGCCGACCCGTCCGCATCTCCTCTCACGAAGTGCACAAAAGGCGCCCCGGGGATCCCGAGTTCCGCGGCCGGCCCGCTCAGCTCGGCCCCGACCCGTCGGCGGACCGCAGCATCGGCGGCATCGAACACAGGCGGAGCCAGCGTCACGGTGACTGTGAGTGCTGGACCATCAGGTCCCATCCGGGGTCAACTCCTCTTCCGAGCAGGTCATGACGAACGGGTACTCGGCGTGCACAAGCGGAGCTATCAGTTCTCGGGCGTCCTGTGAACCGGTGACCAGCGACAGCGTTGGGCCGTCTAGCTCGACCGCCTGCCGTAGCCAGTGCAGGAACCGGATTCGCGCCGCCCCGCGTTCCACGGCGGCGTGCGGGGTCGGTCGGCCCAGCAGGACCGCCTCGTGCCTGGCGGGGACACGGACGCTCCGGCGGCCGGCTCGCGCTGCCACGAGTCGGTGCCGCAGCCCCTTCCGCGCGGCCCGGCACAAGGTGCGTGTCGGAGCCGTCATCCCTCCCGCGTCCCGCAGCGCGCGCAGGACCGACTGCCAGTCGGTGATCGGTACACCGTCCGCCACGAGCGCCTGCAGAACCCAAGTGAGCTTCAGCACGGCGGCCTTGTCCGTCAGCACCGAGCCGACGAGCCCGTCGTCGTCCTCCTTAGTCCAGCCCTCGACGAGACCGTCCACCGCCTGGGCGCCGAGATAGTGCACTAGGTGGGTTCTGAGGACCATGTCCAGCCGGTGGATGAGATACTCGGCGGCCGTGACGTGCTCGCCTTCCGTGCCGTCGTCATGGCCGGCCGGGTACAGAAGCCATGATCCGCGCGCTCCGGTCAGCGGGTGCACGCTCGTTGGTTCCGCGTACCGATCCGGCGCCTCGCGCCCGACCCGCTCGACGACGTACCGTGCATCTGGGGTGACGAAGCCGCTGAGCACGGGCACCTCGTCGACCTGGATCTCGTACTCGTGGGCTGAGAGGGAGACGGTGCCACGTGCCCGGACCCCCGGGACCCGCACCCCCGTGTCCGCGAAGATGCGGTGCTTCATGGCGGGGATGAGCTCGTACAGGAACCGACCCCCATCCTGCCTGGAGTCAGCGAGGGGCACCAGGGCATCACCGAGCTCGTAGATGATCGGCGTGACCATGGGAAGGAACTGCTCCGGAGTCTGTGCTGACGCCTGTGGCAGCAGGCCCAGCAGATGGTCCAGGCGTGCGCCGAGGCGGTCGCGCAACTGCCAGGACGTGGCGGTCTCGGGCAGTGCATCCCCGGCGTTCGCCTGCCCGGCACCTCCCAGCACGTCGTCCACCAGCCAGTATTCGTGCAGACTCGTGATCCGGCTCGTCAGGCTGTCGATGAGCGGGCCGTCGGCTCCGGGCTGAGCCAGGGCGGCCCGGTACTCGGTACGGGCGGCCGCCGCCTCGCCCGCCACCGCTAGCTTGACGATGCGGCCGGCTCGCGACGTTTGCCGGACCCGGGCGGCACGAACGCTCGAGCTCTCCTCGTCGTAGACGACTTCCGCGCCCGGCCTGACCACCGTCAAGCTATGGTCCCGGCTGCGCTGTTGCAGGGTGCGCACGTCGGCGCGCGGCGCGGAGATGGGCAGGCCGGCACGCAGGAGCATGAAGTCCGTACCCCGCCAGCCAGCCTCGCTCGCGGCGGGTCCCGCCTGTATCACAGTTCCCTCCCGTACCTCGAGGCCGGGCCCAGACGACCACGTGGATCCATGCGACCTGAACGAGCCGATCAGCAACTGGTATGTTTCCTGGCCGTCGTGGCCCGCCTGGAAGCGTGCGGTGCCCGTGACGGGTACGGTCACCCCCAGTGCTGCCGACAGTGCCTCGAGTCGGCGCACGAGGTTCCACGCCACGGCCGTGGAACCGGTGACGTCACCGTGATAGTCGAGTAGTCGGCCCAGATCCTCGATGGAATCGACGATGTCGCGCAGGCGTGACCGACGTTCCATACGGAAGAGAGCCAGCGACACGGTGAGGGAGCCAGCACCCATAGCACCCAGGGGGATGACGGCGTCTGGGTCGGCCGAGATGGTGGGCGAACTCTGTGCTCGCAGCGTTTCGGTTCCGATGACGACCAGCTCCGGAACGCCCCTCGGTCCGGTCTGCGCCTGTCGTTCGAGCAGCGCGACACAGAGGAGATCGAGCCGGGACCGATGTGCGCTCCCTGCGTCTACGACGATCTCGCGGATGCCGAGGTGACGCTCTTGCTCCGGACCGGAGCCCAGGCTTCGGACACTCCGTCGGGTGCTCTCTACCGGACGGCCCTCACAGACAGGCCCCATCCTGGTGAGCAGATTGTGCCACCGCCCGGTCAGGGGATCGTGGGTCGGCCCCGGTGGGCCCTCCATCATGTGTTCCCCCCGGATTCCGTGGCGGGCACGTCCGCCAGATCGCCGCGAAGTTCCTCGATGCGCTCCGTGACCTCAGTTGAGAATCCGGCAACGTCTCGGTCGATGTGCCGGAAGAGGGACCGCAGTACCGGGTGGGCGTGCTCGCGCTCGGGCGAGCCGAGCAATTTATCCAAGGAATCCCGCAACGCCTCGGCCACGCGCAGCGTGCGCCGCAGCTTCGGCGCGCTTGTCTGCCGCCGATGGCTTTCCCACTGCCTTAGCAGAGCCTGCTCCGTGTCGAAGAACTCCTGAAGCGCGGAGACGGCCCGCTCCTCGTCGTTGCCCGGTGCCGCGGTGAGGCGCGCACGCCATAGGTCGCACAACTGGATCGTCCGGGAATTGACTCCGGGATCGCGCTTGGAAACCGGAGTCTCCTCGGCTGGCAGCACGGGAGCGTCCCGTCGAAGCTCGGCGAGGAGCGCATGCATGCGCTCTCGCAGGTGGCCGCAGACCGCGAAGCGCAGGCCGAACGACTGCGCCAAGTCGGCGGATCCAAGGCATGCGGTGACGTCCAGGGCCTGGTTGTCGTGCTCGAAGTCCACCGCCCTGTCGATGCGCTTTCGGATCGTCTCCCAGTCGTCGTTCGACTGGCCAAGCCACGCGGTCCCGGGCAGGGGAGCGACCAACGCGCTGTCGAGAACCCGGCTGATGCGTTCGCTCAGTGGGGCGGAGTCTTCGAACACGTTGAGGAGCCGTTCTCCGTACAGTCGGCCGAACTCTCCTAGCTCTCCAGACCGGTGGTCGAGGTTGAGCCGGCGCACCGCTCTGTGGACGAGATCATCGACTTCCCGGTCCGTTAACCACTGACGGCATTGCAGTACGACGATCATCTCGACGTGGGTGAGTGACTGATCGCCCGCGAACACTCCTTCGCCCACGAGGAGGCTGCGGGCATCCCGGATCTGTCCGTAGCAGAACAACTCGTACGCGACCTGCAGCCGTTCGAGGCGTTGGCGAGCCTCACGCCGGGCACGGGTGAGGCACCGCAGGCCCTCCTGGCGGGTCGGGGCAGCCCTGACCCGTCGACGGAGTGCGGCGACCGCTAGGAGCTCGGAAACGCTCTCCGCCTGCTTCGCGGCCCGCAGGAGTAGGTCCTCGGCCTGGCCGTGGTGGCCGACCCGCGCTACCAGTTCGTAGGCTCGTATAGCGTTCTTGAACTCGAACTGGCTAAGCTCCACAATCCGTTGGTGAAAGCGCTTCTTCACTTCCAGAAGTTCGCGCGTATCCGTCTCCGGCCGGTCGCCGGGACCCAGGCCCGCGATTGACTCAGCGGTTTCCCAGAGACTGAAGAAATCGTCTGCGGACTCGCTCAGGACGAGCCCGGCGAGATGAAGAGCCGACCGGTTGAAGCCCGCCTTGCCCAGAGTCTTCAGCACACTTGACGCACAGCGGTGCGAGTAGCCGATGGCCAAGCTGTCCAGCCATGCGTCCAGGGCACGGCCGATGTCGAGGACCGCTTCGTACGCTTCACCCCGCTCCTGCGCAGACAAGCCACTCAACGACGCCGGGATCAGTCCCAGCTCCCCGGACTCGCACGCCATCCAGATGCGGATGTACGCTGTTTCCACAAGGTCGGAGTTGAGCGCCAGGGCTTCCCATCCCGCCGTACAGGTCTCGGGGAGCATCCGCAGCGGAGAGTAGGACCGCTCGTCACTCACCCAGGTCAGGTTGCTGAAGCGGAGTTGGGCAATAGCGTAGCGCGCGTCTTGGGGAGCGTTCCTCAGGGCCTGGTGGAAGTGCAGGTCCGCTTCGGCGTAACGGCGTCGGCCAGAGCTCAGCTTGCCGAGTTCCAGCTCGACCAGCCAGTTAGTGCCCGACTGTTGGAGGCACGCGTGCAGAAAGGCAGTTCGCCGGATGATCTCACTCTGATCGAGCTCACTATCGCTGCCCTCGATCACCTGCCGTACGGGCTCGTCCAGCACCAGATCCTCCGTCGGCTTCCCTGACATTCCCGCGATGGTGCCCACCATCGCGGCGCGGACGCGATGGACCGGCCAGGGCGACCGGGAATACGCCGTGTGCGCGTCGTCCCATCGCCCCAGCCGCTCACCGGCCGACCCGCGCACGTCCAGTAGAAGGGGTTCCGCCCCGCCCGGGTCCTGGCTGTTGACGAGGCTCAGTGCCTCATGAACGGCTCCCACGGCCACCAGTTTCTCCCCGTACATGTACAGGACGGGGAGAAAACCGCACCGCTCGGGGCCATGGAACAGGGGACGCAATTGCGAGAGGGAGCCGATGTCGGTGTTGGCGAGGACGATCGGCACATGTTCGGGAGCGATCCGGCCGTCCTGCTTGAGGAGCTGTGCCGCCCGGCCCCGGTAACCGTCCCATCCCAGCACCAGACCCCAGCAGATGTTCCATGCGGGGCCCGAGTGGCTCACGGAACGGGCGTAGAGCTCCGCTCGAAGACTGTCGTGGCACTGCCGCGCCTCGCGCTCAGCGCGCAGATCGCCGCTGAACCTGCTGAGCCACTGCAGATACATCGTCATACACAGCGCTTGTGCGAGCAGGGCGGGACGCTGGCTATCGTCCAGGTACTCCGCCATGCGGAGCACTGCGCGGTCGAGGCAGCCACGCCACGTCGCCACGTCAGCGCTGGCCAAGAACTGCGCGTATGGGTCTGTGGACGGCGGGCTCACGCTGGAGCCTCCAGCGCCCTCGGCACGCTGACCGGGTAATCGGCCGGTACCAGAATGAGCGCGGGATGATCCAGCTCGGTGAAGCTGAGCACGCGAATGCGCGGGTCGAAGCAGTGCAGAAGCTTGGCCAGGGCATGCCGGAGATCGGGCATGGTGGCGAGGATCGGTGGTGGTCGCCTGGCGTCGTTCAGTACGGCGAGGAACTGACGCAGGACCGCCGTGGACACCATCTCCGCGTCGGCCGGGCTCAGGACCAGAATTCTACGTCCGTCCGCGGACGCCCTCCGGTCGGCAAGTGCCTGCTCCAGAGTGTCGGCCAGATAGAGCGCTGTGACCTGCATGGAGGCGTCGGCGACCGAACGGCAGATGTCGGCGCGCATATGTTCCCTGAGCTTCTGGCCCAGCAACTCGGGCAACGCGTTGTCCGCGGGGTCGAGCCGGGCGAGTTCCTCGAGCATCGCGCGACGCCGAGAGGGGAACAGCGCGCCTTCCTCCACGAGATCCGCGATCACGGCACGGAAGGGCTCTACCGCCACCAGGGGGCGGCCCGCCGACAGCGCTTCCAGCTCCCGGTAAAGCGTCGCCAACAGCCCGCTGTCGAAGATCCGGTGGAAGGAGCGCCGACAGTGTGCTTCGAGCCAGTCGAGGACGGCAGCGTCGAATTCCCGTGCGGGGAAGGGTAGATGGTCAGGGAGCGCGGCGGCCGGCAGCCAGAGGACATCCTCCCCCACGGAATCGTCGTACCCATCGAGCGCGTCCGAGGGGCCGCTACCGCCGGATGCTTCCCACTGACGCTTCAGCACACAGAGCCGGTCCGGATGAAAAGTGTTGCTGGCGATGCGGTCTCGGAGCGAACTGAACTCGATCTCGTCGGCTTCGCAGTCGCCCGTGACCACCTGGAAATCGGGGAGCCTCACGCCGATCCGGCCGCGCAGTGCCTCCGACCAGTTCGCCACTCGCGCCTCGTCGACCACGGCCCGGAGGCTGCTGCCCACAGCGATGTCGAGCAGGGACCGGGGGGTGCTGGCTGGCCTGTCACCGATGCGGTTACTACTGTAGTCGCTGGCCACCGCCGCCTCCGCCAGCCATTGCTCGATCACGGATGCCGAGGTCAGCAGCGGCACCATGTGCCGCATCCGTGCGTCGTCCACATCGCCTAGCCGCTCTGCGCAGTATGCCAGCGCCCGCCGAAGGGTGACTCCGTCGCCTTCGCACGCTGCCACGGCGAAGGACCGCACTCTAGGGGGCAGCCGTTCGGGGTCGCCGTCCACCGCGGTCAGTGCCGTCCGGAGCAGTGAGGCCATGACCTCGTTCCGGTACGTGCCCGCGTACAACGGTTCCCGCAGTACGTCGGCCAGCGTCTGTACCACGTCGTGGCGGATCTCAGTCACCTCGTCGAGGACCCACGAGACCACGGCGCTACGGGCCTCGTCGCTCGGCACCTCGACGAGGTAGCGCAGGACGGCGGTCCGCTGCCCAGGCGAACAGTCGCGCAGCCAGGCCGTGCAGGTTGCCACGCGCAGGGCGATGTCAGGGAACAGTTCCTCGAACGCCCAGCGTCCGGCGTCCTCGTGTACGAGAGCCGAGAGCACGAAGCATTCTTTGGCCGCTTCGATCAGTTTCTCGCGTTCCCTGCCGTGACTGCGTCTGAACAGCAGTTGGAACGGCAGGCGCCCGCCCCCGTCGGGAGCGGGGTAGGGCTCGACCACCGCTGCCCGGTGGGCCATGAGGGCGTGGATGTCCTCGGGCTGGAGTAACTGCTGGATCTGGTCCCAGTCGTGCGCGTGGTCGGCCAGCCGGTCCAGAGCTCGCCAGGCGGGCGGCGTGCCGGTGCCGGGATCTTCTCTGCCCGGCCGTTCGGTGGCGAAGCCGGGTCGGCCGCGAGCCATGACGTCCCGGAGCAGATAGTCACGAAGATTCGCGTGGAAGAACTCCACGAAACGCGCCGGTTCGCCGTCGTCGGAGCGGGCGTGGATGGTCCGGCCCAGGTGGCCGATCAACCAGAGACGTTCGAGAATGCCGCGCTTGAGGAGACTGTCGACACGCTGGGTCAGCTGAGGCTTGACCATGCGCAGTCGCCACCACACGTCCTCGAACGGCACGATCTCGGTGCGCGCGTGCGCCATCGCCAGAAGGAAGTACCAGTCCAGGTCATCCCGGGCTGCGGACTGGAGGTCGAGGGCGAACAGCTGCTCCCACGGCCGCCGACTGGTTATGTTCTTTTCTGTGATCTTTCCTTTGGGGTTGGCCGAAAGGAGCTGGATGAGTGCCAGGGTGATGTTGAGAGGATTTCCCTTGGCGCCCTCCACCAGGCTCCTCGCTGCCTCGGGCTGGATTGCTAGATTCTCATCGACGAGTTTTTTCTCACAGCACCAGTCGATGAGGCTTCTTACAAATTCGACGCACTCGGTGCTGTCGGTGAGTGACTGTAGGATGTTGAACTCGAGTCCGCACTCCTCAGCCATCTTCGATGAACCGAGAAAGTCGGGAAGATACTGCTTCCGGGAGGCGATGAAGACTCGAACTCCCTGCCCTGTTCCGACGGTTCTGAGTAGCTGCATCAAATCCCGGGAAATGGTGTCTAGCCGATCGTAGTCCGGCTCGTCGCCCGACTCGAACGTACGCTCCAGCTGATCGATGAAGATCACGATCTCGTCGAAAGTCGGGTCCTTGGTGCGCAGACGCTGCGCCGTCTCGCGCAGGAACGCAGCAAGGGAGGCGCCCTCGGGTGCCATGACTTCGTCTGCGGCCCCAGCGAACCTGCTCGCACGGACGGCCCGGATGGTCTCCTCGCGTATGCGTCGTTCCACCTCCCTCCACTGCGAACTGGGTGCGTCCACCCGGTACCACACGGGGATCGCGTTCGAGCGAGTCTTGATCTCGTCGTGCACGAATCGTAGGAGACAGCTCTTCCCACTGCCACCTGCCCCCGACAGGTAGAAGTGGAACTTCTTCCTTTTCTCGTTCGGTAGATCGGCTCGTGCCAGTTCGCCGGGTTTGTAGATGTCTGGAATGCCTTTCTCTCGCTTGAAGTACCTGCCGTCGGCGGTGAGAGACCGAAGAGCCGTCACATGCGGGAACTCGGTCGGTACGACCGTGTCGTACTGCTGAGTGAATAGCGGCAGGCCGATCCATGCCCATGAGCTCCAGGTGAGTCCGTTCCGTAAGCCGGCCACGTCGTCGCAGGCCAGCGAACGCCGTACCCACGCGGCACGCACAGCGGCCACGACGCAGGCTGCCGCGCGCGTCCCGGCGTACTCGTGTAGCGCGTCCTCCAGCACGTCGAGCAGATCGGTCCGGGCTAACGCGCCGTCGGCGACACTGACGAACGGAAGTGTGTTAAGTAGCTCGTCGATCCCGCCGACGGCTGGCGGCGTGGGGCCGAAGGCGACCACCGCGCGCGTCGGGCTGACGCGATCGCCCTGCATGAGGGTGACCAGAGACGAGACGATGGCTTCCGGCGCGTCGAACGACAATACGAGGGCGGCCTCCGCCGATGCCGCACCGCGCAGCAGCCTGGCGTGGCTGTCCGGCTCGGCGTTGCGGAGATCGACGCAGCGCACCTCTGGCTGTGCGGAGTCGGAGCGCCTCCTCATGGTCCGGCTCTCCCGAGGACCGTCGAGCGGCATGAAGTAATGCCCCCCGCTGCCGACTGAGAGAAAGCCGTCCGCGCCCTTGGTGCCGGTGTGAGCGATGAGGATTGCCTGCAGCAGCCGGGCCAGCAGGTCGCTGCGGCCGCACCAGGCCACGGGCTGTGTGAGGCCTGCCTCGGCCCCACGACGGCGCAGTTCGTTCAAACGTGGCTGAGCGGTGGTGAAGAGTTTCCAGATCAGGGAGCCGGCGGCGATGATCTCGCTGACCGATGCCCCCGTGCGCAGAGCCTTTCCTGCGGTGTGCTCCATGCGCTCGACCTGCCGCGGGCCCAGCGTCACGACGAGATGATGTTCCACCGTCAGGTACTCCAGCCCCGAAAGGGGCTCCGTCTCGGTGACGAGTGCGATGAGGACCGGTGACCGGGCTGGCGTCGGGTGCGCCAGGGCGCAGGCCACTGTGTGGTGCCAGTCGTGCTGAGCCGGGCTGTCATCGGCGAACTCCGCCAGGAGCTCGTTGAACCTGTCGCGGTACCCCGGTTGCGTCGGGTCGGCCGATGCCTTCTCTACGAGCAGCCGCAGGCTGCCGGCCGCAGCTGCGCACCGCAGGGCCCTCGGCCAGATCTGGTCGACGGGACCACTGAAGTCAATGCGTGTTTTCGGGATTCCGACCCGCTCGGCGAGCGCCTTGATGGCTTCCGGTTCGGGGTACGCGCTCGCTAGCAGTTCGACCAGTCGGAGGGCTCCTGGGTCGCGCAGGGAGAATTCGGGAGATTCAAACAGGAACCCCACTCACATCATCCCCAGCCTAGACAGCGCCTCCGCAACGCGTTCGATACGCCGCCCCTGATTGCGGTACTCCACCGCTCCGCGCACTTGCTGGGCCACGGAACACTGATGAAGGGCCACCAAGCGCCATCGTTCGTCGAACACCGGGGAACCCGAAGAGCCGCCCTCCGTGTCGGTCCAGTACTGGACGACGTCGTCATCGACGTGACGCACCATGTTGTGGATCATCCCGATCTTTTTCGGCGTGCCATTGGGGTGCTGGATGATGTACACCCGGTGGTTCGGGGCGACTGGCGGTGCCCCTGCGAGCGGGACGACCGGAGTCCCGGAGGGCATGCCGTCGAGTTCGACCACCGCCCAGTCGTGATCGGCAGAGCCCCGGATCGACAGGGGGCGGCCCCACACGACCTTATGGGCGACCTGCGCTCCGTCGAAAGTACGTTCGTACCCGAACCAAGCCTCGACCGCTGTCGCCTTCGTGGTTCGGTCGAACAGGACGTGATGGTTGGTTAAAACTAGGTTTTCGCTGATGCGGAACGCGGTGCCGAGATAGTCGCGCCGTCCCACCGTGGCCCGCAAGCGGCATACGCTAGCGGCCAGTTCGGTGCCGCGCCGCAGAAAGGCGACGTCCAGGAGGGTCGGCTCGGGGAAGATCTGGCGTTCAAAACTGCCACCGAATCCCTTCCATTGGGGGGCATCGGCAGGCTGTGGGGCGATCACCGGTGGTTCCGGGTCAAGCCACTCGTCGATCTTCGCTGCCACCGCAGCGTCCTCGCTGTCCCTGATGACCTGGAGCAGTGCGCGTAACCTATTCTGACTTCGACTCTTCTGAATAATGTCGGCCCATACCAGATTCATTGACTGGCCGAAATTGATCGTGCTCATTTTCACACCGGCCGCCTGGGTCATTGAACGTACGGGCGGCTCGAGGTAGTACGTCTCGCACAGGAAATCCAGCATTTCCTGTGCGGACTGCTGCGAGAAATCGAACGGCAGAGTGTCGAGAAAGTGTGTCATATTGCCCCCCGGCGTAGCGGCTCTTCCTCGAACGGGCACGTGCCCAGTCCCGACTGCAACAGCGTGGCTGGCTGCTGCGGGGCAGTCCATAGTCCAAAAGGCATCGAACACGGCCCGAACGGTCCCGCCATGACAGGCCATCGGCTCCCACCCGATGATCAGCCCCTCACCGCTCCCACGTTCGGCCTCTGAGACGGAACGGAACCTCGCATCATGTCTTCTCGGTGAGAACGAGAACCATTGGAATCCCGCTCAGGGCGGGGACGGCCGGAGGGACAGCATCTTGGCGGGGGTGACGGAGGTGAGCAGTGGTTCTGCCACCCTGTCCGGCTGACGAGAACGGGCGCTGGTCCGCTTGTATCGACCGCCGCTGAGGCGGCGATCGTTGCGACAGGACCGGCGGATCTTGCCGTCCTGTGTTCTACGGGAGGGCAAGCAGCCCTCCCGGCCGTGCTGTTGTCGGTCCTCATGGTGGCTGGCACGTGGAGTGTCCTGGCGACCGTGGCAGTGCCGTGGCGCAAAGTCGGCTTTCTGATCGACCGTAAAAGCGAGCTGCGTAGACCTAGGCGGGATGGTTCGACCGGTTCCGGCGGCGATGACGAGACCCACGGCCACGTCAGGTGGTGGTGTCAGTCGACGCCAACGAGGCAAATTCACATAGGCCATTCCGGAAGGCACCTCTTGCCCTTCACTCCTGCCTACGCCGCGAACCCGTGGACTGTTGACTGCTCAGGGCACATGAGCACGGTATGGACCCCCGCGAGTACGACGTGAGTGCTTGCTCTTGCCCGCTCCGGTGCGCGCGGGGGCACGTGCTCGCGCGATCTCGGCCACGGTTGCACCCGAGTCGGTAGACGGGGGTAAGCAGGTGGGCTTGGCAGTCGCACAGAATCCGCCCGGGAAAACAGGTCTGATTGTGGCAGGCTGTGAACTCTATGGCGCTGGTGGCCTGTGCGGCTGGTTGGCGGTCTGGTGCCGGGGGAGGAGCGGCTGCTGGTGTCAGCGCGGGGCGATCAGGTGGTGGTGTTTGGCCGTGCGCACCGGGTTGTGACCGGGGTGGTGGTTGCGGGTGGGGTGGTCATTGCCGGGATCGGGTTCGCGGGTTCTTACGCGGCGGTGCGCGCGCTCGCGGAGAGAGAAGGTTTCGGGAACTTCTCCCTCGTCTTCCCGATCGGCATCGACGCGGGCATCTGTGTGCTCCTCGCGCTCGACCTGCTGCTGACCTGGATCCGCATCCCCTTCCCGCTGCTGCGCCAGACCGCCTGGCTGCTGACGGCCGCGACGATCGCCTTCAACGGTGCGGCCGCCTGGCCCGACCCGCTCGGCGTCGGCATGCACGCCGTCATCCCGGTCCTGTTCGTCGTCGCCGTCGAAGCCGCCCGCCACGCGGTCGGCCGCATCGCGGACATCACCGCCCACAAGCACATGGAAGGCGTCCGTTACGCTCGCTGGCTGCTGGCCCCGGTCGCCACCTTTCGCCTGTGGCGGCGGATGAGAATCTGGGAACTGCGCTCCTACGAGCAGGTCATCAAGCTCGAACAGGACCGCCTCGTCTACCAAGCGCGCCTCCAGGCCCGCTACGGCCGCGCCTGGCGCCGCAAGGCGCCCGTCGAATCCCTGATGCCGCTGCGGCTCGCGAAGTTCGGCGTCCCGCTCGCCGACACCGGCCCTGCGGGCCTCGCCGCCGCGGGCATCGAGGAACCACTCCTCCTCCCTATCGCGCAGGCCCGCGCCCTTGCCCGGCCGGCGTTTTCACCGGGCGAGCGTGTTGCCGATACTGAGACGGAGATCGTCAGTCGGGAAAGGGCAGCATCGTCGTCGAGGCAAGCCGCGGCGGCGACATCTGCGCCTTCGGGTGATACGCGGCAATCGGCAGGAGACGCTGGTGGGCGGTTGGCCGATGCCTACGAGGCGTTCCTTGCCGAGTTCCGGGTCGAGCCGTCCGCCACGCAGTGGGCCCTGTGGCTGCGCGATGTCCTCGGGATCGCCACGGGTTCCGGCGAGCCGCTCTCCGAGCAGCAGGTGCAGCCCCTGCTCCACGCCCTTCACCAACGCTACACACCACACACCCACCGGCCGGCAGCCTCGGGGCCACCACTATCGAGCGAGCACTCCGGGGACGGCGACCTTGCCAGCGCTTGGCGTCGCAACGAGCAGGAACATGCCTCCAGCCCGGATGCGGTCGGCCTCGCGGCGGATGTGGACGAGCGGGACCGCCTCACCGGTGAGGGGAGCCAGCCCATCATGGAGGAAGACACACCAGACGTCGTCGGGCGCTTCCCGGAGCGTGAAGGGGAAGGCAGACAGCCGCCCTCCGGGGCCGTGGCCGATACCGGCGAGGAGGAAGGCGACGAGCCGCTGCCGCAGATGGAGTGCGCGCGGTCGGTGTCCGTCGGTGCTGCCGCCCAGAGTGCGAGGCAGCAGCGTGGCCTACGGGTGGACGCTCCCCTCGACGCACCGACGTCTTCGCCACGCGAGAGCCGGGGCGGCGCTCTGAGCGCCTCCGACCGGTACTACCTCGCGTGGAGGCAGTACCAGGAGGAACACGGAGTTGAGCCCACTGATGAGGAGTTGTCTGCCTACCTCGCCGGGAAAGGGCTGTTGGGCCGCGGGGGCAAGCGGATCAGCGCGGCTAACCTGCGCCGCCACTTCGTACGCTGGCGCATATACCGCGTGTGGGCTGAACACCGGGTACGTACCGACGATCCCGTGCTGGTGGAGGTGGCGCGGGTGTGTGGGGAGCGGGGGATCACCGCCCAGTACAACAAGCCCGTCACCCCCACCCTGGTTGCCGGGGAACGCGCAGACTTCGAGCGCCGCTGGCAGACACTCACCCACCACCCCACCCCAGACACGCCATAAACCGCACCCCTGACGGAGGAGGAACCATGCGCGCCCTGCGCATTGACCCCGACACCACGGTCACCGTGCTCACCCTGCCGCAGACGGACGCCCTCTGCTTGATCCGCGTGCACGTGGGATCCCCCGATGCCGTAGACCAGGGTGTCTACCACCATCGGGCGGTGCTGCACCTCCATGGCAGCGGCCGCACGCTGGGTCTGCCGCAGAATCTGGTCGGCTGGGCATTGGCGAGTGCTTGGCGGGGTGTGGCCCTGTACCCGCTGGCCGGGACCATCGTGGTTACGGGCCGCACAGCGGATGGGGAGGTGACCTCACTCGACGACGACTTGGCGGAGCATGTTCAGGCTGTGGCGGTCACCGTGCGGGAGACGCTGGCGCAGTGGCGTCGACGGCCTCCACCCTCCGACGAGGCAGCCATCGCTGAACTGCTCGCCTACGCAGCCCGCGACGTGGCCTCCAGCCGGTAGCGATGACTTGCGCGGCGAGTTCGCTGGGAGGTCCGTGGCGACATGGCCTTCCCGCACCACAACTGCACGCTGGCCCAGCCCCGTTGAGATCTCTCAGGCCCCGGGTGGCCGGTATGCTCCTGGCCGTTCTGAGGGCGCGGGGACGCCGGATCCGACCCCCAGGTCTTTGCGCATCACCGCCTGCATCTGCGTGATCTCGTCCCACATGTGCAGCAGGAACGCACGCAGTTCCTCACCCGTGCGATCGTCGGTAGCCGACGTGTCGCCGAGTTGCCTGAACCGCTTGTAGGCATCGGTCAGAGCGACCCGTACGCGGTTGGCGGCGTCCAGCACACCGTCGGGGACCAGCATCTGCGCCTGCGCGAAGTCGTTCTGGAACGCAAGCCGCGCCTCCTCCGTCTCCCTGGACGGCCCCTGCTTGGTCGGGGATGCGGTTCAGGTCCTCCATCAGCCGTATCCGCCACAAGCGGGCGCTGGTGTTGAGAGTGATGTAGGTCGCCCGCCGACGCTCCAGGTCGGCTGCCGTCGCCTCGTGGCGCCGTATGTCTTGGTCGGCCAGCCGTCGCAACTCGGACTCCTGCGACCGCGATCGCGCACCCACCCACGCCGTGGCCACGGGCGCGAGTCCCGGCTGCTGCCTGAATCTAAACGGTGACAGTACGCCTTCATTGCCAAACGCTCCGCTTCGCGCCTGGGTCGCAGGCGCATGACGCGGGAGGTCCGTATGCCCGCGCTGCGCGACTCCACGGAGGTCGGCGCGCGCCGCCCCGCACCACAGCTGACCTGAGCACTCATTCTCCAGTGAGAACCGCGCAGACTGCGATGCGACGCGACACAGGGGCGCTGGGCGCGGGCGGGTCGTCTCGGAGAGACCTATCCTCGAACGTATGTCCGACAGTGTGTCTCCGAGGCTCGCTGCGCTGCTCTTCCTGGAGCGCGTGCAGGTGGACGATTTGGCCCGGACGCGGCGCTGGATTGCGCGTGAGGGGCGGCGGGCCGCCGAGGAAGCGGCTCGCCGCCCCCTCCCGCCTCCGCCGGACTGGGTGATCGCCTACGTACGGCAAGGAGTCGGCAAGGCCCGGCTGCCTGAAGCTGTGCATGTCGGCGGATGCTCGATGGCGCCCGGCCAGCCCACGGCCGTCAGCCGCGAGCAGGCTGTCGCCGCCCTCGCCGAAGGCGTTGCGGCCTGCGACTTCTGCCGGCCCGACACCGCGCTTGGCGTGCTGGAGTGAGCGGCCCGGAGCATCCTGGAGGGATGGACGGAGCGCTGATAGTTGTCCACCGGCCGCGTGGTAGCGGCGGTCGGCGCGTCACCGTGCGCGGGCAGATCATCGGCCTCGCCCACTGCGACCGGGATCTTGTCGAGTTCCTGCGGCGGTCGGGCCTCGATGAGACGAGTGCCGAGGACATGGTCGCCGGGAACTCGGCGCTGATCGAATGGCGGGGCGGCCGGGCGCATCACTATGAGGCGGCATGACGAGAGTTCTCCTCCCGCGTTCAGACGACTCGGCGTGTGCTGCGAACGTCGCTCCGGCGTCCGTCAGGGCCTGTTGGAGCTGACCTGCGGCGTTACGAGCCTCGGGCGACTATGCACCTCATGGCGAGACGGTCAGTAAAATGCTGGAGTCTCGGTGCGGTCGGCAGTGAGCGGGGAGGCCATGATGACGCCTTGTGGGAAGTGTCAAGAACTTGCAAAGCCGCTTTAGCGTCGCAGCTCAGGAAGCCTGATCCCCGCGCAGGCGGGGGTGAACCGTTCGGCGACGGCCAGTCGGTGACCTGCAACGGCTGATCCCCGCGCAGGCGGGGGTGAACCGCCGTTCGCCAGGGCTCCTGCGGCGGCACGGAGCTGATCCCCGCGCAGGCGGGGGTGAACCCGGACGATGGGGAACCCCACCCCCTGAGTGGCAGGGGTCCCCGCGCGGGCTGGGGTGAACCGAGTCCCGGTGAGCAAGCGGGGGTGACTCAGTTCTGCTCCAGCCCTCTCTACCCGGGCGTTCGGTGGAGGAAGGTCTCGTAGGTGCCTTGGCGGTGGGGCTGGATGGCTTCGCTCGGTGGGGTACGCGATGGTACTGGCGGTGTCCGTCTGGGCCGGTCTGTGAGTCGGGCTTGTTGGCTGTGCCATCGGGCGCGTTCAGCATGGTGGTGTCGCCGTCGGCGGTGGGCGGTGCCGTGTACGCCCAGCCGCTTCGCGACGTCGGTCCAGCCTGCGGCGGGCTGTTCGCAGGAGGGGCCGCGCTGGCCGGTGCCGTCCAGGGCTGCGGGAGCCAGGTGCAGGAGTTCGCCTTCGCGTTGGATGAGGCCGAGGTGGGTGAGTGCGGTGAGTTGGCGGTAGGTGGTGGCGCGGGAGATGGAGGCGCTGGCTTGGAGGTCGGTCAGGGTCTGGCCGTCGTGTTCGGCGAGTGCTGCGAGGATGGCGAGTCCGCTGGAGCTGAGTCCGCGGTGGGCGAAGGCGTCCAGGCTCATTAATCGTGTGGCAGCGCGTGAGTCGAGGTCGGCGTCATGGTCGCTGTGGTGGTGTCTGTGGTGGTGGGTGTGTCTCATGGTGGGTCCACTCATGGCCCCCCCAGCCTGCGGCCGTTGGGGGGTGGATGCGTGGTGCGACAGGTTGAGGGGGCCGGTGCCGGTGGGGGCGAGGAGCATCCAGCGGGCGCCTTGGGTGGGGGTGCCGTGGTCGAGCTGGCGCAGCAGCCGTGCATGGAGGAGGCGTTGGTTGGAGCGGTGGGTGGTGGTGCGGGCGCATCCCATGCGTTCGGCGAGGTCGCGTTCGGAGACGGTGTGGTCCCAGCCGCCTGTACGGGTGCAGATGTCGAGGCGGGCGATCAGGTTGCGCAGGTCGGTTTTGGCGGCGGTGCCCGGCCAGGGTGTGCGTTCGATGCGGGTGCGGTAGGCGGCGAGGGCGGCGTGGAAGTCCTGCCGGCCGCACAACGGGTCACGGGTCTGGAGGTGCTGTTGGGCGCCGTCGAAGGCCCGGTGCAGCCAGGCGACAGCATGGTCGTAACCACGCCGGTGCTGGAGGGCGCGGGCGGGGCGTCCGGCCGGGTAGGGGCCGTCCAGGAGGACTTGGACGAACGCGGCGCGGCTCCAGCCCGCCTGCACCGCACCCGCGGCCACGGCACGGGTGACCGCCCAGGCGTGGTCGGAGGCCGCGCTGTTGTGGCCGCCGCGTTGCAGGGAAGCGTGGGTGTAGGCGCCGTGCCGGTCACCGTCGGTCAGGAGCTGGTGTATGCGCGGGGACAATGCGCCCAGGCCGTCGAGCAGGCTCGCCGGCCTGGTGCGTGCATGTTGGCCGGCAGCGGTGCGCGAAGCCGACGGTAACCGGACGTCTGTTGTCATCTCTCGCCCCCGCATCTGGGGGTTGCAGCCTCGCGCGCCGAAACTGCCAAACCAGACGGTCCGGCAGGGCTTGGGCTGTGGGCCGAAGGGAGGCTGGTGACCCCGTTGAACTGTCCTTTGCTGGCGTCGGGAGCTCACGCCTGCGGCCGGGATCGGGCCGTCAGCCCCGGGCGGGCGCCACCGATGCGACTGCGCACCCCCTCCATGCAGGGCGGCGGCCTGTCGTGCACAGCAAACCTAAGCACCCGGACCGTCCTCGGGATATTGCACCTGTGCACCTTCGGAGAGGGTCGATGTGCGGGTGTGCACAAGAGAGCGCGTTCCGTCGTTGCTCAGTGCCCTGCGCCGTACCATCCGGTGTGCGTCCTGCACCACAGCTCCTGCTCCGGTGCCCTGCGATGCTTGGCCCATGTGTCGCACGCCACCTGCTGCGCCGTCGCGTCCATCGGGGGCGGGCGCCAGATGGGCCCTTGCGGATCAGTCCCGCTCGGCCGTTCTGCCTTGAGCAGCGCTTCTGCTCCTTGAGTGCACGGCTGTGCGACATCCCTCGAGACGCTGCTCGTCAAACCATTCGTCCCGATAACCGGGCTCGCCAGTGCAGCGATTCAAGAGCCGCAACCAGCGCCCATGGACCTCGTCACCGCCCCACCATCGCCGTTCGCCTGCGGCCTGCCCAACGCCATCCGCTCCCCGCTCTCTTCGCTGAATCCGGCGGCCCGCTACGCGCTGGAAGACCTCAATCTGGGCCTCGGCCCGCTCGGCACCCTGATCCGGCCCTGGAGTCCTAGCCCGGACACCAGGGAACAAGTAACCCGCCAGTAGGTTCCGGGGTTCGCTTCTGTGCCGTTTCCCGGTGCCGGGGCGCCTCGTTGGGCTGTCCGGGTGAATGCCCGGAGGGTCGACGACAAGGGGCGGGTGTGCGACAGGAGTGGTCGCCGGAAGAGCTGTTGGCGAGCTGGACGCTGGTGGAAGGCGACTGGAAGCTCGTGGCCAACAAGACTGGGGTGACGCGGCTCGGCTTCTGCCTGATGCTGAAGTTCTTCGAGATCGAGGCCCGGTTCCCGGAGTTCATCGAGGAGTTCCCGCAGCCCGCCGTGGAGTACGTCGCCGGTCTGATGAAGGTGCCGGCGGCGGAGCTCGCGAAGTACGACCTGGCGGGCGCGAAGCGTCACCGGAAGCAGATCCGCGAGGCCCTGGGGTTTAGGCCGTCGACGTTGGAGGACGAGGAACAGCTCACCACGTGGCTGGCCGCGGAGGTGTGCCCGGTCGAGCTGGTGGAGGACCGGCAGCGCGAGGCCCTGCTGGTCGAGTGCCGGGCGCGCAGTATCGAGCCACCGGGCCGGACCCGGATTGAGAAGGTGCTGGTCGCGGCCCGCAACCGGTGGGAGCGGGTGTTCTGTGCGCGGGCCATCGAGCGCCTGGGTGAGGTCGGGGTGGCCCGGCTGCTGGCGCTGGTCGCGGAGGGCAACGAGGACGGTGCCGCGCTGCTGGCGCTGCTCAAGCGGGACCCGGGCGCGGTCGGCCTGGACTCCCTGCTGACCGAGGTCACCAAGCTGAACGACGTGCGCCGACTCGGGCTGCCCGAGGGGCTGTTCGCGGACTGCTCGGAGAAACTGCTGGCCGCGTGGCGGGCACGGGCGATCAAGATGTACCCCTCGGACTTCCGCGACACCGCCGAGGACGTACGGATCACGCTGCTCGCGGCGCTGTGTTCCTCCCGGCAGGCGGAGATCACTGACGCCCTGGGGGACCTGCTGATCGCCCTGGTGCAGAAGATCAACGCCCGTGCCGAGCGGCGGGTCGAGAGGCAGCTGACGGCCGAGCTGAAGAAGGTCCGCGGCAAGGAGGGCATCCTTTTCAAGCTCGCCGACGCGGCGATCGGCCAGCCCGACAAGACCGTACGTACAGCCCTGTACCCGGTGGTCGGGGAGAAGACGCTGCGCGACCTGCTGGCCGAGGCGGAGGCGAACGAGAAGGTCTTCAAGGCCAAGGTCCGCACCACGCTGCGCTCGTCGTACAGCTCGTACTACCGGCAGATGCTGCCTCCCCTGCTGCGGACGCTGGGCTTCAAGTGCAACAACACCGCCTACCGGCCGGTAATGGACGCGCTCGCGCTGCTGGAGAAGTACGCCGACGTCGACGGCAAGACCCGCTTCTACGACGCCGGCGACGCGGTCCCGATGGACGGCGTCGTCCGCAAGGACTGGCGCGAGGCCGTCGTCGACGACAAGGGCACGGTCGAACGCATCCCGTACGAGCTGTGCGTCCTGGTCGCTCTGCGCGATGCGATCCGGCGGCGAGAGATCTACGTCGAAGGCGGGAGGCGGTGGTGCAACCTGGAGGACGACCTGCTCGGCGACTTCGAGGCCACCCGCACCGTGCACTACGCGGCGATCCGTCAGCCGCTGGACGCGCGGGAGTTCATCACGGACCTCAAGCAGCGGATGACCAACGGCCTGGACCGGCTCACGGCCTCCCTCGCGGACGGCTCGTCGGGCGGGGTCAAGGTGACCACCCGGCACGGCGAGCCGTGGATCAGCGTGCCGAAGCTGGAGAAGCTGGACGAGCCCACCGGCCTCCAGGCCCTCAAGGACGAGGTAGTACGGCGCTGGGGCGTGCTCGACCTCCTGGACGTGCTGAAGAACGCCGACTTCGACACCGGCTTCACCGACGAGTTCGCCTCCATCGCCGCGTACGAGCGCATCGACCGCGCCGTCCTCCAACGACGCCTCCTCTTGGCCCTGTTCGCCCTCGGAACGAACATGGGCATCCGGGCCATCGTGGCGACCGGCGAGCACGGCGAGAGTGAGGCAGCACTGCGGCACGTGCGCCGGCACTTCATCACCGTCGACAACCTGCGGGCCGCCGTGCGGCAGCTGGTGAACGCCACCTTCACGGCCCGGGACACCGCATGGTGGGGCACCGGCACCGCGTGCGCGTCGGACTCGAAGAAGTTCGGGTCCTGGTCCTCGAACTTCATGACCGAGTACCACGCCCGCTACGGCGGCAACGGCGTGATGATCTACTGGCATGTGGAGCGGAAGAACGTCTGTATCTACTCCCAGCTCAAGAGCTGTTCGTCGTCCGAGGTCGCGGCGATGATCGAGGGCCTTTTGCGGCACTGCACGGACACCGAGATCGAGTCGAACTACGTCGACACACACGGCGCGTCGGTCGTCGGGTTCGCCTTCACCGAGCTGCTCAACTTCCGTCTGCTGCCGAGGCTGAAGAACATTGGCAGCATCCGCCTGTACCGCCCGGACGACAGCCCGCCCGGCTGGCTGGCGCTCGGCGCCTCCCTGACCCGGGCCATCAAGTGGGACCTGATCGCCCAGCAGTACGACCAGATGGTCAAGTACGCCACGGCCCTGCGCCTGGGCACCACGGAGGCGGAACAGGTCCTGCGCCGTTTCACCCGCGGCGGCCCCAAACACCCCACCTACGCCGCGCTCGAAGAACTCGGCCGCGCCGTGCGCACCATCTTCGCCTGCGACTACCTCGCCAACCCTGCCCTGCGCCGCGAGATCCACGGCGGCCTCCTGGTCGTGGAGAACTGGAACTCGGCGAATACCGTGCTGCACTACGGCAAGGACGGCGCGCTGACCGGCCCGGACAAGGAGCACGCCGAGACCTCGATGCTCGCGCTCCACCTGCTCCAGTCCAGCCTGGTCCACATCAACACCCTGCTGCTTCAGCAGGTTCTTGCCGAACCGGCCTGGGCCAAGAGGCTCTCGGACGAGGACCGGCGCGGGCTGACCGCGCTCTTCTGGTCGAACGTCAACCCGTACGGCACCTTCCGTCTCGACATGGACAAGCGGCTTGACCTGGGGAGCCTTCCTCCCCGTCAGTTCATCGCTCGCAGCTGAGAAGAGTGCCCTCATGGAAGCGGGAGGCCGCCGTCACCGGTGCACATGGCGAGCAGTGCTGATCGCGGCAGGGCTAACGGTGACGCTATGTGCGGCATGGGTAGGGCGATCACTGGTACGTGGCGGCTTGGCACCCCAGGACACCGCCAGTGTGATCGGACTGCTGGTCGGAGCCATGAGCCTGATGCCAGCGCTGATCGCACTGCGCCGTCGGCCCGAGACGGATCTGACGACCGCAGCCGATCGCCTGGCTGGCTGGGTCAAGAACGCCGAAGGGGCGCACTGGCGTCAACTGCTCGGTGGAGACCGGGTGCCCATCGACGTCAGATTCGACTTCTGTCCAACTCCGGGCCGTTCGGCAGTCGTGCCGCACGCACCTGCCGGATCCTTGCAGCGCGTGATCGATGACTTTCGGGCCACCCGCCCGCGCAGACTCGTCATCACCGGAGGCCCTGGGGCTGGCAAGACCGTACTGGCGACCAAACTGATGCTGGCGATCGTCGAGGAACGAACCGCCGACGAACCGGTGCCGGTGCGCATGGGCCTGGCCAGCTGGGATCCCGCCGTGCCCCTGAAGACGTGGCTCGTCAGCCGACTGGTCCAGGACTTCGACCGCGCTCCTCAAGTGGCCAAGGATCTCGTGGAGCGGGGTCGTATCTTGCCTGTCCTGGACGGACTGGACGAGATGGACGCACCTGCCACCGCCGTACGTGACTCAAGAGCCAAGGCCGCGCTCAAAGCTCTGGACGCCTACCAGAACGGCGTTGATGGCGCTCCCTTCGTGCTCACGTGCCGCACGGCCCAGTACGACGCCCTGGCCGCAGCCGGACACCACGTGCCGGATACGGCCTACATCGAACTCTTTCCCGTGACCGCACCACAGGCACACACATACCTGACTGCGCGTCGGGTCTATCGCCCAGAGCGCTGGGACCCAGTGCTGGAGACCTTGCGAAGTCAACCGGCCGGGATCCTCGCACGCGTTCTGTCGACGCCGTGGCGGCTGACGCTCGCCGCCACCGTCTACGCAGAATCCGGAGATCCTTCCGAGCTGCTGGCACACACCTCCCCAGCCGAACTGGAGGAATACCTGCTCGCTCGCTACATTCCCGCCGTCACCGGCGTTCACTCCGGCACCGGTGTGCCTTACACCTCGGCCCAGGTTCACGACTGGCTCGCCTGCATGGCGACCTACCTGGAAGCCGGCGCAGACTCCGCTCCCGAGACGCGTGGTGCTGTCGGCCCGGCCAGTGAACTCGTTCTTCACCGGCTGTGGAGGCTGGCTGGCCAAAGGCGTGTGCGAGCAGTCGATGTGCTCTTGTCTCTTCTGATCTTCTTGCCGGGTGCAGCCCTCTTCTACGCGCAGGTACCGCAGGTCACCACCGCTACCGGAAAGAACGTCACAGCTGTCGGAATCTGCGGTGTCATGCTGGCCCTCGCATACAGAGCCGGAACCCGCCACACACCGCCGCCCTCCAGCGCGCGCTGGCCGCGGCGGGGGACGTCAGCCAGGCGTCGCCTGGTTCGTCGTCGATGGAGAGTCGGCGCGGCAGCCGGGCTCACGGTGTGGGCTCTATGCGCCTGCACCCTCTGGCTTGTGCCGGTAATCGACCCCGACCTTTCGTTCTATGGGCCCTTTGGTCTCTCCCTCATCGGAGACGGTCTCGTGCTTGGGGCGTTCTGCGGTCTCCCATTCGGTGTTGTGGCAGGTATCTCGGCCTCCCCGAGAGGCGGCACGACACAAGATGCCGCAGACCCATGGGGCCCGTTGCGCGGTGACACACTGGCCGGAACAGCTTCCGCTTTCGCCTACGGGGCGACGCTCAGCCTCTTGCTCGGACTCCCGGAGGGCCTTGCAGGGCCGGAAGGGCTCTGGTCTAGTCTTGAGACGGGAGTGACGTACGGACTGGTACTAGCGTTGTTGATTGGCGCGATGCGAATCCGCGCAGGTCGCCGCTATCTGGCCCTTCTGCTGTGTGCACGGGCACGGCTGCCCTGGCGGCTGGGAGCCTTTCTCGCCTGGTCCTGCGACGCTGGACTATTGCGTACATCCGGGAGCACATATCAGTTCCGTCACCGCGAGTTGCAGGAATGGCTCGCCCGACACCCATGAACCTCATGGGATTGAGCAGCTCGAACTCTCAAGCGCCAACCATTCGCTTCACTTGCTCCAGCCGCCCGCCTGTCGTCATTCGATGGTTTACCGACAGGCAAGGCAGACAGGGGTGCCGATGTCCGGGCCGTGGGTGGTCTGGACCTGGGCAAGGGGGACCGGTTATCCCGGGTCCAGTGAAGCCCGTAGTAATCGCCAGATGTGGGGTCGGGCTGGCCTCTACCCTGATGCGGTGAGCAACTATTCGATGTCAGCCAAGGATGTAGTCGCGCTTGTGGAGCGGCTCGACGCTCACGGCGTACATGCGTGTATTGGGGGCGGGTGGGGCGTGGATGCGCTGCTTGGGGAGCAGACGCGAGAACATTCCGACCTTGATGTATGGGCGCCGGCCGCACATCTTGAGCAGTTGTTCGTCGCGTTTGCTGAGGCTGGTGTCGACCGGATCTTCCCGTGGCCTGGTGACAGGCCGTGGAACTTCGTCTTGCACGACGGCGTTCGGTTGCGGGTCGACTTGCACCTCTACGAGCCGCTCGCGGACGGATCACTGCACTACGGATCCGTGGTGGAGGGCGGTCCTTTTCCGGCTGAAGCACTCGCCGGACGTGGTTCGATTGCCGGGACTGCGGTTCGGTGCGAGTCGGCCGAGTGGGCGGTGCGCTGGCATACCGGCTATCCGGCTCGTGATGTCGATCGCCACGACGTGCCCTTGCTGTGCCAGCGGTTCGGGATCACTGTGCCTGAGGGCTTCGGGCCGCTTGAGGAGCATTCCCCAAGCGGCCCGGCGTAGACGCAAGGGGCCCTTCTCGATCGGGGTCTGCTCGTGCCCGACGCAGGAGGCTCAGTCTCAATCTGGGGACTCCGCCAGCCTACGGCACGTTTCCGGCGTATTTCTTCCCTCCTGAAGACGACCAGCGGGCTCAACGGCGCCTCGTGTCGGCGTGCTTGCCGTCGTGCGGTGGGGCAGGCCAGCATGCTCGGATGGCAGCCGATTGGTTGGAGCAGAGCCTGCTCGACGCGGTCCGCGACGGCGAGATGCTGGACCTGGCCGGTGACGGGCCGGTCGACGAGGCCGCGATGCGGTCCTGGGACAGCACTCACACCGTCCCGGCGGCGCTGATCCGTGACCTGGTCCGCCGCCGCCGGGACATCGAGGCGGACCCGCACGGGCTGCGGCTGCGCGGGGCGCGCATCACCGGCCGCGTCGACCTGGCGAACATCACCAGCGATCTGCGGGTCGAGCTGGTCGACTGCTTCGTCCCCGACGGTCTGAACCTGTGCGACAGCCAGCTGACCGGCCTCGTGCTGGACGGTTCCTGTTTCGGGCACCCCGCGGATTCGCACGACCCACCGGTTGACGCCGCACGCTTCACCGCGCCGGCGATGACGATGCGCGGAGCGGTTGCCAACGCCGACACACCTTCCGGCGCGGTCCGGTTCCTCGGCGCCCACCTCGGTCTGCTGGATTGCGACGGTGCGCGGCTGGCGAACACGTCCGGTCCTGCCCTGCACGCCGAGTTTCTGCGGGTCGATCACAGCGTGTTCCTCCGCGACGGGTTCCAGGCCACCGGCGTCGGCGAACAAGGCACGGTCCGGTTCGCCTACGCCCATCTCGGTCGGCTGGCATGCGACGGTGCGCGGTTGGCGAACACCTCCGGTCCCGCCCTGCACGCCGACGGTCTGCGGGTCGACCGAGCCGTGTTCCTCCGGGCCGGGTTCCGGGCAACCGGCTCGGTCCAGCTGGTCGATGCCCACCTCGGTCTGCTGGATTGCGACGAGGCGCGGTTAGAGAACATGTCCGGACCGGCCCTGCACGCCGACGGTCTGCGGGTCGACCGAGCCGTGTTCCTCCGTGCCGGGTTCCGGGCAACCGGCGCCGGACACTCCGTGCTCGCCTTGAACGGCGTGTCGGTCGGTTCGCTGTGGTTGGACACCAGCGGGGTGACTCGGTCGGGTCAGGCCACGGGGGCCCTGGTCGGCATCGACGGGCTGACCTACGGGGACCTGCCGGCGCCGGTCGGGTTGTCCAGGTGGCTGGAGCTGTTGCGTGACCACACGCCCGGCTACTCCGCTCAGCCGTACCAGCAGTTGGCCGCCGTCCACCGGGCGGCCGGTCACGACAGCGAGGTGCGGGACATTCTCATGGCGCAGCGGCGGGACCAGATCGACCGCGGCGGGCTTCGCTGGCGTGACCGGGCCTGGGCCCGATTCACCGGGCTGGCCCTCGGCTTCGGTTATCAACCCTGGCGAGCGCTGCTGCTGCTGTTCGCCGTCGTCGCCAGCTCGGTCGCGCTGGCGGTCGTCCTCGGCGGGCCGGGCGGCGGCCTGGAGCACACCGCCCGCGCGAGCACACCCACGACGCCCTGCAGCGTCGTGGAGCGGGTCGGCGTGGGTATGGATCTGGGTCTGCCAGCGGTCAAGACGGGGGCGGCTGACCTGTGTGCCCCCACCGGCACCCATGCAGGGCAGACCCTCACCGTCGCGGGCTGGCTGCTGCAGCTGGCCGCGTGGGCGTCGGCCACCCTGTTCATCGCCGGCTTCACCGGCGCCGTGCGCAAGACCTGACGATTCGCCGAAATGAAGATATGCCCGAAATCAAGATCGGTCCGGCGATCGTGAGGCGGGATTCGAACCCGCGACCTCCGCCACGCAGGTAGCGGCGCTCAACCCGCTGAGCTACTCGGCCCGGGCGGCGTTCCGTAGGCGTCGGCAAACGTTCGAATGACGACAGGCTGCGTGCGCGTCCAATGAACCCGTGCAATCCAAGGGCTCGCGGCGGCCCGAATCCAATCAGATCCGATGGTGATTGCTGACAGGGTTTGACGACAGATAGGGTCCATTCCTCCGCAAGGAAGGGGCACTCGGTGGCGAACCTGGTCTACAAGCGGGTCTCGACCGACCAGCAGTCGACCGACCGTCAGAACCTCGTCCTGGACGAGGCCGGGATCGAGGACCCGGTCGTCTTCGAGGAGGAGCCGGGCACCTCCAGCCGCCTCCACCCGCTTGAGCGGCCGAAGTTCAGCGAGCTGCTGATGTACGCGCGGCCGGGCGACACCGTGCACATCTCCGAGATGTTCCGCCTGGTGCGCGGCACCGGGCACATTCTCGACCTCCTCGACGTCCTCCACCGCGACCGCCTCGCCCTGCGCATCCACGACGGCGCGTTCTCCGCCATGGACCTCACCGCCCGCCACCCGCGCACCGGCGAGCTGCTGTCCACCGTGAAGTTCATGGTGCAGACCCTCGCCGCCGCCGGCGAACTCCAGCGCGACCTCCAGCGTGAACTGACCTACGACGGACTGCGCGCCGCCGAGGCCAAGGGTAACAAGGGCGGACGCCGCCCGGCCGTCACGGCCGCGTAGGCCGCCGCCGTGCGCGCCGGGTACCTGGGCGGCCGGTCCATCGCCGGTCTGGCCCGCGACCACCACGTCAGCCGGGGTGCCATCCGCACGGCCGTCGCCGACCTCATGCCCGAGCACACCACCGACCACCAGGACGCCCCGGCCCCGGAGTTGCCGGTCACCCTCGACATGCCGGGCAAGGTCGCCGACTTCCTCCGCGCGGCCGACCTGGAGCCCGCCGAGCAGGCCGCGCTCGACCAGGGCGTGACCGTACGGCGCGGCCAGGGCTACACCCTCCGCGTCCCCGCGGTGCCCTCGGTCCACCGTCAACTCCTCGGCCGCTGCCAGCCGCTCGACGCCCCCGCAGCGATCCCCGCCCAGCGCAAGGCCCGCCGCGAGTACGCGAACCGCGTCAGCACCCTCGGGACCGAGACCCCGTAGCAAGCCATCCGGGCTTCAAAATCAAGGGGCTTCCGACCTGCGACATGTCGAAGGCCTTCGCCGTTCCGCCGGTCACCAGCGCCTTCGGATCGAAGGGCCAGGGTCGAAACCTACTGGCGGGTTACTTGCTCCCTGGTGTCCGGGCTAGGACTCCGGGGCCGATCCGTGAGGAGGGAGGCGCCCCCGTACTCGCGGGGCGCCTCCCTCGGGCCGTACGGCCGTGCTCGTACGGGGTCCGCGTCCGCGCCGGTACATCGCGGAACGGGAGCCGCACGGGGTGGGGCTAGAAGCCCTTGATCACCCAGTCCTGGACGTCGGGCGTGGGGCTGCCCTGGGTCCACAGGGTCAGCCAGACGCCGTTGCCTAGGGAGTTGCCCTTGGGCGTGATGGCCTTGCCGTAGGCGTTGACGGCGACGCCGTCCGCGGCCGGGGAGAACCTCTGGACGTCGCTGGCGGGGTTGCAGGTCCACAGGGTCAGCAGCGCGCCGTTGGTGTTGGCGCCGTTGGCCTCGGGCGTGATGCACTTGCCGCTCGCCTTGTGGACGATCAGACCGTTCTCATACTTCCATCGCTGGCTGTCCGAGCCCGTGCAGGTCCACACGGTGATGGGGGTGCCGTTGGCGGTGGCGTTGCCCTGGGGGGTCGCGCAGACGGAACCCGCCTGGTGGAAGTTGGTGAGCCAGCTCCAGCCGTCGACGGGCTTACCGGCTTCGGGGTCGACGTTGAAGACGACCCGGCGCGGTCCGCTGGAGTCCACCAGTGCCTCGTTGGCGCCCCAGAGCCGCTTGGCATGGGGGTCCCACGACAGTCCCTGGGTCAGCTGGGGCGCCTGGGTGAGGACGTGCGGCGCTTCACCGGGCTTGGCCACGTGGATGCAGGAGTAGAGCTCGGTGCCGCCCGGCCAGTACGTCGGGCAGGTGCCGCTCATGTAGTAGGTGGTGCCGTCGGTGGCCGTGCCCTGGATTCCCCACACGGGAGAGGTGTAGCCCGTGGTCTCCGAGGCCACCTTGGTGGGCAGGCCGGTCCCGAGGGCCGACAGGGGCCAGCGGACGATGCGCGCACCCGCGCCGTTCCGGTTCTCCGCCGAGACCAGGACCGGCGTCGTACCGGAACTGTCGATGCTCAGGCTGCTCAGGCACAGCTCGCTTCCGACGACGGACGGGCCGCAGGCGCGGGGGCTGTTGTTGACGTACGCCGTGGAGAGCTTGTCGACCTGGGCGCTGCTGACGGTGCTGTAACGCGCGACGAGCGGCATCGCCCAGAGGTGGTAGCGGGCGGAGGTCTTGCCCGCGGCCAGACCGGTGGAGGCGCTCGTGGTGTCGGTCATGCGCCACATGCGCGTCAGGTCGAAGACCTGCAGTTCCGCGCCGTTGGCGACGAACAGCCGGTTGCCGTACCAGGCGACGCCGTCCGAGTGCGAGGGGTACTGGAGCGACTTGAAGTTGCCGCTGATCGGTTCCACGAGTGCGATGTGGCCGTACTTGACCTGGCCGCCGGCCGACTCCGCGATCGAGACCCTCGCATAGTCCTCGATGGTCGGCGGAGTGCGGCCGCTGACATACGTGCCGTGGTACCAGGAGGTGGCGGTCAGGGAACGCCCCTGGTAGAGCCCGTCAGGGGTGGCGGCATGCGAGCCGGCGAAGCCCTGTGGCATCCAACCGCCCGCACCATCGGCGTAGTTGGACCTGTCGTCCTCGTCATCCCAGCAGTAGCCGTCGGGTTTGAGGGCGGCGTTGAGGCCGGTGGCGTGGCAGAGGCCCGGGCGTCCCGTGCGGGTGCCCAGGACGTCGGTGACGGACGCCTTGGTGACACCGGAGGTCTCGGCCGAGTCGATGAGGGTGGTCTTGTCCCCGTCTACGCGCGTGAGGGTGAAGTTCGCGGCGAACGGGTCCAGGCCGGAGGCGGCCTGGGCGGGCTGGACGGGGAGCAGGAAGGAGGCGGCTACGGTCGCCCCGAGTGTCAGCTGGGCGAGGCGGCTTCTTCGTCCGAACAAAAGTTTCATTTGGCGAGGTTAAGCGCTGGCTGCCCGTCATGATCATTTTCTTCACACGGTCTCCACGCGGGATGTGAGCCGGCGCGGCCCAGGGCGCGGCGAGTACGTGGTTCGCTGCACGGTGGTGGCGGGGCTGCCGGCGCGACCGTGGGGTCGGGGGTTTACCTCGGTCACCTTGGGGAGCGCCTTGCCCAGATGGGCCTCTATGAGTCCCGGCGAGTCGGAGACGAGCACCAGAACGTTGCCGGTGCGAAACGCTGTCTGCTGGACGACTTGATGCGGTCGGCCGCGGACTTGGACAGGATGAGCTCGCGCAGCGTCACGTTGGTGCGCCAGTACACCGCAGACCAGCAGCGCCCGGTCCTCCAGCCCCCTGCTTCCACGGCTGGCCTCGGCGGACCGCGTCTGCCCCTTCACGTGGCAGCATCGTGATCAGCTTGCCGCACTGGCGCGGGCTCGGGGCCTGGTGAACGGGACAGTCCAGGACGGTGCCAACGCCGTGATCACACCAGACACGGCGATACCTCACACGGTTCCCGCCGGTACCGGCGTGCTGATCACTCGCTGGACAGGCGCAGATCCCCGGACCAGGTGTCGCACCGGACACGGCCGGAGCCGAAAGTGATCTCCAGTGCGATCCGTCCGAGATCCGGGTCCGTTTCTTCGCGTACCGCCAGGACCGTTGCGCCGAGGTGGTCCGCGAAAGGGGTCTCGCCGTCAGCTGGCGCCACCTGGATGCGGCCCGGCTCCGCCATCGCGTATCCCTCGAAAGGGAGCCATGTCTGTACGATCAGGCACCATTCCGACCCGGTCGTGACGTGGGTGGCGGTCTCCTCGCCGTCGATCAGCCACACATCCAGCGGTCCGGACCGCGGCTCCGTGCCGTACAGGTGCCACGATGCCAGCACTCGTTTAAGGCGTCGCCCGACCAGGTAATCAGGAAGCATGCCGGCCCCGTGCAACGGGCACTCGTTCCACCGCTTCGACTCCACCCAGCGACCGTACCGTCAGACAAAGCCCCAGCTCACGCGCTTATACAGGACAGTCTTCAGACGGCACTTAGGCCTTGCGGGCGTTGAGGAGTTCGTCGATGAGTTGTTCCGTCTCGGTCTCCAGGGAGCAGCCGAGTGTCTGGTTGACGTGTTGGACGCGGGTGATGGCGGTATGCAGTCCCGAGCGGTTCCCACACGCTGCTTCCAGCCGGATCCAGGCCCGGTACAGAACCTCGGCCGATTCATCGACGCCGAGGCCGGTCACGATGGCGTGGCGTGCGGCGGTCAGGTCGTGGTGTGGGCCTTGGGGGGTGCGGTGGGTGGTCACGGTGTGGGCGACGTCGATGATCCGGGTAAGCATCTCCTGCTGCAAGGGCTCGGCCCACGGCGGCGGCTGGCCGCCGAACGGCGTGCCTCGTACCAGTGCCAGTGCCGCTTCCAGGTCGGCGAGGCCTGCCGGTCCCATCGGCAGTGCGCGTTCGGAGAGGCGCAGGAAGTGGCTCCAGTCGCAGCGCACGCTTGGGGCGAGTTGGTAGGGGTCTTCGCGGGTCTTGCGTCGGGGGACGTAGAGGGTGCCGGAGGGGTCGCTGCCCAGGCAGCTGCGCAGGCCCTGGATCCGTGTGTTGAGGGTGCGCGTCGTCCACGGATGGCTGGGGTCCATGTCGGCACACAGGACTTCGGCGCTGCGCCCGGGCCGGAAGTAGAGAAGTGCGGCGAGTTGCTGCAACTTCGGGCCGTGGCCGGTGTTGTCCACGCCCGTCACGTCCACCGGGCCGAGGACGCGGATCTCGGGGGCGTGCAGGTCGGGTGCGGTGCGGTCAGCCACCGTGGGAGGTCCCCCTTGCACGCCGGAGGCTGCGGGAGTGTCGCCTCGTGCCGCCCGCGGGTTGGTGAGGGCGGAAATGGGCGTCGGGGAGACGGGGGTCCGGGGAGCTGCTGCTTGGGCGCTCGGTTCGGCTTCGGCTTCGCGTGGCTGCGATGCCCTGGGGACGGTCTGGAGGCGGATCCCGGAGGGATTGGTGGTGGCGGCGAGCAGGGCCGGGAACACCTCGTCTGTGGCCTCTGTGGTCACTGTCGGCTTCGGACCTGGGGAAGTGGTGGCTTCGGGCACAGGGAGTTCCTGGGTTGGTGTCGGGTTGGTCTGCTGGATGGCGCCGGGCTCGTCCGGGACGTCCTTCCAGGCTCCTGCGGCCGGTTGAGGTGGCTGTCCGGAGGCTTTGAGGGCGTTGGCGATCTGCTGGTAGGCGGCGTGTTCCAGGCGCTGCACGGTGATCGTCGTGCCGGTGCAGTCCAGGGTCTGGGGGGCGTTGAGGGAAGCGTTGAGGGTTTCCGCCTGGGGGAAGTGGCCGCACGCCGTGTTCGCCGGGGCGATCAGTGTGACGGGGAGGGATCTGGCTGTGTCGAGGAGGTCAGCGAACTGCCAGGAGATGTCCGGGCCCAGCGCGGATGCGCACAGAAGCACATAGGGATGATGCGCTGTGTCCGGTATCTGGTGTGTCTCCAGCAGTCGTTCGCTCAGGTCGCGCAGTGCATGGGTGGCTTGGCGCAGGTGGGTGATCCGCGCGGTGGGCAGCAGCTGTGGCAATTCCTCACCGAATCCGACGGTGACAATCTCGGCGCCTGCGGCCCACGGGCTCATGGCGAGTTCGAGGGCGAGGGAGGTACAGACCTCGGTGATGTGGAGTGGGGTGCCGTCCAGCAGGAGGGCGGGCAGCTGTGCGAGGTTGAGGAGCAGCAGGTCGCCCGCTGTGGTGCTGCCGATGGTGACCAGTGTGGGATAGGGCGGCGGTATGTCCTGGGCGGCCTCTTCGTCCAGGAGGGTGGCGTCAGCGGGCAGGACCCACCAGCCGCCCTGTCCGGCGGTGAAGGGTGCTACTGGTTCCTGGGCCTGGTCCTCGGGCAGTACCTCGATGGTCCGGGTTCCGATCCGGGCGGCCCGCAGCGGTGGCAGCAGCGTGGTGTCGTCGTCCCGCTGGGCTAGGTGGTGGGCGAGGGTGCGCAGTGCCGCGTCCAGGCGGGGTGCGTCGTCTTTGTCGGCGGCTGCCGCCAACTGGGCCTCGGCAGTGGATGTCTGTGGCGCGATGGCGATTGTCTCGCCGGGTTTGCGGCGGCGGCGCTGCAGGGTGCGGCGCAGGGCGAGCGCGCTGGTGACAGCAGCCGCGAGCAGTGCGCCGGCGCCGAGCACGGTGCGTTGGTTCAGCGGGCTGCTGGCGGGAGCCGTCGCCGGGGTGGCCTGGCCCTGCGCGGTGGGCGGGGAGGTAGGGGTGCTGGACGATTGAGCTGGCGGCAGCGGCGCAGTGGTCGGGGACGTTGTACGGGCCCGGGGTGCGGTGGGGGTGCTGGTGGACGGCGATGCCTGCTCCCGCCCGGGCTGTGCCGGGCGCTGGGACGGCGGGCTGGCGGACGACGCGTGGGGAGCAGGCGCGTCGGTCTGGCTCGGCGCACGGCCGGCCCCGTCGCCTGGGCTCTGGGCCGGCTTCTGCGCAGCCTCGGGATTCTGGGTGGCTGGGGGAGCGGTCTGCCGATGACCGGTGTCGTCACCTCGGGTGTGGCCCTGAGAATGTCGGGGCTGCTGGGTGCCGGGCACGGTCACCTGCTGACCCGGGTAGATGACGTCCGGGTTGGTAATCGCGGGCAGGCCATGCGGCTGGGGTGTACCCCGGCTGACTTCGAACAGGCGGGACCACTGGTTCCCGTCGCCGAGTTCCTCTGCCGCGATCCTCGACAGGGAGTCGCCCGGGTGGACCGTGACCGCGCGCTCGCCCCGCACCTGAGCAGGGGTGCTGTCCCCCCGCTGCGTACGGGCGCCCTCCGCCGCTTTGCCGGTCCCGGGCATCCGTAGCTGCCAGCCGGGCTGGAGGAAGCGGTTCGCCCGGAATGGTGTGCCGTCGGCCATGGTGCGCCCCTCGTTGAGCTCGGCGATCTCCCGCCACCGCTCGCCGTCGCCCAACTGCTGCTCGGCGATGCCCCACAGGCTCTGCGCGGGCCGCGTCTGTCGCACGGTGTACGTCGTGCTGGCTGCCGCCGTGGCCGCTTCGGGCGTCGTGCCGTCTTCGGTCTGAGTGGCCTGCGGTGCCGGGGTCTGCCCGGGCAGGCGGGCCGCCGTGGCGGTCTGCCCGGTGGGTGGGGTGGAGGCGAGGGCCGCGCTGGTGGGCAGGAGCGCCACGATGCTGCCGATCAGCAGGGCTGCGGCGCGCTGCGAGGCACCCATTCCGCGCGGGACATGCCAGGCACGGCCCCGCACCTGGGCGATGAGTTCGCGTACGGCGCAGAACGTGAACTGCCCCCACCCGGCCCAGCCGGCCGTGACGAGCAGCAGCAGGAACACCGCGCCGGTGTCCTGTCGGTCCAGCAGGTGTACGACGTCGTCGTGGGTGGCAGCCCAGATGGCCGGGGTGGCCCACGCCAGCAACAGCGGCAGCCCGATGACCGTGGTCACTAGGGCCAGCAGACCCAGCACGGCCGTGAGGACCCGCACCAGCGTGCGGCCCGGGGATGCGGCGTGCAGGGAGCTGGTGGTGCGCATCAGTGCCCTGGCCCTTCTGGGGCGGTGACGCCCTGCAGGAGGGTGGCCGTGGCGTGGCCGGTCACCGGCAGAGAGCCGATGCCCACCGCGGCGAGGAATTTCGTGGGGCAGGAGGCGGTGATCGTGACGGTGAGCGTCTTGCCGTCGCCGGACACGGTGGCCGTTCCGTTGGCACCGGCGGAGCGCAGGTACGCCTGGGCTGCCGCCTGTGCAGCCTGCGGTTCCACGACGGTCGCTGTCCCGCTGATCGCGGCGGCGGGGCTCAGGGCTTGCCCGCCCGCCCGGGCGGCTTCGCCGGCGAGGTAGTCGGCGCGTTCGGTTGCCCGCATCGTGCTGCCGCCGTCAACGGCGACGCCGATGATGCCGATCAGCGCGGTGACGCACACGGCGACGAATACGCTGACGCCACCCCGGTCGTCCCGTCGTGCGCGGCGCAGGCACCTGTGAGGGAAGTGCATCAGGCACCCCGTGTCGAAACAGCCGTGGGTTCGGCGGCAGCCGTGACTTGGGGATGGGGGAGGCCCAGGGCTCTTTGCCGGTACTGGTCCACTACCGAGGTCGCCGTCGCGGTGAGTGTTTTGGCTCCTGGCAGGCCCGGCAGCAGGAGGTCGGCCAGGGGGACCGTGCAGGTCACGGTGACCGTGACGGTGCCGACCTGCCCGACGGGCACGCGCAGACCGCCGGTGTCGATGCTGACGCTGGTCGATGCGCACGCGATGCCCTGGTCCTGCAAGGACTCATCAGCCGCCGACCGTGCGGCACTTAGGGCCGCTGCGGCGGTGCGGTGGATCGAGGCTTCGCGCGCCGCATCCTGGGCCGCCGCGTCGATCTTCGCGCCGGAGGTGACGATCCGGCCGCCGGCGAGCGCCAGACACACGAACATGATCAATGCGGGGAGGATGATGGTCGCCTCGATCGCGGCGCTGCCCTCGTCACCATGTCGTGTGCGGGCCCATTGGGCTGCGCATCGCGCCTGTTTCACGGCCTTGCCACCCAGCGTTCCAGGGGCCCGGACGCTGACTGGGTCACCCGCAGACCCGGCACACCCGGCAGGATCGACGGGGCTGTGCCCGAAACCCGCACCCGCACACGCTGCCCGTCGGTGCTGGCTGCGACGCTGTAGCGGTGCAGGCTGTCCCCGGCGGTACGCGCCAGCACGTTGCGTGCCTGGGCCGCACCCTCGGCGGGGGTGGAGTGGTAGGCGCGGGCGGTGGTGAGGCCTTCACGGGCCGCGGTCAGGGCGATCTGGCGGGCGTAGTACCACAGGGAGGCCTGGATGACGGTGACCGTGGCGAGCAGCACGAACGGGAAGATGATCGCCATCTGAATGGCGGTATCGCCGTGGTCATCGCGCCATCGTCGCTTGTGCCGTCCGTTGGTCAGTTGCCTCGAGGGAGTCATCACAGGCCGAGGACGTGGCCGTTGTATTTGGCGATGACGATGGCCATGGATCCGGAGATCAGGATGGCGCCGAGGATGGCGGAGCCCCAGATGATGGCGGTGGTGATGGAGATGTCGCCCTGGTCGGGCCGGCGGGCAGCCTTGCGAAGGCTTGCTCGAACGCGCGTGGTCAGCTGGAGCACAGCACGGCGGGTGCGGGCTGCGATGTGCGTCATGTGCTTGCCTTTCGTTGTGGAGCGTTTGGCGAGGCGGCGGTCGTTTTAGACGGTCAGCATGCGTATGACGGCGGGGAAGGCCATCAGGAGCATCATCAGGACGGCCAGGAGGGCTCCAGGCGCGGTCATCGATTCGCTGGCCGCGTTCGCCTCGGCGGCCTGATCGGCGAGCAGTTCGGCGTCGAGGGCGGCGGTGCGGGCACGCAGCGCCTTGTAGACGGCGGCGCCGTCGGTAGCTGAGCCGCGCATGATGTCGGCGACGTCGTCCAGGACGGGCAGGCCGTACTGGACGGACAGGTCCGCGAGTGCTTGGTAGGGCGGGATTTTCTCCAGTCGGGCCCGGCGCAGCGCGCCCTGCAGATACAGGAAGGGCCACCCTTCACCAACTTGGGCGGCTTTCTCCAGGGCTTCGGCGGGGCCGGCGTCGGCGGCCCGCTTGAGCGCGACCAGGTCCAGGTAGGCGGACAGGGCGTGGGCGAATTGGTCGCGTGCCCGCTTGGCCTGGTCGCGTACGGCGAGATCGGGGATAAGGAACAGCACGCCTGCGACGAGAAGCCCAGCACCCGTGGGTACGTAGAAGGGCAGGCCCACACCGGCGATGGTCCACGGAATCGCGGCGATTGGCGGGCCGAGCAGGCCGAAGGCGGCGAGCGCGGTCTTCTTGAGCATGAACTGGCCCGGCCCCTGCCCGAGCAGAGCCAGGTCCGTGGTGGGCACCCGCACGCCCGGCAGCCGCCCCACGCGGGCCAGCAGCCACCGGCCCCACCTCTCCTCGCGGTCCAGATCCGGTTCGGGCGCCCTCAGGTCCGCCGGGGCGCTGCGTTCAAGGGCTGTGGCCAGCGCGGGCTGGGGTGTGAGGAGTTCGCGGATCAGGAGGGCGAGTCCGGTGCCGGCCGTGGCACCGGTCATCACGACGGGCAGCAGGTTCACAAGGCGGCTCCTTGCGGCGTGTGAGCGGCCACCGGTAATTCCGGTGCGGGTATCGGCAGCCGGACAGTGCTGGCTGGGTCGGTGACCAGGAAGCGGGGGATGCGTCGGAAGGAGCCGAGCTGCCGCATCAGGGTCAGCACGCCGACGAGCCCGCACGTCAGGAGGGCGAGGACGAGCTGCCCCAGCAAGGTGGAGTACGGGCGGGTGTAGGACGGCACGAAGAACCCGCTCACCACGACGGCGATGGTGATGAGAGTCATCCATCGCACGGTGGTGCGGGGTTTGGCCCGGTCCGCCTCGATGGAGCGTTTTTTCGCGACTTCTTCGCGGACGGTTGCCGACAGGTCCTCCAGGGCCTGTGCCAGGCCCGGTCCGCGGTCGTCGGCTGCCAGGATGAGCGCGGCACTGACCTTGTCCGCGGTGACATCGTCCAGTTCATCGGCGAACGCACGCAGCGCTCCCTGGGGCCGCCAGCCCAGCCGCAGCCGGTCGGACAGGGTGACGATCTGCGGGGCGAGCTCGCCGGGTGCCCCCTGACGGCTGGTGATCATCGCCTGTTCCAGGCCCATGCCGAGGCGGAGCAGACCGGCCAGGCGCTGGGTCCACTCGCTCAGGCCTTCGAGGCGGCCGATGTGCTCCTTGGCCATCCGTGCCGGGGTGATCAGCCAGGGCACGCCGATGACGGCCGCGCCCAGCAGCGCACCGCCGACAAGATTCCCGCTGATCAGCCACACGGCCACGCAGATCACACCCCCTGCGGCCATCACGCTGCGCCGGCGCAGCCGGGCGCCCGCGCCCCGAGGGCGCCCACCGCGCAGCGCCGCCTGCCAGCGCAGGCGCAGCGGGGCCCGGCGCGGCGCTGTGGTGCCTACGGCACCCGCCACGACACCGAGCAGCCCGCTGGTGAGCGCCATGCCGCCGAGCAGGGCGCACAATAAGGTCATCGGCCCGCCCCCATCGTCAGGGATAGCGGCTGTGTCCAGGCCCCGTAGGGCTGTTGCAGCAGAGCGGAGTCGAAGCCGGCGCGGCGCAGGTCGTCGATACACGCCGGTGCCATCCGCGGCACGGCCCGTAGCTCGCCCCACTCGCGGCCGGGGGAGAAGACCTCATTGGTGGCCGGGCGCCCGCTCTCACCGATCCCGGTCACCTCCAGGACGTGGGAGACGTAGCGGTGACGGTGGCCGCCGATCTGCGTCTCGTCCGTCATGTCGATGAACACCACGAAATCCAGCCCGTTGGCAATCTGCCGGTAGGCGAGCTGCTCGGAGAGCGTGCCCTGGGCGAGCGCATACAGCTCGGCGATCCGGTCGAAGACGACGTCGGGGCGCCGGGCGTGGATGGTGCACAGGTTGCCGCCCGACCCGTTCGTCAGCGCCTGCATCATCGCGACGATCTCCGGTCCGCGGACCTCGCCGACCACGATCCGCTCCAGCGACATCCGCAGCGCCGGATGCATCAAGTCCAGCAGCGTGACCTCACCGGCGCCGCGCCCGCTGCCGTCCTTCTCCCCGTTGGACTCGCGGCCCACCAGGGACACCACCTGCGTGTGGTAGCCGGTGGCGTGGGCGAACAGCTCGTCCTCGCTCTGGATGGTGGCGAAGCGGCAGTGCGGGTCGAACTCCCTGAGCAGCGCCCGCAGCAGCGTGGTCTTCCCGGCCTTCTGCTTCCCCGCGATCATCAGGTTCTTCCCGGCCCGTACGGCGGCGCCGAGGAAGTCACGCAGGACCGTATCAAGGGTGCCCATGCGCACCAGGTCGTCGAGATCCGCGTGGGAGACCCGGTGGCGGCGGATGACCGCGTACGTCATCGGCCCCAGCCCCGTGATGGCCTGCAGGCGCGAGCCGTCCCCCAAGGACAGAGCCAGCGTCGGGCTGGCGGTGGAGATGGTGCGCTCGCTGTGCCCGGAGCCGCGGGCCAGCTCCCGCAAGAGCTCCAGCAGTTCCTCCTCCGAGTCCGCGACCGGCCCCACCCGGCGCCGCTCGCCGGCGCCATAGTCCAGCCACACCTCGCCGGGGCCCTGGATGAGGATGTCCTCGACCCGGTCATCGTCCAGATACGGCTGCAAACGGCCCGCGCGGAACAGCAGGTCGTACACCGCGCGCCGCAGCGCCTCGTCCTGCGGGGGCGTCATCGCCTTGGCGTCCGACCACAGCGCGACGGCCTCGGCGATCCACTGCAGGCAGCGCTGTTCCTCACTGGCCCGGTCCATACCGGGCCGCACCTTGAGGAGTTCCTCTCGCTGCTTGGCCACCTGGGACCCGATCTCCCGGACCACCCGGTAGTCGACCGAGACGGCGGGGACCGCCGCTCCGGACCGTCGGGTGCCTGAGGCGGCGCCCGTGAGCGTGGGCGTGCCGTTGGTCTGGCGTGTGTGTTCCTGGGGCGGCGGTGCCACGGTGGGGTCGGGGTGCAGGGGCCTAGCGTGCATGGGGTGTCTCCCCGTCCGTTGCGCGCGGATCGTGTGGATGCAGGCGCTCCCGGCGCAGGGCGGCCCGCTGGATGAGTACCTGGCTGGTGGTGCGGGCGGCCTTCATGAGCGCCGTGCTGGTGAACCGGCGGGGAGCTTCGGTGCCGTCGGACAGCACGCGGGCCTCGTCCGGTGCGTAGGGCAGGGTGGCGGTCACCGGCACCTGTAGCACGCGCCGTACCTCACCCGCCGGATACGGCCCCTCGTCAATCAGAAGGACACTGACGTCACCGAGGCGTTCGTGCAGGGCGCGCACCCGACTTTGGGCTGCGTGCAGACCGCGCAGGGTGTTGCGGGCCACCACGACCGTGGCATCCGCCTGTTCGGCCAGCACCCCGCTCGGCCCGTACGCGCCGCGTCGGCCGAGGTCGATGAGCACGTCGTGGCCGCTCATGGTGTCGATGCCCCGGAACATCTCAGCCAGGATCGTCCACACCGGCCTGAGGCTCGCGGCGTGCGCGGGGTCGGTGATGCCGGGCAGCAGCAGCCTCTCGCGCGGCGACTCCCGCTGGCCGTCTGTGCGGCTCAGGTCGATGAGCTGGCGCCAGAAGGCGTCGCTGAACTCTCCTGTGCGGGCGGCCACCGAGAGATTGCGCAGCCCGTAGCGGTCGCCGAGCGTGCCCTGCAGCAGGCCGTGTGCCGCGGCGCCGCCGTCCGGGTCGCACTCCGCCAGGATCATCCGCCGGCCCGTCTTGAGCGGCCACGCCAGCAGCAGGGCCAGGCCGGTCGTGGTCACGCCGGGCGCCCCGCTGCAGCCCGCGAGGGCGATCACCGCCATCACGGACCCTCCAAAGCGGCCAGCACCAGGCGCAGGGTGCCGGCCGCCTCCCACGCGGCGGCCGTGGGGCCGTCGGTCGCGGCGGTGGCCACGTCCACGACCACGATCCCCGTGCCGGGTGCCGCGCCCGAGGCTTTCACGATGCGGCCCACAAGGGTCTTGGGGGACGCCTCCGGCGCCTTGCCCGCATCGGCGCTGCCTGGGGCCGGGACGTGCACCAGCTGCACCCTCTGGCCCGCCGCCAACCCCGTGGCGGGGATCTGCTTGGGCTCCAAACCGACCGGCACCACCTGCTCGCCGGGCTTCACCAGCAGGTCCTTCGTCACCTGGGTGGGGGCGAGCAGGGAGCCGGGCTTCAGTTCCACGGCGGCCCGCTGGCCCACCACCGACGCCAGGTTGTCGGCGCGCACCGCCTTGACAGCCGGGTCCAGGGCAAGAGACGCCCGGCCCAGGTCGTGCTGGCTCAGGACCTGGCCGACCTGGACGTCACGGACCACGGTCACCACCTGCGTGCGGTGGCCGACCTGGAGCACAAGGACCGCAACTCCGGTGCCTCCGGCGGCGATCAGCGCCAGGGACAGGGCGATGACGCCGGGGCGCCGCCTGCGCGCCGAGACCCGGGGCGGAGCCACCGGTCCGCCGACAGCGTGCTGCTGGGGGATACCGTTCGCGCCTGCGGTGCCGGGATACTGCGGGATCTTGCTCACCGTTGTCTCCTTCCGGCGGCGCTATCGGACGACTTGGACTTCGCCGACGGCGACCGCAACGACGCTGTGGCGGACTTCCGTGAGCTGGCCGGCCTGTCCGCCGCCCTGCCAGGCGATCGCCCACGTCGACGTCGCGGTCACCGGAAATCTGCCACCGTGGGCATCGGCCGAGGTGGTGGTGTACAGGTGCCCACAGGTCGGAGACGGGGCCATGGCCTCGGAGGAGGTGTACGGGGTCCCGGGCCCAGAGCAGGTCACGGCGACGCCGTCGCCCATCGACCACACGATCTTCGACACCTTTGCGGTCGCGGTGACGGTGATCCCGCCCGCCGACGCCGACGCGGTATTCGGCCCGTAGGTAGTGGGACTCTGGTGGACCCACAACCACATCGGGACACCCACGGTGTAGCGTCCGCCCGCCCTCGGGCTGGCGATGTCCGGTCCCAGTAGCGTCATGGAGTCGACCGCGCGCTGGGCCAGCTCCCGCGGATCGACCTGCGGCACGGGTGGCTGCCCCTGCGGCACGACGACGAAGCCGTCGGGGTTGTCCAGGCCACCGTCCGAGCACGACATGAAGTACATGTCGAACTTCGTAGGGTCCTTGCCCTCCCAGGCCGGGTGCGCGGGCGGAGGCTCCGGCTCGACCTTGGTGTACTGGCACTTCAGCCTGCTGCCGCTGGCACTGCTGCCGCTCGACCCACCCGCCTGCCCCGTCGTGCCGCCGGTCTTGCCGCCGACGCTAACGCCGACACAGAACTTGACGGACTGACAGGTCCCGGCACGCACATTCGGATCGTGATCGGCGTGCGCGACCGAGGCCGAAGCCAGGACTAAGGCCCCGGTGGCGGCGGCGAGGCGCCCTGCTAACAGGACTGCTCTTGAGCGGTCAGCTTGGTGACCATCCACATTGTCCCCCACTGTTCCAGCGTTGCCGTGCTGACGTAGGTGATGAGCCGCGTCGTGGGCAGCGGCACCTTCCGCTTCGAGGCCTTGTCGACCAGCGTCCAGTTCGTCGTGTCGACACAGTCGACGACCGTCGCCGTGGGGACTCTGCCGTGGGTCACGGTGACGACCCTCGGACGGATCACCGGCCTGCCGGTGGTCACCTGCCCGGCCTTCCGCATGGCCACCAGGTCGCTCTCGACGTCGGCCAGCGCCTTGAAGGTGGTGTTCTTCTGAAGGTTGGTTCCCGCGGAAGAGGCCTTGCTGTAGGCCTCGGTCTGCGCGTCCCAAGAGCCGGTGTATGCCGCGATGATGGCCGCGTCTGCGGCGTCAGCGGTGGAACTGGCAGAGCGCGAGACAGCCGTGTGGGTGGGGCTGGGTTTGGACGATGCGGGGGAGTCGCTGCCGCTGCATCCGGCCAGTGCCGACAGGCTCCCGGCAAGGAGCACTGCGGCGGCGTGTCTTCGGGTGCGAGCAGCGATGGCGTGTGCGGATAAGGGGTGTTGTGGAGCTGTCACGTGGTCTCCCCGTAGGGCGCGGTGCGGCTGACCGTTGTCCCTGGCCTCCGGCATGCGGCAGCCCAGAGCTATGGCCCAGGCCAACTGGGTGGTGCGCTTGAGCCACAGCAAGGCTACGCAGATATGAGCCCATTTCCCGGGTGATATTCCAGGCAAATCGTGTATTACGGTGCAATTATGAACGTATTCTGAACCGGTGTTGACGTGGTGTCGTGTGTCGTCTTTTGCCGTGCACGTCCATCTCGAGACGTGATCACCGAGGCGCTGGCACGTCCGCACGCGTCTGGGTGCGGTTCGGTTGCTCGGCGGCCGTGTGCGTGTGTCCGGGGCCGGTTGCTGCCGGGGTGGCGGGGTGGTGGGTTCTGGGCGGCGATGACGAGTTGCCCTCGGGCTGCTCGTGGGCTGGGTTTCCCGAGGGGTGGCGAGTTTTGCATTGCGGTTGCATATGTCTGACCCAGACCTAGTAACTCCGTTTCTTGTGTATTGAGTTGGCTTGACGTGGGGTGATCGCTTGCCGTGCCGGATCGGCCTGTGTCGAAAGATTGCGAATGTAACGGATTGGAGAAGAAGGTATGACTAACTTGTGTGATTGACGTGTCGGCTTGTACAACATGTCTCTCTTGATCGTTCTTTGGGTGGGGATTTTTCGCTGTGCGTACCGCACGTCCGTTTGTGCTTTTCGTCGCGTTCTTGATGGCGGTGCTCGCTGGGACCCAACAGGCGGTGCTGGCCGCCGTGCCTGGTGGGTCTGTGCAAGCGGGGAAGGCCCCGGGCCAGGGCTGGGGTTCGGCGAGCGGTCGTGATCACGGGGTGTCCGGCGACGACACGGATGCGGATGCGTCGGGCGGGCACGGTGGTGCTCTCAGGGCGCCGGGTGAGCTGCCCAAGGACGCGGGACTGCCCAAGGGATCGCCGCTGGGCGGGGTCCCCGCTGCGCCGGTGATGGGCACGGCGCAGCCGGTCGACGCGCCGGATGCCGTCGCCCCGAGCGGCTTCGATGCGAAGGCCAGCAAGGAGCTGGTGGGGGAGCGGGACCGGCAGGCGCGTACCTATCTGAATGAGGACGGCACCCGCACGACGCGCTTCTACGACGAGCCGGTGAACTTCCGCGGTGCTGATGGCCAGTGGAAGGAGGTGGACACACGGCTGGCCCGCTCGGCGGGGCCGCGCACGATGTCCGCCTCCGACCAGGGCTGGGCGCCTGCCGCAACCGAGTCACCGATCTCCTTCGGCGACTATGCCAACAGCGACCCCCTCGTGCAGATCGCCTACGGCGACAGTGCGTCGGTGGGCTACGCGGTCGAGGGAGCCGCGGCGGTCAAGGGCAGCACGGACGGCAGCATGATCCGCTACCCGGACATCCGTACGTCAGCGGATCTGGAACTGCTGGCGGGCAACGATTCTGTCAAGGAGACGATCGTCCTCAAGAGCAAGGACGCGCCCACCCAGTGGCGCTTCCCGCTCGCGCTGAACGGCGTGACGGCACGGCTCGCCGACAGCGGCGGGCTGGAGTTCGTGAATGCCGCGGGCACTGTGCAGGCGTGGATGCCGTCCGGCTGGATGGAGGACGCCAAGGTCGGTGAGAACACCAACGAGGGGCAGATATCCACCGGCGTCCGCTACAGCCTGGCTGAGGAAGCCGGCCGACAGATCCTGGTCGTCACGCTGGATCAGCAATGGCTCGCCGACCCCGCGCGGGTCTTCCCGGTCAAGGTGGACCCCTCGGTCAGCCGCTTCGACGCCACCGTGGCCACCTACCTCCAGTCCCCCTACAACCAGAACTTCACCAGTGCCACGGTCATGAAGGTCGGCACGCCCGACGGCGGCGACAGCAAGGCGCTCGGCCTGCTGCGCTTCGCGGGGGTGGAAAAGACCCTCAAGAACGCCTGGGTGGTCAACGCCAGCCTGAGCCTGTACAACACGTGGTCGTACTCGTGTGACGCGAAGCCGGTCACCATCCACCCGATCACGTCCAACTGGTCGGAGCAGACGACCACGAAGTATCCCGGGCCGTCGACCGGCAACGCGCTGGCGTCCAAGAGCTTCGCGCACGGCTGGCGTCCGCCGGACACCACCAACTGGGCCTGCGCGGCTGCCTGGGAGAGCATTCCGCTGCGCGATGACGGCCGCCAGCTGGTCGACGACTGGACGCACGGCCGCAAGAGCAACTACGGCCTGGCCGTGAAGACGTCCGTCACGGACAGCAAGAGCTGGAAGCAGTTCGGCTCGGCCAACTACCCCGGCGGCAAGCCGAGCCTGGACGTCACCTGGACCAAGTACGGTGCCGCCTACCAGGTCGGCGGATTCGTGAGCCCGGTGACGGCGACGGCCGAGGGCTCGATGAAGGTCACGGTCACCAACCGGGGCCAGCAGACGTGGCCCAAGGGCGGCAACATCAAGCTGAAGTACGACCTGTATGACGCGTCGGGCAACCGCATCCGGGATGCTGCCAAGATCCGCTGGACGCCGATGCCCAACGATGTCGCCCCGGGCGCCAGTGTCACCCTGGAAGCCAAGATCGCTCCGCTGACTCCGGCGACCTACACGCTCGTGTGGACGATGGACGACTACGGCAACGCCGCCTTCAACAGCGAGGGCGTGCCCGGGTATGCGATCAAGTTCGACGCGGTCAACCTCCCGCCGTACCTCACCGCCGAGGCCCCCGCGAGCGGTGTGGTGGTCAACTCGGTGACCCCGACGCTGTGGGCGCAGGGCAAGGACCCCGACCACTACCCCAGCTCGCTCCAGTACTCCTTCGAAGTATGCGAGGTCAACGGCAAGGACGCCCGCGTGAACTGCCGCAGCGGCGCGCGCAGTGCCGCGCAGCAGTGGAGCGTGCCGGTCGGCTGGCTGACGTGGGGCAAGCGCTACGCCTGGTACTCCTACGCCTACGACGGCAAGGACTCCTCCGCGCGGCCGGGACCGGCCTTCTTCACCGCCGAGGTACCGCAGCCCCCGGTCACCTCCCAGCTGGGGGGAGACGACGGGCACGAGTTCGGCTACCGGGCCGGCAACTACTCCACCTCCTCCACGGACGCCGCGATGCCGTCCGTGGGCCCGGAACTGGCCGTGACCCGCACCTACAACTCCCTTGACCCGCGCACCCAGACCGCGTTCGGCTTGGGCTGGGCGTCGCGCTTCGACATGCGCCTGGAGGGAATCCCCTGGGGCGAGCCCGGTTCCCTCGTCAAGGTCACGATGGAAGACGGATCCCGTATTCAGTTCGGCAAGAACCCCGGCGGATCCTTTGCCGGGCCGTCGGGGAACACCATGACCCTCACGGTCCATCAGGAAGCGGGAGAATACAACTACTGGACGCTGCGCCTGCGCTCCGGTGTGGTCTACCGATTCAATGAATGGGGGGAGCTGCAAAGCGTCACCGACAGTGCGGGGCGCGTGCAGAAGCTCTTCTCCTCGCGCCCTGCTGAGGGCGACCCGCAGCCGCTGAAGTCGGTGACGGACGTCTCGTCCGGGCGGATGCTGTCCTTCACCTGGGCGAATGGGCACGTGGCGTCCGTGACCACCAATGCGGCCGGTCCCAACGCGCCGGGCCTGACGTGGACCTACACCTACAGCGGTGACCGCCTGACGAAGGTATGCCCGCCGGCCTCCACCACCGCCTGCACCCTCTATGAGTACGCCGACGGCTCGGTCTACCGCGCCACCGTGCTGGATGAGGCACCGGTTTCCTACTGGCGTCTGGGCGAGAGCGAGGGGGCGAAGGCGGCGAGCGAGGCGCCTTCAGCGACCGGGCTGAATAACGCGCAGTACCACGATGTGGACCTCGGGCGGCCCGGTGCGCTGGCTTCCAGCAACAACACCGCCGCGGGCTTCGACGGCACCAGCTCCACTGTGGAGCTGCCGGAGAACACGCTGCGTACCAGCACCTTCCTGTCGGTGGAACTGTGGTTCAAGACCAGTAAGCCCGGTGTGCTGATGGGCTTCCAGAACCGTCCGTTGGAGGACGACGCACCGGGCAACTGGACTCCCACTCTGGCCATCGGAGCCGACGGCAAGCTGCGCGGTCAGTACTGGACCGGCAAGGCCCAGCCGCTGACCAGCACCACCACGGTGACCGACGACCAGTGGCACCATGCCGTGCTCACCGGCGCCGGCACCACCCAGACCCTGTACCTCGACGGCGCCAAGGTCGGCACCCTGGAGGGCACCATCGATCACCTCGACCAGTCGTACACCTACCTGGGCGCGGGCTACTCCAGCGTCACCTGGGACGGCAGCCCCGCCGGCGTGCGCCGCTTCACCGGACAGATGGACGACGTCGCCGTCTACCACCACCCCCTGAGCGACGGCACCGTCGCCGAGCACTTCGCTGCCCGCGCGGCCACCAGCCGGATGACCAAGGTCACCAACCCGTCCGGCCGCGTGCACGCCACCGTCGCCTACGACGGCGCCACGGACCGCGTGGCCCAGGTGACCGACCAAAAGGGCGGCACCTGGAAGCTGTCCGCCCCCGCCTACTCAGCAGGCTCGGCCGCGTACGCGGAAGCCGTACGCGCCTCGGGGCCCGTTGACTACTGGCGACTGGGCGAACCCGGCGGGGCGGTTGCCACCGACGAGATCGCCAGCGGTGAAGACGGCTCCTACACCGACGGAGTCCTGCAAGGCGACCCCGGCGTGTTCGCCGACGGCGACAGCACGGCCATCACCCTGGACGGCAGCAAGGGAGCCGTCGAGGTCCCCGTCGCCCCCTTGACCACCTCGCCGGCCCTCGCCGCCGAGTTGTGGTTCCGCACCGCCAAGCCGGGTGTCCTGCTGGCCCTGCAGAACGCGGAGCTCGGTGCCACTCCGGCGCCGACCAACTGGGATCCCATCCTGGCCGTGGACTCCGGCGGGGTACTGCGCGGGCGCCTGCGCAACACCAGCGGCTGGCCCACGGCGATCAAGTCGCCGGAGAAGGTGACCGACAACGAGTGGCACCACGCGGTGCTCACCGGCTCCGCCAGTGGCCAGTCGCTCTACCTGGACGGCGTCAAGCTGGGCACCGTGGCCGGGGCCGTCCAGTGGGAGACGGTGACGCACGCCTACCTCGGTGCGGGATATTCCAGTGAGGGCTGGGACGGCGGCGCCACCGCGACCCGCTACTTCACCGGTCAGCTCGCCGAAGCCGCCTTCTACACGAAGGAACTGCCTCAGCAGGCCGTAACCGACCACTACCGCGCCCGCACCAAGCTGGTGTCCGGCAATGGCGACACCTACCAGGGAGCCGTCCTGGCGGACGCCCCCTCGCAGTACTGGCGTCTGGACGAGACCAAGGGAACCCAGGCCAGCAACAAGATCGCTGTCTACGGGGGCTACGGCACCTACACCAACGCCACACTCGGCACCACCGGTCCCTCCGGAACCGGCGACAAGACCGCGATCAGCCTGAACGGCAACGGCAGCGTCAAGCTCCCCATGGACATCCTCGGCAGCCCCACCGACACCTCCGCTGAGCTGTGGTTCCGCACCGCCAAGCCGGGCGTGCTGCTGGGCCTGCAAAACGCCGATCTCGGCTCGGTGCCCACCAACTGGGACCCGGTGCTGGTCGTGGACTCGGACGGTCTGCTGCGCGGGCGTCTGCGCAACACGAGCGGCTGGCCCACGGCGATCAAGTCGCCGGAGAAGGTGACCGACAACGAGTGGCACCACGCGGTCCTGACCGGCTCGTCCAGTGGCCAGTCGCTGTACCTGGACGGTGTCAAGGTCGGCACCGTGGCCGGGGCCGTCCAGTCGGAAACGGTGACCCGCGCCTACCTCGGCGCCGGCTATTCCAGCGCGGGCTGGGACGGCGGGACCACCGCGACCCGCTACTTCACCGGCCAGCTCGCCGAAGCCTCCATCTACAGCCACGCCCTCAGCGACAACCAGGTCACCGCGCACTACCGCGCGATGCGCTCGACCAGCGCCTCCGCCCTGGCCTCGACCATCACCGTGACCGACCCCCTGGGGCAGACCCAGAGCACCACCTACGACATGCTGCGCGGCCAGCGCCCCCTCACCACCGTCGACGCCACCGGCGCACGCACTACGCTCGCCTACGACACCGGCGGCTTCCTCAACACGGTCACCGACGCGAACGGCCACGCCACGGTCACCGGGCACGACGCGCGCGGCAACACCATTTCCACCAGCACCTGCCGCGACGTGAACGCGTGCTGGACCTCGTTCACCGAGTACTACCTCAATGCGTCCGACCCCAACGACCTGAGGAACGACAAGCCGGTCGCCGTGCGGGACGCCCGCTCGGCGAACGCCACCGACAACCGCTTCAAGACGGCAACGGCCTACACCGCCCAGGGGCTGGCGTCCACCATCACGCTCGCCGACGGACGTACCGCCACGACCACCTACACCACCGGCAGCGAACCCGCAGTCGGCGGCGGAACCACGCCGGCCGGCCTGGTCGCCTCCAAGACCACCCCCGGTGGGGCCACCACCTCCTACACCTACTACGCCGACGGAGCCATCGCGCAGGCCACCGCACCCTCCGGGCTGGTGACCAAGTACGCCTATGACGGACTCGGCCGCAAGACCTCGGAGACCCAGATCTCCAAGAGCTTCCCGGACGGGATAGCCACCACCTTTGCCTACGACAGCCTCTCGCGTGTCACGGCCGAGACGGGCAGCACAGTCAAGAACGAGATCACCGGGACTTCACACGCCGCGAAGGTCAGCAGGACCTTTGACGACGACGGCAACCTCCTCACGGAAAGCACCGAGGACACCGTCGGCGGCGACCCCAAGCGCGTCACGACCAGCCACTACGACGACCACGGCCTCAACGACAGCGCGAGCGATGCCGCGGGTAACCAGACCACGTTCGGCTATGACGCCCTGGGCCGACTGAACCGGCAGACGGACGCCACCGGTACGACGTACACGTACGCCTACACGCCGCGCGGCCAGCACGCCGAAACCACGTTGAAGGACTGGACGGGCGACCCCTCGGGCCGGACCCGTGACCTGACCATGGTCTCCAAGGCGTACGACCCGGCCGGCCGTCTGGCCAGCGTCACCGACGCGATGGGCGCCACCACCTCCTACACCTACTTCGACGACAACCTGCCCGCCACCACCACCGCCAAGCAGGTCACCCAGGCCGACGGCACCCGGCACGACATCGTGCTGGAAGCCAACACCTACGACGGCGCCGGGCATCTCACCCAGCAGGTCACCGGCGGCGGCCGCACCACCGTCACGAACACCATCGACGCTCTGGGCCGCACCTCCGCCACCACCCTCGACCCCAACGGCCTGAACCGCACCACCACCTACGCCTACGACGGCGACAACCGTGTCACCCAGCAGGCACGCGCCATCGACAGCGCGGGCAAGAAGCTGACCACCTCCACCGAGTACGACGCGGCGGGCAACGCGACCAAGTCCACCCTGACCGACGGTGACACCCCCCGCATCACCACCCGTACCTATGACGAGCGCGGACTGCTGACCTCCCAGGTCAGCCCCAGGGGCAACACCCCCGGTGCGGACGCCTCCGCCTACACGACCCGCATCCGGTACGACGCCCTGGGCCGCCCCGTCCAGCAGAGTGCGCCCCCGGCCCAGACCGAGGAGAACGGCGGCTCGCCGCAGACCCTGGAAGCCACCACGCGCACCGGCTACAACACCTTCGGCGAAGCCACCGAAAACCAGGATGCCCGCGGCGCGGTGACCCGCACCGAACTCGACAGCCTCGGCCGCCCCGTCGCCACCACCCTGCCCGACTACACCCCGCCCGGCGGCACGAAGATCACCGCCACGGCGCGCACCCGCTACGACGCCCTCGGCCGCACCACGGCCAGCACCGACCCCCTGGGGCGCACCACCACCTTCACCTACGACCAGCTCGGCCAGCTCCTGACCAAGACCGACCCGGCCACCGGAGCGAACCTCAACCAGCCTCTGGGCAACGCAACCTCACTCACCGGCGCCGGCATCAGCAGCTACGCCTGGACGCCCACCGGCCTGCAGCTGGCAGCCACCAGCCCGACGGGAGCACGGACCGAGGCGACCTACGACGAACTCGGACGCCAGCTCACCGCCACCACCGTGGAGCGTTACCCCGCTCTGCAAAACCTCACCACCCGCTACAGCTGGGACGACGCGAGCAACCAGACAACCTCCACCACACCGGCCAGCCACGCCACCACCGCCACCTACAACCCGGCAGGTGACCTCCTGACCGTCACCGACCCCCTGGGAGGCACCACCAAGGCCGACTACGACGGCCTCGGCCGCACCATCCAGTCCCTGGACGCCACCGGCCGCAAGAGCACCATGGCCTACGACGCCCTGGGCAACGAGACCACCCGCAGCGACTACGGCACCGGCTCCACCCCGCTGCGCACCACCACGGCCGAGTTCGACGCCGACGGCAACAAGACCGCAGCCACCTCGGCCACCGGAACCCGCACCACCTACGGCTATGACGCGTTGGGCCGCATGACCCAGCAGTCCGAACCCGTCGCCGACGGCCACGCCATCACCACCCGCTTCGGCTATGACGCCGCAGGCAACCGCACCCGCCTGACCGACGGCCGCGGCAACACCACGACGTACACCTACACGCCGTGGAACCTGCCGGAATCGACCATCGAACCCGCCACCGCCACCCACCCGGCGCCCGCAGACCGCACCTGGACCACCGTCTACGACGCGGCGGGCCAGAGCACTGTCGACATGCTGCCCGGAGGCGTCAAGCGGGAACGCACCTTCGACGCGCTGGGCCGCCTCACCGCCGAGACCGGCACCGGCGCCGAAGCCGCCACCACCGCCCGGTCACTCGCCTACGACCTGGCCGGCCGCATCACCGCCGCCGGCGCGGACGGGCTGATGGGCCGCAACACCTACACCTACAACGACCGCGGACAGCTGCTGACGGCCGACGGCCCCGGCGGCAAGACCGCCTACACCTACGACGCAGACGGCAACATGACCGGACGCGCCACCAAGGAAGGCACCACCCAGTACGGCTACGACGCCGCAGGCCGCAGCGCATGGACCCAGGACGCCCTCACCGGTAACCAGATCTGGTCCTCCTACGACGCCGCAGGCCGGCCCGTGGTCAACCAGTACGCGCTCATCCCCCCGGGCGGGAAGAGCTGGGCCGACTCCGTCGTCTCGGCGCAGCGCACCTACGGCTACGACAGCCTCGGCCGCCTGACCAGCGACAAGATCACTGATCCGAAGGCGACGAGCGAAACCGCCTCCACCGCCTACGACTACGACCTCGCCGACCGCCTGACGAAGAAGAACACCAAGGGCACGGCCGGAGCCGGCGACAACACCTACGGCTACGACCAGGCAGGCCGCATGACCTCCTGGACTGCCGCAGGCACCACCACCGGCTACAGCTGGGACGACGCGGGAAACCGCACCCAGGCCGGCAGCGCCACCTCGACGTTCGACGAACGCAACCGCCTCCTGTCCGACGGCACCTCGACCTACACCTACACCCCACGCGGCACCCTGTCCGCAGTGGCCGGACAGCCGAGCACCGCGCGCTCGCTCACCTTCGACGCCTTCGAACGCAAGATCAGTGACGGAGCCTCAACCTTCGCCTACGACTCCCTCGACCGCGTCCGCCAGAGCGGCGCAGCCACCTTCAGCTACGACGGAGGCTCCAACAACCTCACCGACGACGGCACCAACCAGTACACCCGCACCCCCGACGGTGCACTGCTCGCCATCGCCAACGGCGGCACCAAGCAGTGGGCCGTCACCGACCAGCACACCGATCTGGTGGCCGGCCTCACCCCGGACGCCAAATCTCTGACTGGCTCCACCGCCTACAACCCCTTCGGCCAGAAGACGGCCACAACCGGCACCACCCCGGCCCTCGGCTACCAGTCCGGCTGGACCGACCCGGCCTCCGGTGACGTCAACATGGCCGCCCGCTGGTACCAGCCGGGCACCGGCAGCTTCAACTCCCGCGACACCTGGCAGCTGCAACCCGCTCCGTCGGCCCAGGCAAACGGCTACCTTTACGGCAATGCTGGACCGCTCAACGGCACGGACCCCAGCGGACACTGCATCGGCCCGGTGCTCATCGCCTGTATTTATGGTGTGGGCGACCTCCTTGTGGCTGGAGGAACGGCTGGCGCGGGCTACTCCTCGAAGCAGATCCTCAGCGGAAACTACGACTGGTCCTACTTCGACGACTGGGGGTGGTCTTGGTCGTCGTCGGGATCAAGCTCGTACACCGGCTCGTACTCCACCGCCCTTGACTGGGATTACGCGGGGAGCATGTCGTCCTCGCTCGGGGCTCAGGCTGACCGGCTCCGGTGGAGTGGCTACTCGTCGGGCTATATCGACTATGGATCTTCATACCGAGGTTCGTCGCGGGCAGGGCATGGCCACTGGGGTTATGGTCCCCGGAGTGCACCCCGGGTGCGCACTCGACCTCCCAAGCCGAAGATCGACCAGAACCCCAACAACGGTCCCCACCCCAAGCCTGCACCGCCCCGACCGGCCGCCAAGCCGGACTGGGACCCCAAAAACGGTGGCTGGAAGCCTGGCGACGGCTGGAAGCTCACGTACACCGCCGCAAAGATTCTCAATCTGTTCGGAGACCACCAGTACACGCCGGATACGTTCAGTTCGCTGGATCCCTCACCAGGGCAGGTGCCGGGTGGTGGAAGCGGTGGAAGAAATGGCGGTGACTGTCGAGTCGGTGGGCAGGGATGGGTAGACCTCAAGGAGGGGGACGCGGCGAATGGAAACCGTGCTATGGGAGTCGAGGCATGCCTTGATTCGGAATACCTCGCTAGCCATGAGGGAACCTCAACGAACCCTGGCGTGTTGAAGCCTCCTGGGTATGACTGGGCGCGTAACTACGCTATGTACCTGGGAAATCGGCCGCCGGGGTCATGGATCAATGCCTGCCACCTGCTGGGCAAGCAGTTCGGTGGCGACGGCCTTGATGTGCGCAACCTCTCAACATGCGCCCGATCGAGTAACGCCACGCGGGTTGACTCACGCGATCCTGGAGTGGAAGACAACATGCTGAAGTTCGAGAATCAGGTGAAACGAGCGATCGACGGCGATCAGGTCGTGCACTACACCGTGACACCGAAGTACATGGGGCCGCGGACCGTACCCGTGAGCTATGAAATGTCGGCTCAAGGCTACGATCGCCAGGGTAATCCGGGCATCAAGTTCAGTGACGTCGTCACCAACCAGATCTACAGTGCTAAGTTCGGGCACTGGCGCAACCTTGGCGGTGTCACCTACCAAGGCATCCCGATTCCCACGGGAGGTACTCCATGAGCTCGGCGGTTCAACGGCTGGCAGTGTTCGTCAATCACTCCGATGAAGCGGGCGACACTCTGGATTGGGCAGCTCTCGCGCATGCGTACGGACATGAGTTCCCGGTTGACTATCAGGAGTTCGTCGCCGCTCTTGGGGAAGGGTCGTTCAATGAGGATGGACTCATGGTCGCGATTCCCCGGGCTCTCCAGGACGAACACTGGCGTGTGCACCGTCTTCCCGAAGACGCCGTCACCGCACCCGATATGCAATCCTGGGCACAGTCGGAACATGCTGGCCGACATTCCCTGCGGGACATGCTGGTATGGGGTGGAACAAGCGCGGCCGACGTGCTCTGCTGGCTCACAGAAGAGTCATCCCCTGACCAGTGGCCAGTCGCGGTGTGGTCGAGGGCGAGCGCTGCCTGGGAGGTATACGAATGCGGAATGGTGGAATTCCTGACCAAGGTTTTCGCTGCCGAATTCGAAAAATGCCCCGTAAGTGATGCGGCCGTATGGGGTACTCGTCCTAAGTTCCTGCATGTCCGGGAGGAAGATCGACTGCGCGAAGCAGGACTGAACCCATGGACCGGAGAGCCAGACCCGTTCGCGGGCATGCAGTACGAGTAAGCAGGCTCTACTGTCCAAGCGATTGAAGCAGCGTGTGTCGAACGTTGTGCTGCTCGTGATCATTTACCTAGAGGTCTGTCCACGAGCAGTACTCGGCCCCCTGCGAGCTAGTGGTACCCACACATCACCTGTGGGGCTGCGGAGCTCGAGGTCGTTGAGAACTGCCGCGCCTAGGGGTACCTCACGGGCGAGGGCGGCGACGGGTGGGTGCGGTGCAGCCATGGCCTACAGGTCGGCGATCCGGTTGTCCAGGACGTACCAGGAGGCGCCAGTCAGGACAACAAGGATGCGGGGGAAGACCGGGTACCGACGCAGCCACACGCTGCCGGTTCCCGTGGGCCGCCGTGTGTGCTGGCGGCCCACGGCAGTCGCGCGTACTCGATGAGTTTTGATGCGAGCCGTTCGCCGCTCATGGTGGTGCGATGGACTTCGACGAACGCCCGTAGTTTCGTGCGCTGTTCTGCCTCGATGAGCGTGTAGTACATGACGGCGTCCGCGATGATTTTCCCCCGTCGCCGGTGATGAGCCGCGTCGTGGGCAGCGACACCTTTCGCTTCGAGGCCGTGTTGACCAGCGTCCAGTTCGTCGTGTCGACACAGTCGACGACCGTCGCTGTGGGGACTCTGCCGTGGGTCACGGTGATGACCCTCGGGCGGATCGCCGGCCTGCCGGTGGTCACTTGGCCCGGCCTTGCGTATGGCCACCAGGTCGCTCTCGATGTCGGCCAGCGCCTTGAAGGTGGTGTTCTTCTGAAGGTTGGTTCCCGTGGAGGAGGCCTTGCTGTAGGCCTTGGTCTGCGCGTCCCAGGAACTGGTGTACGCCGCGATGATGGCCGCGTCTGCGGCATCAGTGGTGGAACTGGGAGAGCCCGAGACAGTGGGTGTGGGTGGGGCTGGGCTTGGACGATGCGGGGGAGTCGCTGGCGCTGCTTCCGGCCAGTGCCAGCAGACTCCCGGCAAGGAGCACTGCCGCAGCTTGTCTTCGGGTACGAGCAGCGACGGCGTGTGCGGATAACGGGTGTTGTGGAGCTGTCATGTGGTCTCCCCGTAGAACGCGGTGCGGTTGGCAGTCGTCCGTGGATTTCGGCATGCGGGGCTCAGAGCTGCGGCCCGGTGGCGGGCTTGCGCCACTGCCAGGCAACACAGATACGCACCCCTTTCCCGACTAACATTTGAGGCTATTCGCTCAACTCGGTATTTTTCTGGGCGTTCTGGGGATCGGTGTTGATCTGCGGGGTCCCACTGCCGTCCCGGGGGTGGCAGGGAGGGTGCGTTGTTCTGGGAGAGCGGTGGTGGAGGTGCCTGCGCTGCTGGGCCGTGTGAAGGAGTGCGCTCGCCTGCGCTGGGGCGCGAGTGCAGCCTGCGCGGTGTCGATGAGCAAGTGATTATCTCCTGTTGATTGCCCTGTGTTGAGGTGGGCGGGTCAAGTAGTGGCCAATCCAGGGGATGACGGATGACAACAAGAAGGGGCCGAAGGCGGCCAAGAGTGCGGCTGATATCCGCCGCACTCGTTGCCGCACTGATGGCCGGACTGCTCGGGGTGATGGGTGCGAGCGCTCCTGCCGCGCAGGCAGCGGTGTCCGGTCTGCGCGCCACGACGTTCAACATGCAGAACGCGTCCAAGTACTGGCCGAGGATTCATCAGCTCCTGAGGGAGCCCAACCCTCCGCAGGTCGTGGCGCTCCAGGAGGTGGGACAAAACGCTCCGGACGGCTATGCCTGCGACGACCCTCACAGCTTCATCAGTAAGGGGCCGAAGGAGACCATAGATTACCGGGTGTTCAAATGCACAGCCGTCGACGGTTACTTGTTCTACTTCCTTGAAACGCGCGTTGCCGACGACCACACACGGAATATTGCTTTTCTTGTCGATCGGGATATCGCTCTCAATGATGCGAACATCCACGTGATCGGCCGGGTGGGCGAAATCGGCAACACGGTCAAGAACCCGAAGCCGATGCTGGGAATCCGCGTGGCCGGCACCTGGCTGTACAGCGCGCACGGCGAGAACGGGGGCCGCGACACGGCCGCGTTGGTCGAAGCCGCTCACGATGACGCCGGCACTGACGACTGGGCCGTGATGGGGGACTTCAATCGGGAGTCGAACCAGTGGAGGCAGGACGAACTGCAGCCGCTGAGGGCTCGTGTGATCGCCACGGTTCTGCCCACCCGCGAAAACAAGGTGCTCGACTACATGATCGCGGACGAGGGCAGCAGCCTGGGTGTCAATCCGAAGCGCATCGAGGACCTCAAGTCTGACCACTGGGCGGTGCGGTTCGGCACCGAGTGCGCTCCTGTTGCCAGGTCGAGTGCGGCGCCGAAGGCCCGCGTTGCGGGTGATGCGTGTACGGGCAGGCCGTCCGCCATCGTCTCGATGGGCGATAGCTACCTCTCCGGTGAAGGCGGCCGATGGGCGGGCAACGCGCTCACCAAGGAGGAAGGTGACGTGTGGGGCACCGACCGGAAGTCGAGGTGCCAGGGCGGGGAGGACTGTGTGTACGGCGGGACGTCCTATGCCGGGGGGAACCGCTGCGACCGGTCGGATGTGGCTCCCATCAAGGGAGTTGAGTTCGAGGGGATTCCCGCAGAGCGCCGGTTCAACCTCGCCTGCTCGGGGGCGACGACCGAGAACATCACTTCCACGGCATTCAAGGACAAGAAGCCGCAGGTTCAGCGGCTTGCAGAGCTGGCCCGGGAGTACGACATCCGGATGGTCGTGCTGTCGATCGGCGGAAACGACCTGAACTTCAGCGAAATCGTCCAGGCGTGTGCGAAATCCTATCTGGAGGATTCGGTCGGAAACCTCGATCCTGCCGTGCGGTGGCAGTGCTCCAGCACCCGGGAGAAGGGGTTTGCCGATGCGCTCGACGGGGTCCGGGCCAAGGTGACCAAGAACCTGATGGATATCCGCAGCGCGATGAGGGCAGCGGGCCAGTCGGATTACCGGCTGGTGCTCCAGTCGTATCCCAACGTGCTCCCGAAGAGCTCCGACTACCGCTACGGCGAAGGTGTGCTGAGCTTCCCCCGGTACACCAGCGGCGGATGCCCGTTCCGTGACACCGACTCCGACTGGGCCCGCGACTCCGTCGTCCCCCGCATCAGCAGCATGCTGCGGGCCGCCGCCGGGACAGCCGGGGCGAAGTTCCTGGACGTGCAGAACGCGTTTGCCGGGCACGAGCTGTGCGCCAAGTCGGCGGAGCAGGCCACCAGCGCGAACAACAAGAGCAGTCCCTTGCCGGCGGAGAAGGCCGAATGGGTGCGCTGGGTCCCCTACCTCAGCAACTGGACCAGGGAGCGGTTCGAAGGGAAGGCGCAGGGGGATCAGCAGGAGGCGATCCACCCCAACGCGTTTGGACAGCTCGCGCTGGCATCGTGCCTGAGCGGGCTGGGGCAGGCGCTGGCGCAGAACGACGTCGCCGCCTACGAATGCGGCGCATCGGACGGTGGCACGAAAACCAGTCCCTTGAGGGGTGAGCGTGAGGGGGTCGTCCGGCTGCGCAACGACCGCACCGGGGAGGTCCTGGACGCTGCCAAGGCACGCGACGATTCCTACCTCGTCACGTCCCCGGACAAAGCTTCGGGCAGCCAGCGGTGGCTGCTGCGCAACGCGGGCACGGGTCGCATCTCGCTGCAGGCACAGCACAACGGCCGCTACCTCGACACCTACAACAGCTGGACCTATCTGGGCGGCAAGGAGAAAACCTGGTTCCTGACACGTCGTGACGACGGCCGTGTCGCCCTGTCGCAGGACCAGGGCCGGGCAGCAAGCACCTGCCTGGCGCAGGATCCCGGCAAGGAGTCGGGGGGAAAGAAGTGGGTCAGCCACGACCCCTGTCCGCACGTCATGGACGACCAGTACTGGTACATCGACTACCCGGCCGATGTGGTCATCACCCCGCGTGACCCGGCCGGCGGGACGGAACCGCGTGACGGGGGACGCATGGAGCTGAGGTCGGCCACCGGCACGGTGATGGACCTGAAGGGCAGCAGCACCGCGAGCGGTACCAGCGTGCAGGCGTACGAGCCCAATGACTCAGAGGCACAGCGCTGGGTGATGCGGTCGCTGGGCGGAGAAAACTGGCGGATCACCGCGGCCGCGAAGCCGGACATGGCGGTCGACCACGATCCCGGACCCCACCGCACGCATCTGGTCGAGACCCAGGAAGGCAACGCCAACCAGGTGTGGCAAGCGAAGGGAGCAGGCGAAGGCTGGTACACCTTGGTGAGTGGGGCCGACGGGCGCTGCCTGAGTGCTGGAGAGGCCGAGCAGCCCCTGGAGTTGGCGGACTGCGAGGCGGACAGCCCAAAGCAGCGGTGGAAGTTCCGCGAGGCAGGGACCGCCCTGCCCGTCAGCACGATCAAGGGGCTTGAGGGCAAGTGCGTCGAGCCGCGCGAGGGTAGCCGCGAGGACCGCACGCCCATCCGTCTGGCCACCTGCGCCGGGTCGGACGGCCAGGGCTGGACCGCGGCTAGCGACGGCACGCTCCAGACACTGGCGAAGTGCCTGGACGTCGACGGCGGGCGCGCCGACAACGGCACCCCGGTCCAGCTGTATGCGTGCAACGGCAGTGCTGCCCAGCGGTGGGTGTACAGCGCCCGGCAGGAGCTGCGCAACCCGAGCTCCGGCAAGTGCCTGGACGTCCCCCGGTCGGACACCGCCCGGGCGCTGCAGCTGTATGACTGCAACGGCAGCGAGGCACAGAAGTGGCAGATGTCCGCCCCGCCGATCGGCCAGCCCGACGGCGGCGACGCGGGCGATCCCTTCGACGGCTCCGTGGACGACCGCGGCACCAAACCCGCCTCCACGGGCGACTGCCGCCCCGAGGGCATGGCCCAGACCCAAGGCGTGGCGGCGCGATACTGCGACGCGTACGACGGCTCGGGGCGCGAGTGGGTCGGCAACAACCGCACGCGGCGGCTGGTGGGTTACTTCACCGGGTGGCGTGCGGGCGTGAACGGCGATCCGAAGTACCTGGTGTCGAACATCCCGTGGTCGAAGGTGACGCACATCAACTACGCGTTCGCCAAGGTCGACGGGAACCGGATCAGTATCGGTGACGAGAGCGACCCGCAGAACCCGGCAACCGGGATGACCTGGGCGGGCGAGAAGAACGCCATGGACAGCTCGCTGCCGTACAAGGGGCACTTCAACCTGCTCAACAGCTACAAGAAGAAGCATCCCGCGGTGAAGACGCTGATCTCGGTGGGAGGCTGGGCCGACACCCGGGACTTCTACGCGATGACCACGAACGCCGACGGCAGCGTGAACCAGGCGGGCATCGACACGTTCGCCGACTCGGTGACGGGCTTCTTGGACCGGTACGGATTCAACGGGGTGGACATCGACTACGAGTACCCGACCGCCTTGCCCAACACGGGCAACCCGAAGGACTGGGACGTCTCCAACCCGCGTCGCAAGGGCCTGCAGCAGGGCTACAACGCGCTGATGAAGACACTCCGGGAGAAGCTGGACCGGGCGGGCTCGGACAAGGGCCGCTACTATCTGCTGACCTCCGCGGGCTCCTCCTCCGGCTACCTGGTCCGCGGCCTGGACGCCGGCCAGGCGCTGCAGTACCAGGACTTCGTCAACGTCATGAGCTACGACCTGCACGGCTCGTGGAACAAGTTCGTCGGCCCGCAGGCCCCGCTGTACGACGACGGGAAGGACAACGAGCTGGCCGACGCCGGGATCTACAACGACCAGGCGGCGGATACGAAGGACTTCCAGAAGCACGGCTACTTCAACACCGACTGGTCCTACCACTACTACCGCGGGGCGCTGCCGCCCGGCCGCATCAACCTCGGCATCCCCTACTACTCACGGGGCTGGCGGGACGTCCAGGGCGGCTCGGACGGGCTGTGGGGGACAGCTGCGATGCCGGAACAGTCCCAGTGCCCCCTGGGCACCGGAGGCAGGGGCCCGGCGAACGCCCAGGCATGCGGGCTCGGCGCCGTCGGCATCGACAACGTGTGGCACGACAGCGAGAACGGACGCGAGGTCGGAGCCGGGTCGAACCCGCTGTGGCACACCAAGAACCTCCAGGCCGGCATCACGCCCGGCTACCTCACGTCCTACGGCGTCGACACCGACCGGGCCGAGGGCCAGCTGAGCGGCACGTACGCCGAGAAGTACTCTGACGCGCTCCAGGCCCCCTGGCTGTGGAACGCAACCAAGCGGGTGTTCTTGTCCACCGAGAACGAGAAGTCCATCGACGCCAAGAGCAGATACATCGCCGACAAGGGCATCGGCGGAGCGATGATCTGGGAACTCGCCGGCGACTACACCCAGCGTGCGGGCGGGGAGTGGGGGATGGGCTATGACCTCACCACCCGCCTGGACGACGCCCTCAAGGGCGCCGGAGCGTACGGGAACACGAAGGCGGGGGGCCGTCAGCAGCCCAGGGAGGTGATCGACGTGACGGCGGAACTGGTCGAGTTCCCCGCCGGAAAGGACGACTTCTATCCGATCCAGCCGAAGCTGCGGATCACCAACAACACCGGCGTCACCCTCGCCCAGGGCACCCAGATCTCCCTCGACCTGCCCACCTCCACACCGCCCGTCGTCAAGGACAACGACTACAAGGAGATCAAGGGCCTCACCCCCGGCCACACCGGCCCCAACGTGGGCGGCCTGAAGGGCGACTTCCACCGCCTGACCCTCACCCTCGGCTACTGCGAGGACCTGGCACCGGGCAAATCCCGCGACATCGACCTCAAGTACTACCTGCCCATCACCGGGCCGGCCAACGTCACCTTCACCATCGGCGGCAAGGAATACGGCTCCACCGGCGACCGGCGCCGCGACGTCACGACGGCCACCCCACCCGCGCCCAGCACGGGAGCCGAATGCCAGGCTGGCGCCTGGAAACAAGGGCAGGTCTACCGGCCGGATGGCGGACGGCTGTGGCGGATGTACGACAAGGGGGAGAAGGGCTGGATGTTCGAGTACGGCGACAGCCCGTCCGGAAACCCCATGATGATCGACAACAACCCCGATGAGTCCCGCGCGCACCTCGTGGAACGCATGGAAGAAAACCCCAACCAGTACTGGAAGATCCAGCCCGCCGGCGACGGCGCCTACACCGTCAGCAGCGGGACACGCTGCATGACCGCGACCGCCTCGCGCAAGGACACCGCCTCACTGGGCTGTGACGGGCGAGCCGAGCAGAAGTGGAAACTGATCCCCATCGCCGACAACGGCAGCGAAGGAGCACCCGGCGCCCCCAAACACAACGGCCTCTTCAAGCTGCGCTCCCTGACCGGCGGCAACGATCTCGAGGTCGCGGGCGGCGCGACCGACCGGGGCACACACATCCTCACGGGCGACACGAAGGCCTCGACAGCCGCGTTCGTCAGGCACCAGGGCTACTACTGGTACGCCCAGTGGTACACCACCGCCGAACCCGGCACGGCCGAGGCGAACGGCGGCAAGCCGTGGAAGCGGCTCAGCCCCGCCCCGTAACCCTCCTGAAAGCAAACTCGATCACACCGGGCCCCGGCAGAGCAATGCGCCTCTGCCGGGGCCCAGCACGTACTCGCCCGAATCATCCGTCGTGTGCGTCCCGGGGCGTCGGCCCAGATGCCTGAGAAACCCGCCACGGCACCTTGTGGTGCCGGGGCTCCGTGGAGCCCTGGCACCACGTCCAAAGGACTGAGCCTCGGAACCGGGTTGAGGTCACAGCATTCGGTCGACCAGCGCGTCGACGTAGTCCGGGGTGAGCGGGACGATGCCGAACAAGACGCGGATGTACATCGGGGCCAGGATGTGGTCCAGCACGTCGAGCGCGTCGGGTGCGTGCTCGCCGCGTTCGCGGGCGCGATCGAGCATGGACTGCAGTTGCCGGGTGCGTTCGGCGCGGAGGTCGTCACGCGCCTGCTGGCCCTGCTCACCGTTGCTGGACAGGGCGACGGCCAGGCGCACCAACAACAGGCCGTCGGGTCCGGTGATCTCGCGGGCCACGTTGGCCGCGTACATGCGCAGGTCGCCGGCCAGGCTCCCGGTGTCGGGCATCGGTGACTGCGCGTTGAGACGGGTGAGCGCCACGTCGGTGAGCAGGGTTTCCAGGCCGCCCCACCGGCGGTAGATGCTGCTGTCGGCCACTCCCGCGCGGGCCGCGACCTCGCCGACGGTGAAGTTGCCGTAGCCGCGCTCATTGATCAGGTCGGTGACGGCCTGGTGCACCTGCGCGCCGACGCGGGCGCTGCGCCCGCCGGGCCGCCGGGCTCGCTGTTGCTCGTTCATACCTACACCTTAATGCAGTCGACGCTTGCGTTTGTGTGGCAACCCGCCTTACAGTCACCTAACGCAGCCATTGACTGCTTTAGAGCGCCCGGGGGCTGACCATGTCGGCTGCGGAGAGGCGCAACCAACGCTGAGAGGATCCCCATGGACGCATCGCCTGCGGCCGGAGGCAGTCGACCGAACCGGGCCGCGCTGCTCACGGTGACGTGCCTGGGCCAATTCATGGTCCTGCTCGACAACACAATCGTCGGAGCAGCGCTGCCCGACATGCAGCACCGGCTGCACACTCAGCTGACCGGTCTGCAATGGATCGTCGACGCGTACGTCCTGCTGGTCGCCATGCTGCTGCTGTCCGGCGGTATCTTCGCCGACCGGTTCGGCCGCAAGCGGGTGTATCTGACCGGCGTGGCGGTGTTCACCGCCGCATCGGTGCTGTGCGCCCTCGCACCCTCGCTCGGCTGGCTGGTGGCCGGCCGGGTGCTGCAGGGCATCGGGGCCGCCGCGCTGAGCCCCGCCTCGCTCGCCCTGCTGGCCACCGCCCATCCCGTACCGCAGGAGCGAATCAAGGCGATCGGACTGTGGGCCGGGCTCAGCGGCATCGGTCTGGCCGCAGGCCCCGTGGCCGGCGGCGTGCTGACAGATGCCTTCGGCTGGCCCGCCATCTTCCTGGTCAACCTGCCCATCGGCGTGGTCCTTCTGCTGCTCGGTCTGCGCCACCTCGGTGAGTCCCGCAATCCGAGCGCCTCCGCGATCGACATCCCGGGGACGGTGCTGTCCGTTCTGGGGGTGGGGGCGCTGACCTACGGGCTGATCGAGGGAGGTGCCCGCGGCTGGACGGCGCCGGTGATCCTGGGCAGCTTCACCGCCGCTGCGATGCTCCTCGCCGCCTTCGTCGCCGTCGAAGCGCGTCGCTCCGCTCCGATGCTGCCGCTGCGGCTGTTCCGGCAGCGCCTGTTCACCGTGTCCAACACCGCCATGGTCGTGGTGGGGTTCGCGCTCATGGGTTCGTCGTTCTTCTTCTCCCAGTTCTTCGTGTACGTCCAGGGCAGCTCGATCCTGCGCGCCGGCCTGCAGACCCTGCCGGTATCCCTCGCCATGGTGGTCGTCAGCCCGTACGCGGGTCGGCTCGCCGCCCGCTACGGCTTCCGGATCGTGGTGACCACCGGCCTTGCCCTGGCCGGCCTGGGGCTGCTGGCACTCGGCATGGTGCACGCCGACACCGGCTACGGCAACGTGTGGTGGCGGCTGGGGGTCGTCGGTACCGGCTTCGCCCTGACCCTGTCCCCCCTGACGGGAGCCGCCATCCAAGCGGTCAGCCCACAGGAAGGCGGCCTCGCGTCAGGCATCAGCGGCACCACCCGGCAGATCGGCGCGGTGCTCGGCGTGGCGGTACTCGGAGCCGTCGTCCGCACCAGGCAGTCCAGCGGCGCCTCCTTCGAGACCGGCCTCAACAGCGCCTTCCTCACTGCCGGCACGCTCACGTTGGTCACTGCGGTGTTCACCGGCCTGTGGCTGGCAAGGTCCAAGCCCGCGGAAGCCTCCCCGGCGCCGCAACGATTCACCGATCCCGATGCAGTCACCATCTCGAACGAGGCATCCACGAACAGCCGTTGACGGCGGCACCGACCGACGGCGCCCTGTGGACCGCATGGGAGATCGGCGCACTCGCCCGCATCGCCCCGGCGGACAGTGGCCTGCTCGATCGTATGGGTGTCCGGACCGCCGGTGACGGAGCCCCAGCAGAGGGCGGGCCCCTCGATTGCGGTGCTTGAATGGACCCTAGGTCCTGGTCTGGCAAGGAGAAGTGCTGTGCCCCTGGTGTCTGTCGTGATGCCCGTGTACAACTCAGCAGCCACGCTCGGCGCGGCCGTCCGATCGGTGCTCACGCAGACCCACAGTGACCTGGAGCTGCTGGTTACCGACGACCAGTCCTGCGATGGCTCGATGGACCTGTTGCGCGAGTTCGCCGAGCAGGACGAGCGAGTCCTGCCGCAGGCGGCACCCGAACGGGGCGGTGCGGGCCGGGCCCGCAACCTGGCGATCGAGCGGGCCTGCGGGGACTACATCGCTTTTCTCGACAGCGACGACATGTGGCTGCCGGAGAAGACCGAGAAGCAGCTCGTCTTCGCTGCCCAGGCCACTGCGCCGTTGACGTTCACCTCGTACTACAAGATGGACGCCGACTATCACGGTGAGAGCACCGGCTGGGTCCCGAACGGGCGCGTGGTCCATGCGCGAGAGCACGTGGACTACCGCGCGATGCTGGTCCAAGACCACATCGGTGCTCTCACCGCCATGTACGACCGTAAGGTCCTGGGCACGAGGCTGATGCCGGAAATGCGCAAGCGCCAGGACTACGCCCTGTGGCTGTCGATCATGCGGGGCGGCGCGGACGCCCGGGGTCTGGCTGAGCCGCTTGCGGTTTACAGGGCGCACCAGGCGGGATCGCTGTCCTCCAACAAGCTGTCGCTCGTGCCATACAACTGGGCCCTGTACCGCGAGCACGAGCATCTGTCGGTCCCGCGGGCAACGCGGGCGCTGGCTGGCGCCGTGTGGCAGTCCATGCGCAACTCGCGCATTTAGATCCGTGCATGGGTCCGGGGAGCCCGGTGCGCGACCGTTTCCGGAGGTACCCGGCCGGGCCCAGCCCCGTGGCGCAGCCGGGCCTTCGACTTCGCGGCCGTCGGTCTCCTCAATGAGGCGGATCACCATGCCGAGGCCGGACCTCTACAGCCCCACCCAAGGCCCGGGGCGCTCACCCCGTAGCGCTGGGCCTGGGTTCCCGCCCGGCTGCTGAACGAGTGCGGGGTCGGCGCTCAGGCCCACGTTTCGCCGGAGTGGTCGAACGCGTCGTCGAAGCCGTGCAGGACGGGGTCGAGTTCGTGGGTGGCGCCGCACAGGGTGCACAGCCGGACACCAGGCTTCTCGGCCTGGGCGAGGGCCTGGTCCAGCGAGAGCACGGGGACGCCGGCGGGGGCTTGAGCGCAGTCGGGGGCGTGGAGGACCGCTCGGCCGGGGCCGCGGCTGTTGCCCAGCCGGGCAAGGACCCAGCCCGCTGGCCGTTGGGTGGGTGTGTCGGGGATGCCGTCCGGCAGGCGGCTGGTCGGCACGGCGTCGTAGGAGACGCCGTCGAGGGGGCGGACGTGGCCGGGGGCTTCGACCCAGACCCGGTATTCGGCGGCCTCGACCTGGCCCTGGTCGGTGTTGCGGTAGGTGGGCAAGCCGACGTCGTAGAGCCAGCCGCCGGGGACCTGGGAGCGGGCGTACAGGCGCGCGGTGATCTCCTGCCCGTCGGGCAGGACGCCGAGCTTGGGACGGCCGCTGCGGTAGATCGACGAGGTCCAGGCCGCCTTCGCGGCCCGCTAGTCGACGGCTGCCGCCGGGATCAGCCCGGCGGCAGCCAGCTCGGGTAGGCACGGCAGGGCCAGCGGCATGGCCCGCGTGCGGGCCTTCGCACCGAGGCCGGGCCGGTCGGCCGACTCGATCGCCTGTATCCAGGCGTCCACGTTGTCGGGGTGGAGGATCACTCCGCCGTCTCCGACCGCCTCGGGGATGCCGCCCCGGGATGAGCCGATCGTGGGACGCCGTGGAGCCCGGCCTCCACGATCACCCGGGGGAAGGCGTCCTCGACCTGGGAGGGCACGAGCAGCAGGTTGTTCGCGGCGTAGAGCGGTCCCATGGCGTACGTACGGGGCACCCAGCGGCCGCACACTACAAGGTCGGCACCAAACTCCGGCGAACTGGATAAACGTCAAGATGATCACGGAGCCAACAGAATCCCCGCGTTGATGCGGATTCAGGCGGGGCGTTGGGTTGCCGCCACCAGTTCCCGTACACCGGGGACGCGCGGGTGCTTCTCTCGTAGGGCGGTGACGATCTGCCGCAGGGCCGGGCGGTCGCGGACCTCGCCCGGCGACACCCGGACTGCCGCGAGCAGCTCGTGCGCGGTCTGCTCCGGCTTACCCCACTGCCACCACGCCCGGCTGAGGTCGGAATGCATCCGCGCCCGACGTTCGGCGGTCGGGAACTGGTCCGCGCGCAGCCCGTGGCCGGCCTGGAGTGCTGCCCCGGCGTCGCCGAGTGCCCAGTGCACCCCGACTTCGTAGAGCGTCACCGCGGCCGGGGTGATGGCGAACAGCCTTCCTGATGGGGCCTGTTCGGGCAGTTGGCGGGCGGCCCGGTTCGCCTCGCGGATCATCGTCAGGGCCTGGTCCCGGTCGCCCGCGCGGGCCGCGGTGTACGAGGTGGTGCACAGCATCTGCGCGTACGCCGAGGCCTGCGCGTCCGTCTTCAGGCCCGTGTTCTCCACCTTGGCGAGCGCACCGAGTACCAGGCGCTCGGCCGCTTCCGGACGGTCCTGGTGGCGCAGCACGATGCTCAGTTCACGGGCGGCCGCGGCCGCGACGAGCGGCGAGCTGGAGAGCTCCGCATAGACCGTCGCCCGGTCCGCGGTAAGTCGTGACCGCTCGTACTGGCCGATCTTCGTGAGGACCGAGGTGGCCAGGGCGTAGCACGCGGAAAGGCGTGCGTACGCGAGTTCCGTACGGTCTCGGGTGGCGGCATGGCCGTCGGCGAGGAGGCCGGGCAGCTCCTGGAGGAGCGCGGCGTGCCGCCCGTTGTCGAACAGGCTGCGGGCGGCCGCGAGCCGGGAATCCAGCGGGATGGGGGAGCCGGTGGGCGAGGGCATGGTCGCCAGCGCCTCATCTACGCCGAGTAGGAGGTGCGCGGGACCTGCGAGGCCAGCGGCGGCGAGCACGGTGCGGCGGCGCATCGGGTCCTCCTGGGGTTGTGGACCTTCCGGCGCCACTGTAGTGGCTGGAAGGGCGCTCAACCCGAGAGACGCCACGAGTACAGCTGTCGGCATGTCGACCTCGCGGGCGGCCGCCCGCACGAGCCCGAGCTCGCCGCGGTCGCCACGCTTCTCCAAGCGGCTGACGGTGGAGGCGGAGCAGCCGATACGGATGCCGAGGTCCGGCTGCCGCCAGCCGCGGGCCTCCCGCCCCACCCGGATGAGCCCACCAGGGTCGCGGCTGGCCACCAGCGCTCGCACCTGGCTGCTGTCCCACAGCGGATCGGTGCTCATCGGGCCTCCCACAGGCCAGCGGGCCGGAGGTGCCCACCCACGATAGAGGTAGCCGACAGGCCTGCCTACGGCGCATGCACATCCTGCAAGTCGCTTGCCGACGCCTGAAGTTGCTGGTCGTCTGGTGGCAGTGACGGCGTGGTAGGCAGGCGCGCGAGTCCGATCACCAGATTGAGGAGGCGTTATGGGCGGCAGCCGCGGAGACAAGGACGGACAGGTGGGCGGGGACTCCTCAAGCCCCGGCGACCCCGGGAATCCGATGCCGACACCGGAGCCGGATCCGGAGGATGACTAAGGCCGAGATCGACCTCTCGGCCTTCGCCGCCGAACTGCGCGCACAATGCGCCGCGGAGATCGACGCCCGCACGGAGGGCCACTTCAACGGGCGGCCATGGCTGCGCGAAGCCTTCCTGACCGTGCCACGCGAACACTTCGTGCCGGATCAGATCTGGTGGCCCACCCCCCGCGACGACGGGCTCCACCATGTGATCGACCGCCGCGAACGGCCACGCGCCTGGCTCAAGGGGGTCTACCGGCCCCGCGCCTCGCTGATCACACAGGTGGCGGACGGCGCGGTGCGCCCGGAGGACGGGCCGACGGACGCACCGTTCACCAGCGCTGTGTCCTGCTCCGCTGTCGTCGTGGACATGCTGCACTATCTGGACCCCGCCCCCGCCGACGTCGCGGTGGAGATCGGCACCGGCTCCGGCTACAGCACCGCCCTCCTGGCCCAGCGAGTCCCTCCGGAGAACGTCGTCACCGTGGAGATCGACACGGAGCTCGCTGCCCGGGCACGCGAGTCCCTCGCGGGTCTCGGTCTGCGGCCGACTGTGATCGCTGGCGACGGGGAACTGGGCTACCCAAGTCGTGCTCCGTACACGCGGATCATCTCGACAGCGGCGGTCCGCGAGATCCCACAGGCCTGGCTTGATCAGGCCGCGCCCGGCGCCGTCGTGGTGACCCCGCTCTTCGGACCGTTCGGCCACGATGCACTGCTGCGGCTAATCGCGGACGGGCAAGGTGGAGGTGAAGGCCGGCTCGTCAACGGAGTTGCGTTCATGAAAGTACGCGGCCAGCGCGCCGAGCGATCGTTCGAAAAGCTCGGCTGGCCAACGGTGAACGGCCCCTGGCCGCCGTACGGGGACTACCGCGTCACCGTCCGCGATGGGCGACAGAAGATCCAGGTAATCAAACCGATAGTCCGCCGTCCGTGAGGCGGCGCCCCCTACCCGCTGAGACCCGTGTCGGGGATGGTGAGCGACGGAGGTGTGCGCGATGGCGGAGCTGCTAACAACGAAGCGGTCCGCCCCACTCTCTATGGGGCGGACCGCGGTGCTCTCAGGGCATTCTGACCTCACGGGCTTCGCCCGTAGGTGAAGCTGGCTCACGAATGTGAGCTAGAACGCCTTGGCGTACTCAAGGAATGCGCTGAAGGCCGTGTACCCGACGCTGAAGGCCGGGCCGGTCCGGTTCTTGGAGTCGCGGACGGCGATGCCGTCGGTGCGGTTGGCGACGGAGATGCAGTTGCCCGATCCGTCGTTGCTGTAGGGCGAGAGCGCCCTCGAAGCCGCCGTGCGCGAAGCCCGCGAAGAAGTCGGCATCACCCTCGACCCCGCCACCTTGCGCATCGTGCACGTGATGCATTTCCGCAACCGCGAGGGCCAGTCCCGGATCGGCTGGTTCTTCGCCACAGCCGAATGGGAAGGAACGCCAGTCAACGGTGAACCGCACAAGTGCGCCGGGATCGGCTGGTACCCCGCTGACCAACTCCCCGCCGAGGCAGTCCCGTACAACGCCCTCGGGGTCGCCCACTACCTCAAGGGCGAGCCCGTCTCGATCCACGGCTGGTGAACCACTGGGTCACCGGGCGGGTTCGAACCAGAGGCGTGCGGACCCGTGCCGCTGTGGCGGCCGCGGACGGCTATAGCAGTTGCCGCAACCGGTACCCGGCAAGGATCATGAGGTGGCGCGAGGTCCGGAGCACCGTACGGACAGGCGGGGCGGCCGAGGCCGCCACGTACACCGCCCGGGTGCCAGCGAGAGGGTTCGATTCCCGCTTCCGGTCCCGAGCACGCCGGATGGGGCGGCCCAGTAAGCGGGCCGCCCCATCCGTTTGACCTTCACGACGCACCCGGATCCGTCCACCGGCCCGGCGCGCCTGTTGGGTTAGATCAGGTTGAGGGAGTTGTAGCCCCAGCCGATCTTGACGCGGTTGTCGAACGGGTCGTGGGAGTCGCCGTTGCCGGAGTAGCGCCACAGGGTGCCGTCGTTGCCGCGGGCGATGAGGTCGCTGCGTCCGTCGCCGTCGAGGTCGCCGATGGACAGGAGGCGGTTGTAGGTGTTCCAGCCGCCGCCGATCTTGACGCGGTTGTTGAAGGGGTCGTTGCGGTTGCCGTTGCCGGTGTACAGCCACAGCACACCGGCCTTGTCGCGGGCGACGATGTCGGTGCGGCCGTCGCCGTTCAGGTCGCCCTGGCCGGCGATCTCGGTGTACTGGCCCCAGCCGCCGCCGACCTTGGTGCGGGCGGTGACCCGGCCGTCGTTGTAGCCGAGGTACATCCACATCACACCCGCCTTGTCGACGGCGAGGATGTCGGACTCGCGGGCTCCGGCGAGGTTGCCGGGGGAGAGGACCTTGTTGTAGATCTGCCAGCCCCCGCCGATCGTCTTCGCCGAGCCCTTGTTGGTGCCGGCGTAGAAGAGGGTGCCGTCCTTCAGGATGCTCCAGGCACCGTCCTTGTTCCCGTCCTTGTCCTGGTCGACCTGCAGGACATGCTTGAAGTCCTTCATGTTGCTGGCGGTGAGCTGCGCCGCCTCAAAACCGCCGTGGCCGTTGGGCACGTACCAGTCCAGCCAGCCCTCCCGCTCGATGGCCGCCATCGGGAAGGTAGCCGTCTGCTCCCAGTCCCCGGACGCCGCGCGCGGGGCGGCCAGCTTTCCCTTCGCCGCCGCAGTGCCAGGCCGGTCGGCGGCCTTCGCGGCCGTGTCGGCCGGGTTCCCGGCCGCGAACGCGGTACCGGCGGTGGCAGCCATCGCCGCGGCGATGGCAGTGGCGGCGAGAGCGCTCTTGAAGGCGCCGCGCTGGGCGAAGCTCATGGGATTCCCCCCAGGGAAATAGTCTATACAGGCGTGATTGGTCTGAATCGCGCCCTGTGTCACCGGCACCTTACACAGCTACTTCACGGGCCTCAGCGGGCGGGTGCAGGGCTTCCGATTAGCGGGGGTGAACGATCCATCCTGCACCGCGCTCGTGCCTCATCACTCCGGGGGATCCGCCGAGCTTGCCGCCAGCCGGGCCGGCATCGGCAGCCGTGAACTGGCCCGGGCGTGCGGGCTTGACCCACCCCACCGTTCTCAGGGCGCTCGACGGCCAGCGGCTCCCCTCGACACAAACGCTCCTGCTGCTGGAAGTGGGGGCCCCGGTAAGAACCCTGTCACCAGCCGCAAAGGCGCATTCTCAGCCCTTTGGCCTGGAGGATCGAAGCAGCTCTGCTGTAGAGGTCGGCTCGGCAGTTGATGGATCAATAGCCCTTCCCCCGCCAGTAGGCCAGGTTGTTCCGGGTGGTGAGGGTGTGGGGGTGATCGGGGCCGAGCACCCGCACCTCGCCCGCCAAGACTTCGGCCAAGGCCTCAACAGCACCGGCCGCGTCCCCTACCTCACCCCGGCAGTAGGCCAGGTTGTGCCGGGTGTCGAGGGTGTGGGGGTGATCGGGACCCAGTACCCGCACCTGGTCCGACAGGAGTTCGGCCAAGGCCTCGGCAGCCCCGGCCATGTCCCCCGCCTCACCCTGCCAGTAGGCCAGGCTGTGCCGGGTGGCGAGGGTGTGGGGGTGATCGGGACCGAGCACCCGCACCCGGTCCGGCAGAAGCTCGACTAAGTCCTCAACAGCCCCCGCCGCATCCCCTGCCTCACCCCGCCAGTACGCCACCTCGTGCCGGGTGGCGAGGGTGTCGGGGTGATCGGGACCGAGCACCCGCACCTGGACTGGCAGGAGTTCGGCCAAGGCCTCAACAGCCCCCGCCACATCCCCCGCCTCCCCCCGCCAGTAGGCCAGGCTGTGCCGGGTGTCGAGGGTGTCGGGGTGATCGGGACCGAGTATTGGCACCTGGTCGGTCAGGAGTTCGGCTAAGGCCTCGGCCGCCCCCGCCGCATCCCCCGCCTCCCCCCGCCAGTAGGCCAGGCTGTGCCGGGTGGCGAAGGTGCCGGGGTGATCGGGACCAAGTACCCGCACCCGGTCTGCCAGAAGCTCGGTCGAGGCCTTGGCAGCCCCGGCCGCGTCCCCCGCCGCCCCTCGCCAATAGGCCAGGTTGTGCCGGGTGATGAGGGTGTCGGGGTGATCGGGACCGAGCACCCGCACCCGGTCCGCCAGAAGCTCGGCTAAGGCCTCGGCCGCCCCCGCCGCATCCCCCGCCTCCCCCCGCCAGGACGCCAGGCTGTGCCGGGTGGTGAGGGTGTCGGGGTGATCGGGACCAAGCTGGTGGGTAATAGTGCGGGTCAGGTATTGGAAGTGGTCGCGGGCGGCTGTTGCCTGACCGCTGTCGCCGAGGCTGAGGCCCGTGCGGGCGAGCACATCGTGGGCGTCCGGCCGGTACAGCGCGTCTTCGGCGCAGGTGGCCAGGGCGGTGGTGTTGGCGCGCAGGGCTTGGGCGTAGGTGGTGTCGCGTTCGGGGTAGGGCCAGGCGTCGAGCAGGGCGTCGGCTGCGGTGCGGGCGGTCTGGTGGTGCTGTTCGGGGGTGAGGGTGTCGCGGGTGGCGCGTTGGATGAGCTGGTGGACGCGTACGACGTGCTGGGGGTCGCTGGGGTTGTGGGTGATGAGGCTGAGCCGGTGCAGGGCGCGCAGCGCGAGGCGCGCCTGGCGGGCCGAAGGGAGGGTGCGGCTCGCATGTTCGGCGAGGTGGGTCAGGGCGGGGTTGCTGGTCAGGACGGTTTCGGGGATGCCGTTGGGGTCGAGGAAGGCGGTGAGGTGGAGCATGGGGCGGGCCAGGCCTGCCGGGCGCAGGGTGTCGGCGTGCTCGATGGACAGGGACCAGGCGGCGGCCAGGGGGAGGGCCTGGCTGTCGGGGAGGCGGTCGGGTGCGGCGTCGGCCAGGGTGGTGGTGCGGTCGGCCAGCAGGGCCCGGTAGGCGGCCGCCGTCTCGCCGGAGTCGATGAGGTAGGCGGCGGCCTGAGCCAGCCCAAGGGGGAGATGGCCAAAGTCGTCGGCGAGGGCAGCAAGCTCGGGTGCGGGTTCGTGCCGGCCGTGGTCGGCCAGGGCCCGGGAGAGGTAGGCGGCCGCTTCCGTGCCGGTGAACAGGCCGACGTCAACCAGGCGGCGGTCGGTCCCGCTCAGGGCGGCATCCCGGCGGCGAGTAGTGACCAGGGTACGGCCGTACAGACTGGCGGGCGGCCACAGGTGCTTGAGGTCGTCGGGGTCGGCGACATCGTCCAAGACGATGACCCACCGGCACGGTTTGGCCCCGGCTTTGGGTGTCAGCCACGCCAGGAAGGCCCGCGCGGCCTGCTCAGGATCCTCACTGTCGTAGCCGCACAGCTCGTAGGCGGCCTGCGCGTACCCGTCCACCACCGCCGACCGGGTACCGGCAGTCACCCACACCAGCACGTCCAGCTGCTCGCCCGATGCATCGTCCCAGGCGGTGCGGGCATAGTCGGCGGCCAACTGGGTCTTGCCCACCCCGCCCATCCCGGTCAGCACCTGCCCCACCACCGCGGTACCACCGCCCTCGACCACCGCCCGCAGCCACTGCGCCTCGGCGCGGTGCTGGAAGGACTGCGCCCGGGACGGGATCACACCGACCTGATGCGGCCAGGCCGCCGGCCCCCGCGGCATGCGCACATTGACGTCGCCTGCCGCCAGCACAGACGTCCCGCCATGCACCGTCGTCCGCTGGTTTACGCGCGGAACCGGCGGCCGGGAGGGGATGGTCAGTCTTTTGGGGACGCGGTGCCCTTGTTGTCGTAGTAGTTCCCGCCGATGTTGAAGTTCGTCCCACCGTAGACGGTGGAGTTCTGGATGATGGCCCCCACCCGCTCGCGTTCGCCCGGATTCAGGGCCGGGGTAAGCCGGTCGCGCAGCAGTCGGAACAGTTCGTCACTGGCCTGCGGGTCCCGCTGCAGCAGCGCCTGCAACTGCAGCCGCCACATCCCCTCCAGAGCCTGCTCGGTATCGGGGTCCTGGTTCTGGCGGGCCTGGAGAACTTGCGTGCGCAGCGTCTCCAGCTCGCCGCCGACCTGGTCGGCCCGCTCCGGATGGACCCGCCGCCACAAGGCGACCACACCGTCCCGAGCCTGCTGCCAGGCATCCGTGGCCATCGCCGCCACCAGAGCCGAACCCGCCGCCATCGTCACCGGATCCATCCCCGCCCCCAACACCGCCGCCGCACCGAACAGCAACCAGCCTGATACCCGCACGTACGCCAACGCCATAGCCGAAGACGATCGAACACGGCCCGAACGACTCGCAGCCATACGGGCTCAGACTCACCCAGTTTGCGGCTGGTGACACCCTTCTCACCGGCACCCCAAGTGGCGCTGCGCGCTCCCCTGTGGCCGACTGGCCTCTACGCAACAGTGCAGCTTCCTGCGTAGGTTGGGCTGGCCGATGTGCCGGCCCAGACGACCGGAGCAGGCACTGGGGTGCCATTTGCGCCGTGAAGGACAGGCCGCTAGACGGCCGGGTCTGCCTCCGTGCGGAGTCCCTCGGCGAGGTGGTCGGCGGCGGCGTAGCCGGGGGAGCCGTCCAGCGCGCCGCGGCGCCGGTCGTACCGCTTGGTGGTGCGCGGGTCGTTGTGGTCGGCCCACTCCTGGATCTTGTCGGGGCGGGCGCCGGGCCGGGCCAGGGCGTGGGTGATGGTGGTGTGCTTGAGGGCGTGCGGGCCGATCGTTGTCTGCGGCAGGCCCGCACGCCGGGCCACCGAGCGGATCGCGCGCCACTGGGAGGGCTCATCAAGGCGCCCCCCGGTGCGGGTGGTGAGGATGTAGCCCTCGGTGCGCTCCCCGATCAGGACCGTGATCGCGTCGTAGACCAGCGGCGGGATCGCCTTGGTGACCCAGAAGCCGCCCTTCACCTCGACGTTGAGGACGTGGTGGCCGGCCTGGTGGCCGAGGTCCTCGATCCGCGCGCCGAGCGCGGCCTCGATGCGCAGGCACATCCCGTACAGCATGAGCAGCAGGGTGTAGAGCCGGTGCGCGGTGTGTCGCGGGCGGTGCGCGTCGCGGGCGGTGCGCAGCAGCAGCTGGGTCTGCGCCTCGGTGAAGCCTTCGGTGCGGGTGAACAGCGGGTCGATGACCGGGTACAGCACCGCCTCGAAGGGGTTGGAGCCGAACTCCTCGGTGGGCAGAGCCTTCGTCTTCAGGACGAAGTCGTAGAAGGAGGAACAGGCGGAGAGCACGTTGTGCCGGGTGGCGTCGGAGCGCGGCGGCCCCTCCGGCACCCGCTGCCCGCCGCGCCAGACGAGGGTGGGCAGGTCCTCCAGGTGCAGGGCGAACGCGTCGGCGAGCAGGAACCGCACCCGCAGCGGGTGCACGCCGTGGGAGCGCGGATACGGCTCGAAGATCTTGAAGTTCTGGGCGTAGGTCTTGGCGGTGCCGGGGGAGCGCTGGTGGTGGTGGGCGATCCAGGCGGCCGCCAGGGTGCACACCCCGTCGTGCTCGCCGTAGATCGCGGCGAGGTGGTCGAACAGCTTCCGCGCGTGCTCGGGCCACTGCGCGCGCGGGTCCTGGGCGACGCGGGCCAGGGACGTGCGCGCCGAGCGCGCCGCGGGCATCACCGGTTGCAGGGTCATGGTGTCCTCGGTCTCATGAGACCAGGTGTGTTTTTCGGTCGCTTCAGTCACTGGGCCGGACGGGGGACCGGCGGCGGTCCGGCGGCCGGACGCGATGTCGGCCGCCCGAGGCGGGTCACCCGTGCTGCTCTTCGCCCAGGACCTGCTGTCGGCAGGACGGGCACAGCAGCTGCCGGGTGGTGTCCTCGGGCGTTTCGGGGCGGGGGTGCAGGCAGCCGCACCCGCCGCAGGAGACGAGCGCATCCGGCGCGAAGCGGGCCGCGCAGGTGAAGCAGTACAGAGCCGCGGCCGCAGCGGGGTCGGCGAAGGTCACCTCGTCGGCCAGGGTCCGCGCGTGGCACGTGGGGCATTCGTTGAGCGGGTTGCGGAAGTCTGAATCCGACTGGAAGCAGTGCGCGAGGCTGAAGGCCGGCCAGTCGTTGCCGCAGAAGTGGCAGTAGCCCGTGCCCGGTTCGAGCGTGACGGCGCCCTGTTCGCAGTGGGGACAGGGCACCGTCACGCTCTCTTGTCCCTTCAGCACGGTGCCGCGCAGCCGGTTCATGCGCTCCCTGACGAAGGACTGGATGCTGTTCAGGCCCCACCGGACCCGGTTCATGTCGCCGGTGATCGCCGCTGCCTCGTCGTCGCTGAGCTGCGGCAGCAGTTCGGTGTCGAGGAAGTGGACGAGGAAGTCGAGCACGGCGGCGGCACGGGCCTCGATCGTGCGGGCGTTGTGGGTGAGGCCGAAGTGCTGGAGCGCGTTGCGGTCGTCGGACAGGTCCTTGAGTGCCTTGGCGTCCTTGTCGCTGATGGCGATGCCCGCGATGCGGCGCAGCCGGTCGACGGCGTCCTGGGTGGTGCAGCTGGCGAAGGAGTGCTCGGCGAACGCCTTGGCGGCCGCGGTGCCGGGGTCCTTGAACACCAAACTCCAGTGCTCGCGCAGCAGCCGGGCCTTGAGCAGCACCTCGGCGGCGGCCTGGAGGTGGAGCACCGCGTACTTGACGTCGCGGGCCTTGGTGTTGAGGCCCATGTCCGCCTTCTGGGCCAGGTGGTCGACGACGCTGCGCAGGTAGTCGACGCCGTTGCGGACGGGTGGGTAGTCCAGCTCGGCCGGTCCCACCCGGGGGGCGGGCACGGCCACCGGCCTTCCGGTGACGAACGGCGTGATGGGGTCGGCGGGCGGGGTGGGATCGTCCACGGGGCACCCTCCGGCGGGCAGTGGTTGACGGTAACCAGTGACTACGGTCCGTAGGCTACAGGAAAACTGTAATTTTCCTGTAGCTCTGAGGGAGAGCCCCTTTTCCCCTGGTTTGGGCGTTTCCGGGGGAGCGGGCGGGGCCCGAGAGGCCCTCCGGGGACCCCGCGCACCCCGGGAAGGGCCGATCTGAAGATCCAGAAGCCGTGTACGGGCCACTGACGGCCTCCCGGCCCGCCCCGGACCCGATCACCCACAGGACGCCGGGAACGGCCGCGCACGGCCCCGTTCTGAGGGTCGACTTTTGACACGTTTTGTTGAAACTGAGCGATTTGCGCACTGTGGGACCCCGTGCCGACCGCCCCGGCGACGACTCGGCGACACGGGACAGGACATGCCGAAATGGCCGTGCGGCGCGCGCACGGCAAGCATTCGGGGAATGCCAATTCTCTGCGGCCTATCAATCATTAATGGTGGGGAGAATTACGGCCGCCGCCCTACATTGGCGAGCGGTCTATTGCTCCTCCGCCCCTATATGTCTGCAGTGTCGAATGCCAGAACTCCCGCACCTGCGGAAGGTGGTCTTTTGCCGGGGTCAGCCGCTGGGGCAGCGCGACGTAGAGGCACGCCGCCACGTCGCGGCCCGGCCGCAGATGCTCGGCGACCGACGAGCCGTCGACCACCACCACCGCGCCGGGCACCGGCGGCGCCGCCCGCGGCGGCACCCGCATCCCCCGCCGCCGCGGACTGCGCAGCCCGGCCCGTTCCCTCGCGCCCGCCCGCGCCGCCCGGCCCTTCCCGCCTGCCGCAGCTGCCCCGGACCGCGCGGGCGGCTGCCGCAATCCCGGCAACCAGCGCGCACCGCCGCCGCGACCGGGGGCCTGCGCAGGCTCCGGGCGTGCGCCCCCGGCGTCGAAGTCCACCAGCACCAGCAGGTGCTCCGCCGGCTCGCCCTCGCAGACGATCGCCAGGTCCTCCGCCGCGACACGGTGCACCACCGTCCCGCGCGAGAAGGAACCCCGCGATGCGGGCGGCTGCGAGACCTCGAAGCGCTCGGCCAACGTGCGCCGCACCGACTCCAGCGCAGCAACGTCCCCCTCCCCCCCGGCCAGAATCGCCCACTTCAGCCGGGCGTAATGGAACACGTCAGTGTCCCGATTGGCATCGGCGCCCAGGTCCACATTCACGCGGATTAGCGGAAACTCCACGTCGAAGGAATCGGCCCGGGGCGTCCACGACCATTTCGCGGGCGCGCGCGGCACCAGCCACTCCTCCCGCGCCGACGCGAAATCCCACGGTACGGAAAGGGCGCCAGCGGAGAAAATGGAGAACAGTTCGGCGTAAAGCGATACCGCCGAACTGGAAGGGCGGGAGGTATCCTGGAGGCTGTCGGATTCCGTCACATCAGCGTCTGCCCTGAATTCGGTCAATTCGCTGGATTCCCCCGGCGCAGCCGCGGCGCTCTCCCGGAGCGCCCGCCCACGTGTCTTGAGGTCGGCGAGCAGAGCGTCAAATTCCTCGGGTGTGCGCTCCGCCCCGCTTTCTGTCCCGAGCTCTTCTGGGGTCTCCTCGTCGAATTGAGGCGGGCTGAAAGGATCGCCCAGAGTGTCGCGTTCCCGCGCTTCGGCGCGAGCCCTTGCGTCCCGGAAGTGCTCATGGAGATCTTCCGGGGTGTAGGCGGGGGCTTCCCAAGTGGTCCGTGATAGGACCCTGATGAACCGTTGCAGAGACTCATCAATCCCCTTGAATGCCAGATCATCTGAGGGGTTTTTGCACGGCGAAATCTCACCATCACCCATCATGGCTGAACCAACCCCACTTTCTCGCATACTGTGGCCCGCTCCGTGCTGTTCCTCACGTATCCTCGGTCTCCGATCCGATGCCCATCCGCTGCTGCAGGTCGCGAAGGAGGCGGTGGCGCGCTGTCCGCTCGGCCCCGGGACTCTTGCCCAGCACCTGCGCTGCCTCGGCAGAGGAGAACCCGTATGCCACCAAAGCGAGATGGCGCCGCTTCTCCGGCGGCAAGTCCCGCGCAAGCTTGAGCACCTGCCGCACCTGATCGTCCCGGACAGCCAGGTCATCGGGTCCGCAGGCACTGCTCACCCGCTCCTCGAACTCGGCCAGCAGCGTGAGGGGCTCGCGCTTTCTCCGGAAGTCACCTGCGCGCCAGTAGGACCGCTGAAACCACCATGCTTCGAATCTCTCGGGCGGCATTTCCCCCCACCGTTTCGAAAGATCTGCGTACGCCTCTTTTGCAATGTCCTCGGCATCCTCATGAATGAGCCCATGCTTCCTCATGAGGGAGGCGACAATACGTCTGAAGCGTGAATGAAAGAATTCCTCCTCGGGCGTTATGAGGGAGGCGGCCATGTGTCCGAAGTGTGAATGAAAGAATTCCTCCTCGGACGCTCTGGGTCGGGGAATCCCGGGTGTCGATTGGTCATCGGTCACCGCCCGTGGCACCTCTCCGGCTCGGTCCTCGTCATCGTCGGCCCGCTCGCCGGGCCCCCGCTGACCGCAGGGCTCGCCTGCGCTCTCCCCTAACACGGCCGAACTCCGCCCGGCGTTACAGCCGTTCCGCGATCCCTGTCGGGCGGGGCCGGGCGCCAAGTGGTCCGCCACCAACCTTCCGTACACGGCGGCCCGCAGCTCTGCCTCAACGGCCGGGAGCCGCAGGAAGCGGTGGCACCGGACGTGCGTCGCGCCGCCGGCAGAGCCGCCCGGCGGAAACGACCGGTTTGCGCGCTGCCGGGGGGCTGCGTCGATCTCTCGCCCTGAGTCAGAGGAGCAGCAAGATCAACCACATGACCGCCGCCAGGATCGGCAGCGCGTAAACGATCAGAGGCATGGAGCTGGGGCCAGGAGCACGGCTTGCCCGACGAGTCTCCCTGTAGTCAGGCAATCGCTCCTCGACCCGCCGCTGCACGCCCTTGTCGTACCAGAAGTGCCGGTGGCCGACATAGAGCCACGACAACGTCAGGACCAGCCCGAAGGCGGCGATGACCCGGGCTGCGAGGAGACTTGAGTGGGCGCCCGATCCACCTCGACTGCTCGCGGACAACACGGTGGCGTAGGCCACTACCTGAAGTGACTGTGCAAGAAGGAAGAGGTTGCCTCGCTGGAAGACCATGCCGTCTTCGTGAAGCCCGTGCTGCCACAGGCGATCGTCCTGGGCGCGTTGCTCGGCTGCTGCGTCATCTCCTGGGGCCGCCATGGATAGATCCTTCCCTCCGGGAACGGAAGCATCCGAACTCGTTGTCGCGCTGGGCATGTTGGGGTGAGAGGTATCCGGGCACTCCGCCCGGCTTCTCGTCCCAGTAGCCGTTGAACGTGCGCCTGACGTAGGCGTGTCGTACTGGTCATCGGTCACTCCCCGACTCCTGATCGTGATGGCTGCCCGGCTCGGCAGCGCCACCTCGTGCCTCCCGAGGGCCCGCCCCGGCACCCTCACCCCTAAGACCGTGTCCTACATGGTCAGTTGACAGTTGTGTCGAGCATGGGGAGTGGACGGTGGGGATGGATCGTTCCGGACGGGCTGTGGGAGCTTGCCAGGCCGTTGCTGCCGTCGGCGCGGGTGCGCCCGCAGGGCGGCGGGGTTGCGAACATCGATGACGAGGCGGTCTTCGCTGCGATCATCTACGTGCTGGTCAGCGGATGCGCCTGGCGCGCTTTGCCGCCCTGCTTCGGCGCGTCGAAGTCGACCGTGCACCGCCGGTTTCTCATCTGGTCGCGTGCCGGAGTCTGGGGCCGACTGCACCAGCGGGTTCTCCAGCTCCTGGACGAGCAGGGCCTGGTGGACTTGTCCCGTGTGGTCCTCGACTCGGCTCACGTCCGCGCGAAAAAGGGGGCGAACTTGCAGGTCCGAGCCCCGTGGACCGGGGTAAGCCCGGTTCCAAGATGCACATCCTGTCCGATGCGGACGGCCTGCCCCTCCGAGTCGGACTCTCGGCGGCCAACACCCACGACAGCCTCGCCCTGAAGCCGATGCTGTCCCACTTCCACATGGGACACGAAACCCACGCAGGCGATTCCAAGCCCACACGGTTGCACGCCGACAAGGCGTACGACATTCCTCACCTGCGGCGATGGCTGTGGGGCAAACGCATCGGCGTCCGCATCGCCCGCAAGGGCATCGAGTCCAGCGAACGGCTCGGGCGACGAAGGTGGGTGATTGAACGCACCATGTCCTGGCTGACCGGCTACCGCCGGCTCAACCACCGCTACGAACGCCAACCCCGCGACTACCTGGCCTTTCTCGGCCTCGCCGCCGCACTGTGCTGCTACAAACGTTTACTCAAGCTCACCATGTAGGACACGGTCTAAGTCGGTACGGCCGCTCCTCGTTGTTACAGCCACAGAGCGACGATCCCGAGCGCGACGGTGGCGCGGTGCCACACTTTTGCTAGCTGGCACGTCTCCCCTGTGGGGGAGTGCTCCGGGAAAGCGCGGAGTCCGCTGTCAGCGGGCCCGCCGCCGTCCACCCCCTGACGCGAAGTGATCACATTGCAAGCGCCTAGGTGCATGCATTTTCCGAGGGTGGGTTTCATGAACAAGCGGTACGCGGCGGTCGGCACGACGGCCGCGCTCGTCCTGGCGGGGCTGACGGGCTGCACGACGCAGCAAGCCAAGGACACCGCGAAGTCGGTCGCGGACACGGCGGGCAAGACCAACAGCGCGATGATGGCCGCGCTCGCGCGCACCAGCGAAAAGACCGAGCGCGCCAAGTCGGCCACGATCACGGCCACGGTCTCAGGTACAGGGCAGCCGAAGCCCGTAACGATGACCGGCACGTACACCTGGGGGGCCCGAGAGGCGTTCGACACGCGGATGGACACGGCCAGCGCGGGTATCGCGGACCTGAACTCGCAGCCGACGACGCGGATGCTGTTCGTGGACGGCGCGTACTTCTACCAGATCGACCCGCAATCGAGTGGCCCGCTCAAGGGCAAGCACTGGATGAAGGTGGAGGCCAGCGCGGTCTTCGGCAAGAAGGGCGCCGCAGAGATGAGCCGGACCGACGGAGACCCCACGGCCGGCCTGAAGTTCCTCAAGAACGCTCGCGACGCCGATGACCTGGGAACAGAGACCGTGCGGGGCAAGTCCGCCCACCACTACGTCCTTCACGTCGGCCGGGACCAGTGGGGCGCGGCCGGAGACGCGCTGACCGGCCGCGACAAGGACAGCCGCATGGGCGAATACACCGGTGACGTCAAGGAGATCACTCTGGGGATCTGGGTCGACCCCCGCACCGACCTGCCCGTGCGGATGGAGGAGACAATCGGCGCGGCCAGGATCAGCGTGGACTTCCGCTCGTTCGGTGGCGCCCAGACGATCTCCGCGCCCCCGGCCGCCGACACGGCCGATGTCACCGACGAGGTGAAGGCCGCTACGGCCGATGAAGCCACCAGCGGCGGGGCTTCAGGAAGCAATGAAGAATCTTTTGTGTAGAACGTAATACTTTGCACCCCTGCCACGTCTTCTGTGAGTGAGAAGGCCGACGCGCCACGGCGGCACCCTTCGACTGGAGGGTGCCGCCGCCACTTTGAGCACTCACAAGGACACTCCGATGACCACTGCCGCCGCCCCCGTATCCGCGCCCTCGTCGCTGTCTGCTCCGTCCATGACGATCGAAGAGCTGAACACGCTCGCCACCCAGGGCCCGCAGGCGCTGCTGGTGACCGTCACCCCCGCTCTGGCGGCGGCCCTGCTGGAGCAGAACCGGCACAACCGCAGCGTTCGGGACGCGGCGGTCGACGAGTCGGCGAGGGACATCGCCGCGGGGGACTGGCTCCTCAACGGCGAGACGCTCAAGCTGTCCATTCACGGGGAGGTCCTGGACGGCCAGCACCGCCTCCACGCCATCGTCCGCGCGAACACCGCCGTGGTGACGTTCGTCGTCCTGGGGCTGCCGCCGGAAACGCAGGCCACCATGGACGCGGGCATGCGCCGCACCGAGGCCGACGCCCTGGCCCTAGAAGGCGAGGCCCACCCCGTGGTGCTTGGCTCGATCGTGCGCCGCGTCTGGGCCTGGGAGCAGGGCGACCGCAAGTTCGCCCGCCGGATCTCTCCCACCCGCGCCGAGTCCCGGGAACTACGCAAGCGTCACCCCGGGCGGCGGGAATCGGCAGCAGTAGCCGTCAGCGTACGAGCCGAGTTCCCCCACATCCCCCAGTCCGCCCTCGGCACCGCGCACCACCTCTTCAACGCCATCGAGCCCAAGGACACCGTCGAGTTCTTCGCGCGACTCGGCGACGGCGCCAACCTCTCCCAGGGCCATCCGATCCTGAACCTGCGCAACCGCGTGACCGCCGACCGCGCCAAGGACGGCAACCTGCCCTTCGGCCGCTACCTGTCCTACCTCGTCCACACCTGGAACGCGGTCCGCTCCGACCGTCCCATCAGTCGCCTGCAGGTCCGCAGCACCACCGTCCCCACGCCAAAGTAGCGCTGCACCCGGCCAGGCGGCTGCCCGCGACCAAGGTGGCCGCCTGAAATCTGGGCCGAACTACCAGAGGACGCCATGCCGTACACCGCCAGCACGATCACAGACCCGGCACTCGACGCGCTCTACGAGCTGCTGCGCCTGTACCGGGGCGGCCCCCTCGCTGTGGCCTGCCCGGTCTGCCCCGCCAGCGTCGGCGAACCGTGCCGAAGGCTCCGTCGGCTCCACTGCGAGCGCCGCAGCCGCCACGATGTGGCCATCGGCGCCCACGCGCTCATTCTTGAGCTGATGGGCATCACCACCACCGATGCGCCATCGTGAATTCCGAACCCTGGGCCCCCAGGCATGCCAGACTTGCAGCTGCTGGCGACCTACCGACTCCATTTCGGTAGGTCGCCAGCAGTGGGCGCGCCCCTATGACCAGCATCAGCCGTAATGCGCCTCGTGAAGCCGCTGGTGACCTGCCGACCGTATTTCGGTAGGTCACCAGCTCCGAGGGGCGTCCATCACCAACACCGGCCCGTATTGCGCCGGATAGCAGCACCAATGCGCCACACCACCGGTTCGCCGTGCGCCCCATGGCATGATCACTTCCATGATCCAGGGGTGGGGAAGAACCGCGAGCATGCTGCTCGCGGTGGCAGCCGTCGCGATGGCTGCGGGATGCGGGGGCGACACCGAGAAGGCGAAGCCGCCTACTGCCAGCAGCAGGGAGACGGTGCCGGCTGTCGCCGATGCTGCCCGGGCCTACCGCGACGACCTCAACGCCCTGTCCTGGTCCGGGTGTCCGGCCGACTGCGACAAGGACCTGACCGAGATCGTCGCCAACGCCCGGGTCCTGCGCCAGGCGATGAACGCCGATGCGGCGGGCGCCGGATTCTGGTCCCCGGCATACCGGCTGATCGACCAGATCGAAGAGGGACGGGCCAAGGCGTCGGGTGACGTGACCTGGAACCGGCCACTGATTCTTGGGCCCGCCCACAAGTTGAACGAGTGGCTGACGACCCACCCGTCCCAATAGAGGATTTCAGTCCACCTCGACGTAGGTGACGATGATGATGCTGCCCAACGCCGTCGCGTAGAAGATCACGCGGGCGTCTGCCTGCTGGTAGTCGCGCAGCGCGCTGGCCGTGGCATGGGGCTTGACCGCGTCGGGGGCGGCCGCGATCCGCTCCAGCACAAGGTCCAGGCGCTCCGCCTGGTACGGGCTGAGGAGCTCGACCTGGGCGTCGGCGGGCGGCAGGAAGACGATGCGGGCCCCGCGGCCGCGGGAATGCTTAGGCAACGCCGGGCGCCGCGTCGCCGGTCCGGCTCGACAGGCCCTTCTCGGTGCGGATGGTCTCCCAGTCCCGGCACGCGTCAAGGTCGATGCCCTCGGCAGCGAGATGTTCAAGGACATACGCAAGGGAGGGATTCGAGGGGAACTCGGCGCGCGCGGCCGCCTGCAGCTCCTGCTGCTCGCTGGGGTCGAACACGAGGTGCGCCATCAGTATCGGTGCCTCCGCTGGAAGGTGCGGATATCTACCCTAGCGGCCTGGTACGCGGCCCGTCAGCTACTCCGGGGCTACCGGCGCTCTGTTGTAGAGGGACGGCCTGGGCGGCGGCCGCTCAGCTCGTAGGAGCGGCGCCCGGACCAGACGACGGGCAGAGGCAGGTCGATGGTGCCTTGGACGAGGCCGACCAAGCCCTCCAGACGGGCGGGAAGCCGGTACGTGTACCGGGCCCGCAGCACGTCGGCGGCGTCGGGGACCGGGAAGCGGGGGAGACGCGACGGCCATGAGACCAACATGGCCTGCCGGGCCGGGGCCGGACGCTACAGACACCCGAACAGCTCCGGCTGGAACCGCGTCCACCCGTGCTCCACAGCCCAGGAGCAGGCTGAGGCCCGGGCCTCAGCCTGCTCGCGCCAGACGCGTGTGGCGAGAGCTACGAGGGGACCCACCTCTACTGGGGTCACCACCTCCGCCTGCGCGGGGACCACGACAAGTCAACACCGGCCGCTGTAAGCGGCCTGGGATCACCCCCGCGTCGGCGGGAAGGACGCAGCTTGGAGGCTCTGCACGATGGCCGCGCTCGGAACACCCCCGCGTCTGCGGGGACGAAGCAAGCGCCCTGTGGGCGGACGGCTTCAGTCACAGTGGGGCAACCCCGCATCGCGAGGACAAAGGGAGGCAACGATGCGTCTCCACGCCCAGAGCATAGCCTTCCTCCCCAGCGGATGTAACGGATCCGCTGGGCCACTCCACTGCGGGCCGCGCCCCCCGCAGACCCGTCCGGTGGGCCGCCCCAGCTACGAGCTCGTCCTGGCGCCTCTGTTGAGCCCCACGTCAACACTCCGCTTCGGCTCTGCTGGTGTGCAGGCGCCGTGTCAGGGCCCCGCCCGCGACGTGGCGGGCGAGGTGGCTGGCGTAGGAGGCGACTGCTTCGTATGGGGCGGGCGGCGCGGGCGGGGGCGGTGTGTACGCGCTGCGGCTGCGCCGGGGGGCGGGCGTTTTCGGCGCGGGCGGCGGGGTGGGTGCGGTGGCCTGCGCGTGGAGCTTGGCGGTGTGGTCGTCGATGTGGTCCAGGCCGGTCGAGGGGGGCTTGGGCAGGGTGAAGGTGCGCCGGGCGGGTTGTTCGAGCGCGGCCGCAGGGTCCTTTCCGGCGGCGGCCGCGGTGAAGACGGCGGCCGCGTCGCGTGCGCAGGTGAACGCGGCGTCCTTGAGGACGGGTTCTAGGCGGCGCATCTGCCGTTCGGCGAGCGCAGCTTCCCGTCGGGCGGATTCCACGGTGAGCGTGTGCCGTTCGGCCGCCATCTCCGTGCCCTCGCTCTCGAGTGGGTACATCGGTTCCGGGTCGGGTCGCGCCGCGCGTTCGCGGGCTTTGTCGGCGGCTTCCCGGGCTTCCTGCCAGGCGCGGGCGAGACCGTTGTAGCGGGCCTGGGCCCGGGCGAGCGCGGTGTCGACGCTGGCGGGCCACAGCTCGATGCCGTCGGGGTGCGGGTTGTCGATGTCCGGGTACACCTCGGCGTACTCGGTCCAGTGGGCGCGGTAGTAGGTGCGGCCGTGGTCGGTGAGCCGGTATCCGTATCCGCCGTCCGCGCGTTCGGCCAGGTGGTGCTTGTCGATGAGGACGTGGTCGATGGTGGTGCTGTAGCCCCATTTGAGGAACGTTCCGCGCCGGTCGGCGTCCCACAGCTTGCCCATCACCTGCCAGGAGCGTTCGGTCAGGTCGACCTGCTGGCGGCTGGAGACCGGCGCGACGTGGTTGCCTGCCCGGTAGACGGCCCGGCCCTCGCGGGTGAGCGTCACGGTGATCATGACGCCCATGGCCACGGGGCGCAGGCCCTGCTCGATGAGGTTCTTCTTGATGAGGTGGGTCATGGTCGCCCCGTTGCCCTGGCTGTGGTGCCCGGCCGACTCCAGCCTGCTCTGCAAGGCGGTGATGCCGAACAGTTCACGGTTGTAGGGGTCGTGGGTGAAGTCGATCTGACGCCATACCTCGGCGGGCCGGCTGTCGAAGCGCCCGCGGTTCGCCTCGTTGGCCTGGTCCAGGTCGTAGATAGTCCGCAGGAAGATCTGCTGACGCTCGTTCAGGCTGTCCCAGACGGCCTTGCGGCGCTCCCGCACACTCTGCTTGGCCTTAGCGGGCACGCACGCCTCCCCGGGGGCGCTGGTGGCCGCCGTCCGGCGCGTCGAGGGGGCACCAGCCGCCACGGACCACGTCGTCGTCCAACAGCTCCAGGACGTTGCCGTCGGGTGCGGGAAGGGTGAGGTCGCCGGTGTGGGGGTGCGGGCCGATGGGGCCGGCCAGCAGCAGCACTTCGCCGCGCTCGCGCGCGAGCGCCGCCCACGCGTCGGTGAGGTCGATCGCGCCGAGGAAGAAGTGCCCGTGCCCCTGGTCGGAGTCCGGTTCCTGGGTGACGGTGCGCACGGCGATCCAGGACTCGGATGTGTCCGCACCGTGCTCCAGGCGCAGTGACCAGCCGTGCTCACCCAGCTCGCCGCTGCCCTCGCGGGGGAAGCCGTCCTCGGCCAGGTGGTAGTCCAGGAGATGACACAGGACGGGGTCCGGCTCGTAGTCCTCGGGCTCCGCCGTGAAGAGCAGGACCGGCAGCTGAGGGCCTCCGGGCTCGGCGGGCGGCGCCAGGTGCGCGGTGGCGGTGAGCGTGTAGGTGACGCTCTGCTCATCGGGGTCATCGGGAACGGCGAGGCTGATGCGGCGGGGCTGCTGGGGGATCTCGGCGGGCACGGCCCAGCGGATCACCGACTCCGTGCAGGAGGCATGCGCGAACTGGCTCATCATCACGTACGTGACCGGGTTCAGGTCCGGGTCGAACACGGACACGGTGAACTGCACAGACGTGGCCGTGGTGGCCGTGTTCGCGTCCTGGCCGCAGTGGTGGCACTCGTACGGCTTGGCGGTCCGCTCGGCGAGGAACTCCCGCAGATCGTAGGTGACTCCGATCTGGCCTTCGCCGTCGATGAACCGCTCCACCTCGGGGCTGAGGACGAACCCGCGGCCGTCGGGGACCGGGGCGGGTGAGGTGCGGGGGGTGCGGAGGCTGGTGAGCGCCTCCTGGTAGCCGATGCCCGCCGTCTCGGCGAGCGCCCGGGCGCGCTTCTTGAGGTCGTTGCTGCCGTTCTTGGTCATGACGGACTCCGCAGGGGCGGGGTACCACGCCTTCCCGCCGACGTGTCGCTGACCGCGTGGGCAGGGCTGAACCTCACGGGCCCTCACCGGCGTGAGCCGGGTGCCGGTCTCCTGGCCGGCGAGCCTTCAGCCGTGTCCGTACCCGCTGCGTGGAAGCGGTGACGGCGGCCCCGGGTGCGTGCGTGTCCTGCACCCCACGCCACTGTAGCGAGAAGGACCGGCCCTGTTGGGCGTTCGCCTCGCCTGCCCGCACGGTCATGGCCGGGCTCGCCCGGCCAAGACAGCTCGGGATCCGGCCAACGTGCTCGGGTGCCGGTGCCGGGCCCAAGCCGCGCAGAGGAGGATGCCCTTGGGGCCCGCGCCGACCGGCCGGGCACTGCCGAGAGGAAGTCGTACTGTGCGTATCGCGAAACCGTTAGCCATCAGCGCCCTGGCGCTCACGGCCCTTGCCCTGACCACGGCGGCCGTCGCGGTGAACTCCTCGGGCACCGGCGAGGAAGGCTCGACGGTCGTGCACTTCGGCGCCGACGACGCGGGCCGGGAATGGCACAGCGACGTGCTTGACGCCTCCATCCCGGGGAACAACGACCCCGCGAACTTCGCGCCCCCGGGCGCCCTGCCCTAAGCCGTCTCCCAGGGTGGTCCTTCCGGAGGACGGGGTGGGCGCGGGTCACTACCGGGCCGCCGGCTCCCGAGCACAGTGACGGCATGACGAACACAGAAGTGGACGAGCCGTTCGTGCTGCGGCACTCCGAGTGGGAGCTCTTGCTCAAGCAGTTGCTGTCCGGGACCGGGAACTGGCAGATGAAGCGCGGGCGACATGGGTCATCGGCGACTTCAGGGCCGGGTACTGGCTGCGGCGATTCACCGAGGACCCCGCGCTGCACGGTGCCGTTGGGCCTGCGGGCGGCCGACGTCGGTGAACTGGGACCGAGACGCCGCGCTGTTCGACACCCCTGCCGCGCTGGAGGACGATGACCTGGAGCCCGGCACGATGGGCCCTCACTTTGCGGTCCTGGAGATCGGCGTCTCCCTGGCCGTCGGCCGCCCCGTAGACCTCCGCCGCGCTGCGCGAGAACTGCCGGCTGCTGAGTGGCGCTGGGCCCTGGAGCTCATGGCCCCGGCGGCGAACTACGTCTGACCGGCGCTTTTGACTCCTGCAGTTGGGTATGCGGACGGTCCGGCCCGGTGCGCTGTGCACCCGGGCCGGACCGTTTCGAGTTGCTACGAGGGGGGCCAGTCCCCGGGCCCCATCGGGCGCGCGGTCGGCATGGGCAGGTGGTCCTCGCGGTGCTCTTCACGCCGCTCGAAGCCGTCCCGGTAGCGCCGGGCGACCCTGCGCCACCACGAGGTGGGCGCCGTGGAGGAGAACGACCCGGTGGGGGAGGGGCGGTCGAGGGCGGCGGCGACGCGGTTCAGCAGCCGGTCCCCGAAGGCGAACAGGCTTCCTCGCGCTTTCGACATGGTTGCCTCCCTGGTCAGGTGCCGCAGGCGGCGCGGACGTACTTGCCCACCTCGTAGGGGCCGCTGTGGTCGCCCCGGGTGTCCACCAGGTGCGTCTGGACTTGCAGGTTGTAGTTGTACGTCCCCCCGCCCGGGCAGCGGATCGACCAGATCGTGTCGTTGACCGTGTGCGGCGAGTAGACGAACTTCGAATTCGTCCAGCGGGTGTAGGAGCGCGGCCCGGACCAGGAGGAGCGCAGGAATTTCCCCCGGGTGTAGTGGTATAGGAAATTCCCGGAGCAGATCTCATGGCTGGAGGAGGAGAGATACCCCAGGCTCTTCACGGTGGGCCGTGACCACGTCGAGCACACCCAGCCCGCCGACTTCGCGCTCTGCCCCGCGACGGCGGGCAGCGAATCGCGTGAAGGGGCGGAATTGGCGGGGTCGTTGTTCGCGGTCACGGACGCGTCCAGCGCCTCGCTCTTCCACTCGGTGCCGCCGGCGTCCATCCCCCAGTGCATGACGATCGCGTCGCTGGTGTCGAAACCGGCGTCCTGGGCCTCGCCGGTGTGCGCGTCGCTGACGCTGACCTCGGGAAGCTGCTCGTCAGGGATGACGGGGTCGGGTTCGTCGTTGCCGGGCCGCGACGGGATCGGGCCGCCCGTGTCCTCCTGTGTGGTGCCCGCCGGATCCCCGTCGGCCTGCGCCACTCCTCCCGCAGCCAGAGAAGCGGCAGCAACCACCGCAGCGAACGATAGGGATAATCGCCTTGCTGATCTCAATGTCTTCCCTCCCGTTGTGGTGCGCCCATGGCCTGGGCACAGCAAAACCCTTTCACGTCGAACATGCAGTCGAAGGCGATTCGATGACGTTGTCCGGATCCCGTCAGCCGCCCCGTTAAGCGGCTTGACGAACCTTCAGAGACGGGTGTGCGGGCCCGCTAATCCGGCCTTCCCCCAGGGCAGTTCACCCTGCCGGGTGAACGCCGTTTCCCCGCGGCGCCCACGGTGCGCTAGCGTCCCTCTCGCGCTCAGCGCTTCTCCCCTGAAGTGTCAGGGGATGACCGGAGTTCAGAGCCTGCGGCTCGGAGTGACGGAACGGGACCCGCGGACAGTGCACGCTGCGGGGTCCCCGCCCCTGTATCAGGGGAGGTTAGTGATCAGCCGGTGTCTGGCCCTGCCGACACCGGCTGACTCACGTTGAGACCCTGGTTCCAGGGACTGCTGAACCGGCTGCGGCAGAGCGGGCCGCGCCCGAGGCGGCGGCGCCGGTATGCTGCGCGTGGGCGGCCACGACCGTCCACCGCTGAAGGGGTATCCCGCCCACGCCGGGGCCTCGTTGGTAGGCCGAGCCGTCCGTCGACGCATCGTGGCATCCACCCGTCTGCTGTGACGCGGCGTGTGCGTGGGGCGCGTTGCTGTACGGAGTCAGACGTGGCCAGGAACAAGCCCGGCAAGCCCAGGCGCCCGCGGAAGCGTTCACGCGAGCTGCACGAGCGCAGCCGGACGACCGGCGTGCAGTACACGGCGGTGATGCGCGAGAACGACAGCATCCGAGCGGGCGGCAACACGACTGCCGTGCCGCCGTCGGGAGTTGCCCGGTCCCCGTACGCGTACGGCGGCGACGGCCGTGAAACGGTCTCGATCCCGGTGATGCTCACCGCGACCGTCTCCCGGAAGGCCAACGCGGACGAAGTGGCGCAGGCCGTGGCCGACGCCTGTGCCTACTTGGTCAGGCAGGGGGAGGGCTGGTACCGGGCTATGGCGTACGTGTGGGCCCTGCCCACGCGCATTCCCGCCCCGCAGCAGCCGGAGCGTGACCTGTTGACCATGCTCGTCGTGGTGGCCGCCGCGCGGCCGTGGACCACGGCGGACGGCCAGACGGACGAAGCCGAGCCCGTCGAGGTGGTGACCGACGTCCTGAACGCCGTCACCGCCGCGCTGGCCCGCGCCTTCCCGGATGCGGACGCTGAGCCGGGGGTGCTGCCTCTTGGTGGCGACAAGGCCACGGAGATCCTTCAGACGGCCGGCGGCCTTCAGGCCGCCCTGGTCACCTCCGACGTGCACCCCTCCCTGCTCACCGAAGGAGCCGACGACGCGGAACCCGAGCGCGAGGAGGAGCCGTCGGCCGCGGAGCCGCCGGCGTACCGCTACGTCGACCGCCTCAACCGCGGCTGGCACATCGCCTCCACCGAACCCGTCCGGTACGCCGTCGACTGGGCCGGGCTGCGCCCGGACCGCCCCAGCGACCTGCTCACCCACGCCGAACTCGCGGCCGCGCACGGGCCGCTGCGCCCCGTGGGACCAGGAGACCCCAGCGACGACCTGGTGCTGCGCGGCGCGCTCGCGGATGCCGGGGTGAAGGCGGCCGGGTCGGTCCTCGTCGCCCTGTACCGCCTGACCTTGGAGTACAAGCGCGGCTCGTCCCCGGGCGGCTACGAGGGCGGCTCCCTGGTCGCTGGCCGGGAAGGCTCCTGGCAGTCGGAGGCGATCAACCGGCTCGCCTGGACCATCGGCGGCGACCTGGACGAGAAGCCCAAGCGCTACAGCGAGGAGTGCGTCACCTCCGTCATCGCGGTGCTGCGCGCATGGACCCAGCACCCCAAGCGGTACGTGGAGGTCGCCGAGAAGCTGGCTTATGAGTTCTCGAAGGTCGCTGACGAGCTGGGCGGCTGGAGCAAGGTCGCCGATCGCCCGTTCCAGCCCGCAACGGCGGTGGGACGGCATCCGGCGGGAACGATCGAGGCCGTCTATTACTACCTGATGTCCCAGTCCTCCGAACCCGTCCTTGAGCGTGACGACTTCATGTAGGCGAACCATGGAGCCTCGCGGCCGCCCCGGAAGAGGTCACCGGCGCCGAGGGCCCTGCCGTGAAGCTGCCCGGCGGCGGACGTACGGCGGGCGCCTTCCCGGCCGTGACGGGATGCCGGGAGTGCGCGGGCATCTGGCATCCCGGCGACCGCGCCTTTCACCTCACCCACAACCCGGGCCGACGCGGCCGCTGGCCGTCGATTGCCGGGCCCCTGGTTAGGGGCGACGAGAGGTGACTCTGCTTGCTGTGTCATTCCCTGTTAGCGGAGCGGGCGTCTTCTATGTCGCCCACATCACGGTCCACGCGCCTCCGGCGGTGAGCCCTGTCCCAATCCCGAAGACGAGGAGTGCTTGTTCATGCTCCAGCAGGGGCATGAAGGAAAGACCCGCTGTGACCAGGCCAAAAGCCATGCTGATCATCGGATCGACGCGTGCTGCGCTGATGACGGCGCCCCCTCCCTCCCTGACTGACACGTCGGTAAGCCGGGTGCGAACGGTCAGCTCGGGTGCGGGGCCGTCCACGAGGACGGAGATTGTCACCAGTTGCCCCTTCGCGATCAGTGACGGTCCGACGGTGAGGATGCGTTCATCTGTGTTCACGCTCGGCGCTGCTGCGTGAGGAGGAGTTGAGGTCGTGGCCAGGAGGGTCACCACGTTGGCACCGAGGTCGAGCTCGATGGGGTCTCCGCCGTCGAAGGCACTGCTGGGGATGTCGTGGCTGCCAGGGTTGGCAAGCTCGACATGGAGGACGTGCGGGTCCGTCAGTGCGACGGAGCCGATTTCCACGGCTACCCGTCCGTGGCGTGACGCTGTTGGGGGGATGAGAGGGGCTATGGAGCGCAGGTAGTAGGTGAGCCGCCGCCGTGGGTAGGCGGCTCGCAGGGTGGCCCATGCCCCGACGACGATCGCGGCGATGGCTACGGCCACGCCGGCGCCTGACCAGAATGCGGCGTTTTCATACCACGACTCAGCCAGTGTCATGAGGCCAGTGAACCGTGGACCAACCGCTTGTGCAGCAGACTTGGCACTGCCGGTCCGCTGTGGTCATTTGTGTACCGAGAACGGGCAAGTCGAGCACGCGATGGCGCTGACATCGCAGAGCAACGCCACAGCGGCCGGGGCTGCAACCCCCGAGGGGCCTTCTGCTGTCCTCACGGGTATGGGAGCATCTTCCTTCCGGCGCCGGACGGAGCGGCGCGGCCTGCGCCTGTGGCCGGTCGGTACCGTCCTGGCCCTGTCTTTCACCGCCGCGCTGATCGTGGCCGCCGCCGTGTTCTACCTCGGGTGGGACCTGCTGGGCGCCCGCGGGCTCAAGCCCGAACACCGCATCGACTCCCAGACGCTCTTCGACCTGGTGAAACTGTCCTTCGGGATGGTCGCCGGGTCCGGTGCCCTGGTCGCACTGGTCGTTGCCTACCGGCGTCAGAGGGTCGACGAGGAACACGCCCTGCGCGAGGCCACCCGCCTGCACACCGAACGCTTCACCACCGCGGTCTCCCAGCTCGGCGAGGACGCCGCGGCCGTCCGCCTCGGCGGCGTGCACGCCCTGGTCGGCCTCGCCGACGACGCCCCCACCCGCGACCTGCGCCAGACCTGCATCGACGTCCTGTGTGCCTACCTCCGCCTGCCCTACACCGCCGAGGACGACCTCCCGGACGGTGACGCCGATGCCCGGCGCGCATACCTGGCCGCGCGAGAGGTCCGGCACACCGTCATCCGCCTCATCGGCAACCACCTCCGCTTACCCGACGGACATCCGCACGCCTGGCAGGGCCACGACTTCGACTTCACGGCCGTCACCTTCAACGGCGCAGACTTCCACGACGCGCGGTTTATCGGCGGGCAGGTCTCCTTCGCTGGTGCGCGGTTCACCGGCGGGCGGGTCTCCTTTGCTGGCGCGCGGTTCACCGGCGGCCACGTCGACTTCCATAGGGCACGGTTTATCGGCGGGCTGGTTTCCTTCGCTGGCGCACAGATCTCCGGCGGCCAGGTCTCCTTCTCTCGCGCACAGTTCACCGGCGGTGCCGTCGGCTTCGACGGCGCGCTGTTCGTCGGCGGGCAGGTCTCCTTCGTCGACGCACAGATCTCCGGCGGTGCCGTCGGCTTCGACGGCGCACTGTTCATCGGCGGCCAGGTCGACTTCGGCGAAGCACATTTCATCGACGGCTGGGTCGGCTTCGGCAGCGCACAGTTCACCGGTGGCGAGGTCGGCTTCGACGGCGCGCTGTTCGTCGGTGGCCAGGTCTCCTTCGTCGACGCGCAGTTCGCCGGCGGCCAGGTCGACTTCCTCTTCGCGCGGTTCACCGGCGGCGACGTCAGCTTCCATAGGGCACGGTTTATCGGCGGTCGGGTCGACTTCCGCGACGCTACTGGTATGCCACCAAGCGGCTTGGTCCCGCGAGCTGGAGCGCCTCTCCCCGATGGCCTGCACCTGCCTCCGCAGTGGCATCCGAACCCGTCTTGAGGCGGGTCGGACGGTCCTCAAGACGCGAGGGCCGACGCTGCCTGGTCGTCAGTACGCCGGGCCGCTAAGGGTCACGGACGGGGGAGGAGGGCGCGGGGTGGGACGGGGCGGCCGAGGAGTTCGTAGACGAGGCGGCGGTGGGCGCCGTGGAGGGTTCGGACTGCGGCGCGGCGGGCGCCGGGGGCGGGCACGCCGGGGCCGGTGCGGAGGTGGCCGGGCTGGGTGGCGACCCACAGGTGTCCGGGGTCGCTTCCTTCGAGGTCGCTGGTGATGGCTGCGCGCTGTTCGAGCCAGCGGCGTACGAGCGCGACGGTGGTGTCGTCCAGGTCGGCGGGGGTGTTGTCGAACAGGATGCGACCCCGGGGCTGGTGGTCCAGGCGCAGGTCGTCGAGGGCGAGGGGCTGGATCTGGGCGAGGGTGCGGCCGGTGGCGGCGACCAGGGCGGCGACGGCGGCGGTACGGACGGCTACGGCGGCGGTGGTGCCCCGGGCCCGGCGCACCGACAGGTCGTGGATGAGCTGCTGGGCCTCGTCGGGGTCGAGGTGCTCGCCGCTGGTGTTCGGCGGGACTTCCAGGCGCCAGGGGGTACCCAGGTACTTGGCGAAGGAGTTGTAGGTGATCGCGCGGATGCGGTCGGAGGTCGCGGCGGACGGCGCCCCGGGGCCGTGCAGGGTGTTGCGCTGACGGGTCCGGCCGGCCGCCGCGTCGCTCAGCCAGGCGTCCGCCCGCTCCAGGGCCATCAGGTCGCGGGCGCTCAGATCAGCAGGGGTGCCCTCGGTCCCCAGGGCGTGCTCCAGGTACTCGGTGAGGAAGATCCCGCGGATACGCCGCGTCTCCTCGGCGCGCTGTTCCTCTTCGTCGAGGTGGCGGAGGTAGGCGCCGATGGTGTCGAGGGCGGTCGTGGTCACGCAGCTCAGGGTACGCAACTGCTCCGGAGCCGGTATGCCGGAGCCGTGCTGTTCCGGGGGCTGGGTCGTTGGACCGGTTATGACCGACGCTCTTGGCCCCGCCACTGCCCGACTTCTTCTTGAAGCGGAGCGCTGCAAATGGATGGCCGTGCTGGAGGACACGCCCGCCTCGCCAGCGGCCGTGCGGACGCGGTCCATGTCCCGGGGGCGGTCGCCGATCCCGATGGCCACGTTCGCGGCCGCCGTCATCTCCCAGCGCGGGAAGTCCTGCGCCAACAAACCGACTTCGGCGAAGACCTGGGCACGGTCCGCCTCACGCAACTCGACCCGCTCGCCCGACTCACCCACCCACCGCACGGCCCCTTCGGCCGGCAGCAGCAGCCCGGCCAGCACCTTCGTGAGCGTGGTCTTCCCCGAGCCGTTCGCACCCACCAGGGCCGTCACCTTACCCCGCGGCACCCGCACACTCACGCCCCTCAGCGAAGGGCCGTCGGCACCCGGGTAGCTGAACGACACCGCCTCCGTCCTCACCTCCCGCACCGGCACGGGCAGCGGCCTACCGGCGAGCGGGATCGCGTTCTCACCCGCCACCTTGATCGCGTCCTCGGTGTCGGTGAGGAACAGCAGCTCCTCGTACAGCCGGTTGACCTGCTGCACCAGCAACGTGAGCCGCGCCGTCGACGTACGGATAGCGATGACCGCCGTCCCGCCGACCGCGAGCGGCAGACCGCCGGTGGCCAGCAGCCACCACAGCACCCCGTAGCAGGCAAGCGACGCCACACCGGCGAATGCGCCCGCGACCAGGTCCGTCAAGGCCTGCGCCCGGGCCAGGCGCCGCTGCTCCGCCTCCGTCTGCCGCGACATCTCCTCATAGCTGGACAGCAGCTTCGCGCCGGCAGCGTGCACGCGGAGCTCACCGGCGGCGTGCGGGCGGGTCAGGTAGGCCAGCAGGGACGCGATCGCCCTGCGGTGGTCGACCCAGTTCATCCGCGAGAGGTACTCACGGCGCGCGGAGCGGACCGCGCCCCACCCCTTGGGCAGGGCGATCGCCAGCAGCATCGGCAACAGCGCCCAGTGCAGCGTCGCGAGCACGACCGCGGCCGCCGCCATGCCGATCACCACATTGCCCACGCCGACCGACAGCCGCAGCATGCTGCGGGCCGAGTCCGTGCCGAACCGTCCCGCCTCCAGAATCCGCTGGACCTCCGGCCGTTCGGTCGCCTCCACCTCCACACCGGTGACGGCCCTGTAGTACCGGGCGGAGACCGCCCGCTCCACCTGCGGCTCCAGCCGGCCCGACATCGCCGTCGACCACGCCAACAGCACAGCGCCGGCCACCGCCACGACCGCGAGAACCACCAGGGACGGCAGCGCGTCGCGGAGCTTGTCCACGGTCGGACCGTCGGCGAACAACTGCGCGGGGACGCCGTTGACCGCCACCAGCCCCCACCCGGCCGTCACCCCCTGCCCGAGCTCGGCCGCCACGACCCCCATCAGCGCCCGCCGGTCCGCCTTCCAGCCGGTGCGCAGCACCATGCCCACCATGTGCGGAAGCGCGGCCGCCATATGCCCGAACTTCAGCCGGGTCAAAGGCCCTTCATGGCGGACGTAGGACTGGTCGTAGCGCAGCCGGCCACCGTACAGTTCCCGCTCCGCATCCGAGATGCTGTCCGAGGCTGCGGCCTTCGGGTCGCCCGCGATCTCGTCGCCGCCTGGTTCGACTGGCGTCAATGTGTTCCCCCTTATGGACGTGGCGGTGGCGTCGCCGTGTTCAACGACGCCGCGCGATTTCGAGCACCTGTTCCTTTCAGACGGGTTGCGCACCCTGTGATTCAGCGGAATTCCGAAGGTGCGCGGTGCACCGACCCTTGTCGCGCAAGAGCACGCGTTCGGGGGCGATTGGCCGAAACGCCGATGTTCGCCGCTGCGGCGGTTGGCAGTCAGCCAGAGCGCGTAGCTGCGGCTTCACCCTGTCCGCCTTTGGGAGACGGCAGGCCCAGGCGGAGCGTCATGACCGCGTGGTCGGTCAGCCCCGCTTCGCGGGCTTCCTGGTGGTAGTCGCAGGCCAGGACGCCGACGGCGTGGGGTGTGGAGACGAAGAGGTGGTCGAAGCGGAACCCGTTGCCGCTGCGCCCCCACCAGGAATGGGCGATCTCGTCGGGGTGCAGGTGGCGGAAGGCGTCGGTGAGGCCGGCGGCCTGGAAGGAGTCGTAGAAGGCGTACTCCCACTCACCGAACACCTTGTGCGGGGGCTGGTGGCCGCGCTCGATGACGTTGAGGTCCCCAGCCACGATGACGGGCACGTCCAGGAAGGTGGCGCGCAGTCGCGGCAGGCTCTCGGTGACCGCCTTCTGGAAGGCGCGCTTGGCGACGTTGCGCTGCTTCTTCGGGCCGCGGGAGGGCACGTACAGGCCCAGCACTCCAATGGTGTGGCCGCCGACGGTGACGCGGGCCGCCGGGGCCCGGTGGGCTGTGACGGTGACCGGGCTGGGGACCGGCCGGACCTCGCCGGTCCGGCAGGCGATGACCGTGCGGTAGTCGGGCGTGGACGGCCGCGGGGCGATCACCGTGGCGTACCCGCGCTCGGTGAGCGCGGTGACCAGGGCATCGCCGCCCTGGGTGGAGGACACCTCAGTGAGGACGGCGATATCGGCGTCCTCCTGGCCGGCGATCCATTCGGCCTGGCGGCGCGAGCGTTGTGGGGAGGCGTGCTGGGCGTTGAACAGTAGCAGCCGCACGGCGTCGGTGGCCGGCTGGTGGGCGGGTTCGTCGGTGGCGAGCAGGGACAGCTGCTCCACGCCGGGGTTCACCGGCCGGCCTCCTTCTCGTCGAGGAAGACCTCGCTGTGCGCGTCCAGATTCTGCTGGAGGCACCCGAGGGTGTCGCGGACGAAGGCGAGCTCGTCGTCGGTCAGCGGCGTGCCGACGGCGGTCAGGTTCTCTTCGACCTGCTCGGGGCGGGTGAAGCCGACGAGCACGGCGGCGTTCTCGGCCTGCTGTAGGCAGTACTGCAGGGCGGCGCGGGTCAGAGCTGCCGGGCTGTCACCGAAGTGCTCCCGCAGCGGGCGCAGGCCGTCCTGGATGATCCGCAGCGCCCCCGGAGTGAACCACGCCTTGCGCAGCCGGTGGTCGCCGGGTGCGAAGACCGGCGGGTGGTCGGGGTCGTACTTCCCGGTGAGCAGGCCCTGGGCCAACGGCTTGTTGATCAGCACACTGGCGCCGAGTGAGGCGGCGAGGGCGAAGATGTCCGGCCGGCCGTCGGCGGGCGGCGGGGTCAGGGCGTTGAAGCGGGCCGCGAGGTAGTCGGGGCGGATCACCTCGGCGAGGTAGGCGAACCGGGCGTACTTGTCGCCGCGCTGCTCCTTGGCGACGGTGACCCGCTCGGTGGCGTAGCGGTGCGGGCCGCGCATCCCGACCGCGGTGACCAGGCCCTGGTGCTGGAAGTCATGCATCTGGGCGACGGCCTCCTGCAGGTAGCGGTCGTCGGGCCCGAAGTCGGCGTTGTGGAAGAAGTAGATGTCGAGACGGTCGGTGCGCAGGTTCTCCAAGCTCGTCTCGAGCTGGCGGCGCATGGCTGAGGGGAGGTAGGCGTGCCGGGCGGTGCCCCGGTGGTAGCCGACCTTGGAGGACAGCACCACGCTGGCGCGGTCGACGGTGGTGACGAAGTCACCGATGATCCGCTCGGAGTGCCCGTGTCCGTACACGTCGGCGGTGTCGATGAGGTTGGCGCCGAGCTCGTAGGCGGTCTCCAGGCCACGGCGGGAGGCGGTGTCGTCGGCCGTGGACCAGCCCATGGGCAGCCCGAGGTTGTGGTCGGAGCCGCCCAGGGACCAGGCCCCGATCCCGATCGGATGAACGGACAAGCCGCCGGCGAGCGTGCGGCGTGCGAGGGAGGAGGGAGTCCTCACAGGAAGTACCTCGTAACTCTCAATTAGCAGCAAATACTGATGAATCGCTTCGGGAGGTGAGTATGGTGCCTCGGGTGACGACACAACCCCCTTTCACTGCACTCGACTTGGACGCGATCGCCGAGCGGCGCTGGGTCGACCGCGGCGACTTCACCGACGCCGAGTTCGCCCGCGCCCGCGCCTTCTACGAGGAGATGCGCGTCCACGACGACCGCCTGGCGCAGGTGCGCGCCGACGCGGCCGCCATGATCAGCGAATGGACCGGGCACAAGCCGCGCGACGTCGGCTCCTTCGGTACCCGCCTCAACCTGGAGACCTCCGACCTGGACCTGGGCATCGGATACCCGGTCGAGGACCGCGACCGCCTGCGGGCGGCCCTTGCCCCCCACACGACGTTCCTGGGCGAGCGCAAGACCCGCTACTCCACCTCCCGTCTCGTCTTCTCCTTCAGGCTGGACGGCATCGAGATCGACCTGAGCGCACTCACCGTCGACGACTTCGCCATCGCCTGCCGGATGCTTGACCAGATCGACGTGACCATGACCTTGGACGAGCGCATCGCGCACACCTGGGTCAAGCACCTGCTGCGCAGCTCGGGCCGGACCGAGGAGTACGCGACCTGGAAGCTGACCACGTACGCCCGCTTCTGCCCGGAGTTCAACTGGGTGCCCATCCCGGAGAAGGCCGGCGGCGCGTGAGCGCGCGAGCCTGGGTACCCCGCCCGCGACACAGTGGTGGGGCACCCCGGCTCGGCGCTGGCTCAGTCCGCACATGAGTCCGCTGCGTTGATCAGCTCCCAGCCCGCGGCGGCTTCCCACCGGCGGTACTCCCGGGCCAGTGTGGCCGCGTGCTCGCCGGTGAGGTACGTCGTGACCTCCTGCACCGTGGAGGCCATCTGCCCGCGCAGGCTCCCGGCCCGCTCTTCCAGGGCCGCCTCGATCCGAGCGACGAGCTCCCGCTCCTGCTCCGGTTGGTCCAGGCCGTGCTGCTCGATCGCGCTGATCATGTCGCCCAGTACCTGGTAGGCGGCGTCCTTCAGCACGATGCGGGCCTGGCGGACGGCATGCCGCGGTGCGCCGTCGAGGACCTTCTCCAGGCTCTTGAAGGTGTAGTCGAGGGCGAAGTGGCGATCCACCCATCGCTGCGCCCAGCTGCTGGCCACGCCGATACGCCAGTCCCGGTACCGGCAGGCGACCCGGCCCATCAGCGGCTCTTCCGCCCCGGTCAGGTTCTCGGCGGCGGCCATCCGGGTGTAGGCGGCGCCGACGAGGCACTCCATGCTGACGAGCATGTAGCTGATCCCGGTGTGCAGCGGTCGGCCGGTGGTGTGCTCGGCGACCCACTCCCCGTCACGGACCCCGGCCACGAGGTCGGCGGCCGCCAGTCCCCTCTGCGGCCGCAGCAGCAGATCGGTGCGGCCCTGGAAGGCGTACGTCTGCTTCAGCTCCTCCAGGGTCATCAGCGGGTCGAAGGTGATATAGGTGTAGCGGGTGGGCACGCCCAGCGCGGACAGGGTGCGGATCGCGACCGCGTTCTGGGCGGCGGTGTTCTCCTTGTTGAACCGCTCCAGGATGCTGTCCACGCCCGATTCCACGCCGAAGAGCATCCGGCGCAGCCCCAGGTCTTGCAATGTCCGCCACATCGCGACCCGTTCGATGTGCCAGGTCTCGTCCATCTCGGGGTGCGTGACCTGGTCGATGCGGCAGCTCGACTCCCAGCGGAAGCCCGCCCGGTGGAACGCCGCGGCCAGAGCCAGGATGCGGGCCACGACCTGTTCACCGCGGCCGATGATCTCCTCGTCGACCAGGTACGCGGTCCACGAGATTTGGGGGAACTCGTCGAAGACACGGCGGATCCAGGCCAGGATCCAGCAGCCGGCCAGCGGATCGGGGCCGTTCCAGACCCCCTTGTGACCGCGCGGGCAGAAGCTGCAGGTGTTGGTGCAGCCCCGGCTCATCTCCAGCTGGGCCACCCCGTGCAGCACGAGGGTGAGCCGGAGCAGGTCCAGCTCGGGCAGGATGTCGGCGCCCGCCGGGGCGGCGCGCAGCTTCGCTGTCCGGCGGGCGGCGATGCCGAGCCCGCCGCCGCGCGGGGCACCGTTGTAGCCGAGGCCGGGTATGTCAGTGAGGGGGATCTCCCCGTGCCAGTAGGCCAGGAGGCCCCGCATCGTGGGCTCGCCCGCCGACCGTGCGATGAGGAGCTTCGGGTACGTCGCCAGGAGCAGGCGCTCATTGCGGGCCACCAGACTGCCCCCGGCGATCACCAGGAGCGGCTCGGGTAACGCGTAGGCTGCGTCGAGGAGTTCTTCGAGGAGGTCGTGCTGGCCGAAGGTGGCGCTGATGCCGAGGATGTCCGGGGGCGCGGTGGTGACCTGCTTGAGGAGGTCCTCCAGGGTGGTGCCCAGCTGCATGTCGACCAGGCCAACGGTGCCGGTCAGGGTGGCTCGCGCGGCTCGGGCCACGTCGCTGATGCCGAGCGGGAAGCGGGGCAGGGGGAAGTTCTCGGGGTGGTAGAGCGCCGCGAGCAGCACGTCGGGCTTGCTGAGGCGTTCCACCGCGCACTCGTCGAGCACGGCGGCCGAGAGCCAGGAGTCCGGCTTCTCGATCAGGAGGCGGGAGCGGGTCCACGCGGGCCAGGCCCTGCCGGCGTGCGGCTGGCCGGACAGGTCGGCCAGGGTCCACCAGCCGCCGCCCGTCTCCACAAGCACCAGCCGTCGGTCGAGGGTGCCGGTGACGCGGACCCGCAGGGCGTGCCCGGCGTACCGGTCCTCGATGAAGGTACGAAGGTCGTTCGGGGCGAGGAGCAGGAGCTCCAGAGCACCGATCTCCTGGTTGTCGCCGGTGTCAATGGGTGGTGCCGAGGGGAACGCGTGCTGCAGGGCAGCGGCCAGCCGTACGGCCGTGTCCCGGACCGGGGAGTCTTTCATCAGGAGTGCCCTTCACAGAGTGCGGAGCGTGGACCGGCGCGTTCAGCGCCACGTCGGAGGCTGCCTGTTGCGGCGGGAACGGAGGGGCTGGCCTTCCGGCGCCTGCCGGTCACTGCGGCGTCGTCCCGGGCCGCAGACCAGGGCGAAGGTGCCGTGCGCTGACGCGCACGGCACGGCAACTGCCTGAACTGCCCCACACGAAGAGGCCACGAACACCTCGCCGATACGGTGTGCTGCCGGTCCCGTTCGGCGCGTGCGAGGAGCAGGTTCTCGACGAGCGGGCGGTCCGCGTCCGTGAGTGGTCTCATCAAGTACATCGGTGTTCCTCTACGTCGGAGGTGCGGGCCTGGGGTTTGAGGGCGAGTCCGGCGAAGGCGGCGGAGTAGGTGTCGGGGTCGCGGGCGTGGGGATGGCCGGGATGCCAGCGCGCGGTGGGGACGAGGCCGGGATCGACCAGGTCCCAGTCGCCGAACAGCGCGTTGATCGCGTTGCGGGTGCGGGGCCGGAAGCTGGTGGCTGCTTCTTCGTCCCATAGGGACGTGAGCTGGGCCTGCGTGTGAGGTGTGGGGGACAGGTCGCTGGTGGCATGGGTGAGGGACAGGGCGCTGCCGGGTGGCAGCCATTCCCGCAGTGCCGCGACGGCGGCCGCCGTCTCCTGGTCGTCGCCGATCCACGGCAGCACGTCGTGCAGCAGGGCGGCGATCGGTCGGCTGGTGTCGAACCGTTCGGCGATCTGCGGGTGGGCGAGCACCTCGGGCATCAGCCGGATGTCGGCCTGGAGGACGGAGGGGTTGCCGTAGAGGCCGGCCATGGTGCTCTGGGCACGTCCGGCGGCGATGCCGTCGATGTCCACGTGCACGATCGTGGCCCGGGGCAGCACGTCCCCCAGCAGTGGCGTCTCGTGCCGCCCAAGGGCTCGCGACCAGTCGTGCGCGTAACCGCAGCCCAGATCGAGGATCTGGGCGAAGCCCCGCTCGGCCAGGAAATGCGCGATCAGGGTGCCGTGCAGGCGGTTGATGACGGCAGCCGTACGGACCGTCTCGTCGATGTCGGTGAGGCGGCGTGCGAAGGCTTCGTCGATCCGGAAATCCCACCGGCCTCCGCTGAGGCAGTGGTAGACGCGCGCCGGGTCGGGGCGCAGGAAGGACTCGCCCTCCACGTCGTCGCGGGCTCCTGGCCCCTTCCACGACAGCTCGTCGTGGTCGAGTTCGGCGTCATCGCTCAGCATGCTGTAGCCCTGGTTCGGATCGCGGGCGGCCGCGCTCATGACTGTCCTGCATCGCGTCGGACCACGCGGATCTTCTTGCCCTTGCCTTCAATGAGGTGCTGTTCTCGTAGTCGTTGCAGGGCCGCCATGACCGTGCTGCGCGACACACCGAATTCCGTTGCCAGGACCTCGCTGGCCAGGCCATCGCTACCGGGGAATTCGGGGTCGGCGATGCGGGCCTTCAGCGCTTGCTCCACGCCGGCGACCAGCGCTATATGTGCGCTGCATGACCAGCGTGCTGGTGCCCGCCCGGGGGCGGGCAGTGGCCATGCGCCGATCGCCGGGCGGACATGGAGCAGTTGCTCGTCCTTGAGTGCCTGTACGGCGCCTGCCACGATGTGCGGCGGTACCTGGTAGAGCTCGGCCAGGTCGCGCCGGGTACGGGCCTGTCCCTGGGGCCATGCGCCGGTGTTGATGTCCTGGCGCATCAGTGCGGCGAGAGCGAGGCTGCGCTTGCGTACGCTCGCCTTGGCCCCGGGGGGTACGTATAGGGCGTTATCGCTCCGCTTGATCTGGTCGAGAGCACCATGGGCGATCACTGCCCTTCCGCGCCGGTACGAGGCGATGATCCCTGTCTGTTGCAGGTGGTGCACGGCTTCCACCATGGCTTCGGTGGGCACGCCGAGTTCGATGGCGAGGAACGCCAGAGGAGGGGTGGTCGCCAGCGCGGGGTAGGTGGCATCAGCGATGCGTGCACGCAGCCTCTGCACAGCACGCTCGGTCTGCGGGTGCTGCGGCCTGGGGATGACGGTGGGCGGCGCCGGTGGGGTGGACGCAGTCATCGCCGCCCTCCGGTGTGGTGCCCGTCGTTCTGGCGAGAACTGACGCCACGGCAGCCGGCTACGGCAGTCGGCCGGGCAAGAGGGGGCACAGGCCGATCAGCAACAGGCAGCCGATCGAAAGAGCCGCGCAGGATCGCAAGTGGATCCACCAGAACGAGGCGGAACGGGCCGGGAGAGGAGAGGGTGGGGTGCGGCGGGCGCGAACGGACGCGGCGAGCAGCAGGAAGTAGCCGGGGACGATGACGTAGAGCAGGGTCGTGTGAAGGACAACGTCGGAGTGGTCTCACGATGCAGGGCCTGATGTCTGTCTAGGGTGGAAGGGGCTTGTTGGGGCCGATGGCCGGGGAACGCGCACGCTCCGGCTCCTGGTGCCCGGGCGGTGGGCGCGCCTTCGTAGGGGCCCGTGCGCCGTCGTCTGACAGTGGTCCGGCTTCCGGGGGCGGCGGTGCGTGGCCAACGTCGCCGCCTCCGCCTGTTGTTTGTCCGTGCCAGCCGCGCAGGATCAGGCCGGTGAGGTGGCGGCTGCGGGTGCGGTAGCGCCTGGCGAAGGCCCAGCCGTCGTCAAGGTGCTGGATCTGTTCCTCGGTCATGCCGCGCCGGAAAGGGTCGCGGTGGGTCGGGGCCGAGCCCTCTTCGACGGGGATCAGTGCGTGGAAGACGCCGCCGTTGGACAGCCAGGGGGTCACGGTGGTTCGTAGTCTCGGCCAGTCGAGGTAGGGCAGGGACAGGCGGCAGGTGACGATGTCGACGCTGCCCAGCGCGTGGTCGGGCGGGACGGGGGCGGCATCTACATCCCACGGCTGGTAGGTCTCGTTGGGGCCTGCCAGGCGTCGGGCGCGTTTGATGGCCTCGGAGGAATAGTCGTAGCCGGTGACGCTCAGGCCCCAGCGGGCAAGCTGGCGTGTCCAGGTGCCCACTCCGCAGCCGATGTCCACCGCGGTCTGTCCCGGTCGTGGTCCGGTGTACCGGGAGAACTGCTCGGCCTCGACCTGCGCGACCTGCCGGACGGCGCCTGTCAGGTACCACGTGTCCCATTGGGCAGCGGTCAAGCCCGGAGCAGGCGGGTCCAGGCGGTCGTCCCCGGTGGTGGCGGGTGACGGTTCGAAGTGCATCAAAACCTCTGCAGGGCGATGGGGGTCGGGGTGCGGCCGCCTATGCGGCCGTCGGCGGGGTGTTCACCCCGGTCGCGTCGGGTACGTCCGGTGCGGGGTGCAGGAGGACGGGCAGCGTGACGTGCCCGTTGGCGATGAACGACGGCACCGGGCGCAGTTCGCTTGCGGGGACGGCGAGGGCCAGGTGGGGGAAGCGGGTGAACAGGTCGCGCAGCGCGATCGTGGCTTCGAGGCGGGCCAGCGGCGCGCCGAGGCAGAAGTGGGCGCCGTGGCCGAAGGCGTAGTGCTCGGTAGAGCGGCGCTGAAGGTCGAAGGTGTCGGCCTGGTCGTGGAGGGCGGGGTGGCGGCCGGCCGCGGCGTAGGAGATGAGGATCGCCTCGCCCCGGGCAATGGTCATCCCGTCAGCGAGGGGGATGTCCTCGACGGCGTAGCGCAGGGGGAGGTGGGCGACGGGGGCCTCGTAGCGCAGGCTCTCCTCGACGACCGTCTTCCACGGCACCGATCCGCTGGCGGCCAGGGTGTGCTGTTCGGGGTGGGTGAGCAGGGCGGTGATGGCCTGGTCGATGAGGTTGACGGTGGTCTCGTATCCGGCGCTGATGACCAGCAGCAGGGTGTCCAGCAGCTCCTGGTCGGTCAGGGGGCGTGCGTCGGTGGTTGCTTGGGCGGCGAGGAGGTCGCTGGTGAGGTCGTCGCCCGGGTGTGCGCGTTTGCTGGTGGCGAGGTCGTCCAGTACCGCGTACAGCTGCTCGGTGTTGGCGTGTGCGGCGGCGGGGGAGAGGGTGGTGTCGAAGACGCCGTCGACGAGGTGGCGGAAGCCGGTGGTGGTGTCGGGGTCGAGGCCCATGAGGTGGCCGATGACCTGGATCGGCAGGGGCAGCGCGAAGTGCTCACGCAGATCGGCGGCCTCGCCTGCGGGGGTGGCGGCGAGCTGGTCGAGGAGGGCAGAAGTGAATTCCTCGATCTGGTGGGTGAGACGCGTGATGCGGCGGGTGCTGAAGGCGGGGCTGATCAGGCGGCGCAGCCGACGGTGGTCGGCGCCGTAGGCAGTGAACATGTTCTCCACTGCCACCCACAGTGCCAGCGGCCACTTTCCGACGATGTCGTCGGGGAAGCGCGGCCAGTGCTGGCGGGCGTCCTTGGAGACCCGGTCGTCGGTGAGCAGTTGGCGGATCAGGGTGGGGTCGGTGACGGCCCAGGCTTCGATGCCCAGGACGTCGACGCGGGTGATGGGCCCGCGCTCGCGCAGTGCGGCGTCCTCGGCGGCGCGGTTGCGGCCGGCGGGGTCGAGGACGAACGGCGGGACGGTGCTCATGGGCGTGCTCCTTCGGGGGTGAGGGCGGGGGCGCTGGGGGAGAACTCCACGGGCAGCGCGGCCAGGGCCCGATGGAAGGGGCCGGGCCGCCAGGACGGGCGAGTGCCGGGGGCCAGGCGCAGATCGGGCAGGACGTCGAGGAGGACGTCGATGGCGCTCTGGGCGATCAGGTAGGCCGGGGTGCGGGCCGGGCAGGCGTGCGGCCCCGCGCTGAAGGCCAGGTGGGAGCGGTTGCCTGCCCGGTCGGGCACGGCGATGGCGGGATCGTTGTTGCAGGCGGCCAGGGAGATGATGACCGGCTGGTGCGCGGGCAGCACCACGTGCTCGCTGGCGGTGACCGTCCGAGTGGGGTAGCTCAGGCAGTAGTTGGCCATGGGCGGATCACTGGCGAGCGTGTGGTCCAGGGCGTCGCGGACGGTGAGGCTCCCGCTGAGCACATCACCGGCGAACCGCGGATCGGCCAGCAGGAGCAGAACGGTGTTGGCGATCAGGTTCTGCTGGGGCTCGATGCCCGCGCCGTAGAGGGTGACCAGCTGGTGGATCAGCTCGGTGTCATCCAGGCGGGCCGGGTGAGCGAGGAGGCGGGTGGTGACGTCGTCGCCCGGGTGGCGACGGCGCAGGTCCACCAGTTCGAGCAGGGCCTGCGCCAGGAGGTGGTTCCCGGCCGCCGCGTCGCTGCCCCCCTCGAAGATCTGCGCCATGCCGCGGGCGACGCGGGCGCCGGTCTCGGCCGGACAGCCGAGGAGGTGGTTGAGGGTCTGGAAGGCGACCGGCCAGGCGAATTCGGTGATCACATCGGCCCGCCCGGCGGCGCGGAATCGGTCGATCTGGCGGGCCGTGATGTGCTCCACGGTGGAGCCCAGGGCGTGCTGGTCGATGCCGGCCAGGCTCGCGGTGGTCGCCGCACGGTAGCGGGTGTGGGCGTCACCGGCGCTGCGTAACGCGTTGGGCCGCCACTCCAGCATCGGCAGGATCGGGCAGTCGGCGCGGACGCTCTGCTGCCATGCACGCGGGTCGGCGGGGAAGGTGCGCGGATCGTTGAGGATCCGCACCGCCTCGTAGTAGCCGATCACCAGCGTGGCGGGGACACCGGAAGGGTCCAGGTCGACGGGCACGTACGGACCGAAACGCTGCCGCATCTCCGCGTACGCGCGGTGTGGGTCAGCGGCGAACTCCGGTACGTACAACGGGATACGGGAGACGGTGTCGGCCGGCTCGGGGTGGGCGGACGCGGGGGTGGTCATGGGCGGATCTCCAATCGGTGTGCCAGGTAGTGGACGAGGGTGATCAGTGCGTCCAGGCAGGCGTCGCGGGCGCGGGCGTCACACAGGAGGAGGGGGGTGTGCGGGGCGAGGTCCAGGGCCTGGCGGATCTCGTGCGCGGGGAATCTGCGGGCGCCGGTGAACTCGTTGACGGCCACGGCGTAGGGCAGGTCGCGCTCCTCCATGAAGGCGAGCACCGCGTCGGACTCGTCCAGGCGGCGGGTGTCGACCAACACCAGGGCGCCGAGCGCGCCGTGGGCGAGGTCGTCCCACAGCGGCCAGAACCGCCGCTGGCCGGGCGTCCCGAACAGATAGAGCACCAGGCGTTCGTTCAACGTCAGCCGTCCGAAGTCGAGCGCGACGGTGGTTTCATCTTTCTGCGGCAGCTGGGTGAGGTCATCGACGGCGGTGCTGGCCTGGGTGATCGGCTCCTCGGTGCGCAGCGGTTCGATTTCGGAGATGCTGCCCACCAGGGTGGTCTTGCCGACCCCGAAATGCCCGGCGATGAGGATCTTCGCCGAACGGTTCACCGTCGGCGGCAGGTAGGAGATCTGCGCCGGGCCGGAGTCGTTGGACACAGCGTCCCTCCTGCGTGGGGCGGTATCAGGCGCGCAGTGCGCGGAGTCCATTCAGGACCTCCCTCACAAGATCGATGTCGGGGGCGTCGCCTTGTTGGGGTGCTGGCGGGACGGTGAGGTGGCCGCTGTCGATGAGCGCGGACACCAGGATTTTCACGGCGGACGGCGGCAGGTTCAGATGCGCGGCGATCTCACCGATCGACAGCGACCTCTGCGAGCGGCACAGTCCGGCGATGCGCCGCGCCTCCACGTCAAGTCCCTGCAGCGGCGCGTTCGCCGCGATGACGAGCGTCACCAGCCCCAGCTCGCGGCTGGGGCGCACGCGGCCGCCGGTGCGGACGTAGACCCGCACCAGCTCCTGCCCGTGCCGCCGCCCGTTCACAGCCGGACGTCTCCCTGGGCCGCCTGGCCGCGTGCCTTGCTGCTCAGCGCCTGGCCGACCTTCACGGCCAGCTCGTTCATCCGGTGGGCGACCACGCTGATGTCGGCGTCCACGGTCGTGCCGACCGCGAAGTGCCCGTTCTCCCCGGCCGCGGTGACCAGCATGAACCCCGCGTCGGTCTCCAGAAGGTGTTGACGGACGGCGTTGGGTCCGCCGTCGAGCATGCCCGCCAGGGCCTTGCCCAGGGCCCACACGCCGGACACGGCGGAGGCGACCTGATCGGCACGGTCACGGTCGATTCCGTCGCTGTGGCCGATGACCAGGCCATCGGCGGCGACGACGACCGAGAACCGGACACCGGGAGCCTCCAGGCCGCTGAGCAGCCAGTCGACGCCGCCGGGGGCGGCGTTCTGCATCTTGGGTTCCTGCATGATCAGGCCTCTTCCTGTTGCGGGTTGATCCCATGTGCCGCAGCACGTCCGCTGCGTGTGCCCTGCGACCAGGCCGCCACCGCACCAGGCCCGGCAGCTCCGGCCGGCGCCGGGCGGGCGAGAGGACCAGCAGCGGCCGGCGGTGCTGCCGCCGGGGCCGCGGGGCGGCGGGCCCGCTTGGGCAGGCCGCCCGTTGTCACCCCGGTGTTCACCGGCGAGGCCGCCTGCGGCTCCGGTGCGTTGGGCTCGGCCGGTGCGGCGAGCTGGGCGGCGGGCACGAACACCAGGGCCCGTGTCCCGCCGAACGGGCTGGGGGCGTCCACCCACGCCTGGAATCCGTAGCGTGCGGCGAGTTCGGCGACCACGGGGAACCCTGTCTGCGGAACCGGCCCCAACGTGTGGATATCGGTGAGCCGTTGGCGGGTGAGGAGCGCCTGGGCGTCGGCGAGCTGCTCCTCGTTCATCCGCAGCCCGGCGTCATCGATGACTACGGTGACGCCCTGGGTGCCGTGCTGGAGGTTGACCTGGACCCACGCGTTGGGCGGCGAGAACCGGGTGGCGTTGTCCAGCAGCGCCGCCACGATCTGCACCAGCGGCTCCACTACGGGCCCCGCGACCAGCACCTCCAACTCCTGGGACCGGACCCGGCGATAGTCTCGGATACGGCTCATCGCGCCGCGCACCACGTCCGTGAAACTCGTCGCCGGCCAGGACCGGCCCGGCCTCCCCCCGCACAGCACCACGTACGCCTGCGCCGTACGGACCTGCTGCTGCGCCAGGTGGTCGAGCTGCAGCAGCTCCTCGACCAGGTCGGCGTCGGTCTGTCGCCGCAGCATGTCGCCGACGCTCCGGCCCAGGTCCGTGCCCTGGCTGGCCAGCTGCGACGCGAACGCGCGCACCGCCGCGCGCGTGTCGTCGGTGGCCCGCCCCTCGATCTCGCGCGTCGCCTCCAGCCGTGCCTCCTCCCGCAGGGTTTGCACACTGCGGGTGACTTGCTCACCCAGCCTCTGCACGCGCCCGAGGAACTTGGTGCCGCGGAGCCGGGGTGGCAGCTGCACCAGAGAGGTCACGTCCGAGGAGGGCTGCGCGGCACGCAGCCAGTCCAGCAGGTGCGGGTCTCCGAGCGAGTACAGGACGTGGTCCTGCGCCGACCGCTCCGCTTCAAGGTCCACAACCTGTTCATACAGACGACGACAACGCCAGCGGCCGCGTATCGCCAACGTCGCCGCCGTGCCGCCGGCCAGCGCGGTGGTTCCCACCAGAACTTCGGTCAGAAGCAGGCTCATCGGCCCGCCTCCCGCACACCACAGACCCGAAGGCGGCGAGCAGGCGCCACACCACGTGGCGAGAGCGTCAGTACCAGGGAGGCGACCATGGGACTCATGCCGCCGACGCCCATCGTGCCCGGGTCACACACAGCCGGTGATGCAAGTCCTGCGACGACGCGGGCAGAAGCGTCCCCGAGCAGGTGTCCGGCAGGAGCCACACCCCACCCGCGCACCGTCGCACCGTGTTCGTGCCGTATCCGGGGCGGCACTGCCATCCCGCCCGCAGGCACTGCGAGTGGGGGGCGTGCCACCGGTCGGCGGTCCCTTCCTCTACCGGGATGAGCACCGCCTGATGCTCGGGGCAACAGAGCACCGGGCCCACGGCGCCACCCTCGTCACGTAGGTCGTCGAGGGCGCTCAGGCCCAAGCGGAGGTTCGTGTGCACCACGTCGACGCCGCGGTGGGGTGGTAAGGGCGCGAACTGGACATGCCAGGACGAGCGGGTAGCGAGCGACAACATCACGTCGAGTTCCTTGATCATTGGATGAGAGTGAGGCGCGGCCGGAACGCCGGGGCGGCTCCACAGCGCGGGCAGAGGGCAGGAGAGCGGGTCGGTGTCAGCCGCCGGACGTGGCCGATGCGCAGGGCGCGGCTGCCCGGGCCGAGTGCATCCGTGGCGACGCGACCGCGCGGGCGAGCGCGGCGGACATACGCCTCGCACCCCGGGGTTGAGCGTGACGCGCATCGGGCTCGCGGTGGCGTGGTCCACGTGCGTGCGGCGCCGCTCCATCACAGGCCCTCGTACGACTGGTCGGTGACGCACGTGTTCAACAGGGCGTTGACGAAATCGGGGTGTGTCCAGCCGTGATGGGCCTCGGCGATCTGGAACAGCCGGCCGGTGGGGGAGAGATCGGGGTGGATCTGCACCCCGCGCCAGATCAGCAGGGTGTCCTGATAGCGAGTGAAGCGGTGCAAGGAGTATCCGCGCAGGTGCAGGGCCGCCTGGGCACGCAGAGCCAGCTGGCGGGCGCGCGCGAGGATTTCCTTGCTCGCCGGCGCCAGGCTCGGCGTGGCTTCCTGCACCGGCAGTGTGTGCGGCTGGCCTTCGAGATCGTCGATGACCGCCACCCACAGCGTCTGGCCTCCGATGTCGCTCTCGTACATCAACGGCCCGTGCGGAGCAGCCAGGGTGAGCAGATCAGTGAGCGCATCGGGTTCGGCCGCGAAGGCGGGGCCGGTCCAGGCGGTGTCGCCGGGGCCGGCCGGGCGCCGGGCTGGGGCCAGGGACTGGATGCACACCGACCAGGACGAGGCCTCCTGCATAATCCGGTGTGCCTCGCGGTGCGGGCTGGCGTGCGGGCGCACGAGCCCGTATGGCGGGACGGGCACGTCAGCGGCCTGCAGCAGGCGACGCACGGTGACCGGAAGGGCAGCGGTGGAGCAACCCGCAACCCCGGAACCCGCGTACGGGATGTCCAGGTAGTTGAGCAGACCCTGCAGAGTTCCGGCGTCGCGCGGCACGTCCGCGATGGTCAGGATCGCCTCAAGCTCGCTGTCGAGTTTGTCGACGAGTGAGGGGATGGCGCAGCCGTCCGATTCGACCAGGTGTGCCTCGCCGCCGAGGTTGGTGACCGCATCCGCGACCGTACGGGCACACATCAGGGAATGCGCCGCACTGTCCGCGTACTGGCCGCCGTGCAGCACGACAACGCTCCGACGCGCGGGCGCCTCCTTGTCGGCGCCGTACGGGCGAGGCGCCAGAAGGGAGTCAGTGTCCATCAAGATGGGTCCTCTCTCTCCACTGTGGCGGACGACGCCTGTGCGTCAGCGGACGCGGCCTGTCCGGCGCCATACCTCCACAGGAAGGTGGCGCTCGTGGCCAGCAGCATCAGCATCGCCTTCTGATCGCCCCCGGGATGACGGGCCAGCTCCGTGGCCTGGTGCACCGTGCTCAGCACGACGTCGCGGGCACGGGTGCCGCACGGCATGGCCTCGGCGTACGCCTGCGCGGACGGGGCCATGGCACGGATGTGGACGGACAGCCGCTCCCGGACATTGACGGCCCGCTCACCATTGGGCCGCACCTGGGCCAGGTCGAACGCAAGGTCGATGTCGTGGTACAACTCCCCGGCCTGCGGGAGGGGGAGGGGTGCTGCCGGGCGGGGTGGCAGACCAGGGGGACACACGAAGCGTCGCCCCGTCTCTGCCGACCCTGTGATGGGCGCCATACCGTGCGCGGGTCGGACGAGCAACCGCGCGGCTCTCTCGCGGCGTTGGGCAGGCTGGACCACAGCCGTCCGAGGGCGGACAGGTAGCGGGTCTCGGCTCATAGAGGTGGCTCCGGAAACAGGGGAGGAGGGCAAGTTGATGGGGAATGTGGCCGGTTCAGAAACGTGGGAGCGGGGCCCCGGCTGCGCTCCGTGCAGGGAGCGGTGGACGACGGGAGTCACGAGCGGTGTCCTGGCCCCGGGCACCGGCAGATGCCATGCCCATCCCGCTACGGCGGCGGGCATCATTGGTCCCACCCGGGATCAAGATTGGTGACCACGAACTCGCACCACACCGTCTTTCTGGTCGCGGACTCGGCCGCCACGCCGAAGTCGTCGCCGCACGCCCCCACCAGCAGCAGACCCCGGCCACAGTCCTCATCAGCCCCAGCCTGGACATCCCACCGAGGCACCGTGAGCGAGCCGTCGGTGACCTCAACCCGCACCACGCCCGGCCGTCGGCCGATCCGCATCCGCACGGGCCCGCCGCCCGCGTGCACCAGCGCGTTGGTGACCAACTCGCTCACTACCAAGCCCACCCGGTCGACCAGCACGTCCAGGCCCCAGCTGTCCAGCGCCGCCAGACAGATGCTCCGGCAGCAGGCCGGCCACTGCCGGTCGCCCGGCGTCAGCCCCTCCACGCCGCCCCGCGCGAACCAGATCTCTGCCTCGGGATCCCGCCGCTCCACCGGTCGGCCCTCGCCTATCGGCGCCGTGGCCCACGGGAAGGCATGCACTGTAGATGCAGGATGGAGGATGGAAGTCACGACTGGTCCTCTGCAGATGATGGAGAACGCTCAGGATTGGCGGATTGACTGCCCGTCCGGACCGGCTGTCAGCTCGAAATCGGGCAGGCGGGGCCACCCGAGTTCGCGCCAGGGGCGGCGCTGACGCTGGGAGCGGACGCGCATGAAGCGGACTGCGGCAACGAGTCGCCCCTTGGCATGCCCAACGTCATCGACGGTGAGGAGCGTCAGGGCGTCGTCGCCGAAGGGAGTCGCCACCGGGGTGAGGATCACCCCGCCGGGTTTCACCTGTTCCAGCCATGCGGGAGGGATCCGCTGGACGCACGCGGTGCTGATCAACCGGTCGTACGGAGCGTGGGGGGTGTAGCCGCCCTCTCCGTCGGCGACAAAGACATGAGGCGCGGGGGCGTCGCGGATGTGAAGGGTGGCGCGGGCTTGTTCGGCGGTGCTGGGGTCGATCTCGACCGTGGTGAGGTGGCCGGCTCCCACCCGGTGGGCGAGCAGGGCGGCGTTGTAGCCGGTGCCGGTGCCGATCTCCAGCACCTTCTCCCCGGGCTGGGGGTCCAGGTGGTGGAGCATCTGCACGACGACGGCTGGACAGGAGATCGAGGAGGTGAAGTCGCTGGATTCGGTGGGCCCGTCCTTCGGGGAGATCTTCCCGTCCGCGATCTGGGTGATCAGGGCCGCGGTGGGGGTGTAGACGGCCTCCAGCCACCTCTCGGGATCGGCGGTGCGGTCAAAAACCGGGTACAGACCGTCCGTGTCCCGCTCGGGCCACCACACCCGATCGGGGACGAAGTGGGACCGGGGGATGGACTCGAAGGCGTCACGCAGCCACGGGCGGCCGTTGAAGTAGCCGCCCCGGTACGTGTCGATGATCTCCATACACTGCTCGACGTGCTGGCGCTCGTCCATCGGGTCCTTCCCTTTCTCCCTTGGTCAGCTGCCGCTGGGGGCTCCGCCGCCCATCTGGTCGTCGTCGGAGCCGCTGCCCTGCCCGTTGCTGTTGTCGCCCTGGCCGGTGTCCGGGATGTCGCCTTCCTCGCTCTGCTCGCCTCCGGCGGTACCGTTTGTGCGTCCCATTACTTTTTTCCCTTCCGTGTGAGTTGTGCGGCCTGCCGCACACCGAGCTGTGAAGACGTCTTCCGCCGTCCTGTGTAGGCCCCGGGGTAGGCAAGGGTTGCTGCGGCGCAGACGCTGGGCAATTCAGCAGTTCACTGATCCGTGACTTCGACGCCCAGCAGTCACTTCTGGGAAGTGCTGTCAATCAACAAGTCACTGTTTGTTTCCCTTGTTTGACTGCCCGTCATTAGTCTTGTGTGTGAGCTGGCAGTGTTTGGGAGGCAGGGATGAGTTCCACACCGCATGGTCCGCGATGTGCGCGGCGGATCCGGCAGGAAGCGCTCGCCCGGGGAGAACTCGTCGGCACGATTGCTCGGGTGATCCATGACCACTGCGCGGTGTCGCTGCTTCGTGCCCATCGTCTCGCTCGCGGGCTCACACGGCAGCAGGCAGCCCAGGAACTGAACTCGCTGGCAAGTGGGCGGGCTTCCGCTCCGCGTGTCGACGCAGATCAGTTGGGGCACTGGGAGACCGGCCGCCAGCCCCGCGCAGCAACTCTTGGCCTGCTGTGCAGCTTCTACGACTGCACTCCCCATGACCTTGGACTGGCATCGGTGAGAGCCAGAGCAGGCCATAGCTCCTCGGTGCCGGCCGGTAGGGGATCGTGTACGAGCCCCGCTCCTGAGTATCTGGCAGCCGATTCCCTGGAACGACAAGTTGATGCGGTGCGGCGCTCGGTGGACCGCACCCTGGCCACTGGCTCGGTCAGCACTGCTCAGCTGGAGCTGCTCGAGGAGCAAGTGTTCCGGGCCCGCCAGCAGTACGTCTCCACCCCACCGAGGCAGATGATCACCGTTCTCCTCGACCATCTCGTTGAGACCGAGGCGATGGCCGCGCACCGTCAGTGCGCCGCTGTGCAGGTTCGGCTGTCCGAGCTCACCGCGATGCTTGCCACGCTCGTCGCCGATGCGCTGATGAAGCTGGGGCAGCTCAGCCGCTCCCAGACCTGGTACGACACTGCGCGTGCTGCCGCGGACGACAGTGGGACGCCCGAGCTTCGGGCCCGGGTCCGGGTGCAGGCGGCGATGCTGCCGTTCTACTACGGTCCCCTGGGCGAAGCGGTCAAGCTCGCCGGCCAAGCCCGCACCATCCTGCGGGGCCGGCCCGTTCGCACCACTGCCTTCGCCGCCGTGGCCGAGGCACGAGCTCTGGCCAAGCTGCACGACACCCACGCCGCACAAGCCGCACTGCGTGATGCGCTCACCGTCTTTGAGCACAGCAGGGAAGAACACCTGGCTGACACCGACGCCTTCGGCTTCCCCGAGCGTCGTTTCCGCCTGTACGAGAGCGGAACCCTCACCGCGCTGGGCCGCACCAGCCAAGCCCGCCGCGTGCAAGAGGCAGCACTGCGCCTGTACCCGCGTACGACCGGCATCGACCCGGCCCTGCTCCGCTTCGAGGCCGCCCTGTGCCTGGCCCACGAGGGCAGCTTCACCGAGGCCTGCGAACTCACCGCGGCGACCTTCCTGGGGATCGTCGCCGAGCACCGAACCCTCATCGTGGAGGAACGGGCGCGGGAGATCGTCGCGGCGCTCCCGCCAGGTGCCAAGTTTGCCCGGTCCGCCCGCGAACTGCGCGAGATCCTCGCTCTTGCTCCCGGACCCGCGTGACAGGCACGTGTCCGGTCGGCGAGTGTGGAGCCCATGACACACGTGGTGATCGCTCCCGGAGGATTCGACAAGCCCGAAATGCACCAGGTCCTGCAGCAAGCCTGCGCCATGGCCGGCCTCGACCACGGTGATGCGAGGCTGCTGCGCGGCCACACCAACGCCGTGATCCTCCTGGAACGCGAACAGACCGTCGTCAAGATCGCCCGCCGGGGAACGAACACCGAAGACGTCGCACGCACAGTCGCCTTCGTCCGCCACCTCATGGACCTCGGCTTCCCCACCGTCCCCCTGCACCCCATTGGCCAGCCCGTCATCATCGACGGGCACGCCACCACCTTCTGGCACTACCTGCCCCAGCCCCCGCACCCCGTCACCGCCGCGCAGCTCGCCAAGCCGCTGCACGCCCTGCACACCCTCCCCACCCCGCCCCTGGTGCTTCCGCGCCACGACAACATCGCCGCGATCCGCCGCTCCCTCGCGACCACCAGCTGGCTTCCCGGACGAACACTCGCCTTCCTCAACGACTACGCCGACCAGCTCGCTCACGCGCTCACCACTGTGGACTTCGCCCTCCCCGACGGCGTGATCCAAGGCGACCCGCAGCACCGCAACGCCCTGCACACCGGGCAAGGAGAGGCTGTGCTCTGCGACTGGGACACCGTCACGCGCGGGCAACCGGAATGGGACCTGGTCACCGTGGAGATCCACTGCCGCCGATTCGGACACGGCCAGCAGCACTACCAGGCCTTCGCCGACGCCTACGGTTTCGATATCACCCGATGGTCCGGCTACCCGACCCTCGCCGCGATACGCGAACTGCGGATGATCACCACCAATGCACGCAAGGTCCCCCAGGCCCCCAGCAGCCAAAGGGAAGTCGAACGGCGCATCGCAGCCCTCCAAAGCCACGACAGGCAACTGCGGTGGAACATCCTGTAACACCCCGCGACGCTGCCCGGAGACACCCCGGTACGCGCACACTGACCCCGACCTGCGCCCGACAGCTCCCGGCCGCGGCCAGTGGAGCACCGGCCGCCACGCCCGGTGCGACAGATTCGCCGCACTGGGCGAAGGCAACACCGTCCGCGCGTGCCGGAATGGAAGACCGACGAGACCATCGACGGCAGCCGTCAGTACGGACCGCATCTCCGCTGCTATGTCGGCGTTGCGCTGTCCGCGCGACGCCGACCACACGCACCGCAGGACGACGGTCGAGCAGGGCGAAGCCAACGCCGTACGGGATACGGCGCCCGAGGAGCCAGGCTTGCGTCCCACCCTGGCCGCAACGGTGGACGACGGGGCATGCATCAAAACTCCAGGGTCGGGAGACGGAGATGGCTGGTGCACGGGGCAAGAGACCAAAGTGATGGTGTTCACGTAGTCGTTGAGCAGGAGGCCCCGGCACCAGAGCGTGCCAACGGCCGTCTGCCGAATCAGCGCAGCCTCGCCCTTCTTCCCGCTGTGGTCGAAGAAGGTCGCGAGGGTGGGCATGGGGACGCCTCCGATACGGGCCGGGACGGCTGGAGAATGCGGCAGTGGGGCGCGGCTCAGGGAGAGCTGGCCCCTCCGGTATAGACCGGGACGGGGTCGTCCTCGTGGTCGTGCCAGATCACCTGGGTGCTCTGGCCGTCAGAGAGGGTGATGGTCACGCCGAAGTCGTGGTACCGGGGGCGATTCCGCTGGCGCCACCACGACAGCGCTGCGGTGATCTCCCGGACGAGATCCCGCTCGCCGAACGATGTGGTTCCCTCGCGGTGCGCTCTGACCCAGGAGTTCCGGTCGGCGGTGACGATGAACCAGCCGTCGTCCTGGCGCACACAGGTCACCCCAGGCAGGGCCGCCGCCAGGAGGAACTCTGCGTGGCCGTCGACGTCGGCCAGGTCCAGGTGCTCGCTGGTGGTGACGCCCTGGTCTCCGGTGGCCCTCCACACGGCGGGCACGTCCAGGCGCTCGGAGCGCTGCCCGCGCACAGCCATGAAGGTCTCCAGGCCGTGAATGTAACCCCGGGCCTGGTGAGGGCCGCGTTTGCGCAGCCACATCAGCCCCAGAGCCCGGTCGTTGGGCAGCCACGGAACAACCAGCTCCCCGCCGTCGGCGATCTGACGCAGCCAGGCGGGCGGCACGTGGCGCACGGAAGCGGTGGCGATGATCCGGTCGTACGGTGCCCGGTCGGAGTAGCCGAGTTCGCCGTCCCCCGTCACCAGCGTCGGCGTGTACCCGGCAGCGATCAGCCGCTCACGCGCCCCGGCGGCCAGGGCGGGGTCGATCTCGACGGACACCACGTTCTGGTCGCCGACCCGCTCACACAGCAGGGCCGCGTTGTAGCCAGTGCCGGTACCGATCTCCAGCACGCGCTGCCCGGGCTGGGGGTCAAGGGAGCGCAGCATGTTCAACACCGCCCCGGACGAGCTGATCGAGCTGGTCGGGACCAGCCCGCTGCCGTCGGCGGCCTCTTGGCCGTCATCGACCTGGGTCACCACCGCCTCCGTGGGGTGGTAGACCAGTTCTCCCCAGGCCCGGGGATCGGCCTGCCGCTGGGTCGGGTACCACCATTCCCCGTTGCGGATCCAGATCCGGTCCGGGACGTAGTGGTGGCGCGGGACCTTCGCGAAGGCTTCGGAGAGCCAGGAGTCTGTGAGCAGGCCTCGTTCCTTGAGCAGCTCGGTGAGCTGCTCAAGGAGCGGGCCATAGAGGTCGTCGGCCACGGCTACTCGTCGTCCTTACGGTGCGTGCCGGAGTCCCCGCCCCCGACGGTCGGGCTCTGCCCGTCGGTGTTGTCCGGGGGGCCCTTGGGCTCCTCGGTCGGCTGCGGCTTGCTGTGTTCTCCCATGGCCTGTTCCTCTCGTCGTGAGATGTCGATCTATTCATTCCCTACCGTCGCCCCACGGAGCTTGAGGTTCTTTGCGTAACTATCCGTTGCCGCCGGTGGCAACGAGCACACACCCCGGACGAGTGCGAGGACAATGGAGCTGCCCGATCCAGCACCGATCCCACGTGGGGAGTGCAGGTCCTGATGGTCAGTCAACTTCGTGGCGATATGCGGGATGCCCGCCGGGCATCCGGCTTGGTGTGGGCGAGGTTCGCACGCGAGGCGGGGTTCGGTGAGGCGTACCTGCGCAACGTGGAGAACGGGAACCGGTCCGTGACCGCAGAGATCGCAGCCGCCTACGACAGGGTGCTGCAAACTGGCGGTGCCTTCGTCGCGTCATTGCAGGAGACCGGCTCGACGAGCGGCAGGCATGCGCCATGGGACCAGTCCGGAAGCCTGGCGGTTTTCGACAGCCTGTTGAATGGGAGCGGTGTGGATCGCAGAGGGTTACTCTCGGCCGGCGCGGCCCTGTCCGTCTCGGCGAGCAGCTGGACCCGGGCCCTGGAGGCGCGGCCGGCTGGCGGGAAGCCCGAACCGCTGCCTAGCGGCCCGGCCTTGGTGATCCATGTGGACGATCGCCTTAGCCACCTCCGGCATCTCGATGATGAGCTGGGTAGCGGTGAGGTATTCCAACTAGCACGCAGCGAACTGTCCCTGATCGTGAAATTGATCAAATCCGGCCGTTATGACGGGCCGACGCGGGTTCGATTGCACTCGATGGCGGCCGAAGCCGCCCGACAGGTAGCCTGGGCGGCCTTTGACCAGGGCCGCCCCGGCATCGCCCAGCGCTTCTTCGAGGCTTCTCTCCGAGCCTCTGCTGAGGCCTCCGACCCGGTCAGTGGCGCCTACACACTTTCCTTCGCGGCCATTCAGTGCTACTCCACCCCGGGGCAGGCAGGCAGGGCGGTGGCTCTCCTGGAAACGGCACGCGAGCAGGTAAAGGGTAAGGCGACCCCGTTGATGCACGCCATGCTGGCTGCCCGTGCCGCCCGGGCGCTGTCGATGACGGGCGCGAGGAAGGAGAGCACCCGGCAGCTGGACCTGGCTCGTGCGGCATTGGACCGGGGCCGGCATGACGACGATCCCAAGGTCCTGTACTGGGTGGGCTATGGCGAGATCGAGATGATCGCAGGATCAGCCGCCTTGCAGCTCGGAGACCCCGCCGAGGCCGTACGCCGCTTTGAAGCCGCTATGCGGGCGTCTTACCCCGGAGACGACGAATATCCGCGCAGCCACGCGATCTACCTTGCCCGGGGAGCCGAGGCTCACCTTGCCATGGGCGACCTCGACGCCGCACTGGCCAGCGCCCGTCACGCGGCAAGGTGTCTCGGCTCCGTGGACTCCGCACGCTCGGCAACCGAACTGAAAGGCCTCCGCGAGAAGCTGGCTGCGCACACCGCTCACGCAGCCGTACGCGAGTTCCTAAAGGGCGGGTAGACCCAGTAGGTCACGCAGGCGCTTGGCCGCCACTTCCTCGTCGAGTGCCAGCAGCGGTGTGATACCGAGCTCGTAGGCGGCAGCCAGATTGTCCTCACTGTCATCGACGAACAGGCACCGCTCGGCTGGCACTCCGAGCTTGTCCAGTACAAGGCCGAAGATGGCAGGGTCGGGCTTGCGCACCCCGTGCTCTGCGGAGAACACGACTTCATCGAAGGAGCGATGCAGGTCGAAGCCTGCGTACGGGTCGTACGGTTCCCGCCCAAGGCTGTTGGACAGCACTGCGGTCTTAATCCCGGCAGAGCGTGCGTGCCGGGCCACATTCAGGACCTGGTAGGCAGGGAAGGCGTCGTGAAGGTAGCGGGCCATCAGGTCGTCAGGCGTGACACCGATGAGGGCGCCGAAGCCCCTATTCCAGTCGGTCTGGGTGATTTCGCCGAGTTCTAGCCGCCGGAACAATTCCTGACCGCGCGGGCTTGCCCAGCCCCGGAGGAAGGTTCCCCGGGCGAGCTTCTCCCGCTCTTCGAAGTAGGAGATCACCTCAACCATGTTGAAGGTGAGGACCCCGAAAAAGTCGAAGATCACACCATCGAACGCAGTTTCTGCAGACGTCGCCATGCCCAAAGGCTACGGGCGTTACGCGAGTTGGAACAGGACGGCCAGAGGACAGGGGGTGCAGACAGCGCCGCATCCCAGATGATTACCCGGCCTGCGAGCGCAGAGCGCGCCGCGCGGGGCGCTCGACGTCCGCCTGGACAGCCGGGTGACCCAGCAGCTGCGCGGCGTCGTCCTGCCCTGGGGGAATGCTGGCCTCCGTACGCGGACGGCTGTCACTCCCGAAGCGGGTTCCCGTACACCTCCTCGGCGGTACGGTCGCAGAACGCGTCGACGGGAGAGGGCAAGGCTATGGCGCTTACGGTACTCACCAGGCAGCTCGTGGCGCCGCGTCAACCCGGGCGCGACCACGAGGGGCTGGCTGCCATCCTGGGTGTCGCTGCGGGCTTCACGTTGATGATGCCCGGATTGTACGCGGCGCTGTACTCGAATCTCTGGCATGACCACCGCACGCTCGCCTATGCGGCGATCGTCGGGGGCTGCGGGGTAGCGACCCTGGCCGTGTACTTTGCCGCACGTCCGCTGATCGCGCGGTATGGCCTCCGGGTGTGGCAGTGTGCGCTGATCGGCCTCATGCTGGCCGCAGTGGGGTGGGCGGGCCCCAAGGTGGCCGCCTACGTGTGGCCTTCGGTGCACGACCGCTATGAGCGGGAGCTCGGTGGCGTGGGCCAGTGCCTGTACTACTCGCCGTACCGGCTGGACCGGGCGGTGACCACGTTCGAGGGCGCCGGTCACTCGCAGATGGTCATCCGGCCGCTCGAAAAGAGCACCCCAACTCTGAGGCTGAACAATGCGCGGGACGGTGGAATGCGGGCGCTGGTAGCGGGGGACGAGCAGTCGAGGCAGATCCTGGCCGCGCACGGCTGCTGACGCCTCGCCCGTACAGGCGGGGGCGGCTTGGCTGAGGGGGAGTACCGCGCTGTTCCTGATCAGGTGGGCGTGGCGGAGCGGTTCGGGGGTCGTGGCCACTGGAGCTGTTATGGCTAGCCGTGCTGATCGTTGATTTCGTTATGGCTAAGCGTGAGGCCTCTCGGGCGGCGTGATCTGCCCCGCTGACCTGTCTGCCGGGCGTGGCTCGCCTCGTCGCCGGTGCGACGCGGTCGGCGCAGGTGCTCGGCCGTTTCTTGATCTGCGCGCGCTGCTACACCAGGGGCGCCGCCGCTCCGGTCGCCGGAGTGTCCCGTCCGGATGCTGGGCGGCGGACTGACGCGGTGTGGGCCGGGCGCCGCCGGAGGGGCACCGCAGTGTTTACGACTGCAGGCGCGAGGCGGAGCGGCTGAGGCGGTGAGTGCTCCGGGTGCCGATGGCCCGAAGGAGGATCAAGGAGGCCCGTCTCAGTGGGGCTTTGGGGGCGCTGTCCAGCAGTTTCGGTCCATGGGATGTTGCTGCGGCAAGACGGGCGGACTGGAGTTGGACGAGTGCGCGCAGGAACGGCCGGTGGGGGATCTGGACGAGGCGTTCCAGCTGCGCGGCAGTTGTGAGGTCGCGCCTGATGAGTGCGGCGTGGTGGCGGATCAGGCTCTGTACCCGGGCGGGTTCGGACTGCTTGAGTAGATCGTCACGGGTCAGGCCGTGGTCGGCGAGTGCCTGGTCGGGGATGCCGGGGCGTCCGGATTGCAGGTCTTCGGCGAGGTCTTCGAGGAAGTCGAGGCGCTGGCTGGCGAGGATGAAGGTGCGGCAGCCGGCTTCGAAGGCTTCCGGTTCGTGCGGAGGGGTGATCAGGGAGGCGATGATCATGAAGGCGGGCAGTGCGTAGGTGCCGACGTAGGTCTGGAAGTCGTCCTCGGTGGTGAAACTGGTCCACCTGGCTTCGAGTTCGCCACCTTTGAGGTAGGTGTCGATGTACTGGCGCATCTGTGGGTGGGCCAGGGTGGTGTGTCGCAAGGCCGCCAGTAGCGGGTCCAGGTGAGCGGGACTGTCGGCTAGGGCGGCTTGGGTTTGCGTGCTCCAGTCGGCGAGGGCCGCCAGGCGTTGGGGGAGCGGGCCTTGGTCGATGAGCGTGTCGCTGTGGTGCATGAAGGCGGTTGCGGCGATCACGTGGGGAACGAGCGGCGCGGGGAGGAGCAGGCGTACGGCCGTGTATTCGGCGCGGGCGTAGCGGGCGACGAGGACGCGCTGGGCGCTGTAGGCGTCGCGCAGGGCGGAGTTGGTGATGCCTGCGCGGTCCAGGGTGTGCGGCCACGTCGTCACAGTCGGCGCTCCTTGCTGAGGGTGGTGCGGGTGCGGGTGCGGGTGCGGGGCGCGGAAGTCGGGGCGAGGGTCAGCGCGGTGGGCGGGTGAGCGCGGCGCTCAGGAGCAGGGAGGGGCGGGTCAGGGTGCGGGGATGGGCGTTCATGTGGAGGACGTCCATGAAGGCGCTGTTGACCTGCGCGTTGTGGATGGAGGCGGTGATGAGCTGGTCGCCGGCCCAGCGGGTGAGGCGGTAGCCGCGGGGGTAGGGGCCGGTGACGTGGGGCTGGGCGAGGTCGGCGGTGGTCGCCATGTCCCAGGCGGCGCCGACCACGGTACGGGCGCGGCGGAAGTAGTCCCAGGCGGGGGCGTGCGGGTGGGCGCCCGTCTTGAGATGGACAGCGAGCGAGGACGCCTGGAGGGCGGCGAGGGTCAGGCCTTGTCCGTAGATGGGGTTGACCGAGGCGATGGAGTCGCCGAGCGCGACGAGGCCGCCGGGGAAGCGGGTGAGGCGGGTGAACTCGCGGCGTGCGCTCTCGCGGAAGTGGTAGGTGCGGACCTCGCCGACCATTGCGCAGGTGTCGGCGACGGTTCGCAGGGGAGCGACGCAGCGCCGCATACGGGCGAGGAACTGGGCGGGGTCGCTGCCGGGGCGGTAGTCGGTGTAGCCGGCCAGAACAACGGACCACCGGTTGTCTTCCACGGCCGCGAGTGCGCCGGGTTCGCTGAGGCGCGGCTGGTAGTTGCTGGCGGGGCCGGGGGTGGCGTGGGCGATGACGGTGCCGGGAAGTTCGTCGCCGCGGGTGAAGGAGGCGGTGGCGTAGCCGAGGTCGACGCGCATGCGGTCCACAGGAGGGGCATCCCATCCGTTCTCCTGGAGCCACCTGCCGAGGCGGCTGGAGCGGCCCATCGCGTCCACCACCAGGTCCGCGTCGAGGGTGAGGTCGGCGGTGTGTGTTTGTTCCGGGGCAGGATGCGCGGTGGTGATGGGGACGCCGGTGATGCGGCGGCCGTCATCCAGGAGGCCACTGGCCCGGCCGTGGAGGAAACGGACGTTCGGCAGTTCCATGACCCGGCGGCGCAGGTGGCCTTCCAGGAAGGGGCGGGTCGCACTCAGCATCCGCGCCTCGGGCAGGTCGACCTTGCGGACTCCGTCGACATGGAACTGCACCTGCGAGCCCTGGCCCAGCAGCGCCCCGGCGGCGACTGTCTCCTCGGTGATGCCGGGAAACCAGCGTTCGAGCTGGAGATGGCCCATCGCGAGCAGCGCGTGCAGCTGGTCGCGGTGCGGAGCGCCAGGTCCTCTCCCGTTCGTGGACAGGTCGTCGGTGTCGATGACGACGACGTCGTCGGCGTGATCGCTGAGGACTCGTGCGGCCAGGAGCCCGCCGAAGCTGCCTCCGAGCACTATCGCGTGCTTCACCTGTACGTATCCCTCTTCTTGGTGCCGTTTACCTGTGTGCCGCAGGCTCGTTGGCGTCCCAGGGACCCTAACCTGCGGATGGGCGCACGTGACGAGCTGGTGCATGTGGCGAGGCGAGAACTGGTCACCCGCCGGATTGGCCGGGGGAGGCGATGCCGTCCGTCCGCAGCGCGTGGGTCTCTGCGAGGACGGCTTTGGTCAGTGGGTGGTCAAGGGCGCCGGAGACCAGCAGCAGTCGTTGGCGCTCGTCGACGGCCCGGGTGCGGCGGCCGGGGAGCGGGGCGGGCCCGGGCGGAGGCGCAGGGGCGTCGGTGGCCAGTTCCATGCGGGCGGAGCGAAGCAGGCGGGCCGCGTCGCGCAGAGCCGCGGCTGTTGCGACCGCAGTAAGTTCAGACTCGGGAAGCTGCTCGGGGCGGGTTTGCTGGAGCCGATCGAGAGCGTCGGTGACGAGCGGGGAGATCCACGGTCCGAGTGCCTGCATTCCGTCGTGGATCTCGATGATCCGGCGCGTGAGCAAGTACTGGCGGTTCATCAGGCGTCGGTGGCTTCGGGCGCTGTGCGCGCTCAGGGCGAACGCGGCGTTGGCGTCGCGCACCACCAGGTTCCACAGGGGGCGCAGTTTCTTGATGTCGCGGCGCTCGCGTCGCCAGGCGCTGACGGCAGCTCCCGTGAGGCCGTAGCTGGCGACCAGCGCTCCGCCGGCGCCGAAGGTCGAGCCGATCACGCCGATGTGGTCCAGGGCGTGGGAGCCCGTGGCGGCGACGGCGATGGCCGGGGCGTTGCACAGTACGTACCCGAACACCAGGAGGCTGCCGCGCGCGAACCAGGCCAGGGCGTGCTCGATGCGGGGGTCGTCGGGCTGCGGGTTGCGGCAGCGCCGGTAGGTGCTCAGGGTTCCGGTGGCCAGAATGGCCAGGAACAGGGCAAGGAACAGCAGTACGAGCGGGTCGTCGGCGTGATCGGTGTTGAACGTCAGGGGATCTCCGTCACCGGGGCCTGACAGGTCTGCCGAGCAGAACAGCACGGTCATGGCGGCAGTAGCGAGCAGGTAGGTGAGGGTCCACGCGGCGATGGTGCGATGAAGCCGGACAGGGTGCTGACGCAGGTCCGGGTCCCACAAGAGGGTCAGGAGGTGCAGGTGAGCGAAGCACACCAGGATTCCGACGTAGACGGGCAGCGTCGCGAAGGACGGACGGTCGAAGGCCTCGCCGAGCTTGCGGTAGACCAGGGGCGCCGCCATTACATAGACGGCCGACGCGACGAGGAAGTTGGAGGCCATCACGGCCAGCGCCGGTGTGGGGTCGCGCAGCAGGGCGGTGATCTTCCATAGCGCGAGGGCGAGTACCAGCACGGCGATGAACAGGTACACCACCGTGGACATGCTTTCAGACACCAGACCTCCGGTGAGCCAGTCCCGATGTGAGTGATTCGCTGCGGATCTGGTCATCGCCGAGGGGCAGCCGTTGCAGGATCAGGGTGGCGAACACCTCCACTTCGCGCTCGTGGGCGTCGTCGAAGTGGCTGCGGCGCAGGATCTTGAGGACTGGGCCGGGATTGAGGCCGGGCAGGAGCTGGCGCACCATGTCCTCGGTCACGGGCCCGTCGGCGTCGTCGCCGGAGGCAGGGTTCACCCAGAGATGACCAAGTTCGTGAAGGGTGGTGGCGATCCGGGTGAATTCGCTCACCGTTCGGGCGACCGCGATGTAGTAGTGGTCCTGGCCGCGCGCGCTGAAGCCCGAGACGCCGGGGGGCAGGTCAACGGTGACCACCGTGATCGGTTTGCCGAGTTTCGCCGCTACCGCGTTGAGCAGGCCCTGGAGGTCGGCGACGTGGCGAAGCCCGATGTCCCGCCGGATGACCCTGGTCATGGCCCATGTGGTCCGCTGAATGGACCACTGCTCGCGCAGCGCGGCCCAGCGGCCGCTGGCACCGGCCGCGGCGGATCGTTTGACCGGGTTGTCATCGTCTGCCGGTGGGCGGGAGTCGTTGTCGGGCACTGCGGTCTCCGGTGCGCGAGGCATTCTGGATACTCAACTAAGCAAGTCGGCGTGCAACAGGCGGGGCGGACGCGGGAACTGGAGGGTCGAGCGGTCTCCCTTCCTTGGTGAACAAGGGCCTTGAGCCGTACGCCGCCCCGTGCGGGGCGGCTCTTTGGGCCGGACCGGTCAGTCCCAGGTGGGATCCAGCGGAGCCGGCGGCGGAGGTGTGGGCACGCTGTCCGCGGCCACGACCGGCCGGGTTGAGTCCCACGTGGGATCAGCGGCCGCCAGCTGGCTGCCGCCCGTGACCGCCAGACCGGCGACCAGCAGTATCCCGGTCACCGCAGCGATGCGAACCCTGTTCATATGTCTCCCCTCGGGCACCGCGCCCCCGCGGTGCCTCGCGTGTGCACCGCCGGCCATGCGTCCGGCGAAGCCCCCGTATCCATGAGGCTGACGTATCTGATAATCCTGATCAACCCGCAGCAGAGCCCCGGATGCGGGTATGTCCACATCCGGACACCGGGCATAGGAGGCATGCATGGACAAGCGGGAGAATGAGGCGACCGCGAAGCTGTCCCAGCGGGCGTACGACCTGTACCTGATGATGCGCCGCAACGCCTCGCTGGAGGTGGAAGAGGACGAATTCGGCCCAGAACTGGCGGAGTTGAAGCGGTACGGGCTGACCGTCCCCAACGAACTGCGGCCGAAGCGGCCCAAGATGGCCCTGGACGCCGGAACGGCCTACCGGGAGCAAGTGGACGCCGGGCTCGACGAACTCGAGGCGCTCACCCGCCGGCTCAGGGAACTGCGGCAGGTGCTGGACACGCTGCCCGACCCGCACGACGGCATCGTGGGCGGCCTGCGTGTCCTGAGCAGCAAGGACGAGGCCAACCGCCTGCTGCGCGAAGCCGAGGCCAAAGAGCAGAGCGAAGTACTTACCGCCCATCCCCTCGACCGGCCCCAATCCGCGACGAAGGCCCGCAAGCCCAAGGAGGAGGCGAACCTGCGCGCGGGCATCGGGATCCGCACCATCTATCCGGTGAGTGCACGGACCAGGCCTGGCGAGTCGGAGTGGGCGGACACCGTCATCGCGAACGGCGGCGAGGTGCGCGTGAGCAGCCGGCGGTTCCCGCGCATGGTCATCTACAGCCACCTGGCGGTGGTACCGGACTACACCCAACTCGGCCCTAACGGTGAACCGTCGCGGGACCGAGCGGTCGCGCTGCTGCACCCCGCCCTCGTCGCGTACGCCCGCCAGATATTCGAGGGCGAATGGGCGGAGGCGGTTCCGTGGGCGGTCGCCCCGCTACCCGAGCCGGTCCCCGAAGAGGTAAGGGTCACCGACATACAGCGGTCCATCATCAAGATGCGCATGAACGAGTGGACCTACGATCAGATCGCGCGGGCGCTGAGCATCAACGAGCGGACCGCCCGCAGGCACATCGGCGCCCTCGGCCAGATTCTCGGGGTCAAAGGCGAACTCGCCACCGTCGCGGCGTGGACCCGCTTCGAAATGACCCAAAACCGCGTCGCTCCGCACTCAGCCTTGCCGACGGGCAAGCCCAGTTTCAACGATCGTTGACGGAAGGGCCCGGGCGCTCCTGGGCCAGCCCCAGGATCCCTCGGAAGACGCTGGCCACGCGGGACCGGTGGGGAGGCGGCAGGGCACGCATCGCGTCGGCGACTTCCCGCACCTCGGCGTCGGGCTCGGCGGCGGCGATGGCGTCCGCCAGTGCCTGCCCGAGTACTGTTTCGGGATGCGCCGTGCTTCCGCGCAGCCGGACGGTGCTCAGTACGATGTGCCCCTTGAGCGCGGCGAGCTGGGCGAGACTGGACTGGACCGGTTCCAGCGCCCGGGCAAGGCTCTGCCGGTCGGTCGCGGTGAAGAACCCGGGGGAAACCCGGAAAAAGAGCTCAAGGCCCTGGACATGGCGCAGACTGGGCTGCCGTTCGCCGTTGAGTAGATAGCCGACCTGGGCGTGCGAACAGCCGATGCCCGTACCGATGTCGTCGAGGGTCAGCTTACGGCCGTCCGGGCGCCGGCGAAGGTCCCGCAACCATGCCAGCCGCTCCCGAAAGCGGGTGTCGGGATCCTCGGCCGGTGCCGCCGGGTCTTGCAGCAACTGCCGTATCCGCCCTTCGGGCAACCCCGACACCTGAGAGATCTGCCCGAAGTCGATCACGTCGTCGGCAGTGAGCTCAACGGCAGCCAGCAGCTCCGTGATGGACTCCCAGACGCTGTCAAGCTCATCTGGCACCGCCACATCAGCATCCATGGGGCTGCGGTCTCCAAGAAGGTCGTGGTCGTGCACGCAGATCGCCAAGGGGCGACACCCTGACTCTAGCTGTCCCGATCCGTCGCGTCACCGGGGTGATTCGAATCCTCGACCGGCAGTCCAGGGCGACACGCCGCACGGGCTATTCAACAATCGTTGACAATATGACGCTGTGTACACGAGGATCAGCAACGCGCTGAATATGACGCCGACTTCGTCCCGCGCGCTGGCAGCAGGTGCTCCCAGGGCCCTGTGGGCTCGGCGACGACGGGCCGACTGACGGACAGACGAAAGATCGACGGGGGAGAGCATGAAGGACTCGCTGCGGCAATCACCCATGAGGCACGCCAAGCGGTCAGGCGCCAGCGGAGCGTACCGCTAGGACGAGGCGTCCACGGAACGCGAACGCCCCACGCAGATAGGTCAACGCGAGAGGCATCCGTCCAGGCCCCGCCGCGTTCTTGGCCCAGCCGCCGGGCACGCCACGCAGCGTGGGCAGCGTCACCAGACTGCACCTGCCAGGAGCCGACCGTCCCGTTCCCACCCTCCGACCCCGTGCAGACGGGCCCATACCGAGGAGCGCCGCATGCCGACTCTCGGCTCCCTCTCCACCGATCACCCGGAAGCACGGCTCGTATTCCTGATCCCTGGCGGCAACAAGCCCTACCACGACGTGCCGGTCACGGGCCTGGTTGTCCTGCCGCTCGCCCGACTCCTCGAGGGGCGCCCGCTGCAGCCCGTCCCCGCCGGAAGCATCGTTGTGCTGACCGGAACTCCCGGGCGCTTTTACAGCCGCGACCTGGCGGCCGTAGACCGACTGCTGCGACACATGTCCGCACACGACGCCGCCGCGCTCGTCATCACCATCAGCCACGACTCGCGTCTGGCACTCCCACACGCGGTGCGCGACCTCGCGGACGAGCTGGCCATCGTACTGATGGCCTCCACCGCCCCGGCGTACCCGTGGCGCGGCGTACACGAGACCATCCAGCAGGGCAGAGTGGCTGCCGCCGAGCGTACGGCCTCCCAGATGACGGCGCTCGTCAGGCAACTCCCCGCGCAGCTGGCCGACCACCAGGCCATGCAGCGCATTGTCGACTGGCTCGCCACGAGCCTGCGCGCGCAAGTGATGGTCAGCGAACCGGAACGCGTCCATGCGGCATCGCCAGCCAGCGCCGCCGAATACCTCGCTCCGCTGGTCATCCGTCAGACGTTCACCGGCACCGCGCCAACCTCCCCAGCCCGTCACAGCCAGCTGGTCCCACTCGGCGCGGTGCGCGGCCGCGACCCCGTTCTCGCCGTCGCCCGAGACACCCCCTTCGCCAGCCACGAGATGCAAATGCTGCGTCATGCCGCCAAACTCCTCGGCCTGGTCGACCAAGCCCAACGGGAATACGGACGGGTCGCCGACGCCACCCAGGCCGCGCGCGCAGCCGTGGCGGAACTCCTGTTCCAGTCCAAGGTCGCCACAGCCCGCCGCATCATCGACGGGCTCACCCCGGGACTGCTCGACCCCGAGACCGCCCGGGTCTTCGTCCTCGAGTCTGAGCCGGCAGACAACGACAGGGTCCGACGGCGCTGCGAGAGGTTGACGGCGAGCAAGGCGCTCGTGGTACCCGACCCCAGCACGGACTACCGGACTCTGATCATCCATCCCGTCCAGCCCGATGGCGATACGAGTGACGCACTGTCCGAGGAACTCATAGGTCTTGTGCGAGAGTTAGGCCCTTCAGTCTGCCTGGGAGGCAGCGGTGTCTACTCAATGGGACTGCTCGCCGACGCGCTCCAGGAAGCCATCGGCGCCCTGGCTCTAGCCCGCCACCTGCCGGACTCCGTCGCCTTGTCCGCGCAGGAGACCAAACTGATCGACCTCCTGCCGCAGCCCGAGGCCTACGCCTGGGCGTGCTGCCTGCTGCGCCCGTTGATGCGCGCGGAGGCTGATTGGGAGCAGCTGCGGGACACGCTTCCCGTCGCCCTTGCCTACTCTCACTCCGAGGCAGCCCGAAGACTTGGTCTGCACCGCAACACCGTTACGCGCCACCTTGGGAAGGCGAGTGAACTGCTGCACATGGATCTTGCCGCGCTGACGACGCGCACTGCCCTCGCTCTGGCTCTGGAGGTCGTCACCCGGCGTCAGCAGCCCGTACCGGACCGCGTCTGCGCCACGCCGCCCAGCCTGCTGTCGCTCCTGGCCGCTCCCGAAGTCGCAGCGTGGGCCGCGTCGTTGCTGCGTCCTGCCGAGCAGGATCGGCGCCCCTTGATCCTCACGGCCGAGGCCTGGCTGACCCACGACGCTCACACCGAGCTCACTGCACGGACACTGGGGGTCTCCCAGGCCACTGTCCGGTCCCGACTACGGGCTCTGGAGCACCTCACCGGCCGTGACCTGACGTCGCCCTGTGGCATGCGCGATCTGCTCTACGCCCTCCACCTCGTCAACGGAACCCCCGTCGTTGCGCCTGGCACACGCGTCTCCTGCGCCGCGTAACAACCCAACAACGGCCACTGTTGCTCTTACAACCCTAACTAAATGATCTACGAGCTGGTTGTATCACTCCGGGCTGTTGATCTGCGGGTGCGGAGTGGCTCGGCCGAAGCCGTGGGATGTCGATGACGAGATGTGGGGGGTGGTCGAACCGCTGCTGCCCAAGGTTGAGTGGCGAGCCCGCCATCCCGGGCGAAAGCAGCATCCGGACCGGCTGGTGTTCCAGAGGATCCTGTTCGTGCTGCATACCGGGATCGGCTGGGAACATCTGCCGCAGGAGCTTGGCTTCGGCTCGGGGATGACGTGTTGGACGATCGTGTTATTGGTTCTGACCGTGCTTCCGGATGCTGTTTGCCATCTCGCTTCGGTCTGCCAAGACCCCTGTGCGCCCGGATGATGAGGATACGGCGGTCCCCCGGGGGCCTGCCTGGCGGGACCGCCGGTGGACGGCAGGGTCAGGACTCTGTCTCAGTCGTCGGGGGCTGGCTCCTGACATCGAAGAAGCCCTGGACGGGCTTCATTGTCCCAGTGAACGTCTTTCATCCTGAATATGTGCAGGTCATCAGGGTGTGGATGGCGGCGACGCATCTGCTGATGCGGTTGGTTGAGCAACGGGCCTTGCGGAGAAGA
>NZ_BMTS01000020.1 GCF_014649795.1 Streptomyces melanogenes
TGGTACTGCAGGGGGGACCCTGTGGGAGAGTAGGACACCGCCGAACAAATTTTGAGAAAAGCCCCGTACCGGGAAACCGGTACGGGGCTTTTCTGCGTTTACCGGCGTTTAGGGTCGAGCCATGCGCTATGACCTCATCATCTTCGACAACGACGGCGTGCTCGTCGACAGCGAGCCGATCTCGAACGCCATCCTCGCCGCGTACCTCACCGAGCTGGGCTTCCCCACCTCGTACGAGGACTCCATTCGCGACTACATGGGCTCCGCCATGCACCGCATCCACGACCTGATCCAGGAGCGGACCGGGCAGGTGCTGCCCGCCGACTTCGACGACGCCTTCCACGCCCGGGTCTTCGCCGCCTTCGAGCGCGAGCTCCAGCCGGTGGCCGGGGCCGCCGACGTACTGGCGAAGCTGGTGGCGGACGGGGTGCCGTACTGCGTCGCTTCCTCCGGGAGCCATGAGCGGATCCGGGTCGGGCACCGTACGACCGGGCTCGACGAGTGGTTCGAGGAGGAGTGGGTGTTCTCCTCGCAGGACGTCGGGCGCGGGAAGCCGGCGCCGGACCTGTTCCTGTACGCCGCTGAGCGCATGGGTGTCGCGCCGGAGCGGTGCGCGGTCGTCGAGGACAGCCCGCTCGGGGTGCAGGCCGCGCTGGCCGCCGGGATGGACGTCTACGGGTTCACCGCCATGACGCCCGAGGAGCGGCTCCAGGGCGCCACGGCCCTCTTCTCCGACATGGCACAGCTGCGCGAATTGCTCGGGTGACCTGTCTACCCAGGGGTAGCTTGCGGCCCTAAGCTCTGCGGCCATGACAGACGCACGCCTGCGGCGGGGCCGGGCGTCCCTCGCGCTCAGCTTCTGCGCGCAGGGCATCGCCTTCGCCCTCCTGGTGACCCGTATCCCCGCGATCCAGGACCAGTACGGGATATCCGACGGCCTGTTGCCGGCGTTCCTCGCGGGTGTGCCGATCCTGGCCGGGGTCGGGAGCGTCACCACCGAGCATCTGGTGAAGCGGGTGGCGCCCAGTGTGGCGCTGCGGTGGGTGCAGCCGCTGGTACTGCTCGCGCTGCTCGGCGTCGCGGCCGGGGACCGGATGTGGCAGGCGGCCGTCTCGCTCGCGGCGTTCGGGCTGGCCGTCGGCGGGCTCGACGCGTGCATGAACATGCTGGGAATCAGCCTTCAGCGGGCGTACGGGCGCAGCATCATCCTGGGCTTCCACGCCGCGTTCAGCCTCGGCGGGATCGTGGGCGCCTCGCTCGCGTGGGTGGGGGCGCACTGGGACCTGTCGCTGCTCGTCTCGTATCTGCCGGTCGTCCTCGTGCTGCTGCCGCTGTGTCTGGCCGGAAGCCGGTGGTACGTGGACGGGGAGGCGGCCGCCCCCGAGGCCGCCTCCGAAAGCCTTGAAAGCTCCGAGAGCGACTCCGCGGGCGGCAAGCCCGTCGCCTTCCGGCTGCTGCTGCCGCTCTGTCTGGTGATGGCCTTCGCCTACATCGGCGACTCGACCGTCTCCAACTGGAGCGCCAAGTACCTCCAGGACGTGCTCGGCAGCTCCGAGCAGCTGTCGACCGTCCCGTACAACGTCTACATGGTCACCACCCTGCTGGGGCGGGCGGCCGGGGACCACGGTGTGCGGCGGTTCGGGGCCGTGGCCGTGGTGCGGGCCGGGGCCGTGCTCGCGAGCGCCGGATTCGCGGTCGTGGCGGTGGCGCCGGGGCCGTGGGTGGGGATGCTCGGGTTCACCATGCTGGGGTTCGGGCTGTGCGTGATCGTGCCGCAGACGTACGCGGCGGCGGGGCGGCTGTTCCCGCACGCCTCGGACGCGGCGATCGCGCGGCTCAACGTCTTCAACTACGTGGGCTACCTCTTCGGGTCGCCGCTGGTCGGCGGGATCGGCGGCGCGTGGAGCTATCGCGGCGCCATGCTCATCCCGATGGTGCTGGTCCTGCTGACGCTGGTGTACGCCCGGTCGTTCGGCGCGGAGGGCGCCCGATACGGTGGCGGGCATGAGCGGCCGCGCACTGTTGATGTGGGATGACGCCGTCACGGCGTACGACTTCGGACCGAGCCATCCGATGGATCCGGTACGGCTCTCGCTGACCATGGGGTTGGTGCGGGCGTACGGGCTGGACAAGGCTCTCGACGTGGTGGCCGCGCCGGCGGCGGGGGACTCGACGCTGCGGCTCGTCCACCGCGAGGACTATGTGGCGGCCGTACGGGCCGCCTCGGCGGATCCGGGGGCCGCGGACCAGGCGTACGGCCTGGGGACCGTGGACGACCCCGCGTTCGCCGGGATGCACGAGGCGTCCGCGCTGATCGCCGGGCAGTCCGTGGGGGCCGCCGAGGCGGTGTGGCGGGGGGACGCGGCGCACGCGGTGAACTTCGCGGGCGGGCTGCACCACGCGATGCCGGGCGGGGCGGCGGGGTTCTGCATCTACAACGACGCGGCGCTCGCGATCGCCCGCCTCCTGGAGCTGGGGGCGGAGCGGGTCGCGTACGTGGACGTGGACGTGCACCACGGGGACGGGGTGCAGACGGCGTTCTGGGACGACCCGAGGGTGCTGACGATCTCGCTCCACGAGCATCCCCGGCTGCTGTTCCCCGGGACGGGGTGGCCGGAGGAGACGGACGCGGACGGTACGGCCGTGAACGTGGCGCTGCCGGCCGGGACCGGGGACGAGGGGTGGCTGCGGGCCTTCCACTCCGTGGTGCCGGAGCTGCTGGCCGAGTTCCGCCCCCAGGTGCTGGTGACGCAGCACGGTGCGGACACGCACTTCGAGGATCCGCTGGCGCATCTGGCGGTCTCGCTGGACGCCCAGCGGGCCGTGCAGGAGGCGTGCCATGCGCTGGCGCACGAGCATGTGGTGGGTGGGAAGTGGGTGGCCCTGGGGGGCGGTGGGTATGCGGTGGTGGATGTGGTGCCGCGGTCGTGGACGCATCTGGTGGGGGTGGTGGGGCATGCGCCCGTCGATCCGGCGTCCGTGATTCCTTCTTCGTGGCGGGATGAAGTGTTTGCTCGTACGCGGCAGTTGGGGCCGGGGCGGATGACTGACGGGCGTGCGGTGTTGTGGCGTGACTGGGAGTCGGGTTACGACCCCGCGGATCGGCTGGATCAGGCGGTTTTGGCTACTCGGCGGGCGGTTTATCCGTTGCGGGGGTTGTTGGCGTAGGGGGGATTCCCCACCCCGCCCCTGCACCCCGCTTCTTTCGTCTGCGGGCCGTGGCCGGTTGCTCGCGCAGTTCCCCGCGCCCCTAAATGCTCGGCTTCGCCATCGCCCGTACCCCCTAGGGGCGCGGGGAACTGCGCGACCAGCCCGCCACCGGCCCGTTACGCCAACTGTGCGGTCTACGGCCCGATTCCGCCCCCCGGCGCCCCGACTGCGAGAGCATCGTTTCGTGTTGAGCACCGGGGCGCTGCGGGCGCATCTGTTGGCTGCGCGGCTGGCCGGGCCTGTGGCCACCTCGCGGGAGGAGAGTCTGCGCAGCTATCGGCTGTTCGCGGCCCGGGATCCGCGGGTCACGCTCGGGCTCGACCCCGAATGGGGGTGGGGCGAGCGGGACTTGCTGCGGCTGATGGCGGACAAGTGCGGGGTGAGTCCGGATCCGGCGCACGTGTCGGGGCCGGACGTCATCGACCCGGAGCGGACGCTCGCGGGGCTCGACGCGCTGGCCGCCAGGATCCACGACGTGGCCGCGCGGCGCGGCGCCGTACTCTTCGGAACCGGGCATCCGCACCGGCTGCTCGCCTTCTACGCCGCCCTCGCGGACGCTTTGTCGGCGGCCGGATGTGATGTCCTCACCCCCGCGCAGGGGCGATGTGTCGACATAACGACCCGGTTCGGGGTACGTACGTACAACCTTGACTACGTACGAGGAGTCGCGCTGGTGCGCGAACCCGGCGCGCGGGGTCCCGCCAGTGAGACCGGCGCACACACCCATTCCCCGCTGCCGGTTCGGGTCGCCCTGGGGGCCGTGGCGACCCTTCGAGGGCGGCTGCCGGACCTGGTCGTGGGAGATCACGGATGGGTCTGCGGAGCAGGTCAGCTGGGTATTGAGGCGGTCGGCCTGGCCGATACGGACGATCCCGCGCTGTTCGTCGGAGAGGCCGAGGGGCGGGTGTCCGTAGCCGTTCCGCTTGATGACGCTGTGCGGTCTGATTACTACAGGCCGCTTACTCGCTATGTACTCAATCGAGCGTGTCTGTCACAGTAGGCGGCCGTTGGCAGCTCCTCTTCCCCACTCGCACCACCCGCCCCTAGTCTGGGGAGTGAGCGCACAGCGACGAAGAGTCACCGGAGGGGAAGCCGGTGCGCGTCGGGTGCGGAAGGTACAGGTGGGTCATGGCTGCTGATCAGAGGCCTCTGAACGAGGTCGTGTTCCTGACCGTGGCGGAAGTCGCCTCGGTGATGCGAGTGTCGAAGATGACCGTGTACCGCTTGGTGCACAGCGGTCATCTGCCGGCGATCCGGGTGGGCAGGTCGTTCAGGGTCCCGGAACAGGCGGTTCAGGAGTACCTCCGAGAGTCCTTCGTGGGGGTGGAGACAGCCTGACGGCGCCCTCGGTTACGACCTCTCCGCTCGGGCGGGTAGGCTAGCCCCTCGTAGGTCGTGTGGGCCCAGACGCCCCGCACCGAGTGAAGAGAAGTGAGCGAGGGTAGTCGTGGGCTCTGTTATCAAGAAGCGGCGCAAGCGGATGGCTAAGAAGAAGCACCGCAAGCTGCTCAAGCGCACCCGCGTTCAGCGTCGCAACAAGAAGTAAGCGACAGCTGTACGTGAACTCGCAGCCCTTCCGCCGTCCTGGTGGGAGGGCTGCGGTGCGTTACCGGCCGCATATCCCGCACGCGATATCCCGTATGCCCTTTCGGCGTCCCGGAAGCCGGTGCCGGGTGCTTTCCGGCGGCCTTTTGGGCAGAGAAATTCCCGGCCACGAGCGACGACGCGGTCATCACCGGGCAACATCCAGCCGCTACGGTGGCGCCAAGGGTGGACCTCAGGCCAAAGGAAGGCGCTGATCTTGGGGAAGGTCGTGCTCGTCACCGGAGTGGCCCGGCAGCTAGGAGGCCGTCTCGTACGGCGCATCCAGCGTGATCCGGAGGTGGACCGGGTGATCGGCGTGGACGCCGTGCCGCCCGGCCACCATCTGGGCGGAGCCGATTTCGTACGGGCGGACATACGGCAGCCCGCCATCGCGCGCGTGCTGGCCGAGCACGCCGTGGACACGGTCGTGCACATGGACGTGACCGGCACGCCGCTGGGCGCCGGCGGGCGGACGGCCGTGAAGGAAACGAACGTCATCGGCACCATGCAGCTGCTCGGCGCGTGCCAGAAGTCGCCGTCGGTGCGGCGCCTGGTGGTGAAGTCGAGCACCAGCGTCTACGGGTCGGCGCCGCGCGATCCGGCCGTCTTCACCGAGACGACCCCGCCGAAGTCGCTGCCGAGCGGCGGCTTCGCCAAGGACGCCGTCGAGGTCGAGGGGTACGTGCGCGGCTTCGCCCGGCGCCGGCCCGACGTGGCGGTGTGCGTGCTGCGGTTCGCGAACATCCTGGGGCCGGGCGCGGACTCGCCGCTCGCCGAGTACTTCTCGCTGCCGGTGCTGCCGACCGTGTTCGGCTACGACCCGCGGCTCCAGTTCGTCCACGAGGACGACGTCATCGACGTGCTGCGGATCGCCGCGCACGAGCCGAGGCGCGGGACGCTCAACAGCGGCACCTTCAACGTGGCCGGGGAGGGCGTGCTGCTGCTCTCGCAGTGCTCGCGGCGCCTGGGCCGCCCTACCGTGCCGGTGCTGCTCCCGGCGGTCCGCTGGGTGGGCTCGGCGCTGCGGTCGGTCGGTGTGAGCGACTTCTCGCCCGAGCAGATCAGGCTGCTCACCCACGGCCGGGTGGTGAGCACCGAGCAGATGCGCCAGACGCTGGGCTTCGAGCCGAAGTACACGACGGCCGGGGCGTTCGCCGACTTCGCGCGCAGCCGGGGTCCCGGGCTGCTGCCGCCGGACGCCCTGGCGCGGGCCGTGGACGGGGTGGCGGCGCTGCCCTTCCGGCCGTTCGCCCAGGCCGCCGCTCCGGCCACCTCCACCTTGTCCACTCCCGGCGCGGAATGAGGAGCTCAACCACGATGGCGGACGCCAAGGTCATTCCGTTCGACGACGACCGCTCGCGCGGCGGCACGCAGCGCCCGGGGCGCCGCCGCTCCGGCGGGCGGCGGGATGCGGCCCCGGAGGCGGCTCCCGCCCCGGTGAGCGCCCTGCCGGGCCAGCAGGCCGTCTCCCAGGGCCAGGAGGGCGGCCGGGGGCCGCAGGAGGCCGCTCACGCCGTCGGCCCGCAGCAGGACGGCGGGCAGGCCGAGGAGGCGCGGGAGCGGCCCGGCGGCGGCTGGGACCGGCGGGTCGCGGGCGGGCTCGCGTTCCTGCGGCGGCGGATCACCGGGGACTACGAGGTCGACGAGTTCGGCTACGACAAGGAGCTCACCGACCAGGTCCTGATGTCCCTGATCCGGCCCTTCTACGAGAAGTACTTCCGGGTGGAGGTGAAGGGCGTCGAGAACATCCCGGCCGAGGGCGGGGCGCTGGTCGTCGCCAACCACTCCGGGACGCTGCCACTGGACGGGCTGATGATGCAGGTGGCCGTCCACGACCACCATCCGGCGGGGCGGCATCTGCGGCTGCTCGCGGCGGACCTGGTGTTCATGCTGCCGGTCGTCAACGAGCTGGCCCGCAAGGCCGGGCACACCCTGGCCTGCGCGGAGGACGCCCAGGCGCTCCTGGAGCGGGGCGAGGTCGTCGGGGTGATGCCGGAGGGCTTCAAGGGCATCGGGAAGCCGTTCAGCGAGCGGTACAAGCTCCAGCGGTTCGGGCGCGGCGGGTTCGTGTCGACCGCGCTGCGGGCCGGGACGCCGATCGTGCCGTGCTCGATCGTCGGGGCCGAGGAGATCTACCCGATGATCGGCAACTCCAAGACGCTGGCCCGGCTGCTCGGCTTCCCGTACTTCCCGATCACGCCCACGTTCCCGTGGCTGGGGCCGGCCGGTCTTGTGCCGCTGCCGACGAAGTGGACGATCCAGTTCGGCGAGCCGATCCCGACCGACGGGTATCCGCCGGAGGCGGCGGAGGACCCGATGCTGATGTTCAACCTGACGGACCAGGTGCGGGAGCAGATCCAGCACACGCTGTACAAGCTGCTGGTGCAGCGGCGGTCGGTCTTCTTCTGACGGTTCCGTCTTCTTCTGGCGGAGGTACGGGTGTGGGGCGCCGGTGGTGAACCGGCGCCCCACACCCGTACGCACGCGGCGGTTACTTCGGTGCGTCCTCGCCCTCGATGCCCAGGCCCGGGAGCAGACCGGGGAGGAGCGGGGGCAGGGTGACGTCCGGGACCGGCGGCTTGGCCGGGGTGGTGCCGGACGTCGGCGGGGTGCTCTTCGACGGGGGGTCGAGGAGGCCGCCGGTGCTGCCGCCGAGCAGGCCCTCGTTCGGCTTGGTGCCCGGGGTGGAGGGCTGCGGCTTGGCGCCGCCGCCTGCCGTGCCGTGCGCCGGGGCCGAGGAGGCCGGGGCGGGGCGGGCCGTGTGGCTCGTCTCGCTCGGGTGCGAGCTGTCCGTACGCCCATGGGTCTTCGTCTTGGGCGGCGGGAGCATCGAACGCAGCGGCTCGACCTCTTGGTCTATGGCGACGAAGACGGAGGTGACCTGGTCGCCGACGTCGGTGAGCTGGGCGGGGAGCTTGTCGCGCAGCTTGCTCCAGCTGTCGCGGTGCGCCGAGGCGAACGACGACAGGGCGGCGATGGGGCCGAGCGAGCCGTCCTTGGCATAGGCGGCGTGGAGGAGGCGGTGGCCCTCCGTCACGTCGTGCTGCATGCCGCTGAGCGCGCGGCGGACCTCGCTCAGCTGCTCGTGGTCGAGGTCGCCGGAGCGGCCGCGCTCCATCAGTCGGCGGGCCTCGCTGAGCCGGGTGGAGGCCTGGTCGAGGTAGATCCGGCCGCGGTCGGCGTCGTCGTCCGCCAGGTTGAGCTTGAGGTCCTCCATGCCGCGCTTCAGCCCGTACAGCGAGTCACCGGGGAGGGCGTCGGAGCTGGCAGCGGCTACGCCGCTGAACGCGCCCGCGGCCACACCGATGCTGAGGCCGCCCGCAGCGATGCCCTTCGACCAGCGGGAGCGGGGGCGCAATTTCCGGAGCGGGGTCGCCCGGTGGGCGCCCCGGCCGGTCCGCTGCTCGGGCACCTGAGGGTCGGCGGCGCCACCCGAAGCGAACATCTGCTCCATGGCGGCCACGAGCAGCGCCCGCTGCTCCACCTTCACCTGTGGGTCCAGCTCGGGTTTGGGCAGCTCGCCGAGGACGGTCGCCAGGGTCAACAGGTCGGCTTCCGCCGCCTGTTCGGCCGTGGCGGCCTGGGTGGCGGGTGGCTGCTGGGCCGCCGAGGCTTCTTCCAGGGCCTGGGCGAAGGCGTTCGCCCGCCGGTGCGCCGATACGTTCGCGATCACTGGCGGCACCTCCTCTCGTCATCACGGTCGACTCCCCAAGGGGCCTGGAAGGTTGCACGCCTTGAGCACATCCACACGATCGAGTGAGCGGCCGTGGACATGGCGTGACCACAGGGAGCCTGCATCCGGCACAACGACGGACGCGGCACTTGGGTTACGGACGAAGGATGATCGGACCACAGTGTGACCAGGGCACCACTGAGTGCTCACCGAAGGTGAGTTGAGGGCCTCGCTACGGGCTTCGAAGGGGCCGCTGCCCCGTTGGACGGGGAGCGGCTCAGCGGGCGTCTTCGGGGAGGAGCCGGGCGAGGGTGCGCACGGCGCGGTACTGGAGGGTCTTGATGGCGCCCTCGTTCTTGCCCATGACGCGGGCGGTCTCGGCGACCGAGAGGCCCTGGAGGAAGCGCAGGGTGACGCACTCCTGCTGCTGCGGATTGAGTTTCCGTACGGCTTCGAGGAGCGCGGCGTTGGAGAGGGACTCCAGGACGGAGTCCTCGGGCGAGCGCTCCACTTCGTTGGCGTCGAGCATTTCGCCGGTGGTCACTTCCAGTCGGAAACGGCTCGACTTGAAGTGGTCCGCGACCAGGTTGCGCGCGATCGTGACCAGCCAGGCACCGAAGTCGCGGCCCTGCCAAGTGAAGGTGGAGATCCGGCGCAGGGCGCGCAGGAAGGTCTCGCTGGTGAGGTCCTCGGCGGTGGCCTTGCCGCCGACGCGGTAGTAGATGTACCGGTACACCGTGTCGCTGTACTGGTCGTACAGCCGTCCGAAGGCGTCGGCCTCGCCCGCCTGGGCGCGTTCGACGAGGTCCATCATGCGGGCGCTGTCGCTGTCCGCGCTGGGGCGGCGGGCGGTCGGCGTCGCGGACGTGCCCGTGCTGCGGCCGCCGCTCCGTCTTCCGACCGCGGCGCCGCCGTCTGCCAGCGCGTAGCAGGCACCGAGCGGTGAGGCGGTGGCGAAGGCGGGGGCGGTGGCGTACGCGGTGGGGACGAAGCCGCGCAGACGGTCGACGACCGCTGCGCGCAGCGTAGCCAGGCCCGAGGCGTCAACCCCGACGTGTGGGTACACGGGACTCCCAGAGGCAGAGCTTCCATCACGTGCAGTGCGGGACCGTTCACCCGCCGTGGCGATGTGTGGGTTCCGGTATGCGTCTGAGGAGAATAACGCTTCGTGCAGGGAGCGCTACACCCAGTTGCTCAAATCGTCGATTCCGTCGCTTCTGTTACGTCTATGGGGCGGATTGGGTTGCGGAGTGTGATCGGGTGATGGCGGGGTGGTGATCGATGTTGATCGGTTGGGGGGTGGGATGTGGCCGAGTGGGGGGTGGGGGACTGGTGGGGGTTCCCTGCGGGTAAGCAGTCCCGGATCGGCCCCACCCCGCCCCTTCGCCTAAACCCTCCGGGGGTGGGTGGGGGGGTGAGGCGCGTCTCCCAGGGGCTGCGCCCCCGGACCCCTTTTGCGGGGCCTGCGGCCCCTGCACCCCGCTTCGTTCGTCTGCGGGCCGTCCCCAACTGGTCGCGCAGTTCCCCGCGCCCCTAGAAAGCGCCCCTTCGGGGCGCCCCTGTAGGGGCGCGGGGAACTGCGCGCGCAACCGGCCACGGTCCGCAGACTCAAGCGGGTTTAGGGGCGCGGGGAACTGCGCGACCAGCCCGCCACCGGGTCACAGGTGAAAGTGATCCTGAAACGCCTCAGCGCCTGCGGCGATGCAGCGCTACCGCCGCCGCCGTGCCGCCGGCGAGCGCGCCTACGCCCGCCGCCGCCGGGATGCCGACCTTCGCCGCCTTGCGGCCCGTGCGATAGTCCCGCAGGCGCCACTCCCTCGCCCGCGCGTGCTTGCGCAGCTTCGCGTCGGGGTTGATGGCGTAGGGGTGGCCGACCAAGGACAGCATGGGGATGTCGTTGTGGGAGTCGCTGTACGCCGCGCAGCGCGTGAGGTCCAGGCCCTCCGCCGCCGCCAGGGCGCGTACCGCCTCCGCCTTGGCGGGGCCGTGCAGCGGCTCGCCCACCAGGCGGCCGGTGTACACGCCGCCCACGGACTCCGCGACCGTGCCGAGCGCGCCCGTCAGGCCGAGCCGGCGCGCGATGATCGTGGCGGTCTCCACCGGCGCGGCCGTCACCAGCCACACCTTCTGACCCGCGTCCAGGTGCGCCTGGGCCAGCGCGCGCGTGCCGGGCCAGATGCGGTCCGCCATGTACTCGTCGTAGATCTCCTCGCCGATGGTCATCAGCTCGGAGACGCGGTGGCCCTTGACGATGGACAGGGCGCTCTCGCGCGCGTCCTGCATGTGCTCGGGGTCCTCGACCCCGGCCAGCCGGAACCACGCCTGCTGCCAGGCGAACCGGGCCAGATCGCGGCGCTGGAAGAACTTCCGCTTGTACAGGCCCCGCCCGAAGTGGAAGATCGCCGCGCCCTGCATCACCGTGTTGTCGAGGTCGAAGAAGGCTGCGGCCAGGTCGTCCCCGACGACCGGGAACTCCGGCTCGGAGGGAGCGCCGGAAGCGGAATCCGCGTCGGCCTTCCTTCTGGCTTCCGCTTCGGCCAGTTCCGCCAGTTCCTGTTCGGACTTGCGGGCTGCCTCGGCTGCGGCCTCGCCGGCCAGCACGCTGCGGGCTGTCGCCGAGCGCCTACGAGGGGTGAGCCATCCCAGTACGGCCATGTCGTGAGCATAGCCAGTCTGTTCGGTCGCGCCCGACACGCCGGGATGCGATGGCGTGAACACTCCGAGGCGGGACTGTTAAACGGGGTGGAGTGCCGCAAATCCCGCTTATGGGATGGGCGCCCGTTCCGTAGGCGGAGAATGGGCTTATGAGTCCTCTCTTTCGGCGGGGGAAGTCCCCGCAGAGCCCCGACCGGGCCGACCGGTCCGCCCCGCTCGTCACGCTCATCGGCAAGCCCGGCTGCCACCTGTGCGACGACGCCCGCGCCGTCGTCGAGCGCGTGTGCGCCGAGACCGGTGCGGTGTGGGAGGAGAAGGACATCACTCAGGACGAGGCGCTGCACCGCGAGTACTGGGAGCAGATTCCGGTCGTTCTCGTCGACGGCGCGCAGCACACCTTCTGGCGCGTGGACCCCGCGCGGCTCAGGAGCGCGTTGGGCGCGTGAGGCGGGTGGGGCGCTTGTGCCCACCCATGTGCGCCCGTGCAACCGCGACCCTCTGCTCGACCCCGTGATCGAGTGGGTGATCAGCGGTAGTTGTGGTTACCATCGAGGTCGTTTTGTCGCGTTCGGGGGTGACATCGTGGAGAGGTGTGTACGGTTTTGCCCCCTTCGGGTTCTCAACGGGCCGACTTCGCTGTCGGTTCCCGGAAATCGGCGCCGGTTCGCGTGAGCCCGGTCACTTTGCTCGGACAAAGCGGACACCATCTTTGTGCACGCGTTCACAAAGACATAGCCTGCATTCGACGGGGCGGTCCTGGGACACATGGCCGCCTGCCTCGCTCATCCCGCAGGAGCACCGTGGCAACTGGCCGAACTCACCGACCGGCGACCCGTAGCCGAGGAATCCCCGAGGCCACCGTCGCCAGGCTTCCGCTGTATCTGCGTGCGCTGACCGGACTGTCGGAGCGCTCCGTACCCACGGTCTCCTCCGAGGAGCTGGCCGCGGCCGCGGGGGTCAACTCCGCGAAGCTGCGCAAGGACTTCTCGTACCTCGGCTCGTACGGGACCAGGGGCGTCGGCTACGACGTCGAGTACCTCGTCTACCAGATCTCCCGCGAGCTCGGCCTCACCCAGGACTGGCCGGTCGTCATCGTCGGCATCGGCAACCTCGGCGCGGCCCTCGCCAACTACGGCGGCTTCGCCTCCCGCGGCTTCCGGGTCGCCGCGCTGATCGACGCGGACCCCGCGATGGCGGGCAAGCCCGTCGCCGGGATCCCGGTGCAGCACTCCGACGACCTGGAGAAGATCATCAGCGAGAACGGGGTCTCCATCGGCGTCATCGCGACGCCGGCGGGCGCCGCGCAGCCGGTCTGCGACCGCCTGGTCGCCGCCGGGGTCACCTCCATCCTGAACTTCGCGCCGACCGTCCTGTCGGTGCCCGAGGGCGTCGACGTGCGCAAGGTCGACCTCTCCATCGAGCTGCAGATCCTCGCCTTCCACGAGCAGCGCAAGGCCGGTGAGGACGCGGCCGCGGCCGAGGCCGCCGACGTCGTGGCGCCCGTGGTGCGCGGCGGCGCGGCCGTGGACCGGAAGGGACCCGACGGGGACATGCCCGCCGTGATGCCGGCATGAGCCTCCTGGTCGTCGGCCTCAGCCACCGCAGCGCCCCCGTCAGCATCCTGGAGCGGGCCTCCCTCTCCGCGGACGCGCAGGTCAAGCTGTTGCAGGACACCCTGGCCGCGGAGCCCGCCGCCGAGGCGGCGGTCCTGGCCACCTGCAACCGGATCGAGCTGTACGCGGACGTGGACAAGTTCCACGCGGGCGTCGCCGAGCTCTCCACGCTGCTCGCCCAGCACAGCGGCGTCAGTCTGGAGGAGCTCACTCCGTATCTCTATGTGCACTACGAGGACCGGGCCGTCCACCACCTCTTCTCGGTGGCGTGCGGGCTCGACTCGATGGTCGTGGGCGAGGGGCAGATCCTCGGCCAGATCAAGGACACCCTCGCGCTGGGGCAGGAGCTCCACACCGCCGGGCGGCTCCTCAACGACCTGTTCCAGCAGGCCCTGCGGGTCGGCAAGCGCGCCCACAGCGAGACCGGTATCGACCGGGCCGGGCAGTCCCTGGTCACCTTCGGCCTGGAGCAGCTGGCCGTCGGCGTCTCCGTCGAGGGCTGGGCCAAGGACAAGCGCGCCCTGGTGATCGGCGCGGGCTCGATGTCCTCGCTGGCCGCGGCGACGCTGGCGCGCGCCGGAGTGCGCGAGGTGATCGTCGCCAACCGCACGCCCGCCCGCGCCGAGCGCCTGGTCGAGATCCTCAACGAGTCGGGCACGGCCGCCCGCGCGGTGTCGATGGCCGACGTCGCGCGCGAGCTGACACGAGTCGACGTGGCGGTTTCCTGTACGGGCGCGACCGGTCTGGTTCTGACGGCTCAGGCCGTCGGCGACGCGGTCGGCGCCCCGGTCCCGGCCGCTCCCGCGAGCCAGGCGCCCGCCGCCGAGGGCTGCCCCGTCGACTTCGCCGCCACGGCCGCCGCCGGGGCCGGACTCGCCGCGTACACCGCGGTCGCCGAGGCCGCCGACGCCGTACGCGACCAGGGCGTCGACGCCGACTCCCTCGAACTGCACGGCAGTTGGGCCGACAACGCCACCGGCGCCCGGCCCGCCGCACAGCGCCGCATCCCCGCGCAGAGCGGCCCGGTCCGGCTCGCGCTGCTCGACCTCGCCATGCCGCGCGACATCGACGCCGCCGTCCACCGCATCCCCGGTGTGCGCCTCGTCGACATCGAGTCGCTCGCCGAGGCCTCGGCCGACGCGCCGATGGCCGCCGACGTCGACCAGGTGCGCTCGATCGTCTCCGACGAGGTCGCCGCCTTCGGTGCCGCCCAGCGCGCCGCGCACATCACGCCGACCGTGGTCGCGCTGCGCGCCATGGCCGCCGACGTGGTGGCCGGCGAGGTGGCGCGCCTGGAGGGGCGGCTGCCCGACCTGGACGAGAAGCAGCGCGCCGAGGTCACCCAGACCGTGCGCCGCGTCGTCGACAAGCTGCTGCACGCGCCGACCGTGCGGATCAAGCAGCTGGCGGCCGAGCCCGGCGGCGCCGGGTACGCGGACGCGCTGCGCACACTCTTCGACCTCGACCCGGAGACGGTCGCCGCCGTGTCGCGGGCCGATCTGAACGACGTCGACGTCAAGAACCGAGACGCGAAGAACCGAGGGCGGTCATGACCCAGAAAGCACTGAGGCTGGGGACCAGGCGCAGCATGCTCGCCATGGCCCAGTCCGGCCAGGTGGCCGACGCCGTACGGCAGGTGACCGGGCGTCCGGTCGAGCTGGTGGAGATCACCACGTACGGCGACACCTCGCGCGAGCACCTGGCGCAGATCGGCGGCACGGGCGTCTTCGTGACCGCGCTGCGCGACGCGCTGCTGAGCGGCGAGGTCGACTTCGCCGTGCACTCGCTCAAGGACCTGCCGACCGCACAGCCCGACGACCTCGTGCTCGCCGCCGTGCCGGTCCGCGAGGACCCGCGCGACGTGCTGGTGGCGCGCGACGGGCTGACCCTGACCGAGCTGGCCGCCGCCGCCGAGGGCCGCCCGGTCCGCATAGGCACCGGCTCGCCCCGGCGCATGTCGCAGCTGAACGCGTACGCGCGCAGCCACGGCCTCGCCGTCGAAACCGTGCCGATCCGGGGGAACATCGACACCCGGATCGGATTCGCGCACAGCGGTGAACTCGACGCGGTGGTACTCGCCGCGGCCGGGCTGAACCGCATCGGCAGGATCGGTGAGGTGACCGATTTCCTTCCGGTCGACACCATGCTGCCCGCCCCCGGCCAGGGGGCACTGGCGATCGAGTGCACGGCAGCCGATGCCGACCTCGCCGCCGCGCTCGCCGAGCTCGACGACCCGTACACCCGGGTCGCCGTGACCGCCGAGCGGTCCCTGCTCGCCGCCCTGGAGGCCGGCTGTTCCGCACCTGTGGGTGCCTACGCCGACCTGCTGGCCGACGGACAGGTTGTTCATGAGATGCGCCTGCGCGGCGTCGTCGGTACCACCGACGGCTCGACGCTGGTGCAGTTGTCCATCACCGGTCCCGTACCTGCGTCGCACGACGAAGCCGTGGCGCTCGGTCGCGAACTCGCGGTCGAGATGCTTGCCAAGGGTGCGGCCGGTCTTATGGGGGAGCGAGCACTTTGAGCCCCACCACGTCCTCGAACCTTCCCGCCGTCTCCGCGCACGGGTGCGTCACCTTCCTCGGTGCCGGCCCTGGGGACCCGGGACTGCTGACGCTGCGCGCCGTGGAAGCGCTGGCGTCGGCCGATGTCCTGATCGCCGAGCCGGCTGTGCTCGACGTGGTTCGCGCGCATGCGCGGGCAGGTGTGGACACGCCTCAGCTGACGGTAGTTGACGAGGCGTCAGCCACCGCAGGAGTCCCCGTGTTGCGGGACGCGGCCAATCTTGTCATGGAGGCCGCGCGCTCCGGCAGGCGGGTCGTCCGTGCCGTCTCCGGGGACCCCGGGCTCGACGGCAGCGCGGGCGACGAGATGCTCGCCTGCGCCGCGGAGGGCATCCCCTTCGAGGTCGTGCCCGGTGTCGCGACGGCGGTGGGCGTACCCGCGTACGCCGGTGTACCGCTCAGCGACACCTCGGGCGGCGCCGACGTCCGCTTCGTCGACGCGCGCAGCGCGGACGACCGCTGCTGGACCGAGGTCGGCGCGAGCGACGGCACGGTCGTCGTCTCCGCGACCCTGGAGACGGTGGCCGCGGCGGCGGGCGAACTCGTCGCGGCGGGCCGCAAGCCCGATACGCCGATGACGGTGACGATCGCCGGTACGACCACGCGCCAGCGCACCTGGAACGCGACGCTCGGCTCGGTCGCCCAGGTCCTCAAGCAGGCGAAGGTGCTGCCGTCCCCGGACGGGCACCAGCCGGTGATAGCCGTGGTCGGCGAGCGCACCGCCGCCGCCCAGCGCGACCGGCTGTCGTGGTTCGAGTCCAAGCCGCTCTTCGGGTGGCGGGTGCTCGTACCGCGCACGAAGGAGCAGGCGGCGTCGCTCTCCGACCAGCTGCGTTCGTACGGCGCGGTGCCGCACGAGGTGCCGACCATCGCCGTCGAGCCGCCGCGCACGCCGCAGCAGATGGAGCGGGCGGTCAAGGGCCTGGTCACGGGCCGCTACGAGTGGATCGCCTTCACCTCCGTCAACGCGGTCAAGGCCGTGCGCGAGAAGTTCGAGGAGTACGGGCTCGACGCGCGCGCGTTCGCGGGCATCAAGGTCGCGGCGGTCGGCGAGCAGACGGCGGCGGCGCTGGTGGAGTTCGGCGTGAAGCCGGACCTCGTGCCGAGCGGCGAGCAGTCGGCGGCGGGCCTCCTTGAGGACTGGCCGCCCTACGACCCGGTCTTCGACCCGATCGACCGCGTCTTCCTGCCCCGGGCGGACATCGCCACCGAGACGCTGGTGGCCGGGCTCATCGAGCTGGGCTGGGAGGTGGACGACGTCACGGCGTACCGGACCGTGCGCGCGTCGCCGCCGCCGGCGGACACGCGTGAGGCGATCAAGGGCGGCGGCTTCGACGCGGTGCTCTTCACGTCGTCCTCGACCGTCCGCAACCTGGTCGGCATCGCGGGCAAGCCGCACAACGTGACGGTGATCGCGTGTATCGGCCCGGCCACGGCCAAGACGGCCGAGGAGCACGGGCTCCGGGTGGACGTGATGGCCCCCGAGCCGTCGGTCCTGAAACTGGCGGAGGCCCTGGCCGAGTTCGGCGCGGCGCGCCGCGCGGCGGCGGTGGAGGCGGGGGAGCACGTGACCCGCCCGAGCGAGCGCCGGCCTGGGGCACGGCGCCGTCGTACGACCTGAGCCCGTGGGCGGCCCGGGGGCACAGCCCCCGGCCCCCCGGCGGGCTGCGCCCGGCCCCGTTCGTCTGCGGACCGTGGGTGGCTGGTCGCGCAGTTCCCCGCGCCCCTGAAGATGCCGCTCCGCGGCAATCCCCCTGAGCGCCCCGAAGGGGCGATCTCAGGGGCGCGGGGAACTGCGCGACCAGTTGGGGACGGTCCGCAGACGAAGAACCCAGCCGCCCGGCCAGGGCTTTCGGGAAGGGGCGGGGTGGGGCAAAAACCCCCGGGGGGAGCGGCGTAGCGTAGGTGCATGACCTACGGATCCTTCCCCGGCGCCCGCCCCCGGCGGCTCCGCACCACCCCCGCCATGCGCCGCATGGTCGCCGAGACCCGGCTGCACCCCGCCGACCTGATCCTCCCCGCGTTCGTACGCGAGGGCATCACGGAACCCGTCCCCATCCAGGCCATGCCCGGCGTCGTGCAGCACTCGCTCGACACCCTGCGCAAGGCCGCCGTGGAGGCCGTGGAGGCCGGGGTCGCCGGGATCATGCTCTTCGGCGTGCCGGAGGACGAGAAGAAGGACGCGGCCGGGACCGCGGGCACGGACCCCGACGGCATCCTCCAGGTCGCCATCCGCGCCGTGCGCGAAGAGATCGGGGACGACCTCGTCGTCATGTCCGACCTCTGCCTCGACGAGTACACCGACCACGGCCACTGCGGCGTCCTCGACGCCGACGGGCGCGTCGACAACGACGCCACCCTGGAGCGGTACGCCGAGATGGCCCAGGTCCAGGCCGACGCCGGCGTCCACGTCGTCGGCCCCAGCGGCATGATGGACGGTCAGGTCGGCGTCGTGCGCGACGCCCTCGACCAGACCGGCCACGAGGACGTCTCGATCCTCGCCTACACCGCGAAGTACTCCTCCGCCTTCTACGGCCCCTTCCGCGAGGCCGTCGGCTCCTCCCTCCAGGGCGACCGCAAGACGTACCAGCAGGATCCCGCCAACGTCCGCGAGTCCCTGCGCGAGCTCGCGCTCGACCTCGACGAGGGCGCCGACATGGTCATGGTGAAGCCCGCGGGCCCCTACCTCGACATCCTCGCCAAGGTCGCCGAGTCGGTGGACGTGCCCGTCGCCGCGTACCAGATCAGCGGTGAGTACGCGATGGTCGAGGCCGCCGCCGAGAAGGGCTGGATCGACCGCGACCGGGCGATCCTGGAGACTCTGACGGGAATCAAGCGGGCCGGTGCGAACATGATCCTGACGTACTGGGCGACGGAGGTCGCCCGCGGTCTGTAGGACAGATGGGGGTCCAGCGGTGGCGGAACAGGCGTTAGACGTACGGGACTTCGACGACGTCGTCGACTTCGTGACGCCCGTCGACAACGTGTTCGTGCGCGCCCACCTCGGGGTGCCGGACCTCGACCTCGACTCCTGGACCCTGTCCGTCGAAGGGCTCGTCGAGCGGCCGTTCCGACTGCGGCTCGACGACGTCCTCGCCCTGCCCGCCCGCCGGTTCACCGCCTTCCACGAGTGCTTCGGCAACCCGTTCGAGCCGGACGTGCCGACCCGGGCCGTGGCCAATCTGGTGTGGACCGGGTTCGACCTCGCCGCGCTCCTCGACCGGGCCGTGCCGCTCGCCTCCGCGCGGCACGTCTGGTTCGAGGGCGCGGACACCGGGGCGTTCGACGGCGAGGACGGGCTCTCGTACGTGAAGGACCTGCCCCTGGAGACCGCCCGGCGGGACGTCTTCCTCGCGTACGAGATGAACGGCGAGCCGCTCACCGTCCGGCACGGGCACCCGCTGCGGACCGTCGTGCCCCGGATGTTCGGCACGAACTCGGTGAAGTGGCTGACCCGGATCCTTCTGGCCGACGAACGGCCGGACCACATGTTCACCACGCGCTTCTACACCCGCGTCCATCCGGGAGAGCGGACCGCCCGGCCGGTGCGTTCGGTGGATGTGGGGAGCAAGATCCTCGGCCCCCAGGACGGTGACCAACTGTCGGGGGAGCGGGTGGAGTTGGTCGGTCGGGCCTGGAGTACGTGTGAAGTCGTCGCCGTCGATGTGAGCGTGGATGACGGGCCCTGGCGGCCCGCCGTCCTCGAACCCCTCGGGGACGATCCCGCCTGGCAGCCCTTCACCCTCGACCTGCGGCTCCCGCCCGGGCGCCACCGCATCCGGGCCCGCGCCACCGACCGCGACGGGCGCGTCCAGCCGCCGCCCGGTGTGCGCAACTCGATCCACGAGGTCACGGTCGGCGTCAGCGACGCGGCAGCGGGAGCGTGACCGGGCGTCCCGACGGGTGGCCCGTGTGCGGGCTCAGCTCGGTCACCGCGAGCGTGGTCGTCGTGGACGCGTAGAGGTACGTGCCCCGGGGGTGCACCGCGATGCCCGTGCAGTGCGGGACCGTGAAGCCCGGCAGCTGCTCGGGCGCGGTGTCCTGGGCGAGGAGGCCGTCGGGGGCGAGCGGGGTCCGGTACACCGCTCCCGTCTCCTCCTCGGCGAAGTAGACGCAGCTGGCCGCCGGGTGGACCGTGAGCGGGCCCGGAGCGGGGAGCGTCTGCCGGGTCAGCGACGGGCCGTCGGAGTCCGCCCGGCCGTCCGCGTTCAGAGCGAAGACGTTCAGGGCGCGGCCCTGGGGGTCGCTGACGTAGAGGTGGGTGCCGGCCGGGTGGACGGCCAGGCCCTTGTGGAGGGGGGCCGTGCCGCGTACCCAGAGCGTCGTCGTGCCGCCGTCGTCCGGTCTGCCGTCCTCGCGCAGCGGTACGCACGAGACTGCGGCCTTCTCGTCCCGGTTGGCCACGTAGAGGAGGGGGCGGGACGGGTGCGGCGCGACCGTGCCGCCCGGCTCGGCGGTGGTCGGGGTGTACACCTGCCAGCCGATGCCGCGGTTGGGTCTGCCGGTGGGGTCCAGGGGGTGCCACAGGAGTCGTCGGGCCGGGGGGTCGGTGGCGTACAGGCGGGTGCCGGTGCTGTCCGTTGCCAGGCCGTACGGCCTGATGCCCGGGGTCCATTCTGCGGGGGCCTCCGGGCGGCCGTCCTCGCCCAGGGGGACGCGGAGGATGCCGTGGGGTTCGCCCACGTACAGCCACGTGCCGTCGGGGTGGACTTGGAGCTCCGCCCGGACGTCTGTGTCCCACTGTTCCTCGTCCCGGCTCACTTGGTCTCCCGACGTCGTCGTGCGCCTGTGTCGTCACAGAGGTAGCGAGTGCGGCGGGGGGTCGGGGGGCAGCCGCGCGGCCGGGGTCACCCGGCCGGGTGTGAATCCCCCACCCCGCCCCTTCCCTAAAGCCCTCCGCCGGGCGGCTGGTTCTTCGGGTGCGGGCCGTCCCCAACTGGTCGCGCAGTTCCCCGCGCCCCTGGAGATGCCGCTGCGCGGCACTCCCCCGGGCGGGCTCTTCCGCGACCAAAACGCGGACCGGCGTGTGTATGTGGCATGGAAGTGCGTACGCTGCCTCGCTAGTTGGATGTCCTACTAAACGACTGGGGGCCGCCCATGAACGTCGCCGCCGCACCACCCGCCCTCGCCGCACGCGCAGCCTCCGTGGGGGCCTCGCCCGTGCGGGAGATCCTGGCGCTCACCGCTCGGCCCGAGGTCATCTCGTTCGCGGGTGGGTTGCCCGCGCCGGAGCTGTTCGACGTGGAGGGGATGGCCGAGGCGTTCGGCGCCGTGCTCGCGGGCGAGGGGCGGGCCGCGTTGCAGTACTCGACGACCGAGGGCGACCCGGGGCTGCGGGCCGCCACCGCCGCGCGGCTCACCGCGCGCGGACTGCCGACCAGGGCCGGGCAGCTGCTCGTCACCACCGGGTCGCAGCAGGGCCTCACCCTGCTCGCCGCGGCGCTCGTCGAGCCCGGGGACACCGTCCTCGTCGAGGACCCCTGCTACCTCGCCGCGCTCCAGGCCTTCGGGTTCGCGGGCGCCCGGATCGTCGCCGTGCCCTCGGACGCCGACGGACCCGACCCCGTGGCCCTCGACGAACTCGTCGCCCGGGAGCGGCCGAAGCTCTTCTACTCGGTGCCCACCTTCCAGAACCCGACCGGCCGCACCATGACCGCCGAGCGGCGCCGCGCCGTCGCCGAGGTCGCCGTCCGGCGCGGGCTGTGGGTGGTCGAGGACGACCCGTACGGAGAACTCCGCTACGAGGGCGAGAGCGTGCCGTGGATCTCCTCGTACGAGGGCGCCGCCGACCGTACCGTCCTCCTCGGCAGCTACTCGAAGATCATGGCTCCGGGGCTGCGGCTGGGCTGGCTGCGGGCGCCCGAGGCGCTGCTGCGGGCCTGCGGCATCGCCAAGCAGGCCGCCGACCTGCACACCCCGACCGTCAACCAGCTGGCCGCCGCCCGCTATCTGGCCGACCGCGACCTGGACGCGCACGTCGCCAAGGTGCGGGCGGCGTACGGCGAGCGTCGGGACGCGATGCTCGCCGGGCTCGCGGACGCGCTGCCCGAGGGCTCCTCGTGGAACCGGCCCGAGGGCGGCATGTTCCTGTGGGCGACGCTGGCGCCGGGAAGCGACGCGACCGCCTCCCTGAAGGAGGCGGTCGCCCACGACGTGGCGTACGTGCCCGGTGCCCCCTTCTTCGCGGGGACGCCCGACCCGGCCGCGCTGCGGCTGTGCTTCGTCACCTCGGCGCCGGACGAGATCGCGGAGGGGCTGCGGCGGCTGGGGCGGGCGCTGCGGGGCTGACGGCGTCGGCTACCAGGCGCTGATCGCGCCCATGTCCGACTGCCAGTAGGTGGCCATGGCCTGGGCGTCGACCACGCCGACCGGCTTGGCCAGCGAGGCGTAGGCCGAGCGGCCGACGGACTCCATGCCGACGGCGCCGCGGAAGTACACGACGACCTGGCTGGTCATGTACGGGTCGGTGCCGTCGGGCTCGCCCTGGGTGCGGATCATCGCGTACGCGGACTGGCCCGGGGCGAGCGTGACCACCGACTGCGGGATGGTGTCCTTGTCGACCGGGATCGGCGACTGGGCGTTGGAGAACTTCACGGCCGGGGCGTCGTAGGCGTTGCAGGTCGTCTTGCCGATGTTGGTCGCGGTCAGCAGGACGTGGTTGATCGGGCGGGAGACCACGGTCGCGGTCAGCTTCACGTTGGAGCCGGTGCAGGTGACGCGCTTGGACGAGCCCGAGCCGGACTGGCCGCCCGACTGCTTGCCGTTCGACTTGGCGGGCTTGGCGGTGCCGTGGCCGCCGCTGGTCGAACCGGACCCGCCGGACCCACCGGTGCCGCCGGAGGTGCCGCCCGTGCCGCCCGTCGTCCCGGCCGTGTCGCCGCCGGTCGTGGCGCCCTGGCCGCCGCCGTCCGTACCGGCGGTGGCGGGCGCCGAGGCGGACGGCTTCGACGCCGCCTTGTCCGACTCCTTCGAACCGGAGTCGCTGCCGCAGGCGCTGAGGGACAGCGCGGCGATGAGGGCGGTGGTCGCGGCGGCGGTGATGCGGAGGTTGGTGCGCATGGTGGATCGAGCTCCCCGTTGGGTCGGTGCGTGAGTGGTGCGTGCTGAGTAGGTGAGCGAGCGGGTCAGGCGTGAAGGCTGAGGACCAGTGCGACGACCGTGACCACCGAAGCGGCCAGCATCGCGGCGGCCATCGAGTCCGCCAGGTTGACCCGGATGCGGAATCGCATGGACTGCTCTCCCCCGGTGGTGCCGGTGTTGGCTGGTTGCTGCACTCACCTTGCGGGCCGGTCGGCGGCGATCGCAATCAGCAGGGGACAATGGGGGAAGCTGGAACGCGGAAACACGCTCTGACCTGGGGAAACTGCCTTCCCCTGGAACGCGTTTCCGGGACGGACAGGGGAGGGAAACGGCTCGTGGCTACGGCTGAGTCCGAGGATTTCGCGGCATTGCTCAGGGAGTTGAAGGACCGTTCCGGACGGAGTTACGGCGTCCTCGCCGGCAAGCTCCACGTGAGTACGTCGACGCTCCACCGGTACTGCAACGGCGACGCCGTGCCCAACGAATACGCCCCCATCGACCGGCTGGCCCGGCTCTGCGGGGCCACCCGGGAGGAGTCGGTCGAGCTCCACCGCCGGTGGATCCTGGCGGACGAGGCGCGCCGCCGGTCGCGGGGCGCGGCAGCGGCGGAAGCGGCGCGTCCGGCCGCGTCGGCCGGTCCCGACGAGAAGGAGTCGGGAGCGGGCCCCGCACCCGAGCCGGAGCCCCCGCTCGCGACCCCCGCCCCGGAACCCGAGCCCGAAGTCGTCTCCGTCGTCACCGACGCGGTCGCCCCGCGCCGTACGTCCCGTATCACCAAGCGCACCCGCCTCGTGCTCATCGGGGCCGCCGTCGTCGCGCTCGCCGTTCCGGCCGTGGCCGTCGCCGCGCTCTCCGGCGGGCCCGGGGACGACGGGGGCGGCAAGAGCTCGACCGTCGCCGACGCCCAGGAGACCGGGCGCACCCTCCCGAAGGGCACGCCCCCCAAGTCGCCCGCGCCCAGCCCCGACGCCTCCTCGGCGAGCCCGTCCGGCAGCGGCAGCCCGTCCGCCCGCACCCCGTCGGCGCCCGCGCCCCGCAAGCACGCCCCGCCCGCCGCCGACCCGATCGCCGTCGGCGTCAGCTCGTACCAGTGGGACGGGCCCTGCGGGAAGTTCTATCTGCTCGACCAGAAGCCGGGCTCGGTGCCGAAGCCGCCGTCCCCCGGGGAGAGCCGCCCCTGGGCGTCGCTGCTCGGCGGCGTCGACGGCGGCCACCTCACGCTCCAGCTCACCGCGACCGGCAAGACGGCCGAGTCGGTCGTCATCAACGCCGTGCACGTCCGGGTCGTGGACCGTGGGGCGCCGCTCGACTGGACCGCGTACTCGATGGGTTCGGGGTGCGGCGGCGCGGTCACCCCGGGCTTCTTCGACATCGACCTGGACGCGGCCCAGCCGCGCACCAAGCCGGTCGGCGGCCTGCAGGGCGAGGTGAAGGTGCCCGCCACGGACTTCCCGTACAAGGTGTCCACGACCGATCCGCAGGTGCTCAACCTCGATGTGCACACCGACGCGCACGACGTGACCTGGTACCTGGAGATCGACTGGAGCAGCGGCGACCGCTCCGGCAAGATCCCGGTCTACGACAACGGGAAGCCGTTCCACAGCAGCGCGATCAAGGGCCGCCCGGCGTACGAGTACCGGCTGGACACCAACGTGTGGGAGCGGCTCACCACGTGAGCCGCTCCCCGCACGGGGGTGGATCAGAGGCGCTCGGGCGTCCGGATGCCGAGCAGGGCCATGCCCTGGTGGAGCGTCCGGGCGGTCAGGTCGCACAGGAACAGCCGGTTCTCGACCTGCTCGGCCGCCTCGGCCTTGAGGACCGGGCACTGGTCGTAGAACGTCGTGTACAGCGACGCCAGCTGGTACAGGTACGCGGCCAGCTTGTGCGGCGCGTACTCGGCGGACGCCTCGTAGACCAGCTCGCCGAACGCGTCCAGGTGCAGGCCGAGGGCCCGCTCCGCCGGGGCGAGCGCGAGCTCCGGGTGGGCGGTCGGCCGGGCCTCGCCGGCCTTGCGCAGGATCGACTTGATCCGGGCGTACGCGTACTGGAGGTAGACCGACGTGTCGCCGTTCAGCGACACCATCTGGTCCAGGTCGAACTTGTAGTCGCGGTTCGCCGAGGTCGACAGGTCCGCGTACTTCACGGCGCCGATGCCGACGTACCGCCCGTTCTCGACGATCTCCTCCTCGGTCAGGCCCACCTTCTCGGCCTTCTCGCGCACGACCGCCGTGGCCCGCTCGACGGCCTCGTCGAGGAGGTCCTCCAGCTTGACCGTCTCGCCCTCACGGGTCTTGAACGGCTTGCCGTCCGCGCCGAGCACCGTGCCGTAGCCCATGTTGTGCGCGGTGACCTCGTCGCTGAGCCAGCCCGCCCGGCGGGCCGTCTCGAAGACCATCTTGAAGTGCAGCGACTGGCGTACGTCCACGACGTAGATCAGCGAGGTGGCGTGCAGGTCGCCGACGCGGTTGCGGATCGCCGAGAGGTCGGACGCCGCGTAGCCGAAGCCGCCGTCCGCCTTCTGCACGATCAGCGGCACCGGCTGGTCGTCCTTGCCGCGGATCTCGTCGAAGAAGACCACGAGCGCGCCCTCGGAGCGCACGGCGACGCCGGACTCCTCCAGGAGGCGGGCCGTCTCCGGCATCAGGTCGTTGTAGGCGGACTCGCCGACGATCTCCTCGTCCCGGACCTCCATGTCCAGCTTCTCGAAGACCGAGTAGAAGTAGACCTTCGACTCGTCCACGAACTGCTGCCACAGCTCCAGGGTCTCCTTGTCGCCCGACTGGAGGGCGACGACCCGCTTGCGCGCCCGCTCCTTGAACTCCTCGTCGGAGTCGAAGACCGCGCGCGAGGCCTTGTAGACCCGGTTCAGGTTCGACATGGCCTGCTCGCCGTCGACCTCGTCGGCCGGGGCCAGCTCGCCCGGGTTCTCGATCAGGTACTGGATGAGCATGCCGAACTGGGTGCCCCAGTCGCCGATGTGGTGGCGGCCGATCGTCTGCTCGCCGGTGAAGTCGAGCATGCCGCGCAGCGCGTCACCGATGACCGCCGAGCGCAGATGGCCGACGTGCATCTCCTTCGCCACGTTCGGCTGGGCGTAGTCGACGACCGTGACGCCCGGGTTCTCCTTCAGCGGCACGCCGAGCCGGTCGTCGGCGGCGCGGGCGGCCAGCGTCCGCGTGATCGCCCGGTCGGTGAGCGTGATGTTGAGGAAGCCGGGGCCCGAGACCTCGACGTCCTTGAGGACGTCACCGGCGTCCAGCGCGTCGGTGACCTTGGTCGCCAGCTCGCGCGGGTTGCCTTTGAGCTTCTTCGCGAGCGCCAGGATGCCGTTGGCCTGGAAGTCGGCCCGGTCGCTTCGTCGCAGCAGCGGGTCGGTGGAGCCGGCCTCCGGCAGGGCTGCCGAGAGGGCGTCCGCCAGGCGCTGCTGGACAGTGGAAGCGAGGGAAGGGACCGAAGCCATGGGTTCCGTTTCCTGTCGGTTGGCCGCTCATATCCGGATCTGCTCCGGGATGCGGGCGGGATGCGTTCAAGCCGATTCTCCCACGCGGGCGTCTTCCGTTTCTCCGGGAAAACCGCGCAACCCCGGAGGCGGTGGTTCCGTCTGGGACAATGGGCGGGCCAGCCTCTTCAAGGCGTACGAGAAAGAAGGACGTGCCGACCGTGGCTCAGAGCAGCACCGAGACCGACTGGGTCTCCCGTTTCGCGGACGAGGTCATTGCCGACTCGGAGCGTCGTGCGCCTGGCAAACCGGTCGTCGTCGCGTCCGGCCTGTCGCCCTCCGGCCCCATCCACCTGGGCAACCTCCGCGAGGTCATGACCCCGCACCTGGTCGCGGACGAGATCCGCCGGCGCGGGTACGAGGTCCGCCACCTGATCTCCTGGGACGACTACGACCGGTACCGCAAGGTGCCCAACGGCGTCCCCGGCATCGACGACTCGTGGGCCGAGCACATCGGCCGCCCGCTCACCTCGGTCCCGGCCCCGGCCGGCTCCGCGTACCCGAACTGGGCCGAGCACTTCAAGGCCGCGATGACCGAGGCCCTGGCCGAGCTCGGCGTCGAGTACGACGGGATCAGCCAGACGGAGCAGTACACCTCCGGCGCCTACCGCGAGCAGGTCCTGCACGCGATGAAGCACCGCGGCGACATCGACGCGATCCTGGAGCAGTACCGCACCAAGAAGGCCCCCGCCAAGAAGGGCCAGAAGCCGGTCGACGAGGCCGAGCTGGAGGCCGCCGAGGGCTCCGGCGCGGCCGCCGAGGACGACGGCACGGGCTCCGCGGGCTACTTCCCGTACAAGCCCTACTGCGGCGGCTGCAACAAGGACCTCACCACGGTCTCGGCCTACGACGACGCGACCACCGAGCTCACCTACACCTGCTCGGCCTGCGGCTTCTCCGAGACCGTCCGGCTCAGCGAGTTCAACCGCGGCAAGCTGGTCTGGAAGGTCGACTGGCCGATGCGCTGGGCGTACGAGGGCGTGATCTTCGAGCCGTCCGGCGTCGACCACTCGTCCCCGGGCTCCTCGTTCCAGGTCGGCGGCCAGATCGTGTCGATCTTCGGCGGCGAGCAGCCGATCGGCCCGATGTACGCGTTCGTCGGCATCAGCGGCATGGCCAAGATGTCGTCGTCCAAGGGCGGCGTGCCGACCCCGGCCGACGCGCTGAAGATCATGGAGCCGCAGCTGCTGCGCTGGCTGTACGCGCGCCGCAAGCCCAACCAGTCGTTCAAGATCGCCTTCGACCAGGAGATCCAGCGGCTGTACGACGAGTGGGACAAGCTGGAGGCCAAGGTCGCCGACGGCAGCGTGCTGCCCGCCGACGCCGCGGCCTACGCGCGTGCCGCCCGCACCGCCGCCGGCGAGCTGCCGCGCACCCCGCGCCCCATGCCGTACCGCACGCTCGCCTCGGTCGTCGACATCACCGCCGGCCACGACGAGCAGACCGTCCGCATCCTCAGCGACCTGGACCCGGCGAACCCGCTGGCGTCCCTGGACGAGGTGCGGCCGCGGCTCGACAAGGCCGAGGCGTGGATCAACACGCAGGTGCCCGCCGACCAGCGGACCGTGGTGCGCGAGGAGCCCGACACCGAGCTGCTCGCCACCCTCGACGACCAGGCCCGCGAGTCGCTGCGGCTGCTCGTGGACGGCCTCGACGACCACTGGTCGCTCGACGGCCTGACCCACCTGGTCTACGGCGTGCCGAAGGTGCAGGCCGGGTTCTCCGCGGACGCCACGCCCAAGGAGCTGCCGCCGGAGATCAAGACCGCCCAGCGGACCTTCTTCGCGCTCCTCTACCACCTGCTGGTAGGCCGCGACACGGGCCCGCGCCTGCCCACGCTGCTGCTTGCCGTGGGCGCGGACCGGGTTCGCAAGCTGCTGGCGGCCTAGCCGCCGCACGCGGGAGAGGGGCTCGGGGCATTCGCCCCGGGCCCCTTTTGCCTAGGGGCGCGGGGAACTGCGCGACCAGTTGGGGACGGCCCGCAGACAAAGGCCGGGCTACGCGATGTGGTCCGCCTCCAGCTCCGCGTGGTACCGCGCCTTGAACTCCGGCATGAGGCGCCGCAGCAACGCCGCCCCCCGCGGATGCGTCACCCCGTGCCCGTCCGCGAGGTGTATCTCCAGCGCCTCGACGTTCGGATAGTCGCTGAGCTCGTTCACGTACTCGACGAAGACCTTGTACGCCATGTCCGCGAACACGGAGTCCTCCGGCTGCCACGACTCCTCGGCCACCGGCGGCGCCCCGTGCGTCAGGTGCTGCTCGGGCGCGCTGCCCAGCGGACGGGTGCGGCCCGGGCCCGCCGGGACCATCACCGGGGTCGGCTCCAGTCCCTCGACGTACTGCGGGTCGTACGTGCCCTCGTACGCCTCCGGGCCCAGCTGCTGCGCGGCGAACCAGGGGCTCTCCACGGGCTCGGCCTCGGCCTGCGGCTGCTCCTCGGCCTGTACGGGCGCGGGCGCGGGCACCGGCTCGGGTTGGGGAGCGGGCGTGGGCGCGGCCGGGAGCTCGACCGGCTGGGGCGTCGCGCTCACCATGGGCGTGACCGGCGGGGCCGTGGGCAGCAGGGTGGGCTCGATGCCCGCGGCGGCGAGGCCGGCGGGGCCGGTGTCGGCGAGCGGGACGCCGAACTTGGCCAGGCGCAGCGGCATCAGGGATTCGACGGGCGCCTTGCGGCGCCAGGCGCGGCCGTAGCGGGCCTGGAGGCGGGCGCGGTAGACGAGGCGGTCCTGTTCGAGCTTGATGACCTGCTCGTAGGAGCGCAGTTCCCACAGCTTCATACGGCGCCACAGGCGGAAGGTGGGCACGGGGGAGAGCAGCCAGCGGGTGAGGCGGACGCCTTCCATGTGCTTGTCGGCGGTGATGTCCGCGATGCGGCCGACCGCGTGGCGGGCGGCTTCGACGGCGACGACGAACAGGACCGGGATGACGGCGTGCATGCCGACGCCGAGCGGGTCGGGCCAGGCGGCCGCGCCGTTGAAGGCGATGGTCGCGGCCGTCAGCAGCCAGGCGGTCTGGCGCAGCAGCGGGAAGGGGATGCGGATCCAGGTCAGCAGCAGGTCGAGCGCGAGGAGCACACAGATGCCCGCGTCGATGCCTATCGGGAAGACGAGGGAGAAGGTTCCGAAACCTTTCTTCTCCGCGAGGGCGCGCACCGCCGCGTAAGAACCCGCGAACCCGATCCCGGCAATGATCACCGCACCCGCGACCACCACCCCGATGAGTATGCGATGCGTGCGCGTCAGCTGCGTCGCGGCCACCCGCGATCCCCCTCCGTCGTCGACAACCGGCGCGCAAAGCCTGGCACATGAACACGGAGTCCCGCCCATGGGGGAGGGCAGGACTCCGTATCGAGCCCGGCTCGTTACCGGCCGCTGCTGAAACCGGTCGCCGCTACTGCTTGGCGCCGTTGGCCGTGACCACCGAGGCCACCGCCTCCTTGGCCGCGCCCTGCGCGTCCTTCATCAGATCCCCGGCGTCCGGCGCGTCCGCGCCCTGGTAGCCGGCGCCGTTGTAGTCGAGCACGACCACCGCGTTCGCCGTACGGGCCACGATCACCGCGTACTTGAAGTCCTCGTCGGTCTTGTGCAGGTCGTAGCTGACCGCCGTCGCCTCGTCGCCGATGCCGCTGACCGGCGTCGCCTTCACGTTCTTGGCGCCGTCCGTCGCCTTCGTCGCGGCGAGCAGACGCGCGTACTCCTTCGCCGCGCGCTGGTCGCCGCTGCCGATCGCCGCGTCCGAGCCGTACCGCTTGAACGAGACGTCCAGCCAGCGGTACTGCGAGCCCTTCACGCCCTTGTCGTCCAGGCCGTTCCACGAGCAGGTGCCCTGCGAGGCCACGTCCGTCGACTTGCCCGCCGTGCCCGACTTCGACTTCGCCTTCGGCACCAGGTCGTCGATCGTCTTCTCCGCCAGCGCCTTGCACGGGTCCGGCAGCTTGGCGTACTTCGCCGGGGCCACCGACGGCGACTGGGACTGCTTGCCGCTCGGCGTGGCGGCCGAGGACGAGGACCCCGAGTCCTTCTTCTTCTCGTCGCCGCCGGAGTCCGACGAGCAGCCGACGGCGACGAGCATCACGGGGACGGCGGCGCAGGCGAGCACACGGGCGAGCCGCGTGCGCGGGGCGGTGGCGGGGGCGGGTCGGTGCATGGTTCTACGCGTTCCTTCGCTGGTCGCTGCTGGCTGGTCGCTCATGGGGTCGCTCGGACGGCCCGGCGGGCTCAGTCGCCGAAGAGCTCGGCGAGCTTGGCCGCCAGGGCCTGGGTCTTCTCCTGGAGTTCCTGGCTGTCGGGGGCGGTCGCGCTCGGGGAGCTCGGCTGTTCCGTGTACTCCACGGTCACGATCACATTGGACGTACGGAAGACCACCGTCACGGTACGGCGCTGGGCGGCCGAACCGCTCGCCGTGAGCGCGTCGTCCAGGTACGCGGCGTCGCCGAGCCCGGTGAGGATGCGCGGCTTGAGCCCGTCGGGGGTGGTGGCGGGCGGGCCGGAGGAGGCGGGCGGGGTGGTGGGGGAGGCGGCCTGGTTCTGGACGCGCAGCCCGGAGGGCTTGCCGCTCGGGGTGCCGGACGGGGTCCCGGACTTGCCGGTTCCGCCGCCGCCGGGGCGGGAGGTGTCCTTGCCGCCGTCCTTCGCGGTGGGCAGCTTGGCGGCCGACTCCTTCTTCCCGTAGACGGCCTTCGCCCGGTCGTCGTCGCTGACGGCGGGGTCGTACGACACGACCCGCTCGAAGTCGACGTACAGCCGGCGCACCGCGTCCGGCGCCTCGTCCTTCCAGCGGCAGCCCACCCGCCGGTCCGTGTCGTACGTGAGCTCCGCGGCCCCCGCGTACGCCTTCGCCTTCTGGTCGTCCGCAAGCTCGGCGGCGCCCGGCAGCATGTCCTTGAGGACGCCCTTGTTCACGGCACGGCACGGCTCGGGCAGCGTGCGGTACCGGCCGGGCGGCGCGGCGGCCGCCTTGGGTACGCCCGCCTTGGAGTCCGTGGCGGTGCCGTCGGTGCCGGATCCCGAGGAGCAGCCCGCGACGAGCACCACGAGGAGCGCCACACCCGGCACGTACGCCTTTCGCTGCACGGTTCCCAGGCTCCTTTCGGGAGAAAAGCGGTTGCCGCCGGAAGGCGGCGGCTGGACACAATGTCTATCGCACGCGCTGCCGTGAACGCCGGTCCACTGTCCTGTTTGTGGTCTTTGGTGACGGTTTTTGCGCACCAGGCGCATGATGGCGCAAAGGAATTTGTCGGGAAAACCAGTCAAATCACCCAACTGGGGTGACTGTGGAGACTCGGGAGACTCGGGGGAACGAGGAATTATGTCGTACGTAGAGGTACCGGGCGCGCAGGTCCCGATCCGGATGTGGGCGGACCCGGCGACGGTCGAGGACGGCGCGATGCAGCAGCTGCGCAACGTCGCCACGCTGCCGTGGATCAAGGGCCTGGCCGTGATGCCGGACGTCCACTACGGCAAGGGCGCGACGGTGGGCTCGGTCATCGCCATGCACGGCGCGGTCTGCCCGGCGGCGGTCGGGGTCGACATCGGCTGCGGCATGTCCGCGGTCAAGACGTCCCTCACCGCGAACGACCTCCCCGGCGACCTCTCCCGCCTCCGCTCCAAGATCGAAGAGGCCATCCCGGTCGGCCGCGGAATGCACGACTCCGCAGTAGACCCGAGCCGCTTCTTCGGCTTCGCCACGGCGGGCTGGGACGATTTCTGGGGGCGGTTCGAGGGGGTGGCGGACGCGGTCAAGTTCCGTCAGGAGCGGGCTGTGAAGCAGATGGGAACGCTCGGTTCCGGGAATCACTTCATCGAGTTCTGTCTCGACCAGTCGGATTCGGTCTGGCTGATGCTGCACTCCGGGTCCCGGAACATCGGCAAGGAGCTCGCCGACTTCCACATCGGCGAGGCCCAGAAGCTCCCGCACAACCAGGGCCTGGTCGACCGCGACCTGGCGGTGTTCATCGCGGACACCCCGCAGATGGCGGCGTACCGGAACGATCTGTTCTGGGCGCAGGAGTACGCGAAGTACAACCGCGCGATCATGATGGCGCTCTTCCAGGACGTGGTCCGCAAGGAGTTCAAGAAGGCGAAGGTGACCTTCGAGCCGGTGATCAGCTGCCACCACAACTACGTGGCGGAGGAGCGGTACGACGGCATGGACCTGCTGGTCACGCGGAAGGGCGCGATCCGCGCCGGTTCCGGGGACTACGGGATCATCCCGGGCTCGATGGGCACCGGCTCGTACATCGTGAAGGGCCTCGGGAGCGCGGCGTCCTTCAACTCCGCCTCGCACGGCGCGGGCCGCAAGATGAGCCGGAACGCGGCGAAGCGGAAGTTCACGACCCGCGACCTGGAGGAGCAGACGCGGGGCGTGGAGTGCCGCAAGGACTCCGGCGTCGTGGACGAGATCCCGGGCGCGTACAAGCCGATCGAGAAGGTCATCGACCAGCAGCGCGACCTGGTGGAGGTCGTGGCCAAGCTGAAGCAGGTCGTGTGCGTGAAGGGCTGAGGCGCGCTGGGGCGCGCTGGGCGCCCGGGGTGCTGAAGGGCTGAGGGGGGCGTCGGGCAGTGGTCCGGCGCCCCCTCGGTCGTGGTGCCTGCGGGCTACAGCTCCCGGTGGACCTTCGTGTTGGAGGCCTGGGCTCGGGGGCGGACCACCAGGAGGTCGATGTTGACGTGCGGGGGGCGGGTGACCGCCCAGGTGATCGTTTCCGCTACGTCGTCGGCCGTCAGGGGCTCCGCCACGCCCGCGTAGACCTTCGCCGCCTTCTCGTTGTCGCCGCGGAAGCGGGTCGTGGCGAACTCCTCCGTCTTCACCATGCCGGGCGCGATCTCGATCACCCGGACCGGGCGGCCCACGATCTCCAGGCGCAGGGTCTCGGCGATGACCCGGGCGCCGTTCTTCGCGGCGACGTAGCCCGCGCCGCCCTCGTACGTGCCGTGGCCCGCCGTCGACGAGAGGACGACCACCGTGCCGTCGCCGGACGCGTCGAGTGCGGGGAGTAGGGCCTGGGTGACGTTGAGCGTGCCGATGACGTTCGTCTCGTACATCTGGCGCCAGTCGGCCGGGTCGCCGGTGGCGACGGGGTCGGCGCCGAGCGCGCCGCCCGCGTTGTTGACCAGGACGCCGATGGTGCGGAAGGCGCTCGCGAAGGCGTCCACGGCCGCGCGGTCGGTGACGTCCAGGGCGTACGCCGTGGCCTGGTGGCCCGCCTCGTTGATCTCGGCGGCCAGCGCCTCGATGCGGTCCTTGCGGCGCGCGGTGAGCACCACGCGGTAGCCGGCGGCGGCCAGTTGCCGCGCGGTGGCGGCGCCGATACCGCTGCTCGCGCCCGTGACGACGGCGATGGGGGTCCCGGTGGCGGTCATGGCGTACTCCTCGCGCGAATGATCGGAATGCGGTCAGGATAGGCCGGGCGGGGTGCTGGCCGGGCGTCGAGGTCTCCCGGTGGCGGGCGCGGGCGCGCTGCGTTCAGCGGCCGCGTGGCGCGTACACGATGACCGCCATCCCGGCCAGGCAGATCAGCGCGCCGGTGACGTCCCAGCGGTCCGGGCGGTAGCCGTCGGCGACCATGCCCCAGGCCAGCGAGCCAGCGACGAACACGCCGCCGTACGCGGCCAGGATCCGGCCGAACTCGGCGTCCGGCTGGAGGGTCGCCACGAACCCGTACACGCCGAGCGCGATCACCCCCGCGCCGATCCAGATCCAGCCCCGGTGTTCCCTGACGCCCTGCCAGACGAGCCAGGCCCCGCCGATCTCGAAGACGGCGGCGAGGAGGAACAGGAGCACGGAGCGGGCGACGAGCATGTGGACAGCGTTACATGCAGCGTGGAAGGCGGCGTGGAACGTGTCGGGGTGGCAACCCGGGGATATAAGCCGTTAAAGGTATCTTTCGGGCATGGTTGGGATGCGTAGGGGGCTGAAGCGGTTCGCTGGGTTCTGGGTGGGGGGCGCCGCCGTGCTGGTGGCGGTGTGCGGGCCTTCGGTCGGAGTGGCCCATGGGGGCGTCGCCCGTGGTGGTGTGGGTGATCCTGTGGGGCGTATGGGTGTCGGGCCCGCGGTCGGTGCGGTGCTGACCGATACGGATGTGGTCGGTAGGCCCGGTGCCGGGGGCGCCACGGTCGCACCCGCCGCACCCGGCGCCGAGGCCGATCTCGCCTACCACGGGCACGTCTCCCTCTGGGCCGGGCGCGTCGGCGTGTGGGTCGAGCCGTCGAACCACGGGCCCGCCGCCGTCCCGGACGCCACCGTGCGGCTGCGGTTCTCCGCGCCGCTCGACGGCACCGAGTCGCTGCCTCCGGGGTGCCTGCGCGGCAGTCCGGAGACCGTGCTCTGCTCCACGGGCGAGATGCGGGCCGCCGGGGCGGGGCGGCCGATCGCGCTGGACCTGCGGGTCGCGGGCAGCCCGGCCGAGGTCGTGGTGAACATCAACACCTCCTGGAGCGGTGGCGCGGGCGACCGCAACCCGGGCAACAACACGCACCGGGTGCTGGCCCCTGCCACGGGGGACAAGTACGCGTACTGAGCCTGTTCCCTGGGCCTCTGCCGGTCACGGCTACGCCTGCCGCGTCGCGACCGCCCTCGCCTCGCCCGTCCAGCGGCGCAGGGCCTCTTGTAGGGCGGTGGCGTCCGGGGTCTCGCTCGCCCACGCCACGTATCCGTCGGGGCGGACCAGGAGCGTGGTGCGGCGGGCGCCGGTCCAGTGCGCCCGTATGACCCGCCGCTCGGATGCCGCGTCTGCCTCGGCAGGCGTCACCAGGACGAACTCGCCCTCGCGCAGCAGCTCGTACAGACGGCCCTCCGCCAGTGCCAGGTCGGGGACGCGCGCCCCGGTGAGGTGGTGGGCGCCGAGCCCCGCCGGATAGGCGATCCCGATGCCGCTGATCCGGCCCATCGCCTTGTCCCGCGCGGGGCGCACCCCGTTCAGCAGGCGGGTCACGAGGGAACGGGCCGTGCGCTGTACGGGGTTGTGCGCCATGGCGAGGCGGACGATCGCGCCGCTGGTGCGCAGCACCGCCGCGCCGACGGGGTGTCGCTCCTGGTGGTAGCTGTCGAGCAGCGCCTCGGGCTCGCCGGTGTCGCCGCGCACCACGGCGGCGAGCTTCCAGGACAGGTTGGCGGCGTCCTGGATGCCGGTGTTGAGGCCCTGTCCTCCTGCGGGGGAGTGGCAGTGCGCGGCGTCGCCCGCGAGGAAGACGCGGCCCGTCCGGTAGCGGGGGACCTGGCGCTCGTCGCTGTGGAAGCGCGAGAGCCAGCGGGCGTCGTGCATCCCGTGGTCGGTGCCCAGGGCCTGGCGGGTGATCTCGCGGACGTCGTCGAGGTCGATGGGGGCGCTGTCGGGGACCTGGTGCTTCCTGTTCCACCCCATCACCCGGTAGTAGCCGTCCCCGAAGGGGACGATGAAGGCGAACGCCTCGTCCGAGCCCGCCACGCTGAGCGATCCGGCGGGCTCCTCGGCGAGCTTCACGTCGGCCAGCACGATGGAGCGGATCACCGAGGTGCCGGGGAAGGGCAGGTCCAGGGCGTGGCGCACGGCGCTGCGCACGCCGTCGGCGCCGACGAGGTAGCGAGCGCGGAGGGAGGACTCGGCGTCGGCGCCCTCGACTCCCCTTATTTCGGCGGTCACCCCGTCCGCGTCCTGCCGCAGGCCCAGCAGCTCCGTCTCGTAGCGGAACTCCACCCCCGCCTCCCGCGCCCGGCGTTCAAGGAGGCGCTCCACCTCGTACTGCGGTGTCACCAGCAGATACGGGAAGCGTGAGCGCAGGCGGTCGAGGTCGAGGGAGAGGTGGCGGAACAGGCTCATCCGGTCGACCGTCGTGCCAGTGGCGACCAGCTCGTCGGCCAGGCCCCGGGCGTCGAGCAGCTCCAGCGTGCGGGCGTGGACACCGAAGGCGCGGGTCATCGTGCTCGTGCCCCGCGGGCGGCGCTCCATCAGCGTGACGCCCAGGCCCGCCGCCGCGAGGTCGCCCGCGAGCAGCAGGCCGGTCGGGCCCGCGCCCACGACGAGGACATCGACGGGAGTGGTGTCGGTGGTGCCGTTCATAGCGACCTCCTCGGGTGCCAACGCTTGTTGGTCAACGCTTGTTGGCAAATGTAGAGCCGTCGGGTCTGGCGTGTCAACACCTGTTGGCCTACAGTTGTTGGCATGACGACCGACGCCCCCGCCGCCGGGCCCCGCCGCTCCGACGCCACCAAGGCCGCGATCCTCGAAGCCGCCCGCGAGCGCTTCGCGGCCGATGGCTACGAGCGCGCGACCATCCGCGCCATAGCGCGCGACGCGGGCATCGACCCGTCGATGGTGATGCGCTACTACGGGAACAAGGAGGGCCTGTTCGCCGCCGCCTCCGAACTCGACCTGCGCCTCCCGGACGTGGGCGCGCTGCCGGACAAGCACATCGGGGCCGTCCTCGTCACCCACTTCCTCGACCGGTGGGAGGGCGACGACGTGCTGACCGCGATGCTCCGCGTCGGCGTCACCAACCCCGCCGGGGCCGAGCGGATGCGGGCCGTCCTCGGCGAGCAGCTGGGGCCGATCGCGGCCGGGCTCTGCCCCGACCCCGCCGACGCGCCGCGCCGCGCGGCCCTGGCCGCCTCGCAGATCCTCGGGATGGCGCTCGCGCGGTACGTGCTGAAGTTCCCGCCCGTCGTGGAGATGACCCGCGAGGAGGTGGTCGCCTGGCTCGCGCCGACCGTGCAGCGCTATCTCACGGCGGAGACGCCCTGACGCCACCGATCGCGCACGCCGCCGCGCATGTCAGGGAGTGCGTCGGGTCGGCCCCCGCTGAAGGCCCCTGCGTCGTACACTTTCTGCATGCCGCAGAAGAAGGACGGCCGGGCCCGTCTCATGACCGAGCTCGGCGTCGAGTCGCGCCGCTACATGGCCTCGTACGCCCTGTTCAACCAGGCGCTCGCGGACCATCTGCGGCTGCACCCCACCGACCTCCAGTGCCTCAACCTGCTGGGCCTGGAGCCGGGGCCCGTCACCACGGGGCGGATCGCGGAGCTGACCGGGCTCACCACCGGGTCGGCCACCCGGCTCGTCGACCGCCTGGAGAAGGCCGGATACGTCACGCGCAGGCGCGACACCGAGGACCGGCGCAAGGTGCTGGTCGAGGCCGCGCCCGAGCGGATGGCCGAGCTGGGCGCGGTGTGGGGGAAGCTGAACGGGGCGTGGTTCACCATGTTCGACGCGTACGACGACGGCGAGATCGAGCTGCTCATCGCCCATATGCGGCGGACGGTGGAGCTCTCCGGGGCGCAGATCGAGCGGCTCAGGAGCGGGAAGTTCTGAACCACCGTACAGCCCATGGGCAGTGACGGGGCGTCACTGCCGACCCGTCGCCGCCCCGCCGAACTCCGCCATCGCCTCCTCGACGATCGCCTCCAGGCGGGCGTGGTGGGCGCCGCGCCAGTACACGCGCTCGCACGCCGTGCACTGGGCGAAGACGTCGTAAGCGCTGCGTGTCCCGTGTTCCAGGAGCTCGCGGACGGAGTCCTTGTCGGCCTCCTGGAGCGGCGCGTTGCAGGCGGTGCAGCGGGTCCACGGGGCGAGGGCCGGAGCGAACCGTTCCAGGACGTCCCGGAGTTGCTCCTCGGGGCGGTGGCTGTACACGTATGCGCCCGCCCAGAGCTCGCGGCGCCGCAGCAGCCCGCGGTCCCGGGAGAGCAGGACGCGCTGTTCGGCCGCCGAGAGCGTGGCGAGCGCGGGGTCGCCGATGTCCTCGCTCTCGTACGCCGCGTCGACGCCGAGGAGCCGCAACCGGCGGGCCAGCGTGCCCAGATGGACGTCGAGGAGGAAGCGGAGCGGGGCGCCGGGGACCTGCTGGGGGCGCTCGACGGCGTACACCTCGACGCTCTCGTCCGCGCGCGGGATGTGCGAGACGGGCACCTGGTGGCCGTCGACGACCAGTCGGCCGACCTCGGTCAGCGGGACGCCGAGCGATTCGACGACGTGGCCGAGCGTGGACGAGCCGTCCGTGACCACGGCCGTGCGTCCCGCGCGGCGCTCCGCCGGGACGAACAGGTGCAGCTCGGGGGCGAATCGACAGTGGATCTCCGGTCCGTTCACGACGCCAGGATGCCATCGGGCGCGGGGCCGCAGCCACGTATTTGGGCGGGCCAGGGAGGTGTACCGGCGTTACGGGCGGAACGCGTCGACGTTCTCCGCCGCCCAGGACGCGAACGTACGGGACGGGTGGGCCGTCAGTTCCTCGACGCCGCGCGTGACGTGGTCGGGGCGGCCGTCGTACGCGGCGAAGTAGGCGAGCAGCGCGTCGGCGACCCGGGCGTCCATGTAGGCGGCCATCGACTCCTTCCAGGCCTCGGGGCTCACCGTCTCGACGGCGATCTCGCGGCCGGTCGCGGCGGCGAGCGCGGCGATCTGCTCGGTGGCGGTGAGGGATTCGGGCCCGGTCAGGTGGTACGCGGCGCCGCGCAGCCGGGGTTCGGCGAGCACCGCGTACGCCGCGTCGGCAACGTCGGCCTCGTGGATGGGGCTGGCGTGGGTGCCGGGGTAGGGGAGGGCGACCGTGCCGGTGGACTTGATCGACCAGGCCCAGCCCGCCGCGTTGCCCGCGAAGGCGCCGGGCCGCAGGAGCGTGGCGTCGATGTCCGAGGCCTTCAGGGCCTGTTCGACGGCGAGGTGGTGGCGCGCGATCGGGTTGTCCTCGGCGCCCGCGTACAGGACGGAGCTGGAGGAGAGCAGCACGATGTGCTCGACCCCGGCGGCCTTCGCCTCGGTGAGGAAGGCGTCGATGTGCGCGGGGTTGGCGTACAGGAAGACCTGGCGGGCTCCGACGAGGGCGGCGGGGAAGGTCGCCGGGTCGTCGAGGTCGAGCCGTACGGTCTCGACGTCCGGGGGCAGATCGAGCTTCTCGGGGGCGGCGGAGGCGGCGCGCACGGCGGTGCCGGCGGCGCTGAGCAGCGCGATGAGGGCGGAGCCGATGGTGCCGCGGCTGCCGGTGACGAGGGTGGTCATGGGGTGGGGTCGCTTTCGGGTGAGGGGGTGGGTTCGGGTTCTAGACGCAGCGGGTGCGCTCCGAAGGAACTGCGTTCCACATAATCTGCGTTACGCAGATAAATATCCGCGAAGAAGGCCCACCGGTCAAGTGGATTCCGGTGGGCCTTCGTGTCTCGTTGTGGTGCCGGGTTACTCGGTGGTCCGCTCCACGACCCGGAAGTGGCTCACGATCCGCCGGTCCTCGTCGAGGACGTGGAAGGCGACACCGGGCGGCGAAACGATGTTGACCAGGTCTTCCCCGGTCTCCCACGGCATTCGCAGCGTCGACGTCACGCCCGGCGCGATCAGCAGCGGCAGTCCGGCGAAGGTGGTCGCGGCGGAGGTGTGGGCGTGGCCGACGAGTAGGGCGGGCACCTCGGTGCGACCCGCCAGGAGCTCGGCCAGCCGGTCCGCGTTGGAGAGGTTGATCGAGTCCAGGTAGTCGTGGTGGATCACGGTCGGCGGGTGGTGGAAGGCGATCAGCGCCGGGGTGTCGCCGAGGGTGTCGAGCGTACGGGCCAGCCACTCCAGGGTGGTGTCCTCCAGGACGCCCCCGTCCTCGCCGGGGATCGTGGAGTCGCACATCAGGATCGCGTAATCGCCCACCCGGTGCAGGCGGTTGACCGGTGCGTACGGGTCCGGGGCCGTGCCGCCCGGCTCGCCCGGCAGGTCGAGCAGGCCCTTGCGGTACGCGGCGCGGTCGTCGTGGTTGCCGGGGCAGGTGAGGACCGGCGCGTCGATGCGGGCGAGCAGTTCGGCGGCCTCGGCGTACTCGGCCGGGGCGCCGTGGTCCGCGATGTCGCCGGTGACCAGGACGGCGTCCGGGCGGCGGGGCATCGCGTTGATGTACGTGACGACTCGCGCGGCGCGTTCGGCGGCTCGCGCGTCCCCGTCGAGGTGCAGATCGCTGATGTGGGCAAGCAGCACGGAAATCCCCCTGGAAGACCTGTGGTTGGCCTGGTTTGCCTGGTTGACCTGGTTCGGGTGGCGGGTGGGCCACCTGGGGAAGCTTGCGAGCTAATGGTTGAGTCGCTTGCTTCCATTAGGACCCTTGGACTCTAGGGGGTCCCCGGCGGTACGGACAAGGGCCGATCCGGGGTCGGTGGCCCGGTCCGGCGGCGGCGCTGGTCTCCTGACGGGCGGCGTGCCTACAGTGCTCGAATGAAGATCATCGACCTTGAGCCGGGCGATCCGCGCCTGGTGGACGACCTGCTGCCGGTTCTGCGCGAGCTGCGCCCGCACCTCACCGAGGAACTGTTCGGCGAGATCTACGCCGAGGGGTACGGGCAGGGGCTGCGCTTCTCCGCCGCGTACGGCGAGGACGGGGTGTGCGTGGGCGCGGCCGGGTGGCGGATCGTCGCCACCACGGTCGCGGTGCGCAAGCTGTACGTGGACGACCTGGTGACGGCCGAGTCGGCGCGGTCGCGGGGCGTGGGCCACGCGCTCCTCGCCCATGTCGAGGGGATCGCGCGCGGCGCGGGGTGCACGTCGCTGAACCTGGACTCCGGTACGCATCGGACGGATGCGCACCGCTTCTACTTCCGGGAGCGGATGGCGGTCACGGCGTTCAACTTCGACAAGAAGCTGGGCTGACGGTGTCCTAGCGGAGCGGCTGCTCCCCGAGCGGTTCCTCTTCCAGGTCGAGGCACCAGTCGTTGGACCTGAGCAGGTGGCCCGGCGGGTACTCGAACTCGACCTCGCCCAGGAGGCGGAAGCCGGCCTTGCGGAGGACGACGTTCGAGGCGGTGTTGTCGACGGAGGGGTAGGCGTGCAGTTCGCGGGGGCCGCCTGCCTCCCTCGCGGCCTGGGCGACCGCCACGATCGCGGCGACGGCGAGTCCGCGGCCCTGGAACTCGGGGAGGATCCCGTAGCCCGTCTCGTAGACCTGCCTGCCCTGCCACTCGCGCGGCCAGTATCCGACCGATCCGACGGCCTCGTCCGTCCCTGCGAGGGAGATCCGGAACATCCGGCCCTCGGTGGCGTCGCGTTGGCTCAGCGCGACGTATCGCTGCTGGCGGGCCGTCAGCTTCTCGTCGTCTTCCGGGCCGCCGGTGTGGGCCGTCATTGCGGGGGAGTTGGAGTGGTGGAGGAGGGGGAGGTCGTTGGGGGACCAGGGGGTGAGGATGATGGGGGTCATGTGGGCGACTGTAGGGGCCGGGTGTGACACCCCACCCCGCCCCTTCCCGAAAGCCCTCTGGCGGGCGGCCGGGTGGCGGGTCGAGGGCGGCTTCCTGGGGCTGCGCCCCAGACCCGAACGGGGCTTCGCCCCGGGGCCCGTTTTCGTCTGCGGCCCGGTGGCGGGCTGGTCGCGCAGTTCCCCGCGCCCCTACAGGGGCGCATCTAAGGGGCGCGGGGAACTGCGCGACCAGTTGGGGACGGGCCGCAGACGAACGCAGCGGGGTGCAGGGGCCGCAGGCCCCGCCACGGGGTCCGGGGGCGCAGCCCCCGGGAGACCAGCTCAGCCCCCACCCACCCCCGGAGGGTTAAGGGAACGGGCGGGGTGGGGGAAAAATCACCGGTGACCCCGGCCGCACCACCACAACCCCCCCGCATACAACCCCAACACCACCCCCACCAACGGGTAATACACCCCCGGCAGCGGCGCCATCCCCAGCGCCGCTCCGACCGGCGTCAGCGGCAGCAACACCCCCGCCCCCGCGAGCCCACACGCCGCAACGGGGACCGGCCCCCGCACCCCCCGCTCCGCGCGCAGCAGCAGCATCGCCAGCGCCTGCGTGAGCAGGTTCTCCGTGAACCAGCCGGTGTGGAACGACGCCTGCCCAGACGCGTCGCTGCCCGCCCGTACCGCCCACGCCAGCACCGCGAACGTCGCGAGGTCGGCGGCGGCGTTGAGCAGGCCGAAGCCCGTGACGAAGCGCAGCACCTCGCGCGGGCGCAGCCGCAGCGGGCGGCGCAGGGCCGCCGGGTCCTGGCGGTCGTACGCGAACGCCAGCTGCGCCGCGTCGAAGCACAGGTTCTGCACCAGGACCTGAGCCGGGAGCATCGGCAGGAACGGCAGCAGCAGTCCCGCCGTCAGCATCGCTATGACGTTGCCGAAGTTGGAGGAGAGAGTGATCCGTAGGTAGCCCGCTATCGTGCCTCCCGCCCGGCGGCCCGCCATGATCGCGTGGTCCAGGGACGTGAGGTCCTTCGCGGCGAGCACCACGTCCGCCGCCTCGCGCGCCACGTCCACCGCGTCGCGCGGGCAGATCCCCACGTCCGAGGCGCGCAGCGCGGGCAGGTCGTTGACGCCGTCGCCGAGGAAGCCGGTGACGTGGCCGCGCTCGCGCAGCACGCGGACGATCCGGGCCTTCTGCTCGGGCGTGCAGCGGGCGAACACCGTGGTGCGGGCGGCCAGTTCGGCCAGGGCGGCGTCGGGCAGCCCGTCGAACACATCGGCCGTCACCACATCCCCCGGAGCCAGGCCGAGCTCCCGGCACGCGCGCGCGGCCGTCCCCGGGTGGTCGCCGGTGAGGACCTTGACCTCGACGCCGCTGCGGGCCAGCGCGGTCAGCGCGGCGGCGGCCGTCTCGGCGGTCGCGTCGCGCAGCCCGACCAGGCCGACGAAGGTGAGCCCGCGCTCGTCGGCCGTCGTGTACGCGCGCGTCCGTGCGGGCCGTTCGCCGAGCGCCACGGCCAGTACCCGCAGCCCGTCGTCGGCGCGGGCGGCGGCGAGCGCGGTGATGCGGGAGCGCTCCCCGGCGCCGAGCGCGCACCGGTCCAGGACCTCCTCGACCGCGCCCTTGACGATCAGGGTGTGGCTGCCGAGGCGGTCCGGGGTGCGGACGACGGCGGTGGACAGCCGGCGCACCGGGTCGAAGGGGAGGGCCGCGACGGGGTCGTGCTCCAGCGCGTCGAGCCCGCCGGGCAGCCGCTGCTCGGCGGCGTCGAGGAGGGCCTCGTCGAGGGCGTCGGCGGCCGGCACCTCGGCGAGCTGGAGCGTCCACAGGCTGTTGGCGGCCGCCCAGCGCAGCACGTCCGGGTCCTCGGCGCCGGACGCGTCCAGGGCGCAGTCGAGGACCGGGCGGTCCTGGGTGAGCGTGCCCGTCTTGTCGACGCAGACGACGTCGACGGCGCCCAGGTCGTGCAGCGCGGGCAGCCGTTTGACGATCACCTCGTGCGTACGGGCCAGGGTCGCCGCGCCCCGGGCCAGCGCCGTGGTGACGATCACCGGCAGCATCTCGGGGGTCAGCCCGACGGCCACCGCCACGGCGAACGGCAGGGTCTCCAGGCCGCGCCCGCGCAGCGCCGCGTTGGCCATCAGGACGAGCGGCGGCGTGAGCAGCATGAATCTGATCAGGATCCAGGAGATGCCGTACACGGACCGGTCGAAGGCGGTCGTACGGCGATCACCTCCGCGCACCTTGCCGCGAGCACCCTCCCCGTGGACCGCTCGGTGGACCGCCCCGTCCCCGCCGTACGCCGCCGCGAACCGCGTGTCCGCGCCGGTCGCGACGACCACTCCCGTACCGCTGCCGGAAGCCACACTGCTGCCCTGGAAGCACAGCTCGGGGGCGTCGAAGCCGGTCCCGGCCGGGGACGGCTCGTCGGCCGGGTGTTTGCGCACCGGGGCCGACTCGCCGGTCAGCGCCGCCTGGTGCATCGTCAGCCCGGTCGCGCGCAGCAGCCGCAGGTCCGCCGGGACCAGGTCGCCCGGCCCGAGCCGGACCACATCGCCCACCACCACCTGGTCCACCGGGATCTCGCGCGGCGCGGGATCCGCGTCCGGGCCCGACCGGCGCACCACGGTCGCCGTGGTCGCCACCAGCTCGCGCAGCCCGGCCGCCGAGCGGTCCGCCCGGTACTCGCCCGCCGCCCGCAGCACGCAGCTCACCGCCACCAGGACCGCGATGACCGCCGCCGTGCCCCACGCCGCGACCAGCGCCGACACCACGGCGAGGGAAGCGAGCACCGCCGTGAAAGGGTCCCGCAGGCTCCTTACGAGCCGCAGCGGCCAGGACGGGGTGCGCCGGGTGGGCAGGACGTTCTCGCCGTCGCGCGCGAGGCGGGCGTCGGCCTCGGACTCAAGGAGGCCGCGCGGCCCGGATTCGAGCGCGCGCAACACCTGTAGCGGGGTCCGCCGCTCAGGCGCCCAGGTCACGGACGAGTCCCGGAGTCGCGCCCGCCCCGCGCCGGTCGCCCAGGCGCGCCACGAGCCAGCGCACCAGCTCGGCCACCTCGGGGTCGTCCACCAGGTAGACCACCCGGCGGCCTTCCCTGCGGGAGCGGACGAGCCCGGCGAGCTTCAGCTTCGCCAGGTGCTGGCTGACGGCGGGCAGCGCCCCGCCGACGCGCTCGGCGAGCCCGGTCACGTCCGACTCGCCGTGGCTGAGCGCCCAGACGATGTGCAGCCGCGCGGGCGAGGCGAGCAGCCCGAAGACGCCGGCGGCCTCGCCGAGCACCTCGGCGGACGGGTCGGCGGACGCGTCGCCCGACGAGCTGGTCAGCTTCTTCACCGGCGCCTCCTGCCCGTGTCCGTTCCGTACGTACGCGCCCTCGTGATCTCGCCACGTACGCGATGAAGTCAGGCGGCCCAGTCTAGGCGGGGCCACTGACACCGCCCCCGCCTCGTGCCGGGCGGCCCGCTCCACAGCGGCACGAGCTACAGCGGTACGAGCGTGACCTCGGTCGCCTTCACGCTCGACCAGACCGCCGCGCCCTCCGCGAGCCGCAGCTCGGCCGCCGCCTGCGGGGTGATCTCCGCGACCAGGTCCGGGGCGTCCGGTGAGCCGATCAGGACGCGCAGCCGGCTGCCGGACGCGGTGATCTCGCGGACCGTGCCGGGCCAGGTGTTGCGGGGGCTGCCGCCGGGCCGGTCGCGGTGGACCGAGACCGACTCCGGCGCGATGATCGCCAACGCGCGGTTCCCGGCGGGCAGTTGCTCGGCGGCGACGATCCGGCCGCCGCCGGGCAGCGCGAGCCCGTCCGCGCCGGCCTCGCCCGGCCAGGCGTTGCGGCCGAGCATCCGGGCCACCCACGGGGAGCGCGGGTGGCGGGTCACCTCGGCGGGCGGGGCGTCCTGGAGGGCGCGGCCGCCGTCGAGCACCAGGACGCGGTCGGCCAGCGACACCGCCTCGACCGGGTCGTGGGTGACGATCAGGCAGACCCCGCCGAAGCCGTCGAGGTGGGTGCGCAGGGTGTGGCGCACGCGCGCGCGGGTCGTCTGGTCCAGGGCCGCCAGCGGCTCGTCGAGCAGCAGCAGCCGGGGCCGGGCCGCGAGCGCCCGGGCCAGTGCGACCCGCTGGGCCTGGCCGCCGGAGAGCTGGCCGGGCCTGCGCTGGGCGAGGCGGCCCACGCCGAGCCGGTCCAGCCACGCCTGCGCCTCCCGCCGGGCCTCGGCGCGCGCGACGCCCTGGGCGCGCAGTCCGTACGCCGTGTTGGCGAGCGCCGTCATGTGCGGGAACAGCGCGCCGTCCTGCGGCACCCAGGCGACCCCGCGCCGGTGAGGGGGGAGGCCGGTGACGTCCTGGTCGCCGAGGCGCAGTGCGGCACGCGCGCGTGGGGTGAGGCCGAGCAGGGCGCGCAGGAGGGTGGTCTTGCCCGCGCCGTTCTCGCCGACGACGGCGATGGTGGTGCCGGGCGCGGCGTCCAGGGTGAGCTCGGTGAACCCGCTGACCTCGGCGTGCAGCGCCCAGCTCCCGGCGGAGGAGGGGGGCTTGAAGGTTTCTGCGGCCCCGTCCGGCTCGTACGCCTGGCTCTCCTCCGTACCGCTGTCTTCCGTACGTAGTACGGACACCGAACGCGTCCCGGCGTCCGTCCAGCGCCCCCGCAGGGCCACCAGGACTGCCATCGCGATGGCGAGCAGCAGCAGGGAGACGGAGGTGGCGGCCTCGGGGGAGTTCTGGAGGAGCAGATAGACCTGGAGGGGGAGGGTCTGGGTGGTGCCGGGGAGGTTGCCCGCGAAGGTGATCGTGGCGCCGAACTCGCCCAGCGCGCGCGCCCACGTCAGCGCGGCCCCGGCGGCCAGGCCCGGCGCGACCATAGGCAGCGTGACGGTCAGGAACACCCGGAACGGGGAGGCGCCGAGGGAGGCCGCGGTCTCCTCGTAGCGGGGGCGCAGCCCGCCGAGCGCGCCCTCCAGGCTGATCACCAGGAACGGCATGGCCACGAAGGTGGCGGCGACGACCGCGCCGGAGGTGTGGAAGGGCAGCGTGATGCCGAAGGTGTCCTCCAGCCAGGGCCCGAGCAGCCCGCGCCGCCCGAAGCCGAGCAGCAGCGCCACACCGCCGACGGTCGGCGGCAGCACCATCGGCAGCAGCACGAGTGAGCGCACCAGCGCCTTGCCGGGGAAGTCCACGCGCGCGAGGAGCCACGCCAGCGGCACGCCGAGCACGAGGGAGAGGCCCAGCGCCCAGAACGAGACGAGCAGGGACAGCTTCAGCGCCTCGGTGACGCCCGGGCTGCTCAGATGCGTACCGAGGTCGCTCCAGGAGGTGCGGGCCAGGATGCCGATCAGCGGCATCAGCAGGAACGCGACGGCGAGCAGCGCGGGCACCAGCAGGGTGACGGGGGCGCGCAGACCGCGGGAGCGGGCACCCCTCGCGCCCCTGCTCCAGCGGTGCGACCGGCTGCTGTTCTTCATGTCGAGACCGCGGCTTCCTGGGTGGTGCGGGGCCGGGGCCGACCGTTTCGCCCCCCGCGCGCAACGGGCGGCCCCGGCAGGGGGGTTACGGCTTCTGGAAGCCCGCGTCCTGAAGGATCTTCTGCGCCTCCGGGCTGCTGAGCCACTGCACGAACGCGGCCGCCGCCTCGGCGTTCTTGGACGACTTCAGGGTGGCGGCCGGGTACTGGGCCACCGCGTTCTGCGCGTCCGGGATCTCCACGGCGTCGACCTTGCCGGTCGCTCCGGCGGCGTCCGTCTTGTAGACGAGGCCCGCGTCGGCCTCGCCGAGCTCGACCTTGGTGAGGACGGCCCGTACGTTCGGCTCCTGCGAGACCGGCTTGACGGTGATCTTCTGCGCGTCCAGGACCTTCTTGCTGTAGCGGCCGACCGGCACCTCGGGCGCGGCGAGCACGACCTTCAGCTTGGTGTCGGCGAGGTCCTTGAGCGCGCCGACCTTCTTCGGGTTGCCCTTGCCGGTCGCGATGACCAGCCGGTTCTTGGCGATGACGGTGGCCGCGCCGGTGTCCGCCTTGAGGCCGTCCATCGTCTTGGTGTCGGCGGTGACCAGGGCGTCGGCGGGGGCGCCCTGCTTGACCTGGGCGGCGAGCTCCTGCGACCCGGCGAAGGAGAACGTCACCTTGGTGCCCGGGTGCTCCTTCTCGTACGCGGCGCCCGCCGTCTTGAAGACGTCGGTGAGCGAGGCGGCGGCGAGGACCGTGAGCTTGGCGGCCGGCGCGCCGGTGGAACTCTTCGCGGTGGCCGGGTCGTTCTTCTTGTCGTCGTCCTTGCCGCAGGCGGCGAGGGGGACGAGCAGGGCGGCGGTGACGACGGCGGCCGCGGCGCGGCGCCGGGTGAGGAAGGGGGCCATGGGGACGGATCTCCTTGGGTGCTGAGCCGCGCCGGTGACGGCGACGCCGCGGGGAACGTGGACGGACCACGGGGACGTACGGGGACGTCCCCGAGCGAGTGTGTCCTGGGCGGTGTGTTCTTGAGCGGTGTCCCTCAAGCGCGGTCGATGTGCACGCTGGTCGACTTCACGCGGGCGGTGGCCTGCATGCCGACTTCGAGCCCCAGCTCCTCGACGGCCTCCCGGGTGAGCAGCGAGACCAGCCGGTGCGGACCGGCCTGGATCTCGACCTGGGCGGCGACGTCGCCGAGCTTCACGGCGGTGACGATGCCCGGGAAGGCGTTGCGGGCCGAGGTGTACGAGACGTCGTCCTCGCCGGTGCCGTTCTGGGCGACCTCGACGGAGAACGCGGCCAGGTCGCGGCCGTCGATGAGACGGCGGCCGCTGTCGTCGCGGTGGGTGGCGACGCGACCCGCGTCCGCCCAGCGGCGGGCGGTGTCGGGGCTGACCCCGAGCAGGCGGGCGGCCTGGCCGATCGTGTAGGACTGCATGTGCCACAAGATAGGCCAGTTCAGGCCGCATTTACAGATGCTTTGGGCGTATGTACATCGCAGATGAGATGCCCGATGGAGGAACCTCCAGGGGGACGCGACCCGGGACGACCGGCCCTGTGACAGGGGACTTTAGTCCCTGTTTACCATTGCTTTACTTGCGCTTGGATCTTGCTCGGTAGTTGAAACTGGATCTTGTCCTGCTGTCCTCCCGTCCGCGCCCCTGAGCGGCCGACGGGCGCTCAGCGGGCGGGTCGTGATCACGAGGACCGTGCATGTCGCTACGCCGCAGGCGTTCCAGATCCGTTGCCGCGGGCGGGATCTCCGCGCTCACCGCACTCGCCCTGCTCGGGGCGGCCGCCCCCGCCGTGGCCGACGGGGGCGGGGCGGAGGGCGCCGCCACACCGGCCGAACTGCTCGACGCCGTACGGGCGAAGAGCCCCGTCGGACCGCCGGTGAAGGAAGCCGTCACGGCCGAGCCGGCGCTGCTCGCCGCGCGGGTGTACGGCCACCGGGTGGAGGTCCTGGACCGCAGGACGGAGACGTCCACGACCTGGGCGAACCCGGAGGGCACGCTCACCACCACGCTGAGCGGCGGGCCCGTACGGCTGCTGCGGGACGGCAAGTGGGTCGACGTGGACGCCACGCTGAACCGGCGCTCCGACGGCGCGGTGGAGGCCGAGGCGCACCCCGGTGAGCTGCGGCTCGCCGGTCCCGGCGGGGCCAGGGCCCGGTCGGCGAAGGCCGCGGCCCAGGCCCCGGCCTCGGCCGCGCGCGATCTGATCACCCTCGGCGCGGGCAACCGGAAGATCGGCGTCCAGTGGAAGGGCGGGCTGCCCGCGCCGGTCCTGGACGGCCCCCGGGCCACCTACCCCGACGCCGTGCCCGGCGCCGACCTGGTCGTCGACGCCACCCGTACCGGCTTCGAGCAGTATCTGAACCTCAAGGAGCGGCCCGCCGACGGCGCCGCGCCGATGACGCTGCCGCTGCGCATCCCGGGCCTGACGGCCGCTCAGCAGGCGGACGGATCGGTGGCGTTCACCGACCGCGAGAGCGGCGAGCGGGTCGCCACGATGCCCGCGCCGGTGATGTGGGACGCGCGGGTCGACGAGCGCTCCGGCGAACGTGTCCGTACGCAGCGGGTGCCGATGAAGGTCGCCCAGGACGGCGACACGGTCGAGCTGCGGCTCACCCCGGACGCCAAGTTCCTCGCGGACCCGGCGACGCGGTACCCGGTGACGATCGACCCGGCCACCGACACGCTCTCCGTCCTCTTCGACACGTTCGTGCAGGGCGGCGACACCACCGACCAGTCGGCCTCCACCGACCTCAAGCTGGGCTGGCCCGGCGACCACGCGGGCACCACCAAGCGCACCGCCCGCTCCTTCATCACCTGGGAGACCGGCCAGTTCGCGGACGCCCTGGTCACCGACGCCAAGCTGGCGCTGTACAACTACCACTCCTGGTCGTGCGAGAAGCGCGGCTGGGAGGTGTGGGCGGCCGACCCGGCCGACACGGGCAGCCGCTGGACCAGGCAGCCCGCGCTGAAGCAGAAGATGGCGACCTCGACGGAGACCCGCAGCACCGCGTGCGGCAACGCGGGCTGGGTGAGCGCGGACGTCACCGAGCTCGCCAAGACCTGGGCGAGCGCGAAGGCGGCGACGGGTTCGGTCGCGCTCAAGGCGGCGGACGAGTCGGACACGTACGCCTGGAAGCGCTTCTACTCCTCGGAGGCCACCGAGGACAAGATCCCGCAGCTCACGGTCACCTTCAACTACCGCCCGAAGACGGGCACCAACCTCCAGGCCGGTACGCCCTTCTACAGCGAGGGCGGCGTCTACAAGGTCAACAGCCTCACCCCGACGCTGCGGTTCACGACGCAGGACGTGAACGAGGACGACGAGGTCCAGGGCACCTTCGAAGTGACGGACAAGGCGACGGGCGAGGTCGTCGCCCTCTTCAACTCCCCGTTCGTACGCTCCGGTTCGACCGCGTCCGCCAAGGTCCCGGCGGGCAAGCTGGCCACCGGCCGCGCGTACACCTTCCGTACGACGACCTACGACCGCCAGCACTACGCCAACGGCTGGTCGGACCCGGTGACGTTCACCGTGGACACGGCGTGGAAGCCGGGCGCGGCGATCGACGCGTACGGCGCGGCGAACGCGGCGCTGGAGGCGGCGGACGTGGCTCCGGCGACGATGAGCACCTCCGCCTTCGCCGCGGTCGCGGAGACGGCGACGGGCACGGTCACCGTCCCGTGGGACGCGAACGGCAGGATCGAGGTGAAGCCGGACGACATCGGGGCCGTCGGCATCGGCTCGGGCGCGCAGAAGCAGCGCGGCGTGAACGTCAACGGCAGCGTGGTGCACGCCGACCCGGCGTCCCCGGTCGACACGGTCGTCCAGCCCACCCTGGAGGGCGGCAGCCGTACGCTCCAGATCATCAAGAACGCCCAGGCGCCCCGCGAGTACCGCGTCCCGGTGGAGCTCCCGCCGGGCGCGAAGCTCCGCCAGGAGCCGGACGGCTCGGTGGTGATCGTCCCGGCGAACCCGGACGAGCCGGTGGCCCCGATCAACGCGCCCTGGGCGAAGGACGCGACGGGCAAGCCGGTCCCGACGTCGTACCGGGTGGAGGGCGACACGCTGATCCAGGCGGTCTCCTTCGACGCGACGACGGCGTTCCCGGTCGTGGCCGACCCCTGGTGGAACCCGTTCAGCTGGAACTGGAAGCGGATCGGCAAGAAGGTCAAGAGCGCGGCGAAGAAGTGCGGCGTGGGAGCCTTGGCCGCGTACGTCCCGGTCCAGTCCCACCACGTCTCGGTCAACATCCAACGCGCGAGGGCGGGCCTGCGGATGGTCAAGTTCGCGGGCGGGCCGTGGGGGTACGTGTCGGTGGCTGTGGCGGGTTGCCTGATGGGCCAGCTGTCATGAGCCGGGGACGATCGCTCCTGGGCTGGTCGGGCGAGCCGGGAAACCGCCGGGCGGCGGCGGTCGACCTGACCCTCCTCCTGGCGGTCCTGACCGGCGCGGCCCTGCTCTGCATCGCGCTGGGGGCGCCGACCTGGCTGTCCCTGCTGCTCGGCGGCGCGATCGGAGCGGCGAGCACGCGGCTGCGGGCGGGGGAGCGGATCACCGGTTCCCGGAGCAAGCGGGACTGAGGGGCGCGGCCGCGGAGGCCGCGTGAAGTGAGGGGCGCTACCGGGAGCCGGTGGCGCCCCTCATGGCCACACCAGGCAGTACGGCTGATGCCCGGCCTCATGCAGCCGAACGGAGAAGTCCTGCCACTCGTGCAGCAGCTGGTACACGTTGAACGCGTCGCGCGGGCCGCCGCGGTCCGGGACCGTGGACCAGATGAAGGCCGCCGCGCCCACCGTCTCCTCGCCCACGCCCCGCAGCGGGTCCACGACCGTCATGGGGAGCTTGACCACCGCGTAGTCGGGGTGGAGGACGACCAGCTCCAGCGGGGGGACCTTGTGCAGCGGTATGCCCTGGATGCCGGTGAGGACCATCGCGGCCACCGTCTCCGGCTTGATCTTGGTGAACATGCCGCCCATGCCGAGCTCGTCGCCGCCGAGCTCCTCGGGGCGCATCGAGATCGGCACCCGGGCCGCGGTGGCTCCGTCGGGCGCGCCGAAGTACTTGTAGGTCACCCCCACTCGGCCACTCCCGTTTCCCGGACCCGTGACGCGGTCGATCCGTTCCTCCGCGTCGCGTCGGTGCCGTCCCCGCCGACGGGCGCGCTCGGGACCCCGGTCATCGGTCCCCTCGCCCAGTCCGCCACCGCGATGCATATCTTTCACCCGATTGCTTGTAGCCCGACTGCTTTGTAGACGGCGCGACCCCCGCCGCGCAACCCGATCATCGTGTCAGTGACCTCCCCCACCGGGGTGCGGTGAAACACCTGTCCGCAAGAACGTCCGGGCCTCTGCCACCATGGCCTGTGTGAGCTATCCGTACGAATACGACGCCCCAGTTTCGCAGACGCTATTCGACCGCGCGTCCCTCGTGACGCCCGGCGGCGTGAACTCCCCCGTCCGCGCCTTCCGGGCCGTGGGCGGTACGCCCCGGTTCATGGTGTCCGGCAGCGGGCCCTATCTGACCGACGCCGACGGGCGCGAGTACGTAGACCTGGTGTGTTCCTGGGGTCCGATGATCCTCGGGCACTCGCACCCGGACGTGATCGCCGCCGTCCAGGAGGCCGTCGCGCGCGGCACCTCCTTCGGTACGCCCGGTGAGGGCGAGGTCGCGCTCGCCGAGGAGATCGTCGCCCGGATCGAGCCGGTCGAGCAGGTCCGCCTGGTGTCCTCGGGCACCGAGGCGACCATGTCCGCGATCCGGCTGGCCCGCGGCTTCACCGGCCGCGCCAAGGTGATCAAGTTCGCCGGTTGCTACCACGGTCATGTCGACGCGCTGCTGGCCGCCGCCGGTTCCGGCGTGGCCACCTTCGGGCTGCCGGACACCCCGGGCGTCACGGGCGCCCAGGCGGGCGACACGATCGTGCTCCCGTACAACGATCTGGACGCGGTCCACGCGGCCTTCCACGCCCACCCGGGCGAGATCGCCTGTGTGATCACCGAGGCCTCGCCCGGCAACATGGGCGTCGTGCCCCCGGCGGACGGCTTCAACGCCGGCCTCAAGGCCGCCTGCGCCAAGAACGGCGCGCTGTTCATCTCCGACGAGGTCATGACCGGCTTCCGGACCTCGAAGGCCGGCTGGTACGGCGTCGACGGCGTCAAGCCCGACCTCATGACCTTCGGCAAGGTCATGGGCGGCGGCTTCCCCGCCGCGGCCTTCGGCGGGCGCGCCGACGTGATGGCCCACCTCGCCCCGGCCGGACCCGTCTACCAGGCGGGCACCCTCTCCGGGAACCCGATCGCCACCGCCGCGGGCCTCGCCCAGCTGCGGCTGCTCGACGACGCCGCGTACGAGAAGGTCGACGCGGTGTCGAAGGAGATCCAGGGGCTGGTCACGGCCGCGCTGAGCAAGGAGGGCGTCGCCCACCGGCTCCAGACGGCGAGCAACATGTTCTCCGTCTTCTTCACCCCCGACGAGGTGCGCGACTACGAGGACGCGAAGAAGCAGGAAGCGTTCCGCTTCACCGCCTTCTTCCACGCGATGCTGGCGAACGGCGTCTACCTGCCGCCGTCCGCCTTCGAGTCCTGGTTCGTCTCGACCGCCCACGACGAGCGCGCGATCGAGCGCGTCGCGGCCGCGCTGCCCGCCGCCGCCCGTGCCGCAGCGGAGGTCACCGCATGAGCCAGAACCCCGAAGACATCACCGTCGTGCACCTGATGCGCCACGGCGAGGTCCACAACCCCGACGGCGTGCTCTACGGCCGCCGCCCCGGCTACCACCTCTCCGAGCTCGGCCGGCAGATGGCCGACCGGGTCGCCGAGCACCTGGCGGGCCGCGACATCACGCACGTGGTGGCGTCCCCGCTGGAGCGCGCCCAGGAGACGGCCACCCCGATCGCCAAGGCGCACGGGCTCGACCTCGGCACCGACGAGCGGCTGATCGAGGCGGGCAACGTCTTCGAGGGCAAGACCTTCGGCGTCGGCGACGGCGCCCTGCGCAAGCCCGCCAACTGGAAGCACCTCACCAACCCGTTCCGCCCGTCCTGGGGCGAGCCGTACGTCGAGCAGGTCGTCCGGATGATGGGCGCCCTCGACTCGGCCCGCGACGCGGCCCGCGGCCACGAGGCGGTGCTTGTCAGCCACCAGCTGCCGATCTGGACCGTGCGCTCGTTCGTGGAGCGGCGGCGGCTGTGGCACGACCCGCGCAAGCGGCAGTGCACGCTCGCCTCGCTGACCTCGTTCACGTACCGCGGCGACAAGATCGTCTCGGTGGGCTACAGCGAGCCCGCCCGCGACCTGGTCCCGGCGCACCTGCTGGCCGGGGCGAAGCCGGTCAAGGGGAAGGCCAAGGCCTTCGGCGCGTAAGCGCTTCGCTTTGATGGAGTGCGGTTGTCTGCGGGCCGGTGGGGGCTGGTCGCGCAGTTCCCCGCGCCCCTGGGTATTCCCGGGCGCGGGGAATCCGCCCGCGCCCCGTAGCCCCCTCGTCGCCCTGCGTGCAACCGAACTGACGATCCGTACGATTTGCGAAGTTTTGTGCGACTGTACGGAACCATCGCGTCCCCACAGGCATCTCATCTGATGTCCACAGGGCTGTGGCCGGTGTGGACACCGGGGACGACGATGCGATGGGGACGAACGGTATGCGTGGGATCAGTCGAAGGGGAATGCTCGGGCTGGGACTGGGGGCGGCCGCCGCGGTCGGTGTGGCCGGGTGCGGCGGCGGTGACTCGGACGGCGGCAAGGCCGGTACGGGCAACGGCAAGGGCGCCCAGGGCTCCGGCAAGAAGGCGGACGCCAAGCTCATCGGTGACGGCTCCACCGCCGACACCGGCAAGCAGCCGCACCAGCCCCCCAAGCCCGTCCCCCTCGAACCCGGCCAGACCCCGCCGCAGTTCGTGGTCTTCTCCTGGGACGGCGCCGGCGAGGTCGGCAACGGCCTCTTCCCGCGCTTCCTGGACCTCGCCAAGAACCACGGCGCCTCGATGACCTTCTTCCTCTCCGGGCTGTACCTGCTGCCCGAGTCGAAGAAGCGGCTCTACCACCCGCCGAACAACAAGGTCGGCGCCTCGGACATCGGCTACCTCACCGACGACCACATCAAGGCGACCCTGACCAACGTGCGCCGGGCCTGGAACGAGGGCCACGAGATAGGCACCCACTTCAACGGCCACTTCTGCTCCGGCCGCGGCGACGTCGCCAACTGGACCCCGGCCCAGTGGCAGAGCGAGATCGACCAGGCCATGTCGTTCGTCACCAACTGGAAGACGAACACCGGCTGGACCGACGAGGACCCGCTGCCGTTCGACTACAAGCGCGAGCTCGTCGGCGGCCGCACCCCGTGCCTGCGCGGCCAGGACAACCTGCTGCCGACCGCGCAGAAGCTCGGCTGGCGCTACGACGCCTCCTCGCCCGGCGGCACCCAGGTCTGGCCGGTCAAGCGCCACGGCCTGTGGGACCTGCCGCTCCAGGCGATCCCCTTCCCCGGGCACTCCTTCGACGTCCTCTCGATGGACTACAACATCCTCGCCAACCAGTCGAAGAATTCGACCAAGGCGCCGCCGGCGAACTACCCGGGCTGGCGCAAGCAGGCCACCGAGGCGTATCTCCAGGGATTCAAGCGCGCTTACGAGACGAATCGCGCGCCCTTCTACATCGGCAACCACTTCGAGCAGTGGAACGGCGGCATCTACATGGACGCCGTCGAGGAGGCGTTCAAGGGGATGGCGGGCAAGAAGGACGTCCGCCTGGTCTCCTTCCGGCAGTACTGCGACTGGCTCGACGTCCAGGACCCGAAGGTCCTCGCGAAGCTGCGTACGCTGGGTGTCGGCCAGAAGCCCGCCGGTGGCTGGAACGCGTTCCTCAAGCAGGCGTGAGGCGCGGAGCAGGCACAACGCGTGCGCGACGCGGCTCTTTAGGCAGCCTTGACAAGGGTCTTTACGGGCACTCAGGGGGGTGCCCAAGATCCCCCAAACGGTCATGCGAAACTTTTCACATGTCCGTGAGTCCTGCCCTTCCCCGTCGCCGAGCCTTCCTGCTGGTCACGGCAGTCGCGGCCGCCGGTGCGCTGACCCTCACGTCGTGCGGCTCCGGCGGCACGTCCGGCGGCTCGGGCGACACCAAGTTCGTCACCGGAACCGGCGGCATCTCCACCGTCGCCAAGAGCGGCCGGCACGCCGCGCCCAAGCTCTCCGGCGAAACCGTCGACGGCAAGCAGCTCGACGTCGCCGACCTCAAGGGCAAGGTCGTCGTGCTGAATGTGTGGGGCTCGTGGTGCGCGCCCTGCCGGGCCGAGGCGCCCTATCTCAGCAAGGTCGCCAAGGAAACCCGCTCCAAGGGCGTCGAGTTCGTGGGAATCAATACCCGCGACACCGACAAGGGCCCGGCCGTCGCGTTCGAGAAGCAATTCGAGGCGGACTATCCGAGTCTGTACGACCCGATCGGCAAGCTGATTCTCCGCTTCCCCAAGGGAAGCCTGAATCCGCAGGCCATTCCGTCGACGATCGTGCTCGACAAGGACGGAAAGATCGCGGCCCGGGCGCTGATGGCGCTCGACGACAAGAAGCTCCACCAGATGATCGACCCGCTGATCGCGGAGAAGTGATTCCGTGGACGCGTCCCTGACCGTACTCGCCGCGCACTCGACACTCGCCGCCCAGGCGACGCCCGGCGTGAACGACACGGTCCTGAGCGGGGCCCTGCTCGTCGCCCTGCCGGTGGCCGTGCTCGGCGGGCTGATCTCGTTCTTCTCGCCCTGCGTCCTGCCGCTGGTGCCCGGCTACCTCAGTTACGTGACCGGCGTCACCGGCACCGACCTCGCGGAGGCCAAGCGCGGCCGGATGGTCGCCGGGGCCAGTCTCTTCGTCCTCGGGTTCACCGCCGTCTTCGTCTCCGGCGGGGCCCTGTTCGGCTTCTTCGGCCAGACGCTCCAGGACCACAACAACACGCTCTCCAAGATCCTCGGCGTGCTGATGATCCTGATGGGCGTCTTCTTCATGGGCCTGATGCCCTGGCTCACCCAGCGCGAATTCCGGTTCCACAAGCGACCGGTGACCGGGCTCGCGGGGGCGCCGATACTGGGCGCCCTCTTCGGCGTCGGCTGGACGCCGTGCCTGGGGCCGACGCTCACCTCGGTGAACGTGCTGGCCATGGACCAGGCGAGCGCCGGCCGGGGAGCCATACTGACCGTCGCGTACTGCGTCGGTCTCGGACTGCCGTTCGTGCTGGCGGCGGTCGCCTTCCGCAAGGCCCTCGGCGCCTTCGGCTGGGTGAAGCGGCACTACGCGTGGGTGATGCGCACCGGAGGCGTGATGATGATCGCGACCGGTCTGCTGCTGCTCACCGGGGCCTGGGCGGAGCTCATCCAGCAGGTGCAGGTGTGGTCCAACGGCTTCCAGGTGGGTGTCTGAACATGAGCAAGACCGAAGCGGCCCCGGAAGAGGCGCCGCGCACGGCGGCGGAACGCGGCAGGGCCGAGCGGGCCGCCGACGAGCGGGAGCTCGGCGCGGCCGGGTCGCAGCTCTCCACGGCCCCGGCCGAGGATCTGTCCAACGGCCCGGTCGGCATCGGTGTGCTCGGCTGGGCGCGCTGGTTCTGGCGCCAGCTGACCTCGATGCGGGTCGCCCTCGTCCTGCTGCTGCTGCTCTCCCTCGGCTCGATCCCCGGCTCGCTGATCCCGCAGACCAATGTGGACGAGCTGAAGGTCGCCGACTTCCAGAAGCGGCACGACACGATCTCGCCGATCTACGAGAAGCTCGGCATGTTCCACGTCTACAGCTCGGTGTGGTTCTCCGCGATCTACATCCTGCTGTTCGTCTCCCTCATCGGCTGCATCGTCCCGCGCACCTGGCAGTTCGTCGGCCAGCTGCGCGGCCGCCCGCCGGGCGCGCCCCGGATGCTGACCCGGCTGCCCGCGTACACCACCTGGCGCACCGAGGCCGATCCGGAGCAGGTGCGCGAGGCCGCGGCCGCGATGCTGAAGAAGCGCCGCTTCCGTACGCACATCGTGGGGGACGCGGTCGCCGCGGAGAAGGGCTACCTCCGCGAGGCCGGGAACCTGATCTTCCACGTCTCGCTGATCCTGATCCTGGTGGCGTTCGCCGTCGGGCAGCTCTTCAAGTCCGAGGGCGGCAAGCTGATCGTCCAGGGCGACGGGTTCTCCAACACGCTCACCCAGTACGACGACTTCAAGTCCGGCTCGCTGTTCAAGACGGACGACCTCGCGCCGTTCAGCTTCACCCTGGATCGCTTCGACGCCACGTACGAGCGCAGCGGGCCCAACCTCGGCACCGCCCGCGAGTTCGTGGCGCACGTCACCTACTCCGAGGGCGCCGACGGCAAGCCGCAGAAGAAGGCCATCGAGGTCAACAAGCCGCTGGTGGTCGACGGCTCCAAGGTCTACCTGCTGGCCCACGGCTACGCGCCGACCGTCACCGTCAAGGACGGCCGCGGCAAGGTCGTCTTCCACGGCGCCGTGCCGCTGCTGCCCATCGACAACAACATCTCCTCCAGCGGCGCGATCAAGGTGTACGACGGCTACACCGACGCCAAGGGCAAGTGGGACCAGCTGGGCTTCGCCGCGTTCTTCGTGCCGACCTACGGCGGCAAGGGCAACGGGACGATGTTCTCCCAGTTCCCGGCGCTGGACTTCCCCGTCCTCAACGTCGGCGCGTACCACGGAAGCCTCGGGGTCAACTCCGGGCTGCCGCAGAACGTGTACCAGCTCGACACCGACAAGATGAAGCCCTTCAAGGACGACCAGGGCAAGGTCCTCAAGAAGACCCTGCTGCCCGGCGAGACGCTGACGCTTCCCGAGGGCGCCGGGTCGATCACCTTCGACAAGGACATCAAGCAGTGGGCGAGCTTCCAGATCTCCCAGCAGCCCGGCAACAACCTCGCCCTGACCGGCTCGGTCCTGGCGATCGCCGGTCTGGCCGGCTCGCTGTTCATCCAGCGGCGCCGGGTGTGGGTCCGCGCCGTGACCGGTAAGGACGGCGTCACCGTCGTCGAGATGGCGGGGCTTGGGCGGAGCGAGTCCGCGAAGCTCCCCGAGGAGCTGGCCGATCTCGCGGTCACGCTCATTCCAGAGGCGCCGACCGCGCCTGATCCCGCACCTGAGCCCGCCAAGGACCAGGTGGCAGAACCTGCCGAAGCTGAAGGGGCCGAGAAGTGATCCTCGCCGCCACAACCAACGAGAGCCTGGCGCACACCAGTAACTACCTGATCTATTCGGCGATGGCGGTCTATCTGCTGGCCTTCTTCGCGCACATGGCGGAGTGGATCCTCGGCAGCCGCAGCAAGGTCGCCCGCACGGCGGCCGCGCTCACCGCCGACGCCTCCTCCTCGGCGGCCGATTCGGGCACCGTGAAGGTGCAGGTCGCCAAGAAGGGCGGCGGCACCGCGGTCCTGGAGCGGCCCAAGGTCGTCACCCGCTCCTCGTCCGGCAACCGCGACGTGCCCGACGGGCCGGGCGCGGCGGGCGGCGATGTGAAGGGCGACCTCTACGGCCGTATCGCCGTGTCCTTCACCGTGCTCGCGTTCCTCGTCGAGTTCTCCGGGGTGCTCACCCGCGCGCTGTCCGTGCAGCGGGCGCCGTGGGGCAACATGTACGAGTTCAACCTGACCTTCTCCACCGTCGCCGTCGGTGTGTACGTCACGCTGCTCGCGCTGAAGAAGAACGTGCGCTGGCTGGGCCTTCCGCTGGTCACCTCGGTCCTCCTCGACCTCGGCCTCGCTGTCACTGTCTTGTACACCGCCAGCGACCAGTTGGTTCCCGCCCTGCACTCGTACTGGCTGTGGATCCACGTCTCCACCGCGATCTTCTGCGGCGCGGTCTTCTACGTGGGCGCCGTCGCCACGATCCTCTACCTCTTCCGGGACCGGTACGAGGCGAAGCTCGCGGAGGGCGGCAAGCCGGGCAACTTCGCCACCTCGGTCCTGGAGCGGCTGCCGGCCGCTGCGTCCCTGGACAAGTTCGCCTACCGGGTCAACGCGGCGGTCTTCCCGCTCTGGACGTTCACGATCATCGCGGGCGCGATCTGGGCGGGCGACGCGTGGGGCCGCTACTGGGGCTGGGACCCCAAGGAGGTCTGGTCCTTCATCACGTGGGTCGCGTACGCCTGCTACCTGCACGCGCGCGCCACGGCGGGCTGGAAGGGCCGCAAGGCCGCGACGCTGGCGCTGCTCGCGTTCGGTTGCTGGCTCTTCAACTACTACGGCGTCAACATCTTCGTGAACGGCAAGCACTCGTACGCGGGCGTATAGCCGAAGGGCGCCGCGCGTCTGTTCGGGTGACACTGGTGCCATGACGGATGTGATCCCTCATGGCACCAGTGAGACCCACGACGGCGCCTGGCTCCTCCGCTACGAGCTCCACCTGCCGCACCCGCAGGAGCGGGTCTGGACGGCCGTCGCCACGCCCGAGGGCCTGCGCGGGTGGCTCTGCGCGGTGGATGTGCTGGAGCCCCGTCTTGGTGGCGCGGTGACGCTGCGGTGGCTGAACGCGGGGCCGGAGGGGGTGCACTCCGGGCATGTCACCGCCTGGGCGCCGGAGACTGTGGCCGAGTACACGGTCGACCTCCACGGTCGGATCCGGTTCCACCTGGAGTCCGTGTCTCCGTCTGCGACGGTGCTGCGCTTCACGAACGAGTTCGCCGGGGATGACGCGCTGCGTCTTGACTGCCTGGCGGGGTGGCACGACCACTTCGACTTCCTCGTGGACGCGCTGTCGGGCCGCCCGAAGGACTGGTCGACGTGGTCGGCGGGGCGGTGGCAGGAACTACGGGCGGCGTACGCCGGGGGCTAGGGGGATTCCCCACCCCGCCCCTTCCCTGAAGCCCTGGGCGGGCGGCCGGGTGGTGGGTCGGGGCGGGCTGCTGGGGGCTGCGCCCCCAGACCCCTCTGAGCGCGTCTGCGGACCATCCCCAACTGGTCGCGCAGTTCCCCGCGCCCCTTAGATGCCGCTGCGCGGCAATCCCCGGGGCGGCCCGGAGGGGCGCTTTTAGGGGCGCGGGGAACTGCGCGACCAGCCACAGACGGCCCGCAGACAAGCAGGCTTACCCACCCACCCCGTGCCACCGGCGGGGTCCGGGGCGAAGCCCCGAAAGCGGGGTGCAGGGGCCGCAGGCCCCGCCTGGGGGTCCGGGGGCGTAGCCCCCCGGGAGACCAGCTCCGCCCCCACCCACCCCCGGAGGGTTTAGGGAAGGGGTGGGGTGGGGGCCAAAACGCCCGTTACGGCTGGGGGTCGTCCTTCGGTGGCAGCTTCAGGCTTGCCAGGAACTCCGGGTTGTCGTCCGGGGCCGTCCAGGAAGGGCCGGGGGCCACGCGGCGCGGGCGGCCCGCGAAGAGCCAGGCGACCGGGCCGAGAAGGACTTCGCCGAAGAGCAGGATCACGATGACCCACACCACCTTCGGAAGCCCCCGCACCTCCTCCTCCGGCGTATTCAGACAGTCGATGAACGCGTAGATCCACAGCGCCAGGACCAGCAGGAACGGCAGATACCTGAGCATGTTCGGGTGGTCCCCCCAGGGAACGGCGGCGGGGCGTCCGGCAGCCCCGGTGACCGGCCCAGGGTAACCGGTGCCCGATACTTGGCCCCATGGCTTACGACGATCTTCGCTCGCTCCTGAGGGCGCTGGAGCGTGAGGGCGACCTCATCCGCATCAAGGCCGAAGTCGACCCGTACCTGGAAGTCGGGGAGATCGTCGACCGCGTCAACAAGGCCGGCGGGCCCGCGCTCCTCTTCGAGAACGTCAAGGGCGCGGCGATGCCCCTGGCCATGAACGTGTACGGCACCGACCGGCGGCTCCTCAAGGCCCTCGGCCTCAAGTCGTACGAGGAGATCAGCGAGAAGATCGGCGGGCTGCTCAAGCCCGAGCTCCCGCACGGCTTCGTCGGCGTCCGGGAGGCCTTCGGCAAGCTCGGCTCGATGGTCCACGTCCCCCCGAAGAAGGTGAAGGAGGCCCCCGTCCAGGAGGTCGTCCTCACCGGCGACGACGTCGACCTGGACCAGCTCCCCGCCCTGTTCACCTGGCCGGAGGACGGCGGGTCCTTCTTCAACCTCGGGCTCACCCACACCAAGCACCCCGAGACGGGCGTGCGCAACCTCGGCCTCTACCGGCTCCAGCGCCACGACAAGCGCACCATCGGCATGCACTGGCAGATCCACAAGGACAGCCGCAACCACTACGCCGTGGCGGCCAAGAAGGGCGAGCGGCTGCCCGTCGCCATCGCCTTCGGCTGCCCGCCCGCCGTCACGTACGCTTCCACCGCGCCGCTGCCCGGTGACATGGACGAGTACATGCTCGCCGGGTTCATCCAGGGCAAGCGCGTCGAGATGGTCGACTGCAAGACCGTGCCGCTCCAGGTCCCGGCGCACGCCGAGGTCGTCATCGAGGGGTGGCTGGAGCCCGGCGAGATGCTGCCGGAGGGGCCGTTCGGGGACCACACCGGCTTCTACACGCCGCAGGAACCGTTCCCCGCGCTCACCATCGACTGCGTGACCATGCGCAAGCGCCCGCTGCTCCAGTCCATCGTCGTGGGGCGGCCCCCGACCGAGGACGGGCCGCTGGGGCGCGCCACCGAGCGGTTCTTCCTGCCGCTGCTCAAGGTGATCGTGCCGGACATCGTCGACTACCACCTGCCGGAGTCCGGCGGCTTCCACAACTGCGCGATCGTCTCGATCGAGAAGAAGTACCCCAAGCACGCGCAGAAGGTGATGCACGCGATCTGGGGAGCGCACATGATGTCGCTCACCAAGCTCATCGTGGTCGTCGACGCCGACTGCGACGTGCACAACCTGCACGAGGTGTCCTGGCGGGCCCTCGGCAACACCGACTACGCCCGTGACCTCACCGTCGTCGAGGGCCCGGTCGACCACCTCGACCACGCCTCGTACCAGCAGTTCTGGGGCGGCAAGGCGGGGATCGACGCGACCGCGAAGTGGCCCGAGGAGGGCTACACCCGGGACGGCGGCTGGCCGCACATGGTCGAGTCGGACCCGGACACGGCGGCGATGGTCGACCGCCGTTGGAAGGAGTACGGCCTCAAGTGAGCGCCTCTGCCGCAGCCGTTCCGCAGCCCGGCCGGACCAAGGCGTTCCTGCGCCTGGTCATGATCGAGCACTCGGTCTTCGCGCTGCCCTTCGCCTACATCGCCGCCCTCACCGCGATGTTCCAGCTGGACGAGGAGATCCACTGGGGCAAGCTGCTCCTGGTCACCATCGCCATGGTGGGGCTGCGCACGTTCGCGATGGCCTGCAACCGGATCATCGACCGCGAGCTCGATGCCCGCAATCCCCGTACGGCCCAGCGCGAACTGGTCACCGGCTCCGTGTCGGTGCGCTCGGCCTGGACCGGCGCGCTGATCGCGCTGGCCGTCTTCCTGGCCGCCGCCGGACTGCTCAACCCGCTCTGCCTGGCCCTCGCGCCCATCGCGGTGATCCCGATGGTGGTGTATCCGTACGGCAAGAGGTTCACCAACTTCCCGCAGGCCATCCTGGGGCTCGCGCAGGCCATGGGCCCCGTCGGCGGCTGGCTGGCGATCACCGGCGAGTGGTCCTGGGACGCGGTGATCCTGGGCCTCGCGGTCGGCGTCTGGATCGGCGGCTTCGATCTGATCTACGCCTGCCAGGACGTCGAGTCCGACCGCGAGTGCGGCGTCCTCTCGGTGCCGGCCCGGTTCGGCGTGCCGAACGCGATCCGCGGCGCCCGCGCCTGCCACGCCGTCACCACGGCGCTGCTCGTCTGGTACGCGCTGGCGACCGACGCCGGGGCGTTCTTCTGGATCGGCCTGGTGGTCGTGGCGGTGGCGTTCGTCTACGAGCACACGATCGTCAAGCCGCACGACCTCTCGCGCCTCAACCGAGCGTTTTTCACCACGAACGGGTTCATCGGGATCTCGCTCTTCGTCTGCGCGCTCCTCGACCTGCTGGTGCGCGGGCTCTCGGTGTGACCGTTCCCGCCCCCGGATGGCCGGATAGGCTCGGACACGTGGAGCAGGTGAACGTACACAGTCAGCGAGAGGCGGCGTCGCGCACGCCCTGGGTCGTCGGGGTGTCCGGCGCGTCCGGGACGCCGTACGCGGCCGCCGTGCTGCGGGGGTTGCTGGACGCGGGCGAGAGCGTGGACCTGGTGGTCTCGCGGGCCTCGCGGCTGACGCTGCTCGACGAGACGGGGATCGCCTTCCGCGACGCGCACTGGCGCGAGGACCTCGCCCAGTGGCTGGCGCGGGGGGCGGACGGGAAGCCGGGCACCTTCGAGGTGGACGTGGCGCGCGTACGGCACTGGAGCGCCGGTGATCTCGGCGCCGGGCCGTCGTCCGGGTCGTACCCGGTCAAGGGGATGCTGATCGTGCCCGCCAGTACGGCCTGTGTGGCCGGGGTGGCGCTGGGGCTTTCGAAGGACCTGTTGCAGCGGGCCGCGAGCGTGACGCTCAAGGAGCGGCGCCGGCTGGTGGTCGCGGTGCGGGAGACGCCGCTGGGCGGGCAGACGCTCAGGCACCTGGTGACGCTGGACGAGGCGGGCGCCGTGGTGCTGCCCGCCTCTCCGGCGTTCTACGCGGGGGCGACGCACATCCAGGATCTGGTGGACTTCGTCGCGGGGCGGGTGCTGGACGCGGCGGGCGTGCCGCACAGCTTGTACCGCCGCTGGGAGGGAGAGCTGGGAGGAGGCTCCCGGCCTTCCGGTTAGCGCTTCTTCGCGGCGCGCTTCAGAGCGCGGCGCTTCGTCGCGGTGGGCTGGTGGGCACGCGAGCGGTTGGCCAGGTCCTGAAGCTCGCGCATACGGGCGTAGGCCATCTCGATCGTGTACACGGTGTCGACACTCCTGAAAGATCGTCTTTGATCTGCTGGAAAATGATGCAAGCAGCTGAATGATTCGCAGGGCCTCGACCCTGTGTACCTTAGATTCTACACCTAAACTCGCGGTATTGCTGAACAATGGAAGGCTTCAGGCATATGGACGCCGTGGACAGGCAGCTCATCCAGGCCCTGCGGGAGAACGGCAGGGCCTCGTACGCCGAGCTCGGCCGGCTCGTCGGTCTCTCCGGGCCCAGCGTCACCGACCGCATCAACCGTCTTGAGGCGGCCGGGGTGATCACCGGCTACCGCGCCACCGTCAACGCCGCCTCCCTCGGCCTCGGCGTGACCGCCCTCATCGGCATCTCGCTCTCCGACGCCGCCGACCACGAGGACGTCGCCCGCCGGCTGCGCGACCTGGAGGAGATCGAGGACTGCTGGTTCATCGCCGGCGACGACTCGTACATGCTCAAGATCCGCGCCTCGGACGTCGACGGACTGGAGAAGACGATCCGCCGCCTCGGCTCCACCAAGGGCGTCTCGCGCACCCGGACGACGATCGTCCTCTCCACCAAGTGGGAGAACCGGGTCGGCGAATTGCCCGAGTAAGTGGGGGCGTAACGTGGGTGAGGCTGTGTACGGAGATATTTGGGAGGCCGCCGCATGACCGCGTCCATCGCCGATGTGGGCTTCAAGCGCGAGCTGGAGGCGAAGGTCCGGGCCGGTGAGCGGCTGTCCCGCGAGGACGGCGTCGCGCTCTACGAGTCGGACGACCTGGCCTGGCTCGGCGGCCTCGCGCACGAGGTGCGCACCCGCAAGAACGGTGACGTCGTCCACTTCAACGTCAACCGGCACCTCAACATGACGAACGTGTGCACCGCGTCCTGCGCGTACTGCTCGTTCCAGCGCAAGCCGGGCGAGAAGGACGCGTACACGATGCGCATCGAGGAGGCGGTCAAGCTCGCCAAGGCGATGGAGAGCGAGAACCTCACCGAGCTGCACATCGTCAACGGGCTCCACCCGTCGCTGCCCTGGCGCTACTACCCGCGCTCGCTCAAGGCCCTCAAGGAGGCGCTGCCGAACGTCGGCCTGAAGGCGTTCACGGCGACGGAGATCCACCACTTCGAGACGATCTCGGGGCTGAGTGCGAGCGAGATCCTCGACGAGCTCATCGAGGCGGGCCTCGAATCGCTCACCGGCGGCGGCGCGGAGATCTTCGACTGGGAGGTCCGCCAGCACATCGTCGACCACGCCACCCACTGGGAGGACTGGTCGCGGATCCACCGCCTCGCCCACGAGAAGGGTCTCAAGACCCCCTCGACGATGCTGTACGGGCACATCGAGGAGCCCCGTCACCGCGTCGACCACGTGCTGCGCCTGCGCGAGCTCCAGGACGAGACCGGCGGCTTCCAGGTCTTCATCCCGCTGCGCTACCAGCACGACTTCGTGGACATGAAGGACGGCAAGGTCCGCAACCGCCTCCAGGCGCGCACCACGATGGCGACCGGCGCCGAGGCCCTGAAGACCTTCGCGGTCTCCCGCCTGCTGTTCGACAACGTGCCGCACGTGAAGTGCTTCTGGGTGATGCACGGCCTGCAGACCACCCAGCTCGCGCTCCAGCACGGCGCGGACGACATGGACGGCTCGGTCGTCGAGTACAAGATCACGCACGACGCGGACAACTACGGCACGCCCAACAAGCTGACCCGCGACGACCTCCTCGACCTGATCCGCGAGGCCGGGTTCCGCCCGGTGGAGCGCAACACCCGCTACGAGATCATCCGCGAGTACGACGGCCCGGACCCGGACCTGCGCGAGTCGCCGCAGGCGATGCGGCTCTGAGGGCCCCTGAATTGATCCAATATCGGGCGTGCTTCACTAGTCGGGCAGGATCGCCGTACGAGAGAGAAGGTCAGCCGTGAACATCGCCAAGCCGAGCGCAGCCGTCCGGTACACCGCGATGCGCGTCGCCGTCTTCGTCGGCTGCCTGGTGTTCGTCGCCCTGCTGGTCCACTTCGGGATCATGCCCGCGGGCCTCGGCGACGCCAACGCGATCTGGGTCGTCCTGCTCGCGCTGGTCCTCTCCGCACCGCTGAGCTTCGTCCTGCTGCGCAAGCAGCGCGACGAGATGTCCGCCCAGATCGTCACCAAGGTCGAGTCCGCCAAGGCCCGCCTGGAGGCAAACCGCAGCCAGGAGGACGGCGCGGTTCAGTAGCCGCAGATGTGACTGTGCCCGCCCCCGATCCATCGGGGGCGGGCACAGTCACGTACGAACAGGTCTAGAAGAGCCCCACCACATCCGACACCAGCGCCGCATCCCCCACGACCACCGACGTGCCGTGCACAGTCGCCGTGCCCGGATAGAAGCGCAGGCCCCCCGGCGCCGCCTTGAAGACCGCCCAGAAGTCCGGGGTCTCCTGGCCCGTCGTCGGGACGAACTTCAGGTACGTGCCGGTGTCGACGACCTGGCCCTGCGCATTGCCCGCGCTCGCGAAGAACGGGATGTTCGTCGACTGCCAGGCGCTCGGGCCGTAGGTGGTGCGGGTCCCGATGCCGTACGTCGAGTTGCCCGAGGCGTCCAGGGTCCGGGTGCCCGGGTACAGGTACAGCTTGCCGTAGTCCGCGCTCGCCGGGTCCGTGGTGACGTGGCGGCCGAGCAGGTCGGGGATGCCGTCGCCGTTGACGTCACCGGGCGCGGTGAAGTCGAAGCGGTCCCAGGACGTGAAGCCGAACTGCTTCGCCGGGAGCAGCTTGTACGAGCCGGGCTCCGCCGCGAGCGGGCCCTCGGCCGTGCCGGAGTACAGCCACATCCCCTCGCCCTCCTGGACGATCAGGTCGGCGCCGGGCATGCCGTCGGCGTCGCGCGGGGTGAGGATCTGACCGGTGCCCGCCCAGGTGCCGGGGACGACCCAGTCCTGCGTCGCGTCGCCGTCGCAGGTGAGGATCTGCACGGGCGTGCTCTTGACGACGGCGCCGCCCGCCACGTCCAGGCAGCGGCCGGAGCCCTGGTTGAGCAGGGAGCCGTCACCGCGGTCGAGCCACTGCTGGGCCGGACTGCCGTCGCAGTCGGCGAGCTGGACCGGCGAGGCCAGGTCCGTGCCCGCGGCCGCCGCGCACTTGCCGAGCACCTTCAGGGCGCCGCCGGTGAGCTGGAAGTCCTGCGCGGTGGTGGCGTTGCAGGTGTAGATCTGGAGCGGGGTGCCGTTGGCGGTGTTCGCCGACTTCACGTCCAGGCAGAGGCCGCCAGGGCCGGTCAGGGGACCGTTGTCCTTGCCGGTGGGGCGCAGCAGCTCCTTGCGCTGGGTGGTGAGCGGCATCCCGTTCCCGTCGCCGGGGTACAGGTAGAGCTTGTTGCCGATCTTGACGAAGAAGTCCTCGTACCCGTCCATCGTCTGGCCGTCGGTGGCGGCGATGAAGTCGCCCCGGTGGGCGATGCGCGCGCCGTTCCAGCCGCCCCAGGCGAGGGTGCGCGGCGCCTTCAGGGTGCCGTCGCCCTTGCCGCCGAGCAGCCGCAGGGTGCCGTCGGAGGCGGTGGCCAGCAGGTCGATCTGCCCGTCGCCGTCGAGGTCGCCCGGCAGGTCGCCCTGGACCCGCCCGGCGGCGTCGTGCACGTACATGGGCCGGTCGGTGGCGATCAGCGTGGTGTCGGTCGGCGCGGAACCGCCGTCGTACGCCGAGGTGTTGCCCGCCTTGTCGTACGCCTCCACGTGCAGCCGGTTGTTGGGCCACAGGCTGGGCTTGACGGTCACCGTGGCGGTGCCGTCGGCGGCCGCCTTCACGTACGTACCGTTGGGGCACTTGAGGTTCGACACCGACAGCGGCTGGTTGAGCGCGTAGCAGAAGCCGTCGACGCCGCCGGCGTCGGCGGAGGCGAACTTGACCGTACGGTCGGTGCGCGCGGGCACCTCGGCCACGTCCAGGGCGTGGCCGTCGGTGGCGGCGACGGTGGGCTTGGCGGGCGCGGCCTTGTCGACGCCGAAGCCGCAGGCCGTGGTCCACGCCGAGGTGTCCAGGCCGTCACGGGACTGGACGGACCAGCTGTAGCGCTTGCCGGTGGCGAGCAGTGAGCCGTCGATCCGGGCCTGGGCGGTGCCGCCCGCGGCCACCGTCGAGGTGGGCGACGCGACCACCGCGCCCGTGTCGTAGTCCTTCAGCTGGAAGGCGCCGGTGAGCTGGCCGCCCTCCGGGTCGGAGATCTTCGCGGTGAGGGTGAGGCCGTTGTTGCCGACGACCGGGAACGCGGCCGGGTCGGTGGCGCAGGCCACCTGCACGAGCCCGCTCGCGCCGGGCGCCCAGGAGCCCTGGTAGGCGGCCGAGGAGTCGACCTTCGGCGCCGTGTTGTACGTGATCTCCAGGCTCGGGTCGTTCTGGAACTTCTTCCAGCTCTGCTCGTTGCCCTCGAAGTCCTGGCGCGAGCGCAGGCCCAGCGTCATGTCGTTGTCGCCGGCGTCCGCGACCGCCTGCACCGCGGTCTTGATCGCGTCGGCGTCGAAGTCCTCGCCGGCGGCGGCGCACTGGGTCGAGGACCAGCCGTGCGCGAACGTCTTCTCCTGGAGGGTCTGCTTCCAGGCGGGCTGGTTGTTCCAGGTGGTGGAGGAGGAGATGGGGCCGGTCAGGCCGAGCTCCACCGGGGTCTTGGTGCACGACCACGAGTAGCTGTTGAAGACGTTGAACTTGGCCGATATGATCTTCGACCCGGCCAGGCCCTTGGTGTTCAGTTGGAAGTACGAGCGGGCGGTGCCGTTGGTCGACGTCTCGTGGCCGACCCGGGCGAGCTTGTCGCTGAACGTGCCGCCGTTCCAGTACGCGGTGTTGGCGATCGAGGAGTTGCCCGACTGCTTGTAGGCCATGGCCCAGTTGTTGCGGCCGCCGCCGGAGAAGATCGGGTCGATGACGACCGGGAAGACCGTCTTCGGGTCCTTCAGCATCGCCGCGTCCGGGGTGATCCGCAGCCGGTCGGCGGTGACCTTCGTGCCCATCGCCACCAGCTTGGGCGGCGCGGTCTCGGCGGTGGTCGGGCGGGTGCCGCGCACCAGTTGGGCCGCCGCCTGCTTGGGCAGGTGCGAGGAGTCCCACATGGTTGGCGCGGGGGCGCTGAACAGCCGGGCGCCGGTACGGGTGTCGGTGGCCGTCAGATTGCCCTTGGCGTCCGCCTTCAGGGCGGCGCCCGCCGTGTGCAGCGCGAGCGACAGCTCGGCCAGGCGCGGGTTGGCCGCCGCCTCCCGGGTCTTGACGACCAGGTGCTGGGCGAAGCCGTCGGTGTCGGCGCGCAGGGTGAGGTCGACGCCGGGCAGCACCTCGGGGTAGAGAGCCGTGTCGCCCTCGACGCGGGGCTGCGGCAGCGCGTCCGGCCAGGAGACCGAGAGGGTCCGGCCGTCCTTCGTCAGGGTGGCGAGCGGGCCGGTGCCGCCGCCGGAGAAGGAGATGCCGAAGGTGGCGGCGGCCGGGGCGAGGCGGCCGTCGGCGCCCCGCTCCAGCGTGGCGTCGGCCGTGCGCCAGGCGCCGCCGACGCGGGCGAAGGCGGGGCGTACGTACTGGCGCATGGTGAGCGACCCGTCCGGGTTGGCCAGCACCTGCGTCATCTCGTCGCGGCGGTCCAGGATCTCGACCTGGCGGCCGGACCGCTTCGCCTGCGCGAGGGCCTGGGTCTCACCGGTACCGGAATTCTCAGCTCCGGAAGTGCTGGCTCCGGAAGTGGTAGTTCCGGAATTATCCGCTCCGGAATTGCCAATTCCGGCCACGGAAGCCTTGGTTCCATGCGCACTTGTCCGGCTCTGCGTACCGTTGTCGGTGATCTCGTCCGCAAAGGCCGTGTGTGCTGCGGCCAGTTGAACAAGGCCGCCCGCGCCGAGCGCGGCTGCCATCAGTGCGGCCGGCAGGCGTCTGCCCCGGCGCATGTGATGTCCCCTCACCAGTCCCCACCCTCATATCAGTTAATGCTGCTTGCAGAGCGGGAGCGTAACGCCGGAATAACGTCCGAACTGGCCCCTTCGCACACTTGGCTGCGCCTTTGAGTATGTATGGTTCGGCGATCGTTCTCCTCTCGTTACATCCCCTCCCAACTGCGGTGTTCGCACGGTGAATTGTTCTTCCGCCCGTAAATTCCTTGGTGTTAAGTTCCCCCCGGCGCCCCTCCCTTGGGGCGCCTTTTGAGCTGAATACGGAGAGTTGGAGAGTTCCAGGTGACTCGTTCACGGGTGGGGATACGGAGATTCGACGAGGACTCGGGAGGCAGACGCCGTCGCACCACGGCGGCGGTCGGCGCGCTCACGGCGAGCGCGGTACTGGTCACGCTGCTGCCGACGGTCGCGGCGGCGGCCGGGAAGGTCGACTTCTCGGTGCGTTCGGTACAGAAGACGGCCTCGGTGCGGGGCTCCGAGCTGGGCAAAGAGGGGGCCGTCGGCTCCAGCGAGACTTCGAAGCGGCCCTGGAAGGCGCCCAAGGTGACCTGGCCGAAGGCCGGGGACAGCGAGGTCGACCTGGGGCGGGTCGCGGCGGATGCGTTGGCAAAGAGTGCGGCGGGGCGGAGTGTGGCCGGATCGCGTCACGCTGCCGCGCCGGGTAGTCCCGTCGGGGTCGCGCCGCTCGCGCCCAAGTCCTCCAAGGGGGGTGCGCCTGCCAAGGTGCGGGTGCGGATGGGTGACCGGAAGGCGGCGGACCGTCTTGGGCTCGACGGGGTCGTGCTCGGGGTCGCGCGCGACGACCGGGGGGCTGCGGCGGGGCGGGCGTCCGTTCAGCTCGACTACAACGCGTTTCGGGGGGCGTACGGGGCGGACTGGGCTTCGCGGTTGCGGCTGGTGCAGCTGCCGTCCTGTGCGCTGACGACGCCGGAGAAGGCGGAGTGTCGGACGGTTACGCCGCTGGTTTCGCGTAACGACTCCAAGTCCGGGTTGCTCACGGCTGAGGTCGAGGTTGCGCCGGACGCCGTCGTGGGCGCGGGTAGGGGAGCGGCTGCACGCCGTGGGTCCGCTGTGCCCACCCGTTCCGCCCCAGCGGAACGAATGCCCACAGCAGACGGGACGGGGGCAGGTGCGGCCACAGCGGACGCGGCCACAGCGAAGACGGCCTCGGCTCCCTCCTTCACCGTTCTCGCCGCCACCGCCACCCCCGACGGCGCCAACGGGGACTTCAAGGCCACCTCGCTCTCGCCCAGCGGGAGTTGGGCCGCGGGCGGCAACGAAGGCGGGTTCTCCTGGGAGTACCCCCTTCAAGTGCCGCCCGTCCCCGGCGACCTGACCCCCAAGCTCGCCCTCGGGTACTCCTCCTCCGGGGTGGACGGGCGTACCGCCGCCACCAACAACCAGCCCTCCTCGATCGGTGAGGGGTGGTCGATGGAGATGGGGTTCATCGAGCGGCAGTTCATGGGGTGCAAGGACGACAACGGGACCGGTACCAACGCCCCCGCCAAGTCCGGTGACCTGTGCTGGCGTTCGGACAACGCCGTGATGTCGCTGAACGGGTCCTCCACCCCGCTCGTCAAGACCGGGACCGGTGACATCTGGCGGCCCGCCGACGACGACGGCTCCCGCGTCGAGCGGGTCAAGGGCACCGCCACCGACACCAACAACGGCGACGACGACAACGAGTACTGGAAGGTGACCACGCTCGACGGCACCCAGTACTGGTTCGGCAAGAACCGTCTTCCCGGCTGGGCCACCGGCAAGACCGAGACGGGGTCCACGTACACCGTTCCCGTCTACGGGAACCACACCGGCGAGCCCGGGCACGCCACCGCCTTCACCGACTCCGTCCGCAACCAGGCCTGGCGCTGGAACCTCGACTACGTGGTCGACCCGCACGGCAACGCGATGGCGCTCTTCTACACCCAGGAGAAGAACGCGTACGCCAAGAACTCCGGCGGGTCGACGACCACGAAGCCCAAGGCGGACGCCGGTTACACGCGCGGCGGCTACCTCGACCACATCGAGTACGGGCACCGCGCCGGGCAGGTCTACTCGGCCCAGCCCGCCGCCAAGGTGAACTTCGTCATGGCCGACCGCTGCCTCGGCACGGCCACCGACTGCGCCTTCGACAAGGCGCACGCCTCCAACTGGCCGGACACGCCCGTCGACGAGGTCTGCACGGTCGGCGCGGACTGCCTCAACGGCTCGCCGTCGTTCTGGTCGAAGAAGCGGCTGACCTCGGTCTCCACCCAGGTCCTCAAGGGCACCGGCTACGCCGACATCGACACCTGGACCCTCGGCCAGAGCTTCCCCGGCACCGGTGACACCGGCGGCAACGGGCTGTGGCTCGACTCGATCGTCCGTACCGGCAAGGCGGGCGGCACCGCCCTGTCGAACCCGGCGGTGACGTTCGGCGGCACGCTGATGCCCAACCGCGTGGACGCCTCCGAGGGCCGCCCGCCGCTGAACAAGTACCGGATCACCAAGGTGAGCTCCGAGTACGGCGGCGACACGCTCGTCGAGTACTCGCCCACCGAGTGCACCTACGCCAGCCCGCCCGCCGAGGCGACCAACACCAAGCGCTGCTACCCGAACTGGTGGACCCCCGAGGGCGGCTCCCAGCCGGTCAAGGACTGGTTCCACAAGTACGTGGTGACCAAGGTGACCGAGGACGACAAGGTCGCGGGCACCGACTCGGAGGTGACCGAGTACGAGTACCTGGGCGGTATCGCCTGGGCCAAGGACACCAGCGAGTTCACCCTCGACAAGCACCGCACGTACAGCGACTACCGGGGTTACGGCAAGGTCCGCACCCGCACCGGCACCAGCAACAGGACGCTGTCGGAGACCACCTACCTCCGGGGTGTCGACGGCGCCCAGGTGGCCGACTCCTTCGGCACCCTGTACACCGACGCCGAGCAGTACAGCGGCAAGGAGCTGGAGAGCGTCAGCTACGACAAGGACGGCGGCAAGATCGTCGAGTCGTCGGTGGAGAAGCCGTGGTCGAAGCTGACCGCGACGCAGACCCGGCCGGGCACCACCGATCTGCACGCCTACCAGTCGGACACGGAGACCACCACCGGCCGGTCCCTGATGGACGACGGCAGCTGGCAGACCACGCGCACCACGGACACCTTCGACTCCTACGGCCAGACCCTCACCACCTCGGACGAGGGCGACCTGGCGGTCTCCGGCGACGAGCAGTGCACCCGCACCACCTACGTCACCCCGGACACCACCAACCACCTGATCTCCTACATCGCCGACGAGCAGAAGAGCTCCACCACCTGCGGCACGGCCGCCTCGGCGAGCACCATCACGGGCGAGACCCGCACCACGTACGACACCAGCGCGTACGGCGCCGCGCCCGTCGCGGGCAAGGCGATGCCCGCCAAGATCGAGGAGCTGGACCACTACAGCGCCGGGCTCCCGGTGTACGTCACCACCTCCACCGCGCTCTACGACGCGTACGGGCGGATGACGCAGACCATCGACGCCGCCAACGCCAAGACCCTCACTGCCTACACCCCGGCGACCGGCGCCCAGCCCACGTCGGTGAAGACCACCGACAACAAGGGCTTCACCACCAGCGTCGACCTCGACGGGCTGCGCGGGCTCACGGTGAAGGCGACCGACGCCAACGGCCGCGTCACCAGCCAGGAGTACGACGCGCTCGGGCAGCTCACCGCCGCCTGGAAGCCGGGCCGGGTCAAGCCCGCCTCGGCCGACGTCACCTTCTCCTACCAGGTCCGCAACGACGGCCCCACCGCCGTCACCTCCAACACGCTCCTGGAGAGCGGCAAGTACCGCAAGGCGGTCACCCTCTACGACGGGCTGCTGCGCAAGCGGCAGACCCAGACCGAGGCGTACGGCGGCACGGGCCGGCTGATCACGGACACCTTCTACGACAGCCAGGGCCGCACCTACAAGGACAACGCCGAGTACTACAACGACCAGCCGGTCGTGAACACCCTCTTCTCGGTGGCCGACAGCCAGGTCCCGGCGCAGACCGTGACCGAGTTCGACGGTATGGGCCGCGCCACCGCGTCCATCGCGGTGACCAAGGGCAGCGAGCGGTGGCGCACGACCACCACCTACGGAGGCAACTGGACGGCGACCGTCCCGCCGACCGGGGCGACGGCCACGCTGGTGGTCAACAACGCCCACGACAAGCCGGTGGAGCTGCGCCAGTACAAGGACGGCAACCCGGTGATCGGCGCGAGCCCCGACAAGTACGAGGCGCTGAAGTACACGTACGACACCGCCGACCGCCTCACCAAGGCGGTGGACGCGGCGGGCAACACCTGGTCGGCCACCTTCGACCTGCGGGGCCGCCAGATCTCCTCGTCGGACCCGGACAAGGGCGTCGTCTCCACGACCTTCACGCCCGACGGCAAGACGGCGACGACGAAGGACGCCCGGGGCACGGTCCTGGCGTACACCTACGACGAGATCGGCCGTCCCACCAGCCTGCGCAAGGACAGCGACACCGGTCCCAAGCTGGCCGAGTGGACGTACGACTCGCTGACCGGCGGCAAGAAGATGCTGAGCTCGTCGACCCGCTGGGACAACGGCAACGCCTACACCACGGCCGTGAAGGGCTATGACGCGGCGGGCCGGGCCACCGGTTCGGTGATCACGGTCCCGGCGGCCGAGGGCAAGCTCCAGGGCACCTACGAGTTCACCTCCACCTTCACGCCGAACACCGGTCTCGCCAACACGACGACCTTCCCGGCCGGCGGCGGGCTGCCCGCCGAGACGGTCCGCCAGGGCTACACGGACTACGGTCTGGCGACCACGGTCGGCAACGGCACGGACGTCTACTCGCTGGGCAACCAGTACGCGCCCTCCGGCGACCTGCTGCAGACCGTGCTCGGCTCGGTCGGCGCCCGCACGGTCCAGACGTTCACCTACGAGGAGGACACCAAACGGCTCAGCAGCGTGGTCAACGACCGCGAGACGCAGGGCCCGCAGACCATCGACAGCAAGGTCTACGGCTACGACCCGGCGGGCAACATCACCCGCATCCGCAACGACCGCGACGACAAGACGGTCACCGACACGCAGTGCTTCACGTACGACTTCGCGGCGCGGCTCTCGCACGCGTGGACGGGCACGGACGACTGCGCGCTGAAGCCGTCGACGGACGTGCGCCCGAAGGTGGGCGGCGTCGACCCGTACTGGTACTCGTACACCTACGACACGGTCGGCAACCGGGCCTCCGAGGTCCAGCACGACGTCACCGGCGACACCAGCAAGGACGTCCGGCGCGGCTACTCCTACCCGCAGCCGGGCGAGACCCGGCCGCACGGCCTGGACACGGTCGGCATCACCGGCCCCGGGGCGCGCACCGACTCGTTCGAGTACGACGCCTCCGGCAACACCACCCGCCGGGTGACGGCCGCCGGTGACCAGCAGCTGACCTGGGACGCGGAGGGCAACCTCGCCTCCTCGACGATCGGCGGCCAGACGTCCACGTTCCTCTACGACGCGGACGGCTCCCGGCTGCTGCGCCGGGACCCGGGCGCGGTGACGCTGTACCTGGGCGCCGAGGAGCTGACGCTGACCAAGTCGAGCAACTCCGTGAGCGGGGTGCGCTACTACAACGCGGGCAACGCCACGGTCGCGCGCGGCTCGGACGGCTCGATCACCTATCTGCTCGGCGACCACCAGGGCACCGACGAGGTGGCGGTCGACTCGGTGACGCTCAGCGTGACGCGCCGCGCCTCCGGCCCGTTCGGCACCCCGCGCGGCACCCAGCCGCAGACGGGCTGGCCGGGCGACCGGGGCTTCGTGGGCGGCACCACCGACAAGTCCACGGGCCTGACCCATATGGGCGCGCGCGAGTACGACGCGGCCAACGGCCGGTTCGCCTCGGTGGACCCGGTCATGGACCTGTCCGACCCGCAGCAGATCAACGGGTACGCGTACGCCAACAACTCGCCGGTCACCGACAGCGACCCGAGCGGCGAGTTCCACATCGGCCATGTGTTCAAGAAGATCAAGCACGCGGTGAAGAAGGTCATCCACCGGATCAAGCGGATCGTCCGGCACATCGTGCACAAGGTCGCCCACCGCGCCAAGATGTCGTCCTTCGCCCGCGCCCTGCGGGCGATGTGGTCGCACGGCGAGAAGGGCACCCAGTTCGGCCACTTCAACGTGGGCAAGGGGCCCGACCGGGGCATCATCATGATGCGGTTCTTCATCCACACCAAGGACGCGATGAAGATCCCGGGCCTGGGCTACCAGCTGCTCGGCGACGACCGGGAGTACACCACGGACCCGGACGCGGCCTACCGCATGGTCCTGTTCTGGGACACCGCCACGGGTGACGTGACCTTCAAGGTCTCGCCGTCCCACACCAAGCCGTCCACCAAGCACGTCTCGTCGTACCTGATGGGACAGGCGGGCGGCGGTTCCGGCTACGACGTCGAGTCGCCGTCGAGGATGATCCCGGCGTTCCCGCTGTCGCTCAACGAGTACCCCTCGGAGAGCGTCACCGGACGGAACATCGTGAACTACAACTTCCTCGGGCAGTACCACTCGAACTCGTCCAAGCTGGACCTGGGCATAGCGGGGGTGAACAGTCTGATGTCCCTGTTCTCGGTCGACACGCATGTGACGATCGCCGCCAACAAGGGCTCGGTGACCGTGACCCGCAAGGGCGATCACTACCCCGACATGGAGGTCGTCCAGTACCGTCGGGCGCAGAAGCCGCTGGTCGTGGCCCATGACCGGATGGACAACGTGTCCGGTCTGGACTCGATGCCCTGGTACGGCAACAAGGACATGCGGTACTGGAACTCCGCCCAATGCCTGAAGGACCCGCCGAAGTGACCCACGCACCCTGGTTCCCGCGCTGCGCGGTTCGCTACGTCCCGCTCTGCGCGGCCGGCTGGTTCCTCGCCATGGCACTGACCCCGCGAGGGGCGCTCTCCTTCGGGGAGCAATTGGCGGACGGCGTCAACCTGATGCTGTTCGTGGCGGCCCTCTCGCTGTTCCTGCTCCTCCTCCTGGGCCTGCTCAAGAGGTACGGAACACCGGGCGGCTTCCGCACGGCTGCGGCCTTCCTCCTGCTCATGCCGGTGCTGCCACTGGCACTGGGCGGCGGGGGAGCGCTGTTCGGGATCATGCTCCTCACCCAGGTGGTCTTCGCGACGGCGGTCATGCCGAAGCCGGAGCTGCTGGCGGTGTAGGGGGTTGAGTGGAGGGAGGGGCCCGGCGCCGAGGGTGGCGCCGGGCCCCTCGTCGTTTCGGAAGTATGGCCACGGCCGAAGGGGCTCCGGGGCGGGAGCGGTTCCGCTTGCGGCCCTTGACGCGCCCGAGCTCGCAATTCCCGGAAGTGGGAATGGTTTACTCGGCCAACCGGGCCGAAAAGCGGGGGTGAATTGCACCCCGCCCCGGCCATCCTCATTCTCGCCGTACGACGTGAAGTCCCCGTTACGGAACGGGCGGATGCGCCTAAGTTGGGGCTCGCTCGATCAAAGCCGTCCCCTTCTAGACCCAGGAGGATTCATGGCAGCCGAGTTTCTGACCCACGGCACGTACGTGATCAAGAACGCCGCGTACCAGGACCGCGTGATCGACGTGCGCGACGCCCGCATCGAGCCGAACACGCCGATCATCGGCTTCAGCTACCACAAGGGCGAGAACCAGCAGTGGGAGGTCGAGCAGTTCCCGGGCAACGTCTACCAGCTCAGGAGCAAGCTGATCACCACCGGTGGCACCCCGGTCTTCTTCGCGCAGAGCATCATCAGGATCTACCCGCCGCTGATCGCCACCCAACCGTACGGCCAGCAGTGGTCGATCGAGCCCGTCGGCGACGGCTTCTTCCGGATCCACTTCCCGTACATGGACGGCGTGGCAACGCTGCCTGACGAGAAGGAAAAGACCCAGCTCATCATCGAGCCCTGGGAAGGCCGCGAAAACCAGAAGTGGCGCTTCGAGAACGTCTGATCCTGACGGATCGAAAGCGGCGGCGGCTGCGCCGACTTACAAAGTCGGCGCAGCCGCTTTTTTTGTTTTACCGAGTGGCGTACGAGACGAATGCGGCCCAGGCGGACGGGAGTACGGTGATTTCCGGGCCCGGGGTGTTTTTCGAGTCACGGATGTGGACTGCGGAGGGGTGGGAGGCGACTTCGACGCACGCGCCGCCTTCACCGTCGCTGTAGCTCGACTTGCGCCAGGCGTAGGCGACCTCAACGCACTCGCCGCCCTCGGCGCCGCTGTAGCTGCTCTTGAACCAGTTCATGCGTCTCCCAGCATCTTCTCGATCAGGGCCAGCGACTCCCGGGGCGTGAGAGCCTGCGCTCGGATGATCCCATAGCGGGTGACGATGACGCGGACCTCTTCGGGATCCGTGATCAACCGGGGATGGCCCTGGATCTCCGTGTATGCAACCTGCCGCCCCTTCTTGGAGGTGAGCAGGGTGAATGGGCCGTCGATGCCAGGACAGTCCTCACGGTCCGTCGGCATGACCTGGAGCTCGACGGTTCGTAGTTGGGCAATGCGCAGGAGCTGCCCGAGTTGTTCTACCCGGACGGCCCGCCCGCCAATGGGCTGTTGCAGGACAACCTCTTGGAACACGAAGCTGAAAGTCGGCGCGGGCCAGCGCTGAAGCACCTCCTGGCGGGCGAGTCGGTCGGCCACGCGCTTCTCGATCGTCTCGTCGCTCAGCAGCGGGCGTCGCTGGGTGAACAGAGCGCGTGCGTACGCCTCGGTCTGGAGCAGCCCGTGCACGGCCTGCGTGCCGTAGTGGTGCAGTTCGAGGGCCTAGGCCTCCAGCCAGGCGTAGTTCCGGTACCAACCCGGATGCCGCACCCGCGCCTTCGCCTGCGCCTTCTCGATCGACTTCTTCACCGCAAGCAGCAAGCCGCCCGCGTTCAGGAGCTTGTCCGCCTTCTCCAGGAAGTCCGGCTGCGGGACCCGTACGCCCCGCTCGATCGACGAGATCTGGCTCTCCGTGTACCCGACCAGACGGCCCAACTCCCGCTGCGTCAGCCCGGCCCGGATCCGCAGGACCTTGATCTGCTCTCCCACGGCGGTGAACAGGTCCGAGGTGATGTCCTCTTCCTCCTCCATGCACCCCTCCATGGGTCACGGGCGAAGACTCGTACAGGGCGTGCGCCGGACCCGTACAGAAAAGCCGGTGTCGGGCCGACGACCCTGTTCAGCCTACGCACACCTCGTCACGCTCGGTGACATGAATCCGCAAATCACCACCCCCACGGTCGAGTTCGCGCGGCGGTTCAGCAGTACGCGCAGAGGCGCGCGGCTCGCCCGGATCCTCGCGCTCGGGCAGCTGGACGCCTGGGGCGTGCCGCACGACAGCGAGGGGTCCGACACCGCCGCCCTGATCGTGGCCGAGCTGGCGGCGAACGCCGTGCTCCACGGACGCGTACCGGGCCGGGACTTCGAACTCCGGCTCGTACTCGGCACGGTACTCCGCATCGAGGTGACGGACACCAGGGCCGACCGCCTCCCGGCCCGCCCGGAGCCGGCGGGGGAGGGCGAGGGCGGGCGGGGCCTGCTGCTGGTCGAGGCGCTGGCGAAGGCGTGGGGGGTGGACGGGAGGGCGCCGGGGAAAACGGTGTGGGCGGAAGTGGACCTGGGCGCTACGGCGCGCTCGTGAACGAGCGGCGGTAGGAGCGAGGCGGGACACCCCGGCGGCGTACGAACTGCTCGCGCAGGACGGCCGCGCTGCCGTAGCCGACCCGACGGGCGATCTCCTCGACGGGCAGGTCCGTGGTCTCCAGGAGCTCCTCGGCGCTGCTCAGACGCAGATCGCGCAGCCAGGCGTGCGGGGTGGTGCCGGTCGCGGCGGTGAAGCGGCGGGCGAAGGAGCGCTTGCTCATGAGGGCGCGGCGGGCCAACTCCGCGACGGGGAGCGGTTCGTGGAGGTGGGCGCGGGCCCAGGCGAGGACCTCGGCGAGGCGTTCGTCCTGGCCGTCCTCGGGGACGGGGGCGGCCAGATACTGGGCCTGGCCGCCCTCGCGGTGGGAGGGCAGCACCATGTCGCGGGCGACGGCGTTGGCGGTGGCGGCGCCGTACTCCCGGCGCAGCAGGTGCAGGCACAGGTCGAAGCCCGCGGCGGCTCCGGCGCCGGTGATCACCCGGCCCTCGTCGATGTAGAGGGCGTCGGGCTCGACGGTGACGTCCGGGTGGCGGTCGGCCAGCAGGTCGGCGAACCGCCAGTGGGTGGTGGCCCGGCGGCCGTCGAGCAGCCCGGCGGCGGCGAGCGCGAAGGTGCCGACGCAGTGGGCGGCGACGAGTGCGCCGCGCTCGTACGCGGCCGAGAGCGCGGCGAGTACGGCGGGGGCGGGTGGCGTACGGAACTGTGCCCCCGGGAGGGCGATCACCAGGTCGGCGGCGGCGAGCCGGTCCAGGCCGTGGGTGATGGCGAGCGGGACGCCGAGGTCGGTGGGGACCGGTCCGGGGCGCTCGGCGCACAGGGCGAAGTCGAAGCCGGGCAGGGCCTCGCCGTGCGGCCCGAACACCTCGCTCACGATGCCGACGGCGAGCATGCCGACTCCTGGCGGGACGTACGCGGCGACGGTGGTGAAGGGCGGCACGGGAGCAGTCTGGCACGCTGGCAGTAATCCTGCGGTGGGCGGCAGATGTGCCACTCGTGGGGGACGGGCGGGTCCGGAAGGATCAAAGCCATGACAGACGCACCGCTCGGCCGCAGCGCCAAGTACACGATCCTGACCACCGGTTACGTCGGCTCGACGGGCCCCGGGGTCGCCGCCACCGTCTCTTACGTGCGGGACGGCGACCGGCACGTGATCTTCGACCCGGGGATGGTGGCGAGCCGCGACGACATCCTCGGCCCGCTCGCCGAACTGGGCCTCGGCCCCGACGACATCACGGACGTGGTGCTGAGCCACCACCACCCGGACAACACGATGAACGTGGGCCTGTTCGGCCGGGCCCTGGTGCACGACCACAAGGTGGAGTACGCGGGCGACCAGTGGCGCAACCGGGACGCCGAGGGCTACGAGCTCACGCCGTCGCTGCGGCTGATCCGTACGCCGGGGCACAGTTTGGAGGACATCACGCTGCTGGCGGGCACGGAGGAGGGTGTGGTGGCGTTCGCGGGCGACCTGTGGTGGCACGCGGAGGGCCCGGCGGAGGACCCGGTGGCACCGGACCGGGAGGTCCTGCGGGCGTCGCGGGAGCGGGTGCTGGGTGTGGCGGATGTGATCGTGCCGGGGCATGGGGGGTCGTTTGCGGCGTCGGGGGCGGTGCCGAGGTAGTGCGGCTGCGGGCCGGTGGGTGGCTGAGCGCGCAGTTCCCCGCGCCCCTAAAGGGGCGCGGCGGACCGTAGGAGTTCGCCGAACTCCGTGAGCATCTGTGTCACCGCCTCGTCCACCGCCTTCGACTTCGTGTCGAAGTTGAGAAAGCCGTGGATGAGGCCGGGGTAGCGGTGTTTGCGGACGGGGACGGCGGCTGCGATGAGCGCGTCGGCGTACGCCAGGCCCTCGTCGCGCAGCGGGTCGCACTCGCCGACGCCGATCACCGCCGGGGCGAGGCCCTCGTGGCTGGTGGCCAGGAGCGGGGAGGCCGGGGGGAAGTCGGCGGCGGCGGGCTGCTCGCCGAGGTAGAGGCGGATGTCGTTCTCGACCTCGGCGGTGGTGAGGAGGTACCCGGTGGCGTTCTCGGTACGGGAGGGGTGGGTGTTCTTGCTGCTCATGTCCACGCAGGGGTACGCGAGGAGTTGGGCGGCCAGTGGGCGCCCCTCGTCCCGGAAGGCGAGGGCCACGGCGGCCGCGAGCCCGCCGCCGGCGCTGTCGCCCGCCACGGCCAGGACGCCGCCGCCGTATTCCCCGAGCGACTCTGCGACGTGGCTGGTCACGGCCACGCAGTCGTCGAACCCGGCGGGGAAGGGGAACTCGGGGGCGAGCCGGTATCCGACGCTCACCACGATGGCGCCCAGGTCTCGGCACATCCGGCGGCAGACGCCGTCGTGGGTGTCGAGGTCGCCGACGATGTAGCCGCCGCCGTGGAAGAAGACGACGGTGGGGGTGGGGGTGGGCGTCTCGGGCCGGTAGATGCGGACCGGGACGCCCGCGACGCGGTCGTCGGTCACGGATCCGACGGGGCGGGGTGGGTTCGGCGCCACGGCGAGGGAGAGCATGCGGTTGCCCGCGCGCATCTCCTCGACGGTGGGTGCGGTGTCGGGCGGGGGCCCGTCGACCCCGTACTGCGCCAGCAGGGCTGCGATCTCAGGGTCCATGGCCATGCTTGGCAGCATGCCGGTGCTGCGCCCGCCATACGTCTGGGCCGCGCCGCCGCCCGCCCGGATCCGGCGGCCGATTCACCCCTGCGGCCCGGTGGGGGCTGGCCGCGCAGTTCCCCACGCCCCTAAGAACGCCCCTGCGGGGCGCCCCTAAACCCTCTGGACGTGCGGACCGTGGCCGGTTGCTCGCGCAGTTCCCCGCACCCCTGAGATGCGCCCCTTCGGGCCGCCCCAGGGATTGCCGCGGAGCGGCACTTCTAGGGGCGCGGGGAACTGCGCGACCAGTTGGGGACGACCCGCAGACGAAGGCGGGTTTAGGGGCGCGAGGAACTGCGCGAGCAACCGGCCACCGGCCCGCAGACGAAGACCGGGCTCACAAGGGGCGCGGGGAAATGCGCGACCAGCCCCCCCACGGTCCGCAGCCGAATGGTCAGCAGTTGTCAGTCGACGGCTTCCCCGCGAAGCGGTCCCCCAGCCAGTCCGCCGCCGGCAGCGCGCCAACCGTCACCCCACCCACATGCCCCAGCAGCGGCAGTGAATGCCAGGACACCGACGCGCCCCGCCCGCACCAGTCGGCCCGAAGCCCACGACCGACCTCGTACGGAATGAGCTCATCCAGCGTCGCGTGATACAGGTACACCGGCGCATCCGGTGCCACCGCCCCGAGGCGGGACTCGTTCAGGCGAGCCTGCCAGTCCGCCTGTTCCAGGGGGTTCTTGACCGTCAGGTCGGTAATCTTCTTGAAGGAGCCCGTCACCGAGTCCACCGCCACGCAGTTGGACTTGAAGTAGTCGACCAGCGCCTTCCCCGCAGGGTTGAGGTACGTGTCGAGCCGCAGCTCGGGGAACGCCGCATCCTGGCCCGCCGCCGCCATGAAGATCAGGCCCGACCCGAGCCCGCCGTCGTTGAAGTGCGCGACCTTCATCAGGTCCGCCGGAACACCCCCCGTCGCCGTCCCCTTGACCCTCAGCTCCGGCGCGTACGACTTGTGCAGCTCCGCAGCCCAGCTGCTGGCCTGGCCGCCCTGGGAGTACCCCATGATCCCGACGGGGGATTCGGGGGAGACCCCCGGAATGCCCAGGCGCTGGGCGGCACGGGCCGCGTCGAGGACCGCCGTGCCCTCCGCCCGGCCGACCGTGTACGTGTGGTCCCCGGGCGTGCCAAGCCCCTCGTAGTCCGTCACCGCGACCGCCCACCCCCGCTGCACGATCTGGTTGATGAGCGTCGCCTCGATCGTCGTCCCGTACGGGAAGCCCGCGCTCGGCGCGCAGGAGTCGCCCATGCCGACCGTGCCGACCGCGTACGTGACGAGCGGGCGCGGCCCGGTCCGGCCGTCGTTCGGCACGATCACCGTGCCCGAGACGACGTTCGGGCCGCCCTTCGCGGTGGTGGAGCGGTAAGTGATGTGCCAGGCCTTGGTGTTGGTCCACTGACCGGGCAGCGGGTGGAACGCCGTGGGCGCGGAGCTCACCACGTCCCCGGGCCGGGCGGCGGCGTCGGCGGCGGCATCGGAATCGGCCGCGAACGCGGCGGGCGTGGCTGCGGCGACAAGGAGCCCGGCGGCGAGCACGCCGGTGACTCGGGTACGGATGGGCATTGCGGCTCTCCCAACATCCTGTGGGGTGGGGGCAGTTGAGGAGACCGTAGTGACTGACCAGTAGGTACGGCGCTGACCGTATCGCTCACCTTCACTGGCCCAGCCGATACGCCCCCGGCGTCGTCCCCGTCCAGCGCCGGAACGCCCGGTGGAACGAGGTGTCCTCGGAGAACCCGAGCCGGGCCGCGAGCTCGGCGATCGGCTCCCGCCCCTCGGCCAGCCCCGCGATCGCCGCGTCCCGCCGCACCGCGTCCTTGAGCTGCTGGAACGAGGTGCCCTCGTGCTGGAGGCGGCGCCGCAGCGTGGCCGGGGAGAGGGCGAGCCGGGCCGCCGTCTCGTCCAGCGACGGCAGCCGGGGCGAGGCGAGCAGCGCGCGCCCGAGGTCGCGGTGGACCTGCTCGGCCACCGTCGTCCCGTACGCCCTGCGGCTCAGCAGCTCGAAGGGTGAGCGCCGCAGCATCTGCTCAAGCGCCGCCTCGTCCCGTACGAGCGGCGCGGTCAGCCAGCGCGCGTCGAACACCGCTTCCGTACGCGTCTGGCCGAACCGGACCGGGCAGCCGAACAGCGACGGGTACTCGTCCTTGTGCGCGGGCGGCGGATAGCCGAACGACGCCCGAAGGAGCGGGATGCGGCGGCCCACCAGCCAGCTGCACAGCCGGTGCGAGATGATCAGCAGGCACTCGGTGAGGAACCGGTCCTCGTCCCGCCCGCCGAGGTCGCCCCGCACCGCGAAGACCGCCTCCGGCCCCTCGGCCGTCAGAGCGAGATCGGGCCCGCCCGGAAAGAGCCGGTAGAACGCGATCCCGCGCCGCATCGCCCCGCCCAGATCGCGGCAGCCCAGCGAGGCGCAGCACATCATGGCGAACGTCCCGGGCCGACTCGGCGCCGAGCCGAGCCCGAGGAACTCGTCCTGGGTGGCCCGGTACAGCGCCCGGAACAGCAGCGCGAACTGCACGGGCGTGACCCGCGCCCGGTCGTCCCCGAGCAGCAGCGGCGGGATGCCGGCGGCCTGGAGCAGCGGCACGGTGTCGATCCCACGCCGCTCGGCGCCGCGCAGCACGGCGCGTACATGGTGCACGGTGATCGTCCCCTTGCCCATGGTCAACGACCGTAGCGGGATTGAGCGGTGCGGTCAGCGGGGGTGACGTTTCCGGTCATCCCCGGTGGCCGACGGGCGTCCCTACCGTCGGGTACATGACGGGATCCCCGGTACGACCCCCCACCCTGGCCCTCTTCGCCGAGTGGACCGCCGACCGCTACGCGAACCACCCCGCCCTGCGCCACCGCGACGGCGACGCCTGGACCACCGAGACGTACGAGGACCTGCGCGACGCGGTCCGCGACCTGGGTCGCGCCCTGCTGTCCCGGGGCCTGCGCCCCGGAGACCGCATCGCGATCCTCGCCGAGACGAGCCCCCAGTGGACCCACACCCACCTGGCGTGCCTGGCGGCGGGAGCGGTGGTGGTGCCGATCTACCCGACGGCCGGGGAGGAGGAGGTGAAGTGGGTCCTGAAGGACTCGGGAGCAAGATTCGCGCTGTACGAGAGCGAGGAACAGGCGGCCAGGCTTGAGGCCCTACGGCCCGAACTCCCGTCGCTGGAGGCGGTGTGGTGCCTCAAGGGGCGCGGGGAACTGCGCGCCCAGCCCACGACGGCCCGCAGTCGAAACGCCACCCTCGCCGACCTCCTGAAGACCGCGAACGCCGTCCGCCCGGAGGACACCGCCACCCTGGTCTACACATCCGGCACCACCGGCCCCCCCAAGGGCTGCCGCCTCACCCACGGCAACCTCGGCGCCGTCCAGGACGCCACCCTCCCCCTCACCGAGGGCGGCCCGGGCGACAGGACGTACCTCTACCTCCCCCTCGCCCACCTCCTCGCCCAGCTCATCCAGTTCTCCACGCTCCTGTACGGCGGCGAGCTCTGCTACTTCGGCGGTCGCGTCGAGGACATCGTGGCGGAGCTGGCCGAGGCGCGGCCGACCCATCTCCCGTCCGTACCGAGGCTGTTCGAGAAGGTGCACCAAGGCGTGCTCTCGCTCGCCGAGGAGCTCCACGTGACCGACGGGAAGGAGCTCTCGGAGCTGGTGCGCGCCGCCTTCGGCGGCAACCTGCGCTGGGCGCTCACCGGCGGCGCCCCGATCGCCCCCGAGACCCTCGACTTCCTGCGGGCGGCCGGGATCCAGGTGTTCGAGGGGTACGGGATGACCGAGTCGGCCGGAGTGATCACGCTCAACCACCCCGGCGCCGTCCGCTACGGCACGGTCGGCCGCCCCATCGACGGCTGCGAGGTGCGGATCGCCGAGGACGGCGAGGTGCTGGCGCGCGGCGCGAACGTCTTCCCCGGCTACCACGCCAACCCCGCCGGCACGGCCGAGGCGCTCGACGGGGACGGCTGGCTGCACACCGGCGACCTGGGCGCCCTGGACCCCGACGGCTATCTGACGATCACCGGCCGCAAGAAGGACCTGATCATCACGTCCGCCGGGAAGAACCTCACCCCGTCCGAGGTCGAGCTGGCCATCGAACGGTCCCGGTTCGTCTCGCACGCGGTGATGGTGGGGGACCGCCGCCCGTACCCCGTCGCCCTGATCACCGTGGACCCGGCCGAGGTCGCGGGGAAGGACCCGGCCGCCGTGCGGGCCCTGGTCCAGGAGGCCGTGGACGCCGCCAACGCCCGCGTCTCGCGCCCCGCCCGCATCCGCGCCTTCGCGGTCCTGGACGAGGACTTCACGGTCGAGAGCGGGGTGCTCACACCCACCCAGAAGGTCCGCCGCAGGGCGGTGACCGAGCGGTACGCGGAAGAAATAGAACGGTTGTACGAGAAAGCTTGATCCGGCCCGGCGAAAGGCAGGAGCCCTGTTCCGTACGTCTCCGTACGGAACAGGGCTCCTTGGGTACTGCTAGTCAGCGATCGCCGACCCGGGCAACTTAGGCCGGGGTGACGTTCTCCGCCTGCGGGCCCTTCGGACCCTGCGTGACGTCGAAGTTCACGACCTGGTTCTCCTCGAGGGAGCGGAAGCCAGACGCGTTGATCGCGGAGTAGTGGACGAAGACATCCGGGCCGCCGCCGTCCTGGGCGATGAAGCCGAAGCCCTTTTCAGCGTTGAACCACTTGACGGTTCCGGTAGCCATAAGCCCTCCTTGGGCCAAAGGGTTGCCCTGCTCCAGAACCTGCAAACAAGTCTGAAAACTACAAAAGCCTGCGGGTTACATGCTCCGCAGGCTCTGTACTGCAAGGGAAACCAAACTGCAACTTGCGAGGAGCGTAGCACGCAGGATCGGGGCCGCGGTAGAGGGAAAGATCACGTCACTCGGGAGTTTGACGGGCCTCTGACGTGCTGACGAACCTACCCGCCGTAGCTGGACAAACAGGACAGGTCTAGTCTCGCGATGTGGACCAAACAACCACCCGGCCACGGGTCGGGCACATCCAGTTCCTCAACTGTCTGCCGCTCTACTGGGGGCTCGCCCGCACGGGCACGCTGCTGGACCTGGAGCTCACCAAGGACAGCCCTGAGAAGCTGAGCGAACAGCTCATCCGGGGCGATCTCGACATCGCTCCGGTCACCCTCGTGGAGTTCCTGCGCAACGCCGACGAACTGGTGGCCTTCCCCGACCTCGCGGTCGGCTGCGACGGGCCGGTCATGTCCTGCGTGATCGTCTCGCAGCTGCCGCTGGACCGGCTCGACGGCGCCCGGGTGGCCCTCGGTTCCACCTCGCGCACCTCCGTACGCCTGGCGCAGCTGCTGCTCGCCGAGCGGTACGGGGTCGAGCCCGACTACTACTCGTGCCCGCCCGACCTCGGCCTGATGATGCAGGAGGCGGACGCGGCGGTGCTGATCGGGGACGCCGCGCTGCGCGCCTCGCTGCACGAGGCCCCGCGCCTGGGCCTCCAGGTCCACGACCTGGGGGCCATGTGGAAGGAGTGGACGGGCCTGCCGTTCGTCTTCGCCGTGTGGGCGACCCGCAAGGACTACCTGGCCCGCGAGCCCGAGGTGGTGCGCGAGGTCCACGAGGCGTTCCTGGCCTCCCGCGACCTCTCCCTGGAGGAGGTCGCCAAGGTCGCCGAGCAGGCCGCCCGCTGGGAGGTCTTCGACGCGGAGCTCCTGGAGCGCTACTTCACGACGCTGGACTTCCGCTTCGGCGCCGAGCAGCTCAAGGGCGTACGGGAGTTCGCGCGCCGGACCGGACCGACCACCGGGTTCCCGGCGGACGTCTCGGTGGAGCTGCTCAGCCGGTAGGCGTCGGCACGGTCAGGACGACGGGATCGGGGCCTGCAGCTTGCTGCTGATCCACTGCATGGTCCCGTCGCCCATCCCCTTGATGTAGGTGTGGGCGTTGTGCTTGCCGCCCTGGATCACCTGGAGGTGGGTCTTCACCGGGCCCTTGCCGTACTTGGCTATGAAGCCGTTCAGGTTCGCCATGCCGCCCTCCTTGGTGCCGATCTGGAAGGCGAGGTCGACCTCGGGGCCCTTCTTGTCGATCAGGTCCTGGGCGAGCTTCTCCGGGTTGTTCGCCTGCTTCTCGGCCTCGTGGCCCGCCCACAGCGGGGAGTCCGGCACGGTGTCGGGGCCCGAGGCGATCACGGCCTTGAACTGGTCGGGGCGCTTGAGCACCGACTTCAGGCCGACGAAGCCGCCGGAGGAGGAGCCCATGAACGCCCAGCCGTCCCGGGACTTGAAGGTGCGGAAGTTCGCCTTCACGAAGTCCGGCACGTCCTCGGTCATCCAGGTGCCCATCTTGGGCCGGCCCGGTATGTCACTGCCGTCGTAGTAGTACTTCGCGTCCGGGTTGAGGACCGGCATCACCACGACGAACGGGACGCTCTTGCCCTGCTTGGACCACTCCGTGATGCTGCTCTGGAGCTTGAGGTCGGTGCCCATCCAGTAGTTCTTGGGGTAGCCGTTGCCGCCGGGCAGGGCTATGAGCACCGGGAAGCCGCTCTGGGCGTACTTGGGGTCGAAGTACTGCTTCGGCGCCCAGACCCACACCTTGCCCGTGAAGCCCGACTTCTTGCCGTGCAGCGTGGTCACGCCGATCTTGGTGCCGTCCTCCAGCGTGTTCTGCGTGGTGAACTGCGCCTTCGGGCCGGTCGGCAGCAGGGTCTTGGAGGCGACCTCGGAGGTCTTCTCGTTCTGCCCCTTGTCCTGCCCGGAGCCCTTGCCGCCGCTGCCCTTGGGTGCGGGCGTCGAGGAGGTGCCCGGGTCGTCGAAGCTCACCGGCTTGCCCTCGTCGGAGCAGCCGGAGACCAGCGCGACAGAGCCGAGGACGGCGGCGGCCATCAGTGCGGTGGTGCGGCGATTCATTCGGTGCTCCGAGGTGTTTTGGGACGCTTGGGGCGTTTTCCGGCCAATTACTAGTTTCCCGTGTGAACTCCGCAGAGAGAGACGACCGGTCGTTCGAATCGGTTCGCCGTCGTACGCCGTGGATCCGGCCCGGCCGAGTGATCCCGCGCACGTCACGCTCTACCCTGCTGTGCGACCGTACTTGACGGCATGGGGGAGAGCAGATCGCGATGCAGCCGCTCGAAACCGGCGAACCGCGCACCATCGGCGCCTACCGGCTGCTCGGCCGGCTCGGCGCGGGCGGCATGGGCCGGGTCTATCTGGGCCGCAGCGCCGGGGGCCGCACGGTCGCCGTGAAGGTGGTCCACCCGCACTTCGCCCTGGACGAACAGTTCCGCGCCCGCTTCCGGCACGAGGTGGAGGCGGCCCGCCGGGTCGGCGGCGCCTGGACCGCGCCGGTCCTGGACGCCGACCCCGAGGCCTCGGTGCCCTGGGTCGCCACCGGCTATGTGGCGGGCCCCTCGCTGGCCCAGGCCGTCGCCGCGCACGGGCCGCTGCCCGAGCACGCGGTGCGCGCGCTGGGCGCCGGGCTCGCGGAGGCGCTGGCGGCGGTGCACGCGCTGGGGCTCGTCCACCGCGATGTGAAGCCGTCCAACGTGCTGCTCACCCTCGACGGCCCCCGGCTGATCGACTTCGGCATCGCCCGCGCCACGGACGGCACGGCCTCGCTCACCGCGACGGGCGTCTCGATCGGCTCGCCGGGCTATATGTCGCCCGAGCAGATCCTCGGCAAGGGCGTCACCGGCGCCGCCGACGTCTTCTCGCTGGGCGCGGTCCTGGCGTACGCGGCGACCGGCGCGCCCCCGTTCCCGGGCGACTCCTCCGCCTCGCTGCTCTACAAGGTGGTGCACGAGGAGCCCGAGCTGGACGGGCGGCTCGACGGGGAGCTGCGGGCGGCGGTGGAGGCGTGCCTCGCCAAGACGGCGGCGGCCCGCCCCGCCCCCGCCGAACTGGCCCGGCGGCTCGCCCCGGACGGCGCGGCCGCGCTGGTCGCGGGCGGCTGGCTGCCGGGGGCGCTGGTGGAGGAGGTCAGCCGGTCGGCGGTGCGGCTGCTGGACCTGGAGCCGGAGGTGCAGGACGCGGAGGCGTCGGGGCCGGTGGCGTTCACCAGCCCGGCGGTGGGGGTGTTCGGGCCGCCGGACGCGTCGTACGGGGCGGGGGTGGGCACGGGGGCGGGTGCTGGCTCCGGTGCTGGGGCTTCGCAGGGCCTGGCCGCGTACGGCAATGGCAGTGGCGGTACGACCGGCGGTACGAGCGGTACGGGATCCGTCGCCGATGCCGTGCCCGGGCCGCGTACGCCCGAGCCGCCCGCCGCCCCGCCCCGCGTCTCGCTCTCCGTCGGGACGGCCGTCGAGCCGGGGGAGCGGGGCCGGGGGCGGCGGATGAGCTGCACGGTCGCGCTGGCCGTGGCGGGGGCGGTGGCGGCCGCGTCCGTCGGCGCCGCGTTCCTCTTCGACCTGGTGCCGGGCGGCGACGAGAAGCACGACTCGGCGTCGAGCGGCCCCAGCCAGTCGAGCACACCGGGGGACGCGGGCACGGGCGCGACCGGCGGCCCGGCGGTGTCGGAGGTGCCGAAGGCGTTCCTCGGGACCTGGAAGGGCCCGATGACGGAGTCCACGACCGGGCAGCCGCACGGCGATCTGACGGCGGTGTTCAAGGCGGGCGCCACCGGCGAGGACGTTCTGCGCACCTCCTCCAAGATCAGCCTCCTGGGCACGACCGTGGAGTGCTTCGGGGTGGGCAAGCTGGTCTCCGGCACGGCCCAGCGCGTGACGATCGAGGAGCGCACGGACATGACCCGCGAGAACACGGCGGGCCTGTGCACCACCGGCACGGCCACCCTGGTCTTCACCCGCAACTCCGACGGCACGCTCAAGTACGAGTCGAAGGAGATCGGCGCGGGCAACCCGTACGCGACTCTGGTCAAGGAGACGGGCTGAGGGGTGGGGGCCCCGGGGTGCCCGGGGCCCCGGACCGAGGCCGGGGAACCCCGCTGGCGTAGGCTGGCGGTCCGTCCGCAACCCTGCCGAAAGGGACACCCCGGTGACTGAGAAGGCCGACCTTCAGTCCGTCCTCGACCGTGCCGCCGGGGGCGGGCGCATCACCCCCGAAGAGGCGCTCGACCTCTACCGCTCGGCGCCGCTGCACGCGCTGGGCGCCGCCGCCGACGCGGTGCGCCGCCGCCGGTACGCCGGGACCGAGCACATCGCCACGTACATCATCGAGCGCAACATCAACTACACGAACGTGTGTGTCACGGCGTGCAAGTTCTGCGCTTTCTACGCGGCCCCCAAGGACACCAAGAAGGGCTGGACCCGCGACCTCGACGACATCCTGCGCCGCTGCGCGGAGACCGTCGAGCTGGGCGGCACCCAGATCATGTTCCAGGGCGGCCACCACCCGGACTTCGGCGTCGAGTACTACGAGAAGCACTTCAGCGCCATCAAGCAGGCCTTCCCGCAGTTGGTCATCCACTCCCTCGGCGCGTCCGAGGTCGAGCACATGGCCCGCATCTCCGGGGTCCCGGTCGAGGAGGCGATCCAGCGCATCCACGCCGCCGGGCTCGACTCCTTCGCGGGCGCCGGCGCGGAGCTGCTGCCCGCGCGGCCGCGCAAGGCGATCGCCCCGCTCAAGGAGAGCGGCGAGCGGTGGCTGGAGATCATGGAGATCGCGCACGGGCTCGGCGTCGAGTCGACGTCCACCATGCTGATGGGCACCGGCGAGACCAACGCCGAGCGCATCGAGCACCTGCGGATGATCCGCGACGTACAGGACCGCACGGGCGGCTTCCGCGCGTTCATCCCGTACACCTACCAGCCCGAGAACAACCATCTGAAGGGTCGGACGCAGGCGAGCGTCTTCGAGTACCTGCGGATGATCGCGGTCGCGCGCCTGTTCATGGACAACATCGCGCACATCCAGGGCTCCTGGCTCACCGTCGGCAAGGAGGCGGGCCAGCTGTCGCTGCACTACGGCGCGGACGACCTCGGCTCGATCATGCTGGAGGAGAACGTCGTCTCCTCGGCGGGCGCCAAGCACCGCTCCAACCGCATGGAGATCATCGACCTGATCCGCAAGGCGGGCCGGGTCCCGGCCCAGCGCGCCACGACGTACGAGCACCTGCTGGTCCACGACGACCCGGCGAACGACCCGGTCGACGAGCGCGTCATGTCGCACATCTCGTCGACGGCGATCGAGGGCGGCACGGCGCATCCGGAGCTGAAGCTGCTCGCGTCGAACTAGCCCCGTGCTGACGATTCACGCCCCTGCCGTGGGCGACGCGGTCGTGGTCGAGGGCTCTGTGGTGGCCGCGATCGGGCCGTACGAGGAGTTGGCGGCGGCGTATCCGGCCGCGCGGGTGCGGCGGTGGCCGGGGGTGCTGGTGCCCGGCCTGGTCAATCCGTACGGCCCGGAACTCCTTGAGCAGGCCTACCACCCGGATCCCCGTGAGGCCGACGAGCTCGGGGTCGACCCCGTGCCGGTGTTCTTCGCGGACGAGGTGCGCTTGGGCGCGAGCGCCCGTCGGGGGGTGCAGCGGATGCTGGCGTGTGGGGTGGTGGCGGTTTCGGGGGAGTTGCGGGTGCGGGCGGTGGTGGAGGCCGTGCGGCGCTCGGGGGTGGCGGTGGTGCCGCGCGCGTCTGTTCCGTCCGGGACGCCTGCTCTGTCGGCGGGGGTGGGGTTGCCGCCGCTGCGGGTGGGTGACGCGGCCCGGTTCGCGGTGTTCGACGGTTCGGTGTGCGTGGCTACGGTGCTGGGCGGCCGCCTGGTGTACCGCGCGAAGTAGCCCCCACCCCACCCCTTCCCGAAAGCCCTCTGGCGGGCGGCCGGGTGTTCGTCTGCGAAGCGTGGTGGGCTGAGCGCGCAGTTCCCCGCGCCCCTAAAGGGGCGCCCCGAAGGGGCGCATTTAAGGGGTGCGGGGAACTGCGCGACCAGCCCACCACCGGCCCGCAGGTGAACGGGCGCGTCCCAGGGGGGCGTGGGCGGCGGGGGCGGAGCCCCCAGGCACAATGAGGGGGTGACCCGCGCATCTCTGGACAAGCAGCCGCACGAAGTCGCCACGATGTTCGACGACGTCGCCGCGAACTACGACCGAACCAACGACGTGCTCTCGCTCGGCCAGGCCCGCCTGTGGCGCAAGGAGGTCGCGAAGGCGGTCGACGCGCGCCCCGCCCAGAAGGTCCTGGACCTCGCCGCCGGCACGGCCACCTCGTCCCTCCCCTTCGCCGCCACCGGCGCGTACGTCGTCCCGTGCGACTTCTCCACCGGCATGCTGAAGGTCGGCAAGGGACGCCACCCCCACCTCCCGTTCACGGCCGGCGACGCCACGAAGCTCCCCTTCAAGGACGACACCTTCGACGCCGTCACCATCTCCTTCGGCCTGCGCAACGTCCAGGACACCGACACCGCCCTGCGCGAGCTGTTCCGCGTCACCCGCCCCGGCGGCCGCGTGGTCATCTGCGAGTTCTCGCAGCCGACCTGGAAGCCGTTCCGTACGGTCTACAGCGAGTATCTGATGCGCGCGCTGCCCCCGGTCGCCACGGCCGTTTCGTCGAACCCGGACGCGTACGTCTACCTCGCCGAGTCCATCCGTGCCTGGCCCGACCAGCCCGCGCTCGCCGCGCGGCTCCAGCAGGCCGGCTGGTCCAAGGTCGCCTGGCGCAACCTCACCGGCGGTGTGGTCGCGCTGCACCGCGGCTACAAGCCCCAGTAACCCGGCGGGCCCGACCACCGTGGACTACCAGGCCGTCCTCCACCAGATCGCCGACGACGTCGCGCCCCTCGTCGGGCGCGGCACCCCCGCCGCGTACATCCCCGCCCTCGCCGACGTCGACCCGTCCCGCTTCGGGATGGCCGTCGCGGACCTCGACGGCAAGGTGTACGGGGTGGGGGACTGGCAGCGGCCGTTCTCCGCGCAGTCGATCACCAAGGTCTTCACGCTCGCCCTGGCGCTCGCGCGCGGCGGCGACAGCCTCTGGGAGCACGTCGGCCGCGAGCCGTCGGGCAACCCGTTCAACTCGCTCGTGCAGCTGGAGTACGAGAACGGGATCCCGCGCAATCCGTTCATCAACGCGGGCGCGCTGGTCGTCACCGACCGGCTCCAGACCCTCACCGGGGACGCCAGCAGCGAGCTGCTGGAGTTCCTGCGGGAGGAGACCGGCAACCCCGAGCTCGCGTTCGACGCGGTGGTGGCCGAGTCGGAGTCGGCCCACGGCGACCGCAACGCGGCCCTGGCCCACTTCATGGCCTCGTACGGCAACATCGCCAACGACGTACCGACGCTGCTCGACCACTACTTCTGGCAGTGCGCGATCGAGATGAGCTGCGCGGACCTGGCCCTGGCGGCGCGCTTCCTGGCCCGCCACGGCCTGAGGGCGGACGGCTCCCGCCTGCTCTCGCGCAGCGAGGCGAAACAGATCAACGCCGTGATGCTGACCTGCGGGACGTACGACGCGGCGGGCGACTTCGCGTACCGCGTCGGCCTCCCCGGCAAGAGCGGCGTGGGCGGCGGCATCGTCGCGATCGTCCCCGGCCACTGCACCCTCTGCGTCTGGAGCCCGGGCCTGGACGCCCGCGGCAACTCGGTAGCAGGAGTAGCGGCCCTGGACCGCTTCACCACGCTGACGGGCTTGTCGGTGTTCTGAGTCCTTCCACCTGCGGACCGTGGCTGGCTGGCCACGCAGTTCCCCGCGCCCCTAGCAGGGTTGCCCCGAGCTTGGCCGAAAGCCGCTCCCCCGAGGGGGTTTAGGGGCGCGAGGAACTGCGCGACCAGCCCAGAGGCCCGCAGACGAACTCACAGCGCCAGGCGGAAGCAGTACCCCTCCCGCCCACCCACCGGCGTCACAAACGTCTCCCCCAACCGCATCCCCAGCCGCCGCGCAACCGCCACAGACCGCGCATTCCGCGCATCCACCATCGCCACCACCCCACCAACCCCCGCAGCCCGCACCCGATCCAGCGTCGCCCGAGCCGCAGCCGTCGCGTACCCCCGACCCCACGCGGAACGGGCCAGCCGCCACCCGATCTCCACCTCCCCCACCGGCCCCCACGCATGCGGCCACGGCTGCGCCCCCGTGAAGCCGAGGACGCGGTCGTCCTCGTCGAGGAGGGTCCAGAGGCAGAACCCCCGCTCCGCGTCGTGCTTGCGCTGCCGCGCCGTCAACTCCTCGTACACCGACAGCTCCGCCGCCCTGCCCCCGTGGAACTCCATGACCTCCGGGTCGTCGAACACCTCGTGCCACGCGTACGCGTCCTCCTCGGTCGGCACGCGCAGCCGTACGACGGGCGGCGACGGCAGGGACTTCTCCTCGGTCGAGCTCATAGCGGGGCAACCCTTCGCGATAACGATCAACAGCCACCCATAGACTGCACATGTCCTGTGCTTTCCGGCATGCCAAATCGAGTCTTCGGGAGAACCCGCTGTGACCGAGCCCCTCTCCGAACACACCGCGGATGTGATCGTCGTCGGGGCCGGCCCCGCCGGGTCGACCACGGCGTACTACCTGGCCAAGGCCGGACTCGACGTACTGCTGCTGGAGAAGACCGCCTTCCCGCGCGAGAAGGTCTGCGGCGACGGGCTCACCCCGCGCGCCACCAAGCAGCTGGTCGCCATGGGCATCGACATCTCCGAAGAGGCCGGTTGGCTGCGCAACAAGGGCCTGCGCATCATCGGCGGCGGCGTCCGCCTCCAGCTGGACTGGCCGGAGCTCGCCAGCTACCCCGACTACGGACTCGTCCGCAAGCGCGACGACTTCGACGAGCAGCTGGCCCGCCAGGCGCAGAAGGCCGGCGCGCGGCTGTACGAGCGGTGCAACGTCGGCAGCCCGATCATCGACGACCGCACCGGCCGCATCACCGGCGTCAACGCCAAGCTGGGCGAGGAGAAGCGGGAAGTCACCTTCCACGCCCCGCTGGTCGTCGCCGCCGACGGCAACTCCACCCGGCTCTCCCTTGCGATGGGCCTGCACCGCCGCGAGGACCGCCCGATGGGCGTGGCCGTCCGCACGTACTTCCACTCGCCCCGCCACGACGACGACTACCTGGAGTCCTGGCTGGAGCTGTGGGACCGGCGCGGGCCCGGCGAGGACCGGCTGCTGCCCGGCTACGGCTGGATCTTCGGCATGGGCGACGGCACCTCCAACGTCGGCCTCGGCGTGCTCAACACCTCCGACTCCTTCAAGGAGCTGGACTGGCGCGAGGTCCTCAAGGCCTGGTGCGCCTCGATGCCCGAGGACTGGGGCTACACCCCGGAGAACATGACCGGCCCGATCCGCGGCGCCGCCCTCCCCATGGCCTTCAACCGCCAGCCGCACTACACCAAGGGCCTGTTGCTGGTGGGCGACGCTGGCGGCCTGGTCAACCCGTTCAACGGCGAGGGCATCGCGTACGCCATGGAGTCGGGGCAGATCGCCGCGGACGTCATCGTCCAGGCGCACGCCCGCGCGACCCCGGCCCAGCGCGAGCTGGCGCTGCACAACTACCCGAAGATCCTCAAGGACACCTACGGCGGCTACTACACGCTGGGCCGCGCCTTCGTGAAGCTCATCGGCAACCCGAAGGTCATGAAGATCGCGACCCAGCGCGGCCTGACCCACCCGCTGCTGATGAAGTTCACCCTGAAGATGCTCGCCAACCTGACCGACCCGACGGGCGGCGACGCGATGGACCGCATCATCAACGGCCTCTCGAAGGTGGCTCCGAAGGCCTGAGAGCCCCTCAGGGCCCGGTGAGGGCCCGTTGAGGGCTTTTGTACGGCGAAGGGCCGGTGCACCCCTCTCGGGGAGCACCGGCCCTTCTGCGCGTCTGTGAGCGCCTGAAGCGAACGCCGGGACTTAGAGGACGCGGACCGCGCCGGTCGGCCGGTCCCAGTCCAGGCTGCGCTCGACCACACCGGTCGAGGAGTTCTGCGCGCCGACGAACTTGCCGCCGCCCACGTAGATCGCCACGTGGTACGCGGAGCCCGCGCCGCCCCAGTACAGGATGTCGCCGGCCTGGAGGTTCGAGAGCGAGACCTGGTGGCCCACGGTCGACTGGTCCTGCGAGACCCGCGGCAGGTCGATGCCCACCTGGCGGTACGCGGCCTGCACGAGGCCCGAGCAGTCGTACGCGCTGGAGCCCGTGGCACCCGACACGTACGCCTTGCCGACCTGCGCCAGCGCGAAGTTCACGATGGTGGCGGCGGAGCCCGTGGCGGTGGAGGACGAGGTGGTGGTGGAGCTGCTGCCACCGGTCGACGCGCTCAGGGTGGTGCGCGCGGAGGAGCGGGAGGCGCGCTCGGCGGCGTCCGCCTTCGCCTTGGCCTCCTCCTTGGCCTTCTTCTCCGCCTCGGCCTTGGCGTCCGCGTCGGCCTTCGCCTTCTTGGCGACCTTCGCGGCGCTGGAGGCGGCCGCGTTCTGCTGGGCCTTCAGCTGGAGGTCGGCGGCGACCTGCTGGGTGGCCTCGGCGGAAGCGGCGGCGGTGCTCGCGAGCCCGGTCGTGAGCGTGGGCATCTCGATGGTCTCGGTCACCGGCTCGGCGGCGTGCGCCGGACCGGTGGCGCCTGCCACCGCGATGGTGCTGAGGACGCCACCGGCAACTCCGGCACGGAGCGCGAGCTTGGAGGCGCTGCGGCGGGGCTTCCGGTGGCTGGGTATGTGAGCGGTGTGGGACATGAGGACAACCGCTATCAGGGGTTCACGGTTCCCTTCAAGAAACGTGTGCTGCGCCACAGTTGCGGTCGGAACGGACGAATCCGCTTCCTCCGCGCCCTTATTGACGCCGTAACGGGCAATCCGGGCATGCGCGATCACGGCTGTGATCATGTGGTTTTTATAAAAAGTCCGAATTGCCCGTCGCCTACCATCCGTTCACACCGTTGGCCAAGCCCGGTTTAATCCGTGACGGTTTCCTGTGACGCAGGTCACTTCGTAGCCGGGTGTCGGCCGTCCCGTGACCGGCCCGTGATCAGCGGAGCGGGGGCCGGGGTTGTCGGGCGATCGACTCGGGGTCCGTTCTAGATCACTTCGAGCCGACTCCGGACCGATCCCGGACCGACTCCGCGTTAGTGAACGCGTGCACAGGTCCACCCTCCGGCGAGGCTCTCACCCGCACGAGTGAGCCGCGATCCTTTACCACTCGAACGAGTCCATCGCCAATTTGCCTGTAGGGCACATGTCTTGATAGTGCCGCACCCCTTGCGACCAGCGGTAACAGGAGTGGATGCTACGCCTTGTGATCACTCGGGCGCTTCGAGTGTGAAGATCACTGCTCATCCGACTTCATGATCCTTCGTCAGGTGGTGGAGATCACAAAGCCGTTGGCGTACCCCGTGTCGCAGATCACAGACCACCGGGCATAGGATGCGGTGCAGTCGGGCTTGTGAACTGCCTCACATGTGCGCGATCTTCGCGTGGCGAGGGGGCGGCAGCGGCGCCCGTGTGCGGTCCAACGGTCAAGGACGACTGGAAGGAGCGAGGAGCGTGAATGCCTACGCGCCCATCCTCGTGCTCGGCGCCCTAGGGGCTGGGTTTGCGATCTTCTCCGTGGTCATGGCCACGCTTATCGGCCCAAAAAGGTACAACCGGGCGAAACTTGAGGCGTACGAGTGCGGTATCGAACCGACTCCCACGCCGGCCGGAGGCGGCCGCTTCCCCATCAAGTACTACCTGACGGCGATGCTCTTCATCGTCTTCGACATCGAGATCGTCTTCCTCTACCCCTGGGCCGTCACCTTCGACGCCCTGGGGGTTTTCGGGCTCGTGGAGATGCTGCTCTTCGTGCTCACCGTCTTCGTCGCCTACGCGTACGTGTGGCGGCGCGGCGGCCTGGAATGGGACTGAGGGGCTGAGGGGCACCTATGGGACTCGAAGAGAAACTGCCGAGCGGCTTTCTGCTGACCACCGTCGAACAGGCCGCGGGCTGGGTGCGCAAGGCGTCCGTCTTCCCCGCCACCTTCGGCCTGGCCTGCTGCGCCATCGAGATGATGACGACCGGCGCCGGCCGGTACGACCTGGCCCGCTTCGGCATGGAGGTCTTCCGCGGCTCACCGCGCCAGGCGGACCTGATGATCGTGGCCGGCCGGGTCAGCCAGAAGATGGCGCCGGTCCTGCGGCAGGTCTACGACCAGATGCCCAACCCCAAGTGGGTCATCTCCATGGGGGTGTGCGCATCCTCGGGTGGAATGTTCAACAATTACGCGATTGTGCAGGGCGTCGACCACATTGTGCCGGTCGACATCTATTTGCCCGGTTGCCCGCCCCGGCCCGAGATGCTGATCGACGCGATCCTCAAGCTCCACCAGAAGATCCAGGGCTCCAAGCTCGGGGTGAACGCGGAGGAAGCCGCCCGCGAGGCGGAGGAGGCCGCCCTCAAGGCGCTGCCCACCATTGAGATGAAGGGGCTGCTGCGGTGAGCGACGACCGTACTCCCGAGGCGCCGGAGAACGGCGGCCTGCCCGCCCAGCGCGACGACACCGGTGACGTCATCGGCGTCCGCAAGGGCATGTTCGGCGCGGCCAACGGCGGCGACACCAGCGGCTACGGCGGCCTGGTGCGCACCGTGACCCTGCCGGGCGCCTCCTCCCGCCCCTACGGCGGCTGGTTCGACGAGGTGGCCGACGAGCTCGAAGGCGCCCTGGAGGAGCAGGACCTGCTCCCCGAGAACGCCATCGAGAAGACCGTCGTCGACCGCGGCGAGCTCACCTTCCACATCGCGCGCGAGCACCTCGTACGCGTGGCACGCACCCTGCGGGACGACCCGGCCCTGCGCTTCGAGCTCTGTACGGGCGTCAGCGGCGTCCACTTCCCCGGCGACAAGGGCCGCGAGCTGCACGCCGTCTACCACCTGCGCTCGCTCACCCACGGCCGGCTGATCCGGCTCGAGGTCACCGCCCCGGACAGCGATCCGCACCTCCCGTCCCTGGTCGGCGTCTATCCGACCAACGACTGGCACGAGCGCGAGACCTACGACTTCTTCGGCCTGGTCTTCGACGGCCACCCCGCCCTCACCCGGATCATGATGCCGGACGACTGGCAGGGCTTCCCGCAGCGCAAGGACTACCCCCTCGGCGGCATCCCCGTCGAGTACAAGGGCGCCCAGATCCCGGCTCCGGACCAGCGGAGGTCGTACAGCTGATGAACACCGACAGCGCAACCTCACGCGCTTCCGCCAGGGAGACGACGGAGGGGACCGTATATACGGTCACCGGCGGAGACTGGGACGAGGTCGCCCGCACCGCCGCCCGCGCCGACGACGAGCGCATCGTCGTCAACATGGGCCCCCAGCACCCCTCCACGCACGGCGTGCTCCGCCTCATCCTGGAGATCGACGGCGAGACGGTCACCGAGGCCCGCTGCGGCATCGGCTATCTGCACACCGGCATCGAGAAGAACCTCGAATTCCGCACCTGGACGCAGGGCACCACCTTCGTCACGCGCATGGACTACCTGACGCCGTTCTTCAACGAGACGGCGTACTGCCTGGGCGTGGAGAAGCTGCTCGGCATCACCGACCAGATCCCCGACCGCGCCTCGGTGATCCGGGTGCTCCTGATGGAGCTGAACCGGCTCTCCTCGCACCTGGTCTGCATCGCCACCGGCGGCATGGAGCTCGGCGCCACCACGATCATGATCTACGGCTTCCGCGACCGCGAACTCATCCTCGACGTCTTCGAGCTGATCACCGGTCTGCGCATGAACCACGCGTTCGTCCGCCCCGGCGGCCTCGCCCAGGACCTGCCCCCGGGCGCGGTGGACCAGCTCCGCGAGTTCGTGAAGACGATGAAGAAGAACCTGCCGGAGTACGACAAGCTCGCCACCGGCAACCCGATCTTCAAGGCCCGTATGCAGGACGTCGGGTACCTCGACCTGACCGGCTGCATGGCGCTCGGCGCGACGGGACCGATCCTGCGCTCCGCGGGCCTGCCGCACGACCTGCGCAAGACCGACCCGTACTGCGGCTACGAGACCTACGACTTCGAGGTCCCCACCGCCGACAGCTGCGACGCCTACGGCCGCTTCCTGGTGCGCCTGGAGGAGATGCGCCAGTCGCTGCGGATCGTCGAGCAGTGCCTGGACCGCCTGGAGCCCGGCCCGGTCATGGTCGCCGACAAGAAGATCGCCTGGCCCGCCCAGCTCGCGCTCGGCCCGGACGGACTCGGCAACTCCCTCGACCACATCAAGAAGATCATGGGCACCTCCATGGAGTCCCTGATCCACCACTTCAAGCTGGTGACCGAGGGCTTCCGGGTCCCCGTCGGACAGACGTACGCGGCCGTCGAGTCGCCCAAGGGCGAGCTCGGGGTGCACGTCGTGAGCGACGGAGGCACCCGCCCCTACCGGGTCCACTTCCGCGACCCGTCCTTCACCAATCTCCAGGCCATGGCGGCGATGTGCGAGGGCGGCCAGGTCGCCGACGTCATCGTCGCCGTCGCGTCCATCGACCCCGTGATGGGAGGCGTCGACCGGTGACCGAGACCACGCCGACGAGCCTGGGCATGCCCCAGCTGCCCGCGCCCGACTTCCCGGCCGACGTCCGGGCCCGGCTCGAAGCGGACGCCAAGGAGGTCATCGCCCGCTACCCGGACAGCCGCTCCGCGCTGCTGCCGCTGCTGCACCTCGTGCAGTCGGAGGAGGGCCACGTCTCCCGCACCGGGATGCGCTTCTGCGCCGAGATGCTGGACCTCACGACCGCCGAGGTGACCGCCGTCGCCACCTTCTACACGATGTACCGGCGCAAGCCGTCCGGCGACTACCAGGTGGGCGTCTGCACCAACACCCTGTGCGCGGTGATGGGCGGCGACGCCATCTTCGACGAGCTCAAGCGCCACCTCGGCGTCGGCAACGACGAGACCACCACCGACGGCAAGGTCACGCTCGAACACATCGAGTGCAACGCCGCCTGCGACTTCGCGCCCGTGGTGATGGTCAACTGGGAGTTCTTCGACAACCAGACCCCCGAGTCGGCCAAGCGCCTGGTCGACGACCTGCGCGCGGGCAGGCCGGTGGAGCCCACCCGAGGTGCTCCGCTGTGCACCTACAAGGAGACCGCCCGGATCCTGGCCGGCTTCCCCGACGAGCGCCCCGGCGCCGTCGCGGCGAGCGGCGGCGCGGGCCCGGCCTCCCTGGTCGGCCTGCGCCTGGCGAAGGGCGAGGCCCCGCACCCGCGCGTGGTCCACCCGCGCGGCGAGGGCCCCCGCGACGAACCGCAGCCCGGCGCCCAGCACTTGAGCTCGCACGACGCACCGCAGCAGACCTCTGCGTCCGACCCCGCGCACCCGGCGGGCCCGGTCGACGAGGAGGGGGAGTGATGACCTTGGCAGCCGAACTGAGTGGGAACGGGAACGGAAGCAGCCCCGAGAAGCTGCTGGCACCCGTTCTGTCGGCCTTCTGGGACCAGCCCGAATCCTGGACCCTGGAGACCTACCGTCGGCACGACGGCTATGAGGGGCTGCGCAAGGCCCTGGCCATGTCGCCGGACGACCTCATCGCGTACGTGAAGGACTCCGGGCTGCGCGGCCGGGGCGGCGCGGGCTTCCCCACGGGCATGAAGTGGCAGTTCATCCCGCAGGGCGATGGCAAACCGCACTATCTAGTTGTCAACGCCGACGAGTCGGAGCCCGGGACCTGCAAGGACATCCCGCTCCTCTTCGCCAACCCGCATAGCCTCATCGAGGGCATCGTGATCGCCTGTTACGCGATCAGGTCGTCGCACGCGTTCATCTATCTGCGCGGGGAAGTCGTCCCCGTACTGCGGAGGCTGCACGAGGCCGTGCGGGAGGCCTACGCGGCCGGCTACCTCGGCAAGGACATCCTGGGCAGCGGTCTCGACCTCGAACTCACCGTGCACGCGGGCGCGGGCGCGTACATCTGCGGTGAGGAGACCGCCCTGCTGGACTCCTTGGAAGGCCGTCGCGGTCAGCCCCGGCTGCGTCCCCCCTTTCCTGCGGTCGCCGGTCTCTACGCGTGCCCCACTGTTGTCAATAACGTCGAGTCCATCGCCAGCGTTCCCGCGATCCTCACTCGCGGAAAAGACTGGTTCAAATCGATGGGGAGCGAGAAGTCGCCCGGCTTCACGCTGTATTCGCTCAGCGGGCACGTCGCCAACCCGGGCCAGTTCGAGGCTCCGCTCGGCATCACGCTGCGCCAGCTGCTCGACATGAGCGGCGGGATGCGCCCGGGCCACCGACTCAAGTTCTGGACCCCGGGCGGCTCCTCGACCCCGATGTTCACCGACGAGCACCTCGACGTCCCGCTGGACTACGAGGGAGTGGGCGCGGCCGGCTCGATGCTGGGCACCAAGGCGCTCCAGTGCTTCGACGAGACCACCTGCGTCGTACGGGCGGTCACCCGCTGGACCGAGTTCTACGCCCACGAGTCCTGCGGCAAGTGCACGCCGTGCCGTGAAGGAACGTACTGGCTCGTCCAGTTGCTCCGCGACATCGAGGCGGGCAAGGGCGCCATGGGCGACCTCGACAAGCTCAACGACATCGCCGACAACATCAACGGCAAGTCGTTCTGCGCGCTCGGCGACGGCGCCGCGGCCCCCATCTTCTCCTCGCTCAAGTACTTCCGCGCGGAGTACGAGCAGCACATCACGGGCCGGGGCTGCCCCTTCGACCCGGCCAAGTCGACCCTGTGGGCCGACGGCCCGCACCGCACCACGGAGGTGAACGCATGACGGTGACGACTGGCGCTCCCTCCGGCGGCGGAGAGGCGGCGGTGCCGCCCGAGGACCTGGTCTCGCTGACCATCGACGGCATCGAGATCAGCGTCCCCAAGGGCACGCTGGTGATCCGGGCCGCCGAGAAGCTCGGCATCGAGATCCCCCGGTTCTGCGACCACCCGCTGCTCGACCCGGTCGGCGCCTGCCGCCAGTGCATCGTGGAGGTGGAGGGCCAACGCAAGCCGATGGCGTCCTGCACCATCACCTGCACCGACGGCATGGTGGTCAAGTCGCAGCTGACGTCGCCGGTGGCGGAGAAGTCCCAGCGCGGGGTGATGGAGCTGCTGCTCATCAACCACCCGCTGGACTGCCCGGTCTGCGACAAGGGCGGCGAGTGCCCGCTGCAGAACCAGGCCATGCAGGTCGGCGACCCCGACACCCGCTTCGAGGGCCACAAGCGCACGTACGAGAAGCCGGTGCCCATCTCGACGCAGGTGCTGCTCGACCGCGAGCGGTGCGTGCTGTGCGCGCGGTGCACCCGCTTCTCCGAGCAGATCGCGGGCGACCCGATGATCGAGCTCCTGGAGCGCGGCGCGCTGCAGCAGGTCGGCACCGGCGAGGGCGACCCGTTCGAGTCGTACTTCTCCGGCAACACCATCCAGATCTGCCCGGTCGGCGCGCTGACCTCGGCGGCGTACCGGTTCCGCTCGCGCCCCTTCGACCTGGTCTCCTCGCCGTCGGTGTGCGAGCACTGCGCGGGCGGCTGCGCCACCCGCACCGACCACCGGCGCGGCAAGGTCATGCGCCGCATGGCGGCCAACGAGCCCGAGGTCAACGAGGAATGGCTGTGCGACAAGGGCCGGTTCGGCTTCCGGTACGCGCAGAAGCCCGACCGGCTGACCACCCCGCTGGTGCGCAACGCGGCCGGTGAGCTGGAGCCGGCCTCCTGGCCCGAGGCGCTGGAGGCGGCCGCGGCCGGGCTCCTGGCGGCCAGGGGCCGGGCCGGGGTGCTCACAGGCGGACGGCTGACCGTCGAGGACGCCTACGCGTACGCCAAGTTCGCCCGCATCGCCCTCGACACCAACGACGTCGACTTCCGCGCGCGCGTGCACTCGGCCGAGGAGGCCGACTTCCTGGCGGCGAAGGTCGCCGGGCGCGGCCACCTCACCGGCGAGGGCGTCACGTACGCCTCCCTGGAGCAGGCGCCCGCGGTGCTGCTCGTCGGGTTCGAGGCGGAGGAGGAGGCGCCCGGCGTCTTCCTGCGGCTGCGCAAGGCCTGGCGCAAGCACGGCCAGCGCACCTATTCGCTGGCCACGCATCTGACCCGGGGCCTGGCGAAGGCGGGCGGCACGCTGCTGCCCGCCGCGCCCGGCACCGAGACCGAGTGGCTGGACGCGCTGGCGGGCGGGGTCGGCCTGGACGGCGAGGGTTCGGCGGCCGCCACGGCGCTGCGGGCCGAAGGGTCCGTCATCGTCGTCGGCGAGCGGTTGGCGGCCGTGCCGGGCGCGCTGACCGCGGCCGTCCGGGCCGCCGCCGCGACCGGCGCCGAGCTGGCGTGGATCCCGCGCCGGGCCGGCGAGCGGGGCGCGATCGAGGCGGGCGCCCTGGCGGCGCTGCTGCCCGGCGGGCGCCCGGCCACCGATCCACGCGCGCGTGAGGAGGTGGCCGCCGCCTGGGGCGTACGCGAACTGCCGCACCGCTTCGGCCGGGACACCGGCCAGATCGTGGAGGCCGCGGCCACCGGTGAGCTGGGCGCGCTGCTCGTCGCGGGCGTCGACCCGGCCGACCTGCCGGATCCGGCACGCGCGCGTGAAGCACTCAGCGGGGCCTTCGTGGTCTCCCTGGAGCTGCGGCCGAGCGAGGTCACCGAGCGGGCGGACGTGGTCTTCCCGGTCGCGGCCGTCGCCGAGAAGTCCGGCTTCTTCCTCAACTGGGAGGGCCGGGCGCGGATGTTCGAGGCCGCGCTGAAGCCCGAGCAGATGACCCGGCGTCTGGCCCCCGCCGACGCGCGCGTGCTGCACATGCTGGCGGACGCCATGGACGTGCACCTGGCGCTGCCGGACAACCGCGCCGCCCGCATGGAGCTGCGGGGCCTGGGCCACTGGGACGGGCCGCGCGCCACCGAGCCGCTGGAGACGGCGCACGCGCTGCCCCGGCCCGCCGACGGCGAGGCGGTCCTCGCGGGCCACCGGCTGCTGCTCGACCTCGGCACCCTCCAGGAGGGCGACGAGGCGCTGGCCGGGACCCGGCACGCGGCCCCGGCCCGGCTCTCGGCGGCCACGGCGGCCGAGACCGGCGTCAAGGACGGCGACCTGCTCCAGGTGAGCGGCCCCGCGGGCGCGGTCCGGCTGCCGCTGGCGGTCACCGAGATGCCCGACCGGGTGGTGTGGCTGCCGCTCAACTCGACCGGCACCGGCGTGTACGCGGACACCGGCGCCGTCCCGGGCCAGGTCGTCCGCATCGGCCCGGCGGCGCAGGACGCCGCCACCGCCGCACCGGAGGTGCAGCCGTGACCGACTTCCCCGTCCGCCCCGCGGCACCGGGCGCCGCCGTCCACGTACCGGAGGTGCGAGCGTGACCCCGACCTTCCTCGCGGCCGAGGACCTCTCCCTGTTCGGCCGCGACCCCTGGTGGCTCATCGCCCTCAAGGCCGTGTTCTGCTTCGCGTTCCTGATGGTGACCGTGCTGTTCTCGATCGTCTGGGAGCGCAAGGTCGTCGCCTGGATGCAGCTGCGCATCGGGCCCAACCGGCACGGCCCCTGGGGGATGCTCCAGTCCCTCGCCGACGGCATCAAGCTGATGCTGAAGGAAGACGTCATCGTCAAGCGGGCCGACAAGGTGGTCTACGTCCTGGCCCCGATCGTCGCCGCGATCCCGGCCTTCATGGCGATCGCCGTGATCCCCTTCGGGCCGTCCGGCAACGAGGTCTCGATCTTCGGCCACCGCACCACGATGCAGCTCACCGACCTGCCGATCGCGATGCTCTACATCCTGGCGTGCGCCTCGGTCGGCATCTACGGGATCGTGCTCGCGGGCTGGTCCTCCGGCTCCACGTACCCGCTGCTCGGCGGGCTCCGCTCGTGCGCGCAGATGATCTCGTACGAGATCGCGATGGGCGCCGCGTTCGCCTCGGTCTTCCTCTACTCGGGGTCGATGTCGACCTCGGAGATCGTCGCCCAGCAGCACGACCGCTGGTACATCGTGCTGCTGCCGGTCTCCTTCATCATCTACGTGGTCACGATGGTGGGCGAGACCAACCGCGCCCCCTTCGACATGCCCGAGTCCGAGGGCGACCTGGTCGGCGGCTTCAACACCGAGTACTCGTCGATCAAGTTCGCGCTGTTCATGCTCGCCGAGTACGTCAACATGGTCACCGTCTCGGCGGTGTCGACCACCCTCTTCCTGGGCGGCTGGCGGGCCCCGTGGCCCGTGTCCACCTTCTGGGAGGGCGCCAACCACGGCTGGTGGCCGATGCTCTGGTTCGTCATCAAGGTCCAGCTGCTGCTGTTCTTCTTCATCTGGCTGCGCGGCACGCTGCCCCGCGTCCGCTACGACCAGCTGATGAAGCTCGGCTGGAAGGTCCTCATCCCGGTCTCGGTCGTCTGGCTGATGCTGGTGGCGACCGTGCGCGCGCTGCGCAACGACGGCCACGACTTCTCCAAGATCGTGCTGTACGTCGGGGGCGCGGTCGTCGCGGTGCTGCTGCTCTCGCTGGTCGCGGACGTGTTCCGGGGCCGCAAGGAGGAGTCGGCGGCCGAGGCCGGGCCACCCGCGTTCGACCCGATGGCGGGCGGATTCCCGGTGCCGCCGCTGCCCGGACAGACCCTTCCGCCGGTGCCACGCCGACGCCCGAGGCACGAGCGGGAGTTGGTTGTCAGTGGTGGGTCGGATACTGAGAGTGACCGTGACGGAAGGGAGGACGAGGGTGTCTAAGTCATCGGAACCGGCGGAGCCCGCGGGCTCGGCGGAGTCGTCCGAGGGGAAGTTCATGAACCCCGTGGCCGGCTTCGGCGTGACCTTCAAGGCCATGTTCAAGAAGCGGCTGACCGAGCAGTATCCGGAGCAGCAGAAGACCACGGCCCCCCGCTTCCACGGGCGCCACCAGCTCAACCGGCACCCGGACGGCCTGGAGAAGTGCGTTGGCTGCGAGCTGTGCGCCTGGGCCTGCCCGGCCGACGCGATCTACGTGGAGGGCGCGGACAACAAGGAGGAGGAGCGCTACTCGCCGGGCGAGCGGTACGGAATCGTCTACCAGATCAACTACGCCCGCTGCATCCTGTGCGGCCTGTGCATCGAGGCGTGCCCCACGCGCGCGCTGACGATGACCAACGAGTTCGAACTGGCCGACAGCAGCCGCGCGAACCTGATCTACACCAAGGAGCAGCTGCTCGCCGGGCTCGACGAGGGCATGGTCGACTCGCCGCACGCGATCTACCCGGGCATGAGCGAGGGCGACTACTACCGGGGCCTGGTCACCGAGGCCGCGCCCGGCACGGTCCGCCAGGTCGCCGTCTCCAGGGGCGAGCAGCCGGCCACCGGGGAACAGCCCGAGGAGGTGGACGCGTGATGCAGCTCGCCGTCTCCGCCACGCAGACCTCCACCGGGGAGGCGTTCCAGTTCTGGGTGCTCGGCACGGTCGCCGTCATCGGCGCGCTGTGCACCGTACTGATGAAGAAGGCCGTGCACAGCGCGCTGTGCCTGGCCGGGACCATGATCATCCTGGCGGTCTTCTACCTCGCCAACGGGGCGTACTTCCTGGGCATCGTCCAGGTCGTCGTCTACACCGGCGCGATCATGATGCTCTTCCTCTTCGTGGTGATGCTGGTCGGTGTCACCGCCGCCGACTCGCTCAAGGAGACCATCAAGGGCCAGCGCGTCTGGGCCGCGGTCTGCGGGATCGGCTTCGGGGTGCTCCTCGTCGCGGGCATCGCCAACGCCAACCTGAAGCACTTCGACGGACTGAAGCAGGCCAACGCGGGGGGGAACGTGGAGGGCCTGGCCGCCCTCATCTTCACCAAGTACGTGTTCGCCTTCGAAATCACCGGCGCCCTGCTGATCACCTCGGCGATCGGCGCGATGGTGCTCACGCACCGCGAGCGCACCGAGCGCGCCAAGACCCAGCGCGAGCTCTCCGAGCAGCGCGTGAGCGACGGCAAGCACCTGCCGCCGCTGCCCGCCCCGGGTGTCTACGCCCGGCACAACGCGGTGGACATCGCGGGCCTGCTGCCCGACGGCACGCCGTCCGAGCTCACCGTCAACCAGACGCTGCGCGGCCGGGGCCAGATCCGCGACGTGTCCAGCGAGGCGCTGTCCGACCTGAAGGCGCTGGAGCAGCGCTCCACCGAGCGGCTCGGCCGTGAAGAGGAGGCCGCGAAGTGAACCCCGTCAACTACCTTTACCTGTCCGCCCTGTTGTTCACCATCGGCGCGGCCGGGGTGCTCATCAGGCGGAACGCGATCGTGGTCTTCATGTGCGTCGAGCTGATGCTCAACGCCTGCAACCTCGCGTTCGTGGTCTTCTCCCGGATGCACGGCAACCTCGACGGCCAGATCATCGCCTTCTTCACGATGGTCGTCGCCGCCGCGGAGGTCGTCGTCGGGCTCGCGATCATCGTGTCGCTCTTCCGTTCCCGCCACTCGGCCTCGGTCGACGACGCCAGCCTGATGAAGCTCTGAGGGGTCGCTGAATCGTGGAGAACCTGATTGCGCTGCTCATCGCGGCGCCTCTGCTCGGAGCGGCCGTCCTGCTGTGCGGCGGACGGCGGCTCGACGCCGTCGGACACTGGCTGGGCACGCTGCTCGCGGCCGTGTCCTTCGGCCTCGGTGTGGCGCTCTTCGCCGACATGCTGGGCCGCTCCGCCGACAACAGGGCGGTGCACAAGCACCTGTTCAGCTGGGTTCCGGTGGAGGGCTTCCAGGCCGACGTCGGCTTCCAGCTCGACCAGCTGTCGATGACCTTCGTCCTGCTGATCACCGGTGTGGGCACGCTGATCCACATCTACTCGATCGGCTACATGGAGCACGACGAGAACCGCCGCCGCTTCTTCGGCTACCTCAACCTGTTCCTGGCGGCGATGCTGCTGCTGGTCCTCGCCGACAACTACCTGCTCCTTTACGTCGGCTGGGAGGGCGTCGGTCTGGCGTCCTACCTGCTGATCGGCTTCTGGCAGCACAAGCCCAGCGCGGCGACCGCGGCCAAGAAGGCGTTCCTGGTCAACCGGGTCGGTGACATGGGCCTGTCCATCGCCATCATGGTCATGTTCACCACCTGGGGCTCGTTCGCCTTCTCGACGGTCTTCAACCAGGTGGGCGAGACCGGCTGGGGCCGCAACACCACGGTCGGCCTGATGCTGCTGCTCGCCGCCTGCGGCAAGTCTGCCCAGGTCCCGCTGCAGTCCTGGCTCGGGGACGCGATGGAGGGCCCGACCCCGGTCTCGGCCCTGATCCACGCGGCGACGATGGTGACCGCGGGCGTGTATCTGATCACCCGCTCCGGCGCGATCTTCAACCAGGTGCAGGACGTGCAGACGGTCGTGGTGATCGTCGGCGCGGTCACGCTGCTCTTCGGTGCGATCGTCGGTTGCGCGAAGGACGACATCAAGAAGGCCCTCGCGGGCTCGACCATGTCGCAGATCGGCTACATGATCCTGGCCACCGGCCTCGGCCCCATCGGCTACGCCTTCGCGATCATGCACCTGGTCACCCACGGCTTCTTCAAGGCCGGGCTCTTCCTCGGCGCCGGTTCCGTGATGCACGGGATGAACGACGAGGTCGACATGCGCAAGTACGGCGGTCTGCGCAAGTACATGCCGGTCACCTTCGTCACCTTCGGCCTCGGCTACCTCGCCATCATCGGCTTCCCGGGCCTGTCCGGCTTCTGGTCCAAGGACAAGATCATCGAGGCGGCGTTCGCCAAGGGAGGCACCGAGGGCTGGATCCTCGGCGCGGTCACCCTGCTCGGCGCGGCCATCACGGCGTACTACATGACGCGCGTGATGCTGATGACGTTCTTCGGCGAGAAGCGCTGGAACGAGGAGGAGACGCACCCGCACGAGTCGCCCGGCACCATGACGATCCCGATGATCGTCCTGGCCTTCGGCTCGGTCCTCGCGGGCGGCCTGTTCAGCATCAACGAGTCGTTCGTGAAGTGGCTGGAGCCGGTCACGAGCTTCTCGCACGGCGACTCGCCGGTGAGCGCCGGCGTCGTCACCGCGTCCACCATCGTGGTGCTGCTGATCGGCGTCGGCCTCGCCTGGGCGCAGTACGGGCGCAAGCCGGTCCCCGTCGTCGCCCCGCGCGGCTCGCTGCTCACCCGGGCCGCCCGCCGCGACCTGCTCCAGGACGACTTCAACCACGTGGTCCTGGTCCGCGGCGGCGAGCACCTCACCCGCTCGCTGGTGTACGTCGACCACACCCTGGTCGACGGAGTGGTCAACGGCACCGCGGCCGGGTTCGGCGGGCTCTCCGGCCGACTGCGCAAGCTGCAGAACGGCTTCGCCCGTTCGTACGCGGTCTCGATGTTCGGAGGCGCGGCGGTGCTCATCGCCGCGACCCTGCTGATGAGGGCGGTGTAAGGCATGTCGTTCCCCCTCCTTACCGCGACGGCGGCGCTCCCGGCGGTCGGCGCGATCGCCACCGCCGCCGTCCCGGCCGAGCGGCGGACCGCCGCCAAGTGGCTGGCGCTGCTGGTCTCGCTAGGGACGCTGGCCCTGGCCGCGGTCCAGCTCGTACGGTTCGAACCGGGCGGCGACCGCTACCAGTTGACGGAGTCCCACGCCTGGATCAAGGACTTCGGCGTCCGCTACGAACTGGGTGTGGACGGCATCGGGGTGGCGCTGATCGCGCTCACCGCGCTGCTGATCCCGTTCATCATCGTCGCGGGCTGGCACGACGCCGACCCGCTGGAGACGCACAGCAGCCGCTGGCGGCCCACCCAGGGCTTCTTCGCCCTGATCCTCGCCGTCGAGGCGATGGTGGTGCTCTCCTTCGAGGCCACCGACGTCTTCCTCTTCTACATCCTGTTCGAAGCCATGCTGATCCCGATGTACTTCCTGATCGGCGGCTTCGGCGACCGGGCGCACGAGCACGGGGACGAGGCGGCGGCCACCCAGCGGTCGTACGCGGCGGTCAAGTTCCTGCTCTACAACCTGGTCGGCGGTCTGCTGATGCTGGCCGCGGTGATCGGGTTGTACGTGGTGGCCGGGACGTTCTCGCTGGACGAGATCGCGGCGGCGCGCGCGAACGGCTCGCTGGACATGGCGACCAACACCGAGCGGCTGCTGTTCCTCGGCTTCTTCTTCGCCTTCGCGGTGAAGGCCCCGCTCTGGCCGCTGCACACCTGGCTGCCGAACGCGATGGGCGAGGCCACCGCCCCGGTCGCCGTGCTGATCACGGCGGTCGTCGACAAGGTCGGCACCTTCGCGATGCTCCGCTTCTGCCTCCAGCTCTTCCCGGAGGCCTCCAAGTGGGCCACCCCGGTGATCCTGGTGCTCGCGGTGATCAGCATCATCTACGGGGCGCTGCTGGCGGTCGGCCAGCGGGACATCAAGCGCCTGGTGGCGTACGCGTCGATCTCGCACTTCGGCTTCATCGTGATGGGCATCTTCGCGATGACCACCCAGGGCCAGTCCGGCGCCACGCTCTACATGGTCAACCACGGGATCTCGACGGCCGCGCTGATGCTGGTGGCCGGCTTCCTGATCTCGCGCCGCGGCTCGCGGCTGATCGCGGACTACGGCGGGGTGCAGAAGGTGGCCCCGCTGCTCGCGGGCACCTTCCTGGTGGGCGGTCTGGCGACCCTCTCCCTGCCCGGCCTCGCGCCGTTCGTCAGTGAATTCCTGGTCCTGGTGGGCACGTTCAGCCGCTATCCGGCGATCGGCGTGATCGCCACGCTGGGCATCGTGCTGGCCGCGCTGTACGTGCTGGTGCTCTACCAGCGGACGATGACCGGCCCGGTCAAGGCCGAGGTGCAGGGCATGCCGGACCTCAAGGTCCGCGAGCTCCTGGTGGTCGCCCCGCTGATCGCGATCCTGGTCTTCCTGGGGGTCTACCCGAAGCCGCTGACCGACATCGTCAACCCGGCGGTGCAGCACACCATGTCCGACGTACACAAGAAGGACCCCAAGCCCGTGGTGGAGGCGGCCCAGTGAGCACAGCAACAGCTGTCCACAGCCTGTGGACGACGGCGGCCGACGGCAAGGTGGACAAGATCCCGGCGCCGCACATCGAGTACGCACAGCTGGCGCCCACGCTGATCGTGGTCGGCGCGGCGGTGGTGGGCGTGCTGATCGAGGCGTTCGTCCCGCGCAAGAGCCGCTACTACGCCCAGGTGTTCCTCTCCGTGATCGCGCTCGCCGCCGCCTTCGCCGCGGTGGTCGCCCTCGCGGCCGACGGGTACGGCACGACGAAGGCGCACATCGCGGCGATGGGCGCGGTGGCCGTCGACGGCCCGGCGCTCTTCCTCCAGGGGACCATTCTCCTCGCCTCGATCGTCGCGATCTTCACCTTCGCCGAGCGCCGCCTCGACCCCGAGGCGCACGGCAGCCGGGTCGACTCGTTCGCCGCGCAGGCCGCGTCCGTCCCGGGCAGCGACAGCGAGCAGGCCGCGGTCAAGGCCGGTTTCACGACCACCGAGGTCTTCCCGCTGGCGCTCTTCGCGGTCTCCGGGATGCTGGTGTTCCCGGCGGCCAACGACCTGCTGACGCTCTTCGTGGCGCTTGAGGTCTTCTCCCTGCCGCTGTACCTGCTGTGCGCGCTGGCCCGCCGCAAGCGGCTGATGTCGCAGGAAGCGGCCGTGAAGTACTTCCTGCTCGGCGCCTTCTCCTCGGCGTTCCTGCTGTTCGGCATCGCGCTCCTGTACGGCTACGCGGGCTCGGTCCAGTACGCGGCCATCGCGGACGTCGTCGACGGCACGGTCCAGACCGTGGACCCGGCGCTCGCGGGCACGATGGGCAACGACGCGCTCCTGCTGATCGGCGGCGCGATGCTGCTGATGGGGCTGCTGTTCAAGGTCGGCGCGGTGCCGTTCCACATGTGGACGCCCGACGTCTACCAGGGCGCGCCCACCCCGGTCACCGGCTTCATGGCGGCCGCCACCAAGGTCGCCGCCTTCGGCGCGCTGCTGCGGCTCCTTTACGTGGTGCTGCCCGGGATGCGGTGGGACTGGCGGCCGGTGATGTGGGGCGTCGCCATCGTCACGATGGTGGGCGGCGCGATCGTCGCGATCACCCAGACCGACATCAAGCGGCTCCTCGCGTACTCGTCGATCGCGCACGCCGGGTTCATCCTGGCGGGTGTCATCGCCACCAACGCGGACGGCATCTCGTCGGTGCTGTTCTACCTCGGGGCGTACTCGTTCGTGACGATCGGGGCGTTCGCGTGCGTCACGCTGGTGCGCGACGCGGGCGGCGAGGCGACGCACCTGTCCAAGTGGGCCGGGCTCGGCCGCCGTTCGCCGCTGGTGGCGGCGGTGTTCGCGGTCTTCCTGCTCGCCTTCGCGGGCATCCCGCTGACGTCCGGCTTCACCGGGAAGTTCGCCGTGTTCAAGGCGGCGGCGGAGGGGGGTGCGGGGCCGCTGGTCGTGGTCGGTGTGATCTCGTCGGCGATCGCCGCGTTCTTCTATATCCGGGTGATCGTGCTGATGTTCTTCAGCGAGCCGAAGCCCGATGGGCCGACCGTTGCTGTTCCGTCGCCGTTGACGATGACGGCTATTGGGGTTGGGGTTGCGGTGACGTTGGTGTTGGGTGTGGCGCCGCAGTACTTCTTGGATCTTGCTGGTCAGGCTGGGGTCTTCGTGCGGTGACGCTCCGCGGGGGCGTGGATCTTTGGCTGCGGGTTGTGGGTGGCTGGTCGCGCCCACGCGGCGGAGCCGCACGATGACACAGCCCCGCGCCCCTAGGGGGTTGGGGTTTCGGTACGCCCCGTAAGGCCCCCGGCACCGTGCATGGTGCCGGGGGCCTTTTGCTATCTCCGGGTCGCGTACGCCCTTACGTCCGCGTCCGCGTCGTTTACCGCCTTGGCTAGAGCCGTCCGCGCCTCCGGAGTTGCGTGGGCTCGTAGGGACAGGACCGCCGCCTTGCGTACGTCCGCGTTCGGGTCGGTCAGTGTGGCTGTGAGGGCGGGGATCGCCAGTGGCTCTGGGGCCGAACCCAGCGCCGTCGCCGCCCCCGCCCGTACCTGCCACGCCGGGTCCGCCAAGGCGCGTACCGCCCGTACGGCCAGGTCATCGGGGCAACCCGCCCCCGCCAGTGACGTGTACGCCGCCGCCCTCACCAGCGCGTCCCCGTCGTCCAGGAGCGGGGTCAGGTGGGTGGGGGAGAGCAGGGCTCGGGCCGTTGCGACCCGGACCTCGCGGGCCGGGTCCGTCGTCGCCCGTACCAGCTCGTCCTGCGCGTCCACCGAGACCAGGCCGCGTACCGCCGCGAGCCGCACCTCGATGTCGGGGTCGGTCAGCAAACCCGCGTAGTGGGGCGCGTCGCCCAGGCGCAGGGCACGCAGGACCTCCAGCGATCCGGCGCGTACCCCCGGATCCGAGCCCATCGATGCCCGGAGCAGGCCTGCCCTCAACTCCGGCTCCGGATCCAGCACTTCGACCAGCTCAAGGAGGCCCCGAGTCGCCGCCACCCTCACCCCCGCGTCCGCGTCCGCCAGCCGGGCCGCCAAGGCCGGGCCCACCCCCGTCGGGGCCGACTCCGTCAGGGCGGCGACGGCCGCCGAGCGGACCGCCGGGTCGGGGTCGGTCAAGTAACCCGTGAACGCGTCCAGTTCCGGCTCGCCCTCCGCCAGCGCCAGGGCTTCCAGGATGCGGGGGGAGTGGGAGACGGTTGTTGCTGCCTGCGTTCGGGTGGTCCCGCCCGAGCCGATCGGCGCCCGGTCCCGGGGGCCCGCCGTCGCCACCTGCTCCGGGTGGATCTCCCCGAGGTGGCGCGGGGTGCCGCCGGTGGGGGCGTAGCCGTCCACCGGGACCAGGTACGGCTCCACCGGGCGGGCCGTGAACTCCATCGCGCCGGAAGGCGATTTGCGCAGGTCGAGGTGGTGCAGCCAGGCCTCGTCGTCCCGCTGCGGGTGGTCCGTACGCTCGTGGTAGAGGCCCCAGCGCGACTCCGTACGTGCCAGTGAGGAGCGCGCCGCCATCTCCGCGCAGTCGCGGATGAACGTCACTTCCGCGCACCGCATCAGCTCGTGCGGGGTCCGCGCGCCCATCTGCGCGATCTCCGTCCGCATCCGCTCGAAGTGCTCGACGGCCAGCGACAGCCGGGCGCCCGACTTCGGCGGGGCCACGTAGTCGTTCACGAAACGGCGGAGCTTGTACTCGACCTGGGGCTGCGGCGGGCCCGACGGATGGCGCAGGGGCCGGTAGACCAGCTCGTGGGCGGCCCGCAGCTGGTCGGGCGGCAACTCGCCGTCGTACGCCGTGAACCGCGCCGCGTCCGCGCCCGCCAGATCGCCGAAGACGAACGCGCCGATCATGTAGTTGTGCGGTACACAGGCGAGGTCGCCCGCCGCGTACAGGCGCGGCACGGTCGTGCGGCCGTGGTCGTCGACGCGTACGCCGGAAGCCGAGTGGCCGCCGCACAGGCCGATCTCCGAGATGTGCATCTCGATGTCGTGGGTGCGGTAGTCGTGGCCGCGGCCCGCGTGGAAGGTGCCGCGGGTGGGGCGTTCGGTGGAGTGCAGAATCGATTCGAGGGCCGTCACCGACTCCTCGGGGAGGTGGCTGAGCTTGAGGTAGACCGGGCCCCGGTCGCTGGCGACCTCCGTCGCGAACTCGGCCATCATCTGGCCCGACCAGTAGTCAGAGTCGACGAACCGCTCGCCGTGCCGGTTGACCTGGTAGCCGCCGAAAGGATTCGCCACATAGGCGCAGGCCGGGCCGTTGTAGTCCTTGATCAGCGGGTTGATCTGGAAGCACTCGATGCCGGTGAGCTCGGCGCCCGCGTGGTACGCCATCGCGTGGCCGTCGCCCGCGTTGGTCGGGTTCTCGTACGTTCCGTACAGGTAGCCCGAGGCGGGCAGGCCGAGGCGGCCGCACGCGCCGGTCGCCAGGACCACCGCGCCGGCGCGCACCGTGACGAACGCGCCGGTACGGGTGTGGAAGCCCGCCGCGCCGACCGCGCGGCCGTCCGCCGTGAGGATCCGTACCGGCATCACACGGTTCTCGATGCGGATGCGCTCGCGCATCTCGCGCCGTCTGAGCTGCCGGTAGAGGACCTTCTTGACGTCCTTGCCCTCGGGCATGGGCAAGACGTACGAGCCGGAGCGGTGCACCTGGCGGACCGCGTACTCGCCGTGCTCGTCCTTCTCGAACTTCACGCCGTACGACTCCAGGCGCTGGACCATCGCGAAGCCGCGGGTCGCGGTCTGGCGGACCGTGGACTGGTCGACGATCCCGTCGTTGGCGCGGGTGATCTCGGCGACGTAGTCGTCGGGCTCGGCGCGGCCGGGGATGACCGCGTTGTTGACGCCGTCCATGCCCATGGCGAGGGCGCCGGAGTGGCGTACGTGGGCCTTTTCGAGGAGGAGCACGCTGGCGCCGCGCTCGGCGGCGGTGAGCGCGGCCATCGTGCCCGCCGTGCCGCCCCCGACGACGAGGACGTCGCAGGTCAGCTCCTCGGCGTCGGCGAGTGCGGGGATCTGCATGGGGAGGCCTTTCAGGGGCGTTCGGCGGGCAGGGTGGTGTCCCCGAGGGAGGCGAGGACCTCGCGGCGCAGGGCCGTGGTCGCCGGGTCGTCGTGGGCTTCGCGCTCGCGCGGCCGGGGCACCGCGAGGACGCGCCCGGTGCCGAGCAGCGCGACCCGGTCGGCCAGGAACAGCGCCTCGTCGACGTCGTGCGTGACGAAGACGACGGTCGCGCCCGTGCCGCCGAGGACCTCGACGAGCAGTTGCTGCATCCCGGCGCGGGTCTGCGCGTCGAGCGCGCCGAACGGCTCGTCCATCAGGACGGCGCGCGGGCGCCCGGCCAGCGCGCGGGCCAGCTGGGCGCGCTGGCGCTGGCCGCCGGAGACGCGGTGGGGCAGCTTCGCGGCGTGAGCGTCGAGCCCGACCCGGCCCAGCCACGCCTGCGCGCGGGCGCGGCGCTCGGCCCGGGGCACGCCCTGGATGGCGAGGGGGAGTTCGACGTTGGCGCGCAGGGAGCGCCACGGGAGCAGCGCGTCCTCCTGGAACACCAGCGCCCGCTCGGCGGAGGGCGCCAGGACCGGCTCCCCGTCCTGGGTGACCCGGCCCGCCAGCGGCGGGAGCAGCCCGGCCAGGGTCCGCAGCAGGGTCGACTTGCCGCAGCCGGAGGGCCCCACGACGGCCAGCACCTCGCCCGCCGCGACATCGAGGGCGACCCCGTCGAGGACGGGCGCGCCGGGGTGGCCGAGGACGGCGTCGTGGAGCGCGAGCACGGCGCCCGAAGTGCGGGCCCGCTCAGACGAGTTGGTCATGGGGGGCCGTCTTGGTGGGGATCGGGGGAACGGCGGGGGCGGGCGCGACGGCCTTGTCCGTACGGGGGCGGGCGCCCGGTCCGTACGACGGGCGCGGCAGCCAGCGGGTGAGGCGGCGGCCGAGGAGCTCCACGGCGCTCGCGGTGAGCCGGCCGAGGACGCCGATGGTGACCATGCCGACGAGGACGCCGGGGTAGTCCACGACCGTGTAGTCCTGCCAGGTGCGGTAGCCGACCCCGTACTCGCCGGAGATCATCTCCGCCGAGATCACACAGATCCACGAGACGCCGATGCCGACCGAGAGGCCGCCGAAGACGCCGGGCAGCGCGCCCGGGAGCACGACGGATCCGAGCACGCGCCGGCGGCCGCCGCCCATCGTGCGGACGGCTTCCTCCCAGACGGGGGTCAGCGCGCCCACCGCGTGCCGCGTCGCCACCACGACCGGGAAGAAGGCGGCGGTGCAGGTGATGAAGACGATGCCTTGCTCGTTGGAGGGGAAGAGCAGGATGGCGACCGGGACGAGCGCGATCGCCGGGATGGGCCGCAGGACTTCGAGCAGCGGCCCCAGCAGGTCGGCGGCGAGCCGGGAGCGGGCGAGCGCGATGCCGGTGGCCACGCCCGCGACCGAGGCGAGGGCGAAGCCGGTGAGGATGCGGGTCAGGCTCTGGGTGATGTCCTGCCAGTACGTGCCCTCGCCGAGCCGGTGGCCGAGCTCGCGGGCCACGTCGGTGACGGTCGGGAACTGCGCGAAGCGCAGCCACAGGTCGACGTCGAGGGAGGTCAGCAGCTGCCACAGACCCAGGGCGGCCAGCAGCGACAGGGCCCGCGTCAGTCGCCGCGTCATGACCCGGCCAGCGCGGTGGCGTAGGGGACGGTACGGGCGCCGGGGTGCGCGGTGACGTACCGCGCGGCGACCGACGGCGTCACGAACGGCTTGAGCCCGCCGCTGTCGCGCACCCAGACCGCGCGGTCGGCGAACCAGAGCGTGCCGGTGGTGGCGTCGGGGACGTAGACGGCGCGCGCGGTGTCGCGGTGCGCCGCCGCGAAGCGCAGCGCGAGCGCCGGCGAGTCGAACGCCTCGGTCTTCTCGGCCCCCTTCAGCCACACCTCGCTGCGGGGCGCGGGCGCGGTGGCCGCCGACTGGCGCCCGTAGTCGGCGCCGTACGCCTTCTTTATGTACCGGTCGTCGACGAACGCGTCCACGTCCACGTCGCCCACCAGATTCGCCGCCTTCAGGACCGGCACGTCCTGCTTGAGGGCGTCGACCAGGCCCGGCTTCAGGGTGGGGTCGAAGGTGGCGATGCCGTGCGCCCCGTTGTAGAGGTAGACCACCTCGGCGGGCAGGCCGGTCGCCGAGGCCACCTTCTCGGCCGCCTGGACGGGGTGCTCGCGCAGATACGCCGTCGCGGTGATCTGCGCCCGCAGGAACGCGTCGAGTACCGCAGGGTTCTTCTCGGCGAAGTCCTCGCGCGCGGTGACGCCGTGGAAGGTCGCCAGGTTCAGCTCGGCGCCGTCGTACAGCGCCTTCGCCTTGCCCTGGAAGGCGAGCAGCCCTGGCCACGCCACGAACTGCGAGAGGGCGTCCACACTGCCCGCGCCGAGCGCCGAAGCGCCCACGGCGGGCTGCTGGTTGACCTTGTGGATGTCCTTGACGGCGTCCAGGCCCGCGCGTTGCAGTGCCCGTACGAGCGTGCCGTCGGCGGCCGAGCCGATACTGGTCGACACCTTCTTGCCGCGCAGTTCACCCAGATCGGTGAGTTTGGAATCGGGCGTCGTTATAACGGTGTTGAGTCCGCCCCGTAGGTTGTAGCCGGTGACGGAGACCAGCCGGGTCGGGCGTCCGAGCTGCTTGCCGCGGGCCGCGTTCAGCAGCAGCGGGAAGTCACCCATCGAACCTATGTCGACCTTCCCGGCGGTCATCTGCGCGGTGATGGGCGCGCCGGTGGCGTAGTCCTCCCACTTCACCTTGTAGGTGAAGCCGTCCTTCTTGCCGCGCGCCGCCAACTCCCGCTCGAAGGCGCCGAGCGAGCGCAGCAGGGTGCCCGCGGTCACGGTGTTGATGGTCTTGGACTGGTAGCCGACGGTCACGGTGACCGTACGGCCGCTCCCCGCCTCGGCGTCGCCGCCGCAGCCGGTGAGGGGCAGGAGCAGGGCGGCGGCCGCCAGGCCCGCGGTAGTGGTGCGTTTCATCGGGGTTCGGCCTCTCACCTGAGCAGATAGGGCATGTTGACCGTGACGGCTCCGGTGGGACACCGGGCCGCGCAGGGGCCGCAGTACCAGCACTCGTCGACGTGCATGAACGCCTTGCCGCTCGCCGGGTCGATCGCGAGCGAGTCGAGCGGGCACATGTCGACGCAGAGGGTGCAGCCGTCGATGCACTTCGATCCGTCGATGGTCACGGGCACGTCGGCCCGCTGGGGCGCCAGGGGCATGGCTGTCTCCAGGGAAGGGGTACGGCGGTGGGGTGGTGCGGGGGCTTGCCTTGAGGGCCGGGGCCTAGGCGGACCGGTGGAGCAGCCCGCTCATGCTGATGCGGTCGCCGCGGAAGCGGATGAACTCCAGGTCCACCGGGCGGCCGTCGCACAGGTGCGTGAGGCGTTCCAGCATGAGGACGGCGGCCCCGCGCGGGGCCTGCAGGACGGCCGCGGAGTGCGCGTCGGCGTTGACGGCCTCCAGGGTGATGTCGGCGGTGCCGAGCCGGGTGCCGGTCAGGGTCTCGATCAGCCGGAAGACGTCGGTGTTCTCCAGGTCGCAGCCGATCAGCTCGGCCCCGATGTCCATGGGGATGTAGGTGAGGTCGAGGGAGAGCGGCAGGCCGTTCAGCAGCCGCAGCCGTTCGATGTAGAGCACGTCGCTGTGCTCGGGGACGCGCAGCCGTCCGGCGACCGGCGCGGGCGCGGGGACGGGCCCCGCGGTCCGCACCACGTTGGTGACCGTGCCGTGCTCGTGCAGGGTCTCGGCGAGCCCCTGCAACCGGTCGAGGCCGTGCGCGTACTTCTCGCAGACCACCACCGTGCCGACGCCGGGCTGGCGCTCGACCAGTTGCTCCGCCCGCAGCAGGTCGAGCGCCTGGCGGACGGTGTTGCGCGAGACCCGGAAGTCGGCGCCGATGGAGTCCTCCAGCGGCAGGACGCCGCCGGGGAAACCGCCCGAGAGCGCCTGGCGCCGCAGCAGGTCGGCGAGCTGCCGCGCCTGGTCCGCGCGCAGCCTGCGCCGACGCGCGGCGGAGACCGGCGCGGTGCGCTCACGGGTGCGTTCGGCTGGCATGCGGTGGACCATACCGACGCTCTCGGCGCGGTGGTGTTGCCACAGTGTTGCGCCACCTGTGGATAACTTTTCACCCGCTCTGACCTGCGGTTTCGTCCGCGAACAAGCAAGATCTGCCACGACGGCGGCGGGGGGTGTCGGCCCGGCCCCCTATCGTGGCAGGGGTGGCGGAGTTAACGGGACGACGGTGGGGGACGGCGGGATGAACGGGACGGAAGGGGCGGTCGTGGAGGCTGAGGAGTCGAGGGCCGGCGCGGCGGTCGAGAGCGAGGCGCTGCGGACGCTGAACCGGGTCTTCGGCTACGAGAGCTTCCGCGGCGACCAGGGCGAGGTCATCGAGCACGTGGTGGCCGGCGGCGACGCCGTGGTGCTCATGCCGACGGGCGCCGGAAAGTCGCTCTGCTACCAGATCCCGGCCATAGTCCGCCCCGGTACGGGCGTGGTCGTCTCCCCGCTGATCGCCCTGATGCAGGACCAGGTGGACGCGCTGCGGGCGCTCGGCGTGCGGGCCGGGTTCATCAACTCCACGCAGGACTTCGACGAGCGCCGCACGGTGGAGGCGGAGCTCCTCGCGGGCGAGCTCGACCTGCTCTATCTGGCCCCGGAGCGGCTGCGCGTGGAGGCCACGCTCGATCTGCTCTCCCGGGCCAAGATCTCCGTCTTCGCGATCGACGAGGCGCACTGTGTGGCGCAGTGGGGCCACGACTTCCGCCCGGACTACCTGGCGCTGTCGATGCTGGGCGAGCGCTGGCCGGACGTGCCGCGCATCGCGCTGACGGCGACGGCGACGCGGGTCACCCACCGGGAGATCACCGACCGCCTGGTGATGCCGAAGGCGCGCCACTTCGAGGCGAGCTTCGACCGGCCGAACATCCAGTACCGGATCGTGCCGAAGAACGACCCCAAGAAGCAGCTCCTGACCTTCCTGAAGGACGAGCACGAGGGGGACGCGGGCATCGTCTACTGCCTCTCGCGCGCCTCCGTGGAGAAGACCGCGCAGTATCTGAGCGACAACGGTGTGGCGGCGGTGCCGTACCACGCGGGGCTCGACGCGGGCACGCGCGCGCGGCACCAGTCCCGTTTCCTGCGGGAGGACGGCCTGGTCGTGGTGGCGACCATCGCCTTCGGCATGGGCATCGACAAGCCGGACGTGCGGTTCGTGGCCCACCTGGACCTGCCCAAGTCGGTCGAGGGCTACTACCAGGAGACGGGCCGCGCGGGCCGCGACGGCCTGCCGTCCACGGCGTGGATGGCGTACGGCCTGCAGGACGTGGTCCAGCAGCGCAAGATGATCCAGGGCGGCGAGGGCGACGAGGCGTTCCGGCGCCGGGCGGCCGCGCACCTGGACTCGATGCTGGCGCTCTGCGAGACGGCCGAGTGCCGCCGCGCCCAGCTCCTCGGCTACTTCGGCCAGGAGGCCACGGCCGCGAACTGCGGCAACTGCGACACCTGTCTGAACCCGCCGGAGACCTGGGACGGCACAGTGGCCGCGCAGAAGGTGCTGTCCACGGTCGTCCGGCTGGAGCGGGAGCGCCGCCAGAAGTTCGGGGCGGGCCAGATCATCGACATCCTGCTCGGCCGCAAGACGGCCAAGGTGATCCAGTTCGACCACGACGCGCTGTCGGTGTTCGGCATCGGCGAGGAGCTCTCCGAGGCGCAGTGGCGGGGCGTGGTGCGGCAGTTGCTCGCCCAGGGCCTGCTGGCGGTGGAGGGCGAGTACGGGACGCTGGTGCTCACGGAGACCAGCGGCGAGGTGCTCGGGCGCCAGCGCGAGGTCAGACTGCGCTCGGAGCCGGCGAAGCCGGAGCGCGCGCCCCGCGCACGGGCCGCGGCCAAGGCGAAGGCGGCCCCGGCCGACTTCCCGCAGGAGGCGGCCCCGCTCTTCGAGGCGCTGCGCGCCTGGCGGGCCGCGCAGGCCCGCGAGCAGGGCGTTCCGGCGTATGTGATCTTCCACGACGCGACCCTGCGGGAGATCGCCGTCGCCCGCCCCGGCTCGGTGGAGGAGCTGGGCACGATCGCCGGGGTCGGCGAGAAGAAGCTGGCGACGTACGGGGAGGGCGTGCTGGAGGTGCTGACGGGGGAGCAGGAGTAGCCGGGGGCGCCGTCGGCGCCCCCGCGCGCCTCGCTAGGACTCCACGATCCGTCCCGTGACCTCGCCGAGCCCCACCCGGACGCCGTCCGGGCCCGGGGCCCACGCGGTCATCGTGACGACGTCGCCGTCCTCCAGGAACGTGCGCTTGCCGGTGGGCAGTTCCATCGGCTCCGTGCCGTTCCAGGTCAGCTCCAGGAACGAGCCGCGCTGGTCGCGCTCGGGGCCGCTCACCGTGCCCGAGCCGTACACGTCGCCCGTCCGCAGCGACGCGCCGTTCACCGTCATGTGGGCGAGCTGCTGGGCGGCCGTCCAGTACATGCCGGCGAACGGCGGCTCGGCCACCACCTGGCCGTTGAGCGCGACAGAGATGCGGATGTCGAAGCCGCCCGGCACCTCGGCGTCCGCGTCGTCGAGGTAGGGCAGCAGCGGGAAGTCCCGCTCCGGCGGCGCCACCCGGGCGGCCGTCAGCGCCTCCAGCGGGGTGACCCACGCCGAGACCGACGTGGCGAAGGACTTGCCCAGGAACGGGCCGAGCGGGACGTACTCCCACGCCTGGATATCCCGCGCCGACCAGTCGTTCAGCAGGAACAGACCGAAGACGTGGTCCTCGAAGGAGGCCAGGTCCACCGGGCTGCCGAGGGCGGACGGGGTGCCCACCACGAAGCCCACCTCCGCCTCGATGTCCAGCTTCACCGAGGGGCCGAACACCGGCGCCGGGTCGGTGGGCGCCTTGCGCTGCCCGTGCGGGCGCACCACGTCCGTGCCGGAGACCACGATCGTGCCGGACCGGCCGTGGTAACCGATCGGCAGGTGCTTCCAGTTGGGGGTGAGCGCGTCCCCGTCCGGCCGGAAGATCCGGCCCACGTTGGTGGCGTGGTGCTCGCTCGCGTAGAAGTCGACGTAGTCCGAGACCTCGTACGGCAGATGCAGGGTGACCGTGTCCAGCGGGTGCAGCAGGGGCTCTATGTCGGGCCGGTGCGCGGGCACCGTGACCCACGCGGTGAGCGCGCGCCGCACATCGCGCCACGCCGTGCGCCCGGCCGCGAGCAGCGGGTTCAGCGTGGGCCTGGCCAGCAGCGCCGCGTACGGGGAGCCGAGCGCGTGCGCGGCGGCCCCCGCGTCCAGGACGTGATCGCCGATGCGGACGCCGACGCGGCGGTGCTCGGGAGCGTCGGGCGTGGAGAAGACGCCGTACGGAAGGTTGTGCGGGCCGAAGGGGTCGCCCTCGGCCAGGTCGAGCGGGCTCTGCTCGGACATCTGTGCCTGCCTCGCTTTCCACGGGTGTGGAGGACACGTTACGTCGGCGATGGTTGCGTAGGCAGTGTCTAAAGAGTTCGTAATGTCCGGAAACTCCGCGTCCGGAAGGGGCGATTCCCCCGTACCGTCCTTGCCGGGACACAAACGCGGCGAGGGGGCCGTGCGTCCCGAGGGGGGACTGGTGTCGAGCAGCAATGCCCTGTTCACGGCCGACCGGACCGTGCCCGCACTGATCGTGAAGATCGGAAACTACCCGCTCCACCACGGCGGCGTCGGCGCCATCCGCAGCCTCGGCAGGCTCGGCGTGCCGATGTACGCGATCACCGAGGACCGCTGGACGCCCGCGGCCCACTCGCGCTATCTGCGCCACGCCTTCGCCTGGCCGACCACCGGCCGCGAGGACCCGGACGCCCTGCTCGACGGGCTGCTGCGGATCGGGCGCCGGATCGGCCGCCCGGCCGTCCTCGTGCCGACCGACGAGGAGGCGGCGGTGCTGGTCGCCGAGCACCAGAAGGAGCTCGACGGGCACTTCCTCTTCCCGCCGGTGGCCCCGGAGTTGCCCCGCAGGCTCGCCAGCAAGCGCGGGCTGCACGAGCTGTGCGTCGAGCACGGGGTGCCCTCGCCCGCGGCCGCCTTCCCCGACAGCTACGCCGACGTCGAGGACTTCGCCCGGCACGCCCGCTTCCCGCTGGTCGCCAAGAACCGCGAGGCGTTCGTGCGGCGCGAGCGGCCCGCGGTGCGCGGCACCACCCGCGTGGAGAGCCCCGCGCACCTGCTCGCCCTCGCCCGCGAATGGGGCGAGCGGCCGGGCGTGATCCTCCAGGAGTACCTGCCGCGCGAGGACGCCGAGGACTGGATCGTCCACGCCTACTTCGACGAGAACGCGGCCCCGCTCGCGCTGTTCACCGGTGTCAAGGTCCGCTCCTGGCCGCCGCACGCCGGGATGACCGCCACCGCGTACGTCGTCGACAACCCCGAACTCGCCCAGCTGGCCGAGCAGTTCGTGAAGCGGATCGGCTTCAGCGGGATCGTCGACCTCGACCTGCGCTTCGACCGGCGCGACGGCCAGTACAAACTGCTCGACTTCAACCCGAGGATGGGCGCCCAGTTCCGCCTGTTCGAGAACGGGGCGGGCGTCGACGTCGTGCGCGCCCAGCACCTGCACCTCACCGGCCGCGCGGTCCCCGAGGGCGAGCAGCGGGCCGGGCGGCGCTATGTCGTGGAGAACATCGACCTGCCCGCGCTCCTGGCCTACCGGCGCAGCGGCTACACCACCCCGCACGCGCCCGCGCGCCCCCGCGGCACCGAGCTGGCCTGGCTCGCCCGGGACGACCCGAGGCCGTTCTTCACCATGCTCGCCCGCTTCGTACGACCGGGGGCCGAGCACCTGTACCAGCTGTGGCGCAGCTCCCGCCGCGCGATAGCCGAGTAGCCGGTCAGCCGAGCGGGACCGGTGGAACAAGCACCAACAGCACCACCAGCACATGTGCGCACCACCCTGGGGAGGGGACCTTCACGTGATTCGTCCGGTAGCTGTCATCGGGGCGGGGCCCTACGGTCTGTCCACCGCCGCGCATCTGCGCGGACGCGGCCTCCCGGTCCGCGTCTTCGGCTCGCCCATGGTGAGCTGGCGCGCGCACATGCCCGCGGGCATGGTCCTCAAGTCGACGCCGTCCGCCTCCAGCATCGACGCGCCCCAACCCGGCCACACCCTGGTCGACTTCTGCGCCGACACCGGGATCCGGCGCTACGAGTCCGACTGGGACCTCATCCCGGTGGAGGACTTCGCGGCGTACGGGCAGTGGTTCGCCCAGCGGCTGCTGCCGGACCTGGAGGACGTACGGGTGGTCTCCGTGGACCGCACCCGGGCGGGCCACTTCGAGCTGAAGCTGGACTCCGGCGAGGCCTTCGAGGCGCGCGCGGTCGTGGTCGCGACCGGCCTCGACGGCCTCGCCCGGATGCCCCGCGAGCTGGCGGCCGCGGTCCCCGACGGCCCCTCGGCGACCGGCCCCGTCTCGCACGCGTCCCAGCACGCCGACCTCTCCCGCTTCGCCGGGCGCGAGGTGGTGGTCCTGGGCGCGGGCCAGTCGGCCATCGAGAGCGCGGTGCTGATGGCGGAGGCGGGCGCGAGCGTACGGATCGTGGCGCGCCGGACCGGGGCCGTCCGCTTCGGCGCCGCCCCTGACCAGCAGCCCCGGCTCAGCCCCAACTCGCCCTTCGGGCGCGCCTGGTCGCTGTACGCGTTCTCGTACCACGCCACGCACTTCCGCCATCTGCCCGCGCCCACCCGGCACTATCTGGTGCGCCGGGTGCTCGGCCCGCTGGGTGCGTGGTGGCTGCGTGACCGGTTCACCGGCAAGGTCGCGGTCACCGACGGCCGCCGGGTGGTCCGCGCCCGCGTCGAGTCCGGCCGCCCGGTCCTGACCCTGAGCGGCGGCATCGGCGCCCAGCGCGAACTGGTCGCCGACCACGTGATGGCGGCGACCGGCTACCGCATGGACGTGGCCGCCCTCGACTACCTCGGCCCGGGCCTGCGCACCCAGCTCTCCACTTCGCGGGGTGCGCCGGTCCTGGACGCCGGATACCGGTCGACTGTTCCCGGTCTGTACTTCACGGGGCTGCCGGCCGCGTCGTCGTTCGGGCCGGTGATGCGGTTCGTGTGCGGGACCGAGTACGCCTCGCCCCGGCTGGCGGCGTCGGTGGCGGCGGGCGGCTGAGGGGGCGCGTCAGCCCTTCGCCCTCACGTCAGCCCGCCGTCCGGGGGATGCGCTTCTCCCACGTCCGATGGAAGACGATCTCCCCGCCGTCCCGGCAGATCACCTCGTCCGAGGTGAGGAAGTCCGCCGCGTCGCAGGCGATCTCGGACCGCGTGGTGATCGTGACGTCCCAGGCCATCTCCGGCCGGTGCAGCCGGATCGTCCAGTCCGAGCGGGTGCGCGCGGACAGGGGGTCCGACTCGTCGATCGTGTACGTCTCCAGGGCGTCCTCGGTGAACTCCAGGCCGTCGGGGTGGACCCGCGTACCGCCGTGGCGCGGGTCCACCTCAAGGCGCCACTCGCCCTTGGCCACGTCACGCACGACCAGCCGCTCCGGGCGCGGCTCGTCCAGCGACTCGGGGGAGACCACGCCGAGCGGCGCCGACTGCTCCGGCTCCTCGAAGGCGATCGCGTCGGCCGTCCGCTCCCTCACCGGCAGGGTCAGCGAGCTGCCCTCCGGTGCGAGCGTGAAGCCCACCGAGTCGGCCTGCGGCCAGATCCACGGCCAGTACGCCGAGGCGACCGCGAGGCGGACGCGGTGGCCCGGCGGGAAGCTGTGGCCGATGCCGTTGAGGAGAAACGTCACGTCCTGGGTGGCGCCCAGCGGCCAGGCGTCCGCCCGGTCCCGGCCCTCGCGCGCGGAGAGGTTGAGCGCGCCCCGCGTGACCAGCGTGGAGGAGCCGTCCGGCGCCACGTCGCAGAGCCGTGCGACCGCCTGCCCGAACGGCACGTCCATGCGCAGCCGCAGCGTCACCTCCGGGCGCCCGAGGATCTCCAGGGGCGGCCCGTCGTCCGGCACCGGGAAGTCGAACGCCGCCGAGTGCGCGTCCTCGGCGCGCTGGTCCGGCGGCAGGTCGCCGTCGTTGCCGGACGGGACGAAGCGGCCCGCGTCCAGGCCGGTGTGCTGCGGCGAGTCGACCCGGACCGGGGCGCCGCCGAGCGCGTACGGGACGGGGGTGACGTGCGGCGAGGGCCACGCCGGGTCGCCGACCCAGCGCCCGGGCAGCTCCTCGTACACCGTGGCGGGCCGGTGCGACTCGCTGATCCAGGAGCGCAGCAGCGGCTCGGCCATGACGCCGCTGTCCTCGCCCTTGAGCCAGTGGTCCCACCAGCGCAGGGTCTCCTGGAGGAAGCCGATGGCCGGGCCCGGCGGCAGCCCCCGGTCCGGGTACTGGTGCGACCACGGTCCGATCAGCCCGCGCACCCGGTCGGCGGGCAGGTGCTCCACCAGGCGCAGCACGGTGTCCCGGTACGGGTCTTGCCAGCCGCCCACCGCGAGCACGGCCGCGCTGATCGCCCCGTAGTCCTCGCGGACGCTGCCGTGCTTCCAGTAGTCGTCGCGGGTCTGGTGCGCGAGCCAGGTGTGGACGTACGGCTCCAGGGACTCCAGGCGGGCCAGCCACAGGTCGCGCCACCGGTCGCCGACGTACGCCGGGTCCGGCGGGCGCGCGGTGAACGCCAGTGTCGTCGCCGCCCGGGCGTGCATGTCCGCGGCGAGGACGGAACCTCCCAGGTAGTGCCCGTCGTTGTCATAGCGGTCGTCCGACGAGCAGACCGTGACGACCGCCTTGAGCGGCTCGGGCGCGAGGGCCGCGATCCGGAGGGAGGTGGAGCCGCCCCAGGAGATCCCGAACATGCCGACCTTGCCGTCGCACCAGGGCTGCGCGGCGAGCCACTCGACGACCGCGACCCCGTCCGCCGGCTCCCGCGCGTCGTCCGGCAGGCCCTCGCTGTTGCCGTACCCGCGCACATCGACGCGCACGGAAGCGTAGCCGTGCCCCGCGTACCAGGGATGGCGCTGCCAGTCGCGCGGCGCGGTCCGGTCGGTGAGCCGGTGCGGCAGGTATTCGAGCAGCGCCGGCACCGGTTCGTCGGTCACCGGGCGCCAGATCCGTACGTAGAGCAGCGTCCCGTCGGGGAGCGGAATGCGTCCGTCCACGCGGGTGGTCTCGTACGGGAAGTCGGTTCTGATCCGCATGGCAGCCTCGCAGGACCTCAGTGGACGGGGTGCGTTCCGAACAAAAGGTCCACTTCTGATCATATGGACTGATCACGAACATACCGGGGTCCATCGGGCTGTGCGCGGGGGGTGACGGGAAGGCGCCAGCGGTGATCGAACAGCGACCGGATACGCTGACTTGAGTGAAGGCAGCGACACATCGACAATCCGTGTGATCGTCAGCAGACAGGAGTACCCCTCGTGACCGTCGTCGGGCCGTTCGGGCTGAGCGTGCGGGACCAGGCTCTTGAAGCCGATGTCCAGACCGGATTGGCGGCAGTCGAGGCGGGCCTGCTCGACGCCACCAAGAGCGAGGTCCCCTTCATCACGGAGGCCGCGCAGCACCTCGTGCGCGCGGGCGGCAAACGCTTCCGGCCGCTGCTCGTGATGCTCGCCGCGCAGTTCGGCGACCCCTACGCGCCGGGTGTCGTGCCCTCGGCGGTGGTGGTCGAGCTGACGCATCTGGCCACGCTCTACCACGACGACGTCATGGACGAGGCCGAGGTGCGGCGCGGGGTGCCCAGCGCCAACGTCCGCTGGGGCAACTCGGTCGCGGTCCTCACCGGCGACTTCCTGTTCGCCCGCGCCTCGCACATACTGGCCGACCTGGGCCCGGAGGCCGTGCGCATCCAGGCCGAGGCGTTCGAACGGCTGGTCACCGGCCAGATCCTGGAGACCGCGGGACCGCGCGACGGCCGCGACCCGGTGGACCACTACCTCGACGTGCTCGCGGGCAAGACCGGCTCGCTGGTGGCCGTCTCCGGCCGGTTCGGCGCGATGATGTCGGGCGCCGACGAGTCGGTCGTGGACATCCTCACGCAGTACGGCGAGCGGCTCGGCACCGCGTTCCAGCTGGCCGACGACGTCCTGGACATCGCCAGCGACTCGCACGAGTCCGGCAAGACCCCCGGCACCGACCTGCGCGAGGGCATCCCGACGCTGCCGGTCCTGCACCTGCGGGCGCAGGCCGCCCAGTACGGCCGCCCGGAGGACCTGGAGCTGGTCGCGCTGCTCGACGGCGACCTGACGGACGACGCCCGGCACGCCGAGACGCTGCGCCGCCTGCGCGTGCACCCGGCCCTTGAGCAGGCCCGCAGGGACACCGTGCGGTACGCGGAGGAGGCCCGCACCACGCTGGCGCCCCTGCCGGAGTGCTACGCGAAGTCGGCCCTGGAGGAGCTGTGCGACGCGGTGGTGCACCGGGCCGGGTAGGGCTTTTCCGGCTCTAGTACCCGGATCCGCCCGGCGGGGTCATGACGCCGCCCGAGGTCGTGCCGCCGCCCGTGTCCGCCGTGGCCTTCGCCCCGGTCGGGGTGATCGCGAACCAGGTGCCGCCGGCGCCCTGTCCGTATGCCTCGCGGGGCTCGTCGTCCTTGGCGTACCGGTAGAGCGGCCAGCCCGCGAGGGTCAGCTGTTTGGTGCCGTCCGGGCGGGTGACCTGGCCGACCAGGGCCTTGTCGATGCCCTTGACGCTCAGCGCGTCGGTGGCGGGGGCCGGGGGCCAGATCGCGGCGCAGGCGGCCAGGCAGTTCGAGTGGGACGGCTTCGCGGTGTCCTTGTCGAAGCGGTAGAGGACGTAACCGTTGCTGTCGGTGACGACCGTGCCGACCTTGTCGACCTCGGTGGCGCTGAGCGTGGGGGCGGCCGGGTTCGGGGTCGCGGGGGCCGTCGTGCCGGTCGACGGCTTCTCGGTCTTGCTGCTGTTGCTGTTGCTGCTTCCGCACCCCGTGGCGGCCAGCGCCAGGACGGCTGTCCCGGCGGCCGCGCCGACGGCGATGCGGTGGACGGTGAGCATGGCGATCCCCTTTGGTGGTGCCGGTTGCTCTCACTCAGGTGTACGGATTCCGGCCCAAAGCGACTCGAACACCCGATCTGTCAATAGTGTGACCCAGGTCACACTATTGGGTGCTCGGTAACACTGCGCAAGCGCTTGCATACCTGGTGAAACAGTAGTGAACCGGACTCACGGCCGCATGTGGGCCGCATGCCGCCGTGACCCTGAAGGCCGCTCAGTCCGGAGCGTGCCGAGGCGCGTTGGTGATGGCGGGAAGCAACCCCGCCTGACCTCGGCGGAGTTGATGCTTGTGACAGGTACGCGACGTACAACCCCTACTGGTCGGGGGAGGTCCCGGGCCTCGGTGTCATCCCAGAGAGGTACACGAGGTTGCTCCCGAGGGGTGACGCCCGGCGGCGGCTGATTTGGTCAGATTGAGAACACCACTCCTGACCAATTCGGGTGAGAATGGCGGCGCGGGGTGGACAGAGCGCAGCACTACGGACGGACGCCGCCGACCACGGAGGTAAGGCACACATGGCACCGAACGACAGCGCACACACCACCGAGGAGGCCAGGGACCTCGTCGCGGGCCGCCGCAAGGCCGCGCGGTACCTGGTCCCGGTCGGGGTGGCGGGGGTGGCGGCCGCGACCATCGGGCTGGTCCCGGCGCTCGCGGCTTCAGGTGACCCCGATCTGCCGAAGATCAGCGCGCAGCAGCTCATCGAGAAGATCGCCGCGTCGGACGCCCAGCAGCTCTCCGGCACGGCGAAGATCAAGACGGACCTGGGCCTGCCGTCCTTCGGCGGCCTCGGCTCCTTCGCTCCCAAGGGCGGCGACGGCAAGGGCGGCTCCGCTTCGCCCGACAGCAAGCTGATGGAGCTGGCCTCCGGCTCGCACACCGTGCGGGTCGCGGCCGACGGCCCGGACAAGCAGAAGCTGTCGGTGCTCGACAAGGCGTCGGAGTACAGCATCGTCCACAACGGGGACGACGTGTGGGCGTACGACAGCGCCTCGAACGAGGTGTACCACTCGAAGCGGGGCGCCGACGGCAAGAAGGAGCTCGGGGGCGGCCCGGCCAAGGGCCACGGCAAGGCCCCGGAGTCCCTGCCGACCACGCCCAAGGCGCTGGCCGAGCAGGCCCTGAAGGCGGTCGACCCGACCACCTCGGTGACCGTCGACGGCACCTCCCACGTGGCGGGCCGCGACGCCTACCAGCTGGTGATCAAGCCGAAGCAGTCCGGTACGACGGTCGGCGCGATCCGGATCGCGGTGGACGCGAAGAACGGGGTGCCGCTGAAGTTCACGCTCACGCCGTCCGGCGGGGGCAAGGCCGTGATCGACGCGGGCTTCACCAAGGTCGACTTCGGCAAGCCGGCCGCCTCGACCTTCGACTTCGCCCCGCCCAAGGGGGCGAAGGTCACCCAGGACGACGGCAAGGCGCACGCGGACAAGGGCGGCCGGGGCTTCAAGGGCTCGCCGGACGGCGAGTTCAAGGGCGCCAACGTCATCGGAAAGGGCTGGAACTCCATCGCCCGCCTCGACGTTCCAGGAGGTAAGGGCATCCCGACCGCACCTTCCGGCAAGGGCGGCAAGGGCGATGTCCCGCCGGAGGCCCGGAAGTTCCTCGACTCCCTGGGCGACAAGGTCACGGGCAAGTTCGGCTCGGGCACGGTCTTCAAGACCCGCCTGATCAACGCGCTGGTGACGGACGACGGGAAGGTGTTCGTGGGCGCGGTGAACAAGGACGCGCTGGTGAACGCGGCGAACGCGGCGAAGTAGGCGCAGTAGTGAGGGCGAGGGGGGACTTGGGTCCCCCCTCGTAACCCCCTGGATCCCAGCGGCCACCGGCCGAGGGTCTAGGGCGAAGCACCAGTTACGGGAAGGGGCGGGGTGGGGAACTCTCCATCGGTGATCGAGACCCACGGTCTCAGCAAGCGCTACCGCGGCGGCCAACTGGCCGTCGACGGCCTAGACCTCACCGTCCCCAGCGGCAGCATCTTCGGCTTCCTCGGCCCCAACGGCTCGGGCAAGACGACCACCATCCGCATGCTGATGGGCCTGATCGAGCCGACCTCCGGCACGGCCCGGGTCCTCGGCAGCCCCATGCCCCGCGCGGGGCGCACGGTCCTGCCGCAGGTGGGCGCCCTGATCGAGGGCCCCGCGCTGTACGGCTTCCTGTCCGGCCGCGACAACCTCGTACGGTACGACTCGGCCGACCCGACCGCCGACCCCCGCACCCGCGCGAGCCGGGTCGCCCACGCCCTGGACCGGGTCGGCCTCGCCGCCGCCTCCGGCAAGAAGGCGCGGGCGTACTCGCTGGGCATGAAGCAGCGCCTCGGCCTCGCGGCCGCGCTGCTCCAGCCCCGCAAGCTACTGGTCCTGGACGAGCCGACCAACGGCCTCGACCCCCAGGGGATGCGGGAGATCCGCGCCCTGGTGCGGGAGCTCGCGGCCGACGGCACCACGGTCTTCCTCTCCTCGCACCTCCTGGACGAGATCGAGCAGGTCTGTACGCACGCGGCGGTGATGACCCGGGGCCGTCTGGTCGTCCAGGGCGAGGTCGCCGAGCTCTCGGCGGGCAACCGGGGCCGGCTCGCCGTCACCACCCCGGACCCGGCCGACGCGGCCCGGCTGCTCAAGGAGCGCGGGATCGCGGACGTGACCGTGGACGGCGACCGGGTGACGGGCGAAGTCCCGCCGGACGCCGTGGAGCTGGCGGAGCTCAACGCCGCGCTGGTGCACGGCGGCGTACGGGTGAGGGCCTTCGGGGTCGAACGGGCCTCGCTGGAGGACGCGTTCGTGGCACTGACGGGGGAGGGGTTCGATGTCGCGGGCTGAGGTGAACGCAACGGAGGACGTGTCGACGGACGTGTCGACTTCGGCGGCCCCGCCCGGCCCGGGTGCGGCACGAGCCACAGAAGCGCACGTACCGGACGGGCCGAGTGTCGAGTCCCGGCGCCCCAGCCCCCTCTGGGCGCTCGGGCTGTTCCGGTCCGAGCTGGTCACCGTCGTGCGGCGGTGGCGCACCCTCGCGCTGCTCGGGGTGCTGGCGGCGGTCCCGATCCTGATCGGCATCGCCGTGAAGATCGAGACGCGCGGCGGCGGCACGGCCGGTCCCAGCGGCGGTGACGGCCCGGCCTTCATCTCGCAGGTCACCAACAACGGGCTCTTCCTCGTCTTCGCGGGGCTCGCCGCGACCCTCCCCGTGTTCCTGCCGATGGCGATCGGCGTGGTCGCGGGCGACTCGATAGCGGGCGAGGCCAACAGCGGCACCCTGCGCTATCTGCTGGTCGCCCCGGCGGGCCGGACCCGGCTGCTGCTCGCCAAGTACGCGTCGGTGCTGGCGTTCTGCCTGCTGGCGACGCTGGTCGTGGCGGCGTCCGCGCTCGCCGTGGGCGCGCTGCTCTTCCCGCTCGGCGAGGTCACGACCATCTCCGGCACACAGATATCGTTCGCGGACGGACTGGTCCGCGCGCTCGCGATCGCCGGGCTGGTGGCCTTGTCGCTGACCGGCATGGCCGCGCTCGGCCTGTTCATCTCCACCCTCACCGGCAGCGGTGTCGCGGCGATGGCGGCGACGGTCGGCCTGCTGATCACCGTGCAGATCCTGGACCAGATCCCCCAGCTGCACGCGATACAGCCGTATCTCTTCCCGCACTACTGGCTGTCCTTCGCGGACCTGCTGCGGGTGCCGGTCTACTGGGACCAGCTGGTGAAGAACCTGGAGCTGCAGGCGCTGTACGTGGCGGTGTTCGGCTCGGCGGCTTGGGCGCGCTTCACGGCGAAGGACATCACGGCCTGAGAAACGGGAGCCGGGAACGCGAGGAAAAGGACGGTCGTGCGAGCCGACCCCCGTGGCGGCTCGACACGACACGTACCGTTTCCTTGGCACATTCTTGGAGCAGACCATTCCGCTGTCAATACGCTACGGACCGTCCTCGTAGACTCGCCCCGTGACCGAGTCGCCACGTCCAGCCCCCAACCCCCGGCGCCGGAGCGAGAGATCGCGCCGCGCGATCCTCTCGGCGGCCCTCGAACTCTGCTCGGAAAACGGCTATGGACGCGTCACGATCGAGGGCATCGCCGCCCGTGCGGGGGTGAGCAAGAAGACGATCTACCGCTGGTGGGCGACGAAGGGCGCGGTGCTCCTGGAGGCCGTGATCGAGGCCGTGGTCAGCACCTCGCCGCTGCCCGACACCGGGGACGTCGACACGGACCTGGTGACGCACGTCACCAGCGTGATGCGGGTCTTCACCTCGCCGGTGATCGGCCCCGCGTACACCGGCATCCTCTCCGAGCTGCTCCACGACGAGGCGCTGGCCAGGGCCGTCAACGAGGAGCTGGTCGGGCCGCGCGTGGCGCTGGTGCACGAGCGGCTGCGCGCCGGACAGCGCCAGGGCCAGCTCCCGCCGGACGCGGATCTGGAGCTGGCGGTGGAGATGCTGTACGGGCCGCTGTACTACCGGCACGCGCTGAAGCGGCCGTTCCACGACCCGGACAGGATCGCCTCGCTGGTGGCGCACGTCATGCGTGCGTTGCGAGCACCGTCTCCGAGCTGAAGAAGGTCTTCGCGCGGACCGTCGCCTCGGTGTCCTGCCCGATGGTGCCGGGCCGGTTCGCCGAGCCGAGCAGCACGCCGCCCCACCGCATGCTCATGTACGCGGCGGTGTGGCGCAGGGTCCCCACCAGCGGATCGGCCACGGACTGGTCGGCGGTGGCGAGCGCGGTCACGCCCCACAGGGTGCGCCCGGCCATCCTCGGCCGGAACTCCAGACCCGGCACCCGCATCCACCCCGACCAGTGGTCGAGGTAGTGCTTGACGGGGGTCGACACCCCGTACCAGTACAGCGGCGAGGCGATGACCAGGTCGGTCGCCTCCAGGGTCGCGTCGAGCAGGGTCGCGGCGTCCCCGGTCGGGGCGGTGTACAGGCCTTCGCCGTCGTGGCGCCGGTCGGTGAACTCGGGCAGCCGCAGGTTCGAGAGGTCCAGCCAGCGCTGCGGGACGTCACTCGGCAGCTGCTCGGCGGCCAGCCTGGCCAGCGCCTCGGTGTTGCCGCCGGAGCGCGTACTGCCGAGCAGGAAAAGGAAGTTGCGGGCCATGGTCCCCTCCAGAGAAAAGCATGCGCGTGCAGTATATGCACGCGCATGCTCATTGCGGGAGGGGTGAATCCGGGGACCGGGGTCCCCGTGGCCCGGGTTGGACGGTCGGAAGATCAACTTCCAACCTTGGAGAGTCAGAAGGTCAGCTTCCAACTGTTGATGTAGCCGGTGTCCTGCGGCCCCTTGTCCTGGACCTTCAGCTTCCACGTCCCGTTCGCCGTCTCGGTGGACGCGTTCACGGTGTACGTGGTGTTGATGTTCGGCGTGGAGTCCGACGACGAGTTGTGCAGCCGGTACGCCTTGCCGCTCGGGCCGATCAGATCGACCACCAGGTCGCCGCTGTAGGTGTGGACGATGTTCACCCCGACCTTGAGCGCGGCGGGCGCGTTCCCCGTACGGCCGGTGACCGAGACCGACGACGTCACGGCCGCGCCGGGGGAGTCCGGGATGGTCACGTCGGTGGTGTTCTCGTACGTGTCACCGGTGGGCGGGGTGGTGGTGCCGGTGGACAGCTGCCACAGCGCGTACGCGATGGCGTCGCTGTTGTGGTCGAGCGCGGTGTCGTCGATGTTCGCGCTGGTGTCGCAGGAGGAGTGGTAGCAGGCGTCGAACGCGCGGCCCGCCGTGCCGCCCCACTTCTGGGCCTGGGCCGAGGTCTTGCTGTAGTCGGCGCCGGAGAAGAGGCCGCCGACGCGTATCCCGGCGTTCTTGAACGGCGCGTGGTCGGAGCGGCCGTCGCCCTCGGTCTCGATCTCGGTGGGTATGGAGAGGGTCGCGAAGTAGTCCTTGAAGACCTTCTCCAGGGCCGGGTCGTCGTCGTAGACGAAGTAGCCCGGGTTCGGCGAGCCGATCATGTCGAAGTTCAGATACGCGGAGATCTTGCCGCGGTCGGCGCTCGACAGGCTGTTGACGTAGTTCTTCGAGCCGACCATGCCGAGCTCTTCCGCGCCGAACCAGCCGAACCGGAGGTGCTTGTCGGGCTTGAGCTGGGCGCGGGAGACGGCGAGGGCGGTCTCCAGGACGCCGGCGGTGCCGGAGCCGTTGTCGTTGATGCCGGGGCCGCCGGTCACCGAGTCGAGGTGCGCGCCGGTCATCACGGTCTGCGAGGTGTCACCGCCCGGCCAGTCGGCGATCAGGTTGTAGCCGGTGGCGCCGGAGGAGGTGAACTGCTGGACGGACGTGGTGAACCCGGCGGCGTCCAGCTTGCCCTTCACGTAGTCGAGCGAGGCCTTGTACCCGGCCCGGCCGTGGGCGCGGTTGCCGCCGTTGGCGTTGGCTATCTGCTGGAGCTGGGCGAGGTGGGCCTTGACGTTGGCGACGGGGATGTCGGGGGCGGCGGCGGTCGTCTTCGCCTGGGCGGCGGGGGCGGCGAGGCCGAGGCCGATCGCGGCGACGGCCAGGGCCGCGCCTGCGGCGCGGCTGCTTCTGGGGTGCTTGGTGCGCATGTGGGGGCTCCGTGGTTCCGTTCGGGGATGGGACGGAAACGCGAGCCTGATGTTCAGGGAGAGTTTGACTCACCGTCAAGAACGGATTCCGGTCACGGGTGTCCGCAGGGCGGACGTTGGCCGGATGCTTTCCCCACCCCGCCCCTTCCCGAAAGCCCTCTGGCGGGCGGCCGGATGCTTCGTCTGCGGGCCGTCCCCAACTGGTCGCGCAGTTCCCCGCGCCCCTAAAAGCGCCCCTCCGGGCCGCCCAGGGGATTGCCGCGGAGCGGCATTTAAGGGGCGCGGGGAACTGCGCGACCAGCCCACCACTCACCCGCAGACGAGTCCTACTCCTCGCCCACCCTCACCCCCGGAGGGTTTAGGGAAGGGGCGGGGAGGGGCTCAATCGCAGGTGCGGGCTCGGCCCGCGCCGCCGCCAGTGCCACCCGCCCCCGCCGAGCCGCCCGCAACGCATCCCACGTAAGCAGCGTCAACGCCAGCCACACCAGCGAGAACCCGGCCCACCGCTCCGCCGGCATCGCCTCGTGGAAGTACAGGATGCCCAGACCGAACTGGAACACCGGCGCCAGGTACTGCAGTAGCCCGAGCGTCGACAGCGGAACCCGGATCGCCGCCGCCCCGAAGCAGACCAGGGGCGCCGCCGTGACCACCCCGGTCGCCGCGAGCAGCGCCCCGTGCCCGACCCCGTGGGACGCGAAGGTCGCGTCGCCCTGCGCCCCGAGCCACACCAGATACCCCAGCGCCGGAAGGAACTGCATCGCCGTCTCGGCGGCCAGCGACTCCAGCCCGCCGAGGTTCACCTTCTTCTTCACCAGGCCGTACGTGGCGAACGACAGAGCGAGGGTGAGGGAGATCCACGGCGGGCGGCCGGCGCCCACCGCCAGGACGACCACCGCCGCCGCGCCGATCCCCACCGCCGCCCACTGCACCGGCCGCAGCCGCTCCTTGAGCAGCAGCACGCCCATCGCGATGGTGACCAGCGGGTTGATGAAGTAGCCGAGCGACGCCTCGACGACGTGGCCGGAGTTCACCGACCAGATGTAGACGCCCCAGTTGACCGTGATCACGGCCGCGGCGAAGCCGATGAGCGCGAGCCGGCGCGGCTGGCGCACGAGCTCGCCTATCCACGACCACCGGCGCAGCACGAGCAGCGCGGCGCCGACGAACACGAGGGACCACACCATCCGGTGGGCCAGGATCTCGATCGCGCCGGACGGTTTCAGGAGCGGCCAGAAGAGCGGGACCAGCCCCCACATCCCGTAGGCGCCGATTCCGTAGAGCAGTCCCGCCCGCTGCTCACCGGCAGCGGTACTCGGTTCCTCGGCCACTGGCCCTCCCGTGCGCGCACGTCGACGCGCGCACGCCGACGCATCGAAGGTAGCGCCAGGCGACCGCAGCTGTCATGCCCCATATCCGAAAACGGTCCTGACTGCGGTGTGGCTGATTCCGCCCGCCTGATTCCGCCGGCTCGGCTTCGTCGGACCACTTCCGCTCCGTCAGGTCACCACCGTTTCGTCAGGCCACCTCCATCAGGCCACTCCCGTCAGGCCACCGCCGCCGCGATCGTCTCCGCGATCGGCGTCGTCGGCCGACCGATCAGCCGCGCCAGCTCGCCGGACGTGCCCGCGAGCCGCCCCCGCCCGATCGCCAGGTCCACGTCGACCAGGATCTCGGCGAACGGCGCCGGGATCCCCGCACCCGTGAGGATGCCGAGGTGCACCTCGGGCGCGACCGCCTGGTACGCGATCTCCTTGCCGGTCGCCCGCGCGACCTCCGCCGCGTACTCCGCGAACGACCACGCCACGTCGCCGCTCAGCTCGTACGTCCGGCCCAGGTGGCCCTCGCCGGTCAGCACCGCCGCCGCGGCGGCCGCGTAGTCGGCGCGGGCGGCCGAGGCCACCCGGCCCTCGCCCGCGTTGGAGACGACCGCGCCGTGCGCCAGGACCGGCTCCAGGTGGGCGGTGTAGTTCTCGGTGTACCAGCCGTTGCGCAGGAAGGTGTACGGCAGCCCCGAGTCGAGGATCAGCTGCTCGGTGGCCTTGTGCTCGTCCGCGAGGCGGAAGTCGGCCTCCGGTCCGCCGAGGATGCCGGTGTACGCGAGCTGTGCCACCCCGGCGTCCTTCGCGGCCGCGACCACGGCGGCGTGCTGCGCCACCCGCTGCCCGACCTCGCTGCCGGAGACCAGCAGCACGCGGTCACCGGCGCGGAAGGCCCCGGCCAGCGTCTCGGGCGCGCTGTAGTCGGCCACCCGCAGCTCCACACCGCGCTCGGCGAGCCCGGCGGCCTTCTCCTTGTTCCGTACGACGGCGGCTATCCCGCTCGCGGGCACCCCCGAGGCGAGCAGCTCGTCGATGACGAGACGGCCGAGGGCTCCGGTGGCTCCGGTGACGACGATGCTCATGGCTGCTGACTCCTTGGCTCTCGGTCCCGTCCGGAACCGGCTCCGGTTCCCGTGCGGAACCCGTGACACTCACCGTACGGCTGGCGCTAACCTTTCGTAAGTACCCACTTTGAAGTAAGGTACTGGTATGGCAGTAAGTACCTCGTCCCACGCCCGGCCCGCCGAGGACCTCCGCGAGGCCATGTGTCCGCACCGGCTCGTCCTGGAGCACGTGACCAGCCGCTGGGGCGTGCTGGTCCTGCTCGCGCTGCTCGACCGGTCGTACCGGTTCAGTGAGCTGCGTCGGCACGTCGGCCGGGTCAGCGAGAAGATGCTGGCCCAGACCCTCCAGACGCTGGAGCGCGACGGCTTCGTGCTCCGCGACGCCAAGCCGGTCATCCCGCCGCGCGTCGACTATTCGCTGACCCCGATCGGCCGCGAGGCCGCCGAACGCGTCCGGGCCCTGGCCGAGTGGACCGGCGTACGGATGGAACAGGTGCAGGAGGCCCGGGCGGCCTACGACGAGGCCCGCGAGGCCAAGCTCAAAGTCCTGGAAGCCGAGCCCACGTCCTAGTCGAGCTGCGGCTCCCGCCCCGCGTCCAGCGACCGCAGCGCCCGTGAGACGTCGAACGGCAGCACCGTCACCGCCACCGACGGCAGCTGCTCCAGGGCCTTGGCCATCGCCTCGCCGGTGCCCCGGTGCAGCAGCCTGCCGAGGAAACCGGTGTACGTGCGGTGCGGGACCAGCACCGTCAGCCAGGTCCTGCCGTCCTCGGTCGTCCGGGCCGCCAGCTCCTTCATGGCGTGCCGCAACCGCCGGTCCGGGCAGTCCACCAGCTCCAGCGGCACCGAAGTGGCCGCCGTCGCCTCCCACTGCGCCGAGAGCCGCCGCGCGTGCGCCTCGTCGATCGCGAAGTGGACCGCCCGGATCTCGTCGGGCCGCAGCTCGTGCGCGTACCGCAGCGCCTTGAGCGCGGCCAGGTCCAACGTCTCCACCAGCACGAACACCTGATGGCGGCGGCCGTGCGGCAGATCGGCGCCGGGCGCCTGGAGGGTGCCGAGGGCCGAAGCCTCCCGCCGGTACTCGCGGTTGATCCGCGTCAGCGCCCACACCCCCAGTGGGAACACCACGACCACCAGCCAGGCGCCCTCGGTGAACTTGGTGACCGCGAAGATCAGCACGACGGCCGCCGACACCACGGCCGCGAGCCCGTTCACACCGACCTTCAGCCGCCGGTGCCGCTCGCGCCGCCGCAGGTGGTACGCGGTGAGCCCGGCCCCGGCCATGGTGAACGCGGTGAACACCCCGATCGCGTACAGCGCCACCAGCTTGTCCACATTGGCGCGGGTGACGAGCAGCAGCGCCAGCGAGACGACGGTCAGCGAGATGATCCCGTTGGAGAACGCGAGCCGGTGTCCGCGCCGGGTCAACTGCCGTGGCAGGAACCGGTCCTCGGCCACGAAACTGGCGAGGTAGGGGAAGCCGGTGAACGGGGTGTTGGCGCCGGTGTAGAGGATCAGCGCGGTCGCGACCTGCACGAAGACGAGCCCGGCCGTGCCCAGCGCCCCGCCGCCGAACGCGAAGTGGGCCTCCTGCGCGATGACGGTCGGGGTGCCGTCGCCGTACGGCACCGCGTGCGTGAAGTGCGCGAGCGTCGACACGCCGAGCACCAGCACGCCCAGGACGCAGCTCATCGCGATCAGCGTGCGCCGGGCGTTGCGCCCCTGCGGCTCGCGGAACGCCGAGATGCCGTTCGAGATCGCTTCGAGCCCGGTGAGCGACGACCCGCCGTTGGCGAACGCCCGCAGCACCATGAACAGCGACGCCCCGTACAGCCAGCCGCTGCCCGCGCTGCCGACCGGGATCGCGCCCGCCGCGTGCAGATCGGCGCGCGGCAGCCCGGAGGTGAGCCCGCGTACGGCGGAGACGACGAGCAGCAGCCCGATGGCCGCCATGAACAGATAGGCGGGCAGCGCGAACAGCCGTCCGGCCTCCCGCACCCCGCGCAGATTCCCGTACGCGAGGAAGAGGACCACGCCCACGGAGATGGGCAGTTGGAGGTGGTCCATGCCGGTCCAGCCGTCGCCCAGCAGGTGCGCCAGCGAGATGATCGCGTTGGTTCCGGCCGACACCTGGACGGCGACGGTCACGATGTAGTCGACGAGCAGCGCCACGGCCGCGATCTGCGCGACGTCCGGCCCGAAGTTCTCGCGCGCCACGACGTACGAGCCGCCGGCCCGGGTGTAGATGGTGACGACATCGCTGTAACAGAGCGTCAGAAGGACGAGGACGAACAGGATCGCCCCGGTCACCGGCATCAGCAGACTGAACGCCGCCGCCCCGACCACCGGCACCAGGACCCGCAGTATCTCCTCGGAACCGTACGCGGACGAGCTGATGCAGTCCGACGCCAGCACCCCGAGCGCCGTGCGGTTGTCCAGCTTCTCGTCGCTGATGCGCTCGGTGGTGAGCGGTTTGCCGAGCAGCCGCCGTTTGACGCGGTACGCGAGACGGTCCATGGGCATATCAGTACGGGTGCCCGGCCGGGGGCTCGCGCAGACTCCCCGGCCGGTCGGCCCTTTGGGTCAGCCCGCGACGGTCCAGGTGTCGTTGCCGGTGAGGAGGGTGGTGAGGTCGCCCTTGCCGTGCTGCTCGATGGCGGTGTCGAGCTGGTCGGCCATCTGGGTGTCGTAGACCGGGCGGTCCACGGAGCGGAGGACGCCGATGGGGGTGTGGTGGAGGGTGTCGGGGTCGGCGAGGCGGGAGAGGGCGAAGGCGGTGGTGGGGGAGGCCGCGTGGGCGTCGTGGACGAGGACGTCGGCGACGTTGTCCGGGGTGACGGCCACGATCTTCAGGTCCCCGGTGGCGGGGTCGCGGACGACTCCCTTGGTGTTGTCGGCGCCGAACAGGATGGGCTGTCCGTGTTCGAGGCGGATGACGGCGTCCTGGGCCTGCTCATGGTCCTTTAGGGCTTCAAAAGCGCCGTCGTTGTAGATGTTGCAGTTCTGGTAGATCTCGATGAGGGCGGTGCCGGGGTGGTCGGCGGCTTGCCGTAGGACCTCGGTGAGGTGTTTGCGGTCGGAGTCGATGGTCCGGGCGACGAAGGAGGCCTCGGCGCCCAGCGCGAGGGACACCGGGTTGAACGGCGCGTCGAGTGATCCCATGGGGGTCGACTTGGTGATCTTGCCGACTTCCGA
>NZ_BMTS01000021.1 GCF_014649795.1 Streptomyces melanogenes
GGTACCCCGGGCTACGCCCGGGGATTATCGGCACTCCGTGCCGATGCCATAAACCGTGCTCCGCACGGTTATCCGGGACTTCGTCCCGGGAATCCGGTCCACTCCGTGGCCCGAACGAGCCGCCTGACGGCGACTCAAACCCCAGGCACGCGCTCTGCGCGTGCCCAAAGCCGCTGGCTACAAGGGGGTGGCCGGGTGGTGACGTGGCGTCAAGCCGAAGAGTGGGGCCGGAAGAAACCGATCACAACTGGTCTCATGTGGTCAGCGTGCCACACCATCATAGCGCAGACAACCACTTCAGGACACTTCCACCAACCGGTGTGCGTCACAACTTCAGACCAGATAGCTTATGGGCTGAAGGACAACCACCAGGACCGCCGGACCGTCGCCCCATCAGAACCTGCACAACACCGACCACCCACCGTGCGTCAATTCAATACCCAGATGAATTTAGACCTCACCCGGCACCGCCGGTAAACACCGAACAAGACCGTACCGAACTCGCAGGAAGGGAAGAGTCTAATGCCGGAAATGACACTGTGGCCGCATCAGATGGAGGCGGTCGACGGGGTTCTGAGGGCCTTTCAAATTCCGCCCGGCGGCATTCCGGTGCAGGGACTTCGGTGTCAGGTCATCGCGGCGACCGGGTCGGGTAAAACCCTGATCGGGGTCGCGGCCGCGCAGAAGCTCGCGGCGCGGCGGGTGTTGGTACTGGTGCCGACTCGGGATCTCCTGCTGCAGATGGCCGGCGCGTGGCGGGCCGGGGGCCGGGGCGGGGCGATGGTCGGGGTGTGCCGATTGAGGGCCGAGGAGTCCCGGGGAGTGCCGTGCACTACCGACCCGGGAGAACTGGTGTCCTGGCTGCGGGATCTGGACGGGCCGGTGACGGTGTTCGCCACGTACTCCTCTCTGGGGCAGGGGAAGCTGGAGGCTGCCCACGCGGCGGGGCTTGCGCCGTGGGACCTGGTGGTGATCGACGAAGCGCACCGCACCAGCGGGGATGCGGGTAAGCCCTGGGCGTCCATCCACGACCAGGGCCGTATCCCCGCTGCCCGGCGGTTGTATATGACGGCGACGCCGCGGATCTGGGAGTCCTCGGACGCGGGCCGTCAGGCGGGGCGGCTGGTGGCGAGCATGGATGCCGAGGGATCGGAGATCTTCGGGCCGGTCGCCTACAAGATCAGCCTGTCCGAGTGCATCCGGCGTGGGCTGGTCGCGCCGTACCGGGTGATCTGCCTGGACATCCGCGACCCCGGCCTCCAACAGGCTTTGGTGACCGACTCCGCCGGCTCCGACCTGGTGCGCGGGGCCAGGCTCGCGGCGCTGCAGACCGGGGTGATGACCGCGGCGGCCGAGAAGCGGCTGCGGAAGGTGCTCACCTTCCACTCCCGCGTCGAGGAAGCCGAAGCCATGGCGCACGGCGCCCTGGAGGTGGCGGCGCAGCTGCACGAGGAAGACCCAGACCGGTTCCCGCCGGTGCGGCGGGTGTGGGCGGACTGGCTGTACGGCGAGCACGCTCCCGGTCGGCGGCGTGCGGTGTTGGAGGAGTTCGGTTCGGACGTTCTCGAATTCGATGACAAAAGCCAGCCGGAACCGGCTGTTTTGCGGTTGTTGAGTTCCGTTCGTGTGTTGGGTGAGGGGGTTGATTGTCCGGCGTGTGATTCCGTTGCTTTTTGTGATGCGCGGGGGTCGATGGTCGATATCGTGCAGATGGTCGGCCGGGCCTTGCGCATGAATCCCGGCGATCCGAAAGTTGCTTCTCTTATCGTGCCGGTTTTCCTGAAAGAGGGCGAGGAGCCGGGCGACATGCTGGCCTCGGACTCGTTCGGGATCCTCGCCAAGATCCTCAGCGCGTTGCGTGCGCACGACACGGAGGTCATCGAAGCACTCGCCGATCCCCGTGTGCGCAGCGGGAATTGGCACGAGGACGACGAGGACCTGGACATCGACGAGGAGCTCCTCGCTGACGGTTCGGGGGACGCGGCGGGTGACGGGGCGGGGCCGCGGGTGAGTGAGCGGGCAGCGAACCTGCTGGAGTTCTCCACGCCCCGGGATCCGGCCGTGCTGGCCCGGTTCGTGTCGCTGCGGGTGCTGGAGCCGGAGAAGGAGTACTGGCTGCGCGGATTCGAAGCAGCGGCCCGGTGGGCCAAGGAGAACCCGGGAAGGGCGCTGAAGGTGCCCTACGACTTCGTGGCGCCGGACCACTGGCCGCATGCCGGCTTCCCGCTGGGGGTGTGGCTGGCGGACCAGCGCAAGTACTACAACGCCGGGGAGCTGTCGAAACACCGGACCGAGCAGTTGGACGCGCTGGGGATGGTGTGGAACCACCAGGACCTCGCCTTTGAGGAAGGCCTCACCGTGGCGCGCGCCTGGGCCGCCGAGCACGGGCACTTCCTGCCACCCGCCACCGCCGTATGGCAGGGGTACCCCATCGGCGTGTGGGCGAAGAACATGCGGGCGGTGGGCCGTCAGTGCCTGGAGAACTTCGCGCGCGGGGCGGAGGGGCAGAGCGTGTGGCTGGCCGGGTCCATGACCGCGGAGCGCTGGAAGGCGCTGGAGGAGATCGACCCCGGCTGGTGCCCCGTGTGGTCGGTCGGGTGGCAGCGGGCCTTCCGCCTCACCCAGCTCCACCTCCAGACCGGCGGCACCCTGCCCACGACGGCGGGGCAGGTCATGGTCCAGGGCGAAGACCTCGGACGCTGGGTCACCGCGCAACGCACCGGGTGGGACAGCCTCCAGCCCGCCCAGCAGTACCTGCTCCAGAGTGCTCTGGGCCTTGAGGCCGCCACCGAGGACGAGCCCGACGGACAGCCCGTCAAGGCGGCCACCCGCGACGACAAATGGGCACTCAACCTACGGGCAGCACGGGCGTTCCACGCCCGCGAAGGACACCTGAACGTGCCCAGGAAGCACGTCGAGCGACTGGAGCGACCGGGCGCCGACAATGCCCGGACGGGCACTGCGGAGCCCGAGGAGGTCAAGCTCGGGATGTTCCTGGACAACACCCGAAAGCGCGCCGCCAAACTCACCACGCAGCGTCGCGCCGACCTCGACGCACTCGGCATGCGATGGACCACAGCGGCACAGACAGCGAGGAAGGCGACGTGATGAGCGCGGATGCGTACACCAGCACTCCCGTGGACCGGGCAGCGCAGGACATACGGGAGGGTGGCGCGGATGCGGCCCTGGCGGTCGCGGTGCAGTCCTACACGGCGCTCGCCGGGCACGTGCCCCCGGGCGATGCGATCACCGCAGAGGTCCTGCCCGTCCTGTGGTCAGTGATCACAGCCGAAGAACGGGAAACCTACCCGCACCGGCTGCAGGAGTTCATCAACCGCTACCAAGAACGCCTGGCACGGCTCTATACGGAGTACGGGCCCCACTCGGCGATCGCCCAACACGGACGGCACCAGCTGTTCGCGCACCCGGTATCGCTGATCGCCCTGGAACGACTCTCCACCGTCCGTTCCCGCTTCGCCCTGGCCGCCCGGTGGAACGGCGAACTGCCCGACACATGGCTCAACGACATCTGCGGCCCCTGGGGCATCGCCACAATCCTGTGACCAGCAAGAACCCTACGGAACACGCGGCGGGCTCCCGCAGCAGGCCCACGGCACGGCGGCCTCCCCGGCAGGGGTCACAGGGGATAGGTCCCCAGCGACGGCAGCATCGGCATACTCAGGCGCCGCCGGGGACCGCACCAGTCTCTCCCACAAGCCGGCCCCCGGGGCACTGGGCCCCGCAGAAGGTGGCCGCACCCGGCACAGGCCAGGGCACTGCCCCGCGGCGTCGAACAGGTGCACAGCACGTTGTCCAGGCGGGGATTGGGGTGTGCCGGGGCCCGGCGTTCCGTCACGACCACGGCCCGCACGGGTGCGCAGACACATGTCCACCAAGGCCCCGGCCACGCCAGGGTCGCACGAACACACCGGGGAAAGCAGACCCGGGGGGGCCTCGGCCCCCGATCCGAGGTCCTTCGGCCCGCGAGGAGGCCAAGCACTAGACGACGCACTCACAGTCCCGGCTCCCTGGGGTAGGCGGGAACACCGTAGCCCTGGTCGCGGAGCCACTCACGTGTCACAGCGGCTCGCTGCCGGAGGGTGAGGTACGTGTCGGCGTCTCCTCCCCCGCCGGTGCGCATACCCAGTGTGTAGCCGTCCTCCATCGCCTGCAGAAACGCGTCGGACACCTCCACCACGGTGTCTTCGTCCATCTGCTGCTCCTGGAGCCACCGGGTCAATCGCTCACTGGCCAGTCGCCACTCCGCCTGGCGCTGGTCGGCATCCGGCGTGCCAACCGCCAGCTCGGCGTTGCGCTTCGCCGCCGTCAGCCGGTCACCGAGGTGGCTGGTGATCGCGAACTGGGCAAGGGAGGCACGGCGCTGTTCGTCCGGTGTCATGCCACCATCCTGCTGCCTTCACAGGTGCCCCGCGAAGTGGCCAGCCTCTGGCGCTACGGCAGGTCTTCCAGCCGGGCGAGCAGGCCAGCGGCGGCGGTGACGGCCGCGACGGCGTCGGCTCGGGTCCAGGTGAAGTTCTCGGTGGTGCCCGCGTCATCGTGCGGAGCGCCGCTGAAGAGATTGAAGGCGCTCTGGATGAACACCGCCCAGCGCTCCTCCTGATCCCGTTCCGCCGGCTTCTTCTTCAACGCCTCCATGTTGACCCTGTGGGTGTCGCAGGCCTCGCGTACGGGATCGAGGGCTGCCCGGGCGAGGGCGACGGCGTGCTCGTACCGTCCGTCGCGGATCGCGGTCTCCGCCTCGCGGATCCGTCGTGCGCCGGTGGCCCGGGACTCCACGGTGGTGATCGGGATGAGGACGTCGACGAAAGCGCCAGCGTCGAGCTGGGTGAGGGCGTTGCTCCACGTCGCGTGCGGAACACGGATGATCTCCTGGTCGCGGGCGACGGGCCAGTGCTTCGTCTCCGTCAGAGCGGTCAGGGTGAGTTGGGCGCGAAGGGCCAGGTCGGCGCCCGCGCGCAGCTTCTCCAGGCCGCGCAGCTGCCGGTCCGTCACGGTCGTCTCCAGCACGAACTGTGTCTTGAAGGACTTCAGCGCGACAGGGCCCGTCGGAGCGTGAAGGGCGCCGATGTAGCTGGCGGGGCTGGGCATGTCGTGTACCCAGAGATCGCCGGAGGCGAGAAAGGGTGCGTCCACGGTGTAGTTGCCGCGGGCGGTCACCTCGAAGGTCAGGGCGAGACGGTGTACGTCCCAGCCCTGGGTGAAGGCCACGGTCTGCTGCGCCTGGACGCCGACACCGTAGTCGTTCATGCCGAACTGGAAGTCAGCCATCGTTCCTCGCCTAGTTGAGCCCTTGCCCGATGTTCGCAGGCCCGACCACCGCAACGGCAGTGGATTTCGAGGGGTCGTGACTTTGGGCTTGCCCGCGCCAGCCGACGGCCTGCCCGGCTCAACCGGATAACCGACGCACCGGAGTGGCGCCCATCATCGGATGTCACTCAATGTGTGGGGCCGGTTGGGGACGTCGCGTTTCCCCTTGCCCCGGGCTGTGGTCAAGGGGAAGCACACAAGTGCGTACCGGGAGTGGATGCGGGGTCAGGGCAGCATCAGGTCGTCGTCCAGCTCGGGCGTCTCGTCCCACTCCGGTCCGTTCGCGGGAGTCAGCTGCCCGCACGCCATGCACAGCTCTGTGCCGTGCCGGACCCCGACCCGGCCGCCGCACCGCGCGCACTCGCCCCGCTCCAGCACCGGGCCACGCCCGCTCTGGCAAGCCGGACACGTGTGACCTCCAGGTCCGACCGTCCAGCCGTACGCCGTGACCGCTTCCTCGAACGCACCGGAATAGTGGTCGGGTTCGAGCAGGACGGCCAGACAGTCGGGCCGGTCGCAGGTCGCAGCGTCCCGGATCATCACGCCTCCAGCGACTGGGGGAAACGGAAGACGCAGTCCAGGCAGTGGGGCGCGGCCCGGTCTGGTGAATCCGGCAACGAATGTAGGGGTGCCCCGACACGAGGAACAAGGGCAGCTTGCGGCCGCCCGGGCCGATCATCCTTGAGGTCGGAGGCGGGCCGGGGGGTGGGCAGGCCGTTGAGGGTGCCGTGGGCGGTGATGTGAGCGGGGCCGGTGAGGGTGATGCGGCCGCTCGCGTGGACGGTGACGCCAAGCTGTCCTCCGGGGAGGTCGACGCGGTAGTCGGCGGGCCGCATCTGGCGGGTGCGCAGGCGGTACGCGGCGACGGCCGCGCAGGCTCCGGTACCGCAGGCCCGGGTCTCCCCCACGCCGCGTTCGTGGACGCGCAGGGCGAGGTGGTGCGGGCCGAGGACGGTGACGAACTCCGTGGTGAAGCCCTCGGGGAAGGCGTTCGCGGGGTGGGCAGTGGGGGCAGCGTGCAGGGCGCCGGCGTCGGTGGGGTGCTGGACGAAGGTCACGGCGTGGGGGTTGCCGATGTCGACGTGGGTGGCGGCCCAGCGGTGTCCGTCGGCGTAGATGGTCAGGCGGTCCGGGCCGGGGAAGCGGGGGCGGCCCATGTCGACGCTGATCGGTCCGCCGGTGCGGTCGGTGTGTACGCGGCGTAGGCCCGCGCGGGTCGCCACGGTGAAGACGCCGGTGGTGGTCAGGCCGGCTTCGATGAGGTAGCGGGCGAAGACGCGGATGCCGTTGCCGCACATCGCCCCGAGGCTGCCGTCGGCGTTGCGGTAGTCCATGAACCACTCCGCCTCCCCGGCCATGCCTGCGGCTTCGGGGTCGGCGGCGGTGCGCACCGCGCGCAGGATGCCGTCGGCCCCGGCACCGGTGTGCAGGTCGGTCAGGCGGCGCACGTCGGCGGGGCGCAGGACGAGGTGGTTGTCGGGGTCGGGCAGCAGCAGGAACGAGTTCTCACAGCCGTGACCTTTGGCGAACGGCCAGGATGCGGGCGACGGCGGGAAGGCGTTCATGGGCGGGGTCTCCGGATCGTCGAATCTTCGATGCGCAGCCACGCGGTCTGTTCGCGGGAGGTGTAGTGCACGCCGTATTCGGTGCCGAGAGCGAGGACGGCCAGCAGGCGGGTCCACTGGGATAACGCCTGGTCGGTGACGGTGACCTCGATACGGATGGCGCCCGGCTCCTCGGTGATGACGGGCGGGGCGCCGGTGAGTTCGGCGAGCTGCTGGGCGATGGCGCTGGCCGCGGCGCGGACGGCGTAACGGCGGCGGTCGGGGCCCACTGCACCCACATTCCATACGTGTGACTGTGCGCATGTATTGGTCCACCATTTTTTTATTGGTGGACTAAATTGTCAATCCGTTTCAGAAACACCGCTCACAGCGGTAACTCCGGGAGGACACGGGCTGCATGGCCGACCGTCAGCAGGAGCCCCATTACCTGCGGGTGGCTCATGCCCTGCGCTCCCGCATCACCGACGGGACCTGGCCGGTGGGCCACAAGCTCCCCAACCGCCCTGCCCTCGTCGAAGAGTTCGACGTCGGGGAGAACACCGTCCGCCAGGCGGTGGAACTGCTGACCGGCGAGGGCCTGCTGGAGGCGCGGCGCGGACGCGGCGGGGGCACCTACGTCCGCGCGCCGCAGACCCAGCGCCCGCTGCCGCGCACCGCCTCGCTGGCCGGGGCGCCCGGGCGGCTCGGTCTGACCCCCCAGGGCATGGACGCCGACATCGAGGCGGACTCGACCGCGAAAGTCCCGGCGCCGCCTCAGATCGCCGCCCGCCTCGGGATCGAGGAGGGCGCGCTGTGCGTGCGCACGGAGTACGACGTGCTGGTCAAGCGGCGCCCGGTGCTGACCGCGACCAGCTGGGAGCCGTACGCGCTCACCTCCGGCACCCCGGTGGTGCTGCCCGAGGGCGGCCCGCTCGCCGGGCGCGGCGTGGTGGCGCGCATGGCCGAGATCGGCATCACCGTCACCCGCGTCACCGAGGTGCCCCGCCCGGTCCAGCTCACCCGCGAGCAGGCCCAGATCCTCGGCGCCGTCCAGAGCACGCAAGGCCTGCTGATCGAGCGGACCCACTACGACAGCAGCGGGCGGGCGGTGGAGACCGCGGACATCCTGGTCCCCGCCGAGCGCTGGAACGTCACGTACGACCTTCCGTCGGCTCCCGCACCACGCCCGTGAGCACACAAGGAGCGCCCGGACGCGCCGTCGTCCGGCGGACAGGTCATCACTAGGTACAGCCCCGCGGGGCTGTAGGGAGGGGACACGAGCATGGCCGCACCGCGCGCCAGCAGGGCCGCCGACGCGTTAGCGTCGCCCGCACTGGCCAACTTGATCGGCTTGGCGGGCATCATCATCCCCATCGCCGCCTGGCTGAGCGGGCGCACCAGTTCCAGCGCGCGCACCATCCTGCTGGTCGCCGAGACGCTGATCGTGATGCTGCTGGTCGCCTCCCATCTGTGGCTGCGCAAGCGGTACATCCATCTGCGCAGGGCCACTAACCTGCAGGCCATGGATGACGCGAACTATTACGAGCTCGTCCGCGCGCAACTCGAAGCCGAGCTGATCTCCGACTACAACGCGGTGGCCGACGGCCACGTGCAGGTCTATGCCGGGGAGGTGCCCCGGATCTCGGTGATGCTGGTGAAGACCCTCGTCGACTCCCAGACCCAGCCCCAGCGGATCCTCGCCGCCGACCTCACCACCGACCCCCAGCTGCTCACCAGCCGCCGTGACTACCTCGCCGCCAACCGGGCCCTCCTCCAGCAGGGCGGCACCATCCAGCGCCTGTTCATCGCCTACGCCCGCGACCTGGCCAGCGAGACCTACGCCCGCGACCTGCTCCAACTCATCGACCACCACCGCGCCATGGGCGTCACCTGCGGCCTCGCCGTCCGCGACCGGCTCCGCGCCGACCAGGCCGTCGACGTCATCATCATCTCCTCCGCCGCCGCCCTCGTCGAAGACGAACAAGGCGACGCCGACTACACCAAGGGCCGCTCCACCGTCCACTTCAAAGACGTCGGGCGATGGATCACCCGCTTCGACGGCGCCTGGGGCACCGGCGCCGACGCCGCCCCCACACGCCTGGGCACCTACGAGAACGCCGCCCGCACCCTCCTCGCGGGCACCTGGGACGAGACCAGCATCAGGCAGACCGTCCAGGCCCTGTAATCCCACTCCGCTCCCCCAAGAAGGCCCGGCCGTCCTCCCCGGCCGGGCCTTCGCCATATCCGAGGCGATAAACCGAACATGAGGAACCGTCAGCTCCGGTTGCTGGGGTGACCGGAAAGTGTCGAGCAGCTCGCCATATGTCGAGTGGTTCGACATGATGAGGTCACGTCGCCATGTGTCGACTCACTCGACACATGGCCGGACGAAGGAGAAGGCGTTGCCCAAGCACGACGAAGACGTCCCGCGCGAGGAGCCGACCGGTTCGCCGGGCCCGCTGATCGACCCGGGGATGCTCACGGCCGGCGGCCCAGCCAAGTCGAGCGCGGCTGCGCCCGAGGAGTTCATGGAGCAGCTGCGCGCCCGGGTCGAGGCCGAGGGCGGCATGCTGCTGCCGGGCCGCACCTACGAGGAGGCGGACATGGCGCGGGCCGCCCTGGCGGCGCTGCGAGGTTGGGCCGACCGCCGGGAGCGGCTGCCCGGCGACCGGGCCAACCTGATGGCCGCCGCCTGGTGGTCGGGGCACCGCAACGTCGCCGAACTCGCCCGCAGCGCCGACGTGTCGAGGGACACCGTCTACGAGGACCTGCGCTCCCGGGGCATCGAGCCCACCGACAAGGCGGCCGCCGCCGACCCGCGCCCCCGGTACGCCCCGCTGACGGCGGAAGGGGTCGGCGGGCTCGCCGCGCTGAGCCAGAGCGTCACCCTCCCCGCGAGGCTCGCCCAGGAGCCCGACGAGCTCGCCCTGACGGCGTGGGCCGTCTCCAACACCCTGGAGCGGATCGCCAACCTGCTCGACCCGGACTGCGACAACATGCAGCAGTGGGGGCGCGACGAGGTGGCCCATGACATGGTCGCCCGGCTGCAAACGGCCCTGCGCCACGCGCAGCGCGTGGCCGCCGACGGAGTCAGCGAACGGCAGTTGGCCGGACGCGCCATGAGCCGGATCGAGGCCCAGCTGGAGGATGAGCAGTACCTCGTGGAGAGCGCCACCGTGCATCTGTCCCACGTGGACGGCGACCGGATCAGCGTCCGCATCGGGCAGGCCCAGTTCAGCGACTTCATGCCCGCCGGATGGACCCTGCTCGACACCAACCGGCCGCTGCGCGAGGTGACCGGCGCCGAGCACCTCGCCATCCGGACCGCGCTCGACACGATCGCCGAGACCCTCAACGGCCCCCTCTCGGAGGAGAGCCCGCAGGGAGCGGCCACCAAGAGCGAGGGCGCGTGATGCCGACCTTCCTGATCGTCACCGCAGTGCTGGCCGCCGCGTTCATGGCCTGGTTCTACGTGGGCCTCATGCGGATGCACTCCGGACGGGCGAAGAACGTGGTCGAGGGGATGACGCCCCGGCGGATCCACTACCGCCGCCTCAGCCGCCAGATCCGACGGGCACACGGCCGATGAGCGACCTCGCCGCGACGTCGGTGTCGCAGGCAACTCCCGCCCGTCCGGGGCGGCTTGAGCTGCTCACCCACACCGACTTCGGGCACCTCGCCCGGATCGCCCGGGGCGCCACCACACGAAAGGGTGACTGAGCGCATATGCCGCTGAACGTGCCCGTGACCCTCACCGTGCCGCCGATAGACCGGTCGTTCACGGTGCACACCGACCGCCAGCGCTGGAGCGCCGAGCAGCTCGCCGCCGAGCCCGACGGCCGTGCCGCGCTGGAGGCAGCGGTCCGCGAGGGCGTCCGCAAGGCCGCATCCACCTGCGCCTACGCCCAGCTCACCGAGCCGGACGTCACCGTTGCCACACACCCGGACGGGTCGGTGACGATGACCGGCCGCGTGCTGTGCGACGAGGCTGACTGCCACACCGCCGCCCAGCGCCACCACTTCGATGCCGCCGAGTCGATCGAGGCCAAGGCCGCCGCCGACTGGGTCGCGCAGAAGGAACTGGCCCTCGCCCCCGGCGAACTCGCGGTCGTGCAGGAGCGCGTCCGCACCGGTGACGATCGGCGGCAACGTCGCGCGTCGTTCGGCTTCGTGCTGGCCGGGGTGCTCTGCGCGGCCGCCGGCGGGGCCATGGGCCAGTACGACTACCACAAGCCCCAGGGCGCCTCCCCCGGCACCAACATCAGGGTGTGGCTCGGGCAGAACGTCGATTCCCTGTGCGACCACCTGGCGTTCCCCGCGGTCATCGCCGGAACGCTCCTCGTCCTGTTCGGCTTCGCCCGTCTCGCCGTCGCCAAAGGCAAGTAGACCGGTGACGCTCGGGAACGCAGCGGCGTCAACGGTCGTGGCTTCACCCCAGAGGGATGCGCGAGAGGCGTCGTGCGAGCCTGCTGGGGTGGAAGAGCACACCTACATCGTCCGTCTCCGCTTCCGCCCGAACGGCCCGGCAGTCACCGGCTGGTGGGCCAACCGGGAGGTCGCCGAGGCGAAGTACACCGGGCAGATCGGTATCCACGGATCCCGCCCAGGCGTCGTCATCACCCTGTCGGTGCAGGTTGGCGGCGGGCCAGAAAAGGTGCTGCGGACCTGGCCCGGTGACCAGCACCAGGTCCCGCCGGCGGCCGCGGACTGAGGGATGTCGGGGTACAAGGTCATCTGACCTTGTACGCGGACAAGGGAGTGATCACTGCCCCCGAAAGCAATGCTCATGCCACCTCCACTACCGTGCTCCGGCCGGGGGCGTAGTGGCGAGGGCGGCGGGCGCGAGCGCGCCCGGTCCGTAGCGGATCTCGGTGCGGCCGATGACGGCCTCGATCCGGCGACGCTGCTCATCGCCCGGATCCAGGGTCAGCTGGTGAGCCGTACAGCGGTCGTCGGCCAGGTCGGCGGCCACGGTCAGCGCCCGTACCCGGGCCCGCTGCAGGCCGAGCCCGTCGTGGAGCTGATAGGCCAGGTCACGCAACACGGGGGGGTGAGCGGTCGGTTCGCCCAGGGTCCGGCTGCGGGTGCTGTGCGAGGCGTCGGCGTACTGCACGCTCAGCGTGAGCCGGATGGCCACCGCCCGGCGGGTGCGCAGCACGGTGCCCAGCTCGCAGGCGAGGGCGAGCAGGGCGCGTCGGCGCTGGACGGGATCGAGTTCATCGCGGGGGAAGCGGCGGGTGGCGCTGGTGGAGGCCGCGAGCGCGGCGGGTGCGATTGGCCGGGGATCGAAGCCGCGGGCGGCGCGCTCGTGGAGCTGGCGGCCGAGCGTGGCACCGGCGATGCGCTGCACGGTACCCATCGGCAGGGCGGCGAGGTCGCCGACGGTGGCGATGCCGTACTGGCCCAGGGTGCGCTCCAGGACGGGGCCCACCCCCGGCAGCGCGCGCACCGCTTGGCGGTGCAGGAAGCCGAGCGCCTCGTCGGCAGCGATGAGGCGGGCCTGCCCGGGGGCGCAGGTGTTCACCGCCATCGTGGCGATCATGCGGGTGGGGCCGCCGCCCACCGCGGTGGTGAGGCCGGCCTGGGCGAGGACCCTCGTCTGCACCAGGTCGGTGAGCTGCTCGGGGGTGCGCTTCCAGTACCGCAGCGCACCGCCGACACTCAGCAGCGCCCCATCACGGGGAAGCAGCTGCACGGTGGGGGTGATCTCGGTGAGCACGGCGAGCAGCCGCGGCTCCATCTCGATCGGCGCCGGGTGGCAGCGGACATAGATCACGGTCATCCGGCGCTCCCAGCAGACGCGTGCCACAAACGCCCGCCGGGCGTCCGGTCGCCGTCGGACACGGCAGGGGCGGCCGGGGACGGCGCGGTGTCGCTGAGGGCGGCGCGCAGCGCGGCGGGCCCGCCGCGCTGGTGGGCCTGGACGAGGTCGACCAGGCTCCAGGCTTGTTCGCCGACGACGCTGATGCTCGTCCCGCGCCGCTGCACCTGGCCGCGGACGACGAGGAGCCAGCGGTGGAACAGGACGTGGGCGGCGTGCTCGTGGGTGTCGTCGAAGAACACCAGGTCGACCACGCCGCCGGGCGAGCCGTCGTCGAGCGAGGTGAAGATGGTGCGCCGCTTGGAGCGGGTCGGCGGGGTCTGGATGGCGACCTTGGCACCGGCCACCAGCACGGTCTGCCCGGTGGGCACCTCGCGCAGTTGGTGGGCCCAGGTGACGCCGAGCTCGGTGAGCAGCTCGTGGTGGGAGGCCATCAGATGGCGGGAGGTATCCATGCCGAGGACCTCCAGCTCCGCGTCCAACTGCTCCTGCTCGCTCATCGCGGGCAGCCCCGTCCCGGCGGCAGTCACCACCTCCGCGTCGGTGGCCAGAGTGAGCTGGGCGGGCATCGCCACCTGGCGCCGGGTGCGGTGGAGTTCGTCGAGCTGGAGCAGGAGCTCACGGCGGTGCGCGCCGTGAGCGAGAGAGTCCAGAGCGCCGATCCGTGCAAGGCCGTGGGCCAGGGGCAGGGAGGGACGGGCCCGGGTGTGGAAGTCGCCCAGGTCGGCGTACGGCTGGCCGGCGGCGATGCGTTCGGCCTCGTCGGCGGTGATGCCGTGCACGTCCGCGAGCGCGATCCGCAGACCCAGCTGGCCGTCGGCCAAGGCTTCGACACGGTAGTGGGGGGTGGAGTGCTGCACGTCGACGGGCAGGATCGGCACCCCGCGGCGCCGGGCCTCCCCGAGCACCAGCCGCTTGGGGTACATGCCCGGGTCGTGCTCCAGGACCCCGGCGTAGAACGGCGCCGGGAAGTGGGCCTTGAGGTAGGCGGACTGGGCGGTGGCCAGGGCGAACGCTGTGGCGTGACTACGCGCAAAGCCGTATGAACCCATATTTTCCAGTAGTTGCCACACCTCGTCGATCACCGCCGGGGTGTAGCCGGCCTGCCGGGAGCGCTCGCGGTACCAGGCCTCCAGCGCCGGAAGGCGGGCCGGGTCGGACAGGGCGCGGCGAGCCTCCTCGCCCATCGCGAGGTCGGTGCGGGTCATCACCGCGAACACCTCGATCACCTGCTCGTTGAAGACGACCACCCCGTACGTGACCTTCAGGGCGGGCTCCAGATCGGGATGGGGGTAGCGGGGGCGGAGCTTGCCGTGCCGGGCCTCCAGGAACGGGCGGATCATGTCCGCCTGGACCGGGCCGGGGCGGAACAGTGAGATCTCGGTGACCAGGTCCTGGAAGGTCTCCGGGCGGAGCCGGCCCGCCAGCTCCCGCGCGCCGGGCGACTCCAGCTGGAAGACCGACAGGCTCTGGCCCTCGCGCAGCATCTGCAGGGCTTCCGGGTCCTCCAGCGGCACCTGGGCACGGTCGTCGATATCCAGGACGCGGCCGGTGGCACGGCGGATCTCGGCAACCGCGTACGCCATGCTGGACTGCATCCGCACCCCCAAAATGTCCAGCTTCAGCAGGCCCATCCGCTCCACGTCGTCCTTGTCGAACACGCTCATGGGCAGGTGCTCGGTGGCGGTGGGCAGCACCGGGGTCCGCTGAAGCAGCGAGTCGTCGGACAGCAGCACGCCGCACGGATGCATGGCGACCCCACGATGGAGGCCGTCGAGACCCTCCACGAGTTCCCACAGCCGCCCGTACCGTTCCGCGTGCTGGGCCAGGGTGCGCAGCTCGGGCAACTCCCGCAGCGCGGTGCGGGCGTCACGGGCCCGCAGGTGCGGAAAGGACTTGGCGATCTTTCCGACTTCGTCCGGGGCGATCCCCAGGGCCAGGCCAGCCGCCCGGATCGCGTGGCGGACCCGGTACGTCTCGGGCATGGAGACCGTGGCGACTCGCTCCGGGCCGAACCGCTCCAGCACCGCGCGGTAGACCTCGATCCGCCGCGCACTCTCGACGTCGATGTCGATGTCCGGCAACGACTTTCTGCGCAGGTTCAGGAAGCGTTCCATGATGAGGCCGTTCGAGACCGGCTCGGCGACGCTGATCCCGAGCAGGTGCACCACCAGGCTCCCGGCCGCGGAGCCGCGGGCTTGCACCCGGATCCCGAGCGCCCGGGTGTCATCCACCACCTGGGCGACCGTGAGGAAGTACGTCGGCCAGCCCAGCGTCGAAATCACCTGGAGCTCCGAGGACAAACGTTCCCGCATCGCCGGGGTGCGGTCGTATCCGCGCTCGCGCAGCGCACTCTCGCAGCGCTCGCGCAGCACCCGCGCGGCGGTGCCCGGTGCGGCGCCGACCAGGCGCTCCTCGGGGAAGTGCACGCGGCCGAGCCCGAGGTCGGCCGCCGGATCCAGGCGGCACTCCTCGGCCGTGCGGGCCGTGGTGGCGAGCAGGTGTGCGGCGCCGCCGCGCTCCAGCCCGGCGGCCCGGGCGATCTCCTCGGCCAGCACCGCCATGTCCGCGCCGGGCTTGAGCCAGCGCTCGCCGCCGTCGGTACGGCCCGGACGGACCGGCATCAGCAGCCGGTCGGCGTCCAGCACGTCCGCGATCGGCCCCTGGCCGGGGTCGGCGTAGCGCACCGCGTTGGACAGCACGCACAGCAGATCCGCCTCGCGGGCAAGGCCCACGGTGCGGGCGGCCAGCCGCAGCGAGCCGGGCCCGGTCCCGGTGCGGCGGTGGTGGACGGCCTCCAGCCGCAGATGCGGTCCGAACGCCTCCCGCCACGGGGCAAGGAGCCGGGCGGCCACGTCCGGGCGGCCGGCGGCGAGCGCCCGCACCGGCTCGGAGGCCGGGCCTAGCAGCACGGTCAGCCCCTCGGCATGGCCCTGGAGCAGGTCGAAGGAAGCGATGAGCTGCCCGCCGCCGGCTGCCGCCCGCGCGGAGTGCGCCGCGCTGATGATCCGGCACAGGTTCATCCAACCCGTCCGGTCGCGGGCCAGCAGCACTATCCGCGGCGCGGACTCGTCGACGAACGCGCCGCCGCGCACCGGCGTGCGGGCCCGAACGACCGGGGCGGACACGGCCGCGCCCACGGCGGACACGGCAAGGTCCGCCCCGAACAGGGGGCGCAGCCCCTCCCTGGCGCAGGCGTCGGCGTGCCGCACCGCACCGCCCAGCGTGTCCCGGTCCGTCAGCGCCAGCGCCTCAAAGCCCCGCTCGGCAGCACGTTGCGCCAGGTCAGAGGAGAGGGATCCCCCGTAGCGGGCACTGTGACCTGAGGCGACATGCAAGTGCACGTAAGGCATGCACGACCACCCACCTCCTCCTGAACCTGTCCACCCCCAGACCTGTCACTGATGTACGTCAACGATAAAGCAGAGTCGAACTAATATTCGACTTGTGGGGTTCGGCAGCGTCTTGACCGGGTGGCGGCGAGGAGGTGACTCCCGCGTTCCATCCGGGCTCCCGAAAAACCAATTTAATTAGTGGACTAATAAGTACTCTAGGTGATGACTGGCGGGAGGTGCCCGCCCCTGTCACCCCGGGACACCCATGGACCTCTGCTTAGCCCTGCTCGCCTGCGGCCTCCTGCTGCGCCAGGCGGACCGCCTCCACCACGCCCACAACCGCCCGCACGCCGCCCCGGCCCGCGAGCTGCTCGCCCTCCAGCGCCGCCGCGCCAGCACGCTCACCCCCGTCCTGCTGCTCGCCGGGCAGTGGATACAGATCGCCGGGTGGTGGCTGCTCGCCGGGCACGGCCCCCTTGCCGCCGCCGTCGCGGCCCTCGCCGTCGCGGTGCACTTCCGCCACCTCCAGGAGGTCAGCCACTTCGCGGTCCACGGCGTCCTCGCCCGCACCCCGCGCGCCAACCTGCTCCTCGGCGAGGCCGGCGCGCACCTCCCCCTGGCCCTGGCCCCCCTGCCCCTCCGCCGCCGCAGCCACGTCCGCGACCACCACCCCAACGCCACCATGGCGACCGACCCCAACCTCGACGACCTGCACCGGGCCGGGCTACGACCGGGCGCCACGCGCACCACTGTCGCCTGGGCGCTGATCCACCCGCTCACCCCGCGCGGCCTCTACGCCACCGCCACCGCGATCGCCGCCGTGCTGCGCCGCTCCCCCGCCCGCGCCGCCGCCCTGGCCGCCACCGCGACCCTGGCCGTCCTCATCGGCGGCATCCCCGCCCTGATCTGGGGCCTGCTCCTGCCCCGCCTGCTGCTCTACCCGCAACTCGCCTGGATGTCGCTGATCAACGAGCACACCTGGTTCGACCCCGAGACCCGCACCGGATCAGCCGCTGACATCGAGGCCGGGCGCTGCCTGCGCCTCTACCCCCGCAACCGCGCCCTCGCCGCGATCGCCGCCACCACCTGGCTCCCCTACGGCGACCTCCACCACTACGCCCACTCCGCCCACCCCGGCCTGCGCTGGAACTACCTGCGCGCCGCGGAACGCCACCTCCCCCCGCCCCATTTCACGCCTGCCGGCCTCCTGCTCGGCTCCCCGTCCGTGATCCGCCGCCACCACCAGGCCCTCACCGCCAGCCCGGCCCGCATCGGCCAACCGGCCCCCACCGCCTAGCACCCACCGCACGGCCACACGAAAGGGCCCGGACTCCCCCGTGGGGAGTCCGGGCCCTTCGTCATGCAGCGGCGCCGTACCGGCAGCCGCGACGATCTGATCAGGTCGCGTCCGGGTCCTTGCCGACCAGCGACGACAGCAGCTGGATGATCTGCGCCTGGTTGCGGTCGATCTTCTCGTTCAGGCCGCGCAGATCACCGGCGAGCTGGTCCACCTTCTCGTCCAGGCCGCCCACCTTCTGGTCCAGGTTGCCCACCTGCAGACGCACCGCGGTCAGATCCGACTTGACGATCCCGAACTCGCGGACCGTCGTCTCGTGCGCCTGCTCGAAACGACGCGTGAGAGCGGCGATCTCGCTCTGGGCGATGGGGTCCTCGGCCACGCGGGGCCCTCCCGGATCATGAAAAGCGGTCATCAGACCCACCACGATATCGCGCCCGCCCCGTGCCCGAGGAGCCCGCATCCGCAAGACCACCACCAGAACCGCAGGTCCCACAGCGGCGGCACCGGTGTCGTTTCGGTCAGCTGATTGGCCGGGCCGTACCGCCCGCCGAGCGCCATGATCACGTACGGTCGCACTCCAGGGCACCATCCAGGTGCACCAGCAGGGAGGGGACACCGCATGGCCACGTACGACACCCGCCGCGACAGCGTCTGGGGCGCACGCCCCGCCGACCCGAACTGGGGCATCCAGCAGGCCGACCCGACCTGGGGTCTCACCGACGGCGACCCCGGCTGGGGCCGCACCCGCCGGGACGTCGGCTGGGGCACCACCGGCCGCGACACCACCTGGGACTGACCCCGCACCGCACCGCTCCTCTTGACCCGGCCCCGTACAGGAGCCGGGTCAGGAACGGCGCTCCGCCCAGGCCCGGCGGAAGGCTTCGAGTTCGCGGCGCTGGCGCAGCTCCTCGGCGAGCACGGCGGTGAGGGTGTCGCGGTCGAGGTAGCGGTCGACGACATCGAGGACCAGGCCGTGCAGCTCGGCGGGGTCGAGGGCCTCCGCCTCCCACTGAACAGCATGGCCGGGGTCGAGATCATGGCGGCGGGCGAAGGCCGGCCAGCGCGGATCCGCCACCTTGCCCACCGCCGCCAGCAGACCCCGCGTACGGGCCTGGCCGACGGTGAGCGCCAGGTGCTCGATGTGGTCCCAGCACCGGGTGCGCTCGATGAAGTCCCGCATGCAGTCCTCACCGCTGGCGTCGGCGTCGCCGACGTACGCAAGGATCCGGGGGCGCTGCTCGGCCAGAGCCCGCTCGCGCACGGTGCGCAGGTAGCTCTCGCTGCCGTAGCCGCGCGAGACCAGCACCGGGATACCCAGCTCCCCCACCCACTCTTCGAAAAGCACCCGCAGGGTGTCCTTCTCCGAACACAGGTAGAGGGCCACCGGCTGCTCCCGGGTACGGTCCAGGCGGAAGGTGTCGGCCAGGTCGGCGAGCGCTCTGCCTGCGTCCGGCCAGCTGGGCGCCACGTGGATGTGCCGGGTCAGATCCACCAGCTCCGGGCCGTCCCCGGCCCGGACGGACTCGGCGAGCTTCGCCGAGAGTTTGCGGTACGCCGCAGGCCGGTTCGGGATCACCCCGGCCGCGCACAACCGGTAGAAAAGCCGCGTCTCTGGCGCAGCGTCACCCGCGAGTCGTACCCCGCAGCGATCCTCCGCGCCTGCTCCACCACCCCCGCCCACACCAGTGCCATGCGGGTACTTGTACCCGCACGGGCGGCCAGCGGCACGAACAGGCCCGACAGCGGCACGCGGCAGCACGACATCCACGCCCGTCCCGCCGCAGAACCCTTCAAGCCCCGGCTCGTTGAACCAACGTCTTCCGTTCGCGGAACACGCCCAGGGCCTCGCACACCACCACCCCGTGCGGGGCCCTACCCCTGCCCGGACAAGGGATGCCCCTGGCGCCGCGGGAGGCGGGCGCCAGGGGCATCCTGGCGTGATGGCCAGGGGTAGAGCGCTCAGAGAGGCCCTGCGGTCTCCGCCGCAGATGGACCGAGGATCAGACGATCACCCGGGTCACGGTCACGGTCGGCGGTGTGATGCCCGGCGCGTCCGAGACGCTGTAGCGCACCGCGGCCGTGCCGACCAGGGCCACCCGGTCCCAGTGCCCGCCGCCCATCGGCCGCTCCAGCGACATGCCGCCGTACGGATCGGCCAGGGCCGCCTCGATGGCCTCCCGCAGGGCCTCACCCTTGCCCAGCGCGGCCAGGTCCTCCACGGCCTCCGGCGCGTAGACGATGCGGTACGGACGGCTCACAGAGCGCCTTCTGCGCGCCACTCGTCCCACGTCTTGGCCTGGGATGTCCCGTCGATGACCGCCTGGGTGGCCTGGTCGCCCCGGGGATCGGCCATGTCGGCCGCGATCCCCCGCCACAGGAGCAGCACGTGGGCGCGCTCCGTCAGCGTGGCCGTGCCCAGGGCCTCGTCGAACTGGGCGCGCACCTCCTCGGGCAGCGCCCCGCGGATCTCGGCCGCCGTCTGGGGCCGGCCCGGTCCCGGCTCCGCCCGGGGCGGTGTCTCGTTGGGGAGCGCGCTCATCGTGGTGACCTCCGGTCGATGCCTGCATCCCCACCGTACGCGGCCGCCGCACCGGCCGGGAGAGCCCCGCGGAATGCGGCAGAGCCACCGTCCCGGTTTCGGCTCGGGGCGGTGGCTCTGAGGGGCTGGCCCGAGACGGACCCGCTCCTGGGAGGCGGGCGCCGCGTTCTGTGTGCGTCAGGCTGGGATGGTTGCCGACCAGCCGCTCCGGTTGAGGTGGATGGCGCCGTCCGGGTCGACCCGGACGCGTGCCCCGCTGACGGGGAGGTAGCCGTCGATGACGAGCCAGGTACGGATGCGGTCCAGCTCGTCCCACAGCCGCCTGGGGCCGCCCTGGTGCACGGTCGGTGAGTCCCTTCGACCGGCAGCCGTGGCGCGGGCCCACGAGCCGTCCGCGTGGAGCATGTAGATGGTGCGCCGCCCCTCTTCGTCTTCGGTCTGGCGGTGGTCGATGCCGGGTGCGAGGAGTTCGAGGGTGGAGCGCAGGTCCCAGGTGTCCGGAACGTACGTCAGCGGGTAACGGCCGGTGGTGACGCTCTCGCCCTCGGCGTACTGGGCGGTCTCCCATACTTCCGCCGGGGCCAAGACCGCGTCGTCGTGGTCCTCGCCGTGGCGGGCGCTCATGAACGAGGCCCCGGTGGCGGCGATACAGCCGGTGGCGGTGCCATCCCCCTTCTTGTCGGCAACGAGGATCAGCCCGGTGCCGCTGATGGTGGTGACCAGCCTCCCGCCAGGGCGCAGCGCCTCCAGCCAGGAGGGCGGGACGGGCCGCACCGACACGGTGGACACGATGCGGTCGTAGGTGCCGGGCAGTTGCTTCGTGATGTCGCAGACGGCGGTGTGCGGGTGCAGTCCGGCCGCGGCGAGCCGGTCGGTTGCGGCCGCGACGAGATAGCCGTCGATGTCGACGCTGGTCACCTGCTCGGCGCCCAGGCGGTGGCAGGCCAGAGCGGTGCCGTAGCCGCTGCCGCACGTCACCAGAACAGTGCTGTCGTCCGTGATCATCGCGTGGCGGTACATCGTGACGACGAGCGTGGGCAGCGTGGAGGACGACGTCGGCCACGTCCCGGACGGGACGAAGGCGCCGGGCTCGGCGTGGTCGGCGTGCACGGTCCCCATACGGGTCACGAGCGTCTCGTCGCTGTAAGCGGTGCGCAGCCACCTGTCGGCATCGGCCGCACCGTCCCGCACGATCCGCCCCCCTTCGGCCCGCTCCCACCAGCGCGGTACGAACAGGTGCCGGGGTGTGGTGGCGACCGGCTCGTACCAGCGGGAGGAGGGATGGATGGTGTCGGCGGCGAGGCGGCGTGCGTGAGGTTCCCAGTCCATGCGCGTGGCTCCTGTTCTCAGTCTTCCGCCGGGCCGCAGGGACCGCCGCCGGTGGCCGGGTCGCACTTCGTGTCGTTGTTGGGTGAGCAGTCCGGAGGGCACACGCCCGTCACGCCAGGAGACGGCATGCACGAGTCCTCGTCGGGGGTGCAGCCGCGCCCGTGCCGCGTGGGGATCAGCTCCTTCACCCGGGCCCACCTTTCGCCCGCGAAAATCGCGGCCAGGCCCTCATCCTGCACCCGCCCGGCGGGCAGGAAACGCCCCAGAACACACGGTGTTACCGAGCCGTCCGGCATGACCGCCGCCGTACGGTGGGCGCAGTTCCCGCACAGCGCGGACGCGGACGGCAGGGTGCCGCCTGCGGCGTTGCCGACACGGCGGACCCTGTCAATGTGCACGTTCGTGATGCCGAGCGAAGCGAGATCCTCGCGGGCCTGCACGGTTCGCTGACCGTCCAGCACGTCAACGATGCCCACCCGCACGGGGATGCCCCGGCGGCGGGCCTCGATCAGGTTCGCCCGGGTCGCGGCGTGCGAGCCGTCTCGATCGGTGACGGCGTCGTGCCCGTCGTCCGTGTCCGCGTAATACGACGTCGCCAGACTCACCCCGGCCCGCGAGAACAGCGCCCAGTGCGCGAGACGAACCTTGTACAGGTTGGAGTACACCTCCACCCGCAGGCCCAGGCTCAGGGCGTGCTCGACCAGCTCGGCGAAGCCGGGGTGCAGGGTCGGCTCACCGCCGATCAACTGAACGTCTGTGACGCCGAGCGCGGCGGCCTCGCTCATCACCCGGCGCCAGTCGTCGACGGTCATCGTGCCGTGGCCCCCGGTCGGACCAGCCTCGGCGTAGCAGTGAGAGCCGCAGGTGAGTTGGCAGCGCTGGGTGATCTCCAGCTCAAGGAACGCGGGTGCTTCCGGTGCGATGGTCACGATCGTTTCCCTTCGCTTTGGTGGTGCCACGGTGCCCGGCCCGAACCCTGCCCGGCGGGTTCTCTCCAAATTGGAGAGAACCCGGGGCGGGGCGTGCCTGGAAGGCCGGGGATACCAGGCCCACCCCGTCCCTTGGGGTCAGGCCGTCACAGTGGCGAGGAGCGCCGTGTTCGCGGCGGCGTCGTGCCCGAGCTGGAGGGTGTGGCGGGGAAGCCGGTGGAGAACGTCGGCGACGTGCTCGTGCGCGGCGGTGCCGGTGGAGGGGGCGAGGCCGAACACGTCGGGGTACCGGTCCTCGGTCTCGGCGGTGAAGAAGTCGTCGTCGCCGAGCCGCTGGTCGACGTCGAGGACGGCCGGTGCGGTGTCGGCCCCCACTGTGGGGAACAGCAACCGCGCGGCCCGGCCCTCGGTGGCCAGGCTCAGCCCAAGCCAGTCGGCGAGCTGGTCCGGGAAGAACTGCGGCTTCAACTCCTTCCCCGCCTTGTTACGGATCGGGGTGCGGGAGCTGGTGCGGAGCGCGTCGGTGACCAGCGGGTCCTGCGTGGGGTGCAGTTCCTCGCCGTCCTTCACGCGGGCGGCGACCGGCTCGTACAGGTCGAGCGCGTCGAGGAGGCCGAGCCCGATCGCGGCCGCCGACGGCCACGGCAGAACGCGCACCCCGTCGCCGTCGGGGCGGACGAACACCCGGTCGTTCGCCAGGAGCTTCCACCCCTTCCTGGCGAGGAGCAGTGCGCAGGTGGTCTTGCCCGCACCCTTCGGCCCGAACGTCAGCACCGCCTGGCCGGTCGAGTCGGTGACGGCCGAGGCGTGCAGGATCGTCCACCCCGCCGCGAGTAGCTGCCCGCGCACCATCTCGCGGGCAAGGCGGGCAGCGGCGAGGGCCACCATGGTCTCCTCCGCGCCCGAGATCCGCAGCCCTCCCCCGGGCACATACCGGTAGGCAAGCTGGTCAGCGGGCTGCGCCGCCAGCACCACCCGGCCCGGGGTGCGGCGGTAGACCATCAAGCTGTTCGCGTACACGGTGTCCTGGTGCTGGTACTCGACGATGTCCTGCGCCACCGAAGCCGTGTCCGGGCCGTCGACGTCGGCCTCCACCAGCGACCCTGTGTACGGGGGCTTGGGGGTGGTGGCGTTCCACCACGGGCCGAAGTACCGGCGCGACCAGGCGGTCACCGACTCGCTGTAGGAGGTGACGGTCACGTCGTGGATGTCGGTCTGGATACGGGTGGCGTACTGCTCCGGTGTGGTCATACGACGGTTTCCTTTCGGATACTCGGGATGGCCTCGTAGGCGGTGGTGAGCTTGGTACGGGCGGCCGTGAGAGCGGCTTGTTCATCGGGGCTGAGGCGGGGCAGGGCGATGGTGGGGTGCCCGGCGGTGAGCCGGACCGGCACTCCCAGCCACGCCCCCTCGTGGTGGGCGGACAGTTCGAGGACGCCGTCGACCAGGCCGAGGGTGTGGCGCAGCGCCGCGAGGACCGCGCCGGCCGGACCGCACCGGGTGCGCCCGATCCCGGCGTTGATGACCGTCGGGCGCCTCGCGGCCTCGCGCCGGATGCCAGGCGGTACGGCGGTCAGGGGGCGGCCGTTGACGGTCGTGCCGGTGATGACCGCGTCTTCGCCGTGCTCGCCGATCACCCGGGCCTGCACCGACCCGAGCGGCAGGCCGAGCCGGTTGGCGAGGGCGATGCGGTAGCGGGCGGTGTCGGTGTGCGAGCCGATCCCGAACACCCGGACAGCCCCCGAGGCTTCGGCGAACAGGCGGGTCATGATGTCCACGGGGTTGGTCACCACGATCACCACTCCGGTATAGCCCTCCAGCTCCCTACCCAAGGCGGTGATGACGGGGGCGTTCGCGGCCAGGCCCGCCATGCGCACGTCGTTGGTGGCGGTGTTCGTGAACCTGGCCCTGGGGCACACCACCAGCGCCTCACAAGCGGCGAGGTCCGCCGCGTCGGCCGTCGGCTGCACTCGTACGTGGGAGCCGGTGACGGCCGCCATGTCCTCCAGATCGCACGCCAAGCCCACCGCAGACTCCTCGGTGCGCGAGGTGACGGTGATCTGGGTGCACCAGCCGGTGGTGACCAGGAGCGCCCCGATCGTCTGGCCGACTGCCCCGGCCCCCACGATCCCAACGCCAGTCATACGGCCACTGCCTTCGACAGGCGGGCGAGTGTCGTGGTCCACACGGTGCGCGGATCTTGCCGGGCGACCAGGTCCGCGCTGACCGTGTCCAGCAGCGCCAGCACCATCGGCGCCTTCTGCGTCAGCGTCACGGCCTGGACGGGCATGGGCAGCACCACCGGGCACGTCAGGTAGGTGGACAGGATGTTGACCGTGTCCATCGCCCACAGCATCAGCAACTCGCGTAACCAAGCCGTCCGCTCCAGCTTCGTCAGGGCGGCCGTGGTGTGGCCCACCAAGGAGGCGAGCCCGGCCGTGATGGCGTGCACGGTCGCCGCCGACAGGGGCGCCGTGAACAGGCCGAGGATCAGGCGGGAGACGAGTTTGGCGTGGTCGGCCTGGCTGCGGCCGCGCGCCATCCCCGGATCGAGGAACGCCGCCTGACCGTCCGGCCCGTCTGGGAAAACGATGTGCTCCGGTTTCAGGTCGCCGAACACCACCGGCCGTGACGCGGCCGCAGGCGCCAGGCGCAGGCCCTGGAGGCGGGCGACGATCGCGCCCAGCACGCCCGTGTGCGCCCCGGCCTGCTCCAGATAGGCCCTGCCCGACAACCCGTTGAACTTCCGCACGAAGGTCGCCGGAATCGACCGCTCACCGATCGCCACCGCATCGGTGACGCGGGGCGCGATCCGGGCCAGGCCCTCGCCGACCTCCCGCAGCACCCGCGCGCACAGCGCATCGGTGCGGTCCGGCTCCTTCACCAGCACCTCGGCCAGCGTCGGCCCGACCACGGGCTGGGTGAACAGCACCCCGCCCGTGTACCCGGCCACCAGCGGCGCCCGCAGACCCGCCACCGGCAGCAGCCGAAGCTGCTCGGCCTCGCGCGCCAATAAGGTCTGCGGACTGGCGGTGTAGGCGTCCTGGGCGGCCCGCACTGCCGACCACGACCCGCACGAGCCGCGCACCACCGACACCAGCGACATCCCCAGCAGCGACACCTTCGCGTACAGCACGGTGCCGTTGACTTCCACCGTGCGCACGTAGCCGGTGACCGACGCCGTATGGGGCCCGAGCGCCAGCCCGGCCCCGGGCCACAAGGATTCGGCGGCGTGGCGGATCTGGCCATCGGCGTACGCGAACAGCTCCCTCACCGGTATCGGGCTCAACATCTGCGGCACGACTCGCTCCTCTCCCGCGCGTCGGCCCGGCTGGCGCGCGGCTCACGATGCGGCCGCCCTTCAAGATCACATGCCGTGATCATTAACTCGCTGTGCGTAGCGGCCTGTTGGCAGTGTGGCACTGGACTTCCCACCATGGGAATCCCAAGGCGGGATTCCCTCAGATGAGTTGGTGTGGCGGCGGGAGGGCATATGCATGAGGTGGGCTCCGAGACCGGCCTTGCTGTGATCGCAGCGGGTGGCCAGACTGACGGCTACTCGGAAGAAGGGCCGCAGATGACCTCAACTGGACCACGACGACTCCAGCTCGCAGCCGGTCTCCAGAAGCTCCGCGAGCGTTCCGGGCGAACACTCGAAGAGGTCGCCAAGCTCTCCGGGTACGGCAAGTCAACCGTCGGACGGTACGAGGACTGGCGCAGCCGTGCCAAGCCGGTACCCCGCGCCGTCCGGGCCATCGCGGAAGCCGCCGGCGGCAGACCGGCCGAGGTCGCCGCTCTGGTGCGGCTCGCCGAGGACATGCCCGAGGGCTGGTGGGTGGGCGCCGCGGTCCCGGAGTGGCTGCACCCGCTGGTGAGCCTGGAGCATGAAGCCCAGTACGAAAGCGCGTTCGCGCCGTCCGTCGTCCCCGGCCTGCTCCAGACCCGCGACTACGCACTGGCCATCCACCTGGCCGAGCAGGTCCGCCAACCGCTCGACAAGGTAACCGAACTGGTCGAGGGGCGGATGCGCCGCCAGGAAGTCCTCACCCGCCACTCCCCACTACACCTCTGGGTCGTCCTCGACCAGGCTGTACTCCGGCGGGAGGTCGGCGACCGCACCGTCATGGCCGCTCAGCTCGACCACCTCATCGAGCAGTCGCAACAGCCGAATATCGACATCCAGATCCTGCCGTGGGCAGCGGGCGCCCACGCCGCCGGGCTGGGCCATTTCGTCACCATCGGATCGGATGACGTACTGGGAGCCGTGTACGTGGAGATGCTCGGCGGCGGGTTCTACATGGACTCGGCCACCGACGTCCGCCGGTACACCGTGGCCATGGACTACCTTCGCAGCCAGGCAGTTGATACCACTGGCTCCCTGAAGATCTTGGCTGCCGAGCGCAAGGAGTACAGATGATCACGCACAAGCCGACTGCCGAGGAGCTGGCAGGGGCTGCCTTCTGGAAGTCGTCGTACAGCGGCGGCAGCGGCAACGAATGCGTCGAGGTCGCACAAGTACGGTCCTGGGCCTGCGTCCGGGACTCCAAGAATGGGACCGGGCCCGTGGTCCCTGTGGCGGCGCACGCGTTCGCCGCCCTGGTCACCGCGGTCAGCACAGGCGCCCTGTAGTTCTCTGAGACCGCACGCCCGAAGGGCCGTCCTGCCTTGGACGGCCCTTCGTCGTACGCCGTACGTGCCACCTGCCCCGGCCCCCGCCGTACCCCACCACGGCCAAGCCGCTGGCGCGGTGCCCTGCGACGCTTCCTGGGCGGCCGGAGCAGGCAGGCGCCGCCGGAGCAGCCCAGGGCGAACGGGCCGACGGCCCGTCACGCCGTGGCCCGGGCTGCGCAGTTGTCGGCTCGAATTGACCGGTTCGTACGGCCCGCCGCGCAGCATGATCGCGTACGGTCGCAGCGCAGGGCACACCCAAGGTGCACCAGCAGGGAGCGGAGCGGTCGGCCTGGAGCCAGTCCGTACTTGGGGTGCTCCCCGGTGCGGGGGTGTTGCCAAGTCAGCGTGTATGCCGCTCGCGTACCAGGCCCAGACGCTCGTCCAGGCGCAGGGTGTGGGTAGCGGTTCGGTAGGCGCTGGCGGCGCCGTTGCTGTCGAGGGGGTGGGGCAGGATGCGCAGCTCGCTGGCGGCGGGGGTCGTGCGCCATTCGGGCGGGGTGCGGGTGTCGGTGTCGTCGGCGGGGAGGTAGGTGCTCGGGGCCTGGATGGTGAGGCGGATGAGGGCTGCCACGGTCTCGCGGTCGAGGCGCTCCTGGCCCGGGGCGGGGATCGGGAGTGGGGTGGTGCGGTGGCGGTCGAGGTAGCGGCTTCCGTCGGGCGTGGTGTAGACGGGCAGGATGCGCGCGGCATCGGCGCCCAGGCGTGTGGTCACGGCGGCGGGGTCGATCTCGCGGTCGGTGAGCGGGTACAGGTCGGTGACATCGCCCGGGGCAGGGATCGCGACGGCGTCGGCCGCGGCGGACTGGGCCGCCTCGCGGCGGGCGCGCTCGTAGTCGTCGGGCAGTGCCTGGTCGGCGCGCTCGTTGAGATCGGCGTAGACCGTTTCGATCATGTGGGCGACGTCGCCGGGGACGTCGATGGGCCGGCCCGCGAGGTTGGCGAGAACACCGTGGGTGCGGCGCAGGAGCGACGCATCGTACACAGTGCCCCAGGCGCGTGGCGGCAGGGTGCCCGCCGGGGCCAGGACGACGAGTCGAGGCTGAGCCGCCCAGGAGGGGCGGGAGCCTCGGGTGCCGAGAATGTGCCGGTGGCCGCGCCCGGCGCGCTGGAGGAGCTGAGCGAGGGGGGCGAGGTCGCTGATGACGAGGTCGAAGTCCAGGTCGAGGGACTGCTCGGCGATCTGTGTCGTGACGACGATCAGGGGTTGCTTCGGGCGCATCGCCTTGGGTCCGAGCAGGTTCAGCAGGGTGCAGGTGATCTCCTCGCGCTGCCACACCGGCATGCGGGCATGCAGCAGCAGGACGCGGGGACGGCGTGTGCCTGCGCGCTGTTCGAGGGTCAGGAACGTCGTCTGGGCGTCGGGCACGGTGTTGCACACCACCAGCACGGCTCCGGGGTCTTCCGCCGCCTCGTACAGCGGAGCAAGTTGCGCCGACAACCGCCGGAGCCGGCCGTGGGGGTCTGCGGGGTCGTGTCCGTGGCGTGCGGAGATCATATCGACAGTGAGCTTGCGGGCGCGGGTGCTTTCGATGGTGCGCGAGGCGGTGACCTCGCCGCTGTCCGCATCGGCGAACAGCCACCCGGGGTAGGCGGGGGCGCGGTCACTGGGCTCCGTGTGTCCGGCACCGGCGCGGTAGGCGTTCACCAGGCGCTTGGCGAGCGCACCGGACAGGGTTGCCGAGAGCAGGACGACGGGCACCTTCAAGTGGCCCAGCCACTCCAGCAGCCGGATCGTCAGGGCATGACCGTACGCGTCGTAGGCGTGCGCCTCATCGATGATCAGCGTCTTTCCGGAAAGTCCCAGCCACCGCAAGGCATTGAACCGCACCGGGAGGGCGGCCATCGCGGCCTGGTCCCAGGTTCCGACGGCCGCCGCGGACATCAGGCCCAGATGCCTCTGCCGCAGGAAGACATCCGTCGTCGTCGCCACGCAGCCGTCCTCGACGGGCAGATCGCCTCCGTCCCCGCCATAGGCATCGTTGAGCCACGCGAGCCCGTGCAGCAGTGTCACCGGAGTGTCCTCAAGGGCGTTACGGGCAACGTACGCGCGGACCCGTTCCCACATGGCGTCCGTGGTGGCCATCGTCGGCAGGAGCACGGCCAGCCCCGGACATCCGGCAGCAACCCCCAGAACACGCGCTGCGAACAGCCCACACTCCGTCTTGCCGTCACCGGTGGGCGCGGTCACCAGCACCATTCCGGCACCACCCACCAGCCCAGGAAGCCGCTGAGCGACATCCCGCTGGAGCGGGTACGGATCCGCGATCTGCGGAAACACGTCATCGAAAGCAGCGGCCGACCGCCAGGCCGGCACCGCCAACTGGGCAGCGGAGACGGCCTTCGGAGCAGCCTGCACGGCCCGGTCGAAGTGCCCCAACCAGTCCGCCTCACCAGCGGCGCGCCACTCCCCCTGCCGCGCAAGCACCCACCGGGTCCTGGAGGCCAGCCAGTCCGCCAGCACCACCAAACCGGTCACCATGACGGCAACCCCCGCGGGAGCAACCCGGCTTGGTGCCGCAGGCCGGCCGCACGCCATGAACAACAGATCCGCCAGAGCATCACGCTGCTCCAACCACCCCGCGGCGGTACCGACACGCGGCTCGGCCACACACGGATCGGACATGGTCCTACGCTCCAGCATCGGGCCATAGACACCGTGATGTCCCCCGAGGATCTGCCCTACCTGATGCGCCACCACCCGGCCCGGCCGACCCGACAGCCCGTACCCGAAACGGGCCAGCAGAGACGGGACCGTCAGATGCGAAACCCTCTCATGCCGAATCGCTCCCTCATGCATCCACCCTGCCGGAGCCGCGAAAGCAGAACTCTCAAGAAACTCAGGACACGGCCCTGAAACCTGGCCCTGGAACGACGGGCAGCACTTGCCGATATCGTGCAACCCCGCCCACAACGCCACCATCCCGCGCGCAGCCGAAACCTCAACGCCGAAGGCATCAGCAATCCGATGGCGCTGCCGCCCCGTCAGAAGGGCGTCCCACAACTCCCCTGCAAAAGCAGCAGTGTCCAAGAGGTGACACGCCAACGGATACGGAAATCGAAGACCACCGGCTTTCCCCCAGACGAGCGAAATAACCTTGCCGCGCATCGAACCTCCTTTGGCGAAACAGAAATAGAGAACAGACAGACTTGCCGCACCGCCCGCGACAACCTGCACAGGAACGAAGCAGAGGATCGACGAGCAGGTCACGAAACACCGGACACCCGCGGGCGCGGGCTGGACAAGTACCACTACCGGTTCGTGTCCCCCCGCGTCGTCGGACACCCGCAGGCGCAGGCTGGACGGCTACAGCACCGGGGCCCCGACGAAGGAGACCGTCGGACACCCGCGGGCGCGGGCTAGACGTTATGGCTTCCCAGACCCGGAGCCCCTGGTCCGTCGGACACCCGCGGGAGCGGGCTGGACAGGCGTTCGGCTGCGTGGATCTCTTCAAGGATCGTCGGACACCCGCAGGCGCAGGCTGGACAGCACCCCGGCCACCACCGACCACTGGGTCCGCGTCGGACACCTGCGGGCGCAGGCTGGACTCCGGCGAGGGATCTGCCCGCCCCGTCCGCATCGTCGGACACCCGCAGGCGCGGGCTGGATCACGTCTCCCTTTGAGCCGATCACGCTGGAGGCGTCGGACACCCGCAGGCGCGGGCTGGATTCCAACGCGATCACCGCCACCGGCGACGTCGACGTCGGACACCCGCAGGCGCGGGCTGGATGTGTCCGGGACCCGGCCGGACAGCGCCCACATCGTCGGACACCCGCAGGCGCGGGCTGGACTCGCCTTCCTCGCCGTAGGCGTAGGTCAAGATCGTCGGACACCCGCAGGCGCGGGCTGGATATCTGGAAGTCCACGGTGAAGGTCTGCGATCACGTCGGACACCCGCAGGCGCGGGCTGGATGCCGTCCCCGAGTCGGGCCGGTTCCTGGGGATCGTCGGACACTCGCAGGCGCGGGCTGGATGGACCGAAGGATGGCGTTCTGATGGCGTTCCCCGTCGGACACCCGCAGGCGCGGGCTGGAGGGGTTGTCGCCGATCGGCCCCTGTGCGGAGGCGGTCGGACACCCGCAGGCGCGGGCTGGACGCCGGGGCCGGGCCGCCGGTGAGTACGACCCGTCGGACACCCGCAGGCGGGCTGGACATTGACAAAGGGTGGCGCTCCGCCGGGGGGGGTCGGACACCCGCGGGCGCGGGCTGGACCGCTGGCGGCGGCCGCCGGTCCCGAAGCTGCTAGTCGGACACCCGCGGGTGCGGGCTGGACGCCGTGCACCACCGGAATGAGCAGCACGGTGGTCGTCGGACACCTGCGGGTGCGGGCTGGACCGTTGATGTCGGTCATGGTGAACCTCCTCGGCCGTCGGACACCCGCAGGTGCAGGCTGGACTCGCTGTGGGCCGTGGCGGCCGCTGCCCGGACCGTCGGACACCCGTAGGCGCGGGCTGGACGGACAACTTCTGGCCGTCGTCGCGCGCGTGAGCGTCGGACACCCGCAGGCGCAGGCTGAACACCGAGGTTTCGCCGCCCCGGGTGGTCGTGGTCGTCGGACACCCGCAGGCGCGGGCTGGACTGGTTGGCCAGCGCGATGGTGTGCTCGGTCTGCGTCGGACACCCGCGGGCGCAGGCTAAACGGCCAGTCCTCGCTCGCCAAGGCGCTGCAGGTCGTCGGACACCCGCAGGCGCAGGCTGGACGCACACTGCGCCACTGGCGCCGCGCACGACCACGTCGGACACCCGCAGGCGCAGGCTGGACGGACCGCGTCCTTGGCTCGAACGCGGGCGAGCCGTCGGACACCCGCAGGCGCAGGCTGGACTGTCCCTGAGTGAGCCGAAGCCCCTGGGCGAGCGTCGGACACCCGCAGGCGCAGGCTGGACGGATGGCAGACGGATCATCAGAGCACGGCTCCCGTCGGACACCCGCAGGCGCAGGCTGGACTCCGGCGAGGGATCTGCCCGCCCCGTCCGCATCGTCGGACACCCGCAGGCGCGGGCTGGACTTGACGGCCCGTTGCTCCTGGTCGGCGTAGGCAGTCGAACACCCGCGGGCACGGGCTGGACTCGCAGGTGAAGGTGTGGGCGCCGACCACGATCGTCGGACACCCGCAGGCGCGGGCTGGACGCATACAGGGTGGGGAACGCGGACTTCTGCACCGTCGGACACCCGCAGGCGCGGGCTGGATAAGTACGGGCTGAGTTCTCCCTGGCACAGGAACGTCGGACACCCGCAGGCGCGGGCTGGATGTGGTGAGAGCGATCGTCTGCATCCCGGCCGCCGTCGGACACCCGCAGGCGCGGGCTGGATGGGATGCTGCGGGCCAAGAGCGGCCGGGTCATCGTCGGACACCCGCAGGCGCGGGCTGGATGCTTCGTGACCTGGCAGTTCTGGGTGGCTTTACTGTTTTGTTATCAAGGTGCGGTCGTCTGGGCGAGGGAAGTCAGGCGCGGGTGAGGGGGGCGATGGACAGGAGTCCTGCGCCGTATGCCTTGCTGCGGCCGATGCCGTTGGTGATGGCGTCGGTGAGGGCTTGGGGGTTGTGGATGGTGGCGGTGCCTTCGAAGCGGGTCAGCTTCCTGCCGAAGCGGATCGTCTTGTCGGGTTCTTGTGGGTCGTCCTTTCTGACGGTGATGGCGAGTTGGGGGGCGAGGCGGGTGGTGTCGGGGTTGGGTGTGAGTCCGGCGTCTTCGGCTTGGCGGTGCCACCAGGCGACGGCTTCTTCGCCGTTGATGTGGACGCGGCGGCCGCGTTGGGGTTGTCCGTTGCTGTCGCACTGCGAGATGGTGCGGGTGGCTACGGCGTCGATGCGGTAGCGGATGGCGCCGCCTTCCTTGCACCAGGTGAGCAGGGGGGTCAGGTCGCGTTCGTCGGTGGCGTGGGCGTAGCCGATGGGTAGTTGGTCGAGGTCGAGGGGGGCGGTGGACTGGATCAGCAGGGTGTGGGCGTGCTGTTCGCGTTCGAGGCGGAACAGGACGCCGGCTGCGGTGCGGGTGTCGTGGCCGAGTTGGTCGGGGATGAGGGCGAGGACGCGGCGGTGCAGGGATTGGGCGTTGCGCAGGTCGCGGCCGGCCTCGGGCGACCACGGGTCGATCTTGATGCGGGTGAGGTGAGCGGTGGCGGCCACGGTCGGCGGCTCCTGTCGGGGGGGCGGTCAGGCCGCGGTGCGGAAGTGGGTGAGGGCGCGGAGGTAGGAGGTGCCGGTTCCGGCGCACTGGTCGGCGGGCAGGCGGTGGCGGGTTTCCCAGACCTTGCGGGTGGTCCAGGTGCGGCCGGGCAGGGGTGCGTCCTGGATGCGGCGGGTGGGCGGCAGGTGTGGCTGGTCGGCGGGCGGCTGTTCGGTGAGGAAGGTGACGTCGACGTGTGTGGCGCGCGCGGGTGGCTGGCGGTGCAGGGGGAGGTCGGTCAGGGCTTTGTCGGCGTCGCTGGTGTGGGTGATGAGGACGGGTGTGTCGGGTGGGCAGGCGCGGCGTCCCAGGTAGAGGGGGAAGACCGGGTGGGTGAGGGCGGCGGCGAGTTGGGCGAGGAGGTGGTCGGGTCCGGTGAGGGCGGCGGTGAAGGCCGCGTCGTGGAGGTACCAGTCCTCGAAGATGATGGCGTCGGCGCGGCGTCCGCCGTTGGCGTTGAGGATGTTGCGGGCCTTGGGGTGACCGCCGCCGATGGTGTGGAAGTCCATCAGGCGCCGTCCTGGGCGGTCGACGCGGATGGTGTGCTGGAGCTGGTCCAGGTCGGTCAGGTCGCTGCCGCGTTCCCGGCCGAGGGCTGCGGCGAGCAGGCCGGTCAAGGCGCTGCGGGTGGGGTGGGGGCGGGTGTCGCGGACCTTGCCGCCCTGGGGGCCGCCCCAGGACATCTGGGGGGCGGACAGGTGGAGAAGGAGCCCGGGGGTCACGCGTCGGTGTCCTTGCCGAGGGCGGCGGTGGTGGCGGCCTCCACGAGGTCGTCCAACTGGCGGATGTACTGGCCGAGGTGGGTGAGGGTGTCCAGGTGTGCGGCCGTGCCGTTGTGGGCGGCGAAGATGCGGGGCTTGGTGCCGAAGAAGCCGTTGACGGCGGCGGCGTGCTCGTCGAGGCGGGTGATGCTGGGGGTGGTCCAGCCGGAGGTGGCATCGGCGACGACGGGTGCTTCGAAGGCGCCGGCGAGGCTGACGGGCTGGTCGGTGCGGAGGGTGACGTGCACCAGGGCGGGGGGTGTGAAGGGGGCGGTGCTGTTCTTCTTGGCGTGGGGGACGTGGGTGGCGAACGCGGTGAGGAAGACGCGGATCAGCTCGCGGGCGGTGTCGGTGTCGCCGTCGAGGTTGCGCAGCTGTTCGGTGACGTTGATGGAGGCGTACCGGTAGAAGGTGCCGGAGGTGTGGGCGCTGTGGCCCATGTGGGCGGAGCCGTTGTCGGCGCCGGGGATGTCATCGACGGCGGTGAAGAAGTCGCCCTGTTCCTCGGTGGCGTGGGTGGTGATGGCGTGGGCAACGGCTATGGCGCCGTCCACGGTGACCTCGGGGGTGTTGGCGAGCATGCGGCCGAAGGCGGCGATGGAGGCATTGCGGCTGGCGAGGATCGCGCGGACCTGCTCCTGGACCTCCTTGACCTGCTGCTTGGCGGCCTTGTCGAGAGCGGGAGCCTTGGTCTTCTTGCCCTTGGGGGTGTCAGCGTCCGCCTCGGCCTGGGCGTGCTGGGCGGCGACGGCGATGGTGTCGCGGTGGGCCTCGACGAGGTCGGCGAGTGCGGTGATCCCGGCGGCGGGCAGGTAGAGCATGATGCTGGTGGTGCCGGCCTCGGCGATGGACAGGCCCTTGACGCCAGCGGCGACGGTGACGGCCTGGCCCGCGGCCACCGCCTCCTCCTGCGTCCAGCCGCGCCGTACGAGTTCGGCGGCGACCTGGACGGGCACGCGGCGGGTGCGCAGGGCCTTGTCGCCGACGATGTCCTCGGTGGTGAGGCGGCAGCCGCGCTTGAGGCACTGGGAGGAGATCCGCGAGCGTTCCGCCCCGCCGTAGACGGCGATCTTCGGGGAGCCAAACTCATCGCGGTTGAGGTTGGACAGCGGGTAGTTGTGGACGATGTGGGCGTCGATGAACAGGCTCATGCGGCGGCTGCTCCGGTTTCTTCCGCGTCGGCGGGCTGGGGGATGGGGGCGTAGTGGCTGTACATCCACTGGTCGGCCACTTCGGTGCGGTGGCTCGGCCAGCGGGTGAGGTCGTTCAGGAGCCGGGGCCAGGACAGCGGCACCTGTTTGTCGGCCAGTTGCCGGATCACCGGCTGGAGGTGCCGGATCAGCGAGGGCAGTTGGCGCTGGCGGGCCAGGCGCTGCAGCAGCGCAGTGGCCGTCTCGTCGCGCAGAACGCCGTGGCGCACGGCTCGGGCGAGGGTCCAGCCGAAGTTGCCGTGGCCGGGGTCGTAGCTGGAGACGGGTGCGTAGCGGTGGAGGGCGGGGTTGGGGGCGTAGGCGGCGTACATGGCCGCGACGGCCAGGTAGGCGATCTTCGTCTCGCCTGCGTACCGGGGAATCCGGGCGCGGATGTGCGGGAGCATGCGCCAGGGTTCGGCCAGGGCGCGCAGGCTGTGCCCGGAGGCGAGATCGGCGCGCCCGCCGGGCGTGGTGCACACCTCGGCGACATGGTCGAGGTAGCGGACAGGCCCGGCCAGCCAGGCGGGCGGCGCGGCGGGTTCGGGCACGGGGGACGTGGTCACGGCGTCCTTTCCACAAGAAGCAAGAAGGGTGAGCAAGGTCAGGCAGCGGCCGTGGCCCGGGACGTGGGCACCGGCGGATGGGCCAGGCGCACGCGGGCTTTGGCCGCTGCTTCCTGGCCGTGCACGGTGTGCTTGAGGCGGCGGGCCGCGGTATCGAAGCAGGCCAGGGCCAGAGGGCGAAAGGCGGGGGTGCGCGTGGTGTCGGCCACCACGTCCCAGAACTCCTCCTCCGCCTCCTGCCAGAACTGGACCAGCGCGGCTCCCACGAACCCTTCGCGTTCCTGGGAGCGGCGGCCGGTGTTGACGGCGTGCCAGGCCGACGACAGCGCACGCCCCAGCTCCGCGCCCGTCGCCTCGGCCTGGGCGCGCAGCGCAGCGATCGCGGCCGCGCCGTTCGGGTCGCGCTCTTCGACGTGGGCCAGCAGGGGCGGCGTCGTGGCCGCGTACCAGTGGTTGTTGCGGTCCTGACGGTCCTGGTCCCAGGCCAGCACCCGCACCCCGAGCCGGGCGGTGATCTCCGCAGGGAGCTCGGCGACGGTGTCGAAGACGGTCGGACGGCGCAGCGTGGTCTTGGAACCGGGCCGCTGCTTGAGGAGCAGGGCATCCAGGTCCCGCCACACCGACCGGTCCCACGCCGCGCGCAGCGGACCCCCCGCATCCCGTTCGATGACGTACGGGTCCACGGCGGCAGGCAGATCGGCCGCCGCACCCCAGGTGATGCGGCAGCCCACCGTCTCCTCCCGTTCGCCGGCGGTCAGCAGCACGGCGTGGGTGGTGCGGGCGGTGAGCAGCGACACCGGGCCGCACGGCGCAGCGGGCGAGCGTGGGTCGGGCAGCGCGTCGCACTCCCAGGGCGCCCGGTCGGCTCCGGGGTTGGTCGGCCACGCAGCCGGGGCGGGCACCGACAGCACGAGTGTGGTGAACAACCGCTCAGCCGCGTGGGGGAAGTAGGAGATGAGAGCGCGGTAGGGGCCGGCCTTGCAGGACTTGCTGCTCGACGTGCCGTGGGAGCGCACCGCGGCCATCCCCGCGGGGCCGAAGCCGCGCCAGGCCAGCAGCCACTGGACCGCGGCCGCATCGGCCACCGGCGCGTACTGGCCCACCGTGGACGACCACACCGGGTTGTTACCCGAGGGCCGGTCCATCGCCAGCCGCGCCGGGGGCGCGTCCTGCGAGCACTCGGTGGCCAGGCGCGGGTCCTGCAGGAACGGGTGCACGCTGCCGTACACATTCCAGCGGCCCGCGTACCGCTCCACGTACGCGTCCACCACCGCCGCGTCGAACCGCCCGGCGACCAGGAGCTCTTCGCGGACATCGAGCCAGTCATCGGTGCGGCCCGAATCCAGCCCGCCGACACGGGCGGTGAACGCCGCGAGCAGGCGCCGCACCACAGACTCCACAGGCGGATGGGCCACGTCGAGATCGGCCAGCAGATGCGCGCAGTGGAACAACGTCCGCAGCCCCACCGCGACCCGCCCGCCCGGGAGCGCACCGGGCAACAGGCCCTGCAGCTCCTCCCGTTCGGACGGGCTGAGATCGTCCCGGACCCGCGTGTCGATCCATGGGTCCTCGGCCACCGAGTGCACGCGTTGCATCCCGCCCACCTCTCCCTCCCCTACGTCTGTGATCTGCCCCCGGCCGTCTGAAGGTGCTGGTCAGCGTGGCGGGGCAGCGATATGGAAGCAGGCTCACGAGAGTGACGCAAAAGTGCCGTTGTGGCGAGATCTGTCCGTTGTCGTAGGTGCTGACTAGGATGCCCGCCACCTCCCAGAACAGCGGGTTTGGGAGCCGGCGCGCTGGCCTGGCGCAGGCGATCCGGCAGCGCGAAGAGAGAGTCCCGCGCCGACCAGTCCCGAGTGGCAACGAGCTGGGAGCAACTCCTTCAACTAGCGGGAAATATGCACCATTTGCGTGGCCTGTGGGAATTCAGGCGGGCGCACGAGCGCGGCCGGCCCGTTCGCCAGCGCATCGTGACGGCAGCTCAACCACACGCCTCATCCGGCCTGGGTGCTGGCTCGTGCGCGGTATGCGGCAGGAGGGCTTCCTGTGAGATGACCCACGCACCACCTTGTCCGAGGCAGTGCGCGGTTATGCCGTCTGACACCTCGAACACCTACTGCCCGCGGGCGAAGGGGTCCTTGAGGTCGTCCTCGCCGACATCCGGATCTTCTTCGGGCCGGTAGCGGCGGGCGCCGATCCCCCGCATCACCAGCTCGATGCGCTGCCACTCCCCCAACTTGACGTCCAGAATGGGCAGGTAGCTCTCGGCGTCGTAGTCGTCCAGCGCACGGCCCGCCACCTCGCGCTGCTTCTCCAGCAGCTCCCGCGCCTCGTGCGCGATGAGCTCCAGCTCCAGGCCGGTGGCCTCCTTGCGGACCCACCAGCGGTAGAAAGCGACCGAGTCGGCGCCAAGGACCGTGGGCGTACCCTGCGGGTCCAGCCACCGGATCGGCAGCCCGGTGTAGGCGAGCGTGGTGGGCAGCTCCACGAGCTCATTGTCCTCCCCGTAGACCAGGCCCTCGATGCGGCACACCCTCCGGCAGCCCGAGCGCCCGCACCTGGCCCTCGGACAGCGGAAGTCCGACCTTGCTCGTGGTCACCGGCTCGATCCCGTCGACCGTCCGCTCGGCACGATGAACGTCGGTGACGGTGAGGTCGAACCGCCGGCCCCGGTTGAGGTGCAGTTGCATGTGCGCGGCGAACGCCTCAGCGGTGCTCGGGACGCTGTCGCGTATCGCGGCCGGGATCCTCTGCGGAACGTTGACGACGTACGTGCCGCCCACCCGTACATCCTTGGTCCGCATCCGGCACCCCCTCCGCAGGCCGCGGAAGACCACTCCTCAGCGGCCTCCAGCATCCCGCTCCTGCGACGGGTGCCGCCAGGGCGCACAACAGCGCACACAGCTGGAACAACGCCAGGAGCACGTGTCGCCCTCCAGCAGATCCTGGTGCCACTGATACCTCTCGGCGTCGGCCCCGGCCACGCTGAAACCAGCCATGGCCGGGGCTGCGTTCGGTGAGAGAGCCGCCTGGCTGCCCAATTCCACGAAATCCCCTGCCCGAGGTGCACGGATCCGGTCTGCTGGGTAGCGGCACACGGATACTTCTTGTGGGGAGCGATGATGACCGACATCCGAATGAGCTTGGACGTGCGGACCGCGCTCGGGCCGGACGGCGTCGCCAAGGCCGGGGCCGTCACGCTGAACAACGCGATCTGCCTCGGCTGCGAGAAGAAGATCCACCCGGAGGAGCCAGCCAACGTCGTCGTACGGATCGGCGGCCGCGTCGCCCACGTACGGTACGCGCATGACCACTGCCACCCCTCGGCCGTGGTCGAGATCCCCGAAACCCGCTCCCCCAGGGCATCTGCCGCGCCGGACGAGGGGATGGCGATGCGGATGACCGCCGCCACCGTCGAACACGGCCGCGCCGCGCTGCCCACCCTCATCGCCGAACCCGAAGCACCCGTCTACCTCAACACCGGCACCGGAGTCGGCTCCGAGCTCCTGGACGTCCTCGCCTCCCACGTCCTTTCCCGCGGCTTCTCCCCCGTCGGCCGGATGCGCCAGGCACCCGCGCACGCGGGCCTGTGGCTGGCCACCTACACCACCCCCACCGCAGAAGACCGCATCGCCCAGCTGACCGTCATGGAACCCGACGGGACACTCTTCTACACCGGCACCATCGCTCCCCCGCCGCAGTGGATCGCCGGCGTCGAGCAGTACGGGTGGAGCGTGCTGTACGTCGGGAAGATCGGACTCGCCGGAATCCCCGCCAGCGACCAGAAAGCCAAGATGCGCCTGATGCGAGAGGCCGCCGCGAACGGCCAGTTCGTCGGCGCCCGCATCACCATCCACCCCCTCGGCTGACAGCACTCAGCACTACAGCGTCGACGAACGGGCTCAGCTCGAAGGAGCCTGGGGTTCAGGGGGCGTGGGAGCCCAGGAGTACGCCGGCCAGCGTCCCGGCGAGCAGGAACGGGCCGAACGGGATCCTGCTCGTGCGTTCTGCCCGGCCTGCGAGTATCAGGCCGATCCCGTAGACCGCGCCGAACAGGTATCCCGCGAAGGTCCCGGCCAGGACGATCGTCCAGCCGTACCAGCCCAGGACGGCGCCGAGAACGAGGGCGAGTTTGACGTCGCCGAACCCGAGGCCCCTGGGGTTGATCAGGAACACCACGAGGTTGCAGGCGCCGAGTGTGAGAGAGCCGAGCAGCGCGGTGCGCCAGCTGCCGTCGGCCCCGGGCAACAGCGCGGCCGCTCCAAGCCCGGCGATGGCGGACGCCGCGAGCGGCAGGACCACTACGTCGGGAAGACGGTGCACCGCGACGTCGACCGCGGCGAGCAGCACGGCGATCGGGGCGAGCGGCAGCCACACCAGCAGCTCGGGACGGGCCCCCGTGGACGCCGCCAGTACGGCGCAGATCACCGTCATCAGCAGGGCAACGGCGGCCGTACTCGGCCCGAACCTATCCCCCTCGGTGCAGCGGGCTCGCCCCAGCCACCCGGTCGCGGTCCCGCCGAGGGGGTGCCCTGCCGGGCAGGCCGTTCGCCAGGGCTCCTGCGGCGGCACGGAGAGCCGGTAGGCGGCGCGCGGTATGAGCAGGCCCGTGCCGGCACCCCACAGGATGGCCATCGCGGTGATCCAGAACATCTCCACCGAACGGAGCCTATGCTCAGCTTCGTTCGGATGTGGCGACCGGTCCACGGTGAGGAGCAGGTGCATGTTGTTGAGGCCCGGCACCACGTGTGAGCAGGCGATCGAGCTGCTGGAACGCCTGACCAGCCAGGGGCTCAACGATGTCCAGATCAGCGTCCCGCACCTTTTCGGGGACGCCACGTCGGGCATGCCCGCGGAGCACTGGGAGCTGGCCGCCAGCCGCGTGGTGCGCGCGCACGACCAGTGGTGTGGACGCTGCGGGCCGCGGCCGAGCTCCTGGAGGCGTTCGCCGACCGGTCCGTGGCGGCCCGGCTGCGGGGCGAGCGGTACAACGCGATCGTCCACGGCCAGTTCACCCCCCAGCGGCGGACGCTCCTGATCAACACCGAACTGAACGAAGTGCGCGCCTACTTCCTGGATCTGGCCAACGGACTCCGTCGCACCATCGGCCGGTTCAGCGGCCACCGGGGCCGAACCCGCCCTCATATCCGGCGAATACGCAGGTGAGTGACCTCGTTCGGGACACCGTTCGAGGCCAGAAGAAAAGAAGCTCAGCCCTGGAGGGTGGCGAGCCAGTCGGTCAGCAGGCGGTTGACCTCGTCGGGGCGCTCCTGCTGGATCCAGTGGCCGCAGCCGTCCAAGAGGTGGGAGGCCGACAGGCTGGGGAGGGTGGTGGAGTAGGTGTCGATGGCGTCGGACATCCAGGTGGTGGAGGCGTCCAGGGCGCCGCCGATGAACAGGGAAGGCTGCTTGATCGGGGCTTCGCGGTGCGGGGCGAGGTCTTCCCAGTCTCGGTCCATGTTGCGGTAGCGGTTGAGTGCGCCGGTGATCCCTGTGCGCTCGAACTCCCCGGCGTAGAAGTCGAGGTCGTCCTCGCTCAGCCAGGCCGGGAGGACCCCCGTGGGGAAGCGGTCGCGCAGCCGGCCGCCGCCGCGGGCGACGAAGTGCGGGTCGGGCTCACCCTGGGCGGGCATGGTGTCGGCGGACAGGGCCGCGTAGAAGCCCGCGAGCCAGCCCCGGACGTCGGGCTCGATCTCCGCCTCGGCACGGCCGGGCTCCTGGAAGTAGGAGACGTAGAACTCCTGCTCGGGGCCGCCGATCTGGCCGAAGATATCGGTGGGGCGGGGGCCACCGGGCGGCGCGTAGGGAACGCTCAGCAGGCCGACGGCGTGGAAGACCTCGGGGTGGAGCAGGGCGGAGGCGGCGGCGATGTTGGAGCCCCAGTCGTGGCCGACGACCACCGCGTTCTCCTCACCGAGGGCGCGCACGACGGCGACGTTGTCCTCTACCAGGTCGAGCATCCGGTAAGCGTCGGTCTCCTTCGGCTTGGAGGAGCGGCCGTAGCCGCGCACGTCGATCGCCACCGCCCGGTGGCCGGCCGCAGCGAGGGCCGGGAGCTGGCGGCGCCAGGAGTACCAGGACTCGGGGAAGCCGTGCACGAGCAGGACCAGCGGGCCGGTGCCCTGCTCGACCAGGTGCAGGCGCCCGGCCGGGACCTCGACGATGCGGTGGCGGAGCTCGGCGGTCGGCTCGGGCTGCATGGGCTTCTCCTCGGATCGCGGGCGGAGGCGGCTACCCATCGATCATGCGGCGCGGCACCCGCCCAACGCGATCAGTCTTGCCATCCCGGCAAAATTGCAGGACAGGCCGGTGAAGCGGCACGGCAAGAAGGAGCGGGAAGGTGACAGTCGACGACGTGGACGGCGCGCTGGCCGGGATGGGGCCCCGGTTGCGGGCCGCGCGCGAGCGGCATGGCACGACGCTCGCCGGTGTCAGCTGTGCGACCGGCATCTCGACCAGCACGCTGTCGCGAATCGAGACCAGCCGGCGCAGGCCCACCCTGGAGGTGGTGCTGCAGCTGTCGAAGGAGTACGGCGTCTCCCTGGACGAGCTGGCCGACACCGCACCCGCCCCCGCGGCCGAGCCGCGCACTACGGCGCCGCTGCGAATCGGCGACGACAAGGCGGTGCTGCCGTTGACCCGGTACGTCGGCGGCCTGCACGCCCACAAGCACGTCCTGCCCGCCCTCGAGGACCCGCCCGCACGGCCCCGTCAGGTCTCCCACAACGGCCACGAGTGGCTGTGCGTCCTGTACGGACTGCTGTGGCTCGCGCTCGGCGACCAAGACCTCATCCTCACCCCCGGGGACGTCGCCGAGTTCGACACCCACACCCCACACGGGGTGGCGAACGCCAGCCCCGGCGGTCCCGCCGAGTACCTGATCATGTTCGGCCCACAGAGCGAGCGCCTAAGACCGCGCACCCCTCCAGCCGCTGGTCGCGGGGCTGGTGACAGAAAGGCTGCTGAATGAGCATTTGTGACAAGCCGCGCGTTTTGTTGGTGACAACCACGCTGCTTCGTCCGGCCTCATTCGCCGCGTCATCCGACTCTCCCGGTGACAACTCCTGAGCTTCGGCTCACCGGGACGCCGAGTTTCCGCCGTGCGTCGCGCAGAGTGCACCGTCGGTTGCGGCAGACCTTGATCCGCAGTCCCAGCGCAGTGGAGAGGTCCGGCGGCAGGAGCCCGAGATTGCCCGGCCACAGAACGGTGCGTACCACTGAGCGGTAGGCAGAGTCGGGCGTGCGGAGGTACCCAGCGTTGCGGCCCCCAGGGCCGGAACGCGGCACCCGTCACCGGGACCAGCCACGCTTTCGTCTGATTGTCCGTCACGGTCCGAGCCACCCGAGACGCAGCGCCGCTGCTGCCGACCACGGTCGTTCGGTGCCCATGGACCCGCACGCGAAGCCTGCTCGGCCACAGAAAAGCAAGCCGACCCGGAGCCTAACGACGAGGTTCTGCCGGTGCTCTTGTATAAGAGGCGATCCGGCAAAAAGTGGCTCTGACCTGCGACAATACGAGGACGGTGTTGCTCTGGAGGACACGTTTCGCCAAGGAAAGGTGAACGTGACGCGCACCTTTGCCCCAAAAGTCAACTGACAGTGGACTTTTAAGAAAGTGCAGGTCAGGGCGATCCAGCGGGGGCTCCTGGAGGGGGTCCCGCCAGGGGAAATGTGACGGCGGGACAGAGGGAACTCAAGCTGCAGTTGAGTTTGGGTCCGTGACAGCGTCAAAAGTCAAGCTGGCGTGGAGTTCCGGCGCAGTCTCGCGCCAGGCGTGCGGCCTGCGGCGGCGCGACGCGCGCAGCGGAGCAAAAGACAAGTGGTGGTTGAGTTTTGAGATAGGGTCAGCTGCGCCTGAGTACAAAGGAGGTCATGTGACAACTGATCCGCCGGCGCGCCGCGTTCCCGCCGCCCGGCCCCGCGCCGTACCCGACCACTCTGACGACAGCTTCGCCGACATCCTCTCGGTCCTCGGCCGTCAGCTGGGTGAGGACATCCAGGAGGCGGAGCAGAAGTCCCGCCGCCCCCGGCGGCTGAAGAACGTCGTCTTCGAGTACGACCACGACCCGCGCACCGTGCACGACATGGCGGGAGACGCTGGTTACTCGCTGGCGAGCAACTGGTTCACCCAGCTGCTGGCTCAGCTTGCCGTCGCCAACTCGATCACCAAGTCGCAGATGTGCGTGTTCCTGTATGTTGCGGGCGGACAGGCCAAAGGCACTGGGATCGCCCAGTACACGCAGCAGGAGATTACTGACGGCCTGAACAAGCTGGCCGTCCCCAAGGGCGGTAAGTGCATCACCCGTTCCACGGTCAACCGTGCGATCAGCTCCCTGAAGGCTATGGGGTGGCTCGAGCAGGCCGGCCATGGCCTGGTGCAGCTGAACGTGCGGCTGTGGTTCAACGGCAACAGCACCTCTCAGCACGAGGTCCTGGCCACCCTCGCCCGTGAGCACGGGACCGGGCCCGAGGCATTCCCCAACCGGGTCGGCCCGGAGCAGCAGGCACTCGATCTCGGGCTCGACGCCGAGACCGGAACCACTGGGCGTCAGGAGCGGACCGGGTGATACCAGTGCGACACTGCCTGACAACGCAGGTGCCCAGGAAGGTGTTGTGATGGAAGTGCTGTCCCCGCTCGTCTCCGAGCGCATCTGGGCCCTGCCCGTCCCCGCGGCCGCCGTGAAGTTCCTGCAGTACCTGCTCTACCGCAGCGAGTTCGGCGGACACCTGCCGGTGCGGCAGAAGGACATGGCGGCGGAGTACGGCGTCACCCCCCAGGCCGTCAGCAATCTGATGGGCGCCCTGGGCGACCTGAAGATCGTGCTGCGGCCGCCGGCTGGCGGGAGGCACGGCAACTCCTACCGCCTGCACCCGTTGGCGGCGAAGTACCAGAGCACGCAGGACATGGAAACCGCCTTCCGCCAGGCGCTCACCGACATCAAGAACGGTGACCTGCCCAACCTGCGCCTGCCCGCGTACACCACCGCTCCCCCGGCCGCCGGACGACCCAGTCTCCACGTGGCTTAGCCCGCCGCACACAGACGAGGGCCCCGCCAAGGTATGTCTGGCGGGGCCCTCATGCCTGAGTAAAGGACGTGCCCCCAATATAGCGGGGAAACGCTTCTCTGCCAGCCCGACTCCCGTGGCAGTGGCAGCCTGGCTATGTGCGACTGATGTGGACAGTGACCAGACCTACTGGGGTCGGCCGCACGGCCGGGGCCCGGCAGGCTCGGGGACGCTTCCTGGAGCGCCCCCCTCTCGCATTGGCACCCGTAGGTGACCGCGCGTGGCTTCGCGATGCCCGGAGGGCTGCTCAGGCGACGTCGTCCGTCCACTGCAGGTCGCAGACCGCCAGGACGTCCTTGGTGCACAGCCTCACCAAGTCAGCGGCGGACATGCCGCGCCGCTGCGCTCCCTCCCACACGAGTTGAGGCGAGACGGCACCGACCACGGTCTGCAGGGTGTCCGCGCAGAACAGGGCCATGACCCCGGCGTTGTCCGTACAGCGGGCTCCGGCCTTCCTGGCGGCCGCGAGGACCGTCTCGTACGGGCAGCCGCTCTTGCTGCCGGCGGCCCTTCCCGCCCTGGCCGCGGGCTCGCGGACGGCGGGAGCGTTCTTGTCGGCGGGCGCGGCGTCCGGCTCGTACCAGCGGTACATACCGCCGCGCGCCGCGCGGAAGACGGTCTCCGCGGGGACGTCGTGCACCCAGTCGGCGCCGGCGGACGGCGAGTGCTGCGCCGTGCTGGGAATGCCGTAGACGGCGACCGCACCCCGGTGGGATTCGTACTGGCCGGAGTCGCGGACCGCCTCGAGCTCTGCCGGCGTCAAGGACGGCTTCTCGCCGCGCGGGCCGCCGTTGACGATGTTTCCTGCCGGGTTGACGAGATGCCAGGCCGATTCCACAGCGGCGAGGCGCGAGACGCGGGCGCTGATGTCGAGTGCGCCGTCAGCATCGCGGACAACGGCGACCATGCGGCTGCGGGTGGCCTCGGGGCCATCGCCGAAGAGCATCTCCACGACGCTCAGGGCCCACCCTTCCAGGCGTGTGACCAGGCCCAGGCCGCCGTCGTAGACGAAGACGAGGTCTCCGCGGGCGGGGAGTCGTGGCGTGCGGTGCTCGGTGCTCGTGCTGGTGATTGCGGTCATGGTGGCCCCCTCGAAAAAAAGTGGCTTGCCACTTTTCAAGGTAGCCGCCGCCATTGAAAGTGGCAAGCCATTTATGGGAGGGTTCTCGCATGGCCGACAACCACCGCGACCCGCCCCTCACGACCCGCCCGCCCGCTGCCCTGAAGCAGCAGGCCACAGCCGCGCTGCAAGCCCACGACCGAGAAATGCAGGCGTTCGTCGTCGCCTGCCTGACCGCACTGGTGGCCGACCCGAAGGGGTTCCTGGGCCAACTCGCTGACCACTGGCCCCCGGAGAAGCCCCGCGGCCGTCCGCGCAAAACCGCCGCCCTCCCGCAGGCCCCGGCAGACGCGTCTGCGGCACCTGGCCAAGGCACCGGAACGCGCTGAAACAGGCAGCCGCAGGCGCTGAAGACCGGTCTCACAGCCTCTTGTCAGTCCCCACTGTCACACTTCAACGATCCCCATCGTGGGGACAGCTGACCTGATCTCCGACGAGAGGCTCTCTGCGCGGTGGCCGACTGGGACTGGAACGTACTGGACTGGACATGCCCCCGATGCGCGGCGCCGCGCACGACGAGGTGCACCACGAAGGACGGCCGCCCCCGGCCCCCGCACCTGGCCCGCCGCCTCACCTCGATCCTGCTGCACCTCGCCGTACGCCGCGGCCTCGGCCAGCCGCCCGCCGAACGCGCCCAGATCATACGGGCCCTCACCACGGCCCAGGAGTCGGACACATCCGCCCGCGCGGGCTCCCTGTGGCACGAAGCCACCGAAGAGCTGTACCAGTGGGACCAGGTGGTGGCCGCGGCCGGCCGGCACGCGGCGGCCGCCGTCGAAGGCCACCTCGACGGCGGCGAACTGCGCGACGCAGCCCAGCAGGCCGCAGACCGCATCACCCAGGCCCGCAAGCTCCTGCACGAATGGCACGGCGAGCGCGCGGAGTATCCGCTCGACGAAGAGCTCCTGGCGCACGTACTGCGCCCCGCGCCAAGCCTGCTCGCCCTCGCCCGGCGCCGCGGCGACCTTCAGCAGCTGGAAGCCGACCTCGCGCGCCGGCCCGTCCACCTCGACCGGCCGGGCGGCACCTGGGCAGCAACATGGCACAAGGACGGCACCCTGACCGCGCACCGCGACGACGGTCTGCGTGTGCGCGGCTGGAGCGCCACCCCTGACGCCACGGGACAGGCCCTGCAGTCGTTCGAGGCGACCACCCGCCACAGCCCGAAGATCACCCTGACCCTGCACGGCGAACGCCCCGACATCCCCGCCACAGGCGATGATTCACCCGGCATCGACCAGATGGACGTTCTGCGCGCCTTCGATGCCGACCGCGCCGCGCTCGACGCCACCGTCGCCGCCATCACCCAGCTCCAGCGGACCTGGCCCAAGCACGAGATCGACGATCGGGTGCGCGCGTCCACCGCCCGCCTCCAGGCCCATGCACCGCAGTCGCCGCACTTCAACCTCGACAACCGCCAGCAGGAGCACGCCTGGGCCGCCGCCGAGAGCGCCGCCTGGGTGCCTACCGACGCCATCGTCGCCGCCATCGACGAGGTCTGGGGCGACTTCGACCGGTCCGAGGTATCTCGCGGCCCCGTCTGGATACCCCGCGCCGCCCGCGAACTGCTCACCACCAAGCCCGAGCGGCTCGCCCCGTTCCTGCGCCACCACCTGGCCGAGAACCCCCCTGTCTACCTCAGCGTCATCAACGGACCGGCCGGACCGCTCTACAACGTCTCCTCGGGCGGCGCCCACCGCACCCATCTCTTCCGGATCCTGGGCCTGCCCTGGATGATCGCGAAGCTCCATGCCCGCATCCCCGCCCGCCGGTTCGACGTCGCGTCCGTCATCGACACCGCCAAGGGCATGGACGAGGCCGAGTACGTCGGGCGCGGCTGGCGCACCCTGCTCGAGCGCGGCCTCCTCCACGGCCGCCTCCACTACGAAGGCGCCTTCGCCGTGCTCGACCTCGACCACGCCCCCGCACCGTGGCTGCTCGGCGACGCCGCCCTCGCCAGCGCCTACAACACCGCCTACGAACGCGTGTACCCCGGAGCGCTCACCGAACTGGGCATCCCCGACACCGCCTTGACCGGCCGCAAAGCCTGGGAGCAGTGGCTGTACGGCTGACGACCACCCACACCACATCAAGTCTCCGCACGTGCTGTGAGCAGGGCATTGTCAGTGCCACAGGCGATGATGACCGCATGACGAACTACGTTCTCACCTGGACCGAACCCGCTGGCGAAGCCCGCTCTTCCGCCGTCGCCTACGACAAGCCAAGCGCCGCCAGACGCAAGCAAGATCTCGAAGACGCTGGATGCCGCAACGTGCAGATCATCGAGACCAGGCCGGGTCAGCGGCCCGAAGCGGCAGCCTGACTCCGGCGCCCGGCGCAGACCCCGGGACGGGGTCCGCATCGCCCGACTGCTCACCACTGACCAGCCGACTATGATCCGGGCCACAGGCGACGGCCGCCCCGACAGGCCGGGCCCTATGGCCAGTCAGTCAGGGGCGGCCGGGGTCGGCATCGAAAAGCGGGTCGAGCGGATCACCTTCATACCCGACGACGAGGCAGGCCTCGGCGACCGGTCCCCGGGAGAGCTCCACGAGCCGGGCCAGGACCGCGGCCTCGGATGGCAGTCCGGCCGGATCGAGACCGAGCACCCGGGCCGCGCGGTCACGTCGCTGGTCAAGGTCGGGCCAGTCCTCCCAGTACTCGTCGGCGACCGCCCGGAGTTCTTCGGCCGTCCGCCCGGGAGCATCCCGCCACCACGGCGCCACAAGACACAGCCGCACCAGTTCCGGCAGTCCGAGCGCGAGTGGTCCGGCCTCTCCGTCAAGGCTCACGTATACCACCGGGCGTTCCTCGCCACCCTCTCCGACGAAGCAGAACGCGTCCCCCGAGCCGGCTCGCGCGAACTGCTCCAGCCGGGCCCCTGATGCGAGCCGAACCCCGTCCTCCAACTCGTGGTCGGCCGGGTCCGTCGCGTCGAGGTCCGCGACCTCGGCGAAGAACGCGACGACCTCCTCATCGGTGCCCAGGAAGGGCAGCAACTCGCCCGGCGCGTCGGGTCCGACCGGTGCATTCGATCCGTTCATCCGGCCACCGTAACCGGGGCCCACGACTCTGCCCGGGGCGGGCCGTCAGGGGCCGTCGAAAGACCATGCGCAGCGGGCCGTCGGTGCCAGTCGGTCGCGGCGACAAGGTGGCGAGCCGTTCTGACCTGCGTACTTAGCCTTCGATAAGGGCGAACTGCAATCCGCCACCCGGGCATGTGGTCTCCGAGCTCGTACCGGGCGGGTTCGAGGCGTACGTGCGGATCTTTCACCGCTTCCAGGCCACGGACGGGTCGGGCCGTACCCGCACCTGGCAGGCCCGCCTGCAGAACCCGACAGCCGCGCTCCATGGCGAGCTGTCCCATCTGTCACTGCCCGCCGACGAACGCGCCCCTGGGGAGCCGCTGTGGCAGTCAGAGGAAGGCGCGCTCGACGACCGCAGTCGCCATGCGCTGGCCCGCTGCCTGGCCGACGTGAGCGGCGATGAGGCCGTCTCCTACGCCTATGATCTCGCCGCCCTCCTCTGGGGCGAGCCCGCACCCCTCGTCTACCGCTCCACCCTGGCCGGCCTGGAGACGGTACGCGAAGAGGTAGCCGACACCGTGGGAACCAGCGGCCCGGAGTTCTGGTGGCCGCACGATCGCAGCTGGGTGGTCACCAGTGACCACGACCTGCTCTCCACCTACATCGGCTGCTCGGCACAGACCGCCCAGCTGCTCCTGGACGACGCCGAGCTCGAAACCCTGCCAGTCACCCCGCAGGCACGCGTGGACTGGTACGCCGACCGGCCGTAACGGCAGGCCACCGGAAGGAATGCAGGCAGCAGGACACGCTCCGGGCAGCGCCGTTCATCTTCGCCAGCTGGGCGACGATCAGTGGACCTGCTGGCGCGGTCGACACTCAGTTCGGTCATGCGGTCACCGCTTCAGCCGCGTGGGCTTGGACGTCACGGGAACAGCTCGCCGAGACGCGCGGCGATAAACCTCGTCATGGTATGCACCGCATCGATGACGAGAACGGTGTGGCTCTCCTTCAGCCCCTTCGGGGCGTTGGGTTTCCCGTGTCCGGTACCGACTTTGTTCCGCACCTCCGCCACGCCTTGGACGGTCGTGGTCTGGCCGTTGAGCAACCGCACCACGCCGAAGTCGCTACCGCCGAGCGCGGGGTCGACCGATGGCTCTTGCTGAATGATCATCTTGAGCCGCTTCCAGAGCTGGGACATCTCGTCCCGCTCAAACCCCATGGCCTCCGGAGTCGCGTAGACAATCGCGCCCTTCATGACCGCCTCAAGAAGCTCCTTCGCAGCCCCGATGGCGGCCCGGCGCTGCGCCACGGTCGCCCGGGCTCGCATGGTGCCCAGGTAGCCATCAAGAACGGCGCCATCGACCAGGCCCAGATCCCGAAGGTGCGGCCACCCGCCAGCCGCGTCCCGGTCAGCACCAGCGGCCGTCCGTACAGCCTTCCCGACCAACTGCCGCAAGGTCTCCTGCCGGGCCCGGATCGCAATCCGAAGGTTCTCAATCAATGTGCCGCCGTGATCAAGGCCCTTGAAATCATGTGGGTGCCTCGTTACCCGCCTTGCCTGTGGAGCCTCCAGGTAACCCTTGACGTATTCATCGACGCCATCAACCCACTTGATCGCCTTGGCCACAGTCTGGTGTTTGACCTCGTCCGCGAATAGCGCCCAGCGCTCCCCCTCGAAGTCGAAGTCCGCAACGTCAAGAGTGTGCACTCCGAGCCGCCGGAGGGCTGCATCGATCGCCTCAAGCCGTTCATCACCCTGGCGGATGAACGTGCGGAGCTTGCTGGTGACCGACGCTGACAGTTCCACGGAAGACATAGCGATCAGTCTGCCCGCACCCTCCTCGCCAAGGGCGCCATCGAACGAACCACATCCGTCACGAAGGCCTTGCTCAGACGTAGCCGGTGAGAGCGTCGTGGCGGGCGGCCTGGCTGACGGCGAACGAGCACAACTGCGCGCCGTACAGGTCGAGGGCATCAGCATGGTCCTCTTCCAGGTGGGTGATCACCTCGGGCCAGATGTTCCAGTTCAATCGGGCCGCGGCGCGATCCGCGTCGGTCCGGGCCTTGGCAGCACTTGCCTGCCGACGACGCTGGAGCTCAATCCATGCAGACCACTCAGGATTGCTCATCGGCTCTGTGGAGTGCCGCGGGGCTTCGGTCTCGTCAGTCAGCTGCTGGTCGTATGCCGTGATGCCAGCGAGACGCTGGCAGATGAACATGTCCGGGCGCTGCGGCCACCATCGTGTGCCGGAACACAGCGCCGTCAGCTCGGCGGCGATCTCGTGGGCGTCCAGGCCCTGGTCGGTGAGCGGACGCAGGACGTACTCCAGTCGCCGCAGCGGCACCGGCTGTGTCCAGGTGACAAGAGCGCGAACCACACGGACCGTTCGCTCGGCGCGGCGGACGTCGGCCGCCGTACGGCGACGGCCGTTCACGGGGGTGCTCTGATGGGGGATCCGGGTCTTGGGCTGGCTCGCGCGCTTGCGCGAGGTGTCTCTACAACCACCCACCACCGTTTGCTGACCCACTTCCTTAACCCCAGTACGGGAAGGGGTCTCACAGGCCGCAGACCTCAAGTTATCCACAGACGAGTTATCCACAGCCTCAGCTTCGTGAGCGGAGGCTGGAGTGGTGCCGCGTTGGTCGATGACGACCCGGGCCGTGTAACCGGAGCCGACGAGGGTGTGTCCGTGCGCCTGGTCGTAGACGGCCGGGATCACCGCCGCGTACACCGTCGCGGTCCCCGCATACCCGCCCAGACCACGCGACCGACGTACATTGGCCCGGCTGCCGCGCTCCACCCACACCAGCGCGCCCAACTCCCGTAGATATGCCACGTGTCGGCTGACGGTCGCCCGGGACACGCCGAGCCGCGCCACCATGCCGTCCAGGCAGTAGCGCACCTGGCCCGAATCGAAATCCATGCGCTCCGCCAAGTCCCGCGCGATGGTCACTGTTGTCTCCGAGGCACGCGGGTGCAGACCGGCGGCCACCAGCCACTCCACCGACCGCAACCACCGCCGCGGCCCCGACCGCCGCGACCTGGTCGTCGCGACCACCTGCTCCCCCGCTGGTGCTGCGGGCACGACAAGCACCTCGTCCAGACCCGACTCTGGACGAGGTGCTTGTCGTGCCCGCAGCACCAGCGCCATCACGGCGCCGACACGGCGGTTTCACGCACGCGTGAACGGTTCCGTGACGCGAAATGTGACCAGCAAGACGGCGCAATATACGCCAACCGGGCATGGATGGGCTGACAAAAGACAGCACGATGCTGCAACATGGACCCTGCTCTCCAGAAGCTTGTGGGAGGGCATGAAAAAGGCGCCTTTGGCGCTGGTTCGGGTGAACCAAGATCGAACTGTTCGACCGGCTGCAACCGATCGGACGTCCCTTCAGAGGGGCTGCAACTCCTCTGGTGGCAGATGGGGCTCGGCGCCGTGGTGGCTGCAATCACCCGGCGGCCCCGGCGGCTACGCCGCCCTCAGACCTACGTCATCTCAACCCCCTCCACGGAGGGGCGGTTGAGGTGCGTGGAAACGCAGAAACCCCCGGCTGGCCTGGAGCGCGCATGATCGCGACGGCTGCGGGGATCTTGTGTGGCTGTGAAGGCCCACGGGTACAGTGGTGCCATGAACACCGAGGACCTCCCAATAGGTTCTCTCTGCCCCCGGTGCCTGCTCAAGAGCGCTGGGGGCGTTCCATATGTGTAGTTAGATCTTGATCGAGCCCACCCTACCCCCTCGATCACGACGCGCGCAGGGGGCAACGCAAGCGAGTCGCCGCTCACAGGTAGACGAGGCACCCCCCTGTGCAGGTAGGCGGCCTGACGGCAGCTCAGGGCATGATGAGCACCATGCCGGACTCCCCCGCCGAGGACATTCCCCTCGCCACCTACGCGACCGCGAAGCAGCAGCGTGCCTACATCGAGGCGATGCGCAGGATCGGCAAGGCACGGAAGCCCGGCGACCCCGTCCGCGTCTACATCAGCGTGCCCCCCGCCCTGGTCCAGCGCCCAGGCTGGCAGCAGCGCCGTGGCAAGATTCAACACCGACTTCCCGGCACGCAACTTCTGCAATTCGACGACCTCTTCACCCCGGAGAACTACGCAGAGACTTGGCCGCAGATCTCCCCGTCCCTCGACGGCATGGTCGTCGTCGCTCCCACCAAACGCGGAGCGTTGCAGGGATCCGTCTACCGGCTCGGCGAAGTCGGGCGACTCGAAGTCATCGATTTCGTGAAGACGGGCCGGCCCGTCCTGTTGCACGCGCGCGGCCTCGGGCTGATCCCCTTCGTCGACTGCAAGGTCCACCGCGTCGGCGACGAGAAGCTCCGCACGAAGGTCACCGTTCCCTCTGGCTGGGACCCGCACGACTACGAGCCCACGCTCCAGGCTGCCCTCCGAGCACTCAGACCCCGTCGCACAGACGACAGGCCGACCGCGGAGCCCGCCCGTCCGAGCCACCTGAGCCGTCCGTTCGACGCGCCTCACCAGTAGCAACCTCGCGTGTGCCGACGGGAGCGCAACGCAGCGTCGGCCGACGCGGTTGAACTCGGTCACTGCACACCGCCTTTCCCCACGGGAGACGCGCTGGCGTAATAGTGGGCAAGCACGCACTCCGCAGCGGACCCCTGGGCCGTCACAATGCGCTGGAACCGCGACGAGCGCAGGTCTCCGGCAATTCGGATGCGGTGATGCTGATGTTGGGGCGGGCAGTAGCCGTCCTCCCCCTGAACGACGCCTTCTGGTGCGGCGGGCTTGCTGCCCAGGTTGCCCACCACTGTCGCCGCCGCGTAGGCATGCCGGGCTCCCTGCCGGTCCGTGACCAGCACCCTCCAGCCGTCTCCGTCAGACAGCCGGGCGAGAGTGACATGGGAGACCGGGAGCAGACGTACGCGCTCGTCCCGCGAGACTTCCTCGATCTTGTAGTCGTCTGTCGGCGGGTACAGGACGTGTAGTGCCGTTCCTGCGTCGGCATGGGCACGCAGCCAGGTACCCAGCGGCCGGTCGCCTCCAAGAACGAACGTAGGGCCGGTGCACGCCGCTGGAGGAGTACGCCACAGCGGGGGCGCGGAGAACTGATCGGGAGCGCTCACCCAGTCGACGTCGCGGGGTGCGAGCGCGGCCACCCCGGTGGCGACCACGATGGTCCTGGCGAGGAACGTGCGGCCGTCCGCAAGGGCGACCTCGGCTCGGTCGGCGTAGCCGCCGACCTTGGTAGCGCGTTCCTGTACCAGGGTGCACAGACCAGCTTGCTGGAGCCGCGTCAGGTCTGCGATGAGGGCTTCGGCCAGCTGCGGGCCCGTCGTCCAGCCGCCGGGCACGTTCTCCAGAGACCCGATCGTGTGGAGCCTTCCGCCGACGATGTCGCCTTCTAAGACCATGGTCCGCAAACCGAGGCTGGACGCCATCAACGCGGCCGCCACCCCAGCCGGCCCGGCACCCACCACAAGCAAGTCCGCGTCGTACGACAGGGCATTCACGCGCGCGCCCCCTGAGGTCCGGGAGACAGGATGCTCTCGATCGTCACCAGTTGGGCGGCCCCGATGTTCCGGGCGGCCAACAGCAGTGCCGCGTCGTGGTACTGGGGTCCGCCGCTGGAGGCACACGCATCGGTGACGATCCAGGGACGATACCCGGCCTGGTACGCGGCGATCGCCGTGTCGTAGACGCAGGCGTCCGTATCGATGCCACACAGCACCAGGTCGCGCCAGCCTCGGTCACGGATCAGCTGAGTAGCCTCGGGCGTAAAAATTGACGACTGCGTCTTGTCGATGACCATCGCGACATCGGTAAACGGAGCAAGCTCCTCAACGAGTGCCTGCTCCTCCGCGGTGCGCAGCCGCGTCCAGCCGGTGATTGTCTCGTAGGGTGAGCCTTCCTCGTTGTGGAAGCGGGTGAAGACCACAGGTCCGGCGGCCGTCCGCCACCCTTCCACCAAGCGCACGATGGACGGCAGTACACCGCGGCTGTGCCGGTTGATGAAGCCTTGCTGCACGTCGATGACGATCAACGCTGTTGAGCGAGGGTCCACCCAGTCCGCCTTCCCCATGACCGTCACGGATTGCTGTCTCGAAGGGCTTCCTGAGCGGCACGCAGCCGGTCGGGAAGCTCGCTGGTCGCCAGGATCGCCTCGCGCATCACACGATGCTGCGCGCTCTCTGTGGGGCGGGCGGTGGTGAGGCGGACGTACGCGCCGCGCAGGAAGCGCCATCCGTACTTCATGGGCATGACGGGATCCTGGCCGTCTTCGATCATGTGCAGAATGTGCGAGGACAACGCCCACAGCGCCTGGACATCCAGCTCCAGCGCAAGGATCTGGCCCATCGTCAGGGCACGCTCATTCAGTTGCGGATGGTAGGAAATCCCCGACCAGCCGGCCACTCCGTGGGAGGCGCCGCCGTCGAAGGCGAGCGCTTCGGGATGGGTCCAGCCGTCGCGGAACTTGGCTTCCTCCACCCCCTCTCCGAGAGGCACGACGTTCGCTGGGTCTTGACGGTTGACGAGCACCGACGGTGTGGTCAGCAGTTGTAAGGCGGTGGCGAGCCCGGGCCCCGACCAGGCGTGTTCACGCAGCTCGTACACCGACAGCACATACTCCGGATCGGGCAAGATCCCTGCCGGTTCAGCGGGACCGTGCTGCTCTAACAGGCGTGCCAGGCGCTGTCCCGCCCAGTCCCTGGTCGTCAGGTACGAGCGATAGCGCCACACGGCCAGCTCGGTCAGAGAGTGCACTTGTTGGTGCTCTTCCAAGTGCAGGACGGCAACGCCGCAGGCATAGACGTGCACGGTGGAGGCGTGGGCTGATGGGTGTCTGCCGGGCAGAACCCGCCGCTCAAGGCCAGCCGGGCCGGCCAGTACAGGTGTGCCCGCCTCATACAGTGGGCCGCATCGCGTGCCCAGGTACATCGGCAGAACCTTGTTCGACACCACCGAACACGGCGCGGGGCGCGGGGCCGCTCCGGACGTGGCGCCGACAGGCTCTCCCCGCAATGCCGCTAATCGGATGCGGAACGCTTCTTGCTCGTCTGCGGTGCACTGAGCAAGCGCGGCATCCAGGATTTGCGCCGTGGCAGGCCGGCACACCCGGGCTGTGTCCTCCTTCCAGTGGGAGACGGTGCGGGGACTGATGCCGAGGGTCTGTGCGAAATCGCGGACAGACTGGCGCCGCACCGATCGCAACAACAGCGCCTCCTTACCAGTCCATCGATCCACGGCGATCACTACACACCCCCTCGTTGGTCCCTGACCAGGCGGACGAGGCTGTATTGCCACGCTGAGTCCACACCGCTGCGACGCGGGGACATCATGCTCAACGCCGCTAAGGCAGAAGCTGGTTCACGATCGTCAAGCCACGCAGCGTCCCGGTTGGAGGAGTCCATGCCGGACCCCACACGAGTGCCTGGCCGACTCACCGGCGATGTCGCTTCGGACATCTCAGCGCCTTCGCCCAAGAGCCGCCAGCACGTGCTCTGGGTGCCCGTCGTACACGACGTGCGCTTCATCATCGGTTGGCGGGGAGAATCGGCCCGCATGCCGAAGCAGATCCTCCTCGCTGAACTCGATGCTGTTCGCGTCGACCAGCGAGTGCGCGTTGCGCCTCTGGATCCGATCCCAGCGCACCTCGTGCGGTACAGGCAAGTAGATCAGGACGGGCTCTCCGCCGGCTTCCGTCACGGTCGCTGCCCACTGGGTTCGCTCTTCCAGAGTCCAGAAACCGTGGTCGACCACGGTCTCCTGTCCGGCCTCCAAGAGCGCCTGGAGCTGAAGGGCGATGTCCTTGAGTACGGGTGCCTCCCTGACTTTGTACTCGCCGCGTGGGAAATCCCGGCCGTAGTGGCCGTACCGGCGGAACATCGCCTCATCAGGGCAGAGACGGTGAAATCCGGCTTCCTCCAGGGCGCGGGCGAGAGTCGTTTTGCCAGCACCCTGCAGACCGGACATGAGAATCGCGCGAGGCGGCGGTCCCGGTTGGCCGGACACAGCGGCGGAGTTGCCTGCGATCTCGAATCGTCCTTCCATCATGCGGTTGTAGGTGTGCCCGGCGACGACGGCGCTGTACGTACTCACCGCTGCGTCTCAGACGTCGTGCGACGGGTACGGCCCGGTGCGCCCAGGTCTACGCCGTACTCGAGCAGCTCGCCATCGGCGTCCAAGAAGCGTGCGGTCAGCACAAGGATCGCCGCGACGGTGTCCGCCTCCAGCTCCAGAAGCTCGAGGTCGCTCGCCGTAGCGATACGCGCTGTCTCCTCATCCACGCGCTTAGCGACCTGCCGCCCGGTGGCCCGAGCAATCAAGTCCAGCGACAGCCCGCCCTTGAGTCGTGCTCTTCGAGCCAGCTCAGGCAGTATCTGGGCGAACTCGGCGGGGATCCAGGACGTGGAGTGGGCGACGATGCCATGAGCGTCCCTGTACACACGGCTGCGACGAACAACGTCGTCACCAGGCGAGATGCCGAGTGCGTAGGCAACATCCACGGGTGCCTCGACGATGTCTGCGGTGTGGCCGGAGGATTTCTCCCCAACACCCCACGAGGACTGTGTCCTACCGCTGCGGTCGTGACGCTCGGCCCCGGACGACAGCGAGATGGGGCGGGCCATCACCTCGGTACCGACGCCGGGAATGCCTTGGACCAGCTTCTCGTCTCTCAGCAACTTCATGGCCCGGTCGGCTGTGGCCGTGCTGACGTCCCAATGATCGGCGATGCCGCGGATGCTCGGCAGAAGGTCACCCGGCGAGAGCTTCCGGGAGCTGATGAGGTCGCGGTAGTGAGCCGCGATTCGAGCGTACGGCGGTCGGTTGTCCGCTCGGGGCTGCCCCGGCATGTCGCCTCGCCTCCTTCTTTTCCTCTAGATGCCTCACTATACCGCTTGACACTTGAGGTTACCTGATGCAACCTGATGTATGTAAGCCGATGGTGATCGTCGGCGAACATCGCGTTACCGCATCAGCAACACCGCAGTAGTCGTCCGCCCTTGGGGCGGCCGGGGTTGAGAGCTCCATCAAACTCCCCCGGAGCCTGACGGCACGACGACTGTGTGCACGTCGCAGCGCTGTGCGCTGTCTGTCCCGTGGGACGCCCGGCGTGCCGTGTGTCCCACGGGGCGGAGAGAGCATCGCGACGCGCCCCCTGCCGCTCCCTTCGTGAGGAGTTCAGATGCCTGCTTCGCCCCCTGAGCGCCCTGCCCGGCCCCGACGGAGCCGGACCCGCTCCCGGAACATCAGCGGACGCCCGGCGCTCGTCATCTCCACCCTCAAGCCCCACCAGTACGACCTGCGTCCCGCCTGCGCGTCGCTGATCTGCCCCGACTGCAAGACGTGGGTGCCGATCACCGGTATCCAGGCCAAGAAGCCCAAGCTGGTCCCACACGACACTGGGCGTGCGGGCACAGACGCTGCCGTCCGCTGCGGATTGGGCAGCAACCGCCTGATCACGGTCGATGTCTCATTCGACAAATGGCAGCGGCGCCTTGAGGACGGCAGTGCGCAGACCGCCAGCCGCCGCCGGACCATGGTGAGGCGCAAGCCGAAGGTCCAGCCCGCCCCGGCTGTCAGCCAGATCGCCGCGCGGACGGAGGCGACGCAGGGCGACCGCCGGCCTCAGTGGCGCCTGCGCCAACGGCAGTGGACATCGACCGAGTCGGCGGTGCGCAATACCGACACCCGCCGCGCGCAGTTGCCCGCCGGTGACGCGCCGCGCGACGCGCCGCCGGTCCCGCTCCAAACGCTCCACCCCCAGCGCCGCGCGCGCTGAGCAGCACCGCACGAACGACCACGGCCCTGGCCGTCCTGAGCGATCGGGGCGGCCGGGGCCGTGGCTGCTCGTACGAGTAGTCAGACATGCGCCAGCCCCGGCGACTTGGAACCCCCCGGGGCTGGCCAGGACCTGACTGGAGGACCTGATGCCCACCAGCATCGCACAGCACCCGACCGACTCGGACCCGGACATGGACGAGGCCCTGCGCCGCGTCCGGCAGGGGAAGTGATCGGCATGGACTGGCGCCACAACGCGGTCTGCCGCGAAGAGGACCCCGAGCTGTTCTTCCCCATCGGCAACACCGGGCCGGCGCTCCTGCAGATCGAGGAGGCCAAGGCCGTTTGCCGTCGCTGCCCGGTCATGGAGCAGTGCCTGCAGTGGGCCCTGGAGTCCGGGCAGGACGAGGGTGTGTGGGGCGGGCTGTCCGAGGACGAGCGGCGTGCGATGAGGCGCCGTGCCGCCCGCAACCGGGCGCGGATGGCGGTGACGGCATGACGGACGCCGACCAGAAGCGCCTGGCAGAGGAGCTTCGCCGGGTCAATGAGCAGTCGGAGAAGAGCCTGCCGCTCAAGTGCGGTGGCCGTTGTGGCTGACGACCTGTACGCCCGCTACATGACGGCCGCGGCGACCAGCCGTGTGCACGAGGCGAGCTGCACCAGGTGCTCGCTGTACGCGCGATGTGACACCGGCCAGCGCCTGCACGGGGCCCTCGCCACGCTCCAGGACACCTATCTCGCCAGGCAGAAGGAACGGCGAGGCTGACCCCGTGCCGGGCGGAAACCCCAACTCTGCTCCCCCTCGCGCTGTTCGCCCAGGCCGGTCGCCCGCACGAAGGGCGGTCGGCCTTTCGCACGCCCCCAGGCCCGGGAACCCCTCGGGCTCGTCTCCCCCGCTAGGAGAGCTCATGCGCACCCGTACTCCGCTCGACACCGTAGCGACGGCTGGCTCTAAGCGGCTGCCGGACTCGTTGTGCACGCACACGCCGACGTGCCCGTCGGCTGACAGTTCGGACCGGGAGGCCGCCGCCGTGGTGGCCAGCCGTCCGGAGCAGGGCTGGAGCGTGTTGTGTAACGACGTCGTGGTCTTCGAGGACACCGGCGAGCTGCTTCCCGACGGCCGGATCGTCGCCCCGCACCGGCCCACCGGCACCCCGCTGCCTCTCCGGCTTGCGGACACCCAGGTGCTCATCGGAGGCACGGCCCGCAGCGGGAAGACCGACGCCGCCGCGCTTCTCCAGGCGGCGTCCCTGGCCAGTTCCTCCAGCACCTCGAGGTCGGCCTGACGGCTGCCTGATCCGCCCGCACCGACCGCCCACCCAGGCGGCCGGGTCGGGCGGTGACAGGGAGCCGGACAGCCCCGGACCCGACGACCCCTGAGACGAGGCTTGCATGCCCGAGACGACAACCACTCCCGCTGCTGCGGTGTTCTCCGATGTGACGCTGAGCACGGCCGCCGAACTCGCCGCCGACTCCTCCCAGCCGCTGTGGATCGGCCCGTCCGGCGAGGAGTCTTCCGGCGAGGCCGTGGCCCGCCACCTGGAGGCCACTATCGCCCTGCTCGACAAGGACGGCTGGATCCGCGCCTACGACTACAGCAAGGACTGGTCGGCCAGCGCGGACCTCGCCGACGACGACTCCATGACGGTCAAGGCGATGCTCCGGGCGCTGATCCGCTTCGTCCGCGACGAGAGCGGCACAGACCCGCAGCGGCCCCTGGGCACCGCCCTGCGTCACGTCGGTGAGGCCGGCGTCCACGGCGACACGGATACCGCCTATGTGGCGGGCTTCGTCCTGGACCGGGTGATCCAGGCCCACACCGGGTCCGACTCCGCCCGCGCTACGCCCTGGTCGGAGCGGCAGCACCGCACCCACGCGGACATCACCGCCTTGCTGACCGTCGGCGCCCAGTTCGCCCGCACCTACGGGCCCGGCCAGGAAACGGCGGCCGCCTGACCCCGGCACTGACTGCACCAGCACAACGACCCTCCGAGTCCTCGGCATTAGAGCTGCCGGGGCCTCGGAGGGTCTGGTCACGACCCTACAGACCGACGCCGACCTGCGGTGACCTCTTGCACGAGGTGCCGGAAGTAAGAGAGGACATCCCCCGTGGCGAACACCACCACTCGGCGCAGGCGGAAGCCCGCACCGGCCGCGAAGCCTCGCAGCACCGGGCGCGCCAAGGCGCCTGCCGCGACGGCCTCGATCCCCGACCAGGCCGTCGCACCCGAGGAGACGGTGCCGCTGGTGTACCCGGAGGCCGACTCGGTCCTGGCTGACGCCGCCGACCGCGCCGCCGACCTCCGGGACCGGGCCGCCGACGTCATCGACACCGCGCGCCAGGAGGCTGCAGCCCTCCAGGCGGAAGCCGAGACCGCTGCCGCGCGCACCGTGGCTGCCGCGCACGAGCAGGTCACCGTGTTGATGAACCAGGCGCAGAGCCGTGCCGCGGGAATCACCGCCGATGCCGACCAGGAGGCCACCGCCTACCGCGCGGCGGCGAAGAAGGACCTGGAGGCGGCGCGCGGTGAGGCCGACTGGCTTCTGACGGAGGCTCGTGACCGTGCCAAGACCCTGGTGGGAGAGGCCCGCGCACAGGTCGTCGATCTCACCGAGCAGGCCGCCACCGACCGCGCGGCCACGGGCAAGGCGGTTGCCGAGCTGCGCCGCCTGGCGGAGGCAGACCTCACGGAGATCAGCGCCCTGGTTGATCAGCGCCGCATCGAGGCCGGCCAGATCCTCGCCCGCGCCCAGGAGCAGGCCGACGACCTGGTGGCCACAGCGCAGCGGGAGGTTGACCAGGCCCGCGAGCGGTTCGCCCAGCTCGCGGCGACGGCGGCTGAGCAGTACGACGGCCGCCGCGCGGAGGCGGAGGTGTTGTACGCGGACGCGGTCAAGGCTGCGGACGATCGGCGCCGTGAGGCGGACGAGCGGGTCGCGGCTGCGCACACCGAGGCGGAGGCGGCCCGCACGGAGCTGCGGACGAAGTTGCGCTCGCTCACTGACCAGTTCGACGCGGCGGCCGCCACCAAGCGCAAGGCCCTCGCGGATGAGCTCGCCGGGCTCCAGGCGGCGTGCGACAAGCAGCGCGAGCGGCTGCGGGAGGAAGCCAAGACCGTCGCGGTGCAGCTGCGCGAGGCCGCCCGGAAGGAAGCGAGCCGCATCACCACCGAGGCGGAGCGCAAAGCGAAGGCCGTCACCGAGCGGGCCAAGGCGGATGAGTCCCGCGCCCGCCGGCTGCTCGATGAAGCCCGTGAGGCGAAGAAGGCCGCCTCTCGCTGGAACGGCTGGCAGCAGAACATCAGCCGCCAGGCGTGGAAGGCCGCGCCGTGGGTCGCGCTCGCCTCCGGCGTCGGGCTCGCCGCCTCCGGCGAGTACGAGCTGGCCCGCATGGTCGGCATCAACACCTACGTCGCCCCGCTGCTGCCGGTCAGCATCGACGTCTACTGCGTCACCGCGTTCCGGGCCAAGAAGGACATCCCGTACGCGCTGCTGCTGATGGCTTCGGCGAACGTGACGTACCACCTGTCCGAGCAGGCGGAGATCGTCACGCCCGGCCACTCGGCACCGTGGCCGCTGACGACCTTCGTGGTGTTGATCTTCGTGGCGGTCATCTGGCGCGTCCACACCCTCATGCACGACGACGGTACGGACGGCCACGGCAGCAAGGCAGCGGAGGGCGGCCGTACCGGTACGGACAGCGGAAAAGGAATGCCCGTCCGTACAGGTACGCACCGGCGTACCGACGGAACGAACACCGCGTCGTCCGGCCGTACAGAGGGCGCGAGCCACGACCTGTACGCCGCGCACAACGCGGTTCGGCCGGACGGCTCGGGCGCGGGATGGGACGGTACGGACCCTGTACGCCCCGCCTCGCACCCGCCGCACGAAGGTGAGGCCGAAGCGTCGGTGACCAGGGCGTACAGCGACCGTACAGACGGCGTACACACCACCCCCGAGGGAGCGGCGCGTACAGGCACCGCGGCTGTGGGGCGTACCGGGACGGCCAGCGCGGCCGTACAGGGACGCACCGGCGCCATCAGTGCCCGTACACAGTCCGGCGGAGACGGTGTTCCGGGGGCCCGTACAGGTACGGCTGCCGCGTCTTCTCCCGTAACCGGAACGGGCAGTACGGCGGGCGCGGACCGTCCCGGTACGCCTGTACGGACGGACGAAGAGCTCCTGCCGCTCGTACAGAACCTCCCCCGCACCGAGGACGGGTTCGTGACCCTCTACCAGGTCCGCAACCAGCTCTCCGTCAACCACACCCGCGCGGTGCGCCTGCTCTCCAAGGCTGGCCTGCTGCGCCCCGAGGACGCGGACAAGCACCTGGCCTGATCCGCCGTCGGCTCCTGCCGTTCATGGTCGTCCCCGGCCCGTGTCCACGCTCCCGAGCGTGAGCGCGGACCGGAGACGGCCACGGCCGGCAGGCCGCTCGCCCGCACCACGCCCGCGCCCTGGGAGAGCGGAGTGTGGGCCCGCTCGTACCCACCACCCCGCGCGTCAGCCTCGGGGGACACGGCTTACCCCTCCCCAGCCCCGAGACCTGGAGGTCTTCTTACATGAACAGCAAGGACCCGAATCCCGTTCCACTGCGCGATGTGGCGCAGAGTCCCCAGGCGACCGCCCGGTACCTGGCCGACGTTCAGCGGGTCCTGCTGGACATCGGCAAGAACCTGGAGACCCTCGCGATCGAGACCCGCGTGCACCTGCGCGAGACGCACGTGGAGGGCGACCGCTGGTACCACGCCAGGCTGCGCGCCATGCCTGTCGAAAAGGCCCTCGGGAACGTGCTCAAGAGCTTGAACAACCTCACCAAGGGCCTGGAAAAGAGCGCCTATAAGCGCCACGCCCACGACGAGGCCGTCGTGAATACGGTCAAGGACAGGAAGGAAAAGGAGCTGGAAAGGAAGCGGAGGAAAAACCCGCAGCCACTCCAGGCCGCACCCAACCCGCCGCAGCGGGATGCACAGGGCCACAATTCCGGCTATAGCGCCCCCACGTCGATTTACGACCTCGGCCGGGAGTCGGCGTGAACCGCCCCCTCAGCAGCGCCGAACGTTCCGCCGAACGGCGCCAGAAATGGCTGAAGGAAGAGGCGACCAAAGCCCGCGAATCTCGCGGCGAGGCAGGGCAGATGGAATTCTGGCTCCGCCTGGCACGATCCCGGATGGCCAAAGATGTCAAAGCCGGTCGCGCGGACATCTACTCCGGATTCGCGCTGGTCTGCCGCCTGTTCATCACGGCGCTGGACCAGCGCGTGGAGGGCAACGGACGGATCTGGAACGACCTGCTGCAGTACGCGGAGCAGGTCGTGGCGAAGCACCCCCCGCGTCACTGAACGTCACCAGCGAAGGCCCTGCCGGGCTCCGGCGGGGCCTCGCGCGCGTAAAGCGTGCACCCGTGCACGTGCACACGCGTGCACACAAGGCCCCACGCTCTGTCAAGTCCCAGGAGGGAGGTGCATCGTGTCCGACGTGGACGATCCGAACGGGATCCTGGTCCGCGGCCCCTGGCGCGATGACTCCACGTACGTGCCACCGCCGATCCCGGATTACGGCGACACCATTCCGCCGCCGGAAGACATTCCCGAAGCTCCCCCGGAGTCGCCGGAAGAGACGACGATGGAACTGCCCCCGATTCCGTCCGCACCGGATCCGGCCATGGCGCTGCGATCGGACGGAATCGCGGCACCGGAAACCGAGGAAGACGAAGGTGAATACGAGGAAGGCGAATACGAGCAGCCTCGATCTCTCGCCGACCGCCTCGGCGACTGGCTGGAATTCCGGCTGGAAAGGGCGCGGGCGCTCCATGAAGGCGAGGCGCCTTTCCGTGAGGCTGAAATAGCACGGAAGGCCGCGCTCCTGGAGGGCCGCACCGCGCAGGAAGTCGCGATGATGGAGCAGAACGGAAAGCTCCATGCCGCGATGATGAAAGCGAAGGGCGACAAGGCGGCGGCGGGCGGAAAGGCCGATGCCGACCGCACGAAGTCGTCCTCCTCCGGCCTGGGGGCGGACAAGGGCCGCTCGAAAGCCGGCGGCGGGGGCGGGTCCTCGCGCGGTGGTGGCAGCAGCGGGCCATCCCGCAACAACGCGAGCCCGGGCCCGAACCGGTCCGGTGGCCCGCGCGGCTCGAACTCCGGTGGCCCTGGTGGTCGTTCGGGGTCCGGGTCGACCGGGGGCGGCAAGGGCGGCGGCAAGGGTTCTGACCGATCCTCTGGCGGCCGTGCACCGGGTTCCGGGGGCAGCGGTTCGTCCGGGGGTTCGAAAGGCTCTCAGAAGGGCTCCGGCAGCTCCGGCCGTAACAGCGGCGGGAGTTCGAAGGGCGACGGCGGAGGTCAGGCATCCAGTGCCCGTACCGAACGCGCCCGCGGCCGCCAGGAGCGCGCCGGGGTCCGCCAGGCCGGGCGGCAGGAACGGCGCAGCGCAGGGCACGCGGCTGGCATCGAGGACCGGACCAAGGACCGCGACCAGGCCCGCGCCAACCAGCAGCAGGCATGGGAGGACCGACGGGCCAAACGCCAGGAGCGCGACGCGGCACGAAAGGCAAAACGCGAGGCCGCAGCGTCGGCCACGCCGGGCCGCACCACGCTGGGCCAGGCCGTCGGCGAGGAAGCCCAGCGCCGCTGGGACAAGCGCCGCGCCGACGCCAAAGACGCCAAAGACGCCAAAGACGCCAAAGACGCCAAGGACGCGAAGGACGCGAAGGACGCGAAGGAGGACAAGCCCACCACCGAGAAGGTGAACCTGACCAAGAACAAGGGCAAGGACACCGACGGCGAGGACGGGAAGAGCGCCAAGGACGGCCCTGGCGGGTCCTCCGCCGCGAAGGACAGCGCGGCGGGTGAACCGGGCAAGGACTCCACGGCCGGTGACGCATCGTCTGACGGTGCGAGGAAGCGCCGTCGGTTCCGGCGCCGACGCACCAGCAGCACAGGCCGACGCGTCAGCGGCGCGGGCCGGGGCGGGCGGCGGGGCCGGTCGTCCGGCCGGGCCGGTTCGCGCACCAGGACTACCGACGATCCGGACAGCGAGTGGGTGTTCGCGGCGGCCAAGGAGCGGCTGCGCAGGATGCGGGAGGAGCGGAAGGCCAAGTCCAAGCCGCCGCAGCCGGAGGGACCTGTCCCGGCGGAATCCGTCGGGATCACCGTCGAGCGCGCCGACGGAGAGTCCCATCGTCGGCGCCCCGTGTCGAGTCCGCCGCCGGTCACGACCGGGATCAAAAGTCTGCCGCCCGCACCGGTTCGGCACACCCAGTGGCCCGGCACCAGCCGGCCCACCAGCCCGAAGGGGAGCAGCGTGAGCAGCGCCAAGGCCCGCAGGCCGTCCAGGCAGGGGGGCCTGGCCGCCCAGCACCGTACGGACATCACGTTCGACGACTACCTGATCGACATGGCGAACATCGCCATCAAGTCGGCCTCGCACCAGGAGCGGGCCGAAGCCCTCGCGGAGGCCCTCGGCAAGGTCGCCGATGCCCTGCGGGAGATGTCGGCCGACCTGGTCAACGACCACAACATCGACACCCGCGTCACCAACCGGATCACGGATCTGGCCGACGCCGCGGGCCGCATGAAGAAGCAGGCCCAGCGGTGCGCCGAGGTGTGCGGCATCGCCAAGGAAGCCGCCCGGCTCGCGGCCACCAAGGTCGCCCGCGTCTACGGCCAGGACATGGCCGCCAAGCAGGACGCGGGCCTCAAGCACACCTCGGCCGCTGCCCACCACGACTAGACGAGAGGGAACTACTCATGAGCGATCTCGTACCGCGCACCAGCGGCGCGGCCGCCGTGCCGGCCGACAGCGACAACCGCTACAAGGCCGTCCAGGCCAAGCTGGACAAGCTCGGCAAGACGATGGACGACGCCGCCGTCGAACTCGAGGCGCTGCGCCGCGACATCAAGGCCAACGCCACGCATACCCAGGGCGTGTCCGGTGACATCGCACACGCGGACCTGGACCCGAAGTTCGTCACCCTCACCGATGACGTGGCCGTAGCCCTGGGCGGCTCCGCGGCCGCGGTGAAGAACCTGGGTGCCACCGCGCAGGAGATCGTCACTCTGACCTACCAGGCCAAGGGCACCCACTCGAAGCTGTACCGGGGGCTGGACGAGATCCGCTCCAACCGGCGCGAGAAGACCCCCAAGCCCGGCTTCTTCGACCGCTGACCCCCCTCCCCCATCACCCACCCCGCCACGGGCGGCCCCGCACCTGCGGGGCCGCCCGTGCCCGTTGACGAAGGAGAAGACCGGTGTCCACGCCGCGCACTGTCCAGCTCGAACGCCTCGCCTACACCCTCGCCGCGCCCGTGCTGGCCGTGGCCCCGAACCTCTCCCCGGACAGCCCCGTCAACCAGGTGGTGCAGCTGGCAGGCGTCGCTGGGGTCGGCGGCTGGGTGCTAGCCGCCAAGAGCGAAGAGAGCGGCGCCGGACGCAAGATCCTGCGCTGGTCTCCACTGGTCATGGCCGCCGCCGTCGACGTCGCCGCCAAGCACACCACCGGCTTCGGCCCGTACTGGCTGGACGGGCTGCTCGCCGCCGGATGGGCGGCGGCCGGCTACCTGGTGATGCCGTTCTCCCGGCACACCCGCCGCCGCCACCGCCCCGCCCTGGCAGCTGCGGTCCCGCAGCTGGCGCCCGTCGATGTCCTGGAGCCGTCGGTGGCGCAGCCGGACAATGGCGCTGACCTGCTCACCCGGGATGCGCGGATGCTGTGGGAGCAGGCCGGGATGCCCGCACGCACGCATATCGTCAAGGCCACCCGGCACCCCGGCCAGCGCCACGACATGACGATCCTGCTGCGCGCGTCGGAGGCCGGACGGCCGATCACCGGCCTCACGGAGGACGTCGTCGCCGCGGCTTTCGGCGTGCACTCGGGCGACGTCGTCCTGGCGGAGGTCGCCATCCAGCCCGGCCGGCAGGGCGGGCCGGGCTGGATGGAGGCCCGCATCACCCCCGACGCCAACCTGCGCCGGCGGACCAAGCCGACCGCGCAGGAGCGCTGGTCGGACCGGGTCGCAGGTCCCAAGGGCGGCGCCCCCGGATCGCAGCTGGTCCACGCGTCCCGCGACGACGAACGGGGGGTGAGCTTCTACCGGGCGAAGATGGCCGATGCCACCGATACCCCGCGGATCGACCTGGCCAAGGTCTGCCGTGCGCTGAACCTGCCCGAGGACGACTCCTGTGTGTTCGTCCTCATCGACGGCAACGAGTTCCTGATCAGCGCGTTCGACAACCCGCCGCTGTCCCAGATCTTCCTCGCGACCCGCGAGCTGCTCACCCCGGACGCCAAGGGCATGTTCGTGTGCGGGTTCACGATCACCGGGCAGCCGGTGAAGAACATGGTGTTCCAGCACGACAAGAACGCCGCCGCGCACGGCCTCATCCTCGGTGTGTCCCGGTCGGGCAAGACGCAGTACTTCGCCATCAACATGTCTGCCCAGTCCCTCGCCGGGCAGGTGGTGTGGCTGTCGACCGTCCGCAAGGACGAGAAGACGACCACGCTGGGACAGTACATCGACCGGCAGGGCTCGACCGCCCTGTGGATGGCCCGCCAACTGCGCGCGGCCAAGGCCCTGTGTGAGATCAGGGCGGAGATGCCCTGGCCGCACGACGGCAAGCCGCACGACTACAAGCCGGGCGATCCGCGCTGCCCCTACCGGCAGCTGAACGTGTACGCGGATGAGTACATGACCGCCGCGCAGGACAGTCTGTTCGGCGCGGACATCCAGACCAACGGCGACGACCTCACGGTCACCGGACTGAAGTACGGCATCGGCTTCAACCCGGCCGGCCAGTCGCCGTTCGCGCACAACGGTTTCTCCACCGAGATGAAGGACAACCTGCGGCAGAACAGCCGCCCGGTCATCTTCAACATGGGTTCGCCCGGCGCCACCCGCAAGGCTGCGGAGGGCACCATGGAGAACCCGTACGACGTGCCGACCATCCCGGCCCGCTACTCCCGCAGCGAGGGCTCCGCGATCGAGCGGGCCATCAGGGGCGAGGCCGACCCGGAAAACGGCGTCTCCACCGGCGGCGTCGCCGTCATCGTCCTCGACAACGGCCGCGCCGTGCTCATGCGGTCGCTGTTCGCGGACTTCGACACCGACCTCGCTGGCCTGTTCCCCGACCAGGTCAACCGGCTGACCGACTACGAAATCAGCGAGTTGGAAAAGCGCGGACTGTGGGGCGACTGGTACCGCGACCCCGAGCCCGGCGAGTTCTGGCCCGCCGACGACGAAGACGACGACAGCACCTCGTCTCGGCGCGGCGACGGGGGCAGCGGCAGGAGCGGACCCACGTCCGGCAGCCGTGTCGAGCAGGTCACATCCCCCCGGCAGGCGCTGGAGGCCATCAAGAGCCTCGCTGACGTCTGACTGCCCCTGCAACGCCGAAGGGTGCCGCTGGGATCGTTCTCCGGTGGCACCCTTCGGCGTCCATGCCTGGAGTCCTGATGCCCCACATCCAGCCCTCCCCCGCCCCAGATCTCACCGCACCCGCCCCGGACGCCGCGCCGTCGGTGGAACTGACCCTCGAGGAACGCCTCATCCTGACCGACGCGGCCATGACCGTGCGCCTCGATGAAGCAGCCGTCGCCTACGAGGTCAACACCGCACACGTCGCCACCGAGCCCGTGGACCTGGCTGACATCGTCACCGGCCCCCTCGACACCGGTAACTCCCTGCCGGAGGAGCTGTACCGGACACCGGTCGCGGCCCTTCTGCAGCGTGCCCGCCACCGGCTGCTCACCGGTGGCTGGTGCAAGGACGCCTTGGTCGACGAGGACGGCGCGCGCTGCATGCTCGGGGCCATCCGCATCGAGGCCCGCGGCGACAGCGGCCTGGAAGCCCACGCCACCGGAGTGCTCCTGGACGCGATCCGCCGCACGTTCGGCGACGACGTCAACTCCGTGCCGTCCTTCAACGACGCGCACGGCACGGGCCGCGTCCCGCTCCGCATGGTCGACCAGGCCGCCCACCTCGCCGACGCCCGCGGCCTGTGACCCCAGCTCCGGACCACCTGCCTCGTACCCGAACCCTTCGCGGCCGGGTACGGGCCAGGCCGCCCGGCCTGCGCACCACTGCCCACCCCACCCATCCGAGCGAGGGAGTCGCCCCGCCATGCAGTCCGACGACAAGCCCATCAACAGCCAGCACAACCCGAGCGTCTTCGACCTGCTCGACCACGTGCCCCCGCCGCCGGTCGCCGACCGGGAAGCAGGGCCTGGCAAGGAGCGCTTCGCCCGGCTGCGCGCCGGATGGGACGCGTCCTGGAAGCCGGGCGGCTTCCTCTACGAGCGGTGGGAGGACCTGTTCCAGGCCCGGCGCCTCGGCCGGCACGAGATGGCCAACTGGATCAAGGCGGTGCTCGGCCTCGCCGGGGTCTGCGCGGTCATCGTCCTGCTGGACGCCGCCGTCGACATCGCCAGCGCCGTGCTGCACCGCCTGTCCCCCACCCCAACCGCGACCGAGGCGCCCGGAGCCGACACCACCGGCGGCCTGTGGGGCGTGATCGACAACCCGGTCCGCTCCTACATCGGGCAGCACAGCGCCGGCCTCACCGTCCCCAGCACCGCCGTCTACGCCTTCTGGCAGGTAACCGGACTGATCGGCCTCATCGGGGGATTCGCCGGCAGCACCGGCGCGCGCATCCTGTGGACCGGGTGGGGCCTCTCCGGGACGGCCATGGTGTGGTCGGCCGCGCCCGCCGGCAGCCGCACCATTGCCACCGGCATGGCCGCCCTCATGTGGGCGCTCGCCAGCATCATCGCCCTGCGCGGCCTGAGCCTGCGCCCGGTCATCAACACCCCGGTGGCCCCCGCCATGACGCAGGTCAACATCTTCCCCGCGGTCCGCTTCCCGCCGCAGCCCACGCCCGACCACGATGCCCCAGGCGACGGACCCGGCACCGCCCACCGAGCCCCGAAGGGAATCCGATGAAGCCCCAGTTGGAGCAGGCCGAGTTCTGGGTCGGCACCTTCCACGGGAGCCATGACGGCACCAAGGCCAAGGTCACCGCGACCCGCGACGACACCCGCCCCGAGCCGTACATCTGGACGTGCACGTGCGGCGCGTCCCGCTCCGTCCCCACCGAGCACGGCGTGTTCGACACCGCCTGGCGGCACACCCACCCGACCCGCCTCGACCGGCTGTGGTCGTGGGCCCGCCGCTTCCGCACCGCCCGCTGACCTGACGCCCTGCCTGGTCCTCGCCCGCCCCGCACCCGGGGCGGGCGAGGACCGGACAGGCCGCCCGGCCGCACCGCCCCGCCGACACCAGCACGACGTCGGCGGGGCGCAGCGCTGTCCACCGACCCCTTGGAGGAACCGCTCGTGCTCATGCCCCGCCCGTGCCGCCGGATCGGCCGGCCCCGCCCGCAGCGTCCCGGCCCCCGCTACCCGCACCGCCCCCACCGGCTGCCCGGCGCCTGGAGCAGGTGATGCCGCGCCCGAGGAAGAAGCGCCGCCGCCGCGAGGTGAACCGGGTTCCGCGCAGCGACGCGGCGCTGCCCGAGTACGACCACAGCACGGTGCCCGAAGGCTTGGTCACCAAGCGCCAGTTACGGGAGATGGGCCCCAGCCCCGGTGACAACGAGGGCGCGGTCGCGATCCTGCGCTGCAAGCTGTGCGCCACCCGGCCGCAGTGGTCGTGCACCCACCCCACCCGCAGCTTCCTGCTCCGCGTCGACCTGGCCAAGCCCAAACGCATCCCGACACTCGCTCAGGAGTGGGCTCTGGACCGCGCGATGGCAGCGAGGCAGACCTGCCGGCGAATGCGGGAGGCGGTTCTACATCTGCCTCTCGAAAGAAACTCGGCTGCTGCCTGGAGTGCTTCGACGGCACGCCCGCCGACCCCAGCAGCCTCATGACCCTCCCGGCTCCGGCCGTTCACCGGCTGGCCGCGTGAGCCGAGCCCCGTCCCGACCGCACCGGCCGGGACGGGGCTCGCACACCGGGCGGCCGCAGCATCGGCAAAAGGTCGGCCGCCCGCTCCCTCGCCCCTTCGAGATCAGGAGAACCCCAGCATGCATGCTCACCGTCCCGCCGTCTTCGCCGCCCTGCTCGGTCTGACCCGCGCGGCCAGTGCCGTCGGCGACTTTTGGGTTCAGTCGGATTTCTGTGCCCGTGTGAAGGGCGCCTCCGACGACCACCCGGTCACCTACGAGGACCCGGCCACGAAGGAGAAGACGACCCACGGCACGACCGACGGCCGTATGGCCTGCCTGCACCACTGCCTCACCTACACGGCCACGCAGGCGATCGTCGCCGGGGCCGGCGCCCGCGCGCTCGGCATCCGGGTGCACCCGGCCGCCGCCGCGGCCGCGCTCGCCATCTCCTTCGGCACCCACTACGCCGCGGACCGACGCGTCCCGGGCAAGGGCATGCTGGAGAAGATCGCCACCAAGACCGGCAATGGTGGCTTCTACAAGCTCGCCGACTTCGGCATGAACGGGGCCTTCCACCTCGACTCTGCCTGGCACCAGGGCTGGGAGACAGTCGCGGCCGTGGTCGCCACCACCAAGTCGACCACGCGGTGACCGGCCGTTCCCGCACGCGCCTGGACCGGGTGCGCGCCTCGGTCGGCATCGCCCAGTTCGCCCTCCAGCAGATCGAGGACGACCTGAGTGCCGACGACGTCGACGCCCGCGAGCTCGCCGCGATCCTGCGCGAGCTCCAGGAGGACGTCGAGCACCCCGGCGGCCTCTTCCCCTCCCTCGCGCAGCTGGTCACCGCCGCCGCGCGCCGGGCGGAGCAGATCGAGCCCGACCGCGACGGTGACGCCTCCTGCCCCCTGCACGAGGCCGCCGCCTTGCTCACCGACAACGCCGGGCAGCGCCTGACCTGGGCTGCCCGCGCCCTCGACCCGCAAGGAGCCCCCGAATGACCTCGGTGCTGTACCCGGACCTGCCCGAGAACGGGCTGATCGTGCTGATCGGGGCCTCCGGCGCGGGCAAGTCCACGTTGGCCCGCACCTGGCCGGCCTCCCAGGTCCTCTCCCTCGACGCCCTGCGCGGCACGGTCAGCGACGACCCCGGCGACCAGGGCGCCACGGCCGATGCCGCCGACGTCCTCAAACTGATCCTCGAGCGCCGGATGGCCCGCAGGCTCAACACGGTCATCGACGCCACCAACGTCGAACAGGCCGTGCGGGTAGAGCTGGTGAGGGCCGCCAAGCGGCACGGCATGCCGGCCGCCGCGGTCCTCGTCGCCACACCACTGCCGGTCTGCCTGGAGCGCCAGGGCCTGCGGCCGGCCAACCGGCGCGTGCCCGAAGACACCGTCCGCTCCCAGCACCAGGCCATGGTCCACTCCCACCAACGCCTCGCCGCCGAAGGCTTCAACACCATCGTCTTCGCCGACGACCTCCACCGCCTGGAGCCGGTCCTGAAGCAGCTCTCCCAGGTGAGGGAGGCCGACCTCGGGCGCGACGGCAGCCAGGGCCTGGGCGACCTGTGGCTGGCCCGCCGCTTCTTCGGCCCGGAGATCCTGCCGTTGTGGCGGTGGCGGCCGGGCTCGGACCTGGTGACCGGCCGGGACCGCGTCGCGGAGATCCGCCTCGGACGCCAGTCCCTCACCCTCGCGCTGCGCGAAGACGTCGACGGCGAGGGCGACTTCGGCTTCGACGTGCTGCTGCCATGCCCCTTCGACCCGGAGTGCGACGGGCAGGCATGGGCGCCGGCCTACAGCGTCAGCTGCCTGTTCCGGGCGCTGACCGGCGCCATGGACAACGACCCGGACATCGTCTGCACCGTCCACGGCGACGGCGTCGACCAGGAAGCCGACGGCCACGACCTCCAGGACGAGGACCCCGAGGGCCGCGCCGACCTGGAAGCGCAGTACGCGGACGCGGTCCGCGCGTGAGGAGTGCCGCCGCCGCTACCCCGAACCACCCCACCCCGCAGGGCACCGGCCGCGCCCGGCGCCCGCCGTCATCCCAGGAAGGACAAGAACAGCGACTGCCGCCCCAACAACGGCGTCATGCTGCGCGCCGTGAACGCGGCCGCGCGCGAGATGTGGGGCACCACGGGCAACGCCCTCCCGGACACCGACGACGCGTACTGCGCGACCAAGGGCCCCTGCTCGATCATCCGCGAACTCCGTGCCGGAGTCCGCCCGCCCACCAACCGCGCCTGACGGACGCACCGTGCCGCCCCGGCCTCTCCGCACGACGGAGGCCGGGGCGGTCGCGGTGGTCCCCCAAGCACGGAAGGAGCTGGACGTCATGCGCCGATACGAGGTCGACGTCCCGACACACCACGCAACGGACCAGGAACGGCGAGGCCTTCACGTCTTCACCGGCTACGCCGCCGGAGAGAGCGAGGCCCTGGCCGCCGCGCACAACGCCTACGACCGGGCCGTGCAGCACACGTCCGCCGGCCGCCCGGCCCCCGACGACTCCAGCGACGGATGGGCCGCGCGCGGCCTGCGCCCCGACTGGGTCCTGGACTGGCACAAGGCCACCACCAAGGCGTGGGTCAACCCCCACAGCCTGATCTGAATTCGCCCCGGGACAGGCGCTCTAGGCGTCGAAACCGTCGCCTGCCCCGGGTTCCCCATCCCGTACGAGACGAGAGGGAGGACACCAGTATGGCGTCCCACCCGCGCGCCGGGGCCCTGATCGGGCAGCGCGCACTCATCACGACCACAGCCCTACTTCCGTTGACCGGCTGGGCTGTTCACGCCGCGACGCTGCACCGTCGCCTGGCAGCCGCCCGCCGCGACCCGCTCACCGGCCTGCACTCCCGCCCCGGCTACGTCCAGCACGCGACCCGCCGCCTGAACCGCCACGGCGACCAGGTGCTGCTTGTGTTCCTGGACGCGGTCGGTTTCAAGGCCGTCAACGACGACCTCGGGCACGACGTCGGCAACGCCCTGATCATCGCCATCGCGTCACGCCTGGAGCAGTGGGTCGGCGCCGACGGTGTCGCCGCGCGCCTGCACGGCGACGAGTTCGCCGCAGCCCTGACCTGCCCCGCGTCCGACCGGGCCAAGCGCTTGGAGGAGCTGCACCGCCTGCTGCACCAGAGCGTCGACGTCGACGGCCAGGCGGTCGCCGTCGCGGTGTCGATCGGCGCGTCCAGCCCCAGCGACCTGCACTCGCGTGACTACACCTACGTGCTGCGCGGCGCCGAAGGCGCGATGTACGAGCACAAGCGGGAGCGCACCGGCCTGTACCGCATCGCCACCCCCGACCACGCCAACGAGCCGACCGTCAACGGCCGGCGCCTCGGGCGCATGGGCACCACCGCTCACCCCCTCACCCAGGAGCGCACGCGATGAGCCTCTCCCCCGTCGCGGACACCACGCTGTACGCCCGGCTGTCCCACGAAGCCATCCCCACCGGCGAGAACTTCCGCACCCGCACCCCCGGCGGTGCGGCCCCGCTGACCCGTCAGCAACAGCGCGCCAACTACGAGCTGCTCGCCGCGGTCTCCCGCCGGCCCCAGACCGCGCCGGACCACGACCTCACCCCGCTCCGGTGCCTGACCATCCGGCCGCCCTGGTCAGACCTGATCGCCCTCGAGGACGACCAGGGCGCCAAGCGCATCGAGAACAGGATGTGGACCACCCAGTGGCGCGGCACCCTGCTCATCCACGCCGGATCCGACGTCGACATCCGCGCCCTGGCCCTGCCACCCGTACGGGAGACGCTGGACAGTGACCACGAGCTGGTGCGCGGAGCGGTGGTCGCCGTCGCCGACCTCACCGGCATCCACACGGACGACGGCGCGTGCACGCCCTGGTCCCAAGAGGGCTGCTTCCACTGGGAGCTGACCCGGGTCCAGCGGCTGACCATGCCCGTTCCGGCCCGCGGTGCCCAGCGGCTGTGGAAGCCCGCACCGAAGCTGCTGCGGCAGATCGCCGTCGCCAACCCGCACCTGCGTGGTCGGCTGAGCGGCACCGCCATGACGCAGGAGGTCGGCGCGTGAGGGCCCCAGACACCACGACCCGACAGACCTCCAAGGCAGAGGAGTCGGTGACCGCCCTCGTCGACCGGGCCCGCGACGGCGACCGCGAGGCGTTCGCTGACCTGTACGTCCGCTACCGGCCGCAGATCTACACCTACCTGCTGCGCCGTACCCACGACCGGCCACTGAGCGAGGACCTGACCGGTGACGTGTTCGTACGGGCCCTGGCCAGGATCAGTGCGTTCACCTGGCGCGGCAGCGACTTCGGGGCCTGGCTGGCCACGATCGCCCGCAACCGGCTGCTCGACCACTACAAGAGCGCCCGGCACCAGCGGGAGACCCCGACGAGCGACATGCACGACCATGACGTCGCCGTCGAGGACATCGGCGAACAGGTCAGCGACGACCTGACCCGCACCAGCGTTCTCGCCGAACTCCGCACGGCCCTGGCCGGACTGACCCCCGGCCAACGGGAGTGCCTCTGGCTGCGCTACTGGCACGACCTGTCGTTCCGTGAGATCGGCGAGCGCATGAACCGCAGCACGAACGCGGCCAAGGTGCTCAAGGAACGCGCGCTCCAGAACCTCAGCACCCCGGAGAACCGGGCCGCGCTGAGCCAGGCCGCCTCCGACTCCGGCACCCGCTCCCCCGCCCAGTCCTGTACCGCCCCGCAGGCCTTGCCGCGCGTCCCGTCACCACGACGGCCCGCACCCTCCCACCCTCTGGACTCAGGAAGGACCCGCCCCATGCCCGCCCCGCTCCCCGCGCTCACGGCCAGCCAGGCCGTGGCGCTGGTCCTGCTGCGCGACGGTCTCACCGAACGCACCATCACCCTGCGCACCGGCACCGTCGGCACCACCCTGTACACGCTCGCCGCCGCCCACGGCGTCACCGCCCCGCACGGCACGGTGGAAGGCCACCGCTGCCACGAGGCCACCGGTGACGAGCCCTGTGATGGGTGCAGCCTCGCCGACGCCCGCGACCAGGCGCGCAACCGAGCCCGGCACCGCAGGTCCGTCAGCTCCCTGCCGCGCACGCTGCGCCGTCAGGCCACGGGACGCAGGAACACCCCCCAGCGCACTCCCCGACCCCGCCCTCGCACGACCGACCCTCTGGCGGAGGCCCGCTGATGGACACCACGCACTGCACCGTCGACGGCTGGGTCGAAGCCATCCCCGCGCCCTGTCCGGACGGCTCTGCCACCTTCGACCTGATCGTCCGACCGGTCGACGCCGACACCCTCCCCGAGGACGCCCCCGACGTCGTCTACGCCTGCACCAGCCACAACTCCCGCATCACCCGCCAGATGCTCGACGAGGTGCAGCCCGGCAACTTCCTGCACCTCACCGGCACCCTGATCCCGCCCCAGCCTCCCGACACTGTCGCCCGTTTCATCGTCGACGCTCTCGAGGTCCTGGACAGCGGGCTGGTCCCGGTCCTGCGCGACATGGTGCTGGACCGCTACGGCGACTACATCGTCATCGTCGACGCCGACACCGACACGGTGCCCGTCTTCACCACGAACGGGCAGTGGGTCGGCCTGGCGGACAACCCCGACGCCATCACCACCCTCATCGACATCCACGAGCGCGTGACCGGCGGCGACACCTGACGGCCACCACCCCCGCGCCCTCCCGGACCACGCCGGAGAGCATCCCTGCCAAAGACCCCGGGGCTCTTGGCCGGCCGGAGAATACGCCGCTGGCCGCCGGGCCCAGGACACCGACGCCTGGGTCGTGATGGACCTGCCCAGCGACGAATTCCTCGTCGTCACCGACACCACCAGCCAGTAGCCCACCCCGTTCTGAGTGCCGTGCCCCGCCGACCCGGCCGGGCACGGCACTTTCCGTCTCCAGACAGAAAGAGGCCTCCATGGCCCGCATCACCGTCCGTGTGGAACCCCGGCACGCCGACAACAGCCCGTGCCCGCACCCCGTCAAACCCTCCGGGAAGCCCCGCGACCCGAACTCCGCATGCACCGGCCGGTCATCCTTCCCCGTGGTGTGCTCCGCGCACGGCGATATCGGCGGCGTGCACCACGTCAAGGTCCTCGCCGAGCCCGCCGCCCTCGCACACCGCCAAGAGCATCGCGCAGCCCTCGCCGGCGCCCATCACCCCGCACCGGACCCGGCATGAGTATTCCTCCCGCCACCCTCGCCGCTCTCACCGCCGAAGCGCCGGGCACCGGCGGCCACCGCCAGATCATGCGCCTCGCCGTCAACGCTGTGGCGGCCGCACGCCAACTGCCCCAGCCCTGGCCCGTCGACCTGCCCCACGACGCGGCACAGCACATCACCAAACTCCTCGCCGACCTCAACGGCCTCCCCCACTGGGGCGGCCACGAACTGGGCAGCCTGCGTGAACAGTTACTGGCCTCCGCGGAGCGCGGTCAGGCCGGCGCCTGGTACACCCCGCCCGACGCCGCGCAGCCGCTGACGCGGGCCGCGCTGAGCGAAATCACCGACCTCCATCTGGACGACGACCCCGCCGACGTACTCGCCGTGTCGGTACTGGACCCGGCGTGCGGGGGCGCGGTGTTCCTCATCGAGGCAGCCCGGCTGCTGGCCCGTGCCTACGTGAGCCTGCTGTACCGCACACAGACACCCGCACCGCTCACCGTCCAGGCCGTCATGGCCGACGTGATGCGCTCCAGCATCTACGGCATCGACACCGACCCCGTCGCCATCGACCTCGCCAAGTCCGCGTGCTGGCTGGAGTGCGGCGGCTACCCGCCCATCACCTGGCTCGACGACAACATCATCTGCGGCAACGCGCTCACCGGTGACCTGCCGCCGGCCCTGACCGGCCGCATCACCACCAGTACTCCCCTGGCCATCGTCGGCAACCCGCCCTACAAGGACAAAGCCAAAGGAGCCGCGCCCTGGATCGAAGCCCGCCGCCCCGGCCCACGGCAGGCCCGTACGCCCGATGAACTCTGGCGCCCGAGCCTGGACGAATTCCGCACCCCCGGCCAGGGGCGCCTCGAGTACGCGCTGTCCAACCTGTACGTGTACTTCTGGCGATGGGCCCTGTGGCGGGCCTTCGAGACCCGGCTGCACGGCGCGACGGTGGCCTTCCTCACCCCCAGCGCGTGGCTGACCAGCCGCACGTTCGCGACCATGCGCGCCGTCATGCGCAAGGCCGCCGACCGGGGCCTCATCGTCGATCTGACGCCCGAAGGCAACCAGCCACCCGGACCGACCAGGATCTTCCCCGGCGTCGCCCGCCCCCTGTGCATGGCCCTGTTCACCCGCTACGCCGGCCCCCGCCCAGATGTCCCGGCAGCCGTGCACTGCGCCACGGTCCACGGCACTAGCCAGGAAAAGTGCCAGCAACTCGGACACCTCTTCTTCGGCACGGGCTCGCCCGCCGACCTCCCGACCGCTCAGCCCGCGTGCGGCCTCACCGCATGCACGTGACGGGCCACCCTGGCCCTGGTCACCTCTCCTTTCCGGCACAGCCCCGGGGCGGCCGTCGACTTTGCATTCGACCGCCTCGGATGTCACCCCGGTCCATCACACAGACCTTCCGGAGGCTCCCGTGCCCGACGTGTACATCGACTCCTTCGGTGCCCGCTGGCAGGACGCTCCCCCGCCCCGCTACCGCGCAGCCGTCCTCCACATCAACCTCACCGATGCGCTGCTGAACCCGCCGGACGATCCGGCCCTCGCCGACGTCGTCGCCCGCCAGACCGGACAGGACACCGACGTACGCGACTACGTCCTTGGCTCTCTGGGCGCGGCCCGCATCATCGACGACGCCGTGCACGAGCTCACCGCCCTGCGCACCAGCGGCGACGGCCGCCCGGTCCAGCTCCTGGTGAACTGCTGGTACGGACGCCATCGCGCACCCGCCATCGCCGACGCCATCGGCCACCGCATGCGGGAGAGCGGCGCCCACGTCCAGGTCACCCACCACCACATCAACCGGCCGCCGGTCCCCCGCAAACACCCGCGCCCCGACTGCCCGTTCTGCCGGATCATCCACGACGGTGCCCCGGCGACGATCGTCCACGAGTGGACGGACGCGCTCGCGATCGTGCCCCGCAGCGGCGGCTGCACCGAGGGCCACCTCCTGGTCCTCCCGCGCGGACACGTCCCGGACTTCATGACCGATCCGGTCGTCTCCGCCACCGTCCAACTGCGCGCCGCCGAACTCGCGCAGCAGCTGGGCGGCCAGTGGAACTACCTCACTTCCTGCGGCCCGGACGCCACGCAATCCGTGCTGCACCTGCACGGCCATCTCATCCCCCGCGCTGCCGGCGACGGTCTCGCCCTGCCCTGGACCCAGACCACCCGCGAACAGGAGCCCACCCGATGAAGCGCCCCTCCTTCCGCCGCTGCGGACATGCCCCCGGCACCCTCTCCCCCGAGGACCAGGCCGTCGTAGACGACTTCCGTGCGATGCTCACCGCCCTGCGCAACCCGCAGCCCTGGGCACCCGGCAGCGCTCAGGACATCGCCGTGCGCGTCGGCCCGTTCGTCGAGCGGGCGCACACCCGGCCTGGCGACGACCACGGCCCCGACATGATCGCCGTCGCCCTGGTCCACCCCGACACCCCGCACGCCGGCGCCTCCCTCGAAGGCCGCCAGCTCGGCTACACCGAACGCGACTGGCTGCGCTGCAAGACGACCGCGATCCTCGGCTTCTGGCAGCCCGGATACGCGATGCTCACCCACGCCGCCGCCGGCCTGCCCCTGCCCGACGACGTCGGCATGGCACCCGCGCACTACGCCCTCTGCTGCGCCTCGGTCCGTACACCCAGACCCGGCATGCCCAGCAGGACCACGACCAGCTGACCGCCGCGCTGGAGGGACGGGAGACCACCCTCGTGCCCGGCCACCGGGTCTCCGTGAGGTTCGGGCCGTGCGACGTGAGCGACCACCAGCTGTTCGCCGACCCATACGAGGCTGACGCCGTGGCGCTCCTGGAAGCCGCCGTCGCGGGGGTGAGCTCGTGACCAGCGCAGCCCTGTACGAGATCGAGACCAGCGACGGCGACGACGGGACCCTGCACCCCGCCGAACACCTTTGGACCCCGGGCGGGGACGCCGGCGACAGCGGGTTCCTTGCCCAACGCGGCCTGCACGTCGCAGGCATCGGCGCCCCCAACGACGACGGCCTCTACCCCGCCGCGTTCCTCCTGCTTGGACACCAGCCCTGGGCCGACGTCATCGAGGCCTCCGCCGCGTACATGGCCCGCGTCCACGGCTGGCGCAACATCCACCTCTACCCCGGCGACGACCCATCGGAGTTCATCCCCCGCATCCCACGCGCCGTCCTGACGTGGGGCGTCTTCTTACGCCATCCCCATCCTCGCTATGGCTGCGGCTGCGAGTGGGACGACACCTGGCGCATGATCTGGGCACCCGCCACCGAACCCGGCGCGGTCCCGGTCACCGCCATGCGGCACCCGGCCGCCCTTGCGATCGCGGCGGGTCTCCCCAACCCCGACGAAGGCGCGCCCGCGAGCTGGGCCGCCTGACTCCGCGTGCACCCGCACGTGGTGAAGGCCCAGCCCTCAAAGAGGGCTGGGCCTTTTTGCGTTCTGCACCCAGCGGGGCCTGGACAGGGTCGAGAGACGCGAGGGAATGTCAGTGAAGCTCGACGCACTGCCTAGCGCTGCCGAAATTGAAAAGGACGCAGACGCGCGTTCCCGGGGCGACGGCCGGTCCGGTGTGGCCGCCGCGCCCCCACGTGACCTCATGCCAGGAGTGGACTACCGCCCCTCGACGCCAGCCTCCGCCCACCCGGGCCACGCGGCCCGGCTCTTGATACGACCACTGGGCGCGATACACCGCACCGCGGGCGACCGGGCTTCGTGACGCGCGCACCCACGCCACGTGACGCTGCGCGGATCCCGCCTTGCGCCAGTAGTTGACGACGATGCCGTAGGCACAGCCGCCCGCAGGGCGGGGCTGGCAGGAGTTGGCGCGCAGATCCCGGAACGAGTCAGATGTCGGCGGGCTTGTGGCGCCCGCGAGGGCGAGGACAGTTAAGGCTGTGGCCGCCAGTGCACGCACTCGGGTCGGCATGTCGTTTCTCCAGTCGTTGACGTGTGTCGAGATCAACCGAAGCGGAGAGTGAAAGGTCACCGCCCCAAGGCAAGGGGCACATCGACGTCAACGCCCGCACAGATCGGACGTACACGGTCGGGCGCGGCCCGCATTGGATGCCCCGTCGGTGGCGTGTGGGAGCATCTGCTCTTTACGGCGTAAAGAATCCGGATAGGCCCTTGGTGCTGCGTGACGTCGCCGCGAAGAACCCGCCGGTTGGGGGAATCGTTCTGCGTGAGCGAGCAGGCAGTCATCCCAACGCCGGCGGCCGCGCGCACTATGCGGCCTCCGTCATCGGCGTCGGCCGATGCCCCCCGGTCTTTACGCCGTAAAGGCCGGGGGGCTCCGCGTACCTCTCTCCGGGTGTCTAGTACGCCAGCTTGAGGACATGGCGAACGGAAGAGACCGTGGCGCCACGCCCGCACTGGGACCCCCACAGGGTCCTAGCCAGATGCCCGTCGATCTGGGGGCGATCGCCCCGCTCATGCGCGGCGACCCAAGCCCTTCATTCTTTACGGCGTAAAGACGGGCGCCCGGCAGATGCTGCTACGAGCAGCATGTCTCAGCTTGTCCCTCGTTGAGTAGTGCGTTCCCTGCACCGCAGTCGGCGCCTCTCATCCTGCAGATCCCCGCCGCGTTCGAGGCGTGGAGAGTGCCCCTCCCGAGCCACGGATGCGGGAAGGCTCGCACGGATCCTCTCACGCCTCATTGCCGGAACCAGGGTGAGTGGCAAGTTCCGGGCACCCCCGCCTAGCCGTGGTCACCTGAAGTCAGGCCTGATGGAGCGCAGGGTGCACCCTCCGCCGGATCGAGGGGGGTCGCGCGTTCTTTACGGCGTAAAGAAGTGGGGTCTGCGGATGGCGAGCCGAGCTGCTCGTTAAGCTCCACCCCGAGAACCTTGCACGAGACCCATCAGGAGCGGTGAATGGCCGGCGCCCAGAACGAGTTGTCCGTAGCGGAGCGACGCAGAGCGCGAGAAGAGGAGCGCCGGCAGGCCGAGGCCGCGAAGGCAGGCGCATCAACAGGACCTGAAATCCCTCTTGCTCAGCTCGCCAACAACCCGCGCAACGCTCGCGCGGAGCTTGAGAACCTTGAGGAGCTCGCGCAGACCTACGCCGAGAGCGGCGTCCTGCAGCCCGTCGTCGTGATCCCTGCCGGCGTCTTCACGAACGCGTTCCCCGAGAACGCGCACGAGATCGGCGACGAGCGGTACGTCGTCATCGGTGGCAACCGTCGCCTGGCGGCCGCGCGACTCGCGGGCCTGGAGAAGTTGCCCGCCCATGTGAATAGGAAGGCGTTGACCCGCAAGGCCATTCTGGTCGCGGCGGCAACGGAGAACTTCGCGCGCCAGGAGCTCAAGCCGTTCGAAGAGTTGGCCACGATCGAAGAGCTGAAGGCTGAACTCGGCACGTACGATGCTGTTGCCCAGTCCCTCGGCAAGAGCGCGGGATGGGTCTCGCAGCGGCGGCGCCTGCATCACCTGCAGCCCGAGGTCCGTCAAGCCCTCGAAGAGCGCGCTGAGGGCATGACGATCGAGCTGGCTCGCGAGCTTGGCAAGATCAGAGACTCCGAGCAGCAATTGCGTGCCTGGAAGGCAGAGCAGGCGCTGGCCGCTGACCGGGCGGCGGGCCCCAAGTCGGAGAACGCCTCGAAGGGGAAGTCCGACGGTGCCAGCAAGGCAGCGAAGAGGATTCCCGTGCAGGGGGACGGCTCCACGCCGTCGGCAGGCTTGAGTGACGGCGTGAAGGCGCGCCGTGAAGCGTGTGCTCTGGCCGTAACAACCTTTGAGGGGGACGCCTCCCGGCTGCACATCATCGCCCTGCAGTCCCTCGCCGACCCCGATAAGGCGTTGGCGCTCGCCTCGACCTGGCTGACCGGAGCAGGGAGCGGCGCCTCGGCTCTGCACCTGCCGTCCCTGCCCGGAGACGAGGGCACCGAACGCCAGCGGCGAGCCGCCCTCGCGCTCTCCCTCGCCCACTGTGAACTCCACACCACCCAGACCAGCGGCATGGATGCCTCGCACACCGACGCCTACCTGGACTGGCTCGCGACGCACGCCGAGTACCAGGCAGCCGACGACGAACCCGCCCTCACGGCGTAACCACGGAGAACCTCGTGCCCACAGACACCCCCATGCTTCCCGACGACACGGGACTCAAGACCCGCGTACTGGTCTTCACCAACGGCTCCGCCGGTTCCGGGAAGTCCACCACCGCCGCAGCCGTCGCCTACGCCGCAGCCAAGAAGAAGAGGAAGGTCTGCTACATCGGCCTGGACAAGCAGCGTGACGGCTCACGCCTACTTGGCTACGACGACCCCGACGGAGACGAAGACCTTCCGACTCTGTACGACGTGGTCGACAAGCTTGTCACGCTGCCGGAAGCCGTCGTGCCCGCACGGGACACCAAGACCAAGGAAGTCATCGACAACCTCTGGGTCGTGCTCGAATCCAAGAAGCTGGAACACCTGGAGTTCAAGCTCGCGAACGAAACCGCGCGTGAGCTGTGGCTCTACCGGATGATTGGGCAGTTGCGAGGCCGGTTCGACGTCATCGCCCTCGACTGCTCAGGCGACGTAAAGTTGGGGACCATAGGAGCCATCATCGCCAGCGACGAGGTCGTCGGCTGCACCAAGTCCCAGGAAAAGGAAGCACGCGGCCTCACCGAGCTCGAGGACAAGATCGCCGAGGTGGCAGAGGCGTACGGCCATACGGGCATGCCGACAGGCATCGACTGGGTCGTCATCACCGAAGGCGTCGAGCACAAGTCTCAGGGCAAGGTCTACAAGGACATGGAGCAGCAGCTCCGAGAAGCCTACGGAGACATCGTCCTGGAGACCGTCCGAGACGACGTCAAGGTCCCGGAGGCCTACACGGCCGGCCAGCCCGTCACCCTGTACAGCCCTAACGCTCCATCAGCCAAGGCCTACACGAAGATCGGTCGGCAGATGAAGCTCTACCGATGAGTTCTTTACGGCGTAAAGACGCCCCGAACCGGCCCTCGAAGCCCTTGGCTCTGAGGGCCGGTTCTTTACGCCGTAAAGATGGTGAGCCCACGGCCCGGCATGGACAGAGCGCGCAAGTGATCACTATTCCCTCACGATCTGCGATGGGCCTCCTCGCGAACATCGCAACGCTGGGCGGCTCGTGGGAGTGTGAAGACAGCTCAGTTGTGAGTCGTGGATAGGGGAGTGGGACGTGACGGCGGGGACGGGCGGGACGCCTCAACTAACCCGAGGACATCGGATCCTCGTCGGTATGGTCGTGGCTGGCGCCGTCATCATTGCCGGGATCGGGTTCGCGGGTTCTTACGCGGCGGTGCGCGCGCTCGCGGAGAAGAAGGGGTTCGGCGCTTTCTCCCTCGTCTTCCCGATCGGCATCGATGCGGGCATCTGTGTGCTCCTCGCGCTCGACCTGCTGCTGACCTGGATCCGCATCCCCTTCCCGCTGCTGCGGCAGACCGCGTGGCTGCTGACCGCCGCCACGATCGCGTTCAACAGCGCGGCCGCCTGGCCCGACCCGCTCGGCGTCGGCATGCACGCCGTGATTCCGGTGCTGTTCGTCGTCGCCGTCGAGGCCGCCCGCCACGCTTTCGGCCGCATCGCGGACATCACCGCCGACAAACACATGGAAGGCGTCCGCCTCACCCGCTGGCTGCTGTCACCGATCCCCACCTTCCTTCTGTGGCGCCGCATGAAACTGTGGGAACTGCGTTCCTACGACCAGGTCATCAGGCTCGAACAGGAGCGCCTGGTCTACCAGGCGAACCTCCACTCCCGATTCGGCCGCGCCTGGCGTCGCAAGGCCCCGGTGGAGTCGCTCATGCCGCTCCGCCTGGCCCGCTACGGCATCCCCCTGGCCGAGACGGCCCCGGCCGGCTTGGCCGCCGCAGGCATTGACGAGCCGCCGATTCTTTTCACCGCCGAGAGGGCCCCGGTTCCGGCGCAGCGGCAGAGCCCCCAACTCGAGGTCGCCATCGGCCGAGAGGAGGAGCTGGCCCGGGTGAGCGATGCGGAGGCCGAGCCGGTGGAGCAGGTGCGAACCACGAGCCTTGAGCAGCTGCAGGACCTCGGACACCACACGACCTCCCGACGTCTGGCTGACGCCTATGAGGGCTGGGTGGCCGGATCAGGGTCCGAGCCCACGAACGCGCAGTTCGCTGCCTGGCTCCAAGACCAGTACGGCATCGCCTCTGCGGCCGGTGCGCCACTGGCTGACGAGCTAATCGAACCTCTGCTGCGGATCCTTAAGCACCGTCACACCCGCTCAGCTGACGACGGGACCGCCCCCCAGGCCTCGCACGAAGCAGACGCGGGATGGGGTGACTACTTCTACGACGCCTGGCTCGCGTATGCGCGAGAGTACGGGGCCTACCCCGATGCCGCAGCCCTCGCCTCGTACCTCTACGAGCGGGACCAGATCACCAGCGCCCACGGGCAGCCCGTCACGGGCGAAGACCTGGAGTACTTCGTCTCCACCTTCCGGCAACGCGAGTCCGACGAGGCGGAGCCCCCCAGTGACGGGCACGCCGCCAAAACCGCCGCGCAGGAGCCTTCCGTCGATCCCCTCCTGGACGAAGAGGAGCCCGAGGAGACACCGGTCGGCGCGGGCACGCACCCCGCCAAGGACAAACCGAGTCCCAGGGTGAGCGCCACCATCGACGACGTGCTGAACGAGCACGACGCGATGGGCGAGCCCGCCCCGCTCACCACCGTCGACCGCTACTACCTCGCCTGGACGGAGTACCAGACGAGGCACGGCGAGGAACCCAAAGCCGAGCAGCTCTCCGCCTACCTTGCGAGCGAGAAGGGCATGAACGGCCGCGGCGGAAAGCCGGTTAGCCCGTCTACCCTGCGCCGCTACCTGCTGCCGTTCCGTGTCTACAACATCTGGGCCGAACATCGAGTGCGCAACGAGACTCCGCCCGACGACGCGATTGCGCAGGAGTGCGCAGCCCATGGGATCACCGCGCAGCACAACAAACCACTGACTACCGACTACATCGCCGAGCAGGCCGCCGACTTCGAGCGGCGCTGGCAAGCACTGATCCATCACCACGCGCAGTCACAGCAGTGAACAGCCGTGTCCTGCCCGTCCGCGCCCCGGGTTGCGCAATCGAGAGAAATCGCAGGTCAGCGCAGCATTGCGCAGCCGTGATTCCCATTGCGCAGCCGACGCGCACGGCTGTCTTGCGGTACCCATCACCGAGAGAGGCAGACCTAACGCGAAGTGACCCGCCCCAACCGATCCCGATCCGTCATGCCGACCACCCTCACGCGGCTTCTGGTGGCCAAGGCGATTGCCGCTGGATTCGCATCGATGGCAGCGGCGATCGACGCGACGCGGAGCTTGCCGAGCCGGGAAACGGCGGCACGAACGGGCGTGGGCGCGAGCACCATCACGCGCTGACGGAGGAAGGCTCAGTGACCGCGGCCGCGCCACCAACCTCATGCGACAGCACAGCTGGACGCACCACTATCTACAAGGCCTTGCGTGCCGCCGAGCCCGGGCCGTTGAGGAGCTCGTCGATGAGTTGCGTGGTCTCCATCTCGAGCGAGCAGTCAAGAGCCCGGTTGACTTGTTGCACGCGGGTGATGGCGGTGTGCAGCCCAGAGCGGTTTTTGCGTGCGGCCTCGAGCCGCATCCAGTCTCGGTACAACAGCTCTGCCGAGTCGTCTACATCGAGTCCGGTCGCGACGGCCTGGCGCGCGGCGCTGAGGTCGTGCTGGGGGCCGCGAGGGATGCGGTAGGTGGCCACGGCGTGCGCGACGTCGATGATCCGCGTGATCATTTCCTGCTGGTAGGGCTCGGCCCACGGCAGGGGCCGGCCGCCGAAGGGCCTGCCGCGCACCAGAGTCAGCGCCTTTTCCAGGTCCGCGAGGCCGGATGGGCCCAGTGGCAGTGCGCGCTCGACGAGCTGGAGGAAGCGGGTCCAGTCGCAGCGCACGCCGGCCGCGAGCTGGTAGGGGTCTGTACCCGACTTGCGGCGTGGCACATAGGGGGTTCCGGACGAGTCGCTGCCCAGGGAGCTGCGCAGGCCCCGCATCCGCGCGTTGAGGGTGCTGGTTGACCACGGGCTGAGGGGGTCCATGTCCACACACAGGGCATCTGCATGGCGCCCGGGCCGGAAGTACAACAAAGCGGCCAACTGGGAGATCCGCGGGCCGTGGCCGGTGCTGTCCACGCCCGTCACCTCGACCGGCCCCAGGACCCGGATCTCCGGAGCGTGCAGGTCCTGCGCCTCGGCGTCTTCTCCTGTCAGGACTGTGGGCTCCGTGACTGCGTCCCCCGGGCCGTCAGCAGTGCCGGCCTGTGCCGCGTCGGCGGAGGCCGCAGCGGCCGGGGGCGTCGCAGCCGGCGGTTCCGCTGTCTTGCTGCCCGGGCCCGAGGTGTTGTCGGGCCCGGCCGAGGGGGCGGAGGGGGAGAGGAGACGAAGCCCGGCGGGATCGGTGCTGGCGGCGAGCAGGGCCGGGAAGACCTCGCCGCTCACATCCGTAGCCGCCGCAGGCGACGGGGGTGAAGCGGAGGCGGGCGCGGTGGATTCCTCGTGCGCCGCTGCCTGCTCGGGCTCCGGCATCGTGTCGAGCTCGTCCGGGACGTTCTGCCAGGGTCCCTCGGCCGGGTGGGACGGCTGCCCGGACACCTTCAGGGCTGTGGTGATCTGCACGTAGGCGGCGTGCTCCAGGCGCTGCACCGTGATGCTGGTGCTGGCGGCGTCGAGGTGCTGCGGTTCGTGGAGGGAGGCGTTGAGGATCTCGGCCTCGGGGAAGGACGCGGCCGCCGTGCTCGCCGGGGCGATCAGCGTGACCGGCACTGTCCCTGCCCGGCCGATGAGGTCGGCGAATTGCCAGGCCGTGTCCTCATCCAGGGCGGAGGCGCACAGCAGGAGATACGGCTGGTGCTGGGTTTCGGGCATCTGATGGGCTTCCAGCAGGCGTTCGCCCAGATCGCGCAGCGCGTGGGCGGGCTGGCGCATGTGGGCGATCCGCGTGGTGGGCAGCAGGTGCGGCAAGTCCTCACCGAACCCCACGGTGACGACCTCGGCTTCGCTTGCCCACGGGCTCATGCCGAGTTCCAGGGCGAGGGAGGTGCAGACCTCGGTGATGTGGAGCGGGTTGCCGTCGAGCAGCAGCGCGGGCAGCTGCGCGAGGTTGAGCAGCAGGAGGTCTCCCGTCTCGGTGCTGCCGATCGTGACCAGCCCCGGGTACGGTGCCGGCACCTCGTGGGTGTCCTCTTCCTCCAGGAGGACGGCATCACAGGGCAGGGCCCACCATCCGTCCTGCCCGGCGACGAAGGGCGCCGCGGGATCCTGGGCGAGATCCTCGGGCAACACCTCCACCGCGCGGGCACCGATCCGGGCAGCCCGCAGTGGAGGCAGGATCGCGTCCTTCTCCCGAGCCGCCTGGTGTGCCAGGGTGCGCAGGGCCACGTCCAGGCAGGCAGCGCCGCCCGGCTCGGCGGCCGCCGCCAACTGGGCCTCGGCCATGGACGTCTGCGACGCGATGGCGATCGTCTCGCCGGGCTTGCGGCGGCGGCGCTGCAGCGTACGGCGCAGGGCAAGAGCACCGGTGATAGCGGCCGCCAGCAGGGCGCCAGCCCCCAGGACCGTGCGCAGGTTCAGCAGGCCGTCGGACCGCGACACCGGTGTCTGTGACGCCGTGGCGGCGGGGGAGGAGGCCGTGGAACTGGACGGCTCCGCCGACGCTGACGCAGAGGCGGCGCTGGAGGCGCTGCTGCTGCCCGGCTGCGGCCTTCCTGAAGGAGCAGTGGACGGGGGGCTCTGTTCCTCTCGGGGCGGCTCGGCGGGACGGCGGCTCGCTGCGCTGGGGGCCGGCGACGTTGGCGCGGGCGCCATGCTGCGGCCCGGAGCCGGCGCATCCCGCGCGTCACCGCCCGGCGTCTGCTTGGCGCCGGGCGTCTTCGGCGTTGGGGCAGTGGTGTCCTGCCTGCCCGGAGCTTCGCCGTCGTCGTGCTGCGGCGGATGGGGATGCGCGGGGCGGGCGCCGGGCACGGTGACCTGCTGCCCCGCGTAGACCCTGTCGGGGTCGGTGATCGTGGGCAGGCCGTGCGGCTGCGGCTTGTCCTGACTGGCCTCGAACAGCTCGGGCCACTTGTCGCCGTCGCCGAGTTCTGCTTGCGCGATCTTCGACAAGTAGTCGCCCGAGTGGACCGTGACGACATGCTCGGGGTCCTCGGAGACAGCCGCGGATCCGTCACCTAGCTGCGTACGGACGCCTCCTGGAACGGCGGTGGTCGCGGGCATCCTCAGCTGCCAGCCGGGCTGCAGAAAGCTGTTCGCGCGAAAGACTGTGCCGTCGGCCATGGGGCGGCCTTCGTTCAGGCTCGCGATCTCCCGCCACCGCTCGCCCTCTCCCAGCTCGCGCTCGGCGATGCCCCACAGGCTCTCCGCCGGCCGCGTCTCGCGCACGGTGTACGTGGGCGGCGCCGGTGTGCCAGCCACGGGGGTGGGGGAGACCGGGTCGGCGTCGGCGGCCTGCGGGGCCCGGTCTGCCTGGCCGGGCAGCAGGCTCGACATGGTGGCCGGTGCGGCCTGTGCATCGAAGGCCAGGGCCGAGCTCGTGGGCAGCAGCACCAGGATGCTGCCGATCAGGAGGGCTGCGGCGCGCTGCGGGGCGCCCATCCCACGTGGGGCATGCCAGGTCCGGCCGCGTACCTGCGCGATCAGCTCGCGTGCGGCGCAGAACGTGAACTGCGCCCACCCGACCCAGGCCACGAGCACGAGCACGAGCACGAACAGGCCGCCGGTGTCCTGCCGGTCCAGGAGGTGGGCAAGGTCGCCGTGGGTGGCAGCCCAGATGACCGGGGTAGCCCAGGCCAGCAGCAGCGGCAGCCCTGCGACTACCACCGTCAGGACCAAGAGACTGAGCACGGCCGACAGGACCCGTGCCAGGGTGCGGCCGGCGGCTGCGGAGCGGGTGGTGGAGTGCATCAGTTTCCTTGGGGGGCGGTGACGCCATGAAGGAGGGTGGCCTTGCCGTGGCCGGTCACCGACAAGGAGCCGATCCCGACCACGGGCAGGAATTTCGTGCTGTAGGAGCCGGTGACCGTGACATTCAGCGTCTGGCCGTTCCCGGAGACGCTGACGGTGCCGGTGGCGCCGGCAGAGTTCAGGTAGGCCTGTGCGGCGGCGGCTGCCGCCTGCGGATCGACGGCAATCGCGGTGCCGTTGATGGCGCCGGTGGGGTCGATGGCCTGTCCGCCGGCCCGGGCGGCTTCACCGGCGATGTAGTCGGCGCGTTCGGTGGCGCGCATCTTGCTGCCGCCGTCGACGGCCAGGCCGATGATGCCGATCAGCGCGACGACGCACACGGCAACGAACACAGTGACGCCTCCGCGATCGTCGCACCGTGTCTGCAGGAACCGACGCAACATCATCAGGCAGCTCTCTGTCGGTACCGGTCCACCACGGAGGTCGCCGTCGACGTGATCGTCTTGGCTCCTGGCACGCCGGGCAGCAGGAGGTCGGACAGATTGACGGTGCAGGTCACGGTCACGGTGACGGTGCCGACTTGCCCCACGGGCACGGCGAGACCACCGGTGTTGACGGTGACGTCGGTCGACGCGCACGTGATGCCCTGGTCGTCCAGGGATTCGGCGGCCGCGGATTGCGCGGCGCTCTGAGCGGCGGCCATCGTGCGGTGGATGGATGCCTCCCTCGCCGCGTCCTGGGCCGCGGCGTCGATTTTCGCGCCGGAGGTGACGATCCGGCCGCCCGCGATCGCCAGGCACAGGAACATGATCAGCGACGGGAGGATGATGGCCGCCTCAATCGCGGCACTGCCTTCATCACCGCGAAATCCGCCTCTGCGCGCACAACGGGCAACCACTCGCACGTGATTCACCTCCCCGGGACCGTCCAGCGCTCCACTGGCCCGGATGCCGACTGCCTGATGTGCAGACCAGGCACTCCTGGAATCATCGACAGGGCCGTTCCGGACACCCGCACCCGCACGCGCTGCCCGTCGCTGCTGGCCGCGATGCTGTAGCCGCGCAGGCTGTCACCAGCGGTGCGCCCCAGCACGGTCCGTGCCTGGGCCGCACCGTCGGCTGGGGTCGACTGGTAGGCGCGGGCGGCGGTGAGGCCCTCGCGGGCGGCGGTCAGGGCGATCTGGCGGGCGTAGTACCACATGGAGGCCTGGATGACGGCGACGGTGGCGAGCAGCACGACGGGGAAGACGATCGCCATCTGGATGCTGGTGTCCCCACGGTCGTCGCGCCACCGTCGCCCCTGCCACCATTGCGTCAGCCGGGCGGGCGGGTGCATCACAGGCCGCCGATTTTGCCGTTGTACTTGGCGATCACGACGGCGATGGTCCCGGCGATCAGGACAGCACCGGTGACGGCGGCCACCCAGATGATGACGGTCGTAATCGAGATGTCGCCCCGGTCCGGCCGGCGCGCAGCTTCCTGAAGGCGCTCGCGTACGCGTGCGGTGAGCTGGAGCACAGCACGGCGGCTGCGGGCTGCGAGGTGCGTCATGGTTCCGTTCCCTGCCTTTCGGTGTGTTGAATGAGGGGGAGGCTCAGACGGTGAGCATGCGGATCACCGCGGGGAAGGCCATCAGCAGCATCACCAAGACGGCCAAGAGGGCCCCCGGGGCGGTCATCTTCTCGCTGGCCGCGTTGGCTTCGGCTCCCTGATCGGCGAGCAGTTCGGCGTTGAGGGCGGCGGTGCGGGCCCGCAGTGCCTTGTAGACGGCGGCACCGTCGGTCGCTGAGCCGCGCATGATGTCGGCGACGTCGTCCAGGACAGGCAGGTGGTACTGCGCGGCCAGTTCCGAGAGCGCCTGATACGGCGGGATCTTCTCCAGGCGGGCCCGGCGCAGCGCGCCCTGCAGGAAGAGGAAAGGCCAGCCCTCACCGACGGCGGCGGCCTTCTCCAGTGCCTCGGCGGGCCCGGCATCGGCGGCCCGCTTGAGCGCGACCAGGTCCAGGTAGGCGGACAGGGCGTGGGCGAACTCCTCCCGTGCCCGTTTGGCCTGGTCCCGCACCGCCAGGTCGGGTGTGATGAACAGCAGGGCCGCGACGAGGAGCCCGACGCCTGCGGGCACATAGAACGGCAGGCCCACACCCGCGATGATCCATGGAACCGTCGCGATCACCGGGCAGAGCAGACCCAGCCCGCCGAGCGCGGTCTTCTTCAGCATGAACTGGCCCGGGCCCAGTCCGAGCAGGGCCAGATTCGTCGTGGGGACCCGCACGCCCGGAATGCGCTCCAGGCGGGCCAGGAGCCACCGGCCCCAGACCTCCTCGCGCTCCAGGTGCGGCTCGGGCATCGCCAACGCAGCGGGGGCAGTGCGTTTCAGGGCCGGTGCCAACGCGGGCTGAGGCAGGAGAAGTTCCCGGATCAGCAGCGCCACGCCGGCGCCGATCGTGCCGCCGGTCAGAACAACGGGAAGCAGGTTCACCGCTCAGCTCCTGCCGGCTCGGCGACGGGCAGGTCCGGCTCCGGCGCGGGCGCAGGCAGCCGGACGGTGCTCGTGGGGTCGCTGATCAGGAAACGCGGGATGCGACGGAAGGCGCTCAGCTGCCGCATCAGCGCAAGTGTGGCGACAAACCCGGCCACCAAGAACGCCAGCACCAGCTGCCCCAGCAGCGTGGTGTACGGCCTCGTATAGGACGGTACGAGGAACCCGCCGATGACGACGCCCACGGTGATGATCGTCATCCACCGCACCGTGGTGCGTGGCTTCGCCCTGTCTGCCTCGATGGAGCGTTTGCGGGCGACTTCGTCGCGGACCGTGCCTGCCAGGTCCTCCAGTGCCTGCGCCAGGCCCGGGCCCCGGTCGTTGACCGACAGGATCAGCGCGGCGACAACCTTGTCCGAGGTGACGTCGTCGAGTTCCCCGGCGAACGCCCTCAGCGCCTGCTCCGGGCGCCAGCCCAGACGCAGCCGGTCGGACAGAGCGGTGATCTGCGGCGCCAGCTCCTCGGGCGCCCCTTGGCGGCTGGTCATCATCGCCTGCTCCAGACCCATGCCCAGACGCAGCAGGCCGGCCAGGCGCTGCGTCCACTCGCTCAGCGCTTCCAACTGGCCGATGCGTTCCTTGGCCAGCTGCGCCGGGGTGATCAGCCACGGCACGCCAATGACCGCGGCACCCAGGAGCAGGGCGCCGACGAAGTTCCCGGAGACCAGCCACACGCCCGCGAACACCACGAAGGCGCCAGCCGCCAGCGTGCCCTGCCGCATCCGGGCACTCTCGTTCCCGCCGCCGCGCAGGGCCTGCCACCGGCGGCGCAGCGGGGCCCGGCGCGGCGCCGCGGTCCCGACGAAGCCCGCCACGATGCCGACCAGGCCGCCGACGACGGCCATGCCGCTCAACAGGGCCCACACAAACGTCAGCGTCATCGGCGCACCCCTACCTTCAGTGCCAGTGGTGCGCTCCACGCCCCGTAGGGCTGCTGCAGGAGGCTGGAGTCGAAGCCGACGCGGCGCAGGTCGTCGATGCAGCCGGGGTCCATCCGCGGCACCGCCCGCAGCTCGCCGAACTCGGTGCCGGGGGAGAAGATCTCGTTCGTGGCGGGCCGGCCGTTCTCACCGATCCCGGTCAGCTCCAGGACGTGGGAGACGTAGCGGTGGCGACGGCCGCCGATCTGTGTCTCATCGGTCATGTCGACGAAGACCACGAAGTCCAGGCCGTTGGCGGTCTGCCGGTAGGCGAGCTGCTCGGACAGGTTCTCCTGGGCCAGCGCGTACAGCTCGGCGATCCGGTCGAAGACGATGCCGGCGCGCCGGGCGTGGATGGTGCACAGGTTGCCGCCCGACCCGTTCGTCAACGCCTGCATCATCGCGACGACTTCCGGGCCGCGGACCTCGCCGACCACGATCCGGTCCAGCGACATCCGCAGCGCGGGATGCATCAGGTCCAGGAGCGTCACCTCACCGGCGCCGCGCCCTGCGGCGTCCTTCTCGCCGTTGGACTCACGGCCCACCAGGGAGACCACCTGGCGGTGGTAGCCGTTGGCGTGGGCGAACAGCTCGTCCTCGGTCTGGATGGTGGCGAAGCGGCACTCCGGGTCGAACTCGCGGAGCATTGCCCGCAGCAGCGTGGTCTTCCCGGCCTTCTGCTTCCCCGCGATCATCACATTCTTCTCGGCGCGGACGCATGCGCCGAGGAATTCCCGCAGGACCGAGTCGATGGTGCCCAGCTGTACGAGGTCGTCGAGACCGGCGTGGGCGACTCGATGCCGACGGATCACCGCGTAGGTCATCGGACCGAGCCCGGTGATGGCCTGGAGACGGGAGCCGTCCTGCAGGGAGAGGGCGAGAGTGGGGCTCGCGGTGGAGATGGTGCGCTCGCTGTGCCCGGAGCCACGGGCCAACTCCCGCAGCAGCTCGAGCAACTCCTCCTCGGAGTCGGCAATCGGTCCGACCCGGTGGCGCTTGCCGTCGCCGTAGTCGAGCCACACCTCATCCGGGCCCTGGATGATGATGTCCTCCACCCGCTCATCGTCCAGGTACGGCTGCAGGCGTCCCGCTCTGAACAACAGGTCATAGACGGCCCGGCGCAGCGCTTCATCCTCCTGCGGCGCCATCGCTTGGGCGTCAGACCACAGCGCGACGGCCTCGTTGATCCACTCCAGGCAGCGCTGCTCTTCGCTGGCCCGGTCCATGCCCGGCGTGGTTTTGAGCAGTTCCTCGCGCTGTTTGGCGACCTGGGAGGCAATGGTGCGGGCCGTTTGGTAGGGGACGGTGGCCCGGGGAGCTGTCGTGCCGAGCACAAGTGCACTCGAGGCAGCACTGGCAGGTGCAGGCGTGCCGTTGGCCTGCTGCCGCGTGGCGTGGGGCAGCGGTGCCACCGTGGGGTCGGGGTGCAGGGGCCTAGCGTGCATGGGTCACTTCCCCGCCTGCCGCACCGAGGCCGCGTGGATCGAGGCGGGCCCGGCGCCTGGCGGCGTGCTGAGCCAGCAACGTGCTGCCCGTCGCTGCGGCCTTCATCAGGGACGAGCGGGTGAAGTGGCGTGGCTGCTCGGCTCCGTCGGACAGCACACGGGCGTCCTTCGGCGCGTACGGAAGGGTGGCGATCACGGGCACCTGCAGAACGCGCTGTACTTCGCCTGCGGGATACGGGCCCTCGTTGATCATCAGCACACTGATGTCACCGACGGACTCCTCCAGCGCGCGTACCCGGCCCTCCGCCGCCTGCAGGCAGCGGAGCGTGTTGCGGACCACCACGAACACGGCGTCGGCCTGCTCCACCATGACCGCGGAGGGCCCGTACGCCCCTCTCCGGCCCAGGTCGATGAGGACGTCGTGGCCGCTTTCTGCCTCGATGCCGCGGAACATCTGCATCAGCATCTTCCAGACCGAGACCAGGCTCGCCGCCTGTGAAGGGTCGGTGACACCGGGCAGCAGCAGCCGATCACGCGGCGACGCTTGCGTGCCGTCGTCACTGCTCAGGTCGATCAGCTGCCGCCAGAAGGCGTCGCTGAACTCGCCCTTGCGGGCGGCGACGGAGAGGTTGCGCAGCCCGTACCGGTCGCCGAGCGTGCCTTGCAGCAGGCCGTGCAGCACGGCTCCGCCGTCCGGGTCGCACTCCGCGAGGATCATCTTGCGGTCCGCTGCAAGCGGCCACGACAGGAGCAGGGCGAGGGCGCTCGTGGTCACGCCGGGTGCTCCGCTGCAGCCTGCGAGCGCGATCACAGCCATCAGCGGCCGTCCGGAGCAGCCAGGACCAGGCGCAGCGCACCGGCCGCCTCCCATGCGGCGGCCGTGGGGCCGTAGGCAGCGGAGGTGGCGACGTCGACCACCACGATCCCGGTGCCGGGGGCGGCGCCAGAGGCCTTCACGACTCGGCCGTCGATGGTCTTCGGAGCGGCATCCGACGCCTTGCCCGTGTCAGCGGAGCCCTGGGCCGGGACATGGACCAGCTGAACCTTCTGTCCTGGCACGAGAGCGGTGGCCGGGATCTGCTTGGGCTCCAGGCCGATCGGCACCAACTGCTCGCCGGCCTGCACCAGGGAGTCCTTCGTGACCTGTGTGGGGGCGAGCAGGGAGCCGGGCTTGAGTTCCACTGCAGCTCGCTTGCCCACCACCGACTTCAGATCGTCGGCGCGCACGGCCTTGACGGCCGGGTCCAGGGCGACGGACGCCTTGCCGAGGTCTGTCTCGGTGAGGACCTGGCCGACCTGGACGTCGCGGACCACGGTTACCACGTCGGTGCGGTGACCGACCTGAAGCAGTAGGACGGCAACGCCGGCGCCTCCCGTGGCGATCAGCGCCACAGACAAGGCGATGATCCCTGGTCGCCGTCTGCGAGCCGACACCCGGGGCGGGGCCACCGGCCCGGCAGCCCGTCCCTGCTGGGGGACTCCGTTCGAGCGGGCGGTATCTGCACGTTCTTGGGTCTTGCTCACCGTTCTGTCCTTCCGGCTGCGTTACCTGACGACCTGTACTTCGCCGACCGCCACCTGCACGTTGCTCTGCCGGACCTCGGTGAGCTGGCCGGCCTGTCCGCCGCCCTGCCAGTTGATCGTCCACGTCGAGGTCGCGGTCACCGGGAACTTGCCGCGTTGCGCACTGGCCGAGGTCTTGGAGTACAGGTGTCCGCAGGTGGGGGACTGGGCCATGTCCTGGGAGGAGGCGTAGGGCGTGCCGGGGCCGTTGCAGGTCACGGAGGCGCCGTCGCCCATCGCCCACACGATCTTTGACACCTTCGCGGTCGCGGTGACGGTGATACCGCCCGCCGAGGCCGAGGCGGTGTTCGGTCCGTAGGTCGTGGCGCGTTGGTTGACCCACATCCACATCGGGACGCCCACGGTGTATTTCCCGGCCGCGCGCGGGCTGGCGATGTCCGGACCGAGCAGGGTCATGGAGTCGACCGCGCGCTGAGCCAGCACCCGGGGATCGACCTGCGGCGCCGGAGGCTGCCCCAGGGGCACGACAACGAAGCCGTCCGGGTTGTCCTGGCCGCCGTCCGTGCACCCGTAGAAGTACACGTCGTTCTTCGTGGGGTCGGCGCCCTTCCACCCCGGCCATGCGGCCGGAGGCTTCGGGTCGACCTTCTGGTACTTGCACTCGACTTTGCTGCCGCCGCTGTCGCCACTGCCTTGCGAGCCACCCGCCTGCCCGCCGCTGCCGCCGGTTTCGTCACCGACGCTGACGTCGACGCAGAACTTGATGACCTGGCACTTACCGGCACCGACGTCAGGATCATCGCTGGCGTGCGCGACACCGGCCGAGGCCAGGGTGAGGGCGCCAGTGAGTGCGGCGAGGCGCCGGATCAGCAGGATTGCTCTTGAGCGGTCAACTTCGTGACCATCCACGTCTTCCCCCACTTTTCAAGCGTTGCGGTGCTGACGTATTTGATGAGCCGCGTCGTGGGCAGCGGGACCGGCTTCTGCGAGGCCTTGTCGGTCAGGATCCAGTGCGTTGTGTCGATGCAGTCCGTCACTGTGGCCGTGGGGATCTTGCCGTCGGTCACCTTCACGACCTTTGGACTGATCACCGGCTTCCCCGTGGTCACCTGCCCGGCCTTTCGCATGACCTCGAGGTCATGCTCGATATCGAACAGGGCTCGCAAGGTGGTGTTCTTCTTCAGGTCGGTGCCCGCTTCGGAGGCCTTGCTGTAGGCCTCGACCTGCGCGTCCCAGGAACTGGTGTATGCCGCAAGGGCAGCGGCGTCCTCAGTGCCGGCAGTGGCGCTGACGGACGGTGAGACAGCAGCCGAAGTAGTGCTGGGCTTCGACGACGGCGCGTCCGAGTCGCTGTCGCTACAGCTGGCCAGCGCCAGCAGGGCGCCGGCAACGAGCAGAGCGGTTACGTGCTTCCGGGCGCGAACCGCAGCGCTGTTGAGGCCCGATGAACGTGGTCGTGCAGCTGTCACGTTGACTCCCCGTGCGACGCGGTTCGATAGGCCGATGCAGCCGGCCTCCGGCATCCGTTGGCCTGCAACCGCGGCCCGTTCCAGCCAAGGCGGTCCGTTTGCGTGACCGCAAGATTACGCATATGCCAGCCCCATTCCCAGCTTGATATTGGAGTCCCCTTGTACAACTCGGGACGTATCTGGTCACTTTCGCCATTGGATGTCGATTTGTAGCTCTGTGTTTTTTGCTGGTGCCGGGTCGAATCGACCGTGCACGTCCGCTGTGCGCACGAACGAGATACCGACGCGTCGGTTCTTCGGGCTGGTGACGCCGACGATGGGTGTCACAGCTCGGTCCACGGCCGCGAACCACCGCCCGTCAGTGGCACCCAGACCTCACTCGTGGGCCCCCGCTCTTCGAGGTCGTCCAGGACTGCGGCGCCCATCGGCACCTGCCGGGCCAGCGTGCCCACGAACGGGTGCTGGGCGACCATGGCCTGCAGGTCACTGATCCGGTGGTCCAGGACGTACCGGGAGGCGCCGGTCAGCACGAACAACACCCTTGGGAACACGGGGTACCAGCGCAGCCATACCGCCCCGAGAGCGGCTGGCTGCCGTGAGCGGGGCCGGCCGACGGGCTGCGGCTCGTACGACCACAGCCGCGCGTACTCGATCAGCTTGGAGGCGAGCCGTTCGCTGCCCATGGTCGCCCGGTCGACCTCGACGAACGCCCGCAGCTTGGTGCGCTCATCACCCTCGACGAGGGTGTAGTGCATGACCGCGTCCGCGATGACCCGCTCGCCGTCGCTGAGGGGGTGGGCGACCTCCGGTGTCCAGTCCAGGTGGCCGTGCTCGTCGCCCCGCTGGCGTGCGTCGGCGACGAACGCGAGGTGAGTGCGGACCACGGTCAGGGTGTGCGGCGTCTTGAGGGAGGCCGCTGTGGTTGAGCTGATCGGGTACGCGGGACGGCCGCGCAGGGCGGGGAAGTCCCGGGTCAGCCGGGCACCTTCGCTCGTCAGGTACCAGGCGCGGGACCGGTTGGACTGCGGCAGCACGGTGTAGTCCACGAGGCCGTCGCGGCGCAGTTTGTTCAGCGGCGCGGAGACGGTCTGCCGTGCTGTGCCGGGCCGCAGCAGTTCGTGGAGCTGATGCGTGGTGGCCATCCGGTGCTGGCCGAGCACGGCCAGGAGCTGATGCGGCAGCGGTTCGACCGGGCTGGGCGTATGGGCGGAGGGCCTGGTCTCGAAGGCGGTGGTCACTTGTAGCCCTTCTTCTGTAGATGGACGGCTGACGTGGTGGAGGAGTGCTGGGTGAGGAAGTTGCTGACGCGGGTGAGCTGGTTTTCAGCCCGGTCGGTGAGCTGGCCCAGCGGGGCGGCGCCTGCCGTGGCTCGGGCGGCGCGCTCCAGTGCCGCGGCCTGGCCTGGGCGGGCGTAGTCGGCGAACACCTCGTCGAGGTGGGGGCCGGTGATCCGGACGGGACCGACACGGCGGCCCTCCACGGTCAGCGACATGTAGTGATCGAAGCGGTCCAGGGCGGCCACGACGTCCGGGCCGGGGCGGTCGCCCCACTCCGCGGTGATCGGGGCGATGGCGGACTGCGAGCCAGCGGTCGACGCCAAGCTCGAGGCGTTTTGCACCAGCGACAGCTTCACCGGCATGGGAAGGCGGCCCAGCAGCTGGGTCATCCCGTGGACGTGAACACGGTATTTGCGGAAGTCCTCGAACATCTCGGCGATCGTCTCGGGGGCCGCGCCGGTGAGGGTGATCAGTTCGTCGAAGTAGGGACGGAACGGCACCCGCTGCTCTTCGGGGGTGTCGCGGCGCGAGCGGACGGCCCGCAGCAGGTCCCGGGCCAGCAGCGCGGTGATCAGCCGGTCGGTGGGCCCGTTGCCGCCCGGGCACACCCACACGATCATCCGTGAGTCCATCGCGGCCCGGATGTTGTAGGCGCCGGCGGGCTGTCCGAGGAAGGCCCGGGTGACGGGGTTGGCAGCGAGGCGGGCGATCGGGTTGAGGACGACGGCGAACGCGTCGGTGGGCAGCGTCGGGAACACTGTCCGCCACCACGAGCGGGTCTCCTCGTCCAGGCGTGTCTCGACCGCGGTGAGCGCCGTCGTACGAAAGACCGGGTCGGTCAGCAAAGGCCGCAGGTGAAAGACCGTGGCCTGGTCTTGTGGCCGCCCGGTCTGGCAGGCGGCCTCGTTGACGGCCACCAGCACCGCAAGCGCCGCGGTGAAGATGGTCAGCGCGCGGGGTGCGGTGGCGTCGTCCCAGCCGAGGACGGAGGCGTAGGCGTCGGTGGTTGCCTCGACGACTTCGTGCGCGACCTGGCCCTGGTGCATGCCGATCGGGTTCCAGCAACTGAGCTGCGGAGTAGGCCCGTGGGCGTTGAGGTCGATGAGCGCGATCCGTTCCATCAGGTGGTCGTGGGCGAGGAACGGCAGGGCACGCGGCCACGAGTCGCGGTGCGGGTCGACGAACATCAGCCCGCCGCCGGCATGCGCCCAGCCGATCGCCTGGGCGAGGGCGCGCTCGGTCTTGCCGCCGCCCGCCTTGCCCACCCCGACCTCGAACAGCGTCTCTTTGGCGTAGGTGGCGACCAGGCGTCGGCGGCCGTCCGGGCTGCGGTAGATCCCCTGCAGCAACAGCTCGGGATCCCCGTGCGTGAACGTCGGCAGGTCGCTGGCAAGCAGGGGCAGACGGCAGTGTGCCGTGGGCGGCTTGAGCAGGCCGGTCAGCTCTTCCAGGCGGGCCCAGTTCGGACGGGGTGGCTGGCATTGCCCCAGAGTCCAGCGGCGTTCGAAGCCGCGGCGGCTGGGCCAGCGGTCCGCCCCGATCCGCCAGGGGCCTACCCGCCAGCCTCGCATCGCCCAGCGCGAACCGCCGCCGAATACATCCAGGGCGGCCTGGAGTTGCGCGAGCCTGGCCTGGGCGCGGCCCTCGGTGTTCGACGCGCACATCACCAGCAGCTGCACCCGTACCAGGTGGTCGTCCTCGGCGAGTTTGCCCAGTGCCTCCTGCGGGTCCACCCGGCGTGGGACGGGCGGCATGACCAGTCGGCGTCCGCCTCCGCCCTTGCCGGTTGCCAGTTGCTGCAGTTGCCAGGTAAGCGAGTCCTCGATGCCGGTGGCGTCCTGCCGTACCCACCGGGCGGCGCGCTGGGCCTCTTGTCGCTCCGCGCGACGTGCGTTGCTCATCAGCTGCAGACGGCGCGCCCGCAGTTCCCACTTGGGGGCGCGTTGGATGTCGAGCCGGATCTCGGCGAGATCCCCCAGCTCGGCCCTCAGGTCCGAGACGGCGTCGACCAGCGGCTGCAAAGGGTCCGGGTCCAACGGGACCTCACGCAGGGGTGCGGTCGGCTTGCCCCGGAGGATGAACTCCGCCCGCACCACGTGGGTGCGGGGCTTGTCGGCGAGGGGACGAGCCCGGTTCACGGTGACGGCCGGGCCGAACGGCGTGATCGACAACAGGCGCTCGCCGCCTGCCGGTCCTTCGATGCGGTAGCGCAGCGGGCTGGAGCCGTCGGCGCGCAGTCTGACCTGCACCGCCTTCGACCGGCGCGGCGCCCACCACGGCATGCTCGTCGAGGCCCGGGCGAGCTGAACACCCCGGCGGAAGATCTCCTCCAGACCAGGGTCGAAGTGCCGCGACGGTACGAGCTCCAGTGCCATGCGTTCGGCCGAGGCCTTCCGTGCCAGGCGGCGTACCACTGCCTCGCCCCCGGCCCAGACCGCGACGGCGGCCAGAGCCGCCGCCCACCAGTAGGTGATCACCCAGCCGACGGCGTGAACGATGCCGAGGACGAGGCCGAGCAACTGCCCGGATGCCGATGCGGAGCTCTGCCCGGTCACGAACGGGGCTGCGGAGTCCACGTGGACGCCTCCTTCTGTGTGGTGCTACGGGCGAAGTGCCAGTCGGTAATGCGGCCGTCGGTGAAGGTGCCGCCGCGGTCGGTGCCGGCCCACACCAGGTGCACTACCGCCTTGTCCGGGCTGCCATCGCGACGGGCGATCACAGCCTGGATCCGGAATCGGGAGGTGGCGAACGCTGGCGCGAGGCCCTGCGAGGCGGGGAAAAGCGCGGGCCAATGCGCGCGGCCGATCCCGGTGGCGTCGGCGCGCAGGAGGTCGCGTCCTGCGGCCAGCAGTTCGCGTGCGTCGCCGTCGGGAAGATCGGAGGGCCACGCGGCCTCCAACGCCCGTTGGACGGCCGTGTCGCCGGCGGTGCCTTCGCCGTGCGGCGGCAGTGCGGACTCATCGGCCGCCGGTGTCAACGGGGTGGGCGTCGAAGCCGGCGCACCGCGGGCCGGCGCGTCAGCGGTCGGAGAAGAGGCATGAGGTGACGGATCTGTGGTGGCGGAAGCAGCCGGGGATGCCGCCGGTGCCAGTGGCTGCTGACCCTGAGGAAGGCCGAGGAGGGCGACGCCGGCGACGGCGAGCAGGGCTGTGCTCAGCACCAGCAGACGAGGGGAACGCGGTGTGGTGGTCACAGCAGCCGGGCACCTCCCGCGTAGCCGGACATGGCGGTGACGGCGTCGAGGCGCACCACGGTCCCGGGGCGGGCGGCGTTGACCATCTGCCCGCCGCCCACATAGATCCCGACGTGGTAGATCGTCGCGTCGCGGCCGGGAGCGAAGGCGTAGAAGACCAGGTCCCCGGGGCGCAGAGCGCTGGTGCCCAGGCTTACGGAGATCCGCTTGCCCACCCCGGCCTGCTCGGCTGCGGTTCGCGGCAGGCGCACCCCGGCCCTGGCATAGGCATACATGGTGAGCCCGGAACAGTCGAAGCCCTTGATGCTGGTGCCGCTCTTGCCACTGGGGGTGCAGCAGATCCCGTAGGTGGGGCCGCCAGCATCGCCGCCGCCCCAGGAGTACGGCACCCCCTTCTGGGCGAGTGCGGCCTCGATGACGGTGCGGACCGTGCCGGTCAAGTGGTTCGTCGCCGGTCCGGTGGCGGCCGCCGTGTACTGCTCGATCCAGCCCAGCACCTCCGCCACGTACGCGGTCGAGTGGTTGTACTGCAAGATTGCCGCTTGGAGTTGTGAACGCTGCGTGAGATCGCGCCCGTCGCCACACAGATAGAGCGCGGCACCGAGGGCGGCGTCGTCTGCGTTGTGCGGATCGGCCGTCCCGTCGTCATTGGCGTCCTTGCCTGTCGACTCCCAGGTGGAGGGCAGGAACTGGAAGGGCCCGACGGCGCGCTCGCCGCCTGCGGTGCCATCCCACCTGCCGCCATCGGTATCGGGAACGGGGGTGGTGTTGCCGCCCTGGCCGGAGCCGTTGAGGAGTACCCCGTAGATCTTCGGGCGGATGTCGCCGTTGTCGGCGATGGTCCGGCCGATGGCGTGGTTGGACTCGATCTTGGCGATCCCGGCGAGGACGGGCCAGCGCATGCCCTGACACTTCGGCGCGTCCTTCCCGACCTGCTGGACGGCCGTCTTGTAGGCGGTCAGCATCCGGGGAGGGATGTCGGCGGCGCTGCCCCCTTCGGTGATCCCGCCGTCGTCCTGCGCACCCGTCCTCAGCGCGACGTAGGCGCTGAGCGCGTGTCCCGTCGGTACGGCACAGCACACTGCGGCGAACATCAGCAGCGCCACCAGGCATCCCCACCGCCGGACGCGGCGTCCAGAATGTGTCACTCCTGCTCACCGCCCTTGTTCCGTCGGCGGGCCTGTTGCTGGCGCAGGCGTTCGGCTTCGGGTGCGGTCCTGCGCATCAGCTCCTGCATCCGGGCCCGTGCTTCTTGGCGCGCCTGGTTGCGGGCGTTCCCGCCGCCGGGAAGGACGGCCTGGTGGAGATCGGGGCGAGAGCGGGGCCCAAGACTGTCCGGGCGTGACGGCTGTGCCGGGGGCGCGGTTGTAGAAGGGGCACCCGCTGCTTGGGTTGTTCGTCCGGCGGGGGCTGGATGCCCTGCCGGACGGCCGGAGGGCGCTGGCCGCGCCGGGGTTACCGGGCGGGGGGTGACGGTCGATGTGCCTGCGGTGGGCAGGCGGCGGCTGGGGAACGGGCCGGGGCCGCCGCGGTCGGTGTTCTCCCGCACGACAGTGGAGGCGTGCCGTGCGGTGTCGTGCCAGGCGCGGCCGTCCTCGCGCACGGTGTTGCCCCACACCCGCACTTGCTGGCGGGCGTCCTGGGTGTAGCGGGAGGCAGCGGTGTCGCCCGCGCGGGTGCGGCGGACGTTGGCCGGGAGCCCGACGGTGGCCCCGTACGCGGTCCGCCCGCCACGGTGCAGGATGCGGTATCCGCGGTAGCGGATGAGCCGGTTGTGGGCCCGGGTGGAGAGCAGGGTGCGGTCGGTGTGCTGGTCGTGCAGCACCTTGTCGCTGTTGCGGTCGATGATCTGGCCGTCGGCGTCGCGGTAGCGGTCCGGTGGCCCACCTGGCCTACGCGGACCGGTGCCGCCAGAACCATCGCTCCCGCCACCCGACGGTCCGCCACTGTTCGTGTCCCCGTCTGCGGTGGGTTTGCGCCACTTGGCCAGCTGCTCCTTGTCCGGCCTGCGTCCGATCAGCAGCCAGTGCCCGCCCCTGACGCCGAGCCGCGCGCCCAGCCCGCCGATGGCGGCGGCCGCGGTGAGGGGGGCGAGTCCGCGTCCGGCTTCGGCACTGGCATCGGCCAGCACGGCGCTGGTGTCCACCGGCATCCCCGTACCGTCGGCCAGGGAGCCCAGCGCACCCAGCAGGCGCTGGCGGGTGCCGAGCATCCCGTACCGGCCGCCGGTGCCGGTGAACAGGCGCAGCCCGCCGCCGTAACCGCCCAGCGCTGCCGGGGAGTTCATGGCGAGCGCGGCACCGAGTTCGGAGGTGTCGCCGGGCAGGTGGGTGCCGCCGATCTTGGCGTAGCGCATCCGCATCGCCATCCGGCGCCCGAAGGAGGAGATGGACGCGAGCAAGCGGCGGTGCCCGGCTGCACCGGCCATGGCCAGGACATCGATGAGCAGGATCCGCTCCACCATCAGGTCCGGGCCATTGGTGACGGTGGCATCGACGGCGATCCCGAAGAACGGGATGAACGCACAGATGCCGACGACGGCCAGGACCGCGATGCCCCACAGGGAGAGCCACTTCCAGACGCTCTGCCGCGGGGGTCCTGGCAGCATGGCGGCAACGAACGTGACGCCGCCGACGGCCGCTGCGGCCGCGCAGATGCCCTGAGTGCCGAGCAGCACGACCGCACTGGAGAGCAGCATGCCGCAGACGAACAGTGCGGCAACCAGCAGCAGTCCGGCGCCGCCCACCCGCCACCAGGTGGGCTTTTCCGCGTAAGCCGCGCAGGCCCTGCCGACCGGCCCGGCCTTCTTCAGATCGGCGAGGAACGCCGCGAATTCCTGGTCGTCTTCGCCCAGGACCGGGTGCGGTGAATCCAGCAGGTCACCCGCTGCGGTGAGGGACGGCAAGGCGTCGGCGCTGGGGGCTGCGCCGCCTTGTCCGGCCAGGCAGTACTGCTTGGCCGGGCCCTTGATCAGGCTGCACGGCCCGCCCGGCACATCGTCTTTGGGCTTGTAGCCGCCGCTGACCCACTTCAGGTGCACGGCGTAGGCCTGGCGGTCGGCGGCTTTGCCCGGGTCGAGGATGCGCCCGTACTGCAGCAGCATGTACGGCTTGACGATCAGCGCGTTGGTGAGCGAGTCCTGCAGCGGGCGGGCTACCGCCGCTGCTGCGGTGGACTGGTGGCCCGGCTGGGCGAGGCACGTGCGTTCGGCGTTGCCGGCCATGGCATCGCAGGGGCCGCGGCTGGCGAGTTTGCCACCCCAGTCGTAGGCGGCCATGCTCTGCTGCGCCACTTCCGTGCCGACCTGCTGGGCCTGCCCCAGGGGCCCGGACTGGGCGAGCAGGGTGTCCGGGCGGATGAGTGCCGAGGCAGCGATCGCCCCGATCAGCAGGGTGAGGAAGATTTCACCCAGTCCCCGGCCGACCCGTCCGCGCACCAGCATGAAGGCGGCGAAGACGAACGCCCAGGCCAGCAAGAGCCCTTTCAAACCGAGTGTGTCGACGACGACCTGGTTGTAGGTGTCAGCTGCCTTCTGTGCGGGGTGGGAAAGGATCATGAGTAGCGGAAAGCGGAAGGCCATCTCGACCGCCCACCCGGCCAGGCCTACCAGCAGCCGGATCAGGGTGAACAGGCCGGACAGGGCGAAGGAGAGGGCCTGACTCTTGAAGGCGACGATGGAGCCGCCGGAGGCGTTCAGGTCGTACCCGTCGATGGGTACTCCCTCGGAGGAGGCGATGTTCAGCGGGGCCAGCAGGTCGCCGGTCTCGCCGTTGCTGCTGGCGGCGTATACGACTTGGGTGTTCACCAGGAGAAACGCGCCGGTGAGCAGGACGACGAAACCAGCGGAACGCAGAGCCGCGCGATCGGGACGGAACACGTCAGCGCCGCCTTTGCCTAACGGTGCCGCGCAGCCGCCACACCACGAGAGCACCCAGGCCTGCACTGGCCGGCAGCAGCCTCCAGACCCCGCCGGCCGCGTCATGCTGGCCGGAGGCGGAGCTCGCGGCGCCGCGCTCACAGGACGCCTTGGCCGGGCCCACGATCTGGGTGCAGGGGTGCGCAGCGTCAGCGGCAAAGGCCCATCCGGTGTGCGGCCACCACGCGTCCGGCACGCCCGCCCCCAGGGCGAGCACGACCGCGGCAACCACGACGACGATCACGGTCAGGACGCTCGCGGCGGCTACGCGCCGCGAGTAGTCCCAGGAAGAAGTAGTCATCAGACGTGTTCCCTTTGACGGGTCTGCACGGCTTCACCGGCGAGCGGCTGCGGCACGGAGGGCGGGGCAGCGCCCGTGCGGCGTCCTGGTGTGGTGGTGATGGAGGCGGCGATGCGCGGGATGCGGGGGATGGAGACCTTGATGCGGCCGGTGTTCTGCCGCGGGCAGGTCAGCAGGAACTCGCCCTCCCGGCCCTTCTGGCCGACGGGGGACAGGCCGGTGGTCACCAGCCGCAGCAGTTCGCCGTCGGTCGGGTCGAGGCCGACGAACTCCAGGCCCCGGCGGGCCCGTTCGCGATCCGCGGTGCGGGCGAGAGCCCGGTAGGCCATCAGGCCGCGGTCGGGTCCGAGTTCGAGGGCGTCGTGGGAGGCGCCGAGCAGGCCGGCGCCGTGTTTGCGGCCGTCGTGGAGGATCTCGTGGACCAGGGCCGTGCCTTCGGCGGAGGAGGTGAGCCAGTACAGCTCGTCCAGCACCACCGCGGTGAACCGATCAGGGTCCGCGAAGGCGGTCTGGCGGGCGAGGGCGGCGATCAGGTAGAGCACCGCGCGGCCGATCAGTGCCTCCAGCGGCTGCTGGTGCAGCACCTCGGGCTTGTCGAACGCCGCTTTGGGGGGCAGCGTCAGACCGGCCGTGGTGATCACGATCATGTCGGTGGTGCTCGAGGCGTCCAGCCGTACGGGCGGCAGCGTCGGGTCGAAGACCATCCGCGCGAGCGGGTTGGTGGCGACGACGCGGATCAGCCCGGCGAGGGTGGCGGCCGCGTCCTGCCGCTTGCCGGTCCCGCTCGTGGCCATCTGTTCCAGGACGTCCACGACCTGCTGCATGCAGGGGGTGTCGCTGGCGGCGGCCTGTTCCACGGCGTGGTGCAGGACTTCACCGCTGGTGCTCATGGGGCCGATGCCGAGTTGGAGGGTGAGGTAGGACAGGGCGTAGTGGCGGCCTTCGGGCCCGCCGAAGATTCGCAGCGGGTCGATGGACACCTCGGCTTGGGCGGCGTCGATGATCTGGGCACGGCCGCCGGTGGCGGTGCGGGCGAAGACGGCCCATTCACGCACGGGGGTGCGGTCGATGCAGATCGCGCAGCCGCCGCGCGCCCACACCGCCTCGGCGATCAGCTTCTGCAGCACGGACTTGCCCGCGCCGAGATCGCCGACGATGCCCATCGAGGCGGAGGCGTCGACCTTGGGCGCATCCGCCACGTTGATCATGACGGGGCGGGTGGTACCGCAATCCAGGTCGATGCCGAGGAACACCCCGTTGGGATCACCGACCTCCGCAGCGGTGAAGGCCCCGCCTAGCGCCCAGTCTTCTGAGACCTGGTGCTGGGTGAACTCCCGTACGACACCGGGCCGTACGGTGCCGGGCAGGCCCAGCGTGAACAGGGCCTCCTGCAGGCCGGCGGGGCGCACGGCCCGATAGTCGGCGCCGCCGAGCAGCGCGGCCAGGGCGCGGGCCCGGGCGTCGCACACGGCGGCGGTCGGCCCCCACACCGTCAGCACGGTGACCGACTGCACCTCCACCTCGACCGAGGTGCGGGACAGGCGAGTGTCGAGCTCGCCCAGGTCTCGGGCGGCCTCGGTCAAGGAGGCAGGCATGCCGGTGGGGCGGGCGTCGTACTGGTCGGCTTGGTCGATCAGCTCGTTCTTCTTGCGCCGGACCTGATCGCGGGCCTTCTCCGCAGGCACCAAGGTCAGGTCGACTGTGTAGTCGACCGGGAAGTCGAGCATCTCCAGCTGGGCGAAGAGGTCCGCGGCGTCCTGGCTGACCGTGGGCGGGCACTCGGCCAGCGCCAACTGCGCCTGGTAGCCCACCCCTGTCTCGCACTCGACCTGCAGCCAGCGCCGCCCGAGCGGCGAGCCGGTGTTCACTCGCCACCAGGCCTTGCGGCCCGACCGCGTGAGACGGCCCGCGCTCTTGAGCTCGTCGACGTCATCGAGCTCGGGGTCGATGCCGCCTTCCTGCAGGCGGACCTGCCCGAGGTCGGCGTAGCTGGGGGAGCGCAGCACTCCGTCACGCAGCTGCCCGCCGTACAGCTCACTGGTCTCTGCCTCCGCCAGCAGCGGTTCGGCAAGGCCTCGGTGGAGAGCGTGCTGGATCATCCACACGATCTCCGCCGGGCGGGCCGGGCGGAATGCGATGCCGCCGGCGAGCGCCGCCTCGACCCGCGAGGCCTGCTCGCAGTACGCGCTCACTTCGCGCCGGGTCACCGGCGCCGGGCGCATGCCCAGCACCGGAGCGACCTCTGCCCACGCCGCGCCGAGCGACGCCGACATCTGCAGGCCGCGTGTTTCGGTCTGCAGGGGTACGGCCAGCCACAGGGTGCGGCGGTGCATCTCCTGGTCGTCCAGCAGATCCAGCGTGGCCTCGACGTTCTCCACCCATGGGTGCCGGTCTTCACCCGGTACCGGCTCGGCCGGCTCGATGCCCTCGATCATGCGCAGGGCGATCTCGCCCGGGTCGACCTGGGCGCAGATGCCGTACAGGCGCGGAGCCCCGGACAGCGAGCGCACCAAGTGGGTGATCTTTGCCAGTTGCTCGTCGCGGACGGCGGCGGGCACGTAGGTGCCCTGGACGGTCTCCTCACGACGTCCCTGGGCGTCCGGGCCCGGGTGAAGGCGGTAGATCGCCCACACACTGCCCTGCGTCGACCACACCAGGTGCCCGGCGATGTGGCGGATCGGAACCCTCACTGCGCACCCCCTTGCTGGACGAGCGCGAGCAGCTGCTGCACACCCGACGCCGGCCCCGCTGCTACGGCGAGAGCAGCGGGCTGTGTGCGGCGGGGTGCAAACGAGCGCTCTGCGGCCGGGCGCCGGTGTGGCGCCTGGGCCGGACGACGCTGACCCGCAGGGGAGGGTGCGGTCTGCGCTGCGAGGCCGGGCGCGGCCTCGACGGTGAAGCCGGCGAGAAGCAGGCGGGGAGCGCGGTCGCGGGCGGCCCGCCCGCCGATCCGCCCGCCTCGGGGCTGCCAGCCGAGCAGCACCCAGCCCAAAGCGGCCTGCATCGGCGCGCGGCCCCGGATCTTCGGTCGGCGCACCATCCAGATGACCAGGACCAACCCGATCAGAGGGATGGGCCCCATCCACGACCACCAGCCGATGGTCTTGACCAGGAGGAAGCCGCCGCCGACGGCGACAGCGATCTGCGCGGGCGTGTACGGGCCGAGCGGGATCTTCCAGTCGGCGACCTTGCCCAGTACCCACGGATGGCGGCGGGCGGCGGTGTAGAAGCGGCCCACCCGGACGGCTGCCGCGGTCACAGCCAACCTCCGAAACCCGGCGAGTGGTCACGGGAGACGGGGAGTTCGGACTGGACGACCCCGGGAACGGCCGGCGCGCCCTTGGACGGGTTCTTCACCTCATCGGTGAACATGTTCGCCAGGTCGTTGCGCGCGTTGTACAGACCAAGCGCGATCACCATCAGCAGCAGAGCACCGATCCCCGCCTTGAGGCTGAACCGCTGGATCATGATGACGACGACGAGGCAGATCAGCCCGGCCTGCAGGCCCTTGGTCGCCCATTGCTGGAACATGGTGATCCACGAGTTGCCGAGGTCGTCCAGCTGCCCGGCGAGCACCAGGCCGTGCACGGTGTTCATCGGGCACCCCCGTCCTGGGCAGCCCCGGACTCCAGCGCGGCAACTTCCCACCTGGTTGATCGGGCCTTGAGCGTGAGCCCGTACGCCAGCGGCCACCGGCCGGCCGCGTCCCGGGCTTCCACCCGGACCAGAACACGCACCGTCGTGTCGTCTGCCGCCACCTGTTCCGCAGCCGCAGCCTCCTCGACGGCCAACACCTGCTTTACGGAGACCGACGTGTACGGGGGAGGGGTGACGGCGGTGAGCTTCACGCCGGGAGCGAGGTAGCGGTCGACCTCGCCGGCTCCCGTCAGGTAGGCGGTGAGGAACTCCCCGACGGCGGACGACAGATGCCCCTCGGGGACGGTCATGGCGTACGACGAGGACTTCGGCAGCTCGGCCCGCGCCGGGCCGGCCACCACGCCGGGCGCACCTGTCACCGTGAACGAAGAGCCCGTACGGTCCGACGCCACCGGCACGGCGTAGTACCGCACCGACCCGTTGGGCAACTGCGCAGCCACCGTCACCGCCCACGCACCGTCCGCGCGCTGCGCACTGCGCACCGCCGATACGGACTGGGGCGCCGACTGCGCATCAACCGCCGGGTTGGGCAGATCGACGTCGGGCGCCATCGACTGCACGAGGCGCGCCTGCGCACTCGTCTCGTCGTCCGCACTGCTGCGCAACCAGGCGCTCACGAACACCTGCGCATAGCCGCCCGGGTCGATGGCGGCCGCCGCGGTGCGCACGGCAGTGGACTTGGCCGCGGGGGCTGCCTCGACCGTGGCCGGGATGGAGGCGACGGCGACGCCCAGGGCGATGGGGCCGGCCGCGATGGCGGTCCAGACCGCCACGCGTGAGAAGCGGACGCGGCGGCGCATCGCCTCTAGCCGGGCGCCGGCCGCCATCGGCGCAGCGGCCTCGCTCTGTGAGGCCTGCTTGCCAGGAGACATGGTCAAACTCCCAGGTCAGAACGAATGTTGCTGACCTTGAGGAAACCCGGCGACCCCGACCCGACCACCGACCACGGACCCCCGACCATGGTCACGATGGCGACACGAAGCCCATGGTCGGGGTCATGGTCGGCCCGACCATGGGGCAGCCGCGAGCTGGCGACAGGCCATGGTGTCCGGTGCACGTTCCCCGGACGCGCGACCGCTGTGCGACCACATGCCGCTCGGCCACCAGACCCGAATACCGATGCGCGGACGGAAGCCGACCGAGCCCCGCCAGGAGCCTGCGCACCGGGCCACCCGAACCTGCGCAAGAGAAGAACAGGAACAACAGGGGCGGACTGCGCATCCGCAGAGCTCGGCTGCGCAGAATCCTCGGCTGGCTGCGCAGCCCGACTGCACGACGCCCGTCCGGGGTTGCGCAGCGTGGCTGCGCAACGGCTGAGCGCCTGGGCCGAAGGCGCACGGTCGGCCCGACCATGAGCCCGACCACGGCAGCTAGACGGCTACGTTGCCCGATCGTGACCGATGGTCGGGGCTCGTGGCCGCCAGCATGGTCGGGGCCGGCGGGTGAGCTGACGACATGGAACACACGCACGCCCGCGCCCCCAGGCCCGGCGGCCGCCCCACCCCGGCGGGCCGCGTGCGCTGCCCTGGCCACCGCACGCGGCCCGCTTGGGAGGTACGGCGGTGAGCCGCTTCGGAGCAGGCGTCCGCCGGGGCGTGATGGCGGCTGACCAGTTCACCCAGATCGCCAACGGGCTCTTCCGCGACTCCCGGCTCTCCTACAAGGCGAAGGGGATCTTCGGGTACGTCAGCACGCACAGGAACGGCTGGCAGCTAACGGTCGCCGACCTCACTCGCCTGGGCCCGGACGGACGGGAAGCGGTACGCACCGGCCTGCAGGAACTCGAGGCACACGGCTACCTGATCCGTGAACGTCTGCGCCGCCCGGACGGCACCCTGGGCGAGATCGCCTACTGCATTACCGACCGCCCGGCCTGCTTGGATCTCGCGCTGGCCGAGGCCGACGCGGCGGCCGCGGCCACCGAGGCCGAGCACCCCGGCGGCCTCCCGGCGGGGATCCGCCGAGGTGTGATGGCGGCTGACCAGTTCACCCAGATCGCCAACGGGCTCTTCCGCGACTCCCGGCTCTCCTACAAGGCGAAGGGGATCTTCGGGTACGTCAGCACGCACAGGAACGGCTGGCAGCTAACGGTCGCCGACCTCGCCCGCCGTGGCCGCGACGGTGACTCAGCTGTCAAGAGCGGGCTGAAGGAGCTGGAGAGGCACGGCTTCCTGGTGCGGCAACGCGAGCGCGGCCCCAGCGGCACGCTCGGCGCGGCGGCGTATTTCATCACCGACCTGCCCGCTCTGCAAAGCAGCAGGTCACAACCAGAATCGGGTTTTCCACCAGTGGATGACCCTACGTTGGCTGATCGGTCCACTAAGAAAACCAACAGAAAGAAGACCACCAAGCAGAACACCAGACCCCTCCGTCCGTGCCGCAGCGAAGGGACGCGAACACCGGGACGGACCAACCAACCGGCCACACCGGTACCCCCGTCGGCCGCGTCCGCGGCGGATGAGATGCCCCCAGGGGTCCAGCTGCTGCTCGACCTCGGCGCGGCCCGCCCCGAGCTGCTGCTGACCGGGCAGGCGCTGACCGATCAAGGCCGCGTCGTGACCGTGATGCTGAAGGCCGGCTGGACCGCTCAGCAACTGCGGCACGTCATTGCCGACCGGCCCCTGCCGCACCCGGTACGGAACACGGTCGGAGCAATCATCGCCGCCCGCCTGCGCGCCGCCCAGGCCTACCCACCGCCCGCCAGCGCGGCCGACCACGACCAGCCTCTGTGGGATGACCCGCCGGAGCCGATGAGCGGCCCCGCCGCCGCGCGCACGGTGAGCGAGGCCCTGGCCTACCGGGCCCTCGTCGAATGCGCCGGCTGCGGCGTTCCCGGAACCGCCCCCGGCGAGGACCTCTGCCCAGCCTGTCTCGGCTGGCCGCTCTGCCGCACCTGCCAGGGCCCCACACCCCGCCGCGCCCACCCAGACGGCGACGGCCGCTGCACCACGTGCGCCTTGGCCCTGACAGACCACCACCTGGAAGGAAGCACCTCGTGACGAACAGACCCCACACCCCGCCGCCGACTGCGACCGCGCAACGCGAGCACCCCTTCGCCCGTGATCCTGGGCGGTGGGAGAAGGAACGCTCCCGCGCCGTGCGGACCGGCCACGTCCGCGACCACACCTGCTCGGCCGCCTGCGAGCTCGTCCTCGTCCACGAACACACCCTCTGGGGATGGCTCGCCTGGACCGTCCCCGGCGATGGCACCCCGCCTGAGATCCCCTGCCAGATCGGCGTGCTCACCCCGGCCGCCAGGCGCCTGCAGCGACTGGCCCCACGCTGGCTGACCCGGCGCCCCGCCCAGCGCATCGCCGTGGGCACCCCTCCCGGATCGCTGCGGTTCGCCGCTGCCGCCATCGCCCTCATCAGCCTGCTCGCCGGATTGGTCGCCATTCGTCACGAAGTCCCCCTCGACGTCGCCCTGCCAGCGATGCTCCTTGCCCCGCTGCTCGCCGAGCACCTCCCGGACTGGCTGGATACCCAGGCCCGCGAACACGTCCGCATCGTCGAAGGCGACATCGCCTGCCGCTACCTCCAGCGCCTCACCGTCCTGCAGACCCTTCTCCTCCAGGCCGCCGCTGGCAGCCACCGCTACGAGCTGCACCGCTCGGCCGAGGCCGGCCAGAGCTTGCTGTGGGACGCCGCAGGCCTGCTCCAGACCCGGGACACCTGCTCCGCCTCAGCCGACCTCATCGCCCTCGAACGACTGATGCTCGAACTCGCCCACCAGGTCGCCCAGACCCCCGGGTACACCGCACAGCACGGCGCAGCCGGCGCGAACCAGGTCTGCGACCCCGGCCGGCCCCTGGGCCCGAATCCACCGGGTCCCCGGCCCACGACCGATCCGGCAGCCCGTCGTGTACCGAACCCGCCGCTGCAGAAGGGAACCCTCCCCATGAACCAGCCCGAACCCGGCCCGGCACTCCCCGCCGTGGACGTCTACCTGCTCTTCGCGCACGAGCCCTACTACCCGCCCGACGCCCAGGAGATCAACACCAGTGTCGTGGCCGCATCCTCCCTGCTGCACCCGTGCGTTCGGCAGCCCGACGGCGCCCGCATCCACGACCGCCTCGTCCACGGCCGTCAGCCGGGAGAGATCGTGCCGCTGTCCACGCTCACCCACGAACTCGGCGGAGGCGCTCGCTGGCCTGAGGTCGGAGACTGGGAGGCAGCCATCCAAGATCTGCTGCGGCTTGTCCGTGACCGCGACTGCGACGCCCTCAGCCTGGGGCTGCCAGACATCGCCCGCGCCCTGGTGTGCGCCGGCCCCCACAGCGAGATCCGCGCCGTCGACCCCACGTCCGGGGAACATCGGGCATACGGGCCCGCCGAGCGGATCGAGGTCCTCGCCGTGGTTGGCCGGCATTTGGCCTGGGCGGAAGCAGGATCTCGCCTGTGGCCCGGCAACGGCCTGCTGCCTCCGATCAACCCTGCGGGGTTGCCCGCGGCCTCTGGGCAGGAGCCTCACGCAACCCGCTCAGGACGTACTTCGCGGAGTGGCTGAGGCAGCAGTGGCAGGGGATCCGTAGCGATGGCCGGTTCCGCGAAGCCGTGCGGCTTCGCGGGGGAGTGGTGGCTAGCCGCTCCGTACCGGCCATCGTGCGGTCTCTGGCCCGCCGGGAGTTCGTCGTTCCCTTAAACCAGAGGCCGCGGTCTTACGGTATCCCGTGCCGGGGCACGGGGTGGGGGTGGTGCGGTCAGGATGCCGAGGAGCGGCGCTCGGCAAGTTCCTCGAGGCGGGTGCGCCTCCAGCGCTGCTGGCGCGGGCGGCCTGCGCTGCCGCGCCGGTACTCGAATCCGTCGGGCTGCTCGAGGTCGGGCAGGAGCCCGTGGGCGAGCGCGCTGAACAGACTGTCGGCGTCGCTGTAGCCGAGGATGCGGGCAGCTTCGGCGGCGCCGACCAGGTCCTCGTTCTCGTCCTGATCGGCCGGCGGCAGGACGCCGCGTTCGCGGGCAGCTGCCAGGACGGTGGACCTGCGCCACTTCTTGCGGGCCCCGCCGCGTCGGCCTTCCTCCCGCTGCAGGGTGTCCGGCTCCGGCAGCTGGGGGATGCGCCCCTGGGAGAGGGCGCTGGAGAAGGAGGCGGCGCTGCCGTAGCCGAGGAGGCTGGCGACTTCGGCCGTGCCGAGCAGTTCGTCGGGGTCTCCTTCGACGGGCACGTCGGGCAGGGCGGCGGCGGGGACGGGGCCGCGCCGGCCCTTGCCCGGGCGGCTGGTGGCCCAGGCGACGATCGTGCCGCGGCGCCACATCGGGGTGTCGATGTCTTCGTCGGGCTCGGGGAAGTAGCCGGGCCGGTCGCGGAAGTAGGCGTCGATGGTGGAGGTGCGGGTGTAGCCCAGGAGCGCGGCCACCTCGCGCTTGGTCAGCAGCTCGTCCTGGTCGGCCTCGAGGACCGCAGCGGGCAGGGTGCGCTTCTTCGGGGCGCGCTGGGCGAAGAACGCGGCGACCTCGTGGTGGCGCCAGAACTTCTTGCGGCCCTCGATGTGCGCGACCGCGGGGAATCCGCTGTCCGGGTTGTTGCTCCATTCGCTGATCCGGGACTTGCTCGTGCCGAACTCGGACACGATCTGCGCGGTGTCCACGAGCCGCTCGGCGGGAGACATCTGAGCCCCTTTGGCATGGATCGGGTGGTGCCGGCGCCCGGTCGAGCGCGACAAGTTCGATAATGCCAAAGGTGGTGGTTTCGTGTCCAGCTCAGCGCGAGGCCAGTTACAGAGTTTCCTCGCCGACGAGACTGACCCCATGGAGCGCGGCGCGCTCTTCGAGGTCCGTGTAGGCGATGGCGGCCGGAGTGGCATCCCAGATCGCGAACGCGAGCGCGGAGAGCGCCTCGTCGCGGGTCATGTCCGCCTCCCACCCTGCGCCTGCGGCGGCGCACCGCCGGGCCAGCTCGGCGTCGGACAGGGGTGCGCTCTCCCGGGCAACACCGGTTTGGACATCGGCGAGGCCCGCGCACCAGGCCCGGTGGCCCGCGTGCAGCAACGCGTGCAGCGTGTCCGGGGCGCCCGCGCTCTGGGCCTGGGCAGCCAGGTCGAGCAGCAGGGCCGTGGTGTTTGCCTCCATGGTCATCTCCTTATCTCCACGGTAGCCGCGTCTGCTGCGGCCGGCTGCGCCTGGGGCGCGGTGGGGCTGTTGGCCATAAGTGGTGCAGCCGTCGCGCTCCGATCCGTCGTCCGGGCAGATGACGCCCGGGGCGGGCGTGCCGCAGGTGGTGGCGTGCCGGATCAGGTCGGCGATACGCCAGTCGGGCTGCAGCTGCCCCCGTGCTTGCTCGACTTCCGCGTACAGGCGGGCGAGCCACGGCTGGTGGCCGATGGCGAGCGGTCAGCAGGTCGCGGCGGGAGGCGAACATGCACGGCGCGCAGGAGCAGCGGGAGATACCGGTCCCGTCACCGGCGCCGGGCGCCGAGTCGTACGCCCAGCTGTACGGCACGGTGGAAGAGGGGCACTGCATGTCCGCGCTGCAGACGGCGGCGCCTTCGCGGTCGGGTACAGGGCAGCGGCGGTGGGCAACCTCAGCGGTCGGTCGCCCGCGTCTCTGCCACCCCTACGCCTGTGCCCAGCGATTTTCGTAGGCCGGATGGTTCGAGTACACACCGGCAATTGCCCTCTGTTCTGGGCAATCATCGATGTCCGGGGTGATAGGTCGCTCCGAGATGCCCTCTCCGTAGAAGCCACATCCTTCGCAGCAATTCGGCTCCAGCTTCGCCCATGCGCTTCCCGGGGAGGGGCGTCGGTGCCGTGAGGTGATCTGTCGCTTGGCTGCTGCTTCCCTTCGTTCTCGATCAGTGCTAGCGGTCGCCTCGTCCTCGGTGACCCGCTCCTCGTTGAACAAGTCGATACCAGCTGCCCTCGGCGCATCATCAACAGCAGGAACGTCACCGACGCGGCGGCGGCTCCTGCCCAGCATTTCGGCTGCTTGCTGCGCTGTGATCAAGTCATCCGGCTTGTTAGACATCATCAGACCTCCAAATCGGCAGCGTGCCAGGATACATGGATGCGGCAGGCTACGTCTGGGGCGCGGTGGGCGGTGGGGACATCAGCGGTGAGCGGTGCAGCCGTCGCACTGCGCGCGCCCGCTACGGCGGGCGAGCTGTGGTTCCTTGCGCGGCCTCTGCTTGAGCGCTGCCCTTACTTGTTCCTGCAGGGCGGTGAACTCCGGCCCGTCGTCCCGGCAGATGACGCCCGGTTCGGGGGCCTCGCAGGTTCGGGCGTGGCGGATGAGGTCCGTGATGCGCCAGTCGGACCGGAAACTGTCCCCCGTGCTTGCTCGACTTCGGCGTACAGGTCGGCAAGCCGCGGCCGCCGGGCGACTGCCAGCAGCACGTCGCGACGGGCAGCGAAAGACACACAGCGAGCAGGAGCAGCGGGAGGTGCCGGCCCAGTCACCAGCCCCGGGCGCCGAGTCGTACGTCCAGCTGTAGGGCACGGGGGCGTCGGCGTGCCACTCCTTGACGGCGTCGGCCGGCCAGTCCTTGATGGGTAGCCACTCATCGACGACCCGCGCGCTGTTGGCCTGCACCGTTCGGAAGGCCGGCCGCTTCTTACGGTCGGCTCCCTCGTCACTGCGTAAGCCCATGACCTTCAGGATCCGCACGGGACGGCCGAGCTCGCGCCCCAGGCGGCGGACGATCGGCGTCCAGGCGCTGGAGACCACGCCCTCCTTCGCCGCCCTGCGGCAGTACGGGCCGCCCGTCCGGGGGAAGCGCCCGTAGGCCGCGATCTCGGTCAGCAGGCTGTGCGGCATGCGGGTGCTGTCCAACACGACGGGGGCCACTCCAGCACACCAAGACTGGAGTGGTACGAGAGCACCCGGTCCTCCACACCGGCGGCCCGGGCGGTTTCCATGAACACGGCCATCGTGACCGCGCTGTCCTTGCCGCCGGACAGCTGCGGGGCGAGCAATTCGTACGAAGTCAGGTCGGGCATGGTGGACGAGTGGGTGGGACGCGAAGGCATGTCAACTCCATCGAGACGAGCAGCAGTCGGGGGAACTCAGCGGGCGGACGGTGCCGCCGTGGTTCTGGCGGGCGATGGTTCGGGGTCGGGCTGCTTGGGATAAGGCCGACGCGTGGGGAGGCCGAGCTCGATCTCCTCCCGCTCGCGGCGGGTCCGGCCGAGGCGGAACACGAACCTGTGCGCACCGTGGCGCCACCGTTGGCACCTGGGCGACGTGGGCGGAATCTCCGGCAGGTCCTCGAACGGGAGCGTCTCCTGGACCGGGTACGTCATGGCGCCTCACCGCCCGTGGACTCCTCCGGGGCTACGGCGTCGGCGAAGAGGGAGAGCTGCCCGTCCGGTGCGGACACGGGCGCGGACGACGGGCAACGCGCCGTCGACCGGTGGGTGGTCGGCACCGCTTGCGTCTCGGGGACGTGGCCGGCGGCGGCCTCGTCTGCTTCGGCGTTCGGTTCGTGCGTGCACGGGCAGATCCAGCGGCAGGGCTGCTGGTCGGGGCCGTAGCAGATCACGGCGACGACGAAGCCGCCGCGGTCCGTGATGGTGCTGGCGTGCTCGTCGACGCGGGGGCCGTTGGTGCTGATGCAATGGCTGTGGTGGCCGGTGCGGCAGGGGTGGCAGGTGCCGGCCTCGCATGAGCACCAGCGGTGGAAGCCGTGGGGGTAGGCGTCCTCGATCTTGCGCAGTGCTTTGGTCCAGGCGTTGGCGCGGACCCAGGCGCCTTCCTCCTTGGCCATGGGGGAAGCCACCGCGGAGGGGACGGGGTCGAGAATACCCATGATCGATGCGCCCACGTAGCGCAGCCAGGTCGTCGTCATGCGTCGTCTCCGAACAGGGTTGGGGTGGTGTGGAGTTCGTTCATCCAGGCGAGGAGGCGGGGAAGATTGGTATCGGGGCCGAAGGCGAGGTAGGTACCGTCGGCGCTGGTGCAGCCGATGGCCTGTGCAAGGCGCAGCCAACGGCGGGAGTTGACGCGGCCCATGTCGACGGCCAGGCCGAGCTCGCGGGCCTCCAGGGCGAGGGGGTGGGCGGGGCAGTGGTTCAGGCGAGCGGGAGCTGGACGCTGGAGCGGGAGAGCAGGACGTTCCACTCCTGGTCAAATCCCTTGTCCCGCTTGTCGATCACGCAGGCGGGGGCGGTGGCAAAGAGTTCCTCCGCCATCGGCCAGTCCGTGCGGCGGGGGCGGATCCAGGCCTGGGCACGCCCGTAGACCGGGTCGTGCTCGACGTCGACGCGGTGCCGCTGAGAAGTGGAGGCCAGCTGCTGGGCCAGCTGCTGCGGGCGGCCGAGGTCGACGCGCTCGGTGGAGCGCATCACCGGGCGCCGTTTGCCGGACTCAGACAGCAGGAAGAGCCGGCGCACGTGATAGAGGGCCCACGGCATGTCTAGTGCGTGCTCGAAGGCGTCCAGACACGCCCGGTCCTGCGGCTCGGCTGGGTTGAGGAGCTCTAGGAGGCTCTTGCGGCCGTAGAGCTTGGCGTTGGGGTTGAGGCTCATCGCGGTGTACTCCAGGCGCAGCACTTGTCCGGCGATGTCGGGGTGGGTGCGCATGCGCTCCAGGTGAGCGGGCAGGGCGCCCATGGAGGTGGGGAAGCAGCAGAAGGTGCAGTACGACTTCGGCCAGTACACGCCGAACCGGTCCTTGAGGTAGGCCTCGCACTGCTGCCGACCCCAGCCCCAGTCGATGAGGGGGAACTCGCCGGTGCGTCCGGGGATCTTCGAGGCGGCCTGGTCGCCGAAGCGGCGGCCCTCCTCGTCGGCGTTGAATCCCATGATCTGCCGGAACGGGCGCCCGCCGAGTACCTGGGTGAGCCACCAGTCGCCGACGGCGCCCTTCGCCCACAGGCTGCATTTGCGGGTGCCGGCCTGCTGGGGCACTGTGCCGACGGACTCCAGGTCGTCCCACAGGGTCCACGGCCCGCAGGCGAAGAGCCGCGCGGGGCGGCGCGAGTCGTCAAGGACGGTGAACCCGTGCTGCTGCAGGTGACCGTTGCGCGCCAGCTGAACGAGGCGCACGCCGTGCTCGCGCAGGAGGGGCAGCATGAACTCTTCGACGAGGAGCCGAGTTTCGGGCCACTCGCTGCCGGTGGCCATGTAGAGGACGGCGGTGCGCTGGAGGTCGATGCCGTGGGCGGCGGGGTCGGTGAGCATGCGGGCGAGGTAGGCGGTGGAGTCGGCGCCCAGGCCCCAGTTGATGACGGTGTCCAGGTCGTCATCGGTGGTCAGGCCGGGCAGGAACAGGCTGTACGCGGTGTTGGGCATGGCGGCTCACTCCTTCGCGGCCGGGCTGGGCAGGGGCTGGGCGGGGATGATGAGGATCAGGTCGTCGGCGGGCCACGGGTCGCAGGACTGCCAGGGATGGCCGTTGGAGAGCACGGTCACGGGACCGGGCTGGTCGGTGAGTTCGCAGCACACTCCGCAGGGGCAGTGGGGGTTGTAGGGCTCGGGGTGGGCGGTGTAGGGCTCGTTGAAGTAGTCCGCTTGGTGCGGGGAGAGGGCGGCCAGGATCAGGTCGCCGTCGGCTATGTCACCGGCGCGGGCCACCCGCGCGAGTACGGGGTCCTGGAGCAGCGGGGCGTGGTCTTCGTCGTCGGGGTGTGCCGTGACGACAGCAGCGAAGGAGTCCGCGTGCGTGAGCATGGTGGGTTCCTCTCTCCGGGCCGTACTCCGCCAGCAGAGGCGGGGTACGGCCCGGTGGCCGGGGTCAGAGCAGGGCGAGAGCGGTTTGGGGGTCTGTGAGGGGGACGGCCTGGTGCGCGGTCAGCAGCCGGTCGGTCGGGCCCGCCTGCGCGTCCGTGGATGAGGGCGGCACCAGCAGGAGCCGGCGGAGGCTGATGGCGGCCGTGGCGGTGTGCATCGCTGGCTCGGCGTCGTCCAGGACCTCGCTGAGGATCACCGCGTGGGCGAGGGCGGCGAGCAGGCGGGCGCTGGCCTTGAGGGTCAGGCCGCTGGCCGGGGTGCCGGGCGGGTAGAGGCTGAGCAGGGCGCCGCCCGAGGCGGGGATGGAGCGCAGCAGCGGTGCGTGAGCTTCGGGGTGGGCTCGGTCCAGCCCGCATGGCAGGACGGCCAGGGATGCCCGCCCGGCGCGGGCGGCGGCCTGGTGGGCGGCGGAGTCGACGCCGTAGGCGAGTGTCGCGGTGACGGTGTGACCGGCTTCGGTGATGGCGGTGGCGAAGGTCTGGGCCCGGGCGACGGCCTGCCGGGCGGCGTTGCGGCTGCCCGTCACCGCGACGGCGCTCGCGGTCAGCTGGGACAACTGGTCTTCTCCACGGACCCACACACCCAGCGGGCAGTGGGGACCGAGGTCGGCCAGCGCGGCGGGCCAGGCCTCGTCCGAGGGAATGAGGAACCGGCCAGAGGCGGCATGGAGCCCGCCCGCCGGGCTGTAGCGGGAAAGGCGGCCGCTGCTGTCGCGGGACAGGCGCTGCTTCCAGACTTCCTGCGGGGGTAAGTCGGCGAGCTCGGCGGCGAGTTGGGAGGGAGTGAAGTGGGCGGCGAGCGCGGCGCGGGCGGCGCGTTCGCTCAGGCCTGGGCTGGGCATGGTGAACCTCCATCAGGGTGCGGCCGGTGGGCAGGCCGGGGGAGCGATGTGCGGTGGGGTGGCTCGCGGGCGCGGTCAGTGCCTGGTGGGGCTGGTTGCGGCGACGGCGTACCAGGGCGTGCGCGGCGCGGTGTCCCACCAGTCGGCGGGAGCGGCTGCGGCCGGGGCGGGGACGGGGGCCGGTCGGACTGCGGGGGTGGGGCGGGCGGGCCCGGCACGGCGAATGGGCGTAGGTGCGGGTGCGGCGTGCGGGGCGGGGGCGTGTCCGGCGAGGACGGCGGGCAGGGTGTCGTCGATGTAGGCGACGTGGTGGGCGAGGTCCACGCCGACCTGGGCCGCATCGAGGTGGAGCACGTTGGCGCGCAGGGCCAGGTTGCCGGTGGCGATGACGTGCACGGCGTCGGTGAGGCATTCGGCGACGTGCCGGGCGACGGGTCCAAGGACGGTGCAGATGACCGGGACCGGTTCGCTGTCGTGCCACTGGCCGTGTGTGCGGTCGTAGGTGCGCGGGAGCTGCATGACGGTGAACCGGGCGGCGGGTGTGCCGCGTTCGGTGTGGCGCAGCTGCACGATTCCGGCTACGCGGCCGCGGATGACGGCGCTGGTCTCTCCGCTCATGGGGATCCTCCTGGAGGCGATGAACGTCGGGCGGCGCACGGAAACGAAGCAAGTTCCATAATACGTTAAACGTGGGCGGGTGTCATCCCGTTTTTCTGTTCTGGGAGGCACCCGCTCCCGGTTCCGCTGGTCGTGCTCAGCCGCTCGTGCGGGACGTCTTCGTCCCCGCCTACGCGGCCGCGTCGTGTGCGGCTGGCTTGGGCTTCCGGCATGGGCCGGGGTCCTCGCAGCAGGCGGCCGCCGCCGGGTTGTCCCAGTGGCAGGCCGGGCAGTTCCACAGGAGTCCTGCGGCCAGGGCGGCCGCGTGGATGGCCTGCCTGTGACTGGCGTCGGCTGCGTTGAGCAACTGGTCCAGGACGGCTTCTCGTGGTGCGCCTTCGGTGCCGCTGTCGTCGAGTACGACGGTGTCCTCGACGCTGACGCGTAGGGGCACCGTGCCGTCGGGTCGCACGAGGTGGTCGCTTGCGGTGTCGAGGTGGATGGAGACCTGCACGGCGCCGAGCTTGTGGTTGAGGTAGGCGAACACCAGGATGCCGTCGACCTCGCTGCACGGGAGGTCGTTCTCGTCGGTCTGCGGGTGGAAGACGGCGTTGCGGTTCGCCCGCTCGCACACGTCGGGCGGGGGGAACGTGAAGGTGAGGGGCACGAGGCGGCCCAGGCGCCGTCCTTGGATGGTGGCGCGGTGGAGGGAGTAGCCCTCGTCCGGGAAGCGGTCGCAGTCGGGTCCGTAGTACAGCTCCACGGCCTTCCGGTCGTCGGCGGGAGGGTCGGGCGGGGCGTCCTCGTGGCTGCGGAGGTTGGTCCAGTTTGCGCGTACGTGCCGTGCGATCTCGGCGAGAGCGGGGCCTTCGTCGGTGAACGGCAGCACACGGTCTTCGTCGCTGTCCCAGCGGCGCAGCAGCCAGACGCTGTCCGGCGGGCGCGGCGGGATGTGCGCGTGGGCCGGTTGTGCGGCGGTGAAGTCGAACTGCTCCAGCCAGTCGCCGAGGATGTCGACGACGTCCGCGCCGGGCCACCCGCCTGTGCGCTCCTCCAGTTCGGTCAGCTGTTGGTGCAGTGTGATGACGGCTTTGCCCATGGGGGTGTTCCGGTGAATGGGGGTCTTCGGCTCGGGGGTGGTCATGGTGGTTCCCTTTCGGGGCGGTGGATGGCGGATGGGTGCGCGGCACGTCTGCCGTGGGCTCAGAACTCACCGGGAATGCGCAGGCTGACGTGCCAGCGGTGGGGGCCGGCCTGGTGCTCGGCGGTGGCGCTTGCCTGGCGGAGGTCGTCCTCGTAGCTGTGGTTGATCCACGCCAGGACGCGTAATTCCGCCTCGGCCGGGCTGGTGGCGTCGATCGCGAACAGCGTCGTGGCGGACGGCCGCCCCTCGGCCGGGCGCTCCACGACCGTGTCGCTGAGGCGCTGGGCATGCCAGACGGTCTCTGGGTCGTCGGGAACGGGCGGCAGGGTCACGGGGTACGCGGTGCTCACGCGGCTTGCCTTCGGGGTCGCGTAGACGGGGGCGGCGTCCCGGGCTGGGCCCGGGACGCACGGGCTAGGGCTGCTCCAGTCCCAGGGCGGTGCGCAGCAGGTCGAGCACGGCGGCCTGGTCGGCGGGCAGAGCGGCCTCACGCAGGACGCGCTTGCGCAGGATGGGCACGTTCAGACTGATCCCGACCGGCACGTCGGGCGCTTCTTGGCGATACGCCAGCAGGTAGTGCCGGGAGTCGATCATCCAGGCCTCGTACCGGTCGGCGGGCTGTCCGCTGCGGGCCGTGTGGTCCTCGTCGGCGCCGGGTGCGGGGCAGGCGCAGGAAGCATCGGGGCAGGGGCGGCCCGCCGGGTGCGAGGCAAGCACGGGACGCGAGCGGTAGTGCGTGGCGTGGCCGTTGAGCATCGGGCAGTGAGCTGCGGCATACGGCAGACACTCGGGGTGCAGCGCGGGCTCGGGGGAGTAGCCCTGTCCCTGGTCGGCGGGACGGACGAGGACGAAGAACCGTTCCTCAAGGCGCCCGGAGCAGATCTGACATAACCGCCGGTGGAAGGCGTGGCGCATGCGGCTGGCGTCGAGGCTGCCGAACGCGGTGTGTCCGTTGTGGGTCAGCGACACCCAGGGCACGACCAGGCCCTGGAACAGCGGCCGGTGGAGGCAGCGCACCGGTATGCCAGGACGCACCGTGGTCACTTCTCCCTCGGCCGTGCTGGCTGCGCGGCGGCGTCGGGCAGCGCGGGGACGGGGCGGCTGAGCCGGATACGCAGGTGGTCCGGGGTCGCGGGGTCCGCGTTGTGGTCCTCGATGCAGTACGGACAGGTTGCCTGGCGCGGGTCTGCGGCCACGGTGGCCCTCTCGCGGCACCGGGTCCGCCGTGCCTCCAGGAATACGGTGCCGCTGGCAGGCAGCGAGGCGGGGGCGGCCGCGATGCAGGCCGCGTGCTGGAGCACGGGCGGTGCGGTGCGGACGGCGTTGCTGAGCTGTTGCAGCCGGTCGGCGAGTTGCTGCTGCGTCCCGTAGAGGGCGATGCCGTTGCTGCCGGTCCTTATGGCGACGGCGATCTCGCCGGGTTCGACGACGGCGTCGTCGATGTCGGTGCCGGGGTAGAGCAGGACCGCCGCGCTGGCGGTGTCGGCCCATTCGAGTCGGTCGAACATGTGCGGTGCTCTCCTTTCTCCTTGGTGGTTGCGGGGGTTGTGTCTGTGGGGGCCCGAGGCGGCAACGCCGCCTCGGGCCCCCACAGACAGGGGAGGGGCTACGGCTGCGCGTCGGCCGGGGGGTTGGTGAGCTCGATGCAGGCGGCCGGGACCTTGGGGATGCGGTACCGCGTCTGGTCCCTGGGGACGGTGAAGCGGGTGTTGTGCGGGTCGCTGCGCAGTTGCTCGGTGGAGTCCTCGTCGAGCACGAAGTCGAAGCGGCTGCCCGTGGTGTTGGGCTGGCCGACGGTGCCGGTCAGGCGGCGCAGGCAGGCCGGGCGGATCGTGGTGTTGATCCGTGCGGTGCGGCCGGGGAGGATGACCGGGCGCTGGGCGGCGTCGAGTTCGACCAGCCGGGCGGCGGCCGTCTCCTGGACGGCGGTGAGGGCGTTCACGTCGGCCAGGGCGGCGACGTGGGCGCGGATCTCGGCAAGAGTGGGCATGGCGGGGTCCTCTCTGGTGTTGCCTGCGGTGAGCCGGGCCTGGGGGTGCGCCCGGTGGAAGAGACCGGCCGCCGGACGGCGGGCCGGGGGGCGCAGATTGTGCGGCGCCTATGGGGTGTGCGTCGGTCAGCCGAGCGGGTAGATCACCAGCGCGGCGACGGCGTTGTCGGGGATCTGTGGGAAGAGCCTGCGCAGTTCCGGGTCGTTGGCGAGTTCGCTTTCCAGCGGGTAGACCTCGCCCCGCAGCCCGTCATCCTCGGGGGCGTAGCGGGCGCGCTCGTAGGTGCTGAACGGCGAGTAGCCGTTGCCTTCGGGGTCGGCGGAGAGCACGACCAGGGTGCTTCCCGGAAGGCGTGCCCAGTCGTTGCCGACCAGGCGGCGCAGCACGTCAAGGGTGAGCGGCTGGTCTCGCTGACTCGGCGCGGGTTCCGCAGGACCGGACGTGGACATGAGGGGCTCCGTGTGGTTCATGAGTGAGCGTGGGGTACGGGGGCCGGGCACCGTTCGGTGCCCGGCCGTCCTGCGTGTGTGGCCTGGCCGTGCGACTCACGCCTCGTCGGTGGCGTCGGTGTCCTTGTCCCGGTGGGCGGCGACCGCCTGTTCCTCGACCTCGGAGAGCCGGTAGGAGCCCTGGTCGTCCTGGCCGAGCTTCTCCAGGAGCAGCAGGTAGGCGGCCTGCTGGGGCGTGGGGTCCTCCCACAGGAAGCGGACCTGCATGCTGGCGTCGTTCCAGCCCTTCGGCTCGCGCATGTCGCGCTCGAACGCGGCGGCGACGTGCGCGAACAGCACGTGAGCCATGCGGGCCTTGGAGGGGGTGACGTGCTCCGACAGCCGCACCTGCTCCAGCGCGCTCTCGGGCAGCTTCACGCCCAGGAACTGGGCGACGTCCTCACTCTCCTGACGCTGCGCCCACTTGCCGTAGCAGCGGGGCAGGTCCAGCAGTACCCCCAGGGCGAACCGCCAGGCCTCTTCCGGCAGGGCCTTGCTGCCGCGCACCAGGCGGGAGACGAACGCCTTGCGGGGGCCTGCGGCAGCCTTCCAGGCCCGGTTGCACGCGGTGGTGCGGGCCCGCTCTGCGGCCGCCTCCTCGTCCTCGGCGCTCTTGTGCGGCTTCGGCTTCGGGCGCACCTTGTGCCCGTGCTCGGCCGGGTCGGCGCAGTACCAGACGGGCTGGTGCTCGTCGTCGAGGCGGGCGCTGTGGCCGGGGCAGCCCTTGTGGCTGGCCTCCTCCATCGGCCTGCCCAGTGGCGAGGTGAGCTCCGACAGCGGCCGGGCGGTGTCCTTCTCCCCGTACGCCGACGGCGCGGGCAGCAGGGGGATGCCCGCCTTCTCCAGTGCCGCGACCGCCTCCTTGCGGGCGGTGCGGTCGTCCATCTCGGCTGTGAGCAGGGCGAGTTCCTGGTCCCAGTGACCACGCCCGCCGCCCTGCTCCGCCTCGTCGCGGGCCAGCGCCCGCAGCAGGCGGTCCTGGGCGAGGGGTACGTCCTCGACCTCCGCGAGCTGGGCGATCTGCTCCAGGTCCATGCCCGAGGCGGAGGCCCGGCGCAAGGTGGCGTCGTCGAGCTGCTGCGCCCGGCCGAGCCGCTTGCCGGTGCCGCGCTTGAGGCCGAGCGCACGCGCGGCCTTGGTCTGCTCGACCTCGTCCATGCCCAGCAGCGACAGCTCGGCGGCCTTGAGGGTGTCCTTCGGGGACATGCCCTGGCGCTGGCGGTTCTCGATCAGCGACAGGAACCGCGTCCAGGCGTCCCGGCCCACCAGATCGGCGCGGACGTAGGCCTTGATCTGCCGCTGGGGGTGGCCCTCCGCCTCGGCGGTGGCGTTCGCGATCTGCGCGGCCTGGGTGCGCCGCCAGCCCTTGAACGCGGTGTAGGTGCCGTCGGGGCGGGGGCGGACACTGACCGGGTCCTGGACGCCGACGGACTTCACGGAGCTGATCAGCTCGGCGTCGGGCTCGGTGTCGTGCTCGCGGGCGTTGTACTCGTCGCGCACGATCGCGCTCGGGTCGAGCAGGACGGCAGTCAGGTTCTCCTCGTCGGTGTCGACGGGGAGGGAGGTGGCACTCTGGTCGGCGGTGGCTGTGGCCATGTCTGGCCTCCTTGTGCTGGTTGACGGACTTTCAGCGGTGTCGAGAGGGAGCCACTCTCTCGACATGTTCCATAATACCGAAATGCTGAAGTGGTGCAACTGCACTAATCGGCGCTGGCCCCGCCACGAAGGTGCAGGTCAGCGGGCCTGGCGGCGGGCGGCGTGGACGGAGCACGCGTACACCGCGCGGGCACCGCCCCTGAGACGGCGGACGGAGGCGACCTGCTCGTTGCAGGGCAGGCCGCAGTCGACACACCTGCGCTCCTCCTCTGCCACGGGGGCCGGCGCGGGCGGCGGGGAGAGTGCGGACCGGGGCACGGCGGAGCCTTTCTCTTCAGGGTGGGCGGGTGCCGGTGGTTGCGCGGGGCCGTCGTTGGAGGCCCCCCGGCGGAAGTCACTGGGTGGGCGCGCGGTGGGGCCCCGGTCATCGGGCGAGCGGGGCGGGGCGGGCGGCAGCGTCGCCGCATCGCTGTCAGAGCGGCGGGTTGTCCAGCTGGACCCGGAGGCCGTCGGGCTCGACGGTCACCGCTCGGCCTGGGCGGCCGAGGAGCTGCGCGTACGCTTCCATGTCCCTGTCGTAGCGCTCGGCTTCATACCCGGGTGCATCGAAGCGGGCTCCGGGCCGGACCGACCCCCAGGGCTCCAGCACCCTCGCCACCTTGGCGGTACCCGCGCTGCGGTAGATCTGGAAGCCCGGCGTACGTGTGTAGTCGATGTCGGGTAGGCCGTAGGGCATCAGCCCGGCGACGGAGAGCTCCACGGCCAGAGCCCGGAACTGCTCGTCTTCGATCAGGTCTTCTGCGAGTCCTGGCAGTTCAAGGGAGGCGACTGCGGCCTGCCGGGCGGCGTCCGCTTCTCGTTCCGCGCCCTCAGCGACGGACTTGGCCCACTGCGGATCGCCGTACGTGTGCACGCACGCGCCAGTGAACTGGTCCACCAGACCCCAACCGCCGCCGATGACGGCGGGGGCCAGGCGGAACCGCATGGAGATCTGGTCGGCGGGCGGCTGCGGCGCGAAGTACACCTCGCTGCTGCCGTGTGGCTCGGTCGTCACCAGCCCGGCCCGGCGAAGGGCATCCGCGATGAACGGTGCCACCGCGCGGGAGGATCCGCCCGGTGTCCACCACGAGGCGACGGCGCACCGTGCGCCTGCCCCGACCGGATGGGCGACCTGCCTCTCGAAGACCGTCACCCCGCCGTGGGGGCGATGGTCGGGGAACGTGGACAGGGCGGCGTTGGCGCGCTGGAGTGTCGTTGCCGGGGAGTCCGTGCGTGGCATGGTGGGGGTTCCCTTCGAGGGAGAGGGACGGGCGGGCAGTGGCCTACGGCCGTGAGCGCTGGGCGTCGTGCTGGGCGGCGTGGCGCTCGGCGTCGGCGCGGGCGTCATCGGCGGTGTATCCGCTGTCGCACCATGCGTGGCAGAGCTGGCCCGCAGGGGCATGGCAGGTCTCGCACCGCTCGTCGAAGTCCTCAGGCCGAAACGGCGGCGGACCGCTCACGGCGCAACATCCCTGATGTGCTGTGCCATCTTGCGGGCGGACAGGACGGCGGTGGACGTTGCCAAGCCCCCGCTGCTGGCCTGCCAGATCCGCGCTGGACTGGACGGGGCGATCTGGAAGTTGGTGACCGGGCTGATCCGCCAGGTGCGCCCGTGCGGGTCGGTGACGGTGTACGTGAGGCGTGACGGGTTGTCCTGGCGGCCGTTGTCGCTCCAGTCAAGGCCGGCGGCCGTGAGCGCGCGGCCAAGCTGGGCGCAGCGTTCTGGGGTGGCGTGGGTGAACGATGCCACGGGGTATCTCCTCGCTAACTTCGACATGTTCCATAATGCCTAAAATGTAGGGTGGAGCAACTGGTTTTCCCGGGGCTGCCCCACCGCCCTCGTGCCGGATTCCCCTAGGGACGCATGAGTACGTTGTTCCTGGTGGGCAGGGCGGCAAGCGCCTGGTGGTCGCGGTAGTCGGACACCTTCACGTAGCCACCCGGCATCGTGTCCAGGCGCAGCTGGTCGGGCCCCCAGTTCTCGATCACGTCCAGGGGAAGGTTCTCGATGTCGTCCGCCTCAACCTGGCTGGCCCACCCGGTCAGGTCGTTGCCGAACAGCCGCCGCCACTCCAGCAGGATGGCAAACAGCTGCCCCGCGTCGTCCACCAGGGCGACCGCGCGGGCCTCGTGCGGGCCGGGGCACTCGGCGAAAGTGGGAGTGTCGGGGCGGGTGCGCTCGCCCAGGGCCATCAGCCAGCGCATGGTCACACCATCTCCTCGGCTCCGGTGTACGCCTGGGCTCCTCTGCGGCGGGTGCGGCCGCACTGCTGCTGGGCGCGCAGAGAGGCGACCTCGGCCCGGTACCTGTCCGCGCGGGCTCTCTCCTCGGCGGCGCGCTCGACGCGGTTGGAAGCCGTCCACTCCAGGACGTGGATGTGGCGCGACAGCGAGCCGTAGTAGTCGGCCAGCATGAGCAGCAGTACGGGATGCGGGTGGGCGGTGAGCCATCGCGCGACGCTCCACCAGACGGCCACGGCGGCTTTCAACGCGTGGCGGGCGGACTGCGACTCTGCCGCGCAGCGGACGGCTTCGGCGTCGGCGCGTGCGGCGGCCCAGTTGAGGAACCGCAGCAGCCGGGGCGTCTCGCGTCTCCTGGAGGCGTCCAGGATCAGGGGCAGGTCGTCGCGCTGGGCGACATCGTCGGCGCACGCACGCAGCACGGCGGTGAGCGTCGCAGCCGTCCTCGGCGACGGCTCGTTCCCGGCGGCGGTCGACGGCGGATTCACGCAAACCTCGGGGCGTTCGCTGTAGTCACCGGGGTAGCGGGTGAGGCTGCCGTGGTAGCCGCTGCGGCCGTGGGCGAGCCGGGGCAGGGTGTCGTCGGGGGCGGTCGTCTCGTAGGCGTTGACCGGGCCGAGGCAGGCGCGCACGGCGGTGAACTGGTCCCAGTCGTGCGGGTGGTGGGTCCCGGTGACGTGCACGCTGCCCCGCATCGCGCCGTGCAGCTCGAACACGACGGCATCCATGAGCCGGGGGCCGACGGTGGCGCGCACGATGCCGGTGGGCGTCTCGATCGTGAGGGCGGTGGTGGTGGACATGGGCGGTTCCTCTCGCGGTAGGACGGACGGCAGGGTGCGGGGCGTCGCGGTGCGGGCCGGATGGGCCGTCCGCCCTGTAGGGCGGACGGCCTCGGCGGTCACTCCTGCGGCGGTTTGTGGCGGTACAGTTCGCCCTGGTCGGTCACGCTGATCCCCGTACGGCCACATGAGCAGGCCCCGTAGGGGCGGTTGTTCATCCGGGCGTACTTGCTGCCCAGCGCGGTGGTGTTGATGCTGCGGACGCTGCCGGAAACCGGTGCCGTGTTGCCGCAGTATCCATCCGGCCTCACAGCAGGCTTGTCATTCATGGGCGTCCTCGGTGGACTCGTCGGGGTGGTGCAGGACTGGCGCGCGGTAGACCAGGCGCGGCGCGGTGACTCCGGGGCAGGGCATGGCTGCTTCGCGGAGTTCGCGGGTGCCCAAGGGGTGCAGCCATCCGGCCCGTACGGTCCAGCCGCACGCGCGCGGAGCGGGCTCGTCGGCGGTCGTGGCCACCAGGACGGCGTGACGCACGGTGCAGTACTCCAGGGCGAAGGTCACCAGGGCAAGGAACCGTAGGTACTCCGTGGCGGAGTGGGTCACGCGCAGCGGCGCGGCTCCGACGGACAGGGACAGCTCGGCGCTGACGGTCGTGCCGTTCGTGCGCTCGGCAACGATGCTGAGGTGGTGGCTGCCCTCGTCCAGAGCCAGCAGCAGGGCGGCGAGGACGTGGACGGCGCGGCCCACAGCGGACGCCGTGACGATCTCACCGGTGCGGGTGACCTTGGGCTCAGACATGAAGATCCTGCCAGGCCTTCGCGTTCCACTCACGGACAAGGTCGTCGGAGTAGGCAACATCGCGCGCGGCCTCGGCGTCGAGGGCGGCCACGATCAGCAGCTTGCCCCGGATCACCTCGGCGTGGTGCAGGAAAGCGGCGGCCCCCTTCTGCCGCTCGTCCTTGTCCTCCGGCAGCCGTCGAACGAGATGGATGTGCCCGTCACGGGTGAAGATCACGACGTAGGGGTGGAAGTCCTCGATCCTCGACGGGCGGGCCGGGCCGGTCGTGGTGTCGGCTAGCGTCTCGCGGGCCTCGGCCAGCGACTTCGCCACTTCCTCGGTCGCCTTCACGCCTGTGTCCCGCAGACTCCCGTTGCGGCCGTAGAAGACGCGGGCCTGGTCACGGACCGGGGCGAACTCCACGGGGGCGTACAAGCTGATCATCCGGCGCGCGTACGCGTCGCGCTCTTCCCGCTCCGCCTGGGCAGCGCGCGCGGTGTCCGTCACCTTGCCCTGCGCCCAGCCCAGCGCGATCGCGGCGCACGATGTGCCGTAGTACGCGACGTCTTCGGCGGTACCGTCTTCGTTCCCGTCGGCGTCCAGCGGCATGAGCGCGACGGTGCGCTTGAGTCCCCGGCGGCCACAACAGCCGCACTCGGTGAAGTCGTCCGTGATGCCCTTGATCTTCCACTTCAAGATGCGCATGAAAAGCCTTCCGCGGGGCGGTGGGTGGGGTGGGTGACAGTCGTCCGCCGGCCTCTGGGCGCGGCGCAGCACGGGCGGGGTGTCCTATGCGCGCGGTCTGCTCCGCAGACGCGACGCGCTGCCGCTACGCGGCAGGGGCCGAAGGGGAGCGCTCCGCGCTCCTGATACGGGGGTGAGCGCTCCGCGCTCGGGGCCCGTGCGGCCACTGCTGGCCGGTGAGGGGCCGGGCGGGCACCCATGGGGGAGTTGTGCCCGCCCGGCGGTCAGGAGGTCAGACCGTGGTCAGGGCGAAAGCCTTCTCCATCAGGCCACTTGCCGCTCCGCTGATCACCCGTTCGGCGCGGGCGTCGGCCTTCGCGTCGGCGGACTTGCCCCGTGCGGGGGCCACGTGGTTGGCGTACTCGGTGAGCGCGTTGTATCCGGCCCACCGGGTGCCCCGGATACCGGCCTGGGTGTCGGCGTTCTCGAACAGGTTCGAGATGGCACCCCACCGCACGAGCTGGTTGGTCTTGGCGCGGGCGTGGTCGCTCTCCTTGACCGGCCACAGTTCGTCCACCACCGACTTGAGCTCACTGAGCGTCATCTCGGCCTCGATCATGCGCTGTGCGGCCTTCTCGAACTCCTCGGCGTACTGGAAGGTGAGTCCGAGGGCGGAACGGGCCTGCGCGATCTTGGCCTTGGCTCCGGCGGTGTGCCGGACGACGAACGAGGAGCGGGCGTTGCTGAGGGCCGCGCGCATGGTGTTCGCGCACACCACGCGAATCGGCGTCACCACCAGCCGGAACGCCGAACCTCCGTCGTGGCTGTTGAAAGCCGCGATGTAGAGATCCACGTCGTCGTTGCCGCCGATCGTGAGGGTCTGCGGCATCTTCATGGTCAGGAACACCTGGCGACCGCCCTTGAGCGATCCGGCGGTCTCGAAGTGTGCGCCCGACTCGTCGACCAGATGGTTGAGCAACTCCGCGTGCTCCTCGTTCTGCACGGGCTGGTAGTCACTGCCCACGACTCCGAGCGTCTCCGTGCGGCGGGTCTTCGGGTGCGTGCGCGCGGTCGCGAAGTGCTCCGCGACCTCCAGCGGCGTAGCACCGTCGTCGGTGAGCTCGGTTGCGGTCAGGGGCAGGAGACGCACGTCCCAGTCAGACAGGGACGCGAGCCGCATGGCCTCCTCGGCGGTCATCGCGCCAGCGGTGACGGTGCCCAGCTTGTGCCACGCGCTCTCGTTCGCGGAGACGAACGCGGCGGTCCCGTCGGTGAACTGCTCGATCTCGTGAGCCACTTTGGGTTCCCTTCTGGTGACGAACTTTCGGCGTGTCCGGGAGGGAGCCAACCCTTCCGAACTGGTTCCATAATACCTAAAACTTGGGGTGGGGCAACCCCTTTAACACTCCAGCCGCCCCACCCCCGGCGATCTACAGAGTGTCCCGGTCGAAGTCCTCGGGCAGAGGCGTGAGGCTCTCCGCGTGCACGTTGTGGAGCACCGGACGCAGCAGCCCGTTCCGAACCTCGCCAAGGCTGTAATGCACCTTCGGACGGCCAGACAGGCTCAGGCGCGCCTCAATGTGCGCGATCCAGTAGTTCCCGTGACGGCCCGTCATGCTCCCCTCGTACCGCACCTTCTGCCCCAGACGCGGGGGCACACCCGCAACGGCACCGACCAAATCACGCATGACTTCTTGGACGGTCCCGTCCGGCAAGGGCACGTTCATCAGCGAGGGCCAGGTGTGGCCCGTACGCACACCAGCGATCCACCCCAACTCAAACAATGCCTGAGCCAGCTCGCGAACCTCGCGCCGGAAACCGAAACGCGGCGAGAGCTGCGCCAGCACCGATGCGAACGCGGCCTCTGCCTGTTCCTCTTCGCCCTCGCTCGGGCTCGCCGCAGGGTATTTGGGCTCGATGGCCTCAAGGCGGGTCATGCTCACGGTTCCTGTCCTTTCCCTTGGGTGTAGTGCTGGACCGTGAGCCGAGGGTCCGGCGGAGAGCCGGACCCTCGGCAGGACTGCCGCTTACTTCAACCCGCGCAGTCGCAGGAACTCGCTGATCCGGAACGCGATGGTGCGACTCGGAAGGGAGAACCCCCGGAACGATCCGAGAATGACGGGCCCGGTGTCACTGTCGCGAATGAACTGGAATTCCGACTCCCGGGAGACCGGGAGGAGGAAACGGATGGGACCGGCCGTGGTGTCGAACCGGATAGAGGTGGTGCCCTCGTCCTGGTTGTGCTCGATCACGGCGTCTCGCAGAAGCTCCGGGCGCGGAAGGAAATTCGCGATTCTGCGAGCAGCCATTGCCTGAGCGGTCGCGATCTCGACTTTGAGGGAAGTCACCTTGCCCTCAGCGATAACGATCTCCACGTTGATGCCTTCCTGTTGACGAACGTGTGGCGACATCGAACCGGGGGGCCACCCCGGGTGACGTGTTCCATAATACCGCATCGCTGGCCTGTGGCAACACCCCTGCACCATCTCCTGCGTCATCCCCTGCACCATCTCCTGCGCAACCCCTTGCACTATCTCCTGACCTCACCAGATCGCCCACCTCCGATCGCCCCAGGTCAGAAGCCCATTTGCCCGTGGTCGGGATGCTGACATCCCCTCTGCTGCCGCTCTCCCTGCCCGAATGAGAAAAGGGTGGGGCGGGCATGGGCTGCGCGGCGGCCTCGGGGATCGGGGACGGGCTTCGTGGTTGCGCGTCGGCAGAGCCTCCGCGCGTCTGCTGGCGCGGCCCACACGGGCCCCTGAGAGACGCTGCGCGCCTCGGGCCCTGCGGGGCGATAGGAACTCCCACCGTGGTTGGGGGACGGGGGTGGGTGGTGAGCCCATAAGCTATCTGTGGCTCAAGTTTGACGCACCATCGGTACCGCAGGCCAGGGTTGATGTCGGCGGGTGGGGTTGTGGGGCGGTAGGCGGGTGTGCCATGGTGGTCTCTCACAAAAACAGCGGGCAAGCAGCGAGAGGCCGGAAGACCAAATCGCCAAGCGGGCCGAATTTATGACGGGTAGTCAGAAATTTAGGGTAAGCCGAAAAACAGGTGGACCCCAACCCCTAGCCTGCCCAAGGAATTCGCGGAGCGAATTCCGCCAGGCCGAATCGCGGAGCGATTCCGGCCCCGCCCAACGAAGTTGGGCGGAATTCTGGCGGAGCCAGAATTAGCCGCGCGGAGCGCGGCATTTCTTCCGCCG
>NZ_BMTS01000022.1 GCF_014649795.1 Streptomyces melanogenes
GAGCCACCACCGCCCGCCGCTCCCGCCGACGCGAGCGTCATGCCCCGGGGCTGCCCCGCCTGATCCAGCAACCGCTGCCAGCTCTGCGCGTACACGTACTCCCCACCCTCCCCGGCGGCCCTCCCGCCACATCCGCAACGACGTTAACGGGTCCGACCTGGGGGTACGCAAGCGCAAACGAGGTCCTGAGCAGGAAAAACGCGGCAGCACGTAGCACTGGTGCCGCAGTCCGTGCAAGAGCGGTCGGGCTCAGCCCACTGAGTCCGCGATATCAGCAGGCTCGAACGGTATTTGGCCATCTGGCTCAGATCGATCTTCTGGGCCGCGTCACCCGCGCCCTGACCGACCCGCCCGTCCGGACGCGGCCTGGGCCGCCAAATCCCGCGTCCCCGACCCCGCCACCCCACCACCAGCACGCCCCCGCCCCACCACCCCACTCCGCACCACCACTTGAAACGCCCCCAGCAGCAAGACCGTCACAAGCGCGCTGTGCCACAGCAAGATGTCCAGGTGGCCGGCCGAGAGGTAGGCGCCTGCGGCTACCGCGGCCAGGGCGCATACCGCTCGGTCCACGATGCTTTCCACTGAGAGGAGCGTGGCGCGTGGGGCGTCCGGTGGGACCGCGTCGTTCACCAACTTGCGTTGGATCGGGTACGCGAAACCCGTCGCGGCGGCGAAGAGGCAGAGCAGGGCGATGACCGCCCATGAGCCTCCTAGCGTCATCGCTGCCAGTGTGCCCGCGAGCACCAGGCTGAGGATCGAGACCCAGGCCACCGGTGGCAGGCGACGGCTCAGCCACTGGGGACGGGCCGAGGCCACCGCCTCCGCGACCGTCATCGCGGCCAGTACTCCGCCGTGCGAGGCCTCGCCGATGCCGTGGTCCAGCAGGATCGGCTGGAAGAGGTTGACCTGGCAGATCCGGGACAGCGTGAAGACCGCCACGCCCTGCACCATCACCAGGGCCAGCCACGGCGAAGCCGCGACGCAGCGCAGCGCGGAGCCCGCGTCCCGCAGGAACGCCCCACCCCTGTCCCCCCGGACCCCCTCCCCCGCAAGCCGCGGCAGCGCAACCGCGCACGCCAGAGACCCCGCCGCGCTGGCCGCGCTGAGCACGTACGGCGCCGCGTGCGCGAACGTCATCAGGGGCCCGACCAGCGGCCAGCACACCACCTTCGCCGCCAGGCCCAGGGCCCGCGCCGTGCCCTCCGCCTTCAGGTAGTGCTCGTCGCACTTCTCGGCCCGTAGGCCGTCGTAGAGGTACGCGCTCGCTGCCCCAGAGGTCAGGGAACGGCCCGCGGCTATGGCCAGGAAGTGGACCAGGAAACCCGTGTACGAGGCGCTGAGCACCGGCGCCAGGTTCGCCGCCGTCATCACCACCGCCCCGGCCCGCAGGCAGTTGCGCGCGCCGATCCGGTCGGCGATCAGGCCCGTCGGGATCTCGAACAGGCAGAAGGCCACGTAGTAGATGCTCTGGATGCCGAAGATCTGGCCGTTCGAGAGCCCGGCCGCCTTCTGGTACGCGTAGAACACCGGCATCCACCACAGCAGGTTGAACAGCAGCTGGAAGCCGTAGTTGAGGCGGATGATCCGGCGGGCCGTGTCCGTCAGCGGACCAGCCCCCCGCTCCGGGCCGATGCGCCGCCTCACAGCGCGTACGGGCGGATCTGGACCAGTCGGAAGTCGCCCCGTTCGGTCATCAGCCACTCGATGTCCAGCGGCCTGTCCACGTCCACGTCAGAACCGCCGTCGGACCCGCTGAAGTGGGACTGCAGCAGCCGCCCCGTCAGCGACAGGTCCGCCAGCCGGGCGCGGGTGGCCGCGGGCAGTCCGTCGCCCCAGGAGCCCAGGGCTACGGTCCGGCCGCCGCCCTCCACCGTGTTGTACAGGTACTGCTGCGGCAGCACCGAGCCGTCGACGACCCGCTCCGGGGAGCCGGGGGAACAGTTGAGGTACACGTTACGGAAGTCCTCGCGGCGCGTCGGGTCGCAGGTCACCAGGACGCCGCCGAGCGAGGCGGGCACGTACTCCTGGATGATCACGCCCATGTACGTGTCGTCGAGCGAGATCCCGACCTGGTGGCGCAGCCGTACGCTGCGGGGCGACACCAGGGAGGCCCACACCTGGCGTACCGCGTCCAGGAGTTCGGCGGTTCCGTGCACGGCGGTGACGGAGTCGTAGACGCCCGCCGCCGAGAAGCCCGGGAGGTCCTCGGCGTTGGACGAGGAGCGCACCACAAGCCGCCCTCGCGCGGCCGCCGGGGCTGGGAAGGCCTGGCTGATCTGCCGGGTGACGGACTCGGGGACCGGCGTGTGCCGGATCAGCTGCTGGAGTTGCAGGCACAGCGGGTCCAGGACGTCGGTGGCGTCCAGTTCCAGCGCCATCTTGAGCTTGCCGATGCCCTGCTGGAGCGCGGGCGAGGAGGCGAGGAAGTGCTGTTGGAGCGAGAAGGGGAGCGCTACTCCCTCCGGGGCGCCCACTGTGCGGGACACGAAGTCGGCTGCGCTGGAACGGAGTTCGGCCATGGTTGGCGAACTCAGGCCCAGCCTCGCCGCGAGGTGCCCGTACAGGTCCTCGCGCGGCGGGCGCGGTTTCCTGTAGAAGGCGGTCAGGTCGGCGGTACGGCTGTCGAGTACGTGGTGCAGCTCGCCCAGGTTGGCCGCCTTGGTGCCGTACCGGTCGCGGTCGGCGGCGCGCAGCCGGTGCAGGGCCAGTACGGGGGCGTCTTCGAGCAGCGGGGGTTCGAGACGTATGCGCTGCTGGTGCCAGGCCGGAGCCCGTAGGGCCGGTTCCCCCTCCAGCCGCTCCAGGGAGATCTCGTCCTCGCGCACCCGGTAGCGGACCCACGCGCCGTCCAGGCCGTCCTGCTCGACGAGCTGCTCCAGGTCGAGCACGATCGCGTTGGGTATCCCCCAGCCGGAGGCCAGGACGTTGGTGTGGGAAAGCGGGGTGATCGGCGCGGTGTTGAGGAATCCGGCCACCCGGGGCACGTCGTCCGGCAGGCACGGCATGGCCACGATGTCCGCCCAGCCGAGCCCGGCCTCCTCGGCCGCGTACTCCTCGTACGTACGGAAGAACCGCAGCCGTCCGGTGGCCTCGCCGGGGTTCAGCGGCGTCCGGGTCCGGGAGCCGAAGAGCTCGTGGCTGAGGATGCGCGGCACGCGGCGTTCGCTGATCGCCGCCAGCTCCTCCTCCTGCCCGTGGTTGGCGGGTTTGAGGAGCAGCGGGAGTCTGCCGTCGACCCGTGCCCGTACGAACTCGTAGAAGAACGCGAGGAGTTCGCCGTTCATGGTGTCGGCCTCGGTCGTCTCCAGGACGAGGAAGGTGCGCTCGCGGCCCTCCGCGTCCTCGTCGGTGTGCAGGGAGAGCACACCGAGCAGGAAGCGGCGCTCGGGGTCCATGTAGACGGAGGCGTTGAAGGCGTCGAGGTCCGCGTCCAGTGCGGCGAGTCCCATGCCCAGGACGCGGGTGGCCACGTAGTTGACGTGGAAGGGGTGCGCGGCCGTGTCGAGCAGGTGCCAGGTGGCCTCGGCGCGGTCGACGACGACCTTGAGGTAGGGGTGACCGGCCAGGACCCCGGAGAGGGTACGGAAGAGCGGCAGGGAGAGGTTCTCGCCGACGACCGTGCGGTCCACGGCCGGTTCGGCGGCACCGGTGACCAGCTGGGCGGTCATACGGAGACCTCCTCGGGCTGTACGGCACAGGGCCGCACGGCGGGCAGGACCCGCGGCAGGGCGTCCACCAGCGTCTCGAAGTCGCGCAGCACCGTCCGCGGGTCGGTGGCGGAGAGCAGGCACAGGGCCGCCATGGTGTTGGCGCCCGCGGCCGGGTCGTACACCGGCACGACGCTGCCGTCGGCGAGCGAGCTCTCGGCGACCACCGACAGCTCGCTGCCCCGGCTGAGCGGCACGACCGCCGAGACCGCGGGGAAGTCCCAGACCCTGCGGTCCCGCCAGGCCTCGCCCCGGCCGTCGACCGCGAGGACGACTAGGGAGCCGGCCGCGCCGTGCGCCTGCGCCGGGGTGAGGGCCTGCTCGGGCCAGTCGACCGGGCGCCCGATGAGGTGGTCGACGAGCATGCCGACGAGGTCGAGTCCGAAGACCTCCTCGATCTGCGGCACGGTCATCGCGCCGCCGAACCGGGCGGCCGTCTCAATCAGCCACATGCCGCCGTCCGCGCCGAGCTTGATCTCGGTGTGCGTCCCGCAGTCGCGCAGGCCGAGGGCGTCGACGGCCTCGCGGGCGAGCGCCACGATACGGTCCTGGGCGTCCGGGGAGAGCAGGGCGGGGGTGATGCCCGCGCGCTCGGTGAACGGTTCGACCGTGGGCATCCGGCCGCTGAGGCAGACCGGGTGGAAGGTGCCGTCCGCGACGACGCCCTCGACGCTGACGTAGTCGCCCCAGCCGGGCTCCTCGAACCAGTCCGATACGGATCCGGTGACGATCCGCTCCACCACGAAGTCCCCCTCGGCCTTCGCCACATGGAGTTCGGCGAAGCCCAACTGGGCGGATTCGGCCATCACTTCGCGCGAGCGGCGCCAGGCGGTGGGCACCTCGCGCGGGGAGCGGATGATCTGGTGCGCGGTGGAGCCCGCGCTCCAGGCTGCCTTGAGGAGCAGCGGGCACGGCAGCTCGGCGGCCGCCTCGCGCAGGTCCGCCTCGGTGGCGACGGCGCGGAACTCGGGCTGCGGCAGGCCGTGTTCCTGCCAGGTGCGCCGCATCAGCCGCTTGTCACGGGCGAGCGCGGAGGCGCCGCCGGCCCCCGCGAGACCGAGCGCTTCGCACGCCTCGGCGACGGCCACGACCGCGTACTCGGAGAAGGTGAGCACCGCGTCCGCGCCGACGGCCTCGGCGCGCGAGACGATCAGGGACACCAGGTCGGAGCGGTGCGCGTCGGCCGGCTTCACGACCGAGGCGCACAGTCTCCCGGCGGAGCCCGCCACGGCGGGAGGCAGAGCGCTGAGCGCCAGCAGGTGCACTTCCGCCCTCGCGGCCGTCCGGGACAGGACGTGCCCGAGCGGCGGACCACCCTTGGCATGCACTAACAGCACCTTGCTCACTGAAGTTCGTCTCCATTCGTCCGTGTCGGTACGTGCCGTACGCGTCGCATCTCTCGTGTGTGCCGCCGTACGTGTCGTCGTACGGCTCGGTGATGCGCGTCGGGCGCGGGGAATCTCCCGGTGTACGTGTCGGGGCGTGTTCACCCGCACACTCAAGAGGACCACGCGACGGCCGTCCCAAACGCCACCAGGGGCGTCTGGGACTCAGGCAAATGCCTGAATAGCAAAGCCATTTGGGGCGTGAGAGGACTCCGAGAGGCTCTCAGGGGCCGCCACTTCGGCCGAGAACCGAGCATGCGCGGGATCGGGACGGGATACCCATCGGGAGGTGACTGTGCGTCAACCAGTGGCGTACGGGCCGTATGGGAACGGAGGGACCGCTGTGGACGATGCCGGTGCCGCCTTCGCGGGCCTCGTGGACCTCGCCCCGGCCGCCGCCTTCATCCGCGACTGCCAGGGCCGCTACCTGTGGGCCAACCACGCCTACGCGCACCTCTACGGCGCCGTTCCGGAGGAACTCGTCGGCAAGTGCATCGAGGACTTCGACGCACCCGCCGAGGCCGTCCAGTTCCGCGCCCTCGACCAGGAGATCCTCAGCCGGGGGACGCCGGTGCGCCACACCCTCGACTACCGGCGCCCGGACGGCAGCGCGGGCCGGGTGGTGGGCCACCGGTTCCCCGTCCGGGAGAACGCGCGGACCTGCGTGGCCGGAATCTACGTGGACGTCACGGACCAACTGCGCGCCATGGTCCAGTGGCAGGAGGCCGAGGACAACCTCCAGGCCCTGCGCGACCACAGCGGGCTGCCCTGCGCGCTCCTTTCGGCGAACGGGCGCGTGGTCGAGGCGAGCGCGGCGGCCGCCGAGCTGTTCCGGATCGGCCTGCCCGACCTGGTGGGCCGCCGCGCGCACACCCTGCTCGCCCCCGACCCGGGCCTCGACCGGCTGCATCGCAGGTGGAACGGGCTGATAGCGCGCCGCACCAGGCGACTTGAGACGTCGGCGGTGCTCGTCGACGCGCAGGGGCGGCAGCGCCGCGCGGAGCTCCATCTGACGACGGTGGGCCACTCCGCCGCCCGCGCGCGGCACGTCTGGGCCGTGGTCACTCATCTGAGCCTCGCCCACGAGGCCCATCCGTCACTCACCGCCGCGCAGGTCCGCATCCTCTCGCTGCTGGCGGCGGGCAGCAGCAACGGCGACATCGCCAGCTCGCTGAAGCTGTCCCGGCAGACGGTCGACTACCACCTCAGCCGACTGCGGGACGTCCTGGGCGCGGCGACCCGCCCCGCCCTGGTCGCCCGCGCCTACGTACTCGGCATCCTCGCCCCGCGCGCCTGGCCCCCGCGCTCGGCCACGGCGGCCCATCCGCTCAGCACGGCCTGACCGGGCGCGGGGCCGCGCGGTCAGGAGGTGGCCGCGTTGCGCCACACCGTGAGGTCCACGCCGACGAACTGGCTCGGCGACTCCTTGGGGGCGAATCCGCGCACGGTGACCAGGCCGTAGTGCCCGGAGCCGGTCTTCACGCAGATCCGGGACCCCTTGCCGAGCTTGTCCTTGGTGATCGACGTGGTGTACCGGGTGTTGGCGCGGCAGCCGTCCAGGGTGCCGGGCTCGCCGGCGTCCAGCAGCGCCATCGTGTTCTTGGACCGGTTGGTGGCGAGGGCGTCCCCGTTGACCATGTCGGCCGCGTAGCCGAAGTCGCCTTCGTAGAACACGTCCATCTTCTGCGGCTGGGGCGGCTCGTCGGCGAACTTCACGGAGTAGCCGATGGGGATGCTCATGTTGTTGTGCGTGGCCGCCTTCGGCGCCGCCGGGGCCTTGGTGCTTCCGCTTCCGGCGCCCGCTCCCGAGGCCGCGCCGCCGGGCTGCGCCGACGAGGTGTCCTTCTTGGCGCTCTTGTTGCTGTCCTGACCGCCGTCCGAGTCGCTGCCGGAGAGCTGCCCCACCAGGTACGCGCCGCCGCCGATGAGCGCGGCGGCGACCGCTGCCGCGACGACGAGTGCGGCACGGTTCCGCTTGCGCGACGGCTGCGGCGGCACCTCGCCCACCGGAGCGTGAACCGACTGCGGCTGTACGGGGTGCGGCTGCGCAGGGTGCGGATACGCGGCCTGTGTCGGCGCGTACACCGGCGGCGGTGTGTGCGGGGCGGCCTGCGTCGGCGGGTACACCGGGGGTGCGGCCTGCGTCGGGGAGTACGCCGGGGGTGCGGCCGCGGCCGCCCGCGTCGGCGGATGGGTGGGCTGCGGCGGCGGGGTCGGGGCGGCGGCCTGGGTGAGGTCGGCCGCGTACGAGGAGGGCAGCCAGCCCTCGGGGCGGCGCAGCGCCGGGTCCTGGGACGCCCGGCCGCACATCTCGATGACCTGGGCGGGGGTCGGCCGCCGCGCCGGGTCCTTGCTCAGACAGGCGGTGACGATCTCCCGCAGCTCGCCCGGCAGGCGCGACAGGTCCGGGTCCTCGTGCACGATCCGGTAGAGGACCGCGTGCGAGGAGCCGTCGCCGAAGGCCGCGGCCCCGGTCGCGGCGAAGACCGCGATCTGGCCGAGCGCGAAGACGTCGGTCGCCTCCGTGCAACTGGTCCCGGCCGCCTGCTCGGGCGACATGAAGGAGGGCGTGCCGACACTGACGCCCGTACCGGTGAGCGCGGTGGCGTCCGCGGCCCTGGCGATGCCGAAGTCGATGACGCGCGGCCCGTCGACCGCGAGCAGCACGTTGGACGGCTTGAGGTCGCGGTGGACGATGCCCGCCTGGTGAATCACCTGGAGCGCCTCGGCGATCCCGGCCACCAGCAGCAGGACGGTCGCCACCGGCATCGCGCCATGGGAGGCGACGGCCGCGTGCAGCGAGGGCCCCTGGACGTACGCCGTGGCCAGCCAGGGGTGCGGGCCGTCGGTGTCGCTGTCGATCACGGGCGCGGTGTAGAGGCCCTGCACGCGCTGCGCGGCCCGCACCTCCTGCTGGAACCGGCGCCGGAAGTCCGGGTCCTCGGCGAACTCAGGGCGGATCACCTTGATCGCGACGGGCCGCCCGCCGGGCGTGTACGAGAGGTACACCTTGCCCATCCCACCGGCACCGAGCCGGGCACTGAGCAGATATCCGGCCACGGAACGAGGGTCGTCCTCGGCCAGCGGCTGAAACACCCCGGGATCCGCTCCCGGACCCCCCGCTCCGCCCACACGGACCGATTGATGCTGATGATCCGTCACAATTGCCCCCGCATGTCCCTTTACTTGGCGCTTACGGCGCCGAGCCTATCGAAGCGCGCGGTGGACACACGTCCGAGGCAACGTCCTGCCGCCGTTCACCCGGCCTCTCGTACAGGTCGCATCGCGGGCGGCCGTCCGGGGGCGGACGGGAGCGGCGGCCGCACCCGATGCAGCAACGGCCCCGTCATCAACGTAGTGATCACCGCCATCAACACCATCGCCGTGAACAGCCGCGTGTCGATGACCCCGAGGCCCAGGCCCACGTTGAGGATGACGAGTTCGGTCAGGCCTCGGGCGTTGAGGAGTACGCCGAGGGCCGTCGCCTCGCGGGGGGTCGCGCCCGTGAGGCGGGCCGCTCCGAACGCGCCGGTGAACTTGCCCAGGCAGGCCGCCACCAGGACCACCGCCGTCATGGCCAGGCCGCGGCCGCCCAGGCCGGAGATGTCCACGGACATGCCGGTGACCGTGAAGAAGACGGGCAGGAGCAGCAGGCTGGTCTGTTCGATGCGTTCGGGGACCTGCGGGGCCGTCTCGTCGATCCGGGCGCGCGGGACCACCGCGCCGAACGCGAACGCGCCGAAGACCGCGTGCAGGCCGATCTCGTCGGTCGCGACGGCGGTCAGCAGGACCCCGACGACGAGGACGGCGTGGGTGAGCGCGATGCCGCCCGCCCACGGTCTGGCGGGGTCCAGGAGCCAGGCGAGGCCCGGGCGTACGAGCAGGACGAGTGCGGCGAGCAGCAGCGCGGACTCCAGCGCCATCCGGGCCAGCGGCCACGGCCCGCTCGCGCGGACCACCACGACCACGGCCGCCAGGATGCACCACGCCAGGAAGTCCTGGACGGCCGCGCAGGCGAGCGAGATGGAGCCCAACGGGTCCTTGTACAGGCCGCGTTCGGCCAAAATGCGGGCCAGGACCGGGAAGGCGGTGATGGACATCGCCGCGCCGAGGAAGAGCGCCGGGCCCAGCGGCCCGTCCGTCTTCAGCTCGGACTTGCTCAGCCACGGGTAGATCGCGTACGCCAGGCCCGCGCCCAGCGCGAACGGCAGCGCCACCGAGCTCAGCGAGACCGCCGCCACCTGTCGTTTCGCGGTGGGTGTGCGCAGATGCCCGATGTCGAACTGGTAGCCCACGCCGAACATGAAGAGCACCAGGCCCAGTTGGGACAGGAGCTGGAGGTAGGGCAGCGTGGCGGGTGGGACCAGGTGGGTCTCCAGCTCGCCCGGGAAGAGGGAGAGCAGGCTCGGGCCCAGCAGGATGCCGCCGACGATCTCCCCCATCACGGCGGGCTGCCGAATTCGCTGCGCCAGCCGGGCCAGTACGAAGGCCACCGTGAGGATGACGGCGAGGGCGAGGAGGAACCGTCCGGTGGGGGGCGCGGTGGATCCGGCGAGTAGGAGATGCGTCTGCACGTCGGCTCACTCCTGTCGGGCCGCAGGGTGTGGCGCTGTTCTACAGGCGATTTACGCAATCGCACAACTCCCGTTCAACACCCCGTTCAACCGCGTGTTTTTTGACATTGAACAGGTCTCGTCACCCCTCACCATATGGCTATAGAATTCCGGCGGACCCAAACCCCGTACGGGACTTGGAGGGAGTTGGCGGATGGATCGCGACGAGGAACTCCGGATCCTGGACCGCGCCCTGGAGCACCTTCGCGACAAGCGACTCCCGCTGACCGACACGGACACCCGGGTCAGCGTCGACCGCTATCGGTCACCGGAGTGGTACCGGGCGGAACTCGACCGCATTTTCACCAAACTGCCCTCAATGCTGGTGCACAGCTCCGAGATTCCGGCTCCCGGCACCTTCGCGACCCTGGAGCATTTCGGCAGGCCGCTGATCGTCAGCCGCGACCAGGACGGCGTGGCGCACGTCTTCCTCAACGCCTGCCGGCATCGCGGGGCGCGCCTGGAAAAGGACCCTTCCGGCGAGCGCAGACAGTTCATCTGCGGTTATCACGCCTGGCGTTACGACCTGGACGGTACCCTCGCCGCGATCCCGAGCCCGCACTGCTTCCCCGGTGTCGAGCGGGGAAAACGCAACCTGGTGGCGCTCCCGGCGGTGGAGGCGTACGGATTCGTCTGGCTGATGCCCGAGGAGAATCCGGGCCGCGTCGACCTCGACGCGTTCCTCGGCGACTTCCTTCCCGACATCGCGGATCTCGATCTTTCCTCGTACGAGATCTACGGGGCCGAGAGCCAGGAGTGGGAGATCAATTGGAAGCTGGTCGTCGAAGGCACGCTTGAGGGTTACCACTTCCCGTTCCTGCACGCTAAGAGCGCCAACCCGCTCTTCGAGAACAGCACGTTCTTCTTCGACTCGTTCGGACCCCATCTGCGGTCGATCCTGCCGAAGCGGTCGATAAACTTCATCACGAAGACGGAACGCAGCGAACGGCGTCTTCTGTCGGTGGCGAACGTGATCCACACGATCTTTCCCAACGAGACCGTGCTGCACCAGTCGGACCACTTCCTGTGGATTACCAGCCACCCGCTGGGCCCGACCCGTACGCTCGTGAAACTGCGCCTCATCGTGCCGAAGGGATCGGTGCGGGAAGGCAGCGTCGAGCAGTGGGAGGAGAACCGGCAGCTGACCTATCAGGTGCAGTACGAGGACCTCGAAATCTATCGCGAGATCCAGATCGGTCTGACGACCGGCGCCAACGAGGAACACTGCTTTGGTACGCAGGAGTTCGCGCTCCAGAAGTACAACGAGGCCATCGAGGCCCATCTCTTCGGAGAGTGATGCCCAGCCCAGCAGCCCTCGCCAAGAATCACTTCGTCGGCAGTCGCCGTTTCGCCGCGTACAGCGCGCCCCCGGCCAGCAGCCCCCAGAACGCGCCGCTGATCCCGAAGAACTGCACCCCCGACACCGTCACCACCAGCGTGACCACCGCGGCCTCCCGGTCGCCCGGGTCGGTCACCGCTCCCACCAGCGAGTTGCCGAGCGCGCCGAGCAGCGCCAGGCCCGCCACCGCCTCGATCAGGGTGGGCGGGGCCGCGCCGACGAACGCGACCGCCGCGCCCGCGCCCAGGCCGAGCAGGACGTAGGCGCCGCCGCCGATCGCCGCCGCCCGGTAGCGCTTGCGGGGGTCGGGGCCCGCGTTCTCGTCGGCGCACAGCGCGGCGGTGATCGCGGCGAGGTTGACCGCGTGGCCGCCGAACGGCGCCGAGGCCAGGCCGAAGGCGCCGGTCCAGCCGAACAGCGGTCCCGGCTCCGGCTCGTAGCCGTTGACGTTCAGGACCGCGATGCCCGGGATGTTCTGCGAGGCCATCGTCACCACGTACAGCGGCAGGGCGATGCCGATCACGGCCGCCGCCGTGAAGTCGGGGGTGACCAGGACCGGCTTGGGCCACAGCGGTCCGAGGTCGGCGGCGGAGATGTGGGTGGTCGCGGTGATCAGGACGATCGCGACGACGACCGCGGCCGGTACCGCGTACAGCTTCTTGAAAGTGCCGACGGCCGCCCAGACGACGACGATCGCCAGGCCCACCGCCGGTTTCTCCTGGACCGCCTTGGCGGGGGCCAGGCACAGCGGCAGCAGGATCCCCGCGAGCATGGCGTTGGCCAGCGGTTTCGGGATGGCCGAGACCCAGCGGCCGAGCGGCTTCCACAGTCCGGTGACCACGATCAGCGCGGCGGTCACCAGGAACGCGCCGACGGCCGCGCCGAATCCGCCCTCGACCGCGGCCGAGCCGGCAAGGAGAGCCGCGCCCGGTGTCGACCAGGCGACGCTGATCGGCATCTTCAGCCGCAGGCTGAGGAAGATCGCGCAGGCGCCCATCGAAACGGAGAGGGCCATCAGGCCGGACGCCGCCTCGGCGCGGTTGGCGCCGACCCGGGTGAGGCCTTCGAGGACGATCGCGAACGAGCTGGAGAACCCCACGAACGCGGCGATCAGCCCGACCGTACCGGCCCTGACCAGCTCGGACGCCAGGCCCGGGCGCTGCCGCGGCTCCGGCTCGGGGTTTGGTGGGCCGTCGGCGTTCGCCGCCTCCGTCTCGGACGTGGTCACGGCAACTCCTCGTATCCGCTCTGTACGACGATGTCGCGCATGACCTCGCTCGCTCCGGCGGCGACGGTGGCGGCTTGGGCGTCATGCACGGTCTGGACGATCGGCGCGCCCTCGCGGAAGCCCTCGGAGCCGTGCAGATGGCGGCATTCCTCGGCGACGGTCCGGGCCACTTCGGTGGCCTTGAGCTTAGCCATCGAGCAGGCGGTGATCGAGAGGGGGTCGCGGGCGTAGCTCCAGGCCGCGTGGTGGGCGAGCTGGCGGGCCGCCTCGACCTCGGTGAGCAGATCGGCCATCTTGTGGCGGACGGCCTGCTTGGCGCTGAGCGTCGACTCGAACATGCCCCGGTTCTTCAGGTATTTCCACGTCATATCCAGGCAGTTGGCCGCGTCGCCGACCGCCGAGATCCCCGCCGCAAGCCGCTCCAGCTGCATGTTCCGCATGATCTGTACGAAGCCGGAGTTGCGGCGGCCGATCACGTTCTCCCTGGGCACCCGCACCCCGCGCATGCTGATGTCGGCCATGCCGGAGGCCCGCCAGGCGATGGAGTCGTTGGGAAGCACGTGGACGCCCTCGGTGGCGCGGTCCACGACCAGCAGGGTCAAGCTGCCCTGGTTCACCGGGCGTTGACCCGTGCGGGCCGCCGTCACGAAGAAGTCCGCGAAGGCGCCGTTGACGATGAAGCGCTTCTCGGCGTGGACCACCAGATGGTCGCCGTCCTCGACGGCCGTCGCCTCCAGTCGGCCGAGGTCCGAGCCCGCCTGCGGTTCGGTGATCGCGAGGGCGGCGATCAGGTCGCCCGATACGGCGGGGCGCAGATAGCGCTGGCGCAGCTCGGGCGAGCCGTTGGTGGCGAGGTAGCTGGTGCCCATGTAGGCGTGGAGCGCGACCGCGAACCGCACTCCCCCGAAGCCGGTCCGGCCCAGCTCCTCCAGGAAGACCACCGAGTGGAAGAAGTCGAGACCGGCGCCGCCGACCGAGGTGGGGTGGTTGAGCCCGAGCAGCCCCTCGGCGGCGAAGGCCTGCCAGGCCGAGCGGGGCATCGCGCGCCGCCGCTCCCACTCCGCCGCGTACGGCACGACCTCCTTGCGGAAGAACGTACGGACCGAGGCGCGGAACTCCTCGTGTTCCGGGGTGAGATGGGGAGACGGTCCGCTCAGCAGGTCCGTCATGGCGCGCCCCCCGTCCCCAGCCGCCCGCAGATCGCCGCGAGCACGGCCTCCTCCTCGTCGCGCAGGAAGAAGTGCCCGGCGGGAAAGGACCGGATCGCGAACTCCGCCGTCGTGTGGTGCTTCCAGGCCACCATGTCCTCGTACGGGTCGATGTCGTCGCCCTCGCCACACAGCGCCAGGACCGGCGCGGCGATCCGCCCCGGCGACGGCTCCCAGGTCTCGGCGAGCCGCAGATCGGCCCGGAGCACCGGTTCGAGGAGCTTCATCAGGGCGCGGCTGGCGAGGACTTCGGGCGGGACGCCGTTCATCTCGCGCAGTCGTCGGTGCAGGGTGGGCCCGTCCATGGTGTGCATGGGCGGGGTGCGCGGTGCCACGCCCGGCGCGCGGCACGCCGAGACGACCAGGAGCTCGGGCGGGCGAAGGCCGTCGGCGGCGAGCCGGTGGGCGAGTTCGTACGCGAGCCGGGCGCCCAGGCTGTGCCCGAAGAAGGCGTACGGCCCGCGCTCGGTCTCCGGGGCCAGGGCCTCGGTCAGCGCCCCGAGCGCCTGCGGCCAGGAGTCGAAGGGCCGCTCGCGGAAGCGCTGTTCGCGCCCGGGCAGCCGGATGCCGGTGACCCCGACGTCCGGCGGCACCCGCTCCTGCCAGCCGCGGAAGACCTGGGTGCCGCCGCCCGCGTACGGGAAGCAGAACAGCCGGGTGGTGACCGCGGCGTCGCCGGAGAACCGGGCGAACGGGCTGCCCGTCGCGGTCCCGGGCGGCGCGGCGGCGCGGGGCGGGGGGCGCACGGCTACGCCATCGCCTCGTCGACGGCCTTGGCCAGACTGCTCAGCCTGGCGTCCTCGTAGAGCGTCTCGGGCAGCAGCACGTCGACGGCGAAGCGCTCCTCGACCCGGGACAGGAACTTGATGGCGGTGAGCGAGTTGCCGCCGAGCTCGAAGAAGTCGTCGCCGACGGCCACTTCGGTGATGCCGAACAGACCGCGCCAGATCTCGGCGATCGCCTCCTCGGTCGCGGTCATGGGCGGCGTACCGAGCGCCGCCTGCGAGTCCTGGGAAGTCATGGTCTCTCCTCCGTCCGGTCAGTCCCGCGAGGCCACCGGCCGGGCGGCCGGGGCGGCGGGTGGTGGGGTGTGGCTGTCGTGCGCGGCGAGCAGCGCGCGGCCGTCGACCTTGCCGGTCGCCGTCAGCGGCAGCGCCTCGCACAGGTGGATGCGGGCCGGGACCAGATACGCGGGGAGCCGGGTCCGCAGGTGGTGGCGCAGGGAGGTGGGTGTGACGGACTGGTCGTCCGTCACCACGAAGGCCACCAGGGCCCGTTCGCCGCGCTCGGAGCTCACCGTCACATGGCTGCGCCGTACCGAAGGGTGGTGGTCGAGGTGGTGGGCGACCTCGCCCAGTTCGATCCGGAAGCCGTTGATCTTGACCTGGTCGTCGTCGCGGCCCTGGAAGACGAGCGAGCCGTCGGGGAGCAGGGTGCCGTGGTCGCCGGTGCGGTAGAGCCGTTCGGTCACACCGTCGACCAGCCGCTCGACGAAGCGGTCGGCGGTGAGCTCCGGCATGCCCACATAGCCGGGCGAGAGTCCGTCGCCCGCCAGGCAGATCTCGCCGGTACGGCCCGGCTCGCACAGGGTGTCACCGTCGATCACATAGAGGCGGGTGTTCTGGATGGGGGTGCCGATCGGCAGCAGCCCGGAGTCGGGGAGCAGCCGGTCGACGGGGTGGTAGGTGGCGAAGGTGGTCGCCTCGGTGGGTCCGTACACATGGACCAGACGGCCCGGTCCGTACCGCCGCAGCGCCGCCGCCACGTGCGGGATCGAGTGGAGCTCGCCGCCCATCAGGACGGTCTCGGTCCCGTCGACGGCCTCGGGCGCCTCGTCGACCACGGCGTTGAACAGGGCCGTGGTGAGGAAGACGACGGTGACGCCGTGTTCGTCGATGACCCGCCCGAGCCGGGAGAGCCGCACCAGGCCCTCCGGGTAGAGCACGCACGTACCGCCGTTGAGCAGCGCGCCCCAGATCTCGAAGGTCGCCGCGTCGAACGTGACCGGCGCGAGCTGGAGCAGCCGGCTGTCCGCGTCGAGCCGGGCGAACCGGGCGCCGAGGACGAGCCGGGCGATGCTGCGGTGACGGACGGCGACGCCCTTGGGGCGGCCCGTGGAGCCCGAGGTGAAGTTGATGTACGCGAGGGAGTCACCTGTGCTCTCGACCGCCGGGACGGTCCCGGCCTCCTCCAACTTTCCTTCTACTGCAATGACTTGACATTCACTCAGCCGCTGGGAGAGCTGTTCATGGCGATCGGTCAGCACCCAGCGGCAGTCGGCGTCCGTGAACAGGCCGTGCAGGCGCTCGTCCGGCCAGCCCACGTCGAACGGCAGATACGCGCCCCCGCACTTCAGCACCGCGAGCAGCGCCACGATCAGCTCGGGCGAGCGCGTCAGACAGACCCCGACGGTCGCCCCGGGCGGGAAGCCCTCGGCGAGCAGTCGGCGGGCGAGCCCGTTGGAGAGCCGGTCCAGCTCCCCGTAGGTGTACGCGCGCCCGCCCTGCACGACCGCGGGCGCGTCCGGGTCGCGGGCGGCGCTCGCGGCGAAGAGCGCGGGCACCGAGCTGTCCCGGGGGTAGTCGGATGCGGTCCGGTTGATCCGGCGGTGGAGGGCGAACGCCTCCTGGGTGCCGGTGAGTCGGGTCCCCGTTTGTCTTTCCAGCGCAGACACCCCTCGGGATGTGGCGACGACGGTCGTGGTCGGACGGGGGTCAGTGGGCAGGCCGGAAGGGCGTGCCGTTGACGGTCCGGTCGACGAAGCGGTTGTGCTTGTACGTGTCCTCGCCGGAGACCAGCACGCAGCCGAACTTGTCGAGGCTGGCCTCGCCGCCGAACTCCTGGAGGGCGTCCGAGAACGGGTAGACCTGCACCTGGGTGGGCAGATAGCGGGCCGCGTACCCCAGACGCATGTTGTCGGTGAGGCCCGCGTGCGGGTGCGAGGCGTGCATCAGGGTCGACCAGAAGACGATGAACTGGCCCTGCTTGAGCACCATCGACTTGGCCTTGGACTCGTCCGGGCTCCAGTTCGGGTCCTTCTGGAGCTGGCGGTAGTCGTAGCCGAAGAAGCCGCGCCGCACCCCGCCTTTCTCCACCTTGCCGATGGAGTCGGCGTCGTACGTCATGACCTTGGACTCGTCGTAGTTCATGGTCCGGTGCGAGCCGGGGATGAACTGGAGGCAGCCCATCTCCACGCTGGCGTCGGTGAACGCGGACCAGACGGTGATGGTGCCGCCGAACTCGGAGTCCTCGGGCCAGACGATCTGCGGGTGCTTGGATCCGGCCACGTTGGAGAAGTTGTCGGCCTGGTGCCAGTCGGTGCCCTCGTCGCCGGGGTACTTGGGGAAGAACTCGGTGCGCCAGCAGAGCACGTCGGGGCCGAGCAGGGAGGCCACGCGGTGCACGATCTCGGGGCGCGTGATGTGGTCGGCGAGGTAGTCGACGTCCAGGTGGCGGTCGTAGTTGGCGAGGTTGGTGACGCCGGAGACCGCCTTCTCCTGCCCGTAGATCGCCCGCTTGGTGTTGAGCAGCTTGGGGCGCAGGGCGCGGAGGTTCTTCTCCATCTCGGCGGGTTCGTACATGTCGAACGGGCCGATGTAACCGTCCCGGTGGAACTGTTCGATCTCCCGTGCGCTCAGGGAGAAATCGGTGCTCGTGGTGCCGGCCAGGTCGTCCATGCATCACCTCTGTGTAAGCGACACTCCGCTACGGCAGCGGACGGGTAAATGCGTGCTGTTCCGGTCAACTCTCGCCATCAGAGGGCGAGTTGTGACCTGTTTAACACAGGACCGCCTTCGGACGCTTCCATTCCCTTCGGAGTTGCACAGGCGCACACGTCGCGGTGGACATCGTGCGGGTGGCGGGGGTACGGAGCCGCCGGGCCGTAGCACGGAACGGATCGGACGGAGGCGGCGGCGCGGCCCGCCGGGACCGCGCACAATCGGCCGCGCGAGAGAGCTTCGGGCGTACGCTAGCAAAGGCCCTGAAAACGGGCAGTGGGCGGATCCCCGGAGCCGCGCTCCGCGCACGGCGGGTTTTCCCCGGGCGTGCGACGGCCCGCCAGGGCGCGCGACTTGCGCCTTTCGGCCCTTGACGCGGCATCCCGGGGTAGAGAAGACTCCTGCTGATAATCCGCATCACTGACGATGCCCTCCGGGGCCGTTCCGGGAGGACCCCGTGCGTCTGTCCCCGCCCTTATCCACGCCGCTGCGGATCGCGTCCGCGACGCTCTGGCTCCCGGACCGGCGCGAGACCACCGAGGCCGCGCTGGCGGCCGGCCGGGTCGACGAGGAGACGGCGGCCCGCCTGCGCTACCGCGAAGTGTCCGTCAGCCGCGACCACGCGGCGCCCGAGATGGCGGTCCTCGCCGCCACCGACGCGCTGGCGGCCGCGGGATGGGACGGGTCGGGCCTCGGCATGGTGGCGCACGCCTGGACCTACCACCAGGGCCACGACTTCTGGTCGCCCGCCCACTACGTCGCCCACCACATCGGGGCCCCGACCGCCAACGCCGTGGGTGTCCAGCAGATGTGCAACGGCGGAGCCGCCGCACTCGAAGTCGCCGCCGCCCGCATGATCGCGGACCCGGGCGTGGCGCGCGCCGCGGTCACCACCGGCGACCGCTTCCCGCCGCCCGCCTTCGACCGCTGGCTCGGCGACTACGAACTCGTCTACGGCGACTCCGGGACCGCCCTGCTCCTCGACCGGACCCAGGGCCCGTACGAGCTGCTGTCGGTGGCCACCGTGGCCCGTTCCGAGTACGAGACGATGCACCGCGGCGACGACGAGTTCAGCTCGATGCCGCGCACCCTGCCCCAGGTCGACGTGCGCCGCACCAAACGGGCCTTCGTCGCCTCCGGGGCCGAGCCCGCCTTCGACGCGGCGCTCATCGAGGCGGTGGTCGAGGTGGTGGGCACCGCGCTCGCCGAGGCGGGGCTCGCCCCCGACGACCCGAAGGTGCGGTTCCTGACACTCCCCCGGCTCGGCGCAGGACCGCTGGAGGAGTTCTTCCAGCCGGCCGTGGACCGCCTCGGCCTTCGCCACGCCGAGGTCCTCGACCTGGGCGGCGGGACCGGGCACCTGGGTGCCGGGGACTCCGCCGCCAACCTGGCCACCCTGCACACCGAGAAGCGGCTCGCCCCGGGCGAGGTGGCGCTGCTGCTCAGCCTGGGCGGCGGGTTCAGCTGGTCGTGCGTCGCGGTGCGGGCGGTGACCCGATGAGAGCACGGGCGGCGGGCGGGAAGCTCACCGACCGCGGGGTGGTGGCCGTCCTGTGCGCCGGGTTCTTCCTGCTCGACTTCGACCTCGTCGTCATCAACCCGATCCTGGTCCCCGTCTCCAAGGACTTCGACGTCAGTCTGGGCACCACCGCGTTCGCCCTCACCGGCTATCTGGCGATGGTCGGCATCATGCAACCGGTGCACGGCGCGATCTCGGACCGCGTGGGCCGGGTGCGGGTGTTGCGCACCGCGCTCCTCGGCCTCGGCGTCGCGGACCTGGCGGCGGCCCTGGCTCCCAATGCGGCGCTGCTGATTACGGGCCGCGCCATCGCGGGCGGCTTCGCCGCCGCGCTCATCCCGGTGACCGTCGCCTATGTGGGCGACCACATCCCGATGGAGCGCCGCCAGCGCACGATGGCGGCGATCATGTCCTCCAGCGCGGTCGGCGCCGCCTCCGCGACCGTCGTCGCGGGCGCGCTCACCGAACTGCTCGACTGGCGCTGGCCACTGCTCATCCCGGCCGTCGCGGCCCCGCTGCTGGCCCTGGTGTACACCCGGCTGCCGGAGGCGCCCCGGGTCAAGGGCGCCGAGGGGCCGAGCGTACGGGAGCGGTTCGCCCAGGTGCTCGGGGACGGCTGGTTCCGGTTCCTCATCCCGTTCACCTTCATCGAGGGCGCGGCGATGATGGGCCTGTTCAACTTCTTCAACGCGGCCCTCCAGAAGCACGGCAGCAGCGTCCTGATGTCGGGCCTGGTGACCAGCGCGTACGGCGTGGCGGCCATCGGGGGCAGTGGGGTGGTCCGGGCCGTCGACGCCCGGGCGACCGGCGCGGGCATGTTCGGCTGGGGCACCGGGCTGCTCTTCGTCGGCTACCTCACGGCCGCCTTCACCCAGTCGGTCGCGGGCATCCTGGTCGCCAGCGCGCTGGCCGGACTCGCCCTCGCCGTCGGCCAGTCCGCGCTCCAGGCGTGGGTCCTGGAGGCTGCCGCGCCCGAGGCGCGCGGCAGCGCCGCCGCGGTCATCGCCTGCTCGGTCTTCACCGGCGCCGCCATCAGCACGGCCGCCGTGGGCCCGCTGGCCGGGCGCGGCGACTTCGGGCTGCTGTTCGGCATCGCGGCCGCCGCGACCGTGACGGTGTCGGTCGTCGGCACCCTCGCGCGGGCGCGCTTCGCCCGCTCCGACCGCGCCCTGCGGATGCCCGCCGGGCCGCCCGTGGACCAGGAAGCCCCGAACCCACTCAAGTGAAGGAGAGTCATCCATGGCGCTGTTCGCGGTGATAGCCAAGCGGGCCCCGGTCGGCATCGGCATCGAGGAGTTCCAGGAGAAACTGGCCGAGGGCTTCCGCTACACCCAGGAGCTTCAGGAGAAGGGGCTCATCAGGGACCGCTGGATCCTGGTCGGTGCCTCGGCGGGGCTGAACGTCTACGACGTCGAGTCGCACGAGCAGCTGATGCAGCTGCTGTACCGCAGCCCCGCCGGACTGCACCTGGAGTACGAGGTGTATCCGCTGATCAGTCCGCCGAGCTACGACCCGACGGCCGAGGGTCCGGCCCACTGAAGAACGCCCGCTCGATCCGGCTCAGCGAGCGGAAGTCGTCGAGGTCGAGGGTCTCGACGTCGACGGGCCGCCCGCTGAGCCGCTCGATCAGCACGATGAACTCCAGGAAGCCCAGCGAGTCGATGAGCCGGCTCTCGATCAGGTCGTCGTCCGGGCCGATCCCGGTCGCCTCCGGGTGGCGCCTGCCGATCCAGGCGACGACCTCCGCCAGTTCGGCGGCCGGCGCCCTCACCGCTCGGCCCCGCCGGTCAGGGCGCCCGCGTCGAGCGCGGAGGCCGCCTCCACCACGGCCTCCGTCGCTGCCTCCCAGCTTCCGTACCTGGCGTACAGCACCGACAGCCAGCGCTCCAGGCCGAAGGCGGCGCAACTGGTGTGCACGGCCTGGCCGGTGCCGTCGAGGGTGATCCCGCACCGCTCGCCGAAGAAGTTGCGGTGGACGTTGAGCGAGGCGATCGCCAGGCCGTCGACGAGGAACTCGTGCTTGACCGGCGAGAGCCGCTGGAGCAGCGCCCGCTGCCCGCCCCGGTCGTAGAAGGGGTCGGTCGCCGCCTCCTTGCGCACGGCGAGGCCGAGCGCGTCCGCGAGGGCGGTGATGCGCTCCTCGAACCGGCGCAGGTGCCCCTGGGTGAACTCGTACGAGCCGAGCGCCACGATCTCGCGCATGTGGAAGCCCAGCAGGCGCCGCAGCCCGTCGTAGTGCTCCTCGCGGCGGAAGCAGCGCCCGAGCACGGTCACCGTCGTACCGTCGGGAACCGTGCGGCCCTCGTGGTGCAGGTAGACGGCGAAGCACGCGGCCGTGGGGAGACCGAAGAACGCGGGTTCGAGGGCGTCCGAGGCGAACTCGTCGTGTTTTTCGCCCTCTTGATGCTGCGTCAGGTCGAGCGTGCTCACCACGAGTGCCTGGTGCGGGAAGTTGTCGTACACGTCGAGGCGGGAGAGCGCGGCGACCGGCAGCAGCGGCGGCATGATCATGGGGGCGGCGCCACTACCCGTTCCCAGGCCCTCCAGGAGGGCGTCGAGCCGCTTCAGCAGGACGGTCGCACCCGGCGAGAGGGCCTGCAGGCCCGGGGCGTCCGCCGGGGCCGCGGTCATGAGACGACTTCGGCGGTGGCGCCGCCGAGCGCGAGCCGCAGGACGTCCTGGGCGCAGCCCCAGGACAGGCCGACGGCGATGCCGCCGTGGCCGTAGTTGTGGATCACCCGCGCGGAGCCGACCGGCTCCACTTCGAGGCGGGTCTGCGGCCGCGAGGCCCGCAGGCCGACTTCGACGCCGGTGACGGCGGCCCCGGCTATCCGGGGCTCCACGGCGATGCAGCGCGCCAGGATCTCCTCGGTGCGGGCCGGGTCCGGTTCCATGCTCCACACCTCGCGCTCGGCGGTGCCGCCGCACACCAGACGGCGGCCGTGCGGGAAGTAACTCGTGGAGTTCGGGCCGGGGTTCTGCTCGAAGAAGAACTCGTCGATCCCCGGGTTCTCCACGATCACGTGCTGGCCGCGCACCGGGAAGACCTTCGGGTCGTCGGCCAGGGAACGCGCGCCCACCCCGGTGCAGTTGACGACGAGAGGCGCCTCGGCGGCCGCCGCCTCCAGCGAGTCCACCACGCCCACCTCGACGCTGCCCCCGGCGGCGGTGACCCGCGAGGCCAGGTACTCCAGGTACACGGGCATGTCCACGATCGGCAGCTCGACCCGGAACGCCACCGGGAAGCCGCCGCTCTCCACCTCGCCGCAGGGCGTGTAGCCGGGCAGATGGGCGGCCCACTCGTGGCCGACGGCGGCCTGCCGGTTGGCCAGGCGGCCACGGGTCAGCCGGACGCCGCTGTCCGGCTGCTTGGCCAGCGCGGTGAACTCGGCCAGGCTCGCCTGGTGCCAGGGCCGGGTGATCGCGGTCGGCGAGAACTTGGCCTCCGCCTCGGTCTCGTCGGCGATCGCCGGGCCGCCGATGATCGCCCCGGCCACGGCCGACGTGGTCTCGCGGGGCGGGCGCTCGGCGACGACGCGGACCGTGAAGTCGCGCTCGGCCAGACACACCGCCGTGGTCAGTCCGGCCACACCGGCACCGATGACCAGGGCTTCGTTGCGCTCTGTCATGGGATTGCACCTCTTCATGTCTTCATGGGGAAGATGTCGTGGAAGATGTCGTGAAGGTGTTCGAGACAGCTGTACGGGGACGCCGCACGGGAAAGACGTTCCTCGGCGCCCGGGTGTGACACCCGGCGCCCTATTCGTGGGATATGGCGACGCAGGACCAGGTGAAGCCGTTGCCCGCGCTCAGGAACAGCGCCACCTCGCCCGGCGCGAGCCGGTCGTCCGCCTGGAGGGTGGCGAGGTTGGCCACCGGGTCCCCGGCGCCGAGGTGCCCGGTGTCGCGGCCCAGGTCGAGCAACTCCGTGTGGGGCAGGGCGAGTTCATGGACGGACGGCCCGTAGAACTGGCTGAGCGCGCCCGTGCTGAGGCGGGGCAGGACCAGGTAGCGCAGTCTGGGGTCGGCCGGGGTGAGCCCGGCGTCCGCGATGGCGTCGAGCACCACGCGCTGCACGGACCGGCGCAGCACGGCGACGAACTTGGGCCAGCCGCCGCCCGCCCGGAAGGAGAGTTTGGTGCGCCGGGCGCTGATCGTCCCGTACGTGCCGCGCGGCGCCGGGGTGAAGGCGTCGTCGCCCCGGTAGAGCACCTCGTACTCGGGGACGCTCACGGACGCGATGGCGAGCAGCCGGTAGGGGCCCGCGTCGCGGTCGAGGAGGAGCGCGGTGGCCGCGTCCCCGTACGCCACGTCGATGTCGCCGGACCAGCGGTCGAAGCCGGGCTCCACGAACCGGTCGGCGGTGGTCACCAGGCACCGGTTGACCGTGGGGTCCAGGGCGAGCCGGGCGGCGGCCACCTCCAGGGCGGCGACGCCCCCGTTGGAGGTCTGCTGCACCCCGATCGGGGTGGCGTGGCGGGCGCCGATGCCGTGGGCCACGTAGTGCGGCGCGGACCAGAAGTCATGGCCCTGGTGGTAGATCCAGGAGTGGACGACCAGGCCCAGGTCGTCGCCGGACCAGCCCGCGTCGGCGAGCGCCTTCTGGGCGGCGAGCACGGCCATTTCGGGGGCCGCCCGGTCGGGGCTCTCGCTCAGTGCTCTGTAGCCGAGCCGGTCGGCGGTCTCCTGGTCGAGCCGCCCGTCCGCCACCGCCCGTGCGGTGTCCAGACGGCGGGACGGGAGCCAGAGCACGGCGGCGGCTATGCCCGGCGGTTCGGGTAACGGCGGACTCAGTCTCACGGGGCTGCCTCCTCGGACGGGCCCGTCGACTCGGGCCGTACCTCCCGGCTGCCCACTATATTGTCAGCGGTATTGATTGTCAGGCATCTGTCTCTCAAGTTGGCGCACAACCGGCGTGTTTCAGGCGTTGCGCGCCGGGGCGGCGCCGGGTGTCGTTCACCGTGCGCCGTCGTTCTGCTTGGTTGACGTGGTTCCCCAGTGCGTTCCCCCGTGCGTTCCCCCAGTGTGAGGAGATACGAGGTGTCCCACCCGCCCGCCCCTCTCGGCGCCGACGCGGTCGTGCCGCTGTCGCCGATCGGCTATGTCGTCACCGATTACGCCCGCCCCCAGGAGACGCCGCCGCAGGCGACGCTGGCCTACGGGGACCAGGGCCACGTCGTGCTCTACGAGCCCTATGCGGGAGGCCTCGACGGCATCGCCGAGGGCTGGTACGCATGGCTGCTGACCTGGCTGCACGACCAGACCGAGGAGGAGACCGCGCCCCTCCAGGTGGTGCCGCGCGGCTGGGAGGGGACGGGCCGCACGACCGGCGTCTACGCCACCCGTACGCCCAACCGGCACAACCGCATCGGCCTGAGCCTGGTGCGGGTGCGCGAGGTGAAGGGCAATGTGCTCCACTTCGACGGCGTGGACCTGGTCAACGGCACACCGGTGCTCGACATCAAGCCGTATTCGCCGACGTCCGACACCCCGCCCGAGTCGGACTAGGCGGGGTGCCGGAGGGTCAGAACTCGTCGACGGTGTGCGGGAGTCGGTCCGGGCGCAGCGCCGCGCCCAGGGCCGCCGCCGCGCCCGGGGTGTGCTCGGTGATCAGGCCCGCCGCCACGAGGTGGCGCGGGTCGGTGCCGCCGAGGTAGCAGGCGCCGAGGTCGCGCACGTCCAGGGCCAGGTCGGGCCGGGCGTCCGTCGGTCCGTACGAGGCGGTGTACGACGCGGGGTCCGTGCCGGTGCCCGGTCCCGGCGCGACCGTGAGCCGGAAGCGACCCGCGTTGGCCGGTACGCGCTCGTCGCGCACCTCGACGACCAGGTCCGCCGGGGCCGCCCAGGAGCGCGCGGTGAGCGCGGCGCGCACATCGAGCAGGCGCAGCCACAGCGCCGGGAACGTCTGGGTGACGCGGACCTGGTCGCGGTCGGCCGCGAAGTGATGCAGCGGGTCGTCGGGGGCGCCGCCCCAGTACCGGACCCGGCCGGTCAGGTCGATCGCGGCCAGATACCGCCACAGCGCGGCCGCGCCCGCCGGGGTGTCGGCCTCCAGCTCGTCGACGCGGACCAGACCCGGCGTACCGGCGTCCTCGTCACCGCCCTTGGTGCGGTACACCGCGTACCCGCCGAGGGGCTCGTCCGGGGAGCCGAGGGCGACGATCCTCGGCGGGCTCAGCTCGTCGTCCTCCTGGTCCTTGTCGGCCAGCCACTCCTTGCGCCAGCGGACCGCGTCGCGGGCGATCCGGCCGGGCGTGCGGGCGCGGGTCGCGTCGTAGTACGGCCCGAGGAGCGCGGGGGCGTCCAGCGGATCGACCAGCCGCAGCGGACGCTCGTCGGGGGCGACGCGCAGGGCGAGCGGACGGCTGGAGTCGATCTCCACGGTGGCGCCGTGGGTGGCCGAACCGTAGCCGTAGCGGCCGTAGATGGCGGCCTCGGAGGCCCACAGCGCGGCGACCGCTCGCCCCTCGGCGGCGGCGCGGCGGAAGAGCTCGGCCATCATGCCGGTGAGGACACCCCGGCGGCGGTGGGTGGGGGCCACGCACACGAACGTCAGCCCGGGGCAAGGGAGTTCGCCTCCGGGGACGGAGATCGTGAACCGGAAGGCGGCGAGGAAGCCGACGAGGACGTCACCGTCGTAGGCACCCACCCGGTCGCAGTCGAGGAGTGCCTCGCGGTGGTACTTGCGGATCTCCTCGTCCTCGGGCCGTTCGTGGAACGCGAGGTATCCGAGTGCGAGAGCGCGGTCGACATGGGCTTCGGGAACATCGCGGAAGCGCAGTTGATCCATTCCTCGACACTAACCCGGCCGAATCGGACAGTCATCCGAATTTCGGGGCGGGCGGCTCAGCCGGGTGAACCGGCCGCCACCTTGCCGCGGTCGACGGCCCCGCGCCCGGCGAGCGGCACGGTGACGGTCCCGGCCGCCAGGAACAGCGTGCCGAGCAGCAGCCAGCCCGGCGCTCCCCCGTGCGTGACCAGCGCCGCGACCAGGAGCGGGCCGCCCGCTCTCGCCACGTCGGAGCCGAGGCTCCAGGCGCCCAGGAACTCGCCCAGGCGATGGGGGTCCCCCCTGCTCGTTAGAGAGCTTGGGGGAGGGTCGGCGAGGCCGTACGAGATGCCCCAGCCGCTCGCCGAGGAGAGCAGTTCGCCCGCCGTCAGCAGGACCACGCCGACCGCGAGCACCAGCACGGCGGGCACCGGCGGCAGCGCGGCCGTGGTGGCCGTGGCCGCGCAGGCTCCGAGCAGCGCCCAGCCGGCACGCCGGCCCGCGACCGCCGCCCCCGCAACGGTGTCGCTGCCGCGCGCGGCCCGCACCTGGAGCAGGATCACCAGCCCGGTGTTGAGCAGCATCAGCACCGCGACCGTCCAGGTCGGCGCGTGCGTACGGGACGAGATCCACAGCGGGAGGCCGAGGTTGAGGATGTCGGCGTTGACGTAGAGCAGCCCGGAGAGCGCGGCGAGGGCGAGGAAGCGGCGGTCGCGCAGGGCGCCCCGGCGGCCGGCGGGCCGGTCGGCCGCCTCCGGTGCCGCGCGCGGGCCGTCGTCCGGCATCCGGACCACGATGGCGGCGACGATCGCGTACGAGAGGCAGTTGCCCAGGACGAGGGCCGCGTATCCGGTACGGGAGTCGGCGGCCAGGGCGGCGCCCGCGCCCAGACTGCCCAGCGAGAAGCCGATGTTGAGCATGACGCGGGTGTACGCGCTGACCGCGACCAGCGCCGAGTCGTCCGCGATGCGGGCCAGGTAGGCGCCGCGGACCGGCCGGGACGCGCTCTCGGCCAGGGCGATCGCGCAGACGACGGCGAGGAAGGCGGCGAAGCCGTCGACGAGCAGGTATCCGGCGAAGGCGACGGCCCGGACGAGCACGGTGGCCAGATAGACCCGGCGGTGGCCGAAGCGGTCGCCGAGCCGCCCGGCCGGGACGGCGACGGCGGGTCCGAGCAGGGCGGCGATGGTCAGGCCGAGGCCGACCTGGGTGGCGCCGAGCCCGACGACCCGGGTGAAGAAGAGGGCGGCGCCGGTGTGGAAGAGGCCGTTGCCGATCCAGTCGACGAGGGTGGTGAGGGCGTATGCGCGCAGCGGGCCGCGGGGTGGCAGCAGGGCTGCCACCCCGGAGGAGGTGGAGGACATGCCCCCAGCCAACGGCCTTCCGCCGCGCGGCGACAGACATTTAGGCTGGGGCTCAATGCTCAGCTACCGACTCGGCGTCGACGACCTCGCCGACATGCGCTTCGCCTGCTCGCCGCTCCTGGAGACCGCGACCAGCCTGTGGGCGCTGCGGCGCGCCGACAAGTACACGCTGCACCTGCCGTGGGTGCGGCGCACCCGGGCGGCGCTGGAGGCCGCGTCCGGGCTCGACCGGGAGTTGCTCGGGGAGCTGACCGTGCGTGGCAGCGGCTGGATCCCGGACTTCGTCACGCCGCGCCCCGACTCGCCGCTGCCGGAGGTGGGGGACGAGCTGCGGCGGGTGCGGGCGACGCCGCCGTCGAAGGCGCTGGCGGACGTACGGGCGGCGTACGCGGGCCGCGAGCTGCCGCCGCGCCTGGCCGAACTGGCCGTGGATCCCCGCGGGTTGCGGGACGCCGTCGCCGATGTGGTGGAGGCCTACTGGCTGCTGGCGCTGGCGCCGCACTGGCCGCGGATGCGGGCCGTCCTGGAGGCGGACATGGTGTGGCGGGCGCGGCTGCTGGCGCGCGAGGGGGCGGCGGCGCTGCTCACGTCGCTGGATCCGACGGCGGTGTGGCGGGGCGGGGAGCTGACGCTCTTCGTGCACCGCGATCTGCATCTGGGGGCTTCGGTGGACGGGCGGGGGTTCTGGCTGGTGCCGACGCTGTTCGCGCAGCACGCGATCAGTCCGGTGGGGCCTGCTGAGCCGCCCACCATCGCGTATCCGGCGCGGGGGGTGGGGACGCTGTGGGAGGCTCGTCCGCCGCGCCCGCCGGGTGCCCTGGCCTCGCTGGTGGGCGCCCCCAAGGCGGCGCTGCTCGTGTCCCTGGACGGCCCGGCGTCCACGACGGAACTGGCCCGCCGCCTGTCCGTCACGCCGAGCGCGGTCTCCCACCACCTGTCCGTGCTGCACCGGACGGGGCTGGTGAGCCGGGCTCGGGCGGGGAGGGTGGTGCTGTACGCGCGGACGGGGCTGGGCGACGCGCTGGCGTCCCCGGAGGAGAGCCCCTCCCCGCCCCTTCCCTGAACCCTCCGGGGGTGGGGGGTTCGTCTGCGGACCGTGGATGGCTGGTCGCGCAGTTCCCCGCGCCCCTGAAGATGCCGCTACGCGGCAATCCCCTGAGCGGCCCGAAGGGGCGCATCTAAGGGGCGCGGGGAACTGCGCGACCAGTTGGGGACGGCCCGCAGACGACGAATCAAGCCGCCCGGCCGAGGGCTTTCGGGAAGGGGCGAGGTGGGGTGGGGTGGGGTGGGGGAAGTTACGCCACCGAACCTATCCGGCCCACCGGCGCCTCCGGGCCGTCGTGGTGGATTGGGGTGTGCGCGCCCGTCAGCGACGCGCCCGTCCCGCCACGGCGGTTCGCCACGATCTCCGCCGCGATGGACAGCGCCGTCTCCTCCGGCGTACGCGCACCAAGATCGAGGCCGATCGGCGAGCGCAGGCGGGCCAGCTCAAGCTCCGTGACGCCGACTTCACGCAGCCGCGCGTTGCGGTCCTCGTGCGTACGGCGCGACCCCATCGCACCCACGTACGCCACCGGCAACCGCAGCGCCAACTCAAGCAACGGCACATCGAACTTCGCGTCGTGGGTCAGCACGCACAGCACCGTACGAGAGTCGACCTCCGTCGACTCCAGGTACCGGTGCGGCCACTCCACCACGATCTCGTCCGCGTCCGGAAACCGCGTCGCCGTGGCGAACACGGGCCGCGCGTCGCACACCGTGACCCGGTAGCCGAGGAACTTCCCCACCCGCACCAGCGCCGACGCGAAGTCGATCGCACCGAAGACGATCATGCGCGGCGGCGGCACGCTCGACTCGACCAGGACCGTGAGCGGCTGCCCGCACAGCCGGCCGTCGGCGCCCAGCGTCAGCGTGCCCGTGCGGCCCGCGTCCAGCATGGCCCGCGCCTCGTCCGCCACCGCCCGGTCCAGCTCGGGGTGGCCGCCGAGGGCGCCCTCGTACGTACCGTCGGGGTGGACCAGGAGCGGGCGGGCCACCAGGTCGGCGGGGCCCTCGGTGATGCGGGCGACCGCCGCCGCCCCGCCGCGCGCCGCCGTGGCCAGTGCCGAAGCGAACACCGCCCGGGCGGGCGAGTCCGCGGGGACCGGGGTCACCAGGATGTCGATGACGCCGCCACAGGTGAGGCCGACCGCGAACGCGTCCTCGTCGCTGTAGCCGAAGCGTTCGAGGACGGGCTCGCCGTCCTCCAGCGCCTGCTGGCACAGCTCGTAGACCGCGCCCTCCACACATCCGCCGGAGACCGAGCCGATCGCCGTGCCGTCGGAGTCCACCGCGAGGGCGGCGCCGGGCTGGCGCGGAGCGCTGCCGCCGACGGCCACCACGGTGGCGACGGCGAAGCTGCGGCCCTGCTCGACCCACCGGTTGAGCTCTTCGGCGATGTCCAGCATGTTCGGTCTCCTTAACCAGCGGATGGGTGGAGGGCGTCCGGTCGTACGCCCCGGTCGGTGCCTACTTGACGTTCAGCCAGCTCTCGATGGGGCTGAGGGCGAAGTAGACGAGGAAGATGCCGGACAGGGCCCACATGAACCCGCCGATCTCCCGCCACTTGCCCTGCGCCGCCTTGATGACGGTGTAGGCGATGACGCCCGCGCCGACTCCGGCGGTGATGTTGTACGTGAACGGCATCAGGGCCACGGTGAGGAACACCGGGATCGACACCGAGCGGTCGTTCCAGTCGACGTGCCGCGCCGCGCTCATCATCATCGAGCCGATCACGACCAGGGCGGCCGCGGCCACCTGGGCCGGGACCAGCTGGGTGAGCGGGGTGAAGAAGAGACAGGCCGCGAAGAAGAGACCGGTGACGACCGAGGAGAGGCCGGTGCGCGCGCCCTCGCCGGCGCCGGTCGCGGACTCGATGAAGACGGTCTGGCCGGAGGCGCCGGAGACGCCGCCGATCGCGCCGCCCGCGCCGTCGATGAACAGCGCCTTGGACAGGCCCGGCATCCGGCCCTTGTCGTCGGCGAGCTTGGCCTCCTGGCCGACGCCGATGATGGTGGCCATCGCGTCGAAGAACCCGGCGAGCACCAGGGTGAAGACGATCATGCCGACGCTGATGGCGCCGATCTGGCCCCAGCCGCCGAACTCGACGTCGCCGAAGAGTCCGAAGTCGGGCTTGGAGACCGCGCTGCCGTTCAGGCCGGGGGCGGCTCCGCCCCAGTCCTTGTCGGACAGTCCGCCGGCCTTGGTGACGACGAGCGAGAGGACCGTGCCGGTCACGATGCCGATCAGGATCGCGCCGGGGATGTTGCGCGCCTGGAGGGCGAAGATCAGGAGCAGGGTCACCGAGAAGAACAGGACCGGCCAGCCGACCAGTTCACCGGTGGCGCCGAGGGTGACGGGGCCGCCCTGGCCCTTGCCGACGAAGCCGGCCTTCACCAGGCCGAGCAGGGCGACGAACATGCCGATGCCCATGGTGATCGCGTGCTTGAGGGGCAGCGGGATGGCGTTCATGATCATCTCGCGGAGGCCGGTGACGACCAGCAGCATGATGACCACGCCGTACATGACGCACATGCCCATGGCCTGCGGCCAGGTCATGTTGGGGACCACCTGGGTGGTCAGGGCCGCGGAGACGTTGAGTCCGGCGGCGAGCGCGAGCGGGACCTTGCCGATGAAGCCCATCAGCAGGGTGCTGACGGCGGCCGCGAGGGCGGTGGCCGTCACCAGGCCCGCATGGCCCAGCGTGTGCTTGTCGACGTCGGGCGTCGAGAGGATCAGCGGGTTGAGCAGGAGGATGTAGCACATCGCCATGAAGGTGGTGATGCCGCCGCGCACCTCTTGCGCGACCGTGGATCCTCTGTCCGTTATGTGAAAGTACCGGTCGAGCCAGGACCTTCCGGCGGGGACGCGCGAGCCGGAGCCCGCCTCCTCGGCGGTGGTCTTGGGCTCCACAGACTGCTGGGTCATGGTGCCTACTCCCAAGGTTCAAAGGGGCACCCGCATAAGACTTGAGATCTCAGTCAGACAAGCTGCGGGATTTGGGATGGTGCGTGGGCTGCACGACCCGGGGGACGGCCCGAGACGAACGTTTCCGCGTACGGCGGGGGTACCGGTCCGGTACCGCCGTACGGGGATGCTGCTGGGTCATTCGGGTACTGCTCATGGGGTACTGCCTTGTGGTGCTGGTGGTGCGGTGGTGAAGGACCGCGAGCGGTGCGGTACTTCTGTGCTCCGGGCGGTGCGGGCGGCTGGGAAGTGTGACGTTCCTGGGAGGCACGCACCGCCCGGAGGGTTCGGGGGGTCAGGACGACTCGGTGCCCGTGAGGTGCTCGGGGCGGACCGGGGTCCTGTTCAGCTCCAGGCCCGTCGCGTTCCGGATCGCCGCGAGGACGGCCGGGGTGGACGACAGGGTCGGGGCCTCGCCGATGCCGCGCAGCCCGTACGGGGCGTGCTCGTCGGCGAGTTCGAGCACGTCGACCGGGATGGTCGGCGTGTCGAGGATGGTGGGGATCAGGTAGTCCGTGAAGGAGGGGTTGCGCACCTTCGCGGTCTTCGGGTCGACGATGATCTCCTCCATGACCGCCACGCCCAGGCCCTGGGTGGTGCCACCCTGGATCTGGCCGACGACGGACAGCGGGTTGAGCGCCTTGCCGACGTCCTGGGCGACCGCCAGCTCGACGACCTTGACCAGGCCGAGCTCGGTGTCCACCTCGACGACCGCGCGGTGCGCGGCGAACGAGTACTGGACGTGGCCGTTGCCCTGGCCGGTGCGCAGGTCGAACGCCTCGGTGGGGCGGTGGCGCCACTCCAGCTCCAGCTCCACCGCCTCGTCCTCCAGGACGTCGACCAGGTCCGCGAGGACCTCGCCGCCGTCGGTGACGACCTTGCCGCCCTCCAGGAGGAGCTCGGCGGTGGCCCAGGCCGGGTGGTAGGAGCCGAACTTGCGGCGGCCGATCTCCAGGACGGCCTCGCGGACGTGCTCGCAGGTGTTCTTGACCGCGCCGCCGGTGACGTACGTCTGACGCGAGGCCGACGTCGAACCGGCCGAGCCGACCTGGGTGTCGGCCGGGTGGATGGTCACCTGCGTGACGCCGAGCTCGGTGCGGGCGATCTGCGCGTGGACGGTGACACCGCCCTGGCCGACCTCCGCCATCGCGGTGTGCACGGTCGCGACCGGCTCGCCGCCGACGACCTCCATGCGCACCTTGGCGGTGGAGTAGTCGTCGAAGCCCTCGGAGAAGCCGACGTTCTTGATGCCGACCGCGTAGCCCACGCCCCGTACGACACCCTCGCCGTGCGTGGTGTTGGACAGGCCGCCGGGCAGCGCGCGCACATCCGCCTGCTCGCCGGCGGTCGCCCACTGCTGCTCGGGCGGCAGCGGACGGGCCTTGATGCGGCGAAGCAGCTCGGCCACCGGGGCCGGGGAGTCGACCGGCTGGCCGGTCGGCATGATCGTGCCCTGCTCCATGGCGTTCAGCTGCCGGAACTCGACCGGGTCGATGCCCAGCTTCGCCGCCAGCTTGTCCATCTGGGCCTCGTACGCGAAGCACGCCTGGACCGCGCCGAAGCCGCGCATGGCGCCGCAGGGCGGGTTGTTGGTGTAGAGCGCGATCGCCTCGATGTCGACGTCGTCGATGACGTACGGGCCGACGCTCAGGGAGGAGGCGTTGCCGACGACCGCCGGGGAGGCCGACGCGTAGGCGCCGCCGTCCAGGACGATCTTGCACTTCATGTGCGTGAGCTTGCCGTCCTTGGTGGCGCCGTGCTCGTAGTAGAGCTTCGCCGGGTGGCGGTGGACGTGGCCGAAGAAGGACTCGAACCGGTTGTAGACGATCTTGACCGGCTTGCCGGTGCGCAGCGCCAGGAGGCAGGCGTGGATCTGCATCGAGATGTCCTCGCGGCCGCCGAAGGCGCCGCCGACGCCGGAGAGCGTCATGCGGACCTTCTCCTCGGGCAGACCGAGGACGGGGGCGATCTGCTTGAGGTCCGAGTGCAGCCACTGGGTGGCCACGTACAGCTCGACGCCGCCGTCCTCGGACGGCACGGCGAGACCGGACTCGGGGCCGAGGAAGGCCTGGTCCTGCATGCCGAAGGTGTACTCGCCCTTGACGATCACGTCGGCGCGCTTGGCGGCCTCGTCGGCGTTGCCGCGCACGATCGGCTGGCGGTGCACGATGTTGGGGTGCGGGACGTGGCCGATGTGGTGGTCGTCGCGGCCCTCGTGGACCAGGATCGCGTCGGGGGCGGTCGCGGACGCCTCGTCCGTGATGACCGGCAGCTCCACGTACTCGATCTTGATCTTGGCGGCGGCGCGGCGCGCGGTCTCCGGGTGGTCGGCGGCGACCAGCGCCACCGGCTCGCCGTGGTGGCGGACCTTGCCGTGGGCCAGGACCGGGGTGTCCTGGATCTCCAGGCCGTAGTTCTTCACCTCGGTGGGCAGGTCGTCGTAGGTCAGCACGGCGTAGACGCCGGGCATCGCGACGGCCTCGGAGATGTCGATCGACCTGATCTCGGCGTGGGCGACCGTGGAGCGCAGGGTCTGGCCCCAGAGCATGTCCTCGTGCCACATGTCCGAGGAGTACGCGAACTCGCCGGTGACCTTGAGGGTGCCGTCCGGGCGCAGCGTCGACTCGCCGATGCCGCCCTTGGTCTTGGAGCCCTGGGTGATGTTGGTGGGAGTACCAGTGGTGGCCATGATCGTCAGACCGCCTCTTCCTGACGGGCGGCCGCGAGGCGGACCGCGTCGAGGATCTTCTCGTAACCGGTGCAGCGGCAGAGGTTGCCGGAGAGGGCCTCTCGGATGTCCTGGTCGGACGGGGAGGCGTTGCGCTCCAGGAGCTCGTCGGCGGCGACCAGCAGACCCGGGGTGCAGAAACCGCACTGGACGGCGCCGGCGTCGATGAACGCCTGCTGGATCGGGGACAGGGCGCCCGCCTCTCCAGTCTGGCCGTCGACGGGCTTGGCCTGCCAGCGCTGGGCGGCGTCGATGGAGGTGCCGCAGGCCCCGGAGGCGCAGCCGCCACCGGGGTGGGCGTCCTCCCGGTGCTTGGCGTAGTCGGCCAGGCCCTCGACCGTGACGACCTCGCGGCCCTCGACCTGACCTGCCGCGACCAGGCACGAACAGACCGGCACCCCGTCCAGGCGGACCGTGCAGGAGCCGCATTCACCCTGCTCACAGGCGTTCTTCGAACCCGGAAGACCCATGCGCTCGCGCAGGACGTAGAGGAGGCTCTCGCCCTCCCATACGTCGTCGGCTTCCTGCTTGCGGCCGTTGACCGTGAAATTGACGCGCATGGTTATGCAGCTCCTTCAAGCGAGCGGCCGGTGCCGCGGTACTGCTCCCAGGTCCAGCCGAGCGTGCGGCGGGCCATGATGCCCACGGCGTGCCGGCGGTACTTGGCAGTGCCTCGTACGTCGTCGATCGGGTTGCAGGAGGCGGAGGCGAGCTCCGCGAACTGCTTGGCGATCGAGGGGGTGATGATCCTGCCGCTCTCCCAGAACCCGCCCTCGTCGAGCGCGGCGTTCAGGAACTCCTCGGCGGCCTTGGCGCGGACCGGGGTCGGGGCGGCCGAGCCGATGCCCGTGCGGACCGTGCGGGTCTCGGGGTGCAGCGCCAGGCCGAAGGCGCAGACCGCGATGACCATCGCGTTGCGGGTGCCGACCTTGGAGTACTGCTGGGGGCCGTCCGCCTTCTTGATGTGGACGGTCTTGATGAGCTCGTCCGGCGCCATCGCGTTGCGCTTCACACCGGTGTAGAACGCGTCGATCGGGATCAGCCGGGAGCCGCGCACCGACTCCACCTCGACCTCGGCGCCCGCGGCGAGCAGCGCCGGGTGGGCGTCACCGGCGGGCGAGGCCGTGCCGAGGTTGCCGCCGACACCGCCGCGGTTGCGGATCTGCGGGGAGGCGACGGTGTGCGAGGCGAGCGCCAGGCCCGGCAGCTCGGCCCGCAGGTTCTCCATGATCTGGGTGTACGACACGGACGCGCCGAGCCGTACGGTCTCCTCGCCGACTTCCCAGGCGCGCAGCAGCTCGATGCGGTTGAGGTCCAGAAGGTACTCGGGCCGGCGGTGGTCGAAGTTGATCTCGACCATCACATCGGTGCCACCCGCAATGGGCACAGCCGTGGGGTGCTCGGCCTTGGCGGCGAGCGCCTCCTCCCAGCTGGCGGGGCGAAGGAAGTCCATGAGTGGCTCTCTTCTTCTCAATCGGGGTCGTTCGCGCGAGTCCCGGGGACGGCAGGCCCTCGGCTGTTGAGGTCGTTCATGTGCTGTTAACGCTGTGTGGCCCCAGTACACAAGCCTCACTCCGCCGGGTGCAGTCACCGAAACCATGAAGGAGTTGGCTGGTCTCCATCTACGTCTTGTAGATTCGTATGAAAGGCGGTGCTCAGTAACCCCACCGCTTTCCACCGGCAACAACAAGACAGATCGGCGGCGACACGCGATGCGGCTGCGCGCACTTCTGGAGACCGACGCGCTGGGGCTGCGGCTGCTCGGCGGCGAGGACGAGCTGGACCGCACCGTACGCGGTGTGATGACCACTGACCTGCGCGATCCGAGCCGCTATCTCTCCGGCGGCGAGCTGGTCCTGACCGGCCTCGCCTGGCGCCGCGACGCCGACGATTCCGAGCCATTCGTACGGATCCTGGCCGGAGCCGGGGTGGTCGGCCTGGCGGCCGGCGAGGCCGAGCTGGGCGCGATCCCGGATGACCTGATCCGTGCGTGTGCACAGCACCGGCTGCCGCTGTTCGCGGTGAACGAGTCGGTCGCCTTCGCCACCATCACCGAGCACGTGGTGCGCCAGGTCTCCGGCGAGCGGGCCGGGGACCTGGCGGCCGTGGTCGACCGGCACCGGCGGCTGATGACGTCCGGCCCGGCGGGCGGCGGCCCCGAGGTCGTCCTGGACCTGCTCGGCTCCGACCTGGACCTGCGGGCCTGGGTGCTCTCCCCCACCGGGCGGCAGATCGCGGGCGCGGGCGAGCCGCTCGCCCCGTCCGTCGGCGCCACCCTGGCGGGCGAACACCTCGGTGCGACCCGCACCGGCCGCCGGGGCCCGCACCGGGCGCTGGTCCAGGGCACCACGTACTCGCTGTTCCCGATCCGGCACAGCGGGCGCGGGGCCGCCCCGGCCGCCCGCGACGTGCGCGAGACGGTGCTGTCGGACTGGCTGCTGGCCGTGGAGGCGGACGCGGGCGACTGGCCCGCCGCCCGGCTCGACCTGCTCCAGGGCGTCACCCAGCTGATCGCCGTGGAGCGCGACCGCCGCGACGCGGCCCGTACGGTACGCCGCCGGCTCGCCCAGGAGGTCCTGGAGCTGGTGCAGACGGGCGCCGCGCCCGCCGAGATCGCGGCCCGGCTGCGGGTCGCCGCTCCGGTGCTGCTGCCGGGCCTCGGCTCGGCGCCGCACTGGCAGGTGATCGTGGCCCGGGTCGACTGGACCCAGTCGGCGGCCGCCGGCACCGAGGTCGCGGGCGGCCCGGTCGCCCAGGCCCTCCTTGAGGAAATACTGGTCGACCCGGCCGTGACGGGCTCCGAGTCCTCGGACCGGATCGCGGTCGCCCACGCGGGCGACGAGGCCATCGCGCTGGTGCCGCTGCCCGCGGTCGGCGAGGGCACGGACGGCGGGCTGCACGCGGACGCGCTGCTCGCCGCGGTCCAGGCGCCGCTCTCGGCGGGCCTGGCCGACGACGGGCGCCTGACACTCGGTGTCAGCGCCGCCGTGCACTCGGCGGAGGGGCTGCGCGGCGCCCTGGAGGAGGCCCGGCACGCCCGCCGGGTCGCCGCCGCCCGCCCGGGCCGGGTCTGCGCGGCCGGCCACCACGAGCTGGCCTCGCACGTGCTGCTGCTGCCGTTCGTCCCGGACGACGTGCGCCGCGCCTTCACGGCCCGGCTGCTCGACCCGCTGCGCGACTACGACCGGCGCCACCGTGCCGAGCTCATCCCGACCCTGGAGGCGTTCCTCGACTGCGACGGCTCCTGGACCCGCTGCGCCACGCGACTGCATCTGCACGTCAACACCTTGCGCTACCGGGTGGGCCGGATCGAGCAACTGACGGGTCGTGATCTTTCGCGCCTGGAGGACAAACTGGACTTCTTCCTGGCCCTGCGGATGAGCTGAGGGGGCGCGCGGACGGCGCGGCCGGGCCGGAACACCACCTGGACGCACCGCAATTCGCCGTTTGTGAAGGAATTCACGCATTGCCCTTGGCCCGGCGTGCCAATCCGTGCTGAGATTCGCCACACGACTCAACAGCTCGGACTCAACGGCTCAATGGCGCGCTCGGGGAGGGCAACGTGGCGTACTCCGCCATGTCTGATTCCGGAACGACTGCAGAGAACGGGGATCCGCTCCAGACCGCGGTATGGCGGCTGCGCTCGCGCGGCTGCTGGACGGACGCGGCCGCCCTGCTCGAACCGCACGGCGCCGAGCCCGCCGCGGCGCTCCAGCGGGCCGCGCTGCTCACCGAGCGCTGTCTGTACACCGGGGACGGCTGGGCGGAGGCCGAGGAGGCGCTGCGCGGCGCCGAGGCGGTGGCCGGGGACGACGAGGAGCGCGGTGCGGCGGCGTGCGAGCGCGGCCAGCTCGCGTACGCCTCGACGCTGCTCGGGGTGCGCGACCGCGCCGACGAGGCCCGGTCGGCGCTGGGCCGGGCGGCCGCGCTGATCGCCCCGGCCGCGCGGAGCCGGGCGCTGCTCGACTTCCGGCGTGGGCTGCTCGCGGAGAACGTGGCGGACGCGCCGCAGGCGGCCCGCGCCGCCTACCGCCGCGCCCACGCGGGCGCCACCGCGCACGGCGACACGCTGCTGCTCTCCTTCACCTGGCGCCATCTGGCCGGACTCGCCCTGCGCGACGGGGAGTTGGCGGAGGCGCGGCACGGCTTCGCGGAGTCCCTGCGGATCCGCGAGGAGCTGGGCTATCTGGTCGGCACGGCCCCGGCGCTGGCCGCCCTGGCGGACGCGGAGCCGGAGCCGGAGGCGGCCCGTCTGCGCACGGAGGCGGCGCGGCTGTTCCGCCTGCTGGGTGGCGTGCCGACGTGGCTGGCGAGCCATCTGACGCCGACAGCGGCGGCCACGTGACCGATTAGGCGCGTCTTTGTCTGCGGGCCGGTGGTGGGCTGGTCGCGCAGTTCCCCGCGCCCCTAAAGGCGGATGCCGCGAAGCGGCATTTAAGGGGCGCGGGGAACTGCGCGACCAGCCACAGCGGACCCGCGCCCGACCGCGCAGCGTTAAAGCGCCGACCCCGTGAAGTGCTCCCGCACAAGGGTCTGCACAACCGTCAGATCCTGGGCGATCAGTGCGTCCAGCAACGCCAAGTGCTCCGCCGCGTCCGCCACCAGCTCCCCCTGCCGGGCGACCGGCGCGGCCGTCAGGGGCCACTGGGAGCGGCGGTGGAGGTCCTCCGCCACCGCGAGCAGCTGCTGGTTCCCGGCGAGCGCCAGGACCGCACGGTGGAAGGCGCGGTCCGACTCCGCGTACCCCGCCCGGTCCCCCACCGCCGCCGCCTGCGTCGTCGCCTCGGCCAGCGGCCGCAGCTCGGCCCAGCGCGCGGCGGGCACGGACCGGGCGAGCCGCAGCATCACCGGCACCTCGATCAGCGCCCGCACCTCCGCCAGCTCGGCCAGCTCGCGCGGCCCCCGCTCGGTGACCCGGAAGCCCCGGTTCGGGACGACCTCGACGGCGCCCTCGGAGGCGAGCCGCTGCATCGCCTCGCGCACCGGGGTGGCCGAGACGCCGAACCGCTCGCCCAGCACCGGCGCCGAGTACACCTCGCCCGGCACCAGCTCGCCGTCGACCAGCGCGGCCCGCAGCGCCTCCAGGATCTGGCCACGTACGGAGTAGCGGCGGACCTGGGGCGCGGGCGGCTCGCTGTGGGTGTGCTCACCGCGCGCCTCACCACCCCGTACGGCCGTGAAGGGATCACCCTCCACCCGGGCCTGCGCGGGCACACGGGGAGACCCGAACGGCGGCACCGCCGTCTCGCGTGCTCTGCCCTGCTCCACCCCAGGCCCTCCTACCGCTCGGTATTCCCCCAGCACCATAGGCGGACAAAGCGGCAGTTCAAACATCGCGCACATCCGCTAAGGTAAGCCTTACCTGCAAACGATCGTGATTCGGTGGTCCCTGCATGACTGTGTCCACGCTGCTCCCGAGCCCCTTGGCCGCGTCCTACGCGCGCCTCGCCGATGTCTACCCCGGCGTCCGGGTCCATGAGCTCGCGGACGGCGAGCGGGCCCCAGAATCCCCCGGCTGGGTCGGCGCGCACCAGCTCGCCTCCGGCGGGGACGCCCTGGACGCCTTCCTGGGCTGGGACGACGAGCAGGTCCTGCGCGACTACGGGCAGCGGGCCCGCCCCGACGTCATCGCCTCCTTCGGCTTCCACCGCTACGCCTGGCCCGCCTGCCTGCTCATCACGGTGCCGTGGTTCCTGCACCGCCGGGTGCCGCGCGTGCCCGTCGAGGACGTCTCCTTCCAGCGCACGCTGGGACGGCTGACCGTGCGGGTGCGCGAGTTCGCGTGCCTGCCCGGGGACCCCGCCGCCGCCCTGCCCGGCGCCCGGGTCGTCCCGGACGAGGAGGCGCTGCGCGCCGAGGTCCGCGCGGCCGTCGCCGAGCACCTCGGCCCGGTCCTCGACGGCTTCGGGCCCCGGATGCGGCGCGGCAGGCGGGCGCTGTGGGGCATGGCGACCGACGAGGTCGTCGAGGGGCTCTGGTACGTGGCGGCGCTGCTCGGCGAAGAGCGGCGGGCGATGGGCGAGCTGGAGCTGCTGCTGCCTGGTTCCACCAAGCCGTACGTGGGCGCCGCGGGCTTCCGCGAGCTGAGCGGTCCGGCGGGCGAGCCGCTGCCGACCCGCGACCGGGCCAGCTGCTGCCTCTTCTACACCCTGCGCCCCGAGGACACCTGTGTCACCTGTCCGCGTACCTGCGACGCCGACCGGGTGGCCAAGCTGAGCGCCGCGTCCTGAATCCACGCCACTCGTCCGGGTGAGCCGGATTCGAACCCAACTCGCCCCAGCACCACGCCAGTTCGAGCAGATCGCACCTATCCGTATGCCACTGGCCGCCAATGGCGGCCTCTTGCCCCGAAAACGCCTGCGGCCCGGTGCGGCAGGAGCACTATGGCGCCCGGAACGCCTTACGTGATTCAAGGGACACCGCATGCGACTGACCGACATATCTCTGGACTGGCTGCTTCCGGGCGGCGTGATGATCGTGGGGGTCGTCGTGGCGTTGGTCGTCCTCACGCGCGGCAAGCGCTCGGGTGAGAGCGCGTCCGGCGACGACACCTGGGAGCGCAGCGAGGAGCGCCGCCGCCGCAAGGAAGCCGTCTACGGCACCGCCTCCTATGTGCTGCTGTTCTGCTGCGCGGCCGTCGCCGCCGCGCTCTCCTTCCACGGTCTGGTCGGCTTCGGCCGGCAGAACCTCGGCCTCACCGACGGCTGGGAGTACCTCGTCCCCTTCGGCCTCGACGGCGCCGCCATGTTCTGCTCGGTGCTCGCGGTGCGCGAGGCCAGCCACGGCGACGCGGCGCTCGGCTCGCGCCTCCTCGTGTGGACGTTCGCGGGCGCGGCGGCCTGGTTCAACTGGGTGCACGCGCCGCGCGGCATCGCCCACGCGGGCGCCCCGCAGTTCTTCGCCGGGATGTCGCTTTCGGCGGCGGTGCTCTTCGACCGCGCGCTGAAGCAGACCCGCCGGGCGGCGCTGCGCGAACAGGGCCTGGTGCCGCGCCCGTTGCCGCAGATCCGGATCGTCCGCTGGCTGCGGGCCCCCCGCGAGACGTTCGGCGCCTGGTCGCTGATGCTCCTGGAGGGGGTGCGGACGCTGGACGAGGCGGTCGAGGAGGTCCGCGAGGACCGGCGGGCCAAGGAGCAGAACCGGCTGCGCCGGCGCGAGCAGGAGAAGCTGGAGCGGGCGCATCTGAAGGCGCTCAGCCGTCAGGGCCGCGGCAGCCTGGGCCGGGTGCGGCCGGGCGGCCGCCAGGTCGACGTCCCGTCCATGGCGAGTGCGGGCTCCGGGCAGCCGAAGGCTGTCGCGGAGCCCGCCATAGAGCCGGGACAGCTGCCCCTTCGCAACCGGCCCTCCCTTCAGGCCGTCACGCACGCTGACTCCCTGACGGCGTCCAGGACCGTCGACCTCACGGCCGAGGACGACACCCAGACGCTGCCGCGCCTGGACCACCTGGAGCGCAAGCTCAAGGATCTGGAGCAGCAGTTCGGCTGAGCGCGGACGGCGCCGGAGGCTTCACGCCGTCCCGCTGCCGAGTTCGAACCAGACGACCTTGCCCGCCTCGTGCGCGCGCACGCCCCAGGCGTCCGCGAGCGCCTGCACCAGCAGCAGCCCCCGGCCGTGCGTACCGTCGTCGGCGGACGGTACGTACGGATCGGGCAGCACCGGCGTGAAGTCGTGCACCTCGACGCGGAGTCCGGTCGGTGCCACGGTGGCCGTCACCACCGCCCCCTGGTCCGTGTGTATCAGCGCGTTGGTCACCAGCTCGCAGGTGAGCAGCTCGGCCACGTCGACCGGCCCCTGGTGCTTCCAGTGCCCCAGCAACTCCCGCAGCGCGCGCCGCACTTCCGGCACCGCCGTCAGGTCCGACCGCCCCACCCTGCGCCGCAGCTGCCCCTGGAGCACCGCACGCGCACCCGTTCCCCGGAACGCCCCGTTGATTTCGGGCCCGCCCCCTCCCTGACGCTCAGTCATAGCCCCCACCCGCACGTCGTCACGTCCCTTTCCGTCTCGAACACCCTCACGGGATGCATGCCCCACCGACCCCCCGTCACGCATGGTGATTCCTCAACGACCGACGGAATACGCCGCGGGAGCGGTTCCACGGCTCGTGGCGCGGATGCGGGCCGGTCACGGGAGGGGAGGGCAGTCCATGGCAGCGCCCCTTACCCACAGGCGAGTCACAGGCTGAAAACGGCCACCGGCCCCGGATTCGCTCGTGCGCGGCCGGATGCGCCTGCGGTTGCGCCCGCCTTCCGGCCACCCGCCCGGGAGACGCACTGACCACGGAGGATCACCCCATCGCCAGACGGCCGGGTGGACATCTGCCTTACGGAACCCCTGAACGGCCTTACGGGCGCGGCACGTTGCGCAGGTTGGAGCGGGCCATCTGGAGCATCCGGCCGACCCCGCCGTCCAGCACGATCTTGCTCGCGGAGAGCGCGAAGCCGGTCACCATCTCGGCGCTGATCTTCGGCGGGATGGAGAGCGCGTTGGGGTCGGTGACCACGTCGACCAGGGCGGGCCCCTTGTGCTTGAAGGCGTCCTTGAGCGCGCCCGCGAGCTGCTTGGGCTTCTCCACGCGTACGCCGTACGCACCGGCGGCGCGGGCGATCGCCGCGAAGTCGGGGTTGTGGTTGCTCGTCCCGTACGACGGCAGCCCGGCGACCAGCATCTCCAGCTCCACCATGCCGAGCGAGGAGTTGTTGAACAGCACGATCTTCACCGGCAGGTCGTACTGGACCAGGGTCAGGAAGTCCCCCATCAGCATGGAGAAGCCGCCGTCCCCGGACATCGAGACCACCTGGCGGTTCCGGTCGGTGAACTGGGCGCCGATCGCCTGCGGCAGCGCGTTGGCCATCGAGCCGTGGCTGAACGAGCCGATGATCCGGCGTCTGCCGTTGGGCGAGAGGTAGCGGGCGGCCCAGACGTTGCACATGCCGGTGTCGACGGTGAACACCGCGTCGTCGTCGGCGAGTTCGTCGAGGACGGACGCCACGAACTCGGGGTGGATCGGCACGTGCTTCTCCACCTTGCGGGTGTACGCCTTGACGACGCCCTCCAGCGCGTCGGCGTGCTTCTTCAGCATCTTGTCGAGGAAGCGCCGGTCGGTCTTGGCCTTCACCCGCGGGGTCAGCGCGCGCAGCGTCTCCTTGGCGTCGCCCCACACCGCCAGATCGAGCTGCGAGCGCCGCCCCAGGTGCTCGGGCCGCACGTCGATCTGCACGATCTTGACGTCGTCGGGCAGGAACGCGTTGTACGGGAAGTCGGTGCCGACGAGCATCAGCAGATCGCACTCGTGGGTGGCCTCGTAGGCAGCGCCGTAGCCGAGCAGCCCGCTCATGCCGACGTCGTACGGGTTGTCGTACTGGATCCACTCCTTGCCGCGCAGCGCGTGCCCGACCGGGGCCTTGACGCGCTCGGCGAACTCCATCACCTCGGCGTGGGCGCCCGCGGTGCCGCTGCCGCAGAAGAGGGTGACCCGTTTGGCCTCGTCGACGAGCCGGGCGAGCTTCTCGATCTCCGCGTCGCCGGGCCGTACCGACGGCAGCGCGGTGACCAGGGCGTGCTCGACGGCCTTGTCGGGGGCGGGCTCGGAGGCCACGTCGCCCGGGAGCGCCACCACGCTGACGCCGCCCCGGCCGATGGCGTGCTGGATGGCCGTCTGGAGCAGCCGGGGCATCTGCTGCGGGTTGGAGATGAGCTCGCAGTAGTGCGAGCACTCGCGGAAGAGCTGGTCGGGGTGGGTCTCCTGGAAATAGCCCAGGCCGATCTCGGACGAGGGGATGTGGGAGGCGAGGGCGAGGACGGGCGCCATCGAGCGGTGGGCGTCGTAGAGGCCGTTGATCAGATGGAGGTTGCCCGGGCCGCAGGATCCGGCGCAGGCCGCGAGGGTGCCGGTGAGCTGGGCCTCGGCGCCGGCCGCGAAGGCGGCGACCTCCTCGTGGCGGACCTGGATCCAGTCGATGGCGGAGGTACGCCGGATGGCGTCGACGACGGGGTTGAGGCTGTCGCCGACGACGCCGTACATCCGCCGCACTCCGGCGCGGGCGAGGATGTCCACGAACTGCTCTGCCACGTTCTGTCTGGCCATGGCTCCCATTCATCCACGGCCCGCCGCGTCACGCCTCCCAGACGGCGACCGCCGTACGGTCGTCGGCGTACCCCTTCACCCTGAGCTGGACGTCCGCGAGGAACTCGGCGAGCCCGGGCGGCCCGTCCCCGGCCCACCGCTCGGCCAGCTCCTTCGCCAGCGCGGGCTCGCCCCGCAGCGGCTCGGCGAGCCCGCCGCTGCACAGCAGCAGGGTGTCGCCCGGGCGGGCGACGGAGGCGCGGAAGCGGAAGGGTTCGGCGGGCGGGGGCGGCGGGTCGATGTACGGGCGGGCGGGCTCCACGGTGTGCAGGTCCATGGTGAGCCGGTCGCCCTCGGCGGTCTCGGCGGGCGGCGAGCCGAAGCCGACGACGGGCGCGCCGCTGACCTCGCCGGGCTCCGGCGGGGCGGGCTCGATGTCCTGCCAGACGCCCGACCGCAGCCGGAACAGGCCGCCGGGGCCGACCCCGAAGAAGACCCGGGTGCGGCAGCTCGGGTCGGCGGAGAGCAGCAGACAGCGCAGGCCCGCCGTGTACTCCTCGGGCTCCGCGCCCAGCTCGGCGGCCCGGGCGCGCAGTCTGCCGTAGCTGCGGTCGGTGAGCCGGTGCAGCCCGGACTTGAGGTCGCCCCGGCGCCCGGCCCTGATGTCGTCGGCGAGCCGGGCGTGGCTGCGGCCGATGGCACCGCCGATCCAGCGGCAGGCGTCGGCGGCGGCGAGGTGCGCGCCCTCGAAGGCCCGCATGCCGCTGGCTACGGCGACCAGGACCAGCGCGTCCTCGCCGTTGCCGAACCGGGCGGTGAGCAGGGCGTCGCGGCGGGGCTCGCCCCGGTAGCGGGCGGAGTCGCCGCGCACGGAGGCGGCGCGCAGTACGTACGCCCCGTACCGGGCGCCGTCCAGGACCGTGTCCGCGACGAGCTCGTCCAGGCCGTCGGGCCGGGCGTTCGGCAGTGCGGTGGGATCGGCGTCGTAGGTGGGCGGCCGGTCCCCCACATGGCCGATACGAGGCCGGGGCGCGGGGGGCGGCGGCGGTTCGGGGGCCGCTTCGGACGGGGCGGTGACGGTGGCGGGGGGATCGGGCGGGGCCGGTGGCGGCTGGACCCGCTGGGGTTCCGGCGGCCGCGCCGGCGGCGGGGGGACGGCGGGCTCGTACCCGGGCGGCGGCGGGGCCAGCGGCGGGAGGGAGTCGGCGGGCTCCCACCAGCCGCCGGTGCGGCGGGAGCCGGGCGGTGCCGTGCTGCCGGGCGGCTGCCAGGGGGCCCGGGGCAGGATCCCCTGGGGGATCGGACCCGGCATGTCCTCGGGTTCGGGTCCGGCCGTCTCCGCAGGATCGATTCGGTCCTGCGGTGCGGGCTGGTCCGGCACGCGCGGCGCGTACTGCGGAGGCCGCGGCCCGGACCGGGGGTCCGGCACGGGCGGACTCACCGCCTCCGCAACGGAGTTGAAGCGGTCGTCGAGGGTGTCGCCCGCGGCGGCGGGCGAGTTGTCCGGGGCGGGCTCGTCGTACAGGCGAGCCCACCAGTCGTCGTCCGAGGTGCGCCTCTCCCCCTGCTGACTCATGCCCTTATTGTCCACCGCACGGGCCGTACGAAAACGGTGGAACGGGTAAAAGTGGTCAGCACACAAATCCGCACCCCGCACGCGAAGGCGAGCGGACATGCCTCCGCCGGGCGGCCCTTCCCCCACAGTCAGGGCCGCCCGGCGAACCGTGGTGACTACCGCACGGCGTACGCGCGTGTCACTGTCTGCGTGACGGAGTTGCCGTGGGCGTCCGTCAGTTGGGCCTTCAGAGTGACCTGTCTGCCGGTCGCGCCCACGTGGTCGACCGAGGCCGACCAGGAGTCGCCCCGGTGGGTGACGGCGGCCTCGGTCCAGGTGGCGCCGTCGTCGTACGAGTACGACAGGCGGGCCGAGGTGAGGGCCGCCGGGGTGTACCCCGCGTGGCCCGTCACCGACAGGCCGATCCGCTGACCGCTCGCCGCCGGGAGGGTCTTGAGGCCGTCCTCCGGCAGGGAGTAGCGCGGGAAGAGGATGCCCAGGCCCTGCGAGTAGACGTTCTCGTCGAGCTTCGAGCGGAACCTCCACACCGTCTGGACAGCCGTGGAGCGCTGCCAGACCTTCGCCGGGCCGCCGATCTTCTCGACGCGCTGCTCCAGTTCGTACGCGCTGTCCTGGGCCGGGACCTCGAAGACCCCGAACGGCCAGCCGCTCTCGCCGATCACCTCGCCGTCGCGGCGCAGGACCAGACCGCCGATGTCGCCGAACGAGCCGGGCTGCGCGTAGTGCCCGCCGTCGCCCCACATCGCGGCGGCGAAGCCGATCAGGTTGCCCTGCCGTTCGGCGGCGAGGACCTCCTTGCCGTCGGTGTCGCGCGGGGCGACCGGGGAGACGACCCCGTCGTACCAGCTCTCCCGGCGGCTCTCCCCCGCCGTGTACGTGCGGCGCCGGTCGGTCATCGACTCGCCGAACGGGAAGCTGGAGGAGGTGAGGTGGTCCCAGGCGGTGTCGCCGGGCGAGTAGTACTCGGTGCGGATGCCGGGGGCCGGGACGAGGTCGATGGTGCCGGAGTAGACGGCCGCGCCGGAGGGGCGGTAGGCGGCGGCGCTGTCGATGTAGTCGGTGGCGACCCCCATCGCCCGGTAGGTCGACTCGGCCTTGCCGAGGCGGCCGTCGCGGACCCGGTAGGTGCGGTCGGAGCCGATCGCCCCGGACTCGGGGAAGGCGAGGTTGTAGACGTACGGGCTCTTCGCCGTGGCCTTCCAGCGCAGCTCCACCTCGCCCGCGCCCAGCTTGGCGAGCAGGGCCGCCGCCTCGCCCGACTCGACCGCCAGGACCGGGAGTTCGGGACCGGTGAAGCCGCCCGACGGAGCCCAGCGGGCCGGGGAGGAGCGGTGGGCGAGGACGGCCACGGCTCCGGCCGCCTTGGCGTCGCGGGCGGTCTGGGAGACGGAGGTGCCGGTGTCCGGGATCCGTACGAGCGCGATCGCGCCCCGCGCCCCGGCGGCCTTGAGCTCCTCGGGCGTGCCGGATCCGGCGTCCACCAGGCGGGCGCGGCCGGTGCCGTCGAGGTTGGTCGAGCCGGTGCCCGCGGTGACCGGGTGGAGCGCGGTGCCGTCGGCGGTGCGCAGCTCGGAGACGAGCGGGGCGTAGGCCCGCCAGTAGCTGCCGAACTCGAACGTGCCGTCGTGGGCGCGGCCGTCGACCGAGGCGTAGTAGCCCTTGATCGAGGAGCCGCCGGAGGCGGTCCCGGCGTGCAGCCAGTAGCCGTCCCAGGCGCGGGAGAAGGCGAGGGTGGTGGCGCGGGCCTCGCTGGGCCGGTCGGTCGCGATGCCGAGCCGGTGCGCCTTGCGGGCGTCGAGGACGACCGTGGTGTCCTTGGTCAACTCCAGCTGCGGGCGCCCCAGATAGGTCAGCGAGTCGTTGAGCGTCGCGCCTTGGCCCGCGTCCGGCGTGGCGACGAAGGAGGAGAGGAAGTACGCGCCGGGGCGCAGGGTGTAGAGCTGGTCGGCGGCGCCCTCGTTGAAGCGGCGCTCGCCGGTGGCGTCGTCGATGCCGATCACGTCGAGCGAGGAGGGGCCGTTCGCGGGCCTGCCGAGCCGGTCGATCACCTTGACCCGCAGGGTGACCGTGCGCGGCTGGACGTAGAGCGAGAACGGGGTGGAGACGCTGACGCCGTCGGCGGTGGCGAGGACCCGGCCGGTGACGTCGCCGTACTGGCTGCGCTCCAGGTGGGCGGCCGGGTCGAGCCGCAGCGGGACCTGGACGGTGGCCCCGGCGGGGACGGTGACCGTGCGCCGGGCGAGCACGGCGATGGAGGAGCGCACCCGCGAGCCGTCGTTGCCGGTGACGCCCCGGACCGCGAGGGAGAGCGTGACGGGCTTGGCGGCGGTGTTGGTGTACGGGACGTCGACGCTGGTGCGGTCGCCGCTGTCCTGCGGCCAGTTGAAGGTGCCGCCCTGGACGGCGGGGGCGCCGAGCACGGTGGCGTCGATCGCCGCCTTCACGTCGAGGCGGCCGCCGCCGGTCTCGCGGACGTCACCGGGGACGTCGGCCTTGGCGGAGGAGACGAGCGCGGCCTTGATCTGCCGCGCGCTCCAGTCGGGGTGGCGCTGCTTGACGATCGCGGCGGCGCCGGCGACGTGCGGGGTGGCCATCGACGTACCGCTCATGGACTGGTACGCGTAGATGCCGCGCCCGCCCGCGTTGGCGGCGGATACGCCCACGCCCGGGGCGGCTATCTCCGGCTTCAGGGTGTGCGAGACGGGGGCCGGGCCCCGGCTGGAGAAGTACGCGGTGGAGTCGTCGCGGTCGACGGCGCCGACGGTGAGGACGCTCGGGGCGCAGCCGGGCGAGGAGACGGTGTTCTGGCGGGGGCCGGAGTTCCCGGCCGCGACCACGAACAACGTGCCCTTTTTCTGCGCGAGTTGTTCGGCGGCGGTGCTCATCGGGTCGGTGCAGTCGGTGGGTTCGGGGCTGCCGAGGCTCATGGAGACGACGTCGGCCCCGCTGTCGACGGCCCACTCCATTCCGGCGATGATCCACGACTCGGCGCCGGAGCCGCTGTCGTTGAGGACCTTTCCGGCGAGCAGGGCGGTGCCGGGGGCGACCCCCTTCTTCTTGCCGCCGCTGGCCGCGCCCGAGCCGCCGACGGTGGAGGTCGTGTGGGTGCCGTGGCCCTGGTGGTCGTCGGTGGAGTCGGAGTCGGTGAAGTTCCTCGCGGCGGCGATGCGGCCCTTGAGGTCGGGGTGCTCGGCGTCGACGCCGGTGTCCAGGACGGCGACCTTGGTGCCCTTGCCGTCGTATCCGGCGGCCCAGGCGAGGTCCGCGCGGATCTGCCTGGTCGACTTGTCGAGGTTCGCCTCGACCTTCCGGTCCAGCCAGAGCTTCTTCAGGGAGTTCGCGGCGCGCGAGCGGGGGGCGGTGACGTCCGCCCAGAAGTCGGCGGCCTTCGCCTTGTCGGCCTTGAGGGCGACGCCGTCGACGGCGGGCAGGGCGGGCCCCCGGGTGGCACCGCGCGGGGCGGGGGCGAGGGAGCGGGCGCCCGCCGGGTCGTAGACGGCGATCAGCGGCAGGGTCTTCGTGTGCGCGTCGTCGTAGCCCTGGCGGATCAGGCCGGAGACGTTGAAGAGCTGCTCGTCCGCGCGGTGGGCGGCGAGGGCGGTGACGGCGCCCTCCGGGTAGACGTACAGGTCGTCGCCCGAGCGGCGGGTCTGCACCAGCGCGGTCGTGCCGTCCTCGCGGGGCAGCGCGGTGGCCGCGACCGCCTTCCCGGCGGAGTCCCGGCTGACCAGGACGCGGTCGCCGGTGACCAGGGTGACGGTGACCGGCCGCCCCTGTTGGCGGGCGGCGGCCTCGCCGCCGGTGATCGGTCTCTTCGCGGTCGCGGCGTCCGGTGGTGTGGCCACGGACGGCGACGAAACCGCGGTGACGGCCAGGACGGCGGCGGTCGCCACTCCCAGAGCCGTACGCGATATCGGACGCATCGCTCTCCCCAGGTGAATCCGGAACAAAACACTCCGCGCGCAAAGCGCACAAATGCCTTGTTGCCGACGGCTGTTGGTACTGCGGTTGCGCCACCTTGGCAGAGCGACGGAAGGTGCGGGGATGATGTTGTGAGGCGGGTTTGCGCCGTGGCCGTTTCCCGCCACGCGTGGACAGCGGGCGCGAGAGGGGCGGACGAGGGTGCTCGGAGCGATAGGCCTGGACGAGACGCAGGAGTCGGCGTACCGGACGCTGGTGGCGCTGGGCGCGGCCGAGGTCGCCGACCTCGCGCACCGGCTCGCGCTGCCCGAGCCCGACACGGAACGGGCGCTGCGCCGCCTGGAGCGCCAGGGCCTGGCCGCCCAGTCCTCGGCCCGCACCGGGCGGTGGGTGGCGGCCCCGCCCGGCGTCGCGCTCGGCGCCCTGCTCACCCAGCAGCGCCACGAGCTGGAGCAGGCGGAGCTGGCGGCCGCGCTGCTCGCCGAGGAGTACCGGGCGGAGGCAGCCGAGCCCGCCGTGCACGACCTGGTGGAGGTGGTGACCGGCGCGTCCGCCGTCGCCCACCGCTTCCACCAGCTCCAGCTCGGCGCGACCGACGAGGTGTGCGCGCTGGTCACCGGCAATCCGATCGCGGTGACCGGGATGGACAACGAGTCCGAGGAGCGGGCCGCGACCCGGGGGGTCGTCTACCGGGTGGTCATCGAGCGCGAGGTGCTGGCCCTGCCCGCCGGGATCACCGAGGTCACGGCGGCGCTCGGGCGCGACGAGCAGGTGCGCACGGTCGACCGGGTGCCCACCAAGCTGGTGGTGGCCGACCGGAGCCTGGCGATGGTGCCGCTGACCGGACGGGACGCCGAGCCCGCCGCCCTGGTGGTGCACGCCAGCGGCCTCCTGGAGTCCCTGATGGGCCTCTTCGAGGCGGTGTGGCGGGACGCGCTGCCGCTGCGGCTCGCGGGCACGGCGGTACGGGAGGAGTCGTCCGGCCCCGACGCGACCGACCTGGAGGTCCTGTCGCTGCTGCTGGCCGGGATGACGGACGCGAGCGTGGCCAAACAGCTCGATCTGGGGCTGCGGACGGTACAGCGCCGGGTGAAGGGCCTGATGGAGCTGACGGGCGTCACCACCCGGCTCCAGCTGGGCTGGCACGCGTACGAGCGCGGCTGGGTGGCCCGGTAGCGGCCGGGCGGCGGGGGCGTGATCCGGCCGGATGCGGGGCCGGGGGCCGGGCCCGGACCTGCGGAGACGTTCTCTTTACTGCACGCTGGGCAGGTGGGCGTGTGGCAGCTCCTGGAGATGGGCCTGGTGATGCTCCTCGGGCTGCTCGGCGTGCTGGTGCCCGGGGTGCCCGGGCTTGCGATCGTGTGGGCCGCCGTGGCGTGGTGGGCTCTGAGCGACGCCACCGGCACGGCCTGGGCGGTCCTGGCAGGGGCGACGGGCCTGCTGCTGCTCGCCCAGTCCCTCAAGCTGGTCATGCCGCCCCGGCGCCTCAAGGCGGCCGGCGCGCCCCGGCGCTCCCTGCTGACCGGCGGCGTCGCGGCCATCGCCGGGTTCTTCCTGCTCCCGGTGGTCGGCGGGATCCTGGGCTTCCTGGGCGGTCTCTACGGGGCCGAGCGGGTGCGGCTCGGCAGCCACGGGGCGGGCTGGACCTCGGCCCGTACGGTGCTGCGGTCCGGCGGGTACTCGGTCCTGGTGGAGCTCTTCGCGTGCCTGCTGGTGGTGGGCGCGTGGGTGGGCGTGGCGATCTGGGCCTGAGCCGGTGCGTCCCGGCCGAGGTGAGGACGTAGGTCGTACGGCCCGGGCGCTCTGGTTCCCGGAGCCGATGACCTTCGGCGGGTACGCGTGTGACGCTGGGGCCATGACCGAATTCAGCGCGGCCGAGCGCGCGTACCTGAAGTCCCAGCGGCTGGGGCGGCTGGCGACCGTGGACCCCAAGGGCCAGCCGCAGGCGAACCCGGTCGGGTTCTTCCCGCAGGACGACGGCACGATCCTGATCGGCGGCTACGCCCTCGGCACCACCAAGAAGTGGCGCAACCTGCTGGCGAACCCGAGGCTCGCGCTGGTCGTGGACGACGTGGTGAGCGTACGGCCCTGGCGGGTGCGGGGCGTGGAGATCCGGGGCGAGGCCGAACTGCTCACCGGGCCGCACGAGTTGGGCCCGCACTTCAGCGAGGAGCTGATCCGGATCCGGCCGCGGAAGATCCACAGCTGGGGGCTGGAGGACGCCTGAACTACGCCCGGCTCGCCGGGTCGGAGCCGTCGTGGGCCACCTCGGCGAGGCGGCGCAGCAGCGGGCCGAGCGCGACGACCGCCCTGGCCTCCTCGGCGCCGAGCGCGCCGAGCCGCCAGGCCAGCACCTCGGCCTCGGCGCGGGCGGCGTCCACCAGGGCGCGGGCGCCCTGTTCGGTGAGGACGATCCGGGCGGCCCGGCCGTCCGTGGGGTCGCTCTCGCGCAGCACGAGCCCGGTCGACTCCAGCCCCGCGACCGCCGAGGTGGCGGTCGGCTGGGAGCACGGCACCCGGGCCGCGAGCTCGCCGATGCGGGCGGGCCCGCTCTCGGCGAGCAGCGAGAGCACCACTATCTGGGTGGGCTGGATCCCGTCGGCCGGGGCGGCCCGGCGCAGACTGCGCAGCAACCGGTGCAGCGAGATCACCAGTTGCAGCGCCGCATCGTCGTCGATGATCATCGCCCGTCCGTCGCCCCCCGCACCGCATCCAGGTCAGGCGAGTGTAATCCTCGGCGCGTACATGTCGAACCAGACGGCCAGGTCGAGGGCGTGCTCCAGCCCGCTGCGGGCGGCCTGGGTGGTCTGCGGGGCCGCCTCGCGCACGGCGGCCGACAGGCGCCCCGGGTCGACGAGTTGGAAGACGGGGTGCCCGCTGCGGGCCAGCAGGTCCTTGCCGTGCTCCTGGAGGGCGGCGGCGTACTTCGGGTCCTGCGTCGAGGGGTACGGGCTCTTGACCCGGTCGTAGACCGACCGGGGCAGCACGTCCGCCGCCGGCTCGCGCAGCAGGCTCTTCTCACGCCCGTCGAAGGACTTCAGCGCCCAGGGCGCGTTGTACACGTACTCGACGAGCCGGTGGTCGCAGAACGGCACCCGCACCTCCAGCCCCACGGCCATGCTGGCGCGGTCCTTGCGGTCGAGCAGCATCCGGACGAACCGCGTGAGGTGCAGATGGCTCATCACCCGCATCCGGTACTCCGACCCGCTCTCCCCGTCGAGGCGTTCGACCCCGGCGGCGGCCGTGTCGTAGCTGTCCTGGACGAACGCGGGCAGGTCGAGGGCGGCGGTGACCTCGGGCCGCAGCAGGGAGGTGCCGTCGCCGAAGTCCTGGTCGTGGTGGACGAGCCAGGGGAAGGTGCGGGCGGTGCGGGCCTGTTCGCTGAAGAACTGCCGGTAGCCGCCGAAGACCTCGTCGGCGGACTCGCCGGAGAGCGCGACCGTCGAGTGCTCGCGCACCGCCTGGAAGAGCAGGTGCAGCGAGGTGTCGAGGTCGCCGAGGCCGGTGGGCAGGTCGCGGGCGCGGACCACCCGGGCGCGCAGCTCCGGGTCGGCCAGGGCGTGCGCGTCGAGGACGATGTCGCGGTGCCGGGTCCCGGCCGCGCGCGCCACGTCGTGGGCGTACGGGCTGTCGGGGGTGGGGCGCAGGACATCGGCCACGAAGTTCTCGGTGCGGCCGACGAAGTCCACCGAGAAGCTGCGGACGCGCTCGCCCTCGGCGGCGAGGCGGCGGGCGGCGAGCGCGGTCAGCGCCGAGGAGTCGAGGCCGCCGGAGAGCAGGACGCAGCGCGGCACGTCGGCGACGAGCTGGCGGCGGACGATGTCGTCGAGCAGCTCCCGTACGCGGGCGACGGTGTCCGCGCGGCCGTCCTCGTGCGGCCGGGTCCGCAGCGACCAGTAGACGTGCCGGCGCAGCCCGCCCCGGTCGACGGTGACGACGGTGCCCGGCTCGACCTCGCGCATCCCGTCCCAGACGGCGTGGCCGGGCGTGCGCACGGTGACGAACAGCTCGCGCAGGCCGTCGGCGCCGACCGAGCGGCGGGCCAGCGGGTTGGCGAGGACGGCCTTGGGCTCGGAGCCGAAGAGCACGCCGTCGGCGGTCTCGTAGTAGTAGAACGGCTTGATGCCCATCCGGTCGCGGATCATCACCAGGCGCTGCTTCGGCTCGTCCCAGACGGCGAACGCATACATCCCGTTGAGCCGGTCGGCGACGGCCTCGCCCCACTCCAGATAGCCGCGCAGCACGACCTCGGTGTCGGACTCGGTGGCGAACCGGTGGCCCCGGGCGGCCAGTTCGGCGCGTAACTCGGTGAAGTTGTACGTCTCCCCCGAGTAGACCAGGACGACGCTTCCCTCGTCGGTGCGGGCGGTCATGGGCTGGCGGCCGCCCGGCAGGTCGATGATGGCGAGCCTGCGGTGGCCGAGGGCGGCGGGACCGGAGATCCAGGTGCCCCGGTCGTCGGGGCCCCGGCAGTCCATCGTCTCGGTCATCGCGTCGACGGTGGCCCGCTCGGTCCGCAGCTCGCGGTCGAAGGAGATCCAGCCGGTGATGCCACACATGGGATGCCTCCCGCTCTCCGGCCGGGCGGGGATCCCGGCCGACCAAGATGTATCCAGCATCTATATTTTGATCGTGCGTCATCGGCCCGGGGCGCGTCAACACGGCGGCGGGCGGGGCGGCTTGGGAGCGTCGTGTTCCGGCCGTCGGGTCAGGGGCTGACCGCGAGCACCAGATATCCGGCGAAGAGGGCCAGGTGGACGCCGCCCTGCATCGGGGTCGCGCGGCCCGGGACGACGGTGAGGATGCCCACGCCCACGGTGAGCGCGAGCAGCACCATGTGGCTGGCGCCGAGCCCCAGGACCAGCGGCCCGGACAGCCAGACCGAGGCCAGCGCGACGGCCGGGATGGTCAGCCCGATGCTCGCCATCGCCGAGCCGAGCGCCAGGTTGAGGCTCGTCTGCACCCGGTCGCGGGCGGCGGCCCGGGAGGCGGCGATGGTCTCGGGCAGCAGCACGAGCAGGGCGATGACCACGCCGACGACGGAGGCGGGCAGCCCGGCGGCGGCCACCCCGCGCTCGATGGTCGGCGAGACGCCCTTGGCGAGGCCGACGACCGCGACCAGGGCCACCCCGAGCAGCCCCACGCTGATCAGCGCGGTGCGGGCGGACGGCGGGTCGGCGTGCTCCTCGTCGAGCACCTCGCCCTGCTGGGTGACGGGCAGGAAGTAGTCGCGGTGGCGCACGGTCTGGGTGGCGACGAACAGCCCGTACAGCGCCACCGAGGCGAGGGCGGCGAAGACGAGCTGCGCGGTGGAGAACTCCGGGCCCGGCTTGCTGGTGGTGAAGGTCGGCAGGACCAGGCTGAGCCCGGCGAGCGTGGTGACCGTGGCGAAGGCGGCGCCGGTGCCCTCGGGGTTGAAGACGGCCAGTCTGCGCCGGAGCGCGCCGATGAGGAGGCAGACACCGACGATCCCGTTGCAGGTGATCATCACGGCGGCGAAGACGGTGTCGCGGGCGAGCGTGGCGTTCTTGTCGCCGCCGTCCGACATCAGGGTGACGATCAGCGCGACCTCGATGATCGTCACGGCGACCGCGAGCACGAGTGAGCCGAACGGCTCGCCCACCCGGTGCGCCACGACCTCCGCGTGGTGCACCGCCGCCAGCACCGCGCCCGCCAGGAAGCAGGCCACCAGCGCGACCAGGCCCGAGGGCAGCGACCGCCCCCAGGTGAACGCGAGCAGCACCAGGGCGAGCGCCGGCACGAGCGCCGACCACCGGTCCAGGGGGACGCGGGCGAGACGGATCATGTACCGACGTTCCCAGACGGGGGCGGGGTGCGCGCGTCGGCCGAGGCCGTACGGCCCTATGCGGTCGCGCTCAGGTGCCGATGGGCGTACGAGCGCCAGGGGCGCCAGAGTTCGGCCTCCTCGTCGAAGCCGACGTCCGGCTCGCCCAGCGCCCGCATGCGGATCTCCGCGATCGTGCGGGCGTCGAGGCCCGGCAGGGTGTGCAGGGTCCGTACCGCCTCCTCGCGGTCGGCGCCCGCGTCGAGGCGCAGGGTGCCGTCCGCGAGCGCGGTGGTGAGCGCGGCCAGGGCCGGATCCGGGTGGGCGGCGAGCGTGCCGGGCTCCGGGAAGAGGTGGGTGAGCTCGCCGCACGGCACGTCGAGCCGCTTCCCGTACGCCTCGGTCAGCTCCCCCGCCGCCTCCCGGCCCACCAGCGCCCGTACCGCGTACTCGTCCGGGTCCGCCGCCCCCGGCGAGCGCACCCCGGGCCGGGCCGCGACCAGCGGGGCGAGCCGGGGGGCGGCCGCCAGGCGCTCGTCCACCGCGTACGGGTCGGCGTCCAGGTCGAAGAGGCGGCGCAGCCGCTGCACGGCGGTGGTGAGGTCGCGCAGGTCGGTGAGGTGGATCCGGGCCTCCAGCCAGCCGCCCCGGCGCGGGCGCGCCTCGTCGACGGCCACGATGCCGGTGCCGTACGGCAGCCGCAGGGTGCGGCGGTAGGTGCGCGCGCCCGGCTCGCCGGTCATCTCCTCTACCCCGGCGACGGCCTCCTCGGCGAGCAGGTCGAAGACCGCCCGCGCCGCGTACGGGCCCCGGTGCGCGAGCCGCAGCGGGATCCCGGCGGCGAAGGCGGCCGAGCCGCGTCCGGTCCTCGTCCCGGACTCCTCGCGCAGGGCGCTGGGCGTACGGGCGTAGATCTGCCGGATGGTGTCGTTGAACTGCCGCACGCTGGCGAACCCGGCCGCGAAGGCGATGTCGGTGACCGGCAGCCCGGTGGTCTGGAGCAGCACCCGGGCGGTGTGGGCGCGCTGGGCGCGGGCGAGGGCGACCGGGCCCGCGCCGAGCTCCGCGGTGAGCTGGCGCTGGACCTGCCGGGTGCTGTACCCGAGCCGCACCGCGAGGCCGGGGACGCCCTCGCGGTCCACCACGCCGTCGCCGATCAGCCGGACGGCGCGGCCCACCACGTCGGCGCGGACGTTCCACTCCGCCGAGCCGGGCACCGCGTCGGGGCGGCAGCGGCGGCAGGCGCGGAAGCCGTGGCCCTGGGCGGCGGCCGCCGTCGGGAAGAAGCGGACGTTCTTGCGCTTGGGGGTCACGGCCGGGCAGCTGGGGCGGCAGTAGATGCCGGTGGTCGACACAGCGAAGAAGAACTCGCCGTCGAAGCGGGCGTCCCGGCTGCTGACGGCTTCGTACCGGGTCTCGTCGGTCTCGTACGTCTGGGTCTCTTCGTACGTGGTCACACGTCCAGTGTGCGCGAGGCCGGGCGGTTCGACTCGCGGGATTCGGACACGGCGCTCGCGGCGCCGTGTCCGAATCCCCGGGGCCGTCAGCGGCCGCCGCCCCGCTTGGCCGCGTAGTTCGCGCGGCCCTCGGCCGACTTGATGCGCCAGTCGCGGCGGATCTCGTTGCGCAGGCGCGCGTCGGTCTTGGCGACGATCCGCCGGTTCTCGCGGATCAGCTTGCGGTAGCTCTCCAGGCGCCGCTCGGCAAGCGAGCCGTCCTCGATCGCCGCGAGCACCGCGCACCCCGGCTCCGCCTCGTGGGCGCAGTCGTGGAAGCGGCACTGCCCGGACAGCTCCTCGATCTCCGCGAAGACCTGCCCGACGCCGCTCTCGGCGTCCCAGAGGCCGACCCCGCGCAGCCCCGGTGTGTCGATGAGGACGCCGCCGCCGGGCAGAGCGAGCAGATTGCGGGTCGTGGTGGTGTGCCGGCCCTTGCCGTCGACGTCCCGGATGGCCTGCACCTCCATCACGTCCGCGCCGAGCAGCGCGTTGGCCAGCGTCGACTTGCCCGCGCCGGACTGGCCGAGCAGCACGCTGGTGCCGCCCGAGACGATCGCCCGCAGCACCTCGACGCCGTCCCCGGTCGCCGAGCTGACGGGCAGGACCTGGACGCCGGGCGCGGCGGTCTCCACGTCCTGGACCAGGTAGGACAGCCCGACCGGGTCGGGCACCAGGTCGGCCTTGGTGAGGACGACGAGCGGCTGCGCGCCCGACTCCCACGCCAGGGCCAGGAACCGCTCGATCCGCCCGAGGTCCAGCTCGGCCGCGAGCGAGACCGCGATGATCGCGTGGTCCACGTTGGCCGCGAGGATCTGCCCCTCGGACCGGTTGGAGGAGGTGTTGCGTACGAAGGCGGTGCGGCGCGGCAGGTACGCGCGGACGAACCGGGGGTCGCCGGCGGGTTCGACGGCGGCCCAGTCACCGGTGCAGACGACCCGCATCGGGTCGTGCGGGGTGACGAAGGCGGTGTCGGCGCGCAGCAGCCCGCCGGCGGTGACGATGTCGCACTGGCCCCGGTCGACGCGGACGACGCGGCCGGGCAGGAGGCCCTGGTCGGCGTAGGGCGCGAAGGCGGCGGCCCAGTCGTCGTCCCAGCCGTAGGGAGACAGGGCGTGCGCGGTGGAGGACTGCTGCGAGGACGACTGCTGGGAAGCAGAGGAGGAAGACAAGGGGAGACCCTTCACAAGGGTGGCCCCGGCGGTGCGTTGGGTTCAGCCGGCGGCCACGGGAGTGGAATGGATGTGCTTCTGGATGAGGGCAGCGCCCATCGCAATGACAGCCATCGGTCACACCTCCCGGGTCGATCTCACAGCCGGAGTACGTCGGCCAACGGCCACCGTACGGAACGCAGTCACCATAACGCCGGGCCCCGACCCCGGCCAACTGATTTGTTCGCGCCCGTTCACCACTCCCCCGCCAGCGCCAGCAGTCGGTCCCGTACGCGCGTGACTTGGGGGTTGTCGGGGGCGCCGGGGCGCTGGACCAGGTACGCGGTGTTGATCGGCGCGTCCTCGGGTTCGAGCAGGGCGACCAGGCGGCCCGCGTCGAGGTCGGCGCGGCACAGGTAGCGGGGCAGGACCGTGAAGCCCGCGCCCGCCGTCACGGCGGCCAGGACGCCGCGCAGGTCGGGGACGGTGAGCGCGGCCTCGCCGCTGAGGCGGCGGCCGAAGACGTGGCGCCAGTAGCGGCGGGCGATGGGCAGGTCCTCGGCGTACGTCACCAGGGGCACCCCGGCCAGCGCGGCCGGGCCGTCCGCCGCCACGTGCCCGGCGCCGATCCGCCGAGCCCACTGGGGCGCGGCCACCAGCACGAACTCCTCGTCGGCCAGCGGTACGGCGGTCAGGGTGCGCCCGCGCGGCCGCACGGTCGAGACCACCAGGTCGTGGCGGCCCGCGCGCAGCCCGTCGAGCAGCTCGTCGGAGAGGCCGGTGACGACGTGCAGCCGCAGCCCGTCCGCGACCAGCGGCGCGAGCGCGGGCAGCGCGGTGACGCAGAGGAACTCGGCCGGTCCGGCCAGGTGCACGGGCTGCGCGGGCGCGCCGTCGCCGGGGCCCCGGTCGGCGACGGCCGCGAGCGCGTCGAGCGGGGCGGCGACGCGGGCGGCGAGGTCGTCGGCGTACGGCGTCGGGGCCACTCCGCGCGGCAGCCGCTCGAACAGCTCCCGCCCGAGCTGCCGCTCCAGGGCGCGGATCTGCGTGGTGACGGTCGGCTGGGACAGGCTCAGCAGCCGCGCGGCGGCGGTGAAGCTGCCGGTGCGGTGGACGGCGAGGAAGGTGCGCAGGTGGGTGAGGTCGAGGGGGGCGTGGGGGCGGGCGGGGCGGTCCGGGGCGGGCGGGCCCGGGCGGTGGGGCGATGGCGCGGCCGACCCATTCGGTTTTCTATCCGTCACCCGTCAAGTATCGATCCGCCCTATGGATTGGGCCGCCCTGTGGACCGGGCCGTCCGCTCAGGTCGCGGCGCGGCGCACGCCCAGGGCTCGGGGTGCGCGGGCCGGGCGTTCCTGGGTCCGGGGTGCGGTCGCCGCCTCCGGGGCCGGGACCTCGGCGGAGGGCTCGGCGCTCGCCGCGAGGGCGACCAGGGACGCCTCCTCCAGGAGGCCGCGTACGCGGGGACCGGCGGCGCGGTAGTAGATGCGCGTGCCCTCCCGGCGCGAGGTCACCAGACCGGCCGTGCGCAGCCGGGCCAGGTGCTGGGAGGTCGCGGCGACGTGCGCGCCCAGGAGCTCGGCCAGGGCACTCACCGGCAGCTCGGCGCCGCTCAGCGCCCACAGCAGCCGGTAGCGCGAGGGATCGGCCACCGCCTTCAGCACCGCTACGGCGCGGTCGGCGCTCTCCGTGTCCCAGCCTTCGACTTGCGCTCCCATGCAAAGAGCTTAACGGAGGGCGGTCCCGGGAGCGGGTGCCAGGAAGACGTACCAGACCGTCCCCGTCCGGGGCGTGACCACCTTGTGGGCGGGCCACGACCGGGCGTAGGCGGGCGGGCCCGGCGTCGGCTGGACCAGGGCCAGCGGGGTGCGCCGGGCCGCCGCGACGATGCCCGGCACCGTCTGGGTGCGGTCGGCGCGGTCGCTGGCCTGCGAGGAGCAGCCGCCGTAGAAGGCCTGCGGCTGGGACTGCTCGCCGACGATGGTGCAGGGCGGGCGGATGCCGTACTCGCCGAGCCGGGCCACCAGCCACTCGTCGTCGGAGCGCAGTGCCTGCTGGCGTGCGGTGCGCCGGTCCATGATCCCGTACTGGCCCCAGAGCTGGAGCCCCAGGCACACCGCGAGGGCGGCCACCACGACCGGTCGCCACCGCCCCTTCGCCGCCTCCACCGCTCCGGCCGCGCACTCCGCGACGACCAGCGCGAGCAGCGCGTACGCGGGGATGAGGAAGCGCGGCGCCGCATAGCCGATGCCGAAGAGGTAGGGCACGCCGAGCGCCGCCGCGCACCACACCGCGAGCAGCGCCGTGCGCGCCCGCCCCGCGCGGGCCGCGCACAGCACGCCGAGGGCGGTGAGCAGGGGAAGGGCCAGCCACCACACCGCGCTCACCTGCGGGTTGGGCCAACCGGAGGTGCAGGGGCGGCACAGCAGCGGGCCGTTGAGGGTCATCAGGTTCATGCCGAGCGCGTTGTGCAGGCTCAGCCCACCCTGTGCCTCGCCCGCGCCGTGCACCCGTTCCAGGAGGCCGCCGAAACGCAGATACGCCTCGATCACCCAGGGCAGCACCCCCACGGCGAGCCCGCCGAGCACCGCTGCGGCCAGGCGCGGATGCCGCCAGGCCCGTACCGCGAGGACCGCCGCGAGCAGGGCCAGCGCCAAGTAGCCGCCGTCGTACGGCCGCACCAGCGCCGTGAAGGCCACGCTCAGCGCCACCGCGAGCAGTGGTCCGCGCCGCCGGTCGCGGTCCCCGCCGGCGTGCAGGAACCAGCCCGCCCCGGCGAGCGCGCCGTACGCCACGTACAGGTTGGGCATGACCTCACCCGCGTAGAACTGCACCACCCACAGCCCGGCGAAGAGGACGGCGGCGAGCAGCACGACCCGGCGGCCGACCAGGGTCAGCCAGGGGCGGAAGGCGAGCGTGAGCCCGGCGGCCGCGAGCAGCAGCATCCAGGCGCGCAGCACCGGCACCGAGCCCGTGAGCTGGGCGGCGGGCGCGGCGAGCCAGCTGATGCCCCGGGCCCGGGGTTCGCTGAAGAAGGCGTCGGGGACCCGGGGGTCGACCTGGCTGACGTACACGGTCTCGTCCCAGCCGAGCGGCAGCCGCCAGGCGCCGGTGGCCAGTTGGACCGCGCCGCAGGCGAGCGCGAGCACGGCGCCGACCAGGGCGAGGCGGACGGTGTCCGCATGCGGAGGGCGCGCGGCCGGTCGGCTCGGCGCGGTCCGGGTCACTTGATCGGCGGCAGCCATGCGCCCACGCTACGCGGCCGGACGCCGCCGGGCAGGGAGAGTGCGCCAAGGGAGGTGCGGAAGCGGAGCGCGCGCCCCGGCGGCTCCGGGCCCGGGCGGCCGCGTCCATGTCCGTTTCGTACAAGACCCCTGCCGGGGCCGCGCCTACGTTGAAGCCATGAACGCACGATTCGACTCCATCGGCCTGATCGTCTCCGACATGGCCGCCTCGCTCGCCTTCTACCGCCGCCTCGGCCTCGACATCCCGGCCGGGGCCGACAGCGAGCCGCACGTGGAGCACACGCTCCCGGGCGGCACCCGGATCCTGTGGGACACCGAGGAGGTGATCCGCTCCTTCGACCCGGACTGGACCCGCCCGCAGGGCGGCGGCCGCGCCGACCTGGCCTTCGCCTGCGACAGCCCCGACGAGGTGGACCGGGTGTACGAGGAGCTGGTGGCGGCCGGGTACGCCGGTCACCTCAAGCCCTTCGACGCCTTCTGGGGGCAGCGCTACGCGACGCTCCACGACCCGGACGGGGTGGGCGTCTCGCTCTTCGCCGCCTCGGCGTAGGCGGTGAGGGTGGTGCCGGCCAGGCCGCGCATCTCGCGGGCGAGGTGGGCCTGGTCGGCGCACCCGGCGGCGAGCGCCGCCTCCGCGTACGGCACGCCCGCCAGCACGAGGTCGAGCGCCCGCTGGAGGCGCAGGACGCGCGCGAGCGTCTTGGGGCCGTAACCGAAGGCGTCCAGGGAGCGGCGGTGCAGCTGGCGGGCGCCGAGCCCGACCGCCTCGGCCGTCGCGGCGACCGGGGCGCCCGCCGCGAGCCGCTCCGCCACCGACCGCATCAGCGGGTCCGGCTCCCCGGTCCTGGTCAGCGCCACGGCCTCGAGGGCGGTGGCCGGGTCCGGTGCCTCGGCGATCCGTTCGGCGAGGCGGCGCACCTCGCCGCCCGGCCAGAGCGCGTCGAGGTCCACGCGCCGGTCGCGCAGCTCGTGCGCCGGTACGCCGAGGGCCGCAGGTCCCGCGCCCGGTGCGAAGCGCACGCCCGCGAACCGGGCCCCGGCGTCCGCGTCCGGTACGTACGCGTGCGTGTCGGGACCGGCGACGAAGAGCTTCCCGTCGCGCCACAGCAGGTCCATGCAGCCGTCCGGCAGGACGGGGCGGACGGCGCCCGGCTCCACCGTGCGCGCCCAGACCACCGCGCCGGCCAGCCGCGAGGCACGCTCTCGGTACATGTCTTCGAGGCTAACCCGGACAGCGGCGGGGGTGCTCCGCCACAATGGTCGCCCGGTCCGGCACGGCTGCGAGGGGGCGGCGATGGGTGCGCTGATGGAGTTCCAGACCGACGAAGGCGCGCAGGTCGTGGTGGAGGTCGAACGGCACGCCTCCGGCGCCAAGTTGGTGCGCCGGGGCGACAACTCGGTGTCCGAGGCGGCCCGTACGTTCGACAGCGCCCTCGAAGGCATCCGGGCCGCCGCCGAGTCCGCGCTGCACGTCTTCCGGGACGGCCGGCTCAAGCCGGACGCGGTGGAGCTGGAGTTCGGCGTGAAGCTGACCGCGGAGGCGGGCGCGGTGATCGCGAAGACGGCGGTGGAGGGCCATCTCATGGTGAAGCTGTCCTGGTCGCCCGGGACCGCCGCAGCCACCACCCCGGCCCCCGGAGCCACGGCAGCTCAGTGATGGCGTCACCCTCCTGGCACGCGTACATCGAGTGCGGCGGCGCGGTCGGCGCCGGGTTCCTGTTCACCGACCGCCGGGTGCTGACCTGCGCCCATGTGGTGTGGCAGGAGGAGCGGGCCGAGGTGCGCTTCCCCGGGCTGCCGGGGCGCGAGCCGGTCGCGGCGCGCGTGGTGGCGCGTGGCGGCTGGGCGGGCGGCGCCCGGGACCCGGGCGACTGGGCCGTGCTCGAACTGGCCGAGGCCGTCCCGGTCCGCCCCGCCCGCTTCGCGCGCCCCGACGCGCCGTACGCGTACCCGCCGCCCAAGCTCCTCGCGCACGGCTTCCCGGAGGACTACGAGGAGGGGGTCATCAGCGAACTGCGCGTCGGCTCGGCCGAGTTGACCAGCAACGAGTGGACCCAGCTGGAGGACTGGAAGGGGTACGGGACGCCGGTGAGCGGCGGGTTCAGCGGGGCGGGCGTGCATCTGGCCGAGGGCGGCGAGGCGGTCGGCATGGTCTCCTCGATGGACCCGGTGCGGATGGTCTCGGCGCAGGTCCTCGCCCGGTCCTGGCCGCCGCTCGCCGAGCACGTGCCGACCCCCGGCCACCAGGCCGCCGAGAAGCGCGCCCTGGCCTCGCTCCTGGCGCGCGTGCCCGAGGGCGCGGCCGACCCGGACCGGCTGTTCCGGCAGGCGGTGGGGCCGCTCGGCCTGGCGCCCCCGGACGGCGGCTTCGCCAATCTGTGGGAGGCGGTGTGGCATCTGCTGGCGGAGTCGGTGCCCAGGGCGGGCGCGCTGCCTCTGGCCGAGTTCGCGGTACGGCTCGCGGCGGCGGCCGACGAGGGTCCGGCGCCGGACCCCGGCCTCGGGAGCGGGCTGCGCGAGTGGGCCCGTGCCTACCGGGCCCGCTTCAACGACCCGGGCGGCGGCCCCGGACGGGCCCCCGACCTGGGCTGGTCGCCGGTCCTGGTGGAGATCAACCGCAGCGGCGAGGGCAGGAACGCGCTCCTGGTCGAGGTGTACGCGTACCGGGACGGCAGCCGCAGGCTCGTCGACGCGGCCACCGTCACCGGCGAGAGACAGCTGCGCGAGTGGGTCCTGGACCGGGTCGACGCGGCGTTCGGGGACCTCGACGACCGGGGCCGGGCGCTGGTCGCGTTCGCGCTGCCGCGCAACTGGCTGCACAAGCCGGTCGACCAGTGGGTGCGGCGCAAGGGCATCGAGCCGCCGCTCGGCTGTGTGTCACCGGTCGTCGTCATGGACCGGCTGCGCCGCAAGAACCCGCGGCTCCAGTGGACGCTGCGCCAGATGTGGGAGACCCTCGACGGCCGCAGCGGCTCCCCCGTGTACCGCATCGAGTGCGGCAGGGCGCCCCGCCCGGACAAGCTCTCCGTACAACTCCAGGACGTGTACGGCCCGGTGGGGTTCGCCCGGCCGCCGGACCCGGCGCGGGCGGCCACCGAGCCGCACGGGGCCGCGCTGAACGCGCCCTCGCCGATCGTGCTCTGGCCGCACACCGGCTGCACCGGGGCCGCCTGCGACGGCGGGTGCCGGGGCAGCGGCTTCCTGGACGAGCTGGGCCGCTGGCTGGCCGACCTGGCGCCCGGTGAACTCCCCGGCCACGTCCTGAAGTTGCGCAAGGAGGCGTTCATGCACGACGAGGGCGGGCCGCACTGGGCGGCCGGGCTCACCCTCGTCTGGGAGGACCCGCGCCGCTTCCCCGCCGTCGCCCCGCCCGACCGGTCCCCGCTGAGCTGAAGGAACTGGAGCAGCGCGAATGTCCCTGTGGCCCGTGTACACCGGCGGCGGCGAGCCGCACGACGGCATCACCCAGCTGCCTCCGCCGCCGCCCTGGCGCGCCTTCGACGGGAAGCCGGTGCTGCCGCCGCCGTCCGAGGACCCCGACGACGCGGCCTCCTCGCCGGACCGCACCCACCGCGCACAGACGTACGTGGTCACCGAGCAGAGCGTCGAACTGGTCAACGCGGCCCTGTACTTGAGGCGCCCGCTCCTTGTCACGGGCCCGCCCGGCAGCGGCAAGTCGAGCCTTCCGTACGCGGTGGCGCGCGAGCTGATGCTGGGCCCCGTGCTGCGCTGGAACGTGACGAGCCGCAGCACGCTGGACGACGGGCTGTACCAGTACGATCCGCTGTCGCGGCTGTACGCGGCGCGGGAGGAGCGGACCGAGGCCTTCGGGACCCCGAGCGACATCGCCGAGCATCTGCGGCTCGGCCCCCTCGGCACCGCCCTGCTCCCCCACCAGCGCCCCCGGGTCCTGCTGATCGACGAGATCGACAAGGGCGATCTGGATCTGCCGAACGACCTGCTCAACGTCCTGGAGGAGGGCCAGTTCGAGATTCCGGAGCTGGTGCGGACGGCACACCGCCATCCCAACGCGGCCGTCATGGTGGCGGGCGCGGACCTACGGGTGCCGGTGCACCGGGGCCGCGTCCGCTGCCACGCCTTCCCCTTCGTCGTGCTCACCAGCAACGGCGAGCGCGAGTTCCCGCCCGCGTTCCTGCGCCGCTGTGTGACGCTGGAGCTCAAGCAGCCGGACAAGCAGCAGCTCAAGGCGATCGTGGAGGCACATCTGGGCCCACTCGACCACCACGCGCTGGAGCTGGTCGACACGTTCCTGCACCGCGCGTCCGGCGGCGAGCTGGCCACCGACCAGCTCCTCAACGCGGTGTATCTGACCCGCACTTCGGGGCTCCAGGGCACCTCGCGCGAGCAGCTCGCCGAGCACCTCATGCCGTATCTGAGCCAGGCGCTGGAGCCGGAGGGCCTGCGGCCCGATGAGTTCTGAGCCCGCCGGGCAACGGCATCTCGCGGACCGGCTGCGGCGCGTGCTCGCCGCGGCGGGCGGCCGTGCGCCGACGGGGCGGGAGCTCGCGGAAGCGCTGTGGCTGGCAGGGCACATAAGGCCGGAGCCGGAGGTGCGCAGTGGCACGGACGCCCGGCTGCCGCTGCCGCCGCTCCCCGACGACGTACGGGAGCGGGCGGCCCGCGAACCCGAGGAGGCCGCCGGGGAGAACCCCGCCGAGCCGCCCTACGAACCCGAGCGGGTGCCGCTGCGCACACCCCCACCCCCCGCGCCCGCGCCGGAGCGCGCTGGCGACCACGCGCCCCTCCTCACGCCCGCGCCCGCGATGCTCGCGCACCCCCTGGCGCTCCAGCGGGCCGTACGCCCGCTGAAGCGGCGGGTGCCGTCGGCGTACGAGCGGGAGTTGGACGAGACGGCGACCGCCCACCGGGGCGCGCTGGTCGGCGACCGGCCCGAGTGGTGGTTCCCGGTGCTGCGCCCGCGCCCGGAGCGCTGGCTGCACCTGCGGATCGTCTTCGACTCGGGTCCCACCATGGCGATGTGGCGGCCGCTGCTGCGCGACCTGCACCGGGCGCTGGCCCAGACGGGCGCGTTCCGCACGGTGGAGGTGCTGCCGCTGGCCGCCGACGGCGGGCTCCCGGCGCGCCCGGCCGCGACCAGCCGTACGGCCGTGCTCGTCCTCAGCGACTGCATGGGCCCGCAGTGGCGGGACGGCCCGGCCGGGCGCCGCTGGTACCGCACGCTGCGCGGCTGGGCTCGGACCCTGCCGGTCGCCGTGGTCCAGCCGCTGCCGGAACGGCTGTGGCAGTACACGGCGTTCGCGCCCGCCGCCGGACTGCTGAGCGCGCCGGGCCCGGGCGCGGCCGGGACGTCGCTGACGTTCCTCCCGTACGAGAGCGACGCGGCCGCGCCCGCACCGGGCGGCATCCCGGTGCCGGTCCTGGAGCCGTCGGCGCGCTGGCTGCGCAACTGGGCGGAGCTGGTGGGGGCGCGCGGCGGGACGCAGGTGCCGGGCGCGGCGGCGGTGCTGGGGGTGCGCCCGCCGCACGGCGATCCGGCGTCCCCGGTCCCCGATCTGCCCGCCGACGAACTCGTGCTGCGGTTCCGGTCGGTGGCGTCCCCGGCCGCGTTCCGGCTCGCGGCGCATCTGGCGGTGGGGTGCGCGCATCTGCCGGTGATGCGGCTCGTGCACGCGGCCGTGGAGCCGCACCCGCAGCCGCAGCACCTGGCCGAGGTGGTGGTCCTGAGCGGCATGCTCACGGCGGTACCGGGCCCGCCGGGCGCGTACGACTTCCGGCCCGGGGTGCGCGAGGTCCTGCTCGGCACCCTGCCGCACACGGCCCACGTCCGTACGACCGGCCTACTGAGCCGCGTCAACGCCCGCATCGAGGCGATGGCGGGCGCGGTCCCGGGCGAGTTCCGCGCCCTGGTCGCGGCGCGGGGCGGGCCGGTGGGGGCGGTGCCGGGGGATCCGTTCGCGCTGGTGAGCCGGGAGAGCGTGCGGTTGCTTCGGGGGCCGGAGGGGGTGGGTGGGGGCGGGCGGGTGCTGGCGGGGCGGTACGAGTTGCTTGAGCTCATCGGGCCGCGCCCGCCCGGCGAGGTGTGGCGGGCGTCCGAGCTGACGTGGCGCCGGACGGTGGCGGTCACGCTCTACCGCTTCCCGTCGGACGGCCGGCCCGCCCCCACGCACGGGTTCCTGGCCGACGCCCGCCGGGTCGCCACCGTCCACCACCCCCAGCTGCTGCTGAACTTCGACGCGTTCGCGGCCGAGGACGCCTGGTGCCTGGTGACCGAACTGGTCGAGGCGCCGACACTGCGCGAGTCGATGGCGCGGCACCCGGACGGCTGGCCGGCGGAGGACATTCTTCGTACCGGGCGGGAGCTGCTGTCCGGTCTCGGCGCGCTGCACGAGGAGGGCATCGTCCACGGCGGCGTACGCGCCGAGAACGTCCTGATGTCGGACGAGCGGGGAGCGCTGCTGTGTGACCCGGGCGTGCGGCACGATCCGGGGCCTCGGCCGGAGGACGATCTGCTGGAGGTGGGGCGGCTGCTCTTCGAGGTGGCGGTCGGCACCCGGCTCACGGACGAGGGCCTGGCCACGGCCCCGGCCGTGCTGCACGAGTACCGCACCCCGCTCTCCCTGGCCGTTCGGTCGGCGATCGCCGGGCTCCTTGACAGCTCGCTCGGAGTCCGCCGCCGCGCCGCCGCCGAACTACTCGACGCCCCCTCCACCACCCGCCGCGTCTACCGCCTGCTCGGCCCGCCCGAGGCCTGGGTCGACGGCATTCCGGCGCCCGACTCCGACGGCCCCGAGCTGCGCATGCTGTGCGCGCTGGTGCTCGCGCGCGGGGAGCGGGTGGCGGGCACGGAGCTGTGGGAGCCGGAGTGGCGGCACGACGTCCACGCCGTGGCGAACCGGCTCAGGCGCCTGGGCCACCCGGTCGAGGGCACGGCCGACGACACGTACCGGCTGACCCTCAAGGGCGCCGACGTCGACCTCCTCGGCGCCGAACAGCTCGTCTTCCAGGCGGAGGCGGCCGAGTCCTCCGGCGACCGCGACCTGGCCCTGGAGCGGTACGAGACCGCGCTCGGCCTGTGGGCGGGCGAGCCGCTGGAGGGGATGCCGGGGTACTGGGCGGCGCGGCACCGGGGGGAGCTGGCGGAGCTGCTGCGGACGGTGGTGGAGCGGCGGGATGTGCTGCTGCTGAGGACGCCGCACACCGTGGTGGTGATCAGGGTCCGGTCCCGGGAGACAGAGGTCATCCCCGTCGCGTTGCCCGCGACCCTGGAGGCCGTGTTCGGGGCTACCCCGCAGGCCGAGGATCCGTACGGCGCCGCCCACCTCGTCCTGCGGATCGACGAACCTCCGCATGCTGTTCTGCGTTCGGTGGTCGAAGCACTGCCCCAGGCACTGGACGAAGCCGTGCGGCGCGGCGTCCTGGATCCCTTGCTGCTGCGCGTTCTGGTACAGGCCCCTGACCGGTCGGAAGACGGCCGGTTCCTCCTGGAGGTCCCGCCGGAAGCCGTCGAGGGAGTGCGTACCGCGACCGTGGAGGTCTGCGTGCCGCAGGCCCTCTTCGAGACCCTCGAAAGTCCGGCACCCACCTACTACGGCCGTTTCGAGCGGGATGGCGTCCCGGTCTGGTTTCGACGCGTCACGCCGACCGCAGAGCACCACGCCTCACTCCTCATCCCCCTTCCCAGCGCCGTGGACGGGTTGGCCTTCGCCGCCGAAGCAACCGTCACCTGGGTGGAGCATCCGGCCCCCGTACTGAACGAGGTCACGCGGCGACTGAGCATGGAACTCGCCCCCTTGGTGCGCGAGCACGGGCTCGCCCAGATCGACCTGGTACAGGCGGCGGTGGACTCACGCCTGAGCTGGCCCCTGCCCATGGGTCCGGGCGGTGTGGGCTTCCGTGCCCGCGTCACCCTCCACCCCTCCCTCACCCCCCTCCGCACCCTCCTCACCCCCACCCGCACCGTCCTCGTCGACCACGACGGCACCCTCTCCCGCCCCCACGCCCGCGAGGCGATCCGGGCCCTCACCGGCTCCGGGCGGCGGGTCGTCGTCGTGACCGGCGGGGCGGAGGCTTCGGTCGAGCGGGTGCTCGGGGACGTGGCCGTGGACATCCGGGCCAGGACGCAGATGGGCGAGGACGCCATCCTCCAGGCCGTCGGGACCGTCGCCGACGCGCTCGTCGTCGGGCGCATGCCCGGTGCTGCGGCCGCCGCCGCCCGGCTCGGCGTCCCGTACGTCGGGATCGCCGACGGGGCGGCCTCGGCGGCGGACCTGCGGGCGGCGGGGGCGACCCTCGTCACCACCTCGCTGTCCGCGATCGCCCAGGCGCTGGCGGACGGCTAGGGCTTGTCGCGCCCGTGCGGATCCCGCGTCCCGTGCAGCCGGGACTTCACGTCGTCCGGCGGGAGGAAGCGCGACCACCGCTCCGGGTACTCCGACGGCATCCCGGGGTCGGCGGGGTCGTAGTCGTCCGGGTCGGCCTGGTAGGCGGCCCGGGCCTGGGCCGCGCGGGCCACGATCTCGGCGGCCTGGGCCGTCTTGGCCCGCTCGTTGGCGGCTCGGGCGGCGGCCGTGGCGACCGACGGCCACACCCGGTCGATCGCCGCGTTGACGGCCGCGCCCACCAGGACCGCGAAGGCCGAGACGCCGATCCACAGCAGCACGGCGACCGGCGCGGCCAACGAGCCGTAGATCGTGGGGCCCTCGACCGTGTTGGTGAGGTAGATCCGCAGCAGGAACGATCCGAGCACCCACATCGCCAGGGCGACCAGCGCGCCCGGCACGTCCTCGATCCAGGGCGAGCGGACCGGCACCGAGACGTGGAAGAGGGTGGTCAGGAATGCCACCGAAAGGAGGATCATCACGGGCCAGTACAGAACGCTGATCAGATCCGTCCCCCACGGGATCAGCTCGACCACCCGGTCCGGGCCGACCACCGCCAGCGGCAGCACCACCGCGCCGATCAGCAGGGCCACGATGTAGAGGAGCAGCGAGAGCATCCGGGTGCGCACGATGCCCCGGTGGCCGTCGAGCCCGTACATCACGGTGATGGTGTCGATGAAGACGTTGACGGCCCGGGAGCCCGACCAGAGCGCGAAGGCGAAGCCGATGGAGACGATTTCCGGCCGTTTCCCCTTGGTGACGTCGGCCAGCAGCGGCTCGGCGAAGTCGTGGACGCCCCGGTCGGAGAGGACGGACTGGGCGGCGGTGAGGATGTTCTTGTTGATGCTGGCGACGGTGTCCGTGTTGGTCCAGCCGTCCACGTAACCGAGCAGCGCGATAAGGCTGAGCAGCAGCGGAGGCAGCGAGAGCAGGGTGAAGAAGGCCGCTTCGGCGGCGAGTCCGAGGATGCGGTACTCGATGCACGAGTTGACGGTGTCCTTCAGGAGCAGCCAGGCCATCTTCCGCTTCGATACGTTGCGGTAGAGGACGCGGGCCCGGTGGAGTCTGCTCGGGGCCCGGTGGAGTCGGCCCGATGGCCGCTCGGGTGTTTCATTTGCTGGCTGCACGTCCTTACCGTATCGGCATGGCAGCCACCACCCACACAGTGACCAACCAGGCTCCGCCCCTGGTGGGATACGACGTCTTCTTGTCCGACCGCGCTCTCGCCGAGGGGGTGGAGCGGCATCTGGCGCCCGGTCTCGTCGAGGAGGCGCGGGACGAGCTCAGCGCCCTCGGGCGCACCGCGGGTTCCGCCCAGGCGCAGGAGTGGGGCGTCCTGGCGAACGAGAACCCACCGAAGCTGCGCACCCACGACCGCTACGGCAACCGGATCGACGAGGTGGACTTCCACCCGAGCTGGCACCGGCTGCTCGAGCACGCCGTCGGGGCGGGCCTCACCGACGCCTGGGGGCGGCCGGGCGGGCACGTGCGGCGCGCCGCCGGGTTCCTGGTGTGGACGCAGGCCGAGGCGGGCCACGGGTGCCCGCTGTCGATGACGCACGCGGCGGTGCCCGCGCTGCGCACCGACCCGGCGCTGGCGGCCGAGTGGGAGCCCCGGCTCACCTCCCATGTGTACGAGGAGGGGCTGCGGCCGGCCGGCGACAAGGCCGGGGTGCTCTTCGGGATGGGCATGACGGAGAAGCAGGGCGGCAGCGACGTCCGGGCCAACACCACCCAGGCGAGGCCGCTGGGGGACGCCGGTGAGTACCTGCTGACCGGGCACAAGTGGTTCTGCTCGGCGCCGATGTGCGACGGGTTCCTGGTGCTCGCGCAGGCGCCCGGCGGGCTGACCTGCTTCCTGGTGCCCCGGGTCCTCGACGACGGGACCCGCAACACGTTCCGGATCCAGCGGCTCAAGGACAAGCTGGGCAACAGGTCCAACGCCTCCAGCGAGGTCGAGTTCGACGAGACGTGGGCGCGCCGGGTCGGCGACGAGGGGCGCGGGGTGCGCACCATCATCGAGATGGTGGCGGCGACCCGGCTGGACTGCGTGGTGGGCTCGGCGGCGCTGATGCGCCACGGCGTGGCGCAGGCGATCCACCACGCCGCGTACCGCAGCGCGTTCGGCGGGGTGCTGATCGAGAAGCCGCTGATGAAGAACGTGCTGGCGGATCTGGCGCTGGAGTCGGAGGCGGCGACCACGCTGGCGCTGCGGCTCGCGGCGGCCAACGACTCCGGTTCGGAGCAGGACCGGGCGCTGCTGCGGCTCGCGGTGCCGGCTGCCAAGTACTGGGTGACCAAGCGGTGTACGCCGGTCGTCGCCGAGGCCCTCGAATGTCTGGGCGGCAACGGGTACGTGGAGGAGTCCGGGCTGCCCCGGCTGTTGCGCGAGTCGCCGCTGAACTCGATCTGGGAGGGCTCGGGTAACGTCCAGGCGCTGGACGTACTGCGGGCGCTCCAGCGCGAGCCGCACGCCCTGGACGCCTTCCTGCAGGAGGTCGGCCGGGCGCGGGGCGCGGACCACCGCCTGGACGGGGCGATCAAGAACCTGCTGACGGAGCTGGCGGACCTGGACGGCATCGAGGCCCGGGCGCGCCGCCTGGTGGAGCGGATGGCGCTGGTGCTCCAGGGGGCGCTGCTGGTGCGCTGGGCGCCGTCGCAGGTCGCGGACGCGTTCTGCGCGTCCCGCCTCGGCGGCGACTGGGGTACGGCCTTCGGGACGCTGCCGCACACGCTCGACCTGGGCGCGGTCGTGGAGCGGGCGCGGGCGGAGGCCTGACCAGCGTTGCGAGAAGGGCGGGCGCCCGGGCCTTCAGCGGCCCGGGCGCCCTGACCGGAACGTGCGTCGGGGGTGGTGCTGCGCCGACACGGCACCACCCCCGCACTCTCATGTGCCCTCACGGGCCATGACGACCGGACGTCCGGTGTTCCACCACCTTCGTACACACGCACAGCCGTTCGCGAGAGTTGCAAAGGGTTGCAACCCTTGTGCGGCATATCGCCGCGCGCGAACGCCCGGGCGGGCACGATGAATTCGTGGCACCCGCGTTCAACTCCCCCTCGGAACGCCGGTGCCGGCAGGAGGACCCAGTGCAGGACACCACCCCCCTCGACCCGGCCCGGCTGGCCGCGATGGACGTGCGGGAAGCCACTCGGCTGCTGAAGGGCATGCGGGCGGCCGCGCTCGCCGGACTGCCCTCCAAGGTCGCCCCGCGCGCGGAGATCGACGCGTCCTGGCGCCGGGTGCTCGGCCACGGCGTGGACCCGGACGGCGCCCGCCAGAGCGGGCTGCTGCCGCTGGCGGAGGTGGAGCGGCGGCGCCAGGCCTCCCCGCTCAGGGAGGTGCTGCCGGTGCTGCGGGAGGCGCTGGTGTCGGTCGCGGACGCCGCGCAGCACATCATGGTCGTCTCCGACGCCGACGGGAAACTGCTGTGGCGCGAGGGGCACGCCTCCGTCCTGCGGAGCGCCGACGCGCTGGGTTTCGAGGTCGGGGCCGACTGGAGCGAGGGCGTGGTGGGGACCAACGGGGTGGGCACCCCGCTGATCACCGGCCGCCCGATGCAGGTGTACTCGGCCGAGCACTTCGTCTCCACCCACCACACCTGGACGTGCGCGGGCGCGCCGATCGTCGACCCGCGCGACGGGCGGCTGCTCGGCGTGGTGGACGTGAGCGGCCCGCTGTCCACGATGCACCCGGCGACGCTGGCGTTCGTCACCTCCGTCTCGCGCCTCGCCGAGGCCGAGCTGCGCACCCGCCACCTCGCCGCCGTGGAGCGGCTGCGCACGGTGGCGGCTCCCGTGCTGTGCCGGGTCGGCGGCCGGGCGCTCGCCGTGGACACCAACGGCTGGACGGCGGCGGTGACGGGGATGCCGCCGGTGGACCGGCTGCCGCTGCCGAAGTCGTTCCGGGCGGGCCGCGTCTGGCTGCCCTCGCTCGGCATGTGCGCGGTCGAGCCGCTGCCGGGCGGCTGGCTGGTGCAGGCGGTGGGCGACGACGTACGGCCGGCGGACGCGATACCCCTGCGGGTGGTGCTGGACCTGAGCCGTCCGCGCCGCTCGTCGGTGACGGTCTCGGGGGACGCGGGCAGCTGGACCCAGGAGCTGAGCCCGCGCCACGCCGAGCTCCTCTACGTACTGGCCCTGCACCGCACCGGCCGCACGGCCGCGCAGCTGGCCCACGACATCTTCGAGGACCCGACGCGTACGGTAACGGTACGGGCGGAGATGTCCCGGTTGCGGCGCCATCTGGCCGAGGTGCTGGCCCATCGGCCGTACCGGTTCGCGGAGGACGTGGAGGTGGAGGTGGTCCAGCCGCCCCACCCGGCGGACCTGCTCCCCCACTCGACGGCCCCGGCGGTGCGGGGGGGCCGCCACCACCCGTACTGACCTGCGCTTGAACGGGGAGCCCCGGCCGTGATTCGGTGACGGCATGAACATCCCCGTCACCACCTGGTCCCTGGAACAGACGTCCCCGGCGGACCTGCGCCCCGCCGCCGAGCCCACCGAAGACCTCCGGATCGTCCGCGCCGAGGTGCCCTCACCGGAGTTCAGCCGCTTCCTCTACACGGCGGTCGGCGGCGACATCCACTGGATCGACCGCCTGTCGTGGTCGTACGCACAGTGGCAGGAGTTCCTTGCCAGGCCCGGCGTGGAGACCTGGGTGGCGTACGAGAACGGCACCCCGGCGGGTTACGTCGAGCTCGAAGCGCAGGACGAGGGCGCGGTGGAGATCGTCTACTTCGGCCTGATCCCCGCGTTCCGGGGCCGCCGCATAGGCGGCCCCCTGCTGTCGTACGGCATCGCCCGCGCCTGGGACCTGGCGGACCGCTGGCCGGACCTCGACGCCACCAAGCGGGTGTGGCTGCACACGTGCTCGCTGGACGGGGAGCACGCGATGGACAACTATCTGCGGCGCGGGTTCCGGCTGTTCGACACGAAGGTGGCGCAGGAGCCGGAGGTGGAGACGCCGGGGCCCTGGCCCGGGGCGAACTAGTCGCGGAGTTCAGGCGCCGCCGGACTCACGGCGGTTCAGGTGCTGCCGGACGAAGCGGCGCAGGGGGGTGCGTGCGGCGTCGGCCCGGGCGGTGAGCACGTACCCCCGCAGGACGAGTGCGGCGAAGGCTCCCAGGACGCCCAGGGCGACCGCGAGGGCCGGTTCGGATCCGAACCAGTCGTGCCAGGCGGCGACGGCGCAGAAGCAGGCGACGGGCAGCACGGCGAGCCCGATCGGCTCGTCCACGAAGAACAGGCCCCATCCGCCGACGACGAGGAACACGGTCGCCCAGTCGAGCCACACCGGCCCCCACGGCTGCCGGCCGACGACCGCGTCGGCCATCCGCACCAGGCCACACACGGAGACCGCCGCGGCGAGGACGAGCGTGAGCGTGTAGTGCCAGCTGTTGACGTAGTCGTAATCGGGCTGCTCGACGGGGGTGTTGGCCTCTTCCCAGGCGGCGACGGAGATCGGGGAGGGCTGGTCGACGAGCAAGCGGGCGGCCGCCTCGATCTCGGGCGGAAGCTGGTGGAACATCCGGGTGCGTACGGCAGAGGTGCCCGCGTCCAGCAGGGCATTGCCGGGCGGGGCTTCGTGGTGCACCAGGCCCAGCGCCACCACGATGCGCGGATCCACCTCCACCTCGGGCGGCGGCTGCGCCCCCTCCCCGAGGATCCCCGCCGCGATCCTGCTCACCCGCCGGACGAGAGGATCATCCGCCCCGACCGCGAACGGCTGCCAGACCCACAAGTATTCGGACACGCCTGCCCGCTGCGGCGTCCGTCTCAGCGCGTCCTCGATCGCCCGGTCCCGCAGCAGGTCTGCCAGGTAGAACGCGACCTCCCCCGACGGCGAGTCGGCGAGGAAGGCCGTGAGCGCCACCGCCGAACGCGGGGTCCGGATCTGCCACAGCGCCCTCAGCGCCTCCCGCCACCCCCGCAGGGCGGCCATCTCCAGCGAGGGGACCGCCAGGTCGCCCATGGACACGAGAGCGGGTGCGGCCGCCGGGACCCCGGGCAGCAGTTCGGCGAGGCGCTCCGCGGCCCTGGGCAGATTGGTGGCGGCGAGCGCGGCCAGGGCCGCCGCCTGGCGTTCGGCGCCGCGCACGTCGGCCGCGAGCGTCGAGAGGATCGCGAACACCGCGTCGCCCCGCGCCCGCCGGTCCCCCGCCACCACCCCGAACGCCCCGATCACCGCCTGCCGCTCCGCGCCGGTCGCCCGCCCCAGCCGGACCCAGAACCTCCCCACGATCTCGTCGGCCAGCCCCTCGTCCACCACCTGCGCGTCCGCCAGGCACTGGAACGCCAGCACGGGGTCGACCGCGAGCACCGCCCGCACCACCTCCGTGCAGTCCCGCGTCTCCGCCCCGCACCACAGCCGTACCGTCTCCCGCCAGGTCGCGGAGTCGTGGCGGTAGCGGGTGAGGAGGCCGGTGGGGTCCGCCGCGAGGCGGGTCGCGGCCAGGTACTCCTGGAGGGTGAGGTGGGCGAACTGGTAGCGCTCGCCGCTGTCCACCGCGAGCAGCAGGCCGCTGCGCTCGACGATCTCCTCCAGGACGTCCTGGGCCTTCTCCGCCGGTCGGCCCTGCTCCTCCAGGGCCGCCCGTACGCACGCCAGGACCTCCCGTTCCGGCAGGGCCAGGCGGTCGTGGACGTGCGCGGGGACGTCCTGGGCGGCGAGGGCGAGGGCCTGCAGGACCGCCTTCTTCACCGGGTGCGAGAAGCGCGCGTCGCGCCGGCTGTCGCCGAGCAGGCTGTCCGTGACCTGCTTGTAGAAGTCCGCGCGGGTGTGCGGAAGCACCTGGTCCGTGCCCGCGTACACATTGCTGTACAGGTACGCGATCATCGTCAGGAGCAGCGGGTTGCGGGCCAGCGGCATCAGCTGCGGGGTGTCGCGCAGCGCGCCGAGCAGCTGCTCCACCGTGTCCGGCGCCAGGTGCTGCGGCCAGGGCCAGCCGTGCAGGAAGCGGCGGACGAGGTGCTCGTCGAACTCCTGGACGCGCAGGGTGCGGTCGGCGTCCTCGGTGAACTCGCCCCGGTAGACGGCGATCCGGCAGGTGATCACGGTCCGGCACTTGGCGTGGGTGCGCATGAACTGCCCGATCGCGTCCGCTACCTGTTTGCGCCGGTCCGTCGGCACCTCGTCCAGACCGTCGAAGTAGACGGCGAGGCGACCCTCCCCGAGCGCCCGGTCGGTCCACTTCCCGGCGCCCGGGAAGTCATGGTCCGCGAAGTGTTTCACGATGTGGTCACGGAGGTCCCCCTTCTCCAGGTTCACCTCGTGCAGCTTCAGCAGGACCGGTACGTCGACCAGCTCGCCCGGGTCCGCCTTCGGCGGGCGGCGGCGGCCGTACCAGGCGCGGCGCGGCGGCCCGTCCGGGCGGTAGCGCTCGCGGCACCAGGCGAGGACGGTGTGGCGCAGCAGCATCGTCTTGCCCGCGCCGGGCACGCCGAGGACCACGGCCCGGCGGGCCTCGTGCAGCGACGCCGCCGCCTCGCTCTGCTCGGCGCCCGCGCCGAAGCCGGACGCGGTGCGCAGCGGGACGTACACCGACGACATGTCCATGGCCTGCGGGTCGTCGACGCGGAAGGAGACGGAGAAGCGCTCGTGCCGCTCGTGGACGCGGACGATGTAGCGGCGCAGGGCCGTGCGGGCGAGCAGGGCGCTGCCCGCGAGCCGGTCGTAGAGGAGGGCGCCGATCTTGTCGACGAGTGACTTGAACCAGTCCTTCAGTTTGAGGACCAGCACCCCGGCGGCGAAGGCCGCGACGGCCGGGCCCCACGTCTGCGGCTGACTCCACACGAGCGTGCCCCCTCACCCCCGGCGCCTCCCCGGCACAAGGCAGGATAGGAGCGGCGGCGGTCCCGCGTCCGGTGGACGCCCGAGGTGACCCACAGCACACCGTCTCGCGATTCGGGACATTGTTGTCCACATTTTGGATAGTGGTGGACTGGCCCGAGATGCCCGTGACACGCTTCCGTCATGTCCGGAACTGGAATTGCCTTGGTGAGTCGACGACACGTCGACCTGGGCCGCATGTCCAGCGCCATCTGTCCGGCCCGCTGAGAGACCCCAGCACCGCCGCCCCCAGCTTCTCCACCGTTCTTGCGCACCACCGCGCCCGCAGCGCGAGTGTGCAGGTCAGAGCCGCCCTCCTGCAGTCCCGAAGGACGTATCCCCATGGCCGCCACCCCAGACAAGCCCGCCTCCACCGCCCCCCGCCGCAAGCCGGGGCGCCACCGTGGTGAAGGCCAGTGGGCCGTCGGTCACTTCACGCCGCTCAACGGGAACGAGCAGTTCAAGAAGGACGACGACGGTCTCAATGTGCGGACACGTATTGAGACGATTTACTCCAAGCGCGGATTCGACTCCATCGACCCCAACGACCTGCGCGGACGCATGCGCTGGTGGGGTCTGTACACCCAGCGCAAGCCCGGGATCGACGGCGGCAAGACCGCGATCCTGGAGCCGGAGGAGCTCGACGACTCGTACTTCATGCTGCGCGTGCGGATCGACGGCGGGCGGCTGACCACCGAGCAGCTGCGGGTGGTCGGGGAGATCTCGCAGGAGTTCGCGCGCGGGACCGCCGACCTCACCGACCGGCAGAACATCCAGTACCACTGGATCCGGATCGAGGACGTGCCGGAGATCTGGCGCCGCCTCGAAGCCGTCGGTCTGTCGACCACCGAGGCGTGCGGCGACACCCCGCGCGTCATCCTCGGCTCGCCGGTCGCCGGCATCGCCGAGAACGAGATCGTCGACGGCTCGTCGGCGATCGACGAGATCCAGCGCCGGTTCATCGGCAACCCCGAGTTCTCCAACCTGCCGCGCAAGTTCAAGTCCGCCGTCTCCGGCTCGCCGCTGCTCGACGTGGCGCACGAGATCAACGACATCGCCTTCGTCGGCGTCGAACACCCCGAGCACGGCCCCGGCTTCGACCTGTGGGTCGGCGGCGGGCTCTCCACCAACCCCAAGCTGGGCGTGCGCCTGGGCGCCTGGGTGCCGCTGGAGGACGTGCCGGACGTGTACGGCGGCGTGATCGGCATCTTCCGCGACTACGGCTACCGCCGGCTGCGCACCCGCGCCCGGCTGAAGTTCCTGGTGGCCGACTGGGGCGCGGAGAAGTTCCGCCAGGTCCTGGAGGACGAGTACCTGAAGCGCGAGCTGACCGACGGGCCCGCGCCCCAGCAGCCGCCCGCGGTCTGGCGCGACCACCTCGGCGTCCACAAGCAGAAGGACGGCCGCTTCTACGTCGGCTTCGCGCCCCGCGTCGGCCGCGTCGACGGCACCACCCTGACCAAGATCGCGGAGCTCGCCGAGGCGCACGGCTCGGGCCGGCTGCGGACCACCGCCGAGCAGAAGATGATCGTGCTCGACGTGGCCGAGGAGCAGGTCGAGTCGCTGGTGGCGGGCCTGGAGGCGCTGGACCTGAAGGTCGCGCCGTCCCCGTTCCGCCGCGGCACCATGGCCTGCACCGGCATCGAGTACTGCAAGCTGGCGATCGTCGAGACCAAAGCGCGCGGCGCCGCGCTCATCGACGAACTGGAGCGCCGCATCCCGGACTTCGACGAGCCGCTCACCATCAACATCAACGGCTGCCCGAACGCCTGCGCCCGCATCCAGGTCGCGGACATCGGTCTCAAGGGCCAGCTGGTCCTGAACGACGAGGGCGAGCAGGTCGAGGGCTACCAGGTGCACCTGGGCGGCGCGCTCGGCCTGGAGGCGGGCTTCGGCCGCAAGGTCCGCGGCCTGAAGGTCACTTCGGCCGAACTGCCCGACTACGTGGAGCGGCTCCTCAAGCGCTTCGAGGCCGAGCGCGAGAGCGGCGAGCGGTTCGCCGCGTGGACCGCCCGCGCCAGCGAGGAGGCCCTGTCGTGAGCGAGCGAGCGGCGCCCTTCTACTGCCCCTACTGCGGCGACGAGGACCTGCGGCCCAGCGAGCAGGGACACGGTGCCTGGGAATGCGCGGCGTGCAGCCGCGCATTCCAGCTGAAGTTCCTCGGGCTGCTGTCCCGGGGACTCCAGCGGGCCGACACCGGAGGGAACGAGCAGATATGACGACGACTCAGGAGCAGCGCACCGGCGCTGAGTTGAAGGCACTGGCCGAGCAGGCCGGGCGCGACCTGGAGGACGCCTCCGCCCTGGAGATCCTCCAGTGGGCGGCCGACACCTTCGGCAAGCGGTTCTGCGTGACCTCCTCGATGGAGGACGCGGTGGTCGCCCACCTCGCCTCCCGCGCGATGCCCGGCGTGGACGTCGTGTTCCTCGACACCGGCTACCACTTCCCGGAGACCATCGGCACCCGGGACGCGGTGGCCGCCGTACTGGACGTCAACGTCATCACATTGACGCCGCGTCAGACGGTGGCCGAGCAGGACGCCGAGTACGGGCCGAGGCTGCACGACCGCGACCCCGACCTGTGCTGCGCGCTGCGCAAGGTCAAGCCGCTCCAGGAGGGCCTGACCGCGTACTCCGCGTGGGCGACCGGGCTGCGCCGCGACGAGTCCCCGACCCGGGCGAACACCCCCGTGGTCGGCTGGGACGAGAAGCGGCGGAAGGTCAAGGTCTCCCCGATCGCCCGCTGGACGCAGGACGACGTGGACGCGTACGTCGCGGAGCACGGCGTGATCACCAACCTGCTGCTCATGGACGGCTACCCGTCCATCGGCTGCGCGCCCTGCACCCGCCGCGTGGCGGAGGGCGAGGACGCGCGGGCCGGCCGCTGGGCCGGGCGCAACAAGACCGAGTGCGGGCTGCACGGCTGATGACCAACACCCAGGAGAACCAAGTGAGCGCGGCGACCACCGGAGCCACCGTCTGGCTGACCGGGCTGCCCAGCGCGGGCAAGACCACCATCGCGTACGAGCTGGCTCAGCGGCTGCGCGGGGAGGGCCACCGGGTCGAGGTGCTCGACGGCGACGAGATCCGCGAGTTCCTCTCGGCCGGGCTCGGCTTCACCCGCGAGGACCGGCACACCAACGTGCAGCGGATCGGCTTCGTCGCCGAGCTGCTCGCCTCCAACGGCGTCAAGGCGCTGGTGCCGGTGATCGCGCCGTACGCCGACAGCCGCGACGCGGTCCGCAAGCGCCACCAGTTTGAGGGCACCCCCTATCTGGAGGTGCACGTCGCCACTCCCGTGGAGGTCTGCTCCGAGCGCGATGTGAAGGGCCTGTACGCCAAGCAGGCGGCGGGCGAGATCAGCGGGCTGACCGGGGTCGACGACCCCTACGAGGCCCCCGAATCGCCCGACCTGCGGATCGAGTCGCACCGCCAGACCGTGCGCGAGTCCGCGTCCGCGCTCCACGCACTGCTCACCGAGAGGGGTCTCGCATGACGACGCCCGCTGCCGCCCTGACCGAGGGCACCGACAGCCCGTACGCGCTGAGCCACCTCGACGCCCTGGAGTCCGAGGCGGTGCACATCTTCCGCGAGGTGGCGGGCGAGTTCGAGCGGCCGGTGATCCTCTTCTCCGGCGGCAAGGACTCGATCGTCATGCTGCACCTGGCGCTGAAGGCGTTCGCCCCCGCGGCGGTCCCCTTCACGCTGCTGCACGTCGACACCGGGCACAACTTCCCCGAGGTCATCGAGTACCGCGACCGGGTGGTCGCCGAGCACGGGCTGCGGCTGCACGTCGCCTCCGTGCAGGAGTACATCGACCGCGGCGACCTCAAGGAGCGCCCGGACGGCACCCGCAACCCGCTGCAGACCGTGCCGCTGACCGAGGCCATCCAGCGGCACCGCTTCGACGCCGTGTTCGGCGGCGGGCGGCGCGACGAGGAGAAGGCCCGCGCCAAGGAGCGGGTGTTCTCGCTGCGCGACGAGTTCTCCCAGTGGGACCCGCGTCGCCAGCGCCCCGAGCTGTGGCAGCTCTACAACGGCCGGCATGCGCCGGGCGAGCACGTGCGGGTCTTCCCGCTCTCCAACTGGACCGAGCTGGACGTGTGGCAGTACATCGCCCGCGAGGAGATCGAACTGCCGCAGATCTACTTCGCGCACGAGCGCGAGGTGTTCCAGCGGGCCGGCATGTGGCTGACCGCGGGCGACTGGGGCGGCCCCAAGCAGGGCGAGAGCGTCGAGAAGCGGCTGATCCGCTACCGCACGGTCGGCGACATGTCCTGCACCGGCGCCGTCGACTCCGACGCGACGACGCTGGACGCCGTGATCGCCGAGATCGCCGCCTCCCGGCTCACCGAGCGGGGCGCGACGCGCGCCGACGACAAGATGTCCGAGGCCGCGATGGAAGACCGCAAGCGCGAGGGGTACTTCTAGATGTCCACCACGATCGAGCAGTTCGCTGACCTGTCCGCCACCACCCTGCTGCGCTTCGCGACCGCCGGGTCCGTCGACGACGGCAAGTCCACCCTGGTGGGCCGGCTCCTGCACGACTCCAAATCGGTCCTCACCGACCAGCTGGAGGCCGTCGAGGCCGCCTCCGCCAAGCGCGGCCAGGACGCCCCCGACCTGGCGCTGCTCACCGACGGCCTGCGGGCCGAGCGCGAGCAGGGCATCACCATCGACGTCGCCTACCGCTACTTCGCCACGCCCCGGCGCCGGTTCATCCTGGCCGACACCCCCGGGCACGTGCAGTACACCCGGAACATGGTGACCGGCGCCTCCACCGCCGACCTCGCCCTGGTCCTGGTCGACGCCCGCAACGGCGTGGTCGAGCAGACCCGCCGACACGCCGCGGTCGCCGCCCTGCTGCGGGTGCCGCACGTGGTGCTGGCGGTCAACAAGATGGACCTGGTCGGGTACGAGGAGGCGGTCTTCGCGGCGATCGCCGAGGAGTTCACCACGTACGCCGCCGAGCTGGGCGTGCCGGAGATCACCGCGATCCCGATCTCGGCGCTGGCCGGCGACAACGTGGTGGAGCCGTCCGCGCACATGGACTGGTACGGCGGCCCGACCGTCCTGGAGCACCTGGAGACGGTCCCGGTCAGCCACGACCTCACCGGCTGCCACGCCCGGCTGCCCGTGCAGTACGTGATCCGTCCGCAGACCGCCGAGCACCCCGACTACCGGGGCTACGCGGGCCAGATCGCCGCGGGCACCTTCCGCGTCGGCGAGAGCGTGACCGTGCTGCCGTCGGGCCGCACCTCGAAGATCTCCGGGATCGACCTGCTCGGCGAGTCGGTGGACGTGGCCTGGACCCCGCAGTCCGTCACGCTGCTCCTCGAGGACGACGTCGACATCTCGCGCGGCGATCTGATCGTGCCGAGCGGGGACGCGCCCGCGACCACGCAGGACGTGGAGGCCACCGTCTGCCACGTGGCGGACCAGCCGCTCGCCGTGGGCCACCGCGTGCTGCTCAAGCACGGCACCCGTACCGTCAAGGCGATCGTCAAGGACATCCCGTCCCGGCTGACCCTCGACGACCTGTCGCTGCACCCGCACCCGGGGCAGCTGGTCGCCAACGACATCGGCCGCGTCAAGATCCGCACCGCCGAGCCGCTGCCGCTCGACTCGTACGCCGACTCGCGGCGCACCGGTGCCTTCATCCTGATCGACCCGGCCGACGGCACCACGCTCACCGCGGGCATGGTCGGCGAGTCGTTCGCCTCCCCCGAGCCGGTCAAGGCCGACGTCGACTACGACGGGTGGGACTTCTGACGATGAGCGCCCAGGACTTCTACTCCACGTTCGCGAAGGAGGGCGGCCGCGTAGGCAGCGGCGCCCTCGGCAGCGGCCAGGGCGGGGTCGGCCGATGTGCGCGATGACGTACGCGCACCGCTCGCGCGCCCTGCGGCTCCACCCGCACGACCCGCTCCATCCGTACAGACGAAGACCTGCCGCTCTCCCGGCCATCTTCCCCGTCCCCAGGGGGACTTGACCGCCGGGCCAACGAGAGGAACACCTCCCGTGCCTGCCAACCGCACCGCTCTGCGCCGAGGCCTCGCCGCCGCCGCTGCCCTCCCGCTGCTCTTCCTGGCCGCGTGCAGCTACGGCTCCGAGAAGAAGTCCGACGACAGCCAGAAGGCCGGGTCCGCCTCCGACGCCAAGAAGCTGTCGGCGGACACCGTGAAGATCGGCTACTTCCCGAACCTCACCCACGCCACCGCGCTGGTCGGCGTCCAGGAGGGCCTGTTCCAGAAGGAACTGGGCGGCACCCAGGTGAAGACCTCCACCTTCAACGCGGGTCCCTCCGAGATCGAGGCGCTGAACGCCGGGTCGATCGACATCGGCTGGATCGGCCCGTCCCCGTCGATCAACGGCTACACCAAGTCCAAGGGCCAGAACCTGCGCATCATCGGCGGCTCCGCCTCGGGCGGCGTGAAGCTGGTGGTCAACCCCGACAAGATCAAGTCCCTGGACGACGTCAAGGGCAAGAAGATCGCCACCCCGCAGCTGGGCAACACCCAGGACGTGGCCTTCCTCAACTGGATCGCCGAGAAGGGCTGGAAGGTCGACGCCCAGAGCGGCAAGGGCGACGTCTCCGTGGTCCGCACCGACAACAAGATCACCCCGGACGCCTACAAGTCCGGCTCCATCGACGGCGCCTGGGTGCCGGAGCCGACCGCGTCCAAGCTGGTCTCGCAGGGTGCGAAGGTCCTCCTGGACGAGGCCGACCTGTGGGCCGACAAGGAGTTCGTGATCACGAACATCATCGTGTCGCAGAAGTTCCTCAAGGCGCACCCCGACGTCGTCGAGGCGGTGCTGCGCGGCTCGGTGAAGACCAACGACTGGATCAAGGCCAACCCGGACAAGGCCAAGGCCTCCGCGAACGCCGCGCTGAAGACGCTCAGCGGCAAGGCGCTGCCCGCCAACGTCCTGGACCCGGCCTGGCAGTCGATCAAGACCACCGACGACCCGCTGGCCGCCACCCTCGGCATCGAGGCCGACCACGCGGTCAAGGCCGGTCTGCTGAAGAAGCCCGACCTGGACGGCATCTACGACCTGGCCCCGCTCAACAAGGTCCTCAAGGCCCTGGGCAAGCCCGCGGTCGCCGACGCCGGCTTCGGCGTCAAGTAACCCCGTACCCGTACCAGTTCCCAGGAGGTGACGACCATGGCCACCGCAGTCGCCGAGGCCGAGGAGCGAGCCGCGACCCAGTACGCGGCCCGGATCGGGCACGTGTCGAAGTCGTTCGCCGGTCCCGCCGGCCCCCAGCTCGTGCTCGACGACATCACCCTCGATGTCGCGCCGGGCGAGTTCGTCACCCTCCTGGGAGCCTCCGGGTGCGGCAAGTCGACGCTGCTGAACCTGGTGGCGGGACTGGACAAGCCGACCGCCGGGACGATCGAGACGCCCGGCGGGCGGCCCGCCCTGATGTTCCAGGAGCACGCGCTGTTCCCGTGGCTCACCGCGGGCAAGAACATCGAGCTCGCCCTGCGGCTGCGCGGCGTGCCCAAGGCCGAGCGCCGCGAGCGCGCCGAGGAGCTGCTCGAACTGGTGCGGCTGACCGGCGCGTACGGCAAGCGGGTGCACGAGCTGTCCGGCGGTATGCGCCAGCGCGTGGCGATGGCCCGCGCGATCGCGCAGGACAGCCAACTGCTGCTGATGGACGAGCCGTTCGCGGCGCTCGACGCGATCACCCGGGACGTCCTGCACGACGAGCTGACCCGCATCTGGCGCGAGACGAACCTGTCCGTCCTGTTCGTCACGCACAACGTGCGCGAGGCGGTCCGGCTCGCCCAGCGCGTGGTGCTGCTCTCGTCCCGGCCGGGCCGGGTGGCGCACCAGTGGACCGTGGACATCCCGCAGCCGCGCCGCATCGAGGACTCCGACGTCGCGGAGCTCTCCGTAGAGATCACCGAACAACTGCGTGGGGAGATCCGCCGCCATGGCCAGCACTGAGACGTCGACGGGCGACCAGCCCGTCAAGACCGTCAAGGCCGACAAGGACACCCACGACCTCGCCGGTCTGGAGGCGGGCCTCGACGCACTGGAGACGGTGCACAGCGGCCGCACTCCGCTGCGCGAGACCCTGGTCCAGAAGGTCCTGCCGCCGCTGTCCGCGATCGCGCTGGTCCTGGTGGTCTGGCAGGGCCTGGTGTGGGCGGAGGTCGCCGACGAGACCAAGCTGCCCTCGCCGTCCTCGGTCTGGTCGGGCCTCAAGGAGCTGTGGCTCCAGGGCACCCTGCTCGACATCGTCTGGACCAGCGTCTCGCGCGGGCTCCTCGGCTTCCTGCTGGCGCTGGCGATCGGGACGCCGCTGGGGCTGATCGTGGCCCGGGTGAAGTTCGTCCGCGCCGCCATCGGCCCGATCCTGTCCGGCCTCCAGTCGCTGCCGTCGGTGGCCTGGGTGCCGCCGGCGGTGATCTGGCTCGGTCTGAACAACTCGATGATGTACGCGGTGATCCTGCTCGGCGCGGTGCCCTCGATCGCCAACGGCCTGGTCTCCGGCGTCGACCAGGTCCCGCCGCTGTTCCTGCGCGCGGGCCGCACCCTGGGCGCCACCGGGCTGCGCGGCACCTGGCACATCGTGATGCCCGCCGCCCTGCCCGGCTACCTGGCGGGCCTCAAGCAGGGCTGGGCGTTCTCCTGGCGCTCGCTGATGGCCGCCGAGATCATCGCGTCCTCGCCCGATCTGGGCCTGGGGCTCGGCCAGTTGCTGGAGAACGGCCGCAACAACTCCGACATGCCCGGCGTCTTCCTCGCCATCTTCCTGATCCTGATCGTCGGCATCGCGATCGACCTGCTCATCTTCAGCCCGCTGGAGCGCTATGTGCTGCGCAGCCGCGGTCTGCTGGTGAAGAGCTGAGCCACGATGTACGGACCCGTCCTCCTCGTCATCGCCCACGGCAGCCGCGACCCGCGGCACGCGGCGACCGTGCACGCCCTGGTGCGGCGCGTACGGTCGCTGCGGCCCGGGCTGCGCGTGGAGACCGGTTTTCTGGACTTCAACGCCCCTTCCGTGCCAAGGGTCTTGGAGCGCCTGGCCTTCGAAGGCGTACGGGAAGTGGTGGCCCTGCCGCTGCTGCTGACCCGGGCCTTCCACGCCAAGGCCGACATCCCGGCGGTGCTCGCCCAGGCGCCGCCGCAGCTGGACGTCCGCCTCGCCGACGTCCTCGGCCCGTCGCCGCTGCTGCTCTCGACGGTGGAGCGACGGCTCCAGGAGGCTCTGTACGAGGCGGGGCTCGCCCCCGCCGACAAGCGCTCGACCGGGGTCGTCCTGGCCTCGGCGGGCTCCACGGACCCGGAGGCGATCGCAGTGATCGCAGACGTAGCGCGGGAGCTGCGGCACACCGGTTGGTGCGCCGTGCGACCTGCGTTCGCCTCCGCTGCTCTGCCCCGTACCGAGGACGCGGTACGGGAGCTGCGCGCATCCGGCGTGCGGCGCGTCGCCGTCGCCCCGTACGTCATCGCCCCCGGCTTCCTGCCGGACCGCATCGCCCGGGGCGCCCAGGACGCGGACGTGCTGGCCGATGTGCTGGGCGCGGCCCCGGAGCTGGCCCGGCTGCTGCTCGTACGGTACGAGGAGGCCCGGGCACGGGCGGCGGGACCGGCCGCGCTCACCGCCTGAGCAGGTCCTCGGCGAGCGAGGTGCGGGCGTACTGGACGCCCCGGCCGCGCCGGGCCCGGTGCAGCAGCCCCGCGTCGTAGAGCACCGACAGGTGCTGGCTCACCGCGCCCGGGGTGATCTCCAGCCGCCGGGCCAGCTCGGTGGTGGTGGCCGGCTCCGCGAGCAGGGTGATCAGCCGGGCGCGGGCCGGGCCCAGGAGGCGGGTCAGGGCGCGGTCGGAGACCGGCGGCGGCAGCTCGCTGAGCGTGCCCCGGCCGTGCGCCGGGTAGTTGAGGACCGGCGGCAGTCCGGGGTCGACGGTGGAGATGGCGCCGCGCGCGAACGTGGTCGGCATCAGGACCATGCCCCGGCCCGCGACCCGGATGTCGGCCGCGGGCCACTTGTCCGGCATCGGGTGCTTGAGCCGCACCCGGTCCCCGTGCCAGGTGAGCCGTTTGTCGAGGTCCGGGAAGAGCACGGCCGCGCCCTGCTCGGCCAGCACCCTCGACTGATGGGCGAGGTCGGCCTCCAGGACCGCGCGGGCCCTCGGCCACCAGTCGGGGGCGAGGCACTCGTGCCAGTAGCGGTCGAACGCGGCGGCGACCCGCTCCAGGAAGGCCGCCGGATCGGCGAGCCCGTCCCGCAGCAGCGGCGGCAGCTCCGCCTCGCCGAAGGTGCGCAGCACGTCCGGCCCGATCACCTCCAGCGGCGTGGCCCGCAGCTGCGCCAGCTGCTCGGCGAACGTGGCCCGCACCTTCTCCGGCCGGGGCGTCAGGAAGTCCGGGATGAAGCCGTGCGGGGCGACCAGGGCGGCGAACAGCTCGGTGTCCTGGCGCTCGTAGAGCGGGCGCAACCGGCGCAGCCAGGGCCGCTGATGGGGAAAGCGCGACCCGTCCCACCAGGCCCACAGGGAGAACACCGCCTCCTGGAACGGCGAGTACGCGAACGACGTGCTCGCGAGGTCGCCGACGCCGAACCTGAACTCGATCACTCCCGGCCCCCGCCGTCCCCCGTGGTCCCACCCTTTAGCCGGACACTAAATGATTGCCCCTGGCGTGTACACACCGGGTTGAGTGACGGCATGACCGCCACCACGCAGACCCCTGCCCCACCCTCCCCGCCCGCCACCAGAGCCGCCGGACTCCTCCCCGTCGATCCGGTGCTGCGCCGGCTCGCCGTGATGACGTCCCTCAACTCCTTCGGCAACGGCCTCTTCTTCCCCGTCAGCGTGCTGTACTTCACCCGCGTCTGCGGCATCGGCGCGACCCACGTCGGGTTCGGGCTCACGGTGGCCGGGCTGTTCGGGGTGGCGGCGGGCATCCCCGCCGGGCGGGCCTCCGACCGCTGGGGCAGCCGTCGGGTGATCGCCGCGCTGTGGCTGGGCTGCGGCGTCACGATGGCCGCGTACTCCCTGGTCGACGGCTATGCGGGCTTCCTGATCGCGGCCATCTGCTACGCCTCGCTCAACCAGTCGAGCTGGGGCGTGAAGTCCGCGCTCTTCGCGGACGTGCTGCCCGCCGCGACGCGAGTGGAGGCGCGCGGCTATCTGCGGATGGTCACCAATGTGACGATGGGCGTGGGCGGCGCGATCGGCGCGGTGGCCCTCCAGGCCGACACCCGCGCCGCGTACCTCGCCCTGATCCTGGTCAACGCGGCCACGTACGTGGTACCCGCCGTCATGGTCCGAAGCCTGCCGCTCAACGCCGCCGCGGCCGCGCGCGGCGCGGACAGCACGGCCGACACCCCGGCCGAGAGCCGCTGGCGGGCGATCCGCGACCTCCCCTACCTGGCGGTCACGGTCCTCAACGCGGTGACCGTCCTCCAGTTCAGCCTGCTCGAAGTGGGCATGCCCCTGTGGATCGTGGAGAACACCGACGCCCCACGCTGGTCGGTGGCCCTGGTGATGATCGTCAACTGCGTGCTGGTGGCACTGCTCCAGGTACGGGCGACCCGGGGCGCCTCCGACGTACCCGGCGCGGTTACGGCGATGAGCCGCGCAGGTCTGCTGCTCGGGGCGGCGTGCCTGGTCTTCGCCCTGTCCGCCGGCCTCTCCCCACTCTGGGCGGTGGCAGTCCTGGCCGCCGGCGCGGTGATCCAGGTCTTCGGCGAGGTCCTGTCCTCGGCGGGCGGCTGGACCCTGGGCTACGAACTGGCCGACTCCCGCGCACAGGGCGTCTACCAGGGCGTCTTCAGCTCGGGCAGCGCGGTGGCGATGATGGCGGGCCCGGCCCTGATCACGATAACGGCAGTAGGCCACGGCTTCGCGGGCTGGGCGATCCTGGCGGCGCTGTTCGCGGCAGCGGGGTTGGCCGTGCGACCGGCGGTGCGGTGGGCGGAGCGGGATGGGGAGTGGAGGGGGGAGCGGTGACGGGGGCGAGCGCCGTGCTGCCTGGGGGCGCGGAACGCTGATGGGGACCGCGCCCCGTACTACCTAGGGGCGCGGGGAACTGCGCGCCCAGCCACGCACGATCCGCAGCCGACCGACCACCCCCTACGCCGCAGGCGTCGTGGCCGTCACGCTCGCCACCGGCCCCGTACCCGCCGCCGTAACCGCGGCAACCGTAAACGTGTACGAAGTAGCGGGCTCCAGACCCCCCACCACCCGGAACATCCCCTTACCCGACGGCCGGGTGACCAGCACGTCCCGCCCACCAACGGGCAAAACCCGCCCGTCGGAAACGGTGATCCGATACCCGATCACCTCGGCGTCGCCGGTGGACGTGGGCGGGGTCCAAGCGACCGTCACCGCACGAGCGGCCGCACGCACCTTCGCACCAGTGGGCGCGGCGGCCACCACAGACACCCCCGTCGGCGTGACCGGGGCCGAAGCCAGCGAGCCCGCACTCTCCCCGTACGCGTTCCGCGCGGTCACCACCACCCGGAACGGCCCCTCCCCCGCCCGGAGCTGCCCGACCCGCACCACCGCGACGCGCTTGAACGACGCCGCGTCGACACTCGCCCGAGAAGCCTCCGTACCGTCGGGACGCAGGGCATACGCCGTATACCCCGTGACCGGCGAACCACCCTCGACATAGCTCGGGTTGAACGTGACGTACAGCCCGTCACTCCCCGCCGTACTCGTCCCCACCCGGGCAGGCGCCTCCGGCACGGAGACCGCCCCAGTCGCAACGGCGAGCACACCACGGTACGCGGGCTCGATCCCCGCATTGGCGAGAACCTCCGGAGGCACATCGGACAGCCCGGCCATGAGGTGGTTCCCACGGGTCACCAGGCCCTTGTTGGAGCTGTCGGCGGCCCCCTCCTCCCACCAGTTGCCCGCGATCAGCGTCGGATCGTTGTTGCCGAGCGCATCGCGGTAGTCGGTGTGGCGACTGGCGACGTTGGCATAAGCGGCCCCGTACAACACATTGCCCTGCACGGTCTCGTACGTACAACCGTTGTCGGTGTAGACGCTCTTGCCCAGGCCCCACTGGTCGTGGATGACGTTGCCGGTGACCTTCTCGCCGTCGGCCATCGAGGTGCCGGTCAGGCCCTGGGTGTAGACGCCTCCGCCGTCGTCGAGCAGCTGCATGTAGTCGAAGACCAGGTTGTCGCGCACGGCGTTGTCGTGGCTCGGGTTGGGCGTCGCGGGCGAGCCGATCTTGTCGGGCCAGCCGCCCCAGCCCAGGGAGATCGCGCTGTAGCCGAGGTGATCGAGCTGGTTGTGGGCGATCGTGGTGTGCTGGGTGTAGCCGTTCAGAATGCCGACGCCGCCGTGGTACTCGCGCGGCAGGGCATAGAGATGATTGTTCGTCACTTCAACGCCAGACACCGGCGGTTGGCCATCCACACCACCGATCTCCAAGCCATTACCCGAGATGTCGGTGAAGACACTGCCGCGCACGGTCGAGTCCGTGGTCCCGGCTCCCAGATCGAGCCCGGCCGCACCCAGATGCGCGAAGACGCTGTCGCTGATACCGATGCGCTGCCCGTACGCGAAGGACACATTGCCCGGCATCTTCGTCCAGGCGGCGAACGGGCAGGTGCCGCCGTCGACGAAGCCGCACAGACCCTGCGTCGCCCAGCCCTTCGGACCGGTGATGGTGTAACCGGCCTGGATCTCCGAGAACCCCTCGGGCCCGGACGGCGTCAGCCAGGTGGCGTAGCCGAACTGGAGGCCCTGGAAGGCGATGTCGTGCAGGGGCGCGGCCTTGGTACCCCGCCCGTCCACGAGCTTCTCGGCAGCGGCCGCCTCCACATCCGCGCGGCTCAGGTCCTCGCCCGTGCGCGGCAGGTAGTAGACGGTGTGCGCGGAGCGGTCGAGGTACCACTCGCCGGGCTGGTCGAGGAGTTCGTAGGCGTTCTCCACATACGAGGCCCGGCCGCCGTTGGTGAGACGGCCCGGGCCCACCATGCTCACGGTCCGCCCGGGCCGGTCGGGGAACTCCACGCGCTTGGTGGAGTTGTCCCAGCAGGGCTGGACCATCGTGATCGCGGTGCCCGTCGCGGACGCGATCCGGCAGCGCGGCTCGGTCCACTGGCCGAGGCCGTTGCGCTCGACGTTCCACAGCGCCTCGCCACTGGTGTAGACGAACTCGGCGTCGGAGGGGCGGCGCCAGCGCGCGAGGGTGTCGGCGGAGGCGGTGTAACCGGTCGCCGTCATGGTCAGCCCGACCGGGACCTCGCCGCGCGCACGCTGGGCGCGCACCCCGTCGACGTACAACTGCCGGGTGTCGGTGAGCCCTTGAGGGGCGGGGGCGGACCAGAGCCCGGGACGCCCGGCCACTGGCCGCCACCCCTCGACCTTGCGCCCGCCGCTGATCAGCGTCGACTCCGCGCCCGCGCCCTGCCAGACGATCCGGTGCCCGGCCGGGCCGGAGTCGCGCGCGTCGAGGACGAACGGCCCGGTCGTGCGGTACGTACCGGCGGCGAGGTGCACGGTGATGTCGCCGGAGTAGTGGGCGGAGCCGTAGTGCGCGGCCTTGTCGCGTGCCAGGTCGCGGGCGCGGGTCAGGGTGCGTACGGGATGGCCCGCCGTGCCGTCGGCGGCGTCCCGGCCGGACGGGGAGACATAGACGTCGGCGGTACGGGGCCCGGCCCCGGCCGACGGCACCAGCCCGGGGCCCGCCAGGACCAGGGCGGCGAGCACCCCGGTCAGGACGGCTCGTACGGGCGTGCTCCGGAACGCGGGCATGCTGCCTCCTCGGGATCGACCCGGGAAACATAGGAGCACTTCCCCGGAGCGGTCAACGCATGAGGTGAAGTTGCTCCGAGAAAGCGCTCAACTCCCGCCATTCATCGGATCACTTGGGAGCCGACCTCACACAGCTCAGTCGAAGTCGAGACCACCCGTCCGGGTCCGCTTGAGCTCGAAGAAGTCCGGGTGGGAGGCGATCACACGCACGCTGTCGAAGAGCCGGGCCGCCTCCTCGCCGCGCGGGATCGATCTCAGCACCGGACCGAAGTAGACGGTCCCGTCGAGGTGCATCGTCGGCGTGCCGACGTACGCGTCGGCCTCCGGGTCCTTGCCCGCGTCGTGGCTGCGCCGCACCGCCTCGTCCCACGCGGGGTCGTGCGCGGCGTCCGCGAGCGCCGCCGGGAGGCCGAGCTCGGCCAGCGCCTGGGCGATGACCTCGTCGAAGTCCTCGTTCTTCTGCTGGTGTATCCGGGTGCCGTACGCGGTGTAGAGGTCGCGCAGCACCCCGTCCCCGTGGTCCCGCGCGGCCGCGACGGCCACCCGTACCGGGCGGATCGACTTGTCGACCAACTCCCGGTACCAGTCCGGGAGTTCGTTGCCGATGTTGTGCAGGTACAGGCTCATCACCCGGAACCGCAGGTCGATGTTCCGGTGGCGCTCGACCTCCAGCATCCAGCGCGAGGTGATCCAGGCGAACGGGCAGGCGGGGTCGAAGTAGAAGTCGACGGTGGTGGGGCCGGTGTGCTCGATGGTGTCCATAGGACGAAGGTAGCGGCGGATTGGCACCGGGGTCCGGGCCATTCGCACACCGGTCGAGTGGGCCACTTTCGGTCAGCGGCCCGGCGTCGGCGGACGCTCAGGCTCCGGTCATCTCCACCAGCGCCTTGACCGTGTTCCAGTTGCGGGCCGTCGCCTCGACGCCCTTGAGCAGCGCGGGCTTCGCGAGCGCTTCGGCCAGCTTGGAGCGGCCGATGCCGTCGGGCGCGTACAGATAGAGGACGCGGTCGCCGAGGCGGAACGCGTCGGGCAGGAACACCTTGGTGTCGATGCCCGCGAAGCGCTCGGGGTCGACGGGACCGGAGAAGAACGTGGCGTGCAGCTGCTTGCCCTCCAGCTCGTCGGCCGGGAAGGGGCAGGCGTCCACGACGGCCTTGAGATAGGCGCCGGTGCGCACCATGCAGGCGACCCGGAAGCCGAAGTGCTTCTCGATCGCCTGCTCCAGGTCGGCGGCGAGCGCGTCCTGGTCGTCGGAGTCGCTGCTGAAGACGGCGTTTCCGCTGTTCAGATAGGTGCGTACGGAGCCGTGGCCGAGCTCGGTGAGCAGTGCTCTGAGCTCGGCCATCGGGACCTTCTTGTTGCCGCCCACATTGATCCCGCGCAGCAGGGCGGCGTACATCGTCGTCATGTCCACACGATAGGACGGCCCCCGTGCCTCGTGGGGGATGGCACGGGAGCCGTCGTTCACGACTGCGTGGGAACGGCTACTCGACGACCTTGAGCAGCTTGTTCGGGGTGCCCGCGCTGGGGTTGGAGATCTTGTCGGCGGTGGCTCCGCCGGTCAGCGCGTCCGCGACCTGGGCCGGGGTGGCGTCCTTGTGGCCCGCGAGGTAGACGGCGGCGGCGCCGACGACGTGCGGGGTCGCCATGGACGTACCCGAGATCGTCTTGGTGGCGTTGTCGTCCGTGTTCCAGTCGGAGGTGATGTCCGAGCCGGGGGCGTAGAGGTCCACCACCGAGCCGAAGTTGGAGAAGTCCGACTGCTTGTCGTCCTTGGTGGAGGAGGCCACCGTGATCGCCTCCTTCACGCGCGAGGGCGAGCCCTGGCCCGCGTCGGCGGACTCGTTGCCCGCCGCCACCGCGAAGGTCACGCCGGAGGCGATGGCCTTCTGCACGGCCGTGTCGAGCGCGGGGTCGGCGCCGCCGCCGAGGCTCATGTTGGCCACCGACGGGCCCTGGTGGTTCTTGGTGACCCAGTCGATGCCCGCGACGACCTGCTCGGTGGTGCCCGAGCCCTCGTTGTCGAGGACGCGGACGGCGACGATCTTCGCCTTCTTGGCGACGCCGTGCGCGGTTCCGGCGATGGTGCCGGCGACGTGCGTGCCGTGGCCGTTGCCGTCGTCGGCGGTGTTGTCGTTGTCGACCGCGTCGAAGCCGGAGGAGGCCCGGCCGCCGAAGTCCTTGTGACTGATGCGCACACCGGTGTCGATGACGTACGCGGTGACGCCCTCGCCCGCGCTGTCCGGGTAGGTGTACTTGCCGTCACCGGCGGTCTCGGCCTGGTCGATCCGGTCGAGCCCCCACGACGGCGGGTTGGGCTGGCTGGCGGTGATGTGGAACTTCTTGTTCTGGACGACCTTGCCGACGGCCGGGTCGGCGGCGAGCCGCTTGGCCTCGGTCTGCGAGAGCCCGCTCGCCGAGAACCCGTTGACCGTGGAGGTGTAGTCGCGCTGGAGCGTGCCGCCGTACTGGTCGGCGAGCTTGCGCTTGGCGTCCGCGGAGGCCTTCTCGTCCAGCAGGACGATGTAGCTGCCGTCGATCGCGCCCTTGGCGTCGAGCCCGAACACCGTGCCCTCGGCGGGCGCGGCCGCGCCCGCCATCTGGGTGGTCATGACGGTGGCTCCGGCCGCGGCCGCCACGGCGGTTATCCCGGCCGTGAGCTTGAGGCGGCTTTTGCGCTTGTGAGTTGCCATGAAGTGGCGTCTCCTCGTCGGTTTTTGTGGGGGGTTCGGCCTACCGGATGGAAACCTTCCGGGGCTGGTTCGAAACCCTTGCCGATTGACGAGCGCAGATCAAGAGCTCCACGCAGCTGTGACTTACACAACAAGGTTTCGTAATAAAGAACAGGCCAGCGCAGGTCAACTGGCCCTATGTGCAGGCTTGGTGGACACCTCGTGGCGACACGCAAGCGGAACTTCCCCCTCAATCGGCTTTACGTGTAAGGGGCTTGAATGCGACTTGTAGGGGATGCCCCCACATCGCAGGGAGTAGATACCGGAGGTCCGGTTCACCAGCGAGCACGAGGAGACGGCTGGATCCTGCCCCTAGCGTCTTAGTGGGATGGCGGCGCCGGGCTGCCACCGCTCATCAGGGGGCAGGCTCGTCATGGTCAATGGGGTTACGAGAGTGCGCGGCGTGGCCGCGCGGGCGGGCGGATGGAGCGCCCGCCACCGCTGGGCGGCGGTGGTGATCTGGGTGCTCTTCGTGGTCCTGGCCATGGGCATCGGCTCGGCGGCCGGGCGCATCAACGTCAAGGACAACCAGCTTCCCGGCGAGGTCGGCCAGGCGCAGACGATCATCGACGACGCGGGGCTCGAGGAGCCGGCCGGCGAGACCGTCTTCATCCAGGCCCGCGACGGCTCGGTGAAGGCGACCGACCCCGAGTTCCGCGCGGCCGTGGACGCCGTGCTCAAGGCGGTCGACGCCACCGGCCAGGTCACCAAGGTGACCTCTCCGTATACGGCGAAGACCATCTCCAAGGACGGCCGCAGCGCGCTGGTCCAGTTCGACGTGCGCGGTGAGGCCGACACCGCGCCCGACCGCATCGAGCCGGTGCTCGACGCGGTGAAGAAGGTGCAGGGCGAGCACAAGGGGCTGCGGATCGAGGAGATCGGCGCCGCCAGCATGGGCAAGACGTTCAAGGACGCCTTCGGCGACGACTTCAAGAAGGCCGAGTACTCGGCGGTCCCGGTCGCCCTCGGCATCCTGCTCATCGCGTTCGGCGCGCTGGTCGCCGCCCTGCTGCCGGTGGCACTCGCGCTCACGGCGATCATCGCCACCATGGGCCTGATGGCCATCGTCAGCCACGTCCAGGCGATGAGCGACACCGCCAACTCCGTGATGCTGCTCGTCGGTCTGGCCGTCGGCGTCGACTACTGCCTCTTCTATCTGCGCCGCGAACGCGAGGAGCGCGAGGCCGGGCACGACGCCCAGACGGCCCTGCGCATCGCCGCCGCGACCAGCGGCCGGGCGATCATCGTCTCCGGTGTCACCGTCTGCGTCGCGATGGCGGGCATGCTCTTCACCGGGCTCGCGGACTTCGAGGCGATGGGCCTGGCCTCCCTGATGGTGGTCGCGGTGGCCATGGTCGGCTCGGTGACCGTGCTGCCCGCGCTCCTGTCGCTGCTCGGCGAGCGCGTCGAGAAGGGCCGGCTGCCGTTCCTGAACCGCCTCAAGCGCGGCAAGCGCAACAGCAACGGCGAGAGCCGCGTCTGGCGCGCCGTCCTCGGCTCGGTGCTGCGCCGCCCGAAGGCCGCCCTGGTGCTGGCGGCGGGCGCGCTGATCGCGATATCCCTGCCCGCGCTCGGCATGCACACCCAGAACCTGACCCTGGACCAGGAGTTCGGCGACTCGCTGCCCATCGTCGGCACCTACGACCGCGTCAACCAGACCTTCCCCGGCGGCGCCAGCCCCGCCAACGTCGTCATCAAGGCCGCCGACATCAACGCGCCGGAGGTCAAGCAGGCCATCGCCGACTTCCGTACGCAGGCGGTCGCCCGGGGCGCCTCGGACGGCCCCGTCAAGGTCACCCTGCACAGCGCGGAGAACGTGGCGGTCGTCGACGTCCCGCTGATCGGCGGCTCCGACCAGAAGAAGGCGGAGAAGAGCCTCGACCTGCTGCGCGACCACGTCCGGCCCGACACCCTGGGCAAGGTGCGCGGCCTGGACGCGCCGATCACCGGTCAGGTCGCCGGGTCCAAGGACTTCAACGCCAAGATCGTCGGCGCGGTCACCCCGGTCTTCGCCTTCGTGGTGGTCTTCGCCTTCCTGCTGATGCTGCTCTGCTTCCGCTCGCTGACCATCGCCATCACCGCGATCATCCTCAACCTCCTCTCGGTGGGCGCCGCCTACGGCGTCCTGACCGCCGTCTTCCAGCACGGCTGGGGCGCCTCGCTGGTCGGCGCGGAAGGCGTCGGCGCGATCGTCTCCTGGCTGCCGCTGTTCCTGTTCGTGATCCTGTTCGGCCTGTCGATGGACTACCACGTGTTCGTGGTGTCGCGGATCCGGGAGGCCCGCCTCCAGGGCCGCTCGACCCGGGACGCCATCCAGCACGGCGTGGTGACGACGGCCGGTGTGGTGACGAGCGCGGCGGTCATCATGGTGGCGGTGTTCGCGATCTTCGGAACGCTGTCGATGCAGTCGATGAAGCAGATGGGCGTCGGGCTCGCCACCGCCGTCCTGATCGACGCCACGGTCATCCGGGGCGTACTGCTCCCGGCGGTCATGGCCCTGCTGGGCGAGCGCAACTGGTACCTGCCGAAGTGGCTGCGCTGGCTGCCGGACCTCACCCACGACGAGTCGTCCGTCGCACCGCCGGTCACCGCCCACCACGGCGACGAGGACCGGGAGCGGGTGGCGCGGGTCTGACGCCCTAGTGGATGTGTGGATGTTACGGGCAGGGGCCCGGGGAGCGATGCTCCTCGGGCCCCTGCCCGTTGAGGCCGTGGAGGTTCCGGTTGGTCCTGCGCGACGGGCTACGGGGTCCACGCCGGACGTCACCCCACCAGCGCCGCCTCGATCAGGTCCGCCGCCCGCCGGGTGCCGCCCTCACCGGCCATCGCGCTGCGGACGGCCTCCGCGCGCTCGGCCACCTCGGGGTCCTCGACCAGCGCCAGAACCGCTTCCCGCAGGGCCTCGGCCGTGGCCTCCTCCATCGGTACGTGCCGGGCGACCCCGAGCGACTGGAGCATCTCCGCGTTGCTGAACTGGTCGACGGCCTGCGGCACCGCGACCATCGGCGTCGCGGTGGCCAGACCCTCCTGGCTGCCGCCCGCGCCCGCATGCGTGATGAAGGCATCGGCCTGCCGCAGCACCGCCAGCTGGGGAACCCAGTGGTGCACCTCCACATTGGCGGGGACCTCCCCCAGGTCGGCGATGTCGACGAACTTGCCTATCTGGAGCACCACATGCCACCCCGGCAGGTCCCCGAACGCCTTCACGCACTCGCGGTAGAACCCGGGCTGCTCGGTGAAGGTCGAGCCGAGCGAGACCAGCAGCACCTTCTCGGCGCCCTCGGGCCGCTGCCACTCCCCCTGCTCGGCGCGGTCGCCCTGGCAGGCACCGACGAAGGTGTAGACGGACTCGTCGACCCGGTCGGCGTGGGGCTGGAGCGCCCTCGGGATCAGGACGATCGAGCGGCCGGGACGGCCGACGAGCCGGTCGGGGTCGGTGTGGTGCATCCCGTGCTCGTCGAGCCAGGCCCGGTACCGGGCGTAGTACGCCTTGCCCCGCTCGGACGCGCGCAGCTCCGCGTACACCGAGTCCGCCACCTCCTCCTCGTACCCCTCCCACGCCACCAGGTTCGGCGAGAGCTGGAGGTAGGGCACGCCCCAGCCGTGGGCGAGCACCGGCGCCGGATACGAGGTGATGTCGCTGATGACCAGGTCGGGCCGGTCGTCCTCGAAGGCGTCCGCGAGCTGGGGCAGCGCCTGGATGGCGTCGTTCAGGAACGGCTCGATGTTGTCGATCAGTTCGGTCCCCCACTCCTCCGGGTGGTCCTCGGTGGGCAGCGTCGACCGGTAGATCACCGGCTCGGCCCCGGTCACCGCGACCTTGGCGGCGAACGACTCGGGGATCGCGTAACTCACCCGGTGGCCACGGGCGACGAGCTCCCTGATGACCTCCAGGCTCGGGTTCACATGCCCGTGGGCGGCGATGGAGAACATGGCGATGTGGGCACGCTTCGATGCGGTCATGATCCGACCGTAAGCGAGACGAGACGTCTCGTGCAATCCATTTACGCCCCGCCAGGGCGCGAACTCAGCGCTGGTACCGGGCCAGCACCAGATTCCCGTCCTTGGCCAGGCGTTTTCGCAGCTGCCCGAGATCGATCGCCCCGCTGTAGTACTCCTGGAGCGCGGGGGTCGCCACCTTGTCCTTCCACTCCGGGTACCCCCGCACCGACTGCGCGGGCGCCGAGCGCAGCGCCCCCGCGAGCGCGGCACCGGTCGCCCAGCCGTACCGCGCGGTGTGCAGCGCCGGGTCCTTGAGCGCGGTGGTCCCCGTAGGCAGCATCCAGTCGCCCTGCGCGAGCCGGACCATGTTGCGCGGTTGCAGCAGGAAGCCGATGAACTCGGCCGCCTCCTTCTTGTGCGGGCTGTCCTCGGCGACCGAGAGGGTCTGCGGGCTGACCCCCTGCGCGAGCCCTCCGCTCCCGGCCGGAGCGGGGAGCACGGTCCACTCGAACCCCTTGGGCGCCTGCTGGACGATCTGCTGACGGTACGAGAAGCCCAGCGCGGCCATCGCGTACCTGCCGCCGAAGAAGCCCGGCAGGGTGTCGGACCCGCCCATGCCGAGCGTGGTCCGCGCGGCACTCCCGTCCACGTTGACCTGGTCGTGGACGACCGAGGGAACGGCCGCGTCACCCTCCCCGAACGCCACCCGCACCTTGCCGTCCGCCGCCCGGTGGAACAACTGCCCGCCGGTGGAGAGCCCCAGGTTGAGCGTGATCGACACGGGCTCCCTGAGCGGCCAGGCGATCCCGTACCGCCCCTTGCCGCTCAGCCGCTTCGCCACCTGCCGGAACTCCTCCCAGGTCCAGGGCTGTTCGGGAGTCGGTATCCGCACCCTCGAGGACGCGAGGATCTTCGTGTTGGCGATCAGGACCCTCGGCTCCTGAAGGAACGGCACCCCGAACACCCCCTTCCCGAACGTCGCCGTCTCCCAGCTCCGCGCGGGAATGTCCTCCTTGAGCGCGGCGGGCAGCAGGGGACGCAGATCCGCGAGATAGCCGCCGTAGGCGAAGTCCGCGAGGTCGTCGGACGCGTCGTGGATGACGTCCGGCGCCTCACCGCCCTCGAACGCGGTGAGCAGCTGGTCGTGGACGGTGTCCCAGCTCCCCTGTACGTACTGGACCTGGATCTCGGGGTGGGTCGCGTTCCACTCCTTCACCAGCTCCTTGGTGGCCGCCACCGACTCCTTCTGCCAGGCCAGCGACTGGAAGCGTAGCCGGACCTTCCCGCCGCCCGAGCCGCTGTCCGAGCAGCCGGTGAGGGTGGCGAGCAGCAGGGCGAGCATGGCCCCGGCCAGGATCAACAGGCGTGCGCGCATCAGCTCTTCACCGCCCCGGCGAGCATCCCGCTGGTGATCCGCCGCTGGATGACCGCGAAGACGGCCAGTGAGGGCAGGGTGGCGAGGAAGGCGGCCGCCGCGAGCGGACCGAGGTCGGCCGCCCCCTCCGCCCCGAGGAAGTGGGTGAGGACGACCGGCAGGGTCTGCTTCTCCGGTGTCTTGAGGAGGACGAGCGCGAAGAAGAATTCGTTCCACGCGGTGATGAAGGCGAAGAGCCCGGTCGCCACGATCCCGGGGGCGAGCAGCGGCGCGGTGACCGAGACCAGCGTGCGCAGCCGCCCCGCCCCGTCCACGGCCGCCGCCTCCTCCAGCTCCAGCGGTACGGCCCGGACGTACCCGACGAGCATCCACAGCGCGAAGGGCAGCGACCACACCACGTACACCATGACCAGCCCCGCCACGGAGTTGATGAGGTGGAGGCTCTTCAGGACCAGGAAGAGCGGAATGATCAGCAGCACGAAGGGGAATGCCTGGCTGACCACCACCCAGCCGGTCGCCGCCGTCGCCAGCCTGCCGCGTCTGCGCGCCATCACGTACGCCATCGGGGTCGCCACGACCACGGCGATCAGCGCGGCCGAGAGCGCCGCCACCAGGCTGTTGAACCCCGCGCGCAGCAGCGGCTGTTCGTCGAAGGCCTGGCGGAAGTTGTCGAGGGTAGGGCGCCTGGGGATCCACGTCGGGTGGAGCGAGCCCAGTTCGCGCGCGGGCTTGAAGGCCGTGGAGATCAGCCACAGGAACGGGAACGCCAGGAAGACGAGATAGCCGAGGAGCGCCAGATACTGCCCGGCGCGACCCCATGATCGGGCCGAGCCCGCCGAACCCGCCGAACCCGCCGAACCCGCCGAACCCGTTGAACCAGTACGGGACTTCATGCGCCCTCACCCCCGCCGAGCCGTGCCACCAGGTGGAACGCCAGGAACACCGAGATCACCGCGACCATCACACAGCCCATCGCCGCCGCGTACCCGAACTGCCCGTACCGGAAGGCTTCTTCGTAGGCGAAGAGCATGGGCAGCCTCGTCTTGCCGCCGGGGCCGCCGTTGGTCAGCACATAGACCAGGGCGAACGAGTTGAAGTTCCAGATGAAGTTGAGTGCGGTGATCGCCAGTGCCACGGGTCTGAGCGCGGGCCAGGTCACCGTGCGGAAGCGGCGCCAGGCGCCGGCGCCGTCGATCGCGGCGGCCTCGTGCAGCTCGTGCGGGGTGTTCTGGAGCCCGGCGAGCAGCGCCACCGTCGTCTGCGGCAGGCCCGCCCAGACGCCGACGACGATCACGGCGGGCAGCGCGGTGCCGAGTCCGGTCAGCCAGTCGCGGCCGTCACCGAGCCCGAGGTCGCCGATCGTCTCGTTGAGGATGCCCGCGTCCGGGTTGTACACGAGCCGCCACATGATGCCGACGACGACCTCCGGCATCGCCCAGGGGATGATCGCGAGCGCCCGCGCCAGCCACCGGAAGCGGAGGTTCTGGTCGAGCAGCAGGGCGAGTCCGAGCGCGAGCAGGAACTGGGGCACGGTGACCCCGACCGCCCAGAGCAGACCGATCCTGAACGACTCCCAGAACAGGGTGTCGTGCAGCAGGTCCCTGAAGTTGAGCAGCCCGGTCCACTGGGTGGGCGCGGTGCGGCCAGCCTGGGAATCGGTGAAGGCCAGGGCGATGCCGTAGAGCAGTGGTCCCACGCTCAGGACGAGGATCGGGATCAGCGCGGGCAGGACCAGGAACCAGGCCCCGTGGTCCGGGGGTTTCCCGGAGCGCCTGCCGGAACGTCTCCCCGTCCGTGCCGTTGCGGTGACCGATGTCATTGTTCGACCCCTTTGCCGGGATTGCCGAATGACCCCCGTCATCGTGCTGACGGTCCGTCGGTTCGTCAAGACAACCTGCCTCCTCACCAAGACGACCTGCGCGAATGCGAGACTTGCCCGGTACGGAACGATCACCGGGAGTGAACAGTGGACGAGGCACGGGCGCGCGAGCTACTGGCCACGGCAGGACTCGGCGCGACGCGGCGGCCGGTCACACCGGAGGCGGGCGCGGCGGGGGCGGGCACCCCGGGGGCGGCGGGCGAGCCTGGCGAGGCGGGTGCGAACGGCCCCACGGACAGCCCCACAACCGGCTCCGGGGAAGCCCCCGCCGAGCTGCTCGCCCTCGGCGAGAACGCCGTCTTCGCGATCGGCGACCTGGTGGTCAAGGTCGGCCGCGATGCCACCCGCCACCCCGAACTCCTGGCGCGCGCCGAGCGCGAGCTCGCCATCGCGGGCTGGCTCGCGGAGTGCGGAGCTCCGGCGGTGCGGGCCGCCGAGCCCGCGCCCCGGCTGGTGGACGGCCACCCGGTGACGCTCTGGCACCGACTGCCCGCCGCCGTCCGCCCCGCAGGGCCGCGCGACCTCGCCGAGCTGCTGCGGGTCGTCCACGCCCTGCCCGCCCCGCCGTTCGCCCTGCCCCGCCGCGAACTGCTCGGCGGGGTGGAGCGCTGGCTGCGGCTGGCCGGGGACGCGATCGACCCCGCCGACGCGGCCTATCTCCGCGCCCGCCGGGACGGCTTCGCCGAAGCGGCCGCCGCGCTCACCCCCCACCTCCCGCCGGGCCCGATCCACGGCGACGCGCTGCCGCGCAACGTCCATGTCGGCCCCGACGGCCCGGTCCTGGTCGACCTGGAGACCTTCTCCGCCGACTTCCGGGAGCACGACCTGGTGGTCATGGCTCTCTCCCGGGACCGGTACGGACTGCCGGACGACCAGTACGCCGCGTTCACCGAGGCGTACGGGTGGGACGTGCGGGAGTGGGACGGGTGCGCGGTGCTGCGCGGCGCCCGGGAGACGGCCAGCTGCGCCTGGGTCGCCCAGCACGCCCCGGCCAACCCCAAGGCGCTCGACGAGTTCCGCCGCCGGGTCGCCTCCCTGCGGGACGGGGATCCCGAGGTCCGCTGGTACCCGTTCTGAACCGCCGCGCGTCGCTCCGCGCGGGAGTACAGCCCGGGTCCGACCGGGTTCCGTCGGCCGTCGCCGCCTGCCGTCAACCCTGGGCCGGGACCAGTTCCCGTACCGGCCAGGCCGGGTCGACTATCGCGTCCGGTGTGCCCTTCCGGCGCAGGAAGCGCTGGAAGTCGGCCGCCCACGCGGCGTACCACTCGATCTGCTGCTCGTGCAGCTCCGCCGGGGCCAGCCGGGCGACCTGCGGATGGCGGTCGGCTATCGCCACCGCGACCCGGACCGCCGCCAGCGCGTCCGCACCCGCCTCATGGGCGCCGTCGAGCACCACTCCGTACTCCACGCACACCGCCTCCAGCGTCCGCTTGCCCTTGCGGTAGCGGTCGACCGCACGGTCGATCGTGTACGGGTCGACGACCGGGCCCATGGCCGCGCCCCCCAGCCGGTCGGTGAGCGACGGCAGTCCGTGCCGGTGCAGCTCGGCCGCCAGGAGCGTCAGGTCGAAGGCCGCGTTGTAGGCCACGACCGGCACGCCCTGCGTCCAGTAGCCCGTGATCGTCTCCGCTATCTCGTCGGCGACCTCGCGCACCGGGCGGCCCTCCGAGACGGCCCGCTCGTTGCTGATGCCGTGGATCGCCGAGGCCTGCGCGGGGATCCTGATGCCCGGGTCCGCCAGCCAGTTCCGCTGCCGGACCGCCTCGCCGCCCCGGACGCCGACGACCGCGGCCGTCACGATCCGCGCCTCCAACGGGTCCGTACCGGTCGTCTCCAGATCGAATCCGACCAGCGGTTCGCGGTGCCACCCCATCTTGGCCCTCCCTTTTGGTGCTCTCCCCCAGTGACGACCAGCCTCGCACGCACCACTGACAACGGGGCCCGGACCGCCCGACGGCCGGTCAGGAGACGGGCCGCGAGTCGGCCCACACCGACTCGAATTCCTCACGGTATGTCTCGAAAAGCCCGTGTTCGGCGTCCTGGTCGGGGCGCACGACGTCCCGCCGCGCTCCCCCGCGCAACACCAGCACCGGCGCCTCCATCCCCCGCGCCCGGCGCAGATACGACTGGACGACCGCGAGGCCGTCGGTGCCGTCCCCGTCGACCAGGTACGCCGTGAAGCGCGGGGTCTCGTCGAACACCTGGATCTCGAAGGCCCCCGGGTCGCGCAGCCGGGCCCGCACCCGCCGCATGTGCAGGATGTTCATCTCGACCGAACGGCTCAGCTCGCCCTTCTTCAGCCCCAGTTCGCGCTCGCGCCGCTTGACCGCGCTGCTCGCCGGGTTGAGGAAGAGCAGCCGCACCCGGCAGCCCGACTCGGCGAGCCGCACCAGCCGGCGCCCCGAGTAGTTCTGGACCAGCAGATTGAGGCCGATGCCTATCGCGTCGAGCCGGCGGGCGTGGCTGAACAGGTCCTCGGCGGGCAGCTGGCGCTGCAGCCGCACCCGGTCGGAGTGGACCGAGACCACGTCCGCGTACCGGTCGCCCACCAGGTCCTCGACGGCGTCGATGGGCAGCCGGTGCGCGGCGGGCGCGCCCGCGCCGCCGCCCAGCACGTCGAGCAGCCGCGCCGAGGCGCGCTCGGCCTGGGCCAGGACCGCCTCGTTGAGCGCGCGGTTGCGCGAGACCACGTTCCGCGCGACCTCCAGCTCGTCCAGGGCGAGTTCGACGTCGCGCCGGTCGTCCACGTACGGCTCGAAGCAGGGCCAGTGCTGCACCATCAGCTCGCGCAGCTGGGGCAGGGTGAGGAAGCTCAGGACGTTGTCGTCGGCGGGGTCGAGCAGATACCCCTTGCGGCGCGAGACCTCCCGTACGGCGACGGCCCGCTGCACCCACTCCTGCCCGGCCGGGCCCGCCGCCGCGACCACCCAGTCGTCGCCGTGGACCGGCTCGTAGATGGGGCGCAGCACGGCCGCCACCACGGCCCGCAGCCGCTGCTCCACCAGGTTCAGCCAGATGTAGGCCCGGCCGGCCCGCTGCGCGCGCGTGCGCACCTCGCTCCAGGCGTCCGCGCCCCAGTCCAGTTCGGCCCCGATCTCCACCGGACGCGCCACGGACACCGCGCCGGGCGGGATGTCGCCGGACTCCCCCTCGTGACCCGTGTCACCAGGGGGCAGCTCCAGCCCTCCCGAGCTCACCCGCGCACCGCCTTCCGGTCCCCCTCCAACGATCAAGGAAGAGTACTCCGCGAGCAGGAGGCGGTGCAGCCGGTTGGAAAGGCTGTTTCCCAACTCCCTTGTTGACGTGATCCGTTCCGTGCCGCGCGTTCGGCGGGAGTGAGCTGATTCATAGCGGTTCACCTGCGCCGGGACCCTCGGCGGCCTCCGGTTCTGGCCGGATCCGTCAGGCGCAGGCCGTCCGGATCGCCCCGGGTACCGGTGTCCTTACGGGGGTAGCCGCTGTGGGGATCACCCTCCGGAGCACTCCGGCGTCCTAGGGGACGGACTTCTTTTCCGGGAGGATCTGCGTCAAGTGCCCCTCAGTACCCGGATCAGAAGTGGAAGAGTCTTGCCCATGCAGGTGTGGCCGGGACAGGCGTACCCACTCGGCGCCACGTACGACGGCGCCGGGACCAATTTCGCGGTCTTCTCGGAGGCCGCCCGCCGGATCGAGTTGTGCCTCCTGCACGACGACGGGTCGGAGACGGCCGTGGAGCTGCGCGAGAGCGACGCGTTCGTGCGCCACGCCTATCTGCCCGGCGTGATGCCCGGGCAGCGCTACGGCTTCCGTGTGCACGGCCCGTACGAGCCGCACAACGGCCACCGCTGCAACTCGGCGAAGCTACTCCTCGACCCCTACGCGCGCGCCATCAGCGGAAGCATCGACTGGGGCGAGGCGGTGTACGGCTACTACTTCGACCGCCCCGACGCCCGCAACGACATGGACTCGGCGCCGCACACCATGACGTCGGTGGTGGTCAACCCGTACTTCGACTGGGGCGACGACCGGCCGCCGCGCACCGAGTACCACCGCACGGTGCTCTACGAGGCCCATGTGAAGGGCCTGACGATGCTCCACCCGGAGCTGCCCCCGGAGATGCGCGGCACCTACGCGGCGCTCGCGCACCCCGCGGTCATCGGCCATCTGACGGAACTGGGGGTCACCGCCCTGGAGTTGATGCCGGTGCACCAGTTCGTCAACGACCACCGGCTCGCGGACGAGGGGATGTCCAACTACTGGGGTTACAACACGATCGGATTCTTCGCCCCGCACAACACCTACGCCTCCTGGGGCGACCGGGGGCAGCAGGTCCTGGAGTTCAAGCAGGCGGTACGGGCCCTGCACGAGGCCGGGATCGAGGTCATCCTGGACGTGGTCTACAACCACACGGCCGAGGGAAACCACCTGGGCCCCACGCTCTCCTTCCGCGGCCTGGACAACGCGCAGTACTACCGGCTCGCCGACGATCCGCGCTACTACGAGGACACCACCGGCACCGGGAACTCGCTCCTGATGCGCTCGCCGCACGTCCTCCAGCTGATCATGGACTCGCTGCGGTACTGGGTGACCGAGATGCACGTGGACGGCTTCCGCTTCGACCTCGCGGCGACGCTGGCCCGGCAGTTCCACGACGTGGACCGGCTGTCGTCGTTCTTCGACCTGGTGCAGCAGGACCCGGTGGTGAGCCAGGTCAAGCTGATCGCGGAGCCCTGGGACGTCGGCGAGGGCGGCTATCAGGTGGGCAACTTCCCCCCTATGTGGACCGAGTGGAACGGCAAGTACCGCGACACCGTGCGGGACCTGTGGCGGGGCGAGCCGCGCACGCTCGCCGAGTTCGCCGGCCGTCTGACCGGCTCCTCCGACCTCTACCAGGACGACGGGCGGCGGCCGCTGGCCTCCATCAACTTCCACACCTGCCACGACGGCTTCACCCTGAACGACCTCGTCTCGTACAACCAGAAGCACAACGAGGCCAACAAGGAGGGCAACCGGGACGGCGAGAGCCACAACCGGTCCTGGAACTGCGGCGTGGAGGGCGACACCGGGGACGCGGGCGTGGTGGAGCTGCGCGAGCGCCAGATGCGCAACTTCATCGCCACCCTGATGCTGTCGCAGGGCGTGCCGATGCTCAGCCACGGCGACGAGTTCGCCCGCACCCAGCACGGCAACAACAACGCCTACTGCCAGGACAGCGAGCTGAGCTGGGTGCAGTGGCCCGAGCCGGGCGGCGACCCGGAGGGGACGCTGCTGGCGTTCACCCGGACGATGGTGTGGCTCCGGCGCGACCACCCGGTGTTCCGGCGGCGCCGCTTCTTCCACGGCCGGCCCGTGGAGGGCACCCACGACGAGTTGTCGGACATCGCGTGGTTCACCCCTGAGGGTGAGGAGATGACCCAGCAGGACTGGCAGGCGGCGAGCGCCAAGGCGCTGACGGTCTTCCTCAACGGCAACGCGATCTCGGAGCCCGGCCCGCGCGGCGAGCGCATCGCGGACGACTCGTTTCTGCTGATGTTCAACGCGAGCGCGGAGACCATCGACTTCCTGGTGCCGGTCAACCACGGCAGGCAGTGGCAGGTGGTGGTCGACACGGGCCGCCGCGAGGGGGTGCCGCCGGGCGAGGGCGCCAAGGTGACGGCGGGCGAGCGGGTCACGCTCGTGGGGCGGAGTCTGACGGTGCTGCGACGTCCGGCCTGAGCGGGCCCGGGACTGCCCTCTGCGGGGCCGAGGACTCCTCGGCCCGTCCGGGACCCGCCAGGCCCCGTACGGACCACGAGAGGGCCGCGCACAGCACCGCCGCGACCACCATGACCGCGAAGGCCGCCACCGGCCCGTGGTCCTGGGCCAGCCGCCCCGACAGCGCGAGGGCGAGCGCCTGCCCGCCGACGATCCCACTGGTCAGGAACGCCATGGACTCGGCCAACCGGGCGGCGGGGACGAGCCGTTCGGTCAGTCCGAAGAGGGTGATCAGATGCGGGGCGTACGCCACGCCGAGAACGACCACCGCCCCGTAAAGAGTTCCCAGCGACGGCACGAAGAGCAGCGGTACGGAGAGCACCACCAGGGCCGTGGTGGCGATCCGCCAACGCGCGCGTAGCGCGAGCCTTTCCGGTACGGCCACCATGGCGAGGCCCGCCGCCGCGCTCATCACGCCCATCGCGGCGTACACGAGTCCGGTCTGCGACGCCCGGCCCAGCCGCTCGGTGAAGGCGGTGATGCCCGCCTGGGAGGCCCCGAACATGGCGCCCTGGAGCACCATGGTGACGCGCAGCGCGTACACCGCCCCCGGCAGCCGGGTGCGCGGCGTCCTGACGCGCTCCTCGACCACCACCTGCCCGGCGGTCGGGTGCAGGGCGAAAGCGGTGCCGCAGACGGCGAGCAGCCCGGCCGCGACGAGCAGCGCGACCGCCGGATGGGCGAGGGCCGCGGCCAGTCCCACGAAGGCGGGGCCGAGCACGAACGACACCTCGTCGAGGGTCCCTTCGAAGGAGAGCGCCGCCGCCACGGTCCGCTCGTCGGCCCCCGCGCGCCGCGCCAAGGACACGGTCCGGCTCCGGGCGAGCGGCCCGACCTGCGGCACGCTGGCACCGGCGAGCGCCCCCAGGAGTGCCAACAGACCGGTTCCCGCATGGGCGAGCGCGGCCAGGACGAGGGCGGTGACGGCGGCCGCGTTGACGAGCGCCGCGACGAGCACCACGCCCCGCTGGCCGTGCCGGTCGGCGGCGCGGCCCAGGAGCGGGCCGCCGGCGGTCTGCCCGAGGGCGAGCGCGCCGCCCGCGAGCCCGGCGGTGGCCAGGCTCCCGCTCGTCTCGGCGACCAGCAGCACACTGCCCAGCTGGCACATGGCCGTCGGCAGCCGCCCGAGGAACGAGACGACGGGGAGCAGCGGCCCGGTGAGGGCGATGACCTTGCGATACGCGTGCAGGGCTCCGGACATCAGGCGAAGCTAACGCGGCAGACGGGTGCGGACGCATGGGCCGAAGGCACAGAAGCCGCGTTGCGGGGTACGTACGTTCGCATGACACCCACTGCGACCTACCGGCTGCAGCTCCAGCCGGACTTCCCCTTCCGTGCCGCCGAGCGCGCCGTGCCGTATCTGGCCTCGCTCGGGGTGTCGCATCTGCATCTGTCGCCGGTCCTGGAGTCGGTTCCGGGGTCGACGCACGGCTACGACGTCGTCGACCACGCGCGCGTACGCGAAGAACTCGGCGGCGAGGACGGGCTGCGGCGGCTCGCCCGCACCGCACGGGCGGCCGGGCTCGGCCTGGTGCTCGACATCGTCCCGAACCACATGGCTGCGGCGCCGCGCCACAACCGGCAGCTGTGGGAGGTGCTGCGCGAGGGCCCCGACTCGCCGTACGCCGCCTGGTTCGACATCGACTGGGCGGCGGGCGGCGGCAAAGTGCTGCTGCCGGTCCTCGCCGGGCCGCTCGGGGACGAGCTGGACCGGCTGACGGTGGACCGGGGCAAAGGAGTACTGGCGTACGGGGAGGCGCACGAGTTCCCCTTGCGCGCCGGCACCGAGGGGCTGCCGCTGCCCGAGCTCCTGGACGCCCAGTGGTACCGGATCGGCTGGTGGCGCCTCGCCCGCACCGAGCTCAACTACCGCCGCTTCTTCACGATTTCGGAGCTCATCGGCGTGCGGGTGGAGGACGAGGCCGTCTTCGCCGCCACCCACGCCAAGGTGCTGGAGCTGGTCCGGGACGGCGTGGTGGACGGACTGCGGGTGGACCACCCGGACGGCCTCGCCGACCCCGAAACGTATCTGCGACGCCTGAGCGCGGCGACCGGGGGCGCGTGGACGGTGGTGGAGAAGATCCTCGCCCGCACCGAGCCGCTGCCGTCCGGCTGGACGGTCGCCGGGACGACCGGCTACGACGCGCTCCACCGGATCGACGGCCTCTTCGTCGATCCGGCCGGACATCGGGAACTTCTGGCCCACTACCAGGAGTTCACAGGTCAGGACGATGGCGGTGGTGACCGGGGCGGGCGCTGGGAGCCGACCGCACGTCGTGCCGCGTACGAGGTGGTCACGCACGACCTGGCCGCCGAAGTGGACCGCCTGACGCGCGCGGCGGCAGGGCTGTGCGCCCGCACCCCGGGGCTGCGCGACCACGCGCCGTGGGCCCTGCGGCTCGCCCTGCGCGAGCTGCTGGTCCGGATGCCGGTGTACCGCCCGTACGGGACGGACGCGCAGGAGGTGCTGACCCAGGAGACGACCCGCCGGGCACGGGAGGCCTTCGCGGTACCGGACGAGGCGGAAGCGGTCGACGCCGTACGGGATCTGGTGCTCGGACGGTACGAGGCTGGTTCGGAGGGCGACGGTCGCGAACTACAGGCGTTCCAAGCCCGTTTCGCGCAGACGTCATCAGCATTGCGCGCCAAGTCCCTCGAAGACACGGCGTTTTATCGATATGTGGTCCTGTTGTCCGCCAACGAGGTGGGCGGCGATCCCGGGCAACCATCCGTGCCCCCCGAGGAGTTCCACTCCTTCTGCGCGCGGATCGCCCGCGACTGGCCGACGACCGGGACCGCGCTGTCCACGCACGACACCAAGCGCAGTGCGGACGTACGGGCACGGATCGCCGTGCTGTCCGAGTGTCCCGGGCAGTGGCGGGCCCTGCTCGACCGGCTCTCCGGGGTGCTCGCGCCCGATCCGCAGTTGGCCTGGACCGCCTGGCAGACGGCGGTCGGCCTCGGCGGCACCGGCCTCACCGAGGAGCGGCTGGGCGGGACCCTCCTCAAGGCCGCGCGCGAGGCGGGGCTGCGCACGAGCTGGACCGAACAGGATCCGGTGTACGAGCGGGCGCTGACCGACTTCGCCGCGTCGGGCCCCGCCGGGGCGTTCGCGGCCAGGATCGCGGAGTTCTCCCGGGGCCTGGCGTCGGCCACGCGCGCGAACATCCTGGGTGCCGCGCTGGTGCATCTGACGATGCCGGGCGTGCCGGATGTGTACCAGGGCACGGAGTCGGAGTGCCTGACGCTGGTCGACCCGGACAACCGGCGGCCGGTGGGCTTCCCGGAGACCGGCCTGGACTCTCCGCCGAACGAGAAGGCCGAGGTATCCGTGGCAGCTCTTCGGCTCAGGCGGGAACTTCCGGAGATGTTCGGGGAGTTGAGTACGTACGAGCCGCTGATCGCCGGCGGCCCGGCCGCCGACCACTGCCTCGCGTTCTCCCGTTCCGGCGAGGTGGTGACAGCGGTGACCCGGCTCTCCCTGCGGCTTGCCGAGTCGGGCGGCTGGGGCCCGACGGAGCTGGCGCTGCCGGAGGGGGCGTGGACCGACGTCCTGAGCACCGAGCACTCCCGACCGGAACTCAGTGGGGTCGTGCAGCTGCGCGATCTGTTCGCCGACCGTCCGGTCGCACTGCTCAGGCGGGTCGTACGAGAAGGGTCCGCGGGGCCCGGGTGAGCAGCCCGGTCTCGGTGGGCCGGAAGCCCTCGGCCCAGCGGAGCTCCGGCATGGCCTCGCACAGGGCCCGTGCCGCGCACTCCGCCTGGAGTTCGACCACGCGCGCGGCCGGGCAGTCCGGGGGCCCGAACGCGAGCTGGGCCGGAGCGGTCCGGCGGGGGTCGAAGCGGTCCGGGGCGGCGAACCGATCGGGGTCCCGACCGGCGGCCCCGACCAGCAGGGCGACCGCGGCACCCTCGGGGACCGTGCCGTCGGCTATGCGGATGTTTCCGCGTGCCCGTCTCAGCACGACATGGACAGGCGGGTTCCGCCGCAGGGACTCGCGCCACGCGGCGGTGAGGGCACCCGGTGTGTCCCGTACCGCCGCCCACTCATCCGGACGATCAAGGAGGTTGGCGAGAAGGGAGGCGAGCGCCTTGCCGATCAGGGCGGACCGGTCGGCGCAGAGGACCGCCAGGGACGCGGCCGGGCCCGCACGTCGGCCCCCGGCCCGGCTGCCGCGTGCCAGCTCCGCGTACGACAGTCCCAGTGCGGTGGCGGCGGTCCCCACGGGCAGCCAGTGGCAGAACTCCTCCGCCAGGTCGGTCACTTCGCGCTGCGCCAGTCGCCGCGCGAGCACGAAAGCGGTCCGCGCGGACACCTCCCGCAGCACCCCGAACGCCTCGTCGTCCACCTCGCGGCGAGGCCCTTCGCACCACACCTCACCGGGCCAGCAGCACGGCCCACGCCGTCGGGGCCGGACGAGCCCGGGGTCACCCAGCGCGGCGGCCACGTCCCCGTACCGGCTGACCAGCCACGCCCCGAGCCGGTCGTCCCACACGAGGGGGTGGGACTCGCGCAGGGTGCGATAGAAGCCGTACCGGTCGCTGACCGCTTCGGGACCGAGGAGCGAGGGGGCGGCGGGCCCGCCGGGCTCGGGGGCGGCCGCGGCCCCGGCCACCACAGTCCCGGCACCCGCGATCCGTCCCATCGGCGCGGCCGGAAGCGGTGGCGTCGGTATCGGTGCGCCCGGGTCGACCGACATGAGGTGTCCTCCCCGGTCGGCGCCCCGGCGGGCGCGGTTGTTCTCAGCGGACCACCTGCGCCTCGCAGTCGCGATCGGCGTTCGGCCGTACGGGTGACACACCCTTGCCCCCGTACGGCGCGGACCCTCGCAGCAGCTCGGCGAAGGCGGCCGCCGCGCCGGTCAGCTCCACGCGGGAGAAGACCGCGAGGGCACGCTTCCACGGCGGGTCGACGGGCAGCACCACACAGTCCTCGCCGATCCCGCCCCGGACCACATGCGAGGGGGCGGCGACGACGCCGACCCCGGCCGCGGCCATCCGTACCGCCGTGGAGGTGTGCTCGGTGCGCAGGGCGGTGCGGGGCGCGAAGCCCGCCCGGCCGCAGACCAGGTCGAGGAACGGCACCCCGTCGACCAGTGGCTCCATCGCGCACCGCACCCAGTTGTGGTCCGCCAGCTCTTCCAGCCGCACGCTGGACCGCCCGGCGAGCGGGTCGTCGAAGGGGACGATGAGGGCGATCTCCTCGTCCCCGACCTCGATCACCGGCCCGTCCCAGCGGCGCGGCCGGGGGCCCACGGCGAGGTCGGCCGCGCCGCGTTCGAGCTCTTCCTCCAGCGCCTCGGTGGAGGCGTACTCGTGCAGGACGAGGCCGACGCCCGGGTGGTCGCGGCGCCAGCGGGCGAAGACGTCGGGGAGCACCCCGACGGCCACCGAGTGCACGGCCGCGATGTGCAGTTCGCCGCCCTGCGCCCCCGCCGAGGCGCGGGCCGCCCGCTGGGCGCGTGCGGCGCTGCGCACGGCGAGCTGGGCGTGGGGCAGGAAGGCGCGGCCCATGGGGGTGAGCCGCACCCCGCGCGGCAGCCGTTCCAGCAGGTCGCCGCCGACGGACTTCTCCAGCGCCTTGATCTGGTGGGAGAGCGCGGGCTGGGTGACGTGCAGCAACTCGGCCGCGCGCGTGAAAGAGGACTCCTCCACGACCGCCACGAAGTACTCCATCTGCCGAAGACTCACTCGGCCCCCACCCCTCCCAATAAGCGCGCCCCCGTGCGCGTTCTCCCATAAGCATTGTGCATCGGCCCCACAACAACATTGCCTTGGACGCATGGCAGGGTCCGGGCGGAGGCTGGACCCATGATCGAGAACGCCGCAAACGCCGTAACCCCCGTACTCCCCACCTCAGATGCGAACCGGGCGCCCGATGTGATCGTGATCGGCGGTGGCACCGGTGGCTACTCCACCGCGCTGCGCGCCGCCGCCCTCGGTCTGACGGTGGTCCTCGCCGAGCGCGACAAGGTCGGCGGCACCTGCCTGCACCGGGGCTGCATCCCGAGCAAGGCGATGCTGCACGCCGCCGAGCTGATCGACGGCATCACCGAGGCCCGCGAGCGGTGGGGCGTGAAGGCCACGCTCGACTCGGTGGACTGGCCCGCCCTGGTCGCCACCCGCGACGACATCGTCTCCCGCAACCACAAGGGCGTGGAGGGCCACCTCTCCCACGCCCGGGTCGAGGTGGTCCGGGGCAGCGCGCGGCTGACCGGGCCCCGGACCGTACACGTAGAGGGTCACGGCGAGTTCACCGCCCGGCGCGGCATCGTCCTCGCCACGGGCTCGCGCCCCCGGATGCTGCCCGGGCTTGAGGCCGACGGGCGGCGCGTGGTCACCAGCGACGACGCCCTCTTCGCCCCTGGCCTTCCGCAGTCCGTCCTGGTCCTCGGCGGCGGCGCCATCGGTGTCGAATACGCCTCCTTCCACCGCTCGATGGGTGCCGACGTCACCCTGGTCGAGGCCGCCGACCGGCTCGTGCCGCTCGAAGACACCGATGTGAGCCGCCACTTGACCCGCGGCCTGAAGAAGCGCGGCATCGACGTCCAGACCGGCGCCCGCTTCCTGAGCGCGGAGCTCCTGGAGAACGGCGTGCGGGCTACCGTGCGCACCGCGCGCGGCGAGACCCGTACCGTCGAGGCCGAGCGGCTGCTGGTCGCCGTGGGCCGCGCTCCGGTGACCGACGGACTCGACCTGGCCGCGGCCGGACTGGCCACGGACGAGCGCGGGTTCGTGGCCCCCGCCGACTGGGCCCGGCTCGAAACGGCCGTACCCGGCATCCATGTCGTCGGCGATCTGCTGCCCCCTCCTTCGCTCGGCCTGGCCCACGCCTCGTTCGCCGAGGGTCTGCTGGTGGCCGAGACCCTCGCCGGTCTGGCGTCACCGCCGGTCGACTACGCGGCGGTGCCCCGTGTCACGTACTCCTCCCCGCAGACCGCCTCGGTGGGTCTGACCGAGGCGGACGCCCGCAACCGCGGGCACGACGTCGTCGTCAACTCGATGCCCCTGACGGCCGTCGCCAAGGGGATGGTGCACGGCCAGGGCGGTGTGGTGAAGGTCGTCGCCGAGCGCGGCGGGCAGGTCCTCGGCGTGCATCTCGTGGGACCCCACGTCTCCGAGATGATCGCCGAGTCCCAGCTGATCGTCGGCTGGGACGCCGAGCCGTCGGACGTGGCCCACCACATCCACGCCCATCCGACCCTGTCGGAAGCGGTCGGCGAGACGTTCCTGACCCTCGCGGGACGCGGCCTCCACCAGCAGTGACGGGGGCGGTGGCACGCGGAGCTACCCGGAGACGCGGTCCCGGTCGACCGGAAGCGAGTAGCGCAGCTTCTCGCTTCCGGTCGCGCCCAGGCGGTCGTAGAACCGGCGCGCGCCTTCGTTCCACACCGGCGTCTGCCACTGCACCTGGTCCATCCCGAGCTCCCGGGCCTCGGCGGCCACCGCGTCGACCAGCAGGGCGCCCAGGCCAAGGCCCCGGTGGGCGTCGCGCAGGAAGAGGCAGTCCATGTGCAGGTACTCGCGCGCCTGCCAGGTGGAGAACTCGGGGGCGCAGCTCGCGTACCCGACGACCTCGCCGCCCGGTATCTCGGCGACGAAACAGCGCATCCGGGGCCTTTCCCTGCCGAAGAGCAGGGCTCCGAGCCGCTCCGCGAGATCGGGCGCGGGCGGCGCGGCCTTCTCGTACACCGCGTGCTCCGCGGCGAGTTCGGCCAGGCGCGGCAGGTCGGACGGGCGGGCGGGCCGCACCAGGGGCTGCTGGTCCTCGTTCATACCGCCATGATGAGGGGCACCACTGACAACGGCCCCGGCAGAGGCGTTCGCCCAGCTCAGCGCGGTGCGAGCCAGGCCGGCGGGCTCCGGGTCAGTGCGTCGCGAGCCGGAAGCTCATCCGCCCGAAGCTCACCTGGTCGCCGTCGTTGACCACCACCGCGCCGGTCACCCGGCGCCCGTTGACGCTCGTGCCGTTCGTGGAGCCCAGGTCGCGCAGCACCCACACGCCGGACTGGTGGGTCAGCTCGGCGTGCACCCGGGAGACCGTCTCGTGGCTGAGCCGCAGCCCGTTGTGCGGATCGCGGCCGATCCGCAGCGGATACGGGCCGGGCACGGGGAACAGCAGCTTCGGCAGCCGCTCGGACTGCCACGCGCGGCGCATCGCCACGCTGAACCCGGAGACCCGGCTCACCGCCCCGTACAGCGCCCGCGACCAGCGGCTCTGAGTGTCCAGGTCGGCGGTGAGCGCGGCCAGCTCGTCGGACCGGCGTGCGGACAGGGCCAGTTCCATCCGGCGCAGGAACGTGTCGTGCGACAGCTTTCCCTGCGCGGCGCCCTCTCTGAGCACGTCGAGCACACGGTCGCGCTCGTCGTCCGACAGCCGGGCGGGAGCGGGATACGTGGAGAACTGGAAGGACGACGTCACACCAGAGATTGTCGGGCCGACGGCCTGGGCGTGTCCAGCAGGGCCGCACTTTGCTCCTGTTCCCCCGTCCCATCCCCCCTGACCTGCGAGGAAAACCCCTTGCCGGGTCGCCGCACGCCGTTGCTAGGGTCTGGCGACCGTTACAGCACCTGAGGGGACCCCCTTGACGACAACCGCGTCGGACATCACCTTCCGTCCGCTCGCCGGGCCCGAGGAACTCGGGCTCTTCCAGCAGCTCTCGTACGTACTCGACCACGAGGTCGAGGACGATCTGGCCACCGGCCGCCGTCTGCCCGCGTGGATGTGGGTGGCGCTGCGCGGGGACCGGGTGCTGGCCCGCCTGTCCTGGTGGACGCCGCCGGACCACGAAGTCCCGTTCACCCTCGACTTCTTCGACGTGGACGACTCGCTGCCGCCCGCCGAGCGCCACGCCGTCGGGCTGAAGCTCCTGGAGACCGCGACGGCGGCGGTGATCCCGGCCGGCGCCCCGCGCCCCGAGTACGGCCGCTACGCGCCGGGCGACTGGCGCGAGGACCCCCACGCGCGCGAGGTCGTCGACACCCGCATGAACATCCTGGCCGAGACCGGGGCGCAGCTCCTGGTCGAGCGGCTGCGCCTGGAGTGGCGCCCGGGGACGCCGCTCCCCGCCCCGTCCACCCGGCTCGTGTTCCGCCCGGCGGCCGACCGCGAGGAACTGCTCTCGCTGATGACGCTGGTCCTGGAGGGCACGCTCGACGAGCACAGCCGTACGGAGATGCTGACGATGACGCCGCGCGCGTCGGCGGAGCTGATGTACGAGGAGGAGTTCGACACCTTCAAGTCTCCCCGCGAGTGGTGGCAGATCGCCGAACTGCCGGACGGCGGCGGCCCGGTGGGCTTCGTCATCCCCGCCCGCAACAACTACCACCCGATCATCGCGTACATCGGCGTGCTGCCCGCCCACCGCGGCCACGGCTACATCGACGACATCCTGGCCGAGGGCACGCGCATCCTGGCGGCGCAGGACGTCCCGCGCATCCGCGCCGCCACCGACCTCGCCAACGTGCCGATGGCCGACGCCTTCGCGCGCGCGGGGTACGTGACCTTCGAGCGCGCGATCAACATGGTGTGGCCGAGCGACAGCTGAAACGTCTCTCCGGGCTCAGCCGACGGCTCGCTGGGCCCGGATCACGTCCCGGTACCACCGGTAGGAGTCCTTCGGGGTGCGCCGCAGCGTCGGGTAGTCGACGTGGACCAGGCCGAAGCGCTGTGCGGCGCCCTCGATCCACTCGATGTTGTCGGTGAGGGACCACACGAAGTAGCCGCGTACGTCCACGCCCTCGGCCATGGCGCGGTGCAGGGCGCGCAGATGGCCGTCCAGGTAGCGGATGCGCCCGGCGTCCTCGATGCCGTCGTAGGAGCAACCGTTCTCGGTGATGTAGACCGGCGGCAGCCGGTCTCCGTAGCGCGCCTTCAGTAGGAGGAGCATCTCGCGCAGGCCGTCCGGGACGACCGGCCAGCCGAAGGCGGTGGTCTCGTACCCCTCGATCTCCCTGATCCCGAAGGGCAGTTCGGCGGGCATCTCGAACCCGGCGAAGGACTCGACGGCCTCGGGCGCGGGCGCGCCCACGCGCGTGGGGTTGTAGTAGTTCACCCCGTACCAGTCGAGCGGCGCCGAGATGACGGCGAGGTCGTCCGCGACCGGGCCCGGCATCAGGGCGGCGAAGTTCTCGTCGGGGTAGCGGCCGGTGAGGATCGGGTCCGCGAACAGCCAGTTGCCGATGGTGTCGTAGAGGTCGGCGCCGAAACGGTCCTCCTCGCTCTCGCTCGCGGGCCACACGGGGGTGTGCGAGACCGCGAGGCCGATGTTCCGGGCACCCGCCGCGCGCAGCGCCCCGACGGCCAGGCCATGGGCGAGGAGCTGGTGGTGGGCGGCCGGAAGGGCGTCGAAGAGGAGCTTCTTGCCGGGGGCGTGCTCGCCGAGCGCGTAGCCGAGCAGCGTCACCTCGGCCGGCTCGTTGACGGTGATCCACATGGGGACGCGGTCGGCGAGCCGTCCGGCCACCACGCGCGCGTAGTCGGCGAACCGGTACGCGGTGTCGCGCTGGAGCCAGCCGCCCGCCTCCTCGAGCTCCAGCGGTGTGTCCCAGTGGTAGAGCGTGGGCGCGGGCGTGATGCCGTGGGCGCACAGTTCGTCGACGAGCCGGTCGTAGAAGTCGAGCCCCGCCGCGTTGACCGGGCCGCTGCCGCCCGGCACCACACGCGGCCAGCTGACGGAGAAGCGGAAGGCTCCGGCGCCGAGCCCGGCGAGCAGGGCGACGTCCTCGCGGTAGCGCTCGTGGAACCCGGTGCCGCGGGTGGCGTCGGCGCCGTCCTTGATACGGCCCGGCTCGGCGGCGAAGGCGTCCCAGCCGGAGGGTCCCTTGCCCTCGGCTGCGGCGGCCCCCTCGGTCTGGAAGGCTGAGGCGGAGGCTCCCCAGAGGAAGCCGTGCGGGAACGGCGGCAGGGTCATGGATCCGGACCTTAATGGCGAGTAACCACAACCTCCAGACCTTGATCCCGCCTTCCGCGGAGGATGGATGCCCTCCTGCACGGTTTGACGGTACGCGGGCAACGGGAGGTATCAAGAATGTTGTTCGAGGTGTGGGCGCCGCAGGCGGACCGGGTCGCTCTCAGGCTGGAGGGCACGACCCACGACATGGAGCCGCACCCGGTGCGGCCCGGCTGGTGGCTCACCGAGGCCGGGGCCCGGGACGGCGACCGCTACGGGTACGTCGTGGACGGCGGCCACCCGCTGCCCGACCCGCGCTCGCGCCGCCAGCCGGACGGGCCCGACGGCCTCAGCGCCGTCGTCGACCACGACGGCTTCCCCTGGCAGCGGTCCTGGGAGGGCCGCCGGCTGTCCGGCGCGGTCCTCTACGAGCTGCACATCGGCACCTGCACCGACGCGGGCACCTTCGACGCCGCGGCCGCCCGCCTCGCCCATTTGGCGGAACTGGGAGTGACGCATGTCGAGCTGATGCCGGTGTGCCCGTTCCCGGGGCGGCACGGCTGGGGGTACGACGGCGTGGCGCCGTGGGCCGTGCACGAGCCGTACGGCGGCCCCGAAGGGCTGAAACGATTTGTCGACGCGGCGCACGCCCACGGCCTCGGAGTCGTCCTCGACGTCGTCCACAACCACCTCGGCCCCTCCGGCAACCACCTCCCCGCCTTCGGCCCGTACTTCACCGACACCCACCACACGCCGTGGGGCGCCGCCGTCAACCTGGACGCCCCGGGGTCGGACGAGGTGCGCGCGTACTTCCTGGAGAGCGCGCTCGCCTGGCTGCGCGACTACCGGCTGGACGGGCTGCGTCTGGACGCCGTGCACGCGCTGTTCGACACGCGCGCGTTGCCGTTCCTCGAAGAGCTCTCCACCGCCGTCGACGTGCTCTCCGTACAGCTGGGCCGCCCGCTGTTCCTGGTCGCCGAGTCCGACCGGTGCGACCCGCGCACCACCGCCCCGCGCGCGCAGAGCGGCCTCGGGCTGCACGCCCAGTGGAACGACGACTTCCACCACGCCCTGCACACCGCGCTGACCGGCGAGTCCCAGGGCTACTACGCCGACTTCGCGCGCGCCCCGCTCGCCGCCCTGGCCAAGACCCTCACCCGGGTCTTCTTCCACGACGGCACCTATTCGAGCTTCCGCGGCCGCACTCACGGACGGCGCGTCGACCGCACCAGGACCCCCGCCCACCGCTTCCTGGGATACGCCCAGACCCACGACCAGATCGGCAACAGAGCGCTGGGAGACCGGCTCTCCGCGACGCTCTCCCCCGGTCTGCTCGCCTGCGCCGCCGCGCTGGTGCTGACCGGCCCGTACACGCCGATGCTCTTCATGGGCGAGGAGTGGGGCGCCCGCACGCCCTGGCAGTACTTCACCGACCACCCCGACCCCGAGCTCGCCGAGGCCGTACGGACGGGCCGGCGGCGGGAGTTCGCGGCGCACGGCTGGGCCGAGGAGGACGTCCCCGACCCGCAGGACCCGGCCACCCGGGCGCGCTCCTGTCTGGACTGGGACGAGCCGGGAAAGGAGCCCCACGCGCGCGTGCTCGCCTGGTACCGCGAACTGATCGCCCTGCGCCGCACCCGCCCCGACCTCACCGACCCGGACATCGCCGCGGTCAAGGTCGTCCACGACGAGGAGGCGCGCTGGCTCACCTTCCGACGCGGCGACATCAGGACCGTCGTCAACCTCGGCAAGGAGCCCGCGGTGATCCCCCTGGGCCGCAACAACTGCCGGGTGCTCGCTTCCTGGGAGCCGGTGCAACCACCGCATCCGGACGGCGAGTTCCGCCTGCCGCCCGAGTCGTGCGCGGTCCTCGGCCCGGCCGGCTCCTGAACGGACCAAGGCGGCGATTCGTCGACTAGTCGACGAGCGCCATCTCGCGCGCGGTGTTGTTGAAGCTGCGCCCGCCGTCCTCGGTGACCGTCACGATGTCCTCGATCCGTACGCCGAACCGGCCCGGCAGATAGATCCCCGGCTCCACGGAGAAGCACATGCCGGGCACCAGCGGCCGCTCCTCGCCCTCGATCATGTAGGGCGGCTCATGGGTGGTGACGCCGATGCCGTGGCCGGTGCGGTGGATGAAGTACTCGCCGTAGCCCGCCTCCTCGATCACCGCGCGCGCCGCCCGGTCGACGTCCTGACAGGCCGCCCCGGGCTTCACGGCCGCGCACCCGGCCCGCTGCGCCTCCCGTACGACGTCGTGGACGCGCTGCTCCTCGGCGCTCGGCTCGCCGACGTGGACGGTACGGGTGGTGTCCGAGCCGTAGCCGTGCTTGAGGCCGCCGAAGTCGAGGACGACCATGTCGCCGCGCCCGATGGTCCTCTCCCCGGCCTCGTGGTGCGGGTTGGCGCCGTTGGGTCCGGACCCGACGACCGTGAAGTCCACCTGCGAATGGCCGAACTCCAGGAGCAGCGCGGCGAGATCGGCGGCCACGTCCGTCTCCTTGCGCCCGGCGAACCGGACCTTGAGGATCTCTCCGTACGCCTGGTCCGCCGCCTCTCCGGCCGCCTCCAGGCGTGCCAGCTCGTGCGCGTCCTTGACCGCCCGCAGCATCGGGAGCGCCTCTGTGAGGGCCGTGTAGGACGTTCCCGGGAGCTTCTGCTGGAGTCCGAGCAGATGCATCGCCCAGGCGTTGTCGCTGACGCCGAACCGGCCGTCCACGTCCAGCAGGGGCGCGGTCACGCCGTACGGGTCGGTGCCGTCCGTCCAGTCCCGCAGGGTGAGCGCCGAGGCCCCGGCGGCACGCTCGGCGTCCGGCGCCTCCAGCTTCGGTACGACGAGGACCGGCTCCTGCCCGGCCGCCAGCACCAGAACCGTCAGCCGCTCGGTGATCGCGGTCGGCTGATAGCCGGTCAGATAGACCAGGTCGGGCCCGGGCGCGACGAGGAGACCGGCGAGTCCGGCGTCGGCGGCGGACTCGGCGGCGCGGGCCATCCTGGCCCGGTAGTCGTCGGCGGTGAAGGGCGCGGGAACAGGTGTAAGAGGCATGGGCTCCATCCTGCCCGTACGCCACCGGGCACGCGATTGGGACGGCGGAAAAACGTGCCTGCTGGCCGAGCGCCGGTCAGGCGCCTTCCTGGTTGTCCCCCACCAGCCGTTCCAACAGCTCCTGGAAGTCGTCGCCGACGAGGATCCGCAGGCCGTCGCCCTCGTCCTCGCGGTCGCTGAGCTGGGTGAACGTTCCGTCACGCCACCAGTAGACGAACGGGCTGATCGCGCCGGGCGTGTCCTCGAAGCCGGACGCGGCGAACGACGCCATGGCGTTGAGCGCCGGGATCATGCCGGAGTCGCGGATCACGTGGAACGCGAGCTGGTGTCGGAAGGGCATGGCCACCAGGGCGCCGTCCGGCGTCAGCTCGTGCCCGGTGAGCTGCGGCACCAGCGCGTCCAGGGCGAGCACCCGGCTGGCCGTGTAGAACGAGTCCCCGGCGACCACCTCGAACCGCATGCCGTCCTCGCCCTTGACGCTCTCGTGCGACTCGACGGGCAGCTGCCTGAGGTTGTGCAGGGCCTGGGCGCGCAGGTCGGACAGCCGGCCGAGCGGTTCCAGCGCCTCGTCGGTGAGCATCATGACGCTCTCCGGCAGATCCAGGGCGAGGATCTCGTAGAGACCGGGTGCGACACCGCGCGCGTAGCTGAAGGTCTGCGGGTCGAGCCCCGCCTCGCTGATCACCCGGGGGTAGAGCTGGGCGCGGATCTGCTCCGGGGGAAGGGTGTCGAGGGCGGAGGGGCCGTCCATGGTGCGCAGCACCATGCCGACGTGCCGACGAATCAGTTCCGGCCACACACGGGGCCCACGACGGTCGTTGTGACAGACCGCCGCGAGGTTGGCGAGGCCGAACCGGCGGTCGCCGCTGTCCTTCACGGAGTCCGCGTAGACGGTCACCTCCAGGCCCTGCTCGGCGAACGCCTCGCGCACCTGGGCGCGGAACCGCGAACCCTCGTCGCCCGAGAAATAGCCGAACTCCGCGTCCCGGGGCGCGTCGCTCCGGTCCCGCTTCGGCCCCCGTCGGAATATCCCCACGTCAGCTGCCTTCCGTCACACGGGTCACACGGTAGCCCCGCGGTCGATCTCCACGCCGTTCCCACGCCCGGTGAAGGCCGAGCCTACCCAGCCCCCCACTGACCGACCACAAGATCCGCACGGTCCCGGCCACCGGCCACCACGCGCGCGTTGGCCTCGTCGGACTCCCTGACCCACCGTTCGGCGTACGGGCGGGCCTTCCCGTACCGCACATGCCGCTCGACGAGCCTGCGCACCCGTTCCGCGCCATCGATCTCCAGGAACCAGACCTCGTCCAGCAGCGACCTGACCGACGCCCAGCCGCCCTCATCGTGCAGGAGGTAGTTCCCCTCGGTGACGACGAGCGGGACGGCCGGGTCGACCGGGATGCTCCCGGCGACCGGCTCCTCGATCGAGCGGTCGAAGGCCGGTGCGTACACCACGGTTCCAGGCTCGGGCGTCCGCAGCCGGGCGAGCAGCGCGGCATATCCGGCGACGTCGAAGGTGTCCGGGGCGCCCTTGCGGTCGGCGCGGCCGAGGCGGACGAGTTCGGCCTGGGCGAGATGGAAGCCGTCCATCGGGACGAGCACGGCCTGCCCGCCGAGCCTCTCCACCAGCCGTCCGGCCAGCGTGGACTTCCCGGCGCCGGGTGCTCCGGCGATGCCGAGCACGCGCCGACGACGGCCGGGCACGGCGAGCAGCCGGGCGCGCTCGACGAGACGGTTCAGCGCGGCGGTCTCGGCGGCTGTCTCGGCAGCGATCTCCATGCCGGGCATTGTGCCGCGCACTGCCTCGTGGCGGCTTGATGCCTTGGGAGTCATACGTATAACCTCACCCCATGTCCCATATCGCCCTGATCACGCTCGTCGTCCGCGACCACGACGAGGCCATCGCCTTCTACACCGACGCCCTTGGCTTCGAACTCGTCGAGGACACCGACCGCGGGGATGGCTCCCGCTGGGTGGTGGTCCGCCCACGCGGCACCGGCACCGCATCGCTGCTACTGGCCCGCGCCAAGAACGAGGCCGAGCGCGCGAGCGTCGGCGCCCAGACCGGCGGCCGGGTCGGCTTCTTCCTGTACACCGAGGACTTCGCGGCCGACCACGCCCGGATGACGGCGGCCGGCGTCCGGTTCCTGGAGGAGCCGCGCCACGAGGTGTACGGATCGGTCGCGGTCTTCCAGGACCTGTACGGGAACCGCTGGGACTTGCTGCAGCCTGCGTGATGTGGCGGTAAACGCAGAAAAGCCCCGTACCGGTTTCCCGGTACGGGGCTTTTCTCAAAATTTGTTCGGCGGTGTCCTACTCTCCCACAGGGTCCCCCCTGCAGTACCA
>NZ_BMTS01000023.1 GCF_014649795.1 Streptomyces melanogenes
GGACCTCACCGACTGCCTCTTCCTCACCCAGACCCAGGTCAACGCCGCCAAGGGCGACGCCGCCACCCTCCTCCCGACCGGCCTGGAGCGCCCGTCGCACTGGAACGAGGACGCCACCACCCCGGCCGTGCCCGCCCGCGCCCCGCGCAAGGCCCCGGCGCGAAAGCCCGGTGCTTCCGGCCGCAGGCGCCCGGGCCCGGCGGGCTCCCAGAACAAGTAATCGCCACCCCGGCCCCCGGGAGGGGGTCAGCCCCGTCAGTCCACATAGACCCCGGGCTGCCGCTCCGCCCAAGGCACCGCCTGCTCCAGCTGCGCCGCAACCCGCAGTAGCAGGTCCTCGCGGCCGTGGGCGGCGATCAGCTGAACCCCGATGGGCAGTCCCTCGCGGCTCTGGCCCAGAGGGAGGCTGATCGCGGGGTGGCCGGAGACGTTGAACAGGGCCGTGAACGGGCCGTGTTCGAAGATGCGGCGGAGCCAGGAGCGGACGCTGTGGCGGGCGTCGTCGTAGTCCAGGGTGCCGTGCGGGGCGGGGAGTTGGGCCAGCGTCGGGGTGACCAGCAGGTCGTGGTCGAGGAAGAAACGGCCGATCGGCCGGGTCACCAGGTGCTGGGCCTCCATCGCGGCCAGGACGTCCAGCGCGGTGAAGGACTCGGCCTCGGCCAGGACGCGGCGCGAGACGCCTTCGAGTGCGGACGGGTCGGGGCGGCGCGGGGCGCCCCGCAGCACCGCTCCGCCGGTCGAGACGGCGCTGAGCATGACCGCCTCCACCACCTCGTCGGCGTCGACGTCGGGGCTCGCCTCCGTCACGATGTGGCCGATCCACTCCAGGACCTGGCCGACGGCGACGGTCGCCTCGGCTATCTGGCGGTCGACGGGCACGCCCGACCACGGCACGGTGGTGACGGCGACCCGCAGCCGGCCCGGGTCCGTGCGGACCTCGTCGGCGTAGGGGCGGGTGACCGGCGCCAGCTGGTACTTCTCGCCGACCGTCGGCGCTGACACGGCGTCGAGCAGGTGTGCCGCGTCCCGTACGGTCCGGGTGAGGCCGAACTCGACCAGCTGCCCGAACGCCGCTTCGCCGGCGAGCGGTCCGGACGGGGTGCGGCCGCGGCTCGGCTTGAGGCCGACCAGGCCGCAGCACGAGGCCGGGACGCGGATCGAGCCGCCCGCGTCATTGGCGTGTGCGAACGGTACGGCCCCGGCGGCCACCAGTGCGGCCGAGCCGCCGCTGGACCCGCCGACGCCCCGCTCCAGGTTCCACGGGTTGCGGGTCACGCCGTAGCGCACCGACTCGGTGGCGAAGTTGAGGCCGAACTCGGGAACGGTGCTCTGGCCCAGGGCGACCAGTCCGGCGGTGCGGAAGCGGGCCATCAGATCGTGGTCGACCAGGGCATAGGCGCCCCGGATGCTGCGGCTGCCCAGGGTGAACGGCACGCCCTGGGTGAAGGGGCCGCTGTCCTTGATGACGAACGGCACCCCGGCCAGCGGGCCGTCCGGATCGTGCGCCGGGGCCGGATCGAACAACGGCCCGGTGAGGGCGTTGAGATCGGCGTTCACGTGCTCGACCGCACGCCGGGCGGCGACCTCCACCTCGGCGGCGCTCACTTCGCGCGTACGGATCAGCTCGCGCAGACCGACCGCGTCGAAGGCTGCGTATGCGTGCGGCTCCATGCGGTCGTCCACTCCTCGATTGCGTGCCCGGGTCAGCGTGACATACGGGTACGAGCCGGTCGGCGCCGGGGTTCGAAGGACTCGGCGTCGAAACCGGTCAGCGGGCGTTCGCGGTCGCGATGTGCTCGCGGATCTCACGGGTGATGGCCGGCAGATGGTCATCGATGAAGAAGTGGCCGCCCGCGAACACCCGCATTCGGAAGGACGCCGAGGTGTGCCGCTCCCACAGGGCGACCTCGTCGAGTTCGACCACCGGGTCGTCGTCACCGGAGAGGGCGACGACCGGGCAGCTCAGCGGCGGGGCCGGGGTGGGGCGGTAGGTCTCGATGGCGTGGTAGTCGCCCCGCATCGTCGGCAGGACCATCCGCACCAGCGCCTCGTCGGCGAGCACCTGCGCGTTCGTGCCGCTGAGCCGCTTCAACTCGGCGAGCAGGTCCTCGTCGCTGCCGAGGTGGACATATCCGTCACGTGCGACGGAAGGCGCGCGCCGCCCCGAGGCGAACAGGCCCAGCGGGACGGTGCCGCGCCGCTCCAGGCGCAGTGCGACCTCGTACGCGACCGCGGAGCCCATGCTGTGCCCGAAGAGGGCGAGGGGTCGGTCCGTCCAGGGAGTCAGCTCCTCGGTGATGCGGTCGGCGAGCGTGGATATGTCCTTGATGCACGGTTCGGCCAGCCGGTCCTGGCGGCCGGGGTACTGGATCGCGAGCACATCGACCTCGGGCGAGAGTGCCCGGGAGGCGGGGAAGTAGTACGTGGCCGAGCCACCCGCGTGCGGGAAGCAGACGAGCCGGGTGGCGGCCTGCGGGGCGGGGTGGAACCGCCGGATCCAGGGGCTGCTCATGGACGATCCTGCCACGGTCGATGCTTCTCCTCGTGCGCGCTTGCGGGTGAAGTCCAGTATTCAAGTTCTTGGTGGAGCCGTCCGTCAGCCTAGGGCCCGCGGGAGCCGCCGAGCACTCGCCAAGGCCTCGACGTGCGGCGCTTGACGTTATCCGGAGCGTCATGTGAGATACGGAACCGGGTGGTCAACCTGTTCTGGTCAACTGCCCGATCGAGTGTATATTTTGCGGCGCCGCAACTTGCCGCAAGCAGAACTTACGGTCGTTCGGCCACTGTGAAGTGCCCGGCACTCGGGGGACGGGTCACCACATCTATGCTTCGCGAGCACAAGGGAACCATTCGTCGTGCCCGCCTGTCCGATCTCACCCGGCTCATGGAGCTGGAAGAGATGTGTTGGGCCGAGGAATTGCGGGTCTCCGCACGGGTCGTCCGTCGGCGTCTGACGGTCAACCCGCAGAGCCAATTCGTCATCGAGGACGAGGGTGCTGTCTGGGGCGTCATCTATTCCCAGCGCATCGCCGATCCCCACGCCCTTCGCACCGTACGGTTCGACACGGCCGACCGGCTGCACCGGGCCGACGGGGCCGTCGCTCATGTGCTGTCCCTCAACATCGATCCGCGGAAGCAGAGCTTCGGGTATGGTGATGCCCTGCTCGAACACCTGCTGGAGTGGAGCGGCGAGGTCGCAGGCGTGGCCACGGCCGTCGGCGTCACCCGCTGCAGGGACTTCAAGCGGCACCCAGGGATCGAGCTCGCGGACTACATCCAGGCAAAGAATTCGCAAGATCGTTGCCTGGATACCGTTTTGCGCATGCACCAGCTGCACGGCGCTGAGGTACGTTCCCTCGTGCCGGGCTATCGGCCGGGCGATCTGGTCAACGGCGGAAACGGCGTCCTCGTCGAATACGATCTGGCCACCCGGCGCGATCGCACGAAGCGACTGGAGCGGCTGGATCGGGATACGGTCGTTGAATCCCAGACGAATTCCCGGGCCGTGATACCCGGGGCCGCTGAATTGGCCGTCGAAATCCTGGCATTCCTGGAAGAGCTCCTCGGCGACACCTCCGACGCCAAAGACGCACAACTCTCCCTGGACAGCCCGCTGTTCGAGCTCGGCCTCGACTCGGCCAGTCTCCTGGACCTCCAGGACAAAATCGAGGGCCGCTACGGCATCTCGCTCGAACCCCTTTTCTTCTTCGAGTACAACACCGGCGCCAAAATCATTGCCTTCCTCGACGGCGTGCGCGGCGAGGAGCCGGATCCGGTGGAATCCGCCGATGTGCGCGAGCCGGTGCCGACGGCTCGCGAGGCCGCCGACGGCGACATCGCGATCATCGGCATGGCCTGCCGGCTGCCCGGCGGCGTCGACGACCACAGCGCGCTGTGGGAGCTCCTCGCGGACGGGCGCTCGGCCGTCGGCACCCTCCCGGACGGCCGCTGGCAGTGGCCCGACGGCATCGGCCCCGACACCCACCCCGGCATCGACCGGGGCGGCTTCGTCCAGGACGCGGCATGCTTCGAGCCCGGGCTCTTCCGTATCTCGCCCAACGAAGCCCGGCGCATGGACCCCCAGCAGCGCTGGATGCTGGAGCTCGGCTGGGCCTGTCTGGAGGACGCCGGATACTCGCCGAGCGCCGTTTCCGGCACCCCGACGGGCGTGTTCATCGGCGCCAGTGGCTCCGACTACCAGCGCGTCATGGACACCCGCAGGCTGCCGGTGCGCGCGCACAGCGGCCTGACCACATCCATGGCGATCATCGCCAACCGCGTGTCGTACTTCTTCGACCTTCGCGGCCCCAGCGTCCAGGTCGACACCGCCTGCTCCAGTTCGCTGGTCGCCGTGCACTCGGCGGTACGGGCGCTGCGCGCGGGCGACTGTGAGACCGCGCTGGTCGGCGGTGTCAACGTACTGTGCCACCCGGCCAGTAGCGTCGCCTACCACCAGGCGGGCATGCTCTCCCCGGACGGCCTGTGCAAGACGTTCGACGCGTCCGCCGACGGCTATGTGCGCTCCGAGGGCGGCGCCGTCGTCCTGCTGAAGCCGCTGGCGAAGGCGCTCGCGGACGGCGACCATGTGCACGCCGTCATCAAGGGCACCGCCACCAACCACGGTGGCCAGTCGGGCGGTCTGACCGTGCCCAGCGCCGCGATGCAGGCCGGGCTGATCACCGCCGCGCTGGCCGACGCGGGCGTGGAGCCGTCGGGCGTGAGCTATGTGGAGGCGCACGGCACCGGGACTGCGCTCGGCGACCCCATCGAAGTCCAGGGCCTGACGCGGGCGTTCGCCGGGAGCGCCACCCCGTGCGGCCTCGGCTCCGTGAAGACCAACCTCGGCCACCTCGAAGCGGCCGCGGGCATCACCGGCCTGCTCAAGATCGTCCTGTCGATGCGGCACGGCGCCCTGCCCGCCTCGCTCCACTACACCGAGCTCAACCCGCAGATCAGCCTGGAGGGTTCACCGTTCTCGGTGGTCGACCGGCTCACCGAATGGGAGCCCCGGGGCGGCCGGGCGCGGCTCGCCGGAGTCAGCAGCTTCGGCTCCGGCGGCAGCAACGCGCATGTGATCGTGGCCGAGTACGTCGAGGGAGGCGCCGAAAGGCCCGAGTCGCCCGCCGTTCCCTCCCTCGTCCTCCTGTCGGCCGAGAGCGAGCCGCAGCTCGTACGGCAGGCGGAGCTCCTGCTCGACCACGTCCGCCGGGAGCGGCCGGACGCGGCCGGGCTCGCCGATCTGGCGTACACCTCGCAGACCGGCCGCGCGGCCCTGACCGAGCGCCTCGCACTGGTGGTGGCGGACCCCGACGCTCTCGCGGCTCTGCTGGAACGTTTCCTCGCAGGTGACGGCGGAGTGGACATCCATCGGGGGAGCGCCAAGCGGCGCGCCGGAACCCTCGTGTCCGGGCGCGAGCGCGGCCCGCTGGCCGAGGCCTGGGTGCGCGGCGCGGACGTCGACTGGGAGCGGCTGTACGAGGACGGGCCGAGGCCCCGGCGCGTACCCCTGCCCACGCACGTCTTCGCCAAGAAGCGGTACTGGCTCCACGACGAGCCGGAAACCGGCACGGCCCCTGCGGCCGAGCCGCCGCTGCGCGCTCACCCGTTGCTCGGGGCCCCGGTGTCGGGCGACCCCTGCCGCTACCGTGCCACCCTCTCCGGCCGGGACTTCTACCTGCGGGATCACCGGGTGCGCGGCGAGAAGGTACTGCCCGCCGTCGCGTATCTGGAGATGGCCCGCGAGGCTCTGGTCCGCGCCACGGCGGCCGACCCGGACGCCCCGGTGCGGCTCGCCCATGTGGTGTGGCAGCGGCCGTTCGTCGCCGCCGACGAGCCCCGCACCGCCTACACCGCCCTGACCGACGACGGCGAGGGCAGCTTCACGTACGCGATCGGCACCGGAGGGCGCGACGGCATCGTGCACTCGCGCGGCACCGGTTCGCGCGGAGGCGCCCAGGAGCCCGGCGTGCTCGACCTGGCCTCGCTGAAGGCCCGGATGGGCACGGCCGAGCTGGGCCGCGAGGAGTGCTACGCCGCTCTGCGCGGCGCCGGGCTCGACTACGGCGACGCACACCGCTCGCTGCGCGAAGTCCGCCTGGGCGACGGCGAGATGCTGGCCGCGCTCGCCCTGCCGGACGCGCTGGGCGAGGACCGGCACGGCTTCGTACTCCACCCCAGCATCCTCGACGGCGCCCTCCAGGCCGTCTACGCCCCGCAGATCCACGACGCCCGCACGGGCACGGTCTGGAGCGCTGCGCTGCCGTTCGCGCTCGACGCGCTGGAGGTGCACGGCCCGACCCCGGTGACCGCGTACGCCTGGATCCGCGCGGCCTCCGGCGGCACCGCCGGGGTGCGGCGGTGGGACCTGGACCTGTGCGACGAGCACGGCAGGATCTTCACGACCCTGCGCGGCTACTCCACGCGCGAGAGCGCCGTCGGCCGGGCCGATGCCCCGGTGACCCTGTTCCGGCCCGTCTGGCACGACCGGCCCGCCCCCGCGAACGTCGAGTCCGCCGCTCCCACCGCCCAGACGGTGCTGGCCTGCGGATTCGGCGAGCGGCTCGCGGAGCTGCGCCGACTGGCGCCGCAGATCACATTCCTGGACCCGCCGGAGACGGCCGGGAGCGGGGGCGCCCCGGAGGCCGTCACCGCTCACGCGGTCGAGCTGCTGCACGCCGTCAAGGGCATCCTCCTCGGCAGGCCGACCGCTCCCGTACTGGTGCAGGCGCTGGTGCCCGCCGACGGCGGACCGTACGCGTACGAAGCCCTGGCCGGTCTGCTGAAGAGCGCGCACCTGGAGAACCCGCTGCTCCTCGGGCAGGTCGTCGCCGTTCCCGCCGACGCCCCGGCCGCGGATCTCGCCGAGGCGCTCGCCGAGGGGGCGCGCACCCCCTGGGACCAGCAGGTCCGCAGCGAAGGCGGGCGCCGCCAGGTGCTCGGCTGGGAGCCGGTGGGCGAACTCCCGGACGCCGGGCCGGTGGTGTGGCGCGAGGGCGGTGTCTACCTCGTCACCGGGGGCGCGGGCGGCCTCGGTCTGATCCTCGCCGAGGAGATCGCCCGCCGGGCGAGCGGCGCGGTGCTGTGCCTCACCGGTCGTGCCGAGCCGGACGCGGAGCGGCGGGCCGGGCTCGACGCGCTGCGGCGGACCGGCGCGAGCGTCGAGTACCACGTCCTCGACGCGGCGGACGCGGACGGCACCGCCGCACTCGTCGCCGACCTCGTGCGCCGCCACGGGGCCGTGCACGGAGTGGTGCACGGCGCGGGCGTGCTGCACGACAACTTCCTGCTGAAGAAGTCCGCGGCGGAGTTGACCCGAGTGCTGCGCCCCAAGCTCGCCGGAGCGGTCGCCCTCGACGAGGCGACCAAGGACGAGGGCCTCGACTTCTTCGTCCTCTTCTCCTCCATCATGGGTGCGACCGGCAACGTCGGCCAGGCCGACTACGCCGTGGCCAACGCCTTCCTCGACCGCTTCGCCCGCCACCGCGACGCCCTGGTGCGCGCGGGCGAGCGCGCCGGGCGCAGCGTCGCCATCGGCTGGCCGCTCTGGGAGAGCGGCGGAATGGGCGTCGACGCGGCCACGCGCGACGCGCTGCGGACGCGCGCCGGGATGGTCCCCATGGCGACCTCGGCGGGCATCGACGCCTTCCATCGTGCGCTCGCGGCCGGCGAGCCGCAGATCGTGGTGGGCGCGGGCGAACGGGCCCGGCTGCAGGCGTACTTGGAGACCGGTTCCGCCGCCCCGCAGCCCGTGGGCGTCGTCGCCGAGGCCACCGTCGTCGAGTCGCACGCTGTCGACGACCGTACGCTCACCGGGCGGGCCGTCCGCTTCCTGAAGGAGGCGCTGGGCAAGCTCACCGGGCTGGCCGTGGGGGAGATCGAGGCGGACGAACTCCTCGGTGCGTACGGGATGGACTCCATCCTGGCGACCGAGCTGACGTCGGGTCTTGAGGCCACGTTCGGCCCGCTCTCCAAGACGCTCCTGTTCGAGTACCACACGCTCGCCGAGCTGAGCGGATACTTCGTCGCGCGGCACCGTGCGGTGCTGGAGGCGCTGTTCGCCGAGGTGGCGCAGGCAGCCGGGACCGCCGAGGCGGCCGACGCCGTCGGGCCGGCCGGCGCCGCGGTCGCCGACGCGCCGCCCGCGCCCCGCGTCGAGGTGGCCGAGCCCGCCGCGCCCCGCTCCTCCGCGCTCGACATCGCCGTCATCGGCCTCTCCGGCCGCTACCCCGAGGCGCGTGACCTCGCCGAGTACTGGGCCAATCTGCGCGACGGGCGTGACTGCGTGGTGGAGGTGCCGCAGGACCGCTGGGACTGGCGCGAGCACTACAGCGAGGACCGGACCGCACCCGGCCGCCACTACAGCAAGTGGGGCGGCTTCATCGCCGAGGTCGACCGCTTCGACCCGCTCTTCTTCAACATTTCCCCGCACGAGGCCGACTACCTCGACCCGCAGGAACGGCTGTTCCTCGAGCACGCCTGGACGGCGCTCGAAGACGCGGGCCACACCCGCGAGCAGCTGCGCCGTCTCGGCGGCCGGGTCGGTGTGTACGCGGGCGTGATGTGGGGCCAGTACCAGCTGCTCTTCCCGGGTGGCGGCGCCCCGCGCGGCAACCCCAACGCGCTGGGCAGCAGCTACGCGAGCGTCGCCAACCGCGTCTCGTTCGTGATGAACCTGCACGGCCCGAGCATGACCGTGGACACCATGTGCTCCAGCTCGCTGACCGCGATCGAGCTGGCCTGCCGGGACCTGCGCCAGGGCCGGACCAAGCTGGCGTTCGCGGGCGGCGTCAACGTCACCGTCCACCCCAACAAGTACCTGAGCCTGAGCGCGGGCCAGTTCATCTCCAGCAAGGGCCACTGCGAGAGCTTCGGCATCGGCGGCGACGGCTACATCCCCGGCGAAGGCGTCGGAGTGGTGCTGCTGAAGCCGCTGCGCGACGCCGAGCGCGACGGCGACCACATCTACGGCGTCATCAAGGGCAGCGGTGTCTCGCACGGCGGCCGCACCAACGGCTACACCGTGCCCAACCCCCGGGCGCAGGAAGCCGCGATCAGCGAGGCGCTCGACGAGGCCGGCGTCGACGCCCGCGCCATCAGCTACGTCGAGGCCCACGGCACCGGCACCAAGCTCGGCGACCCCATCGAGATCACCGGTCTCAGCCAGGCGTTCGGCGCGGCGACCGGATCCGCCGACACCCAGTACTGCCACCTCGGCTCCGCCAAGTCGAACATCGGCCACTGCGAGAGCGCCGCCGGGATCGCCGGGCTCACCAAGGTGCTGCTGCAACTGCGGCACGGCCAGATCGCGCCCTCCCTGCACTCGCGCACCCTCAACCCCAACATCGACTTCAGCAGTACGCCGTTCGTCGTCAACCAGGAACTGCGCGCGTGGGAGCGCCCGGTCGTCGACGGCGAGGTCCGTCCCCGGCTCGCCGGGATCTCCTCGTTCGGCGCGGGCGGCTCCAACGCGCATCTGCTGGTGGAGGAGTACGTGGATAGCCGCCCGGGCACCGGCGTTTCCGGGCAGCCGCTGCTGTTCCCGCTGTCGGCCAAGGACGAGGAGCGGCTGCGCGCCTACGCGGCGCGGCTGCTGCGCTTCGTACGGGAGTCGGCGGACGGCCCCGACGCGGTGGCGCCCGCCGATCTGGCGTACACGCTGCAGACCGGCCGCGAGGCGATGGACGCCCGGCTCGCCGTCGTCGCCGACTCGTTCGCCTCGCTCGCCGACCGCCTGGAGCGGTACCTGTCGGCCGAGGGCGAGGTCGTGGGCCTGGTGAACGGCAGCGTGAAGGCGGGGCGCGAAGCCCTGTCGCTGATCCCGGCCGAGGAGCTCGCACGGACCACCGACCGGCTCGCCGAGCGCGGAGATCTCGCACGGCTCGCGGAACTCTGGGTACGGGGTGCTTCGTTGGACTGGCAGAAGCTGTACGTCGGCGCGGACGCGCCGCGCAGGGTGAGCGCGCCGACGTACCCGTTCGCCCGGGACCGCCACTGGGTGCCGGAGCCGGCCGCGAGCACGGCCGACGCCGGGGGCCGCGACCTGACCGCCACCCCGCGCGCCGACGTGCGCTTCCTGGCCAAGCGGTGGCTCCCGGCCCCGCTCGACGGGGTCCCCCCGCGCCGGGTGAGCGCCCTGGTCCTGCACGACGCCGCGACCGCGCCGCTCGCCTCGGCGCTGGCCGGGCTGTGCGACGAGGCGACCCTGGTGGAGCCGGGCCCCGGCGCCGAGCAGCGGCTCGCCGGGCGGATCGAGCGCGCCAACGCCTTCGTCGATCTCACCGGCCTCACCGAGCGGGAGCCGTCCGGCGAGTGCCTGGCGCTGCTCCAGAACGTCCTCACGGCGAAGTCCTCGCGGGACATCGATCTGCTGTACGTGACCCAGGGCCTCGAATCGTTCGGGCGCACCCGGACCCGGGAGGACCTGGCGGGTGCGGCGCGGGTCGGGCTGTACCGGATGCTCCAGAGCGAATACGGCGGCCTCACCTCCCGCCACCTCGACCTCGACCCGGCGACCCGGGGAGCCGCCGAGCTCGCCGCCGTCGTCCGGCGCGAACTCGACGGACCCGGCGCCGAGTCGGAGATCTGCCACCACGACGGCGTCCGGCACGCCCCCGCCCTCGACGATCTCGCCCCGCGCGAGACCAGCGGACGGGCGGACCTCGCCGAGGACGAGGTGCTGCTGGTGACAGGCGGCACCCGGGGCCTCGGCCTGCTCTGCGCCCGCCATCTCGTGGAGCGGCGCGGAGTGCGCCGACTGGTGCTGACCGGTAAGGAGCCGCTGCCCCCGCGCCACCTGTGGAGCGACCCCGAGGCCTGCGCCCCGGCGGTCCGCGCGAAGATCCGCGCCGTGCTCGACCTGGAGGCCAGGGGCGTGGAGGTGCGCGTCCTGGCGCTGCCGCTCGACCGCGCCGACGAGGTCGCGGCCGGCATCGAGGCGATCGAGACGACGATGGGCCGGATCGCCGGTGTCATCCACGCCGCCGGTCTTGTCGACACGGAGAACCCGGCGTTCGTGCGCAAGTCCGCCGAGGGCATCGCGCGCGTGGTCTCGCCGAAGATCGAGGGCACCCGCAACCTGCTGGCGGCACTGGACGCCACGGCGCTCCGGTTCGTGGTGCTCTTCTCCTCCGTCTCCGCCGCCGTCCCCGCGCTCGGCGCGGGCCAGAGCGACTACGCCATGGGCAACGCGTTCCTGGACTACTTCGCCCAGGCGCACGCCCATGCCCTGCCGATCACCAGCGTCCAGTGGCCCAGTTGGCGCGAGACCGGCTTCGGCGAGGTCAAGAACCAGGCGTACACCGACACCGGGCTGCTCAGCATCACCGACCGTCAGGGGCTGGACCTCCTCGACCAGGTCGTCACCTCGCGCTACGCACCGGTGGTCATGCCGGTGCACGTGGAGCCCGCAGGCTTCGACGTGGCGGCGCTGCCGCGGCCGAAGCGGCGCACGGCGGCGCGGACGGCCCCGGCGGCCGACGCCGTGGCGCCCGCCGCGCCTGTGTCCGTACCCGTGTCCGCCGACGGTGGCGACGCCGGTCCGCGTCTGATGGCGTTCCTGAGCGAGACCTTCGAGGCCGAGCTCAAGCTGAAGCCCGGTGTGCTGGACGAGCGCACCTCGTACGCGGACTATGGCGCGGACTCCATCCTGCTCGCCCAGATCCTCCAGCGGATCAAGCAGCGCCTCGGCGTGCCGCTCGAACCGTCCGTGCTCCTGGAGCACCCCACCCTTCACGAGCTGACGGGGTGGCTGCTCGGCGCGCACGGAGCCGAGGTCGCGGCCGAGTTCGCCCCCGCGCCCGCGCCGCTCCCGCAGGAGCCGCCCGCGCCGCTCCCGGCGGCCCCCGCCCCCGCAGTGGCCGAGGCCGTGGTCACGGCACCGGCCGTGCCCGCCGCTCCCACCGCCGGCCCGGTCGCCGTCATCGGCATGGCCTGCCGACTGCCCGGCGCGCCCGACCTCGACGCGTACTGGGACCTGCTCTCGCAGGGCCGCTCCGCCATCCGTACGGTCCCCGAGGACCGCTGGGGACGGGCGACCGACTTCACCGCCGGACTCGTCGACGACATCCACGGCTTCGACGCCGGGTACTTCATGCTCCACGCCGAAGACGTCCGGGCGATGGACCCGCAGGCGCTGGTGCTCCTGGAGGAGAGCCTCAAGGCGGTCCACCACGCGGGCTACCGCTTCGGCGAGCTCGACGGCAGCAACACCGGCGTGTACGTCGGCGCACGTGGCCGGGGCCGGGCCGACAACGGCCTGGTGGCCGGGGCGCGCAACCCGATCATGACGGTCGGGCAGAACTACCTGGCCGCGAACATCTCCCAGTTCTTCAACTGGCGCGGCCCGGCCATGGTCCTGGACACGGCCTGCTCCTCCTCGCTGGTGGCGATGAAGCTCGCCACCGACGCGCTGGCGGCCGGGTCGGTGGACCTCGCGGTGGTGGCGGGCGTCAGCCTGCTCACGGACCCCGAGGACCACGAACTCTTCCGCCGACGGGGCCTGTTGCAGGAGCGGGGCGAGTTCCACGTCTTCGACCGCCGCGCCGCCGGAGTGGTCCTCGGCGAGGGCTGCGGTGTCGTCGTACTGAAGCCGCTGGAGCAGGCGGAGCGGGACGGCGACACGGTGTACGCCGTGGTCGACGGCATCGCCATCAACAACGACGGCCGTACGGCCGGGCCCGCCACCCCCAACCTCCAGGCCCAGAAGCAGGTCATGCGCGACGCGCTGCGCCAGGCGGGCCGCGCGCCGCTGGACGTGCGCTACCTGGAGGTCAACGGCTCGGGCTCGCAGCTGACCGACCTCCTCGAACTGAAGGCCGTCCAGGCGGTCTACCGCGACGGCGAGCCGACCGCCGCGCCGCTGCACCTGGGCTCCATGAAGCCCAACATCGGGCATCCGCTGTGCGCGGAGGGCATCGCCGCCTTCATCAAGGTCGCGCTGATGGTCCACCACCAACGGATGGTGCCGTTCCGCTCGGGCCAGGAGCCCATGGAGCACTTCTCCCTCGACGCGGCCGGCCTCGCCTTCCCCCGGCAGGCGGCGGAGGCGGCCCTGCCGTACGCGGCGCTGAGCAGCTTCGCCGACGGCGGCACCAACGGACACGTGATCCTCAAACACCGCCCCGCGCCCGCGGGTCCGGCCACCCGCGGTCCGGTCGCGCTGCCGGAGCTGACCCGGACCGATGTGCGCACGGGCACGCGGGTCACGCGGGCCGGATCCGCCGGGACGCAGGTGTGGACCCGGCGCGTGACGGCCGGGGACCCGGTCATGGACCACCACCGCGTCTACGGCCGCCGACTGCTGCCCGGCCTGGCCTGGATCGACCTGCTGTACCGGTGCTTCGCCGAGTCGGGCTTCGCCCACGACACGCTGGAGCTGCGCGACCTGTCGATCCACCGCCCGCTGGGCGTGGACGCCGACAGCTCCCTCGACCTCCGTGTCGAGGCCGTCGAGCACGCCCCGGACGGCTGGCGCATCGAGGTCACCGGAGCCGACGCGGAGCGGTACGTCACCGCCGAGATGCACCGCCTCACCAGCCCGGTCTCCTTCAGCGAGCACCTTTCCGCCGACGCCGAGCCCGGGGCGCGAGTGACCGGCCTCGACGAGGTGTACGGCGCCTACCGGGCCCGGGAAGTGGCCCACTCCGGGCCCATGAAGGCCGACGGCACGGTGTCCGTCGGCGCCGAGGACATCTGGGTGCGGCTCGGCGTGGCCGGGGGTGCGGGCGGGGAGCTCTTCCACCCCACCCTCATCGACGGCAGCGCCGTCGGCGCGAGCGGCGCCCTGGCGTACGCGGAGAGCGGCGATGCCAAGCTGTTCCTGCCGCTGCACTACGGCTCGTTCCGCGCGTCCGCCGCCTTCGGCGACGCCTGCCGCACCCGCGTGCGGCGGTCCTCGGTCCGCCGGAGCGAGGAACTGCTCGGTTTCACCATGGAGTTCTTCGACGCGGAGGGCCGCAAGACCGGCGAACTGACGGACTTCAGCAGCAAGCTGGTGCGGCACGCGGGCCTGATCGACCCGGCCCGCCGCACGCAGGCGTCGGTCGCGCCCGTGGCACCGCTCGCGGCTGCCGTGACGCCGTCGGCCTCCGCCGACGCCGTCGGCTCGGTGGTCGCGTCCGTCATCGCCGAGCAGCTGGGCGTACCCGCCGGTGAGGTCTCCAGGACCCTCAGCTACTACGAGATGGGCCTGGACTCGGCCAAGCTGCTCCAGGTCGCCGGCCGCCTGGAGCAGGCGCTGGACACGCGCTTGTCGCCGACGCTGCTCTTCGAGCACGCGACGGTCGGGGCGCTGGCGGACCACCTGAGCGCGTCCGGAACGGCCGTCGCCGAGCGACCCGTACAGGTTCCGGTTCCGCGCGAGCGCCGGAGCACCCGGCAGCCGCAGGCTGGACGGTCCCAGCTGCTCGACAGCCAGGACATCGCGGTCGTCGGCATCGCCGGGCGCTACCCGAAGGCCGCCGACGTCGCCGAGTTCTGGGAGAACCTGAAGGCGGGCCGGGACTGCGTCGGCGAGGTGCCCGCCGGCCGGTGGGCGCGGGACGCCCATCCGGGCCTGTCCCGCTGGGGCGGGTTCGTCGACGACGTCGACTCCTTCGACGCGGCCTTCTTCGGCATCCCGGCGGACGAGGCCGCCCAACTCGACCCGCAGGAACGGCTGTTCCTCGAAGTGTGCTGGGAGACCGTGGAGGACGCCGGGTACACCCCGGACGCCCTGACCGCCGCCGGGGACGGGGAGCGGCGGCGTGCGGTGGGCGTGTACGTCGGTGTCATGCACCGGGACTACGCCCTGCTCCAGGAGGAGGCCGTACGGCAGGGGCAGCGCGTCGCGCAGGCCCTGAACGCGGCCACCATCGCCCACCGCGTCTCGCACTTCTGCGACTTCCAGGGCCCGTCCCTGGCCGTCGACACGGTCTGCGCGTCCTCGCTCAGCGCCGTGCACCTGGCGGTGGAGGCGCTGCGCCGGGGCGAGTGCGACGCCGCGCTCGCAGGCGGGGTCAACCTCTCCCTGCATCCCGGCAAGTACCGCACGTACGGCCTGCTCGGTCTGCTCGCCCAGGAGGCGCCCGCGCGGTCGTTCGGGGCCGGGGCAGACGGCTATGTGTCGGCCGAGGGCGTGGGCGCGGTGCTGCTCAAGCCGCTGAGCCGGGCCGTCGAGGACAGCGACGCGGTGTACGCGGTCATCAAGGGCAGCGCGGTCAACCACTCCGGCCGCACCCCCGGCTTCCGGGTGCCGTCGGCCGCCGCGCAGCAGGCCGTCGTCGCCGACTGCCTGGACCGGGCCGGGGTCGACCCCGCCTCGCTCGGATACGTGGAGGCGCACGGCACCGGCACCGAGATCGGTGACCTGATGGAGGTGGAGGCCCTGGAGCGGGCCTTCCGGGCGCACACCGACCGTACGGGCTTCTGTGCGCTCGGCTCGGTCAAGTCGGCGATCGGGCACGCCGAGTCGGCGGCCGGGATCAGCGCGCTGACGAAGGCCGTGCTCCAGCTCCACCACCGCACACTCACCCCGCTGGTACCGGCGGAGCGCGCCAACCCGTACCTGGACCTGGCCGACTCGCCGTTCCGGCTCCAGACGGAGCTGGCGGCGTGGGAGAGCGAGGACGGCGCGCCGCGCCGGGCCGGGGTCAGCGCGTTCGGCGCGACCGGTGCCAACGCGCACGTCGTCCTGGAGGAGGCGCCCGCGCCACAGGCGGCGCGGCCGTCGGACGTCCCCGGCGGGGTGCTGGTCCCGCTGTCCGCGAAGGACGAGGACCGGCTGCGCGCGTACGCGCACAAGCTGCTGCGCTTCCTGGACGCGCACGACGACCTCGACCTGTCCGCCCTCGCCCACACCCTCCAGACCGGCCGGGTCGCCCTGGAGGAGCGGCTGGTGCTGCGCGCCCACAGCCTCGACGAGGTCAAGGACGGCCTCGGCCGCTTCCTCACCGGTGACGGCGCCGCCGCCACGGACCTCTGGCGGGGCCGCGTCGAGGCACGCCCGTCCGGCGCACGGCTGCTGGACGAGGACGAGGTGCGCGAGCAACTGGTCGGCCGATGGGCCGCGCAGGGCAACTGGCGCAAGATCGCCGAGCTGTGGCTGGAGGGGTACGCGGTCGACTGGAGCGCGCTGCACGAGGTCCCGCCGCGCCGCCTCCACCTGCCCACGTACCCGTTCGCCAAGGACCGGCACTGGGTGTCGGCGGCAGCGGACGCCCGGCCCGCGCCGGCACCGGAGCCCGCGGCCCCGGTACGGCCGACGCCGATGGCGCGGCTTCGGCCCGCCGCCGCGCACTGGCGCTTCCTCGCCGACGGCGAGCCCGTGCCGCACCGCGCCGTGACCACCGAGGTCGCCGAAGAGCGGGCGCTCGGGTTCCTGTGCGGGCTGCTCGCCGACCAGTTGGGCCACGACGCCCGGCAGGTCGCACCGCACGCCGGGTTCCTGGAGCTGGGCCTGAGCTCGCTGGGAATCGTCCGGCTGACCCGCGAGCTGGCCGCGACCGTCGCGCCGGGCTTCGTGCCCAGCGCGCTGTTCGAGTACGCCACGGTCGGCGAGCTGGCCGCGCACCTGGCGGCCTCCCACCCCGAAGGGGTCGCCCGGCTGGTTCCCGTGGGGCGTACGCGCCCCGCCCCCGAAACCGCCCCGCAGTCCGAGGTCCTGGAGGTGCTGGAGCGCCTGGGTGACGGCGACCTGGACCTCGACGACGCCATCGCGCTCCTCGACGGAGAGAGAACTCAGAAGTGAAGCACGAGCTCAGCGCCCTCATCGCCGACTACAGGGCGGGCAAGGTCACCGACAGCGAGGTCGGTGACCTGCTGCGGCGGCTCAGGGCGGGCGCGCGGACGTACGAGCTCTCCGAGGGCCAGCGCGGTCTCTGGGCGCTCCAGAAGGCGTATCCGGAGATGGCCGCCTACAACGTTCCCCTCTGCTTCCGGGTCTCCGGGCTCGACGAGGCGGTGTTCGAGCGGGCCTGCCGCGCGGTCGTCCGGCGGCATCCGGTGCTGAGCACGGTCCTGGGCCGCGAGGGCGACCGGCCCGTGCAGTCGGTCGACCCGGGCCGTGAGCTCGACTACGCGCGCGTGGATCTGCGCGCGTCGGCGGAGGCCGGGGCGCTGACGGCCGTGGAGGCCGAGCACAAGCGGCCGTTCGCCATGGAGGGGGAGCCGCTGCTGCGGATCCGGGTCTTCGCCCGCCCGGCGGACACCTCGATCGTGCTCGTCAGCGTCCACCACCTCGTCTTCGACGGAAGCTCGGCCCGGCTCCTCGCGCGGGTGCTGTTCGACACGTACGAGACGCTGCTGGCCGGGGGCGAGCCGGACGCGGCCCGATCGGGCGCCGACTTCGAGGCGTTCGTGCGCGAGGAGCGCGCGACGCTGCCGGGCCGGCGCGCGGAGCTGCTCGGCTACTGGCGACAGAAGCTGGCGGGCCCGCCCGCAGCGCTGAGCCTGCCCACCGACCGGCCGTACGCCGAGGTCGTGGACCGCTTCGCGGGGGAGACCCGCTTCAGCGAGCTGTCCGGTGAACTCGCCCGCGCCGTCCGGGAGACGGCCGCCGACCGGCGCGCCTTCGCCTCCACGGTCATGCTCGCCGCGTACGCCGTCACGCTCGCGGGTTACTCCGAGGAGCGCGAGGTCGTCGTCGGGATGCCGGTGAACGAGCGGGGCGGCGACGGGTTCGCCGATGCCATGGGGCTCATGATCAACATGATGCCCGTCCGGGTGGATCTCGCCGGGGGCGGAACCTTCGGGCAGCTGGTGGCCCAGGTGCAGCGCGAGGTCGCCGACGGGATGCTGCACAGCTACCCGTTCGCCGCGCTCGCCCGCGAGCTGGCCCAGGCCGCGCCGTCCGGCCGCTCGCCGGTCTTCCAGACCGCGTTCGTCTTCCAGGACGTGCTCGACGGCATCGCGGACCCGGACCGCCCCTACGAGCTGGTCGAGGAGCTGCACCAGGAGGGCGAGTACGAGCTGTCCGTCGAGGTGTGGGGCAAGGGCGACGGGTACGCGCTGCACTGGAAGTACCACCCGGAGCTGTTCGGCGCCGACTTCGTGGCGGGCCTGGGCGAGCGCTACCGGCGCGTCCTCGAAGCCGTCACCTCCGACCCGGAGGTCGGCCTGGACGAGCTGCGCGCGCTCTTCGCGGCCGACGCCGGTCCCGTGGCGGCCGACGGCCCCTGTGTGCACGACCTGGTCGACGCGGCCGCGGCCCGGACCCCGTACGCGGTCGCGGTGACCGGTGCGGACGAGATCCTCACGTACGACGAACTGCGCCGCCGCAGCGACGCGCTGGCGGCCCATCTGGTGGCGCGGGGCGTGCGTCCCAACGACCTGGTGACGGTCTTCCTCGACCGTTCGGCCGCGATGGTCGTGGCGCTGCTCGGCATCCTCAAGGCGGGCGCCGCCTACGTTCCGCTGGACCCGGAGCTGCCCGCCGCGCGGCTGTCCGACATCGTGGGGGACAGCGGCACCTCCCTGGTCGTCACCCAGACCCGGCTCAAGGCGCGGGCCCAGGCTCTGCTCGACGCGCGGCCGGCCGAGGCGCGGGCGGCCGCGCCGGGCGGCCTCGTGGTCCTCGACGAGCAGCGGGACGACCTCGCGGCCGCAGCGGCCCGGGGCGAGCGGCCCGGGGTGAGGGTGACCGAGGCGGACCTCGCGTACGTCATCTACACCTCCGGCAGCACCGGCAAGCCCAAGGGCGTGATGATCCCGCACCGAGGCTTCACCAACCTGCTGCGCTCGATGGCCGCCGAACCCGGACTCGGCCGCACCGACACGCTGTTCGCGGTCACCACCGTCAGCTTCGACATGGCGCAGGTCGAGCTGTTCCTGCCGCTGGTCACGGGCGGGCGCTGCTATGTGTGCGACAGCGCGACGATCAAGGACGTCGACCGGCTGAAGGAGCGCATCGGCAAGGTGCGCCCCACGGTCATGCAGGCCACCCCGGCGACCTGGAGCATGCTGTTCCACTCGGGCTGGCGCAACACCGAGGGCGTGCGGGTCTTCACCGGCGGCGAGGCCCTGTCCCGTACGCTGAAGGACCACTTCCTGAGCACCGGCACCGAGGCCTGGAACCTGTACGGGCCGACCGAGACCACCGTCTACTCGACCGGCACCCTGGTCCGCCCCGACGCGCCCATCACCATCGGCAGGCCGATCGCCAACACCGAAGTCCTCATCCTGGACGAGGGGTTGCGGCCGGTGGCCGAGGGCGAGCCGGGCGAGCTGTGCATCGCCGGGACCGGGCTCGCCGAGGGGTACGTCAACCGCCCCGAGCTCACGGCCGAGAAGTTCGTGCCCCACCCGCTGGTGGCGGGCGCGCGGCTCTACCGCACCGGCGACCTGGCGCGCTGGAACGAGGACGGTGAGATCGACTACCTCGGGCGGCTCGACTTCCAGGTCAAGATCCGGGGCAACCGGGTCGAACTGGGCGACATCGAATACCACTTGGCCGCTCACCCGGCCGTCGCCGAGTGCGTCGTGGTGGCGCGCGGCGAGGACGCGGCCAAGCAGCTCGTCGCCTACTACCGGCCGGGCCCGGGGCGCACGGCGGACGCGGCCGGCTTCAAGGAGCACCTGCGCGAGAGGCTGCCGTCGTACATGGTCCCGGACTTCTACGTGCCGATCGACGACGTTCCGCTGACCGGCAGCGGCAAGGTGGACCGCAACGCGCTGATGCGGCGCGAGATCTCCCTCGCGCCCGCCACGGCCGCGCCCACGCCTGCCGCCCCCGAGGGGGTGCCGCTCGCCGACATCGAGGAGCGGGTCCTGGCCTGCTGGCAAGACGTCCTCCAGGTCCGCGACATCGGCCCCACCGCCTCCTTCTTCGAAGTGGGCGGCAACTCGCTGGCGGCCGTGGTGCTCGCCGAGCGCATCGCCGACCGCCTCGGCGTGCCGTTCGCGGCGGCCGACCTGTTCAAGTACGCCAGCGCGCGCAGCATCGCCGCGTATGTGCGCGAGCACACTTCGCTCGCCGCGGTCCCGGCTGCGCGGGCCGAGCAGGAGACCGTCGCGGTCGCCCCGGACGCCGCCGCGGACCTGCCCGAGGACGCCGTGGCGATCGTCGGCATCGCCTGCCGCTTCGGGGACGCCGACGACCACTGGAAGTTCTGGGAGGACCTGCGGCGCGGCGACGGCACCACCCGGTTCTGGACCGAGGAGGAGCTGCGCGGGGCCGGGGTGCCCGAGCGGGTGCTGCGCGAGCCCGGCTATGTGCCGCTGCGCTCCGCCCTCGCGGACAAGGACGTCTTCGACGGCGAGTTCTTCCGGCTCTCCCCGAACCACGTCGCCCTGATGGACCCGCAGTTCCGCCAGCTGCTCCTGCATGCCTGGAAGGCCGTCGAGGACGCGGGCTACGACCACCGCGACATCCCGGACACCGGCGTCTACGTCACCAGCGGCAACCACTTCTACGGAGCGCCCGCCCCGGACGCGGCGCCCGTGATCGAGGATCCGCAGGAGTACCTGTCGTGGGTGATGGCCCAGAGCGGCACGGTCGCCTCGATGATCTCGTACCAGCTCGGCTTCGGCGGCCCCAGCCTCGCCGTCCACTCCAACTGCTCGTCCTCGCTGAGCGCCCTCTCGCTCGCGGCCCGCGCGGTGCAGAGCGGCGAGAGCGACTTCGCCCTGGTCGCGGCGGCCTCGGCGGCCAGTACGGACGGACGCGGCTACGTCCACAAGCCCGGACTCAACTTCTCCGGCGACGGCCGCGTCAAGGCGTTCGACGCCACCGCCGACGGCATGGTCGGCGGCGAGGGCGTCGCCGCGCTGCTGATCCGCCGGGCCAAGGACGCCGTCGCGGACGGCGACCACATCTACGGCCTGCTGCGCGGTGTGGCGACCAACAGCGACGGCGCCCAGGCCACCGGTTTCTACAGCCCCAGCGTCGACGGCCAGAGCCGGGTGATCCGCCGGGCCCTGGAGCGCACCGGCGTCGACGCGCGCTCCATCGGATACGTGGAGGCGCACGGCACCGGCACCAAGCTCGGCGACCCCGTGGAGCTGGCCGCGCTGACCGAGGCGTACCGCGAGGCCACCGACGAGACCGGCTACTGCGGCATCGGCTCGGTGAAGTCCAACCTCGGCCACCTGGACTCGGCGGCCGGGCTCGCCGGGACCGTCAAGGTGCTGCTCGGCCTCTACCACGGCGAGCTTCCCCCGACCCTCAACTACACCACCCCCAACCCCCAGCTGAAGCTGGGGACGTCGCCGTTCCACGTGGTCGACCGGCTGCGGGAGTGGCCGCGGGGCGAGGGCCCGCGCCGGGCGGCGCAGAGCTCCATCGGCCTGGGCGGCAGCAACGCGCACGCGATCTTCGAGGAGTACGAGGCCGCCGCGCCCGCCACCGACGACCGCTCCCCGCAGCTGGTCCCGCTGTCGGCGCGCACCCCGGACAACCTGGCCGCCTACGCGCGCGAGCTGCGGGCGGCCCTGGAGAGCCCGAGGCCCACGCTGCGACTGCGCGATGTGGCGTACACGCTCCAGGTGGGCCGGGTGGCGATGGCCCACCGGGTGGCGTTCGTCGTCCGTGACCTGGGTGAACTCGCCGACGAGCTGGCGCTGTTCCTCGTCGGCCGGGACTCGGCCCGCCGCTTCACGGGCGAAGTTCCCCGTGGCGGCGCCGCCGACGGCCCCGGCGCGGCCAAGGTCGCCGGTTGGCTGGAGAGAGGCAAGCCGAAGAAGCTCGCCCAGGCGTGGGTGCGGGGCGCCGACGTCGAGTGGCGGCGGCTGGCCAGGACCGCGCCAGGCCGCCGGACCAGCCTGCCCGCCTACCCGTTCAGCCGGGTCGTCCACCCGTGGCCGGCCCGCGCCGTCGAGGTATCCGGGCCCGCGCCGGCGCACCCCCTGCTCCACGAGAACGTGTCCGGGCTCGGCGCGGTCCGCTACCGCTCCCGGTTCACCGGCGAGGAGTTCGTGCTCCGCGACCACGTGGTCGACGGGAAGCGGCTGCTCCCGGCCGTGGCGAGCCTGGAAATGGCGTACACGGCCGTGCGCCGTGCGCTGCCCGCCGCCGGATCGCGGGTCACGTTGAAGAACGTCAGCTGGGTACGGCCCGTGGCGGTCGGGGGCCGGGGCCGCACGGTCGAGTTCACCCTGACCGAGGACGCGGCGCCGGACTCGTCCCGCTTCGAGCTGACCGGTTCGGCCCAGGACGGCGGACAGGTCCACGTCCAGGGACGCGCGAGCGCCGCGCCCGCCGGAGAGCGGCCCGCGGTCGCGCTCGACCGGCTGCGCGCCGCCCTGCGGCTGCGGCCGCTGTCGGGCGACGAGTGCTACGCCTACATCGCCCGCGCCGGAGTCGCCTACGGCCCCGGCTTCCGGCTGGTGCGCACCCTGCACCGGGGCGCCCCCGACGGGCGGCGCGAGGTGCTGGCCGAGCTGCGGCTGCCGGGTGGCTCGCGCGCTTCCCTGGAGTCGTACGCGCTGCACCCGGGCTTCCTGGACGCGGCGATCCACGCCTCGCTCGGCCTCGACCCCCGGTTCGACACGGAGGCGGGCGCGGCGTCGCGGCCCCGGGCGGCGTCGGCCACACCGGTGCCGTTCGCGCTCGACCGGCTCGACGTCTTCGCGGAGTGCGAGGAGGAGATGTACGCCTGGGTGCGCCCGGCGCCCGGGGAGCGGGCCGAGGGCGCGGGCCAGGTGCTCGACATCGACCTCACCGACGCCGGAGGGCGGGTCTGCGCCGCGCTGCGGGGCCTCGCCTACCGGGTGCTCGACGGGAAGATGGACGGCGGCCGGGCCTCGGCCCTGCGCACCCTCCTGCCCGTGTGGGAGCCCAAGCCCGCCGAACTCCCCTCCGCCACCGGTGAGATGGCGGGACTGCCCGGTGACGTGTTCGTCTTCGACGCCGACCGGCGCCTGCGCGATGAGCTCGGGGCGCTGGCGCCCGGACACCGGCTGGTGGAGCTGCCCGAGGGGGCCTCGGTGGCGGAGATCGCCGAGCGGATCCGCAGCACTGGGCGGACGCCCACGCACCTCGTCTGGGTGGCGCCGTACGAAGGGTCCGACCCCGTCGCCGGCCAGGAGCGGGGCGCCGTCGAGGTGTACCGCCTGGTGCGGGCGCTGCTCTCGCTCGGCCTCGGCACCAAGTCGCTGACCTGGACCGCGCTCACCTTCGCCACCCAGCGCGCGCAGGCCGGCGACCTGGTCGCGGCGACCCACGCCGGTGTGCACGGCCTCCTTGGCAGCGCCGCCAAGGAGCACACCCGCTGGACGGTCCGCCTCCTCGACCTGCCCGCCGAGGCGCCCGGCGACGCGCTGCGCGCGGCCGGACTCGCCCTGCCCGCAGTCCCGGCCGGGACCACGCTCGCCCTGCGCGAGGGCCGCTGGCTCGCCCAGGAGCTGCGGCCCGTGGCCCCGCTCGCCCCCGCCACCGCGCCCTACCGGGACGGCGGCCGCTATGTCGTCGTGGGCGGGGCGGGCGGCATCGGCGAGCTGTGGAGCCGCCACATGGTCGAGCACCACCGGGCGGCGATCGTGTGGATAGGCCGACGTCCCCTGGAGGGCGCCGTCGCGGCCTCCCTCGCCGACCTGGCGGCGCGGGCGCGGGCCTTCGGCGCCGGGGAGCCCCTGTACATACAGGCGGACGCGAGCGACGAGGCGGCGCTGGCCGCCGCGTACCGGCGCATCAAGGAGCGCCACGACCGGATCGACGGCGTGGTCCACTCCGCGATCGTGCTGGCGGACAAGACGCTGGCCAACATGGACGAGGACCGGTTCCGCGCGGCGCTGACCGCCAAGGTCGACGTGGGCGTCCACCTCGCCCGCGCGTTCGCCGCCGAGCCGCTGGACTTCGTCCTCTTCTTCTCCTCGGTGGAGAGCTTCGTACGGGACGCGGGCCAGGCAAACTACGCGGCCGGGTGCACCTTCAAGGACGCGCTGGCCCTGGACCTGGCGGACCGGTGGCCCACCGCGCCGGGCACCGCCCGGCCCGTGGTGAAGTCCGTCAACTGGGGCTACTGGGGTGTCGCCGGCGTCGTCAGCGACGACTTCTACCGCGCCCGCATGGCGGCGGCGGGCATCGACTCCCTCGACCCCGAGGAAGCCCTGCGCACCCTCGCGCACTTCCTCGGCGGCGAGCACGGTCAGATCGCGCTGATGCGCACCTTCGACGAGGCGGCGCTGCGTGGGCTCGTGCCCGACGCGCGCCCGGGCGCGCCCGCCGCTGTGCCCGAGGACGGGCCGGACCGGCTGCCCTCCGTGCTCCACGCGGTCGTGGCCGCGCACCGCGCACCGGACGGCGAGGTCGAACGGCTCGGCCGGTTCCTGCCGCACCCGCGCCTGTGCGAGCTGGCCGAGCGGCTGCTCTTCACCACGCTGCGCGATCTCGGCCTGGACGGTCTGGAAGGGCGGATCCCCGCCAAGTACGGCCGCTGGCTGGCGGAGAGCGACCGCGTGCTGACCGCCGCCGGGCTCATCGAGGTGCGCGGCGGACGGCGCGCCCTGCCCGCCGCGCGAGACCTGGACCCCGCCGAGCTGTGGAGCCAGTGGTACGCGGAGCGCGCCGACTGGCAGCCGGGCGCCAACCAGCGCGCCCAGGTCGACCTCGTCGAGTCCTGTCTGCTGGCCCTGCGCGAGGTCCTCGCCGGGGAGCGCCCCGCCACCGAGATCCTCTTCCCGGGCTCCTCGATGTCCCGTGTGGAGGGCGTCTACCGGGGCGACCCGATCGCCGACTACTTCAACGACCGGCTGAGCGAGCTGGTCGTGGACGCGGTGCGCCGCTGGCGCCGGGCCCACCCGGGCCGCCGTCCGCGCATCCTGGAGGTCGGGGCCGGAACCGGCGCGACCAGCGCCAAGGTGCTGGCGGCGCTGGAGCCGCTGGGCGACGCGGTCGCGGAGTACTGCTACACCGACCTCTCCAAGGCGTTCCTGTTCCGCGCCGAGGAGCAACTGCTGCCGCGCCACCCGTATCTGACGACCCGTATCTTCAACGCGGAGAAGCCGCCCGGGGAGCAGGGCATCGAGCCCGGCGGGTTCGACGTGGTGGTGGCCACCAACGTGCTGCACGCCACCGCGGACATCGCGCTGACCCTGCGCAACGTGAAGGCGGCCATGCGGCGGGGCGGGCTGCTCTTCATGAACGAGATGAGCCGCAACACGCTCCTGGCGCATCTGACGTTCGGCCTGGTCGACGGCTGGTGGCTGTACCGGGACGCGGACCTGCGCATCCCGGGCAGCCCGGTGCTCACGCCCGAGAGCTGGGTGGACGTACTGCGGGCCGAGGGCTTCCACAAGGTGGGGCAGCCGGACGCCGGGGCGCATGTCCTGGGCCAGCAGGTGACCGTCGCCGAGAACGGCGGCGCTGCGCCGGTCCGTACGGACGAGTCGCACGCGGACGCCCTCCCGGCGGTCACTGCCGCTGTCCCCGACCTCGGCCTGCGGGCGCGCACCCTCGCCTACTTCGAGCAACTCCTGCGGGATGCCCTGCGCCTGACGGACGATCAGCTCGATCCGGGCCGGAACCTGCACGACTACGGTCTCGACTCCATCCTGGTCTCCGGCATGAACAACGCGGTCGCGCGGGACTTCGAGGACGTGCCCAGCACGCTCTTCTTCGAGTTGCGGACGCTCGACGAGCTGACCGACCACTTCCTGGACACCCGCCGCCCGGAGCTGCTCAGGCTCTTCGGCGCTCGCCCGGCGCAGGCCCAGCCGCCGTCCACCGACCTCGCGGAGCGCGCCGTCGCGTACGTCACCGCGCTGGTCGCCGACACGCTGCGGATGGCGCCCGGGGACCTCACCCCCGACGCCGACCTCTTCGACCTCGGTCTCGACTCGATCCTTGTCATCCAGCTGAACAACGCGCTCGGCCGCGACTTCGACGAGCTCAGCAGTACGCTGTTCTTCGACTGCCCGACGGTCCGCGAGGTCGCCGGGTACTTCACCGGGGCGCACCCCGTGCGGCTGGCCGAGGTGCTGGGCGCCCAGGAGCCGCCGCACACCGCCGCCCCGGTCGAGGAAGCGGCTCCGGCCGTGCCCCCGGTCCAGGCGCCCGTGGCCGTGCCCGCTCCCCGCCTCCGCGACATCGCCATCGTCGGCCTCGGCGGCCGCTATCCCCGGGCCGCCGACCCCGCCGCGTTGTGGGAGAACGTGCGCCACGGCCTCGACTGCACCACCGAGTACCCCGAGGACCGCTGGTGGCTGCGTTGGGAGGAGGACGGCAGGGAGCGCCCGAAGGGCGGGTTCCTGGCGGACGTCGCCGCCTTCGACGCCGAGTACTTCGGCATCCCGGACGACGAGGCCGCCGCCATGGACCCCCAGGAGCGGCTGTTCATCGAGACGGTCCACAGCGCCCTCCAGGACGCCGGATACACGGCCGACGCGCTCAACCGGCAGGGCAGGGTCGGGGTGTTCGCGGGCGCCATGAACGCCACGTACAACGGGCGCACCGCCCACTCCTCGATCGCCAACCGCACCTCGTACCTCTTCGACTTCCAGGGTCCGAGCATCGCCCTCGACACGGCGTGCTCGTCGTCGCTCACGGCGATCCACCTCGCCCTGGAGAGCCTGTACAGCGGCGACAACGACTGCGCGGTCGCCGGTGGCGTCAACCTGCTCCTGAACGCCGACCACTTCGACGTGCTCGCCGAGCACGGGCTGCTGTCCGCCGGTGACCGGTGCCGGCCGTTCTCCGAGCACGCGGACGGCTTCCTCGCCGCCGAGGGCGTGGGCGCCGTCGTGCTCAGGCCGCTGGAGGACGCGCTGGCCAACGGCGACCACGTCTACGCGGTCATCAAGGGCAGCGCGGTGAACGCGGGCGGCCGGACCAGCCGGTACAGCATGCCCAGCCTCACGGCCCAGCGCGACGTCGTCGCCCGCGCCCTGGAGAAGGCGGGCGTCGAGCCCGCCACCGTCAGTTACGTGGAGGCGCACGGCACGGCGACCGCGCTCGGCGACTCCATCGAGATCTCCGCGCTCAGCCGCGCGTTCGGCACCGCACGCGCGGGCCAGTACTGCGCGGTCGGCTCGCTTAAGTCCAACCTCGGCCACGCCGAGAGCGCGTCCGGCATCGCCGGTCTCACCAAGGTCCTGATGCAGCTCAAGCACGGACAGCTCGCGCCGTCGATCAACGCCGAGGAGCTGAACGGCGGGATCGTCTTCAAGCGGACGCCGTTCGCGGTGCAGCGCGAGCTCGCGCCGTGGACCCCGGCCGACGCCGACGGGCGGCCGCTGCCGAGGCGCGCCGGGATCTCCTGCTTCGGCGCGGGCGGCTCCAACGCACATCTGATCATCGAGGAACACTCTGGAGGCGGCGACGTGGCCCCGGCGCTTGCGCATCTGACCGACGAGCCCTGCCTGGTTGCGCTCTCCGCCCGGACCCCCGACCAGCTGCGTGAGGTGGCGGGGCGGCTGGCGGACTTCGTCAGCGACACCGACCGTGCGGTGCCGCTGCGCGACCTCGCGTACACCTTGCAGGTGGGGCGCGACGAGCTGCCGGTGCGGCTGGCCCTCGTCGTACGGTCGGTGCCGGAACTCTCCGCTCGGCTGGCGGCGTTCCTCGGCGCGGGCGCGCCGGGCGCCGAGTACGCCGACCTGACCGGCCGTGAGGCCGGACGACGGACGCCGGCGACCGTCGGCGACCCCCGCGAGGCGGCCCGACAGTGGCTGTCCGGGACGGCCCTGGTGTGGGAGGCGCTGTACGGCGGGGCGCCGCTGCCCCGGCGCGTCAGCCTGCCCACGTACCCGTTCGCCGGGAAGACGCACTGGTACGGGGAGCGGCTCGCCGCGGCTCCGACGGCAGCGGCCCGGTCCGTCGCGCCCGCGTCCGCACCCCGACCCACCGGCGACGGAGGCGTCCGCGAGATGCTCCTGGACGCCGTCGCCGCACAGCTGGACGTGGACCCCGCCGAGGTCCGCACCGATGTGGACTTCCCCGCCCTCGGCCTCACCTCGATGGGGCTGGTGCGGCTGGCCAAGGAGATCCAGCGCGATCTCGACCCGGGGTTCGAGTCCGCGCTGCTCTTCGAGCACGCCACGGTCGACGAGCTGGCGGCCCACCTCACCGGGCAGGGAGTCGCCGCGTCGCCGCAGCCGGTGGCGCCCGCCGTGCGTCACCCGCTCTCCGAGGGGCAGCAGGGGCTGTGGACGCTGCAGAAGGCGTCCCCGGAGTCCGGTGCGTACAACGTGCCGCTCTGCTTCAAGGCCACCGGCCTGGACGTCGGCGCCCTGCGGGCCGCCTTCGCCCGGGTCCGGGCCCGCCACCAGGTGCTCGGCGCGGCCGTCGAGGTCGCGGGGGGCAGCCTCCTGCTGGCCCAGCAGCAGCACGGGCAGCCGGTGGTGACGGAGCATCAGCTCTCCGTGGCCGACGCGAGCGAGGCGGTCACGCTGATCCGCGCGCACGCCAAGAAGCCGTTCGACCTGGAACGCGGCCCGCTGTGCCGACTCGACGTCTTCCACGGCCCGGGCGCCGTGGCCTGGGTGCTCCTCAACACCCACCACCTCGTCCTCGACGGAGCCTCCGCCGTGCTGCTGGTCAAGGACCTGCTTGCGGAGTACACGGCTCTCGCCGAGGGCCGGATCGCGGGCGCGCCGCAGCCCAGCGCCCCCTACCAGGAGTTCGTGGCCGCCGAGGCCGAGGCGCTGGGGGAGGCCGGGGCCGACGAGCGGCTGGCGTACTGGCGCGAGCGGCTCTCCCAGCCGCTGCCCGCGGTGGCCCTGCCCGCCGACCGGCCGCGCTCCACCGCCTCCGGCGCCGGGGCCACGGTGACCCGGCGCCTTTCGGCCGGACTCGGCGCGCGCATCGCGGAGTTCGCCCGCGGCCGGCGCGTCTACGCGTCCGCCGCCTACCTCGCCGCGTTCAAGGTCCTGCTGCGCCAGTACACCCAGCAGGACGACGTGATCGTGGGCATGCCGGTGAGCACCCGGCCCGCGACCGGCTTCGCGCGCACGGTGGGCCACTTCGTCGACATGCTGCCGGTCCGCAGCCGCGTCAGCGGCGCGGCGCGCTTCGCCGACCTGTGCAAGGACGTCCAGAAGAACCTGGTCAACGGCCTCGCCCGGCAGTACCCGTTCACGGCCCTGGTGCGCCAGCTCGGTCTGTCGGCGGGCGACGGCGGCGCGCCGGTCTTCCGGTACGCGTTCATGTACCAGGACTGGCACGAGGACATCACCGCCGGTGCCCCCGCCTTCTCCTACGTCGAGGGCATCCACCAGGAGGGCGAGTACGAGCTCGTCCTGGAGGTCGTCGAGCCCGCCGGGCCCGACGGCTCCTGGATGGTCAACTGGAAGTTCGACACCGCCCTGTTCGACGCAGCGACGGCCGAGCAGCTGCTGCGCCAGTACGTCCACCTCCTGGAGACGATCCCGGCCGATCCGGAGCGGCTCGTCGACGCGTGCTCGCTGCTCTCGCCCGAGGAGCGCCACACCCTCGCCGTCGAGTGGAACGCCACCGAGGCCGCCCACCCCGAGCTTCCCGTGCACGAGCTGTTCGCCGAGCAGGCGGCCCGCACTCCGGACGCGCTCGCGGTCGTCGCGGGGCAGGACTCCCTCACGTACGCGGAGCTCGACGAGCGCTCCGGCCGTCTGGCGAGCCATCTGGCGGACCTCGGTGTCGGCCCCGGCAGCCTGGTCGCGGTGTACCTGGAGCGCTCGCCCGAGCTGCTGATCGCGCTCCTGGCGACGCTGAAGTCGGGCGGCGCCTACATCCCGCTCGACCCCGACTACCCGCAGGACCGGCTCGCCCACATCCTCGGCGACGCCCGCCCCCAGGCCGTCCTCACCCACAGCGCGCTGCGCACCCGGCTGCGCGAGCTCGCCGACGTGCCCAGCACGGTCCTGATGGACCGGCCGTGGCCCACCGGCGCCCCGGTCGGCGCCCGCGCCACCGCCGACGACCTCGCGTACGTCATCTACACCTCGGGCAGCACCGGCGACCCCAAGGGGGTGATGGTGCCGCACGGCGCCCTCACCAACTTCCTCTGCTCGATGGCGGACCGGCCGGGCCTGCGGGCCGACGACCGGCTGCTCGCGGTGACCACCCACAGCTTCGACATCGCCGCCCTGGAGCTCTACCTCCCGCTGATCGTCGGGGCGCGCGTCCACCTTTGCGACGCCGACACCGCGCGCGATCCGGGCCGGCTCACGGCGCTGCTGGGCGCGGTGCGGCCCACGGTGATGCAGGCGACCCCGTCGACCTGGACGATGCTGCTGCACTCGGGCTGGACCAACGAGGAGCGCGTGCGCGTGCTGTGCGGCGGCGAGGCGCTGCCGGAGACCCTGCGCGAGCGGCTGACCGCGCTCGACTGCGAGGCGTGGAACCTGTTCGGGCCGACCGAGACGACCATCTGGTCCACGGCCGGGCGGATCGAGGCGGACGGCCGCATCACCATCGGCACGCCCATCGACAACACCCGGATCTATATCCTGGACGGCCTGGGCCGGCTCGCGCCCGCCGGTGTTCCCGGTGAGCTGTGCATCGCGGGCGCCGGGCTCGCCCGGGGCTATCTGAACAAGCCGGAGCTGACGGCCGAGCGCTTCCCCGAGAACCCGTTCGAGCCCGGCACCCGCATGTACCGCACCGGCGATCTGGCGCGCCGCCTGAGCGACGGCCGGATCGAGTGCCTGGGCCGCATCGACGCCCAGGTGAAGATCCGCGGCTTCCGGGTCGAGCTCGGCGAGATCGAGCACGTCCTCGCCGCTCATCCGGCCGTGCGCGAGTGCGTCGTGGTGGCCCGTACGCGTGCGGACGGCAGGCAGCTGGTGGCGTACTACGTGCCGGCGGCGGGCCCGGTGGCGGCCGAGGAGCTGACCCGGCACCTGGCCCGGAAGGTCCCGCCGTACATGGTCCCGTCGTTCGTCCTGCCCATCGACGCGCTGCCGTGCACCCCCAATGGCAAGGTCGACCGCAAGACCCTGGAGGAGCGTCCGGTGGCGCTGGCCCACACCCGCGCGGACGCGCCCCGGCCCGTCGAGGCGGCACCCGGCTCCCCGCTGCCGCACGAGGGCGATGTGCTCGCCCTGTGGCGCGAGGTGCTCGGCGTCGACGACCTCGGCCCGACGGACGCGTTCCTGGACGCGGGCGGCAGCTCGGTGCTTGCTGCCGTGCTCGCCGACCGGGCCGCCAAGCGGTACGGGGTGCCGTTCACGGCCGCCGAGACCTTCAAGTGCGTCAACGCGCGCGGGATGAGCGAGCACCTGCGGGCGAGCGCCGGCACCGGGGCGCGTGCCGAGGCGCAGAGCGTGCCGCCCGCACCGGCCCCCGCCGCGCCTCCCACCGGCAGCGTCGCCGTCATCGGCATCTCCTGCCGGCTGCCCGGCGCCGAGGACCACCACGCGTTCTGGCGCAACCTGCTCGCGGGCGAGGAGAGCGTCGAGCTCTGCTCCACCGACGAACTGCGCGAGCTGGGCGTCGACGAGAGCCTGATCGCGCACCCCGACTACGTTCCGGTGCGCGCGAGCATGCGCGGCAAGGGCCTGTTCGACGCGGACTTCTTCCAGGTCTCGCCGCGCGACGCGGAGCTGATGGACCCTCAGCTGCGGCTGCTGCTCCAGCACTCCTGGAAGGCCGTCGAGGACGCCGGACGGCTGCCCGGTGACATCACCGACAGCGCGGTCTACATGTCGACCAGCAACGCCCTCTACCAGGCACCGCTGGCGGCCCGGAACGCGCGGCGCGACTCCGAGTCGCTGGTGGGCTTCCTCCAGGCCCAGCCCGGCACCATCCCGACCACCGTCTCGCACAAGCTGGGCCTGACCGGCCCGAGCCTGTACGTGCACAGCAACTGCTCGTCCTCGCTGGCCGGGCTGACCCTCGCCGTCCAGGGCATCCAGTCCGGCCAGACCCGCCACGCGCTGGTCGGCGGCGCCGGAATGTACGGCGAGAACGCCGTCGGCTACCTCTTCGAAGAGGGCATGACCCTCTCGTCCGACGGCCACTGCAAGCCGTTCGACGCCGAGGCGAGCGGAATGATCGGCGGCGAGGGCGTCGTCGTGGTCCTGCTCAAGGACGCCGAGTCCGCCGTCCGCGACGGCGACCACATCTACGCGCTGCTGCGCGGCGCCGGGATGAACAACGACGGCGACCGCAAGGCCGGTTACTACGCCCCGAGCGTGGCCGGGCAGGCCGAGCTGGTCTCAGCGGTCCTGGACCGCGCCGGAGTGCACCCCGAGAGCATCGGCTACCTGGAGGCGCACGGCACCGGCACGCGGCTCGGCGACCCCATCGAGGTCATGGCCGTGTCGGAGGCCTACCGCCGCCGCACCGACCGCACCGGCTTCTGCGGCATCGGCTCCGTCAAGTCCAACCTCGGCCACCTGGACGCGGCGGCCGGGCTCGCCGGTCTCGTCAAGACCGCCCTGGTCGTCAGCGACCGGCGGATCCCGCCGACCGTCAACCACCGCGCGCCCAACCCGCAGATCGACTTCGCGGCCTCGCCGTTCTACGTGGTGGACCGGCTCGTCGAGCTCGCCCCCTCGGCCGAGCCGATGCGCGCGGCCGTCAGCTCGTTCGGCATCGGCGGCACCAACGTCCACGCCGTTCTGGAGGAGCCGCCCGCGCGCGGGGCCGAGGACGCCGTCCTGGCCGGTCCGCACCTGGTGCCGCTGTCGGCGCGCGGGCCGCGGAACCTGCGCCGGTACGCGCAGGACCTGGCCCACCGGCTGGCCGAACTGGAGGAGACGGGCCCGAGCGCCCGCCGCCTCGCCGACGTCGCCTTCACCCTCCAGGTGGGCCGCACCCAGCAGAGCGAACGCGTGGCGTTCGTGGTGCACGACGTGCGCGAACTCATCGACGCCCTGGGTGAGTTCGCCTCCGGTGGGGAGCAGCGGATGTACGGCGCCGACGGCGTCCTGGCACACACCGCCCGGCAGTGGGTGGACGGTGGCGAGGCGCACTGGCCGCACACCGACGCGGCGCACCCCGCGCGCCGGATCAGCCTGCCCACGTACCCGTTCACCGAGGAGTACTTCTGGCTGCGCCGCGAGGAGGCCGCCGCGCCGGAACCCGCCTCGGCCGAGGTGTCCCGCGAGGAAAGCGACGGCTCGCCGGACCTGGAGTTCTTCGAGGAGCGCTGGGTGCCGACGGCCGCCGCCCCCGTCCCCGACGCTCCCGCGTCCGAGGCGCAGGTCGTGCTGTGCTTCCTCGACGGGGCTGGGGACCGCGCCGCCTACGAGCGGTCCCTGCGCGAGCGCGCGCCCGGTGCCGAACCGGTCTTCGTCGGCGCCGGCTCCCCGTATCCCGTGGACCGCGACGACGAGCGCAGCTGGAAGCGGGCGCTCGGTGCGGTCGCGGCCGAATACGGGCGCGTCGACGCGATCCACTACCTCTGGCCGTCCGGGCACCGTGAGGCCGGTCCGGGTGAACAGGCGCCCCTGCTGCGCGAGCTGCGCGACGTCGCCTCGCTGATCCGGGCGGTGGTCGCCGCCCGCCTGGACGTGCCGCACCTGCTCGTGGCCGGGCACTTCCGCGACGCCGTGGAGCAGGCCGCCCTCGACGCCCTGATCGGGTACGAGCGCTCGCTCGCCGAGGTGCTGCCGGACACCGCCCTGCGCGTGGTCCTGCACGAGGGGGCGATCGACGCCTCCCAGTGGGCCGCGCTGCTCTTCGCCGAGCAGCGTCGGCCGGACCCGGTGAGCGTGCTGTACCGGGCGGACGGTGTGCGCCGGACCTGCCGGGTCGAGCGCGTCGCGACCCCGGCCCGGCCCACCCGGAGCGTCCTGCGCGACGGCGGCACGTATGTGCTGACCGGTGCCTTCGGCGGCCTCGGCCGCCGCCTGGCCGAATACCTGGCGCGCGAGTACCGCGCCCACCTCGTCCTGCTCGGCCGCTCGGAGATCAGCGCGGCCGACGAGGCCTGGGCCGAGGGGCTGCGGCGCTCCGGCAGCCGGGTCGTCTGCCGCCGGTCCGATGTGAGCGACCCGGCCGCGCTGGCGGGGCTGCGGGCGGGACTGCCCGAGGAGCTGCGCGCCTTCGACGGCGTCCTGCACCTCGCGGGCGCGGCCGAGCCGGTCGCACTTCCGGCGAAGACCGCCGCCTCCATCGGTGCGGTGCTCGGCGCGAAGGCGCACGGCACGCTCGCCCTGGAGCGCGCCCTCGGCCTCGACACCGAACGCCCCGGCTTCGTCTGCCACTTCTCCTCCACCGCCGCCGTCCTCGGCGACTTCGGCAGCGGCGACTACGCGGTGGCCAACCGCTTCCAGGCGGCCTACGCGCGCGCCCTCGCCGAGCGGCCCACGCGACACCGGACGCTCGCCATCCAGTGGCCGCTGTGGGAGGAGGGCGGTATGGGCGCGTCCGCGCAGCGGACCGCCGACCCGGAGTTCATCGACGCCTACCTCCGCTCCAGCGGCCGACGGGCGCTGGAGACGACGGCGGGGCTCGACGCGTTCGAGCGCCTGCTGGCGGCCGACCTCGCAGCACCAATGGTGCTGCGGCCCACCGCGCAGGCGTCGGCACCCGTCGCCGACCCGGCAGGACCGGCCGCGCGGCCGGCGCCCGCCGAGCGCACCCAGGTGCCGAAGACCGGTGAACTGACGTCCGCGGTACGGGAAGTGGTCCAGCACGTCCTCAAGGCGGAGGCGCACCGGATCGACGACCGCAGCAACTTCATCGACCTCGGCTTCGACTCCATCCGCCTCACCCAGCTCGCCCACCAGCTCTCCGACCGCGTCGGGGTGCGGCTCCTGCCCACCGTCCTCTTCGACCACCCGTCGATCGAACGACTGGTGGAGCACCTGGCAGGAGAGGACGTCCGGATGGCGGCGGAGGCTCCGGCGGTGACCGCCGATCCCGTGGCGGCCGCCGAGCCTGTCGTGGTGGCCGGGCCCGCCGTCGGGGACGAGCCCGTCGCCATCATCGGCATGAGCGGGATCTTCCCGGGCTGCCGCTCGGTGGACGAGTTCTGGGACGCGCTCGCCGACGGCAAGGACATGGTCCGTGAGCTGCCGCCCGTACGGTTCGGCGCCTCGGTACCGGCGGGGCCGGACGGCGAGCGCTACCGGTGGATGGGGAGCATCGACTGGGCGGACGAGTTCGACGCCCCCTTCTTCGAGATCGCGCCCAAGGAGGCCAGAACGATCGACCCGCGCCAGCGCCACCTCCTCCAGGAGTCCTGGAAGGCGCTGGAGGACGCGGCGCTCGGCGCCGAGGAGCTCAAAGGCAAGCGCGTCGGCGTGTTCGTCGGCGTGGAACAGGGCGACTACCAGTTCCTGGTGAAGGACGGCGGCAACGTCACCTCCAACCACGACGGCGTCCTGGCCGCCCGGCTCTCGTACTTCCTCGACCTCAAGGGCCCCGTCCTCGCCGTCAACACCTCCTGCTCCTCGGGCCTGGTGGCCCTGCACCAGGCCTGTCTGAGCCTGCGGCAGAAGGAGTGCGATATCGCGGTGGTGGCGGCCGCCAACTTCGTGCTCACCCCGCAGTCGCTGGACGCGATGAGCCGGGCGGGCATGCTGTCCGCGGCGGGCCGGTGCTTCACCTTCGACCAGCGCGCCGACGGCATGGTGCCCGGCGAGGCGGTCACGGCCCTGGTGCTGCGGCCGCTCGCCGCCGCCGAGGCGAACGGCGACCCGGTGCACAGCCTGATCGCCGCGAGCGGCCTCAACTACGACGGCCGTACCAACGGCATCACCGCACCGGCCGGAGAGTCCCAGCGCGAGCTGCTGTCCTCGGTCTACGAGCGCGGCGGCATCGACCCGAGGGACCTCGGCCACATCGTCACCCACGGCACCGGGACCAAGCTCGGCGACCCGGTCGAGGTCAACGCCCTGCGCGCGGCCTTCCGTACGGACGCGGGCGTCACCGAGCGCGGGTTCTGCGCGCTGACCTCGACCAAGACCAACTTCGGCCACACCTTCGCGGCGTCCGGCCTGGTCGGTCTGATGAGCCTGTCCGAGTCGGTGCGCCGGGGCGTCATCCCGGCGAGCCTGCACTGCGAGCAGGACAACGAGTACATCGACTGGAGCGACAGCCCCTTCTACGTCAACAAGGCGACGAAGGAGTGGGCGACCCCGACGGGTGCGCCCAGGACGGGCGCGGTGAGCGCCTTCAGCATGAGCGGGACGAACGCGCACGTCGTGGTACGGGAGTACGTGCCCGCCGCCGCGGCACCCGCCGCCGAGTCCGGTGCGGTGGGGCAGCTGCTGCCGCTGTCCGCCAAGACCGAGGCGGCGCTCGCCCAGCTCGTGGACCGGCTGCTCGACCTGATCGCCGACGGCGAGCTGCGCGACGCCGACCTGCCCGCCCTGGCCCGCACGCTCGGCGACGGCCGTCACCACTTCCGGCACCGCTGTGCCGTCGTGGCCGACACCGTCGACGAGGCGGCCGCGCTGTGGCGCGGCTGGCGCGACGGCTCGGCCGGGGCGGGGTGCTTCGCGGGAACCGTCGCGCGCGACTTCCCGGCGCGGTCGGCTGACGGCACGGACGCCGTGCGGATGACCGCACCCGGCGCCGGCCTGGACGCCACCGAGCGCCGCCGGGCGCTGTCCGCGCTCGCCGAGCGCTATGTGCGCGGCCACGACCTGCCGTCCCCGGACGCGGAGTCGGCCGCCCGCCGCCCGGCGCGCCTGCGGCTTCCCACGTACCCCTTCGCACGGAACCGGTACTGGGTGCGGGAGGAGACGCCGGTGGTCGCGGAGGGCGTGGCTCCGGCCCCGGATCGGCCCGCTGCCCCGGCTCCGGCCGCGCCTGCCGTCCAGGCCTCGGCTCCGGCCGGGCCCGCCGCGCCGGAGAAGCCCGTCGTGCTGGCCGACCTGGCCGGCTTCCCGCACCGGCTCCCCGAGCCCGTCGAGGCGCGGCCGCACACCGTGACGCTGGCCCCGCTGCCCGCGCCCGCGCGTCCGGTCACGCGGGAGCACGACATCCTGGAGGACCTGAAGTCGGCGGCCAACATCGACTTCGGCGGCATGGTGGCGACCCTCAACCGGACCGGTGTGATGGTCGAGCACCTCATCCCGTACTCCTCCGAGTTCGCCGAGTACGCGGGCGAGTGCGGCGGCGAGGTCCTCGACCTCGGCTGTGCCTACGGCATCGCCAGCATCGCGGCGCTGGAGCGCGGCGCGCGGGTGGTCGCGCTCGACATGGAGAAGAAGCACCTCGACATCCTGGGACAGCGCGTCAACGACGATGCCCGCACCCGCCTGACACTGCGTCAGGGCGTGCTGCCGGACGTCGACTTCGAGGACGGACGGTTCACCGCCGTGCACGCCAGCCGCGTCATGCACTTCCTCACGCCCGAGGGCGTCGGGGTGACCCTGCGCAAGATGTTCCGCTGGCTGGAACCGGGCGGAAAGGTCTTCCTGAGCACCGACTCGCCCTACTTCGGTTACTGGGCCTCCAAGGCCGCCGACTACGAGGCGCGCAGGCGGGCGGGCGACCCGTGGCCCGGCTACATCGCGGACGTGGCGGCCCACTTCGAGGCGGCCCACGTCGTCGGCGGGCCGAGCCTGATCAACGCCCTCGACCCCGAGGTCTTCCGGCGGGAGTGCGAGGCGGCCGGGTTCGTGGTCGAGCGGGCCGGGTACTTCGGCGCGGTCGGCGTGGACCGGGGTTCGTACGGGGCGCCGGGCCCCGACATGGAGCACGTCGGCATCATCGCGCGCAAGCCGCACACCACCGACACCGCCGAGGCGGCTCCGGCCGCCGTCGTGCCGCGCGACGAGAGTGCCCGCGTCGGCGACATCGCCTACAGGGTGCTCGGCACCGGCACCACGGCCCTGGTCCTCATCCACGGCCTGGGCTGCGACATGACGTACTGGGAGGAGCAGGCCCAGTACTTCGCCGACCGGTACACCGTCGTCACCCTCGACCTCGCGGGCCACGGCGGCTCCGGCCGCGACCGGCGGCACTGGACCGTCGAGGCCTACGCGCGGGACGTGGCCGACGTCGTCGCCCGGGTCGGCGCCGAGCACGTGGTCCTGGCCGGCCACTCGCTCGGCGGGCCGGTCATGCTGGCGGCCGAACCGCTCCTCGGGGGACGTGTGCGGGGCATGGTCGGCGTGGACACGCTCCACACCTTCGACCCGCAGCCGCTCAGCGCCAAGCAACTGGACCGGTTCGTGCAGAGCTTCGTCGACGCGCCGGTACGGGCCGAGGAACTCTTCCTGAACACGCGCCGGGCGGACCTCGTCGCCCTGGTGGAGCGCACCCGCGCGCACGTCGGCGAGACGATCGTCTCGGCGTCCTTCCGCGAGATGCTCAGCTACCTCCAGCGGCTGCCCAAGCGGTTCGGGGCGCCCGTGACCCTGGTCAACTCGACGTCGTGGATGCCTACGGACACGGCCTCGGCCGCGAAGTACGGCGTGGACGTCGAGTTCGTGGACGGCGTCGGGCACTTCGTGATGCTGGAGGCGCCCGAAGTGTTGAACGCCTCTCTCGAACGCCTGGTCAAGGGGTTCGTCGGCGGCCGCGGAGCGAACGGGGCCACTGAGCGATGAACCGGGAAACAGGTACTAAGATCCCCGTGAAGCGTGACCTGCAACGGTTCTTGCGAGAGACGCTGAGCGGCGTCCTGGGAACCGATCTGGCCACCAGCTCCGAAAGCGTTGCCCTCGTGGAGCTGGGGCTCGACTCGATCAGCTGCGTCGTGTGGCTGCGCGAGGTCAACCGGACCTTCGGGCTTTCCCTCACGGTGGCCGAGGTATGCGGTCACCCCACTTTCGGCGAGCTGGCCGCCCTCATCCAGGGGGCCATGGGAGATCTGATGAGTGTCACGAGCCCTCGGTCTTCGGCTGCCCAGGTGGCGTCGTACCTGCGGCAGAGCCTTGCCGACGAGCTGGAGCTGGCGGAGCCGGACATCGACGACGACGCGCCGTTCGTCGAGCTGGGCCTGGACTCCATCACCGGCGTCACCTGGACCCGCAAGCTGAACACGCACTTCCAGCTGTCGCTCTCCGCGACGCAGGTCTACAGCCACCCGACGATCGCCGAACTGGCCGAGCACCTGGTGGGATGCCTGGGCGGCACGGGTGCGCCGACGGCGGTCGAGGAGGCCGCCGCACCGGTCCCCGCTCCTGCCGCGGAGCCGGAGGCCGTGCCCGAGGACGGCACCGGTGACGAGGAGCGCGCCGCGCTCGCCTCCTGGCTGCGTGCGAGCCTCGCCAAGGAACTGGAGCTGGACGAGGCCGACCTCGACGACGAGACGCCGTTCGTCGAGCTGGGCCTGGACTCCATCACCGGCGTCACCTGGACGCGCTCCATCAACACCCGCCTCCAGCTGTCGCTCTCGGCGACCACGGTGTACGGCCACCCGACCGTCGCCGCACTCGCCGCGTACCTCGCGGCCGAGCAGCGGGCGGCGCTCCCGGCCGAGCCGACGGTGGCGGACGTGCCGGTCGTCGAGGTGATCGTCGAGCCGGAGCCGGAGCCGGAGCCGGAGCCGGAGCCCGTACGTATATCCACGCCCCGCCCGGCCGTCGACCTCGTCGACATCGCCGTGGTCGGGATGTCCGGCGCCTTCCCCAAGGCGGAGAACCTGGACGAGTTCTGGCGGAACATCGTGGAGGGGCGCGACTGCGTCTCCGAGGTGCCCGCCTCGCGCTGGTCCGTCGAGACGTTCTACGACGAGCGGCCCGGCACGCCCGGCAAGTCGTACAGCAAGTGGATGGGCGTGCTGGAGCACGCCGACCGCTTCGACCCGCTGTTCTTCGGCATCTCGCCCGGCGAGGCGGAGTACATGGACCCGCAGCAGCGGGTCCTGCTCCAGGAGAGCTGGCGGTGTGTCGAGGAGGCCGGGTACAACCCCGAGGCGCTCTCCGGCACCCAGTGCGGCGTCTTCGTCGGCTGCTCGGTGAACGGCTACGGCGGACGGCTCGACGAGACCGAGCTGAGCGCCCACCAGAACCTCGGCAGCAACAGCGCGATCCTGGCCAGCCGGATCTCGTACACCCTCAACCTCAAGGGCCCCTGCCTGTCGATCGACACCTCGTGCTCGTCGTCGCTGGTGGCGATCGCCGCCGCGTGCGACAGCCTGGTGCTCGGCGACAGTGACACGGCACTGGCGGGCGGTGTCTGGGTCATCCCCGGCCCCGGCGTCCACGTGGCGATGAGCCAGCTGCGCGCGCTCTCCCCGGACGGCCGCTGCCACGCCTTCGACGAGGGCGCCAACGGCTTCGTCCCGGCGGAGGGCGTCGGGGTCCTGCTGCTCAAGCGGCTCGCCGACGCACAGGCCGACGGCGACCGCGTCCATGCCGTGATCAAGGGCTGGGGCGTCAACCAGGACGGCAAGTCCAACGGCATCACCGCCCCCAACGCCGAGGCGCAGACCCAGCTCCAGCGGCGGGTGCACGACCGGTTCGGCATCGACCCGGCGGACATCCGCCTCGTCGAGGCGCACGGCACGGGCACCGCCCTCGGCGACCCGGTGGAGATCGACGGCCTGGTCGGGAGTTTCGGCGCGCACACCGAGGAACGCGGTTACTGCGCGATCGGCTCGGTCAAGAGCAACATCGGCCACAGCGCCTGCGCCGCCGGAGTCGCCAGCACCCTCAAGGCCGTGCTCGCCCTCAAGCACCGGACGCTGCCGCCGACGATCCAGTACGACCGCCTCAACGCCCACATCGACTTGAGCGACACCCCGTTCTACGTCAACACCGAGGTACGTGACTGGCCCGAGCGCGACGCCAACGCCCGTATGGCAGCGGTGAGTTCGTTCGGCTACAGCGGCACCAACGCCCATCTCGTGGTTGCCGAGGCCCCGCCGGTCGCCGCGCGGGCCGACGAGCCGGGCGCCCGGCTGATCGCGCTGTCCGCGCGCACCGCCGACCAGCTCGACCGGCAGGCACGGCAGCTCCTCGCGCACCTGGACGCCGAGCCGGCGCAGAGCCTGCGCGCACTCAGCCACACGCTGCTGCTCGGCCGCAAGCACTTCCGCCACCGCCTCGCGCTGATCGCCACCGCGCCCGGCGACGTGGCCCGCGCCCTGCGCACCTGGCTGGAGACCGGCGCCGACCCGGCGGTCCGCACCGGCGACCGCAAGCCGGAGCGCGCGAGCGGCAACCGGTCGACCGTGCCCACGGGGACGGCCGACCGGCTGGACCGGCGCCACCTGGAGTCGCTGGCCGAGGAGTACGTACAGGGCCGCACCCCGTCGTTCGACGCGCTCTTCGAGTCGGGCCGCCCGGCCCGGACCTCACTGCCGACCTACCCGTTCGCGACCGACTCGTACTGGCTCGCGGGCCCCACCGCCGAACCGGCCCGCGACGCGGCCCCCGTGGCCGGCGAGCCGTTGTGGCTGGAGCCGCGCTGGGAGCCCGCGCGGCCGTCCGGCGCCGCTGTCGTCCCCGGCGAGCACACAGTGTGGCTCGTCGGACCGGGCATCGACGACACCCTCGCGGACGCGGTGCGCGACCGGCTGTCCGGCGCCACCGCCGTACGGACGCTCACGACCGGCGCCGACACCCTGGACGCGGACTATCTGCGGCTGACCCGCTCGCTCCTCGCCGATGTGCGGGGCCGTGGCGGCGCGCGCGAGGGTCTGCTCCAAGTGGTCGTGGCGGGATCGGGGGAGTCCCGCGTGCTCGCGGGCGTCTCCGGGCTGCTGCGTACGGCGAGCCTGGAGCACCCCCGGCTGCGCACGCAGTGCGTCGAGTACGCCGACCCGCTGTCGGCCGACGCCCTGGCCCGGCTCGTCCGTGAGTGCGCGGGCGACGCGTACGAGCCGGAGGTTCGCCAGGCCGATGGAGTGCGTTCCGTGCGCCGTCTGGCCGAAATTCCGGTCGTAGAGGGCGCGGTGAGCGCGCCTTGGCGAGCCGGTGGCGTGTATCTGATCACCGGTGGCCTCGGCGGGCTCGGCCTCGTCCTGGCCCGCGAGATCGCCGGAAGCATCGGCGAGGGCGCGCTCGTCCTCGTCGGCCGCTCCGCACCGGACGCGACCGCCCGCCGCACCCTCGCGGCCCTGGCCGAGCACGGTGCGACCGTCAGTTACGAGCGGGCCGACATCGCCGACCGCGGCGCCGTGGACGCGCTCGTCGGCGAGGTGGTCGCGCGCCATGGCGCGATCCACGGCATCGTGCACTGCGCGGGCGCGCTGCGGGACGGGCTGGTCGCCGGGAAGACGGACGACGACGTACGGGCCGTGCTCGCGCCCAAGGTCGCCGGGCTCGTCCACCTCGACGAAGCCACCCGGGACCAGCCGCTCGACCTGCTGCTCTCCTTCTCGTCCACGGTGGCCGCGCTCGGCAACCCCGGGCAGGCGGACTACGCCGCGGCCAACGGCTTCCTCGACGCCTACGCCGCCCACCGCAACGAACTGGCCGCACAGGGCCGCCGTTCCGGCCGCGCCGTCAGCATCGGCTGGCCGCTGTGGGCGGACGGCGGGATGCGTCTCGACGCGGCCGGGCTCGACCGGCTGGCGCGGCTCGGGGTCGCCCCGCTGGCCACCCGTGACGGCCTGCGCGCCCTGGACGCGGCCATCGCCTCGGGCCGGGAGCGGACGCTGGTCCTCTCCGGCGACCGCGAGCGACTCCTTGCACGGCTGTCGGCGCTGATCGCCACGGCATCGGAGCCGGAGTCCGAGCCGTCTTCGCCCAGTGGTCCGACGCCGTCGGCGTGGCAGGAACTGCTCGTCGCGGAGATGTCCGCCCAGCTCAAGGTCCCCGTCGAAGAGATCGACGCGGATGGTGAGTTGGGGGAGTACGGGTTCGATTCGATCAGTTTGACCGAGTTGGCGAACCGGTTGAACGAGCGACATGGTCTGGCGCTGGCCCCGACCGTCTTCTTCGAGTACGCCACCCCGCGCCGCCTGGCGGAGCACCTCGCGGGCCAGGGGCACACGGCTGCGGCCGCGTCCGCCTCCTCGGCCGCCGATGATCTTCTGGCGACTCAGGACGTTCTCGTATCCGAGATATCCGCCCAGCTCAACGTGCCCGTCGAAGAGATCGACGCGGATGGTGAGTTGGGGGAGTACGGGTTCGATTCGATCAGTTTGACCGAGTTGGCGAACCGGTTGAACGAGCGACACGGTCTGGCGCTGGCCCCGACCGTTTTCTTCGAGTACCGGACCGTCGGCAGCCTCGCGGCCCACCTCGTCGACGCGTACGCGCCGGAGCTGGCGCGCGTCCACGGCGAGCGGCGGACGGCGCCGAAGGCGGTGCCGACGCCGGAGCCCGTGCGGACGTCCGCGCCCGCCGCGCCGTCCGAGGACACCGCCCCCCAGCACACGGCCCCGACCGGCCCCGCCGAACCCATCGCGATCATCGGCATGAGCGGCAGCTTCCCCCAGGCGCCCGATCTCGCGGCCTTCTGGGGGAACCTGCGCGACGGCAGGGACTGCATCACCGAGATCCCCGAGGGCCGCTGGGACTGGCGGGCGATGCACGACGACCCGGCCACGCCCGCGAACAGGCGGCACGTGCGCTGGGGCGGCTTCCTCGACGCCGTCGACCGGTTCGACCCGCTCTTCTTCGGCATCTCGCCGCGCGAGGCCACCGCCATGGACCCGCAGCAGCGGCTGCTGCTCACCCATGTGTGGAACGCACTGGAGGACGCCGGCCTCGCGCCGTCGAGCCTGGCCGGCAGCGACACCGCCGTGCTCGTCGGCACCGCACCCAGCGGCTACGGCACCCTGGTGCTGAAGGAGCAGCAGGGCGAGGACGGGTACGCGGCCACCGGGGTCTCCGGTTCCGTCGGCCCCAACCGGGTCAGCTATCTGCTGGATCTGCACGGCCCGAGCGAGCCGGTCGAGACCGCCTGCTCCAGCTCGCTGGTCGCCCTGCACCGCGCGGTGGAACTGCTGCGCTCGGGGGCGAGCGGACTCGCCCTGGTCGGCGGTGTGAACACCATCGTCAGCCCCGATCTGCACATCAGCTACAGCCGGGCCGGAATGCTCAGCGAGGACGGCCGCTGCAAGACGTTCGCGGCCGGCGCCGACGGCTATGTGCGCGGCGAGGGCGTGGGCATCCTCGTCCTCAAGCCGCTCGCGGCGGCCGAGCGCGACGGCGACCGCATCCACGGCGTCATCCGCGCCACCGCCGAGAACCACGGCGGCCGGGCCCACTCGCTCACCGCCCCCAATCCGCAGGCGCAGGCCGAACTCCTCAAGTCCGCCTACCGCCAGGCCGGGATCGACCCGCGCACCGTGACGTACGTCGAGGCGCACGGCACCGGCACCGAGCTGGGCGACCCCGTCGAGCTCGGCGGTCTCAAGAGCGCGTTCGCCGCGCTCGCCGAGGAGACGCCGGACGGCCTGGGCGAGCCCGCCCGGTGCGGCATCGGCTCGGTCAAGAGCAACATCGGGCACCTCGAACTGGCCGCGGGCGTGGCCGGGGTGATCAAGACGCTGCTGCAGATGAAGCACGGTGAGCTGGTCGAGAGCCTGCACTGCGCGGAGCTCAACCCCTATCTGGACCTCGCCGATGGCCCCTTCCACGTCGTGCGCGAGCGGACGCCGTGGCGGCGGCTGCGGGACGCCGACGGCGTCAGCGTGCCGCGTCGCGCGGGTGTCAGCTCGTTCGGGTTCGGCGGGGTAAACGCCCACGTCGTACTTGAGGAGTACCGGGGCGGCGAGCCCCGGCGGGCGGCGGCCGGGAGCCGTCCGGCCCTGGTCGTGCTGTCGGCCCGTACGGACGAGCAGCTCACCGGCCGGGCCCGGGACCTGCTGGACCACTTGACGGTGCATCAGGCATCGGACGCCCAACTCCCTGCCCTCGCCCACACGTTGCAGACCGGCCGTGACGCGATGGAGGAGCGGCTCGCCGTGGCCGTCACCTCGGTGGCGGAACTGCGCGACCGGCTCGCCCACCTCCTGGACGGCAACACGGACGGCTGGCACCGGGGCTCCGCGCCCCGCCGCGCCCCGAAGGCCGCCGGGCGCGACACCGCACGGCTCGCCGCCTCGCACGCCTGGCTGGACACCCGGGACGACAGCCGCGTACTGGCCGAGTGGGTCACCGGGCACCCGGTGGACTGGCAGCGGCTGTACGGCTCGGACGCCCGCCCCCAGCGCCTCGGCCTGCCCACCTACCCCTTCTCCGACGAGCGCTACTGGGCGGGCCGCACCCGCCGCCAGGCCGCACCGGCGCACCCGCACCCGCTGCTGCACCGGGCCGCGTCCGACGACGCCGACGGGGCCGAAGCGTACGAGTCGCGCTTCGACGGCAGCGAGCCGTTCCTGCGCGACCACCGTGTCCAGGGCGGCCGGGTGCTGCCCGGGGCCGCGCACCTGGAGATGGCGTGCGCCGCGCTCGCCCGGGTGATCGGCCCGGAGCGTGCCGACCGCGTCCGGCTGTCCGACGTCGTGTGGCTGCGCCCCGCCCTGTGCGGGCCGGACGGTCTCGACCTGCGCGTCACCGTGCGGACAACGGCCGAGGGCGCGTACGAGTACACCATCCACGCCGTCGACCGCGACGGCGCGCGCACCTTGTGCAGCCAGGGCCGGGCGGGCGTGACCGGCGGCGCCGGGAGCCGTCCGCCGCTCCTGGCCGAACTGCGCGCGCAGTGCGCCGAGGCGGCCTTCACCGCCGACGACCTGTACGACCTGTACGGATACGTCGGCATGGAGTACGGCCCGGCCCACCGCTCCCTCGCGGGGCTCGGCGTGGGCACCGACGACGAAGGGCGGCCGCAGGTCCTGGCAGAGCTGCGTCTTCCGGCGGCGGCCGAGCCCGTGGACCGCTACCGGCTGCACCCCAGCATCGTCGACGGCGCCCTCCAGGCCACCATCGGCCTCGGTCTCACCGCCGCCGCGCGCGACGAGCGGGCCGGGCGGCCCGCGCTGCCCTTCGCCCTCCAGGGTCTGACTGCGGCGGGGGCGACTCCGGCGACGGCGTACGCCTGGATCCGCCACCAGGACGGCAGCCGCCCCGACGCCCCCTCCGCCAAGCTCGACGTGACCGTCCTCGACGAGCACGGCGAGGTGTGCGTGGAGCTGACCGGGCTGAGCGCCCGGGTGCTCCCGGGCGGCCCCGGCGAACGGCCCGCGCCCGCACCGGTTCCGCGGGCGGCGCCGGTGACACCGGTGGCCGCGTCCGCCGGCGCGCCCACCGCCGACCGCGCGCTGGAGTACATCCGCGAGCAGCTGGCGGCCGCGCTCGAAGTCGCCCCCGAGCGGCTGGACGTGGACACCCCGCTGGAGCACTACGGCATGGACTCCATGATGGCCATGGAGCTCACCCGCCACCTCGAAGGGCCGTTCGGACCGCTCTCCAAGACGCTGTTCTTCGAGGTCCGCACCATCAGGGCGCTGAGCGAGCACTTCCTGGCCGAGTACCCGGAGCAGGTGCGGGCGGCCCTCGGCGCGTCCGGCGCCGAACCGGTGACCGCGGCCCCCGCCTTGGTGGAGTCCACCGGCGCGTCCGGCGGCGAGCGGCGTGCCCCGCGTGCGCGCACCGACATCGCCATCGTGGGCGTGAGCGGGCGCTACCCGGAGGCCGAGGACCTCGACGCCTTCTGGCAGAACCTGCGCTCCGGCCGCGACTGCATCAGGGAGGTCCCGCGCGACCGCTGGGACCACCGGGAGCACCCGGGTGGGAAGTGGGGCGGCTTCCTCGACGGCGTCGACCGGTTCGACCCGCTGTTCTTCCACATCTCGCCGCGCGAGGCCGAGTACCTGGACCCGCAGGAGCGCCTGTTCCTCCAGTGCGTCCACCACACCCTGGAGGACGCCGGATACACCGGCGCGAACCTGGCCCCCGGCGGCAAGGTGGGGGTGTTCGTCGGGGTGATGTACGAGGAGTACCAGCTCCACGGCGCACAGGCGCAGGCGCGCGGGCAGCACGTCGCCCTGTCGGGCAGCCCCTCGTCCATCGCCAACCGCGTCTCGTACTTCTACGACTTCCACGGGCCGAGCATGGCCGTGGACACCATGTGCTCCTCGTCGCTGACCGCGATCCACCTCGCCTGCGAGGCGATCCGCAGCGGCAGTTGCGAGTCGGCGGTGGCGGGCGGCGTGAACGTCAGCGTCCACCCCAACAAGTATCTGATGCTCAGTCAGGGAAGGTTCACGGCGAGCGACGGCCGCTGCCGCAGCTTCGGCGAGGGCGGCGACGGCTATGTGCCCGGTGAGGGCGTCGGCGCGGTCCTGCTGAAGCCGCTGGACCGGGCGATCGCGGACGGCGACCACATCCACGCCGTCATCAAGGGAACCGCGCTCAACCACGGCGGCCGCACCCACGGCTTCTCCGTGCCGAGCCCGGCGGCGCAGGGCGAGGTCATCGCGGCTGCGCTGGCCGAGGCCGAGGTCTCCCCGGCCGAGCTGAGCTACCTCGAAGCCCACGGCACCGGCACCGCGCTCGGCGACCCGATCGAGATCGCGGGCCTGGCCAAGGCGTTCCGCACGGCCGGTGGCGGCGCGCTGCCGCAGAGCCTGGCGATCGGCTCGGTCAAGTCCAACATCGGCCACTGCGAGAGCGCGGCGGGCATCGCCGCGGTCACCAAGGTGCTGCTCCAGCTCAGGCACCGCGAGCTGGTGCCGAGCCTGCACTCGGCCGTGCCCAACCCGCACATCGACTTCGAGCGGACGCCGTTCCGGGTCCAGCAGCACCTGGAGCCGTGGCACCGCCCGACGCTCGTCGTCGGCGGCGAGGAGCGTGAACTGCCGCGCGTGGCCGGGGTGTCGAGCTTCGGCGCGGGCGGCTCCAACGCCCATGTGATCCTCGCCGAGTACGAGCCGGAGACCGCGCACCGCGAGGTGCCCGCCGACGGGCACCGGCCGGTGCCCGTCGTGCTGTCCGCGATGAGCGAGCAGCAGCTCGTCGAGCAGGCTCGCCGACTGCGGGCCCGCGCCGAGGAGCTGGACGATGCCGACCTGGTGGCCGTCGCCCGGACGCTCCAGACCGGCCGTGTCGCGCTCGACGAGCGGCTCGCCTTCACGGCGACCTCGATCGAGTCCCTGAAGGAGCACCTGGACGCCTTCGTCGCCGACCCCGCCGCGCCCGGAACCCGGCTGCGCGGGACCGTACGGCCCGACGGCGACGTGCCGCGCGAGACCGCCGAGACCGTGCGTGCCTGGTGGGAGCAGGGGCAGTACGACGAGGTCCTGGCCCGCTGGGTGCGTGGCCTCGCGGTCGACTGGGCGCCGCTGCACGGGACGGACGCGCCGGTGCGGCGCGTGAGCCTGCCGGGCTACCCGTTCGCCCGCGAGCGGTACTGGCTCGACACCGAGGACGCCGTGGCCGTACCGGCCCGGCCGCGCCACGACGAACTGCTGCTCCTGCGGCCGGTGTGGGAGGAGGCCGCCGCAGCGGACACGGGCACTGCCGAGGAGTACGCCGAGCACCACGTCGTCCTGATCGGCTCGCTGGACGCCGCCGTGCGGGACGCGTACGCGTCCGCGCTCGCCGGGACGACCGCCTTCGAGGTGGTGGAGCCGGGCGAGGGGCCGCTGGACGCCCGGTATCTGGACGTCACCCGGCGGGTGTTCGCCCGGACCCGTGAACTCCTGGCGGGCGGCCCGCGCCGGCCCGTGCTGCTCCAGGTGGTCCTGGTGGGCAGCGGCGGCGCCGAAGAGTGCTTCGGCGGCCTGACCGGTCTGCTGAAGACCGCCGAACTGGAGAACCCCCGGCTGCGCACCCAGTACCTCGACTGCCTGGACGGGGCCCCGGCCCCGGCCGTCGCCGCCCGCCTGCTCGCCGAGGCGCATCGCGCGGCCGAGCCCGAGGTGCGGTACCGGGACGGGCGGCGGTATGTGCGGCGCCTGGACGAAGTGGCGCCCGCGCGCCCGGCGGCGGCGCCGTGGCGCACCGGCGGCGTCTATCTGATCACCGGCGGCGCCGGGGCCCTCGGCCTCGTCACGGCGCGGGAGATCGCCGACGGCGTCGAGCACGCCACGGTCGTCCTCACCGGCCGCTCCCCGCTGGACGAGGAGCAGTCGCGCGCGCTCGACGCCCTGCGGGCGGCCGGGCTGCGCGTCGACCACCGGCGGGTCGACGTCACCGACCGCGCGGCGGTGGACGGGCTGATGGCCCACGTCGAAGCCACCCACGGGCCCCTCACCGGCATCGTGCACAGCGCCGGTGTGCTGAGCGACGGCCTCATCGTCCGCAAGACGCCCGAGGACCTGGCCCGCGTGCTGGCCCCCAAGGTGTCCGGCCTCGTCAACCTGGACGAGGCGAGCAAGGGCCACCCGCTGGAGCTCTTCCTCTGCTTCTCGTCCACCAGCGGCGCCTTCGGCAACCCCGGGCAGGCCGACTACGCGGCCGCCAACGCCTTCATGGACGCCTTCGCGTCCCACCGCGACCGCCTCGTCGGCGCCGGGCTGAGGCACGGCACGACGCTCTCGGTCAACTGGCCGCTCTGGGAGGACGGCGGCATGCGGGTCAACGACGCGACCAGGGAACAGCTCCGGCAGATGGACCTCGCGCCCCTGGACACCGACAGTGCCCTGCACGCCCTGCGGGTAGGGGCGGCCGCCCATGACAACGGCCTGGACGACGGCCGGCTGGTGGTCGTCGCGGGCGACCGCGAAGCCCTCCTGCCGAGGCTGACCAACCGTCACATGACTACTGGGGAAGAGGAACCGGTGCAGCAGGAGCAGCCCGTACAGGGCGCCGACCGCGCGCTCGTGGACCGTACCGTCCGCTATCTGCGGCAGCTGCTCGCGGGGGCGCTCAAGCTGGGCGTCGAGCGGCTCGACGCCGACACGGCGCTGGAGCGGTACGGCATGGACTCGGTCGTGGCGACCGATCTGATCGCCCGTTTGGAGGAGAGCTTCGGCCCGCTCTCGAAGACCCTGTTCTTCGAGATCCAGACGGTCCGCGCGCTGGCGGAGCACTTCGTGGCCGAGTACGAGGATGTGCTGCGGACGATGTTCGGCGAGCCCCGTGCGCCGCGCCCGGCGGTGAGCACCGCTCGGCCCGCCGAGCCCGTGCGCACGGCGGCGGCCGTCGCGGCCGTGGCCGAGCCGTCCCCGCGTCCCGTACCTGCGCCCCTGGACCAGGACGTCGCGATCATCGGGATCAGCGGGCGCTACCCGCAGGCCGCGGACCTGGACGCGTTCTGGGGGAACCTGCGGTCCGGCAAGGACAGCGTCACCGAGGTGCCGGCCGAGCGCTGGGACCACGACGCGCTGTTCGACACGGACCGGGACGCGCCCGGCCGCACCTACTGCCGCTGGGGCGGCTTCCTCGACGGGATCGACCGGTTCGACCCGCTGTTCTTCGGCATCTCGCCCCGCGAGGCCGAGGCGATGGACCCGCAGCAGCGGCTCTTCCTGGAGACGGTGTGGGAGCTCCTTGAGGGGGCCGGGGTCACCCAGGACACCATCGAGCGGCACTACGGCCGCCGGGTCGGGGTGTACGTCGGCTCGATGTACCAGATGTACCGGGCCGACGAGGCGGACGTGCCGCGCGCGGCACTGACCTCGGCGACCTCGTACAACATGATCGCCAACCGCGTCTCGTACTTCTTCGGACTCGAAGGCCCGAGCCTGGCCGTGGACAGCATGTGCTCGTCCTCGGCCCAGGCGATCCACCTCGCCTGCGCGGACCTGCTGCGCGGGGAGAGCGAGCTGGCGATCGCGGGCGGGGTGAACCTCACGGTCCACCCGGACAAGTACCTCGCGCTCTCCCAGGCGCAGCTCCTGGGCAGCCACCCGGGCAGCCGCAGCTTCCGCGACGGCGACGGGTACCTGCCCGCCGAGGCCGTCGGCGCGGTGCTGCTGAAGCCGCTGGCCGCCGCGCTGCGCGACGGCGACACCGTGCACGCGGTCGTCAAGGGCAGCGCCTCGCTGCACGGCGGCCGGGCCAACGGCTTCATGACGCCCAGCCACCGCACCCAGGTCGCCGTGATGCGGCGGGCGTTGGAGCGGGCCGGTGCGGCGCCCGAGTCGATCGGATACGTGGAGGCGGCGGCCAACGGGTCGGCGCTGGGTGACGCCGTCGAGTTCAGCGCGCTGCGCGAGGTCTTCGGCGCCGTGCCCGAGCCGGTCGCGCTCGGCTCGGTGAAGTCCAACCTCGGCCACCCCGAGGCGGCCTCCGGCATCGCCCAGCTGACCAAGGTGGTGCTCCAGCTGCGCCACCAGGAGCTCGCCCCGCTGGTCGAGGGCGGCACCGCCAACCCGAGCCTCGACTTCGAGGCCGCGCCCTTCGCGCTGTCCGAGCGGCTCGCGCCGTGGCAGCCGCGCCCGGCCGGAGGGCAGGGCGTCCGCCGCGGTCTCATCAACTCCGTGGGTGCGGGCGGCAGTTACGTCAGCCTGGTCGTCGAGGAGGCTCCGGCAACCGTCGCGCAACCGGCGACGGGTGACAGCGCCCCCCAGCTCGTCGTGGTCTCGGCCAAGGACCCCGAGCGGCTGCGCGACACGGCCCGACAGCTCCTCGACTTCGTCGACGGCGAGGCCACCATCGACCTCGGGGACCTCGCGTACACCCTCCAGACGGGGCGTGAGGCGCTGCCGGAGCGGTTCGCGGTCGTCGTCGGCTCGCGGGCCGAGCTGCGCGCCGCACTCGCCGGCCACCTCGGCGAGGCGGACGCCGCCGAGGCGCTCGGCGTGCAGGTCCACGCGGGCAGCGCCGAGGACGGCGCCAACCCGCTGACCGCCCTGCTCTCCGGTGCGCACGGTGAGGCGTTCGTCGCCGCGCTGGTCGCGGACGGCGACCTGGACCGGCTCGCCGGGCTGTGGACCGGCGGCGCCGAGGTCGACTGGCGGGCATTGCACGCGGACCGCCCGCGCAGGCGGATCGCCCTGCCGACCACGCCGTTCCGGCGGAAGCGGTACTGGATCGGCCGCACCTGGCAGCAGCCGAGCGAGGCCGTGGGCGCCCCGCAGCCGTCGGAGGTGCGGCAGGCGCCCGACGACCTGACCCGCTACCTCGCGGGCTTCTTCGCCGACGCCCTGGGCCTGGACGCGGGCGAACTGCCCGCCGACAAGGACCTGCACGGCTTCGGCGTGGACTCCATCCTCTGGTCGCGGCTCCAGCGCCGGGTCGAGGCCGACCTCGGCCTGCGCCTGTCCACCCGCGACCTGCTGGAGGGCGGCACCCTCGAACGCATCGCGGCCCGCCTCACCGAGCTCCGCGCCGCGACCGGCGCCGCCGAGCCCGCCACCGACCCGGCCCCCGGCCCGGGGCCGGACACCGAAGACCCCCGTGCCGCCAAGGCCCGGGCGCTGGAGCAGTTCCGGCAGGGGCACGTCAGCCTCGAAGATCTGAAGGCACTCATGAAGGAAGCACCGAGCGCGTGAACGAGGATCAGATACTGGCGGGCTTCAAGGCGGGCACCCTCTCCGCCGACGACGTTCTCGCCTTCTACGAAGAGCTCCAGCGGCACCCGGTCGAGCGCCCCCTCTCCGAGGGCCAGAAGGGCCTGTGGCTGCTGCACCGGCTGCGGCCCGACGCGGACGTCTACAACGTCCCGGTCTGCTTCCGCACCGACGCGCCCCTCGACGTCGACCGGCTGCGCCGGGCCTTCGCCCTGGTGGTGGCGGCCCACGGCCAGCTGTCGAGCGCGGTGACGGAGCGGGACGGCGTGCCGTACCTCGTCGCCCGCCCCGACCGGCCGGTCCACTTCCGCCACGAGCGGGTGGCGGGCCTGTCCGAGGACGCGCTGCTCGCCGAGGTGCGCCGGGCGGCGAAGACCCCGTTCGACCTCGCGGCGGACCCGCTGGCGCGGGCGTACGTCTACGAGACGGACACCCCCGGGACGGTCGTCCTGCTGGTCTTCCACCACCTCGTCTTCGACGGCGCCTCCACCCCGCTGTTCCTGCGGGACCTGGCGTCGGCGTACGAGGCTCTGGGGAGCGGCGCCGACTGGAGCCCGCCCGCGCCGGACGCGTACGACGAGTTCGTCCGACGGGAGCAGGCCTTCGTCGACGGGCCCGAGGGCGCGCGCCACCGCGCGTTCTGGCAGCGGACGCTCGCGGGCGACCTGCCCGTGCTCCGCCTCGGCGTCGAGCACGCCCCGGCCCCCGGCGCGCCGGTGCTGGGCCGGACCGCCTCGCTCGCGCTCTCCGGCGCGGCCGGCGAGCGGGTGCGCACCTGGTGCGCGGCGAGCGGAGTGCGGCCCGCCGTGCTCTTCCTCGCGGTGTACGAACTGCTGCTGCACCGCTACAGCGGCGAGCGGGACCTGATCGTCGGCGTGCCCTCGATGGGCCGCCCGGACCTCGCGTACGCCGACTCCGTGGGCTACTTCGTCAACATGGTGCCGGTGCGGTTCGGGCCGAGCGAGGACGTGCCGTTCCGCGACTACGTGCGCGAGCTCTCGTTGGTCCTTGCCGATGGACTCGATCACGCCGGATACCCGTTCCCGCGCATGGTGCGGGACCTGAACCTCCAGTCCGACCCGGAATCCTCCCCGGTCTTCCAGGTCTCCTACGTCTTCCAGAACCAGCGCATGATGCACGTCACCGACGAGGTGCTCGGCCTGGAGCTCGCGCGGTCGATGCGGTTCGTCGAAGGGATCTCGCAGGAGGGGGAGTTCAAGCTCCACCTGGAGGTCTTCGAGAACGCCGACGACTACGCGCTGCACCTGAAGTACGACGCCCAGCGCTTCGAGAACGCCGACGTCGAGCGGTTCCTCGGCCACTACCAGCGGCTCCTGGACTCGCTGCTCGACAGCCCCGAGCGGCCGCTGTCGGCCGCCTCGCACCTGTCGGACGAGGAGCGGCACCGGCTCCTTGTGGAGTGGAACGACACCCGGCGCCCCTACTCCGACGACAGCTCGCTGCCCGACCTGCTCGACGCCGCCGTGGCGCGCCACGGCGACCGCACCGCCGTGGTGTTCGGCGAGCGCTCCCTGACGTATGCCGAGCTCGCCGCGCGGATCGACGAGGTCGCCGCCGAGCTGCGCGGGCGCGGCGTCACCGCGGACACCGTGGTCGGCGTCTGCATGGAGCGGTCCGTGGAGATGGTGGTCGCCCTGTGGGCGGTCATGAAGGCGGGCGGCGCCTATCTGCCACTGGAGCCCGGCTACCCGGCCGACCGTCTCGCGTACATGATCGAGGACTCGGGCGCCCAACTGGTGCTCGGGCAGCGGCACATGAGGGGCGACGGCCTGTCCGCCGCCCGCGAGGTGCTGTACCTGGACCGAGAGGGCCGCGTCGAGGGCGGCGGGTCCGGGCGGGCCGTCGCGCCAGGCCGCGCCGCCACCGCGCGCAGCCTGGCGTACGTCATCTACACCTCCGGCTCCACCGGCCGCCCCAAGGGCGTCATGGTCGAGCACCGGGCGGCCGTGAACCGCATCGAGTGGATGCAGAACGCGTACCGCCTCGACGTGGACGACGTCGTGCTGCAGAAGACGCCGTTCAGCTTCGACGTGTCGGTGTGGGAGTTCGTCTGGCCGCTCCTCAACGGCGCCCGTCTGGTAGTCGCCGAGCCCGAGGGCCACAAGGACCCCGACTACCTGGTCTCGCTGATCCGCCGCACCGGTGTGACGACCCTGCACTTCGTGCCGTCCATGCTGCGCCTGATGGTGGAGAACGACGGCTGGGCGCGGTGCACCTCGGTGCGCCGGGTCTTCTGCAGCGGCGAGGCCCTGCCGCCCGAGCTGCCGCCGCGCCACTACGCGGTGCACCGCGCGCCGCTGCACAACCTGTACGGCCCGACCGAGGCGGCCATCGACGTCAGCCACTGGACGTGCCCGCCCGGCGAGGGGGCCCGCCCGGTCCCGATCGGCCGCCCCATCCAGAACATCCAGCTCCATGTGCTCGACGACTTCGGCCGCCTGGCGGCGGTCGGCTGCGCCGGAGAGCTGCACATCGCCGGGGACGGCCTGGCCCGGGGCTACCTCAACAACCCGGACCTGACCCGCGACCGGTTCGTGCCGAACCCGTTCGCCACGGTGCCCGGCGCCCGGATGTACCGCACCGGCGACCTCGTACGGCGCCTCGCGGACGGCACCCTGGAGTTCCTCGGCCGCATCGACAACCAGGTCAAGGTGCGCGGCTTCCGCATCGAGCTCGACGAGATCGAGTCCCGGCTCGGCGCCCACCCCGAGGTGCGCGCCTGCGCGGTGCTGGCCCGCGAGGACGATCCCGGCGATACCCGCCTGGTCGGCTATGTGGTGCTCGACCCGGGCTTCGACGAGACGCCCGGCCGCGACCACCACGCCGAGCTGCTCGCCCACCTCAAGGACGCGCTGCCCGACTACATGGTCCCCGGCGCCCTGGTCCGCCTCGACGCGCTGCCCGTCACCGCCAACGGCAAGCTCGACCGCAAGGCGCTGCCCGCCCCCGACGCCGGTGCGTACGCGGTGCGCGCCTACGTCGCCCCCCGCACCCCGGCCGAACATGCCCTGGTCGGGATCTGCGCCGAACTGCTCGGATTCGCGACGGACCGGATCAGCGTCGAGGACAACTTCTTCGCGCTGGGCGGGCATTCGCTGCTCATCCCCAAGCTCACCGCGCGGCTGACGGCCGCCGGGCTCCACTGCGACCTGCCCGCGGTCTTCGCGGCGGCCACGCTGGCGGAGCTCGCCGCGTCCGCGGACGGCGGCGGCGCGGCGGACACCTTCGTCGTCCCGGCCGCGCGCGTCCCCGAGGGCAGCACCGAGATCACGCCCGACATGCTGCCGCTGGTGGAGCTGACCGAGGACGAGCTGGCGGCGGTCGTCGCGGCCGTACCCGGCGGCGCCGCCAACCTCCAGGACGTCTACCCGCTGGCAGCCCTCCAGGAGGGCATGCTCTTCCACCACCTCAAGGAGAGCGGCCGCGACCCGTATGTGCTGTCCGGGGTGTTCTCCTTCGACAGCCGCGACCACCTGGACCGCTTCACCGATGCCCTGCGCGCGGTGATCGCCCGCCACGACGCGCTGCGCACCGCGATCCTCACCGACGGACTCCCGCAGCCCGTACAGGTCGTCGTCCGGCACGCCGAGCTCACGGTGGACGAGTTCACGGTCGCCCCCGGCAGCTCCGCGGCGGACGAGATCCAGCGGCTGCTGGCCGGTTCGCAGGCGATGCGCCTGGACCGGGCGCCGCTGATCCGGCTGCGCGCGGCCCGCGACCCGCACAGCGGGCAGTGGTACGCCCTGCTCAACCTGCACCACGTCATCGACGACGCCACCTCGCTCGGCTTCCTGTTCAAGGAGCTCGTGGCGCACATGACGGGCCGCGCCGCCGAGCTGGCCGCCCCCGAGCCGTACCGCAATTTCATCGCGCACGCCGCCCACCGGGCCAAGGCCCTGGACCCGGCGGCGTACTTCGGCGAGCGGCTCGGCGACGTCACCGAGCCGACCGTGCTCTTCGGCATGCACGACGTGCACGGCGACGGGCGCCGGGTCGCCGATCTGCGCAAGCCGCTCGACCCGGAGCTCGGCGAGCGGGTCCGCACCCGGGCCAAGGAGCTGCGGGTCAGCCCGGCGACGCTCTTCCACGCGGGCTGGGCGCTGGTCGTCGCGGCCTGCGCCGGGCGCGACGACGTGGTGTTCGGCACCGTGATGTCCGGGCGCCTCCAGGGCCCCCGGGGCATCGAGCGGATGCTCGGCAACTTCATCAACACCCTGCCGGTCCGGCTCGACCTCACCGGGCGCGACGTGCGCGAGCTGGTGGCCGAGACCGACCGCGCGCTGCGCGAGCTGGTGCGCCACGAGCAGACCCCGCTCGCCGTCGCCCACCGGCACAGCGACGTGCCCCGCGACACCCCGCTCTTCAACGCGATCTTCAACTTCCGTCATCTGGAGTCCGACGACCGCATCGACGAGGACGAGCTGGAGCGCGCCGGCGTCAAGTCGCTGGCCGGGGTGATCGAGCGCAGCAACTACCCGGTCGCGCTCTCGGTCGACGACCTGGGGCACTCGTTCTCCGTGGACGCGCAGATCGACCAGGCGCAGGACGCCGCCCTGGTCATCGCGTACCTGGAGGCCGCCATGACCGGGCTGCTCGGCGCGCTCGACGCCGAGGAGCCGGTGGCCGCCCTGGACATCTCCGTGCTGCCCGAGGCGATGCGCCGACGGCTGCTCGTCGACGACAACCGGCGCCCGCGCTCGTACGCGGACGACCGCGCTCTGCACGAGCGGTTCGAGGCGGCCGCCGCCGCGACGCCCGACGCCGTCGCGCTCTCCCACGGCGCCCAGAGCCTGACCTACCGCGAGCTGAACGCCCGCGCCAACCGGCTCGCCCGCCATCTGCGCGAGCTCGGCGTCGGCCCGGACGTCCTGGTCGCGCTCTGCCTGCCGCGCAGCGAGCACATCGTGATCGGCCTGCTCGCGGTCCTCAAGGCGGGCGGCGCCTATGTGCCGCTCGACCCGGCATCGCCGGTGGACCGGCTCGGCCATCTGCTCACCGACAGCGCGCCGCGCGCCCTGCTGGTCGACGGCCCGCTGCCAAAGGGCCTGCGCGCCCCCGAGGTGCCGGTGGTGGACGTACGGGCCGACGCGGCGCTCTGGGCCGACCGCCCGGACACCGATCTGCCCGCCGCCACCACGGGTGTGACGCCCTCGCACCTGGCGTACGTGATCTACACCTCGGGATCGACCGGTACGCCCAAGGGCGTGATGGTCGAACACCGCAACGCCACCCGGCTGTTCACGGCCACCGAGCCGTGGTTCGGCTTCGGCCGTGACGACGTGTGGACGCTGTTCCACTCGTTCGCCTTCGACTTCTCCGTGTGGGAGATCTGGGGCGCGTTGCTGCACGGTGGCCGACTGGTGATCGTGCCGCAGGCCACCACCCGCAGTCCGAAGGACTTCTACGCCCTGCTGTGCGCCGAGGGGGTGACCGTCCTCAACCAGACGCCCAGCGCCTTCCGGCAGCTGATCGCGGCGCAGGGCGACAGCCCGGCCGCGCACCGGCTGCGCACGGTCGTCTTCGGCGGCGAGGCGCTGGACGTGGCCGCCCTCAAGCCGTGGCTGCGCCGCGAGGCGAACCGGGGCACCCGGCTGGTCAACATGTACGGGATCACCGAGACCACCGTGCACGTCACCTACCGGCCGCTCACCGAGGCCGACGCGGACCTCGCGGTGAGCCCGATCGGCGAGCGGATCCCCGACCTGCGCACCTACGTCCTGGACCGGCACGGACGGCCCGCCCCCGTCGGCGCGGTCGGCGAGCTGTACGTCGGCGGCGACGGGGTGGCCCGCGGCTACCTCAACCGCCCCGAGCTGACCGCCGAGCGCTTCCTCGACGACCCGTTCTGCCCCGAGCCGGGCGCCAGGATGTACCGCACCGGCGACCTGGCCCGGGCGCTGCCCGACGGCACCCTGGAGTACCTGGGCCGCAACGACGACCAGGTCAAGGTGCGCGGCTTCCGCATCGAGCTCGGTGAGATCGAGGCGAAGCTGCTGGCCCACCCCGGTGTCGAGGACGCGCGCGTGGTCGTGCGCGAGTACGGCGAGCACGACCGGCGCCTGGTGTCCTACGTCGTGCCCTCGGCCGAGCGCGCGCACGCGGTGCGCGAGCTGCTGCGCATCGAGCGCACCGAACCCGAGGCCCTGGAGCGGACGTACGAACTGCCCAACGGCATGACGGTCTTCCAGCAGAACCGCAGCGAGACGGACTTCGTCTACGAGGAGATCTTCACCAACCTCGAATACCTGCGCAACGGCATCACCATCCGCGACGGCGACACCATCGTCGACGTCGGTGCCAACATCGGGATGTTCACCCTGTTCGCGGGGACGCGCTGCCCCGGCGCGCGGATCCTCGCCTTCGAGCCGATCCCGCCGGTCTTCGACTCGCTGCGCCGCAACGTGGAGCTGCACGGGCTGAACGCCCAGGTGTTCGCGTGCGGTCTGGCGGCCGAGGCGAAGGAGGAGACGTTCACCTTCTACCGCCACAACACCGTCATCTCCAGCAGCGTCACCACCGCCGAGCAGGCGCACGAGATGGTCCGCTCCTATCTGCGCAACCAGGAGGAGCTGACCGAGGACGGCACGGTCGCCGGTGACGAGCTGGTGGCCGAGCTGGTCGACGCGCGCCTGGACAGCGAGCGGTTCACCTGCCGGCTGCGCACCTTCTCGGAGATCGTCGCCGAGCAGGGCCTGGACCGGGTCGACCTGCTGAAGATCGACGTCGAGAACGCCGAGTACGAGGTGCTCAAGGGCATCCACTGGCGCGACTGGCCCAAGATCCGCCAGCTGGTGGTGGAACTCCACGACGTGGACGGCCAGTTGGAGAAGGTGGAGACGCTGCTGCGGGCGCTCGGCTACCGGGTGGTCAGCGAGCAGGACAACCGGCTGCTCCAGGGCACCCCGCTCTACAACGTGTACGCGATTCGCGAGGAGGGCGCCCGCGCGCCCGACTCCGGCGAGCAGGAGGCAGCGCCGCGCTGGTCGGCACGCACCCCTTTGCTCGACGACGTCCGCGCCGCCCTGGCCGAGGCCCTGCCGGAGTACATGGTCCCGGCCGCCCAGGTCCTGCTCGAAGCGCTGCCGCTCACCCAGAACGGCAAGCTCGACCACCGGGCGCTGCCCGACCCCGAGAGCACCCGTGGCCGGGGCGAGCGCCTGGTCGCACCCCGCACCGAGACCGAGCGCGCGGTCGCGGCCGTCTGGGCCGAGCTGCTGCACACCGACATGGAGCAACTGGGCGTGGACAGCAACTTCTTCGCCCTCGGCGGCAACTCGCTGCTCGTGACCCGGTTGGTGAACCGCCTCAAGCAGCAGAGCGGGGCGGACCTGCCCATCCAGGTCGTCTTCGACGCCCCGACGCTCGCCGGCATGGCCGCTGAGCTGGAACGACATGCGCCGACGGGCGGGGACGAGGGCCTGCTCGACGTGGATAGGATCCGCGAGAGCCTCGGTCTGATCGAGAGCATGAGCGACGAAGAGCTGGACGCTCTGGAAAGCCAGAACCAGGAAACCCGGGGCCGACGATGACCACTGTGAACGACGACAGCGCCGACCTGATCAAGAAGATCAGGTCGCTGCCCGCCAAGCGGCAGCGCGCCCTGATCGCGCTGCTGCGCAAGCAGGGCGTGGACCTCTCCGCGCTCGACACCATCCCCCGGCACCCCCGGTCCGAGGCCGAGCCGGTGCGGCTCTCCTTCGCCCAGCAGCGGCTGTGGTTCCTGGCCCAGCTGGACGGGACCAGCGCGTACTACAACATTCCGATGGCGCTGCGGCTCAGCGGCCCCCTCGACCGCCCCGCGCTCCAGCGGGCGCTGGCCGAGATCGTCCGCCGCCACGAGGTGCTGCGTACCCGTTTCGTGGAGCGCGACGGCGTCCCGTACCAGGAGATCGGCGACGGTGGCGACTTCGCCGTGGCCTACGAGGAGCTCGCCGAACCGGCCGAGCTGGCCGGCGTGTGCGAGCGCGAGGCGGTCGCCCCCTTCGACCTGGCGCGCGAGTCCCTGATCCGGGTCCGCCTGCTGCGCGAGTCCGAGCGGGCGCACGTGCTGCTGGTCACCATGCACCACAGTGTGTCCGACGGCTGGTCGCTCGGCGTCTTCTTCCGCGACCTGGTCGCGCTGTACGAGGCGTACTGCGCGGGCGCCGAGTCGCCGCTCGACGAGCTGTCGATCCAGTACGCGGACTACGCGCAGTGGCAGCGCCAGTGGCTGGTCGACGAGGTGCAGGAGCGCCAGGTCGGCTACTGGAAGGAGCGCCTCGCCGGGGTCGACGCCCGCCTCACCCTCCCCGCCGACCTGCCGCGCCCCGAGATCAAGACCTACCAGGGCAGGCACGAGCGGTTCAGCTGCCCGCCCGAGCTGCTGCGGCGGCTGCGCGAGGTGAGCGAGCGGCACGACGTCACGCTCTACATGACGCTGCTCGCGGTGTACGCGCTGGCCCTGCACCAGTACACCGGGCAGAGCGACATCGCGGTGGGCACCCCGGTGGCGGGCCGCAACCGGCTGGAGGCCGAGGGCCTGATCGGGTTCTTCGCCAACACCCTGGTGATGCGCACCGACCTGTCCGGCGACCCGTCCTTCCCCGAGCTGCTCGCCCGGGTCAAGGAGGGCGCGCTGCGGGCCTACGACCACCAGGACGTGCCGTTCGAGGCGGTCGTGGACGCGCTGAACCTGGAGCGCAGCCTCAGCCACTCGCCGGTCTTCCAGACCATGTTCGTGCTCCAGGAGGCGCAGTCCGAGCGCGAGGTGCGGCTCGGCGCGCTCGACGTGTCGCTGATCGAGTTCGACTTCGACATCACCAAGTTCGACCTGACCCTGGACCTGCGCGAGACGCCGGACGGCCTGGTCGGCGCGGTCGAGTACACCACCGCTCTGTACGAGAGCGCGACCGTGCGGCGTTTCATCGCCCACTACACCCGGCTGCTCGTGGCCGTCGCCGACGAGCCCGGCGCACGGATATCCCGGCTCTCCGCGCTCGACGAGGCCGAGCGCCACCAGGTGGTCACCGGGTGGAACGACACCCGGCATCCCTTCTCCGACGAGAGCTGTCTGCACCAGCTGTTCGAGGCGGCGGTCGCGCGTCACCCCGAGCGCACCGCCGTCGTCTTCGGCGCGGACGAGCTCAGCTACGCCGAGCTCAACGCCCGCGCCAACCGCGTCGCGCACGCCCTGCGGCGCCACGGCGTCGGCCCGGACACCGTGGTCGGCCTGCGCATGGAGCGCTCGGCGGAGATGGTGGCCGCGATCCTCGGCATCCAGAAGGCCGGCGGCGCCTATCTGCCCATCGAGCCGACCCACCCCGCCGAGCGCACCGCGTACGTGGTCGAGAGCTCCGGCGTCGAGGTCGTCCTCACCCAGCCGCACCTGGACACCGAGGCGGTGTCCGGGGTGAAGTACCTGCTCACCGTCGACGCCGAAGGACGGGTCGGGTACGCGGGCGAGGAGCTTACCGGCCTGGGCGAGGACAACCTCGACGCATCCGAACTCGGCCTCAACGCGGGCCACTTGGCGTACGTCATCTACACCTCCGGCTCCACCGGCCGCCCCAAGGGCGTGATGATCGAGCACCGCGCGGCGGTGAACCGCATCGAGTGGATGCAGCACACCTACGAGCTGGGCGAGGACGACGTCGTCCTGCAGAAGACGCCGTTCAGCTTCGACGTCTCGGTGTGGGAGTTCTTCTGGCCGCTGATGGCGGGCGCACGGCTGGTCGTCGCCGAGCCCGAGGGCCACAAGGACCCCGCCTACCTCGTCTCCCTCATCCGCCGCACCGGCGTCACCACCCTGCACTTCGTGCCCTCGATGTTGCGCTCGGTCGTGGAGGAGGCGGGCTGGGCCGACTGCGCCTCGGTGCGCCAGGTGTTCTGCAGCGGCGAGGCCCTGCCCGGCGACCTGTGCGCCCGGCACTACGCCCTGCACCCCGCTCCGCTGCACAATCTGTACGGCCCCACCGAGGCGGCCGTCGACGTCAGCCACTGGACCTGCCCGGCCGACCGGCCGCTGCGCACGGTCCCCATCGGCAGCCCCATCCACAACATCCAACTGCACGTCCTCAACGAGGCGTTGGAGCCTCAGGGCGTCGGGTGCGTGGGCCAGCTGTACATCGCCGGGGCCGGGCTCGCGCGCGGTTACCTCAACAATCCGGACCTGACCCGCGAGCGGTTCGTGCCCAACCCGTTCGACGACGCCCCGGGCGCCCGGATGTACCAGACGGGCGACCTGGTGCGGCGGCTCGCCGACGGCACCCTGGAGTTCCTCGGGCGCATCGACGACCAGGTCAAGCTGCGCGGCCACCGCATCGAGCTCGGCGAGATCGAGCACCGCCTCGCCCAGCACCCCGGCGTGCGCGCCTGTGTCGTGGTCGTCCGCGAGGACAAGACCGACAGCCCGCAGCTGGTGGCGTACACGGTCGTGGAGGGCGAACCGGCTGACCATCGGGCCGAGTTCGCCGCGCACCTGGAGCGCGCCCTGCCCGACTACATGGTGCCCAGCGCCTTCGTGGCCTTGGACGAGCTGCCCGTGACCGCCAACGGCAAGCTCGACCGCAAGGCCCTGCCCGCCCCCGGCATCGACGCCTACGCGCAGCGGGCCTACGTCGCCCCGCGCCCCGGCACCGAGCAACTGCTCGCGGACGTCTGGGCCGAGCTGCTCGGCTTCGACGGGGAGAAGATCAGCGCCGAGGACAACTTCTTCGCGCTGGGCGGCCATTCGCTGCTCATCACGGTCCTGATCGCCCGCCTCAAGGAGCACGGCCTCGCCGTCACCGTACGGGCGGTGTTCAACGCCCCGACGCTGGCCCTGCTCGCGGCCGAGATCGACGGCGCCGAGGCGCCCGTCGACTTCACCGTCCCGCCCAACCTCATACCGGAGGCCTGCGAGCGGATCACCCCCGCGATGCTGCCGCTGGTGGACCTCACCCAGGCGCAGCTCGACGCGGTGGTGGCGACCGTGCCCGGCGGGGCGCCCAACGTGCAGGACGTCTACCCGCTGGTGCCCTCGCAGGAGGGCATCCTCTTCCATCACCTGATGGATCCCGACAGCGACCCCTACGTCATCCCGATCCTGCTGGCCGCCGAGGACGCGGCCGCCGGCGACGCGTTCGCCGCGGCGCTCCAGTCGCTGATCGACCGGCACGACGTGATGCGCACCGCCGTGCTGACGGCCGGGCTGCCCGAACCCGTCCAGGTCGTCCACCGCAGCGCCCAGCTGCCCGTCGAGCACGTCACACTGGATGCGGACCGCGACGCCGAGGAGCAGGCGCGCGCCCTGCTGGAGCAGCCCGGGCGGATGACGCTCGGCCGGGCCCCGCTGCTGAAGCTGGCGATCGCCCAGGACCCGCACTCCGCACGGCGGTTCCTGCTGCTGAGCGCACACCACCTCATCGAGGACGCGACCTCGCTGCGCCTCATCCTCGACGAGCTCGTCACCCACATGTCCGGGCGGGTCGACCGCCTCGCGCCGCCCGCGCCCTACCGCGACTTCGTCGCCCACACCTTGCACCGGCTGGCCTCGGACGACACCGAGGCGTTCTTCCGGGACCGGCTCGGCGACGTCACCGAGTCGACCGCGCCCTTCGGCCTGACCGATGTGCGCGGCGACGGGCGCGGGGTGCGCGATCTGCGCCGCTCGCTGGCGCCGGGTCTGACCCGCGACCTGCGCGCGGAGGCCCAGCGGCTGCGCACCAGCCCGGCGGCCCTGTGCCACGCGGCCTGGTCCGTGGTGGTGGCGGCGTGCAGCGGCCGCGACGACGTGGTGTTCGGCACCGTCCTGTCGGGCCGCCTCCAGGGCGTGCCCGGCGTGGAGCGGATGCTGGGCAACTTCATCAACACCCTGCCGCTGCGGGTGCGCCTGGCCGGGCGCACCGTGGGCGAGCTGGTCGCCGAGGTCGACTCGGCGCTCAAGGAGCTGATCACGTACGAGCAGAGCTCGCTGATCGCGGCCCAGCGGTGCAGCGGCGTGGAGGGCGACGTCCCGCTCTTCAGCTCGATGATCAACTTCCGGCACTTCGAGCCCGGCCGCGACGACGAAGGCCCCACCGGCACCGACGCCCAGGGCGTGCGCTGGCTCGGCTCTGTCGACCGCACCAACTATCCCGTCGGCCTGTCCATCGACGACATCGGCACCGAGCTCTCCCTCAACGCCCAGGTCGACGCCTCGCTGTCGCCCGACGCGCTGATCGGCTACCTCGAAGCGGCGCTGACCGGCATCGTCGCCGCGCTGGCCACCGACGGCGGCGCGAGCACCGAGGCACTCGCCGTCGACATCCTGCCCGCGCCCGAGCGCCGCCGGCTGCTCACCGACTGGAACGCCACCGCGCACCCGTATCCGCAGGACAGCTGTCTGTTCGAGCTGTTCGAGGAGCAGGTGGAGCGGCGGCCCGACGCCGTCGCCGTCGAGCACGGCGCCACCGTGCTCACCTACGCCGAGCTCAACGCCCGCGCCAACCGCGTCGCCCACGAGCTGCGCGAGCGGGGCGTCGGCCCGGACACCCTGGTGGGGCTGTGCGCCGAGCGCTCGCCCGAGCTCGTCGCCGGTCTGCTGGGCATCCTGAAGGCGGGCGGCGCCTATGTGCCGATCGACCCGGGCTACCCCGACGCCCGCATCCGCACCCTCGTCGAGAGCTCCGGCGTCGCCCTGGTTCTCAGCCAGTCGCATCTGCCGGGCGCGGTGCTCGACGGTACCGACGTGCTGCACCTGGACACGGGGGAGCGCGCGGCGGACGGCGCCCAGGTTCTCGCGGACCGCCCCGAGCACAACCTCACCCGCGCCGAACTCGGCCTCACTCCGGACCACCTGGCGTACGTGATCTTCACCTCGGGTTCCACGGGCGTGCCCAAGGGCGTGCTCGTCGAGCAGCGCGGTGTGGTGCGGCTGGTGCGCAACCGGGAGTACTTCCCGACCGACGAGCGGACCGTGGTGCTGCACCACTCGTCCATCTCGTTCGACGTCGGTTCGCAGGAGGTGCTCGGCCCGCTGCTCAACGGCGGCCGGTTGGTGCTGCACGACGGCGACTCCAAGGACGTCGGACAGCTCCTGGACCGCGTCGAGCGCTCCGGGGTCACCATGATGGCGCTGTCGGCCGCCTTCCTGCCCGCGTTCGCCGAGGCCTCCCGCCACCGCACGCTGCCGCTGGCCTATCTGGGTGTGGGCGGCGAGGCGTTCTCCGCCCGCGACGTGCGTACGCTGTACGCGGCGCACCCGGGCCTGACCATCGTCAACGCCTACGGTCCCACCGAGAACAGCATTGCCTCCACCTGCCACGAGATCCCGCGCGACCTGGCCGAGGACACGCCGATCCCGATCGGCCGCCCCATCGGCCAGGCCACCGCCCACGTCACCGGCCCGGAACTGCGCCTGGTGCCCTGCGGCGTGGTCGGCGAGCTGTGCGTGGGCGGCGCGGGCGTGGCGCGCGGCTATCTCGGCAACCCCGAGCTGACCGGCGAGAAGTTCGTCGCCGACCCCTTCTCCGACACCCCGGGCGCGCGGCTGTACCGCACCGGCGACCTGGTGCGCCGGCTGCCCGACGGTGCCCTGGAGTTCGTGGGCCGGATCGACGACCAGGTGAAGGTGCGCGGCTTCCGCGTCGAGCTCGGCGAGATCGAGAGCGCGCTGCACAGCCACCCCTCGGTGCACAGTGCCGTCGTCACCACCCGCGACAGCGGCGACACCAAGAAGCTCGTCGCCTACGTCCGCCCCACGGACGCCTGGCTGGACACGGCCGCCGAGGAGCAGAACGCCGAACACCTGGGCCAGTGGGAGAAGCTCTTCGAGGACCAGTACGCGGCGGCCGACGACGCCACCGCGGACGCCACCGACGCCGAGCTCAACCTGGTGGGCTGGAACAGCAGTTACACCGGCGAGCTCATCCCCGAGCCCGAGATGCGCGAGTGGATCGACGGCACGGTGGCCCGGATCGAGGAGCTGCGGCCCCGGCGGCTCCTGGAGATCGGCTGCGGCACCGGACTGCTCCTGTACCGCTACGCGGGCGCCTGCGAGTCGGTGCACGCCGTCGACATCTCCGCCTCGGCGCTCGCCGGCGTCAAGCGCGGTGCCGAGCGGCGCGGCTGGTCGCACGTCTCCCTGAACCAGGGCGACGCCCTGTCCGTGACGGCTCCGGAAGGCACCACGTTCGACACGGTCGTCCTCAACTCGGTCGTCCAGTACTTCCCCAACCGCGTCTACCTGGAAGAGGCCATCGCCCGGATCCTGCCGCTCGTCGAGGACGGCGGCCGCATCCTGATCGGCGACGTCCGCAACCTCGACCTGTTCTCCGCGCACCTGGGCGCGATGGAGCGCAGCCGTACGCAGGTGCGCGTCCCGGCCGGGGCGCTCGCCGCCCAGGTCCAGCGCCGCCGTCGGCAGGAGGGCGAGCTGCTGGTCAGCCCGACCTTCTTCGCGGGCCTGGGCGAGCGCTTCCCGGAGCTGGGGGCCGTGGACCTGATGGTCAAGCGGGGCCTGGGCGACAACGAGATGCTCAGCTACCGCTACGACGTGGTCCTCACCAAGGGCGCGGCCGCGCCCGCCGAGCCGCTGCCGTGGCTGGAGGCCGACTCGCCGCGGGCGCTGCGCGCGCTGCTCGCGGGCGAGGTGCCCGAGCGCTTCGGCGTCACGGGCCTGACCAACCCGCGCGTCGAGGACGACGTCCTGGTGGCCGAGGGGCTCACGCGCTGGCCCGCCAACCGCCAGGTCGACCCGCTGCCGGGCGGCACCCGCCTGTCCACGGCGGCCACCGAGCGGGTGCGCGAACTGGAGTCGGCCCTGCGCCACGCGGAGGAGAGCGGGTTCCGGGTCGCCGTGACCTGGTCGCAGGACCGCCCCGACGGCCTCGACCTCGTCCTCGGCAAGGGGGAGCTGCCCCGGGTGCGGGCGCGCGGCGCCTACCGCCGCCCGCGGCTCGCCAACGCCCCGCAGGTGGCCCGGATGGGCCAGACCATGACCCGGGTGCTGCGCGAGCACCTGTCGGCCAGGGTGCCCGAGTACATGGTGCCCAGCGTGTTCGTGGCGCTCGAAGAGCTGCCGATCACCACCAACGGCAAGGTCGACAAGAAGGCGCTGCCCGCCCCGGACGAGAGCGACGTCCACAAGGAGGTGTACGTCGCCCCGCGCACCGAGACCGAGCGGACGCTGTGCCGTCTGGTCGAGGACGTCCTGGGCCTTGGCCGGGTCGGTCTGGAGGACGGCTTCTTCGACCTGGGCGGCCACTCGCTGCTCGCCACCCGGCTCACCATCCGGGTCAAGCAGGAGACCGGCAAGGACCTTCCGCTCCAGGTGATCCTGCGCGGCGCCACCGTCCAGGAGATGGCGGCGGCCCTGGAGTCCCCGGCGGACCGGCCGGGGGCACTACCGCTGCCCGCGCCCGGCGAAAGCTCCCTGAGCGCGCCGCTCTCCCTCCAGCAGAGCGAGCTGTGGTTCCTCAACCACCGCGAGCACCTGGGCACGGCGTACGACAACGTGCAGATGGCCTACCGGATCGTCGGCGCCCTGGACCGCGCCGCCTACGCCCGCGCCTTCGAGGTGCTGGTGGCCCGGCACGCGGTGCTGCGCACCAGCTATGTCCTGCGCGACGGGGCCTACGTCCAGCAGGTCAACGACGCGGGCGGCTTCGCCGTCGCCTTCGAGGAGATGGCCGGGGAAGCGGCGGCCGTCGAGTGGCTGCGGGCCGAGCGCGCCCGGCCGTTCGCGCCGCAGGACCACCATATGCTGCGGGTGCACCTGCTGACGCTGTCGCCGCACGAGCACATCGCCGTCGTCACCCGCCCGTGGGGCATCTTCGACGGCTGGTCCACCGGCGTCTTCCTGACCGAGCTGAACACGGTGTACGCGGCGCTGCGCCGGAACGCCGAGCCGGAGCTGCCCGAACTCGCGCTCCAGTACGCCGACTTCACGCACTGGCAGCACCGCGCGGTCGACGCGGCGGAGCTCGCCCGGCAGGAGGCGTACTGGCGCGGTCAGCTGGCCGGGCTGCCCGCCTGCCTCTCGCTGCGCACCGACTACCGCCGCCCCGCCGTCAAGTCCCACCGGGGCTCGACGGTCGCGGTGAACGTCCCGGCCGAGCTGCTCGTACAGCTGCGGCGGTACGGCCAGGAGCGGGGCGTCACGCTCTACATGACGCTCCTGTCGGCGTTCGCGGTGCTGCTCGGCGCGTACAGCGAGGACCGCGAGGCGGCCATCGGCTCGCCGGTGACCAACCGCCCGGACCCGGCCCTTGAAGAGCTGATCGGCTACTTCATCAACGTGCTCGTGCTGCGGCTCGACACGGCCGGGGAGCGGAGCTTCGACGAGCTGCTCGCCCGGGCCAAGCGGGTCACGGCCGAGGCGCATGACCACAAGGACGTGCCGTTCGCGCGGCTCGCCCAGGAGCTGGTCGCCGAGCCCGATCCGGCGCACTCGCCGCTGTTCCAGGCGATGTTCAACCTGATCCCGGCGCCCGCGCCGACCCCGCCGGGCGAGGCGGTACCCGTACCGGAGTTCGCCACGCTGCCGGTCTCCTCGGACGCCGGGGTGGCGAAGTTCGACCTCAACCTGGTGGTACGGGAGACCGCGGCGGGCCTGGACGGCTATCTGGAGTACAGCACGGACCTGTTCGCCCGGCGGACGGCCGAGCGGATGGCCGCGCTGTACGAGCGGCTGCTGCTGAAGATCGTCGCGAACCCCGGGGCGGACCTGGCCGGGCTACGGGCGGCCGCGGCCGACGCGGAGCTGTGACCTGCCGTCCCTCCTGCCCCCTCCCCACCGATCCCTGTTCCGTGTTCCCTCTGTTTTCCCTGTTTCCCCTAGTGATGGTGTGACTATGAAGAGCGAAGAAATCCTCCCCCTGATCCACGAGGCGATCGTCGAGGTCCTGCCGGAGCTCGACGGGCACGACTTCCAGGAGACCGACTCGCTGGACGCGCTCGGCGCCAACTCGATGGACCGCGCCGAGATCGTGATGATCGTCCTTGAGGCGATGAACCTGGAGATTCCGCTGGTCGACACGTTCGGCCCGCAGAACCTGGGTGAGCTCGCCCGGCACCTCGCCGACAAGACCGCGGTGGCCCGCTAACGTGCCCGAGATCGCCGTGACCGGGCTGGGGGTCACCACGGCCGTCGGCCAGGGCAAGACCGCCTTCGCTGATGCGCTGTTCGCCGGGGCGCAACGGTTCGCCGTCATGCGGCGGCCCGGTCGCCAGGCCGGCACCCGGTTCGTCGGCGCGGAGATCCCCGCCTTCGCGCCGACGAACCGGCTGGCCGCGCGCGAGCTGCGGACCGTCTCGCTCACCGGCCAGGTCCTGCTGGCCACCCTGGAGGAGGCCTGGACCGAGGCGCGCCTGGACGAGGTCCCCGCCGAGCGCATCGGCCTGGTCGTCGGCGGCAGCAACCTCCAGCAGCGCGAGCTCACCCTCGCCCAGGACCGCCACCGCGCGAAACCCCGCTTTCTGCGGCCCAGTTACGGGATGTCGTTCCTGGACACCGATCTGTGCGGGCTCGCCACGGCGGCGTTCGGCATCCGCGGCTTCGCCCACACCGTGGGCGGGGCCTCGGCCAGCGGCCAGCTGGCCGTCATCGAGGCGGCCGAGGCGGTGGCGTCCGGCCGGGTCGACGCGTGCGTGGCGGTGGGTGCCCTGATGGACCTCTCGTACTGGGAGTACCTGGGCCTCAACGCCATGGGCGCGATGGCGCCGGAGTCCTGCGCGGACGCGCCGGAGCTGGCCTGCCGTCCGTTCGACGCGGGCCGGGGCGGCTTCGTCTTCGGCGAGGCGTGCGGCGCGCTGGTCGTCGAGCGGGTCGGCGCCCGCCCGGCGCCCGCCGAGCCGTACGCGGCGCTGACCGGCTGGTCGGTCCAGCTGGACGGCAACCGCAACCCGAACCCGTCCCTGGAGGGCGAGGTACGGGCGATCGGGCAGGCCCTGGAGCGGGCCCGGCTGACGGCGGCCGACATCGACTACGTCAACCCGCACGGCACGGCCTCGCCGGTCGGCGACCGCACCGAGGCCGACGCGCTGCTGGCCGCCGGGCTCACCCGGGCCCGGGTCAACGCCACAAAGTCGATCACCGGGCACGGGCTCACCGCGGCCGGGGCGGTGGAGGCGGTCGCCGCGCTGCTCCAGATGCGGCACGGCAGGCTGCACCCCACCCGCAATCTGGTGGAGCCCATTGACGACCGGCTGCGCTGGGTGCGCGGTGAGGCGGTCGAGGCCGAGGTCGGCCACTGTCTGAGCCTGAGCATGGGCTTCGGCGGCATCAACACGGCACTTTGCATGAGCAAGTGCGAATCACGGAGAGCGTAAGGTCATGTCCCGCGTCGGTATCGAAGCGATGAACGTGTTTGGCGGCTCGGCAGTGCTGGACGTCAAGGCACTGGCGCAGCACCGGGGGCTCGACCTCCCGCGCCTGGAGAACCTCCTGATGAGGGAGAAGACCGTGGCGCTGCCCTTCGAGGACCCGGTGACCTTCGGCGCCAACGCCGCCCGGCCGCTCCTCGACCGGCTGAGCGCCGAGGAGAAGGACAGCATCGAGCTGCTGATCACCTGCACCGAGTCGGGCATCGACTTCTCCAAGTCGACCAGCACCTACCTCCACGACCAGCTGGGTCTGAGCCGCAACTGCCGGATGTTCGAGCTCAAGCAGGCTTGCTACGCGGGCACCGCCGGGTTCCAGATGGCCTGCAACTTCATCCTGTCGCAGACCTCGCCGGGCGCGAAGGCGCTGGTCATCGCCACCGACATCTCGCGCTACCTGCTGGAGGACGGCGACGAGGCGGCCGCCCAGGAGTGGGCGTACGCCGAGCCCAGCGGCGGCGCCGGCGCGGTCGCCATGCTGATCAGTGACACCCCGCACGTCTTCCAGCTCGACGTGGGCGCCAGCGGCTACTACGGCTACGAGGTCATGGACACCTGCCGTCCGGCCCCCGACAGCGAGTCCGGCGACGTCGACCTGTCCCTGATGTCGTACCTGGACTGCTGCGAGCAGTCCTACCGGGCGTACGAGAAGAAGGTGGCGGGCGCCGACTACCGCGACTCCTTCCAGTACCTCGCCTTCCACACGCCCTTCGGCGGCATGGTCAAGGGCGCCCACCGCACGATGATGCGCAAGGTCGCCAAGGCGAAGGGCGCCGAGATCGCCGAGGACTTCGAGCGCCGGGTGATGCCGGGCCTGGAGTACTGCGGCCGGGTCGGCAACATCATGGGCGCGACGGTCTTCCTGTCGCTGGCGAGCACCGTCTGCAACGGCGGATTCGACGCGCCCCGGCGCCTGGGCTGCTTCTCCTACGGGTCGGGCTGCTGCTCCGAGTTCTACAGCGGCGTGGTCACCCCGGACGGGGCCGCCCGGCTGAGGGAGATGGCCATCGAGGCGCATCTGGACGGCCGCTACCGGCTCTCCCTGGACGAGTACGACCGGCTGCTGAGCGACCGCGACTTCATCCGCTTCGGCACCCGCGACACGGCCGTCAACCAGGACCTCGTCGTCGTGACCGGCAACGGCGGCGGGCCCCGGCTCGTCCTGCGGGAGATCAAGGACTACCACCGGGAGTACGCATGGGTGGGCTGACGCACGGAACGGCCCCCACCACGCTGCGGCTGCGCGAGCAGGGCACCACCTGGTACGTGCGGATCCACCGGCCCGAGGCGGACAACGCGCTCAACGAGACCCTGGTGCGCGAGCTCACCGAGGTCCTGGCCCGAGCCTCGCGCTCGTCCGCCACCGTGGTGGTGCTCGAGGGGTTGCCCGAAGTGTTCTGCTTCGGCGCCGACTTCGGGGCGATCGGTGCGGCGGTCCGGGAGGGCGGGCGCACGGCGGCCGACCCCGAGCCGCTGTTCGACCTGTTCCGTCTCCTGGCGTACGGCGACTTCCTCTCGGTCGCGCACGTGCGCGGCAAGGCGAACGCGGGCGGGGTCGGGCTGGTGGCCGCCAGCGATGTGGTGATCGCCGACGAGAGCGCCACCTTCAGCCTCTCCGAGCTCCTCTTCGGTCTCATACCGGCCGTGGTGCTCCCGTTCCTGATCCGCCGCACCGGCTTCCAGCACGCCCACTACCTCGCCGCCACGACCCGCACCGCCGACGCGGCGCGGGCCTGCGAGTGGGGGCTCGTCGACGCGTACGGGCCGGACAGCGAGGCGCTGCTGCGCACCCACCTCCAGCGGCTCGGACGGCTGTCGAAGAAGGCGGTCACCCGGTACAAGGCGTATCTGCGCGAGCTGTCGCCGGTGCCCGAGCACGCCAGGAGCGCGGCGCTGGCCACCAACCGCCTGGTCTTCGAGGACCCGGAGAACGTCCGGGCCATCCAGCGGTACGCGCAGGAGGGCGTGTTCCCGTGGGAGGCGGCCCCCGCCGAGCCCCTGGACACCACACCCAAGCCCGTCGAAACCCCCCGACCCACCGAGGCCCCCATGCAATTCACCGTGCCGCCCGAGGCGCTCGGCAACGCGCGGTTCCGCGAGGTGCACGGTGTCCGGTACGCCTATGCGGCGGGCGCGATGTACAAGGGCATCGCCTCGGTCGAGCTGGTAACCGCGATGGGCCGGGCCGGTCTGCTCTCCTTCTTCGGCACCGGCGGCCTCGGCCTGGACACGATCGACGACGCCCTGACCCGGATCCGCCGGGAGCTCCACCAGGGCCAGCCGTTCGGCGTGAACCTGCTGAGCAACCCGCAGGAGCCGGACCTGGAGATGCGTACCGTGGAGCTGTATCTGCGCCACGGCGTGCGCACGGTCGAGGCGTCCGCCTACGTCCGCCCCACGCTGCCCCTGGTGCGCTACCGCCTGGCCGGACTCTCGCGCGACACCGCCGGGAACGTGGTCCAGGACCACCACATCGTCGCCAAGGTCTCCCGCACCGAGGTGGCCGAGCGGTTCCTGCGGCCCGCGCCGCCCGAACTCGTACGGGAGTTGGTCGAGCGCGACCTGGTCACCGCCGAACAGGCCGAGCTGGGCGCGCGGCTGCCGCTCGCCCAGGACCTGTGCGTCGAGGCCGACTCGGCGGGCCACACCGACGGCGGCAACGCCTACGTGCTGATGCCCGCGATGCGCGCGCTGCGCGACCGTATCGGCGAGGAGCAGGGGTACCCGGAGCCGGTGCGCCTGGGTGCGGCCGGCGGCATCGGCACCCCGGAGGCGGCGCTCGCCGCCTACACCCTGGGCGCCGACTTCGTCGTGACCGGCTCCATCAACCAGTGCACGGTCGAGGCGGGCACCAGCGACGCCGTCAAGGACATCCTCCAGGAACTCGGCGTCCACGACACCGACTACGCGCCCGCCGGGGACATGTTCGAGGTCGGCGCGAAGGTCCAGGCGGTGCGCAAGGGGCTGTTCTTCCCGGCGCGCGCCCAGAAGCTGTACGAGCTGTATCTGCGCCACGACTCGCTCGACGACCTGGACGCGCGCACGCGCACCACCCTGGAGGAAAGGTTCTTCCGGCGCTCCATCGACGAGGTCTGGGCGGAGACCCGGGCCCATGTCGCCCGGCGCTTCCCGGAACGGCTCGCGGAGATCGAGCGCAGCCCCAAGCAGAAGATGGCTCTTGTCTTCCGCTGGTACTTCGTCCACTCCACCCGCCTGGCCATGGCGGGCAGCACCGAGCAGCGCGTCGACTACCAGATCCACTGCGGCCCGGCCATGGGCGCGTTCAACGCCTGGGTGCGGGACACCCCGCTGGAGAAGTGGCGCGAGCGCCGGGTGGCCGCCGTCGCGGAGCACCTGCTGCGGGAAACAGCGGCCCTGCTGGGCCAACGGCTCGGAACGTACGGGAGTTACTCATGAAATCGGTCTACGTCTTCCCCGGCCAGGGCTCGCAGCACAAGGGCATGGGCGAGGGGCTCTTCGAGAAGTTCCCGGAGCTGGTGGCCCAGGCCGACGCGTGCCTGGGCTACTCCATCGAGGACCTCTGCCTGCGCGACCCGGACAAGGTGCTGGCCAGGACCGAGTACACCCAGCCCGCCCTCTATGTGGTCAACGCCCTCACCTATCTGGACCGTACAGCGGGCGGCGAGCTGCCCGACGTGGTGGCCGGGCACAGCCTGGGGGAGTACTGCGCGCTGTTCGCGGCCGGAGCCTTCGACTTCCTCACCGGGCTCCAACTGGTGCGCAAGCGCGGCGAGCTGATGAGCCGGGCACCCAAGGGCGCGATGGCGGCGGTCGTCCGCCTGGACCAGCGGCGGGTCGACGAGATCCTCCAGGGCCTGCCGTTCCGCAACCTCGACATCGCCAACATCAACTCGCGTCAGCAGTGCATCGTCTCCGGCGAGTACGACGAGGTCTTCGCCCCCGAGCTGCGCACCGCCTTCACGGACGCGGGCGCGGCCTTCATCCCGCTGAACGTGAGCGCGGCCTTCCACTCGCGCTGCATGAAGGAGGTGGAGGAGGAGTTCGCCCGCTACCTCGCCAGGTTCGAGCTGCGGGAGCTGACGATCCCGGTCGTCGCGAACTACACGGCCCGCTACTACCCGAAGCAGGGGTACGCCGAGTATCTGACGCGCCAGATATCCAGCCCTGTGAAGTGGTACGAGTCCATCTCCTGGCTGATCGGCCAGGGGTACCGCACCTTCCACGAGATCGGCCCCGGCCGGGTCCTGGCCAAACTCGCCGACCAGATCCTCAAGGACCCGCTGCCGCTGCCTGAGGAACCCCCGGCGCCGGCGGTCAGCGCCCGGCCGCGCACCGAGCTGGTGTTCATGTACGGCGGCCAGGGCACCCAGTACCAGCAGATGGGTCGCGAGCTCTACGACACCCACCCGGTATTCCGCCGCGCCCTGGACCGGTGCAGCGCGGCCCACCGGGCGGCGGGTGGCGCCTCCCTGGTGGACGCGGTCTACGACGACGCGCGCAAGGGCAAGGAGTACGACTCCGTCCTCACCACGCACGCGGCGCTCTACAGCATCGGCTACAGCCTCACCGAGACACTCCGGGAGGAGGGGGTGCGGCCCGACGCGGTCCTCGGCCACAGCCTGGGGGAGTACATCGCGGCCACCGTCGCCGGTTCCATGGACTTCGAGGACGGGCTGCGGCTGGTGATGCGCCAGGCCCGGCTGCTCGCGCAGCATGACGACGGCGGCATGCTGAGCGTCCTGGCCGCGCCCTCGCTCTTCGCGGACCGGCCCGACCTGTTCGGCGCGGTGACCCTCGCCGGGGTCAACTACGACGGCAACTTCCTGGTGAGCGGCGCGGCGGACCGGCTCGCCGAGCTGCGCGCCGGACTCGACCGGGAGGGCGTGATCGCGGTGCGCCTCCCGGTCCGCCAGGCCTTCCACTCCCCGCACCTGGACACCATCCGCCCGGACGTCATGGACGCGGCCCGGGCGGTCCCGCTGCGCTCCGCACGCCTGCCGCTGTACTCCGCCACGCACGCGGCGACCGTGGACCCGGGCGCGCCGGAGCACCGGGAGCGCTACCTGTGGGACGTGGTCCGCGAGCGCATCCGGTTCGACGAGCTGATGGCGTCGGCGTTCCCGGAGCCCGAGCGCCACTTCTTCGTCGACCTGAGCGCCAGCGGCTCGTTCGCCAACTTCCTCAAGCACGGCTACGGCCCGTCCCACCGGGGAGCGCCCGCGATCAACCAGTTCGGCAACAACACGGCTTCCCTGCGCAGGCTCCTCGAGGCCCTGCCCCAGGAGTGAGCCGGCGTGTGCGGGTGCAGGGGTGGCCATGCCGAGCGGCGGCGTGGCCACCTGGAGCGTGTCCGGTGGGGTCTCCCTGTTTCCAAGTACATGGGGCTGCTGCCTGAGGTCGAGACAGCTGCTCGAGTGAGGACGGAGGAATCTATGCCCAAGGGCCCGCCGGCTGGGCGACGTGGCTGAGCGACTGCGACAGATCGTTCACCAACGTGGATCAGCTCTGGTACGTGGACCCCGCCCACAGCGCCGACCCCGCCCGGATCGCCAACCTCTTTGGCCGCGCCCTCGAACCCGACCGCGGATGGGGCGGGGCCAACGAGTCTCCGGTTGTGACCAATGACTACGACGGACGACCCAATCAGCGGTGGACCCTGATCTACGGGCCGTGAAACCGGCACCACACCTGCCTGGGGTCGGCCCCCACGAGTCCTCATGGGCTGTTGAGCGGACCATCAGCGAAGCCAGAGCCGGATCGCCGCGAGGGTGACCGTGCCGTGAAAAACGTACGCTCTCTTGTCGTACCTGGTTGCCACGGACCGGAAGCCCTTGAGCGCGTTGACGGTCCGCTCTACTTCGTTTCTCGGGGAATAGCGTGCCCGGTCGAAACTGGTGGGGCGACCGCCGCGGCTGCCGAGCCCAGGCGGTGTCACACAGATCGCCCCGTCCCACAAACCGACAGAACGATCCGCCGACATGCCCGTCACCCGACGCCTCGGACAGGCTCTAGTCAGGGTCTGGACTAGCGTGGCCGTTCCACAGTCGCCAGCACCTGCCGTTCATGGTCGACACGGTAGAACTTCCCCCGTTCCAGCTGGTGATGGGGGACGCTCAGCACCGCGAGGTCAGCCGATTCCCGTTCTCTCGTCTCAGGGGAGACGTAACCAAGAGCGGTCTGCTCCATCTGTTCGCGGGTGCGGACCTCGGCTCCGGGCAGGTTGACCACTTGATGAATGTGGTGGATTGCCCCGCTGCCTCTGTTGTACACGACAAACACATACCGTGATTCGGGCTCTACGGGTCCGTCCGTTCCGCCGAGAGGGTCTTGCGACAGCATGTGATCAGCTCCATCGGAAGATATTGCAAACGGCGGTGCCTTCTTGCCTTGAGCCGAGCGCGAGCGCGAACGTGACGCTTGTCAGATGCTCGTCGAACACGGTGTTCGGCCAGTTGTAGAAGTTGTCGCCGAAATCCGTCACGTTCTCCGGCCCTGCGGGATTCGGGCGTGTCCGGAAGCCGCGAATGCCCGAATTGCAAAGGCCTTCGCCATCGGCCTGCCCCAGGCTGACCTGTCCCACGGCTTTCTGGGCGCCGATGTTCATCTCCAGCGTGCCGCCTCCGGTGCTGGACCAGAGGATGTTCCAGTTCATTTCGGCGATCGGCATGGGTGCCCTTCTTCTTTTGCCGGAATCAAGCGCGTGGCAGCGGCGTGCGCTTTCGAAGGGTAATTGCATCATCACCCTTGGTTAAGGGTGACCGCAACCTGCCGGAGGTGCCAGCTGGTGTCCGACGTCGTTGAGGTAGGACCTGAAGTGAGTGCGTCACCGGTTTGACTGGTGACGTCTTCCCGTGCGACAGTCGGAGTGCGCGCATCGTCGGTACACGTGAACGAGCGAGGGGCGTCACATGATCAACAGGCGTGGGTTCGGTACGGCTGTGGGACTGGGTACGGGCGCGGCTGCGGTCTCGCTGGCGGGGGTGCACGGGTCGCGGGCCGCGTCCGCCGCTCCGCGGCGCGCGTCCACGGCAACGGCGGCGTCCGCCGCCCCCGTCGCGCACGCCGCCTTCTCGCGGTTGAAGCAGATCAGGGCCGGCCTGCTGAACGTCGGCTACGCCGAACTGGGCCCCGCCCACGGCCCCGCCGTCATCTGCCTGCACGGCTGGCCGTACGACATCCACAGCTATGTCGACGTCGCCCCGATGCTGGCCGAGGCGGGCTACCGAGTAGTCGTTCCGTACCTGCGCGGCCACGGCACGACGCGCTTCCTCTCCGAGCGGACCTTCCGCAACGCCCAGCAGTCCGCCATCGCGCTCGACATCATCGCCCTGATGGACGCCCTGAAGATCGAGAAGGCGGTTCTGGCCGGCTTCGACTGGGGTTCGCGCACCGCCGACATCATCGCCGCGCTCCGGCCCGACCGCTGCAAGGCCCTCGTCTCGGTGAGCGGATACCTCATCACCAACCTTGAGGCCAACCTGAAGCCGCTGTCCGCCAGCGCTGAGCACACCTGGTGGTACCAGTACTACTTCGCCACCGAGCGAGGCAGGCTCGCCATGGAGGACAAGACCCTGCGCCACGATCTGACCAGGCTCGTCTGGGAAACCGTCTCCCCGACGTGGGACTTCGACGACGGCACCTTCGAGCGCACCGCCGAGGCCTTCGACAACCCCGACTACGCCGCCGTCGTCATCCACAACTACCGCTGGCGGCTGGGGCTCGCCGACGGGGAACGCCGCTACGACCTCCTGGAACGGCGGCTCGCCGCACGGCCGTTCATCGGTGTTCCCGCCATCACCCTCGACCCCGAACGGGATCCCTTCACCGCTCCGGGCGACGGCGCCTCGTACCGCGACAGGTTCACCGGCGAGTACGAGCACCGGACCCTGAAGGGAGTCGGCCACAACCTGCCGCAGGAGGCACCCGCCGCCTTCTCCCAGGCCGTCGTCGACGTGAGCCGCATCTGAAGTCTCACCTGTTGGTCAGGTGACGTACGTGAGCTTGTTCCGCCAGTCCGAGCAGCGACCGAACGGAGTCCAGTCATGGAGAGCACGCAGATAACGGACAGTGGTGCGGCGGCGCGACGAGCGCGGTTCGGCAGTCTGCCGGAGCGCATCCGCCAAGAGGACATGGTCAAAGAGAAGTCGGCGACGGCGAGCGACCCGGCACGGTACGCCTTCAATCCCGAGGGCTCATGGCGGTCCTTCTCCTGCCTCGCCGTCGACCTGGGGCTGTGAGGAACTTGTCGGGCATACCGTCACCTGCCAGAATGGTGATGTGAACCTCGACCATGTCTTCGTCTGCGGAAACCCGGCGCTCGACTTCGTCGCCACGCTCCGAGCGCGCCGTTCGCTGTGCTTCGAGATGTTCGTGACGCCGGACAGGCTGAACGCGTGGTACGTGGAGTCGGGCATCGTCGACGCGGTCTCCCCGAGCCGGGAGACCGACGTCGACGAGGCGACGACCGTACGGGAAGCCATGTATCAGCTGGTCACCGCCCGTCGGCTCGCGGAAGACTACGACAGGGCGGCACTGACCGTACTCAACAACGCGGCACGCAAACCGTCCGCAGTGCCCCAGCTGACCCCGTCGGGGCGCTGGACGCAGGCAACGCCGGAAGAAGCCCTGTCCATGGTGGCCCGCCAGGCCATCGAGCTCCTGAGCGGACCGGACGTCCCCCTGCTCAAGGAGTGCGGCAACCCGGAGTGCACCCGCACTTACATCGACCGTTCACGGGGGATGCGTCGGCAGTGGTGCGGGATGGAGTCCTGCGGCAACAAGATCAAGGCAGCGGCGTACCGCGCCCGCAAGAGGACCGACCCCGCTCCGGCCCACTGAGGTGCCGCACCGGCTCGACCGCCGCGCTCGTGTCGAAGGCGGATCAGCGGCCGGTCGACCCGTCGATCAGTTCGCGGAGGATGTCCGCGTGGCCCGCATGACGGCCGGTTTCCTCGATCATGTGGGTCAAGGCCCAGCGGACGCTGGGACCGGCGCGCCCCGGCCGTCGTCGGGGGACGGGTGCGCTGAGATCGGTGCACCCGTCGAGCACGTCGTTCGCACGCTCGATGGTGTCTCGGTAGCGGGCCACGACATCGGTCACGCTGTCCGCCGGGGCGGCCTGGAACGTGGCCTGCCAGTCGGTGACGTCGTCGCCGAGGAACAGCGAACGCTCGACGTACGTCAGGTGGTTGAGCAGGCCGAGCAGGTTGGTGCCCGAGAGCACTGCGGCCGTGCGGACCTGTGGCTCGGATGTGCTGTCGACCTTCGCGGCGATGGAGGCCCGGAGGTAGTCGAGGAATCCGCGCAACACCTCGGTTTCGCTGCTTCCGGTCCGGGGCGGCGGGGTGTCGCGACGGCGGTTGCCGTGGGTGGTGCCGGCCATCGGGGCTCGCCTTCTTTCGTCGTTGGCCATGTCGGGCGCCGAGTCAGGCGGTGCGGCGGACGAGAAGGACATGGTCGGTGACCTCGGCGGTGCGCCCGTCCGGCCCGGTCGCGGTCCGGCGGGGTGTGTCGGCCCTATCGATCGTCCATGTCCGCGGGGGCAGTTGGAGACCGGCGGCGACTTCCTGCGGGCTGAGGTAGCGGGTGTCGGCGTCCTGGTACCAAGACCACGGTGCGGCCGAGCCGTGGTCGACGACCAGCAGCCTTCCGCCCGGGCGCAGGGCGTGGGCGGCCGCCCGCAGGACGGCCGTCCGGTCCAGGTCCAAGGGCGTGTGCAGATCAGGTCGAAGTCGCCGGGCGGGAAGGACGTGTGCAGGTCGTGCCGCACGGCGCTCACGCGGTCGCCCAGGCCGTGTGATTGGGCGAGAGTGGTGAGACGTTCGACCGCGACGGCCGAGATGTCGGTGGCGGTGACGTGCCAGCCCCGGCGGGCGAGCCACAGTGCGTCACCGCCGGCGCCGCATCCGCGGTCCAGCGCGTGACCGGGCGTCAGACTGATCACCGTCTCGGTGAGGCGAGCGTTGGGTTGCGGATTGTCGGCTGACGGCCGGGCCGCGTAGTGGCGGTCCCAGAACGCGACCGCATCGGTGGTGCTCATTCAAGACTCCTCGCGTCGGTGGGTGCCCAGTGTGGGCAGGCGCACCACGGCCTGGCACGGAATCTTGCGGTAATGGCAAGGTGGGTCATGGATTCTCGTAGCGGGCGGTGTGCCCAGCCGTTCATGAGGCGTCCCTCCGTGGTGCGGGTCTGAGGCTCCGGCAGGTCAGTGAGGTGTGGGCGCCTGGGGCAGGAGGGTGGGCCAGTCCTGGGTAACGGCCCAGTCGGTGAAGCTGCGCCAGCCGACCTCGGGGTAGTCGCGACGCAGCCCGGTGACGTCGACGTCGAGGCCGACGGTGGTGAAGTACTCGAACATGGCTGCCAGGTCCTCCGAGTGGGTCCGGACGTAAGCCAGGGGTACCTCCTGGTGGGCGATCGCGACGCCGGTGGCCGTCGTGAGGGTTTCCGCGATCTGCGCGGGAGTGAGCTCGTCGGAGGCGATGTCGATGCGGCGGCCGGTGAACTCGTCACGGCGCTGCAGGGCCAGCGCGGCGAAGGCGCCGATGTCGGCGGCCGAGATGAGCGTGAGGGGCTGGTCGGCGGGCATCGGCCAGGCGAAGGTGCCGCCGCGCAGCCCGTCGAGGGTCCAGCCGCTGGCGTAGTTGTCCATGAAGGCGGCCGGGGCGATCACCGTCCACGGAACTCCCGCCGCACGCAGGTGGTGCTCGATGAGTTGCTTGCTGTCGTAGTGCGGGACGCCGGTGTTGCGGTCGGCGTGGGCGGCGGAGGTGAACACGATGTGCTCGATACGGGTCTTGGCCGCCGCGTCGACGAGTGCCTTGCCCTGCCGCACCTCGATGGTGGTGTCGGTGCCGAACGGGGTGGTGACCGCGAAGAGGGAGTCCGCTCCGGCGAGGGCGGCCTCCAGCGAGGGGTGGTCGTCGAAGTCGGCGTGACGTATCTCGGCACCGAGGCCGCGCAGGGCGTCGGCGGCGGGTGAGCTGGGCGTGCGGGTGAGGGCGCGGACCTGGTGGCCGGCAGACAGCAGGGCGCGGGCGGTGGCTCCACCCTGGGCGCCGGTGGCCCCGGTGACGGCGACGGTGAGCATGATTCTCCAAAGGGTTCTATTACTGCGAGACGCATTGACTGCGCTACGCAGAAGAGTAGCGCATTTGCTGCGCCGCGCAGTAATCGTGGGCATGATCCGGATCACCGAGCCGTGCCGGGTCCGGTTGCAGAGGAGAGGAACCACTCCCCAGTCGCTCAGCCCAAGGCGGCCGCCGCCCCCTTGAGTACCAACCCGCATCCCAGGAAGAGCACCACGAACGCGGTGCCGAGCGGTGCGAACCGGTTGGCCGCTGCGGCGAGTCGTCCGCGCGTCCGTGTCCGCCCCAGTCGCACGAGGCGTTCCCCGATCCGGACCGCCGCGTACCCGGCAGCCGTGAGGGTGAGGGCGAGCCCGGCCCCGTACGCGAGGACCAGCAGGGCCCCGAACCACGCCTGCCCGAGCGCCGCCGCCCCGACGAGCACCACGACGGCCGAGGGGCTGGGCACGAGCCCGCCCGCGAACCCGAGCAGGACGGTTCCGCGCAGGCCGACGGGCCGGTGGTGATCGTGATGGTGGTCGTCGTGCGGGTGTGAATGGCCGTGCGTGTGAGGAGAGTTGGACTCGTGACTGTGCCCGTGCCCGTGCGGGTGTTCCTTCTGGTGGCGCCGGTTGCGCCATGCCCTGCGTACGAGGACCGTGCCCGCGCCCGCCACCAGTGCGCCGCTGACCACGCCCAGCCAGGACACCACCGAGGGCGTCGCCGCCGAGCCCGCGGCGATCAGGCCGCCGAGTGCGAACACCCCGAGGGTGTGGGTGAGGGTCACCGAGGCGCCGAGCGCCAGCACCTGGCGCAGTGAACCGCGTCCGCCCGCGGCCGCGGCGGCCGCCATCATCGTCTTGCCGTGCCCGGGGGCGAGCGCGTGGAGCGCGCCGAGCAGCAGCGCGGTGCCGAGGGCCAGGGCCGCGAAGCCGGCGGTGAGGTCGCGCCGAGCCACCAGACCGGTCAGCGCCCGGGTCCAGCGGTCGGCGCCGCGCGGCAGCACCCCGGTGGCGGCGGGGCCGGGGGAGTCCGTGGCCAGCGGCGGTCCGCCGGGCGCGGCGCGCAGCTCGGCCGAGGTCCGGTCGGGCGGTGAGGACAGCAGGCCGGCCGGATAGCGTACGAGCCGGTCGGAGACCGAACGAGTGGGCACCGAGGCCGCCTTGAGGGTCATGCGATCGGCCCGTGCGGTGATCTCGCGCCAGCCGGGGCCGTGCCGGGCCGGAGCGTGGAAGTCCACGGCCAGTTCGGCCGCGTCGGGCAGGGGAGCGGCGAGGAGGCATTCGAGCCGGAGTGTGACGAGCCCGGCCTGTCCGGGCCGGACCTGCGCGGAACCGCTCTCCACGGTGAGGGCGGCGGGCCGTCCGGCGGCGGTGACCGTGCTGTCCCGGGCGGCGGCCCGGCACCGCTCGGCCGCCCAGGCGGACCGCTCGTCCGCGGTCATCTCGGCGGCCCGCGCCTGGGTGGCGGGGATCTCCGCGAGGTCCTCGACGTGGTCGACGGTGAGTTTGCCGGGGGCGACGACCAGGCCCTCGTAGTGGTTGACGGTGAAGTTGCCCAGGGGGTGCGCGGGGGCGGCGGCCGACGCCGTGGAGGCCAGGAGGGGGCCGACGAGTGCGGCGACGGCGAGGAGCGCTCCGCCCGCGACCGTGCCGAGCCGAAGAGGCCGGGGCCGGTTCATGACGCTCCCTTCAGGGCGGCCACAGCCTGGCGGGCCAGCTGTGAACCGGTGGGTGAGAAAGCCGGGTTGAGCGCCAGCGCGGCGGTGAGGTCGCGGCGGGCCGCGGCGGTGTTTCCGGCGGCGCGCTCGATGACGCCTCGGTGGTAGAGGAAGGCGGCGTTGCGGTAGCCGGGTGCGGTGGCTCGTTCGGCGTACGGAAGGGCCTCCGCGTCCCGTCCGTTGACGTGCAGCGCCCAGGCGAGGGCGTCCGCCGTGTGCACGGTCCGCCGCTTGGCCCACTCGGCGCGGGCCGCGCGCAGCGCGTCCGCCGGGTCTCCGTGGTCCGCCTCGGCCAGCGCGGTGTCCAGGTCGGTGTCGACGCCGTGGGCGTGGGCCAGCGCGGTCCAGGCGGCGACCAGGCGGTACTGGGCCCGGGCGTCCGCGCCCCGCCCCGCCGTCTCGTACAGCTCACCCAGTGCGACGAGCTGGCTCGGCAGCGGATAGCGGGCGACGACCTGCTCCATACCGAGGGTCGCCGACCGCAGGTCGCCCCGCGCGTACTGGACACGGGCGCGGGTCTCCAGGGCGGGCAGGTAGTCGGGGGCGGCCCGCAGTGCCGTGTCGACCTGCTGCCCCGCCTCCGCGAACCGGCCGTTGCCGAGCGCGAGTTGGGCCAGTGCCGTCGCCACGTAGGCGCGGTCACCGGGGCCGGTGGCCGAGTCGAGGGCCTGCGCCAGGATCCGGTGGGCGGCCTCGGTGTCGCCGCGCAGCTCGTGGACGTACGCGAGCCGGGTGAAGACGGGGATGCCGGGCCTGCGGCCGTCGGCCGTGCGGGCAGCCGCCAACGCCTCGTCGTAGCGGCCGAGTTCGACCAGGGCGTCGATGCGCAGGGCGAGGGCGAGTTCGTCGTAGCCGTTGACGGCGAGCGCGCTGTCGGCGGCGGTGAGGGCGCCGGTGAAGTCGTGGCGGGCGGCGGCCAGCGCGGCGCGCCCCGCCAGTGCGCCGTCGTTGTCGGTGGGCCGCAGCTTGAGCGAGTGCTCCAGGGCCTGTTCGGCCTGCGCGTAGCGGCTGGGGTCGCCGTTGGTCCGCGCCTGCTCGACGTACGCGGCTCCCAGCGAGGCCCACGCGGTGGCGTCCTTGGGCTGCGCCTTGAGGTGGGCCTGCAGAGCGGTGATGCCGCGTGGCAGGTCGGCCGGGTCGAGGCGGCCGGCGGGGGCGGCGGTCACGGCGGGAGCGCGCGGCGCGTCCTGGCCGTCGAAGGCGAGCGCTCCGGCGCTGAGCCCGGCGGCGAGCGCCAGGGCGACGGCGCTCCGGCGCAGGACCCTCCTGCGCCCCCGGGGCGGGGGCACGGCCTGGGTGCCTGTCATGTCGGATCCTTTCAGCAGGCGGAAGGAGCGGTGCGAGAGCGCGGTCTCGAAGAGGGCCGCGGGACGGGGTGAGGACGTGGGGGCCTGGGCCGTCCCCGGTGCGGCCCTGGCCCCCACGGGGCGATCGCTACGCGTTGATCTCCCGGCGCCGCAGCCGCCACCACACGAGGCCTGTGCCGATCAGGACCACGCCCGCAGCGCCGCCCGCCGCCGAGGCGATCAGGAGGGTGTCGTCACCGCCGCCGGACGAGGCGGGGCGCGCCCCGCCGGTGAGCTGGGTGCGGGTCCCGTCGCCCTCCTCGGTGGTCTTCTGGCCGCCCTTGCCGGCGAGCGGGCCCCGCGAACCGGAGGCCGGCAGCGCCACGTACGGGAAGCTCTTGCCGAACTCCGCGTCGTTGGCGTTGACCGCGTCGCCCAAGTCGTTCTTGGCGCCGGTCAGTTCGCCCTCCACCACCTGGAGCGAGATGTCCACCACGTCGTCGGCGAGCCGACGGCCGTTGGGGTAGCCCGCCGTGTCGCCGTCGAGGACGCCCAGCCGCTTGGGCGAGCTGCTCGGCGCTATGGCGGTGTTGAGCCGGATCATCTCCGCCGGGCGTACCTTCGGCGGCTGGTTCAGGTCCTTCACGCCGGTCAGGAACACCGACACCAGGTCGCTGCGCGGCTCCGCCGGGGCCTTGATCTTGTAGATCGACTCGATCAGCTTCGGCAGTTCGGGCTTGGTGACGTACGGAAGGAAGTCGGCGTCGTTCCACGGCGCGGACGCGTTGAACTTGTCCTTGTCCTTGAGCGGCACCACGACCTCGTTGACCAACGGCATCCCGAGCCGGGACACCTGGCTCCAGCCGCCCGAGGCGTTCTTGCGCTGGGTCGTCGACCAGATGCCGACGACCGGCTGCTGCTTCGACTGCCGCAGCTGGACGGTCGGCACCTGGAGGGCGATCGTGTTGACGTTGTAGCCCTTGAGGGTGTCCTTGCCGACCTCGGACAGGTTCCCGCCGTACAGCAGGTCGAAGACCCGCAGGTCGAGGAAGAACGGGTCGTCCGCCTGGCCCGCGAACGCCGTCGTCCCGCCCGGCAGTTGGCGCACCGCCTGCGAGCGCAGCTTGCCGTAGTCGGGCATGGACGCCTGGCCGACGTGGGACGGCGCCACCGGCAGGCCCTGCGCGAGCTTGGTGCTGGAGACGACCTTCTGGTCCTTCAGCTTGAGCAGGTCGATGTCGTACGTCTGGGTGAAGTTGAGGTCGGGGTCGTCCAGCGAGGTCACCGGACCGGTGTTGTAGAGGAACGTGTTGCCGTTCTTGGTGTGGTTCGTGAACGTCCAGCGGTACAGCAGGTCGCCCTGACCGTCCCCGTCGCTGTCGATGTGGATGTCGTGCTGGGCGTCGGCGGCGAACGGATAGAAGTTGGGGCCGCCCGCCGGTTCCTCGAACGGCGTCCAGTTGGCGATGAGCGTCGTCGTGTCCGGCCGGTCCGGGCTGACGAACGCGTACACATCGGTGTTGTCGTACTGGGGCTGCCCGGAGATCAGCGGGGCCTCCCGGTGGCTGGAGGCGGTCGCCGCCCCGGGCCGCAGCGCGGACGCACCGGCGGCTGCGAGCCCCCCGGCGGCCAGCGCACCAGCGGCCAGCACGGCGATGGAGCGGCGTGCCGGCCTCTTCCTGGTGTTCGGTGTCATCGCTTCCGTCCTTCTCGTACGTGCGGTGGAGTGCTTGACGAGAAGCCATTCGGAGCCCGGCTCGCAGCGGATTGGGGGCGCGGGCAATCCATGTGCGCCTCTCGCTCCGAAGGACCCGCGACGGGACAATGGCGCCCGCGGAGAGGGGGGAGCCGGTGGAGGCCGACAGGCTGCTGGTCCTGGTAGCCGGCGGGGACCAGAAGGCGTTCGAGGAGCTGTACGCCCTGGTGTCCGGGCCGGTCTACGGCCTGGTGCGCCGGGTGCTGAGGGACCCCGCCCAGTCCGAGGAGGTCGCGCAGGAGGTGCTGCTCGAACTGTGGCGCTGCGCCGCCCGTTTCGACCCGGGGCGCGGCACCGCGCTGTCCTGGGTACTCACCCTCGCGCACCGCAGGGCCGTGGACCGGGTGCGTTCGGCGCGGGCGGCAGGCGAGCGGGAGGAGAAGGCCGCCCGGCGCTCCGAGGGGCCCGCCTTCGACCAGGTCGTCGAGGAGGTGGAGAGCGGTCTCGAACGCGACTGGGTCCGCCGCTGCCTGGACCGGCTCACCACGCTCCAGCGCCAGTCGGTCACGCTCGCGTACTACGACGGCTACACCTACCGGGAGGTCGCCCAGCGGCTCTCCGTTCCGCTCGGCACGGTCAAGACGCGGATGCGGGACGGGCTGCTGCGGCTGCGAGAATGCCTGGAGAGCGCCGCATGAGCCTCCGCACCGCCCTCAGCCGGATCAGACGCGTCCATTCCCTCGCCGTCCCCTACGCCCTCAACGCCCTGGAGCCGCGCGAGCTGCGCCGTTTCGAACGCCATCTGGCCCGCTGTGCCGCCTGCGCCGCCGAGGTACGCGAGCTCGCCGCCGGGAGCGAGCGCCTGGGCCGCGCCGCCGCCCGCCCGGCCCCGGACGCGCTGCGGGAACGGGTACTCAGGGACGTACGCACGACTGAGCAGGAGCGGGCGGCGCCCGTTCCGTCGCCCCGGACGTCTGCCGTGCGCCGCCCGCTGGTCCTCGCTACGGCCACGACCGCCGCGCTCGCGCTGATCGGCGCCGTGCTGCTCGGGGTGCAGCTGAACCGCACCCAGGACCGGCTCGATGCCGAACGGGCCCGGGCACGGTCGATCGGCGAGGTGCTCGCGGCTCCCGACGCGCGTACCAGTACGGAGCGGGACGGGCGGGGCCGCGGCATCAGCGCGGTCACCGCGCCCGGTCTGCACCGCGCCGTGGTGACCGTGTCAGGACTCGGCGCGGCCCCCGAAGGACGCGTTCGGCAACTGTGGGTGATGGCGGATCAGGGCAAGGCGCCGCGCTCGGCCGGGCTGCTGCACAGCGAACAGCCGTTCGTGGTCACCGGGCTCGCCTTCGGGAGCAGGGCATTCGCGGTGACCGATGAACCGGAGGGCGGCTCGCCTCGTCCCACCACCGCGCCACTTGTCCAACTGGCCCTGGCGCCAGATGCATTCGGAGAGTGAGAACCGCGGAGCCGGGCCACCGGCAGGTGGCCCGGCTCCCCGGTTCTCACCGCAGCCCACTCAACCCGCCGCGGCCTTGACCCGCCGGGATGTCGACCAGTGGCGGGTGATCGGCCGCTCGACGAGGGCGTAGAGCGCCCAGGACGTCAGGACGCACACCGCGAGCAGCGCGGCCATCAACCCCAATGCGACGGGCGTCGAGTAGAGGTCGTGTCCCAGGAGTTTGCGGCCGTAGATGAGCACGATGGAGTGCATGAGATAGAAGGCGAACGATATTTCGCCGAGCCACACCATCGTGCGGTTGCGGAAGATGGTGAACCTCCCCTTCGCGTCGGCCATCGCGGCCGCCGCGATCAGGAGGACGATCGGGATGATCGAGGTGGAGCGCTGGGCGTAGAGCAAGTCCGACTCCTGGGCGAGCCAGTAGCTGCCCGCCAGGAGCAGGCTCGACCAGGCGAGGCCGATGTTGCGCCAGCGCCCGTTGAGCACCGCGTGCGCGACCAGCATGCCGAGCGCGAAATCGAGCAGGCGCACCGGCGGGAGGTCGTACGCGAACCACAACTGCTTCACCGAGGTGTTCCCCGACGTCGAGGTGTTGAGCTGGAGCGTCGGCGAGTCGGGCAGCACCTGGTAGGCGAACAGGGGGGTGAGGATGATCGCCGTGAGCACTCCGCCGATCCAGTACTTCAGGCGTGCCGGATCGATACGCAGGAACAGCCGGTGCAGCAGCGGGAACGAGGCGTAGAAGACCAGCTCGCACGCCAGCGACCAGCTTGGCATATCCACGCTCAGGAGGTACTGGATGTCAGGTATCCATACGTGGACCATGAAGAGGTTGGCGAGCGCCACCCGGGTCGGGGTGTAGGCGGAGGCGAAGAGGAGCATCGCCAGGCCCCAGGTGATCACGTAGTTCGGGTAGACCTTGACGAACCGGCGGCGCCAGAACGCCCGGGCCGTGTCCGTCGGACGGGCCGACCAGGTCAGCACGAAGCCGCTGAGTACGAAGAAGAAGGTGACGCCCAGCGCGCCGGCCTTTTCCGTGGCCCTGTTGAGGTCCATGGCCAGGTTGTCGTCTCCCAGCAGGCGCACCTGGGGGAGGGTCAGTCCGGCATGGCTGATGAAGACCAGGAACGCGGCGGGGAACCGCAGTCCGGTCAGCGAGGGCAGCCGGGTGGGACGGGTGGTCGCGGGCAGCCTGTTCCTGTCCCGCCGGGGCGCCTCACTGGGCGCGCGCAGCACGTCGGTCATGGACAACCTTCCTGAACACGTGGGGGTGGACGCCCGGGGGATGAGGTGGGCGGATCCGGGCAGCGCCTTGGAGGAGTCGGGCTGGGTGCGGTGCCCGGGGTGCGGGGGCCGCTGCCAGGCCGGGCAGTTGGTCTGCGTGCCGTGATGGGCAGGCATTCCGCTGGGGATGCCCGGGCCTTCGCGGTCACGAGCGTCAGCCCCGGGCAGGCCGCCACGGCTGGGCTCGCGGACGTCGTTCGCAGATGCTGGCGGGTAACGGCCCTGCGCCCTGTGCGACATGACCTCTGCGAAGACACCTCAATTCTGGGCGAGGGGGTCTGAGGCGTCGTTGGCTCCCAGCGCATGGTTGTTGGCGTGGAACGCTCTGTCGGTTCTCGACCGGGCTGCACTTTGCTGGCTGTTTTGGATCACTGTTGCCAGAGTGTGTGTGAGGTAGGGATGCGTTCAACAGTCGTCGACACCGCCGAGTTTCCCGTCAGCGAGCGGCCGGGGGCGTGGGCCGGGGCCATGGCCATGGCGCGGGTGCCCCAGCGCGTCACCCCCCTGGAGGCGGGAACCTTCCAAGCGCGGATCGAGATGATGCCCCTGGGTGCCGGGCAGGTCTCCGTCGTCTCGTCGTACGCCTCCGTGATCGCGCAACGGACACCCCGGCACATCCGGCAGTCCGACCCGGAGATGCTCCGGGTCATCCTCGCCACGTCAGGAGCGGTGGGCATCGAACAGTGCCGGCAGCGAACCCTGCTCAAGCGCGGAGAGATGGGCTTCGGCGACAGCTCGCACCCCATCGAGATCCATGCGGGCGACACCCCCGCCCGGCATCTCATCTTCCAGTTCCCGAAGAAGCTCCTGCGCCTCCCGCGCGAGCAGTTCACCCGGCTGTACGGCCTGTCCCTGCCGTGGACACAGGGCGTCGGCCGTCTGTTCGGCCAGTTCCTGGGCGGACTCGCCGACGAGTACGCCCAGTACACAGCGCAGGACGCCACCCGCCTGGAAGCCACCGCGCTCGACCTGCTGTCGACCGTACTGGCGCACCACCTCGACCAGGACGCCTCATCCGGCGGCCCTGCCCTGTCCGGTGCCTCCGGTCAGCGGGCGCTGTTCCTGCGGATGAGTGCCTTCATCGCCGAGCATCTGCCCGACCCCGACCTGGGGCCGGAAACCATCGCCGCGGCCCACCATCTCTCCCTGCGGTACCTGCACCGCGTCTTCCAGGACAACGACACCACACCCCGGGCCCTCATCCGACAGCAACGACTCGACCGCTGCCGCAAGGACCTGGCGGACCCGGCCCTGCAGCACCTCACGATCCACGCCATCGCCGCACGCTGGGGCTACCCCCAACCCGACGGCTTCTCCCGCGCCTTCCGCACGGCCACCGGAATGTCCCCCAGCGAATACCGGGCCACGCAGCGCTACGCCCAGCTCGTCGGCCTCGCTCACGCCGAGAACGACGTGCCGTGCCGAGACCCGTACGACACCGCGTGTTGATGTCCGGCGCGGCATGCGGCACCGTGCAAGGAACCGATCGGAGAGGAATCCCATGCGCCGCCGCAAGAAAATGCCCCTTCTGCTCACCGCGCCGCTGCTCCTCGCGGGGGTGTCCGTCGCGATGCCTGTCGCATTCGCCACCCCGGCGAGCGCCGCCCCGCACGGCTGCCAGTCGACGAAACTGGACCACGCCACCGCGAGTTCCACCTGCCACTACGGACCAGGTCAGCAGCGCGTGGTGATCACCTGCCTGGATGGTGTCAACGGGGAGAGGTACGCGTTCAACGGTCCGTGGGTGCAGTGGTACCAGACCTCGAAGGCCTCGTGCGCGGCGCCGTACCGGCAGAACATCTCGTACATCACGATCCAGGTCCGCTGACCTGACCGCGCAGGTCAGCAGTTGGAGGCAAGCAGACAACTGAATCACCGGTCTGTGAACCGGGGTGAATCCTTTGGAGCACGCCGTGCCTCTTATGGGCGTGCGGACGACCGTGTCCGCCCCGTACTCCACCAGGAGGACCCCATGACCACCGTCGTCATCGCCGCCGCGGCCGCCGCGCTGCTGTTGTGCGCGTGCACTGCCACGCTGCTGCGCCGCCGGAGGCGTCAGCGTGGCTGACCACACCTGGCCCGGCGGGAGCATGGTCGCCGCGGCGCAACGCGGCGACGTCGAAGCCCTCACCGCACTGGTGGACGGCTCCTACCCGCACGTGCACCGCTTCGCGCACACGCTGTGTGCCACTCCCCAGGACGCCGAGGATGCCGCCCAGGAAGCGCTGATCATCCTCTACCGCAAGATCGGGATGCTGCGCGCCTCCGGGGCGCTGGCATCGTGGATGTTCCGCATCGTCCGCAACGAGTGCCTGCGCCGCAGCCGCGCGCTGCTCCGCCGTGGACCGGCCGAGGAGCCCGACCGGCTCGGTACGTCGGGCCGGGGCGACGCCTTCGGCGGCGCCACGCGGTCCGCGGAGGAGGACTTCCTGCTGCGCCTGGAAGCCGAACGCGTCGCGGCCGCCGTCGCCGCCCTGCCCGACGACCAGCGGCAGGTGCTGGTCATGCGGGACATCCAGGGCCTGCCCGGCCGCACGGTCGCCGACCGGCTCGGGCTGAGCAACGCCGCGATGAAGTCCCGTCTGCACCGAGCCCGTTCGACCGTACGCGAGGCACTGGGCGGCGAATTGGTGCGCGACGAGGGGAACCGACGATGACGCACGACACGACCACGATGACACGCCCCGCCACGCCCGGTTCCGCCGATGCGCGCGAGGCGCCGACGCGCGGCGGCTTCGCCAGCGTCACCGTCCCGCGCCATCTGGCGCGCGGCGCCGTCGGTTTCGGTGCGCTCGCCGGATCCCTGGCCCTGCTACCGGTCGTCGGCCTGGTGAGCCTGCTGCTCGCTCCGCTCGGCCTGATCGCGCTGCGCGGCTGCCCGATGTGCTGGGCGATCGGCCTCGCGGAGACCGTCTCTGCCGGACGGCTGCGGCGGTCGTGCACGGAAGGGAGATGCGACCTGACCCGCGCCAGGCCTTAGCCCTGCGGCCGCACCGTCATCCGGATCCCATCCCGTGCCCACAGCACGAACCATGTCCTCGTGGTCACTTCGTGCGAGGGCGCGGGTGGGTGTCCAGGCCGCCCTGGCGCCAGATGCTACGCGGGCAGCACGCCGCCCGCGCGGGCCGCCGTCAGCCAGGAGGGGAACTGGGACAGCAGGCGGTCGTACAGTTCCTCGTCGGAGACCTGCGCGATGTCGTCGACGGCGAAGAAGCCGGTGTTGTCGACGTGCCGGCCTGTCAGCGTGTCGAATCGTTGCAGCACGCCGTAGTTGGATCGCCCCAGCCCCACGAACTGCCAGAAGACCGGCTCCTTGGCCGCCTCGCGCAGCTCCCGCTCGATCTGCGCGTCCTTGTAGACGCCGCCGTCGGAGAAGAAGAGCACCAGGGTGGGTACCGCTGCCGGGTTCTCCCGGACGTGTGCGCGGACTTGAGCGATGACCTTCGGCTCGTCGTTCTCCCACCCGATGCTCTGCAACTCCTCGTGGGCCTTGCGGCCGAAGAACCCCCGGCGCTTCACCAGCCGCTTGAACTCCGCGCCCTGTCCGGACGGAACGTGCGTCTGCAGCCAGCCGGGCAGTTCGCTGATCCGCAGGTCGGCCAGCGGGGTCGACTCCGTGGCGAACGCCCAGACCTGCAGCGTGCCGTCGTCCTCCAGTTGGGCGGCCACGGCGGCCATCCGCTCCACCACATCGGCGACCACACCCTCGCGGTAGAGAGCGTACATCGATCCTGAGGCGTCGAGGACCAATGCCACCCGTGCTCTGGCGCCCTGTGCGCCGTGTTTGGTGAGGGAGATGGCGACCTGCTGCTTGCGCAGGTCCAGGCGCTTGCGCATGTCCACGGGCAGACCCTTCTCACCCTGCGGTTCCGCTGGCGACGGTGTGGGCGCGGGCTCGGACGTCACCGCGGGCTCGGGTTCCGGCTCCTCGGCCACCGATATGCCGAAGTCCGTGGCCAGTCCGGCCAACCCGGATGCGTATCCCTGTCCCACGGCCCGGAACTTCCACTCCTCGCCGCGCCGGTAGAGCTCCCCGCCGATGAACGCCGTCTCGGTCGTCGCCGCCATGTCGAAGTGGGCGAGTTCCGCCCCGGTCCGGACGTCCAGCAGCCGCATCCGCAGCCCAACCAGCTCACCGAACGTTCCGCCGTCGGCGGACGCGCACAGGGAGACTCGTGCGACATCCGGCTCCAACGCCGTGAGGTCCACCTCGACCGTGTCGGTGACGGCGTCTCCGTCGTCGTGCTTGCCCAAGTGCCGTACGGCGCCGGACGCATGGCGTGGTTGGTTGTAGAAGACGAGGTCGCTGTCGTCGCGGACCCGTCTCTCCTGGGTGAGCAGCAGCGCGGAGGCGTCGGCGTCGGGGCCACCGTCCGCCGTCTTCCAGATGAGTTCGGTACGTACGACGGAGGCGGCGACCTGAATGTTGGCGCCCGGAACCATGGGTGTAGACGTCATCCAGCCATTTTGCCTGGATTCGGCCTCGTGGAGCCAGTGTTGGGGTGCGACTTGTGTTCGTTTCGAGGAGATGGCGTGATCTTTGAGACCGGAAACCATCTGTTGTGCTTGCTGGGTCAGGCCGTAAAAACAGGACGACATATCAAGTTGGCCGATTTCGGATCCAAGGAGCCCACCATGACCCGTCTGCGCACCACCACCATCGCCCTCGCCGGTGCCGCCGCGGTGTTCGCCCTCTCGGCCGCGCCCGCCCAGGCTGCTCCCGGTGACGTGACGACCACCTGCGCGAACACCGCCACCCCGGCGGGCTACGTCGACGTCAACTGGGGCTACAGCAACGCCTGCGGTGGCCAGAACTTCGCCCCGAACATCAAGCAGATCAAGCAGCTCACCGGCCTGCCCATAGGCACCGTCGTCCAGGCCTGCGGGTCCACGTACTACCCCGCCGGCTGGGTCCAGACCAGCTCGTACTACAGCGGTTCCTGCGTCGCCTTCCCGAACTCCGGCTTCAACAACAACGCCTGGACGCTCAAGCGCGTCGCCTGATCACCCCTTCCGATCGCAGCCCTGCCCCGCGGCCGAAGCAGGCAGCGGGGCAGGTGGGCTCGCCGGCGGCGGCTCGGGTCTCGGTCGGGGTGTGCGCACCCGGACGGGCGCGTTTGCGCTCTGGGCCGGGGAGGTTCTGGTAAGACCTGGGGACCAGCATCATCGACCATCTGGAGAGAGGCCCGTGATGGTTGCGCTGCCCGCCGCTACACGCCCGGGAGTCGGGCGCAATGCCAGCCCTCGCCTGTACGGTCCCGAGTACGAGGCCGTGGTCCGTGTGTTGGAGAGCGGCCACTTCGGGCACGGCGCCGTCACCGAGCAGTTCGAACGCGAGGTCGCCGACTTCCTCGGCGTTCCGGACGCGGTGGCACTGTCCTCCTGCACAGCCGCTCTGCACACCGCCCTCGTCGCCGCGGGCGTCGGATCCGGCAGCGAGGTGATCGTGCCCTCGCTCACCTTCTGCGCCACCATCCAGGCGATCCTGGCCAGTGGCGCGCGCCCCCGTTTCGTGGACGTCGACCCGGGCACGTTGCGCATCACCGCCGACGCGGTGCTCGACGCCGTCACCCCTGCTACGGCCGCTGTCGTTCCTGTTCTCTTCGGTGGCAGGGCCGTCGACCTGGAGGCGGCCCGGGACTCTCTCGCGGACCGGGGCATCGTGGTGGTCGAGGACGCGGCGCACGCGTTCGGCTCGTATGAGGGCAGTCGGCGCGTCGGCGGGACCGGTCAGTTGACCTGCTTCTCCTTCGGGCCGATCAAGAACCTCACGTGTGGCCAGGGTGGCATGGTCATCCCGCGAAACCGACAGGAAGCGGACCGGTTGCGCGGCCTGCGCATGCTCGGCGTGGTGGAGTCCGCCGAGCAGAGGGCGGCGTCCACCACCTACCGGGTGGCCGCAACGGGGTTCCGGTACTTCATGTCCTCGATCAACGCCGCGATCGGGATCACCCAGCTCGCCCGCTTCCCCACCACCGAGGAGACGCGCAAGGACCTGTGGTGTGCCTACCGGGAAGCCCTGCGGGACGTACCGGCGGTCGACCTGGTGGACGTGGACGTGGCGCACACCGTCCCGCACCTGTGCGTCGTCAGGGTTCCCCAACGCGACCGCGTCTGGCAGTTCATGCGTGAGCGCGGGATCGACGTGGTCGTGCAATACCCACCGAACCACGTGCAGCCCGCGTTCGCGAAGTGGACCCTGCCGCTGCCCGTCACCGAGCGGCTCGGGCGAGAGGTCCTGTCGCTGCCCTTTCACCCGCACCTCACCGACGGCGACATCGAGCACGTCGTCTCCGTCCTCGAACAGGCCCTCGCCCCACTTCGGGTGTCCTGAAGTCCACTGCCTGCCGAGACCACCCCCGGGGGGGTCTTGACCTGCTGTTCCGGGCAAGGCGGGGGTGCCCCGAGCCCGGGTATACGGCTGGTTACAGTGTGCGCCATGAAGAAGACCCGATCTCTGCTCGCCCTGGCGCTGGGGGCGTCCGGCCTGTTCGCGGCCGCTCCCGCCCCCGCCGCTGCCGACCCGGCGCCGCTCGTCACCACCGGCGCGGTGTTCAACGACCCGACGGGGAGCACGGCCGCCCAGGACGCGGTGTTCGGCCACATAGCCCGGCTCGTCGACGGGGCCCAGAAGGGCTCGGACATCAAGATGTCGATGTACGTGCTCGGCTCCGACTACCTCGCGGCCCGGCTGACCGCGGCGCACCAGCGCGGCGTGAACGTCCAGGTCGTCCTGGACAACGAGAGCCTGCTCCACTGGGCGGGCAAGGTCACGTACCCGAAGCTCGTCGAAGGCCTCAAGCCCGCCACGGGGTCCGGCACTTCATGGGTGCGGGTGTGCGCGGAGAACCAGGCGTGCCTCGCCAAGGACCCGAACCCGGGAGACTCCTTCCACGGTGTCAACCACAACAAGTTCGTGCTCTTCTCCCGCACCACCGGCAGCGGCACCGGTACGGTCCCGGTCGACAACGTGGTGGTGCAGACGTCCGCCAACCAGACACCGTGGGACCGGCAGCACGCCTTCAACGACGCGCTGAGCGTGGTCGGCAACACCGCGCTGTACACCGCGTACACCGGCTACTTCAACGATCTCGCGGCTGCCCAGGCCGGGACGAAGGCGCAGGTCACCGACTACCCGACGGAGTACCCGGCGGGCAACGCGAAGGCGTACTTCTTCCCCCGGGCCGCCTCCGATCCGATCCTCAACATCCTCAACACCGTCGACAACCCGGTGAACGGGCAGCCCGCCTGCTACGGGAACTCTGCGGGCCACGGCACCGAGGACGGCCGCACCGTCGTCCGGGTCGCGATGCACCAGATCACCCGGCCCGAGGTCGCCAAGAAGCTGTGGGAGCTCGACGAGGCGGGCTGCTACGTCGACATCGTCTACCGCTACCTCGACGTCGAAGGAGCCGGTACGGCGATCGCCGACCAGCTGTCCAAGCCGACCAGGTTCGGCGGGATCGAGCTGCACCGGCTGGACGACGCGGACGACGGCGACGGCGACCCGAAGACGCGGAACGCCATGGCGACGCACTCCAAGTACCTTCTGATCGACGGGACATACCTCGGCAAGGCCGACCAGAAGATCGTCTTCACTGGCAGCCACCCGTACACGAAGAGCGCGTTGACGACGAACGACGAGGCGCTCCTCAAGTACGACGACGCGGCGGTGCACGACGCCTACCGCGAGAACTTCCGCGCCCAGCGCACGCTGGCCGACCAGCAGATGGCCCGCGTCGCCTCCACCGGCTGACGCTCGGCCGTCCTGTGGTCGCCAGCCGCCGCGAAAACCCGTTGGCGGACCACGTCGGCCACTGCTACCGTTCCGGAGGCCGTGCGAGAGAACGAGGAGGTGGTACCCGTGAACGCAGTAACGACATGGGTGCTCCCCTCCGGGGTCACGGTCGGGCGATAGGTCGTCCGGGAGCGCCGTTCTGTGCACTCCCGAAAGGCACGACCATGCATTTCACCTCTGAACAGCGTCTCGACGACGGCGTCGTCGAGCGCGGATTCACCCTCGGCGACATCCCCGGCATCCTGTGGACACCCGCATCGGCGTCCGCATCCGCACCGGTGCCGCTGATCCTGCTCGGCCACCCCCCGCTCGGACTGGACAAGATGTACCCCCGGCTGGTGGCCCGGGCCCGGGACGCCGTGGCGGACGGCTTCGCCGCGGCCACCATCGAGCTCCCCGGAAGCGGGGACCGGCCCCGTTTGGCCGCCGTCGACCAGGCCCGCGCCGACCTGCGCCGGGCGATGGAGGCAGGCGGGCCGGTCGGCGAGGAGATCGTGGACCGGCTCGTCCTCCCGCTGGTCGACCGGGCGGTCCCGGAATGGCAGGCCGCCCTGGATGCCCTCCTGGCGCTGCCCGGGATCGGCGGGCCGGTCGGGTACTCGGGGGGAGTGATCTCCATCGGGACCCGGCTGGCGGTGGTCGAGCCACGTATCTCGGCCGCCGTCCTGTTCGCCGGGAGCCTGGTGCCCCGCATCATGTTCGAGGAGGCCCGGCAGGTCACCATTCCGCTGCACGTCCTGCTGCAGTGGGACGACGAAGGCAACGACCGGCAGGCGGCCCTGGACCTGTTCGACGCCTTCGGCTCCCAGGAGAAGACGCTGCACGCCAACATAGGCGGGCACACCGGCGTCCCCCAGTTCGCGGGAGACGCTGCCGCCGACTTCTTCACCCGGCACCTGAGGTGAGGCCGGGCCGCCAGGCCGGCAGCAGACGGTAGGCGGCGTCGGCCAGGTTGCCGTCATCGAGGACGGGCCCCGGCCCTCCTCGATGGCGGTACCTGGTCGCGGGGCCGTTTATTCTTCAGGGTGGCCGCGAGAGGGTGGGCGCGTCGCGGTGCGCGCGGCACGTGCGCAACGGCCGGTCCGGCTGGTCCAGGACCCCGGCCTGCGCCGGGGCCTTGGCCTGGACGAGGACCACATGAGGCTGAGCACGAAGGCCGTGGGGGAGTGGGTGCCCCCGTCGGCATGCGTCTCGGCGATGTGGGCCGCCCGCCCGCGCACAGATGACCCCGGGGAGAAGTGAGGTATGGCAGTGATCTGCGTTGGTGGCATGATCGGGATCGGCAAGACGAGCGTGGCCGAAGTGCTCGCCAAGGAGCTGGGGAGCACCGTCTTCTACGAGAGCGTGGACGACAACCCGATCCTTCCGCTGTTCTACACGGCGAGCCCCGAGGAGATCCAGGCCAAGCGCTACCCCTTCCTGCTCCAGCTCTACTTCCTGCAGACGCGGTTCGCCTCGATCAAGGAGGCGTACAAGCAGGGCGACAACGTCCTGGACCGGTCGATCTACGAGGACTGGTACTTCGCCAAGGTCAACCACGATCTGGGCCGGATCAGCTCCCTCGAGATGCGGGTGTACGAGGGGCTGCTCGCCGAGATGATGCGTGAGATCGACGGCCTGCCGTACCGCAAGGCGCCCGACCTCATGGTCTACCTGAAGGCGGACTTCGAGACGGTCATGCACCGCATCGGGCTGCGGGGCCGCGATTTCGAGCAGGACGACGCTCTCGTCGAGTACTACCGCACTCTGTGGTCCGGCTACGACGACTGGGTCCACAAGCACTACTCGGCCAGCGACGTCCTCGTCGTCGACATGAACCACACCGACGTGGTGAACAACCCTGAGGACGCGGCCCGGGTGGCGCGGGAGGTCAAGGAGGCGCTGGTCGCGGCCAGGAGCCGTATCTGAGCCCGTTCCGCGCGGCTTCTACTCGCCGACGGCCCCGTCGATCGCTTCGCGCAGCAGATCGGCGTGGCCGTTGTGGCGCGCGTACTCCTCGATCATGTGGGTGAGGACGTAACGCAGCGAGATGGTCTCACCACGGAAGCCGACGGTGTCGTCGACGCCGTGGAAGGAGGCGGCGACCGAACGGGCCTGGGCACACTCCTCGTGCCAGACCTCGAACGCCTCCTCGGGGTCGGCGTCCTCGACGTGGAACTCGGCGAACGTGCCGTCGACCTCGCCCGGCCACGGCGGCCTGACGTCCTCGGCGTTCATGACGAGGCGGAACCAGCTCCGCTCGACCGAGGCCGCGTGCCGCACCAGGCCCAGGAGTGTGAGCTGAGAGGTCGGGATGGCCTTCCGCTTCAGCTGCTCGCCGGTCAGACCCGCGCACTTCATGGCGAGGGTCGCCCGCTGGTAGTCGAGGAACGAGAGGAGCGACGCGCGGTCGTCGGCCACCTTGGACGGGTGTATGCGCTGGTCATCGGTCACCGGGCGATCATGGCAAAACAGGTTGTGGCAGGCCACCCTCGGTCCAGAGCGTGGACCGGATGAGCCCGGCCGACTCCGATGGCGATGCCATCGGAGCCGCGCCGGGCAGGCGTCCGGCGTGTCAGCCGGCGAAGACCTGGGTGTTCTGCGCGGCCGCGATCCGCCAGCGGCCGTTGTCCTTGGCGAGGACGTACATCGGGCGGCCTTCCGGGTAGTCCTCGATGGGCTGTCCGTCGAGGGCGACGGGCCGCTGGTGGACGTTGACCGCGGCGACGTCCGGGCGGACGAACAGGATCCGTACCACCTCGTAGGTGGCCGTCGACTGCTTCATCGCGCCGGGCAGCACCTGGCGCGTGAAGCCGTCGATCTCGTCCCAGCCCGACAGACGCTTGCCGTGCGCGGTCGTCCACACCGGGTGCTGCTTGCGGAAGTTGCTCATGAACGCGTCGACGAGCTCGTTCTGCTGCGCGTACTGGACGCCCGCCACGAAGCGGACGATGGCCTCTACGTCGGCCTCCTGCCCGTCCGCCGCGCCGAACACCTCGATGCCGTCCGTGTTCACCTGCGGGTACGAGACCTCGCGTACGTCGGCGACCGCTCCCGCGCGCCGCGGCAGCCAGCCGAGGCTTTCGCGTGCCGCGTTCCCGCTGACGGTCTGGTCGAGGGCGAGCGCGTCGGCGAACGGTGCGCCGAGCTGCGCGCGGGCGTCCACCAGGGGCCACGGCTGCGGCTCGCCGCCGACCCCGGCCGCCGCTCCGGCCGCTACGGCGAGGTCGCGTACCGGGACCGCGGATTCGGTGACTCCGTGCCACAGGCTGCCGGCGGGCGCCTTCTCGACGGTGGCGACGAACAGGTCGGCCAGGTCGTCGACGTGCACCATCGGCCAGTGCACGGCCTTCTCGCCGACGTACATCGGGGTCCCGTGCTTGCGGGCGAGACCGACGAGGATCGCGGGTATGCCGCCGCCGTTTCCGTGCACGATGCCGGGGCGGATGACCGTCGCCCGCACGCCGGCGTCGGCGGTGTCGAGGATCTGGCGCTCGATGGCCGGGCGGTATCCCACGATCGGCGGCGGGTTGACCGGGGCGTTCTCGTCGGCGGCGGCCGGGCCGGTGGCGCCGAGGACCCAGACGCCGCTCGCGTACACGAACGCGCGCCCGGTGCCGCGCAGCGGGTCGGTGAGCGCGGTGATCGCAGCGGCGTCCACCGCGGCGTCGCCGGTCGGGGACGCGAGGTGGACGACGGCGTCGATGTCGGAGGTGACGGCGCGGGTGAGGGAGGCGGGGTCGGTCACGTCGCCGACGCGCTGCTCGTGTCCGGCGTCCGGGCGGTCGGTGCGTACCAGTGCGACCACTTGGTGACCGGCGTCGGCGAGGTGAGCGGAGACTGCGGAGCCGATGTAGCCGGAGGCGCCGATGAGAAGGACCTTCACGGGGATCACCTTTCGCGGAAGCCGAGCGCCCTGCTGGGCGCTAGGTCGAAAATTTCGATGTCGAAATATTAACCACAGGGTTCGGGTGGCGTCAAAAACTTCGACGTCGAAGTGTTAAGCTCGTGGTGAAATCGGCTCGGCAGCCGGTCGGCGCGAGACAGCAAGACCCCAAGGGAGGAAACATGGCGGCAACCCCACCGGGCGACGGCGTGGACGCGATCATCCGGCAGTGGCAGGAGGTCCGGCCCGACCTCGACTGCTCGCCGATGGCCGTCATCGGCCGCCTGTCGCGTGCGTCCCGCCTGCTTGAGCGGGCCCTCAAAGAGCACTTCGCGCAGTACGGCGTCGAGCCGTGGGAGTTCGACGTCCTCGCGACGCTCTACCGCTCGGGCCCGCCGTACACCGTCAGCGCGGGAGAGCTCAGCACGGCAGCGATGGTCAGCTCGGCGGCGCTCACCAACCGCATCGACCGGCTGGTCGACAAGGATCTCGTCGACCGCGAGCTCGACGCCACCCACCGGCGCCGCGTCCTCATCTCTCTGACGGACGCGGGCATCCGCGCCATCGAGGACCTCGTGGAACACCACCTGGCCAACGAGGAACGCCTCCTGGGCGGACTGGCCCCCACCGAGCGCAAGCAACTGGAGCGGATCCTGCGCACCCTGCTGATCTCCCTGGGCGACCAACCACAGACACCGACGAAGGACTGAGGCGGCTCGCACAGGGGGCGATGGGCGCGACCGGGGCTCGGAGCACCACGTTCAAGGTGGCGGGGACTGTCACTCGTATGCGGGGCACGCATTGCAGGTAATGCCCGTTTTGGGTGTATAGGCTGCGCGGTCGTCGACTGTCGAGCTGTCAGAAGGAATGCCCATGAGAGGTACGACCGCACCGCGTGCACGCTCCGCAGCCCGGCGGGCGGCGGTCGTCCTGATAGGGCTTCTGGTGTGGCTGGCGCCGACGGCGGCCCCGGCAGGAGCGGTGGGCCGGGAAGCGGTGGCGAGCCGCGCGCCGGACCCGGTGAGCGTGAGCGCCTCCAGCGCGGCGGGTGCCGTGACGAGCGCCGCGGGCTGCCCCTCGGGGCCGCTCGACGCGACCCGGCACCTGACCGGCAGCACCGCGCTCAACCCCGGCGTCTTCTCCTCGCTCGCTTCCCAGTTGAGCGTGGACCTGCCCTTCCGCGTCGGCGCCACCCAAGCCGCGCTCCCGGGCACCGAAGCCCGGGTCGCCCTGACCAACGCGCGCGGGACCCTGGCCCTGGCCCTGACCTCGGGCGACTGCGCCATGCCCGCCCTGTCCTACAACGGGACCACGGTGAGCGGCTCCGGCACCTGGAGCGTCGTGCCGGACACCGCCCCGGCGAACGCCTACCGCGGTGCCACGGGCAGCGGAACCTTCACGGTGACCTCCGATGTCACCCCGGGCACCGGCAAGCTGTGGACCTTGAACCTCTCGGGGAACGTCACGCTCCTGCAGCCGCAGGTCGCCGTCACCCAGCGCGCCTTCTGGGGCGGGATCAACAACTACTTCACACGCACGCTGAGCGTGGAGTACCGCATCCGCAACACCGGCCCTGGCGACGCCTTCGGCGTCAAACTGGTGGACGCCCTGCCCACGGACTCCCGGATCACCCGGCTCGGCCCGGTGCCGCAGACGGTGGGCTCGATCCCGGCGGGGGGCAGCGCGCGGGCGGTCGTCCGCTACCGGGTGTGCGCCATCAGCTGCCGCTTCACGGCCACCACCCAGACGTTCCTGACGGACGCGCTGGACGCCAACGGCCATACGGAAACGGTCCCGGTGGCCGTCGGGGTACCGATCACACCCATCCCGTAACGCCGTTGGGCTGCTCCGGGCCCGGGGCGGCAGTCAGCCCCTGACTCTCCTCCCATTGCTCCCGCGCCGCATTCGCTGCGGCGCGGGACACGGGCGTCGGCCCGCTCTTTCGCGGTGCCCGTAGCAGCAGGTGGGAAGGTTGTACGGATCTCAATCTCGATCGGATGCAGGTGAGGTCGCGCCGTCATCACGATCGGGGGTGCTGCCCCGCAGGGGCGGCCTTCGCAGATGTGACGGCGCATAAATTGATCTGCACACGACGTTTCCGCAGGTCCACGGCCCGATGGGCCGAGCGCGCAGGCGTCGTCGTCCCCCGATCCAGAGAGAGCTGATCCCATCATGCGCCGCACCACTGTCCGCCGTACCGCCTTCGCCGTCTCCACGCTCTCGCTGGCTCTGCTCGTCAGCGCCTGCGGGTCGGACGGGAAGTCGGCCGAGGACGAGCCGAAGGGCAAGACCTCGGCGAGCGCGCCCGCGGCCTCGGGAGCCAAGGCCCTGTCGCAGGCCGAGGTGGACAACCTCGTGCTGGCCGAGGCCGACTTGAAGGACCACAAGGTAGCCAAGGCCACCGCGGCGGACTTCGCCACGGGCAAGACCGTCACCACCGACAAGGCCGCGTGCACGCCGCTGGTCGACGTGATGGCGCTGCGCGGCGCCGGTAAGCCCGGCGCGACCGCGACCCGCAAGGTCGTGGCCGTACCCAAGGGGCCGGGCGCGAACGCTTCGGCCGAGGAGAAGGCGAAGGCCGGCCTCGACGCCCTGGGCGCCACGGTCACCGCCGACACCGTGGCCTCCTACAACGGCCAGGGCGCGGCCGATGCCCTGGCTGCCCTGAAGAAGGCGGGCACGGACTGCGCGGGCGGCTTCGCCCTGATCGCCGGAAGCGACAGGACCCCCTTCACCAAGGTTGCCCCGGCCTCCTACACCGCGGGCGACGAGGCGGTTGCCTTCACCCTGACCGCGGACCTGGACGGCGAGACCGGCACCGCCCACCTGGTCGCCGTCCGCAAGGGCTCCACGCTCGCCACCTTCTACGCCCAGAGCCTCGCCGGTAAGGCGGAGCAGCCGAGGGCCGTGATCGACGCGCAGGTGAAGAAGCTCGGCTGACCCAGCGAAGGCCTCGGCGCGAGGTCGAGCAGATGACACCGACGGCCAGCACCCGCTGGCCGTCGGCTCATTTTTACGGCCTTTGTGCTGAAGGTATGTGTGCCTCCACCCCGCAACCCACCTCGCAGACGACGATCAGTGTCGGGCTGGGCCGGGGGGCGTCGCGGTCCACTCACCGGACCGGGGCGCGACAGACGACCTCTGCGAGGTCCATCCTGACGGCGGTCCGGCGCTGTTCGCCGAACCGGGGGCAGGCAACACACCCGCAGCAGTGCAACAGGTGTGCAGGCAGAGTCCGTGCAGTGGGCGTCAGAGGAGACAGGACTGGTCGCTGCCCCCATCACGCCAATCCCTCGGGGCACTCTGGCATCCGCCGCACCGGTGCAGGACGCTCCGTGGTGTCGCCCCAGTCTTTTCGACCGACCCAACACGATCGGGAGAGCTCATGGACAGACAGGCATGGTCGCGTCGTACGGTACTCAGGACCGCCGGAGGAGTGGCCCTGGCCGCCGGTGTGACAGGGATCGGCACGCCGGCCGTCGCTGCGGCCAGTCAGGGGAGACCGCCGACCGCCGCGTTGAGCCGCAGCTACCGCGTGGGCTCCAGCTTCGTCGTTGCGGTGGGTCTCAACGGCGGATTATTCATGAACTACTCGTTCGACAGCCCCAGCCCCGATGGTGTCGGCGCCTATGCGCCCGCAGTGCCGATCGGCGATCCGGGCGTCGCCCCAGCGGTGGCCGGGGTGGCGGGCGCCACTCAGTCCGAGCGCCAGGCCGACGCGTTCGTGGTCGACAACGAGGGCGTGCTCTGGGTCACGTGGTGGCCCTTCAGCACTCCCGGCGCCCGCCAGCGTGCGGCTCTGACGCCGAAGGGCTTCGCCCCTGCGGGCGCGGCCTTGACCACCGGCGCCCAGGCCAACGACCAGCGTGACGTGTTCGTCGTGGGCAATGACGGTGTCTTGTACGTGCTGTGGGAGGCGAACAACAGCGCCTGGTCCCAGCCCATCCCGCTCACCCCGCCCCGCTTCGCCCCACCCGGCGCCGCGCTCGCCACGGGACGACAGGCCAACGACCAGCTCGACGTGTTCGTGGTGGGTAACGATGGGGCCTTGTATGTGCTGTGGGAGGCGAACAACGGTCCCTGGTCCCAGCCGATCGCGCTCACCCCGCCCCGTTTCGCTCCACCCGGCGCGACTCTTGCCACGGGGCGGCAGGCCAACGACCAGCTCGACGTGTTCGTCGTGGGCAATGACGGTGTCTTGTACGTGCTGTGGGAGGCGAACAACAGCGCTTGGTCCCACCCGATCGCGCTCACCTCGTCGCGCTTCGCCCCGCCCGGCGCCGGTGTCGCCAGTGTCACCCAGTCGGATGAGGGCGACTTCCATCAGCTCGATGCGTTCATCGTGGGTAACGACGGTGCGCTGTATGTCACTTGGGAGCAGAACAACAGTTCCTGGGCCACTCCGGTAAGGATCAGCGGTGCCGGTTTCGCCGCGCCGGGAGCACCGGTCTCGGCGGTGAAGTACGACAACGGATTCGCATCGGTGATCGTGCCGCGCACGGACAAGAGCCTCTGCGAATTCCGCATGCTGGAGCAATTCGGCCGCTGGACCGGCCCCAAAGTGCTCTCCGCTCCCGGCACGGTGGACCCCATGGCGCGCAGCACCGTCATCCACCATTCGACTGAAGTGAACGAAAGCAAGATGGCCGAAGGGTTCCAGGCGCTGGTCAGCATGGCGGGAATGTTCTTCAGCCTCCTCGACAACCGGGACGTCGGTGCCCAGTTGGCGGTGGATGCCGTTCAGGCACTGCGCCCGCTGACGGCCGACTACCCGTCCTACCGGCGTCAGCTGGCGGAGTGGGAAGTGGCCCCGGCCACCGCCTTCCTCACCGCGGTCGGCCGCTGGGACGAGGCCGTCACCCTTGGTGAGGAATCCGTCAGTCTGTATCGCAAGCTCGCTGCCGAGAATCCGAACGACGATGAGCTCGCGTACCGTGTTTCGTGGGCGTCGATCGAGGTTGCGGGAAAGTGGTGGGGCAAGCCTGAGTTGCAGGCGAAAGCGACGGATCTCGCCGTCAAGGGCACGGACAACCTGCGGGCCCTGGCCGCGCGGAATCCCTCGTACCGGCGCCAACTGGCCCACTGGGCGACTTCACCGACAGCGGCCTTCCTCGCCATGGTCGGTCGTTGGGACGAGGCTGTGGCGGTTGGTGAGGAGGCCGTCAGCCTGTATCGCAAGCTCGCCGCCGAGAACCCGAATGATGACGAGCTCGCGTACCGTGTTTCGTGGGCGTCGATCGAGGTTGCCGGGAAGTGGTGGGGCAAGCCTGAGTTGCAGGCCAAAGCGACCGACCTCGCCGTCAAAGGTATGGACAACCTCCGGGCCCTTGCTACGAGAACGCCGTCATACCGGCGTGACCTGGCGCAGTGGGAAACGTCCCCCACCGCGGCCTTCCTCGCCGCGGTCGGCCGCTGGGACGAGGCCGTCACCCTTGGTGAGGAATCCGTCAGTCTGTATCGCAAGCTCGCTGCCGAGAATCCGAACGACGATGACCTTGCCTATCGTGTCTCGTGGGCCTCGGTCGAGGTCGCCGGTAAGTGGTGGGGCAAGCCTGAGTTGCAAGTAAAAGCGGCTGACCTCGCCGCCAAGGGCATGGACACCCTGCGGGCCCTTGCCGCGCGGAATCCGTCGTACCGACGCCAGTTGGCACACTGGACGGCTGCGCCGACAGCGTCGCTCCTTGCCATGGTCGGCCGCTGGGACGAAGCAGTCGCCATGGGAGACGAATCTGTCGACCTGTACCGCAAACTCATCAAGGAATCTCCGAACGACGACGAGCTCGCGTCCCAGTTCTCCTCGGGTGCCATGGAGGTGGCGGGTCATTTGTGGCCCAAGCCCGAGCTCCGCACGAAATCAGCCGACTTCGCGGTACAGGCCGTAGACAACCTGCGCATCCTCGCCGCCAGAACACCCTCCTACCGCCCGCAATTGGCCGACTGGCTCATGTCACCCACATCCGACTTCCTCGTCGGCACCGGTCAGAAGCAACGCGCCATCGCACTCCTCCAAGAAGCAGTCGATCTCTACACGCAGCTCAACGCGGCGGACCCCAGTACCTACGGGCCCAAACTCGCTGCGGCAAAGAAGAAGTTGGCGGACCTGCAAACCTGAAGGCGGCGTAGCTGAGCCGGAGCGGCCTGCCGAGCGCCCCTCCGTGGCACGGAAGTTCCCCGGACTCCAAAAGGCGTCCGTCCGGCTCAGCGCCACGCTCCCGAAAGGCGTCGCGCGACGACCGAGCTGAGGATCCGTACGCCGTGTGTCGAGCCCGGGTGATGCCGGTGAGCTCCTGTACCCGACGCAGGCGGTAGTCCAGGGTGCGCGGGTGGACGTTGAGCGCAGCCGCCGTCGGCCCGCGGCTCATGCCGTAGCCGTAGTACGCGTCCAGTGTGACGAGGAGGTCCGGGCCGGAGGCCAGGCGCCGGGCCACCGTCCGGAGCCAGTCGTCGGCGAACGGTACGTCCGCGACGGCGAGTTCGACGAACACGTCCGCCAGGGTGTGCGGCCGAAGCCGCGCGGACGCCCGTCGCAGCGGGGCCGCCCGGCTGATCCGCCGGGCCCGGTCCAGGGCACCGGCGAGCTCGGACGCCGGTGCGGTGGCGGTCCCGGCGGCACAGGGGCGGCCGAGAGCTTCACCGAAGTCCCGTACGAGATCGGATACGAGGTCGGGTGCGGCGTGCCGTCGTACGGACTCGGCGGTGCCGGGAAGCAGGGGTACCAGGGCGATCAGCTCACCGCCCCCGCCTGCGCCTTGCGGGCACCACACGACCGGCACCTGGTGTCTCTTCACCAGTGCCTCGATCTCGCTTGCCAGGTCACGGTCGCCGACAGGGCTGTCCGGCACCCGGATCACCGTCACCGCGCAGTGTTCGGGCAGCTCCATGCCCACGGCCAGGGCGAGTTCCGCCGCCATGGGGTCTGCGATCAGCAACGACCGGGCCAGTAGGGCGACCTGCTCGACGTACGGTAGGCGGCGGCGCAGCACCCTCACGAATCCCTGGCAGTAGGCGCCGATGCCGCGCACGCCCTGCGGGGCGAACCAGTTCATCATGCACATGAGTTCGTCGACTCCGCCGCCGCGCTGGGCGTCGGTCGCCTCGTTGATCTCGCGCAGCATGAGCGCGGTATGCAGTCGCAGGACCTGCTGCCGCGACTCCAACGACATGCCCGCATCGGCCCGTGTCTCGCCCATCGAGGCGATGTAGGAGAGGTCGCCCTCGGTCAACGCGCCGCTGCTCGGGGCGAGTTCGTTCGTACGACGCCTGAGCCACAGTGCGTACTCCAACGTCTCGGCCCTGTCCCGGGGGGACGCGTCCAGGGTTCCGAGCTCCGGGATCTCGCGTACGTACGCCTCGACCTCCCGGCACGCGTTGGCTGACGCCTGCCGGGCCAGCTCCGCGAAGAGACTCCCCATGGACGGGAGCATGTCCGTCGCGGTGAACCTTCGTCAGTCGAAAACCGGACGACGTTCATCACGCCGCGTGAATTGATGATGGGCGTATCTGCGGCGACTTTGTCACAGTGCGCAAAGTTCCCGGGAGGTGGCCCTCTTGGTGTCCTATCCGCTTGTGGGGCCCTGACGGCGTGGGCTTAATGGGAACCACATACCCGCGCGTGGGGAAGCGTCGGCGATGACCGCCCCATGCCGCGCTCCGCAAACCAGTCGGCGCATCACTTGGGAGTCACTCCCTCTTATTCGCGTGCGTGCGGCAAGTACTGACTTGATTTCAGACGGAAGGGAGAAACCAGTGAAGGCAGGAAGGAAAACCAGAGTCAGCACAGGGGTCAGACGGGGCGTCGCCGCGGCCGTCGCGGTCGTGTCCGTTTCCACCACGCTCGCGCTGAGCATGCCGAGCAGCGCCTCGGGCGCCGCCGCCGGTCTGCGGGCGTACGGGATCACCGGCGACGGCACCCTGATGGCCACCTTCACCACCGACCGGCCCACCGTGCTCGACTGGGTCAGGGCCGTCACCGGCCTCGTCGGCGACCAGAAGTTGATCGGGATCGACTACCGGGTCCAGGACGGCCTGATGTACGGAGTCGGCGACCAGGGCGGCATCTACACGATCAAGACACCGCCGGCCACCGCGGACGTGGTCGTCACCAAGGTCTCCCAGCTCCAGGTCGCGCTGTACGGCACCAACTTCGACGTCGACTTCAATCCGGCGGCCGACCGGCTCCGCGTGATCAGCGACAACGGCCAGAACCTGCGGCACAACCTCCACGACCACACCACGGTCGAGGACACCACCCTGACCACCCCGCCGGCCACCGGTCCGGCCAGGGCTGTCACCGCGGCCGCCTACACGAACAACGACCTCAACGGGGCCACCGCGACCACGCTGTTCGACATCGACACCAAAGCGGACCAGGTCGTGATCCAGGCGCCCGCCAACAACGGCACCCTGTCCCCGACCGGCTCCCTCACCCTCGACGCGAGCCCCAACGCGGGCCTGGACATCTTCAGCAACCTGACCAACGGCAAGACGAACTCGAACATCGCCTTCGCCTCGCTCACCCCGTACGGCGCGAGCACGCCGTCCCTCTACAGCATCAACCTCTTCACCGGCGAAGCCACCGCCGTCGGCCAGTTCCCCCTGAACATCACGGACCTGGCCATCACCCTCACCGGAAGCTGAACCTTCCCGGAACGCGCCTCCTCGCCGCGAGCCCGGCCGCCCCGGTTCGCGGCGAGGCTCTCCGCATCCCTGTCGAGGGCGGCCACTGCATTGATCCAGGGGCGTCAGAATGGTGCGATGGATCATCACTTTGTTGGCATACCGGAGTTGACCGGAGTTCCCCGTGTCGCAGTCGTCATCGACGTCATGCGTGCCTTCACCGTGGCGGCCTGGGCCTTCTCGCGTGGCGTCGAGCGGCTCGTCCTGGCCTCAACGGAGAGCGAGGCACTCGCCTTGAAGGAGAGCCACTCGGGTTGGCTGGCGCTGAAGGACGGAGCTCCAGCAGCCGGCTTCGACGCGGTGAACTCACCTGGTCTGCTCAGGTCGTGCGATTTCGCTGGTCGTACTTTGGTGCAGAAGACGACGGCGGGAACCGTGGGCGCGCTGGCCGTCGCGAACGCACCGCTGGTCCTGTGCGCGAGCTTCGTGGTTGCGGGCCCGACCGCGCGGTTCCTGCAGAGCAAGGATTCCGGTCCGGTGACGTTCGTTGTCACCGGCGAGGGAGGCCGGGCCGACGAGGACCTGGCCTGTGCCCAATACATTGGTGAATGTATGGCCGGAGGCCATGTCGAGGCGGCCCCGTATCTCCACCGAGCCAGAAGTTCCCGTGCCGCGGCAGACCTCGCCGCTGGGCTGCGGAGCGGATACCACCCGGACGATGTCGATCTCTGCTTGGAAATCGACAGGTTCCCCTTTGCGATGATGGCTCGCCAAGAAGAGTCGCTCACGGTGCTACGTCCCGTTGCGGTGCCCGAGATCCCGTCCCGTATCCGCTGAGGTGCGCAGTACGAAGCCCGTGTGAACAGGCGGGCCTTTTCGTTGACACGTGCGCAGCCCCTCGGCGAGGCTCCTGGCTCATGCAGCTGCCCGGTGACCCGACGGTCACGCTTGTGGAGTGCCGCCACGTCGACCTGGTCCGTGTCGCGAGCGCCATCTGTCGTCGCGCTGCCTGAACCGACTCCCTCTCGACTCTCTTCGGGTACGTGACGCCGTGGTGCGCCGTGCCCTGCTCAGGAGTGCACTGTGTCCTCGTACGAATCCAAGCTGTCCCGGCGTGCCTTCGGCGGTGCCGTCGCGGCGGGCGCCACCGTGGCTGCTGTCGGCGTGTCCGCTGCCGATGCCCAGGCCCAAACCCCGCTGGAGGAAAGGCCGTTCGAGGCCGCGCCGCACCGGCGGGGCAAGCGGCCCAACATCCTGTTCATCCTCGGTGACGACCTCGGCTGGGCCGATCTCTCCTCCTACGGCGCCCCGCACATCAAGACCCCGAACCTGGACCGGCTCGCGCGGCAGGGGGTGCGGTTCACGGATGCCTACGCCGGGTCCGCGACCTGCTCGCCGACGCGGTTCAGCCTGTACACGGGGCGCTTTCCCGGACGTACGAAGGGCGGTCTCGCGGAGACGATCGCGGACAGGTCCGTCGGGCTCGAACCGACGCATCCCACACTGGCCTCGCTGCTGCGCGACGCGGGCTACGCGACCGCGCTCATCGGCAAGTGGCACTGCGGGTACCTGCCGGACTACTCGCCCACGAAGTCGGGCTGGGACGAGTTCTTCGGGAACTTCGGCGGGGCTCTGGAGTACTACTCGAAGCTGGGGCTCGGTGGAGAGTACGACCTGTACGAAGGGGACGTACGGGAGGGGGATGCCGAGTACAAGGATCTGCGCTACTACACGCGCATCCTGACCGAGCGCGCCAGTGAGTACGTCCAGCGTGATCACCGCGACCAGCCGTGGCTGCTCAACCTCAACTTCACCACCCCGCACTGGCCCTGGATCGCGGAGGGGGACGAGGAGGAGAGCGCTGAGATCGTACGCAGGGTCAAGGCGGGCCAGAAGGGGGCGCTCTGGCACCAGGACGGCGGCTCCCTACTGAAGTACACGGAGATGGTGCAGGACCTGGACCGGTCGATCGGTGAGGTGCTGCGCGCCTTGAAGAAGTCCGGGCAGGAGCGGGACACCCTCGTGTTCTTCGCCTCGGACAACGGCGGTGAGCGCTTCTCGTACAACTGGCCCCTGTCGGGCAACAAGTCCTCGCTGAAGGAGGGCGGCATCCGCGTGCCGACCATCGTGCGGTGGCCCGCGCGCCTCGACGGCGGGCAGGTCAGCCATGAGCCGGTCTTCACCCCGGACTGGACCGCGACGCTCCTGGAGATCGGCGGGGCACGGCCGCACCCGGCGTACAAGCTGGACGGCACGAGCCTTGCCCCCTACCTGCTGAAGGGCGAGCGGCTCGCCGAGCGCGAACTGTTCTGGCGCGTGCGCGGGGAGCGGGCGCTGCGGCGTGGGGACTGGAAGTACTACCGGGGCAAGGGCGGCCAGGACCAGCTGTTCAACCTGGCCGAGGACCGGCGGGAACAGGCCGACCGCGCCGTGGACGAGCCGAAGCTCCTGGGCGAGTTGAAGGCGGCGTGGGAGAGGACGGACAAGGGGCTGCTGCCGTATCCGGGCGAGTGATGCCGGGTTCCTGAGAGGTCGTTGTCGTTTGGCTCGGTGACCTGACCGGTGGTAGCGCGACCGCGGGTGTGGGGACGGCCGTCCAAGACTGTCCCGGGTTGTCCCAGGGCGTTGTTGGACGACCGTTGGCGATCCTAGGCTCCTCGCCGTGCTGCGGAGGTCTGTCCGTTCGAACCGGAAAAGCCCGACAGCACCCACCGTCAGGCAAACCTCTACCTCATGGGGGGAACCACATGATGAAGATGCGTCTAGTCGGAATCCTGGCCGGCGCCGCAGCTCTCACGCTCACGTTCACGAGTGCGGGAGCCGCGAGTGCGAACCAGATAAGTGGCCAGAATCTCGACTGGTTCTTCGTCAGCGGCAACAACTACTACTACAACGACGGCAGCGCCTGGCTCAACGTGTGCAACCACCAGAGCACCAGGACCAGCGTCGAGATCATAGGCCAGGACTTCAAGACGCTGGATCGGCTTTACGACAAGACGGTAACGCTCTCAGTCGGTCAGTGCCTCAACAACAATGTCGGAGCCTTTTTCAACGACCCCAACTTCGATCCGATCAGGGTCTGCATCGAGCCGACATCGAGCAGCTTCTACTGCACGGAACCCATTTACGTGAGCTGACGCTCATCGCGGCGCGATCTTTGGCGGCGAAGGGCCCGGCGGCAAGGTGCCGCCGGGCCCTCCCCGTTCCGCTAGGCCGGCCGGGCCCGGCGTACGAGACCGATGGCCACGTCCAGTACCAGGAAGGCGAGCAGGGTCACGCCCAGGACCGGCAGTGCCCAGCACAGTGCGGCCAGCGCCGGGGCACCCAGGACGAGGACCGGCAGTGGCAGGCCGCGCCAGGCGCCGCGGGTCGGCGCCTTGCCCAGCCGGGCGGCGCGGTCCTCGCGCGTCGGGCGGCGCTGCCACCACATCCGGTAGCCCCAGAAGGTCACGAGAACCAGGCCGAGTGCCACGACGGCCAGCACGATCTGGTTGACGATGCCGAAGAGCACGCCCATGTGCCCCTGCACACCCAGTTTGCTGAACTTGGCGAGGAGCGGGTAGTCCGCCCATCGGGTGTGCGCGGTGACCTCGCCCATAGCGGTGTCGACGGCGACCTGGTCGTAGTGCACCGGCCAGACGTTGTCCTTCTGGGCAACGGTCCAGGCACTGGAGGGATCGACGGCAGGCGTCACCTGGACGGTGCCGCCCAGCCCGCTCTTGCGGGCAGCGGCGAGGGCCGCGTCGAAGGCGGCCGGATCCGGGTCCGCGCTCTTGTGGGCACCGCCGTGGCCGACGTGGCCCGCGTGCTCGCCGCCCGCCGCTTCGGCCGCGGGCCGGGCGCCCGGCAGCAGGGTGTCGAGCTCCGGCGCGTGGCCCTTGGCCGCGTCGAGCAGCTGCCCGAAGCGGTCGCCGGAGTAGTGGGACCAGGTCAGACCGGTGGCGCTCAGGAAGAACAGGCCGAGGGCCAGCCAGACGCCCGTCGCCGCGTGGAAACTCCGGGTCCGGCGTACACCGCGGGCGGCGCGGTCGGGCAGCAGGACGCCCCGCGGGGACTTTGCGCGCTGCCCGCGGGCGCGGCCGATCCACAGCACGAGGCCGCCCGCGACGATCACCCAGAGCCAGCTCGCGGCCACCTCCGAGTAGAGGCGCCCGGTCTCGCCGAGGTGCAGGTTCTTGTGGAGGTCGCTGAGCCAGGACGTCAGCGGCGTCGAACCCCACGAGGTGGTGAGTTCACCCCGCACCTTCGCGGTGTACGGGTCGACGAAGACCGTGCGCTGCTTCTCGTCCAGCTCGGGCACGGACAGCACCACGCGGGTGGTGTCCTCCGGCTCGGCCGGAGTGACGACGGAGGCGAGGCTGCCCTCCGGGTGCGCGGCACGTGCCGCGGCGACCTGTTCCGACAGCGGACGCACCTGCTCGCCGACCCGTTCGACGCGCAGCTGGTCGCCGTAGACGAGCTGATCGAGCTGCGGCGCGAACGTGTAGATCAGGCCGGTGAGCGCGGCGACGAGCAGGAACGGGGCGACGAACACCCCGGCGTAGAAGTGCAGCCGTACCAGCAGGGCCCGTACGGCCTGCCGGGGGCGCCTCGGGGGCGCCGGCTCGGCGGGCGAAACGGGTCTCTGCTGCTCTTGATCGATGATGGTTGAAGACATGTGTGTTCCCCAAAAGGGGTACGCGAGGCTCATTGCGGGCGGCGCGTACAGCGAAGCCGATAGGTGATGGGAGTCGCCGCGAGAGCGACGGGTGTCGTGATCGCGTACGAGCGATCAGGCGGGAATCACCGGGGGAGGGCCTCGCCGGGGGCGGCAGCGGGTGAACAGGACGCCGAGGCGGGCATGGCCGGGGGCGTAGGGCGGTGGCAGCTGCCGTTTGGGCGGCACGGGGAGCGTGGACGGGGCGGCGAAGCGCAGACGTGGCAGGACCAGGGCGGCCAGGCGCCGCAGAATCCGTTCCCCGTAGATGACGCACAGCGCGGTCCCGAGCGTGGCCACGGCGTGCGCCAGTGTCATCCCGGCGGTCATCGCATGCCCGGAGCCCGCGTGGGCCATGCTCGACATGTCCATGCCTGCCATGTCCATGCCTGCATGTGCGCCCGGCGCATGGCCGGGCGTCGCGTGGTGCTCGGCGGCCCTGCCAGGCATCGCGGTCATCGCGGCCGAGTGGCTGCCGTCCGACATCGACAGGTGGTGGAACGCCAGGTGGAGACCGAACTGCGTCGCGCCCAGCGCGAGCGTGGTCACGTCGAAGCGCCGTCGGCGACCGCCGAACAGGGTGGTGCCCGCAACGGTCAGAGCGGCGAGGATGAGACCCAGTCCACCGGGCCCAGGCAGTCGGCCGCCCGCGGCGACGTGGCTGACCGCGCCCAGCAGCAGGCACACGGAAGCGCAGAGCAGGCCCTTGGAGGCCCGCCTCAGCCAGCTGTCCGGTCCGTGCACCGGCACAACTTATCCAGTGCTTACCGGGCCACTGCTGCGCCGCACGAGGGGCTCCCGGCGGCCGGGGGACAGACGGTTTCCTGCCGAGAAGTCAGTGGGCTGACGGCGGGCGGGAGTTGCGCCGGACGGCGCGCGAACCCCGCCGAACGGAGGAGGGAGACCGCCACGCCACGGTGGGTTGAATCACAGGAAGAATCAAAACGGCATAGAGAAAATTACGGGTGAATATGTCACGTAACTCCCCAGGGGCGACCCGCATGCCCAGCAGGTGGGCGGTGATTGACCGCGGCGGGGGTCGCTGCTGCAATGGCCGTATGTACTCCGCGACGCACCTGGTCATCAGGGCCCACATCGACTTCGGTCGGGTGTGGTCCGCCGCGTGTCGCTGACCACGCGCCCGATTCATCAGGATCCGTCCGTATCGTCCCGGAGTACGTCATGCCCGACCGAACCCCCGCTGTGCCCGTCCGAATCGACCCGCGTGGGCCGCGCTTCGCCGCCGGGCTCACGACCCTTGTCCTCCTTCTGGTCCTGGCCACCGGCAGCGGCGTGGCGCTCGTGGCCCAGGCCGTCGTCTTCGCCCTCGGCGCGATCCTGGGATTGCGCTGGTCCCCGTACGGCTGGCTCTACCGTCGGCTGGTGCGTCCCCGTCTCGGGCCGCCGCAGGAGCTGGAGGACGAGCGGCCGCCGCGGTTCGCGCAGGCGGTCGGCCTGGGCTTCGCGGTGGTCGGCGCGGCCGGTTACCTGTCCGGTGCCACCTGGCTCGGCATCGCCGCGAGCGCGGCGGCGCTCGCGGCGGCCTTCTTGAACGCCGTCTTCGGCTACTGCCTGGGCTGCGAGCTCTACCTGCTCGGCGTCCGCGGCCGGGCCCGGCTGAACCACGGGTGAGGCAGCCGTGAGCGATCCGACCGGGTTGATCGTGGCCGCCGTCGTGCTGGCGGCCGCGACCGTCTTCGGGCTGGTCCGCGCCCGGCGCGACGGCAGGCTGCGCGACGGCGGCCGGGGCGACGCGCTGCGGTTGTCGGCCGACGAGCTGGGTGCGGCGCTCGGCGAGCGGGCGACGCTGGTGCAGTTCTCGACGGCCCTCTGCGCGACCTGCCCCGGCACCCGTCGCCTGCTGGCCGAGGTGGCCGCCCGGACGCCCGGCGTGCGCCTGGTGGAGATCGACGCCGAGGCGCGGCTGGACCTGGTCCGTCGCGCCGAGGTGATGCGTACGCCCACGGTGCTCGTCCTCGACCGCGCCGGTCGCGTCGTGCGCCACGCCTCCGGCCCGCCCACCACCGCCGACATGGAGTCGGCGGTGGAGCTGGCCATGGCGGACTGAGGAACCAGCGGGTACGGGCACGGCGTCAAGGGCGGTGTGTCAGCTCGCTACGGGACCGGCGATGCGTTCGACGCGCGGCTCGGCGAGCCTGGCGTAGTCCGCGCCGGAGATGGCCAGTGAGCGGTCGAGGCGGGCTGCGTTGAAGTAGAGGCGGGGCTGGGCGACGACGTCCGGGTCGGCGACGAGTTCGAGTTCGGGGTCGAAGCTGAAGGGCAGCACCGTGCCGGGGACGGCCTGGGCCAGTCGCTCGGCCGTGGCCGCGTCGCAGAAACCGACGTAACGGGCTGCGAACAGCGTGCGGATGGCGTTGAGGTCCACACGCCGGTCGCCGGGGACGACCGCGAGCACGTAACGAGTGACCCGCCGGTCGACCTTGACGATCAGGACGAGGCACTTCGCCGCTTCCGACACCGGGTGTCCGCGCAGCGCGCTGACCGTTTCGGTGGCGCCTTCCGGTTCGTGGTCGATGAGCTTGTACACGGTGTCCGTGCTGTCGAGCAGGTGGATCAGACGCTCATAGGTGCCGTTGTCGGACATGGGGACTCCTCCTTGTGGGCGGTGCGGTGGGTGCGTTCGATGCTCTGTCCCCAGTACGTTCCGGCGACCATGAGAGCTGCTCCGAGACCGGCGAGGACGGTGACCTTCTCGCCGCCGAGGCCGATGCCGACCGCGACGGCCCAGACCGGTTCGGTGCCCAGGAGCAGACTGGCCCGGCTCGCGGAGGTGTTCTGTACCGCCCAGGTCTGGGCGAGGAAGGCGAACACGCTGCAGAGCAGGGCCAGATAGACGAGCTGGCCCCAGACCGCGGCATCGACCTGGGTCAGCTTCGGCAGACCACTGGAGGCCGGTACGGCGAACAGCACCGAGCCGAGAACCGTCTGGATGGTGGTGAGCTGCAACGGCCGGACCACACGGCCCTTCGTCAGCCGTCCCACGAGCGCGACATGCACCGCGCGCACCCCTGCGGCGGCGAGCATCAGCAGGTCGCCGGTGCGGGGAGTGTGGAAGCCGCTGCCGGCCACGAGCAGCGTCACGGCCAGTAGGCACACGCCTGTGGCGGCGAAGAAGCGCGCGGGCAGTCGGCCGTTGCCCGCCGTGCGGTCAAGGAGTGGGGTGAGCACGATGGTGAGGCTGATGAGCAGCCCGGCATTGGCGGCGCTGGTGTGCGCGACGCCGTACGTCTCGAGAACCAGGACAGCGGCCTGGGTGACCCCCAAGAGGGAGCCGATACGTATCTCGTCTCGCGTGTAGCGCCCCTCGTGCCGTACGGCGACGAGGGCGAGGCAGGCGATCCCGGAGATCGCATACCGCGCGAACAGTACGACGAGGACGGGCAGGGCGTGGGTGGCTGTCTTCGCGGCCAGGTAGCTGGAGCCCCAGACGATGGCGACGAGCAGAAGCACTGCGTCAGTGCGGCGGGCGTGGAACACCCCCCTAAGCTGCACCGCTTCCACTCTGAAGCCAAGGACGAGACTCTTAAGGGATCTTGAAGTATCACTACACTGAGAGGGTGAACGAACGACAGTTGCAGATCTTGCGGGAGCTCGGCGAACTGGGCAGCGTCACCGCGACCGCCGATGCGCTGATGATGACCCCCTCGGCGGTCTCCCAGCAGCTGCGACTGCTGCAACGCTCGATCCCCGTCCCGCTCACCGAGCGCCAGGGACGGCGGCTGGTGCTCACCGACGCCGGGGAGGCCCTGGCCGGCGCCGCCATCGAGGTGGAGAGTGCGCTGGCCAGGGCACGGCACACCATCGAGGAGTTCATCGCCCGGCCGGACCTGGGCGTGTCGGTGGCGGCTTTCCACAGCGCGGCCGCCGCGTTCTTCCCGCTGCTGCTGCGTGGCCGCAGCGGCTCGGAGCGCCCGCAGCTCTCGCTCGCCGACGAGGACGTCGCGCAGGACCACTTCCCGCCGCTGACGCGGGACTACGATCTCGTACTCGCCCATCGTCTCGACCATGCGCCACCCTGGCCGGCCTGGGTGGCCGCCAGCACGCTGCTGCGCGAACCGCTCGACGTCGCCCTGCCCGCCGACCACCCCCTCGCCGCCAAACGACGCCTCACCGCGCACGATGTCGCCGATCAACCCTGGATCACTGTTCACGACGGCTTCCCCGTGATGGCGACCATCGACGCCATCGCGACCGCCGCGAACCGGCGGCTCAACATCGTCCATCGCATCAACGAATTCGCGGTGGTCGCCGAAGTGGTGGCCGCCCGAGGCGGCCTGGCTCTGATGCCACGCTGGACCACTCGTCCGCACCCCGCACTGGTTTTCCGGCCGCTCAGCGGCGTGCACACCCGACGCCATATCGATGTGCTGTACCGCCCCGAACGTTCCGCACGGCGAGCTGTACGTACGGTGCTCGACGAACTCCACCATGCGGCCGCGACGATCCAGAACCGCGACGGCAACGTGGGTTTTGGGGCGAACGGAAAACTGTCTGACGAAGCGTGAAGCGGCGAGTTGCCTTCTGCTGTCCGGTGTACGAGCACTGCGGTGACCCGCGCTGGCTGGTGCCCTGACCGGCGGGGGAGGACAATGGGAGGTGGTCCCCTCCACCCTCCCTCATGTTCTCCGTCGTGCGGCTGGTGCGTCGATCGTTGATTGCGGTACTTCTGAGCGCCGCCATGAGCGTGGGACCCCTCGTTTCCACGTCCCTGGCGGCGGTCGGCACGCAGCGATAGGTGGAGGAACTCACCCTCTCCACCTATGAGGGGCCGCCCGGAACACCTGTCTCGGTCACCGGCACCGGATTCGATGTCTGCGACCAGGCGGCGCTCACGTTCGACGGCCAGCACTCGACACCGGCGACGGTGCATGTACCTGAGATCTCCGGCACCATCATGGTCCCGCAAGACGCCACAGCGGGGCCGCACCACACGATCGAGGCGGCCTGCGACTCCGGGAATGCCTACCAGGCCGAGGCTGGTTTCACCGTGACCAGCGGTGGCGGCACCACGCCCGCCGGGCAGCAGACGCTGACGCTCGACCCCGACCATGGATCGGTCGGGACCCCCATCGACGTCCAGGGCACGGGGTTCGCGCAGTGTTCTGCCAAGACCGTCGACCTCTACGTGGTCAATGGGCCTGCCATCGCATCCGCGATCGCCGTGGCGGAGAACGGTGACTTCTCGTACAAGGAGGTTGTCCCGGACCCGACGACCCCTGATACGTACACCTTCCGGGCCGCATGCACCGGTGAACCGGACATCTACGCGGACGCCGCCCTCGTCGTCGAGAGCCCCGCGCCCCCTGTCCTCACCCTTGACCCCGAGCAGGGCGCGATGAGCGCAACCCTCAAGGCGACCGGCACCGGGTTCGGGTGCCCGGAGGTCGACTTCCGGTGGGACGGCGGCGAGCCGCCGCTCGGTTCCGCCGCCGTCGACGAGTCGGGCAGCTTCACCACCGAGATCACGGTCCTGGCCGACGCACAGTCGGGCGAACACACTGTGCGGGCTGCCTGCACGGCCTATCCCGAGCAGTATGACGAGTCCACGTTCACGGTCACGGACAACGGCACCAACAGCGGAACGAGCAACGGCACCAACAATGGAACGAGCAACGGCGGTACCAACGGCGGCGGCGACCAGAGCGTCGCCGCCGGCTGGGTCGTCGGCCCTGCCTCCCTCGGCGCCGCACTGATCCTGGCCCTCGCCGCAGCCGCCTACTTCGGTCGGCTGCACCGCGGACCGCGCTGGGTGCGCAGCCACGTCCGCGCCACTCTCCGCCCGGCCGCGGCAACCGCCGACCTGACCGAACTGCACCCGTCCGGCGAGCCCCCGACCCGAACCGTCCGGCTCGACCCCCACGCGGACCCCGGCTCCACAGACATCGAGGACGTGGACCGATGACGACGGCCCCCCACGGCGGCAGGTTGGGCGGCACGCCGACCGTTCCCTCCCGGGTGGCGGAAAATCGCGATTCGTACGCCAACTGGCATACAAAGTACGGAAGTTCTTCGTGTTCAATGGAACGCGTCGGCATGATTCGCGGTCCTACAGGGCGTACATCCCAAAGAGAGTGAAAGGGTAAGCAATGTACGTATCTGGCATGCGCAAGGTGGTCGCCGCCGGAGCGGTTGCGGCACTTGCGGGAACGGGGATCCTGCTCGGCAGCAGCACGGCATCGGCGGCGCCCGCGACGGCGACCGTCGCCGCCGCCCGGCAGGCTCCCGCCCCGGCGGCCCAGCCCACCGGCAAGGTTGTCGCCAACGGCGGTCTGTGGGTGCGACAGGACGCGACCACCGCGTCCAAGCGGCTCAACCTGCTGCCCAAAGGCACGGTGACCGCCCTGCAGTGCAAGAAGAACGCCCAGAACGTGGACGGCAACCGGCTCTGGTACAAGGTCGGCGCGGGCAAGCCCGGTTGGGTGGCCGCCCGCTATGTGCAGAACCTCGCCCCGGTGCCGTACTGCAAGTGAGCTGATTGGGTGTCAATGGGCGTCTGTCCCGGCTGGGCCGGAACAGACGCCCGCACCGCGTGACCGCCCCCGGCTTCGTGACGTGGCACCGCTGGTCGGCGGCGCCACGTCAGGCCTGGGCGAGGATCACTGTGAGGACCACCAGGTCGACGAGGTGACGGCGGTGTAGCCCAGCGACTCGTACAGCGGTCGTCCGAGCCGTGAGGCGGTGAGTGTCACCGGCAGGTTCGCGAGGGGCGCGAGCGAGCCGAGCATGACGGCCCGTCCGGCGCCGCGCGAGCGGTGTGCCGACGGTGTGCCGACCCAGTAGTGGCTGCCGAACCCCTCGTGGACGACGCTGACACCGGCTCCGACCATCTCGCCGTCGAGGACGGCGACGAACACGTCCACGCCCGGCTGCTCGATCAGTGTTGTCGGGAACAGCTCGCCAGGACGGTAGGTGTCGGACGATGAAAAAGAGTTCAATGCCCGAGGCTCTGGACTGGGCACTGAACTCTTTTCTGCGCAGCCGAGGCTGAGGAAGTGCGCACTGGTCTGTTCAGT
>NZ_BMTS01000024.1 GCF_014649795.1 Streptomyces melanogenes
CGCCGCAGACTCCGCGAGCTCCAGTACCGCCCCGGCCTCCTCGACGGATGCCTCGCCGGAACCGGCCTCACCCTCACGACATCACGCCCACAAACTCAGTAACAAAAGTGGTTTGATCATGTGACTGTCGGCTTGATCGCTCGTTGATGTGGTCATGGGGAAGCGTCAGTCGCGGCCGTGGATCGTGTCGGACGAACTGTGGTCGCTCATCGAGCCGTTGCTGCCCGAGCCGCCGTTGAAGCAGGTGGAAGGGCGTCCACGCGTGCCTGACCGGCAGGCCCTGTGCGGGATCCTGTTCGTCCTGCACACCGGGATCCAGTGGGAGTATCTGCCGCAGGAGCTCGGCTTCGGCTCGGGCATGACCTGCTGGCGGCGCCTGGCGGCCTGGAACGAAGCCGGCGTCTGGGACCAGCTGCACCAGCTGCTGTTGAACAAGTTGCGGTCGAAGAACCAGCTGGACTGGTCCCGGGCGGTGATCGACTCCTCCCACGTCAGAGCGGCTCGGCGGGGCCCAAAAGCGGACCCAGCCCGGTCGACCGCGCACGCCCGGGCAGCAAACACCACATCCTCACCGACGGCCAGGGCATCCCGCTCGCGGTGTCGCTGACCGGCGGCAACCGCAACGACGTCACCCAACTGCTTCCTCTTCTGGACAAGATCCCGTCCGTCGCCGGTGCGGTCGGTCGGCCACGGCGTCGGCCCGACATGCTCTTCGCCGACCGCGGCTACGATCACGACATCTACCGTCGGCTTCTGTGGCAGCGCGGGATCCGGCCCGTCATCGCCAGACGGGGCAAGCCGCACGGCACCGGCCTTGGCACCTTCCGCTGGGTCGTCGAGCGGACGATCTCCTGGCTCCACGGCTTCCGCCGCCTCCGCATCCGATGGGAACGACGCGACGACATCCACGAAGCGTTCCTCGGCCTCGCCGTCTGCCTGATCACCCACCGCCACGTCCAACGCCTTTGTTAGGGCCCCTTAGCGACACCGCCGACGTCCTCACCACCGCAATGCAGGGCTCAGCGGACGACACGAGGAAGCAGGGCGCTGAGGTGTGGTTCTCCAACCCGAAGGCCGACTTCGAGGGCAAGGCAGTATGCGGTGACCCGGAGCGGATCCACGGCATAGTGAAGACCCTCACCAACTCCGACAAGCCCCTCAAGGACTGGAAGATCCTCAACCCCATCCTCAGCAAGTACGGCCTGTCCGCCCAGTCGTTCCATCCCAAGATCGAGGGAGCGCGCCTCTACGCGAACGCCCTGGAACGCACCATGGCAGGCATGGGCCTGTAACCGCACCAAACCCCCATTAGGGCCGGGGCATCCTTTGCGGGGAGCTCCCGTCCCCATATGAGTATGTGTACGGATGGGACCCGCCAACTACGCCGCGAGAATGGGCACATGACTGCAAAGTAGGCACCTCGCGCCTATCCGCCGTGCGTGATGCCGCCAAACGCCTCCTCGGTCATCATCCTCACCCTCTCCGCCTGCTCTTCCCAAGACTGCGCCACGAGCCCGAAGGAGGTGCGCGAGCTGGCAGGCAGCGCGCAGGCTCAACAGTCCCGGAAGGCAGCCGAGGGCCATCTGCGGTCCATCGTGAACGCGTACGCCAAGAGCACTCCCCTCACCCTTGGCCTGGTCACGGTGAATGACTTATGTGCCGGGGGAACGTCGACGCAGTGGTTCTTCCAGACCGGTGACGACCAGTACAAGATCCGCTGCGCCATGCGCGTCACTGCCTACTACGGTGCCGACTCACGCCGGATCGTTGACGTCCTGGATGGCATCCTCACCGCTGGGGACCATAACTCCTCCGGCGGGGTCCCCGGCGACACCATTCCGTTCCACCACGGCAGCCACGGCAGTCCCCTTCTCGACTACTACCGGAACCAAATCCCAAACCTATCCGGTCAGAACACGCCGGAACCAGCCCTCTTATTCGATCCCTCACAGACGTTGTCCTGGGACACCGTGCGAAGCAGCCAGACGAAGCTGATCGATGAGCCGGACCGGTGCCCGACCAACGATCCGCCCGTCACACGCTGCCTTCAACGGCATTGACCCTAGTGGGGTGTGTCAGGGCTGGGGAGTCGGGAGGGCGGGCGAGCTGTCTCTCCAGGCCGCGTCGAAGTGCTGTAGGGCGATGGAGTAGAGGAGTCCGGGGGCCCGAGCGTAGAGGCATGGGGTGTTCCTGCCGTGAGCGGAGCTGTTATAGAAGGTGAGGTAGGCCACCCGGTCCGTTGCGATCACGCGGCAGGTGTTGGGCAGGTTGAAGCTGTGGAGCACGAAGTTGCGTTGTGTGCGGGTGCGACGGGCTAGGTAATCCATATTCGTTCGGACCTGGCTCCTGAGGAGTTCCGGGGTGAAGCCAGGATCGAATCGGTGCACGTCCTGGGAGCGTTGGTCAAGCCAGGAGTCTCCTCGGGTATGGGGGTCGGGTAGCAGGACCTGTACGGATTCCGGGGAGAGTTCTCCCGACCATAGGGGGGAGAAGACGTCACGGGTGAGTACGTTTCCTCGTCCTGCCAGGACCTTGACCCAGCGCGCTCGGCTCAGGTCGCGTGCGAGGTCCTGCTCGGCGGACGCCTGGTGGCGGTACACACGGCCGAGTCCTGTGCCGGTGAACCAGGAGCAGGCGGCGACCAGCCACCACCCGGGGCGCGAGCCGCGCAGGAAGCCGAGGACGAGCGCGATAGCACTGGCTGCCAGGGAGCTGAGCACCCCGAACAGAAAAGCAGTCATGCGAGCCATCTCCCTATGTCTGGGCAATCCCGGTTCTCGGCTTCTCGGTCAGCAGAGATAGGGCAGGAGGCGCCGCAGGATGTGCGCGGCGTTCCGGGCTGCGAGGTCGTGGTAGCCGTGGCCCTTTTCCGTATCGGCGTTGTCGGACACACCTCGAATGACGATCCAACCAGGATTGGTTCCGCCGTGGACGGAATTCTCCTGCCAATACTGGCTCAGTCCTCCGGCCTCCATATCCACTGCCAGTACCTTTTCGTGATAGTTCGTGAGATAGCTGCGGATTTCGCTCTCGCGGTCTGCGATGACGGCTTCGCCGGACCCGATCACGCCCGGATAGACCTCGAACTCCTTCGAGGCATGCGGGGAGAGCTGATCATGTATGCGTGCGGGGGTTCCGTGATCGGCGAAGAAGGCGTTCATCGCATGAACGACCGGTGCCGGTGCTTGCCGGTGCTCGCCTCGGCGGCGAACGTCCCCACATGGGTTGATCTTGCGATTCTCGTAGTACACGACGTCGGTGGCCACGATGACGTTGCCGATGCGGGCGTGTTCGTCATGGATGCCTCCGCCCACGCCGACCAGGGCCCACAGGCGCGGCTCGTAGTGGCGACGCAGGTTTTCCAGTGCGGCCATCGTCGACCGCTGCCCCTGGCTCTGGCTTTGGGTGGCCACGACACGCACGGTTGCTTCCGGCGTGGTGTGCTGGCCGCGGTAGAAGTACAGTCCGTTGGGCTCCTTGTGGCGCCGTAAGTCCAACTCATCAACCACGGAACGCAGTTCCTCGCTCAGGATCGTGACCACTCCGATATCCCACACGACGCTCGGCTCGTCGGCGTGACCGCTGTCGGTAGGGATGCCGGCATCGCGAGAGGGTGTGGTCACAGTGACTTGGGCGTGTTCTCCGACGGCGTTGTTGCTGAAGCTGTTGCTGTTGCCGTGGCTGACGATTCCTCGATTGCCGCTCACTGGCTTCCTCCGCCGCTGCTGTTGGGACCTGCCGACTGGTTCGCGGAGACGCTGACCTGAGCCGCGTCACCCACTGCGTTGTTACTGAAGGAATTGTTGTCGCCGAAGTTGAAGATGCCGCTGTTGATGATTTTGAGTGCGCGGTCGTTGAATTCGGATATGTCCACGTCCCTGGCGGACAGGAAGTCGCCGGCGGCTCGGAGTAACCTCCGCTCGATCGTCTTCATCCGACCCAGGATGTCGCTCTTCTCCAGCTGGATCTTGGACCACGCCTGGGATGGCCTCTCCCGTATGCTCACCCGGCTGCCGATTAAGACGTTACGGATCGGTGCGGAGGTCAGATCACGGGGGAGTACAGCGGCCTTACACAAGGCGAAGAGGTAGGAGGCTACTCGCCAGGAACGCTGGATCTCCGAAGGCAATGTGGCCAGTTCGCGAAATGCCGCCCAGACGACGGCGGCGGCTCCGTGGTGACCGAACTCCTCGGTGCGCTGGAAGGACCGTGGCGTGTGGGCGAGGACGCAGGCCACCGTGGAGATGCTCAAGGTACGCCCCTGCAGACTGATGTGTAACAGGACGGTCGCGACGAATTCCGATCCCTCAGCAGGCGTGGTGACTTCCAGGAAGTGGTGCTGCTTGGATCCGGGGGTGTTGATGATGACGCGCAGGTCCTTCTCAGTCACCTCCTGCGGGAGGAGAGAATGGTCCACCGCCACATCGGTCTCGGCGATGTAGACGCGATCGCGGACCTGTGCGGGAAGGCGGACGTCCTGGCTGTCGGCGTCAAGTGGTTGCACCGCCTCGCGCAGGTACTCCACCAGTTCGTGTGCCTGGAAGGGTGGTACCGGGTGTTCACGCTCATGGAGCGGTGCGTCGTCGTCATCGCCGGGGCGCAGCAACTGGATGCTCATCGGCGGGTTCCACTGGTAGACGAGTTCACCGGCACCGATGAAGGGCGACTCGTCCCCGAACAGCGTGAACATGGTGATGTCGTCCTCGTCGTCATCCTCGCTGTGGCGGGGACGGCGGTATACGGCACAGACGTGCCCCTGCTGTGCGTCCGCCGCCCGTTGCCGGCCGGACAGGCGCGCGGGTCTGAGAGTCGGCGCACGCAAGATGTGGTTGAGCATCAGTTGACGTGCGGATCCGATGCTGAGGCACATGAGCGTGATACCCGCGGCCACGCAGAGAGCCATCGTGGCCTGGCCCGGATGGGTAAGCGCCATCAGCAGGCCGGTCAGTGCCAAGGAGAGCGCTGCGACCCCGATGCGCCTCAGTGCGCGTGACCGCTCCGGGTTCTTCCGTGGGGACAGCAGTCTAGAGAGGCGCTGATCGTCTCGCGCCGATGCCAGACCGCGGCGTTTGGGCTTCCGTTTGGGCCTTGGCTCCCGGTCCGTGCCCAGGAGTAGTACAGCGCGATGCAGCAGCCACAGGAGGCTGAGGCCGCAGGTGATGAGAACAGCGGTGGGCAGGGCACCCGCGAGGGTAGGGGCGGCCACTGCCCCTACCAATGTCAGGCGCAGGAGCGCGCTCAGTGCGGCGGCCCGCCACGCATGGTGCATGACGGGAACAACATCGAACCCGTAGGACGGGGCGACCCTTCGGTACGGCGCGGTGCACACCTCGTTGATCACGAGGTCGCGAAAACGCTCGTCGACATACACGCCGGTGCATAAGTGGCGGGTGGCGGCGGTTGGTTCATGGGTCGCTTCCTCGGCCGGTGGCGCATCGGAAGTGAGCATGATCTGCCCTCGCCTCGTAGGGTTATGGTTAATGAGACCATAAGTAATGAGAGCGTTTAAGTCAATATGACCTTTAGGGGTTCTGGGTGGATGACTGGCTGAAAGACTCCGTGGAGGTCGAGGCGTCGTGGGTGACCGTGGACCTGGCGATCTTCACCATCAGGGACGATCAGTTGATGGTGCTTCTGATCGAGCGCGGGCTGGAGCCCTTCCTCGGCCGGCCCGCGCTGCCAGGCGGCTACGTGCAGAAGAACGAAACCTTGCGCGACGGGGCGCTGCGCGAGCTCCGGGAGGAGGCCGGGATTGACGGCGGGCGACTGCACCTGGAGCAACTCGGCGCCTACGGAGACCCTCAGCGTGACCCGAGAGGAAGGGTGGTCACGGTCGCCTATCTCGCACTGGGACCGGATCTTCCCGCTCCGGTGGGGGGCACCGATGCCAGACGCGCCTACTGGGCTCCTGTCTCACAACTGACGGATGAGGCAGAGGTGCTGGCCTTCGACCATCTGGCCATCCTCTCGGATGCCTTGGAGGAGATCCGCAGGAAGATCGAATACACCGCTGTCGCCACAGCATTTTGTGGGGAGTCGTTCACCCTGAGCGAGCTGCGCACGGTCTACGAAGTGATCTGGGGGGAGGATCTGGACCCGAGCAACTTCCGCCGCAAAGCGCTCAACACCATCGGCTTCGTGCAGCCCACGGGGGAGCGGTGGCACCCCCCCACCGGGCGTCCGGCCAACCTCTACCGTCGGGGGAGCGCATGGCTACTCAGCCCGCCTCTGCTGCGCGGCACCGGGAACGCAGCGTAGCCCGCCTCGGGATTCGACCCACACGAGAAAGAGATCCGGGCGGGAGTGGGCCCGCGCCAGTCATCTCCGGCACCTGCTGGTGAGGTGGGTCTTGGTCCGTGACTGGTCCGGAAGCGCTGGTTTGTTGTGAGCCAGCCAAGCGGAAGGCGGCTGATGGGCAAAGGCTCAGCTCGGCCGCCTTTGCTCATACCCCCGAGGGGAAGTTGAGCCTCTTCGGCGAGGACGACACGAGCAGGTTCTTCGTCTGCTGGTGGTACAAAGGTGTGACCGCTTCTGACCTGCGGATACGGGTGAAACCGCCGGATGGGAGGCCGAGTTGGTCCGATCCTGGTCCGGATCTTGGTGGGGCTCCAGCCCGGGCCTCGACCATCCGTGACTACGCCACCAGCGGCTACCTTGACAAAGGCGTCGGACTGCACGGTCGCAGGTGGTGGCGCCGCAGCGCGGTACAGGCCCGACAGGAGGCCGGGGACCAGCGCCACCACCCCGAACTGACGGGCGCCGGCCGCCGGGTGGGCGACCCCCGCAACCGCGCCCCCCGCCCCCGCACCGATCCCCGGATCGAGGCCGTCGCTGCGGAGTTGGCCGCCGGGGGCCCCGCGGTCACCAGCGCCGACCTGGCCGAGCGCTACGGCGTCAGCGACCGCACCGCCCAGCGCCTCCTGGCCGCCGCCCGCCGACAAGGCCCTGTTCTCCCGAAGCTACGGCGAAGTGACAAGTAGCTCTCTGTAGCGGGTCAGGGGTGGGCTTGTCAGAGTTTTCGATCTTCTGGGCTCACCAAGGGACCTGCTCGGCCAGGTTGGTCCGGTCATGACGACCGGAAGGAGACCAGGGTGCGGCAGGAGTGGGAGCCGGAGGACCTGATCGAGGTCTGGACGCTGCTGGAGGAGGATCAGGAGCGGCTGCGGAACAAGTCGGGGGCGAACCGACTGGGGTTCGCGCTGTTGCTGAAGTTCTTTGAGGTGGAGGCCCGGTTCCCGGAAGACGCCGGGGAGATCCCGGTGCCAGCGGTGTCGTACGTCGCCCAGCAGGTGAAGGTGCCGGCCGGTGATGGACGCCATCGACCTGCTCAAGCGGTATCTGGACCAGCCCATCGCCAAGGAGGGGGCGTTCTTCGACGAGGCGGAGAAGATCCCGCTCGCGGGGGTGGTGCGCGAAGAGTGGCGCAAGGCCGTCGTGGACGAGCGCGGCCGGGTCGAGCGCATCCCGTACGAGCTGTGCGTGCTCGTGGCGCTGCGGGACGCGCTGCGGCGGCGAGAGATCTGGGTGCCGGGCGCGAGCCGGTGGCGGAACCCGGAGGACGATCTGCCGCCCGACTTCGAGGACAACCGCGATGTTCACTACGACGCGATCCGCCAGCCGCAGGACCCGGAGAAGTTCATCGAGGCCCTTCAGAAACGGCTGAGGGAGGCCCTGACCCGCTTTGACACGGCGCTGGAGCTGGGCACCACGGGCGGGGTGGACATCGTGAGGAAGCACGGCGAGCCGTGGATCAAGGTCTCGCCGCTGGGCAAGCAGGAGGAGCCGGAGAACCTCGTCGCTCTGAAGGCGGAGATCGAACGCCGCTGGGGCACCATCGACCTGATCGACATCCTCAAGGAGGCCGAGTTCGCCACTGGCTTCACCGGCGAGTTCACCTCGGTCGCCACCAGAGAGGCGGTCCCAAAGGCGGTGCTGCGGCGCCGGCTGCTGCTGGTGCTGTTCGCGCTGGGCACGAACATGGGCATCAAGCGGGTTGCGGTCACTGGCAAGCACGGCGAGAGCGAGGCCGTCCTGCGCCGGGTACGGCACCTGTTCGTCAACCGGACCAACCTGCGCGCGGCGCTGGTGCGGCTGGTCAACGCCACCTTCGCCGCCCGCGACGCGGCGTGGTGGGGCGAAGGCACCGCCTGCGCGAGCGACTCCAAGAAGTTCGGTTCCTGGTCCAGCAACTTCATGACCGAGTGGCATCAGCGGTACCGCGGTCCCGGCGTGATGATCTACTGGCACGTCGAGAGGAAGTCGCTGTGCGTCTACAGTCAGCTCAAATCCTGCTCGGCCTCCGAAGTCGCCGCGATGATCGAGGGCGTGCTGCGGCACTGCACGGACGTGGAGATCGACCGGCAGTACGCCGACACGCACGGCGCCTCCATCGTCGGGTTCGCCTTCGCCCACATGCTCGGCTTCAACCTGCTGCCCAGGCTGAAGAACGTCGGCTCGGCGCGCTTGTACCGGTCGGCGACCGGGGAGGATGAGAAGTGGCCGAACCTGGCGCCGGTGCTGTCGACGAAGACGATCGACTGGGACCTGATCCGCCAGCAGTACGACCAGATCGTGAAGTACACCACCGCCCTGCGCCTGGGCACCGCCGAGGCCGAGCAAGTCCTGAGGCGCTTCACCCGCGGCGGGCCCAAGCACCCGACGTACCGGGCGATCGAGGAACTCGGGCGGGCAGTGCGTACGGCGTTCATCTGCGACTACCTCGCCGACGCCGACCTGCGCCGCGAGATCAACGACGGACTCCAGGTCGTGGAGAACTGGAACTCCGCCAACCACGACCTGTTCTACGGCAAGGACGGCGACCTGACCGGCTCCGACAAGGAGTCCCAGGAGGTCTCCATGCTGGCCCTGCACCTGCTCCAGTCCGCGTTGGTGCACGTCAACACCCTGCTCCTCCAGGACATCCTGAGCGAGGAGAAATGGCAGAAGCGGCTCACCGACGCCGACCGGCGGGCCCTGTCTCCGCTGTTCTGGACCCACGTGAACCCCTACGGCACGTTCCGGCTCGACATGGACAAGCGGCTGCCGCTGACCCCCGCACCCGCACCCGGGCCGCGCGCGGACCACCCACAGGCGGTGGATATGGCCTAGGGCGGGCGGGAATAGACGAACAGGGGGACACCGCACGGCAGGCCCGGCCAGCGCCGGGGAACGAGGGGGTGGCCGGTGGGACAGGTCGGCAGATGGGTTACGGCGGTCGCAGTGACCGTAGCCGCGTTCGCGGTGGCGACGTGGCTGTGCGGGGCACTGGTCCTGGCGCCGGTGGTGCCCGACGACGCCACCCGGTGGGCCTTAGCATGCGGCGTCGGCTCGGCGGTGGCGGCCCTGGCCGGCATGGGCGGCTACGGGTACGCCACCCGCCCGCAGCAGACCCCAGAGTCGCCCCCGGTTACAACGGCGTCGGGGGTGCGGTCGGTGGCGATCGGTGGGAACAGCCACGGGCCGATCAACACCGGCGACACCACGCCTGCGGCACCGGCCGCTCCCGACGCCGTCCCGCCCCCGACGGGCCCCGCCGGGCCAGCACAGCCCCCGCCCGGCGCCGCCTCCTCCGGGGTGCGGTCGGTGGCGATCGGTGGGGACAGCCACGGGCCGATCAACACCGGCGACACCGATGGGAGGCCCGCATCGTGACCCGGTGGTTCACTCGGCGACGCGCGAACGGCGACAAGACGCCCGCTCCCGGCGCTGCCTCGCCGTCGCAGGCCCAGACCTCCGGCGACCGGTCGGTGGCGATCGGTGGGAACAGCCACGCCTCGATCCTCACCGGCGACAACGCCCGCGTGGTGAACCTCCCTCCGGAGGCACTGCGCCCGATGGCCGAGGTGGACGCCCCGGACGGCTTGGACAACCTCCCCTACCGCAAGGACCTCGTCGGCCGGGCAGCCGACCTTGACGCGCTGAACCAGGCCCTGACCCGCCCCGGCCAGGCGGTCGTGCAGGCAGTTCACGGCCTAGGCGGAGTCGGCAAGAGCGCGCTGGCCATCCACTGGGCGGCCACTCGCGGCCGCCAGCAGGGACTGGCGCCGACTCGCTGGATCACCGCCGACAGTCCCGAATCCCTCCAGCAGGGCCTGGCCGGTCTGGCTACAGCCCTGCAACCCGGGCTGTCCCAGGTCCTGCCCGTCGAGGACCTCGCCGAATGCGCCGTGCAGTGGCTGGCCACCCACAGTGGATGGCTCCTTGTTCTCGACAACGTCACCCGTCCTGCCGACATCGCCGAGCTGCTCGCCCGCGCCACCACTGGCCGCTACCTGATCACCAGCCGACTGTCCACTGGCTGGCACGATGCGGCCACCCGCATCCGCCTCGACGTACTGGACCAGGCGGAGGCCCTCACGCTGCTGACCTCCCGCGCCGGTGCCGCGGGGTCACGGGACATGGATGGCGCGGCCGAACTGTGCGAAGAACTCGGACACCTGCCCCTGGCCCTGGAACAAGCCGCCGCCTACCTCGCCCAGACCCCTCTGCTCACCCCCCGCGGCTACCTTGGCCTCCTCGCCGCCTACCCGGCCGAGATGTTCGACGTCGGCGGCGCTGAAGTCACCGCCAGTGACGCCACGATCGCCCGCGTCTGGCGAGTGACCCTCGACCGCATCGCCGAACAGCAGCCCTTGGCCACCAATCTCCTGCGGATCCTCGCCTGGTACGCACCCGACCACATCCCCACCATGCTCCTTGACGGCGCGGGTTCCCCAGCCGCAGTTCACCGCAGCCTCGGTCTACTCACCGCCTACAGCATGGCGACCGCAGACCCGTCCACCGACACCCTGTCCGTCCACCGCCTCGTCCAGGCCCTCTCCCGCACTCCCGATTCTCCCGCCACCGACGTGACGGGCCATCACGATCCGGACCCCCACCGTCGGCCCCACCTGATCAACCAGGCCAGGGACGAAGCCACCAACCTCCTGAGTGACTTCCTAACCAGCACGTGGGATGACCCCGTCCACTGGCCCGCAGGGCGGATCCTGCTCCCCCACGCCAACGCACTCGTCGACCACGCACCTGCCGCCCACGACACAGTCACCACCATGGAAGTTCTCAACTCGACCGGACTGTTCCTGGCCGGGCAAGGCATGAACGTGCGTGCCATCCGGCATTTCGACCGCGCGGCGTCCAGCGGCCGGAGGGTGCTCGGCGACGACCACCCGAAAACCCTGGCCGCCAGCAGCAACCTCGCCAACGCCTACCGGTCGGTAGGGGATCTGGGGCGGGCGATTCGCCTGCATGAACAGAGCCTCGCAGACTCCGTGCGGGTGCTTGGCGACGACCACCCCGACACCTTGAACTCCCGCAACAACCTCGCTGGCGCCTACCAGGAGGTGGGGGATCTGGGACGGGCGATTCCCCTGTACGAGCAGACCCTGCGGGACCGGCAGCGGGTGCTCGGCGACGACCACCCCGACACCCTCTCCTCCCGTAACAACCTCGCTGGCGCCTACCAGGAGGTGGGGGATCTGGGACGGGCGATCCCCTTGGACGAGCAGACCCTCGCAGACTCCGTGCGGGTGCTCGGCGACGACCACCCCCGCACCCTCACCTCCCGTAACAACCTCGCCTACGCCTACCAAGCGGTGGGGGATCTGGGACGGGCGATTCCCCTGTACGAGCAGACCCTGCGGGACCGGCAGCGGGTGCTCGGCGACGACCACCCCAACACCCTGGCTGCCAGCAGCAACCTCGCCAACGCGTACCGGGCGGTGGGGGATCTGGGGCGAGCGATCCCCCTGTACGAGCAGGCCCTCGCTGACTCTGTGCGCGTGCTCGGCAACGACCACCCGCAAGCCCTGGCCGCTCGCAGCGGCCTCGCCAAGTCCTACCAGGCGGTGGGGGATCTGCGGCGAGCGATTCCCCTGTACGAGCAGACCCTGCGGGACGGACAGCGGGTGCTCGGCGACGACCACCCCAACACCCTGGCCGCCAGCAACAACCTCGCCAACGCGTACCGGGCAGTGGGGGATCTGGGGCGAGCGATCCCCCTGTACGAGCAGGCCCTCGCTGACTCTGTGCGCGTGCTCGGCAACGACCACCCGCAAGCCTTGACCTCTCGCAGCAACCTCGCCAACGCGTACCGGGCGGCGGGGGATCTGCGGCGGGCGATCCCCCTGTATGAGCAGGCCCTCGCAGACTCCGTGCGGGTGCTCGGCAACGACCACCCCGACACCGGAGCCTCCCGCGACGACCTTGCCGATGCCCGCCAGGCTCTGGCCAACCTCGGGCCGGGGGATTCGGCAGGAAGCAAGCCTTGATCTTCCATGTTCGGTTGGTGGGCGGTGATCAGCCCACCACGGTGAGGATCAACACCAACCTCGGGGATGTGTTGCGGCCTCGTGAGGGCTAACTCTTCAGGCGAAGGTCGCGGGACGCCATCGTGACTCTTCGCAGAATCGGTCCTTTCCCGGAGCAAGATCGGAAACGGGTCGCCGGGCCGCCGCTGATCTCGGATCAGTTCTCAGAACCCGTTCTCACGCAAACCGGCGAGTGACCCCCTTCTGAGAATCGTTTGTGACACGATCCGGGGGCATGACGGACCATCAAGAGCCCTCCCCCGCCGACGCGGACGACGTCGAGCGCCATCCCTGCCCCCGCTGCGCGGCCGAGCCCGGCTCATCGTGCCGCTCGCGCGGCGGAGCGGTCGCCGGGATCTACCACACCGGCCGGTTCAAGAAGGTACCCCGGCTCGCCAAGAGGCTCCGGGTGCCGACCCCGGCCGACCGGGGACCGGGACAGCCGTGGCGGCCCGGCACCCCGCACCCGGCGCCCGTCGCCGACGACACCCCGAGCGCGGACATCCGCATCGGCTACGCCCGGTGCTCGACGCTGACCCAGGAACTCCAGTCGCAGCTCGACGCACTCGCCGGGCGCGGCATCCCGCGCGACAAAATCTTCAGCGAGAAGATCAGCACCCGGGTGCGGGTGCGTCCGCAGTTCGAGGCCGCGCTCGCCGCGGCCCGCGAGATCAAGGCCCATGCCCCGCACTGCCGGGTCATCTTCACGGTGTACGAGATGAAGCGCCTGGGCCGCGACGCCGCCGAACTCACCGCGCTCGCCGACCACCTGGCCGCCCACGGCCTGGTCCTGGAGATGCTCGCCGGCCCCCTGGCGGGGACGTACGACCCCAGCGGGCACGGCAGGCTGCTGTTCGCGTTCTTCGCAGCGATGGCGGAGACCGAGCGGGAGAACATCCGCGAGTCCACGCTCGAAGGGCTCGACGCCGCAGCCCGCAAGGGCAAGCACGGCGGCCGGCCCCAGGTCATCACCACCGACATGCTCCACACCGTGCTCCGCCGCAAGGCGCTCGGAGAGTCGGTCGAGCAGATCCAGCCCGACCTGATCATCCCCACCGGAAAACGCAAAGGGCTCAACCCGAGCGTCGCCAGCATCTACCGGGCCCTCGCCGAACACGAGAAGACCCAGGCATACCCCGAAGCCATCGAGGCGGCCCACGCCGACTTCGCCGCCCTCCCGAACGCCGACGTCCCCCGACCCCGCCCGGATGCCACAACGCTCAGCTCACGACCATGATCAAGTGCTTAGCGTTAATGGCTGTACCGATGTTCCCCAAGCCCGGGCTACTCGGCTACTTCTGGGCTTCGGTGTGCTCTCGGATGGCCTGTGCGACATCGAGTAAGGCGAACGCGATGGCCGACAGCCCCTCCCCGAGCGTTTCCGTGACCTTGTCTTCGCCCCACCGGCCCGCCGCCTGCTCCGCGTTGCGGTTGGCCTGGTACCCGTAGGTGCTCGTCATGGCGTTGTCCCCTCCGCCCGCCGGACCCTCCGGCGGATCTCTGCTCTCTGCCCCTCCCGCGCCGCCGCGAAGCGCCGGATTTCCGTCCCCGCCGTGACCGGAAAGCCGCACTGATCGTTCTCCGGGAGGAGAAGCCAGCACTCCGCAGGTGGCTTCCGGCGCTCGTACAGATGGGCGGTTTCCTCGGCCCCGCAGCTGCGGAGCGCGAGCGGGCCCGAGGACTCCGAAGGGGCTGTTTAACCCGTACCGGGTGGAACAGCCCCTTCGCCGTGCCCGACCGCCTCGGCCACCGAGGCCCCGAGCCGGAGGCCTTGGCCTTCGCTTTTGCCGAGTGGGCTGAGGTCGTCCGGACCGAACCCCTTCAGGGAGACGACGATGCAGCCCACCACCTCTCAGGACGACGCCGCGTACGACGCCACCTCCGAGGTCGAGCTGTTCCACGAGAACCTGTACGACGACTGGGCCGCCGAGGTATACGGCGACACCTACACCCCCTCGACGGAACGCGAGAGCTGAGGCATCCGGGCCGCCCCGGCCGGACTCCAGATGATCGCCGACTCGTCCGGGCACTACCGAGAGGATGTGTCCGGGGTGCGGGGCGTGTCGTCGGCTTCGTCGTGGGGGGCGTGCCGGGGCTGCTGGTGGCCGGTCCAGGTGCTGTAGAGCCCGGCGAGCGCCACGCAGATGGTGGCCAGGGAGCCAGCGGGGGTGCCAGTGAGGATGAGCAGGGCTCCCGTGGTGAGGACCGCGACGAAGACGGCCGCGTCGAGGCCTGTGTGGGTGCGCATTTCGGATGCCTTCTCTTTGGGGTGAACCGGTGGAAGGCCAGCATGTGAAGTGCTCTGATTGTCCGTCTGGAGCCGTGCGGTGTTCGCGCAGGCCAGAGCGCGGCAAAGCCGGGGACAGCACGGACAGCCACGGACAGGGGGCGGGATGCCGGAGCGGGGAGGCGGCAGGCGGTCTGGGCCGCTGAACGGCGGTACGCCGCAGGCGGAGGAACTGGCCCGGTGGCTGCGGGAACTGACCGGCGAGCTGACGGTGCGCCAGCTCGCCGAGCGCTTCCCCTTCGGCCGCAACCAGTGGAGCGAGTTCCGCAAGGGCAGCAAGCTGATACCCCAGTACCTCATCGGCGATCTCGTCCGGGCCCTCGTCCGTGGCACGCAGGCCCAACAGCTCAAGATCGTGCAGGGCGAGGAACTGCTCCACGAGGCTGAATGTGCGGCCCTGGACCGGACGGTGCGCTCTGCGGACCGGCCTGCAGGCACGACCGTCGAGCTGCAGCTGCGCCTCGACGACGCCCGCCAGGGCGAGCTGGCCGCGCAGTCCGCCCTGCTGGGCACCACCCGTCTCGTCTACCTGCTCCTGGACATGGTCGGCTCCCTCACCCGGCGTTGCCAGAACCTGGAGAAGGAACGCGACCAAGCCCGCTTCGCCGCCGCCGGCGCGGACCTGAGCGCCGTCCAGCACGCGCTCACCCAGACCGAGGAGCGGCTGGCCGCAGCCAGCGACAGCCTGCAGCACGCCCGCCAGGAACGCGAGGAAGCCGAGCAGCTGCGCCTGCTCGCCCAGCAGCGTGCCGCCGAGTACCGGCAGGCACTGCACGAACTGCAATGTGCGCGGGCCGAGGAGTCGGTGCTGCCTACCACGCCTGCACCGTCAGGTGGCGACGAACCGCCGACAGCGGGGGCCAGCCTCACCCCGCTGTGGGAATACGACCTCACCCTGGAAGCCGCGGACGAGCAGCTTGCCGCCCACAAAGCCGGGATGGACGCGGCTCGCCAGCAGATGGGTCTCGTCCCAGACCAGCCGCCTGGTCCGCCGCCCCCCGTAATACAGGGGGAGGTTGTCCGTGCGGACACCGCGGACACGGAGGAGCCCCCTCCCACCAGGCCGAAGACCGGCCCCCGGGCGGCACCTGTATCCCCCGGCGCTCCCTTCCGCAGCGGACAGACGTCGGCCGGTGGCATGGGGGGCAAGGTGACCGGGCATCAGAGCGCCCCCGGGGAGGCGCAGCCGGGTCCCCCGCCGTTGGGGTGCATCTGGGAGCTGGCCGACATCCTGCGGGGCCTGGCCCTAGACCTGGCCGAAACCCTGTGGCACACCGCCATAGACATCGCTTCCATCTGCTCCGTCTGCGTCGTCCTGGCTACGGTCAGTTCGACAGCCACCTATGCCCGGTGGACCGAACCGCGCCCTGCAATGTGGATCCTGGCCGGGCTGTTCATCGGCGCGCTGATCATTGCCAAGCTGGCACTGGGCTTCTTGCCTAAGACAGACCAGGCGCGTTGGCTCCCGCACCCGCGGTTCAGTAGAGCACTCAGGGCTCTCGGAAGACTCCCAGCTTCGCTCGTCGTGGGTGTGGGACTGTCCCGGCCCCAGTGGCTCGGTGGGATCGGGGACTGGGGCGCCTCCATCGCGCACTACCTCCTCTCGTGAATGCTGACGACGAAGACCAGTCAGCACCCGGCCTATCCTCACTCCGCCGCTGGACTCCGGATAAGGTCACATATCCGGAGTCCAGAAAGACCGGCATGACGGGCACTCAGGGGAGACCATGACGAACACGGATCAGTCGGTCACCGCGAGCACCGCGACCCGTCAGACCGAGGGTCCGCCCGTCCCCGGCCGGTTCGACCCGGCGACCGAGGCCCGGCTCGACGGCATCGACCGCGACGCCACCCGGCACGTCCAGGACAACCGCCCGGCCAAGACCCGCAACGGGTACGCCGCCGACTGGCGCGCGTGGGAAGCGTTCTGCGCCCAGACCGCGCTGCCGCCGCTGGCCGTGCGGTCCGGGACGCTCGTGCTGTTCACGGAGTGGTGCTGGCTCCAGCCCGGCTACAAGCCGGGGCTGTTCATGGCGCCCGCCGCCATCGACCGCCGTCTCGCCGGAGTCGTCGTCACCGCCCGCCGCGAGCACAAGCTGCAGTTGGCCGTCGACGTCGCCGAGGAGGCCCGCGCCCTGCTGAAGGCGAAGGTCAAGGCGATGGAGAAGGCAGGCGAGCAGCGCGGCCGCGGCCAGGCCCCGGCCCTGCTCGTCCGGCACATGGAGAAGATCGCGGCGACCCTGCCGGACAACCTGTCCGGCGTACGCGATCTGTCGCTGATGACGATGCACTTCGCCATCGCCGGACGCGAGCACGAGGTCGGATGGCTCCGCGAGCGGCACATCGCCGAGGACCCGGAGGGCCGGGGCCTGATCGTGGACGTGCGGATCAGCAAGAACTACCCGCGCGTGGTCCAGGTCCCCTACGGCTCCCGCGCCCACCTCTGCCCCGTGAGGGCCTGGCGGCGCTGGCGCGAGGCCGCCGGCATCGGCGCCCCGGACGGATTCGCCTACCGCCGCCTGCACTCCCGCCACCACACCGTCATGGACCAGGGCCCCGACGCCGAAGCCGTGGGCGACGTCATCACCCGGCTCGCCGAGCGCGCCGGCCTCGACATCAGGCCCACCGGCCACAGCCCCCGCCGCGGCCTGGTCACCGAATCCTCCCGCGCCGGGAACCCCGACGCCGTGGCGGAGAAGCAGGGCGGATGGGCCAAGGGCTCCAAGGCCATGCGCCGCTACCGCGAGGACGACGACGGCTTCACCGAGAACGCCCTGCACGGCGTGCTGTAGCGCTCCAGGCGGTCGGGCGACCGCTTGGTTCCCCCGTTCGAGTGGTGGCGAAGTCGTCTTCAAGGCCAGTCGTGCCAGGTGCGGGCAACTGGGGAACCGGACCAAGTGGTCACCCAACTGAGCAGGAGCCAGTCGTGCCAGTTGCAGGGCAATTGGGGAACCGGAGCAAGTGGTCAGCCAACTGAGCAGGCGGCGCCACGGCAGTACTGAGAACCTGACATAAGTTCATGCACGCACATGGAAATAGGCCGACTTCTCGGGGTGCGGCCGATGCTCCGCGAGTGACTTCAGTCACGGCGCTTGGCGCCCGCTCGGCCGCTTCCGCATGCAGGCCGTACGCCTCTGACCAGTGCAAATCCGGGGATTTGGCGCTTAGGTGAGGGGGCGAGGTAGAGCTTACCGAGTCGGGGAAATTTCCTTCCCCTTGTTATCTCGGGTGCCGAATGAGCGTCATGTCAGGCAAGTAGCCCTGGGAACCCGTGCCTTACAAGTATCCGAGGGGTGTTCAGGCAAGTGGCCCCCCCAACTTCATACGAATCCGAACAAGGTTGGGACGCCCTCTTTCCGCCCGGGAAGAGGGCGGCGCCCCCGCTGCGAGCCCTGGACCGGCGGACAGGAATGCACCGGCACCGCCCAGTCGGCTCCCTGTAGCTGCGTCTTGGAAGGGATCAGCCACGTCGTCAGCGGTACTTCCCTTACTTGCCTGCATCTCTGACAGGCGGCTGAACTGCGGAAACATTCGAGAGCACTAGATAAGGGGCGCTCCCGCCTGACTGGCCATCAGAGTGCGTGACCGTACCCGGAGTGCCCGACGGTAGTTCCCGGAGCTGCGTAGTGTGGCACCTCACCGAAAGCCCCTTCGGCACGACGAAGGGAGACCTCCTCGCGGTCCTTGCTTGGACGGCTGACCGCGCCGAGGTCTCCCTCTCGTTACGTCGAGGTGGTCCGTCCTGCTGTGAGGAGAACTGACCGAGTGACGTCCATCGACCGTACCCCAAGCCCGACCACCGGAGAACCCAGCTCCACGGTCATCAGGTGGCTGACCATGCTGACCGGACTCGTCTCCATCGTCGCCGTGGTCATCCTGTCCCTGACGCACAACCCGGATGCCGCCGGAGCCGTCGGCACCATCGGCACGGCCGTCACCGCCATCGGCGGCGTACAGATCGGCATGCGGAACCGCCGGTGAGTGCTAGCGCCCTCCCGGCTCGGTACCGGCTGGGAGGGCGCTAGCCGCTACTGCCCGCAGTGCGGGCACCGGCCGCTGGGGCGGCGCCCCCGGGTCTCGACCGCCCCCCCCCGTTCCCGCATCCGCCGCAGCTGATAGGCGATGGACGACGGGCTGGAGACGCCCACCGCCGCCGCGAGCTCCCGCACGGAGGGCGCCTCCCCGTACTGGACCACCCACTCGCGGGCCCGGCGCTCGATAAGCAGCTGGCGGTCGGTGAGGTGCCCGCTCACGCTCGCCCGCCGCGCGCGAGTTCCTTGAGTGCCATCCGGGCCCCCGGCGTGGAGCCCGCCGGTGTGGTCCAGTACGGGTGTGCGGCGATCCGGACGGACAGCTGCTGCAGCCGACGCCGGTATGCGGTCGCCCCGGCCTGTCCGGCGGACGGGTCCGCGAGCCGCCGGTACGTCGCGTACCAGGCGGCCTGTGCTTCCAGGAGGTCGTGGGGGAAGGTGTACCTCATGACAGGCATTAGAGCACGTGTTCGAATTTGTGGGCGAATGCCAGCCAGTGAGACACTCCGCCGGTGACCACAGCACGCCGCCGTCTCGGCGACGGGCCCCAGACCCCGCAGGCCCCGGCGACGCCGACGGCTGAGCCCCGGCCCCGGATCATCGCCACCCAGGCCGACCTCGACACCGGGCCCATGGACCAGGTGCAGCTGCCCGATCTCGCCGAGCTCCGGGCCCGGGGCGTTCTGGGCGACGCCGCGCTGGAAGAATGACTCGATGAGCACTCCCCGCCGCCCGCTGGGCACCGGCCCCCGTCCCCCCGCCGCAGGCCAGCCCCTCACCGAGGACCGGCGCAACGTCATCGAGCACGCGGTCGGCAGCCCCTCGGCCGCTGATCGCTCTCCAGTTGGCGGCCAAGAGCAGCGGCCCGGACGGCGGGCACTTGGCGCAGGTCCTCAAATGCGGGCCGAAAACTAGAACTCCCGCGGGTACAGGTCGAAGTGGTCGACGTGCCGGGGGCGGACCACGGAGAAGTGGCGGCGGTCGACGGTTGCCACCCTGGGGGTGCCGAAGCGCTCGGCGACTGCCACCACGCAGGCGTCCGTGCCGCCCAGTGGCAGGTCCTCGTACTCCAAGACCAGCTCGCTCATCCGGGCCAGGTCCTCCGGATTCACGTTGACGACCTGTCCATACAGGCCCCGACCGAGGTCCGCGAGGAAGGCCGCCTCAACGCGCGTGCCGACGTACTTTGCGAGCAGGTACACCGCCTCGGCGATGACCGGCGCGGGCACCACCAGGTCGCGGGGCCCGACCTGCCGGTACCAGTTGAGGCAGGCGCCATGATGGTCGTCGTCCCTGTCCACTAGGGCGTACAGCGGCCCCGTGTCCACAACTGTCGTCGTCACCGGGCGGATTGTGTCAGTGGACAGCCCTCAACACGCAGCCGTGGCCAGAGGGTGACATCCCGGCTCGGCGGTCAGCGGCCGAAGCCGTCGCGCAGCAGCTCGTCCGCGTGCTCGGAGACATCGCTCCGGCCCGAGCGGCCCAGACCGAGCGAAGCTGGGACGTCGTCCGCCACCATCGCGTAGACGCCCGGGGTGCCGGTGCCGGTGCCGAGCGCACGCAATGCAGCCGCCGCCTCCTCGACCTGGGTCGGAGGAAGAGCGTCGATCAGCTGGTGAAGCTCTTCGCGCGTCGTCATGCCTCTCAGCGTACGGCGAAAGCTGAGCAGGTGGTGAGCACCAGGTGAGCACTTGGGAAATGGGCTCTAGGCTCGACGCCCAGGGACTCCGCCCCACAAACGAGGACCGATTTCTGAAACCCCCGCTGGTCAGACCCGGTATTAGCTGCCCGCGCCTGCCGGGGACTGCCACCGCCACCGGGCGCTGCCGAGCCGTCCGCCGGACGCTCGCCATGATGCCGCCCGGGAGGCGCCCAGGGTCCGTGATTCTCCGTGGCCTGCCGCGTGCGCGGCTGCCGGTGCTCTGGGGCGGAAAGGTGGCAGCGGCGAGGGGAAGGGAGGCGCGCGGTCGCCCGGTCGCCGTCTGTCCGGTCGGAGTCGGGCCGCTCGCCGTACTCCCGCCGTCGCGCACGACGGGCGCGTGAGGAGACCGCACCAGCGGCTGCTTGCCGCCGCTCGCGGGACTGGCCGGCCGCGTATCCGACGGGACGACCCGGCTGGCACGCCATCAAGCCTCGATGACACAGGGCGTATGTCGGCTGTAGGGGGGGGTGCGCCGGAGCGTGGAAAGGACAGCAAGGGGTGGCTGGCGCCGTGAGGGGGCGCGGTGGCGTGGCCTTCGCGTCGGCTCAATGGTGAATCACTCGTGTGGGGTGGGGCGCACGGTGGGTGCGGGGCGAACGGGAGCGGTCGGGGAGGCGGTGGCTTCTGCGCAACGTCGTTGTGATGTATGCCACTTGGGGTGCGGGAACTTTTGCCATGCTCGTAAACGGCTGTTCATCCCCGCTGGTCATGCGGCCCTGCTGAATACTCGTTCCCTGTTCGATGTTACGTACCGCAACCAATGGTGATCATTGCGTGATTTTTTCGGAGGGTGCGTTGAGTGAGCGGGCGCACTTCTCGACATCGTGGGTCTCGGAGTCAACAAGCTCTGGGTAAGGCCTCATACGGCTGCGCCCGGCGTCGACGAACACTGGAGAGCGCGATGAACGCTGAGCGGAGGCCTGCGTGAGCGACGACCATCACGTACTGGGGGCGTACGGCATCCCCGCACCGGCCGGGCGGCCCCAGCCGCTGGAGGAGCCGCTGGGACTGCCGCTGGACTACGAGGCGTACTACCTGGGCCACCAGGAGTTCTTCCACGCCTTCGCCGAGCTCCACCTCGGCACCCGGCACGCCGCCGAGGACACCGTTCACCTTGTCTTCCTGGAGATTCTCTCGATCTGGGACGACCTGCTCCAGGACCCCGACCTAGAGCAGCGCACCCTGACGGTCCTCAGCCGCCAAGTGCGTGAACGACTCGAGTCCGAGGGGCGACCGCCCGCCTTCGTGATCGCCGGCCCCATAGCCCAGAACCTGCGCGCGATCCGCGCCGAGATGGAACTCGCGCCGCAGGGCGCGGGCCTCTACGAGGCGATCCTGGAACTGCCGCCCCGCCAGTTCACCGTCATCGTCCTCAAACACCTGCTCGGCTATCCCACCGCACGCATCGCGCGGGTCATGGGTTTGGACCCACGCACCGTCGACTACCACGGACGCCGGGCCAAGGAGCGCCTGCGCGTCCTGCTGGACCTGCCGGCCGAGCTCTCCATGAGGAAGGGACGGGGGAAGTGACCGCAATGACCATCAGCGATCTCCTGGACGACGCCGCCGTACCGGTCTCCAAGGCGGAAGGGTTCGACGTCGGGGCCGCACTGCGGCGCCTGGCCGCCGATGCCATCCGAGCCGTGCCCGCCCCTGATGTGCTGCGCGCCGCCCAGGCCCGCCAGCGCCTGGGCGTGGTAGCCCGCTGGATCCTCAACCAGCCCGGAGCAGCCCACCACGTGGACCGTCTCGCCCAGGACGCTCCCGGGATCCCAGCCGAAGAGGACAACCTCGATGTCGAAGGCGCTGCCATCTACGCCTGCCTGCTGTACCTGACCGCGCATCCCGAAAGCGCCCAGTTCTGGTGGCAGCTGGCCGCGGGTGCCGGCCACCGCGCCGCCGGCTACTGCCTGCACCTGCACCACCTCTCCCTCGGGGAGGACCGCGAGGCCGCGCACTGGCACCACCAGGTCATGCACGCCCCCGCCCGCACCGCCGATCCGCTGGACGAGGAGTTCATCGAGTCGATCGAGGCCGTCGCCCGCTACGTCCACACCCACGGCTCACACGCCGCCGCCCCGACGGCGAGCCTGGAGCAGGAGGTCGACCGGCTCGCCGAGAACAGCTCAGGCGCCTGCATCATCGTCCCCCGCCCAGATCGCCAACTGGCCGAGCGGCTACGGGACTTCATCCGTCACTGACCACCAACAGCAGCAAGGAGCCCGTGCCGCGCCCCTCGGTTCCGAGGCCAACAGGGCGCACAGGGCTCCTCGCACGACATCCCCGAACGCAGACGAACGAAAGATGCTCTGCCGTGAACCATAGCCGCCTGCGCCGCCTCACACAGCGCCTGCGCACGATTGCCTCAATGCGAGCCGTCTCTCGAATCGGCCGGATGCCCCCACGTCTATACCGGTGGGCCGCTGCCCACCACCGCACCGCTCTGAGCCAGATCCTGCGTGGCCTGTGCTTCGGCGCTGGCAGCAGCACATGCGGCCTGCTCCTGTTCTGGCTCCAGCACCGCAACTGACCGTTACCCCCCGTCCGGGTCTAGGCACCTGTGGTGCCAGATCCCCGCGTGGTGGAGTCATCGGTTCGGCAGGCCGTACTCCTCCAGCCGTGCGGTCGGGATCATGGAGCCTTGTGCCTCGGCGCCGGGCACTCGCTGGACTTTGCGCTTCGGTTGACGCAATCAGCCCCGACTCCACGACGGCAAGCCGGCGAACTTGCGGTCCCATGGTTTGGGAGGCCGGGAATTAATCGTGCGGCTTCATGATGTCCGTTGGTGTACCACCCAGCGGTGGCGAATCTGGGCACGAGCTCGTTGGTGCGCGGTCGGCCTCAAGATGGACGAGGAGATTGGTCTGTTATCGCGGGCAGAGGCAGGCGGAGTTCGGTAGCCGGTGGGACGCATGGTGCTGTTGGACCCGGGTGACATCGTCCCCGAGGTCGGGTATCACCTCGTCAAATGTACGGCCAGCTCCGCCGCCGCACCGATGTGCGGTTGAACGAAGGACACACCGGCCACAGCAGGGGCTCACTACTGTCAGGCCTCTCGACAGAGACGGTAATGCGCAGTGCCCGGCATCATCAATGAATCCGGGCACTGCACGTCAGACGGTGGGGTGCTCAGAGCAGGTCGCGCTCCATGTAGTCGTCGGCCTCAGCCCAGGTGATGAACGAGCATATTCCTGTGGCGAGATCGACGCAGATCGGCAGGTTGCCCGCGAGCCGGGAATGCTCGTCCCCGTCATCGAGGAACTCGATCCGGTCGTACGGTGCGATGAACCTCTCTCCCTCGACGAAGCAGTCCTGCGAGATGATCCGCACATTGCTGGACGGCCAGGACTGGCTCTGCTCGGCGAGGAACGCCCCGGCCCGCGCCTTTGCTTCTTTCCGGTCGAGCATCAGTTGGTCCTCACGAGGTAGTAGTCCCGGTATCTCGGTTGGGGAGAGTTCGCCCGCCCTTGCTGGAAGTCGAGGAAGACCGGTTGCGGGCAGGAGGATGGCCCCGGCGCGGGTAGCGCGCTGCGAGGGTCTGCGGACCGCACTGTTTGCGCAACCATCAGCGGCGCCACCGGGGGGCGAGAGGACGGAGGGGGCGGCCGTCGGTCACTTGTCGAGCACAGCGGCAGGGAACGGTGCGTACGTCACTCCATGTGCTCGGGCGATCCGCTCTACCCCGAGAACCTACCCTCGCAGATGCAGGGACGACCGACCGGGGCTGGGCGTTCGAGCGTCCTTCAGGGCCCCACGGGTGCGGGGACGAGACGCGGCGGTGGTCGCATGACCCGCGAAGGTCTCATCCGCGAGCGAACTACCCCCGCAGGTGCGGGGACGACGTGCCAGCGCTGAGGGCGTCGCGTCCGGCCTTGGAACTACCCCCGCGGGTGCGGGGACGACTGGTCAGGCACGGGTGTCTCGCTCTTATTCGCCGAACTACCCTCGCGGGTGCGGGGGACGACCCCGGCACCCCGGTCACCCCGCTCCGCCTGGAGGAACTACCCCCGCGGGTGCGGGGACGACAAGGCCGTGCTCCAGGGCGAAGCGGTAGAAGTCGAACTACCCCTGCGGGTGCGGGGACGACGTCGGCGGCCTGGAGGTGAGCGGCGCCCTGCGCGAACTACCCCCGCAGGTGCGGGGACGACATCCTGGGCAAGACGGGCAGCGGGAAGAGCTACGAACTACCCCCGCGGGTGCGGGGACGACTTCGGCACGGTGGGCACGGTGATCGCCGGGGTGGAACTACCCCCGCGGGTGCGGGGACGACGCGCGCCCCGGATCGGGGTAGAGGACGGCGAACGAACTACCCCCGCAGGTGCGGGGACGACGATCGGCCCGGCGACCACCGTTCCGACCCCCGACGAACTACCCCCGCGGGTGCGGGGACGACGGACCGCAGAAACGGGCGCAGTTCTGACCGCAGGAACTACCCCCGCGGGTGCGGGGACGACCGCCTGTTCATGGAGGAGGCCGACCGAACGAGCGAACTACCCCCGCGGGTGCGGGGACGACGCGGACCAGGTCGGCGCGGGCGCGGGCGGAGAGGAACTACCCCCGCGGGTGCGGGGACGGCCGGTGGGCGCGGACGATGTCCCCGCCGGGCAGGGAACCACCCCCGCGGGTGCGGGGACGACGACGGGCAGCACGAGCCACCACGCCCCCTTGGTGAACTACCCCCGCGGGTGCGGGGACGACAGGACCACGACGACGGTGACGATCGGCCCCAGCGAACTACCCCCGCGGGTGCGGGGACGACACGGCCACCGTGTACGGACTGGCCGGGGTGCAGGAACTACCCCCGCGGGTGCGGGGACGACTCCAGCGCCCACACGCTCGGAACTGCGATGGCAGAACTACCCCCGCGGGTGCGGGGACGACGCTGAAGGCACGCGGATGACGGTGCTACGGCCGGAACTACCCCCGCGGGTGCGGGGACGACGTCGTGCCCACCGCCTGCGCGGTGAAATCGGGGGAACTACCCCCGCGGGTGCGGGGACGACTGCCCGTGCCGGGCAGCGAGGACCTTGCGGAGCGAACTACCCCCGCGGGTGCGGGGACGACGTCGTGCCCACCGCCTGCGCGGTGAAATCGGGGGAACTACCCCCGCGGGTGCGGGGACGACCCGAAGCGCGGCTCGACGCGGGTGCGGCCCCGGGAACTACCCCCGCGGGTGCGGGGACGACGCCGCGCTCGCGCTCTGCGAAGACCGCCCCGGCGAACTACCCCTGCGGGTGCGGGGACGACGAGGGGCCCGGCTGTTTCAAGTGCGAGCGGCAGGAACTACCCCCGCGGGTGCGGGGACGACACCCTCCCGCACGTTCAGCACGTCTTCGACGGCGAACTACCCCCGCGGGTGCGGGGACGACCTGCCTGCCAACGCGTCCTCGCAGGTGTGCCAGGAACTACCCCCGCGGGTGCGGGGACGACCCCGTCGAACTCGGTGCTGGCCAGGGTGGCGCCGAACTACCCCCGCGGGTGCGGGGACGACACGACGATCTCCGTGTGGGCGCCGTTGCCGAGAGAACTACCCCCGCGGGTGCGGGGACGACTGGGCGGCCACCCTGGCCGCCTCCATCTGCGCCGAACTACCCCCGCGGGTGCGGGGACGACGCCCACCACGGATACCGGAGTCCGCTTGCCCTGGAACTACCCCCGCGGGTGCGGGGACGACGACCGGGTGACAGAAAAACCCCGGCATCCCGGCGAACTACCCCCGCGGGTGCGGGGACGACCCGGTCGGCGTGGTCTCGGGAGACCTGGTCTCGGAACTACCCCCGCGGGTGCGGGGACGACCCGCCGTACCACCTGCTCGGGCACATGGTGAACGAACTACCCCCGCGGGTGCGGGGACGACGCTGTCCTCGTGGACGGCGACGGTGACGGCGGAGAACTACCCCCGCGGGTGCGGGGACGACGCCAGCGACGCCGCCGACGAACTGGCCCTGCATGAACTACCCCCGCGGGTGCGGGGACGACGGTCACGGCGAACCCCCCGACCGCGCACCGCGCGAACTACCCCCGCGGGTGCGGGGACGACGCATTGAGCGAGCCGACCGTCTCCGGGGCGACGGAACTACCCCCGCGGGTGCGGGGACGACCCCGGCCGGGTGCTGGACACGCTGGAGAACGAGGAACTACCCCCGCGGGTGCGGGGACGACCGGACGAACGGCAGACCAGCCTTGAGGATCTGGGAACTACCCCCGCGGGTGCGGGGACGACCCTGCGTCGACGCTGGCCTTGTCCATGGCCTGGGAACTACCCCCGCGGGTGCGGGGACGACTTGCGTTCTCTTTTTGGCGGAACCCCTCCCAACGAACTACCCCCGCGGGTGCGGGGACGACGACTGCCAGCCGGGGACGTCGAGCAATCCGCGGGAACTACCCCCGCGGGTGCGGGGACGACGACAGCGGTACGGCCCGCTGGAGCTGTTCCAGGGAACTACCCCCGCGGGTGCGGGGACGACCACCGGCAAACCGGTCCCGGTCCCGGACCGCAGGAACTACCCCCGCGGGTGCGGGGACGACAACGCCGACGTAGGGAACTGGCTGGACTCCGTAGAACTACCCCCGCGGGTGCGGGGACGACTCCGACGAGCTGAGCTTGCGGCGGATCTTGGCCGAACTACCCCCGCGGGTGCGGGGACGACCTTTTTGGCCACAGCGGAGTTTGCGTCGCCGAGGAACTACCCCCGCGGGTGCGGGGACGACCCCGATTTTCGGTGCGACGGGGGCGATCCACACGAACTACCCCCGCGGGTGCGGGGACGACGTCCATCGTGAACGCGTGCGTACTCCCGTCGGGGAACTACCCCCGCGGGTGCGGGGACGACTCCATCGTCATCTTGCCTTCACCGGCCGCCGTCGAACTACCCCCGCGGGTGCGGGGACGACTCGTTGTGCGTGAAGATCGCATCCACGGATACGGAACTACCCCCGCGGGTGCGGGGACGACGACCTGATCGCCGCCTCCTGCTCCTCGCCCCACGAACTACCCCCGCGGGTGCGGGGACGACGTCGCGTCGTACAGGTTGGTGGAGCCGAAGCTGGAACTACCCCCGCGGGTGCGGGGACGACTTTCTCTGTCGCCCGTCATGGTCGACTCCCGGGGAACTACCCCCGCGGGTGCGGGGACGACCTCTCCGCCGCGCGCCTGCGGTCCCGCTCGGCCGAACTACCCCCGCGGGTGCGGGGACGACAGCTTGGCGGACCAAATCTCCGGCCGGAAACGCGAACTACCCCCGCGGGTGCGGGGACGACCCCGCAGCAATCCGGACCAAGGACGCCTGCAAGGAACTACCCCCGCGGGTGCGGGGACGACCTGTCCTCGGGATATTGCACCTGTGCACCTTCGGAACTACCCCCGCGGGTGCGGGGACGACGTGGGCAGCGTCGCCGTGTTCGGCGGACTCGCGGAACTACCCCCGCGGGTGCGGGGACGACTCTTGCTGACCTGGGCTGTTGTCAGGCGATCATGCCGTTTTCCTTTACTTGTTGCGCGGCCTTCCGTGGCTGTCCACTGCTGCTCTTGGTCTGGACATGAGCGTGAGTCCGTCGAAGTCGGTAGGGGTCCATCGGTCCTGGCCAGCGGTGCGGACGGTCCAGCCCTGTTCGGTCCTGGCGGGTTCGATCATGACTGCCTGGCCGTCGCGGATGCGGTCAGCCATGATCTTCCAGAGCCCGTCGCGGATGCGTGCGTTGGGGCTGCCGACGAAGACCCCTGGGGCGGCTTCCGTGAACCAGCGGGTCAGATGGCCACGGAGGCCGGGGGGAGCGGCGATGAGGACGACGACCGTCGTCGCGCCGCTCACGATGTGGTGCTTTCGCCTGGGTCCGGCAGGACGTCGAGGTGGCTGTCCGCGTTAAAGGGGGCGTCACCCCAGTTGCGGCCGCTGCTGACGACGCCGTCCTTGTCGTCCCAGAGCCCTCCTAGGTCTTCTTCCAGCAGGGTGGAGTCTTCTGGGAGCAGCAGGCTCTTCACGTCTTCGACAACGCGGGGCAGCAGTTTGCCCTGGACGATGGCGTCGCGGAAGGCCGTGCGTGCGTCGCGCTCCGAGGTCAGTGCCTTGGCTGCGAGGTCGAAGGCCAGGGGGATGGTGAATTCGGCCTTGTAGAGGTCGGCGATGTCGAGTACGAAGGAGAGTGCGGATCCGGTGTGAACGAAGCCGAGGGCAGGGCTGGCGCCGATGCCGGTGATGACGGCGTGGCAAATGCCGTAGAGGGCGGAGTTCGCTGCGGATAGTAGCCGGTTGACGTCGTCGCCTGCGGCGAAGGCGTCGCCGGGTTTGTAGTCCCGTTTGGTCCAGGGCACGCCGGTTCGTTGGGAGTGCTGGGCGTAGAGTCGGCGGATGCGTGTGCCTTCCCGCCCTCGAAGTTGCTGAACGGTGAGGCCCGTTGTGTCTTCGTGGGGGAAGCGCATGTCGTACATGCGGCGGGCGACCTTGACGCGTTCTTTGGGGCGGGTGACCAGCCACGCCTGCCGTAGCTGGAGCTGGGAGCCGCGGGCGATGCCGTGGCCGGATGCGTAGAGGCGGACGCCGTGCTCGCCGACCCAGCACAGGGCAGTGCCGGAGTCGGCGAGTAGTGTGACGGCTTGGTGCGTGATGCGGCTTCCCGGGCCTATGAGGAGAACAGCCAGCCAGGACGCCGGGACGTGTACGACGCGCGCTTTGTTGACCAGGACGATAGCATTGTCGTCGCGGTCGATGTGACAGCGTTCGACGTAGAGACTGGAGACGCGGTCCTCGAGTCTGTGTACTTCCTGCGGGCCGGTCCGCCACCATGGCTCAGGCATTCGTCACCGCTGCCTCTGGTGCCGGGGCCAGGGTGAGCAGTCCTTGTCCGTATCCCTTGGCGGGCCCGATGCCCTGGAGTAGCGCGGTGCGCAGCGCGGAGGTGTTGGTGACCTGCAGGCGGCCTTCGAAGGTGACTGTGGACAGCGTGACCTGCGGGCCGTTGTGGTGCTTGTGGAAACGCAGGATGTCACGGCTGGTGATTGACACGGCCGGTCCTGACGTGGGTGTGGGGCCGGTCGTGAGTCCTGGGGCCGGTGTGTGGACATGTGCCTGGGGGATGGCGAAGCCGTGGCGTTCGGCGCGGGTGAGTATCCAGTTGAGTTGCTGGGATGCGGTGCGGTGGGCGACGCGGAAGCCGCGTGGGCGGCGGGCCGAGTCTGGTTGTTCGGTGTGCTCCTTGAGGCGGGCGTTCTGCCGCTCGCTCGGCTTGGTGGGGTGCGGCACGCTTTGGACGGGGTTCGCGGTGAGGCGGAAGCCGAACTCCTTGCCGAGGGCGATGCGTTCGAGGAGCGGGGTGTAGTCGGCGATGCGTGGTTCGCCGCCGTCGGCGCCGGGCCAGCCGGCTTCGTCGACGAGGTGCTGCCAGGAGGGGCGGCTTTCGGTGAGGACGAGGATCTCGGCGCGGTGGGGGGTGCTGTTTTCCATCCGCCACAGGATGCGTTCGGTGACGGGCTGCACGGCGAGACCGGCGAGGATGGCCGCGTGCAGGCGGTGGGGGCTGGACAGCAGGGAGAGCGCTTGGCGGCGGCGCGGATTCAGGGCGATTTTGGACAGGTAGGGCATCAGGGTCACCAGCCCAGGAGAGCGAACGGGTCGTGGTCAAGGTGGGCCGCAGGGGCTTTCCCGTCGGCCGATTGTGCTGTTGGCCGGCCGGTGGGGACGGTGATCCACAGGTGGCGGACGGGCCGGCGGCCGAAGAGGGTGCCCGTCTTGAGGTCGTAAGTGTCGGGGACGTCGATGGTGACTTCGTCGCCGGCTGGGTCCTCGACGGTGGCTTCCAGCGTCACGTCCGTCGTGTGGATCTGGTTGCGGCGGTGAGCGGATGCCTGCCAGGGAACGGCTTTGAGCGCGTCATCGAGTGCCGCATCGGCTTGTAGTCCGAGGCTGATTGGTCCGCTGGGAGGGCAGGAGCGGCGGCCGAGGTAGAGCGGGTAGCGGGGGTGGCGCAGCGCGTGTTCGAGGCGTTCCAGGAGGGGGGTTGGGCCGTGCAGCGCGGCGACGAAGACGGCGTCTTGGATGTAGAAGCGCTGGGTGACTCCGGTGTACTTGGGTGGGCTGGTCTTCGTCTGCACGCCCTTGGCGTTCACCTTGGCGGAAGGCAGGGGCATGCCGCGGTGGTCGCTGAAGGTGTGGTAGTCCCGCAGCAGTGAGCCGGGCTGGTCGACGCGCACGCCGAGCCTGATGTCGAGGAGGTCGGTGATCGATGTTTCGCGGGAGCGGCCCTCGGCGGCCGCGAGGAGACCGAGGACGCCGGACTTCGTGGGCTGGTGCCGGGTCTCACGACGGTTGTAGCGCGAGGGGCCGCCCCAGGACTGCAGCGGCGCGGCCAGCCTGAGGATGAGAAGGGCATGGCCGGTCATGACGCGTCGGCCTGGGGGATCTGGCCGTCGGCCAGCCAGTGTCCGAGCAGTCTCCCGAGCGAGTCGAGCAGCTGCGGGAAGGCGATGGACGGGCCGAACGCCTCGGCCAGCTTGTCGGAGCCGAGGTTGTAGGCGGCCAGGGTGCGGACGGGTTCGGCGCCCCAGGTGGCGGCGACGGACCTCAGTTCGCCCGCCAGGCGGAGGGCGGACTCGCTCGCCAGGCCGGTGGCGCCCACGACTGGCTCCTCGTACGCGGAGACCAGGTTCACCGGCTGGTCGGTGCGCAGGGTGAGGAGCACCAGGTGGGGCAGAGTGCGGTGGGCGAAGGAGTTCTGGTGGCCGGTCGGCATGGAGCGGGTGAAGGCATCGACGAACCGGATGGCCGTATCGCGTGTGTCCTCGGCGGAGCTGAGGTTGTCGCGTAGCTGGTGGACGCCGAGAGCTGTGTAGCGGTACAGGGTGGAGGAGTTGAACTCGACGGTGCCGATCATTCCCGCGCCGTGGTCCTCGGTGTTCTCGTCGTCTACTGCTGTGTAGTAGTCGAACTCGGTGCGCACCGCATGGGTGGACAGGGCATGAGCGACTTGGACGGCGGCGTCCACATTGAGGGCGGGCAGGTCGGCGACCATGCGGCCGAAGAGCGCGACCTCCGCAGGGTGGCCGGTGGAAAGAGTGGAGACCACGGGGAGTTTGGCCACCTCGGCCTTGAGGTCCGCGTCGGAGAGGGCACACAGGGCTGTGGCACGGCCGTTCAGCAGCTTGACAATGTCGTCGAGCTGGCGCTTGCCGAAGAAGAGGAGGTAGGCGGACTGCTCCTCCTTCTTGGACGACTTGGTGATCCCGAGAGGCTCCAGCAGGGCAGCGGTCAGCCGATCTGCCTGGGCGGTCTCAAGGCCCGTGCCGCCTTCAGCAGCCGGGCGGGTGAGCCTTTCGGTGAGCAGGGTGGCGATCCGCTTGGTACGGGTCGCGCGGTCGGCCGGCTCCAGAGCCTTGGCGAATTCGGTGCGGGTGGCCCGCTTCCACGCCTGGGAGGAGACCCGGGCTCGGCGGGCGCCGCCGTACAGCGCCTGCTTCGGAGTCCCGGAATCGTCCCGGTTGGGGTTGGAGGGGGGCAGGCTTTGGAGGATGTGGACCTCGACGAACAAGGTGGGGGACTGAGCCATGGAAGGACTCCTCGGTGAGAATGGCATCGCCGGTGGGTGATGCGGGGGCTGCAGCGGGAAGAGTGGTGCGCGCGGCACCGGTCAAGTTCGGCCTTGCGGCCCCGTCAGGAAGTGCTGGCCTTGGGCTGGATGCGGAAGTCGCGGTCCCAGCGTTCGCGGAAACGGCTTTGCACGTCGGGCTGCTTGGGGTCGTCCCAGGTCCGCAGGGCGGTGCGCAGCAGGTCGTAGTCGAGTCCGATGTCGGCGCGGGAGAGCAGGGGGACCAGGCCCCGCAGGTGCATGGCCAGCTCGCCGGTGTCGACCGAAGTGAGCAGGGCGCCGACTCGGCGTTCCAGCGCCTCTTGCCCGCTGCCGTTCTTCGCCAGCAGCAGACGCGCGGCGGTTCCGGGACTGTTGCCCGGGACATGCATGGTCCGGCTGCGGCTTTGCTGGTGCTGTCCGAAGAGGGAGAGCGCGGTGTGCTCGGCGATCAGGTCTCTGGTGAGGGCGCCTTTGTCCCGCAACGCGGAGGACATGCGACTGCGGTAGAACGGCCACATCGCGGGGACGGCGCCGGCCTCACGGGCGGTGCCGGATCGCAGGGCCGCGAGCTGTACACCGCTGTCCGCCCCATCCGGTGCGAAGCGGTCCCAGTACGGGGCGGCATCGGTGTCGTCCCCGGCGGCGGCCGGCTGGGTGTACTGCAGCCCCCAGGAACGCAAGACGCGGTCCTGGGCAGGGCTCTCCCAGGCAGTGAGGTCGTACATGAGCCGGGTGTAGTCGAGGCCGATGCCTGCCTGTGCCAGCAGGGGGACGAGGCGGTACAGGTGCTGGACGAGTTCATGGTGGTCCAGCGCGGTGGCGGCCGCAATCAGTCGCCGCTGGACGGCATTTTCTGCAAGTGTCGCGGCGTGCTGCAGGTGTCGGCAGGCCGTGCCCAGGCCGGTCCCCGGCTGATGGGCGGGTTCGGCAGCCGCCTGCTGGTGGCGGCCGAACAGAGTGAGTGCCGCGTGTTCGGCGATGTAGAGGTCCGGCAGGTCTTGGGTGTCTCTTTGAGTGTCGGTCACGCGGACGCGGTGGGCGTCTCGCATAGCGGCGACTGTGCCCGCCTCGCCGTTGATACCGTCGCGCAAGTGCCGCAGCTTGCGGGTGATGTGTTCCGCGAAGCCGGGGCGGCCTTCTCGGGAACGCTTGTGCCAGTCGGCGGCGGCTTCTTCCCAGAAGTAGGCGCGCAGGCCGGTGCGGGTCCTGCCAGTTGCTGGGCTCATGCTGCGGTCTCCCCGTTGTCCGAGTGTGCGGGCAGCCGGGTGAGGGTCTCAGCGAGCTTCTTGTAGAAGATGCCCACAGCCTTGCCGCTGCGGTACACGACCTCCTTGCCGTTGATTTTCTCAACCCGTCCCACCGTCGCCCGCGGAGGCGCGGCAGCAAGGAGCGCATCGGCCTCCCGGACTGCCGCCGCGCGTACGGACAGTTCCCAGGCGAGTTGGGCCTGCTCCAGCCGGTCGTCGTTCTCACCGACGGTGCGCAGTTTGGCCAGCAGACGGCGCATCGTGGTGTCGAGGCTGTGCAGCAGCCGGGAGGAGGGTCGTTGGCCCTTGTCCCGCGGCAGGGGCTCACCGCCGGAAGCCCGCCGCAGATCGTTGTTGAGGTTGTCCAAGGCGCGGCCGACCTGGTCCGCCTGACTGACGCATTCCAGGACCGCAGCACGCAGCCAGCTGTCCTCGCCGAGCAGGCAGGACACCGGGAGCGGCAGGTTGTCACCGATGGCGTTCTCCACTACGGCGGACTGGGTGCCGTATTCCAGACCGCAGATCTCCACCCCGAGCGGGTAGTTGGCGGGCAGGGCTTCATCGGCACCCAGATCACCGGCTTGGCGCAGCAGGACGGAGGTGTACGGTCCGTCGCTGTCGGCGGGCAGGGCCAGCGCGAGCAAGGTGCCCAACCCCTGCCAGGCCGAACGCCCGGAGACATGGCGGCGGGGGCGCCGTGCGCTCTGCCCCGCCTTGGGCTTCGCCGTGTGCGACCACGCCGTGTGCGGGTCGACTTCCGGAGTCTGGGTGAGACGGTCACCGGCGCAGACGATCACCTGGTGCACGTGCGGCCCCTGTTGCGTCTCGCGCGGGACCAGCCGGATACGGCGGGCCTGGAAGGTGAGCAGGTCCAGCAGCCCCCCGGCTGGACGCAGCGACCACTCGGGACCCGCCGGAGAGTTCCAGCCGAGCGAGGCGGGCCGCTCGTCCCACGCCCACTGGGGCCGGTCCGCCGGGGCCAGGCCGTCGGCCAGGACCGGTGTGTTCAGCATCAGCGTCTCGAACAGACTCTGGCCCAGCGGTACGATCACCCCGAGCTGGCCGAGCGGGCCCGTCGGGTTGCCGGTCGTCTTCCCGTTCTTCGCCTGCGGATCGCCCACGGCCCCGGTCTTGATGGACGCCGTATCCCAGCAGTGCGCATGGAGCAGCCACAACAGCGCCTGACCAGGCGGCAACAGCACCTCGTCGCCCTCGCTGACCGCGCTGAACAACGGTACGTTGTTGCCGGAGGCGAGGGAGGGTACGAGCTGTCCGGCCGACTTCATCTCGCCGTTGAGCGCCTGCAGACCGGCGGCCTGCGCGAACGGGCGCTCACCGTCGAACAGCCGGAAACGGTCGCCATAGCGGGGACCGAGGTAGTCGGCCAGTTGCTCCGCCTCGGCATCCGAGAAGCGGCCGCGGTGGAACCGCTGCGCCCACTCCAGCCGAGTACGCGGCACACCGATGGCGTCCCATACCACCGGCAGCAGTAGTTGGCGCAGCAGCGCAGGCAGCATCGTCGGCACCGGCAGCTCCAGCATGCGGACCGTGTGGGCACTAACAAGCCCGCCCAACAGGCCTGTCGTACGGACGGTGCCCTCGGCGTCCGCTGTGCTCAGACAGTCGCCGGCGACTAGATCTCCCGCAGCGTCCATGGTCGATACCCCTCCAGGAATCATGCGCGCCAACGGACGCGCAGGCCGATATCCCAACTCGCCCTGTCTACGGCGGAGTTGACCCATCAGTGGGCCTCGATAAGACTGGCAGGAAATGTTTAATGCTTACAAGCCGGTTCGAGGAATCTGAGCGAACTTGCGCGGCCTGTCCGGTCGGGCGAGCCGGTACCCTGCCCCACGGCGCGGGGAGCCGCTGCCCCTCCCCGGCTTCGGGGGTGTTCCCGTTTAGTGCTTCACGTCGTCCCCGCAGCGCGGGGTGGGCGGAACCCCGGGCACGGCTCCCCACGCCATTCACCCTCGTTCGACGACCAGCCCAAGCACGTCGTCGTACCCGACCCGGTCCTTGCCCAGGACAGCCGTTCCGTCGTCGTCCAGAACCAGCGCCCGCGCGTAGCGCAGCCACGGATGACCAGCCCACCCCGGCAAGGGAGCAAGTTCCGCCTCCGCGGCCTCCGCAAGGCGGGGAGGAAGCCGCACCGTGCCGCCCAGCAACCGGCCCACCGCCGTCTCGTCGTCCACTTCGCCGTGCACGCCCACCCAGGTCCCGTCGACCGCCCGGTAGCCCTCGGGTGAGCGGCGCACGATCACCGCCTCCACCGACCTCTTGCCATCGCGGACCACCGCGTCGAGGTCCTCTTCGGATGCCGCCCGGCTGCCCGCGTAGTGGAGCCCCTCCAGCGTCGGCGTCCCCCATTCCCGCGGGCGCGTCAGCAGGAAGCCTTCCGCGTTCTTCTCCCGCTGCTGCTCCTTTGCCTGCCACACCGCCCGGGCCGCACCCTCACCCCAGTGCGGCGGGCAGACCTCCGCCTCCCCGTAAGCCTTGGCCACCAGACCCGGCACATCAGCCGGAATACTCCAACCGTCCCCGCGCACCGTGCCTGCGTCCAGTGGGCCGGCCGCGTCGGCGACCAGAGCGGCCGCCCTCAGCAGGGCCCACTCCCCGTAGATCGCCTTCGATGCCGGAAGGAAGCGGGGCCGCCCGCCTTCCCCGCCCGCGACACCCGTCACCAGGACACGCGGTTCAGAGAACGCAGCCGGTCGGCGGGTCCCGCTGTGCCGGTGGAGCCGCCCGATGCGCTGCAGCAACAGATCCACAGGAGCAAGGTCGGTGATCAATAGATCCGCATCTATATCGAACGACTGCTCGGCAAGCTGTGTGGCAATCACCACCATCCGCTCGGGCCGCTCCTCACCCGGATCTGGCCCCAGCAACCGCAGGCACTCCTCGGTCCGGTGTGCCCGATGGGCCGAACACAGCCGCCCGTGCAGCAGCTGCACCTGCCCCTCGAAGCCCTTCTCCATCAAGGCTTGGTGAATGGCCTGGGCGCGGACGACCGCATTGACCACCACCAGCACCACGCCGCCGCCAGCCACCTCTTCCTCGATCGCCGAGGCAATCAGCTCCCCGTCTTCCGCGATGTCGGGCAGCCAGCCGATCCGCGTCGGCGTCGACGCACGCCAGGACGGCACGGCCTCACGCGAACTCGTCGCCACAGGCGTCCCGTTGAGGGCATATGCCACGGTGACACACGGATAACCGGCTGGCTCCGGCACCGCGCAGTGGACATCCGCTGCGCTCAAAGCACCCGACAGATACGCGTCGACGAACGCCTGCCGCTGCGCCGGCGGCAGCGTCGCCGACAGCAGGACCACCGGGACCCTGGCCTGGCCGAGCCAGCGCAGCGCCTCCAGGAGGAACTGACGCATGTAGACGTCCGCGGCATGCACCTCGTCGATGACCACAACCTTGCCGTACAGACCCGCGAAGCGCAGCATCACGTGTCGCGTGCGGGTCGCCGCGTGCAGAAGGTGATCGACCGTGCCGACGGCAAACGCGGTGAGCAGGCCCCGCTTATTGCCGAGGAACCACTGGGCCGGGCCGTCACGCTCCTCCTGGGGAGCATGGTTGCCATCTGACATCCACGGAGGCATGCCGTATTCCGCGTCCTCCTCGGTCGCCCCGTAGACGTCGAACGGGTCCAGCAGTGCCGACTCGTCGTCTGCGTCAGACTCTCCAGCCGGGCCTGTCCGCTCGTGTTCCCAGATCTGCCGCCACGCGGGGTTGAAGCGGCGCTTGCCGTGCAGCAGCGCAACCTGCGCTTCCAGGTCCGGCTCGAACGACCGTACCCACTCCAGCACTTGCTCGTACATCGGATCGCTTGTCGCCTGCGTCGGCATGGCCACAAAGACACCGTCCAGCCCGAAACGGGCCGCCAGCACCTCAGCCGCCGCCAGCGCGGCCTTCGTCTTGCCCTCGCCCATCGGAGCCTCCGCCACCATCAGCCCCGGTGCCGGCAACGACCATGCCTGTTCCACCAGTTCCCGCTGCGAGGCCCTCGGATTGACCTTCAACCGCTCCGCAAGCGGAGCAAAGCGATCACCGGGAACCGCGAGTGCACCCCAACCGCCTCGCATGCCCAGGCGCCGCCAGGCCGCCTCGGCCCGCTGACGTGCCCCGGCGAGAGAGATCTTGCGCGCATCCGTGAGCCCTTCGAACTGCTCGCTGTCACTGGCAATCCAGTCCGCCATCACGATCAGCCCGGACAGCCCCAGCTGCTCCGCCCGGTTCAACATGCCCACCGGGCGCGCACCAGCGAGGTCTTGGAAACCAACGGCCCGGGTGAATACGTCCACCACCGCCCTCTGCGCCTCCGCCCACGCAGCCCCGCGCCCCTGCGCCTCCCGGTGCTTCGGCTGCAGCCCCTGCACCGACGGAAAAGCCCCGTGATGGCCGGCCACCAACGGCCATACCCATGCTGCGCTCTCCGCGCTGCCCCACTCCGCGACCAGCCGCGGTCGCAACAGCGCCGCACCCGCCACGTCATGCCGCCAGCGCTGCCGCCGGTCCGCCGGCAGTCGCCCCCATGTCAGACCCGCGGCCCTGACCGGGGCGGCCTCCACATCGTCCATCGCCTGGAAGGCAGGACAGGCCTTTCCGCAGTCATGAATCCCGCAGATCCACATGAACCACACACGCCCGCGCCCGCCGCTGATCTCCTCCAGGCGGCGCCGCAACGCGGCCGACAAGTACCGCTCCCACATCACCTCGGCCACGGCGGCGGTGTCCAGCAAGTGCCCAAGCAGCAGATGGGACCGCCCCCCGTTCCGCGCGGCGGACTTCCCCCACAACCGCGACACTCTGGCGATAGCCTCGTCCGACAGGCCCATGACCCGCATCACGGCAACGATTGACCGCATGTCCTCCACTGGCACAGCCCCTTCCGTAGAGTGGACCCGCACCATAGACCCGCCCACTGACAACGGTCCTTGATCACATGCCCGACCAACGGTCCCCGCCAAAGGAAAACTAATCCCATCGCTGGCATCACCGCAGGTCGAGAAGTGTCGTCCCCGGTGATGCCAGCGATGGGATTAGTTTTCCTTTGGCGGGGACCCGCACCCGCGGGGGTAGTTCGGCCGCGGTCGCGGTGCGCGCCGCCGACCTGCGGTCGTCCCCGCACCCGCGCGGGTAGTTCCCCTGCTCAGGTGCGGGGCGAGCGCGCGGTCACGTCGTCCCCGCACCCGCGGGGGTAGTTCCGTGCCCTGAGCGACGGTGAGGCGGTGCCAGGCGTCGTCCCCGCACCCGCGGGGGTAGTTCGCCCCACCTCGCCGCAACGGCGAAGCGATTCCAGTCGTCCCCGCACCCGCGGGGGTAGTTCGATCCGCGTCGACGTGGCCACTGCGCCGGTGGCGTCGTCCCCGCACCCGCGGGGGTAGTTCCCGTCGTCAAGGCACGCACCGCCGGGTTCTGGGGTCGTCCCCGCACCCGCGGGGGTAGTTCCAGGCGCCCGCCGCCCCGCAGGCGGCCAGCGTCGTCGTCCCCGCACCCGCGGGGGTAGTTCCCCGGGCGTGGTGCCCGCGCCCGGCTACGCGGAGTCGTCCCCGCACCCGCGGGGGTAGTTCGCGCGGGCGGGTCAGCCCACCGGCTGCTCCGCGGTCGTCCCCGCACCCGCGGGGGTAGTTCCACGCGCCGGTGGCCGGCCGGTGGACGGTCCGGGTCGTCCCCGCACCCGCGGGGGTAGTTCGTGCAGTGCTCGCACTGCGACTACGGGTGGGAGGTCGTCCCCGCACCCGCGGGGGTAGTTCCCTGACCTCGGTCTCCGGCGAGGCGACCTTCTCGTCGTCCCTGCACCCGCGGGGGTAGTTCGGGGTACGACGGCGCGCCGCTGACCGACGTCGGATCACGTCCAAGCATGGGCGAACGGCGTTGAGGACAGCAGGTGTTCAGGTGGCGAGCGGGCCGCTGACGCCGTTGAAGCGGATCAGGGGCACGAGCTCGCGGAGAGCGCCGTAGTGACTGGGGCGGCCCAGCACCAGTGTGTGGTCGGCCACGGGCCAGGTGCGTTCCACCCGGCAGACGGCCGTGGCCAGCGCGGCGTCCAGCAGGGGTACGCCGTCGATGAGGTGATGGGGGACGGTGGCGAATCGGTCTCCCGGCGCGGTGGCGAAGTGAGTGGCGAGCGTCGTCTGGTCGCCGGCGAGCACGTTGACTCCGAACGCGCCCCGCGCCCTGAGCGTCGCGAGGGTGCGGCTGTCGTCGGCCAGGGAGACCAGGAGCAGGGCGGGGCGGAGGGAGACCGAGGTGAACGCGGTCACGGTGCAGCCCACGGAGCGCCCGTGACGTCGGCTGGTGACCACGGTGATGCCGGTGGCCCACGTCCGCATGAACCGGTGGAACGTGCCCGACCCGTCCGGCCTGTCCGGCGCATCCGGCTCGGCCTGTGCGGAGTGCGCCGGGGCCACGTCCTGCGGCAGGGGGAGGCGGCTCATGCCGCACCGGCCGACACCGCGGAGCCGGCAGCCGTACGGGTCGCCGCTTCCAGGTCGGTCCGTTCCGCCTCGCGGTCGCCCAACGCCCGGTGGCACGTGGCGCGTTGGCGCAGCAGCTCGGCCTGGTCGGCGCCGGGCAGGCCGAGCGCGAGGGTGTAGTCGTCGACGGCGGCCTGCCACTGCTCGGCGGCCTGGTGCACGTACGCCCGGTTGTAGCGCAGGTCGGGGTCGCCGGGCTCCAGCTCAACGGCCCGGGTCAGGTCGCGCAGCGCGGTGTCGATGTCTCCGGAGTCGAAGGCGAGCGCGGCACGGCCGGCCAGGGCGGGGACGCAGTCGGGGTCGTTCTCCAGGGCCAGTTCGAAGTCGTGACGGGCGGAGTCGGCAGAGCCGGCGTCCCAGGCCAGTTGGCCCCGCACCTGCAGCAGGCGTGCGTCATCCGGAGTGAGCCGCAGTCCCTCCCGCAGGAGCGGCTCCACGGCTTTTGCCTGTCCGGTTTCGAGGAGCAGGCTGATGAGGTTGACTCGGGCGTCGAGTTCGGCGGGTTCGAGTTCCACGACGCGGTGCAGGTCGGCGATCGCGCCTTCCGTGTCGCCGGTCTTGGCCCGTAGGTCGGCCCTGTTGAAGTGCACTTCCCAGAACGGGGGGCTGAGTGAGATCGCGGTGTCGTAGTCCGCGAGCGCGGCGGAGTTCTGGCCCGCCTTGTGCAGCAGTCCGGCCCGTTCGAAGTAGTAGTCGGGGTAGTTGGGGTCGAGTCCGATGACCGTCGTCAGGTCTGCCAGTGCCGCCGGCAGTCGGCCCAGCGCTGCGAGGACCCGGCCGCGGTTGTGGACCAGGACGGAGCGGTGCAGCCGGTGCCGGTCGGCCGGGAGTTCCGCGTCCAGGCGGGTGATTCCGGTGTCCACCAGGCGAAGGGCTTCGGACATGTTGCCCAGGTGCATCTCGACCAGAGCCATGCCGTTGCGCTGGAAGACCGAGTGGAAGGTGCGCTCCTCGGCGTCGGGCAGCAGGGACGCCAGCGTGATTGTGTTGCTGAGGTAGCTCTTGGCCAGCTGGTGGTCGCGCAGTTCCGCCGGGTGCAGTCGGGTGTAGAGCATGGCCATGAAGTAGCCGGTGAACATCTGGGCCATCGGCAGGGCGTAGCGGGCTCGCACCTCCAGATACAGCTTCTCGGCCTCCTGCGTGCGCCCCAGCATCGCCAGGGACGAGCCCATCTTTCCGCTGAAGTCCCAGTAGCGCTCGGCCTGTTCAGGGTCGACGACGGCCCTGGCGCGGTCGCTGTAGTCGAGCACGGCGTGCCACAGGCCCAGGCCGGCGGTGTAGTAGACGGCTTCGTGCAGGGCCTCGTTGGCGGCTCCTGCGGGGTCGCTGCCGCGTTCCAGGTGGTAGGGGACGGCGCCCAGGCGCAGGCTCCAGTCGCCGTCGCGCAGCAGCAGGGCGGCGCGTTCGTCGTGCAGCGTGGTGCGCAGGGCGGGGTCGGCGGCTTCGTAGGCGGCCAGCTCGTCGGGGTCGTCGGAGGTGCCGTCGGAGGCGATGTACGCGCTCAGCAGGCGGCCTGGGTCCTGGGGCGCCCCGGTGGTGGTGGCGGTCGCCGTTTGGGCAGGGGTGAGCCGGGTCGCGTACCGCGCGAGGGCTGAGACAAGTTCGTCGGGCAGGTCACCGCCCCGGCTGCCGACGGTGACCGAGATCGGCATGCCCTGGATGCGCCGGAGCAGGATGGCGAGGAATTCCTGGTCGGTGGGGTCGGCCTCGTCGATGTCCGTGAAGCGTAGGCCGAGCGGTCCGGATCCCCGCAGGTTCGTGTAGGAGTGGAGGAACTCGACCAGCCCGTGGGCGAGTCGGCGGGTGCGTACGGCGGCGTAGATGCGGGTCCGTTCCTCGGGGGCGGCCAGTGAGGTGAGGGTCTCGGGTGCGGCGCCGATGCGGTCCTTGAGTTCCGGGGCCATCGTGAGGATCTCGATGGCGTGTGCCCGTACCAGCTCGGGCCACCGCTCGTATGCGGCCGGGACCAGGGCACGGACCAGGGATCCGGCTCCGGTGTAGGGGCCGCGCAGGCGGCGGTGGCAGCCGACCGTCACGTCGGCCGGTTCGCCGCCCGGTCCGTTGGGGCCGGAGCGCCACAGGTGGGTGTTCATGGAGCCTTCCTTCATCGTGAGTCGGTACGGGAACGCGACGCCTCGCGGCGGGAGACCAGGATCAGGAGCGTGAACTCGAGGGCGAACAGGGCGACCGAGGTGGCGGAGTCCCAGAAGCGGGCGCTGTCGTCCGCGCCGTTCGCCAGGGCGGGGCCGAGCCGTGTCACGAAGCCCGTCAGCAAGGGGGCGAGGGCGAGTATGGCGGTCGCCAGGAGGAGGCCGACGCCGCCGACGGTGAGCAGCGCGAACCAGGGTGCCACCTGGCGGTCGCGCTCCGACCAGGCGGAATCGGCGTCGCTGTCGCTGTCGCTGTCGGTGGTGGGACGCCGGATGCCTGGCAGCCGGCTCGCCTTGCGCCACAGGTATGCCGAGGTGGCGCCGTGCAGGTCGCTGCAGCCCAGCAGGGTGGTGAACACGTAGTACAGATCGGTGCGCAGGAAGAGGTAGAACTGCCAGACGAGCCGCAGCAGGACCGTGTACGCGATGGCGAGTGCCAACCGGAAGGCCCAGCCGGTCCCCGCGGCCCCCACCAGCGTGAGGGTGCTGAACAGCAGGACGTCGGCGAGCATGCCCGCGAGGAAGGGCAGATAGCGCTTCTTCCTCGGAACGCTGTACAGACCGTCGAGGTGGGCCTCCACCACGACGAAGAACAGCCGCCGGCTCACCGACAGCCGAGTCGGCAGCACCAGTCGGCGCCCGGCCAGGACATGGAAGAACTCGTGCCAGGCCACAGCGGGCACCTGGGCGAACGCAAGGGTCAGCTGGACCGCGACGAGGGACGGAGTGAAGAACACGACGTCCGAGTGGGGCCGCACCCGGGGATGCGTCACCATGACGGCGATGCAGGTGGTGACCAGGGCCGTGTGGACGACCCAGGCCGTGGGGGAGAAGGTCCACGCGCCGAGCCGCAGCATCCGCAGCCGAGGCGGCGCTGCCGTCGGCTGCGACCCCTCCCTGACGAAGCCCAACTCGCGCAGGGTGGACACGAAGTCGCCGATGTCGACGCTCTCGCCGAACTCGCCCAGGTACCACCGGGCCGCCTCGTCGGCCGGGTGGCCGTCGGCGAGCCGGCGCAGCAGGGCCGCGCCGTCGTGGGGCAGCACGGCGTAGGACTCGGTGTCGGGGCGGCCCACGACGACGCCGTCGCGCTCGTCGACGAAGGTCAACGGGTGGAATTCGATGGCCGGCAGGGGCATCGCGGACCTCCTCGGCGGTAGGGGGCGGAAACCCGCACCCCCGGCCGCTGCGGTACGGCGGACAGGGGTGCGGATGGGCGGCGTCAGCAGCCGACGAAGCTGTAGGCCTGCGCGGATGACGTGAGCTTGATGGCGCCGGTCTTGCGAACGGTGATCTTCTTCATGGGTTTCACCTCCCCAGGTACCTGGTGTCGATCGTGCCGAGCACTGCCGGGTGGGCGGCTCGGCGGCCCACACTGGCACCGGGCCCGCCGTCGGCGCATGGGGGTGCGGCCCCCATCTTCGGGTCCCGGCCGGCGGCCACAGATGGGGGCCGCACCCCCATGCGGGACGCGGATCGGGGCGGCAGGGTGGAGGGCATGCGAGACGACGCCCTCTCAGTCATCGTCTGCGGTTCCAGCGCGGCGAGTCAGTTGCCCCTCTACCTGACGTGGTTGCGCCAGGAGATCGATCTGGGTCTGCGGGTTCTCCTGACCGCCGACGCCGCCCGGTTCGTCCAGCCCCAACTCGTCGCCTGGTACGCCGACGAGACCTGCACCAGCGACGATCCCGCCCTGAACCCCGTCGAGTTCGCGAAGCGCTCCGCGGCCGTCGTCGTGCTGCCGGCCACGGCGAACACACTCGCGGCCACAGCCCTCGGCCTGGCCGCGACCCCGGCCCAGACCGCCCTGCTGGCCGCCGAACGCCCGGTGCTGTTCTTCCCGAACATGAACCGCACCATGTGGACCAAGGAGCCCACCCGCCGCCACGTCGCCACGCTGCGGGCCGACGGTCATACGGTCGTGGAGCCCCAGGAGCAGGTGGTCTTCGAGCTGTGGCGGCGGGAGAACGCGGCGGGCATCACGATGCCCGCGCCGGACGAGGCAGCGTCGACCGTCGTCGCCTGGCTGGAGAAGACGCTGGTGCACGACGGACGGGACGAGGAGCCGACGGACCGCTGATCGGTCGAGCCGGCCTGTCCGTCATCGCCTCTGCTCATCGCCTTTCCCCCCATCTCTCGTCCTGCCGGATCCGGGCCGCATACGCGTTGAGCGCCGCCCGATTGGGCTGCTCGCACTTGCTGATCAGGCTGGCGACATGTTTCTCGACGGTGCGCGGCGAGATGCACAGCCGGGCGGCCAGCGCGCGGTTGTCGAGCCGGTCGGCCAGGAGCCGCAGCACCTCGTACTCCCGTGGCGTGACACCGAGCACGCGCAGCACCTGCGGCACCTGCCCGTCGCCGGTGCGGTGAGGCACCACCGCACCGGCGCGTCGCAGCAGACTGCGGCACGCCCCGGCCACGGCCGCGACTCCCGCCCCGTGGAAGTACTGCTCGGCCCCGCGCAGCCAGAGCACCGGATCGCCCCAGCCGTCCGCCTGCGCGGCCTCGGCGACCAGGCGCAGTCCGAGATGCGCGGCCGGCGGATACGGCTGCGCCAGTGCCTCGGCCTCCACCACGGCATCGGCCGCTTCCTCGCCACGCCCGTACCTCCCCAGCCGGACGGCTCGGGCCAGCAGCACGAACTGCCGGTTCCAGCGAAGTCGGCCCGCCTCGCCCGGGTCCGGCCGGTCGGGGCGGTCCGGGTCCGCCTCGGCGGTCAGCGCCTCCAGCAGCAGGGCCAGGCCGTACTGTCCGGTCAGGGGATAGGGCGCCGGATGTACGGCGTCCTCGGCCGTCGCCCGCTCCAGCGTCAGCCGGGCCAGGTCGCGGTCCTCTTCCAACAGCGCGCAGACGACCCCGCCCAGGCCCTGGGCCAGCGACGCCCACGGCGAGGGCGGTGCGTCCGTGCCGAGCGACGCGCCCAGGTGCTCTTCCAGTATGTCGCGCCTGCCCTGGTGGGCCGCGCCGATGGCCCGCACCGCCGCCAGGCAGCGCGCGTCGGCGCCGGTGAACCCCGGCTGTTCCTCCCGTGCCCGATACGCGTCGGTGAGTTGCCGGGCCTCCGGATACTCGCCCCGCAGCACGTGATCCAGCGCCAGTATGAGGTCGGCGGAGGTGTGCACGGCCCGCGCCCCGATGCGCCCGGCCTGTCGGCGCACCCGCAGCAGGGCGTCGCGCTCGCCGTCCACCAGACAATGCTGTCCGGCGAGTTGCAGCATGGCGTGCATGCGCCACAGCGGCAGCTCATGGGTATCCGCGAGGGTGTGCATCCGGGTGAAGCAGTGCGACGCTTCCTGCGAGCCGCGCTGCAGGGCGAGTTGACCGCGTACCCGCCAGGCCCGGCAGGCGACGACCGTCAGCCCGGTGCGCTCGGCCTTGTCCGTGGCCTGCTCGGCGAGCCGACCGGCCGTCGGCGGGGTGTGGAGCGTCAACTGGGCCTCGACCGCGTCGAGCGGGGCGGTGTGCCTGCCCTCCGCCTCCGGGCCCAACGCGCACCGTGCGGCGTCCACATGGGCCAGCCCCACCTCAGGCTGCCCGTCGGCCTGCGAAAGCCAGGCGAGCCGGGTATGCAGGCGCGCCAGATGGACTCCCGCCACCCCGGGCCCGTCCAGCTCCTCCAGCGCGGAGGCGAGTCGGAGCCCGTGATCGGCCCGCCCGCTCTCCGCCAGCGCGGCCAGCAGCTCATCGAGGACATCGACCAGCACCCGCGGTTCGTCGGCCGCGCCGAGCAACTCCCATGCCCGCGTCAGCTGTTCCACGGCGAGGGAGGCCCGACCCGCCGACAGGGCCCGGCGCCCGGCCGTGGCGAACAACGACGCGGCCCCCGGCCGGTCGTCGGCGGACAGCCGGAGTTCGGCAGCGAAGGGGCACCACGGGCCCGGTAGCCCGGGATGCAGCTCGGCCACCGCCTCGGCGGTGCGGCGGGCCACCGCGGCCCGATCCGCCGGGGTGAGCTGCCCCAACAGCGCCGCGGCGGTCAGCGCACCACGGAAGCCGTACCAGTCGCAGGCACGGTCGTCCGCCGTGATCAGCCCCGCCGCCCCCGCCGCACGCAACCGCGCGAACAGCCGCGCCTCGGACAGCCCCCACGCCTGGCGCAGCACCGACACCGGGAACCTTTCGCCGATCACCGCCGCGGCGGACAGCAGCCGGTGTCCCTCCGGCCCCAGCCGTGCCGCCCGCCGCGCGATGCTGTGCTCGACCGCCGCGGGCACGGGGCAACGCACCCCTGCCACCAGCCGGCAGCCCTGCGGACCGGTCACGAGCGCGCCGGAACCGACCAGGGTACGCAGCAACTCCTCGGCGACGAAGAGGTTTCCGCCGCTGTCCCGGTACAGGCGTTCCACGACGTTGTACGGCACCCCGTCGCTCCCGATGCCGAGGCGGGACGCCGCGAGCCGCGCCACCTCGGTACGACTCAGCCCGCGCAGGGTCAGCAGTGTGCCCGCGCGCCGCCGCGCCAGGGCCCGGGCGAGGTCCCACGGTGCGCCCGGGCCGGACCGGAAGGTCGCCAGCAGCACGGTGCCCTGCCCGGCGATGTTGTCCGCCAGGTACTCCACCACGGCCAGCGTCGCCGGATCGGCGTCGTGCAGGTCCTCCAGGACGAGCAGACTCCCCGAACCCGCTCCGGCCGCGGACACCAGACGCAGCACGGACTCGGCCAGGAGCACGGGCGAGTGCTGCGGACCGTGGCAGCCGACGACGGTTCCCTCCCCCTCCCGAAGCCCGGGGGACCGCCTCCCGGTGGCGAGTCGTACGTGCGCGTATTCGGGTACGACACGGCCGAGAATGGCGCGATACGGCCCCAGCGTCCGGCTGTCCGGGCCCTCTCCGTCACGGAAGAGACAAGCAAGGGCCTCGCTGAGGGGCCGCAGCGGTACGGCGGGGCTGACCGGGCTGCTCCGGCCGAGCAGTACGCGCATGGCCCGGCTGCGGGCGGCCTCCGCCACCTCCCGCACCAGCCGGGACTTGCCGGCGCCCTCCTCGCCGGTCAGCAGGATCGCCGTGCCGTGTCCTCGCAGCGCTCTGTCCAACGCCTCTTCCAGCAGGCCGAGGTCCCCTTCACGGCCCACACAGATCGATAAGCAGTCCTTGCTCGCTGTCGACATCTGTCCCCCGCGTCCAACTTATGTCACAACGTGTTGGTCATCTGCTGTTCGGAGCAGCGGCCCGTTTCGGATGCGTGTACGGGCCTGCCGCTCACCGGGCAGTGTGGTTTCGCCACCGGCACCTGTCACTCAGGATTCCGCTGAGCGGACTGGTTCTGAGTTGGTGGGCAGTTGGTGGGGGTGTGCTGATGTGACTGGCGGCACCGGGTTAGGCGGTCACGGGCGTGCTGGTGTCCGCCTGCCGGATCCGGAACCCCTCGGTCATCTCGGCGTCCTGCGGCACCCGGGGTATGCCCGCCCTCGCCCTGACGAAGGCGCCGACGTTTATGTCGGTGCGGCGTTGATCTCCGCTGGGGCAGACTGCCGCGTATGCACATACCTCCGGTACCCCCGGCCTCCCCGGCCCTCAGCCTGCTGCGAGCCGTGGGGGAGTTGTCTCCCGTCGGCCGCGTGCCCGAGCTCGCGGCGCGGGCCCGGGTGCTGTCCGCGCGTGGTGAAGTGGACAGCGTGCTGGAGGAGTTGTGGAGCAGCGGCGAGGAGGAGCAGCGGGTCCTCGCCGTCGACCTGGCGCGTATGACCCACCACGCGGAGCTTCTGGAGCGGGCTCTCGCCGAGGGCGGTACCGCACTGCGTCGCCGGGTCCTGCACTCGCGGGAGCTGGTGCGGCTCGCCCCGGCGCGCGTCGTCCGGGCCGTCCTGGATGCCCCCGACGACGACCGTATGGTGCTCTACTGGAAGATCCGGCAACGCGGCCTCCGTGAACTGGCCGAGGCGTTGCGGGAGCCGGTGCGCGGCGCGTTCGGTACGGGTGAGGAGGCCCTGCTGCTGCCCGCCTGCGGTGCACAGACGGTGGGGGAGCGGCTGCCCGAGCTGTGGGACGAGATCTGCCACCGGCGCCTGCTCGCGCGGCGCCACCCTGACCTGGTCGTCGCCGAGGCGCACGGGCGCGGCTTCGCCCAGGCGTCGGACGGACAGCCGGGTGCTGAGGCCGCGAGCCCGTTGGGCGCAGCCCGCCTCTCGGGGCGGCGCATGCGGCGCACTCTGCGCCGCCTCCTTCTGGCCGAGTCTGCCGACCCGGCAGGGCTCGCCGGACCGGCCGGGGCAACCGGCGGCACCGGGCCGGACGAACCGACCACCTCGGCCGAACTGGCCGCACTGGTCCGCACGGCGGATACACAGGGGTGCCTCGGTCTCCGCCGGCTTCTGGCCGCCGCGCCCGTACGACAGCGCAGCCGTCTGTACGAGGCGGCGTGCGCGGCAAAGCCGTTCGGCCCTCGTGACGTCGGCACCGGTCTGGTCCCCCTGCTGATGCTGCTGCCGCACGAGCACCGGGCGCGGGAGGCCCGGCGGCTGCGGCGGGAAGCCGAGACGGGCGGCCGCCACGACGAGTGGACCGTTCACGACCTCGCGCCCCTGATCTCCCTGGCCGAGGTCCGCGACGAGCTGCTGGAACTGACCTGCCGCCCCCAGGCCGAAGACCGGCGCTGCGGCTACCGGCTGCTGATCGAGTGCGCGGCCGCGGACTCGGGCGAGCACACCCTGGACGACCTGCTGCCCCTGCTCGCCGACCGGCTGCCCAAAGACGACGGCGCCGGAATCCGCGACACCGCGCTCCGGGCACTCGCTGAAACGCCCGTCGCCCGCTTCCATGCCCGTGCCGTACCCGCGCTCGACCGGCTCGTCCACGGCCTGCTCGCCGCCCCGGACCCGGAGGGCGACCTTGCCCGGGGAGTGGCCTGGCTTGCGGGCACGCTCCTCACCCACGAGGACCGGGCGGTGGCCGACTTCGCGGCACAGACCCTGCGTGCGTGCTGGCTGCGACCACGGCCGGCGGAGTACGGCCTGCAATGGCTTCCCGGCGACCGGGTGCGGGTCCGCTACCCGCACCTGGAACCCGCGATGACCGCCGCGGCCGACCAAGGGCACTTCACCCCCGCGATCGAACTGTTCCGTATCGTCGGGGCCGCCCCGGCCATACTCACGGCCCTGCACACGGCGGTGCGCGAGGGCGATGAGGACGATGCCCGCCGGGCGGTCGACGCGCTGCTCGCCGACCGCCGTACCCGCAGCGCCGCCTTCCAGGAAATACTGGACCACACGCCCAACAGCCTGCGGCACCCCCGTATGCGGCAGTGGGCGCAATGGCGGCGGCCCGAACTCCTGGAGGGACTCTGGGCAGCGCACGGCCCCCTCCACCTGCCCACCCACCACCGTCCCACCACGGGCCCCACCCCCTACCAGCGCTGGACATCCGCTCAGCGCGAGCGGTACGCGGCCCTGCTCGTTCGGGATGCCACCGCCGCCCGGCCGACCCGAGCCGGGCGCGAGGCCGCCCGCGAACTCGCCCGCCTGTTCCGTGCGGACCCCGTGCTGACCGGCCCGTACCTCGACTCACGGCACCCGTTCGTGGCGCGGGCCGCCCTCAGCGCGCTGCCGTTCGGCGACGACCCCGAAGTGTCGCTGCACACGCTGCTGCTGCAGGACTTTCCCCACGACGGTGAGACGTCCTGGGAGCGCAACGAGACGGCCGACCGGGTGATGACGGCGATACGGCGCTGCGCGCGGCGCATACCGCCGAGCAGACGGCCGGAGGCCGCGGCTGCAGGCCTGCGGGCGCTGCTGGTCGCAGCCGATGACACGGCCGACGGGTTGACGGCCACTACCAAAGAGCAGGCACGGTTCCTCACTACGTTGACCGCGGCCGCAGCGGGGGTGGTCGCCGATGTCTGGGAGGCCGAAGGCCATCGTCCCGTCGTGGCGCGGGTGTGCGTGTGGCTTGCCGGTGGTCTCCTTGACGAGCCGAGAATATGGCGGCTGCTGCGCGCTTCGGTCCGCACGGGCGAGCACCACATCGTCCATGAACTCGCCACCTTCGCCTGGCACGTCCCCGAACAGCACCGCTCCGCCTACGCCGAGTTGCTCATCGGTGCCGCCACCGGACCCGTCGCCCGGTCGCGGTGCTGCGCCCTGGCCAAGCTCCGCTTCTGGCACCCGTATCACCCCGATGTCCCGCAGGCGCTCGCCGCGGCGGCCATCGGCGCGCGCGAGCGCGCGGAGTGGCAGATGGCGCTGGACAGCCTGATCGTCACCGCCGCCTCACCCGAGGGTGAGGAGCGGCTGGCCCAGGTACTCGACGCCTTCGCCGTGGCGGCGAAGCGGACCGGCCCGGATGAGGCCCCCGTCCCGGACGGACCGCTGCACCGGCTGGTCTTCGCCCTGGACCGCCTCGACTGGCGGTCCGCGCGGACGAGCGATCGCAGCAAGTGCCGCGCGATGCTCCTGCGGTTGGCCGCGCGACTCGGCGCCCACCCCGAGTTCACCCTGGAGGCCCGGCTCCTGCGCACATCGACCGTGCACGGGCTGTGGCGGGCGCAGGCGTCCGTCCTGGCAGAGGACGTGGACGCACTGATCGAGCTGGCCGAGGAGCTGGAGAGGGTGCTGGTGGGGGCCTTGGGGTGACCTGCGCCCGGCGGGTGCTGGCGGTAGCCGTTATGAGGGTTGTGTGTGGGCGAGGGCAGCGGCGAGTGTGCCGCGGACGAACATCACCGCGTCGAGGCGCAACGTCTGCGACCTGCGCTCTGGTGCCGTGGTGCTATCCGCGCCGGCCCACTGCGATGACTTCTGCGCCCCGCTCTCGTCTACAAGGCCGTCGGCCGGGGGAGGTCTTGCTCTCCGGCTTGGTCATGGGGCGAAAACGGCCGGGCGGTGCCAGCCTGAAAGATGAGGCGGATAGCCGTGAGGGAACAGCTGTGCATAGAGATCCAGGGTTTCGAGCAGCCTGGCGAGTGCGTCGAGCGAGGGCATGACAGACGAGGTGATGGCCGGACGCCCGGAATCGCCGTGAACCGGCGGACGCCTGCAAATTCCTTTCGCTGGCTTGGTGATTCGTCCGGTAGGGGTGCTGCGAGAGGGACGACATCTGGTGACGGGCCGACTGTGTGAATGCCGCCAGCCTCAGTGTGCTGTCTCGGTTGAGAGCTGTCGAGGCTGCGGCCGTCCCTCTTTCGGTATCGGGGCGGGTGTGTACGCGGGGCCGGTAGTACGACCTTGCGCTCCTGCGGTCTGGCCAGTCGCAGTTCACATGAGCCGCAGAGCCTAAAGGTGTTCGCAGCGCTCACTCCAGCCTCCGCCGGTATGGCCTGAATGACTGCTTGTGAGTATGCCATCGGCGCGTTTAGGTTCATGGGGCGACATCGAGATCTCTATCGGGAAACGCTCATTCCACATTCGATCGTCAATTCACCGATTCACGTGGAGGCGGAAAATGGCGACAGCCGGCAAGGGGCAGATCTTCGAGTTGCGCTTCGACCAGTTCGACGTGAACCAGGACGGCCGCATCGACCGTTCCGATTTCGAGCAGGAGGCCAACAGGCTTATTCGCGCTTTCGGCTCCGACCCGGAATCGCCGCGCGCGCTCGTGCTCAAGCAGAGCTATATAGGCGTGTACGAGTACATCGTGAGCAAGGCCGACGTCAAGAGCGGCGCGTTGAGCCGCGAGGAGTTCGTCGCGGCGTCGAAGGCGGCGATCACCGACCGCGGTGGTGTGGGCTTCGCCGAGGTGATGGCGCCGTACGTGTACGCCTGTGCCAACCTGTGCGACGTCGACGGCGACGGAATGATCAGCCAGGATGAATTCAGCACGTGGCTCACGGTCATCGGCGCCCCCGCAGACGCCGTGGGCGAGGCCTACCAGGCCATCGACACGGACAAGGACGGGAAGGTCTCCATCGACGAGTTCGTCTCGGCGGTCAGGAGTCATGTACTTGGGTGATTCTGGTCAGAAGGCCGGGCGGGGGAGCGTCCCCCGAGCAGGCTCCGGCCCCAAGATCGGCATTGCCTGTCAGATCGGCGCGTCGCTCTCGTCGGACTCGGTCGCGTCCTCGTCGAGGCCGTCCACCAGAGCCTCGTCGCGGTGACCTGCCGCGCGGAGTTGCCCAGTGCTGGCTGGCGCGGCGGAGTCCGCCGGGCCGACCAGCCGGCGAAGCCGGGTTGACCGAGAACAGGCTCAAGGGCTGGGCAACCCAGCCCTTGAGCCTGTTCAACGGGAGAGCCCCGGGCCGGGCGCTGAACGGCTCCTGCCCGACGAAGCGATCTTGATATTTTGTGTTGTGGCTTGGGCGGGCGACCTGCCGTGAGGGGTCGCCATGGTGATGAAGCCGCTGCGGGTGGAGCTGCCCCGGGCCCAAGTTCCATGCAGAGAAGTGATCAGGCCGACCCGCGATGTGGCGATATTTGATGTGCGGGCGGCGGATGCGCACGGACTGACCGTGCTGCGGGCCCTGTCGGCGCCTCCGCACGTCGCGATACTCACCGCCCTGGACACGGATGCGCACGTGGGTGCGCAGCCCATCACCCCGATATTCCGGGATGAGACAACAGGAGGAAGCGACCTCCTAGGCGGGCGGGGATTTCAACCGGTGGTGTAAATAGCCTGCATCTTGTCGCGTAAGTAATCGCCGGCGCGTACGGGCGGGTAGGACGTGCGGCCTGTCGGCGCCGGCAGCGAGGTGATGGTGGTGTCGGGTGCGCAGGCGTGGAAGTACACCAGCGAGGTCAGTTCCTCCTGCGGGGCATCGGGCGACGGGGGCAGGACGCGATGGCGGCCCGAGCGCCAGCGGTCTGCGGTCCAACGGGCCATCAGGTCACCGATGTTGACAGTGATCGCGCCGGGCATGTGCGGGGCGTCCTGCCAGCCGTCCTGCCAGCCGTCCGTGTCGTCGTGCACCTGAAGGCCGCCCTTGCCGGGCTGCCGGTCCAAGAGGGTGATGAGGCCGAAGTCGGTGTGTGGTCCGATGCGGAACTGGCCGGGGGCGGCGGGACCGGTCTCGTCGGCCGGTGGGTACCAGTTGATGATGAAGTCCCAGTTCGGGCGCGTGGTGTGGCGAGTGAAGAAGTCGGCGGGCCGGTCCAGGGCCGTCGCCATGACCTCGAGGACGGTATCGGCCAGACTGCGCATCCGCTCGGTGTACTCGTTGACCAGCGGGTGCAGGTCCGGCACTTCGAGGGGCCAGCGGTCTGGCAGCCATCGTGTCTGCCCGGGGCGGGTGGCGGAGTCGGCGGCGCACGACCAGACCTCCAGCAGGTCCGGTGGGGTCCAGGTGCCCTCCGACCGGGCGGTGACCACCTTCTCGCGGCCGATCCATCCGCGTCGGTCCGTGCTCTGGGCGTAACGCGCCTTGACGGGCGGCGGCAGGTGGAAGAGGTCCTGCGCGGCGGTGCGCAGCCGTCCGGGCAGCTGCGGTGCGACGCCGTGCCCGGTCAGCAGGAGGAACCCGGTGGCTTGGAGGGCTCGGTCGACTTGGCCGGCCAGGCGCTTGCGGCCTGCGCGGTCGCCCGCTGTCCAGGGGCTGAGGTCGATGACGGGGATGGGGTTGGAGGCCATGTGGGGTTTCCCTGTGTGGTAGGTGCGTTGGGCTTCTTCGATCTCTTTGATGTCTTCGGCACCTTTGATGCCGGTGGGTGCTGTCGGGGTGGTTTGGCGTACATGCGGGGCGACTGCGGTGGCGCTCACCCGGCTGCGGTTGTTCTCCGGCCGTCACCACGATCGCGATGGTGACCGACGAGCGGCATGAGGTGCCGAGGCGGACCGCGGGGCCAGCGGTCTCCGGATACGCATGGGTACAGCTTTCGTCGGGTGACGCGGACATGTGGGGGCTCGGGTGGGAGGGGAGGGACCGCTCCACTATCCGAGCCCGTACGCGCCGCTCCCAAGCCGTACCTTGGGATGTGGAAGAAACAGGCGCAGGAGAGGCAACTACCGGTGGATTCACGTGTGTCGGACGATCTCGACCAGCGCCTCCTCCATGCCCTCCAGGTCGACGGCCGGGCCCACTTCAGCCGCATCGCACGTGATCTCGGCGTCTCCGAACGCACCATCATCCGCAGGTACCAGCGCCTGCGCGCCCTGGGCCTGCGGGTCGTCGGTCAGCCCGTGGCCTCCCGCCTCGGCCTGGCCCGCTGGCTGTTGCGGCTGCACTGCACCCCGGATGCCGCCGGAACCATGGCCGAGGCGCTCGCCCGCCGCCCGGACACCTACTGGGTCACGTTGGCCTCGGGCGGCACCGAGCTGTACTGCGCCGTGAACGTTCCCGTGTCCGGCCAACACGACAACCCGCTGCTGCGGAAGCTCCCGCGCACCCCGCAGGTGCTCTCCATGAGCGCCCACTGCATGCTGCGGATCTTCGTCGGAGCCACCAGCACGTGGCACGCCACCCGGTTCCGGGCCGACGACAACACCGCGGTGGATTCCGGCACCTCCGCTGCGACTCGCGTGCCCTTGGACGCCACCGACCACACCCTGTTCGCCGAACTGGCCCGTGACGGCCGCGCGCCCCTGCCCGAACTCGCCGCGGCCGCCGACCGCTCACCCTCCAGCATCCAGCGCCACCTGGACCGCCTCCGGGGCGCAGGGGCCCTGAGCCTCGCCGTCGACTTCGACCCTCAGCTGCTCGGCTACCGCATGGCCACCCGGATCTGGCTGAACGTCACCCCCGCACACCTGCGCTCCGTCGGGGAGGCACTGGCCACCCATCCGGAGATCGCCTTCGCCGCCGCCGTCACCGGTGACTCGAACCTCGTGGCCAGTGGCATCTTCCGCACCCCGGCCGACCTTTACGACTACGTCGACCGGCGCATCGGCCAACTCCCCGGCATCCAGAGCATCCAGACCGCCCCCACCCTCCGCGAAGTCAAACGCCTCGCTCTCGCCATACCGTGAGGAGCCGGCGGACAGCACCGCCGGGGCCAGAGGATCTCGATGAGATCCCGGCCGAGCGCGGCATGAACCACGAAACGCTGTGGCAGCGGTTGAAGACCGCGGGCAGAGGCGCGCGTCCCGAGGTGGGGAACGCGTCGGCGGGTACGCCGAGATCCGGGCGCCAGCGGAGGCGCGGGCTGGCCGGACGGGTGTTCGCCCGTCCGGCCAGCCCGCGAGGCGCTCCGATACGGCTCAGCAGCCGTAGGCGTTGAAGTCCCAGAACGCGGCCCTGGTTGCCGGCCCGGCCTGCCCGTCGACGGCAAGGTTGTAGCCGCCCCAGTAGTTCAGGTGCTTCTGCAGCCCCTTGATGGTCTTGGGTCCGACGATCCCGTCGACGTCGCTGCCCGTGAACCCGAACTCCCTCTGTGCGGCCTTCCAGCTGTTGGGGCCCAGCTGTCCGTCGATCGTGCCGGGGTTCTGGCCCCTGCTCCACAGCCAGCACTGCCAGTTCTCGGCCCGATCTGTGTTCAGGCCGAGGTTGTTCACAGCGAGGACGGAGCTGTCCTGTGTGGCGACCGCGGGGTGGGTGGCAGGCGCGGAGGCCGCGAAGCTCGTGCTCGCGCCCGTCAGGGTTGCGGCCGCGAGACCGACGATGGCGGTTGCGGTGACAAGGGCCTTGGTTAAGGCAGGTCGCATCCTCTTTTCTCTCTGTTGGTTGTAGGTGGTTGCCGTATGCGGTGGGGGACTTCAGAGAGGGCGGGCACAGCCGGGGATGGGGCTGTACAGGACTTCCCAGGTGGACGGTCCGACGAGGATCCCGGCGGGTTCGCTCACCTGGTTGCAGCGCTGGACGGAGCGGATCGCGGCACGGGTGGTGGGACCGAGGATTCCGTCCACGGTGAGAGGGCCGGCTTGGTTGCTGTACGTGTTGATCAGGCACTGCACCTGGGGGACGGCACCGGGTGTCTGCGTGTGGGGCGGGCGCTCCCTGATGATGGGCCGGGCACTGTCGTCGATGTAGTTGCAGTAGGGCTCGGCGCGTGGGGGACTCGCGCCCAGGGCTGTCCCGGTCAAGGCTGTCCCCGTCAACGCCGTCAGGGCGGCCACCGCGGCCGTCTTCGTCCGTGTACGCACCCTCAGTTCCTCTCTTCGGCCACCGCCCGCGCGGCAGAGCGTTCCACCGCGCCGTTCTGCCGCGCGGGCCGGCCCCCAGGGTGTAGGGGTGGACTGGCAGGCGGCGACCGGAGCGGGAAGGCTCCCCGGTGACGGCGCCGCCCGGTCGCGGTCTGATGCCGTTCTCGTCGGTTCTTGGCAGCCCAGTGTGGAGCGCTGTTCCCGCAGGCTGGAAGCTGCGTGCGGCTGTACGCAATGTTCCTGGTCAGCGGTGTCCGTCCGTGCGGGGAGAGGGAGCCTGAAAAGTATCTGGTGCCGCGCCCGCCGGGGCCCGGAGCATGAAGGGCAGCCAAGCAGGGCGGGCGGCCAAGGGGCGGGGGCCATGCTGAGGATCCATTTCACTGGGGACGACCTGGCGCGCACCGCGCTCGCCGACGAGCCCGATGCGATGTGGGAGGTGTCGATCAGCCTGCACCGGCTCCAGCGCCGCGACACCGGGGTGGTCTTCGGGCCGTGGCGGGCCCAGGCCCTGCCCCGGATCCCCCCATCGCTCCGGCTCCTGTCCTCCCTGGCCCCGGCCAAGGGCTACTGCCCGGACTTCCTGACGCCAGCCAGAGGGGCCTCACGTGCCGCTCAGATCGAGGCGTTCCGCTCCACCGGACGCGAGACGATCCGCGCCGATCTGGGCGAGTTCCGTCGGCAGAACCCCCATCTGCGCCTGCCGTCGTGGTGCGCCCGGCTCGCCGACGGCGACTCCGAGACGCTGGGCCGGCTCGCACACGCCGCGGACACCTACTTCGACGCCTGCCTGAACCCCTACTGGGAGCGCATCCGCACGCAGGTGCACCGCGACCGGGCGCGACGCACGGCGGTGCTCGCGGACGGCGGCTGGGAAGCCCTGTTCCGCACCCTGCACCCCTCGGCGCGCTGGAGCCATCCGGTACTGGAACTCGACTACCCCGTGGACCAGGAGATGCATCTGCACGGGCGCGGCCTGGTCCTGCAGCCGTCCTTCTTCTGCCGCTACAACGTCACCAGCCTCCTCGACCCGCGGCTGCAGCCCGTACTGGTCCACCCCATCGACCACGACCCCGACTGGGCCCTGCCCGCTCCGCCCGGGGCGGAGACGAAGGCCCTCACCGTGCTGCTCGGCGCCACCCGGGCACAACTCCTGGACGCGACGGCGAACGGCGCGGCCACCACCCGGCAACTGGCCCGCTCCGCCCACACCACACCCCCCAACGCCAGTCGGCACCTCACCGCGCTGCGCGAAGCCGCCCTCGTCCGCAGCGATCGCCACCGCAACACCGTCCTCCACACCATCACCCCCCTCGGCATCGCCCTGCTCAACGGCCAACAGCCCGCCCTCCCCGCCTGACCGAGGCAGGCCGCCCACCCAGGACGCGCGAGGCAATCCGGGTGAATCCGCCGTTGCGGACGGGTGCGTGTCGGACGGCGACCCGGATGTTTGGGTTCACCCGGTCGGCGGCCAATCAGAAGCATTCTGTTCCCGTGCAAGCACGGCGCCACCGGCCACAGTCAACCTCCCCAAGGTTCCCGATACCCGCTCCCACCAGCAGGGATGAGCTTTTCGGCAAGGGCGCCGCCGGAGAACGGCACGTTTTGCGGTACCCGAGGTTGAGAGCGCACAGGTAGCGTGCGGTCGACTGTGGCCCTGTGCCTACGAGGGGGGAAGCTGATGGTGGACAGGCCGGACTCGCAGGTGGCCGACCGTACGGGGAACACTTTGGGGCGCGGCGTGCTGGAGGGTGCGTTCGGGCTGCTCGAAGAACTCGCGCATGGTGGCGAGTTGGGGCTGACCCGGCTGGCGGACGGTGCTGGGTTGCCCAAGGCCACCGCCCATCGGCTGCTGGCCCAGCTCGTCGCGGTGGGCGCGGTGCAGCGCCGGGCCGGGCGCTACCGGCTGGGGCCGAAGACGTTTCGCCTGGGGCAGGCTTGGCAGCCTGCCCCGGCGCTGCGCGAGGCCGCACGGCGCCCCCTGCGCCAACTCGCCATGACGATCACGGGGGCGAGCGTCAACATAGCGGTCCCCGACGCGGGACGCACCCTGATCGTCGGCGGAATACGGGGTGAAGTGGACGACGTCTTCCCGGTCCACGCCGGGGTACTGGCCCCGCACGGAAACGCGGGGGACAGAATGTTCGCGGCGGAGACTCCGGAGACAGAACCACCTGCCTGTTGCTCCAGGACTGAGTGGAAACGGCTGGTTGCCAAGGCGCACGAGCAGAGCTTGGCCTTCGACTACGAGTGGCCGGTGCCGGATGTGTCCTGCGTGGCGGCGCCCGTGCGCGCGCCCTCCGGGGAGATCATCGCGGGAGTAGCCGCAGTGGTGCTCGACGGTCGGCGTCTGCCCTCGATCGCCCCAGCGGTGCGGCGCGCCGCGGACATGGTCACCGCCTGTGTGGCCCGGCTGCCCGCGGCGAAACAAGTGCAGTTCCGGTCCTGGTCAGTGGGTGGTTCTGATCCACTCTCTGCGGAGCGGTGACTGGGTGTCACAGGTGCCTGGTGAGTCTCAAGTCCAGTCCCACCCCGCCGCTCGACCGTGAGGCCAAGCGGCGCCTGACCGTCATGCGCCACGTTGAGGAGGTCAGCGGCAACGGTCTACGAGGCGCCGGAGAGACTTGCGCCTCCTGGCGGCGGGGGAGGTGGTGGACCGTGGCTGGGTCGGCATGGCCTCTGCCGCTGTTGGGCCTGGAGTGTTGCGCCTCGGGTGTGTCTGCCGCAGGACCACCGCCGGCTGGGCCGGTCCGGTGGTCGGGGTCTGGGAGTCTCCCCGGGCGTGTGGGCTGGCTTGTGGTGGTCGGGTCAGGGCAGTGGTGGGAAGGGCACGACGTTGGTGCAGGTCCAGGTGGCGCGATGGGTGGGGTCGAGGGCGTCGAGGGTGAGGTTGACCGCATTGGGTGAGTAGGGGATGTCGGCGTGCCCTGATGTGTCGTTGGGGCACACGTCCTGGAGGGTGATATTGGTGACGGCGCCTGGGTCGTTGGGTGGGGCGGTGAGGAAGCCCGAGGTATAGGGGGTGACGACCTTGTCGTAGGCGGTGGCCAGGACGGTGTACTTGACCCCGGGCATGGTGTCGCCGCCCTCGTTCAGCGCGGTCTGGAACGGTGACCCGGTCACCTGTTGCAGGGGAGCGGGGCCCAATGCCGCATCCGTCACCGGAGCGACGGCCTTGAGGGCGGAATCGAGTCCGCTCAGTGTCGTGCCGTGGTTGTCCGGAGCAAGTCCGACCAGGCGGTGGACCTTCGTGGCGCCGCCCTCGAATTTCAGGTACTGCCGCGGCATGGGGCCCGCTCCCTGGGAGTGGCCGACGAGATCGACCTTGCGGGCTCCCGTGGTGCGCAGTACGCGGTCGACGTAGGTGGCCAGTTCCCTGGCCGAGTCCTCGATCCGTCCGGTTGCCTTCGCGCCGAGGGCGTTCAGCGGGCTGCCTGTGGCGCCGTAGTTGAGGGCGTAGACGCAGTAGCCGGCGTTGGCGAGGGCGGGTGCGAGGACGTTCCAGTTGTCGTACGCGTTCTCCACTGTGCCGTGGATCAGGACTACCGGGCGGGGATGGTCGTGCAGGTTCGTGCCGGGAAGGCAGGGGCTGTCGGGGTCTGTGTTCGCGCCGGGCGGCCGGGAGTTGGCTGTGGCCGGTGACAGCAGGGTGGCTGCGAAGGCTCCCAGGACGGTGCTGTGCCTGGGTTGGTGGTCGGCCGGTTGCACGGCCGCTGCGGGCACGGCCGACCCGAGCGGGGCAAGGGAGCAGACGGCGGCGGCGACGGCCGTACCGAAGCGGTGGGGCATGGCGGAACCTCATCGGCTGGGTGGGCCAGGACAGCAGGACCCGGGTCCGCGTGGACCGCACCCGGGGGCACTGAACCAATAACGCCGACGGGGACCCGGCGTCACGCGGGCTCACCCGGTCACCTGTGCCGGAGGGCTCCGGTGTCGGTTGCACGTGGATCGGTTGGGCCAGTCGCGACCGGATTCATCCGCTCCAACCCGGGCTCCAGGCAGAGCAGCAGGCCAGAGGACGAGAACCAAGCGAATGGGCTGCTCTATGGGCTCGCACCACGCCGGATACGGCGGCGTCGACGAGGTGCGTACGAGGGCGAAGGATCTCGCCACTGTCCAGCCGACCACGATCGCGGCCTGAGACCATCGAGCGCATGGGCAAGCACAGCCGACCCGGACCGCCGAACCAGCGGTCGCGCGCTCTCCCGCGCGTCGATGCCGACGACCCGCTCGCCGCGTACACCAAGCGGCGCCTTCCTCCCATGGACCAGTACCGGCGTCACCGGTCGCTGCACGGCGGCGCCAGCCACTGTCGGCCCGAGGAACCCAGGGCCTTGGAGGAATGGGACGGATTCGCCTACGTCCCTGTCGGCACTGCCCCCGACCTCGCAGCAGCCGCATGCTGGGCTCACGGGCTCAACTCCCACGACTCGACCGATCAGGAGTAGAGCCTCGGTAGCGACGCCCGACGGCCACTTGGCCAACACGGCCGCCGCCGGGCTCGGGATCAGAACCGACTGGACTCGCCGTCGATCACAACGGTACCGGTGCGTCCTTGCGGTCCGGATCGCGCCCGCTGCTGGAGGAGCGCCCGGGGATCCTGGAGTGCCTGCGCACCACCGGAGACGACTGCTACGTCATAAAGGTGGCGGCCACGTCAATGGCCCACCTGGAGGAGATCGTCGACGAGCTGGCCGAGTTCGGCAGCACCACCACCAGCCTCGTCGTCAGCCGGACGTTTCCGTTGTGCGGCTCAGGGTGCCTCGGGTGAACACCGCCGGGTCGGCGCTGACGTGGCGTGGGCGCCACTGCGTCGCCAAGGCCCGACCTGGTGCCCAGTTGCGGCGACCGCCCAGGTGTCCGGGAAGGCCATCGAAGTCGGGAGCAGCTGTATCAACCCATCGGCGGGGACCCCATTGCCCGACCCAGCCAACTGCCCCATCACCGGGCCGGTCTCGGAGAGCGTCCGGCCCACGCCGGCTGAGCAGGTGGCCGTGAGGTTCTGCAGGAAGGCGGGGAACAGAGACGGCGGGAACCGCCTTTGAGGTCTCCCCGCGCCGGGGGCCGCTTGTGGCTCCAGGGTCCGGGCACCCGCTCGGGCCGGGACCCGCTGCAGTGGTCGATGACGAGGCCCAAGCGCCATCCAGGACCACAGAGATGGCCATGCCGGGCGCGCTTGCGGTGCCTTGAGGTCGTACTGCGCCCTCGCGGTGGCGGGGCGGCCACTGACCGGGAGGCCAGGGCTGTCCCTTCGCCTGGTACGGCGGGCTTGGCGTTGAAGAGTGGCTGGCTGAATTGGTTGTGCGGAGCAGTTGTCACATCCGCGCCCCACCTCTTGTCCCGAGGTGGGGCGCGGATGGACTCTGTGTCCCGTCCTGTACGTCACAGGGAGGGTCCCTTGAAGCGACTCAGATCCGACGTCTTACCCGGAGTGCGGCGGCGCCTTGCCCGCGTGGCCGCGCTCGCACTGCTCGTCCCGCTCGCCGCACTCGTCCCGACCGGCGCGGCCCACGCCGCGGACACGGCGAACTGCGGGCCGGGGTCGACCAGCGACCGCGACGCCGTCTGCACCCTCACCACCACCGACGCCACCCACATGCGGATCGACCAGCCCTTCGTGGCCGGTCCCAGTTACGAGTACGACCGGATCGTCTTCCAGCCGGGCGACGAGATCACCATCGACGCCGGCGGCTGTGTGCAGACGGGCGGCAGTGGTGAGACCTGGAAGCGGTACCTGGACCCGCGCGGGTCGGGCAGCGGCTACCCGGCCGGCCTGTACTGGGGCTGGGTCACCATCCCCGGCGCGTACTACGCCGACAAGCCCGAGCAGCCGGTCACCCACGTCCCGCTCGGCGACATCGTCTTTGGGAAGCACACCCTCAAGATCGCGGCTCTGGGCGACCCCGCCGACTTCGTCCAGCCCCTCGACCTGATCGTCGGCTACACGGACGACGAGTACGGCGACAACGGCTACTACAACCACGACGACGGCAACGACAACCAGTGTTCCCTCGACCACGATGGCGGCTCGGCCTGGCTGACCCTCTCCGTCAACCACGGCACGCCGGGACCGATGCCGGCGCTGCACCCCAAGCCGTTCGACCTCGTGCCCACCGGGTACGACAGCAACCTGCTCTTCCGGGACCCGGTGTGGGGCTGGCAGGCCAACGGCGGGACGGTGGGCAACGAGGGGAACTACGTCAGGCAGTGCTACACAGGTGTGCCCTGCACCTCGCAGACCACCGACGAGGACCGCATAGGCTGGGATCTGTTCGAGATTTTCGGGCTCTGCGGCGGTGATCCGCCGACCGGGCACCGCAACTGGTTCGACGTCACCTACACCGGCTCGATCGACTTCGACGAGCACGCGGGCGGGATCGGCGGCGACGACGACTACAACATGGCCTTGAAACCCAGGGACTTCAAGGGGACCGGGCCCGCGGGGGCCACCGCGGGCAACCCGGACGAGGTGAAGCTGGAGTTCGACTCGGACGAGACGGTCGACCACTTTGACCACCAGCCGTGGTGGGCCGAGTTCCACGACGCCGTCGACGACGACGACCGGGGCCGGATCGACCGGATGGTCAAGGACCACGATGCCGTGGTCACCGGCCTGATGGGTATCGACCAGGTGCACGCGCCCGGCGGCGCCGAGATCCACCCGGTGCACACCCTCGCGATCCGCGAGAGCGCGCCCGGCGCGATCAACACGGCGAACGACGCCTGGGTGTTCATGGTCCGCAACTCGGGCAACGAGGGCGAGTGCGGCTCCCAGCAGCACTATCTGGACGCGCACTCGATCACCGTCGACGTGCCGCGCCCGCCCGGCGTGCCCGCGAACGCGACGGCTTCCCTGGTCGGCAACAACGAGTTCCTGGCGCACGGGACCCGCAGCGCGCCCGCCGTCCACAACTCCAAGGGCGGGGTGCAGGTCACCTTCACGCTGCCCAACGGCGAGAACAAGCCGTGGGAGGTCGGCGAGCTGCATCTGAACTGGACGGGTACGGGTCTCGCACCCGCCCCGACCGCGGCCCCGGCTCCCAAGGCCACCGCCGCACAGAGCCCGCGGCTCGTCGCGGAGGAGCCCGGTGAGGAGAACGACCCGGAGGCGCGTATCTCCAAGGCGTTCGCGGCGCTCACGCCCGCCCAACAGGCCCTGGCCAAGGACATGTTCGCGCAGCTCAGGCCACCGAAGACCGTCGACGACGAGACTTCGGCGACCGCCTATGTGACCGGCACCGCGCCTGCCTTCCCGACGAGTGTGCCGACCGTTTCGCACGCACCCGATCCGCGCGGACTCGCCCGGCTGCACGCGCAGTTCCAGGCGCTCTGCTCGGCGAGCGGCGGAAACCTGCCGGGCCTGGATATCTGCCCGACCCTCAACCAGCCGCCGCTGACCCGGCTCACCACCACCGGCGGCACCCCGGGCCAGAACGGCTGGCTGGTGTCGCCCGTGACCGCGACGCTCACGGCGTACGACGCGAACGGCTCGGGGATCGACCGTACCGAGTACAGCTACGACGGCCAGACCTGGCTGCCGTACACCGGCCCGTTCACACTGCCGGACGGCGACTACACCTTCTCGTACCGGTCCAAGGACAAGAAGGGGAACCTGGAGGAGATCCGGGGCAAGGCCTTCAAGATCGACACGAAGGCGCCGGCCACCACGGCGGCCCTCGTGCCACCCGCCAACGGGAACGGCTGGATCGCCGCCGACGGGACCGTGACCCTGCACGCCACCGACCCGGTGCCGGGCTCCGGGGTCGCGAGCATCACCTACTCCACGTCCGGCGCGCAGACGACGCCCCCAGCCACCGTCGCCGGGGACTCGGCCGCGCTCACGATCACACGGGAGGGCGAGACCGTCATCACCTTCCACGCGACCGACAAGGCCGGGAACGCCGAGCCCGACAGGACACTGACCGTACGGGTCGACAAGACACCGGCGGCGTCCAGGTTCACCACGGCGGACGGCACGATCTTCATCGCCGTCGACATCGGCGCCCCGGACACCCAGTTCGTGGCGGGCACCGCGACCGACGCCGCGGCCGGTGTGGATGAGGTGACCGTGACGTTCACACCGACCCTGCTGGGGCAACCGCAGTCCGCGAAGGCGGCGGTGACCTGCACGGACGCCACACGGCACAGCTGTACGTGGAAGGTGGCGCCACCGCGCGGCATCGGCACGTACAAGGTGACGTCCACGGCGACCGACCGGGCCGGGAACAAGGAGACGGCCGGAAGCGGCATCCACATCACCGTGATCCGGCTGCTCCTGTGACCGCTTAGGAGCGGTCCGGGGAGATGGGGCCCGCGTCGCCGCCCTCCGTCGGGTGCGGATGGGGCGGGCCTTCCTCGAAGGCTTCTCCGACACGTCGCGGACGGACGGCTACCGGCGGCCACGCGTCACCGGCCCGCGGTGTCCTCGGCCTCCCAGCGCAGCAGGTCGCCCGGCTGGCATTCGAGTACCTCACAGAGCGCGGAGAGCCTCGCGAAGCGCACCGCCTTGGCGCGGCCGTTCTTGAGTGCCGCCGGGTTGGCGGGGGTGATCCCTATGCAGTCCGCGAGTTCGCCCACGGGCAGTTTGCGTTCCGCTGTGGCGGCCGTTGCAGAACGAAGCGTATGAGCTCTTCCATGAGGAGGTTCCTGTCGCGGTCAGCCCGATGAAGGATCAGGCATCGATTAAGTTCTGAGCGGAAACGGTTCGCAGGACGCTGCGCCGCCGAGCATCCCCGCCGGGCGGCTGCCGTGGCCGCTCTTGTTCCGCTCGGCGGACCGCCTTGGATCACTCCTGCCGTCGGGCAGGGCCGTATCGGCCACCGTGCGGCAGCGGCTTGTCGGCCGGGGCAGCACGCCCCCGGTACCCGGGGCTGCTGCTGACGGATGCAGGCCCGGGTTGTCCGGGCGGGCCCCGTTCGGCCGGTGGCTCCCTGTGGGGCGGGAATAGCGCGGGAGGGCTTCGCGTTCGCGGGTATAGTTGAAGAATCAACGACTAGGGGAAGAGGAGCCATGCAGTTCGGGATCTTCACCGTCGGTGACGTCACGGCCGATCCGATGACCGGACGTACGCCCGGCGAGCACGAGCGCATCAAGGCGATGCTCGCCATCGCGCAGAAGGCCGAGGAGGTCGGCCTCGACGTCTTCGCCACCGGTGAGCACCACAACCCGCCGTTCGTCCCCTCCTCGCCGACGACGATGCTCGGCTACCTCGCCGCGCGCACCGAGAACCTCATCCTGTCCACCTCGACGACGCTGATCACCACCAATGACCCGGTGAAGATCGCCGAGGACTTCGCGATGCTCCAGCACGTTGCCGACGGCCGCGTCGATGTGATGCTGGGCCGCGGCAACACGGGCCCGGTCTACCCCTGGTTCGGCAAGGACATCCGCGACGGCATCGACCTCGCCATCGAGAACTACGCCCTGCTGCGCCGCCTGTGGGACGAGGACGTCGTCACCTGGAAGGGCAAGTTCCGCACCCCGCTGCAATCCTTCACCTCCACCCCGCGCCCACTCGACGGCGTCGCGCCCTTCGTGTGGCACGGCTCAATCCGCTCGCCCGAGATCGCCGAGCAGGCCGCCTACTACGGCGACGGCTTCTTCCACAACAACATCTTCTGGCCCGCCTCCCACACCAAGCAGATGGTCGACCTGTACCGCCGGCGCTACGCGCACTACGGGCACGGCACCCCCGAACAGGCCATCGTCGGGCTCGGCGGCCAGGTGTTCATGCGCAAGAACTCGCAGGACGCGGTACGCGAGTTCCGCCCGTACTTCGACAACGCACCGGTGTACGGCCACGGGCCCACGCTGGAAGAGTTCACCGAACAGACCCCGCTGACTGTCGGCTCCCCGCAGCAGGTCATCGAACGGACCCTGTCCTTCCGCGAGTATGCCGGGGACTACCAGCGGCAGCTGTTCCTGATGGACCACGCAGGTCTGCCCCTGAAGACCGTCCTGGAGCAGCTTGACCTGCTCGGCGAGGAGGTCGTGCCGGTGCTGCGCAAGGAGTTCGCGAATCTCCGCCCGGCTAATGTGCCGGACGCGCCCACCCACTCGGCGCGGGTGGCGGCCGCCCAGGACAAGGTGAAGGAGGAGACGCGGGCATGAAGCTCATCGTCGTCTCGGCGGGGCTGAGCTCGCCTTCCTCGACACGGCTGCTCGCCGACCGGCTCACGGCCGCCACGCTGAGCCACGTGGATGCCGCACCCGAGGTGATCGAGCTGCGGGACCTGGCGACGGAGATCGCCCAGCACCTGGTCACCGGCTTCCCGCCCGCCCGGCTGGCCGCCGCGCTCGACGCGGTGGCGGCCGCCGACGGCCTCATCGCCGTCACACCGACGTTCGCGGCGTCCTACAGCGGCCTGTTCAAGTCGTTCTTCGACCTCCTCGACAAGGACGCCCTCACCGGCAAGCCGGTACTCCTCGGCGCCACCGGCGGAACACCCCGCCACTCCCTGGTCACCGAGCACGCACTGCGCCCGCTCTTCACCTATCTGCGCGCCCTGGCCGTGCCGACCGCCGTGTACGCGGCCTCGGAGGACTGGGGCGAGGAGGGGCTGGCGCAGCGGATCGCCCGAGCGGGCGGGGAGCTGGCGCACTTCATGACGGCCGCCGCCGAACACGTCACCCCCGGCGGCGCCCGTGGCCTCGCGCCGGATGTCGACACCGCCCCCGCGATCGCACCCCGGTCCCTGACGGGAGCGATCACGTCGGTGGACCCGGCGGACGGCTTCGAGGTGGTCCCGTTCGCCCAGCGGCTGGCTGCGCTACGGGTCGAATAGCCACAGCCGGGCGGGCCTGGGTCCGCTCCCACCTCCGGCCTGGCCCGGGGGGTGGGAGCGGACGTGCCCAGGAGACTGTCAGACGGCTCGCTGTGAAGCGGCGGCTTCGGCGCGCAGGTCGTCGAGACCGAGTTGGTGTACCGGTGCATCGGGCAGGACCACGTGTCGGGTGACCTGAAGGTCATGGCCGACGTGGAGCAGTTCGCCGGGTTCCATCATGTGCCAGTGGGGGCTGTCGTCCATCGGCTCGCTGGCGACCGCCACCGCGGAGTGGCGGGCCAGGTGTGCCGAGTGCATGCGCATGTGGCCGTGGCTGCCGCTGTGGTCCAGGTGCCGGGTGCCGTGCTGGCCTCCGGCCGGGCGGCGCAGGAAGTAGAGCGGATGGGTTTCGGGGTAGCGCAGGGCCCACAGCTCATCGCGGGTGGTGATGATGAGGTTCAGGGAGAACAGGGACAGGTGCTGGGCGATCCACCGCGCGGCCTGCTCGATCCCCGCCGCGAGGTCACCACCGTGGTGCTCGGTCTGCTGGGTGATCAGAGCGAAGAACCTTTCGGAATCGGTGGCGCCGCGGACGAGGGAGACGTCCGGGCCGAGGCGCTCGTCGAGCTGGTCGAGGTCCTCGATGACTCCGTTGTGCGCGAAGAGGCGCCCGCGCTGCTCGAAGGGGTGGGTATTGCGGCTTTCCAGGGCGCCGGTCGAGGCGAACCGGATGTGCGCGAGGAACGTGGCCGACTCGACCTGCCTGGCCTCTTGGGCGAAGTCGCGGTCCTGGTAGGCGGCCACCGGCGCCTTGTGGACCACCGGTGTGCCGTCCGGGGTGAAGTAGCCCAGGCCCGTGCCGTCGGGTTCACGGTGGCTTTGCTGACTGAGGCTGTCAGGAGCGTCCAGCAGCCAGAACGTGGCACGTGTGCGGTGCGGGGCGCTGCTCAGACCGAACAGGCGGCACATGCCTTCTCCTTCGGGTCGGCCCTCTGCCGTTGCCTGGTGGGGCAGCGGCCTTGACCAGCATCCGCTCCTGGTGGTTCCGCGCGCCCGGCCGTGACCGACGCCGACTCCAAATCCCACAGAGCGAAACGCGGCTCGGGCATCGGCTCGCAGCCCACGAACGCGTGGACGCCGAGGCTCCGGCTGGAGCCGGGGACCGGCGAAGTCTCACGGGCATGATTGGACCGCCTTGCGTGATCGCGTCCGCAGCCTGATCCGTACCTGTTCCTCCAGGGTCCCCTGGGCGGCTCCGCCCGTCCAGAGCAGCCGCACGGACTGGCGGAGCGGGCCGATGTCGCAGGCGCGGCGGCCCTGGTCTCGCCGACGTGATGACTGCAGGCCCCCGGACCCGTCACGGCGGCACCCCGCCTGTCGCTCTACGCATCGGACTGCGGCCGCTCGTCCACGTACACCGGTGAACGGGTTCCCCGCCAGGCGATCGCGGCTGCCCCACCGGTGCTGAGCGCCGCCGTCAGGAACGCCCAGGCGATACCGCACCGCCGGTCGACGAGCGGCCCGGCGAGCGCGGTGCCGGCGGCGCACACGACGACGGTGACGTTGGCCGCCCAGACGTAGGCCTCGTTGATCACGGGGGCCGGAACGACGTCCGCCACCAGCCCGTTCAGCGCGATCAGGAGGGGACCTGTGAGGAGTCCGCACAGCAGCGAGCCCACAGCGAGTGCCACGAGCCCGGGGGCCGCGGACAGCGCCATGAGGCACAGGGCGAGCAGCCCCGTGAGGCGGGCCAGGCGATGCAGGCGTGGAACGGCGTGCCCCTCGGCGCCGAACACGAGGCCGCTGACCAGGCTGGCGGCGGCCCACAGCGCGAGCAGGAGCGCGGCGCTCCCGGTGCTGTGCGCCCCGGCGTGGTGCAGCGCGGCCGCGGGCAGGGCGATGTCGGTGATGCCGAAGGCCAGCGACACCATGGCCGTGCACCACAGCACGGTGGTGAAGCCGGGCAGACGGAGCGGGCCCGGCTCCCGCGCCCGGTGGGTACGAGGCGGGGGCGGCGTCGCCGCGGCCGCGGTGTTGCGGGCGAGTGCGCAGGTCCCGCTGAGGCAGCACAGGCTGGCGAGGATCAAGGCCGCGCCCGCGTCGGCGACCACCACGGTCGCGGCGACGAGCAGCGGACCGAGGACGAAGACGGCCTCCGCGGACACCGTCTCCGCGGCCAGGGCGTACGGGCGCAGCGCCGTCCGCCCCGACCCTGCGTCGGTGCGCAGGTACCAGGCCGCGCGCACGACCGCGGTCACCGGCGGCGCGGCGGCCCCGGCGACCAGGAGCAGCACCAGCAGCAGGGGACGGGATGCGCCGTTGGCGAGCGCGGTGAGCAGGCCGAGCAGAGCGGGCAGGTGCACCGTGCACGTCGCGTAGAGGATCACGGAGGGGCGACGTCGGTCGCACAGCCGGCCCAGCGGAGGACCGGCCGCGGCACCGGCCACGCCGTACGCGGCGCAGGCCGTGGTGGCGAACGCGTAGTGCCCGGTGTGCTCCTTGAACAGGAACAGCAGCGCCAGCGGGTTCATGGCTGGGGCCAGCCGTGCGATCACTCCCGCGACAAGCAGCCCGGGCGCACCGGGTACGGTCCGCAGGGCCGCGTACGGTCGCAGGACCGCACGGGCGGGCATCAGGAACGGCGGGCGTCGGCGAGGACGAGCTGGGTGGTCGGTGCGCCGTCCGCGTCGTTGCGGCGGGTGTAGGAGAACTCCTCGATCACCAGGTGGCTGGAGCGGAGAAACGCGCGGAACTCGTCGCTCGCCCACTCGCGGACGTGCGTGGGGTTGTCCGGCGGTCCGTTGAACTCGGCCTGTCCCGGGAGGACTTTGCGTTCGCGTGCGGGGGTGGAGAGCACCGCCTTGGCGGCTCCGTCGAGCAGGAGCGTGCGGATGGCCGCGGCGGCGATGTCCGGGCGTACGAGGTGTTCGAGCACGTCCGAGCAGATGATGACGGAGCGGCTGATGGCGTCCCGGTCGGTGACGGGCCGCAGGTCGTTCTCCAGATCGGCCTCCACCCACTGCCCGAACTGCCAACGCTGTCGGCACCACTGGATGTTGGCCCCGTAGTCGACGCCGACGAAACGCCACTGGGGGTATTGGCGGGCAAGTCCGGCCAGCTTCTCGGCGCGGCCGCAGCCGATGTCGATGATGGTGTCGCGACCGTGCTTGAGGGCCACGGCCGCGGCGTAGGGATAGACGTCCGGCTGCCACACGATGCCGTCTTCGTCCTCGTCGACGAAGTAGTCGGGCGGAATGCGCTGCACATAGCCGGCCGGGAGACAGTGGGTGTTCGGCTGGGCGTCGGGTGTCTGTGCGGGGCCGTACGGGGGCTGCGCCGGGAATTCGCTCATGGTTCTTCCCTCCTGCCGGACGGGGATGGTGTCAGGGCAAGGGCGTTGGCGCGTGGGCCGAGAGGCTGAGCACTGAATCTGCCGGGACGAGTCGCCGGGGGCCCACGCTCTGGTCGTCCCCGGCACACCGGCGGCCCCGTCCGGCTCGCGCCACAGGAACGCGGTGGGTGCCAGAGGGGCCGGGTGCGAGCAGCGGGTCGGAGGCGGCCGGTGGTGCGGCGGCCCGGCCACCCGCGACTGGGTGCTACTCCTCGCCGGAGGGGATCGGGCCGACGTATTCGAGGGTCCAGGTCTCCTGGAACTCGGGTGTGGGCGCTACGAGTTGTATCTGGGCGCCGCGGTGTCCGGCGCGCAGGGCGAGGCCCTTGTCGGAGATGATTTTGATGCCGCCGATGACCCGTTCGAAGGTGAACCTCGCCCACTCGGCACGGGCGACGCTGTTGACGAAGAGCCTGTCCTCGGGCACGACGAGGCCTGCGGCCGAGTGGTAGGCGAGGTGGATCACGTACGGGGATCCGGGTACGGATTCCTGTCCGGCGTCGGGGTAGTCGATGATCCATTCCTGCTCGATCGGGAGCGGGTTGAGGCGGTCGGTGATGACGGGGGCTCCGTGCTTGACGGCGTACTCGGTGGCCGTCAGCAGGCTGGTGGGGCCGATGATGTGAGCGTGGATCTTGTACTTGCCGGGCTTGACCGGGATCGCAGACATGGATGTCCTCTCTCTCGGAGCGCACCGCGGTGACCGGGCGCCAGCGGCACAGATCTCCCACCATGGCGGCAGCGTTGTCCGGGGCACAGGCGTAGATGTGGCCAAGGCGATTACGGCGTGGACTGTTCGGTCACGGTTGCGAACGCGGTGGTCTTCAGCCAGACGTCGCTCATGCTGGTCGTGAGCAGCAGGGGGCTGGGCCAGGGCTCGTGGAGCGCGGTGCTGTCGTCCTCGGTCCGGCGCCGCGCCTCCACCTCGACGAGCGCCATCGGGGCACAAGTCGGCCAGGGCCGTTGCTCGGGCGCCGCTGACCAGGACTTCCTGATGGAGATGACCAACCCGCCCCCGGCGACCGCTGCCGCCGCAGGCGGCCTCAGCTGATCCTCTCGGCCGCGCAGGGAAGCCCCGGCCGTCGGCGGGGACCTGGACGACATGGGTGTCGGGCGTCCAGGCGAGCGACGACGCTGCGGTCAGTGTCTCTGAATCGATGAGTCAGTCCAGAGAGAAGCGCCTCTGTGCGGGCTGCGTGGGAGGGGCGGTCGGCCGGCCCCGGGCGGATTCGTCGGAGTCGCTGTCGGATTCGAGCAACATCCGCCCGGGGGTGTGCTGCTGGGGCGGGTGGGCGGGACTGTTGGCGGCGGAGGCCGGTGATTCGTGACCCGGGACCCATTCCCCGCCGGAGTCCGAGCCGGCAGCGTTGGCGGCCTCCAGCGCCATGCGCTCGGACCTGGTGGGGCTGGGGTCACCGGCGTACGCGTCCGCGACCCGCTCGCCCGCCCTCGGCTTGCCCTGCTTCTCGTTGGTCCGCTTGATGAAGTCCTGCAGAAGGTTGGGGTTCTCCAGCAACGGGAGGTCGAGGCCGGGAGCGCTCTTGCCGGTGGCGGCCTTGAAGGCGCCGCGCGCGAAGGAGACGCAGTTGTAGCGGAAGAGACTGTATTTCTCGCTCTCGTGCTGGTCGATGTACTCCTTGAACTTGAGGACCTGTTCCTGCGTCAGCTCCGCCTCGAACGCGGAGGTGGCCCCTTCGGGCAGGTCCCAGTTCCTCTTCACGACGCCGGGCACGGTACTGAGCGCCTCGCGGCGCCCGTCCAGGGGACTGGAGGGGAAGAAGCCGTAGGACTTGTACGAGGTGGAGCCGCCGGACTTGGTGTAGAGGACCACCCAGGCGTGGCCGATATCGTTACCGTCCCAGTATTGGGGATCGACCATCCGGCGCTGCTTCTTGACCTGGATGTGGAGCCGGTAGGTGACGGCGTCCGACGGACCGGCGTCCGTGCTGTCGGCCCCGGCCCGCTGGACCGTCGGAGGGGTGGGCGCGCCACGCGTGGACGCGGAGCGGCGGGCGGCGAGCGCCTTGGCCACTCCGCCGTTGCCGGCGGCGCGCTGGAGAACGTGCATCCCCGGGCCAGGCGGATGGGTCACAAAGTTGGGCGCGTCGTGGGCGGTCATGGCCAGGGCTGTTTCGGGCAGACGTGCGGATGCGGCCTCTCGCAGCGGGATGTGAGGCGTACGGGGTGGGCTGTCGGGTTTGTGTTCATGCTCGGGCATACCTGCTCCTGATGCTGAGGCCGTTGACGTCTGCCTACGGCCAAGCCCACCCGGAAAGCCGCTCGCTGTCGAGGAGCGCAGGGACAGGACGAGGGGCAGACGTACCAGTGGCGGGTTCCGGGGGCAGGACCAGGAGACAGCCGGGGCCGGGCTGAGTTTGCCTTCTCTGTCGGGACCGGAAACACGGCTTGAGCACGCGGCCCTGCCTTCGTGGGTGCGTCCCACGAGTTCGCGACTCTGGGACTGCGCAGGTGGGGGCAGGGATGGTTTCACGCCGGTTGCCCTTGATGGCTCAGGTGGCTGATCCGGTTGACGAGGTGCACGGCTGGACTGCGGCCTGGATGGTCTGCACGCTCGGATCAGCGCCGAGCCGGTCAGGAGAAGACCCTAGTGCGGCGCGAGGATCACGATGGCGACGGCCGCTACGACGACAACGGCTACGGGTACGACGACGAGGCCGATCACGGTGGGAGTCAGCTGGTCCCGGAACTGCTTCAGGGGCCGGACCCGTGCGGTCTGGTCCGTGCTCAGCTCCCACCAGTTGACGACCCGCTGGAACTGCTCGTCGAAGTCGGGGGCGGGATGCATGTCGCTGCGGTAGAGCCCGGGCAGCGAACGACGCCGCCCGCCCTCCAGGAACATCCGGACCGCGTACGACGACGAGCCCTGGCCCTTGGTCTCGCGCACGTCGATCCATCGGATCTCGTGCCAGGGGTAGGTGCGGCCGTGCCCAAGGCCCCAACAGATGGTTATTCCGTCGGCCCCGACCCTGCTCCAGCTCCGGGACGACAGGAGGAGAAGCGGGGTGAGGAGGGCGATGCTTGCGCCCGTCAGCCAGGCGAAGCCCACCGCGCCGAGCGTCACGTACGCGGCGAACCCCTCGACGACCAGGACGACAAGTGCCAGCACCACGTACGACTTTGCCGGACGATTCCGGTCCATCGCCCGGTAGTTGAGTTCGATCACATCCGGCACCCTACGCTTGCGGCCTCGGCCGCGAAACGGCCGGGCGGGCGGCCACACCGTCCAGCCCCGGGTCCTGCACGCCTACCCGAGCTGGCGCAACAGCAATGCCCGCCCGCTCGACATACTGGCCGCCCAACGCCGTGAGCGCGCCCACATCCGCGGTGAACGTCAGCAGCGCTGGGGCCACCCATGTCCCGAAGCGGCGTGATCACGCAGGGATGCATTCCAGTCGATGCCTGAGGTCATTCACTCATTTCGTCAACCGGAAGTGCACGATGGCGATGGTGTCGGTCGGCTCGATCTGGGGGTAGTGAAACCGCAGCCTGTCGTGAAGCTCGGCGAGGTCACGGAAGCCGTCGGCTCGGGCGTCCGACTCGCTGAGCTGGGCAAACGTCTTAGCGGTGACCTGTGTGACGACACCCGGTAGTGCCACCTCCTCGTCCAACTCGAACACCAGGCTCACCGGGCCCGTATCCACCGGGTCATGGAAACGTACCGTGGTCGTCTTCTGTTCGGCGCGTACTGCATCGAGATAGTCAGGGTGGAAGTACAGGGTCTGAGTCGCCGTTGCGTGTTGCCATGAAGTGCTGTCGTCCATTCGACGCACCCTAACGGAACGAGTAAACCCTCCGTGTCACACCATCCGGTGGATGCCCCGGGCCCCGGGCCGGTGAAGGTTTCCGGTCACAGCGAGGGCCGTACCAGCAGGCGAGGCGTCACCCTCGGGCACGCCCAGCCGCTGCGGGGGTGGACTACCCAAATCAGCGGTGCAGCGCCTGGAAGAGGGTGTTGTAGGTGTTCCAGCCGCCGCCGATCTTGACGCGGGTTTTGAACGGGGCGTTGGTGATGCCGGGGACTCCTGAGGCTTCCGGTACAGCGCGTGTTCATGTCGTCGAGCAACGCCGAGGTGGGCAACAGGCTCTGACTCTCCGTATGGGAATGGGAAGCAGAGCCCGGCCTCCTGCGGACCGAAGTGCCTTTCTGCGCACCGCACTTGGATAGTGAGGACGCCATGCCAGAGGAGATCACCGACGTCGGAAACGTGAGCCAGTCCCGATACGAGCAGATCGTGAGCGAGCTGCGGGTTGTGGTCGAACAGGAGACACGCATGCAGTTCCCGATCGGGGATCGCGCCTTGGAGATCGAGCCGATGCGACCGCGGGGCGGGCAGAGCGCGGCGCCGCACGGGCAGCGCACCCGGACCGCGTTCTGCGTGGGTGAGCTTCGGTCAACCTGAGTGGTAGCTGCCAGAGCGGGCTGCCCCTGTGGGTGGAGGGCTGTTTCATACGAGCGTGAGACGCCGCCCGCGCCGCCCGGATCCTAACGTGGGTGGCCTCTTTGGAAGAGGCCGGTGAGGGGTTCACCGGTGTCGTCGACTCATGGGGGATCCATGTACAGGAATCGGATGGCACTGGCTGTGGGAGCGGCGGTGCTGACGCTCGGTGCCGTTCCGGCGGCCGCGGTCGCGGCCCACGCCGACGGGACGGCCGGGCGGGCAGCAGCTGTCAGCTGCAACAAGAACCACGCCTACCGCTACGGCACCCCGGGTGGCCCCGGGGCCTACGTCTATCTCAATGTGGCGGGCGGCAGCCACAAGGGAGCCAAGGTCATCACCTACCCGTGGTCGGGCGGCAAGGGCAACGAGCGGTGGTGCCTGGAGCGCGGCCGTGACGGCTACGGTTGGTACTTCCACCCGTGGGACAACCGGAGTCTGTGCCTGGATGTGCCCGGTGGGCGGTACAAGAAGGGCCAGGGCCTGATCGTCTGGAGCTGCAACAAGCGCAAGAACCAGCTCTTCGACACCACCATCGTCCACACGGACAACCCCTACACCCTGATCACGCCGTGGTACTCCAACCTCAAAGTCCACCGGGGCAAGGACGCGTTCGGAAGCCAGGTGTCCTTGTGGCCGCACCTCAACACACACGCCGAATGGCGTTGACCGAGCGCGCGCGCCTTCTCAAGGGAGGGGGGAAGTCTCGCGAACAGGAACATCTCGACGGCCTCGGCAACAGCCTTCCGCAGGTCGGGCAGGGGCAGATCGAGGATCTCGTCGAGGCAGGCAGGCACCGTGTTCCTCCTCGGCCTCGGCATAGTGTTCTGTCCGGCGGACCATGGCGTCGTAGGCTCCAGGACATGCACAGCACCCTGACGGAACACGCCCGGTGTCTCTATGGAGACGAGTACCGCCCCACGCCGGAGTGCGGCCAGGAACACCGGGAGCACTACTTCGTTGAGGAGCTGACCTTCGCGGACGCGGAGGAGATCCTCGCCATGCTGCGTGAGCTCAGTCCGCACGTGGTTGACGGCCAGTTGCCGGTCTGGGTCCGCAATCTGGCCTATCGGCTGGCTTTGTTGCAGCGGCCGGACGAGCCGGCGCTGATGCGTGAGGCTGCCTTGAACCTGTGGTTTCGCGGACCGGAGTGGGACGGCATCGCGGAGGACCTGGAGAGGCGGGCCGATGCCCTGGAAGCTGGGTGATCATGGTGTGAGCCAGAGGCGGACCCGTCAGCGAATGGAGGAGTCGTACGTCCCGCCAAGCCGGCGGATCTCCTCCAGCGGGTAGGGGGTCTGCCTGCTCTGGCGCTGGAACTTGCGGTTGAAGTCGGACATCACTGCGGCGATCGGTGCGTGCCGGGTGAGGATCGCTGCGGCTTCCTCTGGGATTCCGGTGGGGCGCTTGCCCTCTGCGTAGGCGCGCACCAGCGCGTAGCGGCCCTCCCGGTCCTCCCGCTGGTATCCGTACAGAGCGGTGATCAGCCAGTTCACCAGGTAGGTGGCGGTGTAACCGCGGTCGTAGGTCTGGTGTCGGTCGAAGAAGTCGGCCTCGTCCTGTGACAGTTCGAACCCGGAGGAAAGGGCGAGGCCGTAATCCGCGAAGTAGAGGCGCTGGCCGTCGGTCAGGATGTTCTCGAAGTGCGCGTCGAAGTGAAGGAGCCCGCGGCTGTTCATGAAGGAGGTGCCTGCTGCCAGTTCCCTCTCCACCATGGCGCAGGCTCGGTTGGCCCTCTGGTCTCCTGCTGCGACCTGGTTGCCCAGCCACTGGTGCAGGTTCTGCGGGATGTACTCCAGGAAGAGCGTGACGCTCGCCGAGGACTGCTGGAGGGCCTGGATCCGGCGGCGCACCTGAGATCCGCCGCCCCAGTAGACGACTGCCCGTTCGACGTCGGCCAGCTCTTCGGGCAGCGGCGTCGAGTCCGGCAGCACGCGCCAGTGGTGCATCAGCGGGAAGCCCTCGTGTTCCGCCGTGAGAACCCAGTTCGTCGTCATGGTGTGCACGGCGAGCTCTCTCCAGGCCCCGAAGCCCGGCCCGCCGATGGTGCCGATGCCGTACTGGCAGAAGACGGGGAGCTCGAACAGATTCGCCGTGGACCGGACGTGCTCAGGTTGCCTCTCCAAGTCGGTGAGGGGTACCCGCTTCACGAAGACCGGGGTTCCGGCGACCTCCAGCAGGGCAGACTGCCCGCCGATACCGGATCCGATCGGCACGGCCGTGTCCACGAGCGCGCGCAGGGCGCGATCACTACACAAGGCCAGGGATGTGGAGACGGCACTGTGAGCGGTCAGACGCGCGCCGCGCGACATGTCAGGGCACTTCACTACGGCCTCCACCTGCGTGCCGACCTCGATTCTGCGATGGATACGCAGCCCCGCCGAGCACAGCGACGCGTGACCCTGCGGTTTGGCCTCCTGAGCGGGCAGAGGGCACCCAAGATCTGTGTGTGACAACAGACCTGAACACCCTCCTGACCGCACTCTACGTGAAGATCGACGACGCAATCGGAGGAACCCGGTGCCTTGGTAGACCACCGCTGCTCAGTGACTCCGAACTCGTCTGTCTTGCTGTGGCCCAGGCTCTGCTCGGATGCCCGGTGGCTGCGCTACGCGAACAAGCCTCGATGCACGACAGCGTCGCCGCCCGCGAAGTACTCCTGCGGGTGCGTCTGATGCACCCCCAGCTCGTCATCGTCTGGGCGGACTCGATCTATGCGGGCACCCTCGACGAGTGGGCCAAGTCCTTCCTCAAGCTGACGATCAAAACACCGCGGCCTCCCGCTGGTGCTCACGAATTTGTCCCGTTGCCGCGAAGGTGGGTGGTTGAAAGATCATTCTGGGCCAGACAGCCCGTCGTGCCGAGGTGCCCGGGTCGTGAGTGCTCAGTCGCGTCCATCGGGCTCGACTGCTTGGGGAAAGCCCAGCCGGTCCAGCAATGTGTCGAACAGATCCTCCGCGAAGGTCTCGCCAGAGCGCAGTACCTCCTCGATCGAGGCCGACTCCGCTGTGTGGCCGAAGCCCGCGGCGCGGGCCCAGGCCAGAGCATCTTGTGCCGCACCTGGCACCTTCTCGTCCAACTCCGCGCGCTTGCGGCTCACCGCCTCGGCGAACTCCGGTGTCAGCGCCCACAGGCTGGTGTCGTCCACATCGTCAGGAACCACCGCCCACTCGCCCGCCGCCACATCCATACCCAGGCACGCCTGCCACCGCCGCCCGTCTGGCCCGAGCCCGACAACCAGCGCGATATCACTGTCATAGACCGACGCCACACACGCCGCGTCCCCCGTCCACCCGACCAGCGCCCGCAGCACCTCATCCGGGTCCGTCAGTACGTCGTAGTCGAGCTGAAGCGTCTGCCAGCCACCGGGCCGCGGCCACCATATGGAGATCCGACTCCCGTCTTCCCGCGCCTTACCGAACACCGGCGCCTCCAACAACGGACGCTCACTGCGGCCAAAGACCAGATCACCCGAAAACCCCACCCTTGCTCCCCTCCGAGATGTTGGCCGAACCATACGGTCGGCCACTGACAATCACACCGAAGCACGGGGAACGATCACTGGAAGCGTCGGGAAAGGTCTCTGAGGAGCCGCGAGAGTGCAGGTCAAAGCCACTCGTGAACACCCGAGGCCAACTACCCCATCTGCACCATGAGCGGAGTTCACGGTCGGGCTCTGAAGGGAAGGCTGAGCGGAGCGGACACGTAGTGGCCCGGCACGCTCAGAGCGCATGGTCGTAGCGCAAGGCCACCGGCGCCCCCTGGCGCCACATGGTGCACAGTTCCGTCGCCAGGGCGCGTTCCGCGTCCCGGTCGGCCGGCAGCGGGAGGTGCAGCGCGGTCAGCAGGTCGAAGCGGTGCAGGTCGAACGCCGCGGTGACGGCCTGGCCATAGCCGAGGGCCGCCTGCACCGCGCCCCGGTAGGAGATCCAGGCGAGGGCGGAGGGAGCCATGGCCAGCAGCAGCCACCAGCCGGAGCCCCAGAGCAGCCACACCGTCGCGGGGGTCAGCAGGGTACCGGTGGCGGCCAGCCGGACCCCGGAGTCCAGCGAGTTGCGGTGGTCGTCCACCTGCTGCCGGCAGGCATCGCCGAGTACCGGGTACAGGCGCGGCCAGGCAACCGCCGCGTCCCAGCCGTACACCGCACCCGCCCGCTCTTCCGTGGCGGCGAGGGTGTTGCCCAGGCGAGTCGGCAAGACGGCCCGACGATCTGGGAACGACGAGCGCAGCACCTCGCCCGCTTCCCCTGCGGCCTGCGCGTCCTGCGCGGACAGTGCTCGGGACACCTCCCCGGCCACCCTGCCCATGTGGTGCCGCTGCCGCCCGGACAGCAGCCGGGCCGGCCCGCGCAACAGCCGTGGCCAGTAGCCCTCGTACAGGCGGACAAGGGCCACTTGCAGGGGGTGCAGTGCCACTGCCGCCACGAGCACAGCCAGTCCCAGCAGCGCTGTCCTGCCGATGGACAGACGGGCCGCGCTGCGCCACGCGTCGGCGAAGACGAGATGGTCACCGGGTGCCCCGGCCCGGATCAGAACCAGCACGAACGCCGTGGCAGCCGCCGTCGGCACCACATTGACCAGGAAGAACCTCAGACCCAGCTGCAGGGGCAGCTCCGTCACGTCTCCCGCCTCATCTCACCGTGCTCCGAGCAGCGTGGCAGCCGCCCCTCGTCCACGTGCACTCGCAGCTCTTCCTTGCCGCAGGCCGTGCAGCTGAACCTGAGCAGGACGAAGGTGCCGGGGCCGGGTAGTCGGCCGTGGTCGCCGTCACCCACCTGCCGTGGCGTGTGTCCCCGGAGTTCGGCCAGCCGGGCCCGGGTGACGATCCCGTACTCGCGGCATCCGACGCGCAGCGTCACCTCGTTCAGCGATGCCTCCACAGCGAACAGCTGCTCCACCACCTCGGCCGCCGTGGCGGCCCGCGTCTGCTCGGGCAGCTCCAGCACCGTGGCGGTCGCGCCCGGTGTGACCAGCAGTGCGAAGTAGTCGTCCGTCGACAACGCGGCCCTCCCGTCAGCCCATGTGGACGAAGCCCGCCCACAGCAGCGGCTCCAGAGGATAGCGATCGCGCAGCCTCCGGGTCGCCCCGGCGATCGCCTCCGCCACGCCGTCCAGCCCTTTCGCTCCGATTGCCGAGTAGAAGTCCTCGGCGACGTCGGCGGCGAGCGTGTCCCGTACCGGCCACAGTGTTCCCACCACCTGGCGGAAGCCGGCCAGGTGCAGTGCCGCCGCCAGATGCAGGGACTCGTCGGGCAGCCGCGTGCCACCCGTCGCGGTCTGGCACGCGGACAGATAGGCGAGTTCGGCGTTCTCGGTGCGCAGCCGCGCGATGTCGAGGATGGACAGCGTGCCGTCGGCCAGCACGACACCCCCGTTGGACGGAGAGCCGAAGTCCTGGATGCCGTGGCAGGCGAAGTGCACGCACGGGCTGCCGGGCAGTTCCGCACGGACCGCCTGCACGGTGGCTTTGGCGTTGATGAGGGAGGTGTGCTGGGCATGGGGCAGTAGCCGGCGCACCGCTTCGGTCTCCCGGTCCACGCTGGCCAGGGGAGGGTGGTCCAGATAGTCCGCCACGCCCACGGTAAGCAGCCGCTCCACGGGCCTGCCGGCATCGTGGGGTGGTGTTGCGGAGGCCATGGCGCGAAGTGTGGGGGTGTACGAGGACACCACCCGGTCGAGGGCGCTCGCCCCCGTGGTCGCATCGGTCGCCGCGTGCAAGGGCAGCAGCGACAGCATCCCGGTCGGGCACCAGCGGATCCACTTGATGTCGCCCAGGGCGTCGAGGACCGGGGCGACGACCGCGTGCCACAGCCAGTCCAGCACTCCCCGGGCGGCCTGCTGGGCGGTGATATGGCCACCGACTCCGGCACCGGGGGCGTGGACGGCCTGAAGGAACGCGGCGGCCTGACGTGCCGTCTCGGCGAAATCGAGACCGGGCAACTCGACGACCCGGGGTGCGCCGTCGGCCATGACCAGCGCGTCGCAGCGCAGCGGGGCCACGTTGATGACCACGGTGCCGTCACCCGCACCGCGCCGCAACGTCTCGTAGGTGGGGGCGGCGAACGGGTTCCACTCCCCGTACTCGGCAGCCGCCTCGGCCTTGAGCTGGTCCCATTCCCGGCCCAGCCGCACCAGTTGATCGACGCTGCCGCCGTGCTGGAGGCTCTCGGCGATCGTGTGCAGTCGCTCGTTGAGCGAGCCCGGCACGTCTGCCCGCCGTTCGAGGACCTGATTCCACAGCACGGATCGGCCGCGCTCCAGCAACTCCACCGCGTGGGCCGGCCGGCCCACGGAGATGGCATACGCCGCGGCGCTGCTCGCCACCCCCTGGTGCTCGGCCAGAGACTCCTCCTGATCGTGCCTGGACTTTCCGCGCCAGGCGGCCACGTCGAACAGGTCGAGGACCGTCTGCCAGGCGGTGAGCGCGTCTTCGTCGTCACCCGCGACGGCACTCAGGACCGCCCACCTCAGGGCGGCCTGAATCCTGATGGGAGCGCGGGCGAACACGGCTAGGGCGGTCCCGCGACTGAGCTGACGGGCCGCTTGCGGGTCTTCGGAGCGGAGTTCAAGGGCCAGTGCTTCGGCGGGATCGATCTGGTTCGGATGCGTTGCCCGGTTCCCGGGTACCAGCCCGCGCAGGATGGTCAGTGCCTCGTCCCGGTCGCCCGCGTGTGCGGTCTTGCGGCTTCTGACAAGCAACGCTTGGGTGAGCAGGAAGAGTCGGCCGGTGCGGACCGGGTCCAGCGCGCCGGTCGCGGCGATCGCGGTACGCAGCATGCGTACGACCTCGTCCAGATCCGTGTTCACCTCTGGCGCACGCACCCCGCAGATCAGTGTGCAGGCCGCCAGATTGGTGAGCGCCCTGGGGCGAGCCGGGTCGTCCGCGTCGAGTCCGGCCAAGGCGGTGCTGAGGGTGTCGATGGCCAGCCGCATGTCGTCGGTGTTCCCGTCGAGCTGGTAGCGGCGACGGTATGCGCCGCCCAGCCCGTTCAGGGCCGCAGAGCGGACCTCGAGGTTTTCGGCTCCCGCGAGCCGTGCGGCCTCGGTGCACAGCGTGATGATCTCGTCCAGGTCCTGGCGGCTGCCCAGTGCGACGAAACGGGTGTCCAGTTTCCCCGCCAGATTGCTCAGATACAGGGCTCGGCTGTCCGACTCCTCCGGGGTGATCTCCAGTACGGACCGCATGGACTTCACCGAGGCGTCCAAATCGGCGGCACGTCCCGTGTGCTCGAAGCGAAGCCAGTGGGCCCCGGAGAGATCGTTCAACAGACCGTGGCGCTGCGCGTGACCGGGAGTGCCACAGAGCTGCTCGCTGATCAATTCGATGGCCTCATCGAGGTACGCCACGAGCCCGGTGACCGAGTAACTGTCCGTCAGCAGGTGGGCCAACGTGGTCATGTCGATCGTTCCGCGTGGGCAGGACCGCAGGGCTGCGACGGCGCACCACAGGTCGTCCACCGACTTCGCGGTGGTGTAACGGGATTCGTAGGTGGTCGCCCATCGACTCAGCTCGTACTCGTCCGTGGAGGCACGGACGAATGTCTGCCGCAGTTCCTCGTCGCACTCGCGGAACAACGTGGCGTCGCCCGCCGCCAGAGCGCGCTTCATACCTGCCAGGCAGTCGGCCACGGCCGCTTCCGGCGGTTCGATGCCGTCGTGGCGCCGGGCGCTCCCGGAGAAGCCCCTGGTGAAATGGTCTGTCAGCGCAGTCGAGGCCCGTGCGAGTTCCGACACCAGGCCATCGGTGTCGGCCAGGGGCACGGCCTTGTTGAACAGGCCGTGGAGCCGCGGTATCCATGCCGGACCTGGGTGGCGGCGAAGCAGCACACCGTGCAGAAAGAGATTCGCCACTCCCCACACCAGACCGTTGCGCAGCCATGGATACGTCTGTTCGGTGGCCAAGGCGGACTCCAGGAGTTCGGCCGCTCGGTACCAGTCCGCTTCCGGATGCCCCTGCCCTCTCCTGAAGCGCAGCAGCAGACTGCTGGCGAGCGATGCAGCAGTCGAGGCGGCAACAGGGTCGTCGCCCTCGCCGCCCGCGGCCAGAGCCTCCGCCAGCAAGGTGATGGACCGTTCGAGATCGGACAAGTCCCCGAGCTTCTCGTACCGGACCTCGCAGGCGTTGGCCAGGCTCACCTTCACCGGGATAAGATCCGGCCCTTCGAGACGCTCGTGCAGTAGCTCGTAGGCCCTGACGGTGGCGTCGACATGGTCGTGTCTGCCGGATCTGTTCGACCGCTTCAGGTAGAGCAACGAAGTGGTGGTCATCAGCGCTGACTTGAACTCCTCCCCGAGCACTTCGTCCGCTGTCTCGGTGAGCGTCAGCACACGCTCCAACTGCTCGACGGTAGGCTCCCGGGTGACCTCGTTCCAGGCCGCCACGGCTTGGGCCAGTGCGATAGTCAGTGAGTCCAGTGCCGACGGCAGGGTGTTCTGGTCGGTGAGGGCATGGACGAGGATCTTGATGACCCCGTCCAGCTCATGGGTGCCGAGCGCTCCCTCCCGTTGCAGCTCCGTGGAGTGTTCGAGCCATGCCAGGGCCATCCCGTGCGGCGGGACACCGAGGTCGGGCTCGGCCAAGCCGTCCCCCAGAACGTCCAGCAACGCACGCAGGTCCGCCACCGATCCGGTCGCCTGGAACACCGCCTCCAGTGCGCCGACCAGAAATCGCCGCGCCCCCAGCGGATCCTCCGCCTCGGCGATCACGTGCAGCAGTGCCGTCGCGGTGTGGGAGCCCGCCTCGCTCGTCCGGGGACGCTTGCCCAGCAGGTACAGGAACAGCCCGGCCGCTCGAGGGTCCTCCGGGTCCTCCGGGTCGTGGTCGCCCACGACGACCTGGGCCGTCAACTCGATGGCCAGGTACAGACTGTCGTCGTCACCGGTCAGCTCGAAGTGCTCCGAGAGCAGGGCGGCCACCTTGAGAGCAACGGGTGCGGGCAGACTGCCGACTTGTGAGTACAGGCTCAATGCCGCATTCAGGTCGGACGGCCGGAAGCTGTGCGCGAAGCGGGCCGTGAGCAGTTCCGCGAGCTCGGTGTGCGCTACGCCGACGGACCGTACGACAACTGTCACCTCGTCGATCGCCTGGTCGAGGGTGTCGGGGTCGACGCCGATGCGCGCATACCAAGCCCTTGCCACCGACAGGGCTGCTGCCGCGCGCGTGTCGTCGTCCAGCGCCTGTGCGCCGGCCCGGCGGAATGCTTGGAGGGCTTGTTCGAAGAGGCCCCGGTCCTGGGAGACGAGCCAGGACAGAAGGAGTGTCCGGCCCGCACTCCCGTGGTCTTCCGGCCCCGCCTGACCGTGTGCCGTCAGCTGTTTCGCGGACTCGACAGTGGCCTCGACGCTCTCGGAACTCCGGGTGTCGCGCAGAGCACAGTAGAGCTCTCGGTGGCGACTGCGTAACGCCACCAGACCGGACGTCTTCGACTCGGACATGAGGTGATTAAACAGGAGTTGACGGGCTGGAGGAGCGGGTTCGCTCGCGGACGGTCAGGGTTAGGCCGAGGAGTGGGGTCAGCAGATGACGGTCACCTCGTGGGAGACCGGGCGCGCCGCCCAGGGGTAGCTGGTGACACCGAAGGTGGCGCGGATGGTGGAGCCGCAGGCCACGTTGGCACTCAGGCCCGCGACGTTCAGGTTGGTGTTGTTGAAGAGGGCGAACTTGGTGACATTCGGCAGCGGTGCGCCGTCGACCGTGGCCGTGAAGGTGGTGGTGAGCTCCTTCGGCGTGGGGGCCGGGCTGCCCGGCGAGGGCGGGCCGGCAAGGCCGACCTTGCCGACGAACGCGACGGTGTTGCCGGTGATTTCGGCGCACAGGCGGGTCGAAAGGGCCGACTGGAGGCCGGAGTTGCCGCAGGAGACCACGGTCTCGGTGGCGCTCGCGGGGGCGGCGACGGCGATCGCCGGGGTGAGGGCGGCGAGGCTCAGGCTTGCGACTGTGGCAGTGAGGAACGTCGAACGCTTCATGGTCAATCTCCCTGGAAGGAGGGGCCGTCGGGCGGGTCCCGAATGGCTTCACATGACATGTGATATTGCACAGTTCGTGTGAAGATCAAGTGCTCTCCGAGTGAACGACTTGAAATCGTGTGTCGACGGTTCGTCAACGTCCGGGTCTGGAAACGGAGTTGATGGATCGGGCGGCGACGCCGTTGGGTGACCACTGGGGTCCGTGGCGGAGCACGTCAGCCTGAGCGAACTACTCGCCCGCGAGCCGTTGTTCGAAGGGTCCCAGGAGATGGAGGAACGCGCGGTACGGCTCGATCGAGACGGACTTCTATGACCAGTTCCTGCCCGTCCTTGCGACAACGGTCCCGGTACGCTGACTGCTGGCCGCCGGACGGGGTGGTGTGTCAGGACGGGGTGTTCCGCTTGTCGGAACGTGGGTCGCTCGTCGCGACGGCAGTTCCTGCGCTGGGGTCGGCGCGGGTTGGGCAGGAGCGCTCTCGGGGCGGTCTGCCCGGGCCGCTGGCGGGCCCGCCGCCGGGTGGTCATCCACGAGGTGCCAGTAAAGGGCTGACTGGTGATGAGGGATATGAGTCGCCCGGCGCACTGTCTGCGCGGGGCGGTTGGGGAACGGTTCGTGCAAGACGAGCTGGCCGAGCTGGTCTCGCGGGTGATCGGTCCTCGCATCGCGCACGATGCGCTGCGTCTGTTCGGCACCAACCCCGCCACGGGAGCTGTCTCCTACGGGTTCCTCCACGGCTTTCCCGCGACGCTGCTGGACGCGCAGCTGACCGACTTCTACGGTGGCGGCGATCCGTTCGGTCCGGCGGACATCACCCGGCTTCCCACCTCCACGGGGATACTCGGCGTCGACCGCTCCGGTGCCGGGCACCGCCAGGCGACACGAACCCTGCACGCCCACGGTGCCGGAAGCGAACTGCGCCTGATGCTGCGTGAAGGGCTGACGCGGCCCTGGGGCCTGCTCGCCCTCCTCCGCGAGAAGAGCACGCGGCCCTTCGACCAGGACGACGCGCGGCAACTGTCCCAGCTCACCGAGCCGCTCATCGCCCTGCTGAGGGGGTACGCCACCACAAGCCCGGCTCCCCGCGCGCCCTCCCGGTTTCTGCCTCCTGGCGTTGTCCTGGTCGGCTCCGACGACCAGGTGCGCTCCATCAGCGCGCAGGCGCGCTCATGGCTGGAGCAGATCCATCCGGAACAGGGCCTGGCGCCACGGTGGATGCCCGAGGTGTCGATGCGCGAGATCGTCCTGGCGGCGCGCCGTCACACCCTCGACCCAGGAGCTCCGCCGGCGCTTGCCTTGAGCCCGGCAGCGTTTCTCGGCCGCAGGATCGCCGTGCACGCCCAATGCCTGGACGAGAGCGGTCAAGGCGAGGTCGCGGTGGTCCTCCAGGAAGCGACAGGGGCGCTGCTGCTGCCTGCGTATGCCGCTTGGCACAGTCTCACCGTCCGTGAGACCGAGGCCGTCGAGCGGCTCTGCTCGGGCGCGACGCCCCAACAGATCGCCCGGCTCATGGGCGTGTCCCTGCATACCTTCAACGGGCATCTGAAGAACGTCTTCCGCAAGACCGGCGTGTCCGGCCGCGACGAACTGATCGCCTCCCTCAACTACTGACGATCGTCAACTGCCTGGGCGCATGGCCAAGGCCGATCCCAGGCGCTTTGCTGAGAGCGTCGCCGGATGTGGACCGGCCTGATCGAAGCCTGCCGAGCGGGCGCGCCGGCCCGTGGCACCAGCCACCGACCGCGATCCGCCCCTACCTGACGGCCCATCCCCGCCTCGACGCCCTGATCGGGCAAAGCGGCCGACGCCCTCACCAGCCAGACCCCGATGACGCGGCCACGCCCGCGCGGCCGGTCGTCACCGCGTTGCGTTCCCGCCCGTACCGTGCCTTCCTCGGATGGACCGCGGTTGGGATCTATGGTCTGCGGCGTTGTGGGTGCCGGGGGCTGGTCGGCGTTCCGGGTGAGAGGGGCGACGGTTTCGCGAGCCGAGGCTTTTGGCCCCGGTCGTCTGCCGCGCGGACCGTTGGTGAAGCCTGTCGGCGTGTGGTGAGCGGGGCCCGCTATATGCGCGAAGTGGCCGCGGGCCCCGCTGCGGTCTCGCCGATGTCCTGGGCGCCTCCGGGCAGGGCCCACTGGCCTGTGTCGCGGCGTCGTTGCAGGAGGACTGCGCCCTCCTCGTTCACGACGAGCAAGTTGCTGGAGGGGATCAGGGTGTTGGCCCTGGGGGCCTTGGGGTCGTTGTAGTACTCAGTCCTGCCCACTGCAGTGCTGCTCCTGTCTGTTGGGCGCCCGAGGGAACGCTGTCATCCAGACTGCTTCGAGGTTCTCCTCGTGCCGGACGAATCATGCGGCTTTGGCGAAGTCCATGTTCGCCGCACGCGCGGACAGACTCGAACTCGGCCATGGACCTCACCGCCGATCGTCGTCGCGCAGCCCATCGTGGCACCCGTGTCGCCTGCTGAGGGGCAGACTCGGCCTCGATGCACAACGCGTTCTCTGGCGCCGGCGACGGGCGATGCTGCCCTCGCTTTCGGTGGTGGTTGTGCGCGTCTGGGACACACGATCTTCGAGTTGTCCTAGGGTGGGGCGAGTTCCCGGTGGCGGTTTGCTACTGGGGATTTCGTGTTTTCCGGGGCGGAGAAGGATCTTGCGGTTCGTACGCCAGCCCGCGCGGCGCGGTACCACCGACCGGTCTGCCCGCCTCCGTGACGCTGTCGCGCCCCTCGGCGCGCGGCAGTTCCGGTCCACTTCACGGCCCGCCTGCTGTCGTGGACAGGGTCGGCCGTAGCGGGGACGAGGACGGTTCGGTCTTCTCCCACGCCGTTCGGGCAGACGAGCGTTCGATGACGGGCTGTCCGGTATCCATGCTGATCTCCTGTTCTGCCTCTGCGAAGGGGCATCACCGGGGGCAAGGGGCCGTTCCCGCCCCGCGGCCCGAGCCGATGGGCGCGGCGGGGCGGGAACGGCAGGGCGGCCGAGCAGGGGCCACCCGCGCCGCCCGCAGGGCGGCGGTCTGGTGCTCCAGCACCCGGCGGCACATCCCCAGGGCCGGATGCCGGAGCGGTCTAGGTGCCGGCGCCGACGCCACCGTCCGGGGTGGCGGCCGTATCCGGCCTGGTTACGGCGGTCCGGCCGTCGGACACGTCGTGGCTCACCTCGTTCTCGGTGGACAGGCCGAGCAGCGCGAGCCGGGTGAGGATCGCGCTCCACCAGCCGACAGCGGCCACTACGTCGCTGTCGACCTGTAACCGGTGGCGGCCCATCACCGGTCGCCGATCGAGCGGGCGCCCTCGCGGGCTCGGATGGCCCGCTGTAGCTGCGCCGAGGTTGCGTACATCTGGGGCGGGTTCAAGACGAGTTCGGCCCGTTGGGTGTTTCCGTCGGCGAGTACGACGTCCACCCCGATCCGGGCCTGTTCCACCCCGTGGTCGTAGGAGATGTCCTGCTCCAGCAAAACCACCATGCTCACCAGGACTCGCACCGCCGGGGCCGAGCTGACCTGGAGCACCGAGCCGACTGCGGGGCTTTGGGTCGCCTTCGGGAGGATGCTGTTTCTTCCTGTTCCTGCGGCGTGCATCGCGAGGTCACCGGCTCTCGGTATCGGGGCGGCCGGACACAGGGACAGGACGTTTTCGGCCGCCAGGCCAACGGGGCGCCCAGATCTCGACGTTCGACGTCGTGTAGACCGGGCAGGCACGTTCAGTTAAGGACGGCACCAGCGGCGCGGTAACCCCATGGAAGGGACCCCCACGATGGGTACATTCCGTGGGGGTGTCGCCAACCGAGGGGGTAGGCATGGCACTTCGGACGCCGCCGGGACCTCTGCCCGCAGCCCTGCGGCGCGATCCCCGCTTCACCGAGGCTCTGGCGCGGCGCGACATCAGCACGCTGTTCGCACTGGCCCATGACGCGGGCGAGCTGAGCTTTAACAAGATCAGCGAAGCGTGCGGCATCCACGCCGAACGGGTCAGTCAGATCGCGCGCGGAAACGCCGACGTGACCTCCCTGCCTGTCCTGGAGCGGATCGCGGACGGGCTCAGAATCCAGGGCGCGGACCTAGGCTTGGCCGCAAGGCCATGGGAGACCGAGACCCCGGTAACTCCCATGCAAGATCAAGGAGATGGAGACGATCCCATGAAGCGCCGCGATGTGATGCGCGGCGCGCTCGCTGCCGGTCTGGCAGGTACCGGGCTCGCCGCTTTAACGTCCACCCGCACCGATATCGACGCAGCCCTTGCCGCCGACCACACCCATCCCGATCTCGGCTACTGGGAGTCGACCGCCGAGCGATACGGCTACGGCTACCACGGCCAGGCTCCGGCCGAGGTCCTGGCGAACCTCCAGGACGACCTGGAGGAGATGAAGCCCCTCCTCTTCCAGGCTCGGACCGACAAGAGCCGCAGCCAGCTGTGCCATGTCACCGGGCAGATGGCGGGCATGCTCGCGATCGTCCTGCACGATCTCGGCAACCATCGCGAGGCCCACCGCTGGTTCGCGACCGCCGGACGGGCCGCCCAGCAGTCCGGGGACCAGCTCCTGCACGCCTGGGTACTGGGCCGCGAGGCCATGGTGCCGCTGAACTACGGCGCCCCGGCCGCCGCCGCGAAACTCGCCGACCAGGCCAGGCATCTGGCCGGGGAAACCCCCAGCGCGGCCGCCGCCCTCGCAGCCGCCGTTGCCGCACGGGCGTACGCGATCGGCGGCGACGGCGACAAGGCCCGCATCGCCGTTACGGACGTCGAACGCCTCGCCGACCGGCTCAGCCCACAGCAGCACGCCGACACCTGGTTCGGCTACCCGATGCAGAAACACCAGGTCCACATGAGCCAGGCCCTCACCCACCTGGGAGACACCCGGCGCGCGTACGAGGCGCAGGCCGCCGCCCTGGAGCTGTCGCGGGCACCGTCGCTGATGACACGGGCGCTGATCGCGATCGACCACGCGTCCTGCCTCGCCCACGACGGCGATCGGGAAGCGGCCGTGCACGTCGCGGCTCGCGCTTACGGCGGCCTCCCGGCCTCCTACCGCAACGGACTCACCCAGACCCGAGCCCTGGCCCTGTACCAGGTCCTCCCAGACGACACGCGTGGCCGTGACGACCTCGGCGAACTGTTGAACGTCGCCTGACGGAAGACGGGAATTATGGCCGCAGGTCGCGTCCTCGACTTGCTGCTCACGTCGAGGGTGCGGGGACGGAGCTGATCAACGGCGTCGTGGCCCTGAAGATTATGGACGCGTGAGCGACAAGCGAAGGGCTTGGACACCATGACAGAGAAGACTTCCCGCACCCCCGACGACGGCATCGCCAATCGCTCCGGCCCGGCCGCCGGACGTGACGCACCGGTCATCTTGAGCAATCAGCCCGGCTCGTTCGCCTGGGGTGTCCTGGCCAAACGGCATCCCGCCTTGATCCAGCAGGTGCGAGACGCCTTCCCGTACGGCCGTCGCCAGCATGAGGCCCTCGACGCCCTGCTGGACGAGATCACCCGCGGCGTCGTCGAACCGCTCGTTCCCTCGGAGCACGATCACGCGCAGTGGGCAGACTGGGGGCGGGAGTACTTCGGACGACCGTGGTTTGACGCCCCGTTCCTGTGGGCGGAGAGCTACTTCTACCGCAGGCTCCTCGGTGCCATCGAGTACTTCGGTACGGGCCCGTGGCAGGGAATCGATCCCTTCGCCCCCTTCAAGCGGGCCGAACTGCGCGGCGCGGCGGTGGACGAGGAACTACGGGCCCTGGACGCACTCGCCGACGTGCCACCCGACGAGCGGGCCAGGGCCCTGCTTCACGCCTCGCTCTGGGGCAACCGCGCGGACCTCGGATTCCGAGTCACGGAGGGGGAGGCAGCGCCCGGCGACGCTACCGGCGGCCTGGTGGTCGACGACGGCGCCGTGCTGTGGCAGCTGCTGCCCGCCGGAGCCAGCACGACGGTCGCCGTGGTGGCGGACAACGCGGGGCGCGAGCTGATCCCGGACCTGATCCTCATCGACCACCTCCTCCTGCACCGGCACGCCGAGAGGATCGTGCTCCACGTCAAGCCGCGCCCGTACTTCGTCTCCGACGCGATGACGGCGGACGTTGTCGACTGCCTCCGCCGCTTGGCCGAGGCGCCTGGCGAAGCCGGTGGGATTGGTGGGCGCCTCTGGGACGCCATGGCGAACGGGTGTCTGGAGGTCCGCGCCCACCCGTTCTTCTGCGCCCCGCTGCCGTACGAGGGGATGCCGGAGGACCTGCGGGAACAGTTTGCGGCCGTCTCGCTGACCGTCCTGAAAGGCGACCTCAACTACCGTCGGCTGGTGGGTGACCGGATGTGGGACGTGATGACGCCGTTCGCCGACCTCACGGCGTACTTCCCCGGGGCTGTCGCGGCGCTGCGCACACTGAAGTCCGACGTCATCGTGGGGCTGGAGCAGAAGACCCTGGATGCTCTGGAACGGGGCGGCGGGGCTTGGCGTACGAGCGGCACGCGCGCCCTGGTCCAGGTTCGACGGTAGACCTGGTCTCCGCGCGATTCCTCGCGCATCGGCAACTTCGTGCCACGAGCGGCCGGGTCATGGCCGACCCGGCCGCTCGGTGTTACATCGGCTGGCCACTCCAGCGGGACCTGGTCCTACCTGCCGCGTCTTGATGTCGTGGCGTTTGCGGACGGTGCGCCCTTTGCTGGACGGGCCTGCTGGGTGGGCGCGGTCGGGACCTGGGGACGCCGACCCGAAGCGGCATCGGCGGGTAGGCCGGTGAGGTGGCGCAGGTGCCAGACGAGGACCTCGCTGAGGGACCCGGCGGTGTCCAGTTCCCGCTGGGTGATGGCTTTCGCGAGCAGGGTTTGTGGGTTGTGTCCGGCTTGGTAGGCGTGGGTGAGGGTGGCGGCGAGCGCGGGCCAGCCCGCCTCGCTGATTGCCTGCTCGGCGATCTCGGGTGCGGCGGCCCGCAGGAGGGCGGCGGACCAGTCTTGTACGGGCAGGGCCAGGCGGCGGCCCTGTTCCCGCAGCCGGGCCATCGGCTCCTTGGCCGCGATGGTGTAGGCGGCGCGCAGGTGGGCGGCGGCGGTGGCGAGGAAGAACAGGGTGTCGATCAGCATCGCGGTGATCGCGCCGTCCTCGCCCCGGTCCGCCGTAGCGGAGGTCGCGGGCGGCGCGGCGCAGGGCCTGGGCGTGCCGGTATTGCTCCCGGGTGTGGGAGCGGTTGGCACGCTCGAATGCCCAGGTTGCCTCGCGTAGCTGCTGGCGGATGGGGGCGGGGCTGGTCTGGGCGAGGCTGTCGAGGATCTCGCCGGTGGCCGCGATACGGGCAGCCGCCGCGCCGTCACCGTCCTGGTCGAGGGTGAGCAGGGTGATCCAGGTGGTGTGGGTGGCGATGCGTCGGGCGGTGGCCGGAGCCGATACCGGCCTGGTCGGCCGGGCGGTGCCCCGGGAGGTGGGGTGCTCGTGCTTGGCGCTGGGGTCCATGGCGAATCGTTTGCGCACGCGTGGCAGGGACAGGTCGGGGGGAGAGCTTGGAGCCTGAGTAGAAGACGGGGGCGCCGTCCTCGTGTGGTCGCCGGAGGGCGCGATGCGCTGCTGGACCAGGAGCCCGGCGGCCTGGAGCCTGCCGAAGAACTCCGCCTCGCCAGCGGTGCCGGCCACGGCCTGGCGGACGGTCTCGCGCAGTTGCTCCTGCGGTGGGCGATCCCGGCCCTGGCGCTCGGCCTTGCGGCGTTCGGCGCTGGTGGGGCGTTGGGCGGCGGTGCCGTCGCCGGGTGTGACACGGCGCAGCCCGTAGTCGGCTTCGATGCGGCGGGCCTCGGCCTGGGCGCGGCGGGCTTCGTTGTGCCGACGGGGGCGGCGGCCGTCGTCGCGTACCAGGGTGGCGATGATGTGGATGTGGTCATCCGCGTGGCGGATCGCCGCCCACCGGCAGGCGGCGTTGTCGCTGTCGGGGGCGATGCCGGTGGCGGCGACCATGCGGCGGGCGATGGCGGCCCAGTCCTCGTCGGACAGGATGGGGTCCTCGGGGGCTGCGCGTACGGACAGGTGCCACACGTGCTGGGCGGGGCGCCGGCTCTTGGGCAGGGCGTTGACGGGCTGGTCGAGCAGGCGCTGCAGCTGCTTGTAGGTGGCGTTCGGGTCGCGGCCGGGGTCGGGGGTGAGCGGGTCGAAGGCGGCGACCAGGTGCGGGTCGGTGTGCTCTGGCGTGATACCTACAGCCAGTCCCGCCGCTTGAAGATGAAGTACAGGCTCACACACGCCCCCGCCATCAGCAGAATTGCGAACGGGTACCCGGCCGCCCATTTCAACTCCGGTATGTTCTCGAAGTTCATCCCGTAAATCGTCCCCACCAACGTGGGAGCAAACAGAATGGCCGCCCACGACGAGATCTTCTTGATCTTCTCCACCCCGGGTGACGTCTCTTCTTCGCTCGTCATAGAGGGGCGGGTGGAAGGGCGCGGGAGTGCGGTTGCGGTCGGAGTGCTGGGAGGCGTTGCGGGTCCTTGCGGCGGGGCATGGCTGGGTTTGAGGTTGATCCTCGGGATGGACACCGGGTTTCATGCGACGAGTGGCAGCGTATGTGACGTGGTGAGTTGTTGTTCGAACTCGGTTGGTGTGAGGCAGCCGAGGGCGGAGTGATGGCGGCGCCGGTTGTCGTACGAGAGCCAGCGGAACAACTCGAGGCGGGTCTGCGCCTTCGAGGTCCAGCGCCTCCCGTGGAGCAACTCGTGCTTGAGGCTCTGGAAGAACGACTCGGCCAGGGCATTGTCGTGCTCGAGCCGACCCTGCCCCGCGCGGTTCCGGCCGGAGACGATCGGGGACCGACGCGGGTGGCGGGGCGGTTCTCGGCGCTCGCGAGTGCCTGCCTGGGGGAGTGGACGGCGTCCGACGTCGGTGAGTGGATGACGCACCGGATCGCGGTGCTGCGAGGGCGCAGTCGACGATCCGCTCCGTGCTGGGCAGGGGGGGTGAGGATGGCGTGATCCTCTCTGGTCACCCCGAACGATGGTCGCCTAGCGTCATTGTTCGATCACCAAGTGAAGCCTTTGGTTGGAGGACTTGCGTGTCCGAGAAGATCACTTATGACGTGGACATCCACACGGCCAACATCCGGGACGCCGGGACCGACGCGGCCGTGAAGATCCAATTGATCGGTGAGAAGGGCACCAGCCCGGCGATCGAGCTGGACAACCCGGGCGACGACTTCGAGCAGGGCTCGTGGGGCCACTACCGCTTGTCGATCGATGACATCGGCGATCTGAAGAAGGTCCGCCTCTTCCACAACAACGGCGGGTTCCAGGCCGGCTGGTGCATGGGCGCCCTGGCCATCCGCTGGACGCAGGAGACCCGCCTCGGGATCGGTGCGGAGATCAAGGTCCAGCACTGGTGGCCGGAGCTCGGGGGCGTGACCGGCACGGCCCTGGTCAAGGTGGACGGCAGCCTCTTCGGCCTGCCCACCGAAGTCACCGTCAACGGCGTGTGGCTGGCCAACGACTCCGGCGGCATCGACAAGACCTTCGACCTCAAGACCGAGGGCGTCAAGAGCCGGATCTTCACCGGCCTGGGCCCCGGCATCTGACCACCTGATTGCCGCGCAACCCGCACCCGCGGGACGCGACAATCCTGATCAGCGCTGCGCCCAGTGTGTTCCGCGTTGGTGAAACCCGTCGCGGAACACACTGGCCGCGGCTGCCCATCTGCGCGCTCTACTGGTGACCGCAGGCGCTCACTGTGCAGGAGGCCAACTGCACCTGGTTTACCAAAGCGCCCCGGGCTTCTTCGCACTGGGGCGCTGCCGTCATCGACGGCAGCGCCCGGCAAACAGCACGCCGTATACCGCTCGTTCGGCAACGCAGGTGAATCAGCGTCGCCACCACCCGGCCCACGAACACCGGCTGATACCGGGCGCCGGCACCCATCGGTGGAGCGCCGACCCCTCTGACGCCCGGCCCGACTTGGCTGACGTCGAGCTGCGTGGCTTGTGCCTGGAGAGGGTGAACCTATGCGGTGCCGTGCTCACGGGCGCCGACTTCAGCGGCGCTTTGCTGTTTCCGTGCCGGGGCAGGGGTCAGGTTCGACGCCGCCCCTGCGTCCCGGTACGGGTGTTACTTGGGGCAGGTGTCCTGGGTCACTTTGCCGCCCGAGGTGGAGGCGGTGGACGGGTCCACCGACAGGCACTGCCCTGTCCAGTTGTTGATGAACTTGTAGGCCGTCCTGCGCTCACCGTTGACTTCGACCGGAGTGGGGATGACGTTCCAGAGCTGGCTGCCCGAGAACCAGCGGGTCTCGCATCCCCACCAGAACAGCTGGGTCCCGGCCGACGGCGGGGTGCCGTTGTTGTAGGGGACCGTCAGGCACGAGCCGTTGCTGGACTTGATCTGGTAGTAGCCCTTGCCGTCGTACGGGGGCTTCTCGACGCCCCACTGGTGGCTGCCGGGCGCCTTGGGCTGACACGTGCGCTGGGTGACCAGACCGCCGGTCTTGGAACTGTCGAACTCGGGCCCCCGCACCATGCAGCGGCCGTACTTGGTGTCGACGTAGGTCTTGTCGGCGTTGACCAGCCAGATCGCTTGGTGGCCGTCCGTGACGGCATTGCCCTGGTTGCGGGCGATGATGTTGTCCACCAGGGCCCAGCCGGGAAAGTCCATCATGACGATCCCGAGGTGGCCGTTGCCCCCGCCGTTGTTGAGGTACTGCATCAGCCGGACGTTGACGCCGGCGACGGCGGGCTGGTTGTTGTGCCACCCGTATCCGCCCGCGAACATGGCGGGGGACAGGTCGGGGACCGTCGACGCGGATGTGTACGTCACGTACATCTCACCGCTGCCGTCGCGGACGGCCTGTTCGAGGTTCGCCTTGACGAGGTCGAACTTCTCGGGGATGTTCGACGGCTTCCAGTGGTCTTCCTGGTGGCTGTTGAAGGAGTTGATCCCGGACTGGCCGTCGACGTGGTCGAAGCTGCCCAGCACGATCTTGCCCCGGACCTGCGAGAGACGGGGAACTCCCGTTTTCCCGTCGACCGACGGGCGGTAGAAGAGATTGGGGTAGCGGGACACGTAGTCCTTGAAGATCGATTCGATCTTCGCGCTGTCGACGGTCTTGGGGTCGTTCTCGCAGTCGCCTATGCCCACGCTCTCGCCCCCGCGCGAGCATTCGGCCTTCAGGCGCATGACGAGTGTCTCGTTGCGGTGCTTGCCCAGGAAGTCCTGGGCCTTTGTCAGTACGTCGTCGAAGTTCGCCTTCTGGTAGACCTTTCCGTGATGGACCGTGAAGTACCGGTTCTCGGTGACACGGACCCGCAGGTCGATGGCACGGATGCCCCGCTCCAACTGCGCTGTGAGCGTGTTCGCGCTGTCGCCGAAGTTCTCCTGCGTCTCCGTCATGGCCTCTCCGTGGACGGAGAGGGTGTCATGGGTGCCGGGCAGGGAGAGCGCCGCCAGCCAGGTGCTGCCCGCGAGGTCCTTCATCCAGTCGGCCTTCGTCGCGGGCCCGAGGTTGTGGAAGGCGTCGGTGAAGGTCGTCCCGCTGGCCGCGGCGGGGCCGGGTGCGAGCAGTACCGCACCCAGGGCTGCACCAGCGGTGACCAGGTGTGTCAGCCGACGGAGGCGTTGTCGTGGCGCGAAACGGTCACGGCGAGGGGAAAGTCGTGGCATGGGAGTCCCTTCCAAGATCCAAAAGGTGGTCAAGCTTCCCATGTCACTTCCCAGTTGGACCTGCCTTGTCCGGACATTCCGGTACGCCTAGATCAGGCCACGAGGCGATGGGAGCGGGGTGGGGGGCGGGCGGTGCGAGCGGTGCGTCCTGCGGCCGGGCACCTGGGCCCACCGCATTCCGCACCGGCGACGGGCCCGCTGCCATCAGGCCCCGCTGCAGGGCGGACGGCGGCCGTACTCTTGGGCGCAGCACCCCGGCTGCCGGTGCCTGCCTCTGCCGAGTCGGGTCACGCTCACTCCCCACCCCACCGCCGGGGGCCGGTCGGGACGACGTCCCGGAACGCCGACGCCGTTCATGCGCGGTGTTGGCAGTCGTTCACCTGGCGGAGGACGGCGAGGGCCCTCGCGGACGGGCACCGGTGGGGGTTGTGCGCACGATGAGCGCCGGATCCGGTGAACGGGCGATCGACGGTATCTGCTGCGTCACAGGCACCGTCACCGCGCCGACGACGGCGGGCCTCTTGGGCGTAGCGGGTACGGAGCACGCGTCTCCTTATACGGGTCGGATGCTGCGGCCCGGCTGATGATCGGGGATCCCGTCCGGTGGCTGTGCCTGCACGCCGAGGTCCGTGACCTTCCCGCGCGCCGCGCCGTAGCGGCCGAACTCCTGTCCGGCTGTCCGGCCGGCATCGGCCCAATTGGCCGGGAAGAGGTGCATGCTGGGCACCAGCAGGGATCGAGGTCCTGTCGGGAGGTCGAAAGAGTGAATGGCGGCAAAGGGAGGCGGCGCCTGGCCAGCCGTGCCTCGGCGGGGAAGGGGGCCGCGGCGCACCGGTCGGCCGGTGCCCGCAGGCGGCTCGGCCGGAGCGCCGGCGAGGTCCCCCTCGACCGGATCACCACGCGCGATAGGCTCGCCTGGCTGAACTCCGCCGGCTCCAGGATCGGCACGACTCTGGATCTGGAGCGCACCGCCCAGGAGCTGGCCGAGTTCACGGTGCCCGGCTTCGCCGACGGGGCCGCTGTCGACATCCTGGAGAGCGTCCTGCGGGGCGAGGAGGGCTCACGGTGGACGGGTAGGGGCGTCCCGCTCATGCGGGCCACGGCGCTGTGCGCCATCGAAGAGCTGTCCGCCCTGGAGCCCACTCCGGTGGGCGAGACCTTCGTCCGCACGGAGCAGGCGCACGAGACGTTGCTCCACCGGTACTGTCTGCGGCAGGGCAAGCCGGTGATGGTGAGCCGGATGCGGAGCGACGACTTCATCAAGGTCGCGCCGACGGAGAGTGCCGCGGCGAAGATGCGTGCCGCCGGAGTGCACAGCTATCTTGCCGTGCCGCTGATCGCCCGCGGGCTGCTGCTCGGCAGCGCTGACTTCGTACGCGGCCCCGGAACACCACCGTTCTCCTCCACCGACCTCGCACTGGCGGAACACCTGGCCTCCCAGGCCGCCGTCTACATCGACAACGCCCGGCTGTACGGGCGCGAGCGCGAGCACGTCATCTCGTTGCAACGCTCGCTGCTGCCGCGCGCGACCCCGGTGACGCCGGGGCTGCGTGTGCAGGCCGAGTACGCGCCCTCGACGGCCCACCACGGTGTGGGCGGGGACTGGTACGACGTCATGGCCCTGCCCGGCGGACGTACGGCCCTCATGGTGGGCGACGTCATGGGGCACGGGCTGCCCGCGGCCGCGACCATGGGGCGTCTGCGGGCGGTGGCTCGCACTTTGATGACCCTGGACATGGCTCCGGAGCGCGTCCTGGCCCGGCTCGACCTCGCCACGCGTGACCTGGAGGACGAGCAGGTCGCCACCTTCCTCTGCGCTGTCTTCGACCCGGCCGACTCCACCTACACGCTGGCCAGCGCCGGGCACCTGCCACCGCTGCTCCTCGACGGGCGGGGTTCCGCCGAGTTCGTGGACCTGCCCATCGGCGCGCCGCTCGGCGCGGGAGTGATTCCGTACGACCCGATCCGCCTGAAAGTCCAGGCAGGCGGCCATCTGGTCATGTACACGGACGGTCTGGTGAAGTCCCGGCATGCGGACCTGGACCACCAGTTGGAACGCCTGCGCTCGGCGGCGCGTGGTCTGGCACCGGAGGCTCTGGAAGGCGGCGGCCTGATCGGGAGCGCCCCCGCTGGCACTGCCCGTTTCGACGAGGCCGTGCTGCTCGTCGCGACGATCGCCTCTCCCGCCCCCACGGGCCTGCGCGAGTGGCAGCTGCCGCAGGAAGGGCGTGCGGCGTCCGTCGCCCGGGGCCTGGTCACCAACCAGCTCGCCGCGTGGGATCTGACAGAGCTCGCCGACGTCTGCGAACTCGTCGTCTCCGAACTCGTCGGCAACGCCCTGCGCTACGGCAACGGACCCGGCCGGCTCCGGCTGCTGCGCGGTGAGCGACTCGTTGTGGAGGTCTCGGACACGGGCCCGGACCTGCCCCAGATCCAGCACGCGGATCTCAGCGACGAGGGCGGCCGGGGCCTCCAGCTCATCAACATGCTTTGCCGCCGATGGGGCTCCTGCCGCACCGTGACCGGCAAGGTGGTCTGGGCGGAGCAGAACCTGCCCTCCTGAGGACCGCCGGAGCCGCTGGAGGGCAGGGACGCAGGACCGTGGCGTTCGCCCGCAGATTTTGCCGTCCCGTGGTTGCCGCCCCGACAGGTCCGTCAGACTCTTGGTCACCATGCCCCCGGGCAGCTGGTACTGCTGGTCACGGGGGGTGCAAGGGCTCTCCGCGCTGAGCGGGGAATGTTCATGCACCTCGAGTTCCGTCACCTCCGTGTCCTGCTCACCGTCGCCGAGGCCGGCAGCATCCGCGGAGCCGCCGCACGGCTGCAGCTCTCCCAGCCGGCCACGAGCGCTCAGCTGAAGCGGATCGAGCACGAGCTGGGCGGCCCCCTCTTCATCCGCAGCGCCGAGGGGGTGAAGCCGAACGAGAACGGTCAGTACGTCCTGCGCTGCGCACGTGACCTCGTGGTCGGCTTCGACCGGCTGCGCGAGCACGCGCGTTCGGCCGCCGAGGCGGACACGGAGGCTGCCGCGCCGCTGCGCGCGGGCGGAACCGCCGGCCCCCTGGCGCCGCTGCTGATCTCCGCCCTCTTCGAACTCGTCCCGGAACGCCGGCTCACCACCGATGCCCGCCGTTCCGTGCACACCCTGGTGAAAATGCTGAGCCGGTCGAAATGCGACATCGCGGTGTTCGGCGAGTTCCCGGGTTTCCCTCTTCCGGTCGGCGAGTCGGTGGCGACGCGCACGCTGCTGCGTGAGCCGGTCTTCGTCCTGCTCTCCGAGGACCACCCGCTGGCCCGCCAGGAGAGGGTCAGCCTGCACGAACTGAGGGGCGAGGAGTGGGTCATGCCGGAGGCCGACGAGAGCGGTGTGCACGCGTACCTCCATCTCACCTGTCAGTCGGCGGGATTCACTCCGCACATCGCGCACGTGACGCCGGACCTGTCCGTGGCGCAGATCCTGGTCGCCGGCCGGCGTGCCGTCTGCGGTGTGTGGCCGACCGCCGACGTCCCTGCCCCGGGCACCGTGCAGCGGCCGCTTGTGGACGTCCCGTTCCACCGGCGGCTGCAACTGGCCTGGAACACGGAATCGGTGCCGCCCCAGCTCGCCGACGCGGTGAGCGAGCGTCTGTTGGCCGGGTATTTGGCGCTGGTGCGGCAGCGGCCGCAGTACCTGGCCTGGTGGGAGGCCGGCGGCGAGGAGTTCGCCCTCGGCGCGGACAGGTGACCGGCCGGGCTGCGATTCCCCACCCCCTATAGCTCCGCAGTTGTATCCCACATGGGATCACGTCAGGAACATGTCACCTGGTGAACACTTCGCGTCAACGTCCACGGACGTCGTCACCCCCACGACGAGCGAAGGAAACACCCCGTCATGCCCCGTTCCCTCCTTGCCCTTTCCACGATGGTCGCCGCCGGTGTCATCACCGCAGGTGCGATGGCCATACCGGCGCACTCGCAGCCCCATGCGGTGCAGCACGCAACCTCCGTCCGCGACACGGCGATATCCCACGCCACGGCAAACGTGACCCGCCACGCCGACACCTTCGGATTCGGGGCGGGGCAGACGCTCCACGTCAAGGATGTCGTGATCGACGCCAACGGCACCCAGCACGTCCGCTTCGAGCGGACCTACCAGGACCTGCCCGTCGTCGGCGGCGACTTCGTCGTCCACCAGAAGGCCGACGGCTCGCTCACGGGATCCACCCACGCCAAGGCCCACCGGGTGGCGCCCAAGTCCGTCACTCCCACCCTCGACTCCAAGGGTGCTGCGGCCGGAGCCCTGAAGCACTCGCAGGGACTGGTCGGCAACGCCAAGTCCACCCCCGAGCTGATCGTGTGGGCCGCCGACGGCACCCCCCGCCTGGCCTGGCGCACCACGGTGCAGGGTCTGGGCGACAAGGGACAGCCGCACGGCGAGGTATTCGTCACCGACGCCACCACCGGCGCCGCGATCGAGAACTACGACGTCGAGCATGAGGCGACCGGCACCGGCCACTCCGAGTACACCGGTGACATCACCCTCGACACCACCCAGCAGGCGGACGGCACTTTCGCCCTGATCGACCCGACCCGCAAGCACATCACCAAGGATGCGCGCAACGCGTCTTCCTCGTCCCTGAACAGCTCCTCGGGCACGCTGTTCACCGACGCCGACAACATCTGGGGCGACGGCCGGAAGTTCTCCACCGACCGTTCCACCGCCGCGGTCGACGCGCACGCCAACACCGCGAAGACGTACGACTACTACAAGAGCACCTTCGGCCGCAACGGCATCAAGAACGACGGCCGCGGCGCCACCGTCTTCGTCCACGTCGGCACCAACTGGGACAACGCCCAGTGGTCGGACGCCTGCTTCTGCATGATGACCGGCGACGGCAACGGCACCACCGACCCCGAGCAGGTCGACCTCGACACCATGGGCCACGAGATGACCCACGGCGTCACCTCGGCCACCGCCAACCTGCGCTACAGCGGTGAGTCCGGCGGCCTGAACGAGGCCACCAGCGACATCCTCGGCACCATGGTCGAGTGGTACGCCAACAACCCGGTCGACACCCCCGACTACCTCTTCAGCGACCAGTCCACCCCGCCGTGGCTGCGCCGCTTCGACAAGCCGTCCCTGGACGGCCGCTCCGCCGACTACTGGTCGAAGTCCGTCGGCCGGCTGGACGTGCACAACTCCTCGGGCGTCGGCAACCACTGGTTCTACCTCGCCAGCGAGGGCAGCGGCGCCAAGACGATCAACGGCATCAGCTACAACAGCCCGACGTACAACGGCTCCACCGTCACCGGCATCGGCAACCAGAAGGCCTCCGCCATCTGGTACCGGGCGCTGACCGTCTACATGACCTCCACCACGGACTACAAGGGCGCCCGCACCGCGACCCTGAACGCGGCGAAGGACTTCTACGGCGCGACCAGCCCCGAGTACGCCACCGTGGCCGCGGCCTGGAGCGCGGTCAACGTCCTCTGACACACCGACGCACCGCCTGATCCGTGGGGTCCGCCCCGGATCACCTTCTCGGGCCCCGTCGTAACGGCGGGGCCCGAACTCCAGGCGCCGGCGCACCATTCCCATGCGTTGCCGACGACGTTGTGGGGGCGGTGGCCGTTCGGCTCGAAGGCGTCCACGAGACAGGTGCCGAAGTCGGCGTTGCGCTCCAGGCGCTACCTGCCATGTGACGCAACGGCTCCACGTAGGGGGTCGCCGTCGTCCCATCTGTTCGCCCTCAGTCCCAGAAGTCGGCCCACTGGCGGGCAGCGGTGACGGTCCGTTCGATTCCCTCCACACCGTACGTTTTCCAGTCCTCCCATGACCTTGCCTCTGCCTCGGTGAGGATGTGCACCGCCGCACGGGGGGCGCCAGCGAGGGCGGGAATGGTCAGTGCCCACGCCGCTGCCTCCTCGGGGGTCTGTCGTCCGTCCAGGACGAGCCGGAAGCCCCACAGGGCCGCATCAGCCCATGCCGGTCCCCGGGCCGCCCACGCCCAGTCGACCAGCCACGTCCGGTCGTGGCCGATCAGGAAGTTGGTCGCCGCCGGGTCCGCGTGCAACAGGGTCTGGCCGGTCAGCAGGGGTTCGTCCCCGGGCTCGCAGTAATGCCCCCACCGGTCCCAGGCCGTCATCAGTCCGACGTCGGGTGCCGGGCGGGTACTCAAGTCCCGCAGCACCTGCGCCACCCGCTCCAGGTGGTCGCCGTCGGTGGTGAAGTCCGCCCAGGGGGTGGCGGTGACGCCCTCGATCCCGAGGAGCCGCCAGCCCCCCGCGTCCACCTGCCACAGCACTTTGGGCGCGTAGTCGGGCAGATGGGGGCTGACGCACGCCTCCCTCTCCAGCTCCTCGGCCCGCTCGTGCCCGAGGGGCAGACCCTTGACGAAGACCTTCGAACCGTCAGGGAGGAAGAGCAGGGTGGCGATGCCGGAGCTGTCCCCCGTGGACATGTCGGCCTTCTCATACCCCGCTCCGACCCGGCCGTCCACCGCCGCGCGAGCCTCGGCGGGCAGCTGCTCCCAGCCGATGTGTTCCACGTGCATAGCCACCACTCGCGGTCAGGCGTCCGGGCTCGGAGGCATCGGGGGGACGGGCGGGTTTTTGTCCGGCCCTGGGGCTGAAGGGGGGCGTCCGGGCGGCGGCTTGGAGGGAGGACCCGCGGGTGGCTTTCGCGTTTCGATCACCATCGTCATAGGGGCGAGGGTAGGGCGGCGGCGAGCGGCGGCGCCAGGGGAGGGGAGGGCGGCTTCGTGTCGGGGGCGGTGGCCCCGGGGCAGGGCTGCCACAGCAGGTCTCCGCTTCTCCGGGGGTGAGTCGCCGGTCGTGCGGCTACGTGTCCCTGCGAGCCTGGGGATGGTGTCGGCGGCTGCTACGGAGCGCGCACGGGATGCATTGAGTTCCTCGTGAGACCCCGCTTGGGCCTGTGGCGTAGGCGGTGCTCACTTTGGTGGGACTGCCCAGGGGTGCGGCATGGAGCTGGCAGCGTGTGCTGACCTCCCCCGGTCCGCCGTATCCGGTGTGGCCGTGCGCGGTGAGGAGCGTGATCTTCTCGTCGTGAGGGTGACTGGGGTGCTGGGCACGGGCAGGCCGGCCCGGGGGTGGGAAGGGGCTGCGGAGGGGAGTGGTGTGTCAGATGTGACGGTACATCTCCTTGGTGGTGCCTGGGGGCAGTGCGCGTGACATGTGGAGGTAGGCCGTCCCGTAGGGGGTGTCGGTTCGCAGGAGTTCCCACTGGTCCAGTTCGTGTGCCAGGTAGCGGCGCAGCAGGTCACGGAACGTTGCGAATTCCTGATCGTCAAGCGGGCCGGTTCCTTCTGTCTTCTTGGTCATCTGCCGAACCTAGCCCAGGCGTGCAGCGGCACCGCCGCGGGGGACAGCTTGTCCACGAGCAGTCCCAGGACCAGGTGCCGGGTTCGGCGGCGGGGTTCGACCCGGGAGCGGCCGGCGCGGGCTCGGACGAGTCCTATGGTCTCAGCAGGAGGTCCGGGCCGTGGCGCTCCAGCCACACCGCCATGGCGTCACAGCTGTGGACGTAGTCCGCGGCTGTGCCCGGGCTCGCTGAGCCGCCTCGTTCGTGCGTCACTTCGTTGCGGACACGCCGCAGACGGTCGAGAGCATCCTTGATGTAGGGCGGAAGGTTCAACGCTCTGAGCATGGTCGCCGCTCGCGCGGACTGGTCAGTGTCAAGAACGCTCTGTGTCACGTCATAAATCACCTGTTCCAGGGCTCGCCACGAGCCCATGATCGCCATATCGGGATTGGTGGCTGCTGTTGCGAGCAGAGAGTCCAAGGTAGGCCCGCCGCGCCCCAGCCGCCGCGGAGCGTGCACCCCCAAGTTGTCTGAGGCACTGCCGGCTTCCTCCCCTCGGCGCACGGCAGCTTCAACCTCAGCGTTCGTCTCGGCTACTTCTTCCGAGAACTCGGCATCGATGCCGGGCGCACTCAGCGTTCGCACCCGCAGAAACAGACGCTGGATGTCGGCCCTGAAGACGTGTGCCGCGAAGACTGTGACGAGGGGCCAGGCCAGAACCTTGATGAAGTCGAGCACCAGGCGAGCTATCTCCACCACGTCATCATGGCGCTCGGCACGGCACTGCCGCGGTCGAACGTAAATCCTGGTTCGACAGACCGCCCGTGGGCTTCATATAGAGGCCCGGGCCCGGGCACCCTGCTTACACCGGATAGCGTGCGGTGCGGGCCCCGCGTCCAAATGGGTGGCCGGCTGCCAGCGAGCCGAGCAGCCCGCAGTGGAAGCGCTGATCCAGTGGCAGGAGGTCCGGGGCGACGGCCCCCGCGCCACCGATGATCCCGACCGCGACCTGCTGCGCTCCTTTGCGGCCGACGGCGCGGCGCTTGCCGAACGGGCTCGCCTGCGCGCCCAGGTGCTCACCCCCGGCGACGTCGTAAGCGCCGCCGTCCGCCTGGTCACCCTCGGAGAGCTTCCCGAGCCAACCGGGCTGTGAGCAGGTTAGTAAGCGCGTTAATGAGGTGTTATCGCTCTGTTAAGGGGCAGTGCCAGCATCGTCCATGTCGGCCACGAAAGCGCGGCCCGCTCCCGTGGTCAGCTGCTGGGTGTCTGCGGCAGTTGACCGATAATTCGGCTCCACGGACGAGAGAAGAGACTGGCGTGAAGAAGATTTCCTTTGGTCGCATAGCCAAGGTCGCCGTTCCCGCGGCCGCCGCGCTGGCGATGGTGACGGCCGGAGACGCGACCGCCGCGACGGAGTACACGGGCCATGTGACCGCGAGCTACGGCAACGCCACGCTGATGACGTACGCCACCAACTCGAACCTGGGTCTGCAGACCCTGGTCGCCGACACGGCGGCCGACAGCCACTCGGTGCAGCTGAACTGGACGGTGCACATTCCCGGCGGCGAGCAGGTGGCGAGTGACTCGTTCGTGATGTCGGCGGGCAGCGGAAGCGGCCAGGGCAAGACGTGGTGGTACTCGCCGTCCACTCTGAAGGGCAACACGTCGGGGTACGTCGAGTACTACATCTGCAAGTACTCGGGCGGGTTCAACAGCTCCTGCACCACGAAGTACTCGATCCGGTTCGACATCAGCTGACAGCGGCCCGGCCGGCGATCCGGCACCAGGCCACTGTTCCTCGTGCCGGCACACGCCGAACGTGGGCATCGAGGCTGCCAGCTGTGACTATCACCGATAGATGGCCACTGTGGTGAGTCGGGACACGGGGTTGGAACCGGTGCGGTGCGCGGCGGATGCGCCGTGGCTGCCGGTCTGTAGGGCAAGGACGACGGAGCCCCGCGGCGAGCTGCCGCGGGGCTCCGTCGTTGCTGGCGGGCCGGTCAGTCCCAGGTGGAGTCCTGGAGGTTGAACTTGCCCGGGGTGGCGCCCTGCACGAACCGCAGGTTGCCGTCCTGGATGATGAGCGGCCGGCCGGTGTTGCGGTCGTTCTGCCAGATCTCGTAGTAGGGGCCCATGTCATAGAACGTGACCGCGTCGCCCTTGGCGGACAAGACATACCAAGGCGCCGGCAGTCCCGTCCAGGTACCGCTTCGCGGCCGCCGCCTCACGAGGCGGCCGCGCCGTCACCACACCACCCACGCCAAGATAAGCTGCCTCGGCGGACGGGCCATGACCACCCTCAAAGGGTGGCGTCTCCCACGAGGCTCCGCTGCAGCACAACCGGATTACCGACGTGGTGAAGGCCATCCTCATCCTTCACCGCTCATCAGCGCGAGGTTGGAAAACGCTCCATGCACAAGGCGCAAGAGTTCGAGGCCTACCGGCCCCAGCTGTTCTCGTTGGCGTACCGGATGCTCGGGTCGGCGGCAGAGGCGGAGGACGCCGTGCAGGATGCCTATCTGCGGTGGCACGGGGCCGAGCCGGGCCAAGTCGTAGCGCCGGCGCGGTGGCTGGCAAAGGTGCTCACCAACCTGTGCCTGAACCGGCTGACCTCGGCGCGGGCCCAGCGCGAGGAGTACGTCGGGCCGTGGCTGCCGGAGCCTGTGCGGACCGACGCCGGGGCACTGGGGCCCATGGAGACGGCGGAGCAGCGGGACGCGGTGTCGCTGGCGGTGCTGGTGATGATGGAGCGGTTGACGCCGCCGGAGCGGGCGGCTGTGGTGCTTCGCGACGCCTTCGACTACAGCCATCGGGACATCGCGGGCGTGCTCGACTGCTCGGAGGCGAACGCGCGGCAGCTGTACCGCAGGGCCAAGCAGCACCTGACGGACGACCGGCCGAGGTTCGCCTCCTCGCCGACGCTGGGTGGCGAGCTGCTGGCCCGGTTCCTGGAGGCGGCGGCGGAGGGGGCGATGTCGCAGTTGGAGGCGTTGCTCGCCGACCAGGTGGTCGCGTGGTCGGACGGCGGCGGCAAGGTGAGTGCGGCGCGGCGGCCGGTCGTCGGGCGGGAGATGGTAGCCCGGTTCCTGGCGGGTATGTTCGCCCGGTGGGCGAACGGGGTGCGGATCGAGATCGTCGAGGCGAACGGCAGTCCGGTGGTGCTCGGCTGGGAGGACGGCGAGCTGACCTCGTTCGGTGCGCTGGAGGTCGGCGAGGCCGGGATCACCGGCATCCGAATCCTCCGAAACCCGGACAAACTGGCCTTTCTGGCGAATCAGCTGCCGGGGCTGTCACAGAACTCGTGAGTCGTCGGTTCTTTATCGGTGACGGCAATACGAGAGAGGCTGTGGCTGATGAAGAACGACGCGATCATGGTGACCGGTGCGACAGGTGTGCTCGGCCGAGAGGTGCTGGACCGGGCGCGCCGCACCGGGCTGCCACTGCGGGCCCTCACCCGCGGGGCCACGCTGCCGGACGACCCGGAGGTGGCCTGGTTCACCGGTGACCTGGCGGCCGGCACCGGACTGGACGAGGCGTTCGCCGGGGTCCGCACGGTCATCCACTGCGCGAGCGATATCCGGCACTTCAAGAACGACATCCCGGCCTTCCACCACTTGCTGGAGGCCGCGAGGCGCTCCGGGGTCGAGCACATCGTCAACATCTCGATCGTCGGGATCGACCGTATCCCGTACCCCTATTACCGGATCAAGCTGGAGTGCGAGCGGCTGCTGGAGGCCTCGGGGATCGGCTGGACCAATCTGCGCGCCACCCAGTTTCCCGAGCTGCTGAACATGGCTTTCGGGGTCCTGTCGAAGCTGCCCGTGGTCATCGTGCCGACCGGCACCGATTGCCAGCCCGTGGACCAGGGCGAAGTAGCGGACCGGCTGGTCGAGTTGGCCCTGGGCGAGCCGGGCAAGGGGGCACTCCCGGCCGGCGGCTGGGGGAGGGTGGCGGACCTTGCCGGGCCCACGGTGTACACGGCCGACCGGCTGGCCAAGGACTGGCTGCGCGCGGCGGGTAAGCGCCGTCGCGTCCTGCCGGTCTTCATCCCGGGGAAGATCGGGGCAGGCTTCCGTTCCGGCGCCCTGACCGCACCCGACCGGGCGGTGGGCAAGCGGACCTGGGAGGAATACCTGGCCGAGAGTGTCGCCCGCTGACCTCGACGTGATCCGTGCCAACGGGAATCGGGCGGGTGCGAGCCACTCGGGCCCGCACTGCCGGCGGCGGTTGAACCGTTTCAGACGCCGTCGAGAAGGAGATCGTGAGGGCCGATGCCCGCGCAAGCAGGCCGCTTCACTGGAGCTCGGCGAGTCGCTGCCGGGCCTGGGTAAGCTTCGGCCCGTACGTGACAGGGTCGCTCTGGTTGAGGGCAGCGTAGATGTCGATCGCTTCCTGTATCAGTGGGATCGCGCGCGGCTTCTGACAGGTGGCGACGAGGAGCGCAGAGGCGGGTGACATGATCCAGTCAGCGAGTTGCGGTCGGTAGGTGGGGTTTCTTGCGGCGAGGGGGCGGAGGTTGTCGATGGCTTTGACGGTGAGGTCTATTGCTTTGGGTTGCAGTTCGGGTTTGCC
>NZ_BMTS01000025.1 GCF_014649795.1 Streptomyces melanogenes
CACGCTGTTGAGTTCTCAAGGTACGGACGCTTCCTTTGTTCCCGTTTCCGGGCCCTCCGGGCGCTTCCTTCGTTTCCGACTCTATCAGACTCTTTCGTGTCCGATTCCCGGTCAGCGGGATTCGCTTTCGGGGTTTTCGCTTTCGCGGTTTCCCTTTCGGCGTGGTCACTACTTTAGCTGATTTCCCGGGCGGCTCATAATCGAGCCACTAAATCCGAATTCCGGCATGCCGAAACAAGGACCCGTTGGGGTCAGTCGTAGGTAGTGGGTGGCCGCTTCGGGTTGCTGAACAGCAGGGCCCGTCTCAAGCGGCTCGGGCTACGTTAGGCGTCCGGCCGGGCCGAGTCAAGTTGCGCGGCGGCGCGGCTGATGCGCCCGGTACGGGCTGACTGTCGGGTCGTCAGAGATCCAGAACCGCCAGGGATGTGGGGCTCCGTCGCCGCCCACTCCGGTGCGCGGTCCACTGCGTACCAGGTCGGCGGGTGGCGGGGTCCCCATAAGTACGGAGAGCGGGGCATCCGTACCGGTGCAGAGGTCCGTGCCGTCGAGGGCCCGGTCGACGTCCAGGGCCGTGGCCAGCCGGGCCGGTCCTTTGGCCAGTTCCTTGTCATTTCGGGCCGAGATTCGACGTTTACGCGCGAGCTCCGCGCCCACCTGGATCTCGCCCGCCCGGAGCAGGACCCCGCTCGCCGCGCCCTCCGGCCCGCACACCACGTTCAGGCAGTGCCACATCCCGTACGTGAAGTAGACGTACGCGTGGCCGGGCGGGCCGAACATCACGCTGTTGCGGGCCGTGCGGCCGCGGAATGCGTGCGAACCGGGGTCGTTCGCGCCGTCGTACGCCTCCACCTCCGTGAGCCGCAGCTCGACCGGGCCGTCGGCGGTGCGGCGGACCAGGGTGCGGCCCAGGAGGTCGGGGGCGACCTCCAGGACGGGGCGGTCGAAGAATCCGCGTGGGAGTGGCGTACGTTCGGGGCCCGCGATCATGGCGTCCGAGCGTACCCGGTGGGGGGACGGAACCGGAGGCCGCGATTGTGCGTTTAGTGGGGGCAGGATCTATGGAGGGAACAGCATGGGGTTCAAGCGGCTGCTTGCGAGTCTGGGTGCCGGTGGCGCTTCGGTGGAGACCGAGCTGACCGAGGCGAACGTAGTGCCGGGCGGTGTCGTCCAGGGCGAGGTCCGGATCCAGGGCGGATCCGTGGACCAGCAGATCGAGGGGCTCTCGGTCGGTCTCCAGGCGCGCGTCGAGGTCGAGGGCGGTGACCACGAGGCCAAGCAGGACATCGAGTTCACCAAGCTGCGCCTCGGCGGTGCCTTCGAGGTGAAGGCGGGCGCGGTGCACGTGGTGCCGTTCGGCCTGGAGATTCCTTGGGAGACCCCGGTCACGACGGTCGACGGCCAGCCGCTGCGCGGGATGCACATCGGTGTGACGACGGAGCTGGAGATCGCGCGCGCCGTGGACTCGGGCGACTTGGACCCGATCAACGTGCACCCGCTGCCGGCGCAGCAGGCGATCCTCAACGCCTTCATCCAGTTGGGCTTCCGCTTCAAGAGCGCGGACATGGAGCGCGGGCACATCCGCGGCACGCGCCAGCGGCTGCCGTTCTACCAGGAGATCGAGTTCTACGCGCCGTCGGAGTACCGGGGCCTCAACCAGGTGGAGCTGACCTTCGTCGCGGACGACCGCGCGATGGACGTCGTCCTGGAGATGGACAAGAAGCCGGGTCTGTTCAGCGAGGGCAGCGACTCGTACCGCTCGTTCCAGGTGGGTCTGCACGACTACCAGGGGACGGACTGGGCGGCGTATCTGCACCAGTGGCTGGCGGAGGTCGGCGGTCGGCGCAACTGGTTCTAGGCTCGCCTTCGTCACTGGTTACCGATCAGGAGGTGCCCGCGTGAGCGAGCTCAAGAGGCCGCCGCTCCCCCATGACTTCCACCCCGAGGTGCCCTCGTTCACCGTGGTGAGCGAGGACGTCCAGGAGGGTGCGCCGCTGCAGGACGCCCAGGTGTACGCGGCCGGGAACACGTCCCCCCACCTTCGGTGGGAGGGGTTCCCGGCGCAGACCCAGAGCTTCGCGGTGACGTGCTTCGACCCGGACGCCCCGACGGGCAGCGGGTTCTGGCACTGGGTGGTGTTCGACATCCCGGCGTCGGTGACCGAGCTGCCGGTCGGCTCGGGCAGCGGGAAGTTCGAGGGTCTGCCGGCCGGGGCGGTCCAGGTCCGCAACGACTACGGGTCGAAGGACTTCGGCGGGGCGGCTCCGCCGGCCGGGGAATCGCACCGCTATGTGTTCACCGTTTACGCGGTGGATTCCGCGAAGCTGGGACCGGGCGCGGACGTGTCGCCCGCCGTCGTCGGATTCAATCTGCGGTTCCACACTCTGGCACGCGCCCAGCTGATCGGTACGTACACCGGTCCCTCGAACAGCTGACTCCGGGTAGCTGATCGTTCCTTCATTGTTTGCCCTGCTCTGGTCTTGGAGAGATCAGAGCAGGGCATTTTTAATGCGTTGTCCGTTGTGGCAAGCCCGGCCAGAGTTGATCCAAGCCCGCCAGGGGGTGGGCCGGCACTACACGGAGGTGGGCAGGATGCGGGACACGCTGGTACTGAACGCGAGCTTCGAGCCGCTGTCGACGGTCACTCTCAACCGTGCGGTCGTGCTGGTCCTCCAGGACAAGGCCGTCGTCGAGCAGGAGCATCCCGAGCTCAGGATGCGCGCGGCCGCGGTGGAGATACCGGTGCCGCGGGTGATCAGGCTCTGCAGGTACGTACGGGTGCCGTTCCGAAGACAGGCTCCGTGGTCGAGAAGGGGGGTGCTGGTCCGGGACCAGCACCGGTGCGCGTACTGCGGACGGCGCGCGACGACCGTGGACCACGTGGTGCCGCGGGCTCAGGGCGGGCGGGACAGCTGGCTCAATACGGTGGCGTCCTGCGCGGAGGACAACCATCGGAAGGCCGACCGGACGCCGGAGGAGGCGGGAATGCCGCTGTTGCGGGAGCCGTTTGTGCCGTCTCCTGCGGATGCGATGCTGCTCGGCATGGCGGCCGGTGATCGGTCCGCTCTGCCGGAGTGGTTGGCTCGGGGGGCCGCGTAAGCGCACGCTGTAAGCGTCAGTTAAAAGACTGGGGCGAGGCCTAGGCCTCGCCCCAGTCTTTTCTCAGCGCAGCAACAGCTGCACGATCGCCACCACACCCACCGCGATGATCACCCCCCGCAGCACCGCCGGCTTCAGGCGGCGGCCTACCTTTGCTCCGATCTGGCCTCCTATCGTCGAGCCGACCGCGATGAGCAGGACCGCCGTCCAGTCGAAGTCGGCGACGAAGAGGAAGAAGATCGCGGCGACGCCGTTGACCAGGGCCGCGAGGATGTTCTTGACGGCGTTGATGCGCTGCAGGCTCTCGGAGAGCAGCAGGCCCATCAGGGACAGGTAGAGCACGCCCTGTGCCGCGCCGAAGTAGCCCCCGTACACGCTGGCGAGGAAGAGGCCGACGAGCAGGACGGGGCCACCGTCGGGGTGGGCCTGGGTGCCGTTGGCCTCGCGGCGGCGCTTGACGGCGGCGGCGATGCGCGGCTGGAAGAGGACGAGCAGCAGCGCGAGGCCGACCAGTACGGGGACGATCGCGTCGAACGCGTCGGACGGCAGGGCGAGCAGCAGGATCGCGCCGACGAGTCCACCGAGCAGGCAGGTGGACGTGAGGCGCAGGATGCGGCGGGTCTGGCCGCGCAGTTCGCGGCGGTAGCCGATGGCTCCGCTGATGGAGCCGGAGACCAGGCCGAGGGTGTTGGACACGTTCGCCGTGATCGGCGGGAGACCGATGGCCAGCAGCACGGGAAAGGTGATCAGGGTGCCTGAGCCGACGATCGTGTTGATGGTGCCCGCGCCGATGCCGGCCGCGAACACCGCGAGTGCTTCCCAGATGGACAACGCCATCTCCTTACACAATCAGTGAGACGCCTCCCCGCCATGGAGGTCGAGGGGCCGCACCGATCATGCACGGATGATGTACCGCACAGTCAACTGGTCTCAGTCGACGGGCGGTTCTTCGCGGCGCTCGGATCCCGTGTTGAAGCCGGGCATCCCGCTGCCGAGGTTGCCGAACGCGCCGGACAGTCCCTTGAGCGCGTCGCCGATCTCGCTGGGCACGATCCAGAGCTTGTTGGCGTCGCCCTCGGCGATCTTCGGGAGCATCTGGAGGTACTGGTACGAGAGGAGCTTCTGGTCGGGGTCGCCCGCGTGGATGGACTCGAAGACCGTACGGATCGCCTGGGCCTCGCCCTCGGCGCGCAGCGCGGCGGCCTTGGCCTCGCCCTCGGCGCGCAGGATCGCGGACTGCTTCTCGCCCTCGGCGCGCAGGATCTCGGACTGCCGGACACCTTCGGCCTGGAGGATCGCGGCGCGCTTGTCACGGTCGGCGCGCATCTGCTTCTCCATCGAGTCCTGGATGGAGGTCGGCGGCTCGATGGCCTTGAGCTCGACGCGGTTGACGCGGATGCCCCACTTGCCGGTGGCCTCGTCGAGGACGCCGCGCAGGGCCGCGTTGATCTCCTCGCGGGAGGTGAGGGTCCGCTCCAGGTCCATGCCGCCGATGATGTTGCGGAGCGTGGTGACGGTGAGCTGTTCGATCGCCTGGATGTAGCTGGCGACCTCGTACGTGGCGGCGCGGGCGTCGGTCACCTGGTAGTAGATGACGGTGTCGATGTTGACGACCAGGTTGTCCTGGGTGATCACCGGCTGCGGCGGGAACGGCACGACCTGCTCGCGGAGGTCGATGCGGTTGCGGATCGAGTCGATGAACGGGACGACGATGTTCAGGCCCGCGTTCAGCGTCCTCGTATAGCGGCCGAAGCGCTCCACGATGGCCGCGCTGGCCTGCGGGATCACCTGGATGGTCTTGATCAGGGCGATGAAGACCAGCACCACCAGAATGATCAGGACGATGATGATCGCTGACATCGCGTTCCCCGTGCCTTTCTTGCCTCTAGGAAGTGCTCGGCAGCTGTGCGGCTCCCGGCCCGGATGATCCTGGCATGGTTCACATGACGATGGCAGTCGCTCCGTCGATCTCGACCACATCGACCTGCTGGCCGGGGTCGAAGGACCGGTCGGCGTCGAGGCTGCGGGCCGACCAGATCTCGCCCGCCAGTTTGATCCGGCCGCCGCTGCCGTCGACCCGTTCGAGGACGACGGCCTGACGGCCCTTCAGCGCGTCGATGCCGGAGGCGAAGCGGGGCCGCTCGGCGCTGTGCCGGGCCGCGATGGGCCGGACGACGGCGATGAGGGCGACGGAGACCACCACGAACACCAGCACTTGCGCGACGGTGCCGAGGCCCAGGCCCGCGGCCACGGCCGCAGCGACCGCGCCGACGGCCAGCATGCCGAACTCCGGCATGGCGGTCAGCACCAGGGGAATCCCGAGAGCCGCCGCCGCGATCAGCCACCCAACCCATGCGTCCACGAGGTCATCGTAGGTCCGGGGGCCCCGTCACGGACAGTGCGCCCGGGGAGCGCCCGGGGTCAGCCGAGGGGCAGACCGGTCGCGGAGTAGCGGTCGCCGCGGTGTTCGACGACCAGCGGGAGTCCGAAGCAGAGGGAGAGGTTGCGGGAGGTGAGCTCGGTCTCCATGGGGCCGGCGGCGAGCACCTTGCCCTGGCGGATCATGAGGACGTGGGTGAAGCCGGGGGCGATCTCCTCGACGTGGTGCGTGACCATGACCATCGAGGGCGCGTACGGGTCGCGGGCCAGGCGGCCGAGGCGGCGGACCAGGTCCTCGCGGCCGCCGAGGTCGAGACCGGCGGCCGGCTCGTCGAGGAGCAGCAGCTCGGGGTCGGTCATCATCGCGCGGGCGATCAGGGTGCGCTTGCGCTCGCCCTCGGAGAGGGTGCCGAACTTGCGGTCGACGTAGTCGGTCATGCCGAGCCGGTCGAGGAAGGCGCGGGCGCGCTCCTCGTCGACGGCGTCGTACTGCTCCTGCCAGGTGGCGGTCATGCCGTACGCGGCGGTGAGCACCGTCTGGAGCACGGTCTGGCGCTTGGGGAGCTTGTCGGCCATGGCGACACCGGCCATGCCGATGCGCGGGCGCAGCTCGAACACGTCGACCTTGCCGAGGCGGTCGCCGAGGATCTTCGCCGTACCCGTGGTCGGGTAGAGGTAGCTGGAGGCGATGTTGAGGAGGGTGGTCTTGCCGGCACCGTTGGGGCCGAGGATCACCCAGCGCTCACCCTCCTTGACCGACCAGGAGACGTCGTCCACCAGAGCGCGTCCGTCGCGGACCACGGATACGTCCACCAGCTCCAGTACATCGCTCATGAGCGCGTTGTCTCCCCATGCAATCGTCTTGAGGTCCGGGCTGTGCCTGTGGGCAGGGTCCCGGGGAAATCTCCCAGGGAAAACCTACGCCACCGAGGGAGTGGACCTGCCGTGAGGGCCAGTACCTAGGCTGGGTCCATGTTCTCGGAACCACGTTCAGGTCGGCTGGCCGCATGGGGAAACGCCCTGTTGGCCGGGAAAGTTTCACCGGATGACGCCGCGTCGGCGATCGTCGGGGACGACACGGTGCACCGGGTGGCGGGGGTGCCGGGCGAAGCGGGGCCGGTGGGGCTCACGCTGGCGCTCGGGCGGCTGCGGGGGCTCGGGGTGACCGGTTTCCGGGTCGCGCTGCCCGCGCCGGGGCATCCGCTGGGGCTCAGCGGGCCGCCGGAGTTCAACGCGCGGGCGCTGGACGCGGCGGAGGCGGTCGTCGGGTACGGGGCGCCGCACGGGCTTGTGCCGGAGGTGACCGAGGTGGGGCCCGCCGGTGATGTGCGGGTGGAGGTCGTCTGGCAGTGCCTGGCGGTACGGGAGGCGCCGCCGGCCGATGTGCCCTCGCTAGGGGAGGCGGAGCGCGAGCTCGCGGAGGCGCTGCGGGATGCGACGGTCGCGTTGACCCGGCTCGACGTGGCCGGGTCGGGGCCGGCGGCGGAGGCGGCGATCGACGCGTACCGGGCGCGGGCCGAGGGGCCTGACTCTCCGGTCCTGGCTCCCGGGTATCCGCCTCGGGCGGTGCGGGTGCTCGAGCTTGCCCGGCGGGTGGGGCTGCTGGTGGAGGTGGCTGCGGCGGCGGAGGGTGTTGGCGGGGCCGTGAGTGCGTCTGAGCTCGCCGCTCGGGCTGAGGTGTTGCGGCCGGTGGAGCGGGTGGCTCGGCGGGCTCGGGTGGCGGCGTACAACTCGTACGTGGAGGGTCCCCCACCCCGCCCCTTCCCCTAAACCCTCCGGGGGTGGGTGGGTGGTGGAGGCTCGCTTCCCGGGGGCTTCGCCCCCGGACCCCCTTGTGTTCGTCTGCGGGCCGTCCCCAACTGGTCGCGCAGTTCCCGCGCCCCTAGGTAGGTAGGGGCGCGGGGTACTGCGCGAGCAACCCAGCACCGGGCCGCAGACGACCCAACCCCCACCCGGCCGCCCGCCAGAGGGCTTTCGGGAAGGGGTGGGGTGGGGCTACAGACGCTCGGCGGGGGTGGCGTCAGGAGTTGGAGGACTCGTTGCCGAAGGCCGGGTTGAGGAGGCCCACGACGTTCAGCGAGTTGCCCGTGGCGTTGATCGGGACCTGGACCGGGACCTGGACCAGGTTGCCGGAGACCGCGCCCGGGGAGTTCTCGGCCTTGCCGTGCGCGTCCGCCCCACCGTGCGCGGCAGCCGCACCGGCGCCCGCTGCGACGATTCCTCCGGCGACCATGGCGACGGCGGCGGCCTTCTTCAGGTTCTTCACTTCAGGTTCCTCCTGGTCTCGCTGCGACGGTCCGTCGCTAGCACGCACTGGAGAACGCCCACCGGTCGCCGGGGATGCGCCGGACGGGTGACATCCACCCGACGGTATGAATCTTTCACTGGAGCATGACGATCCGTATTTACGCCTATACGGCGGTCAGGTCGTCAGGCCGTGCCGGACCGCCCACAGGGCCGCCTGGGTGCGGTCCGCCAGATCCAGCTTCATCAGGATGTTGGAGACGTGGGTCTTCACCGTCTTCTCGGAGAGGACCAGGGCCCGGGCGATCTCCCGGTTGGAGCGGCCGTCCGCGATCAGGCCCAGGACCTCGCGCTCGCGCTCGGTGAGCGAGGTGCCCCGGCCCTGGCCGCCGCCCGCGTCGTCCTGGGAGAGCAGCGCGCCCGCGACCTCGGGCTGGAGCAGCACGTGCCCCGCGTGCACAGAGCGGATCGCGCCGGCCAGCGCCTCCGGGTCCACGTCCTTGTAGACGTAGCCCGCCGCGCCCGCCCGCAGCGCGGGCACCACCGTGCGCTGCTCGGTGAAGCTGGTGACGATCAGCACCTTCGCCGGGTTGGCGAGGGAGCGCAGCTTGCGGAGCGCCTCGATGCCGTCCATGCCGGGCATCTTCACGTCCATCAGGACGACGTCCGGCTTGAGCTCCTCGGCGCGGGCGACCCCCTCGGCGCCGTCGGCGGCCTCGCCGACGACCTCTATGTCGTCCTGGACCTCCAGGAACGTCCGCAGGCCGCGGCGGACCACCTGGTGGTCGTCGACCAGGAGGACTTTGATGCTGTCAGCCACCTGGCACCTCCATCTCGATCGTGGCGCCCTCTCCGGGCGCCGATTTCACGATGAGCCGGCCGCCGACGCCGCCGGCCCGGTGCCGCATCGACACCAGGCCGAGGTGGCGCCCGGCGCGGCGGACCGCACGGGGTTCGAATCCGCGGCCGTCGTCGACGACCCGCAGGGCGGCGCCCTGGCCGCGCCGGACGAGAACGACCGAGACGTGCTCGGCGTCCGCGTGGCGCAGGGCGTTGTGCAGGGCCTCCTGGGCGACGCGCAGCAGCGCCTCCTCCTGGGCGGGCGGAAGTGCCCGGACTCCGCAGTTCTCGAAGGTGACCTCGGCGCTGTGGGCGCGGTCGAGGACCTGGATCTGGGTACGGAGGGTGTTGACCAGGCCGTCCTCCTCCAAGGCGGCCGGGCGCAGCTCGACCACGGCCGCGCGCAGTTCGTCGGCGGCCTCCGCGGCGAGCGCGGCGACCTGCTGGAGCTCGCCCTTGGCGCGCGCGGGGTCGCGGTCCACCAGGGCCGCCGCGGCCTGGGCGGTCAGCCGGAGCGAGAAGAGCTTCTGGCTGACCGCGTCGTGCAGCTCGTGGGCGAGGCGGGTGCGCTCCTCGGTGATGGTGAGCTCGCGGCTGCGCTCGTAGAGCCGGGCGTTGGTCAGGGCGATCGCCGCGTGCTGGGCGAGGATGCCGAGCAGTTCGGCGTCGTCCTCGGTGAAGCCGCAGCCGCCCTCCGGCTTGGGGCAGCGCTTGTTGGCGAGGAAGAGCGTGCCCAGCGTCTCGTCGCCGTCGCGGATCGGCACGCCCAGGAAGTCGGACATGTCGGGGTGCGCGGCGGGCCAGCCGCCGAAGCGGGGGTCCTTGCGGACGTCGGCTATGCGCTCCGGCTTCTGGTCGTTGAGCATCGCCGCGAGGATGCCGTGCTGGCGCGGCAGCGGGCCGATCGCCTTCCACTGCTCGTCGCTGACGCCGTCGACGACGAACTGGGCGAAGCCGCCGTGGTCGTCGGGGACGCCGAGTGCCGCGTACTCCGCGTCGAGCAGGTCGCGGGCCGAGGCGACGATCGTCTTGAGGACGTCGCGGACCTCCAGATGCCTGCTCATGGCGAGGAGTGCGGTGCTCACGGCGGCGAGGCCGGAGCTCGGTCGGTGGCTCATGGGATCACCGTACCCGTGGGGTGTGACGGTGCGTATCCGCCTGTGGACGGCGGCCGGATGGGTCCCGGGGACTAGGTCGAAGTGCCTTGGGCGGCTGGGGCGCGCGGCTGAGGCGGCGGGGGCGGGCGGGGAGCGACGCTGGGGCTGTCGGCGGACCGGGGCCCGTGCGGCCGACGCGCACCGCCGACGGACAGCGACGCAGCGGACTGCGAGGGGACGGAAGATCATGCCGGTAGCGATCATCACGGGTGCTTCGAAGGGGCTTGGGCGGGCGCTCGCGCGGGCGTTGGCCGCCCGGGGCTGGGACCTCGTCCTGGACGCCAGGACGGCGTCCGTACTGAAGGAGACGGCCGACGCGCTGGACGGACACGGAACGAAGGTGGTGGCGCTCGTCGGGGACGTGACGGACGGCGCGCACCGCCGGGCGCTGGTGGCGGCGGCCGGGGAGCTGGGCGGGCTCGATCTGCTCGTGCACAACGCGAGCGCGCTGGGCGCCGAGCCGCTGGTGCCGCTGGAGCGGCAGAGCCTGGACGGGTTCCGGGCGGCCCTGGAGACCAATGTGGTGGCGGCGCTGGGGCTCGTGCAGGAGTCGCTCGCCCTGCTGCGGGACTCGAAGGCGGGGGCGGTGCTGGCGGTCAGCTCCGACGCGGCGGCCGAGGCCTATGCGACCTGGGGCGGTTACGGGGCGTCCAAGGCGGCGCTCGACCACTTGGCGGCCGTGCTCGCGGTGGAGGAGCCGGGGCTGCGGGTGTGGGCGGTGGACCCGGGCGACATGCGGACCGATCTGTACCGGGCGGCCGTGCCGGGCGACGAGGACGAGCGGCCCGAGCCCGAGACGGTGGTGCCGGGCTTCCTGAGCCTGATCGAGCGCCGCCCGGCGAGCGGGCGGTACGCGGCCCCCGCGCTGGTGGAGGTGGCCCGGTGAGGCGGGGCCCGGGCGGAGCGGGGGCACGATGACGGCGGACATCGCCCTCCGGGTGCCCGAGGAGCTGATGGCCTCGGTGCCCGCCGAGGTGCGCGGCTCGGGGCGGGACGACGTGCGGCTGATGGTGTCGCGCGGCACGGAGGTCTCCCATCACGCGTTCCGGGAGCTGGCCGGGCAGCTGCGGGCCGGGGACGTCCTGGTGGTCAACACGTCGGCGACCATGCCGTCGGCCGTGGACGGCACGGTCGACGGCGAGCGGGTGGTCGTGCACTTCTCGACGCTGGGCGCGGACGGGCGCTGGGCGGTCGAGCTGCGCACCCCTGAGCCGTCGGGCAGTACCCGGCGGCGTACCGGCACGCGCGCGTGCACGACGGTGGCGCTGCCGGGCGGGCGGCGGCTGTGCCTGGAGGAGCCGCTGAGCGCGGACGGGGACCGGCTGTGGTGGGCCCGTGCGGACACCTCGGACGTGCCGGGGCTGCTCGCGCGGTACGGGCGGCCGATCCGGTACGCGTACACCTCGGGCGATCAGCCGCTCTCCGCGTACCAGACGGTCTTCGCGCTCTCCTCGCCCGACGGGGTGGGCTCGGCGGAGATGCCGAGCGCGGCGCGGCCCTTCACGGTGGAGCTGGTCGCGGAGCTGGTGCGGCGCGGGGTGCAGTTCGCGCCGATCACCCTGCATACGGGGGTGGCCTCGGCGGAGGCGCACGAGCCGCCGTATCCGGAGCGGTTCGAGGTGCCGGTGTCGACGGCGCGGCTGGTGAACGCGGCCAGAGCAGGCGGTGGGCGGATCGTGGCCGTGGGGACCACGGCGGTGCGGGCCCTTGAGTCGGCCGCCGGGGTGGACGGGGTGGTGCGGCCCGCGTCCGGGTGGACGGATCTGGTGGTGACGCCGGAGCGCGGGGTACGCGTGGTGGACGGGCTGCTGACCGGGCTGCACGAACCGGAGGCCTCGCACCTGCTGATGCTGGAGGCGATAGCGGGGCGGACGGCGATAGGGGCCGCGTACGCCGAGGCGCTGAGCGCGCTCTACCTCTGGCACGAGTTCGGCGACGTCCACCTCATACTTCCGGACGACAACCGTGACGCACCGAATTGCTCCTGCAACTGTTGGTGAGACTGTTACGCGGTCGATGTGAGCCCGGGCATAGGACGCACATCACTTACGAAGCAGCGTAGTGGAGAGATAAGGGCCCTGTGAGCGGGGCGAGCGGGGGCGGGAGGTGCTTTTTCCCCGCCCCTGATCCACTATCCCGCTTCGTACGTCACACCTTTGCCACAGGATTTTGCGGCCGCTAAGAATGGCTCCCGTCGCACAGCGCTGCGGCTCACCGCCGCGGCGCTTTCGTGTGCCGTCCCCGCCATTCGGAAGAGGTCCCACAACCATGCCCGAGTCCAGCAACCCTGGTCACAGTCGTCTGAACAAGACGCACAAGATCTCGATTGCCGGTGTCGCCGCTCTCGGCGCCGCCGCCCTCGCCTTCTCTGTCCTGCCGGGCAGTGGCGAGTCGGGTACCGCCGTGGCCGCCGAGCCCGTCGCCTTCTCCGTGACCGCCGCCGGCACCAACGCCAAGGCCGTCGAGGCGAGCATCGCCAAGCAGCACGTCACCGCCGCCAAGCAGGCCAAGGCGAAGGCCGAGGCCGACGCGAAGGCCAAGGCCGAGGCCGAGGCGAAGAAGCGCGAGGCCGACGCCGCCGCGAGCCGCGCCGCCGCCCGCAAGCCGGTGTACGCCAACAACCTGGACGGCTGGATCAAGCAGTCCCTGGACATCATGAAGTCCAAGGGCATCCCGGGTTCGTACAACGGTCTGTACCGCAACATCATGCGCGAGTCGACCGGCAACCCGAACGCGATCAACGGCTGGGACATCAACGCCATCAACGGCACCCCGTCGATCGGCCTCCTCCAGGTCATCCAGCCGACGTTCAACGCGTTCCACGTGTCCGGCACGTCGACCAACATCTACGACCCGGTCGCCAACATCACCGCCGCGGCGAACTACGCGGCGAACAAGTACGGCTCGATCGACAACGTCAACGGCGCCTACTGACGAACGCCGACGGCACACGCCGAAGGGCGGCACCCCGTGTGGGGGGCCGCCCTTCGGCGTGTGTGCGGGGCCCGCGCTACTTGCGCATGACCTCCGGCTCGTGGCGGCGCAGCAGCCGCGCGACCGCGAAGCCGCAGATGACGCCGAGGGCGATCAGCACGGTGATGTTGATGCCCCACTGGCTCGCCGAGTGCTTCCACAGCGGGTCCAGGTCGGTGGGGTTGTTCTGGTCCCACGGCGGCATCAGGTGCGCGAGGTCCAATGTCGTACCGGCGCCCGCGATGGCCCAGCGCGAGGGCATCAGCCAGGCGAACTGCTCGAGGCCGATCGAGCCGAAGACCTTGAAGAGGATGCCGGTGAAGACGACCTGCACGATGGCGAACATGACAAGGAGCGGCATGGTCTTCTCGGCGGTCTTCACCAGCGAGGAGATGACCAGGCCGAACATCATCGAGGTGAAGCCGAGGGCGATGACCACCAGGCAGATCTCGACGGCCGGCGGCATGATCAGGCCCTCCTTCGGGAGCTCCCGGGTGGAGAAGCCGATGCCGCAGATGATGACGCCCTGGATCGCGGTGATCACGCCGAGCACGATGACCTTGGACATCAGATAGGCCGAGCGGGAGAGGCCGGTGGCCCGTTCCCGTTCGTAGATGACCCGTTCCTTGATCAGTTCTCGTACGGAGTTGGCCGCGCCCGAGAAGCACATGCCGACCGCGAGGATCAGCATGATCGTGCCCGCGTCGCTGTTGAACTTGCTGGCGCCGGTGGGCGGGGCGAGGCCGAACTTCGCCGGGATGACCACGCTGACCGCGCCGAGGACGGCGGGCAGTATCACCATCAGGCCCAGGAAGCCCTTGTCGGAGGCGATGACCGAGGAGTACCGGCGCATCAGCGTCCACAGCTGCGAGCCCCAGCCCTGCGGCTTGGGCGGGCGCATCTGGTTGGGGGACGGCATCTGCACCGACTGGGCGGCCACCGCGTCGATGTCCGCGGCGTACATCTGGTAGTGCTGCGAGCCCTTCCAGCGGCCCGCCCAGTCGTAGTCGCGGTAGTTCTCGAAGGCGGAGAAGACGTCGGCCCAGGTGCCGTAGCCGAAGAAGTTCAGCGCCTCCTCGGGCGGACCGAAGTACGCCACCGAGCCGCCCGGTGCCATCACCAGGAGCTTGTCGCAGATCGCCAGCTCGGCCACCGAGTGGGTGACGACGAGGACCGTGCGGCCGTCGTCGGCGAGCCCGCGCAGCAGCTGCATGACGTCGCGGTCCATGCCCGGGTCCAGGCCCGAGGTCGGCTCGTCCAGGAAGATCAGGGACGGCTTGGTCAGCAGCTCCAGGGCGACCGAGACGCGCTTGCGCTGGCCGCCGGAGAGGGAGGTGACCTTCTTCTCCTTGTGGATGTCCAGCTTGAGCTCGCCGAGGACCTCGTCGATCCGCTGCTGGCGCTCGGCCTCGCTGGTGTCGGCGGGGAAGCGCAGCTTGGCCGCGTACTTCAGCGCCTTCTTGACGGTCAGCTCCTTGTGCAGGATGTCGTCCTGCGGGACCAGACCGATGCGCTGGCGCAGCTCGGCGAACTGCTTGTACAGGTTCCGGTTGTCGTAGAGGACGTCGCCCTGGTTGGCGGGCCGGTAGCCGGTGAGCGCCTTGAGCAGGGTGGACTTGCCGGATCCCGAGGGGCCGATGACGGCGATCAGCGACTTCTCCGGGACGCCGAAGGAGACGTCCTTGAGGATCTGCTTGCCGCCGTCGACCGTCACCGTGAGGTGGCGGGCCGAGAAGGAGACGTCACCGGTGTCGACGAACTCCTCGAGGCGGTCGCCGACGATACGGAAGGTGGAGTGACCGACGCCGACGATGTCGTTCGGGCCGAGCAGCGCGGAGCCGCCCTTGGCGATCGGCATGCCGTTGACGTACGTGCCGTTGTGCGACCCGAGGTCGCGGATCTCCATACGGCCGTCGGGCGTCGAGTGGAACTCGGCGTGGTGGCGCGAGACCTGCAGGTCGGAGACGACCAGCTCGTTCTCCAGCGCACGGCCGATGCGCATCACCCGGCCGAGGGCCACCTGGTGGAACGTGGTGGGGCTGCGGTCGCCGTAGGCCGCCGACGCGCCCGCCGCCGGGCCGGGGCCGTGCTGCGGCGGGACCTGATGCGGGACGTGCGCCTGCGGGGGCTGCTGCTGCGGCGCCTGCTGCCAGGCCTGCTGCGGCGCCTGCTGGGGAACCTGCTGCTGCGGGGCCGCCTGCTGGGGCTGCTGCGGGGCCCAGCCCTGGCCGCCCTGCTGGGGCTGCTGCGGCGGGGCCTGCTGCGGCGCCTGCTGGGCGGCGGCCGGCGCGCTGTACGCGGCGGCTCCCGCCGGGGCAGCGGCGGCGGCACCGGTGAGATTCAGCCGCGGGCCGTCCGTCGCGTTGCCCAGGTGCACCGAGGACCCGGGGCCGATTTCCATCTGGTGGATCCGCTGACCCTGCACATAGGTGCCGTTGGTGCTGCCGTGGTCCTCGATGACCCAACTCCGGCCGCCCCAGCTGATCGTGGCGTGCCGCCACGAGACCCTGGCGTCGTCGATCACCATGTCGCCCTGCGGATCACGTCCGAGGGTGTACGACCGGGACGCGTCGAGCGTCCAGGTCCTGCCATTCAATTCCAGTACGAGTTCCGGCACTCCATGCCCCACTTGTTGTCCCCCGAGCAATCCCCCGATACAGGGAGTCTAGGGATGGCGAACATCGTGGGGAACTATTTCAGGCCCGGGCTCGTATCCGAAACCCGACCCTTGTGAATTAGTGGCACAGACCTGTTGCAGTCGAGCAACAGCCGTGTGCGCGTGCGCCGTTGACTCAGGAGAAACGCGCCCGGAAAGTAGTAAGCACCCATGACTGCGTACGGATCATGCGCGAATGGGACAACTTGGACCAATCCCGGGGGGCCTGATGAGCAGGGGCGACAGGGGCGGGAAGAGCGTTTCCGGGGGGCTCGGGACCCCGGATGCTACCGGGGCCCGAGGGGCGCCCGACGGCATTCCCTGGGCCGATGTCCTGCTGGCTTCCCTCGCCTCGGTCAGCTGGGCGCTGGTCGCGATGGCGGGCACGGCTGCCCTCGGGCTGCATCTGCTCGGCGCCGACGCGGCCGGGGCGCTGGGGCCGATGACGGCGGCCGTGGTGGTGCTCGGTGCGGGCGGCTCGGTCACCCCGTCGGGCGACGTCTCGGCGTTCGGTCTGACGGGTGCGCAGGCGAAGACGGCCGTCGAGATCACGCCACTCGGGGTGTCGCTCGCCGGGGCGCTGCTGCTCGCCTTCTTCTTCCTGCGCTCGCTGCGGGCGGCGGGCGCGGTGCTGCCCGGCGCGGAGCTCGCGGCGCGGGCGGGCGGGGTCGTGGTGCTGTTCGTCGGGGTGGTGGCGGGGCTCGCCTGGGCGGGCCACGACCTGGTCACCATCGACGGGGGCTCGCTCGGCCTCGACACCGGGAAGTCGCCGGGCAGCGGCGGGGTGTCGATCCCCGGGCTCGGCGACCTCGGGGACATCGGGGACATCGGCGGGCTGCTGCCGGACCGGCTCGGCAAGCTCGCCGATGCCAAGGCTCAGGTCGGCTTCACCGTGAACACGGCGGACTCGCTGGCGGGCGCGGTGTTCTGGGTGCTCGGGGTGCTGCTGGTCGCGCTGCTCGCCTCGCGGCGCTCCCCGCTGCCGCGCGGCTGGGAGTGGGTGCACCGGGTCGTGCGGCCCGCCGCGTCCGCGCTGGTCGCGGTGGTCCTGGTGGCGGTGGCGGCGGGGCTCGCGGCGGCCGCGTACGCGATGGCGGGCGACGGGCATCCCGGGCGCATCGCGGGCGCCGCGCTGCTCGGGGCGCCGAACGGGGTGTGGCTGGCGCTGCCGCTCGGCCTGTTCGTCCCCTGGAACGGCCATGCCACGGGGGCGCTGGTGCAGGTGCTGCCGGACCCGCTGGACAAGCTGCTCGGCTTCAAGGACGACCAGAGCGTGAGCCTGGGGCGGCTGGCCGAACTGGACGGGCGCGTCTGGCTGCTGGCCGTCGCCACGGGCGTGATGATGCTGTACGCGGGGGTGCTCGCGGCGGCGCGTACGCCGGTTCGGGGGTTGTCGGCGGGCGCGTTCGCGGGGCGGTGCGCGGTGGGGCTGGGTGTGGCGACCGCGGTCGCGCTGCCGCTGCTGGTGTGGCTGACGGGGGTGTCCGCGGACGCGTCGCTGTCCGTGTTGGGGTTCAACGCGTTCGGGGCGGGGGTGGAGCTGCACGGGAACGCGGGGCTTGCGCTGGTCCTTGGGGCGGGGTGGGGGGCGTTGGCTGGGTGTGTGGGGGGCTTGCTGGCTTACGGGGTGGGGGCTGCGGGGCGGCGGGCCGCGCCGCTGGCCTCGGGCGGGGCCTTGCCCGGTCCGGCGCCGGTGGGGCCGTCTGCGGAGGAGGTGTACGGGCGGGCGGGGCCCTACTCCCCCTCGCCGGTGTATCGGCCTCCGGTGGACGAGACGAATCCGTATCTACGGGGAGATGGCCCCTCCCCGCCCCTTCCCTAAACCCTCCGGGGGATCGTTCGTCTGCGGACCGTGGGGGGGGGCTGGTCGCGCAGTTCCCCGCGCCCCTGAGATGCGCCCCTGCGGGGCGCCCAGGGGGATGCCGCGGAGCGGCATCCTTAGGGGCGCGGGGAACTGCGCGAGCAACCCACCACCGGCCCGCAGACAGACCCCGGGCCGACTTCCCCGTCACCCCTGAGTGACCAACAGGTTTCGCTCCGCTGTCATCTTGGGTTTCTTAAGGGACACAGCTGTCCGGTGGGCGGGACAGGGCGTCGGGGGGACTCGGGCGGCCTATACGGTGGAAGCACCATGAGCGCTTCTCAGCCCCCCCGCCCCGCTGGTCAGAACCCTGACGTGCCCCTCCTGGACGCGGACACGCCGACCCTGCTCGTCAAGATCTTCGGGAAGGACCGGCCGGGGATCACCGCCGGGCTCTTCGACACCCTCGCCGCCTACTCCGTCGACGTCGTCGACATCGAGCAGGTCGTCACCCGTGGCCGTATCGTCCTGTGCGCGCTCGTCACCGAGCCGACCGTGAGCACGGAGGGCGAGCTGCGGGCCACCGTGCACAGCTGGGCGGAGTCGCTGCGGCTCCAGGCCGAGATCATCTCCGGTACCGGCGACAACCGGCCGCGCGGCAGCGGGCGTTCGCACGTCACCGTGCTCGGGCACCCGCTCACCGCCGAGTCCACGGCGGCCATAGCGGCCCGGATCACCGCGACCGGCGGCAACATCGACCGTATCTTCCGGCTCGCCAAGTACCCCGTGACGGCGGTCGAGTTCGCCGTCTCCGGCACCGAGACCGAGCCCCTGCGCACCGCGCTCGCCACCGAGGCCGCGGCCCTCGGCGTGGACGTGGCCGTCGTCTCGGCGGGGCTGCACCGCCGCGCCCAGCGGCTGGTCGTCATGGACGTGGACTCCACGCTCATCCAGGACGAGGTCATCGAGCTCTTCGCCGCGCACGCCGGGTGCGAGGACAAGGTCGCCGAGGTCACCGCCCAGGCGATGCGGGGCGAGCTCGACTTCGAGCAGTCGCTGCACGCGCGCGTGGCGCTGCTCGCCGGGCTCGACGCGTCCGTCGTGGACAAGGTCCGCGCCGAGGTGCGGCTCACCCCCGGCGCCCGCACCCTGATCCGTACGCTCAAGCGGCTCGGCTACCAAGTGGGCGTCGTCTCCGGCGGGTTCACCCAGGTCACCGACGACCTGATGGAGCGCCTCGGGCTCGACTTCGCCTCCGCCAACACCCTGGAGATCGTCGACGGCAAGCTCACCGGCCGCGTCACCGGGGCCGTCGTGGACCGGGCGGGCAAGGCGCGGCTGCTGCGCGAGTTCGCGGCCGAGGCGGGCGTCCCGCTCGACCAGACCGTGGCGATCGGCGACGGCGCCAACGACCTCGACATGCTCAACGCGGCCGGTCTGGGCGTCGCGTTCAACGCCAAGCCGGTGGTCCGCCGGGCCGCCGACACCGCCGTGAACGTGCCGTTCCTGGACACCGTGCTCTACCTCCTCGGCATCACCCGGGAAGAGGTCGAGGCCGCCGACGGCTTCGTGGACCTGCCCCACTAGCCACGTACAGCACAGAAGGGCCCCGGCGGCGTTTCCTCCGCTCCGGGGCCCTTTCCCGTACGTACGTCTTACGCGTGCGGCGCCCAGAAGTCCGTCAGCCTGCCCACGCCGTGCTCCACCGTCTTCCACGAGCCGGTGAACGCCACCACCGCGAACGCGGCCGTCGGGAAGCCGCTGCGGTTCATCCTCGGCAGCACGTCCCCCTCGGACTCGCCCGCCAGCGCGTCGGCGAGCGCGTGCATCCCGGGGTTGTGGCCGACCAGGAGGACGTTGTCGACGTCGTCCGGCGTCTCGTTCAGGAGGGCGAGCAGCTCGCCGAGCGAGGCCTCGTACAGCCGCTCCTCGTACACGGTCCTGGGGCGGTGCGGCAGTTCCTGCACGGCCAGTTTCCAGGTCTCGCGGGTACGGGCCGCGGTCGAGCAGAGAGTCAGGTCGAAGGCGATTCCGGTCTCGGCGAGCCTGCGCCCGGCCACCGGGGCGTCCGTGCGGCCGCGGTCGGCGAGCGGCCGGTCGTGGTCGGACACCTGGGGCCAGTCGGCTTTCGCATGCCGGAGGAGGACGATCCTGCGGGGTGTGTCGACGCTCATGCCCAACAGCTTCGCACGAATCACGCCATCGGGCGCAGGGTCCCGATGAGCTCTCGCGCCAGGGTTGACAAGGGTGTTCACCGGGACAGCGAGTGCTGAATGCGGTCCATGAGGTGGCTGAGAGCGGGGTCCCCGGATGCGGCCTCGGCGTCGTGCGAGCCCGTGATGAGCACCAGCAGCACGACGAAGGCGACGGTGGGGAGCGCAACGCCCCACCAGGGGAGCCGGAAGTCGGCGCGGCCGGTGGCCGGCTGGGTGGACCGGGTGTGCGTACGGGCCGACATGGCCGCCTCCGTAAATCCGTAAAGGTGAAGTACGTGGTCTCGCTGACGTACTTCGAACCTACGGAAGGGGGAGCCCGGAGCCCATCGGGTGACCCACCCACTTACCCCGGGGCTTTTCCCCCTAGGGGATAGGGGGGCCAGCACCACCATGGGGCGCGTCGGCGCAGGTCAGGGCGAGGCGATCGTCGCGATCACGGCGATGACCACCGTGATCGCCAGCATCGCGCCGAGCACGATGAGGAGCTTCTTCTGACCGTTCTGGGGGTTCGGGTCGAGCACAGGCATGCGCTCAGTCTCGCATCCCCGCTTCGTCCTCCACCGTCCGGTCCCGGCCCGCCAGCGAACCGACGACGATCTGCGGCACCATCAGGCCCGCCATCAGCGCGATCGGCAGGCCCCAGCCGCCGCTGCTGTCGTAGAGGGCGCCGACCAGGGTGGGGCCGGGGATGGAGATGAGGTACCCGGTGGACTGGGCGAAGGCGGAGAGCCGCACCACGCCGGTGCCGGTCCGGGTGCGCATCCCGATCATGGTGAGGGCGAGCGGGAAGGCGCAGTTGGAGATGCCGAGCAGCAGCGCCCAGGCCCAGGCGCCGGCGGCCGGGGCGAAGTAGAGGCCCGCGTAGCCGGCCAGGCCGCAGGCGCCGAGGACGGCGACGATCGGGCCCTGGTTGCGCATCCGGGTGGCGACGCGCGGGATGACGAACGCGAGCGGCACGCCCATCACCATGGTCACCGCGAGCAGCACGCCGGCGGTCCCGGCGGACACCCCGGCGTCCCGGAAGATCTGCGGCATCCAGCCCATGGTGATGTACGCGGCGGTGGCCTGGAGGCCGAAGAAGCAGGCGAGCGCCCAGGCGGTGCGACTGCGGGTGATCTTGAAGGCGGGGGCCTCCGCCTCCTCGCGGACGGCCGAGGGCTGTCCCGCCGTACGGGAGCCGCGGTCGCGGACGAGCAGCAGCCACGGCAGTACGGCGACGGCGGCGAGCAGCGCCCACACGCTCAGGCCGGTGCGCCAGCTGCCGCCGAGCGCGTCGGTGACCGGGACGGTGGCGGCGGCGGCCAGGGCGGTGCCGGCCGCGAGGGCCATCGAGTACAGGCCGGTCATGGAGCCGACGCGGTCCGGGAAGTACCGCTTGACGATCACCGGCATCAGCACGTTGCTGACGGCTATGCCCATCAGGGCGAGCGCGCTGGCGGCGAGGAAGCCGGGGGTGCCGCCGGCGAACGGCCGCAGCAGCAGGCCCGCGGCGATCGCGACCATGCCCGCGCAGACGACGACGGCGGGGCCGAAGCGGCGGGCGAGGCGGGGCGCGAAGACGCCGAAGACGGCGAAGCAGAGCGGCGGTACGGAGGTGAGGACACCGGCGACGCTGCCGCTCATGTGCAGCCCGTCGCGCACCTCTTCGAAGAGCGCGCCGAGGCTGGTGATGGCGGGGCGCAGGTTGAGCGCGGCGAGGACGAGGCCGACGAGCACGAGGCGGATGGTCCACGGCGCCGGTCCGCCCGTGCGCTCGCTCGCGAGGGCTTCTTGGGAGGTGTGGGGTGTGCTGCCCGGCGCGGGGCTCAGGGTGCGGGTCTCGTCGGCCATGGCCCCATCATAGAATCATGGGATGATTGGTTGTCCAATCGCTTGGGCCCGCCCTCACTACAATCTGGGCGACTCTCACTACAAGGAGCGGCATGACGCTGAGCTCTCCCCGGCGGTCCGCCCTCGCCGACCAGGTGATCGCGCAGCTGCGCAACCAGATCACCTCGGGCGAGTGGCCGGTGGGATCGCGCATCCCCACCGAACCCGAGCTGGTCGAGCAGCTGGGGGTGGCGCGCAACACGGTCCGCGAGGCGGTCCGGGCGCTCGCGCACAACGGGCTGCTGGACATCCGGCAGGGCTCGGGCACCTACGTGGTCGCGACGAGCGAGCTGGCGGGGGTGATGCACCGGCGCTTCGCCGACGCCGATCCCCGCCATGTGGCCGAACTGCGCTCCACCCTCGAGTCGTCGGCGGCCCGCCTCGCGGCCGAACGGCGTACGGCACGCGATCTGGCCCAGCTGGACGCGCTGCTCGCACGGCGCGAGGAGGCCTGGGGGTCGGGCGACGCGGAGGCGTTCGTCGCCGCCGACGCCACGCTGCACCTGGCGATCGTCGCGGCCTCGCACAACGACGTCCTGACCGAGCTCTACGCCGACCTCGGCGACCTGCTGCGCGACTGGCTCCGCGACGACGTGGGCCGCGAGCTGCGGCCGGAGAACCACATGGACCACGCCCGGCTCGTCGAGGCGATCCGGGCGGGCGACGCGGAGACCGCCGCCGCGGAGGCCGCGGGCCACGCGTTCTTCTGCCTGGGCGAACGGCTCTAGCCAACCGCTCTAACGAACGGCTCCCGGCGGCTTCGTGCCCGCCGGCGCGGTCGCCTTCTCATGGGTGACCCACACCGCCCGCACCTCTTTCCAGCAGCGGTCGGTGAGCCGTACGGTCTGCGCCGGCGCCACCTCCACCGGGGCCGCGTCGGCGTCGATGTCCCACCAGCGGGCGCACTCGGTGTGCAGCCGCACCCGGTCGATGTCGGGGTACGGGTTGTGGCAGTACGCGATGACGTGCGAGCCCCGGACCGAGGTGCGGCAGTCGGCCCCGAAGGGCTCGGGCGGCGCGGCCGGGGCGGGGTCGTCGGCGGTGGCGGCCCGGACGACCGAGGGAAGGGCGAGTGCGGCGAGCGCCGTGACGAGCAGCGCCGCCAGGGCGACGGCTCGGCGCTGGACCGTACGCAAGGGCCGCACCGCCCCACCTCCTCCCCGGCCGACTGCCCGACTTGTCCGCTTCGATCAGTCTGCGGGGAGTTGGCCGGACACGCACGACGGCCGCCCTCCGTCCGCGCGCGCGGACGGAGGGCGGCCGTGTGAAGCGAGAGGCTCAGGCACCCATCATGTGCACGCCGCCGTCGACGTGGACGATCTCGCCCGTCGTCTTCGGGAACCAGTCCGAGAGCAGGGCCACGATGCCGCGGCCGGCCGGCTCGGGGTCGGCCATGTTCCACTCCAGCGGCGAGCGCGTGTTCCACACGTCCGCCAGGTCCGAGAAGCCCGGGATGGACTTCGCGGCCATGGAGCCGATCGGGCCCGCCGAGACCAGGTTGCAGCGGATGTTCTCCTTGCCCAGGTCGCGGGCGAGGTAGCGGGAGGTCGCCTCCAGGGCGGCCTTCGCCGGGCCCATCCAGTCGTACTGCGGCCAGGCGAACTGCGCGTCGAAGGTCAGACCGACGACCGCGCTGCCCGAGCTCATCAGCGGGCGGCAGGCCATGGTCAGCGACTTCAGCGAGAACGCCGAGACGTGCATGGCCGTCGAGACCGACTCGAACGGGGTGTTGAGGAAGTTGCCGCCGAGGGCGTCCTGCGGGGCGAAGCCGATGGAGTGGACGACGCCGTCGAGGCCGCCGAGCTCCTCCTTGACCAGGCCCGCGAGCCGGTCCAGGTGCTCCTGGTTGGTCACGTCGAGCTCGATGACCTTGGCGGGCTTGGGGAGCTTCTTGGCGATGCGCTCGGTGAGCGTGGGCCGCGGGAAGGCGGTCAGGATGACCTCGGCGCCCTGCTCCTGGGCCAGCTTCGCGGCGTGGAAGGCGATGGAGGACTCCATCAGCACGCCCGTGATCAGGATGCGCTTGCCGTCGAGAATTCCGCTCATGTGATCAGTGACCCATGCCCAATCCGCCGTCAACCGGGATGACGGCACCAGTGATGTACGAGGCGTCGTCCGAGGCGAGGAAGCGGACCGCGGCCGCGATCTCCTCGGGCTGCGCGTAGCGGCCCAGCGGCACCCCGGAGAGGATCGAGGTGCGCTGCTCGTCGGTGAGCACCTTGGTCATGTCGGTGTCGACAAAACCGGGTGCGACGACGTTGAAAGTGATGTTGCGGGAGCCCAGCTCGCGCGCGAGGGAGCGGGCGAACCCGACGAGACCGGCCTTGGAGGCCGCGTAGTTGGCCTGGCCGGGCGAGCCCATCAGGCCGACGACGGAAGAGATCAGGACGACGCGGCCCTTCTTGGCGCGCAGCATGCCGCGGTTGGCGCGCTTCACGACCCGGAAGGTGCCGGTGAGGTTGGTGTCCAGGACCGAGGTGAAGTCCTCCTCGGACATCCGCATCAGCAGCTGGTCCTTGGTGACCCCGGCGTTGGCGACGAGCACCTCGACGGGCCCGTGGGCCTCCTCGATCTGCTTGTAGGCCTGCTCCACCTGCTCGGCGTCGGTGATGTCGCACTTGACGGCGAGGAACCCCTCCTCCTGGAGGGCGTCCGGCTCCCCGGAGCGGTAGGTGATCGCGACCTTGTCGCCCATGGAGGCGAAAGCGCGGGCGATGGCGAGGCCGATGCCCCGGTTTCCTCCGGTGACGAGAACCGAGCGGCTCAACGGATCACCCTTTCGATAGCGGTTTCGTACTTCCGCAAACTATCGGTACCGGCCGTTGTACGGGGAATCGACCTGTGACAGTGGCGTACGGAAAGCGCTGTGGGGTCCCTACAGAAAGGGATAGGCAGGCGGCCCCGAACCGCGACATGATCGGGGCGACCGGTCTCACACGACAGGAGACATCCGTGCCTCATTCCATCGACGCGGCCTTCACCGCGCTGCCGCTGCGGGCGCTCGCCGACGCCGCGCTCGCGCGGGCCCGCGCGCTCGGCGCCGACCACGCCGACTTCCGCCTGGAGCGGGTCCGCAGCGCGGCCTGGCGGCTGCGCGACGCCCGGCCCTCGGGCTCGTCCGACACCACGGACCTCGGTTACGCGGTCCGGGTGGTGCACGGCGGCGCCTGGGGCTTCGCCTCCGGCGTCGACCTCACCATGGACGCCGCCGCCAAGGTCGCCTCGCAGGCCGTGGCGATGGCGAAGCTGTCGGCGCAGGTGATCGCGGCGGCGGGTTCGGACGAACGGGTGGAGCTGGCGCCCGAGCCGGTGCACGCCGACCGGACGTGGATCTCCTCGTACGAGATCGACCCGTTCTCCGTACCGGACGAGGAGAAGAGCGCGCTGCTGGCCGACTGGAGCGAGCGGCTGCTGCGGGCGGACGGGGTCGCCCATGTGGACGCCTCGCTGCTCACCGTCCACGAGAACAAGTTCTACGCGGACACGGCGGGCACCGTCACCACCCAGCAGCGGGTGCGGCTGCACCCGCAGCTCACCGCGGTGGCCGTGGACGGCGAGACCGGCGAGTTCGACTCGATGCGCACGCTCGCGCCGCCGGTCGGGCGCGGCTGGGAGTACCTGACGGGCACCGGCTGGGACTGGGACTCCGAGCTGGAGCAGATCCCGGCGCTGCTCGCCGAGAAGATGCGGGCGCCGAGCGTCGAGGCCGGGTCGTACGACCTGGTGGTGGACCCGTCGAACCTGTGGCTGACCATCCACGAGTCGATCGGCCACGCCACCGAGCTGGACCGGGCGCTGGGGTACGAGGCGGCGTACGCGGGCACCTCGTTCGCCACCTTCGACCAGCTGGGCAAGCTGGCGTACGGCTCCTCGATCATGAACGTGACGGGTGACCGCACCGCCGAGCACGGGCTCGCGACGATCGGGTACGACGACGAGGGCGTCGAGGGGCAGTCCTGGGACCTGGTGAAGGACGGCACCCTGGTGGGCTACCAACTGGACCGCCGCATCGCCAAGTTGACGGGCCTGGGCCGCTCCAACGGCTGCGCCTTCGCGGACTCCCCCGGGCACGTCCCGGTCCAGCGCATGGCCAACGTCTCGCTCCAGCCGGACCCGGGCGGGCTCTCCACGGAGGACCTGATCGGGGGCGTGGAGCGGGGCATCTACGTGGTCGGCGACCGCTCGTGGTCGATCGACATGCAGCGCTACAACTTCCAGTTCACCGGGCAGCGCTTCTTCCGCATCGAGAACGGCCGGCTGGCCGGCCAGCTCCGTGACGTCGCCTACCAGGCGACCACCACGGACTTCTGGGGCTCGATGGAGAAGGTCGGCGGCCCGCAGACGTACGTGCTCGGCGGCGCCTTCAACTGCGGCAAGGCCCAGCCGGGCCAGGTGGCGGCGGTCTCCCACGGCTGCCCCTCCGCCCTCTTCCGGGGCGTGAACATTCTGAACACGACGCAGGAGGCGGGCCGATGAGCTCCCGTACGACCGTCAAGCCGCACGAGATCGTCGAGCGGGCGCTCTCGCTGTCGACCGCCGACGGGTGCGTCGTCATCGCGGACGAGCACTCCTCCGCCAATCTGCGCTGGGCCGGCAACGCGCTGACCACCAACGGCGTGACCCGCGGCCGCACCCTCACCGTCATCGCGACCGTCGACGGGGCGCAGGGCACGGCCTCGGGCGTGGTGTCGCGGTCCGCCGTGACCGCCGACGATCTGGAGCCGCTGGTCCGGGCGGCGGAGGCGGCGGCGCGCGGCGCCGGGCCCGCCGAGGACGCCCAGCCGCTGGTCGAGGGCGTGCCGGTGGCGGCCGACTTCACCGAGGCGCCCGCCGAGACCTCCTCGGCCGTCTTCGCGGAGTTCGCCCCCGCCCTCGGCGAGGCCTTCGCCCGGGCCCGCGCGGGCGGCCGCGAGCTGTACGGCTTCGCCCACCACGAAATGACGTCCTCGTACCTGGGCACGTCGACGGGCCTGCGGCTGCGCCACGACCAGCCGACGGGCACGCTGGAGCTCAACGCCAAGTCGCCGGACCGGGCGCGCTCCGCCTGGGCCGGGCGCTCCACGCGGGACTTCAAGGACGTCGACCCGGGCGCCCTGGACGAGGAGCTCGCGGTCCGGCTCGGCTGGGCCGAGCGCCGCATCGACCTGCCCGCGGGCCGGTACGAGACGCTGCTGCCGCCCACCGCCGTGGCCGACCTGCTGATCTACCAGCTGTGGTCGTCGAACGCGCGGGACGCCACCGAGGGCCGGACGGTGTTCTCCAAGCCCGGCGGCGGCACCCGGCTCGGCGAGACGCTGGCCCGGCTGCCGCTGACGCTGCGCAGCGACCCGAACGAGCCGGGCCTGGAGTCGGCGCCGTTCCAGCTCGCGCACTCCTCCGGCGACGACGCCTCCGTCTTCGACAACGGCCTGCCGCTGGCCCCCACCGACTGGATGCGGGACGGCAAGCTGGAGCGGCTGATCACCACCCGGCACAGCGCCGGGCTCACCCGGCTGCCCGTCACCCCGTCGATCGGCAACCTGGTCCTGGAGGGCGGTGGCGAGCGCTCGCTGGACGAGATGGTCGCGGCCACCGAGCGGGGCCTGCTGCTGACCTGCCTCTGGTACATCCGCGAGGTGGACCCGGCGACGCTGCTGCTCACCGGGCTGACCCGGGACGGCGTCTACCTCGTGGAGAACGGCGAGGTGGTCGGGGAGGTCAACAACTTCCGGTTCAACGAGTCGCCGGTGGACCTGCTGTCGCGGGCCACCGAGGCCGGACGGACCGAGAAGACCCTGCCGAGGGAGTGGAGCGACTGGTTCACCCGGGCCGCGATGCCGGCCCTGCGGGTGCCGGACTTCAACATGAGCTCGGTCAGCCAGGGCGTCTGACCCCCATACACTGGCTGTCGCACACCAATACACCAGACCTAGGAGACGTACGACCGTGACGGACATCGTCGATGAGCTGCAGTGGCGCGGGCTGATCGCCCTCTCCACTGACGAGGACGCACTGCGCAAGGCGTTCGCGGACGGTCCCGTCACGTTCTATTGCGGCTTCGACCCGACCGCGCCCAGCCTGCACCTCGGCAACCTGGTGCAGATCCTGACCATGCGCCGGATCCAGCAGGCGGGCAACCGCCCGCTGGGCCTGGTCGGCGGGGCCACCGGTCTGATCGGCGACCCCAAGCCGAACTCGGAGCGCACGCTGAACGCGCCCGAGGTCGTCGCGGGCTGGGTCGAGCGGCTGCGCGGCCAGATCGAGCGGTTCCTCGACTTCGAGGGCCCGTACGCCGCGACCATGGTCAACAACCTGGACTGGACGTCGGGCCTGTCGGCCATCGACTTCCTGCGGGACGTCGGCAAGTACTTCCGGGTCAACAAGATGATCGCGAAGGAGGCGGTCGCGCGGCGGCTGAACTCCGACGCGGGCATCAGCTACACCGAGTTCAGCTACCAGATCCTGCAGGGCATGGACTTCCTGGAGCTGTACCGGCGGCACGGCTGTGTGCTCCAGACCGGCGGCAGCGACCAGTGGGGCAACCTCACCGCGGGCACCGACCTGATCCACCGGGTCGCCCCGGAGGCCGAGGTGCACGCGCTGGCCACCCCGCTGATCACCAAGGCCGACGGCACCAAGTTCGGCAAGACGGAGTCCGGCACGGTCTGGCTGGACCCCGAGCGCACCACGCCGTACGCGTTCTACCAGTTCTGGCTGAACGCGGACGACCGTGACGTCTCCAAGTTCCTGCGGATCTTCAGCTTCAAGTCCCGCACGGAGATCGAGGAGCTGGAGCAGCTCACCGAGGAGCGCCCGCAGGCGCGTGCCGCGCAGCGCGCGCTCGCCGAGGAGCTGACGACGCTGGTGCACGGCGCCGACCAGTGCGCGGCGGTCGTCGCCGCGTCGAAGGCGCTGTTCGGGCAGGGCGAGCTGGCGGAGCTGGACGAGCCGACGCTGGCCGCCGCGCTCTCCGAGCTGCCGCACGCCGAGGTCGCCGAGCTCGGTCTGGTGGTGGACCTGTTCGCCGAGGTGGAGCTGGTGGCGAGCAAGTCGGCGGCCCGGCGCACGGTGAAGGAGGGCGGCGCCTACGTGAACAACGCGAAGGTGACGTCCGAGGACGCGGTGGTCACGGCCGACGACCTGCTGCACGGCCGCTGGCTGGTGCTGCGCCGGGGCAAGAAGAACCTGGCCGCGATCGAGGTCAAGAGCGTCTGACCTGCGCGTACGGTAGTGAGCCAGGGGGCGGTCCCGTCACGGGACCGCCCCCTCGCCGTACCGTCAGGCTCGCTGTTTGTTGCCCCGCAGCGCCATGTAGAGCATGTCGCCGAGGAAGACGATCACGACGGCCGCCGCGATCTGGAGGCCGTGCCGGCCCCAGTCGATGCCCTTGGTCTCGGCGATGCCGATCGCCCGGGCGATCGAGTTGCCGACCACCCCGCCGATGATGCCGAAGATGGTCGTCAGCCAGAGCGGACTGTGCTGCTTCCCGGGAAGGATCGCCTTCGCGATGAGACCCAGCACGAATCCCACGATGATCGCCCACAACCAGCCCATGGCTGCCTCCTCGTTCCGCTCGGCGGCAGCACTCCGCCGAGCACTCCGCTCTACATGAGCAGTCGCAGCCAGTGTTGACCCATCCGCCATACGGCGCATGTCGGACTCGTCCGTACGCGGTACGCACCGGGTCGATCGCACAGACCGGACCTGCCCCGGTCTCGAACCCGGCGGATACCGGGCGTACCGTGTGAACAGTCCGGGCCGGGGAGAGTCCGGCGCGGAGTCGGGTGGTGGAGCTTGATGCGGAAGCGGAGCGGAGCCGAGGTCTTCCGGATCACCGGGGCCCGGCAGGGTCTCGCCGAGGACGTTCGGGGGCGGCAGCGCCGCTATGTGATCTCTATGTCGATCCGTACGGTGTCGGTCGTGCTGACGGCCGTCCTGTGGAACATCGAACGCCCTGTCGCAATCGTGACCCTGGTGTTGGGAGCCCTGCTCCCTTATGTGGCTGTGGTGATCGCCAACGCGGGGCGGGAGAACGTGCCTTCGCTGCCGTCGACGTACATCCCGGCACCGGCGCGGCCGATGCTCGGGGCGGCTCCGGCGGGGGGTCCGGCAGGGGCTCCGGCGGAACCTCCGGAGGCCTCCGGGAGCCGTGACCACGAACCGTGGTCACGCGAGCAGACCTGATCCGTCACCGTCTGCAAAGCTCAAGAAAAGCTCAGATCAATCATGAAGTTACGGTGCACCGCACTGGGTCCCCCGTGACATACTGCGTAGGCGCTCCGCATCCCCCGTCGGAGCGACGGACCGACGCCGGGCAGCTCCCCCCGTGGCTGCTCGGCGTCGCCATGTCACCCCCTGCTCATGGCGCAGAATGTATCCGTGAGTGACGAGATCGCCGACGAGGCGCCCACCTGTTCCGCCAAGGGCTGCCGCACCGCGGCCATATGGGTCCTGGCCTGGAACAACCCGAAGATCCACACGCCGGAGCGGCGCAAGACCTGGCTCGCGTGCGACGAACACCGCGAGCACCTCTCCCAGTTCCTGGGCGTCCGCGGGTTCCTCAAGGACGTGGTGCCGCTCGCCGAGTGGGAGTCAGCCGCCGATCGCTGACATCGGGCGGTCGGGCTGGAGGAAAGCCGGGTCGTCCAGACCGGATCCGGCCTTCTTTCCCCACATCGCCAGCCGCCACAGCCGGGCGATCTCCTCGTCCGGGGCGCCCGAGCGCAGGGCGGCGCGCAGATCGGACTCCTCGCGCGCGAAGAGGCAGGTGCGCACCTGGCCGTCGGCGGTCAGCCGGGTCCGGTCGCAGGCCGCGCAGAACGGGCGGGTCACCGAGGCGATGACGCCGACCCGGTGCGGTCCGCCGTCCACCACCCAGCGCTCGGCGGGCGCGGAGCCGCGCTCGTCGTCGCCCTCGGGGGTGAGCGTGAACCTGGTCCGCAGCGAGGCGAGGATGTCACCGGCGGTGATCATGCCGTCGCGCTTCCAGCCGTGCTGGGCGTCGAGCGGCATCTGCTCGATGAACCGCAGCTCGTAGTCGTGCTCCACCGCCCAGGCCAGCAGGTCGGGGGCCTCGTCGTCGTTGAGCCCCGGCATCAGGACCGCGTTGACCTTGACCGGGGTGAGCCCGGCGGCGCGGGCGGCCTCCATGCCCTCGATGACGTCCTTGTGGCGGTCGCGGCGAGTGAGGGTCTTGAACACCTCGGGGCGCAGGGTGTCGAGGGAGACGTTGACCCGGTCCAGACCGGCCGATTTCAGCGCGGCCGCGGTGCGCTTCAGGCCGATGCCGTTGGTGGTGATCGACATCCGGGGGCGGGGCTCCAGGGCCGCGCAGCGCTCCACGATGCCGACCAGGCCCGGGCGCAGCAGCGGCTCGCCGCCGGTGAAGCGGACCTCGGTGATGCCGAGCTCGGTCACGGCGATGCGGATCAGCCGCACGATCTCGTCGTCGGTGAGCAGGTCCGGCTTGGCCAGCCACTGCAGGCCCTCTTCCGGCATGCAGTACGTGCACCGCAGATTGCAGCGGTCCGTCAGTGAGACGCGCAGGTCAGTGGCCACACGGCCGTATGTGTCGATGAGCACTGTGGGCCCCCTCCCCCGTTTACCGGTTGGTCTGTACAGCCGAGCCTACGCGAGAGCTCCGACAACAGCGGGGGCCGTTTGACACGAGGTGCGACGCGGCCGCGTCGTAGGACCCTACGACGCGGCCGCGGCTCGTACCCGTACGGAGGCCCTAGTGGGCGCCGACTCCGGTGAGGGACTTGACCTCCAGTTCCGCGTACTTTCCGGCGTCCGGCTCCTCCTTGGACAGGAGCGATCCGATCAGGCCGAGCAGGAAACCGACCGGGATCGAGATCAGGCCGGGGTTCTCCAGCGGGAACCAGTGGAAGTCGACGCCCTTGAACATGGACGTCTTCGGGTTGCCCGAGACGACCGGCGAGAACAGCACCAGCACGACCGCCGTGGTCAGACCGCCGTAGATCGACCACAGCGCGCCCTGGGTGGTGAAGCGCTTCCAGAAGAGGCTGTAGAGGATGGTCGGCAGGTTGGCGGAGGCGGCCACCGCGAAGGCGAGCGCCACCAGACCGGCGACGTTCAGATCGCGGGCGAAGGCGCCGAGCACGATGGCCACGGCCCCGATGAACACGGTCGCCCAGCGCGCGGCCCGGACCTCCTCCTGCTCGGTCGCCTTCCCCTTGCGGATGACGTTGGCGTAGATGTCGTGCGCGAAGGAGGACGAGGAGGCGAGGGTGAGGCCCGCGACGACCGCGAGGATCGTGGCGAAGGCGACCGCCGAGATCACCGCCAGCAGGATCGCGCCCCCGTTGGAGCCGCTGCCGCCGCCGATCTCCAGGGCCGCCAGTGGCGCCGCCGTGTTGCCCGCCGGGTTGGAGGCGATGATGTCGCCCGGTTTGAGCAGCGCCGCCGCGCCGAAGCCGAGCACGATCGTCATCAGGTAGAAGGCGCCGATGATGCCGATCGCCCAGTTCACCGACTTACGGGCGGCCTTGGCGGTCGGAACGGTGTAGAAGCGGATCAGGATGTGCGGCAGCCCGGCCGTGCCGAGCACCAGGGCGATGCCGAGCGAGATGAAGTCCAGCTTGGAGGTGCCGGTCTTGCCGTACTTCAGACCGGGCTCCAGGAAGGCGCTGCCCTTGCCGCTGTTCTTGGCGGCCGTGCCGAGCAGGTCCGACAGGTTGAAGTTGAACTTCAGCAGGATCAGGAAGGTGATCAGGACGGTGCCCGCGATGAGCAGGACCGCCTTGACCATCTGCACCCAGGTGGTGCCCTTCATGCCGCCGATCGTCACGTACACGATCATCAGCACGCCGACCAGGGCGACGATCAGGACCTTGCCCGCGTCGCTGGTGATGCCGAGCAGCAGCGAGACCAGGACGCCCGCGCCCGCCATCTGCGCCAGCAGGTAGAAGATCGAGACGACGATGGTGGAGGTGCCGGCCGCCGTCCGTACGGGCCGCTGGCGCATCCGGTACGCGAGCACGTCGCCCATCGTGTAGCGGCCGGAGTTGCGCAGCGGCTCGGCGACCAGGAGCAGCGCCACCAGCCAGGCGACCAGGAAGCCGATCGAGTACAGGAAGCCGTCGTAGCCGAAGAGGGCGATGGCTCCGGCGATGCCGAGGAAGGACGCGGCGGACATGTAGTCGCCGGAGACCGCCAGGCCGTTCTGGAAGGCGGTGAACTGGCGCCCGCCCGCGTAGAAGTCGGCCGCGCTCTTGGTCTGGCGGCCCGCCCAGACGGTGATGACCAGGGTCGCGACGACGAACACCGAGAAGAGCGCGATGATCAGCGGCCGGTGCTCGCTGGTGGGGGTCGCCGCGAGCTGGAGGTGGGCGTACGGGGCGCTCATGCGTCGGCCTCCATGCGGGACTTGATCGCCTCGGAGCGCGGGTCGAGCTTGGCGGCCGCGTACCGCGAGTAGAACCAGGCGATGAGGAAGGTGGTGAGGAACTGGGCGAGACCGAAGACGAGCGCCACGTTGATGTTGCCGAACAGCTTGTGGCCCATGAAACCGCCCGCGTAGTTCGACAGCAGGACGTACAGCAGGTACCAGGCGATGAAGGCGACCGTCAGCGGGAACGCGAACCGGCGGTGCGTGCGGCGCAGTTCGGCGAATTCCTCGCTGGCCTGCACCTCGACGAACTTCTCGGTGGGGGGCTGGGCGGGGCGCGTGTCGATACCGCCTTCGGGCGGTGGCACGTCGGTGGCCACGGAGTCTCCTCGCGATGCGGGTGCGGTGGGGATGGACGTCAAGGGGGGCCTCACTGTCGGGGACGGGTGATGGTGGTCCCCCTGACAACGGCACGGAGGGCGTCACGTCTCGGTTCAGACCGGTCGTTTTTCTCGGCGCCGCCTTCACGTCGTTCGCACAACTTCTCGGACCAAGACGCCCGAACTCGTTGATGGGCCCGCATGATCAGCGATAGCTTCGCTGGTCATGTACCCGTCCAGCCGTGACCCGCGGCCGGACGGCTCTCACGGATGATGTGGAGAACCCATGGCTCATCTGGGATCCGGACGGCGTCGGGCCCTCGTGCTCCCCGCCGGCCTGGCGCTCACGGCCTCGCTCGGCTTCCTCCCGGCGGGCACGGCCTCGGCCGCACCGGCCCCCGCCACCGACGGACCGAACCTCTCGTACGTCGTCAACACGACCGGCGGGCACGGCACTTCGGCCCGGGTGCGCAACGCGATAGCGAAGGCGGGCGGCACGGTCGTCGTCTCGTACGACCGGATAGGCGTGGTCGTCGTGCACTCCACGAACCCCGCGTTCGCCGCGGAGATACGCCGGGCCAAGGGCGTCACCTCCGCCGGTGCCACCCGCACCACGCCCCTGAAGGCGCAGGCGACCACCGAGGAGGGCACCACCCAGGCCCTCACCCCGGCCGAGGCCGCCAAGGCCAAGGCGGCGGCCGCGCCCGGCCAGGAGCCGCTCGAGGCCAACCAGTGGGACCTGCGGGCGATCGGCGCCGACAAGGCCGCCAAGATCTACCCGGGCAGCCGCCGGGTCACCGTCGGCGTGATCGACACCGGGGTCGACGACACCCACCCGGACCTCGCCCCGAACTTCTCCGCGTCCCAGTCGGCCAACTGCGTGGGCGGCGTCGCCGACACCTCGCCGGGCGCCTGGCGGCCGTACACCGGCGGCAGCGACCACGGCACGCACGTCGCGGGCGAGATAGCCGCGGCCCGCAACGGCATCGGTGTCGCCGGGGTCGCGCCCGGCGTCAAGGTCGCCGGGATCAAGGTCGCCGAGCAGGGCAGCGGGCTGTTCTTCACCGAGGCGGTGGTCTGCGGGTTCGTCTTCGCCGCCGAGCACCACATCGACGTCACCAACAACAGCTATTACGTGGACCCCTGGTACTTCAACTGCAAGAGCGACCCGGACCAGAAGGCGCTGCTGGACGCGGTGACCCGGGCCAGCAAGTACGCCGAGCGCAAGGGCGTCCTCAACGTGGCGGCGGCGGGCAACGAGAACTACGACCTGTCCAAGCACGCCCTCACCGACACCTCCAGCCCGGACGACCAGCCCGCGCCGCACCCCACGGTGACCGTGGACCCGGCCAAGTGCCCGGACATCCCGGCCCAGTTGCCGGGGGTCGTCACGGTCGCGGCGACGGGCGTGCAGAACGTCAAGTCGTACTACTCCAGCTACGGCCTGGGCCAGATCGACGTGGCCGCGCCGGGCGGTGACAAGTACCAGATCCCGGACACCCCGGACAAGAACGGCCGGATCCTGTCGACGATCCTGGGCGGCCAGTACGGCTACAAGCAGGGCACGTCCATGGCCACGCCGCACGTCGTCGGCGTCGCCGCGCTGCTGAAGTCCAAGAACCCGTGGGCATCGCCGGAGGAGCTGCGGGAGATGCTCAAGGAGCAGGCCGACAACCCCGGCTGCCCCACCGGCCTGTACGACCCGGACGGCAACGGCGTCCAGGACTCCACCTGTGAGGGCGGCAAGCGCGTCAACGGCTTCTACGGCCGGGGCGTCGTCAACGCGCTGAGCGCGGTGACCGAGTAGCACGACCGACCGGGGGGGCGCGGCCGAGCGGCGCCGCGCCCCCGCTTCTCTGTACGTCCCGCACGGCTCCTTTTCGCTCCTTTCCCGTACGTAACGAGACATTCGTCAACCACATGGAGATCCCATGACGTTGCACTTCTCCCGTACGCACCGCGCCCTCGCCGTCTCCGTCGGCATGGCGACCATCACCGCGCTCGCGGTCCTGCCGGGCACGGCGTCGGCCATGCCGACGGGCGGCGCGGCCACCAAGGCCGCCCCGGCCGCCGCCTCGCCCTCGCTCAGCTACGTCGTCAACGTCCGCAAGGGGTACGGGCACGCGGACCGGGTCCGCAAGGCGATCGAGGCGGCCGGGGGCACGGTCGTCCAGTCCTACGACCGGATCGGCGTGATCGTCGTCCACTCCGCCGAGCCGGGCTTCGCGACGGCCATGCGGGCGGTACGGGGAGTGGAGTCGGCCGGGGCGACCCGGACCGCGCCGCTGCCCGCGCAGACGACCACCGACGTCGGCGCGCCCAAGGCGCTCACCGCCGAGGAGGTACGGGCCGCCACCGCGGGGGCCGCGGCCGGCGAGGACCCGCTGGAGCCGCTCCAGTGGGACCTGAAGGCCATCAAGGCGGACAAGGCGCACGAGAAGACCCTGGGCAGCTCCAAGGTGACCGTCGGCGTGATCGACACGGGCGTGGACGACACCCACCCGGACATCGCGCCCAACTTCGACCGCGCCAAGTCGGTGAGCTGCATCGGCGGCACGCCGGACACCAGCGACGGCGCCTGGCGGCCGTTCACCACCGGCGGCTCCCCGCACGGCACGCACGTGGCGGGCGAGATAGCCGCGGCCCGCAACGGCATCGGTGTCGCCGGGGTCGCGCCCGGCGTCAAGGTCGCCGCCATCAAGGTCTCCACCCAGGGCGGCAGCTTCTTCTACACGGAGGCCGTCGTCTGCGGCTTCATGTGGGCCGCCGACCACGGCATCGACGTGACCAACAACAGCTATTACACCGACCCCTGGTACTTCAACTGCAAGACCGACCCGGACCAGAAGGCGCTGGTCGAGGCGATCACCCGGGCCAGCCGGTACGCCGAGTCCAAGGGCACGGTGAACGTGGCGGCGGCGGGCAACGAGAGCTACGACCTCGCGGCCGACTCGATCACCGACCCGGCCAGCCCCAACGACTCCACGCCGGGCGACCGGACCGTCGACCCGCGCGAGTGCTTCGACATCCCGACCCAGCTGCCGGGGGTCGTCACGGTCGCCGCGACCGGGGCCAAGGGGCTGAAGTCCTCGTTCTCCAACTACGGCCTGGGCGTCGTCGACGTGGCGGCTCCGGGCGGCGACTCGACCGCGTACCAGCCGCCGCAGGCCCCGGCCACCAGCGGGCTGATCCTCGGCCCGGTGCCCGGCGGCAAGTGGGCCTACATGGCCGGTACGTCGATGGCGACCCCGCACGTGGTGGGCGTGGCCGCGCTCCTCAAGTCCGCGCACCCGCACGCGCCGGCCTGGAAGATCAAGGAGCTCCTGAAGGAGGACGCGGACGCGACGGCCTGCCCCGACCCGTACGACATCGACGGGGACGGGAAGGCGGACGGGGTCTGTGAGGGCGGGCGGCATCACAGCGGGTTCTATGGGGCGGGGGTTGTGAACGCGCTGCGAGCTGTCCGGTAGGGCTCTGCGGGGGCGCGGGTTCGTCTGCGGGCCGTCTGTGGCTGGTCGCGCAGCGCCCCGCGCCCCTTTGGGACGCTACGGCTTGATCAGGACCTTCAGGGCCGTGCGGTCGTCCATCGCCTTGTAGCCGCCGGGGACGCCGTCGATGCCCACCGTCAGGTCGAAGACCGGGGACGGGTCGACCGCGCCGGACAGGACGTCCGGGAGCAGCTCGGGGATGTAGGCGCGGACCGGGGCCACGCCGCCGCGCAGGGCGATGTTGCGGTCGAACATGACGCTGAGGTCGAGGCCGGTGCCGCTGCCGTGCGGGACGCCGACGTAACCGATGGAGCCGCCGTCGCGGGTGATCTCGACGGCGGTGCGCATCGACTGCTCGGTGCCGACCGCCTCGATGACCGCGTGCGCGCCCTGGCCCCGGGTCAGCTCGCGCACCGCGTCCACGGCGGCCTCGCCGCGCTCGGCGACGACGTCCGTGGCGCCGAAGGTGCGCGCGATGTCGGTGCGGACCTGGTGGCGGCCGAGCGCGATGATCCGCTCGGCGCCGAGCCGCTTGGCCGCCAGGACGCCGCAGAGGCCGACGGCCCCGTCGCCGACGACGGCGACCGTGGAGCCGCGCTTCACGCCCGCGCCGACGGCCGCGTGGTGGCCCGTGCCGAGCACGTCGGAGAGGGCCAGCAGGGCGGTGAGCAGGTGGTCGTCGGAGGCCGCGGCGGCGGGCAGCTTGACCAGCGTGCCGTCGGCGAACGGCACCCGGACCGCCTCGCCCTGGCCGCCGTCGGAGCCCACCGAGCCCCAGAACCCGCCCTGCGGGCAGGACGTCTGGAGCCCCTCGGCGCAGTACTCGCAGCTGCCGTCGGACCAGACGAAGGGCGCGACCACGAGGTCCCCGGCCCGGAACCCGTTCACCTCGGCGCCCGCCTCCTCGACCACGCCGAGGAACTCGTGCCCGATGCGCTGCCCGGGCTCCCGCGCGGACTCGCCGCGGTAGGCCCACAGGTCGCTTCCGCAGATACAGGCCCGCAGCACCCGCACGACCGCGTCGGTGGGGAACCGGACCTCGGGGTCGGGCACGTCCTCCACCCGGATGTCGTGGGGGGCGTGGATGACGGTGGCGCGCATGGGGCAGGTCCTTGCTGGTCAGTGGGGGTGCGTACGGAATCCGGCCGTACGGGGAGTCCGTCTCTCACCGTACGCCTGTGCCAGGAGTGCCTGCGCGTCGAGGACCGTGGGCATCACCCGGATGTCGGCAGGGGCACCGGCGTAGGATTCCCTCCTCCGGGCCCAGGGGAGGTCAACTGCCGTGTCAGGCATGGAAGTCGCGCTCTTACGGCTGGCCGGCACGGTGGTCTCCACCGTCGCCAAAGCGCTCCTGAGCCCGAAGCCCGGCGCGGGCCTGGTGTCCGCGCCCGTCCGCCCGCTGCCGAGGCCCGCCCCGCCGGAGCGGCTGGCGAAGGTGCTCGGGCGGCGGCTCGCGGGCTCGTACGGCTCGCTGCCGGAGCACGAGCGGACGGCGGCGGCCGACGCCGTGGCGGACGCGTTCGCGGCGGCGGGCGAGCTCACGCCGGAGTACCTGTTCTCGCTGGACCTGGAGCCCGAGCGGCTGCGCGCCGCGCTCCGCCGCCCGCACCCCGGCCCGGGCGAGGCCCTGCACGAGGAGCTCCTCGGCCTCTGCTGCGCCCATGTGGTGGAGCAGCTGACCGCGCACCCCGCGTTCGCCGCCCGGGCGGCGGTGGAGCAGGTGCGGGCGGCGGGGCGGACGTACGGGCTGATGGCGGACGTACGCGACCGGCTCGGCCCGCGCCCGGAGGCGGCCGCGCTGAGCTTCGAGGAGCGGTATGCGGCCTATGTCACCGAGACGCACGGGCGGCTCGAACTGTTCGGGCTGACGCTGGGGCGCTCGCGCGGCGAGTGGGCACTGGACACGGCCTACATCAGCCTCGCGGTGAGCGGCGAGCGCGGGGACTTCGGCCCGGCCCGGGGCGACCAGGTCGCGGTCAAGGCCGAGCAGGCGCTCGCGGGCGCCGACCGCGTGGTGCTGCGGGGGCCCGCGGGCTCCGGCAAGAGCACGCTGCTGCAGTGGCTGGCCCTCAACGCCGCCCGGCGCACCTTCACCGGGGAGCTGGCGGACTGGAACCGCTGCGTCCCCTTCGTGCTGCGGCTGCGCGCCTTCACCCAGGCCGACGCGCTGCCGCTGCCCGACGAGTTCCTGCGGGCGGGCGGGGTGCCGCTGCACGGGGCGGCACCCGGCGGATGGGGGGAGCAGATCCTCTCCGGCGGACGGGCGCTGGTCCTGGTGGACGGCGTGGACGAGGTTCCGCCGCGGCTGCGCCACCGCACCGAGACCTGGCTGAAGTCGCTGATCGCCGCCTTCCCCAACGCCCGGTACGTCGTCACCACCCGCCCCTCCGCCGTCCCCGTGGACTGGCTCTCCCGGCAGGGCTTCGCGGCCCACACACTGCTGCCGATGGAACGGGACGACATCCGCGGGTTCATCGGGCACTGGCACGACGCGGCCCGGGGCGAGTGTCTGAGCGACGCGGAGCGCCTACGGCTGGCGACGTACGAGACCTCCCTGCGGCAGGCCGTCGGCAGCCGCCGCGACCTGGGGCGGCTCGCCACCAACCCGCTGATGTGCGCCCTGCTGTGCGCGCTCAACCGGGACCGCCGGATGCAGCTGCCGCGCGCCAGGAAGGAGCTGTACGACGCGGCCCTGGACATGCTGCTCGTACGGCGGGACACGGAACGCGAGATCGCGGGCGTGGAGGGGGTCGAGCTCACCCGCGAGGAGCAGACCGCGCTCCTCCAGCGGCTCGCCTACTGGCTGATCCGCAACGCCCAGGTGGAGGCCGAGCAGGGCGAGGCCCTGGAGATGATCGCCGACTGGCTCACCGCGATGCCCCAGGTGCGCGGCACCGCGGAGCAGGTCTTCGCCCATCTCCTGATCCGCAGCGGCCTGCTGCGCGAACCCGCCCCCGGGACCGTGGGTTTCGTGCACCGCACCTTCCAGGACTACCTGGGCGCGAAGGCGGCGGTGGAGTCCCGGGACTTCGGCGTCCTGGCGTCCAACGCGCACGACGACACGTGGGACGACGTCGTCCAGATGGCGGTCGGCCACGCGCGCGCGGACGAACGCGCCCGGCTGCTCAAGCAGTTGCTCCGCCGGGCCGACCGCGCCCCGAAGCTGCGGCACCGGCTGGTGCTCCTCGCGGCAGCCTGCCTTGAGCACGCCCCCGAGCTCGACCCGGCGATCCGTGAGTCGGTCCAGACCCGGACACGTGAGCTGCTGCCGCCTCGGAGCCTGGACGACGCGGAGAAACTGGCGAAGGTGGGCGAGCTGGTCCTTGAGCTGCTGCCGGGGCCGGAGGGGTTGGATGAGTACGAGGCGGGGGCGGTGGTGCGGGCGGCTGCGGCGATCAGGGGGGATGCGGCCTTTGAGGTGATATCGCGGTTTCGGGGGGATGGGCGGGGGCACGTGGCCGACCAGATCTCGGCTGCCTGGGGGGCCTTCGATACTGAGGAGTACGCGCGGGAGGTATTGGCGGAAGGGGCATGGGCCGAGGCCTTCTTGACCGCCACGACTCACGAGCAGGTGAACGCCCTGCGACTGGTGCCCCAGGCCCGTCTCGTTCAGTTGACGGGCAGCCACTCGGACCTCACCCCCGTGACCGAAGTACGGGACGCGGAATACGTCTTCCTCTACGGCAACATGGACCTGACGGACCTCACCCCGCTGGCTTCCCTCGCTCAGCTCAAGCGGATCGGCCTGAACCGGTGTTCGGCATTGCGGGACCTGACCCCGATCGCCCATCCCGGCCTTGAGCGCATCTCCCTCTACCTGCTCGATCCGGAACTCTCGCTGGAGCCGCTGCGGGAGGCGACCGGCCTCAAGGGCGCCTTCATCGGTCACCCCGCGCTCATCGAGAGCGTCGCTGAACTGCCCCTGGGCCCCCTGCTGACCTCGCTGGTGCTTCAGCGCCAGATCCGATACGCAAGTCTCGACGGGATCGAACGCTGGCCACTCCTGACCGATCTGGCGCTCGCCGGACAGGCGCAACTGCGAGACCTCTGCCAAAGGCCCGACCTCCTCGGCCGTCTCACGTACCTGGGCCTCCACGAGCTGAAGTCCCTCGATCTGTCCGTGCTGGCGGGCGCCGCCCGGCTCCAAAGGTTGTTCCTGTACGACTGTGAACTGCCCAATGGGTTGGTCGCCTTACGCGAACTACCCCAGTTGACCGCAGTGCACCTCTCCAGGTCGACGACAGCCGGAGTCCCACTCGATCTTCTCCCCCTGACGGACCTGTCCGCACTGACCATCACCGTGCCCGACGACACGCCCCTGATCAGTGCGGATCAAATCCCTCCAGAACGCCTAAAAAGATTCCGCACCCGCCCCTGACCCTCAAACCCCCGCCGCCCCCAACAGCGACCCCGCCAGATACGTCACCCCCATCGCCACCGCACCCCCCGCCACGTTCCGCAGCACCGCCGCCCCCACCGGCGCCGAGCCAAGCCGCGCGCTCCCCCAGCCCGTCAGGGCCAGGGCGGCCAGGACCGAGCCGACCGTCACGTACAGGCGGACCGAGGACGGCGGTAGCACGATCGCCAGCAGGGGGAGCAGGGCGCCGGCCGTGAAGGCCAGGAAGCTGGCGCCCGCCGCGTGCCAGGGGTTGGCCAGCTCGTCGGGGTCGATGCCGAGCTCCACGCGCGCGTGGGCGCGCAGCGCGTCGCGGTCGGTGAGCTGCCGCGCGGCCTCGCGCGCCACCTCGGCGCTGAGGCCGCGGTCCTCCAGCAGCCCGCTCAGCTCCTCCAGTTCGGCCTCCGGCTCCTCGCGCAGCTCGCGCCGCTCCTGCGCCAGGGCGGCCTTCTCGGAGTCGCGCTGGGTCGACACGGAGACGTACTCGCCCGCCGCCATCGACATCGAACCGGCGAGCAGCCCGGCGAGGCCCGCCGTCAGCAGGGCGGAGCGGTCGTCCGTGGCGCCCGCCACGCCGACGACGAGGCCCGCCGTGGACACGATGCCGTCGTTGGCGCCGAGGACCGCCGCCCGCAGCCAGTTCAGGCGCGTGCCGAGGGCCCCCTGGTGGGCCTCGTCGTGACCCTCGGCCGTCTCCGCTTCCGTCATGCGGCGAAGGGTCTCACCCGCCGCCTCACCACACCCGTACCGACCCACCCAGGGCGAACGCCGGGCTCGTCGCGTCCGCGGGGATGTCGTGCAAGGGCTGGGCGATCTCCTCGACCGTCGGGCCCACCTTCGCCGCGATCGTGTCCAGGAACGGCAGGTCGAAGCCGTACACCCGGGCCGCGTTGCCCCCGGTCATCCGCGCCACCTCCTCCCTGGGCAGGCCCGCGTACGCGATCCGCAGGCCCTCGCGGGAGTACGGGGTGGTGCCCTCGTCGTGCGGGTAGTCGCTGCCCCACATGATCTTGTCGAGGCCGATCCGGTCGCGCAGCGGCACCTCGTGGGGGCGCATGAAGCTGGCGCCCACATAGCAGTTGTCGCGCCAGACCGCGCTCGGGCCCTTGCCCATCGACTCGGCCAGGCCCGCGCCGAACCTGGACTCCGCCGTCACCGCCCGGGTCGCCGCCGACACCAGTCGCTCGTGGTAGTAGTCGAGCATCTCGATCACGCCGGGGATCCAGCCCGAGCCCTGCTCGGTGAGGATCAGCTTCAGCGACGGGTGGCGGCGGAACGCTCCGCCGAAGATCAGGTGCCACAGGGCCCGGTGCGAGAACCACGTCGTCTCCACCATGAACACGGCCCGCGCGGCCGGTTCCTCGCCGAGCGGCGGCGAGGCGGAGCCGCCGTGGTGGTTGACGGGGACGTCGAGGTCGGCGCAGGCCGCCCAGATCGGGTCGTAGGCGGCCGAGTACAGCTCGGGGACGCCCGAGCCGGGCGGGGCGCCCGGGAGCAGGATGCCGCCGGTCAGGCCCGCCTCCTTGGTCCGGTGGATCTCGGCCACCGCCGCGTCCACATCGCCCAGCAGGATCTGCGCCACCCCCGCCCTGCGGCCCGGCACCAGCCCGCAGAAGTCCGCCAGCCACCGGTTGTGGGCCCGCAGGCCCGCCCAGCGCTGGTCGAGCTCCTCGCGGGTCGGCGCGGGCGCCATCAGGGAGGCCGAGGGGAAGAACGGCGGGATGGTGTTGGGGAACACCACCTCCGCGACGATCCCGTCCGCCTCCAGCTCGGCCACCCGCCGCTCGGAGTTCCAGTTGCGGTCGGCGGTGTCGGCGAGCAGGTCCTCGTGCGGGTTGACGTAGGTGGCGGCCCAGGCGTCGAAGTCGTCGTGGTGGCGCTTCTCCAGGTACGGCTTGTAGTCGAGGAGGTCGGCGCCCGCGTGGCAGTCGGCCGAGATCACGGTGTACCGGTCGGCCGTCATGACGCCGCCCCCAGGACCGGGAAGTCGTGGTCGGTCAGCCAGTGCCGGCCCACCTCGCGCGAGCGCGCCCAGGACGCCTCGACCGCCGACTGGTCCCCGCTCTGGCCGAGTTCGGCCGGGGTCGGGCCGATGCGCCGGGCCAGCGGGGCCAGTTTCGCGGTGTCAAAGCCGAAGACCTCGGCCGCCGCGAGCCCCAGCATCCGGCGCGTCTCCGCCACCGGGATGTCGTGGAAGGTCTTGCGCAGCCACTCGCGGGTGTGCGGCCAGGTGCCCTCCGGGTGCGGGAAGTCGGAGCCCCACAGGATGTTGTCGACGCCGATCTCGTAGCGCTGGGCCAGCTCGCGCCGTTTGGTGTTGGTGGCGCAGATGAACACCTGGCGGTCCAGGTACTCGCTCGGCGGGCGCTTCAGCTCGGCGAACGGCGAGAGCTTCTTGCCGCCGTGCGCGCCCAGGTACAGCCGGTCCATGAACCACAGCAGGTTCGGCAGCCACCAGCAGCCCGACTCCGCGACCCCGAAGCGCAGTCCCGGGTGGCGCTCGAAGACGCCGGACCAGAGCAGGAACCACAGCGGCCGGGCGGGCCACCAGGTGACCTCGCTGACGTAGATGCCGAGGTGGTCGCCGTACTCGTGGCGGGGCGCCGCCCCCGAGTGGGTGACGACCGGCATCCCGGTCTCGGCGGCTGCCGCCCAGACGGGGTCGTAACGGCGGTCGTGGTACGGGGCCTTGTCCACCCACATCGAGGGGATCATCAGCGCGCCGAGCCCGGACTCCTTGGCCCGGTGGACCTCCGCGACCACGCGCGCGACGTCGCCCGTCACCGGCAGCAGGGCGACCCCGCAGTGCCGCTCGGGATTCTGGCCCACGAACTCGGCGAGCCACCGGTTGTGCGCCTGCGCGCCCGCCATCCCGAGCTCGGGGTCCTGGTCGCCGGAGAGGCCGAGGCCCACCCCGAAGGGCGCGGCGGTCCGGCTGTCGACGGCGTCCGCGTCGGGGAAGACGACCTCGGCGGCCACCCCGTCCCCGTCGAGCTCCTTGAGCCTGCGGGCGGCGTCCCAACCGCCCTTCAGGCCCTCCTCGTTGTCGGCGAACCACTTGTCCGCGAAGGCCTCGTTGCGCACGCCCAGCCGGGTCATCTCCTCGCGGCGGCGGTCGCGCCCGTCGAGGAAGCCGTCGAAGTCGCGGTGGAAGCGGGAGTCGAGATAGGGCCGGTACCGCTCGGTGGGGAGCCCGGCGTGGCAGTCGGAGGAGATGATCAGGTACGGGTCGTTCTGCACATCGTTCTGCGGCATGGCGGATCCCTCAGTCCAGAATGAAGTTCTCCAAGTACGACGGATTGGCCCGGTCCAGCATCGACTTCGACCTGGCCCTGATCTGGCGGTCGCTGTGCTCGCTCGGCGGGAGCATCCAGAAGCGGTCGGCGCGGATGCCGTCGACGACCGTTTCGGCGACCTCCTCGACCGGGGTGAACGCGATCTCCTGCCCGGCCGACCTCATCGCCGCCTCCCACTGGTCCAGGCTGCGGTAGGGCGCCTTGCGCGGGCGCTCCTTGGCGTACCGGGCCGGGCGGTTGCGGTGCGACTCCCACAGCCCGGTGCGCAGCATGTGCGGCCCGGGGAAGAGCACGGACGCGCCCACGCGCGCGTGCTCCGCCTTCAGGTGCGCGTACAGCGACTCGGTCATGGTGACGACGGCCGCCTTGGTGACCGCGTACACGGAGGCGGTGGGCAGCGGCGCGATCCCGCCGTCGGCCGACGAGGTGTTGACGACGTGGCCCGGCTCGCCGGATGCGATCATGCGGGGCACGAAGGCCTGGATGCCGTGGAAGACGCCCCACACGTTGACGGCGAAGGCCCACTTCCAGTCGTTGACCTCGTGCTCCCACATCCGGCCCTCGGCGCCCGAGCCGACGCCCGCGTTGTTGCACAGGACGTGGACGGCCCCGAACGTGTCGTAGGCCGCGTCCGCCAGCTCCCGTACGGACGCGCGCTCCGAGACGTCGACCACGCGCGCGTGGACCCGGGCCCCGTCCTCGCGCAGCTCCCGCGCCGCCTTCTCCAGGGCCCCCTCCTCGACGTCCGCGAGGACCACCTGGAGCCCCTCGGCCGCGAACCGGCGGGCCATGGCGAGCCCGATCCCGCTCGCCGCGCCCGTGACGACGGCGACCTGCCCCTCGGTGAGCCGCATCACACGCTCCCCGCCGGCGGGCCGTCGAGGATCTGCTGCGGGTCGTCGTAGCGCTGGTGGATGTACGGCAACAGGGCCTCGGCGCTGACCCGTTCGGCCACCCGGCCCCGCTGGTCGGTGGTCTTCTCGCCGATCGTGATCTCCACCACGCGCCGGACCGGGAGGTCCGCGACCGGGTCGTACATCGACTCGCGCAGCACCACGTCCCCGGTGATCCGCTCCAGCTTGCGGACCTTCTCGTTGCGTACGCAGTGCACCAGCACCGGGTCCGCGTCGAAGCCCCGGCCGTCCACGGCGGGCAGGAACTTGAAGTAGAAGTCGACCTTCTCCACCGGCTCCGGCAGCGGCAGCACGCTGTCGACCGCGCCGCGCACCTCCACGAAGGCGATGCCGTGCCGGGCGAGCGCGGCCCGCACGACCAGGCCGTCCCGCTCGACGGTGACCTCGCCGAGCTTCTTCGGCTCGCCGAACACCTCGCGCCCGCCGACCAGCGCCCGCTCATGGGTCATCGGCATCACCAGCGGATACCAGCCGCTCTGCCCGTCGTGCACGGCGGACACCGCCACCGAGCCCGCGCCGAGCGGATAGCCGGGCAGGTCGACCCGGCTGATGTTGGCCCGTACGAGTGAATCCCCGGCGGGCTTGAGCGGCGGCGGCAGCACGGCCGCCACCGCGTCGGGGTCGCTCTCCCAGACGGCCACCACACCGGTGGACCAGATGTCGGGGAGCCGGGAGCTCGCGGTGCGCGCGGCCCTGATCTCGTCCTCGGTCCGCGCGCCGTACCGTACGCGTGCCATGGCGTACCACCCTTCCTGGGTTGTGCCTCGCAGTGCCGTCCCCCGGGTCTGTAACACAGTTACACCGAGCCCGATGAAGGGTAAAGAGCCGTGCGGCAACGAGAGTTGGGAAGGGGCGGGCCATGACGCGTACGTCTCTGAGCCGCGAGGAGGTCCTGGCGGCCGCCGGGGCCCTGGTCAGACAGCACGGGCCGGCGGCCCTGACCATGCGCAAGCTCGCCGCCGAGCTCGGCACGGCGGTCACCTCGATCTACTGGCACGTCGGCAACCGCGAGTCGCTGCTCGACGCGCTCGTCGAGCGGACCGTGCGGGAGCTGGGCGAGATCAGACCGCGCGGGCGCACCCCGGCCGCCCGGATCGTCTCGGTCGCCACCGCGCTGCACCGGGAGCTGCGCGAGCGCCCGCACCTGATCGCGATGGTCCACGAACGCGGCTTGACCGAGCGGATGTTCCTGCCCGCCCAGCAGGCCCTGGTCCACGAGGTCCACCGGGCCGGGCTGCGCGGGACCGCCGCCGCGCGGGTGGTCCGGGCGGTCCAGTTCCAGGTCGTCGGCCACGTCCTGGTCGAGCGCTACCGCGAGCGGGCTCCGGCGCAGCGCCCCGGCGAGGACGAGCTCTGGCACACCGCGCCCGCCGAGGACGACCCGGTGCTCGCCCGTGCGCTGGCCCGGCCGCCGGACCCGGAGCGACTGTTCGCGGCGTCGGTGCGGGCCCTGGTCGACGGGCTGCTCGCACAGCCGGGTTGACGGGCGCCGCCCGCGTTGTCAGTGCGGCCCCGTATTCTCTGTGACCATGCTCGACGACCGTACGACAGCAGCAGCGACGTGGCCGACCGCCTACCCACAGGGGTACGCGGTCGTCGACGTGGAGACCACCGGCCTCGCCCGCGACGACCGGATAGTGTCGGCTGCCGTCTACCGCCTGGACGCCCAGGGCAACGTCGAGGACCACTGGTACACGCTGGTGAACCCGGAGCGCGACCCCGGCCCGGTGTGGATCCACGGCCTGACCACCGACGTCCTGGCCGACGCGCCGCTCTTCCCGGACATCGCCGGGGAGTTCGCCGAGCGGCTCGACGGCCGGGTCCTGGTCGCGCACAACGCGATCTTCGACTGGCAGATGATCGCCAGGGAGTACGCACGGGCGAAGCGCACCGCGCCGGTGCGCCAGCGGCTGTGCACCATCGCGCTCTCCAAGGAGCTCGACCTGCCGCTGCCCAACCACAAGCTGGAGTCGCTCGCCGCGCACTTCGGCGTGGTGCAGCAGCGCGCGCACCACGCCCTCGACGACGCGCGCGTGCTGGCCGAGGCGTTCCGCCCGAGCCTGCACGAGGCGGCGCGGGTCGGGGCGCGGCTGCCGCTCCTGGAGTGCCGCCCGCTCACCGAGTGGTCGGACGGCCCGGCCACCCCGCGCATCGGCTACCAGGCCACCGGGTCGTACGGTCGCAGCTCCAGCTGGCGGCCCGCGCGCAAGCGCCCGGCGTGCCCGTACCCCAACCCCGGTCGTTACGAAGCGGACAAACCACTCAAGCAGGGCATGCGGGTGGCGTTCTCCGGTGACACCTCCATCGACCGGGAGCTCCTGGAGGACCGCGCGACCGAGGCCGGACTGCACGTGGCGACCAGCGTCTCCCGGCTGACCAGCCTGCTGGTGACCAACGACCCGGACTCGGCGACCTCCAAGACCGTGAAGGCGAAGTCGTTCGGCACCCCGGTCGTCGACGAGGCGGCCTTCACCCAGCTGCTGCGGGACGTGGCTGCGGCAGACGGGTGACCGCCTGGCGTGCCGCCCGCCGTTGCGGCGCGGTGCGCTCCACCCTGTGGCGCATGGCACGTTGCGAGGTCTGCGGAAACGACTACGGGATGTCCTTCGAGGTGCACGCGCAGGGCGCGGTGCACGTCTTCGACTGCTTCTCGTGCGCCATCCACCGCATGGCGCCCATCTGCGAACACTGCCGGGTCCAGATCATCGGCCAGGGGGTCGAGGTCGAGGGGCACTGGTACTGCGGCGGGCACTGCGCCCGAGCGGAGGGCCGGGTGGGCATCGTCGACAAGGTGTGACCCCTCGTATCCCGACCCCCTTCCAAGCACCCCATGACGCAGTTGTACCGTCGTGGGGTGTATCGCTTCCTGTTGTCCCGGCAGTGGGTGCTCGTCACCCTCCTCGCCCTCGTTCTCATCCCCACGATGATCGAGCTGGGCTTCTGGCAGCTGCACCGCCACCAGCACCGCGTCGCGCAGAACACCGTCATCGCGGACAACCTGAAGGCGAAGCCGGTCCCGGTGACCGAGCTCACCTCCCCCGGCCACACCGTCCCGCACGCCCAGTACTGGCGCCGGGTCACCGCCACCGGCACGTTCGACACCGCCCACGAGGTCGTGGTGCGCCGCCGGACCGCCGCCGACGGGCGGGTCGGGTACCACGTGCTCACCCCGTTCGTCCTCGACGCCGGGCCGACCGTGCTGATCAACCGCGGCTGGGTGCCGGACAACGGCAGCCAGACCGAGTTCCCGCAGATCCCGGCCCCGCCCAAGGGCGAGGTCACGGTCACCGGGCGGCTGATGGCCGACCAGACGACCGCGGCCAGCGGCATCAAGGACGTCAAGGGCCTGCCGCCCCGCCAGGTGATGCTGATCAGCAGCGCCCAGCAGCAGAAGGCGCTCGGCCGCCCGGTGCTCGGCGGCTACATCGAGCAGACCGCGCCCGAGGCCGACTCCCCCGAGCTGATCCCGGCCCCGGACCACTCCTCGATCGGCCCGCACATGGCGTACGCCGTGCAGTGGTGGCTGTTCACCGCCGGGGTCCCGGTCGGCTGGGTGATCCTGGTCCGCCGCGAGAAGCGGGACCGGGCCGAGGCAGCGGCGAAGGCGGAGGCGGCGGAGCCCGCACCGGCGACGGCCTGAGCGGGTCCGCACGAGGGTGGCCGCGCCCCGGCCCGTACCGTCCGGTCCTATTGACGTACTGCTCTGATTGGCAATTCCGCCGGGCGGGAACACGCCAGAGCGTGACGCGACGTATCCAACGCATCGAGGACTACGCCCTCATCGGCGACCTCCAGACCGCCGCCCTGGTCGGCCGGGACGGTTCCATCGACTGGCTCTGCCTGCCCCGCTTCGACTCGGCGGCCTGTTTCGCGGCGCTGCTCGGCGACGACGACAACGGCCACTGGCGGATCGCCCCGGCGGGCGCCGGGGACTGCACGCGCCGCGCCTACCTCGACGACTCGCTCGTCCTGGAGTCCGTCTGGGAGACCCGCACCGGCACGGTGCGGGTCCTCGACTTCATGCCCCAGCGCGACACCGCCCCCGATGTCGTACGGATCGTGGAGGGCGTCAGCGGCAGCGTCGAGATGAGCTCCGTGCTGCGGCTGCGCTTCGACTACGGCCGGGTGGTGCCCTGGGTGCGCCGCGCCGACGGCCACCGGGTCATGGTCGCCGGACCCGACTCGGTCTGGCTGCGCACCGAACCCGCGGTGAAGACCTGGGGCCAGCAGATGAGCACCCGCTCGTCGTTCACCGTGGGCCCCGGCGAGAAGGTCGCGATGGTGCTGACCTGGCACCCCTCGCACGAGCCCCGGCCGTCGATAATCGATCCGTTCGAGGCACTGGAGCAGAGCCTGGCGGACTGGCGCGAATGGGCCGGCAAGTGCCGCTGCACCGGCCCGCACCGGGACGCCGTCGTCCGCTCCCTCATCACCCTCAAGGCCCTCACCTACGCGCCGACCGGTGGCATCGTCGCCGCCCCCACCACCTCGCTGCCCGAGGAGGTCGGGGGCGTGCGCAACTGGGACTACCGCTACTGCTGGCTGCGCGACTCGACGCTGACGCTGGGCGCGCTGGTCTCGGCCGGCTACCTCGACGAGGCGGCGGCCTGGCGCGACTGGCTGCTGCGCGCGGTCGCGGGGGACCCCGCCGACCTCCAGATCATGTACGGCCTCGGCGGCGAGCGGCGCCTGCCGGAGACCGAACTGCCGTGGCTGAGCGGCCACTTGGGCTCCACCCCGGTCCGGATCGGCAACGCCGCCGTCAAACAGCTCCAGCTCGATGTGTACGGGGAGGTCATCGACTCCCTCCATCTGGCCCGTACCGCGGGCATGGCCGCCAAGCCGCACACCTGGAACGTCGAACTGAGCCTGCTCGGCTTCCTGGAGGCCCGCTGGCGCGAGCCGGACGAGGGGCTGTGGGAGGTGCGCGGGCAGCGCCGCCACTTCGTGCACTCCAAGGTGATGGCGTGGGTCGCCGCCGACCGCGCGGTGCGGGCCCTGGAGTCCGATCCGGCGCGGCGCGGCGATGCCGAGCGCTGGCGGCGGATGCGGGACGAGGTGCACCGGGAGGTGTGCGAGAAGGGGTTCGACGCCGAGCGGAACACCTTCACCCAGGCCTACGGGTCCACGGAGCTGGACGCGGCCACGCTGCTCATCCCCCGGGTCGGGTTCCTGCCGGGCGACGACCCGAGGGTGGTCGGGACGGTGGACGCGGTGCGCGCCGAGCTCGGCCACGACGGCTTCGTGCGCCGCTACAGCACCGAGGGCGCCGCGGTGGACGGCCTGCCGGGCGACGAGGGCACGTTCCTGGTCTGCTCGTTCTGGCTGGCCGACGCGCTGCGGCTGACCGGCCGCGAGAAGGAGGCGCGGGAGCTGTTCGACCGGCTCCTCGCGCTCCGCAACGATGTCGGGCTGCTCGCCGAGGAGTACGACCCGGTGGCCGGCCGGCAGCTCGGCAACTTCCCGCAGGCGTTCAGCCACATCGGGCTGGTGGCGACGGCGATGGGGCTGGAGGCAGGATAGGCGCATGGATCTTGGACTGAAGGACCGCGTCTACGTCGTCACCGGTGCCTCCCGGGGCCTCGGCCTCGCCTCGGCGCGGGCGCTCACGGCCGACGGCGCGAAGGCGGTACTGAGCGGCCGCGACGAGAAGGCGGTCGCGAACGCGGCCGGGGAGCTGGGCCCGAACGCGCTGGGCGTGGCCGTCGACAACAGCGACCCCGGCGCGGCCGCCCGGCTGATCGCCACCGCCCGCGAGCGGTTCGGCCGCTTCGACGGCGTGCTGATCAGCGTGGGCGGCCCGCCGCCCGGCTTCGTCGCCGACAACACGGACGAGCAGTGGCGCTCGGCCTTCGAGTCGGTGTTCCTGGGCGCGGTACGGATGGCGCGCACGGCGGCGGAGGAGCTGGACGAGGGCGGCGTGATCGGCTTCGTCCTGTCGGGCTCGGTCCACGAGCCGATCCCCGGCCTGACCGTCTCCAACGGCCTGCGCCCGGGCCTGGCGGGCTTCGCCAAGTCCCTGGCGGACGAGCTGGGCCCGCGCGGCATCCGGGTGGTCGGCCTGCTGCCGTCCCGCATCGACACCGACCGGGTCCGCGACCTGGACGCCCTCTCCGGCGACGCGGAGGCCGCGCGCACGGCCAACGAGGCCCAGATCCCGCTGCGCCGCTACGGCACCCCGGAGGAGTTCGGCCGTACGGCCGCGTTCCTGCTCTCGCCCGCGGCGTCGTATCTGACGGGCCTGATGCTGCCGGTGGACGGCGGGGCGCGGCACGGCTTCTGAGCCGACGTCATCGCGTGGGGTCTCCCCCGGGTGTCAGCTCACCCGCTGAGCCCGGTGCTTGACCCCGCGCAGCCGGACCTCGGCGGGCAGCGCGGCCAGGCCCGCCGAGTCGCGGGCGTGGGCCAGGGCCTCCGAGGTGAGGCGGGAGAGGGCTTCGGCGGGGGCCGCGTGCGGCTCCAGGAGGAGGGCGACGCGGGCCGCCGGGGTGGTGCGGCGGCCGTGCAGGGTCACCTGGGCGCGGGCCACACCCGGCAGCGCCTCCGCCTCGCCCGCCAGGACCGTCTCCATGGCGCGGCCGCGCAGCAGCGCGCCCTCGCCGTCGCCCGAGTCCACCAGGACCTCGGCCAGCCGCGCCCGGCGCAGCTGGGCGAGCAGCCACCACAGGGTGAGCAGGACGAGGACGGCGAGCGCCGCGATGACCGTGGGCCACCACCAGCCGTGGTGGTGCCAGCGCTCGCGGCGGGCCCGGTCGAGCAGGGCGTCGCCGCTGTCCTCCCAGGGCCACCACGACGGCACCGACAGGCCCGCCCCGGCCGCGAGGACCGCGCCGCCCGCCGCCACGAGGACCAGGCCGACGAGGCCGATCAGCACCCGGTTCACCGTCCTGAGCATGGGTCACCTCTTCCTGGCGGCACGGCCCACGTGCACGGAGAGCCCGGGCTGTCCGGCGAGCCCGAGCTCCTTGATGCCCGCGCCCAGCGCGGCGTCCAGATCGGCCCGTACGTCGTCGAGCTCGCGGAAGTGCGAGACGGCCCGTACGGCGACCTTGGCGCGGCCCATCCTGACCCGGACCGACTGCACGCCCGGGACCTCCATCGCCCGGTCCCGCAGCACCAGCGCGGCGGCCGAGCGGTCGAGCCCGGCGCGCACGGCGGCCGAGGCGCGCCGCATCGGCAGCACGTCCCGCAGCCCCGGCGTCACCGCGAGCACGATCAGCCAGATCCCGAGGGCCACCGCGACGCCCGCGCCGGTGAGCACCACCGCGTCGTCCACGGCGTGCCGGGCCGCCCAGTCCGCGAGCCTGCGGCGCCAGGCCATCGCGGGGCGGTCCGCCCGTACGGCCGCGATGTCGTACAACAAGGGCCCGGACACGGCCAGGACGACCAGGGCGACCAGCACGGCGGGCGCCCGCCGCACCGACCAGAAGCGGTGGGCCCGGCCGCCCTCGTCCTCGGCGAGGACGGGCACGGGGTCGTAGGCGGCGGATGACCGCGACTGGTCGAGCCCGCCGTCGGGGTCCGGGGCGGCGCCCTTCTCCATGACGACGGGCAGGCGCCGGGTGCCGTTCCCGGCGCTGGACTCTTCCGGCTCGCTGGGCCCGTTCATGTGATCCTCCCCCGGTCCGCCGTACCGGTGTGGGCCGAGTGCAGACGCTCGATCTGCACCGCCACCTCGGGCACCTCCATGCCCGCCAACGCCCTTAACCGCTCGGCGACCCGCCGACGCACGGCGCCGCACTGGGCCCCGAGATCGGAGGGGTAGTCGAGCTCCAGGCTGACCCGCACCCGGGCCACGTCCTGGTGCACCGTGACCGCCGCGTGGGGCGCGGCACCGCCCTCGTGGGGCGCGCCCACCACCTCGCGCGCCGCCTGCGCCGCGATCTTCGCGACGACCCGGTCGGCGATACGGGTCGCCCCGCGCTCGGCGGGCGGGATACGGCGGGGTGCGGCGGCGGGGCCGGGCGCGGTGGAGTCGGGCCCGACGGGGTCGCGTCCGCCCTCGCCGGACCCGGCCCCGGACTCGGACCCGGGCGCCGCCGCCGACACCGTCATGAGGACTCCGTCATGACTCCGCGTCACCGCCGCCGGTCGCCGCGGTCCCGGGGACGGAAGAAGTCACCGGGTTCGAGATCGCCCTCCAGGAACCTGCCCACCACGAATCCGATCGCGCCGAGCGCCGCGACCAGCAGGAACGCCCCGAAGCCGCCGAAGTATCCGGCGAAGCCGAGCGCCATGCCGGCCACCATGCCGATCACCGCCATGCTCATCCTGAGCTCCTCAGTCGCTCCTCAGTCGGGGGCCGGGGCCGCACCGGGGGCCTCACTGGAGCCGGGGCTCCGGCTCCTCCTCTTCCTCATCGGGAAGTTTCACGTCGCTCACCGCGATGTTGACCTCGACCACTTCGAGTCCCGTCATGCGCTCCACGGCCGCGATCACGTTCTCCCGTACGGCACGGGCCACGTCCGCGATCGACACGCCGTAGTCGACGACGATCTCCAGGTCGAGGGCCGTCTGGACCTCGCCGACCTCGGCCTTCACCCCGCGCGCCACGGCGGACTTGCTGCCGCCTGGTACCCGGTCGCGCACCGCGCCGAACGTACGGGACAGGCCGCTGCCCATCGCGTGGACGCCGACGACCTCGCGGGCCGCGAGCCCCGCGATCTTCTCCACCACGCCGTCGGCGATGGTGGTGCGGCCGCGCGTGCCGGGGTCGCCACCGCCGCGTCTGGCGGTGGAGGTCTTTCTGGTGCCGCCCTCGGGGGTGTCCTTGCCGCCCGGGCCGGACGGTTCGGGGCGGCTGCGTTCCGCGGTGTCGCTCATGGCGTTCATCCCTTTCGGCTTCCCCTTCCCCTCAGCTGCCCACACTAAGTGCGGTTGCCCCGTCCCGCGCCGGGGATGCGGCAGGCTGGAGCAATGACGCCTGACGTGTGGAGCACGGAGGTACGGCGCCGGCTGGCCCTGGGCAGGTTGTTGCCGCTCGGGGAGGCGGACGACGGCGCATGGGTGACGGAGCGGGCGGCGGGGGCGGTGCTGGGGGCGGCGTGCGCGGCGGTGCCGGGGCTCGCGGTGACGTCCCTGCGGCTCGGGCTGGCGGATCCGGCGACGGCGGGGGTTCCGGTGGTTCCGCCGCCGCCGAGTGGGCTGCCGCCGGGGGAGGTGGGGGCGGTGGTGGAGGTGGCGGTGTGGGGTTCCGCTCCGCCCCGGACGGAGGGGGTGCGGGCGGCGATGCTGGCGGCTTCGTCCGAGCGCCTGGGCTTGCGCCTGACCCGCGTCGACATCCGCGTGACGTCCCTGCTGGACGCCCCCGTACCGCCTGCTCCCCCGCTTCCCCCGCCGCCTGGGGCACGCCCCGGTCCCCCGCTCGCCGTCCCCGGCGTGGCGTTCCTGACCTCGGAGCTGGGTGGGGTGCTGCCGGGGTGTGTGGAGGTGGGGGTGGCGGCGGGGTGTCGGGCGGTGGAGGTGGTGCGGGGGGTTCGGGGGGTGGTGGGGGGTGGGGTGGCGGTGCTGGTGACGTGGGTGGGGTGATTTGTTCCCCACCCCACCCCTTCCCGAAAGCCCTCTGGCGGGCGGCCGGGGGGGGGTGGGGTCGGGGCGGGCTGCTGGGGGCTTCGCCCCCAACCCCCTGCCTTCGTCTGCGGGCCGTCTGTGGCTGGTGGCGCAGTTCCCCGCGCCCCTAAAAGATGCCGCTCCGCGGCAATCCCGTGGGCGCCCCGCAGGGGCGCATTTAAGGGGCGCGGGGAACTGCGCGACCAGTTGGGGACGGCCCGCAGACAAACGAAGCGCGGGGTGCAGGGGCCGCAGGCCCCGCGACGGGGTCCGGGGGCGAGCCCCCGGGAGAGCCGCCTCCGCCCCCACCCACCCCCGGAGGGTTAAGGGAAGGGGCGGGGTGGGGAAAGATTAGTCCGCCAAGCCCGCCAGGTCGCGCAGACGCCGCGCCTGAGCGGCGCGCTCCGCGACCCGCTGCTCCTCGTACGACCGCCCCGCCGCCCCCCGCAACAACGCCTTCGTCTCGATCACCGCATCCCGCGGGGCGGCAAGAAGGGCCGCAGCCAAGTCACGTACGGCGGCGTCCAGTTCGGCCCCCGGCACCGCCAGGTTCGCGAGCCCGATCCGCTCCGACTCCTCCGCCCCGACGAAGCGGCCGGTCGCACAGATCTCCAGGGCGCGGGCGTAGCCCACCAGGCTCACCAGGGGGTGGGTGCCCGTGAGGTCCGGCACCAGGCCCAGGCTGGTCTCGCGCATGGCGAACTGCACGTCGTCCGCGACGACGCGCAGGTCACAGGCGAGCGCGAGCTGGAAGCCCGCACCGATCGCGTGCCCCTGGACCGCCGCGATCGACACGATGTCGTTGCGGCGCCACCAGGTGAACGCCGACTGGTACTCGGCGATGACCCCGTCCAGCTCCTCGTCGGAGCCGCGCGCGAGGTCGATGAACGACGGCTCGCCGTCGAAGCCCTCGGGAGTGAAGGCCTGACGGTCGAGCCCGGCGGAGAAGGACTTGCCCTCTCCCCGCAGCACCACGACCCGGACGGTGCCGGGCAGTTCCTGACCGGCGGACGCCAACGCCCGCCACAGAGCGGGAGACTGGGCGTTGCGCTTGTCCGGATTGGTCAGGGTCACCGTGGCGACTGCGTCGTCGACGGTGAGCCGGACGCCGTCCTTGTCGAGTACCAGGTCGGGCGAAGCCATGGGGCGCCTCCGGGTCGGGTGCGGTCAAAAATAAGTGACTGCACAGTAACCACCCGGCCGACGATCCGGCCGACCGGGTGGCAACCCGACCCGGCGGGCCCATGGACCCGCCCGGCCCCGGTCAGGCCGAGGCGGTCTTCTTGCCGCGTGTCGCTCCGCCGCGTCCGCGCAGTACCACCCCGGACTCGCTGAGCATCCGGTGGACGAATCCGTAGGAGCGGCCGGTCTCTTCGGCCAACGCCCGGATGCTCGCACCGGAGTCGTACTTCTTCTTCAGGTCTGCCGCGAGCTTGTCGCGCGCGGCGCCGGTAACCCGGCTGCCCTTCTTCAGAGTCTCGGCCACCCGTGCCTCCTCATGGGAAGTGCGCTCTGGACTTCTCATGATCACCCCTCCCGGGCTTCCTGGCCACCCATTCGGCAAGGTCCGTGCAACCGGGTTTCCGCGCAGGACGGGGCGAGACGGGGCCGGAATCAAAAATTCCGCACGGCCACGGAATCGCCCCGGAGGTCGGCGCGAGAAGAATGCGCTGGTCAGGGGTGTGTTCGGGGTCACACTCCGGAATCAGTCCGTCCCGTACCCACCGGATCTTGATCCCGTGCATGACACGCCGGGGTACGAGACGCACTCACTCAGATTGAGGATCACACGTAAGCCGAATGATCCATATGGAGTGGATCAGTCGCACCGGATCAGGCGAGGGCGACCAGATCCGCGTAGTCGGGACCCCACAGGTCCTCGACCCCGTCGGGCAGGAGAATGATGCGCTCGGGCTGTAGAGCCTCGACCGCGCCCTCGTCGTGCGTCACTAGAACGACCGCGCCCTTGTACGTGCGCAGCGCGCCCAGGATCTCCTCGCGGCTGGCCGGGTCGAGGTTGTTGGTCGGCTCGTCGAGCAGCAGGACGTTGGCGGACGAGACCACCAGCGTGGCCAGGGCGAGCCGGGTCTTCTCGCCGCCGGAGAGCACGCCCGCCGGCTTGTCCACGTCGTCGCCGGAGAACAGGAACGAGCCCAGCGTCTTGCGGACCTCGACCAGGTCCAGGTCGGGCGCCGAGGAGCGCATGTTCTCCAGGACCGTGCGGTCCGGGTCGAGCGTCTCGTGCTCCTGGGCGTAGTAGCCGAGCTTGAGGCCGTGGCCCGGGGTGACCTCGCCGGTGTCCGCCTTCTCGGCGCCCGCGAGCAGCCGCAGCAGGGTCGTCTTGCCGGCACCGTTCAGACCGAGGATGACGACCCTGGATCCCTTGTCGATGGCCAGGTCGACGTCGGTGAAGATCTCCAGGGAGCCGTACGACTTGGACAGGCCCTCGGCGGTCAGCGGGGTCTTGCCGCAGGGCGCCGGGTCCGGGAAGCGCAGCTTGGCGACCTTGTCGGAGACCCGTACCGCCTCCAGGCCGGAGAGCAGCCGCTCGGCACGCTTGGCCATGTTCTGCGCGGCCACCGTCTTGGTCGCCTTGGCGCGCATCTTGTCGGCCTGCGAGTTGAGGGCCGCGGCCTTCTTCTCGGCGTTCTGGCGCTCGCGCTTGCGGCGCTTCTCGTCGGCCTCGCGCTGCTGCTGGTAGAGCTTCCAGCCCATGTTGTAGACGTCGATCTGGGAGCGGTTGGCGTCCAGGTAGAACACCTTGTTGACGACCGTCTCGACCAGGTCGACGTCGTGGGAGATCACGATGAAGCCGCCCCGGTACGACTTCAGGTAGTCGCGCAGCCAGACGATGGAGTCGGCGTCGAGGTGGTTGGTCGGCTCGTCGAGGAGCAGGGTGTCGGCGTCCGAGAAGAGGATGCGGGCGAGCTCGACGCGGCGGCGCTGACCGCCGGAGAGGGTGTGCAGCGGCTGGCCGAGCACCCGGTCGGGCAGGCCGAGCGCGGCGGCGATGGTGGCGGCCTCGGCCTCGGCGGCGTACCCGCCCCTGGTGAGGAACTCCGTCTCCAGGCGCTCGTACTTCTTCATCGCCTTCTCGCGCGTGGCGCCCTTGCCGTTCGCCATGCGCTCCTCGTTCTCGCGCATCTTGCGCAGCACCTCGTCGAGGCCACGCGCGGAGAGCACGCGGTCGCGCGCGAGGACGTCGAGGTCGCCGGTCCGGGGGTCCTGCGGCAGATAGCCGACCTCGCCGGAGCGGGTGATGGTGCCGGCGGCCGGGATGCCCTCGCCGGCCAGGCACTTGGTGAGGGTGGTCTTGCCGGCGCCGTTGCGGCCGACGAGGCCGATGCGGTCGCCCTTGGCGACGCGGAAGGACGCGTTCTCGATGAGGATGCGGGCGCCGGCGCGCAGCTCGATGCCGGTGGCGGTGATCACGGAAATACTCCAGGGCGGTATGGACGGCGGGATGGACGGAGGTCGCGGAGCGTCGACGCCGTCTAATGCACAAGGAGAATTGCCATGGGCCAATTCTAGCGGGGGTGTGCAACTGCTTTTACGTGCGGTGATCTCTTACGGAGAGGTGGCCCCCGGGCCCGGCGGGCCCCGCGTCACACGCCCCGGGCGGCGCCCACGCGCGCGGGGAGCTCGTTGCCCAGCGGGGTGCGGCCGGGGGCGATCCGCCCGAGGGTGTCCACCGCCACCAGCTCCTGGGTCCACGCGTCCCGGTCGCGGCACGGCTGGGCGACGATCAGGACGCCCGCCACGCGCGCGACACGGCCCGGGTCGAAGGCGCACTCCCGCCGGGCGGGCAGCGTCCAGCGCAGGTCCCCGTCGGCGGTGCGGTACGCGGCGATGCGCTCGGGGGTGACGACGGCGAGCATCCCGGCCGGAGCCAGCTGCTGGAGGACGTCCGCGGCCCGGCCGGGGCGCCCGGCGAGCCAGCCCGCGAGGCCGGGGACGGCCCGGTGCCAGCGGACCGCGTCGACCGAGAGCACGCGCGCGGTGTCGGTGACCATGCCGTCGCTCCACAGGGCGAAGGCGTGCCCCGGCGCGGTGCGCACGGCGAGCGGACGGCGCCCGTCGCGGCGGTAGGTCCAGCTGCGCGCCCCGCTCCTGGGGTCGTACGCCTCGACGGCCGCGCCCCGCACCCGTACCGCCGACCGGGCCGGGGCGGCGGGCAGCACGGTGAGGCGGTCGCCGTAGGGGGCGGGCCGGGCGTGCTGGGCGGCGGTGACCAGCGGAAGGGCCAGTACGGCGGCGACGGCGGCCAGCGCGAGACGGTTCCGGTCCATGAGGCGCCGAGCGTATCGGCCACCGTGTCAAAAGGGGCGCAACGCACTGAACTGTTCGATACTCGGGGTGATATCGGGTGACGGAGGGTGCTGAGCCCATGCAGTTCGACGACGACGCCGATCTGGACACGTCCGAGGTCAAGGACGTGCGGGGCAGCCGTGTCCCCGGCGGCAGGGCCACCATCGGCGGCGGGATCGTCGGGCTGATCGCGCTGGTGCTCGGCCTGCTCTTCGGGGTCGGGCCCGAGCAGCTGGGGCTGTCCTCCGGCGACTCCACCCCGGCGACCTCGGTGTCGGCCCAGGGGCAGGTGCAGGCGAGCTGCCGCAAGGGCCGCGACGCCAACACCAAGGAGGACTGCCGGATCCTCGCGGTGGTCAACAGCGTGCAGGACTACTGGTCGCAGGAGTTCCCGCGCCGGGGCGGCCGCTACTCGCCCGCGCAGACCGTCTTCTTCACCGGCCGGGTCCAGACCGCCTGCGGCACGGCGACCTCGGCGGTCGGGCCGTTCTACTGCCCGGGCGACCGGCAGGTCTATCTGGACCTCGGGTTCTTCGAGGAGCTGCGCACCAAGTTCGGCTCCACGGGCGGCCCGTTCGCGCAGGCCTACGTGGTGGCGCACGAGTACGGGCACCACATCCAGAACCTGATGGGCACCCTCTCCCGGTCGCAGGACGGGCGGCAGGGCGCGAACAGCAACGCCGTGAAGGTCGAGCTGCAGGCCGACTGCTACGCGGGGGTGTGGGCGCACCACGCCACGACGACCCCGGACCCGAAGACCGGCAGGCCGCTGCTGACCCGGCTGACCGACCAGGACATCAAGGACGGCCTGGACGCGGCGGCGGCCGTGGGCGACGACCGGATCCAGGAGAAGTTCCAGGGCCGGGTCACCCCCGAGTCCTGGACGCACGGCTCGGCCCAGCAGCGCCAGCAGTGGTTCTACACCGGCTTCACCACCGGCGACATGGGCCGCTGCAACACGTTCGCGCGCTGAGCCCGCCGCTCCCCCGCGCACCCGGCCCCGGTCCGAGGGGCGTTGTCAGTGCCGGGTGCAAGACTGAGATCCAGGTCACATGAAGGCACGGCGAGAGCGACGGGAGTGTGCGTGATGAGTGTGTATCCGACGATTCTGTACGCGGACGCGAAGGCGGCGATCGGCCTGCTGAAGGACGCGTTCGGCTTCACCGAGACGAGTGTGTACGAGGACGCGGACGGCCAGGTGATGCACGCCGAACTGGCCAGCGGCACCGGCATGGTGATGCTCGGCTCCAAGGGCCGGGGCGGCCTCTTCGCCGACGCCATGCGCGACGCGGGCCCGGTCGGTGTCTACGTGGTGGTGGACGACGTGGACGCGCACCACAAACGGGCCGTGGAGCACGGCGTGGAGATCCTGATGGAGCCCACCGACCAGGACTACGGCTCGCGGGACTACATGGCGCGCGACGCCGAGGGCAACGTGTGGAGCTTCGGTACGTACGCCCCCGGCGCCGGCTGAGAGCGGCTACACCCCGCCGGTGTGCACCTGGAAGGCCGCGCGGCGCACCGCCTTGGCGAGCGCCGGGTCCGGGTGGGCGGCGGCGAGGGCGACCAGGACCTGGACGGTGCGGGGGTGGCCGACGGCCCTGACCTCGTCGAGCAGGGCGGGCACGGTGCCCTGCACGGCCGAGTCGAGGTGGCGGACCATCAGCTCGACCTCGCCGTGGTCGGCGACGGCCGCGGCGGTGTCGACCCAGAGCCAGGTGGACTCCTCGCGGGTGAGGACGGCGGTGGCGTCCTCGGGGTCGGTCCCCTCGTGCTCGGCGAGCCAGAGCAGGGCGTAGGGGCGCAGGAAGATCTCGTCGGTGGCGGCGCGCACCTCGGGCTCGGCGGGCGCGCCGACGACCCGGAGCGCCTCGAAGGCGAGCCCGCGCACCAGGGCGTCCTCGCCCCGGGCCGCGTCCAGCAGCTCGGTCACCGCGCTGCCGACGGGCCGGGCGGCGAGCCAGGCGCGGTACTCGGCGCGGGCCGGGCCGGGGGTGAGCCGGGCGCAGCCGCGCAGCATGTCCTCGGCGGACTGCTCGATGTTGCCGGCCGGGCTCTGCGCGGCGACGCAGATCTGCTCCAGCTTGACCCACACCGCCCAGCTGCCGAGCGGGGTGAGGGTGGCCGAGCCCTCGCCGAGGGTGAGCGCGCCGACGGCGGCGAGCCCGGAGAGCACCCAGTCGAGGAGGAGGGAGAGGAAGGCGAGGGAGGCGGGGCGGTCCCCGCCGGTGCCGTCCGCGTCGGTGCCGTACGGGACTTCGCAGCGCTCGTCGCGCAGTTCGGCGACGCGCTGGCCGAGCAGGTCGAGCAGGGCCGGTACGAGGACGGGGCCGGCCGAGAGCTGGAGGAGAGAGAGCACCTGGGGGACGGCTTCGACGACCTCGGCCACGGCGGCGGGCGCGATGGCGGCCGGGGCGGGGTGGACGATCGACCAGGCGTCGAAGAGGGCGACCCAGCCGCGCAGCACGGCGGCGTCGTCGCGGTCCCAGGCGCGCAGCCGCCAGCCGGGGCGCGCGGTGCCGCCGTGCAGTTCGACGAGTCCGGCGAGCCGGGCCCGGTCCCAGCCGGCCCGCACCTGGGCGGGCGTCAGCCCGAGGGTGGCGGCGGCCAGTTCGGCGGCGGCGCCCGACAGGGTGCCGGTCGGGGCGGGGCGGGGCGCGCTGCCCCGGGCGCGCTCGGCGTCGGCCCAGCGGGCGACGCGTACGGCGTCGGCGAGGACCGCTCTGGCCTGGCGGGCCAGTTCGGCGGCGGCCGGGGTGCCCTCGGGCGGCCGGGAGCCCGCCCGGGAGCGGCGGTCGCTCACGGCCCGGCGGGCGCTGGCGAGCGGTCGGGCATCCTTCGCGTGCGGTGCGCGGACAAGCCGCAGTCTGGAGTCTCGCGGCAACTTCTCTTCAGGCTTCCGGGACGTCACGGATGCAGTCTTCCCGCTGACGGGCAGAAAGCCCAAACGGAATGGGGGAAGTCCGGCTGCCGCGCGGGCCGGCGCGGCCGGGTCCGGGGCTGTCCACCGGGGCTGCGCGGTCCGTTGACGGGCCGATTGCAGAAACGGAATGGGCGTCCTGATCGTCGGGGCGGTGCGGCGCGCCCCCCGTGCGCCGCTTCGGGTGCGTTTGCCCCCGCGTGTCACATCAGCGGCGTCAGGAAGCGCCGCAGCGCCTCTTCGTAGCGGGCGGGGTCGGCGTTCCACATTGAGGCGTGCGGGGCGTGCTGGACGGTGTGAAGGGTCACCAGATCGGGGCGGCGGGCCGAGAGTTCACGGGTGAGGTGCCAGGAGGCCAGGGTGTCGTCGGGGCCGTGGAAGACCAGCGCCGGGACGCTCAGGGCGGCCGGGTCGGCGGCTTCGCGCAGATTGCCGCCGTGCGGGCCGGTGCGGCCCTGCGCGGCGCGGACGGCGAGCGGAAGCAGTGCGCTCGGGGCGCCGTGGGCGACGGCGAGGGCGCGCAGGGTGCCCTCCCAGTCGAGCACCGGCGAGTCGAGGACGACGCCTCGGATGTGCTCGCGCATCCCGGAGCTCGCGGCGGCGTGCAGCGCCATGGTGGCGCCGGTGGACCAGCCGTGCAGGATGACGCGCTCGGCGCCGGAGCGCACGGCGTACCGGACGGCGGCGTCCAGGTCGCGCCACTCCGAGTCGCCGAGGTGGCCGAGGCCGTCCGGGGAGCGGGGGGCGCCCTCGTCGCCCCGGTAGGCGATGTCGAGCACCGGCAGCTGCCGGTGGTGCAGGAACCCGATGAGGTTGAGCGGGTGCTCGCGGGTGGTGCCCAGGCCGTGCACGGTGATCACCCAGGTCTTCCGCACGCCCGGCACCAGCCAGGCGGGCAGCACCCCGAGCTCCGCGGGGATCTCCACGTCCTCGTAGTCGATCCCGAGGGCCTCTTTCGGGGTCCCGTGGTGGAGCTGGGGGGTGAGCCGGACCCGGTCCCCCGGCTGCGGGGTGCCCCGGGTGACCAGCTCCAGGCGGCGCACCACGGTGTCCGCCGGGTGCGGCACGTCGACGACCTCGCCGACCACCGCGCGGATGCCGGAGCCCTCGATCCCGTAAAGCCCGGGCCGCAGCGAGGCCAGGCAGCGGGTCAGGGCGATCCGCCCGGGCCCGGTGGCGTGCACGGTGAGCTCGGGGTCGGTGGGCAGCGGGCGGCCGGGCGGCGCCTTGAGGGCCGCGTCGCTCGCGTACCGTCCGGCGGCGACCGCTGCCGCGCCGACGCCGATGAGTGTGGTGACGGCCGCTGCCGTCGCTGTTGCCGGGCGCACCGTTCCAGTGTCGGCAGAGCGTGGCGCCGCGGCCAGTGGGCGGGGGCCTACCGGGGCACGCCCGAGTGCGGGGGCCGTCAGCGCTGCCCGTAGCCCCGGAACTGTTCGGCGGCCCGGTCGAGGTCGGCGGCGGAGAGCAGGGAAGGGGTGCGACCGGGGACGGAGGAGGCGGCGAGCCAGAGGCGGCACATCCACTCCAGCTGGGCGGTGCGGTCGTATGCCTGGGAAAGGGTGGTTCCGTAGGTGATCGTCCCGTGGTTTTGGAGGAGGCAGCCGGTGCGGCCCGCGAGGGCGCGCAGCATGTTCTGCGCCAGTTCCTCGGTTCCGTACAGCGCGTAGGGCGCGACCTGGACCGGACCGCCGAGCGTGGCGGTCATGTAGTGGACCGGCGGGAGCTCGGTGACCAGTGTGGAGACGGCCGTGGCGTGCACGGCGTGGGTGTGGACGACGGCCCGGGCGTCGGTGCCGCCGTATACGGCCAGGTGCATGGGCAGCTCGCTGGTGGGGCGCAGCGTGCCGGTCACCTGGCGGCCGGTGAGGTCGACGGCGACGGTGTCGTCGGGGCCGAGGCGGTCGTAGGGGACCCCGGTGGGGGTGACCAGGACCAGGTCCCCGACGCGTACGGAGACATTGCCCGAGGTGCCCACGACCAGGCCTTCCTCGGCGGTTCGGCGCGCGGTGGCGGTCAGCTCGGCCCAGGCCGCGGCGACCGCCGCTGAGTCGTTCGGCTCTCCCATGGGGCGATCCTCGCAGGCTGCGCGCGGCGGGCGGCGGAGTGAGCAGAATCTCTTCAATGGGCTCTATGGCCCATTCACGGGGTTTGTCAGGGCCTGGCCGCACCAGAAACCGGTCAGATACACCGCGACGCCGGACCCAGTTCACCTTCCGTTCATCCAGGTTACTTACGTTCGTCCAGCCACTGACGTCGAACGATTGCCTGGGTAAATGGAACACATCACGCTGCTGCTCGCCATTGTGGTCGTGACAGCTCTAGTGTTCGATTTCACGAACGGTTTCCATGACACCGCCAACGCGATGGCCACGACCATCTCGACCGGCGCCCTGAAACCCAAAGCCGCGGTCGCCATGTCCGCCGCGCTCAACCTGGTCGGCGCGTTCCTGTCGGTGGAGGTCGCCAAGACGATCTCCGGCGGGATCATCAACGAGAAGGGCATCAGAACAGAGGTGATCTTCGCGGCGCTCGTCGGCGCCATCCTCTGGAACCTGGTGACCTGGCTGCTCGGCCTGCCGTCCAGCTCCTCCCACGCCCTGTTCGGCGGTCTGATCGGCGCGGCCGTGATGTCGGCCGGCTGGTCCTCGGTGAACGGCTCGACCGTCGTCACCAAGGTGCTGCTCCCCGCCGTCGCCGCCCCGATCGTCGCGGGCGTCGCCTCGATGCTGGCCACGCGTCTGACGTACCGGATCAACCGGAACACGGACGAGAAGGCCACCGCCAAGGGCTACCGGGCCGGACAGATCGCCTCCGCCGGTCTCGTCTCGCTCGCCCACGGCACCAACGACGCGCAGAAGACCATGGGCATCATCACGCTCGCCCTGGTCACCGGCGGTGTGCTGCACCCGGGCGCCAACCCCCCGATGTGGGTCATCGTCTCGGCCGGCATGGCCATCGCCATGGGCACCTACCTCGGCGGCTGGCGCATCATCCGCACCATGGGCAAGGGCCTGACCGAGCTGGCGCCGCCGCAGGGCTTCGCCGCCCAGTCCGGTGCCGCGACCGTCATCCTGGCCTCCTCGCACCTCGGCTTCTCCCTCTCCACCACCCAGGTCTGCTCCGGCTCCGTCATGGGCGCCGGCCTCGGCCGCAAGGGCGGTGTGGTCCGCTGGTCCACCGCGACCCGCATGTTCATCGCCTGGGGCCTGACCCTGCCCGCCGCGGGTCTGGTCGGCGCCGGCGCCGAGTTCCTCACCGGCCAGGGCACCTGGGGCGTCGTCCTCGTGGCGATCCTGCTGATCGCGGGCTCCGGCTTCATCTGGAAGCTGTCGCGCCGCCAGCCGGTCGACCACAACGACGTCACCGCCACCGTCCCCCCGGCCGAGTCCCCGGCCGAGCCCGCGGGCGTCGTGACCACCGCGATCGCCGCCGTCACCCCGCCGCCCACCGTCGCCGCCGTGGCCGCCGATCTGACGGCCACCATCCCGGCGCCGGCCCCGGTGGCCCCCGCCGACCCGGCCCGCCCGGCCACCGTCTGACCCGGCCGCGCACTCCAAAGGAATCGTCATGCACATCGACTGGGCAGCTCTCGGCACCGTCTTCGGTGTCAGCCTCATCGTCACCGTCGGCCTGGTGGGCCTGTTCACCGTCGGGATCGTCGGCCTCAGCAAGCAGCAGTCGGCCGCGGCCGGCAAGGGCAACGTCGCCGTCGCCCGCACCACCGCCTACCTCTGCTTCGCGCTCTGCGCGGCGGCCGTCGCGTACGGCATCAACCTGATCGTCGGCAAGTAGCCGACGAGCGGTATCGCACACCCCAGAACCGCCCTCCGGCCCCGCCGGAGGGCGGTTCTCTGTGTGCCTCGGCACACTCTCCCGTCGCAGGTCAGCAGCGAGTTGACGGGCGTTCGCGGGCGTGGTGGACTGCCCGAGCCATTACGGCGGCAGAAGAGGAAGCCGGTGCGAATCCGGCGCGGTCCCGCCACTGTCATCGGGGAATCATCCCCGTGAGCCAGGAACTCTCACCGCCGGTCGACGTCGTACCAGGGCGCGGACACCCTGAGTGAGGACATAACGCCATGCGCGCCTGCCTGTTGCCGGCCCACCCCGGAAGTACCAGAGCCCCTCACGGCGTTGCGGCGGGCTGACCCCATGCGTGCCGATCGCACCTTCGCGTACGGCGCCACCGCCGGTCTCCTCGGCGACCTCCTCCTCGGCGACCCCCGCCGAGGGCACCCGGTCGCCGCGTTCGGCCGTGCCGCGGCCGCCGTGGAGCGCGCGCTGTGGCGCGACCACCGGGGCTGGGGCGCGCTGCACACCGCCGTGTGCGCCGGAGGCGCCGCGGGCGCCGCACTGCTCGCCACGCGCGCGGTACGCAGGCGTCCCGCCGCGACCGTCGCCCTGACCGCCGCCGCCACCTGGGCCGTCGTGGGCGGCACTTCGCTGGGCCGGGAGGCCAGGGCGATCGGCGCCGCCCTGGAGGCCGGGGACGTCGAGGCCGCCCGCGCGCGCCTGCCGCACCTGTGCGGGCGCGACCCGCAGTCCCTGGACGCTCCCGGCATCGCGCGCGCGGTCGTCGAGTCCGTCGCCGAGAACACCTCCGACGCCGTGGTCGGCGCGCTGGTGTGGGGGGCGCTCGCGGGGGTGCCGGGCCTGATCGCCTTCCGTGCCGTCAACACGCTGGACGCGATGGTCGGCCACCGCTCGCCGCGCCATCTGCGGTACGGGTGGGCCTCGGCGCGCCTGGACGACGTGGCGGGCTGGCCGGGCGCCCGGCTCACCGCCGCGCTCGCGGTGGCCGCCGGGGACGATCGGCGTGGCGCCACGCGCGCGTGGCGCGAGGACGCCCGCAAGCACCCGAGCCCCAACGCGGGTCCCGTGGAGGCGTCGTTCGCGGGTGCGCTCGGCGTACGGCTCGGCGGCACCCTCTCGTACGGCGGCCGCGTCGAGCACCGGCCCGTCCTGAACGGGGGCGGCCGGGCCGTGGAGGTCGCGGACATCGAACGGGCGGTGCGGCTGTCGCGCCGGGTGGGCTGGCTGGCGCTGGGCGCGGCGATCGCGGTGAGGAAGGTACGTACATGAGCGGCGGACTGCTGGTCGCGGGCACCACATCGGACGCCGGGAAGAGCGTCGTCACCGCCGGGATCTGCCGGTGGCTGGTGCGCCAGGGCGTGAAGGTCGCGCCGTTCAAGGGACAGAACATGTCCCTCAACTCGTTCGTCACGCGCGAGGGCGCCGAGATCGGGCGCGCGCAGGCGATGCAGGCGCAGGCGGCGCGCGTCGAGCCGTCCGCGCTGATGAACCCCGTGCTGCTCAAGCCGGGGAGCGACCGGTCGAGCCAGGTCGTACTGATGGGCAGGCCGGTCGGCGAACTGAGCGCCAGCGGCTACCACGGCGGGCGCCAGGAGGCGCTTCTCGGCACCGTCGTGGACTGCCTGGAGCGGCTGCGGGGCACATATGACGCCGTGATCTGCGAGGGGGCGGGCAGTCCGGCCGAGATCAACCTGCGACGTACCGACATCGTCAACATGGGCATCGCGCGCGCCGCGAAGCTCCCCGTGGTCGTCGTCGGCGACATCGACCGGGGCGGCGTCTTCGCCTCCTTCTTCGGTACGACCGCGCTGCTGAGCCCCGAGGACCAGGCGCTGGTCGCGGGGTACATCGTCAACAAGTTCCGCGGCGACGTCTCGCTGCTCGAACCGGGCATCGACATGCTGCGCGGGCTCACCGGCCGCCACACGTACGGGATCCTGCCGTTCGCGCACGGCCTCGGCATCGACGAGGAGGACGGCCTGCGGGTCTCCCTGCGCGGCGCCGTGCGCGAGTCCGTGGTGGCGCCGCCGGTCGGCGAGGACGTGCTGCGGGTCGCGGTCTGCGCGATCCCGCTGATGTCCAACTTCACCGACGTGGACGCCCTCGCCGCCGAACCGGGCGTGGTCGTACGGTTCGTGGACCGGCCCGAGGAACTGGCCGACGCGGATCTGGTCGTGGTGCCGGGAACCCGGGGCACGGTCCGGGCGTTGGAATGGCTGAGGGAACGGGGGCTGGCGCGGGAGCTGGCGCGCAGGGCGGCCGAGGGGCGTCCGGTGCTGGGGATCTGCGGCGGGTTCCAGGTGCTCGGCGAGCACATCGAGGACGAGGTCGAGTCACGGGCGGGTTCCGTGGCGGGGCTCGGACTGCTGCCCGTACGGGTGCGGTTCGCGCCCGAGAAGACACTTGCACGGCCGACCGGCGAGGCGCTGGGCGAGCCCGTGGAGGGATACGAGATCCACCACGGCGTCGCTCAAGTGCTGGGCGGGGAAGCCTTCTTGGACGGATGCCGGGTCGGTGCGGTCTGGGGCACGCACTGGCACGGGTCACTTGAGAGCGACGGATTCAGGCGACGGTTCCTGGAGCGGGTCGCGAGCGCCGCGGGACGGCGTTTCGTGCCCGCCCCGGACACGTCGTTCGGCGCGCTGCGCGAAGAGCAGCTGGACCGCCTCGGCGACCTCATCGAAGAACACGCGGACACGGACGCGCTCATGCGGCTCATCGAGCAGGGCGCGCCCGCCGGACTTCCCTTCATCGCACCTGGAGCACCCGCATGAGCACTGTGCTGTTGTTGTCGACCGCCGACACGGATCTGCTGGCGGCCCGGGCCTCCGGGGCGCCCTTCCGGATCGGCAACCCGACCCGTATCGACGTGGCCGAGGAGCTGCCCGCGCTCATCGAGGGCGCGTCCGTGGCCGTCGTGCGCCTCCTCGGCGGCAAGCGCGCCTGGGAGGACGGGCTCGCCGCGCTGAAGGCGTCCGGCATCCCGACGGTGCTGCTCGGCGGCGAGTCCGTGCCGGACGCGGAGCTGATGGCCGAGTCGTCGGTCCCGGCCGGTGTGGTCGCCGAGGCCCTGCGCTATCTGGTCGAGGGCGGCCCCGGCAACCTCGTGGAGCTGTCCCGGTTCCTGTCCGACACCGTGCTCCTGACCGGCGTGGGCTTCGCCGAGCCGGAGAAGATGCCCGAGTGGGGCGTGCACGGCACGCGCGCGTACGTGGAGGGCCGCCCCACGGTGGGCGTGCTCTTCTACCGCGCCCACGAGCTCTCCGGCAACACCGCGTTCGTCGACGTCCTGTGCGACCGCATCGAGGCCCAGGGCGCCAACGCGCTGGCGGTGTACGTGGGTTCGCTGCGCGGCGCCGAGCCCGCGCTCTACGAGACGCTGGGCCGGGCGGACGCGCTCATCGCGACCGTCCTGGCGGCGGGCGGCACCACCGCGTCGCAGGCCAGCGCGGGCGGCGACGAGGAGGCGTGGGACATCGGCGCCCTGGCCGACCTCAACGTCCCCGTGCTCCAGGGTCTCTGCCTCACCTCCTCCAAGGCGGCGTGGGAGGCCTCGGACGCGGCGCTCTCCCCCATGGACGCGGCGATGCAGGTCGCCATCCCCGAGTTCGACGGCCGGCTGATCACCGTCCCGTTCTCCTTCAAGGAGCAGGGCCCGGACGATGTGCCGGTCTACGTCGCCGACCCCGAGCGGGCCTCCCGGGTCGCCGGGATCGCGGTGCGCCACGCCCGCCTCAAGCACAAGCCGAACGCGGAGAAGAAGCTGGCCCTGGTCTTCACCGCCTACCCGACCAAGCACTCCCGCGTCGGCAACGCGGTGGGCCTGGACACGCCCGCCTCCGCCGTCCGCGTCCTGGACGCGCTGCGCGACGCCGGCTACGTGGTGGAGGGCCACCCGGACAACGGCGACGAGCTGATCCACCGCCTGATCAACGCGGGCGGCCACGACGTGGAGTGGCTCACCGAGGAGCAGCTGGCCGCCGCCCCCGCGCGCGTGCCGCTCGCCGACTACCGCGCCTGGTTCGAGAAGCTGGAGCCCGAGCTGCGCGACGGCATGCTGGAGCACTGGGGCGAGCCCCCGGGTCAGCTGTACGTGGACGGCGACGAGATCGTGCTCGCCTCCCTCCAGTTCGGCAACGTCGTCGTGATGATCCAGCCGCCGCGCGGCTTCGGCGAGAACCCCATCGCGATCTACCACGACCCGGACATGCCGCCCTCGCACCACTACATGGCGGCCTACCGCTGGCTGGAGAACAGCTTCGGCGCCGACGCCATCGTCCACATGGGCAAGCACGGCACCATGGAGTGGCTGCCCGGCAAGGGCCTGGGCCTGTCCTCCGGCTGCGGCCCGGACGCGGTCCTGGGCGATCTGCCGCTGGTCTACCCGTTCATCGTCAACGACCCTGGCGAGGGCACCCAGGCCAAGCGGCGCGGCCACGCCACGGTCGTGGATCACCTGGTCCCGCCCATGGCCCGCGCCGACACCTACGGTGACCTGGCCAAACTGGAGCAACTCCTCGACGAGTACGCGCTGGTGAGCGACCTCGACCCGACGAAGGCCCCGGCCGTGCGGGCCCAGATCTGGACGCTGGTGAAGGCCGCCGAGCTCCACCACGACCTGCACGTCGACGAGCAGCCGGACGACGGCGACTTCGACGAGTTCGTCATGCACATCGACGGCTACCTGTGCGAGATCAAGGACGTCCAGATCCGCGACGGCCTGCACATCCTCGGCGGCGGCCCCGAGGCCGAGTCCCGGGTCAACCTGGTGCTCGCGGTGCTGCGCGCCTCCCAGGTGTGGGGCGGGCAGGCCAACGCGCTGCCGGGCCTGCGCGCCTCGCTGGCCGAGCACTTCGGCCTGGTGGAGAAGGAGCTCCTGGCCGAGCCGGGCACACCGGTGAAGGTCCCGGTGGAGCTCACGGACCTGGTCGAGGGCCCCGCCAGGACGGCGGCCGACGCGATCGACCTCCTGGAGCAGCTGTGCCGCCGCCTGGCGGAGGGCATGGAGGAGCGCGGCTGGGACGCGGCCGCGTGCGGCCCGCTGGTGACGCAGGTGCTGGGCGCCGACCTCGCCCCGGTTGTCGCGGTCCTCGACTTCGCCTGCCGCGAAGTGGTGCCGCGCCTGGCCCGGACGACGGACGAGATCACCCACATCCTGCGGGCGCTGGACGGCGGTTACGTCCCGGCGGGCCCGTCCGGCTCCCCCACCCGGGGCCTGGTCAACGTCCTGCCGACCGGCCGCAACTTCTACTCGGTCGACCCCAAGGCCATCCCGTCCCGGCTGAGCTGGGAGGTCGGCCAGGCCCTTGCGGACTCGCTGGTGCAGCGCTACCTCGCGGACAACGGTGAGTACCCGAAGTCGGTGGGCCTCACGGTCTGGGGCACCTCCGCGATGCGCACCCAGGGCGACGACATCGCGGAGATCCTGGCGCTGCTCGGCTGCCGCCCGGTGTGGGACGAGGCGTCCCGGCGCGTCACCGGCTTCGAGGTCGTCCCGGTCGCGGAGCTGGGCCGCCCCCGCATCGATGTGACCGTCCGCATCTCCGGCTTCTTCCGCGACGCGTTCCCGCACGTGGTCGGCCTGATCGACGACGCGGTACGCACGGTGGCGGAGCTGGACGAACCGGCCGAGTCCAACTACGTACGGGCGCACGCCGACGAGGACACCGCCGAGCACGGCGACCGCCGCCGCGCCACGGCCCGCATCTTCGGCTCCAAGCCGGGGGCGTACGGGGCGGGCCTGCTCCCCCTGATCGACGCCCGCAACTGGCGCTCGGACGCGGACCTGGCCGAGGTGTACGCGGTGTGGGGCGGCTATGCGTACGGGCGCGGGCTGGACGGGCGCGCGGCGCGGGGCGACATGGAGACGGCGTTCCGGCGGATCGCGGTGGCGGCGAAGAACGTCGACACCCGCGAGCACGACCTGGTCGACGCCGACGACTACTTCCAGTACCACGGCGGCATGGTCGCCATGGTCCGCCACCTCACGGGCGAGTCCCCCGAGGCGTACGTGGGCGACTCCGCCACCCCGGACCAGATCAAGACCCGCACCCTGGGCGAGGAGACCCACCGCGTCTTCCGCGCGCGCGTGGTCAACCCGCGCTGGATGGCGGCGATGCGGCGCCACGGCTACAAGGGCGCGTTCGAGATGGCCGCGACCGTGGACTACCTGTTCGGGTACGACGCGACGGCGGGCGTGGTCGACGACTGGATGTACGAGAAGCTCAGCGCGGAGTACGTGTTCGACGAGACGAACCGGGACTTCATGAAGAAGTCCAACCCCTGGGCGCTGCGCGGCATCACGGAACGGCTGCTGGAGGCGGCCGACCGAGGCCTGTGGGCCGAACCGGACGCGGAGACGCTGGAGCAGCTCCGCGCGACCTATCTGCAGCTCGAAGGCGACCTGGAGGGTGACGACGCATGAGCACGCCTTATCCGTTCACCGCGATCGTCGGTCAGGACGACCTGCGTCTCGCGCTGCTGCTGAACGCGGTGTCACCGGCGGTCGGCGGCGTCCTCGTCCGGGGCGAGAAGGGCACCGCCAAGTCGACCGCCGTGCGCGCGCTCTCCGCGCTGCTGCCCGAGGTCGACGTCATCACGGGCTGCCGGTTCTCCTGTGACCCGGTGGCCCCCGATCCGGTGTGCCCCGACGGGCCGCACGAGGCCGGGACCGGGGCGGCTCGGGCCGCTCGGATGGTGGAGCTGCCGGTCGGCGCGTCCGAGGACCGGCTCGTCGGCGCGCTCGACATCGAGCGGGCGCTCGCCGAGGGCGTGAAGGCCTTCGAGCCCGGTCTGCTGGCCCACGCCCACCGGGGGATCCTCTACGTGGACGAGGTCAACCTCCTCCACGACCACCTGGTCGACCTGCTGCTCGACGCCGCCGCGATGGGCGCCTCGTACGTGGAGCGCGAAGGCGTTTCCGTACGGCACGCGGCGCGCTTCCTGCTGGTGGGGACCATGAACCCCGAAGAGGGCGAGCTGCGGCCGCAGTTGCTCGACCGGTTCGGGCTGACCGTGGAGGTCTCGGCCTCCCGGGAGCCGGACCAGCGGGTCGAGGTGGTCCGCCGCCGGCTCGCCTACGACGACCAGCCCGCCGCGTTCGCCGCCCGCTGGGACGACGAGGAGAGCTCGGTGCGGGCCCGGATCGTCGCGGCGCGGGCGCTGCTGCCCGAGGTGCGCCTCGGCGACGCCGCGCTCCGGCAGATCGCCGCGACCTGCGCGGCCTTCGAGGTCGACGGGATGCGCGCCGACATCGTGATGGCGCGCACCGCCACGGCGCTGGCCGCCTGGGCGGGGCGTACGGACGTGCTCGCCGAGGACGTGAGGCAGGCGGCGCTGCTCGCGCTGCCGCACCGGCGTCGGCGCAATCCGTTCGACGCCCCGGGCCTGGACGAGGACAAGCTCGACGACACCCTGCAGGAGTTCGGGGACCAGGGCGAGGACGACGACCCGGATCCGGACGGGCCGGGCGGCGGGGGCGGGCAGCCCCCGCAGGACGGCGGCCCGACGCCGGACGCGGGGGCGGGCGACACCCCCGCGCGCCCCGAGGCAGGCGAGGGCGGCGAGCCGCAGCCGTCCGGCGCGGGCGAGCAGCAGGCCGTCCGGGCGGGCGAGCCGTTCCGTACGAAGATGCTGAGCGTGCCCGGGCTCGGCGAGGGCGCGGCCGGGCGGCGCTCGCGGGCCCGCACGGCGCACGGGCGCACGACGGGGGCCCGCCGCCCCCAGGGCGCCCTCACCAAGCTGCACCTGGCGGCGACGATCCAGGCAGCCGCGCCGCACCAGCGGGCGCGCGGGCGTCAGGGGCGCGGCCTGGTCGTCCGGCGCGACGATCTGCGCCAGGCGACCCGGGAGGGCCGCGAGGGCAATCTGGTGCTCTTCGTCGTCGACGCCTCGGGGTCGATGGCGGCCCGGCAGCGGATGGGCGCGGTCAAGGGCGCGGTGCTGTCGCTGCTGCTCGACGCCTACCAGCGGCGGGACAAGGTCGGTCTGATCACCTTCCGGGGCAAGGACGCGGAGGTGGCGCTGCCGCCGACGTCGTCGGTGGACGCGGCGGCGGCCCGTCTGGAGGTCCTGCCGACGGGCGGGCGCACCCCGCTCGCGGCCGGGCTGCTCAAGGCGCACGACGTGCTGCGCGTGGAGCGGCTGCGCGATCCGTCGCGGCGGCCGCTGGTCGTGGTGGTGACGGACGGGCGGGCCACGGGCGGCGTGGACCCGGTGGCGCTGGCGGGCCGGTCGGCCCGGCTGCTGGCCGCCGAGGGGGTCGCGTCGGTGGTCGTGGACTGCGAGGCGGGCGCGGTGCGCCTCGGGCTCGCGGCCGAGCTGGCGCGGGAGCTGGGCGGCCCGGCGGTGACGCTGGACGAGCTGCGGGCCGACTCGATCGCCGGTCTGGTCAAGGACGTGTCTGGGACTTCGAGGAGGGCCGCCTGATGCCGCAGGGACAGCCGAGCGTGGTGCCCGAGGACGGGCTGACGACCCGTCAGAGGCGCAACCGGCCGCTGGTCGTGGTGCACACGGGCATCGGCAAGGGCAAGTCGACGGCCGCGTTCGGGCTCGCGCTGCGGGCCTGGAACCAGGGCTGGCCGATCGGGGTGTTCCAGTTCGTCAAGTCGGCGAAGTGGAAGGTCGGCGAGGAGAACGCGCTGAAGGTGCTGGGCGCCTCCGGCGAGGGCGGCAGTGTCGACTGGCACAAGATGGGCGAGGGGTGGTCCTGGGTCCAGCGCGACGAGCAGCTGGACAACGAGGACAAGGCGCGCGAGGGCTGGGAGCAGGTCAAGCGGGACCTGGCGGCCGAGACGTACAAGCTGTACGTGCTCGACGAGTTCGCGTACCCGATGCACTGGGGATGGGTGGACACGGACGAGGTCATCGCGGTGCTGCGGGACCGACCGGGCACCCAGCACGTGGTGATCACGGGGCGCAACGCACCCGAGAAGCTGGTGGACTTCGCCGATCTGGTGACCGACATGTCCAAGGTCAAGCACCCGATGGACGCCGGTCAGAAGGGGCAGCGGGGCATCGAGTGGTAGCACGTCTCGTCATCGCGGCCCCCTCGTCGGGCAGCGGGAAGACCACGGTCGCGACGGGCCTGATGGCCGCGCTCGCCGCGACCGGGCTCACCGTGTCCCCGCACAAGGTCGGCCCCGACTACATCGACCCCGGCTACCACGCCCTGGCCACGGGGCGTCCGGGGCGCAACCTCGACGCGTACATGTGCGGGGAGTCGCTGATGGCTCCGCTGCTGGCGCACGGGGCGCGCGGGTGCGACATCGCGGTGGTCGAGGGCGTGATGGGGCTGTACGACGGGGCGGCGGGGCTCGGTGAGCTCGCCTCCACCGCGCAGGTGGCGAAGCTGCTGCGGGCGCCGGTGGTGCTGGTCGTCGACGCGTCCTCGCAGTCGCGGTCGGTGGCGGCTCTGGTGCACGGGTTCGCGTCCTGGGATCCCGGGGTGCGGATCGGCGGGGTGATCCTCAACAAGGTGGCGTCGGAGCGGCACGAGACGCTGCTGCGGGAGGCGCTGGACGAGTCGGGGGTGCCGGTGCTGGGCGCGCTGCGGCGGGCCGCCCCTGTGTCGACGCCGTCGCGGCACCTCGGCCTTGTGCCGGTCGCGGAACGGCGGGCCGATGCGGTGGCCGCTGTCGCGGCGATGGCGGAGCAGGTGCGGCGGGGGTGCGACCTGGCTGCGCTGGTGGGGTTGGCTCGGTCGGCGCCGGACCTTGACTGCGAACCGTGGGACCCGACGGGCCTGTTCCCCCACCCCGCCCCTTCCCTAAACCCTCCGGGGGTGAGTGGGGGTGAAGGTGGCCTCCCGGGGGCTACGCCCCCGGACCCCCTTGCGGGGCCTGCGGCCCCTGCACCCCGCCATGGGGGCTCCGCCCCCGGTACCCCCGCTTCGGGGCTCCGCCCCGAACCCCGCTCCTCAAACGCCGGAGGGGCTGAATTTGGGCTGCCCGGGCTGTACGGTCCCGCGTCCCACCGGGCCGCAGACGAACATGGCACCGCGCAGGCGAAACCCGTCGTCGCCATCGCCGGAGGCCCCGCCTTCACCTTCTCGTATGCCGAGCATGCCGAGTTGCTCGCCGCCGCCGGGGCGGACGTCGTCGTGTTCGATCCGCTGAGGGACGAGCAACTGCCCGACCGTACCGCCGGGTTGGTGATCGGCGGCGGGTTCCCCGAGGTGTACGCGGCGGAGCTCAGTGCCAATGAGCCGTTGCGGAAAGCCGTCGGCGAGCTCGCGCGCGGCGGCGCGCCCGTCGCCGCCGAGTGCGCCGGGCTGCTCTACCTCACGCGGTCGCTCGACGGGCAGCCGATGTGCGGGGTCCTGGACGCCGACGCCCGGATGTCGGAGCGGCTCACGCTCGGGTACCGGGAGGCCGTCGCCGTCGGGGACAGCGTTCTCGCGCCCGCCGGCACCCGGCTGCGCGGGCACGAGTTCCACCGGACCGTCCTCGACCCGGGCGCGGGGCCCGCGCCCGCGTGGGGTCTGGTGCACCCGGAGCGCCGGGTCGAAGGTTTCGTACAGCAGGGCGTGCACGCGAGCTATCTGCACACGCACTGGGCCGCCCGGCCCGCCATCGCCCGTCGGTTCGTCGAAAGGTGCACGCCATGAGCAAGCTGGTCGGAGTCGGAGTCGGCCCGGGTGACCCGGAGCTGGTGACCGTCAAGGGCGTACGGGCCCTCCAGGAGGCCGACGTCGTCGTCGTGCCCGTGATGGCCGCGGCCGACGGGCAGGACGGCGGCGAGCCGGGCCGCGCCGAGGCGACCGTGCTGCACTACGTGGACCGCGACAAGGTCGTCCGGGTCGTCTTCGCGCTCAACGAGCGGTCCGACCGGGGGCGGCGCGAGGCCGCCTGGGACTCGGCGGGCGACGCGGTCGCCGATCTGCTGCGCGCGCACGGCTCGGTGGCGTTCGCGACCATCGGCGACCCCAATGTGTATTCGACGTTCACGTATCTCGCCCAGACCATCACCGAGCTGGTGCCGGGGACGGAGATCGTGACCGTGCCGGGGATCACCGCGATGCAGGACCTCGCCGCGCGTTCGGGCGCCGTGCTGACGGAGGGGACCGAGCCGCTCACGCTCGTCCCCGTCACCGCCGGGGCGACCGTGCTCAAGGACGCGCTGGAGGGCCCGGGCACGGTGGTGGCGTACAAGTTCGGGCGCCAGGCCGGTGAGGTGGCGGCGGCGCTGCGGGCGACCGGGCGGATCGACGACGCGGTGTGGGGCTCGGCGCTGGGCCTGGACGAGGAGTTCATCCGCCCGGCCGCCGAGCTCGACGGCAGCGCCCTGCCGTACCTCTCGACGCTCATCGCGCCCGCGCGGCGCGAGGGCGGACGCGGCGGCAAACTGTGACCGCCTCCCGGGATCCGTACGCGGGCTCACCCCGCCAGGCCCACCACCAGCCAGATGAAGGCCACGCCGCCGACCGTGAACAGCAGCGTGGACAGCGCCGGGTGGTCGTGGTGGGCCTCGGGCAGGATCTCGGCGGCGGCCAGATACAGCAGCACTCCGCCGAAGAAGCCCAGATAGCTTCCGAGCAGCTCGGCCGGAAGGGTGAACAGCAGCGTCGAGGCGGCGCCGACCATCGGGGCGAGCGCGTCCGCGATCAGCATGGCGACGGCCTTGCGCTTCTCGTTCCCGTACAGGCTGGTGATCGTGTAGGTGTTGAAGCCGTCGGCGAAGTCGTGCGTGATCACGGCGACCGCCACGGCCGCGCCCATGCCGCCGCCCACCTGGAAGGCCGCGCCGATCGCGATGCCGTCCATCAGGCTGTGCCCGACCATCGCCGCGGCCGCTGTCAGACCCACCTGCGGCACTCGCTTCTCTCCCCCATGTGCCGCCCTGCGCACCGCGAGCAGGCGTTCCACCAGGTGGGCGAGGAGGAAGCCGCCGACGAACAGCAGCAGCGCGGCCGGTACGCCGAAGACCTCGTCGCCCGCGGCCTCCACCGCCTCCGGCAGCAGGTCGAGACCGACCACGCCGAGCATCAGCCCGCCCGCCAGACCCAGCACGAGATGGCGCCGGTCGGTGACGCGCTGGGCCGTCCAGCCGCCGACCAGTGTCATCAGGAACGCGCCGAGCGCCACGAACACCGCCATGCGCCCTTGCTAACCGACTGACCCACCCCCGCGCATTTCGCTTTACCGACTGTGTGACGTACGAGAGGACCCCTCCCATGGCCGATGCCCCCACCGGCAGGCTGACCGTCGTCGGCGCCGGCCCCGGCGCCGCCGACCTGCTGACGTTCCGCGCCGCCCGGGCGATCGCCGAGGCCGACGTGGTCATCTGGGCCGCGAGCCTGGTGCAGGCCGAGGTCCTGGACCACGCGCGCGAAGGCGCCGAGATCCTGGACTCGGCGGCGATGTCCCTGGAGGAGGTCGTCGGGGTGTACGAGCGGGCCGCCCGCGAGGGGCTGAAGGTCGCCCGCATCCACTCCGGCGACCCGGCGCTGTGGGGCGGCACCCAGGAGCAGCTCGACCGGGTGGCCGGGCTCGGCCTGGAGGTCGAGGTCATCCCGGGCGTCTCGTCGTTCTCGGCGGTCGCGGCGATCGCCCAGCGCGAGCTGACCATCCCGGAGATAGCCCAGTCCGTCATCCTCACCCGCCTCGGCGGCGGCAAGACGCCGATGCCGCCGGGCGAGGAGGTCCGCGAGTTCGCACGGCACGGCACCACGATGGCGATCTTCCTGTCCGCCGCCCGCTCGGGCCAGCTGGTGGAGGAGCTCCTCGAGGGCGGCTATCCGACCTCGACGCCGGTCGTCATCGCGTACCAGGCGACCTGGCCCGAGGAGCTGGTGCTGCGCTGCACGATCGAGACGCTGGAGGAGACGGTCAAGGAGCACAAGCTCTGGAAGCACACGCTCTTCCTGGTCGGCCCGGCCCTCTCCGCCTCCGGCACCCGCTCGCACCTCTACCACCCGGGTCACTTCCACGGCTTCCGCCGGGCCGACCCGGCGGCCCGCCGCGCCCTGAAGGCCGAGAAGGCGGAGCGCACCCCGTCATGATCACCGTCATCGGTACGGGGACGGGCGCGCCGCTGGCTCCGGACGCCCTGGCGGCGCTGGCCGGGGCCACGCTGGTCACCGGCGCCGCCCGCCATCTCGCGGCGGCCGAGGCGGCGGCCGAACTGCCGCCGGGGGCCAAGCAGCTGGTGCTCGGCCCGCTTGCGCCCGCCCTCGACGCCATCGCCGAGCACCACGAGCGCGGCGGCCGGGCCGTGGTGCTGGCCTCCGGGGACCCCGGGTTCTTCGGGATCGTGCGGGCGCTGGCCGAGCGGTTCGGGCCGCAGGAGCTGGACGTACGGCCGGGGACCGCGTCGGTGGCGGTCGCCTTCGCCCGGCTCGGGCTGCCCTGGGACGACGCGCTGGTGGTCAGCGCGCACGGCCGGGACCTGCGGACGGCCGCCAACGTGTGCCGGGCGCACCCCAAGACCGCCGTGCTGACCGGTCCCGGTGCCGGGCCCGCCGAGCTGGGCGCCGAGCTCGCCCGGCGGGCGCCCGAGCGGGTCCTGGTGGTGGCGTCGGCGCTGGGCGACCCGGAGCGGGAGCGGCTGGTGCGGGTGACCCCGGCCGAGGCCGCGGCCCGGGAGTGGGACGCGGTCAGCGTGATCGTCTGCCTGGACGAGGAGAAGGCGCTCTCGCCGCTGCGCACGGTCGCGGGCGGCCGAGCCACGCCCGACCGCTGGGCGCTCGACGAGTCCGCTTTCGCCCACCGCGACTCGATGATCACCAAGGCCGAGGTGCGGGCGCTGGCGCTGGCCAGGATCGGGCCGCGGCTCGGCGATCTGGTCTGGGACATAGGGGCCGGGTCGGGCTCGGTGGCCGTGGAGTGCGCCCGGTTCGGGGCGGCGGCGGTCGCGGTCGAGAAAACCGCCGAGGGCTGCGAGCACGTCCGGGCCAACGCGGCGGCGCACGGCGTCGACGTGAAGGTGGTGCACGGCGCGGCGCCCACGGTCCTGTCGGACCTCGCGGATCCGGACGCGGTGTTCATCGGTGGCGGCGGCCGCGAGCTGCCCGCGATCGTGACCGCGTGCGCCCGGCGGGCCCGGCGCTCGGTCGTGGTGGCGCTGGCGGCGCTCGACCGCGTTCCGGCGGTGCGGGCCGCGCTGGCCGGGGCCGGTCTGGAGACCGACGGCGTCCTGCTGCAGTCGTCGCGGCTGGCCCCGCTGCCCGGGGACGTGACCCGGCTCGCCGCCACCAACCCCGTCTTCCTGCTGTGGGGCGACCGCCCCGCACCTGTATCGGTTGTCGAAGGAGCTGTTCAGTGATCGGCCTGATCTCCGCCACGGCGGCGGGCGCCGTAGCCCGCGACCGGCTGGCCGCGGCCTGGCCCGGCCGGGTCCGGGTGTACGAAGGACCCGTGCGGGAGGCCGTGGAGCGCGCCTTCGCGGAGTGCGACCAACTGGTGTGCTTCCTCGCCACGGGCGCCACGGTCCGGCTGCTCGCCCCGCTCCTCGCGGACAAGGCGTCCGACCCGGGCGTGGTCTGCGTCGACGAGGCCGGGCGCTTCGCCGTCTCGCTGCTCGGCGGCCACGGGGGCGGCGCCAACGCGCTGACCGCCGAGGTGGCCGAAGTCCTCGGCTGTACGCCGGTGGTGACCACGGCGACGGACGCGGTCGGCGTCCCGGGCCTGGACACCCTCGGCCTGCCGGTGGAGGGCGCGGTGGCGGCGGTGTCCCGGGCGGTCCTGGACGGCTCGCCGGTGGCGCTGCGGGCGGACGGCGTGTGGCCGCTGCCGGCGCTGCCCCCGAACGTGACCCCGGCCGCCGCCGACGCGGCCGCCACCCTCCACCTGACCGACCGCCTGCGCGAACTCGGCCCCGCCGAGGCCGTGTTGCGCCCCAAGTCGCTCATTGTCGGCGTCGGCGCCTCCAAGGGCGCGCCCGTCGACGAGGTGCTCGGGCTCGTCGAGGACGCGATACGGGACGCGGGACTCAGCCTCCTCAGCGTGTCCGAACTGGCCACCGTGGACGCGAAGTCCGACGAGCCGGGGATCCTCGAGGCCGCCTCCCGGCTCGGGGTGCCGCTCACCACGTACAGCGCGGAGGAGCTCTCCCGTATCGAGGTGCCGAACCCGTCGGACGCGCCCCTGGACGCCGTCGGGACGCCCTCCGTGGCGGAGGCCGCCGCGCTCGCGGGCGGCGGTGAACTGCTCGTGCCGAAGCGGAAGTCGAGCCCCGAGGGGCGGGCCGCGATGGCCACCTGCGCGGTCGTGCGGCGCGCCCCGCGCGGGCGGCTCGCGGTTGTCGGGCTCGGGCCCGGCGCCCGTGACCTGCTCACCCCGCGCGCCAAGGACGAGCTGCGCCGGGCCTCGGTGCTCGTCGGGCTCGACCAGTACGTGGACCAGATCCGCGATCTGCTGCGGCCCGGCACCACGGTCCTGGAGTCGGGGCTCGGCGCCGAGGAGGAGCGGGCCCGTACCGCCGTCGCGCAGGCGCGCGAGGGGCACGCGGTCGCGCTGATCGGCTCGGGCGACGCGGGGGTGTACGCGATGGCGTCGCCCGCGCTCGCCGAGGCCGCCGACGACATCGAGGTGGTGGGCGTGCCGGGCGTGACGGCCGCGCTGGCCGCCGCCGCGATCCTGGGCGCGCCGCTGGGGCACGACCACGTCTCCATCTCGCTCTCGGACCTGCACACGCCGTGGGAGGTGATCGAGCGCCGGGTGCGCGCGGCCGCCGAGGCGGACATCGTGGTCACCTTCTACAACCCGCGCAGCCGGGGCCGCGACTGGCAGCTGCCCAAGGCGCTCGGCATCCTCGCCGAGCACCGCGCCCCGCACACTCCGGTCGGCGTGGTGCGCAACGCCTCGCGCCCCGACGAGAGCAGCCGGCTGACCGCGCTCGGCGCGCTGGACCCGGCGACCGTGGACATGATGACGGTCGTGACCGTGGGCAACACCGCCACCCGGGAGATCGCGGGCCGCATGGTGACCCCGCGCGGCTACCGCTGGCAGACCGCGAGCGCCGGGGAGGCCCAGTGAGCAGGCCCTGGGAGCGTCCGGTCCACCCGATCGAGGTGGAGTCGTACCGGCGGATGCGCGCCCGTCTCGACACCTCGCACTTCGCGCCGCTGACCAGGGCGGTGGTGGAGCGGGTCGTCCACTCCGCCGCCGACCTCGGCTACGCCACGGACCTCGTCATGGACGAGGACCGCCTGGTGAAGGCCCATGCCGCGCTGCACGCGGGGGCGCCGGTCGTCACCGATGTGGAGATGGTCGCGGCCGGGATCACCCGGCGCGAGACCGTCTGCCGCCTCAGGGACGCCGAGTCCGGCCCGGGACTTACGCGTTCGGCGCACGCCATCCGGCTCGCCTACGAACAGGTGGGACCCGGCGCCCTGTGGGTGATCGGCAACGCGCCCACCGCCCTCGAAGAACTCCTCACCCTCGACGCCGCGCCCGCGCTGGTGATCGGTCTTCCGGTCGGCTTCGTCGGAGCCGTCGAGTCCAAGCAGGCGCTGCGCGAGAGCGGTCTGCCCGCCGTCAGCAACGTTTCCGAGAAGGGCGGCTCGGCGGTGGCCTCCGCCGCGCTCAACGCCCTTCTGTACCACCCCCTCGCCAAGGAGAACCAGTGACCACCCCCCAGACCAAGCCCGCCCTGCTGATCGCCGGGCACGGCACCCGGGACGACGCCGGGGCCGAGGCGTTCCGCGCGTTCGTCGAAGAGCTCGGCCGCCGCAACCCCGAACTGCCCGTCGCGGGCGGCTTCATCGAGCTGTCGCCGCCGCCGCTGGGCGAGGCCGTGACCTCGCTGGTGGAGCAGGGCGTCAAGCGGTTCGCCGCCGTGCCGCTGATGCTGGTGTCGGCCGGGCACGCCAAGGGAGACATCCCGGCCGCGCTGACCCGCGAGAAGGAGCGCCACCCCGGCATCTCCTACACGTACGGGCGCCCGCTCGGCCCGCACCCGTCGCTGCTGGCGGTCCTGGAGCGGCGGGTCGACGAGGTCATCGGCGACCTCGACCGCTCGGAGGTCACCGTCCTCCTGGTCGGCCGGGGCTCGACCGACCCGGACGCCAACTCCGAGGTGCACAAGGCGGCCCGGCTGTTCTGGGAGGGGCGCGGTTACGCGGGCGTGGAGACGGCGTTCGTCTCGCTGGCCGCGCCGGACGTGCCGGCGGGCCTGGACCGCTGCGAGAAGCTGGGCGCCCGGCGGATCGTGGTCCTGCCGTACTTCCTGTTCACCGGCATCCTGCCGGACCGGGTGCGGCAGCAGACCGAGGAGTGGGCGGCGGCGCACCCCGGCCTCGACGTGCGGTCGGCCGAGGTCATCGGCGCGGCCGAGGAGCTGCACGCGCTGGTCATGGAGCGGTACGAGGAGGCGGTGAAGGGGGATCTGCGGATGAACTGCGACTCCTGCGTCTACCGGATCGCGCTGCCCGGATTCGAGGACAAGGTGGGACTGCCCCAGCAGCCGCACTTCCACCCGGACGACGACGGCCACCATCATCACCACCATGGCAGCCATGCGCACGCACATCACTGAGCACGATCTGCGCCACCACGGGGACGCCGAGGTCCGTGACGGCGGCGAGGGCCTGACCGATCTGGCGGTCAACGTACGGGCGGGCACTCCCCCGGAGTGGCTGCGGGAGCGGATCGCCGCGTCCCTGACCGGGCTCGCCGCCTACCCCGACGGGCGGGCGGCGCGGGCGGCGGTCGCGGAGCGGCACGGGCTGCCGGTGGAGCGGGTGCTGCTCACGGCGGGGGCGGCGGAGGCGTTCGTGCTGCTGGCGCGGGCGCTGCCGTTCCGGCGCCCCGTGGTGGTGCATCCGCAGTTCACCGAGCCGGAGGCGGCGCTGCGGGACGCGGGGCACGCGGTGCGGCGGGTGCTGCTGCGCCCGGAGGACGGGTTCCGGCTCGACCCTTCGGCGGTCCCCGAGGACGCGGACCTGGTGGTGGTGGGCAACCCCACGAACCCCACGTCGGTGCTGCACCCCGGTGGGGTGCTGGCCGCACTGGCCCGGCCCGGGCGGACGCTGGTCGTGGACGAGGCGTTCATGGACGCGGTGCCGGGCGAGCGGGAGGCGCTGGCGGGGCGTACGGACGTGCCGGGCCTGGTGGTCCTGCGCAGCCTCACCAAGACGTGGGGGCTCGCGGGGCTGCGGATCGGGTATGTGCTGGCCGAGCCGTCCGTGGTGTCCGCGCTCTCCCGGGCCCAGCCGCTGTGGCCCGTGTCCACGCCCGCGCTGGTGGCGGCGGAGGCGTGCGTGTCGCCTCGGGCGCTGGCGGAGGCGGCGGAGGCCTCTCGCCGCCTCGTCGTGGACCGGGCGCATCTGGTGGCGGGGCTGGGGGAGTTCGAGGAGGTACGGGTGGTTGCTGCGGCGGAGGGGCCGTTTGTGCTCGTTCGTATGGCGGGGGCGGATTTGGTGCGGGTGCGGCTTCGGGGGCTGGGGTTCTTGGCTCGGCGGGGCGACACGTTTCCGGGTCTGGGCCCGGAGTGGCTCCGCCTCGCGGTCCGGGACCGTGCGACGACGAATCGATTCCTCCAGGCGCTGGACCAGGCCCTGACGCTGACGTCGAACTAACCGGTCTTTGGCCCCCACCCCGCCCCTTCCCTAAACCCTCCGGGGGTGGGTGGGGGTGGAGGTGGAGGTGGGTTTCCCGGGGGCTGCGCCCCCGGACCCCGAGGTATGCGTTCGTCTGCGGGCCGTCCCCAACTGATCGCGCAGTTCTCCGCGCCCCTGAAGATGCCGCTCCGCGGCAATCCCCGCTTTTAGGGGCGCGGGGAACTGCGCGACCAGCCAACCACCCACCCGCAGACGAAGACCGGGCTCAGCCCCTCCTCGCTCGGGCCACCCCCACCCCACCCACCACCAGCAGCGCAACCGCCCCACCCACCACATACCCCGTCCGCGACGACCCGCCCGTCTCCGCGAGTTCCGGGTCCGCCGACACCGTCTGGGGGGTGATGGACACGGGCGCTGGGGTCTCGCACGTGGACTCCGCCAGGGTCACCTCGCCCGACACCTCCGCCACGTTCAGCTTCAGCGGGTTCACCGAGACCTTCAGGCGCAGGGCCGTCGCCGCCGCCGTGCGGGACGTCGTACGGGTCGACGACAGGTCGAGGGCCACCTCGCCCACCCCCGGCACCGCCACCCGCGTCGGCCCGCCCGTCGTCAGGGTGAGCTTCTTGCCCAGGACCGTCACCGCGCCCAGCAGGTTCGACGAGGCCGACGGCCGGGCGCCCGCCGCGCAGACCGCCTTGGACGTGACGTCCTGGACCTCGACCAGGGACAGCAGCGGCAGACCGGGCACGTGCAGCCGGGCGTGCAGCAGATGCGTCGCACCCTCCGCCCGGCCCGCCGCCACCGTCGCCGTGGCCGTGGCCACGTCCGCCTTCAGGACGCTGACCGGCTGCCCCTTCTCCACGCCGTCCAGCTTCACCTCCAGCGCCGTCTCCCCCGCCGTACGCGAACCGCCCGGCGCCCGGACCTCGTTGAGCGTCGTCTTCAAGGGGACCTCGATCGTCTTGTTCAGCAGGGAGACGTCGAGGCCGGTGCGCAGCACTACCGCGCTCGCCCTGCCCTCGCCGGCCCCCGTCGCGTACGCCGGGACGGGCATCGCGAGGACCAGTGAGCCGAGGGTGAGCGCCAGCGCGGCCGAGGTGTGTACGGGCAGGCGGAAGTCGATGGTGTTCAAGGTGGTGGAACCCCCACGGGAGACATGAGCCGTCACCCCGCGCCCTCCCACAGGGACTCGTGGGACTCGGGTGAGCCAGGGGCGCGCCGGTGACCTGAGACACCCGAATCTTTACGCACGGAGAGTGAACTCGCGTACGCATGGGGTTAGTTCACCCCACGGAGGGACAGACGCGCCCTTCCGTTCGACGTAAGTCGTGTGTGCGTTCGGGCTCAGCGCCCCCGTCCTCGCTCTCGCGGCGTACGCCGGTCGCTCGCCCCGGCGGTCGCGCCCCCGCGCCGAAAGAGCTACAACGAGCCCGTCCCCCGGACCGTCACCCTCCGCGTCAACTCCCCGCCCTCATCCCACGATCCGCCCGTTCAGCACGATCCGGCTCGGCGCCGCCAGTGCGCGGACGTCCGCCCGGGGGTCCTCCTCGTACACCACCAGGTCCGCCGGGGCGCCCTCCTCCAGGACCGGGCGGCCCAGCCAGGTGCGGGCGTGCCAGGCCGTCGCCGAGAGGGCGTCGAGCGGGGGGATGCCCGCCTTGACCAGTTCCGCCACCTCCGCCGCGACCAGGCCGTGCGCCATCGAGCCGCCCGCGTCGGTGCCGACGAAGATCGGAATTCCGGCGTCGTAGGCGGCGCGGACGGTGTCGTAACGGCGGGCGTGCAGCCGACGCATATGGGCCGACCAGTCCGGGAACTTGGCCTCCCCGCCGTCCGCGAGGTGCGGGAACGTGGCGATGTTGACCAGGGTCGGGACGATGGCGACGCCGCGCTCCGCGAACAGCGGGATCGTGTCCTCGGCCAGGCCCGTCGCGTGCTCGATGCAGTCGATGCCCGCCTCGACCAGGTCGCGCAGCGAGTCCTCGGCGAAGCAGTGGGCCGTCACCCGCGCGCCGAGCCGGTGCGCCTCGGCGATCGCCGCCTCGACCTCGCCGCGCGGCCAGCACGGCGAGAGGTCGCCCACCTCGCGGTCGATCCAGTCGCCGACCAGCTTGACCCAGCCGTCGCCGCGCCGCGCCTCGCGGGCCACGTACGCGACGAGATCGCCGGGCTCGATCTCGTGGGCGTAGTTGCGGATGTAGCGGCGGGTGCGCGCGATGTGGCGGCCCGCTCGGATGACCTTCGGCAGGTCCTCGCGGGCGTCGATCCAACGGGTGTCGGAGGGCGAGCCCGCGTCCCGCACCAGCAGGGTGCCCGCCTCCCGGTCCTGGAGGGCCTGCTTCTCGCTGGTCTCGTCGTCGACCGGGCCGTGCCGGTCGAGCCCGACGTGGCAGTGCGCGTCGACCAGGCCGGGCAGCGCCCAGCCGCTGACCGTCACCGTCTCCACGGCGCCCGGCGGACGCTCGTAGGTGATCCGGCCGTCCACCGCCCACAGTTCGTCCCGCACCTCCTCGGGACCGACGAGCACCCGCCCCTTCACATGCAGCACCACGTGATCGCTCATGGTCAGCACTGTACGAGGCGCTGGGTAGGCTCGACCGGTACACCCGACGAAGTACCCGGCACGCCCGACGTACCGAGCCGCACCCGATGACGTGAAGAAGGCACCGCTGTGACGCACCCGTTCCTCGATCTGGCCCCGCTGACCGCCGACCGCTTCGCGGCCATCGAGCGGCGGGTGGCCGCGCTGCTCGGCACCGAGCAGGACGTGGTGATCATGCAGGGCGAGGCGCTGCTGCCGCTGGAGGGCTGCATCCGGGGCGCCGCGCACCCGGGCTCCACCGCCCTGAACGTGGTGACCGGTCCCTACGGCCAGACCTTCGGCAACTGGCTGCGGGACTGCGGCGCCGAGGTGGTCGACCTGGAGGTGCCGTTCCACACGGCGGTGACCGCCGAGCAGATCGACCGGGCGCTCACCGAGCACCCGGAGATCGACTTCGTCTCCCTGGTGCACGCGGAGGCGGCGACCGGCAACACCAACCCGGTGGCGGAGATCGGCGAGGTCGTGCGGCGCCACGGCGCTCTGTTCATGCTGGACGCGGTCGCCTCGGTGGCCGCCGAGCCGCTGCTGCCGGACGCGTGGGGCGTGGACCTGTGCGTGATCGGCGCGCAGAAGGCGATGGGCGGCCCGGCGGGCGTCTCGGCGGTGTCGGTGAGCGAGCGCGCCTGGGCCCGGATCGCCGCCAACCCGCGCGCCCCGCGCCGCTCCTACCTGTCGCTGCTCGACTGGAAGGAGCGCTGGATCGACGGCGGCCGCAAGGCGCTGCTGCACGCCCCGGCGCAGCTGGAGATGCTGGCCCTGGAGGCCTGTGTGGAGCGGATCGAGGCGGAGGGCCTGGACGCGGTGACGGCCCGGCACGCCTCGGCGGCGGCCGCGACCCGGGCGGGCGCCTCGGCGCTCGGCGGCGGTCTGGAGCCGTATGTGTACGAGGCGCGGGACGCGGCCCCGGTGGCCACGACGCTTCGTACGCCCGCGGGCGTCGACGCCTCCGAGCTGGTCGCCAAGGCGCTGGCGTCCGACCCCGCGCTGCCGCTGATCGCGGGCGGCGGGGCGCTGGCGAAGGAGATGGTCCGGGTGAATCACTACGGGGCCGATGCCACGCGGGGTGCGGTCCAGGGCTCGCTCGCGGCGCTGGGGGCGGCGCTGGGCGAGGCGGGCCTGCGGGTCGACACGGATGCTGCCCGCAAGGCCGTATCGGAAACCTGGTAACACCTTTACCGCAGACAAATAGCCGATTAATTCCGGTAAACGGGAAGCTGCTTTATCCAGAGCAGCTTCCCGTTTTCTTTTGCCCCGGCTTGTTGATCTCAAACTCCTGATCTCAACAAGGTTTTTCCGGCTCTCGTACGGGTGTGATCGACTCCACAAGCGTGCCTTTTTGTCCAGGAATTACCGGACAAACCGCCTTGCGCATGTGCCCGCATGATAACACAGAACCGCGCTCCGCACACCCCCCGCCGAGAATGCGATTTCGATTTCCGCTGGGTAAATTCCCTCCGCATGACCGCCGCACAGACCGTTGTCCATATCGACACCCCACGCGTCGAGGACGGCGCCGCGATCTGGCGTATCGCCCGCGACTCACAAGTCCTGGACCTCAACTCCTCGTACAGCTATCTGCTCTGGTGCCGCGACTTCGCCGCCACCTCCGTGGTGGCGCGCGACGCCACCGGTGAGCCGATCGCCTTCGTCACCGGGTACATCCGGCCCGACCGGCCCGAGACGCTCGTCGTCTGGCAGGTCGCCGTCGACCGCGAGCACCGGGGGCGCGGCCTGGCCGGCACCCTGCTCGAAGCGCTGACCGGCAAGGTCGCCGACTCGCACGGCATCAGCTCCGTCGAGACCACCGTGACCCCCGACAACACCGCCTCCGACCGGCTGTTCACCGCCTTCGCCGAGCGGCGCGGCACCGCGCCCCGCCGCGAAGTCCTCTTCGACAGCGGCCTGTTCCCCGACGCGGGGCACAAGGCGGAAGTCCTCTACCGGATCGACCTGGGAGTACGACCGTGACCATCACCCCGCCCGCCCTGAGCGTCTTCGAGACCGTCGAGTCGGAGGTGCGCAGCTACTGCCGCGGCTGGCCCGCCGTCTTCGACCGCGCCCAGGGCGCCCGGCTCACCGACGAGGACGGCCACGAGTACCTCGACTTCTTCGCCGGGGCCGGCTCGCTCAACTACGGCCACAACAACCCGGTGCTCAAACGCGCCCTGCTCGACTATCTGGAGCGCGACGGCATCACCCACGGCCTGGACATGGCGACCACCGCGAAACGCACGTTCCTGGAGACCTTCCAGAACGTCGTGCTGCGCCCGCGCGACCTCCCGTACAAGGTGATGTTCCCCGGCCCGACCGGCACCAACGCGGTCGAGGCGGCGCTGAAACTGGCGCGGAAGGTGAAGGGCCGCGAGTCGATCGTCTCCTTCACCAACGCCTTCCACGGCATGTCGCTCGGCTCGCTCGCGGTCACCGGCAACGCGTTCAAGCGGGCCGGGGCCGGGATCCCGCTGGTGCACGGCACGCCGATGCCGTTCGACAACTACCTGGACGGGCAGGTGCCCGACTTCCTGTGGTTCGAGCGGCTCCTGGAGGACCAGGGCTCCGGGCTCAACAAGCCCGCCGCCGTGATCGTGGAGACCGTGCAGGGCGAGGGCGGCATCAACGTGGCCCGGCCCGAGTGGCTGCGCGCGCTCGCCGACCTGTGCCGGCGCCAGGACATGCTGCTGATCGTCGACGACATCCAGATGGGCTGCGGGCGCACCGGCGCGTTCTTCTCGTTCGAGGAGGCGGGCATCACGCCGGACATCGTCACCCTGTCCAAGTCGATCAGCGGCTACGGACTGCCCATGTCGCTCTGCCTGTTCCGGCCGGAGCTCGACGTGTGGGAGCCGGGCGAGCACAACGGCACCTTCCGCGGCAACAACCCGGCCTTCGTCACCGCGACCGCGGCCCTGGAGGCGTACTGGGCCGACGGCGGCGCCCTGGAGAAGCAGACCCGGGCCCGCGGCGAGCAGGTCGAGCAGGCGCTGATCTCGATCACCGAGGAGAACCTGGTCGACATCAAGGAGTACCGGGGCCACGGCCTGGTCTGGGGCATCGAGTTCCACGACAGGGCGCGGGCGAGCGCGGTGGCGCGGCGCGCCTTCGAGCTCGGGCTGCTGGTCGAGACGTCGGGCCCGCAGAGCGAGGTCGCCAAGCTGCTCCCGCCGCTGACGATCACGCGGGACGAGCTCGACGAGGGGCTGCGCACGCTCGCCCGCGCGGTCCGCGAGACCGCGGTCTGACCCGTACGCACACAGAGACACCCGAGGGAAGAGAGCAACCCACCGTGATCGTCCGCTCGTTGAAGGACATCGAGAACACCGAGCGCCACGTCCGCGCCGCCTCCGGCACCTGGGAGAGCAAGCGGATCGTGCTCGCCAAGGAGAAGGTCGGCTTCTCGCTGCACGAGACCGTGCTGTACGCGGGCACCGAGACGTCGATGTGGTACGCCAACCACATCGAGGCGGTGCTGTGCGTGGAGGGCGAGGCCGAGCTCACCGACCACGAGACCGGTCTGACGCACTGGATCGAGCCCGGCACGATGTACCTGCTGAACGGCCACGAGCGCCACACCCTGCGCCCCAAGACCGACTTCCGCTGCGTCTGCGTCTTCAACCCGCCCGTCACCGGACGGGAGGACCACGACGAGAACGGCGTCTACCCTCCCCCAGAGCCGAATGCCTGGGGGGACCCCCAGCTGACCGAACCCGAGGAGGGCTGATCGTATGCAGGACCTGTACCCCACCCGAGGCGCCACCGAAGTGGTGACCCCCCGTCAGGACCCCGTCGTCTGGGGGCCGTCCGCCGGGCTCGAATCGTACGAGAAGGACGGCTTCCTCACCGTCGACCAGCTGCTCGCCGACGACGAAGTGGCCTTCTACCGGCGCGAGTTGGAGCGGATGATCGCCGATCCGGCGGTCCGCGCCGACGAGCGGTCGATCATCGAGCCGCAGTCGCAGTCGGTGCGCTCGGTCTTCGAGGTGCACCGGCTGAGCGAGGTCTTCGCGGGGCTGGTGCGCGACGAGCGCGTGGTCGGCACCGCCCGGCGGATCCTGGGCTCGGACGTGTACGTCCACCAGTCGCGCATCAACGTGAAGCCGGGGTTCGGCGCGTCGGGCTTCTACTGGCACTCGGACTTCGAGACCTGGCACGCGGAGGACGGTCTGGCGAACATGCGGACCGTGTCCGTGTCGATCGCGCTCACCGAGAACCACGACACCAACGGCGGCCTGATGATCATGCCGGGTTCGCACCGGGACTTCCTGGGCTGCGCCGGGGCCACGCCGAAGGACAACTACAAGAAGTCGCTCCAGATGCAGGACGCGGGCACGCCGTCCGACGAGGCGCTGACGAAGATGGCGGACCGGCACGGGATCCGGCTGTTCACCGGCCGCGCGGGCTCGGCGACCTGGTTCGACTGCAACTGCATGCACGGCTCCGGGGACAACATCACCCCGTATCCGCGCAGCAACGTCTTCATCGTCTTCAACAGCGTGGAGAACGCGGCGACCGAGCCGTTCGCGGCCCCGATCCGCCGCCCGGAGTTCATCGGCGCCAGGGACTTCACTCCGGTGCCTTGATCGTTGGTACGGTCGGCTCATGGCTGATGAATCTTCACGAACTCCCGTCACCGCGGCCGATGTCGAGCACGCCGTACGGCTCTCGGTCACCGCGCTGCGGGCGGGTCTGGCCGCGGACTGGAGCGTGAAGGCGGGGTCCCTGGAGTGGGACTGCTGGGAGACCGTCGAGCACCTCTCGGACGACCTCTTCGCGTACGCCGTGCAGCTCGGCCCGCAGCAGCCCCCGCTCGACGGGGAGGTGCCGTACCTGTGGGAGGCGAAACGTCCCGGCGGGCCGCGCAACGCGGTGCACGCGGACCGCACGGCCGGGCCCGCCGGGCTGCTCCAGACCCTGGAGGCCAGCGGCGCCCTGCTGACCGCGATGGTCCGCACGGCGTCCCCGGACGTCCGCGCCTACCACGGCTTCGGCATCGCGGACCCGGAGGGCTTCGCGGCGATGGGCGTCGTCGAGACGCTGCTGCACACCCACGACGTGGCGGAGGGCCTCGGGGTCACCTGGGCGCCGCCGGGCGGGCTGTGCGACCGGGTGCTCGCGCGGCTGTTCCGCGAGGTTCCGGCGGATCCGGACCGGTGGCGCGTGCTGCTGTGGGCCACCGGCCGGGCGGATCTGCCGGACCTGGCGCACCAGGACTCCTGGCGCTGGTACGGCGAACCGCTCAGTGACGCAGCCAGATCCTGAGCTCTCCGACCGGGGTGAACCCGGCGCGGACGGCGGCCGCCAGGTCGTCGCCGCTCTCGTAGCCGACCACGTCGAGGCCGGGCCGGTGCCGGGCGAGCGCGCCCAGGCAGCCGGCCCAGGCCGCGTCGAGGTCGCCGTCGGCCGCGAACAGGTTGGAGACGCCGACCACCGCCTCGCTGCGGCTGGCGACGGCGCCCGCGCCGATCCGGCCCGCCGCGTCCCGCGCCGCGAGGAGGGCGTGAGTGTCGTCGGCGAGCAGCGCGGGCGGGAACAGACCGCCGCCGTCCCCGTCGGACCACGCCTGCTCCCACTCGGCCAACTCGGCTTCCGTACGTACCAGTTCCCAGCCTCCCTCACCCGCTTCGGGCGAAGGGCGGTGGATCCACTGGGCGTCGAAGAGGACCTCGAAGCCGTCGGCCGCGAGGTCCAGGGCGGCGAAGCTGTCCTTGACCGAGGCGCCCGGCGAGGCGTCGATCCGCTCCACGACCTCGCGCGGCCCGGCGCCCGGGTCGAGGGTCACCGCGTCGGGGTAGAGCAGCGGGGTGCGCCGTGCGCTGGTCCAGGCGCGCGGGCCCCAGGTGCCGGTGATGCCGTGTGCGCGGCAGAGCGCCGCACACCACTCGGCGTTGTTGCGGGCGGCGGCGCGCACCCGTACGTCCTGCTCGATGTCCATGGTCACGGCCCGATCCTCCCCCGCGGGGCCGGGCCGTGACGACGGGTTTTCGTCCGCGTCAGGCCACCACGGCGGCGGCGTCGAGCGCCGGGTAGTCGAGGTAGCCCTTGTCGTCGCCGCCGAAGAAGGTGGCCGGGTCGGGGGCGTTGAACGGGCCGCCGGTCGCCAGGCGCTGCGGCAGGTCCGGGTTGGCGAGGAAGAGCGCGCCGTACGAGAGCAGGTCGGCGGTGCCGTCCTCGATGAGCGCGAGCGCGTCCGGGCCGGTGGGGCCGTCGGTGGCCGCGTTGAGCACGACCGTGCCGCCGAACAGCTTGCGTAGGGTCAGGGTGAGCTCGCGGTGGTCGGGAGCGCCCTCCAGGATGTGCAGGTAGGCGAGCCCGAGAGGTTCGAGCTCGCGCACCAGCGCGGTGTACGTGGCCTCGGGCGCGGGCTCGCTGATGTCGTTGTAGCCGTTCGCGGGCGAGATGCGCAAGGCGGTGCGGCCCGCGCCGATCTCGGCGGCGACGGCCTTGACGACCTCGGCGGCGAACCGGGCGCGGGCCTCGTCGGAGCCGCCCCAGCGGTCGGTGCGCAGGTTGGTGTTGGGCGCCAGGAACTGCTGGATGAGATAGCCGTTGGCGCCGTGCAGCTCGACGCCGTCGAAGCCGGCCGCGATGGCGTTGCGCGCCGCCGACACGAACTCGCCGATGGTCTCGACGACCTCGGCGTCCGTCAGCTCGCGCGGGGTGACGAAGTCCTGCGGGCCCTCGTGCGTGTAGATCGTCCCGGCGGCGGCGACCGGGGACGGGGCGACGTTGACCAGGTCGCCGGGGAGCAGGTCGGGGTGGCCGATGCGGCCGGCGTGCATCAGCTGGGCGAAGATGCGCCCGCCCTCGGCGTGCACGGCGTCGGTGACCTCGCGCCAGGCGGCGACCTGCTCCTCGCTGTGCAGGCCCGGGGTGTCGGGGTAGCCCTGACCGACGGCGGACGGCTGGACGCCCTCGCTGATGATCAGCCCGGCGCCGGCGCGCTGGGCGTAGTACGCGGCCGTGGACGCGGTGGGCGAGTTGCCCGGGCCGTAGGCGCGGCTGCGGGTCATCGGCGCCATGGCGATGCGGTTGGGGAGGCGCAGGCCGGACAGGTCGATCGGGTCGAAGGCGGTGGGCATGACAGCTCCAGGGGAGAGTTATGTTGGTCGGCCAAGTAATCCGACGCACTTCACTGTAACCCATTGATTGGCCGACCAAGGTAAAGTTGTGGCATGACCACGGACGCACGCAGCCAAGACCCCCTCTGTACGGAGCTGACCCGCACCCCGGGCGCGGCACGCGGAGGCCCGATCAGCCACGCGGTCTCCCGGGTGGCCCGGCTGCACCGCGTCGCGGCGGGCCGTCTGCTGCGCGCGACCGGGCTCTACGCGGGCCAGGAGATCTTGATGATGCACCTGTGGGACGCGGGTGCGGTGCGCCAGTCCGAGCTGATCAAGGCGCTGGAGCTGGACCCGTCGACGGTGACGAAGATGCTCCAGCGCCTTGAGCAGGCGGGGCAGGTCCGCCGCCGCCCCGACCCCGCCGACCGCCGCGCCTCCCTGGTGGAGGCGACGGAGGCCAGCTGCGCGCTGCACGAGGCGGTCGAGGCGGCGTGGAACGACCTGGAGGAGAAGACCCTCGCAGGCCTGACCCCCCAGGAACGAGCCGAACTGGCCCGCCTGCTGAACAAGGTGGAGGCGAATTTGTGCCCGATGGCGGCGGAGGAGGACTGTCCGGGGGCCTGACGGGGTGCGGGGCGCCCCGCAGGGGCGCATTTAGGGGCGCGGGGAACTGCGCGACCAGTTGGGGACGGCCCGCAGACAAAGACCGGGCCTAAAGCGCCGCGGCCAGCACCTCCAGCGCCCGGTCGACATCCGCCGACGAGTTGTACAGGTGGAGGGCGAACCGCAGGTTGCCGCCGCGTGCGGACGCGTACACCCCGCCCCGTACCAACTCCGGCTGAAGGCCGTCCAGCCCGGGCACGGCGACGACCGCCGAGGAGTCGGAGACGGCCCGGTGCCCGAGGGAGGCGAGCCCTGCTCGCAACCGCGCGGCCAGCGCCAGGTCGTGCGCGCACACCGCCTCGATCCCCACCTCCTCCAGCAGCGCGAGCGACTCCGCCGCCGCGTGGTACGACAGGAAGGACCCCGGCTCGTCGTACCGCCGGGCGGACCCGGCGAGCTCCCGCACGGGCCCGTAGTTGTCGGTCAGGTCCTCCGCCGCGAACCACCCCGAGTGCAGCGCCGCCAACCGCTCCTGCGCCTCCTCGGTCACCGTGAGGAACGACGTGCCGCGCGGGCAGGCGAGGAACTTGAACCCGGCCGTGACCGTGTAGTCGTAGGCACCCGCGTCCAGCGGCAGCCAGCCCGCCGACTGGCTGGCGTCGAGGAGCGTACGGGCCCCGTGCGCGGCCGCGGCGGCCCGTACGGCGTCGAGGTCCGCGACCCGCCCGTCGACGGACTGGACGGACGAGAAGGCGACCAGCGCCGTGCCCGGCCGTACCGACTCGGCCAGCGACTCCAGCGGCACGTACCGCATCTTGAGGTCGCCGCGTACGGCGAAGGGCTGCACCACCGAGCTGAACTCGCCCTCGGGGGCGAGGACTTCGGCCCCGGCGGGCAGCGAGTGGGCGACGAGGGCGACGTGCACCGAGACCGACGAGCCGAGCGCGACCCGGTCGGCGCCGACGCCGGTGAGCCGGGCGAACGAGCCGCGGACGGCGTGCAGCGCGTCGAAGCTGCCCGCGCCCTCGCGGGTGCCCGCCGCGTTCTCCCCGGCGAGCCGCGCGATGGCGGCCACGGCGCGCCGGGGCACCAGGCCGCAGCTGGAGGTGTTCAGATACGTCGTCTCGGGCGCGAACTCGTCGCCCGACAAAGGCTCCAGGATCTCCATGATCCCACCCTGGGGTCCCCCGGCCCCAGGGTCAATCGACTATCACCGCGGCCCGGAAAGGGTCACGCGCGCGGGACCTCGCACCCGTCCGGGCCGCAGGCCTCGGCGTCGGCCGCGGGGGCACCGAGCGTGGCGAGCACCGGCGTGTGCTCCTGCCAGGCCTGCTCAAGGGCCTTCGTGAACACCTCGGCGGGCTGCCCGCCGGAGATCCCGTACTTGCGGTCGACCACGAAGAACGGCACCGCGCCGGCGCCGAGCGCGGCGGCCTCGGCCTCGTCCGCGCGCACCTCGTCGGCGTATGCGCTCGGGTCGGCGAGCACGGCCCGCGCCTCGTCGGCGTCCAGACCCGCCTCGACGGCCAGCTCCAGCAGGACGCCGTCGTCGAAGACCGAGCGCTCCTCGGCGAAGTTGGCCTTGTAGGCGAGGTCGAGCAGCGCCTCCTGGCGGCCGCGGGCCTTGGCGAGGTGGAGCAGCCGGTGGATGTCGAAGGTGTTGCCGTGGTCGCGGCCCTCGGTGAGGTAGCCCAGGCCCTCGGCGTGCGCGTTGGAGGCGACGTGCTCCTCCATGCCCCGGGCCTCGTCCAGGGTGCGGCCGTACTTCTCGGCCAGCATCGGGATCACCGGGCCGACCGCGTCCTTGGCGCGGTCGGGGTCGAGCTCGAAGGAGCGGTGCACGACCTCGATGTCGTCGCGGTGGGCGAACTCCGCCAGGCCCTTCTCGAAGCGGGCCTTGCCGATGTAGCACCACGGGCAGGCGATGTCGCTCCAGATCTCGACGCGCATGTCACTTCTCTCGGATTTCTCTCGGGGGAGGTTGTGTCACTTTCAAGTAGTGAAACCTGCGGGAGGCCCACCGCATTCCCCGGGTCGGCCATGGCGTTCCCCGGGTCAGCCCGCCGTCGCCAGCCTGCTGAAGCTGGCCCGGTACGAGCTCGGGGTCAGCCCGGTGCGCCGGACCAGATGGGCGCGGAGCGAGTCGGCGCTGCCCAGGCCGCTGGCCTCGGCGATCTGGTCCATGCCCAGCGTGGTGGTCTCCAGGAGCTCCTTGGCCCGCTCGATGCGCTGGTGCAGCAGCCACTGCAGCGGGCTGACCCCGCTCTCGGCGTGGAAGCGGCGGGTCAGGGTGCGCACACTCACCCCCGCGTGCCGGGCCAGGTCGGTGAGGGTGAGCGGCTTGTCCAGGTTGCGCATCGCCCAGCCCCGGGTATCGGCGCAGGCCACACCGCGCTCGGCGGGCAGCGGGGTCTGGGTGAACTGGGTCTGCCCGCCGGGCCGCACCGGGGCGACCAGGGCGGCCCTGGCCACCTGGTTGGCGACGGCGGCGCCGTAGTCGGTACGGATGATGTGCAGGCACAGGTCGATCCCGGCCGCGTATCCGGACGAGGTCATGACGTTGCCGTCCTCCACGTAGAGGACGTCGCCCTTGAGGTCGAGGGCCGGGTAGCGGCGGCGCAGCTCTTCGGCGAGCTCCCAGTACGTGGTGGCGCTGCGCCCGTCGAGCAGTCCGGCCTCGGCGAGGACGAAGGCGCCGCTGCAGATGGAGGCGATCCGGCAGCCGTCGGCGGCGGCCCGGCGGACCGCCTCCACCGTGGGCGCGTCGGTCGCGTAGCGCTGCCCCGTCCCCGCGATCAGGACCGTGTCGGCGTCCGCCACGGCGTCCAGGCCCCGGCCCACGTACAGGTCGAGCCCGCCGGTGGTGGCGACCGGGCCCGGCTGCGGCGTGCAGACGGTCAGCTCGTACCCCGGAACACCGTCGATCTCCACCTTGGCGAAGAGGAGCTCGGGGATGGCGAGGTTGAACATCGACACGGGGGACGGCGCGATGACGACGACGCGGTGGGGGGCGGACGGCCGGTCGACGGCCCGCCGGTCGGACTTCATGGCCAGAACCTCCGGATGCATGGCGTTCGGGCCACTACTGTAACCGGCGGCGGATCGCCAGGCTGAGGGCATGTCACTCAACGCCGTACGCCAATCCGTCCCCGAAGCCGAGCAGTTGACCACCGACGGGCCCACCGGGCGGGGGCCGCGCCGCTCGCCCTCCCCCGGCCTCACCCTGGCCGCCGCCCTCCTCGGCTTCGCCCTGATCACCCTTGACGCGTCCGTGGTGAACGTGGCGCTGCCCGCGATCGGCTCCGACCTGGGCGGCGGGATGTCCGGGCTGCAGTGGGTGGTCGACGCGTACACGCTCGCGTTCGCGGCGCTGATGCTGTCGACCGGCGCCTTCGCGGACCGGATCGGCTCGGCCCGGGCGTACGCCCTCGGCACCGTCGTCTTCGTCCTCGCCTCGGCCGCGTGCGGGCTCGCGCCCGGGCTCGGGGTGCTGATCGGGGCTCGCGTGGTGCAGGGCGCGGCGGCCGCCGTGGTGCTGCCGGCCTCGCTCGCCCTGGTGCGCCAGGCGTACGCGGATCCGGCGCGCCGGGCCCGGGCGGTGGCGCTGTGGGCGGCGGGCGGGTCGGTCGCGGTGGCGCTGGGCCCGGTCGCGGGCGGGGCGCTCACCACGGCCTGGGACTGGCGCGGGATCTTCTTCATCAACCTCCCGCTCGGCCTCGCGGCCCTGGCCCTGACGACCCGCGCCCCGCGCTCGGAGCGCCGGCCCGCGCCGCTGGACCTGCCGGGGCAGCTGACGGCGGTGGTGGCCCTTGCCGCGCTGGCCTTCGCGGTGATCGAGTCGGGCCCGGTGCGCCTGGTGGCGGCCGGTGTGGCGCTGGCCTCCGGCGCCGCCTTCCTCCTGATCGAGTCGCGCGCGGCCCATCCGGTCGTCCCGCTCGGCCTGTTCCGTACGCCGACGGTCGCGGTGGCGGTCGCGGTGGGCGCGGCGGCGAGCGTGGCGTTCTACGGAGTGATCTTCGTCTTCTCGCTCTACTTCCAGCGGGTACGGGGGGAGTCGGCGCTGGTGGCGGGGCTGATGTTCCTGCCGATGACGGCGCTGATCCCGGCGACGAACGTCCTGTCGGGCAAACTCGCCAACCGCTACGGCCCGCGCCGCCCGATGCTGCTCGGCCAGCTCCTGGCCCTGGCGGGCCTGCTCCTGCTCCTGATCCCCTCCGCCGACACCCCGCCCCTCCTGGCCGCCTTCCTCCTGATCCCCCTGGCCCTCGGCTGCGGCCTGGCGGTCCCGGCCCTCACGGCCGCGATGATGGAAGCCCTGCCCCAGGAGCGCGCGGGCCTGGCAGCGGGCGTCCTCAACGCGGCCCGCCAGGTCGCGGGGGCGCTGAGCGTGGCGATGTCCGGGGCGCTGGTGGCAGGCGATTTCGTCCCCGGAATGCGGGTGTCTCTGGTGGTGGCGGCGGCCCTGTTCGGCGGGACGGCACTGGCGACGCGGCGGTTGCGGTAGCAGTGGCCCGGACTTCGTCTGCGGCTGAGTGGTGGGTTGCTCGCGCAGTTCTCCGCGCCCCTAGGCCGTGTGTCGAAAGTGGATCTTGAGCGTTGGATGATCACGGTTCATGGGACGGGGAGATCTCACGGACGAAGAGTGGGCGGTGCTGGAGCCGTTGCTGCC
>NZ_BMTS01000026.1 GCF_014649795.1 Streptomyces melanogenes
GTGGAGCGCCCGGTGCTCGGAAACGGGCACGCCGGGTGCGGGAAGCGGTCTGGGGAAACGGGCCGGTCGACAAGACCGGCACCGCGCCCCGGATCGACTTCACCACCCACAAGGCTGCCTGGAGCCTGGGTGCTGGCTGCGCCTTGGCCTGGCGTCAGATCAACACCGTGCACATGCGGGGCATTGACCGCGTCGACCCGTACCCGGGCCTCGTGCTCCGCTTCGAGCCGGCCACGGCCGAGCCGCTATGTTGTTGGACTTTTGGGGCGGACGGTTGGACGTTAACCCAGGGGGCGCGGTGGGGTCTTCTGGTGGTCACTCCAGGTCAGTAGCGTTCTCCCCGTACACACCTCACACGACTCAGGAGTATCAGTTGGCCACGGACAACGCAGGCGGCATCTCACGGCGGGGGCTGTTCGCACTGGGCGGCGGCGCCCTCGGCGCGGCCACGGCCGCCTCCCTGCTGCCACCCTCGCTGCAGACCGCCATGGCCGCGGGCCCCCCGGCCGGCGGCCTCGGCGCGGTCAAGCACGTTGTGATCCTCATGCAGGAGAACCGGTCTTTCGACCACTACTTCGGCACCCTGCGCGGAGTCCGCGGCTTCGGCGATCGCAATGCCCTTCAACTCCCGGGCGGCAAACCCGTGTTCGAGCAGCCGGGGCCGCTGGGCAGCACCGTGCTGCCCTTCCCCGTGCGCGGCGCCGCCGCCACCCAGCACAAGGACCTCCAGTACATAGGGGCCCTCGACCACTCCTGGAGCGGCGGGGCCAAGGCCTGGAACGGCGGCTGGATGGACAACTGGGTGTCCGCCAAGACCTCGGCGACCATGGCGTACTACGACCGCCAGGACATCCCGCTGCACTACGAGCTCGCCGACACCTTCACCGTCTGCGACGCTTACCACTCCTCCATCCACAGCTCCACCAGCCCCAACCGCAACCACCTGTGGAGCGGGAAGACCGGGTTCGAGCCGGGCGGCCAGCGGGCCGTCGGCAACGACGCCTACGACGAGGGCACCCACCCCGGGTACGACTGGGGCACCTACGCCGAGCGGCTGGAGAAGGCCGGGCGCAGTTGGAAGACGTACACCGAGTGGGAGAACTTCACCGACAACCAGATCGAGTTCTTCACCACGTTCAAGGCGATCGCGCGCAAGGCGCTGGCCAGGACGGGTGGGCACACGTTCATGGAGTCCTTCTACTCCGTCGTGCGCGACGCCCCGAGCGACGCCGAGCGCCAGCGGCTCCTCGGCCTGCTCGACCAGGGAGTCGCCACCCTCACCACGGCCGAACGCAGCCTGTTCGAGCGGGGGCTGAGGCGGGTGCCGACCGGTACGCTCGCCGACGCCTTCGGTAAGGACGTCGCCGCCGGCACCCTGCCGGAGGTCTCCTATCTGGTGCCCTCGGCGCTGGACTCCGAGCACCCGAGCGTCTCCTCGCCCGTGCACAGCGCCACCATCGTCTACAAGGTGCTCGACGCGCTCGGAAAGCACCCCGATGTGTGGCGGCACACCGTCGTCCTCATCAACTACGACGAGAACGACGGTTTCTTCGACCACGTCCCGCCGCCGGTGGCCCCTCCCGAGGTGACGGACGAGCAGTGGCAGGGCAAGCCGACCGGCCTCGGTGCGCGAGTGCCGATGCTCGTGGTCTCGCCCTGGAGCGTCGGCGGCTACGTGTGCTCCGAGGTCTTCGACCACACCTCCGTCATCCGCTTCCTGGAGCGCTGGACCGGGGTGCGTGAGCCCAACATCAGTGCCTGGCGGCGCACCGTCGCGGGCGATCTGATTTCGGCCTTCGACTTCAAGCGTGGCAGGCCGCGGCCTGCGGTGCAGCGGCCGGGTCCCATTCCGCCGATGAGCGGCCGCTGGCGTCCCGAACCGCCCGCGCGGCAGCACATGCCCGCCCAGGAGGAGGGCACCCGGCCCGCCCGGCCGCTGCCGTACCAGCCGGACGCGTACGCCAAGGTCGCGGGCGGCGCCCTCCAGGTGCAGCTCAGCAACACCGGCCGGGCCAGCGCCCACTTCGCGCTCTACCCGTACGCCAAGGAGTTCGCCGCGCCGCAGCACAAGGACGTGCGGGGCAACGACCACTGGACCGTGCCGCTGACTGGCGCCTACCGGTTCACGGTGACCGGGCCGAACGGCTTCCGGCGTGAGTTCGAGGGCGCCGGCGACGCGGACGGCGCCGAGGTGACCACCCACCTGGACCACCACGACCGGGACGTCCACCTCACCCTCCGCAACCGCGGACCGCGGCCCGTCACCTTCGTCGTGCGGCCGCTCGGCTACGCCGACGAGACCGACCTGCGGGACTGGGAGCGTTCCGTGACGGTCAAGCCGGGCCGCAGCCGCGCCGTGGTGCACTCGGCCGCCGACGCGCACGGCTGGTACGACCTGGAAGTGACCGTGGATGGCGGCAGCCCGTTCCGTAGGCGCCTGATGGGCCATATCGAGAACGGCCGCCCGAGCGTCTCCGGCTGACCGGCCCGTCCGGCGGTCAGCCGGGCGAGGCTCTGTGTGTGGGGTGTGGCGGTCGCCGCGGGACAAGGTGTGCTTGTCCCGCGGCGACCGCGCTTACCTGTGAAAACGCCGTATCCAGGCGGTCATCCTGGCCGGGCTAGGGCTGGAACCAGGTCTGCTCGGCTCCGCGGGTGCAGTCCCACTGGATCACGGGGGCGCCGGAGACCTTGCTGCTGGCTCCGACCGCCGCGCACAGGCCGTTGAGGTTTTCCAGCATCCATCCCCCCTGGTCGGGGTTCCGGACCAGTTTCCACCAATGGTCGTTCCAGTCACCGCAGGGCCATTGCATCAGCTGGGTGTTCCATGCGGTGGTGCCTCCGGGAACGGCGAGGCACATGGGGGTTCCTCTGACGGCAGTGCTGTTCGAGTTGACAACGTGGTAGTACGTCTCGCCGTTGACCACCTTGCTTGGCAGTTGGTTGAACGACCAGTACTGCTCCGTGCCCCCGTAAGTGCAGTCCCACTGGATCACGCCGGCGCCGTTGTTGGCGCTCGCGGCCCCGACGGCCATGCACTTGCTGCTGTTCGCGTTCTTGAGGAAGTAGTACGTGCCGGTGGCGGACGCGGTCGATGCTTCTGCGCCGAGGACCAGCGCGGGTATGCAGACGCACAAGGCGATGATCTTCGCACGGGCCTTGCGGAGCTTGAACATGGTTGCTGTCTCCTGACGCTGGCATCTGCTGACGGACCCAAGCGTCGTCACCGACCCTGTTGTCCGCCTTGCTCCGCCACAAGGACGCAGGTAGGCCTCGGCCTGCGGGTGGACAACGGGACTTGTCCGCGGACAACCGGCCCCGCCCTTCGGGGCTTCTACTGTCTCGCGGGTACTGGTTCAGGGCGTAGAGGCGGCTCGCCTCACAGGACGGATCTTCCCGGCCGACTGCGCCGAATCACGTAGCTCTCGTGCACACGCCAAGGACGGGACAGGGCGGCTGGGCCCGCCCCGCCCGTTGGGGTCAGGCGGCGGACGGCTGTGCGGGCAGTACATGGTCGCCGACCTTGTCGGTGCTCAGGCACAGGGAGCAGACGTGTGCGGCGTGGGTCTGGCAGGCGGCCAGGTCGGGGCGCTCGTACGGCTGGTGGCAGACGTGGCAGTCGTACGTCGTCGCGCTCGGGTTGCCCTCCTCGTCGAGCAGCGGCTCGTCGATGCCGTCGTCGGTGCGGCGCAGGTAGTACTTGCCCGAGGTGACCACGGCCATCAGTGGGGTGAGGAGGAAGGCGAGGACGGCCGCGGCGACGGGGGAGTACGGCTGGAGGGTGTCGCCGAGGGCGTGGAAGTACATGGCGATGGACAGGCCGGAGGCGACGACGAAGGCGACGGCGCCGACGGGGTTGACGGCGTAGAGCATGCCGCGGCGGAACTCGGGCTGGAGCGGGGAGAGCTTCAGCAGGTACTTGTTGATGCCGATGTCGGTGGCGACGGTGACGATCCAGGCGATCGCGCAGTTCGAGTAGAAGCCGAGGATGTCGTTGAGGAAGCTGAACATGTCGGCTTCCATCAGGGCGAGCGCGAAGCCCAGGTTGACCAGGACGAAGACCATGCGGCCGGGGTAGCGCTTGGTGACGCGGGTGAAGGAGTTGGTCCAGGCGAGTGAGCCGGAGTACGCGTTGGTCACGTTGATCTTGATCTGGCTGATGACGACGAGGGCGACGGCCAGTGGGATGACCAGCCAGGACGGCATCATCGCGTCGAAGGCGCCGCGGAACTGCCGGATCGGTTCGGTGGACGCGGCCGGGCCGACCTTGGCCAGGATGTACACGGCGAGGAAGACGCCGATGGCCTGCTTGAGCGCGCCGAGCACCACCCAGCCGGGCCCGGCCATAACCACCGCGGTCCACCAGGTGCGCTTGTTCGCCTCGGTCTTGGGCGGCATGAAGCGCAGGTAGTCGATCTGTTCACCGATCTGCGCGATGAGGGAGAGGCAGACACCGGCGCCGAGGAGCACGGAGGCGGTGTTGACGCCGCCGTCGCCGTCGGTGCCCGCGTAGTTGAGGAAACGGTCGACGGTGCCCGGGTCGGTGGAGACGAGGTAGACCAGTGGGGCGACCATCAGCAGCAGCCAGACCGGGGTCGTCCACACCTGGAGCTTGCTGAGCGCCTTCATGCCGTAGATCACCAGCGGGATCACCATCAGCGTGGAGATGGCGTAGCCCAGCGAGAGCGGGAGTCCGAGGCCCAGCTTCAGGCCCTGGGCCATGATCGAGCCTTCGAGGGCGAAGAAGATGAAGGTGAAGCTGGCGAAGATGACGCTGGTGAGGACCGAGCCGTAGTAGCCGAAGCCGGAGCCGCGGGTGATCAGGTCCAGGTCGATGTTGTAGCGGGCGCCGTAGTAGGCGAGGGGGAAGCCCGTGATGAAGATGACGACGGCGGCCACGGCGATCGCCACGAGCGCGTTGCCGGTGCCGTGGGCCAGGCCGATGCCGGCGCCGATGGAGAAGTCGGCCATGTAGGCGATGCCGCCGAGGGCCGTGGTCGCCACGACCATCGGGGTCCAGCGGCGGTAACTGCGGGGCGCGAAGCGGAGGGTGTAGTCCTCCAGGGTCTCCTTGGTCGCCTGGCTGGTCGGGGAGATCGGCGCGGTGACTGTCTGAGGTGACTCGGTGGTGCTCATGGCCAGCCCTTCGGGGGTGCGGGGGCGGAGTCGGTTGCGGTGAGCGGTGGGGCACCCGCGGTCGGCGTCGTCGGCAGCCGGGGGCCAGGGGCCGGGGTGGGAATCCCCGGGGTGTCAGAGGCGGCCTGCGTGCGGGGCCGTTTGCGTCGTGGCGCGTTGGGCGCGTTGCATCACCACGGCCATCGACACGCTGGCGTGGGTGTGCGGGTCCGGTAGCCCGTGTCGAGTGGTCCGTCGCGGACGAGGTCCATGCGCTCGATGTGTTGGTGATCGTCGTCTGCCCACCGGTCCTGGGTGAGGAGGTCGTGCATCCGCACCCGGCGGATATAGTCGCTGACCGTTGCGGGCGCGTCGGTGAGGGCCGGGGATGCCGGACGCGCGGGAGAGTTCGGTGTGGAACTTCTCGTCCTGGGAGACGAACCGCGGGTCCGGCGTCGGCAGTTGGTCGCGCATCGCGTAGCAGCGGTCCCGATGAGCCCGGTAGATGTCGGTTGGGCCGGGGACTGTCCTGGCGGTGTCCGTGACATCCCGAACCGCTTCCTCAGCCGCATCTCGGCCAGCCGCTCGCGAGGGTCGGCCGCGCCGTCGAGCACGGCCGCGCGGAGCTGGGCGTAGATCGCCTCGCACAGCGAGGAACCCGCTGACGGACCGTCGGTGTGGCGGGGGCCACCGGCTGTGCTTCACCTGCGTCCGACTGCGTATACGGCTCTGGATCCATGAGCGGACACGCTAGAAATCGCTTGTTTCCCGCAGCCCCCTGAAGTTGTGAACTGCTCGTTTCCGGGATCTCACTGGTGGCTGCGGCGAGCAATCGCCGTCCCTCAGCTCGCATCCGTACTGCAACGGTCTTTGTTTTGACGGCTTATCGGCCTCAGGTGGGGTGTAGCCGCGTCGTGTTCCTCCCTTGGGGGCAGGCAGGCGCGGGAGACGCCGGACTCGGCGGCGGCGCGAGCGATGGGGCGGGTGCGGCATCGTTCGATGGGCCTTCGGCGTCCCCTCGATGTTGAAAGGGCGCGTTCGTATCGTCACTGGAGCACCTCGGTGCTCGAGCCCTCCGTGAACACTGTGCGGAAGGGGAATGCGATGAGCAGCGCAAGGGCGATCAGGAATCCGCTCGACCACAGCGGACCGAGGTTCCCGGCTCCGGTGTTGAGGGTGGTCGCGGCGATGAGGGGGCCGCCGGCGGCGCCGACGTTGAGTGCCGCGGTCGCATACGAACCGGCCATGGCGGGGGCTCCTGCGGCCTCGTAGAGGACCCGTGTGATCAGGGTGCTGCCCAGCGCGAACGACAGAGCACCCTGGACGAACACGAGGGCAAGCAGCGCAACCGGCTCATCGGCCAGTACGGCCAGGGTCGGCCAGCCGATCAGCAGCAGCGGACCACCCACCGCGATGACCGGGCCGGGGTTCTGGTCGGACAGGCGACCGGCGACGGTGACTCCAACGGAGGAACCGATACCGAAGAGCACCAGGGCGACAGAGACCCACAGCTCACTCAGCCCGGCGGTGCCGGTCACGACGGGGGCCAGGAAAGTGAAACTGGCGAAGGTGGCTGCGTTCACGAGCGCGCCCAGCAGCATCACCAGGATCAACCGTGGCCTTGCCAACTGGGCGAGCTCCGCTCGCAAGGCCCGCCCGCCACTGGCCTGTTCCTTCACACCTCCCGCCGGGATGCCCTTGAGGATGCCGAGAGCTGCCGGCAGACAGAGCGCGGCAACGGCCCAGAAGGTGGCTCGCCATCCGAGCAGGGTGCCGAGCAGCGAGCCACCAGGGACACCGGCGATCGTGGCCGCCGTCGTGCCTGACAGCAGCACGGCCAGCGCACGTCCCTTCTTGCCGGGCGAGACCAACGTGGCGGCAGCCGTGAGAGCGACAGCGAGGAAGCCTGCGTTCGCGAGCGCGGCGACGATCCGGGTGGCGAGCAGCAGCGGGAAGCTCGTGGTGATGGCGCCCACGGCGTGAGCTGCTGCGAAAGCGAGGATGAACCCGAGCAGGCTCAGGCGCCTGGGCCAGTTGCGGGCAAGGACGGCCACAAGGGGGGCTCCGACGGTCATGCCGATCGCGAAGGCCGAGGTGAGCACGCCTGTTGTCCCGACGCTGACGTCGAGATCCGAGGCGATGTCCGGCAAGAGGCCGGCCAGCATGAACTCCGAGGTGCCCATGGCGAAGACCGCCACGGCAAGCAGGTACAGCGGAAGAGGCATCGAGTGGCTCCGAGGCGAGGAGAAGTACGAGAGGGTCATCTCGTCACCGCGGCCGGCCCCCAAGGGAGCGCCCGTCCGACCGCAGAACGCGGCGCGACGGCAGGGCTATGAGCTCAGTGGTTCAGGGGGCTGACGGCGTGACCGAAAGCCCCCGCCTTGTCTGACTCAGGACTCGACATGATCCGCACGCTACCCGACCGACGCCCGTCGGAGCATCTTGGTTTCACCGGACGAAGTCGAGTTCTTCCGGGGCGGCTTGGCCGAGGCCGCCCTCCTCGATGGCTCTGAGCGCGTGGGCGTCCAGGGTGGCGGAGTGGATGCGGCGCAGCGCGTCGAAGAACACCGTGTCGTCGGGTTCGGTACTGAAGCGCAGGCGTCCGGGCCGCTCGGGCAGACCTTGTTCCGGAGTCCAGCGATACAGGAAGCGTTCCACCAGGGGTTCGTACCCTGCGGCGCGCGCGGCGGCGAAGCGTGCCTCGGCGGCAGCCCCGGCGAAGCGACCCAGTCACGCTCCAGACTCAAGCACTGCACCGATGCCCCACCACCGAGTGGTGCCGCCGGGGCATACCCCGACGGCACCACCTCAACCTCACGCACCTGAGCGGTCAGATCAGGTTGTAGATGTTGTAGCCCCAGCCGATCTTGACGCGGTTGTCGAACGGGTCGGCGGCGTCGCCGTTGCCGGAGTAGCGCCACAGGGTGCCGTCGTTGCCGCGGGCCACCAGGTCGGTGCGGCCGTCGTTGTCGAGGTCGCCGACGGAGAGGATGCGGTTGTAGGTGTTCCAGCCGCCACCGATCCTCGTGCGCTGGTTGAACGGGTCGTTGCGGTCGCCGCTGCCCTTGTAGAACCAGAGCACACCGGCCTTGTCGCGGGCGACGATGTCGGTGAAACCGTCGCCGTCCAGGTCTCCCTGGCCGGCGATCTCGGTGTACTGCCCCCAGCCGCCGCCCACCTTGGTGCGGGCGGTGACCCGGCCGTCGGCGTAGCCGAGGTAGAGCCACAGCACCCCCGCCTTGTCACGGGCGATGATGTCGGCCTCGCCCGCACCGGCGAGGTTGCCGGGGAAGACCACCTTGTCGTACATCTGCCAGCCGCCACCGATGTCCTTGGTGTCCAGGCCGAACTCAGAGACGTGGTACGTGTAAGACAGCCGGCCGCTCGTGTCGATGTGCCAGGTGCTCTCGCCGTAGCCGTCCTTGTCGTTGTCGACGTCGCCCTCGAACACGTTGAAGCTGTAGTCGACTCCGACGTCGTAGCGGTTCTTGAAGCCGCCCTCTCGGTCAGGGAAGTACAGATACAGGTTTCCGGTCCGCTTGTCGACGGCCGTCATCGAGAACGTGGGCGTCTCCACACGCTTCTTCGCGGCGGCGCGCGGGGCGGCAAGGCCCTGGGAGCTGTGGGTGCGGTGCTGGGCCTCGGCCTGGGCGCGCAGTTCCCTGGCGTCGGCCGGGTTCCCGGCCGCGAACGCGGTACCGGCGGTGGTAGCCATGACCGTGGCGATGGCGGTCGCGGCCAGTGCGTGTGGAATGAACTTCATGAACAAGCCCCCCGGCTGTCGTGAATGGGCGCGATTGGTCTGGACCGCGCTGTACGTCGTGCACTCTATACAGGGCCTTCACGTGCCACACGCGCGGGTTCCCTGATGTTCACACAGGCGAACACGCCAGAGTTGCGTGGGTCGCCTGGGCGGAGGGCCGCTGTACGGCAGCGCGCGCGGCCAGGGATGACGTGCGTCCGTGGCAGATCGTGGCCGGGACACGCAGTCCGCCGCCGATCGCGTCATCGAGCACCTCGGCTCCAGGGTCGCGCTGGCCCCGCGCAGGCGCTTCGCCAAGGACGCGGTGCTGATCGTGGACGGGACGCTGGTACCCACCCGCGACCACCAGGTCGCCGAGCAGTCGAAGAGCTATTGCTGCTCGACCAACCACCAGGTGGTCATCGACGCCGACACCCGCCTGGTCGTCGAGTCCGGTGCCAAACGGGTGGTCGGCAACACTGCGACGATCGCGGACGGCGGCTACCTGGGCACCGGGCTGATCATGCCGCACCACCGGCGCAAGGGCGAGGAACTGCCCGGCTGGAAGGAGGCCCACAACAAGAGCCACAGACGGGTTCGCGCCTGCGTCGAGCACGCCTTCGCCCGTATGAAGACCTGGAAGATCCTGCGCGACCGCAGTTTGAGAGGCGACGGTGTGCGCCATGCGATGCACGACGTTCCCCGCCTGCACAACCTCGCTCTCACGGGATGACTCCCGCCGCATGCGGGACCTGAGAGGTCAGGGGAGACCGGCCTTGGGGAACATCGGGACAGCCGATCTCGGCTGCCCGATGTTTCCCAAGGCCGGGGACGGCTCCCCACCTCGCCGTCTCGCAGGGGAATCAGGCGAGGCAGAACTCGTTGCCCTCGATGTCCTGCATCGTGATGCACGACTCGTTGACGCCATCGGCGCGCTGCGTCAGCACGTGTTTCGCGCCGAGCGCCATCAGCCGTGCGCATTCGGCCTCGAGTGTGGCCAGGCGTTCCTCACCCACGAGCCCTGTGCCGACCCGCACATCGAGATGCACCCGGTTCTTGACGACCTTGCCTTCGGGAACTCGCTGGAAGAGCAAGCGCGGTCCCACACCCGAGGGGTCAGTGCACGCGAAGTAGATCTCATCCTCGGGCGGCAGCGAGAGGTGGTACTCCTCCCACGTGGCAAAGCCCTCCGGGACCGTCGGTACGACGTACCCCAGCACCTCGCACCAGAAGGCGGCGAGGCGCGCAGGCTCCGCGCAGTCGAAGGTTACTTGGAACTGTCTGATCGTTGACATCGGCGCACGATAACAGGGGCCCGGCTCATCTCCCCAGGTCGGGAGGTCCGCACGTTGTCGGGGGGAGGCGTCTGCTACCCGCTGCTGTGTCGTGCGGTCGCAGGGGTGAACCGAGGTCAGCGCCTCCCCTAAGGGAACCTGGGATGCGATCCCGGCCGGCCACACTCGTGCTGCCAAAGACTAGTCGCTGCGCTGGAGGCCTTCGCGGCAGTGACGGGAGATGAGGAAATGCGATCCAGGCCGACGGCTTGGCGGATCTCCTGAGTGGTGCTGCCTGTCGTCCGCTGGTCGACGACCCGCTGGCTCTCGGCAGTGAAAGAAGGTGGTCTCTGTGGACGGTTGCCGGGTATCGGTGCGGAGGCGGCGCGTCTATCGGGCAGACGCCGTGGGGGCGGCCAGAGGCAGCTGCAGGTGGAGAATCTGCCGCAGCCGGTCGGCGTCTTCGGGCTGGTGAAACGCTCGCTTGGGCAGGAAGGTCATGCACTTCTGGTCAGCGCTGAGCAGCACGAACAGGTTGGGAGTTTCCAGGTAGCGCGAGAACTTGGCCCAGGCGGACCACTGGTGTTCGTGCTGGGTCGCGGCCGTCACCCCGGAGGCGTCCACGGTGATGTAGCGCGGTCCTTGCGCCTGGCCGTGCCGGTGAGCCTGCCGGGCGCGCATCCGTGGCGCGATCACCAGGAAGAACACCAGGAGTATGGAGCCGAACATCAGTGGGCCCAAGTCCAGTTCAGCGCCTGGGTGGTCGATCCGAAGGCCCAGTGCGAGGAGCACCAGCCCCATCCCGGTAATGAGCCACTGGCTGCGCCGGCCAGCGGGGGAGGCCTTCATCAGGACGCGCATCGCCTCCTGGAACTCCGATGCTGTCGCCTGATAGGCCACCTGCACAGCCGCGACCGTGCCCAGCTGACCGTTATCCGTACTCATTGGTTTCTCTCCTGGCTTGGTGGATCGCCAGTGAGCCGAGCCGGAGCGTGCTTTCTGCCGATTTACCGGACCATTATGCGCGGCCCTTCGGCGGCTGCAGTGCGCAGCCCCGGCACGGCACAGCAGGGGTGGGGCGTGGTGTCTGCGTTATGCCACCGCTCGCCACCCAACCGTGTGCCCGGGGGACTGGAGTCAGCGCTCCATCCGCACCCGTACGACGAAGTCGTGCAGGGCGTCGTGTCCGGCGGGGGCGTCGGGCAGTAGCGACTCCGCCTGCGCCGAGTCGAGCACGCCGTGCAGCGCCTCGATGTCTCCCGCCACCCGCTCGGGGTCGAGCCCGGTCGCGGCCCCGTGCTCGGCCTCGGCCTTCACCGCGATCAGATCGGGCAGATAGGCGGGCGCGGTCACCTCGCCGAGCAGCGTGGGCAGGTCCGCCTGCACCTCGCCGCTGCGCATCAGATGGATGCCGGTGAGCAGCACGCGGAAGGTGTAGAGCAGCGGCTTCAGCTCGCCGGTCTTCTCGTACAGCCGCCACTGGGTGTTCGCGAACCCCCGGTAGTGGTGGGCGTGGTGCGAGGTCAGCACGGACGGGGCGAGCGTCACCAGCTCCGCGTGCGGGTCGGTGGTGTGCACGACCAGCGGTGAGAGCAGCTGCTCCAACACATACCCGTTGCGGCGCAGCATCAGGCGGACGAACTTGCGCAGGTCGTGGGTGACCAGGTCCATCTCGACCCCGTCCCGGTCCCACATCAGGGACCGGCTCTCCTCCGGCTCGCGCAGCCCGAGCAGCGCCTCGGCCGGGAGCAGATGGACGCCGCGCAGGTCGACGTCGGAGTCCCGGGAGGGGAAGCCGTAGAGGTGGGCGCCCGAGACCGTGGCGAAGAGCAGCGGGTCGGGCTGCTCGCGCACCACGGCTGCGAGGTCGATGGTCTGGAGATCCGTCATGGATCAAGCATCCCAGAGCGCCCCTACTGCTGCGTTCCGCAAGGCGGTACTCGAAGGGGCGTCGCAGGTGCCGGGTTGGAGGCTCGGGTCGGCCCCAGCCGGACGTTGCCCGCTGACCGCGGACGAACAGCAGCGATGTCCCCACCGGTCCGGGGGCGCTGGGGCGGACGCTCCGTCGCCGCCGCGGCCTGACCAAGTAAGTGATCCCGCCGTGTCCGGATGGGGAGATCAGACAGCGGCCAGGTTCTTCGCCATGACCCGCTCCCTGCCGACGCCATCGGGCAGAAGATCGCCGGGCTCACCCGTGTCCGTGAAACCGTGCCGCTCATAGAGCGCGATTGCCGTGCGGTTGTCCGGCATAACGGACAGCCGCAGCGCCGTGGCACCGCGCTCCGCCGCCCACCGCTCGACCGCCCGGATCAGGTGGTCACCCACGCCCTTGCCCCGAGCCGTGGGGTCGACCCACATCGAGATCAACTCCACGTTCTGTGCTCCCTCGCCCGGCACTCCGCTGGCCATGCCCACCGGAAGGCCGTCGAGGAGCGCGACCAGATCGTGCGCGCCAGGAATCGACAGGCGGGCACGCCAACGTTCCTCTTGGTCGCCGGAGCCCTGCCACTGGGCCAGTGTCGATCCGAACGCGTAGGGCGCCTCAGCAAGCGCGGCCAGTCGCAACTCACGCCAAAGGGGCCACTCGTCTGATTCCAAAGTGCGTAGTTCAAGCATGATCCAGACCATGCCTGCCCGCCGGGGCGGGCAGCAAGTTGATTACCACCATGCAACCGAGGCCGTTCAGCCCTGCGGCCAACCGAAACCGGGGAGCACATGCCGCTCGTGGTGGTCACCGCCCCTCAAACGCCTAGCCGCTCAGGAGGGCTTCGCCGGCGAGTTCTCTCACCTCCACCGGGGAGGTGGAGGTGGCCAGGGCGGCCGTGTAGCCCGGGCCGCACGCCGTCAGGGGGCGCACTGTGAGACCCGTCGGCAGGCGTACGCCGGTGTCCGGGTTCGTGTGCAGCTTCGGGGCGCTGCCCGGAATCGCGACTTCGAGGTGGCGCGCCGGGATCCGGAGCCCGGTGCCCAGGGCCTTGAGTACCGCCTCCTTCTGGGTCCAGATGTCGGTGAGTACCTGCGGCTGCCGGTCGACGTCGTGCTTGCGAACGTGGGCGGCTTCCAGGGGTGAACAGATGGCGTCCACAAGGGAGTTGGCGTCGCCCACGCGACTCAGTGACTCCACGTCCACACCGACCCGCATACCGTGGGCGACAGCTACTGCCACCCTGCCCCCGGCGTGGGAGACCGAGACGTCCAGTTCGGGGGCGTCGAGGGAGCGCGGGCGTCCGTGGTGCGCGTCGCAGTCCGGGCACTCGCGGGCGATCCGGACTTCCGTGGGCGAGAGGCCCGTATGCCTGCCCAGTGCGCTGCGCAGGAGGACGGCACCGGTCAGGAACTCCGCCTTTAGCACATCGTTGCGGTATTGCGCCAGACGTTTATTTTCCTGTGGGGAGAGGAGTCGGGAGAATTCGGGCAGTCCCTCGTCGGCCCATGCCCACCAGATCGTGACCCGGCCCTCGGTGAGGGGGAAGACCTGTGTCCGGGTAAGGCGGGAGAGAGGGGGTGAATTCATCTTCTGAACCCTAGGATCTCGACCGTCGCGGCGCGATGTGATCGCGGTCACTTGCATGGCGTGCGCTCCGGTCATAGGGTTCTGGCCAGGAGCGGGCGAGTCCAAAGGCAGCCCGGTGGGAGTTTTGGATTCCCTTTACCTTCTGTGTGCCGATCATGGTGCATATTTAAGTCCCTGACCGGGGGCAACGGGGAGAACGTGCAGTGAGTTCATCGGTACCAGAAGTTTCTTTGTACGCGGTTGTCGTCAATGACGAAGAGCAGTTCTCTATCTGGAGATCGGGGCGCGATATTCCCCCCGGCTGGCGGCATACCGGTTTCACTGGAGGCAAGCAGCAGTGCCTCTCGCACATTGCAGAGGTCTGGGTCGATATGCGCCCCGTGTCCCTCCGTGTGAACGCCTGATCGCCCTTCGAGGGTCGTCGCGGGTGCTTCGTGGTAGTCACCCGCCGGTATGTCGTGCTTGACTTCGGGGGAAGTAATGTCTGGCGATGTCGCCATTTCTGAAATGGGCCTCGATCAGCGGCGTGCACTGGAGGAGAAACTCCTGGCCGCCGCCGCCCGCAAAAGGTCGGTGAAACCGGCGGATGTTCTGCCCGAAGTACAGGGCCCGATTCCCGTCTCGCTGGCCCAACGGCGGCTGTGGTTCTTCTACCGGCTCCGCCCGCACAGCTCGCTCTATCAGAGCTCCGCGTGTTTCGAGCTGCTCGGCCCGTGTGACCGCGGGGCACTCGCCGCTGCCGTGAACGCCCTCCTGTCCCGCCATGACGTCTTGCGAACGCGCCTGGTGGAAGGGTCGGACGGGGTTCCGCTCCAGTATGTGGACGCGCCCGGTGAAGTCGAGCGGACCACTGTGGTGCCGCGCCCCGAGGGTCTGTCCGACCCGGCGTGGGAGACCGAGGTGCGCCGGCAGCTGGGCGAATTCGTCACCCAGCCGTTCTCGCTCGACGGGGAGTGGCCGATCCGGGTTTCCTGGTGGGACCTGGGCGCGACGCGGAGCATTGTCGCCGTCAGTCTCCATCACATCGTTTCGGACGGCCGATCCATCGACGTTCTGCTCCGCGACCTCCAGCATCTTTATGCCCGAGAAGCGGGTGCACGTGACGACGGCCCCGCCCCGCTCCTCGCCCAGTACGCGCAGTTCTCCCTCTGGCAGCATCAGCAGGTCGGCACCAAAGGCTGGGAAAGCCAGATCGACTACTGGAAAGAGCAGCTTTCCGGGCTTCCGGGAAGCGTGTGGATCCCTACGGATGGATCCCGGTCGGCGAATCAGTCCTTCCGTGGAAATGCCGTGCAGGTCGATCTGCCGGAACCGCTCGCGGAACGCGTGCGACGTTTCAGCGCGGAACAGTCGAGTACGGTGTTCACCACAATGATGGCCGCATTCCAGGTTCTGCTCCACCGGTACAGCGGAGAAGAATCCCTGGCCGTCGGAACACCGGTCGCCGGCCGCGGGCGCAAAGAGTTCCAGGATGCCATCGGGTTCTTTGTGAATACTCTGGCCATCCGTGCAGATTTCGGGCCTGAAGTCAGCTTTGCTGAATTGGTCCGGCAGGTCAGGGGTGCCGTCCTTGAGGGGCTCGAAAAGCAGGATGTCCCCTTTGATGTCATTGTGAATGAGCTTGGGTTGGAACGTCAGCTCTCGCACAATCCGGTCTTCCAGCACACCTTCCAGTACAACGCCGAAGGCGCTTCGGAGCTGGAGCTGCACGGCCTGGAATGCCGACGGGTATGGCCCCAGCCCCAGGCGAGCGACTTCGACCTCTCGATGTACATCAACGAGACGGCCGACGGCATGGCCGGGTGGCTCTCCTACAGCACCGACCTCTTCTCCGAAGAAACCGCACGGCGGGTGGCGCGGCACTACGTCGCGCTGCTGGAGGAGCTGCTGCGCTTCCCCGAACTGCCGGTGCGACGCGCCGGGTTCCTCGCACCGGACGAGCGCGAGGAACTCTTCGGTGATCTCGCGGGCGGCCCGAGCGGTGAGGTACCGCGCCGGTCCCTGCACACGTGCGTCGCCGAGCAGGCTCTGGCCCGCCCGGACGCTCCCGCGGTGGTGTGCGGGGACGACATCCTCACCTACGCCGAACTGTGGGAGCGTGCGGGGCGGTTGGCGGAGCGACTGCGTCGGCGCGGCGTGGGCCGGGGCGATGTGGTGGCCCTGATGCTGCCTCCCTCGACCGCTGTGAGCGTGGCCGTGGTCGCGGTGTTGCGCACCGGTGCCGGCTACCTCGGTGTCGACCCCCGCTTCGCCGGCACCTGGGTGGACCACGCGCTGGCCGACTCCGGCGCCCGGTACGTCATCACCACCGAGGAACTCCGCCCGCGCGCCGGACTCCTGCCCGCCCTGCTGGTCGACCCGCACCGCGGCACCGCGGTGGCGGAGCCCGGTGAGGGCGCCGACCCTGCCGGGGCACAGGAGCACGAACTTCCGTACGCGCCGGACGACATGGCGTACGTGGTGTACACCGGCGGCTCCACCGGGCGCCCCAAGGGTGTGGTGATCGAGCACAGGAGTCTGGAGTCCTTCATCCAGCACGGGATCGTGCCTATGGGTGTGACGGCCGCCGACCGGGTGCTGCAGTTCAGCTCGATCAGCTTCGACGCCTCCGTCGAAGAGCTGGCCGCCGCCTTCGCGACGGGTGCCGCCCTGGTCGTCAAGGACGAGATGTTCGACCTGTCACCCACGCGCTTCGCCGCATGGTGCCGGGAGCGCGGTGTCACCGTGCTGGACCTGCCCACGGCGTACTGGCACGAACTCGTCGACGCGGGTGCGAGTGCGGCTCTGGACGCCTGCCCGGACCTGCGGGTCCTGTGCATCGGTGGTGAAGGAGCCGCCCCTGACCGGGTACGGCGCTGGCAGGCGGAGGCGGGTCCCCGGATCCGCCTGCTCAACGGCTACGGCCCGTCCGAGTGCACCATCACGGCCACCTGGATGGACCTGACCGAGGCGGAGATCCAGGACGCCGTGCCGATCGGCCGCCCGGTCGGCAATCTGCGGGCCTACGTCCTGGACGCCGATGGCGAACCGGTGGCGCGCGGCAGCGCGGGCGAACTGTGTCTGTCGGGGCCGAGCGTGGCGCGCGGCTACCTGGGCCGGGGCGATCTGACGGCCGCCTCCTTCGTACCCGACCCGTATTCCGGGCAGCCGGGCGACCGGCTGTACCGGACCGGCGACCGCGCCCGTTTCCTGCCCGACGGCACGCTGGCGCTACTGGGCCGGCTGGATCAGCAGATCAAGTTCCGCGGTTACCGCATCGAGCCGGGTGACATCGAAGCCACCCTGCGCACCCATCCCGAGGTACACGACGCGCTGGTCAGACTGCGCGCCGACGACGGTGGCGAGCGCCGGCTCGTCGCCTACGTGGTGACGGACGGCACGGACCCCGGCGGGCCGGGCGGCCTGGAGGACGAACTGCGCCGCCATCTTGCGGCGCGCCTGCCCGGATACATGGTGCCGTCCGCCGTGGTGGCGCTGGCGGAGATCCCTCGCACTCCCTCGGGCAAGCTGGCCGCTGACCGGCTCCCGTCACCGCCCCGCGCCTCGGCGCACCAGGCGCGGCGCACCCCGCCGCGCGACGACCTGGAGCGTACGTTGTGCGGCCTGTGGCAGCAGTTGCTCGGCCTCGACGAGGTCGGCATCGAGGACGACTTCTTCCTTCTGGGGGGCCACTCCCTGCTCGCCGTCCAGCTCGTTCACCGCATCGAGCAGGAGTGCGCGGTCGCGATGTCCGTGTCGGTGCTCTTCCCGTCCGCGACCCCCGAGCGGGTCGCCCGGCTGGTGCGCGAGCGCGGCGAGCTCACGACGGCCGGGACGGCCGCGCTGCTGCGCGACGACGAAGCCGGCGTACTCACGGTGCTGGCGCACCCCGTCGGGGGCGACGTCACCTGCTATCTGCCGCTCGCCAGAGCCCTGCCGACTCCGGCGTCCGTGCTGGGGCTACGCTCACCTGGGCTCGAGGGGGACCTCGGACGGCTGCGTGACCTGGGTGACCTCGCCGGGCTCGCGGCGCTGTACGCGGACGACCTGGAAGCCCGTGGCACGGTGCCCCACGTCTTCGCCGGATGGTCGCTGGGCGGCCTGGTCGCCCTTGAGCTGGCCCGTGAATGGCAGCGCCGGCACGGTACGGCCCTTCCGGTGGTCGCGATCGATTCGACGTTGCGCGGCGAGCGGCCGCCTGCCGGGGGCTGGGACGAGGCACAGACGTTCGCCGCCTTCGCCCGGGACATCGGCCGCATCCTCGGCGTCGACGTCCCGGACACCACTCGTCTGACGGCGCCCGAACGCCTGCGGGCCCTGCACGACTGCCTCGCCGATGCCGGGCACATCGCCCCGGGCAGCGTCGAGCGTTCGGTGGGCCTGCGCTACGAGGTGTTCCGCGAACACCTGCGGCTCGGCGCGGCGTACGAGCCGAGCCCCTACGACGGCCCCGTCACCCTCCTGGTCGCCGAACGGCGCCCCGACGCCCACCAGGTCGTCGAGGAGTGGCGCACCGTCGCGGGAGCGCGGCTGCGCACCGAGCCGCTGCCCGCCGACCACTACGCGCTGATGACAGCGGCGCATGCGCACCGCGTCGCCGGGCTCTGGCCGCACCCTGTGAACGACCCAGAACGGAACACGCATGGCTAGCACCAACCGGTGGGGTGTACTCCGCCACAAGGACTTCAGGCTGCTGCTCGCCGGGCGGCTCACCTCGCAGGTGGGCAACTCCATCTCGATCGTGGCCCTCGCCTTCGCGGTCCTCGACGCGCTGGACTCGCCCTCCGCCCTCGGGCTCGTCCTGGCCGCCGAGGGCGTCTCCCTCGCCGTGTGCCTCCTCATCGGCGGAGTGATTGCCGACCGGCTGCCGCGGCGCACGATCATGGTCGGTGCGGATCTGGTGCGCTTCGCCTCCCAGGGGCTGCTCGCGGCCCTGCTGATCTGGGGCGACATCCGGCTGTGGCACTTCCTGGTGCTCCAGGTCGTCTCGGGAGCGGCGTCCGCGCTGTTCATCCCGGCCGTCGGCGCGGTGCAGCCGGACGTGGTACCCAAGGAGGATCTGCAGGCCGCCAACGCGCTGCGGGGTCTGGTGATCGCGATCGCGGGCATCGTGGGGCCCTCCGTCGGCGGCCTGGTCCTGCTCGTACTCGACCCGGGCCACGCGCTGGCCCTGGACTCGCTGAGCTTCCTGCTGAGCGCTCTGTGGGTGTCCCGGATCAAGGCGGGCGGTACCGCGGGCGCGCGCGGCGGCAGTGTGCTCTCCAGCCTGGCCGAGGGCTGGGGCGAGTTCCGCTCACGCCGCTGGCTGTGGACCGTCACCGTGCAGAGCGCGGTCGTGCGCATGATGGGTCTGGCACCCGTGATGGTGCTCGGGCCGACCCTGTACCACGGCGGCGACGACGCGGAGGCCTGGGGCATGGTGCTCTCCGGGATCGGTCTCGGCGCGCTCGTCGGCGGGGCGCTGTCGATGCGCCTCACGGTGCGCCGGCCGCTGCTGGTGGCCGTGGCGGGCACGTTCACCTTCGTTCCCATGATCTGGCTGCTGGCGGCGGACGCGCCCGCCGTGGCCATCGCCCTGGCCGGCGTGCTGGTGGGCGTCGAGCAGTCCCTGTACTGGACGTACTGGCAGACCGCGCTGCACAAGAACGTGCCCTCGGAGGTCCTGTCGCGGGTGAGTTCGTTCGACTGGCTGGGGGCCTACGCCTTCGAGCCGATCGGCTACGCGCTCGCCGGGCCGGTCGCGGCCCTGGTGGGCATTTCCACCACCCTCGTCGCGGGCGGCTCGGTCGTCGCGCTGGGCACGACGGCGGTGCTGATGGTCCCCGAGGTCAGACAGCTCCAACTGGAGAAGGACCCCGTCGAGAACGAGGCGGAGAAGAGCGCCAGCGGCGCCTGACGGCGACTGTTTCCCACCGCCCCCGAGGGAGCGGTGGCGAGCGCCACCTCCCCACAACGGCCCACGGCCGACCGCGTACCGCCGTCGGCCCGGCCGACGCTGCCCGCGCACGGGGCCGTGCCCAATCCCCGTACGGCCCGCCCCCGAACCCCTTTCCCGATCGCGCAAGGAGACAACTGTGGAATCCGGCGACCGACTCGATCGGCTCTCCGCTGAGCAGAGGCGGCTGCTGGAGGCACGCGTGCTCAACCGCCGCGGGCGCTCCAGAGCCGACGACGGCATCCCCGGCGTCGCGGGCGACAGCGGCCCGCTCTCCTGGGCCCAGCAGGGCATCTGGCTCACCCAGCAGATCGCCCCGGAGTCCGCCGCGTTCCATCTGACCCTCCACACCCGACTGACCGGGCCGCTCGCAGCCGACCGCATGGCCGCTGCCTTCGCCCGGGTCGTGGCGCAGCACTCGGCCCTGCGGACCCGCTTCCCGGTGGACGAGGACGGGACCCCGCGCCAACTGGTGTGCGAGGACGTGACGGCCCGGCTCGAACAGTCCGATCTGTCGGGGCGGTCCGGTGCGGAGCGCGACGAGGCGGTGCACCTGCTGGCGCAGTCGGTCTCCGACGAGCCCTTCGACCTCGCCGCAGGTCCGCTGGTCCGCGCGCATCTGGTGCGGCTGGACGACGAGGAGCACCTTCTGCTGCTGACAGTCCATCACATCGTGTGTGACGGCGGCTCCGCCGGAATCCTGCTGCGCTCGCTCCTGTCCGCGTACGAGCAGGACGAGGCGCCCCCGGCCGCCGGAACCCGGCACCTGGACTACGCCGCCTGGCACCGTGCCAAGCACCGCGAGGACGACGGGCAGGCGGCACAGGCGGACAGCGGCCCCGCGTTCTGGCAGCGGCACCTGGCCGGTCACAGCGGGCTGCTGGAGTTTCCCACCGACCGCCCCCGCCCGGCCCGCTTCGGCTTCCACGGGGCCCGGCTGCGGCTGCGGCTGCCCGCGGACCTCGTCGCCCGGCTGCGCCGCGTGGGCTCCGAGCGCGGGGCGACGCTGTTCATGGTGCTGCTCGCCGGGGTGTACGCGACGGCCGCGCGCTGCTCGGGGCAGAGTGACATCATCGTGGGCACACCCGTGGAGAACCGCGACCACGTTGCGCTCCAGGACCAGGTGGGGCTGTTCGTCAACACGCTTCCCCTACGGGTCGACGTCTCGGACGATCCCGCCTTCGACCAGCTCCTCGACCGGGTCAGAACACTCAGCCTGGAAGCGCTGAGCCACCGCGACGTGCCGTTCGAGCACATCGTGCGCGGCCTCGGGCTGCGCCGTGACGCCAGCGTCTCCCCGCTCTTCCAGCTCGCTTTCACCTTCCAGGAGGCGCCGGGCTTCTCCCTCACCTCCCAGGGGCTGTCCCTGGAGCTCGCCGACTTCGGCACCCGCACCACGAAGAACGATCTGACGTTCTGTCTGATCGGCGCCGAGGACGGGCTCGACGGATACCTGGAGTACAACACCGAGGTCTTCGACGCCGCCCGCGTCGCCGACCTCGCCCTGCACTTCGAGACGCTGCTGCGCGCGGCGGCCGACACCCCCACCGCTCCTGTCGGCGCGCTGCCCGTCCTGACCGACGAACAGCGCGAGCGCTTCCTCGCCCACGGACGCGGGCCGCAGGGATCCGGCGCCGCACTCCCGCTGGTGCACGAGCTGTTCGCCCGGTGCGCGCGCAGCCACACCGAGCGCATCGCCGTCACCGCTCGGGACGGCGAGCTGACCTACGGGGAACTCGACCGGGCCGCCGAGGACCTCGCGCTACGGCTGAGGAACCGCGGCGTGGGGCCCGAGTCCACCGTCGCGCTGGTCCTGGGCGAGTCGACGCGCGACCTCGTCGTCGCGGTGCTCGGCGTCCTGAAAGCCGGCGGAGCGTATGTGCCCGTCGATGTGACCCAGCCGGCCGTCCGCATGGCGCGGATCATCACCACGGCGGGGGCCCGTGTCGCGGTGACCAACGCCGAGTTCGCCGCCCAGGTGCCCGAGGCCGCCGCGGTGGACGTGGTCCGGCTCGACACCGACGACCAGGCCGAGGCCGGCGCGGCGCCGCGGCCCGGCGCGGTCACCCCGGCCAACGCGGCGTACGTCCTGTTCACCTCGGGCTCCACCGGGGTGCCCAAGGGCGTGGCGGTCGAGCACCGCAACCTGTCCGCCTATCTGGCCGCGGTCCTCAAGGACATGGACCCCGCTCCCGGCGACGGCCACGTCATGGTGCAGTCCCTGTCCGTGGACAGCTCCGTGACCGCGCTGTGGCCGCCTCTGCTCACCGGCGGCCGGGTGCACCTGGTGCCGCGCCAGGACGCGGCCGACCCCGCCTTCATGCGGGAACTCTTCGCACGGCACGCCGTCGACCATCTGAAGATCACTCCCTCGCACTTCGCGGCACTGCCCGGTCTGAGCCCGCGCAGGACGCTGATCGTCGGCGGGGAGAACGCGGACGCCGCCCTGCTGGAGGCCGTCAAGCGGGACAACCCCGGCTGTGTGGTGATCAACGAGTACGGCCCCACCGAGACCACGGTCGGCGTCGTCAGCCACATCGTGCGGGAGGGCACGCGCTCCACCTGGGCGGCGACTCCCGCCGGGACGGCCATGGCGGGCGTGCGCGCCTACGTCCTGGACGAGCGGCTCCAGCCGGTGCCGTCCGGCGCGGTGGGGGAGATCTGCATCGGCGGCGACCTCGTCGCGCGCGGATACCTCGGCCGCCCCGAGGCCACCGCGCAGGCCTTCGTACCGGACCCCTTCCGAGGCGTACCGGGCGCCCGCATGTACCGCACCGGGGACCTCGGGCGCTTCCTTCAGGACGGCACGCTCCAGTGCCTGGGCCGCGCCGACGTCCAGATCAAGGTACGGGGTTTCCGCATCGAGCCCGCCGAGGTCGAGGGCGCCCTGGGCGAACACGAGGACGTGGCGGCGGCGGTGGTCGACGCACGCGCGGTGCCCGGCGCCGCCGACCGCATCCTCGTCGCCTACGTCCAACCCGTCCCCGGCGCCCCGTTCGACGTGGACGCGCTGCGCCGCCACGTCGCCGAACGGCTCCCGGCCCAGATGGTGCCGACCGCGTTCGTGGAGATCGCCGCGGTGCCGCGCACCAGCAACGGCAAGGTCCGGCGCGAGGAGCTGCGCGACCCCGCCACCGACGATCTGGCGCGGTCCGCCGCCACGGAGGGCGCGACGGCGCCCGCCGACCAGATCGACGACTTGATGGCGGGCCTGTGGACGGAGTTGCTCGGGGTGCACCCGGTGCCCCGCCGGGCCGACTTCTTCGCCCTGGGCGGGCACTCCCTGCTCGCCACCCGGATGCTCTCGCGCATCAAGGCGCTCTTCGGCGTGGACATCGCGCTGCGCGACATCTTCGACGCGCCCACCCCGGACGGGGTGGCCTCCCTGGTCCGCTCGGCGCTGGCGGAGGCGGGCACGGCGGGAGGCACGGCCCGGCCCATCGAATGCCAGGACCCGACCCGCGACCTGCCGATGTCCCTGGCCCAGCTGCGGCTGTGGTTCCTGAGCGCCTACGACCCCGGACTGCCGCTGTACAACGTGCCCATCGCGCTGCGGGCCGAGGGCGAGCTCGACACCGGGGCCCTGGGCCGCGCCCTGACCCGGCTGACCGAGCGCCACACCGTGCTGCGCAGCGTCTTCCCCCAGGTGGCCGGTGTGCCGGTGCAGCGGATCAACGCCGTGGCCCAGGTCGGCATCGACGTCCAGGACTTCACCTGCCCCGACGTCGCGGCGGCCCGCGCACAGGCGTCGGGCTGGCTGCGCCGGCAGATGGACCTGCCGTTCGACCTGGCCCATGGGCCGCTGCTGCGCGCCCACGTGGCGCGGGTCGCGGACGGGGAGGCGCTGCTCCTGGTCAATCTGCACCACATCGTCTTCGACCGGTGGTCGCAGGAGAACTTCCGCACGGAGGTCTCCGAGCTGTACCGCGCCGAGCTGGAGGGCCGCGAGGCCGTCCTGCCCGAACTGCCCGTGCAGTATGCCGACTTCGCGGTCTGGCAGCGGGACACGCTCACCACCGAGGCGATGCGCGGCCAGCTGGAGCACTGGCGCAGGCAGCTGCGCGACCTGCCCGCCCCGCTGGAGCTGAACGGCCAGCGCGAGCGGCCGCGAAAGCGCTCGCACAAGGGTGACTTCGTGACGTTCACGCTCGGCGCGGACACCCGGGAGCGACTGGTCGAACTGGCCCGCAGCGAGGGCTGCACGCCCTTCATGGTCCTCATGGCCGCCTACCAGCTCGCCCTGCACCGCGCGGGCGGCGGCGAGGACCTGCTGGTCGGCATTCCCATCGCGGGCCGGCTGCGCCCGGAGGTCGAACCGCTCATCGGGTTCTTCGTGAACACCCTGCCGATCCGCGCGGACCTCTCCGGAGCACCGGGCTTTCGCGAGGTGCTGGCGCGGGTACGGCGCACCGCGCTGGACGCCTACGCCCACCAGGAGATCCCCTTCGACCACCTGGTCGGCGAGCTGCGGCCGCCGCGCTCGGCCAACCGGGACCCGTTCTTCGACGTCCTGTTCGCCTTCCAGAACGTCCCGATGGGCGACGGGCTGGAGCTGAACGGGGTGCGGCTGACCCCGCTGCCCTTCGACGAGTGGATCGCCAAGCGGGATCTGACCCTGCGCGTCGAGGACGAGCAGAACGCCTACCAGGGCGTCCTGGAGTACGACACCGAGCTGTTCGCGCGCTCGACCATCGAGGAGTTCGCCCGGGACTTCGCCGCCGTGGTGGACGCCGCGGTCGCCGACCCCGAGGTGCGGCTCACCCACGCGGGCCCCGGCGGCCCGCGATCCATCCGCACGACGACGAGGAGGTCCGGCATGTCGGCCGGTCAGAAGCCGAAGGCAGGCGGGCGGGCGGCGTTCGCCCAGATGAAGGGCGTCAAGCCGGAGAAGGTCCGGGCGGGTGCGGCGCCCTCGGTCCGGCAGGAGTTCCTGCCCGGCCACGAGAACGGGCTGCCCGCCGTGGTGCGGGCCCTGGGCCCGGACGCCGATCTGTCCCTGTGGAGCCAGGAGAACGGCGAGCTCGTCCAGAAGCTCCTGGCCGAACACGGCGCCGTGCTGTTCCGCGGCTTCGCGGTGAACGAGGCCGCGGCCTTCCGCCGCTTCGCCGCCGGGCAGATCGCCGAGCTGATGGACTATCAGGAACGCTCGACACCCCGCCACCAGGTCGACGAGAACAACGTCTACACCTCGACCGAATACCCCAACGACCAGCACATCGAGCAGCACAACGAGATGTCGTACTCGCATGTGTGGCCCGCGCGCATCGCCTTCTTCTCGAAGGTCGCGGCCACCGAGGGCGGCGCCACGCCGGTCGCCGACTCCCGGGCGGTCTACCGCGCGCTGCCCGAGCACATCCGGGCGCCGTTCGAGGAGAAGGGCGTGATGTACGTCCGCAACTACGGCGCGGGCGTCGACCTTTCGTGGCAGGAGGTCTTCCAGACGTCCGACCGGGCGGAGGCCGAGCGGTACGGCCGTGACTCGGGCATCGAGTTCACCTGGCTGGACGGGGACGGTCTGCGCACCCGCCAGGTACGCCCGGCCGCCGTGGACCACCCGGTCACGGGGGAGCGCGTGTGGTTCAACTCGGCGCACATGTTCCACGTCGCCGCCTTCGAGCCGGCCGCGCGGACCAGTCTGCGCTCGCTCTTCGGAGAAGAGGGACTGCCCCGGCACGCCTACTACGGCGACGGCACGCCCATCCCGGACGAGGTGATCGAGGAGATCCGCGCCCTGTACCGCACCCTCGCTGTCGCGTTCCCGTGGCGCCAGGGCGACGTGATGCTCCTCGACAACATGCTCGCCTGCCACGGCCGGGAGCCCTACCGGGGCGACCGGGAGGTCCTGGTCGCCTTCGGTGACCCGCAGCAGGCCACGCGCTAGCGGCCCTCGGGGCCGCGCCAGGCCCGGCCCGTACGCACCGACTTCCACGCACCACACAGGAGAGACCAGGGAATGCGAACCGACTCAGACGTCATCGAGGGCTACCCCCTGTCCGAGCAGCAGCGCCGACTGTGGCACCTCGGCGGCCGTTCGGTGAACGCCCCCTCGGCCCGGCTGGTCCTCGACATCGAGGGACAGCCGGACACGGCCCGGCTGCGTGCCGCGCTCCGCGCGGTCGCCGCCCGGCACGAGGCGCTGCGCACCCGGTTCGCGACGGCGTCGGACGCACCCGGCGCGCTGCCGGTGCAGGTCGTGGCGGATGAGGCGACGCTGGTGTGGGGGGATGGGGAAGCCGCCGGTGACGGGGTGCTGGCCGCCGTGTTGAGGGAGATCGGCCCCCGGCGCCACCGGCTGGAGGTCACCGTGTCGGCCCTGTGCACCGACAGCACCGGCCTCTCGGTGATCGCCGAGGATCTGGCGGAGGCCTACCGGGGCGTCGAGCTGCCGGAGGCCGTGTCCTACGCGCAGTTCGCCGCCTGGCAGGACGTGGCCGCCGAGGAGGCGGGGCAGGACCGGCCGGTGCCGGGCGAGCTCCCCGAGCCGGCCCGGCTCACCGCAAACGGCCCGCGCGCCGCCTTGCCGGAGTTGGCCCTCGCGGCCGGCAGCTCCTCGGCGGTGCTCACCGCCGACGAGCTGGAGCCGCTGGCCCGGCTCGCCCGGGAACGCGGGCTGCCGCTGGAGCAGGTGGTCGCGGCGGCCTGGGCGGTCGTCCTGGGCCGTCGGACCGGCCGTACGGACGTGGTGCTCGGAGTGGTCCGTGACGGGCGCGGCTTCGAGGAGCTGGAGTCGGTCGTCGGCCCCACGGCCCGGACCCTGCCCGTCCTGGTGGACACCGCCCCCGGGCGGGGCTTGGGCGAGGTTGCCGCGACCCTGGCGGAGGCGGCTGAGGTCTTCGGTGAGTATGCCGAGTCCGGCGTCTGGCCCGCCGGCGCGGGTGACGCTCCCGCCGCCTCCTCGCTGCTGCCGCTGCAGTTCGAGTGGCTGCGCGCGGCCCGGATTCCGAGCGCGGACCTCGCCTTCACCGTGGTCGAGTGCACGGTGGACGCCGAGCCCTACGACGTACGCCTGGTGGCAGTTGAGCAGGACGGGGCTGCGGTGCTGGAGCTGCGCGCCGGAGCGGATGCGCAGGCGTCGGCCGAGGACCTCGCCCAGGCACTGCGGGCCTTGGTCGCCCAGATCACCGACCTCGACCAGGACGTCAGTGACCTCGACTGCATGGGCGCGGCCGAGCGCGACCGCCTCCTCGGGCTGCCCGCCGCGGCCCACACGCCCGACCCGCGCCCCGTGCACACCGTCTTCGCCGAAGTGGCCGCGGTCTTCCCCGACGCGCCGGCCCTGGTCGGCGCCGAGGAGCGGCTCACCTATGCCGAGTTGGACGCCCGGGCGAGCCGGGTGGCACACGGGCTGGTGGCGCGCGGGGTGCTGACGGGACAGCGCATCGGCATCCGCGCGGATCGGACGGTGGACGCGGTCGTCGCCATGCTCGCCGTCCTGAAGGCGGGCGCCGCCTTCGTGCCGGTCGACTTCGACCAGCCCGACGAACTCCTCGCCCATGTCGTGCACGACGCGGGTGTCGCCCTGATGCTGCTTCCCGTACCGGACGCCGTCGACCGCCTCGACGCGCTGGGTCTGCCGTGGGCGGATCTGGCCGCGCTCGCCGACGGCAGCCCCGCGACCGGCCCGGCCGTGCCGGTGGGGCCGGACGACCTGGCGTACGTCGTGTTCACCTCCGGCTCGACGGGCTGGCCCAAGGGCGTCGCGATCACGCACGGCAACCTCACCCACTACACCGCGGCGGCCGCCGACCGCCTGGGCTTCCAGCCCGGCTGGAACCACGCGACCATCGCGGCGCCCTCCGTCGACCTCGGCTACACCGCCCTGTTCGGGGCGCTGCTGACCGGTGGCTGCTTCCACCCGGTGGACCGCGACAGCATGCTCGACCCCCGGGCCTTCGCCGAGCTGGTGCGCGACCGGGAACTGGACTGCTTCAAGACGACGCCCTCGCACTTCCGTTCCCTGCTCGCCGCGGGCGGCGGGAGCGGTGCCTTCCCCCGGCAGCTGCTGATCCTGGGCGGTGAGTACCTGGACCCGCGGTGGGCAGCCGAACTGGTCGCCGCGGCCGGGCAGTGCACGCTGGTCAACCACTACGGGCCCGCCGAGACCTGCGTCGGCGCCAGCGCCTTCGTCCTGCCGCGCGAGTGGTCCGCCGCGTACGCCGACGGTGGCTCCGTCCCACTGGGCACCGGTCTGGGGGCGACCCGGCTGCTGGTCCTCGACGAGGCTCGGCGCCCGGTGCCGGTCGGCGTTCCGGGCGAGGTGTACATCGCGGGGCCCGGCGTCGGCCGGGGCTACCTGGGCCGCGCCGAGCTCACCGCCGAGCGTTTCGTGCCCGACGGGAGAGACCCGCGCCCCGGCGCGACGCTCTACCGCACCGGGGACCTGGCCCTGCTCCGGGCCGACGGGCTGCCCGTCTTCCTGGCGCGGGCCGACGAACAGACCAAGATCCGCGGCTTCCGGGTCGAACCGGGCGCCATCCGCTCGCAGTTGCTGGAGCACGAAGCCGTCGAGCAGGCCCTCGTCGTCCCGCGCGAGCTGGCCGACGGCACCACCAGCCTGGTGGCGTACGCGGTGCCGAGCGCCGACTACTGCGCCGAGCGCACCCCGGTCATCGATCAGCAGCAGGTCGGCGAGTGGACGCAGGTCTTCGAGAGCGTCTACGGCGCCGCGGACGCCGACACCTTCGGCGACCCCCTGCTCGACCTCACCGGCTGGAACAGCAGCTACACGGGCGAGGAGATGACCGAGGGGGAGATCCGCGAGTCGGTCGACGGGATCGTGGCACGGGTGGCCGCGCTCGCCCCCGAGTCCGTCATCGAAGTGGGCTGCGGCACCGGCCTGCTGCTCTACCGGCTGGCGCCGGGTACTCGCCGCTATGTGGGCACGGACATCTCCGGGGAAGTGCTGGCCACGCTGCGGCGCACCCTGGACGCCGACGCTGAGCGGTTCGCGTCGGTGAGCCTGGAGCAGCGGGAGGCGGCGGACTTCCGCGGCTTCGAGGACGACAGCGTCGACCTGGTGCTGCTGAACTCCGTCATCCAGTACTTCCCCTCGGCGGAGTACCTGCGCGAGGTGCTGCGCGAGGCCGTGCGCGTCGTACGGCCCGGCGGCCACGTCTTCGTCGGGGACGTACGCGACCTGCGGCTCCTGGAAGCCTTCCAGATGTCCGTCGCCGTCCACCAGGCGGACCAGGACGCCACCGCGGGCGAGCTGCTGCGGCAGGCCGTCGCGGCGGCCGAGGACGAGGGCGAACTCCTGCTCACCCCGGCCTACTTCGCCGCCCTGGGCTCCGAACTGCCCGGAGTCGCCGGTGTGAACGTGCTGCTCAAGCGTGGCCACATCGCCAACGAACTGTCGAAGTTCCGCTTCGACGCCCTGCTGACGGCCGGCGAGAAGCCCGAGTCGGTCGCCTCCGTGCCGGACAGCGCCGCGGAGCGGACACCGCGGGCTCTGGAGCGGTGGCTGGCGGCCGGTGAGCGTCCCCCGCTGCTGCTGCGCGACGTGCCCGACGGCCGCACCCGGCTGGATGTGGAGACGTGGCGTGCGGCGGGCGCGGGCGCCGACGAGCGGCCCGCCCGCGAGCTGTCCGGCAGCCCGGCCGAGGGGGGCGGGCCCAATCCCGAGGAGTGGTGGGCCCTGGAGGCGCCCCACGGGGTCGGCGTGGCGGTGCAGCCGGCCCGTTCCGGCCGCCTGGGCCACTACGACGTCCTGGTCACCGAGCCCGGCACGAGCGCCGTGTGGCACCCCGATGCCCGTGTGGCAGCCGCCTCCCCGCAGCACAACGAGCCGTTCCGGCGCAAGCTCAACCGTGAACTGGGCCAGGACCTGCGCCAGTTCCTTGCGGGTCGGCTGCCCGAGTACGCCGTGCCCTCCCACATCGTGGTCCTGCGGGCGCTGCCCATCGCCCCCAACGGCAAGCTCGACGCGGCCCGGCTGCCCGTGCCCGCGGCGCGCGCCGCGGCCCGGGCCGAGCACGTCGCACCGCGCACGCCGCTGGAAGAGGCGGTCGCCGGGGTGTGGCAGGACGTGCTCGGCGTGCAGCGGGTCGGTGTGCTGGACGACTTCTTCGTGCTCGGGGGCCACTCGCTGCTCGCCGTACAGACGGTGTACCGCATCGGTGAGGAGCTGGGTGTCACCGTCTCGCTCCAGGAGTTCTTCGCGCGCCCGACCGTGGCGGAGCTCACCGTCCTGGTGGCCGAACGGATGCTGGCCGAGCTGGAGTCGGCCGAGGCGGACGGGGCGGACCTGTGAGCGCGACCGAGCGGGTGGACTGGCCGCTGTCCTGGTCCCAGCGCGCCATGTGGCACGTGTACCAGCTGGCACGGGAGAGCTCCGTCTACCACATCGCCCTGCGTGCCGATGTGCTCGGTGATCTGGACGCCGCGGCCCTGCGCACGGCGCTGCAGGCGCTGGTGGACCGGCACCCGGCCACCCGCACCACGGTGTCGCTGCGCGGCGAGGACCAGAACGCCGTCCAGACCGTCCACGCGGCCCTGGCCGTCGACTTCGGCGACCACGAGGGCGCCGTGGGGGCCACGGATCTGGACGCCGCCGTGCTCGCTGAAGCCAACCGCCCCTTCGACCTGACCCGACAGCCCCCGCTGCGCGTACGTCGGTTCGAGGCCGACGGGCAGGAGGTGCTGCTGTTCGTCTTCCACCACATCGCCTGGGACTTCGAGTCGGTGCTGCTCGCCTTCGAGGAGCTGGCCGTGCTGTACCGGTCGGCCCTTCAGGGCACCGAGGCCGAACTGCCCGCACCGGGCACCCCCTTCGCCGAGCACGGCACGTGGGAGGCCGGCTTCTTGGAGGGTCCGGCCGGGCGGCGCGGCCTGGAGTTCTGGGACGCGCAGCTTGCGGACCTGCCGCCGGTCGCGGACCTGCCCGCGGACCGGCCCCGCCTCCCCGCGCGCTCCTACCGCGGCGGTGTGCACCACCTGCCGCTGCCCGCCGAGCTGGCGGAGGAGGTGGAGCGGGTGGCCAAGGAAGCGGGCGTCACCCGGTACGTGGTGCTGCTCGCCGCGTTCAAGGTGTTCCTCGCCAAGATGACCGGACAGCGTTCCGTGGTGCTGGGCACGGCCGGTTCGCAGCGGATGCGCCCTCAAGTGCGCCGCACGGTCGGGAACTTCGTGAACCCGCTGGTGCTGAGTACGGAGGTGACCGGGGAGCTCGCCTTCAGCGAGCTGCTCCACCAGCTGAGCAGCTCGGTGCTGCGCGCCATGCGCCACGGCAGCGTGCCCTTCCCCGCGCTCGTGGAGCGGCTGCGGCCCGAGTACGACCCCAGCAGGTCCCCGCTGTTCGACACGCTCTTCGTGTACGACCGCCCGCAGGACCGCCGACGTGACGGGGTCGCCAAGTTCGTCTCCGGAAACGGTTCCGCGGACGTGGGCGGCCTGCTGCTGCGCAGCACGCCGCTGGCGAACACCAGCGCGGTCTACGACCTCACGCTGTACGTCTTCGACGCGACCGACGCGCTGACGCTGCGCTGGGAGTACAACCGCGACCTGTTCGACGCGTCGACCGCGACCCGCTTCGCCGCGCACTACACGGCCGTCCTGCGGCAGTGCCTGCGGGCGAGCGGGAGGCCGCTCGCCGAGCTGGACGGCCTGCCGGACGCCGAGCGCCGCACCCTGCTCACCGAGTGGAGCGGCACGTCCCAGGACTGGCCGGGCCCCCGCCTGCTCCACCAGCTGGTGGAGCAGCAGGTGGACCGCACACCGGATGCCGTCGCCGCGGTCTTCGAAGGCCGCTCGCTCACCTATCGTGAGCTGGACCGCCGCGCCGACCAGCTGGCCGCCCGGCTGCGCCGTGAGGGAGTGGGGCCCGAGTCCCGGGTCGGTGTCTGCCTGCCCCGGTCCCTGGAGCTCGTCGTCGCGCTGCTGGGTGTACTGAAGGCGGGCGGCGCCTACGTACCCATGGATCCGGAGTACCCGCACGAGCGGCTGCGGCATCTGCTGACGGACTCGTCGGCCCAGGTCTTGCTCACCTGCCCGTCCGGCGGTCTGCCCGACGACCTGCTCGCGGCCTTCCCGGGCACGGTGGTCGTCCTGGACGAGGACCTCGCCGTCCTGGACGGCGAAAGCGCCGAGCGCGTCGACTCGGGAGTGCGGCCGCGCAATCTGGCGTACGTGATCCACACCTCCGGCTCCACGGGCCTGCCCAAGGGGGCGATGAACGAGCACGAGGGAGTCGTCAACCGGCTGCGCTGGATGCAGCAGCGCTACGGGCTCGACGCGAGCGACCGCGTGCTGCAGAAGACCCCGTTCGGATTCGACGTGTCCGTATGGGAGTTCTTCTGGCCCCTGGCCAGCGGCGCGCGACTGGTCCTGGCCCGTCCCGGCGGCCACCGCGACGTGCGCCACCTCGTCGAGCTGTGCCGCGCTGAGGAGGTGACGACCGTTCACTTCGTCCCCTCGATGCTCCAGTCGTTCCTCGACAGCGGCGACCGTGCGCCGCTGCCCGCCCTGCGCCGGGTCCTGTGCAGCGGCGAGGCGCTCACCCCGCGACTGGCGGCCGCCTTCCACCGTGCCTTCGACTGCGAGCTGCACAATCTGTACGGCCCCACCGAGGCGGCCATCGACGTGACGGCACGCCCGTGCCTGGCCGGTGAGGACGCGGCCACCGTGCCGATCGGACGCCCGGTGGCGAACACCGCCATCCGCATCCTCGACGAGGACCTCCAGCCGGTTCCCGTGGGTGTGCCCGGAGAGCTCTACATCAGCGGTGTGCAGGTGGGACGCGGCTATCTCGGCCGCCCGGACCTGACCGCCGAGCGGTTCCTGCCCGACCCGTTCGCGCCCGGCAGGATGTACCGCACCGGCGACCTCGCGCGCTGGAACCGCTCCGGGGAGATCGAGTACCTGGGCCGCGAGGACGGTCAGGTCAAGATCCGTGGCTACCGGGTGGAGCCCGAGGAGGTGCGCCACGGACTGGAGGCCGTGCCCGGGATCGCCGAAGCGGTGGTCGGCGTCCACCGGGTCGCGGAGGAGCCCCGGCTGCTCGCCCATGTCGTCCTGGACACGCCGGGCGCGCTGACGACCACCGCGATCCGGGGCGCGCTGCGCGGCCGCTTCCCGGAGTACATGATTCCCGCGGGCATCGTCGCCGTGGATGCCCTCCCCGTCGGCCCGCACGGGAAGATCGACCGCGGTCGGCTCCCCGAGCCGGGCCCCGAGGCCTGGATCCACCAGGCCGAGCACGTACCGCCGCGCAGCCCGCTCGAAGAGGAACTGGCCGAGATCTGGGGTGAATTGCTGGGCGTGGTGCGGGTCGGCGTGCACGACAACTTCTTCGACATCGGCGGCCACTCGCTGCTCGCCGCGCGGCTCGTGACGCTGGTCGCCCACGCCTTCGCGGTGCGGATGCCGGTCTCGGACATCTTCACCCACCCGACGCTCGAAGCCTTCACGGAGTGCCTGCTCACCCGGGTGCTGGAGGACGAAGACACCGCGCAGGGAGCCGCGCTGTGACGGACACGAGGAGAACACCCATGGACACCACCGACTGGTGGGGCGCCCACCTGCTGCACCGCGGCCGCCCCGACACCCCCTGGGCGCGGGTCACCGACCCGGTACCACTGGGCCGGCTGCGCGAGCGGGTGGCCGAGGCCCGGGCCCTGCTGGCCGCCGAGGGGGTGCGCCGCGGCTCCTCGGTCGCCCTGCAGATGCCGCCCGGCCTGACGGTCCTGCAGGTGATGCTCGCGACCTGGTCGCTGGGGGCACAGGTCATGCTCCTCGACCCGCGCCTGAAGCAGGCCGAGACGGACCGGCTGCTCGCCCGGTGCGAGCCGCAGTTCCTGATCACCTCACCGCAGCTCGGGCAGGTCGTCGCGGGTATCGTCGAGAGTTGCGACGTGGTGGTCGCCGCGCGGGCCTCGGGCCGCCCGGCCCAGGACGAGGTGTGCCTGGTCCAGTTCAGCTCCGGCTCCACCGGTCTGCCCAAGGTGATCGGCCGCACCCCGCAGTCCCTGCTCGCCGAACTGGACAGCTACACCGCCCTCGCCGGCATGCCCGGGGCCGGAGAGCGGATCGTGCTGCTCAACTCGGTGCTGCACACCATGGGCCTGATCGGCGGTGTGCTGCACGGACTCAACGCGGGCGTGGAGATCGTCCTTCCACCGCGCGCACAGCCGAGCGACATCCTGCGGGCCGCCGTCGAGACCCGAGCCGAGGCCGTGTTCGGTGTCCCCGTCCACTTCGACCTCCTCTCGCGGGTGACTTCGACACCGCTGCCCGCGCTCAGGGTCGCCGTCTCCGCCGGAGAGGTGCTCGCCCACGAGGTGTACGACCGATTCGCCGAGACATACGACGTCGCCATCAGCCCCGTATACGGATCGACCGAGACCGGGATCATCGCGGCCGACCTGGCCGGGAGCACACGTCCGCCGGGCGTGGGAACGCCCGTGTCCGGCATCGCTGTCCGGGAGGCGGACGGCGGGCTGGAGGTGGCGCTCGCCCGGTCGCCCTATCTGCTCGACGACGGGGTGGACCGGTATCGCGACGGCTGGCTGCGCACCTTCGACCGGTGCCGGATCGACGCCGTCACCGGCGCCCTGGAGATCCTGGGCCGGGCCGACTCGGTCGCCGTCGTGGGCGGCCTGAAGGTCGACCTGGTCGAGGTGGAGGCCGTCCTGCGGGAACACCCCGCCGTGCACGAGGCCGTAGTGCTGGCCGGAGACGTCATCGAGGCGCACGTGGGCTGCGAGCCGCAGCTGGAGAGCGGCGAACTGGTCCGCTGGTGCCGCGAGCGGCTCAGCGACTACAAGGTGCCCCGCCGCTTCTACCCGGGGCCCGCGGTGCCCCGCAACAGCAACGGAAAGATCATCCGCAGCAGGGAACTCCTCCACGCTGCCTACGCCACCAGCGGGAGCTGACATGCATGAGGAAGTCCGCGCGTTCGTGCGCGCCGCCCTGGAGGCCATGACCGGCGAGCCGGTCGACGCCGCACTGCCCGACGACACGCCACTGGGCGCCGGAGGGCTGGAACTGGAGTCGCTCTTCCTGCTCCAGCTCGCCACCCAGCTGGAGCAGGAGTACGGGATCGCCTTCCCGGACGACCTGGGGCCGCTGCCCCGCTACACCATCGGCGAACTCGCCGCGCACGTCGCCGAAGAAACCACTCAGGACACGGGAGCGAACCACTGATGATCACCACTGCCGACATCCGCGCCATCCTCGTCGAGAACACCACGATCGGCCTGCCCGCCGACCTCGGCGACGACACCGAGCTGGTCGTCGACTCCTTCGCGCTGACCTGGCTCAAGCACGCCTTGGAGAGCCAGTACGGGCTGGTCATCGACCCCACCGGTGAGGACCTCGCAGGCTTCACCTCGGTGCTGGCCATCCATGACTACCTCCAGCGCACCCACCCGGACGCGGTGGCATCCCCGCAGGGCACCAGCGATGGCCGCTGAGACAGTCGTCATCACCGGCGCCGGAGTCCGCTCGGCCTTCGGCCCCGGTGAACAGCGCCTGCTGGACGGGGTGTTCGCCGGCCGGCACGCCTTCGCGCCGGTGACCCGCTTCGACACCTCCCGCTCACGCGGCAACGTGGCGGCCCTCTACGACGACGGGCGCGGGCAGCCCGGCCAGGCGCAGGTTCTCGCGGAGTGCGCCCGCACCGCCCTGGACACCGCTGGGATCCGGGACGTCTCGGCGCTGCCGGTACTCATCGGCACCAAGGGCGACTTCCAGGGGGTGCACACCTTCTGGCGGGACACGGTGACGGGGGACCGGCCGGACCCCGCGGCGACCGCGCAGAGCCTGGCGGGGCACGTCGTCGAGGAGCTCGCCACCACTCTGGGCCTGGGCCGGCCGCGGACCGCCTTCACCAACGCCTGTGTGGCCGCGGCGGACGCGCTCGCGCACGCGTGCCGACTCGTCCGTACGGGCCGTGCGGAGGCGGTCCTGTGCGGCGGCGCCTATCTGGTCGACCCGGAGGTCTTCGCCAAATTCGACCAGGCGCGGGCCCTGTCGTCCGACGGCCGGGTCCGCCCGTTCGCCAAGGGACGCTCCGGGCTGCTGCTCGGTGACGGTGCGGCGGTGTTCGTCGTGGAGTCGGCGCGCCGGGCGTGCGAGCGCGGCGCGCGGCCGCTGGCCGTGGTCTCGGGCTGGGCGCTGACCAACGACGCGCACCACGTGGTCCACCCCCACCCCCAGGGCGCGGGACTGGCCGCGGCTGCGGAAGCCGCCCTGCGCATGGCCGGAGCCGATCCCGCCTCCGTCGACTACGTCAACGCCCACGGCACCGGAACCCCGTTGAACGACCCCGCCGAGACGAAGGCGCTGTACCGCGTGTTCGGCGAGCGGGCACGCACGGTTCCGGTCAGCTCGACCAAGAGCATGACCGGGCACGCGCTGGAGGCCGCGGGAGCACTGGAGGCGGTGATCTGCCTGCTCGCCCTGCGCGAGGGGATCGTCCCGCCCACCGCCGGATTCACCGAACCCGACCCGGAGTGCGACCTGGACTGCGTACCGGAGGGGCCCCGGCACCTGGACGTACGACGGGTCCTCTCGCTCAACGCCGCTTTCGGCGGCGTCAACTCGGCCCTTGTACTGGAGCGTCCGTGACAACGCAGCACCCCACCCAGAAAGCGGCACCCCCGGCCGTCCCGGGCGCGCTGGCCGTCGTCGGCTCCGGCTTCAGCGCCGTGGACGGCGACGGCAAGGCACCCCGGCTGCCCGGTTTCGTGGCGTCCCCGTTCGCGCCGCTGGTGTACGACGCTGTTCGCCGTTGCCTGGGAGCACCCGACAGCGAGGACAGCCCGGTGGCGCACCGGGGCGAGCGTACGGCCATCGTGCTCGGGAGCCTGGCCGGCGACGCGGTCACCGCCGATCTGGCGGGCGAGAAAGTCGCCTGTGGCGGTGTCGCCGAGCCGGTGCTGTTCCACCAGACCGTCACCACCGCCGTGTTGGGCGTGATCGCCCGTGACTACCGCATCACCGGTCCGGTGACCTGTGTCAGCGCGGTCCGCGACACCGGCGCCGCGCTCCTGGACTCCGCCGCGCTGCTCCTTGAGGCCCAAGAGGCCGAGCAGGTCCTGGCCGTCCTCGTCGAGCTCGCCGCGGGCCCGCGCACCCTGGCGGCGCTGGCGGCGCCGACCGCCGACCCGCTCGCCGCGCCCGCCCCCCACCGGTCCACCGCGGTGGCGCTGCTGCTGCGCACTCCCGGCGACGAGCCCGTCGCCCCTCGCGTCTGCGCGCCGCCGGTCCCGGCCACCGCCACCGCCCGTCTCTTCGCGTACGCGGCGACCGCCGCCGACAGAGGTGTCCGTTGAGAACACTGATCATCGACAACTACGACTCGTTCACGCACAACCTGTACCACTACATCGGACAGACCACCGGCACCGAGCCCGTCGTCGTCCGCAACGACGACCCCGCCTTCGTCCTCAACCGGCTGCGGGACTTCGACAACGTGGTCATCTCGCCGGGTCCCGGCAGTCCCGACCGGCCGGCTGACTTCGGTGTGTGCGCGGACGTCATCCGCGACGCGCGCATCCCCGTGCTCGGCGTGTGCCTCGGCCACCAGGGCATCTGCCACGTCCTGGGCGGCCGGGTCGAGCCGGCCCCCGAAGTCCGCCACGGCCGCAGCTCGAAGGTCGAGCACAACGGCCAGGACCTCTTCGAGGGCCTCCCCTCGCCCTTCGAGGCCGTGCGCTACCACTCGCTGATAGCCGCCGCGCTGCCCGAGGAGATCGAGCCGGTCGCGTTCGCCGACGACGGCGTGCTCATGGGGATCCGGCACCGCACCCGCCCCTTGTGGGGCGTGCAGTTCCATCCCGAGTCGATCTCCACGGAGCACGGACTGCGGCTCATGGCGAACTTCGCGTCGCTGACCCGCCGTTGGCAGCAGAGCACCGGTACGCGCCCGGCCGCTCCGGCCGCCGCCCGCACTGAGCCGCCTGCCGCCGCTGACCGGCCGTACACCCACCGGGTGATCGCCCGCAGACTGGAAGGGGGCCCGGCGCTCGACCCGGAGGTGGTGTTCGCCGAGCTGTACGGGGACACGGACCGCTCCTTCTGGCTCGACAGCAGCCTTCACTCCAGCGCCCAGGGCGGCCGGTTCTCCTTCATGGGAGATGCCCGGGGGCCCCTGGCGCGGACCGTCGCGGCGGACGTGTGGGAGGGCTCGGTCACCACTGAGGGGAGCGCGGGCACGAACCGCGCGGACGGTGCGTTCTTCGACTGGATCCGGGCCGACCTGGCCACGCGCCGTGTCGAAGTGCCCACGCTGCCCTTCGGTTTCGCACTCGGCTGGGTGGGATACCTCGGCTATGAGCTGAAGGCGGAAACGGGCGGGGACCGCGTCCACCGCTCGCCGCACCCCGACGCGGGAATGATCTTCGCGGACCGGGCCGTCGCGTTCGACCACGCCACCGGCGATACGTATCTGCTCGCGCTCGCCGAGGCACCGGACCCCGAACCGGCCGAGGACTGGCTGCGCCGGACCGAGGAGCGGCTGCGCCCGCTCGCCGGCCGGGTCCTGCCCCGGGCGCCCCGAGCCGCCGGGGACTTCGCGCAGCCACGGCTGCGCCACGCCAAGGACCGCTACCTCGACCTGGTGGCCGCCTGCCAGAAGGAGATCGAGGCGGGCGAGACGTACGAGGTGTGTCTGACCAACATCGCGGGCGTGGACGGCGCCCTCGACCCGTGGGCGGGATACCGGGCGCTGCGCCGGGCCAATCCGGTCCCGTTCGCCGCACTGCTGCGCCTGGGCGGCCTCTCGGTGCTCAGCTGCTCGCCCGAACGCTTCCTCCAGGTCACCGCCGAGGGAGTCGCCGAATCGAAGCCGATCAAGGGCACCCGGCCGCGTGCGGCCGACCCCGTCGACGACGAACTCCTGCGCACGGACCTGGCGAACAGCGTCAAGGACCGGGCCGAGAACCTGATGATCGTGGACCTGGTCCGCAACGACCTGGGCAGCTGCGCCGAACTGGGCTCCGTGACGGTCGACCCGCTCTTCGCCGTGGAGAGCTTCACCACCGTCCACCAGCTCGTCAGCACGGTCAGGGCCCGGCTGCGGCAGGAGAGCACCGCGGTGGACTGCGTACGGGCGGCCTTCCCGGGCGGCTCGATGACCGGGGCACCCAAGATACGCACGATGCAGATCATCGACCGGCTCGAAGAGGGACCGCGCGGCGTCTACTCCGGCTCCATCGGGTACTTCTCGCTCTCCGGCGCCTGCGACTTCAACATCGTCATCCGCACCCTCGTCACCCACGGCGACCGCGTGGAGTTCGGTGTCGGCGGAGCGGTGATCGCGCTCTCCGACGCGCAGGAGGAGTTCGAGGAGACCGCCGTGAAGGCGACCGCCCCGCTGACACTGCTCGGCCTGACCTTCCCCGGCCGCGACCGCACCGAACCCGACGCCGTCCATCCCCTCGCACCGACCGCGGAGGCAACGCGATGACCCTCGAACTGGGCGACAAGCTGCTGCGCCTGAACCAGGCCAGCGAGACCCGGCCGTCCTCCTTCCACCTCCTGGGACGCGAATGGGACCTGCTGGACGGCGTGTTCGCACCCGTCTACTGCTTCTCCACCCGCCTGTTCGCGTCCTGGATCCCCTACCGCGAGGGCGGCAGCCTCCTGGAGATCGGCTCGGGCACCGGTGTCGTGGCCGTCACCGCCGCGCTGAACGGCTGCAGCCGGGTGACCGCGGTGGACATCAGCGCCGCCGCCGTCGAGAACACCCGCCGCAACGCGCTGCGCCACGGCGTCGAGGACCGGGTGCGGACCCTGCGCAGCGACCTGTTCGCCGCGCTCGATCCGGAGGACCGCTACGACACCATCTTCTGGAACTCCAGCTTCATCGACCCGCCCGCGGACCACGTCCAGGAGACCGACCTGCACCGGGCCATCTTCGATCCCGGGTACCAGGCACACCGCGCCTACCTGCGCGACGCGGCCCGCCACCTGGCCCCCGGCGGGCGGTTGCTGCTCGGCTTCAGCAACCTCGGCAACGACGAGCGCCTGCGGACCCTGGCCGAGGAGGAAGGTCTGGAGATCGTGCCGCTGGAGTCCTCGGGCACCACCCTCGTGCCCGGCGTCGAATACCGCCTCCTCGAACTCGTCTCCCCGCCCGGAAAGTGACCGTGACCGTGACCACCACCTCCATCCTCATGCCGCCGCACCTGCGGGCTCGCATCGCGGGGGACCCGGCCGTCGGCGCGGGCAACGTCCTGCGCACCGCCCTGGAGACGAGCCCCGCCCCCGAAGCGCTGTGCCTGACCGCCGAGCGGCCCGTCACCGACACCGACGGCAGCGCCCGCACCGACTTCAGCCTCCGGGCCATCGACGCCCTGGTCGAAGCCTGGTCCTGCCACTACAGCGACCGCGGCGTGATGCCGCGCGACCGCGTCGCCGTATGGGTCGACGACTCCTTCGAGGACCAGCTGCACTACTTCGCGCTCTCCCGGATCGGCGCCATCGCGGTGCTCATCAACGGAGGCCTGGATGCCGACGTGGCCGCCGGGCTCATCCGCAGGACCGCGGCGGTGGGCGTCCACACCGACGAGCGCCGCCGCCCCCTGCTGGAACGCGCACTCGACGACGACGCGGCAGCGCCGCGCTGGATCCACACCGCGGACCTGCCCAACGGCTACGGGGGGCGCACGCTCCCGGCGTCGGCCCGCTACCGCCACGCCGACGCCGATCCCGTTCTGATCTGCCACTCCTCGGGTACCACCGGCGTACCGAAGCCGGTCGTGTGGACCCACGGCCAGGCCATGGCCGGCATCCGCCACCACCTGCCCGGATTCCTGGAGCAGAAGGAGGCACGGCTGCTCTCGGCCCTGCCCCAGTCCCATGCCTCCGCGGTCGGCTACACCTGTATGGCTCTGCTGGCCGGTGTACCGCTGACCGTGCTGTCCGGCCGCGGCGGAGCCCACCTGGCCCGCGCCATCGACACCCACCTGCCCACCACGGTCGTCGCGTTCGCCGGCAGCTACGCCGAACTGGCCACCCTGCCCGAGGACCCCGGACCGCTGACCTCCGTGCAGACCTGGATCAGCATCGGCGACGCCTCCCACCAGGCCCACATCAAACGTCTGACCGCACGCGGCAGCCATCTGCGCGGCGGCCGGCCGCACCCCGGCTCCATGTTCGTCGACGGCTTCGGCGCCTCCGAGCTGGGCTGGGGCGGAGTGCTGGGCCAGGTCACGGTCCCCGGCACCACGGGCCACAGCCGGTGCATCGGCAGGCCGCAGCCCTACGCCGACATCGCCGTCCTGCGCGCCGACGGAAGCCCCGCCGAGGACCAGGAGGTCGGCCTCCTCGGCGTCAAGGGACCGACGATCACGCCCGGTTACTGGGGCGACTCGGACACCACCTACCGCTCGCAGCTCGCCGGCTACTGGCTCTCCGGGGACCTCGTCTACCGCGACCGGCTGGGGCGCTTCCACCACGTGGACCGGGCGGTCGACGCGATCTCCACCCCGACGGGCCCCGGATACTCGATCCTCATGGAGGAAGTGCTGCTCGCGCACCTGCCGGACGTGGACGACTGCGCGGTCGTCGAGGCGCACGTCAACGGCGGCCCGGCCGCCGTCGCCCTGGTCACTCCGCGCGGCGCGCTCCAGCCGAACGCCCTGGAACGGGCGAACGAGGCGCTGCGCGCCGCCGGTCAGCCCGAGATCGCCCGGCTGACGACGGCCGAAGGCGAGTGGACCATCCCCTTCGGCGCGACGGGCAAGGTGCTCAAGCGAAGGCTGCGGGAGAGGCTTGCCGACGCGCTCGTCGGCCCCGCCCTCTGAGGGGCGGGGTATGTACGCGCCTGCAGGCCCCGACAGCGGACTGCTCACCCCGGTCCGCGCGGGCACGAGAGTGGAACGGATCACCGACGGCGGCGCCTGGCTCCAGGCCGTCCTGGACGCCGAGACGATCTGCGTCCGCGCACGGGCACGGCTGGGACTCACCCCGGCGGCACACGCCGAGCTGATCGCGGCGACGGCGTGCGCGGACCGGTTCCCGCTGGCCGAACTGGCCCGCCGCGCCAGGGGAGCGGCCAACCCGGTGGTCGTCGTGGCTGAGGCGCTGCTCCTGGCGGTGGCGGAACAGGACCCGACGGCGGCCCAGGCACTGCACTGCGGCTACACCAGCCAGGACGTCCTGGACACGGCCACGATGCTGGTGGCCCGGCGGGCGCTGGACGTCATCCGCGCCGATCTGGACCACGCCGCGCAGGTCCTGGCAGACCTTGCGGAGGAACACCGGGCCACGCCCTTGCCCGCGGGGGCCCTCGGGCGCGAGGTGATGCCGGTAACCGTCGGTCTCAAAGCGGCGGGCTGGCTTTCCGGGCTGCTGACGGCGGCGGAACACCTGGACCGCACCGCGGCGGGACTGCCGGTACGTCTGGGCGGCGCGGCCGAGGTACTTGCGGGCTGTCTGGAGCAGGCCCGTCCCCACCCCGGGCCCGGCCTCACCGACCACGACCTCGTCGCCCGCGCACAGCGCCTGATGGCGGCCCGTGCCCATGAAGCGGGACTCGCGGGGGGCCTGACCTGGGCCGCCGGCCGGTTTCCGGTCGCGGAACTGGGCGCGACGCTCGCCTTGGTGGCGGCGGCACTGGGAGAGATAGCCGTCGGAGTACAGGCACTGACCCGGCGGGAGACCGCCGAGGCGTCCGAGCCGGGAGCGATCGCGCACGGCGCCTCCGCGGCGATGCCCTACGAGCGGAACCCGGCTCTCGCCGCGATGGTGCGCGCCGCCGCGCTCCAGGTCCCGGCGCACGCTCTGCTGCTCTTCCAGTCGCTGGCGGCCGAGGAGGAGCGGCCGGGCGGGGCCTGGCACGCGGAGTGGCCGCCGCTCAGGGAGTGCCTGCGGCTCACCGGGGGAGCGGCGGAGGCCATGGCGCACCTCCTCGACGGCGTACGCCCGTACGTCACCGCGATGCGCCGCGCGGCCGAGGGCGGCGGAGCCGAGGCGGAACAGATGGGCCCGCCGGGCCCGTTGTCCCACATGGGCGCGTCCGCGGTACTCACGGACCACCTGGTCGCGCACTACCGCGACCGATCGGCGCCGTCGGGGCAGACGCGGAAGCCTTCCTCATCGCCCGAGCCTTCGTCGGAATGGACGGCCCGGTTCGTGGGGTGAGCGAGCCCCGAACGGCGGCCCAACCGAATCGGTCCTGCTCACGGCTCGGCGGGTGCGATAGCCGCTGTCGGTCCAGGTCCCGTGGTGGTGCTCCGTGAGCCGGTGTGTTCGCACAGCTGCGTTCAGGCGGGCTATTGCTGCTTGTGTGGATGGGCCAGACTCTGTGGGGACGTGTTCCACCTCACTGGAGAGGAGCCGGGCATGGCGAAGCACGGTGACGGCAAGGGTGGGTCCGACGGGGACAAGCAGCAGTCGCCCAAGGAGAGTGACGGGCAGTGGAACAAGCCGGTCAGCGAACCGCCGAAGAAGAAGTGACGGCGTCGTGAGCACTCCGGAGCGGCTGCGGGAGATCCTGGTCAACAAGGGGGCTCTGGCGGCGGGCTCGCCGTGGGAGCGGGCAGTGCTTGAGGTGCCGCGGGCTGTGTTCCTGCCGGATGTGGTCGAGACGCTGCAGCGGGTCATCTCCCGCAGTACGGCCCCAGAACGGTGGCTCACTGCCGTGTACGGTGACCTGCCACTCACCACGCAGGTCAATGACGGGCGGCCGGTCGAGGAGGGCGCCTACGAGCTGCCCACCTCATCGAGCTCGATGCCGTCGGTCATGGTGGAGATGCTGGACCTGCTCGATGTCCGTGACGGGCAGCGGGTCCTGGAGCTGGGAGCCGCTACCGGGTACAACGCGGCGTGGCTGTGCCACCGCCTGGGGGACGCGTGGGTGACCACCCTTGACATCGACCCGGTGCTGGCCGAGCAGGCCGGCGTCAATCTGAAGTCGGCCGGCTACAGTCCGCGGGTGGTGGTGGGCGACGGAGCGGCGGGCTGGTCCGACGGCGCCCCCTACCAGCGGCTGATCGCCACGTACACGGTCCCCGAGATCCCCTACGCGTGGGTGGAGCAGGTCCCCTCAGGGCGGATCGTGGCGCCCTGGGGCGGCAGTTGGTTCTCGCACTCCTTCGCCGTGCTGGAGACCGCCGACGGGATCGGGCAGGGGCGGTTCACCGGCTACCCCGCGTTCATGCGCAGCCGTACCGGACGCCCACACCGCGGCTACCTGTCCGACTTCCTGCACCACACCGAAGACGCCACGACCACCCACACCATGCTTTCCCCGCGCGTGCTGGTGGGCGACAGCGACGCCCTGTTCTTCAGCGGACTCGCCCTGCCCGATGCCTGGTACCTGCTGGCCGAGGCGGAAGACGGCAGCGAGGAGGCGACGCTGTGGCTCCTGGCGGATGACCGTGTTTCCTGGGCGGCGGCCGAATACGTGCCCGGGCACGATGTGTTCGAGGTCGATCAGTACGGGCCGCGCCGCCTGTGGGACGAGGCCGAGAGTGCCTACCGGCGGTGGCAGGAGCACGGCGCCCCGGCCCGCGACCGGCTCGGCCTGACCCTCACTCCCTCCGGGCAAACCGTGTGGCTGGACACCCCCGAACAGCCTCTGTGACCGCGGTGCGCCTGCCGGGGGTCCGGCGCCACCGAGCCTTTTCCGAAACCCGCGTGCTGGAGTGAACGAGGCCCTCCTCCGCGCCGCCGTCAGCGATCGTCCGCCACCCGGTGCACCACATGCACGGTGCCGTCTGCCCCGTCCTTGAACGCCATCCGATCGCCCGACTCGCTGACATGGCCGGTATACGCATGAGGTTGGGCCCCGCTGGTGATCAGCCGGACGGTGTGGCCATGGGTGCGGTACGTGCCCTTGATCACGGCGAGCTTGAACATGGGGCAGACCTTCTGGTTGCACCAGGCGTTGTCGAAGCGCGTGAAGTGGCCGTCTGCGGTGAACGTCAGATCCTGTACGTAGAAGGTGATGCCGGGCTTGTCGCGGCGGAGGGTTTCCGTCCAGCGCCCGACCACGTTCGCCTGCCCACGCGATGTGTGGCCGACCGGGCTCGGTGCCGCGGTCGGCTGAGCCGCGACGGGTGTGGCGGCTGCCGCCAGGAGCAGGATGGCCGCGCCCAGCACCGCTCCTACTTCCGTGCGCACTCTCGCTCCCGCCCCTGAAATCGTCTTCATGGCGCCAGTGTCGACCACTGCTCCGGGGCGGCGACCGGACGCGCGCGGCCAGTCACCCGAACGGGACCAAGGGTGCGCGGTACCCCTGCCGAGGCGCCCGGTCGGGACGCGGTGTGTCGGTGGACCTCGCAGTGGGGTACGCCGAAGCCGGGTACAGACGGCCGTCCGTGGGCCTCGTCAGAACCGCACGGGGCCGATGTCGCGGACGGTCTGGGCGAGGGCCCGGATGAGTTCGTTCTCGGCGTCCCTGCGCCATACCAGGGCGTAGGGGATGGTCCCCATGTCGGGGACGGGGACGAAGCGCACGTGGGACAACGTGTTCCAGTAGCGGGTGACGTGTGAGGGGAAGGGGTGGACGATCTCGCCTGTGATCACCAGGTGGATCAGTTCGTCGGCATTGGTGACCTGCTCGATACGCTCCAGCGTCGTGCCCCGGGGTGAGTAGAACGGCAGGTAGCCGTCTTCCCAGTAGTCGGGCATCTCGGGGGGCATGGCGTGGGCGAAGTCGGCCAGCGCCTCGACCGGCACGGCGGTTCTGCCGGCGAGTTCGTGGACCGCGGAGACGGCCAGGACGCGGCGGTCGTGGAAGAGGACCGGGCCGACGGTGAGATCGGGTTCGTCCACCGGCAGCCAGGTGATGAATACGTCTATGTCGCCCTCGCGGAGTCTTGCGAAGGGGTCGACGTAGGGCGCCCTGCGGATCTGCAGCTCCCACTGGGGGTGGCGGGCCTGGAACGTCTTCCAGAAGTGGTGCAGGTCGAGCACGTTGAAGGGCATCATGCCGACGCGCAGGCGGGCGGACTTGCCGCGGGCGGTCATCCGGGCGCGTTCGAGGCTGTCGCGCAGGCTGGCGTAGACCGGCAACAGGTCGGTACGCAGTTGGCTGCCGAGCGGCGTCAGGCGGATCTGGCGGCGGTTGGAGCGGTCGAACAACAAGCCCCCGAGTTTGCGCTCCTGACGGCCGATCGCCTGACTGATGCGTGCCTGCGTGAGGTGCAGCCGTGCTGCCGCACGGCCGAAGTGCAGTTCCTCCGCCAGCGTCAGGAATATCTCGATGTCACGTACTTCCACGTGTAGCCGACCCCCGTCATAAGCCTGAGTTATCGGATCTTACTGATCTTCGGCGTTGATGGGCGCGGCAGGAAGCTGAAGGATCGACATCGGCCCGGAGCCGCTGCCTGGTGACGGTGACACCGCACTGTCAGCGGGCCGCCGGCGGCCCGCTGGAGCGTGCCCGGACGGGAGACAAGTCCCGGTTGTACGGGGACGCCCCCGCACGCCCACACACTCAGGGAGGAAAACCATCATGAAGCCGCTCGTCGCCGGCGTCGCCGTTCCCGAGGAGGACGTAAGCGCCGTTGTCAGGCTCGTCGCGCAAGTCGAATACGCCCAGCAGAACGGACTGCCGGACGCGTTCACGGAGCTGTTCGGCCAGGAGGCCGTGTGGACCGTTCCGCACGGCGACCCGCTGACCGGGTTGGCGGCGATCAGCGCCTTCGCCCGCAGGTCGCTGCCCGCCACGGTCCACCGGCCGCTGACCGTCACGTGTGAAGCCGAGTCCATCGTGTTCGTCCGGCCCGACCTCGCGGTGGTCAAGATCCGTCAGCGGCCGATCACCCGTGACGGGCGGCGCCTCGATGAGGTGCTCCGCGGTCACGACGGTCCGGGCCTGCGCAGCAGCCGGTGCGACAGACCCAGCGCGGCACAGCGCCGATGGGCATCCGTGGTGGCCGCCCACCCTGACGTGGCACCCGGCACCCCGGTGTACGTCCTGACCAAGGACGACACCAAGGACGACGGCCGATGGCGGATCGCCCTCGCCCAGAGCACCGCCTCCATCGATCACGACGCCTTCGAGGCGGACCGAACCCTACCGACCGGAGCACACTCATGACGATCGCGGACACCACGGAGAGACCCGCCACGCGCGACGACGAGCGGGTACCGCTCACCAGATGGCTCGCGGTCGTCGCCATGGCGGTCGGGACGTTCGCCTTGGTCACGGTCGAATCACTGCCTGTCGGGCTGCTCCCCTTCATCGGAGAGTCCCTCGACGTCTCCGAGGGGACCGCCGGGCTGATGGTGACGGTACCCGGCCTGGTCGCCTCCGTCACGGCGCCGCTGTTCCCGGTGGTGATCGGTCGGCTCGACCGGCGGGCCGCCCTGATCGGACTGATCACCCTGATGGTGTTGGCCAACGGACTGTCGGCCGCAGCGCCCGACTTCGTCGTGCTGCTGGGCTCGCGCTTCCTCGTCGGAATCAGCATCGGCGGATTCTGGGCACTCGCCGTGGGCCTCGCCGTGCGGCTGGTGCCGGAACGGTCCGTGCCCCGGGCCGTCTCGCTCGTCTTCGGTGGCGCGACGGCGGCCAATGTCCTCGGCGTCCCGGCCGGGACGCTGATCGGGGGACTGGCGGACTGGCGCACGGCCTTCGTGGCCGCGGGCGCACTGGGTCTCCTCGTCCTGGTGGCCCTGCTCTTCCTGCTGCCTCCCCTGCCCGCCCAACAGGTCGTCCAACTGCGCACGCTGCCACGGCAGTTCCGCAACCCCGTAGTGCGCGCCGGCGTCCTCTCCACCTTCCTCCTGGTCGGCGGTCATTTCGCCGCCTTCACCTTCGTCAGCCCGATCCTGCGCACCACCGCCGGGATCGGCGAAGGCGCGATCGGCCCGCTCCTCCTCGGCTTCGGCGTCGCCGGTATCCTCGGCAACTTCCTCGCCGCGGCGGCCTCGGAGCGCAACGTCCGCACGACCATCCTCACTGTGAGCGTCCTGCTGACCGCGATCCTCGCGGTCTTCCCCTTCGCCGGCCGCACTCCGGTCGGCGGGGCCCTGCTGCTGATGGGATGGGGTCTGGCCTTCGGCGGCGTGCCGGTGGCCGTCCAGACGTGGATTCTCAAGGCGGCACCCGACTCGACCGAGGCAGCCACCGCCCTGAACACCTCCGTCTACAACCTCGCCATCGCACTCGGCGCCCTCTTCGGAGCCATCGTCGCCACCCACCTCACCCTCAACGGTGTGCTGATAACCGGGGCCGTCTTCACCCTCCTCACCTCCCTGGCCGTGCGGAGCGCGCGCAGGAGCTGACCGGCGGACCGGGCACGCCCCCGCACGCACCCACCCGTAACACCGACACACCCCACCCGGCGGACCGAACCGGGTACCTCACCTCCCAGACAGGAGCCGCGCACATGCACACCCCAGCCGACACCACGAGCCGCGTCTGGTTCATCACCGGCGCCAGCCGGGGCCTCGGCCACGCCTTCGCCGAAGCGGCGCTGAGGAGCGGCGACCGCGTCGCAGGCGCGGCCCGCACCACGGCCCCGCTGGAGGAGCTCGCGGCCGCCTACCCGGGGCAGGTCCTGCCCCTAGGGGTGGACGTGACCGACCGCGACGCGGTGTTCGCCGCCGTGACCGAGGCAGTGGGCCACTTCGGCCGGCTCGATATCGTCGTCAACAACGCCGGAATGCTGTCGATGGGCATGGTCGAGGAGTTCACCGAGGCCGAGGCCCGGGCCCAACTGGACCTCAACTTCTTCGGCGCGCTCTGGGTCGCCCAGGCCGTCATGCCCGTCCTGCGGAAGCAAGGCTCCGGCCACCTCGTGCAGGTCTCCAGCATCGCCGCTCTGGGGGGCTTCCCCAGCACCGGCCTCTACAGCGCCAGCAAGTTCGCCCTGGAAGGCCTCAGCGAAGCCCTCGCCGTGGAGGCAGCCGGCTTCGGGGTGAAGGTCAGCATTCTCCAGCCCGGCGGCTACTGGACGGACCTCTACACCGCCATGCGCAGCACCAGCCCCTTGGAGCCGTACGCGCCGCTGCGGGAGGAACTGGCCAGGCAGTTCGCCGAGGGGTCGGTCGACAGCGATCCGCAGCTCGCCGCGGCGGCGCTGCTCAAGCTGGTCGACAGCGATGATCCGCCGCTGCGTCTTCTGCTGGGGAGCATGGTCTATGACCTCGCGTTCGACATCGCCCACACCCGCATGGACACCTGGGCGGCATGGGAGCACGTCAGCCGCGCCGCCGAACACGCGATTCCCGCGCCCGCGGTCGCGGATGGGGAGACCGGCTCGCAGCGGGAAACGCGATGAACCGGCGGCACCGAGGCCCGGGTCAGGACGGACGGGCAGGGCGAACCGATCATTTCAATCCCGAGGGGGTCGCGACATGTCGTTCCGTACCACGGCCGAGGTCGTCCACCGCTTCAACCGCGCCTTCATCGACCATGACGCCTCCTCGCTCGGCGACCTGATCGCCGATGACTGCGTGATGGAGGCGAAAGAACCGGCCCCCGACGGGACCCGCTACGAAGGCCGCGCCGCGTGCCTGGAGTTCTGCCGGGCACTCGCCGAGGACCGTACGGGCCGGTTCGACCCGGAGGCCGTCGTCGTCACCGGTGAACGGGCGACGGTCCGCTGGCGGTACCGCTTCGGCGACGGACCGGCCGACTCGATCCGGGGCGTGACGCTCGTGCTCGTACGGGACGGGTTGATCGTAGAGTCCCTCGGTTACGGCAAGACCACCGGCGACCTCCCGTCGGCCGGGGCCGAAGTCCACGAAAAGCAAGGGACGTCCTGACGTGCGCGTCGGTGTGCGTCCGCCCGGAAGGTACGCCCCCGCCGGGGCAGGGACCAGACCTTCAGATCCGTCATATCAACGTTCACGAAGATCACATCGGGGGAGTCATCAATGTCGGTGAGTGCAAGAAGTCGGACGTGGACACGGGCGTCCGGCCGTGAGGTACCGGTGGCCGAGAGGTTCGACTGGTTCACCGAGACGGTGTGCACGGACCTGTTGCCCGTGGAGATCAAAACCGATCGGGCGCATGACTTCCACGCCGACATCGGGGCAGTCGAGCTGGGCGCGCTCACGGTGTCGACGCTCGAGTTCTCGCCCGTATGGTCGCGCCGCACTCCGGCGCACATCAGGCGGGGCGACCCCGAGCAGTACCAACTCGCGCTGGTTGAGGACAATGCGATGAAGGCCTGCCAGCTCGGCCGGGACTCCGGCCTGGTCGTCGACGGCTTCATCGTCAGCAACACCTCGGCCCCGTTGGAGTGCGACACCGACCGCGGGGGCGGACCGGTCCGCGTGATCGTCCTTCAGATCCCGAGATCGGAGCTGCCCCTACAAGCCAGGCGCGTCGACCACCTCGTTGCCCGTCGGCTTCCGCGCACCGGCCTCGGGGCGGTGATGGCCGACTTCCTGACGAGCCTTCGCGACAACGGCCCGGATTGCCGGAGCGAGGAGCTCCCGGCTCTCGGGCGGGTGGCCCTGGAGGTGGCCACGGCCTACCTGGCCGAGCAGCTCGGCACTCTGGAGTGCACCGCACCCGAGATCCGTGCCCGTGCTCTTCTCGAGCGGGCGAAGGTCTTCATCGAACGCAATCTGGGTGACCCCGAGCTAACCCCCCGAGCGGTCGCCGACCACCACAGCATCTCGCTGCGCGGCCTCTACGCGCTGTTCGGGGACGAGCCCGAGGGCGTCGCCGCCCTCATCAGGACCCGCCGCCTCGATCGCTGCCGCGCCGATCTCGCGCGGCGCGAGCTGTCCGCGCTGTCCGTTCAGTTGATAGCCGCCCGCTGGGGCTTCTCCAACGCCACCGTGTTCGGCCGCGCCTTCCGCCAGGCCTACGGCCTCACTCCGGGGGAGTACCGCAGCCACGCGCTGGGTCCCGGCTCTGCACGTGAAGTCGAGAGATCGTGCACGCTGCGGCGACCGAGGCAGACCGTGCGCGCCTAGATTCGATTTTGTCGTTGGTGAGGCGGGGAACACCCGCTTCAACTTGTCGAGGAGCAAAGGGGAGTGGGACGTGAAGGTCCTGGTGCTGGGTTCCACCGGCTACATAGGGTCGGCCGTGGTGCAACGGCTCGCGGCGGAGGGCCACCAGGTGGTCCACTTCATGAAGGACGCGAGCCGGCCGCCGACCGACGCGACGATGGTGGTGGGCGACCTGACCGACCCGGCCTCGCTGCGGGCGGCCGTCACCGATGACATCGACGCCGTGGTGAACCTCGCCACGCCGACCGGCGACGAGGCAGTGGACACGGCGGCCGTGGACGCGCTCACCGAGCGGCTGCGCGGCACCGGACGCGCCTTCGTCTACACCAGCGGTGTGTGGGTGCTCGGCGCCACCGGCGACGCGGCGGTCGACGAGGACGCGCCCACGAACGCGATCACCATCGTCGGCTACCGTCCGCGCATCGAGCAGCGGGTTCTGGCCACGGGCGGGGAGGACGTACGAGCCGTCGTCGTGCGGCCCGGCATCGCGTACGGCCGGGGCGGCGGCATACCCGCTCTGATGACCGGCTGGGCGCGCGAGCACGGCACCGGCCGTTACGTTGGATCGGCCGCGACCCGCTGGCCGATGGTCCACGTGGACGACCTCGCCGACCTGTTCGTGCTGGCGGTGGCCAAGGCCGGTGCGGGCAGCGTGCTGCACGGCGTGGCACACGAGGCGGTACCGGTCGCGGCGCTGGCCGCGGCGGCCGACGTCGCCGCGGGCGGCACCGGCCGGGCCGAACCCTGGCCGCTGGAGCAGGCTGCCGAGGCCGTGGGCGGCCCCTTCGCCGAGGCCCTGGGCCTGAACCAGGTGGTGTCCGGGCAGCGTGCCGTCGCTGAACTCGGCTGGCACCCCAGCCGTCCGTCCGTCCTGACCGAGCTGGCCGGAGGCTACCGTGGCTGACCTCACCGGATCGACACTGCCCATCTGCCGCACCTGCGGCACGCAGTACGCTGCCCCGCGCCCCGACTGCCCGGTCTGCCTGGACGAGCGCCAGTACGTGGGACGCGACGGCCAGCAGTGGACCAGCCTCGCCGAGCTGCGCGCCGAAGGCCACCAGGGCCGCTTCGAGGAGCAGGGTCCAAACGTCCTCGGGATCGGCTGCACCCCCGAGTTCGCCATCGGCCAGCGCGCCCTGCTGCTGCGCACGGACGCCGGCAACGTGCTGTGGGACTGTGTGCCCTACCTCGACGACGCCATGATCCGGGAGATACGGGAGCTCGGCGGCATCACCGCGATCGCCATCAGCCACCCCCACTTCTACTCGGCCATGGTCGATTGGGCGCACGCCTTCGACGCCCCCGTCTACTTGCACGAGGCCGACCGCCGCTGGGTCGGTCGCCCCGACCCCGCCCTGCGCTTCTGGAGCGGGCAGACCCACCGGCTGACCGACGAACTGACGCTGATCAACCCGGCCGTCCACTTCCCGGGAAGCACCGTCATGCACTGGGAGAACGGGCAGGGCGCGCTGTTCACCGGCGACATCGTCAACGTCGGCCCCGACCCCCGCTGGGTCAGCATCATGTACAGCTACGCCAACCACATCCCCGAGCGCCCCGACGCCGTCCGCGCCGCCGGCAAACTGCTCGCCGGGTACCGCTTCGACCGGATCTACGGTGCCTGGTGGAACCGCGTCGTCACCGCCGACGGCAACGAGGTCCTGGCACGGTCGGTAGACCGCTACCTGCATTTCGAAGAGGGACTGCCGACGGAGAGCGGTTCATGACCCCCTCCGCGTGGGGATGTCAGCCGAGGACCTGGACTTCGGCGAGGGAGAGGGGACGGTCGGAGCCGACGAGCTGGACGCGTATGTAGCGGGCGCTCTGGCCGACGGGGAGGGTCAGGGTGCTGCCGACAGCGGTGGCCCGGTAGGTGTTCCGGACGCCGGCCTGGGTCTTGGTGACGTCGGGGTCGGTGGAGGTGAAGGGGGTGTCGGAGGTGAAGACGTAGAAGTCGTGCAGGCGCCCGGAGCAGCAGTCCGTGCGGTTCCACAGCTTGATGGAGTCGACGTACTGGCTGGAGCCGAGGTCGACTTGCCACCAGGGGTTGGTGTCCAGGGGCTTGTCGGTGGTGTGGGTGACCGACCCCGCGAAGTAGTTGCCGTTGGTGTTGCCGTCCACGGCCCTGTCCGCGGTGGAGCGGGTGGTGTCCAGCGTGCTGGACTGGGTGGCGGGCCTGCCCAGGGCCAGGTTGGTACCGGTGCCGTCCATGTACAGGGCGAAGGTGGAGATCGCCGGGGGCAGGGCCCGCGAGCCGGTGATCCGCAGGCGGACCTTGCTGGTGGTGACCTTGTTGGAGAGCTTGAGCAGGCGGCGGTGACCGATGGTGGTGGAGTTGCCGGCCTGCTGCCAGGACGTGCCGTTCCAGGTGTCGACGGCGAAGCTCCGCACGCGCTGTCCGACCTGGAGGTTCTCCTGCAGGTCCACGGTGTTGAAGGTCTTGGGGGAGCCGAGGTCGAGCACGAGGCCGCCGGTCGTCCCGGTGGGCTGCCAGGCGGTGGCGTCGTCGGTGTCCAGGACGTTGGCGGGGTTGTTGCCGTTGGTGTTGGTGGTGCCGGTGTCATTTCCGGCGGTCGCTCCGGCCGCATAGTTGACAGCGTGGAGAGCCTTGATCCACTGCCCGAACTCATGCATGCGCGTGACCGCGTCCGCAGGCATGCGGCCGGTGTTGTCCGGGGCGACGTTCAGCAGGAGCTGGCAGTTCTTGCCCACCGAGCCGTAGTACATGTTCTGCAGGGTTCCCAGCGAGACCGGAGTGGTGCCCGGGTGCCAGAACCAGTTGGGGGCCTGCAGTCGCCCGTCGCACTCGGCCGGCTGCCACCGCAGTAGCCTCCACGCGCTGCTGCCGTTGCTCTGCCGGGTCAGCTGGGCATCGTTGCCCAGGTTCAGGTCGGAGTTGCCGTCGGGCACGTTCAGCATCGTGTCGGCGGCGGTCGCCGGGTCGGCCGGCTTGTCGGCGTAGTCGGTGTTGTACGGGAGTGTGGACCACTCGCTCGCGCGTTGGGTGAGGCCCTCTTCGTTGCCGACCCAGCGGACGTCCGGGCCCCGGTCCTGGAAGATGGCGGCGTCCGGCTGGAGGGTGCGGATCATCTTGACCCAGTCCGCGAAGTTGTAGTTCTGGGTGACCTGATCGGCCCACGGGTTGGCGCCGTCCAGCCAGACCTCGGAGATCGAGCCGTACTTGGTGAGCAACTCGTACAGGGTGTTCATGTAGTAGCGGTTGTAGTCGTCGGCGGTGAAGTCGAAGACCGTACCGTTGCCGCCGCCGATGCTGGGGATCCGGGTGGCCTTGGGCGTGCTGCCGTTGCCGTAGGTGCCGGTGGTCGTCCTGGTCTCGAACTCGTGGCCGTCGGCGGGCGACAGGTAGACGCCGACCTTGATGCCGTACTTGCGGGCCGAGTCGGTGAACGACTTGAAGACGTCGCCCTGGCCGTTCATCCAGGCGCTGGACGACACTCCGTGGCGGGAGTAGGCCGACTGGAACATGAGCATGCCGTCATGGTGCTTGGCGGTGAAGACGAGCTTCTTGAAGCCCGCGTCCTTGAACGTCGCCATCCACTGGTCGGTGTCCAGGTCGGTCGGGTTGAACACGTTCGGGTTCTCCTTGCCGGAGCCCCACTCGACACCGGTGAAGGTGTTCGGGCCGAAGTGGACGAACCCGGTCAGCTCCTCGCGCTGCCATGCGAGTTGTCGGCGTGACGGTGTCAGCGTCGCCGCTTTCTCGAGGATCTGCGCGGAGGTGTCGGTCGGGCTGATCGCGACGACGGGATTCGGGGTCGGCGCGGCCGCGGCTGCGGGCACGGCGCAGACGAGGCTGCCACCGAACGCCGCGAGCACACCGAGCCCGGCGATTGCGGACCGCCACGTGCTGCGGTGTGGTGCTGGTTGGTCCATGGGCTTTCTGGACATGCCTTGCTCCTCTGAGGAGGCGTGCAGTTGGCCGGACGGCGCCACCGTAGGGCACGTCAGACATCCGATCAATGCCCTGAGTTCATCGCGTTTATTTGGCCAATATTCGGTGATCGCCCATTGTCTGGGCTAACTGATCGGGTCTCTACGTGCAGCGAGGCCATCTGTTGTCGGGTCTAGCCCCGGACGTTTGGCGCCGATCCGGCGTGACCGCCGACTCGGCCGAGTACGCCACGCTGAGCCCCGAGCACGAGGTCTACCGGCGAGCCCGGATCACGCAGCGATGAGTTTCCCGTGCCGCGCTGGTCTATCCGCCGGACACCCACGAACGGAAGGCTGGGCCGTGCGGAAACTGATCTACGGCATGAACCTGACCCTGGACGGCTACATCGCCGCGGCCGGCGACGACATCGGCTGGAGCGGACCGCCGAGCGACGAGCTGTTCCAGTGGTGGCTCGACCACGAGCGGGCGTGTGACCTGTCGCTGTACGGGCGCAGGCTGTGGGAGACGATGAGCTCCTACTGGCCGACCGGCGACCAGCAGCCGGGCGCCACCCCGGCGGAGATCGAGTTCGCGCGGAACTGGCGGGACACGCCGAAGGTGGTGTTCTCCTCGACGGTGCGCAAGGTCGACTGGAACACCCGCCTGGTCACCGGCGACGCGATCGCCGAGATCACCCGGCTCAAGGCCGAGGACGGCGGCCCGATGAACATCGGCGGCGCAACGCTCGCCGGGGCGGCCATGCGCGCCGGGCTGATCGACGAGTACGCGATCGCCGCCCATCCGGTCCTGGTGGGCAGCGGCACACCGTTCTTCACCGCGCTGGACAGCTGGGTGAACCTGAACCTGGTGGAGACGCGGACGTTTCCCGGCGGTGTGGTCCTGACCAGGTACGAGACGAGGCTCTGAGCAGCAGCACCCAAGCGCTAGTCGTGCAGGCCTGCGGATGGCGCGCTGCCTGAGGCATGCGCTCTCCCCCTGTCGTCGACTCCGTCAAGGTGGGTGCTGCTTTCCCAGACCCCGTACAGGGAGCCCCCAGTGCCGTGGCCCGTAGTGACAGAACGTAATGTCACCGGTTGCCACTCCCTGGGGGTCTCTGTACCTTCGGAGCCGAGATCAACCCCTTGCGATCCCGCAGCGTCGGCTCAGCCGCGCCGTGTCGGATCCTGGCGCCGACAGCCGTGCGCACGGGCAGTGTGTTGCCGGATCGCAGCCAGCGGTCAGTGGACGTTCCAAGCCGCTCGTATTCCCCGCCACGTGCCAGGGGCGGCCGCTCAGGGTCCGAAGGGATCTGCCCGCCGGTCGAGGCGGCGACACGCTCTCCGTAGAGAGGTCCGTGATCATGCGAGCAATGCGCTTTCTAGGGCGGGGAATGCCGCTGCGGCTGGCAGAGGTGGCCGATCCCGAGCCCCGGCCGGGTTGGGTTGTTGTCGACATCGAGGCGGCGGGGATTTGCGGCTCCGATGTCCATATCGTTCGTGGGAAAGGCGACGATTGGACTGTGGCTGTGCCCGTGCCCCTCACCCTCGGACACGAAGGTGCCGGAGTGATCTCGGCCCTGGGTGACGGGGTCGAGGGGTTCGCGGTGGGTGACCGCGTAGGCGTCGCGACCATCGCCCATCCGATGAGCGTGCCGTACGGGGTGGGCGTGGATGGAGCCTTCGCGGAGCAAATGCTGGCTGATGCCCGGACTCTGTTGCCTATACCGGAGAACGTCCCGTTCGCTCAGGCGGCGGTGGCCACGGATGCCGTCGCCACGGCCTATCGAGCTGTGCGCACCGTGGGCAGGGCCTCTCTCGACGACGTTGTCGCGATTATCGGCCTCGGGGGTCTTGGCCTCAACGGTGTTCGGGTTGCGACGCTGTGCGGGGCCACCGTCTATGGAGTCGATGTCAACCCACACACGTTCGGCGCGGCATGGGCAGCTGGGGCGAAGGATTGCTTCCTCGACCCCGACGCCCTGCTACCGGTGGAGCCTGACCTCGTGGTGGACTTCGCCGGCATGGGCGACACGATCGCAGCGGCGGTACGGGTGGTCCGCCCCGGCGGCCGAGTGGTCCTGGTCGGCCTCGGCCGTGATACCTCGACCTTCAACACCGCAGAGCTGGTCATGAAGTATGTCGACCTTCGCGGTTCGATCGGGGCCAGCAAGGAGGAGATAGAGCGTGTGTATGCACTTCTGTCACAAGGCGCGATCAGGCCCGAACTGAGCGAAACACCGTTCACCGAGCTCAACGATGCCATCAAGGCACTGGCTCTGGGCAAGGTCACCGGCCGACTGTTCACCCGTCCCAGGGCGTGAACTCCCCGACATGCCCCTCCACCAGAGGTGTTGCCCCGCGCCTGGCCGGTGGAGTCGGCTGTACGGCTGACAAGGCAAGTTGGGCCCGGAGCGGCTCTCGTGCGATTCCTGAGGTCTCCAAGTCGTACAGACCTTCGACTCCCCTCGCCTGCCCCCGTATACAGTGGGGCAAGATCCCGCATTTCACCAGGGATGCGGGGGCTAAAGATCGATCGAGTGGGGGGCCTGACATGGCACTGTTCGGAAACGCGCACACCGTCGACCCGGCGAAGGCGCAGAGCGAGTACGGGCGGCTGCTCGGCCACGGCGAGCAGGTATACGCCGCGTACACGCTGATACGCGACACCATGCTGTTCACCGACCGTCGCCTGATCATGGTCGACAAGCAGGGGATCACCGGCAAGAAGGTCGAGTACCACTCGGTGCCGTACCGCAGCATCACCCACTTCTCGGTGGAGACGGCCGGGCACTTCGACCTCGACGCGGAGCTGAAGATCTGGATCTCCAGCAACCCGACGCCACTGCAGAAGACGTTCACGAAGGGGGTCGACATCTACGAGGTGCAGGCGATCCTCACGCAGTTCGTGGCCCGCTGACGGCCCCATCCTGCAGGAGACAGCCGTGAACCCCGGGGGACTCCGTGGGTGATCAGACCGATGCCCGGGCAAGTACCAGCTTTCGCAGGGGTTCGGTGTCGGGCTGGTCGGCGACCGTCGCGTCCAGGGCCGCCTCAAGCAGGCCCTCGAAGTCGTCCGTCGGGTAGCTCGGGGCGGCCGGGTGGGACCAGGAGAGCTGCCAGCGAAGGGCGCCACCCGCTGCCAGTTCTACGGTCACCAGCTGGTTCAGGGCGCGCCGCACGACGGGGCGGGCGAACTCGCGGGCCGCGTCGCCCGTCGCGGCTGCCGCCTGCTCGGACTTGGGGAAGCGGTCGGCGATCCGCCAGCGCACCGCCGGGTCGGCGTCGATCGCGTCAAGGAGGGTGACGAGGCCGGGGCCAGCGCCCTCGGCCGCGCAGGCCTCGCGGATCTCCTGGGCGCCCTGGTCCGCGTACACGGTCATCGACTCGTGGACGAGGTCCTCCCAGTCCACCCGCTTGAGGGCGAGGGCCTGCGGGGTCAGGACGGCCTGCTCCAGCGCGGTCAGCGCCGCGTTCGCGTCGGCCAGCAGTTCCATGGCCGGGCGGGCGGCCTGCCCGGCGCGGCCGTCGTCGGGCAGGGCTTCGAGGCGGGCCACGCGTTCGGCGAGAGGGGGGTGGGAGTCGTAGGGGGAGGTGGGCTCGGTCGCGAGCTCCCGGCTCAGCTTTTCCAGCTCTTGTGCGCGGGCGTCGAGCAGGTTGCGCAGTCCGCCGAACACCTGGCCGGGGCGGGGCAGTAGGCCGGCGCCGACGCCGAGGGTGGCGTAGGAGCTCATGTAGAAGTCCAGTGCCGAGTCGAGGGCGTTGAGCTTGCGCAGGGCGGATGCGGCGGCGTCGCGACCGGCGACGCGGACCGCGGCGAGGTCGGCCGCGAGTTCTTGGCGGCGGGCGGCTGCGAGGGTGGTGCGCATGAAGAAGTTGCCGTACGCCGTGTAGACGTTGGCCATGCCGCGGTATGCCGCACCCAGGCCCGGGGTGTCGACCTTCGTTGCCCTCCTGCCCTTGGCGATCCGCTTGGCGGCGTGCTTGTCCTGCCTCGCGCGCTCATTGGCGATCTTCTGGGCGGAGCGCTCGTGGAAGTGGGCGATCGTGCGGATCAGTTGGGCTCGGCCGCGGGCGATCAGGGGGGTGAGGCGGGTGTCGAAGTTGGCGTAGTGGCCCATCTCGTGGGCGAGCACGGCGCGCAGCTGCATCTCGTCCATGCCCATCATCAGCGGCAGGCCGAGGTAGAGGCGACGGGTACCGGGCCGCAGGCCCATCAGTGAGGACTCCTCGCTGACGGCCGCGTTCACCTTCTCGATCAGCACGATCTCGTCCGGTGCGCGGGTGCCGACCTGCCGGGCGACGTCACGCACGGCCTCCCACAGCGCGGGCTCCTGGGCCTCGGTGACGGTGACGGTGATGCCGGTCGGCGCGTCGTCCTTGGGGGTGCGCAGCATGAACATGCCGCGCACGATCGGGATCACGAAGACAAGGGAGGGGATGACTATCTTGTAGACGATCGGGCCCTGCAAGTAGGTGAAGACGGCGTAGTCGGCGCCCGCGAGGGCGGCCAGCAGGAAGACGCCGAGCAGGTAGAAGCCGGCGAGCAGGACGAGAACGCGCAAGGCGCGCAGTGAAGCGCCCATATGGACAGATCCCCCCACGGGATGAGCGGTGCTGAAGTGAGTGGCGGGAACCGCCTGCCGCATCATGGGGCCCGGTGGTCACTTACAGCAACTTCAATGGCCAGTCGGCTTTGTCAGTGGCTGAAGCGACTGGGCCTCGGACCGGCCGTGTCGCTTCCCTGCCGCGTGTGTCCGGCTGCGCGTCAAGGCGGCGGGTGGAGGCTGACGGTGGGGACGGGGTGGGCGAAGGCCGCGTCGGGCGTTGCGGTGGGGAAAACCATGTGCTCGGCAGAGTCTGGGGCGTTATGGTGGCCGTATGAACGTCAGGGGCAGAACCAACATCGCGACCGCGCGAGCGACCAGCTCGCCGGTTGCCGCCGTCTGATTTCTCCCCTTTCCCACCGGCGACCGGAAACGGCCTGTCGGTGGTTGCGTGGCGTTCTTGGCTTCTTGCTGCGGTGCAATGACCGGCGTGGTCCCGTTCTCCGGCGCCTTCCCACCGTGATGGCAAGGAGCCCCTTTCATGGACACGGAGACGATTGTCCGCACGTTCGTCGAGTACTTCGAGGAGCGTGATCACCACCGGATCTCCGGCTCGACGCTGTTGCCGCCCCCGGGCGACTCGGTGCTGTTCACCACCTCCGGCATGCACCCGCTCACCCCCCATCTGGAGGGGCGCCCCCATCCGCTGGGCCGGCGCCTGGTCAATGTGCAGCGCTGTCTGCGCACCACGGATCTGGAGGAGGTCGGTGATGCCACGCACCTGACGGTCTTCGAGATGCTCGGCACCTGGTCGCTGGGCGACTACGAGGGCCCGCAGAGCCTGGACTGGGGCTACAGGCTGCTGACCGAGGGACTGGGTGTCGACCCGGGCCTGCTGCATGCCACGGTCTTTGGCGGAGACGACCAGGTGGGGCCCGACACCGCTTCCTTGCAGGTGTGGCAGAACCACGGCGTTCCTGTCGAGCTCACCGTAAAGGACAACTGGTGGTCGAACGGGCCGGTGGGCCCGTGCGGCCCCGACTCGGAGATCTTCCTTTGGAGCGGAGACACCCCGCCCACCTCGACACCCACACACGACGACCGCTGGGTAGAGGTCTGGAACCACGTGATGATGCGCTATCGCCGCCTTGAGGACGGCTCCCTCGTTCCGCTGCCCCAGCGCAACATCGACACCGGGCTCGGTCTGGAACGCCTGGCCTCGCTGCTGCAAGGCACATCCTCGGTGTTCGAATCCGACGTCTTCGAACCCTGGCGCCGCCTGGTGCCGACCCTGTGGCCTTTGGACGAGGTGCCGCTGCGAGTGGTCTACGACCACCTGCGTTCAGCCATCGTGGTACTGGGCGATGGCGTGCGTCCGGCCGCCACGGGACAGGGCTACGTGCTGCGCCGCCTGGTGCGGCGCCTGCTCACCGTTGTCTGGCAGGACGATTCCTCGCGCACTCTGGGAGACCTCCCGCAGGAGCTGGTCTCCCACACCCTGGACCATTTCCGCCAGGAAAAAGAGCCCAGCGAGGTGCACCGGATGCTCCTGGAGGAGGAGAACCGCTTCCGGCGGCTCCTGGAACGCGGTCGGCAGGTCCTTGCCCGGCCCCGGTTCCAAGGCCCTTTGAAGGAGGAGGACTTCCACTACCTTCACGACACGCACGGCCTGCCCCACGACCTTGTGGTCAGCCTTCGGTCGCAGTGAGAGGCGAGTGGGGGGTGGGGGTGGGGGAGCGTCGGTTTTGATCTGCCTGCAAGACATCGCGTGGGACACCTCGGCAGCGGAACGCGCCCGGTCGAAGGACTTCGGGTGTCAGGGAGACACCGTGGCAGCCGGTGGTGTCCACCGGTGGGTGCGGGACACCGTCCCATCGACGCCGAAGTCCTTCTTGAGCTGTTCCGGAATGGCGTAGTGCATGACGCGCCCGCGGGTGAGGGAGGACAGTTCCAGGACGGCGGTGAGGTGGCCGAGGCGGTCGAGCGCCCAGGCCCCGAGGGGAGAGCGGTCCTCGATCGTCTCCAGTACGCCGAGGAGGTGCGGCACGGTCTTGACCACGGTGTCCCAGCGGCTGCGCGGTACCTGGAGCCAGTCGGCGCAGGTGTCGCCGATGAGGTGGCGGATGACCGCGGAGACGATCGGGTCGAAGAAGGTGCCGGGCACGATCTCCTCGTAGAGGTCGATGAGTTGCCGGGTGAGATAGGCGCCTTCGTCGGAGGGGGCCATGTGGCGGACCATGTACAGGTCGAGGAACTGCCGTGCTTGGTCAAGGGTGGTGGGGACGGCGTCCTGGTCGATGCCGAGCATGGCGCCGACCACGCGCCAGGCGTAGTAGTACGCCTCGGCGCCTTCGGTGGACATGTGGATGCCGAGGCGGTGCAGGCTGTCCAGGACGAGCAGGGAGAAGAACATCTGTCCGCCGATCATGTCCTCTTGGCAGATCGGCGTTCCGAGCGTTGCGGTGTCCCAGTGGTTCTCGCGTTTGAGGTGGTGGCGGATGGAGGCGTGCAGGAGGCGGACCTTCTGGGCCGCGGGGATGAACCGGCTGCCTGCCTCGAAGGCGTCGGGTTGCATCAGGTAGACGGTGAACTGCCCGGTCTCCGCCATCCGTTTGGAGGGGTACTTCAGGCCGTGGGTGGCGGAGAGGAGCTTCGCCACGTGTGGGACGACGTAGCAGGCCGGCATGGAGGCGAAGGACAGGGCGGTGGAGATGTGCACGTTGTTGTCGATGAAGAAGAGCCGGGCCCGCTCCATCTCGCCCCAGTCCACCCAGGTCGGCGGTGTACTGGTGACCTGGAGGTACTCCCGCGCCACGTCGGGCAGCCCGTCCGGCAAGGGGGCGCCGACGGTGGAGACGTACCGCATCAGGGTGTTGAACTTGCCCACCTCCCCCCGTTCGAACAGCGTGGCCACGGTGGCGTCGGCGAGTTCGTCACCGGCGTGCCGCAGGGCGTCCATGGATGCCTCGGTGTAGGTCATGGCAGCACTCCTCGTCCTTGACGGGTGGTCGGCGGCAGACAGCGGCTGTCCGTAGGGCGGCAGGCACGGCCTTGTGTGGGGCGGGTCAGGACAGGCGGATCGCGGCGGAGCGCGCCAGTGCGGTCAGGGCGGCCGTGGCGGGTGGCGGCGCGTTGAGGGTGTGCAGCGTGGCCAGGGCCTCCTCGACCCGATCGGTGATCATGGCTTCGATACGGTCGGGGGCCTTCACCCGGCGCATTACGGCGCGGACCTCGGCCAGTGCCTGCTCATCCAGGTCACGGCGGCCGAGCAGCGAGCCGAGCCGCTGCCGCTCGCTCTCATCGGCCAGGCGCCATGTCTCGGCCAGAAGGGCGGTGGGCCGGTGGCCGCGCACATCGTCCGCGGTGGTCTTGCCGGTACGCTGCGGGTCGCCGAACAGCCCGAGCAGATCGTCCCGGAGCTGGAAGGCCTCTCCCAGCGGCAGCCCGTACGCGGAGTAGCCCTGCCGCAGTCGCTCGCCGCCTCCGGCGAGGGCGGAACCGATCAGCAGGGGCTGTTCCACGGTGTACTTGGCGGTCTTGTACCGGATGACCTTCAGTGACGCCGAGGTGTCCGGAAGGCTGCCGGTGCGCAGGATCTCCAGGCATTCGCCCGCGATCAGCTCCCGGGCGAGCAGCGACCACAGCGAGCGGGCTCGCGCGAGGTAGGCGGCAGGCAGGCCGCTGGTGGCGAAGAGCTGGCCGGCGAGCGACATCAGCAGGTCGCCCACCAGCATCGCGAGTGATCTCGCGGCGGCTGCGGCGCGCGGCCGACGGCGTACCGCGCCGCGTAGTGTGATGTGCGGTGTGGGCCTGCCGTGCCGCAGCGGGCTGTCGTCGATGAGGTCGTCATGGACGACCGCGGCGGCGTGCACCAGCTCCATCGAGGCCGCCGCTCGCACCATCGCGTCGCTGTCCGGCTGCCCTGCCGCGCGCCAGCCCCAGTAGCAGAATGCCGACCGCAGCCGCTTGCCGTCGGCGACGGCGGACTCCAACTCGCGTGCCACCGGGTCGAGAAGGGGATCGATGGCCGTCAGCTGTACGGCTTCCGCGGCCACGAAGGGGTGCAGTACGGCGTCGACCCGCGTCTTGAACGCGGCCGCATCCCACCGGTCAGGCATCATCGCCGGCCCGCCGGGCCAGTGCGTGCTGGGCGAGGATCTCCAGGTGGGCGGGTGGGGCGGCTGCGTAGCGGTCCATCACCAGGCGGCCGCGCGCCAGCAGATCGTGCTCGGCGTCCGCCGCGAGTTCGGCGGCGTCCGAGCGGTGTAACGCTGCCCACACGGTGCCCAGGGCCGACCCCAGTGTGCTCACTGCCAGGTCGGCAAGGCCCGCCGCCAACAGGACGGTCGTCTCGTCCAGGCCCCTGGGCCGTCCCGTGTCCCCGGTCATGGCATCCCCTCACCTACGGCACGGCCGAGCGGGCGCCCGGCCCGTCAGACCCAGCATCGCGGCACGCCCGGCCGGTGGCCGCAGGAACTCACGATCGGGTGAGGAGGTCGTGCGTCCGTGCGGACCGGCCGCCACCGCCGCTCACGGGGCCCGGCATCGCCGCCCCGCGCGGGCGTCGGTGGTGAGTGCCGTGGTTCGGCAGGAGCTCAGCGCGGCCGCAGACGCGGCGATGCCGGGTTCCGTGAGGGCGGGTCGGCCACGGATCACGACAGCGGAGCGGGCTCTTCCGGGGCGAGCGAGTTGCCGCTGGCGATCCGGCCGCAGTCGGACGGCGCGGTGCGGCCCGCGAAGCGGTCGTTGAGCCAGCCCAGCGCGGTGGGTGCCCAGGCGAGGGTCGCGCCTGTGTGGCTGAGCAGGTCGTACTGGTTGTACTTGACGGGGGAGCTGCCGGTGGCGCAGTACTGGCGGGCGAGTGAGCGCACGTCGCCGGCGACCATCACGCCGTCGCCCGTGCCGATGCCGGGACGGTTGCTGAAGGTCCCCTCCAGGACGCCTCCGTTGCCCTGGCCGATGAACCCCGGGACGGTCGGGGTGGCGGCGGAGCCGAGGTTGAGCTTGTTCATCGCCGTCAGGAAGGCGGGGATCGAGTTGGGGTTGGCGTACTCCGGCTTCGCCATCTTCTTCCAGGTCAGCCCCGGGTAGTGGCCGAGGGCGTTGATGATCGAGCCGCGCTGGAGGTCCTTGTAGACGCTCAGGCCGTAGCTGTTGAGGTAGCTCTTGAGGTCGATGTCGTACGAGCGGGAGACGCCGATGACGGCCATGGGGATGACGCCGGACCAGGCCAGTGAGCCGTCGACGTACTTCAGGTTGTGTGCCGGGTCCACGAGCAGGCCGCCCTCGGCGTAGCCGACCAGCCGGCGGTTGACGTCCGGTGCGTAGCTCGGTGCGAGCGTGGCGGCCCAGTTGGTCGCGATGGCGCCGCCGGAGTAGCCGATGAGGCCGAACGACGTGCTGGAGTTGAGCCCCGTCTCGGCCGCTTTCGTCGCGGCGCGGATGGAGTCGAGGGTGTTGGTGCCGTACTCCGGTCCGGCGGCGAAGTTCGCCTGCTGCCCCTCGGTGTCCGGGATGACGAGGTTGTAGCCCTGCAGCAGCAGCGGCGTGATGAAGAGGGCCTCCGCGTTGGGGATGGCACCGCCCAGGGTGACGTCACCGGCGATCGCCCGGGAGGGGCTGTCCTGCGGGTTGAGCGAATCGTAGAACGACTGGTAGGAGACGGCCTTGCTGCTGTCGCCGGTCAGACTGCGCACCACAGTGGTCACGTTGGCGGCCGGGCGGCCCTGGGCGTCGGTGGTGCGGTACAGCAGCTGGACCGCCTTGAGGGGCGTGGGGATGCCAATGACGTGGTACGGCAGGGTCCGCGTCTTGAGTACGGTGCCCGGCGCGAACGAGGACAGCGGCTCGCTGCCGGAGTAGGCGTAGAACGGGTCGCTCGCCGAGGCCGTCGCGGCGGCCGGTGTGGCCGCGACGGCGGTGGCGACGGGCGTGGCGGCCATGGCTGCGGCGGCGACAGCGACGGAGATCAGGCGAACAGCTGCCTTGGACATGCGGTCCTCGATTCCTGGGGGGCGACGCGCCGGCACGGGCCGGTGTGCGACACGTCGGGTCGGCCGGGGCGGCGGTCCCCGGCAGGGGAATGCGGTCAACGACGCGGCCGAGGTCCTGCCGCATCTGGCCATCCACTAGCCAGTCGTGTTACCAACCAGTAGGTGATGTCCCGGAAACATCATGGGGCTGGTCAGCGGCCCCGTCTCCGGGGCGGGGAACAGAGATGTGCGAGGTGAATTGTGACCGGATCCAACGCCGAGGAGCGCAACAAGGTGCCGCGGTTCGGCGGTGTGCCGGTGCACAAACGGCTCCAGGACGCGGCTGGTGGGCTGGAACGTGCCGTGATGATACGGCTGGTCGAGCGGCTCCCCGTGTACGGGACGCTGCCGGCGGAGCACCTCGGCGGCGACATCGCCAAGCAGGTGACCCGCGGTATACGGACCTTCGCGGGGGTCCTGCGCACCGGGGAGATGCCGGGGCAGGCCGAGGCGGCGGCCATCCGCGAGTCGTCGGCCCGGCGCGCCGACGAGGGCGTACCGCTGGAGGCCGTCGTCGGTGCCTACCACCTCGGTGCGGAGGAGTGCGCCGCCCAGGTCTTCTCGGCGGCCGAACCGGGCGACTTGGCCGACGTCTTGATGGTGCAGCGCCAACTGCTCGCGTATCTGCGGTTGGTGAGCTGCGAGGTGGCCGCCGGGTACGTGCAGGAGCGGCAGACCGCGCTGAGTGACGAGCAGGTCGCGCTGCAGTCGCTGCTGTCGCGGCTGCTGGAGGGCGGCAGCCCCCAGGGCGCGGCGGACCGGGCCGGCATTCAGCTGCCGGCCCGCTACCTGGTGCTGAGCATCGCGATGGGGCCGCATCCGGACGAGCTGGTGCCCGGGGTGAACCACGCGGTCGCCGCCCGCCGCAAGCTCCGGCGGTTGCGCAACGAGATCCAGCGCCAGACGAGTGGCGTTCCGCTCTCCGTCCTGTCCGGCGGGGGTGGGTTGGTGCTGATGCCGTGTACGACGTCGCCGGACGACTTCGGCCGGGCGAACCGGGCGCGGCTGTCCGATCTGGTCGAGCAGCTCGGCCGGATGTGCGGTGCCGAGCTGCTGGCCGCAGCGACGATCGCGGCGCCCGAAGGCGTCGCGGAGGCTGCCCGGCTCGCCGGGGAGGTGCGTGCGGTGGCGGAGGCGTCCGGGCGGGGACCTGGGCTGTACCTGTTGGACGACGTGCTGCTGGAGTACCAGTTGAGCCGGCCGAGCCCGGCCAGGGCGGGGCTGGCAGCGCTGCTCGACCCGCTCGACGATCGTCCGGAGCTGCTCGACACATTGCGCGCCTTCCTGGCACGGGGACTCGACCGGCGCCGGGCCGCCGCCCGGCTCCAGGTGCACCCGAACACGGTCGACTACCGGCTGCGCAAGGCCACCGAACTCACCGGTCTGGACGCCTCCCGGGGCGCCGACACCCTGACCCTGCGCGCCGCCCTGGCCGCCCACGACGCCGTGGGCCAGGCCACACCGGAAGCAAACCGGCCCGTGACGCCCGCACCGCCGAACGGGGGGCCGGCCCAAACGTAGCCTCCTGCGGTGCGCTGGGCCGTCGGGCACACCGCTGCGCAGCGGTGTGCCCGTATCGAAGGGGTCAGTACCCGGAATGAACGTTGTCGATGGAGCCGTAGGTGTGAGCCGCGTAGTTGCAGGCGGCGGCGATGTTGGCCACGGGGTCGAAGATGTCCCATGCCGTGCCCGCGACGTGGAAGCGTCGGAACGTGGGGTCGATGACCTGGAGCAGCCCCTTGGAGGGGGTGCCGGCGCGGGCGTTGGAGTCCCAGTTGTTCACGGCCCGGGGGTTGCCGCCGGACTCGCGCCTGATGTTTCGCAGGATGGCGGCGTAGGAGCCGGGGATGTGCTTGGCCTTCATGACGTCCAGAGCCCTGCCGATCCACTGGTCCAGGACGCGGGCGGACACCTGCGGTGTGCTCACGAGGTGAGGGGCCGCGGTGGCATGGGGAGTTGCGGTCAGGGTGAGCGCCGCCGTCGCGACGATGGCGACGGCACCGGCTGCGGACATGGCACGCAGGCGGGCAGGCAGGCAGGTCAGGGCAGACGTGGAAGCAGACATGGCGGGGGTACCTTCCAGCGCGAGGTGGATGAACAGCGGCCTCGACACAAACCTCGTGTGATGCACGGAGGTTGGTCCAGAGAAACCGTGTGCGCACATGGTGAACAACCCTGAACGGCGCTGGCAAGGGCGCACATACTCTCGCGCTCCGGGGCAACCCTCTTCAGGGGCAGTGGAGTTCCAGGAGAGGTGTACGTGTATCCCTGCGACCGCGAGCCGTAGACGGTCCCCGCCATATGGGGTGCGACATACCGTCGGCCGGTGCGTTCATGGGGTACGCCACGATCACACCGTGAGGGTGGGACAAAGGGGTTGGTGGGTGTGGGTGGTTGTTCTTGCCCACCGACAAACCCCGTCGACAGGCATGCTGAGGGCGGTTGCCTCGTCGGGTGCCACGCGCTCACGCCACCACCTGCGGCGGCCTGAGCTCGGCGGCTGGCCGACTACACGCGCAGCGAGAAACCGTGGCCTGCGGGTGCAGGCCGCAGTCGCTGTATGCGGAGTCGGGCGGACAATCAGGCTGTACCGTACGGGCTTTCACCGGCTGAGAGCGCAGTGACCGTTCGGATGGCCGTCTCCTCTTCTTCGGCCGGGCGGGTCTTTGAGGGACAACCCTAGCGAGGTGCTGCTATCGGCCTCTGCTGCCATGCGCTCGTCGTTCCAGTTCTCACCTGCACGCTCGTCGTCAGTGACTGTCCTCGCTGGCAATGATGGCGGTTGCCTTCGCGAGGCGGTTCTTGAAGTTCTTTCTATACTCAGCCAGTTCAGTGGCGTGTGATGCGATGTATTGCTTGTGATATGCGGTGGCTACCGCTACAGCGACTCCGATGAGATTGAGTGACAGTTTGCAGTCCATGTCGGCTGATGCCACTGTGATTTGCTCGCGGGATGGCATGTAATGTTCGATGTTTTTAGGGTCTGGCTTCCATCTCGGATCGGAGATGGCCGCGACCGGTGCAGGGTAATTGAATCCCTTCGCCTCCATGCAGCCCGACCACTGTTTGTTGATCGAGGTGATCCTGGGATCGGCAAGCGGCACGTCAGGGCCACCGTCGGGCATGTCGTGGGTACTTCCGACTCCTGGCAATGAGCCGCCGACCGCCGCAAAGGCGTACCCTTGACACCCCTCCCGGGGTACCGGCTTTCCGTCGTAACTGGCTATCCGGGTGCCTGACGCGTCATGTCCTGTGATCAGGCTCTCCTCTACACGGGTTGGCGGCTTGGCCGCTGCTGTACGTGCCGTGGTATCTCCACTGGCGGAACGCACAACACCGTAACCCTCAGTGTGCGCGACGCTCGGGTCAAAGAACCCATAGAGCGGACTTCGCGCCCTCAGATTGTGCAGTACGGCGGCAGGTTGAGCGTCGGGCGTCAGCTTCTTGGGTTCCTGGAACCCGAACCTCTGCATGCATTGCGCGAATGAAATCGCAGCCGCATGCCCCAGGGCGTCCTCCTCGCTCTGGCTCGGAGTGTATGCGTCGATCGGCAGGGAAATGGCATCGGGTGAGGTGATCGTCGGTACTGGGCCGAGCGGCGGTGGAGGTGCCGTGGAACGCCCTGGCGAACGAGTGGTGCCGCATCCTGCGATTGCGACGGAGGCGAGTAGTGCTGCTGTGATCTTGACCCCACGCATTTGATGATCATTTCTACTATGCAGACGTTGCCTTGGTGTGCGAGACGGCGGCTGACCGCACCCGATGCAGGTTCGGCCAGCCGCCTTCAACTCAAAGCCCCCGGGCCAAGTGGGTCTCTACTGGTAGAGATCGACTCGATCCGTCCAGACATACGGCATCGGCGTGGTGGTATAGCTCGAGTAGTAGTAGCGGCCGCCCGAGTGAAGGTCGACGATGTGCCCCCACGGGCCGGCCGACTGCACCGACGTGGTGCTGTCGATGTTGGCCCAGCCCTCCCCGGAACCGGTGTAGCAGAACGAGGGGTGGGTGTTGCTGTTGACCTGGATATAGCCAGGCTTCACCGGGCACGAGACCCACGTGACCGTCGCGTTGGCCGGGCTGGCCATGGCCAGTGCGCCGGCGGCCAGTCCGGCCGTCATGGCAGCTGCGGCGAGTTTCCTGCGGATGTTCATTCGCACAGAGCTCCTTTGAGCGTAGGTAATGCGGGATACAAGGCCGGCCCGAGTTGCTGACGCGCCGGCCTCCGGTGGTGGGATCTGGCCGCGGCTACGGCTTGCCCGAGGTGACGAGTCCACGCTGGCCATGGTTGGCGGTGACGGTGATCGGCAGCAGCCCACAGCGGCGACCAAGCAGAACGACCGGCAGAAGAACCGGCAGCTCTTCCGGCAGCCATCCCTGTGGCGTACTCACCTGCGGAGATCTGGATCAACCGGCGGCCGACGTGATGACCGAGGGCGGATTCGGGGCCTGCCCGAAGGCTTTGTCGCTGTTCCTTTCGTCGCGCCAGAACGGGCTGAACAACACGGAGGGTACGAACATGCATCCTTGCTTCGTCCTAGATCCGTCCTAGGCGGTGCTGGCCATGACGTTGGTGACGCTCGCGTGGAGGCGTGAGACGGGAGGACTGTTTTCGGCGGCGGTCGAACTCTGCGAGGCTGGCGCGGTCGTGTGCGGTGGCTGTACCGAGGCAGGGCACTCATGTCATCGCCATACGGAAGCGCCTCTAGGTGGACGCCGGGCCCGTCCTCGACGTCCCCTGCGCCGGATCTCGCCGGTGGCCTGCGCGTGGTGAGGTGACTGCGGGAGGACGGACACCTACAAGCGCTCGTCGGCCGCCCCGGCGGCTCGTGCTGTGCAGAATCCATTTGCCTGGGAGCGGGGTGGGCGTGGCAGGCTTACGCGGTGTTTTCTCCCCTGTGGCCTCGCGATCTGACCTGGGACGAGGTGGACCCCGCGCGGCATAGCTTCAACAGTGAGACGGCGGCGGAAGTGGTGCGCTCGCTGGCTCCCGCCGGCTGCGTACCCAGCCGCCCGGACGTGCCTCTCATCGATCCCGCGATGAGTGACTGGAGCTGGGGCGAGGCCAAGCTCTGGGCGGATGCCATGTCGTATGCCTTGATGCAGCACTACGGCCGCTGGGCCGTGGGCTGGCGGTGGGCGCACGACGAAGGGGACTTCGACGGCGGGCCTGTGGGGAGCTGGTGCTGCCCGCGCGACTCGGTCACCACCCCGCAGGAGACCTTGGACCGGGTCATCGCGGCGCTCTGCGAGTGGCGGTCATGGCTGGAGAGCCTCGCCGGGTGGTTCGAGGCCTACCCGTTGGACCTCGACGGCATCGAGGACCAGCGGATCCTGTGGGAGCGCACCGTCCGGAATCTGATCCTGCAGGTCGTCGACCGCACCGGCTGCGGCAGCGGCTGGTACGGGCATTGCCGACAGGTGCTCACCTGGTTCCTCGACCGTTGGGGGGTCGCGCCGGACGTTGCGCGAGGGCTCGTGGACGAGGCGATCGGCGGGCGGTTCCGCAGTTGGAGCGGCCCCGACACGGTGCTGGTCGACGACGTCGCGGAGCGCGTCACGCAGAGGCTGTCGCCGGACGACCGGCCGCGGCTGCCTGTTCAGCCTGCTATCGACCACCTGGAGCGGTGGCTTGCCGTACGCGAAACGGTGGCCTGGCACGAGGCCCAGGACCGTGGAGGGCATGAACCGGTGACGCCAAGGCGCGACGGCGCCGCCGAAGACATCCGCGCCTTCGACGGCGCCTTGGACCCCGCCCGCGCGGAGGGTCTGCTCGCCGCACTCGGACAGCTCCGGGCCGACGCGGCGCGCGGCGCCCTCCTCGACTTCGCACTGCTTCAGGGCTGGCAGCAGCACGTCCTGGGTACACCTCGCCTGCCGGCGTTCCGCTCCCTGCCCGCCTTCGCCAAGGGAGGCCGGGAGCGCTACGGCATCGCCTCGGACACACACTCCCGCCTCGACGCCTGTCTGGCCGAGAGCGCCAAGGGCAACGGAACGCCGCTCCGCCTGGCCGCCCGGGCCGCACGCGCCTATCTCGACGTGTGCTTCTTCCACCCCTTCGACGACGGGAACGCCCGCTCCGCCTTCCTCACCCTCGTCTTCGTCCTTGCTCGCGAAGGCGTCGCCCTCGACAACGTCGGCCTGCTCCGCCGTATCTCCTTCCGGGCCGCCGACACTCAGGACGCAGTGATCCTGACCCGCTATATCGACCTCCACATCGCGGAAACACGGCGCAGCACCGTCTCCGCCGGTTCGTAGCGCCCCGCCGCCCGGGCGAGCGCGGCGTACGACTGCACCGCGACCGCCAGGGCCGCGTCCCTCGACACCCTCCCGTATGCCCTGCGCTGCCCGGTCCACAGGAGTGCTGGTGTACGCGTCCGCACTCACCGGGTCGCCTTCCTCGCTGTCCGTGCCGCCGTGGTCCACCGCATGCGGAGTGCGTCCAGCTCTGCCCGGCGCTGTGCGGTGAGCTTGTCCCGAGCATGACCTCCCCGGGCTCCGCAGTGCCCGCCCGGGCATCGTCGGTGCTTGGCTGCTCCAGTGCCTCGATGTGCTTTCTGGGAACGTTCAGGTGGTCTTCGCGGGCGTGGAACGCCCGTGCTGTTTGCAGGTTGAGTGCCCATTCGTCATCGAAGGTGGCCGCTCTGGCGGGCTGTCTGTGAAGCTCGTCCTCGGCGGCGGCCTCAAGGCCCCGGAGCACTCCGGAGCAGGTACTGCTGGGCAGTGTGGAGGGCGTCCCACCCCGTGCGTTGCGTGGTGATCCGCTTACCGAGGTCGTTGCCCTGGACCACGCCCTGTCCGCCTCCGTGGGCAGGGTGCCGCCGTTGTGGAGGTGGAGTTGGGCGAGCGTAACGGCCCGCTGCCAGCCCACCGACCAGACCGGGCACCAGCCGGGGGCGATGTCCTCCAGTGCCTTCCCACACGGCGGTGGCGGGTCGGGGGAGAGGGAGGAAGAAGCGTCCGTGCTTCTGGGCCCAAGCGCGTACAGTGAGGCCTTCCTCCAAGGAAACCGCCGCACCCACACCGACTCCACCGGCACCACGCTCTACCTGCCAGGTGGCAACGAGCTGCTGATGAAGTCGGGCGCGGTTACCGGCACTCGCTACTGCTCCTACAGTGGAAAGACTGTCGCGGTCGTACGACCGGTGATGGCTCCCGCTCAGCCCTCACCCGGGGCGGAACCGTCCCAAGTAACAAGTCCCTGACCTGTACCGACATCTCACTGAACTTCTCGCGCATGGACCCGACACAGCTCAGAACCCCGTGTCGTCAGCTCGGGTTGGCGAGCGCCAGGCGCGGTCCGTGTAGATGTCCCACCACCGGTCCGCGAGAGCGCGGGCGAGTTCCGCGTCGTACTGCTCCGCGTCAAAGTGGAAATCAGGCGGCACGTGATCTTGGCGTGGCCCCTCCCAGCCGGACCAGACCACCAGACCACCGCGGCGTTGCACGACAGCGGTCAGGAATCCGCAGCAGCCGCCGGTGCACTCCGGTTCGCCCAGCCTGAGGCGGCGGGCTTTGTTGGTAGCCGCGAGCGGACTCGGCCGGTCCGTCTGCAACACGTGCGCGGCAAACGGTCCGCGCCCACCCTCGTAGACCGCTGCCTCCACCACGTCACAGCCATCCACCCAGAACCGAACCTGACACGCCCACCGGGGCCCCGGCGGCAACACGGCTATCTTGAGTCGGTTAAACACAAGTTCAGCCTAAACGGAGCTGCCCGACGCCGATCCCAGTCACGATCAAACCCACTGACCGGCGCCCTCCACGAGACGGCTTCTCCCACTCTACGGTGCCGGTGTCGGCAACGTCGGCGGCGCTGGTTCCGGAGCCGATCGGCATGGCGACAGCGCAGCGTTGTCGCATCGACGTCACCGCGCAGTCCGGACAGGAACGACACGGTCGCGCAGAGTGCCGACCTCGATCCGGCTGACATGGCAGCCCTCATTCAAGGCCGTCACCAGGGCGAATGTTGCCTGATGAGCAGCAGACGTTCGTGCGGCGCGCCCCGTCGAGGTCGGCTCATGCTTATTCTCTGCGCGGGCGTGTCCTGCGTTCAGGCTGCGGCGCGGAAGACGTAGGCCGTCATGGGGGCGGTGACGGGCCCGGGGCCCAGGCGGGCTGTCATCTCTTCGATGACGGTGGCTCGGACGGCCGGTTCGTCGCCGCGTTCCTCAATGGCCGCGCGTACCGGTGTCCCGGTGAGGTATCCGGTGGCGAGGTCGGCGGTCGACGTGGCTCGGCCCTGAAGGGTCAGCTCTTGCTGGTCCTCGATGGCGAACCCGGCGGCCGCCAGGTCGGCGGCCACGAGATCGGGGTCGGCGTAGCCGTGCGGAACCGTCTGGAAGAACCGTGGCGGGTCGACCGGCATGGCTCGCTCCAGTCCGGCTTGCAGCGCGACTTCGAAGGCGTGCGTTTCGAAGGGGCCCCAGGTGTTGAACAGGAACCGGCCCCCCGGTGCCAGCACCCGGCGGACCTCCGTGAAGGCCTCGATGCGGTCGGGAAAGAACATCACGCCGAACTGGCAGACCACCAGGTCGAAGCCTTGGTCCGGGAACGGCAGCAGCTGCGCGTCGGCCTGCCGCCACACCGCGCCCGGGGCCCGGGTCGACCCGAAGGCGACCATGGCCTTGTTCAGGTCGGTGGCTGTCACCTCGGCCGAGGGTGCCGCTGCGAGCAGCTCCGCTGTCAACACGCCAGTCCCGGCGGCGAGTTCGAGGATGCGCCGAGGGTGAAGTGCCGCCGCCCGGGCGGTCAGGTCCTCGGCGAAGGGCCGGAAGACCACAGGCACGAGGTACTGCTCATAGGCTGCCGGCATGGATTCGGACCACCGCCGGTCGGCACTGATTCCTGTCACTCTCATGACGGTAGCGCCCCGTCAGGGGGAACCTCTTCCTTGCCGCGCCGCGATGCAGCCGGGAGCCAGACCCATCACTCAGTGGCGAAGCGACGTGGAGAACAGGGTTCCTGCTCCCCGCTCTTGTTGCCCGGGGGCGGGGTACATCGCGTGTGGTCGGCGAAGTCTCGATGAGCCTCCGTCGTACGGACGGTAAGCCCGCCAGAGCCCTGCGGGGATCAGAAAGAGTGGGGTGGTTATGCCCTGATCAGCAGTCTGTCGATTCCTGCGAACCCGGTGACACCACCCCAAGCCAGGGAGAGCTGCCTCGCCGCCGACCGGACTGGGCCGGTCGGCGGCAAGGCAGGTCGGCGGCGAGGGGTCAGGGTGTGGTGGTGAGGGTGGGCCAGAGGGTGGTGGCGGTGAGGGGGCGGGCCAGGCGGGGGGCCCAGTAGGTTTCGTCGCCGTCCTCGTCGCGCCAGGACCACAGGCGGGTGGTGGCGAGGTGGAGGGGGTTGAGCTGGGTGATGCCGATGGCGCCGTGGAGTTGGTGGGCGATGCGGGCGATCTCGGCGGCCGAGGCGGATGCCTGGGTCTTGGCGGCGGCGATGGCGAAGTATGCGGCCGTCCCGCCGGTGTCCAGCGGCACGGCGGCGGCCTGGACGGCGGCGCGGACCAGAGCGGCCTCCTCGATCAGCCGTGCCTCTTCCTGCTTGACGGCCTGGAAGCGGCTGAGGGGGCGGCCGAACTGGGTGCGGGCGGTGGTGTGGGCGACCGTCAGGTCGACGCAGCGTTCGGCGGCTCCGGCGATCAGGGCGGAGCGGGCCAGGGCCGCGCGGAGCCGGGCCTCGTCGAGCAGTTCGGGGGAGATCCTGCGGACGTGGGAGGCGGGGATCTCCAGGGCGGCGAGGTGCAGGTCGTCGCGGGGTTCCCCCGCGAGGTTGGCGCCGGGGGTGAGGGCGGCCTGGTCGGGGGTGAGGGTGAACAGGACGGGGCCGAAGGGGGCGGTGGCCAGGACGACCACGGCGGTGGCGGCGCGGGCCCAGGGGACGCGCCGGAGGGCGCCGGTGACCAGCAGGGTGTTGTCCTCGCCGGAGCATCCCGCCGAGCCGACGGCGGAGGCGGCCGGGTGGGCGTAACGGACGGTGAGCTCGGGGGCGATGGCGTAGCTGAGCGGGCCGTCGGGGACGGGGAGATGGGCGCGGTGCAGCAGCGGGCGGGCGACCAGGGCGGTTTCGGCGAACGGCCCGGGGACGGCGCGGCGTCCCGCCTCCTTTACAGCGGCGAGGAGTTCGGCGGTGGCGGCGTCCGGGGACGGGAGGGCCACGGTATCGGAGGCGGTGGTGTTGGTGACGGTGGCGATGGAGTCCGCGTCGGCGTAGAAGGTGGCGGTGTCGTAGGCGTCGGCGGGGACGACGGGGGCGCCGGTGTCGATCGTGTGGGTGTTCATCGGTGCTGCTCCAGACCGCGAGTGATGATGCCGCGAAGGATTTCGTTGGTGCCGCCGCGCAGCGTGTAGCCGGGGCTGTGCAACTGGGCGAAGGCGAGCAGTTCGGGGTGGGTGCCGGGGGTGGCGTGCGGGTCGGCCGGGGTCGGCAGGATGCTGCGGACGGTGTCGGTCAGCGTGCCCTCGAGGCGGGTGCCGAGGTCCTTGACCAGGGCGGCCTGGATATCGGGCGACGCCCCGGCGTCCAGCGCGGCGGCCACGCCGAGGGACAGGCGGCGGATGCTGTGCAGACGGGCCGTCAGGATGCCGACCTGGGTGAGCTGTTCGGCCGTGGCCGGGCGCTGCTCGAGTTCGCGGAGCAGGGAGGCCAGCAGGGGGAAGGTGGACAGGTAGCGTTCCGGGCCGCTGCGCTCGAAGGCGAGTTCGCCGGTGACCTGCTTCCAGCCGTCGCCCGGCCGCCCGAGCAGCATGCCGTCGGGGACGTCGACGCCTTCGAGGTGGACGGCGTTGAAGCGGTGCTCGCCGCTCATCAGGTGGATCGGCTCGATGCGTACGCCCGGGGCGCGCAGGTCGACGACGAACTGGCTCAGGCCCGCGTGCTTGTCCTCGGCCTCGTCGGTGCGGGCCAGGACGATGGCGTAGTCGTTGACGTGGGCGCCGCCGGTCCACATCTTGGTGCCGGTCAGCCGCCAGCCGTCGGCGGTGCGTTCGGCGCGGGTGGCGACCGAGGCCAGGTCGGAACCGCTGTTCTTCTCGCTCATGCCGATGGAGAAGAAGCACTGCCCGGCGGCGATCCTCGGCAGGAAGAAGCGGCGCTGCTCTTCGGTTCCGTGCTGGAGGATGGACGGGCCGGCTTGCCGGTCGGAGACCCAGTGGGCGCTGACCGGGGCGCCGGCGGCGAGCAGTTCCTCGATCACCACGTAGCGCTCCAGGAAGCCGCGGCCCGCGCCGCCGTACTCGGTGGGCAGGGCCATACCGACCCAGCCGCGCTCGGCGAGGCGGCGGCTGAAGTCGGGATCCCAGCCGGCCAGCCAGGAGTCGGGGCGGCCGAGCACGGTGCCGCGGGCGTGCTCCTCGTCGAGAAACGCGCGGACCTCGGTGCGGAGTCTGCGGGCCGATTCGGGCAGGGCGACATCAGGGAATGCGATCGGTGAAAGCGTCGAAGGAGACATGGCTTATTCGCTTCCGGTCTGGTGAATCGGCGGTGGGTATGTGTTGTTGCCGGTGAGGGAATCCGGTCAGTTTGCGGGGTGCAGCAGGGCGGGGTCGAAGCCGACTTCGCCAAGGACCTCGTCGGTGTGCTGGCCTATGGCCGGGCAGGGCCGCAGGCGCGGTTTGGGGTCGGCCGAGTAGCGCACCGGGTTGCCGATGACCCGGTAGCGGCCCTCGGTGGGGTGCTCGGCCTCGTACAGCAGGCCGCCCTCCTGGGCGTAGGCGGTGGTGGCGGCCGAGGCCAGGTCGAGCACCGGGGCGGCGGCGATGCCCGCCCGGTCGCAGAACTCCTGCCACTCGGCGCTGGTGTGCCGCAGCGTCAGCTCCGCGAGCAGCGGATAGAACGCGTCGGCGTTGCGGGCCCGGTCGGGGCCGGTGGAGAAGCGCGGGTCGGCGGCCAGTTCGGGGCGGCCGACGAAGGCGGTGAAGTCCCGCCAGTTGCGGTCGCTGTGCGGCAGGATGCACATCCAGCCGTCGGCGGTGCGCAGGGCGCGGCGCTGCGGGCTGAGCGAGCGTGCCGAGCCGAATGCCCCCTCGGGTTCCAGCGTTGCCGCGCCCAGGTGCTCGACCAGGTTGAAGGCGAGCATGGTGTCGGCCATCGGGACCTCGATGTGCTGTCCGGTGCCGCCGTGCTCGCGGTAGTGCAGCGCGGCCAGGACCGACTGGGCGATCTGCATTCCGCAGATCTTGTCGGCCAGGACGGTGGGAACGTAGTGCGGCTGACCGGAGACCTGGTGGTTGAGCCAGACCAGGCCGCTGGCCGCCTGGATGATGTCGTCGTAGGCGGCGTGGGTGCCAAGGCGGCTGTCGCTGCGGAAACCCTGGGCGTTGGCATAGATCAGGTCGGGGTTGCAGGCTGCGACGTCGTCGTAGCCGAGTCGGAGCTTCTCCAGGGCCTGTGGGCGCACATTGGTGATGAAGACGTCGGCGGTGCGCAGCAGGGCGAGCAGGGCGTCGCGGCCGTGCGGGGCCTTGAGGTCGATGGCGGCGCTGCGCTTGTTGCGGTTCAGGTTGAGTGCCGGGCCGCCCATGCCGGGGTGGCGTCGCGGCGGGTAGTGGCGCGTCATGTCGCCCGTGGGCGGCTCGACTTTGATCACGTCCGCGCCCAGGTCACCGAGCTGCTGAGCGGCGTACGGGGCCATGATCACGCTGGCCAGTTCGATGACGCGGACTCCGGCGAGGAGTCCGTGGCCGGACGGGCCGGTCGGTTTCTCGGACATCTTCCGGGTGCCTCCTGGGGATGGGGGTGGGGCGGGCGAACGGTGGTGCGGTACGGGCGGCGGCGGATGCTTGGTGCCGTGCCGGGGCAGACGGGAGTTTGACGACAGGCCTTAGCGCCACTGGAGCGCGGCAGACCCGAGCGGGGAACGCCGGCCGGGCTGGGGGACCGTGCGCCCGCTGTACGCGAAGGGTGTCGCCGGTTCGGTGAGCGGGCCGAAGTCGGTTTCGGTGGTCGACAGCGCGGCGAGCGGCGTACGCCCGGGCCGGGGCAGGTCGATGACGTCCTCCCGGGCAAGGAGACCGAGTGCCTGCACCCAGTGGCACACCCCGGCCAAGGTCACGCGGATCCGCCAGGAGCCGCCCTCGGTCGCACGCCGGCGCAGGACCGTTGCCACGGCGGCGGCCCCGAGGTAGGCGGCGAGGTAGTCGTTGAGCAGGTACGTCGGCGGCAGCGACGGCCGGTCGGTCCACTCCTCGACGGCGAATCCGGTGGCGGAGCAGGCGAGTTGGTCGAACCCGCCGCGTTCGCCCCAGGGCCCGTCGGCGCCCCAGGCATGGTATTCGAGGGTGATCAGTCCGGGGCGGCGCCGGACGAGTTCCTCGGTCGACGCCCCGTGCCGGGCGAGTCCCCGGTAGGCGTGCACGAAGACGTCCGCGTCCTGGAGTGCGTCATCGAAGGCCGTACGGTCGTGAGCGTCGCGCAGGTCGCAGTAGGCGTTGCGCTTGCCGCCGCCGGTCATCGCGATCATCGGGATCGGGTCGGGGCGGTCGGGGCGCGACAGGTGCAGCACGTCGGCGCCGAACTGGGCGAGCAGTCGCGCCGCGACGGGACCTGCGATGACATGGGTGAGATCGAGCACCCGTACGCCCGCGAGCGCCTCATCGGCCTCGCCGATCGGCTCCAGAGGCCGGGCCGGTCCGTCTCCGACACGGTCGATCTCGACGACCGGGCGCCGCGCGACATACCGCCCGGCAGGGTGCGCGAGCCACTCGTCCCGGCTGCGCACCGCGCAGGCGACGCCGCCCCGCGCGCAGATGGCCTCCTCCAGCGTGAAGGCATCCCAGTCGGCCGCGGCCCGCGCGATCCCCACCTTGTCGAGCCCGCACCTGAGCACGGAGCGGACCGCGTCCCGCAGATGCGGATAGGTGGTGATGATGAAGATCCAACGGCCGTCGCGCGCCCGGTAGAAGTCGTTGTTGCCGAGCAGCGTCGGATCGTCGAGCAGAGCGCCGAGCGGGCGCCCCGAGAGCGTCGTGTGATACGTCGCCATGAGCTGGTCGATCGCGGCCCCGGCCTGCACCTGGACCCTCTGGTGCGGGTGGCCGCGCTGTTCGCCGACCGCTGCCATCTGCCGCCCGAAGACCCCGATCGCGGCCGACATGGCATCGACGAGGCGGTGCACCGAGGGCAGTAGGGGATCGGCCCCGACGACAGTGATGTCCTCAGCTCCCCGGGCCGGATCAGGATCGCCGAGGGTGTGCAGCAGCCGGGAGAGCATCTCGCCGGTGGACGACGGAGGCGTGGGCCCGGTCGTGGTGAGCGTGTTCGATGTCATGCCGGGATGCTCGTTCCCGGCACCGTACGAGTGCCCGCATTCACGGATATCCGTGAACTGATGCGAACGTCACGTCCGCCCCTCCTGGATGTGCGCGAGCAGCCGGGCCGCCGCCCGGTCCAGACTGAGCCGCTCCGAGCGGCCGCGGCGCCGGTGCGTCAGAACGAGGGCGCCCGTGACGACGGGGCCTTCGGTGACGGGGATCGCGAGCGCGCTGACCTCGGGGTCTGCCAGGCCCTCGCTGCGGCTGATGCGCGACGCGCGGATCGCAGGAAGGGCGCGGCGGAACTCCGCGACCGCCTCGGGGTCATGGCAGGCGAGCTCGTCGAGCAGCCCACGGCGCTCCGCCTCGTCGGTGAAGGCCAGCAGCAGTCGGCCTGCGGCGGTGCGCAGCAGCGGCCGGGCCATGTGCTCGTCGGCGAGCGGCAGGAGGCGGGGGATCTCGTCCTCGCCGCCGCGCGCGAGATGCACGGCGTCGAGCCCGACCCGCACCGTGAGCAGCACCGGGGTACCCGCGACGCGGCTCAGTTCGTCAAGCTCGGCCTGGCTGATCCGCGGGACGACCCGGCCGGCGATGAGGTTGAGGACGTGCGGGGCGGGCCCGAGCCTGAAGCGCCCGTGCTGCTCCAGCAGAAAGCCGGTCGCGGCAAGGCCGTTGACCAGGTCCTGCACCGAGCTCGCCGGCGCCCCGACCGTCCGCGCCACCTCGGCCACGGTCACCCCGCCCGGCTCCCGCGCGGCGGCCTCCAGGATCCACGCGACCCGGTCCACCGTACGGTGACGTCGCCGCCGGCCGTGCTCGCTCATCCCGCCCCACCTTGTCCTTCTCGTACGCCGTCGGCCCCTCGCGCCGACACGGCCCGTCGATCCTTTCCCGCACCACCCTCGACGATCAAGCCGCCCCCGGCCCCGCAGGCGTCACGAGCCCGGCAGCGGAAGGTGGTTCACGCAAAGTCGGAAGGGACCGTCTCCGGGTCGAAGTTGTCCGCCTTGGCGAACTCATCGAGGTGATGGCACGTCGCGCAGTGGACTTCCTGGGCCTCGTCGAGTCCCTTGCCGAGACCCGCCGCCACACCCAAACCGTGCTGGAAAGCCGGGGCGCTCGTCTCCATCCGCTCCACGGGCGCGTGGAAAACAGCGGTGCGCTCAGCCGGATCCCGGCCGAGCGCACCGCGAGCGGCAACGCATCGCCTAGAACAGGGTGTTGTACGTGTTCCAGCCGCCGCCGATCGACGATCGAGATCGGCCAGGGCGGACCTTCCGGGCGGAATCAGAAGCCGGGCGCCCTCGGCACGCAGGGAGCCGCCGGGGCCGAGGGGTCCAGGGCCCGCTTGACCAGTCCGATCGCACGCGGGCTGTACGACATGCTCAGATGGGCGGAGAAGTCGACGAAGCAGCCCTCCTGCAAGGTGATGTTCTGCACCGTTGCTCCGGGGCCCGCCGTCATGAACGTGCTCTGCCAGGGGGTGGTGATCTCGTCGTACTTCGTGCCGATCACGGTGTAGTCGACCCCGGGGACGGTGTCCCCGTCGGCGTTGAGCTCCTTGATGAAGTCGGACTTCTCGTACTGCTGGATGCCCGCCTTCCCCAAGGGCTTCTCCCCGGCGCCCAGCATGTGGAGCGCGTCGGCGAGCGTCTCGATGCCGCTCATGGTGGTGCCGTGGTTGGTCGCGCCGAGCTGGACGACCTTCTTGACCTTGTTCTTCGAGGGGTCGGTCGGGTTCGCGCCTCCGTCGGCCTTGAGATACCAGCGGGACAGGGTCCCGCCCTGGGAGTGGCCGACGAGGTCCACCTGGCCGGAGCCGCTGGCGGCGAGCACCTTGTCCACGAAGGCGGCCAGCTCCTTGGAGGACTGCTTGATGTCTCCGTAGCCCTTGACGGTGGGAGCGAGAGCCACTCCGGCGTCGTCGGTGTCGCCGTAGTCGAGGGAGTAGACGCAGTAGCCCTGGGCCTTCAACTCGGGGGACATCCGAGCCCAGTTGTTGTAGCGGTTCTCGTAGGTGCCGTGGACCAGGACGACCGGACGCGGGTGGGTGGCGCTGGGACGGCAGTTCCAGTCGTTGGCGCCCGGCGGATCGATGTCGAGGTGGAGGATGGAATAGGCGATGGCGGGAAGGATATTGTCCTGCTCGGGGCCGGTCTCCGCTGCTGCGGGGGTGGAGGTGGCTAAGACCGTCGCCGCGGCGGTGGCACAGATGGCGGTGACATATTTCGGTATGTGCAAGACGGCTCCTGAGAAGTGTGGGATTCGGGCCACGCGCGATGTTTCACATGGGTGCCGACCGAGGAGGGAACCTCGGGTGACGTCCTCCGACGTCCCCACAGGATGACGCACCGTCAGCCCCCCGCTCTGGTGCCGACCGAGGAGAATCTCGGACCGTTGGCCGCGTACCCCCGGTAACTTTCTGGGCCTCCAGTATGCACGCGAGACGGGAGGTTCTGATAGGGAGGAAACACAAACCTCGAAGGGGGTAGGTGGGGCTGCCGACAAAGCCGCTCTCCCGGGTCGTGCGGTCGCGAGTGACCTCGACGCCCCCGGAACGCCCCGGAGTTGAGTTCCGCGGAGAACGCCTTGGCCGTGGCCCCACGGCCTCGAACTGGGGCCGGACGCGGACGCGGGTGCTGATCTTCTCGGAGAACACCTTGTCGCGCTCGATGCCGTGCTTGGCCAAGGCGTTGAGCTGCGACTGGAGTTCGTGGGTGAGCGTCGAGCAGCGGGCGTACCCGATGCGGATGTCGGCGGTCGGGGTGTCCGGCGCGAGGCCCCGCGGCTGCCGGGAAAGACGCACGCCCCGCCAGCACCGCCCCGACGAGGGGCTCGGACGCTCCCGGGGCGGCCTGACCTGCAAGATCCACCTTGCCGGCGAGGGTGGTCGTTGCCCACTGGCTCTACTGATCACCCCGGGCCAGTGGGGTGATGCCCCACAGTTCATCCCGGTCATGGAGCGCGTCCGTGTCGCCCGGCTGGACGGTGGGCGTCCCCGGACTCGACCTGATCATCTCGGCGGAGACAAGGCGTATTCCTCCCGCCGCAACCGCCGCTACCTGCGACGGCGCCGGATCAAGCACACGATCACCGAACCGAAGAACCAGCGGGCCAACCGCCAAGCCCGCGGCAGCAGGGGCGGCCGACCTGCTGGCTTCGACAAGACGATCTACAAGCGCAGGAACGAAGTTGAGCGAACGATTGACGCGTTGAAGAACTCCCGGGCCGTGGCGACGAGACTCGACAAGCGTGCCTACATCTTCCCTACGTTGTTCAGCGGGACAGGGTGAGCCCCTCGTATGGTTGACCCGCCCAGGGGCATCAGGTGTGGCTCTACGTCTTCTGCCATTCATGGCTTCCGT
>NZ_BMTS01000027.1 GCF_014649795.1 Streptomyces melanogenes
TCGATCTCCCGCACCCGCACACGCTCGGCCATCCCACCATTCTGACCGCCAACTGCCACCCAGCAGACCCATGTTGGGGCAAACGTCACCTGATGCGGCACTAGTGCCCTGGGAGCGGAGCTTGCCCCGAACCCCGTTGGCCGTTTCGATCCGTAGCCGAGAACCTGAACGGCCAACGGGGCCGGGAGTGTTAGAGGCGTCTGGCCATCAGGGCCACGGTCACGATCCACAGGACCGCGCCGAGCGTGACGGCCAGAGCCTGGCGCTTCACGCGGGGGCCTGTCCGGCGGGACTGTCCGCCCTCCACCGCTCCTTGCGGCCCTCCCGGCGCAGCTCCTCCACCCCGGGAACGTCCACGACACTGATCGTGGCCACCACGGTGCTGAAGATCGTGTGGCCGCTCTCCAGGGCGTGGTCCTCCAGGACCGTGTGGGCCGCGATGAAATCCGCAGTGACCTCCTGGTTCCATCCGCATCCGTCCGCCAGGCAATCGGCGCTGAACCCGGCGCCCTGGCCGTCGGGGAACTCGGCCATGCGGGCCAGGGCCGCCCGCAGTAACGGGTGAGTCATCTCGCACTCCCCGCCCGGGACACGGCGGCCCCGTTCGCACGGGTCACCAGCGACACTTCGGACCACTGGCGTTCGAACCGGTCGTGGCCGGGGCGGAGGCCGGTGTGGGTCATGCACGCTTCGTCCCCGGCCGCCAGGTCACCGGTCGGAGCAAGCTCCCACCCGCACGTGGCGGCCAGGCACCGGGCCGTCATGGTGACCTCCGCCTCCGGGTGCCGGCCGATCCGGTGCACGGCGTACGTGAACAGGGCTTTGGTGCTCACGCTCTGCTCCCCTGCGTCAGCGCGGATGTCTTCGGCGTCTGCGTGTGGGGGTGGTTGCCGATGTGGGCGTTGCAGTCCGCCACGGCCTCCCGGTCGCCCCTCTCGCGGGCGTCGGACCGCAGGTGCGCCATGTCCCGGCAGATGACGCACTCCGGATGCGCGAGCGGTTCCAGGTCGGGCCGGAGCGGCAGTCCGCCGGTCACCTCCGGCATGCTCGATCGCACCGCCCACATCAGCGGCCACCGCCGACCGGTCCCATGGGCCGGAGCGCGGCGCCCAGCTCCTGCGGCGTCGGGTCCCTCAGCGTGTCCGGGCGGACCGACCACTCCAATCCCCCGCCCGGCGGCCGGAGGTAGACGCTCCCCAGGTAGGAACCGACCACCTCCCCGACCTTCCCGGAGCGGTCAATCATGTAGCGCGCCGCCTGCGCCGGTTCCTCCTGGCTCATGTCGCTATCCCCTCGGCCGTTGTGGGCCTTGATCGTCCTGCTACCGAGGAATGCCGACTAGCGGCCCCGTGTAGGCCAGCTGTCGGCCAGACTGGGCGCATGTCGGGGAACATCGGGGCCAACATCCGGCGCGAGCGGGACCGGTGCGGGTGGAGTCAGGCACGCCTAGCACGGGAGGTATGCCGCGTTGCCGGGGTTCAGGGCGAACCGGTAGGCCGCCAGGAGGTCAGCCGATGGGAGACGGGAAAGCGCAAGCCTCGCGAGTGGTTGCCGTTCATCGCTGCCGCTCTCGGCATCCCCGTGGGCGCGCTCACAGAGCCGCAGAAGCCCGCTGAACCCCCGTTGCCGACGCTCGCTGACTACTTGCCCACCGGTGATCCGCTAGCGCCTCTCAGCGCCCGCGCGGGGCGCCGTATCGGCATGGGGCAGGTAGACGACCTACAGCAGCGCGTCCACGGGCTCAGGCTTGCTGATGACGTTCTGGCTGGTGGTGACCTCATCCGTCCCGCGCTCCGCGAACTCCGGTCGGCAGTGAAGCTCTACCGAGAAGGCAGCCACAGCGGGGAGGTAGGCCGCGAACTCCTGCGACAAGTCGGCGAGTTGGCGCAGATTGCCGGATGGATCGCCAGTGATGCTGGACAGTACGCAGAGGCGGAGTCGATCTACCGGCTGGGGCTCAGTGCCGCACGGCAGGCAGAGGACGACACGTTAGCCGGGAATCTCGCCGGGTCGCTCGCCTACCAACTCAGCAATACAGGCCGGGAGGTTGAGGGCATCCAGCTTGCCCGTGCCGCTCTCGACGGGGCTGGAACGGATGCACCCGCCAAGGCTCGCGCGCTGTACCTCGATCGGGTCGCATGGGCGCACACCAAGGCTGGTCAGGCTCAGCCCGCCATGCGGGCGCTCGGAGAGGCCAGCGAGGCGCTGAGCCAGGACAGCGAAGGGAGCGCGAGCCCGCCCTACCTGTATTGGGTCGACTCCGGGGAACTACAGGTCATGGAGTCTCGCGTCTACACGGAGCTACGCCGACCACTCCGGGCTGTTCCACTGCTCCGCGACGTGCTCGGCCGGTACGACGCCACGCACACGCGGGAACTCGCCCTGTACCTGTCGTGGCTCGCCATCGCGCTGGCGGACGCCAACGAGCCCGAAGAAGCGGCAGCCACGGCGGAGCGGGTCATCACGTTGAGCGCGGACGTGGCCAGCGAACGGACGGCTGAGCGCGTCCGGGTCGTGCTGGCACGACTGGACGACTACCGAGACATTCCGGAGGTTCGGGCGGTACTCGACGGCGCCGCGTGAGCGCGAAGAGGCCCCGGCTCCGGCGCCTGGAGGGGCAACGGAGGCGGGGCCTAGGTAGCGAAAGCGCCGTTAGGGGCGCTTGTGGGCCGGGGGTGAACCCCCTTAATTGGGCGTTTCTACTGGTCAGGCCGTATGCGAGGCGTCAGGCAAGGGGTCCAGGCGGACCCTGGAACCCGTACAGGGACCGAGGCGGTATCACGCTTCGATGCTTCTCAAGATCCAAAAGGGGGTCACCCCCACCCAATTCAGACATCAGAGTCAAGATGATGAAATCGAACATTGATCACTGACTGTGATTGAGCCCAATTCGGATGACCATCAAGCCAGGTCGCCAGGATGCCGACGCTCCGGACGGGTACGCCGTGGCCCCTGCCTCCGCACCCTGGCCACCGCAGCCTCGTGCGCTGTCTTGCGCGAGTGGTGCCAGGCGCAGAGCGCCTGAAGGTTCGTCACGTCGTGGTTGTCACCAGGCTCGATGTGGTCCACGTCCGTACCAGGCTCGGGACACCGTGGGCCGTCCAGCAGCCTGGCCACGCACTGATAGCCGTCACGCCGCAGGACAACCGCACGCCGCTTGGGCAGTCGCTGGGCAGGCGTGAGCGCCGGTCGCTGGTCTCCCACGCCACGCGAACCTCCAACAGGCCTACGTGGCAGCACCTTTACGCCACTCTGTCGATTCCCGGCCGTTCCGCCGAGAGTCACTGTCTAGTGACGCTGCGTCCTGCGACGCTCTGACCAGGTCGACAAGGGGTCGACCTGGGAGGGGACGCTCATGTCATACGAACAAGTCACGTCCGAGGCACCCGACGGGAGCACCATCTCGGCGCAGATCACCGTGACTCAACCCCGCGCCGTCACCGAGACCCGTAACGCACTGCTCGCGGCCATTGCTCGCGAAGCCGAACTCGTCACGGAGCGGTCCGAAGGCCGGTCATCGGCTGCACTCGTTGAACTCGTGCGTGCCTTCGAGTCGGTGTCGGTGTCAGAGCGGCGGCTTCGCGACCCCGGAATCGACGTTGCCGGTATCCACGACGTGATTTTGGTCGGCGGCCAAACCCGCATGCCCCTGGCTCAACAATCCAGCCGGATCATCCCGGCCGACCAGGTCAAGCCCGAGGACATCGGCACGCTGGCGATCGAGTACCGCGACGACCAGCCCGTCGTTGTCGTCAGCGGCGGGAAGTACATTCCGGCGAGCCTGACGGTCGTAGGCAACTCCGGTGAGCCGCGCGCAATGTTCACCGCCCACGACAAGTACAACATCGCGCCTCTGGCATTGTTCGAGATGCCAATGGAGGAGGAGCGACGCCGATAGCCAACCCGGGCGAACCTGTGACACCAATCATGCGAGCGCCCCGAACTCCGTACGCGTCTTCAACCCATGGCACCCGTGACACAGCACCTGAACGATGCTGTCTATGTCCTCGCCACCGAGGGACAGCGGGCGCACATGGCCCGCGTCCACCCCGTCGCCGGCGCCCCGGTAAGTCAATCCCCCATCGCAGCCGCGTAAGCCGGTCAAGGGGTCCGCATGGACGGTCGCTCCGGCCGTCTCTCGGGGCAGTGTTCCCACAGCCCCGCCGGGCCGGGTACTTGTGAAGGCCCGGCGGTGGCGCGAATAGCGTGACATCAGGCCGCGCCCACGGTGATCTTCTGGATGGCGGCCGGGTGAGGGAAGGCTCCGGCCGCCCGCATCGTGGCCTTCACCGCGACCTGATCGCTCGTGAACTTGGCGTCAGTGGACACGTCCACCCGCACGTCCCGCCGCATAACCACCATGACCCGATCCTTGGGCAGGCCCCAGATCGTGCCGGGCTTCACCGCACTGCACACATGGAGCGGAACACCAAGGATTGTGCGGCGAGTTGGGAGAGTCGGGTCGTTCCCCAGCAAAGGCACGTTGGAATCCTTGCCCTGCTTTAGCTTCCCGAGCGCCAGGGCGTCACTGGGATGAGCGACGAATGCTGTCAGAGTCGCGCCCTGCTCCTCGGCCTGGCTGATCGCGGTCAGGAAGGCGTCCGCGTTGTTGATCGTGGCCCCGGCCTTCACCGTGCCCACGCCGGACACAGCCTCCAGGCCTGGCGGAGCTGGCGCCGGAAGAGCGTTGAAGAACGCCGAATCCAGGGCTCGGGCGATGGAGCGGGCCAGGCCATTTCCGATCATCTGCTGCGCCGCCGGATTGGAGTCCTCGGACAGTTCGCTGGAGACGATTGACAGGCCAGCGAGCTTGGGCGGGGTGATCACAAGTTCGCCCAGGGCAGCGTCCGAGGGGGCTATCTCGGCGCCCTCCGCCACGTAACTGGCGCCCGCGTCGGTCTGCACCACGGGGATGCGAACGGTGGTGCTGGTGGTGGTCAGTTGGGTGGCCACCTGGAGAGCCACGCTCTCTCGCTCCACGGGCTGAACAATGAGCGGCCCGTAATCGTCAGGGGTGATGCCGCCGACACCGGCGGAGCTGGTCAGTAGAGACATACGGTTCTGCTCCTGGTCGTGGTGGTCAGCGGAGTCCGCCGACGATGGTGGCGCCCTGGCCGTGCGCTCGGTTCTGGCGGGCTCGGGCGAACAGGCGGTCCCAGGTGACGGCCTGGCGGTCGCCGCCGGTCGGGTCCAGGCCGCCGTTACCAAGGCGGACGGGCCGGGCGTGGAATGCCTCCGCCAGGGCCTTGGCGTGCGCCTCCCGGGCGTCGTCGTCATCTCCCTGGATCAGGGCCGCGAACACGTCGGGAAGGCTGTACTTGCGGCCCAGGCGTTCGCGCTGGAGTTCCGTCTCCCGTTCCGCCGCTGCCTCTGCCTGACCCCGGTAGCGAGCCTCTTCCTCCCTTGCTTCCGCCAGTTCGGCCCGAAGCCGTTCGGCCTCCGTCTCGGTCGAGTCGCCAGGCTCTGGCGAGAGTGGCTGCTCATCAGCCGGAGCGGGCGGAAAGCCGCCCGGCTCAGACATGGGCGTTCACCGCTTCATGCTGGGCTCCGTAAATCGGCCGCCGGGCGTTGCGGACTTCTGCGTCTGTCAGCACGCCGTTTGTGAACGCCTGCTCCACAGTCATGTTCAACTCCCGCGCGGCGGAATCCCGCAGGGCGTAGAACTCGGCGGCACGCTCACTCTCACCCAGGCCGTTCGCCAGGTGGAGCGCGTCGGAGAGAGCGGCGATTACCCGTCGCAGTAGGTTGATTCGTTCGGCCAGCATGGGTAACCCCCGTGTGAGTAGCGGTATGCAGACATGCAAAAACCCCACGACCCGAGGTGCCGGGACGCGAGGTTGAGTGGCCATTTCATGCGCGCCACAGAAGGCGCTCCCGGTGCCGCCGGGTGAGGGAGCCGAAAGGTAGGCGTCCTCACTCACATAAACTGAGAGCCGTTACAGTCAGCCCCTGTCTGACGCTCCCGCTCCTCTCGGCAGAGTGCAGCAGAAAAGTTGCTGCCAGATCCTTCTTTTTCTACACACACATGGAGAAAGAAGGGCCGGGCAGCAACTTTTCTGCTGCACTCCACCCGCTGGGCCTTTGGGCGCTTACTTCGGCGGGGAGTGCCGGTACCGGCGGATGCCGAAAAAAGGCCCGCCTCTCCCCGATGGGGACAGGCGGGCCTGTGTGGCGCCAGGTGCTACACGGTCTCGTCAGAGAGCGTCAACGAAACGCCGATATCCGTCGGCTCCGGGTCTCCCACCCACCAGAACCGGAACCGGTCAATGGACGGCTTCACGCCGGAGGCCGGGGCTTTGAAAAGCCATGCCTGTTCCAGAACCAGGCCGAGGATGTCTCGCTTCGTCGAGAGATCCCACCCCTCCCACGCCTCTTCGAAGAGCACTGAATCCCGCAGGAACGTGATGTCCAGGGCCGTGCCGGTAGGCAGGGACTGAAGCTCCTTCTCGTACGTCGTCAGCCGCTCATTCGCGGCGTCGTAGCGGCCCCGGAATCGAGCCTCACCCCGTGCTCCCGGGAACAGGCCGCTCAGCTTCTCCTCCTCCAGGCGGTCCAGGAACTGCTCCTCCTCCTGGATGCGGGCCTCCAGGTCGTGGCGCCTGGCCGCGTGCTCGGGGTGCCGCAGGTCGTTCCACCGCTCCGCGATGGCCAACAGGGCGGGGTGATCGTCCTCCAGGGCGTTCAGTCGCGTGACCATGGCCTGGGTCACGAAGTGATCCGCGTGGGGGCCCTTCATCAGGGTTCCGGGGCACCGCCCGCTGAAGTGGCGGCGGATGCAGCGGTACCGGGGCCAGGGCTTCCCGTTTCGGACGTAGTACGCGTCGTACGACTCGCGGGACCCGCACTCGCCGCAGTGGAGGTAGTCGGACAGGAGCCCGGTCACCCGGCGGCCCGTGTCCCTGGACTTGGTGCTGGGGACCGCCGACCGCTTCCAGTGGGTGGGGACGCGCTCCCCGAACATCGCTCTGAGCCGTGTCCAGTCCGCCAGAGAGATCACCTTTGGGCCGACACGGACCATTTCTCCGCTCTGCGAGTGTCGGTATATCGCGCCCTTGTGCGGCAGGTGGCCGGTCATCACGGGTGACGTGACCAGTTGGCGCACGACGGGCCAAGACCAAGAGTTGGGCGACTTCAGAGGCTTCTCCCGGAGCTTCTGGGCCTTCAGCGGCTCCCCCTTGGCTTCCAACTGGGCAATGCGGATCTTGCGGCTTGCCCAGCGCGGAGCGTCGTGGCCCTGGGCGTTCACCCAGGCCGCTACGCCCCGCAGAGTCGCGGGCTTCTTCGGGTCCAGGAGCTTCTTCACGACCGCTCGGATGACCTTGGCCTCCTCTTCGTGGAGCTCCAGCTTTCGCTCGGGGGTGACCAGGAAGCCGTAAGGGCGCGGCCCCATCCAGCGGCCCCCGTCCCGTTCGTCCGCCCGGAGGTCCGTGACCCGGATGGATGTGTTCTTGCTCTCTTTATGGGCCTGATGGGCGGCCAACATGAGCTGGAGCTCCCAGCCCTCGTTGTTCGAGTCGATCCCGTCCGCGATCGATATGAAGCGGCAGCCGGTCTCGTAGACCACACGGATGATCTCCGACGCCTGGGGGATGCCCTGGCGTGTAGCCCGGTCCACTTTGAAGACGATCAGCACGTCCGCCAGGCGCTGGCGGAGCATGTCCAGGGCGGCGTCCCAGTCGGGCCGGGACACGTGGGGAAGGAATCCCGATTTGTCCTCGTCCTTCAGGACCTTGATCACTTCCGCGCCCAGGTCCTCCGCCTTGTTGCGGCCCGCCTTCTCCTGGCGCGGGATGGACGTGGACGTGTCCGTGAGATCCGAGATCCGCAGGTACAAGATCGCGCGCAGCACTGCCGTGACGCGCGAGAATGGTTCCCGTGGTGACATGCAAGCCTCCCCTTCGCCCCCAGTACGGCCGTGGTCACGGCCCAGAAGTGGTTACTGATGGGCGTTTCTGCGTGCACGAGATCGCCCACCACTTCGGCATCGACGACGAGCGGCTGCACGCCCTGGGCTACGGGTGAGCGAGCGCCCGGAGGCCATCGACCCGGACGTCGACCTCCACGTTCCCGACCAGCGCGCCGAGACGGTCGGCGGTGCGAAGTGGCCGGTGCTCGCGGTGATCTCGGCGGGCGGGGCGCTGGGGGCGAGCGCCCGGTACGGGCTCGCGCTGGCCTGGCCGGTGCCGGTGGGCGGCTTTCCCTGGTCGACGCTGGCGATCAACGTCCTGGGCTGCGCCCTCATCGGCGTCCTGATGCCGCTGATCAGCGAGGGGGGACGGCGCGCCCACCACCTGGTGCGGCCCTTCCTCGGGGTCGGCGTGCTCGGCGGCTTCACCACGTTCTCGACGTACGCCGTGGAGGTCTCCCGGCTGCTCGCCCGCCAACAGGCGGGGCTCGCGATGGCGTACGCGGCCGGGACGCTCCTCGGGGCGCTCGGCGCGGTGTCGCTGGCGGCGACGGCGACCCGGCGGGCGCTGGCCGCGCGGACGGGGGCGGAGTACGGGGTGCGCACGCCGTGACCTGGCTGCTGGTGATCGTGGGCGCGGCCGTCGGCGCGCCGCTGCGGTATCTGACGGACCGTGCGGTGCAGGCCCGCCACGACTCGGTGTTCCCCTGGGGGACGTTCGTCGTCAACGCGGCCGGGAGCCTGCTGCTCGGCGCGCTCACCGGCGCCGCCGCCACCACGGACACGTACGCGCTGCTCGGCACCGGACTGTGCGGCGCGCTCACCACGTACTCGACGTTCTCGTACGAGACGCTCCGGCTGGCCGAGCGCGGCTGGCGGTTCCTGGCGGCGGCGAACGTGGCGGCCTCGGTGCTCGTCGGGCTCGGCGCGGTGTTCCTGGGGGCCGGGCTGACCGGCGGCACTCTGGCGTAACGCGACCGGGTCCGCCCCCGACCTGATCGGGTGGGACCGGATTCGCCGTCGCGGGACCACCCGTCGGAATCTCGTTCGTACGGGCGGGTCCTCGGGCGTGTCCCCGGCGGGGAAAAGGGAGTTGGGCACGGCGACCCTGCCCCGCCCCGCGCCCCGGAGGCCGCTCGTGCGCCAGTTGTCCGCCCCCGTCCGTTTGGCCGTGACCGCGCTGGTGGTCGCGGCGTCGGCGGGCTGCATGAGTGTGAGCGACGACGGGAAGGCCCCCAAGCCGTCGGTCTCCGCCGGGCACGAGGGGGCGGCGGCCGAGTCGGACGGGGTGGCCGCGGTCTCCGCCGGGACCGGCAAGGGCCGGCCCGGCAAGCACGGCGCGAAGGCGTCCCCCGGCGCCTCGGCGGCCCCGAGCCCGAGCGGGTCGGCGGCGCCCGGGGCGGGCCCGGTCTCGCCCGGCGGGCACCCCCGGCCGCAGAACCCGCCGCCCCCCGGCGGCGGCACCGCGGGCGGCCCCTCCGCGCCCCCGCAGCAGCCCTCCCCGCCGCCCGCCTCGCCGACCCCGCCCGAGCCCCCGGCCAGCACGCCGCCGCCGGACCCGCCGGTGACCCCCAAGCCGAGCGACTCGCCGTCCGCCTCCCCGGCCGCCGACACCCGCACCACGGCCCTGCGCGACCTCGGCGACGGGTCCGCCTCCAGGACCGAGCCGGCGGCATCGCCGCAGGTGGGGCCGGTTTAGGAGGGGGGCGGCGGGGCCGGTGTGAGGTGGATCGCAGGGGAGCGGTTTGACCTCCTGTGGGGGGAGTGCGTATGGTGGTAGATCGTTTGATCCCATTGCCCGGCGCCGACACAGAAGAGCGCCGTGTGGCGCGTACTCTCCCTAGCCGTGGCTGACCGCATTGAGGCGGTCGAATTGCGATTCACGGAGTTTGGGCGCGTGCCGAGACTCCGGAAGGTTTCGCATTTCGCATGTCCATTTCCAGTTCTGACCACGCTGTCATGCCCGAGAACGACGAGATCACCGAGATCGTCGCCGTCGACGAGGCCGTCGAGACCGAGATCACCGAGGTCGTCGAGGCCGACGAGGCCGCCGAGCCGACCGTCACCTTCGCGGACCTCGGTCTGCCCGAGGGCGTCGTGCGCAAGCTCGCCCAGAACGGCGTGACCACCCCCTTCCCGATCCAGGCCGCGACCATCCCGGACGCCCTGGCCGGCAAGGACATCCTCGGCCGCGGCCGCACCGGCTCCGGCAAGACCCTCTCCTTCGGTCTGCCGACCCTGGCCCAGCTGGCCGGCGGCCACACCGAGAAGAAGAAGCCCCGCGCGGTCATCCTGACCCCGACCCGCGAGCTCGCGATGCAGGTCGCGGACGCCCTCCAGCCGTACGGCGACGTGCTCGGCCTGAAGATCAAGGTCGTCTGCGGCGGTACGTCGATGGGCAACCAGATCTACGCCCTGGAGCGCGGCGTCGACATCCTCGTCGCCACCCCGGGCCGACTGCGCGACATCATCAACCGTGGCGCCTGCTCCCTGGAGAACGTCCAGGTCGCGGTCCTCGACGAGGCCGACCAGATGTCGGACCTGGGCTTCCTGCCCGAGGTCACCGAGCTGTTCGACCAGATCCCCGAGGGCGGCCAGCGCATGCTCTTCTCCGCCACCATGGAGAACGAGATCGGCACGCTGGTCAAGCGCTACCTGAAGAACCCGGTCAGCCACGAGGTCGACAGCGCCCAGGGCAACGTCACCACGATGACCCACCACGTCCTCGTCGTGAAGCCGAAGGACAAGGCGCCGGTCACGGCCGCCATCGCCGCCCGCAAGGGCCGCACGATCATCTTCGTCCGCACCCAGCTGGGCGCCGACCGCATCGCCGAGCAGCTCGTCGAGGCGGGCGTGAAGGCCGACGCGCTGCACGGCGGCATGACGCAGGGCGCCCGTACCCGCGTCCTCGCGGACTTCAAGGACGGTTACGTCAACGCGCTGGTCGCCACCGACGTCGCCGCCCGAGGCATCCACGTCGACGGCATCGACCTGGTCCTGAACGTGGACCCGGCCGGTGACCACAAGGACTACCTGCACCGCTCGGGCCGTACCGCCCGTGCCGGCAAGTCGGGTGTCGTGGTCTCGCTGTCGCTGCCGCACCAGCGTCGCCAGATCTTCCGGCTGATGGAGGACGCGGGCGTCGACGCCTCGCGCCACATCATCCAGAGCGCCGGCGCCTTCGAGCCGGAGGTCGCCGAGATCACCGGTGCGCGTTCGCTCACCGAGGTCCAGGCCGACGCCTCCGACAACGCGGCCAAGCAGGCCGAGCGCGAGGTCGCCCAGCTCACCAAGGAGCTGGAGCGTGCCCAGCGCCGCGCCGCCGAGCTGCGCTCCGAGGCCGACCGTCTGGTGGCCCGCGCCGCCCGTGAGCGCGGCGAGGACCCGGAGGCCGCCGTCGCCGAGGTGGCCGAGGCCGCCGAGGCCGAGGTCGCGGCCGCCGTCGTGGCCGCCGAGCCGGTCGCGCAGGAGCGCGCCGAGCGCCCGGCGTACGACCGTGACCGCCGTGACGACCGGGGCAACTTCGAGCGCCGCGACCGTCGTGACGACCGCGGTGACCGTGGTGGCTTCCGCCGCGACGACCGCCCGTCCGGTGGCTTCAACCGCGACCGCAACGACCGTGGCTTCGAGCGTCGTGACGACAACCGTGGTGGCGGCTTCCGCCGCGACGACCGCCGTGACGACAACCGTGGCGGCGGCTTCAACCGCGACCGCAACGACCGTCCCTCCGGTGGCTTCAACCGCGACCGCAACGACCGCGGTTTCGAGCGTCGTGACGACAACCGCGGTGGCGGCTTCAACCGTGACCGCAACGACCGTCCCTCCGGCGGCTTCCGTCGCGACGACCGTCCGTCGGGCGGTTTCAACCGCGACCGCAACGACCGTGGCTTCGAGCGTCGTGACGACAACCGTGGTGGCGGCTTCCGCCGCGACGACCGTGGCGACCGTCCCTCCGGCGGCTTCCGCTCCGGTGGCGGCGACCGCCCGTTCAACCGTGACCGCAACGACCGTCCCGCGGGCGGCTTCCGCTCCGGCGGCAGCGGCGACCGTCCCTACGGCCGCCGTGACGACCACCGCGGTGGCGGCGCCGGCTCGAACACCGGCTCCTTCGGGCGCCGTGACGACAAGCCGCGCTGGAAGCGCAACGGCTGAGGCTGAGCCCCAGTAGCAAATGAAGGGCCCGTACGGCACCCACCGGGTGTGGTACGGGCCCTTCCGTTTGCCCCCGTAATCCCACGTCGCAGGACGTGCGGCTGCTGTTAGGGTCAAACCACTCATGGGGGGTTTCAGAGAGCCGGGGGGCTTTTCTGCGCAACGCTGTCGCGCCACACACCGCGCGCCGTGCGCCCTCCCATGCCTGAACGGCTTCGGGAGCATCAACTTGAGACGTCACACACTCGTACGGAACGCGATCGCCGCGGTCACGGCGCTCGGCATCGCGGCCGCCGTCGCTCCGCTCGCCACGACCCCGGCCTTCGCGGCGGACGCCCCGGCGGAACTCACCGTTCCCGCCGAGCGCACGCCCGACTACAACGCCACCGTGATCAACGGCGCGGGCGAGACCGGCTATCTGTCCGGCTGGACCCAGGTCGGGTTCAACTGGACCTCGTACGCGGACGGCTCCACCGCGCCGGTCGCCATGCCGCAGGGCATGACCACCGCATGGGGCACCGGCACGGACACCCTCGTCCTGACCGGCAAGGACGTCGCCTCGGTCGTCCAGCGCAACATGAAGGACGGCTCGCAGCGGACCCTGGCGCTGCCCAAGGGCCAGCTGTTCGCCGGGACCTTCGGCGACGTCGTGGTCACCGACGGCCCACTCGGCATGCGCCTGCTGACCTGGGAGGACGGTGCGGTCAAGGAGACGGCGGTCAGCGGGGCCGGGCAGCTCCACTCGCTCTACACGGGGAACAAGGACGGCATGTTCGTCCAGCGGGACCTGTCCGGCATGACCCAGATCTGCTGGCTGGGCCGCGACGGGATCGCCCGCTCCACGCACCTCCAGGCGGAGCAGTTCGACAACGGCAAGATCGAGGTCGGCGGCGACCGCGCGGTCCAGTGGACCAAGGACGGCAAGGCCACGGTCTGGAAGACCTCGGACTTCTGGGCGTCCACGGACCAGCTCACGATCGGCGGTTACGACAACTCCCAGCTGCTCGGCGCGGTCGGCGACAACGTCCTGGTGGCGCGCCGCGTCTCCACCGGCGGCCAGGAGCGGTACTCCTCGCTCGACTACAAGGTGGTCGCCGTGCCGCTCAAGGGCGGCCCCGAGCGGGTCGTCCTGGAGAAGGCGTCCGCGATGGCCCGCTTCAAGCCCGACGGGACGATGCTGATCGGCGCGGTGGTCGACGGCCACCAGGGCGTGTACGCGGTGGGCTCCGCGCTGGACGTCACCAAGGTCCGCGAGTCGCCCGCCCTCACCTCGGTGCCGACCGCGCTCGCCCTGGCGCAGGGCCGCCTGAACACGGTGGACCGGGTGCCGGGCGAGGACGGCCCCGAGGCGCGGCTGCGCGGCATCGACCTGTCGGTCACGGGCCCGCTGACGGCCGGTCAGCGCACCGACCGGGGCGCGGACACGACCGGTGAGACCCCGGAGATCCAGGCCACCGGCGACGGCCGCCTGGTGTACCGGCTCGCCGACGGCACGGTGAAGGTGCTCGACGAGGGCGCCAAGCTGCCCGCGCGCACGCTGGCCGTCAAGGCGGACGAGCTGCGGGTGTCGGGCCGTTACGCCGCCACGCACCGCCAGGGCGAGCAGCTCCGGGTCACCGACCTCGACACGGGCTCGGTCGTCTACACCGGCGTCAACACCCGCACCTTCGCCCTCTCCGGCAGCACGCTGTGGACCGGCGGCGAGCCGGGCGTGGCCCAGGCGGTCGACGTCCGTACGGGCAAGGCCACCGGCAAGGGGATGTCCGCCCCCTGCATGATGACCTCCCTCCAGGCCCAGGGCGGCGACGTCTACTGGGAGTGCGACCGGGACAAGTCCGGGGTGTACGACACGGCGGCCGACAAGAACATCGAGCTGCCCGCCCACCAGGGCGCCCTGCTCGGCGACGGCTTCGTCGCCTGGCAGAAGGACGGCGAGCTGAGCGTCACGGACCTGCGCGGCACCACCGGCACGCACAAGGTCGGCAAGCCCGCCGTGGCCAAGCCCGGCCAGGGCTGGACGGTCGACCGCTTCGGCGGCGCGGTGGCGTACGTGGACGCGGCCGGTGACACGCACGTGGCCCCGTCCGGGGTGCAGAGCGCTCCCGTACGCGCGCTGGACGAGGACTTCCCGGCGACGGTCGACGCCAAGTCGGCGGCGCGGACGGTCCGTTGGTGGGCGTCGAAGCCGCTGGTGTCGTGGGACCTGAGCCTGGTGGACCTGGCGACACGCAACACGGTCCGCACGGCCACCGGCCAGGAGACGCGCGGCCAGGTCCGCCTGGACTGGGACGGCAAGAACTCCTCCGGCCAGGACCTCCCGGCGGGCAAGTACGCCTGGAACGTGACGGCGGTCCCCGCCGACGGCGGCCCGGACCAGACGTTCACCACCCCGTTCGAGGTGAAGGCCACCGCCGCGGCCCCGCGCGACTACGTCGGCGCCGACGGCCTGGGCGACCTGCTCGCCGTCACCCCGGCCGGAGTCGCGGACTTCCGCGCGGGCGGCGACGGCAAGGTCGACGCGAAGGTGTCGGGCAGCGGCTGGACGGGCGCGAACGAGGTGTCGGCGGCGGTCCCGTTCGACGACGTGGACGGCGACGGCAAGAACGACGTCCTGGTCCGCCTGACGAGCGGCGAGCTCCGCGCGTACAAGCCGGGCGGCAAGGCGCTGACCCCCTCCACCCCGTACGCGAAGATCGGCTCGGGCTGGAACATCTTCGACGCGCTGACGTCCCCGGGTGACATGACCGGCGACGGCCGCGCGGACCTGCTCGCCCGCGAGGCGTCGAGCGGCGACCTCTACCTGTACGAGGCGAACGGCGCGGGCAACTTCAAGTCCCGCGTGAAGATCGGCACCGGCTTCCAGAACTACCTGCCGGCGTCGGGCGCGGGTGACGTGAACGGCGACGGCAAGGCGGATCTGCTGGCGCGTGACGCGGCGGGTGTCCTGTGGCTGTACCCGGGCACGGGCAGCGGTGCGCTGGCCACGCGGGTGAAGGTCGGTGGTGGCTGGCAGGTCTACAACGCGCTGGTGGGCGCGGGCGACCTGAACGGCGACGCCAAGCCGGACCTCCTCGCCCGGGGCACGGACGGTGTGCTGTGGGCGTACCCGGGTGACGGCAAGGGGAACTTCGGCGGCCGGGTGAAGGTCGGCGGGGGCTGGCAGATGTACAAGTTCCTGTTCTGACAGCTGCGCTGTCCAACGCCCCTGGGCCGATTTTTGGCCAACAGTTGGCGCATGTCATGCCCCCGGCGAGGGAATCGCTGGGGGCATGACAAGTGACGCGAGTACGAATCCGGACGCCCAAGGGGCTCCGGACGGTCTCGGTCCGGCGGGCGGCGGCGCGGTGAGCGGGAGCGGGGTCGCCGCGGCGGCCGGCGGCGCGACGTCCGACGAAGAGCGGCTGGCGCAGCTCGGCTACACCCAGGTGCTGGCCCGCCGGATGTCCGGCTTCGCCAACTACGCCGTCTCGTTCACCATCATCTCGGTGCTCTCCGGCTGCCTGACGATGTACGCGTTCGGCATGAACACCGGCGGCCCGGCCCTGATCACCTGGGGCTGGGTCGGGGTGGGCCTGATGACACTGCTGGTCGGCCTGTCGATGGCCGAGATCTGCTCGGCGTACCCGACGTCGGCGGGCCTGTATTTCTGGGCGCACCGGCTGGCGCCCGAGCGCAGCGCGGCGGCCTGGGCCTGGTTCACGGGCTGGTTCAACGTGCTCGGCCAGGTCGCGGTGACGGCCGGGATCGACTTCGGGGCGGCGTCGTTCCTGGGCGCGTACCTGAACCTCCAGTGGGACTTCGAGGTGACGCCCGGGCGGACGATCCTGCTGTTCGCGGCGATCCTCGTCCTCCACGGCCTCCTGAACACCTTCGGCGTACGGATCGTGGCGATCCTCAACGGCGTGAGCGTGTGGTGGCACGTGCTGGGCGTGGCGGTGATCGTGGGCGCGCTGACCTTCACACCGGACCACCATCGCTCCACGAGCTTCGTCTTCACCCACTACGTGAACAACACGGGCTGGGGCAGCGGCTTCTACGTGGTCCTCATCGGCCTCCTGATGGCCCAGTACACCTTCACCGGCTACGACGCCTCCGCGCACATGACGGAGGAGACCCACGACGCCTCGACGGCGGGCCCGCGCGGGATCGTGCGCGCGATCTGGACATCCTGGATAGCGGGCTTCGTCCTGCTCCTGGGCTTCACGTACGCCATCCAGTCGTACGACGACGAGCTCGGCTCGGCGACGGGCGCGCCCCCGGCCCAGATCCTCCTGGACGCGCTCGGCGCGACGACGGGCAAGCTCCTCCTGCTGGTGGTGATCGGAGCCCAACTGTTCTGCGGAATGGCCTCGGTGACGGCCAACTCCCGTATGATCTACGCCTTTTCGCGCGACGGCGCGCTCCCGTTCTCACGCGTCTGGCACACGGTGAGCCCCCGCACCCGCACCCCGGTGGCGGCGGTCTGGCTGGCGACGGCGGGCGCGCTGGCGCTGGGCCTGCCGTACCTGATCAATGTGACGGCGTACGCGGCGGTGACGTCGATAGCGGTGATCGGCTTGTACATCGCGTACGTGATCCCGACGCTGCTGCGCCTGCTGCGGGGCGAGTCGTTCGAACGCGGCCCCTGGCACCTGGGCCGCTGGTCCCGCCCGATCGGCGTGGCGGCGGTGGCCTGGGTGGCGTTGATCACGGTCCTGTTCATGCTGCCCCAGCTCTCCCCGGTGACCTGGGAGAACTTCAACTACGCCCCGGTCGCGGTCCTGGTGGTCCTGGGCTTCGCGGCGGTGTGGTGGACGGTCTCGGCCCGCCACTGGTTCCTCCGCCCCCCGTCCACCCCACCCCGATGACCTGCGCATCCACGCCCCACTGACCGCCGAACGGGCCCCACCGGGCCCGGAAGCCGATACCCGATCGGCTGCCGGGCCCCGTCGGGCTATGCTGCGGGGGTGCGGTATGCCAAGGGCCATTAGCTCAATTGGCAGAGCAGCGGACTTTTAATCCGTTGGTTGTCGGTTCGAGTCCGACATGGCCTACCGGGTGCAGGCAGGGGAAAACCCCTCTGACCTGCGGCGGAGCGCCCCAGCCGGGAATTACTGGCTGGGGCGCTCGGTCGTTTCGGGGTCCGTGCGTGAGCGATGCGTGAGCGGATGCGCCGTCAGGGCCTGGTCAGGAGGCGGACGGGCGGGCACGAGGTATCAGCTTCGCCGCCGCTTCGGCCGCAGCCTGGTCGATCTCGGGGAGCAGGCTCGTGTACGTGTCCGAGGTCAGCGTGATCGTGGAGTGCCGCAGCGTCTCCTTGATCGTGTGGAGGTCGCCACCGCCCCCGTGCGTGAGCGTCGCGGCGACGTGCCGGAGGTCCCGGAGGGTGATCGGCGGCAGGTCGGTGGTGGCGAGGATCCGGCGGAAAGTCGCGGAGGCCGTCTCGGGGTGGAGCCACGAGCCGTCTTCCTGCGTGAAGACCTTGCCGGTCGCCTTCCAGGCGTCGCCCCACTTCTCGTGCTCCGCGTTCTGGCGTTCTCGGTGCGCCCGCAGTACGGCAACGTTCAGGCTGTCGAGCGCGATGGTGCTCGCGCTGCCGTCCGTCTTGGGCGCCGATTCGTACGGGTCCCAGCCGTCGACGACCAGCTCCTTGGCCGGGGTGATCTGACCGGCGTCGAGGTCGACGTCCGTCCACTCCTGGCCGACGCCCTCGCCGCGCCGCAGCCCGCGAGAGCCCATGAGGTGGAAGAGGGGGTACAGGCGGTCGCCCTCGGCGGCGTCGAGGAAGACGCCGAACTGGGCCGGGGTCCACACCATGACGGCGGAGGGCTTCTCGCCGGTCGCTCGCCAGCGCGCCACCCGCTCATCGGTCCACAGGAGAGGCTTGGGCCGCTTGCCCGACTCCAGCTCGACGTGGGAGGCCGGGTTGAAGGTGATGTACTGTCGACTGATCGCGGCGTTGAGGGCCGCCCGCAGGGTGCGGCGGATGCTCTGGCGGGTCGCTGGGCCGGTCTGCCTGCGGAAAGGTTTCATCTCCGCGAGCGCGGCCCGCTCCCTTACCAGTCGCTCGCGCTCGGCCGCGACCGGACGTCCCGGCTTGCTCGGCTTGCACCGGGCGATCTGCGCGACCCGGGCCGCGTTCTCGGACGCGATCGCTTCGTTCTCGTCGGCGATCGCGTCGAACATCTCCACCAGGTGGCCGACGTTCAGCCGGTCCAGACGGACGTGGCCGATTCGGGGCTTGAGGTGGACGCGGATGTGCGAGGCGTACCCATTGACGGTGGTCTTGCGGCTCTTCTTGCCGGCGAGCCAGATGTCCAGCCACTCGCCGACGGTCATCTTGCCGACGAGGTTCTGCCCGGCGCGCAGCCTGCGCCGGGTCTCCTCGATATCGGGGAGCGGGGCCTTCTCCTCGACCACCTGCTCCAGCAGGGCGACGATCCGCGCGAGGTCCTCGGGCTCGTCCGCGTCGGCGAGCGCCAGGAGGGCGCGTATGTGGTCGAGGTCGGCCTGGGCGGCCTTCGAGGTCTCGTAGCCGCCGCGACTGAAGGACCGGCGTGTGCCGTCTTCGCGGGGCGGGAGCTCCTGGCGTACGGAATAGGTGCCGTGCTTGCGCCCGGAGAGCTTGGGGCAGCTCTTGCCGAGCGGTCTGCCTGTCTTGGGGTCGCGACAGGAGCAGCGGCGGTAGGTGGAGCCCTTCAAATGTCCTCTTTCTCAGGGTGCTTGGGGGGTGGAGCCTGGCCAGGTGGGTCGACGTCCGAGAGTTCGACGGGGAGCCGGGGCGGTGTACCGCCGTCCTCGCGGATGGTGATGCGGAGTTGGCGGAGCCGGTACTTGGCCAGGACGGCTAGCTCGTCGTAGTCGGCCTGGGCGCGCTGGGCCTCGTCGCGTTTAGCGGTGGTGGTGGCGGTCTCCGCGTTCCAGCGTTCGCGCCGTGCGCCTTCCAGGGCCGCGAGGGCTGCCTGTTGGTCACTGGCGTGGGCGTGGAAGCGGCGGAGCATGGAGTCCCTGATGCCCAAGCCCTCCGCCTCGCCGCTGAACCAGTGGATCGCCGTCCAGGGCGACACCGGTTCCTCGAAGGGGAGTCGGTGGACCTGCTCGACATACCCGATGGGGTAGAGCAGGCAGATCGGAGGCGTGCGCAGGGCCTCGGCCAGGACCATGATCTCCACGAGGGGAATCACGGCGCGGCGGCCGGACTCCATGTTGGCGATGACGTTGCGGGGGATCGGGTAGCCGATCTCCTCGCACTTGTCGGCCAGGTCCTGGGCGCTCATCCGCAGCGCCTTCCGGCGGCGCCGGATCTCGGCCGCCACGGTCGCCTGGACGTGGTCGGCCCACTTCGGGCCGTAGACCTCATCCTCGTATTCGTCGTCTTCGTCATGGAACCCATCATCGAAATCGGGTTGTGTCATGCCAACACAGTAGCTCTGGGCACAGTTGTTTTCATGCCGGGAGCCGGACGTGATCGCCGCGTTCGCCGAGGGCTCAGTCGTGGATGGAGTGCGTGTGCGCGAGGACGAGATCGCCGGCCGGTCGAAGGGGATGAGTCGGGAGGAACTGCTGGCCCTGCCCGCTGCGGTTGACCTGGAGACCGGCAACCGGGCCCTGGGGCTGGGGCGGAGCAAGGGGTACGACATGGCCAAGTGCGGCCAGTACCCGTGCAGGGTGCTGCGGCTGGGTAACGCCTACCGGGTGGTGACCGCCGACCTGCTGAACCTGCTGGGTCTGGCCGCATGAACGCGCGGCCCCGTAGCAGACGCTTCTGCGCTGAGCTGACACAGAAGCGCTGGACTGCGGCGGGGCGTGGACGTACGGTTCGTGGTCCCTCGTCGGGGCCGACGGCCTGCGAAGAGGGGGGAGGCCCCCGGCGGTGCGACGCCGGAGGCCCCGTCAGCTCCCCTGTACGGACTGAAATTCACCAACCCGACGGCAGGCACGCCCACATGCGCGCTTACGCCTGCCGCCAGACGAGGAGCCGCCTGGTGCAACCCACTGACCCCATGCCCCATTCCACCCCCGCCTCCACTCCGGCCCTCTGGCCGCCGGTCGCGGCCCCGGGCAAGCCCGGCGACCACATACCCGACACCGGCATCGACACCGACACCGATCCCGATCCGGCCGCCGGTGACGTCGCGCCGGGCCCGGCGGGCCCTCCGCCGGACGATGTGGTGCCGGGCCCGGATCCGGACCCGACAGACGGCTCGGAGCTGCTGGATGAGCTGCGCGCGCAGATCGCCCGGTTCGTGATCCTGCCCTCCCAGGAGGCTTTGGACGCGGTGACGCTGTGGGTAGCGGCCACCCATCTGCAGCCCGCCTGGCAGCATGCCCCGCGCCTGGCAGTGGTGGGGCCTGCGAAGCGGTGCGGCAAGTCGCGCCTGCTGGACGTGCTGACCGAGACGGTCCACGAGCCGATGCTGACCATCAACACCACCCCGGCGGCGATCTTCCGCTCGATCGCCGAGGAGAACCCGCCGACGCTGCTGGTGGACGAGGCGGACACCATCTTCGGCACCCCGAAGGCGGCGGAGAAGAACGAGGAGATGCGCGGCCTGCTCAACGCCGGGCACCAGCGGGGCCGGTACGTCACCCGGGTCGTCGGCAACGACCACACCCCGCACCGCTTCGCGACCTTCGCCATGGCGGCCATCGCGGGGATCGGCGACCTGCCCGACACCGTCATGGATCGGGCGGTCGTCATCCGCATGCGCCGTCGCGCCGAGGGGGAGAGCGTCAAGCCGTTCCGCTCTCGCCGTGACACCCCAGCCCTGCACGCTCTGCGTGACCGGATCGCTGGATGGGCCGGGCCGCTGCTGGACCAAGCGGCGGACCTGGAACCGAAGATGCCGGTCGAAGACCGTGCCGCCGACACCTGGGAACCTCTGGTGATCGTCGCTGACCTGGCCGCTGGCGCATGGCCCCGCCGTGCCCGTATGGCCTGTGCGCAGATGGTCGATGCCGAGGTCGAGGCCGAGCAGGAGCACGCCAGCGGAGCGCGGATCCTCGCTGACATCCGGCGGGTTTTCGTCGCCCGGCACGAGGTCGACAGCATCACCACCGAGGACCTGCTGCACGAGCTGTGCAAGGACCTGGAGAGCCCCTGGAGGAAGCGGGGTCGTGACGGGCTGACTGCCCGGCATCTGTCGGACATGCTGCGCGAGTTCGGCATCAAATCCGCCAACGTCCGTACCGCCGACGGAACCCAGCTCAAGGGCTACACGCGCAACAAGTTCCTGGACGCATGGCGGCGCTACTGCCCCACCGTCCACCCCATCGACGCCGCCCCCGCCCTCGGCAAGGGCTGAGTCCCCCGGCACCCCCGGTTGCCGTCCTTGCCGTCCCCGCCGTGATCTCGCAGGTCAACCGGTATACGGCCAAGACGGCAGCCGGGGCCAAGACGGCAACGCGTCACAACCGGGGGCGCTGCCAGCCAGAACGCCGCCCGCACCCGTCTTGTGCCGTCCTACGCGTCCCTGCCGTATCACTGCAGGTCACAGCCCTTTAGTCGGGACGGATGGCGCAACGCCATCGTCCCGGCCGGACAGGGGCACACCGCAACCGGGAGGTGTGGGCACGACGGACGGCCGGGATCAGCCGCTCACAGGCAGGCCGAGGACGCTGGCAGCGCCCGCTGGGACGGCACCACGACCGCTGCCGTAACCGCTCTGACCTGCGATGCAACGGCCAAGACGGCAAATACGCACCATGCCACTACCCCTGGAGATTCCCGCTTGACCTTCCAAACCCTGCCCCTGCATCTGCTCCTGCCCCGCACTGCGGTCCGCCAGGCGCTCGGCCCGGAGACGGGCGGGCGGCGATGACGAAGCAGGCAGCTGAGCGGTACGCGCTTGCGGCGGCGGGTACCGTCATCGTGGCCCTGACCGCCGGAGCGTTCTGGCTCTCGTACGCGCACCTGGCTGAGGTAGCCGGCCGACACGGGCTGAACGCCTCCCCGCCCCGCCGATGGGCCTGGCCTGCCACCTTGGACGCGTTCATCGTCGCGGGGGAGCTGCTGATGCTCCGCGCGGGCCTGCGCCAGGTCACCGACCGATGGGCCATCGCCGCGACCGCTACCGGGTCGGTCGGGTCCATCGCGCTCAACGTCGCCGGGGTCAGCGGCACCGACAGCGCCAGTACGGTCCCGCTGCTCGACTATGTGGTCGCTGCCATCCCGCCGACCGCCGCGCTGCTGGCCTTCGGCGTCCTGATGCGCCAGATCCACCAGCTCGTCGACCAGCCCACCGGCCACCCGGACCCCACTTCCGCCCAGCCCCCGGTCGCCGTGTCCACCCGGCCCGCCGACCTACCGGCCGTCGCAGGCGACCGGCCGATGGCGTCACCGTCCCGGGCTGCGCAGGGCAAGCCGCGCGGTGGCCGCCCCGCGAGCGCCACCATCGAGGAGCTCGTGGAGATCGGCCGGATCGCCGTCGCCGAGCAGGGAAAGCTCACCCGGGCCGTGGTCAGCGAGGCGATACGGGACAAGGGGCTCACCGCCAGCGGCGCACGGCTGACCGAGGTGATGAACATCCTCAGGTCCGGGTTCCAGCCCAACACCGCAACCGGCCCGGACAGCAGCTGACCTCCTGGCGCAGTGGGTGACCGGAACCCTTCCGGTCACCCGCCACACCGGTCACCGCCGCCGTCCGCCGTTCGCTTGTCCACACCTGTGGACCAGGCGGTGGACATTCGTCCTTCGCTGGCTTTCCCCACCCGTCCGCCCGCCTTTCCTGCCCTGTTCCGGAGAACCGCCCGTGACGCACGACCCGCACCACCCCGAGGCCAGCGCCGCCGAGCAGCTGCCGCTGACGAAGTCGCAGACACTGAGGCAGCGTTGGCGGCGGGCGTTCGGACGGGGTGCCCCTGGCGGAGCCAGTAGTACCCCGAGTCCGACTCAGGGCCGGTCTTCGGGGATCTCCGCCCCGGGGGTGGCGGAGACGGCCCAGCGCCAGGGGGCGCCGGACCATCAGGTCGAGGCCGAGGGCGGCCCTGACCCGGACGAACTTCACACCGTCCAGCAGCAGATACTCCGCCCCGCCCCCGCCAGCATGGCGACGGCCGGCGAGCGAACTGTGCAGGGCGTCCAGCCGACGATCCGTCGTTTCACCGGCACCAAACGGATCGTCCGGGTCGGCCCGCTGCGGTTCACCGGCGACGAGCACGCCGTCCTCCAGGAGGCTGCCGCCGAGCACGGCTACAAGGGCGAATCCGGCTTCGCCGCCGACATCGTCCTCGCCTTCATCGCCGGTCGGTTCACCGCGAACCTGCCGCTGTCCGAGGACCGCCGTCGCACCCACATGTTCCGCGCCCAGGTGCTGCGCGAGCTCAACCGCATCGGCGTCAACATCAACCAGATCGCCCGCGCCCTCAACAGCGACCTCACCCCGCCCGACCTGCGCGACCGACTCGACGAACTCCAGGGCCTGCTGACCCTGATTGCAGAGGCCCTGCGTCAGCCCACCGAACCGGACGAAGAGGAGGCCGCCGCGTGATCGCTGCCATCAAACCGGCCGGTTCCAACACCCGCGGTCTGCTCGCCTACCTCTACGGACGCGGACGCCACGACGAGCACCTCGACCCCCACATCGTCGCGGGTTTCGCCATGCTCGCCCTGCCCGACCCCGGCCGCAACGAAGCGGCCACCCTCACCGACCTCGCCCGCTACCTCGACGAGCCCGTACGGCTGCGCAACAGCGAGTTCGGCCGCAAGGTCACCGACCACGTCTGGCACTGCCCCGTCCGCACCGCACCCGAAGACCGCCACCTCTCCGACACCGAGTGGGCCGAGATCGCCCAGCGCATCGTCGAAGCCGCCGGCATCGCCCCGCCCGGCGACGATCTCGCCTGCCGCTGGATCGCCGTACGCCACGCCGACGACCACATCCACATTCTCGCCACCACCGTCCGCGAGGACGGCCGCCGTCCCAAACTCCACGACAGCGGCCGACGGGTCGGCAATGCCTGCCGCCAGATCGAAAAGGACTTCGGGCTGCGCCGACTGAACAAGGGCGACCAGACCGCCACCCGCAGTCCCACCCAGGCCGAGATGCACAAGGCCAAGCGGCTGGGCTGGGAGCAGACCAGCCGCGAATGGCTGGAGGGCCGCATCCGCGCCGCCATCCCCCACGCCGGGAGCGCCGAGGAACTCCTCGCCTACCTCGAAGCCGACGGCATCCCCGTCAAGGCCCGCCGAGGCCCCTCCGGAGACCTCCTCGGCTATGCCGCCCGCCGCCCCGGCGACGTGAACGACAAGGGCGAGCAGATCTTCCACCCCGGCGGGAAGATCGCCCCCGACCTCACCCTGCCCAGACTGAAGGCCCGCCTGGAAACCGTCGTTCCAGAGGAACACCCCACCGCCCGCCGCAACCAGCCCGCCACCCCCTGGCAGCAGGCCACCCACGCCCTCGACGCCCTCCAGACCGGCATGGCCGACGACACCCACGCCCAAGCCCACATCAGCGCCCTCGGCGAACTGATCGAAGCCACCGCCCAGAAAGCCCCCGCCCATCTGCAAGCTGAACTCAATGCCGCAGCAACGGCGTTCGCCCGCGCCGAGCGCTCCCGCATCCGGGCCGAAGACCGCGCCGCCGCCACCGTACGGATCGCTGCCCGCGACATCATCCACACCGCCACCGGCCCCGACGCAAGCCTCCTAGCCGCCCTGCTCGCCGCACTCCTCTGGGCCACCATCACCGCGAGGCGCTGGCACGAAGCCCATGGCCACGCCCAGCAGGCAGACGCCGCCCGCGAAGCCCTCCAGCACCTCCAAAGAGCCGCGGACCGTGCCGTCACCCCGGTCCTCGCCGACCTGGAAACCCGCCGCCCGAACGAGGCGGCCCGCCGCATCCTCGCCCACGACGCGCGCGCCGCCGTTCCCGACCACGTCGACCGCATCCTCACCGACCCCGCCTGGCCCGCCCTTGCTACCGTCCTCGTGGACGCCGAGGCTCGCGGTCACCAGCCCCACCAGCTCCTCAGAGAGGCCGCTGCCCAACGCGAACTCGGCAGCGCCCGCCAGCCCGCCCGTGTCCTGATCACCCGTATCCAGCACACCAGCCGCAACCCCGCCCCCAACCGCCGCGCCGAAGCCGCCCGCCGACGCACCACCACCGGGATGGGAGGCGCTGGCCATGGAACGCCCACAATGCAGCCGGCCCAACCTGCTGCGAGCCCGGGGCGGAATGCCCGTCCCCGGCCGTAGTGATTCGTCATCCGCCCGGTGTCCCCGCCCTCTGGAATTCGCCGCAACGGGGGCGGGGCACAGCGAACGTGGGTGCAGCTGTGCAAGGAGTGAGTGGAGGGCGCTGTCTCCGCCCAGTGGCTACGGTGTGACGCGCCTGTCCGCGATCATGAGTGCCAGCGGTCCGGCGGGGAGAAGGAAACGGTTGGCGGCGGCGATGGCCTCGCGCATCGTCCACCACGAAAGTTTGAAGTCCTCTTCGCTTGGATTCAGTTGCTGTGGGCCAAGGGTGAGACCGTGTGCTTCGAACAGGTGGATGCGGGCTGGTGAGGCGAGCGTCATGGCATAGTCGCCGAGGGGGTGCCACTCGGCGGCGGTGATGCCGGCTTCTTCGCGCAGCTCGCGCCGGGCGCATTCCTCGGGGGTTTCGCCGTCTTCTCGGCGGCCGCCGGGGAGGAAGAGGCATTCGCCGCCGTGGCGGGGGAAGTCTGCGGTCAGGATCGCCACTCGACCGCTGTCGTCCCGCGCCACGATGACTGAAGCGTCGCGGACCGGGCCTGTGCGTTCGTCGCTCATGCCCGGCGAGCGTAGCGGCGATCAGCCGCGCACCATGGCCGCGTACGGGACGTTCATCACGACGGGGTGGGCGATGCCTCGGCCGTGGAAGCCGTCCTCGCCGAAGGCGTCGCCGTGGTCGGCGCACAGGATGATCAGCCAGCGGCGGTGGGCCGCGAGGGTGCTGATGAGGCGGCCCAGGTGCTGGTCGGCGTAGGCCAGGGCGGCGCGCTGGGAGGCGGTGCTGTCGTGGCTGTCGCCCAGGTAGTGGCCGTGGGGGACGTGGGTGGCGGAGACGTTGACGAACAGGAAGAGGGCCTGGTGGTCGAAGAACTCGGTGACCTCCAGGGCCCGGTCGACCTGGTGGCGGGTGGAGTCGGGTTCCGGTGAGCAGAACTCGGGGCGCCAGTGGTCCTCGTCGAACATGTCCGGCAGCACGGAGCCGAGCGGCGTCTCCCGCGAGAAGTAGGTGACACCGCCGATGCACACGGTGCGGTAGCCGTGCTGGCCGAGACCAGCGAGCAGGCTCGGGGCGTCGAAAACGAACGTCTCCGGTGGCACGGCCTTGAAGGCCGGAGGGCGGCACTCCCACAGGCGGGCGGGCTGCTCGGGCTGGGGGAGCTTGGGCAGGAACCCGGAAAAGAACGCCACATGCGCGGGCAGGGTGAAGGAGCCTGGGGTCTGGCGTAACTCCCAGCCTCCGGCCGGCAGCAGCCGACCCAGGTTCGGGGTCATGCCGTCATCCAGCGCGGTGCGGGCGGTGTCGTAGCGCAGGGAGTCCAGGGTGACGAAGAGGATGGGGTCCCGGTGGCTGATGATGTCGGCCGCATCGATCACTGTAAGTCTCCCTTCTCCGTGGGGCTGGCTTCCACAGGGTGGGGATAGTGCTCGACCCGTCCCTTGGCGGCGGCATTGACGGGGATGGGGACGCGGTCCAGGGCGATCGCGCGCCGGATGGCGGCGAGGCCGGTGTCTTCGTCGAGGTGCTTGCCGTCCGCTCCGTACAGGATGATCGAGATCGTCTCGGCGCCGTCGGGGCCGCTGCTGGATACGCGCGCGCCCGGCACCCCGCCCAGCTCGTCCATCGCCCGCCGCAGGATGTCCTCGTCAGCCACGCGCAGGGACAGCACGGTGCAGGTGTAGTGCTGGGCGTTGACCGCGCCTCGGCACAGCCGCTGGAAGAACACCACGCTGCTGGCCCTGCCGTCGTGGGCAACGGCGATGCGGTGCACCTTCAGCTCAGTGACGAGGCAGGCGCCGAGCCACCAGCCGACCGCCTCGTGGACCTCGCCGGGAAAGCGGCCATGCGCGCCGCCGTCCCGGATGACCTTGTCCGTGTCGATGGGGTTAAGCACGGCTTGTCTCCACGTGTAGGACGATCATGTCGCTGAGCTGGTCCGGGGTTCGGCCGTCGGTTTCCAGGACGATGGCGGTCGGGTCGGTGGCAGCGACGGCTTCGAAGTTGGCGAGGAGCTGCTTGAGCCGGCCGGGCTTCTCGAACAGATCGGCGTCGTCCTGCTTGCGGTCCCCCTTGCCATGCATCCGCTCCCGCAGTACTTCCTCGGAGCAGCGCAGGTAGAAGGTGTGGTCCGGGGCGGCGAGATAGTCACGGAACGGGGCCAGGAGGCGGGTCACGTCCTCGGGGTCGACTCCGTGGGCCGCACCGTGGCAGGCGATGACGGACGAGGCGTAACGGTCGGCTATCACCGGCGCGGCGGTGAGTGACTGCCGCGCCCTGTCGGACGCGTGCAGCAGGCCCGACAGGTAGAAGGCGAACTGGGGCAGCGCCCGCAGTTGGTGGCGTACCTCTTCCGCCCAGCCTTCGTGCGGCGAGGCCAGCGTGTGCAGGGCGGTCCCGCCGAGCCGCTTGGCGAGCAGACGGGCGAGGGTGGACTTGCCGACGCCGGACACGCCCTCCAGGACGCAGAAGACACTGCGGGGATAGTCGTCGTACGCGATCGGCGAGTACGCGGTCGGAAGGCTCACAGGGTCCCCTTGGTGAAGGCGGTGACATGGCGGGCAACGGCTTCGGCGAGCAGGTCCGGGGCGTCGAGCAGGTCCTTGATGTCCAGGCGCAGGTCCCCGCGGAGCAGGCAGGGCTGGATACCGGCGGCGTGGTCGGCGCGCAGGGCCCAGAAGCCCTCCACGCACTGGGCACGGAGCGGGCAGGTGCCGCACTGGCCGACGTGGTGGCGACCGAGACCGCGCTCGATGACGTCGATCTCCACGCCGTCGACGCGGAACACCCTCCGCCCTTGGCCGACACCGGCCACCTCGACGTGCTCCTCTCGCGTGAGGGTCCGAAGGTGTCGGACGATCTCCTTGGCCGGGAAGGCGTTGGTGGCGTCGCCCTTGTTGAAATCGGTGGGCACCAGCTCGATGAACTGCACGGGCAGGCGCCGCTGGAGGGCGTGGTCGAGGATGGACTGGATCTCGTGCTCGTTCTGGCGCAGCAGAAGGCAGTTGAGCTCGACCTGCGGGAAGGTCTCGCGGGCTGCCTCGATGCCGTCGAGGATGGGGGCGATGCCCGTGCGGACCCCGGCGATGGCGAACAGCGACTCGTCGGAGAGGTAGTGCAGGGACACCTTGACCTTGTCGAGTCGGGTCAGGGCAAGCCAGTCCTGGTGTCGGCGCAGCCGGGTGCCGTTGGTGATCAGCGTGTACGAGCCGTCGGGACCGATCGCCGGGAGGCTGGTCAGCACCTCGCGGGCCAGCGGGGACACCAGTGGCTCGCCGCCGCTGAAGTACACCCGTCGAAGCCCCGCCCTGATCACCGCCCCGATGAGCATCAGGAAGTCCCTCGCGGACAGGACCTGCCGACGGGGCTGCTGGCTGCGATCGCGCAGTGTCCGGGGCGGTGGGACGTCGTCCTCGTTGTGGCAGAAGAAGCAGCCGAGGTTGCAGCGGGGCGTCAGGGAGACCCTGAACTGGCCCCGCAGGGCAGCGAAGTTCCGTAAGGCGGTCCAGTCGACCGCCTGCGGGACGGCAAGGGGTGCGGTAGCGCTCACGGTGTCCTCCGGAGGGAAACGGGCGAAGGCACGTACAGAAGGCGATGGGATGGGGTGCCGGTCGCGGCCTGCCCGAGCACCAAGGGAAGGAAGACCGCGACCGGCGCGGGGGCCCGGTCAAAGGGAGTGGGGCGGCCCCGCTGCTCCCGCGCCCTGTCCTTCTTCGGGGGCACCACGCGGGAGGACTTGGAAGTCGTGCCGTTATAAGGGGCGCGGGCGGTTCTGTTCCTGGAGGAACTGGGTGAGTGAGCGGACCGAGCGGGCCAGGCTCCGCAGATAGGTCCAGTTCGCGAACGGCCCCTCGCCGGGGCCGCGCGCCAGCAACTGGACCCAGTCCCGCAGCGCCCCTGCCACCCGGACGTCCTGCTCCGCTTCGGGGATCGTCCGCGCCAGGTGCGCCAGCCGCTCACCATGGTCGGTCATGGCCACGACCTGGCGGGCGTGCTCCTCCGGGTCCGGCCGAGGGACGAAGCCCCCCCAGCGCCCGATCGCAGTCCAGTGCGATCAGCTCCAGCTCGCTCACCGCCGGCACGGCGGTCGGCGAGCTGTCCCCGGCCTTCTCACGGGTCACGGTGCCCACCACGCCCTCCTCGCGAAAACCGGCTCCCGGAAGAGCCACCCGATCGGTCACAACGACCGTATGAGCGCGGGGAATGCGATAGGACTGACCGCGGGTACGTGTTAAACCGAGCGCCGCGCCAGGACGGGAGGGCGTCATGGGCCACGGGCCGCCGCCACGCAGGCTCAGCATCAGCGGGATCGTGTCCGGCTACGTCCTGCGCCTGGCCCGCGAGAGCATCCCGTACACGCAGACCGCACTGGCCGAAGCCCTGGGCGTCGACCTCGCGACCCTTCAAGGTTGGGAGTCCGGACGCCGCCCCATGGCCAACATGAAGGCGGGAGCGCTCCTCGAACTGCGCCGTCGCTTACCCGCCCTGGGCGCCGACACACAGCTGCTGCAGCTCCTGGACGCGGCCATGGACGCCGACCGCATCCTCAGCGGCGCGCTCGGCCCACCGGACCGCCTGGAGCAGCACCCCCTCGCCGAATGGGTCCACACCCGGGCGACCGCCCACATGTTCGCCTGGGCCGTCAACGGCGCTCCACCGCCCGCGCTGGCCAACCAACCCACCCCACGCCGCCGCGGAGCCGTGCCCCGCGCCCCGATCATCCCCGTGCAGCAGCGACTCGACCTCTTCGCGCACCTGCGGGACGTCGCCGAGAGAGCCTCCGGTGCCGGGGTGTTGCTGCGCCGTCAGGCCGCCTACCTCGCCTCGTACGACGACAGCCCCGACACCTCGGCGTGGACCGCCCAGGTGCTCCACAAGGGCCGGGGCGCCCTGTCGCTGCGCGGCTGGTCCTCTTCGTGGCCCGAAGCCCGGTCGACCGCGACCGCCCTCGCCCGGCAGGGAGATCCGCAGCCGCTGCGCGACTTCATCGAGCGGGCCCTGGTCGACGACGACGCGGGCGAGGCCGCGAACCTGAACTACTGGGCCTACTGGCTCGGCGCCGCCTCCTGCCCCCAGCCCAGCGACCTGTTCATGCGCGACCGCGACCTCACCGGCTGGGACCCCCTCACCCTCCTGCGCCTCCTCGTCCAAGGGCTCCACGAAGCCCCCACCTACGCCGAGCTGTACGTCCACTCCCTCTGGGCCCTCCTGTACGCGCACCCCTGGCTCCCGCAGGCCACCCCTTCCGTGGCCGCCGTACTCGGTGAGAGGGTCGGACACATCCTCGACGTCAGCGAGATCTCTCCCCGATGCCGGCGCGATCTCGGCGCCGTGCAGCACCGGCTGGGCAACCGCACATGAGCAACGGAGGGCCACACATGGCAGACGACCAGAGCCGCGGCACCGCAGGGTTCCTGTTCGAGATGGGGATGCTCAAGAGGGCCAAGCGGTCCGGCTGGTGGATCGTCGGAGTCAAGGACCCGGAGACCATCGCCGAGCACAGCTTCCGCACGGCGATCATCGCGAGCGTCCTGGCCATGATGGAGGGCGCGGATCCGGCGAAGGCCGCGCTGCTCGCGGTCTTCCACGACACCCAGGAGACGCGCGTCAGCGACATCCCGCGCATCGGCCGCCGCTACCTGAAGGCCGCCTCCAACGAGGAGGTCACCGCCGACCAGGTATCCGCCGCACACCCCGCCGTCACCGCCGGCGTCCAGCGGATCGTCGAGGAGTACGAGAACGGCGACAGCCCCGAAGTGATCGTCGCCCACGACGCCGACAAGCTCGAATGCCTCGTCCAGGCCGTCGAATACCGCGAGCAGGGCTACGCGAACGTACAGAACTGGATCGACACCAGCCTCGCGAGCTTGAAAACGCCCTCTGCCAGGGCCCTCGCTGAAGCTGCGCTCAGCATGCCGTCGCTGGAGTGGCAGCAAACCTATCTACCACGGTGAAGCCTCAGACCGCTGGTCTGTGATGTGTGACGACTTCGTCCATGTCTGCGAGAAGGGGGCTGGGTAGCCTGGCTTGTCCAGGCTGCTCTCTTCCTGGTGAGGGTGGCCGTCGGGCGGTGGTGGAAGGGCTGCATGCTTCCGCGTACCGTCATGCGGAATTGTAGAGTCCGTTTGTGAATTCCCCTCAGAGTGCGGCCGCCACTCCCTCGCGGCATCCGATATGCCCAGAACGAGAGCATCGTGCACGTGGTGTGCGTGCCGGGCTCGCGCTGGTCCCCTTCGCCACGCTCGGCCTGCTGTGCCCTGTGCCGTCGTTCGTGATCGCTCTGCGGCGGCGCCGGGCCTCCGACTGGGTGGCATTCGCTGCCTTCTGCGCGGTATGGGCGTGTTGGGTGGCGCAGAACGCCATGACCGCGGAGGACACGTACGGCGTGGAGTTCGCCGCCGATGTGCTGCTGCTTGCGCTGTCGACGGCCGGGGCGGCTGTCCATGCGTGGGTGGCGGGGCCGACTGGGCGCGGTTCGGCGGGTGGGCAGCGGTGAAGCAGGTCAAGCAGGTCAGTCAGGCTCAGCAGGCGAAGTCTGCCCAGGCCGAGCAGGGCAAGCGCGGGCGGCACGTGCGCGCTCGGCGGCGACTCGCGGATCTTGTCGGGGGCGCGCGGGCGCACCGGCGCTGGGTCTGGCTGGGTGCAGGAGTGGCGGTTGCCGTGACCGGCGCCGCTGTCGCCGGGTCGCTGCTCGCCTCGGACGACAAGCCGGGGCCGCCGGACGCGCGGGCCCGTCAGTACCGGAATATCGACGCGTGTCTGCTGACCGGGCCGCAGGGCGTGGCCGAGGGGACGTTGGGCGCGTCGGTGTGGGCCGGGATGCAGGACGCCTCCTCCGCGACGCACGCCCGGGTCAACTTCGTCCCCGTGACCGGCGAGCAGACGCAGGCCAATGCGACACCGTTCGTCAACGGTCTCGTGCAGCGCTCCTGCGATGTGGTGGTCGCGGCTGGCAAGGCGCCAGTGGCTGCGGCTGCCGCAGCGGCGAAGGGGCACCCCAAGGTCCGCTTCGTTCTGGTCGACGGGCAGGCGAACGGGGGCAACGTGACGGCGGTCGAGTCCGGTGATGGCCTGCGTGCGGACGTGGCCCGAGCCGTCAACCGTGGGGTCAATACAGCCGTGTAGATAGGAACCATTGGTTCCGACACGCCGAAATGAGTAAAGGCAAGCTAAAGAAGCTGGGGGTGGGGGCGGCTCTCTGGGAGGGGTGAGGCAGTATCGCGGGGCTTTGTCTTCTATAAGCCACGTGTAAGTAAAGGCTGTTTCAAAATGCATGGTAGATGGGCTCGTACGTCCCGTCTGTTGTTCCCTCCGGGCCCGCCCGGACGCCGCCGGGCCAGAAGGGTCGCCCTTCTGGTCCTGCTGGCGTTTTCGTTCATGCTCACCACCGAGACGGCTCAGGCCACCGGCGCGACGCTGCCGCGCCTGTCGATGCCGAAGTGGTCGCTGTCGGGTCTGTGGCAGTGGGCGAACAAGTCCCCGCTCGACACCCCGGACCAGCAGAGCGGTACGGCCAAGGGCAAGAGTCACTTCGCCACGGCGAAGCAGACCCGCGCCAAGGGCGGCAGCGGCCACAAGCCCGGCAAGGGCAAGGGTGAGCTGACCGAGTACCAGCGGCCGCAGGACCGGACCAAGCCTGTCAAGACGGGCAAGGCGGTCGGGGGTGCCAAGAGCTTCGACGCGCGCACCAGCAAGCGCGACGCGAAGAAGTCGACAGCGACCGCGGACGTCTTCGCCAACGCCGACGGCTCCACCACGGTGCGCCATTACACAGCCCGGACGAACTTCAAGGCGCCGGACGGGACCTGGAAGCCGATCGACACCACCTTGCGGGTCGGCAGCAGCGGTGTCCTGGCCGAGACCGCCAACTCGCTGGGCGTCGCGTTCGCAACGGACGCTGCCGCAGCGCAGCTTGCCTCGGTGGGTTTCGGCTCCGGTCGTTCTCTGGCGTACAGCCTGCGCGGCGCCGCGAAGGTGCCGGCAGTGGTGGACGGCGACTCCACGGCCACGTACAAGGAAGTCTTCAAGGACACCGACCTGAAGCTGTCACCACTGGCGGAAGGCTTCAAGGAGCGGCTGGTCCTGAAGTCGAAGGACGCGCCGAACTCGTGGCTCTTCCCGCTGGAGGTCAAGGGCCTCACGCCGAGGATCGCCGAGGACGGTGACGTCGTCTTCACGGACGCCGACGGCAAGACCGTGGCGACCATCCCGCACGCGTTCATGGAGGACTCGAAGATCGACCCGCGCTCGGGCGACTTCGCCCAGTCGCGCGCGGTGTCCTACGAGCTGACCACGGTGGACGGCAAGCCCGCGCTGCGGATGACCGCCGACCGGGCCTGGCTGGACGACCCGAAGCGGGTCTTCCCGGTGACCGTCGACCCGACGGTGACGGCCAGCAACTCGACGTACACCCAGAACACCATCGGCGGGGACCACTCCACCGAGAACATGATCAAGGTGGGGTCCTACGACTCGGGCACCAACAAGGCGAACTCGTTCCTCCAGTTCTCCTCGCTGGGCACCACGCTGGCGGGCCAGAAGGTCACCGCCGCGACCCTGAACGTGTATGCCCTGTGGTCGGCGACCTGCACGGCCGAGCCGTTCAACGTCCACCCGATCACCCAGGCCTGGACGCCTTCGGGCGTGACCAGCTACCCGGGTCCGTCCTTCGGAGCCGCCATCGGCTCGGCCACTGTCGCGCCGGGAGCGTCGTGCTCGAACTCCTCGGGCTCGACGAGCGTCGGTGTGAAGATGCCGGTGCCGCTGAACACCACGTGGTTCAACAACATCGCGGGCGGCGCGGCCAACTACGGCCTGGCGCTGAGCGCGATCACCAGTGACGGGCTGCACTGGAAGAAGTTCCACTCCGACAACGCCACCACCGCCGGCTTCCGCCCGGCCCTGGACCTGACCTACACGGCGAACGTCGCCCCGCAGGTCAACGCGCAGTACCCGCCGGAGAACTACCAGGCCAACACCCTCCAGCCGGAGCTGACGACCTACGCGACCGATGCGGACAAGGGCCCGAACCCCCTGACGTACGCCTTCGACGTGTTCGACGCCGACTCCAGTGACCAGAACCAAGCCGCGCTGGCCTCCTCCGGGGCGCTGTCCAAGGGCGCCTGGGTGGTCCCGGCCGGGAAGCTGAAGTGGTCCAAGAACTACCTGTGGATCACTACCGTCTCGGACGGCGTCAACTCCTCCAGCTACAGCAGCCGCTTCACCACCGCCGTGCCGCAGCCGCCGGTGACCTCGGGCCTGTCGCAGAACACCAACGGGCACGAGTTCGACCCGAGCGACGGCAACTACACCACCGACGACACCGACGCAGACGTCGAGGTCACCGGACCGTCACTGTCCATCGAGCGCTCCTACAACAGCCTCGACCCCCGGCTCGACAGCGCCTTCGGTGCGGGCTGGTCGACGATCGCCGACATGAAGGCCGCCGAGGTCAAGGACGGCTCCGGCGCGGTCACCAGCGTGGTGATCACCTACCCCGGCGGCGAGCAGGTCGCCTTCGGCCGCAACACCGACGGCACCTTCGTCCCGCCACTGGGCCGCTACGCCCGCTTCCAGGCGGTCACCGGCGGATACACGCTGGTCGATAAGGACTTCACCACCTACACCTTCACCCAGACCACGGGGAAGACCGGTGTCTACGCGCTCGCGTCCATCAAGGACTACGCGGGCCGCACCGAGACCTTCACTTACGCCAACAACCAGCTGACGAAGATCACGAACACCACGTCCAACCGTTCGCTGACCCTCAGCTGGCAGACTCCGGCGGGGGCTGGTGCGGCGCATGTCGCGACGGTCGCCACCGACCCGTCCGACCCGGCCGACGCCAACACCGCGCAGACGTGGAAATACGGCTACAGCGGCGACCAGCTGACCTCGGTATGTCCGCCGGCCGACTGGTCGAAGTGCATCACCTACGGCTACGCCACGGGCAACCACTACCGCACCACGGTCCTGGACCAGGACCCGTTCGCCTACTGGCGGCTCGGCGAGGCGGCCGGTGACGGCGTCGCCAAGGACGCCGTCGACCTCAACCAGGGCAAGTACAACGGCATCTACCACAACGTGACCACCGGCGGTGCCAATGTGCTCGCCGGGTCCACCCAGCCCACGGCGTCGTTCAACGGCACCAGCAGCTACGTGGAGATACCCAGCGCGCCGGGCGCGACCCCCTCGTACGCCTCGGTCTCGCTGTGGTTCAAGACGTCTCAGACGGGCGGCGTCCTCTTCTACTACGGCGACAAGCCGCTCAGCGACCCCGACCCCGCCGGTACGACGAACTACAACACGCCGGCCGTGTATGTAGGCACTGACGGCAAGCTGCGTGGCTGCTTCGCCTCGTCGCCCGGCTGCTACTCGACGATCGTGTCGTCGGCGTCGGTCAACGACGACAAGTGGCACCAGGCCGTACTCACAGGCGCGGCGACCTCGATGACGCTGTACCTGGACGGTGTGGCGCAAGGCAGCCGGTCGGCGACGATCAACGACTGGGCGCAGCCGTATCTGACGCTGGGCGCGGGTGTGAACACCCATGGCTGGCCGAACATGAACGCGGGCGATCCGCTTGGCCACTTCGGCGGTCAGATGGCCGAGGCGGCCATCTACGCCAAGCCGCTCAGCGCGGAGGTGATCGCTGCGCAGTACCAGGCAGCGACCCGTCCCGCCGGGCTGCTCAACAAGATCACCACGCCGAACGGCAAGACTCAGTCGGCCGTGACGTACTCGACCGCCGACGACATGGTCATCCAGGCCGTGGACGGTGACGGCGGCACCTGGAAGCTCAACCCGGCCACTGTCACCGGCTCCTCGCAGGTCTACCGCTCGTCCGTGATGGGCGCGGAGCCCTCCGGCTACTGGCGCCTCGGTGACACCCAGGGTGCGGCGCAGGCCGCCAACGAGCTGCACACGGGGCTCGGTACGTACAACACGGTCACCCAGGGTGCAGAGGGTCCGTTCGGTCCCAGTGACCAGTCGGCCGTGGACTTCGACGGTACGTCCTCGTTCGCCGAGGTGCCCTACGGCCCGCTGCACCGCTCGGGCAACCGGGCGATCGAGCTGTGGTTCCGTACGACCAAGCCGGGTGTGATCGCGGCCGACCAGTCGCGTGCGCTCAACGACCCGGCGGGTGTGGGAGGTGACTGGGCCCCGCTGCTGTACGTGGGTGCGGACAGTAAGCTGCACGGCCACTGGTTCAGCGGTGGCAGCACCGCTACCGCCTTCGGCTCCACGTCGACGGTGACCGACAACGCCTGGCACCACGCGGTCCTCTCCGCTTCCGGCTCCACCCAGACGCTGTATCTGGACGGCAAGAAGCAGGGCGACCTGACGGGCGGCGTGAACGACGAGGCCAAGTCGCGCACGTTCATCGGTGCGGGCTTCGCCAAGGGCTGGTACAGCGCACCTGCTGACATCAGCTACTTCAACGGCTCGATCGCCGAGGTCGCGGTCTACGGGCACGCGCTCGGCGAGGCCGAGATCGGCCAGCACTACTCGGCCGCCAAGTCGTCCTCGGGCGTCGCCCCGGTCCGCACGGTCAAGCTGACCGACCCGACCGACAAGACGCTCACCTACGTCTACGACGCCGAGCTGAACAACCGGCTGCTTGCCCAGATCGACCGCAACGGCAACCGGACCACCTACGGCTACGACACCTCCGGCTTCCTGCACACGGTGACGGACGCCAACGGCAACCGCTCGGTGACCGGCCACGACGTGCGCGGCAACACGGTCTCCACGACCACCTGCCAGAACACCGCGGCCAACACCTGCGCCACCGAGTACTACACGTACTACCCGGACGCGACCACGCTGTTCCCGGCGATGGACCCGCGCAACGACCTGCTGCTGACAGAAAGGGACGGCCGCTCCTCCGGTCCTACCGACAACACCTATCTCACCAGCCACACCTATGACGCGGCCGGGAACATCACGTCGGTGACCACCCCGCCGGTCCCGGGCTCGCCGAACGGACGGACCGCCACCACCACCTACACCACCGCGACCACGGTTGCGGCCGAGGGCGGCACCACCTACGCCCCGGCCGGGCTTGTGGCCTCGGTGCGCACGCCGGGCGGGCGCACGACCTCGTACACCTACTTCAAGAACGGTGATCTGGCGCAGATCACCGACGCCAACGGCGCTTCAGCGAAGTTCACGTACGACGCCTTGGGGCGCAAGGTCACCAAGACGGAGGTCTCGGACGCGTATCCGGCGGGTCTGACGACGACGCTGGCGTACGACAAGGACGACCAGGTCGTCTCGGAGATCAGCCCGAAGGTCACCAACCGGGTCACCGGCGCCGTGCACCAGGCGAAGTCGATGACCGTCTACGACCCGGACGGAAACGTTTCCTCGCAGACGGTCTCCGACGCGAGCGGTGGCGACACGGCTCGGACCACGTCGATGACGTACGACGCGTACAACCGGGTCGCGACCCGGACGGACCCGGGCGGCGACACCACCGCGTTCGAGTACGACGTCTACGGCAACAAGGTCAAGGAGACGGACCCGGCCGGGAACGTCAACGAGTACACCTTCGACGCCGAGGGCAGGCCGCTCACCACCAGCCTGCTCAACTACACCGGCGACCCCAACAGCCCGTCCGCTCCCACCAAGCTGGTGCAGGAGTCGCGGGCCTACGACCCGGCGGGCCGGCTCGCGTCGATCACCGACGCGATGGGCTGGGTGACCGAGTACACCTACACCGACGACGGCCTGTCCGCGTCCGTGGTGCGCAGGGACCCGCAGAACAACAAGGCGTTCACCGAGCAGGCGAACACCTATGACGCGGCCGGGAACCTGACGAAGCAGGTCACGAACGACGGCACCACGACCACCTCGTTCACGGTGGACGCCGCCGACCGCACCACCTCGACCACCCACGACCCAGGCGGCCTCGCCCGCACTACCAAGGTCTCCTACGACCCGGACGACAACGTCGTCTCCGAGACGGAGTTCGATCCGTCGGGCGACACCAGCACCAAGGACACCCGCTACGACCGCCTCGGCAACGTCACCGGCACCACCGTCCACGACGGCTCCACTGCTCCGGTGGGCCGCTGGAAGCTGAACGAGACCAGCGGCACGCTGGCCGACGATTCCTCGGGCGGCAACAACAAGGTCGCCTTCGGCTCCGGCGTCACCCGCTCGACCGAGCAGGGCGGCAGCGCGGTCTTCGACGGCACCGCCAATGCCTACGGCCAGGCGGCTACCGGGGCGGTGAACACCAACGGTGGCTTCACTGTCTCGGCCTGGGTGAAGCTGGCCGACACCACGGCCAACCGCACCTTCGTCTCCCAGGACAGCAAGACCGAGAACGCCTTCCAGCTGGGGTATTCGACCTCACAGGGGTGGTCCTTCAATCGGACGTCCGGTGACGAGGCGAACCCGACCGTGACCCGTGCCGCCTCTGGTACGGCGGCGGTGACGGCCAACACCTGGACGCACCTGACGGGTGTCTACGACGCGGCGGCTGCGGAGATCCGGCTGTACGTCAACGGCGCGCTGAAGGCGACCACTCCGTACAGCGGGTCGTGGGAGGCCACCGGGCCGTTGCAGATCGGCCGCCGGATGTCCGGGGGCACGCAGGGCGAGTACCACAAGGGCGCCCTCGCGGACGTCCAGGTCTACGGCGAGGCGCTCACCGCGACCCAGGTCTCGGGCGTCTACGGCAAGACGCTGCCCGCCGCTGACAGCTCGGTGCGCAGCACCAGCTGGAAGCTGGACCAGCGCGGCATGCCGATCGCGATGACGGACGCCAACGGCAACACGACGGACTACGGCTACGACGAGTCGGGCCAGCAGACCAGCGTGACCGAGCCGGCCGTGAACGCCGAGCAGAGCGGCGGCACGCCCGCCTCGGTGCGGCCGGTCTCGATGACCGGCTACAACACCTTCGGTGAGAAGACGGAGTCCTCGGACCCGCTCGGCAACGTCACGGTCACCGCCTACGACGGGGAGGGCCAGGAGTCTTCGACGACGCTTCCGGACTACACCCCGCCGGGCGCCTCGGCGCCGGTCAAGTCGGTGTCCTGGAACGAGTACAACCACCTCGGCCAGGTCTCGGCCGAAGTCGACCCGCTGGGCAGGCGCACCGAGTACACCTACACCCAGCTCGGTGACGTGGCCTCGGTCAAGGATGCCAACGGCGATCTGACCAAGTACACCTACGACACCAACGGTGACCAGCTCTCGGCCACGCACGCCAACGGCGCGCGCGAGGAGTCGACCTACGACTACCTGGGCCGCGAGCTCACCAGCACGGACATCGTGCGTCAGCCGACCCAGCGCGCTTACACGGCGATCAACTCCTACGACGCGCCGGGACAGCAGCTGTCCCGGAAGGTGAGCCCCGCCGGGGTCTCCCAGTCGTTCACGTACAACGCGCTCGGTGAGGTCACGTCCACCACGGACGGGGCCAACAACACCACGCGGTTCACGTACGACAAGGACGGGGAGGTCGTGACCTCGACCGATCCGGATGGGACCTCGACCCGGAACACGTACAACGGGTTCGGCGATCTGGTCTCGATCAGTGATCTGGACGAGACGGGGAAGGTCCTGCGGACCACCGGTTCGACGTACGACCGGATGAGCAACCGGACCTCGACGACGGACTTCCGCGGGCACACCACCCGCCTCACGGTGGACCCGACGGGTCTGGTCACCAAGGCCGTCCAGCCGGTGTCCGCAACCGAGTCGATCACCACGACCTTCGGCTACGACATCGCCGGTCACCGCACCCGCTTCACCGACGGGCGGGGCAACCCGTTCCTGACCTCCTACAACTCCTGGGGGCTGCCGGAGTCGGCCATCGAGCCGGCCACACCCGCCTACCCGAACGCCGCTGACCGCACCTTCACCACGGTGTACGACGCCAGCGGGCAGGTGAAGGAACAGCGCTCGCCGGGCGGCGTGACCGTAACCAACGACTACGACGCCAAGGGCCGCCTCACCCGGCAGACCGGCACCGGCGCCGAGGCCGCCACGGCCGACCACACCTACACCTATGACTCGGACGACCGGATCACCTCGGTGACCGGCACCGACTCCGACACCGGAAAGGACACCTTCGGCTACGACGACCGCGGCCAGCTGCTGTCGACCACTGGCCCGTCCGGCACCTCCTCCTTCGCCTACAACGGCGACGGAGCGATGACCTCCCGGACCGACGCCGCGGGCACGTCGACCTACGGCTATGACACCGCTGGGCGCCTGTCGACGGTCAACGACGGCGCCACCGGCTCCTCGCTGACCTACGGCTACGACGTCAACAGCAACGTCAAGTCGATCGACTACGGCACCGGCAAGGCCAAGCGCACCTTCGGCTACGACGCCCTGGAGCAGCTCAAGTCGGACACCCTGACCTCCCCGACCGGCAAGACCCTGGCCTCGGTGAACTACGGGTACGACGAGAACGGCAACGAGACGTCGAAGACGACCAGCGGGGTCGCGGGCGCGTCGACCAACACGTACAGCTACGACTGGGCGAACCGCCTGTCGTCCTGGAACAACGGGAGCACCACCGAGAACTACGGCTACGACGCCTCCGGCAACCGGACGCGCGTGGGCGGCGACACCTACACCTACGACGCCCGCAACCAGCTCACCTCCGACGGGCACAACAGCTACTCCTACACGGCCCGCGGCACGATGAGCTCGATGGCGGATGAGGCGGGTAAGGCCACCTCCATCCGCGCGGACGCCTTCAACCGTGTGATCAACGAGGGCGACCGGACGTACACGTACGACGGTCTGGACCGGGTTCTCAGCGCGAGCGACCCGGGCACGGGCCCGCTGTTCACCTTCGCCTACAGCGGCACCGGCAACGACGTGGCCTCCGACGGCTCGGCGACCTACAGCCGTAATGTCGATGGCTCGCTGGTCGGCGTGAAGGACGCCACCCAGTCGGCGCTCGCGATGACCGATCTGCACGACGATGTGATCGCGCAGTTCACAGCGGGCGGGGAGGCCCTCACCGGCTCGACCACCTACTCGCCGTTCGGCAAGGTCCAGCAGTCCAGCACCATGCTGGGACGCCTCGGCTACCAGTCCGGCTGGACCGACCCGACCACCGCCAAGGTCAACATGGCGGCCCGCTGGTACTCGCCGCAGACCGGCCAGTTCAACAGCCGCGACACCGCCGACGTCTCGAACGTGGCGGCATCGGTCAGCGCCAACCGCTTCGCCTACGGCGACGACAACCCGATGACCATGACCGACCCCACCGGTCACTGGAGCATCGGCGGCGCGCTGAAGAAGCTCACGAAGAAGGTCACCAAGAAGGTCACGAGCGTTGCCAAGTCGACCTGGCACAAGACCACGGCGGCCGTCAAGCAGGTCGCCAAGGTCGTCAGGACGGCGGCCAAGAAGGTCAAGCAGACCGTCAAGAGGGCCGTCAGGACGGTCAAGCGCGCGGTCAAGAAGGCCGTGCACTACGTCCACGACGCCGTCAAAAAGGTCAAGAAATATGTCAAGAGGACCTACCAGCGCGTAAAGAAGTACGTCCACAAGGTCACCAAGACCGTCAAGCACGCCGTCAAGCACGCCGCCAAGGCCGTCAAACACGCCGCCCACAAGGTGGTCAAGGCCGCCAAGAAGGTCGGCAGAGCCGTCAAGAAGGCAGCCAAGGCGACTGCCCACTATGTGAAGCAGCACGCCTCCACCATCGTCCCTGTGGTGGTCGGCATCGCGGCCGGAGCCGCGTGTACCGCACTCACCGCGGGTGTCGGAGCAGTGGCGTGTGCCGCTGCGGCGGGGGCTGTGGCCAACGCCGTCGGCTACGCGATGAGCGACGGCCCGCACACTCTCAGCGGGTACCTCGGTGCTGCGGCCGTGGGTGGCCTGACCGGTCTGGTCGGCGGTGGCGCAGGTGCCCTCGCCGGGCGTGCTCTGGCCAGCAGCGGTGCGAGCGCCCTGGCGCGTGGTGCCCTCACCGGCGCCGCAGCCGGCGGCGCCGAGGGTGCCGTGAGCTACGGCGTGAGTTGCTCCAGCAGCCCTGGAGGCTGCAGCGTCAGCGGCGCCGCCAAGGCAACGACCGGTGGCGCGGCACTCGGCGGCCTCTTCGGTGCTGCCGCGAGCAAGTTCGGCCGCAAGGGCTGCACCCCGCACAGCTTCACCGCCACCACCCCAGTCGTCCTGGCGAGCGGCGCGGCGAAGCCCATCTCCGAAATCAAGGTCGGCGACTGGGTCCTCACCGCCGAGCCCGGCAGTAAGAAGAAGGAGAAGCACCAGGTCAAGGCGGTGGTCGTCACCAAAACGGACCGTGACTACGTCGATATCGCCGTGGCCACCAAGTCCGGCGCCAAGACGATCCAGACCACCGCACACCACCAGTTCTACGACGCGACTGCCAACTCCTGGACGCAGGCGAAGGACCTCAAGGCGCACCACAAGCTGCAGGACGCGGCTGGCGGTAAAGCCGAGATCGTCAACGTCAGGGGCTACCAGGCGCAGCGCACCACCTACGACCTGAGCGTCGACGGGCTGCACACCTACCACGTGGTGGCGGGCGACCTCGCGGTCCTCGTCCATAACACCGATGGCGTCACTTGCCCCAGCCCCAGGTTCGAAGCGGACTCGGACGGCACTGTGACTGACCGCCAGGGACCGGAGATGCCGACGAAGAGGTATAACAGGAAGCGCGACTACGGTGGTGCACAGACCCGAGGGCCGGCGGGCCGGGCGGCCAAGAAGGCCGGCGAGGGGCAGCGATGCCTGGACTGTGGTGAAGTGATGATCAGCGGGACCGAGACGCAACCCGTACCAGAGCACTCGCCTGAGCTCGCCATTCACTATTACTTCCGTGACGGCTGGAAAATGACCAACGCGGAACGAAGGGCATATGCGAAAGAAGGAATCGACGGCACACGATGCCGTAGATGCCAGAGCAGCCAGGGCGGCACGTTGTCTGGACTTGTCACGAAAGTGGCGAATGCATTCGGGATGGAAAGATAGCCACCGATGTCCTCGACCATAAACAAACGTCAAGCAGTGCTCGACCGGCACTTCCGTGCGTCATGGCCTGGCGATGTCCATGTCGATGAACGCTGGACCCTAGGGCCAGTGGAGGAGACCCTTCCGGGCTTCCGGGTCCGGCGCATCGAGACACGGGATCCCTCGGAGCCCTGGATCTACCTCTCCATGGGGGCATCCACGGTTCAGGGGTGGCCTCACGAGTTCGCGCTGTTGCCGCCTATCGCAGATGAGCGGCACGTGGAGACACTCGCCATGGTTGCCGACTGGGTGGCTGCGGGCCGTGACGGCTCGGTGGGTACCGTGTTGGCCATCGGCAAGCCATGGGTACCAGGGAGTGCAGCCGATCACCTGTTGATGACGCCGCTCTACGCCTTCCCGGAAGAAGTCGAACTGGTCCGCGATGGACCGAATGAGATTTCCATCCTGTGGCTGGTGCCCATCCATGCCAATGAAGCCGCGTATGTTCGGCGGCGGGGCATGGAACGTCTTGAAGAGCGGTTCGAGCAGTACGGCGTGAACCTGGTGGATCCGCGCAGGCCCTCAGTACTGGGGACCTCTGCGATCTGACCGTTAATGGAGCCCCGTCAGGTCCGTCCTGACGGGGCTCCATTGTCGTGTAACCGCAGCGGCCTGCGCTGTGGAGGCAATGGGTGGCATTCGAGGTGTACGGCATGATCCTTCAGCGGTGCCTGCCCGGGCAACTTGGACTCCTTCCACTGGACATCGGCCCGTGGTGGATCCAGCCGCTGCCTGCGGGGATTCCGCTTGGCGGTCGGACATACGGAGGAGCAGGCCCCGTCCTGCCGGGGCGGCACCAGGTTGGAGAGTCTGCCCACGAGCTGCTCGGTGCCCGTGGTGGGAGCAGGCGGATTGTGTGAGCGATGCGTGAGCGGATGCGCCAGTACAGGGCATCTCAGGCCGGACTGATCGGCAACCTGCCTCTCGCTGACCAGGTAAAACAGGACGCCGAGGGAGCACCCAAAACCACCCGGCACGATCTTGCCGGGTCTTTTAATCCGTTGGTTGTCGGTTCGAGTCCGACATGGCCTACCGGCAGCGGCAGGAGCCATATGGCCTCTGACCTGCGCTTGAGTGCCCCGCCTGGGTTTCCTGGGCGGGGCACTTCGCTGTGGTCGGAGCTATGACTTGAGGTCGATCCGGCGGACGGGCTGGGATGTCGTCCGCGCGATGGTCTCGAAGTCCTGGTCGTAGTGGAGCAGTGTCAGCCCGGCCTCCTCGGCGACCGCGGCCAGGAGCAGGTCCACGGTCCCCGCGCTGCGGTGCTCGCCCTTTGCCGTGAGCTGTTCCTGGACCACCCGCGAGCGCCGGTAGATGCCGTCCGGCATGGGGCACCAGGTGAACTGACTCAACCGCAGCCGGATGCTCTCGCGGTCCTTGGCCGAGCGGGCGGAGTAGAGCAGTTCCAGCTCGGTGAGGTCGCACAGGGCGACGAGGCCGGCGCCGATGCGCCGTTCCCAGTCGTCGGTCGCCTGGCGCAGCAGGATCCGGGCGAGGGCGGAGGTGTCGATCAGGTAGTCGGCAACGCTCACCGGGCGGCACCGCGCCGGTAGTTGCTCTTGTCGAGCAGGAGCTCGGCGTCGAGGGCTCCGTCGGTGGTGAGGTCCTGCAGCTCGTGCAGGGCACGCAGTCGGCGGTTGCGCTCGACGATCTCGCGCAGGGCTGTGTTGATCGTGTCCCGCTTGGTCGTGGTGCCGAGCTCCTTGGCGGCTGCTTCCAGAGCCTCGTCGTCGAGGTCGATGACTGTGCGGGTCATGAGCGGGCTCCTCTCGCATGTATCCAGCTCGATGTATCAAGATACATTTCTCATGATATACGGCCAAGCGGACGCTCGTAAGGCAAGGGGAGCGCAGAAAAAGACGGCCGGTGCCGTGGGGCCGCCCTGGTGGGCGCGCTCCACGGCACCGGCCGTTCAGCCCCGGCCCGCATGCCGGAGCTGGCCGGAGACGGGGGAATGTTGCTCTCCGGCGCGCCGCGGGCGGCCGGTGTCGAGGACGCGACGTATTGGCGATTGTCGACACCGGCCGCTGAATGGGGTACGTGTACGCCGGCCGTCCCCGCGGCACAGGGGCGGTCGGCGCGTCCCGGGCGAAGGCGGAGTGCGATGTCCTGCGAAGGACACCAAGCAACCGCTTTGGCCTGGGCCGATGCGTACGAGTCCCGTGAGGGCTTCGTGCGGAACAGTCTGGAGGGGTACCCCGCCCCCTTTCCAGGGGGCTGAATTGCAGATAATGATCCAGCCATCAACATTCGGCCCCGGATATCAGCGCCGGAGAAGAGGGGGAGCGCCGCCGACAGACCGTCATCGCCCGTCGTCCCGCCGCGACGACAGCCGTTCGTCCCCGCCCCCCCCGTGAACGAAGGTCTCGCTTTGCCGCTCGCCGCCCGTGACCGCATGCCCCTCAAGACGCTCCTCCAGGAGCGGCGCGCCGCCATCCACCCGGAGTCCGCCGGGTTTCCGCCGCGTCAGGCGGGGCCGGGCCGACGGGTCGCCGGGCTCAGCCAGGAGCAGATGGACATCCTCCTGGAGCGCACGCCGGGCACGTACAACCGGTTCGAGAACGGGCAGTTGAACCCCACTGCCGAGTTCCTGACCAATGTGGCCCGCGCCCTGCGCCTCAACGAGCAGGAGTGGACGTTCCTGTGGCGGCTCACCCGGCGCGAGTACCCGCCGTACACCCTGCACCGCGACTCCGGCATGTCCGTGCCCGGCGTCTGGCAGCGGGTCGTCGAGCAGATCGACGGGGCGATGGCCTACATCACCGACGCCGCCTGGAACCTGCTCGCCCACAACGCGGAGTTCGCCGCCCTCTTCCCGCGCGGTGAGGTTCCGGCCAACACCATGCGGTGGATGACCCTCGACCCCGAGGCGCGCGAGGACGTGCTGACGGACTGGTCGGAGCGCTGGGCGCCGATGGTGCTGCCGCAGCTGCGGCACGGCGTCGAGATGCGGCCCAACCACGCGGAGTTGCGCCGCCTGGAGGCCGAGGTGCAGGCCGACCCCGTCGCCGGACCGCTCTACCGGGAGACCGGGGCCACTCCGATCCCGTACCCCGACGGGTCCGAACGGCCCATCCGGCACAGCGAGTTGGGGCCGGGGTGGGTGACGACCTGTGTGGCCGAGCCGGTCACCTCGCCCGGGGCCCGGGTGATGCTGCTCCTCTACACCCCGGGCGCGTCCCTCGTGAGTCGGCACCCCGTGCTGAGCGCGCCGTTGACGAGCTGAGCGCACGACCGGCGTGCCCGGGAGGCGGGACCGCGCACGGAACGACTCCCTCCGGCTGAGCTCTGTTCGAATTCGCAGGAACGAATTCCAGCCGTCTCAAGTAAGTTGAGGTTTCGCTCGTCGGCCACCCGAGGGAGCCCACCCGTGCCCGCTCACATAGCCCTCCCCGCCATAGCACTGCCGGACCACGTCATCGCAACGGATGAGATCTGCGCAGACATCCGGCGTGCCAACCCCGATCGCCCGCGGCTGGAAGCACACCTGCGGATAGCCCGGGCCACCACCGTCCGCACCCGCCGGTTCACCCGCCCTCTCGACGCCCCGACCGTGGCTGGAAATGCCACCGTCGAGGAGCGCAACAGGGCGGCGTACGAGGACGCGTTGGGGCTCGCGGTCCGCTCCGGGCGCCAGGCGCTGGCCCACGCCGGGCTCGCCCCCGACGACATCGACTGCGTCATCACCAGCCACACCACCTCCTGGGCCGTGCCCACCCTCGACGTCGCCCTCGTCCGGGAGCTGGGCCTGCGGCCGGACGTGCGGCGCGTGCCCATGTCGAGCGTCGGCTGCGCGGGCGGCGCGCAGGGCCTGGTCCGGGCGCACCAGGACATCGCCGCGCACCCGGGCTCCCACGTCCTGGTCGTCGTCGCCGAGTGCCTGTCGACGGCCACGTACAACCACACCGACACCAGCCGCGAGTCGATGATCTACAAGGTGCTCTTCGGGGACGGCTCGGGCGCGGTCGTCGTCTCGGACCACCCGGCTTGGAGCGGGCCCAGCTTCGTCATCGAGGACACCTTCGAGTACGTCCTGCCCGACAGCATCGACCGCTACCGGGGCCGCCTTTCGGGCGCCGGGCTGCACTTCGACTCCACGGCCGCCGCCACCGCCGCGCTCAACGACAGCCTCCCGGCGGTACGCAAATGGCTCGACGGGAGCGGCCGGGCCCTCCAGTTCGCGGTCGTCCACCCCGGCGGGCCCCGGGTCCTGGAGGACGCGGCCGCCGGGTTCGGCCTGGACGGCGACCGCGACCGCGGCGATCTGCGGCACGCCTGGGCGAGCCTGGCCACCAACGGGAACCTGGGCGGCTCGGCCGTCCTCGACGTGCTGGCCCGCACCTTCGCGCAGGCCCCCGGCGACCGCGAGTCGGGCCTGATCATCGGCTTCGGCCCGGGGTTCGTGCTGGCCGCCTCGCGGGGCCGCTGGTCGGCGGGCACGGAGGTCCCCCGCACGGGCTCCTCGTAAAGCGGTACGGAGCACCGCCCCGCATGCCGTACAGTTGTGTTTACCGACGCGGGGTGGAGCAGCTCGGTAGCTCGCTGGGCTCATAACCCAGAGGTCGCAGGTTCAAATCCTGTCCCCGCTACTGAAGTCCCAAGGCCCGGCACATGAGAATGTGCCGGGCCTTCGGCATTCCCGGGCCGCCCCTCCCTATACGTCCAGCTCCACCGCCAGGAAACGCCGGTAGGCGAAGCCCAGGCCCTCGTACAGACGTATCGCCGCGTCGTTGGCGCCGTCCACCATCAGGCCCGCCGTCCCGTGTACGGCCAGCGCCTCGGCGAGCACCTTGGCGACGACCGTACGGGCCAGGCCCCGGCCCCGCGCCGACGGGTGCACCGCGACACCCGCGACCAGCCCGACCTCGGGGGACGGCCAGGCGAGCGCCGCGACCGCGGTGAGGCGGTTCGCGTCGTCCCGGGTGCCCGCCCAGCGGCCGACGCCGGGCGCGCCCGGCACCGCGTACGAGCCGGGGAAGGCCTCGGCGAGCAGCGCGGTGATCTCCTCGGCGTCCTCGTCCGCCAGCCACCGCGCCTTGCCCTCGTCCGCCACGCCCGCCTCGGCGGACGACAGGGGGTGCGAGCGGTCCATCCAGCCGAAGGTGGCCACCGGACGCAGCTGCGGCAGTGCGTCGAGGAGCGGCCGTACGGTCGTCTCGTCGCCCAGCGGGCGGTAGGACGGGCCGGTCTCGGCGAGCACCTCGGCGACCAGCGGGGCCAGCGACCCGACGGGTCCCGAGACGGCCAGCCGGTCGTGGCGGGACAGGTCGGGGACGGCGACGGCGAAGGCGCGGCCGTCCTCGCTCGCCCAGGCGCGGGAGGACCCGGTCAGGCCCTGGGCGGCCCACAGCAGCGGCGGGTCACAGGGCAGGGCGGCGGTCGAGCAAAGTTCGTGCATGGGACACGAGCCTGCGGGGGGCCTCTGCGCGACGTCAAATTCCCGCGTGCGGGCCGGCGGGCGCCGGTCGCACCTCACCGGCCCGGCGGTGTACGTCCAGTAGTCTCGCGGGTGCTATGCGTGAGCACGTGGCGGGGCTGCTGCGAGCGGCGAGGCGGCGAAAGGTGCCCGCCGTGCCGCTGTACCTCGCCCTGTGCGCGCTGCTGATGTGTCTGTCCCTGCCGTTCTCGCTGCCGCTGACGCCGGCCGCGCCCTGGGTGACCGCCCCCTCGTACGCGAAGGGCGGCGTCCCGTCCGTGCACGGCGACCCGGCGGCCCGGCGGCACGCCCGGGGGACGTGCGTACGGGGGCGGGCCGGGCCCCGCAGATGCCGGGCGCGGCTGATCGCCACGGGGGCGGAGCGGCACTGACCCGGTTGGCCGAGGTGAGGTCGCCGCGTGCCGCCGCGCCCGACACCCTGGGTGGGGTGCGGGACGTCGGTGGCCCTGCGGACGGGCTGGAGGCCACAGGTGCGGCAGCGATCGGACGGCGGCGGCCGGGACGGCTCCCGGCGCTTCGCCCTGGCGCGCCTGCTGCCCGTGCTGCTGCTGGTCGTCGGGGTCGTCCTCGACGTGGCGACGCCGCCCGATCTGACCGCCGCCGCGCTCTTCGCCGCCGCTCCCCTGATCGCGGCACCCTTCTACGGGCCGGTCGGCACCGCCGTCGCGGGCGCATCGGCGGTCGGGGCGGTGCTGGTCACGGAGTATCTGCACGACATCCCCAGCACCGGCGAGGCGGTCAGCGAGCTGTTCACCGTCACCACCGTCGGCGCGCTCGCCCTCTTCATCAACCGCATGCTGCGCCGCAGCGGCGAGCGGCTCGCCTCGGCCCGGGTCATCGCGGAGACCGCCCAGCGCGCCGTGCTGCCGACGCCCGCCGAGCGCATCGGGGGCCTCCAGGTGGCCGCGCGGTACGAGGCGGCCCAGGCCGACGCGTTCATCGGCGGGGACCTCTTCGCCGTGCAGGACACGCCGTACGGGGTGCGCCTGGTCGTCGGGGACGTACGCGGCAAGGGCCTTGAGGCGGTGGAGGCGGTGGCGGTGGTCATCGGGGCGTTCCGGGAGGCGGCCGAGCAGGAGGCGACCCTGGAGGCCGTGGCCGGACGGCTGGATCGCGCGCTCACCCGCGAGGGCGCCCGGCGCGACGGCCTGGACGCCGTCGAGGGGTTCACCACGGCCGTGCTCGCCGAGATCCCGCGCGGCGCCGGGCCGGTACGCCTGGTGAACCGGGGCCACCCCGAGCCGCTGCTGCTCCACCCCGACGGGGCGCTCGACGCCCTCACCCCGTCCGATCCCGCGCTGCCGCTGGGGATGGCGGAGCTGGGGGTGTGGCCGGACCGGGCGGAGACGTACCCCTTCCCGGCCGGATCGACGCTGCTCTTCTACACCGACGGCCTCTCCGAGGCGCGTTCGGTGGAGCCGCCGGGGGTCTTCTACGACCCGCACGAGCGGCTGCGCGGCCGGATCTTCCCGGGGCCCGACCGGGTCCTGGACGCTTTGATCGACGATGTGCGCAGACATACGGGCGGGGGCGCGAGCGATGACATGGCGCTGCTCGCGGTGGGGCGGCCGGGGGTGCGGCAGCCGGAGCGGCGGCGGACGATGCCGGTGGTGCCGTGACAGTCGTGCCGCGACAGCCGCACACGTAACCCTGTGTAGCCGAACAGCGCCCCTGTGCATAACATTTGACACACCGTCAACTCTTGCCCCCAAGGATCACCGGGAACTGCTTGGAATCCGGTCCCCCTGTCTATTAACGTTCGATAACGCAGCGCGGTCGTCCCAGCCGTCGCAGAGGCGGCACCGTGCGCACGCGCCGAATCCCGAAAGGGAACCGGGGAACCATCAACTTGGGGTGAATCGGGCACCTTTGTCCCTTCGAAGAGGTGCCCGTAGGAGACCTTCCTGCTCCGAACCCGTCAGCTAACCCGGTAGGCGAGAAGGAAGGAAAGGAGTGCGCCTCCGTGGCGTCCAACGAGCCTGCCCTCGGCACCCCGCCGGTTCCCCCCGTCTCCCTGTACGGGACCGCGCCCAGTGACACCGAGGTGTGGGAGGAGTGGAACCCCACCGAGGACTCCGTCGCCGCGACCCGCGGCCGGCACCGGGTCGTCAAGCAGCGCGGCGGGCTCGCCCGCAGCTCCACCGTCCTCGGCGTCGGCGTCATCGCGGCCGTCGGCGCGGGCGGCATGGCCAGCGCGCAGAGCAAGCCGCCGGTCTCCATATCCCTGCCCGACTCGGTCGCCGACAATCTGCCCGACGTCAAGTCGCTGCCGGGCGTGGGCACGCTGATATCGGACATCGCGGGCGACGAGAAGCCCGACACCTCCCCGGCCGCGCAGGCCGACAAGGCCGTCGCGAGCGCCCCGCTCACCATGGCGGGCGTCTCCCGGGCCGATGCCGAACAGGGCGCCACCGGCGCGGGCGAGGCCCTGCGCGCCCGCATCCTCCAGCAGGCCGAGCAGCAGCAGAACGGCGCCGAGGCCGAGGCGAAGGCGGCCGTCGAGAAGGCCGCGGCCGAGAAGGCGGCGGCCGAGGCGAAGGCCGCGCAGAGCGCCGCCGAGCAGAAGGCGGCGGCCGCGAAGAAGGCCGCCGAGGAGGCCGCCGCCAAGAAGGCGGAGGAGGCGCGGCTCGCCGAACTCGCCAAGAGCTTCTCGCTCCCGGTCGCCTCCTACACGATCACCTCGACGTTCGGCGAGGCCGGCTCGATGTGGTCCTCCGGCCACCACACCGGACTCGACTTCGCCGCCCCCACCGGCACCCCGCTCAAGGCGATCCACGGCGGCACGGTCAAGTCGGCGGGCTGGTCCGGTTCGTACGGCTACCGCACGGTCATCGAGCTGGAGGACGGCTCGGAGCTCTGGTACTGCCACCAGTCCTCGATCGCGGTCAGCGCCGGCCAGAAGGTGACGACCGGCGAGACCGTCGGCCGCGTCGGCGCCACCGGCAACGTGACGGGCCCGCATCTGCACCTGGAGGTGCACACCCCGGGCGGCACGGGCATCGACCCGATGGCGTGGCTCCAGTCGAAGGGCCTGAACCCGTAGGACGCGCGGGAGCCGTGGGACGCGTCCGTAGAGCGCGGGGGCGCATGGGGTTCGGGCAGGGCGCGGAATAGCCGTGCCCCGCCTGCCCGTTCACCCCCTATGACCTCTCTGCGCCCCCTCGGCTCCTCCGACCTCTCCGTCTTCCCGCTCGCCCTCGGTGGCAACGTCTTCGGCTGGACCGCCGACGAGGCCGCGTCGTTCGCGGTGCTCGACGCGTACACCGCCGCGGGCGGCAACTTCGTGGACACGGCCGACGCGTACTCGGCGTGGATCCCCGGCAACCAGGGGGGCGAGTCCGAGGAGATCATCGGCAAGTGGCTGGCCGCGCGCGGCAACCGCGCGGACGTCGTCGTCGCCACGAAGGTCGGCGCGCACCCGAAGTTCAAGGGGCTCGCGGCCCCCACGATCAAGGCCGCCGCCGAGGCCTCGCTGCGCCGCCTCGGCACCGACTACATCGACCTTTACTACACGCACTTCGACGACGAGTCCGTCCCGGTCGAGGAGATCGTCACCGCCCTGGACCAGCTGGTGAGGGAGGGCAAGGTGCGCGCGGTCGCCGCCTCCAACATCTCCCCGGAGCGGCTCGCGGACTCGTTGGACTTCTCCGACCGCGAGGGCCTGGCCAAGTACGTCGCCCTCCAGCCGCACTACAACCTGGTCTCCCGCGACACCTACGAGGGCGCCCTCCAGGACACCGCGGGCCGCTCGGGCCTGGCCGCCGTCCCCTACTTCGCGCTCGCCGCCGGGTTCCTCACCGGCAAGTACCGCCCGGGCCAGGACGTCCAGAGCGCCCGGGCCGGGAAGGCCGCCCAGTACCTGGACACCGACCGGGGCACGAAGGTGCTCGCCGCGCTCGACCGCGTCGCGCAGGCGCACGACGCCGAGCTCGCGAGCGTCGCCCTGGCCTGGCTCGCCGCCCAGCCGACCGTGGTCGCCCCGATCGCCTCGGCCCGCACGGTCGAGCAGCTGCCCGCGCTCCTCGCGGTCGCCGACCTGGAGCTCACGGACGCGGAGCTGAGCGAGCTGAAGACCGCCTCGGCGTAGCCGCCGGGCGCCTCAGCGCAGATAGGGGTTGTACGGGGAGGACTGGTCGTATCCGTACGGGGCCTGGTGTCCGTACGGCGCCGGGTGCCCGTACGGGTACGGCTGCGGCGGGATCCAGATGCGGCCCGCCGCGCCCGCCGCGTACAGCAGCGCGGGCCCGGCCACCGCCCGGCGCTCCCACAGGTGGTGCAGGAGCTCCTGCTCGCGGGCCGTGAAGTCCGGGCCGGCCTGGGCGCGGCGGGCCCGGCGGCGCAGGAACGCCAGCGCGGTCGCGAACGCCTCGTACTCCGCGACCGTCCGCGCCGCCCGCTTGCCGCCGTAGGTGCGGTGCGCGAAGTCGCGGGCCATCGAGCGGGCCCGCATCGAGGAGAGCGCGAGCGGTTCGGCCGGACCCAGCCAGCCCGCCGCCGCGTACGCGGGCAGCTCGGCCGCGACCGTGCGCAGCTCCCGCTGGCGGCTCCAGATCGCCAGCCACGTGAGCAGGGCGAAGACCGGGACCATGAACGCGGCGTAGACGAGGTAGAAGCCGTACGTCCCGAACGACGACGAGCCGTTCCACAGCGCGTGCATCCCCATCGCGGACAGCAGGCCGAGCACCGGCAGGCCGATCCGGCGCCACCGGCTGCCCGGCGCGGCGAGCGCGGCCGCGCCGAATCCGATGCCGGTGCACACCGTGAACAGCGGGTGCGCGAACGGCGACATCACGATCCGTACGAAGAACGTCGCTGCGGTCGTCGAGGAGAGGCCCGCGGTGTGGCTGACCTGGTCCTCCCCGAACGCGTTGCCCAGATAGAGGATGTTCTCGGTGAAGGCGAAGCCGGTCGCGGTGAAGCCCGCGACGACGACGCCGTCGACTATCCCCTTGAAATCCCGTCGTCGGAACAGGAAGAGCAGCAGCACGGCCGCCGCCTTGGCGCTCTCCTCGACTATCGGCGCGATGACGGTCGCGCCGAGGTGGTCGGCGGAGGACGGGTCGGCGGTCGCGGTGGCTATCCACTTGGTCGCGAACGAGTTGGCGATGATCGCCACCAGCGCGGCGGCGCACGCGCCCCAGGAGAAGGCGAACAGCAGATTGCGCCACGGGCCCGGGTCCACGCGGTCGAGCCAGCGGAACGCGGTGCCGAGCAGCGGCACCGGCAGCACCGCGAGCGCAAGCCCCACCAGGAACCCCTCGGTGCCGGTCTGCTCCCGCACGATCGCGAGGATGACCAGACCGCACAGCGCGAGCAGGGTGATCAGCGCGCTGGCCCGGACGGCCCGGGAGCGCCAGAAGTCGCGCCGCGGCCGGTAGCGCCATTTGGCGCGCTCCGGCACGGCGTCGAACCGCGGCTCGGCGCCCCGCTCCGGGACCGGCTGGAGCGGGCCCGGCGGCTGGCGTTGCGGAAGCGACTCGGACGACACCAGACGACCCTAACGAGGGGTACGGACAATCCGCGACGGTGCCTGGGGGCGGCCGTCAGACGGAGGGCAGCTCGGCGACGCGGGTGAAGAGCAGGTCGTGGACCACATGGCCCTTGTCGAGGCCCTGCCCCTCGAAGCGCGTGAGTGGCCGGAACGCGGGCCTCGGCGCGTAGCCGCCGTCCGGCTGGGTGTTCTCGAACGCGGGGTGCGCGTTCAGCACCTCCAGCATCTGCTCGGCGTACGGCTCCCAGTCGGTGGCGCAGTGCAGTACGGCGCCGGGCTTGAGCCGGGGCGCGGCCAGCGTGAGGAAGTCGGGCTGGATGATGCGGCGCTTGTGGTGGCGCTTCTTGGGCCAGGGGTCCGGGAAGTAGACGCGCAGCCCGTCCAGCGACTCGGGCTCCAGCATCTCGCGCAGCAGGATGATCGCGTCGCCGTTGCCGACGCGCACGTTGGTCAGGCCGCCGCGCTCGGCGAGGCCCAGGAGGTTGCCCTGGCCGGGGGTGTGGACGTCGACGGCGAGGATGCCGGTGCCGGGGTCGGCGGCGGCCATCTCGGCGGTCGCCTCGCCCATCCCGAAGCCGATCTCCAGGACGACGGGCAGCCCGTCGAACATCTCGTTCAGGTCGAGCTTGCCCTGCCCGTCGATGTCGAGCCCCCAGACCGGCCACAGCCGCTCCAGGTACTCGCCCTGGCCGGTGGTCACCCGGCTGCGGCGCGGCTGGAAACTGCGGATCCGCCGCTCGTGGTGCGATCCGGCGGGATCGGCGACGGGACCCCCGGGGAACCGGGGCTCGCCCTTGGGGCGACGGGCGGAGGCGGCGGGCTGCTCAGACACAATGACCGGATTCTACGTGCCCGGCCGCCGGGGCCGCCCGCTCAGACCCTCCCCCAAGCTCTTAAGGAGCAGGGGGGACCCCCATCACCCCGAGCACCCCGAGCGCCCGCCGGGCCACCTCGCGGCCGATCGGCAGGGACGCCGTGGCCGCCGGGGACGGGGCGTTCAGGACGTGGATCGTGCGGGGGGCCTCGCGGATCAGGAAGTCGTCGACCAGGGTGCCGTCGCGCAGCACCGCCTGCGCGCGCACCCCCGACGGCGCCGGGTGGAGGTCCGCCTCCTCGACCGCGGGCAGCAGCCGCCGCACCGCCTCCGTGAAGGCGCGGCGGGACAGCGAGCGGTGGATCTCGCCCGCCCCGTACCGCCAGTGGCGGCCCGCTATCCGCCAGGAGCCGGGCCAGGTCAGGGTCGCGGCCAGCTCGGCCGGGCGGACCGTGCGCCAGTCGTAGCCCTCGCGGGCCGCCGCCGGCACCGCGTTCGGCCCGACGTGGACGCCGCCGCCCACCCCTCGGGTCAGATGCACCCCGAGGAAGGGGAACGCCGGGTCCGGGACCGGATAGACCAGGCCCTTGACCAGACCGGGCCGCGCCAGGTCGTAGTACTCGCCCCGGAACGGCACGATCCGCACCCCCTGGTCGTCCCCGGCGAGCCGTGCCACCCGGTCGCAGTGCAGCCCCGCGCAGTTCACCAGCGCCCGGGCCCGCAGCACCGCCCCGGTCGAGGTGAGCACCGCCACGCCGGTGTCGGGGCGGCGCGATATCCGCACCACCTCCGTCCCGTACCGGATCTCCGCGCCCGACAGCTCGCCCAGGCGGGCCGCCACCGCCGGGTAGTCGCACACGCCGGTCGTGCCGACGTGGATCGCGGCCAGGCCCCGGACCTCCGGCTCGTACTCCGCGATCTGGGCGGGGCCCAGCTCGCGCACCGGGATCCCGTTCTCCCTGCCGCGCTGGACCAGCGCGTGCAGCCTCGGCAGCTCGGTGCGCTCGGTGGCCACGATCAGCTTGCCGGTCACCTCGTGCGGGATGCCCTGCTCGGCGCAGAACGCCACCATCTCGGCGGCGCCGCGCACCGCGTACCGCGCCTTCAGGGAGTCCGGGCGGTAGTAGATCCCGCTGTGGATCACGCCGCTGTTGCGGCCGGTCTGGTGGCGCGCCGGGCCGTCCTCCTTCTCCAGGACCGTCACCCGTGTGCCGGGAGCGGCCTGTGTCAGGGCATACGCCGTCGACAGACCGACGATCCCGCCGCCGATCACCAGCACGTCGCAGTCGAACCCGGTCACCCGCACACCTCCCACCCGAATAGTGCACTGGCCCACTGACAATGCCCGTAAACCCGTGGGGGAAGTGATCTATGCCGGGGCGACCAGGAGCGGCCGTGCCCGTTCCCGGAGCTCGACGACGCGGGGCTCGTCCCCGTACGGCTCCAGGCGGTGCAGCAGGTCCCTCACGTACTCGGTGGTGCGCGCCGAGGAGATGCGTCCGGCGACCTCCACCGCGCGCGTGCCCGCCGCGCACGCCGCGTCCAGATTGCCCGACTCCAGCTCGGCCACCGCCGACACCACGAGCCGCAGGCCGTGGGAGCGCACGAACTCCTCGGTCGGCCGGGACAGCGCCTGCTCGGTGAAGCGGCGCACCTGGCGCGGGGCCTTCAGGTCGCGGTAGCACTCGGCCGCGTCCGCCGCGAAGCGGTCGTACGAGTAGAAGCCCAGCCAGGACGGGTCCGAGTCGCCGTCCCGGGAGCGCTCCAGCCAGGCCTCGGCTGCCTTGAGCGCGGCCCCGGCCGCCAGCGCGTCGCCCGCCTTCGCGTGCGCGCGTGCCTCGACGAGCCGGAAGAAGCTCATGGTGCGGGCGGTCGCCAGGCCCCGGTTGCGCTCGACGGCGGCCTGCGCCAGGTCCACGCCCTCGTCGGCGAAGCCCCGGTAGGTGGCCTGGAGCGACATCGAGGCCAGCACATAGCCGCCCAGCGGCACGTCGGCCGCCGCGCGGGCCAGGCGCAGCGCCTGGATGTAGTAGCGCTGGGCGGCCTCTTGCTGGCCGGTGTCGAAGGCCATCCAGCCGGCCAGTCTGGTCAGTTCGGCCGTCGCGCCGAACAGGCCCCGGCCGACCTCGTCGGAGTACGAGCCGAGCAGCAGCGGCGCCGCGTCCACCCGTAAGCACTCGGGAACCATCGACGAACGCCAGTCCCCGCCCCCGTACTTGGAGTCCCAGCGGCGCGCGTCCTCCGCCGCCTCGCGCAGTTTGGCCACATCGCTGTGGCCGACCTTCAGCGGTGTCCCGGCCGCCCCGTCGTGGTCGCGTGCGACCGACGAGTCGGCGGGGGTTATGAGCCAGCGCGAGGCGGGGGTCGCGTACGCGGTGACCGCGAAGGATCCGGCCAGCGACTGCCAGATGCCGCCGCCCGCCCGCCGTCCGGCCAGATCGAGCCGGTAGAGCTCGGTCGCCGAGCGGACCGCCTCGCCCACGTCGCGCGGGAACGCCAGACCGACCTCCGGCGCCGGGTCGGCGTCGGCGAGCCCGATCTCGTGCAGCGGCACCGGGCGGCCCAGCTTGGCGCCGATGGCCGCCGCGATCAGATGGGGCGCGGCGCCTTGGGGCACCATGCCCTTGGAGACCCAGCGGGCCACCGACGTCTTGTCGTAGCGAAGCGTCAGTCCGCGCTGAGCCCCGAGGTCGTTGACCCGTCGTGCGAGTCCGGCATTGCTGATTCCCGCGAGGGCGAGAACGGTGCCGAGCTTCTCGTTCGGCCCGCGTTGCTCCCTGGACATGCGCCACCCCTCGACACAGACGGCGTCCCCCGGGGCCGCGCCCCGGGTCCGTCCGGCCGCACAATCGTGTGGCCGAGCCCCCAGGAATATGCCGCCCGCGGAGAACAGCAGTACACCCAGCGTAGTTCGCCGCATCCCGACCGTTAAGAGGCGGTGTTCCGGATGGCGAGATTGTTTTCCGTACGGACGAGTTCGGGCGCCGCTCGTGTGCTCCGGGTGTGTGGCCGTGCGCGGTGCGTGCGCTCTGGCCCGCGCGGAGCGGGGAGCGCTTCCATGTCAGGTGCGTGGGTCGGCCCGCTGAACTGGATCCAGTGGGCTGGGGGACACCGTCGCCTCAATCCCCGCGGGCGGCGGACCGGTCCGGGAGGCGGACAGCGCCTCCCGGACTGTGGGTCTTCTCCGCCGGCTTCACTGCCGGTTTCATGCCCGCTTCGGGGCGTCCGCCACGCGCGCCCGGGGTGAAGTTGGCCGAAAACCGACGGTCCCGCACCGCTCGGAAACGTCGCTTCCGACCGCCCGAAGGGCTGTCAATCGGCCATCCGCGGGGGCGCGTTCACTTTTTGCGCGCGCTACCCCGAGGCCCCTCTCGTACGCCATTGTCATGGCAGCATGGTCCCGAGCGCCCTCAGCACCGCACGGACACACCCCGCCGTACGTCCGCGTACGGCCGGTCCCGGTTCTGTCGGCGCGTGCGACGGGTTGTCCACAGGCTGTGGAGGCGGCGATGCGGTGGCTGGTGGGCTGGAGCAGTGTCGCCGCGAGGTTCGGTGCCGTGGGGACGGCCGGTGCCGTGGGTGCGCCCGAGGAGGGGCGCACGGTCCACCCCGTCGGCTCCCAGCTGCTGTGGGGCGACCCCGACCCGCTCTGGGCGGTCGGCGACTGGCGGCCCGACGAGATCCGCGTGGTCAGCGTGGGGGCGGACACCCGGCTCGCGGTGCTCGGCTGCTGCGCCGCCAGTGACGAGGAGCTGCGGGTAGGGCTGTTCGCGGCACGCGGGGGCGCACTGCGGCACCTTTCGGCGTGGCCGGGCAGCTATACGGCGGTTGCCCAGGTCGGCCGCAGGGTCACTGTCGTCGGCGACCTGGCCGGCGCACGTCCCGTCTTCTACACGCCGTGGGCGACGGGTACCGCCTACGCCACGGCCGCCCTGCCGCTCGCCGACCTCATCGAAGCCCAGCTGGACATCGGCCACTTGGCGGCGCTGCTCGCCTGCCCGGACGTACCCGAGGCGCTCGGCGACTCGACCCCCTACGCGGGAGTGCGGCGCATCCCGCCCGGCCACGCACTGGTGCTGCGGGAGGGCTCGCGGGAGATCACCGGCTACGAACCGGTCGCCTCGCTCGCCGTCGCCGCGGCCCAGGTGGACGAGGAGAGCGCGGTGAACGGCGTACGGGAAGCGCTGGTCGCGGCCGTACGGGCCAGGCTCACCGCGCCGCGCCACGCCCCCGAGACGCTGCCGCAGGACCCCGGGCCCGTCCCCGGCATGGGCCCCGCCGAGCGGCGCGCCGCGCGCGGGGGCCCGGCGCCCGGCATCGGCGCCGACCTCTCCGGCGGCCCGGCCTCGGCGACCCTCGCCTTGCTCGCGGCCGGGCTGCCCGGCAACCCCGGCACGGTGCTCGGCCACGGCACCGGCGCGGGCGAACGGCTCCTCGCGGTCACCTTCAACGACCTCGCCGTACCGGGCCGCAAGGGCGAGGCCGAGCTGGAGCGGGCCGGGGCGATCGCGGCCAACCCGCGGCTGCACCACGTGGTGGTGGCGGGCGACGAGGAGGCCCTGCCGTACGCGGAGCTGGCAGGCCCGCTCACCGACGAGCCGGGCCCTTCGCTGGTCATCGCCGAACGCCACCGCCGCCGGCTCGCGTCGGGCAGCGCGGACCACTTCACGGGGAGCGGAGCGCGCCAGGTGCTGGACGCGCATCCAGCCCGCCTGGCCGACTTGCTGATGGACCGTCAGCGTCGCTACCTCCTCCGCCCGGCCGCGGCACTCGCCAAGGCGGGCGGCCCCTCGGCGCACTCCCTCTTCGTGCCGCTCACGGTGTACCGGGCGGCGCGGAAGCTGGCGCGCACGCCGTACCGGACGGGCATCGAGTCGGCGGCCGAACGGCTGCGCCGCGACGCGGACTTGGCCGTCGCGGAGGCGGAGAGCCCGCTGGACGCCTCGCTCGCGTCCCTGGCCTGGACGCGGCCCGGCCCCGCCGCGCGCTGGCTCACCGGGGAGGCGCTGGCTGAAGTATCGATCCGGCTGATGGCGTCGGCGACGCGCCCGGCGACGGTGCTGCGGCCCGGCGAGGCACGGGCGCGGGCCGCGCTCGCCCGGTACGCCGCCGACCACCGCGTCCTGGAGCAGGCCGCCGAGATCCGCAGCCAGCGGCTGCACGCGCCGTTCCTGGACAACCAGGTGGTACGGGCGTGCCGTGCCCTGCCCGAGGCGGTGCGGGTGCAGCCGGGGGCCCGGGCGGCGATCCTGCGGACGGTGCTGGCGGGTTCGGGGGTCCGCGACCTCCCCGCGGGCTGGGGCGCTCCGTCCCACGCCTCCTCGTCTGCGGCGGTCCGGGCGGGCCTGCGCCGAGCGATCGACCCGCTGATCGCGCTGTTCGAGGCGCCGCTGCTGGCGGACGCGGGCCTGATCGAGGCGCGCACGGTCCGCCGAGCCCTGCGGGCGGCGGCCTCGGGCGAACGCCTCCCCCTGGACGGCCTGGCGGACCTGATCTCCACGGAACTGTGGCTCCGCCGCCTGTTGTCCCGCCGGGGAACGTGCTGGACGGGGACGGCGGCACCGAAGCAGCGGGCGGTGGCGGGCGGGGTGACGCCGTCGCGGCCGCCGTTGCGGGCGTAGCCCGTGTGTGTCTGCGAGCCGGTGGTGGGCTGGTCGCGCAGTTCCCCGCGCCCCTAGAAGCGCCCCTTCGGGCCGGCCCGGGGATTGTCGCGCAGCGGCATCTAAGGGGCGCGGGGAACTGCGCGAGCAACCCACCGCCGGCCCGCAGACGAAGCACCCGGCCGCCCGCCCAGGGCTTACGGGAAGGGGCGGGGTGGGGAAAAAGCCCGCCGCAGGCGGAGTGAGGCCGAGACACAATGACCCCGTGCGGTACAGAATCCTGGGCGCCACCGAGGCGCAAGACGAGCACGGCCAAAACGTCCCCCTCGGGGGACCCCGGCTGCGCGCCCTCCTCACCGCCCTCGCGGCAAGAGCCGACCGCCACACCCCCGTAACCCCCACCACCCTCATCGACGAGATCTGGCCCGAAGACCCCCCGCACGACGCCCCCGCCGCCCTCCAGGCCCTCATCGGCCGCCTACGCCGAACCATCGGCCGCGACGCCGTCGCCTCAGAGCCCGGCGGCTACCGCCTCACCGTCGACGCCCCGCACGACATCGACCTGTTCGCGTTCGAGCAACGCCTGGCCACCGGCACGCGCCAGCTGGACGACGGCGACCCCGACACCGCCGCCGAAACCCTCCGCACCGCCCTCGCCCTGTGGCGCGGCCCCGCCCTGGCCGACCTCCCCGACCGGGAGTCGGCGGCCGCGGGCCCGAACGCCCAGCACCTCACCGCACGCCGCACCCGCATCGAGGCCGACCTGCGCCGAGGCGCCACCGCCCACCTCCCCGCCGAGCTCACCGCGCTGATCGAGACCCACCCGTACGACGAACCCCTCCACGCCCAGCTGATCCGCGCCCTGCGGGCCGAGGGGCGTACGGCCGACGCGCTCCTGGCGTACGAGAGCGCCCGTCGCACCCTCGCCGACGCCCTCGGCGCCGACCCGGGCCCGGAGCTGGCCGCACTGCACCAGGAGCTGCTCAACCCCGTACCGCAGGAGGCGGCCGGCAACCTCCGCCCCCGCCTCACCTCCTTCGTCGGCCGCGAACCCGAACTCGAAGCCATCCGGCAGGACTTGGCGGCCCACCGTCTCGTCACGCTCACCGGCCCCGGCGGCTCCGGCAAGACGCGCCTTGCCGAGGAGTCCGTCGCGCACACCCCCGCCTGGCTCGTGGAGCTCGCGCCGCTCGACCACCCGGACGCCGTCCCCGGCGCCGTCGTCTCCGCGCTCGGGCTGCGCGAGACCACCCTGCTCGGACGGGACGGGCAGCCGCACCAGGACGACCCGGTCGCCCGGCTCGTCGACCACTTCGCCGCCGCCCCCACCCTCCTCGTCCTCGACAACTGCGAGCACGTCATCGACGCCGCCGCCCGCCTCGCCGAGACGCTGCTGACGCGCTGCCCGGCGCTGCGGATCCTCGCCACCAGCCGCGAACCGCTGGGCGTGCCCGGTGAGCGGGTCCGGCCGGTCGAGCCGCTGCCGCCCGACCCCGCGCACCGCCTCTTCGCCGAGCGCGCCCGTACCGTACGACCCGACTTCGACCCGGCCGACGACCCCGAGGCGATCGACGAGATCTGCCGGCGGCTCGACGGGCTGCCGCTGGCGATCGAACTGGCCGCCGCCCGGCTGCGGCTGCTCGGCCCGCGCCAGATCGCGGACCGGCTCGACGACCGGTTCCGCCTGCTGACCAGCGGCAGCCGGACCGTACTGCCCCGGCAGCAGACCCTGCGCGCGGTCGTCGACTGGTCCTGGGACCTGCTCGACGAGCGCGAGCGCGCGGTGCTGCGCCGCGCCTCCGTCTTCGCCGGCGGCTGGGACCTGGCCGCCGCCCAGGCCGTCTGCGGCTCGACCGACGACCTGGCGGCCCTGGTCGACAAGTCCCTGGTCGTGGCAGCCCCCGACCCGGACACGGGCGGGATGCGCTACCGGATGCTGGAGACCATCCACGAGTACGCCGCCGAGCGCGCGGCCGAGACCCCGCGCCTGCTCGACGAGGCCGCCCGCGCCCACACCGCGTACTACCGCGAACTGGCCCAGGAGGCCGACCCGTTGCTGCGCTCGCGCGACCAGCTGGTCTGGATCCGCCGCGTCGAGCGCGAGCTGGACAACATCCGCGCCGCCCTGCACCGCGTCACCACCACCGCCCCCGACCCCGCCGAGGCCCGCGAGATCGCCCTCGTCATGGGCTGGTTCTGGTGGCTGCGCAACTACCGCGGCGAAGGGGTGGCCTGGGTCGACCGCGTCCTCGGCCTGGAGGACGGGGCCGAGCCCGGCCCCGACGACCCCCGCTACTGGCCCTGCATGCGGCTCGGCCTGCTGCGGATCTTCCTGCTGGAGGAGTCCGGCCGGGCCGACCGGCTGCGTACGCCCGAGATCCTGGCCGAGATGGAGCGGCTGCGCGACGCGTTCGCGGGCGGCGGCCCGGAGGCGGCGCGCTTCCCCGGGCTGCTCTGGCCGTTCGCCGTCTTCCTCACCCACACGGCCGGCCAGGTGCGCGACTCCGTGGACGCCGTGGTCGCCAACTGCCGTACGTACGGCGGTGAATGGGAGGTCGGCGTCAGCCTCATGTTCCGTACGCACATGGTCATCGACATGCCCGGCGGCGTCTGGGACGTCGACGCCGACCTCGCGGAGCTGCGGGAGCTGGGCCGCCGCGTCGGCGACCGCTGGATGCGCGCCCAGGTCGCCGGCGCCGCCGGGGAGGCGGCGATGATGCGCGGCCTGCCCGCGCGGGCACTGCCGGAGTACGAGGAGGCCCTGGGCCTGGCCCGCGAGGTGGGCGCGCACGCCGAGGCCCCGTTCCTGCTGTCCCGCCTGGCGGAACTCACGTACCGAGCAGGCGACTTGGAAGGCGCGGCCAAGGTCCTGGACGAGGCGGCGGCGGAGGCCGCCCGCTACAACGTCTACGACACCGCCGCCTACATCCACTACCTTCGCGCCTGCATGGCCCTGGACACGGGCGACACCGCCACCGCGCGCGCCGAGTGCGACGCCGCCACGATGGAGACCGCCCGCAGCACCCCGCCACCGCACTTCACCGCGATCCTTCAGGGCCTCCAGGCCCGCGTCGCGGCGGCCGAGTCGGGCCCGGAGATCGGCGTACGCGGCCTGGCCAAGGCCCTGCGCACCGCCATCGCGGCGGACTGCGCGGAAATCCTGCTGGCCCATTTCGCGGAGGGCGCGGCCCAACTCCTGCCGGAGCTGGGTGAGGCGGGCATGGCGGTACGGGTGCTGGCGGCGGCGGAGACCTGGCGGGCGGGAATCCCCCTGTGGATCCCGGACCGCACGGCCTTGGAGAACCTCCGCACCCGCTTGCGAGCCGAACTCGGTGCGGAGCGGTACGAGGAGGAGCGAGCGGAGGGGGCGGGGCTCAGCACGGGGGAGGTGGCGGAGCTGCTGGAGGGGGCGTTCGCCCCTTAGGGGCGCGGGGCTGTGACATTTGCGGCTCCGCCGCGTGGGCGCGCCCAGCCCCCACCGGCCCGCAGACGAACAGCGACACCCCCCGGGGCTACCGGCAGTTGATGACCGACTTGGCCCAGTCGGCAAGCGCCACCGACCCGAACGGCGTATGCGGATCGACCACCAGCCGCAGAGTCCGATGCCCCGTGAGATCCGCGTGCACGGGCACAGCCGGATCCCCACCATGCATCACGGGCGACCGCCACAGCAGCGTCCGATCCCCGTACACAGAGAACCGCACCGCCCCAAGCCCCATGGTCAGATCATCGACCCCGGCGAACGCGTCGTAACTCGTGCACTGCCGATTGAGATCGATGGTCACGGAGGACCGGGCGTGCACGGTCACACCGTGGCTGTACGGCCTGCCGTCGATCTCCATGCCCCACCGCTGCCAGAGCCAACTGGACCCCCCGAGCCGCACCTCGGGCTTGGTGTGGTCACCGAACGTCCCGTACTGGAGCCGATTGACCTGGTAGACCGCCGCAGGCGGCGGCGGAGGCGGCGGGGGAGGCGGCGGCGTCGGCTTGGGCGGCGTGGGCTTCGGAGGCGCAGGAGTCGGCGTCGGCTTCGGTTTGGGCTTGGGCACCGGCTTCGGCGGCGCCGGCTTCGGCTTCGGCTTCGGCTTGGGCGCGGGCTTCGGAGGCGGCGGCGGTACGGGCGCGGGCGGCGCGGGCGGCTCCGGCGTGGGGGAGGGCGGCGGCTTCTGCGGCACCACCGGCACCACGGCCGGCGGCTTGACCTCGGGCTTCGCCACGGGCTTGCTGTCGTTGCCGCTCAGCGCGAAGACCACGCCCGCGGCCACCGCGACGGCGACCGCCGCCGCGATGCCCGCCTTGGCCGGGGCGCCGAGCCCCTCGGAGGCGGCGGCCCCACCGGCCGCGCCCCCGGACGAACTCCCGCCCGAGGCCGCCGCGGCGGCACCCGCGCCCGCCGCACCGGCGGCGCCTCCCGCCACGAGCCCGGCGGCCTTGAGGGAGTACCCGGCGGCGATCCAGCCGACCACCGCGACCGGCAGCAGCGCGGGGATCCCGGCGTTGACGTCCTTGAGCTCGACGACCGCGACCCGGCACTTGGCACACTCCTCCAGGTGCTTGCTCAGGCCCCGCTCGGCCCGCACCCGCAGGCCGCCGCGCGCGTACGCCCCGAGCCGGTCCGCGTAGCGGGCGCAGTCGCCGCCCTCGGTGAGCGCGGTGGAGACGTGCGCCTGCAGGTACGCCTGTTTGAGGCCCTCCCGGGCCCGGCTGGCCAGGACCGCCGTGGCGTTGGCGGTGAGCCCGAACAGCGGCGCGATCTCGCTGGGCGACTCCTCCTCGACGGTGGTGTGCCAGAGCACGGCCTGCCACCGTTCCGGCAGCGACCGGAACGCCTGCATGGCCAGCGACTGCTCGGCCTCGTGCATCGCCCGTACGTCCGCGCCGAGGTCGACCGTGTCGTCGTCCCGGCCGTCCGAGGTACGGGCGGCCTGGTCGGCGAAGAGGGCGAAGTCCTCGACCAGTTGCTCCCGCTTCGCCGTCTTCGTCCAGGAGGCGGCGACGCGGCGCACGGTGGTCATCAGATACGCGCGCACGGCCTGCTCGGGACCGGCCCCGCCGCGCACCGCCTGGAGCGTACGGGCGAACACCTCGGCCGTGAGGTCGTCGGCCGTGTGCGCGTCCCGGCAGCAACTGCGGGCGTACCGGCGGACCGCGTCCGAGTGCCGCCGGAACAGCTCCTCGTACGCGGTGTCGTCGCCCGCCCGCATCCGCTGGATCAGCTCGGCGTCGGCGGTGGTGCGGTCACGCTGCTGCGGGACACCGGGCGCGGCGTCGGACTCCTGGGCCGGAGCCCACGGGCCGGGCAGCACGGTCCCGCCCTCGGCGTCCGGTCGGCCACCGGGACCGCCCTGACTGGGGACCTGCCGCGAGGGCAGACCGTCCGGCTCGGTGCCGCTGCCGCCGCCGAGCTCGTCCCGCCCGTCAACGTTCATCGCGGAAGCCCCCGTCAGCACGCTCAGACCCAACCACGAGCCAAGCGTCCCACAGAGCCCCACACCCAAGCAGCCCCCACCAACCCAACCACCCGTTAGTGGACAGGGGGCCTACGCAGCTACCCAGCTGTGGGCGTGCGTGCCGCTAGGGGCTGGGGGTCCCCCCTGCTCCTTAAGAGCTTGGGGGAGGGTGGGCACGCGGCCTTCCCCGGCCCCGCCGGAACCCCGCAACCCGCCCTGACCCCGGCCCCGCGAAAACCCGCGGCCAGAGGCCGACCCGCGCCTAGACCGGCCGCGACCGCAATCCCTCCAGCAAAATATCCAGCAACCGAGCAGAAGCCGCAGCCTGCTGATGCGGATCCGGCAGAGACGGCGCCGCCGTGGCTATCACGAGCAGCACATCCGCCACGGTCACATCCCCCCGCAGCTCCCCCGCCTCCCGAGCCCGCTCCACCAGCTGCCCGACGACCGCGAGCAGCTCCGCCGCCCCCGCGTCATCCAGCTCGTCCACGGACGCCGAACGCGGCTCGACGACCCGCAGATCGGGCACCCCGGGCACACCCGGCCCGGCCTGCCGCTGCTGCGGCACACGAGCCTCGGATCCGACGGGTCCGACAGAGCCGCCCGAACCAGACGAGTCGAGCGACTCGACCGGCTCAAGCACGGGCACGGGCGAGACAGAGCCACCGCCCACCACCGTCGACTCCTCGGAGTCCACGTCCACCCCGACCCGCAGCACCTGCGGCGGCAGCAGCCGCCCGGCCCCGGACGCCACAGACGTCCGCAGGAACCGGGAGAGCGCCGACCACGGCTCCTCCTCCTGACCGAGCGCGGTCCGCGCCTGGTCGGTGAGACGCGCGGTCTCCTCCTCGGCTATCCGCCGCACCAGCACGTCCTTGCTCGGGAAGCGCCGGTACACCGTGCCGACTCCGACGCGGGCGCGGCGCGCCACGTCCTCCATCGGCGCGCCGTACCCCAGCTCGCCGAACACTTCGCGCGCGGCGCGCAGCACGTGCTCCAGATTACGCTGGGCATCCACCCGCAGCGGCGCGGAGCGGGAAGCGGAAGCGCTCCCACCACCGCCTACCGCGCCCACACGACCATTGCCGTCCGCCGACGCGACGACGGCGGACTGCCAATGAGAGTCCTGAATATGCATAACCGTTCCCCCGGTAATGACGTCTCCCCCCGGAGACTCCCCGCCCTGACAGTCGGGTGGCCGGACCCGACACCCCGACGAGGTACGAACATAGTTGAGCCGGAGTCAATTCAGAAGGGGGTTGTTCCGCACGGTGTGTGCCCCGATCGGAGCAAGGACCGGAACGTTCCCGATTCGGCCCCCCACACAGCCCCCATCTCCCGGCCCTGACCTGCGTATTCTCCCCGACCGGCGAGAAATCCCCGCACCTGTTCCGGCCACATCCGTCAGTCACACAATTTGCCGGGCCTGTGGACAAACACCGGGCGCCGATGCCTCATGGGATGGTGAAGGCTGCGATCAATCGGGGGCCGAGCCCCGAACCACCGCCCGGCACGCGCATTCTCGTCGTGGGCGGCGGCTACGTCGGGATGTACACGGCGCTGCGTCTGCAGCGCGAGCTCAAGGCGCAGCTGCGCGACGGCCGGGTGGGCATCACCGTGGTCGCCCCGGATCCGTACATGACGTACCAGCCGTTCCTGCCGGAGGCGGCCGCCGGTTCCATCTCGCCCCGCCACGTCGTCGTCCCGCTGCGCCGCGTCCTGGACCGCTGCCACATCGTCATCGGCGAGGCGCGGAGCATCGACCACGCCGCGCGGACCGCGACCGTCACCACCCTCGCCACCGAGGAGGAGGGCACCGGGCCGGTCGAGATCGCGTACGACGAACTGGTCCTGGCGCCCGGCTCGATCTCCCGCACCCTTCCGGTCCCCGGCCTGGCCGACTACGCGATCGGCTTCAAGACCGTCGAAGAGGCCATCGGTCTGCGCAACCACGTCATCGAGCAGATGGACATCGCCTCCTCCACCCGCGACCCGGCCGTCCGCGACGCGGCCCTCACCTTCGTCTTCGTCGGCGGCGGCTACGCGGGCGTGGAGGCGCTCGCCGAGCTGGAGGACATGGCCCGCTACACCGCGCGGTACTACCACAACATCAAGCCCGAGGACCTGAAGTGGATCCTCGTGGAGGCCAGCGACCGGATCCTGCCCGAGGTCGGCGAGGAGATGGGGCAGTACGCCATCCGCGAGCTGCGCGGCCGCAACATCGACGTACGTCTGGAGACGCGCCTCGACTCCTGCGAGAACCGGATCGCCGTGCTCAGCGACGGCGCCCGCTTCCCCACCCGTACGGTCGTGTGGACCGCCGGGGTCAAGCCCGCGCCCATTCTCGCCGCCACCGATCTGCCGCTCACCGAGCGCGGCCGCCTCAAGTGCACCGCGAAGCTCCAGGTGGAGGGCGTCGAGCAGGCCTGGGCCGCCGGGGACGCGGCCGCCGTACCGGACGTGACCTCCGCCGAGAAGGACAAGGAGTGCGCGCCCAACGCGCAGCACGCGGTGCGCCAGGCCAAGGTGCTCGCCGAGAACATCGCCGCGTCCGTCAACGGGAAGCCGCTGCGCGAGTACGCGCACAAGTACGTGGGCTCGGTCGCCTCGCTCGGCCTCCACAAGGGCGTCGCCCACGTCTACGGGCGCAAGCTCAAGGGCTACCCCGCCTGGTTCATGCACCGGGCCTACCACCTGAGCCGCGTCCCCACCTTCAACCGCAAGGCGCGCGTGCTCGCCGAGTGGACGCTCGCGGGCCTGTTCAAGCGGGAGATCGTCTCGCTCGGCTCGCTGGAGCACCCGCGCGCCGAATTCGAGCTCGCGGCGGGCGGCGGCCCCGCGAAACCGGGCCCGAAACCGGGCCCCGAGCCCGGCTCCGGACCAGGTCCCAAGGGGCCCGGCGGCAAGGAGAACTGACGGTTGTCAGTGCGGTCCGTCACACTGGACGTGTGACCATAGGTGGGCCCACACCTGCACAGCGTGACCCAGCAGCCAGCGACACACGAGGCCAAGAGATCCGTGAACTTCACGCGTTGGAGCGCCCGGCTCCCCGGTACGCAGCGCCGCGCCGCCGCACGGACCGACCGGGGCTCCGTGCCCGCCGCGCGCGGTGAGTCCGGGCCGGGGCCCGACACCTGGCCGGACGGCGACAGGACGGACGGCCCGGCGGCCCCCGCCCTGGAGGAGCTGTCGGTCCGTCAGCTCCTCGGCCAGCTCCCGGCCCTCGCCGCCCTGGTGTACGGCCCGGAGCACCGCGTGGCGTACGTGAACGACGCGTACGCGACGACGTTCGGCCCCCGCCCCGTCGGCGCCCCCGCCGCCAAGGCCCTGCCCGAGCTGGACGAGCTGGGCCTGCTGCCGCTGATGGACCAGGTCCTGCGCAGCGGCAAGCCCCGTACGGTCAAATCCCGCAAGGCCCAGGGCGGCGGGTCGTACACGGTCACCTGCACCCCGGTCGAGATCCCCGCGCGCGGGGAGGCAGGCGGCGGGGTGCTCGTCTTCGCCGCCGACGTCACCGACCACGCCGAGGCCGCCGAGCGGCTGCGTGCCAGCGAGCGCCGCCACCGCGAGACCGCCGTGACGCTCCAGCGCTCCCTGCTCCCGCAGGAGCTGGAGCAGCCCGACGACCTGCGGGTCGCCGCCACGTACCAGCCGGGCGGCACGGACGCGGCGGTCGGCGGCGACTGGTACGACGTGATCACCCTGGGCGCCGGGCGCACCGCCCTGGTGATCGGGGACGTGATGGGGCGCGGGGTCCGCGCGGCCGCCGTGATGGGCCAGCTGCGGACGGCGGTGCGGGCGTACGCACGCTTGGACCTGCCCCCGCACGAGGTGCTCCAGCTGCTCGACGGCCTGGCCGCCGAGATCGACGCCAGCCAGATCGCCACCTGCGTCTACGCCGTCCACGACCCCAACGAGGGCCGCCTCGTCTACGCCTCGGCGGGCCACTTGCCCCTCCTCGTACGCCACGAGGACGGCAGCGTGCATCGCGCGGCGGACCCGACCGGGCCCCCGCTGGGCACCGGCGGCTGGCTGCACACCTCCGGCACGATCGCCCTGCCGCCCGGCGCGACCGCCGTCCTCTATACGGACGGCCTGGTCGAGCGCAGGGGAGAGGACATCGACGAGGGCGTCGCCGCCCTGGAGCGCGCGCTGTCCGGCGCGGTCGGCACCCCGCAGGTCGTCTGCGACCGGCTGATCCGCTCGCTCGGGGTGACCGCCGAGCACGACGACGACGTGGCGGTCCTGGTCCTCCAGCACCCGGCCCGCACCGGCCCGGACGCCGAGCTGTTCCACAACGCGGCGCTCGACCTGCTCGGCGGCGTGGAAGCCGCGCCACGCGCGCGTGCCTTCGCGTCCGGGGTGCTGGCCTCCTGGCGCTTCCCCGTGGAGCTGCGCGACCTGGGCGTCCTGGCGGCCAGCGAGCTCGTCGCCAACTCCCTCCAGCACGGCACCCCGCCGATGCGCCTGCGGCTGCGCCGCACCGACCGCCGGCTGATCATCGAGGTGACGGACGGCGACGACCACCTGCCGCGCCGCCGCCGCGCCGAGCCCGGGGACGAGTCAGGACGAGGCATCTCGATCGTCGCGACGATCGCCTCGTCCTGGGGTTCGCGCCGCACGCCGGGCGGCGGTAAAGCGGTGTGGTGCGAGTTCGCCCTGCCCGGCTGAGGACCGGGCCGGGGGCCTACGGCCGACGGCTCAGGCCGCCGCGCCGACCTGCTCGCTCTTGTGCACGGCGACCACCCGCGAGGGAGCCGCGAGCATCGGCTGGTCCTGCGCGGGCGTCAGCTTCTTGCCGAGCCGCAGGGCCAGCACGGTGATGCCGAGCGAGAACAGGATGAACGTCACGATGTACGGCCCGTGCAGCGTGGCGCCCATGGGCCCGCCCACGAACGGGCCGAGCGCCAGCGCCATCTGCTTGACCAGCGCGAACGCCGAGTTGTACTGGCCGACCATCGACTCCGGCGCCAGGTCCGCGACCAGCGGCGCCACGGTCGGCGACAGCATCGCCTCACCGAGCCCGAAGAGCGCGTATGTGGAGACGAACGCGGCGGTCGCCATGGTCTGGCTGCCGTGGCCGAGCCCCGCGTACCCGGCGAAGAGCCAGGCCACGGTCCAGATGAGCCCCACGGACGCGATGACGCGGCTGCGGCGGCGGCGCTCGACGAAGCGCAGCACCAGGAACTGGGCGACCACGATCACGGCGGTGTTGGCGGCCAGCGCGAAGCCCAGGGCCGACGGGTCGATCCCGGCGGCCTCGGTGCCGTACGCCGCAAGACCCGACTCGAACTGCCCGTAGCAGGCGAAGAACAGCACGAAGCCCAGGACGCAGAGCTGGAGCATGGCGCGGTGCCCGAGTACGGCCCGGAAGCCGCTGCCGCCCTTGCCGCCCTTGGGGCGGGCGTCCGCGATGGCCGCGTTGCGCGGCAGCTTCACGGACAGCGCGATCGCGGCGAGGACCAGGAACATCCCGGCCTCGATGGCGAAGAGCAGGGTGAAGGACGCCGGACGGCTCTCGTCGACGATCTGGCCGCCGAAGAGCCCGCCGATGCCGAGCCCGAGGTTCTGCAGGAAGAACTGCATGGCGAAGGCACGGGTACGGGAGGTCGGCCCCGAGCACCACACGATCATCGTGGCGAGCGCCGGCTGCATGACCGCGGTGCCCGCGCCGAGCAGGGCGGCGGAGCCGAGGACGGTCACCAGGTTGTTCGCGAGCCCCAGGCACAGCGCGCCCACGGCGGCCGTGACAGCGGCGCCGACCAGGACGGGCAGGGGGCCGCGGCGGTCGATGACCCGGCCGGTGAAGAGCAGGGCGACGAGCGCGGCCAGGGCGAAGACGCCGAGGACGATCCCGGCCCAGAAGGAGCCGAGCCCGCGCACGGAAGCCACGTAGATGTACAGATACGGAACGGTGAACCCGAGTCCGAACGCGCTCAGCGCGTTCCCCGCCTGGATTCGGCGCATCGCCGCGCCCATCACCTTGGTCACACTCACCACCTTGAGGTCTCGAAGTGGAAGTCCTCGAACCTGAAGGGCTCAGACCCGAAGACTTCAACACTAAAGTTAGAACCTCAACAATACACACTCAAGGACTTAGACGCCAACGCACCCCGTGCGATACTCGCCGCATGGCTGAGACCACCGAGCCCGGCGGCCCCACCGGCCCAGCGGGCCCCGAGGAGCCGACCCTCGACGAGCAGATCGCGGCGTACCAGCGCGAATTCCGCGACCTGGACCCTCAGGTCGAGAAGGTCGTCTCGGCCCTGGGCCGGCTGAACCGCCGGATGAACGTGGCGTACGGCCGCCAGGTCGCCGCACTCGGCATCAGCAACGCCGAGTGGGAGGTCCTCAAGACCCTCGTCCTCGCGGGCAAGCCGTACCGGCTCGGCCCCGGCGAGCTGGCCAAGCGCCTCGGCCTCACCCCCGCCGCCATGACCCACCGCATCGACCGCATGGCGGGCGAAGGCCTGGTCACGCGCGACCGGGACGAGAACAACCGGGTGCGCGTCATCGTCGAGCTGACGGACGAGGGGCGTACGAAGTGGCTGGAGGCCATGCAGATGGCCACCGACTTCGAGGAGGACCTGCTCCAGGACCTCACGCCGGACGAGCGCGGGTCGCTCGGCGAGATGCTGATCCGTCTGCTGCGGCGGGTGGAGCACGCCCAGCCGGACGCGGGCGGGCGGCTCACGGACCTGGACTGACGGCCCACGAAATGGGTTGACAGGCGGGGGCCGACGGGGGTTGACACCACCTCGGCAGGTGCGTAAGGTTCTTCGAGTTGTCACGGAGCCGGAACGGTTCTGCGGCAGCCGTCCGCCGCAGATTTGCGGCAACCCCATCTCAGTACGACCTCCCGATCGGGATGGAGTTCGGCATGCCGAATTCCATTTCGAAGTGGGGTCGGATGGATCGGTCGGCCCGATTAGGAGCCGCCCGGGAAATCCGCTAGAGTTTGGGACGTCGGAACGGCCGAACAGCCGGGAAGACAAACCGACTTGACCCGGGAGACCGGAAATCGGAACCGCGAGGATCTGATAGAGTCGGAACCGCCGGAAAGGGAAACGCGAAAGCGGAAACCTGGAAAGCGCCGAGGAAGTCGGACACGAAAGAGTCTGATAGAGTCGGAAACGAAGGAAGCGCCCGGAGGGCCC
>NZ_BMTS01000028.1 GCF_014649795.1 Streptomyces melanogenes
GCGCCTCCTGCGGAAGCTCCGCTGCAGCACCAACCGCATCACCGCGATCGTCCAGGCAGTTCTGGTCCTTCATCACGCGTCAGCGTGAGGTTGGAAAAGGCTCATTCAACGACCGGGCCTTCCGCGACATCGCCCTCGGGGAGAACTACTACCGGCTGCTCGATCTCAAGGAGAGCGCGCCGCGAGTGTGCAGGGCGGCGTGACCTGACGGGTCCGGCCCGGTCTTCGGCCACACCTGCGTGAACGAAGGCCAGGGCTCGGTGAACCGGTCAGGCGAGAGTATGTCGCCTGACCGGTTTCACTGTTGTCCGGATGGTGCGGGTATCCCCAGCAACCGGACAACAGCCACCGTCCGACGCCGCCATACCGCGCGTACGAGGTCGTCCCGCCCCCGCGAAAGTCCAAACCGGCGCACCCTAGCCAACCCCGCGCATGTTCCGCTGGAAAATGCCAGAAATTCCCCTCATGGGCAACACGCTGCGTAACCTCTCGTCACCTCAGCCGCGTTCGAGCACCACGCGCGGAGCCCGTCCGCAGCGGCGCCAGGGAGGAAGTCGCGCGTGCTTGGAATCGATGAGTGCCTGCTGGAGAGCATGGGGTTGCCCGGTGTGCGCGGCGCAGCGGTGGTCGACTGGACCAGCGGGCTGGCCCTGGGAACCATCGGCGACTCACCCTGCGGCGACCACGAGGCGACGGCCGCCGAGGCCGCCGAATTCGCCCGGACGGCGGCCGAACACCCCGCCTTCGTGGCGGGCGAGGTGGACCCGGCGGGGCTCCTCCCGGTCGAGGACGTACTCGTCACCGCCCGCACCGGCTACCACCTCCTGCGCTTCGTCGAGACGACCTTCGACAGCAGCCTCTTCCTCTACCTGTGGCTCGACCGCGAGCAGGGCAACCTCGCCATGGCCCGGCTGCGCCTGCGCGACCTGGCGCAACGGCTGGTCCTCGGATGACCCTCACCGAAGACCCGTGCGACGCGGTGCTCGTCTCGCCCATGCTGGTACGCCTCGTGGCCGAGCGGGCCACCGGCGCCCTGCTGCGCGACACGGGCACGCTCTATCTCGTCGACGGGCAGGTCGTCCACGCCGAGAGCCCCGCCGCACCCGGCCTTGAGGTGCTGCTCACCGCGAGCGGCCGGGTGCGCCCGGAGGGCTGGCGGCGGGCCGTGGACCAGGCGGGCGGGCGCGGGACGGTCGGCCGCTTCCTCGTCGAGAGCGGCCAAGTCGCCCGCGGCGAGCTGGAGTTGTGCCATCTCGGCGCACTCCACGACGCCGCGTTCTTCGCGCTCGCACCCGGCAAGGGGCCCACCCGGTTCCGGTACGGGGCCATGCACTGGATCGGGCCGGTGCGACCCGTCACCGCCCACGCGCTGGCCCGGGAGGCCTCGCGCCGCCGGGAACTGCTCGACCGGATCTGGCCCCACCCCGAGGTCGACACCGCGCCCGTCGTGCCGGTGCCGGACCGCCCGGGCCTGCCGGTCACCGTCCGCCAACGCGCCCTGCTCGCGGCCGTGGACGGCGTCCGCACCCCGGGCGCCATCGCCCGGCTGCTGGGCCGCCCCGCCTTTCACACCATGGTCGACGTGCGCAGGCTCGCGGCGGTCGGCGCGGTCGAGACGCCCCTCGCGGCCGCCCCGGTCGAGACCGTGCCCGACTGGGTCGCGCGCGCCTGCGCGGAGGCGGCCCAACCCTCGGACGAAGCCCTGCTCCGCAGGCTGCGGGACGCCCTGGAGGCCATGCCGTGATCCGCGCCCTGCGCCAACGCGCCGAAAGGAGACAGCTGATGACGGCCGAGGCCGAGATCCTCACCGAACTACGCCGACTGCGCACGCGCCTGCCGCAGGTCACCGGCGCCCTGACCGCCAGCGTCGACGGCCTCGTCCTCGCCCAGGACGCCATCGACGACGCCGAGTCCGTCGCCGCGCTGACCGCCGCCGCCCTCGGCGTCGCCCAGCGGCTCACCCACACCACCGGCCGCGGCGCCTTCCGCGAGCTCCTCGTCCAAGGCGAGGACGGCTACGCCGCCACCTACGCGGCGGGCTCCGCCGCAGTACTCACCCTGCTCGCCCTGCCGCGCACCAACGTCGGCCGGCTGCACCTGGAAGCCCGCCGGGCCGGAGCCCGGATCGGCGAGCTGGTCGACGGCGCGCTCGAACGGCTGGAGACCTCATGACCAGCACCGGACCCCGGGCCGCTCGGCCCCGGAACACGACACACAGCACCCACCGGAAAGGAAGTGCGAACCCCATGGGCAACACCGAAACCGCGCTCAAGGACGCGATGACCTCCATCGAGGGCACGATCGGCGTGGCACTCGTCGACTACAGCAGCGGCATGGCCCTCGGCACCCTGGGCGGCGGCAAGGACCTGGACCTGTCGGTGGCCGCCGCCGGAAACACCGACGTGGTCCGCGCGAAGGTGCGGACCATGGAACTGCTCGGCCTCAAGGACGAGATCGAGGACATCCTCATCACCCTCGGCGGCCAGTACCACCTGATCCGGCTACTCAAGAGCCGCGGCCACACCGGCCTGTTCCTCTACCTGGCCCTCGACAAGAGCCGGGCCAACCTGGCGATGGCCCGCCATCAACTGCGGCGGGTGGAGGACATGCTGGAAGTGTGAGGCCCCTTCCGTACGGGCAGGACGTGCCGGGGCCGAGGCCGGACCCGGCACGTCCACGCACTCGATAACCGCAGGGTTATCGATCACCGCGCGAAAACCACGTTGATCCGAAGGCGGCGCCGCCGGAAGCTGGAGGCACCGGGAAACACACCGCTACCAGCGGTGATCCCATGGCCCTCCCGTGGAGGCACACCTACGTGAACGACAGACTCGACATGACCGTGATGCACGCGATGCACAGCGCGCTGCGCCGGGAGCTGCGGCACATCGCCCGTATCACCGCACGGTACGACCCCGACCCTCGGCACATCCTGCGGGGCGCGGCCGGCTGGGAGATGTTCCGACGGGCCCTGCGCGCCCACCACGGCGCCGAGGACGACGCCCTGTGGCCCGCGCTGCGCGAGGCCCTGGACGGCCGGCCGTACGACCTCACCCGGTTGGAGGCGATAGAGGTCGAGCACGCCGTGCTCGCCCGTCTCGTGGGGACCGTCGACGAGGCCCTGGCCGACCCCGGCATCGACCCGGTCCTCCTCAGTGAGCTCGCCAACTCGCTGGTCACCGGCCTCGCCGGGCATCTCGCCCACGAGGAGGACGCGGTATTCCCGCTGGTCCAGGCCGTCGTGGACGAGGAGCAGTGGGAGCACTTCGGACGCGCCCATGCCCAGCGGATCGCTCCCCACGCGGCGCAGCTCCTGCCCTGGCTCCTGGAAGGCGCCGACGAGCACACGACCACCGTCGTACTGGCTCAGCTGCCGACACACGTACGCCGCGCGTACACGTATCAGTGGCAACCCGCATACGCCGTGCTCGACCGGTGGAGGATCCAGGTTCCCTCCTCCCGCTACCTGCTGCCCACGCCCGCGTCCATGCCCGTGGGCCCGCAACCACTCAAGGAGTTGTCATGACGACCGCCGAGCCCGTCGAGGAAACCGGCTCCCGCGTCACGCCCGATACGGATGCCGAACCGACGGCAACCGTATCTCTGGAACGCTGGCTCGCCCTGGTGGCCGTGGCCACCGGCACGTTCTCCCTCGGGTCGGCGCGGGCGTCGGACTGACCACGTTCAACGCCGGTCCACCCGCTCGGGGGTGTCGTCGAGGAAACCGCCCGACTGGTGCTGCCACAGCTTCGCGTAGGCGCCGCCCGAGGCCAGCAGCTTGTGGTGCGTGCCCTGTTCGACGATCCGGCCGCGGTCGAGGACGACCAGCTGGTCCATGGTGGCCACCGTGCTCAGCCGGTGCGCCACCACGAGCGCCGTACGCCCGTCCATCAACCGCCACAGCGCGTCCTGGACGAGGATCTCGCTCTCGGAGTCCAGCGCGCTGGTCGCCTCGTCGAGCAGCAGGATCGGGGCGTCGCGCAGGATGGCCCGGGCGAGGGCCACCCGCTGGCGCTGGCCGCCGGACAGCTTCACGCCGCGCTCGCCCACCATGGTGTCGAAGCCGTCGGGAAGCGCGTCGGCGAACTCGGTGACGTGCGCCGCCTCGGCCGCGCGGCGGATCTCCTCGTCGGTGGCGGCCGGGCGGGCGAAGGCGATGTTCTCCCGCAGCGTCCGGTGGAACATCGCCGGGTCCTGCGGTACGTACGCGATCAGGCTGCGCAGTTCGCCCTGCCGCAGCCTGCTGATGTCCCGTCCGCCGATCAGGATCCGCCCGCCGTCGATGTCCGTCATCCGCAGCAGGAGCCGGGTCAGCGTGGTCTTGCCGCCGCCCGACCGGCCGACGAGGCCGATCCTCGTCCCGTTGGGCACCGCCAGGTCGAGTCCTTCGAAGAGGGGCCGCCCACCCGCGTGGGCGAAGGTCACCCCTTCGAAGCGCACCTCGCCCGCCCGGTCCGGCAGCGGCTCCGGGGACGCCGGGTCGAGCACGGTCGGCGGTTCGAGCAGCAGCTCGGTGAACTGCGAGGCCTCCGTCATCGAGCTTTCCAGACGTCGGTAGATCTGGTTGAACTCGAACATGATCCGCGTGGCGTTGGCGTAATAGGTGAAAGCCACGATGACCGCTTCGACGCCGTGCTCTCCCCCACCGAGCCCGATGGCGAGCAGCAGGCCCAGCACATTGGTCAGTACGGACATGGGGGCGACCAGTGTGTCGATGCGCAGGTTGCCGTAGTCCCAGGAGCGCAGGGTGAGCCGCCGCGACTCCGCGACGCGGGAGCGGTGTTCGGCGGCCTCGCGCTCCTCGGCGGCGAACGAGCGGACCGTGTCCATGTTCATCAGGCTGTCGGCGACATGGCCCGACACCCGGGCGATCGCCTGCTCGCGCTCGGCGACCAGCGCCTGCCGGCGCCGGATCAGGGGTGTCACGCACAGCGCCGTGAGCCCGATCAGCACCAGCAGCCCCACCACGAGCAGCGGGTCGTACTGCCACAGCACCACCGACGCGAACACCAGCGGCACGAAGCTGCCCACTACGTTGAACGTCAGCGTGTCGACGCAGTCCTCGAAACGGGTGGCGAAGCTCAGCACCCTCTTGGTCAGCGACCCGGCGAAGTTGTCGTGGAAGAAGGCGGCGTCCTTGGCGAACAGCTCGTCCATGCCGATCACATACAGGTGCTCGACACCGCGGGCGTCGAGGCGGTTCAGGCAGTGCAGCCCGATACGCCACAGCCCCTCCGACAGCAGCAGCACCCCGGCGAAGCCGAGGACGTAGGGCAGCATCGGGCCCCTGCCGACGCTGCCGCCGTCCCCGGCGATTCGGGCGACGAGCTTGGCGACGACCAGCGGCGCGACGTACTGGATGCCGATGTTGCCGACCGCCGGCAACAGCATCGCCGGCGCGGTCAGCCGCCGCAGCCGGGCCAGTTCGCGCCCGTAGTAACGAAGTGCGAGGAGCACCGAGCCCCTGCTCGGTAAGCCCTCGCGCGATTCACTCGACTCAGGTGATCCCATCCCAACCCTGTGCTCTCGGACCGGCGGGTGAACACACGAGTGTCCCGCGTCGGCCCCGGCAGGGTCCACGGGTTTTCGTCCGACCGGCCCTCGCACATACGCTCAGCCGCATCTCAGTCCGCCGGGGAGCAGTGCGACCGGATGGCCTGACCGGCGGTGTACGCGGTCTGCTCGGCCGTCGTGAGGTCGCGGCCGACGGCTGTGCAGATCTTGCGGATGGCGGCTCGCGGGTTGAACGCCCGTACGCCCCACTCCCGTACCGCGCGGTCCTTGCCGCTGGTGAACAGGGTGTGCCCGTCCTTGCCGTAGAGGACCAGGGTCACCGCGCTGGTGTGCCCGCTCAAGGTGGCATAGGCGAGTCCGGTGGGCACGTCCCACAGACGCACGGTGCCGTCCTCGCCGGCGGTGGCCAGGGAGCGGTTGTCGGGGCTGAAGGCCACCTGCTCCAGCTGGGCGCTGTGGCCGGTCAGGAATCCGGTGCCGCGGCCGGTGGCGGTGTCCCACAGACGTACGGCTTCGTCGTAGCGGGTGGCCAGGGTGTGGCTGTCGGGGCTGAACACCAGGGCGCGGGCCACGTCCTTGAACGGCGGCAGCGCGGCGCGGACGTGGCCGGACGGCACGTCCCGCAGGCGCACGGATCCGAGGTTCCTGGTGGCGAGAGTGCGGCCGTCGGGGCTGAACACCAGGTCGTCCGTCTTGCCCGGGCCGCCCGGGAAACGGCTGAGCCGGTTTCCGGTCGCGGTGTCCCACAGCTCCACCTCCTTCGTGCCCGCGGTGGCGAGGGTGCGGCCGTCCGGGCTGAACGCCATGGACGGCATCCCCGTGATCTCCCTCTTCACCTCCGAGATCCGGCGTCCTGTCGCCGCGTCCCACAGGTGCAGTCGCCGCCCGTTGAGGCCGATGGTGGCCAGAATCCCGCCGTCGGGACCGAGTTGCGCCATGACCGGGTCGCCGCCGGGTTCCGTCACGGTGGTTCGCAGGGTGCCGGAGGGCACGTCCCACAGCTGTACGCCCGCACCGCTGGGCACGACCAGGGTGCGGCCGTCCGCGCTGAAGGCCACCGTGCGCACCCTCTCTGGAGTACGCAGGGTTGCGCGCAGCCGACCGGTGGCGGTGTCCCACAGCCGCACCACGGTGTCGCCGGTGGCCAGGGTGCCGCCGTCCGGGCTCAGGGCGAGGGTGTACGCGGATTCGAGGTCGGTGGTGAGCAGCTTGTAGGTGTGCTGGTTCTGCGTGATGTCCGAGAGACGGACCGTGCCGTCGGTGCTGGCGGTGGCGACGGTGTGGCCGTCGGGGCTGATCGCCAGCGCTTCCGGAATGCCGGTGTGTCCGGTGAGGGTGGCCACCGTACGGCCCGAGGCGACGTCCCACACGATGGGCGCGTCACGGCCGATGCGGTCCATGGCCGGCTGGCCCTCGGCCATGACGAGCGTGCCTCCCATGGTGCTGCCGGCCAGTGTGCGGCCGTCCGCGCTGAAGGCCAGATGCCGGAGCGTGGCAGCCGGACCGGTGAGGGTGCGGACACGGCCGTCGGCCGGCTCCCACAGCCGTACGCTCCCGTTGGCGTGCCCGACGGCGACCGTGCGGCCGTCGGGGCCGAACACCAGCGTCTGCGCCGCTCCGCCCGAACCCGCCAGGGTCTGCGCGGTCCGGCCCGTAGCGGTGTCCCGCAGCCGTACGGTGCCGGATGGGCTGCCCAGGGCAAGGGTGCGCCCGTCCCGGCTCAGTGCTACGGCGACCTGGTCCGAAGCCGCGGCGAGCAGGAGGTGCACCCGGCCGGTTTCCGGATCCCATCGCCGCACGGCACCGTTGGCGCCCGCGAGGATCAGCGAGCGTCCGTCGGCGGCGAATGCCAGCTCGCGGGCGGCCGAGACATCCGTCCTGACCTCGCTGCGGATCCGGCCCGCAGCCGTGTCCCACAACCGCAACGTGTCGTCGGCGTACGCGACGGCCAGGGTGCGGCCGTCGGGGCTGAACGCCATGGCACCCGCCTCCTTGAGGTCCTTGCCCGTCCCGGTCAAGGGGTGCAGCCGGCCCGTCGCGGTGTCCCACAGTCCTGTCTTCCCGTCCAGGCCGCCCACGGCCAGGGTCCGCCCGTCCGGGGAAAAGGCCATCGCCACCGCCCTGTTGAGCGCGCCGCCGAGCACCAGGCGGCGTTCGAGGGGGAGAGCGGCCGCCGCGTGCAGGCTCACCGCCGCCTCGTCGGTGGGGCTCAGCCGGTAGGCCGCCACGGCCAGCAGCGCGGCCGCGTCGGGGTTGGTCGCCAGCAGGGCCCCGGACCGGAGCGCGAGTTGGCGGGACTGGGCCCGGTGGTTGGCGGCGAGGGCGTCCTGGCGCTGCCCCCAGGCGAGCCCGGCCGCCAGCAGCGCCAGCACGGCCAGCACCGCCAGTGACACCAACAGGCCCCGCCGCAGCCTGCGTTCGCGGGTGGCGGCCGCCGTGCTGGCGGTGAGGAACTCCCCTTCCAGGCCTGTCAGTTCCGCCTCGGCCACCTCGGGTGTACCGAACGCGTCGCGGGCCGCCTCCAGTCGGCTCCCCCGCAGCAGCGCCCCGCGGTCGCGGTTCTGCTCCTGCCAGGCGCGGGCGGCCTCGGTCAGGCGGCGGTGCAGCCGCAGCCGCTCGCGGTCCTCGTTGATCCACTTCTGGAGCCGGGGCCAGGCGGTGATCAGCGCTTCGTGCGCGAGGTGGACGCCGGTGTCGTCCACCGTGATCAGGCGGGCCGGGCCAGCCGCTCCAGGACCAGCGCCCGGTCCGTTCCGGAGTCCGGGTGGTCGTCGAGTTCGGCGCGCACGGCGGGATGGCCGGTGTCCGGGGTGCCCTCGCCCGGGGTGATCAACCGCAGCAGGACCCACCGCACCTGCGCGGCCTGTTCCTCGTCGAGGCCGGCGTAGAGGTCTTCGGCGGTACGGGCGATCGCCCCGTGGACGCCGCCCGCCGCCTCGTACGCCTCCAGCGTCAGGGTGCGCCCCCGGCGCCGCCGCCATGTCTCCACCAGTGCGTGCGACAGCAGGGGCAGGCCGCCCGCCCGGCCGCTGGTCGCGTCGACGAGCCGGGCGGTGAGGGCCCGCTCCACGATCAGTCCGGCACCGGCGGCGGGTTTGACGATCGCCTCGCGCAGCTCGGCGGGCGTCATCGGGCCGACCGGCAAGCTCGCCTCCCGGACCACCGCGGCCAGGCCCGGATGCTCAAGGCAACGGCCGTAGAAGTCCGCCCGCACTCCCAGCACCACCCGCAGTCGGCTCTCGGGCTCCCCGGCGCGTAGCAGCATCTCCAGGAACTCCGCCCGCTGCCCCGGGTCGGTGCACAGGGTGAAGGCCTCCTCGAACTGATCCACGATCACCCAGGTGTCCCCCGGCGCCTCGTGGGGCATGAGCTGCTTGCGGTGCTCGGCGGCCGGCTGGGGCCCGGGGGTCAGGATCCGTATGACCGCCGGGCGCGGCAGCGGGTCGCCGGTGTCGCGCAGCCGGGGGATCAGTCCGGCGCGCAGCAGCGAGGACTTGCCGCTGCCGGACGGGCCGACGACGACGGTGAGGCGGTGTGCGCGTACGAGTCGCAGCAGGTCCTCGGTCAACTCGGTGCGGCCGTGGAACCGTCCGGCGTCGGCGGGCTCGAAGCGGGTCAGCCCGCAGTACGGCGGAACATCCGAATCCGGCTCGTCCGCGGGCGCGGAGACCACCTCCCGCACCGCGGCGCGCCACCGCCGCTCCCACTCCGCGCCGTCCCCGCCGCACGCCGCCACATAGGCGAGCGCGACGGACAGCGACGGCAACTTCACCCCGGAGGCCGCCTGGGACAGCGCCGACGGGGAGTAGCCGGTCTTCTCGGCCAAGGCCCGGTAGGACAGGCGCGCCTCCGAGCGCAACCGGCGCAGCCCGTCGGCGAACAGCGCCGCAGGCCCGGAATCCGTATCCAAAGGCTTCTCAGGCCGCGCCACCGCATTCCCCCGTTGCCGACCGGCTCCCGCGAGCGATCAAGAAACCCACGTGAGAAACCACGGGCCGCGCCGGGCAAGCCCTCCACCGGCCAGGTGCGGCAGTTCATGGCGACAGCCGCCAACAACCCACCAACACCATACCCTTGAGGGCACCCACAGACGGCTATGCACTCCATGTATAGTTGCCGCAACCAACGACACTCAGGGGTGACACCGTGCGCAAGCTCCGCATCAGGCTCATGGGCGAGTACTGGCAGGCCCTCATGCGGATGCTCGGTCGGCTGCCCGGCCAGCTGTAGGTCGCCTCAGGCACATCACTGCGCGCTGGCGGCCGGGCGTACCACGATCTCGTTCACATCGGCCTCCGGCGGCTGGGCGACCGCGTACGCGATGGCCCCGGCGATCGTCTCGGCGGGCAGGGCGACGGCACGATAGGCCTTCATGATCCGGCGCGCCTCTGCGTCCGCGAGATGGTCGACCAGCTCGGACTCGGTGACGCCCGGCGAGACGACGGTGACGCGGATGCTCCCGTCCGACTCCTGCCGCAACCCCTCGGAGATCGCCCGCACCGCGTACTTCGTGGCGCAGTACACGACCGCGGTGGGCGACACCTCGTACGCACCGACGGAGGCGATGTTCACGATGTGGCCGCCGCCCTGCGCCCGCATCACGGGCAGTGTCGCGGCGATGCCGTGCAGCACACCGCGCACGTTCACGTCGATCATGCGGTCCCACTCGTCCGTCCGCGCCGCGTCAAGACGGGACAGCGGCATGACCCCCGCGTTGTTCACCAGGACGTCGATGCGGCCGAGTTCGGCCCGAGCGGCCTCGGCGAAGGCGTGGACGTCGGCAGCGTCCGTCACGTCCAGGCGGCGGAACGCCGCACTGCCGCCCGCCGCGGTGATCTCACCGGCCAGCGCCTCCAGGCGATCGGTGCGGCGGGCCCCGAGGTAGACCCGGTGGCCGTCCGCCGCGAGCCGACGCGCGGCCGCCGCGCCGATGCCGCTACTGGCCCCGGTGATCAGTACCGCCTTGGCGATCCTCGTCATGATGCGCTCCTTCTCCGTCGACTCGGCCTGCTGCACGAGTGGATGGGACAACGGTCGGCGACGCGGCACACCCCGGCCAGGACGGCTTCTGCCTGGGTACGACACACCCAGTCAACGGGACGGCGGCAGCCGTAGGCTGGGCGCGGTGACGAGCAGTGAACTGGGTAGTTTCCTACGGGCCCACCGAGCCCGACTGCACCCCGACGACGTGAGCCTGGTTTCCTACGGGCGGCGCCGGGTGGCCGGGTTGCGTCGGGAGGAGGTGGCCGTGCTCGCCGGCATGAACGCCGACTACTACGCCCGCCTGGAACAGGGCCGCGAACGCCGCCCCTCCCCGCAGATCCTCGACTCGCTCTGCCGGGCGCTCCACCTGGACGACGACGCCCGCGACCACCTCTACCGGCTCGCGGGCAGCGTGCCGGACGGCGGCGGCCCACAGCCGCACGAGAGCGCGAGCCCCGCACTGCGGCAGCTCCTTGGCGCCTTCCCCGACACTCCGGCGTTCGTGATCGACCCGGCCATGGACCTCCTGGCCGCCAACCCCCTCGCCGACGAGCTGTTCTCCCCCTTCCAACGGGCCGACAACCTCGCCCGTATGACCTTCCGCGACCCCGCCGCACGCCAGTTCTTCGTCCACTGGCAACGGGCGGCCGAGGCGACCGTCGCCGCCTTGCGCCAGGCCACCGGCCTCACCCCGCACTACCCGCGCCTACGCGCGCTCGTCGCCGACCTGACCGCCACCAGCGAGGAGTTCACCTCGCTGTGGCGCGCCCAGACGGTCCACGGCAAGACACACAGCGCGAAGGAACTCCTCCACCCCGAGGTGGGCCCGCTGTCCCTGACGTACCAGAGCTTCGACGTACGCGGCGCACCCGGCCAGCAACTCCTGATCTACCACGCGGAGCCGGGAAGCCCGAGCGCGGACGCGCTCACCTTGCTGGGCACACTGGCCGCCACGCCTCTCACACCCCCGCCCGGACATAAGCCTCCAGCAAGTCAGCCAGCTCCTGCGGGTGGCTCAGCGCCGCCAAGTGACCGCCGGGCACCTCGTCGGGGGTGATACCGAGGCGGTCCTCGGCCACTTGGCGTTGGAAGGCAGCGGGGAAGAGGCGGTCGTCGCGGGCGGTCACCACTCGGGTCGGCACCTTCGGCCACGCATCGAGGGTGAACGGTGTCGCGAAGACCGCGTCGGACTCCTCCTCCGCGTGCTCCCCCGAGGCGTCGATCTCCGTCTGCGGCAGGTCGTGCAGGAAGTACGTCGCCACGTCGAAGGGCGCGTCCGGGTCACGGCCCTCGCTCACGTCGTGCGCGCGGCGTGCCGCCTCCTGGCCGGTGTTGGCCCACCACTCCCCCGGTGTCTCGCCGGGGCGCGGGATCATGCCGTTGACCAGCACGAGGAGCGACACGGGCAGTCGCGCGCACACCAGGGGCGCGGTGAACGCGCCGAGGGACTGTGCGACCACCACCAACTCCCCGCGCTCACCGACCGCTTCGACGACGGTGTCCACGTACTCCGGCAGCCCGGCCCCGGCATCCGCTCCCGGCAGGTCCACGGCCACCACGTCCCGCCCCCGGCGGCCCAGTTCGTCCGTGACGCCGTGCCAGTACCAGGAGGAGCCGCCGGCTCCGGGAATCAACACGTACGTGGTCATGGGTGCATGCACCTTCCGCGCGGGGACGTCTGCTTCTCCCCCTTGTGACTGTTGGTCCTCGCCGAACTCATCGGGCCCCATCCGGCGTGGCCGACGGCGCGACGGCGGCTGGTACCGTGCGATCATGCCGCGCCTGGTAGACGTCCCTGGTTACATACGTTTCTGGACCGCTTCGGCCATATCGGCCTTCGGTTCGCAGGTGACCGGGCTCGCCCTCCAGATCCTCACCGCGGTGACGCTGAGCGCGTCCGCCACGCAGGTGGGACTCGTCAACGCCGCCCGCTGGGTTCCGTACCTGCTCTTCGGGCTGGTGGCCGGAGTGGTGGTGGACCGCTGCCGGCGCAAGCCGGTCCTGGTCGCCACGGATGTCGGACGCGCGGTCCTGCTCGGTGCGATCCCCCCGCTCTACGCGCTGGACCGGCTGACCATCCCCGCACTGTGCCTGTTCGTCTTCGCCTTCGGGGTGTTGTGCCTGCTCTTCGACGCGGCCAACCAGTCGTACGTGCCACGGCTGGTCCCCCAGGAACAGCTCAACGCGGGGTACGCCCGGGTGGAGCAGGCCAACGCGGTCGCCGGCTCGACCGGTCCGTTGATCGCCGGGGTGCTGATCAAGGTCGTGGGCGCACCGCTCGCCGTGCTCGTGGACGCCCTCAGCTATCTGGTGTCCGGCCTGCTGATCGCCTCGGTGAAGGCGCACGACCCCGTACCCGGGGGACTTCGGGCTGGGCGCCACCTACGCGTGCGGGGGCGTCGGTGCGGTACTCGGCGGCGCGCTCTCGGGGCCGGTGACCAGGAGGCTCGACGTCGGCGCCACCCTCATCGTCTTCCGGCTGGTGGCGGCCATCGGCTGGCTGCCCCTGGTCCTCGCTCGCCCCGGACCGTGGGCCCTCGCCGCCACGTCGCTGGCCTTCTTCGTCGTGTCCCTGGCCATCGGCATCGGCAGCCCCGTCGAACTCAGCTACCGCCAAGCGGTGACGCCCGACGGGCTGCGGGGGCGGATGAACGCGACCATCCGCTCGTTCAACTGGGGGATGGTGGCGGTGGGCGCGCAGCTGGGCGGAGTGCTCGCCGACCGGATCAGCTTCCGCTTCTCGCTGTGGATCGGGCTGTCCGGAGCGGTCGTCCAGGCGCTCGTACTCGCCTTCTCCGGCACCCGGCAGGCGCGCACCGCCGACCACCTCACCCCCTCGCCCTCACCCTCCACTACAGCCTGACGGTTTGAGGCTTGAGGCGGACTCCGCGGCCGGTCAGCGGGAGGTGCTGAGCCAGTCCTCGTACCGGGTGGGGGCCACGCGCGCGTCCGGTCCGGCCACCAGCACATCGCCCTCGACCGCGGCGAACATGCCCGCCTTCTCGTCGGTGACGACGGTGAGCTGGTCCTGGCGGGCCGACACCGTGAGGCGGCCGAGCTCGTCCAGCGAGAAGACATCGGGGCCGGCGACGTCCAGGATGCCGTTGCGCGGGGGCGCGGTGGCGACGTCGGCGAGGGCGGCGACGACATCGGCCGTCGCGATGGGCTGAACAGGGGTGGAGGGCAGGCGGACGGTGTGGTCCTCGGTGCTCCACGACATGACCGCGTCCATGAACTCGAAGAACTGGGTGGCGCGCACGATCGAGTACGCGGTGGGGCCCTGCCGCAGCAGCTCCTCCTGGAGCGTCTTCGCACGGTAGTAGTCCAGCTGCGGCACCCGGTCGACGCCGACGATGGAGAGGATCACCTGGTGGCGTACGCCCGCGCGCTCGCCCGCGGCCAGCAGCCGACCCATGGTGGTGCGGAAGAAGTCCGGGGAGGCTTCGTCGAAGGTCGGGGAGTTCGTCACGTTGACGACCGTGTCCGCGCCCGCCAGCGCCTGGTCGAGCCCCTCGCCGGTGAGCAGGTCGACTCCGGTCGACAGGGATGCGGCGACCACCTCGTGTCCGGCCTCGCGGAGTCGGGAGACGAGCTGGGAACCGATCAGTCCGGTGCCTCCGATGACCGTGATCTTCATGACCGTGCCCTTCCGTGTCGGTCTGCGACTGCCTGTGACCTTCAGCGAACCAAGCGCCACCGACTCGACGCAAACTCGGATACCTGATGTCCGAGATAATACTCGGATAGTCTATGTCCGAGTCAAATGGAGGGCGACGCATGAAACTGTCCGGTGGCGTGGAATGGGCGCTGCACTGCTGTGTGGTCCTGACGGCGGCGACCGAGCCGGTCCCGGCCGCCCGGCTGGCGCAGCTGCACGACGTCTCCCCCAGCTACCTGGCCAAGCAGATGCAGGCCCTGTCCCGGGCGGGCCTGGTGAAGTCCGTACAGGGAAAGACCGGCGGATACGTACTGACCAGGGCGGCCGCCGACATCACCGCCCTGGACGTGGTGCAGGCTGTCGATGGCGCGAATCCGGCGTTCGTGTGCACCGAGATCCGGCAGCGGGGCCCCCTGGGGACGCCGCCCGAGGAGTGCACGAAGCCGTGCCCCATCGCCCGCGCGATGTCGGCCGCCGACGCCGCCTGGCGGGCGTCCCTGCGGGGCGTCTCGGTGGCGGACCTGGTCGGCTCGGTGGAGCGGGACAGCGGGCCCGGGGCCCTGCCGGGCATCGGCGCGTGGCTCAACTCGGCGCAGGCCTCCGACGGTTGAAAGTTCCTGGTGCGGCCGGCGCCCGGACGGCCTGCCCGGGACGACGGGATTTGCCTGCCGGGCGACCGGAGTCACCCCGTCGGTCTGCGGGCTATGCTGCTACACAGACGCCCAAGCCCCCGGCGGCACGTGTCGAATGACCGCGATGCCCGTCGGAACGGACCCCGGTCCGCTCGGCAGGCGCACCCTTCGAGGAGTGACCCCGGAACGCCGGGCCGGGACCCGTGCCCGGCGCCGAAGCCGCTCGTCCGCCTCCGTGCGCACCGGAACCCGCACCGCGACATGCGGGCCGAGGCGCCGACTCCGGCACCGCCGTACCGCATGGCGCGGCGGGCCACATGAACCGAGGCACCATGCCCCTCCCCCAGCTCAACGTCTACCGTCACGACCGCGAGGCCCGGGCGCTCATCACCCTGGCCGGTGAGATCGACCTCGCGACCGCACCGCTGCTGCGGGAGACGCTGGCGCGGTGCCTGCACGACGGGATCCGGACCGTCGACGTCGATCTGACCCCCGTCACCTTCTGCGACTGCAGCGGCCTCAACACCTTCCTCGACGCGGCGGAACTCACGACGGCCGCGGGCGGGACCCTGCGCCTGCACTACCCGTCGTCCGCCCTGCACCGGCTCCTCGAACTCACGGGCTCCACCTTCCTGCTTCACACGCTCGCCAGCCAGCCGGGTCCGGCGCTCTCCGGCCCCGGCGCGGTGTCGCATCAGCCCGTTACGGGCGCGAGCGCGGGCGGAGCGCGATGACGGCCCGGTCCGGGCGCGAGCGCCCGAGGAGGAGTCCCCCTGACTCGCATCCCCTGCGCGGCGAAGCGTCGTCTACGCCGCCGCCCCCAACTCCGGGGCAGGCACGGCGAACACGGCCCCGGCCGTTGTGCCGAGGTCGGAATGGACGTGGAGGAGCCGGGTCAGCCCGGCGGCGCCCAGCGCCGCGGCGACGCTGGGGCTCGGTGCGAGGAGGCACAGCCCGTCGCCGAAGGAGCGGGCCCGGCGTGCGGTGGCGATGAGCAGCCCCAGGCCGAGGGCGTCGCAGGACGTCACGCCCGACAGGTCGAGGACCAAGAGGTTTCCGGGACCGTGGGACACCCGCACAAGGCGCTCGCGCAGCCGGGGAACAGTGGCGAGACCCAGACGTCCACTGACGGCGATGACCACGCATCCTTCGGCGCCGTGGCTGGGCGGCGGCCGACTGCCCGGGACGGTGGGCGCGGGCAGCGACCGGCGCCCCTGCGCGGACGTACGGGCGCCTTGCCCGCCAGGACGCAGGCGCGGTGCGGCGGCGGGCAGAGAAGTGGTTCGGGAACTGGTCGACACCCTGGGCCTCCTCGGGGCTGATCGGCACGCTGCCGGGGGCTGGGGCGTTGCCCTCACCCTAGTCCTGCCCCCTGCCACGAACAGGCCACCGGATGCGCGGGATGGGGCACCCTGGCGCGGCTCGTCAGCCGCCCGGCCGGAGCGGGGCCGCCGTGCCATCTCACCTCATCCGGCCGTCCGAACGGCCTCAGTCGGGGGTGGTCGCTATGAGGATCTGTGCGGCCTGGGTGATGTTGTCGGCGCGGACGGCTCGGGCCATCGCGGTGCGCGCGGCGTCGGCGGTCGTGCCCGGAGGGACCACGAGCAGCGAGAAGTGGTCGCTGTCGCCGCGGGTGACGAGGACGGTGTCGTCGCCGACCGGGAAGGAGTCGAGGTGCACGACACGGTCGTCGACCACCAGACGCGTCGGGATTCCCCGCCAGGCGGTGGCGTCGAGCCCGACCCGCGTGATGGGGCCGAGGTGCTCGGTCAGCGCGGTGATCAGCGCGGGCAGTTCCTCCGCGATGTCACGGGACCGCGGCCACCACGCGCCGTCGAGAACCCCTTCACGGGACCGGGTCGTCTCCAGTCGCAGGAGCGCCGTTCCGGGCTTCACCGCTCGGTGAATGGCGTCCGGAAGGAGTCCCGGCGGGGTGGGGGTGTCGGATTCCGCCATGGTGGTTCGCCTGCCTGCGGGTGTGCCGACACCTGCGCCGGTACGGACACCCCTGTGGTGGTGGAGTGGCGAGGTGACGCCGCTGTTTCACGGTACTCCGGGTGACTGCGGCGCGGTGGTCGTCCCAGCCGACCGGCATCGGAATCCGCCCCGCTCACACGTGCCGGGTGAGCCCTTTCGTCGGGGCGACGCCGCGACGCCGACAGCCGAATCTCCCTCCCCCGTACTCCCCTCATCGGCCCTACCGAGGAGTACGCTGGAGTTACCGAGAGCACTTCGTACGCCAGCCTCCGCGTCGGCGTCGTTCTTGGCGAGCAAAGACACCGGGCCGCTGTCCACGGACGGCGACCTGGAGACGGGTTCGCGTGATGTCCGCGACCACTGATCTTCCCCGGCCGCGGCGCGAGAGCCCCGCAGACCCGGCACCGACGGCACGCCTCGCGCTCAAACCCGCCGACGCTGCCCGTGGACTTCTGGACGGAGCCTGGTGGCCCCGCTCCCGTGACCTGCTGAGCGAACTCCCCGCACTGCTCGACGTGCTGGACCCCACATGGGCCCGGATCACCCGTATCGCCGTCAACCCTCGGCACTGGCCCGTCATCCCGCGCAAGATCCCCGTACACGGGCATGTGGTGAAGGCCGGCTGGTTCACGCCCGAGGTGGATCCGCACAAGATGCTGCTGCTGTCGTACGGCGTCGGCCGCTGGGATCTGCTGGTGATCCCTCCGCAGACCGACGAGGCCACCGCCGCACGGCTGATGGCCGCCGCGACCAACGCCACCGGGCCGCCGCTGACCGCGAGCGCGCTCATCTCGGCCGAGTACGGCCCCGGCGCAATCCCGACCACCGAACGGTCGACGGACACCGACGAGTCGGAGGAGGCATGGGAGTACGAGGGCGGCGCGCCGACGATCCGCCTCGGCGTCCCGGCCCGGACCAGCCGCCTCCTGGTGGGGATGTGACCGCCGTGACCACAGCACTGACCATCCTCGTCATGGTCTTCCTGATCATCTGCGCGGCAGGCCTGATCCACCGGCTCAACGCCCAGCACGCCGAGCGGATCATCCTGCACCGCTACAGCCGGTTCGCCCCCGGCCGCCGGGACGACCGCGCCGACATCGCCCAGCCGGTCCCCGGAAAACCCGAGCCGCTCGCCGTCCCCGCCCGCCGCGACCAACGGGACGGCGGCCGAGGACGCCTGCGCCCCCGGCGCAGGATCCGGCACACGGCCGGGCACTGATCTACCGGCACCGATCCACCAGCCCCGCCGCACCCCCAGAGCCCCAGACCCCGGCCGCACACCCCACCGAGGTCAAGGAGCCCCGTATGTCCATCAGTTCCACCTCCCCGCCGCCCGCCGGTCCGCCGATGGCGAGCCCGTCGTCGCAGGAGTACGACGGAAACGCCCCTTTCCCCGTCGACGACGCGCAGCCCCGTCGCACCGGCGGCCGACGGCTGTACGCGGCGGTGACCGGCGCGATCGTGGTCATCCCGTTCCTGGCTCTCGGCCTCGGCGGCTGGCTGCTCTGGGGCAGCCTCGTCCATCCCGCGGACGTCCTGCTGGCCCTCGGCCTCTACACGGTGACGGGGCTGGGGGTGACCGTCGGCTTCCACCGCGGTCTCACCCACGGCGGTTACACCGCCGTCCGCCCCGTGCGCATCGCGCTCGCCGTGGCGGGTTCGATGAGCTTCCAGGGCGATCCCATCGGCTGGGTCGCCACCCACCGGCGCCATCACGCCTTCACCGACCGCCCGGGCGATCCGCACTCCCCGTACCGCTACGGAACGCATCTGCGCGGGCAGCTGCGAGGCCTCGTCCACGCCCACATCGGCTGGCTGTTCCGCGACGAGCAGACACCGGCCGCGCGGTACGCACCGGACATGCTGGCGGACAGCGACATCCGCGCGGTCTCCCGGCTGTTCCCGGCGCTCTGCGTGCTCACGCTGGCGCTGCCGTTCGGTGCGGGCTGGGCGATCGGGGGCACCTGGCGGTACGCGGTGACCGCGCTGCTGTGGGCCGGATTCGCCCGGATCGCCCTGCTCCAGCACGTGACCTGGAGCGTCAACTCGCTGTGCCATGTGATCGGCGAGCGGCCGTTCCGTACCCGGCGCCACGACCGGGCCACCAACTTCTGGCCGCTGGCCCTGCTCTCGTTCGGCGAGAGCTGGCACAACCTCCACCACGCCGACCCGACCAGCGCCCGGCACGGCGTCGACCGCGGCCAGATCGACCCCTCGGCCGCCGTCATCCGCCTGCTCGAACGCCTCGGCTGGGTACGCGAGGTGCGCTGGCCGACCCCGGACCGCATCGCGGCCCGCCGGGCCTAAGGTGTCGCCGGGGCGGCTCGGTCAGCGGCGGGCCACCGCGGCGTTGGCCTTCATCAGCAGCGGGATGAGGACGTAGGCGGCGATGGGGACGACTATCACCGTGAGGATCAAGGTCCGCAGCAGCAGCGGCAAGTGGGCGGTCGTCGGGCCGAGCAGGCCGAGGACGGCGGTGATGGTCGGGTAGACCGCCAGCCAGGTGATCACAGCGCGGCGGTGGATGGACGGGGCGGCGGCAGACGTGTTCGTGGACATGGAAATCTCCCGGTCAGGGTGGCTGGAGGCTCGATCCCCAACCGTCGGGTTGGATTCTGACATCCCCTCATCTCCATGTCCAACCCATTGGTTGGGAATGAGTTAAAGTCATGGCATGGCCTGGGACACAGCACGCACGCGGCAGCTCCTGCTCGACGCAGCGGTCGAGGAGTTCGCCGAGCACGGCCCCGAGGGGGCCCGCGTCGCCCGCGTCGCGACCCGTGCGGGCATCAACAAGGAGCGGATCTACCAGTACTTCGGCAGCAAGGAGAAGCTGTTCGTCGCGGTACTGGAGTCCGAGCTGCAAAAGCTCGCCGCAGCCGTCCCGCTTACCGATGAACAGGCCGCCGACCTGGGCGACTACGCGGGCCGGGTCTTCGACTACCACCACACGCACCCCCACTTCGTACGGCTGCTGGCCTGGGAGGGCCTGCTCTGCCAGGACCGGGTGGCAGCGGAGTGCGAACGCACCGACCACTACGCCGAGAAGATCGCCACGGTGACCGCCGCCCAGCGGAACGGAACGCTGACCGACGCGGTCGGCGCGGGCGAGCTCATGCACGCGGTGATCGCGCTGACCGCGTCCTGGTTCACCCTGCCCCAGCTCACCCGCATGCTGATGTCCCCCGCGGCCCGGAGCGGCCCCGAGCACCAGCGCGCGGCCCTGGTCACCGTGGTCCGCCGGCTGACCTCCTGATCCGGAGGCGCGGACGGGAGCTGTTCGCGCTGCCGGCTGCCGAGCCGGTCCGAGCGCCTTGGCGCGTCCTCCATGGGACACGGTCCGCTGAATGGAACCACAGTCGTCTCCCCGCCACGCGCCCGCACAAGCTGTCGGGGGCACCTCCGTAGTGGAGTCGCCGAGCCAACCTCAAGGAGCACCCAGTGAAGTTCCGTCTTGGACGCGGTTCTCGTACCCGTACTCAGCGCCTGATCAGAACGCTTGCCGCCGCCGCGGTACCGATGGCCGTCCTGGCGCTGTCGACTCCCGCACACGCCGGGGCGCAAACCCTGCTGTACACGAACGGCTTCGAAGGCAACCAGCTCAACTCGTGGGACCACGTCACCGGTGACGACGCCCAGGCCGGTTTCGAGATCAACACCGGCACGGCCGACACCGGTCAGAACAACGGATGGCTCAGCGCCCGCCAGGGCTGGGCCCGCGAAGGAACGTGGGCCGGAATCGACGGCATCACGAGGAACTCGACCTGCACGGCCAGGATATGGGTACACCCGCAGGACACCGTGGGCTTCGCCCTGCGGGTGTGGGACTCGAAGGGCACCAAACTCGGCGAGACGGTCCCCCGGCTCTACCCCAGCACCTACTACCAGTCCGTCACGACCCCGCAGTGGTCGCCCCAGGGCAACACCGGTGTGTTCGTCGAGGCCGTCATCAGTTCGTACGACGGAACGACCCGGACGGTACGGATCGACGGCTTGTCGGTGGACTGCACCATCTGATTCCCACGGCCCGTCGAAGCCCCTCCTGGAATACGCCAGGAATTCACCCCCATTCGGCTGGCACCTACGATGTCGGCACTTTCGGCGCGAATTCCTTCCGCTACCGTCGGCCGTGAAGGCAGGTCACAGAAGTGCCTGCTGAATCGCATCCGATCGTGTGAGGCGTTTTCCCATGAGCCTGTCCATCCGCAACCAGATCCCCGGCACCGTCACGGCGGTCACCACCGGCGAGGCCATGGCGTCGGTGAAGGTACGGCTGATCGGGGGCCAGGAGATCACCGCGGCGATCACCACCGAGGCCGTGAAGGACCTCGGCCTTTCCGCGGGCGCCGCCGTCAAGGCCCTGGTGAAGTCCACCGAGGTGTCCCTCGCGACCGGCCCGGTCGAAGGCATCTCCATCCGCAACCAGATCGCCGGTACGGTCACCGACGTCGCGACCGGCGGCGCCATGGGCGCGGTCAAGGTAACCGTCGACGGCGGCGAGTTGACCGCCGCCATCACCAAGGACGCCGTCGAAGCACTCGGCCTGGCCACCGGTACGTCCGTCGTCGCGCTGATCAAGTCGACCGAGATCTCCCTCGCCGCCGCCTGATCACCCCCACCGCCGGAGGGCCGCGCACCCTAGTGGCGCGGCCCTCCGGCGCGGGCACACCACACGCAGCCGCGTGTCACCCTCCCGATCTCTCTCTCCGGCCGCTCGATCCTGCCCGATGATCGGCCGGTGAACGTCTCCGTCATACTCACCGCCGCCGCGACGCCGACCGCTCCCGCTCTCGTCCTTCGCCCCTGGTGCTCGGACGACATTCCCGAGCTGATCGAGGCGTACAAGGATCCCGCTCTGCGCCGTGGGGCACGCTCCCCGCTGGAGAGCGAGGACGATGTGCGGCGGTGGATGCGGATGCAGGAGGAGGGGTGGGAGACGGGCGACCGGTTCGGCTTCGCCGTCCTCGAAGCGGCTCCGGACACGGCGCGGCAGCTGGTGGGCAACGTGGTGCTCAAGGACGTCGCCGCCGGGGAGCCCTGCGCCGAGGTCGGGTACTGGACGGCAGCGGCGGCGCGTGGGCGCGGTGTGGCTCCGCGCGCCCTGGAGGTTCTCACCTCCTGGGCGTTCGACACCTTCGGAGCCGATGGCCTGGAACGCCTCCAACTCCTGCACCAGGTCGACAATCCGGCATCGTGCCGCATCGCGGAGAAGTGCGGGTACGCCTACGACCGGACTCTTCCCGCGTGGCCGCCCACGTACCCGCTCGACGGGCATCTGCACATCAAGACCGCGCCGGAGCACGGCACTTCGGGGGATGTGCGGGCCGATTGAGGCGAGGCCTCCCGGTACCCGCACCTCACGGCTAGCCGCGCAGGAAGCCGTCTCCGTGGGCGGCGATGTGCGCCTCCAGCGCGCTGAGCGCCTTCTGCGTCGCATCGGGGGTGCCCGAGCCGCGCCGCTCCGCGTAGTAGGCCGCCCCGAGCTGCTTCAACAGGTCGTTTCCGGCTCGTTGCTGTTGGACCTCGTCGACCTTCTGCTTTCCCTGGTTCAGGGCGGACTGGGCCTGTTCCTTGGCCCGGTCGAGGAATCCCGGCATGACAACCTCCACGTTTGATGTGCCGCCATTCTGCTTGCTGGGGCGAGCCGCCCGCAGCAGGGCGCGCCGCTGTGCCCGCTCACGGGCTTCAGGGGTACCGGTCGAGCAGGGCGTTGATCTCGAAGTCATCAGCGCCTGCTGCCTCTCCTCCACCACGGTAACGTCACACTCTCGTTCTTGCGTTACTCACGCTTCTTGGCTCTGCCGATGGAGGTCGTCTTGTTCCCGTCGAAGACATCCGTGCTGGTCGTCGGGGGCGGGCCGGTCGGGCTGACCCTGTCGGCCCTGCTGTCCGGGTACGGCGTGGACCATCTGCTGGTCGAGAAGCGGCTCACCACCTCGCGCCACCCCAAGGCCCGTGGGGTCTCGGCCCGTTCCATGGAGATCTTCCGGCGGAGGGCGTGGAGGACTCCGTACGGAGCGCCGCGCTTCCGGCCTCGCAGGTGTTCTTCTACCGCGGCCGGGACCTGGTCGACCCCGACTTCGTCCGCACAGGTGTGGCCCCACGAGCCGACGGCGGGGCGGAGCGCACTCCCTCGCCGGGAGTCATCTGCTCCCAGGACGCGCTGAAGCCCGTCCTGCTGCGCCACGCCACCGGCCGCGACGCCTCACGGGTGCGGTTCGGGACGCGGTTGGTGTGCGGGGCGGAGGACGGCCGGGGCGGCGTGGAAGCGATCCTGGAGGAGACCTCCACCGGCTCCCGTCACACCGTGCGTGCGGACTGGGTCGTGGGGTGTGACGGGGCGGGCAGTACCGTACGCGCCGGGGCGGGTATCACCATGGAGGGGCCCACCGGCCTGGGCAGGTATCTGAGCATCCGCTTCGAGGCGCGACTGGGCGAGGTGGTGGCCGACCGGGCCAGCGCCTCGTACTTCCTCACCGCCCCGGGACGGGGTGGTTTCCTGGCGGTCGACAACGACCGTCAGTGGATCTACCAGTACCCGCTGCCTGCCGATATGCCTCCCTCGCCAGCTCTCTCCGATCACGGGTACCTGGCCGACCTCGTCCGGACGGCCGCCGGTGTCCCCGGCCTCGACGTGACCGTGCACGACACGATGACGTGGCGGATGGACGCACAATTGGCCGCCGCCTACCGCAGTTCACGGTTCCTGCTCGCGGGCGACGCGGCCCATGTGATTCCGCCGACCGGTGGGCACGGTATGAACACCGGGATCGGCGACGCGGACAACCTCGCGTGGAAACTAGCGGCCGTCACCGGCGGATACGCCACGGACGCCCTGCTGGACACGTACGAGGCCGAACGCCGCCCCATCGCTCGGCAGGTCATCGACATCTCCACCGACAACGCACGCAACCGCGCCGGTTACCGCATCGACGACGAGCTCCTGCTGAACGCCGTGTACCGATCCACCGCTGTCGTCCCGGCCACCGGCCAAACCCCTCTCGCCACCGCGTTGGACCTCACCGGAGGCTGCCACCCAGGCGGGCGCATGCCCCATCTCCCCCTCGTCGGCGGGCCTCGGGGTGTCACCTCCACCCTCGACCTGGTCGGCCCCGGTTTCACCCTCCTCACCCGGACCGAGAGCCCGGCTTGGCGGCAGCAGGCCGCCAGTGGCTCGCAGACCGGGGTCCCCGTTGCCGTCCGCGCCCTCAACACCGGCACACAGCGCGAAGCGGACCCGGGACAGTGGGAGCGACTGATCGGCGGTACGGCCCCGGACGCCGCCCTCCTCCTTCGCCCCGACGGCCACATCGCCTGGCGCGCCGACGGGCCTGCCGCAGAACTTCCGGCCGTCCTGCGGAGCATCCTCGCCCACCGGTGATCGCGGGACCAGCAAGGTGGCCCGACTGTCCGGCTCGGCGCCCGGTCCCGTCACCACCAGAGGTCGGCTCCGCGCCCGTATCCTCGTGCGACAGCCGGATGCGAGGAGGCTTCAGGTGAGTTTCGACGACTTCACCGCGCTGGTGGACTCCCCCGTGTACGTGGTGACCGCGTCGGCGGGCGGGCAACGGGCCGGGTGCCTGGTCGGTTTCGCCGGGCAGTGCTCCTTGCAGCCCGAGCGGTTCATCGCGTGGCTCTCCAAGGCCAACCACACCTACCTGGTGGCCGAGCGGGCCACGGTCCTGGCCGTGCATCTGCTGCCGCAGGACCACGACCTGGCCGTGCGGTTCGGCGCCCTGTGCGGGGCCGAGGTGGACAAGTTCGACGGGTTGGAGTGGACCGAAGGCCCGGACGGAACCCCGCTGTTGAGCGATGCCGTGGCCTGGTTCACCGGGCGGATCCTGGAGCGTTTCGACGGAGGCGACCACGTCGGCTTCCTCCTGGAACCGCTGACCGCCGTCAAGGCGCACGACGACAGGCCGCTGTCCCTGCACCAGACGCTCGACATCACCGCGGGGCATCCCGCCTAGTGGACAAACCCCTGGTGGCACACGATGCGCGGGCTACGGGGGTTACCCCTACCTGGCGTCGGGCGGTAGCCGGATCGTCCGGGGCGGCCGCTTCCGGAGAAGGTGGGACCAGGCACACACCGCCGATTCCCCACCATTCTCCAGGAGTTCACTCGTGCGCGAGCAGGCATGGCAGAGGTTCCGCTTTTCCGGGCGGCAGCAAGGCGGTCGGCCCATAGCCGTGCCGGTGGCGGTCGCGATGGCCGTGGGTGTCATGACGATGGGGGCACTGGCGCCGCTCCCGGCGTCCGCTGCCACCCGGCCGGACGCCGTCCAGCAGGGCCTCGACGCCCTGGTGCAGTCCGACGGCCTGCCCGCGGCGCTGGCGAGCGTCAAGGACCGGGACGGCCACACCCGTACGTACACCGCGGGAGTCGGCGACGTGGCCACCGGATCGGCGGTGCCTCGGGACGGTCAGGTGCGGATCGGCAGCAACACCAAGACGTTCACCGCGGTGGTCGTGCTGCAACTGGTCGGCGAAGGGAAGATCCGCCTCGACACCCCGATCGAGAGGTATCTGCCGGGCCTCGTACGCGGGGAGGGGATCGACGGGCGCCGCATCACCGTCCGTCAGATCCTGCAGCAGACCAGCGGACTTCCCGACTACCTGAAGCACCTCGACGAGGACGTCCGCTACTACCAACCCCGCGAGCTCCTCGGCCTCGCACTCCAGGAGAAGGCCCACTTCGACCCCGGGAAGAAGTGGGAGTACAGCAACACCAACTACGTGCTGGCGGGCCTGCTCGTCGAGAAGGTCACCCGCCACCCCCTCGCCGAGGAGGTGGACCGGCGCGTCATCCAGCACCTCGGGCTGCGCCACACCTACTTCCCCACCCCCCGTGACGCGACCATCCGCGAACCCCACCCCCACGGCTACTACCGGGATGCGTCGGACCAGCCGCTGACCGACGTCACGGAGATGGATCCCTCCTGGGCCTGGGCGGCGGGCCAGCTCATCTCCACCAACTCCGACCTGACCCGGTTCTTCACCGCGGTCCTCGACGGCACCCTCCTCCGACCGGCCCAGCTGGCCCAGATGCGCACCACCGTCCCCGCCGGAGCCCCCTTCGCCGACGGCGCCCGCTATGGACTGGGCCTCGTGAGCACACCGCTGTCGTGCGGCGGTCTCTACTGGGGCCACGGCGGCAGCTTCCCGGGCTACGAGACCCGCGGCGGAGCCACCGACAAGGGCCGCGCCGCCAACGTCGCGGTGACCGTCCAGCAGACGGACAAGACACCGATGAAGCACGTGGAGAGTGTCGTGGACACGGCTCTGTGCCGCTGAACCACCGTGGCCGGGGGCTTGCGGCACAGCCCCCGGTCCCCAGCGGCGGCTCCGCCGTCACTCCGTGTCGAAGTCCGTCCCCCGCGAAACCTTCTCCCACTCCGCCAGTTCGGCCCGTACGGAGTCCAGGTGGGCGGTCAGGAAGTCGACCGCGTCGCCGCCGAGGGCGAGGCGGAGTGGGGGGTTCTCGGCGGCCAGGGCCAGGCGGATGGCCGCTGCGGCTTTCGCCGGGTCGCCGGGCTGGTCGCCGTTGCTGCCCTGGACCATCTGGCGGGTCGCGCCGACCTTCTCCGCGTACGCCGGGTTCCCCTCGGAGAAGTACGCCGCGTCCTTGCCGAACAGGTTGGTGCGGAACGCGCCGGGCTCCACGATCAGCACCTTGATGCCGAACGGCGTCACCTCGTCGGCCAGGGCCTCCGACAGCTGCTCCAGCGCCGCCTCGGTCGCGCTGTAGGCGGAGAACCCGGCGAAGGACAGCTGGCCGCCGAAGCTGCTGATGTTCACGATCGAGCCGCTGCCGCGCTCCCTCATCTGCGGCAGCAGCGCCCGGGTCAGCCGGGCCGGGCCGAACACGTGCAGCTCAAACAGGTCGCGCAGCTCCTGGTCGGTGGTCTCCTCGAACGCCCCCACCTGGGTGCGGCCGGCATTGTTCACCAGCACGTCCACCCTGCCGTAACGGGCCAGGACGTCGGCGGCCACCGCGTCGATCTGTTCGCCGTCGGTGACGTCCAGGCTGATCGCCTCGACGCGGTCGGGGTGCGCGGCGACCAGGTCGTCCAGCGCCTGCGTCCGCCGGGCGGTGCCGATCACCGTGTCACCGGCGGCGACCGCGGCCTCGGTGATGGCCCGCCCGAAGCCGCTGCTCGCACCGGTGACCAGCCAGACCTTGGCGCTGTTGCTCATCTTCCACTCCCTCGTCAACTGCCGTGCGGGGCTTCCCCGTCGACGGGCTCCATCCCTCGCCAGGAACAGTGGACGCGTCCAAGACCCGTTGTGATAGCCATGAGTTATGGATGTCCATGGACGCGATCTGCGCTACTTCACCGCCGTCGCCGAGGAACTGAGCTTCACCCGGGCCGCCGAGAAACTCTTCGTCTCCCAGCCCGCCCTGAGCAAGCAGATACGTATGCTGGAGAAACAGCTCGGCGCGGAACTGTTCCAACGCGACAGACGCACCGTGCGGTTGACCGCGGTGGGGCAGGCCCTGCTGCCGCACGCCCGCGAAGTGCTGGCCGTCTGGCGCACCGCGCAGACTGCGGTGGAGGAGGCGAAGAGCGCCGGGCGGTGCGACCTGGTGATCGGGATGTCCACCAGCCCGGGCCGCGGGCTGCTGCCCGCTCTTCGGGCCCGTCTCCTCTCCCGGCATCCGGACGTACGCCCCGTACTGCGACAGGTCAACTGGGCCGATCCGAGTGCCGGATTGGCGGACGGGTCCAGCGACGTCGCCTTCGTCTGGCTGCCGCTGCCGGACGGGGACCGTTACCAGCATGCGGTGGTGGCCCGGGAGCCCCGACTGGTCGCCCTGCCCGACGGACACCCCCTGGCGGCGCGCGCAGCCGCCGACCCGGAGGGGAAAGTGGACTTCAGCGACCTGCTGGACGAACCCTTCCTCGCCCTCCCCCCGCAGGCCGGCCCGCTGCGGGACTACTGGCTCGCCCTTGACGCCCGAGACGGCCGCGAGCCACGGATCGGCGCGGTGGTGGCCAGCGCCGAGGAGACCCACGAGGCGGTCACCAGCGGTCAAGGAGTGGCGCTGCTGGCCGCCGGCAACGCCCCGCTGGTCGCCCGGGACGAGGTGGTCGCCGTGCCGGTCCGGGGCGTCTCCCCACCCCGACTGGCAGTGGCCGCCCGCAAGGACGACGTACGGCCACTGGTTCTCGCCTACCCGGCCGCCGCACGGGAGGTGGGGGCCGCAGCCACCTCGTGAACCGGCACGACCTGCCAACCTCTGTTTCAGCGCCCGCTGACGGTTGGTCAGGCGCTCAGAGCCGCAAGCTCCGCGTTGGCCCGCTCGGCGACCAGCGTGAGGACCCGCCCCGTGGCGGCCAGGTCCTCGGGGTCCACCCCGGCCCAGATGCGGGCGGTGAAGGGGGCTGCCTCCGCAGCGGCTACGGAGATCAGCTCGCGCCCCGCATCCGTGGCGCGAAGGTGCGCACCGTCGGCGACGAGCAGGCGCTTGGCCAGCAGTTCGTCGAGCGTGGTGCGGATGTCGGCCGGATCGGCCTTGAGGGAGCCCTGGACCTGGACGACGAGATCGTCCGGCGTCGGCGGAGTGTCGGCGGTGACCGCGGCGCGCAGCGCGATCTGCTGCTGGAACGTGATGCCGTGCCGGGCCAGGACGCGCTCCAGGACGCCGCGGGCGGCGTAGTGGGCCAGAGCGAGGACACGGGGGTCGGCGACTGGTGCGGTGGTGGATGCGGTGGCGGTCATGGCGTTGTCTCCTGGGTGCTCTGGTCGTTCGATACGGACGGGCCGAGCGGTGCGTCGAGCAGGGTCCTCAACTCGTCGGTGAACGCACGCGTTCGCGTGCCGTCCAGGCCGCCGAGCGGCTCCAGCCACTGCTGGTGCAGTTCTTGGACCACCTCGATGGCCTGCCGTGTGACGGCCCGGCCCTGCTCGGTGAGGGCGAGCTGTACGGCGCGCGGGTCGCGGGGATCGCGGGTGCGCTCGATCAGGCCCGCCGACTCCAGGGCGCGCGCCAGCTTCGAGACGTACAGCGCTTCCAGACCGGTGTGGTCGGCGAGCTGGCGCTGACTGGGACGCTCACCAGCCCGCTGCATGCCGTGCAGCGACGCGACCACCGAGTACTGCGCGTGGGTGAGCCCCAGCGGAGCCACCGCGCGATCGACCGCGACGCGCCACTTGTTGGCGAGCCGCCATACGAGGAAACCGGGCGTGGGGCCCGGCGAACCGTTGCTCATGACAAATAGAGTACATAGCAACTATGTCCATGGCTACTATTTTCCGACGGAACACGGCCGGCTTTGCGCCTCGATCGGCTCACGCCGTCGCCCCTCTGCCACAATCGCCGGATGGCTGAGTACGACACGGACCGCGGCTACCTGCTGGACAACCAGCAGTCGGAGGCGGGCGTCCGCTTCGGCGCCCTCGCCGAGCTGTTCGACCCGGTGACGCTCCGACACGTGGACCGGCTCGGAATCGGTCCCGGCATGCGGTGTTGGGAGGTCGGCGCCGGTGGTCCCTCCGTGCCCCTGGGGCTGGCCGAGCGGGTCGCACCGACCGGTTCGGTGGTCGCCACCGACATCGACGTGTCCTGGATCGAGGGTGTCACCGACGGTGTGATCGAGGTGATCTCCCACGACGTGGCGGCCGACCCACCGCCACCCGGTCCCTTCGACCTCGTACACGCCCGGCTGGTCCTGACACACGTCAGCGACCGCACCGAGGCCCTGCGCCGGATGGTCCGGGCGCTGCGTCCCGGCGGATGGCTGCTTCTGGAGGACGCCGACCCCACCTTGCAACCCCTGCTGTGCCCGGACGAGTCGGGGCCCGAACAGCGGCTCGCCAACCGCCTACGGTCCGGCTTCCGCACCCTGATGGCGGCGCGCGGCGCGGACCTCGCGTACGGGCGGACCCTGCCCAGAGTGCTGCGCGAGGCAGGTCTGGAGGAGGTGCAGGCCGACGCGTACTTCCCCATCACCTCGCCCGCGTGTGCCGTACTGGAAGACGCGACGGTGCGGCAGATCCGCCACCATCTGATCGAGCGGGGGCTGGCCACCGGCGAGGAGATCGAGCGGCACCTGGCCAACGTCGCCGCCGGACGCCTCGACCTGGCCACGGCCCCGATGATCTCCGCGTGGGGACGCCGCCCGTAGCCGCGATCCGGAAAAGTGCTTACGCGGGCACGCGGCGCACCATGAACACGTCCACCGGATCCTCGCCCTCGACCTCGAACCCGTGCCGCTCGTACAACCGCCGGGCCGCGCTGCCCTGCAGCACGTTCAAACGCACGGGGAACCCACCGCGGTCACACCGCTCCAGCAGTTCGCGCAGCACGCCCGAGCCGATGCCGGTGCCCTGGAGGTGCGGGGCCAGGTAGAAGTGCTCCAGCCAGTGGGCGTCCTCGGCCGGTCGCAGGGCCACACATCCGGCGAAGGCATCCGCCACCTCGATCACCCAGGTGTGGTCCGGGTCGAAGCGCTCGCGCAGCCGCTGCCGCACCCGGTGCTCGTCGTAGCGTCCGAGCCGCTCCAGGTCCGGCCGCATCACGACCGCGCGCAGCTCGACCGCCGCCTCGACGTCCGCCGTCGAGGCCGCCCGTATCTTCCAGTCCGCCATGATCGCCACGCTACCGCCAAGGGGTTACGCCCTGGTCAGCGCCCTCCTCGCCGGGGCAGGCCGACGAGCCCGTGAAGGCGGAGATGCGCTGCGGCCGCAGGCGGCGCACGATGAGGAGGACGTCTGACCACGAGCGTGGAACAAGCTCGACAGGGCAGCCCGACAGGGCGTCGGGCGGGGGCGGGGCCGACTGTTCGAGCGTGCACGCGGACGTCCTCCTTCAGATCGTGAACGGCTGCGGCGCGGGAATTCCGGCGCGCCCCGAGGGCCGGCCGCACGCGTCCAGGTGCGAGGAAATGGGGAGAATCATGAGGAAGTCCCTGGTGGCCGCGCTTGCCACGGTCACGTCCGCGACGGCCGCCCTGCTGGCCGGGCCCGCCATCCCCCGCGAACGCCGCTTCGACGTACTGCAACAGCACCACACCGAGCAGCTCGATCCTGTTCTACCGGGCCGACAACGGCGAGACCGGCACCGGCACCCTCTCCGCCGGCCACTGGCGGTACAAAGGCGGCTTCACCCTGCCGACCGGCTACACCCACGCGGCGGCGAGCCGCGACTCGCTGGTGCTGTACAACGCCGACACCGGGGCCGGTGAGGTCGGCACCTTCAAGAACGGTACGTACTCCCGCACCCAGACCTACGACGACTTCTCGACGGGCTGGACCTCCGTGGAGGCGTCCGGCGACTCCGTGCTGTTCTACAACGGCGACACCGGCGCCGGTGTCACCGGCACCCTCAAGAACGGCAGGTACCAGGAGGTGCGCACGTACGACAACTTCAGTACGGGCTGGAGCACCATGGCCAGTTCGTGCGACACCCTGGTCGCCGCGGCCCGGCACGGGTCGGGCGACTTCCCCTGGAGCAACCTCGGCTACGGGACCCTCAAGAACGGCGTCTACTCGGACAAGGGCGCCATCCCGAGGGATGACTTCCTGGGTGAGCTGACCGCGACCAAGGACTCGATGCTGGCCTTGTCGAGGAGCGGCGGCGAGCTCCAGTTCCGGGTGAGCAACGCGACCAACGGCAGTGGCATCAACTTCCGTGAGATCGGCACCTCGGGCATCTGGGACCAGGTCGGCCGGACCCCGGACAGCCTGTTCTTCTACAAGACCGACGGGACCGCCTGGATCTCGACGCTCTCCGGCGGCAACTACCGGAACGTCGGCGCGCTCCCCGAGGTCTCCTCGGGCTGGTCCCTCATCGCGGGCGGTGTGTGACGACGGTCTGAGTCCCCCAACCCTGCCGCAGGGTGCTGCGGCAGGGGCTGTCTGTCCGGAGGAAACGAAAAAGGCAAGGAGGTATATCCACTCCTTGCCACTCTCAACTTATAGCGCACCGGGGGGCTTGCCGCAAGGCCCCGGGGGTGGGGCAGAATCGCCGACCTAGGTCAGAACCTGCAGTACAAGGGGGATTCACGAAGTGCGTGTTGTGTCGTCGGTTCAATCGGTTCACAGGTCTGCGTTCGACCTTCCCGAGCGCCTCTCCCACAAGGCCGACCCGGCGCTGATCGACGGTGACGAGCGGCACTTCGCGGCGATCGCGGAGAGCCTGGAGCAGTCGATCGCCGAACTGTCCGACCGTCTGGAGGCCGCGCGCAGGGCGCCCGGCGGCATCGGCCGGGAGGCGATGGACCGGGACACCGAGATCCACCGGCTCACCGGGCGGCTGCGCACCCTGCGCCGCTTCGGCCTGGACCTCTGCCTCGGCCACTTCGTCCCCGCGGACGGCGCCGAGCCCCTGTACATCGGCCGCCTCGGCCTCACCGACAGCACGGGCCGCCGACTGCTCGTCGACTGGCGCTCCCCCGCGGCCGAGCCGTTCTTCGCGGCCACCCACGCCAACCCGATGGGGTTGACGAGCCGCCGCAGGTACCGCTGGACGCAGGGCCGGATCAACGACTACTGGGACGAGGTGTTCACCGCCGAGGGGCTGGAGGGGCGCGCCGCACTCGACGACCAGTCCGCGTTCATCGCCAGCCTCGGCGGCAACCGGTCGGCCCGGATGCGCGACGTCCTGTCCACCATCCAGTCCGACCAGGACGCCATCATCCGCGCGGGCTCCCGGGGCGCGCTCGTCGTCGACGGCGGTCCGGGCACGGGCAAGACCGTCGTCGCCCTGCACCGCGCCGCCCATCTGCTCTACTCCGACCCGCGTTTGGGTCACCGCCGGGGCGGTGTGCTGTTCGTCGGCCCGCACCGGCCCTATCTGGACTACGTCGCCGACGTCCTGCCCAGCCTCGGCGAGGAGGGCGTGCAGACCTGTCTCGTACGGGACATGGTCACCGAGGGAGCCACGGCGGTGGCCGAGAAGGACCCGGAGGTGGCCCGGCTGAAGTCGTCCCCGGAGATGGTGAAGGCCATCGAACCGGCCGTGGCCCTCTACGAGGAGCCGCCCACCAAGGGCATGACGGTGTCGACCCACTGGTCCGACGTCTGGCTGAGCGCCGACGACTGGGCCGCGGCGTTCGCGGCCGTCGAGCCCGGCACCCCGCACAACGAGGCGCGCGACCAGATCCGCGAGGAGCTGCTCACGATCCTGATGGACAAGCACGCGGACGAGTACGAGGACGACGACGAGGTCTCGCCCCAGCTGCTGCGGAGGTCGCTGCTGCAGAACCGGGAGCTGATCGGGACCCTGAACCGCGCGTGGCCGATGCTGGAGGCGACCGACCTCGTAGGCGATCTGTGGACGGTGCCCGCCTATCTGCGCAAGTGCGCTCCCTGGCTGAGCGCCGATGACGTACGCACGCTCCAGCGCGAAGAAGCGCACGCCTGGACGGTGTCCGACCTGCCGCTCCTGGACGCGGCACGGCAGCGGCTCGGCGACGCGGAGGCGTCCGTGCGCAAGCGTCGCCAGGAGGCCGCAGCCGAGGCCGAGCGCGCGCGGCGGGCCGAGGTCATGGACAGCCTGCTGCAGAACGTCGAGCTCGACGAGAGCGAAGGCGCCCTTGGCATGCTGCACGGGCGGGACCTGCAGGACACCCTGATCGACGAGAGCGCGCTGCCCTCCGCCGAACCGGACCTGCTCGCCGGCCCGTTCGCCCACATCATCGTGGACGAGGCGCAGGAGCTGACCGACGCCGAGTGGCAGATGCTGCTGCTGCGCTGCCCGTCGCGGAGCTTCACCATCGTGGGCGACCGCGCCCAGGCCCGGCACGGGTTCACCGAGTCGTGGCGGGAGCGGCTGGAGCGGATCGGGCTCGACCGCATCGAGGTGGCTTCCCTGAGCGTCAACTACCGCACGCCGGAGGAGGTCATGGCGGAGGCCGCGCCGGTCATCCGGGCCGCGCTCCCGGACGCCAACGTGCCGACCTCGATCCGCAGCAGCGGCATCCCCGTCGTCCACGGATCGGTCGCCGATCTGGACGTGATCCTGGACGACTGGCTCGCGGCGCATGACGAGGGGGTTGCCTGTGTCATCGGTGATCCGAGGTTCCGGGAGCGGCCCCGTGTGCGGTCGCTCACGCCGACGCTGTCGAAGGGGCTCGAGTTCGACCTGGTCGTCCTCGTCGACCCGGATACGTACGGCGACGGCATCGCAGGAGCCGTCGACCGGTATGTCGCGATGACCCGCGCGACCCAGCGACTGGTCATCCTCACCAGCGCCTGACGGCGACGGCCCTCCGTCACACCTGAGAGGTGTGACGGAGGGCCGAGCCGTGGTGTGAGCGCACCCACACGAAAACCTGTCGCTTCCCCCGTGCCACGTCGTCGACCATGACGGCATGACCATCACCGCACCGTCCGCCACCGGAGTCCGCACCGACTGGGACCGGGTTCCCGAGCACGTCCGGTGCGGGTTGGAGGCGCGACTGGGCGCACCGGTCACCGAGGCCGTGACCCAGCACGGTGGATTCTCGCCCGGGGTGGCCACGCGCGTGCGGTTGGCGGACGGGCGGCGGGCGTTCGTGAAGGCGGTGAGCGCCGAGACCAACCCCGTCAGCCCGGCACTCCACCGCGCCGAGGCCCGTATCTCCGCCGCCCTGCCGCTCAGCGTCCCCGCACCGCGGTTGCTGGCCGGCCACGACGACGCGACGTGGGTGGCTCTGGCTTTCGAGGACGTCGACGGACGGCAGCCCCATGTGCCGTGGCGGCCGGACGAGTTGGCACGGGTGCTGCACGCCGTGGGCCAGCTCGCGCACACCCTCACCCCCGCACCCCTCGACGTACCGACCGTCGTGGAAAGCGAGGCCGAGTCGTTCCGGGGGTGGGAGGAGCTCCTCGACGGTGACGGCAGCGCACTGGACCGCCTCGATCCCTGGGTACGGCGGAATCTGGCCGCGCTCGCGGACCTCGCCGCGCCCTGGGGCGAGTTCGCCTCGGGTGACACCCTCGCCCACGGCGACCTGCGCGCCGACAACATCCTGCTGACCGCCGACGGCCGCGTCGTCTTCGTCGACTGGCCGCACGCCGTACGGGCCGCGGCCTGGTTCGACCTGCTCCTGATGCTGCCCTGCGTGCGCGCGCAGGGCGGGCCCGACCCCGACGAGGTGTTCACCGCACACCCGGTGGGCCGGGACGCCGAGCCCGAAGGGGTGACCGCCACGCTAGCCGCGCTGGCCGGGTACTTCGTACGCCAGTCGCTGCGGAGCGCGCCGCCCGGGCTGCCGACCGTGCGCGCCTTCCAGGCCGCGCAGGGCGCCGCCGCGATCGAGTGGCTCCGGACCCGGCTGGGCGCGCGACTCCCGTAGCGGCCACGCCGACCGGAGACTGACGCGGCAGCTCAAGCCAAATGCCAAGTGCGGGACGTAGGCTGGAGCGCCGCTGCTAAGTCATACGTACCATGCACTCTTGTTCATACAAGAGTTGAGAGAGGGGACCTCACCGATGGCAGGCGCTCACCCGGAAGCCGCAGGATCTTCGCACACGTCCGGCACCCCGCACGGCTCGGAGGCCGCACAGCCCCTCGGCTCACCCGCCGCCCCGGACGAGGTGACCGGCGAGTTACTCGAACTCTCCCTGGGATACCTCTACTCGGCGGCCCTGCACACCGCCGCGCGCTTCGGCATAGCCGACCACCTGGCGGGCGGACCGCGCAGCGCCGACGAGCTGGCCAAGGCCGCGGAAGTCGACGGCCCCCACCTCTACCGGCTCCTGCGGTTCCTCGCCACCAAGGGTGTCTTCCGCGAGGACGAGGAGGGCCGCTTCCACCTCACCCCGCTCGCGCAGCCTCTGCGCTCGGACACCGAGCGCTCGCTGCGCGACTACATCATGGTGCGCGGCGAGCCGGTCTTCTGGCAGTCGGCGGCCCAGCTCCACGAGGCCGTCCGTACGGGAAGCACCGCCTTCGAGAACGTGTACGGCCTCCCCTTCTACGACCACCTCGCCGCCGACCCGGCAGTCGGCAAGGCCTTCAACTCCAGCATGGCGGCGTTCTCCGAGACGCTGAGCAACGACGTCGTCGAAGCCGTCGACTTCTCCGGAACCACGACCGCCGTAGACGTGGGTGGCGGGCGCGGCGGTCTGCTGCGTGCGATCCTGCGCCGCAACCCGCAGATGACGGGCACGCTGGTCGACCTGGAGCCGGTGGTGGCCGGGCATGTGCTCGACACCCCGGAGCTGACCGGGCGCTGGAGCGCCCAGGCCGGGGACTTCTTCGCCTCCGTGCCGTCCGGCGCCGATGTCTACCTCCTCAAGCACGTGCTGGCCAGCTGGCCGGACGAGGAGTGCGTACGCATCCTGCGCACGTGCCGCGAGGCCATGCCCGCGCACGGACGCCTCCTGGTCATCAACGCGATGATCCCGGCGGGCAACGACCCGCACCCGGGGAAGACCATCGATGTCCTGATGATGACGGTCCTGAACGGAAAGGGCCGCACCCGCGCGGAGTACGAGGCGCTGCTCGCCACTGCGGGATTCTCGGTCGTACGTGTTCTGGACCCCTCGCCGCACGCTTCGATCATGGAAGCGGTCGTGGCCGAGTGAGGCTCCGCACGACGTGAGGGAGCGGGGGCCGGGTCGGCGCATGCCCGGTGGTCGGGCGCGCCGACCCGGCCCGCCGTCACGGCTGGAGCCTGCTGATCCTCCAGTCGTCGCCGGTGCGGTCGTAGCGCAGCCTCTCGTGCAGGCGGTCGGTGCCGTTGGCCCAGAACTCCACGCTGTCGGGCGCGAGTCGGTAGGCGGTGAACGTCGCGGGGCGGGGTAACGGCCGCTGCGGCTCCCCCAGCTCCCGCGCCCTGTCGCGCAGTTCGGCCACCTGGCCGAAGTCGTCCATCGGCTGACTCTGCCGGGAGGCGGTGCTCATGGCGTGGGTGAAGACGGGCCGCGCGAACCACATGTCGTCCGCCTCGGCGTCGGGCAACCGGCCCACCGGGCCCGCCAGCGTGATCTGCTGGCTCGTCTCCCTCCAGTAGAGGACGCCGGACGCCCAGGGGTTCTCCTCCAGTTCCCGGCCCTTCTGGCTGCTGGAGTGGGTGAGGAAGACGATCCCGGCGTCCGTCATCGAGGTGAGCACCACGATGCGGGAGGACGTACGGCCCCGGGTGTCGGCGGTGGCCAGGGCCAGCGCGCGCGGCTCCCGCACCCCCTGCGCGATGCTGCTCTCCAGCCACGAGGCCAGCAGCGCCATCGGTTCGGGGGGCGGGGTGCGGAACTCGGGGAATTCCACGTCGATGCTGCCGGTGAGCGTCTCGGAACGGGGGGCGCGCGCACGGCCGTTCGAGGGGCTGACGAGAGATCCGTTCGACTGGGACAGGTCAGGCATGAAGAAATCCTTTCGATCGTCGAAACATCATGTCCCGCGACCTCCACGGCGTCGACGGTGCGTCAGCGGGCGCTGCCCAGATTCCGGTCGGCGTCGGAGCCCCGAAGCATCAGGGTGGTCTCCTCGATGCGGTGGAAGCGTCCGTCGGGGGCGAGGTCGGCGAAGACGTACACCTCCATGCTCACCGTCGAGCCGTCCTTCTTGGTGACGTCGACGGTGTGCCGGTCGGCGTACCTGCCGCCGTCCCACAGCTCCTCGTGGACGGTGACACTGCCGTCGGCGACGACGGTACGCAGATGGGAGATGTGCTCGACGAACTGGGCGCGGTCGGCCCACTCCCCGTCGGTGCGCTGGCGGTACTGCGCGGTGAAGTGGCGTTCGACCGCCTCCGCCACGGTGATGTCGGTGTTGAACAGCAGGTCGTTGAGGGCGGCGCTGATTCCGGTGCGGTTCATGGTGGTTTCCCTTCAGGGCCATAGTGCGTGCGCGGCGCACGCTTCTGTCACAACATAACAGGTAAGCGTGCGCGGCGCACGCTATTCTTCAGGGGTGGACAACGAAGTAGGGCAAGAGATCGCGGACGCGCTGGGAATCCTGCTGCGCCGCACCACGCGCGCGCAGCTGCACCAGCAGCTCACCGCCGGCATGGGCGAGGGGGTGGACGAGGTGACGTATCCGGTGCTCAGCGCACTGGCGCGGACCGGGCCGCGCAGCGCGGCCGATCTGGCCCCCGACGTCGGAATCGACCGCTCCGGCGTCACCCGCCGTGCCACGCGGCTGGAGGCCGCCGGGCTCATCCGGCGCGAGGCGGATCCCCACGACCGCCGGGCCCACCTGCTCGTCCTCACCGAGCGGGGTCAACTCGCGGTGACGGAGCTGCGTACGCGTCTGGCCGCCCACATCACGGCCAGTCTCTCCTCCTGGCCGCCGGGCGAGGCGGAGGCGTTCGCCCGCCGGCTGCGGCGCTTCACGGCCGAGGGCCCGTTCGCCTAGCGGGCGCCATGAACGCGCATGGCCCACCGGCGGCGATCGCGCCGGTGGGCCATGGCATGGACAGGTGGGGTCAGCGCGTCACTGCGCCATCTCGTACGCGCCGGACAGCGCCTCGACGCGCTCCCAGACCCGCGCCGAGCGGGCCTCGTCCACGACCGGGCGCCGGACCGCGCCGAGCGCCCAGGTCTGCTGCTGCTCGGTGGCCGAGTCCTTGCCGTGCAGCTCCACGGCGTGCGCGGAGAAGTCCCGTACGAGCACGGCGAACAGCTCGTCCAGCACGTCCTCGTCCAGACCCGTCAGCCGGGCCTGCTCCAGGATCAGCTGGCCGTGGACGACGAGCGCGAAGAGCTGGCCGACGGCGAGCAGGAGGTCGAGGTCGCGGCTCTGCGCCTCGTCGGGCGCGGCCGTGGTGACGAACTCGCACAGCGCGTCGGCCTGCTCGCGGAAGCGGGCCACGTTGGGCACGGTCGCGTACGCGTCGAAGGCGGGTCGCCAGTCGTGGAAGCGCACGGAGCCCAGGCCCCGGGCCGGGCCCTGCCGGAAGAGGAAGTCGTCGTCGGCCGCGTCCAGGCGGGTCGGGACGGCCGGGTACTGCACCGGGTCCAGCAGGTGGTTGCGCATGAACTTGAGGATCAGCGCGAGGTTGACGTGGACCGTGCCCTCCAGCTTGGGCAGTCCGCGGATCTCGACGGCGGCCTGGGCGAAGTAGTTGTCCTTCTCGAAGCCCTTGGCGGCGATGACGTCCCACATCAGGTCGATGACCTTCTCGCCCTCCGTGGTCACCTTCATCTTCGTCATCGGGTTGAAGAGGAGGTAGCGGCGGTCGTCGGGCCCGGCCGAGCGGAAGTAGTCGACGGCGCGGTCGCTGAACAGCTTCATCCCGACGAGACGGACGTACGCGTCGGCCAGCTCGCGGCGCACGTGCGGGAAGGCGGTGACGGGGCGGCCGTAGAGGATGCGGTTGTGCGCGTGCGTGACGGCCTCGTACATCGCGTGCTCGCAGATGCCGATCGAGGCGGTGCACAGGTTGAACTTGCCGACGTTGACCGTGTTGAGGGCGGCGTCGAACGCGGCGCGGCCGGTGTGCAGGACGTCGTCGGGACCGACCGGGTAGTTCTCCAGCCGGAACTCGCTGACGTACTTGGAGGAGTCCACGACGTTCTTGACGAGGTGGTACGAGGTGTGGCGGCTGTCGGCCGCGAAGAAGACGTAGCCGTCGGGGCCCTCGACGTCGGTGCGCCGACCGAAGACCGACACGAGGCCGGCGGCGTTGCCGTTGCCGATGTAGTACTTGGAACCGGTGGCCCGGAAGCCGCCGTTGCCGTCGGGCTCGAGCAGCATGTCGGTGGAGTAGATATCGGCGCCGTGCGTCTTCTCCGACAGGCCGAAGGCGAACACCTCGCCCTGGGCGAGGAGTTCGGCCGCGCGGGCGCGGGCGGCGGCGTTGTCGCTCTGCCAGACCGGGCCGAGGCCGAGGATGGTGACCTGCCAGGCGTACCAGTAGTCGAGGCCGTAGAACCCGAAGATCTCGTTGAGGGCCGCGATGCGGGCCGTGTCCCAACGCTGGTCCTCGTTCCCGGCGTCCGAGGCCGGGGTGAGGAAGGTGGCGAACAGGCCTTCCTTGGCGGAGAAGGCGAGGAAGTCCGCGAGCCAGGCACGGGAGCGGTAGTCCTCGATCAGCTGGCGCTTGCCGCGCGCCTCGAACCAGTCGACGGTGGCGCGCAGCAGCCTGCGGGTCTCGGGGTCGAAGTGCGCCGGGTCGTAGGTACGCGGGTTGAACAGCAGGGCGTCGGCCATGAAGGGTCGCCTTTCGAGAAGGGGTCGCAGTCGTCGGTCAGTGGTCATCGGTGGTCGGTGAGCCGGTGGACAGCCGGTGGATGGTGGCGAGGACGTCGTCGAGCCAGGCGATCGTCATCCGCTCGTACGCTATGCCGCCCCGCAGCACGACGTGCTGGAGTTCCTGACCGGTGTCGAGCGGGGCGGGGGCGGCGGGTCCGGTGAAGTCGCGCAGCTCCCCGGCGAGGTAGTGGGCGAGCCGGTCGCTGTGCACCCGGCGGTGCCGCTCGACCTCGCGGAGCACCGCGGCCGGGTCGTCGAAGGCCGCACCGCGGATCTTCACGGCGAGGTCGTGCCGCAGGCTCTCGGGTTCGATCGGCTCGTGCAGCCACTGGGAGAGTGCGGCGCGGCCGGGGCCTGCGACGGAGTACTCCTTCTTGTCCGGCCGGCCCTCCTGGGCCACCTCCCGGACGGCGAGCAGGCCGTCGCCCTCCATGCGCTTGAGGACGCGGTAGATCTGCTGGTGCGTCGCTGTCCAGAAGTAGCCGATGGACCGCTCGAACCGCCGGGCCAGCTCATAGCCTGAGCCCGGCTTCTCCAGCAGGGAGACGAGGATCGCGTGTTCGAGCGCCATACCGTGATCCTTCTATGCAACTCGTTGCATAGCCAAGCCGCACCGCCCGAGTGAGACCGGGATCACCCGGCGTGGCCGGTGGGCAGGTGCCGGTACAAGAACGCGAGCTCGGCGTCGGCGGCTCGTTCGTGGCCGTCGAGGAAGGGTTCGTAGTGGCCGCCCGGCATGCGGACGAGTTCCCCGCGCGGCGCTCGCCCGGCGGCGTCGGCGGCGGGCTCGGGGAGTGCTGACTGGTCCTGGTCGCAGACGAGGACCAGTAGGGGGCACGCGATACGGGAGGCGTGGCGGCCGGGCCGGTAGAACGTCAGGCTCAGGGCGGTGCGGGCGGCGACCGTCTGCTGCCACTCCGGGTAGGCGTTGTCCGGGTTCAGCGCCCTGTCGCCGTCGATGCTGTCCGGTGTGGTGAGGAGCGCGACGGTGCCGGGTTCGCCCGCGAGCGGGACCAACAGGGGCCGCAGGCCGATCAGTTGGCCGACGGTGTCGAGCAGGGCGCGGCCGGTCATGCGCAGTGCCGCGAGCGGCTTCTGGTGGCGAGCCGCGGCGCGCGTGGCCGCCGGACCGTCGGCCAATGGCGTCTGGGCGATGGCCGCCGCGAGCCGCGGGTTGCGCGCCGCGACGGGGAAGACATGGCCGCCCGAGAGGGAGAAACCCCAGATGGCGAGTCTGGCCGGGTCGACTTCCGGCAGGGTCGCGGCATGGGCGATCGCGGCCTGCCAGTCGTCCAGTTGCTCACCGATGGGCACCACCTGGCGCGGGTGGCCGCCGCTCTCCCCCAAGTGCCGGTAGTCGAAGGCGAGGACCGAGAACCCGGCTTCGTGGAACCGCCTGGCGAACGGGTCGGTGCCGGGCTCCTTGGTCACCGCACCACCGGCCGCCATGATCACGCACGCCTGGTTGGTGCCCGGGTAGTGCCAGGCGACGCACTCCGCGCCTCCACTGATGAATCGGACCTTCTCGCGTAATACGGACACGCTCATGTCGACCTCCGAGTGGTTGGGCCTCCACCCCACGAACGAAGTGAACCACGTGGTTCACATACTGTCCATGACGATCAACGGGCCGTCCCCGGAGGGGATTTCGGACCGGTCACACGGCCTCCTCCCGCTCCAGCGCACGTGCCAACGCCTCGAAGCCCGCCGCGATCCCCGCCGTGTCTCCGCTGGTCCGCGCGTCCACCAGGAATCCGCGCAACGTCGCGAGCACCATCTCGGCGACCTCGTGCTTGCGCTGTGCGGTCCAGTGCTCCGGACATACGGACAGCAGCACGGGCAGATACTGCTCCGACGCGCCCCGGCCGAGTTCCGCGTAGCGCTCGGGGTCGTACATCGCCAGGCCGATGGCCTGTTCCAGGACGCGTGCCTGTGGCCCCACGAGGTCGGGCCACACCGCGCGCACCCAGTCCGCCAGGGTGCGGCGGGCCGGCCCTTCGGTGGCGGCGGCCCACGCCCGTACTATGCGTTGCTCGCGCAGTTGGAAGATCGCCTGCTTGAGCAGGTCGTCGGCTCCGTCGAAGTGGTACAGCAGCACCTTGTGCGTCGTGCCCGCCGCCCGCGCCGCACGCCGCAGCGAGAAGTCGACGAGGCCGTTGACGGCGAGGTCGTCGGTGACGCGGTCGAGCAGGTCACGGCGTCGGGCCTCGCCGCGCGGCGATCCCGCCGACCGGCGGTAGCCCGCTTGCTTCGGTGTGCCCTCGTCGGCGGAAGTGTCCATGCGGACAGCTTCCACGATCACGGCCGTACGCGGCGAACGTACGGGCTTCGCCGAGCGGCGGCCACGGCTGCGATCTCCCGTATATGAAACATAGATGCCCTGCTGTGAGACTCGGGCTCAGAACTACTCGCAGGCCAGGTCGTAGCCATAGGCCTCCTCGAAAGACAGGGAACTCCCGTGCAGAACAACCTGAAGTCCGGCGCCCGCCGCATGACCGTTCTCGTCCCGGCCCTCCTCGCCGCCCTCGTCGCCGTCTCGGGACCGGTCCTGTCCTCGGCCCACTCCGGTGACACCGCACGCACCTCCCTGGCCGACGGCCCCGTCCAGCCCGGCAAGAGCAACCCCGTGGAGTTCAACACCAAGGCGTGACCGGCGGCAGCCACCGGGGTCATGCCGGTGTAGGGCGGACCCCCCTGCCCTACACCGCCATGACCCCGGTGGCCTCCTCCACGAGCAGCCGCGCCTGTGCCGCCTCCGGCAGACCGGCCCGGGTGAAGACCGCCAGCGCCTCTTCGGAGTGGGCCAGCGCCTCCTCGCGGCGACCGGCGTCGGCGGAGACACGGGCGTGGATCAGCAGCGCGTAGCCCCGGTCGCGGTCACGGTCGGGCACGGTCCGGAAGTAGGCCACCGCCCGGGCGGCCGCGTCCAGTGCCGAATCGACGCGGCCCAGGACACGCAGCGTCTCGGCGCAGCGGTACAGCGCCTGCGCCCGCCGGCCCGGAATCCTCTCCGCCTCGCAGACCTCCAGGCACCGCTCGTAGTCCGCCAACGCCTGCGGCAGACGGTCCAGTTCGTGCAGCGCCTGGCCCCGTACACACAGCGCGTGGGCGATGCCGTGGGGGTCCGCCATCTCGCGCAGGGCGCTCAGCGCCTCGTCGCAGGCGGGCAGCGCCTCGTCGGCCCTGCCCCCGCGGATCCGGGCCAGCGCGGCGTTGAGGGTGGTGGTCAGCCCGCCCGAGCGGTGCCCCAGCTCCCGGGCCAGGGCGAGCGCCTGGTCGAAGTGCTCGGCCGCGTCGTCGTAGCGCTGCTCGAACTGGGCGATGACGCCCAGGTCGTTGTACGCCTGCTGCAGGATCGAGCGGTCGCCCGCCCGGCGGCACGCCTCGGCGGCCAGTTGGGAGTCGGCCCGGGCCTGCGCCAGCTGGGTCGCCTGGAGCGCCGCGTTGCCGCAGATGAAGTGGGCGCGCCCGGCCGCGTGGTGGTTGCCGTGCTGCGCCGAGACCCGGGCCAGTGCCCGCGCCGTCAGGGTCATCCGCCCGTACGGGATGTCCTGGCCGAACGAGCTGAGGGCCACCAGCAGGTCCGCCGCCACCGTGAGCAGGTCCGATTCGGCGCTCTCCCCGCGCGCGACCAGGAGCTGGACGGCGTGGACGGCGCAGTCGAACTCCGCCACCACCCAGGCCCGCGCCTGCGCCAGGGTCGCGAACCGCTGCTCGCCCGGCTCGGCGGTGACGACGGAGATCGTGCTGTGCACCGGGTCGCCCGGCACCATCCGGTGGAACGCCTCGGCCGCCATCCGCAACAGATGGTGGAGCAGTCGGCGCTCCACCGCGAAGTCCGCCTCGCCCGCCGTGGCGCTGTCGGGTCGCGGCAGGTGCAGCGCGAAGTCCCGGCCGAGCTCGTGGTAGCGGTACCGCCCCGCTTCCGGCGATTCGAGCAGCGCGGCGTCCACCAGCGCCTCCAGCAGCGACTCCGTCTCCGACTCGCCGAGGCCCAGCGCCGCCGACGCGGCGGGCAGACCGATGCTCGGCCAGGCCACCGGGGCCAGCGAGCGGAACACCATCGCCTGGCTCGCGGTCAGCTGGCGGTAGCCGAGCTCGAAGACCGCGGAGACTGCCAGGTCGTCGGCCCGCAGTTCGCTCAGCCGCCGCCGTTCGTCGGCGAGCCTGGCCAGCAGGTACGCCACCGTCCAGCCCGGCCGGGCCGCCAGCCTGGCGGCCACGATGCGCACCGCCAGCGGCAGATGGGCGCAGGCGCCGACCAGGGCGACCGCGGCGGCCTCCTCCTGGTCGATCCGCTGCGCGCCGACGACGTGCCGCAGCAGGGACAGGGCTTCGGCCGGGCTGAACTCGGCGAGCTGGACGTGGGTGCCGGACGGCACACCGGAGAGGTGGGCCCGGCTGGTCACCACGACCGCGCAGTGGACGGCGCCCGGCAGCAGCGGCTTGACCTGCGCGGTGTCGCGGGCGTCGTCGAGCAGCAGGAGGACCCTGCGGCCGTCGAGGACCGTACGGAACAGCCGGGCGCGGTCCTCCACGGAGCCGGGCACCTCCTGCCTCGGCACGCCCAGCGCGGCCAGGAAGCTGGCCAGGACCGCGCCGGGGTCGGCCGGCTCCGCGCCCGTGCCGCGCAGGTCCGCGTAGAGCTGGCCGTCGGGGAACTCGTCCTTGACTCGATGGGCCACCCGCAGGGCAAGGGCGCTCTTGCCTATGCCGCCCATTCCGCTCACGGTGGCGACGGCCAGCGCGGTGCGGTCCTGGTCGACGAGGGCCTCGCACAGGGCGGCGAGCGTGGCGGCCCGGCCGCTGAAGTCGGCGATGTCGGCGGGGAGTTGCGCCGGGCGCGGGAGGGACGCCTGACCCGCAGGCTCGGCGGCCTCCTCCCGAGCCGACGGCGACGCGGCGGGAGCCTGGGCGGGCGCGACCAGCTCGGCGTCTCCGGCCAGGATCCGCTGGTGCAGCGCGCGCAGCTCCGGCCCCGGATCCAGCCCCAGCTCCGCCGCGAGCGTCTCGCGGGCCGTCCCGAACACGGCCAGCGCGTCGCCCTGGCGCCCGGCGGCGTACAGCGCCCGCATCAGGAATCCGTAGAGCCGCTCGCGCAGCGGCTGTTCGGCGATGAACGCGGTCAGTTCCGGGATGACCTGGGTGTGCCGCCCCAGCAGGAGGTCGAGGGCGAACCGTTCCTCCAGCAGTTGGCGGCGCAGCTCGGACAACCGGGAGCGCTGCTGCTCGGCGAACGGTCCCGGCACCCCCGCCAGCGGCTCCCCGCGCCACAGCCCCACCGCCTCCGCCAGCAGTGCGGCCGCCTCGTCGTGGCGTCCGGCCTCACCGGCGCGTGCCGCGTCCGCGGCCAGCCGCTCGGCGCGGAACGCGTCCACCGACTCGGGCGGCACGGCCAGCCGGTAGCCGTCGTTGACGGAGGCCAGTGCCTGCGGATCGCAGCCGCCGCTCTCCAGGATCTTGCGGAGCCGCCATACGTAGGTGCGCAGGATCATCACCGCGGAGCCGGGTGCGGCCTCGCCCCAGACGGCGCTGATCAGCTCGTGCAGGGGGACGACGTGGCCGGAGCGCAGCGCCAGCGCGGCGAGGGTCGCCTGCTGCTGGGGCGGGCCTCCGGGCACGACGGTCCCGCCGGTCTGGATGCCCAAGGATCCGAGCACGAAGAATTCCACAGTTCCCCCGGCGCACGCGCACGACTCTCACCGGCTGCTGGTCTCCAGCGGTCTGGCGCAGACCGGTAAACGGAGGATCATCTTACGGTCTGGGGATTCCGGCCAGGTGCGCTGTGATGGCGTCCGGCTTCAGCCCGATGGACGCCACGTCGGCCAGCGGCACCCACACGAGCCGGTACTGGTTGTCGCCGGACTCCCGCTCGCTCTCCGGGCCGCCGAGGCGCGGTGTGCCCGTGGCCGGGCCCATCACGAAGTAGTGCTCGGTGCGGCCCGCGTTGTCGAGGGTATGCAGCAGGGACTCGACGGTGGCGCGCAGCCCGGTCTCCTCGGCCAGTTCGCGTACGCACGCCTGCTCGGGCGTCTCCCCCTCCTCCACTCCTCCACCCGGCAGGGTGTAGTACTCCGCGCCGCCCTTGCGGCGGTGGATCAGCAGCACGGCGTCGTCCTCGCGGACGATCGCCACGGCCCGGGACTTCATCGGGTCCTCCCATGATCGACAAGTGTGCGCAGGACGTTACCGAGGTCGTCCCGCTCGTTCCAGAAACGCAGCACCAGAGCGGTGCACGCGGCCCGGTCGGCGGGGTCGAGGGTGTCGAGGTCGAGCACCCCGACCGCCCGCATGACCAGGTACGGGGCCAGCCGGCGGTCGAAGAGCCCGGGACCGAAGGCGTCGGCGAAGACGTCAAGGAGCCGGCCGAGCAGATCGGCCCGGGCGGGCGAGAGCCGGTGCGCGAAGTCGATGTGGAGCGTCGCGGTACGGGGCTCCAGGCGTGCCCGGCACAGCGGGGCCGCGTCGGCGAACGGAGCCTCCCGCCACCGGTAGGCGGCCGGATGGTATTGGGGGAACAGGTAGCCACCGCCGAGGAAGAGTGACCAGAAGGCGGTCGCCAACTCCCCGCGCACATCGTTGTGTCCGGCGTTGCTCAGATCGACGAAGACCGCCCCCCGGCCCACGTTGGTCTCGCTGAAGTCACCCTGGGACAGCACGCATTCCCGCGCACCGAGGCTCTCGAAGAAGGCCGCGGTGCCCTCCATCGCGTCCCGCATCGTCACGGCCTGCGGCACCGAGTTGACCACCACCCGCTGGTCCAGCCACGGCCGTTGGCGCGCGAAATACCAGGGGACGAGCCGTTCGGTGACCCGGCGGGCGAAGAAGGCGTCGATGGGCGAGGCCGAACTCACCGTACGGTAGCCGCAGTTCGCGCGGATGCGGTCGAGCAGCGGCTCGACCTCCCGCTCCGGCAGCAGCGTCCCGGCCCGCTCGGCCCGACACAACAGGTCGAACAGGGTGCCCCGCCCCAACCCCATCGAGGGAAGGTACTCGTACACCATGACCGTCCCCGCGTCCGTGCGCAGCAAGGACAGCAGGGTCGGCACCCGGTTGCCCGCGCCACCGAACTCCAGATACCCGGCGAGCTCGGCGACGGCGCTCTGGGCGCGGACGTATTTGAAGAAGTACGGCCGCCCGTCCCGCTGGGCGAAACCGCAGGTCGAGTTCTTCAGCTCGCTCACGTCGGTGATGCGGTAGCCCCGGGACGCCAGCGCGTGCCGCCAGACGGTGGCGCGTGAGCCGGGGGCCGACGGCACGGGAGCGAGCACCTCGACACCGCTGAGCGCCTCCACCTCGGCCCACTCCCCCGCGTCGGCCCGGTCGGCCAGCAGCTGCCGCACCGAGGCCGCGGTGGTCGGCGCGGTCACGGGGAACCGGCCAGACCGGCGCGCACCCAGTCCGCCGCCCGGGCCGCCGTCGTCTCCCGCTCCGCTCGCGGCAGGCCGAGCGCGTCGGTGTCCTTCAGGAGGTCCTCGACGATGTCCTGGACGCGCTGCTGGTAGGCGATGAAGCTGTCGCGGTAGGCCTCCTTGGGCCCGGCGAACCGCAGCCCGTCGTCGCCGTGCACGTCCACCCCGCACTCCCAGTACGAGAAGGTCGTCGACAGCGCCGCCTTTCGGTCGAAGCACTCCGCGACGGGAGTGCGCAGATGCAGGGTGCGGTGCGGCAGGGTGGCCGGGGCAAGCAGGTCGGTCAGCCACTGCCGGTCGCAGCCACGCGCCTCCGAGCGGCCCATGACGGAGTAGAGGTAGCGGTCCATGATGACCACACCGCCCGAGGCGAGGTGCGGAAGCACCTCCCGGTTGACGAGGTCGACGAGCGAGGAGGCGTACATGAGCGCCATGGTGTACGGATCCCAGTTGTCGTACTTGCCGCGCGCCTTGGAATGCCAGATGAGCGGGTTCCTGATGAACGCGCACACCTTCACGTCCCAGCCGTCGGCGGTCAGCGCCGCCTTCAGCAGCTCGATCTGCGTGGTCTTGCCCGCGCCGTCGGACCCCTCCACCGCGATGAGCCGGTACGGCGACACGGCCGCGGCGGCCGCGGCGCCGATGTTGCGCACCGGTGCCAGGCGGGGGTAGGGCCGGATGACCTCGCCCGGGTCGGGAACGTCGTCGTCGATCTTCACAGTGCGGTACTCCTACGAATCATGCGGTGTGCCAAAAGGGTCAGACGGTGGTCAGGGATGCCAGGTCCGCGACGGTCGACGCGGGGGTGCCGGCCAGGTACTCCTCGAACCAGCGCAGGACGGACGACGCGACCGCCGCGATCTCGTCAAGGCCCAGCTCCCGGTACTCCGCCCGGTCCGGGATGCGGGCCCTGCCCTGCGCGGGGAACATCCGCTCGAACTCGGCGGAGATGGCGGCCGGGTCGGTCTCCTCGACACCGGCGAGCCGCAGCAGCATCTTGGCGGCGTTCAGGACCGACTTGTACAGGCGGTAGCGGCTGGTCTCGACGCCGAGCAGGGGGCGCCGGATCTCGTGCAGGGTCCGGGCCAGGTACTCGATGGTCCGCTGGTGGCGCTGTGTCCGGGTGAAGTCCGGCAGTTCCAGGTCCGCGCTGACGTACTGACAGCCGATCCGGCCCTGTCCGAGCGAGTACAGCGCACTGTACGTACGGGAGTCGCAGCGTTGCAGCAGCAGCTCGTGGCGGGTCAGCACGGTGATGCCGAGTTTGGTGTCCAGCTCGCCGCGCAACCTGGCCAGCTCGGCGGCCAGGTCACTGGTGCATCCGGTCTCGACGACCACCAGGACGTCGAGGTCGCTGAGTTCGGGGTCGGCGGTGCCGAATCCCACGCTGCCGGCCACGGCGAACAGCAGCAGCCGATCGCCCAGCGCGGTCCGGATCCCGTGCAGGGCGGTGGCGGCGGCGTGCCGCAGTGCGGTCGGCGCGGCCAGCTCCAGGGGATCGGTCACCCGCAGGGACACGGCGGCTGGGCGTGCGGTGGCGCCGGTCATCAGGCGGTCCAGCACGAGCTCCAGATCGGGGCGGGGGCCGCTGTTGTCGACGAACAGGTCGCAGGTCGCGGCGATCCGGTCGGCTCCCCGTGCCCGCTTCACCTCGTCGTTGTGGGCCAGGGCCGCCGGGTCGACGAGCGAGCGCCGAGCTCGTACCTCCGGGGAGGCGTCCAGATAGACCACGTCGAGACGCCTGCCGAGCAGGCGCTTCAGCTCCGCGGTGATGTCCGGGCGGTGCAGGCTCTCGATGGTGTAGTCGAGCAGGTAGTAGTGGGCGTGGGCGTACCGGTCCAGTTCGTCGACGACCAGCTCGGCGAGGAGCCGAGGCTCTTCGCCGTAGGGGTCCGCGAGCCCGTGCCGGGCCGCCGCCAGGTCGATCAGATAGCCCAGCTTCAGCCGGGTGGTGGCGAACCGGCGGCGCAGATACTCTCCGGCACTGCTCTTGCCGCTCTCCGACATCCCACCGAGCCCGATGACCCGCCGGACGTCACCCAGCAACGGCCGTACGTGAAGACCGACTTGGGACAGGTGAGACCGGAACTCGTTCTGTACGGCGACGATGTCGGCCCGGTCCGCTTCGATGACCGCGCTGTGGCGGTCCCGCCGGGTTTCGAGGGCGGTGTGCAGCAGATACTGGTACCGGGCGTACCGCTCGTCGACGCCCCGCTCCCGTCCGACACTCAGCGCGGCCCCCTCCGTCGCCGAACCCAGGCCCAGCAGAACGCTGTACGGCTCGGGGGCCGACTCGCCCAGGACCTCGGCGCGTACCCCGGCGACCATGGCTTCGGCGTCCCACGCCGAGCAGTCGTCCTTGATCATGACGGAGGCGACACAGCTCGCCTCGACCGTGGCCAGGCCACGGTCCAGGACCACCCAACCGGGCCGGTCGGTGAGCGCGTCGAGCCGCCTGCGGTAGCCGTCGAGGAGCAGCGTGACGAGCTCTTCGCTGCGCGACTCGGTGAACCACCAGTGGGCCAGCTCGGTGCCGGAGAGTCGGGGCCATCGGGGCTGGTAGTGGTGGACGCTCCCGCCGATGCGCACCTCGTCGCCGGTGGCCCGCCGCAGCAGCCTCAGCTGGGTGGTCTTGCCCGCGTTGTCGGCCCCGTCGAGGGCGATGACGTTCACGAGGCCCACTCGTGCTGGAAGTCGGTGTGCAGGCTGAGGCCGCCGTCGATGAGCACCGACTGGCCGGTGATGTAGCGCGCGGCGTCGGAGAGCAGGAAGAGGGCGAGGTCGGCCACCTCATCGGGCTGTCCGATCCGGCCCAGCGGTATACGGGCTTCGCCCCGGGCCTTCTTGTCCCGGTCGGACACCCAGTCCTGGTTCATCTCCGTGTCGATGGCGCCCGGGGCGATGGCGTTGACCCGGATCCCGTGCCGCGCGTACTCCAGGGCCAGGGTGGCGGTGAGCATCCGCAGCGCCGCCTTGCTCGCCGCGTAGCTGGCGAACCCGGGCTTGGGGACGGTCTCGTGGACGCTGGTGATGTTCAGGACCGCGCCGCGCACGCCGGTGCGCACGAAGTGGTCGAGTGCCGTTCGGGCACACAGGAACGCGCCGACCAGATTGGTGTCCAGAACGCGGGAGAAATCCGCCAGAGAATGGAGGTGAGTGGCCGAGGGAAGCTGTTCACCGGCGTTGTTCACCAGAAAGTCGAGCGAGTTCGTCCCGCTCAGCGCGAGCTGGTACATGTCCTTCACCGCGCCTTCCGACGAGACATCCGCCTCGATGAGCTGGTAGTCGACTCCCAGGGCGTCCAGGTATTCCCGGGCCGCCTTTTCCCGGCGGCGCCCTTCCGTACTGCTCCAGTCCCGGTCGTTGAGCACCACACGGGCGCCGGACCGGGCCAGACCCCAGGCTATGGATCGGCCGATCCCGGAACCCGCACCGGTTATCAGGGCGCTTTTGCCTGCCATCGGCAACTGGTCGGTCATGGCTGGCCGAACCCCTCTCATCTGCTGGTGAGCAGCCGATCCTGGCAAGCGCCCATATATCTCTGATCTACGTCGGAGCGGTCGCACATATACGGCTCATCAACGAATTATCTATGGGCGAGAAAAAACGAATGATGCCTTCGATCCGGGCTTGACGTCGCGTTTCTGATGCTCATATGTTTCTGGGGCACCCCCGACGGACCGAGAAACGAAGGGAGGAAACCACAATGCGAGCTCACAAGGTGTCGCTCCGTCCGCGTCTGGACAAGACGTCGACGAAGCAGCGGTAATTTCCGCTCATAAAAGCAGGGCGGAGCACTTGCTCCGCCCTGCTTTGTCTCTCCGCACAGAACGTCCGAGAATCCAGGGAAAGGCCGAGATGCCAAGCTCGCCCACCGTCGTCGAACCCTCCGCGCTGCCGACGATCGCACTACTGGACGAGCGGTTGCGCACGACCAGCATCTGCCTCGCCGTCCGCTACGGCTCCCGCGACGACCCGGCGGAGCACGGCGGCCTCGCCCACCTGCTTGAGCACACCCTGATGTCGGCCCCGCTGGACGGGAACCCCTCGTTCTGCGAGCAGGTGGAACGGCTCGGCGGCCACGCCAACGCCGAGACCGGCCTCGACATCATGCTCTTCTACGCCCAGGTGCACGCCGACGACGCCGATACGGTGGCGCGACTGCTGCACCAGGCCGTCCTGCGGCCCGAGTTGACCGACGCGGTGCTCGACACCGAGCGCGACGCGGTGCTGCAGGAGCTCGCCGCCGCGCAGGCCGACCCGGGCGACGTCGTGCAGGACGCCTTCCTGGCCCGGCTTTTCCCCGGTCACCCGCTGGGCCGGCCGGTCGGCGGCGACGTCGAGCAGATCCGCCGGATCAGCCTCCTCGACGTCCTGGTCGGACACCGCACCAGGTTCCTCACCAGTGCCATGACGCTGGTCGTGATCGGGCCCCGGCTGCCGCGCCTCGACGGCCTCGGACGGACCGTGCCGGCCGCAGTCCCGCCGCCCGCCCAGGCCCTGCCTCCTCTTGCCGGGCCCACGGGCACCGTGACGTGGCCCGACGAGTACGGCTGGGTCTGCGTCGGCGCCCGCTCCAGCGCGGCCGACGACGCCGGGCGCCGCCGCTTCGCGATCCTGGCCCAACTCCTCGGCGACAGCCCCTCGTCCCCGCTCTACCGCAGACTGCGCAACGAGGCCGGGCTCGCCTACTCGTTCGCGTGCTGGGACCGCGGTTACCAGGAAGCGGGCGCATGGCGGGTCCTGGTCGGCGTCGAACCCGGCAACGGCGAGACGGTCGTGGCGATCGTGCGGGAGATCCTGGCCGAGCTGGCATCCGCCGGACCCGACCCGGACGACCTGGCGGCCGCCCGCCGACAGGCCGGGATGCGGCTGATCCTGGACAGCGAGTCACCCCTCGACCAGCTGCGTATGGTCGCCCAGCGCACCCGCGCCGGAACCGCCGAATGGTCGCTGGCCGGGGAGTTGGCGGCCCTGGACGCCGTCGACGCGGAACAGGTCCGCGCCGCGGCGGCCGAGGTACTGGGCGAGCTGACCGTCGTCGTACGACCGGAGGCGTCATGAGCACCCCCACCACCGTCTCCCCCGCCTACCTGGCCTGGGCCGACGAGCAGCGGATGCGGGCCGAGATCGCCCAGCACGTCTATGTGGCGGGAGCGCAGACCGACCCCGTCACCCAGGAACAGAACTGCCTGGTGGAGTACGCCGCACCGGAACTGCTGGCCGCGCCCACCGTTCTGGCCGAGCTCGAACAGCAGTTGGCCACCGCCCACCCCGGGGCCACGGCGTTGCTGCTGCGCGCACCCGGCGACACCCGACTGCCCGCGCCCTGGCGGCCGTCCGTCAGCTATGTGCGCTACACCGGCGCCGTACCGCAAGACCCACGTCCGTCGGACGGCCTCGCCGTCGCACCGGCCGGACCGGAGCACGACGCGCTGGTCCTGGGCTGGCTGGCCCGTGCGATCGCCGACGGCTACGGGCCCGAGAACGCGCGGAGCGCGGAGCTGATCGACGCCGCCGCCACGGACGTAGTCGACGCCCCCGATCGGGTCTCCTTCCTGCTGACCCGCGACGGCCGCCCGGTCGGCCACGCCTCCGTCCTGACCGAGGCCCAGGACGAGGTCACCGGCACCGGGTTCATCGACCTGTTCGACCTGCTGGTCGAGGAGGGCGACGTCGTACGGCCCGGCACCGCGGCGCTGGTCGCCGCGTGCGCCGCCTTCGCCGCCGAGCGGGAACGTCCGCTGTTCGGCAACGTCGTGCACGACGGCTCCGGCCCCGACAGCGGCGCCCGGGTCGTGGCGTCCCTGCTGGAGCGCGGCTGGTGCCTCGACCACCGGTTCTGGCGCCGCCCCCGCCCCGACAAGGAGACCTCCGTATGAGCACCCGCGCCCGCGCCGACTCGATCGATCTGCCGCTGCTGTACCGGCTGTTCGACCTCTCCCCCGACGACGACCTGCGCTTCCTGGTCCGCCGGGCCAGGGCCACCCGGGAAGCCCTCGTCCAGCTGGTCTTCTCGGTCGCCGAGCGGGCCGGGCACAGGCTCGGCACCGGATCCGCCGACGAACTGCGCCGCGCCCGGACCCGCGCCGACGGCTACCGCCGCCTGCACACCGCCGTCTCGGCCGCCCATCCCGTACACGTACTCAAGGGACCCGCGATCGCCCAGCACTACCCCGAAGGCGTCCTGCGGCCGACCGGCGACCTCGATCTGGTGGTCTCCGGCGAGCGGGAACTCTGGAGCGTCGTCCGGGTGGTGCTCGACCACCAGGCCGTCGACACGATCGACTACTCCGTGGTCGACGGTGAGCACCGGCACATGATGGCCACCCTGTCCTGGGCGCCGCTGGACCCGCTGCTCGACCGCGACGCCAAGATCGACGTGGGCACCGCCGCCTACTTCGGGGACGGCGAGGTGCTGACCGTACGCTCGCGGCCCCCGGCGGACGAGGTACTCACCAGCCTGCTGGCGATCGCCGAGGAGAAGTTCCAGCGCGCCTTCCACGCCGTCGACGCGATCGACGTGATCGTCCTGTCCCAGGTCGGCCCGGACTCGGTCGCGGACGCCGAGGCGACGGTCCGCGAGTTCCGGCTGGCCCCGGAGGTCACGGAACTGCTCGCCCACGCCGGACGCTGTGCACCCCTCGGCCCGTTCGAAGAGCTGCGCCGACGGCTGGAACCGGCCGCCGAGCAGGAGCGCGAGCTGCGCTCCGCCGCCACCGCCCGGGAGACCGCGCCGGCCACACGAGTCCGCTACGGCATGGAGCTGCGCCGGGCCCAACGCCCCGACTGGCGGCGCGCGGTGGAGCACCACGCGGGCGGCGACACCCTGATGCTGACCCCGGTCGGCGACTATCTGCTGGTCGAGTCAGAGCTGGTCGCACCGGACCGCTACGAGGCGGCGCTCGCCGCCCTCCCCCACCTGCCCGAAGGACCCCGATGAGTGCCATCGAGATACGCGCGCTGTGCCGCGACTACGGCGTGGGCCGGGCCGGCGACAAACGCACCCAGGCCCTCAGCGACGTGGACCTGACCGTCGAACTCGGCGAGGTGCGCGGCCTGGTCGGCCCCAACGGCGCGGGCAAGACCACCCTGTGCAAGATCCTTTCGACCGTACTCGAAGCCACCTCCGGCAGCGCCCAGGTGCTGGGCCACGACGCCGCCACCGACGCGGCGACCGTCCGCCGCCACATCGGGATCGTCTTCGGCGGCGACCGGGGTCTGTACGGACGGCTCAACGCCCGGCAGAACCTGCGGTTCTGGGCCGCGATGTACGGACTGCACGGCGCCCCGCTGCGGCTACGGGTCGACGAACTGCTGGAGCGGCTCGGCCTGGCCGACCGCGCGGGCGACCGCGTCGACACCTTCTCGCGCGGGATGAAGCAGCGGCTGCACCTGGCCCGCGGGCTGGTCGGCGACCCGCGCGTACTGCTCCTCGACGAACCCACCGTGGGCATGGACCCGGTGGCCGCCCGCGACTTTCGTTCGCTCGTCGGCGAGATGCGCGCGGAGGGCAGGACCGTGCTGATCACCACGCACGACATGGCCGAGGCCGAGGCGGTCTGCGACCTGGTGACCATGATCGACCGGGGGCGCGTACTCCTCACCGACACCCCCTCCGCCATCGGCGAAGTGGTGCCCCGGCACGAACGCGTGGTCGCGGGCGCGGTACCGGAACAGACCCGGCAGGCGCTCACCGCGCTGCCGGGCGTCGTCTCCGTCGAGCAGGAGCCGTCCGGCCGCCTCCGGGTGGAGACCGCCGACTCCTCGGTGACCGGTACCGTACTGCGGCTCCTGGTGGAGGCGGGGGTGTCCGACCTGTCCACCCAGCGGCCGAACCTGGAGGACGCCTACCTCCACCTCATCGGCGACCGCGGGATGGCGGTCGGCTGATGCGGATCTTCCTCACCGGCTTCCGGTTCCAGCTCAGGGTCGCCTGGGGCTCCCCGGACACCTTGCAGATCTGTGTCACCGCCCCGCTGTTCACGCTGGTCTTCATGGCCATCGCGGAGCACGCGGAACGGCCCGACCTCGCCCCGTTCGCCATCGTGTCCCCCACCCTCATGTCACTGTGGACGCTGGCCCTGTTCATCGCGGGCGAGCTGATCGGCGACGAGCGCAGGTCCGGCACCCTGGAAGCGCTGATCGCCGTACCGGCGCGGCTCTCCACCCTGGTGATCGGGCGGATCTGCGCGGTGACCACCCTCGGGCTGCTGTCCTTCGCGGAGGCGTGGCTGGTCGCCGGGCTCGTCTTCGACCGGTGGCTGGCGGTGCGCCACCCGCTGCCGTTCGTGCTGTGCCTGGTGGTGACCGCGCTGGCGATGGCCGCCACCGCGACCATCTTCTCGCCGCTGTTCATCCTGATGCCCTCGGCCCGCACGGTCCAGAACACCCTCACCTACCCGTTCTACCTGCTCAGCGGTGTCCTCATCCCCGTGGCGATGCTGCCGTTCTGGCTCCGGCCGGCGTCCCACCTGATCTTCCTGTCCTGGAGCGGCGACCTGCTGCGCGACAGCCTGGCCGCACCGGCCCCGCACGACGTCGCCGCCCGCCTCGCCGCCGTCCTGGCGCTGGGCGCCGTGAGCCATCTGATCGGAATGGCGCTGCTGCACCGCGTGCTGCGCCGAGTCCGCCGACTAGGAACGCTGTCCCACTCATGAGCCTCACCGCATCGATCACCGCGCCCGCGCGCATCATCCGCTACAGCGCCGCCAACGCGCTGGCCGACATGCGCCACATGTACACCTGGAAGACGTGGACGTTCGGCTGGCTGGGCCGGATGCTGGCCCAGGTCACCTTCTTCGCGTTCTTCGGCCACGTCATCGGCTCCGCCGACCAGACGCGCTATCTGCTCGTCGGCAACGCGGTCATGACCTGTGTCATCGAATCGATGATGGTCATCGTCTCCACCACCTGGGAGCGCCGGGTCGGCACCCTGACCCTGCTGAGCGCGGCACCGGCCCCGCTCTCCTGGGTGTTCATCGGCCGCAGCCTGCAGTGGCCGGTCAGCGGGACGCTCACCTCACTGGCCGCGCTGTTCGGCCTCGGCCCGGCGTTCGGGGTGCACTGGCGGGCCGGGCAGATCCTGCCCGTCACCGCGCTGGTCGTCCTCACCGCGGCGACCACCTACTGCTTCGGCCTGTTCGTCGCCGCCGTGGCCTTCAACGCCGACGGCGCCCGCAACATCATCTCCAACGCCACGTATCTGCTCATGATGGCGGTGTGCGGAGTCCAGGTGCCGACCTCGTACTGGCCCGACTGGGTACGGGTCGTGGCCCAGGCGATCCCCCTCACCCAGACCCTCAAGGCGATACGTTCCGTCAGCGGCGGCACCGGCCCCGCCCTCGTCCCCGCCTGCTGGGCCGTGCTGCTCGGCGTCGGCTGGCTCGTCGCGGCCTCCTGGATGTTCCAACTGATGGCCCGCCGGGGCCGCCGCACGGGCTCGATGGGAACGGGTGCCTGACGATGACCCGTACCCGCACCACCCGCGTACCACCGACCGACGCCGTGGTCCTGGACTGCGACGGCACCCTCGTGGACACCCAGGCGCACTGGGACCGGGCCTGCGCGGCCGTCTGCGCCCGGCACGGAGTGTCGCTGGGCGACGCGGACCGGCTCGCCCTGATCGGACTGCACCTCACGGAGCTGGGCCGGGCCCTGGGCCGACTGCTCGGCCGACCGGCCGCGCACGAAGCGCTCGCCGGACAGGTCCGCGAACTCGTCGCCGACAGCCTCGACGAAGGCGTCACGGCCATGCCCGGCGCGGCCGAGTTCGTCGCCCGGCTGTCCACGACCCGCCCCCTCGCGGTGGTCTCCAACTCACCGCGCCACGCGGTCGTCCGGCACCTCGAACACGTCGGCCTGGCCGACGCGTTCGCGCTGGTCCTCGGCAGCGACGACGTCGACCGCCCCAAACCGGCGCCCGACCTCTACCGCACCGCCTGCGAACGGCTGCGCGTCGCGCCCGCCGGGGCGGTGGCGGTGGAGGACTCGGCGATCGGCGTCCGCTCCGCCCGGGCGGCGGGCCTGTACGTGGTCGCCGTGCCCTCCTCGCCCGGCCCGGCCCTGAGCGGCGACGCGCTCTACACCACCCTGGCCGAGCCGGAACTGCTCCGCAGCCTGCTCCCGGTCAGTTGACCGCGGCCGCGAACATGCCGACCTCGTAGGACCCTCCCTTCTGGTGCACCGGCACGGCGAGCCGGTTGGCCGCGTTGATCAGGGCGACCAGCGAGACCAGTGCGGCGGTCTGGTCGTCGTCGTAGTGCTTGCGCACCTGCGCCCAGGTCTCGTCGGACACGCCCTGGTGCGCGTCGGCGAGCCGGGTGCTCTCCTCTGCGAAGGCCAGCGCGGCCCGCTCGGCCTCGGTGAACACGGTGGACTCGCGCCAGGCGGCGACCAGGTTGAGCCGTACCGCGCTCTCACCGGCCGCCGCGGCCTCCTTGGTGTGCAGGTCGATGCACCAGCCGCAGCCGTTGATCTGGCTGGCGCGCAGCGACACCAGCTCCTGCGTGGCCGCCGGCAGCGACGACTGGTGGACCACCAGGGAGGCGTTGGCGAACCGCTTGCCGAACTTGGAGCCGAGCTCGTTCTCGAACAGGTTGAACCGGGTGTTGGTGTCCATGACTTCGTCCTCACTCGTGGTGGTGCGTGAACGAACACCAGATGCCGGAGGCGCGCTCTTTGTGACGCGGGCGGTCGTGTGACGAGCACCACCGCTCAGGGATGTCACAAAACCCCGGGGTGCGGTGTCCTGTGCGCGTGGCAACGTCGAGGACGAACAGGCGGGAGCAGCTGGTGAAAACCGAGCATGTCGAGCGGACCGAGGACACGGCGCCGCTCGCCGACGGCGGGCACGCGGACGCCGCCACCGAGGCGTTCGTCGCCCATCGCAACCTGCTGTTCACCGTCGCCTACGAGATGCTCGGCTCGGCCGCCGACGCGGAGGACGTCCTCCAGGAAACCTGGCTGCGCTGGGCGGGCGTCGACCTCGCCGCCGTACGGGAACAGCGTGCCTATCTGGTCCGCATCACCACGCGCCAGGCGCTGATCCGGCTGCGGACGCTCGGCCGCCGCAAGGAGTCCTACGTCGGCACCTGGCTGCCCGAGCCGCTGCTCACCACGCCCGACGTGGCCGAGGACGTCGAACTGGCCGACAGCGTCTCGATGGCGATGATGCTGGTACTGGAGACGCTCACGCCGACCGAGCGGGCGGTGTTCGTGCTGCGCGAGGTGTTCGCCGTCGAGTACGACGAGATCGCCGAGGCCGTCGACAAGAGCCCGGCGGCGGTCCGCCAGATCGCCCACCGGGCACGCGCCCACGTCACGGCGCGCCGCCCGCGCGGCACCGTGACCCGCACCCAGACCCAGGACGCGCTCGACGCGTTCCAATGGGCGGCCGCGACGGGCGACATACAGGGCCTGCTCGACATTCTCGCGCCGGACGTCGTCTTCCTCGGCGACGGCGGCGGAGTCAAGCAGGCCGTCCTGCAACCCGTCACGGGGGCCGACAAGGTGGCTCGTCTGCTTGCCGTCGGGCTGGGCCGGATGAGCGCGTCGGCGCTGCGCCCGGCCCAGGTCAACGCCTACCCGGCGCTGGTCCTGCGGCTCGACGGCGAGGTCGACACCGTCGTGGCGGTGCGCATCGACGACGGCCTCATCACCGGCCTCTACGCGGTGCGCAACCCCGCGAAACTATGCACATGCAGCGGGAAACCACCCTGCGCCGATAAGCCGATTGCCGATAAAGGAGCGGCGCGAGTCACCCCCGTAAGCCACCTCGCACGTCACCTCGTAAGCCACCTCATACGAAGAGGAGTTGAGGCCTGTTCCCCCGCACCGGGCTTGGATAGCCTCGGATCATGGCGCCTCCGGCCCCCGTATTCGTCGATGTCCGTGACTTCAACGCCGTTCCCGGCCCCGCCGGCCGCTCGACGTGTTCGGACGCGTTCCAGAATGCGGTGGACGCGCTGGACGAGAACGCGGGCGGGGTCGTCTTCGTCCCCGCCGACCCCCAGCCCTATGAATTCCTGCGGTCCGTCCTCGTCGACCGCAACCGGGTCCGTATCGTCGGTGAAGGTGGACGGACGAGCGCACTCCGGGCCATCGGGGCCACGCCCCCGCTGACCTTCGGGCTGCGCCGGGTCACCCACGGCCAGCCGCTCAGCGACGGCCACTGGGCGGATCTGAGCGGCATGCTCGACGCCTCGGTCACCGACCGGCGGTGGGGCTGCCGCACCCGTGTCCCCTCACCGGTGGCCGGTGGGCCGACGAGCGAGGCCACGGTGACCCTGCCCTGCTCGCCCTTCCAGTTCGGGCCGACGGACGGCGACTACTGGTCGGACGTCCGTCAGCTGACCGTGGACTTCGTGGTCCGCAACGACGCCATGCCCTGGTCCGTACAGCCCCTGTTCGGCATGGTCGACGCGTTCCGCCGGCCGTCCCCGTTCTCCGCGTACGTCAACGCCAACGAGCACCCGCCCGCCGTCGTCTTCGCCTTCCGCACGAGCGACGGGCTGCACCGCGAGATCCGCATCCCCTTCGACCCGGCGCAGCCCGTGCTGCGCTGCTCCTTCCAACTCGACCTGGACGCCCGCACGGTGACCGCGTGGACCAACCGACGGCAGGCGGTACAGCGGGTGCAGGTCCAGCCGGACCTCTCGCTGATCAACGACGGGTGGACCCCGAAGGAGCCCGGCCGGGACCTGGCGTTCACCCCCAACTGGTACGCCCCGTTCCGGCTCGCCGCCATCGGGCCGAACTCGTCCGGCCGGGCCGGGATCCCCGGCAACGAGAACGATCCGGTCGACCTCACCTTCGGCGCGCTGCGGTTCTCCGACGTCCTGCGCTACCGGCCCCTGCCGGAGGGGCAGGAGCAGGAGGACGTCAACGGCAAGGTCGACGACCTGCGGTGCCTCACGGTCGAGAGCCATGTCTTCGGCGCCCTGACGATGAGGGAGCCGGTCCACAAGAACGCCGCGGGCGTGCCCGATCTGCAGCTGCTGTGGGAAGGGGACGCGGGGGTGTTCGGGCGCGGCTTCTTCGTCCCCAACGATCTGCGCGAATACGTCGAGGGCAACGGGTGCGAGAAGCTGAACGTCCGGGGCTTCTCGTTCGCGCCGAAAGCGATGCACTACGGGCAGGCCATCGGCCTCGGTCTCGTCTACAACTTCTCGATGGACGACGTGGTGGTGGAATTCGGTGCCCAGGGCCTGAGTTCGCACCACTTCGGGGTCAACTACCCGGTGTCGCTGCGGTCCTGCCACTTCGAGCACCAGAGCGACTGCGCCATCTACAGCTTCGGCCAGTACACCACCGCCACCGACCTGAAGCTCGCCTACTACGGGCGCTCCGCGTTCAAAGCCCTCCGGTCCCGCGTGGCCTACCGCGATGTTCCCTGCACCGACTCCGCGGTGTGCGAATCGGTGGTCACGCTGTTCCAGACGGAAGCCGTGCTCGACAACTGGATGATCGACTTCGAGGGCTTCCATGCGGACCTGCCGCGCGACAGCTACATCTGGGCGAGCCTCGCGGACGACATCGGAGGACCGACCCAGCTGGTGGTACGCGACTGCGTCGGAAGCGCCGGAGGCGAGCACACCGTCGCGATCCGGCTCGTCGGCAGCGAGCGCGGGGCGCTGCCGGACGTGCACAAGGGGGTCGGCTGGTGCAAGGTCGAGCGGTCGTTCAACCATCACGCGGATCCCCGGATGCCGGCCCTGATCGCGGTGGACGGCCCGCTGTGGCAGGGCCTCTACGAAGGCCTCCCGCCGACGGGCAAGGCCCTGGCCATCAACACGGCCACCCCCGGCGCCTCCGCCAGGATCGGTATCGGGGCGGTGCCGCCCCCGGTGTCTGCGCCGCCGCTCGCCTCCTCGCCGTACGACCCGCTGCCGAGCCTGCCCGGCCTGATCGGCTACTACCGCGCCGACGCCCTGCACGACAGTGACGGCAACCCACTGCGGGACGGCGCTTCCGTCGCCGAGCTCCAGGACCTGAGCCCGGCCCACAACCACGGTGCTCCCACGGGCAGTCCGGCCGTCTTCGAGACCGGTGCGGTGAACGGCCTGGCGGCACTGCGGTTCACCGGTGGCCAGTACTCCTTCCCCGCCATGCAGGGCACCAGCGGCGCCGCGACCTGGTTCTTCGTCGCGAAACGCCTGCCCACCTTCGACTCGGCACCCGGACGGCCCGGTGCGCTGCGCAGCAACGGGCAGGGCTGGCAGCTCGACTACCTGCTCATGTCCCGCACGGCCGAGTCGGACAACGACTGGGCGGTGTACGCCGTCCGCTGTACCGCGGGTGCGGCCCGCAGGCTCCAGACGTACACCAACGGGTACCCGTACGAGCTGCGCAGGGACGACCGCGTCCGTACCGTCGGCTGGTCCACACCCGTCCTCGGCTACCGCCCCGACCACGGTCAGGTGCTCCAGGGTCTGGTGGCCACCGTGGTCGTCTGCGACGCGGCACTGAGCGACCAGCAGGTGGCCGACACCTGCCGCTACCTGGTGCATCGCTACCAGATCCCGATGTAGCGGGGACGTGCGCGCCCGGCCGGTATTGGCGAGCGGCGGAACGCCGAAGATCGGTAATCTCCCCCCATGCCCACTACCCCGGTTCGTGTTCGCTTCGCTCCCTCCCCGACAGGAATGTTCCACGTCGGCGGGGCCCGGTCCGCTCTCTACAACTGGGCCGTCGCGCGACAGTCCGGCGGCACCTTCGTCCTCCGCATCGAAGACACCGACGCCGCGCGCAACAAGCCCGAGTGGACGGAGGGGATCATCGGCGCGCTCGCGTCGATCGGCATCTCCGAGACCGACCCCGCCTTCGAGGGACCGTACTTCCAGTCGCACAACGCCGACCGGCACCGCGAGGCCGCGCAACGGTTGTACGCGGACGGCCGCGCGTACTACTGCGACTGCACCCGCGAGCAGGTCCAGGAGCGGACCGGTTCGCAGCAACTCGGGTACGACGGGTTCTGCCGGGAGCGCGGTCTGGAGTACGCGGAGGGGCGGGCGCTGCGGTTCCGTACGCCCGACCAGGGCGCGACCGTCGTCGTGGACCTGGTCCGGGGCGAGCCGGCCTTCCCGAACTCCGCCATCGAGGACTTCGTCGTCGCCCGAGGCGACGGCTCGCCTGTCTTCTTGCTGGCGAACGTGGTGGACGACCTGGACGAGGGGATCACCCAGGTCATCCGGGGCGAGGAGCACCTGTCGAACACGCCGAAGCAGCAGTTGCTGTGGGAGGCGCTCGGGGCGACGCCGCCGGTGTGGGCGCATCTGCCGGTGATCGTGAACGAGAAGCGGCAGAAGCTCTCCAAGCGCCGCGACAAGGTCGCGCTGGAGGACTACCTCGCCGAGGGCTATCTGCCGAAGGCGATGGTCAACTATCTGATGCTGCTGGGCTGGGGTCCCGGCGGCGACATGGAGATCCGACCGCAGGAGGAGCTGGAGCGCCTGTTCCGGGTCAAGGACGTCAACGGCTCCTCGGCGTTCTTCGACGTGAAGAAGCTGTCCGCCTTCAACGGCGCGTACGTACGCGACCTGTCGCCCGAGGAGTTCGTCGAGGCGTGCGGTCCGTGGCTGACCGAGCCGTACGCGACCTGGGTGCCCGAGTCCTTCGACGCCGCCGCCTTCGCGACCCTGGCCCCGCTGGCCCAGACGCGCATCACCGTGCTCGGCGAGATCACCAAGTACGTCGACTGGCTGTTCCTCGCCGAGCCGGTGGACGACGAGGCGTCGTGGACGAAGGCGATGAAGCCGGGCGCCGACGCGATCGTCAAGGACACCCGGGAGCGTTACGCCTCGGCGCCGTGGGACGCCGAGTCCCTGAAGACGGCCCTGGAGGAGGTGGCCGCGGCGCACGACCTCAAACTGGGCAAGGCCCAGGCTCCCGTCCGCGTCGCGGTGACCGGCAGGACGGTGGGCCTGCCGCTCTTCGAGTCGCTGGAGGTCCTGGGGCGCGAGCGGACGCTGGCGCGGCTGGATGCCGCGCTGGCGAAGCTCGCCGGGTAGCCCGGTCAGGCCGCGTCATCGGTGTCCTCCCGCAGCCCCGCGCGGTCGTGGAGGCGGCGCAGCGGCCCCGGGGCCCACCAGTTGGCGCGGCCCGCCAGGCGCATGAAGGAGGGGACCAGGACCGCGCGGACGAGTGTCGCGTCCAGGATCACCGCCAGGGCCAGGCCGACGCCGAGCAGCTTCAGCAGCGTCACCCCGGAGACCGCGAAGACGAACAGGACCACGGCCACCAGGACCGCGGCGGCCGTGATGATGCGGCCGGTGTGCTGGAGGCCGAAGGCCACCGACTCCGTGTTGTCGCCGGTGAGCAGATAGCGCTCGCGGATACGGGACAGCAGGAACACCTCGTAGTCCATGGAGAGGCCGAAGGCCACGCAGAAGGTCAGGATCGGGATGGTGGCGTCCAGGGTGCCGGTGTGCAGCGGGCTGCCCACCAGGAACGACAGATGGCCCTCCTGGAAGACGAACACCATCGCCCCGAACGTGGCGCTGAGGCTGAGGGTGTTGAGCACCAGCGTCTTCAGCGGCATCAGGACGCTCCCGGTGAACAGGAACAGCAGCACCAGCGAGAAGCCCACCACGATGCCGATCGCCGCCGGGGTGGCCCGGGTGATGGCCGCGGTGCTGTCCTTCACCTCGGCGGCCCGCCCGCCCACCCACACCCCGTCGGTGCCGTCGGGCGGCTCCACGTTCCGTAGACGGCCTACGACCCGGGTCCCGGCGGAGGAGTCCTGCTCCACCGAGGAGACCACCGAGAGCAGCGCGGTGTCGCCGTCCACGAGGGCGGCGGAACCTGGACCGGGCTCCTGGACCCGGCGGCCATCCGCGTAGGAGCCGGTGGACGCGGATACCTGGCGGACGCCCTGCACCTGGGAGAGGGCGCCGGCGTAGGAGTCCAGGCCCGGCCCCGCACCCTTGACCACCACCGGGACCGTGCCCAGCACGCCCGCGTCGAAGCGGTCGCGCAGCAGTTGCGTGGCGCGGTGCACCTGGGAGTCGGCGGGCAGCGAACGGTCGTCGAAGAGGCCGGAGGTGACCCGGGTGAACGGGGAGGCGAGGACGAGCAGCAGCACGATCACGGCGCCGCCGTAGAGCGCCGGGCGGCGCATCACCGCCGTCGCGAACCGGTACCAGCGCCCGTTCTCGGGCGCGGTGGGTGGCGCGGCACCGCGCCACCGGGCGAAGACGTCGTAGCGGTTGACCCGGTGGCCCAGGACGGCCAGCAGCGCGGGCAGCACGAAGACCGCGCCCGCGGCGGCGGTGAGGACCACCGCGATCCCACCGTAGGCGAAGGACCGCAGGAAGAACTGCGGGAAGACCAGCAGGGCGACGAGGGACAGCGCCACGGTGAGCGCGGAGAACGCGACCGTCCGCCCGGCCCTGCGCACGGTCGGCACCAGCGCCTCCCGCACCGTGGCGCCGCCGCGCAGCTCCTCGCGGAAGCGGGCGAGGATGAACAGGCTGTAGTCGATGGCGAGTCCGAGGCCCAGCGCGGTGGTGGAGTTCATCGAGTACACCGAGATCGACACCGTGCCCGCCAGCGCGTTGAGCACGGCCCGGCTCACCAGGATCGACAGCAGCGCGATGACCAGCGGCAGGGCGGCGGCCACCGCACTGCCGAAGATCAGCAGGAGGAGGACCAGGGTGATCGGTGTGGCTATCGCCTCGGCGAGCAGCAGGTCGTGCGCGGTCTGCTTGCCTACCTCCGACTGCACCTGTGCGGACCCGGCCGCCATCACCGCCAGGCCGTCCGCGTGCCGCCGCACGTCCGGCACCAGCCGCTCGGCGGTCTTCGCCCGGTCGTCCTCGTCGCCGCGCAGGGAGAGGGTGACGAGCCCGATGGAGCCGTCCCGGGAGCGCAGCGAGGGCGCGCGCCCCGCTGTCCAGTACGAGGTGGCCGCCCGCACGCCGGGGGTCCGTTCCGCGCGCCGGGTCAGTTCCGAGCCGACGGAAGTCATCCGCGCCGAGTCGACCGGACCGGCGCCGCTCACCAGCAGTACCAGGTCGTCGTCGGCGCCCGGGAAGTGCTCGGCCACCAGGCGCTCGGCGCGCGAGGACTGCGCCCCGGGATCCGCGAAACCGCCGTGGACCAGCCGGTTCTCCACCCCCAGGCCGCCGATTCCCGCCAGTACGACGACCACCGCGCTCACCCACAGCGCGGCCGCGCGCCGCCGGTACAGCAACGCGCTGACGCGGTCGAACATGGGGGGTCCTCCGATCGTCGGGCGGGCGTTGCTCCGAGGTACCGCACGGACCGGTGTCCTGTCAGCGGCACAACTCGGCCACCTTTGCGGCCCGTTCGGTTGATGGGCCGGGCCGGGCTGGCGATACTGACTGGCGCACGGCGACGCCGAGGTGAGTGGGGCCCATGGATCAGGAACGCGCACTCCTCGACCTGCTCGGCCTGCTCGAACTGGAGCCCGTGCCCGACCGGGGCGAGGGCGAGCACTTCCTGGGGCCGGCGCCGCTGGAGCCCTCCTCGCCCGTGTACGGCGGACATGTCGCCGCCCAGGCGCTGGCCGCCGCCGGCCGTACGGTCTCCGCCGGGCTCGACGTGCACTCGGTGCACGCGTCCTTCACCCGGCCCGCCGTGCCGGACACGCCCTTCGAGCACCGGGTCGAACGGGTCAAGGACAGCACCTCCTTCGCCGCCCGACGGGTGTGTACCAGCCAGCGCGGCCGGGAGGTGTTCGCCCTGGCCGCCTCCTTCCACCGGCCCGAGCCGGGCCTCGCCCACCAGGACCCCATGCCCGATGTTCCGGCCCCGGAGGACCTGCCCACGTACGAGGAGCGGCTGACGAAGGCGTTCGGCGCTCAGGTGTCGCCCCTGGGCAAGCCGTACGACCAGCGGTTCGTGGGGCCGTTGAGCTTCGACGTGGAGAAGGACCCGTCGCTTGCGTCCGCCCGGACCCAGGTGTGGCTGCGCGTCAAGGGCGAACTGCCGGCCGGGGCGGGGGGCGAGCGCGCACGGCTGCTCCACGCCTGCCTCCTGGTCTACATCTGCGACGTCACCATGCTGGAGACCGTGCTGGTGCGGCACGGCGTCTCGTGGTTCCACGCCAACGGCCGCAGCATCGACTACACGGTGTGGATCCACCGGCCCTTCCGCGCGGACGACTGGCTGCTCTGCGCCCACGAGACGCCCGTGGCCGCCGGTGGGCGCGGCCTCGTCCTCGGCCGGGTCTTCACCCGTGACGGAACCCTGGCCGCCACCCTCGCCCAGGAGGGACTCCTGCGCGTGAGCGGCGGCCATGGGCAGACCGTTTGAGCCGTCTCCGTACCGGCATGTACGGTGCCTAGACGACCAGGCCGCCGGAGACCTCGATGGCCTGCCCGGTGATGTAGCGGGCCCGGTCGGAGGCGAGGAAGCACACCAGGTGCGCCACGTCCTGCGGGGTGCCGAAGGCGTGGCCGGGGATGAGGGATTTGAGGAACTCGGTCTTGTCCGGCGGTATCGCGGCCGTCATGTCGGTCTCGATGAGCCCCGGGGCGACCGCGTTGACGGTGACGCCCCGGGCGCCGATCTCCTTGGCCAGGGCCTTGGTGAAGCCGATCACCCCGGCCTTGGCGGCGGAGTAGGCCGTCTGGCTGGGGATGCCGTGCAGCCCGGAGGAGGAGGCGATGTTGATGATGGCGCCGCCGCGCTGCTTCACCAGCGGCATCAGCAGGGGTTTGGTGACGGTGTACATGCTGTCGAGGTTGGTGCCGATGACCTCGCGCCACTGCTGCGGGGTCATCCGGGCGAACAGGGTGTCCCGGGTGACGCCCGCGTTGTTGACGAGGACGTCGAACCGGTCGAGGTGGCCCAGCGCCGCGACGGCGAAGCGCTCGGCCTCGTCGGTGTCCGCGACATGGGCGTACAGCGGGACGCACCGCTGGTCGGGGTAGGCCGCGCCCAACTCGTCGGCGAGGGTGCGGGCGCGGTCCTTGTCGCTGTGGTAGCCGAAGACGACATCGGCGCCCTGCGCCAGTGCGAGGCGCACCACCGCGGCGCCGATGCCGCGCGACCCGCCGGTGACGACGCAGCCGCGCCCCGCCAGGGGCAGGTCGTCCGTCACTGTCCGCTCCGGGAGGCGGCCGCGGGCCGGACGGACTCCTTCTTGCGCCGCGCCGCCTCCTCGCGCAGCTCGCGGTAGCGGTCCTCGGCGATCAGGGCGGAGAACATCGGCGCGTAGAACGGGCCGTCGCCGGTCAGGGTGATCCGCTCCGGTGTGATCCGCGCGTAGCCGCGCTCGGCCAGGGCGTCCCACACGGTGGCGAACTTGTCGTAGATGTCGAGGCCGAAGGCGGCCGCGTACTGGGTGCGGTCGATCTCCGTGCTGATGAGGCTGCGGAAGAGCAGCATCATCAGCCAGTCCTCGGCGGTGTGCCGGTAGCCCCGCTCGACGGGGAACCGGCCGTTGTCGACGGCGGCCTTGTACTGGGCCAGGTTGCGCTGGTTGATGAACGACCAGGAGCGGCCCGAGTCGAGTGCGGGATTGCCGAAGAAGGTGATCGCCGCGTAGCCGAGTCCCAGGGTGTCCAGGTGGTCGAAGCGGGTGGTGTAGCCCTCGCGGAAGTCGTGGGCCGCGGGGTCGCCGGGGCGGCGGAAGTTGTACGTGGACAGCTGCTGGTAGCCCCGGTCGAGTAGGAAGTCGCGCCCCGCCCGGTACATCTCCAGGTTGGCCAGGGTGCTGGGCAGTTCGTGGAAGCGGTTGAGGGCGAAGTCGGTGGGACCGCCGACGTTCAGCTCGTAGTGGGTGATGTCGTAGACGTCCCACGACACCAGGGTCTCCAGGTCCTCCAGCATCGTGTCGACGGTCTGCTGCGGCCAGCCGAAGATCAGGTCGACGTTGGCGGAAAGACCGAGCTCACGGGCCCACTCCAGGCTCTGGATGACGTGCTTGGTGGTCTGTTTGCGGCCGCTGAAGCTGTTGAGGCGTTCGTTGACCTGCTGCACGCCCATGCTGATGCGGTTCATCCCGGAGTCGCTGATGGCCTGCATCTTCTCCCGGGAGAACAGCTGGGGGATGCCTTCCAGGGTGAGGTCCGCCTGCTCGGAGATCTCCGGGAAGAGGCGGCGCACCATGTCCATCAGGCGGTGGTAGACGGGTCCTTTGTAGAGGTTGGAGGTGCCCCCGCCGAAGTACGCTCCGGCGAGGACGGAGCCCCGCATCTGTTCCCGGTACATCTCCGCTTCCCGCTCCACGTATCCGTAGTAGGTCTCCAGGGCGGCGTTGCCCTGGAACTCCTCCACGGGGAACAGGCAGTACCCGCACTTTCCGGGGTCGGTCTGGATGCAGTACGGGACGCCGACGTACAGGAACACGGGTGAGGTGCCGTGCGCTTCGCGCAGGTGGATCCGGTCCTCGGCGATCTCGTCGAGGGGCACGGACGTCTCGTTCCAGAAGCGCGGCGACGGGAAGCCGTGCTGGATCTTGTTGACCTGGCGTTCACCGAGGTGGCTGTCGAGGTAGTTGTTGACGAAGTCGGGGCTCAACACGGTTGCTGGCACTTCCCCTCTGGTGGGATCTGCCGGATGTGGTCTGCCGGTGGCGGCGCGGGGCCGGGCTCAGGTGTGCGCCGGAGCGTCGGCACCGGCCGGATCCGCGAGGATCACCTGGTGGAGGAGGTACTCCGCCAGTTCGTCGATGCTCTGGTACTCCAGGGCTTCCATGGCCTTGAAACGGAAGTCGAGCTTCTCCTGGATGCGGCGCTGGAGTTCGGTGATGGTCAGCGAGTCGAGGCCGATCTCGAGGAGGGCCAGCGAGGGGTCGAGATCGCTCATGTCGATCTCCAGCTCCGTCGACATCCGGCCCAGGGTGTCGACGATCTCGACCATCAGCCAGTCGATGACCGCCTGTGTGCGCTCGCCTGCCGCGAGGGGCTCGACGTGGGCGCGCAGTTCGCGCCGCGACTCGCCGGTGTCGCGCGAGCGGCTGTCGGCGGGCCCGGCCGCGTCCGGGTCGGTCAGGGAGCCCACGCGCCGGAACTCGATGGCGTCGAGGTCGGCGAGGAGGCGCCCGGTGTCGTCCAGGACGCGCAGGCGCGCCGTGAACGCGGTGTCGGTGGCCTCGGCCAGCCGAACATGGCCCCAGATCTGGTCGGGCAGGGGCCCGTGCAGCACCATCCGGCCGATGCCCACCGGGAGGTAGGTGCCCTTGGGGGCGCCGTCGCGGGCCGCGGCCGCGGCCAGGTGCAGACAGCCGTCGAGCATGGTCGCGAAGCGGTGCGGATGCCCGGCCCGGCCCGCGCCGTCGGGAGCGGCGGTGATCCGGCCCAGCGCCTGGCCGCCCGCCTCGTCGGTCCACAGCTCGCGGACGGTGGAGAAGCTCGCGCCGTACTCCAGACCGTCCTCGCGCAGCAGTCCGTAGAGGCGCCCGGGCGCGAGCGAGGTGGACATCTGGGCGCGCAGGTCCTCAAGGCGCTCGGCGAAGCCGCCCGGTTCCTTCCCGGCGGGTCCGACCGTCCCGTGGCAGTACCGGGGCGCGTCGTCGCCGTCGCCCCCCGCCACGGTGAACCGGAAGCGGCCGTCGGCCGGGGCGCCCTCGCCCGCCAGGTCCACCCGTACGCTGCTGGGCCTGGCCGGGGCCAGGACGAGCGGCCGCACGAAGCTGACGCCGGTGAGCTCGACGGGTGTGGAGCCGTAGCCGTCGGCCGAGGCGCGGGCGTCGACGGCCAGCTCCAGATAGCCGGTGGCCGGGAAGACGGTGGCGCCGAGGATGCGGTGGTCCACCCAGGGTGTGCCGGGCTGGACGTCCTGCCGGTGGACGCTGTGCGCGGCCGGTAGCGGCTCGGGCGCCGCCTGCCGTGGTGGGGCCGCCGGTGCGGTCGCCGCGCGGCCGTTGTCCTCGGGTGTCACCCAGTAGCGGTCCCTGCGGAAGGGGTACTGCGGGGCGGACGAGGTACGGCGGTGGCGCGGGCCCCGGTAGAGCGCGGGCAGGTCGACGGCGGCGCCCGCCGTGAACAGGGCGCCCGCGGCGGCGAGGAGGTTGCGTACGTCCCGCCCGTCCTGCTGGAGCGTGGAGATCACGGTCACGTCGGTCTTCCCGAACGCCTCCGCCACGTACGTCCGCAGTGCGGGGTGGGGGCCGATCTCGACTACCGCGGTGCAGCCGCTGGCGGCCACCGCACGCAGGGCGTCGTGGAACCGGACCGGCCGACGGGCCTGCTGGCTCCAGTACTCGGGGCCCTCCTCACCGGTCAGTGCCTCGCCCGTGGCGCCGGAGAACACCGGCACGGCCGGGGCGACGGGACTGAGCGTGGCGGCCGCCTTGTCCAGCTCGGGCAGGACCGGGTCCATCAGCGGTGAGTGGAAAGCGTGGGAGGTGCGCAGCCGGGTGGTGCGCACGCCCTGTGCTCCGGCGAGGCGCGCGATGTCGTCCACGGCCTCGGCCCGGCCGGAGACGACCACGGCGCGCGGCCCGTTGACCCCGGCCAGGGAGACGTCGGCCTCCCGCCCGGACAGCCAGCCCTCGACGGTTCCGGGGTCGGCGGCGACGGCCAGCATCACGCCGTCGCGCGGCAGTTCGCCCATGAGGCGGCCGCGTACCGCGCTGAAGCGGGCGGCGTCCTCCAGGGTGAGCACGCCGGCGACGCACGCGGCGACGACTTCGCCGATGCTGTGCCCCACCACGGCGTCCGGCACCGCTCCCCAGGAGCGCAGCAGGGATGCGAGCGCGTACTCGACGGCGAACAGCGCCGGTTGCGCGAGGCGCGTGTCGTCGAGCGCCTGCGGTGACTGGTCGTCGAAGAGGAGCTGCCGCAGCGGTACGGGCAGTTCGCCGTCCAGCACCTCGGCGCATCGGTCGATCGCGGCGGCGAACTCCGGTTCGTGGTCGTACAGTTCGCGGGCCATGCCCGGGTACTGGACGCCCTGGCCGGTGAAGACGAAGGCCGTCCTGGCGGCCTTGACCGGGTGGCCGCCGGTGACCGACGGGGGTGTGCGCCGGGTCCGCCACAGCCGCAGGTCGTTGGCGATCTCGGTGCCGCCGCGTCCGGTCACCGCGAGGCGGTGGCGGTGCGCGGCCCGCCCGGCTGCGGCAGTGTAGACGGCGGCGGGCAGGCTGTCCCGGTCGGTGCGCGAGAGGTGCTGCGCCCAGCGGTCGGCCAGCGCGTCCAGGCTCGCGGACGACTTGGCGGACAGCACGAGCAGTTCGGCGGGGCGTCGGCGCACCGCATCGGTGTGCCGGCGCGGGGTCGGGGCTTCGCGCAGCAGCACATGGGCGTTGGTGCCGCTGTAGCCGAAGGAGTTGACGGCGGCCAGGCGCGGCGCGTCCCGCCGGGGCCAGGGCACCGGCTCGGTGGGGATCTCCACCGCGGCGCCCCTGAGGTCGATCTTGGGGTTCAGACGGTCGAGGTGGACGCTGGGGTAGATGGTCTCGCGGTGCAGGGAGAGGGCGGCCTTGAGGACGCCGAGGAGTCCCGCCGCCGCCTCGGTGTGTCCGAAGTTGCTCTTCGCCGAGCCGACGTACAGCGGCCGCCCGGCGGTGTGCGGCCGACCGTAGGCGTTGGCGATGGCGCTCATCTCGATGGGGTCGCCGACCGGGGTCCCGGTGCCGTGCGCCTCGACGTAGTCGACCTGGGCGGGGTCGATGCCGCTGCGGGTGAGGACGGCGCGCATCACCTCTTCCTGGGTCCGCCCGTTGGGGGCGGTCAGCGCCGGGGTGCGTCCGTCGTGGTTGATCGCGGTGCCGACGATGTGGGCGAGAACGGGATCGCCGCGCTCTTCGGCGAGCGACTGACGGCGCAGCAGCGCGGCCACACAGCCCTCGCTGCGGACGTACCCGTCGGCCTTCGCGTCGAACGACCGGCACTGCCCGCTGGGCGAGAACAGGCCGAGTTTGCAGAACGCGATGTGGACCTGCGGGTTGAGGATCAGATTCACCCCGGCCACGATGGCCGAATCGCACTCGCCGGTGAGGATGGACTGCCGGGCCAGGTGCATGGCGACCAGCGAACCCGAACAGGCGGTGTCCACCGTGAGACACGGGCCCTTCAGGTCCAGGAAGTGGGCGACGCGGCCGGCGCTGATGCTCATCGAGTCGCTCATCGAGTCGTACGCCGTGATGCCCTTCAGGCCCACGGCCTCGTGCTTGAGGATGAAGTAGCTGTTGCTGTTCATGAGGGCCAGGAAGACACCGGTGTTGCTGCCCCTGATCTCGTCGGCGTTCTGCCCGGCGTGCTCCAGGGCGTGCCACACGGTCTGCAGGAGCAGGCGCTGCTGCGGGTCCATGCGGGTCGCCTCGGCGTCCGAGATGCCGAAGAACGTCGCGTCGAAGAGGTCGACGTCGTCGACGAATCCGCCGTGCCGAGTATAGGTCTTGCCAAGGGCCAGGGGATCGGGATCGTAGAACTCCTCCACGTCCCAGCGGCTGGACGGTATTTCCTCGACGCAGTCCCGCCCTTCGGACAGGACGGTGTGCATATCGTCCAGCCCGTGGACCTTACCGGGCAGTGTGCATCCGATCCCTACTAGTGCCGTATCAGGCGACGTTTGCCCTGTCGACGACGGCGCGTAGGCGCCGGTCGTCGGCGTGACGGTTTCGCCAGATGATGTATCGGCGGATCATGCTGCC
>NZ_BMTS01000029.1 GCF_014649795.1 Streptomyces melanogenes
GCGATGGTGCGCGACCACGTGAAACCCAACCAGCGCGTCTTCATCGGAGTGACCGATCCCATCAACCCCGAAGTGGAGACACCGGAAGAGGTACGGGACCGGGTCCTGGAAGCCGCGCAATACATCCCGGTGAATCAGCTCGGTACCTGCGACGACTGCGGGTTCGCCCCCTTCGCCGACGACCAGTCGACTCCCCGGGACACCGCATTCGCCAAGATCAGGGCGCGGGTCGAAGGAACTCGAATGGCCGCGGAGCGCCTCGGGATGTAGGTGTCGCACCGTCACGGACTCCCGAATACACGTAAAGACGGAAAGGGAACAGGTAGTTTCTGATGGAAGTTCTTCGTAAGATCACAGCCATCGGCGTGATGGTGGCCGGGGGGATGTTGGCCACCGCGCCGGTGGCGTCGGCTGACGCCGAGTCGGCCCTGGCGGGCCCGGCAGGCGCTGTGGCGCTGGGAGGAGGGCTGGTAGGCAGCGTCGTCGGCATGCAGAGTGAGGTAGCCAGTGCGACCGTCAAGCAGACCGCTGCGGGAGTTCCCGCTGTGCTGCCCCTCCTGACCGAGCCAGTCCGCTCCCACTGAGGGTCTCCAGCTCGACTCTTTCGCAACGGCCCGCCGGTACTTCGGCGGGCCGCTTCGTACAGCTTGTAACGGGCCCCCGCCGGTCAGTTGACGGTAATTCCCAGGCCGGTAGCCGTGACCCGTACGGATACGGCGGTGAGGTCGGTGACCGTCGCGTCCGCGTCGAGTTCGTGGGGCTTGTGGGTTCTGGCGAGGGCGAGGGTCTTCATTCCGGCGGCGCGGGCCGAGGTCAGGCCCGCGGGGGCGTCCTCGACGGCCAGGCAGCGGGCCGGGGTGACGCCGAGGCGCTCGGCGGCCAGGAGGAACGGCTCGGGGTGGGGCTTGTGGTGGGTGATGTCGTCGACCGTGATCAGGTGGGCGGGGTGGATGCCGACCTGGGCGAGCCGGGCCTCGGCCACGCGCCGGGTGCCGGACGTCACCACGGCCCAGCGGTCCGGCGGGAGCGCGGCGAGGAGTTCGGGCGCGCCCGGTACGGGCACCACGCCGCCCCCGACCGCGTCCGCGACCTCGGCGTCCTCCAGCCGCGCCACGGCCTCGGCGACCTGCGCGGCGGGCAGCAGCTCGGCCACGATCGCGGCAGCCGGCCGCCCGTGCACCTCGACGCGGGCGACGTCCTCAAGCGTCATGCCGTACGCCTCGGCCCAGCTCGTCCACGCGCGTACGACCGAGCGCATGCTGGAGACGAGCGTCTCGTCGCTGTCGAAGAGGAGGGCGTCGGCTGAGAAGTGCATGATCGGGGAGCGTAGTCGGTGGGTCGGTGCAGGTCGTGCAGGGGATGGCTGTCCTCGGTGGTGCGCGAGGATCTCGTCATGACTGAGATCATCTTGATGTCGGATCCGAGGGTCGCGCGCGTGGGTGTCGAGGAGTGCGGCGACCGTCTGGTGAGCGTGCACCGGACCGCTCCGCTCCTGGTCGACGAGCGCAAGCAGCAGGATTCCGGGGGCGCCTTCGCGTACGTACGACAGGGGGTGCTCGACCGGCTGCTCGAAGCGCAGGCTCTGCTGCCTGACGGGCTGCGGCTGCTGTACGTCGAGGGGTATCGCCCGCCGTCGTTGCAGCGCCACTACTTCGACGAGTACGCGGCGCGGTTACGCGGCGACCACCCCGACTGGCCCGCCGACCGGATCCGTTCCGCCGCCAGCCGCCACGTCTCTCCGCCGGAGATCGCCCCGCACAGCGCGGGAGCGGCCGTCGACGTCACCCTCGCCGACGCCGAAGGGCGCGAACTGGACCTGGGTACGCGGATGAACGCGACACCGGAGGAGAGCGCGGGGGCCTGCTATACCGGGGCGGAGAACGTCGGTGAAGCCGCTCGTTCGCACCGCCACATCCTGGGCGGCGCGCTGACCCGGGCCGGGCTGGTCAACTACCCCACCGAGTGGTGGCACTGGTCGTACGGCGACCGCTACTGGGCTCTGATGACCGGGGTGGCGTCCGCGCTCTACGGACCGGTGGAGCTGGACTGAGCCCGAAGCCATGTCCCTCGGCCCCGACTCTCGTGGAGTCGAGTCGGGGCCGGGGGAGCGGTCGCCGTCAGGCGTCGGCCACCGCGATCTCCAGTTCGCGCAGGCTGGCCGGTTCCGCGATGACGTCGATCTCGGTGATCGTGTCGTCGGTGTACGTGAAGCGGAGGGCCACGCGCAGGCGGCCGTAGGGGGCCATCGTGAGGCCGGGGGTGCCGTCGACCAGGGCCACTCCGGTGAAGCGGGCGCGGCCGATCGCGGCCATCGCGGCCTTGGCGACCGTGACGGCGCCGCCGAGGAAGATGGGCTCGGGGGAGGGGACGACCGACTTGTCGGCGCGCAGGACCACGTCGGGGTGGAGCAGGGTGACCAGGGCCTCGAAGTCCCCGCCGCGCGTGGCGGCCAGGAACGCCTCGGCGACCTGGCGGCGGCGCGACTGGTCGGGGTCGGGCGCGGCGGTGCCGCTCTTGACGCGGCGGCGGGCGCGGCTGGCCAGCTGGCGGGCGGTGGCCGGGGTCTTCTCGATCATCGGGGCGATCTGGTCGAACGGCACGGCGAACATGTCGTGCAGCACGAACGCCAGCCGCTCCGCCGGGCCGAGCGTGTCGAGCACGACCAGCAGCGCGTGCCCGACCGAGTCGGCCATGACCGCTTCCTGCTCGGGGTCGGGCCGCCCCTCCTCCTGGCCGGGGCCGGTCTCGACGTCCGGGGTCGCCTCGTCCAGCGGGTCCTCGCCCCGGGTGCGGCGGGAGCGGAGCATGTTCAGGCACACCCGGGCCACGACCGTCGTCAACCACCCGCCGAGGTTCTCGACTTCGCTGATGTCGGCGCGGCTCGCGCGCAGCCAGGCGTCCTGGAGGGCGTCCTCGGCCTCGGCGAGCGAGCCGAGCATCCGGTACGCCACCGAGCGCAGATGGGTCCGGTCCTGCTCGAAACGGTCCGTCAGGGTCCGGGTCTGCTCCGGTGTTTGCGCCTGCGTCTGCGTCGGCTCCTGCGTTATGTGCTCGTCCATTGGCCCCATTCCTCCGGTCGCCTTCTTCACGCGCGGTGTGTCTGAGAAGTAGATCACCGCGGACCTGCTCATCTTCCTGGGGGAGTCCCCGTACGTACGTCGATGAGTCGAGGAGCGCAGCAGCGATGGCGTCAACGATCCTGGTCACCGGTGGCACCGGCACGCTCGGCGGCCACGTCGTCCCGCTCCTGCTGGACGCGGGCCACCACGTACGCGTACTCAGCCGGCACGGCCGCGACGACGGCGGCGGTGCCGAGTACGTCGCCGCCGACCTGCTGCGGTCCGACGGGCTCGGGGGCGCGGTCGAGGGCGCCGACACCGTGCTGCACCTGGCGGGCGGGCCCAAGGGCGACGACGAGGCGACCCGCAACCTCGTACGGGCCGCCTCCGGCGCCGGGGTGCGCCACTTCGTCTACATCTCCGTCATCGGCGCGGACCGCGTCCCGCTGGGCTGGTTCGGGACGAAGCTGGCGTCCGAGCAGGCGGTGCGGCTGTCCGGCATCCCGTGGACGGTCCTGCGCGCGGCCCAGTTCCACGACCTGGTCCTGCTGATGGCGCGGAAGATGACCAAGCTGCCGGTCGTGCCCGTTCCGGCGGGCCTGCGCTTCCAGCCGGTCGACTCGCGCGACGTGGCGGACAGGCTGGTGGCGCTGACCCTGGCCGGGCCGTGCGGGCAGGCGCCGGACCTGGCCGGGCCGAAGGTGTACGGGATGGGGGAGCTGATCCGTACGTACCTCCAGGCGCGCGGTACGCGACGGCTGCTGGTGCCGGTGCCCCTGCCGGGCAAGGCGGGGCGGGCGTACCGGGCCGGCGAGAACCTGTCCCTGGACGGGACGGCCGTGCTGGGAGAGCGGACCTGGGAGGCGTTTCTCGCCGAGCGACTAGGCTAGCCGCGCGACTGCGATGTCCTGTGTACGGGCGAGAAGTGAACGTGAACGTGAACGTGAAGGACGGGGTGGTGGGACCGTGAGCGACTTCGACGCGATCGACTCGCTGCTCGCCTCGGTCGGGCCCGAGGCCGCGCTCCCGGCGCCCGAGCAGCGCCTGCGGCTGCGCGAGGCCGCCCGCCTGTCGAAGGCGCAGGTCGCGCGGGCGCTCGGGGTGAGCCCGTCGACGGTCACCGGGTGGGAGACGGGGCGCGACCCGTCGGGTGAGGTGCGTACGCGGTACGCGTATCTGCTGGAGGGGTTGCGGGAGCGGCTGGAGTCGGAGCCGGAGCCGGAACCTGTGGTGGAGCCTGAGACCTCGTCGGTGGATGAGGTGGATGACGCCGGGGACGACGTCGAGTTTCTCGGGTCGCCCGAGCCGTGTGTGTTGTGCGGGCGGCCGGCGCGGCAGCGGGTGGCGGGGTTTGCGCAGCATCTGGATCCGGCGGAGTGCGACGCCGAGGCACCGGCGGCGGCTCCGGCCCGTACCGAGAAGGTGGTCGAGGCCCCGGCGGCTCCGGCCCCGGCGGCTCCGGCCCGTACCGAGAAAGCGGCCGATGCACGGCCGCAGCCCGCAGCGGCGCGCCCCTCGGGAGCCCCGTCCGCCAAACCCTCGACCCGCCGCGCCTTCCAGCCCCCCCGTCCCGAGCCCACCGACCTCGTCACCCACGCCGTACGCGGCGCCCTCGCCGAGCACCACGGGGACATCGAGGCGGCCACCGCCGCGCTGGTCAAGCGGGCGATCCCGGACGCGATGCGGCTGCTGGACGAGTCGCGCAAGGGGGCGCGTTACGACATCATCGCCCACCCCTGGATCCCGGACGTACTGCGCAAGCAGACCGCCAAGGGCGCCGACCAGATCTGGGAGGCGCGCCCCAAGTGGACGCGGCGCGAGCTGCCGCCGGGGGAGCACGAGGTGACGGCGCTCGACATCAACGGCGCGTACCTGTCGGCCCTGAAGACCCACCTCCCGCTCGGGCAGCTGGAGCACTCCACCGGCTTCGCGCACGACCGGCGCCGGGCGGGCGTCCACCTGATCACACCGCCGGTGTGGGAGCACGAGGACGTCCTGCCGAACCCGATCGGCAACCGCGACGAGCCCGGCCCGCTGTGGGTGACCGAGCCGACCCTGCGCCTGCTGCAACGCCTGTCGGGGCCGAAGTACGGCTTGTGCGAACCCCCCGAGATCCACGAGTCGTTCACGTCCGGGGCGACGGAGAACCTGCTGGAGAAGTTCCGTATCGCCCTCAAGGACGCCCGTGACGCGGCGATCGCGGACGGGGACGAGGTGACACTGGAGTACGTGAAGGCGATGTACTCCAAGTTCGTCTCCACCATGGGGGAGTCGAACTACAACCGCGAGCTGTACCGTCCGGACTGGATGCACATCATCCGCTCCCAGGCGTTCGCCAACCTCTGGATGAAGGCGTACAAGGCGCACGACGAGGGTTTGGCGGTGGTACGGGCGATGGGCACCGACGAGCTCCATGTCATCGGCGACTGGCGCGGGGTGTTCGCGGAGGGGCGGGGTGTGACGGAGGTCAAGGTCAAGGACACGTATACCGCTGGCGCGGTGGGCACGGAGGACTGAAGTGCCGGAGCAGAACCTTGAGTTCGGCAAGTACGGGGCCCGAGGTATCAAGGGCAGTGAGGCCGTGTCCCGGGTCCTGGACTCGCTGGCGGGCGGCATCGCGACGCCGGTGACGGTGAGGCGAGGCCTGATGGCGCGGCTGCACTACTTGACGCGTACGCCGCATGCGTGGGCCGCCGCGCGGGAGGCGGGGCTGACGGTGACCGACCGTACGGTCAAGGCGTGGCTGGAGGGGCGCCGGGGTCCGTCGCGGGCGAACCTGGAGCGGATCGACACGGCGTACTGGACGGTCCGCCGCCACAACGTGGCCCGCCACCTGCTGCGCCGCCTCAACTCGGCGGGCGGCACACGGGTGGAGCTGCACCCCCTGAACCAGTCCCAGGTGCCGCGTCCGCGTCAGCGGGTGGTGGAGTACCGGGCGCTGAACGTACGCCGGTGGGACCGCATCGTGGAGGCTTGGGCGGCGGCGGACGCGGAGGCGCTGGACGGGGCGTGGACGGATGTGATCGAGGATCTGGGGTCGCAGTGGGGGCAGTATGAGTATGTGACGAATGTGGGGTTCGCGGCGTAGCGGGTTTGGGCCCGGGGGTTGCTCGACGTCCATCGCTCGCTCGCTCGCTGTCACTGGGCCGTGCCGGCCAGCAGCCATCGGCGTACGCGCACTTCCATCAGCACGCGCCTGGTTCCGGGGCGGGTGGGGGCGGATACGTCCCACCCGTACTTCCGCTCGAAGGCGGTCACGACCTCGTAGGGGAAGCCGTCCTCCTGGATCAGTGTGGCGTCTCCTTCGGCGACGACCGGGAACCGGCCGTCCTCCAAGGCCAGGGATACGCGCGGCTCCTTGCGGAGGTTTCTGACCTTGACGGAGGTGGCGTCCGTTCCGATCCACCAGCGGGATTCCTGGTAGACGAACCAGACGGGCGTGACGTGGGCGGAGCCGTTCGGACGTACGGTGCATAGCCAGACGTTCTTATCCTCGGCGAGGCGTTGGCGGATGGCGGGTTCTGGGTCATTGACAAGATCACTCACGCCACTATCCGAGCAGCGGGCGTGGGGAAGCGCATCGGGCGAGGGTTCGGACGATCGGCTTAGGTTGCTTGGCCCGGCTGGATTACGACTGCCGTCTTTCTTCGCTGCCTCCGGGAACGCCGCCGGGTTATCACGCCGTGATAACTGGCCGGAGGGGGAGGGCTGTTGCCTGGCGGGGGAGGCGGCCGTCATCGAGACGTTCGCGCCGGCCTCGGCCTGGGGTGATCGCGCCTCGCTGAGGGAGCGCGCGTGATGCAATGCGCCAAGAAGACAGGGAAGTTCTCCCATGGACCCGACGTGATGCTTGGCCCCGCTCCATGCTGAGTTCAGGACATGAGCCGGGGGACTACATGGTTGGCATCCGGAACCGCCTCAGCCGCTTGCACCGATGGCAGACACTGGTAGCCGCGGTCGTGGCGCTGCTCGGCGCCGTCATCGTGGCTTTGATCGGCAATGCGAGCGACCATACTTCGGCCAATGCCGGACGGAGCACGGCGCCCCCGCCGGTTGAGGGTCCGCCGAGCAACTCAACGGACTCTGTTCATCAGCTGTCCCTGAGTTTCACGTCGTGGACCGAAACGACGGTCCACCCGCCCGCCAAAGAGTTCGACTTTGTCGGACAGGTCACCGGGCTGCCGATGCGCTGGGACGTCTACGTGGTGGCCAAGATCGCCAGCCCTGCTCAAGCTGCCCAGCAGCGTGGAGGGTCAGCTTCTCGTTCGCCAGGATCGTGGATGGTCTCCCCCAAGGCGACGCGGGCACAGGACGGCCGGTGGCATGTTCGCTGGCGCATCGACAACCCTCCCTCCAAGGTGACATGGGTCGCAGTCGTCTTCGACGACACGCCCGCCCCCGGCACCGACTCCGGCAACGCCCCCATCGAGTCTGCTCCGCCAACGGACACATCAAGGCCGACCCCGTCATCTCCCGCATCGAGGCCAACCACGCCGCTCGACAACTTGCGCCACTGGGGTCCGACCGCTCTAGGAGTCAGGGCTACCGCCAGCCCTCAGAACTCACACAGTTGACCAAGCCAGGAAGGCTCGTTCGTCGCGGGCATGCGTCCGCTGTCGGCGGCCTGTGCTGGTCGGGAAGCGCCGAATGGGCCGCCACGGTCGACCAGCTGCCCTCGCGCGCAGCCGCCGAAATCGCCGTTCCCGGTGTACAAGCACGCTACGAGGAACGCGACGGCACCCGGACCGCCTACCTCGCCCACACGGCGCTCGCGCCAGGATCTCGCCCGACGGCGTGATCCTCTCGTGAGGCAAGTGGGAGGCCACCCTTGGCGACCGAGAGGGCAGCCCATGACCTCGCAGCGCCCCGACCTCGCCGACGAGTTGCTGCGCCGCAGCGCGGCCGATCAGCATGCCCGTGGTGTCCGCGCGCACGGCAACGTCGCCCCGGATCTCGAAGCCATGCGCACAGTTGACGCGGAGAACACCCCCGCGCTCAAGCGCGCGGTCCGCGCCCCGGCCGGTCGGGGCAACCGGATCGATCCGTTCCCGCCAACCCCCACCCCCCGGTAGCGTCGTGGCATGAGCGCACACCGGGCGGTCGCGGAGGAGCCCTGGCAGGGCTGGGGTGCCAGTGGGGCGGCGTGGGCCGCTTACGGGGAGCATCTGGGGCGGGTGGCCGAGCTCGTTCCCGCGTTGGTGTACCGGTATGTCATGGACCGCCTTTCCCTGGCGGCGGCCCATGTGGGCGGGGCGACGGAGGTGTTGCGGAGCGAGGCGTTCGGGGTGGCGCTGGAGTGCCGGGACGATCTGCTGGAGAGCGGGGTCGTTCTGGATGTTCTTGCCTTGTGCCAGGTGCCTGGTGGGTATTTGCCTCGGCCGTACCGGGAAGTGGCCGGGGGGCCGCCCGCCGGGGACGAGCTTCGTACCGACTCCTCGGACCTCGCGGACGAGTTGGTGCGGTACGACCTGCGGCACGGCACCAGTGTCACCGGCGCGCTGCCGTCAGCGCTCGGGGACGGGTGTCAGGACTGCGAACGCGACGCCGTACGGGCCTACTTGCGCCGGGAGTGGTTCGCCGCCGAGCGGGGCCGGTCGGCCGGCTGAGGATCCGCCGTGGGGCGGACGCCTGCGACGATCGGCCGGTATTGGCTGGTTCCGTAGCTGACGAGCGGTTCCCCTCTCCGCTCGTCTCCCACTCAGTCGCGGGCGGAGTCGGTCAGTCGGTATGAAGCATCGCAGGAAGATCAATCGCTCGCTGGTGGGACTCTTCGCGGCGTTGGGCGTCGGCGGGGGTACGGCGGCGGCCTTGAGCGCGGCCTACGCGGACGCACCGCTGATCATCGGCGGGCAGCCCGCTGCGGAAACGTACTCCTTCATGGGGTCGTTGCAGGTCAACGGGCAGCACAGCTGCGGTGCCACGCTCGTTGGCCCGCACGTCATGGTGACGGCGAAGCACTGTGTGGTGGGGCCGCCCCCCGGTTCCATGACGGTACGTATCGGGTCCAACGACCGCGCCGCCGGTGGCACCCTCGCCCAGGTCGCCAGGACGGTGCCCTACGGCGGCTCGAAGGACCTGCGCGGCAGTGACATCGCGCTGCTGATCCTGGCCCGCGACGTACCGAACACGCCCGTCGCCATCGCTCCGGCCGCGCCGAAGGCGGACGCGGAGCTGCGGCTGATCGGGTGGGGTCAGGACAAGTGCCCCGTCAAGGGCTGCCAGCCGGAGCCGCCGCGTCGGCTGAAGATGCTGAACACCGCGGTCAAGTCCGCTGGTTCGTGCGGCAGCACCTTCGTGGCGGGCAAGGAGCTGTGCGTCGGCGGGACAGCGAGCGACACCGCCTGCTTCGGTGACTCGGGCGGTCCCGCGCTCGTCAAGAATGCCGACAAGTGGCAGTTGGTGGGGGCTACGAGCAGGGGTACGGGGGACAAGCCGGAGGACGAAACACGCTGCGACACCGGCAACGCGATCTACGCGGACGTCACTGTCTTCCGGGACTGGGTGCGGCAGAACTCCCGGGGTGGGCCGGGAGGTGCGCCCGGAGGGGGTGGGCCCGGAGGTGGACCCGGCCTTCCGGGCGGGATGCCCGGTGGGGCGCCGGGCGGTGGTGGTATGCCGGGGTTCCCCGGGCATGGGCCTGGCGGAATGCCTGGCGGAATGCCCGGTGGGATGCCTGGTGGTGCGGGCGGCGGAGGTATGCCGGGCGGTGGCGGTGGCGGTGGCGGTGGCGGTGGCGGTGTGCCGGGGCCTCCTGGCATGCCCAGCGGTCCTGGGGGCATGCCAGGTATGCCCGGCATGCCGAGCGGTCCTGGAGGGTGGCCGGGTGCGCCGGAGCCTCCCTGGATGCCGGGTCCGCCGGGTATGCCCGGTATCCCGGATGGCCCCATCGGGCCGGGCGGTCCCATCGGCCCTATCGGTCCCATCGGACCGGGCATGCCCGGCCTTCCCGGGATGCCGGGCGGCCCCGAAGACCTTCCCGGGATGCCCGGCGGCCCCGAAGGCCCTCCGGGGATGCCAGGCGGTCCCGGGGTCATGCCGGAGATGCCGCCCTTCATCTGACGACCCCTCACCTCTCCCACCCCCCCATCCTCCCCTGATGAACCGGACGGCCGCCCCGCAGAGATCTGTCAGTAACGGACAAATCCCCGCTTTACGGTTCCACTGTTCACTACGCTCCCCTTCGTGGCAGATCTCGTGGAGGCCGGGAAACGTGGGCGCATCTCCGGGGCGCCCACGCCACGGCTGCCTCAACCCCCGTTTACGCGGGGCGTGTAAAGGGTGCCCGGCCTGGAGCCGACGGCGACGACGGATCCGGGATCGGGATCGGGATCGGATCCGGGACTGGGGCCGGGAAGGGCCCCGCGCTCCAAATTCCGCGGCTTCGCCCAGGACGTGGCCCTCGCCGCCGCCACCACCGCCTACTCCTTGCTCGCCCCCCTCGCCCTCGCCCTGACCCCCGCGCCCCCGGCCGGCCCCGGCGCGCCGGTCCCCCACACCTCCCCCCTGGCCGTCGCGGTCTCCGTGGCCGCCTCCGTCTCGCTGCTCCTGCGGCGGCGCCTGCCCCTCATACCCGCCGTACTGGCGACCGCCGCCCTGCTGCTGCACGGGGCGGGCGGCCTCTATCCGATCGCGCTGTACACCCTCGTCGTCCAAGGGCGCTACCGCTGGGCCGGGTTCACCGGCCTCGCCGGTGCCGCGATACCCATCGTGGGCACGGCGGTCGTCCCGCCACCCCCGCCCGGGCTGCCCGCGCCCCCGCTCCCCGTACTGATCGACACCTACGTCCTGGATTACCTCGTCCCCGCGGTCGCCGCCCCCGTACTGATCGCGGCATCGGTCCGTACGTACCGCATGTACCTGGACGTCGCCCGCGACCGCGCCCGCCGCCTGGAGCGGGAGCAGGAACTGTCGGCGCTCAACGCCCGCCTGGAGGAGCGCACCCGTATCGCCCGTGACCTCCACGACGTGGTCGCGCACTACGTCGGGTTGTCGGTCATCCAGGCCGGGGCCCTGGAGATCCGCGCCACGGACGCCCCCGTCGCCGACACCGCCCGGCTTATCGGCGACCTCGGGCGTCGGGCCATGTCCGAACTCCGGGATCTGCTCGACGTGTTGCGCACCGATTCCGACCCCACGGCGCGGGAGCCGGTGCCGGACGCGGAGGTCACCGCCGTCTGGCAGCGCGAAGTGGCGGACCTGGTGCTCCGTACCCAGCAGGCCGGCGCGGCCGTGTCGTGGGAGATGAGCGGCGAGCTCACGCAGGCGGGCGCGGCCGCCAACGACATCGCCTACCGCGTCGTCCAGGAGGGACTCTCCAACTCCCTGCGGCACGCACCCGGTGCCCCGGTCCACTTCACCGTCGCCGCGAGCTCGCGCGACCTGCACGTACGCGTACGCAACGAGGCGGCCACGGACGCGAGTCCGCCGGGTGGACGCCCGCCGAGCGGCGGCTACGGCCTGGTCGGCATGCGCGAGCGCGTCACGGCGATGGGCGGCTCGCTGGTGAGCACCCCGACTTCCGACGCGGGCTTCCTCCTGGAGGCGACCATCCCCACTGGCCCCACCCGAGGGAACAGCCCATGATCCGCGTCCTGCTCGTCGACGACGAGACCCTCGTACGGCAGGGCATCCGGCTGATCCTGGAGGCCTCCGGCGACATCGTCGTCGTCGCCGAGGGCAGCGACGGCTCGCAGGTCGTGGACGCCGTCCGCACGCACCGGCCCGACATCGTCCTCGTCGACATCAACATGCCCCGCGTAGACGGGCTCGCCGCCACCCGTGAGCTGCTCGGCGGGGGAGCGTTCCGCCCGCGCGTCATCGTCCTCACCGCGCACGCGCTCGACGAGCACCTCTACGCGGCGCTCGACGCCGGGGCGGACGGGTTCATCGTCAAGGACATCTCGCCCCACGACCTGATCGCCGCCGTCCGTACCGTGCAGTCGGGCGACGCCCTCATCTCGCCGTCGATGACCCGCCGCCTCATCGACCGGTACGCGTGCTCCACCGCGGTACGCGCCAACCGCGCCCAGGAACAGCTGGACCGGCTCTCCGGCCGGCAGCGCCGCACCCTCGCGCTGCTCGCCCGCGGTCTGTCGAACGCGCAGATCGGCGTCGAGCTCGGCATCACCGAGTCCCGCGTCAAGGCCCAGGTCAGCGAACTCCTGGGCGCCCTCGGTGTGGCGAACAGGGTGCAGGCGGCCACGCTCGCCTGCACCGCCGGGCTGCTCGACTCATGAGCCCTGCCCGTGCGCCGAGAACCCCCTTGGCAATCCAAAGACAACCGGACGCATTCTTTGTCCAATTCGAACGGACCGCTGGTCTCCGCATGTCCATGCTTTATTGTCATCCTTGTCCTGAGCGTGTCGCTGATTTACGGGACCGTGCTACCTGCAGGTGTGTCGAGTGCGAATCGCCACAGATTAGGAGAGCGGCATGCGGCGTGGTCGTCGATATCGATATCGAAATCGGTCTCAGCGTGGGAAGTGGATTCCCCTTCTCGCCGTGGCGGGGCTCGTGGGGTCGGGGGCCATGGTCGCCGTATCGAACTACGAGGACGGTTCGTCCGGCCTGGTGGCGCTCGCCAGCACCCTTCAGTGCCCTGACCTCACCGACAGCCTCAGCCAGGTGTCGGGCGCGGACCAGCGCGTGGTCGACGAGAGTGTCGCCCTCCTGGACGTGCAGGTCGGCAGCGCCTACGACCGCCTCCAGAAGACTCCGGTCGCCAAGCGCGACGCCCTGGTGAACGACCTCTACGCCCAGCGCATGCCGGTGCTCACGCGGATCTCCGACGCCTTGGCCCGGTCTTCCTCGCCTCCCATGGACCCGAAGCAGATGGCGTCCTGCAAGGTCGTCACGGCATCGAGCGAGGCCGACAGCATCGTTTCCCTGCGGGGGCGCGGCGGCGGTAAAGGGAAGAACGCCAAGGGGGGCCGGGGTCTCTCTCGCCAGGATTTCGCGGACATTACCCAGGTCCGCCCCGATGGCGGGAGCAAGGGGGATAAGCAAAAGGCATCCGGCGGCGGACAATTCACATCCGAGTGCGGTCGTAATGAAAACGGTCATTCGAATCCCGACAACGTCATCGTGGCGCCCGGTGTGAGCAATGGCGCGCACCACATGCACGACTATGTGGGCAACCTGGAAACCGGCGCGTTCTCCTCGGACAACAAACTCGCCGGAGCGGGCACGACCTGCCGCAACGGTGACAAATCGGCGTACTACTGGCCGGTCCTGCGTGTGCTGGACGGCTCGCGCGAGCGCGACGCGAAGGCGCCGGGAGGCGGGCAGGACAAGAACGTCGGCAAGATCCTCCAGCCCGCCGACGTGAAGCTCGTCATGGAGGGGAACCCCGCCGACAACGTGACGGAGATGCCGCCCTTGATGCGGGTCATCACGGGCGACGCCAAGGCCTTCACCGACGGCATCAAGAACGCCAACGCCTCGTGGACCTGTACCGGCTTCGAGGACCGTCGGCTCAAGGACAAGTACCCGATCTGCCCGCAGGGCAGCCGGGTCGAGCGGAACCTCGAATTTCCGAGCTGCTGGGACGGCAAGAACATCGACAGTGCCAACCACCGTACGCACGTGGTGTTCCCGCAGGACGACGGGTCGTGCCAGAAGCGGTTCAAGGCCGTCCCCAAGCTCACCATGCGGCTCGCCTACGACGTTCCCCAGAACGCGTTCTTCGCGATCGACAGCTTCCCGGAGCAGGTGCACAAGCCGGTCACCGACCACGGGGACTTCATCAACGTGATGCCGCAGGACCTGATGCGCAAGGCCGTGAAGTGCATCAACAGCGGCCGCCAGTGCGAGGACTGAGCGGCGGCAGCCGTGCCGCCGAAACGAAAGGGCAGTGATGTTGAGGAAACGCCATCTCCGTGCGGTCGTCACCGGGGCGGTCTCAGCCGTCCTCCTCTTCACGGCGGGGTGCGGCAGCAAGGACTCCGACCCGGCGCCGTCCCTGGCCGTTCCCGCCGCTGGGGCCGGGGCCGGGGGAGCCCCGGGCCTGCCCTCCCTCGGAGGCAGCGCACCCCCCGGCGCTCCTGGCGGTGCTCCCGGTGGCGCCGCGCCCGGTGCCGGCTCGGGCCCCGGCCAACTGGGCATACGCCAGGATGCGGCACTGGGATCCATCGTGACGGACGGGCAGGGCAACACCCTCTACCGGTTCGACAACGACACGCCCCAGCCCCCCAAGTCGAGCTGCGACGGCGACTGCGCCAAGACATGGCCCCCGGTGCCCGCCGACGGTGTGTCCGGCGGGACCGGGATCAAGGCCGCCGACCTCGGTTCGGTCCAGCGCACCGACGGCACCCGGCAGGCGACCCTGGGCGGCTGGCCGCTCTACCGGTACTCGCAGGACGCGCGCCCCGGTGACACCAAGGGCCAGGGGGTCAAGGGCACCTGGTTCGCGTCCACACCCGAGGGCAAGAAGGCCGGTGGCGGAGGAGGCGGCCAGGGCCAGGGCAAGGACAAGAAGCCGCAGGGCTCCGGCGGCATGGGTGACATGGGAGGCTCGGGAGGCGCGGGCTACGCCGATCAGAACCGCCAGCGCGGCGGGTCGTCCGGGGACGGGCGCGGACGCGGCGACAACGGACGCGGCGACAAGGACCTGGTCGTCATCGTCCAGCCGGTCCTCGGACAGATCATCGGGGACGCGAACGGGCGGACGCTGTACCGCAACGGCGGCGGCAGGCAGCAGTCGACCTGCCGGGGCGAATGCCTCAGGAACTGGACTCCGGCCCGCGCCGTGGACCCTTCGCGGGTCAGCGGCATCGACGTCAAACTGATCACCAGTGTGCCGCGCTCCGACGGAACCCTCCAGCTCGTCATCAACGGAGAGCCCATGTTCACGTTCAACGGTGACCGGCGGTCCGGGGACGCCAACGGACAGGGCCTCCACCGCTGCTGGTCGGCGGTCGGACAGGGCGGCAACGGCCTGCTCAAATAGCGCACTCGGCGACGGAGGCGGCACACCATGAAGCGTCTGGTCGTCCTGACCGCCTGTCTGGTGGTGGCACTGGGTTCGCTGGGCCTCTCGGTCCATGAGGACTTCGTGGGCGAGGAACAGGAGGAGCCTCCGCCGACCGAGAAGATCGCCGCGGCCATCGGCTGCACGCTCGATACGGCGGTGACCGCCGAGGAACTGCACGAGGCGGCCTGCGCGGCCAAGGGGACCCAATACCGGGTGATGAGCTTCGCCACCCGCGAGGGCGAACAGGTGTGGCTGGACGAGGCGGAGGCGTACGGCGGCACCTACCTGGTGGGGCCGCGGTGGGTCATCGTCTGCCAGCCCGAGGGCGCGACCGAGGCACTGAAGGCGAAGCTCGGGGGCGAGTTGCAGAAGGCGCCCTCCCACGGCGCTGCCCACGCGGACCCCCACGGCACCGGTCAGCCGCATACGGAACCCCACGAGAGCGGGCACCCCACGGCCTCCCACGGGACCGCGCCCCACGCCGATCCCAGCGCCGAGCCCCACGAGAGCGCACACGGGCAAACCCCGGCCCACTGACCGGCCGCCCGCCCAGATCACCTCGACCCACGACCGTCTTGTGCGGGCAGCCCCTTGCGGGCACCGCACCCGTATGACCCGAAGGACCAAGCCCTATGCCCCCCAGTCAGCGTTCCCGACCCCGCGGCGGGTCGGCCGGGCCTCCCGAGACGGAGGCGATCAGAGACGCCGTGGCCCGGCGCATGAGCCTGCTGCCCGGCGTTGGGCTCCTGGTCGTCGCGGCGCTCGCCACCCTGTTCGTCACCGCCGTGCAGTTCTCGCCCCTCATCCAGGACTTCCTCGACTTCGGCGCCGGAGTGCTGGCCCTGGTCTCCCTCACCTCGGCGGTCATGTGGGGCCTGCTGGCCCCCGACCGCACACTCCTCTACTCCGAACACCGGTTGTTCACCCAGCGCGTCCACCGCGTGCTCGCGGTCGCCGGGCTCGCCTTCCTCGCCCTGCACATCTGGATCAAGGTCGCCCGCGACCGGACGTCGGCCTCGGCGGCGGCCCTGCCGTTCACCGACTCCACGCAGCCCGTCCTCGTCGGACTGGGCACGCTGGCCGGCTACACGTTCGTGGGAGTGGCCCTCACCGGGGCGGCGCGCAGCGCGTTCACCTCCCCGCAGCGGTCCCGGCAGTGGCGGGTGCTGCACATGGCGGCCTACCTCGGCTGGGGCGCGGCGCTGCTCCACGGGCTGAAGGCGGGGCGCGAGGCGGCCGACTGGGTGACGTTCTCGTACACCGCCTGCGTCGCACTCGTCGCCGTCGTCCTGCTGCTGCGGCTGCGGGCCGGGACCGGGCTCGACGGGCAGAAGCAGCCGCGGCGCGAGGCGCGGGCAGCGCCGCCGTCGGCGGCGCCGCCCCAGCAACAGACGCCCGCCTACCCGCCGCCCTCGGCGGTACGGGGCCCGGCTCCCGGCAGCACCCCCACGCAGGGGGTTCCCTCGCGTCTGGTCTACGAGAGGCGGTCGGAATGAGCCTCGTCCAGCCCGACATCATGTCCTTCGGGCCTCCCACCCTGCTCGCGGGACTGGAGAACGCGGAGCGGATGGACCGCGACCAGCACCTGGACGCCCACGGGCCGCTGAGGCTGCTGCGCACCGACGACCTCGTGGAGCTGGCGACCGCCATCGACCTGCGGGGCCGTGGCGGCGCGGGATTCCCCTTCGCCCGCAAACTCCAGGCCGTGATGAAGTCGGCGGAGGGCGGCACCGTCAAACCCGCCGTGATCGTGAACGGCAGTGAGGGGGAGCCGAGTTGCCTCAAGGACACGGCGCTGCTGCTGCGCACCCCGCACCTGGTGATCGACGGGGCGGAGCTGGCGGCGGCGGCCATCGGCGCGGACCAGGTCGTCATCGGGGTGACCCGCCCCGACGTCGAGAAGGCGCTTCTCGACGCGCTGTCCGAGCGGGGCCCTTCCGTCATCGACATCGCGGCCGAACGGCTGCCGGAGCGCTTCGTCACCGGTGAGAGCACCGCCATGACCAACGGCCTCAACAACGGCCCGGCGCTGCCCACCGGGCGCAAGGTCCGCACCAGTGAGCGGGGCCTGGACGGTGTGCCGACGCTGTTCTCCAACACGGAGACGTTCGCCCAGCTGGCCGTGGCCTCCCGGCTCGGCGCGGCGGGCTACCGCAGGACGGGTCTGGACGAGGAGCCGGGGACCGTGCTGCTGACCATGTCCGGTGCCCTCGTGGTGGAGTGCCCGACCGGCGTCCCGCTCAACTACGTGCTGGAGATGTGTGGCATGGCGGCCGGGCAGGGGGTGCTGGTCGGCGGCTACCACGGCCTGTGGCTCGACCCGGTCGCGGCGCAGAAGGCGCTGGTCTCCCGGGAGTCCATGAAAGCGCTGGGGGCCAGGCTCGGCGCCGGGGCCGTGCTGCCGGTGCCCGAGGACACCTGTCCCCTGGGTGAGGTCGCGCGGGTGGCCCGGTGGATGGCCGACCAGTCGGCCCAGCAGTGCGGCCCGTGCGTGTGGGGGCTCGCCCGGCTCGCCGACGAGCTGGCGGCGCTCGCGAGCGGCGGCGGACTGCCCGCGTACGACGCGGTGTTCACCCACATCAAGGGGGTCAAGGGGCGCGGCGCGTGCAGCCATCCGGACGGTACGTCCGACTTCGTCGCCTCCGCGATCTCGGTCTTCGAGGACGATGTCGCCCGCCACGTCCAGTCGGACGGCTGCGGGCGGCCCGTCCTGGGCGTGCTCCCGCTGACCAACGAGGAGGAGGCGAAGAACCAGAGCCTGGTGGTGGACTGGACGCTGTGCCGGGGCCACGGACTGTGCGCCGACGTCCTGCCGGACGTCGTCCAGCTCGGCCCCGACTCCTATCCGGTGTCGCCCAGGATGGCGCTGGGGCCGGAGTACGGCGAGGACGCCCTCAAGGCCGTACGGCGGTGCCCGGCGCTCGCCCTGCGCATCGAAGGCTGAACGCGAGCCGGGGCCGGGAGCGGCCCCGGGTTCTCACCCCACGGCGCGGTAGATGTCGATCAGGGTCCGGTACTTCGCGCTCTCCACGAACGGGGTGGGGGTGTAGACCCACCCGCCGATCGACGTGGCCGGGCGCTGCTCCAGATAGGCGTGGACGTCCGCGACCCACCGGTGCACGTCGGCCTGGACGCGCACGTTCCTGCCGAGCTGGACGTCAGCCTCCGTACGGTCCTTGCGCCATTCGCGCCGGGGCAGGCTGTTCGGCCCGATCGTGTAACGGAAGTCGTGCTGGGCGAACGCCTTCCAGGTGTCGTCGGTGGTGACGACGCCCGGCATGTCCGTATGGGCGGGGGAGTAGAAGCTCGTCTGCAGCGCGCAGATCTCGGGGACGTCCGAATGCCTGACGAGTACGCGCGCACGGAGTTTGGTGAAATCCTCGTTGCGCATTCCGGCTATGAGTCGGTAGAGATGGGGATCGAAGACTGCTACCCCAAAAGCTTCCGATGGCGGTGCGGGAATGACGGACACGCTGTTCGCCTCTCTCGGGATCCCGGCGGAAACAATTCCGTACCGAAAATCTTGCCCCTCCGTTGTATCGGACGGATGGTGATCCCGGAAGCGGTCGCCGGAAACTGTACGCGTCGGTGACAAGGCGTTCAGTCGTGCTGTTGCTGAAGATCAATCAGGTCGCTGGTGACCGCCTTTCCGTTTCCCCGGTGCCCGTCCAGCAGGGCGTGGGTGACGACGGCGCCGAGGGTGGCGCCGAGGGCGAATCCGGCGATGGCCAGTCCCACGCGGGTGCGCAGGGCGGCCAGTGGCCCGGTGGCCTTGGTGCCGTGGTCGTAGGCGGTCCTCGCCTGCTGGATCGCCCGTTCCAGGAACGGCGGGTCGGACGGGGGCGAGGTGACGGACGCCTTGAGGACGGGGTATTCGAGGGCCGGCCACCAGCCGAGGAGGTGGCCGGGCAGATGCGCCTCCAGGCGGGCGTCGAGGTGCGCGATGTCCTGGTACGCCTCGTAGCAGCTCTCGCACGCGTAGGCGTGGTGGAGCGGGGCCGGGTAGTTGGGCTGGACCGCCAGGGTCTGGATGGCCTCCCGGCACTCCGGCAGGATGTCCATCCGCCCCAGGTAGAGCGCCATGCGCCCGTACCGCAAGGAGCTCAGGGTGCTGGCGCGGGTGTCCTCGATCGAGGGCTGGGCGATGCCCGTGATCCGCGAGGCGAGCAGCGGCTCGTCCCGGTCGAGGACGGTGTGCCACAGCAGGCAGCGGGTCTCCCGGGAGGACTTCTCCCAGGCGAGCGTGAACTGCTCCCTCTCCTGCAGCGGCCACGGCGCCCCGTCGGCGACCCACTCGCGAAAGCGCGAGGAGAACCCTTCGCCGTCCCGGGCGCACTTGCGTACGGCGATGGTGCGCAGACAGTCCATCAGCTGGAGCCGCAGCGATCCCGCCAGCTGGTCCTTCGGGCGCTCCCCGCCGATGAGGCGCTGGAGCGTCTCGGTGAACGCCTGGAGCGTGAGCTCGTACGCGTCCAGCGAGGTCCGGGCGCAGGTGAGCGCGTAGGCGAATACCGCCGGATAATGCCGGTGGTAGAGCGGTCTGAATTCGGCTGGGTGGCCCGCCCGCACCCGTGACATGAGGATGTCGTCCGGTGCGCGTGCGGTGGCGGAGGTGGATTTCTGGTTCAGCGTCGAAACCATCGGGTTCTCCTCTCGCGCACGGGAACGGCAGCGCGCGGGGCGAGGCGTGGGGACCGGTCACAAATTACAAGGGCGCGGGCCCGACCGCGGCGCAGGGGGAGTGTCTTCGGGGTGCCTCGGTGCGACCCGCTCCCAAGACTGGCTCGCGGCTTCACGGTGCCGCGGCCTTTTGGCAATCCGCGAGCAATGCCGTACGAGAACTGTTCCGGTTTCCAAAAAGGCCTTTACGGGGTGCGTATCGAGGCCGGAGAGTCTGAGGGCCGGCTCTTCCGAACGAAAGGCCCGTGCCGATGGGGCGAGTGAAGGATATGAGCAGCCCCTACACGTTCCGCGTGCCGGGGGGCCGAGGCACAGTGCGCCGCGCACGCCGTCGAGTCGTCGGGGTCGCGCGTGCCAGAAGGTATCCGCTCGACGAGGAGTTGATGTGTTGTCTGGAACTTCTGGCAAGCGAGCTGATAACGAACGCCGTTCAGCACGGCGGGGCGCCGAACGAGGTGTCCGTGTCCTGGACCGGCGCCCGGGTGCGGGTCGAGGTCAGTGACGTCGGCCCCGCCGCCCCGGAGCCGTTGCCTGCGGGCCCGGAGGACGAACACGGCCGGGGGCTCGTGATCGTCGACGCGCTGGCCGACGCCTGGGGGAGGCGGCGCCACCGGCTGGGCAAGGTCACGTGGTTCGAACTGGGCCCCGGGGCCCGCCCCATGGACGCCCGGGGCTACTGAGCCGGCCGGTGACGGGCCCCTGCGCCCGTACGGCCTTGTCGCCATCCCCTTCCAGACTCCCTCGCCTCCCCACGGGCGAGGGGGCCCGGTGCGGCCGTTCGTAGGTGTCGGCCGCACCGGGTGGCCCGAGGGCAGGGACCCGCCAATCCCCCTCTGCCCTCGGGCTTCACGGGCGCGCCGCCGCCCCACCCACCACCGAGGAGGATCCCGTCGTGATGTTCCGCCGCACCACCACGGCCCCCAGGGGGCCCTCCGCCCCCGGCCGTGAACTCCAGATACCCAGGCCCCTGGTGACCGGGATGATCGTCCTGGGCCTGGCGACGACCGTGTCCGCGCTGCTCTTCCCGGTGAAGCCGTTCGCCGAGTCCCGTGAAGGCATCGGCGTCGCGACCGCGTCCGCACTGGCCGACGACGGTCAAGGTGTCGTCAACACGCCCTCGGGGCCGCTCACTCCGGCCGACCGGGAGTTCATGCGCAGGATCCGCCTAGCGGGCCTGTGGGAGAACCCGTCGGGCCAGATGACACAGAGCAAGAGCAGCAACCCTTCGGTGAAGGAGGCCGGCATGCATCTGATCATGGGGCATGCGGACCTGGACCGCACCGTGGTCCAGGACGCCCAGATCCTCAACGTGCCGCTGCCGCAGCAGCCCAACCCGCAGCAGCAGGGGTGGCTGAACCAGATGAACGCCGATCAGGGAGAAGCCTTCGACCGGGACTTCGCCAACCTGCTGCGCAGTGCGCACGGCAAGGTGTTCCCCATCGTCGCGGAGACGCGCGCCAAGACACAGAACACCCTGGTGCGCGCGCTGGCCGACCAGGCGAACAACACCGTCCTCGACCACATCGGCATGCTGGAGAAGACCGGGCTGGTCAACTTCCAGTCCCTGGCCAAATGAGAGGGCCCGACGCTCGCCGGATCCTCTACGAGAAAGTCCGGGCTCCTCGCGGGACGAGACGGACTCTCCACGAGAAGAGGCGGCGGGGTGTCCGGCTGTCGCCGTGGGTGACGGGGTGACCGACGTCATGAGAATCAGCCGGCTTCCTTGGGAAGCCCCGCAGGACAGCGAGTCGCCGCCGTGCGAGCCACTGCCGCCCGTTCCGCCGTACCCCCCCGGAGAGCCGCCGAACCGCCCCGACGGACCGGCGCCCGTACCCCTGAACGGCGGGCGGACGACGGGTCTTGGGCAGCCGACAGGATTTGGGCGCCCGGCAGGTCTTGAGCGGCCGTCGGGTCCTGGCCGCCCGGCAGACCCCGAGTGGCCCGCGGGTCCCGAGCGGCGGCCGACCGGTCTGGTGCCGGTGCCGCCGGTCCCGGATCCGGTCCGGCTGCCGCAGACCCGTGCGGCGGAGCCGGAAGTCGTCCGGCGCATGCCGTCGCCCGTGCTGCTGCCCGGCCCCGCCGGTCCCGCCGCCCTCGACACGCCTGGTGGGGGACCCAGCGTGGCCGACTGCCTGTACTGGCTCTACCGCGTCAAGCAGCTCGTCCACTTCGCTGAGGACCTGCACGCGCGCTTGCGCGGAGTCGCGGCGCCCCGCAGCCGGGGCGACGACCTGCTGCGGGCCTGCGGCGCTGGTACGGCCCACGCGGCCCAGGTGCTGGGCGCGGCCATCGAGGCGGCGGTTCCGGTGCCCGGCAGGCTGCCGCGCCCGCGCCCGCAGCAGGCGCCCATCGCCCACCGGGCCTGGGTGGAGGCCGTGTGCAGCGTGCACGCGGAGCACGCGATCTGCCGCGAGCTGGCCGTCAGGGCGCCGGAGCACCAACTCGTCCACGGCATCAAGGAGTTGGCGCACCGGGCCGAGCGGGAGTTCCGGAAGATGGCGGGCACCCCGTCGTTCGCCTCCTGGTACGAGCGGGCGGATCCCCTCTACCGGTCCTGGATCGGCGGCACGCTCAGGGGCACGGCCCAGCCGCCCGCCCTCTTCCCCGACCGCACCGCGCTCTACCGGGCCCGCCCGGAGCTGGCGACCGGCTGGGACCTCGACGGCCCGGCCGCGCACGGCGGCGACGGGCTGCCGCTGGGGAGCCTGGAGCGGTACGTCTCGGACGAGCGCGGGGACGTGTGGGCCATCGTCCTGGCGGCGCCCGGCCACGTGGACGACCCCCGGGACTGGCCCGAGCCCTCGGGTGCGGTGATCGCCGCGCACACCGGCCCGGGGCAGCCGCCCACCCGGTGCTACCTGCTGGCGGACTCGATCGTGCCCCGGCAGGCCCTGACGCTCATCGGCCCGGGACAGGGGCGCGACCAACTGGAGCACGTCGCCTCCTCGGTGGCCGCGCTGAGGTACCCGCCGTCCATCCCATCCCTGGAGGAACGTCCATGAGGCTCGTCAGGCGACGGCCGGCGGTCGCCGCCGCCGTACTCATCACGGTGCTGGCGCTCACCGCCACCATGTGCGGATCCGGGGGGCACCAGGACGGGCGGGCCGGTGCGGCCCCCGCCACCGGGACGACGCGGCCCGCGGACCTGGAGCAGTGGAAGAACGGCGGCTGGAAGGACTGGGACCCGCGGCTGTGGCTGCGTTCGGCGAAGGACTTCTTCAACCCGGTGATCGCCGGGTTGTGGGGGCCGGACCGGATGCGCGCCGCCAGCGGGTCCCAGAAGGCGGTCGATGCGAAGATGGCGGGCCAGGGGGTGTCCGACCCGGAGCCCGCGCCGGTGGCCGCCCAGGCCGCGACCCTCCCGTACCGCCAGAACGCCGCCCCGGTCGGGAAGATCTTCTTCGACACCCCGGAGGGCACGGCGGTGTGCTCGGGCACCGTCGTGCAGGACCCCGCGCATCCGGGGAAGTCCAACCTGGTGTGGTCGGCGGGGCACTGCGTCCACGCGGGAAGGAACGGCGGCTGGTTCCGGAACATCGCCTTCGTCCCGGACTTCAACGACACGGCGACCCCTTCGACCTCGTCCGAGGCGTCCGACTTCTCCGGCGCTCCCCAGGGCGCGAGCGGGGTGGCCCCGCTGGGAACCTGGTGGGCCGACTGGGCGCAGACCTCGCAGCAGTGGATCGACACCGGGGAGGCCGTGGGCGGCGCGGGCGCGCCGTTCGACTTCTCCGTACTCCACGTGCAGCCCGCCCCGGGGATCACCACCTCCCTGGAGGAGGCCGTCGGTTCGGCCATGCCGGTCGACTTCGACGCTCCCCAGCCCGCCGGCATCGCGTTACTGGCCGCCATGGGCTATCCGGCGGCGGAACCCTTCGACGGCACCCGCATCTTCGGGTGCGTCGACCGCCCCGGCCGGCTCTCCGTCGAGTCCGACCAGCCGACGATGTACCGGATCGGCTGCACCATGACGGGCGGCTCGTCGGGCGGTGGCTGGTTCGCCCGGACGGCGCAGGGCCAGTTCGCGCTGGTCTCCAACACCTCCATCGGACCCGAACCGGCGGCCTGGCTGGCCGGGCCGCGGCTGGGACCGGAGGCGCGCGGCGTCTTCGAGGCGGTGAGCGGCCGGTTCGCCGGTTCCTGAGGACCGGGACGCCGGAACTCGGGGGTGCGTGGACGGCTGTGTCGCCGGGGCCGCAGCGCGAGGCACACCGAGGCACTCCGGCGGATCTTGGTTCTGCGCGGCGATGAAGATTCCCTGGGACGACGGCACTTCGGCGCGAGCGCGCACGGCGCGGCGCCTGTCATGGCCGGATCGGAAAGCTCTCTTCTGTGTTGGGTGATGGCATCACTATGGACGGTTCGCTTCCGCAGCCTGTGCAGGCGAGCTCGCAGACATTCCTGCGGGCCCTGGCCTCTCTCCTGGAGGAGGCACTGGAAATCCTCGAACGGCAGGGGCTCGTCGTCTTCACCCAGAGCCCGGCCCCGTCGGCGGCCGATCTTCGGGCGCTGACGGAGTACGCGCTCTCGATCGCGATGCGGACGCTGACCGCCGCCGGCGATCCGGGAGGCGGTGACGTCGTGCCCCCCGCCCCCCGGCCGGAGGCTGATCCGGTCGGATTCCCCTTCCCCCGGCAGCACACCACGGCCCAGGCGGTCCACGCCCGTCGGCAGCTCTTCGACGCCTTCGTCGGCGAGGCGGCCCTGCCCTCCGGAGTCCTGGAGGACCTGGCGGTCTCCGCCGGCTGGCCCGCGCTGCCCCAGCGGATCCAGCCGGTAGCCCTGGCGCCCGGAGCCGCCGTGCCCTGCCTGCCCTCCTCCCAGCACCTCCTGGTCGGCACCGCGGCGCAGGAGCCGTGCCTGCTGCTGCTCGACCCGACCCCGCAGAAGTACGCCGCGCTACGGGCCGCCCTGGGCACCCACACCGCCGCCGTCGGGATGACCGTGGGCATAGCCGAGGCGGGAGCATCCCTGCGCTGGGCGCGCCGGCTCGTCCACTTCCATGTCGCCCGCCAAGGCCAACTGGGCGGTCCCCTCTGCGTCGAGGACCACCTCTCCACCCTGATGCTGCTGCAGGACGAGGTCCTCTCCCAGGCGCACTCCGCGCACTGGCTGCGCCCGCTGACCACCCTGCCCGCCCAGCGCGGCGAACGGCTCGGGGACACCCTCCAGGCCTGGCTGGACGGCGGCGGCGCCACCCAGGCGGCCAAACTCCTCGGCGTCCACCCCCAGACCATCCGCTACCGCCTGCGCCAGATCGACAAGCTCTTCGGCCCCCAGCTGCGCGACCCCCGCAGCCGCCTGGAGCTGAAGCTCGCGCTGCGCAGCCGGACGCTGATGACCGCGCGCCCCACCCGTGCCCTGGACCGCGCCGCCCGGACGACGTAACCCCGCTCCCCTTCCTTTCGCCGTAACCCCCACCCCCTCAGAGGAGATGTGGCGATGACCGTCGCGGCCGAGCGGCAGCCCGCTGCCGGGCACAGCACGCTGCTCGACCTGTTCGAGACCGCGGCCCGCGATTGGCCAGGTGCCCTCGCGCTCGACCTGCCGCCCGCCGAGGGCCGCCCGCGCCGGTCGCTGACGTACGCCGAGCTGAAGGCGCGGGCCGACGAACTCGCCGCGGCCGTCGCCGCGGTGGTGGAGCCGGGCGGGATCGCCGCCGTTCTGCTGCCCAGGACCACCGAGCGGCTCTACGCCGCGCAGCTCGGCGTGCTGCGGGCCGGTGCCGCGCACGTGTGCCTGGACCCGGCCTTCCCCGACGCACAGCTGCACGCCGTCCTCGCCGGGTCCGGCGCGGCCGCCGTCCTGACCGACCTGAAGGGCGAGTTACGGCTGTTCGCCGCCGGGTACGAGGGCCCGGTGATCCGGGTCGACCGGCCGCTGGAGCCCGCGCCCGGCACGTTACCGGCGCCGGTGGACCCGGACGCGCTCGCGTACCTCATCTACACCTCCGGCACCACGGGCCGCCCCAAAGGCGTGATGATCGCCCACCGCTCGATCGCCTCCCTGATCGCCTCCGACGTCGCGGAGTTCGCCCTGGGACCGGGCGACCGAGTGGCCCAGAGCTCCTCCAGCGCGTACGACTCCTCCGTCGAGGAGACCTGGATGGCGCTGGCCTCCGGCGCCACCGTCGTCGTGCTGGACGACGAGGCGGTGCGCCTGGGCCCCGACCTGGTGCCCTGGCTGCGGCGCGAACGCGTCACCGTGCTGTGCCCGCCCCCGACGCTCCTGCGCTCGGCCGGCTGCGACGACCCGGGCACGGAACTGCCCGAGCTGCGACTGCTGTACGTGGGCGGCGAGGCGCTGCCCCCCGATGTCGCCGACGCCTGGTCCACCGGCCGCCGCATGGTCAACGGGTACGGGCCGACCGAGTGCACGGTCACCTGCGTGCGCCACGATGTGGTGCCCGGCGAGCGGATCGCCATCGGCCGGCCGGTGCCGGGCATGCGGGCCTGGGTCCTGGACCGCAATCTGGAGCCGGTGCCGCGCGGCGAGCGGGGCGAGCTGTGCATGAGCGGCTCCGGGCTGGCGCTGGGCTACCTCGGCGCCCCGGAGAGGACCGACGAGAGTTTCCTCCCGCACCCCCGCCTCGGCCGCATCTACCGCACGGGCGACCTGGTGCACCAGGAGCCCGACGGCACGCTGGTCTGCCACGGCCGCATCGACTCCCAGGTCAAACTCCGCGGCTACCGCATCGAGCTGGAGGCCGTCGAGGCCGCGCTCGCCCGCTGCCCCGGGGTGCGCGAGGCCGCCTGCCGGGTACAGGGCGAGGGCGCCGCGCAGCTCCTGGCGGCCCACATCGTCCCGGCCGACGCCTCCCGGCCGCCGGAGTCCGGCGTACTGGCCGGTCTGCTGCGCGAGGCGCTGCCGTCCTACATGGTGCCCGCCCGGTTCGGTGCCTTGGACGAGCTGCCCAGGGACGCGGGCGGCAAGGTGCGGCGGGCCGAACTGCCCCTGCTGGAGCCACCGGAGCCCGGCGGAGACCGCGCGCTCCTGGGCCCCGAACCCGCGGACGTCGCCGTCGTACGGATCGCCCTGGCCGTGGGCCAGGTGCTCGACCTGCCGCACGTCGCCGCCGACGCGGACTTCTTCACCGATCTCGGCGGCACCTCCCTGCACGCCGCCACGCTCATCTCGCGTCTGCGCGCCGACCCGGCCACCGCCTCCCTCGCCGTGCGCGACGTGTACGAGGCCCGCACCGTCGAGAAGCTGGCGCGCAGGGTGCGCCGACCCGGGCATCCCTCGACGGCCCTGCCACCGGAGCCCGATCCGGGCGGTGCCGCGGCGGCCGGTGGCGACGACGCCGTCGTCGCCACGGTCGAACAGGCGGCCTGGCTGACCGCCGAGCTCGTCGCGCTCTCGGTCCCCGCCTACCTGCTCGCCTTCTGGCTGCTGCCGTGGCTGTCCGACGCCGTCGGCCTGGTCCCCCTGCTGCTGTTGGGCCCGCTGGCCGCCGCGCCCGTACGCCTGCTGCTGGCCCCGCTGACCGTACGGATCGCGGTCTTCGCCAAGAAGGCGCTGGTGGGGACGTACATAGTGGAGACGGTCCCGGTGTGGAGCGAGCGCGCGGTGCGGATGTGGATCGTCCGCCAGGTGGTGCGCATCGTGCCGTGGGGATCGCTGGCGGGCACCGAGTACCAGTGCATGGCGTTGCGCGCGCTGGGCGCCCGTATAGGCGAGCGGGTCCATATCCACCGGGGCGTGAACCTCCAGCGCGGCGGCTGGGACCTGCTCGACGTCGGTGACGACGTGACGCTGAGCCAGGACGCGTCGGTGGGGCTGATGCACCTGGAGGCGGGCCAGATTGTCGTCGGCCCCGTCGTGCTGGGCGACGGCGCCACCCTTGACGTCCGCGCGGGCGTAGGACCGGACACCCGGGTCGGCAGGGGCGCGTGGCTGACCGCGCTGTCCTCGCTGCCGCGCCACACAGAGGTGCCCGACGGCGAACTGGCCGACGGCGTCCCGGCGCGGGTCGGCGGCTGGGTGCCGCCCCCGCCCCCGCTCACCCGGCTCGACCGGGAACTTGCGCCCAAGGCCCACGGCGTGGCGCTGATGCTGAGTCAGGCCCTGCTGCGGGGCGTACTGGCCGCCCCGTACGGCCTGTTGGCGGCGCTGCTCGCAGGCGGACTCGGCCTCGACTACGACGCGCTGCTCGCCGCCCCGACGCACCCGGCGCAGCACCCTGTACTGCTCGCCGGGATCGCCGCCCTGACGTGTCTGGGGCTCGCCGCGTCAGTCGCCCTGGCCGCGCTCGCCGCACGGGCGCTCGGCACGGTCGAGCCCGGGGTGATCAGCCGCTGGAGCCCCGCCTACATCCGGGTGTGGCTCAAGGCCTCGCTGGTCGACTCGGCGGGCAACTGGCTCAGCGGCACCCTGCTGTGGCCGCGCTGGCTGCGCGCCGCGGGCATGGACATCGGCCCCGACTGCGAGATCAGCACCATCATCGACGTGGTGCCCGAACTGGTCTCCATCGGCGGGGGATCGTTCCTCGCCGACGGCATCTACCTCGGCGGGCCGCGCATCCACCGCGGCACGGTGGCGCTCGGACTGCTGGGCCTGGGCAGCGGCACCTTCGTCGGCAACCACGCGGTGCTGCCCTGCGGTGCATCCCTCCCCGACGACCTGCTGATCGGCATCGCCACCCCCGGCCACGACCGGGCCTTCCGGCCCGGCAGCGCCTGGTTCGGCCACCCCGTCTTCGAATTACCGCGCCGCGAGGTCGTCGAAGCGGACCGGGCGCTCACCCACGAGCCGACGCCGCTGCGGCGGTTCAACCGCTGGCTGTGGGAGCTGGCCCGCTTCCTCCTGCCGCTCGTCCCGCTCGCCGCTACCGAGGCCTGGCTCCAGGGGGCCGACGCCCTGGGCCCGACCCGGTCCTCTCCGTGGCCGCTGCTCGCCGTACCGGCCGTCACGCTCGGCTGCGCACTCGCGCTGTGCGCCGTGGTGCTCGCGCTGAAATGGATCCTGCTCGGCCGGGTGCGTCCGGCGTCGCACCCGCTGTGGTCGTGCTGGTGCAGCCGCTGGGACTTCCTCTACGTGGCGTGGGGTGTCATCGCGACGGCCCCGCTCACCGCCCTTGAGGGCACGCTGCTGCTGCCGCTCTACCTGCGGCTGACGGGCATGCGGATCGGGCGCCGGGTCGTGCTGGGCGAGGGCTTCGCGCAGGTCGTCGACCCGGACATGCTCGACATCGCCGACGGGGCCACCGTGGCCGCCAACTTCCAGGCCCACACCTTCGAGGACCGCGTACTGAAGATCGACCACGTCCGGGTGGGCGAGGGCGCCACACTCGGCGAGAACAGCGTGGTGCTGTACGGGGCGGACATCGGGGCACATACCGTCGTCGCCCCGCACAGCGTGGTGATGAAGCGCGAGAGCCTGTTGCCCGGGCGCCGCTACGAAGGCGTGCCGACCCGGCCCGCGGTCCCGCGCTAGTCCAACTCGCCGCAAGACGCCCCCGGACGGGGAACGGTTGTGCGCGGGGGCGTGCTTCGCAGGTGCCTTCCGCCGCAGGTCACTGGTAGGGGGCCGGACCGACTCCTACGATCTGTGACCGTTGAACTACTGAGGCCGGAGACGGTGCTCAGAAGGCGGGAGAACACTCACATGGCAACACACCCCTTGGCGTCCCTGCGGGCGTCGACCGGCGTGTCCCATCCCTCGTACGCACGGCTGGTGGCCGACACCCACGCCAAGCTGGGCTACGGGCACATGGCCGCGCGGCGCGAGAAGATCTGGCGCTGGGAGTCGGGCCGTACGGTGCCGGAGCTCAGCGCGCAGCTGGCCATGGCCCATATCCACGGCGTTCCGGAAGAGGACGTCCGCCGTCTGGGCTGGCCGCACTGGCTGCATCTGGCCGCCGGGGACGCGGTGTTGCTGACCCACCCCTGGACCCGCCGGGGCGCCATCGACGCCCTGCGTGACGGGAGCCGCCTTGCCGAGCGCCGCGACCTGTCCTACCTCGCCGTGACCGGCCCGTTCGCGGACACCCTCACCCGGCAGTGGACGTCGGCGGCGGCCCCAGCGCCGCCGGTGGCGGCGGTGGCGGCGAGCGGGGCGAAACCCGGCGAGCCCTGTCCCGCCGAGCTGGACATCGTACGCCGGGCGCGGGTGCGTGTGGAGGCCCTGGAGACCATGGCGTCGACGGTGTCTCCCGTGCTCCTGCACTCCGCCGCCCGCAGTGACCTCGCCCTGCTCACCGCGCTGGTGTCCGCCGCCGGTCACGACGCCGCGACGGCCGCCCCCCTGCTGTTGCTCGCCGCCCGTACGGCGAACCTGTGCGCGGGGTTGTGCATCGCGCTGGGCGAGAGCGCCACCGCCGAGCGGTACTACCTGCTGGCCGCCCGCGCGGCCGCGGCGAGCGGCCACCCCGAGCTGTCGGCCGCCTGCCTGGCCGGAGTCGCCTACAGCCACCTCCTCGAAGACGCACCCGGCGAAGTGATCCCTCTGGTCGACGCGGCGTTCACCACCGTGGGCCGGCCGACCCACCATCTCGCGGCCATGCTGCACCTGTTGGCGGCCCGCGCCCACGCGCTGGCCGGTCGGGCCGGGCCCTGCGCCCGCGCCCTGGACCGCGCCGGGACGGCCCTCGCCGCGCACGCCGCCGCCCGGCAGGGCGAGCCGTGCACGCTCACCCGGCACCTGTGCGAGGAGTGGGCCGCGGCGGTCGCGGGCACCACCGCCTTCCACCTCGGCCGGCCCCGCCAGGCGCTCGGACACTTCGCGCCGCTCCTCGACACCTCGCGGTTCTTCCGGTTCCCGCCGCTTGCCGTCCACGAACTCCTCCACGTGGTGGACACCCAGCTCGCCCTGGGCGAGGTGGAGGCCGCAGCCGACACGGCGGGCCGCGCCGTCGCCCTGTGCGACGGCCCACCGGCCAAAGTCGTCCAGCAGTACCGGAAACGGTTCGTCGCGCACCGCGCCGTCCCCGCGGTGCGCGACCTCCTCGCCTCGCTGACCACACAGCTCCTGGTGTGAGCCGCCCGGTCCAAGCCGGTCCGGTACGACCCGGCGGCGTGCACGATGGCTGAGCCGACGGACGGCGGCAAACCGGTCACTCGGCAGCGGGTGCGGGTGCCGATGCGGCTGGTGTCGTCCCCGCACTACCCGGACATCGCCCTATCGGTGTACGTGAAAGTGGCGGCGCTGGGAGCCAGACCCGAGGGCTGCACGGCGAAGGCGTCGACCATCGCCGCCTACCTGGGGTTGTCCAAGGCATCGGTGGAGCGGGGGCTGACCGCGCTGCGCCGCCCGGGCCCCGACGGGGTGGTGGAGCTGGTCTCCCGACGACGTACGAGCCGGGGAGGGACGGGGACGTCGGCGCTGCGCGCGGTGCGTCCGATGACGCGGACGGAGGCGTTCGTGTGGATACCGGTGGCGGCCGCCGAGGACCTGACGCCGCGTCAATTACGTGCGTACGCGCTGATCGTGTACGCGGGTCAGCGGGGCATCGCGCTGACCGAGGGGGAGCTGGCGGGCTCGCTCTTCCACCACTCGGGCAAACGCGCCGGGCAGCCGCTGACGGTGACGGCGGCCGGGGTGATCGTGGACGAGCTGGAGGCGGCGCGCTGGCTGACGGTGCACCGGCGGGCCGGGGCGCAGGGCCGGCACCGCTTCCTGGCCCACGACATCGCGCCGACGGGCGCGGCAGGGGGGTGCGGGGCGGAGGTGAAAGGGATGTCGGAGGGGGTCGTGGAGAGCGGGCGCGGTTCTCCGGTCGGTGAGGGATCGGGTCCGCCGTCCGGTGAGGGGTCCCTCGCGACTGAGGAATCACCTAGGACTGACCGACCCGATGCCGTGCGCCCGCCTGTCCCACCCGCCGAAGGCGAGATACCGGTAGGTGGGGCCGCCGGAGGTGTGCGCGGGGGGCCGCCCCGCCTCCCGTACGGCGGGCCGCCGCTGACCCTGAGCGCACGGATCCACCACGTCCTCGAACCCGTTCACTGGTTGCTGCGGCGCGTGGACAGCCCCTTCGTGCAGCGCCAGATCGCCCGGGAGGTCGGCCGCCAGCTGCGCGGCGGCACCGAGGCCGACCGGCTTCGCCACCGCCTGACGGCCCGGTTCGCCGCCACCTCGCCCGCCCGGATCCGGGACCCGGGGCGCTGGCTCCTCGGCGTGGCGCTGCCGCGCTGGGGCTGCGGGCACGCCGACTGCGAGGCCGGGGTGATGTGGTCGAGCGGCCGCCGCTGCGGGGTGTGCGCCGAAGCCGTCGCGGACCGGTGCACCGGCCGAGCGGCCCGGGCACCGGACCCCGTACGCGAGGTGGAATTCCGGCAGCGACCCCACGGCCCGCCGCGCGGCTCCTGCGGCGACTGCGGGTGCCGGATCTTCCTGGTCGGCCCGGCGTGCACCGACGGGCTGTGCAAGCCGTGCCGTACCGAACGGGCGGACTGCGGGGCCGTACGGCCGGCCGGCGGTGCAGTAGGTGCCTGACCAAACCAAAGTGGTATAGACCACGGAAACTCCCTAGACTCCGGCGACCAACCTCCTACCACGGGTAAGGCATGTACGAGAGACCAGGCACGTCGGGCGGCGCGCGGCATCCGCTGAAGGTCGCGCGGGGGGCGCTCGGCCTCTCCCAGACGGCGTACGCACGGCTGGTCGCCACGACGCACGAAGAACTCGGCTTCGGGCCGATGGCCGTCAAGAACCACCACAAGGTCCTGCGGTGGGAGTCCGGGGGAACCGCGCCGGAGCCCACCGCGCAGCTCGCCATCGCCCACATCCACCAAGTGCCCGAGGACGAGGTGCGGCGCCTGGGCTGGCCCCACTGGCTGCACCTGGCCACCGACGACGCGACGCTGCTCCATCAGAGGCTGACCCCCGGCAGCGCCGTCGAGGCACTGCGCACCACCGCCAGGCTCACCGACGGGAGACCTCGCTCCTACCTCGCCGTCACCGGCTCCGCCCTGAGCTCCCAGATCAGGAACGTGCTCACCGCGCTGGACGATCCGCCGCCGCTGACTCCTCGTTCCGGGCCCTGCGTCACCCCCGAGGGGCTGGTCCACGTCGAAGCCCGGATCGAAGCGCTGGAGCGCCAGGAGGTGGGTGCCCAGATCACTCCGGCGGTCCTGTACTTCGCCGCCCGCGCGGAGCACCGGCTGATCACCAGCCTTCTGACCAGTGGCGGCTACAGCCGCGCGACGGGGAGCCGACTGCTCCTGCTCGCCGCCCGCGCCGCCAGGCTGTGCTCCTGGCTCTGCGGCTGCCTGGGAGAGGAGGCGCGGGCGGAGCGCTTCTCACTGGCTGCCATCCGCACCGCCGCCGCCGCGGGGGCGCCCGATTACGTCGCGTCGTTCCTGCCCGACCTGGCGTTCCGTCACCTCGCCGGGGCTCCCACGGACGTGCTGTCCCTGGTCGCAGCTGCCCGGGGGGTCGTCCGGCAGCCCTCGTTCCAGCTCGCGGCCATCCTGCACACCCGGGAGGCCCAGGCCTTCGCGCGGCTCGGCGAGGACAAGTCCGCCGACCGGGCGCTGGACCGTGCCGCCGCCGCGCTGTCCGTTCGATACGGCAGCCCCAACCCGTTCTTCGCCTTCGTCGACGAGACGTGTCTGGCCTCGGCGTCCGGGGCTGTCTGGCTCCTCCTGGGCCGGCCCAGGAGGGCGCTGTCGTGCCTCGCCCCGCTGCTGGAGGAAGGTTCCGAGTCCCACCGTCCCGGCGCCCCTTCCCCCTACGCCGCACGGCGGTTTCTGTCCGTGGTCGACACCCAGCTGGCCCTGGGGGAACTCGACGCCGCCGTGCACACCGCCCACCGAGCCATCGCTGTCGTCGGCAGCCTGCCCCCCGGAATGGCCCGCCAGTACCGGCAGCTGTTCACTCCGCACGCCGCCGAGCCCCCCGTACGGGACCTTTTGGCCTCACTGTCCGAGCAGCTCGGACAGTGAGGCGGGGCGGGTCGCACGGGGCTCGTCCGACCTGCAACCAAGGTGTGCCTTACTTAGCCGTCTCCGTACAAAAACCCTCCCTATGGTTAGTGATCGTTCAATCACTGGTGGGGGTGGAGCATGCACACGGGACCGGACTCATCGGACATCGTCCTGCATCCATGGGAGATGGCACGGGAAACACTCGGCCTCTCCCGGGTCGCGTACGCGCGGCTGATCGTCGAGGCCCGCAACGACCTCGGCGCCGTGCTCACCGCGCTCGACAGCCGCACCGCGCCCGCGCCCAAGGGGCCGGGGCACACCACGCAGCTCGCCATCGCGCGTGTCCACGGGGTGCCCGAGGACGAGGTGCTGCGCATGGGCTGGCCCCACTGGCTGCACCTGGTCACCGACGACGCCGCGCTGCTGTACCGGCGGTGGACCCCGCAGAGCGCCATCGACGTCCTGCGCAACACCGCCCGGCTCGACGACGCCCGACCCCGCGCCTATCTGGCCGTCACCGGCCGCGCCCTGGAGTCCCTGCTCAAGAAGGCGCTCAGCGCGCTGGACCACCCGCAGCCGCCTTCCCGCAACGGATCCCCCGTCACCCCCGAGACGCTCGCCCACGCCGAGGCCCGCCTGGAAGCACTGGAGCTCCAGGAAGCGGGTGCGAGGGTCACCCCGGCGGTCCTGTACGCCGCCGCCCGCGCGGAACACCAGCTGCTCACCCACCTTCTGAGCAGGTGCGGCTACGACTTCGCGACCGGGGCACGGCTGCTCCTGCTCGCCGCCCGCGCCGCCACGCTGTGCGGCTGGCTCAGCGGCTGCCTGGGAGAGGAAGCGCGGGCGGAACGCTACTGCCTCGCCGCCATCCGCGCCGCCGCCGCAGCCGGCGCGCCCAGGCACGTCGCCTGCTACCTGGTCGAGCTGGCCTCCCGCCACCTGCTCGTCGGTGACCCCAAGGACGCGCTGGCCCTGGTCAATGCCGCGCGCGTCACCGTCCGGCGCCCGGCGCCGCAACTCGCGGCCGCCCTGTACACCCGGGAGGCCCAGGCCTTCGCCCTCCTCGGGGACGGGAAGGCCGTCACCCGGGCGCTGATCCGCGCCACCACCGCGCTCACCGCCCAGGAGCGCGACCGCACGCCCGACCCGCTCGCCCTCAACGTCGACGAGACGTGGCTGGCGTCCGCCTCCGGGACCGCCTGGCTCTACCTGGGCCGCCCGAAGAAGGCCCTGCCGTGCTTCGTCGGGCTGCTCTACGACAGCCCCGCGACGCGCCCGCACACCCCGCCGTCCCCCTATTCCGCCCGGCAGTTCCTGCCCGTGGTCGACACCCAACTGGCCCTCGGGGAGCTCGACGCCGCCGCGGCCACCGCCCACCGGGCCATCGCCCTGGTCGGCATCCTGCCACCCGGGCTCGCCCGCCAGTACCGGGAGCGTTTCGCCGCCCACGTCGCCGATCCCGCCGCCCACGACCTCGTCGAGGCGCTGGCCGAACAGCACGGCCACTGACCTCATGTCTGCCGCCCGCCACGCCCGCGACCGCGCACGGGCCGCGCAGGTGCCGCGCGGCACCCGCCGCCCGCTCGCGGAGTTCGGCGATCCGGCCCTGCGCCGCCCGTGCGCCGACGTCACCGAGTTCGCGACCGAGGCCCTCTCCCGGCTGATCGACGACATGTTCGCCACGATGTGCGAGGTACGGGGCGACACCCTCGCAGCGAACCAAGTGGGCGCGGACGCGAACGTATTCGTGTACGACTGCGTCGACGACGAGGGCGTGCGCCACACCGGCCACCTCTGCGTCCCGGTCCTCGACACCGCGCTGATCCCGGGCGTCCCGCCCATCCTCCGCCAGGAGGGGTGCCTGTCCCTGCCGGGCACCTGCCACGACCTGCTCCGCGCCGCCCGCACGGTGGTGCGCGGGCGGGACAAGGACGGCAACCAGGTCGTCGTCGAGGGCACCGGCCACTTCGCGCGCCGCCTCCAGCACACGAGCGACCACCTGGCAGGGACCCTCTACCTCGACCGCCTCACCCGCGAGCAACGTGCCGAAGTCCTCCGGCAGTTGGCCCGGTGGCGGGAGTCCCGGTCCCCGCACGCCGAACGCTGAGAGCACCCCGTTCCCGTCCCTGCTCCCGGCCCTGTTCTCGGAAGACGAAAACCCCTTATGGCAAAACACCCCTTGGCCTCCCTGCGGGAATCGATAGGGGCCTCGCACCCGTCCTACGCCCGCCTGGTGGCCGACGCCCACGAGCAGCTGGGGTACGGGCACATGGCCGCGCGTCGTGAGAAGATCTCGCGCTGGGAGTCCGGCAGGACCGTGCCGGAACGCACCGCGCAACTGGCCATCGCCCACCTCCACCACGTTCCCGAGAGCGAGGTGGCCCGGCTGGGCTGGCCCGCCTGGCTGGAGTCGGCGACGGAGGACATCACCGGCCTGCTCGCCCTGCCCTGGACCCGGGCCGGAGCCACGGACGCCCTGCGCGAGGGGAGCAGGCTGGGCACCGGCCCGGCCCCCCGCCGCTTCGCGGTGACCGCGCCGCTGGCGCATGCCTTCGTCCAGCAGTGGCGGGCGGCGGTGGCCGACGGGGGGCCCGTGCCGGACCCGGTCCCGGTCCCGGTCCCGGTCCCGGAGGAGCTTCGGACGGCGCCCGACACCGGTACAGACACGGTGAAGTGGGCCCGGGCAAGGGTCGAGGCCCTGGAGACCATGGCGGAGACCGTCGGCCCGGACATCCTCTTCCCGGCCGCCCGCAGCGATCTGTCCCTGCTCGTCACCGTCCTGTCCGCGGCCGACGACCGCGGCACCGACGCCGAACTCCTCTTCCTCGCCGCCCGGACGGCGAGCCTGTGCGCCGGACTCGCCATCGGCCTCGGCGAGAGCACCACGGCCGAGCGCTACTACCTCGTCGCCGCCCGGGCGGCCGCGGTGGCCGGAGAGCGTGAGTTATCAGCCTCGTGCCTGGCCGGTGTCGCGTACAGCCATCTGAGGGAGGGCGAGCCCGGTGCGGCGCTCCCGCTGGTCGACGCGGCATTGCCGGTATTGGGGGATTCCGGACCCCAACTGGCGTTCGCGCTAAGGCTCTAGACATCGAATATGCGGAAGTCTTTGTCCACTTCGGGCAAGTTTTACCCGCCACCATTCCCGTGGGTGGAGCCTCTGATAGAACAGCCTGAGTCTGGCCTCCCAGAGGGACGGAGAACGGTATGCCCAAAAAAGCAAAGTTAAGGGTGCTGGTTGGGGTAGGGGCCTCGCTCGCCGCGGTGACGGCCGGGGCATCGGTATATGCGGGCGCGGGTGAGGAACCCGCCCGTGCGACCGGCCGGGCCGCCGATGTCAGGGTCCGGGCAGCTGACGGGAAGGGCGACGAACCGTCCGAGGAGAAAAAACCCGGGGCGGATGTCGAGCGGACCGAATACCTGAAGATCGCGAATCTCGATAACCCCGCCTTCATCAGGGTGCGCGATGCCGTAAAGGCGGGTGATTACAAGGGGGTGAGCCAGGTGCAGGTGAAGTTCCTGCGGACCAGTCTCGCCTCGAAGCGGTGCACGGACGACCCGCCGAAGGAATTGCGGAAGGCCGTCAGGGGTCTCTCCTCCCAACAGATCGTCAACGGCTGCATTCAGCACGACTTCCGCTACACAGTCGGCCCGAAGGTGTTCACCCGCGACGCGGCGGCGGGGACGACGGAGCTGGCCGCGGCCGACCAGCAGCTCTCCAGCCTGTTCGGCATGGCCATCCAGCAGCTCATACGCTTCGGGCTCAGCTTTCTGGGAGGGGGGCTGGGACTGGCGTCGTTCCCCGGCGGGGGGCAGGGCGGGGTGGGCGCTTCGATCGGCGGAGGGGGTCCCGGTCGGACGGGCGGGGCGACCCCTGGTCAGGCGGGCGGGGTTGGTCCCGGACAGACCGGGGGCGGGGGCGGGGGAGCGCAGCAGCCGCAGTCGCCCCAGGCGCCGCCCGCAGAGCCGTCGCTGCCCGAGCTGCCCGGTCCGGCGGTGGGCGAACCGGTGGCGGGCGGGTCGGGGCCGGGGCCGGTCGAGCTGGGCTGACAGCCGCTGCCGTGGCGGGACGGTGGACGGCCGAGTGCTCTCCGCCCGGCCCTGCACCGCTCCGCGCGCCCGGCCGGTCACGCGCCTCGGTCCATGACTCCGAAGAGGTTCCCCACCGGCTGGCCGGTAGCCTTCGTAGACGCGTAGAAGAGCCCTCCGGCGACCCTTGTCAGCCACTTCGCGAACCAGCCCGTAACTCCGCCGACATTGTTCCCGAGCTGAACGTTGGCGGCATCCCTTTCCGAAGAGAGGGTTCCCGGGAACAAGTTGGGTCCGACGGTGTACCGGAAGTCGTGCTGAAGACAGGCGTTGAGGGTCTGCTGGCTCACCCACGACACCCCCGTGCAGCCGTTCGCGTAGAAGCTGCGTTGCAGACGCGCCCAGACGGGATCCGAGGCAGACTGCTGCATTACGTGATCCCGGACCCATACGAATTGGTCGTTGTTGAGGTTCGCGATCCGCTTGTACAGTTCCTTGGTGAATACGGCTCCCGGATTCTGCTCCGAGGGAAGTCCCAGCCCCTCGGTCCATGTCGGGGCGCTACGACCCTGCCGGGTCGGCCCGCCGCTGGGATCGGTCGGGCATATCTGGCTCTTCGGTGTATTCGCTGCCTTCTTCTCGTCGGGCACGCAGTGGATGTCGATGCCCGCGGACGGGTCCTCCTTGGTTACGGGATCTGCCGCACCCGAGGGACTTTCGGGCTGCGGTGCCGGAGTGGTGCCGCCCGCTCCCGGCGAGCCGGCGGGCGGGCATCCGGGCGCGGCCTCGGTCTGAACGTCCGCCTCCTCGTTGGCCTGTGCGTCGCCGCTGTCGTCGGCCTGTCCGCCACCCGCGTCGGCTTGTTCGCCTTCCTCGGCTTGTCCGGTCTCCTCGGCCGTGGTTGTTTCGGCAGTGCTCCCTTCGGATTCGTTGCTGTCGATGTCGCTGTTGTCGTTGCCTGTGACGCTTGTGCTGTCAGTGGGAAGTTCGGTGTCCGTGTCGGCGGCAGGCGCCTCGGCGGTGTCGGTGTCAGCGGGTGTGTTGCTGTTCTCGGCGGTGCTTCCGTCGTCGGGACTGGCGGGGGGTTCTTGCTTGGCAGGGGCAGGGGCAGGGGCAGGGGCAGGGGCAGGGGCAGGGGCGGGAGGCTTGGCAGGGCTTGCCTGATCGCCGGTGCCAGGGGCCGGGGCGGGAGTGGGAGTGATGGTGGGGGTAGGCGGGGTGGGGGTGTCCTTGCGGTCGGTACCGGCAGGTTCCTTGGCGGGGGCGGGGGCGGGAGCCCGGCCCGGGGCTGCGCCTGTTCCTCCGGCGGTGGCGGGCGTGTTGGCGCCCGGGAGGCCGCCGGGGCAGGCGGCCAACGTCTTGCTGCTGACGTGCGATCGGGGCGGGGTGGTGCCGTGCGCGGCGTTCACGGCGAGTGCCGTGCCTCCGGTGCTCAGCGTCAGGCTCACTGCGAGTGCTGCTCGTATCTTGTGCTTCTTTTTGTGCAAATCTGCTCCGTGGGATAGGGGGCGAGGGGAAGTTCCCCCTCGCCGTGGGGAGACATCGCATGCGAGCCGCCGGCCTATGAGACCGTCACGCTCTCGGGCCCTTGCTTCGCGGCGCCTGTGCAGCTGAACTCTCGCTTCCCGTTGGTGCTCAGGCGAATGGTCTCGGTCAGGCAGCGGCTGAGCGCCTTCTGGCCGTAGTAGTTGGGGTGCACCGCCTCTTGTAGATACCCTTGGGGAAATCCGACCCAGCGGATCCATTCGGCTCGATCTCCGGTCAACGGACTGGTCAAGGTGTTGTTCGAAGCCGCCAAACGGGAATCTGCGGCGCCCAGTTCGTGCCCGGCGAACGCATTGGTCAGGTCGAGGAATACGGCCTTTTGACTGCTGGCCAGATCCCGTAGGGCTGTGCTGATCTTGGGGATGACAGACGTACGCGCCCAGTTGGCATCGGCACTGTAGAAGGGGGCGCCGTCGGTGGTGAATCGGGCATAGCTGTCTTCGCGAGTACGGAACTGATCTGCGGCGGGCAGTGGGTTCGGGTAGGACTGGAGGACCAGCGTGTAAGCGCCGTCGTCGTAGCCGGCGTCCTTCATCACTGTGCGGATGGCCTTCAGTGAGGACGCGACTCCGGTCTTCATACGCTCAAGACGTCCGGTGAACTCGGGTTCCTTCTGATCCTCGCAGGGGTGGCCCCCGAGCCAGCGAGGCCAAATGGGCTTCAGGAAATTCTTGGCGCAGTCGGTGAGCATGTCGGCGAACTTCAGGTCATTGCCGCCGATGGACAAAGCGATCACTTTGACGTTGTTGGTCGAGGCGATCTTGGCGAGCTGTTCCGTCTGCGGCCTCTCTCCCGTGAAGGTCTGACTGGTGACATGCTGCGTCTCGGCGCCGGAGCAGGCGATGTTGAAGCGTCGCTCCGGCGGGATCCCGTCGACATCGGCTCCCTTGATTTCCGCCACGTTGGAGCGGTCGCACTTGCCGTCGGTGTCTCCATAGATCCGGGTGGCATCGTGATTGCACCAGCTCTCGGACTTATTGCAGTTCACGGATGCCAGGTCGGTGCCGTAGATGGAGCCGATGTTGTTTCCCCGTGCGCTGCCATTTCCCTTCCAGCGTCCACCCTCGCCCGAAATGAAACTGTCCCCCATGGAGACGATGGCTGCGGGCTTGCCTTCGTTGCCCCGGCAGGTCGGCGAGCCGCTGCCGTCGGCGGACGGGGAGGGATCGGGGGACTGGGCGGCGTCGCCGTTGGCCTCCGGCGGGGTTGCGTTGTCGGCACCGGCACCGGCGGCGGGGTCGGGGTCGGGGGTAGCGGGATCAGCCTTGTCACCGGCTCCGGTCTCGGCGCTGGCACCTGTACTGGCACCAGCCTCGGCGGCGGCACCGGCACCGGCACTCGCACCGGCCTCGGCGACGGCTCCCGAATCGGGCACAGTCGGTTCGGCGGGCTGGGCGGGTGCGGCAGGCGCGCCGGGTTCAGCCGGTGTGCCGAGCTTGGCGGGTGAGGGGCTGTCAGGCGTGCTGCTCGCGCCCCCCGAAGCCGGAGCACCAGCGCAAGCGCTCGACAGCTTGCTGCCGATCGTCGACCGCTGCGGGGCGGAGCCGTGCGCGGTGTTCATGGCGAGCGCGGTGCCCCCGGCACTCAATGTCAGGCTTATTGCGAGCGCTGCTCGCATCTTGTGCTTCCTTTTGTGCAAATCTGCTCCAGGGGATAGGGGGCAAGCTGATTTCCACTTGTCCGTTGGGGGATATCAAATGGCAGACGATCGTTATTCGAATCCACCCGTGGAAGGACGAGCCCAGGGCCGGATGGCCGGCGGGAGGCACCGGCGAGGCACCCCCACACCCCTCGGCGCACGCCCCGGCGGCGGCGATACTCGCTTGCCGGGAGCCCGAAGCTGCCCCGGCCGGACGACGGTCGGACCACCGCCCCTTGAGGAAGGTCCGCGTGAACTTCTCGCCGTTCAAGCTGATCCGTACCGCCGAACTGGCCGAGCTCCGCATGGCCGCGGCCGCCGGCGAGCTCGACGCGCAGGAGGCCGTGGCGCTGGAGGAGGAGCGCGACGAACTCCTCGCCGAGCGGGACGATCTGCTCGTCGAGTGTCGCGGGTTGCGCGATCGGCAGGCGGAGCTCCGGAGTCATGTCCACGCGCTGGAGCTGGCCTTGGTGACGGTCGAGCAGGAACGGCTCCGACTGCGCGACGGGACACGTCGTACGCCCGGCCTGGTCGCACTCCCACCCTGTTGAGCCCCTGCGGACAGGCCCTAGGCCGCCCGCGCGCCCGGCACGAGCAGCCGCTTCGACCAGCTCTCGAACGCGGTCGCGCACGCGTGGTCGAGGTGGCGCAAACCGCTGAGGTCGAGCTCCAGCGCGCGATCGCGCGGCAGCGCCTCCAACTGGTCCAGGAGCGCGGGCAGACGCAGGAACGTGGCGCTGCCGGTGGCGTACACCCGTAGACCGCCTCCCTCGGTGTCCTTGACCTCCAGGTGCACGTGGGAGGTCGCCCACGCCGTCTTGACGACCGCGAGGAGCAGCCCGGCGAGCACCCCCTCGAAGAGGTTGGTCGCCACGATCGCCGCGGCCGTCCCGGCCAGGACGACGGCTTCTCCCCGGTCCGTACGCCACATCCGTGCGAAGTCCCGTACGGGGATGAGCTGGCCGCCCGCGTGGACCAGTACGCCCGCCAACGCGGCCAGCGGGATGACGCCCAGGGCGGCGGGGAAGGCCGCGGCGAAGAGCAGCAGCCACACACCGTGCAGGACGCGGGAGAGCTTCGTTCGGGCCCCCGCCTGTACGTTGGCGGCGCTGCGCACGATCACGGCGGTCATCGGCAGCGAACCGAGGATCCCGCAGACCGAGTTGCCCACGCCCTGGGCGATCAGCTCCTTGTCGAAGTCGGTACGCGGCCCGTCGTGCAGCCGGTCCACGGCGGCCGCGCTGAACAGCGACTCGGCGGACGCGATCAGCGTGAACGCGAGGAGCGTGCCGAGCGCGCTCAGCAGCACCGGCCCACCGGCGAGACGGCCGAAGTCCTCGCGCTCGGGCAGCGAGACGGCGTCGGCCAGCCCGTTGACCTCCAGGCGCGGTACGGGCAGGTGGAACAGCGCGACCGCGCAGGTGGCCAGGGCGGTGGCGACCAGGGGTGCGGGAGCCACGCGCGCGACTCGGCGCCAGCGCGGCCACGCAATGAGGACACTGACGGTGCCCCCACCGATCCCCAGGGCAATGGCGGCATCGGCGGAACAGGCCGTGGTTATGGCAAGGTCGGGCAGCCCGGTGAGGTTGGCGAGGCCGCCGCCGTGGGCGTGGGCGCCGGTGAGGGTGTAGAGCTGCCCGGCGACCAGGACGAGCCCGATCCCGGCGAGCATGCCCTGGACCACCCCCGTGGAGATCGCCCGGAACCACCGCCCCAGTTTCAACGCGCCCAGCGCGATCTGGAGCACCCCGGCCAGCAGCACCAGGACGCCGAGCGCGCCGGGCCCGTACGTCTCCACCGCCTCGTACACCAACACGGTGAGTCCGGCGGCGGGCCCGCTGACCTGGAGGCTGCTGCCGGGCAGCACTCCGGTGAGCAGGCCGCCCACGATGCCGGTGACCAGGCCCAGTTCGGCGGGCACTCCCGAGGCGACCGCGACGCCGACGCACAGGGGCAGCGCCACCAGGAACACCACGAGCGAGGCGGTGACGTCCGCTCGCGAGAAACGTATCCGTCTCATGCGCCGGCGCCCGGATGCCGTACGGCGGCGGTGGTCACAGCCGGGAGGTCAGCAGATGCCGGGCGAGCCAGGGCCGCAGCCGTGCGCGCTCGACGTCCGAGGCGGCGGAGAAACCCGCGATACGGCCCGCGCAGTTCTGGCTGCCGCACCGGCAGTCGAACGGCTCGGCCAGGGCGAACTCGGTGGTCGCGTAGTGGAAGGTGATCTCCTCGCCCGCTCCGATGTCCGTGACGGCGAGCACCTGCCGCCCCACTATCCGGGTGTTCGGCGAGCAACTGTGATTCATGAACCGCCAGAAGTAGACGTCCATGATCTCCTCCTGCCCCACCCCCTCGGGCAGATCGAGATGCACGCCCTCGTCGACCTGTACGGAATACCGGCTCGGCACATCGGTCGTCTCGCCGTCGACCCAGAACAGCGGCGCACCGGCGCGTAGGGACTCGCAGGCGATCAGTCGGTATTCACCGCCTGATCGCAGCACCCCCACCGGTATTTCTCCCATTGCCCCATGGCCCGGAAGAGACTCTTTCTCGGCGAACGGCCCTAAGAGAACCAGCGTGCTCTGTTCCTCGGTCAATGCTGAAGCCAGCTCTGTCATGCGGTTCAACCTCATTAAATTGAGCGTGCCGGTCCACGGACATACTCAACGCTCGCGCTTGTACTTTTCAAGCGATCAGTCGGCTGGTGACAATCCGGTCAGTGGATTGCTCGACTTCGCGCAAGAGGCGTTCACCATCCCTCCTTTCCGGGACCTGTCAGGTGAAGTCCACGTCCGAGCAGGCGTAGAACGCCTCGCCGCTGGAGGGGAGTTCGCGCTGCCAGATGGTGAAGATCAGGTGCCTGCCCTTCTTGGCGGGCAGATGGGTGGCCCAGCTGGTGTGGGTGTCGATGGCGGGTTGTTCGGCGACGAGGAAGGGGATGGCCTCCAGGTCCTTCCAGGCGAGCGGCTTGGCGGGGTCGTAGCCGTCCTTGGTGACGTAGTACTCGAAGTGGCTGGGGGCGTGCCGGGCGGTCTCCCTGAAGACGAGGGTCTGCTCGGAGTCGGACCGCAGTTTCTGGGCGGGCCAGTCGGTGCGCGCGAGGTCGAGCCCTTCGAACCTGGGTCGGTTGGCGCTGCACAGCTTCCCGTCGGGCAGGAAGGAGCGATGGTGGCCGGCGACTTCGGCCTGGAGCACGCCCATCCAGTCCTTGAAGGGGTACTCCCGACTGCGTTGATAGGCGGCGTTGCACGCCTCGCTCCTCGTACGGCCGCCGCCCCCGTTCATGACGCCGAGGTCCTTGCAGACCAGGGCCCGGCTGGGGGGAGACAAGGACGTACCGTGTGCGGAGGCCGTGCCCTCGGTGAGGGCCAGGGGCGCCAGCAGCAGCGCGCACGCCGCTGTGACGCCGAGGTGTTTCCTCATGCTGATGATCTGCCTACTCGTCAGGTGTGTGGGGGGGATGCGCGGTCAGGGGACGGCGACTGTCTGTACGGAGGAGAAGGCACTCCAGCGGCCGTCGTTCTGCTGCGCCCTGACCTTGATTTTCATGGTGCGTACGGGGGAGGGGCCGACGGGCAGGGTCTGCGCGACCTTGCCGCGCTTCGCGCTCGTATAGACGGTGGAGGCGAGCCGGTCGTCCACGTACACCTCGTAGCGCCGCATGGCGTCCGAGCCGCCGGGCGCGGCCCAGGTCAGCTGGAGCAGGCGGAGTCTGGTGGCGCCGTCCGTCTTCGACGCCGCGCGGACGGAGAAACCGGCGGGCCCCTGCCCCACGCCGCTGTCCCGTGGGGGAGTGGACCCGCCCTGTCGCGGGGGAACGGGTGCTTTCGCCGGCGGGCTCGGCGTGTACGTGCCGGATTCCTTGGGCTCGGGGGCGTGCGCGTCTCTCCCGCACCTCTTGACCGTGCTGCCGTCGAGCGAGCAGTTGGTGATGCGCAGGCCGGAGGTGCCCTGTCCGCTGATGCCCCACAGCACGTCCTGCGTGCCCGACGGGCGCAGTGGATGACCTTCCTTCGGGGTGAGCTTCACATGGCTGCCGGACTGTACGGCGGTGGTGTTCCAGGCCGAATGGTTCTCGAATTTCCCTCCGGTGACGTCGAATTCAAGCTTCCAGGTGGCGACGGGTTTTTTGGATGTATTGGATATACGGAACTTCCCGCCCGCGTACCAGGTGTTCCCGCTTCCGGCTTCCAGACTTCCGGACAGTCTCCCGCCGTTGTCGTCGTCCTGGGTCGCCATGGCGACGGTGGGTATGAGTCCGAGGAGGGTGAGCGTGGCCGCAGCGCCCAGAATTCTCTTCCGCTTCCTCTTGGAATGCATCGCCTTCAATTTCGTTGGCTCTCTCTGTGGGCCGGTCAGGAGCTCATGGAGAGTCAACCGCAGACGAAAGTTCGGGAAGTCGGCGTCACGAAGGATTTCGGTGGAGACGATCTGCGAGTCACGGAGTCATGGGATTCGGTGTCTGACGCAGCCTGTCCTGCCCGAGGGCGACGAGGTCGGCGACGGCTTCGGCCGGGCACAGGGAGCCGACGGCGTGGGGTGGGAGGGCCCAGTGGGGGCCGGGGCGTGTGGTGAGGTCGAGGCGGGGGACTCCTAGCCAGGTGCCTGGGCGCAGGCACTCGATGTCTGGCGTTCGCCAGTGGGTGTGGGTGCCTGGGGGTACGAGTGCGTAGTACCAGACGCCGATGCCGTACGCGTCGTGGATGACGGCTCCGCCGGGGAGGGTTTTGGCGAGGAACGCGGCGACGGCGTCGGGGTTTTCGTTGCCTGCGGCAGCGTGGACGATGGGTGCGGGGAGACGGATTGCGTCGAACTTGTCGCCGGTTGGCACGAGGGCGATACCTACGTCGAATTCGCGTCGGGCCTGCGCGGGCACGTGGTGTGCGGAGGCGAGCCAGTCGGTGATGGCTCTGGTGGTCTGGTTCATCACGGCGTGATCACCCCGGTGGGCTCGGTCGCCTCGGCGCAGCCACGGTGCGCGTAGCTGGTGTGGCTGGCGCCGGAGTCGGCGACGAAGATGCGGGTGGCGATGTCGGCGCCCGGTTCGCGGCATACCTCGCAGTGCCGGTACAGCGCTGGGTTGGCAGGCTCCTTGGGATCGGCGGGGCTGGGGTCCGGTACGCCAGACGCAGCGTCAGTAACGACGCGACGGCGCTCAAGACCCCCAGCAGTGTGGCGACGGACCATGGTCGGCTCCATGTCATCGGGGCTGGTGCCGACAGAGTCCACCCACGCCAAGGCCCCGACTATCACGGCATGTTGATAGTCGGGGCCAAGGATTCGCGCAGGGTTATGCGCCCAGCCACGAGCCGTACGACAGGAACGAGTCCGGCAGTTGGCGCTTCGCGGCTTCAAGCCCGGAGTACGTCTCGCGGACCGTGGGGTGATACCTCGCCTGCTGCGGGGCTGCCTTGCGCGCCTTCACCAGATTGCGGAACGACTCGGCGAGATCGCCGGTCCACATCTGGGCCCGTGCGACCTCGGCGTAGTGATGGCTTCGCCGGGACGCCGGCCAGTCCGCCGGGATGGCTAGCCCCCGTCCAGCCTCCGCTGCTTCCCCGTACTCGTCCAGCTCGGCCAGCACCGAGACCCGGTGGACACCGACGTTCGTCGGCCCGAACGACAGCCAGTGCACGGCAACGGCCTCACCCGTGGACTCGGCTAGCCTCGCCGCCTCGTCCAGGTGCCCGGTTGCTCGGCCACCGTCCTTCGAGCGGCCCGCCATGACTGCCGCGCCGAGGTGCAACTGCCCCGTCAACACGTCGCGTTCCCGGCCGGCCTCGGCCTGTTCGAGCGTGCGCAGGCCGAGGTCGACGACCGCTCCCCGGTGCGGTACTGCCCGGCACGCATGTACGTGAGGGCCCGCATGTACCGGTACATGCCGCCGACGACCGCGTCCGATCCGCGCTCTGCGGCCCAGTCCATGCGGGTGAGAGCGATCGTCGCCAGGTCGTAGTAACCAAGCTTCGAGGCGACGTCGTACGCCGTGCGGTAGGTGCTGGCGAGCAGCAGCCAGGCGTCTCGGCCCGGCGCGGAGTGGGCGGCCGTCGTCGCCTCCTGGATCAGTCCCGGGACCCGGGTCGCGACCTGCTTGATCTCGCCCGCCCGCACGGCGACGAGGAGCGCTTCCGCGTCGTCGGCCAGGAGACGATGTGCGCGTGGCGTGATGTCCGGGTCTGCCCCGAGGTCGTAGACGTCCAGGGCCTCGCGGATCGGCCTTATCAGCACGTCCAGCTCGTCGGCACGCAGCTCGGCGACGTACGGCTGCCCGGTGACCGCGGAGACCTCGACCCCGAGGGCGCGGGCGACGGCGGCAGCCACGTACGGCGAAGTCGGGATGACGCCCTGTTCCGTCTTGGTCAGCGTGCTGTAGGGCACGAGGGAGAGGTCGGCGAGGGCCCTCTGGGTGAGGTGCCTTTCGGCGCGCAGGCGCTTGATGCGTGCGCCGGTGTGGTCATGCGGCAGAGCGTGCATACTGAACTCCGTTCTGACTCGACACCAGAACGCTACTCGCGGTTGGCTCCGCGGGGCACGCGTAGCCCCATCCCCCGCCGGGGTGGGGCTTTCGTCTTGAGGAGACGGGCGTGGCTGATGACCTGTTCGCGGTGGCGCGCTTCCTGTACGAGGCGGGCACGCTCAAGCAGGCCCGCCGTACGGGATGGTGGATGGCCGGCGTCCGCGACCCGGAGAGCGTCGCCGAGCACTCCTGGCGCACCTCCCTCATCGCCACGATCATCGCGAAGCTGGAAGGCGCCGACCCGGCCCGGGCCGCGTTCCTGGCGGTCTGGCACGACACCCAGGAGACGCGCACCGGGGACGTCAACTACCTCGGCAAGAAGTACTCGGTGGGCGCCGCAGATCCTCGTGCGGTGACTGCTGACCAGACGGAGGGCATGCCCGAGCTGCTGGCACCAGCGGTACGCGAGCTCGTCGACGAGTACGAGGCGAAGGAGTCCCCCGAAGCCGTCTGGGCCCGCGCCGCCGACAAGCTGGAGTACATGCTCCAGGGCATCGAATACCGGGCGCAGGGCTACGAACACGCCCAGCGCTGGATCGACAACAGCCGCGCCCGCCTCGTCACCGACACGGCGAACCGCCTGGCCGACCGACGAGCTGCTGAGCCAGAACTCGCTGGACTGGCTACGCCTGGCGCTCGGGGAGAAGGACGCCTGACCGCGTCGCCCATCCTGACGAGGGGCGCCCCCCCGGACGTGGCGGTGCGCTCGCACCGGCGTCCGCCAAGCCCCCACAACACCCCGACCGGCCCGTCCCCGTCCTGCCAACGGACGGGCACGGGCCGGTGCGGCTCAACGAGGCGGGGAGCTTCAGAGGCGGGTGAAGACCGCCTTGACGGTGTGAGCGCGGTTCATGGTGATCGTGGCCTGTGTGGTGGTGAGGTTGTACCGGATGCCGTCGGCCTCCCACCATGCCACCCGGTACCCGCTGTCGGGACGGGCGGTGAGGGTGACGGCAGCGCCGGGGCGGTAGGGGCCGTACGTGGAGGGGCGCACCGAACCACCCGAGGACGGCTCCAGCGTCAGGGCGTAGCGCTCGCGGTAGATGTTGAGGGCGCGGTACCCGGCGACGATGGGCGTGGTCATACGGGCGACCGCGGCGTTGTTGTTGTCCTGGTCGCCGAGCGGCTGACCGTTCACGGTGTTCTCGGTGTTCGAGTACTGGTTCACCGCGCTGCACGGCTGTCCGCAGGCACTGGAATATGCCATCAGGGTGTGGAACTGCCGGTTGGGGGTGATGTAGCCGGTGCTGTACGGCGTCGTGAGGTAGGGGCGGTAGTCCTGGCCGCCCAGTTGCTGGGTCAACGTCGCGCGGTCGTGGAAGAGAGCCAGGTTGTGGCCGATCTCATGGCCGAAGTTGTACCAGTTGACGATCGACTGCACATCGACGACCGAGAATGCCTGGTTGTCGCTCTTCTCGCTGATCGGCATCGGCAGGTTCGCCTGCCCGGAGGAGCCGTAGGGCACGTCGTTGACGACGGAGATCAGGTCCACCCCGTACTGCTGGCGCAGTTGGGCGGCGCGCGCGCCGAGCTGGTAGTCGTTGGGGTTTTCGAGCTTCGGCAGCATCACGGACGCGGTCTGGTCGCCGTAGTAGCCGGTGTTGTACCAGCCGACCACGTCCACGCTCGCCTGGACGTTGCTGTCGGCGAACGCCTGGTTGATGTAGGACTCGGCGAGCTGGATGCGGGACGCGATGGCCTGCTCACCGCCGATCCGCTGGGCCGCGGCCGGGGTGTAGCCGACGATCATGTCGATCACCACCGGCCCGCTGGAAACCCGGCCCTTGAGCCGCCGTAGGGTCTCGTCCCTGCGCTCCCCGGCGGGAGGGAAAGGCTTTTCGGGATCGGTGTCGTCCCCTGTCGGCTTCTGGCGCTGGGCCGGGTCCTCCTCGGTCACCCGCAGCCAGCCGGGACAGTTGTGCAGCATCGAGATGCGGTACACCCGCTCACCGAAGTTGAACACCGCGTCGACGCCGGCCTTCGTCGCATGCCGGTTGACGTCGCAGATGCCGGTCGCGGACACCACGACCTTCCACTCCGGCTTGCCCCGCACGTGTCCTGTCCAGGTCAGCGAGGAGCCGTCGCGTTCCAGCCGGTCCTCGTCCACGTCCGGCTGGACGTTCTTGAAAAGCTTGAACGAGTGCATGCGTACGGGGTGCAACGAGGGCTCCGTACTGTCTGGCTGCTTGCACAGCCACTCGTACTCGGTCGGGTTCAGCCGGGTGGCGCGCTCCCGCAGGATCTCCTTGGTGCCGGGTACGGGCGGGTGCGGACGTGCGGCAGCAGTCGGTGCCATGCCGACCAGCGGCAGGAGGAGGGCGGCGGCGGACACCGCGACCGGGACAGTACAAATCATACGTTGATAATGGGTCACATAATAGGAATTCAGGCATTTCTGACAGAAATCCAGCCGACACGCCCCCGGCCGCCCGCATTCACCTGCCCGGCTGAGAGTGCTCGGTCCGGCCCCCCGTCCACAGCGCCCGGCCAGGCCTGCCCCTGACCCCCTCCAAAAAATTCTCGCGATCGTGTCACGTTCCCCCACCCCCACGTTTCACAGAAGCAGAGCCACCGAGAAGCGCGGCTCACCCCACCGGACACCGGCGGGGGCACGGAGTAACGAGTTCTGGAGCGAAGAGCCATGACGAACCCCATCCTGGTCACCGGCGGCACCGGCACCCTCGGCGGGCACGTCCTGCCCCTTCTGCGGGAGGCCGGGCGTACCGTACGCGTGCTGAGTCGGAATCCGCGTGAGAGCCGCGACAGCGGTGTGGAGTACGTGGGGTGTGACCTGCTCAGCGGGGAAGGGATCGATGCCGCCCTCGACGGGGTCGAGACCGTTCTGCATCTTGCCGGTGGGCCCAAGGGGGACGACGTCGCCACCCGTAACCTCGTCGACGCCGCCGCCCGCGCCGGCGTCAAGCACATCGTCTACATCTCCGTCATCGGCGCCGACACCGTCCCCCTCGGCTACTTCCAGGCCAAGCTCGGCGCCGAGCGGGCCATCGCCGAGTCCGGGATTCCGTGGACTACGCTGCGGGCCGCCCAGTTCCACGACCTGCTGCTCACCATGGCCGAGAAGATGGCCAAGATGCCGGTCATCCCCGTCCCCGGTGGCATTCGTTTTCAGCCGGTTGATTCGCGGGAAGTTGCCGCTCGGCTCGTCGAGTTGGTGCTGAGCGAGCCCGCCGGGCTGGTGGCCGATCTCGCCGGGCCCAAGGTGTACGGGATGGGCGACGTCAACCGCAGCTACCTCCAGGCCCGTGGCAAGCACCGGCTCATGATGCCCGTCCGCGTGCCGGGCAAGGCCGGGCGCGCCTACCGCGCCGGGGACAACCTCTCCCTCGACCTCCCCGTCGTGGGGACCCGGACCTGGGAGGACTTCCTCACCGAGCGGGTCGCCCACTAGCAGGCCTCACCCCGCCCGCAGCCGCCCGCTCAACCACCCCAGCGCCGGCGGAATCTCCCGCCGCCACGTGTTGAAGTTGTGCCCGCCCGTATCCAGCGTGATCGACGAGACACGGGCGGGGCTGCGCACCTTCGCGATGAACTGCTGGGTGGCCCGGTAGTTGGTCTCGCCGTGCTTCGACGTCGTGACCAGGAACGACGAGTGGCCCTGCGGCAGATGGTCCAGGCTCCACAGCAGGTTGGCGCGCTTCTGCTCCTGCTTGTTGCCGTGGAAGAGGTCGCCGGAGTCGCGGTCCACCTCCGCGTTGTAGTCGGCGGACAGACCGACCCCGGCGGCGTACGCCTCGGGGTGCTGGAGGGCGAGCTTCAGGGCGCAGTAGCCGCCCGTGGAGTCACCCATGAAACCCCAGTTGCGGGCCGCGGTGCCCACCCGGAACGTCCCCGAGATCGCCTTCGGCAGATCCTTCGCGAAGAACGTCTCCGTCTGCGGACCGCCGGGGATGTCGATGCACTGGGTGTTACGCGGCGGAGCCACCGTCGGCCGCATCATCACCAGGATCATCGGCTGCATCTTCTTCTGCTTGACCTGCATCCACGCCGTCTTGGGGTACCGCAGCCCCTTGAGCAGGTTCTCTGCGGTGCCGGGGAAGCCGGTCAGTACGACGGCCGCGGGGAAGGTCTTCGTCTCGTACTCCTTCTGGAAGTACTCCGGCGGCAGATATACGTACGCCGGGCTGACGATCCGCGACCGTTCCCCCTGCACCGAGATCTTCTGCACCTCCCCGCTGAGGTGCGGCGTCCCGGACCCCGGAACGGGGACCTCCTCCTTGCTCACCAGCTTCACCCCGGGGTTGCCGATGGCCTGTGTGCCGAGCACCCCCACCCCTGACTGGTTCCCGAACAGGTCCGCCCACGACCCGTAGAACAGGAACGTCCTGTTCGCCGCCAGTCCGACGGAGGAGAACAGGAGCACCTGGATCGTGAGGATCAGGCCCACCCGGCCCACCACCGGCATCCACCCCCGCCGCGCCAGGAACGGCCACACCCAGATCGTGGCGGCGAACAGCAGCACCGTGCAGATCACGGCCAGCAGAAGAACGGTCGTACTTGTGAGGCCCATGAACCCTGAAGACTCTCTGTCGGATGGCCGGATGATGAACGGGGGTTCCCTCTGCCCAGTTCTACCGTCCTGTCGGTGCGCACCCCGGTAGATGGCGTTCGCGGGCGATCCGTTCCCGGGGCCGCCGCCGGGTGCCGCCGCACCCGCTCGCTATGATCCCCAGCCCCGACGAACTGGAGGATGCCGTGAGCGAACGCCTTGTCCGTACGGTCGAAGTGCCCCTGGCCGAAGGCAGCGACGAGACGATACGCGTCCAGGTCCGCGAGGTGGACGAGAGCCTGGTGCGGGTGGGCCGGGGCGACGGGTCCGTCAACCGGGCCCAGCGGACCTTCGGCCAGATGCTCGACACCGTACGGCCCGTCGCGGAGAGTTTCGTGGGGCGGTTCCGGGACCTGGCGAACTCGCCCGACGAGATCACCCTGGAATTCGGGGTGTCGCTGTCGGCCGAGGCGGACGTCGTGATCGCCAGCACCGCCACGGAGGCCAATTTCTCCGTGACTCTGACCTGGAACAGGAGTGACAGCAGAGGCGGGACGGCAGACGATACTCCGCAAGGGAGTTGACCAGGTGTCCCGCCATCCCGGGGGCGCGAGGACGCGGAGGTCGTGGTGACGGGGGCGCGGTCGCGGAGCGCGGACGAGGTGCTGGCCTCGACGGTCGTACGGATCGTGGGGCGCGACGGCGCGGTCTGCGGCGCGGGCGCCCTCGTCGCCCCGGACCTGGTGGTGACCTGCGCCCACGTGGTGTCGGACGCCCTGGGGCTGCCCCGTCAGGAGAACGTGGCGACGGGAGCCGTGCTCACCGTCGACTTCCCGCTGGCCGGGACCGGGGCCGACCACGACGACACCCCGCCGACCGCCCAGCCCGCCACCGTCGAACACTGGATCCCCACCCGCCCCGACCGCACCGGCGACATAGCCGTCCTCCGCCTCCCGGAGCCCGTCCCCGGCACCACCCCCCTCCCCATGGCCGACCCCGACACCGTCTGGGAGCACGGCGCCCGAGCCGTCGGGTTCACCGGCGGGGAGCCGGGCGAGGTGTGGTTCCGGGGCAAGTTCAGCGGGGCCACCAGCGAGGGCTGGATCCAGCTCTCCCGGGCCGACGGGCAGAGCGCCCACGTCCGGCGGGGGTTCAGCGGCAGCCCCGTCTGGGACAACGAACTCGGCGCCGCCGTCGGCCTCGTCGTGGCCGCCCAGCCCGAACAGGACGCCCAGCAGGCCTTCGTCCTCAGTACGCGCACCCTGGTGAGGGAGGTGCCCGCGCTCGCCGCCGTCATCAGCCCCGCCCCGCCGTTCCGCGGACTCGCCACCTTCCAGGAGAGCGACGCGGACGTCTACTTCGGCCGCGACGACGACATCGACGAGGTCGTCCGCGCCCTGCGGGGCGAGCACCGGGCCGTCACGCTGTACGGGCCGTCCGGCTCGGGCAAGTCGTCGCTGGCCCTGGCCGGAGTGGCGCCCCGGATGCGGCAGGCCGGATACGACGTGCTGGTGGTGAACGCCGGGCGCATCGCCTCCCCCCGGGCCGCGATCGCCACCGAGCTGTACGAGCGGATACGTTCCGGGACGTACGGGCTGCCCGCCCGGGCCGCCAGCGCCGACCAGGTCGAGGGCTGGCTCGCCTCGCTCGGCCTCGCCGATGCCCTCCACCGGGCCACGGGCAGCCCGTCCGGCAGGCTCCTGATCGTCCTCGACCAGGCCGAGGCCCTCCTCGACCGTACCGAGGACGAGCTCGCCCAGGCCGCCGACCTGCTCGTTCCCGCGCACCCCGCACCGGGGGCACGCGTCCTGCTCACCCTGCGCTCCGACTTCATGGACGCGACGCTCAAGCACCCGCGCCTGGGCCCCGCCCTGCGCGCCGGCGCCACGCTCCCGCTCACCCCCATGACCCCCGACCAACTGCGCGAGGTCGTCGTCCGGCCGCTGGAACGGGTCCCGGCGGTGGCGTACGACCCGGGCCTGGAGCGGCGCATCCTGGACGACGCGGGCGGCGAGCCGGGGATCCTGCCGCTGCTCGGTTTCGTACTGGAACAGCTGTGGGAGCGGCGGGCCACCGGACGGCTGCGCTCGGCGGCGTACGAGGAGATGGGCGGCGTACGCGGCGCTCTCGCACTCCACTCGGAGCGGGCCTGGCACGAGATAGTCGGGCCGGGGACGGAGGCCGAGGCGCTGCGGCTGCTCACCGGCCTGGTCCGGGTCCACCCCGGCAGCGAGACCCCCCTGCGCCGCAGACTCACCCGACAGGAGGCGGGCGAGGAGCGGTGGGCGCTGGCGCGGGCGTTCGCCGAGCGGCGCCTGCTCGTCCTGCACGGCGGCGAGGAGGAACCGGAGACCGCCGAACTCGCCCACGAGGCCCTGGTCACCGCCTGGCCCGCGCTGCGCCGCCAGGTCAAGGCCGACGGCGAGTTCCTGGCGGGCCGGGCGGAACTGGCCCACGACCGCCAGCGCTGGGAACGCGGCGGCCGCACCCCCGACCTGCTGCCCGGCCCGCGCCAGCTCGCCGCAGCCGAACACTGGCTCGGCGGCGGACGGGAGCGTGAACTCACCGAACAAGAGCGGGAGTTCCTGGCACTGGCCCGCCGCCGCCACCGCGCCCGACGCACCCGGCTGCGCGCCGCCTGGACCGCCGCCGCCCTGGTGCTCGCGCTGATCGCCGGGCTCGGCACGTTCCTGGTCTACCAGTCGCACGTCAGCGACCAGCGCCGGTCGGAGGCCCGCTCGCGCGCCCTGGCCATCATGTCGCGCGACCTCACCAGGACCGACCCGGGCCAGGCGGCGCTGGCCGCGATCGCCGCGTACGACATCGCCCCCACCCAGGAGGCCCGCAGTGCGCTGCTGCGGCGGTACGACCAGTTCAAGGACGCGGACTGGACGCTGACGGGCACTCAGGGAACGGTCGACGCGGTCGCGATGAGCGCGGACGGCACGGTGACGCTGGTGACGACCAGGTCGGGCCGGGCGACCCTGTTCGTACGGGCCCGGGGCAGGGTCCTGCGCACACCGCTGCCGGGCAAGGCCGTCGCCCCGATGGTGAGCAGGGACGGCCGCCGGATCGCCTACCTGGGGGCGAAGGACGGCACACTGTTCTGGCACACCGTGGATCCGGCGACACGGGACGCGAAACACCTGGTGGGAGGCGCGAACCCGATCCCCGGCGCCGCCTTCGAGACCCTCGTCCGGTCGGGGTTCTCGGGCACGGACGGCATCGCCGCCCTGTCCCCGAGCGGCGCCCGCGCGGTCGCGATGGACACCGACGGGCGGCTGTGGCTGTGGGACCTGCGCGCGGGTACGCGACGGCAACTGCCGTCGTCCGGGCCGAAGGTGCAGGCCGTCTGGTACGGCCCCGACGAGAACACCCTGGTGACCCAGCGGCCCGGCCCCTCGCTCCAGGAGTCGACCATGGTGGCGGTCGACATCGCCACCGGTAAGACACGTCAGCTGGCGGAGAGAGCCTATACGGACGGGTCAGTCGCGCGGCTCGGCCTGTCCGGCGACGGCGGCGTCCTGGTCGTCTGCCGCGCGGGCGCCAACGTGAGCACCCCCACCTACCAGGCCGTCCGGGTCGCGGACGGCCGCCAGATCCACCGCTACACCGCCAAATCGCCCTGCCACGGCCTGGCCATCGACCGGACGGGAGAGCACTACGGGGTCTGGGACGGGGAATGGCACCTCGTCGACACCCGCCCGGGAAGGGAAGCGAAGCAGTTCTCCGGCCCCAGGATCAGCTCCCTCACCAACATGCGTCTCCTCGGCCGGGAGCCCGCCCTCACCATGGTCGCCTGGGAGGACACCGCCGTCACCGGGTGGAGGCTGGGGATGGACACCACCCATCTCACCAGCACGCCGGTGCTGCTCCACAGCGGCGATCGGATGCTCGCCCACCTGGGCGAGGAAGGCGAGCAGTTGGTGCTGATCGATTCGACCGCGAAGGCATGGGATGCCCCCGGCCCCCCGAAGGTCCTCACCGAGGTGAAACGCGACCTGGCGGCCTCCCCGCAGCCCCCGTCCGACCTGAAGATCAACCGGGCCGAGACCTTGCTGGCCGACCTCGTCGGCCGCACGAGAGTGATGATCCGGGACACCTCCACCCTCCGCGAGGTGGCGCAGATCAGCACCGCCCAGCCGCCCCTCGACAAGGAGGGCAAGCCGGAGCAGGTGGAGTACGTCTTCACCGCCGACGACGAGCTCGTCACGGTTTCCGGCAGCCTGGTCGAGCACTGGAACGCCCGCACCGGGAAACGCCTGTCGCAGCCGTTCGACATGGGTGACACGGGGCTGAGCAAGGACAAGCACCCCAAGTTCAAGCTGTACCGCCACCGCGTGCCGGGCCACGTCCAGGTCATCATCTCCGGAGACCCGGCCGTACACGCCGTCGACCTGCGAACGGGCCGCGAGAACAAGCCACTTCGCATCTCCCCGGGCACGGACGTCGTCGACGCAGGTTTCGACCGCAGCGGACGGTACGCGGCGGTGCGCACGGGCGGCGGCATGGTCGAGCTGTGGTCGGTACGGCCCGGCGGAGACCCGCAGAAGGTGTACGGGCCGATCGGGCCGCTGAAGGATTTCGACGGCTACAAGGCCGGATTCGTGGGCGACACCTCCGAGTTCTTCCTGGCCAACGACACCTCCGTCCGCTTCCTCCAGCCCTCCGACCCCGGCAAGGTGCGGTCGTACGACTTCGACGAATCCCAGACCTTCCTCGCGGCCCCCAAGGACGCCAAGGTCGTGCTGCGGGTCGGCAAGGACGGGCGGGTGGACCTGCTCCGCTTCGACCCCGGCCGCTGGAAGACCCGCGTGTGCGCGGTCCTGGGCCGCGACCTCGACCCGGAGGAGCGCCGGAGCCTGGCGGGCGGGTTGCCCAAGCGGATCTGCCCGGCGCCCACCGGGTGAGGTCTAGGCCCGCTGCTCGAAGTGGCTCGGCCGTCCGTCCTGCTCGACGAGGTGGCCGAGTCGGGCCGCCGCCGCGCTCGGCATCAGCGTCCATGTGCCGTCGGCCCGCCGCAGCGCCGCCGAGTGCCACGGCGTGGTCCAGGCGTCGGGCGCGTCCAGGAGGCGGATGCCGAACTTGGCGGCGCCGACCGGTTGGGGGTGGATGGACAAACGCACCGCGCTCGCGTGGTGCTCGGCGATCAGGTCGCCCCAGGCGCGGCTGCGCTGGATGACGCCGTACGCCCGCAGGCGGCACTCGCGTTGCAGCGCCGAGCGGGTACCGGTGAAACCCGCCGTGTCCTCGACCAGGAAGCGTGTGATGCCCCGGTACAGCGCGAGGGTCTGCTCGTCGGTGCGGACCTCGGCGCGCAGGGTCTCCACGCTCGGGGCGTAACGGTCGTGGACGTGGGTGCGTTTGGCGGTGTGCGACAAATCGCCGAGTACATCGCGCAGGTCGAAGACGGAGAGCCGGTCCAGCTCCGACGCGGCGATGAGTGCCCGCAACTCGTCGGAGTACGCGTCGATGTGGTCGTCGGGGACGTGCACGAGGTCCCCGAAGACATGGCCGTCGGAGCAGATGACGATCCGGGCGCCCGGTGGGTATATCCGGCCGATGTCTCTGCACAGGGAGTCCAGGAACCGGAGCGAGAGGCGTTCGCCCTGGTCGGGGAGGTGGCCGAGGACCTTCGCCGGGTTGGGGGACTTGCAGGGGAAGCCGGGGAGAGTGAAGACGACGGGGGCTCCGGCCCGTACGGAGGCCGCTATCTGGCGCAGTTGGTGCGGGAACGACTCCGCGTTCACCGCGGGTTCATGGTGGTCGGTCGTGCGGTGGTGGGGCAGCAGCAGGTTCAGGATCGAGGCGCTCAGGCTCGTGGAGACGGGGTCCGGTGCGGTCGTCAGCGGCATGGGTTGCTCCAGGAGTGCAGGAGTGGGTGTCGGGGCATGGCGGTATGGCGCCTCGGCGGATGCCGGGCGCCGTAGTCAGAGGGCTAAGCGGACTTGTGGAAGTACGGTGCGGTCCCGCGCCCCTTCAGGGGCGCGGGGCTGTGACATTTGCGGCTCCGCCGCGTGGGCGCGACCAGCCAGCGACGGCCCGCAGACGAATCACGGCACTTCCGACGGCGTCAGACGCGACGGTCATAGGCGACAGGCAGCCGCGCAGTGCCGCGCCCAAGGACCGCCTGGATCCACTCCAAATCCTCGTCCGCGACGGCAAGCCGCAACCCGGGCAGCCGGGCCAGCACAGTGCCAAGGGCGACCTGGAGCTCCGCCCGGGCCAGCGCCGCGCCCGGGCAGAAGTGGATGCCGTGGCCGAAGGCCAGGTGGGGGTTGGGGGAGCGGTCCAGGACGAGCGCGTCCGGGTCCTCGAAGCGGCGCGGGTCGCGGTTGGCCGCGCACAGGGAGACGATCACCGAGTCCCCGGCGGGTACGGCCGTACCGTGCAGATCGTCGTCCTCGGCGAGAAAGCGCCAGGTGGTGAGCTCGAAGGCGCTGTCGTACCGCAGGAGTTCCTCGACCGCGCGCGGCAGCAGCGCCGGGTCGTCGCGCAGCCGGACCAGCTGGTCCGGGTGGCGCAGCAGGGCGATCAGCGCCGTGGTGATCTGGTTGGTGACCGGCTCCTGGCCCGCGACCAGGAGCTGGAAGATCATGGAGTCCAGCTCCTCCTGGGTGAGTTCGCCCTCGTCACGGGCGACCACCAGACGGCTGAGCAGGTCCTCGCCCGCGTCCTCGCGCTTGTGGGCGACGACCTCGGCTATGTAGCTCTGCAGGCCGTGTAGCCGCGCCTCGTACCTCGGCCGCCCCGGATCGGTGGGGCCCACCGGCTGGACCACCTTGCCCCAGTCGCGGTCGAAGCGGGCCGCCAGCGGCGCCGGGAGGCCGATGGTCTCGGCGAGCACCTGGAAGGGGAAGTGCGCGGCGAAGCCCGCGACCAGGTCGGCCGGGCCCGCCTCGGGCAGCGCGTCCACGAGCGCGTCGGCCAGCTCCTGGAAGCGCGGCCGCAGCGCGTCGACGCGGCGCGGGGTGAACGCGTCGGTTACGTACCGCCGCATCCGGGTGTGGCGCGGCGGGTCCTGGTGCAGCAGGTGGACCTGGAGCTGGGAGTGCTGCGGCTCGGGCATGATCGAGGCGCGGGCCCGCCAGCGGTCGTTGCCCCGGTCGTGGTTCTTGCCCAGGCGCTCGTCGTTGAGGGTGGCGTGGGCGGCCTCGTACCCGGTGACGAGCCAGGCGTTCACCCCGCTGGGGAACAGCACGCGGTGGATCGGCCCGTCCTCGCGCATCTGCTCGTACAACGGGTACGGGTCGGTCTTGTACGGGCAGCCCATGAGCGGGACGGGCTCGGGAAGGGGGCCGGGGGCGCCCTCGGTGACAGCCACGGTGACAGGCTCGGCAACCGGCAGCGGTTCCTGGATGGTCATGAAGGGCGCTCCTCAGAGGGCGAGTTCGGGCTGGTGGTGCTCCAGCCACAGGGCGAGGTCGACGACACGTTCGAGGCGGAGCCGGTGGCCCCACTGCAACTGCTCGGGCGGGGTGTCCAGGCACGGCTTGATCTGCGTCTCGTCGGCGAGGTCGCGGACCCGGCCGCCGTACGCGTCCAGCGCGTCGCGGGCCATGTTCTGCAGGCCGCGGTTGTAGTCGGGGTGGTGGGTGGCGGGGTAGTGGTTCTTGGGCCGCCACAGCACCGACTCCGGGGCCAGGCCCGCGCCCGCCGCGCGCAGCAGGCTCTTCTCGCGGCCGTCGAAGCTCTTGAGCGCCCACGGGGTGGCGAAGGCGTACTCGACGAGGCGGTGGTCGCAGTAGGGGACGCGGACCTCCAGGCCCTGCGCCATGCTGAGCCGGTCCTTGCGGTGCAGGAGCTGGCGCAGCCAGCGGGTCAGCGACAGGTGCTGCATCTCGCGCTGGCGGTGCTCCTCGGGGCTCTCGCCGTCGGCGTGCGGCACGGCGGCCAGCGCACTGCGGTACGTGTCGTCGCGGAACTCCCCGATGCGCAGGCCCAGATCCGGGTTGAGCGGCATCGCCGCCTCGTCGCCGGTGACGAGCAGCCAGGGGAAGGTGGTCGCGGCGAGCGCCTTGGGGTTGTGGAACCAGGGGTAGCCGCCGAACACCTCGTCGGCCGCCTCGCCGGACAGGGCGACGGTGGAGTGCCGGCGGATCTCCCCGAAGAGGAGGTACAGCGAGGTGTCCATGTCGCCGACGCCGATCGGCGAGTCCCGGGCCACCACGACCGCCCTGCGGTGCTCGGGGTCGAGCAGCGCGCGCGGGTCGAGGACGACCGTGCTGTGGTCGGTGCCGATGTGGGCGCCCGCCTCGATGGCGTACGGGGTGTCGTGGCCGGTGCGCAGCACGTCGCCGGTGAACTGCTCGGCCTGGTCGCTGTAGTCGACGGCGTACGAGCGGATCCGGGCGTCCGCACCCTCGCGCAGCCGCAGTTCGTCGGCGAGCAGCGCGGTCAGGACGGTGGAGTCGATGCCGCCGGACAGCAGGCTGCACAGCGGGACGTCGGCCTCCAGCTGGGCGCGTGCGGCCTGGCTCACCAGGTGGTGGACGCGGTCGACGGCGGTGTCCCGGTCGTCGCCGTGCGTCCCCGCCGCCAGCTGCCAGTAGCGGGGCTCGCGGATGCCGCCCCGGTCGAGGACGAGCAGGGAGCCGGGCTCCACCTCCCGTACGCCCGACCACACCGTGGGGCCGGTGTTGAAGAGCAGGCTGTACGCCTCGCGCAGGCCGTCGGCGTCCACCCGGGGGTGGATCTCGGGGTGGGAGAAGAGCGCCTTGGGTTCGGAGGCGAAGGCCAGGCCGCCGTCGACGGCCGCCCAGTACAGCGGCTTGACGCCGAGCCGGTCGCGGACGAGCAGCAGGCGCTGCCGGCGGGCGTCCCAGACGGCGAAGGCGAACATGCCGTCGAGGTGCTCGGCGACCGACTCGCCCCACTGGGCGTAGGCGCGCAGCACCACCTCGGTGTCGCTGCGGGTGTGGAAGGTGTGCCCCAACTGCCGTAGTTCGGCGCGCAGTTGGTGGTGGTTGTAGACCTCGCCGCTGTAGGACAGGACGGCGGTGGGCGCGTCGGGCCGGTCGGGCATCGGCTGGACGCCGCCCGCCAGGTCGATGACGGCCAGGCGACGGTGGCCGATCGCGGCGTGCCCGTCGAGCCAGACACCGCCCGCGTCGGGGCCGCGCGGGGTGAGGGCGGCGGTCATGGCCTCGATGATCCGGGCCCGGTCGCGGGTGTCGCGGCCGTCGGGGGCGTCATGGTGGAACGACACCCAGCCGGTGATTCCGCACATGGGGCAACTCCTGGGTCAGGGTCGGGTCAGGTTCAGGAACGGGCGGCGGGCACCGGGTCGGTGGCCGGCGCCTTCAGCGGGATACGGACGGGGACGGCGAGCAGCGGCACGGCCAGGCAGGCGGCGACGGCCGCGAGCGCGAGCCCGGCCCGTACGCCGTCGCCGTCCCCGGCGAGCCCCCACGCGGCGGTCGCCAGGGCCGGGCCGAGGGTGAAGCCGAGGCTGCGGGCGAGCTGCACGGCCGAGCCGACGGTGGCGGCCCGCTCGGGCAGGGCCGCGCCCATGACCAGCGCCTGCGTGGGCCCGCCGTTGAGGCCCATGCCGAGGCCCGCGAGCGCCAGGCGCCAGGCGACGTCCGGCGCCGACCAGTTGTCGCCCAGTGGGACGAGCAGCAGTAGACCGACGGCGGTCAGTACGGCTCCGGCGGTGGCGATCTGCCGGGCGCCGTACTTGTCGGCCAGGCGCCCGCCGAGCGGTCCGGCGAGCCCCATGCCGAGCGGGAACGCGAGCACGGTCAGCCCGGTGGAGGTGGCGCTGAAGCCGTCGTCGCGCTGGAGGTGCAGGGCGACGACGTAGTGCATGGCGGCGAATCCGGCCGCGAGCGCCAGGACCGCGCCGTGCGCCCGGTAGAGCCCCGAGGCCCGCAGCGCGCCGGTCACCGGCCGCCCGCCGGGCCCGCGCAGCCACCACCACAGCGGCGGTACGGCGGCGAGCGCGCCCGCCAGCCACCACGAGCCGTGCGAGGAGGCCAGGGTCAGCGTCAGCAGCAGCACGGTGACGCCGGTGCCGACGAGCAGCGCGTCGGCCGCCGAGCGCCGGTCGGGCCGGTGGAGGCGCCCGTCCTTCGGCATCGCCTTGTACGCGACGGCCAGCGCCAGTACGCAGACGGGGAGCTTGACGAGGAACACCGCGCGCCAGCCGAGGTGGTCCAGGAGCAGCCCGCCGAGCGCGGGCCCGGTCACCGCGCCGAGCGGGCCGAGGGTGGCGGGCACGCTCATCGCCCGCCCGCGCAGCTCGGGCCGTACCGACCGCATCGCGAGCACGGGCATCAGCACGAACAGCACCGCCCCGAACGCCCCCTGTCCGACCCGCGCGGCGATCAGCCACGCCGCCCACGGCGAGAGCGCGGCGAGCGCGCTGCACACCGCGAACCCGGAGGTCGCGGTCAGCAGGGCGGGCCGCGCGCCCACCGAGTCCAGCCACCGCCCGACGGGCAACAGCAGGGCGACGACGGGCAGTTGGTAGCCCAGGACCGCCCACTGGGCGGTCGCGGCCGACACGTCGAAGCCGCTGGATATGTCCGCCAGGGCCACGTTCACGATGTTCATGTCGAGCATCGCGACGAAGGAGAGCAGCCCGGCGACGGCGACGAGGGACCAGCGGTCCTGCACGTCAGGTGTCTCGCTCATACCGTCACCTCCGCTTCCTTCACCGCGTCCGCCACAGCCCGGTGGTCGAAGGCGATCAGCGGGTCACCGGTCAGCGGATGGTCGACGATCGCCGCCCGCACCCCGAACACCTCGGCCATCAGCGCGGGCGTGAGCACCTCGCGCGGCGCCCCGGAGGCGACGACCCGCCCCGCGTGCAGGACGTGCAGCCGGTCGCAGACGGAGGCGGCGGCGTTGAGGTCGTGGAGCGAGACGAGGGTGGTACGCCCCTGGGCCCGCAGCAGCGCGAGGAGCTCCACCTGGTGGCGTACGTCGAGGTGGTTGGTCGGCTCGTCGAGCACCAGCACGTCCGGCTGTTGGGCGAAGGCCCGGGCGAGCAGCACGCGCTGGCGCTCGCCGCCGGACAGCTCGGTGAAGCGGCGCCCCGCGTGCCCGTCCATGCCGACGTCGGCCAGCGCCCGCGCCACGATGTCCGCGTCGGTGGCGTCCTCGCCGGCGAAGGCCCGCTTGTACGGGGTGCGGCCCATCGCGACGACCTCGCGCACGCTCAGCTCGAAGTCGCCGCCGCGCTCCTGCGGCAGGGCCGCGATGTGCCGGGCCGCCTGCACGGGGCTCAGCTCTCGCAGATCGGTGCCGGACAGGAGCACCCGCCCGGCGCTCGGCTTCAGATGCCGGTAGACGGTCCGCAGCAGGGTGGACTTGCCGCTGCCGTTCGGCCCGACGAGCCCGGTGATCTCGCCTTCGGCGGCGAGCAGATGCGCGCCGGAGACGACGGTACGACCGCCGTAGGCGACGTGCAGATCCTCGACGTCGATCCTCATTTGAGGGTCCCCCGTACTCAACTCTCGCTCCCCAGCCGCCGGTCCAGCAGATACAGCAGCGCCGGAGCGCCGATCAGTGAGGTGACGACGCCGACGGGCAGCTCCTGCGCGTCCATGGCCGTACGGCACACGGTGTCCACGACCACGAGCAGCAGCGCGCCCATGAGCGCCGAGATCGGCAGCAGCCGCCGGTGGTCACCGCCGATGAGCAGACGGCACACGTGCGGCACCATCAGCCCCACGAAGGCGATGGCCCCCGAGACGGCCACCAGGACGCCGGTCAGCACGCTGGTGACGAGGAAGAGCTCGCGCCGCAGCCGTACGACGTCGATGCCGAGCCCGGCCGCCGTCTCGTCGCCCATCAGCAGCGCGTTCAGCCCCCGGGCGCGGGCCTGGAGGACCAGCAGCGCGAGCGGAACGGCGATGGCGGGCACGGCGAGCAGCGTCCAGGTGGCCCCGCTCAGACTGCCCATCAGCCAGAACAGCACGCTGTGGGTCTGCTGTTCGTCCCCGGCCTGGAGGACGAGGTAGCTGGTGAAGCCGGACAGGAACTGCCCGATCGCGACCCCGGCCAGCACGAGCCGCAGCGGCGCGAACCCGCCGCCGCGCCGGGCCACGGCCCACACCAGCGCGAAGGTGGCGAGCGCGCCCGCGAAGGCGGCGCCCGAAAGCCCCAGCCCGAGGGCCCCACCCGCCCCCGCTCCCAGCACGATGGCGGCGACCGCGCCGAGGGAGGCGCCGTTGGAGATGCCCAGGAGGTACGGGTCGGCGAGCGGATTGCGTACCAGCGCCTGGACCGCCGTACCGACGACACCGAGCCCGGCACCCACGAGCGCGGCGAGCAGCGCGCGCGGCACCCGCAGCTGCCACACGATCAGATCGTCGGTGCCGGGCCGGGGCGCGTCCCCCGACAGCCTGCGCCACACCACGCCCCACACCTCGCCGGGCGGGATGGAGGTGGAGCCCCAGGAGACGGCGGCGGTGAGGGCGGCGAGCAGGGCGAGGGAGAGGACGACGGCGAGGGTACGGGCGCTGATGCCCTTGCGGGAGTCCGCGGAGGCGTTCTTACGAGCAGGCAGTACGGCCACCATGACGGCTCAGCCGACCTTGCCGGGGTACAGCGCCTTGGCGATGTCGTGGACGGTGTCGGCGTTGGAGACGCCCGCGATGGTGGTCCGCTCGGAGCCGATCCGTACGAAGTGGCCTTCCGCGACGGCCTTCAGTCCCTTCGTAGCGGCATTGCTCTTCAGCCACTTCTCCGCCTCGTCGAATGCCGCCTTGTTGGCGGCCTCGCCGCCCCGGTCGCGTACACCGAGCTGGATCCAGTCCGGGTTCTTGGCGATGACGTCTTCCCAGCCGACCTGCTTGAAGTCGCCGTCGCAGTCGCCGAAGGCGTTGCGGGCGCCCGCGAGGGTGATCACGGCGTGGGCGACCTGCCGGTTGCAGACGACGGAGGGCTGCTTGGTGCCGGCGTCGTAGTCGAAGAAGAAGTAGCTGGGCCGAGAGGCCTCGGGGGTCGACTGGACGGCGGCCTGGACGCCGTCCACGGTCTTCTTCATCCCGGAGACGAGCTCCTTGGCCTTGGCCGAGGTGCCGGTGACGGCGCCGAGGGAGGTGATGTCGTCCTGGACGGCGGAGAGGTCGGTGACGGGACTCTTCCGATTGGCGGCGCAGGCGGTGGACTTCAGATAGATGTGCTTGATCCCGGCGGCCTTGTACTCGGCGTCGGTGGGAGTGTCGCCCATGCCACCGCCGCCCATGCCACCCATGGAGGCGAAGGTGTCGATGTACAGATCGGCACCGGACCCCAGCAGCTTCTCCTTCGGAATGACCATCTTGCCGAGCACCTTGACCTGCTGCGCCTGAGCGTCGAGCTCGGCGGGCAGGGTGCCCTTGCCGGGCGGGAAGCCGGTACCGATGACCTTGTCCCCGGCACCGAGCCGCAGCAGCAGCTCCAGTGCGGCCGCGTTGCTGGTGACGATCTTCTTCGGCGCGGCGGCGAAGCTGGTCTTGGCGCCCATGCAGTCGGTGACGTCGACGGGGAAACCGCCCCCGGACACGGAGGCCCCGGCGGCGGCCGCCTTGTCCTTGTCGGCGCCCTTGTCCTTGTCACCGTCACCACAGCCCGCCGCGAGGAGGCCGAGCACCACGGCCGTCGTAGGCCACCACACGCGAGAACGCATCGAAACTCTCCAGGTCCATTCGGTACGGGGCGGCCACTGCCGCGCCCGTTCCCAGTAGTCGATGCGGGGGGCGGTTGAGTTCCGGGGGTTTGCGATCTTTGAGCGGAGGGGTGGGTTCCTGTCCGCTTCGGCTTGGCGGTTCGACATGCGGGGGCGGCGGTACGCTGCGGCGCATGGCCGACGCCTTCGTCACCGGCGGCGAGCATCCGTCGTGCGGCATCTGCCCTTCGCGGCGGTTCGCGCTGGGCGAGTTCGACGTGTACGAGCGGCCGTGCGCGGATGCCCCGTTCGATCCTGTTGACGGCCACCGGTACACGGCGGCGGGCGTCCCTGTGTGCGTGCACCCGCACAAGGTGGGGCTGCCGCCGGGCCGCTACAAGACCGACGGCACCCCGTTCACGGTGGAGTTGGAGCTGCCGGACAACCCGGCCGGCCTCGACGCGTACCTGTACGAGGTGATGCACAGCGCAGCGCCCGGCGTGCTGGAACTGCTCATCGAGCAGGCCGCCGAGGAGATTCCTCGGGTGTTCCCGCAGGTGGACGTGCTCCAGGCGCTGCGCCGTGCGCTCAACTAACTGGCGGGAGAGGGCGCTTTCGTCATGCCAGCATCACCCAGCGGCACCTTGGCGAAGGGCGTCCACTCGTACATGCGGTCGTCTCGGTTGATGAGGATCAGCTCGGCATGGCTGATGTGGGCACGTGCGGGTTCGATGTCCAGCGTCGCCAGCGCTTTGGCGTACGGTTCCGCCGGTCCGGTCCCGTGGCTGTACCCGAGCGAGACATGTGGGGTGAACCCGTCGGCCCGCTCGGGGACCTCCGGCAGAACGTCACCGACTGCTGCGCGGATTGCGTCCCGCACAGCACGCACTGGCGCATCTGGCCGTACAGGGACGAGGATCGCCTCCGGGTCGACGATCGGAGCGGTCAAGGTGACGTCGAACGCCGGCACTTCGGCGAGGCGCCTGCGGGCTGCCTGCTCGACGGCGGTTGCGTCGCTCTCGGGGAACTCGCCCACGAAGCCGAGGCCCTGCATGGTCAGGTGCAGCCACTCGTCAGGGATGAGGTCGAGGCCGCCGAGGGGCGCGAGCGCAGCCCGGTATTCGGCCGCGAAGCGGTGGACGTCCGGCTGCCCCTCGAACGTCAGGTGCCATGTGTAGAAGCGACGGCCGACGCTCCAGCCCGGCCGCCACCACCAGTGATCACGCATGTGCTCGGGTTCTGTCGTCATGCCCCGGGATCCAATCAGTTAGGTCCGTCTCCTGACGAGAGCGCGAGGTGTCGCGGGGCGGAGTCCGCGCACCACTCAACGATCGCGCGGCGTGCCACGATTGTTGCGCGCGCGTCTGCGGCGGGCCCGTGGCCCATGGCGGTGGCGAGGTCGCTCATGCGCTGGGTGACGGGGCCCATGCGTCGTTCCGCGGGCATGGCCAGTACGGGCAGTAGCGCTTCCATGACGCCGTCTGGCTCGCCGCAGGCTAGGAGGGCCGCGGCCTGGCTGATTCGGATCTGCGCCTCTGTGCCGTACGCGCGGACCCGTTGGGTCGCGAGCAGGTCGAGGGCGGTCTGCGCCTCGCGCAACGCCGCGTGCGGCTGGCCGATGAGCAGGTGGACGCCAGCCGCGTAGTTCTCCTGGCGGGCCTGCGGGCAGGAGAAGAGACCGCCGATCTCGTCCGTTCCCTGCATGGCCTCACGCGCATGCTCAGCCCTGACGAGGGCGCCCAAGGCCTCGCTCCGCGCACCGAGCATGGACCATGCGTCGGCTTCCTGGCAGGCGAGCAGCGCTCCCACTGTTCCGTCCGTCGCGACGAGCGCGCCTCGTCGGGCGTGGTTCACCGCGTCCCGCAGACGTCCGTCCCAGATGGCGACCTTGGAGCGAGTCGAGCAGATCCAGGCGCGCAGCACGTTGTGACCAGCTGTCTCGGCGCACAGCCATGCGGTACGCCCGTGCGTGTCGGCGGCGCGGAGGTTGCCGAGGTCGGAGGACATCCAGGCGAGCAGTCCGCATAGGTAGCCCGCCGAGACGTACAGGTCGACAGCCTGACGGGGCGGCTGGTGCCCTTCGAGAAGGCGGAACACCCTGTCGCGGAGGTCGCAGGTGCGGCGGAACATCAGCAGGGGATCTTCAGTGAGGTAGTCCCGGGCAAGGGTCTGCACATCAGCGAAGAGCTGTTCGAGGGCAATATCGCCGACGTTGGTGGACTCGGCCCACTGTGCCCAGCTCGCCGATTCTGCGGCGGCCGCGAGTACACGGTCAGGCTCCGGCTCGGCCGGGGCAGGCGGGTGTGGTGTCGTCTGTGGCTGCTCTGGGGCATGGTGCTGAAGGATCCGCAGGTCGCTGTTCGGTAGGGCCCGGCGGTCGTCGATGTCGAGGAGGTCCTCGACATCACAGCCGTAGATGCCAGCGAGGGCTACGAGGACTTGAAGGCTCGGGCGTCGCGCGCTCGCGCCGGGCCACTTCTCCCACTTGGCCACAAGGGAGGCGTCCGCCGCAATGGTCTGCCCGGGTGCGCAGGACAGTCGCTCTGCGGTCTCCTGCAAGGTCCACCCGAGGGCGTGCCGCCATGCTTCTCGGGGACGCAGATGGAAGCGGACGCGCATCTCCGTGGCGATCTGCGCGGCGGTGCATCTGACGGCGGTCATCTCGTGGCGGAGAGCGTCACGGTCCGCTTTCGCTCCTGGCTTTGGTGGTGGTGACATCACGCTCCCTGACGACACGTTCTTACTCACGGTAGTCAAGATGTCGTCCGTGAGTGTCCGTTCCTCCGATTCCGCGGGGCACGCTGCGTCCAATTCCACGACCAAGAAACGGCGTTGCTCCAGGTCAGCAAGCTGTGGACCCGACAGAAAAGTTGGACATCCCCGCCCGTGACGGCAGGCCCGGCAGAGCGCGAATGTTGAGGCACCCACGAACCTCACGACAGGGGCCCACCTGTGTTCGCTATCCCCATCGGTACGGGCAGGAGCGACAGCCGTGTCAGCGTCGCGCTGTACGCCTGCATCTCAGACGGCCGCACGCCCGAGGCCGTGCTCGCTGCGCTGCGCGAGTACGCCACGGCACAGCAGTGGACGGTGACGGCCGCGCTGTACGACATTGGCCCGCTGGACCGCGCGAAGGACGAGCGGCCGGGCCTGGTGCGCGTACTGCGGCTCATGGAGGACGGGCGGGTCAGCGGAGTGGTGACGCCCTCGCCGGACCACCTCGCCGTCGCGCTCCCGCTCCGCAGCCGCGCGTCCGCCGCGTTCATCCGCTACCTCCATGCCGTCGAGGGCGCCGCCGAGGTGGTGTCACCGTGATCGACCAGGCCAGAGCCGCCATCACCAACTGGCTCGCCTCAGCCCACGCCACACCGGCTCAGGCCCGGCGGGAGTTCAACGTGGGCATCGCGCTCCTACGCACCGGCGACGTGTTCGACGCCATCCGTCTGCCCGCCTCCGTCGTCCACTCGGCTGCAGGCAGCTCAGCCCCCGAGGCCGTCGTCGCGTTCCTCGCCAAGGGGCTGAGGGTGGGAGCGGTCATCCACGACGCGTACGGCGTCGGCGTCTGGTACTACGCCCTCGTTCCGCCTGGGACGTACGACCACTGGCGGGTGCCCGGGGTGGAGTGCCTCGCGCCGGGGACGTGGCTGGGGGTGCCGCGGCTCGATCTCCTGTCACGGCCCGGCCCGTACTGGGCTCTCCCGCCGCACGCCGTGGGCAGCGTCTGCGACGCCCACGCTGTGGCCGCCCTCGTGCTGCGTGGGCGAGACCGACTGGACGTCGTCCCGGGCCCGGAGCGAACGCTGTGAGCCGCCGCGCGGTGATCCGCTACGCGACGTGGGCGCTGAGGCCGGACCGGACGCCTGGCGCCCTGACCCTGGTGTACATGATGGAGTGCATGACCCGCCTCGACACGTCCGAGACCTCCAACGCCCCGCAGGACCCCGAGGATTGGGCGATCCGGCACACCGCCCGGCAGCACGACCACGAGAAATTCCGGGCGCTGGTGTCGTCGTTCGTCAGGGTCACGCCGGCCCCGGGCAACCCGCTGTACGAGAAGCCCGCATCCCGGTGACCGCCCGCCCCCGGATGGTTGGGCGCCCCGGGGGCGGGTGCCGATCCCGGTCGCTGCCGGTCGCTGGCGCGGCTAGGCCGGGGCCGACATCGCGTACACGCTGACTGGCACACGACTGATGCAATGGACATACATCCCTCTTGGCGACCCTCCTGCCCTTGCCCCCCAGGCAGGCGGGAGTGGTCGGCGGTGCCCCCACCCTCGGGTGGGGGCACCGCCATGTTCCCATCGGCTCGGATGCCCCCGTCTGCACTCATCCGCACGTCTGGCTGGGCAACCTCCACAGCCCCTGTTCCCATGGGAACAGGGGCGGGAATCCAGCGGCATTGAGGCACATCGAGCGGCATCGACCTACACCGTTCTGTCCAAGTTCGAGACATCACCGCAGGTCAAAGGGTGGTCAATTATCTGGTTACGGTTACGCAAGACGCCGGAGGCGATCCCGGAATGGCTGGACGAACGGGTCGCCTAGATGACCGGCGGACGGCCGATCCGGGTCATCCGCCACACCGTCGACCACCGCATGGGCCGGCGCTTGCCGCACGGCTGACGCACCCCTTCGGCAAACCCGCCGGCCCAGGCCCGCAGGCCCCCGAACGATCGTGTACGGGCCAGGGTGAGGACGGTCCAGGTGCCGAGGTAGACCGGGACGAGGGGAGCGGGCAGATGACGCTTGGCCAGCCAGACCCGGTTGCGGGCGGTCATCCGGTAGTAGACGGCGTGCCGGGCCGGGCTGGTCCTGGGGTGCTGGAGCAGCAGGGCGGGCTCGTAGAGGACCATCCATCCGTCGTCCAGGGCCCGCCAGGCCAGGTCGGTCTCCTCGTGGGTGAAGAAGAACTCCTCCGGCCAGCCTCCGATCCGCTCCAGCATCGCCATGGACAGCGCGTGGCCGCCGCCGAGGAACGTGGTCACCTCGCCCCGGCGCATCGGATCGGACGACCGCAGCCGAGGCACGTGCCGCCGCTGCGTCTCCCCGCTCTCGTCCGCGATCCGGAACGACACGATGCCCAGGTGCGGGTCCTGCTCGTACAGGTCGGCGATCCGCCGGAAGACGTCCGCGTCCACGAGCAGCCCGTCGTCGTCCAAGTCCACCAGGACGTCGACGTCTCCGTACGCGCGGAGCCGGTCCATGGCCATGTTGCGGCCGCCGGACACACCCAGGTTCTCGTCCAGCTCGACGGCCGTGACCCAGTCGGGCAGCTCGGGCAGGGGCGAGCCGTTGCCGACGACCACGACGCGCGCCGCCGACTCGTCCTGCTTGGCCACCGAGTCCAGCAGGGCGGCCAGTTCGGCGGGCCGGTTGCCCATGGTCAGTACGGCCACACCCACACGCGGTCGCGTCACGACGCCCCACTCCCGTCCACGGCGGTACCCCTCGAAGCCCGTGATGCTAGCGGCTGCGCCGAGGTCGTCGTTCACCCGGAAGGAACCCCAGCCATGCCCTCCGTCCACCTGGCCGACTACGCCCGAGGAAGCAGCAAGGGGGCCTTGGCCGCCACTCCATACGGGGACCTCGCCGCGTACGACCTGGCCGACTTCCTCGCCCAGTGGTCCGACTTGCACGCGGCAGCCCTGGCCCACCTCGGCGATCAGCGCATCCACCCCACCGCCTACATCCACCCCACCTCGATCATCGGCGACGACGTGATCGTCGGCCCCCATGTCCAAGTCCACGAGTTCACCACGGTGCGCAAGGGCGCCGTCCTCGCGGAAGGCGCTCTGATCGGCTTCAACTGCGAGGTCACCCGGGCCTTCGTGGGAGAAGGCTCAGTCCTGGGCCACCGCATCGGCATCAACCACACGATCATCGGCGCAGGCGCCCACCTGTCGGCCTCTGTCACCGTCGCCGCGATCAACATGTGCGAGAACATGCGTCGCCCCGACCGCGAAGTCGTCATGCGAGCCGACTGGGGCCTCTACCGGTGCCGCACCACCCGGTTCGGAGCGTTGATCGGCGACGGCACCCAGACCGGCAACACCATCTCCCTCGGACCCGGCGTCGCCGTCGGCCGCAACTGCCGTATCGACAGCGGCGTCACCCTCGCCGCCCGCGTCGTCCCCGAGTGCAGCGTGGTCAGTTCGCCGCACACCGCCGATACCCAGGTGCGACGGCAACGGTTGAGGGGCGAACGCCAGGACTCGGGATCGTGCCAAGGAATCGATCCCACCAGCTGGGCTCTGTGGCCTTGATTTCGGGATTTCTGGCGCGCTTCGCCGACGTACGACGGGCCAGAATGCTGTTGCTCGCCGACATCATCCCGCCCCCCAGGGAAGGCACCGCACCATGAGGCCCACCCCCGCCGACCCCGACGCCTGGAACGCCTACCTCGCCGAAGGCAACGCCACCCAGGCCCGCAAACGCGTCGCCGCCGACGTCGTTCTGCGCGACCCCGACGGCAACGTCCTCCTGGTCAAGCCCACCTACAAACCCGGTTGGGACCTCCCCGGCGGCATGGCCGAGGACAACGAAGCCCCCGACGACGCGGCCCGCCGCGAACTCAAGGAGGAACTCGGCCTCGACCTTCCCCTCCACGGGCTGCTCGTCGTGGACTGGGTACCGCCCCACGGCCCCTGGGACGACCAGATCGCGTTCGTCTTCGACGGCGGAACCCTCGACCACGACCAGGCCGCCGCCGTGAGCCCCCAGGACGAGGAACTGTCCGAGCTGGCCTTCGTAGACCCATGCCGGGCTGGCGCTTGGCTGCGGGACAGGCTGAGCCGCAGGTTCGATGCCGCCCTTGCCGCCATCTCCACAGGGCGACCGCGGTTCCTGCGGGACGGCCAGCCAACCATGCCCTGAGTTCCGCAGGACCACCACCAACAGCCCGCCCGCACCCCCTGGCCCCCTGTTACTGAGGTTGGCGGCGTGATGTCGTGAGGGTGAGGCCGGTTCCGGTGAGGCAGCCGTCGAGGAGGTCGGGGTGGTACTGGATCTCGCGGAGTCTTGTGCGCAGGACGCGGATCAGGTGGTCGGGGTCGGCGAAGGCGGTGTTGCACTGCCCCGAGCGGCGGATCAGGGACCAGATGCCCTCGACAGGGTTCAAGTCGGGCGCGTATGGCGGAAGTTGGAAGGAGGTGATCCAGTCGCGATCGTCGATGAAGGTCCGCAGACGGGCGTCGAGGTGCACGGTGAAGTCGATCCGGGGCGCGGTGCCGGTCTTGTCGACCGGCCCGTTTCCCCAGACCGCTTCCCGCACCCGGCGTGCCCGTTTCCGAGCACCGGGCGCTCCAC
>NZ_BMTS01000030.1 GCF_014649795.1 Streptomyces melanogenes
CGAACTCCTCGCCAAGGAGAACCGCGCAAATCAGGGCTGAACCGACCTCGGGGGGTTAATTTTCCGAGATCCGTAGGGGGTCAGTTTTGAGGGAGCGTTGACAGCAGGAGTGCGAAGACGGCGTAGGGGTCGTCCCGGTCGCGACCCCACGGGTCGAACAGCAATCCGTATCTCGCCGCAGCGGTCATCCGCGCCGCGCCGCCGTGAGAGCGGGACCAGGCCGGCGGGGTGGCCGACGGGCGGGCCCGTGGCAGGGACTCCGTCCGGCCAAAGGCACAGGCAGCAGCGTTGGCAGTGTCATCGTGTTCTCCTCGCGCCATCAGCGGGCCTGGCCCACCGCCGATCGGCGCGCGCCCGCAGGACCCTCGTGGTGATCCAGGAGACACCCCCTGCGGACACGATTCAACCGCGTCCCCGCGGAGTTCGCCGATCAATCCCGTTACTGACGGCGCGTGAAGCACACCGGCGCACGGCTCACCACGGTGGTACGCCCGGAGCCGACGCCCGGACGCTGTGTCGCGCGGTCGCGGTCAGTGGGAACGGCTCTGCTTGTCCGACGCGGAAGAAGCCGGGGGACCTACGGGGGCCGCGGGCGGCAGCACCGCGTCCAGCCAGGTGAGGAACGAGCGGAAGGAGCCGCCGAAGTGCCCGCGCACCCGGGCTTGTACGGCGTGCCCTTCGTGGCGAGGGAGGAGGCCGTGGATCGACTTCTCTCCGCAGCCGCACTCGCAGTAGCGGGCGGACAGCACTTCCTCTTCCGGCAGTTGGCCATACGTGACGCTGTTGTGGGATGCGTTGACGAGCGGGTCGGGACGGTTGAAGTACCCGTCGTGGAGGGGGTGTCCGGGGCCCAGCAGATGCGCGTCGAGCGACTTCTTGCGGCCGAGGCCGGTGGTGTGTTCGGTGACGCCGTCGATCTCGGCGACCGCGCGGACGAGCCCCTCGCCCACCACGAGAGCGAACCGTTCGCGCACGACGAGTCTGGCGTCGAGCCTCCAGGGCCCGCGGCCGGCTTCCAGCGCCTCGGCCTCGGTCATACCGGGGAAGTAGCCGACCGATCCGCGTCCGAGCGGGTCGCCGGTGACCCGCTCGTGGTCACCCAGCCGGATCCGGATCACCACTCTGCCCGACCTCCTCTTTCGGCCTGTTCTCTACGGGACTTGACTACCACAGGAGCCTCCCGCGCCGTGCTTTTGCCACTCGTGCGGGTCGCGGTTCGGACAGGTCTCGGATTCGGGCGCACTGGCGCAATCGGCGCCATCGTTCGGGTGGCGCGGCGCGCGCCGTTCACGACCGCACCGCGGCACACTGGTAGCCGTAGTGCATGCAGCCCACTTCCCGACGATCCCGCCCACGCCGTGCGCGCCTGGCTCTGCTTGCCGCCGCCGCGGCCTGTGTCCTCGCTGCCGCGCCCTCGCCGACCGTACCGCTGGGCATCGGTGACACGCTCTACCCAAATCTGGGCAACCCAGGATATAACGTCCTGTCGTACGACATCGGATTCACCTATCAGGGCGACAACAGCAAGCCGCTGGAGGCCGTCACCACGATCGAGGCGCTGGCCACGCAGAAACTCGACCACATCAACCTCGATTTCACGCACGGCACGGTGCACAGCGTCGAAGTCAACGGAGAGGCGGCCGAGTTCTCCGCCGCCGAAGAGGACCTGGTGATCAGCCCCGGGCAGGAGCTGTCGTACGGCGAGCCGCTGCGCATCGTCGTACGGCACACCAGCGACCCGACCGGCGGGGGCGGCGGTTGGGTCCGCACGACCGACGGCCTGGTCATGGCCAACCAGGCCGATGCCGCCCACCGGGTGTTCCCCTGCAACGACCACCCCTCCGACAAGGCGTACTTCACCTTCCACGTGGCCGCGCCGCCGGACGTCGCCGTCGTCGCCAACGGACTGTCGACCACCCGCCGACGCAGCGGGGACCAGATCGTCTCCACGTTCGCGACCACGCACCCGATGGCCACCGAACTGGCCCAGGTGTCGCTCGGCCACTCGGCCGTCGTGCGCCGCGAGGGGCCGCACGGACTGCCGATCCGCGATGTCGTCCCCACGCAGGACAAGGAACTCCTCGAACCCTGGCTGAAGAAGACGCCCGCTGAGATCGAGTGGATGGAGCGCAAGGTCGGGCGCTATCCCTTCGAGACGTACGGGGTGCTGGTCGCGGGCGCGGACACCGGCTTCGAGCTGGAGACCCAGACGCTTTCGCTTTTCGAGCGGTCACTGCTCACCCGCAAGGACGTTCCCGAGGGGTACGTCGACTCGATCATGGTGCACGAGCTGGCACACCAGTGGTTCGGCGACAGCGTCTCTCCGCGCGCCTGGTCCGACGTATGGCTCAACGAGGGCCACGCCACCTGGTACGAGGCGCTGTACGCCGAGGAGTTCTCCGGCAAGTCCCTGGAGCAGCGGATGCGCGACGCTTACGCGATGTCCGACACCTGGCGCGCCCAGGGTGGCCCGCCCGCCGCGCCCAAGCCCGCGAAGGGGCAGATCGAGCTGTTCCGGCCGGTCGTCTACGACGGCAGCGCCCTGGCGCTGTACGCGCTGCGCCAGGAAATCGGCAACGACGCCTTCGCGACGCTGGAGCGGCGCTGGGTGGGCGAGCACCGAGACAGTGTGGCCTCGACCGCCGATTTCTCGCGGCTAGCCTCCGAGGTTGCCGGGCGTGACCTCTCCGGGTTCTTCCAGGAGTGGCTGTACGGGGAGAAGACACCGCCGATGCCGGGTCACCCGGACTGGCGGCCGCAGGCGCAGTCCTGAGCCGCAGCGCACTGGAGCCCGCGCGGGGTGAACCGCGCGGGCTCCGCCTACTCACCCGGACAAAATATTACTCGTGTTATTCAGCGTATATAGGTATTCATGCCACTAAATTGGCAAGAGCTCGACCGACACCCGCGAACGATCCGAATGGGCGTCCCATGACAGCTCTTGCCACGCGTCCGGACCCCATCGGCGCCCCTTCCGCCCCGACAGGCTGAGGGAGACAGACATGGTGCACGGGTTGGCCGTCGCGGCCACCGTCCTGCCGCCGACCGTCATGCTGGCCGGACTGGTCGTGCGCACGGCCGCACTGCGTCTGGCGCCGCACGGTCGGTTGGCGGGCTACGACCGCCGGTCCCGGTTCCACCCAGGAGGGGTCGCCGTCGTCCTCGCCACTCTGGGGGCGGCCGGCGCCGCGCCGCTGCTCGGCGTGGGCGGTCTGGGCAAGGAAACGGCCGTGCTCGTAGTGGCGTCAGCTGCCATGGCACTCCTCGGCGCTGTGGACGACGTGTGGCCCCTGGGCACGCGGATGCGGCTTGTCGTCGCGTCGCCCGCGGCGCTCGCCGTGGTCGTCGCGAGCGGCCTGGGACCGTGGCCGGGTGTGCTCGCCGTCGTCTGGATCGTGTTCCTCACCAACGCCTTCGGCCCGCGCGGCGACGCGGACGGTGCCACGGGGACCGTCGCCGCGATGACCGCGCTCGGCCTCGGCGCCTGCGCGCTTATCGCGGGACGGTCGGCTGACGCCCTGGTGCTCGGCGTGCTGGCCGCCGCCCTCATCGCGTTCCTGCTCACCACTCGGCATGCGGTACGAGCCTTCCTGGGCGGCTGTGGCTCGCTGTTCACCGGGTTCACACTCGGCGCCGCGGCGGTCGTGCTGCACGTGGGAGAACCGGCCCCCCGGTCCGCGGCCGAACTGTTCGCCCTTAATGCCGTGGTCCTGGCGGACGCCTGCGTGGTGACACTCTCCCGGCGCTGCGCGGGCCGCCCCCTGCTGCACGGCGCCCGCGACCACATCGCCCATCGACTGCGCCGCGTCGGCCTCACCCCCCGGGGCGTCGCCGTGGTCCTCGGTGGTGTCTCCCTCATCGGGACACTCCATGTGCTGCTCCTTCAAGGCGGGTGGCTGGCTCCGGCGGCGGTCCTGCCACTCGTGGGCGCGGACCTGGCAGCCGTTGTCCTGCTCCTGGGGGTGCCCGTGTACGGAGCCGCTGCGCGCGGGGAGGTCCCGCGCGGGGGCGCAGGGCACGTCCCTCACCAGACGTACGCGACACCGTCCCTGGTGGGAAGCGTTCGTATGCCGCCCGTGGACGCGTCGTTCACGGGCCGGACGGAGACGATCGCGGGCCGGCGCCGAGAGGAATGACGCCGTGCCCCAACGAGGACCCCTGCGGGAGACGGCCCGGCTCCGTCTCACCCGAAGTCGGCCCAGGGCCCGCTGGGTGCTTCGACCCCTGGCACGAACGGAGCCAGCATGTGGCGCAGCGCGTGGGTTTCGGTGAGGTGGGCGCGGGCCCAGGCACGGCCGCGAGCGGCGCGGGCACGGAGGTCCGCGGGGTCGGCGCGGAGCAGATCGCGCGCCAGCGCCGCCGCCTCCCGTGGGGTGTCCGCCAGATGGAGACCGTGATCGGCTCCGGGCAGCCATTCAAGACCCGGCTGGCGGGACGAGATATGTACCCGGCCCGCGCACAGGGCGATGGGCAGCTGATCCGAGTAGAAACCGGGATGTGAGCGGTGGCGGTTCCAGCCGGCCGTCACCAGCGCGCCCTGTATCGCGTTCAGCTGGCCGTCGTACGGAAGGGGCCCCCGCGCGTGCGGACCGAACCAGCCCCTGCCGTACACCGTGAGCGCCTTCGGACAGAGCCGGGCCAACTCCCGCGCGAGCACCCTGCGCTCCCGGTCGTCGCAGACCAGCTCGATGCCACCATGCGTGGGCCGGGTCCCCATGAGGACGAGTCCGCGGGGCACCGGCACGTCGTCCGCCGCCTGCACGAACCGCAGCGGCGCCACATGGGGGACATAGCGCACGCGGCGCGCTCCGCGCCGGTGCAGCAGCCGCTCCTGCGGGCCCATCGCCACGCTGTAGACGACATCGGCGTGTCGCAGCCACATCGCGCTGGAAGCCTGAAGGCGCCTCAGCCCGCCCCATGCGCCGCCCTCCCACACCACCACCCGGGGGGAGCCGAGCGACCGCAGCAAAGTGCCCACCTCCTTGCGACGCCAGGCATAGTGCTGCGGCGTCTGGACGAAGACCAGATCCGGACGGAGCAGGCAGACCGGCGTGCGGGTGATCCGCCCGACATCGGCCGGATCCACGGCCGGGATGGTCCATGTGTGGCGCAGCAGTCCTTGGTCGGCCAGTCGGCCGAAGGCGTCGAGGAACCCGCAAGCGTGGCTCATCGGTGCGCGCTCGTTGCTGATGTGCAGGACCAGGGGAAGAGTCGCCACTGTGCCTCCAGGCGGAACAGGTCCAGTACGCCGGGTGTCGGGACGGCATCATGTCACCGGGCGGCGCGAGGGCTGGACCTCCCTCGAAGGCGGCCGCCGTCAGGCGAGCGCCCGGACATCCTCGCCGATGCCGCAGACATCGCGGCCGTAGGCGATCCGGGCGTAGCCGCCTTCGCCCCAGTTCTTCCCCCAGCTGTTCTTGACGATGTAGTAGGGACGGCCGTTCTCCTCGCCGTAGCCGACGATGACCACCGCCTGCCTCCGTCCGTACTTGGGACAGAAGGGCGAGTCGTAGATACCGCCCGTGTACGCCTTGAAGCTGTGTGAGACGCCGATGGTGGTGAGCAGGGGGCCGTACCTGCGCAACGCGGCGAGCACCGCGTCCTCGTTGCCCGTCACGCGGTTCCACCGGCGGTAGGGGAAGACCTGGTCGGATGCCTGCGCGGCGAGTTGCGTGCAGGCGGGGGCGCCGGCCGCTTCGGCGTCCCGGGGGAAGGGCGTGGGCTTGCCCGCGGGCACGTAGACGTAGCGGGCTTCGCGGCCCATCCACATCTGATCCCTGGCCTCCATCGTGGCGGCGGCGGCGACACCCACGCTGTCCTGGCACGTGCCCTGGTCGACGATGTTCCACAGCACGGGCGCGTAGGCGCGCCAGTCGACGGAGTCGGCCGCTGCGGCCGGCGAGACGGTGGATGCCAGTGCGGCGCCGCACACGGCGGTGGCCACGCAGTGGGTTCTGAGCCGCGCGAGCAACTTCATGCTGCCGTCCTTGTGCTGACCGGCCGGAGTGGATCTCCGGACGCAGAGAAGCGCAGTTTACTTACAGATATGTTCAATTCAGTGCATTTAATGCAAACGATGTAGTTGTGCGGTAAAGGGGCGATCCTTCCTCCATCGCTCGCGCGACCCGCTGCCGGGCGTCACGCCCCTGCACGGCCGACAGGGCAGGGACACGCGGGGAAGCACAGCCGGGCCGAGAACGCAACTGCTGCCAGGATGAAGGTCTTCATCCGATGGCGGACTGAGCGGGACCGGTGGCGCGATGCATCCACATTCCTGCCGGGCGGCGCTGGGGTTGCTGCTCGCGACGGCGTTCCTCACCATGACCGGCCCGGCAACTGCGGCCGCGGCGGCACCTGCTGCCGAGCCCCGGTGCACGGCCGGGACCGGACCGTACCAGTGGCAGCTCGAGCGATACCTCAGGTTGAAGGCCGACGGCCGCCAGTCGACGGGCGACTGCGAGGCGATCCGCCGCTTCCAGCGACAGCAGCGCATCGAGCCGGCCGATGGATACGCCGGACTGCCCACCTACCGCCTCATGCTGGTGGCCCAGGCGGGGAAGAACCCCAACGCGCGGGGGCGCTGCCCGGTACGCCGGTTCAAGGTCGCCTGCGTCGACCTCGACAGGCAACTGCTGTGGGTGCAGAGGAACGGAACCCTCGTCTACAAGCCGGTGCCCATTCGGTCGGGCCGCAACGGCGAGGAGACCCGCACGGGCCGGCACCGCATCTACCTCAAGAAGCGCTACGAGGTCTCGCGCCTGTACGACAACGCGCCGATGCCCTACTCGCAGTACTTCAGCGGTGGTCAGGCCCTCCACGGCACCCCGCACGACCTGTTCAACGGCGCCGGATCCGCGGGATGCGTCAACCTGCGCCTGGCCGACGCCGCGCGCCTGTGGCGCACGCTGCGCGTGGGCGACCTCGTGTACGTATGGGGCCACAGGAGCGGAACGAAGGGCTGACGGTCGAGGCGGGCGCGGTGTTCGCGCGGATGCCGGGCAGTGGTGTGACGATGATCGCATGGGCGAGGAGGACGCGTGTGCGGAATCTGACCGGGGCGTGCTGACCGAACCGGAGGCACGCGCGTGCATGCTCCGGATCGAGGCCTTGGCCGAAGCGGACCGGCCGGAGTGGCTGCGGGTGTTGGGGTGCGACTACCGGCTGCTGCGGCAGGTCCTCGATCGCGCGGACATCGGCATCGCCGTACTCGATCCCGCTCTGCGGTACCGCTATGTCAACGCGGCGCTGGCCCGCTTGAACGGGGTGGCCGCCGAGGACCATCTCGGGCGGCGGATCGGTGAGGTCGTCCCCGGTATCAACGTGGAGGACACCGAGCAGGCGCTCACCGCCGTCCTCGAAGACGGCCGGCCACGCGGGCTCACCGTCAGCGGGACCACTCAGTCCGGCAACCCCGCCGGTCCACGCTGGTGGCACAACACCTACCACCGGCTGGAAGACGACCGGGGAGCGACGCTGGGCGCGGCCGCGATGGTTCTGGAGATCACCACCGATCGGGTGATCCGGGAATCACTGGAACGGACCCGAAGACGGCTCGCCCTGCTCGACCAGGCGGCCACACGCATCGGCACCACGCTGGACGTGCAACGCACCTGCGAGGAGCTCACCCAGGTGCTGGTCCCGCAGCTGGCCGACCTCGTCGCCGTGGACGTCATGGACTTCGAACGCTTCCCCCCACCGTCCCCGACCCTGCAGCTGCGCCGCCTCGCGCTCAGCTCCACCCGTGGCCTGCAGTGGGCCGGACACTACCTGGGCGCCCCGGGCGCGCTGATCGGCGTCCAACCGTCCTCGGCCGCGGCGCGGTGTCTGGACGAACAGCGTCCCGTCGTCCTCAACCGGATCGGGGCAGCCGAGGCACAGGGGCTGCTGGCGGACAGCAGACGCGCAGGCCTGTTCCGCAAGTTGGGCATTCACTCAGGCTGCTATGTGCCTCTCGCGGCAGGTCACGACACCGTCGGAGTCGTCGCACTGGCCCGCGGCGAGAGCAAGGATCCCTTCTCCGACGAGGAGGTCTCCCTGGTCACCGAGCTGGTACGGCGGGCGGCGAGCAGCATCGACGCCGCCCAGCGCTACACCCGGCAGCGCAATACCGCCGTTGTGCTCCAACGGGCGCTGCTGTCCACACGCACCGCTCCGCATCCCGAGGTGGAGTGCGCCAGCCGCTATCTGCCCACCGGCTCCGGAGCCGAGGTCGGTGGCGACTGGTACGACACCATCGCACGGCCCGACGGCACCACGGTGCTGGTGGTCGGCGACGTGATGGGCCACGGCCTGGACGCCGCCGCGACCATGGCCGAGTATCGCGCCGTCGTACGGACGCTGGCCTTCCAGGGCCTGCCACCGCACGAGGTCCTCACCCGAGCCGATGCCGTCGCCCAGGCACTGGAGCTGGAGCGGCTGGCCACCTGTCTGGTGGCCGCCATCGATCCCCTCACCAGTACCGCGACGATGGCCAGCGCGGGCCACCTGCCGTCGCTGCTGGTCACCGCTGAGGAGCCCGGCCTGCTGCTGGAGACGGTGGCGATCGGGCCCCCGCTCGGTGCCGCCTTCGAGCCGTACGAGTCGGACACCGTCACCCTGTCGGCCGGATCGGTGCTCGTGCTGTACACCGACGGGCTGGTCGAACGCCGCGACCAGGACATCGAGCAGGCTCTCACCGAACTTGCCGCCCTCGATCTGGACCCCGCAGCGCCGCTCGACCACATCCTCGACACCCTTCTGTCCCGCCTGGCCGCCGCCCCCTCCGAGGACGACGTGGCTCTGCTGGTGGCGCGGGTCCGCACCTCGCCGTCCGGAACCGCGGTGGACGGCGAGGTGTGACGCGCGGCACCGTGCGGGAAGTCGGCCGACGCGAACGGGGAAACCGGGCGGGATTACCGGGCCGCGAAAGGCACGTTCTCTACACTCTTTCATGGGCGTAGAGCACTCGGGGGGTCTGAGGAAGGCGCAGCGGATGCGACGACGGCGAGGCCACCCGGCAGAAACCGCACCAGCGGATCCCGGGGAGGGTTCCGTCGGCAGCTCCCGTGAGGGATCACGCCGCAAGAAGCGGGTCGTGGTGCCCGTGCGCCCCGGGCCGCTCGGCGTCCTCGCGACAGTGGGCGCCGTGGTCCTGGTCTCCTCGGGCTTGCTGCCCGGCGGCGGTACGTATGCTGCGGGCCCGGTGGCCGCAGCCTCGGTGCTGGCCCAAACGCCCTCAACCGCCCACCCCCAGCGGGGAGTCCAGGCGCCGACCGCGGAGTCGGCTGCTGCTGCCACCGTGATGTCGCTGGTCAACAAGGAGCGGGCGCAGGCGGGCTGCCGACCGGTGAAGGCGAACGCCGTGCTGGCCGCGCTGGCCACCGCGCTCAGCGAGGACATGGCCGCCCGCGGCTTCTTCGACCACACCGACCCTGATGGCAGGTCGACTTGGGACCGGTGGGCGGAGGCGGGCGTCGAGGCCTTCGGCGGCGAGAACATCGCCCGCGGCCAGGCCGACGCGAAGGCCGTGATGGACGCCTGGATGAAGAGCCCGGAGCACCGCGCGAACATCCTCAACTGCGGGTACCAGACCCTGGGCGTCGGCGTGCACTTCGGCGAGGGCGGGCCGTGGTGGACGCAGGACTTCGGCTACTGACCCTTCACCACGAGGCACCCGCGCCATGACCGCCCTGGCAGTACGGCCATCGGCCGGCGGGGTGAACGTCGGCGTTGCCGATCACATGCGCACGGATAAACGCGCATCAAGGATGTATCCCTTCGACGTCCGCAGTGTCGAAGGGCAGTTCCGCGCATGACCAGCCCCGTACACTCCCACTCCGCCACGTGTCTGCGGCACGATGCCCGGTGCCGTCAGCGGCTGCCGCCTTTGCCGCACCGGTCTCCCGTGGGCGCAGCCGGGGAACACCTGGGCGTCGGCCAGGACCTGCACGGCCAGGTGTCGGGAATCGTGCAGCAGGCTGAAGGCAAGACGCTCACTCAGACCTACGGCACCGGTTCCTCCAGTCCGGCGATCGGGGTCTGACCCCGACGCGTGGGCGGCACTCCGCGAGATCCGCTGAGCTTGCTCCTCAAGACGCGCCGTCGGCGTGCCAGTCCTGTTCCTCCCTCCGCGGAACGCGCCCCTTGCGCCGGGCGAGTTCGCGTTCGTCGTAGGGGGCGAAGAGGCGCTTGAGGTGGTCGTCGTCCATGGGGAGCCGGTCGCGGTCGGGGTGAGGGGACGAGTTCCTGGTCGGGTACTCCGAGCTGGGTGAACATCGCTTCCATCGGGAACATCTCCGGCGCAAACAGGAGCGCATTCAGTTCCGGGCCCGTTTCCCACCACCGGGTGCAGTCCTGCTTTCTGCCCCGAGATGGCCGCAGCGACTGAAGCGACCGGACTTCCGATATGCATACTGCTCGTTCGAGGGGGAGCGAGTGCATGGCTGACGGGGTTCGCCAAGGAGGCATGGCGCCGCCAGGGCGTCGCTGATCCTGAGCTCGTTCACCTGCTCTCGGGCCGTCGCCGCGAGGGTCGGAGCGATGACGACGCTTGCGATGGCTGACGGCGTTCCACTTCTCCGGTACGCGAGGCCCATCGGGTCGCAGGTAGCCGACACGGTGGTGCTCCGGACGATGAGGGCGCAGGGCGTCCTCGGCGAGCGGATGGGCGCCGTCCACGCGGGGGGCGTGCGAGACCGCTGGTCGGGGCGACGGAGCGGCGGTGCTCGCCCATGCGCCCGGTGCCTCCGGACGGCGATCGTGGTTGGCTGCCCGGAGGCGCTCGCCGCAGTGAAGCCCCTCATCTGCAGAGCGACCGAAGCGACTGGACTTCCGGCCTTGCCCGTACTCCCTGTGCCGGGGCACCTCATCGCAAACCTGTCGTCCGGGCATCTCCCCCGTGTCCTGCCCTCCGGGACCGTCGTTGCCATGACGCGGAAGGTCCTACTCGTGCCATCCGTCTGCCGGGCCCCGGGCGTGCACCTCTTACGGCAAATCCCGGGGCCCATCCCTTGCATGCGGCTCGTGCCTGCCCGCCGCGGTCTGTCCGACCGCGTCGCGGACGCGTCCGCTCGGCTCCTGTCCCATGCCAAGGCGTCTTCGACGAAACGGAGAACGCGCATACCTGGCGGGGGAGCGCGCACGAAGAGCAGATGGGCCGGCTTGCCTCCAGGCCGGACTGTCAGCGGGCCCGGATAACCTGTGCGGATGATGGGAACGACCACTGACGTAACCGCCGAAGACCGCCGCTTTCCCCTCGCCCTGGCTGAGGTGGCGCGGGTCGAGTTCGACTACGGCGAGGAGGGCGAGGGCGTCGACTTCGGCTTGTACGAAAAGTTCTGCTCCGCCGAGGCGACCACGGACTGGCTGCGCCAGTGGACCGCGAACCCTGAGCTGGACGGCGACGCGTATCGGGTTTTCGGCCAGGACGGCAACGGCGGCCTGGCCGCCCTGTGGCTGGCGCGCGCGGGGCGGCCCCTTTCCGAGCAGCCGGTGGTGTTCCTGGGCTCGGAGGGCGAGAGCGGCGTGGTCGCGGGCAGCCTGTCGGACTTCCTCTGGGTGCTGGCAGACGGCTTCGGCCCCAAGGAGGCAGCGCTGTACGAGGAGCGCGGGTCCCGGCCGGACGTAGAACTGGCCGAGCTGGCGGCCCGCCACGCGACGACGCCGCGCCGCCCGGCCAGGGAGATCATCGCGGAGGCGCAGACGGAGTTCGAGACGTTCTCCGACGACCTGGATGAGCTGTGCCGCTGATCACCGCTCGGCGGACCGGGGAACGATCCTCACCGCGCGGTAGTCGTACCCGTCCTGCTTGAAGCCGGGGGCTTCCCAGGCCAGCTCCACCCGCTGTCCGGCGGACAAGGCGGCGAACCCGTCCATCTCGACGGCGGAGAAGTGACCGAAGCACCCTCCAGGAGTCTCCGGACAGTCGAGCACACCCCACCCCTCCTCCTCGTACCACTCACGAACTGTCGCAGTCACCATGGCGGAATCCTATGCACCCCCACAGGCCTGTCCCGTGCGGGTTGGCGGTGTAGCGGGTCGATCTGATCTTCTCGCGACCGATCCGTCACCCGGACTGACTCGATTCCGTCCGCCGTAAGCTGTCGGAGTCAGTCATGCTGGCACAAGGCCATCGCGCGCCCTTCAACGAGTCTCTCCGCTCGGAGAGTTGCGCGATGGCCGCCTCTGCTTATGGGGCGGCCGCACGCGGAGCTGCGGATACGACGGGCCGTTCGATGGGCCCGGCGTTCCTCGTGGATCACCATGGCGCCGAAGGAGAAAGTCCCTCTTCATCCGTCAGCTTTTCGGCGATTCATCCATATAAGGGGTGAGATTCCGGGTACGTTGAAACAGCCTTCGCGTCATACGTCTGCGAAGTCGAGGCTCAGAACGGAGAGTTGCCGACGCCTGCCGCGCGCCGCATCCATCATCCGGTTCACGGTGTTTCAGCGGATGTCTGTTCTTGGGGCGCTGTCCTCGGATGAATGGTTGTGTAGCTGTGCCAAGGCGAATGTCCCGTGCGGTGATCGCGGTGACCGTAGTGGGCATGCTGACCTCCACGGCGGGATGTGGCAAGGGGTCCGGCTTGTCGCGCCTCTTCGGCGGGGCCCCAGACTCCAAGGGGTTTCCATCGAGCGAACCGCTGGGTTCGGGTCCGCCGCCGGTGGGGGCCGCCTCGCTCGACCCGGCGGTGCAGGGCAAGACCGTGCTGGTGGTCGGCGACTCCTGGGCCGGCCGCCTCGCGGAGGGAATGAACGCCGTCGCCTCGGACAGGAACCGGATCGTGAACGGGGGCATGGGCGGGTGCGGCATCATGCTCCCCAGCACCCAGTCCGGGAAGCCCCCTCTCGCCGCCTGTCTGCGGTGGCCCACGCAGTGGCGCCTCGACATGAACGTGTTCAAGCCCGACGCCGTACTGCTGCGTACGGGCAACTGGGACCTGGAACCCGCCGCCTTCGACGGCATCGCGACCGAGGTGGACATCACCGACAAGCGGTTCCGCAAGCGCTTCGAGACGCAGACGGCGCGTGCCATCGACATCCTCACCGCCCACGGCACCCCGGTGTACCTGACCAATGTGCGGATCGCGGAGGGCGAGTACCAGGAGAAGTCGATCGCGATGAACAACGTCATGCGCGCCATCGCGGTACGCAACAAGGGCAAGGGCGTGCACCTGCTCAACCTCGCCAGGCAACTCTGCGACGACAGCGGCTGTCCGCAGGAGAAGGACGGGCACCGGATGTACGACGAAACCCAGCACCCCTCGAAGTGGAGCCGCGAACGACTGGCGACATGGGTGCTCAACGCGATGTTCGCCAGGCGGTCGGTTCCGTCGGCCCCGGCCGGGTCGGCCGACCCGGCGGGGAACCCGGCCCGATCGGGAGCCCCCGCGCGATGACCCTCCCCCTGACCAGTTTGGACGCCGCTCCGAAGGCCCGCACCGGACGGACGGCCTCCGGGCGCATCCGCTCCATCGACGGGCTGCGCGCCGTGGCGGTCCTCGCCGTGATGAGCTTCCACTTCGGGTCCGGACCGTCCGGTGGCTTCCTCGGCGTGGACCTCTTCTTCGTCATTTCCGGATTCGTCATCACCCGCCTCCTGCTGACGCAGAAGGAGGCGGGCACCCTGTCCATGCGCGCGTTCTACGCCGCCCGCGTCCGCCGTCTGCTGCCCGCGCTGCTCACCGTACTCGCCGCCGTGCAGCTGTGGTTGTGGCGGGCCGACCTTCCCGGACTGCGTACGACCGCCAACGCGCAGACCCTGGCCTCGCTGGGTTTCGCCGGCAACTGGTACGCCGTCTTCGCCCAGGTCGACTACTGGTCCGTCCAACCGGCCCAGGCTCCGCTGAACCACCTGTGGTCGCTGGCCGTCGAAGAGCAGTTCTATCTGGTGTGGCCTGCCCTGATTCTGATCGGCGCCGCCCTCGTCGCCGCCCGTGGTAGCGCCGACGGCGCCCAGGGCGGCGTCCTGCGCCGCGTGCTCATGGCCACCACCGCCTGCGTCGCGCTCGTCTCCTACGCGCTCGCCCAGCACCTGTACGTTCCCGGTGCCCCGGACCGGGCCTATCTGGGCACGGACACCCGAGCCGGAGCCCTCTGCCTGGGGGCGTTCGCCGCCTGCCTGCTCCCGTCCTCGGCCCACGGACGGCCGCGTGTCGCCGGCCCTCGCGCCCTCTCCGCCCGGGCCGGGGCCGCGCTGTTCGCCCTGGCCGCAGTCTGGACCCAGACGAGCATGGACCAACAGGCGTTCTACGCCTGGCAGTTGCCGCTGGTCGGGGTGGCTGGTGCCGTCCTGCTCCACTCCCTGGCCGCCCTCGACCAGCACCCCGCCATCGCTGCCACGGGCGGTCCGGCCGCGGCCTTGCCTCTTCCCGCGCGTCTCATCGCCTCCAGACCGCTTGTCGCCGTCGGAGGCATCAGCTATGGCCTGTACCTGTGGCACTGGCCGGTGTGGGTCTGCCTCAACGCCACGGTGCCCCAGTGGAGCCAGCCGGTCCGCTGCGGCTTGGCTTGGGCCGCCTCCTTCGCCCTGGCCGCAGTCTCCTACGTCCTGATCGAAGCTCCTGCCCGCCGCTGTTCCTTCAAGCGCCTCGCACCGGTCGTGGCACTCGCCTACGTCATGGCGGCGGCTGCGGCCGGAGGTGCGCTGCTTGCCGGCGTCGGTCCCGAGCATCCGGCCGACGACGGTACCCCCGTGGTCACCGGAGACGTGAACGGCTGATGCGAAAAGGGGGAGTTCGGGTGACTGCTGCCGTGCGCCGCGCAGGTGCGGGCGCCGTTCGGGCGTCGTATTCGCTACTCCTGGGACGAAGACGAGGCGATGGGAGAGGGAGGTTCGGTGGGGCTGATGGATGAGGGCGCGGCACCGTACTGGTGGGCGTACGTCGAGGACGCGGACGGCGCGCGGAACCTGGTGCGTTTCTCGGAGAGCGACGAACTGGACGAGGACTTCACCCGTCCCCTGCCCACGGCGTTCCAGGGTGACGCGCAGGCTGTGCGCTGGCTTGCGAGGGCGGAGGCGTCCGGGCGGCGCCTGCCCGCTCTGTACCTGCCGGAGAGCGGCAAGCTGCTCCTGCTGCACGGCGGGCAGTACGTGCGGTGCACCTTGGCGACGATGACGGTCGACGAGGGCCATCCCCTCCCGATCGGCTCGACGTGGCCAGGCCTGGCGGCGGCCGGGTTCGCGGACACGGTGGACACGGTGCTCCAGTGGGACGGGGCCCGCGCCTATTTCTGCAAGGGCACACAGTGCGTGGAGTACGACCTCGCGGCGGACCGGGTCGTGGAGGCGGCGGCTCCCCAATCCATCGCCCGGTTGCTCGGCGGGCCGCAGCAGGCCGGCTTCGACGGCGACCTCGATGCGGCCGTGCGGTGCGACACGGAGATGTACCTCTTCAAGGGGGAGCACTACGCGCGGTACGACATCGGCGTGGGGCGCATCGACCCCGGCCACCCGAGCAGAATCGCGGCCCATTGGAAGGCGCTGGCACAGGCGGGTGCGGTTCGGGTCCTGTCGATGTGGCGTGCTCCGCGGGGCGCGGCGCTGCCGTCGCTCGTGCCCGGCGCCGTACGTGCCATCACGCCCGTCGCCACCTCCACGCCGGCCTTCCTCGGTCCGGGGCCCGGCACGGTGCGCACGGCGGAGCCGGTGCTCGTCAGGGGCTGGGAGGAGTTCGCGCGACTGTGGGAAGCCCCGGTCCCGGCCGGACAGCTCCCGCGAGAGCCGGGGGGCTCCGGCCCGCGCCCGCACGTGGTCATGGCCGACGCTGTGCACGGGTACTTCGGCAACGGCGGGGGCTCCTGCTACGTCGTCCCGGTCGCCGAAGAGGCCCCGGACTACACCGAGGCGGTCCGGAGTCTGGAGAAGCTGCGGGACGTGGCGATGGTCGTGACCCCCGCACTGTGGCTCCACACGCCGGACCTGGCCGCGGCCCGCACGGTCATGCAGTCGGTGGTGACGCACTGCGAGAGGGCGGAGAACAGGATGGCCGTCCTGGACGCCCCGCCCTGGACGTCGACCCAGGCCGAAGCCGCCGGACTGCGCGAGACGCTGGACATCAAGAGTGCGCACGGGGCGCTGTACTACCCATGGGTGATGGTGTCGGGACACGACGGTCAGGAGAGGCGGGTGCCGCCCAGCGGTCACGTCGCCGGCCTGTGGGCACGCGTCGACACCGAGCACGGCGTGCACCGCACCCATACCAACGAGCCGCTGTCCGGAGTGGTCGACGTGCCCGGTGTGCTGAGCGACGCTGAGGTGGGGGCGCTCAACGAGGCGCGGGTCAACTGCGTGCGCGCGACCGCGGCCGCCCCGGTGGTCTGGGGTGCCCGCACGCTGGCGTCCGACGCCGACTACCGCAGGCTCAATGTGCGGCGGGTCGTCAGTTTCCTGAAGGAATCCGTTGACCGGGGCACGGTGTGGGCCGCGTGCGAGGCCAAGGACGAGCGCCTGTGGTCGGCCGTCACGGAGTCCGTGACCTGCTTCCTCGCCGACCAGTGGCACCGCGGCGCCCTGGCGGGTCGCACCGCGACCGAGGCGTTCCACGTCACCTGCGACGCCTCGAACAACACGCATGCGGCGGCCGGCTCGGGGCAGCTCCGCGTGGACGTCGGTGTGGCTCCGGTCTGGGCGGGCGTGTTCCTCCCCTTCCACGTCGTGCAGCAGGCGCCCGCCCCCACGGCACTCGCCTCGGAAGGCGGCCGTGGTGAGCGCGGCCGGATCGCGAGACGTCTGCCCGCTCATCTCCTTGGGCTGAAGGGGCTGATCGGCGGCCGGGGATGGCGATGAGACGGCTCCCCGGGCCCCCGGGCACTTGTTGACGGACGGGCCCGTGACACCGACGGCTGCGCCGCGTGGGCGCTCCCAGTCACGGACAACCCGCAGCACAGCGGCTGTGCTTCCAGGGGAGCGGCGCGGGCCGAGCGGCACCCGGCCCCCGCTCCCCGCACCCTGGGCGCGCATCCGCCGAGGTTCTTGCGACGCACTGGGCGGCAGTGGGCTCCCAGGTCCCGCGCGCCACCGGGGCCCCATCGCGGCTGTCCGCACCGGTCCAGCCCGTAACCGCCTACATCCACCCGGGCACCGGCACCCTGGCCGATGCGGCCCGGTGGTGTGTCCGCGCCCTGGCCAGGCTGCGGGAGAGCCTGCGCGCGGCAGTCATCAGCGCTGGCGTACGGAATCCGGTGGCGCGCAGCGTGCCCAGCCTGGGACCGCTCATCGCGGCGACGCTCCCCGGGTCCCAGGGCAGGAAGACGACCCGCTCGATGCCGACCGTCTCCGCGATGTCGTCCGCCCGGTAGGAGCACGGTCCGATCACGGCCAGGGTCGACCGATCACTCGGCAGACCGTCGTCCGCCCCGTGGACGGTCACGTGCATCAGGGGCTCCGCGCCGCCGCGTGTCACCAGCACCACTTGGTCGGCCGCGTCCAGGAGGGGCTCCACGTCCTCGGTCAGGCGCCCGACGTCCAGGACGACCGTGCCCCTCTCGCCCGCCTCGCCGAGCAGCATGCGCCGGCCGTTCTCGGTGGCCAGCGTCCGCACGGCCTTCCTGCACGGGCCGCGGCCCGGTACCCCGGCCACTACCCTTACCCCGAAGGGCAGTTCACTCGCCGCGTCCGCGAGCGCACCTGGATACGGCATCGCCACCGCCGCGGCGACGTCCAGCACCGAGGGCGCGGTCAGCAGACCCGCGCGGATCATGAGGTCTCCACCGGAGCCGTCCGCCTCGACCACGATCGGCCGCGTCCCGCCATCGGCCTCGGTGGGCCAGGCGGCCGCCAGCGCCAGCGCCGTCGTCGTCACCCCGGGTGCGCCCGTGAGCGACCCGACCACCACAAGCCGCCTCACAGCCCTTCACCTCCTCGCGCCGTCATCGCGAACGCGTCGCCTTGCACAGGCGAAAGAGACGTGGATGTACTCACAGCCCACCTCGCACGAATAGGCATGTCTCTCATTTCGCATCACTCTCCTCGCACGACTTGACACTCTTGGTGAACATCGCAAGGTGGGGATACCCCTCGATGTGACGGCCAATCACATGGGAACGCCTAATTCGCTGTCTGTTTCTGTCCTGTGACCTGACCGTTCCTTGCGAGAATGCGCCGCCGTCGGCGAGTTGGCCTGTAGTAAGACTCGAGTAAGTAAAAAACTGTGTTTGCCGAGACCGGGAAGATGTTGAATGTCGGTCGCAAGTCGGGTTACGTACCGAGTGGGCAACGTTTTGGTGGTCTGTTTCTCGCTGTCGTACGGGCTCTCTTTTTGTTTTGCGCTTCTCGCCTTTCGAGGCGGGATTTTCCGGCTTGCGGAAGAGTCGGAGAGGGGGTTATTACAAAACGGTGGCGAAGATGTCACAAGATGGGCAGCCGTCAATGTCGAAGGCATGGGGCGTCGTTGGTCCTGGTGTGACCCATCTGGATGGGATGGGAGGGAGTCGAAAATTGAGCGAGTGCCGGGTTCCCGACTGGCCCGCCAGAATAAGGATGTTCATACTGTCGTTCTCGGTGGTCACCGTCGTCTGCGGACTGCTGGCAACCCTGCTCGCCTGAGACCGCCGCTTGCCGTGAATTCTTCGAGCGGGCGGGTAGATGCTGTCGGTCGGCCCCGCTGCGCCCACGATCAGATGCGGTGCACTCCGCCGCCAGGCCTCGCGCGGCAGGGGGGACGCGGGTGTGCCGAACAAATCCGCCAAGGGTGATCGGGTCCTCGGCGTTCCGCGTGCCACCTCGTTCTCCTCGGGCCGTGCCGTACCGTTCGCTGGGTGAATTCGGTCGTTACTCCGATCAGCTCCGTGCCGGTTCCTCCCGCACGGACCGACCGTTCCGAGTGCGGTGGCGACTTTTCCCTCGATGGGGGCTATGTTGTCACTCCCGGCCACGGTCTGCTCGCCATCGCTTTTCTCGCGGCTGCCGACAAGCGCCGGGCGCGAGAGGCCGAGGGAAAGCGCTTCCGTCCCCGAGTGGACAACGACGGCCTTGAGACGCACCTCATCATGTGGCTCATCGGGCATCTCAACGGCGATGTTCCCGTCCTGCTCGATTTCCGGGCCGCCGCCATCGAGATCGGAGTCGCCCCGGCTCGGCTGCGCACTGCCGAGGAGTGGCTCGCCGGTTTGTGTGCCATTGCTGAGGACGTCTCTGACGCCAGGGGCAATCCGTATGTATGGATCAATCCCTCGCTTGCCTACCTGCCCGGCACCGACCCCTACACGGCGGCCCGACGACACCGCTTTCCCCGGATCGACGTCGACCGCACCCGCACTCCGAACGTGCCGTTCATCGAAGAGTTCGAGGCCATCGTCTGGGGTGTGGCCCAGCTGTGCAACGCCGACCGTGCAGACGGATCGCTGTGCGACTGGAACCTGGATTTCGGCCTCTGCCCACTGCACGCCACCAGCCGCGCCCAGGGGCAGGAGCGGCATCGGTAGCGGCAAGGGCGGGAGCGGCGGCGCGATTCCCTCCCGGTGACTCCGGCCGATCCGAGAGATGTCCGGTGGGCTCCGCCCCGTGCCTGGAGCAGCTTGGGGGCGGGGCGGAGCCGTACCGGGCCTGTCGAACACCCCTGTGAAGAGCAGGTATCCAGTACCAGTCACGATCATCACCTGCTGACCGCCCACCCGCCCGGCGCGACACGCGGACGCCTTCCCTCCCGCTGCTCCGGCGGGTCAGACGCGGAAGGCGAGCGGAGGAGACGCGACCGTCCCCTCCGGCAGCCGGGGCACGGTTTGATAGTGACCGGGTCAGACCCGACGATGCGTATCGTCGCCCGGTCCTGTCGGCCCATCAAGGCGAAATCGGGAACCTCCAGGTTTTGACGGGAGTTGCCCGATCATTACGCCTACGCTGTCGTGACTGGGGCGGGCAAGTGATCACTTCAGTCTGTCGTTTCCGCGTTCTCCTCGGGTTCTTCCGCCGCACCCCTGGTCGCGTTCGGCTCCCGCTCTGCTGGGAACCCGAACCAGGGCGACAGGCCCGGTGCAGGGCACTGGTCGCCCCGCTCGATGAGGCGCAGCAAAATCCCCTCGCGCAGGGCCCACGGGCACAGGGTGACGGTGCGGATGCCGAGCATCTTCATCGCGGTGTGGGCCACAACGGCGCCGGCCAGGGACTGCTCCGCACGCGGCTCGGAGATCCCCGGTAATTGTGCGCGCTCCCTCGCGGGCAGGGCGGCGAGTTCGCGGATCGCCGGTTTGAGGTCGCTGCGGTCGAGGGTGCGGTGGACGAACGGCCCCCGGCGCCCCGGCGCAGCCCCGCAGAGCCGGGCCAACTGCTGGAAGGTGCGTGAGGTGGCCACGGCGGTGCGGGGCTCCTCCCACCGCATCCGCACCGCCGCATCTCTCAGTTCGTGACGCACCCGGCGCCGCAGCGCCCGGAGCGCCTGCGGATCCGGTGGATCCCCGCCCTGCAGAAAGGCGTGGGTGAGCCGGGCCGCGCCGACAGGGAGCGAAACGGCGAAGTCCGGTACACCGGTGCGGCCGAAGGCCACCTCCAGGGATCCGCCGCCGACGTCCAGAAGCGCCAGCGGCCCGGCCGACCAGCCCAGCCACCGCCGCACCGCCAGATACGTCAGTTCCGCCTCCGCGGGACCGGACAGCACCGCGACCTCCACCCCGGATGCCGCGCGCACCGCCTCCAGCACACCTGCGCAGTCGGGGGCGTCACGGATCACCGCCGTGGCGAGCACGAAGGGCTCGGCCACGCCCCATGCGGCCGCCTCGTTACGGGCCGAGGCCACCGCGCAGGCGAGATCCGCAACGGCCTGCTCGTCCAACCGGCCGTCCGGCCCGCGCCGCTCGGCCAGCCGTAGCCGTCGCTTGGAGGTGTGCAGGGGCAGCGGCATCATGCCGTCCGCCTGCGCGATCAGCAGGTGTACCGTGTTCGATCCCGCGTCTATGACCCCCAACCGCATCTCACCTGCATACCCGGCCGCATGGCACGGCACTCCCGGCCGCACCGCCCGGCCCGTCGCCGAGCGTACGGGGCACCCCCGGCCGGCCTGTCCCGCTGTGAGTGCCCCCTTCGGCCGTATGCCGTGACCGGTCGACTCCTGCGGCGTTTGGAAGATCGTGAAAGCCAAGAACGTATGTCCGCGCCTGCGCCACGCCCTGGTCGCCGCCGGTGCGGCGGTTGTGATGACGGCCGTGCCGGCTCACCCCGCCGAGGCCGCCTACGACGTACCCTCCGTGGAATTCGGCTACAGGCCGCTGCAGTTCTCCGAGGACGGCGGTCGTGTCACGGTGATCTGGCACGTCGAGAACACCGGCGACCGTCCGGTCCACGACCTCGTGCTGACGCACAGGATCAAGCCCGAGCTTCCGGTCGCTGCGGTCGCTCCGCCGTGCGCACGGCAGGCGAGTTCCATCGTCTGCCCGGTCGGTGACCTCGAGGCGGGGGAGCACGTCGGCGGTACGATCGTCGCCAAGACGCCCGCGGGACGGCCCGGTAGCGTCGAGGTCAGCGGATACGCGAGCTGGAGGTAGCGGCGGCCTCAACGCCGAGCGGGTCAGCGGATGTTGCCACTTGGAGGCACTCGGATACCCGGGCGGGCGCAGGACGCGGGTCCTGACATCGCAGGACCGGGGAGGCGAGCGGGACCGATGGCCGGGCTGCTCCGCAGGGCCTCGGAGCGGAGCAGCCCGGCCGGTCAACCGCTCAGGCCTCGCAGTTTACTGTCATGCCGTTCTTGATGTCCTTGGTGACACACGTGTCCATGCCGGCGCCGCCGTCCGCGGTTGCCGCGTGGCCGCCGACGGTCATGGTGTCGTCGGTGGTCTCGGGGTCGCCGTCGTTCCCCATGATCGTGTCGTCGCCGGCGCCGCCGAGGACCGCGGAGTTCTCCCCGGTACCTCCGACGTTCGGCGCCGCGATGACATCGTTGCCCGCGCCGCCGTCGACCTTGCCGCCGTCGACGACGGCGCCGTCGACGGTGATGCGGTCGTCGTCGTCTCCCCCGAGGACACTGCCGCTCTTCGTGACGGCGCCTTCGACGGTGATCGTGTCCTTGCCGGCCCCGCCGAGCACACTGCCGCCGCGGAAGACGGCGCCGGTGACAAGGACGGTGTCGTCGCCGCCCTTGCTGTCGACCTGGCCGCCGTTGACGGAGCCGTCGATGGTGATGGTGTCCTTGCCGGCCCCGCCGAGCACGCGGCCGCTCTTGTTGACGGAACCGGTGATGGTGATCTTGTCGGTGCCACCCTTGCCGTCGACGGTGAAGTTGACTATGCCGTCGCAGACGATGACGTCATCGCCCGGGGTTCCTGTTCCGGTGGCGCTTGGCTGGTCGTTGACGGTGCACGGCGAATCGGCGGCGTGGGCGGGTGAAGCCCCGACCAGGGCGGCCGCGGGCAGGGCGCAGACGGCCAGCGCGGCGGCGAGGCGGGTCCGGACGCGGGGCGTGTCGGTCGTTCCCATACGCATGGTGTGGTGTTCCTCTTCTTCTCGATTTGTTGTGGCTGCTCCCGGACGGCGGCCCTGTTCCTTTCGCAGGGACGGGCTCGGGCCGTGCGGATCACCCTGGGCAGGGCTCCGCGGCGTTTCCCGCCGTCGAGAAGGGGGCGTTCCACGCCGGGGAGCCGCCGGTACGGGGGTGCCGAGCCCCGGGAGGATGTGCCCGGCGGCCGAGTGAGCCACCTTGGGCCATCGCCTCCCCAGGAGGAGAGGGGCGCCCGGCGCCGGCTCTCTCACCCTGCCGCCGCCCTGGCAGTCGGGCCACCCGGCGCTCAGGCGCTCGGCGAACCGTTGCGCCGATACCGTCCGCGCGCTCGCACGGCGCCTGACAGGGAAAACTGCCCTGGCACACGGGTTTCCCGGGGCGCCCGGTTGGACAGAGGCGGCCGGGCTCCAGCGGGGGGCAGCGGTGTTCGGGTCCTCCTTGGGGGTGAACACGATCGGCCGTCTGCCGGACGCGGCCCCCGTCGCGGAACGGGGGGCCGGGCAGCGTGCGGCAGCGGCTACAGGTTGGGGGGCTCGGTGGCGGTGGTCACAGCCACGGCCAGGGGCTGTTCGGGCCCGTGCCCGCGTCCGCTTCCCCGACGTGCGGACAGGACGGCGGAGGAGCCGAGGAGGAAGAGGACTCCGGCGCTGGTGGCGAGCATCGTCGAGCCCTGGCCGAGTCCGGTCGCGGCGAGTTGGCTGCCGTTGCGGGGGAGAGGGCGATGGGCGGGGCTGACGGAGAGGGCGGCGCCGGGGACGGGGTGTCCGTGTACCGGTGGCGTGGCGCTCGGCGTGTGGGGATGCGCTGCAGGCGGGGTGTGTCGTCCCACCGGGGGCGTGCTCGGCGGGACCGTGGACGGGGGCGTCGCGGACGGCGGCTGAGAGGACTGTACGGGCGGAGCCGCTGGTGGCGCCACAGGCGGTACGGACGGAGGTGTGACGGGCGGCTCCGCCCCCGTGCAGGTTTGCCGCACCGTGGAAATCTGATCGGCCGGCATCCCGTCACCGGTGCCAGGGTGGCCGGTTGGCGCTCCGGCCTCCCTGCCGTGGTGGTCGGCCGGTGCCCCGGCTTCTCTGCCCGGGTGGTCGGCCGGCGTCCTGCCCTCTGTGCCCGGGTGGTTGGTCGGCGTCCCGGTCTCGGCGGCCGCGATCCCGTTCGTGCACCCGCATCCCCGCTCGGTCCCGTCGGCCGCTGCTGCCGGGGACTGCCCGGCGGCGAGGGCGAGGATACCGAGCACCGCACATGTCACCGCGGTCGCTGGTCGACTCGTTCTCATCACGTATTTCCTTCATTCTTAAGACCGTTGGAGGGGGGCGTGACCCGGTGGGAGCTGCTGTCATCGCCTTGGCTCTTCCGTAACAGTGGTGAACTGCCTCTGGTCGCTTCGGGCTGCCGGAATCGCTCGAATGGCGTACAGGGGAGTGCGCCGCACACGGCCGTACACCGACCGCCGGTCGTGTGTGTCCCTTTCATGGGACCCGGGCCGCAGGAGGGGGCACTCGGTTGGGTTTACTGGTCGCGCTTCGGCGTGGGCAGGGCTGTGCTGAACGAGGGGCGCTCTCAGCGTCAGGGGGTGCGGCACCCTTCCCTCAACCCTTCTGGCTCCGCATCTGACCACAGGCCGGGCCTACGAAGGTCAATCCCGCCTGACCGCGAACGAGTTGAGGGCCACCGGGGCAGCAGGGGGGCCGTCAGGGGCCCCTGCCCGGACGCCGCCGGCAGCGATGTTCTGGAGCACGTCCATACCACCGGAGATGCGGCCGAAGGGGGTGTAGTTCGGAGGCAGCGGGCTGTCGGAGTAAACGAGGAAGAACTGGCTGCCGTTGGTGTTCGGACCGGAGTTCGCCATCGCGACCGTTCCGGCCGGGTAGGTGGCGCCGGCCAGGTTTTCGTCCGGGATCTCGTAGCCGGGACCGCCGGTCCCGGTCGCGGTCGGGTCACCGCACTGCAGAACGTAAATGCCCTGGGTGGTGAGTCGGTGGCACTGGGTGTGGTCGAAATACTGCTGGCCCGCCAGAAACGCGAAGGAGTTCACCGTACGCGGGGCGTGGGCCGCGTCCAGCGTCAAGGTGATCGTGCCGCAGTTGGTCTTCAGTGCCGCGGTATAGGTGGCCTTGGTGTCGATCGACATCGCGGGACCGGTCGGCCATTGTTTACCGCTCGGATGACCCGGCGCGGGCTCGGCGCAGCCCTGCGCGGTGCCACTGTGGGGCATGCCACCGGTCCGCGCAGAGGCGCCGACCGCGATCAGGGCCGCGACGGCTCCGCCGACAGTCACGACCCCGATACCGCGGCGCACCCACCGGGGAGCCTCGCTCAGGCGCTGCCGCACCTGCCCTTCGCTCCCTGCTGGCCCTGGCACCTTCTCGGGCATCTGTGTGTACTCCTTCCAGAAGACCATCTGGACTCGGTCCGCGTACCGGACGAGTACACCCTGTGCCTGAGGCACCGCCCCACCGCCGCGCACAGGAACCCGCAAGGCCTCACCCGAACGAGAAGTCGTAGCCACCGTGAGGTGCCCGACACATCCGAGTTCAGCCGCTGATCAGCCACCGAGGCGGAACGGCAGCTGCGGACAACTCCGCTCTCCGGCCGTGATCGGACATTTCCTAGTGGCTGGATTGGCGGTAGAGGTAGTCCACGACCGAGATGGTGGTGGCCACGCTTCTGGTCAGGGAGAGGTTGGTGTGGAAGCGGCCTCCCACGATCACGGTTGGCTGTTCGCCGACCTGGTATCGCTCGCGTAGTGCGGGAGCCTGCCGGACCAGGTCGCTCACCTCGCGGGATTCGTAGGCCTTGCGCACCGAGGCGGTGTCCAGGCCCTCGCCGGCCGCCCAGGCCAGGACGTGGTTCTCCGTGGTGAGGTCCTGGTGCAGGTCGCGTACGGCGTGGAAGACCGCGAGCGTTTTCTGCTGGGCGAGGCCGAGCTGGTCGAGCGTGTAGTAGAGGCGGGCGTGGGCGACCATGTCGTGCTGGTTCGGCCAGACGGCTGGGATGTGCAGCACCTGGACGGGTGGCCGCTGTCGAGCTGCCCAGTCGGCCAGCGGTTTCTCAATCTCGTAGGAGTGCGGGCAGTTGTACGAGAACAGCTCGGCCACCTGGCGCGGATCCACCCCAGCCGGCTTGGCGAGGCGGAGGTACTGCACGCCCTCCTTCGGGGCGTCGGCCGGTGCCGCGGCGGCACCCAGCAGGCAGGTCAGGACGGCGGGAAGGACGGCGAGGCGCTTGAAGATCTTCATGGCCGCCACCCTGACAACGCGTTCCCGCCCCGCCGCTGCGGACACGCGCAGCGTAGCCCGATCGGGCGGTCCCGGCCTGTTCCTCGGCCCCGGGGCGGCACTGCCCCTCGGGTAGAGGCGTGCTCCGTGTGAAACAGCGCGGATTCGTGTGCCTGTGAGCCTCACCGATCGAAGAGCGGCCCCGGGATAGCGTCGGGGGACGCGGCTTTGCCCTTTCGTTGGTCATCCCTGCGGGGAGGGTTTCCTCGCAGGGCAGGGGCAAGGCCGCCCACGTCCCCGGTTGCTGCCACCGAGGCGCGGGCGGGAGCGTGGCAGCCAGCCCGTTCACGAAGGAACCGCCGAATTCTCGCGCGGCCCTTGTGGCGCACGGGCAGGAAGCCGTTCAGGCCCCGGTGTCCTCGCCGGCCTCCTGCCGCCCCGCGCCGGTCAGGGAGTAGAAGACCGACTTGCCCCGCTTGGCCCTGGCCGCCAGACCTCTGGCGACCAGGCTTTCAAGCGCGGTGCGTACCACCGTGGCCGTGATGCGGCGCGCGGGGTGGGCCGCGGCGAGGACGGCGGTGATCTCGGCTGTCGAACGGGGTTCGGCCTGTCGCCCCAGGTGGTCGCGGACGAGCCCGACTAGGGTGGGCGCGAGCGGCTGGGCGGTCGGTTGGAGGCCTGGGTCCCCGGTGGGTACGGGCCCGACTGTGGCCTGCCGGGGCGTCGGGACCACCGCTACCCCGCCCTGCGCCCTGCTGGGTGGCGGGTACCCGCTCAGCGTCTGCCGCATACTGGTGAGCATGTCGTGGTCACACCGCAGCGCGGTCAACTTCTCCTGAAGCACGGCCAGTTCGGCACCGACACGCTCCTGTTCCTTGGCATTGCGCTCCAGGTCGCCGGTGACCTGGAGCGCGTACTGCTCCCTGAGTTCAGCGGCTGTTCGCTGGATTTCCGACATGAGTTTTCCTCTCTCGCGTACGAGGGACGTGCCGGGAAGTACATCGCACCCACCCGGTTCAGGCCACGATCACGCCCGACTCCGTGCCGTTTACCGGGTTGCCGCCCGCAGCGCAACCGCGGCCCTGGGCCATTCGGGTGGTGCCGGTCGCCGTGGCCGGCCCGGAGTGCGCAACCCTTGCGGCCCGGGCTCGTTGAAGAAGGCGATCCCACCGAGGCCATCGGGGGCAGTGCAGCCGGGGCGGTTGGCAGACCCGATGGCCGAACCGCCCGCGGGACGCGGGCGGCGGTGTGGTCACCCCGGGAGGAGGTATGAGTCCGTGGTGAACGTGGCAACGCAGCGGCGCCTCGTCCTCGACGACATGAGCCATGTCCGGCTGGCCGCGTGCCGGGTCGGCAACCCTTTCTTCGTGCGTGCCGATGTCGACGGTGCCTACGCCCGTACGGTCTTCTGCGGCCGGGGAACGCTGTTCGTCGCCCGGCCCGACACCGCGCGGGCGGGTTGGCGGGTGCATTTCGCCTTCTTCTTCACGGCGGGGCAGCACGGCGCCCGGTTCGCCCTGCTCCCGCACGCCGACGAGCACGCTGACGCGCGATCGGCCCGCAGACACGCGGAGAACATGGCAGCGCGGCTGCACAACGGGACGTGGCAGCAGGCGCTCGGCCTGTTCGTGGCACGGCGTCCGCGCGCAGTGGCCTGAACCCGGCGTGAGAGGCACGCGCGGCACGCGGTCGTCCTCGGGGGAGGCCGCGCCGGGCTGTTCGCGGCAGGCGTCTTGAGGGACTTCCCCCGGGTGACCGTGGTGGGGCCCGACGATCTGGCCGCGGCCGCGTCCGCGCGCGGCGCTCCGTAAGGTGCCCATGTGCACGGGCTTTCGCAGAGGCGTCCGGTTGGCTGTCCGATCTCGTAGCCGAGGCCTGGATCAGCTGGGCGGGGCAGCGGGAGCTTCGGGCCGCAGCCTGCCATGAGGGGGCTCGCGCACACTGGATTCTCCGGCCCGGTTCCCAACGCCGTGTGGGCTGCGGGGGAGTGACGGGTATGGGCCTGAACAGCTCTGAGTCCATGGGTTTTCGGCGCTGGCCGGGCAGGCGGACTGTGGGCAGGGAGTCTGCTGCAGCGTGCCCGTACGACGCGGGCGATGCCGAGCCGGGGTATGTCCCCGGCGTGCGGGGTCTGCTGCCCCAGGGGACCATGACCACATGCTTGTCGCACCTGTGAGTTCGCCCCCGCCATGTGCGTGGATCCCGGCCATGAGGATCGAACGTGGATCTCTGTATGTCCCGCTGACCGGATGGCGGGGGCGCAGATGAAGGCGATGCGGTTTTCCGGGGTGGGGCGACCGTTGCGTCTGGAGACGGTGCCCGATCCGGAGCCGGGGCCGGGGTGGGTCGTGGTGGATGTCGAAGCGGCCGGCCTGTGCCATTCGGACCTGCACATCATGGCGGGTGTGGAACTGGGCGCCGGCCTGTCCGTGTCCACCCCCCTCACCCTGGGGCATGAGGGTGCGGGAGTGATCTCCGCTGTCGGGGCCGGGGTCGAGGACTTCGCCGTCGGCGACCGGGTGGGTGTCGCACTGGTGGTGCATCCCGTCGGGGAAATGGGTTTCGCGCCGGGTGTGGTGTGCGACGGCGCGTTCGCAGAGAGACAACTGGTGCGGGCGTCGGCGCTGGTCCGCATCCCGGACGGGGTGTCGTTCGCCGAAGCAGCCGTCGCCACCGACTCGGTCGCCACCGCCTACCACGCGGTACGTGCCGCCGGTGCGGTTCAGGCCGGCGAGCGGGTCGCGATCATCGGGCTCGGCGGGCTCGGCCTGAACGCCGTCCACGTCACCGTGCTCCTGGGCGCCGATGCGTACGGGGTGGACATCAGCCCCGCTGCGCGGACCGCGGCCAAGGAAGCCGGCGCCCTCTCGTGCTGGCCGGACCCTGGTGCGCTCAACGCTCTGGCCCCGGATGTCATCGTGGACTTCGTGGGGGGCACGGCTACCACGACGGCCGCGGTGGAGGCCGTACGACCCGGCGGACGCGTCGTCCTCGTGGGCCTGAGCGAGGAGACGGCCCCGGTGCCCATCGCCTCGTTCGTCACCCGCAACGTCCAGCTCACGGGCTCACTCGGCGCCAGCAAGGACGAACTGCGCCAAGTCTATGACCTCATCGCCTCCGATGCCTTCAGGCCGACAGTGGCGGAGGTGGACTTCCACGAACTGCCCGTGGCCATGGACCGCCTGGCCCGGGGTGAGGTGCAGGGCCGCCTCTACACCCGCCCTCGCGCCCGGCGCGGACCACTGTCCATCCGCGCCGCCTGACGGTGTCCAAGGCGGCAGCGGGTAGTCCCCCGGCACACCGCTGACAGGCGCCGACGTCCCGTCGGACGGAGAATGCGAGGAGTGCACATGTTCGGTTTCTCGGGAGGAGGCTGTCATGCGGACTGCGGAGACCCGCAGCGTCATCAGCGAATTCCTGGGCACCTTGCTCTTGGTGTTCTTCGCCGTCGGCGCCGCCGTGCTCGCAGGCGAGAGTATCGGTACGCTTGGTATCGCGCTGGCCTTCGGCTTCACTCTGCTGGCCTTGGCCTACGCGCTCGGCCCGATCTCGGGCTGCCACGTCAACCCGGCGGTGACGCTGGGCATGCTGGTGGCCCGGCGCATCAAGGCCCGTACGGCTGTCGAGTACTGGGTCGCCCAGTTGCTGGGCGGCATCGCCGGTGCGGCGCTGCTTTTCCTGCTGGCCAAGCAGGTGCCGGGGCTCAAGACCAGGGAGGCGTTCGGCACCAACGGGTACGGCGACCGCTCCGCCGTGCACCTCAACGTCGGCGGCGCTTTTCTCGCCGAGGTCGTGCTGACTTTCCTGCTGGTGTACGTCGTGCTCGCGGTAACTCACCGCGTGGCCGTGCTTGGCTTCGACGGGCTGCCGATCGGCCTGGCGCTCGCCGTGATCCACCTGGTGGGCATCCCGCTGACCGGCACCTCGGTCAACCCGGCCCGCAGCCTGGGCCCGGCGCTGTTCGCGGGTGGCGCGGCCCTGTCCCAGCTGTGGCTGTTCCTGGTCGCCCCGCTGGTGGGCGGGGTACTCGCCGCGGTCGTGCACCCGCTCACCCACCCTCCGCGCGCCGCGCTGAACGCGGCGGCACGGGCGGCGGAGGAAGCTGCGGACGAGGTCAGGGCCGAGAGCACCGAGTGAGAACCCGCATCCGGTGCCGGAGCGGCGCGGTGCGCGGAGGCAGTGCCACTGAGCTCCCAACCGCCGTCGCAGCTAGGCACCTTGCTTCGGCGACGGCCTGGGCAGCACCGCACATCGGCGAGGGCGCCTAGACGCGGACTCCGACTTTGAGGTCCACCTGGTTGTTGGACGCGTACAGGTCGCCGAAGACCGGGAAGACCTGGGCGCAGCCGCCCGGAAGGTCGAGCACGCCATCCGGTGAGACCACGGCGGGATTCGGCGTGAGGCCGTTGGGCTTCAGGCCGATGTTCACCGGGCGGGTGACCGTCGCGTGCAGCTTGAGGACGCAGGTGGCCGTGGTCTTGGTGAAGGAACACGAGGTGTAGTGGAAGGCGGGGTAGTCCGCGTCCGGGCCCGGGTCGACGGAGGTGATGTCCGCCCCCTCGGGCGCGGTGATCTGCAGGGTGTAGTCGGTGCTTCCGGCGTTGATGTTGTAGGCACCGGTCTCCACCGTGAGGGTTCCGCCGGCCGCTTGCAGCACGGCGGGCTGGTCCTGGCGGACGAAGAAGTCGGTTTGCGGCCAGGGGTGGGGCGGGTTCGCCCATGCGGTCTGTGCGGGCAGCAGCATGCCGCCGAGCACGGCGGCGGCGGCCAGCGCGGCGGTCTGTTTGCTGATTCCGCCGCGATGGGGTCCGGTCATGGTGGAGCCTCTCTGATGGACGGGTCCGGGAGGTCCTTGGAAAGGACCTGCGCGAGACAGGCGGGGTTCGTTCGGTCTTCAGATCATCACAACCACAGTGGCCGGGTGTGTTCGCTTCATCCGGTCGGCCCACACAACCGCAGCGATCAGGTGAGACGCCCTTGGTGCAGGACATCCGCGGTGCTGTTGCCCCCGTCCCTTCGGCGGACAGGGCAGCAGCAGGGCACAATGAACGACGTGCGGGGACGGGACCGGTGTAGACGGACACGGCGCTTGGTCTGGACGGTGCTGGGTGCACTCGTGCTCGCGAGCTGCGAAGCGTCGAGCCAAGAAAACCCAGGTCCCCCAAAGGACACCTCTCAGGTTGGCTCCGGCTTCGTCGTCCGCTATGAAACCCCTGCTACGACCGATCGCCGCGAGGCCGCCCTCCTCCGTATGGGAAAGGTGTTGGAGAAGGGGGCGGCAGCACTGGACACCTTCCTCGTGCTGGATCGCACGGTGACTGTCGTCGGCCGTTCCTGTCACGGTCAGGGATCCTCTTACGACGCCGAATCCCGTCGCCTTGAGATCTGCTACGACGAGGTGGCAGAGGATCGCTCGCTGTTCCAAGAGGCCCGCGATCCTCGCCCCGACGATGCGGCCACCGCAGTGGTGGCCGAGACGGTCTTCCACGAAGCCGGCCACGCCCTCGTCGACGACCTGCGACTCTCCCTCAGCGACCGCAACGAGGAAGACGCGGCAGACCAGTTCGCCGCTCTCATGCTGATACGGCAAGGCGTGGAGGGCGAGCGCCAACTGAGGCAAGCTGCCCGGGAGTACGAGCTCTCCGCTCCCACGGGCGACGCCTCCGCCACCGACGACAGAGACGAACACTCCTCGGATCTCCAGCGAGCGGCCAACCACTTGTGCTACCTCTACGGCGCCTCTCCCACCCGCAACGCCGACCTCGTTCACACGCGCTACCTCTCCGCCCGCCGTGCCGCGGGATGCGGGACGGAGTGGGCTCACGTACGCAGTACGTGGACGAGGAACCTCGCTCCGGCACTCAGGTAGTCACCACCGGCCGCGTCCGTCTCGGGTTCCGGAAGCTGCGCGCACATGCCCGGCGTGATCGGTAAGGAGACCGGAACACCCCCCATCGGGTGACTTCCTCTCCAGGGCTGAGCGCGTCGTGAGTGCCTGCCGCGAAGTGGCGGCGGGCGGCGGTAACTTGTGTGCCGCTGGGTTCTGCCGGTCCGCGTCTGGCGGGCTCGGTTCGGCAGGGCCTCGCCTCGTTGTTGCGGGGATGCTTGTCCAGGATCGGTGCGCTCGTGGGCGGGTGGGCCCCGCCGCTGTGGCGGCTCCGCAACGGCATCGGCCCTGCCCCGGGCTAGGGGCAGGGCCATTGATGGGGTGAAGGGCCAGACCGACGAGGACCCGCCCGACCGCACTCTTGTCGGCCCCGCCCAGGTGGACCATCCCGCGTCATTCCGCTGACGGGGGCGGCGGGGCCCGTGCTTCGGCGACTTCGGTGTGGCCCGCGCGTCGGGCTTCGTTTTTTGGGGGCCCCAGCGGTCCGTTGGGCCGGGGCGGGCGCCGTCGGCGAGAAGGTACTGAACCACCTCCAGCTGTCCTTCGCAGGCCGAAGTGGAGCGGGATGCGGCCGTCGTGGTCGGCTGCATCGAGGTCGGCGCGTGCACGCGGTGCGTCTCGACCACTTTGCGGCAGAAATCGATGTCGGGTACCTCGTACACTCCGCACGAGGTCATCAGCGACAAGCAGTGGTCGCCAGCAGGTCGGTGCCGCCTGCCAGGCACTGCCAGGTGTGTTGTACGTATGCGAAGCGGTCGGCGTCCGGCAGGTCGGGGCGGATCATCGAGCAGGTCCTGATGGCACCTGCGTTGATCATCGGGTTGTACCCGGGCGAGCTGCGGCATGCAGTCGGCGACCGAGCCGTCCCTTGCGCCGTGACAGCGTTCCGCTGCCGTCGTCTGGGGCAGCGAACAGCACGCGGTACCCGTTGCTCTTCAGATCAGTGCTCTCTGCGCGGTCCTGCCGCGTCCGAGGAACGGGCATAGCGGTGCCTCACTTCCCGGGCGAGCGGAGCGAGTGGCGCGGCAGGTCCCCGGCGGCCGCAGGCGCCGGGATGTCAGACCGCGAACTTCCCCTCGCGCTTGCTCGTCGTGTCGGTGTGCGCGGTCACGCAGATCAGGACGCCGAGGCAGGGGAAGCAGCAGGCAGTACGATCCCGCCTGCCTGGGCCCAGCCTCCCAGAGCGTCGGGTAGTCGTCCACGGCCCCATTGGACGCCGCCCTCCTACCCCTTGCATGCAGTGCGGGGCCGAGTGAGTGAGGCGTGGTGCCGGGCGTCGGCTCCGGTGGCCGCGCCTTCCGGCGCGCCATACGGTCAGGACCATGCAGACCTCACATGTCACCGCCGCATCGTGTGTATCCGGTCGGCGGCGTGGCCGGGCAGTGGCCGCGGCTGCCGCTGTGGTGATGATCTCGACCGCTGCCGTCGGCTGCGGGAACGACGACGCGTCGCCGCCCAAGCCGTCCGGGGCTGCCTCGGTCGCTTCGGCGGCCGTCTCCGCGGCGGGGAAGGTGCAGCAGGGGCTGGAGTCCGCCGCCTCTGCCATGGCGTCCGCCTCCGCCGCCGCGGAGTCCGAGATGGCGAAGATCCGCAACGGCATCGACGCCAAGGCGGACGTGAGGGCGGAGAGCCCCGAGACGGGCTCCGACGGCCTTACGACAGCCCGGCTCACCGTGGTGAACAGCACCGCCGAGCGCCACGACTACACCGTCCAGGTCAACTTCAAGGACAAGAACGGCAATGTGCTCGACACGGTCCTCCTGTCCGTCAAGGACGTGGGGGCCGGCGAGTCCAAGCCCGCGACGGCCCGCAGCACCCACCCGCTCACCGGCGCGTCGGTGGCCGAGGTGGCCAACGCGGTGCGGCACTGACCGGACAGTCGGCTCCGGTGAACCGCCCCGAACCCGCGCACCCGGCGGGGCAGCACGCCGAACTCGGCGTGCTGAACGCACGCGTCGCCGCCCTGGAAGCCCAGATGGGGGTGGGGCCGACCGGTCGGCTCCGGGCCTGCGCCAGCGCGCTGCTGATCACGCTCGCCTGTCTGCTGGCCCCGATCGGCCTGCTCGCGGTATGGACGAACAACCTCGTCAGCGACACGGACCGCTATGTGCGGACCATGGCTCCGCTCGCCTCCGACCCCGCCGTCCAGCAGGCGGCGACCGACCGGGCCACCGACGCGATCATGGACCGTGTCGACGTGGCCGCCCTCCTGCGCACCGTGAGCCCCACCGACCGGCCGAAACTGGAGCTCGCACTGGGCGCGCTCACGGGCCCGCTCACCAGCGGCGTACGAGAGTTGGTCCGGCGCGGCGTCCAGGGCATCGTCGAGAGCCCGCAGTTCGCCGCCCTGTGGACGCAGGCCAACCGGGTGGCCCACACCGCCGCCGACAAAGCACTCACCGGCGAGGGCGGCAGCGCGGTCAAGCTCACGGACAACGCCGTCACCATCGATCTCGGCCCCCTGATGGAACAGGCCAAGCAGCGGCTCGCCGACCAGGGTCTGACCGCCGTCGCGAAACTCCCCACCGTACATACCGACTTCACCGTCCTGCAGTCCAAGGACCTCGCCAAGCTACGGACAGGGTTTCGCCTGCTGGATCTGGCGGGGACCTGGCTCCCGGTCAGCGCGGGGTTGCTGGCGGTCCTCGGTGTGCTCCTCGCCCGTCTGCGCCGGCGGGCGCTCATCGCGACCGCGCTCGCCGCCGCGGCGACCGTGGCCGTCCTCGGCCTGGTCGTCGCCGCGGCCCGCCCGCTCTACCTCGACCGGCTTCCCGTCGACGTCTCCCGCCCCGCGGCCGCGGCGGTCTATGACACCCTGACCCGCTTCCTGCGGGCCGACGTCCGCATGCTCGCCGCCCTCGGCGTCGTCGTCGCGCTCGGCGCCTGGCTCGGCGGCCCCGGCCCGTGGGCCGAGCGGGTCCGCACCATGTGGGGACACGGCATCGCGGCGGTACGCCGCACCTCCGGTGCACACACCGGGCCGGCCGGCGCCTGGGTACACCGCCACAAGAACTGGCTGACCTGGGCTGTGGTCATCGCGGCCGCCTTCGCCCTGCTGCTGTGGCACTACCCCACCACAGCGGTCATCGCGTGGCTGGCCGCAGGCGTCGTCCTCGCTCTCGCCCTACTGGAGTTCCTCGATGACGGTGACGTGACGGACGAGTTCGGTGGAGAACAGACGTAGCAGGACAGGAGCACGCTCGTGCTGACCCGCCATCGGACGGACACCACGGGACGGCGGGCCATTCGAGGGGAGAATCGGCGACATCTTCGTGTCGCACCGTGGGACGGGACGGGAGGGGACACGATCGGTGCAGCCGCCGGTCCCGCCGCTTCTCTACTCCCCAGGGGGATGTGGCCGGGCCGGCGCAACGACCGCCGCCCACGGTAGGCGGGGTCGGGTTCCTCATCGGTCATGTGGCCGACCGGAACCACAGTGATCGCTACCTCCGCGTGGTCGGGCGGCGTGTTTCGGCTGTGCCGCGGGCGAGCAGAATGACGGCGCGTCAGTACCTCGCCGGCTTCGACTCGGCCACGGCACGGCCCTCGCCCTCAGGTGTCCAGCGGTGTGGCCCGTACGGTCCTACGCCCTATGGGAGCGGCGTTGCCGCGGTGAGGTGGGGGCAGGCTGCGGGGCGGCGCAGCCGGTGGCCCGACGGAAGGAGCCCTGTATGCCGCACATCGAGCTCGGCAACGACCTGCCCGGGATCATGTCCTTGTTCGCCTTCCGGCCCGAGACGGCCGGGCCGTTGAACGAGCTGGCCGAGGTCCTGCTGCGTGGGCCCAGCACCTTGAGCCGGGGCGAGCGGGAGCTGATCGCCGCCCGGGTCTCCCACCTCAACGGTTGCTACTTCTGCACTCACTGCCACGCCGCGTTCGCCGCCGCCCAGCTCGATGAGGGGATGCCGCTGGTCGACCGGGTCCGCAGCGACCCGGCGTGCGCGCCCGTCTCTGACAAGCTCAAGGCCCTGCTCGCCCTCGCCGGTGCGGTGCAGGACGGGGGACGGCAGGTCAAGGACCACCACATGGACACGGCCCGTGCCGCAGGGGCGACGGACACCGAGATCCACGACACCGTCCTGATCGCCGCCGCGTTCTGCATGTACAACCGCTATGTCGACGGCCTGGCCACCATCGCCCCCGACCGGCCGAGCGCCTACACCGAGATGGCCGAGTGGATCGCCGTCCACGGCTACCGCGCTGCCTCGCAGCCCCAGGCCTAGGGCCTGTCCGGTGGGTCCCGCACGGGCCGGCGGACCAAGCGACAGGAGATGAGTCACTGTGAGCCGTCTCGCCACCGCCCCGCCGACCAGCCCGTCCCCCCGGACCTCGCTCTTCGTCAGCGGAGCCTTCCCCCGGCGCCGCCTGCTCGTCCTGCTCCTCGCCGTCCTCGGCGGCCTGCTGCTCGCCTACGCCTGGTCGGCGGAGTTCGTCGACCAGGAGATCGGGGCCAGGAGCGCCAACGCCATGCTCGGCCACGACGCGCACGCCACCCCTATCGCCAACATCGCCTCCGGTGTGCTGTTCGCGCTGGTCACCGGCCTGGCCGGATCGTTCACCGCCTGCAACATCGCCGTTTTCGGGGCGGTCGGCCCGCTCGTGGGCAGTGCGCGCACCCGGCGGGCCAGGCTCCTGCACACCCTCAAGCCGATCGGCTGGCTGACCGCCGGCATGCTGCCGGTCTCCGCGCTCTACGGTGCGGTCGTCGGCCTCGTCGGCACGCACATGCCGCAGTACGCGCCGACGAAACCCGGCCACGGCCTCAGCGGGCGCATCATCCAGGCGATGACGGTCTTCGGTGTCGTCGGCGCCGTCATGATCGTCTGTGGTCTGGCCGCCCTCGGTCTGCTCCCGGACCCGCTCAAGGCCGTATCCCGCAGGTTCCCCAACGTGCCGCTCGTCCTGATGGGAGCCCTGGTCGGCGGTTTCCTGCTGGGCCGGCCCTACCCGCTGTTCCGCGACATGTTCCGCCACGCCGCCGACACCCACAATCCGGCCTACGGAGCCGCCGCCTTCGCGCTCCAGTCGGTCGGCAACATCATCGTGATGGCCCTGGTGTTCCTGCTGCTGTCGTACGGGGTCGGCGGACGCCTGCAACGTTGGCTGGCCGCCGCACCCTCGCGCGCCAGCGCCCTGACGGCGGCGGGCTTCTTGGTGGCCGGCGTGTTCACGGTCGTCTACTGGGACATCCGTCTGCTGGACCGGCTCGGCTACCTGTGGTTCCCGACGGCGCCCTGGAACAGCTGACCACCGGCTGCCGCACCGGGTGCGGCCGCGCATCGCGGTGGAGGCCGACTCCGTCCAGGCCCTGGTGGAGATCGTCCAGCGCACCCCGCTGGCCACCGTCCTGCCCGACGCGGTCACCCACGACCACCCGCGCCTTCACCCGGTGCCGCTCGAACCGGCCCTGCCCGCGCGCACGGTGACCCTGCTGCGGCGGGAGAGCGCGCACGAGAGCGCCGCCGCCCGCGCCTTCACCCGCCTCACCCGACGGCTCGTACGCGACCGCGCCTATCCGCCCGCCTGATGCGCGTAGGCGGCGTTCGGGTGACTCAGCGCTTGGATGATTCACCTGTAGGTGAGGGAGTGCTCACGTACAGCAACGTTCTGCTTACGATCGACGGCATGCCGCCGGAATCGGCCGGCCGCGCGGGGGCGCGCAAGCCGGCTCTCGCCCTCCTCATGGGTCTGGCTCTGCTGCTCATCGCCCACGTCGTCGCGTGCGCCGTCCACTCGGCCGGGCACCACGGCCGGCCGGCGGCCGTCGCGTCGTCATCTCCTTCTCCGACGCAGGCGTCGGCGCGGTGTGGTGCGCCCGTCCTGCTGTCCCCGTCCGACACGGTGCTCTGTTCCGCCGGTCACGGAGGCGACGAGCATCCGGGACACGGCGCAGTGTGCTGCGACCCCGCCCACTGGCCCGCGGAGGTGCGCGCACCGGTGCAGGCCCTGTTCCTGGTCCTCCAGCTGCTCGCACTCCTGGTTCTGCGTCGTCCCGGGACGGCCGTGGAGGCGTACGGCGCACCGCCGGGGCGCAGCGACACCGCCGACGTGTCCTCCCTCACCGGACCGCACCTGCTGCGGCTCGTCTGCGTCAGCCGTACCTGACATCGCCCGCCCGGGACCGCGCGCACGCGTGCACCGCCGGGCGTTCGGCACACCTTCCCCGTATGGCACAAGACGGCACAGACACGCGGTCCCACCGTGGCCGCGGAAGGATCACGACATGAGGACGGCCCTGCGCGGCATCTCTGCGCGCGACATCGACATCGACAGTGACTTCTTCACGGCGGCACGCGAAGCTCTCGACCCGGTGGGCGAACCCCTGCGGTCGCCCGCCGGCATCGTCGGCAACACCCCCGTCCTGTGGATCGGCCAGCCCTTCAACCCGGCGGGGCGCGGGTTCTGGGCCAAACTCGAGGGAGCCAATCCCGGCGGGATCAAGGACCGGCCGGCGCTCCACATGGTCTCCGCGGCCCGCAGCCGCGGCGATCTCGCGCCGGGCGCTCCCGTCATCGAGTCCACCAGCGGCACCCTGGGCCTGGGACTCGCGCTGGCCGGGATCGTCCACAGCCACCCGGTCACCCTGGTCACCGATCCGGGTATGGAGCCCTTGATGGTGCATCAGCTCCGGGCCCTCGGCGCGCGGGTGGACACCGTCACCGAGCCCCACCCGGTGGGTGGCTGGCAGGAGGCACGCAGAGCGCGGGTCGGCGAACTGCTGGCCGCACAGCCGTCGGCCTGGTGCCCCGATCAGTACAACAACCCCGACAACGTCGCCGCCTACACCCCGCTCGCCCTCGAACTCCTCGTCCAGCTCGGCCGCATCGACGTCCTGGTGACGGCGGTCGGCACCGGCGGCCACTCGGCCGGGATCGCCCGGACGCTGCGCGCCTTCTGCCCGGAGCTCAGGCTCGTCGGCGTCGACTCGGTCAACTCGACCGTCTTCGGCCAGCCCGCGGGCCCGCGCCTGATGCGGGGCCTGGGCAGCAGCATCCACCCCGGCAACGTCGACCACGCGGCTTTCGACGAAGTCCACTGGGTCGCCCCCGGCGAGGCGGTGCGAGCCTGCCGCGACCTGGCCCGTGGCCACTACGCCAGTGGCGGCTGGAGCGTGGGCGCGGTCGCGCTCGTGGCCGGCTGGCTCACGCGTACGGAGCCCGAGCACATCCGTATCGTCGCGATCTTCCCGGACGGCGTGCACCGCTACTGGAACACCGTCTACAGCGACGACTACTGCCGCACCCACGACCTGCTCAGTGGCGTCGCCGCCACCGAACCGGACGAGATCGCGCACTCGGGCGAGCGCACGGTCCGGCGCTGGACCCGGTGCACCACCGTCACCGCGCCCGGCACGCCCGGCGCACTCGATGAGCCCGCTGTGCCCGCAGCGCCAAAGGGGGCGGCGCGATGAACCGCCTCGCCACGCAGTTCCGCTCGTTCAGCGGCTGCGTCCGGCTGCTGATGGTCCAGCAGTTCACCATCAACACCGCCTTCTACATGCTCATGCCCTACTTGGCCGTGCACTTGGCCAACGGCCTGGGCATGGCCGCCTGGGCGGTCGGCCTGGTCCTGGGCGTACGGAACCTCACCCAGCAGGGTATGTTCCTCGTCGGCGGCATCCTCGCCGACCGGCTCGGCCACAAGCCCTTGATCATGGCTGGGTGCGTACTGCGCACCGTCGGATTCGGCCTGCTCGGCCTCGTCGACTCACTGCCCGCGCTCGTCGCCGCGTCGGCGGCCACGGGCTTCGCCGGGGCCCTGTTCAACCCGGCGGTCCGTGCCTTTCTCGCACAGGAGGCGGGGGAGCGGAGAGTGGATGCGTTCGCGGCCTTCAACGTCTTCTACCAGGCCGGGATGTTCGTCGGCCCGCTCGTGGGCCTCGCCTTGCTGACGGCCGACTTCGCTCTCGTCTGCTCCGTGGCCGCGGTGCTCTTCCTGGCCCTGACGGTCATTCAGTACTGCTGGCTGCCCGCTCGTCAGAGCATCGCCCCTGAGTGCGGCAGCGTACTGGCCGATTGGCGAACCGTCGTACGCAACCGGCCGTTCCTGTACTTCGCCGCCGCCATGACCGGCTCGTACGTCCTGTCCTTCCAGGTGTACCTCGCGCTGCCCCTCCAGGCGCACCGCGTCGCCCCAGACAGCGGCGAGGCGGTGACCACGGCCCTGTTCGCGGTCCTGGCCGCGGTGGCCGCGGCGGGTCAGCTGAAGATCACGGCATGGGCCCGGACCTGGTGGACCTCGCGGCGGGCCGTCGGCTACGGCGTCGCCCTCATGGGCGGATCCTTCCTGCCGATGCTCGCCGGCTGCGGGGCGGTCAGCGGGGATTCCAGTGCCCTGGGCCGGGTCGCGGCGCTGGCACCCCTGTTCACGACGGTCACCCTGCTCGGCCTCGGCACGGCCGTGGTCTACCCGTTCGAGATGGACACCATCGTCTCGCTCGCGGGCGGACGCCTGGTCGCCACGCACTACGGGCTGTACAACACCGTCTCCGGCCTCGGCATCACCCTGGGGAATCTGGCGTTGGGCGCCCTCTGGGACTCCGCCGAACGCTGGGGACACCCGGAGTTGACGTGGTGGGCGCTGACGGCGACGGGCGCGCTCTGCGCCGGGTGCGTCGGCCTCCTCGCACGGTCCGGCCGACTGGCAGGCCCGGCTGCACCGAGGCTCGCGGCGGTTGCCTCATGAGGGCGTGGACGGCGAGCCGGACACAGCCGATGGCCGCCGCACTCGCCACCGAGTCCGCCACCGGGGTCGCCGCCTGCCTGCGGTTGGCAGGCGGCCTCACTCCGGTTCTCCGCCGCCACCGGACTCCCCGCCCTGCCCCTCCTCTGGGCGCGGGCGTCCCGAGTCCGCCGGTATCGGGGCCGGTACCGGCAGGCGCCGGTCGGCTGCAGGGGTTGTGCGGCTGCGGAGCGGGGGGTTCTACGCGGTGCAGCTGGTGGGGCGTTCGGTGTCGGGGCAGGTGTCGGGGCCGTTGCCGCCGTTGAGGATGTCCTTTCCGGCGCCGCCGTAGACGGTGTCGTTCGCCGCCAAGGTCGCAGATCACGTCGTCGCCGCGGGTTCCGGTGATCGTGTCGCGCGGGGGGCGAGCGGACCGACGGCAAGCTCTCGCCGGAGGCGACTGGAGATGGCGCGACGGCATGGGCGGCTTGAACGGCCCGCTCGGCTGGAACTTCTACGGCGGCCTGTTCACCATCACCATGGACCTCGGCAAGAAACAGGACGTCGCCAGGGTCGATCTGCTCACCCCCTACGATCAGCCGGCCGGCATCCGCCTGGCCCGTCAACCCGGTGGCCATGGTCGGCCTGGACAATCCCGCCCGCGACGCGGGCATCGAACCGCTGACGGAGAAGGCCGCCGGCTCCTCGGGGGCGTCCGTCAAGACCTGTTCGACGCCCAGGTCACCGGCGTCAAGGCCGACCTGGCCCCGACTCCGGGGAGCCACGGCTGGTACATGGTCAGCGAGATCACCGCCCGATAGCGGCGCACCCGCCGCCCAGGGCCCCGGCACGCGCGCGTGCCGGGGCCTGCGGCTGCCTCGCAACGGGGCACGGCGGACTCGCCCGGGGCGGCCGGGGGTGACGAGTGTCCGTTTATCACCAGTACGGTTCCGTTCTCGGCCTCGTTCGGTCCGCGACGGCGAACGAGCATGAAAGGTATGAACTCCGACAACGCGATCCCCCCGGGCACCGGGCCGTCGCTCGCGGACCGCGGTGAGACGGGCTTCGCCGCCATGGCCGCCCTCACCTTCCTCACCGGCTTCGGCCTGAACCTGTTCACCGACGGTCTGGACGCGCTCGCGCTCGGTCTCTTCGCCGCCACGTACTTCTTCGGCGGGTTCTTCACCCTGCGTGAGGCGATCGGCTCCGTGCGTGCCGGGCGCTTCGAGGTCGACTTCCTGATGCTCGTCGCGGCGGCGGGCGCGGCGGCCGTCGGCAGGTGGGAGGAGGGCGCGGTGCTGCTCTTCCTGTTCAGCGTGGGCCACGCCCTGGAGTCGTACGCGATGAGTCGCGCCCGCCGCTCCATCGAGGCGCTCGCCTCGCTCACCCCGAAGACCGCGCTGCTGGTGCGTGACGACGGCAGCAGCGAGGTGCCGGTCGAGTCGCTGGTCGTCGGCGACACCGTCCTGGTCAAGCCGCACACTCGGGTACCCGCCGACGGCTTCGTACGGTCCGGCGTCAGCGCGGTCGACCAGGCATCGGTGACCGGCGAGAGCGTGCCGGTGGACAAACTCCCGGTGGCCGATCCCACCACCGCGCTGCGCAACCCCCGCATCGTGGGGGACGACAGCCGGGTCTTCGCCGGGACGGTCAACGGCGCCGGAGCCCTGGAGGTGACCGTCACCAGCCGCGCCGAGGACAACACCCTGGCCAGGGTCGTGGAGCTGGTCCGCAGTGCAGAGTCGCAGCAGTCGCCTACTCAGGCGTTCACCGCCCGCTTCCAGCGGATCTTCGTGCCCGCCGTGCTGGTGCTCGTCGGTGTGCTGATGCTCGCCGGGCTGGTGGTCGACGAGCCGTTCTCCGCGACTTTCTACCGCGCGATGGCCGTCCTGGTCGCCGCCAGCCCGTGCGCCCTGGCGATCGCGACCCCGGCCGCCGTGCTGAGCGCGATCGCCCGCGCCGCCCGCAGTGGCGTGCTGGTCAAGGGCGGTGGCCCGCTGGAGAACCTCGGCAAGCTCACGGCGTTCGCGTTCGACAAGACCGGCACCCTCACCGGGGGCCGCCCGCGCCTGACCGATGTCGTCACGGCTCCCGGTGCCACCGAGCGTGAGCTGCTCGCCACAGCTGTCGCTGTGGAGCGCTCCAGCGACCATCCACTCGCCCTGGCCGTGGTCGAGGGCGTGGCGGCCCGGCTCGACGACGGCGGGGCCGTCCCCCCGGCGGCGCAGGAGCTGCGCGCGATCATCGGGCGGGGTCTTGAGGCCCGGATCGACGGGGAGCCGGTGTGGGTGGGCAGCGTCGCGCTTTTCGACGAACTCGGTGGCCGCGCCTTGGGACATGAACTCCTCGCAAGCGTACGGGAGTTGGAGGAGGGTGGGCGGTCCGTCATCATTGTGCGGCGGGGCGAGCGCTATCTGGGCGCCCTCGGCGTCATGGACACGCCGCGCCCCGACGCCGCCCTGGTCGTCGCCCAGCTGCGGAGCCTCGGTATCCGTCGCACCGTGATGATCTCCGGGGACAACCAGGCCGTCGCCACGGCCGTCGGGCGGCAGGTGGGCGTGGACGAGGCGCGCGGCGGGCTGCTGCCCGAGGACAAGGTCGCGGCCATCGCCCGGCTGAACAGCGGCGGCGCGAGGGTCGCCATGGTCGGCGACGGGGTCAACGACGCCCCCGCCATGGCGAACGCCACCGTCGGCATCGCCATGGGCGCCGCCGGATCGGCCGTCGCCCTGGACACCGCCGACATCGCCCTGATGGCCGACCGGCTCGACCGGCTGCCGCTGGCGACCGGGCTGAGCCGCCGGGCCTCCCGGATCATCAAGCAGAACCTGTACTTCAGCCTCGGTGTCGTCGCCGTACTGATCCCCGCCACGCTGCTCGGCCTCGGCATCGGCCCTGCGGTTCTGGTGCACGAGGGCTCCACGCTGATCGTCGTGGCCAACGCGCTGCGGCTGCTGGGCTACCGGCCCGGCGTCTGAGGCCGGCCGCCGTCCAGACCGAGGCCGCGGCGGAAGTCACCGGGCGCCACGCCCGTGAGCCGGGCGAAGAACTTCCCGAAGTGGCTGGCCTCGGTGAAGCCCAGGTGGCGGCCGACGGCGGAGGCGGACAGGTCGGTATGGACCAGCAGACGCTTGGCTTCCAGGACCACGCGGGCGTCGACGAGTTGTTTGGCGCTTCTGCCGACCGCCTGTCGGCAGGCCCGGGTGAGGGTCTTCGGCACGACCCCGAGCCGGGCGGCGTAGGCGTCGACGCTGCGCGTGGTGGCGTACGAGCGTTCCAGCTCGGCGCGGAAGCGGGTGAAGAGCTCGTTGGGTCCGAGGGGCGCGGGTTCGCCCTCCGGCTCTGGAAGGAGGGCGATGCGCAGGAGCAGCGCGGCCAGCAGGTGGCGCAGCAACTCCGTGGTGGTCTCGGCCAGTGCGCTGCCGTGGTGGACGTGTTCTGAGGCCAGCAGACCGGTCAGTGTGGTGAGGGACGTGGCATCGGGCACGGCGAGCTTCCAGTGCGCGGGGCCGGAGGGTGCGTCCACGAGGGCCCGGGCGGGGAGCTGCGGCGGCGGGAAGTCGGCGGTGAACAGGACCAGGCGGGCCTCCAGGCCGGGCTCGGCGGGATACCGGTGGACCTGACCCGGACGGATCCACAGGAGCGTGCCCGAACCGCAGTCGTGGTCAACGAAGTCGATCATGTAGGTGCCGCTGCCCCGGGTGACCAGGACCAGCAGATGGAAGTCGAGGCGTTGGGGCAGGGCCTGCTGCTGCGGCGAGGAGCGCTTGCGAAGCGCGGAAAGGGAGCCGACGTCGATGCCCAGGGCCGGGCAGTGCGGATTGCGGTACTGGATGTCCACGACAAGCGCAGGATGCGCGGTAGGTTCGGATCTGGTCATACCGGAAGCTAACCCGGCGCTCTCCTTCGCGTGGGCGCCTTGGCCGCTCGGCGGCCCCGGCGGTGGTCCTGGCCGTGCGCGTCTCCGGTTGCTGGGGCGATATCCGCGGCCCCCTCCGCCGCCAAGCCCTGTAACCGCCGGGCCGGTTCAGAGCTCATCCAGATTTCCGGTCGGTCGCCGTTGGCGAAGAAAGGTTCGGTTGAATCTGGTCGTCCTTCACGGCAGGAAACTCTCCTCGTCCGCGCAGGGCTGTGGGTCTCGCAGCGATGCGGAATGGGGGGGGGTGATGATCCGGGTGCGGCGGGTGGTTGTGGCATACCCGTCGGTGCCGTACTCGGCGATCCAGTGGCCCGGTGACGGTGCGGGCGAAGCTCACTGCGTCTTCACGTCAGACCACGACTGCCAGTTTGTACAGGTAACCGGCGGAGATCTGGGTGATCTTCTTGCCCTGTAGCCGTGAGCAGGTTCCCCCCTTCAACCGCACTGCAGCCCGGCGACGGCGTCACCGGTGCGCCGCCAGGCCGGCGCGAGAAGTGGTTCTGCAACGGTCTCGGCACCGTACTCGCCACCCTCTGGACGGTCCGTACGGTCGGCATGGACGTCCACAGGGTCGAACACGCCGTCCCCTTCGCCGAAGAGGCCGCCTGGGGACGCCACCACCGACAGTCGGTTGGAGCTCGGCCGGGTCCCGGCCTGGGAATGTCGGCGGCCCGAACAGGGCACATGGTGGCATCTGTTCGACGCGACCCTGCTCAGCGACCCTCCGGTCGCCCTCGCGTTCGACCGCACCCCCGGGTGGAACAACACCCCGTGATCGAGGGCTCGGTCTACCTGGCGGACAGGGGTGGGGGTGCCTCCGGGGCTTGGCCGCCTCGCGCACCCCCACACCTCTGTCGCGGTCAGCGGTTGACGCACTCGTTTCCGATGGCCGGGTTCAGGATGCCGACCACGTTGAGCGTGTTGCCGCAGACGTTGACCGGGACGTGGACCGGGACCTGGACCACGTTGCCGGAGACCGCGCCAGGGGAGTTCTTGGCCGTGCCGTCCGCGTCGGCGCCGCTGTGCGCGGAGGCGGCACCGGCACCGATGGCGGCGAGCCCACTGGCGAGCATGGTTACGGCGGCGGCCTTCTTCAGGTTCTTCACTGCAGGTTCCTCCTGGTCTCGCTGCGGCGGACAGCCGCAGCACGCCCTGGAGAACGCCCGCCGGCCGCCGGAGATACGCCGGATGGGGGACATCCACCCGACGGTATGAATCTCCCACCGGTATGCGACGATCCGTATTTACAGACCTCACGTACAACGAACCTGATGTATATGGCGTTGATACCTTCGTCAGCGGGACCGGCAGGGCGAGCACCTCGGAGCCGAGTGCGCCGGCGGTGCGGCCGAGGCTCGAGTCACCGGACGGGAAGTCCCCCCCGAGGGTGCCCCGAGCGCTGCCGTCCCGCTGGCTGTGGAGCCGTCGCGCAAGGCCGCGGTCTGCCGATGGCGGAGGGAACATCACTGTGGCGCAACGCTGTTCACCGATCGCACGGTGTCCCCGAGCGTCCCGAGTCCGTCCGCCAGCTCCTGGCGCGATGCCACCACCTCCGGTACACAGTCGGGCGCGAGCCGCACCGCCGACGCGAGCACCTCGACCAGACTGAGGGGTTCCTCGACGCCGCCCAGATGCCGGTACTCCACCGCCGCCAGCACCCCCAGCCGCTCCCACAGCCCCAGCCCCGGCCGCCGGTGCTCCCGCAGCAGCACCCGCGAGGCCTCCTCGACGTCCACGCCCGCGCCGTGCAGCTCGTGCAGCCGCCCCCGCAGCTCCTCCATGTACGCCATGTACGCGCGCACTTCGGCCTGCCCCACCACCGGCCCGTGCCCCGGAACCACCACCCGAGGATCCAGGTCGAGGATCTGCCGACACGCGTCGACGACGCCACTCAGCGGCCCGGCCCAGTGCACCGGAACATCCCCGACGAACAACACGTCCCCGGCGCACACCACCCCGCTCTGCGGCAGATGTACGACCAGGTCCCCGACGGTGTGCGCGGGCCCCACCTCGTACAGCTCCACCGGCACCGCCCCCACCAGCAGATCCAGCCGCCCGCTGAACGTCCGCGTCGGCGCGGCGACTTCGAGGCCGCCGTAGTCGTACCGCCCGAAGTGCGCCAGCAGATACCGCTCGAAGGCGACCTCGCCCCGGCACCCGTCCAGCATCGCCTGCAACTGCCCCGGCGTCGGCTCGGCGCACAGATGCGTCAGATTGGCGTCGGTACTGATGATCTCCGCGTCCGGGAACAGGCCGTTGCCGTAACTGTGGTCGCCGTTGGCATGGGTGTTGACGACGGTCGACACCCGCGCGCTCGGTACCGTGACGCGCCGCGCCGCCGCGGTCAGCGCCCGAGTGAGATCAGCGGTGTAAGGGGTGTCCACCAGCAGGACCTCGGGGCCGGAGGCCACCACGACGCAGTTGGCCATGCCCCAGGTGCCCGGGAACTGCGGGAGCCACGCGTGGACTTGGTCGTCGAGCCGGACGAGCTCGGTAGGAATACGCATGCCTGCATTCTGCGCGCGGCCGTTCGGGTGCGGCCGAGTGGGGTCACCCCCGCCACGCGCCACGAGGTCGGCCGGGCAGCCCCCGCAGCCGGGCGACCGGCAGCGTGTTCACGTCCTCGGGACGCTCCTGGCGTGGCCGCGGAGCCGGAAGGCGGTGACGATCTCGGTGACACCGAGGGCGAGGAGCCAGCATCCTGCGAGGACCGTCAGGACGGCCACCGACTTGAACGGGGAGGCGATCAGGACGATGCCGCCGAGGGTGCTGGCGATGCCGGCGAAGAGCAGCCAGCCGCGGGCAGGCATGTACGGATCGCCGGCGGCGGCGAGGGTCAGGGTGATGCCGCGGAACAGCCAGCCGGTACCGATCCACACGGCCAGCAGCAGGACGGACTCCAGGGCGCTGCGGAAGCAGAGCAGTCCGAGCAGGATGGACAGGGTGCCGCTGATGAACGCCATCACGCGCAGACCGGTCGAGGCGTGGGTGCCCAGTGCGCTGGAGAGCTGGAAGATGCCGCTGACCAACAGGTAGACGCCGAAGAGGACACCTGTCACGAGCAGTGTCGCGCCGGGTCAGGCCAGGACCAGCACGCCGAGGGCGACGGAAGCGGCCCCGGCCAGCAGCACGTTCTGCCAGGCGGCGTCCGCGAGCCACCGCAGTGCGCCCGGGAGCGGAGGCCGGGGATCCATGGCCGTGTCGCGCTCGTACACCCTGACGCTCCTCGCCGGTATCCGGAGGGGATACCTGCTCGCCGGTGCCGACACGCTTCCGGCGGGTCGCTGGGCCGACCGGCCTGTCAGCGCATAAGACGTTCACGTCATTCGATCATGCGGCCATGCGGGACGCCGCGCAACGTCGGGCGGTCCCGGTGGACAGCCGGGCCCACGGCAGGCCCCGCGCCGGACAGGCCGATCGGATGATATATCCGCGCAACGCCGGTGGGGTTGCGTGACGGCGGCACGGCCGGGCGGTGGGATGGACCTCTCCAGGCGGATGCGGGCGCCGACGCCTGCCCGTGCCGGATTCCTCCCCGCAGCGGCGGTGACGGCGACGACAAGGACACAGGGCCACATGACGGGTACGCAGGAGACGGCCGCACCACCGGTAGCCCACCGGCCGCCAGGCCCGCCGCACCGCCGCACCCTCCGGTGGGCGTGCCGGTTGGCGGCCGTAGCCCTCGCGGTGGGCGCCGTGGTCGGGCCGGCCGTCGGCCCCGCACAGGCCCAGGCCACCGCGCGGGCCGGTTTTCCCGAGAGGCTCGTCGACGCGTCGGGGGACTACCCGCTGCCGGTCATCCCGCCCGGGACGTCGGGCCCGGCGCGGATCGGCCTGAAGAACACCTCCGACTGGAGCGGTGAGAACTACGGGCGTATGAAGTTCACCATCAACGCTCCGAGCACGGCTCGGTTCACCGACAGCACCCTGGCCCCGGTGGGAGACGCGCCGGGCCCGTGGGCGTGCCACCGCTCCGTCGACGCCCGGCAGTTGTTCTGCGTGTCCGAGTACAAAGGGGTGGTCGTCCCCGCAGGACAGGTCCGGCAATGGCAGGTGAACCTGCAGGTTCCCGCCGACCTGCCCTACGGCGTTCAGCAGCGGTCCGGCCTCGCCTGGCTCTCCTACAACCTCTGCACGCCGGACCCCGAGGACGAGACGACCATGCAATGGGGGTTCGACACCGGCAGCGCGCCCGCGTAGCCCGGACCGATCGAGGACGGACGGAAAGGACACGCGGCTCATGACGGACCCCCAGAGGCCGGTCACACCACCGGCGCCCCGCCGCCGCACCACACCCCGGCGGACGGACAAGTGGCTGGCCGTCGCCCTCGCGGCCGTCGCCGCGACGGTCCTGGGCGCCGCACCCGCACATGCTGACGACACCGACCCGTCCGTCGGCCATCCCGACGATCCGGTCACCGTCATCGCGCCGGGGACCACGGGCACGGTCACGATCGGCGTCAGGAACAACACCGCCGACTGGAACGGCCGGAGCACCGGCGACCACATGAGCCTGACCGTGTTCGCGCCGCGGGGCACGATGTTCGCGGACGCCACTTTGACCCCCGTCGGCGAAGCGCCGGGCCCGTGGACCTGTCAGGTCTACGCCGCCTACGGGGAGATCTACAACTACGGACCCCAGCTGTTCTGCACCTCCCCGTACCAGGGCGCGGTCGTCCCCCCGGGAGAGGTGCGGCAGTGGCAGTTCCACCTCACTGTCCCCGCCGACGCGCCGAACGACGCACAGGGCCAGGGCGTCTTCTCCTTCGGTTACGAATTCAACGGGTCCTGGACGCTGTCGCAGACCAACCTGCCGGTGAAGATCAGCACCGGCGACCCCGCACCCACGGACCTGCCGTGCCCTGCCGTGCCCGGGACGCCCCGATCGTGGTGCGGGCGGTCCGCGGTGTAACCGGCGCCGTTCAACGGGGAGGAGCGACAGACGGACGAGGGTGCGGTCGTCCCCCCCGGGGGGGTCACCAGGTGACGTGAAGCCGAGTGGAGCGGCGCAGGATGAGGTTGGTGGGTCGGGGCGCCGGGGTCTGGGAGGTCAGGGTGAGGCCGGGCAGGGTCCGGGTGAGCGCTGCGACGGCGTGCCGGGCGACGAGGCGGGTGTACTGGGTGCCGGGGCAGTAGTGGATGCCCGCGCCGAAGTTGAGGGTGGGGGGTGTGTCCCCGCGCCGGTGATCGAAGGTGTGGGTGGCGTGGACTCCGTGGGTTTCGTCGTGGGCGGCGGAGTGCATGAGGAGCAGGACGCGGGCGCCTTGGGGGAGGTCGGTACCGGCGAGGGTGACGGGGCGGGTGGTGGTGCGCAGCCACCCGATCAGGGGCGGGTCCAGGCGCAGGGTTTCCTCAATGGCTGCCGGGGCCTGGTCGGGGTGCTGGGCCAGGTGGCGGTAGCCGCTGCCGGTGAGGAGGTGCTGCAGGGTGGTGGTGGTGAGCAGGGCGAGGGTTTCGGCGTTGGTGGTGAGGACCTCCATGAGGGTGGAGGCGATCTCGGCGTCGGTCAGGGGGACGCCGGCGTCGTCGCGGTAGGAGATCCACCTGGTGGTGAGGTCGTCTTGCGGCTGGCCGCGCCGCTCGGCGACGAGCCTGGTGCACAGCTTCCACAGGTCCACGACCGACTGGGCGCAGCGCTGTTGGTCGGCGGCGGACTGGAAGGACCACAAGAGGTCGGCCATGCCGGATGAGCCTGAGATGACGCACAGTTCGTCCTCGGGGGCGATGCCGATGAGGTCGCTCATGATGCGTGCGGTCAGGGGGCGTGCGTAGTGTGCGGTGAGTTCGCCGACGCGGTCGGGTCGGGCGGCGAGGGCCTGCGCCGCGTGCAGGGCGCGCTGTTCGACGTGGGAGTGCCAGGGGGCGAGCTGGATCGCGCTGGTGGGCCATACCGCGGTGAGCGCGTCGCGGTAGCGGGTGTGGGCCGGGGGATCGGTGGAGGCGGCGACGGGGACGTCCTGGACGCTGCTGTAGATGCGGGCGGCCTCGGGGTCGGTGGGCTGGATGGGGTCGTAGCTGTGGGCCGGGGTGAAGGCGCGATGCCGGTCGCGCAGGACCTCGTCGATGTCGCGGTGGCGGGAGACGACCCACAGGTCGAGGTCGTGGTCGTGGTAGACGGGGTGCTCGCGGCGCAGGTGCGCGTAGGTGGTGCGGAAGTCACCGGCGGCGTGGCGGGCGATGGTGCCAGGCGTGTCGGCCGGGCATCCGCTGTGCGTGGTGGTGGTCACGGGTTCCTCGATGAGCGGACGGGGCGGTGGTCAGCTGTGGGCAGCGTGGCGCAGCAGGCAGGCCAGATAGCCCGTCTTGTCGGTGAGGAAGGTGAGTGTGTCGGCGAGGGCGGTGTCCATGGCGGCGGCGTACGGGACGCCGAACTTCTCCGCGATCAGGGCACGGTTGTCCTGGTAGATCCGCTCGTACGCCCGGCAGGTGGGGGCGATGTGCGCGCTCATGTCGTGGGTCTGTTCGAGGGTGAGCCCGGCGGCGCGGATCTGGCCGAGAACCTGCTCGTGGGTGGGCAGGGGGCAAAAGGCGAACGCCTCCCGGCACATCATCAGTTCGGCGTCGGTGGCGGGCACGCGCTGGGTGTAGAAGGTGACGAGGATCGGCGCGCCGGGCCGGGCTGTCCGGGCGAGCTCGCCAAGCCCCTGCACCGGGTCGTTGAGGTGGGGGAAGCTGTCGAGCGCCCACACCGCGTCGAAGCGGCCGCTCTCGTGGGGCAGGTCCATGGCGTCGCCGAAGGCGAAGCGGACCCGGTCGGCCATCCCCGTAGCGGCGGCGCGACGGATGGCTTCGGTGATCTGGGCGCGGCTGATGCTGCAGCCGGTGACCTGGATGCGGCGTTCGCGGGCGGCGTGCAGGGCGGGGCTGCCGTGGCCGCACCCCACGTCCAGCAGGTGCTCGCCCGGCTTGATCGCGAGCAGGTCGCAGAAGAAGTCGGTCATCCGGTTCTGGGCCCGGGTGGCGAGTTGCCGCGCGGGCAGCGGCTCGCCGAAGTCGTCTGGCTGCCACATGCCGTAGTGGAAGCTGTCGCCACTGATCATCTTGCACAGCTCGTCGGAGGCCTCGTACCAGGCGGCCACCTCCGCCGAGGTGAGGGGGGTGGCGGGACTGACGGGCGCGGAGGTCATCGTCGCGTTTCCTGTCGGGCGGTGCGGGGGCGGGCGGTGAGCATCACGGCGTCGTCGTTGAACCGGTCGGTGCCGTGGGCGAAGTGCTCGCGCAGGGCGGGCAGCAGGGCCTGGCGCAGCTGGCCCAGGCGGGGGTGTCCGGTGTTCCAGAAGTCGGCCAGCACCTCCGCCGCGGCCGCGGCCTTGGCCTCGGGGCCTTCTTCGGGGAAGACCACGTCCACGCGGGCCCGGGTGAAGGCGATGTCGTCGAAGCCGTGCTCGGCCAGGACGCGGGCGGCGAGGTCCAGCAGATAGCCCTGGTGGTCAAGGGGTTCGCCGATCAGGTGGGCGCACGTGCGGTTCCACAACTCGATCAGCTCGTTGTCGGGGGCGCCCTGCACCAGGACGACCTTCGCCTCGGGGTGGGTGCGGTCGACGGTCCGGGCCATCTCCGCGACGGCGGCCGCGGGGTCGTCGGTGTAATGCAGGACCCAGGTCGCCACGGCAGCGTCGAAGTGTGCGTCGGGCAGGGGGAGTCGTTCGGCGTGGCCCGGCAGCACGGTCACCCCGTGTGCGGTCAGCGGCCGCATGCTCTCCTCGCGTGCCGCGTGCGGCTCGACGGTGGTCACCGACTCCAGGCGGGCGGCGAGCTCTCTGACGACCGCTCCGGTGCCGCCGCCGACGTCCAGGACCCGGGTATTGGCGGCGAGCTCGTCCACGACCAGCTTGATGTCCTGGCGTTCGAAGCGGACCTCCATGCCCAGCCAGCCCTGCTCGCTCAGCTCGTGCGGTCCCCGGTAGACCTTGGGCAGTGGGTGCGGGCCGGTCAGCGCGTGGGCGGGGGCGGCGGGGCCGCCGGGCTTCACCGCGTACACGAACAGGTGCTCCTCCGGGCCCATGCCGGGGAAGTCGGGGTGGAAGACGCTGAGTTGTTCGTGGACGACATCCAGACCGGCCTTGCGCAGCAGCTGCCCGAACGTCTTGGCCGGGTAACTGGTGCAGCGGACGGTCTGGCCCATCCACTGGATCTCCTCGTCCTCCGCGTCGAAGGGCACGGTCGCGAGGACGAACAGGCCACCGGGGGTGAGCCACTGAGCGATGCGGGCGAGGGTGGCGTCCAGGTCGGCGCGCGGCATCTGCAGCAGCGGGAAGAACGCGGTGATCGCGTCCCACTGCCCCGGCGTATCGGGCAGCTCCCGGACGTCGGCGAGCTCGAACCGGGCCTCGGGGACCTGAGCGTGGGCGAGGTCGACCATGGTCTGCGACACGTCGTACCCGGTGACCTGGTGCCCGTGTACGGCGATCCGGTCGGCGGTGGGGCGGCCGGTGCCGGAGCCGATGTCCATCACCTTGGCGCGCGCGGGCAGCCGGGCCAGCAACCAGTCGATCGCCGCGAGTTGCTCGGGCAGGTGGGCGTAGGTGTCCTCGTAGGTCTTGCCCAGGACGTCGAAGGGCCGCGCCGCGCTCTGTGCCGAGCCCGGCAGCGGGACCCCAGCGGGAAGAGCCGTTGTTTCCATGGTCATCGTACGAAAGCTCCTGTTCCTGACGGGGCAGTCACCACCCCCAGCGGGACATTACACTGCGGAACCGTTCCATCACGCACAGTGGTATTTCTGTGCTGTCCCTCATCTCCTCTGCCAGCAGGGGCCCTCACCGGGAGCTGACCTCTCGTATGACCACCGCCATCACCGACAGTCACACCGCCTACTTCGCCTTCCGCGACCGACTCCTGGGTGAACTGCGCACCACGGTCCTGACCGGCGAGCAGCTCTGCGAGGCCGGGCGCCTCATCTACGGCCGTCCCGAAGGGCTTTCGCTGTACGGGATCCCCGCCCCCCGGATGGAGTCGGCCGGTATCCGGCTGCTGGGGCGCACCACGATCGAGTGCTGCGTCGACGGCTACGCCGTCGCCGTCGCCGACGCCCTGGCCGAGATCCACACCACCCTGCCCGAAAGAGCGGGGAAGGAGGAGCCGCTGGTGCTCGACCTGTTCTGCGGCTCGGGCAACTTCAGCCACCACCTCGGCACCCGACTCGACGTGGTCGTGCACGCCGCGGAGCTCGACCTGGACGTCCATACCGCCACCCGCCACAACCTCGACCGCGTCGGCGCCCGCACTCAGCTCCACCTCGGGGACTACCGGGACCTGCTCGGCAAGCACCCCGCTCGCGGCCCCCGCGACACCTACTTCGTCGAACCCCCCTGGGGCCCGGCCTTCACTCCTGCGGGCCTCGACCTCACCCGCACCTCCCCGCCCGTTCCCGAGATCCTCGACGAGGTCCGCCGCTCCCGGGACGGCCTGCCCTGCCTCGTCGCGATCAAGACCAACGACCACATCGCCCACGACTCCCTGCACCACTCCTTCGCGGGCGCGCAGCACCTGCGCACCGTCACCCCCGCCCCGACGCTCCCCTTCGGCGCCAACATGGACTTCCACGTCTACCGTCTGGACGGGAACTGACCCACCTCACGGGCCGGGCAGGCCCGTGAGGCGCTACGACTGCGGGCCGCCGCACTCTGGGATCCGCCGGGCCGATGCGGCCTGAGGCCAGACACGTTCGTGAGCGATGGCGCCGACACCGGCTGGGCGCTGACCCTCGTATCCCTCGAGTGAGGCGTGCCACACGCCGAGAAACGGGCGCGGGTGGGTGTTGGCCGGCTCAGCGACCAGCCGCGGCAGTGGAGAGTCAGCGCCTTCCCCACCGATCCGGTGCAGCACCTGCAGGGCCGAGGTGAGCAGGCTGTAGAGCGAGGACGGCCCCAAGACGCCCCGCGCTGCGTCGGCGGCCCGCTCGCCGCGGGTGACGGCACCGCAGGTCCCCTGATTGCACAACGTGCCATCAACCCAGTCGGCGTCACGGGCAACCAACCCGACAACCACACCACGAACAAAGCGGGGCATGTGACGATCCCGCGCTGGAGCGCCGTGGGGCTGTCCGCGGGCGCACCCCCGTGGGGGTTGTCGCCGCGCGGTGAGCCGAAGAGGGGGCGCCGACGGGCTGAGGTGCCCAGATGCGCTACAAGGGTGGCCGGATGCCGCTCAGTACACCGGAGATCCGGGTGTAGACGCCCGGCTGGTGCGCTTGCCCGCACCCGGTGCCCCAGGAGACAAGGCCGATCAGGCGTCCGCGGGCGACCAGCGGCCCTCCGGAATCGCCCTGGCAGGCGTCGTGCCCTCCTCCCGGATCCCCCGCACACAGCATGGAGTCGGCGGTGAACGTGCCGTCGGGGCTCCCCGCATAGGCCTCCTGGCAGGTCGCGTCGGGAAGGACCTGCACGCGCGCGGCCCGCAGTGTCGGCGAGTAATCTCCGTATCCGGTGGTGTCGCCCCAGCCGTAGACCTCGGCGGTCGTGCCGGGCGTGTAAGCACGGTCGCCGGCTTGCGCCATCAAGATCGCAGAGTGTGCCGGCAGGGGATGCGCGAGGGTCAGGACGGCGACGTCGCCCGCGTGGGTCCCTGTGTCGTACCCCGGGTTGACCCACATCCCCGCGAGGGGAACCTCCGTACCCGCTGGTGACTCCATGTCGCCGCGCTCGGCGATCACCATGAGATCGTCCGCCTCCTCATACGGCACGTCCAAGCCTCCCCTCGCCAGGCAATGAGCCGCAGTGAGGACCTTGTCGGGCCCGACCAGCACTCCACCGCAGAACTGGCCGGACCGCCCGGGGCCGAACTGTGCCCGGCTGGACAAGGCAACCACCCAGGGGGAGTCGGCGATGCCCACTGACTGACCGCCGACGACTGCCGGTGCCGCGTGCGCCGGCGGCTCCACCGCGGTTGGCAGCACCAGGGCAACTGTGGCGGCGAGGGCCCCGCAGACCTGCGCACATCGTCGGGCCAGCAGGCGGTTCGCAGGACGTGCTGCAGCCATGGACGGTCTCCTACAACTGACGGGCGTTACCCTCAGCGCAACGAACGGCGGGCCCACCGGAAACGGCGGGAAGAGTCCCGTCTCGGTTGGGTGGGGCAACGACTGTTGCCGTCGCTGGGGTCGGGCGGTCGGTGCGGTCATGCCGCGTGCCGCACCGGATGCGGTGGTGGCCCGGGGGACGCCGGAAGCGACGTCGGTCGCCGAGTCCAGCAACCCCCGAATCGCTCGGCGCCCCGCTCGTGCCGGGACGCCCCCTCCCCTCCGGGGATATGCGTGTTGTTCTGGCGGAGGATGCCGTGTGCGCGGGTAGCCGAGAGGTGCCTCGCCGTTCATGGCCCGCCGCCTGGGGCGTGAGAGTGCTTGATCAGCCACAGGAGCTGATCAGTCACAAAGGGGGACGCTGTGGCCCCGGCCACTCGCTCCCCGTGCTCTCCCAGGCCGCCGTGGAGAACTCGTCCTCCGTCGTCACCCTTGCTCATCTGGAGGCCTGTGTGCGGGTGCGGGTCTTGGGGCCGTCCGCCAGCGGCAACGTCGCTGCGCGCCGGCTTCATCCCCCCGCCGGGAAGCCGGGCGTCGTTCGGCGGGCACATCACCGTGTGTGACGCCGCCGGGAGCCATGTGGGCGACCGCTGCACGGAGCGTGCGCTGGACGCCACGGGGAAGTACCGTGACGATCCGCTGCGACAGGCACAGGGGCAAACGCCCCGCCGACCCCGCGTGGGGTCTGTGTCTGACCGACCCGAGCTGGGACCTGCACGATCCGGGCTGGGAGCGCTGGTGATGCGGGTCAGTCCCCTGTCCGGGGGGTGCGGGCGGGTGGCCGGAGCCCGGTCGACTGCCGGCACAGAGGTATCCGCGCTGGTAGTCGGACGTCTCCAGGGCCTAGGCCAGGGCGAGGAGTTCGGGCTCGGCCCGCTCTTCGGCGCGGCCGCTCCCCGCTGCCGTAGGTACGGCAACTGAGGCCGAGCCGTTCGGCGACGGCCTCCTGGCTGACTGGGGCGAGCCGGCTCGGCTTCGCGGGGCAGCTGACTCTTCCTCATCTGGCGGGGCCGGGCCGCGAACCCGGCGAACCCGGTCCGGCGCTTGGTCCGACGGGCCCGGTCCGTGATGACCTATCAGCGACTCGCCGGGCTTTCAACCGGGCAGGCGCGGCTTCTGCAGTAGCCTTGCCGTGCAGCGTGGTGCGCTGCTCCTTGCGGGCCGGTGGTCCGGCGCGTTGCGCGTCGGGCCACCGGGCTGCGGCCAGAATCTCCCCCATGGCATTCACGAGGCCGAATCCTCCGACGGTGATCAGGCGCAAGCGCAATGGCGCGCCCCGGAGGATCGATGTATCAGCACAACAGTTGAGCCGGGTGGTCAAGCTTCTCAGTACCCTCGATGATCCGCAGGCCAGGCGGCTCGTCAAGGAGCTCAGTCCGGCACTGCAGCCCTTGTGTTGGTGGCACTCGCCACAGCGTTGCCCGCATTCGGCGCAGCCCCTTTGGGGTTTCTGTGCCCGGGTTGTGAAAGAAGCCTCGCAGCGCTGTTCCGAACATGCGCACTGGCCGCTTTCCGAGGGAGCAACTGATCCCTTTCCGAAGCGATGCACCGCCACCCTTGACCAGGAGCTCTATGACCACAGATGGGTGGAGAACTCAACCGGTTTGCGGTGTGTATACGAGAAGCGGGTGGGGAGCGACCGATGTGTGCACCACGATCCCCGGCCGGACGAATTGTGCGCCTATCTCCTCGAAGACGGTGCTCAGTGCAACGTGCCTGAGAGCATCCACCCCTGCCGCGCTCACCGGCACACAAGGCTCCGGGATCTGGAAGCCGCTTGCGAGGCACTGGTTCTCGCCACATCGTGTGGCCAGTGCGCTGCCGTCCCGTCGGCGCCGTGCATTACACGGGCCGGACGACAGCTCGCCAAGGTGCATGCGAAACGCAAGGACAGTGCCCTGGCCAGTGATGACGGTGAGAGGCTTCTCGAAGAGATCAAATTCTACGGGCCTCAGTACACCACGATCTGGGAGTAGCCGACAGGCCTGTTCCGTCGTCGTAGCCGTACCCACACACGTGACCCACGGCTTGTTCTGGCAGCCGCAGACCCTGGAGCCGAGGGTCCGGTCGGAAAGGATCAATTGCGCCTGTGGCATTGATGCACACACTCACGGACGACTGTTCCGGTATCACGGCAGGCAAGTGGGTTTCCTTTGGCAACGTCGGCTCGGCCGACGGCCGTTTCCATGTCACTTCCCACCTGGAGGCGTCCTACCCGTCGATTTCCAGTGATGCCGCTTACAGCCTGGCGGGCAGTTGTCTCCTCATGGAGGTCACTGATGCCGGAAATCAGTGCCTCCCTTCTTGGGAAGTCTTCCCGTGCAAGGTGAAGCTGGATTCCGGCAACTGGATGTCATTCCGCATCGACAACGGAAGTATCAGGGCCCGGCGCGTGGCGGACGGCACGACAACCGACAGCGGCAGCACCGCGTACAGTGCGACGAATCACCGGTGGTTGCGCATTCGCGAGTCGGGCGGCATGACCTACTGGGAAACCTCTGCGGACGGTGTCGTCTGGAATTCGTTCCACCGCATCACCAACCCCTTCCCGGTCGTTGCGCTCAGGGTCGAGATCGCCGCTGGGAACTGGGCCGCCGAGCCGTCTGCCTCCACGGCGAGATTCGACAACATCAACCTACCGCCGTCAGGCGTGGATGCAACGGGTCCGGCAGGGGCTGCGGGCACCGTAAAAGAGCTGCAGAATCACAGGCATGTACCCCCGGCCATGAGAGCCACATTCATTCAGCCCATGGCTGTCTCAGGGTATCCGAACTTCCCGACCGTCGACTGGACCCAAGCCCAGTACGAGCGGAATTTCGCACTCATGACGAGCGTGGGAATCGATACGGTCTGCGTGCAGTTCACCGTGGACCGCGATGCGGGCGAGGCGTATTACCCGAGCGCAATGTGGCCCCAGCGCTCCAACATGGTCGAGCTGATCCTGAACGCGGCTGAGAAGACCGGCGTCAAGGTCTGGGTCGGGCTGGCCAATACATGGTGGTGGGAGGAGAACGGCCAGCCGGGCGACTACGCCTGGCTCACCTGTCAGCTCGCGGACGACAAAGCCTGCGCGGAGGATCTGGACGCGCTCTACGGCGACTGCATCCATGGCTGGTACATCCCCAACGAGGTGGGGGACCAGCAACTCGCAAACGCCGCATACATCGACCCGATGAAGTGGTTCTACGGAGAGATCACCGCGTATCTGCACGGCAACTTCGGTCGCAAGCCGGTGATGTCCTCTCCGTCCTACTTCAACCTCACCCTGGACGGCCCCACGTACGCGGCGAAGCTCAGGGAGGTCATGCCCGACGTGGACGTCGTCGCCGTCCAGGACGGTGGCGGTTACGACTACATCTCGGCATCAGATATCCATTACTGGTTCACTCACCTGCGTAATGAATTCCGAGGAACGAGTACGGCCCTCTGGCACAACGCCGACATGTTCAGCGCCTCGGCGAACACCCCGATGCCCCCCGGCCGGCTCCAGGACAACTTGCAGGCAACCTGCGGCCTGGTCGCCGGATACACGGGGTTCTCGTTCATCAGTCAGATGGGTCCCGACACCGTAGGAACTGATGCCTACTGGGCTGCTTACGGGCAGTACGCGGCCACCTATGTGTCGCACCTTGCCTGAATTTCTTGACAATGTCATACGATAGTCCTGCATGCTGCACCCCGCCTGTCTGGATTCTGTTTATCGGAATTCCTGCACGCAGTGCACCGCCACACTCGCAGCCCATTCGGGCACCGCATGCGCGGGTTCTCATCAGACGTGCGGTAATTTATTCCGCACTGCCCTTCCGGTAAACATGGAGACCCTCTCGTGAACGCCCCGCGTATGGTCAAAGGAACGGTGGTCACGGTTTTCACCGCCGCCGTCCTGTCCGGCGTCATCGGCGCCAGCCTTTCGGCCACCCCGCCGGGGCTCGGCTCCGGTCCGCTCAGAACCACGTGGACCACGGGTGCCTGTCATCAGCTGGCACAACCCTGGGAAACCGCCTTTGCCTACGTCAGTGACACGAAGGACCCGGTCGACTGCGCCCGCCCGCACACCACCGAGACCTTCGAGGTCGTGAAACTCACCGGACACCTCGCACAGGCCCAGGAACGTCCCAGCTATGTGCTCCTCCAAAGAGCCGGCGAACACGTCTGTTCCAAGGAGAAGTTCGACGAATATCTCGGAGCCACCAGCCTCGACGCCGTCTGGGGGCTCAACACGATCCGGTTCTTCCCGAGCGCCAGGGAGTGGAAACGCGGTGAACGCAGGGTTCGGTGCGATGTCACCACCTCCCATGAGGAGATGGCCGCCCCCCAGGTTCTGAAAAGACCGATCAAGAACGTATACACCGCCACCGATGCCAGTCGCTGGCGGGTCTGCCGATGGCACGGCGACCAAGTGCCCTGTGCCGAAGACCACGGGGAGGAACTCATCGGTCCCCGGCTCCCGTTCAGCAAGGACCAGGTCGCAAAGGGCCGCACCTATATGAAGCAAGCCACCAGGCAATTCTGTGAGTCGCGGGTCTCCGCGTACATCGGCGAACCACTGAGCAAGCGGCCCGACCTGGAGTTCAGCGCGGAAGTGGAGGTGCCGAGCGAGTCCGCCCGGAGCAAGAGCAGCCGGGTCGGGCTCTGCTGGGTCGGTCCCGTCGGCGCCGACATGCTCTTCCAGGGGAGTCTGCGCAAGAACAAGGGCGAAGGCACACGGGCGTGAGCAACCACAGCATCCACCCGAAGAGCTCGAACGACACACTGGCGCGAGCCATGTCGTGGCTCACCGATCCCTGCCGCCGTCTGAGCGTGACCTGCGTCGTCATGGGCTTCGCATGGTGCGTGATCATGCTGGGGCGGCTGTTCATCGGCTCCACGGTCGGCCTCGCGGACAGCGGTGACGGCCACCGCCTCCTGTGCCAACTCGACGTCGCACCTGTGGGACAGCCGCAGTGGGCCTGGGTCACGCCGACGTACGAAGCGTACGACTGGAAGGGTGAGGCCTGCAGCACCGGGGGGAGCGGCACGCCCTATCTGAGTACGCAATGGGTGCTGCTGGTCTTCGCCAAGGCGCTCACCCCCGTCCTCGGGCTGCCCGGGGCGCTCGACCTGCGGGCGCTGGGGGTGGTGTGCTCATTGGTCTTCGGTCTCGCGGTCGCCCTGCTCACCGCGGCGATGCCGCTCAAGATCTGGGCCCGGACCGTCGTGGTCTGCGGGTTCGCCCTGGCCACTGTCGACTCAGCCGTCGCGCCCTACTTCATCTCTCCGTTCAGCGAGCCCGCCGCTCTGCTCGGGATGCTCTTCCTCGTCGCGGGGATTCTGCGGCTGCTGCGGGGCAGCCGCACGACCCTGCCCGGCCTGGCACTGGTCTCGGCGGCCGCTCTGTGGACGATCTTCGCCAAGGCGCAGACGATGACCCTGCTCATCGGAGTGCTGCCGGTCATGCTGGCGCGGCCGGTCCACTCTCCGCGGCTGGCCGGTGCCTGGCGACACCTGAGCCGACGGTTCCCGGACCTCGGGCGCCTTACCGCGGAACCGGCGGGGACCTCGGCCGACGGCGCCGGACAGCTCGCCCGGGATGGCGCCAGGGGCTTGGCCGTCGGGGTGCTGAGACGGCTTCCCGCCGCCGTGATGTGCGGTGTCATCGTCTGGTCGACGGTCCTCTTCGCCGGCGGCCAGGCCGGGTGGCTGAAGGAGGTCTACCATGTTCACCAGGTCTTTCTGACAATCCTGCCGAGCAGCCCGACGCCCGAGAAGGACCTGCGGGAACTCGGAGTCGCCCCGGAGATGGCGAAGTTCGCGGGCAAGTCGTTCCTCAGCACCACGGGTCCCACGTCCTCCCCGCACTACGAGGAATTCCTCGACACCGTCGACGACGGTGACATCCTCGCCTTCTGGGCGAAGCACCCCGGGAGGGCGGCGGCGCTGGCCGATGACGGGCTGCTCGCACTCACCGCGACCCGCCCCGAGTATCTGGGCAACTTCCTGAACGAGCCGGGCAAGGTCGCCTACGCCAAGGACGACAGCTTCTCCCTCACCGTCATGGCGTTCGCCCTCCTCAGGCCGCTGCGCTGGATCGTGTTCCCAGGGCTGTGGCTCGGCTCGCTGGCTGTCGGCGTACGGCTCCTGCGTCACCGGGGGCTGAGGGCGGGACCACGGGGGGTCGGCTGGGTGCTGATCGCGATGTCACTCAACACCGTGGCCCAGTTCTGGGCGGTGCTCCTGTCCGACGGCCAGAACGACATCGTCAAACACATGGTGCTGACCCTCTACGGCACTCTTCTTCTCGGCCCGTTGCTGCTCGCCGCGTTCGCCGCTACCGCCCTGAGCGACGATCCCGACACCGACCTCGACGAGGGCACGCCCGCCGCCGATGTGCCGTGGCAGCGGGCGGGAAGCAGCGGGGCGCTGGCGGCCACGTCGCCGGTCACAGGCGCCGAGGCTCCCGGCGCCGCCTTCCCGTAAGGCGCGTCGTGCCCCCGCCTCAAGCGACTCTCCGGGTGGGGGAACGGCCGGACGGACCACCCCTGTCCGGCCTATCGGGAGCCGCGCCTGTTGGCCCTTATGAGTTGCTTATGTTGCTTGGGCGCCCCACATCATCAGCCCCTGCGTCGCAGGTCAGAACGTTGTCGTCGCCGCCGGCCGGGTACCGAAACTCTTGTGTCCACCCGAATGGGTCAGTCGTGAGCGGCCTCACGAGACGAAGAGTTCGCATGACTGCGCAGACAGATGTTCCGCCCCTGCTGGCTCGTACCGGTACCACCACGGTTCTCGCTCTCGCCATGACGGGCGCAATGCTGCTGGCCCCGGGCACAGCGTCCGAGGCGAATGCCGCAGCGCTCGCCGCCAAGGCGCTCCATGTGGCCGCCTCGAAGGAGGGGGCGCCCTATCAGTACGGGGCCACGGGTCCGTACCGCTTCGACTGTTCGGGGTTGACCTTCTACTCGTTCAAACGGGCGGGCCGGAAGCTGCCGCGCACGGCCCAACAGCAGTACAACAACTCCCGGCATGTATCGGCCTCCTCCCGCAAGGTCGGCGACCTGGTGTTCTTCCATTCGGGACGGCGTGTGTACCACGTCGGCATCTACGCCGGTAAGGGGAGGATCTGGCACTCGCCCAAGTCCGGCACAGTGGTCCGTCTCGAAAGGATCTGGAACGGCAGCGTCTGGTACGGGCGGGTGGGCTGACGACTCGTCCGGATGGGCACCCAGGTACGGGCGCTCCACCATCAAGAGAGTTGATGTGATGATCATTCGACGTCCGACGTGTGCGGCGTTGAGCATGTTCGCCGCGTTCGCCGTCTTCCTGTCCCTCAAAGACTTGATGTACGGCGAGTTCACCGGCGACGAGCTCACCGGCATCCTGGACGACGCCTTCGCCGACGCCGCGGGCCTGGACACCGCCGCGACCTCGCTCACCAAGCAGTACGGCACACCGCCCGCCCCGGTCCAGGTCTCCATCACCGTCCCGTGGCTCAACCCGAACAACCACAGCCTGCAGCTGCCGGGCTGGTCCACCACGCTGGACCTGGGCGATCCCGACCAGCGGGTGCAGGCCGCCGACTGGTACCTCGACCAGTCTACGGCGCGCCCCACGCCTTCGACGCCGCCGGGCTCGGCTTCGACGTCTCCAACACCCAGCCCAGCCAGGCGTTCCGCTCCCCGCAGTACGGCGGGGAGGCCAACGACGGGCGGCTGTACGCGATGGGCGCGGAGTCCGTGAGGCACCACCAGGCGTACGAGTACGAGGCGAGCAGCGCCGGCGAGTCCCCGCTGGAGAGCTGGTCCGCGCACCAATACCTGGCCGTGGGCCAGGAGGCCGGGGCGGACAATTTCCCGCAGGTGTTCTTCACCGGTCTGGCCGGCGACATGTTCGACAAGATGACCACCCAGGCCGCCGCGACCGGCGACCGCTGGTGGTGCTACACCGACCTGGCCGACTACCTGGACGGCCGGCGGATCTCCAACCTGGAGATCGCTCTGCCCTGGCCGACAGCGGAGGAGCAGCAGGACGGCACCCGCCTGGTGCAGTGGATTCCGCCCGAGCCGATCGACCTGTGGGCGGTGCGGATGGACTTCACCGACCCGGACCCCGCCAGGCGGTGGCGCGGCCGGCTCACCGTGAAGGTCGACGGCCCCGGCGGCCCCCGTACCTCCTACCGGCAGCGTAGCGGCACGACCGAGTCCGATCCCTTTTACGGGGTCCGCGCCCCGCTGGCCCTGTCGGCCCGCGGCGACAGCAAGGTCTCCAAGCTGACCATCGTCCTGAGCCGCGAGGCCGGGACCAACTGGCCGGACATCACACGCCTGGTGGCGGACAAGTACGTCGTGCCCGTGATCGCCAACGGCGTCGCCGGGGAACTCTCGACGAGCTCGTACACGGTGCAGCCCGGCACGCACCCGGACTCCGCACCGACACACGTCGACTTCCGGCGCGGCAAACTCACCGACGGCCTCAGGTCGCCCACCGGCGACTGGAACTGGCCCGGCGCGATGGGCTGGAACTTCTACGGCGGCCATTTCACCATCACCATCGACCTCGGCCGGCCGCGCAAGGTCTCCCGGATCGACCTGTTCGCCCACTACGACCAGACCGCGGGCATCGGCTGGCCCGATCACCCGCTGGCCTACATCGGCCTCGACACACCCGCCCGCCACGCGGGCATCGAGGGCCTGACGGAGAAGAGCATGGGCACCTCCAGGGAGCACACCCTGGCGGCCCACGAGGTGAGCGGCACACCGCAGCAGGCCGGGACGGTCTCCCTGGCAGTGCCCGATATCGACGGACGCTATGTGACGGTCCACGCCCACGGCGCCGGCTGGATCCTGCTCGACGAAGTCCAGGTCAAGGACGAGACCGGCGCGGTCGTCTCCGAGGGCCAGCCGTACACCGTCAATCCTGTCCCCTCGGTGGAGCAGGGACAGCAGACCCCCTACGGCGACAACGCCGACCGGCTCACCAATCAGATCGTCACCCCGGTCTTCGCGCCGCAGTTCAACAACCTGGTCGACGGTGTCCCCTCCGGCACGGGAGGCTACGTGCAGGTCGCCTGGGTCGGACCGCGCCCGGTGCGCACGGCGACCCTCTGGTTCACCCGGCCAAGCCAGGCCGACGGCGTGACCCTGCCGCCGATGCCGATCATCGGCTGCTGGCGCGACCAGAACGGCGAGTGGCACGAAGAGTCGAACGTGGTCTTCATCGAGGACGGCGCCGCTCCCCACGCCTCCATGGTCCTCCCCTTCGATGCCCAGGTCACCGGGGTCAGAATGGATCTGGACCCGACCCCCGGGACCAACGGGTGGTACATGGTCAGCGAGTTCACCGCCCGCTGAGCGCGCGAGACCGCACGGCCCGGCAGGGGATCCCGCCGGGTAGTTGATTTCGCAACGGGTAAACCTTGTCGCCCGTTTGACTGCCCGCACCAGCGGGTTGATCATGGTGAGGAGCGCACCTCCGCTGGAGGCATCCATGGCTCCATTCGAGCGAGATGGTTTTGACCCCGAGTTCGACGACGGCGAAGACGACGGCGGGGTTGCTTACGAAGTCGTGAAGGTGTACCGGAGAAGACGCCGGGTCCGTCAGCGCCACGGGCACGGCTCCGCCGATGCCGACGCGGCGCCCCATCCGCCCTATCCTCCGCTGCCGCCCTACCCGCCCTATCCGCCGTACGTCATCGTCACCCCCGGGGGCGGACCGTACTCGTGCCCATGTGCTCCGAGTGGTGGGTCGCCGCCCGGCGACCCGGCCCTCATGCGGTCGCTCGGATTCGCCCACGTGCCCGCGGTCGCCACGCCCGGAGCCGCTGACCCGCAACCGGACCGGCCCCAACCACCCGTTCCCGCCGGGGACGTTCCCCGACCGGCCGCGGGCACTGCCCCGGAAGCCGTCGGTCTCGATCCGTTCGTGATGATCCTGGAGCTCGCCGACGAAGCGGCCCGGGGGCGAGAGCGAGAATGAATTGAGCTGGAGGTCGACATGGCCCAGGCCCGCAGTCCTGAACCCGGAGCGGATACGCCCGTCGCCACGGTGTACGCGACCCGCGCCTGGTACACGGCCATGCTCAACCAGACGATGCAGGTCAAGACCGATCTGGGGGGCCGGGTCGAGAGGCTCGAGGCCGAACTGGACTCGGCTCAGGCCCAGCTCAAGCACACCGACAATTCGATCGAGGCACTCCAACGCGTACTCGACACCGTGGACGACTGGATCCGAAAGCTCACCGTCGGTGAAGAGAAGAGGAAACCGGAGGGAAAGGGAGCGGCGGCCAAGCGGAAGACCCCGGCGCGCACGCAGTCCGCGACGCGCCCTCGGGCGCGTGTGAGGAACGAGGAGGCCGGCGATGGCTGAGATACGCCGATTCATGGCCGAACTCGCGATCAGCGCGAGCCGTCTCGGACGATACGTCCGCAGCCCGGCGGCAGAGCTCAAGGCGGCCCGCATCCCGGACAACGAGATAGCGGCACTGGCGTCGGGCCGTGCCATCGACCTCTGGCAGGTGCTGCTGGGGAACGGCGAGACCGCCGCCCCGCCCCCCGCCGCCCCCGTCGCGCAGAAGCCGGGTTCTCTCGCCGTGGTCGGAACAGGAATCCGGGTCGTCGGGCAGCTCACGGTCGAAGCCATCGCGTGGATGAAGGAAGCGGACGAACTCGTCTACCTCGTCGCCGACCCGATCGCCGAAGAAGTCATCACCCAGCTGAACCCCAAGGCCCTGTCACTGCGCGGCTACTACGGCGAGGGCCAGGGGCGCATGGGCAGCTACGAGGCCATGGTCGACCACATCCTGTCCTGTGTGCGCGGCGGAAAACGCACCTGTGCCGCTTTCTATGGCCACCCCGGCGTCTTCGCCTACCCTTCGCACGAATCCATCCGGCGGGCCCGCACGGAGGGGTACACCGCCTTCATGCTTCCGGGCATCTCGGCCGAGGACTGCCTCTTCGCCGACCTCGGCGTCGACCCCTGCGTCAACGGCACCCAGACCTACGAAGCCAGCGATTTCCTGCTGCACGAGAGGACGATCGACACGTCCTCGCAGTTGATCCTCTGGCAGGTGGGTGTGGTGGGCGACTTCACCTACCGGGGGCAGGGATACGACCTGCGGGGCTTCCCGCTGCTGGTGCAGCGCCTGCTGGAGTTCTACCCCCCGTCCCAGGAGGTCGTGCTGTACGAGGCCGCGCTCTTCCTGGGCTGTCCACCGACGATCCAGCGGCTTCAGCTGTCGCAGCTCACGGCGGAGTACGTGAACGCCGCGACCACGATGTACATCGCGCCGGCACGCCCCACGACGCCGAGCGCACGCATGCAGTACGCACTCCGCGATGTGCAACAGGCGACGGGGGCCCAACAGGCACCACAGAACGGAGAGTGACGACCTGTCAGCAATACGTCCGCAGTACGTCCGCCGAAACCCCGCACCAACGCCCTGACCGACGTCGGTGGCCCGCTCCAGCCGAGGAGTGACAGAGGCCATGAGCAAGGCACCCTACCCGCCGTTCCCGCCCTATCCACCCTTCCCGCCGTATCCGCCGTACCCACCCGTGGTCATCGGCGGGGGCTCCGGGTGCTGCCATGCGGTAGCCCAGACGATGGGATCCCCGCCGGCCCCGGCCCCGGCCGCGCCACCGCCCACACCGGCTCCGACACCGCAACCACCCGCGCCGGCCCCTGCGCCGACACCGCAACCACCCGCGCCGGCCCCTGCGCCGACACCGACACCGACACCAACCCCGACACCGCAGCCGCAACCTCCGCAGCCCCCGCCCACGACGACGGTCACGATCGCCGCCGTGGTCGTCATCGCCTGACCTGCGGTCGGAGGTCCTGCCATGACGTCGCCATACCCTCCCTACCCGCCGTTCCCCCCGTTCCCGCCCTTCCCCCCCTACGCGCCGTACGGGGCGCCGGCGGGGCAGTCCACCTGCGCGGGCGTACCGACCGGAGGAAGCGCGCCTCCTCCTTCATCGGCGGCACTACCGCCGCAAGCCGGTACGCAGCCTCCCGCCGAGCCGCAGCACAACGCGTTCCCCGGGATGAACGCCGGTAACCCGCTGTCGATCTATTTCAACTTCGACAGCCCCCTGTTGGTCGATCAGACGGCCGAAGGCGTCGGAACGGCGCAGTCGGCGCGACTGCAGCAGTTCGCTCAGCAGGCCCGGGGCGTCAACGCCACCGCGGTGGTGGTCAACGGCTACGCGTCTCCCGAAGGGCAGGAATCCCACAACGCCACGCTTGCGCGCAACCGTGCCAACGCCGTGCGGGACAGGCTCGCCGGGCTGCTGCCCGGTGTGGCGCTGACCGTGGGGACGACGGGCGCGCTGCCCGGCGGCCCCACGTCGTATCCGAGCCTGCGCCGGGCGGACGTGTTCATCACCGCCCCGGCTCTCTGACATGTCACCATCGCGCATATGCATGTGCGTGCGACGGCATGGAGATCCGTAGCCGGCCTGATCGGAATCTGCTCTTTTTGCCCTCTTCTTGTCATAAGGAATGGCGAAACCCAGGAGCCCCTCCTGCCTGACGCAGTTCCGTTTGAGCGTCTGCACGTGAAGGTACTCGAAACCTTGCCGCACGATCCGCATTCCTTCACTCAGGGGTTGGAGATGGCGGGTGCGGTGCTCTACGAGAGCACCGGCCTGGTGGGGCAGTCCACGGTTCAGGCGGGACCACCCGGCGCTGCTCCCGCGGTCCGCGCCACCTTGCCGCAGCCGCTGTTCGGCGAGGGCATCACTGTCGTCGGCGCGAAACTGTGGCAGCTCACGTGGCGGGACGGGATCGCCATCGAACGTGACGGCGTCACGCTGGCTGAACTCCGCCGGGTCCCGTACCGGGGTGAGGGCTGGGGAGTGTGCTATCAGTCAGGGCGTGACCGGCTCGTGATGAGCAACGGTTCCGCTCGCCTCACCTTCCGGGACCGGAACAGTTTTGCCGAGATCGGTGGAGCTACGGTGTCGGCTGCCGGGCACCCTGTTGCCCAGCTCAACGAGCTGGAGTGCGTCGGCGACACCGTGTACGCCAATGTCTGGCTGACTGACCGGATCGTACGCATCGATTCCGAGACCGGCGCAGTTACTGGAGTGGTTGACGCCTCGGGACTCCTTCCCGCCGTGGAGCGGGGGCACGCAGGCCCCTTGAACGGAATCGCGGGTATCCCCGGAACCCGCCAGTTCATTCTCACGGGCAAACTCTGGCCCAAGGAATTTCGCGTCGAGTTCGTCGCGGACCTGAATGCCCCGCGATAGCCGTCGGCCGCTGTGCCCTTCCCCGCCCTCGCCCGGCCCGAGAGCCGGACGAGGGGCCTCAGCTTGCTGGACCAGGGCGTCACCCAGTACGTCGTCCTGGGCGCGGGTCTGGACACCTTTGCCCAGCGCAAGCCGGAGATCGCCTCCCGCCTGCGGATCTTCGAGGTGGACCAGCCGGGCCCGCAGGCCTGGAAGCGCCGGCGCCTGGCCGAACTCGGCTACGACATCCCCGAGTGGCTGCACCTGGTGCCGGTCGACTTCGAGGCGGACGAGGACTGGTGGGAGCGGTTGGCCGCCGCCGGTTTCGACCCCGCCCGGCCCGCGGTCGTCGTCTCCACCGGCGTCAGCATGTACCTCACCGAGGACGCCACCGCCGCAACCATGCGCCGGATCGCCACACTTGCCCCCGGTTCGACGCTCGCCATGACGTTCCTGCTGCCGGTCGAACTCGTCGACGAGGCCGACCGCCCCGGCCTGCTGGCCGGCGAGGCGGGCGCCCGCGCCTCCGGCACACCGTTCCTCAGCTTCTACGCCCCGCAGGAGATGCTGGCCCTGGCCCGTGAGTCCGGCTTCAAGGACGCCCGCCATGTGTCGGGAGCCTCGCACGCCGAGCGCTACTTCACCGGCCGCACCGACGGCCTGCGCCCGTCGACCGGAGAGGACGTGCTGGTGGCCACGGTCTGACCGCTTCCGTTGCGCCGCTCAGGTCCGGCTCTCACCCGGATGTCGAAGGGCCCCGCAGGCATGACGGTCTGCGGGGCCCTTGCGCGACTACGGGAGACGTAGTGACCTGCTCAACGATCCGGTGGTGGATCGGTTGTGCGCTTCCCTGCGCCGGTCGGGTGAACTGGATTGCGCACCCCGTCGGTCCGCTGACGTCTGACGTCTCGTCAAGTCGTCAAGGTGCCGGGCTCGGTGTCGCTCCGGGTGTGCCACTTGGACAGTTTGGCCAGCAGGAAGACCAGGGCGGCCGCGCAGGCCACCGCGCCCCACGCGGGCAGCAGCCAGGCGGCGGGCAGCAGCATGCCCGGGGTGAGGACCAGACAGGGC
>NZ_BMTS01000031.1 GCF_014649795.1 Streptomyces melanogenes
GCGTTCCCACGTGGCAACTGCCCTCAGCTTCACCAGGCGGCTGCGACCGCCAGGCGGTGGAGTCCTTTCACCTCCACTCGATTCCGTAGCGCCTCGTGGCGCACTTCAGGTTGTCCCATACAAGCACCAGCGGTGCGTCCAACTGTTTGTGCGCGGCGATCAGCAGGTCGCGGTAGTCGCTCCAGGCGAAGCTGCGTCGCCCTTTGCTCTTGTGGTCGGCATGCCGTCTGGGCCGGAAGATCAGGCGCGAGCGTTCGCCGGGCTTGTAGCAGGCCAAGGCGGCGATGGAGAAGCGGCGCTGCGAGCGTCCACGCACCCGGATCACCGGGGTGCGGCCGCGTTTGGCCCAGGTGCGACGGGTGGGCGGCGTCATCGAGAAGCCGGCTTCGTCCTCGAAGACGACGTAGGCCCCGAGCGCCGCCGCGGTGCTTCCACCTGCGGCCACGTGTCCTTCACCCAGCCACTGACCCTCTCCTCGTCTCGCTCCAGTGCCCGCCGGGCCGGGACCTGGTGGCTGAAGCCGTTGCGGTGGAGCATCCGCGCGATGGACGAGAGCGTCATCGTCTTGTGGAACCGGCGCCCGATCAGCGTCTTGATCCTGGCCAGGGTCCATGTCTGGTCGCCCCAGCCATGGGCTACCGGCCCTTTGGCCAGCTCTTCTTCCAGAGCCACGACCAGGGCCTGGCCCAGCTTCGGCCGGGCCGCCGAGCCCCTGGTCCGCAGAGCGGTCTCTCCGCCCCGCTGCCACGAGCGGCGCCAGCGTTGCACGGAGCGCACGCTGACCCGCAGCCGCTTCGCCACCTGCGCGTTGTCCTGCCCCGCGGCGAACATCCCGGCCGCCTCCATACGGATGCGCTCGCGAAACACCCGCCGCTCGGCCGTCAGACCACCGCCTTGCGGATACCTCATATACCGGATGTACCGCGACGACCATCACCTGTCAGCCCCAAACGACATCACGCCGCCAACCTCAGTAGCGCCCTGTTGGAACCAGCTGTGAGGATTCCCGACGGGCCGGCGACAAGCCGCGCATCCCACCCATTCGACATCGGGGGACCCATGAAAATCCTCAAGACCGCACTCATGACGGCCTCGGCGCTCGCCATGGCCGCCGGCATGACGTTCTCGTCCTCGGCGGCGGCCTCGGCCACGTCGACGAACGAGTTCGTGAACCAGAACGGCAACCACTGCCTGGCCATCGACATGGCGAAGGAGTACCAGGTCCTCGCGATCCTGTGGCACTGCAACCACAACCCCGACCAGCAGTGGCACGTCGCCGACCGCAAGGGCAGTGACGGCGGTGGCGCCTACTACGAGATCAAGAACGGGTACGGCCAGTGTCTCGGCACCTGGCAGGGCGCGACCGGCAACGGCACCTCCGTCGTCGGCTGGGACTGCAACGGCAACCCTGACCAGCAGTGGTACATCGACACCGTCTCCAGCGACCCGCGGTACTCCTCGATCCGTAGCCACGCCGCCTGGGCCAACGACGACGGCAACAAGTGCCTCGCCCAGTACAACGGCAGCGGTGACGGCGCGCCGGTCGTCATCTGGGACTGCAACGGCCACAGCGACCAGCACTGGATGCGCGTCGGCTGATAGCTGGTAGTCGTGAGGGTGAGCGGGGTCCCCGCCCGCTCACCCTCACCGCAACCCCGCCAGCACCCCCCGCAGCAACCCCCCAAACTCCTCAGCCCACTTCGCATACCCCACATGCCCCCCGGGGAACTCCAACAACCGCCGCCCCAGCCGCTCCGCCAGCACCTCCACCGGCCGATGCACCGCCTGCATACGGGAATCGCGGCCCCCGGCCACCGCGATGCGCCCCGCCAGCGGGGCCAGCGCGGCCACGTCCGGGACGAAGCCGGTGGACGGGCGCAGCATGTGGGCCAGGAAGAACGCCGTGTTGTCGTGTGCCTCGGGCAGCTCCGGCGCCGGGCGGCCGCCGAAGAGTGCGCTGAAGGCGGCCATCGCCGCCCCGACCCCCTCCCGGCGATACGTTTCGTACACCCTCTCGATGAACGCCAGCCGCTCCGCCGCGTCCGGCAGCAGTCCGAACGCGGGCGGCTCGTGCACCACCAGTGCGGCGATGCGCTCCGGGTGGCGGCGGGTGAGTTCGAGCGCGGTCAGGCCGCCCGAGCAGCTGCCGAACACCCGCACCGGGGCGCCGCCCGGCGACAGCCGTTCCAAGAGGCGGTACGCGTCGTCCGCGTGCACCTCGATGCTCTGGTCGACCGGCGGGCCGTCGAGCTTGCTGCGGGAGTTGCCGCGCGGGTCGACCGTGACCACGCGGTGGTCCGCCGCGAGCACGGCCGCGAGCCCGTCGAAGACGGCGGCGTCGGAGTTGCCGCCGCAGAGGAGGAGCAGCGGGGGGCCGGTGCCGCGCACTTCGTAGTGGAGGGTCGCGCCCGGGACGGCGAGTGCCCCGACGTCGACCGGACGGTCCAGCGGGTCCATGGTGCTCCCATCCGCGCCTCTGCGTAACAGAAAATGACTCATCGTAGCGATTTGGGGGTATCGTCCGCCAGACGACCGAGTAGCCGCCCCCGTGGCCCCCAACTCCCCTCCGGAGCAGCCCACATGGCCCACCCCCGCCTGCTGCTCAACGCCCAGCCCTTCGGCTTCGGACCGGCCGCCGCCACCGCCCTCCTCGCCGAGGAGCTGGCGCGGCTCGGCTGCGTGCTCGACTACGTCGGCGAGGCGCACACCCTCGACCTCCAGCACACCCCGCCCTACCGCACCATCCACGACTGGACGGACCTGCCGGAAGACCAACGGCTGGCGCGGCTGACAGAAACAGCCCGCGCGTACGACCTCTTCGTCACCGCCATGGACTTCCCCGCCGCCGCCGTCGCCCGCCGCGCCGGACTCGACATCGCCGTGTACGACGCGCTCACCTGGTTCTGGCCCCAGATCCCGGCCGTCGCCCGCGACACCGGCCTCTACCTCGCGCAGGACTTCTTCGGCGTACGCGAGCGGATCCAGGCCGATCCCGCGCTGCGCTCGCGCGCCCTCGTCGTGCCGCCGCTCATCCCGCCCCGCCGCACCTGGCGCCCCGGACGGCACGTCCTGGTCAACCTCGGGGGGCTGCACAACCCGTACTGGACGACGGCCGACGCCGTCGCGTACGCGCGGCTGATGCTGGACGCCGTCCGCGCCGCGCAACCCGTCGCGCGGCCGCTGATCGCCACCGCCAGCCGCCGCGTCGCCGCCGGGCTCGCCGACCCGGCGGTGGGGACGTACGACCACGCCGCCGTGCTCGACCTCATGGGCAGCGCCGCGTACGCCTGTATGACCCCGGGCCTCGGCCACATCTATGACGCGGCGGCCACCGGAGTGCCCACCCTCTGGCTGCCGTCCGTCAACGAGAGCCACCCCGCCCAGGCCTCCCGGCTCGCCGCCCACGGCTACTGCGACGCCCATCTTGACTGGGCCGACGTCGGCCAGGCCGTCGACGCCGCCACACCCGCCCGGGAGTTCCTGGCCGCCGTCGCCGCGAACGTCCGCCGGACCTCGGCCACCCCCGCCCTGCGCGAGACGCTCACCACCCGGATCGCCAAGCTGACCGCCGACCTCGGCCGCGCCCCGGGCCGCGCCCGGTCCCTCACCGACCGCTTCGGCCACGGCGGTACACGGCGGGCGGCGACCGCCCTCGTACGCCACGCACGTGGCCGAGGGGCGGCGAACGATTGACGAGAACCGTCAAATTAGGTCGCTCACCTGCGTGGACTCCGGCACCATGACCCCATGAGCGTGATCATCGACATCGCCGGACTCCCGCCCGAGCGCCTCGTGTTCAGCCCCGCGCCGCTCGCCGAGCTGTGCGCCGCGCTGCACGCGCTGGCCGAGCCGGGGCACCACCCCGGGCTGCACGGGTGGACGACCGCGACGAACGCCGCGCTCAAGCCGGACCTCGCGGACCGGCTGTGCGAGGCGGACTTCCTGTGGACCACCTCGTTCTCCGACATCGCGCTGCCGTTCGCCGCGCTGCCCGACACCCACGGGCGCCCCGGCGCCACCCTCGCCGAGGACCTGGACCAGCTGGACCGGCTCGACGACGACGTGTTCGTCGACGCCGCCCTGGAGATCTCCTGCACCAGCCAGTACGGGCGCGGCGGCCCGTCCCCGCTCAGCGACGCCGGGGCCCGCGCCCACGCGCTGGAGCGCGCCGCGGCCAGGGGCCCGCGCCAGCGGGAGTTCGCCGTGCGGCTCCTGGCGGACCCGCCCGCCGTGCGCGCCTGGGTCCGCCGCCTCTTCGAGGACTGCGCCGAGACGTTCTTCGACGACGTGTGGCAGCGCGTACGCGTCGAGCTCGCCGCCGACGCCCGGCACAAGACGCAGGTACTGCGCCACAAGGGCCTGGCGGAGGCGCTGGCCGAGGTCTCGCCCGCGCTCTCCCTGTCGGGCGACGGGTCGCGGATCAGCGTCGACAAGCTCACCAGCGGCCGTACGCACGCGCTCGACCCGGACGTCGGCCCCGGCGTCACCTTCGTCCCCTCCACCTTCGGCTGGCCCCACCTGTGGGTGCTGCACGCACCCCGCTGGCGCCCGGTGATCCACTACCCGGCCGTCGCACCCACGCTGGCCGGCCCCGGCTCGCTGGATCTGCTGGAGCTGCGGATGGAGGCACTCTCCCACCCCATGCGGATCCGGATGTGCCGCTATCTGGCCCGCTCCGCGTACACCACGACCGAGCTCGCGGCCGCGCACGACATCAGCGCGCCCGAGGTGTCCCGGCACATCGCGATCCTGAAGAAGGCCGGCCTGATCACCACCCGCCGGCGCGGCCGGTACGCGTACCACCAGCTGGACCTGACCGTCGTCGCCCGCCTGGGCAGCGACTTCATCGAGGGGGTGCTGCGCTGATGGGTGCGTATCGCGTACGACGTGGTGTGATGACGCCGTGAGCCGGGCCGCCGAGGAGACCAACCGCCGCATGCTGCGCGCACGCGACGCGATGGACCGCGCCTTCGCGCAGCCGCTGGACGTCCCGGCGCTGGCGGCGATCGCGCACGTCTCCCCGGCGCACTTCACCCGTACGTTCCGGGCCACCTTCGGCGAGACCCCGCACCGTTACCTTCAGCGCCGCCGCGTCGAGCGGGCGATGTTCCTGCTGCGCGAGAGCGACCGCAGTGTCACCGACATCTGCTTCGAGGTCGGCTTCGGCAGCACGGGCACCTTCAGCCGTACGTTCAGCGACATCGTCGGCCGCTCCCCGAGGGCGTACCGCAAGGAGGCGGCGGGCACGCGGGTCCCCACCTGCTTCACGATGGCGTGGACGAGGCCGAGCGCCTGAATACACCCGGCGCCTGAACCGAGCAGTTTTGGATAAGTTTTCGGCCCGGTCCGTCAGTAGCGTGAGAGACATGTTCAACGCCATCACGCACTCACAGATTTTCGTCCTCGACCAGGACGAGGCCCTCGACTTCTACGTCGGCAAGCTCGGCCTGGAAGTCGCCGACGACGTGGACCTGGGCTTCATGCGCTGGCTCACGGTCAGCGTCCCCGGCCATCCCGAGCGCCAGATCCTGCTGGAGCGGCCCGGCGCCCCCGCGATGTCGGAGGAGACCGCAGCGCAGGTCCGCGAGCTGGTGACCAAGGGCGCCACCGGCGGCTGGCTCATCTTCACCACGGAGGACTGCCGCAAGACGTACGAGACGCTGCTCGCGAAGGGCGTCGAGTTCACCGAGGAGCCCACGGAACGCCCGTACGGCATCGACTGCGGCCTGCGCGATCCGTTCGGCAACCGGCTCCGCTTCACCCAGCCGAAGGGCTGAGGAGGCCCCAGGAGGCCGGGGGCGCCCTGGGAGGGCGGAAAAGGCTGCCCTCCCAGGGAATCAAAATCTGTTCCCGCCGTGGGAGAATTTGGTACCAGGCGCGCCGAGAAATTCTTGTGCATCGGCCGAACGGCGAAAAATTCGACATATTCGCCGGGCGGGGGCCGTCAATCCGTGCTACTGTCGATCTCAGTTGCAGTTGTGGTTCCCAAAAAACTTCAAGTGCCCTCGCCGTCACCCGTACCAAGGGTTCGGTGGGAGCGCTTTTGTATGTCCCGGTCTTTTCTCCGGGCGGGGTAATCATCGCAGTGACGCGGAGTCCGCACGGTGCGGGTTCCGGGAAATGCCCCGAAGGAGATTGACATGGCTGCTGGTACCGTGAAGTGGTTCAACGCGGAAAAGGGCTTCGGCTTCATCGAGCAGGAGGGCGGCGGTCCTGACGTGTTCGCCCACTACTCGAACATCGCCGCCCAGGGCTTCCGCGAGCTCCAGGAAGGTCAGAAGGTGACCTTCGACATCGCGCAGGGCCAGAAGGGCCCGACGGCCGAGAACATCGTTCCGGCCTGACCCGCCTGATCTTGACGCAGCCGCGTCCCGCCTAGCGCGGACGCCCGCGTCGCAGCTGGGGCCCGCACCTTGGGGTGCGGGCCCCAGCTCGTTTTTCCGGGGTCGGACCCCGGACCGTATTACCTCGCATCCCACGCACCAGATTGGCTCGTTCTTGCGATTCCCCGTGCCACCCGTTTTCCCCGGGAATTCCTTGATACGTGCCGCCGCAAGCAGCATCAAGGAAGGTTCCTCTTGAACCGCACACGTACGGGTACGCAGTCGCATTCACGCACCGGCGCCCGTTCATCGGGATCCGGATCCCGTTCCGGACCCCGCTCCTACGGTCGCCGCCCCTCCGCCCCCCAGGGCGAATTCGCGCCGCCGCAGACGCTCACCCCCGCACTCCCGGCCGTCGAGGCCTTCGCCGACCTGCCGCTGCCGCGCCCGCTCCTGGCGGCGCTGGGCACGCAGGGCGTCACCGTGCCGTTCCCGATCCAGTCGGCCACCCTGCCGAACTCGCTCGCCGGCCGCGACGTGCTCGGCCGGGGCCGCACCGGCTCCGGCAAGACCCTCGCCTTCGGCCTCGCGCTCCTGGCCCGTACGGCAGGACAGCGCGCCGAGCCCCGCCAGCCGCTGGCCCTCGTCCTCGTACCGACGCGCGAGCTCGCGCAGCAGGTCACCGACGCGCTCACCCCGTACGCCCGCTCGCTCAGGCTGCGCCTGACCACCGTCGTCGGCGGGATGTCGATCGGCAAGCAGGCGGGCGCCCTGCGCTCCGGAGCCGAGGTCGTCGTGGCGACGCCCGGCCGCCTCAAGGACCTCATCGAGCGCGGCGACTGCCGGCTCGACCAGGTCGCCATCACCGTCCTCGACGAGGCCGACCAGATGGCCGACATGGGCTTCATGCCGCAGGTCACCGCGCTCCTGGACCAGGTGCGCCCCGAGGGCCAGCGGATGCTGTTCTCGGCCACCCTGGACCGCAACGTCGACCTGCTGGTGCGCCGCTACCTCACCGACCCGGTCGTCCACTCCGTCGACCCGTCGGCGGGCGCGGTCACCACGATGGAGCACCACATCCTCCACGTCCACGGCGCCGACAAGCACCAAGCGACCACCGAGATCGCCGCCCGCGACGGCCGGGTGCTGATGTTCCTGGACACCAAGCACGCCGTCGACCGGCTGACCGAGCACCTGCTCAGCAGCGGTGTACGGGCGGCCGCGCTGCACGGCGGCAAGTCCCAGCCCCAGCGCACCCGCACCCTGTCCCGCTTCAAGACGGGCCATGTGACGGTCCTGGTGGCCACCAACGTCGCGGCGCGCGGCATCCACGTCGACGACCTCGACCTGGTCGTCAACGTCGACCCGCCCGCCGACCACAAGGACTACCTCCACCGCGGCGGCCGCACCGCCCGCGCGGGCGCCTCCGGCAGCGTCGTCACCCTGGTGACGCCCAACCAGCGCCGGGACATGAGCCGCCTGATGGCCACGGCGGGAATCGTCCCGCAGACCACCCAAGTGCGGGCGGGTGGCGCCGAGTTGACCCGTATCACCGGCGCACAGGCCCCCTCGGGCATCCCGGTCACCATCACCACCCCGGTGGCGGAACGCCCCCGCACCGCCACCACGTCGCGCGGGCGCCGCAGCCGTACGGGCCAGGAGCGGCGCGCGAGCGGTGCGGGCCAGTCGCGATCCGTACGCGGTACGGGACAGCGCAGGCCGGGCGCGGAGGCGGCGGCATAACCGGGGACACGAGCCCGTTCTCCCCCTTCCTCTCCTCCTTGGAGGCACCATGCGTTGCGTCATCGCCCGTTTCCCGTTCGACCTCTCCAAGAGCGGGGTCGAGGACACGATGAAGGGCGTCAAGCCCCAGCCGGTCGAAGGCGAGTCCGTGCTCATCGGCCGCCGCCGCTACCCCGTCATGCAGGTCGGCGAGGTCATCACGCGCCAGGACCGCCGTGACTTCAGCGCCCGGGAGGTCATCCGCGCGATGACCGCCCTCGGCTTCGCGTGCCGCATCGCCCCCGAGGCGATGCCCGCCCGCGCCCTGACCCCGCTTCAGGCGGCGTCGGAGCTGCTGGGGGCGCCGACGCCCGCGTAGCCGCGGAGTTTGGACGAGGGCCCTGCCGACGCGCGTCGGCAGGGCCCTCACCCGTGTCCCGGTGTGACGGCGGACCCGGTGGATGCTGTTGAATTCACCGGGCCCGCTCCGCGCCGTACCCCGAGGTGACAGTGACAGCAGAGAACCCGCTCAGCGATCGTCTGGACGATGACGACTACCCCGCCTACACGATGGGCCGGGCCGCCGAGATGCTCGGCACCACCCCCGCCTTCCTGCGGGCCCTGGGCGAGGCACGCCTGATCACCCCCCTGCGCTCGGAGGGCGGCCACCGCCGCTACTCCCGCTACCAGCTCCGCATCGCCGCCCGCGCCCGCGAACTCGTCGACCAGGGCACCCCCGTCGAGGCCGCCTGCCGCATCGTCATCCTGGAGGACCAGCTGGAGGAGGCGCAGCGCATCAACGCGGAGTATCGGAAGGCGGCGGGGGAGAAGGGCGACGACGGGCAGGCCGACTCACCCTGACGCGGGTGGAACGCGGGTCAGCCCGTCCAGGGTGAGGTCCAGCAGGCGTTCGGCCTGGGCGCGTTGGTCCGGGGCCGCCGAGGTGAGGGCGATCCCGGCGAGGGCCGCGAACATGTCGCTGGGGCGGATGTCGGAGCGGAAGACCCCGGTCGCGGTGCCCGCCTCCATGAGCGTGGTGAGGGCGTCCTGGATCAGGTCGCGGCTGCGGCCGTAAGGATCGCCGCCCGAGGCGACGACCGCGCGCAGGGCGTCGGCCATGCCGCGTTTGGCGGTGGCGTAGTCGACGAAGCGGCCCATCCACGTACGCAGGGCCTCGCGCGGCTTCTCGGCCGCGAGCAGTTCGGGCACGGCGTCGCACAGCCGGGCCACCTCGTTGCGGTACGCCGCCTCGATCAGGGCTTCCCGGGTCGGGAAGTTGCGGTACAGCGTGCCGGTCCCCACGCCCGCCTCTTTCGCGATGCGCTCGAAGTGGGCGTCGAGCCCCTCCTCGGTGAACACGCGCACGGCGGCGGCGAGGATCTTGTCCCGGTTGCGCTGCGCGTCGGCGCGCAGGGGGCGTTGGGGGCTTTGGGTGTCCCGTTCCGGTGTCAGGGGAGGCATCGGCGGCTCGTTCTCCTGGTGTTTGTGTCTGTTTCTGTCTGCTTCCGTTGCTAAGTGGAGGCGTCTCCACTTACGGTGGTGCTCGCTGGGCTAACCGGCGGCGCCTCCGTTTCTACGGTAGATCACGCGCTGCCGTCCTCTGTGCTCCCCGAAAGGATCGACCATGTCCCACATTGAGGGCATCGCGGGCAAAGTCGTCGCGATCACCGGCGCCAGCAGCGGGATCGGTGAGGCCACCGCCCTGCTGCTGGCCGAGCGGGGCGCGAAGGTCGTGCTCGGCGCCCGCCGCCCGGAGCGCCTGGAGGCGCTGGCCGCCCGTATCGAGAAGGCGGGCGGCCAGGCCGTCTGGGCCCGTACGGACGTGAAGCGCCGCTCGGACCTGGCCGCCCTGGTCGATCTGGCCCGCACCCGTTACGGCCGTCTCGACGTCCTCGTCAGCAACGCCGGGGTCGGCCTGATCTCCCCGATCGACGACCTGCGCGTCGAGGACTGGGAGGAGATGATCGACGTCAACTTCAAGGGCGTCCTGTACGGGATCGCCGCGGCCCTGCCCGTCTTCCGCCAGCAGGGCTTCGGACACTTCGTCAACACCGTCTCCACGGCGGGACTTCGCGTCGTACCGCTGCAAGGGGTGTACGCGGCCACGAAGAACGCCGTACGGACTCTCTCCGAGGGTCTGCGCCAGGAAGCCGGTGCCGATCTGCGGGTGACGGTGGTGTCCCCGGGGGTGACGCGTACGGAGTTCACGGACCCCATGGCGCCGGAGATGAAGGCGCGGATCCTCGACAGCATGGGCGACATCGCGATGCCGCCGGAGGCGGTCGCGCGGGCGATCGCGTACGCGGTGGAGCAGCCGTCGGGGGTCGACGTGGGGGACATCGTGGTGCGCCCCACGGCGCAGGCGTGAGTAGCGAGCTGCCCCGGACAAATGTCCTGCGGTTCTAGGGACAGCGGTCTCTGCCGCCCAAATGCCCTGGTCGGAGAGTCTGTTCAGGTCGTCATAACCATGACACCGCAGACCACGCACCGCACACCGCATACCGACCGGGGACAGAGAACTCATGGATCAGTCGCTCGTGGACCGCACGCTGGATTACCTGAGCGCCGGGCCGGCGAGGGACGTGGCGGCGCTGGACGCCGTCTGCGCCCCGGGCTTCGAGAGCATCCGGTGCGACAGGGCGGGCCGGGTGGTGACCGTGTCGAGGGCCGAGTTCATGGCCCGCGTGCGTGCGCCGCGCGCCCAGGGGCAGGTGGGGGACATCAGTGTCCTGGCGACGAGCGAGGACGACGGCGGCCAAGGGGCGGTGATCGTGCGCCGCGTCCAGGGGGGTGTTCCGGTGCTCTGCACGTTCGCATGGCGCCGGGAGGAGGGCAAGTGGACGACACTGCTGCGAGAGTTCACTTTGGTACTCGATTGAGGACGGGATCTGACCTAGATACTGCGTAGCGTGGAGGTCAGAAGGAAGGGGGGCGAACAGCCTCCCGCTCGTAACTCCCGTATCAAGAGGGCGGACATCATGGTCACTCACGTTCCGGCAGAGGCCCGTGGCGACGAGCGCGGCGCGCTCCTGGCGTTCATCGAGGCCCAGCGCGGCGGGCTGCGGCGTACGCTCCTCGGCCTCACCGAGGAGCAGGCCGCCAGCCGCCCCAGCGCCAGCGAACTCTCGCTGTCCGGGCTGCTCAAGCACGTCGCGGAGTGCGAGCTGAGCTGGCTGCGCATGGCTCAGGAGCGGCCGAACGAGAAGCAGCGCGAGGAGTCGACGTGGCACGAGAGCTTCGTGCTGGTGGGCGACGAGACGGTGCCGCAGATGCTGGCGTTCTGGGACACGATCGCCAAGCAGACCGAGGAGTTCATCCACGCCGTGCCGTCACTGGACGACACCTTCCCGCTGCCGGAGGCGCCGTGGTTCCCGAAGGACGGGCGGGTTTCGATGCGCTGGATGCTGCTGCACCTGATCGAGGAGATCGGCCGGCATGCTGGGCACGCGGACATCGTCCGGGAGTCCCTGGACGGGAAGACGGCGTTCGAGCTGGTGGCGTTGGCTAACGCGTGAGGCGGGGGTAGGGGGGCGCTTCCGGCCGAGCATGCTGTCGCTTCCGGCCCGTTGCAACGGGCCGGAAGGTGAAAGCGATCGGAGGCTGCGATTGCTTCGTGCGGCCCGCCAGCCCTCTTTCTCTGTCAGGCTGAGATTCCGAGTTCGTTACGGGTGCGGTGGATGAACTCGCGGACGGTCGGCTCGCGGCGCCAGGGGGCCAGGGCTGCGTTGAACTCGCGGACGTAGTCCAGGGCCCGGGTGGACTGGACGCGGGCGAGGATGTCGATGGAGCGGTGGCCGAGTTCGAGGCCGTGGTCGAGGTCGCGGGCCTGGAGGTGGGCGGTTCCGACGATGGCGAGGCGCATGCCGACGGAGCGGGTGAACACCCCGGTCGGCATCGCGGCTGCCTGCCTGTTCCACGCCAGGGCGGCCTTGGGGTTCTTCAAGTCACGGAACACTTCGGCGGCATCCGCCGAGAGGCGGGCGTGGTGATAGAAGTCGATCCAGCCCGGCTCGTCGCCGCTGTTCGCCTTGGCCCGGCCCAGCAGGTCCTCGGAGGCCGCGAGAGCCCGGGAGGCGGCCCTGGCGTTGTTCTCGCGGGCGTGCGCGCGGGCCTCGATGAGCTTGGTGAACGCCAGCACTCGCGGGGCGGCCTGGCCCTTGGACCGTTCGAAGGCGCCCTGGGCCATGTCGGCGGCCTCGGAGGCGAACCCGCGCATCAGGGACTGCATGGCCATCGTGGTCAGCACATAGCAGCCGAGCTGCACGTCCCCGCCCGCGCGGGCCAGGCGGAGGGCCTGGATGAAGTGCCGTTGGGCGGCGTCGTGCTGACCGACGTCGAAAGCGGTCCATCCTGCGAGGCGGGACAACTCGGCGGTCACGGAGAACAGTTCGCGGCCGACCTCGTCGGAGAAGGTCCCGCCCAGGAGTGGGGCGGCGCGGTGTTCGAGGCAGTCGGTGACGGAGTTCGCCTTCCAGTTCCCGCCGCCGTATTTCGAGTCCCAGTGGCGGGCGTGGTCGGCGGCCTCGCGCATTTCGTCCAGGTCGGCGCGGCCGACCTGTCCGCCGCCCCGGTGGTCGGCCCTCTCGTCGGCGGGGCTGACCAGCCAGCGGGTGACGGGGACGGCGAACGCGGACACGGCAAAGCCGGAGCCGGCCTGGTTGAGGAAGTCGCGGCGGTTCACGGAGCTCCAGAACATCGTGGCGACGCGGACGGCGTCGGCGGGATCTCGCGGGAAATCCAACCCCACCGACGCGTCGATTGTCTCCGCCTCGCCCATACCGATCTCACCGAGATCGACGGGCCGCCCCAGCCGTTCGGAGATCGCCTGCGCCAGCAGCCGGGGCACCGGCGGCTTCGGGGTCATACCGCGTCGGCACCAGTTCGCCACGGACGTGTGTGAGTACTCGGTTGCTATTCCGGCCTGGTGGGCGAGCTGGTTGACGCGGTGGGCCAGGGACTTGTGGCTCGCACCGCAGGCTTCGATGAGCCGGGCCAGGTCCGCGTTGGGCGGACGGGTCCGGCGGACAGTCGATGCCACGACGTCCCCCTTGACCGGTTGATGGAGCGTTGCGCACGCGGAGTCGTATGTGTCGGCGCACGACCGAGTCGTACGTAGCTGAGTGCGTTCGTCGGTACGTGTACGTCTCGCTGGTCACGAAGAGTCGTACGCGTTCCGCGTGCTGGGGCATCGAGGCTATTGCCTGCGGGCCCGTGGTGAACCGTGATTGCGAGTTGTGAGCCCCCTTGTGAGCCCTCCCCGGCCTTGTCCCCGGCCGGTGTGATGAGGGCCCAGGCCACCGCCGGAACTGGTGAGGCTCCTTCCGGTGGTGGCCGCTGACAAGGCACCACCACGACGTCACGCTCGGGGGTGAACCAGATGTGCGGAATCGCAGGACTGGCCGGAATGGACGCGCGATGGCACCAGACCACGGTCCAAGCCATGGGAGTGTCGCAGCACTACCGGGGCCCGGACGGCACGATGCACGTCGCGAGCCCGGACGGGCGGGCGGTGCTGTCCATGAACACTCTGCTGATCGTCGATCCGCTCGCCCAACCCGGCCCGTACCTCGACCGCGCGAGCGGGGTGGTGCTGGCCTTCAACGGTGAGGTCTACAACTGGCGCCAGCAGGCTGGGGCCTGGGGAATTCCGGTAGGCCCCGGCGAGACCGACGCCCACCTGGTCCTTCGGGCCTGGGTGAAGTTCGGGCCGTCCTGTCTGGACGGGCTGGACGGCATGTTCGCCCTCGCCGTCTACGACCCCCGCGTCGGCAAGCTGTTCCTGGCCCGCGACCGGCTCGGCGAGAAGCCGCTGTACTGGCGCTTGGACGGCGGTCGGCTCGCGTTCGCCTCCGAGGTCACCGCCCTCACCGGCTACGGCCCCGCCCCGCTCGTGCTCCGCCCGGAGATGTCGGCGATCGAGACGCCGGTCGGCGTCGACACTCCCTTCCAGGGCATCCAGCTGCTGGCTCCCGCCACCGTGCTGACCTTCGACGTCACCACCACCTCGCTGGATCAGCACACCTGGTGGCGTCTCGAAGAGCGGCAGCCGTTCGAGGGGGACTACCAGGTCGCGCTCGCGGACTTCTCGGTCGTCCTGGCCGAGCAGATCCCGCTGCGAGCCCCGGCGGGGGACTTTGCCCTGTTGCTGTCCGGCGGTCTCGACTCCGCTCTGCTGGCCTATCTGACCCGCCCGCCGGTCTGCGTCACGGTCCGCTACTCCGGCCAGGACCGCCTCGACGAGTCCGCGTCGGCCGCGAGGATCGCGGCCGACGTCGGCGCCGAGCTGATCGTGGTGGAGCCGGGCACCGCGGACTTCGCCACCGTGCTGCCGCACCTGGTGGCCTCGCTGGACTACCCGATGGGCAATGCGTCCGTCTTCTCCGAGTACATGGCCCACCGCAAGATCGCGGACCTGGGGCTGAAGGTGGTGCTCGGCGGGCTGGGGCCGGACGAGTTCCTGATGGGTTACGTCCGCCACGCCCTGGTCCTCTTCGGCCCCGAGGCCGTGCTGAAGGCCGGGATGGAGTCCTACCGGCCGCTGGCCGCCAAGCTCATGCACACCGCCGGCCAGGCCCTCGACCCCGTCGAGGCGGTCACCCGGCTCGTCCTGCGTGGCCCCGACCCCGGCCACCGCATCCGAGCTCTGGTCGCCGAGGCGATGGGCCGGGCGGGCGGGGACCTGGCCCGCGCGCTCACTCTCGCCGACCTCGCCACTGCCTGGCGGCCCCTGGTCATGACGAGCGACAAGCTCGCCGCTGCCTACGCCCTCGAACGCCGATCCCCTTATCTGGCCCGGAAAGTGGTGGAGCTGTCCTGGAGGCTCCCGGTCGGCTACAAGATCGCCGCCCCGGCGGCCGGGAAGCGGATCCTGCGCGACGCTGCCAGGGCCCTCGGGATGCCGCGGGAGGTCTGGGACAGTCGCGACAAGCTCGGCTTCGCCTCCCCCGTCCCCGCCTGGCTCAACGGGCCCCTGGCGGCCTGGGCGGACGCACACCTCCACGCTGCCCTCGCCGACGCCCCGACCGAGCTGCGGCCGCTGCTGATGGCCGGGCTCCAGAAGGGCGGGCACTTCGACCGCACCCGCATGCAGGCCCTGCTGGCCGCCATCTGGTTTCACAACCAGCCGGTGAGGGCTGCCGCATGACGATCAACTGGCTTACTACGGTGGTGGGATGCACCCTGACCCCACCCGTCCCGCCGAGGAGCCGGTCACCGCCCACGGAGCCGTCGCGGTCATCACCAACCGGCGCGGGGACCTCCTCCTGCACCTGCGTGACGACCTCCCCGGCGTCATCGCCTGGCCGAACCACTGGAGCCTGCTGGGCGGGGGCACTGATCCCGGTGAGAGTCCCGCCCAGACGATCGTCCGCGAACTCGACGAGGAAGCCGGGCTCACGGTCCGGCAGCTGACGGAGCTTTCTGAGATCCGTGACGAGTACGGCTCCGGCCAGCTGATCACGTTCTTCGCCGGCGACTGGGACGGCGACGAGACCGCGCTGCCGCTGGCCGAGGGCGTCAAGCTCCAGTTCTTCGCCCCCGAGCACCTCGACATCCTCACGATCCCGCCGTTCATCCGGGACGGGATCCACCGCTATCTGGCCGCCCGACCCGCCTGACCGAGCCCTCCACGGGGCCGCCGGGCGGCGGCCCCACCTGGAAGGACCCCTCGCATGAAGCTGACCGTGATCGGCTGCGGCTACCTCGGCGCCACCCACGCGGCCTGCATGGCCGAACTCGGACACGATGTCCTTGGCATGGACAACGACAGCGACAAGGTCGCCATGCTCAACTCCGGCAAGGCCCCGTTCTTCGAGCGCGACCTGGACCCGCTCCTGGTCAAGCACACCGCCACCGGGCGCCTGAAGTTCACCGCCTCCTACGCGGAGGCCGCCGCCTTCGCGGACCTCCACTTCATCGGTGTCGGCACCCCGCAGACCCCCGGCGAACACGCCTACGACCTCTCCCATCTTTTCAACGCGGTCCGCCAACTCGCCGCGCGCCTGACGGACCCGGCGGTGGTCGCGGTCAAATCCACCGTCCCGGTCGGCACCGCCCCCGAAGTGGCCGACCTTCTCACCGCGTTCGCCCCGGCCGCTGACCGGGTCGAGGTCGCCTGGAACCCGGAGTTCCTGCGCGAGTCGTTCGCCGTAGAGGACACCCTCCGCCCCGACCGCCTCGTCCTCGGCTTCCACAGCCCGCACTCGTGGGCCGAGTCCCTGCTGCGGCAGTGCTTCGCGAAGATCATCGATGCCGGGACGCCGACGATCGTCACCGACTGGGCCACCGCCGAGCTCGCCAAGGGCGCCGCCAACTCCTTCCTCGCCACCAAGATCTCCTTCATCAACGCGATGGCCGAGATCTGCGAAACCGCAGGCGCCGACGTCCACCAGCTCGCCGAGATCCTCGGCCACGACGCCCGCATCGGCCGATGCGGAATGCGGCCCGGCCTCGGCTTCGGCGGCGGCTGCCTGCCCAAGGACCTCCACGGCTTCATCGCCCGCGCCGAGGAACTCGGCACCGGGGCCGCCGCCGGCATGCTCCGCGAAGCCGCCGCCGTCAACACCCGCCGCCGCGAGGCCCTGGTCGGTCTCGCCCGCGAACAGCTCGACGGCGACCTGGCAGGCAAGCGGATCACCGTCTGGGGAGCCGCCTTCAAGCCCGGGACCGACGACATCCGCGATTCCCCGGCCCTGGCCGTCGCCCAGACCCTCCACGAGCTCGGCGCCACGGTCACCGTCACCGACCCCAAGGCCCTCGACAACGCCCGCAAGCTGCACCCCGAACTCGACTACACCGAGGACCCGATCGCCGCCGTCCAGGACGCCGACCTGCTGCTGCACCTGACGGAGTGGCCGCAGTACTCCCACGTCGACCCGCACCGCCTCGCCGCCCGCGCCACGAGCGCGAAGGTCATCGACGGCCGCGGCACGCTCGACGCGGACACCTGGCGCGAGGCAGGCTGGACCGTCCGGGCTCTGGGCCGCCCCTGAGCCACGTACTCCCCACTCGACGCCGTGCAGCACCAGCCAGGCGACCGCACATGAGCAACGGAGGGCCACACATGGCAGACGACCAGAGCCGCGGCACCGCAGGGTTCCTGTTCGAGATGGGGATGCTCAAGAGGGCCAAGCGGTCCGGCTGGTGGATCGTCGGCGTCAAGGACCCCGAGACCGTCGCCGAGCACAGTTTTCGCACGGCGATCATCGCGAGCGTCCTGGCCATGATGGAGGGCGCGGACCCGGCGAAGGCCGCGCTGCTCGCGGTCTTCCACGACACTCAGGAGACCCGTGTCAGCGACATCCCGCGCATCGGCCGCCGCTACCTGAAGGCTGCCTCCAACGAGGAGGTCACTGCCGACCAGGTGTCCGCCGCCCACCCCGCCGTCACGGCCGGCGTACAGCGGATCGTAGAGGAGTACGAGAACGGCGACAGCCCTGAAGTGATCGTCGCCCACGACGCCGACAAGCTGGAGTGCCTCGTCCAGGCCGTCGAATACCGCGAGCAGGGCTACGCCAACGTACAGAACTGGATCGACACCAGCCTCGCCTGCCTCAAGACACCCTCCGCCAAAGCCCTCGCCGAAGCCGCGCTCACCATGCCCTCACTGGAGTGGCAGCAGACCTACTTGCCCCGTTCCACCTGATCGAGGAGATCGGCCGGCACGCCGGGCACGCGGACATCGGCTGGGAGTCCCTGGACGGCAAGACGGCGTTCGAGCTGGTGGCGCTGGCGAACGCGTGAGTTCCCGGGCGTGAGCGCCCCCCCGTTCGCCTCCATGGAAACCCCGAAGACCTTGTCAACGGTTGAGTGATTCGAGCGCTCCGCGACGCCCCGTGCCGCCGCAGTGTTCGGGGTTTGCTCCTGCTGTTACAAGATCCACCATCACACCCTCGTGCGTCTGTACGGTCTGCCTGCGCGGGCAGTTCGGAGTGCGGAGGGAGACGCGGGTGTGACCCAGGTCGGGCAGGGGGGACGGGATCAGGGTGGCGGCGAGGTGTCTCTGGAGGCGGGTGTCGCCGCGCAGGTGAGGGCGGAGTCACCGGGTGCGTCCGAGCCGCGCTTACCCGGGGGCGGCACACGCGCCGCCCGTCTCACCCGCCGACTGCGCCCCCGCTACCCCCGGCCCGGCCGCACCGGGTGGCGCCGCTGGATCCCCTCCTGGCGGCAGAGCTTCGGCGGCCTCTTCGCCGGCCTCGGCCTGAGCACCCTCCTGCTGGGCGTCGCCTACGCCGCCACCGACATCCCCGACGACCTCAACACGTACGCCACCCAGCAGGACACCGTGTACTTCTGGGCCGATGGCACCCCGATGGCCCGTACCGGCTGGGTGCAGCGGCAGGCGATGCCGCTGGAGGAGATACCCGAGCACGTCCGCTGGGCGGTGCTCGCCGCCGAGAACGAGGGCTTCTACAGCGACCCCGGCATCTCCGTCACAGGCGTCACCCGCGCCCTGGTCTCCACCCTCGGCGGGCGCGAGGCCCAGGGCGGCTCGACCATCACCCAGCAGTACGTCAAGAACGTCTACCTCGCCCAGGACCGGACGGTCCGCCGCAAGTTCACCGAGGCGATGATCGCCCTCAAGCTCGGCAGCAGGATGAGCAAGGACCAGATCCTGGAGGGCTACCTCAACACCAGCTGGTTCGGCCGCGGTACGTACGGCATCCAGCGGGCCGCCCAGGCCTACTACGGCAAGGACGTCAGCCGCCTCGACGTCAGCGAGGCCGCTTTCCTCGCTTCCCTGCTCAAGGGCGCCGGCCTGTTCGACCCCGCGCTCGGTGGGGCCAACCACGAGCGGGCCGTGGAGCGCTGGTCGTGGATCCTCGACCGGATGGTGGCCGTCGGCAAGCTGTCGCCGCGCGAGCGCGCCACGTACAAGACGTTCCCCGAGCCGCACCGGCACAGCCCGCTGTCCGCCACCGGCGGGCAGAGCGAGTACCTGGTGGAACTCGCCGCCCAGTACGCCAAGAAGGCCGCGCACCTCTCCGACAAGGACTTCGACCTCGGTGGCTACCAGATCTACACGACCTTCGAGAAGGACCGTGAGGCCCTGCTCACCGAAGCCGTCACCAAGGCCCAGCAGCAGGCCCGGCAGGACCATCCGAAAGCCGCCGGGACCGCCCGCTACGGCGCCGCCTCCCTCGCCACCGACGGCCGCATCCTTGCCGTCTACGGCGGCCCCGACCACCGTACGCAGGGCTACAACGAGTCCAACGCGGCCACCGTGCCCGCCGGTTCGGCGTTCCTTCCGTTCGTCTACGCCGCCGCACTGGAGCACGGCATACGCACGACCCGCGAGGGCGCCCCCGTTCCGGTGACCGGGCAGAGCCTCTACAACGGCGACGACGGCGTGCCCGTCCGCACGCCCGAGGGCCCCTACTGGGACCGCAACGGGCTGAAGGTCGCCGCCCACAACGACCGTGGCCGGTCCTACGGGCCGATCTCCCTGCACCGGGCGCTCGCCCTGTCCGTCAACGCGCCGTTCATGCAGCTCGGTATGGACACCGGCCTGGAGCAGGTGCGCGCCACCGCCGAGGCCGCCGGGCTGCTGCCGTCCAGCATCGGCGCCCAGGTGCCCGCCCTGGCCACCGGCAGCTCCACGCCCAGCGCCATCCGCATGGCCGACGGCTACGCCACCTTCGCCGCCGACGGCGTGCACACCGAGCCCTACTCGGTACGGCAGATCACCCGCAACGGCCACCCGGTCACCCTCGACCCGCCGCCCACCCGCCGCGCGATGGCCGCCGCCACCGCCCGCGAGGTCACCTCCGCCCTCACCGACGCCTTCCGCACCGCCCACCCGGACGCCGAGCCCGCGCCCGCCGGGAAGGCGGGCACGACCGGGGACGACACCGCCGCCTGGTACGTCGGCACCGCCAAGAACGTGTCCACCGCCGTCGTCGCCTACCGCATCGACCTGAGCAAGAGCCTCGCGCCCCTGCCGCTGGGCGGCCTGGACGGCACGGCCGCCGACAGCGTCCCGTACGGCATCTGGTCACGTGCGATGAGCCGTCCCCTCGGCTGAACACGGGCGAGACCGCACCGCACCGGCCCTCACTGACAACTCCCCTTCCCGTGCTCCCAAAGGATTGAGCCACAGATGAAGCAGTCGTCGGGCCGCCGCCCCGAGGCCCGTAGACCCCGCAGTCCCGCCGCTCCTCCGCTGTTCGTCACCCTGACGGCGTTCTTCGCCGTCAGCTCCCTCGCCTCCGGCTACCTGATGCTCTCCGGTACGGGCACCACGGCCTCGACCACCTCGGCGAGGGGCGGGGCGGGCTTACGACATCAGCCGGCCCCGCGCGCGACCGAGAAGCCGGAGCGGGACGGCAGGACCCAGGTGCTTGGCGACGGCTCGACCTCCTACACCGGCCCGCAGAAGGACCAGTTGAAGCCGGAGCCGCTGAAGCCCGGCGAGAAACCGCCCCAGTTCGTGGTCTTCTCCTGGGACGGCGCCCTCCAGGGCGACGACAAGCTGTTCTCCCACTACCGGAAGACCGCCAAGGCGTACCACGCCCACATGACCTTCTTCCTCACGGGCATCTACCTGCTGCCCAAGGCCAAGAGGGACCTCTACGCCCCGCCGCAACACCCCCGGGGCAGCGCGGCGATCGACTTCCCCACCGACGCGCACATCCGCGACACCGTGGAGCAGCTCACCGGCGCCTGGAAGGACGGCCACGAGATCGGCACCCACTTCAACGGCCACTTCTGCGGTGCGAAGGGCGGGGGCGACTGGAGCGTCGAGGAGTGGAAGAGCGAGATCAACCAGTTCTACGACTTCGTGGGGCACTGGAAGACCAACACGGGCCACACCGACCTCGCCCCGCTGCCCTTCGACCTCACCAAGGAGATCACCGGCGGCCGCGCCCCCTGCCTGGAAGGACAGGCCAACCTGCTGAAGGCGGCCAAGAACTACGGCTGGCGTTACGACGCCAGCTCCCCCGGGGACTTCCAGATCTGGCCGACGAAGAAGAACGGCATTTGGGACTTCCCGCTCCAGATGCTCCCGTACGAGGGCGGCGACTACCAGGGCCTGTCCATGGACTTCAACTTCCTCTACAGCCAGTCGCCTGAATCGACCAAGGGCGACCCGGCGAAGTACCCCAGGTGGCAGCGGGCGAGCGTCGACGCCTACATGGCCGGGTTCAACCGCGTCTACTACGGCAGCCGCGCCCCGCTGTTCATCGGCAACCACTTCGAGGAGTGGAACGGCGGCATCTACATGAAGGCCGTCGACGAGGTCATCAAGAACGCGTGCACCAAGAAGGATGTCAGGTGTGTGTCCTTCAAGGAGCTCGCCGCGTGGTTGGACGTCCAGAAACCCGCCACGTTGGAGCGGCTGCGCGCCTTGGACCCGGCGCAATCCCCGGACTGGTCGACGACGGTGCGGTGACCGCCGCCCGCCCGCGAAGAACCCCTGTACCTGCCCCGGCACCCACCGCCGGGGAAAGAAGAGATGGGAAGAATCCAGTGAAGTCAACGAAGTCGAGCCGTACGCATCGTCGAGCCGCGATACGTACGGCGGCCGCCGCCTCGGTCGTCGCGGGCGCGGTGCTGCTGCCCAGCTGGGAAGCGACCGCGGCCACCACGGCCGGGCCCCAGGTGGACGCCACGACGCGGGCCACGTTCCAGCGCCTGGCCGACGCGGTCTTCACCGACCGCACGCACGCCCTCGTCGACCAGACGGGCACCGCGAAGAAGCCCCTGACCGGCGGCTTCACCGGTAAGGTCGCGCTCTCCTCCGCACTCGCCCGCACCGAGGAGAGCGCCCTGCACCAGCTCGGCGACCGCAGAGACCGGCTCGCCCGGCTCGGCGAGAAGTACAGCACGGCCGGCACCTCCGTCGCCCTGGGCGCCACCCGCGTCAGCGGCCACCAGGCCGTCGTCGCGGTCACCGAGACCACTGAGCTGACGTACGAGAAGGTCCACGGCGACGAGCCGAAGACGACCGGGTTCCAGGCGCACCACGAGCTGACGTTCCAGGCCGACGGGCGCGGCGACTGGCGGCTGACGGACATCCACGACACCGACGACGGCTATCCGGCGGTCAACCAGCCGACCACGCCGACGGCCACCACCAAGGCCGCCACGACCACCGACGACACCATGCCGTCCGCCCCGCGCGCGGCCACCACCCGCAACGCGCCGCCCAACCCGAAGAACTTCACCGCCCGGGGCTACGACTACAAGGCGATGGCCACGTACGCGGACACGTACTGGCGCACCTACAACCCGGCGTACCCGAACTTCGACGGGCACGGCGCGGGCGGCGACTGCACCAACTTCGTCAGCCAGTCCCTGAAGGCGGGCGGCTGGAAGCATGCGCCCGGCCGTGTGGACGATTACACCAAGTGGTTCGGCACCGCCGACATCCAGTCGGAGTCGTTCGTCGGCGTCAACGAGTGGTCCTGGTTCGCGCAGAATTCCCAGCGCGTCACCAGCCTCGCCAACGTCTACCAGATGGACGTCGGCGATGTGCTCCAGATCGACTTCGACAAGGACGGTTCCAAGGACCACACGATGATCGTCACCTACCGCAGCCCGCAGGGCATGCCGTACCTGACGTACCACTCCTACAACACCCATCACCGCTCGGTGGCGAGCATCATCGCGTCGGGACCCAACGACGCGTACTACGCCTACCGCACCTGACCGGCCCGCTGCCACCGGACTTTCGTCCGGGCGGAAGTCGTCGGGCCGGGCGAGGTGCGGCGACTTCCGGCTGTGGTCAGCTCGTCCTGTCCATGACGAGAGGAGAGGAGAGGAGAGCGTATGAGGTCGGGAGGCAAGCCGGTTGTCCGGCTGGTGGCCGCGCTGGCGCTGGCATCGGCCGGTGTCTTCGTGGCCACGGGGGAGAGGGCTCAGGCCATTGTCGGGGGAGCGGACGCGGAAGAGAGCTACTCGTTCATGGGCGCGCTCCAGGACGTTGGCGGCAACGAGCCGAAGCAGTTGTGCGGTGTCGTTCTGGTCCGGCCGGGCTGGGCGGTCACCGCCAACCACTGCACCTTCGCCGGTCCCACCCCGAACGACGCGCAGTTCCTGAAGGTCAGGTTCGGGTCCGACCGGTGGAACAGCGGTGGCCAGGAGGTGGGCGTCGCACGGATCGTCCGCCATACCGAGTCGCCGGACTGGAGCGGCAAGGACATCGCCCTGCTGAAACTGTCCGAGGACGTTGCGCAGGCCCCCGCCGTGCTCGGCTCGACGCGCCCCGGTGCCGGGGCGGCGGTCCGTCTCCTCGGCTGGGGCAGGACCTGCGGCAAGGAGCGCGGGTGTGAGAAGACGCCGTCCGAGGTGCTGAAGCGGTTGGACACCGTCGTGGCCGCGGATGAGGCCTGTGGTGGCGGCAACTACGCGGCCGCGCGCGAAGTGTGTGTGACCGCCACGTCGAAGGACACCGTCTGCAAGGGCGACTCCGGAGGCCCAGCGCTGGTGAAGGCGAATGACGGGTGGGCGCTTGCCGGAGTCGCCAGCCGCAGGATGCGGGCCGGTGACTGCGGTACGTCCAACTTCGCGTACACGGATGTGAGTTCGTTCCGACAGTGGATCGACGCGGCGGTGAGCGCCGATCGGGAGGAGCCGGGAGGGCGGCCCGTTGGTGGATCGGGGGAGCAGCCCGTTGGCGGGCCGGGGGAGTCGGGAGAGGAGCAGCCCGCCGGTGCGCCGAGCGCCCCCGGGGCCGCGCCGGAAGACCAGCGAAGCCCCGGGGGCGGCGAAAACGGCAGGCAGAGCGGCGAGGGTGGCGCGGCCGGGGATCCCGACAGCGCCGCGCTGCCGCCCTGGATCGAGATCCACTAGCGGGCGGGTCCCCCGTCGGCGGGTGCCCCTCCCGCCCGCCGTCGGCTCAGCGTCCGGCCAGCAACTCCAACGTGTCGATCACCCGGTTCGAGAACCCCCACTCGTTGTCGTACCACGCAACGACCTTCACATGGCGGCCGTCCACCCGCGTCAGCTCCGAGTCGAAGATGGACGACGCCGGGTTGCCCGTGATGTCGGACGACACCAGGGCGTCCTCCGAGTACTCGAGGACGCCCGCCAGCGGGCCCTGTGCCGCCGCGCGGTAGGCCGCCAGTACGTCCTCGCGCGTCACGTCGCGCGCGACCGTCGTGTTGAGCTCGACGATCGAGCCCACCGGGACGGGGACGCGGATCGAGTCGCCGGACAGCTTGCCGTCGAGGTTGGGCAGGACGTGGCCGATCGCCTTGGCGGCGCCCGTCGTGGTCGGCACGATGTTGACCCCGGCGGCGCGGGCGCGGCGGGGGTCGCGGTGCGGGCCGTCCTGGAGGTTCTGCTCCTGGGTGTAGGCGTGCACGGTCGTCATGAACCCGTGCTCGATCCCGGCGAGTTCGTCCAGTACGGACGCCAGCGGGGCGAGCGCGTTCGTCGTGCAGGAGGCGTTGGAGACGATGGTGTGCGCCTCGGGGTCGTACGCGTCGTTGTTGACGCCGAACGCGAGGGTGACGTCGGCGCCGTCCGACGGCGCGCTGACCAGGACCTTCTTCGCGCCCGCGTCGAGGTGCGCCCGGGCGGCCTTGGCGGAGGTGAAGCGGCCCGTCGCCTCCAGGACGAGGTCGACGCCCAGCTCGGCCCACGGCAGGTCGGCCGGCTCGCGCTCGGCGAGCACCTTGATGCGGCGGCCGTCGACGACGAGCGTGTCCCCGTCCACGGTCACCGGGCGGCCGAGCCGGCCCGACGTCGAGTCGAAGGCGAGCAGCCGCGCGAGGGCGGCGGGCTCGGTGAGGTCGTTGACGGCGACGACCTCCAGCTCGCTGTCGCGTTCCAGCAGCGCGCGCAGCACGTTGCGTCCGATGCGGCCGAATCCGTTGATGGCGATACGCGTCATGGTCGTGTCCCTTCGTCCCTGACCTGAGGTTCCCCTCCAGACTCGCGCGGGGCGCCGCGCCACGGCAGCGGCGTGAGCGCCATGGTTCGAAAGGATCTCGCCATAGCCGTACGGTCCTCGCCTACTCGCCCTACTCGCCCTGCGTGAACGTACGGCGGTACTCGGTCGGCGTCGTCCCCAGCACCCGCTGGAAGTGCAGCCGCAGATTCGCCCCCGTCCCCAGCCCCACGTCCGTCGCGATCTGCTCCACACTCCGCTCGGAGCGTTCCAGCAGCTCACGGGCCAGGTCGATCCGGGCCCGCATCACCCACTGCATCGGCGTGTACCCGGTGTCCTCGACGAACCGCCGCGAGAACGTACGCGCCGAGGTCGCCGCGTGCCGCGCCAGTGCCTCCAGGGTCAGCGGCTCGTCCAGGCGGTGCAGCGCCCACTCGCGGGTGGCGGCGAACCGTTCGCCGAGCGGCTCGGGCACGCTGCGCGGCACGTACTGCGCCTGTCCGCCGCTGCGGTAGGGCGCCGCGACCAGGCGCCGGGCCGCGTGGTTGGACGCGGACACGCCGAGGTCGCCGCGCAGGATGTGCAGGCACAGGTCGATGCCGGAGGCCGCGCCCGCCGACGTCAGCACGCTGCCCTCGTCGACGAACAGGACGTTCTCGTCGACCTGTACGAGGGGGTGCTTGGCGGCGAGTGCCCGCGCGTAGTGCCAGTGCGTGGTGGCGCGCCGGCCGTCGAGCAGGCCCGTCGCGGCGAGCGCGAACGCCCCGGTGGAGATGGCGGCGAGCCGCGCGCCCCGCTCGTGGGCGGCGACCAGCGCGTCGAGAACGGCCCGCGGCGGATCCTCGCGCCCCGGGAAGCGGTACCCCGGGACGAAGACGATGTCCGCCCACGCCAGCGCGTCGAGCCCGTGGGCGACGGCGTACGACAGTCCGTCACCCCCGGCCACAAGACCGGGTTCCGCCCCGCACACCCGCACCTCGTACGGCATGCTCGCGCGGGTCGTGAACACCTGCGCGGGAATCCCGACGTCGAGCGGCTTCGCGCCTTCGAGTACGAGTACGGCGACGCGTCGGCGGGGGGAGGGAGGCACGGGCCAAGCGTACGAGGAGAGCAGAAGACGGCGGCTTCACGAGAACGTGAAGCCGCCGTCTGCGTGGGTCGGTGGTCTGGGTGTTCAGCTGGTGCGGCGGGAGCCGCGCAGCAGGGTCGCGGCCACGACGAGGGCGGCCAGCAGGAGGGCGGCGCCGACGCCGAAGGCGAGGTGCAGGCCGCCGGTGAGGGCCCGCGCCGGGGAGTCGCCCGCCGCGCTCAACGTCTCGGTACGGGAGGCGGCGAGGGTGGACAGGACGGCCACGCCGAGGGCCGCGCCGATCTGCTGGGTGGTGTTGAACAGGCCCGAGGCGAGTCCGGCGTCCCGCTCGTCCGAGCCCGACATGCCCAGGGCGGTCAGCGCGGGCAGGGCCAGGCCGAAGCCGGAGGCGAGCAGCATCACCGGCAGCAGGTCGGTGACGTAGTCGGCCTCTACGGGCAGCCGGACCAGCAGGCCGAGGCCCGCGAGGAGCAGGCCGAGGCCCGCGAGCAGGACGGTCCGCTCGCCGAAGCGGGAGTTGAGCCGCGCCGAAAGGCCCAGCGAGACCGCGCCGATCGCCACCGCGGCGGGCAGCATCGCGAGGCCGGTGGCGGCGGCCGAGTAGCCGAGGACGCGCTGCATGTAGAGGGCGACCAGGACCTGGAAGGAGAAGAGGGCGGCCACCATCAGCATCTGGATCAGGTTGGCGGCGACCACGGTGCGCGAGCGCAGGACGCGCGGCGGTACCAGCGGGGTGCGGGCCTTGGTCTGGCGTACGGCGAACGCGGCGAGCAGGGCGAGGGAGAGCGCGCCGAGTCCGAGGGTGTGCGCGGAGGTCCAGCCGTACTGCTCGACGCGGACGACGGCGTAGATGCCCGTCATCAGACCGGCCGTGACCAGCACCGCGCCCGCCGTGTCGGCGCCGGCGCGCAGGCCGAGCCCCCGGTCGGCGGGGAGGGCGGGCAGGGCGAACAGGAGCGCGGCGAGGCCGATGGGCAGGTTGATGAAGAAGACCCAGTGCCAGTCGAGCGCGTCGGTGAGGGCCCCGCCCAGCACCTGTCCAAGGGAGGCCCCGGCGGCGCCGGTGAAGGCGAACACGGCGATGGCGCGGGTGCGTTCGCGGGGTTCGGTGAACAGGGTGATCAGGATGCCCAGGCCGACGGCGGAGGCCATGGCGCTTCCCACGCCCTGGAGGAAGCGGGCGGCTATCAGTACGCCGGGGGAGGCGGCGAATCCCGCGAGGAGGGATGCCGCGGTGAAGACGGCGGTGCCCGCGAGGAACATCCGCTTGCGGCCGAGCAGGTCGCCCAGGCGCCCGGCGAGCAGCAGCAGGCTGCCGAAGGCGATCAGGTAGGCGTTGACCACCCAGCTGAGGCCGGCGGGGGAGAAGCCGAGGTCGTTCTGGATGGCCGGCATGGCCACGGTGACGATGCTGCCGTCGAGCACCGTCATCAGCATGCCGGTGGACAGCACGCCGAGGGCGGCCCAGCGGGAGCGCAGGGCGCGGGCCGGGGCGGTGCCGGCGACGGGGGCGGGCGGGGCGTACGTGGACATGGGTCTCTCCGGTCGGCAGGCAGGAGGCGGGTGCAGTCGGATCGGATCCGGTGATCGCATCCGGTGGTCGGATCCGGCGACTGATGAGACCGTAGCAGATAGTTTCGTTGCAGACGATTTCTTTCGGATCGAATTGCTAGGCTGGTCCCATGACCGCGATGGCGCCCTCCCGTACCGAGCCCGACCTCTCCTACCTCCTGGACCACACCGGCCACGTCCTGCGCACCCGGATGGCCGCGGCCCTCGACGAGATCGGGCTGACCGCCCGGATGCACTGCGTCCTCGTCCACGCCCTGGAGGAGGAGCGCACCCAGGCCCAGCTCGCCGAGCTCGGCGACATGGACAAGACGACGATGGTGGTCACCGTCGACGCCCTGGAGAAGGCCGGACTGGCCGAACGGCGGCCCTCCAGCACCGACCGCCGGGCCCGGATCATCGCCGTCACCGACAAGGGCGCCGCCCTCGCGGTCGAGAGCACCCGCATCGTCGACGAGGTCCACGCCGGGGCCCTAGCGTCCCTGCCACCCACCGACCGCGAGGCCCTGCTGCGCACCCTGCGCCTGCTCACCGAGGACGCCCTCGCAATCCCTTCGGAGAGTCCTCGGCCGGCGCGGCGGGCGCGGCAGTAAGGGGGTGGGACGCGGGGTCCGCTTCGTCCTTACGGGGTCCGGACACCCCCTCCCGGCGATACCGTGAAGGGGTACGCCGAAGGACTGCCCAGGAGCCCTCGATGAGCGAAGAGCAGGCCCCCGCCACCGCACGGCAGCCGCTGGAGCCCGCGGCCGCCGACGCGGTACGCGCCTACGCCGCCAGGACCCGCGAGAACGCCGACCGGCTCGCCGCCGTACTGGAGGACATCGCCACCCACGGCCTGCCGCCGGCGGAGGAGTGCACGCCCTGGGAGGACCTGCGCGAGCAGCACCTCGCCCGCCTCGTCGCCCAGCGCCCGGCCGTCGCCTGATGGCCTCCGGCCACGCCCCGCGCCGCGCCCGGATCGCGTTCAGCGACTCCGCGGCCAAACAGCTCGAAGAGCTCACCACCGAGGGCGAGATCCACGCCCTGGACCGCGCCCTGGTAGCCCTCTCGGTCACCCCCGAAAGCGGCACCCCGATCCCCGGCAACGCCCCCGGCCCCGAACTGCGCGAGTACACGGACGAGATCGAGGCGGTGCGGGTCCTGTACTACCTGACGGCGCTGCGTACCGTGGTGGTCGTCGCGTACATCGAGGTGTAGCGGCGCGACGATGCACGACGGCCGCTCGGCGGTCCGAACGCCGCCAGACCTATCACGCCGTGATAAGCGGCGGCCTTCGGACTTCACGGGAACGGGCAGGCCGCGAGGCCGAGTTGAAGGCGCGGACCCCAGGCCCCCACCGCACCTCGTGCGTGCACCCCCGGCAGAATAGGCTCGCGGTGCGGCTGACGTAGGCGCGACGACGGACCCGTACACGACCCGCAGGAGCACCCTCACCATGACGACCAGGTGGTCACGCACCCTCGACCACGCGGGCATCAGCGACCCGGCACTGCGCGGCGCCTACAGCGGCCAGCGCCAGCTCGTGGCCCGTTTCGCCCGCGCCGAATACACGGCCGTACGCCTCCTGCTCCCCCCACCCGCCGTCCCCCACATCGTCGCCGCCACCGCGTTCATGCACCACACGGACAACCTCATCGACCAAGGCCCCGTGAAGGAACGCCTCGCGGCGGCCGACGACTGGCGACAGCAGGTCACCACGGCCCTGACCCGAGGCTCCAGCGAAGACCCGCTGCTCCGGGCACTGACCCACACCATCTCCCGACACCCCCAACTCCACGAGTACGTGGAGCAGTTCCTCAAGGGCGCCGACGTGGAAGTGGAGTGGGAGAGCTTCAGCGGCGAGGCGGACTTCCAGCACTACGTCACCGCCTACTCCCTGCCCGCGTTCATGCTCGTGGCCTGCCTGCTCGCGCCCGAGGCGCCCGGCGAGGAGTACGTCACGGGCTGCCGCGCCTTCATCGAGGCCACCCAGCGCCTCGACTTCCTGGACGACATCGCCGAGGACCTCGCCGAGGGACGGATCGGAATCACCCACGAGACCCTGGCCCGCCACGGCCTCACACCCCATGACCTGCGACGTCAACCGGGCGGGTTCAAGGCTCTGCTGCACGAGCAGGCACCCCTCGTACGGGCGGGCCTGGAGGAATCCCGCACCCTCGAACACCACGTACACCCCTCCAGCCGCCCCCTCGTCCGCGCCCTCGTCGCCCTCCAGACGCTCCGGGTGGGCGCGGTGGAGAAGGCAGGACCCGCGCTTCTCGACGGATCCACCCGCCCACCGCTGGCGGATGCGCTCCGCCTCCTGGGCCGGGAGTACCGGGCCGCACGGCGGCACCGGTGACCACCGCTCACCGGTGCTGCCACCACAGCAGAAACCAGCTGACAGCCTCGGAACCAAGGCTGCACACGGCCCCCAGAAGCACCTGACGCAGCAGCGAGTTGGCGAACGGCTCGGGCGAAGACGTACACGTACGAGAACACGAGCACGATCCTGATGCCTTGGGCATGTCTTCCGTACCTCCCACAGAGACGTCGAGAACGGGCCTCATCCTGGGGAGTGCGGACGGTGTTGCGGACCCGGAAGCGCGTTGGTGATCCAACCGGCAGCGTTCCCACCGGCCCCGCGCGCCGTTGCCGCAGCGGCGTCGGCCGTTGCCGACCGTTGCCGACCGATTCGGCAACAGAAGACCCCTTGCCACCCGCCCCCGATGCGCCAAAGTGGTGTGGTTCCGTTCAGAACACTCGGTGGGGAGAGCATGAGCGGCAGTACGACAGGGACCAGGCTGTTACCTCTGAAACCGGGCCTGGGCCCCGAAAAACGCGCCCTCGCGGAGGATCTGCGCCGCCTCTTCCTCACCCTCGACGTGAGCGTGCGCCGCTACGCGGCACGGCGGCACCTCAACGCCAGTTCGGTCACGCGCTACCTCAGCGGCGAACGCGTACCGCCGTGGGACTTCGTGGCCGGCGTCATCGTCGACTCGGCCGAGGAGACGGAACGGCCCCTGACCACCGAGGCCGAGGACGCCCTGCGCGAGCTGCACCGCTCCGCGCTCAAGGCCAGCCGCCGGGGCAGCGAGGTCCAGCAGCTCCAGGACCGGCTCGCCGACACGGACGAGGAGATCCGGCGGATCAAGACCCGCGAGCGCGCCCTGGAGGAGGCGCTGGGCGACCGGCACCGCCGCCTCTCCGACCTCCAGCGGCGCTGCCTGCGGGCCGAACAGGTGGTGGAGGAGCAGCGGCTCGTCCACAGCGCCGAACTGGAGCGCTGGGAGGGCGAGTACGAACGCCTCCACACCGAGCGCCAGGACCTGCGCGAGCAGGTCCTCTTCCTGGAGGAGGCCCTGGCGGTGGCCCGGGCGGAGCTGATCGCCGCCGAGGAGGAGTGCTACCGCCTCGAAGCGGAGCTCGAAGCCACCCAGGAGGGCGAGAACCGGGTCGCCGCCACCTCGCTCATGGAAGCGCTGGAGGCCACCGACCGTACGGCCACGGTGACCGAACTCGTCGACCTGGTCGGCGGCCTCGAAACCCGCACGCAGCACGCCATCGCCAGCGAGCTGGTCACCTCGGCGAGCCGCACCCGGGAGATCGCCGAGGTGTCCGCCCTGCTGACCGGCCTCTACACCGCCGGCCTGCACCACCACGCCGAAGCCGCGCTGCCCGCCATGGTCATGATGCGGCCGGTGGCCGATGTGGCGGGCCTCGTCGCCGCCCTGGCCGCCGCCAGACTGCGCCCACCCGTCGTCACCCTCCTCCAGGCCTCCGTACGCCTGCACACCCCCAAGGACGTCGCCGGTCTCGCGGGCATGCTCCACACGGCGGGCCTCGCCGACCACGCGGTCAGCCTGCTGGGCGCGGCGGCGGTCACCCGGCCGCTGCCGGACGTGATGGACGCCGTCGGCTGCCTGCGCGGGCACGGCTTCGCGCCACTGGTCCGGGCCGCGCTCCGCGCCGCCGCGTGCCAGCGTCCGATACGCGATGTCCTCCAGCTCCTGACCCTGCTCTTCCAGGACGGACTCGGCCCTCTGGTCGCGGGGATGACCAGCGCGCTCGCCGCCCAGCGCACGGCATCCGACGTGGCCGAGTTCCTCGCCTTCGCCCGCATCCGCGGCCTGGACCACCTGAGGGAGGCGACGCTCACCGAGACCGAGCAGCGCGACATCGCCCACCTCGCCGACCTGATCTACGCGTTGCAGCGCACGGGCAACCACGCTGCCACCGACGCGGTGCTGTTACGGGCCGTCGGCAGCCGGGCCCCGGCGGAGGTCGCCGTACTGATCAGTGACCTCCATGTGTCGAGCAGCTTCCACGAGTGCTCGCGCGCCCTGGTCGCCGCCCTGACCGACACCGACGCGGCGGGAGTCAGAGCCCTGGTCACCGAGCTGAACCAGGGGTACGTGGGAGCCGACGCCGTACTCAAGGGCGTGGCCCGCGTCTGCACACCGGGCTCCGCCGCCGCCATGGCCGCCACCCTGGAGGTCTGCGGGCTCCACGAGCAGGCCGAAACGCTGTTCCAGTGTTTCGTCGACACGAAGCCCGCGGGCCACTGCGGCATGTTCCTGCAGGGCCTCCACATCAACGGCGCCCCCAGCATGACCATCGAATCACTGCGGCAGCGGGCACATGGCAGCACCATCCTCAGCCTGGCGCAGCTCATCCGCGCCCTCGACACACCCGCCCTGCGCGGGCACCTCGACGCGGTGCTGCTCGCCTGCGCGACAGCCCGGTCGGCCACCGACAACACACTCCTGCTCAAGAACCTCAGGGACAACGACACCCCGACGGGCCCGCGAGCCGAGCGCGTGGTCAACCGCCTTCTGGAAGAGGTCGTCGTCCACCAGCCGGTACCCCGCCAGGTGGACCTGCTCCTCGCCCTCGCCATGGCCGACCTGGGCGACTACGCCCGCCACCTGGAAGCCCTGGCAACCCGAACCGACCAGGCCGTCGCCTTCACCAAGCTGCTGAAGGCGACGAACAGACAACACGAACAGAGGCCGCTCTCCCGCTCGTTCTGGCGCCCGAAACGACAGTGAGCCCGCGACGCTCGTACGGGCAGTGACCGTACGCCGAGTCCCACCGACCGCCCCTCAAAAGGGATGTCCGAAGGGATGTCCGACTCAAGTCGTAGGTGGAACCGGCCCGTTGGGGTGATGCCGAGGGCCACTCGTCTCGGCCAGCATGGCGGACGTATCCATCTGAACAGATCGGGAGAAGTCTGTATATGTCTGGTAAGGCCATCGCTCTGACCGCCGCGGGAATCCTCTCCGCGATCGCGGTGCTGCCCACCGCCGCGGCGGCACTGGTCCCACTGGATGCTCCCGTGCCCCCGCCGAGCCGCGGGCACGGGAGCATCCAGTGGGACCAGTGCGTGAGGGAGGACGTCGGGGACGACGTGCTGTGCGGCAAACTGGCCGTGCCCGTCGACTGGTCCAAGCCGGAGTCCGGGACGACAGACCTGCGTGTCTACCGGTCGAAGCCGGCTGGCGGGAGCAAGGGCACGATCATCAATTTTCCCTCCGGCCCCGGCGAGACGGGGGACATCGCCTTCGCCTCCCTGAAGCAGGATCTCCCCGGCTACGACCTGGTCTCCTTCGATCCGCGCGGCGTGAGCGAGAGCAGCCCGCTGACCTGTGAGACGGACAAGGCACTCAAGATCCCGGTCGTCCCTCCCACCGATCCTCAGCGGTTCGACGCGCTGCGCAAGAACCAGCAGGCCTTCTGGTCCACCTGCACCACCGGTCACCCCGGCCTGGACCGGCATCTGGACGCCTACAGCACCGCTAGGGACGCCGAGGCCCTGCGTAAGGCCATGGAGCTCGGCAAGGTCAACCTCCACGGCGTGTCCTACGGCACCCTCCTCGCGGAGCGATACCTCGGCCTGTACGGGGAGCACGTCAATGCCTCGGTCCTGGAAGGAGTCATGAACCCCGCACAGGGCCGACGGGAATTCCTCACCACCGCGGCGGCCGGTACGGAAGCGGTCCTCGACCGCTTCAGGAAGTGGTGTGATGCGGAGTCCGCCTGCACGCTGCACGGCAAGGACGTCGGCGAAGTCTTCCGCAAGGCCCGGCACAACGCCGCCGCCGGACACATCCCGGGCAAGGACGCCATGGGTCGGCCCTGGGCCGCCGTGAGCGTCGGCCAGTACGCCGACGGCACTCTGAGCAGCAGCTTCAGCGATGCCGCCGCCGGCCTGCTGGCACTCTCCCAGGGGCGCAACCCCCTTCCCGAAGAGAAGGAAGGCGGCGAAGAGGAAACATCGAAGACCTTCCCGTACGCCGACCCGATCGTCTGCTCCGACTTCTCCCTGGCCGTCCCGAACGCCAACCAGGCCCGCCGCGACCTCGAAGCCGCACGCAGGACCGCCCCCGTCACCGAGTACTCCACCAACGCCAGCCAGTACGCCTCCATCTGCCTGGCGGGCCCCCGTCCGGCCAAGGACTCCTCCCACCCGGTCACCTCACGCAGCGCGAACCCGACGATGCTGCTCAGCAACAGCCACGATGCCGCCACCCCTGTCGCGTGGGCCGACAAGGTGACCGAACAGCTCGGGAAGAAAGCCATCCACGTCGTCACGGACAAAGTCGGCCATGGCGGCGGCATGCAAAACCCGGACACCCTTCGCAAAGTCAGGGCCTATGTGGACCGGTTCAACCCCACCCCCGCGAACTAGCCATCGCCGCACCCGACCCGCCCTTCCACCACAACACGGCGGAGGGCACTGCGGTCGCCGTCACGCACGCGGTACGCCCTGGCGGAGCCCGGGCGCGCGCTGTGGGCCGGACGTGTTCCGCCGCGCGGCGTCCAGGATGAACGACTCCCCGCCGCGCTTCAGCCATGCGTCCATCCCCAGGCGGTCGCGCAGGTGCGCGCAGTAGCCTGCTCGAACTCCGTCCCGCAGCGCGCTGATCTGCGCCGCCAGCGGAGAATTGCGGCGCCACATCAAGACCAGTTCTCGACTGAGGGGATTGCCCGCGAGGGGCCGCAGCTCGATGTCCGCACCACGGGTGGCGCAGAATCCGGCGACGCCTTCGCCGGACGCGACGAGCGCCGCGGAGAGCGGTGCTATGTCGTTCCCGTTGTTCCTCACACCAACCCGTTCTCCCGCGCATACAGCGCGGCTTGCGTCCGATCCCGCAGCCCCAACCGGCTCAGCACCCGCGAGATGTGGTTCTTGACCGTCCCCTCGCTCAGATACAACCGCGCGGCGATCTCCTTGTTCGTGGCGCCCGCCGAGATGAGCCGGAGCACCTCCGTCTCCCGGGGCGTCAGCAGGTCGGGCGCGGGGACACCGGCCGCCAGCGCGGCCAGTACGGTCTGGTCGAACTGGGCGACACCCGCGTGCGCGAGGCGGACGGCCTGGGCGAGTTCGGCCGCGGGCAGGTTCTTGAGCAGATACCCGACGGCCCCGGCCTTGAGCGCCCGCCCCACGTACTCGTCGTCGTCGAACGTCGTCAGCATCAGGACCCGGCACCGGGGCAGCCGCCGCAGGAGCAGCGCCGTGGCCGCCACCCCGTCCATGCCGGGCATCCGGATGTCCATCAGCACCACGTCGGGTTCGCACTCCTGGGCCAGCTCCACGGCCTCGCCGCCGTCCCGCGCGCTGCCCACCACCGCGATGCCGGGCTGGATGCCGAGCAGCGCGGCGATGCCCTCGCGGACGAGCTCCTGGTCGTCGACGACGAGGACACGTACGTCCGGCGCCGGCACCTGCGGTGTCCCGGATCCGGCCGCCACATCACCCCGTACGTCCGGAGCCCCCGACACCCCCAGCCCGACGACCGCCGGATCGCTCACCACGGCACCCCCACCACCAACACCGTCCCCCGCTCCGAACTGCTCACATCCACCGTCCCCTCCGCCAGCCGCACCCGCTCGCGCAGCCCGGTCAACCCGAAGCCCTCCTCAGCGCCGCCCAACCCACCCCCGTTGTCCGTGACACACAGACGCGCGCCCGCCTCGTCGTAGCGGACCGTCACCCCGATCTCGGTCGCGCCGGAGTGGCGACAGGCGTTGGTGAGGCCCTCCTGGGCCGCCCGGTACAGCACCAGCAGCGGCCGCCGCTCGGTGCCGGACACGTCCAGGGAGATCCGGCGGGTGCCGCCGTCGAGGTGGTGGACGAGGCCGGCCAGCGCCCGCGACAGGCCGACCGGCTCGGATTCCGACTCGGGGCCCAGGGTGCGTACGGAGGCCCGTACCTCGTCCAGGGCCCGGTTCGCCGACCAGCGGGCGTGCGAGACGGCCTGTGCGGAGGCGGCCGGATCGAGCGCGGCGAACGCCTCCGCCTTCTCCAACTGGATCCCGATCGCGGTCAGATGGTGCCCGAGGCTGTCGTGGATCTCGCGGGCCAGCCGGTTGCGCTCACGGGCCGCCGACAACTGGGCGACCTCCGCGAGAGTGCCCTCCAACTGGCCGCGAGCCCGCTGTTCCCGTACGGCGACGGCCGCCATGGCCAGCGCCAGCACGACTCCCAGGGCGAACATCAGCAGGTCGGAGATGTACTCGGCCCGCACCGCCCACCCCGGCACCCACACGGTGAACCCACCCGCCAGCAGAACCACACACCCCGCGCCCAACGCGACCCCGACGCCAGGCCCGAACGCGAAAAACCCCAGGAACGGGACCAGTACGAACAACACCCGCGACAGCCCGGAGACATCGAGAGCCGCCACCGCACACAACAGCGCGGCCCGCAGGGCGAACACCCCACCCACCGGAACCCGCCACGTGCGCCCGTCGAGCACCCCGAGCGCACACAGCAGCGCCGCGAAACCGGCGGTGCGCACGTCGAACCCCGGCCCTGTCACGGCGTAATAGAGCCCCCCGGCGAGCACCGCCCCGTACAGAACGGCGGGTATCCAGGGCACAGGACGCGGCATCAGGCCTCCCGGCGGCGCGGTATCTCGTACGTAGGTGTACGGCTCCCCGCAGCGTACGTGGGGCGGGCGCCCCAACCACACCATCCGACGGCTGCACCGCGAAGTGTGGCCAAAGGTCATGTGTCCTCCGTCCCCCCGCACCCCTGCCATTTCGTACTTACCCCCGATGACCTGCGATTCCTAGATTCCTCGGCATCACCACAGCACGAGACGAGGACACTCCATGCACCTACGTTCGCTGGCCGTCGCACCCCTGCTGCTGGCCACAGTCCTGGCCGTCCCGGCGGCCGCCCGTCCCGGCACCGCCGACAGAATCCGCGTCCCCGGCGCCGAACACACCGTCTCCGCCCGCCTGTCGGACCTCACCACCACAGGCACCAGGCTGACCGGCCACACCGACCCCACCGACTGGGCGGGCCTGGAGGCGCCCCACACAACCACCCCGTCGGGAGTCCCCGGCGTACAGATAGACGGCTACTTCCCCGACACCTCCACCACCAACACCGACCACGGCTGGAACCACGACAGCCAGTTCGTCATCCGACTGCCCGACCACTGGAACGGCGGCCTCGTCGTCGCGGGCCCGCCGGGCCTGCGCAAGCAGTACGCCAACGACCGGATCATCAGCGACCAGGTGCTGGCGAGGGGGTACGCGTACGCCGCCACCGACAAGGGCAACTCCGGCCCGGAGATCTACAAGGACGGCGACCGCCCCGGCGACGCCATCATGGAATGGCACCGCAGAGTCACCGAACTCACGGTGGCAGCAAAGAAAGTGACGGCACGTCACTACGGTCATAGGCCACGCTTCACATACGCCGCCGGGCTCTCCGCAGGCGGCTACCTCGTCCGCTGGCAGCTCGAACACCGCCCCGACCTCTACACCGGCGGCCTCGACTGGAACGCCCTCACCTTCACCACCGACGGCGGCCTACTCAAGACGCTCCCGCCCGCCCTGCGCGCCTACCCCCGCTACGCCCCGCTGCCGCACGACGAGTCCGCGCACGCCGCGATGCTCGCCGCGGGCTATCCGGAGGGCTCGGAGCGCCAGTGGGAATGGCACCACAAGAACCAGTGGGACCTGCTCCAGCGGGTGATACGCGAGGAACTCGACCCCGACTACGACGGCCCCACCGAGGGTGGCACCCCGCTCTGCCCCGCGGGCACCGGTCCGGGTTGCGACACGGACTACGACTTCGCGTCCCGCCCGCGAGCGGTGCACAGGGCCGTGGAACGGATCTCGCTGACCGGCGACATCCGCCGCCAGCTCATCAGCATCCAGGGCACCCTGGACGCCCTCACCCCGCCGACGGACTTCGGCGACGTCTACCACCGCATGGTCACCGACGCGGGCCGCGCCGCCCTGCACCGCTACACCAAGGTCCCCGGCGGCGCCCACACCGACGGCCTGGTCGCCCTCGACACGGAGCATGTACGCCCGATGCTGGGCGACTTCACGGCGGCACTGGGCGAGCTGGAGGTGTGGACGCGGCCGACCTGCGCCACTTCCTCCTGAGGAGCCGAAGGACGGCAGACCGCCGCTTCCGGCGAAGCGGCGGATTCACCCAGCGTGGTAACTCTGTGCATGTTTGACGATACGGAGGGTAGTGAGGATGTGGTCTTGTCGTACGGGGCTCCAACCCGGGGGTCCACCCGAGAGCCGGAGACCGTGATGCCTCTTATTGCCTTCACCAAGCGCGTTGTCGCCGTCATGGCCCTGACTGCCGCGGTGCCGGGGATCGGCGCGGCGCCGGCGGTCGCGGCCGGCGCCCCGCTGGGCCAGTGCGCGGTCAGCGTCAGCAACCCCAACCATGCCGGTAACTACGTCTGGGCGGAAACGAGTTGGAACTGTTCCACGCTGCCCGCGGACGGCGGCGCGAAGGTCCATCTGAGGATCACCGCGACGGTTCCGTGGTGAAGGTCTCGGAGTTCTGGGAGAAGGGCCCCTTCAGCCACTCGTTCGGGACGGGCGTCCCCTGCGTCGGCGGCAGCCACACCTACCAGGTCCACGCCTGGGGCTTCGACAGTGACCTCATCCAGTACCACGCCTACAGCCAGAAGCTGACGTTCCCCTGCTGACACGTCGTCCGCACGCGGATGGAACACGGCGGACCGCCGCTTCCGGAGAAGCGACGGTCCGCTGATACCGCGATACCGCAGAGAACTCAGATACCGAAGTTGGTCCCGACGAACTTCTGGTCGGAGTTGTTGTTGCAGTCCCACACGATCGCGTAGTTGCCGTTCCACGTACCGCCGTTGCGCAGGCCCAGGCAGAGCTCCTGGTGGTACGTGGAGTGGAGGCGGACCATGCCGCCGCCGACCGGCTCGACGTTCCACTGCTGGTCCGCGTTGCCGTTGCAGTCCCAGGCGGACGCGTTCGCACCCCGGTGGATGTCGCCGCCCCAGACGCCGAGGCACTGGTTGTTGTCGTTGACGAGGTGGACGGTGTCCGGCAGCCCGTCGTGCAGGTTGAACGAGACGACGTCCGCGGACCAGCGCTGGTCCGGGTTGCCGTTGCACTTCCAGACGATCACGGACGAGGAGTCCTCGCCGGGAAGGTAGTCCTGGCCGAGGCACGGACCCATGGTGCTGCCGACCTGGAGCCCCATGCTGGGAATCGTGGCCGAGGCCTGCGGCGCGGCGGCGACGAACGCACCCGCGGCCATACACATGCTGGTGGCGACGGTGGCGATGCGCTTGAGGGTGTTCACAGAGATTTCTCCCACGAAAGACGGGACCCCGGACTTCCCCCGATGGCGTCCGGTGATCCACTTCCATGATCATAAAGCCGGTCAACCGGTTTGTCATGCACGAACCAATGGGCGCGGAGATCCGGGCTGCTGCCCGGGGCCCGCGCGGCCCCCGTGCCGAGCACTTCCGGGACACGCCTCCGTCGCATGCCGGTCAACATCCGTCGCCCGCCCGGCTGTTGGCCCTGAACCGACTGACAGTGCAACAGCGGGCCCCGTACCATGTTCAGTCCTGTTGGCGACCGATAGCGGAGACCCCTGATGGCCCGTACCGCACTCGGCCCCGCCGGATCCGGCCACGCCTTACAGGCGGGGGCGTCGCGTTGCCTGCCACATTTACCCCCGGTGTCGCCGCAGATTCGGCAGGCCCAGTCGGCGCAGCCGCCCCCGTACCCCTACCAGAGCTCCACCGGCTGGTCCGCCCTGGTGCGCCAACTCCGGGACCCCCTCATCGACGGCTTCTCGGCCGACTGTCAGGACCTTGTCGCAGCGGATGCCCAATTGTGCGGAATAAGCGCGCGCGATTTCGACATCCAACTGCGCCTGCACGCCCCGCTGATTTTCCGGGCAGGCCCGGTGTGGTCCTCGGAGGCACTTTACGAAGAGATGCGGCCACGGCTCATCACTCGCTGCAGTCGGCTGTCGAGCTACATCAAGGATGCGGATCTTCTCGCCAACAGTTCTCTGCTCCTGGGGGGCGGTGAGGCCCGGAGGGACTTCACCGTACGGCGGTCGGACGGATCCTCCGTCGGGGTGAAGTTCGATGTGGTTCCACCCAGTCACGGCTATCTCTATCAGGCGAAGCTGCACTACATGCTCAGCGCTCGGGCCGACACCCTGATAGAGGTCGGATGCTATTTGCAGGGGGCGTCCCACCCCGTCACCTACCTCGCCTTCTCCGTCTGCGACCGGCCAGGTGTGGTGGACGCGCTGCGACGCCAGGGGATTCCCGCCGAGCGCGGCAACTTGCTGATCCTCACCCGTGCCCTAGGATTATCGGGAGCGGTTCGAAACCTCATGAGCTTTACCGTCGGGCAGGCCGTGCGGGCATTGCGGACCATGGGATGCAGGTTTGTCGTGACGGCCTTCAACCCCCTGCTCGGCTTTACGGGTTCGGCGCTCCACGCCACGAACTTCGTTCCCTTTGCGACAGCGCCGGTAGCGTACTGCTATGACCAGTTCGGGAGTTATGTGACGCGGCGGCAGTCTTCGTCGGACAAATGCACGGACCGCAAAGTCGGAAACTATCGGAACCTCTTGGTCGTGCTCGGCACGGACAGCACAGCGAGAAAAGAAATCCGGACAGTGAAATCCCTGCAACACGTAGCGGAGCCCGCGGACGACACGTCCGCCGACGCGCCTGTGGCGCTCGACCCCGATGAGCTCCGTGACTTCCGCGAACGCCTGGAAGCCGTCTGGTCGCTCAGCACCGCCCACCCGAGCTACGCCCGCGAGCCCCTGTCGTCGAAGGGGCAGTGCGGAGTCAGCTCGGTGTGGCTGGCCTGCCAACTGCGGACGCGGCAGATCGAAGCGACCTACTGCTACGGGAGGCTGAGCTTCGACAACCCCTCGATCGCGTCCGTGGACCACCACTGCTGGATCGAGATCGGACGTCCCGAGGAAGCCGACCGCCAGGTCATCGACCTGACCTGCGACCAGGCGGACGGCTTCGGTGAGCGGGTGATCTACCGCCGGCACGGCGAACTCGCCCGCGACGGCATTCACTACCAGCCCGTGACGCGACTGGCGGTCGACGACCTTCCGGACGACCGTGTCTGGCCGCGCTACAAGCGCCTCGAAGAGTCCATGCGCGCCAAATGGGGTATGCGCACCCTGTGCGACGCGGTCTGAGGTCCGACGGGTCGCGCGACGACGCTCAGCCTCAGGGGGGACGTGAGCATTCAGGAAGAGCGCCCGCAGGTTCTGCTGCTGTCCTCGAACCTGCGGCGCCGATACGCCGAGGACATCCTCACCGCGCTGGCCCTGCCCCGGGGCGCGCCACCATCCAGTTCCGCTATGAGGCGCAGTACGTGGCCGCCTCGCTGCAACAGAGGGTGGCCACCGGGGACATCCTCCGCCAGCGCGCGCTCATCGGCTTCATAGTCGACGCCACGACCCCGGCCGACTGCTTCCTGCTGCCCGTCCGGGTCGCCGAGATCGTGGCCGCGGAGTGCGTGGCGGAGGTCATCCTCTTCAAGCTGCGCGTGACCGACCACGTCGACCTCGACGACTACTCCCTCTCCCGCGCGGAGATCAACGCCGAGAGCCGCAAGGCCATCGACAAGATCGTCGAAGGAAACGGCGGCACCTACTACCCCGCCGTGGTCAAGTTCCCCGCCTTCCCCATCCGTACGAGCGGGGACCCGGCGCAGCTGTGGATCAGCGTCGCCCGACGCCTGGCGCTCCACCCCACCTTCGAGAACTCCTACTTCATGCGCGTCGACCAGCCCGTCCATCTGACCGGCTCCACGGCCTTCGCCTTCGAGCCGCAGGGCCGCCTCAGCCTGGGGGACCGGCAGCCCGCGCGGCTCCCGGTCAGCTTCTACTCCCAGCGCTACACCGAAACACCGAAGATCACCCTCACCTGCTCCACGGACGGCCGCTTCCTGCGCGTCTCCTCGGACGACTCGCACGACGTGGCGCTGCGCTACGACTCCACCGAGTTCTGGCTCCAGCCCGAGGCCTCGTCCTTCGACGCCCTCACCCATGTCACCATCCGCCTGGGCCCCGCCGAGGCCGAGACGACCCCCGTCGCCGTCGTACGCTTCCCGGTCATCATCAAACACTCCCGCATGCGCCTGCTCACCCGCGTGAGCCTGAGCACGCTGGGCGCGTTCCTGGTAGCCACCCCGGCCATCCTGGGCGCGCACTCCTCCCTCACGGCGCGCATCCTCCTGGCGGTGATCGGCTCGGCGTTCCTGAGCACCGCCACGATCGTCATGGGGCGGCCCCGGAGTTGAGCCGCCAGGGCGGGCCGGTGAACTCGTCGCTCACTCGCCGGGCCCGAGCCTGCTCACCCGGTGGTGGATCTGCGCGGCCCCTTCCAGGAGGGCCTTGGCCTTGTCCGGATCGGCGGACTCGGCAGCTCGTGTCTCCAGGTCACGCACATGGCCGTCGAGCCCGGGGTCACGGGCGAGCGCGTACTCCGCCCACCAGCGGGCCAGGAACGCCGGTGCCGCGCCGATGTCGTAGGTGTCAGCGATCTTGTCGCGCCAGTTCGCCTCGAAGTCCGCCAAGAGCTGCGGCGCATGGGCGGCGATGGCGGCACGCAGAGCCGGAATGCTGCGCTCGGGCATGGGGGGCACGCCGTGAGGATGGCCAGGGGCGGACGCCACGTCTCCTCCTCAGGTCGACCCTCGTCACGATAGTCCCCGACATGGCGGGCAAGGGCCCCTCGGGCAGAAACCGGCCGTCTCCCCCCCCCAGCATGTCCCGGGTCCAGGCGAGCCGTTGTCGGCTCACCTCAACCCCAGCTGGCGACCCATGCGTCGATGGTGCCCTGATGCTGCGGGCACAGCGCCGGTGCGGCGCCGATGAGCGCCCCGGTCTCCTTCAGGTTGAAGCCGAGGCGGAGGTAGGCGACGGCGTCGTCGACGGCCTGGCCTTCGTCGAGCATTCTGCAGACCTGGCGGCCTTCGGGGGCGATGAGGTCGGGTGGTACGCCGTCGAGGTCGCCGGGATCCCCCTTGGCGGCCTGCATGGCGTAGACGGCTTCTTCCGCCGCGCGCCTCAGGGCGGCGGGGCTGCTGTCGGACTGGTCGTCGCCGCCACAGGCCGTGAGCAGGAGAACGGCGGCTGCGATGAGGGCGGCGGCTGCGATACGGCTGTACGTCACGGTGTCCCCCAGACGGTTGAGGGGCCCATCTGACTGCGGCGGGGCGCGGGTTGGGGCCCGCTGTTGCCGAGCCGTGACGCCGAGGACGCCGAATTCACCCGTGCGTGGCACCGGGCCTCACAGTGCCGCTGAGCGCCACCACCATCGCAACGGGACGTCCCCGAAGCCGAGACGCCCCGATCGCATCAGCTGAGCGGGCGTGCGCGGGACCGGCTCCGTACCGCGTGAGCCCGGTCCCGCAGCCAGTGGCCAACTCGCTGTCCCCTACGGCTCGCCCCTCCGCGAGGCGAGCCTCTTGAGCCCCCACGCCGTGACCGCGAGGACCGCCCCAGACCCGAGCGAGGCGAGGAAGCCCGGCAGGCCCGCCCGCAGCACCGCGTCCCAGGACAGGTCCGGCGGCTGCTGCGCGGGGACGACCGCCGGGGCGTCCGGCGGGGTGTCCGGTCGTACGGGCACGGTCGCCGCGGCCTCCGGCGGCGCCGGGCGTACGGACGCGGCCGCAACCACCCGAGCGGGCCCGGCCGCCTCGGCGGGAGCCGTGACCGCGAGCAGGATCAGGAGCACGGCCCCGGCGCACGCTCCACGGCCGCCGCCGGGTCGAGCGTCTCGCGGTCGACGAGCACGGACCGCCCCCGCCCCGCCCCCGTCCCGGTAAACCGCCCCGCGTCGGACACCTCGCTCTTTAGGATGACTCATTGCGCCCCCTTGTGGCGTGAAGGGCCGGGCCGCCCCTGCTGCCCGCTGACGGCGGCCCGGTTCGCGAAACCGGCGGCGGATCACCGACCGGCCCATCCAGGAGACGCCCCCAACCACCCGCACCCGCACCGCTTCGACCGGGCAGCGACCGTCAGTGCGTTCCTGACACGGCGTTGACCTGTGGGACTCTCGTTTTTTCTGACGAGATCTGACAGGGGGCCCGGCCGTGCCCGTACCGCAGTCGGCACATGCGCACGAGGAACCGGTGGGCCCGCAGCAGCGCCTGCGCGAGCTGCTGGAGAGGCTCACCGTCGCCGCGGGCAGCCCGTCGGGGCGCGACGTCTCGCGCCGTATCAGCACCGGCGTACCACCCGCGTCCCTGTCGCACCAGACGGCCTGCCTGATCCTCAAGTGCGAGCGCCCCACCACCGAGAAGAACCTGCTGCGCGTGGTCCGGCAGCTGCTGCGGATGGACCCGTGCCACACCCAACTGCCCGACCAGGAGCGGCGGGCCCGCGAGAGCGAGGTGTGGGAGGAGGCCCACGTCCTGTGGGCGGCGTGGCGGTCCGACCTCACCCGCCGCGCCGAGGGGCCGCTGCCGGGGGCGTTCGCCGCGCAGCTGCGCGGCGCGGTCCTCGACGGGTGGGGAGACTTCGGCGCCCTCAGCCGCCGCCTGGAGAAACACCTGCCCGCCGAGCAGGCCAAGGCCATGTCCCCGAACCTGCTCAGAGCCTGGGCCGAGGGGACGCGCACCCCGCAGCTGCACGAGCTGGAGCTGCTGCTCCGCCTGCTCGCCGAGGACGGCCGGGCACTGCCCGCGCACGACCACCAGGCCCTGCTGTACGCCTACTTCAACCTCCTGCGCCACCACGACCCCGACCGCTTCCGCCAGCACCTGCTCGCCGCCGAACGCGACGCCCTGCGCGAGTACGCGGCCCACCTGGAGAACGCGCAGGAGCGGGCCGTACGCCGACAGCACCACGACCGTGCCGAACACCACGCCGCCCTGGCCCGTATGCGCGGCCGGCTGCGCGAGGCCGAGGAACGCGCGGAGCGCGCCGCCCTCCTCGCGCGCCGACGCGGTGACGACGTCGTACGACTGACGGGCGAGGCGCTGAGGCTGCGGGCGGACCTGGACGCGGCGCGCGCCGCCACCGGCCTCGCCGAGGGACGGATGGTCGAACTGCGCCGCGAACGCGATGAACTCGGACGCCAGTACGTGGAACTCGCCGCGGTCAAGGAGGCCGAGGACACCCTGGCCCGGGCGGCCAAGGAGGCCGCGACCTGGCCGACCGCGGCGGAACACCTGCGCCCGGCGACGTACGCGCCCGTCGCCCCCGACTCCCCTTACACGTACGACGCGTACGGCATGTACGTCGATCCCTACGCCGTGTCCGACCCGTTCCTGCTCCCCGGAGCACCCGGCCACGCCGATCCGCATACCACCACCGACACCCCCACCCTCCAGCTCACTTCGCAGCTCGCCCGGCCGACCACCCGTCCGGCCCTGTCAGCATCTGACACCTGGACCACGCCGCCCCGCCAGGCCACCACGGCCGGCGCGGGCATCGCTGCCTGGGCGGTGGTCCGTTCCGTTCCACGCCCGGCCCTGCTCCCGGCACGGCGCGGGGACCACGCACGGGGCCCGGCGGAAGCCTCCGCACCCCGCCCCAAACGCCCGCGCGGCCGCCTGCGCTCGCTGTTCCAACCCGGCTACGGCCGCCACGCGCGACCACGCGCCTGAGCCTGTTCCACTCTGACGAACCGACCACCGGCCTCCTACGAGTGCTCGATCTTCTGGCCGTCGGGGACCTGGTAGCAGCCGGAGATGACGTTGATGCCGATGCTGGGGGTGCCGCGCTTGCCGTACTCGACGATCGAGACGCTCATCTTCTTGGCGTCGTTGTCGGCGACGAGATTGAGGTTCTTGTTGGGGCTGTTGTCGTAGTACTCGTCCTTGAGCACCCAGCCACCCGTGTTGAGCTTCTCCTTGAGGTGCTTCATGGCGACGGCGGTGTCCGCGCCGGAGTTCGGCTCGAAGTTCCACGGGTGGTAGACCTGGAAGTACTTCTTCGGATCCTTGTCCCCGCATGCCGAGACACCGGGCCCGGCCTTCGAGGCTTTGGCGGGCACCCCGGCGAAGTCGAAGATCTGGCTGGACACCGCTTTCACGGCGGCGACCGCGTCATCCGTGCTGGCTGTGCCTGAGAAGGGGGTCTTCGGGGTGTCGTCGTCGCTCATGCCACATCCACTGAGAAGAAGGCCGGTCAGTACGAGGGGGAACAGGGGGATCAGGGCGCTGCCCGGGCGGCGCCGACGAGCAGCGGGGAGCGGTGCGCGGAGCATGCGGGTCCTTGGCGGTGTCGGGAGGGTCGCTGACGGTCGGGTCGGTGCGAGTGCCGGGGCGGCCTGGGCGGAACGCGTCATCGGGGATCGGTGACCTCGCCGTACTCGCCGATCACGACCAGCGCCTGGTTCTTGAGAGCCGTGGTGTCTCTGTTCCAGTACTCGCTGTGCCCGTGCGCCCCCTTCGTCTCCGTGGGGCCGCTGCCCTCGGCGTGCGTGTTCATCTGGTTCGCGCCGAAGGCCTCGTCGCTGGGGATGAGGAACACGCCTCCGCCCATCTTCCACTGGCTGCCGCCGTGGCCCCAGCGGCCGATGTCGGGAACCTTGTCGCCGTCCGCTTCCTCGTTCCACACGTGCCCCTTGGGTACGTCCATTTCACCGGCCGAGCCCACCTTGACGCCCGGACTTCCCGCGAAGATCACGTCATCCGCGTTGAGATCGCCCTTCTGGGCCGCAGCACCGATGAGGGTGGTGCCGTAGGAGTGCCCGATGGCGGTTCGGTGGGGCTCGCCGGAGCCGCTGTACGAGGCGTCGAGTCCGTCCATGAACTTCCGGTAGGCGGGCGCCCCGTCATAGGCGTAATGCTCGAACGGGGAGTCCTTGACGATGTCCTGCGGGGCGTCGTAACCAAGCCAGGCGATGGTCGAGACGGAGGCATCACGTCTCGCGTGCTGGGTCTGGCGCCACAGCTCGGTCGTCCGATCGACACTGCCCCCGAACCCCTCCAGGTTCGACGTCGTACCAGGCACATACACAGCCTGATGCTGAGCCGTGTCCGGGTTCCCGTTGGCCAGGATGGCCCGCCCATGGCCCTCGGGGCTGAACCCGAGCAGATACGCCTCGGGCATCCCCTCCTCACCGGTCCGGTCGAACCGGTTCTGGATGGCGCCCATGCCCTTGAGGGACGACTCCAGATGCCGGTACCGGTCCCCGTACTTCTTGTCCCACGCCATCCACTCGTCGGTGTGCACCTTGACGGGGATCATTCCGCCCCGGATCCACGTCCACTCGTTGGCGGGCGCCTTCGGCATGCCGTTCAGTTCCGTCTGGTACTGGCCCCGCCGCTCGTCCAGGACCATACGGTTGGCCTCGTCCCGGACCGTGGCCGGAAGGCCGTCGAGGCCGCCGACCGTGTCGGGGTGCAGCGCGGTCCAGTCGGCCTGCTGGTCGGGGGGCAGGCCCTTCCACCAGTCCGCGTTGGCTTTCGGGCTGCCGTCCTTCGGGGGGTGGGGGAGGGAGTCGAGGTAGTGCTGGCCCGCTCCGCGTACGCCGTCCGTGTCCTTGCCGACGTCCGCCCAGTCCCCGTCGGAGACGACCAGGTCGTCGTCCGCCTTGAGCTTGCGCAGCTGCGGCGCCCACTTCTGGTCCGTGTCCGTGGCCTCCTTGACGGCCTCGGCTATGCGGTTGGCTATGCCCTGGGCGATGGCGTGGTTGGGGTTCGGGTCCTGCTCGACCGCCTGCTGGTCGATCGACCCGGCCGCCCCGGTGTACTTCGACGCGCCCGCCGAACCGGCCTTCGGCGGTGACCCGCCCGGATTCTCCCCGGCCGCCGGATAACTCACCGCCCCGTCCGCGCCCACGGTGAACTTGTGCTCGCCCGCCTCCGACAGCGCCCGCTTCAGCTTGTCCTGCGCCGGACGCATGTCCGACGCGAACGCGCTCAGGGCGGTGGCGACCAGACCGCACTCGACCTGTACGTAGTGGAAGTCCTTGGCCACTTCCCGCAGTTGGCCGACGGCGGCGTCGGCCGTCGCGCCCTTCAGGACCTTCCGCATCTGCGCGGTGATCCGCTGCTCCAGCGCGTCCTTCGCCCCGCTCGCCATGTCGCTCGACGAGCGGTACCCGCTCGCCGCTTCCTCGAACTCGTGCAGCTTGAGGGCCTTCAGCGTCTCGACATCCACGGCTCAGCTCACTTCCCCTCGCCGCCGACGGCGGGGGTGTCCTGGTACTGCTTCCCGAGCTCGACGAAGAGTCCCCTGATGTTGTCGTCGGTCAGCAGCAGATCGTTGCCCGCGCGCTCCAGGGCGCCCTGCAACGCGGTGCACCGCCCGGACAGCTTCTCCAGGTACGTCTTCCAGCTCTGGTAGACCTCGGCCTGAGCGGCGGCACTCTCGACGCCGCCGCCGGTGCCTAATCCTTGCTGCCCGGTTTCCAGCCCGCTCAACGCCTTCTTCGTATCCCCGCTCAGCCCGCCGACGGCACTACCGGCGGCCGTCCAGGCGGCTTTGCTGGACTGCACATCGCCTTTGCCGTCGCCCTTGCCGCCGCCGTCCCCGGCACCGGCGAGCCGCATCCCGCCTCCGGGACCGCTCTTGAGCTGAGCCCACTCCTGCGCGAACGAACCCACCCGTTCCCCCTCAGTCACGTCTGTCCCGCCCGTCACTCCGGTCCTGCGCCGCCGCCAGGCTACAAGGAGCGGAACGGAGGCTTCTGAGTACCCGTACTCAGATCGCGCGTTTCACCGGGTCCCGGGGATGCGCTATATTGGATCTTGAGCTCGCGCCCGTAACAAGCGGCGGCGGGCCCGGCGTTGGTGGTCCAAGGAAAGGCGCCCCACTTCCTGTGGGGAGATGCAGGTGCAAGGCCTGCCCAGCGCTCGATGAACAAGGGCCCCGGCCTCCGTATGGAGGCCGGGGCCCTTTTCTGTGCCGCCCGTCGGTTCTTCGACTCTTCGACGGGAACTCGGCGGGCTGTGACCTGCGGCGGAGCGCGCCCGCAAAGAATCATGGTCCGGGCGGCCATGAAACCCCGAGCCCGTGCGCACTACCTAGCTGCCAGGGCAGCGGCGGCGTCGCTGGAAGGTGTTCGTGCTTCACCCGGTGTTCCGGTCCTTGGCGCTGTCGCTACTAGCGCGGGTTACACCTCGCAGACGTTCGAAAGGAACCGCCCATGGCAGCGCAACGCACCGAACCGGGCGATATGCCTGGTTCACGTGTGAGGGTGCCGACAAAGAGCGGCCCAGCGCCTTACAAGTGGGGAGAGGAGGAGACCGCGGGCGCCTTCGTCGAGCACCTGACCGTTGTTGCGGCACGACGGCTCGAGGACATCGACAAGTGCCGTGAACTGGGGCAGGAAGCCTACAAACTGCTCGGTGAGGCCCTTCAGCGGGGCGTCGTCATCACGACGTCCGAGCGGGCGTACGCGGTCGGGATCCTGTACCACCTGATCAACGCCCACCTGCGGGAGCAGTACCACCTCAGTGACGAGGAGCCCCCGGAACGGGTCGTGTTCGTCGATCTCGGAGCGTCCGTCGAGTTCGAGGAGACCCTCTCTCTCGTACGGCAGGCACTGACGCCCAGTCAGTACGCCTGCTACGTACTCCACTACATCGACGACCTCGCCGCACCGGACATCGCCGAAGTGCTCGGCCTCCCTGTCGAGAAGGTCCACGGCTTCCTCCACCGCGCCCGCGCGGCGCTGAGGCAGCCGGCGGTGAAGGAACTACTCGACCCCCAGGTATGAGAGCCCTAGTCCGGCTTGGGGATCACGGGCCGCGGTGTGCGGGAGCCGCTGCACGCCGTGGATCGTGATCCCTTTGCGGGGCCTAGGGGCCTCAACTCCGAAGACACCAGGGAGAGATCCGTGTCAGATCTGCACACACTGCTCCTGGAGCAGATCCGGGAGAGGGACGCACGCGTCCGTGATGCGCTTGCAGCCTCGCGAACTGATCCTTCAGGGCCGCCCCCTCCTGAAGAGGACTCCGTCGAGAACATCGGGGGCTCCGACAACGCGAGCGGGCAGGATGAAGAGACCCAGGCGGGCAGCGACTGGTCCGGCACCGCACCGGTGCCACGTGCACGCAGCGGTTCGGCCATGCGCCGCGAGCTCCTCGCGGTGGTCGCGCTCGCCGGAATGGGCATGGGGCCGGCCATGGCGTCGGCACCCGACGGTGTGGTGTTCCAGGTGGCGGCACTCCTGGTGCTCCTGTGCGCCGCGACGGTGGCCGTACTCGTCTGCCACCACGGCGCCGACCGGCCTCCTCGGGGGAACGTCCCCGACTGGCTGCCCCGCCAAGTGAACGCCTGACGCCGGCCCGCTGCGCGCCACATCCGTACCCAGGCAGCGGGTCTGAGGGATGCCTCGAAAGACGACCGGGAGGGGAGTGATCTGACGACAGATCAGCCAGCAGCACTGCGGCTGAGACCGACTCACACCACGCTTGCCGGGGGCTCGAACACGGCAGGGGAATTGCCGTGTTCCGTGTGCCTGAGAGCAGGCGGACAGCAAGGACCAGCGGGCATTGACGCACCATCCGGGGGATGACAGCAGGCTGACGACGCCGCGGTCCGTCATGAAGGACACGTCTTGTATGTCGTGACCTGGGGGAAGTGTGCTGGTGGGTGACGAGCTCGGGGGATGTCACCCACCGGCACGGCAAGAACCGGACCGCGCCCGCAGCCCGGGCCGGTCCGTGAAGACAGTCATGACCTGTATGACCTGCACGACCTGATGGGGAGGCCTGTGATCATGAAGACACACGCGTCCGAGGGCGGCAGCCCGTCCCTGACCGAAGAGCCGGACCCGGGACGAAGAGACACGGGTGTCTACGGGTCCATATCGGCGCATGCCGTATCGAAGGGCCGGCCCCGCTTCGGCGGGACCGGCCCTTCGGTATGCACGACGCGGGTGGCTTGAACGGTTCCGGCGATCTTGTGGACGCCGTGGTGCGACGGGAAGCATGGCGCGGCCGCTGCTGTGTGCGCAGTCGGCAGAGAGGAGCGGCCGTGGCCGCCGACGGATCCCAGGGCGACAAGCCCGAGTTGACCATCGCGTCGTTAGGGCATGCCGGGCATGGAAGACCACGATGGCCAGCGCGCTGGTCAGGACGCTCGCGAAGGCCGGGGGAAGGCAGGCGGGGGCGGGGGAGGCGATCCCCGGCAGCGGTGTTCGCCGTTTCGCGTACGAGACGTCCCGGCGCCGGTACCGGCACTGTGACTGCCCCGCCGACGAAGTCCCCGACCTCCTGAAGGCCGAGTCGCTGGACGGAGCGGTTCTGGTCGTCTCCGCGATGGACGGCGTCATGCCCCAGACGCGCAAGCATGTGGACCTGGCGCGTGCGGTCGGTATACCGCTGTTCGTTTTCTTCAACAAATGCGACCAGAACCAAGATGCGGAATTGCTGGAACTGACCGAGATGGAGGTCCGCGATCTGCTCAGCCGTTCTGGCTACGACGGCGCCGACATGCGCGTGGTCCGCGGCTCCGCCCAGGCAGCCGCCCTCGGTGACGACTTCTGGACCGGCGAGTTCGGCTACCTGGCCGAGGCGCTGGACGAATGCATTCCCCAGGGGCGGTCGCGGAAGGAGATTCCCGGTCGGGCTCGCCTGGTGGCCAAGCGCAGCGGCAAGGTGCTGGAGGTCGACGGCGGCTCCGCGAGGAACGACGATGGCGGGCGGATCCAGCAGTGGGGCTGGGAGCGCGGCGGCAACCAGCAGTGGCGCATCGAGCCGGTCGGCGACGGCTACCACCGTCTGATGGCCGTGCACAGCGGCAAGGCGCTGGACGTCAGCGGGGGCGTGGGCGAGACCCGCAACGGTGCGAGCGTCCACCAGTGGCAGTGGGTGAACGGCGACAACCAGAAGTGGCGCATCGAGCCGATAGACGACGGCTGCTACCGCCTGGTGGCCAAGCACAGCGGCAAGGTGCTGGAGATCGACGGCGGTACGGCGAAGAACGACAACGGCACGGTCGCCCAGCAGTGGGAGTGGGTCGGCAGTGACAACCAGAAGTGGCGTCTGGAGCCCGTCCAGGACGACCAGCGGTAGGCCCTCCCACCGCACACCGACGTAACGCCCGCCTCGACAGCCTTACGTAACGTGAGGGCTGCGGCCGACGAACCAGCCACCGGCGGGCGCGTCGGCCGCAGCCGTACAGGGAACCGACGCAGCCAAGGCGAAAGCCTCACAGTCGGACCGCCCGCGCGGCCCGACGCTTCTCCAACTGCCGTGAGAGCCACCACGTCAGCTTGAACATGAGCGCCGCCCAGACCAGGCACCCCCCACCCATCGCGGCGTTCTGGCAGGCCAGGAAGAAGATGCCGGCGGCGATGCCCGCCAGACAGAGGACCGCCGAGCACACCAGGGCCGCCCGGCGTACCCAGTCGCCCATCAAGGACCGGATCTCACGGACCATGTCGGCCTCGACGATCGGCGGGGTGCACGCCGCCCAGGCCGCCAGCCGAGCGGCCCCGCGCCCGCGCACGTGCTTCTGCACGGCCCGGGACGCCTGGGCAAGCGCACCGGCACCACCGAGGCCCGCCGCGGCCAGCGAACCGTTCAGCAGGACCAGCCAGTACGCGCCGAACACCCCACCGGCCACCGTCAGCACATAGCCGAGGACATACGTACCTTTCAGCAGCATGTCGGTGACATACGCACGCGTCTGCTCACGGACCATCGCAAGGTTCACCGTGTCCTCCGATCACTTCCCGCAACGGGGGTTCAGCCCGGTCGGCTCGACAGGGAAGTGCCGCGAGCGACGGCGTTTGTGGCTGCTCGCGCTGTGATTCTCGACGGCCGTCGCAGACCGGCCCGGTCACTCATTGGAGTGGGCCGAGTGTGAGGCGCCTTTCCCACGGACGGCGCCCTGACAACGTGGAGTTGAAAAGAGGAGGCGTATGTCCGATCGCGGTACGCCTGACGGCTCGGCGTCCGAAGGCCCTGCGCCCGGCTACTACCCCGACCCGAGCATTCCCGGGTACATCCGGTACTGGGACGGCCGCGCCTGGGTGCCGGGCTCCAGCCGACAGGCGCCGCAGGAGGGCGGGGTGCTTTCCCAACCGACGCCGCCCGCGGGCCCCGTGTGGTCGCTGCCCCTCCAAGGCCCCTTCACTTCCGTGGAAAGGGGCGAGAGGGCGGCACCGGTCGTACGGCGGTTCGCCGCGCGGGCCGTGGACGCGCTGCTGAAGTCCGTCATCGTCGCGGGCGCATCCGCACCCCTCTGGCTCGCGGCCCTCCGGCACGTACGCCAGAGGATCGACGACGCCGCGGCGGCGGGCCAGTCGACGACGGTCTGGCTGATCGACGGCACGACCGGCGCCCTCGGGGCAGCGGTCGTCGCGGTCGCCCTGGTCACCGGATTCTTTTACGAGGCACTGCCCACGGCCAGATGGGGGCGGACGACCGGCAAATGGCTGTTCGCGCTCGCGGTTGTCGACGTCGAGGCGATGACGCCCCCCGGCCCCCGCCGGGCGACGCGTCGCTACCTGACGCGATTCCTCCTGAACGTCCTGATCATCGGGTTCCTCACGTCGTCCCTGTGGCCCGTGGCCGACTACCCGAGGCGCCAGGGCTGGCACGACAAGGCCGCCCGCACCTGGGTGGTACGGAGGAGCGCGCCCCCCCTCGACTGGAAGCCGCTGCGCACCCGCCTTCGGCGGCTGATCGGCCCCGTACGACGGTGGTACGAGTCGTGGGCCCGGCGGCCGGAGAGGACCCGTACGACGGAAGCCGCAGCCAAGGCGGAAAAGCCCCAAGGCAGCAAGACCCGCCTCGACTTGGTGGGCCTGAGCGACCGGCCGGAAACCGCAGCCGCCGTGGGCTCGATCGAGGCCGTCCTGGAACGCGTGTTCCGGACCCTGGGCCCCCCTCCCGAGGGCCTCTCCCACGACAAGGAACCCGTAGTCCACGGTGGCGGAGGGAACGCGCAATGAGCCAGGGACCTTCACCTTCCACACCGTCCACCGGGCGGTCGACCGGGCTGGACATCGTCCTCCAGTGGGCCCAGCTACCGCCGGAGCACCTGGAGATCGCCCTCAAGGCGATCGAGCCGGAACTCGCCAGGGAACACGAATGGCGCATGGAGCAGGCCAGACTGAAGTCGCTGGACGACAAGGACCGCAGGGTGCACGCCCTCTACCTCGGCGGCCTGATCGCGGGATTCGTCCTCTCGGCGGGCATGCTGACGGGCGCGGTCCTGGTCGGCATGAACGGCGCCCCCTGGCTGGCCGCGCTGCTCTCCGGCCCGAGCGTGATCTCGCTGGCCGGCCTCTTCCTGCTGCGCCGCGTCGACTCCGCCCACGCCCGAGAACCGGGCCGCGCACACCGAACGGCCCTGTCCGGCATGCCCGCCCAGCAGCCCGCACCGGCCGATCCGGCGGCCAACACGGGCGTGGTCTGAGAGGGAGCCCCGAGCCGGAACCCCGACTCCCGACTCCCGAGTACGGTGCGGTCGTGATCGTCCACCCGCAACAGCCACTCCTCTTCCTAACGGCCAGGCCGCGGACCTTGCCGACGGTGACGGCGGTAGGCGTCTCCCTGGGCAAATCCGCTACCGGCTGCTTTCCACACCCCGTGCCTACGGGATGACGAGTAGCTTGCCGGTGGTACGCCGAGCCTCCAGATCGCGGTGAGCTTGGGCGACCTCGGCGAGCGGGTAGCGGGCCGTCACGGTGGTCTCAAGCACCTTGGTGCGCACCAATTCGAGGACGTCGGTGGCGCGTCGGAGCAGCTCGGACCGATCGGCGATGAAGTCCCCGAGGCTTGGCCGGATCAGCGTCAGCGAACCGCCCTGGGCGAGCCGGATGGGGTCGAAGGGCGGCACTGCGCCACTCGCGGCGCCGAAGAGCACCAGGTGGCCGCGGGGTCGCAGGCTGGCGAGGCTCGCATCGAAGGTGTCCCTGCCGACGCCGTCGAAGACGACAGGCAGGCCCTGGCCGCCATGGAGCCGCTTCACCTCGGCCGCGAGATCGTCCACTGTTGAGTAGAGGATCACCTCGGCGGCTCCGGCTCGCCGCGCCAGCTGGGCCTTCTCCGGTGTCGAGGTTGTGCCGATCACTCTGCCGCCGAGATGGGTGATGAGCTGAGTCAGCAGAAGCCCCATGCCGCCGGCGGCAGCGTGCACGAGCACCGTGTCGCCCGGCTGGACCGGGTAGGCGTCCTTGACGAGGTAGTGCGCCGTCATGCCCTGCAGCAGCACGGCGGCGGCGGCCTCGAAGTCGACGCCGTCGGGCAGGGGCACGAGCCGGGAGGAGTCCACGACGGCCTGCTCGGCATAGGTGCCGGGAATCTCCACCCAGCCGACCCGGTCTCCCACAGCGACGTGGGTGACGCCGGGTCCAACCTCGAGGACCGTGCCCGTGCCCTCAGTGCCCGGGGTGAAGGGCAGCGGGAGGGTGTACCGGCCCTGGCGGTGGTATACGTCGAGGAAGTTGACGCCGGACGCGGCGACCTCCACGACCGCTTGGCCCGGGCCCGGCGTCGGTTGGTCAATATCGACCAGCCGCAGCACCTCGGGACCGCCCACTTCGGATATCTGAATCGCTCGCATGACCCCTCCTGAAACGGCAAACCTCCCTCACCAACTCCACTCGTGGCGATCCGATTCCCGCTCGCGGTGAGGTGTCGTAGCCGTCACGTTCAGGTCGGGGACATGCGGGCCGGCGTCGACCGCGACAACATCCACGTCGACACCGCGAGCGGTGCGAAGGCATTCCGCCCGAAGCACGGCCTCGTGATGCGGCTGCCGCGCGAGAGCGACACCCCTTCGGCGCGACGTCCGCCCAACTCCCGTACGGCTACCCGACCTACGAGACAGGGCACGGCCGCCGCCCCCCGGCCGTCGACGCCAACCCGCTGATCACCCGTACGTATGGATCGACGACGAAATCACCGACCACGACCGGGCGTGGACCGAAGCCCACCACCCGGGCCGTGCCCTACTCCACCGGGTCGACCCGCGACGCGGTTTGACGGACGAGGACTTCGCCGTCGTCGAACGATGGCTGCGGGCTGTTCAGAAACGTCAGGGGAACAGTGATCAGAACAGCGTGTTGTAGGCGTTCCAACCGCCACCGATCCGCGTCCGAGGCGCGTAGGGAGCGGCAGCGTTGCCGGTGCCCTTGTACAGCCACAGGACCCCCGCCGAGTCACGGGCGACCAGGTCGGAGCGGCCGTCGGACGTGAGGTCGCCGGCGCCGGTGAGGGCGGTGTAGGCGTTCCAACCGCCGCCGATCTTCGTACGGGAGGCGTAGGGGGCGGCCGCGTTGCCGGTGCCCTTGTACAGCCACAGCACACCGGAGGCGTCGCGGCCCAGCAGGTCGGCCCTGCCGTCGCCGGTCAGGTCGCCGGGAGCGGTGAGGGCGGTGTAGGTGTTCCAACCGCCACCGATCTTCGTACGCGAGGCGAACAGCCCGGCCCCGTCACCCGTACCGCGATACAGCCACAGCACGCCGGAGGCGTCGCGGGCGACCAGGTCGGAGCGGCCGTCGCCGCTCACGTCGGCCGAGCCGACGAGCGTGTTGTACGTGTTCCAGCCGCCGCCGACCTTGGTACGCGCGGCGAACAGGCTGCCGTTGGCGCTGCCCTTGAAGTGCCACAGCACACCGTTCTTGTCCCGGGCGACCACGTCGCCGGTGCTGTGCACGGTGACCGGGCCGAGCGAGCTGAGCGCGGTGTACTGCTGCCAGCCGTCGCCGAGGTCCCAGCGCTCGCCGTAGGGTGCGGCGGCCTTGCCCGTACCGTCGTAGTACCGCAGCAGGCCCTTGGCGTCGCGGGCGAACAGGCGGTAGCGGTCGCGTACGGGATAGGGGCTGGACACGGCGAAGGTGCTCTCCGCGCTCGGGTTGCCGCTGCCGTGGTCGACGACCTCGAAGTCGGCGCGCGCGTTGATCTTCCAGGCGGCGACCGCGGGGCCGGAGGCGAGCGTGTACGTGACGGTGTGCTCGCCCGCGGGCAGGTCGCAGCGCACGGTGTCGCCGCCCCCGATGGAGTCGAGGGTGTGGCCGCAGGAGCTGCCCGGCCCGCCGTCCACCGACTGGACCTTGATGTCCAGCTCGTCCATGTCGAAGGGGCGCTCGTCGCGGGTGCGCTCGAAGTTCACGCTCAGGTGGCCGGGGTCCTCGGCGTGGACGTGCACGGTCTGTACGAGCGAGGAGTTCAGCGGCACGTCAGGCGTGCTCAGCGTGACGTTGCTCTTGGCGGCCTGCGCGGGCGTGATGACCTTGATGACGGCCGCGGTGGGGTTCTGCGGGTCGGAGGTGGTACCGGCCAGCTGGGCTGTCTTGACGGCCGCCGCGATGCTGGAGCCGCGCGGCGCGTAGGCGATGCCCACGTACGCGGTGGTGCCGTTGGCCGCCGAGGCACCGGCCGCCACCTCGGGCTCGTCGAGGGGGTTGTCGGTGGTGACGGGGCAGGCGAAGACACCGGCCGCCCCGGCGTACACCGTGCACCCGTAGTGCCCCGCGCTGGCGGTCAGCCCGGCGGGCATCCCCCCACCGCTCCAGGAGGCGTCAGTGAGCGGGGCCTTGCTGAATGCGTAGACCACGGTCCCGTCCGGCGTCCCGGCAGCGCCGTCGCCCACGCCCCAGCTGTAGCCGGGGCCGAGCGTGAGGTTGCGTACGGCGGGATGGAAGCCCGCGTCGGCGGCTGCGGGCTGCGCGGCGCAGACGCCGGCGGCGCTCAGGGTGGTGGCCGCGGCGACCACCAGGGCAGCACGAGTTCTGGACTGACGCACGAAGATGCCCCCAGGGCAGGGTGGGCGGCCTGTTGCGGCCGCTGCAGCGCCTGGATCCCCCCTGGCGCGGGAGGAGACTATCGGGTGGGTGTAGGTGTGACGGCGGTGGGTGGGTCGGCAACCGGTCCCGTAACCGGTGCCGTGGTTGTTCGCCGTCATCGGGCGATCGCCATCATGGAGCCATGGCCAACCCACATCTGACCCCCGGCAGCATCTGGCGGCTCCACCACGGCGACCAGGTGATTGCCCGGCTGACCGTGACCGGCACCGACATGCCGTGGACCCATGCGGACGTGGAGCCACTTCCCGGCTTCGACGAGTTCCGCCCCCTCTTCGCGGAGCAGGAGCGGGCCGTCGAGGAGGACGACTGGGAACGGGCCGACACCTGCTACGCCCGGATCCGCGACACGCTCACGATGACGTTCCCCGACGGCAGCCCTGTCGCCGAGTTCATGCTGCACATTCATGGTGACGGCACGGCGGGCTGGCGTTGGGACGACGAGCCTTTCGAGGCTGTGCGCGAGTGACGCGCACCCGCGCTGGGCACCGGCCGGTCTCATCGGCCGTCTGAGTGTGTCCGGTCGGCTTCGTGTGCGGACGGGAAGGCGTGTGAGCGCGCGGGAGCGGAAGGACAGGTGGCCCTCCACGGGTTCGCGGCAAGCAGGTCGCCACCGCGTTCATCGTGCCTCTCAGGCAGTGGAGGGTGGTGCGGTCAGTGGTTGAGGTCGCACTTGTTGACTTTTTCCTTGGCTTTCGGGTCGGGGTGCGGACTGTAGTACTTTGCTAGGCCTTCCGGTGTGAAGAGGGCCAGATTGTCGTTGGTGGGTTCGTGGAGTCCGGTCAGGCCGGCTTTGTTCAGGCAGTCGTAGTGCTTCTTGGCCTTGGCGAGTTCCTCTGCGGGCGATTCGTCGTCTTCGAACTGTGGTGCTGGGACCTTCTTGTTGCAGGGGGGAACGATCTCCTTGTACCACTTCATGGCGAGGGGGCCGCCTTCGAGTACGCCGCCCGCTTTCCCTATCACGCTGCCCATGTCTTCCCTGGGTATGACCTCGCCGGCTTCCTTCCCCTCGGTCATGACCTTGGTCTCGATGCCGGCGGCCTGTGCGGTCTTCGTGAGGCAGGTGTTGTGCGCGGCCCTGTATGCCTCGAATGCCTTCTCCGCCTCGGGGGTGCCGGGCTTGAGCTTCTTCCCCGAGGGGGCGCCGTTGCCGCTGCTGCCGGTCTGCTTCCCGTCGCTCTTCGGCAGCCAGGCGACCTTCTGCTCTCCTCCACCGTCGGCCTTGGTGGTGTCGTTGCCGCAGCCGGTCAGGACCGTGGCCGCGAGGATGCCGGTGAGGGCGGCGAAGCAGACTTGCCGCCCCCGCGGACGGTTGTAGGAAGAGGACATGGACGTACTCCAAATCTCAAAGTGGGAACAAAAAAAGGGGGGGCAGGCGCCCGCTTGGGGGCGGAGTGCGCGGTGGGCTTCAGCGAAAAAGAGGGTGTGAGCGGCGCAGGAGAGAGCGAGTGATTCCCGCGCCACCTCCAACGGGCGACTCACGACGCTGAGTTGTGCAGCTCTCGCATACGTACATGCCCCCGCCCCTCGGTAGTTGAACGATCACTCACGATAGGGGGCATTCTTCAGCGCAGCGGCTAAGTGAGGCACACCTTCTTTGCAAGGTCTTCCAAGCCTGCTGCCTCACCGGTAGGACTGCTCGGACAACGCCCTTCCCGGAGGTCGTGCACGAGAGTTCGGGGCCAGCGTGGCCGGCACGCCGACTGCACCGATGACGATCCCGAAGAAACTCGGGGCGAGGTCCCCTACCGGCGCGCCTTCCGACCAGCAATGGCTGCGGAGCACAGCAGTGGGGCGAGGCGGAAAAGCCGACGCAGCGCCGGTACTGGTCGCTCGCCATGCCGTAGACCGCGAACGTTCGATTCGACGGAACTCCGCCGCAGGCACGATCCGAGATACCGACCGGCTCCTCTTGAGTGAGTACCACCTGCACTGCTGAGTCCGATGTTCAGTTGCGGGCAGATCCTTTGGGAGGAAGTGAATGATGGCCGAGATGAAGGCGTCCCACGCCCGCAGCCCTCGTGGCAAACGACGTGTAGTGGCGATCGGTGTGCTGATCACCACCGGGGTGATGGGCATCGCGTCGGTGTCCTACGGCGGCGAGGTGTTCGATACCGGGGGAAAGACCACCGCCACGAGTCAACCCGACTGCGTCCAGCCGGGAGGCTCGCTGGGGAAGCCGGGTACGGGTGCTCCCGGTGCCGGCGAACCGAGCGCGAGTGTTCCGGCTGGGGGCGGCCCCGGTGCGGGCGCGCCTGGTGCGGCCAAGCCGGGTGGAGGTTTACCGGCGGGGGGCAACCCCGGTGCAGGGAACGCTGGTTCGGGTAGTCCGGGCGCGGGTGTTCCGGGAGAGGGTGTTTCGGGAGGGGGCGACCCGGGTGCGGAGAATCCGGGTGGGGGTGTGCCGGGCGCAGGAAGCCCGGGCACGGGTGTTTCGGGAGGAGGCGACCCGGGTGCGGGGAATCCGGGTGGGGGTGTGCCGAGCGCGGGAAGCCCGGGCGCAGGCGTGCCGGGTATGGGCGATCCCAGCCCCGTAGAGCCGAACGAGCAGGAACAGACCGTGCCGGAGCCGACGGGGCAGGACAAGGCCGAGGAGGAGCCGGCGCAGGGACAGGCCGCAGAAGAGCAGGCCGAAAACGCGCCCGCCGAGGAGGAATCCCCCCAAGAAGGGTTGAAGCTCGAAGCGGCGACGGCGGGCGCAGGTGCGGCGGACGGACCGTGCGGGAACCCGAACAGTCGCCAGCCCCGCGGCGTCTGGACTGAAGGCCCTGGTGCGCCTTCACCGGGGCATCCGGGAGCGAAGTTCAGCGTCGAGCTGTACAACAGCATCGCCCGGATGCCCAACAAGGAGTTCATCAACTTGCGGAACCGGGTCATCAAATCCCGGTCGGCGGATCCAAGGGCGGCTCAGCTGAAGCGCAGCTTCTACGCCGATGGATGCAGCTATCCGTTAATGAAAGGACTCGGGAATTGGATTTCTTGGCAGTCCACAGTCGATGCGTGCCTTCAGCACGACTTCCGGTACACCGTCGGCCCGAACACCCTGACTCAAGCCTCACAGAAAGCGGACCGGTCTGGAGCCGATCTTCAGCTCGGGATCAACATACAGGAGGGGGGCCACTTCGACAGTATTCCCAATGGGTATATTTTCTATAAGGCGGTCGACGCGTACGGCAGGGATCATTATGTGACTCAGCCGGGTACGGTCGGGGAAAAGACTATTGGGTCGATGGCTGACCTGAACGCCATCCTCCAGGCCTCGTCCTCGTAGCACGGCTTCCCTGGCTTGCGTCGGCGCGGTGTGCATAGCCGTCGGTGAAGAGTTGCTTGGGCACCTACGAGCCCGGAGCACTCCGGCTCTCGGTGGCCACGTCGAGGCCCCAGCTGCCTCAGTCGTCGACGGCGCACCCCTGCGACCTTCTTGGCCTTCGCGAGTTCCTTAGTGGGCGATTCGTCCTTCAACGGGGCCGTGGTGCAAGGATTTCCCTGCCGCAGGCACGGATGATCTCATCGCGCCACTTCTTGGCGAGCGGACCGTCTCCCCCTGCGGCGTCCTTATTGGGTCCGACCTCGCCCTTCGCCTCCCCCTCGGTTATGACCTCTGTCTCGATGCCGGCGGCCTGCGCCCTCTTCGTCAGGCAGGTGTTCCATGCGGCCCAGAATTCCTCGGATTTCTGCTCTGCCTCAGGCGTGTCGGACGTGACCTTCGTCCTCGGCGGGGGCGTCGTCGCCGCTGCCGGTCTGCTTCCCGTCGTTCTTCGGAAGCGAGGTGACCTTGGTGTTGTCATTGCCGCAGCCGACGAGGACGGTGACCGCGAGGATGGCGGTGAGGGCGGCGGCGCAGGCTTGCCGAACCCGCGGGCGGTTGCAGGGAGAGGGCATGGATGTGCTCCGATCCTGGTAGGGGGAAAGGGGGTTGGGGTTTGGAGTCAGGGGCCCGCGAGGGCCCCGGTCGGGGTGAGGCGGGCAGTGCATACGCTTGGACAGAGGCCAGCGACGGCGCTGACGCCGTAGAGGCCAGGCCACCGAGGGCGGCCGACGCAGGGAACGCCGTGGGCCCGGACGGTGTGACGGCCCACGCCGCCGCTCCCGCCACGCCGTTGGCGGCACCCGCCGGCCCGCCCAGGAGGCGCAACACCAACGACTTGGTGAGGAGGCGGATCCGGCCGCGGGTAGGCACCCGGGGTCCGTCGTGTCCCGATCGTGGTACGCCGCTCTAGAACCGATAGATCATGGTGTGGGCGACGACGGCACTGTCAGAGAGCCGGGCGACGGCCGCGAGCCCCAGAACAGGGCCGAGGAGCCCGGTTCGGGCAGCAGCGGCGTCAGGCGCGGGATGCCCGTGATGGTGAACCAGGTCGCACCGATGAACCGGGGCCCATGAGGTCGTGCAGGGGCAGGTCGGTGATGTCCAGGCGGCCGCGGGCGACGATCGAAGAGATGCACGAGGCGTCGCCGGGGGGTCCGTGTGCGGGACGCCGATGGCGCCGCTGGGGTCCAGCACCACTCCAGCAGGGGTGGCATCGCTGGTGGCCAGCAACAGTCAGGGGAGGGGCCCAGGCAGACCACGTCGTCGACATGGGCGACGGAGGGCTGTGCGACGCGATGAGTCCCAGCGTGAGGCCCTCGACTCCATCTGCCGGAGCCTGTCGTGGCCTTCGGCCCGGCTTGGGGCTGGGGCTGGGGCGGAGCTCGTGGGGGGCTTCAGTGATCGAGGGGCCGTAAACGATGAAGGAAAGGCGGAGTGATTCCCTCTCCCTCTTCAACGGGCGGCTCACGGCGCCGGATTGTCTGGGTTTCACATACACGTCCCCGCCCCCCATGGTTGATTGATCGCTAACGATAGGGAGCATTTTTAGGCGCAGCGGCTAAGCGAGGTACACCTGAGTTACGAGGTCCCGAAGGCCGCCGCCTCACCGTTGGCCGTTCGTGCCTGCCGGAGGTCGAACACGACTGGGTCGGTGGAACGGGGGCGTGGTCCGAGCGGCTCGGAAGGTGCGGCGGCGGGCCTGGAAGGCCTCGGGACTTAGGTGTGCCTCACTTAGCCGCTGCGTCCAAGAATGCTCCCTATCGTGAGTGATCATTCAACTATTGAGGGGGCGGGGAGATGTATGCGGGATCTGGTCAATCCAGCGTCGTGAGCCGCCCGTTGGAGATGGAGAGGGAATCACTCGGCCTCTCCGACAACACGTACGCCCGCTCGATCGCCGCAGCCCACCGCGCACTACCCCCAGGCCTACACCGCCCGGAGAACACGGCACGTTCCGGCAGGTCGAGTCGAGGGGCACGTGCGGGCGCAGGCTCCGTATGACCGGGCTCGACGCTGACCGGTCAGCGTGCTCCGGCCGCCCGCCACCGCGCCGGTTGGTGCGGTGCCCGATTCCGCGTGCAGCCGGAATGTCTCGACCAGTCGGTGTCGGACCATCCCCGCGCGGGTGACCAGCTATTTCTTCTGCACTCATCTTGTACAGCCATGGAGTTGAGCATGTCCATCGTCATTGCTCTCCGGGGGCTCGCCGCTGACGCGATACGAGCCGATGGTGAATCACCTGCTCCCCGCTTCACCGCCAAGGGATCCGGCCGCCTCCACCGGGGCGCGATCCAGTGATTCCTGCCCTCATAGCGCAGCGGCGGGCCGACTCTCCGGTCACGGCGACCCGTCACGGGCGGCTGTACGCACTGGACGGCCTGCGGCTGCTCGCCGCGCTGACCGTGGTGCTCTACCACTACATGGCGCGCGGCGGCGGCTGGCACGGC
>NZ_BMTS01000032.1 GCF_014649795.1 Streptomyces melanogenes
TCGTGGTAGGGGGCCGCGATGTCCAGCCAGGCACGCAGCACCCCCGCCAGGCGCGCCTCCAGATCGCTCTCGCGGTCCAGGACGTCGCGGACCGCCGCCTGGTGTTCGGCGGCGATCCGGTCGTAGAACCCCTGGATCAGGTGTTCCTTGCCCGCGAAGTAGTAGTACGCGTTGCCGACCGAGACCCCGGCCTCTTTGGCGATGGCCCGCATGGTCGTCTTGTCGTAACCCAGCTCCTGGAACAACCGCATCGCGGTCTCCAGGATCAGGGTGCGGGTCTGCTCGCCCTTGGCGGGACCCTGCTCGCTCTGCGGGACCTGGTTCTCTGCTGGCACGCCAAGAGCCTACGCATGACCGCGGTCAGGCTTCAGCCCGGGTGAGGACGGGAGTGTCCTGCACCGGGCGGCCGAACTGGCGCACCCCCGGCACCGCCGCCGTCGCCAGACAGGCCCCGCCCACCACCAGCGCGGCGGCCAGCAGCGGCACTTCGGGCCCCCAGGCGTCGGCGGCCAGCGGCCCGAGCGCGTACCCGACGGGCATCGCCGCCAGCGAGAGCAGCCAGTCGTACGAGGTCACGCGGGCCAGCGCGTGGCCGGGGATGGCCGACTGCACCGCGGTCTCCCAGACCGGCGAGAGGAAGCCGAGCCCGAGCTGGGCGATGCCGTACGCGGCGATGCAGACCGGCGCCGGGGCGGAGAGCGCAAGGAGGGTGAGCGGCAGGGCGTAGGTGGCCAGGCCCAGATTGGCCGTCAGGATGGGGCGCCTGGGCCGGGCGCGCCCGGCGAGCAGCGAGCCGAGCAGCAGGCCGACCGCGCCCGCCTGCATGAACGCCAGCCAGAACCCCTTGCCGTCGAACTGCTCGAAGGCGATGGCCGGTCCCAGCGTCATCAGGACGGCGGCGGCGCCGTTCCACGCGGAGTGGGCGAACAGGCTGGTCCAGTACCAGTCCCGCGACCGCATCTCGCCCCAGCCCTCCTTGAGGTCGGCGGCGAGCGAGCGCCGGACCAGCGGCACGTGCCGCACCCGGATCGAGGTCAGCAGAGCCGCGCTGACCGCGAAGGAGGCAGAGTCCAGCACGAAGGCCCAGCCAGGTCCGGCGGTCAGGATGAGCACGGCCGCGAGCGCCGGGCCGCCCAGCCGGGTGGCGCTGCTGACCACGCCCATCAGGGCGTTGGCGCGCCGCCGGTTCTCCTCCTCGACCGTGCTGGTGATCAGCGGCGCCATCGCGGGCATCGCGAAGGCGGAGGCGCAGCCGCCGATCGCCTCGGCGAGCGCGATCTGCCACAGCCGCGGGTCCCCGCCGAGCAGCTCGATGCCCACGAAGAGCTGGGTGGCGCAGCGGACGAGGTCGGTGCCGAGCGCGACCGTACGGGCGTTGACGCGGTCGCCCATGACGCCGCCGAACGGCAGGAGCAGCAGCTTGGGGACCATCGAACAGGCGAGCACGATCGCCAGCTTGGCGGTGGAGCCGGTCGCCATGAAGACGGCGAGGCTGAGCGCGGCCGGGATCACGGCGTCGCCGAGCAGGGACAGGGAGCGGCCGATGAAGAGCAGCCGGAACGCGCGCGTGCGCAGGGGATGCGGCAGTGGTGGCATGCCTCGCAATCTATTTCGGTGCCGAATAATTCGTCAACGAAATATTTCGCGGCCGAAGGGGCAGGTCGGGCTGTCGCGTACGTACGATCAGGACATGGAGAGCGCAGACAGAGCCGAGGAGCAGCGGGACTGGACCGACGGGCACGTGGAGCAGTGGCTGCCGGTGCTGCCGGGGCTCGACCCGGTGGTCGAGGGCGCGGTGACGCGGATGAAGAAGCTCTCCGTCCACCTCCAGCGCGTACGGGAGCAGTCCCTGGTCGACTTCGCGCTCGACCGGCCGGAGTTCGACACGCTGCACAAGCTGGCGGGGCGTGGGGGTACGGCGACGCCGTCGCAGCTCGCCACGGACCTGGACCTGGCGCCCGCGTCCGTCACGGGCCGCCTCGACGCGCTGGAGCGGCGCGGGTTCCTGCGCCGGACGCCCTCCACGACGGACCGGCGACGGGTCCACGTCGAGCTGACCGAGTCGGGTCGGGCGACGTGGCGGGGGGCGATGGACATGCTGGGGGACGAGGAGTCGCGGGTGCTGGGGGCGTTGTCGCGGGGCGAGCAGGAAGCACTCAACGACATGTTGCGGCGGATCATGGTGCTCGCGGAAGCGCGGGGCTGAGCGCTGGACGTGGGGCGACCATTAGGGGCGCGGGGAACTGCGCGACCAGCCCACGACGGCCCGCAGACGAGCAACTAGGCGGTACGCGAAAGGCCCCGCCTCCCGGAAGGGAAGCGGGGCCTACGCGTACCGCTCAGGGAATCAGAAGCGGCGCGTGATCAGCGCACGCTTGACTTCCTGGATCGCCTTCGTGACCTCGATGCCGCGCGGGCACGCGTCCGTGCAGTTGAACGTGGTGCGGCAGCGCCACACGCCGTCCTTGTCGTTCAGGATCTCCAGGCGCTGCTCCCCGGCCTCGTCACGCGAGTCGAAGATGAAGCGGTGCGCGTTGACGATCGCCGCCGGGCCGAAGTACTGGCCGTCGTTCCAGAACACCGGGCACGACGAGGTGCACGCGGCGCACAGGATGCACTTGGTGGTGTCGTCGAAGCGCTCGCGGTCCTCGGCGGACTGCAGCCGCTCACGCGTCGGCTCGTTGCCCTTCGTGACGAGGAAGGGCATCACGTCGCGGTACGCCTGGAAGAACGGGTCCATGTCCACGACCAGGTCCTTCAGGACCGTCAGGCCCTTGATGGCCTCGACCGTGATCGGCTTCTCCGGGTTCAGGTCCTTGATCAGCGTCTTGCAGGCGAGCCTGTTCTTGCCGTTGATCCGCATGGCGTCCGAACCGCAGATGCCGTGCGCGCACGAGCGCCGGAAGGTCAGCGAGCCGTCCAGTTCCCACTTGATCTTGTGGAGACCGTCGAGCACGCGCTCCTTCGGGTCGATCTCGACCTGGAAGTCCTGCCAGGTGGCCTCGTCCGAGATCTCCGGGTTGAACCGGCGGATCCGGAAGGTGACCGTGATGTACGGGGAGTCGGCGAAGCCCGCCTCCGCCTTTTCCAGAGTGGGGGTGGCCATCAGTACTTACGCTCCATCGGCTGGTAGCGGGTCTGGACGACGGGCTTGTAGTCGAGTCGGATCGAGTCCTTGCCGCCGTCCGCGACCTCGCGGTACGCCATGGTGTGGCGCATGAAGTTGACGTCGTCGCGGTTGGGGTAGTCCTCGCGGTAGTGACCGCCGCGGGACTCCTTGCGCGCCAGGGCCGAGACGGCCATGACCTCGGCCAGGTCGAGCAGGTTGCCCAGCTCGATGGCTTCCAGGAGGTCGGTGTTGAACCGCTTGCCCTTGTCCTGGACCGAGACGTTCTTGTAGCGCTCGCGGAGCTCCGCGATCTTCTCCACGGCCGTCTTGATCGTCTGCTCGGTGCGGAAGACCATGACGTTGGCGTCCATGGTCTCCTGCAGCTCCTTGCGGATCACCGCGACCCGCTCGGTGCCGGTCGACGACAGCAGGTTCTTGACCTGCGTCTCCACCAGCTCCGCCGGGTTCTCCGGAAGCTCGACGTAGTCGTGCTTGGCGGCGTACTCGGCGGCGGCGATGCCGGAGCGCTTGCCGAAGACGTTGATGTCGAGCAGCGAGTTGGTGCCCAGGCGGTTGGCGCCGTGCACCGATACGCAGGCGACCTCGCCGGCTGCGTACAGGCCCGGGACGACGGTGGTGTTGTCCGCCAGGACCTCACCCTCGACGTTGGTCGGGATGCCACCCATGGCGTAGTGCGCGGTGGGCTGGATCGGGATCGGGTCCGTGTACGGCTCGATGCCCAGGTACGTGCGCGCGAACTCGGTGATGTCCGGGAGCTTGGCGTCCAGCTGCTCCGGCGGGAGGTGCGTGAGGTCGAGGTAGACGTGGTCGCCCTCGGGACCGCAGCCGCGGCCCTCACGGATCTCCGTGTAGATGGAGCGGGACACGACGTCACGGGACGCGAGGTCCTTCATGACCGGCGCGTACTTCTCCATGAAGCGCTCGCCGTCCTTGTTGCGGAGGATGCCGCCCTCACCGCGGGCGCCCTCCGTCAGCAGGATGCCCATGCGCCAGATGCCCGTCGGGTGGAACTGGAAGAACTCCATGTCCTCCAGCGGCAGACCACGGCGGTAGCAGGCGGCCTGGCCGTCACCGGTCAGGGTGTGCGCGTTGGAGGTCACCTTGAAGAACTTGCCGGTGCCGCCGGACGCGTAGATCACGGACTTCGCCTGGAAGACGTGGATCTCGCCGGTCGCGAGCTCGTACGCCACCACACCGGCGGACGTCTTGACGCCGTCGACCTCGGTGATGAGCTGGTCGAGCACGTAGAACTCGTTGAAGAACTCCACGCCCTCCTTGACGCAGTTCTGGTACAGCGTCTGGAGGATCATGTGGCCGGTGCGGTCCGCGGCGTAGCAGGACCGGCGGACCGGGGCCTCGCCGTGGTTGCGCGAGTGGCCGCCGAAGCGGCGCTGGTCGATGGTGCCGTCCGGGGTGCGGTTGAACGGCAGGCCCATCTTCTCCAGGTCGAGGACCGCGTCGATGGCCTCCTTCGCCAGGATCTCGGCGGCGTCCTGGTCGACCAGGTAGTCACCGCCCTTGACCGTGTCGAAGGTGTGCCACTCCCAGTTGTCCTCCTCCACGTTGGCGAGCGCGGCGGCCATGCCGCCCTGCGCCGCGCCCGTGTGGGAGCGGGTGGGGTAGAGCTTCGTCAGCACCGCGGTGCGGCTGCGCTTCGTCGCCTCGATGGCGGCGCGCATACCGGCGCCACCGGCGCCGACGATGACGGTGTCGTACTTGTGGATCTTCATCAGAGAATTCCTCAGTCCCTCAGCCCGTGGCCTAGCGGATGTTCGGGTCGAAGGTGAAGATCACCAGCGTGCCCAGCAGGACGGTGAACACCGTGGCGGTGTAGAGCAGCATCTTCAGCCAGAAGCGGGTGTTGTCCCGCTGCGCGTAGTCGTTGATGACCGTGCGCAGGCCGTTGGCGCCGTGCAGCATCGCCAGCCACAGCATGGCCAGGTCCCAGACCTGCCAGAACGGGTTGGCCCAGCGGCCCGCCACGAAGGCGAAGCCGATCTTGGAGACGCCGCCGTCGAGCACCAGCTGGATGCACAGGTGGGTGACGACGAGGACGACCAGGACGACGCCGGACAGCCGCATGAAGAGCCAGCCGTACAGCTCGAAGTTGGTGCGGGTCGACTTCGGCGTCTTCTTGGTCCGCTTGCGCGGGGCCTCGATGAGCGGCGCGGGGTTGTCGGCGTCGTACAGGCCGGTGGCCTCGACCTCGCCGATCGCGGAAGTGGTTTCGGCAGACATGTCAGTCCTCAGCTCCCGAACAGTTCGCGGGCGGCGTGACCGAGCACCGGGTACAGCGCTCCGGCCATCAGAATCAGCCAGGTGATCACGACGGACCACAGCATCTGCTTCTGGTAGCGGGGGCCCTTGGCCCAGAAGTCGACCGCGATGATGCGGAGACCGTTGAGCGCGTGGAAGAGGATGGCGGCGACGAGGCCGTACTCCAAAAGAGCCACGATGGGCGTCTTGTAGGTAGCGACGACCTTGTCGTAGTCCTCGGGGGAGACACGCACGAGGGCGGTGTCGAGGACATGGACGAACAGGAAGAAGAAGATGAGGACACCGGTGACTCGATGAGCCACCCACGACCACATGCCTTCCCGGCCGCGGTACAGCGTTCCAGCCGGCACGGAAAAACCCTCCGGGAGCGGGGACTAGGGCCGGCCGGCTTGACTGTCGGTCTGACCCGGCCGGGTACGGTCCACCGGCCCCGGTCATCGTAGCGACGAGATGTCGGTTCGTTCGCGCGGGGTCCTCAGGTGTGATCAAACAGGCAATCAATCTGCCACGGACGGGCTACGGACGGGCCCGGACGGGCCGTCATGGGGCCGGTGGTGGGGGCGGGTTCAGCGGGGTGCGCCCGCCGTGTCCGGTTCCGGGTGGTTGGTCAGGAGATGGGTGAGTCGGGCACGGGCGAGTCGCCGCAGCTCCTCGGCGGCGATGGCCCGCTCCTCGTCCTGCTCGTTGGTCATCCGCACCCGGATTCCCCCGAGCATCTCGTTCAGGTGTTCGGTGGGGCGTCGCCCCTCCAGGCAGATCACGAAGGCGTGCCCGAACCGGCTCTCGTACGCGGCGTGCGCGGCCCGCAGCGCGGTGTGGGCCGCCGACGGGGCCGTGGGGTCCAGGCCCGGCGAGCGCTCGTCGGCAAGGGCCTCGGTGAGGTCGTCGTGCGCGAGGTCGTAGCTGGCCTCGTCGGCCGCGGCGAGCAGCGCGTCCAAATCCGGGTAGGGGCGGTGGGCGGCCACCCGCAGGGCCCAGCGGCGGCTGGCGCAGCACCCGAGCAGCACGGCCTCGGCGGCCGCCTCGGGGGCGTGGTTGAACCGTACGAGCCCGTCCTCGACCGGCTCGTACGGGCCCGGGATGACCGGGTTGGTGTAGGCCTGCTCCGATACGGCCGGGCGGCCTGTGGGGCGGGGAGTGTGATGAAGTGGCGGCGGTCGCTTCCGGGGGCCGGCGTGGGAATCGCTGGACAGCGTGGGCTCCTCGAACGAACGACGAACGGCGGCCGGCGACGGCTTCGTGCGGGCGCCGGCGGAGAGACAGCAGAGAGGCGGGAGGTGAAGAAGAGGTGGGAGTGCCGCCACGCTATCGAGGCCCGGTGGAGGGTGTCCGACGGTCGCGCGAATTTCACCCGGACGTGAGGGGTGAGGTGCGCATGGTGGACGCCTCCCGGGTCCCTCGCCTCGCCTTCGCCGTGGTTGTTCCCGTATGGGAGGATTCAGAGTGATGTCGCAGTCCAGGAGTGCCGGCGGCGCCGACGGCGCCCGCGGTGACCGGACGGCCCGGATCGGCCGGGGCGCCCTGGTGGCACGCGTCGCCGTCGCGGCGGCGGCCGCCCTCGTGCTCACCGTGCTGGTCTGGCCCGAGGACGACACCCACGGCGGCCACGGCGGCCGCCTCGATCCGAAACCGGGCGCCTCCTCCTCGCCCGCCCAGATCTACCCGCTCTCCTCGCCGCCCCGCACGATCCCCTCCGTACGGCAGCACGAGCCCGCCCGCGGCCCCGGCTTCCGGCCCGTCGCGGCCACCCGCGTCGTCGTGCCCACCGGCAGTGAGGCGCTCGCTGACGAGGCGCAGCTGCTCGCGGAGGAGCTCGACAAGGAGTACGCGCAGGGCGCGGCGCCCCGGCCCGGGGACATCGAGCTGGCCCTGGACCCGAAGGCCAAGGCCACCCCCGAGTCGTACACGCTGACCGCCCGCGAGCGGACCGTGCGGATCACCGGCCCCGACGAGGCCGGGGTCTTCTACGGCACCCGCACCCTCAAGCAGGCGCTGCGCGACGGCGGGGTGATGCCCGAGGGCGTCGTCGAGGACTGGCCCGACCGCCCCCAGCGCGGCCTCAACCTGGACATCGCCCGCAAGCCGTTCACGGCGGGCTGGATCGAGGCCCGGCTGCGCGAGATGGCCGACCTGAAGATGAACCAGCTCGGGCTGCACTTCTCCGACGACCAGGGCTTCCGTATCGAGTCCGCCTCGCACCCCGAGGTCGTCTCGCGCGACCACCTCAGCAAGCGCGAGGTCGAGCGGATCGTGGCGCTCGCCCGGCGGCTGCACATCGAGGTGGTCCCCGAGATCGACTCGCCGGGCCACCTGGGCGCGGTGATCAAGGCCCACCCGGCGCTCGGGCTGCGCAGCGCCACCGGCCGCACCGTCCAGGGCGCGGTCGACATAGCGAACCCGGAGGCGGCGCGGTTCGTCGACGACCTGCTGCGCGAGTACGCGGACCTGTTCCCCGGCGCCTACTGGCACCTCGGCGGCGACGAGTACCTCGCCCTGATGGCCAAGAACCCCGAGGCCACCTACCCGGGCCTGGCCGCCGCCGCGCGCGCCAAGTACGGCCCCAAGGGCGACATAGCGGACCTGGCGACCGGCTGGCTCAACGACCGGGCGGCGACGCTGCGCCCGTACGGCAAGAAGTTCAAGGCCTGGAACGACGGCTACTTCAAGGGCACCTCCGTCGCCCCCGACCGGGCCCGCGAGGTCGAGTACTGGACCGGCAAGGAGCTCGGCGCCCGCCCGCCGGAGGAGTACCTCGCCGAGGGCCGCAAGACGGTCAACCTCAACGACGAGTACCTGTACTACGTCCTGGGCGAGCCCAACGCCTTCAAGTACCCCACCGGGCGGCGCATCTACCAGGAGTGGACGCCGCTGGTGCTGCGCGGCACCAGGCCCGTCGCCGCCCGCTACTCCGACCAGGTGCTCGGCGCCCGGTTCGCCGTCTGGTGCGACTACGCCGACGCCCAGACCCAGGACCAGGTGGCCCGCGGCATCCGGATGCCGCTGCGCGCCACCGCCCAGAAGCTGTGGGACCCGCGCACGCCGGCCGTGGACTGGGAGGAGTTCAAGGAGCTCGCCGACAAGCTGGGGTGAGCTCCCGCCAGGCCCCGGCCGTCAGGCTGGGGTGAGCCCCGTCAGGCCCCGGCTGTGACAATTCCGGCCGCCCGTGCGCAGAACAGACCATGGGGGACGGGGGCCGGCATGGCCGGATACGGGCCGACGACGCGGAGCTCGGGGCGGCCGTCGCACGCGCCCAGGAGGGGGACGAGCGGGCCTTCGCCGTGGTCTACCGGCTGGTCCACCCGGGGCTGCTCGCCCAGATGCGGGCGCTGGTCGCCGCCGAGGCCGAGGACGTGGCGTCCGACGCGTGGCTGGAGATAGCCCGTGACCTGGCCCGGTTCCGGGGCGACGGGGCGGGCTTCAGAGGCTGGGCCGCGACCATCGCGCGCCACCGGGCCCTGGACCACCTGCGCCGCCAGAAGCGAAGACCGCGCACGGTCGGGCTCGACCAGGAGGCGCTGGAACTGCCGGGCGGCCAGGACACCGCCGAGGCGGCCCTGGAGTTCCTGTCGACCCGCTGGGCGCTCCAGCTGATCGCCACCCTGCCGCGCGAACAGGCCGAGGCGGTGCTGCTGCGGGTGGTGGCCGGGCTCGACGGCGTGGCGGCCGGGCGGGTCCTCGGCAAGCGCCCCGGGTCCGTACGGACCTCGGCGCATCGCGGGCTGCGGCGGCTCGCGCAGGGGCTCGGGTCGGAGACGGACCGGCCGTAGGCGCGGGGGAGTCGGCGCGGAAGGACGGCCGGGGCCGCCACCCCCCACAGGAGAGGCCCCGGCCGTCTTCCGTCGGGGCCGTGTGGCGACCCCGTACTCCTCTCAGCGCCATGGCTGCGTTTTCTGTCACACCGCGCTGTGTCAGTGAATTGTTGCGGGTTGTACAAGTAATGGACTTAACCGCCGCCCAGGCCGTAGCGTGCTCCTTCGCGCCGGTCGGCGCGGCAGCGATGACCGGCTGCGACACCAGGGCAGGGTGCAGGGAGTGCAGGGGGAAGACGCGGAGCTGACCGCCGCGATACTCGCGGCACAGGGCGGCGACGAGAGCGCGTTCCGTGCTGTGTACCGCGCGGTGCACCCACGGCTGCTGGGCTACACCCGCACGCTGGTGGGCGAGGCCGACGCGGAGGACGTGACGTCCGAGGCGTGGCTCCAGATAGCCCGGGACATCGAGCGCTTCAGCGGCGACGCGGACCGGTTCCGCGGCTGGGCCGCCACCATCGCCCGCAACCGGGCCCTGGACCACATCCGGATGCGCGGCCGCCGTCCCGCCGTGGGCGGCGACGAGACCGAGCTGACCGGCCGCCCCGCCGACTCGGACACCGCGGGCGAGGCGATGGAGTCGCTGGCCACCGGACATACGATGGCGCTCATCGCGCAGCTCCCGCAGGACCAGGCCGAGGCCGTGGTGCTGCGGGTGGTGGTCGGGCTCGACGCCAAGAGCGCGGCCGAGACCCTGGGCAAGCGGCCCGGCGCGGTGCGCACGGCCGCGCACCGCGGCCTCAAGCGGCTGGCCGAACTGCTGGGCACGGAGGACGCCCCGGCGGATCTCGGCGGTGTGCCGCCGCAACGGAACCGGTCGTGCGGTGTGACGCAATCGGGTGCGCCGACGCAGAAGGACATGTGATGGCCGACGAGCGCCACGAATGGCTGGACGAGGACGTCGCGGAGCGGCTGCTGCGCGGCGAGAACGTCGTTCCCGCCGACGACCGTGCCCGCGAGCAGGCCGAACGGCTCTCCGCCGTGCTGCGCGCGCTGGCCGGTCCCGACGTACGGCAGACCATGGACGCCCCGGCCGCCGCCACCCGCGACCTGCCGGGCGAGGCCGCGGCGCTGGCCGCGTTCCGCAGCGCCCGCGCCGAGGCCGGCGCCCCGTCCGGCGCCCGCGCCGACACCGTCGTACGGGTCGGGCGCGCGCCCCGTGGCACCCGCGCGCCCCGACGGCTACGGCCGGTCCGCTTCGGCCTGGCCGCGGCGCTCGCCGGGTGTGCCCTGGGCGGCGTCGCCATGGCCGCCGGGACCGGTGTGCTGCCGGGGCTCGGCACCGCGGGGCCCGGCCCCGAGTCGTCCGTGTCGGCCGTCGCGAGCCCGGAGCCGATCGCCTCGGAGTCGCCGTCCGCGCGCACCGGCGCCCCCGCCACCCCGAAGTCGCCCACGCCGGGCCGCTCTCCGTCGGGCGAGGCCACCACTCCGGGTGCCACACCGGGATCCGCCGGTACCCCGAAGACGACGCCCGCCCCACCCGCCCCGACCGAGGGGCAGAAGAACGACTGGGCTTCCAAGAAGGTCGAGTACTGCCGCGACTTCCGCTCGGGACGCCTCGACCAGAACCGTCGACAACGGCTGGAAATCGCCGCTCTGGGCGCCGAGCGCGTGAAGCAGTTCTGCGATGCCGTCATCGCGGAGGCCGACCGGGGCCGCAAGGGCGGCTCCGGGGGCAAGGGCGACTCGGGCGGCAAGGGCGGCTCCGGCGACGACAAGGGGGACGGCCATGGCGGCCCCGGCGGCACCTCCGGGGGCCGCGGCGGCCGTGACGGCTCGGTCCTGAAGCTGCCGAACGTGAGCTGGTCGACGCCGCCCGCGAGCGGCTCACCTGCGCTCCCCGGTCTGCCGGGCGTCCCGGGCACCGGCGACGCCGACCAGAGCGGCGCGACCCGGCCGCCCGCCCTGCCGGCCGTCCCGCCGGCCTCCCGCGCGCTCCCGGCGCCGCGCCCGCTCGCGCTGCTCGGCGCGGTCGTGACGGGCGCCGACCAGCGGCTCGCACACCGGCTCGACCGACTGGTGTGACACTTTTCGGCCCGCCGACGCAGTAGGAAGTGAGCCGACTGGTCATCGGCGGCGCAGTGAGCCCGGGTTCCCCCCGTACCCAGGGCTCGGCGCGAATGGCGCGGGCGGGAGACGTTCCCCCGATCCCGCCCGCGCCCTCTCTTGTCCGGCCGGGCCGCCCTGGGCGGCCCGGCGGCCGGATCACCAGTAGATGACGACCTTGTCGTTGACCTTCACCTGGTCGAAGAGCTTGGCGAGCTTGGCCTTGTCGCGCACGTTCACACAGCCGTGCGAGGCGCCCGCGTAACCGCGCTTGGCGAAGTCCGACGAGTAGTGCACGGCCTGGCCGCCGCTGAAGAACATCGCGTACGGCATCGGCGTGTGGTAGATCGACGAGACGTGGTTCTTGCTCTTCAGGAAGACCTTGAAGGTGCCCTCGCGGGTCGGCGTGTACTGCGAGCCGAACCGCACGTCCATCGACGACAGGACCTTGCCGTTCACCACCCAGTTGAGCGTGCGGGTGGTCTTGCTGATGCACAGCACGCGGCCGGTCATGCACCGCTTGTCCAGCTTGGTCTTCGGCTTGTTGACGGCCTTCCCGGCGAGCTCGTCGCGGGTCGGCTTGGTCGTCATGTCCGCCAGCCGCTGCAGGGTGGCGGTGTCTGCGGAGCCCGTGGTGGGCAGTCCGCGCTTGCTCTGGAAGCCCTTGACGGCGGCGACGGTGACGCTGCCGTATGTACCGGTCGGCGTGTCGTCGAACCAGCCGACCTGGGCGAGCCGGGCCTGGAGCTCCTGGACCTGGGCGCCCTTGGCACCGGTCGCCATCAGGATCTTCGGGGCGGACTTGGCGGCGCTGTTGGCGGACGGGGCGGACGCGGGGTCGGCCTCGGTGGCGCCGTCGGCGGTGCTGCCGTCGGCCTTGTTGTCGTTCGCGGTGCCGTCGGACGGTGCCGTCGACGGCGCTGCCGCCGCCGGCTTCTGGTCGGCGGCCCCCGCCGCCTTGTCCGACTGGGCCCCGCACGCGGCGGTGACGGTCAGCACGGTCGCCGCGGCGAGCGTCCTGGCTATGACAGTGGTGAGATGGATCCGGCGCATCGTCGCCCCCCTGATGATTCCCTCTGGTTGACCCCAGAGACTGTTTCCCGGCCCGAACGGTTGCAAAAAACCGTCGAGGAAGCGAGGCGGAAAACATGGCGCGCGAGTCGGACGGTGCCCGGCGCACCGAGAGCGGTCTTCCCCTCGACCCGGTCTACGGGCCGGACGCCCTGGCCGGGTGGGACGCGGCCGAGCAGTTGGGCGAGCCGGGCGCGTACCCGTTCACCAGGGGCGTCTACCCGACGATGTACACGACACGCCCCTGGACGATGCGCCAGTACGCCGGGTTCGGCACGGCGACCGAGTCCAACGCCCGCTACAAGCAGCTGATCGCCAACGGCACCACGGGCCTGTCCGTCGCCTTCGACCTGCCCACCCAGATGGGCCACGACAGCGACGCGCCGCTGGCGCACGGCGAGGTCGGCAAGGTCGGGGTGGCCGTCGACTCGGTCGAGGACATGCGGGTCCTGTTCGACGGGATCCCGCTGGGCGAGGTCTCGACGTCGATGACGATCAACGCGCCCGCGGCGCTGCTGCTCCTGATGTACCAGCTGGTCGCCGAGGAGCAGGGCGTCCCGGCGGGCGAGCTGACGGGGACGATCCAGAACGACGTGCTCAAGGAGTACATCGCCCGGGGCACCTACATCTTCCCGCCCAAGCCGTCGCTGCGGCTGGTCGCGGACGTGTTCCGGTACTGCCGGGCCGAGATGCCGAAGTGGAACACGATCTCGATCTCCGGCTACCACATGGCCGAGGCGGGCGCCTCGCCCGCGCAGGAGATCGCGTTCACGCTGGCCGACGGCATCGAGTACGTCCGTACGGCTGTGGCGGCCGGGATGGACGTGGACGACTTCGCGCCGCGCCTGTCGTTCTTCTTCGTCTCCCGTACGACGCTCCTCGAGGAGGTCGCCAAGTTCCGGGCGGCTCGGCGGATCTGGGCGCGGGTGATGCGGGAGTCGTTCGGCGCGAAGGACCCCAAGTCGTGGATGCTGCGCTTCCACACCCAGACGGCCGGGGTGCAGCTGACCGCCCAGCAGCCCGAGGTGAACCTGGTCCGGGTCGCCGTGCAGGGCCTGGCGGCGGTGTTCGGCGGCACGCAGTCGCTCCACACGAACTCCTTCGACGAGGCGATCGCGCTGCCCACGGACAAGAGCGCGCGCCTCGCCCTGCGGACGCAGCAGGTCCTCGCGTACGAGACGGACGTGACGGCGACCGTCGACCCCTTCGCCGGGTCGTACGTCGTGGAGTCCATGACGGACGCCATGGAGGCGGAGGTGCTGGCGCTGATGCGGCGGGTCGAGGACCTGGGCGGGGCGGTGAGCGCGATCGAACACGGCTTCCAGAAGGGCGAGATCGAGCGCTCGGCGTACCGGATCGCGCAGGAGACGGACAGGGGGGAGCGGGTGGTGGTGGGGGTGAACCGGTTCCGGTTGGAGGCGGAGGAGGCGTACTCGCCGCTGCGGGTGGATCCGGAGATCGAGGCGCGGCAGGGGGCGCGGCTCGCGCGTCTGCGGGCTTCGCGGGACTCGGGTGCGGTTGCCTCGGCGCTGGCGGAGTTGCGGTCCACCGCGGGGGGTTCGGGGAACGTCCTGTACCCCATGAAGACCGCGCTGTCCGCTCGCGCGACGGTGGGGGAGGTGTGCGGGGCGCTCCGCGAGGTGTGGGGGAGCTATGTTCCGCATGAGGTGTTCTGAGGCTGCGGGATGCCTGCGGACCGGTGGGGGCTGAGCGCGCAGTTCCCCGCGCCCCTAAAAACCCTCGTTTGTCTGCGGACCGTGGGTGGCTGGTCGCGCAGTTCCCCGCGCCCCTAAAAGCGCCCCTCCGGGCCGCCCAGGGGATTGCCGCGCAGCGGCATTCTTAGGGGCGCGGGGAACTGCGCGACCAGCCACTCACCCAGCCGCAGACGAAGGCCGGGCCCTTACCCCTCGTCCCGCCCCGCGAACACCGTCTCGATCCCCGCGATCACCACCCGCAAACCCCCCTCGAACCGCTCCTCGTACCCCCTGAAGAGATCCGGCCCCGCCGCCGCGGCCAGCGGAAAGTCGCCCAGGCGGACCGCGCGCGCGTCGATGTCGAGGGGCTCGGGGCCCATGCCCTGTTCCTCGGCCACGAAGCCCATCGTGTAGGCGTACGCGGTCGTCCCGGCCAGCACCGCGTCGCTCGGCGCGATCCCCGCCGCTTCCATCGCGGTGAGCAGCGCCTCCAGCGACGCGGCGTGATCGGTCCCGGTGAAGCGCGCACCCCCGTACACCTTCGCCCCGTCGCGATAGCTCAGCAGCATGGACCGCAACGCCCGGTTGAAGGCGGCGAGTTGGTCCTGCCAGGGCGTGTCGGGGGTCATGTCGGGGACGCCGTCCGCCGCCATGCGGCGGTACATCACCGTCGCCATCTCATCCAGCAGCGCCTGCTTGTTCTTGAAGTGCCAGTACAGCGCGGGCGCCTGGACCTTCAGCTCCTTGGCGATCGCCCGGAGCGTGAGCCCGTCCAGGCCCACCTCGTTCAGGAGCCGCAGCGCGGTGTCGGTGACCTGTGCGCGGTCGATTCTCGTCGTAGCCACCTTGACAACTTAACACCGTTAAGCGGATGCTCCCGGCATGGCACTTAACAACGTTAAGCAAGCGCCCGTGACCGCAGTCGACGTCCTCGTCGTCGGCGCCGGTCCCGCCGGGCTCGCCCTCGCCGTCGACCTCGCCCGGCGGGGCGTGGACACCCTGCTCGTCGAGAAGTCCGACGTGCTCTTCCCCGGCTCGCGCGGCAAGGCCGTCCAGCCGCGCACCCTGGAGGTGCTCTACGACTTCGGGATCCTGGACCGGGTCCGGGCGGGCGGGTGCGAGTACCCGCGGATGCTCACCTGGGAGGGCCCGGACGGGACCGTGCGCGGCCGCGAGTGGGACATCATGGAGCGCGCCGAGGCCACCGAGCGGACTCCGTTCCCCAACGCCCTGATGATCGGCCAGTCGCACCTCCAGGCGCTGCTCCACGACCATCTGCGCGCCCTCGGCGGCGAGGTCGTCTTCGAGGCCGAGGTGACCGGCCTCGACCAGGACGAGGACGCGGTCACGGCCACCTTCGCGGACGGCCGCGAGGTCCGCGCCCGCTATCTGGTCGCGGCCGACGGCGGCAAGTCCACCGTGCGGCGGCTGCTCGGCGTCTCCATGCGCGGCGAGCGCGTCGACCCCAAGCCGATGCTGGTGGCGGACGTGCTCCTCACCCCGGACGCGGTGCGGACCGTCGACGAGGACCACTGGCACATGTGGCCGGGCGCGAGCGGCGGCGGCGCCTCGCTCTGCCCGCTGCCGGGCGTGCCCCGGCTGTTCCAGCTGTACGCGCAGTACGAGGACGTGGACGCGGTGCCGGACACCACCCCGGAGGGCGTACGGAAGCTGGCCGCCACCCGTACCCCGGTCACCGCCGACCAGGTGGCCGAGGTCGTCTGGGCCTCGGAGTTCCGGCCGTGGGCCGCCTTGGCGGAGCGGTTCCGGGAGGGCCGCGTCTTCCTGGTCGGGGACGCCGCCCATGTGCACTCGCCGGCCGGTGCCCAGGGCCTCAACACCAGCGTCCAGGACGTCTACAACCTCGGCTGGAAGCTCGGCCAGGTGCTGCGGCACGGCGCCCCGGCCGAGCTGCTCGACACGTACGAGCAGGAGCGGGAGCCCGTCGCCGCCGACGTCCTCGGCATCAGCACCCGGCTGCACCGCGAGGCGCGGTTCGGGCAGCAGCCCCAGCGCGGCAACGAGGTCAAGCAGCTCGGCATCGGCTACCGGGGCGGCCCGCTCGCCTCGGGCGGCGCGGGCGCCCTGGAGCCCGGCGACCGCGCCCCGGACGGCATCCTCCCGGAAGGCCGCCTCTTCGACCTCTTCCAGGGCCCGCACTTCACCCTGCTGGCCTTCGGCACCGAACCCCCGAGGGATCTCGGCGACCAGATCCACGTCCACGAACTGAGCCCGTACGCCACCTACGGCCGCGGCCTGTTCCTGATCCGCCCCGATGGATACGTGGGCTGGGCGGGGGAGACGGCGGAGGGGCTCAGGGAGTACCTGGCGAGGACCGGGGCCGCCGCCGGGTGACCTACGCCGCCCGCGCCCGCCGCGCCGCGGCCCGCGCCCGGCGGGCCAGCTTCCGTACCGTCGCGTTGCGCGGGATGAAGGCCAGCTGGGACGGGATCGCGCCCGGGAGGGCCAGGGTCGTCAGGCGGCGGCGTTTGAAGTAGCGCCAGGTGTGCGGGGTGAGATGGCGGGAGAGGTAGCGCTCGGCCGCGGGGCGCAGGTCGGGGCGGATCTCGGACTGCATCGCGTAGCCGACCGCCGCCACCAGCGCCGCCAGGTCGTGCGGCGGCTCCGGCGGCTCGCCCTCCAGGGGCGGCAGCAGCGCGTCCACCAGCGTCACCGGCACCCGGTTGCTGTTCTGGTACGGGGTGAGGCGGTCCAGGAGGAGGTCCGTGCCGGTGCGGGCGACGGGGATGTCGTAGAACGCGGACGCGGTGAGGAGCGCGGTGGAGAAGCAGCCGACCACCAGCGCCGGGCGGATCCGCTCGTACAGCACCTCGGCCAGCAACGGGCTCTCCAGGACCGTCAGTTCGACGCCCAGGCCCTCGGCCTCCGTGCGCAGCGACTCCGACCAGGCGGGCGGCGCCGAGGGGTGCGGCTTGAAGACGATCCGGCGGTGGCCGCGCGCGGCCGCGCCCCGCACCATCGAAAGGTGCAGCCGCTCCTCCTCCGCCTCGGTCAGGATGGAGAGCGCGGCCAGGTACTGGCCGAGCAGCAGGGCCGCGCCCTCGGGCACGTCCAGGTCGGCGTCGTCGGCCGACAGCTCGCCCACCACCTTGGTGAAGGCCGCCGTCGGGATCACCTCCGCGCCCACCTCGAACTCGCCGAGCAGCAGCGGCTCCAGGCCCGGCACCAGGTCCAGGTGCAGCACCCGCCGCACCCGCGAACCCACCAGCGGGTCCAGCTTGTTGCGGGTGGGGCCGTAGCTCATCAGCCCGTCCGCGTACACGTGCAGCGGCGCGTCCGGGAAGAGCTGGGCGACCGCGCCCGCCGGGTTGACCTGGATGGACTCGACGGCCAGCTCGATCCGGTCGTCCCCGAGGTCCCAGGCGCGCCGCAGCTGCCGCTCCCACAGCGGGACGTCGTCCGCGCGCGGCGCCCAGCCGCCCGGGTGCATCGGCGCGATGGTCTCGTTCCACGACAGCACCCCGTCGAAGCGCTCCCGCAGCGGCGCGAAGCCCGGCATCTCGTCGAGCGAGGGCGAAGTCTCCGGGATCGGGGCGTTGTTGCTGACCAGGAGCAGCCGCCGGTCGGCCGGGCCGAAGCAGTCGCTGTCGATCGCGGCGGCCAGCGTCGCCACTCCGTACAGCGTCGTCGCCAGGAAGATCTGAGTCGTACGCATCAGGCCGCGGCCCCCGCCGAGCCGAGGGAGGCCGTGCGTCCGCGCAACCGTCGCAGCCGGGACGCGCGGCCCGAGTCCATCGAGTCGAGCGCCTCGTTGAGAATGTCCTGCGGCATCCTTTTCAGCGCTCCCGCACTCATTGTCCGCAGTTTCCGTGCCACGGCCGGTTCGAACCTTTCACTGTTTCCCAGGTGGTGGGAAATGATGGCGCAGTATGTCCGTACCGCCTTCGGCAGCAGTTCCGCGGAATTTGGATCTTGGGCTGTTTCCTCGATTACCTGGTCGAATGCCCGGATGAAATCGAGCTGGCGTACGTCACCGATCTGCGTCAGTGAAGTCGCCACTCCGCGCCGGTAGTAGACGCCGAGCAGACCCACCACCGCGAAGGATTCCGCCCGCCGGTGCAGCCGCCAGATCCACGGCCGGTCCTCGGCCGTGCGCAGCCCGTCCGTGAAGTGCAGCAGACCCCGCTCCACCAGCCGCCGGTGGTAGATCCCGGCCCAGGCGAACGCGTAGTCCACCGAGGTCGAGCGGGTGGTCGGCAGGATCGCCGTGCGCGGGTCCAGCACCTCGCCGCGCCGCCCGTGCGGCACCCGCTGCACCGAGCGCTGGCTGCCGGTGCACTGCACGTGGTCGGTGCGCAGGAAGTCGCAGCCCAACTCCTCGATCTCCGCCACCAGTCGGGAGTAGTAGCCGGGCGCGAGCCAGTCGTCCCCGTCGAGGAAGGTGACGTACTCGCCGCGCGCCGCGTCGATGCCGGTGTTGCGAGCGGTGGCGAGACCGCCGTTCTTCTCGTGTCTGAGCACCACCGCCCCCGGCAGCTCGCGCTCGGCGCGGGCGAGCAGCGCGGCCGTACCGTCCGAGGAGCAGTCGTCGACCAGAAGGAACTCGAAGTCCTCACGCGCGTTGTCGCGCAGACTTCTCAGGGTGTCGGGGGCATAGGTCCGCACGTTGTAGAACGGCACGACCACGGAGAGCTTGACCACCCGGGTGACGCTAAGTGCCGCCGCGTCATTCGCCCTGTCCGTGCGAGGGATGTTGGGTGAACACTGGGCGACCGGCTTATTAACCGGTTCACTTTGCGAGCTCTTTCTTCTTTCGTAGACGCGCTGTTAACCATCTGTTGCGGTCCAGTTGGGCCGCCAAACGGAATGGATTCCTAGTTTCGTCGACGTGCCATCACGTACGAACCCCACCGACACTCCGCCGCGGATCGCCGTTCTCGCCGATTCCGACACCCGGTGGAAATGGGGTGCCCTCACCGCCCGCCGGATCGCCGAGCGCCCGCCCGAGCTCAGCGGCTTCCTGCTGCGCGGCCGGGCCACCCCCACCCCGCGCCAGCTCGCCGAGGTCGGCGTCGACGCCGACGCCCTGCGCGAGGTGACGATGGCCGCGTTCCTGAAGGCGGTCGAGGGCGAGCGGTACGACGTGGTGGTCCTCGCGCTGGTCGGCGGCGCGGCCCAGGCGGCCCTGCACGGCCTCGCCCGGCTGTGGCCGGCCGGCACCCGCAGGCCCGTCCTGGTCACCGGCTACGTCGGCGTCGTCTACGAGAAGCTCGCCGACGGCCTGCTGCTGCGCCACGGCGCCGACGTGGTCCTTGCCAACTCCCGGCACGACGCCGAGCGGTTCCGCGCGGTGTACGAGGGCGTGGGCGCCGACGCCTCGGCGGTGACCGAGGCCGCCCTGCCCTTCCTCGGCGGTGCGCCCTACGCGCCCGAGCCGGGCCGCGACACCGTCGTCTTCGCCGCCCAGCCCTCCGTGCCCGAGAGCCGCGCCGACCGGCTCTACCTGCTGCGGCGCCTGATCGCCCACGCCCGCCGCCACCCCGACCGCGAGGTGCTGCTCAAGCTGCGCTCCAAGCCCGGCGAGCACACCACGCACATCGAGGAGCAGCCGTACCAGAAGCTGGCCCGCTCCCTGGAGCTGCCGCCCAACTTCCGTCTGGTGTACGGGAACATGGGCGAGGTCCTGGACCGCACCGACCTGCTGGTCACGGTCTCCTCGACGGCCGCCCTGGAGTCCCTGCACCGCTCGGTGCCCACCGCCGTCCTGACCGACCTGGGCGTACGCGAGGGCCTCGGCAACCACCACTTCGTCGGGTCGGGCTGCCTCGCCTCCTGGGACCAGCTGGACGACGGCCACCGCCCGGCCCCCGACGTGGGCTGGCTCGCCGCCCAGGGGGTGGCCCCCGGCGACGCCTACGCCACCGCCTTCGACGCGGCCCGCGCCCGCATCGCGGAGCTGCTCGCCCGGCCCGGCCTGCCGCCCGTGCGCCCCTACTACACGCCCGAAACCGCCCCCGGCTATCTGCCCGGCATCCTCGCCCGCCACCACCTCGCCCCCGACGGCACCCCGCTGCCGGGCGCCGCACCCGAGGCGGAGGCCACCGGCGTACGCCGCCTGGTGCGCGACGCCGTACGGGACGCGGCCCGCGGGGCCTACCGCCACGGCGTGCAGCGCGTGGCCCCGGTCATCCGCCGGATGGGAGAACTCTGATGAACGACCGGCCTTCGACGAACGCCCGGCCCAAGGTCCTGGCCGTCATCCCGGCCCGGGGCGGCTCCAAGGGCGTCCCCGGCAAGAACCTCGCCGCGGTCGGCGGCGTCCCGCTGGTCGTCCGGGCCGTCCGGGCCTGCCTCGCCGCCCACCACGTCACCGACGTCGCCGTCTCCACGGACGACCCGGCGATCGCGGCCGCGGCCGCCGCGGCCGGCGCGCACGTGGTGGTGCGGCCCGCCGCGATCGCGGGGGACACCGCGACCAGCGAGGCGGCCGTGCTGCACGCCCTCGAAGGGCACGCGGACACCGACGTCGTCCTGCTGGTGCAGTGCACCAGCCCCTTCCTGACCCACGAGGACGTGGACGGGGTCGCCGCGGCCGTCGTCGTGGACGGCGCCGACACCGCCGTCACCGTCGCCCCCTTCCACGGCTTCGTCTGGCGCGAGTCCGTCGAGGACGGCGGCGAGGGCATGGGCCACGACAAGAGCTTCCGCCCGCGCCGCCAGGACCGCCCCCAGGACTTCCTGGAGACCGGCGCCGCGTACGCGATGGACGCCGAGGGCTTCCGCACCCACCGCCACCGCTTCTTCGGCCGCACCGCGCTGGTCAAGACCGACCCGGCGCGCGTCCTGGAGATCGACGACCCGCACGACCTGGCCCGCGCCCGGGCGCTCGCGCCGCTGCTCGACCCGGCCCGCACCCCCGACCACGCCGACGTCGACGCGGTCGTCCTCGACTTCGACGGCACCCAGACCGACGACCGGGTGCTCATCGACTCCGAGGGCCGCGAACTCGTCGCCGTGCACCGGGGCGACGGGCTCGGCGTCGCCGCCCTGCGCCGCGCGGGACTGAAGCTGCTGATCCTCTCCACCGAGCAGAACCCGGTGGTCGCCGCCCGCGCCCGCAAGCTCCGGATCCCCGTACTGCACGGCGTCGACCGCAAGGATCTCGCCCTCAAGCAGTGGTGCGAGGACGCGGGGGTCGACCCGGCGCGGGTGCTCTACGCGGGCAACGACGTCAACGACCTGCCCTGCTTCTCCCTCGTCGGCTGGCCGGTCGCGGTCGCCGACGCCCACGACTCCGTGCGTGCCGCCGCGCGCGCGGTCACCGCCACCCCCGGCGGTGAGGGCGCGATCCGCGAGATCGCCGCCTGGCTCCTCGGACCCGAGCTCCACCACACCCCTTCGCTCCACAACTCCCCCGCCCAGTAAGGACACCCCCTCATGAGCAACCGTCTGCGCACCTTCGGCAGCCGTACCGCCGGACCGGGTCAGCCGGTGTACGTCACCGGTGAGATCGGCATCAACCACAACGGTGACCTGGGCAACGCCCTCGCCCTGATCGACGCCGCCGCCGACGCGGGCTGCGACGCCGTCAAGTTCCAGAAGCGCACGCCGGAGATCTGCACGCCGCGCGACCAGTGGGACATCGAGCGCGACACCCCGTGGGGCCGGATGACGTACATCGACTACCGCCACCGGGTGGAGTTCGGCGAGTCGGAGTACCGCACCATCGACGAGCACTGCAAGAAGCGCGGGATCGACTGGTTCGCCTCCCCGTGGGACACCGAGGCCGTCGCCTTCCTGGAGAAGTTCGACCTGCCGGCGCACAAGGTCGCCTCCGCCTCGCTCACCGACGACGAGCTGCTGCGCGCCCTGCGCGCCACCGGCCGCACGGTGATCCTCTCCACCGGCATGTCCACCCCGAAGCAGATCCGGCACGCCGTCGAGGTGCTCGGCAGCGACAACATCCTGCTCTGCCACGCCACCTCCACGTACCCGGCGAAGGCGGAGGAGCTCAACCTGCGGGTCATCAACAGCCTGATGGCCGAGTACCCCAACGTCCCGATCGGCTACAGCGGCCACGAGACGGGCCTGCAGACCACGCTGGCCGCCGTCGCCCTCGGCGCCACCTTCGTCGAGCGCCACATCACCCTGGACCGCGCCATGTGGGGCTCCGACCAGGCCGCCTCCGTCGAGCCGGGCGGTCTGCAGCGCCTGGTCCGCGACATCCGCACCATCGAGGCCGCGCTCGGCGACGGCGTCAAGAAGGTGTACGAGTCGGAGCTCGCCCCGATGAAGAAGCTGCGCCGGGTCACCGGTGTCGTCGCCGAGGCCGAGGCGGCCGACGCCGACCGCGCGCCGGTCTCGGTCTGAGCCGGGCCGGCCGCCGTGCCTCGGGACACCTCCGCCACGATCGCCTTCGTGGAGAGCCCGGTCCAGCTGCTCAACGTGCTGGAGTGGGCCCATTCCACGCGCCCGCTGCTGAACGGCGTGCCGGCCCAGCGGTCCGGGCCCCAGGACGCGGCGGCCGCCCACGACGACCTCACCGTCGTCGTCCTGTCGCCCACCGACCCGATGTCGCGCGGCCAGCTGCGCCGGATGGCGGAGCTGGCCCGCGAGGAGGGCATGCGGGTGCGCTGGGAAGAGGCGCGCGGCGGGCCCACCGCGCCGCTGCGCACCATCGGCGGGCTCTCCTCGCTGCTGCGCCGCGCCGACCGGATCGTCATCGGCGACCCGTTCTCGCGCTACGTCCAGCTGCTGCTGACCGTGGCCCGCGCCCGTGACCTGGTCGTCGTCGACGACGGCACGGCCACCATGGAGTTCGTCGCCCAACTGGGCAGCGGCGAGCGGCTGGTGCGCTGGCACCGGCGCGGCAGCCGGGCGGGGGCGCGCGACGTGCTCTTCGCCCCCTTCGCCGCCTCGGCCCGCCGTCGGCTCACGCCCTCGCGCGGGCGTACGGTCGAGGTGTTCAGTGCCATGCCCGTACAGGCGCCGGAGGCCGTCACGGTCACCCCGAACACCTTCGGCTGGACCCGGGCCCGGTTCGGTCCGCCGCGCATCACCAAGGGCGCGGACATGGTGGGCACCTCGCTGGTGGAAACCGGCGTGGTCGACCCCGACCGGTATCTGGAGGCGGTCGCCACCCTGGCCCGCACCCACGGCGTGACCCGGTACTTCGCCCACCGCCGCGAGTCCCCGGAGAAGCTGCGCACGCTGCACGTGCGCACCGGCCTGGAGATCGTCCGGCCGGACCTGCCACTCGAACTCATCGCCCGCCGCGGGCCCGTCGGGCGGACGATCCTCAGTTTCCCCTCCACGGTCGTGCACACCCTGCCGCCCGCCTTGGCGGGCACCGACGTGCGCCTGCTGGTCTGCGACATCGACCCCCGCTGGCTCACCGACAAGGCGTCCCCGCGCGCCCAGGGCTTCCTCGCGGACGTCACCGGCTCGGCCCGCGACGCCCACGGGCTGCGCATGGTCGCGGCGTGAGCGGGCGCCCGGGCCGGGGCGCCCGCCGGGGCCCCGGCGGGCCGTCCGCGCGCGCCGGACTGAGACGGCGCTGAGAGCGCGCTGAGAGAACACTGCGAAACATCTGCGACACGCCTGAGAAACGAGCGGCGAGTTTACCCAGCCCCCACGGCCGACAACCGTCGGCCGGGCAGATTTCTTTCCCCTATCGGGCTGAACTTTTGTTGATCGACGGTTAGTTGGCCCTTGAAGGGGCCTACTCTTCAACAGGTGAACCAGTTGATGTCGCGCGCCTCCGACGAACCCGAAGCCGATCTGCCCGGGGAAGCCCCACTGCCCGGGTTGCTCCCCGAGCCCCTGGGCGCCGAACTCATCGCCTTCCGCCGGGACTTGCACATGCACCCCGAGCTGGGAAACCAGGAGTACCGCACCACCGCGGCGATCAAGAAGCGGCTGGAGGCGGCCGGGCTCAAGCCCCGGGTCCTCGACAGCGGGACCGGACTCCTGTGCGATGTCGGCACCTGGAAGGGGGGACGGCCCATGCTGGCGATCAGGGCGGACATCGACGCCCTGCCGATCCCGGACGCCAAAGTCAACACGCCGTACCGCTCGACCGTCCCCGATCGGGCGCATGCCTGCGGCCACGACATCCACACCACCACCGTGCTCGGCACCGGTCTGGTGCTGGCCGAGCTCGACCGCCAGGGCCTGCTGCCGAACCCGGTCCGGCTGGTCTTCCAGCCCGCCGAGGAGGTGCTGCCCGGCGGCGCCACCGACGCGATCCGCTCCGGCGCGCTGGACGGCGTGGGCAGGATCATCGCGGTGCACTGCGACCCGCGCGTCGACGCGGGCCGGATCGGGCTGCGGGCCGGGCCGATCACCTCGGCCTGCGACCGGCTGGAGATCACCCTGGACGGGCCCGGCGGCCACACCGCCCGCCCGCACCTGACCACCGACATGGTCACCGCGGCCGCCCGGGTGGCCGTCGACGTGCCCGCGCTGCTCGCCCGCCGGATCGACGCCCGCGCCGGGCTCGCCGTCACCTGGGGCCGCATCGACGCCGGGCACGCCTGCAACGTCATCCCGATGCGCGCGGAGCTGGCCGGAACCGTGCGCTGCCTGGACCTGGACGCCTGGCGCGACGCGCCCGACAAGGTGCACGCCGCGATCGACGAGGTGGCCACTCTGCACGGCGCGAAGTCCGAGATCAACTACGTCCGCGGCGTGCCGCCGGTCGTCAACGATCCGGCGGTGGCCGAACTCCTGCGCGAGGCTCAGACGGCGCGCCGAGGGGCCGTCGCGATCGAGGACACCGAGCAGAGTCTGGGTGGCGAGGACTTTTCCTGGTACCTGGAGCACGTGCCGGGCGCGATGGCCCGGCTCGGCGTGCGCACTCCGGGGTCCAACGCCCGTCTTGACCTGCATCGGGGTGATTTCGACGCCGATGAGGCGGCCATCAAGGTCGGTGTGGAGCTCTTCACTGCCGCAGCGCTGCTGGAAGGACACCGTTCGTAACCGGACACTTCATCCTCTGTTCGCGGCGATTCGATAACGGCTTCCGAACAGGTCTTTACGCGACATCTACGCGCGTTACGATCCGACGCGAAACCAGCGCCGGTAGGGGCGCTCTCGGTTCGTTTTGAAGGGACCTCCTCGTGCGCCGGGTATCCAAGATCGCTGCGGCCGGTATCGCCACCGCCGCGCTCGCGCTTTCCGCCACCGCGTGTGGCAGCACCTCCTCCGAGAAGGACAAGGACACCTCCTCGTCGTCCAGCGCGGGCGGCAAGGGCGTCAAGGTCGGTGTCGCGTACGACGTCGGCGGCCGTGGCGACCACTCGTTCAACGACTCCGCCGCGCGCGGCATCGACAAGGCCAAGGCGGAGTTCGGCGGTGAGATCAAGGAGCTGACGGCCAAGACGACCGACACCGAGGCCGACCGCGTCGAGCGCCTCACCCAGCTGGCCCAGGCGGGCTACAACCCGGTCATCGGCATCGGCTACGCCTACGCCAACTCGATGAAGCAGGTCGCCGCCAAGTTCCCGAAGACCAGCTTCGGCATCGTCGACTCGGTCGTCGAGGGCGCCAACAACGTCGACAACATCGTCTTCACCGAGGAGCAGGGCTCCTACCTGGCCGGCGTCGCCGCCGCCCTGAAGACGAAGACCGACCACGTCGGCTTCATCGGTGGCGTGGACGTTCCGCTCATCAAGAAGTTCGAGGCGGGCTTCGTCCAGGGCGTCAAGGACACCAAGCCGGGCGTCAAGGTCGACCCGCAGTACCTGTCGCACGGCTCGGACACCTCCGGCTTCGCCAGCCCCGACAAGGGCAAGGCCGCAGCGCAGGGCATGCTCGACAACGGCGCCGACGTCATCTACACGGCGGCCGGCTCCTCCGGCAACGGCGCCATCGAGGCCGTCGCGGGCAAGAAGGGCGCCTGGGCGATCGGCGTCGACTCCGACCAGTACAACCAGGCGTCGCTGGCCAAGTACAAGGCCTCGATCCTGACCTCGGTCGTCAAGAACGTCGACATCGGCGTCTACGACCTGGTCAAGTCCGTCAAGGACGGCAAGCCGCTGACCGGCACCAACAGCTACCCGCTGGCCAAGGACGGCGTGTCCCTCGCCACCAGCGGCGGCTTCATCGACGACATCAAGCCCAAGCTCGACGAGGCCAAGAAGAAGATCGTCGACGGCCAGATCAAGGTCAAGACGACCCCGTGATCCGGGCCGTGACCCGGCCCCCTCGCGGGGGCCGGACCGCGTCACGGCACTGAAGCAGTGACGGGCTCGGCGGGGAGGGAGAGCCCCCTCCCCGCCGAGCCCATAACGATGTGTCAACTCTACGCGCGTAGGCGGGAGTTGGCGCGCTAGCGTCACCACGCCCTCTGCCCCCACCCCCTCCTTCTCGTAGGAGAGTGCGCCATCAACGCGTCCAGCCCTCCCGCCGTCGAACTGCGCGGCATCACCAAACGATTCCCCGGCGTCGTCGCCAACAAGGACATCGACATCACCGTCAAGAAGGGCACCGTCCATGCCCTCTGCGGTGAGAACGGTGCCGGCAAGTCGACCCTGATGAAGATCCTCTACGGCATGCAGAAGCCGGACGAGGGAACCATCACCGTCGACGGCGAGCAGGCGGTCTTCCACAGCCCCGCCGACGCCATCGCGCGCGGGATCGGCATGGTGCACCAGCACTTCATGCTCGCCGACAACCTCACCGTCCTGGAGAACGTCGTTCTCGGCGGCGAGAAGCTGTACGGCATCGGCGCCAAGGCCCGTAAGAAGATCAAGGAGATCTCGGACGCGTACGGCCTGGGCGTCCGTCCCGACGCCATGGTCGAGGACCTGGGTGTCGCCGACCGCCAGCGCGTGGAGATCCTCAAGGTCCTCTACCGCGGCGCCCGCACCCTCATCCTCGACGAGCCGACGGCCGTCCTGGTCCCGCAGGAGGTCGAGGCGCTCTTCGACAACCTGCGCGAGCTCAAGGCCGAGGGCCTGACCGTCATCTTCATCTCCCACAAGCTGGGCGAGGTGCTCTCGGTCGCCGACGACATCACCGTCATCCGGCGCGGCACCACGGTCGGCACCGCCGACCCGAAGAACACCACCACCAAGCAGCTCGCCGAGCTGATGGTCGGCAGCGAGCTCCCGTCCCCGGAGACCCGCGAGTCGACCGTCACCGACGTGCCGATGCTCAAGGTGGACGAGCTGCGGCTGGCCGCCACCGACCCCGACGGCGTGGTCCGCGAGGTGCTCTCCGGAGTCTCCTTCACCATCCACAAGGGCGAGGTGCTCGGCATCGCCGGCGTCGAGGGCAACGGCCAGGCCGAGCTCGTCGAGGCCATCATGGGCATGCGCGACCCGGACGGCGGTGTCATCACCCTCGACGCCACCGACATCTCGCACGCGCCCACCCGCAAGCGCCGCGAGGGCGGCATCGGGTACATCCCCGAGGACCGCCACCGCCACGGCCTGCTCCTGGAGGCCCCCCTCTGGGAGAACCGCGTCCTCGGCCACGTCACCGAGCGCCCCAACTCCAAGGGCGGGCTGCTCGACAACAAGGCCGCGCGGGCGGACACCGAGCGCATCGTGCGCGAGTACGACGTGCGCACCCCGGGCATCGAGGTCACCGCGGCCTCGCTCTCCGGTGGCAACCAGCAGAAGCTGATCGTCGGCCGCGAGATGAGCCACAACCCCAAGCTCCTGATCGCCGCGCACCCCACCCGGGGCGTGGACGTGGGCGCACAGGCGCAGATCTGGGACCAGATCCGCACGGCCCGCCGCGAGGGCCTCGCGGTGCTGCTGATCTCCGCCGACCTGGACGAGCTGATCGGCCTGTCCGACACCCTGCGGGTGATGTACCGCGGCCGCCTGGTCGCCGACGCCGACCCCGCCACGATCACCCCTGAGGAGCTGGGCTCCGCCATGACCGGCGCCGCCGCCGGCCATCTGGAGCACCACGACAGCACCGGGGGAGAGGACCGATGAAAAAGTTCACCCAGCGCATCGACAAGGAGAAGCTGCTCCTCGCGATCGCGGCCCCCGTGCTCGCGGTGGTGGCGGCGCTCGTCGTCACCGCCCTGGTCATCCTGGCCACCGGCAAGAACCCGATGCCCGCGTTCAACGACATGCTGTCGTACGGCTCCGCCAGCGACAGCCAGGTCTACATCCTGAACAAGGCGACGACGTATTACCTCGCGGGCATCGCGGTGGCCGTCGGCTTCCGGATGAACCTCTTCAACATCGGTGTGGACGGCCAGTACCGCATCGCGGCCTTCCTCGCCGCCGTCATCGGCGGCGCGGTCTCGCTGCCGGGCATCGTCGCCATCCCGCTGATGATCCTCGCGGCGATGGTGACGGGCGCCCTGTGGGCGGCCATCGCGGGTGTCCTCAAGGTCACCCGGGGCGTCAGCGAGGTCATCTCGACCATCATGCTGAACGCCATCGCGACCGCGATCATCGCCTATCTGCTCCAGCCCGAGCGGCTCGGCCAGCTCGACCAGGCGGGCACGCTCGTCTCCACCAAGCCGCTGCCGCACAGCTCCTGGTTCTTCAGTATCGACAACGGTGACGCCGGCCAGATCTGGGGCTTCGTCGTCATCGCGGTGCTCGTGGGCCTCGCCTACTGGTTCGTGCTCGGCCGCACCCGCTTCGGCTTCGACCTGCGGGCCGTCGGCCAGTCCGAGTCCGCGGCCGCGGCCAGCGGTGCCAACGTCAAGAAGATGATCATCACCAGCATGATCATCTCGGGTGCGGTGGCCGGTCTGGTCGGTCTGCCGACGCTGCTCAACGACAGCCACCAGTTCGACAACAGCTTCCCGCTGGGCCTCGGCTTCACCGGCATCGCCGTCGCGCTGCTCGGCCGCAACCACCCGGTGGGCGTCGCGCTCGCCGCGCTGGTCTGGGGCTACCTGGAGCGCACCACCGGCCACTTCGAAGTGATCGGCTACGACAAGGAGATCCTCGGCGTGATCCAGGGCGTCATCGTCCTGTGCGTCGTGATCGCGTACGAAGTCGTCCGCCGCTACGGCCTCAAGCGCCAGCAGCAGCGCGTCGGCGCCGAGCTCGCGGCCCAGGCCGCCAAGAAGCAGGAGGTGACGGCATGAGCGTCACGACGACCCCCGCCAAGACCCCGCCGCCCCCCGCCGGGCTCAAGGGCAACGCCAAGCGCAAGTTCTCCCTGGCGCAGCTCCTGCTGATCATCGCGGGCGCGCTGATCCTGGTCTCCGCCGTGCGCGTGATCACCGGCGCCGACCAGCTGACCTCCACCGGCCAGATCAGCGCCGCCCTCGGCCTCGCGGTGCCGATCGGCCTGGCGGGCCTCGCCGGCCTGTGGTCGGAGCGGGCCGGCGTGGTCAACATCGGCCTCGAAGGCATGATGATCCTCGGCACGTTCGGCGCCGGCTGGGTCGGCTGGCAGTCCAGCCCCTGGCTCGGCCTGCTCGCCGGCATCGGCTTCGGCGTGCTGGGCGGCCTCGTCCACGCGGTCGCCACCGTCACCTTCGGCGTCGACCACATCGTCTCCGGTGTGGCCGTCAACCTGCTCGCGCTCGGCGCCACGCAGTACATGGCGAAGCTCTTCTTCAACGAGGGCGACGCGGCGGCCAAGGGCGGCAACCCCAAGCAGTCGCCGCCCGCCGACACCCTGCCCGACTTCACGATCCCGGGCCTGTCCTCGGGCCTGGAGTCGATCCAGAAGCACCACTGGTTCCTGATCTCCGACCTCGCCGGGATCCTCGGCGGCCTGGTCACCGACGTCTCCTGGGTCACCGTCATCGCCGTGCTGCTCTTCGTGGGCACCTGGTGGGTGCTGTGGAAGAGCGCGTTCGGCCTGCGGCTGCGCTCCTGCGGCGAGAACCCGATCGCCGCCGAGTCCCTCGGCGTCAACGTGTACACGTACAAGTACGCGGCGGTCGCGATCTCCGGCGGCCTCGCCGGTCTCGGCGGCGCGTTCCTGGCGCTCGTCACCTCGCACATCTACCTGGAGGGCCAGACCGGCGGCCGCGGCTACATCGGTCTCGCCGCGATGATCTTCGGTAACTGGCGGCCGGGCGGACTCGCCATGGGCGCCGGCCTGTTCGGCTTCTCCGACGCGCTCCAGCTGCGCAACGGCGGCACCACCGTCCACGCCCTGCTGCTCCTGCTCGTCGTCCTGCTGGTCGCCCTGGCCGCCTGGAAGGCGTACAAGAAGGCCGTGCTCCAGGCCGTCATCAGCGCGGTCCTGGCCGCCGCGATCCTGGTCTGGTACCTGGTCACCGACGACGTGCCCGGCGACTTCGTCGGCGCCACGCCGTACGTGGTCACGCTGCTCGTGCTCTCGCTCTCCGCGCAGCGCCTGCGGATGCCCAAGGCCGACGGCATGCGCTACCGCAAGGGCCAGGGCAAGTGACGCCGGACGCCCCCGGCACCTCCGTCGACTGGGAAGCCCTGCGCGAGGCGGCCCGGGACGCCATGTCCCGGGCGTACGCCCCGTACTCGGACTACCCGGTCGGCGCGGCGGCGCTCGTCGACGACGGGCGCACGGTCACCGGCTGCAACGTCGAGAACGCCTCGTACGGCCTGGCGCTGTGCGCCGAGTGCGGGCTCGTCTCGGCGCTGCGGCTCGGCGGCGGCGGCCGGCTGACGCACTTCGTGTGCGTCGACGGCCACGGCACGGTGCTGGTGCCCTGCGGCCGCTGCCGCCAGCTGCTGTACGAGCACGGCGGACCGGAGCTGCTGGTGGAGACCCCGGAGGGGATCCTGCCGCTCTCCGCGATGCTGCCGCAGGCCTTCGGGCCCGACCACCTCAGGCAGTCGCTCAAGTAACCACCGCGGCCCCTCCGTTGCCGACCGGCGAAGGAGGGGCCGCACCCGTCACCCCTCTCTATGCGCGTAGAGTCGCGTATACCGTACGGACGAACCGCACTTGCCGGAAGGAATGCCATGGACGTCATCTCCGTCATCCGCACCAAGCGAGACCGGGGCGAGCTGAGCCCGGAGCAGATCGACTGGGTCATCGACGCCTACACCCGCGGCGTGGTCGCCGACGAGCAGATGTCGGCACTCGCCATGGCGATCCTGCTCAACGGCATGAACCGTACGGAGATCGCCCGCTGGACCGCCGCGATGATCGCGTCCGGCGAGCGCATGAACTTCGACGCGCTCTCGCGCCCCACCGCCGACAAGCACTCCACCGGCGGCGTCGGCGACAAGATCACGCTGCCGCTCGCCCCGCTGGTCGCCGCGTGCGGCGCGGCCGTGCCGCAGCTGTCCGGCCGGGGCCTCGGCCACACCGGCGGCACCCTGGACAAGCTGGAGTCCATCCCCGGCTGGCGCGCGCTGCTCTCCAACGAGGAGATGCTGAACGTCCTGGACACCACCGGCGCGGTCATCTGCGCGGCGGGCGACGGCCTGGCCCCGGCCGACAAGAAGCTGTACGCGCTGCGCGACGTGACCGGCACGGTCGAGGCGATCCCCCTGATCGCCTCGTCCATCATGTCGAAGAAGATCGCCGAGGGCACCGGCTCGCTGGTCCTCGACGTCAAGGTCGGCACCGGCGCCTTCATGAAGACCATCGAGGACGCCCGCGAGCTCGCCTCCACCATGGTCGCGCTCGGCACCGACAGCGGCGTCAAGACCGTCGCGCTGCTCACCGACATGTCCACCCCGCTGGGCCTCACCGCGGGCAACGCCCTGGAAGTGCGCGAGTCCGTCGAGGTCCTCGCGGGCGGCGGCCCCCAGGACGTCGTCGACCTCACCCTGGCGCTGGCCCGCGAGATGCTGGACGCGGCCGGGATCAAGGACGCCGACCCTGAGAAGGCGCTCGCCGACGGCTCGGCCATGGACGTCTGGCGCCGGATGATCGCGGCCCAGGGCGGCGACCCGGACGCGACCCTGCCGGTCGCCCGCGAGCAGCACGTCGTCACCGCCCCGCAGTCGGGCGTGCTGACCCGCCTCGACGCGTACGACATCGGCGTCGCCGCCTGGCGCCTGGGCGCCGGCCGGGCGCGCAAGGAGGACCCGGTGCAGGCGGGCGCGGGCGTCGAGCTGCACGCCAAGCCGGGCGACACGGTGACGGCGGGTCAGCCGCTGCTGACCCTGCACACGGACACGCCGGAGAAGTTCGAGTACGCCCTCCAGACGCTGGGCGGCTCGTACGACATCGCTCCGGCGGGCACCTCGTTCACCGCGAACCCGATCGTCCTCGACCGGATCGCCTGACGCCTCCGCGCCACCCCGCAGACCCGCACCCGGCCGATGACTTTCCCGGCCGGGGCGGGTCTGTCTGCGTGTGAAGCCCACCGAACCGGCCCACCTGGTCGTCCCCGCCCCCGTCACCCTCGCCGACGTACCCGCGCTGTGCGAGCGGCTGCGGGAGCTGTACGCGGCGGGGGCGCGGGAGGTGGTGTGCGACCTGCGGGAGGTGGTCAGGGCCGACCTGGCGGCGGTGGAGGCGGTGGCCCGCCTCCGCCTGACCGCGCGCCGGGCGGGCGGCCACCTGTCGATACGGAACGCGGGGCCGGGGTTGGTGGCGCTGCTGCACCTTGCGGGTCTGGTGGAGTAGTCGTTCGTCTGCGGGTGGGTGGCTGGTCGCGCAGTTCCCCGCGCCCCTAAAAGCCTGTGGCTGAGCTGGATTCTCCGGCTGCGGCCTACTGCCTAAGGGGCGCGGGGAACTGCGCGACCAGCCCACCACCGGGCCGCACTGTTCCTACGAAAGCCCGTCCGGCAACCCGAACATCGGGAACCAACGCGCCGTGTCCAAGAACGCGTTGAGCCCGACTATCTTCCCGTCCGCGATCTCCACGACCTGAAGCGCCCACGGCTCATGCCGCCCGCCAGGGCCGGGCCGGTACTGCCCGAACGCGGGCGTGCCGTTGGCCACCGTCGGCACCAGACGTGACCCCCGGCACCCATGACCCGTACCGAGATGCCACGCCACGATGTCCTCGGGGCCCCGCAGCCACAGGTCGTACGGCGGCATCGACAGCGTCGCGTCCTCGTGCAGCAGGGACGTCAGGGCCGACATGTCGTACCCCTCGAACGCCGCCACATAGCGGGCCAGGAGCTTCTGCTGCTCCTCGTCGAGCGGGTCCGCCGCGTCCGAGGCGCGCGGCTCCGACTCCGCCAGCGTCGAACGCGCCCGCTGGAGCGCGCTGTTGACCGACGCCACCGTCGTGCCGAGCAGCTCGGCCACCTCGCTGGCCTTCCACGCGAGCACCTCGCGCAGGATGAGCACCGCCCGCTGCTTGGGCGGCAGATGCTGGAGGGCAGCCACGAAGGCGAGCCGCACGCTCTCGCGCGCGACCGCCGTCTCGGCCGGGTCGTCCACCGCCGTCGGCAGCACCCGCGCGTCCGGCACCGGCTCCAGCCAGGTCACCTCCGGCCGCGAGCGCAGCACGGCCGAGGAGGCCGTCTGCGGGGCCGTGAGGTCCATCGGGCGGGCCCGCTTGCCGCTGGCGGTGAGCATGTCCAGGCAGACGTTGGTCGCGATCCGGTACAGCCAGGACCGCAGGGACGAGCGGCCCTCGAACTTCTCGTAGCTCCGCCAGGCGCGGACCAGCGTGTCCTGCACCGCGTCCTCCGCCTCGAAGGCCGAGCCGAGCATCCGGTAGCAGTACCCCGTCAGCTCGACCCGGTGCTTCTCCAGGCGGGAGTCCAGGTCCGTCGCCGTTGACAGATCACTCATCGCGTCCACCCCAGATCGACCGTGCGCTTTTCCGTGCCCCAGCCCTTCGGAAGCTACCGGAGGCCACTGACAATCGCGCCCCGTGGTGGCGTTTCAGCAGGTCGCGTGGGTCGTGGCGAAGCGCCGTTCGACCCGGGCGGCGTGGCTGCCGTACAGCGTCACCGAGACGACGCCGAGGACCGCGAGCAGGCCGAGCAGGACCGTGGCGGGCCAGCCGCCCGCGTGGAAGGCGATCGCGCCGAGCGTGCCGCCGGCGCTGCTGCCCAGGTAGTACGCGGACTGGTAGAGCGCCGACGCCTGGGCGCGGCCCGTCTTCGCGGTGCGGCTCACCGAGGAGGAGGCCACCGCGTGGCCCGCGAAGAAGCCCGCGGTGATCAGCACCAGGCCCGCCAGGACCGCCGCCAGCGTGTCGAGCAGGCTCAGCACCAGACCGGCGGTCGTGGTCGAGACGGCCAGGTAGAGCGCGCCCCGGCGGCCGAGCCGGGCGACCAGCTGTCCGGCCGCGGCCGAGGAGACCGTACCGACCAGGTAGACCAGGAAGATCGAGCCGACCACGCCCTGCGGGAGGTGGAAGGGCGCGGCGGTGAGCCGGTAGCCGATCACCGTGTAGACGGCGCCGAACACCGTCATGAAGAGCGCGCCGATCGCGTACAGGCGGACGAGCAGCGGGTCCGCGAGGTGGCCGCGCACGGTGGCCGCGAGGGCCCGCGGGTCCAGGGGCGCGGCCTTGAAGTGGCGGGAGCGGGGGAGCAGCAGCCGGAACGCCACCGCGCACCCGGCGGCGAGCAGCCCGACCGCCGCCAGCGCCGCGCGCCAGCCCCACGCCTGGGCCACCCAGCCGGTGAGGATCCGGCCGCTCATGCCGCCGATGGAGTTGCCCGCCACGAACAGGCCGATCGCCGCGACCAGCGCCTTGGGCCGCACCTCCTCCGCGAGATAGGCCATCGCGGAGGCGGGCAGCCCGGCGAGCGCCGCGCCCTGCACCGCCCGCAGCGCCACCAGCCAGCTCACGTTCGGCGCGAACGGGACCAGCAGCCCCACGGCGACCGCCACAACCAGGGAGACCGTCATCATCCGGGACCGGCCGAACCGCTCGGACAGCGCGCTCAGCGGCAGTACGCACAGCGCCAGCGCGCCGGTCGCCGCTGACACGGTCCAGCTCGCCGCGGAGGCCGACACCCCCAAGTCGTCCGAGATCAGCGGGAGAAGGGCCTGGGTGGAGTAGAGGAGGGCGAAGGTCGCGACCCCGGCGGCGAAGAGCGCGAAGCTCATCCGGCGGTAGCCGGGAGCGCCCGGGAAGAGCTGGTCGGGGGACGGCGCGGTGGAGGCACCCACGGTGGTGGGTGCCCCGGTACTGGCAGGAGGCATGTCTCGACCGTAGGCCCGGCAGATTTATGCGTCCAATGCATCGAGCGCGCATAATTGATGCGTGTACGCATAAGCACAGCTCAGGCGGGTGTCTGTCATTGAACAGTAACGAAGAAGACATTGTCACGGTGCTCGCGCCCCGCCTGGCGTACTTCGCCGCGGTCGCCCGCCACGAGCACGTCACGCGCGCGGCGCAGGAGCTCGGGGTGCCCCAGCCGACGCTCTCGCGGGCCATGGTCCGGCTCGAAGAGGACCTCGGCGTCGCCCTGTTCGCCCGCAAGGGCCGTACGGTCTCGCTCACCCCGGCCGGGCGCACCTTCCTCGCCTCGGCCGAGCGCGCCCTGGACGGGGTCGAGCGGGCCGCCGAGTCGGTGCGGGCCGACGCCGACCCGGCCACCGGCAAGGTCGCCTTCGGCTTCCTGCACACCATGGGCTCCGAGACCGTGCCCGCCCTCATCCGGGCCTTCCGGGTCACCCACCCCCGGGTGCGCTTCACGCTGGTGCAGAACTACGGCGAGGCGATGATCGAGCGGCTGCGCGCGGGCGACCTCGACCTCTGCCTCACCTCGCCGGTGCCCGACGCGCCCGACCTCGTGGCCCGGCGTCTGGACGAGCAGCGGCTGCGGCTCGTCGTCCCCGACGACCACCGCCTCGCGGCCCGCAAGCGGGTCCGGCTCGCGGAGGCCGCCGACGAGACGTTCGTGACCCTGGAGCCCGGCTACGGACTGCGGCGCATCACGGACGACCTGTGCGCGCAGGCCGGGTTCACGCCGAGGGTCGCCTTCGAGGGCGAGGAGGCGGAGACCCTGCGCGGCCTGGTGGCGGCGGGCCTGGGCGTGGCCCTGCTGCCGCCGCCCGCGTTCGCCCGCCCGGGCGTCGTGGAGCTGACGGTGACGGCGCCGCGCGCGGCCCGCGAGATCGGCGTGGCTTGGCTGGACGGCCACCCGGACACCCCGCCGGTGGCCGCCTTCAAGGCGTTCCTGCTGTCCCGGCGGGGGCAGTTGCTGCCGGAGTGAGCCGTACGGGATCGACGGCTGCGCTCACACGTGCAGCGACTTCCCGAATCCCGCCGCCAGCGGCATCCGCAGCCCCAGCGGCGGCGGCGCGGCCAGGGCGTCGGCGACCGGACGCGCGTACGGGTGTGTGAAGAGCGACCCCTTCACGAAGTCGGCCGCCAGCGCCAGGACTTCGGCCCGGTGCTGGCGCAGGCTGTGCCCGTCCGAGTGGACCTCGAAGCGGCAGGTGTCGCGGTTGGTCTTCTTGGCGCGCGCGGCGAGCCGGAATGACAACTCCGGGTCGCTGCGGGCGTCGTTGGTGCCGTGGACTATCAGCACCCGCCGCCCCACGAGCTGCTTCACCGGCTCCGGCTCGGCCGCCACGTCCTCCTCCGGCAGCCAAGGCGCCAGCGAGAGCACGCAGTTGACGGCCGAGTGTCCCGCCGCCCGCAGCGCCGCCCGCCCGCCCATCCCGTGCCCGGCGAGGCACACGGGCACGTCCCCGTACCGCCGCACCACCTCTTCGGCGGCCCACTCGGCGTCCGCCGCGAGCCGCGCGTCGCCGCCGTTCCAGCCGCGCCCCCGGTAGCGGACGAGGTGCGCCACGAGTCCGTCGTCCCGCCCCGCCCGGGCGAGCCGGCGGGCCAACGGCAGTGCCGAGGCGTACGAGACGGGCGAAGGGCGGCGCGCCGAGACGGGGTCGCCGTCCGGCAGCACCAGCACCACACCGCCGACCGAGGAGCCGGCGCCGCTCGCACCGACGGGCCGTCCGAGCCGGGCAGCAGGCAGGGAAGTCGCATGCTGTGCCATGACAGAACAGTCTCAGAAGGCGAGGTGTACTCCACCCGTCCGCGCGGTCACTGTTACGTATCGGCAACCGAGCGACTCCCGGCGATCTACGCGCGTAGGGGCTAGCATGCGCAGATGACGAGCCAGACCACCGACGTACCGACCACGGACCAGATCCGCCGCGCCCCGAAGGTGCTGCTCCACGACCACCTCGACGGCGGTCTGCGTCCTGGCACCATCATCGAGATCGCTCAAGAGACCGGGTACACCGGTCTGCCCGAGACCGAGGCCGACAAGCTCGGCATCTGGTTCCGGGAAGCCGCCGACTCCGGTTCCCTGGAGCGGTATCTGGAGACCTTCGCGCACACCTGCGCCGTCATGCAGACCCGCGACGCGCTGTTCCGCGTCGCCGCCGAGTGCGCCGAGGACCTGGCCGAGGACGGGGTCGTCTACGCCGAGGTGCGGTACGCGCCGGAGCAGCACCTGGAGCAGGGGCTGACGCTCCAGCAGGTCGTGGAGGCCGTCAACGACGGCTTCCGGGAGGGCGAGCGGCGGGCCCGCGCCAACGGGCACCGGATCCGCGTCGGCGCGCTCCTGACCGCCATGCGGCACGCCGCCCGCGCCCTGGAGATCGCCGAACTCGCCAACACCTACCGGGACTCGGGCGTCGTCGGCTTCGACATCGCGGGCGCCGAGGCGGGCTTCCCGCCCACCCGCCACCTGGACGCGTTCGAGTACCTCAAGCGCGAGAACAACCACTTCACCATCCACGCGGGCGAGGCCTTCGGCCTGCCGTCGATCTGGCAGGCGCTCCAGTGGTGCGGCGCCGACCGGCTCGGCCACGGGGTGCGGATCATCGACGACATCGAGGTCGCCGAGGACGGCACCGTGAAGCTGGGTCGGCTCGCCTCGTACGTACGGGACAAGCGCATCCCGCTGGAGATGTGCCCGACGTCCAACCTCCAGACCGGCGCCGCCGCTTCGTACGCCGAGCACCCGATCGGGCTGCTGCGCCGGCTCCACTTCCGGGCCACCGTGAACACCGACAACCGCCTGATGAGCGGCACCAGCATGAGCGAGGAATTCGAGCGGCTGACCGAGGCGTTCGGCTACACGCTCGACGACATGCAGTGGTTCACCGTCAATGCGATGAAATCAGCGTTCATTCCTTTCGACGAACGCCTCGCCATGATCAATGACGTCATCAAGCCCGGCTATGCCGAGCTGAAATCCGAATGGCTGTTCAAGCAGACCGCCGCGACCAGCGGGTCTACCCCGCCCATGGGCTGATCGGATAAATCGCTGAACGGCCGGGAGGAGCAATTCCCGGCCGTTTTCCGTGGTTTCACGTGTTTGCGGGGCGAGTGGCGGCGTGACTAGCTTGCAGAGCCGCTCACATCCCCTTCCCTAGGATGAATTCCAGATGAAGCAGTCTGCCGTCAAGTCGCTCGGTGCCGCCGCCGTCGGTGTCGCTTTCGCCGCCGCTGCCGCCGGTACGGCCTCCGCCGCGCCCGCCATCGCGGGCGTGCCCGAGCTCCCCGCCCTCTCGGGCCTGACCAAGACGCTGCCCGTCGAGGGCGTCACCGACAATCTCCCGACGGGTGCCCCGGAGTCGCTGGCCGCCGGTCAGAACGCCCTCGCCCAGGGCACGTCCGCGATCGGGGACCCCAACCCGGTGAAGGGCCTCCTCGGCGGCCTGCCGGTCGGCGGAGCCCTGGGCGGTGGCCTGCCCGGCCTCGGCGGCTGATGGCCGAAACGTACCGCCTGGCGGTGCTTTGAGGCGTTGTGGTGGGGCGCACACCCGGTCGCGGGTGTGCGCCCCACCGCGTCTGTGTCAGGATCGCGGCTCGTACGCTGGTTATTGACAGGTGAGTAGGGTTCCGACGATGCGTGTGCAGGCGACTTGGCGTGCCGTACTGGTGACGGCGTCGGCGCTGTTCCTCACCACCGCGTGCGGCGCTTCGGGCGGCGGGTCCGACGGCAAGGCCTCCGCGCCCGCCCCGAAGGGCTCCTCGGCCACCGCGCGGACCGCGCTCCAGCGGGCCGCCCTCGAACAGGGCGACGTGCCCGGCTATCAGGTCTCCGCCGACACCACCGCCCAGGGCCGGTCCCGCCCGCAGGCCGACCGCAAGCCGTGCCAGCCGCTCGCCGACGTCATGGGCGACCAGCCGAACCCGCAGGCGCGCGAGACGGTCAACCGGGGCCTCGGCTCCCAGCGCAAGCTCGGCCTCGCGGTCGCGGCGTCGCTCAGTACGTACGCGCGCCCCGACGCCGAGAAGCTGATCAGGGACCTGCGCGCGGCGGTCGCCACCTGCACCGGATTCAAGGTCGAACTGGGCGGGACGAGCTCCACGTACGGGCGCGTCCAGGTGCGGCCGTACCGGATCGGCGGTGACGAGTCGGTGAGCTGGTCCGCGTCGTCCACGCAGGTCAACGTGGAGACGCCGGTCCACATCGTGGTGGTGCGCCAGGGCGCCACGATCGTGCGGTTCATGACGATCAACCTCGGCGCGCCGGTCCAGGGCAGGGCCCAGGAGCTGGTCGAGGTGCCGCGGGACGTGGCGGACAAGCAGCTGGAGAAGGTACGCCGGGTGCTGTCGGCCCCCTAGGGGTTCACCAGGCGGTGCTGGGGGTGCTCTGGGCGCCGGAGCCCTTCTCGTTCGGGAAGAGGATCCACAGCGCGATGTAGAGCAGGAACTGAGGGCCCGGCAGCAGGCACGAGAGCACGAAGATCACGCGCATGGTGGTGGCCGAGGTGCCGAAGCGCCGCGCCAGCGCCGCGCACACTCCGCCGATCATCCGTCCGTCGCGGGGGCGGGCAAGGGTGGCCATGAGGTGCTCCTTCGGTTCGGGAGGTGGTCTGTGATGTCTCCATCCTCCCGTCCCGAACCGGGCAAAGCGTCGGACTACGGGGCGATCCCGACCCTGGGAATCGTCGGGGTACGACCCTGAGCCGGAGCCTGTACGGGGACGCGCCGCCGCAGTGCGATGCGCCCGGCGGGGACGACGGCGATGTGCGCGAACGCCGCGCCCGCGGTGTTCAGGAGCAGCGCGTCCACGTCGGCGACCTGCCCCGGTACGGAGGTCTGGAGCAGGGCGATGCCGAGCGAGACGAGTGCGGCGGCGGCGGTCGTCCGCAGGAGCGAGCCCACGGGGGAGACGTCCAGCCGTCCCCCGATGAGCGGCAGCAGTACGCCGAGCGGGGCGAGCAGGAGCAGCCCCTCCCCGATGCGGTGCGCGGCCTCCAGGGAGCCCAGTGCCAGGTCGGCGCGGATTCCGGCGAGCGGGGTGAGGTTGGGTGCGGTCACCCACATGACGTCGCGGGGTCTCAGCGTGAGCCATGCGACCAGCGCCATGTGCGCGAGGAGGATCGCGCAGCCCGCCACGCGGAACCGGATGGCGGCGCGGCCGCCTGCACCATGACGCTGTTGCACGCCCCCCAAGACGCACGGGGCTGCGCGATCGGTTCCGCGTTCCCGGTGGCGGGGCCCCAGACCCCCTTCCCGGCCTGCGGCCGGGCGGCTTGGTTCTTCGTCCGCGGGCCGTCCCCAACTGGTCGCGCAGTTCCCCGCGCCCCTTAAATGCGCCCCTTCGGGGCGCTCCTAGGGGCGCGGGGAACTGCGCGACCAGCCACCCACGGTCCGCAGACGAACGCGAAGCGGGGTGCAGGGGCCGCAGGCCCCGCTCGGGGGTCCGGGGGCGTAGCCCACGGGAGAGCCACCTTCACCCCCACCCACCCCCGGAGGGTTTAGGGAAGGGGCGGGGTGGGGGAGCTGCCCCCGGAGGGGTGGAGCGCCTCGCCCAGCGTGGGCGACGTGTCCGGGCGGGACTTCATCTCCGCCGTGCACGCGTAGCCCCGCGCCGGGTCCTCGCCAGGACCGCCCAGGACCACCTGCTGCGTCCCCGACGACGTCGGCGTGTTCTCGGCGTACGTGCAGACGATCTGCGACAGGGAAAGGGCAGGCAGATCCTCCGGGCGGCGCGAGAGGCGCAGCGCCCCCGCCGGGTCCCCCCGACGCGCCCCCGTCACCGTCAGCGGCCCCCGCACATCCGTCGTGTACCCCGCCGCCTTCTCGTCCCCCGCCGGCGCGACCTCCAGCTCCGCGAGCAGCGCCTCCGCGAACCGGAGCCGGTCGGCCGACGCCCGGCCCTCCGGAATCCGCACCGACCGCTCGGCCGACACCAGCTGCGCCCCGCACACCAGATACACCCGGACCGTCACGCCCTCGAACTGCGGCGTCACCGAGTTCCCCGGCACCTCGCACGGCACCCGCGACGGCGCGGGCCCCGCGTCCACCGGCACCGCGGTGGGCCGGATGCCGCACCCGGTGAGCGCGGCGAGGGACAGCAGCGCGGCGCCCAGCAGCTTCGCCCTCACGCCTCCTCACCCCCACCGCGCGGCAGCCGCAGCACGAACACCGCACCGCCCTCGGGCGAGTTCGCGGCCGTGATGTCACCGCCGTGGATGTGCGCGTTCTCCATCGCGATGGACAGGCCCAGACCGCTGCCCTCCGACCGGGGCCGGGACGCGCTCGCCTTGTAGAACCGGTCGAACACGTGCGGCAGCACCTCCTCCGGGATGCCGGGCCCGTGGTCCCGTACCGAGATCACCAGCTCCTCGCCCTCCACCCGCACCGACACCCGCACCGGGGACCCGCCGTGCTTGAGCGCGTTCCCGATCAGGTTGGCCAGGATCACGTCCAGGCGGCGCGGGTCGAGCCGCGCCATGATGCCGCGTTCGGCGTCCAGGTCCACCGCGTCCAGCCAGGCCCGCGCGTCGATGCACGCGGTGATCTGGTCGGCGATGTCCACGTTGTCCAGGACGAGCCGGGCCGTACCGGCGTCGAAGCGCGTGACCTCCATCAGGTTCTCGACCAGGACGTTCAGCCGCCGCGTCTCGGAGACCACCAGCTGCACGGCCGGCGCGATCATCGGGTCGAGGCTGTCCGCCTCGTCCTCCAGGACCTCGGTGACGGCGGTGAGGGCGGTCAGCGGCGTACGCAGCTCGTGCGACATGTCGGCGACGAACCGGCGGCTCGCCTCCTCCCGTGCGCTCATGTCGCTGACCTTCTTCTCCAGGCTCTCGGCCGTCTTGTTGAACGTCCGCGACAGATCGGCCAGTTCGTCCGTGCCCGAGACCCGCAGCCGGGTGTCGAGCTTGCCCTCGCCGAGCTGGCGGGCCGCGTCGCCCAGCCGCTGCACCGGCCGCAGCACGGTCGTCGCGGCGGCCTGCGCGAGCAGCGCGGAGCCGAGCAGTGCGAGCCCGGTGGCGATGCCCAGCGACCAGGCCAGCGAGTTGAGGTCCTGGCGCTCCTGGTCGAGCGAGGCGAGCATGTAGCCGGTGGCGCCGCCGCCGATGATCCGCGTGCCGCCCACCAGGTAGGGCTTGCCGCGCAGGGTCCGGCGCTGCCAGAACAGGTGGTACGGATAGTCGTTGCTGTCCGTGACCTTCTGCTTCTTGTTCACCGCCTCCTGGAGCGAGTCGGGTACGTCGTCGAGCGTGAAGCGGTCCACGTCGGACGCCCCCACGATCGGCTTGCCCGGGTCGCGCTGGTCCACCAGGAGCACCTGGTAGCCGGAGCTGACGTGGTAGCCGGAGCGGCTGCTGGCCGCCATCTGCTGGGCGGTGGTCTGCAGGTCGCGGGCGGTGGGCTGGAGCGGCAGCGAGGCCGCCCGGTTCTGCATCTCCTGCCGGAAGTCGCCGAGCGCCGCGTCCTGCGTACGCACCAGCACGGCCTCGCGGTTGAGCCAGTACGCGATCCCCGACGCGGACACCGCGGCGGTCAGCGCGACGAGCGCGAACACGACGACCAGACGCAGGCGCAGACTGGTCCAGCGGAGGCCGGCGAGTATCGCCTTCTTCACGTTCCGAATCGCTGCTTTCTTGGGTTCGTCCGCTGGGGCGGGGTCACGACGGGGTGTCGAGACGGTAGCCCACGCCGCGCACGGTACGGATCAGGGTGGGGGACGACGGGACGTCCTCGACCTTGGCCCGCAGCCGCTGCACGCACGCGTCGACCAGGCGGGAGTCGCCCAGGTAGTCGTGCTCCCACACCAGCCGCAGCAGCTGCTGGCGGGAGAGCGCCTGGCCGGGCCGCCGGCTCAGCTCAAGCAGCAACCGCAGCTCGGTGGGCGTCAGTTGCAGGTCCTCGCCGTTCTTGGTGACCGTCATCGCGGCGCGGTCGATCACCACGTTGCCGAACGTCGCCGAGTCGGTGGCCTCGCGCTCGCCCCGGCGCAGCACCGCACGGATCCGGGCGTCGAGCACCCGGCCCTGCACCGGCTTGACCACGTAGTCGTCGGCGCCGGACTCCAGGCCGACGACCACGTCGATGTCGTCGCTGCGCGCGGTCAGCAGGATGATGGGCAGCTGGTCCGTGCGCCGGATGCGGCGGCACACCTCGAAGCCGTCGATCCCGGGCAGCATCACATCCAGCACGACCAGATCCGGCCGCTGCTCACGGAGCAGCTTCAGGCCGTCCTCTCCCGTCGCCGCGGTGGCCACACGGTGGCCCTGGCGGGACAGGGAGAGTTCGAGCGCCGTGCGGATGGCGTCGTCGTCCTCGATCAGCAACAGGAAAGGCACGGAGGTCATTCTGACCCATGGGGGAGCGGAGTTCGACCTTCTGTGGACAACGCCCCTTCTCCGCCGTGCACAGCCAGCTTTCTCCACTCTGCACAGGCCGCTGTGACAGGCCTGTGACAGTCGTCGGACACCGCGATGAAACTGGCCGGGCAAGCTCTTCCTCGTACCGACCGAAACAAGACTCCACCGACGGGGGGCGCGAGATGAACGCACTGCACAGCACCACCTCAAGCGCAGTTGTCACGCGTCTCCACGACGTCGTGCGGAGCGAGAAGTCCGGTGCCGTGAGCGGACGGGGGTGCGCTCGCGGCACCGGGCGCCAGCACCAGACGTACATGACGGTGCTCGAATCGGTACCGACCTCGCCCTTCAAGGGCGCGGAAGCCGGCGGGGATGCGGCGTACGGGGAGGCCACGGGGGAGCGTTCCGCCTCCGAGGCCGAGTTCACGGCCTATGTGCAGGAGCGCCGGGCCTCCCTGTACGCCACCGCCTACCACCTGACCGGCGACCGGTTCGAGGCCGAGGACCTGCTGCAGAGCGCGCTGTTCTCGACCTACCGGGCCTGGGACCGGATCAGCGACAAGGCCGCGGTCGGGGGCTACCTCCGCCGCACCATGACGAACCTCCACATCAGCGCGTGGCGCCGCCGCAAGCTGAACGAGTACCCGACCGAGGAGCTGCCGGAGACGGCGGGCGACACGGACGCGATGCGCGGCACGGAACTGCGCGCGGTGCTCTGGCAGGCGCTGGCGCGACTGCCCGAACTCCAGCGCACCATGCTGGTCCTGCGCTACTACGAGGGCCGTACGGACCCGGAGATCGCGGACATACTGGACATCAGTGTCGGCACGGTGAAGTCGAGCATCTGGCGGTCGCTCCGCCGGCTGCGCGAGGACGACGTCCTCGCCTTCGGCCGTGACGAGGAGGAGTCCTTCGGCGAGCTGGTGGCCTGAAGGTCTGGCCCGGCGGTGGCAGCCGCCGGAGTACGGGGGTCAAGGGGGGAGCAACGGGGGCCGGCGTCTCGGGGGATACGTCGGGCGTACGGGTAACGGGGGAACGAGGCGGGACCGATGGGGCTGGGGGGCCCACTCGGTCCCGCTTTTTTGGGCGGAGCCCATTAAGGGGCGCGGGGAACTGCGCGACCAGCCACGCACGGTCCGCAGACGCCCGACAAGGCGATCAGACCCGTGCGGTCGGCGCAGTCACACACCGCCCCGCGGCCGCCGCCGCGAGCCGACCAAGTGCCTCCTCGCGGCCGCACGGGTGGGCGCCCAGGGCGGCCTGCCGGGCCACGATGCCGCGCTCGGCCCGCATCAGCCGCCACCCCCGCCGCAGCAGGAACGGCACGGACTTGCGCCCCTCCTTGAGGTCGCGCGCGAGCCGGCGGCGGAACGTCGTCGAGGGCCGCCCGCGCAGACAGAGCGCGTCGGCGAGCACGCCGTGCTCCCGTACCCGCGCCACGATGTCCGCCGCGAAGATCCCCTCCGCGACGAACAGCGGCGTGCGGTCGATGCCGAACAGGCTCGCCCCGGTCCGCGAGCTGGTGGAGATGTCGTAGTCCGGCACGGCCGTACGTCCCGTACGGCACAGCTCGACGACGGCCGCCACGGCCGCGTCGGCGTCCCAGGACTGCGGCGAGTCCCAGTCGATGTCCTCCGAGCCGGGCACACGCGGCAGGGTCGGGTCGTCGCCCTCCTTGTAGAAGTCGTCCAGGCGCAGCACGGGAAGGCCCGTGCGGGCGGCGAGGGAGGACTTTCCGGAACCGGAGGGGCCCGTGAGGAGAACGACGCGGGTCGTCGGGGTGGCGTGTGCGGTCACGGGACACCAGTCTGAGGCATCCACCCGGGAGGTGGACCCCTCGGGGAGCCCGTTGGTATCGAGCATCACACCTCAACTACGCTGCGTGCGCGAACCGATACGTAGGAGAGTGGGACGACATGGCAGGAAACCAAGCCGGCGGGGCCCGTCGCGGCCGTGTGCTGCTGCGCGCCGGGCTCACCGCGACCGCCGCGGGCGCGGCGCTGGCCGGGACCGCGGGCGCGGCCCAGGCGGCCCCCGGCCCGGCCGAGCCGGTCGGGCGGACCGTGGCGAGCCCGGAGGCCGCGACGGACGGCCCGACACGCTCCGTGACGGGCGACCTGTCGGCCGGGCTGACCAACGGCCTCGCCCCGGCCAAGACGCTCAGCCTCAACCCGTTCGCCAAGACGCCGGTGGACCCGTTGGGCAACGCGGTGGGCACCCAGATCGCCGACTTCAAGCCGGTCTCGACGGCGATCGCGACCGGCCCGCTGCACGAGAGCGGCGCCCTCAAGGACTTCCCCCTGATCGGCGCGGCAACGCACCTGCTCCCAGGCTGACCCCGAACAGACCGAACGGCGCCACGGGTGGGGGCCCGGGGCGCCGTTCGGGGTATGTGGGGGGCGAGGCGAATTGGCCTGAGCCGCTACACCCCCTGCTTTTAGGGGCGCGGGGAACTGCGCGACCAGCCCCCACCGACCCGCAGCCGTACAACCGACCTAGTACGCCGAGCCAGACGCCCCCAGCGACCCCGTCGGATGCCAAACCGTCTTGGTCTCCAGGAACGCGGTCATCCGGTGCGTACCAGGATCGGCAGACCAGTCGGCCGCCCCGGGGCGCAGCACGCGCTTGAGGTTGTCGGCCGCAGCGATCTCCAACTCCGTGGCCAGCACAGAATCCGCCCCCGCGAGATCGATCGCGTTGACATCCTGATGCGCGGCCAGATGCGGCCCCATCTCCGCGGCCTTGCCGGAGAGGATGTTGACGACACCCCCCGGCAGATCGGACGTGGCCAGCACCTCACCCAGCGACAGCGCCGGCAGCGGCGCCTTCTCCGAGGCGATCACCACGGCCGTGTTACCGGTGGCGATCACCGGCGCGATCACCGACACCAGCCCGAGGAAGGACGACTCCTGGGGGGCGACGACGGTCACGACACCCGTCGGCTCCGGCGTGGACAGGTTGAAGTACGGCCCCGCCACGGGGTTCGCCCCGCCCACGATCTGGGCGATCTTGTCGGTCCACCCGGCGTACCAGACCCAGCGGTCGATCGCCGCGTCGACGACCGCGCCCGCCTTCGACTTCGACAGGCCCTCCGCGTCGGCCACTTCCCGTACGAACTGCTCCCGGCGGCCCTCCAGCATCTCGGCGACGCGGTAGAGGATCTGGCCCCGGTTGTACGCGGTCGCGCCCGACCAGCCGCCGAACGCCTTGCGGGCGGCGACGACCGCGTCACGGGCGTCCTTGCGGGAGGACAGCGGGGCGTTGGCCAGCCACTTGCCCTTTGAGTCGCTCACCTCGTACACCCGGCCGCTCTCGGAACGCGGGAACTTCCCGCCCACGTACAGCTTGTAGGTCTTGAAGACGCTCAGACGCGTCGAAGAAGACGAAGAAGTCTCAGACATCGAGGTAGCCCTCCAGGCCGTGACGGCCGCCTTCGCGCCCGAAGCCCGACTCCTTGTAGCCGCCGAACGGCGAGGTCGGGTCGAACTTGTTGAACGTGTTGGCCCACACCACACCGGCCCGGAGCTTGTTCGCGACCGCGAGGATGCGCGAGCCCTTCTCCGTCCAGATGCCCGCCGACAGGCCGTACTGGCTGTTGTTGGCCTTGGCGACGGCCTCGTCCGGCGTACGGAACGACAGCACCGACAGGACCGGGCCGAAGATCTCGTCGCGGGCGATGGTGTGCGCCTGGGTGACGTTGGTGAACAGCGTCGGGGCGAACCAGTAGCCCGCGGACGGGAGCTCGCACTCGGGGGACCAGCGCTCGGCGCCCTCGGCCTCGCCGGTCTCGGCGAGCGCCGTGATCCGGGCGAGCTGCTCCGCCGAGTTGATCGCTCCGATGTCGGTGTTCTTGTCCAGCGGGTCGCCGAGGCGCAGCGTCGAAAGACGGCGCTTCAGGGAGTCGAGCAGCTCGTCCTGGATCGACTCCTGGACCAGCAGGCGCGAGCCCGCGCAGCAGACCTGGCCCTGGTTGAAGAAGATGCCGTTGACGATGCCCTCGACGGCCTGGTCGATCGGGGCGTCGTCGAAGACGATGTTGGCGCCCTTGCCGCCCAGCTCCAGGGTGACCTTCTTGTCGGTGCCGGCGACGTGGCGGGCGATCTTCTTGCCCACGGCGGTCGAGCCGGTGAAGGCGACCTTGTTGACGTCCGGGTGCTCGACGAGGGCCGCGCCCGCGTCGCCGTACCCGGTGAGGATGTTGACGACGCCCTTGGGCAGGCCCGCCTGGCGGCAGATGTCCGCGAAGAACAGGGCGGTCAGCGGGGTCGTCTCGGCGGGCTTGAGGACCACCGTGTTGCCGGTGGCCAGCGCCGGGGCGATCTTCCACGCCAGCATCAGCAGCGGGAAGTTCCATGGGATGACCTGGCCGGCGACGCCCAGCGGCTTCGGGTTCGGGCCGTAGCCCGCGTGGTCGAGCTTGTCGGCCCAGCCCGCGTAGTAGAAGAAGTGCGCGGCGACCAGCGGGAGGTCCGCGTCGCGGGTCTCCTTGATCGGCTTGCCGTTGTCCAGGGTCTCCAGGACGGCCAGCTCGCGGCTGCGCTCCTGGATGATCCGGGCGATGCGGAAGAGGTACTTGGCGCGCTCGGAGCCCGGCAGCGCCGACCACTTCTCGAACGCCTTGCGGGCGGCCTTCACGGCCCGGTCCACGTCCGCCTCGCCCGCCTGGGCGACCTCGGACAGGACCTCCTCCGACGACGGGCTGACGGTCTTGAAGACCTTGCCGTCGGCCGCGTCGACGAACTCGCCGTCGATGAACAGGCCGTAGGAGGGGGCGATGTCCACGACCGAACGCGACTCCGGCGCCGGTGCGTACTCGAATGCAGATGCCATGGTGATCAGTCCACCGTCACGTAGTCGGGGCCGGAGTAGCGGCCGGTCGCCAGCTTCTGACGCTGCATCAGCAGGTCGTTGAGCAGCGAGGAGGCGCCGAAGCGGAACCAGTGGTTGTCCAGCCAGTCCTCGCCCACGGTCTCGTTGACCAGGACCAGGAACTTGATGGCGTCCTTGGTCGAGCGGATGCCGCCGGCGGGCTTCACGCCGACCTGGACGCCGGTCTGGGCGCGGTAGTCGCGCACGGCCTCAAGCAGGACCAGGGTGTTGGGGGGCGTCGCGTTCACCGCGACCTTGCCGGTCGACGTCTTGATGAAGTCGGCGCCGCCCATCATGCCGAGCCAGGAGGCGCGGCGGATGTTGTCGTACGTGGAGAGCTCGCCGGTCTCGAAGATGACCTTGAGGCGGGCCTTGTCACCGCACTCGGCCTTCACGGCCGCGATCTCCTCGTACACCTTGAGGTAGTGGCCGGCCAGGAACGCGCCCCGGTCGATCACCATGTCGATCTCGTCGGCGCCGGCGGCCACCGCGTCGCGCACGTCCGCGAGCTTGACCGGGAGGGCGGCGCGGCCCGCGGGGAAGGCGGTGGCGACGGACGCGACCTTCACGTCCGACCCCTTCAGGGCCTCCTTGGCGGTGGCCACCATGTCGGGGTAGACGCAGACGGCCGCGGTGGCCGGGGTGGTGCGGTCGAGCGGGTCGGGGTGGACGGCCTTGGCGGCGAGCGCCCGGACCTTGCCCGGGGTGTCCGCGCCTTCGAGCGTCGTCAGGTCGATCATCGAGATGGCCAGGTCGATGGCGTACGCCTTGGCCGTCGTCTTGATCGAGCGGGTGCCGAGGGACGCGGCGCGCGCTTCCAGGCCCACCGGATCGATGCCGGGGAGCCCGTGGAGGAAGCGGCGCAGAGCCGCGTCCGACGCGGTCGCGTCGGCGAGGGCTGCGGGTGCATTGGTGGGCATGGTCACCAGATGAGCATATCTACGCGCGTAGCGTCCTGTACAGGGCCTCTGACCTGGACCGATTTGGAACGTACGCCTCCGGTCCCTGTCACGCCGCTGTGACAGGGAGCGGACAGCTCCGGAGAACAAGATCATTAAATTCATTGATGCAGCCCGCCGAAGCCTCCAACGGCCCCACCCGAACGAGAACACAGCGGCATGCGGCTCTTCCCTTCCTCCACCACTTGTCTCCCTGGGAGTCGTCATGCGTCACGCCCTCCGCACCGCCCTCGCGACCGCCGTCGTCGCCGGTGTCGCCCTCACCCCGGTCGTCACCGCGACCACCGCGCTCGCCGCGCCGTCCGCCTCCTCCTCCGCCGCCAAGACCACGACGGAGAACCGTTACTCCGGCTACCCCGTCTACCTCGCCAAGGGCTACGTCGCCGTCCTGCGCAACCGCGTCTCCGACGGCGGTCCGGAGGCCTGGATCCGCGCGGTGAACCCGAACTGGCAGCGCGGCGACGACTACATGGGCCGCCTGATGGCGAAGCTCGACCTGGGCAACAGGAACGCCACGGTCGACGGGCTGCGGCTGACCCTGGACAACGCCGACGGCGATGTCCCGCTCCTCAAGTTCAACGGCGCGGGCGAGAGCCGGACGATCATGTTCCCGGAGCGCAGGAACGACGTCGACGGCGTGCTCGTGCGGACGGTCCCGCTCAAGGGCGGGCTGACCGCGATGGTCTACCGCTACGGCGACCAGCACGTCTTCTACGGGGCCACCATCCTCAAGGGCAAGGACAACCAGGAGATCGGCCACCTCACGGCGGGCGGCGGCCACGCCCTCAAGGACACCAAGGTGTTCGCGGGCATCCAGGTCACCCTCGACTTCCAGGGCAAGGTCACCTCGGTCCAGGACCAGGGCGGCGGCGGCCAGGGCCCGACCACCCCGGTCGGCACGGACCTCGGCAAGCGCAAGCTGGCCGACGGCACGTACGGAGAGCTGTGGAAGAAGGGGGCGGGCTGGTACGAGCTGGAGCTCGACCGGGCCCGCCGCCACCACACCATCGCGGTGGGCGGCCCCGCCGGCGGCTCCACGGTCGGCGACCAGATCGACTCGATGTGGGTCGGCCTCGACACCTCCGGCACCGTGCGCTCGTGGACCAACACGGCGGCCGGGTTCGACCACGGCGTCGTCCAGGGCGCCCAGGGCTGCATGGTGGTGCGGGCGAGCGACACCCCGTTCAAGGGCGTCAAGGTCCGCCTCACCAACGGCCCGCTGGGCCCGAAGGCCGACCTGATCAACTCGTCCGACACGTCGATGACCGCGTTCGAGACGCTCAGCCTCAAGAACCGCACCGGCCTGTACAAGGGCGCCCGGATCACGCAGCTCGCCTCGGGACAGGTCGTCTTCCAGATGCGGGTGGCGGGCGCCACCGCCCCGTGGCGGTCCGTCGACATCCCGAAGGCGCCCACCGGCAAGAACTGCAAGGGCGCCGCCGAGACGACGGCCACCACTGGCAAGAGCACGGGCGGCGCCACCGCCCAGACCGCCACCACCGGCGTGCAGATCGTCCCCAAGGGCGCCGTCGCCGCCGGGGCCGAGGTCGAGGGCGGCAAGGGCGGCAACACCGCGCTCGTCGCGGGCGGTGCGGGCCTGGCGTCCGTCGGCGTGGCCGGGCTCGGCTTCGCCGCCCTGCGCCGCCGGGCCGCTGCCCGCCGCTGACGACGTCCGCCACCCATCGGGGGTGTCGCCACGACCGTGGCGGCACCCCCGTGCGCGTGGGCCGCGGCCGGTCGGCCGGGCGCGTCCGCGCCCTCTCTCGGCCCCGCTCGAACACGTAGTGCACAATCGCCTCCATGACGAGCCCCACGCCGCCCGCCGAGCCCACCTACGCCGACCGCGTCTACCGCTCCGCCGGCGGTATCGCCGGAGGCGCGGTGCTGCTCGCGCTCGGTCTCTGGCTCGCCGGGGACGCGATCGTCCGGGGGCACGGCAGCGCCCCCTGGCTGGCCCTGGCAGGCCTGCTCTGCGCCGTGCCGCTGGTCTTCGCGTTCACCATCCGCCCGGCCGTGTTCGCGGGCGACGACCGGATGCGGATCCGCAACCCGTTCCGCACCATCACCCTGCCGTGGGCGGCGGTCGCAGACGTACGGGCCGGATACTCCAGCGAGGTGTTCGACCAGAGCGGCACCAAGTACCAGCTGTGGTCCATCCCCGTCTCGCTGCGCCAGCGCAAGCGCGCCGCCCGCGCCCAGGTGCGCGACTCCGCGTCCGACCCGTACGGCCGCACCTCGCCGACCGCGAGCGCCGACGAGAAGTCCCGGCTCGCGCCCGCCGACCGCACCATCCGCGAGCTGCGCGAGCTGGCCGAGCGCAACGCCGGGCGCGAGGGCGCGCAGGGCGGGCCGAGCGTGCGCTGGGCCTACGAGGTCATCGCCCCGGCCGCCGCGGGCGCGGTCCTGCTGACCGTGCTCCTCGCCATCGGCTGAGACGCCCGTACGGTACGGGGCCGCCGTCGCGTCACGGCGCCCCCGGCCACACAAGCAGCATGTACGCGCCCAGCCACGCCGATGACAGCGCTGCCGCGCCCAGCATCAGCGCGGCCACATGGCGGCGCGCCCTGGCCAGCGCCACCGCGAGCGGCAGCAGCAGCGGGAAGCCCGGGAGCAGGAACCGGGCGCGCGGGAAGTAGACGCCGCCGCTGCCCAGGACGACCAGCAGCAGCACCCCCGAGAAGACCAGCAGCGCCAGGGGCTGCCGGTCGGCGAGGCAGAGCAGGAACAGCACGCCCGCCAGGATCAGCACGAGCGAGACGACCACCAGGAACAGCGCAGGGAAGCGGTCGTAGACCAGCAGGGTGCGCAGCTCGCGCAGGGTGTCGGCGCCGCCGTCCCACTCGTTGCGCCACAGCCGCTGGACCGCGAAGTAGCCGTCCCAGCGGCCGAGCCGGAACCCGACCCAGGCGACGAACCCGAACCAGCCCAGCGGGGCGAGCAGCGCGCCCGTGAGCGGGCCCCGGACGGGTGCGCCGCGCCACAGCGCGGCCAGGGCCGCCGCCACGACGGCCGCCGCGACCGCGATGCCGGTGGGCCGGGTCAGCCCCGCCAGCGCGGCCAGCGCCCCGGCCGCCACCCAGCGGCCGGTCAGGACGCAGTACAGCGACCACGCGGCGAGCGCCGTGAACAGCGATTCGGTGTAGCCCATCCACTGCACGACGCCGACCGGCAGCGCGCCCCACAGGACGGCGAGGAAGGTCCCGGCGCGCCGCCCGTACAACCGGTCCCCGACCGCGAAGACCCCCCAGGCCGCGGCCGACGAGCAGAGCACCGCGACGACGAGCCCGACGCTCGCGCGCGAGCCGGGCGTGACGGCGGCGACCGCCTTGACCACGGCCGGGTAGAGCGGGAAGAACGCCAGGTCGTTGTGGTTGAACCGGGTACCGAGCTCGTGGTCGTAGCCGTGGTCCGCGATGCCGAGGTACCAGTGGGAGTCCCAGGAGGTGGCGAGCGTCGTCCACACGCCGTGGTGCTTCAGGTGCGCCCAGCGGGCCAGGACGGCGAGGCCGAGCAGCCGTACGGCCAGGTGGCCGAGGAGGGCCGGGGCGGCTCTGGCCGCGGCCCGGGCGAAACGGGAACCGTCCCCGTCGCCCCGCCCCTGCGGGCGGCGGGCTGCGGGGACGGCACGGGGGCCCGTACGGGCCGCCGGTGAGGTGATCGGGGGCACGGCGGTGCTCCTGGGCTCGGCGAGCGGTTCCGGGTCACCCTTCCTCGGAAGATCCGGAAAGGGCGCGGGGGGCTGCGCCGGACGCCGTAGGGGATTCACGCTTTCGGGTGCCGAGCCCCGGGCGGGGAGCGTGTTCCATTCGGCTGCGGACTGTGGTGGGTTGCTCGCGCAGTTCCCCGCGCCCCTGGAAGCGCCCCTTCGGGCCGCCCCGGGGATTGCCGCGCAGCGGCATCTAAGGGGCGCGGGGAACTGCGCGACCAGCCACATACGGCCCGCAGACGAACTCCGGGCTCAGATGCCTGCTGCCGCAGCCAAGTCCCGCTTGATCCCCGCCAGCAGCTCCGTCGCCTTCTCGCGCGCCGCGCCCAGCGCATCCCGCGACGCCACCGGAACCACAACCTCCAGGTAGCACTTGAGCTTCGGCTCCGTGCCGCTCGGACGGACGATCACCCGCGCGCCTTCGAGGTAGTAGCGCAGACCATCGGTCGGCGGCAGCTCCTCCGTGCCCTCGGTGAGGTCCTCCGCCTTGGTGACCGCGAGGCCCGCCAGCGCCGTCGGCGTCTTCTCGCGCAGGCGCCGCATCGCGTCGGAGATGACCGACAGGTCCTCGACGCGCACCGACAGCTGGTCGGTGGCGTGCAGCCCGTGCCGTACGGCCAGGTCGTCCAGGAGGTCCAGGAGCGTGCGCCCCTGCTCCTTCAGGACGGACGCGAGCTCCGCGACGAGCAGGGCGGCGGTGATGCCGTCCTTGTCGCGTACGCCGTCGGGGTCGACGCAGTAGCCCAGCGCCTCCTCGTACCCGTACCGCAGACCGTCCACGCGGGCGATCCACTTGAAGCCCGTCAGGGTCTCCTCGTAACCGAGGCCGGCCGCCTCGGCGATCCGGCCGAGCAGCGAGGACGAGACGATCGACTCGGCGAAGACGCCGCTGACGCCCCGGTCCACCAGGTGCTGGGCGAGCAGCGAGCCGACCTCGTCGCCGCGCAGCATCCGCCAGCCGCCCTCCACCGACGCGTCCGGCACGGCGACCGCGCAGCGGTCCGCGTCCGGGTCGTTGGCGATGACGATGTCCGGGTTGACCGCGCGGGCCGCCTCGAAGGCGAGGTCCATCGCGCCCGGCTCCTCCGGGTTGGGGAACGCCACCGTCGGGAACGCGGGATCCGGGTCGGCCTGCTCGGCCACCAGCGCCGGCGGCGGGAAGCCCGCCCGGGCGAAGGCCGCCGTCAGGACGTCCTTGCCGACGCCGTGCATGGCCGTGTAGACGACGCGGGCGGTGCGCGGGGACCCGGGGGTCAGCACCGCGTCCGTACGCGCCAGATATGCCTCCAGGACCTCCTCGCCCAGTGTCTCCCACCCGTTCTCGGGGCGGGGTACGTCGTTGAGCGAGGCGACCGCCGCGATCTCGGCGGCGATCTCGGCGTCGGCGGGCGGCACGATCTGCGAGCCGTCGCCGAGGTAGACCTTGTAGCCGTTGTCGCGCGGCGGGTTGTGGCTGGCGGTGACCTCGACGCCGGCGACGGCGCCCAGGTGCCTTATCGCGTAGGCCAGGACGGGCGTCGGCAGCGGGCGCGGCAGCACCACGGCCTTCAGGCCCGCGCCGGTCATCACGGCGGCCGTGTCGCGCGCGAAGTCGGCCGACTTGTAGCGCGCGTCGTAGCCGACGACGACCAGGCCGTCGCCCTGGCCCTTCGCCTTCAGGTACGCGGCGAGGCCGGCGGCCGCGCGGATGACGACCGAGCGGTTCATCCGCATCGGGCCGGCGCCCAGCTCGCCGCGCAGCCCCGCGGTGCCGAACTGGAGCGTGCCCGCGAAGCGGGCGGCCAGCTCGTCGAGCTCCTCGTTGTCGATGAGCTTGGCCAGCTCCTCGCGCGTCTCGCCGTCCGGGTCCTCGGCCAGCCAGGCCTTGGCCCGCGCGATCAGGTCCTGCGTCAGGTCCTGCGTCACGTCGATGAATCCCTTCCGGGGTCGGATCGGGGTCAGATGCGGTCGAGTACCCGGGTCAGCAGCGAACCCATGCGCGCCGCCGAGTCACGGCCGGCCTGGAGCACCTCTTCGTGGTTGAGGGGCTCGCCGGTCAGGCCTGCGGCCAGGTTGGTGACCAGGGAGATGCCCAGCACCTCGGCGCCGGCCTCGCGGGCCGCGATGGCCTCCAGGACGGTCGACATGCCGACCAGGTCGCCGCCGAGCACGCGGACCATGTTGATCTCGGCCGGGGTCTCGTAGTGCGGCCCGGGGAACTGGACGTACACGCCCTCTTCCAGGGACGAGTCGACCTCCTTGCACAGCGCGCGCAGCCGCGGCGAGTACAGGTCGGTCAGGTCGACGAAGTTGGCGCCGATGATCGGGGACGCGGCCGTCAGGTTGAGGTGGTCGCTGATCAGCACGGGCTGGCCCGGGCGCATGCCCTCGCGCAGACCGCCGCAGCCGTTGGTGAGGACGACGGTCTTGCAGCCGGCGGCGACGGCGGTGCGCACGCCGTGCGCGACGGCGGCGACGCCGCGGCCCTCGTAGTAGTGCGTACGGCCCAGGAAGACCAGCGCGCGCTTCTCGCCGATCCGGTACGAGCGGATCTTGCCGCCGTGGCCCTCGACGGCGGGCGGCGGGAAGCCGGGCAGCTCGGTGACCGGGAACTCGGCCTCGGGCTCACCGAGCGCGTCGACGGCCGGCGCCCAGCCGGAGCCCATCACGAGGGCGACGTCGTGGGTCTCGGCACCGGTCAGCTCGCGCAGGCGGGCGGCGGCGGCGTCGGCGGCGGCGTGGGGGTCGCCCTGGATGTTGTCCGGAATAACAGATGCGTTCACGACGACGAGGGTAACCGCTGGTTCCCTACGCGCGTAGATGACTGGCGCACAAGGGCGCGATCGTTGTCTTGTCGTTTCCGACAACAGTGCCCACCACGCCGCAGCGATCGCCCCGAAGGGGCGCATTTAGGGGCGCGGGGAACTGCGCGCTCAGCCCGCCACCGGCCCGCAGACAAACGCCGGGCAAAGCGTCAGCAGGGGCGCTTGCGCAGTTCCATGACGTAGTCGTGCGGGGCTCCCGCCGACTCCGCCGCGTCGGCGAGCTCGCCCAGATAACGGGCGGACGGCAGGCCGCCCTCGTACGCGTTCAGCACGTACACCCACGCCGGCTCCTCCCCGTCCAGCGTGTCCACGCGCACCCGCATGCGGCGGTAGATGTCGAGGCCCACGCCCTCCCAGCGGTCCATGGAGTCCTCGTCGAGCGGCGCGATGTCGTACAGGGCGACGAACACCTGCGAGCGCGGGGCCTCCACGATCGTGGCGAGCGCGCCCTCCCAGCCCATCTGCTCCCCGCCGAACGTCAGCCGCCAGCCGTTCAGCCAGCCGGTGCCGCGCAGCGGGGAGTGCGGTGCGCGGCGCGTCATCAGCCGCGGATCCATGTTGCCGGCGTACGCGGCGTAGAGCGACATGGTGTCGAGGGTACGACAGCGGCCCACGGGTGCCCGCGCGAGAATGGCACACGGGTGTGACAGCCGGATGGCGCCCCGGGGGGCGAAGCATCTTGAAGCGTGCGGGACAATGAGCTACGTACTGCATTCCACAATGCGAGGCGGAACTTTTCGTGACCCGGATCGTGATCATCGGTGGCGGACCCGGCGGATACGAGGCGGCCCTGGTGGGCGCCCAACTCGGCGCGGAGGTGACCGTCGTCGACTGCGACGGTCTGGGCGGGGCGTCGGTGCTCACCGACTGCGTACCGTCGAAGACTCTGATCGCGACGGCCGAGGTGATGACCACCTTCGACTCTTCGTACGAGGAGTTGGGCATCCTGGTCGCCGACGACACTCCGCCCGAGGAGCAGTCCGCCCGCGTCGTGGGCGTCGACCTCGGCAAGGTGAACCGCCGTGTGAAGCGCCTCGCGCTCGCCCAGTCCCACGACATCACCGCCTCCGTCACCCGGGCCGGCGCCCGCGTGCTGCGCGGCCGCGGCAAGCTCGGCGGACCGCAGGGCATCGACGGCACCCGTGACGTCATCGTCACGGCCGCCGACGGCAGCGAGGAGATCCTCACCGCCGACGCCGTCCTGATCGCCACCGGCGGGCACCCGCGCGAGATCCCGGACGCGCTGCCGGACGGCGAGCGGATCCTGAACTGGACCCAGGTGTACGACCTGGACGAGCTGCCCGAAGAACTGATCGTGGTCGGCTCCGGCGTGACCGGCGCCGAGTTCGCCGGCGCGTACCAGGCGCTCGGCTCCAAGGTCACCCTCGTCTCGTCCCGCGACCGGGTGCTGCCCGGCGAGGACCCGGACGCGGCCGCCGTCCTGGAGGACGTCTTCCGCCGCCGCGGCATGAACGTGATGGCCCGCTCCCGCGCCCAGTCCGCCAAGCGCGTCGGCGACCGCGTCGAGGTGACGCTCTCCGACGGCCGCGTCATCAGCGGTACGCACTGCCTGATGGCGGTCGGCGCGATCCCCAACACCGCCGGGATGAACCTGGAGGAGTCCGGGGTCAAGCTCCTGGAGTCCGGCCACATCTGGACCGACAAGGTCTCGCGCACCAGCTCGCCGGGCGTCTACGCGGCCGGCGACGTCACCGGCATCTTCGCGCTCGCCTCGGTCGCGGCCATGCAGGGCCGCATCGCGATGTACCACTTCCTGGGCGACGCGGTGCAGCCGCTCAACCTCAAGACGGTCTCCTCCAACGTCTTCACCGACCCGGAGATCGCCACCGTCGGCTACTCGCAGGCCGACGTCGACGCGGGCAAGATCGAGGCCCGGGTCGTCAAGCTGCCGCTGCTGCGCAACCCGCGCGCCAAGATGCAGGGCATCCGGGACGGCTTCGTCAAGATCTTCTGCCGCCCCGGCACCGGCATCGTGGTCGGCGGCGTGGTCGTCTCGCCGCGCGCCTCGGAGCTGATCCACCCCATTTCGATCGCGGTCGACAACAACCTGACCGTCGAACAGATCGCGAACGCCTTCACGGTCTACCCGTCCCTGTCGGGTTCGATCGCCGAGGTGGCACGCCAGCTGCACACGCGCAAGAAGGCCGGAGAGGCGTAAACCGGCGCGCGGGAAGCAGTACGGCGCGGGACAAGGCGCCCGGGAGGGCGCCTATACCACTTCGTGGACACCTCTGTGCACACCTTCTGTTATTCGGCGCAAACTGCTGAAAACAATCGGCCGCTCAGGTTACTGTCAGTTTCGTGTTCGCTGCAGAACGTCGCCAATTGATCCTCGAAATGGTGCGTGCCAACGGGGCGGTATCGCTCCGGGAGCTCGCCCGCGTCGTCCAGACCTCCGAAGTGACCGTACGGCGAGACGTGCGGGCACTGGAGGCCGAAGGACTCCTCGACCGCCGGCACGGCGGTGCGGTACTGCCGGGCGGGTTCACGCGAGAGTCCGGCTTCCCGCAGAAATCCCATCTCGCGACCGCGGAGAAGACGGCCATCGCCGACCTCGCCGCGGGCCTCGTCGAAGAGGGCGAGGCCATCGTGGTCGGCGCGGGGACGACCACGCAGGAGCTGGCCCGCCGGCTCGCCCGCGTCCCCGGCCTCACGGTGGTCACCAACTCCCTGCTCGTCGCCCAGGCGCTCGCCCACGCCAACCGCGTGGAGGTCGTCATGACCGGGGGCACCCTGCGCGGCTCCAACTACGCGCTCGTGGGCAGCGGGGCCGAGCAGTCCCTCCAGGGGCTGCGCGTCTCGCGCGCCTTCCTCTCCGGGAGCGGACTGACCGCCGAGCGCGGTCTGTCCACGTCCAACATGCTCTCGGCGAGCGTGGACCGGGCCCTGGTCCAGGCGGCCGCCGAGGTGGTCGTCCTTGCCGACCACACCAAGCTCGGCACCGACACCATGTTCCAGACGGTGCCGACGGACGTCATCACGCGCCTGGTCACCGACGAACCCCCCGGTCACGACGACCGGGCGGCCACCGAGCTCCAGGCCCTGGCCGACCAGGGCGTGCAGATCGCGGTGGCCGGGACCGGGACCGCCGGTGAGGGCGTCCCGCCGGGGCGCCAGCCCCGCCGGGACGTGCCGCTGCCCGGCCAGCGGCGCAGCCATGTGCCGGGCGCCGGGCCGCAGTTGCGCAGCGCGGCCTCGCTGGGTGACCAGCAGGGACCCGGAGAGCGGGCGAGAGTGGCCGATCTGCGCCGCCGCTAGACGGTATTCGGCCAGGCGCCGCCGCCCCGGCGGCGGGCGCCGGCGCGGTGGTCGGGGCCCGGCACGGCCTCGGTCACGGCTTCAGTCCGCGCAAGGTCAGGGCGAGCAGCCGGTCGGCCAACTCCGGGTCGTCCGGCGCCTGTTCGGCCGCAAGGGCGATCGCGTTGGTGAGCTGCAGCAGATCGCCGATGGTCACGTCCACGCGTACGGAACCGGCCAGCTGGGCCCGTTCCAGCAGGGCGCTGCCGGCCTCCCGCATGGGCACGCTGCACTGCGCCAGGGCGGAACTGTCGTCGTGCGAGGCCGACATGAGCGCGCGCGCCACCCCGCGGTACTCACCCGTATGAGTGATGATGGCGCGCAGCCACTCCACGAGCGCCGTGCACGGGTGTGCGGAGTCGAGCAACTCCCGCGAGCGCGCGAGGAGTACGTCCACCTCGCTCTGGAAGATCGCGTTCATCAGCGCGTGCCGGTTCGGGAAGTGCCGGTAGAGGGTGCCGATGCCGACGCCCGCGCGCTTGGCCACGTCTTCGAGCGAGGCGTCCGTCCCGTGCTCCGCGAACGCGCTCCTGGCCACGCCCAGGAGCCGCTCGTAGTTGCGGCGCGCGTCGGCACGCATGGGCCTCGTCGTCATGCCCCAAGGATGCCCGAACCGCGCGCTCAGGGGGCGGCCCGGTACCGGTCCAGTGCGGACGCCCGCTCGTGGAAGGGGATGCGCGAGAACCGCGACACCAAGGTCCACATCCGGCGCTCCTCGGCGAGCTCCTTGGGCAGCACAAGACCCAGCGACTCGGCGAGTGGCCCCCGGCCCGCGTTCACCAGGGCGCGTACGGCCGCCGCCCACTCGTCGGTCGCGGCCACCGCCGCCCGGTACCAGAGCGGCACCAGGACCAGCAGGCTCCCGGCCGCGGTCAGCAGCACTGGCACGTCGGCCGAGGCCGCCGGGAGGGTGGCGAGCGCGAGGACCGCGACCGCGGTGTGCCCGGCGAGCAGCGCCACGAAGAAGTCGACGCTGGTGCGCGCCAGCTCGACCTGGCGGCAGAGCTTGTCGGGCGCGGCCCCGGTCAGTTCGTTCGACAGGAGCTGGGTGTCCAGGCAGTACCGGTTCTGCCCGTACTCCTCGAAGCGGCGGATCGCGTTGCCGAGCCGGGTCGGGGCGATCTGTGCCGGATCCACCGGGTACCGGCTCAGCCGCTCCTGGAGCAGCCCGCGCTGCGCCGAGGTGCGCCGCCGGTCCTTGCGGACGGCCCGGGCCAGGCGCGGATCGCTGCGTACGCGTACGAGGTCGGCGGCGGCGAGCGGGCCCAGCGCGGTCCCGTCGCGGACGCGCCGCTCCAGGCCGAGCAGCTGCGTCCGGTCGGCGAGCGCGCTGCGGGCGGCCCGGGCCCGCCGGCACCCCGCCTCGTAGGCACGGGCGGGCCACAGCGCGTACCCCTCCAGGAGCCGGTAGAGGAGGTTCTGCAGCGCGTGGAGGACCAGGCCGCACAGCAGGGACGCGGTCAGCAGCACCAGCATCGGCCCCGGCGCCGCGTCCGGCCACAGCCGCCGGGCGACGGCGGTCCGGCGCAGACTGGGCGCGACGGCGAGCGCGAGGACCCCGAGGTTGAGGGCGGTCGGCAGTATCCACCCCACGAGCAGCGACCAGGCGCCCCCGAGCACCCCCTTGGCGATGTCACCCAAGGTCGTCGTCTTCCCACGAGTCGTCGTCGGGGTTGGTGGTGGGGCCGGGGGAGGTGTGGCCGAGGGTGCCGGTGCGGGTGGGGGCGCCGGGGGCGAGGGTGCCGGGGGAGATGTTGCCGATGTGGATGCCGCCGCCGTGGACCCCGTACGACTCCTGGTGCCGCTCGTCGAGGCCGGGCGCGGACATCCCCCGGTCGCGCAGGGTGGCGCGCAGGGCGTCGAGGACCAGCAGCCAAACGGTCCGGGAGATCCGCTCCGCGTCGGCGTCGGCCAGCGGCGGGAGGTCCGGCTCGGCGGCCAGTTCGCGGATGGAGGCGTGGGGGCCGCTCGGGAGACGGAGGTGCAGGGGCGACGACAGCCGCAGTACCTGCCGGACCGGCCAGGCGGCCAGCTCGGCCGGGAGGGTTGCGGGGGCCGTCAGCGCCCGGCCCAGCCGGGACCAGGCCCTGCTCGGCGCTGTGAACTCCCGGCGCACCGGCGGCAGGGCACAGGTGACCTGCTGGACGAAGAGGATCGGGCCGTCCAGCCGGATCTGTACGAAGACGGTGGTCAGCCGGGAGCCGAGGCCGGGCGAGACGATCCGTAGCCAGCGGGTGGAGGCGGGAAGCTCGGCGGGGTACGGATGGAGCCGCGACCGGGGAGGCACCCCTTCGTCCGGCAGCAGGAAGGGCTCGTCGATCCGGGTGGCGAGACCGGCGACCGTCCCCACGGACCGCGCGATGAGCGACTGCGCGTCGGAGACGTCGAACGCGCCGGTGCGGCCGTGCACGTGGACTGCCAGCGCCCGGGATCGGGAGGTTGAGCTGCCTGCTCCGAGGAACGGGGTCGCGTCCCGGTGGACCACCAGCGGCGACATCTGCTCGCCACGGATCAGCGCGATGGTGGCGTCGGCGCGAAGAGGCCGCGCCGGACCTCTGTACGTGGACGACCCGATGAGCCGCAGGCGGCTCCAAACCGCCGCCCGGTGCGCCCTCGCCACCACCGCCATCAGTACGGGACCCGCGAACGCGGCGGTGACCTCGGGCCAGTCGGCGGTCCGGGTGAGCGCCACGGCGAGCGCCGCAGAGGCGGCCAGCACCGAGCCGCCCAGCACCCGCAGGGCCCCCGCCGTGACCCGGGCGGCCGGGTGGCGCGCCGGGCGCAGGGCCACCGCCCCGGACAGGGCCGCGCACCCGGCCGCGTACCACGCGAACAGCCAGCCCGCGAAGAAGAATCCGGCGATCCACAGGAGCGCCATCGGCACGGCCCAGAGCAGGGCCGTCCGGCGTGCGTTCAGCGCCTCGGCCAGTACGGCGGCCGTGTCGACGTCGTACGACTGCGCGCTGTACCGCTCCCCGTGCTCGTACAACTCGTCGATGACGGCGTTCCGGTACCGGGTGTCCAGATGGACACCGGCCATCAACTGCCGTGTGGTGGGGGATGGTTGCTCCGGCACCGCCGAAGCGTACCGCCGGGCGCAGCGGCGAGGCCCCCGCCGGAGGGAACCGGTGGGGGCCTCAACTGCGCATGTCGCTGCGGGAGTTCAGTCCTTGATCTCGCAGATCAGCGCGCCCGAGGTGACCGACGCGCCGACCTCCGCCGACAGGCCCTTGATCGTGCCGGAGCGGTGGGCGTTGAGGGGCTGTT
>NZ_BMTS01000033.1 GCF_014649795.1 Streptomyces melanogenes
ACGGAAGCCATGAATGGCAGAAGACGTAGAGCCACACCTGATGCCCCTGGGCGGGTCAACCATACGAGGGGCTCACCCTGTCCCGCTGAACAACGTAGGGAAGACGTAGGCCCGCGTTGACATCTCAAACGCCCGTCTTGGGCCGGGGCTCTTGCAGCCCCCGGGTGGGCGCCCCTGCCGGCGGGTACGGGCATGGCTGGGGTGTACGCAGGGCGTGCTCCAGGCGCTCGGTGAGGAAGATGCCGCGCATCCGACTTGAATCAGGGCCAATGCCGCAGCGATGGGAATGCAACCGGCGAGGCGCCCTCTGTGGTGATGTGACTTTCCGGGAGCGGGGGCGCGGCTCGTGGTTCACGGCGCGTCAGGGAAGGCCGCTACTGGACCAGTTCGAGGTGTCGATGGTCGGGGGACACGGGGCAGACGTGGAGCTGGAGGTCGTAGCCGCGAGCCAGGTCGAGCATCGTGGGGTTCCACGGCTGGGGGTCGGCAGGTGTCTGTATCGACCGGGCCCGGTCCTCTTCGGGAATCCAGCTCTCGGAGCTGGGGTCCCATTCCGCCGAGGCGATGGTGAGCAGCGGGTCCATCGCGCTGGCGCACACCTCACACACCCGGTCAACCGGGTCGGTCAGACCCCACCGGGTCCAACCACCGACCTTCCAGCCGGGCGCGTGGGACACCTGGTCCATGTAGAACTCCTCCGGGGCGGACTGGTAGGACCTGTCCACCGCCGGCCCGGCCGGCTGCCAGCTCTGCCACTCGCCCAGTTGCTGCTGGTCCTCCTCGTCCAGCTCAAGGAGGTTGGGATACTCGGTGATCTGCTCGGGTGTCAGCAGGCACGGGCGCGGAAGGTAGCCGGGGAACTGGATCGCGGATGGCTCGGGCGGCGCTGCGAGGACGTCGGTGACTTCGGCGGCCGACCGCCAGTACAGCGCGGTCCTGGGGTGCGCCGGATGGTCGAAGGGGCACCACAGCACTTGGAGCAGGTCGGCGTTCACCGCCCTGGGAGGCCGCAGCTGAGGGACGTCGCGTACGTACAGCTGGGCCACGGGCAGCATGGGGACGGGGCCGTCCGGCCAGGGGCGGCCCGCGGCGATCCGCTGGTCGATGGCGCGTTCCTCGGGGGTGTAGCGCTCCATCTCGGGGATGCCGGACGGACGGCTCGCCACGGCAGCCCTGATGCGGCGCCGCTGCCGTACGTCCTCGGGCGAGAGCGCGGGGTTGACCCGGTCCCATACGTGCGGGCCGTCGCAGTGGGGCCAGGGCTCGTCGGCGGGCCACAGCAGCGGCCCGCCGACGGAGCTGTCGTGCGGTGACGGCGACCCCGGGTGCGGGTGCAGCCGGGTCGCCGTGCGTGCCAGCGGGGCCAGCCGAGGAAAGAGCGCGGCGACGTCGAGCGGCCGCGCGGGGGTGGTACGACTCATGCTGGCTCCCGATGGCGTGAGCGGGTAGGGCTAGTTTCCGAGGTTGTGCTGGCCAGTATCGGCCTTGGTGTTGGGGATGTAGACGTCGGGGAACAGCGGCTGCGTGGTGCCGTCCGCCCGCTGCACGGTGGCCTTCATCGTGACTCCCACCGGCACGGTGCTGGTCGCGTCCAGGTAGGTGGGCGTCACCTGGTAGAAGATCGCGTCGTTGGCGCCGAAGTTGTTGTCGCCCAGCAGGGTCTGCGCCTCGTACTCATAGGTGCGCATGCTGGGGGTGCCGGTGTTCATGCCCACCTGCCAGCAGGGGACGAGGTTGTCCTGGCCGCCGTCGCGCGTGCGTCCCTTGCCGCCGAGGATGTTGGCGATCAGGTGGCAGCGGGCCAGGCCGTACGGTGCCTTGGTGCCCGGTGCGGCGAGCGGCTTGGCGTAGATCTGCGCGTCCTGCCAGCCGGTGATGTCACCCGAGGCCGAGGTGCCGTTGCCGATCTTCTTGCCGAGGCACGCCTCGGCGGCGGTCGGCCTGGTACCCGCCACGTCAGGGGTGGGGGTGGTGTTCTTGTTGCGGTGGGCCACCGTCTCCGTGGTGTTCTTGATCCACCCGTCGCCGTTGGGGAGCGTGTCGGACGGCCTCGTCTGCAGGCAGGCGCCCCGCGGCTGGGAGGTGGTGCTGGCGATGTCCAGTTTGAACTGGTCGCGTTCCAGTACACGCTGGTTCGCGTAGCCCTCGGCGAGCTGTGCCAGGGCGGCCTGGTTGTCGGCCTGCGGAACGTGGGCGCGAACGCACCGCTTGCTGGAGTCCGCGCCGCCCAGGTCGTAGATGTCCCATCCGCCGTTGCTGGCGTTGGGGATCACCTCGGCGCACTGGGCGCCGTCGGTGCCGCCCTCATGGGTGGAGGCGAAGGGGAATTCGCCGCAGCTGTCGTTCGGGACGAGGTCGGACCTGTCCGCGAAGGGCTGCGAACCCCCGCAGGTGCGGTCGGTGCGGTCGGCGATGCCGCTGCGGGCGCGGGTCAGCGGCTTGGCGCGGCCCCAGCCGTCGGTGAGGTTCTGCTGCGCCCACAGGTATCCGGCGGCGGCCGCGCCCGAGGTCGAGGTGCTCATGCTGACGACCGGCACGACGCTGGGCACGACGCATCCGGCGGCGGGGGTGCTGTTGGGGGCGCTGGTGTCGCGGACGTCGTCGTCGCAGCGGACCTTCTCCGGGTTGTCCCAGGAGGCGTTGGGGTCCGTGGCCTGGGCGCCGGGGGCGGTGACGTACAGCTTGTACGAGGTGGTGAAGTCGACCTTGGTCCCCGGGGCGGGGGAGGAGGAGTAGGACACGTTGCCGCTGACGGACTGGCCGGTGGTCAGCTGGCCGCCGTACCAGGGGGCGGCCTTGGTGACCTTGCAGCCTGCCGAGCACTCGGCACGGAACTTGGCGGTCAGGGTGGTGACCGCCCCGGTGGCGCCGGTCATGGCGACGGTCACGTTCTCGTTCCACGCCGTGCGTGCGGCGGGCAGCAGGGCGCTGCTCGCCACGGTCAGCGTGCCCGTGCCGACCACTTTGCCGTTGGTGTCCTTGAGCGTGTACAGCACCTCGAGGCCGTTCACGCAGTAGCCGAACCGGCTGTAGTTCCACGTCCCGGGAGCCGCGATGGCGCAGCTGCCCTCATTGGTGGCAGCGGCGGCGGCCTGCGGCTGGGCGACGGCGCGTGCCTGGCGCTTGGGCTGTGCCACCGGCTTGGTGCGTGTGGTGACACATGCCTTGACGGCACCGGCCCTGCGCTCGCGCGAGCCGGCGAGCGTGGGCTCGCACCGCTCGCCGGAGCCCGGCTTGAGGGGGAGCGTCCGGGTCGGGACGGCAGCGGGGGAGTGGGGGCCCTGGTCGATGCGGCCCACCTTGGGGTGGGCCGGGGACCCCAGCGTCTTGCCGGTGGAGGCATCGCCGGCGGTGCGTGCCGGTGCCGGGTGCCCGTCCGCCGTGGCCGTGCCGGTCGCGGTGATGGTGAGGGCGAGGAGGACGCCCGGAAGTATGCGTCTTGCGCGTGGTGAAAGCATGGTTTCTCTCGGTAGGAGCACGGCCCGCGTGGCCGTGCTGGAGACCGCTCCCCGTGCCTGGGGCGCATGTGGCGCGCCGGAGCGGGGCAGGGGGAGCCGGGGCGGCGGGAGAGCCCGGGAACCACCGGGCTCTCCCGCCGCCCTGGTGCGTGACCGTCCTCAGCGGGAGGAGGGACGCGGGGGCGGGGCGTGGGTCAGGAGAAGACCTTGACGATGCCGGAGACGACGTCCTCGGCGACCTTCTCGACCTTCTTGACGACCGGCTTGGCCACCGAGGCGGCCTTCCCGCCGCCGCGGGTGACGAGCTGCAGGGCGCTGCGGCCGGCGGCTGCGGCGAACTGGGCGCTGCCGAAGCCGTATTCGATGCCGTTGGCGAGCGCGCTGATGCCGGAGGCGACGGCGGACACGCCGAGGCAGACGGCGGCGATGCTGCCGAGGACGGGCGCCGCGGGCCAGAACACGCAGGCGATGCCGAAGCCGGTGGCCAGGAGTCCGGCGGCGACACTCACCTTGTCGGCGGTGTCGGCCCACCACTTGGCGTCGTTCCACCACTCGTCCTTGCCGCCCTGGCCGCCGGTCCCGGGCTGGCTTCCGCTCCCGGGCTGGGTCCCCTTCGGGTTGACCTGGTCGTTGGTGGTGGAGTTGGAGGGGTTGCGGTTGGCGTCCTTGTCCTTCTGGGCCTGTTCGGCGGCGGCTTGCGCGGCCGCCTGGATCTCGGCCGTGCGCTTGTCGGCCGCCGTCTGGCGGGCCTCGGCGGCGGCTGTGGCGGCCGTCTTGGCGTCCCGCCCGGCGGCGAGCTCGGCCTGGTGGGCGTTGGCGGCGGAGGCCGCGGCCGCATAGGAGGAGGCCAGGGCGCTCTGGGCCGCGTCGATGGCGCGGTTGGCGGAGTAGTTGGCCGCCCGCGAGGCCCCCTGCGCGGTCGCGGCCGCGTCCTTGGCCTTGTTCGCCGATGCCTGGGCGTCGTTGGCGGACTTGTCTGCCGCTGTCGCGTGGTCCTGGGCCTGCTTGGCGTAGCTGTCCGCTGCGGTGGAGGCGTTGACCGCCTTCTGGGCCCACTCCTGGGCCTTGACCCCGGCGTCCCGTGCCTCGGCCGCGACCTGGGAAGCGAGCGCGGCGTCGCGCTGTGCCTCCTGGGCGATCTTGGCGGCGGCGGCGATGGTCGCCTGCATGGCGGCGGCGTGGCTGAGGGAGTCGAAGTCGAGCTGGGCGGCCTTGTGCTGGACGGTCTCGACGAAGCGCCGGCGCATCCAGGCGGGGCCCTCCATCGCCACTTCTCCGTATGCCTTGGCGTAGGCGTCGCCGGAGGCGATCACCTTCATGGTGGCGACGGCGTCGTCCTCGGCGATGGCGTGGGTGAGGTCCTCGTCGAAGAACTTCTGGAGGGCTTCGGGGGTGTTGGCGTTGAGTGCGTCGTTGGCGGCCTTGGTGACGGTCTTGCCGGGCTTGGAGTTGAGGATCTTGAGGATGTTGACCCTGTTGTCGTCCGCCCGGGACTTGATGACGCCGCCGGTGTTGAAGTCCCCCTGGGCGGGCACGCCCCCGGCCAGGGCCTGGACTGCGGCCCGGGCGACAGCCGGTTCGGAGACCTGCGCGATGAACAGGATGGTCTCGCGGTCGTCCTGGGCCTGTGCGAGCTGGCGGTCGAGGTCGATCCAGGAGTAGACGTCGTCGTCGGTGCCGGCGAGGGCGAACCGGGCGGCCTGGCGGGTCCAGGTGCCCCGGGACTCCAGCAGCGCGGTGGCGGCCTGGCGGCCGAGGGTGGCGGCGAGAGCGAGGTTGTCGCTCTGGAGGGTCTGCTCGGCCCGGGCTATGAGGTCCTTGGTGGCCTGGGCGGTCTGCTGGGCCTGTGCGCGCTTGTTGAGGGCCTCGGCGCGCTCGCTCTTGTCGATGAGGGCGAGCTGGGCGGCCTCCTTCATGCCCTGGAGCCGGTCGGCGGCGAGCATCGCGGCCTCGGCGTCGCGAGCGTTCTTCTCCACCACCAGCGCGTCGGCGATGGCCTGCGTGGCGAGGTTGGCCGCCTTGACGGCTTCGTCGGCGTACGCCGTGGACTTGTTGGCGAAGTCGACGGCCTGCCCGGCGAACTTGACGGCCTCCTCCGCGGCGGCCGCCGCGTTCTCCGCGTGTGCCGCGGCGGACTTCGCTGCGGCGTTGGCGGCGCGCGCCGCGCGGGCTGCGGTGGAGGCGAGGGCTTGGGCGGTGGAGGCGGCGTTGGTGGCCTGGTTGGCGGCGGAGGAGGCGATGTCGGCCTGGCGCTTGGCCTCGGCGGCCTCGCCCTGGGCGACGCCGGAGGCGCTCGCTGCCTGGGCGGAGGCGTTGGCGGCCGCGGCGGCGTTGCGCGCCGCGGAGGCGGCGGCGAGGCCGGCGCTGGCGGACTGGTCCGAGGCGGTGGCAGCGTCGTCGGCCGCCTTGGCGGCGCTGTTGGCCTTGGCGGCGGCGTCGCGGGCGGCGACGGCGGCGTTCTTCGCCTCCTCGGTCTTCGAGGCGTCCTTCGACGCGGCGATCGCCGCGTTGTAGGCGCGGGTCGCGGCCGAACCGGCCGCCGCTGCTGCCTGGGATGCCGCGGTGGCGGCCCAGGAAGCGCGCTGGGATGCCTGGACGGCGGCGGTGGAGGCGTGGATGGCCGTCCGGGCCGCGGACGCGGCGCCGCTCGCTGCGGTGGCGGCCTGGCGGGCGGCCTCGGCGGACCTGCGGACGTCCTCCTTGGCGCGCTCGGCCTCGGCCGCGGCGGTCTCCGCCTTCAGCCTGGCTTGTTCCGCGGCCGTCTTGGCGCGCTCCGATGCCTCGACGGCGAGGTCCGTCTGCTCGCGCGCGCGGGCGCTCTCGCGTTCCACGATGGCGACCAACTGGCCGATGGTGGCGGCCTCCTGGTCGCGGGCGCGGGCGATGTGGACTCCGGTGTCGAGGTACCACTGCACGTCGTCGGCGGTCCCGCTCAGGGCCCGGTTCGCGTACTTCTTGACCTCGGGTCCGGCCGTGGCGAGGCTGCGCAGGATGTCCACCCGGGCGTCTTCCAGCCGGGCGTTGTACTGGGTGGTGAGCAGGAACTGCTCCAGTGCCCCGTCCGTGCCGGCGCTGAGCGCGGTGTTGCCCTCGCGCTTGACGCTCCTGCCGCTGTTGGCCATCACGGTGAGGGCCGTGACCCGCATGTCCTCGGTGATGGCGGAGCGGAACCCGTCCTTGACGAAGGCGGCCACCGCGTCGTCGCCACCGTTGAGGGCCGCGGTGGCGTCCCGGCGGATGCTCTTGCCGCCGTTGCCGAGGTAGGTGAAGGCGGCGACGCGGTTGTCGATGCGCGTCGCGCGCGGCAGCTGCTCCGTGAGGAAGGTGGTGATGTCCTGGTCGGTGCCGCTGAGCGCGTACGCCGCGGCCTGCTTGACCGAACGCCCGCCGAGAATCCAGGCCTTGACGGCCTTGGCGCGGTCGGTGTCAGGAAGGGCCAGCGCGTCTGCGGCCGTCGGGGTTCCGGTGGCGGCCCGCACGGGCGTGGTGAAGAGCCAGGGAGTGGAGAGTGCGGCCGTGCCCGCCGCGACGGCGGTCGTGAAACGGCGCCGACTCCAAAACGTTTCCTGCACAGAAAGACCTTTCTGGTCTCGATTCCTCGGGTGAGGACCTATCCCGCCCGGGATATCTCACCGTGGCGGCGGTCGCCTGACTTTATGCGCGGAAAGCGGTCCGGGAACACCTGGCCGGAATCTGACCCTGCGCCTGGCGCAAAGATGGCTGGATCTCGCCCTCAAGTTTTCGCAAAACCGATACAACCATTTGAGTCTGTGACCCAAGTCACGGACCTAGTGGTGGATTTACAAGTTTATGTACCATTTATCCACTTGGCTGGATCTTGCATGGCTGCTTTCATTCAGGAGATCGTCAGCCACCGGCCAGCGCCCTCGGAGATCCCCTCCATCGGCGTTTTCCGGTGCTGTCCGGGGGGACGCGCAATACATCGTGGAACCCTCTTGCCCATGTATGCGCGCGTGTTCTTCCAGAGGCGCCGACGCATGCGGGGAAAACTCTGGAACGACATCTGAGGACGAAAATGAAGGTACGTAGCACCGTCCTGCGCATCACTGCCACCGCCGCAGCCGCAGGGGCTCTGGCCTGGGCAGTCATCGCCGGTGGGGCGAGCAGCGGCGCCAACGGCGATGCCATCGCGAGCAAGCCGGTCGCCGAGGACGGCCCGGGTTACGCCATTGAGGACTTCGCGTATCCGAACGCCGACAAAATCCTCGCCGAGCAGAAGATCAAGCTCAAGCGAGGCGACGGCCACATCGTTCTCGCCCCCTGCACGGGCGCTCCGGAACTGATGGAGGTCTTCTCCCACCAGAACGAGAAGATCTGCTTCAAGGTCACCGGCGACAAGGGGTATCTGAGCCTGGAGGTCCCAGCCGTGTTCGGGGTAAAGGGAAACAACTACGCCGCTCAGGTCGAGATGACCACCGGGACCGAGCAGAAGACGTTCCCGGTCGACAAGAACACGTGGACCGCTGTCGGCGAGACCGCGGACGAAAAGGGCCGCGACTTCATGCTCCTGGAAATCCGCACCAGCAAGTAAGGACCGGTCGGCGCCGCACCGCGCCGCCGCTCGTGTGAGCCCGTCGGCCCCCGGGCCGACCCCCTCTCCGTCCGCGCGGCCCCGTCCGCCCACCCTGTCTTCGAAGGACATACGTGTCTGCACACCGTCCGCGCGCTACGCGGATCTCCGGCCTGCTCGCCACCTCGGCCCTGCTGTCGATGGGCCTGATCACCGCCACCCCCGCCGCCGCGGTCACCGGCCCCGAGGCCGCGACCGGCGCGCACCCCTACGCCGTCAAGCTGTCGATCGGCACCGACGAGTCCTTGCGCGCCTGCACCGGCGCGCTGGTCGACCGCTTCTGGGTCCTGACCGCCGCGAGCTGCGTCGCCACCACTCCGGGCGCCTCGGTGGAGGCGGGCAAGCCCGCCCTCGCCACCCGGGCGACGCTCAGCGACGGCAGGACGCTCGATGTCGCCGAAGTCGCCCCGCGCACCGACCGCGACGTTGCCCTGCTGCGCCTCGCCGCCCCCGTCACCTCCATCGCCCCCGCCGCCCTGTCCGGCACAGCCCCGGCGAGCGGCACCGAGCTGAAGGCTGTCGGCTTCGGGCGCACCAAGACCGAGTGGGTGCCGGACAAGCCCCACACCGGCACCTTCGCCCTCAACGCCACCACGTCCACCACCCTCGCCATCACCGGCAAGGGCACCGACGTGCTCTGCAAGGGCGACACCGGCGGCCCGCTGCTGGACGCCTCCGGCCGGATCGGCGCGGTCAACTCCCGCTCCTGGCAGGGCGGCTGTCTGGGAGCCCCGGCGACGGAGACCCGTACCGGCGCGGTAGCCAGCCGCACGGACGACCTCGCCCCCTGGCTCCAGCAGGTCCGCTTCACCACCGCATCGCTCCAGAACGCGCACAGCACCCGCTGCGCGTACGTCGGCTGGCGCACTCCCGACAACGGCGCCCCGGCCCAGGCCGTCGACTGCGACCCGCAGTACGCCGACCAGGTCTGGAAGCTGGAGCCGGTCAAGGGCGGCTATCTGATCCGCAACCACAACAGCAACCGCTGCCTCGTGGTGTCCTGGCGCACTCCCGAGGACGGCGCGCCCGTCACCCAGTACGACTGCAATGCCGACTTCGCCGATCAGGTGTGGAAGCTGGAGCCGGTCACCGGTGGCGGCTACTCGGTGCGCAACTCGGTGACCGACAAGTGCATGTACGTCTCGTGGCGCACGCCCGAGTGGGGCGCCCCGGTGACCCAGGTCGGCTGTGACTCGCGCTACGCCGACCAGGTCTGGAAGATCTGAGCGGCTCGCCCCCGAAATCCGCGGCGGCCGCTCCTGCGCCTCCGCATCCCCGCGCGGCTCGCGCCCGTGTGCGCGAAAGCCCGCTCCTGTTCGAAGGATCACTCCGCATGTCCCTGCTGTATTCCCGTCTGATGCGGACGGCCGGTCTGGTGGTGACCGCCACCGCCGTCACCGCCGGGCTGGTCACCGTCGGCACCGCGCAGGCGGTCACCGGCCCGGAGGCCGCCGCCGGTCAGCTCGCCTCCGCCGTCAAGCTGAGCATCGGCGACGTGGAGAGTGGCCGCAGCTGCACCGCGACGCTCATCGACCCGTCCTGGATCATGACGGCCGCCAGCTGCTTCGCCGCGACCCCCGGCTCCTCCGTCCCCTCCGGCCGCCCCGCGCTGGCGACCACGGCGACCCTCAGCGACGGCAAGTCCCTCGAGGTCACCGACATCGTCGCCCGCGACGACCGGGACGTGGCCCTGGCCCGGCTCGCCGCGCCCGTCACCTCGGTCTCCGCTGCGTCGCGCGCCGCCACCGCCCCCACCGCCGGTACCGATCTGGTCGCCGCCGGCTTCGGACGCACCGCCACCGAGTGGGTGCCGGGCAAGCTCCACACCGGCTCCTTCGCCGTCACCACCGCCAACCCGACCAGCCTGGCCATCACGGGCAAGGGCACGGACGCGATCTGCAAGGGCGACACCGGCGGCCCGCTCTTCAACGCCGCAGGCGAGTTGGTCGGCGTCAACAGCCGCTCCTGGATGGGCGGTTGCCTCGGCACCAACCCGTCCGAGACCCGCACCGGCGCCGTCGCCGCCCGTACCGATGGCCTGAACGACTGGATCGCCTCCGCCAAGCAGCGCCCGGCGGTTCTGAGGTCCGGGGCGACGCTGTCCTCCGGCGCGACGCTCACCTCCGAGTACGGCAAGCTCGTCATGCAGGCCGACGGCAACCTGGTCATCTACCACGGCACCGGCGGGGAAGGCCGCGGCGGCGCCCTGTGGGCGTCCGGCACGGGAGGCAACCCGGGCGCGTTCGCCCGGATGCAGGCCGACGGCAACCTCGTCGTCTACAAGAAGGGTGGCGGCGACTCCGTCGCGAACTCCGCCCTGTGGGCGAGCGGCACCTGGGGTCACGCGGGCGCCACCCTGGCGCTGGGCGCCGACGCCAACCTCGTGGTCTCCGAGATCGTCACCAACGGCAACGCGGGCACGGGCAAGCTCCTGTGGCAGACCGGAACCGGACCGCGCGGAGACAAGCTCGCCTCCGACACCAAGCTGATGCCGGGCCAGTGGCTGACCAACGGCAAGACCGTCCTCCTCATGGACATCCAGGGCAACGTCCTCATCCGCGAGCTGGCCACCGGCCGTGAGCTGTGGAGCAAGACCACCTGGGACTGGTACTCGTACCTGCACATGCAGAACGACGGCAACCTCGTCCTGTACAAGAAGGACGGTGGCCAAGGCAGGGATGGCGCCCTGTGGTCCACGCAGACGTGGAGCGGCGCCGGCTCGTACGCCTCCCTGGAGACCAACGGCTCCCTCGTCGTGCGCTGGAACTCCGGCGGCGAGCGCTGGGCCAGCAGCTCCTTCCGCGGCCAGCAGTCCGGCCGCTGCCTCGACAGCTACAACGGCAACGACGCCGTCATCTGGGACTGCTGGGGCGGCGCCAACCAGCAGTGGGTGACCACGGCCGCCAAGGAGCTGCGCTCGGGCGGCAAGTGCCTCACCGCCGAGCCCGGTGCCAACCAGGGCTCGCACCTCAAGGTCGTCGACTGCGACGGCCGCGGCGAGCAGAAGTGGAACGTCAACACCGACAACGCCACGATCAGCAGCGCCATCAAGCCCAACCAGTGCGTGAACGTGTTCAGCGAAGCCACTGCCAACGCGTCCGTCGTCGGCCTGTGGCAGTGCGGCAACGGCACCAACGCGCAGTGGACGCGCCCCTGACACATCCCCACCCGCCGGACGGGCCGAGAGCGTGACCACTCGGCCCGTCCGGCACCATCACCATCACAGCACCGGGGGCAAGGCCCGGCCCGAGAGGGCCAGGCCTTGCCCCCGGGTCTTTGCCGCGGCAGTACGTGGGTGCGGCCGACCGCCCTCCGTGCTGTCGTCGGCGCCGCCACGCTGCGGAACCGGGCTGCGTAGGCCGTGAGTTCGCGGGCGTGCTCCAGGGGCACCGGGTCCTCACGGACGGCGTCAGGACGACCGTGCGCAACACGGCACCACGGTGGAGGGCGAGGACATCGCTCCGGTGCACGGCTACGAGGACCACCGACGGCCGGGGCCGCGCGACGAAGGCCAAGACCTCGAAATCGTCTCGCGGGTCATTGAGAGAATCCGAGGGGCGAGAGCCCTCGGCGGAGATGGCTTGTCGGTTCAGGAGTCAAGCACGGCGGCGATGGCTTCGATCTCGACGAACTGGCCGTCGTAGCCGAGCACCGCAGTGTTTCCTGCGTTGCGGAGCGGTGCTCCGAAGTCCGTGGGGCAGGCCCTGGGATCAGGCCCGACCCGGTTGTTTCCGGACACATCGAATCCTCCGGCGCGGGGTGTCCCGGTCGCCAGGGTTGTTGTCCTGAGGGTGTCCCGGGACAACGGCGGTCAGAGCCGAGGTACGGGGCTGGCCCGTTCACGAAGCGAGTCCATCGCCGGTCCGAGGCCCTTGCACCCCACGTACGCTTCCGCCGCCCACCACCGCTTGATCGCCCACACCCGATCTTCACCTGTAAGGCCGTTGAACGTGCCGGGACCATGCACCTCGCCGGAGCCGATCCCCACCAGCCCTTGCTCAGCCCGGTCGTCTCCGCCGCCCTGACCGGATTTCCCCCATGCTGATCCAGGTGGGCGCGAACGAGAGCTTGGGCTCGACGACGGCGGTCCGGCGCCGACCCGGTGGTATTCACCGGCTACGAGACCGCCCCGGAACCGGCCCCTGACCCCTGGCCGGCAGCCGTCGTCCGCCGCTCTGGCAGTTGTCCGGGCATCAGCAGAGCACGGCTTCGCCCACCTCAAGGACCGACGCGTGCTCGGCAAGGTCCGCACTGACTCGACGTGGGCGACCGCCCTGGTCAGGTCTCCGCTGGTTCTCGCGAACCGCGAAGGGCCCCGAGAACCGCGAAGGGGCCCGGTGACCACGAAGGGCCCCGGTGGTCAACGATCCTCGCCGAAGTCGTCTACCCACGACCAGTACGAGCATCCCGAACCCCGTCCACACCAGACCCGTGACCAGCAACATCACCATGCACAGTGCTCACTCGTCGGCAAGATCTTTCGGCGGAGCTCGCCGCCTGCCCTCTCAACCCTGACGTGGGCGGAGCCGAGCACAACGCGGGAGTGTGACGTGCACTCGCCCGGCCCGGGTGCGGTCGTCCCGACAGGAGTGTTCCCGGCCCGTACGGCTGTGACTCCTCCCCCACCTAAAGGTGGGGGCTTCTCGCTATGCCGGGTTGGCGTCGCGACGGACCAGCCCGGCCCGTAGAACGTTTAGAGCACCCACTATGTCCGCGTGCGCCTGGTGGCCGCAGGACTGACAGTGAAACTTTTCCTGGGTGGGCCGGTTCTCCGCTGAGATGTGCCCGCATTCGGGACAGGTCCGGGAGGTGTTGCGGGGGTCCACGGCGATCACTTCCCGTCCGGCGCTTGCAGCCTTGGCGTGCAGGATCGTCAGGAACACCCCCCATCCGGCATCCGAGATCGAGTGGTTGAGCCCGGCCTTCGCTGCGGCCCCGTTGGGCAGGAAGCTGCCCGGCTGTTCGGGATCGGGCTTCGGCGCGGGGGACTTGAGCATGTTGCGGATCTTGAGGTCTTCGTGCGCGATGCAGTCGTGTTCGCGCACGAGGTTAAGAGCGGTCTTGTGGGCGTGGTCCAAGCGCTGTCGGCGGACCTTGCGGTGCAGGTCGGCAACGCGCTGGACGGCCCGCTGGTGGTTGGCGGTGCGCTTGTCACGGCGCACGCGGGGGAACCGGGCGAGATCCTGCTGTGCGGCTTCGAGCTTCGCTGCGGCGTGGCGCCCGTGACGGGGATTGGGTACGAACCCGCCGCCTGAGTCGGCGAGGAAGTTGACTATGCCCATGTCGATACCGACCACGCTGTCTGTCGCGGGTAGTGGCTCGGGCTGCTCTTGCTCGGCGGTCAGGATGACGTACCAGCGTCGGCCTTCGCGCTTGACGCTGACGGTCTTGACCTTGCCGGTCACGGCCCGGTGCTGGTTGACCTTGACGTGCCCCACGCCTTGCAGGCGCACTCGGATGACGGGGTCGTGCGGGGTGGAGTCCCAGCGGCAGCCGTCGCCGTCCTTGGGGAAGTCCACCGTGTCGAACCAGTTCACGCCACGGAACCTGGGATAGCCAGGCTTCTCCCCGGACTTGACTCGTCGGAAGAACGCGGCGAAAGCCTTGTCCAGGCGACGCAAGGTGGCCTGCTGGGAGGAGAACGACCAACGGCCCTGACGTTCCGGGTCGAAGGCACGGATGTCCTTGAGCTGGGCGGACTGCTGCCCGTACTTGATCGAGGTCTTGGAGGCATGCCGGTAGGCGTCACGACGTTCCTGCAACGCCCCGTTGTAGAGCGAGCAATGATCGCGCAGCATCTCGCCGAGCGCTGCCGTCTGGCCAACGGTGGGCCGCATGAGGAACTTGTATGCACGGATCATCTGGCCCACCCCCTTCCAGGTCGGCTCGCGTGATCATACGACGCTTGGCGTATGTCACCGCGCTGGAATCCAAACCCCGATATCCGCACCGGCCGCCACGTCGCCTACAACCTGCATGCTCACTTGGTGTTCGTCACGAAGTACCGGTGCGGCGTCTTCGATGACGCCATGCTCAAGAGGTGCGAAGAGATCATGCGAGAGGTGTGCGGCAGCTTCGAGACCGAACTGCGGGAGTTCAACGGCGAGGCCGATCATGTCCACCTGCTCGTGCACTACCCGCCCAAGGTCGCCCTTTCGAAGCTGGTCAACAGCCTCAAGGGTGTCTCCTCCCGCTACCTGCGGGCCGAGTACCCCGGCCGCATAAACAGGATCGGCATGGGGTCCGTCTTCTGGTCCCGCTCCTACTTCGCAGGCTCATGCGGCGGCGCGCCACTCACCGTGATCCGCCAGTACATCGAGCAGCAAAAACGTCCGCTGTGACCTGCAGGTCAGAGCAGTCCTGAGATGCGTTTCCCTCCCCGGCTGAAGCCGGGGATACCCACGCAAGATCAGGGATGGAGGCGGCGGGCCTGTACCACGCCAATCTGACCCAGGCGTCCCTGGTCTCGGTCAACCTGCGGCACGCCGACCTCACGACTGCGATTCTCCGCCGGGCTCGCTGCACTCTGGCCGACCTACGGGCCGCGAAGCTGGTCGAAACCGACTTGCGTGACGCCGACTTCACCGAGACCGACCTGCGCGAGGCAAACCTGCGCAAGGCCGACGCCCACGGCGCGGTCTTCCACCGCGCCGACCTCCGCATGGCCGACTTGCGCGGCACCGACTTGAGCACCGCCAACCTTGCCGAAGCACGCCTGACCGGCGCCTGGGCCAGCGAGCACACCCGCTGGCCCGCCGACTTCGACCACACGGCCGCCGGAGTCGTCGACACCGATGACCCCGGCCCCGAGCCCCCGCCCCTACTCCAGCCGCCGGGGATGACGCGGCATGCACCGCCACTGCGGTCCACTCCCTGACCAAGACGCGCCGGTCAAGACTGCAACAACCGCGATCCGCCTGACCGGCGTCACTCCTGTCAGCGGCGTCCTGATCGCGCAGGGGCCCAGGCCGCGACGCAGATCCGGGAGCTGATATCGCTCCCAAGGTCGTTATTTGCGGTCTGGTGACCTTGCCGACCAGAGGAGAACAATCGCAGCGCGCACTCACACGCCTATGGGGACAGAACAGGGGAGCCCGTGTACTTACGAAGGATCGTTACCGCCACGGTGATGGCGACCGCGGTCGCCGCCGCTACCGCTGTACCCGCGCAGGCAGGCGGGAAGCCGTTCCAGGCGCCCGAGATCATTGTGGTGAACCGGCTGACCGCGCCGAGCTCTGTGGAGTTCACCTACCGGTGCCGTTCCGACCTGCGGCGCACCCTCGTCGTCGAGTTGACGGCCCCGGGGACCGACTTCTATATGAAGTCCAAGGGCAGACTGCTCAACTGCAACAGCAAGCCGCAGCGCTACAAGGAGGTGCTCACCGAGCCCGTCGATGGGCGGGACCGTCCACTCAAGCCGGGCGAGACCGGCCGGGTATTTGTGGGGCTCTACGACGGCCCCAGGGGCGAGCTGGTCCAGACCCGCCTGATGACCGCACACTGACTCTCGAAAGGCGGGTGGTCGAGCCGGCAGTGGCCGGATGAGCCGGTGCTGATGCGGGAGGTGGCCGAGAACCTGTGGCTGCACGGACCGGACTGAGACACCATCGCGGCGGAGCTGGCGAGGCGGGCCGATATGGCGTCGGCGTCAGCCGGCGTCACCGATTCGACTCCGGGGCGTGTGCCGGCTGCAGTGACCCCGTGCACGAGCGGTGTCCCGGGCTCCGCTCACCGGTCGACCGTCGCCGTCACAGGCTCCCCGCGCCGAAGGTCAAGCGCGGCAGCGACTTTGGTCAAGGGGCGCGAGCCTTTAGGCCGACGTGCCGCCCACGGCACTCCGTACAGGCTGGTGCCATGACATCAGCACCGATCGCCCGCCGGACGGTCCTCGCGAGTGCCACGGCCCTGTCCGCCACCTGCATCACCGGCAACGCGTTCGCCCGCACGCCGTCCACCGCTCCGGCAGCGTCGTCGCGTACCTCTGGATCGTTCACCTACAAGGGCGTCAACTTCGATACGGACCGCGAGGTCTGGCGGCTGGAGTTCGTGCGCCGGGAGATCGCGGCCATCCGGCAGCAGTTGCACGGCAACGCGGTCCTGCTGCTCGGCCACGACCTGGACCGGCTCGCTCAGGCCGCCGAAATCGCCGCCTCACATGGCCTGTTCGTCTGGTTCGAGCCGCGCCAGTTCGACAAGGACGCGGAGCGCACCCTCGCCTTCCTCGCCTCGGTGGCACGCACGGCCGAGCGGCTGCGCGCCCGGCACCCCGGCGTGGGCATCTCGGTCGGCACCGAACTGACCATCTTCATGTCCGGCCTGGTGCCCGGCAGGGACTACAACGAGCGGGCCCAGGCGCTGGCACGCCCCGAGGCCGGCTTCCAGGAGCGGCTCAACGTCTTTCTCGACAGGGCGCTCAAGACGGTACGCCCCCTGTTCAACGGACAGGTCACCTACAGCTCGGGAGAGTGGGAGGAGGTCGCCTGGCACGGCTTCGATGTCCTGGGAGTCAACCTCTACCGCGACGCGGACAACAGGGCCACCTATACCCAGAAGCTGCGGGCCCTGCGACGGCACGGCAAGCCCGTCGTCATCACCGAGTTCGGCTGCTGCACCTTCACCGGGGCCAAGGAGCGGGGAGGTTCGGGGTTCAACGTGGTGGACTGGGAGCGGCAGCCTCCCGTGGTCAAGGACGGCTACGCACGCAACGAGCGGGAACAGGCCGACGAGGTCGGCGAGTTGCTGGACCTCTACGCGGCCGAGCGGCTGCACGGCGCGTTCGTCTACAACTTCATCGCCCCCGACTCTCCCCATTCCCCGCGACGCCGCCGCGACCTGGACATTGCCAGTTTCGCGCTGGTCAAGACCTATCCCACCGGGACACGGCGCGGCTACGCGGAGACCGGGCAGTGGGAGCCCAAGCTGTCCTTCCACGCCGTGGCGAACCGGTTCCGGTGACACCTGCGACGGGGCGTTCACGCGGGAATTCGCGGTCCGCTACGAGAGGCCGTCCTCGTAGCGGCCGTCGACGAGCGGCTGTGGCGGACGCGTTCGTCCTACGCGCCCGTGCTGCTCAGCCACTCCCCGTCGCGCATGATGACCCTGCCGCGCAGTTCCGCTGTTCCGCGCCAGGCGCGCACGGTCCGGGGTGTCACGCACAGGTACACGAAGGTGTCCTCCTCCGGCCGCGGATCCCAGCCGAACTTTCCCGCGAAGGCGTCCGCGGCATCCGTGGTGGCTTGAACGGCTGGTAGCGGGCTCTGTCAGCGATCACGGGGAGCCGTCACGGGCGGTCACTGGAGCAGGATCATCTTGCGGAGTAGTTGGAATTCGGTGCGTCCGTAGAGCTGCCTTTTGATCTTTTTGATGCGGTTCACGGCGGCTTCGGTGATGCCCGAGCTCCAGCGGAGCGTGAGCCCGGCGGTCACGGCGTCGATGTCGTTGGTGAGGCTGCGGGCGAAGCCGCTCAGGCCGGGCAGGTCGGCCACGATGGCCTCGTCGATCCAGGCGGGCAGGAGCACGCCGGTCTGCTGGGTGAGCATGTCGCCGAAGTCGCGGGCGAGTTGGTGCGTGGTGGCCAGCTCGGGGCGGTGATCCAGAACTGCTTTGAGCTGCTGGTGGTCGTCCTCGGTCAGCGAGGAGGGCCGGCGGGTGAGCCAGCCCGTGACCTGCCGGACATTCGGTGGCCCTGGGGGTGGCTGAGGGTTCGGCGCGGCTGTGGAAGGCGTTGGGCAGCCCAGTCGTGCAGCGTGGAGGAGGGGGCGCTATGGCGGCCGGGCTGTCCTTTCTCCGGGGCCGGTTGGCTGATGGCGCGGACGCGGCGATCGACGTCAGGCCCCAGCCGGGACACCTCCGGTGTGCCTGTTGCCTACCTGGTTGTGCACGCATTGTGTAGAGGCTCGGCACGCCACGCATACTCCCGCGCACCGCGTCGGCCTAGATTCGGTGTCGCCGGGGACGCCGTCTCGGCGTGAGCGCTGTACACCCCGACCATGCGGGCCCGCGTGGTGCGCAGCGCTCGGCGGGCGGCCATTCCAGCAACCTGTTCAGATCAGGCGATCACCACGGGAGGACTCGTATCATGCGCACTCGCGCGCTACGTGCTGCGGCCACTGCCGCGTTGCTGCTCGGCTTCGCTCTGCCGGGTGTTTCTTCAGCCCACGCCGAAGCCTCGGGCGGCGAGATTCCCGGCATGCCGTTGATGAACATCCCTCCCTCCGGTCCACACAAATGTGCGACACCTCAGGGCAACAGCACCGCGAACGGAACGCGCATCACCCTGTGGGACTGCACGGGAAGTGACGCCCAGGTCTGGAGGTGGAGCGGCGACAGGATCGTGCACGAGCAGAGCGGAAAGTGCCTGACCCCGGAGGGTGACCGTATCTACTCCAACGGTGCGGTGCTGACCCTGTGGCCGTGTACGGGTGCCGAGAGCCAGGACTTCGACCAGTCCGAGTTGGATTTCTTCAGGAACATCAAGACCAGCCACTCCAACAAGTGCCTCACCAACTACGGGGGGAACTTCGGCAACGGCACCTGGGTGACCCTGTGGACGTGCGCCGGCGGAGACCCCGCCGAGCAGAACTGGCACCTGGAGCTGTAAGCCATGGTTGCGGATGGCGACTTGATCAGCCATCACGGTCAGAACGAGGATGGTTCCCGAAGCTACCCGGCACTCAACCGTGCCCGGCATCGCCCAGCAAGACGTACCGGTGCCACCTGCTCCACTCGGGTGGAGATGAGGATCGTGGCGCGTTCGTCACTGGGCGGCCGCCAGATCCACTCAGCGGTCCGACTACTTCAAGACCCACCCAGCCCCCAGCCCCCGTACCTCAGAGCCTGAGAACGGCGGTCGGCGACAAACTCGGCCGGGGCTGCGCTCTTGGGGCGCGAGCGGCGAGCACGATCGCCCTCCTGCTCCTCGCCGAGTCCATGGCACCCGACCTTGCTGGCGGGCGCCCGGGTCGGGATCTCCCTGGGCGCGACCACCGTCGTCATCGTGTCCATCGAGCCGGAGGGGACCCCGGCGACAGAACCTGAATCGTCTTCGTGCCCCACCGTGCCCGCCCCGGCCCGCCGTGACCACCGGGGCGTCGGCCCGGCCCCACCGCCCCGTACCGCTGCCACCAGCCAAGCCCCGCAACCACCAAGGACCCAGACGGACCTCGTGACCGGAAGCCGGCGGCATCCAGTGATGCCGTCGGCTTCGTCCACCGCATGCCATCAGCACGACAAAACGTTGCACATGTGAGGAACCGTTATGCCCAAGACCAGCATCATCCGACAGGTATACGCCGCTGGTGCCGCCGTGGCCGCTGCCCTCGTCCTCGCTGGACCCGCACCTGCCCAGGCCAGCACCACATCCCCCGTCACCTCCTGCCCGAACATCTGCGTTCTGGATGCCCGCGCCGGCGCCCACCCGGACTTCGACCGTCTGGTCTTCGACCTGGGTGGCACCGGCCTGCCCCAGGTGCGGGCCACCGCGAGCGCGGACGGCATGTATCACACGGCAGGTGACGACGAGATCAGACACCTGCAGATCTCGGGGAAGTCCTACCTGCTCCTCGACGTCTCCGGTGGAGTTGTTGCTCTCCCCAGCGGGCCTGACGCTTACGCCACCCCCCGGGTGCAGTCCGTTTCCCTGCCCTCCCTCAAGGGTGTGGAGTTGGCCGCGGGCTACGAGGGCAACGTGACGTTCGGCCTTGCGCTGGGCGACCACTCCCAGTACAAAATCTTCACCCTGACCTCTCCGAACCGCGTCGTCGTCGACGTCTACCACTGAACCCCGCCGGGAGCCGCCGCGCAGCGCCCGCTGATAGCGGCGGCCTCGGCTGTGGGTGACACAGGTTCGTCCTCGCCGTCGAGGTGACCCGGCGCCTCGTGTGACACCGCGGCCTCGACCGGGCCCACCACTTCAGGTGACATGTCCGGTCCCCAGGCCCCTGCCGGCAGCGGAGATGGAAGAGCGAAGGGCCGGGACGACTGCGTGCAGGCATGTGCCTCCCGAGAACCTCACCTCCCGATCCCCGACCGGAGCACACCCCCACCGTGAAGCAACGTCCCGTCGCCGAGCGAGCGACGTGCCAGCTGAAGATCGGAAACAGCTCCCGGAAAGCATCAGAACCGTGCTTTTCCGCATCGCCGCCAGTCATGTGCGGACAATTCATGGACGGTTTTGTCCTTGCGGCGTACGGTGACCGCGGCACCTCTATCGTCGAGGACTCATCCGCATCTCCGGGCGCGGACGGCAGATGGATGGGCCGATATGTCGGTCTGAGGTCTCCAGGGTCAGGGCGGCGAGCGGCGGCGGCATCTTGTTGACGTTTGCTGGCGGACCGAAGGCCAGGCGCGAAGGGGGCGCGGGTGGGTACGGTCGAGATCTCGACAGAGGATCCGGACGATTTCGACATCCTGTTCGGTGAGCTGCAAGGCCGCAGCGGGATCGCGGTGGATGCCGTGCCCGCGCCGATGGAGCCCGAGGACCTCGGCACAGCGGTGGACCTGCTGACGGCAGCCTGTGCGTCGGGCGGTGCTGTCGCGGTGTTCTTGGGCATCGTCAAGTCGCTGCTGGACTCAAGGGGGCCGGGCTTCGTCCTGAAGGTGCGGCACGGCACTGTCCGGTTGACGATCACTGCTGAAACCTTCGAAGAGGCCCGCCCGGTGCTGGAGGAATGGCTAGGTGGAGCGTGACCTGAGCAGCTCCCGCGCCATCCTGATCGGTAACGGAGTCTACGCGGACTCAGGACTCCGGAATCTACCTGCCGCCCAGTGCGTCAGCGCGATGGCCGACCTGCTGACCAGCGAGTTGTGCGGATGGCCGGCTGAGCGCGTGACGTGTTTGGTGGACGTGGCGTCGTCAGACGCCCTGGCCCGAGAAGTGATCAAGGCTGTCAGCGACGTCCAAGGCACACTTCTGGTGTATTACGTCGGCCACGGACTGCGCACCGGTGAGGGGCAACTCGCCCTGACAGTGGGCGACACCGACCCACGCTGGGTAGCGCTGCCCTACACCGCAATGCTCTATGAGGGTCTCGCCAAGATTCTCCGCAGTTGCCGGGCGGAGACCAAGCTCGTCCTCTTGGACTGCTGCCATGCCGAACTCGCCACCAAGTCCAATCATGTGTTCCAGTCGGCCGACGTCGAAGAGGCTCACCCGGTTGAGGGCCTGTACGTCATCGGTGCCAGCGCCAGCACCAAGAAGGCCAAGACGCCCGTCAACGGAACACTCACCTACTTCACCAAAGGCTTCTTGGACATCGTGAGCAACGGCATCCGCGAGGTGTCGGCGCCGCACCTGCGCCTGGACCGGATCTTCCTTGAACTACACGCCCGGTTACGGGACGCGGGACTACCCGAGCCAGTGGAAAGCGGAGCCCGAGGGGCTCACGGTTTCCTCTTCGCCCGCAACGCCGCCCACCCTGACCACCCCAGGAAACCGCCGGAACCCCTCGCGCAACCTGCGGCCGGGCAGTTGCCCCTGCTGGACCGGCGCACGCTGCTGAGCGCTGTGGGCGCCGCCGGACTGACCGTCGCCAACACCGTCCTGACGCTCACCCGCCGTCCTACCGGACCGGCGACGACGTCAGATCGCGGAGCCCCGAGCAGGACGTCCAACGCGGCAGCCGCCTCGCTGGGACAGCCACTCCTGGGCCACACCGACCGCATCTACTCAGTTGCCTTCCGGCCGGGCGGCCACGTCCTTGCCAGCGGCAGCCGCGACCAAACCGTCAGGTTCTGGGACCTGACGGATCCGCTGCACCCCACGCCCATCGGTCTCCCTCTCGACGGCCACACCGACACGGTCTATTCGGTGGTCTTCCACCCCGGCGGCAACCTGCTGGCCGACGCCAGCGCCGACCAGAAGGTCCGGCTGCTGAACGTCACCGCCCCCGCGAAACCAGCTGTTGCCAGCCGACCGACCACCGGCCATACCGACGCCGTCTTCTCCGTGGCATTCAGCCCCAGCGGGGACCTGCTGGCCGGGGGCAGCGGCGACCGTACGATCCGACTATGGAACGTGACCGACTCCGCACACCCCACACTCGTCGGCACACCCGTCTACGGGCACACTGATGCCGTCCTGTCGGTGGCCTTCAGCCACGACGAGAGCGTCATGGGCAGCGGCGGGTCGGACCACGCGGTCCGGCTGTGGAACGTGGCGGACCCTCTGGCACCCATCGGCCCGGCGCTGCCCGGCCACACCGACCGCGTCTACAGCGTCACCTTCAGCCCGAACGGCCACCTGCTGGCCAGCGGCAGCGGTGACAGAACCATCCGCCTGTGGAAGGTCACCGACCCCGCGCGCCCGGTGCTCCTCGGCAACGCCACCGAACACAAGGACGCCGTCAACACCGTTGCCTTCAGCCCCAGCGGACAGGTCCTGGTCAGCGGAAGCAGCGACACCACGATCCGACTGTGGCGCGTGAGCGAATCCACTGGCCCGGTCGCCATCGGGGGTCCCCTGACCGGTCACCACGGCGCCGTCTACTCCGTGGCCTTCAGCCCGGACGGAAACCTGCTGGCGAGCGGCAGCGCCGACCAGACGATCCGCCTATGGAAACTCGCGCGCTGAGCGATCGGCAGTCCATTGCTGCCGGTCAGTCAGAGGCCCGGGGCCATTGCGCTGTCGAAACAGATCTCGGTGCGGCCGGCAGCGCGACGGAGCCCGAGTGGCTATGTAGGTGAGCAGGGGTGGCGTTTGTCGTTCAGTGCGGGAGGCGGCTTCGTGCCGCGAAGGGTGATGTTGCCCAGTTTTGACGGCACTTGAAGCCTTGCAGGGGGACGATCGGTGTGCTTCTCCCGCTGGGGGTCCGAATGCACATATCGACGAGCAAGGTCGAGCTGTACGCGGCGATCCGCCGTGACCATCGTGCCGGTCTGTCGAGGCGTGCTCTGGAGCGGAAGTACGGGGCGACCTGGCGGACAATCCGCAGGGCCCTGGACTCGAACTGGCTTGAGCCCCGGAAGAAGCAGGCACCGCGTCCGACCCGGCTGGACCCGTTTAAGCCGGTGATCGACGGGATGTTGGAAGCAGACCTCGACGCGCCGCCGAAGCAGAAGCACACGGTCAAGAGGATCTTCGACCGGCTGCTGGATGAGCACGCGGCGGCCGGGATCTCCTACCAGATGGTCCGCGGCTATGTCGCGGTGCGGCGCAAGGAGATCCGGTGGGACCGGCCGTGGCCCGGAGGAGATGTGCGTCCCGCAGTCCCACATGCCGGGGGACGAAGCGGAGGTCGATGTCGGCGATGTCCACATCGTGCTGGCGGGGGTGCCCACCCGCTGCTACCTGTTCTCGCTGCGGCTGTCGTACTCCGGCAAGGCGGTGCACCGGGTGTCGGCTTCCTGCGGCCAGGAGGCGTTTTTCGATGGCCATGTTCACGCGCTGTCCGTCCTGGGCGGGGTGCCCCGTGGCAAGGTGCGCTACGACAACCTGAAGACGGCGGTCGCCCAGGTCCTGGGCTTCTCCCGGCAGCGCACGGAACCGGAGCGGTGGATTGCTTTCCGTTCGCACTGGGGGATCGAGAGTTTCTACTGTCGTCCGGGAATCGAGGGCGCCCACGAGAAGGGCGGGGTGGGGGCCAGATCGGCTACTTCCGCCGCAACCACTTCGTGCCGGTCCCCGAAGTCGCCACCCTCGCCGAGCTGAACGAGATGGTCGACCGGTGGGACCTTGAAGACGAGGGCCGGCGCATCCGCTCCCGTCCCCGAACGATCGGCGAGTACTTCGCGGTCGAACAGCCGCAGCTCAAGCCGCTGCCCGTCGAGCCGTTCGAGACGGACCGCTGGTTCACCCCGCAGGTCGACCGCTACGGACAGATCACGGTCCGCACAAACCGGTACCCGGTGCCGGTCCGGCTGATCGGCAAGACTCTCCGAGTGCTGCTGCACGCCTCCGAACTGGTGGTCTTCAACGACGGCCGGGAAGTGGCCCGGCACGAGAGGCTGAGCACGCAGGGCGGCTCGCGCCTGGTCCTCGATCACTACCTGGAAGCCCTGGTGCGCAAGCCGGGCGCCTTCCCCGGGTCAACAGCTCTGGAACAGGCTCGCTCGGCCGGCCGGTTCACGCCGGTCCACGACGACTGGTGGGACGCGGCCCGCGCGGCCCACGGCGACAAGGAAGGCACCAAGGCCCTCATCCAGGTGCTGCTGCTGGCCCGGCACATGAGCCACGAGCATGTGGTCGCCGGGCTCGCGGTCGCGCTGCGGGCCGGGGTGCTGACAGCGGACGCGGTCGCGCTGGAGGCCCGAAAGATCGCCGACGGCGACGTGCCGGACCAGCCGATGCCCTCACCACCGCCAGAGCCCGGAGCGGTCGGGCCGGCATGGGCCACCGTCACCTTTCTCGCCGACTGACGGCTGTCCCACCTGCCGCCCGACACCCGGCCGCTGCCGTCGGTTGCTGCCTATGACCAGCTGCTGCGACGGCGCGGCGGGAGTGCTCCGAGTGAGGGAGAAGCGACATGAACGCCAAACGCAACCGCGGGCTGACCGAGGAAGCCGCGACCACCGCCATCGACCAGGCATGCCGGATGCCCCGGCTGCCCACCATCCGCTACCAGTTCCCCGATCTCGCCGAGGCGGCGTCCCAGGAACAGAGGTCCTACCGGGGCTTCCTGGCGGAGCTGCTGCTGGCCGAGTGCGACGACCGGGCCCGCCGACGCTCGGAGCGGCGCATCAAGGCCGCCGGGTTCCCGCGCGAGAAGTCACTGCGGGCCTTCGACTACGACGCGAATCCCAACATCGACGCCGCGACCATCAACACCCTCGCCACCTGCGAATGGGTCCGCAAGGGCCACCCGCTCTGCCTGATCGGCGACTCGGGCATGGGCAAGTCCCATCTGGTCATCGCGCTGGGGACCGAGGCGGCGGTGAAGGGGTACCGGGTGAAGTACGTCCTGGCGACCAAGCTGGTCAACGAGCTGGTCGAGGCCGCCGACGAGAAGCAGGTTGCCAAGACCATCGCCCGCTACGGACGCGTCGATCTTTTATGCATTGATGAACTCGGCTACATGGAACTCGACCGCCGGGGCGCCGAACTCCTCTTCCAGGTTCTGACGGAGCGCGAGGAAAAGAATTCTGTGGCAATCGCTTCGAACGAGTCGTTCGGCGGGTGGACGAAGACATTCACCGATCCCAGGCTCTGCGCGGCCATCGTCGACCGCATCACCTTCGGCGGCAACATCATCGCGACCGGCACCGACTCCTACCGCCTCGCCCACACCAAAGCCCAGGCCGAACGATCCATCGAGTGACCACGTCCGCACGAACTACCGGAGTGGTCCGCGCTCATCGATGAACACGGGGGGCGCTGACAAGAAGACATCGGCATTCACCGGGCCGTATGCGATGTTGAACGTGTCCAGCCAGTACGTCCAGCCCCGAATCCCCAGTGCACTGCTGAAACGATAGTTGAGCTGCCAGCGCACCCATTGGCCAGGGACGAGCCGGACACCCGGCGGCCGCCGCTTCCGAGGCGGCAGGGCAAACGGCGACTGCACTCGCGGAAATACCCTCAGCCGATCATCTGCTTCACGGAGCTGGACATCGATCTTGCTCAGGGCTTCCCGGCCCTCATACGGCTCGAAGCCGTCGCGCTCATGCATCCGGATCACATGCGCGAGAGGAGCCGCCTCATGCGGGAGTGCGAAGCCGACCGGGGTCGCGTTCCTTCGAGCCGCAGCGTCCCCGCCTCGCGATTCCTTCGTCCAGGTCGTCCGGATCCACTGGACGGTGATCTCCACAGCCGTTGCCCCTACCGCCTCGTCGAGGAGTCCATGCTACGGCCCTACTGTGACCTCCAGCGATAGGTGGCCACGGTCGGTGGGAAACTCGCTGACGAGTGGTCCGTACTCAAGGGTGGTTGGCCAGTTCGCCCAGAGATATCTGGCCACTGGGGCAGCGGCTTTTGTCGCTACAGCAAGACGGTCGAGGTGGCGGAGTGACCGTGATTGATTGGCGGGAGGCAATACTGGGGCTTCTGCCCCCTCTATGAGTTGGTCTCGTTAACTGCGTCGATGAAGTGCTCGTACTCCTGTCTCGCCGCCCCCACGTGACGTGAAACTTCTGCCCACACAGCTTCGTGCCTGCGGTTCGGATCGGACGCACTCTGCAGCAGATGGCTGAGAGATACGAGGTGTTCGTGGGCCTGCCATGCGGGCATGAACACTGCCCGGACACCGTCCAGTTGGAGCACGGAGAGTGCATCCGACGCTTTCTCGCGCTGCTGATCGGCGAGCGTCAAGGCTGAAGTCAGCTGCTCCGCCGCTGGGATGGCCCCCATCCTGAACAAGTCGGAAGCCTCGATCAGCGTTCGGTGGAAGTTACCCCAGGCCACCGCGAACGCCACGTGGGTGTCACGCTGAAACTGGCGTCGCCAATGATCCTTTTGTGTCTTGGCCTGGTGGCGGCCAGCGAAAGCAGCCGCCCCGATTGCACCTCCAGCACCTACCGCGGCTCCCAACAGGCCCGCCGCAGCGCCGACGATCACCGCGTCCATGGTCGCATTCTCTTGGTCCGCACAGATTCGCGCAGGCGAATCGAGAGCGTCGCGCGGTGTCCCATCTGTCCGCGCCCGTCGCCTCTGACGTCGCCAGCGCCGTCGCAGCGATCCGATGAGTGTGGGTTCGTCGCATTCACGGGCGATGCGCACGGTCGCGCGCACGCGGTTGACCAGGTGGCGGATGTCCCAGTCCGTCGCGTTCGGCTGGCCAAGTAGCATGCGAACGCCAACTATCGCTGAACGTCGCACCTACCCCTCCATGCCAGCACGAGCACTCGCGCGCGTGAGCGACTTCAGTTCTCACCAATATTGATCTTCTCCACCAGTGACGCGTGACTCCCGAAGACGGCGATAAACGCTTCCCGGAGAAGGTGAAACAGCCACCCGAGCCGGTCGAGCGTCCTGGCGAACTCGGGGGAGGGGTCGGCCAGGTTCTCCGGGGGATCAGGACAGGTCGATGGAACGCGGCCCGGCCGCTCGGCGTCCGCGTTCCGCACCGGGGATCCGCGAAAGGGGCCTGCGGTAACGATGGGTTGGGTGTTTCCGCCTGTGTGGCCCGCGCTGCGGTCACCTCGCCCAGGGGCTGCTCTCTGGGGCGGCCCCTGGGCGCGGTAGCCGCTGTGGGGGTCGGTCTCTTGCGCGCTGTGGCTTCCCGGCTCACCGTGGGCGGTGCTGTCTTTGCTGCGCGGTCTCTGGTTCGGTTTGGGGCGTGGCGGGAGAATGGAGTTCTGGTGTCGCGTGATCGGGGGGTCCATGGACATGGCCAGTCAGGTCCTTCCGCTCGCCGGTGTCGCTGTCGGTGCTGCCATGTCTTTTGTGGTGACGAGTCTGAACGAGCGGGCCAAGTGGCGGCGTGAGCAATCCGTGCGGTGGGACGAGCAGCGCCTGACGGCCTATGCCGAATATGCGCACGCGGTCAAGGATCTCGCCTACCAGTACCGGCGCATCGCGGTGGCCCGGGGGTTGACCGCCGGTCCTCACCCGCTGGAGCCTACTGGGGCGGTACTTGACAGGCTGGGTGAGGCGGAAGTCCACCGCACGGCCCTGTCCGAAGCCCTGCTCCTCCTGGCGGACAGGCACACCATTGCGGCGATGAAACGGATGAACCAGTGCTTGTGGCTGCTGGAAGCACTGGCCCGGGCAACTCCCGGCCAGGACCACAGCGGCAGCTGGGACCGGGCGTATGCCGACTATCGCGCCGCGCGACAGGAATACATCGAGCAGGCACGCCAGAACCTCGGCGTGAGCGGATCCGTGCGGCCCCTCCCGGGGTGACCTGACCGGTCGCCGCCTGCTTCACGGACAGCCGGACCCCGAGGCACCGGCACCGCCCCGTTGCCAAGGCATGGCTGGCTACCGCGGCGTCGGCGGTCGGTCCGGATGATGCCTGATCTCACCCGCGTAGCCATTCCAGCGCCCTGCGCGGTCCGTCGCCGCAGTACGCACGGGCAGGTGGTCGGGGGCAGCCCGACCGTCTGCGGGGCAGGCCGCTGAGGCCGCCCGGCAACTCGGGGAGCTGAGCCAGTGCGCAAGGCGTATGAGGGAAGGACTCGACCCTGCCCTCTTCCTGGTCGCGGCCCGAGCCGACGCTGGCGGCCGCCAGCGAGAAGCCCAAGCTCCCGCCCGGGTGTGCCGCTGAGCCCAAGTGGGACGACTTCCGGGCGCTGGCGAGTCACGGGCGGCAGGGCCGGGTGAGGGTCCGCTCGCGCAGCGGCGGAACCCTGGCCGATGCCTTCGCCGAGATCGTGCGCGCGGCTGCGCATCTGCCGTAGGGCGCCGTTTTCGACGGGGTTACGTGACCTGTGGGGGTGTCTCAGCCCCAAGGTGTTGCAGGCGGCGCAGCTCCGATAGATGAGACGTGACGGGCGTCGCGGCCGCGTGCCGCAGTGGCTGCTCAGAGGTGGTCGTCCAGGAACTTCCGTACCTCGGTGTTGGTCATGGGCCCCGTGCCGTGCGCCACCGCCTCTCCCTCCTTCAGCAGGACGTAGGACGGGGCGCCGGTGATCCCGTATCGCTCGGTTGCGGCCGGACAACGCGTGATGTCGGCGCGGATGGCCGTCAGGCGGCCCGTGTAGTCGTCGGCGATGCCACCCACGACGAGGTCCATCACCCGGCAGGGCTCGATTGCCTTGGGCCATGTCCCGGTGAAGTATGCGAGGACCGGAACTCCGCTCATCCCGAGGATGAAATTGAACTCCGCGTCCTCACGGGGTCGGTGAACCCGGTTCGCCATGGATGCTCCTGACCTCAAGTTCCGTCGTTCCATCCCCATCATCCCTTGCGCGGTGTGCCGGGCCGGCCCGGTCGGTCGTCCGGTTGACCTGTCGGAAGGGAGGCGCGGGGCCGTCGCAGAATAACGGTGGTCCCCGGCGCGAGCGGCCCGGCCTCGCCCTGGTGACCCGGCCTGGCCGCCCCGCCGGTCATCCAGCTGCAGCCTGCCGCGCGCCCGCGGGTCGGCTCGTGCCAGGACAGCGCGCCTTCCACGACGATATGAAAGCCGTTTTCCAGGGCATGGTGGCCCAGATCGCCGACCAGATGCTCGATGAGCGCGTCGACGAGCGGGCCGGTGTGCTTCGTCCACCGGATCCAGTCGAGCTGTATCCGCCACTGCGCTTCTCGGAGACAGCGTTCCCGACGGGCTTCCCGAGGCCTTGTGATGAGCCAGCTGATGGCACCGAGAACGAGGCACGATTCCTGGATCGCTCGCGGACGCGGTCGTGGACGGTCGACGTACGCGTCAGCTGCCCCGAAGACCGACCGCCAGCGTCAGTTCAAGGACCCGGTGTGGCGATGCGAGATCCGGAAACAGTTCCCGCAGCTGCGACATCCGGTACCGCACCGTCTGGGGATGGACGAACAACGCTGCCGCCACCTCGTCCCGCCTGCCCTGGTGCAGCAGCCACGCCCGCAATGTCTCCTCCAGCCGCCGTGCGGTCGCGGCAGGCAAGGTCCGCAACGGTGCGAGGGCTCGGGTACGCAGGTCTGCGAACGCGTCCACGTCGGCGCTGAGCACCAGCTCGGGCAGGTGGTCCTCGGTGTCGCGGATATCAGGGGAGAGGGAGCGCGCGCGTACGGCTCGTGCGTACGAGGCGGACGCACGAGTCCATGGCCGGGCCGGGCCGACCACGGAGGTGCGGTCGGTCAGCTGCCGCAGGAGATGTGATCGGTCGGCATCGGGGACGAGCAGCACACCGGTGGCGTCCGGCAGATCGTCCAGGACGAGGGTGCTCGGGTCGAGCGTGCGGTGGGCGGGCCGGGCCTGGGCGGCGGGCAGCAGGACCGCGGTCAGGGAAACGGGAGGCTGCCACCCGGCTCGCTGAGCGGAGGCCAGCAGTATGTCCGGGCTCGCGCCGGCGAGGAGGTCGCGGGCCAACTGCTCCAGATGGCGTTCGTGAGCCCGGCCCCGGGCGGCCAGTTCGTCGGCGTGGCCCGCGGCGCTCGCGGCGGAGAGCTCGTCGATGTAGGCGAAGGTCAGCTCGGCGAACTTGGCGACCTCGGCGGCGGGCAGACCTGCGGGTACGGCACCCGCTGCCAGGCCTCGCCAGGCCACGCGGGCGCCGACGCGATAGGCGCTGAGCAGGGCGTCCATGGAACGGCCGTCGCGCACCTCGCCCCGGCCCAGCTCGTAGGCCGCGTCACTGGCGTCGCCGCTGATGGTGTTCCCGCTGGCGAGGTCCAGGTAGTGCCCCAGGGCGGTGCGGACGGCGCGGCGGATGGTGGCGCCCATGTGGCCCGACAGGGCGTTGGTGTACGGAGGGACCTCGTCGATGATCGCCTGAACGACCTCGTCGGCCGTGGTCTTCAGCGCGGCCCGAAGAGCGGTGACCGTCGTCTCATCCAGGGCCAGCTCGCTGGCCCGCTGGACTGCATGACTCATGTTTTTATTCCCTACGAACAATCCCCACCATCAAATTCACGTCCTACGGTCAGGACTTTACGCCTGGAGACGCAGCAAGCTGGGGTCATGACGAGTACAGCCCTGCGCAGCAGGGCGTGGAAACTGCTGGAAATGGTCACGACGCCACTGCTGCCGTCGGACTACCTCGACCTGGTCAGCCCGCTGCGCGCGGGCGCCGACCTGCGGGGGCGCATCGAGGCCGTGCACCCGGAGACGGGTGACGCCGCGACCATCGTGATCAGGCCGGGGCGGGGCTGGCGCGGCCACACGGCCGGTCAGTACGTACGGATCGGGGTCGACGTCGACGGGGTCCGCCTGTGGCGTGCCTACTCCCTCACCTCGCCCACCAACCGCTCCGACGGCCGCGTCACGGTCACCGTGAAGGCGATCCCGGACGGCAAGGTCAGCAACCACCTGGTCCGCAGAGCGAAACCGGGCACGCTGATCCAGCTCGACCAGGCGACCGGTGACTTCGTGCTGCCGCAGGCCAAGCCGACCAAGGTGCTCTACCTGACGGCCGGCAGCGGCATCACGCCCGTGATGGGCATGCTGCGCGACACCGAGTTCGACGACGTCGTCATGATCCACTGCGCGCCGAAGCCGCAGGACGTGATCTTCCGCGACGAACTGCACGACCTGGTCGCGGACAAGAAGCTGCGCCTCACCGAGGTGCACACCGACACCGACGGCATGCTCGACATCGCCCGTCTCGACGAGCTCGTGCCCGACTGGGCCGAGCGCGAGACCTGGGCCTGCGGGCCCGCGGGCCTGCTCGACGCCGCCGAGAAGCACTGGAGCGAGCACGGCGTACCGGAGCGCCTGCACACCGAACGCTTCCGCCCCAGCATCGTCGTCGCCGGCGACGGCGGCGAGGTCAGGTTCAGCACCACAGGCAAGACCGTCGACGCGGACGGCGCCACGCCGTTGCTGGACGTCGGCGAGGAGGCCGGCGTGCTCATGCCCTCCGGGTGCCGCATGGGCATCTGCTTCGGCTGCGTCACACCGCTCAAGGACGGCGCCGTCCGCGACCTGCGCACCGGCGAGATCACCGAGGCCGGGCCGGGCGTCCTCATCCAGACCTGCGTGTCCGCCGCGGCGGGCCCCTGCGACATCGAACGGTAGGAGCACCTTGACCGCCATCGACCCCACCGCCCACCTGAGCGCGGAGCAGATCGAGGAGCTCGGCCGCGAGCTGGACGCGATCCGCGACGAGGTGATCGCCAGCCGAGGCGAGAAAGACGCCGCCTACATCCGAAAGGTCATCTCGGCGCAGCGCAAGCTCGAGCTGGCCAGCAGGGGCGTTCTGCTGTTCTCGATCTTCCCGCCCGCGTGGCTGCTCGGCACCGCCGGGCTGTCCGTGGCGAAGATCATGGACAACATGGAGATCGGCCACAACGTCCTGCACGGTCAGTGGGACTGGATGCGAGACCCGAAGATCCACTCCACCACCTGGGAGTGGGATCACGTCTCGCCGTCCGAGCAGTGGAAGCACTCGCACAACGAGCTGCACCACACGTACACCAACGTGATCGGCAAGGACAACGACCTCGGCTACGGCATCATGCGCGTCGACGAGGACCAGAGGTGGCACCCGGTCCACCTCGGCCAGCCGCTGTGGAACTTCATCAACGCCTGCTTCTTCGAGTACGGCATCGCAGCGTACGACCTGGAGCTCGGCAAGAACTTGAACAAGCGCCGCCGGGGGAACCCGGAGTTCCGCGCGCGGGCCAGGGCCGTGGGCCGCAAGATCCGCAAGCAGGTGCTCAAGGACTACGTGATCCACCCGCTGCTGTCCGGCCCGTCGTTCCTCACCACGCTCGCCGCCACGTTCACCGCGAACCTGGTCCGCAATATCTGGTCCCACTCGGTGATCATGTGCGGGCACTTCCCCGAGGGTGTGCAGGTCTTCGAGCGCCGGTCGATCAAGGGCGAGACGCGCGGCCAGTGGTACCTGCGCCAGATGATGGGCTCGGCGAACATCAGCGGCAGCAGGGCCATGCACTTCATGACCGGCAACCTGTCGCACCAGATCGAGCACCACCTGTTCCCGGACCTGCCGAGCAACCGGTACGCCGAGGTCGCGGTGAAGGTGCGCGCACTGTTCGAAAAGTACGAGCTGGAGTACGTCACCGGGCCACTGCCCAAGCAGGTGTTCTCCGCGTGGCACAAGGTCTTCCGGCTCTCGCTGCCGAACAAGAAGCCCAAGGTCAAGACGCCGGACCGCGAGCAGGAGCTCGTTGTGGCCTGATTCCCGGTATCGGCTCAGATCTTTCAGCCGTACCGGCGGCTCCGCCGGGTCCGGTGAAATCCGTTGCGGGCGACATCAGCCCGTACGACACGGGATCCGGGGCAGCCCGGTGTCCGGCCGCGCTGCCTGGACGTGCGCCAGGCGTATGCGATTGCCCAGTCCGGTGCCGGTGGCCGCTGCCGACCGCCTTGCTTGCGTTCGGTTTCCTGTCGTTTGAGGTCGTCGATGGCCTGGTCGATGAGGGCCAGCCACGTTGCGTGCCAAGCCCGCGATGTCTGCAGGCGGGGAAGGTCGGGAGGAAGAAGGCCTGGGGGGAGGGCTAGGGCATGGGGTGAGGCCCCGTCGTGTCGTGTCCTCGTGTCATGGTGGCGGGGTTCCACCAGTACCAGCTGGCACTGTGGCTGCCGGGCAGAGCGGGCCTTCGATGTGGGTCTGCGTCGACGTCTGGGGTGGGAGGATCACGTCATGCGTTCCTGGGACTCCTTGACCATCACCGAGCAGACGTTGATGCGTCGTGCCATGGCCGGGGGCCCTTGGCCGGAACGGTCCAAGACAGGGGTGTGGCCCTGCGCTGGGCAGGCGTCGAAGACGCCCCACTCCCGCGCAGCTACACCGATGACGAGCAGCGCGAGCTGGTCCCGCAGCTCGCGGCCGTCGCCCTGGACCTCGCCGGACGCGGCCTGCTCACCATCAAGGAGAGCCAAAGCCACGTTCCTGCTGCCTCCGCCATCGCCCTGACCGGCTCGGAGCTCCACGAGATCGTCACCAACCCGGCCTACTGGCTCGGGAATCCCAGCTCACCCTGCCGGTTCACCCTCGACTGCCCGCAGCCGGTACGTGTGCACTGGTTCGACGGCGCCTACCCACCAGTGGACACCAGCGGCCTTCCCGCCTGGGACGAACTCACCATCGCCGAACGCGAAGTCCTGGTCTGCGCTGCAGAAACCAGCGGCATGCTCACCGGGGCGTTCGGCATCTGGCCGGACCCACCGGCCGACCTGGGCTCCATGGAGCGCCTCGACTGGGTCGACCGGCAACTCGCCCCGCTGCTTTCCTTCGTCCGCAACGGTTGGATCGAGGTCCGGCACACCCCGGACGCTGCCAGCGACGCCTTCACCGTGATCCCTTTGGATGGTCTCCGCTCTGCCCTGGCCGACCCCGCTGTCCGGAATGAAGGCGACGACTGGGGCGTTGGCGTCGGCTGCATCTTCACCCATACCGGACTGGCCGTCTGGCGGGGTGGTTGGAGCACCGCCTGGAGCAGCCGTCTGAACTTCGGCTGACACGCGGTGCTATCCGGCCAGCCGACAGCCTCACATGCACCAATTCGACCGAGACGGTGACCGATTCGGACCCGATGGCACGCGCACAAAGATCGCTTGCACACGGGCAAGAGACCGAACAGACTCACCCCGCCCGAGTCCGCCGGGGGTTGAGGAACCTGCATGCGAAGACCGGCACGCAAGCCCGTGCACCGAAACCCAGCCGGCCCAGCCCCGGCTGCCCGCCCGGCTTGAGGAACCAGCGGCCCGCCACCCGCCACGACGTCGGACGCGTCCTCGCCACCGGAGAGTCCTACACCCGACCGGCCCACCACAAGATCGGCACCAGACCCCGGAGAACTGGGCAACCGGCAAGCTGATCTGCCAACCAACCTCATCGCCGCGACCCCAACGATGTTGGATAGCCGCATGGTGAGACGCAAGAAGGAGCAGAAGAAGCGGCCCGACTGGGGCATCCCGAAGGGGATCGTGCTGTTGGCGACGCCAGAGGGCTGGCGTAACTGCGTCCTCACCATGGAAGGCGGCATGCTCTGCGGGCGTCTGGATGTGCCGATCAACACCGACCCACAAGACGCGCGATTTGCGGCGGCCCGGATGGTGACGGAACTCGCGTGAGACTTCCACGACACCAACGTCGAGGTGAGCTGGGATCCCCATCAGGAGCCCTGGTCATGGACCGCTCAGGTCACCCTCGCCGCCGGAACCGAACCTGCACCGCCGGACTCCGAAGGATTAATCGCAAGCTGAGGGCGGGGCTCATATGGACGGTGATCCACATCATCGCGTCGGCAACGAAGCTGCCGAGCACCGGGATACAGGGACAGGTACGTCGTTGAGGAGGGAGATCTAGGTCGGCTCACCGGATCTCTGCGTTGCCGCAGATGAAGGTGGTGTCCTGGAGGAGTTCCGGTGTGATGCGGACACCGCTCAGGTGTTCGGCGAGGGCGAAGGCTGCTTCTGCGGCCAGGTGTTCTTCGGTGTCGGAGGTCTCGCCCCAGAACTGGAAGCCGCAGTGATGCATGACGGGTAGGAGGTCGTCAGGGGTTGTTCCCCGGCGGCGGTCGGGTATTGCGGGCTCGAAGGTGAGGCGCTGGGTGGTGTCCTGGGCCCAGAGGAACGAGTCGTGGCCGTTGATGTTGACGAAGTGGGAGACCCAGCGGGTGCCCGCGGAGGCGGGCAGGGCTCGCTCTTCGGTGACGCCGAGGTAGCCGACGGGCTCGATCATCAGGGTCCATTCGCCGACCGTGGTCATGGCGATGAACTGCCTGGTGTGGTCCGAACGGTCCAAAAGGTCGAAGGCCGCGGCCACGATCGCCTCCACCCCGCTCCGGGAAGGCTCGCTGTGGCCTTCGAGGCGGGCAAGGACGTCCAGGGGCGCCAGGTTGTGCACCAGGGTGAAGCAATACGCCTCCGCGAGATCGGGGAAGCGCTCGTTGAGCCACACGTAGTCGGCAGCAGTCGCGGTCATGGCCAAGATCCTTGCGCATGCCTCTGACATCGACCGTCCCAGAGGCAGCAGGGGTGGCAGAGCGGCGCGGGACCCGGCCCAGGTCGCAGTCGAGGACCTGTCGTGGGTTCGCGGTTATGAACACGAACACACAGCCCGCCACGATTGAGCTGATCCGTTGGCCGACCCAGGCCAGAGCGTCAGCGTCCGTCTGCACTCGGCGCAGCCCATTCTCGAAATCCTCGGCGTTCGCTACTACGACGCGCAGGCCGTCATCACCAGCGGCTTGGTGAACGGTGTGGTCCACCTCGGGTTCGACTCCACGGACCTCGCAGAGCGGGGTCGGCTTCTGGATGCCGTCGAGGAGGCAGAGCAGCAGGGCGACTTCGAGGAGCCGTTCACCGCGGACTGGCCCCAGGACGGTCGCTCCGGCCGTCGGCCCGCGGAGCCTGTGGGCCCGGGACCGCCGGGTCTTCTGGCAACTCACTCTCACGACCGGGGCAGCCCTCGGGCTGGGACCGGGGGCGGCGGCCCTCGCCTGGGCGCCTCTGTCCACCCTGACGGTGGGCCTCGGCATCGTCCTCTGCATCGGATCGGGTGTCGCCTTCTCCGCCACCGCCTGGGGCCCATTCGCCGTCGCCTGCCACTACCTGGCACTGCGCCGCCATCTTCCGCGTGACCTCATGTCCTTCCTTACCGACGCCCATGAACACCGCGGCGTGCTGCGCCAGGCCGGAGCGGTCTACCAGTTGCGGCACATCGACCTACAGCGACACCTGGCCAGTTGAGAACAGCGGCTCCCGGACGTTGGGTGATCGCGGCCGGATGGCACAGGGGGCGGTCACCGGGGCTGCCCGGCCATCACGCCCCCGGATCCGGCCAAGGTGCTCTGCTGCCCGTGCCAGGCCCGGCCAGGCACAGCAGGATGGGTGGTGGGCCCGCGCCGAGTGGCCGGGCACTGCCGAAGGGAACACTGCTGTGCGTATCGCAAGACCGTTGGCCATTGGCGCCCTGGCGTTCACGGCCCTCACCGCGACCACGGCGGCCGTCGCGGTGAACTCCTTGGGCGGCACGGGTGAGGAGGGATCGTCCGTCGTGCACTTCGGAGCCGACGACGCGGGCCTGGAATGGCACAGCGACGTACTCGACGCCTCCGTCCCCGCCAATAACGACCCCGCGAACTTCGCGCCCGAGGGCGCCCTGCCCTAGACCGTCTCCCCTGCCCGGAGACAGCCGGGTACATGGGCGGTCCGCCCCGGTGCGCAGCGCACCGGGGCGGACCGTTTCATCGAAGGCCTGGGGGAGTCGCTAGGCGGGGGGCCAGTCCCCGGGCCCCATCGGGCGTGCGGTCGGCGCCGGGAGGTGGCCCTCGCGGCGTTCTTCACGCCGCTCGAAGCCGTCCCGGTAGTGCCGGGCAGGCCTGCGCCACCACGGGGTGCGCGACGTGGAGGAGAACGACCCGGTGGGGGAGGGGCCGTCGATGGCGGTCGCCACCCGGTTCAGCAGCCGGTCCCCGAAGGCGAGCAGGCTTCCTGGCGCTTTCGGCATGGTGGCCTTCCCTGGTCAGGTGCCGCAGGCGGCACGGACATACTTGCCTACCTCGTACGGTCCGCCGTGGTCGCCGCGCGTGTCCACCAGGTGGGTCTGCACCTGCAGGTTGTAGTTGTACGTGCCCCCTCCGGGGCAGCGGATCGACCAGATGGTGTCGTTGACGGTGTGCGGCGAGTACACGAACTTCGAATTCGCCCAGCGGGTGTAGGAGCGCGGCCCCGACCACGAGGAGCGCAGGAATTTCCCCCGCGTGTAGTGGTAGAGGAAATTACCCGAGCAGATTTCGTGGCTGGAGGAGGACAGGTACCCGAGGCTCTTCACGGTGGGGCGGGCCCACGTCGAGCACACCCAGCCCGCCGATTTCGCACTCTGACCGGCGATGGCGGGAAGAGAGTCGCGTGAAGGGGCGAAATTCGCGGGGTCGTTGTTCGAGGTGACGGACGCGTCCATGACCTCGCTCTTCCACTCGGTGCCGCCCGCGTCCATCCCCCAGTGCATGACGATCGCGTCGCTGGTGTCGAAGCCGGACTCCTGGGCCTCCTCGGTGTGGGCGTCGCTGACGCTGGCCTCGGGGAGCTGCTCCTCGTCGACGACGGGGTCGGGTTCGTCGTTGCCGGGCCGCGACGGGATCGGGCCGCCCGTGTCCTGGGCGGTGCCGCCCGCGGGGCCGTCGTCGGCCTGCGCAATTCCTCCCGCGGCCAGCGAGGCAGCGGCCATCACCGCGGCGCAGGATAAGGATAAGAACCTTGCCGATCTCACAGTCTTTTCCCTCCCGTTGTGCGCGCCCATGGCACGGGGCGCAGGGAAAGGCTTTCATGTCGAACGGGCAGTCGAAAGCGGTTTGATGGCGTTGTCCTGATCTCGACAGCCATCCCGTAAGCGGCTTGATGGACCCTCAAAGTCCCCTCGGTTCCCCCGGTCCCGTCCCGGTCCCCTCGAACGGCGGTACGATCACCGCATCCGTCATCGGCGGGGACGCTCACGTCAACCTCGTGTCGCCGTGACCACCGCCACCCAGGCCCGGCCGGGCCCCACCGCAGGGAAGCGGGGCCCGGCCGGGCTCGCCCTCGTGGGATGCCTGGTACTGCTCACGGCCTCCCTCTTCGCCAGCGTTTCCATCTCCCTGACAGCGCCTCAGATCGCCCAGCGGGTCACCCGCAGCGGAGGCCCGCACCTGGTGACGTCCACCCTGATGGGTGCACTGCTGCTGGTCCTGGCCGACCTCGCCGCACAGCAGCTGCCACTGTTCGACAACCTGCCGGTCGGCATCTACACGATGGCGGTCGGAGGCGCCTACCTCGGCTGGCTGCTGGTCGGGGAATGGCGCCGCCAGAGCGCCTGAGCCGTTCGGCCCCGGCGGCCGTTGCTTTGAGGGCGCCGGCCCGCCTCGATCAACCGCGGTCCTCGTCGAGACGGTATCCATAGCCGCGCAGGGTGGTGATGCTGGGCGCGTCCACGGGCGGGCGGGAGTCGAGGCCGGCCTGTTGGAGGCGCCGGCGGAGCGAGGCGAGGGTGACGTCCAGCGTCTTGGTCGGCCCGAACCAGTTCTCGTCCCACACCTGCGCCATCAGGTCTTCGCGGGACACGGCCGCGCCGACGTGCCGGGCCAGGACGGCGAGCAGATCGAACTCCTTGGGCCGCAAGGGGACTTGCACGTCCCCGAGCAGACATGTGCGGGCGCGGGTGTCCACGGTGAGGTCCCCGACCCGGTACGCCGCCTCCCGGCCGCCGTGCTCGGCGGGGAGGCGGCGCAGGTGGGCGCGGAGCCGGGCCAGCAGGACGGACAGGGTGAAGGGCTTGACGAGGTAGTCGTCGGCCCCGGCGTCGAGGCCGGCGATGACGTCGATCTCGTCGGTGCGGGCCGTCAGGATGACGAGCAGCATGTCGGGGTGGCGGCTGCGCAGTTCGCGGGCGAGGTCGATGCCATCGGCATCGGGCAGGCCGAGGTCGAGCAGAACGACGTCGGGGAGTCCCGTGTCGGCGGCGGCGAGACCTTCGCTGCCGGTGCGGCACCAGGTGGTGGTGTATCCGTGGCTGCGCAGTCCTGTGTCGAGGTGCCGTCCGATGGTGTCGTCGTCCTCGATGACCAGGAGGGCGGGGGCGGGGCTGCGGTCCTGGGGCGTGCGCATGGTGAGCAGCGTAGGCGTAGGTGTCACAGTTCGCGCAGTTCCTCGACGGGCGGGCGGGAGGAGTGCCGGGCGGCGTTGAGCGCGGCGGCGGTGAGCGCCGCGATGGTGGCGAGGGCCGTGAGCAGGAGGTAGGCCCACGGGACGGCGATGGTGGCGGGCGGCGGATCGAAGACGCCGGTGAGGACCTTGACGAGCATCTTGGACAGGGACCAGCCGATGAGGGCGCCGCCGGCAAGTCCTCCGGCCGTCAGGATGACCGCCTCGGTGAGGACGAGTCCGCGCAGCTGGCGTGGCCTGGCGCCGAGGACGGTGGCGAGGGCGAAGGTGCGTCGCCGCTCCGCCAGGCCCAGGGCCAGCACGATGCCGCCGGACGCCGCCGCCAGCAGGACGGCGAAGCCCAGTTCGATCCGGGTGAGTCCGGCCAGGTCCACGGAGGTGAGGCTGGAGCCGACGGCGGAGCGGGTCTGGGTGAGGTCCGTGACCGTCGCGGCGGTGCCCAGCCGGCGGCGGAGCGCGGCGGCGGTGGTGCTCTGGTGCGCGCCGCCGGTGTCGAGGAGGAAGGCGCCGACGGAGTCGTCGCCCGTACTGCGCGCCACATAGTCGGCGTTGGCGACCAGGAAGCTGTCCTTGGGCGCGGTGGGGAACTCCTTGACGATGCCCGCGTAGTGGAAGGGCACGGTGCGCAGGGTATGGGTGCGGCCGTCCTGGAGGCGCAGGTTGACCGTGTCGCCCGGGGCCAGGCGGAAGTCCTTGACGGTCTCCTCGCTGACCAGGAGGGCGTCGGGGCGGGCTGTGAGACGGGCCATCAGGGAGCGGGCGGTGCCCCCGGCGAAGTAGGTGTCCGGGAGGGAGGTGGCGGTGGAGATCGTGGCCGGCCGGACGCCGTACAGGTCCTGGAGATCGGCTCCTACGTACGCGAAGCGGTGCTGGAGCGGTTCCACGTGCCGTACGCCGGCCACGTGCAAGCTGGCCGCGGCGCTGGGGCCGACACCGGCGCCGGGCGACTGGGTGACGGTGACGTCGGCGCCGTTGGAGAGGCGGGCGTCGACCTCCGCCTGCTGGCGGTAGGTGGCGTTGAAGACGGCGGTGGAGGCGGCGAAGGACAGGGCGAGCGCCAGCAGGACGATCGCGCGGGCCAGCGGCCGGCGCCGGCGCGACATGCTCGCCGCCGTGGTTCCGGCGAGTGTGCCGGTCAGAGGGCGGGCGAGCAGGGTCAGAAGCCGTCTGCCGTGGGCCAGGGCCAGGTGGGCGAGGCGCCACAGCAGCAGGGCGGCGCCGAGCCAGAGCAGGCAGGGCCCCAGGAACGCCCAGTAGGACACCGAGATGCTCGGCACTCCCTCGGGGGCCAGCACGAGGGCGTACTGGTTGCCGCTCGCCGCCCGGAACACCAGCAGCGAGACGGCGAGGAGGGCGAAGTCCACACCGAAGCGCATCCATCGGGGGGAGCGGGCGCGGCCGACTTCGCGGCGGGCGGCGGTGACGGTACCCAGGCGCAGGTCGCGCACGGTCGGCAGCAGGACCGCCGTGCCGGCCACGGTGAGGCCAAGCAACAGGGCGACGCCGGACCAGGCGAGCGTGGAGGCGGTGCTCGCCCCGAACGAGGCGCTTTTGAAGGCGGCCCGGCCGGCCAGGGCGGCGATGCCCACCCCGAGCAGGCCGCCGCCGACGCCGACCACGGCGGCCTCCGCGCCGGCCAGGGCGGCCACCTGACGGGGACGCAGTCCGCGGGTGCGCAGCAGTGCCTGTTCGCGGCGTCTGCGGTCGGCGCCCGCCCCCGCCACCGCGGCGGTCAGCAAGGCGGCGAGCACAGCGCCGGGAACGCCGAGGAACAGGAAGAGGACCTGGGCGTAGAGAGCGTCCTTGCGGGCGGCGTCGAGCGCGGCACCGAGGTTGTCCCCGACGACGACTGCGCCGGAGGTACGGGCCTCCAGGTTGCGGGCGGCGGAGGTGACGGCGGTGTAGGCGGCCGCGGGGTCCGCGGGCAGGGGGGCGTCGCGGGCGATGTGGATCTGGGTGGTGACGGCGGCGGGGTCCACGGCGGCGACCGGTGCGGTCAGGCGGGCGAAGAGGGCTTGCGGCAGGAGGATGACGTTGTCGGGCGGGGCGGCGGGCTGGGACGGGGGCGGGGCACCGACCTTCTGGAACAGGGAGTCGGCCTGCGGGAGATCGACGATCCCCGCGACGGTGACATGGGCCGGTGCGGAGCCGGGCAGGCCGATGGTGACGGTGTCCCCGGGGACCACGTGCAGGTTGGCGGCGGTCTGCTGGGCGAGCAGCACCCCGGTGGCGGTGCCGGTGAGCGGGCGTACGGCGCCCGGGAAGGTCTGGCGGTAGGTGTCGGGGAGGCCGAGGACGACGCCCGGTCCGGTGCTCTGGGTGCTGCCCGCCTCGGTGGCCTGGAAGCCGGTGCTGCGGGCGAAGCCGACGGGTTCGGCGCCGCGTACGCCGTCGGTGGCGCGGACCATGGCCAGGACGGTGTGCGGGTCGGCGCCGCTTTGGACCTCGGCCTGCCAGGCGACGGCTACGGAACGGGCGGCGCGGGCCGTCATCGTGGACTTCGAGGCGGTGAGGAAGGAGCCCAGGGCGGCGACGAGGGCGACGGCGAGGGCGATGCCCGCGGCGGTGGCGGCGAGGCGTCCGGTCCGGTGCCGCAGCAGTCCTGACACCCACGAGATGATCATGGCGTGGCCTCGTGGGGGCCGGCCGCCGCCGGTTGCCGAGGCGGTTGGGGCTCGGTGCGCAGGCGGCCGTTGTCCATGGACCACTGCAGCGTCAGCCGCCGGGCGACGGTGGGGTCGTGGGTGGTGAGGACGAGGGCGGCGCCGAGCGTGTCGGCGGTGGCCAGAAGGACGTCGACGACGTGCCGGCCGGTGGCGCGGTCGAGTTGTCCGGTGGGTTCGTCCGCGAGGATCAGACGGGGCGCGGCGGCCAGTGCCCGGGCGACGGCCACGCGCTGGGCCTGGCCTCCGGACAGTTCCTCCGGCAGCTTGTCCGCGAGGCCGGTGGCGATGACGAGGGCGAGACAGTCCAGGGCGCGCCGCCGGGCAGGCTCCTCCCGGTGGCCTGCGAGGACCAGGGGCAGCGCCGTGTTCTCCACGACGTCCAGCGCGGGGATCAGGCTGGGGCCCTGGAAGACGACTCCCACCTGGTCCGGTACCGGTCCGCGGGCCAGGCCCGGCCAGGTGACCCGGCCGGTGGTGGGTTCTTCGAGGGCGGCCATCAGGTGCAGCAGGGTGGATTTGCCGGAGCCCGAGGGGCCGGTGATCGCGATGCGGTCGCCGCTGCGGACCTCGCAGGTGGCGCCGTGGACCGCGACGACCGCTGCGGCGCCCACGCCGTAGGTACGGGCCACGCCGTGGCAGCCGACGAGGATGTCGGGGCTGGTCACGGCAGGCTCCTTCCGTCGCGCAGGGCGATGACGCGGTCGGCGATCCTGACGACTTCGGCGCTGTGCGTGACGAGCAGTACCGCGGCGCCGTTGTGTGCCCGTTCGCGGAGCAGTTCGAGGATGCGCTGCTCGGTGGTCCCGTCGAGCTCGCCGGTGGGTTCGTCGGCCAGCAGGACGTCCGGGTCGTTGGCGAGGGCGACGGCAAGTCCCGCGCGGGCGAGTTCACCTCCGGCCAGTTCCCGGGGCAGTGCCGCGCCCCTGCCGTGCAGGCCCACTTGATCGAGGAGCGCGGAGGGGGTGGGCCGGGGCGTGCGGGCGGCGGTGTGTGCGAGGCGGATGTTCGCACGGAGGTCGAGGTGGGCGAGGAGGTTCCCGGACTGGAGCAGGATGCCGATCCGGCGGGCCCGGATGCGGGCCCGGTCGGCCTCGGGGCGATGACTGAGGCGCTCGCCGGCTACGTGGACGACGCCTCCCTCGGGTTCGTCCAGTCCGGCGAGGCAGGCGAGGAGCGTGGACTTGCCCGAGCCGGACGGGCCGGTGACGGCGAGGGTTTCCCCGCGGCGTACCCGGAGGGAGACGCCGCGCAGCGCGAGGGTCTCCTCCTCGCCCGCGCGGTAGAACCGGTACAGGTCGCGGGCGGTGAGCACGTCGCCCTCGCGCTCGGCCGGGCTCATCGCTGCCACCGCAAGGAGTCGGTGACGGTACGCCACGGGTCGACGTTGTCGGCCCCGACCGGTCCGGACAGGGTGAGGACGGCCTGGCGTCCGTCCTGGAAGAAGGCGTAGCGCTCGAAGGAGTCGCGGACGGCCTTGCCGGTCACGGAGTCGGCGGGAGCGTCGCCCTGATAGGTGAGCAGGACGGCCTGGCCCGCCGGGCGGGCGACGGTGGTGACCGTGCCGGGGGTGAAGCCCGGTACGTGCGCGCGCAGGGTCGGCACGACATCCGCGGTAACGGTCCGGGGTGTGGGGGCGGAGGCGGCGGGGGCCGTGGCGATCTCGATGCGGTTCAGCTTGTCGGTGAAGCTGACACCACCGCCGGCCATGTCCGTCCGGGACCAGCCCTCGGGCACCTTGACGGTCACGCCGCCCCGGTCGTACCGGTAGATGACGTAGGCCTGGTTGTCGGGGATGTCGCCGGCCGGGTTGGACTCCGCCGGGGCGGGTGCGGTGGCGGCCGGCGGGGGAGCGGCGGGGTGGGACGAACCGCCGCATCCGGCGAGGGCGGCGCCGGTCACCGCGAGCGCGGCCAGCAGGAGGGGGAACGTGCGGCGCATGGTCCTCGTACTCCTTCGCGGGAGGTCGGACTGTTCTGTTTCCGACGCTAGGGCGCAGGCGGTTAGCGTCCGGGGCGCGCAGGGTGAGAGGACGGTAAAACCCGCCGTCGGCTTGGGAAGCCGCGGCCCTGGGACACGCGGCCGCCATGATGGGCGCTATGAGAGCGCGCGTGGTGCGAGTGGCCCTGGTGGCTGCGGCTGTGGCCCTGGTTCTGCTGGCCGTGCCACTGGCCGTGGCGATCCGGTTCACGTTCTTCGCCGACGAGAACGGCGAGCTGGAACGGGACGCCATGGCCGCCGTCGCCCGCGTCGGACCCGACTTCGCCGCCGGAGACCCCGTGGAGCTGCCCGGCGGGCGGGGCGAGGTGCGGCTGGGGATCTACGACGCCGGCGGGCTGCGCTCCGGGACAGGCCCGGCCACGAGCGGCGACGCCGTTCGCCAGGCGCTGTCGGGCAGCGTGGCGCGGAAGCGGTCCGCGGGTGAACTGGTCGTCGCGGTACCCGTCTCCAGTGGCGAGCGGGTCATCGGGGCGGTGCGCGCCTCGACGAGCGCCCGCACCGTGTGGAACCGGGTGCTGTGGGGCTGGGCGGCGCTGCTCGGGCTGTGTCTGCTGGCGCTCGGCGCAGCCGTCGTCGTCGCCCGCAGGCAGGCGTCCGTGCTCAGCTCCCCGCTGGAGGCCCTCGCCCGTACCTCCCTGGCCATCGCCGAAGGAGATCTGGCGGCGCGGGCGGACCGCAGCACGATCGCGGAGATCGACGGGGTGGCGCAGGCCCACAACGCGATGGTCGGCCGTCTGGCCCGGCTCTTGGAGCGGGAACGGCACTTCACCGCCAACGCCTCCCACCAGCTGCGGACTCCGCTGACCGGACTGCAGCTCGGCCTGGAGGCGGCGTTGGCCGATCCGGGCGCGGATCCGCGCGCCGCCCTCGCCGAGGCGGCGGAGCAGTCACGACACCTGGACCACACCATCGACGAGGTGCTCCGCCTGGCCACGTCGGGCGCCGCAAGGCACGCACCGGCCCTGCTCCAGCCGGTTGGCGACCTGCTGGAGGCGGCCGAACGGCGGTGGCACGGTGTGCTCGCCCGGGACGGCCGCCGACTCGCGCTGCTCTGGGAAGCGGCGGCGGGACAACTGCCCGTACCGGCCCGCTCCACCGACCAGATCCTCGACGTCCTCCTGGACAACGCCCACCGGCACGGCGGCGGGACGGTGACGGTGCGCCTGCGTGATCTGGGAGCGGCGCTCGCCCTGGACGTCGTCGACGAGGGAACCGCCGCGCTGGACTCCCGGGCGATCTTCGAGCGCGGCACCGGAACCGGCTCGGGGATCGGGCTGGCTCTGGCACGGGAGTTGGCCGAGGCGGCCGGAGCCCGGCTCACGCTGAGCGGTACGGCTCCTACCTGCTTCACCCTGTTGCTGCCGCTGGCCGGGGACGCGTGAGCTGGTTCGCGGCGAGCTTCTGCATCAGGCTGAAGGCGAGTACGGGCAGCAGGACCTGCGGCCGGTCGGGCATCGTGGTGGTGATGAGCACGGCGCCCGCGCTGCTGTTGCTCATTCCGCAGGCCAGGGTGACGGAGGTACGGGCGGGGGCGGCCAGCCGCAGGAGATGGGCGGACCAGCGGCCCCAGGCGAAGGACAGGGCGCAGGCGGCCGTGGCGGTACCCGCTGCCGCGAGGAGCAGCAGCGGGCGGGGGTGGGTGAGGAACTGCCCGATCGCGCCTGCGGCGTTGACGTAGGTGAGCAGGAGTGAGGCGAGGACCGCGGTCAGTGCCGCCAGGTTCAGTCCTGTGGGCTTGGCGCGTTCGGGGAGCAGGAGGCGGCAGCCGATTCCGGCGGCGCAGGGCAGCAGGACGCCGGTGAGGGCGAAGCCGCTTCCGGTGCCGCGCGCCGCGGCTTCCAGGCTCTGGGCGTAGTCCGTGTTCAGCAGCGGGGTGAGGCTGTCGATGGTGGCGGGGAGCGTGAGCGGACTGAGGACGGTGGAGGCGAGGACCAGGCCCAGCATGGCGGGTTCGTCACCGCGGCCACCGCCGGTCCATACGGTGGCTCCGGCGGCCACCGGCATGGAGACCGTGAGGATCATCGCGGCGATCATGCCGCTTCCGCCGTCGGAGTCGGGGGAGCAGCGCAGGGTGAGGGCGATGACGGGGACGATCAGCAGCGGCGCGGTCAGGTGAAGAGCGAGGCCGGCCAGCAGGACGCGGGGCCGTCCCAGCAGCCGGGTCAGGGCGTGTGGGCAGGTCCGCAGTCCGGCCGTGAAGAGGACGGCGGCGAGCAGCAGTTGCGTGATGTTGAGGCCGACGCGCAGGTGGGCGCCGAGGGGCACGGTGTGGGCGTGACGCAGCCACAGGCCCGGGGCGGGCAGGGCCGCGGCGGCGAGGTAGGCGCCGCAGGAGGCCCGTCCGAGCCGTCTGCGCAGGAAGTCCAGGGGCGCGGCAAGGGGGATTCCGGAGGGCGGCGCGGTCTGCATGGCGGGGAGCGTAGGCGCGGCGCCGTCTTGGGGTGGGGCGTTCGGGGTGTGGTGGCCGATGCGCTCAGGATGTGTTCAGGCTGCGGCTGGCAGCGTCCGTGCCATGACATCCGGGACGCGACAGCCCTGCCGCCCGCCCGCTGTTGCTTCATGGGGGCCCACACGGTGGCGTCCTGTCGACGTCAGTGGGGATTGGGTGTGGGCGGGCCCGCGCCTGGAACACATGGCTCTGCCCGCAACGGGGGGTTGGTGGCGGTCACACTCACCACATGAACGATGGGACGTGGAGGCGCTGAACCGAGATGTGTCGGATGGAGACGCGACGGCAACGCTGATCCAAGAGCACTGCCGGCGGGCGGAGGAAGGCTTGGAGCGCGTTGTCGAAGCGTGCCGAGCTTCCCTCCAGGAGGACTGACCTCCTCGGCCTCACCTCACGCAGCATCACGCGAAGCGAGATCTGTTGAGGGCGGGGAGCGGGTCAGCCGGCCGGCAGGGTGACCACGAACCGTGCCCCTGGACAGTGGCCTTCGTCATGCCGTACGTCACCGTCCACGGAGCGAGCCAGGCGCCGCGCGAGCGGCAGCCCGAGGCCGGCTCCGCCGTGCCCGTCGTCGGGGTCGGCGCGCCGTCCCGGGTGAAAGAGCTCCGGGGCGAAAGATGGCGGCACTCCCGGTCCGTCGTCGCTGACCTCGATGCGGATGCTCCCGTCCTGGCGGCACGCGCTGAGCCGGACCCGGGAGCGGGCGTGGCGCAGGGCGTTGTCCAGCAGGGGGCTCACGGTGCGTTCGAGCAGGGCCTGCGGGACGCCGGCCGTGAGGTCCCCGGCCACCTGTGTGACCCGGACGTCGATGGGCTGTGGCGGGGAGAGCCGCCCGGTGAGCCGGATCAGCGTGGACCGGACGTCGGCGGTGCCCCGGTCGGCGCCGGAGCTGCTGCGGGCGTCGTCGAGCAGCGTGTCGCAGATGGTGCGCATACCGTGGGCGGCGTCTTCGACGGCGGCGCAGACGCGTTGGGTCTCGGCGGCGGAGCGTGGCCTGCTCTGCCACCAGTCGACTTCGGCGATGATCCGGGCGAGAGGGTTGCGCAGTTCGTGGGACAGCTCCCGGGTGAGCTGCTGTTCGTGGCGCAGTCCGGCCCGGATCCGGTCGAGCAGGGCGTCCAGCGAGCTGCCGAGCCGGGCGAGTTCGTCGGGCCTGCGGGCGTGGCCGAACCGGTCGTCGCAGGCGTGTGTGCTCCACGCGGTGGCCTGTTCGGTCATGGTGCGTACGGGCCGCAGCGCACGGCCCACCGCGAGGCGTGTCAGCACATAGGTGCAGGCCAGCATGGCTGCGTCCAGGGCGAGGGACGCGTACAGCACGGTGTCTGCGGTACTGCGGTAGGGGGCGAGGCCGCGGGCGGTGACCACAGCGGCTGGTGCGCTGCCGGAACCGGTGACGGGCTGGACGCACAGCCGGACCGGCTCCGGTGCTTCGGCGGTGGCGCAGTGACGGCCGCCGTCGGCGGCGAGTGCGTCCGCGGCTCTGTCGAGCCGGCCGCCGGGTACGGTGCCGGGCGGGGCTTCGAGGCGTACCGGCCCGGCGTAGATCCAGACGTCGGCGTCGAGCGCGTCGTCGTTGGGTACTTCCACGACGCGGGCGGTGGCTCCGGTGGTGTCCACGGTCGCCGCGATGGCGGCGGCGCGGGTGTAGAGGTGGTCGTCGGCCTGTTGCTGGAGCCGTTGGCGCACGACGGCGTTGAAGCCGACGGTGAGCACGACCATCAGCAGTGCCGCGGCGGCGCACGCGACCAGGGAGAGCCGGCCCCGCAGGGTGCGTGGCCTCCAGCCGCGCGGGTGCAGTGTCATGACAGGCGGTGCCCCATGCCGCGGCTGGTGGTGAGCGCGCGGTCGCTGCCGGCGGTACGGAGCTTGCGGCGCAGCCGGCTGAGGTACTGGTCGAGGGTGTTGTCGCTGACCTGGGCGCCCTCGGGCCAGCCGGCGCGGACGAGTTCGCGGCGGGTCACGAGTGCGCCTGCGGCGGTGATGAGTGCCGCCAGGAGTCGGAACTCGGTCGGTGTCAGGTCCACGGGTGTTCCCGCGACGGTGCAGGTGTAGCGGATCGGGTCGAGCAGCAGGTCGCCCGCGGCGGCGGGGGGCTGCGGGCCCGCCCTCTTGAGGGCCGCCCGCAGACGGGCCGCGAGCTCGGCGAGGTGGAAGGGCTTGGGGAGGTAGTCGTCGCCTCCGGCGGCGAATCCGGTCAGCCGGTCGGTGAGGTGGTGGTGTGCTGTCAGGAAGAGGACCGGGGCGCTGAATCCGCGTGCCCTGAGCGCCTGGCAGACGTCCCTGCCGTCCGCGTCGGGCAGTGCGACGTCCAGGACGACCGCGTCGAAGCCGTCCTGGGCCAGCCGCAGTGCGCCTGCGCCGTCGGGTGCCGGGACCGGGTCGAAGTCTTCGTCGCGAAGGCCGCGCAGCAGTACGTCCCGCAGGGCGTGGTCGTCCTCGACGACCAGGATGCGCCCAGGCACGTCAGGCCTCGGCCGGAGGCCGGGCGGGCGCGCGCCGGACGGATCCCTCGGCACCACCGCCGCGCCCAGCACACCGATCGCGGCCGGCGGGGAAGGGGCGTCGAGCACAGGTGACCGCTGGGTCGGTCGCGGCGTGGACGGAAGCGGCCATGCAGGTGGGGCCTCTCATGGGGGCCGGGCAGAGGGCCGCAGGGTGGAGTACGGGGTGACTGCGGTCCCATGGACGGTCTACTGCACTGTAGACGATGCCGAGGCGGTGATTGAGGCCGATGGACGGGGCACCGGCCGGCGGGCCCGTGACGGCGGGCGTTGCCGTCAGGCGGTGAGGACGCCGGTGGTGAGCAGGCCGAAGAGCAGGATTCCGACGGCGATCCGGTAGGTGACGAAGGCGTTGAAGGAGTGCTTGGCGACGAACTTCAGGAGCCAGGCGATCGAGGCGTAGGCGACGACGAAGGACACCGCGGTGCCGACGACCAGCGGGAGGGTGTCCACGCCGGCGCCGATGGCGTCCTTGAGCTCGTACAGGCCCGCGCCGGTCAGGGCGGGGATGCCCAGGAAGAAGGAGAGGCGGGTGGCGGCGACGCGTTCGAGGTCGAGGATGAGGCCGGTCGACATGGTGGCGCCGGAGCGGGAGAAGCCGGGGAAGAGCAGGGCGAGGATCTGTGAAGAGCCCACCAGCATGGCGTCCTTGAGGGTGGTGTCGTCCTCGCCGCGCTTGTGGCGGCCCATCTGGTCGGCGGCCCACATGAGGCCGCTGCCGACGATCAGGGAGCCTGCCACCACCCACAGGGACGCCAGGGTGCCTTCGATGAGGGGTTTGGCGGCGAGCCCCACGGCGACGATGGGGATGGTGGCGTAGATGACCCACCAGGCGAACTTGTAGTCGTGGTGGTGGCGCTCCTCGCGGTGGGCCAGGCCGCGTCCCCAGGCCTTCACGATCCGCACGATGTCTTTGAAGAAGTACACCAGTACCGCGGCGATGGCTCCGACCTGGATGACGGCGGTGAAGGCGACGACGGCCTTGTCGTCCACCGGAATGCCCATCAGCCCTTCGGTGATTTTCAGGTGTCCGGTGGAGGAGACCGGCAGGAATTCGGTGACGCCTTCGACGATGCCGAGGACTGTTGCCTGTCCGATGTCGATGGTGCTCAATTCGTCCGTCCCTGAGGTTGGTCCGATGCGATGGTGGTGGAGCGTGGGCCGGGCCGTGGCCCGGCCGGTGCGCCTTTGCCTCCGTCCGGAGAGAGCGCGGGGATTACTGGCGTCGCGCCGTGAACGGCGCGGGGGCGTGGGGGACAGCAGGCATGGCACACTCGGGGAAGACCCTCGTCTTCTACGCGCGCGTAGAAGACGAGGGTGACTGTAGAGGATGGGCAAGGAGGCAGCCAACAGTGGACGGGCACGACCGCACCGGAACCCCGCACGAGGGGGACCGCCGCCTGGCCAACGGGCAACGGGAGGCCGAGGTGGTGGCCGTGCTCCGCTCGGCCTCCGGACCGCTCACGCCCCGGGAGGTGCTGGAGCGCATCGGCGGTGACCTGGCGTACAGCACGGTGGTGACGATCCTGACCCGTCTGTACGAGAAGGACGTCCTCACCCGGGCGGCGCACGGCCGGGCCTTCGCCTACGCTCCCGCCACGGACGAACCGGGCTTCGCCGCCCGGAAGATGCGCCAGGCGATGGAAGAGGTGCCGGACCGCGAGGGGGTTCTGACGCGCTTCGTCGACGACCTCTCCAGCCGGGACGAGGCATTGCTGCGCCGGCTGCTGGGCGGCGACCTGGACGCGGGCCGGTAGGCGGGGTCCGCCGTGCATCTCGCCGTCTATCTCCCGCTGCTCTTCCCGCTGTTCGCCGCGCCGGGGGCCCGTCGCCTCGCCGATCGCCTGGAGCCGCGGCCGGCCACCTGGCTGCTGACGGCGGGTGCGGTGGTGCTGGCCGCCGGCAGCACCACGGTGCTGGGGCTGCTGGCCTTGGCGGGTCTGGTCCGCATACCGCTGGTCGCCCGGCTGGCGGAGCTGTCGCCTGCGGTGCTGGCGCGCGACGATCCGGCACGGGTCCCGGTCGCCGTGGTGGCCGCGCTGCTGCTGGTGGCCGCTTCGGTGGCCGGCTCGCGCTTCGCCTACCGGCGGGTGCGGGCGGTGTGCGCGGCCTTCCTGGAGGCCGCCTGCTTTCCCGGGCAGAACCCGCTGGTCATAGTGGAGGAACGGGCGGCTGACGCGTTCGCCATGCCGGGGCTGCCCGGCCGCATCGTGGTGTCCACCGGCATGCTGGAGTCCCTCGACGCCGCCGAGCGGGAGATCCTGCTCGCCCATGAGCGAGCCCATCTGCGGGGTCAGCACTACCTCTTCACGGCAGCCGTTCAACTGGCCGCCGCCGTCAACCCGTTGCTGCGCCCGCTGGCGGGCCAGGTCGCGTACACGCTGGAGCGCTGGGCGGACGAGGCCGCTGTCCTGGAGAGCGGTGACCGGCGCCGGGTGGCCGTGACCGTGGGCAAGGCCGCGCTCGCGGCGAAGAACTCAGGAGGCCGGCGCAGACTGCCGGCCGCGGCCCTGGGGCTGCTCGGAGGGCCCCGGCGCCGCGAGGAGCCGGGGCCCGTTCCGCGGCGCGTCGCCGCCCTGCTCTCGCCCCGGCCGGCAGGGGGCAGATGGCGGGGAGCTGTCGCGGCTGTCTACCTCACGGCTGCCGCGCTGTGCACCGCGGACGCGGTCCAGGACCTCCACGAGGTGATGAAGCGGGCCAAAGGGGGCTGAAGCCGGCCCCGAGAGGGCGCCGGTCCTCAGCGGGTACGAGGACGTGGAGCCGTATGCCTGGGCGATGGCATCGAGCGAGCGTACGCGCGTTGCGGTGCTGCGGCGCCGGGGGAGTACGGCGGTGCGGGCGGCCGGGCCGGGGAGCAGATCTACGTCTACAGGCGTGTAGACGTAGCTCGGTTTTCTAATTAAGGTATGCCTCAGCTAACCGTGCGGCGCCCGATCTCGTGCGGTTCCTCCCCAATTCCCCCAGCGGTATTTACCCCTCACCGCGTGCTGCCTGCTCCCCGATCGATGTAAGGACGTTCATCGTGCCCAGACTTGGACGGCCGTTCCTGGCCCTGTCGACCACGGCCGTATCGCTTCTCGCACTGGCGGGCTGCGGCAGCTCAGGGGGCGACGCGAGCGCCGACGGCACACCCGCGGCGGGCGGCCCCTCCTCCCTGGCCGGCCAGTCGATCACCGTCTACAGCGGGCAGCACGAGCAGACCGTCAAGGCCCTGACCGCGGACTTCGAGAAGCGCACCGGGATCTCGGTGAAGCTGCGCTCGGGCGACGAGGCCGAGCTGGCCAACCAGATCCTGCAGGAGGGCTCGGCCTCACCGGCCGACGTGTTCTACGCCGAGAACCCACCGGCGCTGACCGTCCTGGAAGAGAAGAACCTGCTGGCACCCGTCGCACCCGGCACCCTCAAGTCCGTTCCGGCGACAGACAGTTCACCGCAGGGCGGCTGGGTCGGCGTGTCCGCCCGCACCGCCGCGTTCGTCACGCACCTGGGCACCGCCGCCGACAGCGCCCCGCCTGCCTCCGTACGCGACCTCGCCACGCCCGCGTGGAAGGGCCGCCTGGGCATCGCCCCCGCCGAGACCGACTTCGCCCCGATCGTCACCCGCATGATCAAGACCGACGGGACCGACGGCGCGAAGAAGTGGCTGCAGGGACTGAAGGCCAACGCCAAGGTCTACAACAGCAATGAGGACCTGTCGGTCGCCGTCAACAGCGGCGAGGTGCAGGGCGGCGTCGTGGACCACTACTACTGGTACCGCCTGCGCGACGAGAAGACCGCCGCCGGCACCCATAGCAAGCTCCACTACTTCACCAAGGGCGACCCCGGCGCCCTCGTCGACATCTCCGGGGCTGGCATCCTCAAGTCCAGCAAGCACCAGGCCGCCGCCCAGGCCTTCCTCGCCTACCTCGACGGCAAGGACGCCCAGCAGCTGATCGCCGGGTCCCAGAGCTACGAATACCCCCTCCTGTCCGGCGTACCGGGCAAGGCCGAACTCACCCCGCTCGACACCATCGGAACCGTCGTGCCCGTCGCCGACCTCGGAGACGGCAAGGCCTCACTGCAACTCCTCCAGGACACCGGCCTCCTGCAGTGACCACCCCACACCGCGCCGAGGGCCTGTCACCGCTGCGGCGGTGGCGGGCCAACGGCCCGCTCTCCCCGCTTGCCCCGGTCGCCTTCGCCGTCGTGGCGCTGGTGGTCTCCCCGCTGGCCTTCGTCGCCGTGCAGGCAGCTCAAGCCGGCTGGGACCAGGCACAGCGGCTGCTCGGCCGCCCAGTCCTCGCCACCCTGATCACGAACACGGTGACCCTGGCCGCAGCCGTCACCTTCGCGACCGCGGTCATCGGCTTCGGCGCCGCCTACCTCACCGAACGGACCGACCTGCCCGGACGCCGCTGGTGGACCGTGCTGCTGGCGCTGCCACTGGCCGTGCCCGAGTTCGTCCGCGGCTACTCCTGGGTCTCCCTTTGGCCGTCGGTGCACGGCTACTGGGGAGCGGTCCTCGTGATGACCTGCTCGCTCTACCCACTGGTCATGCTGCCGGTCGCGGCCACCCTACGGCGGACGGACGGAGCCGCCGAGGAGGTGTCACGCAGCCTGGGCCGCGGCCCCTGGGCCACCCTGTGGCGGGTCACCGTGCCCCTGGCCCGGCCCGCTCTCGCCGGTGGCGCGCTGCTGGTCTCGCTCTATCTGCTCGGTGAGTACGGCGCGTTCGCGATGCTGCGCTACACCACCTTCGCCACCGCCATCTTCACCGAGTACAAACTGGGCTTCGACGCCGCGTCGGCCTCCCTGCTCACCTCGGTGCTCGTGGCGCTCGCCCTGCTGCTGGTGGGGCTGGATGCCTGGGCGGGCCGGCGCGGGCGGACCACCCGGGCGGGCAGCACGGGACGCAGCGCCGCCCCGGCGGCCCTGGGCCGCTGGAGGCTCCCCTCCCTGGCGGCACTGGCCGCGGTCGTGGCCCTCTCCCTCGGCGTCCCGCTCTACGCGCTGGGCTACTGGTTGGTGAAGGGGGATTCGACGTCGCTCCCGCCGGCCTCCGTGTGGTCCTCGGCGCTGACCACCCTCGGCTACGCCGTGAGTGCGGCGCTGGTCTCCACCGCCGCCGCCGTCCCGGTGGCCCTGTACGGCTGGCGGCGCGGCACCTGGCTCGCCCGGAGCGCCGAACGCGCCGCCTACCTCACGCGCGCACTGCCCGGGATCGCCGTCGCCCTGTCCGTGGTCTACTTCGCCATCCGCTACGCCCAACCGCTCTACCAGCAGCCCCCGATGCTCGTCGCCGGCTACGTCATCCTCTTCTTCCCCCTCGCCCTCACCGCCGTCCGCGCCGCTCTCGCCCAGGTGCCCCCGGGCGTCGAAGAGGTCGCCCGCTCCCTCGGCACCCGCCCGCTCGCCGTGCTCGCCCGGGTGACGCTGCCTCTGGTCCTGCCCGGACTAGGCGCCGCCGCCGCGATGGTGGCGCTCACCGCCAGCACCGAGCTGACCGCCACCTTGCTCCTGCGTCCCACCGGAACCCAGACCCTGGCCACCCAGTTCTGGGTCTACACCAGCGGTCTCGCCTATGGAGCCGCCGCCCCCTACGCGGCGCTGATGGTCCTCATGTCCGTACCCCCCGTCCTTCTGCTCACCCGCCGTGCCCTCGGCTCCCACCCCACGCCGGAGACCCCCCGATGAGCGGCCTCACCATCACCGACCTGCACGCGGCCCACGGCCGCACCCCGATCCTGCAGGGCGTCGAACTCGCCGTTCCCGACGGCGCACTCGCCTGCGTGCTGGGCCCCTCGGGCTGCGGCAAGAGCACCCTCCTGCGCGTCGTCGCCGGCTTCCACCCCGCCCGGCGCGGACACGTGGCGCTCGGCGACACGGTGCTCGACGACGGACGCGGGCGACTGCCCGCCGAGCGCCGCCGCATCGGCTACGTACCGCAAGACGGCGCCCTCTTCCCGCACCTGACCGTCGCGGCCAACATCGGCTTCGGTCTGCCCCGCGCCCTACGCCGCGACCGCTCCGACGAACTCCTCAGCCTGGTCGGCCTCTCCGGGCTCGGCCGACGCCACCCCCACCAGCTCTCCGGCGGCCAGCAGCAGCGCGTCGCCCTCGCCCGCGCCCTCGCCCCCCGCCCCGAACTCCTGCTCCTGGACGAGCCGTTCGCCGCTCTCGACGCCGCGCTGCGCACCGACCTGCGCGCCGAGGTCGCCGCGACCCTGCGCGCGGCCGGTACCACCGCCGTCCTCGTCACGCACGACCAGGACGAGGCACTCTCCTTCGCCGACACCATCGCCGTCATGCGGGCAGGCCGGATCGTCCAACAGGCAGCGCCACAAGACCTCTACCGAGAACCGGCCGACACCGCCGTCGCCCGCTTCCTCGGCGAAGCCAACCTTGTTCCCGCCCGCATCGAGGGCCTGCAGGCCGACACCGCCTTCGGCATCCTGAAACTGACCGCCAATGCCGGTGCGGCGCGACGGGGCCCGGTGCTCCTGAGACCGCGTCAGCTGCGGCTCAGCGTGACGCCCGGTCCGGGCAAGGTCCGCACCCGAATCCACCGCTGCCACTTCCGCGGCAGCGACCACCGGGTCGAACTCGCCCCGGAATCCCGCGGGCTTCCCCCTGTCCTGATCGCCTACACCGACACCGCATGGCCCCCGGGTGAGGCATACGTCGAGGTCGACGGTCTTGCCCACCCCGTAGACGAACCCACCGAGCCCCTGCTCTGAGCGGCTCTCAAGGGCAGCGGCTTCGCATCGCCGACCCCGCAGCGCGGCTGGCCGCGGGGACGCTTGGCGCTTCGTGCCCGGTGCCCGCAGTCTGAGGGTGTCCCGCAAACGATCTTCTACGGGGTGAGGCGCAGGGGACTGGCCGTTGGGACCAGCCGTTATCCCGTCAGGACTGGGGCGTGTCCGCTGAGTTGTCGCTATCGGGGAGGTGTCGAAGTGATGGTCCGTTCGGGTGACATCCCGCATGCGGGACCGTTTCTGCTGGTCATGCCTCTCGTATGGCCACGAAACCGCTGGTGGCGAACGGCCGTTGCCGGCGAGGCGAATACTCTTTCCCGAAGGGAACATTCATGGGTGACACGCTGCACGTGGGTGAGGAACTCGGACTCGGTCAATCCCTGCAGGGTGGTGCCTACACCCTGACATTGCAGGACGACGGCAACCTGGTGCTCTGCGAACCGGGCGGCGTCGTGTGGGCGACCAGCACCCACGACACGGGGGTTCAGCGCGCCGTACTCCAGGACGACGGCAACTTCGCCCTCTACACCGGCGACGGCGCGGCGTGGGCCACCGACACCAACGGCCAGGACGCCGACCGGCTGGTCGTGCAGGCCGACCGTAACGTGGTCCTGTACGGCAAGGACGGCGGCGCTCTGTGGGCATCGGACACCAGCACCGACAATCCGATCGCCGCCGAGGAACCGGACGCCGCAGCCCCACCTGCCCCCGAGGCGCGCACCTACACCGTCGAACCCGGCGACACCCTGTGGGCCGTCGCCGAACGCTTCTACGGCGACGGAAACCGCTACCGTGAGATCGCTCAAGCCAGCGGCATCGACAACCCGGACGCGGTGAACGTCGGCCAGGTGCTGACGATTCCGTGACCCGGCGCTTCCCCTGCGGGTAGAACGCAGCAGGCGCTACGGGCTGCCCGGTGAATCGTCATCGGAGCCGTAGCCGGATCGCGGCGAGGGTGACCGTGCCGTGAAAGAGGAACGCTCACTTGTCGTACCTCGTCGCCACCTTCCTTCCCGTGGCGACGAGGCGGGTTCGGAAGGCCGTGCCGTCCGTGGTGTCCTGGACGGTGATCGTGCCGCCGTGCAGGGCCGCGATGTCCCGGGCGATGGACAGGCCGAGACCGGTGCCGCCGTCGTCGCGGCTGCGCGCGTCGTCGAGGCGGGTGAACCGTTCGAAGATCCTCTCACGGTCGGCGGCGGCGATCGGGGGACCGTCGTTCGTGACGTCCAGGAGGGCGTCGCCGGTCTCCGGGTCCCTCGTCAGCCGCACGGCGACACAGTGGCGGGCGTGGCGCTGGGCGTTGTCCAGGAGGTTGGTCAGCAGGCGGCCGAGCCACAGTGCGTCGCCGCAGAGGGTGATGTCGCCGCACGTGTGCAGGGCGACGGTATGGGGGTCCGCGGAACGTGCGGCCAGGGTGGCACGCACGAGTTCGGTGAGGTCGACCGATTCGCCGGGACGGCTGTGCACGGTGGTGTCGAGGCGGGCGAGCAGGAGCAGGTCGGCGGAGAGTGCCTGGAGGCGTTCGGTGTCCTGGAGGGCGCCTTCCGCCAGGGTGGCGCGCACCTTCGGGTCGGGGTGGGTATGCGCGACCTCCAGCTGGGTGCGGAGTACCGCGAGAGGGCTGCGGAGTTCGTGGGAGGCATCGGCGATGAACCGGCGCTGGCGGATCCCCGCGGCCTCCAGTCGCTCCAGCATGGCGTTCATGGTCTGGGCGAGGCGGGCGATCTCGTCGTCGCCGCGCGGGGCGGGCACCCGGCGGTCCAGGCCGCGGTCGCTGATCGCGGCGACCTCGGAGCGGATGGCTTCGACGGGCCGCAGCGCGCGGCCCGTCGTACGCCAGGTCAGGGCGCCGACGGTGAAGAGCAGCAGGGTGCTCAGGGCTGCGAGCGCCGCTGTGGTGATGTCTTCGGCTGTGTCGGCGGTGCGCAGCGAGGCGCCGACGTGGACGGTGACCGGGCCGGTGGGGGTGGCGGTGGTGACGGTGGTGACGCGCTGGTCGTGCTTCTCGCCGAGGGCGTCGAGGTTGTACGTCCGATGGCCCTCATGAGTGCCGGTGGAGGCGAGGGCGGGGCGGCCGGTGAGGTTCTGGCTCTGCGCGACCACCTTTCCGTGCGCGTCGACGACCTGGATGAAGTCGGTTCCGGGGCCGAGCGGCAGCTGCGGGGTGAGGCGGCCGCTGGCGGCGAGGCGGGTGACGGCCTGGGTCTGCTCGCGGGCCCCCGTCTCCACGCTGCGTTCCAGGTTGACGCGCAGCAGCAGCAGGACGACGGCCGACGCGGCGAGCATGACGACGGCGACGCTGACGCAGGCAGCGAGGGTGGTACGGGCACGGACCGAGCGTGGCGCCAGCCGTCGGACCAGCGCGGCTGCCCGGGGATGGCCGGCCAGCGGGCGCAGGAGGGCACGGGCTTGGCGGCGCGTGGCGCGGACGATGCCGGGGAGCCCTGGTTCGGGGGCGATCGCTTGCGGCTCAGCCACCGTCGGCCGCCAGCCGGTATCCGGCGCCCCGGACGGTCTGCACCGCGGCCCGCTCGAACGGGGCGTCGATCTTGCGTCGCAGGGCGCTCACGTGAACCTCGACGGTGTTGGGGTCGCTGTCGGGGTTGCTGTCCCAGACCTCGTTGAGGATGTCGCGCTTGGAGACGGCCTCACCGGCTCGCCGGGCCAGGTGGTCCAGAACGGCGAACTCGCGCGGGGTGAGAGGGACGGGCACGCCGCCGCGGCTGCAGGTGCGGGCGGCGGAGTCGACGATCAGGTCGCCCAGCACGGTGCGCTGCGGGGCCCGGCTGCCGATGCGGCGGGCCAGCGCCCGCAGCCGGGCGGTGAGCACCACCATGGAGAACGGCTTGGACAGGTAGTCGTCGGCGCCGGTGTCGAGTGCCTCGGCCTCGTCCCACTCGCCGTCCTTCGCGGTGAGCATGAGGATGCCGACATTGCTGCCGCAGGCCCGTAGCCGCGAGCACACGCGGTAGCCGTTGAGGCCGGGCAGCATGATGTCGAGCACCACCACGTCGTAGGTGCGGTTGGTGGCCTTGGCGAGCCCGGACAGGCCGTCGTGAGCGATGTCCACGCTGAACCCCTCGGCGGTCAGCCCGTGCTGAAGTGCCAGGGCCAGTCGGCGCTCGTCCTCCACCACCAGTACACGCATGTCCCCAGGGTGGCATGCCGCCGGGTGGCGCAGCCGCCAAGCTGAAGGTGCCTTCAGGTCTTCAGCGTCCCTTCAGGGTGCCCCGACCATGCTGTGCCCGGATGTCCGGGCACTGGGTCCCCGGACCGAGCCACGAGGTAGGGGCGGACACAGTGAGTGAATCCGAGGGTACGACGGCGGGCTCTGGTGAGCCGCAGGAGCGGACGGGTGAGGGTGGCCCCGGCATGACGGCGAAGAAGCTGACCGGCTGGCGTCGGCCGCGTGGCCGCAGGGCGTGGTGGGCCGCGGCCGGTGTGGCTGGCGTGGTGGTGATCGGCTGCGGCGCGGCTGCGGCGGCCATCCACCATCACGAGGAAGAGGGGCGCGGCGAGCACAGGGCGGCGTATGCCGCGGACCGCGAGCGCCGCGGCGAGTCGCGAGAGGACTCCGAGGGCCGTGACGGGCATGACGGCCGGCACCGGGACGGCGAGCGCGGCCCGCGCGCCGAGGACGTGCGTGAGCCCTCGTCCGCGGCTGCCCCGGCCCCGCTGCCCTCGCTCTCCGCGGCGGACGCCGTGAACAAGGCCGCCGCAGCGGTCAACGACGGCAAGGTCGAGTCGCTGGCACCGGTCACCGAGCAGGGCGGCGGCCGCGCCTGGCGGATCGTCGTCGTCGGACCTGACGGAGTGCGGCACGCGGTGACCGTCGACGGCACCAGCGGCACGTTGACCGGCAACGCCGTTCTGGGCGGCTGAACCCGACCGACCGACCGACCGACCGAGCGGCGCGGCCCCGGCCGCGCCGCGCAGAAAGGAGTGCCGCCGTCTTGGGCGCCACGACAACCCCTGGGGTGCACCGCCGCGCCCAGGCCCGGGCCGTTCGGCCCGCAGTGAGCAAGGTCCCCGAGGTGACCGCGGTGTTCTGGGTCGTCAAGATCCTCACCACCGGCATGGGCGAGACCACCTCCGATTACCTCGCCCGCGCCCTCGGGCCCGTACCGGCGGTCGCCGCGGCCGGTCTGCTGCTGGTCGCCGCCCTGATCACGCAGGCGCGCACACGCCGCTACGTCCCGGCCGTGTACTGGTTGGCGGTGGTCATGGTCAGCGTCTTTGGGACCATGGCCGCCGATGTCGCGCACGTCGCCCTCGGCGTGCCCTACACCGTGTCCGCGTTGGTGTTCGCCCTGGCCCTGGCGCTGGTCTTCATCGTCTGGCGGCGGACCGAGGGCACCCTCGCGGTGCAGACGGTGGCCGGCGGACGCCGCGAGGTCTTCTACTGGAGTGTGGTCATGGCCACCTTCGCCCTCGGCACGGCCGTCGGCGACCTCACCGCGGCGACCCTGGGCTGGGGATACCTGTCCTCCGGGCTGCTGTTCGCCGCTCTGATCGCCCTGCCGGCGCTCGCCCACCGGCTGTTCGCCCTCCCGCCCGTGCTCGGCTTCTGGTGGGCCTACGTGCTCACCCGGCCGCTCGGTGCCTCCTTTGCGGACTGGGCCGGGGTCGGCGCCGGGCGCGGCGGCCTCGGGCTGGGGACCGGGCCGGTCAGCCTGGTCCTCGTCGTGATGATCGCCGCCGTGGTGCTGTGGCTGAGCGCCGCCGACCGCCGCGCGGCACGGTCCCTGCCCTGACGCCCGGCACCTGTCGCCGTACTCACCGTGTGCACCACCGAGTACGGCGACGGGTGCATCGCTCTGGTCATGCCCGGTGCGGTAGTCAGGATGCGTTCAGGTTTCCCATGGCACCGTCGGGCCGCATGACCTACGAAACGTCGGAGAGTCCTACGGCTCCAGGGGCAGGGGCCCGTCCAGGAGACCAGCCGCGAGACGGCGAGGGCGTGCGCACGCCGGCCGGGCAGATGCTGAACAAGGTTCCCGAGGTCACGATCTGGTTCTGGATCATCAAGATCCTGTGCACCACGGTCGGTGAAAGCTTCGCTGACTGGATCAACATGAACCTCGGTGTCGGTCTGGGCAACACCGCTTGGGTGTTCACCGGCGCTCTGGCAGCCGTTCTGGCCTGGCAGCTCAAGGCGGAACGCTACATCCCGTTCGTGTACTGGCTCACTGTCGTGGTGGTGAGCGTGACCGGCACCCTCTACACCGACATCCTCACCGACAGCCAGGGCGTGCCCCTCGCCCTGAGCAGCAGCGTGTTCGCCGGCGCGCTCGCCGTGGTCTTCGGCATCTGGTACGTGAGAGAGCGGACCCTGTCGGTCCACAGCATCACCACGCGGCCCCGAGAGCTGTTCTACTGGCTCGCGGTCCTGGTCACCTTCGCGCTCGGCACCGCCACCGGAGACTGGACCCTGGAACTGACCGGCTGGATCGCGGGCGTCTCCGTACTCCTGCCGCTCGGACTGATTGCTGCGATCACCGTCGGCTGGCGCCTCGGCGCCAACGCCGTGCTCTCCTTCTGGCTGGCCTACATCCTCACCCGCCCGCTCGGCGCCAACCTCGGCGACTGGCTCGGATCGCCCAGCGGCGACGGCGGCTTGGGCCTCGGCACCGCACTGACGAGCGCGATCTTCCTGGTCGCCATCCTCGCCACGGTCGTCTACCTCACGCTCGGCCGGAGCGATGTCATCGAGGACCAGGACCTGAGCGGAACCCCGCGGGAACTGAGCCCGGCCCGTGAGCGGGGCATGCTCGCCTACTACGCCGTCGTAGCGGTCGCAGCCGCAGCGCTTCTCGTCTGGGCGCACCACCGGCCGCACGCCGCTGCGGCTGGCGAAGAGGACACCCCTGCGCCGGTGAGCAGCCCCCTGACCCCGCAGGAGGCGACATCGCCGTTCCCTCCGGCCGAGATCGCGAAATTCCGCACCATCACGGCGGACACCCTGGCCAAGGTCAACTCGGGTGATCAGCAAGCCGTGACCAGCCGTGTGAGCGACCTGGAGACCGCGTGGGACGACGACCAGTCCGCTCTTGAGCCCAAGAGCGAGAAGGCATGGAGCTTCCTCGACGGCGAGATCGACCAGGTACTCAAGGCACTGCGCGCCCCACACCCCGACAAGGCCACCGAAGTCGACGCACTCAACACGCTCCTCACCTCCCTGGGCTGAACACCCGAGAGCATGGATCGCCCTGGCGTATCCTCTTGTGCCGGTTCGGTCTGGCTATCGAGCGGTGCCTGCAGGGGCCGCTGCTCTGATGCGTAAACAGCACCGATGCTAGGTTCCCCTCGCGGATCGAACGGCAGTTGCTGGGCACGGGGGGTGGGGTGGCTTTGCTGGAAGCGCTGATCACGACCGTTACGGGAGCGGCTGCGGCGACC
>NZ_BMTS01000034.1 GCF_014649795.1 Streptomyces melanogenes
CGGCAGTCAGACCACCACCTTGCGGATACCTCATGGTCCGGGCATACCGCGACGGCCACCACCTGTCAGCCCTCTACGACATCACGCCCACAAACTCAGTAGAGCCACTAAGCCACCCAGTGGAGGCTGCGGACAGACCGAGGTCGCCCAGGCCGATGATGCTGACTGACAGACAGGAACGCTGGTTGGAGATCAGGGGCGGGTAGCCCATGAGGACGATCTTCGCGTACGGGGCGAGCTTGTGGATCTCCAGCACTGTCTTGGTGATGTCCGGGCGGACAATCTCGTTGAGGATGCCCGATATAGCCGTCTCCATTGGCTGCCCACTGAACCTCTCCTCCCGTGTGCCGACTTGTGCGTCTGGACTGTCGAACGTCTTGTCCTTGCAGTTGCCGTCGCCGCGGGACAGAAGGCATTTTTGGATGGTGTCGCCGAAGCGGGAGTCGTTGCCGCCGATGGAGATCGTGGCCAACGTCGTGTTGATGAAGCCGATGCCCCGCCGGGCTGTCAGCGGTCCGGCTCATGGGCAGCCGGTGGGCGGTGGTGCCTGGCTGCGCAGTGACCGGGCCACGCCCGCGTCGCGCGCAGCGACGCGACGCCGACGGCGTGCCGGTACCCGCCCGGAGGGGCCGACGCTATCGAGGAGAACCCGGGGGCGGCGGTCGTCGGCCGCGGCCACCGAGAGGTTGCCTTTCTTCCCACTCCCGCCGACCAGCAAGAAACCTCATAGGCCCGCAGCGGGCTGCGGACCCATAATCCGGATGTGGACCTATCGGATGACGGCCCGGCCCTGGATGACATATGGGCGCAGAGCGACAACAACCTGTGCGGGCTGCTGCCGGACAGCCGGAACGCCTCGCACATCGCCGAGCGCTTCGTGCGAGCCGGATGGCGGTCCCGGTCGTCCTCCTGGGAAGGCTACGAAATCGAGACCAGCTGGTGCCGCATCGAAGCCGACCCCATCGACAATTCCGCCACCCTGCTCAACGGCGTCATCGACCCGGACCGGCTCGACGATCTCGCCGCACTGCTGACACGGTTCGGCCTCCGCTTCCACCTTGAGCTCTACGACGACGAGCGCGACCTCATCCGGGAGATCAAGGGCTGACCGGGCGAGCGCGAGGGCCAGGACGGGCGGCAGGGTGTCGGCAGTGCGCAGGCCCGGCAAGCGGGCCAGACGGGCGCGCAAGCAGCGGCTGGCCTGGGCATCGCAGGGGTCCTCCTCCTGCAGCAGTGCCGCGCGCTCGGCCCGGTGAAGGAACGGGTGGTACCCAGCGGGTGCATCAGCTCGCGGTGCTCTGGGCGCCGGAGAGGCAGGGCAAGGGCGGACAGCCCTGCCCGCACAGCCTGTACTCCTCATCGCGGCCGCGTGCGGTGCGGTGGCCTTCGGCATCGGTGGGCAGGAGCAGGCGGCCGTGGCCGTCGATCGCCCGCGGCTCGATAGCGTCGGTGCGAGCCACGACCCGCAACCCCGCGAGGCTCGCCAGCTCCGCATCCTTGCCCGGCCCGATCAGGGCGGGTGGCAGGACCGCCATCAGCCAGCCGAGCAGGATGGGATAGACGCTCAGGCGCTGACTGTGGGCGTCATTCGAGACCCGAAGCCGAACGGTGAAAGCCGTTCAGGAGATTTTGTGGGCGAGCCCAGCCACCGCTTTGCCGTCGTACGTGGTGAGGAGTTTCCGTAACGACCCGCACGCCTGTGTGTGCTTCGCGTCGTCCAAGCCGATGCGGGTGCGGGCCCTGGCCCAGGCGATGTCGTCGTCGGTGTTCTGGGCGAGGCGTTCCAGCCCGGTCACTCCGTCGACGGACCTGCGCAAGTTGGGCTGCAGGGCGGGCCATCTCGCCGTGATCTCGGCAAGGACGACGAGGTGGAGCGCTTCCGCCACGTTGAGCTGGTCGACGCCCTTGCCTTTGTGGGCGAGGACGCGGAGGTAGAACTGCCAGATGGTGAGCACGCGCTTCGCCTCGCGGAGCGACACGTCGTTCTGGGCGCACAGCCGCTGTTCGAGCCGCTCGCGGATCGCCGGGTGTGCCTCCAGTGCGCGCGCGTACGAGTCCCTCTCCGCCTGGTACGTCAACCGGAGCTCCGCGGTGGGCAGACCGTTCGGGGGCGGAGTAGCGCCGGACGTGGCCTTACCAGGTGGTGCCGCTGCGGTGCCGGACGGCGCGGCCCCGGTGGGTGTGGTGTGGGGAGCAGTGCTTTCGGTGACCGCCCCCAGCAATCCTTCCAGAGCGGTGGCCACGCTGGTGTGGGCAACCGACGGCAGTGTGACGGGGAGCTGAACCAGCTTGCGGAGGAACGTCCAGCCCCAGGAAGGGTCCTGATGGGTCTGCAGCGCCTTGGAGGTGGCGAGGTCGGCATAGGCGCGGTCGAGATGTGCGGCGACCACGACGGGGTCGAGGCCGAGGACGAAGCGGCACCGCACGGACGCGGCCCGGTACCCGGCGGACGTGCGCACCTGGAGGGCGCCGGACAGGAACAGGTTGATGGCCTCGAAGACGTCGGCCGTGGCGCTGGGGGAACAACGGTCGAGGTCGTCGATGAAGACGACGAGTTCGTGGCCGGTGTCCTGGAGGCCGGCGAGCAGTTCGCGCATGTCGTGCTGGACGAGGTAGAGGTAGCCGGAACGCGCGTTGTAGTACGGGTCGTGCAGGGTTCCGTCCGTACTGGCGTCAGATCCCGGCGCCAAGGGCCCGCTGAGTACGGGGCCGTCCAGGAGTTGGCCGTTGAGGAAGGAGCGTGCGCGGCCTGCCAGGAGGCGGCCGAGGGAGTGGAGTATGCCCAGGGCCAGCAGGACGAGCGGCAGGCCGAGCGCGAGCTGCACGGCGGTGAAGTCGTGGCCGGCGACCGTGTAGTTCTGGCCTCCTTTGACCAGTTGGGCGATCGCCGGCGCCAGAAGAGCGAACACCGCCACGCGGAGCAGGGGCGACAGCATGCGGCGGAGCATGGCTCGCCGTAGCTGTCGGCAGTCGAGCCGGGCTCGGTTGCGCTGCAGCCAGTACCTCTCCCGGGCCCGCTTCTTCTCCCCGAGTGCGGGCTCGGTCGCCTCCACGACGGCCCTGGTCAAACCGGCCCAGATCTGGTCGCGGGTCTGGTGGGACCAGGGGGTGAAGTGCGCGGTCACCACACTCGAAGGTGCGGGCCGTTCCGGCGCTCCCTTCCCTCTCCAGCGGCGGCTCGGGGCGGGCGTACGGTGTGGCGCACCGCTGCGGGGCGGACGCAGCAGACGGTACGCCGCCAGCGCCGACAGGTGCCGGCCGGAGCCCCGCCGTCGCCACCGTCTGCGGGTGGTTCCCTCTGCTGGTGGGGCGGGTTTCCGCCGGGCGATCTCGCTCTCGATGAGCCACATCATGGTCGTCTTGCCCGAGCCCCACGGACCTTCGAGTGCCACTACGGACGGTCCGGTCGAGTCCAGGCTCTGGCGGGGCCTGTCCGAGCCGGACCTCCAGTCGCTGGGGACGAGCAGGTCGGTCACGGCAGCCACGAGAGGCTGACGGTTGAGGAGGTCGGTCTCAGCGGGACGGTCGCCGAAGCCATGAGTGTGTACGGAACCCTCGCCGTCGGGGAGCGCGGCACTGGGGTCCCGGCCCGTGCTGCTTTCTGACGACACCTCACGCGCCGCCGAACCCGATCTCGCCGGTTTCAACGCCTCCACCAGAGAGGCGGTGCCCGGATGCGCGGCGAGCAGGGCGAACATGGCCTGAGCCTGGACGGAGATCATGGCCATGTATTCGTCACCGGCCAGGTCCGGTGTCTCGATGCCGTTGACGATGGTGTCCCAGGGCTTGTCCTCCAGGCCGGGGATACGGGGAAGGACGCGGGCGAAGGCGCGAGTGGCGGCTTCGAAGACCTGTCTTCTCTCCGCGGGGTCTTCCGCTGGGAGCAGTTCGACATGCAGGGCGCTCTGGTACAGGACGCCGGTCTCGTCCCGTCCTCGTTCGGCGAGCGCCCGCCACCACTGCGTGGACCGGGCGACGACGAGGATGCGAATCCGTGCGCTGGGCAGAGCGACTGCGGCTTGCTGAGTAAGCTGATGGACCTGGTTTTCCCGTCCCGCATCTGCCTCGTCGACGATGACGAGCAGGTTTCCGCGTATCTGTGAGACGGCGGCAAGGCTGCTCTCGGGAGCGTCGGGCTTCAGCGTGCCAGTGGTCCAATGGCGTGCGGCCATCCGCCTCGCCAGCTCCCACGCCAGTCGCGTCTTGCCGTACCCGCCTGGGGCGATGAGGGCGCACACGCTGACGGGGTCCCGGCTCGTACACCAGTCGGTCAGCTGCTGAAATGCCAGCCCTTTGTCCCCGAAGGGGACAACAGCCAGTTCCGGAGCCAACAACGACTCCGGTGACGAGAAGCGGCGTGGAGGCAGCGGAGGCCGCAGGACGTCGGCGAGTTCACAGATCTCCAGGCACCAGGGAACGCCCGCACGCTGGGTGAACAGCTCCACGAACTCCGCTTCGTCCGCCAGAGACTCTATGCGCGCCGCGTTCAGGCTGGCGCTGCGATGGTCAACGGCGACCCCCACGAGCAGGTCGCCCACGAAGACCGGCGCGCCGGACATGCCCCTGAAGGGAGAGATCCCGTCAGACCGCGCGGGGACGGCACTCACGTCCAGCTTCCAACGAGCCGTGGCCACACCCGACACCGGGCTGATACCGCTGATCAACTGGTGGATGTCGAGCCCCCCGTCGCCGGCCCGCGCCAGTTCCGGAAAGCCCGTGACCTGGGCTTCCAGCGGGAGGAGTCCTGCCAGCGTCCCCCAGCGCACGGGCTCCGCGAGGTGACGGCGGGACGGGTCACCCTCGTCTCGCAGGCCAAGGAGAGCGAGGTCCAACTCCTTGTGAGACCACAGCACTTCTGCCGAAACCGGCGCCGTCTCGTGCATGAAGTGGACCCGGCCGCCCTGCGCACCATCACCGAAGAGGTGCGCGACGGTCAGGACGGTGTCATCCGCGATCAGATAGCCCGTGCCCTGTATGAGACGGTCCCCGTGCTTGCCCAGGACCAGGGCGACACGCTCCACCTCGAACCTCATGACACCCCCAGATTTACACCGAGCTCCCCAGATCGGCCACGCCTGCCAACTGCTATCAAACCAGGGGCAGTTGCGTGGCTTGTTCGCAGTGTAGGCAGGCCCGGACACCGCAGAGCGGGACTTGCCCCAGTCCGTGGCGACACCCAATCTGCTCGCGCTTCCCGAATCCACGGAAGCGTGGTCGGGTAGCCGACTCTCGGGCCGACGCTACAACGAGGCCCCGACACCAGAGACCATCCCGAACGCATGACCCAGGCCGCGATCGACACGCCGCAAGGCCGCGGACGGCCAGCAGCCGGCGCCGACGGCTCATCGGGCCGACGTTACGCCCGGCCAGCAGCAGCGGTACGGCGCCACCAGCCAGCAGATACACCCGCAACCCGGCAACGGCCCCACCCAAGCACGCTCGATCGTCAACTCACGCTCCCAGAGCGGTGGATGCCCAGCTCTAGGCCCTGCGCAGCAGGCTGGTGCGCGGTGACGATTCCGTGACACGGAGCGAACTCGTCCGCCGCACATGTCCCAATAGATTCGTTCATACACCGCCACAACACACCGGCTCAGTTCGGGCGATGGCGGTTCGGGCCGTGCCCGTTCTCTCGGTTGTCCTTACTTTCATGCACAGGAGTTGTCATGCGCTACACCCTTCGTACCGGCCTGGCCGTCGCCACACTCGCCGGCTCGGTCATCATCCCCTCCGCGGCCTTCGCGGCCACCTCGCACGGGGCCCGCACCGCCTCGGCCGCCGACCAGTGCACCGTGGTCAAGACCGACGGATTCGGCGCGGGCCTCGGCATCCGGATGACGATGAGCCCCCAGGGCCCCTCCGTCGCCTTCTTCGACGAGGCCGACGGCAGCCCGGTCACTGGCCTGGGCCCGCTCAACCGCAGCCACCCGGCACTGGGACGGGACGCGGGCATCGAGGCGGAGATACTCAACCCCTACGGCTCGACCCCGCAGCTGCTGGCCAAGACCAACGGCGGCCGGAGCGGCTACTACAACATCCAGAACTTCCCCACACTGCCCAAGGGCTGCTCCCTCGACGAGGGCACCGTCATCAAGCAGTGCACCGTCTCCCACCAGGACGGCATCGGCGCGGGCCTCGACGCCCGGCTCACCATGAGCCCCAAGGGCCCCTCCGTCACCTTCATCGACGAGGCCGACGGCAGCCAGGTCACGCGCCTGGGCACGCTCAACCGCAGCCGCCCCAAGCTCCCCGACTCGGCAGGCATCTACGCCGAGATCGTGCAGCCGACCAGCTGGGACCCGCAGCTCAAGTCCAAGACCCAGGGTGGCTCCACTCCGTACGCGTTCACCAGCTTCCCCAAGCTCCCCAAGGGCTGCCCGCTCAACTAACCCGCACCCGCTCAGAAGCAGCCCCTCCGGCCGGGAGCCACCGCGACGCGGTGGCTCCCGGCCGCATCCAGCTCACCCACCCCCCCCGTGTGACCAGACGGTGCGCCTTTTGCTCCCGCCGGACGAGGCTTCTCCTGCCGGAGCGTGCGAACCGGACTCATACGTCGGTGGTCACCGGATACGGCACCAGCGTGCGCCGGTCGGGGTCGACGGCGAGTCTTCCTGCGGCCGGGGGCCGGGCGCGCTGGGCGCAGTCGCGGCGCTCGCAGATGCGGCAGCCGAGGCCGATGGGTGTGGCTGCCCGGGGGTCGTCCACGGCCACGCCCTCGGCGTAGATCAGCTTGTGGGCGTGGCGCAGTTCGCATCCGAGTGCGACGGCGAACTCGGAGCGTGAGCCTCTGTGCCCGTGGCCGCCTCTGCTGACCGTGCGGGCCACCCAGAAGAAGCGTTTGCCGTCGGGCATTTCCGCGACCTGGGTGAGGATGCGGCCCGGCGCCGAGAATGCCTCGTACACCGTCCAGAGCGGGCAGGTGCCGCCGAGGCGGGAGAAGTGGAAGTCGGTGGCGGACTGGCGCTTGGAGATGTTGCCGGCGCGGTCCACCCGCAGGAAGGAGAAGGGGACTCCTCGCTGTCCGGAGCGTTGGAGCGTGCTCAGGCGATGGCAGACGGTCTCGAAGCCGACGCCGAAGCGGGCCTGGAGCAGCTCGATGTCGTAGCGGAGTTCTTCGGCGGCTTCGCGGAAGGCCGTGTAGGGCATGAGGGCGGCGCCGGCGAAGTAGTTGGCCAGTCCGATGCGGGCCAGTCCCCTCGCCTGACCGGAGGCCAGCTGTGGGCTCGCAGTGAGGGAGTCGAGTAGCGGTCCGTGCTCCAGGAGGGCGAGCTGGGTGGCGAGTTGGAAGGCGCGCTGTCCGTCGCTGAGCCACGGGGAGAGGAAGAGGAGACGGCGCTCGGCGTCGTAGCGGCGGGCGTCGACGAGCCGGTCCGGGGCCGCCTGGATGGTCCGTACGCCGTGGCGGTCCGCCAGCCGGGTGGTCAGGATGTCCGTGGTGTGGCCGATCGTGGCGGCGCCGAGCCCGGTCACGGTGGCTTCGGCCTGGTCGTCGAGGAGGCCGAAGTGGTTGTGGTGGGCGTAGAAGAAGTCACGTACTTCGTCGTGGGGCTCGGCGGTGGGGAGTGCGGCGCTTTCGGCCGGTGAGGCGAGGGCGGCGACACGTTCGGCGGCGTCCCGGTAGCGGCGGTGGAGGGTGACCAGGGCACGGGCGGTGTCCGGGTGGTCCCGGACGAGGTCGGCGACCTCGTCGCCGGAAACCGGCGGTCCGCATGCCTCGTCGGCGAGTGCGGCCCGCAGATCGGTGGCCAGCCGGGCGTCGTCGGCCTCCGAGAAGAACTCGGGGTCGATGCCGAACACTTCGGCGATCTTCAGGAGCACGGATGCGGTCAGAGGGCGCTGACTGTGCTCGATCTGGTTGAGGTAGCTGGTGGAGATGTCCAGCGCGCGGGCGAGTTCCACCTGGTTCATGCCGTGCTCGCGGCGTAGTTTCCGGAGTTTGGCGTGGGCGTAGATCTTGGGGGTGGCGGGACGTCCCATGGCGCTCTTCCGTTCTCGGCCGACACCTCACGTTTCTGCGAACATACCATTCGCCGGTTTTGCAAAATTCGCAGTTTCGCAGGACCGGGGTGGAGGCAATTCGCAACGTGGAGACGTGGCACGGGCCTTGTGCGGCGGGAAGGGTGGGGTGCGACCGACACCGCCACATCCCCGAGGAGCCCTGTGATCGAGCACCGCGTCCGTGTCCATCCCAGTGCCGCCCGACTGCCCCGTGAACAGCAACTCGCCTGGAAACTCGCCGAGGTGGCCACCGGCACACCAGCGGCTGCCGGCCTCGACCCCGAAGCCGTCACCATGGCCCAGAACCGGGTGATCGACAACGCGTCGGTCGCCATCGCATCCCTGACGCGCCGCCCCGTCGCCGTGGCCCGCGCCCAGGCCTTGCGCCATCCCGCGCACGGTGTTGGTGCCACGGTCTTCGCCAGCGGGATCCGCGTGTCCGCGGAGTGGGCCGCGTGGGCCAACGCCACGGCCGTACGCGAACTGGACTTCCACGACACCTACCTGGCCGCCGACTACTCCCACCCCGGCGACAACATCCCACCCCTGCTGGCCGTCGCCCAGCACACCCAGCGGACCGGAGCAGACCTGCTGCGCGGCATCCTCGCCGCATACGAGGTGCACGTCGCCCTGGTCAAGGGCATCTGCCTGCACGCGCACCGCATCGACCACATAGCCCACCTGAGCGCGGCCACCACCTGCGGTCTGGGAGCGCTGCTGGAGCTGCCGACGCAGACGGTGTACCAGGCGGTGCAGCAGGCGGTGCACACCACCACGGCGACCCGGCAGTCCCGCAAGGGCGAGATCTCCAGCTGGAAGGCATACGCCCCCGCCTTCGCCGGGAAAGCCGCGATCGAGGCCGTCGACCGGGCCATGCGCGGAGAGACCTCCCCCTCCCCCATCTACGAAGGCGAGGACGGTTTCCTCGCCTGGATGCTCGACGGCCCGGACGCGGACTACCGCGTGCGGCTCCCCGAACCCGGCGAACCGCGCCGCGCGATCCTGGACACCTACACCAAGGAGCACTCCGCCGAGTACCAGGCCCAGGCCGTCATCGACCTCGCCCGGCGGCTGCGCGAGAAGACCGGAAACCTCGAGAAGGTCCGGTCGATCGTGCTGCACACCAGCCACCACACCCATCACGTGATCGGTTCCGGCGCCAACGACCCCCAGAAGTACGACCCCACGGCCACCCGCGAGACGCTGGACCACTCGGTCCCCTACATCTTCGCCGTGGCACTGGAGGACGGAACCTGGCACCACGAGCGCTCGTACGCACCCGAGCGTGCCCAGCGCCCGGCCACCGTCGACCTCTGGCGCAAGATCACTACGGTCGAGGACCCGGAGTGGACCCGCCGCTACCACGAACCCGACCCCGACCGCCGCGCCTTCGGCGGCCGCGCCGTGATCACGCTGGACGACGGCACCGTGATCGAGGACGAACTCGCCCGCGCGGACGCCCACCCGGCCGGTGCCCGCCCCTTCGACCGGCCCGCCTACGAACGGAAGTTCCACACCCTGGCCGAAGGCATCGTCACCGCCGACGGGCAGGACCGCTTCCTCGATTACGCCGCCCGCCTGGCCGGGCTCGACACGGCAGGACTGGACGCGCTGTTCCCCGCCGTGGACCTCGACGCGGTCGCCGCGTACGACGCGACCCTGCCGAAGGGCCTGTTCTGATGCTGCACACCCGCACCACACCGGCCGAACGCCGGCGCGCCTTCCGCGAAGCCCTGGCCTCGGGGCGGCTGCTGCGGATGCCGGGCGCGATGAACCCGTACTCGGCCCGGTTGATCCAGGAGGCCGGTTTCGACGCCGTGTACCTGTCGGGTGCCGTCCTCGCCGCGGACCTCGGCCTGCCGGACATCGGGCTGACCACCTCGACCGAGGTCGCCGCCCGCGCCGCGCAGACCACCCGCGTGACGGATCTGCCCGTGCTTGTCGACGCCGACACCGGCTTCGGCGAGCCCATGAACGCGGCCCGCACCCTCCAGCTCATGGAGGACGCCGGCCTGGCCGGCCTGCACCTGGAGGACCAGGTCAACCCCAAACGGTGCGGCCACCTGGACGGCAAGGCCGTCGTCGCCGTCCAGGAGATGACCCGCCGCCTGCGGGCCGCCGTGGACGCCCGCCGCGACCCCGACTTCCTGATCATGGCCCGCACCGACGCCCGCTCCGTGGAAGGCCTCGACTCCGCGATCGACCGGGCCAAGGCCTACGTGGACGCCGGAGCCGACGCGGTCTTCCCCGAGGCACTGGCGAGCGCGGCCGAGTTCGAGGCCTTCCGCACGGCCGTGGACGTGCCGCTGCTCGCCAACATGACCGAGTTCGGCAAGGGACCACTGCTCGACGCCCGGGCCCTGGAGGACCTCGGCTACAACATCGTCCTGTACCCGGTCACCCTCTTCCGCCTCGCCATGGGCGCGGTCGAGGACGGCCTGCGCACCCTCGCCGCCGACGGCACCCAGGCCGCACTGCTCGACCGCATGCAGACCCGCTCACGCCTGTACGAGGTCCTCGACTACGAGCGGTACGCCGCGTTCGACTCGACCGTCTACGACTTCACCCTTCCGCCCGGCTCCTGACCGAGGAGGTCCTCAGTGACCAGCACCGTCCCCGAGATCCACCGCGGCCTGGCCGGCGTCGTCGCCGACACCACGGCCATCTCCACCGTCATCCCCGAGACCAACTCGCTGACCTACCGCGGCTACCCGGTCCAGGACCTGGCCGCCCGCTGCTCCTTCGAGGAGGTCGCTTACCTGCTCTGGTACGGCGAACTCCCCGATCCCGGCGAGCTGCGCGAGTTCCGGGCCAGGGAGCGCGCCCTGCGCTCCCTGGACCGCACCACCGCCGAGGTCCTCGCCCGGCTGCCGGCGACCTGTCACCCGATGGACGTGCTGCGCACCGCGGTGAGCTTCATCGGGGCGGAGGATCCGAGCGAGGACGACGGCACCCCCGCCGCCAACCTCGCCAAGTCCCTGACCCTGCTCGCCCGGCTGCCCGGCGTGGTCGCGGCCGACCACCGGCGCCGCCACGGCCTGGCTCCCATCCAGCCGGATCCGGACCTCGGCTACGCCGAGAACTTCTTCCACATGTGCTTCGGCGCGGTCCCGGATGCGGAGGTGGTCCGCTGCTTCGAGATCTCCCTGATCCTGTACGCCGAGCACAGCTTCAACGCCTCCACCTTCACCGCCCGGGTCGTCACCTCCACCCTCTCCGACCTCTACAGCGCCGTCACCGCGGCGATCGGCGCCCTCAAAGGCCCTCTGCACGGCGGCGCCAACGAAGCCGTGATGCACATGCTGGCCGAGATCGGCGACCCGCAGCACGCCGGGCAGTGGCTGGACGAGGCGCTGGCCGCCCAGCGGAAGATCATGGGCTTCGGCCACCGGGTGTACAAGGCCGGCGACTCCCGCGTCCCGATCATGCAGGAGGCGACGGAGCGGCTGATCGCCCGCGCCGGCGATCCCGACGTGACCCGGCTCGCCGCCCTGCACGCCGCGCTGCGGCACGCCATGATCAGCCGCAAGGGCATCCACCCCAACCTCGACTACCCCGCCGGACTCGCCTACCACCTGATGGGCTTCGACATCTCCGCCTTCACACCCCTCTTCGTGATGAGCCGCATCACCGGCTGGAGCGCCCACATCACCGAACAGCTCGCCCACAACGCGCTGATCCGCCCCCTGGCCTCCTACGACGGCCCCGGCCAGCGCCCCGTCCCACCGACCTAGGCAGAGGAGATACCGCTGCTCCAAGGCGGCCGAGCAACTCCCGTGCGCCTGCCACAACGCCGCGCTCCACGAGGAGCACCCGGGCACCAGCAACGCGTACGCCAAGGCAGCGGGGGTACGGCGGACACCACTCCGCCGTACCCCCTTCCACCACGCGCCGCCGGGCCCCTCAGCCCGGCGGCACCACCGGGACCCTCAGCAGTCCCGGTCGTAGATGTGGAACCCGCGGCCCGCCTTGCGGCCGACCAGTCCTGCCTGCACCATCCGCATCAGCAGCGGGGGCGGGGCGTAGAGGGGTTCCTTGAACTCGTCGTAGAGCGACTGCGCGATGGCGGCGACCGTGTCGAGGCCGATCAGGTCGGCCAGCTTCAGCGGGCCCATCGGGTGCGCGCAGCCCAGTTCCATCCCCGCGTCCACGTCGGCAGCGGTCGCGAAGCCGGACTCTGCCATCCGGATCGCCGAGAGCAGGTATGGGACGAGGAGGGCGTTGACGACGAACCCGGCCCGGTCCTGCGAGCGGATCGCCGTCTTGCCCAGGACATCGCGGGCGAACGCCTCCACCGCATCGACGGTCTCGCGACTGGTGTGCAGCGAGGAGACGACCTCCACCAGCGGCAGGACGGGCACGGGGTTGAAGAAGTGCAGTCCGATGACCCGGTCGGCGCGGCCGGTGGCCATGCCCAGGCGCATCACCGGCAGCGACGAGGTGTTGGTGGCGAGGATCGCCGCCGGATCGGCGACGATCTTGTCGAGGGCGGCGAAGGTCTCGGTCTTGACGTCCGCGTTCTCGGTCACGGCCTCGATGACGAGCTGCCGGTCCGCGAGGTCCTCCAGGCGGCCGGAGAAGACCAGCCGGCTCAGGGCGTCCTCTGCGGAAAGGCGGTCCAGTTTGCCGCGCTGGACGGCGCGTTCGAGGGAGACGGCGACGCGGTCGTGGGCGGCCCGGGCGGCGGTGTCGTCGGCCTCGCAGACGACGGTGTCCAGTCCGGCGCGGGCGCAGACCTCGGCGATCCCGGCGCCCATCTGGCCACCGCCGACCACCCCCACCCTGCGGATAGCGGCGCTCATGAGCGTCCCTCCGCACGGCGTACCAGGTGGCGGGTGTAGGCGTCGGGGGTGAAGAAGAGCGGGAGTTCGCTCGCGAGCGCGTTCCGCTCGAACAGCTCCCGTACCTCCTCGAGTGCGGCCCAGGGGTGCTGCGCGCCGAGGGAGGCCAGCTCCTCGTCGAGTACCCGGAGCACCGTTTCACGGTCCAGGACCCGGTGGCGCAGCCACTGCCAGATCTGGACCCGGGCGATCTCGGCGGTGGCGGCGTCCTCCATCAGCCCGTCGAGGGCCACCGCGCCCTGGCCGCGCAGCCAGGCGTCGAAGTACCGCAGGGCGACCGCGATGTTGGTGCGTACGCCCTGTTCGGTGGGCGGGCCGCTGATCCGCCTGACGGACAGCAGGTCCCGGGCTTCCACCTGGACGTCCTCGCGGGTGCGGTCGAGCTGGTGCGGGTGCTCGCCCAGGACCCCGTCGAAGACCTCGCGGCAGACGGGGACCAGGCCCGGGTGGGCCACCCAGGACCCGTCGAAGCCGTCTTCGGCTTCGCGCTCCTTGTCCAGGCGCACCTTGGCCAGGGCCGCCTGGTGGGCTTCGGGGTCCATGGCGGGGACGTGGGCGGCCATGCCGCCGATGGCGTGCGCGCCGCGCTGGTGGCAGGTGCGCACGAGGAGCTCGGTGTAGGCCCGCATGAAGGGCGCGGTCATGGTGACCTTGGCGCGGTCGGGCAGCAGGAAGTCGGTGCGGTGCCCGAAGGTCTTGATCAGGCTGAACAGGTAGTCCCAGCGGCCCGCGTTGAGACCGGCCGAGTGCTCGCGCAGCTCGTAGAGGATCTCCTCCATCTCGAACGCGGCTGTGATCGTCTCGATGAGGACCGTGGCGCGGACGGTGCCTCGGGGGATGCCGAGGAGCTCCTGGGCGAAGACGAAGATGTCGTTCCACAGCCGCGCCTCGTAGCGGTTCTCCAGCTTGGGGAGGTAGAAGTACGGGCCGTACCCGGCGTCGATCTGGCGCTGCGCGCAGTGGAAGAAGTACAGCCCGAAGTCGACCAGCGAAGCGGGCACGGGCCGGCCGTCGACCTCCAGGTGCTCTTCCAGGAGGTGCCAGCCGCGGGGGCGGACCATGATGGTGGCCGGGTTCTCACCGAGGCGGTACTCCTTGCCCTCGGGCGTGGTGAAGTCGATCCGGCGCTGACACGCGTCGAGGAGGTTCAGCTGGCCGCCGATGACGTTGTCCCAGGTGGGCGCGGTGGCGTCTTCGAAGTCCGCCATCCACACCTGCGCACCGGAGTTGAGGGCGTTGACGGCCATGCGCCGCTCGGGCGGTCCGGTGATCTCGACCCGGCGGTCCTTGAGGCCGGGGGCCTGCGGGGCCACCCGCCAGGTCCGGTCGTCCCGGACGGCGGCGGTGGCGACGGGGAAGTCGAGCGGGGAGCCGGAGGCCAGGCGGATGGCCTGCCGGCGGCGCTCCTTGAGCAGCTGCTGACGGCGCTCGCCGAAGGCCTCGGTAAGCCGGGCGAGGAAGTCCAGGGCGGCGGGGGTGAGGATCTCGTCATGACGCTCGCCCGGGGCCGCGAGGACGCGCACGGCGCGGGCAGGGGCACTGATGGTCATCGGGTAACTCCTGGGCGCGAAGAGGGAAAGAGGGTGGGCGAGGGAGGATCGCCCACCCCGTTCGGCCGAGCGGCGTGTGGGGCGGACGTGCCCCGACGGACCGGCTTAGTGGAACTGCTCTTCTTCCGTGGAGCCGGTGAGGGCGGTGGTGGAGGAGGCCGGGTTGACGGCGGTGGAGACCAGGTCGAAGTAGCCGGTGCCGACCTCGCGCTGGTGCTTGACCGCCGTGAAGCCCTGCGCCTGGGCGGCGAACTCGCGCTCCTGGAGGTCGACGTAGGCGCTCATGCCGTGCTCGGCGTAGCCGCGGGCCAGGTCGAACATGCCGTGGTTGAGGGAGTGGAAGCCGGCCAGGGTGATGAACTGGAACTTGTAGCCCATGGCGCCGAGTTCGCGCTGGAACTTGGCGATCTGGTCGTCGTCCAGGGCCGCCTTCCAGTTGAACGACGGGGAGCAGTTGTAGGCGAGCATCTGGTCCGGGTGCTGCGCGTGGATGGCCTCGGCGAACTCACGGGCCTGGGCGAGGTCAGGGGTGCCGGTCTCGACCCAGATGAGGTCGGCGTACGGGGCGTAGGCCAGGCCGCGGGCGATGACTGGGGCCATGCCGTTCTGTACGCGGTAGAAGCCCTCGGCGGTCCGCTCGCCCGTCACGAACTGGGCGTCGCGCTCGTCGACATCGCTGGTCAGCAGGGTGGCGGCGAGCGCGTCGGTGCGGGCCACGATCAGGGTGGGGACGTCGGCGATGTCGGCGGCGAGCCGGGCCGCGTTCAGGGTGCGGATGTGCTGGGCGGTGGGGACCAGCACCTTGCCGCCAAGGTGGCCGCACTTCTTCTCGGAAGCAAGCTGATCCTCGTAGTGGATGCCCGCCGCACCGGCCGCGATCATGGCCTTGGTCAGCTCGAACGCGTTCAGCGGCCCACCGAACCCCGCCTCCGCGTCCGCGACGATCGGCGCCAGCCAGTCCGTGGTGTCGCCCGCTCCCTCGGCGGTGGCGATCTGGTCGGCGCGCAGCAGCGCGTTGTTGATGCGACGCACCACCTGCGGCACCGAGTTCACCGGGTACAGGGACTGGTCGGGGTAGGTGTGACCGGCCTGGTTGGCATCGGCCGCGACCTGCCAGCCGGACAGGTAAATCGCCTGGAGCCCCGCCTTCACCTGCTGCACGGCCTGGCCGCCGGTCAGCGCGCCGAGCGCGTGGACGTAGTCGAGGTCGTGCAGTTGGCGCCACAGCCGCTCGGCGCCACGACGGGCCAGGGTGTGCTCCTCGCGGACGCTGCCCGACAGCCGTACGACGTCGGCCGCGCTGTAGGTGCGCTCGATACCCGCCCAGCGCGGGGCCGTGGCCCACCGCTCTGCGAGCTGCTGAGCCGCCGCTGTGGTCGTGTTCGCGTCTGCCATGACCGTCACCGTCTCCATGAGTCGCTGGATCTGCCAATGGCTCGTCCAGCACGACGAGCAATTGGCACTCTGTGCCTTGATAGGGGTCACGGCCGCCGGTCCCACCTGGTGCGGAACGGAGCAATGGTGCCGGACGACCGAGCCTGAGCCGTCGGGATCTCCGACATCAGGGCGCGAATTGCGCCCCAACTGCCCGTCTCGGCCGCCGGGGTCCGGCGGGCCGCACGACAGACTCTGACAGCGGCACTCAGTGCCATCAATGGGTGACGTCTGCCAATCTTTGCGAATCTTCCGCGGCGTGTTTGCCAAGGTTGCAAAGGATGGCATCGGCCCCATCGTGCGTACCCTGAAGCCGGAGCGACGGCGGAGGGGTGCGGATGAGCAAGGCGTACGCGGGGGCGCGGCTGCGAAGGCTGCGGGAGGAGCGCCGGATGAGCCAGGCCGAGTTGGCCCGGGTCCTGGGCATCTCCCCCAGCTACCTCAACCAGATGGAGCACGACTCGCGCCCGCTCACCGTCCCGGTGCTGCTGCGGCTGACCGAGACGTTCGGGGTCGACCCGTCGTTCTTCTCCGAACGCGACACCAGCCGGCTCGTCGCCGACCTGCGCGAGGCCCTCGCCAACGAGGTCGCCGAGGCCCGCGTCTCCCCGTCCGACCTGGCGGAGCTGGCCACCCGGATGCCCGCCGTCGCCTCGGTCCTGCTCGACCTGGGCCGGCGCAGCCAACTCCTCGCCGAGCGGCTGGCGGAGACCGCGGACGGCCGGGACGAACGGCACGGCGTGCCCGGCGCGCCGCGCTCGCCGCACGAGGAGATCCGCGAGTTCTTCTACCGCCGCCAGAACTACCTCCACGACACCGACCTCGCCGCCGAGGACCTCGCCCACGAGATCGGCATCCGCCCCGGCGAGGTCGTACAAGTGCTGTCGAACCGGCTCACCGACACCCACGGGATCCGCCTCGCCACCGGCTCCGCGGAGCTGCACCGCTTCGACCGACGAGCCAAGGTCCTGCACCTGTCCGGACGCCTACGGCCCGGACAGCAGGCCTTCCGGATGGCCACCCAGCTCGCCCTGCTCGAGTACGGGCAGGAGCTGGACCGGCTGGCGGCCGAGGACTTCGCGCCCGGCTCCCCCGCACACGCCCTCGCCCGGATCGGCATCGCGAACTACTTCGCCGCCGCGCTGATCCTCCCGTACCGGGACTTCCATGGGGCCGCGGAGGAGTTCCGGTACGACATCGAGCGGCTCACCGACCACGTCGGCCTCGGCTACGAGACCGTCTGCCACCGCCTCAGCACCCTCCAACGGCCCCGGCTGCGCGGCGTGCCCTTCTCGTTCGTGCGAGTGGACCGCGCCGGGAACATGTCCAAGCGGCAGTCCGCCACCGGGTTCCACTTCTCCCGGGCCGGCGGTACCTGCCCGCTGTGGAACGTGTACGAGGCCTTCGCCTCCCCGGGCCGGATCCACGTCCAGGTGGCCGCCATGCCCGACGGACAGCGGTACTTGTGGACCGCCCGCGCGGTCACCCGCCACCGGGGCGGCTGGGGCGAACCCGGCAAGACCTTCGCCATCGGACTCGGCTGCGAGATCCGCCACGCCTCGCGCCTGGTCTACTCCGACGGCCTCGACCTCGACAACGCCTCCGCAGCCACCCCGATCGGCATGGGCTGCCGCCTGTGCGAACGCCTCGACTGCCCGCAGCGCGCGGTCCCGCCCCTCGGCCGCACCCTCGCGGTGGACGAGAACAGCAGCACCTTCGTCCCCTACCCCGTCAGCCCCGAACGGACCTGAGCGCTCACACCAGGCACCGCGCCTCACTGTCGCTGACGGGCGCACCTGCCCGCACCGAGTGCAGGACCTCCGCGCCCGCGCCGGGCGGCAGGGGGTGGACTTACTAGGACGTCCAACTATATGTTCGTGGCACAAGGTCCGCGGTGCAGGGAAGCCGGTGTGAATCCGGCACGGTCCCGCCACTGTGACCGGGGAGTGTGCTGCCATCCACACGCCACTGACGAGCTCTGTCGGGAAGGCGGGCGGCACGCGGGGATCCGGGAGTCAGGATACCGGCCGCGGAACGTTCCGTGTTGTCCACGAGGATGGAGCAGACACGCATGGCACCGGTCCGTACCCACGACCCTGGTGATCCGGCGGAGCGAGCGGCAACACCCGCGCTCACCTAGCTCACCGGCGGCTGTCCGCCGCCTGGTCCCACGGCATTCCCCCGCGACGCGCCCGACCCGGCGCGGCCGCCGGCCTGTCGTGCCATCCCCGGATCCCACCTGACGAGAGCAGGCTCCCATGGTCCGTGAACTCACCCATTTCATCGGCGGAAAGCACACCACCGGTACGTCCGGGCTCTTCGGCGACGTGTACGACCCCAACACCGGCACCGTCCAGGCCCGCGTCCCCCTGGCCGGCCGATCCGACACCGAGCACGCCATCGCCAACGCCGAGGAAGCGCAGGCCGATTGGGGCCAGTGGAACCCCCAGCGGCGCGCCCGCGTCCTGCTGCGCTTCCTCCAGCTCGTCGAAGGCGAGCGGGAGAGCCTGGCGCGACTGCTTTCGGCCGAGCACGGCAAGACCGTCGCCGACGCACACGGTGACCTGCAACGCGGCCTGGAGGTGGTGGAGTTCGCCACCGGCATCCCGCACCTCCTCAAAGGCGAGTTCACCGACAACGCCGGCACCGGCATCGACGTGCACTCGCTGCGCAGCCCGCTCGGCGTCGTCGCGGGCATCACCCCGTTCAACTTCCCCGCCATGATCCCGCTCTGGCAGGCAGCCCCCGCCCTGGCCTGCGGCAACGCGTTCATCCTCAAGCCGTCCGAGCGCGACCCTTCCGTACCGCTGCGGCTCGCGGAGCTGTTCCTGGAGGCCGGCCTGCCGCCGGGCGTGCTCAACGTGGTCAACGGCGGCAAGGAGGCGGTCGACACCCTCCTCCAAGACCCCCGCGTCCAGGCACTCGGCTTCGTCGGCTCCACTCCGATCGCCGCGCACATCTACGCCACGGCCGCCGCCCACGGCAAGCGCGCCCAGTGCTTCGGCGGAGCCAAGAACCACATGATCGTGATGCCGGACGCCGATCTCGACCAGGCCGTCGACGCCTTGATCGGCGCGGGCTACGGCTCGGCGGGCGAGCGCTGCATGGCGATCTCCGTGGCCGTGCCCGTCGGCGAGGAGACCGCGGACCGGCTGGTCGCCGCCCTCAAGGACCGCATCGCCACCCTCAAGATCGGACGCTCCGACGACACCGAGGCCGACTTCGGCCCCCTGGTCAGCCGGGACGCCCTCGACCGGGTGCGCCGCTACGTCGACATCGGCGCCAACGAAGGCGCCGAACTCGTCGTCGACGGCCGCGACTTCACCCTCCCCGGCCACGAGAACGGCTACTTCACCGGAGCCACGCTCTTCGACCGGGTCACCCCCGCGATGCGCGTCTACCGCGAAGAGATCTTCGGACCCGTCCTGTCCGTCGTCCGGGCCGCCGACTTCGAGGAGGCGCTACGCCTGCCCAGCGAGCACCCGTTCGGCAACGGCGTCGCGATCTTCACCCGCGACGGCGACACCGCCCGCGAGTTCACCCGGCGCGTCACCACCGGCATGGTCGGCGTCAACGTACCCATCCCGGTGCCCGTCGCGTACCACACCTTCGGCGGCTGGAAGCGGTCCGGCTTCGGCGACCTCAACCAACACGGCCCCGACTCCATCCGCTTCTACACCCGCACCAAGACCGTCACCTCGCGCTGGCCCTCCGGGGCCAAGGAAGGCGCGAGCTTCACCATCCCCACGATGGGATGAGCGCCGTGACCACCACTCTCACCGAGGACCAGCTCGCCCTCGCCGAGGTCACCCTCGACTTCGCCCAGGAACAGCTGGCCCCCCACGCGCTCACCTGGGACCAGAACAAGCACTTCCCCGTCGACGTCATCCGCCGGGCCGCAGGCCTCGGGCTCGGCGGCGTGTACGTCCGCGAGAAGCACGGCGGTTCTGGACTCTCCCGCGGCGACGGCGTTCTCGTCTTCGAGACCCTCGCCACCGGCTGCCCCTCCATCGCCGCCTACCTCTCCATCCACAACATGGTCGCCTGGATGATCGACCGCTACGGCGACCACGCCCAGCGCGAGCGCTGGTTGCCCGGCCTCTGCTCGGCAGCGACCCTGGGCAGCTACTGCCTCACCGAACCGGGGGCGGGCTCCGACGCCGCCGCCCTGCGCACCCGCGCCGAACGGCAGGGCGACCACTACGTACTGACCGGCGTCAAGCAGTTCATCTCCGGTGCCGGAGCCGCCGGCGTCTACGTCGTCATGGCCCGGACAAACGAGCCCGGCGCGGACGGGATCTCCGCATTCGTCATCGAACGCGACGACCCCGGACTCTCCTTCGGCCCGAACGAGCGAAAAATGGGCTGGAACGCCCAGCCCACCCGCCAGGTCGTCCTCGACGGCGTCCGCGTCCCCGCCGACCGGCGCCTCGGCGCCGAGGGCGACGGCTTCCGCATCGCCATGAACGGCCTCAACGGCGGCCGGCTCGGCATCGCCGCCTGCTCCCTGGGCGGAGCCCAGAGCGCCCTGGACCGCAGCCTGTCCTACCTCGCCACCCGCGAAGCCTTCGGCACCCGCCTCCTGGACGCACAGGCGCTCCAGTTCCGCCTGGCCGACATGGCCACCGAACTCGCGGCCGCCCGGGCGCTGGTCCGGCAGGCCGCCGAGGCCCTGGACACGGGCGATCCGCTGGCCCCGCGCCTGTGCGCGATGGCCAAACGGTTCGCCACGGACACCGGTTACGCGGTGGCCGACGCGGCCCTCCAACTCCACGGCGGTTACGGCTACCTCAGCGAGTACGGCATCGAAAAGATCGTCCGCGACCTGCGGGTCCACCAGATCCTGGAAGGCACCAACGAGGTCATGCGCGTCATCGTCGCGCGCGGACTCACGGAGACCCTGCGATGACCAACCACGCCACCTCAGACCATGTCCTCCTTCACACCGAGGGCCACGCCGCGTACATCACCCTCAACCGCCCCAAGGCACTCAACGCCCTCAGCCACCCCATGGTGCTGCGCATCGAGGAGGCGCTCTCCGCTTGGGCGGACGACCCCACGATCGCCGTGGTCGTGCTCCAGGGCGCCGGCGAACGGGGCCTGTGCGCGGGCGGGGACATCCGCACGATCTACGAGGACGCCCGCACCGGCGGCACCGCCTCGGCCGCCTTCTGGCGGGACGAGTACCGGCTCAACACGCTCATCGCCCGCTACCCCAAGCCGTACGTCGCCCTCATGGACGGCATCGTGATGGGCGGCGGAGTCGGCGTCTCGGCCCACGGCAGCGTCCGGGTCGTCACCGAACGCTCCAAGGTCGCCATGCCCGAGACCGGCATCGGCTTCGTCCCCGACGTCGGCGGCACCTACCTCCTGGCCCTCGCACCCGGCGAACTCGGCACCCACCTGGCCCTCACGGGTGCGCCCGTCGGCGCCGCCGACGCGCTGCTGTCCGGCCTCGCCGACCACTTCGTCCCCTCGGCCGCGCTGCCCGCGCTCGCCCGAGGACTGGCCCTGGACCCCGTGCACTCCGTACTCAAGGAGCATGTGGAACAGCCGCCGCCCGGCGAACTGAGCGCCTCGCGCGAGTGGATCGACCACTGCTACGCCGCCGACACCGCCGAGGAGATCGTCGCGCGGCTTCGGGCCTGCGGCGTACCCGCCGCGAAGTCCGCGGCGGAGACCCTGCTGACCAAGTCCCCCACGGCGGTCAAGGTCACCCTGGCCGCGCTGCGCCGCGCCCGGCGGCTCGGACCGCTGGAGCGGGTGTTGGAACAGGAGTACCGCGTCTCGTGCGCGGCGCTGTCCTCACCGGACCTGGTCGAGGGCATTCGCGCCCAGGTCATCGACAAGGACCGCACCCCGCGCTGGTCCCCCGCCACGCTGGAAGAGGTCAGCCCCACCACCGTGGACAGGTTCTTCGCCCCGCTCGACGCGAACGAGCTCCGGCTCGTCGCGACCGCTTCGTCCCAGGAGGTCGTCTGGTGAGCAGCACCGTCGCATTCATCGGGCTCGGCCACATGGGCGCACCGATGGCAGCCAACCTCGTCAAGGCCGGACACCGCGTCCTCGGCTTCGACCTCGTGCCCGACCTGCTCGCTGCCTCTGCCGCCGCCGGAGTCGAACCGGCGACCTCGGCAGCCGATGCCGCCGCGGAAGCCGACGTGGTCATCACCATGCTGCCGGCCGGCCGCCACGTCCTCGGCCTGTACCACGAACAGGGGCTGCTCGCCGCCGCCCGGCCCGGAACCCTGTTCGTCGACTGCTCCACCATCGACGTGGCCGACGCCCGTACCGCACACGAGGCCGTCGTCGCGGCCGGTCACCGCGCACTGGACGCCCCGGTGTCCGGCGGGGTGGTGGGCGCCGAAGCCGCCACGCTCACGTTCATGGTCGGCGGCGGGGCGGAAGAGTTCGCCGTCGCCGAGTCCCTGCTCGCCGCCATGGGCAAGAAGGCCGTGCACTGCGGCGCCGCAGGCGCCGGGCAGGCCGCGAAGATCTGCAACAACATGATCCTCGCCGTCTCGATGATCGGGGTCAGCGAGGCCTTCGTCCTCGCCGAGAGCCTCGGCCTGGACCGCCAGGCCCTCTACGACGTCGCCTCCACCGCCTCCGGCCAGTGCTGGGCCCTGACCGTCAACTGCCCCGTACCCGGCCCGGTCCCCAGCAGCCCCGCCAACCACGACTACCGGCCCGGCTTCGCCGCTCCCCTCATGGCCAAGGACCTCGGCCTCGCAGCCAACGCCCTGCGGGCCGGTGGCGTCGACGCGCCGCTGGGCTACAAGGCCGCCGAACTGTACGCCGCATTCGCCGAGGGAGAGGGCGCCGACCTGGACTTCTCGGCGATCCTCCGCACCCTTCGACCGCAGAACGGAACCCCCGCATGACCTACGAGACCATCCTGCTGGAACGCAAGGGCCGCGTCGCCGTCCTCACCCTCAACCGGCCCGAGGCACTCAACGCCCTCAACCTCCAAGTCATGACGGACGTCGTGGCCGCCGCAGAGGAACTGGACCGGGACCCGGACGTCGGCTGCATCGTCCTCACCGGCTCCGCCAAGGCCTTCGCGGCGGGCGCCGACATCAAGGAGATGCGCCCGCAGAGCTACATGGACATGTACCTCACCGACTGGTTCACCGCCTGGGACCGGCTCGGCCAGGTCCGCACCCCCACCCTCGCGGCGGTCTCCGGCTACGCCCTCGGCGGGGGCTGCGAACTGGCCATGCTCTGCGACATCCTCCTCGCGTCCGACACCGCGAAGTTCGGACAGCCGGAGATCAAACTGGGCGTCATCCCCGGCATCGGCGGCTCCCAGCGCCTCACCCGGGCCGTCGGCAAGGCCAAGGCCATGGAGCTGTGTCTGACCGGCCGCACCATGGACGCGGAGGAGGCCGAACGCGCCGGTCTCGTCTCCCGGATCGTCCCCGCCGCCAACCTGCTCGACGAGGCCCTCACTGTGGCCACGACCGTCGCCGACATGTCCAAGCCGGTCGCGATGATGGCCAAGGAGGCCGTGAACCGCGCCTTCGAGACCACCCTCACCGAAGGTGTCCGCTTCGAACGCCGCCTGTTCCACGCGGTGTTCGCCACCGCCGACCAGAAGGAGGGCATGACCGCCTTCGTCGACAAGCGCCCGCCCCGCTTCACCCACAGCTGAGCACCCCCGGTGCCTCGGGAACGGCCCACCTGCCGACCCCGAGGCACCGACCGACAGCGAGTGGATCCGGCCGGACATCGCGGGTCACAGCGACCGCCACGCACACCCGCTCACCAGCACCCGACCGACTCACCACAGAGGGCCGCGGATTTCAGACGGTCGCGTTGAGGTCCTGGGCGTAGTGCTGGATGGCGCGCTGATATCGACGTACGTGGGGATCTTCGCTGGTGGTGGCGAGCAGGGTGAGCAGGATGCGCATGGCTTCGTGATGGTCGTCTATGTTGAACAGGGCCATGGCGAGGAAGGTCTGCAGAGCGCCGTCGTCGGGGTACTCCTTCACGGCCTGACGGAGAGTGCTGACCGCCTTGGCGTACTGGCCGAGGGTGCGGTAAGTGCTGCCCAGGCCCAGGAGCGCCCCGCGGCGGTCTTCCGTTGACAGACCTGATCCGTTGAGGCTGCGTTCGTAGAAGGGGACGGCTTCGGCCTCCATGCCGAGCACGTCGTGGGCCCAGGCGGTCTGATAGGCCACTTCACGGTCTTCTGGATATTGCCCGGCCAGTTCCATCAGTTGTTGGCGGGCGTCCTCGTGGTGTCCCTGCTCGCGGAGCCGGACAGCCCTGGCCAGCAGTTCGTCTCTGGTGGTTCCGTTCATCCCTGCATGATCGCAGTTCCCAGGCGGGATTCCTCAACTGGCGAGAGAGCGGGGCCTTCTGGGCCCACGCGTCCGCCCCCGCCGCCCACCGGGCTGCCGCGTGACCGTCAGCGCCGATACCTCTCAGCCGTTGCTCCCCACCCCGGGCGAACCCTCTATCCCCTTTGCTGGATCGATTGAAGGCGACCCGGGGGGACTGAACCGGCGATGATGTTGCGAGGATACGGAGATGCGTGAGGTCCATGAGTTGGTCAACGTCGATGATCCTGCCTGGCCGGTCTTCCTTGAGGAGCTGTCCGGCACCGACGTTCCGGTTGAGGTGCTGCCTGGCGATGCCGAGGTAGGCCGCGCCTCCTTGCGGCAGCTTCAGGTCTCCGCCCGGTCACATCTGGGCGGGATCGTGCTGAACTGCGGCGGTCTGCTGGTGGACGGCGGATGGTTGCGGATCTTCGGAAGCCCAAGTGCCGACGCCGAGGCGCTGCCCAGCTTTGCAGGGATCAACGCGATGCCCTCGGCTTTCGATCCGGCTTGGCGGCCGGGGGCGGGTCTGGTGGTTGCGCACGATGTGCTGGGCGGGGTCTTCGCCCTCAACGGGAGCAATCCCCGTGAGGCCGGCCGACCCGGTGAGCCGGGCGAGGTCGTCTACTTCGCCCCTGACACCCTGGGATGGGAGGCGCTGGGCGCCGGCCACTCGGCCTGGCTGTCCTGGATTCTCGCCGGTGGGCTTCAGGAGTTCTACGAGACCCTGCGGTGGGACGGCTGGCGCAGTGAGGTCTCTGCGCTGAGCGGGCGGCAGGGACTGTCCTTCTTTCCACCGGTCTGGTCGGCGGAAGCCCGCCAGGACCTGCTGGCGACCAGCCGTCGCGCCGTGCCCATGGCGGAACTCCTGGGCCTGAGCCGCGACTCGAGCCGTCAGTTCGACGGCACCGACCCGGGCTTCCTCGGCGCCACATGAACCGGCCCACTCGCCCAGAGGATGGAGGCAGCTGACCCATCCACGGCATCACCGCAACGAGGCCGAGACCCTTCACGCAGTGGCCTCGCCTTATGCGGGGCCACTGCCACGACCGCATCCTCCCGGACACCCCCACGACCAATCAGGCCGCTGCCGGTGAGCCCCCGCAAGGACGCGAAGTCCTAGGGTTGAGTCCGGCGGGGAACTGATGGCAAGCCCTGCCGGACGACGGGTTGGGTTAGCCACCGACCTTGGACAACTGCTTGCAGGGGCCGTTCTGCTGGCTGCAGACGAGGAAGTACACGTCCTTCACCATGAAGAGATCCTCATTGTCCTGCAGGACCGCTTCACCGTTGTCGTTGCCGTGCACATAGAGGGTGCGCCACGTGCTGCTGTTGCTGTTCTTGTATTTGATCTGCAGTTGGGGCCACATACCGTCGCCGTGCACCACGTCCGTGAGGACGATGTGGTTCATGTAGGCGTTGTAGTAGCCCGGCAGGAAGTCCGAGGGCTCGTAGTAGTACTCCAGGCTGGCGCAGGCGAGGGAGGTGCAGGCGGTGAAGTACCCGCCACCGGCGGCGCCGCTCTCGCCGGCGTGGGCCGGCGTTGCCGTCATGGCCGTGACCAAGACCGCCGCGGGCGCGATGCTCGTCAGAGCTCGTAAGATCTTCTTCCGCATATGCCCCTCCGATGGGAATGTTGGCCACTCGCGCGCACAGGTGTGCGCGGGTTCGTCGGCGCTTGCCGTAGGCGCCGCTAGGTTTCGCCGCTTCCCGCGGCAGAGGTCGGGCCTTGTCGAGCATGCTTTGCTTGACGGCTGGGCCGGAGTCATACGCCTCAGCAGCGGCTGCTGTGCTCCCCCGCCCCTCCTGACCTCTGACGGGCGCCCGCGTAACCGATCAGGTACACCCTGCGCCCAGCCCGGTGCGGAATTCGACTCGTTTCGACCTGTCCCGAAACGCGAGCGATGGGAAGGATCAACCGACGGCGAGGGGGATGTGGTGCTACGGGTTCACTTCACTGTCGAGGACCTGGCGCAAGTACAGGTCACGGTGTTGGGGCCGCTGGCAGAAACGCAGCTGAGCCTGCGGACTGTGCAGCGACGTGACCGTGCGGCGCTGTTCCATGGCTGGCGTGCGCGTACCGGTCCGCAGATCGGCGCCGATGGGAGGGAAACAGCGCGGTTTCTCAGCTCCCCTGCCGGAGGGCTGGTCGATCTGTTCACTCTCGTGGGCGCGGCAAGCTCTATGGACGAGGGGATAGAGCGCCTGATCAGTGCATCGGACCGGAGACTGCACACGGAGTTCTCCGTACTACCGCGCACGAGTACGCGGCGGGCACCATGGCTGGCCCAGGCAATGAACGCCGACCCGCGGGCACTGCGAAGGATGGCCATCGCGCTACAGGGCTGCCACCGCGTGGCAGTTGACCCGTACTGGAGACGTATCCACCAGCACCTGGAGGGAGAGGTGGCACGGCGTGGACGGCTCATGGTGCAGGACGGCGTGGGGGCACTGCTGAACAGCCTGCGCCCGATGGCCGTGTGGCAGCCCCCCGTGCTGGAAATCCCGGGCTATCGGCCCCTGCTCCACCCGGAGGCCGACTTCCACGTGACGGGCCGTCCGTTCCTGCTGGCTCCGTCGGTGTTCTGCGGGCCCGTTCCCCAGCTGTTCGCCAGCCCCCAGGCCAACACGGTCCTCATGGTGTATCCGGCTCTGAGCAACCCGGTCCACGCGACTGCCCTATGGGCTTCCCCCACGGATACGCGCCAGGCCGATGCCCCGGTGCCGCCCGCTCTGTCCGCGCTCCTCGGCCGTACCAGGGCAATCGTGCTGTGTGTGATAGCCGACCATCCCGCGTGCACGACGACGCAGCTCGCGCGGCGAGCGGGCATATCACCGGCCAGCGCCAGCGAGCACGCCACCACCCTGCGCAGCGCCGGGCTGACCACCCTTACCCGGGAGCGGAAGGCCGCCCTACACACACTGACCCATCTCGGCCTCACCCTGCTGAACACCAACGGCTCCGCTCCAGTCGGCTCCTGAACGACAGACGCCAGACCTCGCAGAGGGCCAGCGCATCGGTTTCCGCCGCGCTGGACCAGCCGGACCTCCGGGTCCTCCCCCACGGCGTCCTCGGCCAGGACCAGCCACGGCTCATCGAGCCGGAGGGGGAGGTCGTGCTGTTTGGCGGACACCCCCAGGGCCGTGGTGCAACGGCATGCCGGGAGCGGTCAGCTCACCACCAAGGAGAGTGAGCGCACGCGCGGTGATTGGTTGCAAGGTATGGCCGATTGCCAGCATGTGCCAGCCTTCCCGAACCCCGAGCAGGGGTAGGGGATTCCAACGGCCGGGCTCACCCACTGCGAGTGAGAACCTCATCACCTTCGCTCAGTGCTCTATACGGCTCCTCAAGTACCCTTCATAGTCGATCACTTCGCAGTACAGAGTGGCAGCCAACGCTGGGTCACGCAGCAGCCGTTCGAGCCACCTCTTCGCAGTGTCCAGGGTGATGACCCGGTCGCGCTGGCCCGCGATCATGTCGTGCAGTGCTTGTACGGCCTCCTCGCGGCACGCTCGGCCCAGGCCGGCGTAGACCGCGAGCGCCCAGGCCTGGACCGAATCCTCGCTGTGGCGGCGGTTGAGGACCTCGCGTACTGCCCGGGCGGCTTCGTCGGCGTACCGCGGCCCCAGCCTGGCGAGGTGGTGCACGGCCGCGGCGGCGCGGCCGTAACAACCGTCGTGGACGTGCTTCACGATGAGGCGGCGCAGCTCGGGCGCGGACTCGTCGGCCCATGCGGGCCCGAGTGCGCCAAGCATCATGACGGCCAGGCAGCGAAGGTCGTCATCGGCGGGCTCCGTGAGGAGGCCCCGGGCGGCAACGGCAGCCCTCTGTGGGCGCCTGTCGGACAGCGCCCACAGAGCCCGTAGCCGGTGCGGTCCCGGGCGGTGCGCGTGCTTGTCCAGGAACTCGTCGACGAGTGGGTGCCAGAGCGCGCCGACCTGTTGCCACCAGTCGTAATGGTCCGGTGCGTACGGGGGCGGGCAGTGTGCTCAGGAAGCGCGCGTAATGCCTGGTTTCCCCTCGCGCGCCGTCCGCCAGGAGGGCTCCGGCGAGTTTCTGACCTGCGGCTCGGTGGTCCAGCAGCCAGTCCAGCAGCTCAGCCCCGGCGGCAGGCCGGTGATGGGTGTACTGCAGCAGGACCGCACGGTCGAGATCGTGGTGGCGCGCCTTCAGCAGCGCCTCCTCCCAGGACGGTGACGCGGGGCTGAAGGACGGCGGCAGGCGCGTGGCGAAGTACTCGGCAGCAAGGTGCTCGGCGATGCTGGCATGCACGAACTCCACCTCGGCGTCGTGTCGGCGCACGATGAGTCCGGTGCCGACGAGAGCCGCAGCGGTCTTCTCCGTCCATCCGGCCACCGAAGCCGCCAGACGTGTACCGAGGCGCTCGCCCAGCCAGTTCCACGCGGTCGTCAGCAGCGCGCCGCTGTCCTTGGTCGTCGCCTCGACGGCCAGCCGGTGCAGAAGCCCGTCGCGCAGCGCCCGCGCTGCGGCGGTGGTGTTCACGTCGGCACCCGGCTGCCAGAGCCGGTCGCCGACCCGGTCCGCGTCCTGCAGGAGCCGGCGCCACGCGGCGAGGCCGTGCGCCTCCTCGGTCCTGGCGAGGTAGGCGCGGTACTGCTCGTACAGGCGGTACCGGCTGGACGGCAAGGGGTGTTCCGGCGCGGCCTCGAAGATCATGGCCGTGATCGTGGCCAGCAGGGGGACGCGGGCCAGTTCGCGCAGACCACTGCGGGCGATCTGTGTGAGGTAGGCCCTGGCTGTGCCGGGCGCGGTCGTGCCGAGGGCGAACCAGCGTTCGGCGAAGTCCTCCAGGTCCTCCGGGTCGAACGGATCGAGCAGGTACCTTGCGAACCCGGCCCGCCGTAGCGCGTCCATCTCGGGTACCGGTAGCGGCCGGGTCGTCACCAACAGGCGCATCGTGGTGTCCGGGGCACCGGCCAGTGCGGCGAGTTGACCGATCAGCGCGCGTCGGGATGCGGCGTCGGTGATCTCGTCGATGCCGTCCACCAGCACCAGCCAGAGGGCGGGCGGGGGCGGCCAGCCCTCGCGGCCGTTTGCCGTGTCGGCGGTCCGACAGGCGGTCACCTGCTCGAGTACCGCCGTGAGGCCACCGTCCCGTGCGAGCTGGCTTGCGGTGATGTGGAGAGGTGCGAACCCCGGCGCTGGCCTCTCGCCGTCCAGCCATCTGCGGGCCAACTCGCCGGACAGCCGCAAGGTGAGCGTCGACTTGCCTCCGCCGGGCCCGGCCACCACGAGCAGGTGTCGCGGCTCGGTGTCGAGCACGGCCTCGATCGGCCGCAGCACAGGCGGCAACGGAGGGCTGCTGGCCTCGCGTCCGGCGTCCACCGGCGGCGACCCGTCCGTGGGGTCGGTCGGCCTCCGCAGCAGCTGACGGACGTAGACCTGCGACAGCTGCGGAAGACTGCCCTCGTACAGCGGGTACGGCAGGGCCTCGGCAGCCACGTGGTGGCGTTGCATCAGGGCGTGGACGGCCGGCGGAAGCCGTTCGCTGCCGTTCCGCTCCGACGCCGGGACGGGCCGGCGGGACGCTCCGCGCGCGGCGGCCCACCAGCCCTTCCAAACCGCCCAGTCCGGTTCGCCGTGGCGCGTCAGGCCAACGCCGGAGGGGCACCGCCCGCTCCCGCGGCGCCGGGCCCGGACCTCCAAGTCGGCCAGCACCGGCTGCAGGCGCTCCCACCGGTCGGGTACGTGATCGCCGTTCTTCCAGGCGCTGATCAGCCCGCCAGCCGCCCGCCCCTGACGCGATCTCAGACCGCTCGCCGCCGCGACCGCGTTCAGGTCCGGCTCACCGGCGGCCTGCCACAACGCCTGCATCCGTGCGGCGAACCGTGCTCGCGGCTCCTCACCGTCGCCCGCCGCCTGGAGAACCGCTGCCACGCCCACCCCCATGCGCGCCCATCCGGTCCGGTCCGGACCGGATGACTCACTCTAAGGCCACGGCCTGCGCGTTCGAGGCGCACGGGACAGACGCACGGCCACGACCGCCGCACCAGCGTCTCCACTGGAAGCGGCCATCGCCTGCCTGCCCGATTCGGGCTCGACTTCGGGAGTCGCTGTGTTCGCTCTGTCCTGCGCCATCTCCACCGTCCTCCCCGCCTCGGTACTGCTCGTGATCGCACTCGTACCGTGGACCCGGCACGCGGCCCTGCTCCTGGGGCTCGTCACCGCGCTCATGACGACCCACGGCGAGCAGCGGGTACGGCTGTTCACCGCGTTCGCCCAGGCGCTGACCCCCTCCGCAGGCGGACGGGACGGCCGTGCACGTGCCCGGTGACGAGGCTTGGGGGAACGGGATGAGCACGTCGGCACCATCTCTGAGCACGAGGAATCGCAACGAGCCCCACCGCGCCTGCCTGCCTGCGTGGGAGGACACGACACCGCCTGATCGCGCCCGCGCACGGCGTGCTCCCTCCGATGCGAACCGGATGCTCGGCGAGCCCCGCCAGCCCCTGCTTCAAGGAGCACGGAAATCCGTGGACGGGCCCGTCGAAGATCACGTACGGTGTGGCTTCACGCCCTGAGATGAACGGAAGGAGGCGAGTGCCGTGCAGTTCACACCTTTCCAGCGCTCCCTCTTCCACTGTCCCGGCGTGGTTGGTCAGTTCTGACCGGGAGCGCTCCAAGCAGCCTGTATCCCGGAGGAATCCATGACCGATACGGTCATCCGCACGCTCACCGCGAGCGACGCTCATCTCTTCGACGCACACCCCGACCCGCTGGGCGCCCGTGAAGGCCATCGGCGTACCCGGTTCCGCCCCGACTGGAAGCGCGTCGCCCTGCGCGACGGCGAAGTCGTCGCACGCGGCGCGTGGTGGGGCGGCCCCGACGACTCCGAACCCGTCAACATCAACTGGTTCGACGTGGCCGAGGGCGAGGAGGAGGCTGGAGCCGAACTCCTGCGCTCCGCTCCCTGGCAGGTCGAACTCGAGATCAACCTGCCCGGCGGCTGGCCGGAAAAGACCGACCTACGCGCCGCAGCCGAGGCGCGCTTCGCCGCCGCTCGCGCCGCAGGGTACGAACCCCTGGTGGAACGCTTCCTGTATCGCTGGACCCCGGAACAGGGTCTGCCCGAGCGGCCCGGACGCCTGCGCTTCAGTACCGAACCCGACGACGCTGTGTTCTTCGACGCGCTGCGCCGCATCCACTCCGCCACCCTGGACGCCCACGCGCTGAAGGCCATCGAGGAGGGCGGCCTCGACCAGGCCGCCCAGGAGGAACTCGACTTCTTCCACTGGTGCCCCTCCCCACGGGAGTGGTGGCAGATCGCGCGCACGCCGGAGGGTGACCTGGCCGGCATCCACATCCCGGCCCACAACCCCTCCGGCCCGACCATCGGCTTCATCGGAGTCGTCCCGGAACAGCGCGGTCGCGGCTACGCCTACGACCTCCTCGCGGAGTGCACCCACCTCCTCGTAGAGCAGGGCGCGGAGTTCATCAGCGGTGCGACCGACCAGGGCAACTCCCCCATGGCCGCCAACTTCACCAAGGCCGGCTTCCCCGTCATCCGTGAACGCATCAACTTCCACCCGGCGGGCCAAGCAGCCTAGCGAGGAGTAGCACGCGGCGAGTGGTCCGCTCCGATGGCAGGTCCGGACCACTCGCCAGTGCCCGGCGGTATGTCGTCGGTGCCGACCGGGCCGCGGGGAAGCATCCGGTCCAGCCACTTCGGCAGCCACCAGTTGGCCCGGCCGAGGAGCGTCATGGTCGCCGGTACCAGCACCATGCGTACGACCGTGGCGTCGATGAAGATCGCGGTGGCCAGGCCGAGCCCGAACATTTTGGCGGAGGGGTCCTCGGCGACGGCGAAGGACAGGAAGACCGCCACCATGATGAGGGCGGCCGAGGTGATGATCCGGGCGGTGCCCGAGACGCCCTCGACGATCGCCGTGCCGTTGTCGCCGGTGCGCAGGTACTCCTCGCGTACGCGGGAGAGGAGGAACACCTCGTAGTCCATCGACAGGCCGAACAGGATGGCGAAGAGGAACATCGGGATGAACGACACGATCGGAACCGTCGCTTCCAGCCCGATGAGTGCGCCTCCCCAGCCCCACTGGAAGACCGCGACCATGATGCCGTAGGCCGCGCCGATGCTCAGCAGGTTCAGCAGTACCGCCTTGAGCGGTACGAGTATCGAGCGGAAGACCAGCATCAGCAGCAGGAACGACATCGCCAGCACGGCGGCGACGAACACCGGCAGGCGTTGGCTGGTGCGTCGGCCCACATCGGACAGGCTCGCGGCGGCGCCGCCGACGTGGGCCCTGGCCGGGCCGTGCCCGATCGCGGTCGGCAGCACGTCGGTGCGCAGCCGGGCGATGGTGTCGGCCGTGGCCTTGTCCTGAGGGCTGGTGGTCGGGAACACCACGAGGGTCGCGATGCCGGTGGCCCGGTCGATGTGCGTCGGCGCGACGGATGCGATGCCCGGATCCGCCGAGACCGCCCCGACGAGTCGGTCCAGCACTCCCGGATCACCGGCGGGGTCCGCGGCGATGACGAGGGGACCGTTGGTGCCCGGGCCGAACCCCTCGGCGACGAGGTCGTAGGCCCGGCGCTCGGTACGGCTGTGGGGCAGTGAGCCGTCGTCGGGCAGGCCGACGCGCAGGCCGAGCACGGGCAGCGTCGCCGTCAGCAGCAGCCCCGCCGCGCCGACCGCGTACAGCACCGGGTGCCGGCTGACGTGCCCGATCCAGCGACGCCACCCGGCGGCGGGAGCGGCGCCCGCCACCGTGTCCCGCCGCCGTGCGAGTCGGCCCAGCGTCCCGGTCCGCAGAGCCCGGCCGATCCGGCCGGCCCTGGCCAGGCGTGGGCCGGCGGCGCCGAGAAAGGCCGGCAGCAGCGTCACCGACGCGACCACCATGGTCAGAACGACGATCGAGACGGCGAGCCCGCCCACCGTCATGAACGGCACGTTCGCGACCGCCAGGCCGAGGATCGACACGACGACGGTTCCGCCGGCGAAGACCACCGGCCGCCCCGCCGTGGCCACCGCTCGTCCAGCCGCCTCGTGCGGATCGAGCCCGCGCGCAAGGTACTCCCGGTGCCTGGCGAGCACGAACAGCGCGTAGTCGATGCCCACTCCGAGCCCGACCATGCTGCCCAGGACCGGTGCGAAGGTGGGGACGTCCGTCACCCCCGCCAGTACCGTCATCGTGGCAACTCCGACGGTCAGCCCGAAGACAGCCATGCCGATCGGCAGCGCGGCGGCGACGAGCGAACCGAACGCCAGGAACAGGATCGCGGCCGCGGCGAGGATGCCGATCAGCTCGCTAGCGCCGCCGTCGGGGTCGGAGAAGGCGTAGAAGAGGCTCCCGCCCATCTCGATGCGCAGGGGCAGTTCGGCGCGCAGCCGGTCGCCGAGATCGACGAGGGCGTCGAGGTCTTCGGCCGACAGCCGGCTCTGGTCGGGATACTGCACCCGGACGACCGCGATCCGCCCGTCGGCCGAGACGAGCCCGCCGCGTACGGCGGTGTCCCCGCCTGCGTCGAGTGCCCCCGCCGGGTCGCTCGTGCCGAGCACATGCGGCAGCCGCTTCACCTCGGTCTGCAGCCGCGTGAGAGCGGTGCGCGCACTGTCGTGGTCGAAGAACGTCGCAGCGCCGTCGTGGGGGGTGACGACCACTTGGGCGGTCATCCCCTCCTGGCCGGTGCCAGCCCGCTCGATCAGTTCCGCGGCCCGTTGGGAGTCCAGCCCCGGAGCGGTCATCGAGTCCGCGGTCCGCCCGCCGAAGGCGATCGCGGCGAGGACGGCGAGCGTGGCGGCGACCAGCCATGCCGCGATCACCCGCCAGGGATGGCGGGCGGCGCCTGTGCCCAGGCGCAACAGGGCTTTCGAGAGCATCGGGTCCTCCAACCACCTCGTCGGCCGTCCTTGTACGGCCGCCGATGCCGAGGCTCGTCGCCACGGCGCTCCGCGGCATCGGCCCGCGGGCCGCGGATCCGTCGGCCCCGGGGCGGAGTGACGACCCGTCCTTTCGGCCGATGCGCGGCACGCCGCGGCCCCTAGGCTGAGAACCGTGCTCCGAGACGACCTGCGAACCCTGTGGACCGAACCCCGGCCGCCCGACGCGCCCGCCCGGGTGCGGCGGGACTGGGCGCTGCTCGCCGTGGGCCTGGGCGGTGTGGTGCTGGAGGCCAGCCTGCGCGAGAACGTCGTGTGGCGGCCGGTGGCGGTGGTGTTCGCCGTATGGCTGTGCCTGCTGCTCTTGTGGCGCCGGACCCGCCCACTGGCGATGGTCCAGCTGGCGTTCGGCTCGGTGATTCTGCTTCAAGTGGCCTCGCTCGTCGCCGCACCGCGCGAGCCGGTCGGCCTGGACACCAGCGCGGTCGTGCTCGTGCTGGTGTACGCGCTGCCCCGGTGGGGATCGGGACGCGAGATCGTGCTGGGCGGCGCGGTGATCCTCGCGGCCGGCGCGCTGTGTTCCGTCACGGCCGAGACCCCGGTCGTCGAAGGGGTCGTGGGCTTCGTCTTCCTGCTGCTGCCCGGCGTGGTCGGGGCTGCCGTGCGGTTCCGGGTGACCGCTCGCGAGCGGCAGTTGGACCAAGTGCGCTCCCGCGAGCGCGAGCAGCTCGCCCGGGAACTGCACGACACGGTGGCCCACCACGTGTCGGCCATGGTGATCATCGCCCAGGCGGGCCGGGTGCTCGCGGGCACCGACCCGTCCGCCGCCGTAGAGGCGCTGGAGGGGGTCGAGGAGGAGGGGGCGCGCACGCTGGAGGAAATGCGCGCCATGGTCGCCACGCTGCGGGACCGCGGGGTCGGCGCCGAGCTGGCGCCCCCTGCCGGCGTCGCGGATCTGGAGCGCCTGGTGCGCACCCCCGGCGGTCGCATCAAGGTCGACCTGGGGCTCGACGGCGAACTGGACACGCTGCCCCCGGCCGTGGACGCCGCCGTCTACCGGATCGTGCAGGAGTCGGTGACCAACGCGCTGCGCCACGCGGTCGACGCGACCGAGGTCGTCGTCCGGGTCGCCGCGGAACGACACATGGTACGGGTGAGCGTGCACGACAACGGCCGGCGCACCGGCCGGGGTCGCGACGGATACGGACTTACCGGACTGCGCGAGCGCGCGACGCTGATCGGCGGCACACTACGAGCCGGCCCTGGCACCGACCGGGGCTGGCATGTCGACGCCGAACTGCCGAGAGCGAGGAGCGAGAGCGGTGTCCATACGCGTCCTCGTCGCTGACGACCAGACGATCATCCGCACCGGGCTGCGCATCATGCTGAACGCCCAGCCCGGCATCGAGGTGGTCGGCGAGGCCGCCGACGGGCGGGAGGCGGTACGTCTGGCCCGCGAACTGCGCCCCGACGTCTGCCTGTTCGACATCCGCATGCCCGTACTCGACGGGCTCGAGGCCACCCGGCTGGTCGCCGGCCCGGGCGTCGCCGACCCGCTGGCCGTGGTCGTCATCACCACGTTCGACCTCGACGAGTACGTCTACGGCGCGCTGCGTGCCGGCGCCCGCGGATTCCTCCTCAAGGACACGGGACCGGACCTACTGGCGCAGGCCGTACGGTCGGCTTCCGACGGCGAGGCGCTCATTGCCCCCAGCGTCACCGTCCGTCTGCTCCAGGCATTCGCGGACCTGCCCGCCGGCCGGCCCGCGGCCCAGCCGGTCTCCCCCGTCACCGCCCGCGAGGAGCAGGTGCTCCTCGCCGTCGCCCGCGGGCTGACCAACACCGAGATCGCCGATGCACTGCACATCAGCCTCAGCACGGTGAAGACGCACCTGGCCAGCCTGATGGCCAAACTCGGCGCCCGCAACCGGGTCGAGATCGCGATGTGGGCCTACGAAACGCGCCGCATCCTCCCCGGAACCTGACCCGGGTACCGGGCCATGTCCCATGAGTCCCCACCCGGACATCAGTGCACCGGTCGGCCCACGTCGGCGCCACGTGCCTCACCCGCCCCAGAGCGTGACGTACCTGGAGGCCGGAACTGGGACGGTGAGACACCCGCTACGACAAGACTCCCGACAGCTACCTCGCCAGTCTCCACCTGCACGCCTCGACGATCTGGATCAAAGACCTCACCAGGACCACCCGATGATCACGACTCGATACGCGCCCTAGGACCCTCTCGACCGGCAGGAATCCCAGCCCACGACCGACTCCCCCCTCCCCTCCCGCACGATGGCTGCTCGACGTCATTCCTGATGGTGCGCGCTCTCACGTGGGCTAACCGGGACATACGGCAGCGGCCGCTCGGGGATGCAGAGGTGACGGCTGCGCAGGCAGCACGCTGACAGAGAGGGGTCTACGGTGCCCAAGCAGATCGAGGACATGACCGAAGAAGAGAGTGACGAGGTATGCAACAACACGATTCTCGTCAATGGCGCTAGCTATGAGCTTGAGGTAGCCCCCCATGAGTACGACGCCGTACTCGAGGCGGTCGGTCCCTGGCTCAAGAAGGCACGAAAGATCGACAAGGCCAAGTAGGCGAAGCCTCCAGCTTCTGCGACAGCAGACACTGATCCCAGAGGTGCCTTTCTGAGGGCAGCTTTCACCTGAGTGTGCTACTTGGCCAGTCTGGCCAAGTAGCACACTCAGTCACACGTGTTGTGACTGAGCGTTTCAGTTGGCCCCTGAGCGTTGCACTTGGCCCGGCTGAGCGTGACAGTTGGCCCGGGCCATTCGCGGGTGGCGCTCCGCCGATCTGATCGGCTGCAGCGTCATGGGTTTTCTCGATACTCCACAGCGCGGCCGATGAGTTTATGGCTCCCGGCCAGTCCAAGCTCGTGACATCCCAGGAAAGGACACCGCCATGTCGGAGCTTCTCGTCGACTTCATCACCTCCCTCGACGGCCACGCCTCGGGAGAGGGATGGCCCGGGTTCTGGGGTCTCGAGGGCCCGGAGTACCTCGCATGGCTCGGCGAACAGCCCGAGGCCACCTACCTGATGGGAGCGAACACCTACCGCCTGATGTCGGGCTTCGCCGCAGGCAAGGTCCCGGATGGCCAAGACGAGTTCATGCCAGAAGAAGAGGCGTCCGTCGACGAGCTCACGCAAGCGTCCAAAGTGGTGTTCTCCTCCTCACTCGAGGAGCCACTGACGTGGGCCAACTCCGCGCTCGTCCGCGACGACGCCGTCGAGACGGTCCGCGCCATGAAGTCGAGTGGCTCGGGGCTCCTCACCACGATCGGCAGCCTCAGCCTGTGCCGGTCCCTGCTACGAGCCGGACTCGTCGACCGCTTCCGGGTCGTGATGTTCCCGGTGATCACCGGGGCCACGGGCGAAGAACGCATCTACGACGGCTATCCGGACGTTGCCCTCGAGATGATCGAGCACCGCACCTTCGACGGCCGCATCCAGCTGGTCGAGTACAAGCCCCGCGTGCTCGAGCACCCGCCGCTCGGCGTCCCTGCGTGACGTCGCCCCGTCCGCCGGTCCGGACGGCCGCCAGGCCGGCGCCGGCGGACGGGGAGCAAGACCTCAATAAGGGGGCGAACGGCCAACGTCAGGGCGCCTGGTCCACCTGGCCCCAAGCCGTCGAGACCTGCCGGCCGGACACGGTCCTCGGCCTGCCCGGCTGGCGAGCCGGAACGCGGACCGTCCGGCGACTGATCAGGTAACGGCCGCCTCCGCCCTTCTCATGCCAGGCCGCCCGGGCCTTCCCTTAAAACCGAGCCGTGAACGTCAGCGCACGTCGGGTTGTCCCCGGCTCATGCCCCCGTCCCCAGTCCCGCCCCAACCACCGAGCCGACGGTTGTCCCGTCGTACGATCTTCGAATGGCCAAGCGCAAGGTGGAACGACGGGCCCGGAAGATCCTCGGCGAGGACCCGGTGGCCCTGGTGTGGTGCAGCATAAGGAAGGCGATCCCGACGCCGCCCAAGGACGTCCACCGGGCGGCGGGTAAGGGACGGCTCAAGAAGCGACACCACTGGCTGTTCTACGTGGGCGCCGTACTGGGGTTCTTCATCATCGTCCCGTGGTTCCTCCTCGACACGCTGGGCAAGAAGATCGACTGGCTCCTCAGCTCCAAGCCCGCACGCGGCCGGCAGGTCCGACGCACGACCGATGCCGACACTCGCGTACCGACGCCGCCGAGGACGCCGAGGACGCCCGACCGGGACCCGGCTGAGGAAGTCTTCGACGGAGACTGGAGCCTGGCCGCTGGCCAGCTACTGCTGCGCTGGTACTCGCAGTCCCCCAACCCACGACGCCTCGTCCTGCTGACTCAGGACCGAATCTGCGTGGCTGCCTCGCCCCGCCGCCGTCTGTCGCCCACCAAAGCCGACGACTTCCAGATCGTGACGGAGCTCGGCCGCCACGAGGCACGCATCGAAGCAGAGGCCGGTCAACCGCGTGGTTTCGCAACCTTCCGCATCCACTTCGCCGACAACTCATGGTTGGAGCTCGGCCAGCTCGCCACCCCCGAGGACGCAGACCGCTTCCTGAGCACGGCCAGCCGCTGACACCGGGGTGTGACGACAACCCTCTCAGTCCCGGGACCGGCCGCCGAAGAGGCACCCCAACGAGGATGAAGACGTCGGTACGGGCGTTGAGGAGCAGCTCCGGCAGGTCGGCGCCGGTCGCCGCGTGGCGGGCCGCACGGATCCGCTCGGCCTGCTCCTGCCCGGTGAAGAGCGGGCCGCCGGCGGCGGTGGAGCCCTCCAGGTTGATGCCCACGGCACCGGCACCTCGACCACGGCATGGACGGTGGCCACGACGTCTTGGGTGGTGGGACCGTAGCCGGCCTCCACATCCACGGTGACCAGCACATCGACCGCGGCCGTGACCCGGCGGGCTGCCTCGGCCACCTCCGCACGGCTGAGCTGACCGTTGGCCAGGCCCGGTGCCTAGGAGAATCTCAGCCTCTACAAGTTGCCGGGCACGACCGCCCCTCTTTCGGGCCGCCTCACGATTGATCTTGGGGCGTGCTGGCCCAGTGATTCGACGGGCTGGTGGTCAGTATGCGTAGGTCGGCCCGTTACTCGTACCGGTACTTCAGCGAATCCGCCTCCGCCTGCTCGATGTCAGCGATCGTCAGCTCTGGCATCCGCAGCTGGGCCAGTGTCACCTCGGCCGAGGTCGGCTGGGCATCCGCCGACAGCCATTGCTCCGGCTTCCAGGCCCCGCTGCGCAGGAGCGACTTGGGGCAGTGCGGGTAGACCTCCTCGATCTCCAGTACCAGCGCACTGGCCGGAGGTTTGCCCACGGCGGTCAGCTGCGACAGCAGCTCCGGGCGAGTGGAGACGCAGGCCCGGCCGTTCACCCTGAGCGTCGTGGTGCGCCCCGGGATGACGAACAGCAGCCCGGCCCGTCCGGTGGCGATGACGTTCTGCAGGGTGTCCAGACGCTTGTTGCCGGTCGCGTCCGGTATCGCCACCGTCCTTGCGTCAAGGACGGCAACGAACCCGGCAGGGCCTCCGCGCGGGGAAACGTCACAGTTACCCTCGGCGTCCGCGCTGGCGACCAGAACCAGCGATGAGCACCCGATCAACCGCCGGGTCTGCTCGGTGAGCTCGGTCATCTGCTTGCGTATGGCCGCGTCCTTGGGCAGTTCGTAGACCCGGCGCAACGCGTCCTGATCGGGCACGGCGTCGAGACGGAGCAAGTCGAAGGCACTGGTGGCAGGGGATGTCGTCATGTCACCGACCCTAAAGGGCCGACCTGCGACTGATCTCGGTCGGTGAGTGCGGGGCCATCATGGCGACGCGGCTGCCGAAGTCGTCGACGCCGAGGCAGAGCACGCAGAACGCGCCGGGCGTCCGGTCCTTCAGGAGCGGCAGCCCGTCGCGCAGGTGGGCGTCGCGGTAGGCCATCGGCCCGCTGTCCTCGCCGAAGAGCCGCGAGTAGTTCTCATCGTCCAGACCGCTGCCCGCCCGCTCGTTGAAGCCAGGCTTCCCAGAGAAGTCCAAGCAGGCTTGGACGCGCCTCACACCGAGACGGGGCCGGCGGTGGCGTCCATCGCCCAGGCCAGCCAGTCGTCCAGGACGTCGTCGTCGAGGGTCTCCTCCGCCAGCAGGACCCAGCCGCGTTGCTCCTTGCCCCGGATCACCAGGGGCGCGGCGCCGGGGCGGGCTAGGGCCTCGTCGGTTCGTTCCTTGCCGACACGCACCATGAGGCCCTCGTCGTAGAGGTTGGCCAGCGCGTTTCCCTGGAGGAGGAAGGTCAGGCCGCTGAACATCTTCTTCGCGACCACCCCCTCCGACTCCAGCCGCTCCTTGATGCGTTCAGCGAGTACTTCGTCGTAGGCCCTGACTCCACCCTGGTGTCGGGCCGCTGGAAGGGCGGCTGTGGTCATCGTTTCGGCTGGTCGCCGGTGCGGCCACCCGTGGGCCGTGCGGTGGCCGGGTGGGCGAGAGCACCCCGCCGACGACTTGAGCGGGCCGCTGCTGAGCCGACCAGTAGTCAGGGGCAGGTGTTCTGGCCCGCTGCTTCCTGGCCCTGGTGGTGCGGCTGGTCACACAGAGCGAAAGAGCGCAAATCCCGCCGCCTGGCCGAGAACCGCGGTCCACCCGCCCCCGACAGCGCACAGCCCCCACCACCACCGGACACAGCCGACCGGCAACCAGCGGCGGACGGCGCGTGGTCAAGCCCAGCCTGCGAAGCCGTCCACAGCAGCAATGAGGCGCCATCCGCGAGGCGTTGCGGTCCTGGCGCAATACAGGGCGCCCGTTCCAACCACCCCGCGATACGTCACTGCTTCCGGCTGTGCGACCCTGACGTGCCGGGGCCCGGTGGACATGGTCCGTGCACCCGTACGGACCATGGTCGTGACGGAACACCAGGCCCCGGCACTGGCGTCCTCGCCGCGCCGTGGGCCATGCATGAGGATGTCGCGCCTGTTGCCAGACGCCGTCGGCGAACCCGGCTGACTGCGGCCAGGCGGATTGGGTCTCGCAAGAACCGCAACTGGCCGCTATCACCCCACGGCACCCGCCGCGCAAGGGGACAGGCGACATGCTGATTACGGGCAGCCTGGCTCGACGCCGTCCGGCAAGACGACCTGCCCAGCCTCCACACCCTTGCCGCCGGCATCGACCGCGATCTCGACGCCGTCACCGCCGGACTCACTCGGCCCTGGAGCTCGGGCCCGGTCGAAGGGCATGTCAACCGGATCAAGATGCTCAAGTGCCAGATGTTTGGCCGAGCCGGCTTCGCGCTCCTACGCAAGCGGGTCCTGCTCGCCTGACGCTGTCCACCAGCTGGCCCTCCCCCGATCAGATCGCGGGGCGCCGGAGCACGTTGGTGGGCTCCCAGTCGCTCTTCCAGAAGGCTTCGAGCCCGTACTCGTTGATGAACTGCCGCTCGACGTCGTGGATGGGGTACATCCCTTGGATGTTGATCACGTCGTGACCCTCGTGCCCCGGAGTGCCGACGTCGATGCCCAGGTAGTCGTCTCTGTCGAGGACCAGCGGCGCGAACACGCAGAATGCCGTCATCTCTGACTCGGGCACGATGCGCTCACCGAAGTTGATCGTGCTGCCGTAACCGAATGGGCAGGTTCCACGGAGCTGCTCGGCGAGGAAGCCCACGGCGTGGGCCCAGATCACGTTGGTCGAGTTCACGCTGAGGCAGAGTTCCGGCGAGCCGTGCTGCCAATCGGGATGCTCCGCCAGTGACAAGCCGTAGGTGAGCGCCGTGAGAAGCCCGTCCGGCAGGTTGTCGTAAACGATCTCCGTCACGCCCCGCAGCCCCTGCTTGGTCGACTCGACAGGGAAGAAGCGGGGCTCCCTTCCGCCGGAAAGTCGATCAAGATGGGAGAGGTACTTCTCAACGCGACGGGCCATGCGTCCAGCCTGCCCGATCGCTCACCGGCGCACGCCACCGGGGCCGTCACCAGTCACGCTCCGCCATAGGCCCACACAAGCTGTGCCAGAACCCGGGGATGGGAGCCGTTTGTCGACGACTTCGGGAGTCGCCTCCCGTGTCGTAGGCATGATCACTGTCGATGAGTTCGGGCGGCACCTACAGCCCAGCGGGCGTTGCCCGTGCCGACACCCAGTTCCCTCGCACGAACCCGCTACCTGGTTTTGGTCTGACCCGGTCGTGGCGGGTCAGCGGGCCAGGGAGACGGCGAAGGGCTTGAAGCCGTGTCGGCGCAGGATGTGGGGCACGAGCAGGATCATGGCCTCGGTGGCGCGGGCTGTGGTGATGTCGCCGAGGTCCTCGATCCGTTCGGGCTGCCAGCCCAGGTCGCCGAGCAGGTCGGAGACGGTCCTCTTCGCCTGATTGTCGTCGCCCGAGAGGTAGGCGGTCGGTGGGGTGGCCAGGGTGTCGGGAGCGGTCATGACCATGAAGAGCATGGTGTTGAGAGTCTTGACCACACGGGTGTCGGGGAGCGCGGCCTGGAGCTTCTCGGCGAGGCTGCTGCCGGGATAGCACAGGTCGCCGGGCAAGCCGTCAGCGGCGTCGTGGGTTGCGTTGGAGACATCGACGAGGATCTTTCCGTAGAGCTCGGTGCGCAGGTCGATGAGGCGCTCCAGGGAGCTGTCGCCGGGCGTCGCGTTGATCACGATGTCCGTGGTGCGGGCGGTGGTGCGCTGGTCGGCGAAGGCGATCCGCGGGGTGAGCCCCGTGGTGCGGGCGGCGGGGTCTTCGGGGCTGCGGGCGCCGATGGTGACATGGTGTCCGGCTGCGGCGAGCTTGCCGGCGAGGTTGGTGCCGACGCGGCCGGCGCCCAGGATGCCGATGTTGGTCATGTGGTGATGCTCCTTGTCGTACGGGGGTGGGGAAGGGCGGAGACGTCCGGTCAGGCGGTCGGCGAGAGGACCTTGAGGGCGGCGCCGTGGATGCCGGGGGCGGCGGCCAGGAAGTCGCGGCTGGCGGTGTTCCAGGGTTCGCCCGTCAGGTCGGTGACGGTGCCTCCGGCTTCGGAGACCAGCAGGGCGCCGGCGACCAGGCCGGAGCGGACGTCGGAGAACTGCCAGAACGCGTCCATGCGTCCGGCGGCGACGTGGATGAGTTGCATCGTGGCGGGAACGGACACGCGTACAACCAGGCCGTTGATGAGCATGGCGGTGACGGAGTCACCGATCCGCCGGAAGGTGCGCTCGTCCTCGCCGGGCTTGGCCTGGCCGGTGCCGATGAGCGCGGCGCCCAGGTCGGTCTTGGCGGACACCTTCAGGGGTCGGTCGTTCAGGTGGGCACCGCCGCCGGCGACGGCGGTGTAGGTGTCGCCGGTCAGTGGCAGGTGGACGACGGTCAGTACCGGCTGGTTGTCGCGGACCAGGGTGGCGGTGACGGCCCAGTCATCCATGCCGTGGACGTGGTTGATGTTGCCCTCGGCGGGGTCGACGACCCACCACTCCCCGGACGGGAGCGCGCCGCCGGCCAGCTCGTCCTCAGCCCACTGCGATCCCGGCCGGGCCCGCAGAAGCGGTTCGCGCAGCACGTCCAGCACCGCGGCGTCGTTGGCGTGGATCTCGCCGACGACCTCGTCCAGACTCACGCCCCGGGCGTGCGAGGTGTAGCGGTCGCGCAGCGTGACTCCAGCGGCCTTCACCGCAGTGGTCACATCGGACAGGAGTGCCGCGTCGGCGCCGAACGGCATGGCTGTGCTCATGGTGGGCTCCCTGGAAGGTCGGTAGAAGCGGGGCGGTTTGCCTCGCCCCCGCACTTCGAAGGTAGGCCGCTCGGCCATTAACAACAAGTGCATGCTTGTCACTTGTAGAGTTACTTTCATGCAACTGGATCTGAACCTGCTCACCGCCCTGGACGCCCTGTTGGAAGAGGGCAGTGTCGCGGGCGCCGCAGCACGCCTCCACGTCACCTCACCGGCGATGAGCCGCTCCCTGGGCCGCATCCGCAAGGCCACCGGTGACCAGATCCTGGTCCGCACCGGACGCAGCATGGTCCCCACCACCCGCGCGCTGGCCATGCGCGCCCAGGTCCACACCCTCGTACAGCAGGCCCACCAACTTCTCTCCACGCAGCAGGAACTCGACCTGGCGGCTCTGAACCGGGTGTTCACCCTGCGCTGGCACGACGCCCTGACCGCAGCCTGCGGCACCGCCTTGACCACGGCCATCCACCATCAGGCCCCCGGCGTCCAGCTGCGCCTGTCGGCCGAACCCGGGACGGACGACGCCGAGCTGCGCCGGGGTGAAGTCGACCTCGAATCAAGCTCCAGCGCTCCGACGCTCCCCGACATCCGCCACCGCCTCGTCGGCAGAGACCGGCTGATCGTCGCCGTCCGACCAGGCCACCCGCTCACCGACGGCCCACTGAGCCTCGAGCGCTACGCAGCCGCCGAACACCTCACCGTCTCGCGGCGCGGAAACCTGCGCGACCCGATCGACGACGCCCTGACCACACGCGGCCTCGAACGACGCGTCCTCGCCGCCGGACCCACCGCCGCCTTCGCCCTGCAACTCGCCCACGACACCGACCTGGTCGTCACCCTCCCTGACGCCGTCACCCGCACAGCCCGGGACCAACTCGGCCTGACCACACTGCCGCCGCCCCTCCCGCTGCCCGACGTCCCCCTGTACCTGCTGTGGCACCAGCGCTACGACGACGACCGCGCCCACACCTGGCTGCGCGACCTGGCCACCGAGACCGTCCAGGCACTATTCACCCCACCGACCGCCTCCCAACAACCCCTCACCAACCGGACCGGGCCCTGACGGATACGCCCGGGGAAAGGCCTGCTCGGCACCGGACTGCGGCCGCTTCTCGGTCCGCGTCCACGACCGGTACCAACGCAGGCTGAAGGACCTTCCGCTCGCTGGGCAGGGAGCAGCATGATCGAGCACGGCGGGGGTGGCGCCAACGGCTCAGGCGAAATGATCTAGCATTCAGAGGAGTTGACGATCGCAAGGCCGGTCGATCGGGGTCTTCTTCAGGGTGTCGAGTGCCTGGCCGCAGAAGGAGCAACATGCCCCCCGTTCGCCCGACTCGCCGTGTTCTCATAGCCGGTGGCCTGGCCGCAATCACGTCGTCCGCCACCTTGCAGCCTGCCTTCGCCGCCCCCGCAGCCGCGCGGTCCGCGACATCGACGGCCGGTCCGGTCACGGTGCGGCTTGCCGGACCGACCGGACCCTCTCCGGTGGGCGCGGTGGAACTGCACTTGATCGACCACGACAGGCTCGACCCGTGGGCGGAGCCCGAGCAGCCGCGCGAGCTGATGGTGACGGTGAGCTATCCGGCGGACAGCACGCTAGGGCGGACGGAACTGCCGTGGCTTCCCTCGGGCGCCGAGCGTGCACTCAAGGCGCGTTTCGGAGGTGTACTGGACGCCGTCGTGCTCCCGGCGACGCACAGCGCGGATCGCGCACCGGCCCGCTGCGGGCGACACCCCGTGATCCTCTACTCGCCGGGTTACTCCTCGGACCGCACCTTCAACACTCTCGTCGTCGAGGATTTGGCCTCCTGGGGATACGTGGTGGTGACCGTCGACCACCCTTACGACTCCGGCGAGGTGGAGTTCCCCGACGGCCGAGTCGTGCTCACACGCCCCGCGGGCGACGAGGACGCCATCGCAAGGGCCGTCGCGGTACGCGCAGCCGACCTGCGTTTCGTACTGGACCGACTGGCGGTCCTCGGTCAGGGCGGAAACCCCGACGCCCGGCGACGCCCGCTGCCACGCGGACTGTCCCAGACGTTGGACCTGTCCCGCGTCGGGGTGTTCGGCCACTCCCGGGGCGGCGCCGCGGCGGCCGCCGCCGTAGGCGAGGACCCTCGGGTGCGGGCGGGCATCAACCTCGACGGTGCCGTTTACGGGCCGGTGGTGGAGCGGGGGCTCGACCGGCCGTTCCTGCTGGTGGACACCGCCGTGCACGACGGCCTGCGCCAGGACCCGACCTGGTCCGCACTCTGGCCGAAGCTGCGCGGCTGGCATCGGTGTCTGCGTCTGGCCGACGCGGACCACAACTCCTTCACCGACCTGGTGGCCATCGGCCCGCAGCTCGGGATGCCCCTGCCCTTGCAACTGGGCACGATCCCGGCCGAGCGAGCGGTGGCTGCCGTGCGCGCGACCGTGCGGACCTTCTTCGACGCGCAATTGCGCGGACGTCCCGACACCGGGCACCTGCTGATGGGGGCTTCACCGCGCCATCCGGAGATCCAGTACATCGCCGGCCGCTAGCCGCCGGGCCTGTCCGCGACTTCGCAGAGATCCTCACCGGCCGTGGTGTGACGTGGCAAGGAAACTTTCCTCCGCGTAGTTGACCGTCGTGCTCTGACCGACGAAGTACATCGACGCTGCGGTCTCCCAGCTGCGTGCCCCGGACGCCCCCGAGCCGGACGAGGACGACGACGCCGTGGACTGGCTGCGCCTTCCGGTGCGCTCGCGTGTGTCATCACGCCGCAGTCCCGCCCAGGGGGTGAAGCTGGGAAGGTGATGACGGCCTGCGGGGGGTGCGGGGCGTGGGAGTGCAGCAAGGCCTTCGGCCCCGCCACCGCGGAGGTTCGCCTGGCATGACCTGGTGCCCATCAGTCCGACAGCCAGTGCAGCTCGTGCGCCAGGGTTTTGGCGACGGCACGGACGCGGCGGTGTAGTGGCGACTGTTCGCGCGGAAGGACCAGGTGGATCGTCATGCTGGGTGCGCCGTGCAGCGGTCGCCAGGTGATGCCGGGCGGTGGTGCCGTGGCGGCGGCCTCGCCGGCCGGGGCGAGGGTGAGCCCGTCGCGCAGGTCGCGCTGTGACATGTCGAAAGAGACTGTGGGCGTGTGGAATCGGGGATGTGGCCGGGTGTCCCGGAACAGCGCCGCCAGCTGATCGTGGATCACAGGGTTGGCCGCACGGTCCGGGAGTCGCAGCGGATACGCGGCCGCGTCGGCGATCTCGATCTCCGCGTGTTCGGCCAGCGGATGGTGCTGCGCCAATAGGACGCCGATCCGCTGACGCCGCAGCAGGTACCGGCGCACGCCACGGCCCGGCTGTTCACCGCGGGTGATCCCGGCATCGATGCGGCCGTCGGCGACCGCGGGAGAGATCTCCGGTGTCGCCATCGGGACCGCGCCGACCTCGAGTCCGGGACTGCTGCGAATCAGCGCATCCACCAGGGCCGGTGCCGTCTCGGCCCCGGCGCTGAGGCTGTATCCGACGCGCAGCGTGCCCAGTTCACCGGCCGCCGCGCTCCGGGCGGTGTCCCATGCCCGGTCCAGCGCCGCCAGCGCGGGCGGCGCGGACTCCGCCAAAGCCGCACCGGCCGTGGTCAATACGACGCTCCGCGTGCTGCGGACCAGCAGGGCCGTACCGAGTTCCGCCTCCAATCGGCGCATCCGGGCACTGAGCGCGGGCTGTGCGATACCGATCCGTGCGGCCGCGCGGGTGAAGTTCAACTCCTGCGCCAGCACCAGGAAGTACCGCAGGCTCACCGTATCCGGCGCCACGTTCCCTCCCCTGCCGATTGATAACGATCCGTTCTGAGTCTATCCCGTATTGATCTTTCCCTCGACCCAGCGTCAAGCCCTAACCTGCGCATATGACGATGCAACTGATGGCGGTACTCGACATCGCACTCACACACCCCGCCGACCCTGATCTGGACGGAGGTCGTCATGCATAAGTTGGTGGTCCTGTATCCCAAGCCCGCCGACCCTGACCACTTCCGCGACTACTACGTGACCAACCACCTTCCACTGGTCATGAAGATGCCCGGCCTGCTTGCGTGGCGCTACAGCTTCGACGTGGCGGCGGCCGAGGGAGAAGCGCCGTATTTCGCGGTCTTCGAAGCCGACTTCGCTGACGCCGCCGCCATGGCCGCGTCGCGGGAGTCACCGCAAGGCCAGCGGGCGGCCGCCGATGTCGCCAACTACGCCACCGGCGGTGTGGTCGTCATCCACTATCCGGTGCAGGACGGCACCGGCTGAGGCCGGACGGTACGCTCCGGGACGCGTTCGGTCGACCGTTGCAGCCAGGTCCGGGCTATCGGCGGAACGCCGTTCGCGGTTGCCGGTTCGTCGAGCGTCAAGGGGGGCCGATGTCCTGGCCGGATGTCACGGTGGTTGATGCGTGTGTGCGGCGCGACGGCCGGGGCGGCAGCCCCACGGCCGTCACCGACGATGACCCGGCGGCGACGGACGCGGACCGGCGCGCGGTCGCTGCTGCGGCCGGCACCTCGCACGCGGCGTTCCTCGGCCCGGGGCGGACGTCGGACGGTGGCCGGCCGGTCCGGTTCTTCACCGCCACCGCCGAACTGTCCGGCTGCGGCCACGGCACCGTTGCCGCGCAGGCCGTCCGGTTGACCCGCACCGCGCTGGGCGAGCTGAACGACCGCCAACACACCGGCGGGCGCACGTTCGACACCGTCGCGATCCGCCGCACCGCCGGCATCGAGGTGTGGTTCGACCAGGGCCTCGTCGCCCTGCGTCACCCGGCACCCGACGAGCGCGCCGCGATCGTCGCCGCGATCGGGCTCACCGCGGACGACCCGCATCCGACCGACGCGCCACGGATCGCCGCGCCCAGCGCACCACGCATGCTGGTACCGGTCCGCGACCGGTCGGCGCTGCTCCGAATCCACCCACACCTCGGCAGGCTGACAGCGGCGTGCCGACGGTACGGGCTCCTCGGCTGTTTCGTGTACGTACCGCCGGTGGGCGACCGACCGGGTGCGGCGCGGATGTTCGCGCCGGCGATCGGTGTCGACGAGGACGTCGCCAACGCCAACAGCACCGGCTGCCTGGCCGCCCACCTGCTCGACACGACAGGGGCGCAGACGGTCGCGATCGAGGTGGAGCAGGGTGACAGCCTCGGTCGACCGGCCAGCGTGCTCGCTTCGGCCCGGCGCGGGCCGGCGGGCATCACGACCCGGGTCGGCGGGTTGGCGGTGGTCCGTGACGGACACCGAGGCGACAACTAGACCGTAGAGCCGGCCCGTCCGTCCCCGCAGGTCAGCAACTCCTCTGAAGTCAGCACGCCGGTCTGGGCACACGAGGCTTTGATGGACTCCGCCGTGACGTCCGGCGATAGTCGGCCAGCGCTAGGGAGGAGCAGCACCGCTGGCGTCCCGATGACGTCCCCGGTGGTCACATACCAGCGGGCTAGGGGACGCTGCTGGCAAACCCCTACGGGTAGGCGTCATGCGCGCCCCTCTGCGGGCCGATGCTGGGCCGGGGAGTCCGGGCCACATTGGGCACCATGAGACGAACTCATCGCATTGCGGCGTCCGGCGTGCTCGCGATCGTGCTCTCCCTTCCGCTGGTCCTGCCGGCCGCCTCTGCGCAGGCCGCCGCCCCGGCCCCGGCCGTCGCCGCTGCCGTCACGGACGTCCACTTGGCGCTGCCTCACCCCACCGGCTCGCACGCCGTCGGCCTCAGCACCCTGGAATTGGTGGACACCCACCGCCAGGATCCCTGGGTGCCCTCCGCCGGTCCGCGCCGGCTGATGACGTCGGTGTTCTACCCCGCACGGCCCGGCTCCGGCGTACCCGCGCCCTACATGACCGCCGCAGAGGCCGCGCTGCTGCTGCAGAAGCAGGCGCCGGGAGCCGGTATCCCGCCCGGCACGCTCAGCGGCACCCGCTCGTGGGCCCGCACCGGCGCCCGCCCGGCCACCGGCCGCTTTCCGCTGGTCGTGCTCTCGCCCGGCTTCACCCTGCCTCGCACCACGCTCTCGAGCCTCGCCGAGGACCTGGCCAGCCGTGGCTACGTCGTCGCACTCGTCAACCACACCTACGAGGACTCCGGGACAACGTTCCCCGACGGCCGGACGCTCACCTGCACCATCTGCGACACCCTTCCCCCGGGCGGCTGGATCGCCGTGAACGAGAGCCGAGGCAAGGACGTCTCGTTCGTCATCGACCAGCTGACCGGCCGTCATTCCCCGTGGCCGTACCGCCGGATGATCGACGGGAAGCGCATCGGCATGGCCGGCCACTCCGTCGGCGGCAGCGCAGCCGCCTCGGCCATGGCCGCCGATCAGCGGGTGCAGGCAGGTGTGGACATGGACGGCACATTCGACGTCCGTCCCCCCGCGGCGGGCGTGGGAGGCCGGCCCTTCCTGCTGCTGGGCACCGAGTCCGGGCACTCCCCCGGCAAGGACACCTCCTGGGACCAGGCGTGGGCGGACCTCAGCGGCTGGAAACGCTGGCTGACCGTCGCGGGAGCGGTCCACTTCAACTTCACCGATCTGCCGGTTCTCGCCTCCCAGCTGGGCATCCCCCTCCCGGGCGAAACCATCGCCGCCGAGCGCGCCGCAGCGATCACCCGCGCCTACGTCGGCGCCTTCTTCGACCTCCAGCTGAAGGGAATTCCACAGCCCCTCCTCGACGGCCCCTCCCGGGCCTACCCGGAGGTCATGTTCCAGCACCCTTAGGTGCCGCTGAGCAACGTTGTCCGGCGTTACACGCCAGGCGGGTCAAGGCCTTCCTCTCGGATCAGGCCTGCCTTGAGCGCCGGCGCTTCCCGGCCGACTCGAGTGGGGACCGGCCCGCCACCGACGCAGCAGCGTCCTGCCCGCTGGGCCGGCAGTTGTATCTGCCGCGGGAATGGACCGATGCCCCGGACCGCTGCCAGGTAGCCGGGGTGGTGTCGGGCACCAGGAGAAGTGGCGTCTGGCCCCGGACCTGCTCGACACGCTGGCCGGCTGGGATCTGCCCCCTCCCGTCGCCGTCGCCGACACCGCCATCCACCACACCGTCCAGGCCCATGGATACCCCACCTTCGGGCTCATCGGCGGACAACTCCCCGAGGGCCTGACCGCCCGCCCCCTGGCCGACCCCGTGTCGCTCCACCCCTGGCACGCCGTATGGAACCCCGCCACAGCCTCGTCACCGACCCTCGACCGCACCCAAGGCCACTTCGCTTCCGGCCGACCGTTTCGGCAGACGCAATTTCTTCGCATTAGGCTGTCCCCATGAGTGCCCGAGCGACCACACGCCCCGGCGGGCGCAGCGCCCGCGTCCAGCAGTCCGTACACCAGGCGGTCCGTGATCTTGAGGAGGAGGTGGGGCGGGGAGCGCTGACCGTGCCGCTGATCGCGGCCCGTGCGGGGGTCACGCCGTCCACCGTCTACCGCCGCTGGGGGGACCTGCGGGAATTGTTGTCCGACGTGGCCGTCGAGCGGCTGCGCCCGGACGCCCCGCCGGCCGACCACGGCGGCCTGCGAGCCGACCTGGAGGCGTGGACCGTGCAATTCGCCGAAGAAATGTCCTCGACGCCGGGTCGCACGTACATCCGCGACGCCCTGCTGGGCGACCCAGCGCAGGGCAGCGCGGTGCGCTGCTCCGACTACGCCGCCGAGCAGTTGAAGGCCATCGGCGTACGCGCAGCCGGGCGCGGGGAGGCCGTGCCGGACTTGGAGACGCTGCTGGACGTCGTGGTCGCCCCGCTGATGTATCGGATCCTGTTCCGCCCCTCGGAGCTGTCCCAGGCGTACGTCGGCCGCTTGGTGGCGGCGGCGCTCGGTCGCGCCGGGTCCTCTTCAGGCACGTAAAAGCTAAGGGTTTGCGTTTAGGGTTGATGTCGATCTAGAGTGCTTAAAGCAAAGTAATCGCCTTAAGGGTCCGCGCCACGCCACAGCCGCACACGACCTGACCGGGCCTGTCCTTTCCCCAGCACGTCATCCCGCCCGCACCGCCCAGCGCCGTCGAAAGGGCCCTGCCGATGAAACCCGCCACCCTCCGTCAGGCCACCCCCGCCACCAGCACGGGATGGCGCCTCGGCGATATCGTCGTGCGCCGCGTCGACGAGATCGAGCTGCCTCGACAGACCGGACCGTGGCTGCTGCCGGACGCCACCAGGGAGGTGCTGGACGAGGCGTCGTGGTTGCGCCCCGATTTCGCCGACGCCGAGGTCCCGCGGCTGGCGAGCCACAGCTTCGCGGTGGAGGCCGGCGGACTGCGGATCGTCGTGGACACCGGCATCGGCAACGGCAAGACCCGTGCCAGCCCGGCCTGGAACGGTCTCGACACCGACTTCCTGGAGCGGCTGGCGGCGGCCGGCTTCCCGCCCGAGTCCGTGGACCTGGTGATCACCACGCACCTGCACACCGACCACGTCGGCTGGAACACCCGCCTCGTCGGCGAGGACTGGGTCCCCGCCTTCCCCAACGCCCGCTACGTCACCAGCCGCACCGAATGGGACCACTGGGCCGCCACCGACCTGGATGAGGCCCGCACCCAGATGTTCCGCGACTCCGTCAATCCCGTCCGCGACGCCGGACAGTACGACCTCGTGGACGTGCCCGAGCAGGGGCACGAGGTGGCGCCGGGTGTCCTCCTGATCCCCGCCCCGGGCCACACCCCCGGGCAGGTCGCCGTCGAACTGCGCGGCAGCGACCGGCGGGCGCTGATCACCGGCGACAGCATCCACCACCCCGTGCAGCTGTCCCACCCCCACGTGCACAGCTGCGTCGACATTGACCCCTCCCAGGCGATCCGCACCCGCGCCCGGCTGCTCGACGGCGTGGCGGACACCGACGCGCTGCTCCTGGGCACGCACTTTCCGCGGCCCACGGCCGGCACCGTCCGCCGGGAGCACGGCCGCTACCGGCTGCTCGCCGAGCACGGCGGCGAGATCCCGGCCACCGCCGCCTGACCACGCGGCCGGTGTCCCGCGCCCGGCGGTGTTCGGTGGCCCACGCGCGAGCCACTGAACAGCCGCGCCACAGAACAGCTGCACCACCGAGCAGTCACAGCCGCACCACCGAGCAGTCGTGGCACCTGCAGGTCACCTAACGCTGATCCTTGGCCTTTAGCGCCTTCGGATGCTCCGCCGCTCCACTCCCGACCGAGGAAGAGAAGGTCCATGACCGCCGTCGAACTCACACCGCCGGAGGCCGCCCGCTGGGCCGCCCGCGCCGGGCTCGTGCTGCCCGCCGAACGCCACGCCGCGGTGGCCGCCGTCGCCAACCACATCCACGGCGTCGTCGCGGTCCTGCGCGAGCTGGACTTCGCGGACGTCCCGCCCGCCGCTGCCTACCGCGCCGGACAGGAGCCGCACGATGCAACCGTATGAGCTGTCCCTCACCGCCGCCGCGGACGCGATCCGTGCCCGGCAACTCTCCCCCGTCGAACTGGTCGACTCCGTCCTCGGCCGCATCGAGAAAGTGGAACCGCACCTCGGTGCCTACGTCACGGTCGCCGCGGAGCAGGCACGCCGGGCGGCGAGCGAGGCCGAACACGAAGCGGCGCACGGCCGATACCGGGGACCCCTGCACGGCATCCCGATGGGACTCAAGGACCTGATCGACGTCGGCGGGATGGCCACCACGGCCAGCTCCCGGGTACGCGCCGGCCACCGCGCGACGGCGGACAGCACGGTCGCCGCGCGTCTGAGCGCGGCCGGCGCGGTCCTGCTCGGCAAGACCCACACCCACGAATTCGCCTTCGGCCTGACCACTCCGCAGACCCGCAACGCCTGGGACCACGGCCGGGTCGCCGGCGGTTCCAGCGGCGGCTCCGCGGTCGCCGTCGCGTCGGGCACCGCGACCTTCGCCCTGGGCACCGACACCGGCGGGTCGATCCGGGTACCCGCCGCTCTCAACGGGGTGGTCGGCCTCAAACCGACCTACGGTCTCGTCCCCCGCCACGGCATCACCTCCCTGTCCTGGTCGCTGGACCACGTCGGTCCGATCACCCGCACCGTCGAGGACGCCGCCCTGATCCTGACCGCGCTGGCCGGACACGACCCGCGAGACCCCGCCTCGCTGCCCGTGCCCGCCACGGACTACCGGCCCGGTACCGACACGGACCTGACGGGGCTGCGCATCGGCCTGCCGCGCACCTACTACTTCGACAACGTCGACCCTCGTGTGGAGACCGCCGTCCGGCACGCCATCGGGCAGCTGGAAACCCTGGGCGCACGGCTCGTCGAGGTGGACATCCCGATGACCCGCTACATCCAGGCCACCCAGTGGGGCCTGATGGTGCCGGAGGCCGGGGCCTACCACGAGAGCAGCCTGCGCACGGTCCCCGAGCTGTACCAGGAAGATGTCCGCATCCTCCTGGAGGCAAGCGAGTTGATGAGCGCCGGGGACTACGTACGCGCGCAACGCGCCCGCACGCTCATGCGCGCCGAGTGGGCCCGCATGCTGGAGGAGGTCGACGCGATCGCCGCCCCGAGCGTCCCGATGACCGCTGTCGGCGCCGACGAGGAGACGGTCACCTGGCCCGACGGCACGGTCGAGGGCGTCTCCGACGCCTACGTGCGCCTCTCCGCCCCTGCCAACATCACCGGGGTGCCGGCCCTGACCGTTCCGGTCGGCCACGACTCGGTCGGCATGCCGATCGGCATGCAGCTGCTCGGCCGTCCCCTCGACGAGCCCACCCTCCTGCGGGTCGGCTACGCCTACGAGCAGACACAGCCGGCCCGGGGACTCGCCCCGGCGGCCTGAGCGTGGCCCACCGGCGCGCCCTGGCCGGTCACGTGGCCCCTTGGCCGGAGCAAGCAGAGCTGCGTCCGGTGACGTGCCGGTTGGCGAGGCTCTCCACCAGGCCGTGCCGGGCGGCGCCGTCCACCACGTATCGCACGAGCTGCCGGCTACCTGCCACGCCTGCGCAGGGCGATGGACGGGGCCCGGGCGGTGTCCGGGGGATCATGTCGGGCGCCCGACGGTAGGTGGAGCGGGTTGGGCCCTCCGCGAAATGCCTCGACATCTGTCGGGGTGATCGGGGACGCTTCGCGCGATGACCAGAATCGATGACACACCGCCCGCGTGGGACGAGCGCACCCAGCTCACCACGTTTCTCGACTACGCCCGTGGCACCGCCCGCGCCAAGTGCGAAGGCGTCTCCGCGGAGAACGCCCGCAAGGCGCTGCTGCTGGGCTCGCCGCTGATGACCATGAGCGGACTGATCAACCACCTCCGCTGGGTCGAGTACTACTGGTTCCAGGTGGTATTCCTCGGCGAGGAAGACCGGGCCCCCATGACGGATGAGGACCCCGACCGCGAGATGCGTATCGCCGTCGACATCCCGCTCACGCAGTTGCTCGACGAATACGCGGAACACAGCGCCCGTTACCGCGAACTGGTCGCCGGGAACAGCCTGGACAAGCAGGCCCAGCGAACCATCCGCAACGGCCTCCACGTCGACCTGCGCTGGATCCTCCTCCACCTCACCGAGGAGACGGCCCGCCACAACGGCCACCTGGACATCCTGCGCGAGATGCTCGACGGCACAACCGGTTACTAGACCCGGGAGAGATCACGGGCGGAGCCAGAGTCGGATCGAGGCGAGCGTGACGGTGCCGTGGATTCCTAATGGCGTTTGTCAAGCCGTGAGGATGACGGGTGGCGTTACCTGATAGCACCGCCGGTCGCGTAGTAGGGCCCAGAGGACGTTGACGCG
>NZ_BMTS01000035.1 GCF_014649795.1 Streptomyces melanogenes
CGGGCAACGGCAAGGGGCAGATCTTCGTGAAGGGTGAGGTCATCAAGACCGTGCCCGAGTCGAAGATCGTCGAGACGCTGATCGAGGAGGCGATGAAGATCGCCGAGCAGATGGAGAAGGACGGCGTGACGTCGGGCGAGCCGCAGGTGTCTGTGGCGGGTTGATCCCCCACCCCGCCCCTTCCCGAAACTCTCCGAGGGGTGTCGTTCGTCTGCGGACCGTGGATGGCTGGCCGCGCAGTTCCCCGCGCCCCTGAGATGCGCCCCTTCGGGGCGCCCCAGGGGATTGCCGCGGAGCGGCATTTTTAGGGGCGCGGGGAACTGCGCGAGCAACCCGCCACCGGCCCGCAGACGAGCACCGGGCAAGCCGCGTCGGCGCGTCGCCGGGTACAGTGCGGAGATCAGCAGACCGTATGGTGAGGCCCCTCGTGTTGACGCAGACCACCACCCGGGTCCTCGAACCCGGTGACCTCGGCGCGGCGCTCGCCGTCATGGAGAGCGATCCGGTCGCCAACGCCTTCGTGGCCTCGCGCGTGCAGGTCGCCGGCCTCGACCCGTGGCGGCTCGGCGGCGAGATGTGGGGCTGGTACGCCGACGGCAAGCTGCGCTCGCTCTGCTACTCCGGCGCCAACCTCGTCCCCATCTGCGCCACCCCCGAAGCCGTCCGCGCCTTCGCGGACCGCGCCCGCCGCACCGGCCGCCGCTGCTCCTCCATCGTCGGCCCGGCCGAGCCGACCGCCCTGCTCTGGAAGCTCCTGGAGCCGCACTGGGGCCCGGCCCGCGACGTCCGTCCGCACCAGCCGCTGATGGTCACCGAGCGGATGCCCGACGACCTGGCCCCCGACCCGTACGTACGCCGGATCCGCAAGGACGAGATGGACGTGATCATGCCCGCGTGCGTGGCCATGTTCACCGAGGAGGTCGGCGTCTCCCCGATGGCGGGCGACGGCGGGCTGCTCTACCAGGCGCGCGTCGCCGAACTCGTCGGCGCCGGGCGCTCGTTCGCCCGCGTCGAGGACGGCAAGGTCGTCTTCAAGGCCGAGATCGGCGCGGCCACCTCGCGCGCCTGCCAGATCCAGGGCGTCTGGGTCGCCCCCGAGCACCGGGGCCAGGGCCTGTCCGTCACCGGCATGGCCGCCGTCCTGCGCTACGCCCTCGCCGACGTCGCCCCCGTCGTCAGCCTCTACGTGAACGACTTCAACACGGCGGCACGCGCCTGCTACCGCCGGGTCGGCTTCCGTGAGACGGGGGCTTTCATGAGCGTGCTCTTCTGACAGTAGGGTGCGGCCATGGCACCTTCCTTTGGAGCCGGTCCCCGGACGCCCGAGGTGACGGTCGGACCGCTCGACCTCGCCGCCCGCGTGGACGAGGCCCTCGCCGTGCAGGCGGTCGCCTTCGGGCTCAGCGCGGAGGAGGTCGGCGTGCGCCGCCACATCGTGCTGCGCCACCTCGCCTGCCCCGGCGCGCGCGCCCTGGGCGCCACCACCCCCGACGGAAGCCTCGTCGGCTTCGTGTACGGGATGCCCAATGACCGCGCGCACTGGTGGTCCACGGTCGTCGAACCGTATCTGCGCCACAACGGCACCGACGCCTGGCTCGACGACTCCTTCGTGATCACCGAGCTCCACGTCCACCCCTCCCACCAGGGCCGGGGCGTCGGCCGCGAGCTCATCACCCGGATCACCGACAGCGCGGCCGAGCCGAGGTCGATCCTCTCCGCGATCGACACGGAGAGCCCGGCGCGGGCGCTGTACCGCGCGCTGGGGTATCTGGACCTCGCGGGCCAGGTCCACTTCCCGAGCGCGCCACGGCCGTACGCCGTGATGGGCGCGCATCTGCCGCTGCGGCGGCCGTGAGCCCGTAAACCGATTTCCACGCGCGCGTGGCGCGCGGATAACCTCCTGACACCACCCGTGTACGTACAGGAGAGATCCCCATGGCAGCCGCCCAGGTCCAGCGCATGTCCCGTCTGATGGTCAAGACACTGCGCGACGACCCGGCGGACGCGGAGACGCTCAGCCACAAGCTGCTGGTGCGGGCCGGATACGTACGGCGCAACGCGGCCGGGATCTGGACCTGGCTGCCGCTCGGCAAGAAGGTCCTCGACAACATCTCGAACATCGTGCGCGAGGAGATGGACGCGATCGGCGCCCAGGAGGTGCTGCTCCCGGCCCTGCTGCCCAAGGAGGCGTACGAGGCGAGCGGGCGCTGGGAGGAGTACGGCGACCTGCTGTTCCGGCTCAAGGACCGCAAGGGCGCGGACTATCTGCTCGGGCCCACCCACGAGGAGATCTTCACCCAGACCGTCAAGGACCAGTGCACGTCCTACAAGGACCTGCCGGTGATGCTCTACCAGATCCAGACCAAGTACCGCGACGAGGCGCGGCCCCGGTCGGGCGTGCTGCGCGGGCGCGAGTTCCAGATGAAGGACTCGTACTCGTTCGACACCACGGACGAGGGCCTGGCCGAGTCGTACGCGCTGCACCGCGAGGCGTACCGGAAGATCTTCGCGCGCCTCGGGCTCGACTACCGGATCGTTTCGGCGGTGTCGGGGGCGATGGGCGGTTCGGCGTCGGAGGAGTTCCTGGCTCCGGCCGCCGCCGGTGAGGACACGTTCGTGGACTGCCCGGCGTGCGAGTACGCGGCCAACACGGAGGCGGTGACGTTCGTGGCCGAGGCCGTGGACGCGTCCGGGGTCGGGCCCGTGGAGGAGCTGGACACGCCGGACACCCCGACGATCGAGTCGCTGGCGGCCCACCTGGGCGTGCCGGCCTCCGCGACCCTCAAGAACCTGCTGGTCAAGGTGGACGGCGAGATCGTGGCGGTCGGCGTGCCGGGGAACCGCGAGGTGGACCTGGGCAAGCTGGGCGAGCACCTGGCGCCGGCGGTCGTCGAGCTGGTCACCGCCGAGGACTTCGTGGACCGGCCCGATCTCGTACGCGGGTACGTCGGCCCGCAGGGCCTGGAGAAGGTCCGCTACATCGCCGACCCCCGGGTCGCGCCGGGGACGGCGTGGGTGACGGGTGCGAACCGTGCGGACACGCACGCGCGCAACGTGGTGTGCGGGCGGGACTTCTCGGTCGACGACTACCTCGACGTGGTCGTCGTCGAGGAGGGCGACCCGTGCCCCGCGTGCGGCGCGGGCCTCCGGCTCGACCGAGCGATCGAGATCGGGCACATCTTCCAGCTGGGGCGGAAGTACGCGGACACGTTCCAGCTCGACGTCCTGGGGCAGCAGGGCAAGCCGGTGCGGGTGACGATGGGCTCGTACGGGATCGGCATCTCGCGGGCCGTGGCCGCGCTGGCCGAGCAGACGGCCGACGCGGCCGGGCTGTGCTGGCCCGCCGAGGTCGCCCCGGCGGACGTCCACGTCGTCGCGGCGGGCAAGGCGCTGCAGATCGAGGTGGCGCTGGATGTGGCGGCGCAGCTGGCCGCGGCGGGGCTGCGGGTGCTGGTGGACGACCGGTCGGGGGTGTCGCCGGGGGTCAAGTTCACGGATGCGGAGCTGCTGGGCGTGCCGAAGATTCTTGTCGCGGGGCGGCGGGCCGGGGAGGGCGTGCTGGAGCTCAAGGACCGGCGGACGGGGGAGCGGGAGGAGCTGTCTGTGGCGGAAGCGGTCGCTCGTCTGCGGGGTTGAGCCCCCACCCCGCCCCTTCCCTAAACCCTCCGGGGGTGGAGGTGGCGCTCCCGGGGGCTGCGCCCCCGGACCCCGGGGTCTGCGTTCGTCTGCGGGCCGTCCCCAACTGGTCGCGCAGTTCCCCGCGCCCCTTAGATGCCGCTGCGCGGCAATCCCCTGGGGGCGCCCCGCAGGGGCGCATCTCAGGGGCGCGGGGAACTGCGCGACCAGCCCGCCACCCACCCGCAGACGAAGCTGCCCGCCCCTACAACCAGCCCGCGAACTCCAGCAGCAGTTCTGACTCCTGGGTGCGGCCCGCCGTTCGGGCGCGTAGGCCGGACTCCACCGCGCGGAACAGGGTCCAGCCGTGCAGTCGCGCCGGGTCGACATCCAGCGCGTCCGCCAGTTTGTTCACCCGGCGGCGGGCCAGCGCCGCGCCGCTCGGGGCCGCGATGAGGTCCTCGACGCGGTCGCGGACCAGGCGGGCCAGGTCGTAGGCCCGTTCGCCCACCAGGGGCTCTGGGCCGACCGTCAGCCACGGCGAGCGCCCGCCCGAAAGCACCTTGCTCTGGCGGAAGTTGCCGTGGAGGAGGAACTCCTCCGACGGTGACATCGTCAACTCGGACCGCGCCGCCAGCGCCGCCTCCGCCAGTGGGGCCACGTCCTCCGGCAACTCGCCCCTCATCGCCGCCGCCTGACGCTCCGTCCGTTCCGCCACCGACTCGAAACCGTGCGACACCGGCGGCTCCACCCACAGGCGGCGCAGCGTTCCCGCCGCCTCCAGGAGCGCCTTCGCCTCCGGGAGCGAGCGCAACGACACCTCGGGGTGCAGGCGTTCCAGCAAGAGGGAGTCGGAAGGGGAAGCGTCGAGGAACTGGGTCGCGCCCCAGCCCTTCCAGTGGGTCAGGGCCGCTCTCTCCAGCTCCGGCCGCGCCTCCGCAGGAGCCAGCTTCAGCGCCGCCGGGGTGCCGTCCGGGCAGCGGACGAGGAGGACCAGGGAGCTGCGGCCCCCGGGCGCCTGCACCCGGTCCACCGTCAGGTCGCGCTCCGCGACCGCCGCCTCGGCCAGGGCGGGCAGCTGCCCCAGCCAGCGTGCCGCGACGTCGTCCCCGTACGTCTCGCCGAGCGCGCGTACCAGCCGCTCAGGCGGTTCGAAAGCCATGCGTGCGTTGTCCCTTGGTCGGCTAACCGGTCGGGCCCGGACGTTCGGCGAGCCCCGGAAAGGCTACGCTGCCGCCCCGCCACCTCCCCGCCCGCACCGCCGCCTCCCGCAGCGCGGCCGCCGCCTCCCGGCGCAGCGGGCCCTCGGCCGCCCGGACCAGATCGGAGTAGACCCCCGCCACCCGGTCCTCCAGCTCGGCCGCCAGCCGCACCGCGGCCGCCGCGTCCGGCACCGGGAACGGCAGCGCGTACGCCGGCGCGGAGGCGACCGGCGCGCCGCCCAGGTCGCGCACGGTCCGGGTGAGCGCGTCACGGCGCGCGCGGTGGGCCGCGTAAGCCTCCCGGGCCTCCGCCCCGCGCGGCTCGGCGACCCGGCCGCCGAGCACCCCGTACCCGTACACCGCCGCGTGCTCCGCCGCGAGCGCGGCCTGCGCCGCTTCCAGCGCCGACATCAGCTGCCCTCCCGCCGGGTCAGCAGATACGCGTGGACCGCGCCCGCCGCCGCGACCGAGGCCAGCAGCCGGGCGAGCTCGGGGGGCGCCTCGGCGAGCGCCGCCGTGTGGGCATCCGAGGTCTGGCGGGCCGTCGCGGCCAGTGCGCGCAGCGCCTCGGCGGGGTCGTCGGGGATGGGGGACGGCGGCGGGGAGGCGAGGCGCGCGGGGGCCGCCGCCAGCGCCGTCGCGTGCTGAGCCGCCTCCTCACGCAGGGGCGCGAGCCGCTCCCGTACCGCCGGATGGCGCAGCGCGACCGCCTCGTACCGGTCGCGCAGCGCGGCGCTCGCCGCCGCGGTGCGCAGCCGCAGGGCGGCCTCGGCCCGGGCCGCGCGGGCCCGCTCCGCCGCGCCGCCGTCGGTCTGCCGCGACGGGCCGTCCGAGCAGGCGGCGAGCAGTCCGGCGGCGGCCGCGCCGGTCGCCGCGAGGGCGGCTCTGCGAGAGGTCGGCGTCCTGGTAGCGGGCACGTCTGTCTCCCCTGTGGGCTCCGGGCCCGGGGGCCGCCAAGTGATCACCGCAGGCGAGCGTACCCGCGCCCCGCTCCGGGTGGACGGCAACACCCCCCGGGACCGGATACCCTTTGACCTGACGGCGCAGACGTATGCCGTACGCGACGATCCCACAACAGCACACGCGGCCGAGGAGTCACCCGGATGAGCACGACCCAGAGCGAGAGGCTGCGCGGACTGCTGGAACCGCTCGTCAGCGCGAAGGATCTCGATCTCGAGGAGATCGAGGTGTCCCGGGCCGGCCGCCGCCGCATGCTGCGCATCGTCGTCGACTCCGACGAGGGCGTGGAGCTGGACACCTGTGCCGAGCTGAGCCGGGCCGTCTCCGACGCGCTCGACGAGAGCGACGTCATGGGTGACGAGGAGTACGTCCTCGAAGTCACCTCCCCCGGTGCCGAGCGCCCGCTCTCCGAGCTGCGCCACTACGTGCGCGCCATCGGGCGGCTCGCCCGGTTCACCCTCGCCGAGGGCGGCGAGCTGGTCGCGCGGATCCTGGGCGCCGACGAGGACGGGCTGGACCTGGAAGTGCCGGGCGTGAAGGGCCGCAAGGCCACCGCCCGCCGGATCGCGTACGCCGACATCGCCAAGGCGCGTGTCGAAATCGAGTTCAACCGCAAGGACAAGAAGGAAGAGGAGGCGTAGCCATGGACATCGACATGAGTGCCCTGCGGGGTTTGGTACGGGAGAAGGAGATCTCCTTCGACCTGCTGGTCGAGGCCATCGAGTCGGCCCTCCTCATCGCCTACCACCGCACCGAGGGAAGCTTCCGCCGCGCGCGCGTCAAGCTCGACCGCGAGAACGGCCATGTGACCGTGTGGGCGAAGGAAGACCCGGCCGACCTGGAAGAGGGCCAGGAGGCCAAGGAATTCGACGACACCCCGACCGGCTTCGGCCGGATCGCCGCCACCACCGCCAAGCAGGTCATCCTGCAGCGGCTGCGCGACGCCGAGGACGACATCACCTTCGGTGAGTTCGCCGGGCGCGAGGGCGACGTGATCACCGGTGTCGTGCAGCAGGGCAAGGACCCGAAGAACGTCCTGGTCGACATCGGCAAGATGGAGGCCATGCTCCCCGTGCAGGAGCAGGTCCCGGGCGAGGAGTACACCCACGGACTGCGCCTTCGTACGTACGTCGTACGGGTGGCGAAGGGCGTGCGAGGTCCCTCGGTGACGCTCTCGCGCACCCACCCCAATCTGGTGAAGAAGCTCTTCGCCCTGGAGGTGCCGGAGATCGCGGACGGCTCGGTGGAGATCTCCGCTATCGCCCGTGAGGCCGGTCACCGTACGAAGATCGCGGTGCGCTCGACCCGCAGCGGTCTGAACGCCAAGGGCGCCTGCATCGGCCCGATGGGCGGCCGGGTGCGCAACGTCATGGCCGAGCTGCACGGCGAGAAGATCGACATCGTCGACTGGTCGGACGACCCGGCCGAGATGGTGGCCAACGCGCTCTCCCCGGCCCGGGTCTCCCGGGTCGAGGTGGTCGACCTCGCGGCCCGCTCCGCGCGGGTGACCGTGCCCGACTACCAGCTCTCGCTCGCCATCGGCAAGGAGGGCCAGAACGCCCGGCTCGCCGCGCGGCTCACCGGCTGGCGCATCGACATCCGGCCGGACACGGAGCAGCCCTCCGAGCAGGACTGAACAGACGGCCACGGGGTCCGGGAATAGCACCGGGCCCCGTGGCTGTTGCCGTCATGGCGATCTTTTAGGACAACGGCCGTTCGATTTTTGCCCCAAAGGGGTGAGGTCGGTACGGGGAGGTAGACTTAAACGTGTCTGGCCGGACGCATGCCCGCGCATGCCCTGAGCGCACCTGTGTGGGGTGCCGGGAGCGAGCGGCCAAGACCGATTTGCTGCGCATCGTGGAGGTCGAGGGCGCTTGCGTCCCCGATCCTCGCGGTACGCTGCCCGGCCGGGGTGCGTACGTTCACCCCGCCTCGCTCTGTCTCGACCTGGCGGTCCGCCGCCGGGCACTCTCCCGGGCCTTCAAGGTCAAGGAGCCGCTGGACAGCGAGGCCGTGCGTCAGCACGTCGAGCAGGCAGCACCGTAAGAAGAAGTACGGCACGGAACACCGTGCGGTCAGGTACCTCGCGAGTTGGAAGTAGGTCGAGATTGCGATGAGCACTCGATGAGTACGCGATGAGTACGCCCATGAAGTAGCGACGGTCCGGCGGTAACCCGGACCTAAAAGGAGCGAAGTGGCTAAGGTCCGGGTATACGAACTCGCCAAGGAGTTCGGGGTTGAGAGCAAGGTCGTCATGGCCAAGCTCCAAGAACTCGGTGAATTCGTCCGTTCGGCGTCCTCGACGATCGAGGCGCCGGTTGTACGCAAGCTGACCGACGCTTTGCAGGGGCCCGGTGGCAACGCCGGCAAGTCCGCTGCCAAGCCGAGCGCGCCCCGCAAGGCGACGCCTGCCAAGCCCGCCGCGCCCTCCCCGGCGCAGGCGGCACGTCCCGCTGCCCCCAAGCCCGGCGCCCCGGCCCCCAAGCCGGCCGCCGCCGAGGCCCCCAAGAGCAGCACCCCGTCCACGGCGCCGGCTCCCGGCCCGCGTCCGGGTCCCAAGCCCGCGCCGGCCAAGCCCGCCCCGGCGGCTCCGGTCCCCGCGGCCGAGTTCTCGGCTCCGGCGGCTCCGGCCGCCCCCGCGCCGCAGCAGGCCCCGCGTCCCGCGGGTGCCACCCCCGGCCCGCGTCCGGCCGCCCGTCCCGCCGCCTCCGGCGGTCAGGGTGAGCGCCAGGGCGAGCGTCAGGGCGGCCAGGGTGCCCGTCCCGGCGGCGCTCCGCGTCCCGCCGCGGGCGAGCGTGCCCCGCGTCCGGGCGGTGCCCGTCCCGCGGGTCCGCGTCCCGGCAACAACCCCTTCACCTCGGGTGGCTCCACCGGCATGGCGCGCCCCCAGGCGCCCCGTCCCGGTGGCGGCGCCCCGCGTCCCGGCGGCGCCGGTGCCCCCGGTGGCGCCCCGCGTCCGCAGGGCGGTCCCGGTGGCGCTCCGCGTCCCCAGGGCCAGGGTGCTCCCCGTCCGACCCCCGGCGGTATGCCCCGTCCGCAGGGCGGCGCCCCGCGTCCGGGCGGCGCTCCGGGCGGTAACCGTCCGAACCCCGGCATGATGCCGCAGCGTCCCGCTGCGGGCCCGCGTCCCGGCGGCGGCCCCGGTGGCCGTGGTCCCGGTGGCCCCGGTGGCCGTCCGGGCGGCGCCGGCCGTCCTGCGGGCGGCGGCTTCGCCGGCCGTCCGGCCGGTCCCGGCGGCGGCGGTCGTCCCGGTGGCGGCGGTGGCTTCGGCGGCCGTCCCGGCGGTGGCGGCGGCGCTCCCGGTGGTGGCGGCGGCTTCGGCGGCGGTCGTCCCGGCTTCGCCGGTCGTCCCGGCGGCCCCGGTGGCCGTGGCGGCACGCAGGGTGCCTTCGGCCGTCCCGGCGGGCCCGCCCGTCGCGGTCGCAAGTCGAAGCGTCAGAGGCGCCAGGAGTACGAGGCCATGCAGGCCCCGTCGGTCGGCGGCGTGATGCTGCCCCGCGGCAACGGCGAGACCGTTCGCCTGTCGCGCGGTGCGTCCCTCACCGACTTCGCGGAGAAGATCAACGCCAACCCGGCGTCGCTGGTCGCGGTCATGATGAACCTCGGCGAGATGGTCACTGCCACGCAGTCCGTCTCCGACGAGACCCTCCAGCTCCTCGCGGGCGAGATGAACTACCAGGTTCAGATCGTCAGCCCGGAGGAGGAGGACCGCGAGCTGCTCGAGTCCTTCGACATCGAGTTCGGCGAGGACGAGGGCGGCGAGGAGTACCTCGTGGCGCGTCCGCCGGTCGTCACCGTCATGGGTCACGTCGACCACGGAAAGACCCGACTGCTCGACGCGATCCGCAAGACGAACGTCGTGGCGGGCGAGGCCGGTGGCATCACCCAGCACATCGGTGCCTACCAGGTCGCGACCGAGGTCAACGGTGAGGACCGCAAGATCACCTTCATCGACACCCCGGGTCACGAGGCATTCACCGCCATGCGTGCCCGTGGTGCCAAGTCGACCGACATCGCGATCCTCGTGGTGGCGGCCAACGACGGTGTGATGCCCCAGACGATCGAGGCGCTCAACCACGCCAAGGCGGCCGACGTGCCGATCGTGGTCGCGGTCAACAAGATCGACGTCGAGGGTGCGGACCCGGTCAAGGTCCGCGGTCAGCTGACCGAGTTCGGTCTGGTGGCCGAGGAGTACGGCGGCGACACCATGTTCGTCGACATCTCCGCCAAGCAGGGGCTGCACATCGACTCCCTGCTCGAGGCCGTCGTCCTCACCGCCGACGCCTCGCTCGACCTGCGGGCCAACCCGGAGCAGGACGCGCAGGGCATCGCGATCGAGGCCCACCTCGACCGCGGCCGCGGCGCCGTCGCCACCGTCCTCGTCCAGCGCGGTACCCTCCGCGTCGGCGACACGATGGTCGCCGGTGACGCCTACGGCCGAGTCCGCGCCATGCTCGACGACAAGGGCGAGAACGTGGAAGAGGCGGGTCCGTCGACTCCGGTCCTCGTCCTCGGTCTCACCAACGTCCCGGGCGCGGGCGACAACTTCCTGGTGGTCGACGAGGACCGTACGGCCCGTCAGATCGCCGAGAAGCGCGCCGCCCGCGAGCGCAACGCCGCGTTCGCCAAGCGCACCCGCCGGGTGTCCCTCGAGGACCTCGACAAGGTGCTCAAGGCCGGTCTGGTCCAGGACCTCAACATCATCATCAAGGGCGACGCGTCCGGTGCTGTCGAGGCCCTCGAGTCCTCGCTGCTCCAGCTCGACGTCGGTGAAGAGGTCGACATCCGCATCCTGCACCGCGGTGTGGGTGCGGTCACCGAGTCCGACATCGACCTGGCGATGGGCTCCGACGCCATCGTCATCGGCTACAACGTCCGTGCGGCCGGCCGTGCCGCGCAGATGGCGGAGCGCGAGGGCGTCGACGTCCGGTACTACTCGGTGATCTACCAGGCCATCGAGGAGATCGAGGCGGCCCTCAAGGGCATGCTCAAGCCGGAGTACGAGGAGGTCGAGCTCGGCACCGCGGAGATCCGCGAGGTCTTCCGCTCGTCCAAGCTCGGCAACATCGCGGGTGTGCTCATCCGCTCCGGCGAGGTCAAGCGGAACACGAAGGCCCGCCTCCTCCGGGACGGCAAGGTCATCGCGGAGAACCTCAACATCGAGGGTCTGCGCCGCTTCAAGGACGACGTCACCGAGATCCGCGAAGGCTTCGAGGGCGGTATCAACCTCGGAAACTTCAACGACATCAAGATCGACGACGTCATCGCGACGTACGAGATGCGCGAGAAGCCGCGCGGCTGATCGTCGTATCGAGTCGAGGCCGGTCGGCGGAGCTAATTCCGTCGATCGGCCTCGGCCGTTGCGTGTACGGTTCTGGTGTCCCCGCCAAGTTGTTGGCGGGGCCATCTACCCCGGACCGGCGGGATATCCGGACACCTATGTATGTGGGGACGCTGTCCTTCGACCTGCTCCTCGGCGACGTACGGTCGCTGAAGGAAAAACGCTCCGTCGTCCGGCCGATCGTCGCCGAACTCCAGCGCAAGTACGCGGTGAGCGCGGCGGAAGTCGGTGACCAGGACCTCCATCGAAGGGCCGAGATCGGCCTGGCGGTGGTCTCCGGCGACACGGGGCACCTCACAGACGTACTCGACCGGTGCGAGCGCATGGTCGCCGCCCGGCCCGAGGTGGAGCTGCTGTCGGTGCGACGCAGGCTCCACAGTGACGAAGACTGAAAACTGAGCTTGAGCAAGGCAAAGAAGGAGAAGGACCAGTGGCCGACAACGCGCGGGCGAAGAAGCTGGCGGACCTCATCCGGGAGGTGGTCGCCCAGAAGCTGCAGCGCGGCATCAAGGACCCGCGCCTCGGTACGCACGTGACCATCACGGACACCAGGGTCACCGGCGACCTGCGGGAGGCCACGGTCTTCTACACGGTCTACGGCGACGACGAGGACCGGGCCAGCGCGGCCGCCGGACTGGAGAGCGCCAAGGGCATCCTGCGCTCCGCGGTCGGCTCCGCCGCCGGCACCAAGTTCACGCCGACCCTGACGTTCGTGGCGGACGCCCTCCCGGAGAACGCCAAGACGATCGAGGACCTCCTCGACAAGGCGCGGGCCTCGGACGCCGCGGTGCGCGAGGTCTCCTCGGGCGCGAAGTACGCGGGCGACGCCGACCCGTACAAGAAGCCCGGTGACGAGGACGACGAGGGTACCGCCGCCGAATGAGCACCGTACAGAAGACGCCGGACGGCCTTGTCATCGTCGACAAGCCGTCCGGCTTCACTTCGCACGACGTCGTGGCCAAGATGCGCGGGATCGCCAAGACCCGCCGGGTCGGCCACGCGGGCACGCTCGACCCGATGGCCACGGGCGTGCTCGTCCTGGGCGTCGAGCGCGCCACCAAGCTGCTCGGGCACCTCGCCCTGACCGAGAAGGAGTACCTCGGTACGATCCGCCTCGGCCAGGACACCGTCACCGACGACGCCGAGGGCGAGATCACCTCGTCCACCGACGCCTCGAAGGTGACCCGCGAGGGCATCGACGCCGGTGTCGCGGCGCTGACCGGCGACATCATGCAGGTCCCGTCGAAGGTCTCGGCCATCAAGATCGACGGCAAGCGCTCCTACGCGCGCGTGCGCGGCGGCGAGGAGTTCGAGATCCCGGCCCGGCCGGTGACGGTCTCCTCGTTTCGCGTGTACGACGTGCGCGAGGCCGTGGCCGAGGACGGCACCCCCGTCGTCGACCTGGTCGTCTCGGTGGTCTGCTCGTCCGGTACGTACATCCGAGCCCTCGCCCGCGACCTGGGCGCCGGGCTCGGGGTCGGCGGTCATCTGACGGCGCTGCGGCGCACCCGGGTCGGGCCCTACGGCCTGGACGCGGCGCGCACGCTCGACCAGCTCCAGGAGGAGCTGACGGTGATGCCGGTCGCCGAGGCGGCGGCCGCCGCGTTCGCCCGCTGGGACGTGGACGAGCGACGCGCCGGGCTGCTCCTGAACGGGGTGCGCCTGGACATGCCCGAGGTGTACGGCGACGGCAAGCCCGTCGCCGTCTACGGGCCGGGCGAGCGGCTCCTCGCGCTCGTCGAGAGCCAGCGCGGCAAGGCGAAGAGCCTGGCGGTGTTCGGCTAGCCCCGAGGGGTGCGGCCGGGACTCGTCCCGGGCTTTCAAACGTGTGGCGGGCTCCTTGCGAGCCCGCCACAGGTGTTTTCACCCCTGCGTGCAGGCGCTCGTAGTGAAAGAGGGGTGCACAAGGGGGCGCTTTCGCCGCGCGTTCTTCTCGGGCGGATCATCCCAGAACTACCGTTTCGGACATGGGACGCGGGGACGGTGACGGGGGCCGGGAGACGCTGGTACGGATCTGCGATCTGGCGGGACGTACCCGGGGCACCGGATTCGTCGCCGACGACCGCGGCACCGTGGTCACCAGCCACGAGGCGGTGGACGGGCTCACCCGGGTGGTGCTGCACGCGCCCGGCGAGCGCACCTGCCTCGCCGAGGCCGACGCGGTCACCCCGCTGCCGGAGGCCGACCTCGCCCTGGTGCGCACCGAGGGGCTCGGGGTGCGGCCGTTGCCCGTCGCCGCCCGGGAGTCGGTCGCCGCGGGCACATACGTACGGATCGCCGCGCACGGCTGGCGCGAGGCGCGGGTGCTCGGCGAGTCGCCGGTCACCTACACCGCCACCGACCGCTTCCACCTCCTCGGCTCGGCCCTGGAGCTGGCGATCGGCACCGAGGGCGCCGACGCGCTGCGGCTCGGCGGGGAGGCCGCGGGCGGGCCGGTCCTGGACGCGGCGACCGGGGCGGTGCTCGGGGTGCTCGGCACCGCGCTGCACGCGGCGCACCGGGCGGCCGGGTTCGCGGTGCCGCTGCGGCCCGACGGGGGCCCGCTCGAAGAGCTGCTGCGGCGCAACGCGGCGACCGTTCCGGGGTACGGCGAGGACCTGAACCTGGCGGGCGCGCTCCAGCTCACCGCGACCTCGGTGGGCTCGGCCGGCGGGCCCGGGGTGCGCCAGGACCCGGTCGAACGGCGGCTCACCGTACGGCACTTCACGGACTTCGCGGCGGGCGAGGCCTGTGTGCTCGGCCTGGTCGGCGACCCCGGCACCGGCCGCACCACCGAGCTCGCCGCACTCGCCGCCCGCCGCGCCCGGGGCCCCGAGCCCGCCCCCACGGTGTGGCTGCGCGGCGCGGACCTGCGCGCGGGCGACGGCTCGGTGGCCGACGCGGTGGCGCGGGCGCTGCGGCAGGCGGGCCGGATCGTGGCGGCCGCGGGCGCCCCAGGCGACATGGAGTGTGCCACCCCCGAGCGGGTGGCGCGGCTGGCCTCGGACGCCGGGCGGCCGCTGCTCGTCCTGCTCGACGGGCCCGAGGAGATGCCGCCCGTGCTCGCCCACCGGCTGCCCGAGTGGACGGCGGGCACGGCGGAGTGGCTGCGCGCGGCCGGGGCGCGGCTCGTGGTCGCCTGCCGCCCCGAGCACTGGGAGCAGGCCGGGGCGCTCTTCCCGCCGGACGCGCTGCACCCGGCCGAGGCGTCCCGGCTGCCGCACGCCGTGCGGATCGGCGACCTCTCCCGCAAGGAGGCCGCCCGGGCTCGCGAGCGGTACGGCATCCCGGAGGGCGCCCTGGCCGACCGGGCCGGACGGCATCCGCTGACGCTGCGGCTGCTCGCCGAGGTGCGCGACGCGCTGCCGGGCGAGGTGCCGGGCCGCCCCGGCCGCGAGGACGTCTTCGCCGCGCATCTGGACCTGATGTGCCTGCGCATCGCGGTACGGCTGGCGGCCGCCCGGCGCCCCGCCCTGCGCGGCACGGCGGTGCGGCGGCTCGCCGCGCGGGTCTCGGGCCGGGTCCACGAGGCGGCCCGGCGCTGTCTGGGCCCGGGCCAGGGCGAGCTGGACCGGGAGAACTTCGAGGAGATCTTCCCCTGGCGCACCGGCTGGGCCTCCGCGGTCCTCACCGAGGGGCTGCTGGTCCCGGCGGGCTCCGGCTACCGCTTCGCGCACGAGGAGCTGGCCGACTGGCTCCAGGCTGCCCACCTCGACCTGGACGCTGCCCTGCACGCGCTGGTCCACCGCTGGTGCGAGGACGCCCCCGGCACCGCCGGCCGGGCCCCGGCCCGGCTGCCGTCCCGCCCGGGCACCAGCGGCCCGGCCGGGCGGAGCGAGGACGGGGCGGCGTACGTGCCGCCTCCGCCGGGGTCGCGCGCCGCCGCCGACGCGGACGAGGAAGCCGTCGGGCCGCCGCCCCTCGGCGTTCCCGACCAGCGCCGCCCGCCGCGCCGCGAGGACGGCAGGCGGGGGCGGCGGTTCCGGCCGGGGCCCGTGCCGCCCGCGCCCGGGGCGGAATCCGCGCCCGCCGAGGACGAGCCCCGCACCCTCCCGGTGCCCCGGCACCGCATCGGCCCCGTCCTCCAGGCCCTGCTGCTCCTGGACCGCGAGCACGGGGCCGACCGGCTCGCCCCGCACCTGGCGAAGGTGGTGGACGCGCTCGACCGGCTGGCGGCGGGCCCCGGCGCGGGCGAGCCGGATCGGACGGAGGACGCCCGTTGGTGGGCCGTCCATCTGCTCGGGCAGACGCTGCTGCGGGTGCCCGAGCCCCGTACGTACCTCTGTGTGCTGCGGCTGCTCGCCGACCGGATCAGCGAGCGGTCGGTGCGCGCGGGCGGGCCGGGACAGCTCGGTGGGCTGGGGGAGTTCGGGCCGTGGTTCTGGCAGCGGCTGCGGATCGGTGACGACCGCCGCATCGAGCTGATGCGGCGGCTGGTGCCCGCCGACGGGGCGCCGGGCGCGGCGCCTCAGTGGGAGCGCTATCTGGACGCCGTGGACCGGCGGCTCGCGGCCGAGCCCCGGAGCGTACAGCCGCTGCTGTGCCGGTGGTTCACCGACGAGCGGCCGCTGCCCGCGCCGCCGGGCAGCGAGATGCGCCCGACGGTGGCCGGGGCCGCGCAGGCCCTGCTGTACGCCCGCCGCTCGCTGGCCATCGACGACCTCACCGAGGCGCTGGTCGCCACCGCGCACGCCCGCGCCGACGAACTGCTTGCCGCGCTCGCCGAGGACGAGCCGTCCGCGCTCTGCCGGGCCGTGGACCGCTGGGCCCACGACGACCGGCCCGAACGCCGGGTGGCGGCCGCCGCGTACGGGCCGCGCGTCGCGCCGTACGTCACCACCGGCGCCGACCGCGACCTGCTGCGCTACGCCGCGCTCGCGCTGCTCGCCCGGTCCGCCGACACCCCGCTGCACGGCGCCGCACTCGGGCTGCTCATCCGGGATCCGCGCACCCGCGCCCGCTACCTCGACAAGACGCTCGCGCGGTACACGGGCGGCGATCCCCGGCTGCCCGCCGCAGCGCTCACCGCCGCCCTCACCACCCACCCCGAGCCGGTGCTCGCTGCCTTCCAGGCGCGCCTGGACCAGCCGGGCGACGGCGCGGCCGAGGTGCTGGGGGCGCTCGCCGAGATCAACACGCCCGCGCTCGCCCGCCGCGCGGCCGCCCTGGTCCGCGCCTATCTGGACCGCCACCCGGAGGGCGCGGTCCACGCCGCCGCCTTCGTGGAGCGGCGCCTGGAGTACGGACCGGCCGCGAGAGCCGTGCTGTTCCCGCTGGTCACGTCCGTACTGCGGGGTTGCTCGCCGCAGGTGCGGCGGGCGCTCGCGCCGGTGCTCGCCGCGCCCGGCAGCCGCACCTCGCGCCCGCTGCGGGCCGAGCTCCTGGACGTGCTCCTCGAATACGAGCGGTACGAGTCGCGGGACCCGGCGGTCCTGCACGCCCTGCTGCGGGCCGCGGCGCTAGGGGCCGAGGCGCGGCCCGAGGCGCGCACCCGCGACCTGGTCCACCGCACCGGGCTGCTCCTGGTGCGCACCCCCGAAGGCGCCTCCTGCTTCGACCGCCGGGTCGTCGAGCTGGCCAGGGAAGTACCGGAATTCGCCGTTCAGGTGGCGGGCTGGCTGGTCCAGGCGCCGCACGAGTGGTCGGCGGTGATCGGGCCGAGCGCCCGCCGCACGGTCGAGACGCTTGCGGTGCCCATGCCGATGCGGGCCGAGCCCGCCGGGCATGGCAGTCTTAGACCTGTGTGAGAGGCCTACTCTCACGTACACGGGTTCGGTTTTCGGGCGAGTTTCGGGCGAGGAGCGGTCACAGTGCAGCGCTGGCGTGGCTTGGAGGACATTCCCCAGGACTGGGGACGCAGCGTCGTCACCATCGGCTCCTACGACGGGGTGCACCGCGGGCATCAGGTGATCATCGGGCGGGCCGTGGAGCGCGCCCGCGAGCTGGGCATCCCGTCGGTCGTGGTGACCTTCGACCCGCACCCCAGCGAGGTCGTGCGCCCCGGCAGCCACCCGCCGCTGCTCGCCCCGCACCACCGGCGCGCCGAGCTGATGGCGGACCTGGGCGTGGACGCGCTGCTCATCCTCCCCTTCACCAGCGAGTTCTCGAAGCTGTCGCCGGCCGAGTTCGTGGTCAAGGCGCTCGTCGACAAGCTGCACGCGCGCGTGGTCGTCGAGGGCCCCAACTTCCGCTTCGGCCACAAGGCGGCCGGCAACGTGGAGTTCCTGGCCGAGCTGGGCGAGACGTACGACTACGAGGTGGACGTCATCGACCTCTTCGTCAGCGGCGAGGCGGGCGGCGGGCAGCCGTTCTCCTCGACCCTGACCCGGCGCCTGGTCGCCGAGGGCGATGTGGCGGGCGCGGCCGAGATCCTGGGCCGCCCGCACCGGGTCGAGGGCGTCGTGGTGCGCGGCGCGCAGCGCGGCCGCGAGCTGGGCTACCCGACGGCGAACGTGGAGACCCTGCCGCACACCGCGATCCCCGCGGACGGCGTGTACGCGGGCTGGCTCACCGCCGACGGCGAGCGGATGCCCGCCGCGATCTCGGTCGGCACCAACCCGCAGTTCGACGGCACCGAGCGCACGGTCGAGGCGTACGCGATCGACCGCGTCGGGCTCGATCTGTACGGGCTGCACGTCGCCGTCGACTTCCTCGCCTACGTACGCGGCCAGGAGAAGTTCGAGTCGATCGAGGCACTGCTGGAAGCGATCGCGCGCGACGTGAAGCGCTCGACGGAGCTGATCGAGGCGGACGAGGCGCGCGGCGCCTAGCACCGGTCAAACGCTGGTCAACCAGTGACCAGAAACCGCCCAAGACCTGGCATCCATTGACTATGGGTGAAGGTTTTGGGCGGTTTTCGTCGTATTGACGAACCGGAGCGGCGCATAAGTTGAGGCACGTGGCTGAACCCAATGTGTCCCGCATCCTCGGCATCGTCGGTGTCGACGCGGCCAAGGCCGCGCAACCCGGCGTCCCGCCGTACCACACACCGGTGTTCGTCCCGGCGCACCCGCGCTATCCGGCCCGGGGCGCCGCCCCGCGCGTCGACTTCGAGCTGCTGAGACCGCCCTCGGGACCGCCGGTCCCGGTCGCCTTCAGCACGCTGCCGGGGCTGGTCGACGCGCTCGGCCCGATGCAGCCCTGGATCGCCGTCTCCCTCGGCCCGTTCGCGGAGGCGATGCGCGAGGCCCGGCTGCCCAAGGTGCGCCTGGACCCGGACGTGGCGCCGGGCGGCCGCAGATGGCGGTCGGAGGACCTGGAGCGCACCTACGGAGAGAGCGGGGCAGGGGCATGAGCGCCGATGTGAAGGTCCTTCTGGCCGACCTCGACTCGATGGCGTCGACCTTCCACACGGAAGCCGGGATCTACCGGGGCATGCACGCCAACGTGAAGCCCGCGGTGGCCGGTTCCGGCGACCCCGGCTGCGACGCGGCGATCAAGTCGATGGCCGACCTGATCGCGGGCCTGCACGACAAGCTGGCGGACCGGCTGGACGACCACAGCGACAAGGTGAAGTACGCGCACGACTCGATGCAGCGCAACGACATCGACGTACACGGCCTCTTCGAGGACCTGATGTGAAGGGCACGCGGTGAGCGACAGCTGGGTGGGCGGGGACATCGGCGGCATACGCGCGATGGGCGACGCCTACAAGAACGCCAAGCACGACCTCGAATCGATCGTGAAGCCGCTGGGCACGGTCGTCGAGCAACTGGCCAAGGACGCGGCCTGGGAGGGCGAGGCGGCCGAGTCGTTCCGCGCCAAGTGGAGCGAGGACGCGCTGACGGCGGGCGGGTTCGCCGAGCTGGTCCACGCGACCGGAGAGATCCTCTGCACGCTGGCCGACCACCTCTCGGCCGCCGAGAGCGCGCTGCAGAACGCCGAGGACGTGGCCGTGAAGGCGGGCGTCCCGATGGGCCCCAAGGGCGTCCCCGGCCAGCTGATGACCAACAACCCGCCCCACCCCGACGAGCAGAAGGCGATCGACGGGCTCACCAACTACGCGGCCGTGCGCACGGACATCCTGCACGCGGCCCAGCAGGCCCGCCTGGACGCGGCCGAGGCGCTCGACAAGCTGTACCAGGAGGACACCTCCGAGGTGTCCAAGGGCGACAAGGTCACCATCGCCGACTATCTGCGCGGGCTGTACGCGTACGACTCCGAGCGCACCCGGGTCAAGGGGCACGATGCCGCCGACAAGCTGGACGACGCCAAGAAGGAAGCCGACGAGGCCAAGAAGGACCTGCGGGCCGAGCGCAAGGAGTGGCAGAAGCAGGGCAAGGCGCTGCCCAAGGACTCCCCGGCCCGGCTCGCCTACAAGGACGCGCTGACCAAGCTCGACGGCCTGGAGACCGACATCGCCCGCGCCGAGCACGGCAGTTCGGCGCTGCCGTACGACCACGCGCTCAATGTGAAGGTCGTGGACGCGGCGGACGCGCTGAAGCTGGGCAAGGGCCTGGAGAAGCTGCCGGACTTCCTCAAGGAGATCCCCGTCGTCGACATCGCGGCGGCCAGCGTCTGCGGCCTCCTGGAGGCGAAGGACGACCACGACAAGGGCTGGTCGTGGACCCACTCGGTGGTGGTGGACGGGGGCGCGGCACTGGGCGGACTCGCGGCGGGCGCGGGCGCGGTCGCCCTGGTGGCGAGTTCGGAGATCACCGTGCCCGTGGCGGTGGCCGCCGGAGTCGGCGGCCTGGTGATCATCGGGACGACCGATCTGCTCGACGAGGCGTTCCACGAGCACTGGAGCGAGGACATCCACGACCATGGCGTGGTCGGCGGCATCCTGCACGGCTCCGCGAACGTGGCGTCCGACACCTGGGGGGACGTCAAGCGGCTCGGCAGTGACGCCAAGGACGGAGCGAAGAAGGTGTGGCATGGCTTCACGGGCCTCTTCTGAGGGCGTGACTCCCGCGAAACTGCCGGTGGTCGGCACCACGTGGTATCGCCGGGGTCCGCGCTACTGGCTGCGGCGCGCCGGATTCGGCTTCGCCGCCCTGCTGACGGCGCTCCTCGTGTGCGCCGCCGCCGGCGCACTCTTCGACGGCCTGGTCTCCGGGCTCCCCGACGGCTGGCGCAAGGCCGGTTACGTCGTCGAAGGGGCGGCGGCCGTTGCCGGTCTGGCCTGGGGGTGGGTACGCGGGCGCCGCCAGATTCGCGAGCGGCTCGCTGACCCGCCGACGCCCGAGCAGAGTTGGGCGCGACAGCGAGAGGCCCGGCGAGGCGCGGCGAGTGGTGTCAGCGGCCGTGGCCTCATGTTGCTCATGCTGCCGCTGTTGCCCGCGGTGATGGCTTGGTGGCTGGGCACGATGTGTGCGGCCACGTTCGTACGGGAACTGCCGTCGGAGGTGGGCGCCCGGAGGGCGCTCCCGTAGGGGCGCGGGGCTGTGACATCTACGGCTCCGCCGCGATGGGGGTCCCCCCTGTTCGAGCGAAGCCGAGAACTTGGGGGAGCGACCAGCCACGCACGGTACGCGGCCGAAGGATCGGGTTCCAGGCCGAAGGGCCGTACCGTCATCGCGGCGGTACGGCCCTTCGACGTGCTGCCGACTCCTACTGCTGAGGCGGATGCTGCTGCCACCCCTGAGGAGGCTGCTGCCACCCCTGAGGAGGCTGCTGCCCCCCGTACGGCTGAGGCGGCTGCGGCGTATACGGCTGCGGCTGTGCCGGGAACGCCTGACCCGGGACGGGCTGGGGCTGACCGGGAACGGGCTGCGCTCCCGGCACCGGCTGCCCCGGCGCGGCGAACTGCCCCGGCATCGGCGGGGCCATGTGCGGCGGCGGGTTGACCCCGTCCCCCGTCCACAGGCCCTGCTGCTGCTGGGCGCGGACGAAGTCCTCGGCCACCAGCGCCGACAGGTGGAAGTACGCCTCGCGCGTCTTGGGCCGCATCATGTCGAGGTCGACCTCGGCGCCCGCCGCCAGGTGCTCGTCGAACGGGACCACCACGACCCCGCGGCAGCGCGTCTGGAAGTGCTGGACGATGTCGTCCACCTTGATCATCTTGCCGGTCTCGCGGACCCCGGAGATGACCGTGAGGGAGCGCTGGACGAGGTCGGCGTACCCGTGCGCGGAGAGCCAGTCCAGCGTCGTGGACGCGCTCGACGCGCCGTCGACGGACGGGGTGGAGATGATGATCAGCTGGTCCGCGAGGTCGAGCACGCCGCGCATCGCGGAGTACAGCAGACCCGTACCCGAGTCGGTGAGGATGATCGGGTACTGCTTGCCCAGGACGTCTATCGCCCGCCGGTAGTCCTCGTCGTTGAACGTCGTGGACACGGCCGGGTCGACGTCGTTGGCGATGATCTCCAGACCGGACGGCGCCTGCGAGGTGAACCGGCGGATGTCCATGTACGAGTTGAGGTACGGGATCGCCTGGACCAGGTCGCGGATGGTGGCCCCGGTCTCGCGGCGCACCCGGCGGCCGAGCGTGCCGGCGTCCGGGTTGGCGTCGATCGCCAGGATCTTGTCCTGCCGTTCGGTCGCCAGCGTCGCGCCGAGCGCCGTCGTGGTCGTCGTCTTGCCGACACCGCCCTTGAGGGAGATGACCGCGATCCGGTAGCACGACAGCACCGGCGTCCGGATGAGGTTGAGCTTCTGCTGCCGCTCGGCCTCCTCCTTCTTGCCGCCGAACTTGAAGCGCGAGGCGTTGCCCGGGTTGCGGCTGGACTTCGCCTTCTGCTTGTTGTTGCGCAGCAGCCGGTCGGAGGAGAGCTCCACGGCCGCGGTGTACCCGAGCGGCGCACCCGGCACGGACCGCTCGCGCTGGTCGTGCGCCACGGGGGAGGGCCACCCGGCCCCGCTCCGCGGATCCACGGGCCCGGCGGGCGGCTGAGCCTGCGGCTGCGGCTGCGCCGGGGGCTGGGCCTGCTGCTGGTGGGGTACGGGGGCGTGGGCGTTGGGCGTCCCCGGCTGGGGGAAGCCGTAGCCGCCGTGGGGGGCCTGCGGGGCCTGCGGTGCGGGCGGGGTTTGGGCGGGGGCCGGTGCGGGTGCCTGCGCCTGTGCCGGGGTCGGCTGCGGGAAGCCGTAACCGCCTTGGGGGGCGGGGGAGTTGGGGTCGGCGGCCGGGGTGCCCGGGTGCGGGAACGGGTGCGCGCCCTGGGGGGTGTTCGTGTCCGGGGCCGGGGTGCCGGGGGCGCCCTGTGTTCCCGGGTGCGGGAATCCGTACGCGCCCTGCGGGGTGGGGGCGTTGGGGGTGACCGTCGGGGTCGGGGCCGGGGCCGGGAAGTTCGGTGCGGCCTGTGCGGCCTGCGTGCCCGGCTGCGGGAACCCGTAACCGCCCTGCGGGGCAGGGGTGTGGGGGGCGGCGGCCGGAGTCGGTGTCGGGGCGTTCGGCGTGCCCGGGGGCGGGAAGCCGTAACCGCCCTGCGGGGCCGGAGCGTTGGGCTGGGGCAGCGGGAAGCTGCCCTGGCCCGTCGGGGGCGCGGGCTGCGGCGCCACCGGCTCGGCGCCGTGCGGCAGCGGCCACGCGGGCTGCCCGGTCTGCTGCGGCGCCGGTACGGGCCACTGCGGAGCCGGTGCGGGCGCGGCGGGCTGGTACGCGGGCGGCAACGGCGGCAGCCCCGGCTGCTGGGCCTGCGCGGCCCACGGCTGCTCGGCGGGGGTGCCCGGCGCGTCCTGCGGCACGGCGTCCTGGGGGGTCGCGTCCGCGACCGGGGGTACGGCGTCGGCGGGTGCGGTCACAGCGGCTGCCTGCGCCGCCACGGCGTCGACCGGCTCGGCGACCGGCGGCGCGGGGACGGGCTCGGCGGGTGCGGCGGGTGCGGCAGGCACGGCGTCGGCGGCCTCGGCCGTCACCGGCGCGGCGGTCACGTAGTCGCCCGACTCGTCGGGGCTGACGGAGTCGGCGGGCTCGGCGGCCACCTGGTCGGCGGGGGCCGGGGCGGCGTCGGCCGACTCGGCGGCGGGCGCCTCCGCAGGGGCGGGCGCGGCGTCGCTCGGCTCGGGCGCAGCGGCGGGCTCGGGCTCGTCCGAAGCCGCTTCGGCTTCCGGCGCGGTGCCCTCGGCGCTGTCCGGGCCGGAGGTCGGCTCGGCCTGGGCCGGAACGGCGGAGTCCTGCACGGCATCGGCCGCAGGCTCGTCCTTGACGGCCACGTCGACCGGCTCGTCGGCGGCGACCGGCGCGGGAGCAGCGGGGGCATCGGCGGCAGCGACCGGCGCATCCGCGCCCGCGCCCGCCTCGGAGTTGGCCTCCGCCTTCGCCGCGTCCGCCGCGGCCAGCCGCTCCGCGAGCTCCCGCTTCAGGGAGCCCGGCGAGAACCGCATCGTCGCGCCGCTCTCGACGTCCCCGCCGCCGAACGGCCGCGCCTCGGCGGGCGCGTCCTCGGCCGGGGCCGGGCCCGGCGGCGCGGGCGTGGTCGTCCAGTTCGGCTGGAAGCCGCCGCTGGAGGGCAGACCGGGCACGGCCACGGGCGGCCCGGCGGGCGGCGGGGGAGGCGGCGTCGCCGCGTCCGCGCTCGGCGCCGCGTTCTGCGTGTACCAGGCCGGCGGGGTGTAGTCGATGGTGAACTCACCCGTGGGCTCGGGATCGGCGTCGGACCGATTCTCGTCGCGCGCGTTCCCGCCGGTGCGGAACTGGTCCTGATCGCTGTTCACCGGATTCCTTTCGTTCGCAGGCCGTCCCAGCCTAATAGCCGACCACACCGCACCGGCAGGCCCGGCCACGTATGCGCTCGCCGCGGGAGGCGCGGTCGGTCCACCGCTGTCGGCCGACCGCGGGCCGCCGGTGCCGGTCGCGCAGTTTGCCGCGCCCCGTGGAGGATGGGGCCCCGGACGGTCAGTCCATTCTGCGGGCCGAGCCCAGCAGACCTGTCTCCGCGTCCGTGGCCTGGGTCATCACGAACTGGCGGTCGCGGGCACCGCACCACAGTGTCACGCCGTCCGCCAGCGTGGACAGCGCCTCCGTCTCGGCCTGCGGGAGATGCATGATCCGACCGATCTGCGCGGCCTCGTCCGGCGAGACCCGCTGCACACCGACCAGATCCGACTTCTCCAGCAACCGGGGTGCCACGGGGCTCAGATACGGCAGCAGCGTCAGCACCGACTGCCACGGCGCCGAGACCACGCGCCCGCGCGGCGGCCGCATCCCGCAGTCGCGCACGACCACGACCGGCGATCCGGCGGACGCGCCCTGCGGCGGCACCCGGCCCACGTCGTGCAGCGCGATGCACTGCTGCCCGCCGCCCGCCGCCTGGGCGAGCGCCGTCCAGGCCGGGGCCCGGCCCGTCTCCACGGTCACGCGCGCGCCCGTCGCGGCCGCCCGCAGCGCGAGCACCTGCGCGGTCCAGAGCCCGCCGATCAGCGTCACGTCGTACGCCGTGGGGCGGTTGATGCCGAGGACCGACGGGCGGCCCGAGGCGTCCACGCCTATCACCATGCCGTCGTCGCCGACGGGCAGCGCCAGGGCCTCCACCTGGTCGGCGGAGAGCGCGTGCCGGTCGCGGCGCGGCCCGAGGAGCCCGAAGCCCATCCGGGCGCGCCCTCTGCGCACCTCAGGAGAGGTGGGCGCAGTGGCAGGAGAGACAGAGGACGTGGTCATCAGCGCGCACCCCCGAGCGGCAGTGTGGCCAGCATGCCCGGCAGCTGTTCGCGGTCCAGGCGCACCAGGCCGGTCTTCACACCGCGCGCGGTGCGCTCCAGCTCCCGGCGGGCGGAGACCAGTTCCTCGTCGCTGCGGCCGGTGATCCGGACGTGTCCGGTGAGCGTGACCTCCTGTCGGTCGCCGGCCGCCAGCGTCAGGCTGAACGTGGTGGCGAGCGCGGGCAGCGAGGTCAGCAGGGCGACCAGCTGCGGCATCGAGGCCCCGCCGCCGCCCAGTTGGGGCCAGCGGCCCACCCAGTACGTCGTGTGGCGGCGGTCGTCGCAGCGCCAGGTCCTGGCCGTCTCCTGGGTGCGCCGCCCGGGCGTGCCCGCGCGGCCGGCCTGGGTGATCGCCATCGGGTTGGCGCAGGTCGAGGTGGCGATGGCGCCGGTCAGCTCCTGCTCGGTGAGCACCGTCGTACGGAACCCGGCGCCGGTGAGCCGGCTCGCCAGCTGGTCCGCCGCGCGCACCAGGCACTTCTGGGCGCCGGTCAGACCGCCGCCGCGCGCCGCCACCGCCTCCGGGCACAGCTCGGGGTCGAGCTTGAGCGCGATCCAGGTGATGCGCACCGCGGGCGAGCCCGTCTGCGCCTGCAGCGGTGCGTAGTTGCGGGCGGCCACCGACTGCTGCGGCAGGTGCGGGGCGGGCGCGGGCTGGGTGTGCTGGACGATCTGCGCGGACTCCAGGCGGATGCCGTCGACGTCCAGCGCGTCCCGCACCAGCGTCACCGGCAGCGGGCGGGCGCCGCGCTCGGGGCGCAGCGCCGTGGCGTCCATCTCGACCTGGAGGACGGCGGTGAGGAAGGTGCCGTCGCCGACCATGCCGACGGGGCGGCGGTCGCGGTCGCCGAACGTGTACGTCCGCAGGGCCGGGTCGCACTCCACCGCCGGGGCGAAGCCCGGTTCCGTGCCCTCCGGGACCGGCAGGCTCGCCGCCCTGCGCGTACGCGCGCGCAGCGCGAGCACCGTGCCCAGCCACTCGGGCAGCGAGCGGCGGTGGCGGCGGACGACCGCGAGCAGCACGAGCAGCGCGGCGACCACACCGGCGGGTACCAACATCAGCGTGTCGATCACCCACGCGACGAGCAGCACGGCGGCGGCCAGCTCGACGAGCACGAGTTGTTGCAGTCGGAACGACCCGAAGTGGCCGGGCCGGGCCTTGAGACGGGGGGCGGAGGCTCCCTGGGCGGGGGCCGACGGACCGGCGGCGGCAGGCCGCACACGCGTCGCGGACGCCATCACTCCACCACCCCCCATTCGTGCGCAAGCACCCAAAACATCCGGATTCCCCCAGCTCGGCAAGGGGTCTTGACGGCGGCTTCACCCTACCCGCCCCACAGGCACCCTCGGTCAACAGGCATAGTAGGGGGCCGGTCTGACAATCGAGGCCCGGGGACCGCAGGACCAGGTCCGATCAGGGGGCCGCGCGGGGAGAGACAGAGGCGCATGGCATCACGGCGGGACGAGCTCAACGCGTACACCTTTGCGAAGAAGCGCACGGTGGCGGCGTTTCTGCAACCGTCTCCCACGGGCACGGAGGAAGGTGCTCCGCGCCCGCTGAAGGCCATCGTGCCGAGCGTGATCGTGGCCGCGCTCTGCCTCGCCGGCTTCGGCGCCTGGGGGATGTTCAAGCCCAAGGCGCCGCAGGGCTGGGACACCCCGGGCACCAAGGTGATCGTCGGCAAGCAGTCGACGACCCGTTACGTCGTCCTGTCCACCGGCAAGGGCAAGGACAAGAAGGTCCTGCTGCACCCGGTGCTCAACCTGGCCTCGGCGCGGCTGCTGCTCGATCCGCAGAAGTTCGACGTCATCCAGGTCAGCGACGACATCCTGGACTCGGGCAAGCTCTCACGCGGCCCGATCCTGGGCATTCCGTACGCCCCGGACCGCTTGCCCGCCGCGAGCGAGGCCGGAAAGGCCAAGCGCTGGGCGGTCTGCGAGCAGCCCGGCGGCGGCAAGGACTCGGTCCAGAAGGCCGCGTTCGTCTTCGCCGACCGCGACTTCAAGCTGACCGACGACAAGCGCCGCCTCACCGGCGGCCAGGTCCTCTACGTCCAGGGCCAGAAGAACAAGGCCCGTTACGTGGTGGACGCCAAGGGCACCAAGTACCTGGTCAAGGGCAACCCCGGCGATCTGCTGGCCCGTACCCTCTTCGACGCCTCCGAGCAGCCGCAGCAGGTCACCGACGACTGGCTGGCGACCCTGGGCGACGGCACCCCGGTGGACTTCCCGGAGATCCCCGGCCAGGCCGGCTCCCCGGCGGCCACCGGCGGCGGTCTCTCGCCGGACCTCGACAAGGTCGGCATGGTGCTGAGCGCCCAGACCGGCGCGGGCCTCCAGCAGTACGTAGTACTGAAGGGGAAGGTGCAGCCCGTCTCCGACTTCACGGCCTGGCTGCTGCTCAACTCGCCGCAGAACACCAGGCTCGGCATGCACGGCACGGTGAAGGCCGTCGACGCGGCCTCGATCGCGCCGACCACAGAGTTCTTCGGCGCCGCCAACAACTGGCCCGACAAGAAGGCGAAGCAGGTCAACGCGGGCGGTGGCGCGGCCGCCTCGGGCGCGCGCAGCACCGTGTGCAGCGTGCTGCGCAAGGTCGACGACAAGGGCAACACCACCCTGTCCACCTGGGCAGGCACCGAGTACCCGGCGGCCATCACCGCGGGCGGCACCAGCACGTACGTCACCCCCGGAACCGGCCTGCTCTACACGCAGGTGCAGGGCAAGCAGACCAAGCCGGACGGCTCGCTGTTCCTGGTCACCGACACCGGACTGCGGTACGCGGTGCAGGCCAACGGCGACAGTGACGCCGCCCGCTCCGACATCGGCGCCGGCGACCAGCAGAAGCCCGACGACGGCCGCCCCGAGCCGAGCCAGGCGCAGCAGCGCCTCGGATACGAGAAGGTCACCCCGGCCCTGGTGCCCATCAACTGGTCGGAGTTCCTGTCCAAGGGCCCCCGGCTCGACACCAACAGCGCCCGCCAGCCCCAGGGCTCGTAGGGAGGACTGACGTCAGTGTCGATGCTGAAGCCATTCAGGAAGCCGGTGCTGGTGGGCGTGGCCACGGCCGTCGCCGCGCTGGCGCTCGCCCCGTCCGCGTACGCCGCACCCGTGCCGCCCGCCCTCGGCATCGACGGCAGCGGCGAGTGCACCTTCCCCATGAAGAAGCAGATCGAGGGTCGCCCCTGGTCGCTCCAGCGGGTGCTCTTCGACGAGCTGTGGCAGGACACCAAGGGCAAGGGCGTACGGGTCGCGGTCATCGACACCGGTGTCGACATCGCCAACCCGCAGCTGAAGTCCGCGGTCGACGCCAAGAGCGGCGCGGACTACCTCAAGCCCGAGAAGGACGGTTCGGGCGAGCAGAACGACAAGCGCGGCAAGACCGGCGGCACGGTCGACGAGGTCGGCCACGGCACCAAGGTCGCGGGCATCATCGCCGCGCGCCCGCGCGCGGGCACCGGCTTCGTGGGACTTGCGCCCGAGGCCACGATCATCCCGATCCGCCAGAACGACGAGAAGAACAGCGGCAAGACGGACACGATGGCGAAGGCCATCGACCACGCCATCGCGCAGCACGCCGACGTCATCAACATCTCGCAGGACACGACCGAGCCGCAGGGCCCCAACTCGGACCTCGCGAGGGCCGTCCGGCGGGCGCTCGACAAGCAGATCGTGGTGGTCGCCTCGGCGGGCAACGACGGCATGGACGGCAAAGCGAAGGACACCTACCCGGCGGCCTTCCCGGGCGTCCTCGCGGTCGCGTCCTCGGACCGCAACAACGAGCGCGCGGTGTTCTCGCAGCCGGGCACGTTCGTGGGGGTCGCGGCGCCGGGCGTCGACGTCGTCTCGACCGTGCCGGGCAACGGCCAGTGCTCGGACAACGGAACGAGCTTCTCCGCCCCGTACGTCGCCGGGGTCGCCGCGCTGCTGCGCGCGAAGTACCCGTACGCGAGCACGAAGTGGACCGCCGCGCAGATCATCGCGCGGATCGAGCAGACGGCCGAGCGTTCGGTCAACGGGCACGACAACTTCGTCGGCTGGGGTGTGGTCGACCCGGTCCGCGCGGTGACCGACGACTCGCCCCCGGAGGCGGCCGCGCACCCGGACCCCGGCCCGGCCAAGGCCCAGGCTCCGGACGTGGCCGCGCTGGCGCTCTCCGAGACGCCCCAGGAGCGCAACGAGCGGTACGCCACGTACGCGTTGGGCATCGCCGCCCTGCTGGTGGCGGTGGTCGCGGGCACGGCGACGGTGATCCGGGACGCCCGGAAGCGGGGTTTGCAGAAGGTGAACGGGGCGAACGGCGTTTCGGGACGAACCTGAGACGTCTTTGAGTACGGATACTCATTCGGCTCCGAAACCGGAGTGACTAGAGTGATCACATGCTTCGCGCGCTTCACGAGTGTGACGAAGCGGCAGCGGTAGCGCGGCACCAGTGGCACAGCGGTGTCGACGGGGATTCACGGGGAGGAACAGTGGCCGAGCCGAACGGTGGCGGCAACGGCGGCAAGGGCAACGGCGGCGGAAAGCCGGACCTCGGCGTCGACGGGGTGAGCCTCGCCGACTTCAAGGGCCGCATGGAGGAACTGCTGCGCAGCCTGGACAAGTCCCCGGCCCGCCACACCAAGATCGCCGACCAGCGGGTGCAGCCCGAGGCGTACGGCAAGGGGTTCGCGGCCGCGGACGAGCTGCACAAGGCGTACGACAAGGTCCGTACGAACCTGGAGCGGCTCACCAAGATCTTCGGTGAGCAGATCGAGGGCATGGGCATCGCGGTGCACATCGCGGACAAGGGCTACGGCGGCATCGACGTGGACGAGGCCCACCGCTACCAGGCCATCCGCAAGGAGACGGAGAAGTACTACGAGACTCCGGCGGCCGGTACGAAGCCGGGAGACCAGGGTCCGGGTGCGAATCCGGGTACGAAGCAGCCGCCCGCCAAGGGCAACGACGCCGACTCCGGCGGCCTGAAGTAAAGGGGGGCACAACGATGGCGACGGACGAGTTCGAGGGCATGACCCTCGAAGCCCTCAACGCGATGCTGGCCTCGGCCAAGCCGGGCGAACTGACCGGCGCGGCCGAGACGCTGGCCGCCGCGGCGCCCGACATCGCGGACATCGCGCGGGACCTGCGCTGGTACATCGACCAGGTCAAGTGGCACGGCGCCGGTGGCGACGCGTTCCGCGAGTGGGGCCGCGGCATGATCTCGGAAACGCTGGTGCTGAGCGAGTACGCCGGGGCCGTCGGCCAGGAGATGGCCCGCGCGGGCCAGGCCCTGACCGAGGCGAAGGCGGCGGTCCCGGCGTCGGACGGCATGTGCTACGCCGACCCGGAGAAGGAGAAGGCCCGCCTGAAGGCGGTGGGGCCGAAGACGAACGAGGCGATCAATGCGCTGAATCGGCTGGCGTCGTTCTACAACACGTCGAAGGATCGGATTTCGGCGCAGCCTGAGCCTAAGTTTGCGCCGTTGCCGGTCCAGCGCAGTGGCGACGAGTCCGCCTACGGGACGAGTTCGTCCTACGGCGGCGGCCCCTCCGCCGCGCACAGCGGTAGCGGCGGTGTCGTGGGCGGGGCGTCCTACGCGCCTTCCGGCTCAACGGGGCACCACACCACGGCTGGTAACGCGACAGTGACCCCCGGCTCGGCGGTTACGGCACCTTCCGGTGTGCACCAGCCGGTGGGAACCTCCATCGACTCCGTCACCATGACTCCGCCCCCGGAGACCACGACGCGGCCCACTGGGCCTGCCGTTCCCACTCCGACACATGTCGGACCGACGCCTGTTCTCACCCCGCCTCCCGTCCTGCCGGGTCCGCTCGGCAAGAGCGGTCTGGAGCGGCCGACCACGACGACCCGTGTGCCCGGCGAGGGACCGGCCACCGGTCGTTCGACGGGCGGTCTGCGCGGTCCGGGTATCGCTCGTCCGAGTGGTCCGCCGGGCACCACGCGCGGTATCACCCCCGAGGGCATCAGCGGCGGGCGTCCCACACCGATGACCGGCCGTGGCTCGACGCCCCGGCTTCCGATGGGCACGGTCGTCGGCGAGGAGCGCGCCGGAACCGGTATGGGCCGTGGGCCCATGGGCGGCGGTATGGGCCACGGCCCCGGCGGCCAGGCGCGTGGCGCGACGGGCATGGGCGGTCGCAGGCTGGCTTCCGAGCCGGGTGGAACTGTTGGGGCCCCGCGTGCGTCTCTCGGCGGGCGTGGTGAATTCACCCCCGGTGGTACGGGGTTGGTGAACGGCAACAAGCGAGGCACGGACCGGCGTCGTTCCACTTCTTCCGAGGCCCCCGACTACCTGGTCGAGGACGAGGAGACGTGGGCGATGGACCACCGCAAGGTCGTCCCGCCGGTGGTCGACTGACGTACGCAAACCATCGCCGCTCAAGGAGTCCGCAGTCCCATGTTCAGCTCAGCCCGCTCGGTGCGCAGCCGCTCGGCACTTCTCGGTGCCGCGGTGGCTGCCGCGCTGGCCTGCTGCGTCGGCACCGCGCCGACGGCGCTGGCCGACGACATGCGGTCCAAGCAGTGGTACCTGGACGCGATGGACGCGGACGCCATGTGGAAGGTCAGCACCGGTTCCGGGGTCACGGTGGCGGTCGTCGACAGCGGTGTCGACGACACCGTTCCGGAACTCAAGGGCCGTGTCCTGCCGGGCAAGAACATCGACCAGCCGGCGAAGAGTGCCCGCGAGGACACCAACCGGCACGGGACGAACATGGGGCTGCTCATCGCGGGCAGCGGTGCGCAGGGCGGGGTCAAGGGGCTCGCTCCCGGGGCCAAGGTCCTTCCGGTGAAGGCCTACGAGAACGTCCTGCCGGGGCTGAAGGTCGTCTCGCTGGGCATTCGCGCCGCCGCGGACACCGAGGCCAAGATCATCAGTGTGTCGTTGGGCGGCTCGCCCAACGGCGCCGAGGACGCCGAACTCAAGTCGGCGGTCGACTACGCCCTCAAGAAGGGCAAGCTGATCTTTGCGGCAGCGGGCAACGACGAACTCGACCGCATCGACCACCCAGGGGCGTACCCCGGTGTCGTCGCGGTGAGTGCCATCGACTCCAAGGGCAAGGTCGCGCAGTGGTCCAACCACGGTGCAGGCGTGGGGCTCGCGGCCCCGGGCGATGAGATCCCCGGGTACTGCACGCGTGGCGCCGGGTACTGCGCTTCCCACGGCACCAGCCAAGCCACCGCCCTAACCTCCGCCACAGCCGCCCTCATCTGGTCCGCCCACCCCGACTGGACCGGCAACCAGGTGCTGCGCGTGATGATGGAGACCGCCGGGCACAACGGCAAGGTGCCCAGCCAGTACATCGGCTACGGCACCGTCCGCCCCGCCCAGGTCCTCCTCAAGGGGAACGGCAACCCGGGCCCCGCAGACGTGAATCCGCTGCTCGCCGCCCGAGGCGGCGCAGCCACGACTTCCCCCTCTCCCGCAGACACAGCAGACAAGGGGGCAGGCAGTGGCGACCAGGAGAAGCCGCAGGCCGGTAAGGCCGCGGACGCGGAGTCCGAGGACAAGGACTCCGCGCCCTGGACCGTCATCGCCATCATCGCCGCGCTCGTCGTCCTCATCGGCGGCGCCGTCGCGGCGGTACGTGTACGCAACAAGCGAGCGTGATCACTCGCTCGGACACTCACGAGAGGGAAGACAATGAGCTCCAACCCCGGTGGTCAGAGCATTGGCTACGAGGCCGTCACCAAGGCCAAGAACGCCATTGAGGAAACCGCCCACGACATGAGCCAGCAGATCCGCGTCCTGGCCGACGCGATCGCCACGGTCGGGGCCGGCTGGACCGGTTCCGGTGCCAACCAGTTCGTGACCGCCCAGGACACGCTGAACCGGCGCCACGACGACATCCGCCGCAAGCTGGACGTCCTGTACAACGCCGTGATCGGTACGAAGAACCTCAACCAGGAGAACGACGCGGAGGTCGACGCCGCGTTCCGGGCGCTCAACGCGGAGGGCGGCGCCGCCAGCGGCGGCGTGCCCAACACCTCCGGCCTGAACAACCTCTAGGCACTGCCGCAAGGCACCCGGCCGGCGCCGCACGCACGCGCCGCGGGTCATCCGCGTACGTACGCATCCAGCAGTTCAGACTTCACGAGGAGCAGACATGGGCGACTTGGGTCCCGACCTCAAGATTCGGTATGAGAACGTCCAGGAGATCGCGAACAGCATCCGCGCCATCTCCAAGCGCATCACGGACGACCTCGGGCGCATGGAGGCGGCGGTCAACGTCGTCGCCAACACCTGGGACGGCGAGGCGCACGGCCAGTACCTGAAGGTCCAGAAGGACTACCGGGCCGACGCGCACGACATCCAGATGACGCTGGAGAAGATCGCCAAGACGATCGAGACCGGCAAGGAGAGCTACCACGCGACCGACCTCAAGGCGTCGCGGCTGTTCACCGAGAGCTACTGATCCCGGGGACAGGCACAGGGAAAGGGGGTCACGCCCGCGTCGGGCGTGACCCCCTTCCGTATGTACTGGAACGCCGCGCGAGCGCTCAGCGCAGGTCGAACTCGCCGTCCCTGGCCCCCAGGACGAACGCCGTCCACTCCGCCTCCGTGTACCGCAGCACGGTGTCCGGGTCGAGGGACGACCGCATCGCGACGGCGCCGCCGGGCAGATGGGCGATCTCCACCCGCTCCTCCGCCTCCTCGGTGCCGGGCGCGCTCACCCACTCCACGCCCGTGATGTCCAGGGCGTACAGCTCTTCCTTCTCACGTTCGCTGCCCATGTAGCACGTTCCCTTCGAAGTTCAGTGCCTGTCAGCGTAGTTGGAGCGGGCGGCTCGCACCGCCCGTTCCTCCTACTGTCACTGCTCCGGGAGCCAGCCCAGCTGCACCAGCGGGGTGCCGCGCTTGCGGGAGACGAAGTAGCCGCGGCCCTGCGGCATCGGGCGAGGCCGGACGTTGCCCAGCACATCGCCCTCGTTCGGGTCGCCGGACAGGACCACGCCCTGCGCGCCGAGCTCCTTGATGCGCTGCATGAACGTCTCGTACATCGAGCGCGATGCGCCCGCCGAGCTGCGGGCGATGATGAAGCGGACGCCGACGTCGCGGGAGAACGGCAGGTTCTCCACCATCACCGACAGCGGGTTGCCCGCGTTCGTCGACACCAGCTCGTAGTCGTCGATGATGATGAAGACCTGCGGGCCGGTCCACCAGGAGCGGTCGCGCAGCTGCTGCGGGGTCACGTCCGCCGGGGGCTGGCGGCGCACCATCAGGTCCGCGAGCGCGTTCATGTGCATCTCGAGCGCGCTGGCCAGCGGCGCGTACTCAAGGAGATGCGTGTCCGGGACCACGTCCAGGAGCGAGCGGCGGTAGTCGCCGACCACGATCTTCGCCTCGTCCGGCGAGTACCGCTCGGAGATCTTCTGGGCGAGGTGGCGAAGCAGCGCCGTCTTGCCCGACTCGCTCTCGCCGAAGACCAGGAAGAACGGGTCGGTCTCGAAGTCGACGAACACCGGCTCCAGATTGGTCTCGTCGATGCCGATCGCCACACCGTGCTGCGGGTACTCGAAGCCCTTCGGCAGCTGGTCGGCCGGGAGGCGGCGGGGGAGCAGCCGGACGGTGGGGGCGGCCGGGCCCTGCCAGGCCTCCTTCACCGTACGGACGAACTCCTCGGTGGCCTGGGTGAGCGTCTCGGGGTCGCACGAGCCGTCCATGCGCGGCAGCGCCGACATGAAGTGCAGCTTCTCCGCGACCTGGCCGCGGCCCGGCATGCCCACCGGCACGTTGGCCGCGACCTTGCGGTCGAACTCGGAGTCCATCGAGTCACCGAGCCGCAGCTCCAGGCGGCCCAGGATTTGGTCCTTGAGCGCGGCGCGCACCTCCATGTAGCGGGAGGCGGTGAGGATGACGTGGATGCCGTAGCCCAGGCCCCGGCTCGCGATGTCCTGGACGACGCCGTCGAGCATCTCGTAGTCGCCGCGGAACGCGCCCCAGCCGTCGATGACCAGGAACACGTCGCCCCAGGCCTCGCCCGGCAGGTCACCGGCCGCGCGGCGGCGCCGGTAGGTGGAGATGGAGTCGATGCCGTTGGCGCGGAAGAACTCCTCGCGGCGGTTCAGCACGCCCGCGACCTCCGCCACCGTACGCCGCACCCGCTCGGGGTCCAGGCGCGAGGCGATGCCGCCCACATGCGGCAGGTCGGCGACGGCCGACAGGCCGCCACCGCCGAAGTCCAGCCCGTAGAACTGCACTTCGTGCGGGGTGTGGGTGAGCGCGAACGACGAGATCAGGGTGCGCAGCAGCGTCGACTTGCCGGACTGCGGGCCGCCGACGAGCAGCATGTGGCCGGCCGCGCCCGAGAAGTCGCGGTAGAGCACCTCGCGGCGCTGCTCGAAGGGCTTGTCGATGAGGCCGAGCGGCACGATCAGACCGCCCGGGCGGGTGTACTCCGTCGCGTTGAGACCGCGCTCCGCCGTCGCCGCGATGCCCGGCAGCAGCTGGTCGAGCGAGGGCGCGTCGTCCAGCGGCGGCAGCCACACCTGGTGGGCGGGCACGCCCTGCCCCTCCAGGCGCCGCACGATCACGTCGAGCACCGTGTCGGCCAGAGCGTCGTCCTCGCCCGGGCCGCGCACGGCCGCCGGGTCCGGCGCCGCGTACACGACCGGCACCGGGGCCGCCGTGAACAGCGCGGTGCGCCGCTCTATCGGCAGCGGGCCCACGGTGAGGTCGGGGCCGCCGGAGCGGTAGGTGCCCGACACGTACGCCGCCTTGAAGCGGACCATCTCGTCCGTGCCGAACTTGAGGTAGCCCGAACCGGGCACCGATGGCAGGTGGTAGGCGTCGGGGACGCCGAGCGCGGTGCGCGACTCGGCCGCCGAGAAGGTCCGCAGACCCACGCGGTAGGAGAGGTACGTGTCCAGGCCGCGCAGCTTGCCCTCCTCCAGGCGCTGCGAGGCCAGCAGCAGGTGCACGCCCAGGGAGCGGCCGATGCGGCCGATCTGGATGAACATGTCGATGAAGTCGGGCTTGGCGGTGAGGAGTTCGGAGAACTCGTCGATCACCAGGACCAGCGAGGCCAGCGGTTCGAGCGGGGCGCCCGCCGCGCGCGCCTTCTCGTAGTCGTGCATGTTGGCGTAGTTGCCCGCCGAGCGCAGCAGCTCCTGGCGGCGCTGGAGCTCGCCGCGGATCGCGTCGCCCATGCGGTCGACCAGGGTCAGGTCGTCCGCCAGGTTGGTGATGACCGCCGCCACGTGCGGCATCTGCGACATGCCGGTGAAGGTCGCGCCGCCCTTGAAGTCGGCGAGGACGAAGTTCAGCGTCTCCGAGGTGTGGGTGACCGCGAGGCCGAGCACCAGGGTGCGAAGGAGCTCCGACTTGCCGGAGCCGGTCGCGCCCACGCACAGGCCGTGCGGGCCCATGCCCTCCTGCGCGGCCTCCTTGAGGTCCAGCATCACCGGCTGGCCGTCCTCGCCGACGCCGATCGGCACCCGTAGCCGCTCGGCCGTCGAGCGCGGCCGCCAGGTGCGGGCCACGTCGATGGAGCCCGCGTCCCCGAGGTTCAGCAGATCCGTGAAGTCCAGGTTGGCGAGCAGCGGTTCGTCGTCGTCACCGGTGCCCATCTGCAGCGGCGCGAGCTGGCGGGCCAGCGCCTCGGCGGCCGGCAGCGACATCTGGTCGGGCACGCCCTCGTACGCGAGCCCGAAGCCCGACTCCAGGCGCAGCCTGCCCGGCCGCACGACCACCGAGAGGCCGCCGCGCGGCTCGTCGAGCTCGCCCGGCACCACCTCGATGATGGTGACGCCCTGCAGGCCCTCGGCGGCCGCGAACGCCGAGTCCGGCGGCACCATCCCGCCGTCCAGGACCACCACCAGGTGCGGCTGGTCCAGGACCGGCTGGTTGTCCCGGCTGAACCGGGGCCGCCCGTCCAGCCTGCTGTGCAGCAGCAGCTCCAGCTCGCCCAGGTCGTCGCCGAACAGCCGCTTCGTACCGGCCCCGTCGACCTGGCCGGGGACCTGGGTGTGCGGCAGCCACTTCGTCCAGTCCCAGCGCGCCACCGCGCCCGGCGCCGCCACCACGGCGACCATCAGGTCGTCGGGGGAGTGCAGCGTCACCAGCTGTGCCACCAGCGCGCGCGCCGCCGACTGCGAGGCGTCCGGGTCGCCGGAGACCGTCACGTGGTAGAAGGCGCGCATCGAGACCGCCATCGGCAGCCCGTCCAGCGACCCGTGCACCGCCAGGAACTGCTGCATGGCGCCCGCGCACAGCGGCTCCAGCTCGTCCACCGGCGCCGTCTCCGGCGCTATCAGCGGGGTCGCGAGCTGCTGCGCGCCAAGCCCGATCCGGGCCTGCCCGAAGTCGTCGTCGCCGACCCGGCGCTCCCACACCCGCGAGCCCTCCGCGACCACCGACCACAACTGCTCGGGCGCCGGGTGCAGATACAGCTGCGCGTCGCGCTGGCGACGCGCGGTCTTGCGCACCGCACGCCGCGTCTGGGCGAGGTACTTGAGGTAGTCGCGCCGGACATCTGCCATTTGCCCCTGCGCACCCTTGCGGAACTTCACCAGCTGCGCGATGACCATCGCCAGGGTGGAGACCAGCATCAGCGCGCCCATGATCTTCATGAACGGCGCCGAGTTGGGCATGAAGAAGAACACCACCGACGAGCCCATGCCGAGCATCGGCAGGAGCTGCATCAGCATCGACTCCTGCTGTCCGCGCGGCAGCTCCGGCGGCGCCTCCAGCCGCAGCTCGTCCGAGGACACTTCGGGCGGCAAGGACCGCGGCGGGCGTTTGACGACGATCTGGCTCACCGGAGCATCAATCCCTCAATACGGACGGTCACTTGCGTTCCGGCGCCCCCTGACCGCTCGTTTCGGGGGCTTCCTGCGCGCGACGGTGATCCTACTTGCAGCCTGTGACACCGGAGCCCGGTAGGGTGGCGCGCGCAGTGTGCGCAACCGCGAATCAGGGGGTCCGAGGACGTGAGTACGACCGCAGCGACAGGCTTCTGCCGGGTCACGGTGGTGGCGCCCGACAGTCGCATCGATGTGGCCCTCCCGGAGGACATCGCCGTCGCCGACGTCTATCCGGAGATCCTCCGGCTCACCGGTCAGACCCAGCCCGCGGGCGCGCCCACCGGCTACCACCTGGTGCGCCGCGACGGCACCGTCCTCGACGGCGCCCGCACCCTCGCCGCGCAGCAGGTCCTCGACGGGGAGCTGCTGAGCCTGCGCCCGTTCGCCGAGTCGCTGCCGCCCGCCGTCTTCGACGACGTCTCGGACGCCGTCGCCTCCGCCGTCACCCGCGACCGCCACCTGTGGAGCGACGACCTGCTGCGCTGGGCGGGCCTGGTCGGCGGCGTCCTGCTGCTCGTCCTGATGGGCTTCGTCCTCTGGTACGCGGACCCCGTCGACCACGTCATGCACGGCCTGCCCGGCATCATCGCGGGCTCCGCCGGACTGCTGCTCACCGCCTTCGCGGGGGTGCGGGCCCGGGTCTACTCCGACCGCGCCAGCGCCGTGGCCCTGGGCCTGGGCGCACTGCCCCTGCTGCTCATCGCGGGCTCCGGCATCATCGGCCCCGACAGCGGCGACGGCCCCGGCAAGCTCCAGTTCCTGCTCGGCTGCGTCACCGTCCTGGTCGCCTCGGTGTCCCTGGTCGTGCTCACCCCGAGCGGCGACGCCCCGTTCGTGGCGACCACCTTCCTCGCCGCCACCGGCACCCTCGCCACCTTCGTGGCGATCCTCACCGAGTCCACCGCCACCCGTACGGCCGCGGTCTGCGCCCCGGTCGCCATCGGCCTGGTCGCCTTCCTGCCCGGCCTCTCGGCGCGCTTCGCCCGGCTCCCCATCGGCTACGCCTCCCCGCGCAGCGCCACCGCCGACGACTTCGGCCCCGAGCCCAGCAGCGCCCCCGACGCCCGCCCCGTCGACGCCGAGCGCATCGCCGCCCAGGCCCGGCGCGGCCACGAGATGCTGCTCGGCCTGGTCGGCGGCTGCGCCGCGACCGTCGTCGGCTCCGCCGCCGTCCTCGGCTTCTCGCACAGCCTCTACGGCCAGCTCCTCGCCCTGATGGCCGGGCTCGCCATGCTGCTGCGCGCCCGCCTGTTCCGCTACACCTCGCAGGTCGCCTGCGTCCTGGTGGCCGGGATCGCCGCCATCGCCCTGCTGGTCCTGGGCCTGTCCCTGAACCCGCCCGGCGACCTGCTGTACGACTTCGTCCGCTACGGCGACCGCGGCTCCCTCGACATCCGTACGATCTGGCTCTCCGCGGCCGTCGCCGCCGGCGCCGCCCTGATCACCGCCATCGGCCTGATCATCCCGAAGAAGGGCCTCTCGCCGTTCTGGGGCCGCAGCCTCGACCTCGCCGAGGGCGCCGTACTGCTCTCGCTGGTCCCGCTCTGCCTGGCCGTCCTCGACGTCTTCGACCGGGCCCGCTCGCTCACCAGCGGCTGACCGGGCCGCCGGGACACGCCCGGGGCGCCGGGAACCCCCGATCGGACGAGTCCCCGCGTACTGGTACGCTGTGTGACGGCCGTTTGTGTACGCGCCTCCGGGTTGTTCTGGGGGCTGCGCCCAGCGGATCCCCGCCTCCCGAGTAACGGAAGCTCCCCTGAGACAAAGACCAGGGGCACTCGGTGGCACATTTTGACTACGAGGAGTACCGAGTGTCTCTCGACGCCGCTACGAAGAAGCAGATCATGTCCGAGTTCGGCCAGAAGGAGGGCGACACCGGCTCCCCCGAGGTCCAGGTCGCCATGCTCTCCCGCCGCATCTCGGACCTGACCGAGCACCTCAAGACCCACAAGCACGACCACCACTCCCGTCGTGGTCTGCTGATCCTCGTGGGCCAGCGCCGCCGCCTGCTGCAGTACCTGGCCAAGAAGGACATCCAGCGCTTCCGTGCGCTGGTCGACCGCCTGGGCATCCGCCGCGGTGCGGCCGGCGGCGCCAAGTAAGTCGCCGTGAAGGGAGCGGTTCCCACCTATTAGGGGGCCGCTCCCTTTGCTGTACGTGCGGAACGTACCGGACGCTCAGTAGTCTGGTCGTACAACGCAACACACAATGAGCGAGAAGGCTCCTCCCGCCGCCGGTCCTCGGTAGTGGCCTCCGGGAGAAAACGCCCCCGGATGCTTCGATCGAAGACCGGCCCGCAGCCAAGGAGCGCTTCTCCGCCCGTCCCCCGCCACACGGGCCCGGGGACGAAAGACGATGAGTATCGGAGAAAACGCTAGTGGAGAACGAGACCCACTACGCCGAGGCCGTTATTGACAACGGTTCCTTCGGCACCCGCACCATCCGCTTCGAGACGGGCCGCCTGGCCAAGCAGGCCGCCGGCTCCGCCGTCGCGTACCTGGACGACGACACGATGGTCCTGTCGGCCACCACCGCGTCCAAGAAGCCCAAGGACCAGCTCGACTTCTTCCCCCTGACGGTGGACGTCGAGGAGCGGATGTACGCGGCCGGCAAGATCCCCGGCTCCTTCTTCCGCCGGGAGGGCCGCCCCTCCGAGGACGCGATCCTCACCTGCCGCCTGATCGACCGCCCGCTGCGCCCGTCCTTCAAGAAGGGCCTGCGCAACGAGATCCAGGTCGTCGCCACGATCATGGCGCTCAACCCCGACCACCTGTACGACGTCGTCGCGATCAACGCCGCGTCCGCGTCCACCCAGCTGGCCGGTCTGCCCTTCTCCGGCCCGATCGGCGGCGTCCGCGTCGCGCTGATCAACGGCCAGTGGGTCGCCTTCCCGACGCACACCGAGCTCGAGGACGCCGTCTTCGACATGGTCGTCGCGGGCCGCGCCCTGGAGGACGGCGACGTCGCGATCATGATGGTCGAGGCCGAGGCCACCGAGAAGACCATCCAGCTGGTCAAGGGCGGCGCCGAGGCGCCGACCGAGGAGGTCGTCGCCGCCGGTCTGGACGCCGCGAAGCCCTTCATCAAGGTGCTCTGCAAGGCCCAGGCCGACCTCGCCGCCAAGGCCGCGAAGCCGACCGGCGAGTTCCCGGTCTTCCTCGACTACCAGGACGACGTCCTGGAGGCGCTCACCGCCGCGGTCAAGGGCGAGCTCGCCCAGGCGCTCACCATCGCGGGCAAGCAGGACCGCGAGACGGAGCTGGACCGCGTCAAGGAGCTGGCCGCCGAGAAGCTCCTCCCGGCCTTCGAGGGCCGCGAGAAGGAGATCTCCGCCGCCTACCGCGCGCTGACCAAGAAGCTGGTCCGCGAGCGCGTCATCAAGGACAAGGTCCGCATCGACGGCCGCGGGATCACGGACATCCGTACCCTGGCCGCCGAGGTCGAGGCCATCCCGCGCGTGCACGGCTCGGCGCTGTTCGAGCGTGGCGAGACCCAGATCCTGGGCGTCACCACCCTCAACATGCTCCGTATGGAGCAGCAGCTGGACACCCTTTCCCCGGTGACCCGCAAGCGCTACATGCACAACTACAACTTCCCGCCGTACTCGGTCGGCGAGACCGGCCGCGTCGGCTCCCCGAAGCGCCGCGAGATCGGCCACGGCGCGCTCGCCGAGCGCGCGATCGTGCCGGTCCTGCCGACGCGCGAGGAGTTCCCGTACGCGATCCGTCAGGTGTCCGAGGCCCTCGGCTCCAACGGCTCGACGTCCATGGGCTCGGTCTGCGCCTCCACCATGTCGCTGCTGAACGCCGGTGTGCCGCTCAAGGCCCCCGTCGCCGGTATCGCCATGGGCCTGATCTCCCAGGAGATCGACGGCAAGACGCACTACGTCGCCCTCACCGACATCCTCGGTGCGGAGGACGCCTTCGGCGACATGGACTTCAAGGTCGCCGGTACGAAGGAGTTCGTCACCGCCCTCCAGCTCGACACCAAGCTGGACGGCATCCCGGCCTCCGTCCTGGCCGCGGCCCTCAAGCAGGCCCGCGACGCCCGCCTCCACATCCTCGACGTGATGATGGAAGCGATCGACACGCCGGACGAGATGTCCCCGAACGCCCCGCGGATCATCACCGTCAAGATCCCGGTGGACAAGATCGGTGAGGTCATCGGCCCCAAGGGCAAGATGATCAACCAGATCCAGGAGGACACCGGCGCCGAGATCACGATCGAGGACGACGGCACCATCTACATCGGTGCCCAGGTCGGCTCGCAGGCCGAGGCCGCCCGCGCCACGATCAACGCGATCGCCAACCCGACCATGCCGGAGGTCGGCGAGCGCTACCTGGGTACGGTCGTCAAGACCACCACCTTCGGTGCGTTCGTCTCCCTGATGCCCGGCAAGGACGGCCTGCTGCACATCTCGCAGATCCGCAAGCTCGCCGGTGGCAAGCGCGTGGAGAACGTCGAGGACGTGCTCGCGGTCGGCACCAAGGTCCAGGTCGAGATCGCGGAGATCGACTCCCGCGGCAAGCTCTCCCTGGTCCCGGTCGTCGAGGGTGAAGACGGCGACGAGACGAAGGACGACACCGACAAGTGACGTCCCGTAGCTCCAAGGCGACGGCCCGCACCTCCTCGGAGGCGCGGGCCGTCGCCCGTACCCAAACGCTTCTCCAGGGCACCAACGGCATCGGCACCGTCCGCCGCACCACCCTCCCCGGCGGCCTGCGCGTCGTCACCGAGACCCTGCCGTCCGTACGGTCGGCGACCTTCGGCATCTGGGTCCAGGTCGGCTCCCGCGACGAGACGCCCACGCTCAACGGCGCCACGCACTACCTGGAGCACCTCCTCTTCAAGGGCACACGCAAGCGCAGCGCCCTCGACATCTCCTCCGCGATCGACGCGGTCGGCGGCGAGATGAACGCCTTCACGGCGAAGGAGTACACCTGCTACTACGCGCGCGTGCTCGACACCGACCTGCCGCTGGCGATCGACGTCGTCTGCGACATGCTGACCGGCTCGCTGATCCTCGAAGAGGACGTGGACGCCGAGCGCGGTGTCATCCTCGAAGAGATCGCGATGACCGAGGACGACCCGGGCGACTGCGTGCACGACCTGTTCGCGCACACCATGCTCGGCGACACCCCGCTGGGCCGCCCGGTCCTCGGCACGGTCGACACGATCAACGCGCTGACCCGGTCGCAGGTCGCCCGCTTCTACAAGAAGCACTACGACCCGCGCCACCTGGTCGTGGCGGCCGCCGGAAACGTCGACCACGCCACCGTCGTACGCCAGGTCCGCAAGGCCTTCGAGAAGGCCGGCGCGCTCAGCCAGACGGACGCGGTCCCCCTCGCCCCGCGCGACGGCAACCGCACCCTGAAGACGGCGGGTCGCGTCGAGCTTCTCAACCGCCGCACCGAGCAGGCGCACGTCGTCCTCGGCATGCCGGGCCTGGCCCGCACCGACGAGCGCCGCTGGGCGCTCGGCGTGCTGAACACGGCCCTGGGCGGCGGCATGTCGTCCCGCCTCTTCCAGGAGGTACGGGAGAAGCGCGGCCTCGCCTACAGCGTGTACTCGTACACCTCGGGCTTCGCCGACTGCGGTCTGTTCGGCGTGTACGCGGGCTGCCGCCCCAACCAGGTCCACGACGTCCTGAAGATCTGCCGGGACGAGCTGGACCGGGTCGCCTCGGACGGCCTGTCGGACGAGGAGATCGGCCGCGCGGTCGGCCAGCTCTCCGGTTCGACCGTGCTCGGCCTGGAGGACACGGGCGCGCTGATGAACCGCATCGGCAAGAGCGAGCTGTGCTGGGGCACCCAGATGTCGGTCGACGACATGCTGGCCCGGATAGCCGCGGTCACCCCGGACGACGTCCGCGAGGTGGCCCGTGATGTGCTGGGCCGGCGTCCCTCGCTGTCCGTCATCGGCCCGCTGAAGGACAAGCAGGCCGACCGCCTCCATGAAGCGGTCTCCTGATCCGTACGTGTTCGCAAGGACGTAAGGAAGCAAGCATGAGCAAGCTGCGCGTGGCGGTCCTCGGCGCCAAGGGCCGGATCGGCTCCGAGGCGGTACGGGCCGTGGAAGCGGCCGAGGACATGGAGCTGGTGGCCGCGCTGGGCCGGGGCGACAAGCTGGAGGCGCTCGCCGACGCGGGCGCCCAGGTCGTGGTCGAACTGACCACCCCCGCCTCGGTGATGGGCAACCTCGACTTCTGTGTGCGCCACGGGATGCACGCGGTCGTCGGCACCACCGGCTGGACCGAGGACCGCCTCGCGCAGCTCACCACCTGGCTGGACGGCTCGCCGTCCACCGGTGTGCTCATCGCGCCGAACTTCTCCATCGGGGCCGTCCTGACGATGAAGTTCGCGCAGCTCGCCGCCCCCTACTTCGAGTCGGTCGAGGTCGTCGAGCTGCACCACCCCAACAAGGTGGACGCGCCCTCGGGCACCGCGACGCGCACCGCGCAGCTGATCGCGGCGGCCCGCGCCGAGGCCGGGGTCGCCCCCGCGCCGGACGCCACGGCGACGGCGCTGGACGGGGCGCGCGGCGCGGACGTCGACGGCGTCCCCGTCCACGCGGTCCGGCTGCGCGGTCTGCTGGCGCACCAGGAGGTCCTCCTGGGCGCCGAGGGCGAGACGCTGACGATCCGTCATGACTCGCTCCACCACAGCAGCTTCATGCCGGGCATCCTGCTCGGCGCGCGCCGCGTGGTGACCACTCCGGGCCTGACCTTCGGCCTGGAACACTTCCTCGACCTGAACTGAGCTGGACTGCCGGTCATGCGCGCAAAGATCACTTACTTCGTCACGGCTGCCGTCCTGGTCTTCTACTTCGTCCTGGTCGGCAGCCGGGGCGTGATGCTCATCCAGGACGGCAAGCTGATCACCGTCACCATGGGGATCGCGGTCCTGGTGCTGCCGCTGATCGGCATCTGGTTCCTGTGGGCCAACACCCGCTTCGTGACCCGGGCCAACGCCCTCGCCGCCGAGCTGGAGGCCGAGGGCGGCCTCCCGGTCGACGAGCTGGTCCGCACCCCGGCCGGCCGCATCGACCGCGACTCGGCCGACGAGGTCTTCGCCCGCCGCAAGGCGGAGACGGAGGACGCCCCGAACGACTGGCGCTGCTGGTTCCGCCTGGCGGTGGCCTACCAGGACGCCCGAGACACCCCCCGAGCCCGCAAGGCGATGCAGCGGGCGATCACGCTGAGGGAGGCGGCGGAGTAGTCCGCCGCGCCCGCGCGGCACGGCTCCCGGTCAGGGGCGCCCGTACTCCGCGCCCCAAGCCTCCACCGTGTCGGCCGCCCGGTCGAACGCCTCGACGCGCGACAGGAAGTCCGCGTTGTGGTCGGTGAGCAGCACCGGAAGCGTCGCCCCACCGGGCCGGGAGGCGAGCAGCGCCTGCCCCTGCACGGTCCGCGGCAGCCCGAGCCACCGCACCGGCTGCTGCACCGTCCGTACGTTCTCGATCTGCTGCCACGGCACCGTGGACGTGCTCAGGAAGCGGACCCGCCGCAGCCCGGCGCGGCTGACCCAGACGCCCATCCGCAGCATCCGCAGCGCGGACGCGATCACGGCGAGGGCGACCACCAGGACCGCCAGGGCCGCGGCCGGACCACCCGTGAACGCGATGATCACCGCGGCGAGCAGCACGAACGACGCCAGGAGCAGCAGCACGGCGGCCGCTCCGACCCGCCAGGGGCCCGGCCGGTAGGGCCGCCGCCAGTGGTCGTGGTCGTCGAAGGGCAGCGCGACGTCGTCGGCGGTCGCATCGAATGCGCGGTCGGCCGTCAGGAAGGGCAGGGGCACGACTGATCCTCACTCACAAGCACGCTCGATTGGCTGTGCCCGGTGAGGCTACCCAGGAGGCGGTGGAACGACCAGTTCCGGGGGGCCATGGGGGTGCCTCCCACGCCATTCGGGCGAGGGGGGAGCGTCAGCGGCCGTCCGCCTGGGACTGCTGGGAGTGCGCGGGCGACTGGGTCGGCTCCATCGCGGGCAGGCCGAACAGGAGCGAGCCCGCGAGCCCGGCCACCACGGTGAGCCCGACCAGCGTACGGCCCACTATTCGCCCGGCGCCTAGACGCTCGCGCGGCGGCGGGGTGACATTGCTGCGGAAGCGGTCGGCCTCGGCGACGAACGTGAACGGGACGGACTCCCGCCGGCGGAACATGAGGGGCGTCTCCTTGCCTCTGGGGGTGGTGCGCGGGCTTGTGGTGTGGTGCTCGAACTGTGGTGCGTCTACTGGTACAGACGCACGGAGTTGAGGATTGGTGCCCGAATTCCCCGAATTGGCCGAAGAATTCTGTGACGCATCGTCAGCGCGGGCGTTGTCGGTGCCGGGCCGTAGAGTGGTCGCCGCCGCACCAAATGGAAGGACCCGCCGGTGACCGACACCCCCGCCGCAGACCTCAAGCCCAGCTTCCGCAGTGACGTCACCGTCGAGCTCGTGAAGCACACCGCCGGCGACTCCGACGTGCTGTGGGCGGCCCGCGTCTCCACCGCCGGCGAGCAGTCCCTGGAGGAGCTCCAGAAGGACCCCGAGCGCTCCCGCGGCTTGATCAACTACCTGATGCGGGACCGGCACGGCAGCCCCTTCGAGCACAACTCGATGACGTTCTTCATCAGCGCCCCGATCTTCGTCTTCCGCGAGTTCATGCGGCACCGGGTGGGCTGGTCGTACAACGAGGAGTCGGGCCGCTACCGGGAGCTCCAGCCGGTCTTCTACGTGCCGGGAGCCGACCGCAAGCTCGTCCAGCAGGGCCGCCCCGGCAAGTACGAGTTCGTCGAGGGCAGCGAGGCCCAGCAGGAGCTGACGAACCGCGCGATGGAGGACTCCTACCGCCAGGCGTACGAGGCGTACCAGGAGATGCTGGCGGCGGGCGTGGCCCGCGAGGTCGCCCGCGCGGTGCTCCCGGTCGGCCTGTTCTCGTCGATGTACGCGACGTGCAACGCCCGTTCCCTGATGCACTTCCTGGGCCTGCGCACCCAGCACGAGCAGGCGAAGGTGCCGTCGTTCCCGCAGCGCGAGATCGAGATGGTCGGCGAGAAGATGGAGGAGCACTGGGCGAAGCTCATGCCGCTCACCTACGCCGCCTTCAACGCCAACGGCCGCGTAGCCCCGTAAGGGCCCCGAATCCGCCCGCACGGGCACAGATGTGCGGATAGCGCGCGCAAAGTGTCCGTATTGCGGCGTTTCGTGAAGTTCATCTAGGCTGATCAAACGGACCCGGCACTGCTTGAACCCCCGAGCAGGCAGTGCCGGGCTCCCTCTGCCACGTCCCCCGAGGGGACACCGGGCGCTGAGCAGCGAGTAGCGTGTTACCCATGGCTCCGATCTCCACTCCGCAGACCCCCTTCGGGCGGGTCCTCACCGCCATGGTCACGCCCTTCACGGCGGACGGCGCACTCGACCTCGACGGCGCGCAGCGGCTCGCCGTCCACCTGGTCGACGCAGGCAACGACGGACTGATCGTCAACGGCACCACCGGCGAGTCCCCGACCACCAGCGACGCGGAGAAAGACCAGCTCGTACGGGCCGTACTGGAAGCGGTTGGAGACCGGGCCCACGTCGTCGCCGGCATCGGCACCAATGACACGCGTCACACCCTGGAGCTGGCCCGCACGGCCGAGCGCTCCGGCGCACACGGCCTGCTCGCCGTCACGCCGTACTACAACAAGCCCCCCCAGGAGGGCCTGTACCGGCACTTCTCGGCCATCGCCGACGCCACCGAGCTCCCGGTGATGCTCTACGACATCCCCGGCCGCAGTGGTGTCCCGATCGACACCGAAACCCTGGTACGCCTCGCCGAGCACCCGCGTATCGTCGCCAACAAGGACGCCAAGGGCGACCTCGGCCGTGCCAGCTGGGCCATCGCCCGCTCCGGCCTCGCCTGGTACTCCGGCGACGACATGCTCAACCTGCCGTTGCTCTCGGTCGGCGCGGTCGGCTTCGTCTCGGTCGTCGGCCACGTGGTCACCCCCGAGCTGCGCGCGCTCCTCGACGCGTACCTCTCGGGCAACGTCCAGAAGGCCACCGAGATCCACCAGCGGCTGCTCCCGGTGTACACGGGCATGTTCCGTACCCAGGGAGTGATCACCACCAAGGCAGCGCTGGCCCTCCAGGGCCTGCCCGGTGGACCGCTGCGACTGCCGATGATCGACCTGACGGCGGAGGAAACCGCCCAGCTCAAGATCGATCTTGCGGCCGGCGGGGTAGAGCTGTAGCTCCTGCGGGGTACAGCTGTCACCACAGACTTCACAACTGAATACGAAGAACGAAACAGACAACAGCAAGTGCACGAATGTCATGCGCGCCACGTGCCTCAGAGGTACGTGGCGTGTGTGGTGAGGAGAGTCTTTTGAGTCATCCGCATCCCGAACTCGGCACCCCGCCGAAGCTTCCCAAGAACGGCCTGCGCGTCACCCCGCTCGGCGGTCTCGGCGAAATCGGCCGGAACATGACGGTCTTCGAGTACGGCGGCCGCCTGCTCATCGTCGACTGCGGCGTGCTCTTCCCCGAGGAGGAGCAGCCCGGCGTCGACCTGATCCTGCCGGACTTCAGCAGCATCAGGGACCGCCTCGACGACATCGAGGGCATCGTGCTCACGCACGGCCACGAGGACCACATCGGCGGCGTCCCGTACCTGCTCCGCGAGAAGCCGGACATCCCGCTGATCGGCTCCAAGCTGACCCTCGCGCTGATCGAGGCGAAGCTCCAGGAGCACCGCATCCGCCCGTACACGCTGGAGGTCGCCGAGGGCGACCGCGAGCGCCTGGGCCCCTTCGACTGCGAGTTCATCGCGGTCAACCACTCCATCCCGGACGCCCTCGCGGTGGCCATCCGCACCCCCGCGGGCCTGGCCGTCGCCACCGGCGACTTCAAGATGGACCAGCTCCCGCTGGACGGGCGCCTGACCGACCTGCACGCCTTCGCCCGGCTGAGCGAGGAGGGCATCGACCTCCTCCTCTCCGACTCGACGAACGCCGAGGTCCCCGGTTTCGTACCGCCGGAGCGGGACATCTCCAACGTCCTGCGCACGGTGTTCGCGAACGCCGACAAGCGCATCATCGTGGCCAGCTTCGCCAGCCACGTGCACCGCATCCAGCAGATCCTGGACGCCGCGCACGAGTACGGCCGCCGGGTCGCCTTCGTCGGCCGCTCGATGGTCCGCAACATGGGTATCGCGCGCGACCTGGGCTACCTCCGGGTCCCCGCGGGCCTGGTCGTGGACGTCAAGACGCTCGACGACCTGCCGGACGACGAGGTCGTGCTGGTCTGCACCGGTTCGCAGGGCGAGCCCATGGCGGCGCTGTCCCGCATGGCCAACCGCGACCACCAGATCCGGATCGTCCAGGGCGACACGGTGATCCTGGCGTCGTCCCTGATCCCGGGCAACGAGAACGCGGTCTACCGCGTCATCAACGGCCTGACCCGCTGGGGCGCGAACGTCGTCCACAAGGGCAACGCCAAGGTGCACGTCTCGGGCCACGCCTCGGCCGGCGAGCTGCTGTACTTCTACAACATCTGCAAGCCGAAGAACCTGATGCCGGTCCACGGCGAATGGCGCCACCTGCGGGCGAACGCGGAGCTCGGAGCCCTCACCGGCGTCCCGAAGAACCACATCGTCATCGCCGAGGACGGCGTGGTCGTCGACCTGGTCGACGGCGCCGCGAAGATCGTCGGCAAGGTCCAGGCGGGTTACGTGTACGTGGACGGCCTCTCGGTCGGCGACGTCACCGAGTCCTCGCTCAAGGACCGCCGCATCCTCGGGGACGAGGGCATCATCTCGGTCTTCGTGGTCGTCGACTCGTCGAGCGGCAAGATCGTCAGCGGTCCGACGATCCAGGCGCGCGGTTCCGGCATCGAGGACTCGGCCTTCACCCCCGTGGTCTCGAAGGTCGAAGAGGCGCTGAACAAGTCCGCCCAGGACGGCGTCGTCGAGCCCCACCAGCTCCAGCAGCTGATCCGCCGCTCGGTCGGCAAGTGGGTCTCGGACACCTACCGTCGGCGCCCGATGATCCTCCCGGTCGTCGTAGAGGTCTGACGACCCGTCTGACACCAACGGCGTACGCCCGGAGCGGGGCCCCTCGATTTGCATCGGGGCGCCCCGCTCCAGTACGTTTACATCTCCTCCAGACGGGAACCCGGCACCTTCACGTGCCGCCCGCGTCAGTGACGCGGGGACAGGGAAACCGAACGGGAGGGAAATTCCGACTCAGAATCTCTGATAAAGTCGGAGCCGCCGGAAAGGGAAACGCGAAAGCGAAAACCTGGAAAGCGAATCCCGCTGACCGGGAATCGGACACGAAAGAGTCTGATAGAGTCGGAAACGAAGGAAGCGCCCGGAGGGCCCGGAAACGGGAACAAAGGAAGCGTCCGTACCTTGAGAACTCAACAGCGTGCCAAAAGTCAACGCCAGATTGACAACCCCGGCCCACTTCGGTGGGTTGGAGGTTCCTTTGAAAAGTCCTTCCGGTCCTTGTGACGGGTAGGCAACAACACAGCGAGGACGCTGAGAACAGTCGGCCATATTCCGGCATGACTGTTCCGCTCTTACGTGTGTGTGCACCGGATTA
>NZ_BMTS01000036.1:0-22936 GCF_014649795.1 Streptomyces melanogenes
TGTGGAGAGCCCGGTGCCCGGAGACGGGCACGCCGGGTTCGGGAGGCGGCTCGGGGAAACCCACTGTTGGAAACACCAGCAGGGCGCCCCGAGTCGACCTCACCCACGGCCTGGTGCCGCTTAAGGCGATTTATGCCGCACTCGACTGCGTGGCGCTCGCGGTAGTCGGCCTTGTCGAACTTTGGTGTCCGGCCGCCGCGGGAGCCGCGCTTCTTGCGGTTACGGATCTGGTCCTTCTTCTCCGGGGTCGTGCAGCGGATCCCGCGTCTGCGCAGATAGGCGCGGTTCTTCCGGGAGCCGTACGCTTTGTCGGCACGCACCTTGTCGGGCTGTTTGCGCGGACGTCCTAGCTGTAATGACCACGAGCGTTGTTGACAGTGATCTCGATCCAGGCGGGCGCGCAGGGTTGGCGCGTCGGCGCGTCAAAGCCGACGGGGTGCCTGGCCGCTCTCGAAGGACGTCGTGCCCGCGTGGGGGTGTCTCGCCGAACGCCGTGCTGCCGACCGCTACTCGCCCCTACTCGGGGGAAGGCTCGGCCGACCCGGGGCGAGGTCGGGTTCAGCGTGGCTGGCCAGGATGCGTAGGGCGGCTTCGGAGGCGCTGCCGGGCTCGGCGCCGTAGGTGAAGAGGATCAGGCCGTCGCCGGGCAGGTCGAGCGTTTCGTAGGAGAGGTGGAGCAGGCCGGCATCGGGATGATGGATGACCTTGGCGCCTTGGTGGAACTGGAGGATGTCGTGGCCGGCCCAGCGGGTGCGGAACGCCTGGCTGTGGGTGGACAGGTCCGCGACGAGATCGGTAAGGGCCTTGTCGTACGGATCGCGACCGGCCTGGGCGTGCAGGAGGGCGACGAGGTTGTCTGCCGCGCTGTCCCAGTCGCCCCAGAACTGGTGGGAGCGGGGGTCGAGGAAGGTGAACCGGGCGTGGTTGGGGGTGGCGCCCCGGGCGGACTCGATCATGGGGGCGTAGAGGATGCGGCCGACGGCGTTGGCGGCCAGCACGTCACCGCAGCTGTTCACGACGAAGGCCGGGCCGGTCATGGAGTCCAGCAGGTGCTGAACACTCGGCCGCACCGTGGCCGCGGCAGCCGGACAGCGCCGACGCCGGTGTCCCGTACCGGCCGTGCGGGCGAGGCTCTCCAGATGGGTGCGGTCGTGCTCGCTCAGCCGCAGTGCACGGGCCAGGGCGTCCAGGACCTGGTCCGACACCCCGGACAGGTCGCCGCGCTCCAGGCGGGCGTAGTACTCGGTGCTGATCCCGGCGAGCTGGGCGACCTCGGCGCGCCGTAGTCCCGGTACCCGGCGGGTGCCGTGGGCGGGGAGTCCCGCTTCTTGCGGGCTGATTCCGGCGCGGCGGGAGGTCAGGAACGCCCGGGTCTCGGCTGCGTGGTCCACGGGAGCCAGATTAGGGGGATTCGCCTGGTGGAGGGGGGTGCGGACGAGGCGTGGAGGGGTGTACTGCCAGTACACCCCTCACCAGTGGCTTTCCCTGGAGCCGGGGGCTAGGTTCCTATGAGAAGGGGGGCATATCGGGCGATACTCCCTTGAGGGAGAAAGTGAAGGTGGAACGGTCATGGCCGACGCCTCGGAAATGATTAATGGCCTGGTCGGCGGGATGTTCACCCATCCGGTCCGGACGCCGCTCCTGCACACTCCGGACGAGTACGGGATGGCGTACGAGGACGTCACCTTCCCGTCGCTGGACGGCACCCCGCTGGAGGCGTGGTGGATCCCCGCCCCCGGCTCGGACAAGCTGATCGTCGCCAATCATCCGCTGCCGATGTGCCGCTACGGCTTCCCCTCGCACCTGGAGCCGTGGAAGTCGATGGTCCCCGGCGGCAACGACTTCGAGGTCAACTTCCTGCCGGAGTACAAGGCCCTGCACGACGCGGGCTACAACATCCTGACCTACGACGCCCGCAACCACGGCCACAGCGGTGCCGCCAACGGCGGGATCTTCACCTGGGGCCTGTTCGAGTCCCGTGACGTCGCCGGCTCGCTCAAGTACGTCAAGTCCCGGCCCGACACCGCCGGTATGACACTCGGTCTGCTCAGCCGCTGCATGGGTGGCAACTCCACCTATGTCGCGATGGCCCGCCACCCCGAACTCTTCGAGGACGTCCGCTGCCTGGTCAACCCGCAGCCGGTCTCCCTGCGCGTGATGGCCGGACAGGCCCTCGGCGCGATGGGCCTCGCGGACCGGATCGACGACTTCGACCGGGCGTTCCAGCTGATCACCAGCTTCACCATCGACCAGGTGTCGCCCATCGCCTACGCCAAGAGCTGCCGGGTGCCCACCTTCATCACCCAGGTCCGCGACGACGTACTCACCCGGCCCGAGGACGTACAGGCGATCTTCGACGCGATCCCCGTCGCCGACAAGAAGCTGTTCTGGATCGAAGGCAGCACCCGCCGCTGGGACGGCTACACCTACTTCCCCGAACACCCGGAGCAGCTGCTCGACTGGTTCGACACGCACATGAACTGAACCCATAGAGCCCTCGGGCCGCCCGAGCGGCCCGAGGGTCCGCAGAACGGCGATGAACTCCACCGCCGCCACGGCGGCGACGCCGGCTTCACGTGTCTTGTTTGCGCCCCACCCTCATGATTCCGGCCCGCCCGAAGCCGGGGTCAGGCCGCTTGGCCGAGGCCGCCGGCGGCGTCCAGCCCGCACACCACCGCAGAGGTCTTCTTGTCCCACCCCAACGCCCGCCTGACCGTCCACGGCAGACGGCTCCTCGTCGACCGAGTCCGCGGCGGCAGGCCCGTCGCCCACGTGGCCGACGAGATGGGCGTCTCCCGCGCTACAGCCCACAAGTGGGTCCGCCGCTGGAGAACTGAAGGCGACGCCGGCCTGTACGACCGCACCAGCCGGCCGCGGACCACTCCCCACCGCACCCCCGCCGACGTCGAGACGCGCATCTGCGAGGTGCGGCGCGAGCGAAAACTCGGCCCAGCGAGGATCGGCCCGATCATGGGCATGCCCGCCTCCACGGTGCACCGCGTGCTGACTCGCCACGGCCTGAATCGCCTGCGATGGATGTACCGACCCACCGGCCAGGTCATCCGCCGCTACGAACGAGCGAGCCCCGGCGAACTCGTCCATGTCGACATCAAGAAGCTCGGCAACATCCCCGACGGCGGTGGCCATCGGATCATGCCCCGCCAGCAAGCCCTCGCCAACCGACAGGCCACAACCGACGCGCGCAGGGGCGGCAGCCCTGTGATCGGCTACAGCTTCGTCCACACAGCCGTCGACGACCACTCCCGGCTCGCCTACAGCGAGGTCTTGACCGACGAACGCAAGGAGACCGCCGCAGCCTTCTGGCAGCGCGCCAACACCTTCTTCGTCGGGCACGGAATCACCGTCGAGCGAGTCCTCACCGACAACGGCTCCTGCTACAGATCCCGGCTGTTCGCGCAGACCCTGAGCAACGCGGGCATCATCCACAAACGCACCCGCCCCTACCGCCCGCAAACGAACGGCAAGGTGGAGCGCCTGAACCGCACCCTCCTCGACGAATGGGCCTACGTACGCCCGTACTCCAGCAACGCCGAACGCACTGACGCCTTGGCAGAGTTCATCCACACGTACAACCACCATCGCGGCCACACCGCGCTCGGTGGTCAGCCGCCCATCAGTCGAGTCAACAACCCTGCGGGCCAATACACCCAGCCCTTGTCGGGGCACCCGGATGCGTTCCAGTACCGGTTCGAACTGCGGAGAATCCCCGCGCTGTCCGGCCGTGACACACCCGCAGCGCCGCACAGGACCGGCACCGTGGTGGTGTTTGACGAAATGCGAGCCGATGAATCCTGCACCACCCGTCACCAGGATCTTCTCCATGGGAGGCCTGTGGGTCTGGGTCACCTAGACCTCCGGGGCAACATCGCGGTCACGACGGTCTCCTTCGGGTGAAGGCTTATCCGCTGATGGCGGGCAAACCAGGGTGTGGTGTGAGACGGGCGGGTGCCGGTATCTGCGGCCACGGGCCGCGGTAGGCGAGGGAGGACATCTGACTCGGCGGCCGGGAGCTGCGGGGGGACATCGAACTCGGCCCACACCTTCTTGCCCCCGGGGGTGGGGTCCGAGCCCCAGCGATCGGCGAAGGTGTTCACTAGGAGGAGCCCGCGCCCTGACTCGGACTCCGCCGGGTCGCAGGAGGCTGGAGGGGTAGGGAGCGCCCGGCTGCCGTCATGGACGACGAGGAGCAGCCTGTCCTTGCCGAGGTAGAGGCCGAGGGTGATCAGTCCTTCGGCGTGTACGACCGCGTTGGTGGTCAGTTCGGAGGCGACGAGCTTGATCGCCTCCCGTGCGCCCTTCTCCAATGTCAGGCCCCAGGCGTTGACCTGGGTCAGGACGCGGTCGCGGGCGAAGGCTACGGACTCGGGAGACGCGGGGGTGGCGAAGCGGGCATGGCGGGTGGTCACGACACGGCCTCCGGGGACGGAGGGCGGGGAGTGGCCGGGGCCAGGGAAAAGCCGAGCGGGAGGGGGAGGAGCGGGGCGCGTGGTTCGCCCAGGGCGCGCCAGCACAGGCGGTCGCCGGTGAAGGCGTGGCGGGCGTGGAGCCAGCGGGTGTTGTCCAGGAGGTAGCCCTGCCCGAGGGCGAGCGGCAGGGTGATCTGGTGCCGGTCGATGGCGGCCAGCAGGTGGGGTACGTGGGGTGTGAGGAAGGGGCTCCAGCGGGCCAGGGCATCGGTGCGCAGCCGCAGTGCGACCCGGTCGGCGTGCGGGGTGAAGACCCGGCCGCTGTGGCCTTCGCCGCCGCCGAAGAACGCGCTGCGCGGGGTGGACAACAGCTCCAGCGCTTCGGGCTGGCGGGCGGCGAGGTCGGTGTGGATGGCCTGGCCGTCGGTGAGCAGGCATTCCCCGCCCTGAGCGGCCGGGTGCGCGCACACCAGGAGCATGAGGCGGGGCGGCTGAGGGACGCCGGAGCGTTCGGTGTGCGCGGCCAGTTCGCTGGAGGTGAGACCGGCGTACCCGGTCTGCTGGGCGTGACGGCGGGTGTCGTAGATGTTGGTCAGCCCGTCGGGGTCGCTGTCCTGGTGCGGCGTGATCTCCATGATGCGCTCGGCGAACCGCAGCACTGCGGTACGGGTGGCCAGTCCCTCCAAGGTGACCAGCCCGGTCTCCCGCAGCCGGTCGGCGAGCATGCTGACGGGGGTATGCGCGGCAGAGAGGAAGGGAGGGGCGCTGCCGGCGGCCCGCAGGGCGTGGCTCATGAGGGAACTCCTTCGCTGGGGGAGGGCTGGTCCACTGTTCGCGTCTGGGCGGCGGGCGGTAAAGCGACAGACTGTCGACTCGGACAAGTCCGGCAGAGCGACGCCGAGTTGGGTGCGGCGTGCTACGTTCCGATCGCCCTTTGCACGTGCTGCTGGACGAGGTTCGACATGACGTACACGCCGCCGCTGTGGCCCGTCTCCGTGAAGGGGATCGCCCTCGATGGCCAGGGGCGCGTCCTGCTCCTGAAGAACGAACGCGCCGAGTGGGAACTGCCCGGCGGACGCCTGGAGATCGGCACCCCCGACGGCGCCCAGGTCCCGGATGCGAGTCCCGAGGCGGCGCTGGAGCGCGAGATTTTGGAGGAGACCAGCTGGAGCGTGAAGGCGGGCCAGCTCATTGACGGCGGCACCTGGATCTACGAGCCGATCCCCGGACGGCGGGTCCTGATCGTCACCTATGGGTGCACCGTCCTGACCCCTGATCTGCCGCCGGTCCTCAGTCTCGAGCACAAGCAGATCGGCCTGTTCGCCGCTGATCAGGTGGCGGGGGTGATCATGCCGGAGGGGTACAAGCAGTCGATCGCCGCCTGGTACGGGATGCTGGGTGGCGGTTCCGGTGCGACGCGCGGCTAGGGCCTGTCTGATGGGTAGGTGACGAACCGAGACGAGAACTCGTTCCCAGGCATGTGGGACGGGGAGATCTCAATAACGCGGAGTGGGCCAGGCTGAAGCCGTACTTGCCCAGAAACATTGGGCGGGGCGGGCGTTGGAAGTGTCACCGCAGGGTGATCAACGGGATTCTGTTCCGGTTGCGGACCGGTATCCCGTGGCGCGATCTGCCATCCCGGTTCGGTAAGTGGCAGACGATTTACGACCGGCATCGCCGCTGGTCGGCGGACGGTACATGGGAAAGGCTCCTGCGAGCCGTGCAAGCCGATGCCGATGCGCAGGGGCGAATCGACTGGTCAATGGCGAGCGTGGATTCGACGATCTGCCGGGCCCACCAGCACGCCGCGGGTGCCCGTCGCCGGCCCCCGAAGGTACCGGGCAGACGAGCCCGGCCAGCCCACCACCGGGACGATGAAGGTCTTGGTCGCTCCCGCGGCGGACTCACCACAAAGATCCACGTGGTGGGTGAGGGCGGCCTGCGGCCCCTGGCCCTACTGATCACTCCCGGACAGTGGGGTGATGCGCCTCAGATGATTCCGGTCCTGGATCGCATCCGCGTCCCGCGGCCGAAGGGCGGGCACCCGCGCACCCGCCCGGACCACCTCAGCGGTGATCGCGCCTACAGCTCTCGGCGCAACCGCCGCTACCTGCGGCGCCGACAGATCAAGCACACCATCCCTGAGCCGCGGAATCAGCAGGCCAATCGCTTGCGCCGTGGGAGCCGAGGCGGCCGGCCCGCCAGCTTCGAGAAGGCCCGCTACGTTCGCAGGAACGAAGTGGAGCGGCTGATCGGGAAGTTGAAGATCAATCGGGCAGTTGCCACGAGGTTCGACAAGCGGGCCTATGTCTTTCACGGCACTGTGACCGTTGCGGCCATACGCCTGTGGCTTCGTGCATGACCCGTCAGACGGAACCTAGCGTTTGCCCTCGGTGTGAAGCGGTTCGACTGTGCGCTATCACTCCAGGGGTGGCCTGACTACAGCGCGAGTTCAGGACAGTCCCGTCTTAACGGTCCCACACGGCTGCTCGGGCCGGGCACGATGCATCTGACCGCAACCAGGCCAGCATCCGAGGCTGCTCGGGTGAGGGGAGACCAGCAATGGCGCTTTTCGAACAGCGTGCCGACAACACCCAGATCGACCACAAGCTGCGGAGCAGGAAAATCGACCCGGCTCGGCTGCACGCGCTCCCGACGTACGACCTCGCCGACCCGGATATGGCCAGCCTGCTCGGGCAGTGGTTGGAGTTTCAGAGGATAACCGGGTTTGAGTTCGTCATTGCCCGCTCTGAGCTTCAGTCGTTCGACTACGCCCCGCCGGTTGGCGTGGGGCCGGCCGTACGCAACGACACCAATAACACGATCACGCGAGAGATCGGCGGGGAAGTCACTGTCGGCACCACCAAGAGCTTCTCTGTCTCCGCGACGGCGGAAGCGACACTGTTCTCGGTGGTCAACGTGTCCGTCACCACCGCCTACAGCCAGGAGTGGCGGCGAGATGAGACGTTCAAGGACTACCTGACCATTCCGATCAGCCCGGGATACACCTGCTGGCTGGAGCGGGAGACGGTGATGCGCCGCATCATCGGCGGCGACTTCATCCTCCAGCCATCTATGGGCAGCGTCGACGACGCGATACGCCTCGTCGGATCGATCACCGGCCCCGGTGTGGCAGGAACGCTCGCGGACCGGATCACCGTGCGATCCCGGCAGATCTCCGCCGCGAGCTTCGCCCCCGTGGCCGAGCTGATCAAGGCGACTCAAGGTAAGGCCGTGACCGGGCTGAGCGTTGAGGACGGGGTCTACCAGTTCCCCGCAGAGCTGACATCCCTGCTGTAACAGCAACCACCCAGGGGCTCGGCCCCGACCTCAGCGTGGGGACGGGGCCCACCCCGTCCCTGAGCGCCCTGCGGACTGTCACATCGAGCGGAACGACGTGAACGCGAGCTGGTCACACAACCCATCGGACACGCCCTAGGCCATCGTGCCCGGGGGAGAGGTGGCTGTCGCGCGAGGCAGCGGGCGGCCGGTGGCCCGGCATGCGGCCTGGCGCTGGGCGACCGGCCAGGCTCAGCTCGTCCTGAACGCCGGTGACCTGGGGGAGATCCTGCGGTTCTACCGCGCGGTGACCGGCCTGACCCAGACGGACCTCGGGGCCCTGCTGGGCTACGACAAGACGTACATCTCGGCGGTCGAGTTGGGCAAACGCTCGGTGGACGATGTCGGCTCGCGCCGTCGCATCGCCGACCGGTTGCGGTTGCCGCCACACGTGCTGGGCATCACCGACACTGCGGACACGGATCACCGGGCGATGGTCCAGTTCGGTGAATCCACCGTGCGCTTGGCGGAGATTGCCCGTCAGTCCGGCCACGCCACCGAAGCCGTCGCCGAGCTCTGGCCGTTGGTGGCCCGGTTGGAGGCCCGGCTGGAGGACGGGCACACCGAACGCGAGGTCCTGCGCCTGCTGGCTCAGGCCCGGGTCGGGCTTGGCGTGGCCCTGGGCAACGTCCTGCCGGAGGAGCGCCTGGCCGTGGCCGTCCGCTGGACCGGCAAGAGCCTGCCCATCGCCCACCACTTCGCCGACCGGGCCTTCTCCTCGTCCGCGCTGCGGATGCACGGCAACGAGCTGCGCAAGGCCGGCATGCGCGGCGCGGCCGTCGACCGCCTCCAGCACGCCGCCGCCCTTGCCCCCACCCCCGAGGCCAGAGCCGCCGTCCTCCCGCTCCTTGCCCGCGCCGCAGGCACCCTCGGGAACGGCGCGCTGTTCGACACGGTGGTCAGTGAGACCGAGGAGCTGCTGGACGAGGTGGAGCACACCTCGCTGTTCAACCCCTACTCGCTGCACGAGATCCGGCTGCGGGGCTTGGTCGCCACCGGCCGGGAGGACCTGGCCATAGGGTTGGTCGAGCGGGCCCCGGCACCCTCCATGGCGGTGGCGCCGCAGTGGCGCGTCATCCAGCCCATCACCGTCGCGCACGTGCGGCTGCTGGCCGACGATCGCGACGGCGCCGGTACGTGCCTGGAGGCGGCCGTTGGTGAGGCGGCCAGGCAGCGGCTTCCGCACCAGTTGCAGCGGATCATGCGGGCGGCGGGCAACCGGCTCCCCTCCACCTGTGACGCGGCCGCCCATGTGCTGGACCGGCTGCGCCAGGAGATGGCGGCCTAGGTCTGCGACGCCGTCACCAGCCTGACCGCCGAACAGGCCACCGCCGCCCGGCTCGCCCCACTGATCCGTGACCACGGGAAGATCGAGGCCCTGCACCACGTGAGAGACGTGACGTTCGGCGAGGACGCCTCACAGCTGCGGACCGGGACCGCACCCCGTGATGGCCACCTGCCGCAATCTCGCCATCGGCGCCCGGCGCCTCGCCGGAAAGAACAGCATCGCCTCCGGCCTGCGGCACAACGCCCGCGATGCCCGCAGACCCCTTGTTCTCCTCGGGCTCACATGATCGCGAAACGGAGGTCGGTCAACTACGCCGAAGCCCTGGGGCGGAACCGCTCGCTCAGGTGACCCGCGCGGCCACCAGGGTCTCGAAGGTAGAGGGCCGCAGGCCATCGGTACGGTCGGCGAAGTACCGCTGCTGGAGGTCTGCACGTGCGGGGTGGTCCACGACCTTCAGCCCGCACCGGCCGACCAGCCTCTCGATCTCGGATACCGGCCAGCCAGGCTGAAGAGGCTCGCCGACAGAAGCCGCGATCGGTGTGTAGATACGGGCGTATTCCGTCCCCGCGTCGTCGAGCGCGGCGTCCTCGGCCCGGTAGGAGAACACCACCTCAGACCCGGGAGCAGCCGCCGCGATCGTGTGCAACGTCGACTCGATCGCCTGTGCCGTCAGATAGGGGGCGACGCCCGTCCAGCAGAACATCGCCGGCTGCGCCCAGTCGAACCCGGCCGCGCCCAGAGCATCCTGAACCGGTCCGGCCTCGAAATCAACCGGCACGAATACCTGCGAGGCGCTGAGCGGCAGGCCGAGATCTCTGACCCGCTTGAGCTTCCAGGCCTGGGAGGCAGGGTGATCAACCTCGAACACCGTCAGTGAGCCGAGCAGATCCGGCCGCCGCCACGCGAACGAGTCGAGCCCCGCGCCGAGAATCACGTACTGCGTGAAGGCACCAGCAGCCAGCCGGTCCTCGGCGTACCGGCTGCGGGTGCAGACAGCCGCACGGGCCTCGCGACGGACCGGGCCGGGGAACAGCGGATCGAATTGGTCTCGCAGCTGCTGCCATACCGGGCCGACAAGCACCAGGGCCAGCACATCGTCCAGTACCCACGGCGACGCCGTCTCCAGGCGAAACAATCCACGCGACACAGCCGCGAACATCGCCGTCCTGCTTGGCGCGCTTTCCACGCATTCCTCCTTGCCGGCCAGAACCCAGCATGCTGGCCACGCCCACCCACTTCGCGCACTTCACAGGATGCGCCTGATGCGCCCTGACGGCCATAGCCAGATCGCCGGGCAGCCACGATCTGCTCGCCAGCGGGATCCTCCAACGGCCGGGCACGCCAGCATCACCGCCGCCTGCACGCCACCACGCCAGGGACGCCACCAGGACCCCCGAGACCCTCCGACTTGGCCCGGCATGAAGAGACCGGGCATGACGTGACTATGCCGAGTCCTTGAGGGGCACCCGCTGCGTCAGATCGGCGAAGTCCCGCTGCCGGGCAGCCAGTCCGACGTGGAGGTGGGTGTGCTCCAACTGCCGCTGGTTCCGCAGTGTCAGCTCATCACGCACCGCGGCGAGGACCTTCGCCGCGCGGCGGCTCGGCTCGGCCGGAGCGTCCGCGCGCATCGGCTGAGGCCGGACGTACGGGGATCCCAGGCAACGGGCCGGAGTTACTGGCTGTGACAGCTATGCCGACGGGCTGATCCGGGGCCCGTCGCCGGGAGGGTACGGGTATGAGTCTTCGTCAGTTCGAGTACGCACTGGCCGTCGCCGAGGCGGGCTCGGTGACCGCGGCGGCCGAGCGGCTGCACGTCGCCCAGCCGTCGGTCTCCCAGCAGATCCGCGGCCTGGAGCGGGACCTCGGCGTGGAGCTGTTCGCCCGTACGCCCAGCGGACTGGTTCCCACGGTGGTCGGGCGTGCCTTCCTGCGGGAGGCGGAGGTCGCGGTGAGCGCGTCGCGGCGGGCCCGGGCCACCGCGCGGGCCACCGCGCGGGCCGGTGCCGAGGAGCTGGTGGGCGAGTTGGTGGTGTCGGTGCAGATGGGATTCGGTACCCGCCAGCTGCCGGGTGCGCTGGGCGCGTTGCGCCGTCGTTTCCCGAGGCTCGAGGTCACCGTCTTCGAGGAGCCCAGCTCCGCCGAGCTGGACCGGCTGTGCCGCCGGGGCGTGCTGGACCTCGCCCTGATGGCGGCGTGTGAGCAGAGCCCCGACGATGCCCACCACCTCGGTGACGAGGAGTTCGTCGTGGTCCTGGGGGCCGGGCACCGGCTGCTCGCGGCAGACCGGGTCGAGCGGCGTGACCTGGCAGCAGAGCCGTGGGTGAGGTTCGACCGCGACAGCGCGCTCGACGCCGTGCTCGTGAACGCGCTGCGGGACAACGAGCTCGCCCCGGTCACGGCCGCCCGCGTGTCGCAGGCCGCGACCGCCGTTCGCTGGGCCGCTCACGGACTGGGCGCGACGCTCGTCCCCGCCTCCGCCGTGCCCCCGGGGCACGAACACCTGGTGCGGCCGGTGTTCCCGGCCGTCACCCAGCCCGTGATCGCGGTGCTCCGGTCCGGTGCGGGACCGGCGGAGACGGCGCTACTGGAATTCCTGCGACAGGAGAACTGGTCCCCGCTGGTTTCGCATTGACGGATGTCCGGAAGCGGTGTTTCCGGAATTCGGCCGAACGTCAGTTGCGGGGGAATTGGCCGCCGTCCACGTAGAGATTGCTGCCGGTCAGCCAGCCCGCCTGGTCGGAGACGAGGAACAGGACGGTGTGCGCGATGTCGTCGGGGCGGCCGTCCCGTCCCAGCGGGGTGGTGCCCTCGGCGCCGGTCCGGCTCGCTGCCGAGTTCAGCTGCGCCCACTGCTCCCGCGTGGCCTCGCCGCCCGGGGTGGCGACCCTGCCGGGAGAGACGGTGTTGACCCGGATGCCGGCCGGAGCCAGTTCCAGGGCCAGGCCCCGGCTGTAGTTCTCCAGGGCCGCCTTGGCCGCCGTGTAGTGCAGGAACGGTCCCATCGGGGCGAGGGTCGCTGCCGAGGAGACATGCACGATCGCCCCCGAGTGCCGCTCGCGCATGCCCGGCACCAGCAGTGCGTCCAGCCGCACGGAGGCCAGGAAGTTCAGGTCCAGGGCGTCCTGCCACACCTCGTCGGGGATGTCCGAGGCACTCTCGTACGGCTGCGCTCCACCCGCGTTGTGGACCAGGATGTCCACGCCGCCCAGGCTCTTGTGTGCGGCCTCGGCGAGCGCTTGGGTCCCGGCCGAGGTCCGTACGTCGGCCTCCACGAAGGCGGCTCCTTCCGGCACCGGGACCGTGGCCGACCTGGCGCTGGTGAGTACTTCGGCGCCTGCGTCGAGGAGGTGGCGGACAACGGCCGCTCCTATGCCTCGGGTTCCGCCCGTCACCAGTGCCCGCTTTCCCTTGAGCTCCCGCGTCGTCGATCCGTTTTCGATGCTGGTCATTTCGCTGGTCCTTTTCTTTCTGTCGTGAACTGGTTTCACGGTAGGACTGAGGAGGAACGGGAAGCAAAGACGAAATATCAGCGGAGCCCATAGGCAACTCCTATAGGCAACTCTTAGGGCAACGGGGTCACTTGAGGCGGCTGCTGAGTGCTTGCCGGGCCCCGCACCCTACTCTGTACCTACTAGTATGTATGATCGGGCTGAGTCACTGTTGGCCCCGTGGTTGGAGGACGCATGCCGCTCGTACGTATCGACGTGCTGGGCCGTGACACCGGGCGCCTGATCTACCTCGGGGTGCGGCGGGACGACGGCATCGTCTATGTGGCCATCACCCTGCGGGAGGGCCGTCCGGCAGAGCAGAAGCAGGCGCTGTACCGGCGCATCGCCGAACTCGCCCAGGAACATGCCGGAACGGAACCCCGCAACATGTTCGTTGTGCTGACCGAGAACAGCGATGCCGACTGGTCGCTGGGCAACGGCGAGGCGCAGTACCTCGTCTGACGCCCCTTCTGACCGGGCCGGACAGTTCCGACCGTCTCCGGACCGTCCGCCATACGACCGCACGGCCCGGCGGATTCGTGGTGCGGTGCGGGGGACTGGGCGCCCGGTTGCGCGACCGCAGGGCCGCGATCCAGTGGGGCCAGCTGGTGTTGCCGCACGTGGCCCAGCGCCACCACCTGCTGCGCTACCGCTCCCGCAGTCCCAGTGATCCGGGGCCGGTGAGCCGCGGGCATGTGTGGGCGGTCAGCGAGGCGGCGGTGACGATGGCGCCGCTCGCCCGGCGCACCCTCGCCGCCCAGTGAGCAGGCGGCCACCGGCAGGCCGGAGCATCCGAGGCAGGTGGGTGCACCGCGCCTGCCTGTCTTCGGGCTGTGTTCCTCGCCGCGTGGTCAGCGGCGTTCGACGCTGAAGCCGCTGTCGTGGAGCGCGGCATTCCACCGGTCGCGGTCGAACCACGTGGTGATGGCCGGGACCATCGCGGTGAGCTGCTTCGTCCGGTCATTCCAGTTGTGGCCGGACGGCCCGCGCCTGCCTTCGCACGCATGCAGCGTCACCCGACCCGGTCAGCCCTTGATCTCCCGGATGAGGTCGCGCTCGTCGTCATAGAGCTCAAGGTGGAAGCGGAGGCCGAACTGTGTCAGCAGTGCGGCGAGATCGTCGAGCCGGTCCGGGTCGATGACGCCGTTGAGCAGGGTGGCGGAATTGTCGGTGGGGTCGGCTTCGATGCGGCACCAGCTGGTCTCGATTTCGTAGCCTTCCCAGGAGGACGACCGGGACCGCCATCCGGCCCGCACGAAGCGCTCGGCGACGTGCGAGGCGTCCCGGCTGTCCGGCAGCAGCCCGCACAGGTTGTTGTCGCTCTGCGCCCATCTGCCATCCAGGGCCGGGCCGTCATCCGATAGGTCCACATCCGGATTATGGATCCGCAGCCCGCTGCTGGACCATGAGGTTTCTTGCTGGCTGGCGGGAGTGGGAAGAAAGACAACCTCCCGGTGGCCGCGGCCGCCTACCGCTGCCCCCGGGTTCTCCTCGATGACGTCGGCCCGGGCGGGCACTGGCACGCCATCGGCGGCGCATCGCTGCGTACGGCCACCGGGTGTCGGTTCTGAGGCCGGGGTCGGAGTGGTTCTCCGGCATCGGCGGTTCCTGGGCGAGCGGACGCGCAGGGAATCAGGTCACCAGGCACCCTCGACGGTGTAGTGGCCGGCCGGGGAGGTGGCTTCGTGGTGGCGCTCCTGCACGTTGGTGGGGCCCGGCTACTGCATCAGCTCGGTGTGGGGATGCTCCGGCGCAGCCGGGCAGATGTAGATCTGCTGTTTGTAGCCGCTGCCGATTTGGACCGCGGTCGGTTGCCGCAGGTCGCGGTAGCGGGAGTCGGTGGAGGACGCAGCCGCTTGGTCTTCGTACGGGATCCAGCTTCGGTTGCTGCTGTCCCATTCGAAGGTATCGATGGTCAGCAGCGGGTCCATCTCGGTGTCACAGGCGGGGCAGGACTGGGGAGCGGGGTCGGTGTAGCCCCACATGGGCCAGCCGCCGACCTTCCAGCCGGGGGCGACGGACAGGTGGCTTCCGTAGAACGACTCCGGGTAGGGGGCGTAGGCGCTGTCCACACCGGCGTCGGCCGCCTGCCACGTGCTCCAGTCCCCGATCCGCTCTCGCAGTTCCTTGCTCAACTCCATGGGGTTGGGATACTCGGTGACCTGTTCCGGGGCGAGCACGCACGGCTCCGGCACGTATTCCTCGACCACCAGGGGCGGCTCGGGGGGTGAGGTGAGGATCTCGGTGACGGCGGCCGCGGACCGCCAGACCAGCACGGTCCTGGGCATGTACTTCTCGGGAGGATGGTCGAAGGGACACCACAGCACCTGCAGGAGATCGGCCCCGGCCTGTCCGGGCGGGCGCAGGGTGGGAATGTCGCGCGCGTACAACTGGGCCAAGGGCAGCATGGCGACCGGGCCCGCAAGCCACGTGTCGTCGTGCCACGTGTCGTCGGAGTTGAGCCGCTCCAGGACCGCTTGCTCCTCAGGTGTGTATTGGGGAACGTGGGGTTCGCCGTCCGGGTGCAGCGCCTCGCTCGCCCGGATGCGTTGCTGCAGGCGCAGCTCGGCCAGCGCGTAGCCTCCGCCCTCGTGCGGGAGGTCGCAGTGCGGCCACGGCTCGTCGGCGGGCCACAGCAGTGGCCCGCCTATCGAGCTGTCGTGCAACGAAGGGGCTCCGCGGCGGGGATGCAACCGGGTCGCCGTGCGTGCCAGCGGGGCAAGTTGGGGGAAGAGCGCAGTGACGTCGAGCGGTCGCGGCGGGGTGGTACGGACGACATTCATAGCGACGATGCTGCCAGCAGCCTCTGACAATGGAAGTACCGGTCCACGACAGCCGACACCAGGCAGCGTCCGTTGTCGGCTGCCCGTTGACCCGGTCGTGGCGTCGGTCAGTCGAGTGGCCAGGGCCGGGCGGTGGCGCCCAGCCGGTTCCAGGCGTTGATCACGGTGATGGTCCAGATCAGCTCGGCGAGTTCGACCTCGGTGAACTCCGCGGCCGCCCGGCCATAGACCTCGGCGGTGACGGGGCCGTCGGTGAGACGTGTGGCCGCCTCGGCCAGCTCCAGGGCGGCCCGTTCGCGGTCGGTGAAGAACGGGGTCTCGCGCCACACGGGCAGTGCGTAGAGGCGGCGCTCGCTCTCGCCTGCCGTACGCGCGTCCCGGGTGTGCAGATCGACGCAGTAGGCGCAGCCGTTGAGCTGGGAGACGCGTGCTCGCACCAGCTCCTGCAGCGCGGGCTCCAGGCTGACCTTCCGGGAGGCGGCGTCGAGCGAGCTGAGGGCGCGGTTGATGTGCGGGGCCAGCTTGTCCACCGGTAGTCGTACGGACGTCATGGAATTCTCCTTCGAGTGGGGTTATCGGCTTGCAGCGGTCGACGGTTGATCGACGAGGGCGACCTCGCCGTCGCGGAAGACGCGGTAGGGCACTCCTTCGCGCTCGTAGCGCTCCACGACGTGTTCGATCGGCTCGCTCTCGGGGATCGGCGAGCGGAAGTGGGGAACGAAGGCGTAGTCCAGGAGGCCGAGACCATCCCAGCGCGCCGGCAGGCCGTAGGCGGTGACGGCGTCGGCGGGGTCGTCGACGAGTTCGAAGCCGCGCAGACTGGGCGACAGGACGCAGGCGCCGGCGCTCCAGCCGGCGTAGACGAGGGCGTCGCGGCGCAGCATGCCGGTCAGGAGCTCGTCGGCACCGCTGAGAGCCATGGCCAGCCGCAGGACGAACGGGTTCCCGCCGTGGACCCAGACGACGCCGAAGCCGGACAGGCGCTCGGCGAGCGTGCCCGCATCACCGAAGTGGTCCCGCAGGTCGATCTCGGTTGCCCGGTAGCCGCGGTCGCGCAGCATCGCGACCTCCCGGCCGGTGGCCTGCTGTCTTTGCGGGACAGGGAGGGCGTCGAGCGCGTTGCCGACGACGGCTGCGGTTCGGGTGTCTTTGGCGAGGTCGTCCAGCAATGCGGGGGTGTCCCCGAGTTTCCAGGAGGAAAGGAACAAACGCATGGTCCTGCTCTCGTGACAAGGGGGCTCGTGGCAAGGGGAGGGTCAGGTGGAGACGGTGAGCACGATCTTTCCGGCGGTACGGCCGGTCTCGCCGATCTCGTGTGCCTTGGCAGCCCGTTCGAGCGGTAGGACCGTGTCGATGCGCACCCGCAGGCGGCCGGATGCGGCGAGGGAGGCAATCTCCTTCATACCCGCCTGGTCGGCTTCCGTGATCATGAAGGTGGAGCGGAGTCCGAGGGCTCGGGCCTCGGCCGCCAGGTGCGCCTCGGCGGGGGAAGAGAGCGAGACGAGGATGCCGCCCGGGCGCAGGGTTTTGAGGGAGCGCGGCCCGTAGTCGCCACCGATGGTGTCGATCACGACGTCGACGTCGCGGGCTGTGGTGGCGAAGTCGGTGCGGGTGTAGTCGATGACCTCGTCGGCGCCCAGTCCTCGTACGAAGTCGTGGTTGGTGGCGCGAGCGGTGCCGATGACATGTGCGCCGCGCGCCTTGGCGATCTGGACGGCCAGGTGTCCGACGCCACCGGCCGCGGCATGGATGAGCACGCGTTGCCCGGGGCGAACGTCGGCGGTGTCGACCAGGGCCTGCCACGCGGTGAGCGCGGCCAGGGGGAGGGCGGCGGCCTCCACATGGGAGAGCCCCGGCGGCTTGGCAGTCAGGTGCCGGGCCGGGGAGACCACGTACTCGGCGTAGGTCCCGGCAGGAGCCGGCTGGCGCGGCATGCCGAACACCTCGTCGCCGGGTCCGAACAAGGTGACACCCGGCCCGGCCGCTTCGACCACACCGGATACGTCCCAGCCCAGGCGGATCGGAACATCGCCCGCCAGCCCGCCGGTGGCCCGGTGCCACCAGTCGGTCGGGTTCACCCCTGCGGCACATACCCGGACGAGCACTTCGGCGGGGCCGGGCACCGGGCGCGGCACCTCAATGATCTTCAGGACGTCCGGTGTGCCGAAGGAGTCCTGGCCGATGGCACGCATAGTGATGATCCCTTGGTGTCTGGCACGCCGTCTGTGATGGTCCGGCTGTGCGGGTGGGTTCGGTTCACCCTCACTGCTTCTGCCGGCAGCCAGAGGGCAGTTCACCCGGGGAAGGCCCTCGGGTGTGAGGTGGAAGTGCCGGGTGATGTCGGCTCGCTCAGACTGCTACGGGTCTGATGTGCGAACAAGCTGGCATAGTGCAAGGATCGTTAAGGTGGATTTAACGTCCGGAGGAACGAGTGCTGGAGCGGCTTGAGCTGGAGGCGTTCTTGACGCTGGCCGAGGAGTTGCACTTCGGGCGCACGGCCGAACGTCTGCACGTGAGCACTGCCCGGATCAGCCAGACCATCAAGCGGCTGGAACGCCACATCGGCACGCCGCTGTTCGAACGCAGCAGCCGTCATGTCTGCCTCACCGAGGCCGGCAGGCTGCTGCACGACGATGTACGCCCGGCCTACGACCAGATCGAGGCCGGGCTGGAGAAGGCGGTCAACGCGGCGCGCGGCGTTGACCGCCTTCTCCAGGTCGGCTTCCTCGGCGCCGCCGCCGGACAGCTCATGGTCCAGGCCGCCCGGCTGTTCGACCGACGACACCCCGGCTGGCGGGCCCGGCCCAGGGAAATGCAGATCGTCGACGGCCTCGGGCGGTTGCGCGCAGGCGATGTCGACCTTCTGGTCGTGAGCCTGCCGCACCACGAACCCGACATGGTCACCGGGCCGGTCTTGTTCTCCGAACCCCGGGTGCTGGGAGTGTCGTCCCGCCACCCGCTCGCGCGCCGTGACAGCGTTTCGCTGGAAGACCTGGCTGCGGTCAAGATGCTGCAGGTGGCTGGAGCGTTCTCCGACTACTGGCGCGCGGACCGCACACCCCACGTGACGCCCGCAGGTCGCCCCGTCGAGCCGGGCCCGCAGTTCGAGACGCTCCAGGAGGCCCTGGCCTTGATCGATGCCGGCGAAGGGGCCTTCGTGATGGGCGCCCAGGTGTCGCGGTTCTACGCGCGCCCCGGCGTCGCGTATCTTCCGCTGAGTGATGCACCGCCCCTGGAATGGGTGCCCACCTGGCTCGTCACCAACACCGCCCCTCAGATCCACGCCTTCAACCAGGCTGCCCAGAAAGTCGCCGCCCGGGTTGCTCCCGCAGTTCGCAGCTGATGCCGATTCGTGCACCGGCTCCGAAAGGGCGTACCTCTTGAGCGTGTTCGGCGGCATGTGCCGGACATGGAGTCCACCGGGGAACGCGGGCGTGGTGGTCGGGTGCCAGTGGACAGCGTCCGACCTCGACGACTGGATGCCGCACCTCATCGGTGTGGTGCGGCGTGCGGAGTCGACGATCCGCTGGCTGTTCCCCGGTGCCCGGGCGGCCCGGCCCATGGAGTCGGTCAGTCTGTCCCGCAGGCTCAAGGTACTCGGCAGCCGGCCGCGGCCCACCAGAAACGCCTCTCTTGTGGACCTCGCCGCCGAGCTTCCCGGCTTCGTCTTCAGCCGACTGCTCGGCTTCAGCGGACCGCCGCGACCTGGAGGGCGGAGGGGAGCGGTGACGACGCCCGCTACGCCGCTTACCGAGCACCCGGCACGGCCGGCGCCCGCCCGCCCGGGGCGGTGCCGCTCCGGCGCCGCGCACGCCATAGCCAGATGTCCCCGGCCGGACGTGTTCTGACGTCGGTCTGGGGTGTGTGCGTAGGCGGTGAGGGGTGTTCGCTACGTCGTCATTCGGAGTCCGTCCTTCTCCAGACTTTGGCTTATCCCGTGAGAGACGCGGCGGGTTCTACCGCTGCTGTGTGCTCAGGCATCGCGTGCGTAGGCTGACGGTGTTTGGCCGTTTTGCGCCTGCTGGGCTCGTTCGGCCATCATCTTTGCCAGTACTTCCAGACGTGATGTGGTGAAGGGCTGGCGATCGGTATCGGTGCCTTGGATGGACAGGACGACTGTGCCGACGCGCAGAGTGATGAAGCCTCCGCCAGGGCGGTCTTGGGTGGCAGGTCCGGTGACGGCCCACTGCTCGTCGCCGATCTTCGGCATCGGAACAGTCAAGCCGTCTGCCTCCGCCCGGCCGCTACCATCACGCGATTTCTTCACCGCGTTGAAGAATTCATGCGCTTTTTCCGCATTGATGCAAGCCGCGGCCATGAAGGAGACTTCGGCTTCCGGGGTCCCCATCAGATAGTCGGCGGATGCCGCGACGATCAATCCCGGTCCCTGAGCCGCCGTCAGAGTCTCGGCCGGCTTTGGCTGCGTCCACTTCGCGGGCAGGCTCCCTTGAGTGGGCAGCACTTGGTGCAGGGAATCGCTGTTGAGCGCCTTCACGGCCTGGTTCTGTCCCGGGCCGTCACCTGTGATCATCCGTGCACCGCCGTAAATGCTGATGGCCACCAGGGCCATGAGAGCCAGGGCGGCAGCGAGCAGCGAAAACCGGGTATTTCGGGTGTTGTTGAACGTCACGGGACCCAAAGAGATCGTGTTCCTGCCGCGTACCGTCGTACCCTCAAATGTGATGCTGTGCGTCGTGGAGCGGGGGACGTCGACGGGTCGGGGCCCGGCCATTGCTTCGGATAATCGTCTGGCGAAGTCCGGATCACTGTCCACCGCGGCCTGGAGCAGCGTGCGCAGTTCACTTACGGTATCCGGGTCTCGGTGGCCGTCGGCGACTGCACGCATTGCGGTGCGCCCGCGGTCTGTGGTGGCGAGCCGCTCCCGCACCACGTCGGAGACCGCCTGTCCTACTCCGGTTCCGGCAGCAACCGCCGTACCGTCGGCCATCTGTGTGAAGATCTCTAGTGCCGCATCAAGCAACGTTTGCCCTGTTCACGACTTCGCGTAGGCGTTGGTCAGCGGTGTGTTTGTTCCGCCAGGTGATGTAGCGGCGGATCATGCTGCCCTGGGCCTTGTGGGTGGGGTGGTCGGTGCCGTCGAGTGCGAAGTAGCGCAGGGCGGTGAACTGGGCCTCGATCCGGTTGAGCCAGGAACTGTTGGTCGGTGTGTAGGCGATCTCGACGTTGTTGGACTCGGCCCAGTCCGCGACGCGGCGGCAGCGCTTGGTGGTCAGGTGCGGGGAGTAGTTGTCGCAGATGATCGCGATGCGCTGGCCGATCGGGTGGAGAGAACGCAGGTAGCGGCAGAACTCCAGGAACCTCGTGCGGTTCTTGGTCTTCTTGATGTGGCCGTAGAGCTGGTTCTTGCGCAGGTCGTAGGCGGCGAACAGGTGCCTCACCCCGTGCGGGCGGGTGTAGGTCGCACGGCGTCGCGGCCGTGGTTCGCGTTCGGGGTCCCTGTGCTTTCCGCCGCGTTCGGCCCACTGTCGGCCGGGGTGGGGCTGGAGGTTGAGCGGCCCGAACTCGTCCAGGCAGAAGACGACGTCGGGATCGCCCCGTTCGGGGACGACCTCGCCGTCGGCGATCGCGTAGAGGTGTTCGACGCGGGCCTTCTTGGCCGCGTAGTCGGGGTCGCGCGAGGTTTTCCAGGTCTTCACCCGTTGAAAGGTGACGCCCTCCTCGCGGAGCAGGCTGCGAAGGCCCTCGTGGCTGATGTCGTCGACCACCCCCTCGGCGACCAGGAAGTCGGCCAGCTTGGCCAGGCTCCAGGTCGAGAACGGCAGGCCGTACTCGGCCGGCTTCGACCTGGCGAACTTCTTGATCTCCCGCCGCTCAGGCAGCGAGAAAGTGCGGGGGCGGCCACCTCTGTATTTCGGGTAGAGCGCCTCGAAGCCGTCGGTGTTGAAGTTGTGCAGCACGTCTCTGACCCGGTCGTCGCTGGTGAACGTCACCTCGGCGATCTGGGCCACGGGCATGGACTGCGCGGACAGCAGCACCATCTGGGCCCGCCGCCAGGTCACCACCGAACCGGTGCCCCTGCGGACGATCCGCAACAGCCTCCTGCCCTCGTCATCGTCGATCTCCCGCACCCGCACACGCTCAGCCACGACACCATTGTGAACGCCAACCACCCCTCAACAATGGCATGTTGGGGCAAACAATGCCTGATGTGGCACTAGCACTCTATCGATCATGCGCCACCCCCTGTAGCCACGACACCACGCATCATTGTCACCTCGGGAGCACCCGTATGAAGGGCAGTTGCAGATTCCCGATCAACGAGCCCAGGATTTCGACCGCCCGCAGGTGCTGAAACGACTCACGAGGATCTCAGCAACCGTCAGTGAGACGCACTCGAGTGTCCCTACGTTGTTCTGCGGGACGTGGTGAGCCCTTCGTATGGTTCATCCACCCAGGGACGTCGGGTGTGGCTTTCAACCTTCTGCCACTTGTGGCTTTCACTGATTGGCCGCCCGGCGCCCCACGACGACTCGGCTGCCAATGAGGAATTGCGAATGATCGCTCCGTAGGGAATCGACAGCGAGGTCGTCCGTCGGGAGGCACCAGCAACACCACCGCACGGAGGCACCACATGGCCGCGATCTGGGCCGGCATCGACGCAGGCAAAGCCCACCATCACTGCGTCGCGATCGACGAGAGCGGCCGTCGGCTGCTGTCCCGACGCGTCGCCAACGACGAACCCGAACTGCTCGAACTCCTCGCCGACGTCCTGGCCTTGGGCGACGAGGTGACCTGGGGCATCGACCTGGCTGACGGCGGAGCCGCCCTGGCCATCGCGCTCCTCCTCAACCACGACCAGCCGGTGCACTACATCTCCGGCCGGGCCATTCACCGCGCCTCCGAGAGCTACCGCGGCGAGGGCAAGACCGACGCCAAGGATGCTGCCGTCATCGCTGATCAGGTCCGCGTCCGCCGGGACCTGCACCCCTTATCCACCGGCGACGAGACCGTCACCGACCTCAAGCTCCTCACCGGCCGCCGCATGTACCTGGTCGCCGACCGCACCCGCACCGTCAACCGCCTCCGTGCCCAGTTCACCGGCATCTTCCCCGCCCTGGAGCGGGCCCTGGACCTCACCAACACCCGCCCGCTCACCCTGCTGACCGGCTATCAGACCCCCGCGGCCATTCGCCGGATCGGCGTCAAGCGGCTGGAGACCTGGCTGCGCAACCGCCACGTCGTCCGCCCCGATCGGCTCGCCCGAAATCGCTGTCCGGGCCGCCGAACGGCAGCACTCGAGCCTGCCCGGCGAGAAGCTGGCCGCCACGTTGGTGCACACGCTGGCGAAGGGGGTGATGAGCCTCAACCAGCAGGTCGCCGAGCTCGACAAGGCCATCGAGGCCCGGTTTCACGACCACCACACCTTTGAGGTGATCACCAGCATGCCCGGCCTGGGCATCATCCTCGGCGCCGAGTTCCTCGCAGCCACTGGCGGTGACATGACTGTCTTCGGCACCGCCGACCGCCTCGCCGGCTTCGGCGGCGTCGCCCCGGTGCCCCGCGATTCCGGGAAGCTGAGCGGGAACCTGCGCCGCCCGCAGCGATACAACCGCCGCCTCCAACGCGTCTTCTACACCTCGGCGTTGTTCA
>NZ_BMTS01000036.1:23082-49736 GCF_014649795.1 Streptomyces melanogenes
AAGCGCCATACCCAGGCCGTCCTCGCCCTCGCTCGCCGCCGCGTCAACGTCCTCTGGGCCCTCCTGCGCGACGGACGGCGCTACGAGCCAGCTCCGCCGACAAGGGCTGCCGCATAGGAAGGGACGCGACACGCTGCGCGCGGCCAGGTGGTCTGACCGACCCCGTCAGACCAGGCAAAACTCGTTACCTTCCGGGTCTGCCATCACCACGTGATCCGGCCTGCCCTGCAACTCGTCCTCGCGGACCACGGTCGCGCCCGCAGCGGTCAACCGCTCCACCGCCTCGACCACGCGGGGCCAGCGCACCTCCCACGGGGTTTCACGGCCGCCACCAACTCGCACGTCGATATGCAGCCGGTTCTTCGCCACCTTCGGCTCCGGCACCTTCAGGAAGGACAAGGTGGGGCCCACTCCGTCCGGATCTGAGAGGTACGCCCCGTCATCCCACTCGTCCTCCGGAACCTCATGATGCGAGAACCACTCCTCCCAGCTCCCGAACCCTGCGGGCGCGGGCTTCTCCTCGTAGCCCAACGCCAGCGCCCAGAACGCGGCCAGCTTCCCCGGGTACGCGCAGTCGATCGTCAAGCTCCACTCGGTCCCCATGAGCCCTCCCCAGTCGGATGAACGGACTGTACCGCGCACCTCCGACACCTCCTGCCCGCTACCTCAAGCGTGCGCCACGGCTTGACAAACGGCATTAGGAATCAGTGAGACGCACTCGAGTGTCTGGAGAACCTGCAGTTTCTGGCCGCGGAGCATAAATCACATGGTCAGGGTGGCCGTGAAGAACACCCCCGGGCTGACGCCCGCGGCCACCTGGAAGCCGTCTGTGAAGGCGTCCCGCGCCGCGGCCAGCAGCGAAGCCCCCGTGCACTGCGGAAGCCAGGCCGCTGCCTCGGCGGCGCCGCCCAGCGAGTCGTGCGCGGCGTCGGCGACTCCCGCTCAAACCTCCACAGCCAACCCGGCCATTCCGCGTCGTGTCGTCGAGGCATCGCGTTCGTCGGATCCATGCTGGGTCGCTCTGGTGAGCTGCCAAGCTACGGACTGGCCCTGGAGGGCGGCGCTCTCTGGCGGCGTGATTGTCTCTTGGCGATGCGGCTCGGGCTTCCGATGTGTTCTGTGGCATGAGTGGCAGCTTCGACGTAGCGCCTCCTCTCGGACCTTTAGGGAGTCGTCGGCGGGTTTTCCCCATTTTTCAGGCGTAGGGGGTGGTGTTCGGGGATCCTGTGGAGGTACTTCTGAAAACCACTGCAAGGAGCCCCCCAGTGCGCCGCCCGACCCGGAAAGCCTTCGCCGCCCTCGTTGCCGCAGCCGGCCTTGCCCTCCCCCTCCTTACCCCCACACCCGCCTCGGCTGCCACCGCCACCAGCCGTTTCGCGAACTACCGCTACGGTGACTGCCTGCGCGAGACCGACGAAACCGGCCTCAAGGGCGACCGCTGCACCACCGGACGCGGCAGCCTCCTGTGGCAGTGGAACGGCCGCCTCAACACCAGCACCACCCTTAAGAACAACTTCTGGGGCCGCTGCCTCGACAGCAATGACCGGGGCGACGTCTACCCCCTGCGCTGTAACGGCGGCTCATACCAGAAGTGGCGCACCGTCCAGCCCGCCGCCCGCAGCGCCATCATGCTCCAGAGCGTCGGCACGGGCCGCTGCCTCTACCAGCAGGACAACGGCTACTACCGCACTGCCCGCTGCGACCGAGGCGCCCAGAACCAGCGCTTCACCATCGGCTGAACGGATCTCCCGACCGCTTCAAGATGGTTCTCTGCCCCGGGCAAGCTGCTGCGCCAAGATGGCCTGGGCGTCCACAGCCGGCTCACGTCCGGGACCTCCTCCGGCAGCCCCCTCCACGGCCTGGTCCCCGACCAGAGCGTCACCATCACGGCCGGACGAACCGCCCAGGCCAACCCCCTCGACGTCGTCGACCCGTTCAAGAGGGCGCGGCTGCAGGTCCGCAAGGCCGACAAGAACACGGGCAAGGCCCTGGCCGGAGCGGTCATCGCCATCCGTGCCGACGAGGAGGACAAGACCGGCAAGCACACCCCGGGCAGGACGGTCCTCACCTTGAGCACCGGCGCCGACGGCACCGCCCGCACTCCGCTCGACGTCACCCTCAAGGCCAGCACCCGCTACTGGGCCACTGAGGTCAAGGCCCCCACCGACTACCAACTGGACTCCACGCCCGTCGCGTTCACGGCCCGGCCCGATGCCGACGTGGCCATGACGCTGGCCGACAAGCCCACGCCGGCAATTGTGCCGCCGCACCCGAGCACCCCGGGACGCCGCCGGCTTCGTGCTGCGCCGGTGCTGAACTGCTGGTCGGGCTACCGTTGCGAGGGTCCTGGGTGTTCTTGCTGTCCTGACGTTTCTGCCGGTTTCGGGCGCGAGACTTGGGCCCGACGTCGCGGACACCCACTGTCTATGGGCGTTTTGAGGCGGTGGCGTGTTCGGCGCGACGGGCTACGGCGCGCAGTACTTCGATCCTGATGTACGCCGCTCCGCCCAGCTGGATGAGCAGCCAGTAGGCCCGGAAGGCGCGTCGGGCGTGGGCGTCGGTGGAGTGCACGCGGGTCTCGAACGACAGGAGGGAGCCGCCGGTGTCGGGGACGACGCGCAGGCTCAGGGCCGCTTTGGCCCAGCCCGGCTCGTTGAACGCGAGGAAGGCCGCCGCGTCGCCCGGGGGGAGCGGGGCGGGCTGGGGGCGGGGCTTCCAGAACCGCGCGACCATGCCCTTGACCAGTTCCTCGCCGTCCACGGTGACCAAGGTGGGCGCGGGGAAACTGTCGACGAACGGCCCCTCGACCCGGCCCCGGCCACCCAGGCGCAGCCGCATCAGCGTCCGGTAGACAGGCAGTTCCCCGGCGGTGACCTCGGTCAGTGCCCGCCACACCGTCACTGGGTCCGCCGCGATGCGGCGGGCGAACCGGGAGTGAAGCTCGTAGGTGGGAAGCAGGCGGTCGAGTTCCATCGCATCACTCCGGATAGATCGAGTCCGGCAGCCGCCCCGCGCCCAGTCTCATGCGGTGCCCGGGGCGGCTCGGTGACCAGACCCCAGGGCGCGTGTCCGGGGTCCGGCAGACTCCAGTTGGGACGGGCCGTCACGACACCCACGCGGACGCCACCACCACTCGAACAGGTTGGGCCGGGACGTAACCCGCCGGACCCCTCTTGCCCCCGGATCAGGGACACGGGGCAGCAGAGCCCGAGACTCAGCAGGCTACCGGCTCACGCCCACACCGCTACCGCGGACACTCCCGTGCCCTCACGGCACGGCCAGATGTCACCCAAAGGCTGGGCGTAGCCCCAGACCGTGGGTGAACCGTCCGGTGGCCGTCCGCAGCGGCATCTTCCCCCAGTCGATACAGGCGGCTACGACGGCGGCCCATGTCGCGGCGCCGAGCAAGGCGACGAATCGGCGGCGGCACTCGCCGTCCCACGGTACGAACCCGGGCACGAAGGCGAAAGCGTCCCGCACTGCCTGCCCGGCCCGGAAAGCGGCGAACGACAGACAGAGCCACACGAGCAGATGGGCTCCCCGGTGCCTGTCGACGGGCGCGCGTTCGCCTCGGCCGCCGGTCACGCATGCCGTGCGGCGAGTAGCCACTCGAGCGCCCAAAGACGTGTGACCTCACAGCTTGCCCTGGAGACCGCGCGACAACGTGGCCGGAGAGAAAGGTGCCGGCTGCCGCAGCGACGGCAGATGCGGTCTCGCCCGCGTGGACCGGCGGCACCCCTTCCAGCGGACAGGCCGTTACGGCTATGTGTGCGGGTTGTTGACGCTGTTATGCCTGTGCGTCAAAGTTCTCGCCCCTTGCGCCATGTACGCGGGACCTCCGATCGTCCGCGTGCCAACGCGCCGTCTCGGTGACCGCTTTCTTGCGGAGCCGCGCCCGGGATCGCGCGATCGTCGCCACGATCCTGCGCAACGCCCACGAGATGGGGTCCAAGACGGCGGTGGTCGCCCTCGTGGACAGGATCGCGATGCGGGTGACTGGTCCGGTCGAGTTCCGGCAGTGGTCGGCCGAAGTGCTGTCGGAGATCGAGCAGTTCAAAGGGGAGGGGTACCGCGAGTTCATCCGCCGCCGCATCCATGGCTGGCTGTTCTACCTGTCCATCGAGGACGGTCAGGTGCCGACACCGGTCGCGTGGGCGAAGGTCACGTACGGGATGCAGCGTGTCCTCGCCGAGCAGTCGGCGTCGCCGGAGGTACTCGCCCTGCTCGCCGGGTCAGGCAGCAAGAAGATACGACACATCGCGAGGGACCGGGCCGGAAATGGCAAGCTGAGAAAGCGATGAGTCAATAGTGGCGATGGGTGGGCGCGCAGACTGACGCACCCTCAAGAACCGTGTCATGTCCCACAGTCAGGCTGCACGTATCACTCTTTAGGCCAATCGGGGGACGGCGGAGCGGTCTCCATCGATGTGGGCCCGCCAGCTGCGGAAGGATGCGTTCCATGCGAACCATGACACGTGTTCTCCTCGCGGCTGCGGCCGCGCCGCTGCTGGTGGCGAGCCACGGCGCAACGGCCGCGGCCTCCGTGCCCGCACCCACGCCCGCACAGTCCGCGCCGGCAGCCGGGCCAGGCTGGCACCACGTGGCGGACTTTCCTCCGGCCGAGGAGAACCGTTGTCATGAGCGCGGCCGGTGGTACTTGGAGAACGGCGTACGCGCCTACGAGTGCCGGGCCGCCGGAGTCTGGGAGTTGTGGGTCCTCACCGAGCCCTCCTGACCAGGGTCGGGGCCGGATCGTTGCCCTCAAGGCGGTGCCTGCCCGGCAGCATGGCTCGCACGAAGCGCTCGGCGACGTGCGAGGCGTCCCAGCTGTCCGGCAGCAGCCCGCACAGGTTGTTGTCGCTCTGCGCCCATCTGTCATCCAGGGCCGGGCCGTCATCCGAGAGGTCCACATCCGGATTGTGGGTCCGCAGTCGGCTGCTGAACCAGGCGGCTTTGCCGGCCGGTAGGACTGGGAGGAACGCAGCGGCGCACGCTGCGGTGTTGACGCTCTTGCCGCAGGGCCACTTCTCCGGTGTGGTGGGGGTGGTCACCCGGCAGACCGCGGGCTTGCCCGGCGCGGGTGACGTCCCCTCGGCGACCACGCGGACGCCGGCGAGCAGGATGCGGCACGAGGCGACGCCGTCCGTGCCGGGAACCACCTCCACGCGGGCCTCGTTGCCCGTGTCGACCACCGCTTCCTGGCGCCAGGGCAGCCGCACGGGGGCGGCTCTCTCTTCCTTGTACCGCTGCTCGGCATAGTCATCGTGCCCGTATCGGACCTCTTTCGCGGGCCGGCCCCGGCCGTCGTTGGACGTTCCCTCATAGGTGAGGTGCCAGGCGCCCTGACCGGTCTGCTCCTTGAACCAGAACAGGATGGTGCGGGTTCCGAGGAGGGCGACGGCTGCCAGGACGACAACGATGACGGCCGGCAGGGGGACCAGGACCGCGTATCGCGGGCCTCGGCGGGTCAGCGGGGACGCCCCGCACATGGTGGCACGGTCGTGCGGGCCACCCTTCCGCTGCGGCACCGTGCCTGACGCGTTCGGCGAGCGCCCGTGTGGGCCGGCGTCTGGGGCCAGCTGCACCAGGTGCTGCTGGACAAGCTGTGATCGAAGAACCAGCTCGACTGGTCCCGGGCGGTGATCGACTCCTCCCACGTGAGGGCCGCACGCAGGGGCCCAAAAGCGGACCCAGCCCGGTCGACCGCGCACGCCCGGGCAGCAAGCACCACATCATTGCCGACGGCCAGGGCATCCCGCTCGCGGTGTCGCTGACCGGCGGCAACCGCAACGACGTCACCAACTTCTTCGCCTGCTGGACAAGATCCCGGCCGTTGCCGGTGCGGTGGGGCGGCCACGGCACCGGCCCGGGCCTTCTTCCTCGTACGTACTGGACGGTCCCGCCCAGCAGGGGGTGCTGCTGGTGGCGGGTGTCGTCCTGTGGCGGGGTCGCAGGCAGACGGTCTGGGGGCGTTCGGCGCCGGTTGTTATCCGGCGATGTACTGGATCTCGGGGTATCGCGGCGAAGCCCCCCACAGCAGATGCCCGGTGTCCGGGCGGCCGCGCAGCTGGAGATCGAAGAAGGCCCGCACGGTCGCTCGTACGGCAGCCACCGCCCGGTCGGCGGGGATCGTGCCGATCTGCAGCGTCTTGCGCACCGACTCGGGGACCTGCGGGGCGAGGGCCACGATGTCGGTGAAGCAGTTGTGGTCGGCGTCCGTGAGTCCCAGACAGCGGTGCCAGTCGCTCAGGTGCGCCCAGAACGGCGGCCAGGTCGCGTCCTCGTTCAGCCCGTCGTGGACCGCCGTGTCCATCAGCAGGAACGGCCGGTCGAGACCGTGCTCAACCACCGGCCCGAACAGCGCGCCGTCCAGATCGATGCCGGCCCGCACCCGCTTGTCCAGATACATCACCGCCGCTGACGCGGCGCCGCCCCGGGAGTGCCCGAAAGCGCCGACCCGCGTGAGGTCCAGCGTCCCGCGCAGCCCGCGCGGGAGCGGACGCCCCTCGACGTCGGGGTTGCCGCCCCGCTGCAGCACGGTCAGCTGGTCGAGGACGAACCGCAGATCGGCGGCGCGCACCGCGACTGCGGCCGTGCGGGCCTCGTCGCTCGCGTCGTCGGGGCGGTTGAGGACCACGCGGCCGTCCGGGAACTCCACCTCGCCCGAGTCGTAGGGATGGTCGACCGCGACCACGGCATAGCCCCAGGACGCCAGCTCCTCGATGACCAGCGTGTTGAACGTGCGGTCCGATTGATATCCCGGCGAGTGGAGCAGCACCGGTCGGCGGCCGGGTCGGACCGGCGCGCGGTCCGCGCTGTGGGTCTGCGGGAGCGCGTAGCCGTCCACCGCGCCCCCGAAGCGGGCCTTGAGGGCCCTTTCGGCACCAGACGGCAGCCAGGGCAGCATCGCGCGGCCACGCACGTCGGCGGCCGGGTACGTCACGGTCACCATCACCTCGCGCGGCTGCCCCGACCAGGGGTCGGTCCGCGACGGGTCGACCAGGTGCAGCTCTACGGCGCCCACCGGCGCGGGACCGGTGGGCCCGGCCAGCCGGGTGGGGATGAGACCGGCCGCCACTGCAGGCGCGGACACCGACAGGGGCATGGCGGCTGCGGCGGCTACCGCGAGGCCACCGGCTATGAAAGAACGGCGATTCGGGCGTACGGGAGGCATTGCGCTCCTTCCGTGGCCGGACCCGAGGCGCACAGCGAAAACGGTAAAGGGAACGCCATCGTCCGGCCTGCTCATCGTCAAGTTCCTTCAAGCGTAGGCCACTTGGCGCTGGAGCCCGATCATTTATCGGTCATCATCGTTCACCTATCAGTGAACACCGCCTTCGCTGCCGTCTCGACCAGTGCGATGCCTTCGCCTGGCTCCCGGTGCCCCTGCGGAAATGGCTGCCGGGCAAACACATCGGCGTCCGCATCGCCCGCAAGGGGCATTAAGTCCAGCGCACGCCTCGGCCGCCGCAGATGGGTGATCGAACGCACCATCTCGGTGCTCACCGGCTACCGCAGGCCAAGCGCACGCTACGAGCGACAACCGCCAGTATCCTCAACCAGCTTGGTTTCACCGCTCGTTTGACAGACTCGGTGGCCGCGCGGGGAATCCGCGTGGCCACCGCCTGCGGGCGGACGGGGTGTCACGTGAGCGGGTTGTCCACGTAGTTGCCCGTCCAGTAGTAGTCGTTGCCCTCCTGCTTGGTGACGACGGCGAACCCTCTGATGGTCTTGCGGTCGGACCAGTTCAGGCCGTACCAGCCGTCGTAGCCTCCGTGGCAGTCCTGGCTGACCTTGTGCATCGTGCCGATGTCGGCGACGTCGTCGAAGTGGTAGACGACGATGCCGATGTACACACCCTTGCTGTTGCATTCGTTGTCGCGCGCGGAGAGGCTGCCGCTGAGGGTCTTTGTGCCGAACGTGAACGTACCGCTGCCGCAGACATAGGTGTTGCACGAGTCGCTGCGTCCGCTGGCGGCCGCGGCGGGACTCGTTCCCACGGCGATCGCCGCGACTGCGGCCGTGGCGGCGACGACGGACGCGCGCTTCATGTTGCGCGAGAAACGGATCACTGAGTTCCCCCTTGGAGTATGCCGAACCTGGGCCGGTCGGAGCTTGTGAGGCGGTGCGACCGGCGGGGGAAAAGTACTCAGCAAACGCTTTGCGCGCGTCAGACGAGCGCGGTAGGGGTGTGTAAACCCTGGCGGTAGTCGAGGGCCGAGAGGCCTGCAACATGCAGTGGTCTCCTGATGTGGATCTTCAGGCGGGTCTGACTTGACTCTGTCGGGGATCTTGGGGTTTCCCGGTGCGGCAGCATGGCCAGCGGGCATGCTCGGGTAGTTCCGCCGATCGACGAAGTTGTCGTGGTGTCCGTTGTCCCTTCACCCCCGTTCCGGTGAGCACGTTCCGCCCCTGACCGCGCAGGTTGCGCGGGCGAGCAACCCGAGTGGCACGACGGCGATATGGGTACGTGACCACCTTGATGCGCTGTGGCGCGACGAGGACGTCGCCGACTGGTACCCGCGGGACGGGCGTCCGGGGCTTCCGTGAGCCGGGCCACCGTGGCCCGGCTCACGGAAGCCCCATGCTCCGCCAGCCGACTGCCTTCCAGAGCTACCTCGACCAGTGCGAGATTCCTCGCCTGAAGTCCTGGCGAACACTGGGTAGTTGACTCCGCTGGCACCAAGATCCCCGACAGAGTCAAGCTAGCGGAGCGTGTCGGCCGCCCGGACCCGGTGCAGGTGGACCAGGATGTCGTAGGCCGGGCCCAGGGCCAGGGTCGGCAGGGGGCTCGGTGTGAAGGTCGAGCCGGCGTCGTAGACCGGGCGGGCGCGGTCGAGCCAGCTGCGGGCGGTGGGGGACGCGGTCCGCAGGTCGAGGTAGAAGTCGCGGTATCCGACCCGGTCCAGGGTGTACTCGTTCATGCCGGGGCGTGCCGCCGGGACGGTCACCGGCTTCCAGTCGCCGTCGAGGGACGTGTCCTTGGTGAGGAACGTGCCGCCGGCGAAGGTGAAGCCGATCGCCACGTAGTCGCGGCCCAGTCGGTCGCGCAGCACGGCGCCTTGGGTGCGCGGGTACATGTCGGGGTGGGTGGAGAGGTACCCGATGTGCCCGTTGTGGGCCGACAGCAGCATCTTGTGACCCGTCTGGCGCTGCCACCACAGCACGTTGTCCGCCATGGCCTGGTCGCGCAGGCGCTCCGCGGCGGTGACCGATGCCGGGTCGGCGAGGTCGACGGTGGCGAAGGCGAAGGTCTGCGCGATGTTCCGGGCGTGCTGCACGGTCCACGCGTGGGCGTCGTCGGCCGCCCGGAGTGAGGTGACCAGGTCGAGGGCCTCCTGGGCGCGGGCGGCGTTCGCCTCGCGTTGCGCGAGCGGCTTGCGCAGGTAGGCGAAGATGTCGTCGAGGGGGCGGAGGGCGGCGTACAGCTCGGTGAGCCGGGGCAGCGCCTCCGGCCTGGTCTCGCGGACCGAGGTCAGGACGCGCTCGAAGATGGGCTCGCCCAGCTTGGGCGCCCCGAGGTCGTCGCCCATGAAGTGGACCCGGTGCCCGGGGTGGCGGCGGTTGTGTGCGCGCATCCAGCCGATGAGGCTGACGAACTCCTCGCGCTCCCAGGGGGATCCGGCCAGCGTCGCGTCCGCGATGCGCCTGGGTTCGCCGGGGCCGCCCTGGAGGTACGCGTCGATGACGAGCCCGGCCGACCAGCTCATCTCCAGGGCGAAGGTGGTGAAGCCGAGGTCCTCGACGAGATGCCGGAAGACGCGTTCCTTCATGGCGAAGAATTCGTGCGAGCCATGCGTGGCCTCGCCGAGACCCACCACTTGCGCGGCCCCGACCATGGCGCTCAGTGCCCGCAGGTCCGGGCTCCGGCCGCCGGGCTCCGTCGTGCGCAGGGGGTGTGCGGACCGTTCCAGGGCACGGACGGCGGATGCGTCGTGGTCGCTGGCCACGGGTGCGGACGAGGTGTCCCGTACGGGCGGTGCGGCGTGCGCCGCCGGGGTGGCCAGCGTCGTGACGGCGAGTGCTCCAGTGAGGGCGAGGAACCTTCGTCGGCTGGTCGTCGTGCGGTATCCCTGCATGCGGATCTCCCCTTGCGCGTGGCGGCTTCGTGGTGCGTGAGCCGATGAGGTGATCTTGGTGGGCTGCGGGGGCGGATCGCGCTGGGGTGCCCTACCGGGTTCGCCCAGGGGGCATCCCCCGGGCCGGGCCGGGGGTTTACCCCCGCGTATGCCCCTTGCGTTCCGCTGTGCGTGGCGGATCGCGGAACCTCGGGCTCCGTGGACCGTCTATCGGGGTGCAGTGATCATCCGGCGCCCGGTGGCCAGCCGCCGAGCGCCGTCCGTCATCCGTCATCGATCCTGGAGACCGTTCGTGAAGCCGTACGAGATATCCGTCGCTCCTCGCCGACGCCCGCTCCGCGCCCGCGCCCTGGCCGTGTCCGCGGCCGCCCTCTTCCTGCCGCAGGTCCTGGCGGGGAGCCCCGCGTTCGCCGCGGGGACCTCCCCGGCGGGTGTCGCCACCGTCACGTACAACCTGGGAGACGAGGCCTACCGGCTGCCGGAGACCGGGGAACCGGTGGAGATGGCCGCGACCGTGCACTACCCGAAGGACCTCGGCTCCGCCCCGCGCCCGCTCATCGTCCAGCTGCACGGATGGCACGAGACCTGTGCCGACCGGGCGGCGGAGCAAGCGCGTGAAGCCGCGCGGAAGGCCGAGGACTGGGACGCGTTCGAGGCCGCGAGCCGGAAGCTGTTCAGCTGGCCCTGCGCCCCCGGCACCCGCGTCATCGCCAACGACCGCGGCTACGACTACCTCGGCGAGCGGCTGGCCCGCCGCGGCTTCGTCGTGGTGTCCATCCGCGCCAACGGCATCACCGCCGCGTCGCTGGACGGCGACGCGAACGCCTCCGTACGGGCCGACCTGATCAACCGGCACCTCGCCCTGTGGCAGCGGCTCGACGCCGGCGGCCGAGGGCCCCTCGCAGGTGCGTTCCGTGACGCGGCCACGGGCAAGCCGCGCCGTGTCGACTTCCGCCACCATGTCGACCTGAACCGGGTCGGCACCATGGGGCACTCGCGCGGCGGCGCGGGCGTGACCTGGCAGGCGGCGGAGCGGCAGAAGGACCGTCTGCCCGCCGGGGTCAGGATCGGGGCGGTGCTGGCGCTGGCTCCCTCGTACAACATCATGACCGAGGACATGGGCGCGTACGAGGTCACGAAGACGCCCCTGGCCGTGATCCGCGGTACGTGCGACGGGCAGGTCGGCCGCGAGGTGCTCACCTTCGCCGCCGACGCGGCTGCCAAGAACACCGCCGGGTTCCAGCAGTACGAGATGCCCGGCGCGAACCACAACTACTTCAACACCCAGTGGGCGCCCGAGAGCGGAGAGGTCGCCGCCGGCGACGACGCCGGACACGACGAGGCCCGGCCCGGCCAGTGCACCACCCCTGGCGACTCCACTTACGAGTCCCAGCTGACTGAAGCCGCCCAGCGCCAGGGCGGTGCGGCCTACATCGACGCCTTCTTCCGGCGGTACCTCGGTGGTGGCGGGGAGCGGTAGGGGGTAGGCCGGCGCATGGGAGGGGCGACCGACGCCGGTCGGGCGTCCCTCCGATCACGAAGGCGGCGCGGTAGGGCCGGCTCGACAGCCGCGGTCGGGGAAGTGCGGGTCCTCCCAGCGGGCGGGGCCGGTGAGGCCCATGAGCCGTATGCGGTGCAGCAGCGCGTCGACTCCGCCGAGATCGCCTTCGTGCGCGGTACTCTCCACGGCCGTCGGGGTGTGGGATCGTGGTGGATGTGACACACCAGGAGCTCGTGCGGCGGCTGTTGACGATCGAGGTGTCGGCGTTGTCCGATGCCGACAAGACACTGCCCGTGGTGGCTACGGAGATCAGGGCGATGGTGCCCGAGGTCCGCATGGCGGGTCCGGCGTTCACGGTGGTTGCCGAGGACGACCACCTGCCGGTGTTCAGCGCGCTGGCCGAGGCCGCTCCCGGCGACGTTCTCGTGATCGCGACGAACGGGCACGCACTCGCGGTCCTGGGCGAGCTCTTCGCCACCGAGGCGCGGCGACGCGGGCTGGCAGGCGTGGTGATCGACGGCTACTGCCGCGATGTGGCGGGCCTGCGCCGCGTCGGCCTGCCCGTGTTCGCGCGCGGCACGAACCCGAAGTCGGGCAGTACCGTGTCCCGGGCACCGCTTGGCACCACGGTGAGGTGCGGAGGCATCGCGGTGAGCCCTGGCAACATGGTGTTCGGTGACGACGACGGCGTGGTCATCGCTCCCGTCGAGCGGATGGCCGCGGCACTCGGGGCCGCGGAGGCCATCGGGCACGCCGAGCGCACGCTGCTCGACGCGATGGCGAGCGGGCGGCCCCTGCACGAGCAGACCAACTGGTCCGATCACGTCACCGCGCTCGACGCGGGCCGCAGCAGCGCCCTTGAGTTCCGTACCGACTCCGACTGAGGGGCGGGGCCCTCGCCCTGCGTGTCTGCGGCACTGCCCGCGACCTCCGGCGTGCACCGGTGACGCGTGCCCGGTGCTGGCGTCCGCTCACGGCGGGGGCGCCTGCGGTGGTACGGGGTGCCGGCACGGTGCGGGCTGTGGTGAGGGGTTGGTGGGGCTCACGTACAGGCGGGGCGGTAGGTGAAGGCCCTGTTCTCCCGAAGCTGCCGCGAAGTGACAAGTAGCTCTCTGACGGCGGATCAGGGGTGGGCTTGTCTGCGGTTTGGATCTTCTGGGCCCATTGGGGGGCGTGCTCAGAGAGGTTGGTTCGGTCATGCCCTCGGGGCGGCAGTGCCCGGCCCGTGCGCCGCGCCGTATGCGGAGGCCGGAAAGCCAGCAGCGGACGGTACGGCCGGATCGGCATCATGAGGGCGAAGGACGAGACGCGCGAACTCCTCACCGAGAGCGAGGCGAAAGACCTGCTCAGCAACGACGGCTCCGGGTGGCCGCTCAGGAGATCGGTCAACACCCCTGTCCGAAAGACCCGATGCCCTTCAGGCTCTTGCTTGGGTTGTCGGCAACAGGAAGCTGCGGCGTTCGTCGTCGGTGAGTCGGCGGAAGACCCGGGAGCGGGCGCGTCTGAGCAGGGTGTCCATATCGGTAGCAGGTTCCCAGATTCTTACGCTGCGGTCACGGGAGACGGTGGCCAGGTGTGAGCCATCCGGATGCCATGCCAGACCATTGACCTGGTCGTCGTGGACCCCCACGACGGTCAGCTCTCGGCCATCGTCTGGGTTCCAGAGCCGCACGGTGCGGTCCCAGGAGACGGTGGCCAGGTGCCGCCCGTCAGGTGACCAGGCGACGCCTTGAACGCGTTCCTGGTGCCCTGTCATGGTGACGAGCTCGGCACCGCTGAACGGGTCCCAGAGGCGAATGGTGCGATCCCGGGAGCCGGTCGCGAGCCGACGGCCATCGGGTGACCAGGCGACGCGCCACGCGTAGTCCGTGTGCCCGTGCAAGGTCGTCACGGCCGTTCCCCGGTGGGCGTCCCAGACACAGAGCGCCTTGTCGGTTGATGAGGTGGCGAGGTAGCGGCTGTCGGGAGACCATGCGGCCCCGCCTATCCAGTACCTGTTCCCGCGGAGCACCGTGAGTTCGGTGCCGTCCGAGGCATCCCAGATACGGGTGGTGCTGTCGCGCGATGCCGTAGCGATCCGGGTGCCGTCAGGGGACCAGGAGACCGTCGTGAGTTCGTCGTCGTGGCCGCGCAGCACGGCGAGCTGCGTCCGGTCGCGTACGTCCCAGATTCGGGCGGCGGCGCCGCGGGAGGCGGTGACCAGCCGCTCGCCGTCGGGGGACCATGCCAGGTCGGACACGGCACCTTCGTGTCTCAGCGTGGCCACCGCAGAGTTCTGTGCAATGTCCCAGATCACGGCCGTGCCGTCCTGGGACGCGGTGGCGAGGCGGGTGCCGTCGGGCGACCAGGAGACGTTCTGGACCGAGTCGTCGTGGCCGAGCAGGGTGCCGGTCTGGCTGCCGCGCGGAGTGGCGTCCCAGATGGCCACGGTCCGATCGCGGGAGACGGTGGCGGTACGGTGGCCGTGCCAGGCGATGCCGTTGACGCTGTCGGTGTGGCCGATCAGCAGTGATTCCTCCCCTGTGCCTGCGTCCCAGACGCGAACGGTGCAGTCGTCATCTCCAACGGCGATGTGGCGGCCGTCGGGGGACCACGTCACGCAGGTCAGCGGTGTCAGCGATGTGAGCTTCCGGGCCTGCGGCTCGTCCCCCTCTTCCTCTGCTTCGGCGATGTTCCAGACCAGAGCGGTGCGGTCCTCCGACACCGACGCGAGCCGGCGGCCGTCGGGGGACCAGGCGACGGCCGAGACACTGGCCCGGTGGCCGGTCAGTTCGGTGGTACGCCCGCCGGGTGCCAGGGACCAGACGCGCACCGTGCCGTCGTCCGACGCGCTGGCTAGTTGCCCTCGGCCGAGTGACCAGGCCAGGGCCCACACCGGCAGCTCGTGGCCGGTCAGCACGGCCAGTTCGGCATGCGTCTCCGCGTCCCAGATCCGCACGGTACGGTCGCTGCTCGCCGTGGCGAGCCGGTCGCCGTCCGGTGACCACGCAAGAGCCCCGACGCTGTCGTCATGACCGGTGAGCACGCCGAGTGCGGCCCAGGTCTCGGCATCCCAGACGGTGACGGTACGGTCCCGCGAGCCACTGGCCAGCCGCTTCCCGTCAGGTGACCAGGCCACGGCGTACACCCTGTCGCCGTGGCCATGGGTGAGGACGACGGGGTCCGCGGCCCCCTGGGCGTCCCAGATCCGGACCGTGCCGTCGTCCGACGCGGTCGCCAGTCGCGACCCGTCGGGAGACCAGGCCACAGCGTTGACGTCCTGTTCATGGCCCCGGAAGACCGCACGCCGCCGGGAGGCGCCCAGAGCGGTGTGCAGTGCCTGTTGGGCCGCCGAGGTGGGCGCGCACTCCTCGATGGCGGCGAGCGCCGCAAGGATCGCCAACTCCGGGTCGCGTCTGGCGCTTTCCAGAGCCCGGTGGGCGACCGCGTCGGCGACACGTTCCATAGAGATTCTGTCCTGGCGGATGGAGCGTTCCAGAAAAGCGGCGACGAGCGGGACGCCGGTGAGGGCTTCAGACGCCGCCTCGTCCGCCCATGCGCGTGCGAGGGCCAGCCGTTCGCCGCTCAGCAGATAAGCGTCCTGCCGGCCCGAGCGTTCCCAGTCCTGTGCCCACCTTTCCAGCTCCGTACGGCGCCGCAGCTTATCCGTACTGGCCGCGACCGCTTGACGCAGCGGAGCCCACTGCCGGAAGAGCGCCTCATGGGCGACGTCCAGCACGGCATTGTCGCTGGTGAGCAGGCGTCCGGTGACGAACGCATCGGTCACGGTGCGCTCTTCGGGCGTGAGGTCCTCGCGGTGCACGCGGCGGCGAGTCGGTTCGCCGTGCTCCAGGGTCACGAATTTCAGCAGTGTGGAGAGCACAGGCGTGTCCGCGTCGGCCGTACGCAAGTCGGCGGTGATCCGGTCCGCTTGGTCGGACAGTGCCCCGGCGACTGAGCCAAGGCGACGGTAATCGTCCTCCGCCACCGTCCCGCCGGAGCCGACCCGCAGGAAGAGTTCCTGAAGGGTGTAGGCCAGCAGCGGCAGTGCGTCCCCACCTCCGGTGTCGTCCACCATCCGTGCCACGACCCCGGGAGCGAAGCTCAGGCCCGCCTGTTCCGCGGGTTTCTCGATCACCTCGAACAGCTCTGTGCGACCGAGCACGCCGACCAGCGTCGGCTGGTGAATCAGCGTGGCGTATCCGGTCCCCAGGAACTCGGTCAGGAAATCCGATCGCAAGGTGGCCACAACCCACAGATGCGGGTCCGCCGCAAGCGACTCATTGATCAGCGAGAGGAACGCGCCCCGGTCCTGGGCTGCGGTCAACGTGAGGAGTTCCTCAAGCTGGTCGACGACCAGGAGCACTGGCGCGACACGTCCGCCCCGCGCCGTGCGCAGCCGGTCCAGGCACCGCCGTACGCCCGCGGGCCCCTGTGCCAGTTCCGTCTGGACCTGCTCGACGGTCATATCGGGCAGCACCGCGGCAAGACTCGACGTGAAGCTCACCAGCGGATCGGCGCCCGGTGCGAACGGTGGCGTGATCAGCCAAAGACCGCGCCGCCGCCCCAGGGCGGGCAGCAGCCCCGCCTTCACCAGCGAGGACTTGCCGCTCCCCGAGGGACCGATCAGCGCGACAAACCGGTGCGCACGGGCCGGGGCGGACGGATTGAGCCTGCCGACGAGATCCCTGATCTCCCGGTCACGGCCGAAGAATACGCCGGCATCGTCCTCGGTGAATGCCTCCAGCCCGGGGTACGGCGGCTGCGAGGAGTTCCACGTCCGCGTGATCGCGACAGGCCGCTCCAGGAAGTGCAGCCAGACCTGCCCCGCGACGAGAAGCAAGAGCACGACCGCGACCAAAGGCACCGACCATTCCCGCAACAGGCGCAGTGGCCACGGGACATGATCCGTCTGACTGGTGGCGTAGTTGGCCGCCATGCCCAACAGTGCCCCGAGCAGCATGAGCAGGATGTCCAAGACAAGCTTTACCGGACGACGGTCCACGCATCCCCCACCAGAATCAGAGTCCGTTATCACTCCACGCGCTCTCGCCAACCCTATGCATGACTGTTCGACTCGACCGGCTCTGCCCGGCGGCAGGACAGTTACACCTGCACTCTCGCCAACCAGCGTTCACATTCGCCGACTGAGCACTCAGCCACAGCGGTTCTCACAAACGGTCCTTTGCACGAGCAAGATCAACCACGGGCCGCCGGACCCCCGCCGATCCCGGATTCGCTCTCAGAATCCGGGCCCATGACGGACCCTCAGCAACCTCCCTCAACCGACCGGTCGGACGCGGACGACGTCGAACAGCGCGCCTGTCCGTAGTGTGACGCCCAGCCCGGCTCGCCGTGCCGCTCGTGCGGCGGCGCGGTCGCCTCCGCTTACCACACCCGCCGCTTCACCCTGGTGCCCCGGCTGAAGAAGGCGCTGCGGGTGCCGACCCCCGCCGACCGCGGCCCGGGACGGCCGTGGCGCCCGGGCACCCCGCCGCCGGCCGATCGACCCGGGCCTGCCGAGCGCGGACATCCGTATCGGCTACGCCCGATGCCCGATGCCCGATGCCCGACGCTCGGGCAGGAACTTGACTCCCAACTCAACGCGCTCGCCAAGCACGGCATCCCGAGGGACAAGATCTTCAGCGAGAGGATCAGCACCCGGGTGCGGGTCCGTCCCCGGTTCGAGGGGGCCCTCCGTTCGGCGCGGGAGGTCAAGGCGCACGCCCCGCACCTGCCGGGTCGTCTTCACCGTGTACGAGATGAAGCGGCTCGGCCGCGACATCATCCCTACCGGTAAGCGCAAGGGACAGACCCCCTCCGTCGCCAGCATCTACCGGGCGCTCGCCGGGTACGCCAAGCGCGAGGCGTACCCGGAAGCCATCGAGGCCGCGCACGCCGACTTCGCCGCCCTCCAGAACGGCGAGGCCCCCGGACCCCGCCTCGCCTTTCCTGGCCAAGTGTCACTCTGATTGCACAGAGCTACCTTCACTTCGTGGCAGCTTCGGGAGAACAGGGCTGTGAACACGGACTAGTCGGGGGCGAGTTCCGGTCAACTGGCGTTAAAGTGATCTTCTTGCGCCTCAGTTCGGCTGAGCTCTTTCCCGGGGGATCCATGCGTTTCAAGCACGCTCTTGCCACTTTCACGTCGGTGGCCCTGGCCGCCGTAATCGTCCCGGCCGTCGCCACGCCCGCCGCCGCGGCACCGCCGACCACGTACGCCAGCGTGAGAGCGACGGACTGGTCGTTCTCCGGCAGCGTAAGCATCGGGTGGCGGCTGCGGCCGTACAGCCTGGACCCCGTCACGATCAGCGTCCAGGACGACGCCCCCGATGGCTACGCCATCGGTGCCCGGCTCATCACCAACGGTGAGAACGGCCACATCGTATGGCGGATGCGGACCATCCCGTCGGGCCAGGACACCGCGACGTGGACGACGTACGCCACGCCGGGCGGTTACATCAACAACGCCTATATCGAGGTCTGCAAGATCAAGGTGAGCACGGGGGTCATCGCCTTCTGCCAGTCCTCGGACGTGATGAGCGCTCCCTTCGACGACTCCTCCGCGTGAGGCGTACGGATTGCGGCCGCGTGAGGGGGAGGTGTGCCGTCAGGCGGCCGGGCGGATCCGTTGCGTCGGCGCCGAGGAGTGGTATGTCCTGACCGGCGTCCGGTCGCCGTTGCCGAGGGCGGCCTGGAGGACTACCACGACTGTGTCCTGACCGCCGTCGAGCAGGGCAACGAAGCCGTTGCCCCCCCACATGAAGCAACGCTCTTGCCCGGGGCGTTGTGAGGAGTCCGCCGTTCCCCGACTAGCGCACGTTCAACGCAGTAGGACCATACGGCTGGAACGCTCGATCCACCTCATGGCGTCCGCCGTGCCCCTCCGGACGTCAGGCCCAATTCGTGGCCGTGCTCCGGCAATCCGGCTCGGTGCGGCAGTCCGGCGGGAATGCTGTGTGCCGCGGCTGCGATGGGGGACGGGTATGGAACTGCGTCATTTCAAGTACTTCATGGCTATCGCGGAACAGAGCGGGTTCGCATGGCGTCCACCCTCTCGCCCTCTGCCCTTGGAGGCCCCACGTCCTGCCACTGAGTGCCTTCGGCGAGGCATATCTGCAAGAGCGCCTCACCTGCCGGTGTATCGGGGTTCGCCGAGTGCGACCAGGCGTTGATCATGGGGGAAGTCGTTGATGTGGCCTTGAGACGTCAGCCCGTTGACCTACGGTACGCCGGTGTGGGGGCTGCTGATCGAGGAACCGTACGGTTTCGCCGCACCAGTGGGGCCTCCGCTGCAGGACGCCGATCCGCTCCGGCTCACGCATCTGATCAACGAGGCGCCAGGCGCTCGCCGTGCTGCCTGTGCGATCTGCCCCAGTCGGTGACTGTTGGTGGCCCTTGAGAGAACCACCCGGCGGGAGTCTCCTTGTGTTTCTCCGCGCTGGCGGCCCTCACCGCCCGGCAGGCCGTGCGCCGTCGAACTCCCGGGCGGGCCGGTCGACCAGCAGCCACCTGAAGCGATAACAGCCGCTTACCGGCCGTAGCAATACGGACTTCGACATCCACTGAACCGCTCCCGGACGCCGATGTCCGGCCCGTTCGCACACTGATGGGGGAAACCGAGTATGCGACTTCCACGCTGTCTGATCCTGACCCTCCTCACTGCCGTCCTCGGGTCCCTGCTCACCGTCATCGGCCCCGTCGCCTCCGCCCGTCCGACGGGGCTGATCCACGATTCGGGATTCGAGGAACAAAACAGCCGCACCCTCTCCGGCGCCTGGTCCGGAGAGGGACCGGACTACAAGGGCATCGACATCGACCTCGGATACCAGAAGACCGGACGCAAGAACGCCTTCATCCGCACCTCCAGCCGCACCTGGAACGCCGTCAGGCAACAAGTGACGGTCAAACCCCAGACGTTGTACTACCTGGAGGGCTGGGTGAGGACGTCGGGTAACTACACCACCGGATACTTCGGAGCGCGCGGAACCAACGGACGCACCATTGTCCAGAAGAACTACGGCAAGGTCGTCACCAACGGCGCTTACCAGTACCTCTCCATGGCCTTCAACTCCGGCACCAACTCATCCGTCACCCTCTACGTCGGCTATGTCGCCCCCGGCGCGGACTCCTGGGTCCAGATCGACGACCTCGACCTCGCCGACTCCCCTTACCGCAACTGGGCCGGCTACGTGGTGCCCAGCAGCCCCGTCAACGCGGCACCGCACTCCGTCGGCGCGGCGTGGACCGAGCCGGCGTTCACCTGCCAGGACGTCCCCAACGACCATCTCGGCGTCTGGGTGGGCCTCGATGGGCTGGACACCAGCGCCACGGAGAGCCTGGTCCAGGTCGGAACCCATGCTGCCTGCCGGACTGGCGACCTCTACCCCCAGCACAGCGCCTTCTGGGAAGTCATCAACGCCGGCACCGACTCGTTCGCGCAGCCGATCCCGATGGTCGTGCAGGCCGGGGACCGTATTACGGCCTCCGTCGTCCGAAGCTCCGCTGACCCGGCCAACTACATCTTCACCATCGACAACCTCTCCCGGCCGGGACAGCGCCAGACTCTGACCAAGCGGGCACCCGCGGCCCGCTCGGAGAGTGCTGAGGTCGTCGTGGAGCGCCCCCACGTCAGCACGGGCTCGACCTGGCCGAGGAGCGTCAGCGTCCCCTTCTCGTACGTCACCGTCGACGGCGCGCCGCTCGACTTCTACGACACGGTCGCCGTCCGTGCCCGGCAGGCCGACACGGGCATTGTCTACGGTCCTTCCGCCGCCACCACCGACAGCGGCGGATACAGCAACTTCACCGTCACCTCGCATGCGGCGTAGTGCCCTGGGCATCGATCCGGACGATCAGTATCCGGCCTTCGCATAGGGGCTCTCGCAGCGGCGGACGGCTGCGAATCGCGCGCCGCAGCCGTCGGGAACCGGGACATGGTCCAGGGACGGGTGGGTTTCTGGGGTGGCCCGGGTGCCGTCCAGGCGGAGAAGTACCGGGAGAGGCGGTGGGGTGTGCCGGGCCCGGAGTTCCGTCACGACCATGACCCGTGCGGGTGCGCGGGTCATGTCCACCGGGGCTGGCACGGATTACCAGGGTCGCACGACCGGAGTACGGGGGTCTGCCCCGGGGGCATCCGCCGGTCAGTTCATAGTCTCCTGCAGGGTCGGGAGCAGGCCGCGCCAGTGCAGTCTGTGCGTGCCGAAGTCGTCGGCCCTGGAGGGTGCCAGGGGCTGCGCGTGCGCCAGGTGCGTGCGTTTCGCCGTGCTGCGTCTCTTTCGTGTCTGGTTTCGTCACCCGTTTTCACCAGGGGCTCGATCCGTTCGGCACCCTCGCGACGGCTGCCCAGCAAGGTCACCTCGATGGGGTCCGGGAGGTCCGCGTACGCGTCCTTGAGGAGGTCACCGGCAGCGCGGCGGAAGGGCAGGTCCAGATGCGGCGTCACCGTCCACGCATCCAGCCCGGCCGGCAACTGCGTGCGAAGGTACTCCCACAGGGGCGTCACCACGAGAGGCAGTCCGTTGGCGCCGCGACGGCGGTGCTCGGTGAGCTCCAGCCGCCACGAGGTGGTCGAGGATCTCCAGGACCACCGCCTCGTGGTCGTTGTCGACCCAGGCAGTGGCAGAGACGGACCTGGCCAGGCGGTTGCCGATGGCGATGACGGGCAGGTCCCGGCGCAACATAGCCCCGATGACAGGGTCATCGTCGGATGGACGGACGGCGATGGTGCCGTCGAGCGTGACGTTCGACCACACGTCGATCGAGTCGTGGTGGGAGGGGGCGGGGAGGGCGACGAGGGCGTATCCGCAGGCCAGGGCGGTTGCGGTCGCGGCTCTGGTTACCTCCGCGAAGTACGGGGAGGTAACCGGGGTTTCACCGGGTTCCGTGGTTGTGATGAGGCCGATGAGGCCGGACTTGCCAGTAGGGGTGGCCGGTCACCGAGGATGGCCTCGCCAAGTTCAGGCAGTGGGTCGAGGAGGTGGGGCGCGCCGCGGGGGCGTGTTGCCGGTAACCATTGCCTCGCAGGGGCGTTGGACTGGTGAATCCGCGCTGGCGCCGCGGTCGTTGCCATAGCGGCATGCCGCCACGTTGCAGCTCATCCTCGCCAGGTTTTGGACAGGACACCGGATGGCTGTGTGGCAGGTGCGAGTTCGCGGTGCCTGCCTCGTCTTTTTCCGGTCTGGAGTTCCATGTACCCGCCCCCTGATCCCGCCCCGTTCCAGCCACTCCCACCGCGCCGCTGGCATCCTCTGCTGGCGGTTCCCGCCGTCATTGCAGCAGCGCTCGTCATTCCCCCGTTGGGTGCCGCACTCGCGTTCATGGCTGGCTGGCAAAAGGCCGGCAAAGCGGTGACCGTGGTCCTGGCCTCGATCTGGTTTGTGGTTCTGGTCGTCGCCGGTTCCAGCCAGAAGAACACGCAGGACGACGCGAAGCCCCGCCCGCAGCCAACCGCTACGGTCACCGTCACCGCGGCGGCCCCAGCGCCAGCAGCTTCCGTCTCTGCCTCATCGGCCACATCTGCGCCCCCTTCGTCCACCCCCGGCGCAGCGGCATCCCCGACGCCACCGCCGCCGCCTCCACCTGTTCGCGCCCCAGCGCAGCCGCAGCAGGAAGCTGAGCAGCCGCCGAGCCGTCTGCAGCCGTCGGCAGCAGACGACAGCAAGGCTAGGCCCCCCGCAGGCGCACCAGCGGGTGGGGGAACGTCATCTGGCGGCAGCTCGAGTACCGGGGGAGGTGGCGGCAGCGTCTCGTACCGGAACTGCACCGCCGTCAGACAGGCAGGCGCGGCTCCGATCCATCGGGGAGAGCCCGGCTATGGATCCCACCTTGACCGCGATGGCGACGGCGTTGCCTGCGAGTGACCAGCCCGCCCCGGCCTGTTGCAGCCGTTACGGTTGGGCGTGCTGGTCGCTGATTTCGTTACGTCTCGGCGTGAAGCTTCCTGCCTCTGCGTGATGTTGGGCGGGACGGACCTGGGCGCTACTGACCTCGGGCGGACGGGCAGCCGGGGCGGAGTCTCGCCGCGCGGCTGCTGACGATTCGCCCGCGCGGGCCGTATCCGTGTGGGGGGCAGGGGGAGTGCCGCGCTGCGTCGCCGGGCTGGATCGGCCGCTCATCCCGCAACTGCATCCGGCTCGCGTCGTACGCGCGCACCGCGCCGGTGTGGATCGAGCCGATGATCTGCGGGATGTTCTCCCAGTGCCGCTCGATGCGGGCGAGGTCGGCACGGCCGCGGGCCGCGTCCTGGAAGGTGCCGTAGTCAGCTGTGCGGTCGATGCGCCACATTTTCTGGCCGGAGGGTGGGGGCAGGCTGGCGGTGTGTGTGGCGCGGTTATGGGGAGGGGGTGTGTGCGGGGCTGTTCGCTGGCCGTCGTCGCATCGTGAGGAGCAGTGCGGGTCCGGTACTGAGGACGAGGAGGCCGACGGCCAGAAGGACCCACGGGTTGAGCAGGCCCTCGGTGCAGCTGTCGCCGCCGCTGGCGGAGGTGGTGCAGTAGGTGCCGGGACCGTGCCGGTTGAGGTAGGCGAGCAGGAACAGCGGCAGGCTGGCGCCTGACAGCAGGCCGGGCATGCCCTGACGGGTGTCTCGCCGCGTGGCCAGTGCGATGGTGGCGGCCACGGTGATGGGCAGGATGTAGATCCCGATCGTCAGCACGGTCAGGAGGGTGAGTACGTAGCAGGCCCCTGTCGCAAGCCATCCCATGAAGAGCAGCCAGGTACGCGTGTTGCCGGTCATGTCTTCCTCCCTCGGGTGAAGATGTCGAGGAGGGAGGCGACTTTCCCGGCACGGTCGAACAGGGCCAGTGCGGGGGCGCGATCACCTTCGAGGTTGGCGAGCATCTCCAGACCCAGGTAGAGGGCCACGACCGCGTGCGCGACTTCTTCGGGGGGCAGCAGCCGGGCGGCGGGAGATCCCGCGAGTGCCTCGCGGACACTGTCGGCGGCGAAGGCGCGCCACGGACGAATCCGGGCGGCGACTTCCGGCCGGAGTTCGGGGGTGAACTGGGCAGCGGCGATCATCTCGACGAGCACGGTCACGTGCCCCTGGTCCAAGTCCTCGTCGAAGACCGCCCTGGCGGCCCGCGCCAGGTCGCCGAGGTTCTCGGACTCGTCAACCATGGCCTGGTAGCGCGCGTGGCGCGCAGCGCTGACCGCGTCCAAGGCCGCCAGATGCAGCTTGGCCACCGATCCGAAGTGATAGAAGATCAGCGACTGATGACAGCCGGCGCGCCGGGCGATCTCCCGCGCGCTGGCTCCGGCGAAACCTTCCTCGCGCAGTGCGGCGACAGCCCCTGTGACCAGCGCCGCTCGCGTTTCTGCCGAACTGGGGCTCCTGGACGGGGTGATGGACCGTTTCCCACCAGCTTTGGCCACGCTGCACCTCTTCCGCTGACCGATCGGATTGAGCAACTGCTCAAAGCGTAGGGTTCATCAGAGGCGCTGGGCCAGCCCGGAACCGGCCAGCGACCGACGTCGGATCGGGCGGTGGGCTCCGGCAGCGATCACGGGGAGTCGTCACGATCGGTGACTGCCGCAGGATCATCTTCCTGGGTAAATCGAACTCGGCACGACCGAATAGCCGGCTTTTGATCGCTCGACTGAACGGACGCCCTAGCACCTTCTCCAGGTGCGGGAACACCATCCCGGGCCGTCCGCACACAGTACGGACAATGGCACCACCGTGACGGTCTGTCACTCGTCACGAAAAGCTTGCGAGACCCAGCCTGACATGGCCGCACTCACTGGCCGGTGGCACCGGGCGCCTGGTCGAGCATGCGCCGCGTCCCTGCGCGTCGTTCATCCCGCCCGGCATCGCAATCGTCGGCCGAGCGGCGTGTGCGTACCGGGTCTCCGGCTCGGATCACTGGGTGGGGGTCTTGTGGACTGTGGTGTCGTCGGGGTTCAGCCGTCGTCCGTCCGCGGACAGCACTTCCAGTGGGCGGAGGGGATGTCCCTGTCGGCGGTCGACCAGCTGTGAGTGTGGTTCGCCGGGGGCGAAGAAGTTCTGTTCGCCCCACTGCCGCAGTGCCACGATGACGGGGAAGAGTGCCTGGCCCTTCGGGGTCAGTACGTATTCGCGGTATGCGCTGCCGTCCGTGGCGGGGACGGATTCGAGCACACCCCCGGTGACCAGGCTGCGCAGGCGCGCGCTGAGGATGTTCTTTGCCACGCCGAGGCTGCGCTGGAACTCCCCGAAGCGCCGGCTTCCGTCGAAGGCGTCCCGCACGATCAGCAGGGACCACCAGTCGCCGATGGCGTCCACCGACCGGGCGACGGGGCATTCGCTGTCGTCGAAGCGCGTCCTGGTCACCATGGCGTCCCTCACTCTCACGACGGTTGCAACATGCTACCAAAAGCGGCTACCGTCGCCGTCGCTAGTGGTAGCAAGTTGAAACCAGATGGGTGGAGGGGTGCTTATGCCCGGCAACGGTGAGGCCGTGACGCGACGGACCGAGGCCCGAAGCGGGGAAGGAGCCGCGTCAGTCCCGTCCCGTGGTGTCGTCATCCTGTTCGCCGTCGCCTGCGGGGCCGCGGTGGCCAACGTCTACTTCTCCCAGCCGCTCCTGGCGACCATGGGGCACGACCTCGGTATGAGCGCAGCACTTGTCGGCAGCGTGGTCACCCTCACGCACGTCGGATACGGGCTGGGACTCTTCTTCCTCGTGCCGCTGGGCGACGTGGCCGACCGCAGACGGCTCATCGTGGCCCAGTTGCTGCTCCTCGTGGTGGCGCTGGCCGTGGTAGCCGCCGCTAGCACGGCGGCGATCCTGCTCGCGGGCCTGGCCGCGACGGGGCTCCTCGCGGTCGTCACGCAGACACTGGTGGCCTTCGCGGCATCACTGGCTCCTCCCGCCGGGCGCGGACGGGTGGTCGGCCTGGTCACCAGCGGAGTGGTCATCGGAATCCTGCTCGCCCGCACCGCATCCGGCCTCCTGGCCGATCTCGCGGGCTGGCGCTCCGTCTACCTCGCCTCGGCGTCGCTCACCGCTCTGCTCGCCCTGGTCCTGTACCGAGTGCTGCCGCGCCACAGTGACAATCCGCCGGCAACCCTGCGCTACGGACAGCTCCTGCGCTCCACGCTCACCTTGTTCGCACGGGAACGACTCCTGCGCATCCGCGCCCTGTTCGGTCTGCTGATCTTCGCCGCCTTCAGCACCCTGTGGAGCAGCATCGCGCTGCCGCTCAGCGAGGCTCCGTACGTCTGGTCCCACAGCGCGATCGGGGCCCTGGGGCTGATCGGTGCCGCCGGCGCCCTGGCCGCGACCGCGGCGGGCCGCCTGAACGACCGCGGGCTCTCCCGGCAGACCACCGGCATTGCCCTGGCACTGCTCGCCGCCTCGTGGCTGCCCTTGGCCTTCACCCGCAGCTCGCTGTGGGCCATGGTCGTCGGGGTGATTCTCCTCGACCTCGCTGTGCAGGCAGTCCATGTCACCAACCAGACCCTGATCTACGCGCTGCACCCGGACGCGGGCAGCCGGCTGATCGGTGGATACATGGTCTTCTACTCGATCGGCAGCGCCACCGGAGCCATCGCCGCGACCTCCCTCTACGCGGTGGGCGGCTGGGGCGCCGTATGCGCACTGGGAGCCGCGTTCAGCTGTCTCGGGCTCGTGCTGTGGGTGTTCACCCGCCACAGCACCTCGGACCCCGCCGCCATGGCGACCTCTCGCAGCGAAGCCCGAGCGTTCTCGGCGAATGGTGAGTGAGGGGCGCGCCAAAGGCCAGCGGAGTGTGCGGCCCCGTCAGGCAGCGGCCGCACCGTCCGGGCCTGCCAAACCCAACAGCTGATCACCGCCGCTTGCACTGGCTATCGGCTGGTGCTGTTGCACCGGCCGGATGAGCCGGTGCTGATGCGGGAGGCGGCCGAGAACCTGTGGTTGCACGGACCGGGCTGGGACACCATCGCGGCGGAGCTGGCGAGGCGGGCCGATGACCTGGAAGTTGGCTGATCACGGTTTGAGGCGGAGGCGGATCGAGGCCACGTTGACCGTGCCGTGGATTCCTAATGGCGTTTGTCAAGCCGTGAGGATGACGGGTGGCGTTACCTGATAGCACCGCCGGTCGCGTAGTAGGGCCCAGAGGACGTTGACGCG
>NZ_BMTS01000037.1 GCF_014649795.1 Streptomyces melanogenes
CCTGGCCCTCGGGGCCGGTGCCGTGGTGATCCGCCGCCGCGCCACCACCGACTGACCCCCTCCTGTGGCCCGGCACCCACAAACACCGGGCCACAGGAAAACCCTCCGGACCAGATGGGTACGGCGTGCACATTCGCCGTACCCATCAGCCGTGTGGCAGGGGCAGCGTCCCACCCCCGAACCGCCGTTCAGCTCACCTGCGCCGACTTGATGCGATCGGCTCCCTCAGCTGCGCACCCGCGGCGGGGGCACCGGGCCGACATATCCGTCAGCGGCGATACGCACGGCCATGGCCGTGTAGGCAGTGGGGTCCTCGGGAACGAGCGTGCCCAGTCCGTCGACGTACCGGTTGTACATGCAGAACGCCGCGGCGATCAGTACCGCGTCATGGATCTCGGCATCACTGGCGCCGGCGGCGCGGGCAGCCGCCACCTCCTCTTCCCCTACCTCCCGCCCCCCACGCTGAACGGCGTCGGCGATCGCAAGCAGCGCCTTGAGCTTGTCGGAGACGGGGGCCTCGGCGGGCTCCGCCCGGACGCGGTCGACCAGATCCATTCCCTGGGGCAGTTGCGCGGCCGCGAACGCCGCGTGCGCGCCGGTGCAGAAGCGGCAGCCGTTGAGGTGGGAGACCCGGGTGGCGATCAGCTCGCGCTCCCCCGGAGTCAGCGAGCTGGGACCGCGCAGCAGGACTTCGGCGAGTTCGATCAGCGGACGGGCTGTCTCGGGCCGGTAGGCGAACAGCCCCGTGATGCCCGGCAGATCACTGTCGAGCGGGATGTGCGGCATACAGGGCTCCTTTCACAGGCCGAGGGCCTGGGAGGCCAGGGCGGTTCCCCGCACTCGGGCCTCGATCTTGGCGAAGGCGAGATCGCGGGAGGTGGAGGTGTCGTCGGCGAACGGCGAGAAACCGCAGTCGTCACAGGTACCCAGCTGATCGACGGGGATGAAGCGCGCGGCGAGCAGGACGCGGTCGCGCACCTCCTCCGGCGTCTCCAAGGTGGTACCGATGGGATCGGTCACACCGACGAACACGCGGACGCCCGGACGGAGCTGTTCTGCGATGAGTCGCAACACCCTCTCGGGGTCGGGCTCGCTGGCCAGCTGGATGTAGAAATTGCCGACCTGCAGCCGGAAGAGCCTCGGTAGCAGATCCGTGTAGTCGACGTCCAGGCTGTGGGTCGAGTCGTGGTCGCCGCCCGGGCAGGTGTGCACTCCCAGACGTCTCCGCTCGTCCCCGATGAAACGGCCGAGGACCTCGTTGTTGAGGGCGATGAAGTCGTCGAGCAGAGCACCACTGGGGTCCAGCTTCAGCGACAGCCGGCCTTCGGTGAAGTCCAGCTGCACGCAGTGGGCACCCCCGTCGAGGCAGCGGCGGATGTCGGCCTCGGCCTCGTTGGCGAGGTCCCGCAGGAACGCTTCGCGGGGGTATCCGGCGAGCGGCTCACTCGGATACAGCAGGCTCAGGGCGGAGGGCGCAATCACCGCCTGCTTGACCGGCCGGTCGGTGTGGCGCCGGGCGTCCCGCAGATAGGTGTCCGCGTGGACTTGGTAGCGGAACGGTCCTTCGGCCAGCCGGGGCAACTGGCGAACGTGGCCGTCGGCGAAGGGGATGACGGCGCCGTCCGGGGCGAGGGTGGCGAGTCCCGCGATCGGGTAGGTGGCGAAGCTCGGCTTGGCCTGCTCGCCGTCGACCAGGACGGCGCAGCCGAGCTGCTCCAGCCGGGCCAGCGTGTCGACCGTCGCCTGCTCCTGAAGCTTCGCCAACTCCGCGTGGGACAACCGCCCTTCGGCGTGTTCGGCGAGGGCCTCCTGCAGAGCGCGCGGGCGAGGGATGCTGCCGATCGGCTCGGTGGGGATAGTCATGGCCGGGACCATAGGAAGTGTCACCGGCCTCGGCAAGAGGGCCCGTACTCGCACAGTCGGGGGCGGTTACGCCGAGCGTGGGCCCCTTCCTCGTGACGGGATCCGCGTCCTCGCAGGTCATCGGTCGCCCGACGGCAGCACGACAGAGTCCCTCGCACGATGGCACAGACCGACGCCATCTCCCAAGGGAATCCGCGGAAGTTCACTGCATAGGCTTCACCTTTCGCCGGGTTGACCGGTGCCCGAACGAGCAGCGACGGCGGCCCCACGTCCCACCCGGCCCATCCACCCGCTCACCCGGCCGGGGGACAAAGGTCCGCTCACCCGGCACGCTGCCGACGCCACCCCTGGCCGATCAGTTACGTTGCGCCGCATGACCTCAAGCGATCAAGCAGGCGCGGACCGCCGGGGCTTTCTCGTCGGCGCGGCCGCCGTCATGGTCGGCGGCTGGTGGACGGCCTCCGGCTCGGCTTACGCGGAGCCTTCCGAGCTGCCGCTTCCGGGCGAGACCATTCGGTGCGTCAGCACAGCGCGTGGAGTGGTCCTGCGCACCCTCGTCGGATCAGGGTCGGTCGACGTCGACTGCGCCATCGCGCTGCGGGTCGAAGCCGATCCCACCGACGGCCTCGGCCGGACGCGGCGGCTGCGGGTCCTCGACCACCGGATGCGGGGCCGGAGCACGGAGTTCGGCGAGATCAGCATCGTGCAGGAACCCGAGCACCCGCGATCGCTGCCGCCCAGCACCATCCGCCGCCTGGACGACGCGTCGCCGCGCTATGCGCTGCGGCTGGTCTGCTCCCAGCTCGAAATGCAGGTCGAGCGGGTGCACGCGGACCTGCTGGAGCGGGTCGGCCTCCCCTTGGGCCTCGGGGAACAGTCGGCCACGCTCGTCACCACAGGGCCGCTGGTGCTGGAGAACGACCATCTGTCCAGCTGGCGGTTCCAGCACCACACCCTGGCCTCGCGGCGGAAAGTGGAACTGGCCTTCGCCGATCTGCCCGCGATGACCGTGGCGACCATCGAGCCGTTCACGATCGATGCCATGCACGCCTGAGAGCGGAACCGGGACACGAGCTGGGGTGGACCTATCACGCCGTGATAGGTCCACCCCAGCTCGTGTCATGACGATCCGTTGGGCGAGGGGCTCCGGTGGGCAACTCCCCCGGATGGACAGCCAGCGATTGCAGCCACTACACGGCACATGCACGGTGAACAGGATCCAACCTCTCTCGGAAGGAGACCTTCCTTATGCGTGTCCGCCGTACATCACGAGTCCTGACCGCCGTCCTCGCTGCATCGATTGTGCTGGGTACGGGGAGCGGCGCGTTCGCCGCCGTCCACCATGAGCCGCAGTCGGCTTTCGTCCGCGCGTCTTCTTCGGACCCCGCTCCTGACCTTGACGCAGTTATGAAGCAGCTCAAGGCTCTTGGTGACATCGGCGGCGTACTGACGCCCGTGACCGATCTCCTCAACGCGGTCCTGAAGACGCCTTCCCCGTCCCCGGAGGAGATCAAGGATCTGAAGGAGAAGGCGGCCGCCGCGATCGCCAAGGCCAAGAGCACCGCTCCGGAGCCGCCGACGACACCGACCGAGCCCCCCAAGCCTCCGGAGCCGCCGACGACACCGACCGAGCCCCCCAAGCCTCCGGAGCCGCCGACGACACCGACTGAACCGACCAAGCCGACGACACCGACCGAGCCTCCCAAGCCGGACGTTCCGTCAGTTCCGTCAGCGCCTTCAGTTCCTTCGGTACCCACCGTGCCCTCGGTGCCTTCGGTACCGTCGGTTCCCACCGTGCCCTCGGTGCCTCCGGTCGATCTACCGACGCCCCCCGCTGTCGGCCACAGCGGCCCGCAGGTGGCCCATCCGGCCCAGGGCGTCTCCACGAAGCGGGCACGTGACGTGAAGGACGACGCTCTCGGCAAGCTGCAGAAGGACCTGGACGCACTGCTCGAGGCGGTCACCAGTGGCGACGCGGCCACGGTCCTCCCGGCGGTCCAGAAGACGGTGACCGACCTTGTCGGCTTCGTCCTCGCGGCTGTGCTCAGTGGTGGTCTGCCGCCCTCCGCCGTTCCCGGCCTGCCCAAGCTGCCGACCGGCCAGCCCCCCACCGGAAAGCTGCCCACCGGCACGCAGCCCGGCGCCGGGCCGGTCGAACTGCCCGCGCTTCCGAAGCCCCACTGAGAAACACCCTCGCCGCTGCGCCGGTCCGCTCCCTCTGGACCGGCGCAGCGTCATGATGCGCCGTCCCCACCGTCCGTGAACTCCGCTTCGCGGGCAACGGCACACAGCACCGCGAGGATCGCGCCGCCCAGCACAGCGGAGACCACCGCACGCTCAGCGGCGGCGTGCGCGCCGTCGGCCCCGGCCGCGTAGCCCGCTTCGGCCCGTACGATCCCTTGCGCCGCGTCGGCGTAGGCGTCCAAACACTCGGCCAGACCGTCGTGATCCAGCCCGTTCGCCACGGCGACAACCCCGGTCAGAGCCCGCGCCGCAGCGTCGGCGGGAGGCCATCCGCGTCGCGTCAGCAGTTCCTGCGCCGCCCGTGCGGCGCGTTCCCACTCCCGGTCCCGTTCCTGCGCCGCGGCGGCGAGGTCCGGCCCCGGGCCGTGACCGACCACCGTCGCCGCACGCGGGCTCGCATACGGCTCCCTCAGTGCCTCCATGACGTGGCGGGCCCGTTCCACGGAGAGTTGCCCAGGACCGGTCAGCGCCCGGATCAGCCTCAACTGGTGCTCGTGCTCCGGCCCGTAATCGGCCTGGGTTGAGTTGCGGAGCACGCCCGGGGTCAAAAGCCTCGACCTCAAGTAGAACTTGACCATCGCCGCGGAAACGCCGGTCCGGCGACTCAGTTCACTCAGTCGCACGGCCGTGCCGCTCGTGTGCGAAACCGTCTCACCGGTACCATGCGGCCGGCACCGGCGTGCACTGGAAGGCGGCGCCCGCGCCGAGCGCGGCGACCTCCGTGCGCTCGACACTTGTGTTCACCACGGACGGCTTGCACAGCATCGGGGCCACGGCGTCCTCTTCCTGGCGCAGGTCACGCCAGCTGGTGGTCGCACCGAGCACGTGCGGGGCCCGGCACCCCAGGTTGATCATGCCGTCGAAGAGGGTGCCCCGCGTACAGATCTTGATGACTCCGCCGTGGGCCACGAACTCATATGGTGTCGGCGCGTGCGGCGTGGCGGACACGGCGGGGGCATATCCGAACACGGCTCCCGCCGCGAGGAGTACGGGGGCGGTTAAGGCCAGGGCGGGCATGATGAAGCTCCTTGTCACATTCGCTACGTCCCGCCGGTCCGGGGCGCGGAATAGCCCGCGCGGGCCAACGGGTCACTCGGATGGCCAACGATCCATCGCCTATCAGGAAACGCGGGGCATGCGCGGATCACCGCCGAGGGTGCCCCTCCCACCCGGGACGGCAACGTGATCGGGGCTTACGCCATCCGCGCTCGACCGATGGCGCGTGCCTGCGAGGCCGGGTGGGATCGCCCGGCCATCCAGGGGCCCGGCGGTGTGTCCGATGGACATGCGGCTGCCGGAGTGTCTTATTCCTCATGCATGCAACGCACTCGAAACGCACGACGCCGCCCGCCGAAACTTCGCGGGCTGGCGGCCGGTGCGGCTGTTCTCCTGCTGGCGGCTTCCGGACCCGTCTCCTCGGCCTCGGCGGACCCCCTGCCCTGGCCGGCCCCGCTACAGAATGGTTTCGTCCCCGCCACCGGCCCCACCGGTGACGACGGCAGGCCCTCCCCGGTGGCCGCACACGGGCTCGCGCCGAGCAGCGAGTCGTTGCGCTCGTGGACGGACACGATACTGAGGATCAGCGAAGCCGGAGCGCGCTCCGCCGCACTCGAACGCAAGGTGCGGCAGCTGCGTGCCACAGCGAGCCGGGCCAGGCGGCAGGCCGACTGGTTCCGGGTGCAGCGGGACATCATGGGCGACGACCTGGGCAGCGCCGCGCGGGAACAATACCGGGGCGGCGGATACGGCGCACTGGGACAGCTCCTGCTCGCTCCTTCGCCCCAGGTGCTCCTGGACGGGTGGACTGTGCAGCGGCACATGGGACACGTACTGGACGTGAAGTTCAAGATTGCCAAGCGGGAGGCCGCCCGGCGGGCCCGCGTCGCCGCGACGGCTCTGCGCGGGCAGCGCGCCGCGGAACATGAGCGCGACGTGGAGGCGAGCCGCCAGGAACAGGACCGCGCTCGCCTGACGGCACTGCTCGGCCAGTTCGCCACCGGTTTCGGCGACGGGGCCTGGAGCCCGTTCTCGGGGGTGCTGGCGGGAGCCGACGAGACACCGGGGCGCACCGAGATCGAAGCCGTGCGCTTCGCCCTGTCGCAGCTGGGGAGCCCCTATGTCTGGGGAGCGACGGGACCCTCGTCCTACGACTGCTCGGGGCTCACCTCCCGGGCGTGGTCGGCCTCCGGGGTGACCATCCCCCGTACCAGTCAGATGCAGTGGGCGGGCCTGCCCCGGGTCGGCGGCCGACTGCGCCCGGGGGACCTGGTCATCTACTTCCCGGATGCGACGCATGTCGGGATGTACGTCGGCCAGGGCATGGTGATCCACGCGCCGCGGCCCGGAACGGTCGTACGCCTCACCGCGCTGCACCGGATGCCGGTACTCGGAGTGGTCCGGCCCGGGCCCGCACAAGCGTAAGTTGCCCTCTGGCCATCAGTGGATAATCCGACGAATCCAGTAGGTGAGTGGTCTTGCAATGCACTGCGGCCAGAACGTCGGCGCGCCAACAAGACAAGAGTGATTTTTTTTCCCAAACTGCCTTGCGTTGCGCTCTCGTCCTCTAGGGAAAAGTCCTTCATGCCCCCCCTCCGGAACACACGTCGCGAACCCCTGGGAATCTCCACGGCACGTGGTGTCGCCGTCGGTGCGGCACTGGCCTGTGCCGGCTTTCTGGCAGGGGCCGGGGCCGACCCTGCCGTCGCGGCGCAGCAGGGGGGGACTGACCGAATGAGCGCGCATGGCTTCGCCCGTGCCGAATCGGCCGCCGGCGCGCCTCTGCGGCAGGGCTCGGCTCTCCGGGTCCTGGGGCCTGCGGAGACCGGGCTCGTCGAGGGCGCCAGGAGCAACTCCGTCGAACGCAAGCGGCGGCTGGACTCCGATGCCGACAGCGTCACGCCGCTCGCCGTCGGCCTGGCCACGGCCATGGCCGTGGTCGGCGGAACGGCGTTCTCGGCGATCCGCCGCAAGGTGCGGCGGGACGAGGCGCCGGGCTGCTGAGGCCCCGGACGCCACAAGCCCGGCCGGGAGCGGAACTGGGGACATAGGACGCCGACAGGATCCGCTCCCGGTCGACCGCCGCCCGTGGGGCGGGCCTTTTTGGGGAAAGGCCCGCCCCACGGGACGGGGGTGAGGCAGGCGCTGCGGAGAGCGCAAGCTCCGCAGCGGCTTGCTCCAGGAACAACGTTCGTCCTGGACCACCGTCAAATGCGTGGGTCCGCAAGTGGTGCTCACGGACCCACACTTCGCTCTGATGAACCGTCAGCAGTTGACGGTGATGTAGACGATCTGGCTGTACGGCTGCCCGCTCGCATCCTTACCGGTGTAGGTGAACATGTCCGGCCCGTCGTAGCCGGGGGCCGGGGTGTACGTGACCGTCCCGTCGCCGTTGACCACTGCCGTGCCGTGACCCGGCTGCGACACACTCACCAGCGACGGCGAGGACACCCCCGCGTCATTGGCCAGCACCCAGATCGTCACCGGCACGTCGACCCGGGTGACCGCGGAGTCGTCGGCTCCGACCGGAGTGACCGTGATCTTCACCGTCTGCGTGTACGGCTGCCCGCTCGCATCCTTGGCGGTGTAGGTGAAGGTGTCGGGGCCGCTGTAGCCGGGGGCCGGGGTGTACGTGACCGTCCCGTCCGCGTTGATCACCGCGGTGCCGTGACCCGGCTGCGACACACTCACCAGCGACGGCGAGGACACCCCCGCGTCATTGGCCAGCACCGGGACACCCACCGGCACACCCGCCGCGGTGGTCGCGGAGTCGTCGGCGCCGACGGGGGTGACCGTGATGTTCACGGTGTCCGTGTAGGTGCGGCCGAGCAGGTCCTTGGCGGTGTAGGTGAAGGTGTCGGGGCCGCTGTAGCCGGGGGCCGGGGTGTACGTGACCGTCCCGTCCGCGTTGATCACCGCGGTGCCGTGACCCGGCTGCGACACACTCACCAGTGTGGGCTTGAGCGCGTCGGTGTCGTTGGCCAGCACCGCGATGTCCACCGGTACGCCCGCCGGGGTGGTCGCCGAGTCGTCCATACCGTGAGGCGGCTTGCAGTAGCACGGAAGCGGCTTCTTGTCCGTACGGTCGGGGCACGGCCCTTGGGCCGCGAAGGCGGGGCCGAGCCCGAGGCCCAGCACAGCGCTGGAGGCCAGGGCAACGACGGCAAACCTGCTTGCGAGACGGTTCATCGGTTCCTCTTCGTCTTCGGCGCATCCCGAAAAAACGCGCCCTCGCTTCATAGGAATCACATCCCCTCTTTCCATTCATGCGTTTGGTGCGCAGGCAGGGCGTGGTTCACTCCAGAAGCAGACACACACCCCCGAAATCCCCCCACCACCCGACGTACAGTACGATGATTCGAACTAATTCTAAAAGGTGGGTTCATGTTTTTTCCATCTTGAAAAACTCCTGCGGTACTACCGCCGTCACCCTTGCCGACTTTCATACGTATGGAGCAATGGGCTGGCATTTCCGAGACTTCGCACTGCTAAGGTCTCGCTCTGCTCGGATCCGAAGTTGATTTCACTTGAGGTGAGCCATGAAGAAGGCAGTTTTCAGCACCGCGGCACTGGCCATCGGAATGGGGCTTGTGGGCGGCTCCGCCGTCGCGGCGTCGGCGATGAGCCCCACCGACCCGCTCAGCCTCCTCTCCTCGCCCGAGGTCGCCCCGGCGGTCCTCCCCGCCGCCGACACCGTGATGCAGGCCGCCCAGGGCGGGGGGCTCACCAAGGGCAGCGCCTTCGACAAGGAGCAGTCGGGCGGGGTCTCTGGGGTCTATCTGGACGGCCTGGACTCCACCGAGCGCACCCGGAACGGAGGCATGGAGCCCTCCATCCCGATTGAGAACCCGGTGGGGCAGGGCGACTTCCAGGTGCACCCGTTGAACGGGGCGAGTGCTGCCGGCGGACTGGCGAGCGTGCTCGGGTGACGACGGGCTCGTACGCGCCGGGCTTCCCGGCGAAGGCTTTCCGTGACCGGTGAGGGCCCACGGTCCTGTGCCGCATTCATGACCCTGCACATCGCGGCACAGGACGGCGTGGATCCCGCTGGGTCCGGACCCAGCCGCTCCGGACGCAGCGGGATCCGGTCCGTACCGGGCAGCCGCTCCAGGTCTGCGGCACGCTGTCGGCAAGACCGACATTCAGGCGCACTTCGCCCTGCATACAACGCGGGTGCCGGAATGCGCCTTTTCGCATGTCGCGGGGCTTGCGGCCACGCCGGTTCCGCCTTCCCTGTCGACCCCGTTCCCGGGCAGGGGTCCGCAGTGCTTCGCAAGCTGCTCCTTCCCGATGAGGCAGGTTATTTCCCCTCCACCCCATTGGATTTTCAGGCGTTTTTCGCCTGCCTGAAGCGGCAAGCGGGGTGGGCCAGGTGGCATGCCGGAGTCGCCCATCCGAAGGAACCTGATGAAGAATTCCCTTCTGGCCGTGACCCATCCGAGCCGATTCCTGTTTCCTGGGTGCAAGCGTGCACCCCGTGAATTGAGAAAGGGAACTGAGTTGTCCAAGAAGTTCGCGGTTATGACTGCAATCGCCCTGAGCGCCGTCGTCGGCAGCGCCGGCATTGCCACCGCTGACAACAGCGCAACCGTCACCGGGGGCAGCGGCTTCTCGCAGTCCCCGAACGTCATCCAGGCTCCCCAGCAGGGCCTCATCATCGTCAACGGCACGCTCGTCGACGGGCGCTGCATCGCCCCGTGGTCCAACGGTTCGGTCCTGGGCGGCGTCGTCGCGCCGAACTCGCACTACGCGGCCTGCAACACGGCGGCGATCGACCAGTCGCAGAACGCCGCGGCCGACAACGGCATCCTCTGACCAATCCCTGCTCTACCCCTTCAGAGCAGTCGCAGGAATCCTCACTCACACCCGAAAGGCGCAACCATGCGTAAGATCTCCGCTGCCACCGCCCTCGCGGCCGGCCTCATGCTCGCCGCCGCCGGTACCGCTGTGGCCGACGACTGCGCGACCGTCAACGGGGGCGACGGCTTCTCCCAGTCCCCGAACATCATCCAGTCCCCCCAGCAGGGCGTTCTGATCTCCAACGGCTCGCTCGTCGACGGGCGCTGCATCGCCCCGTGGTCCAACGGTGCGGTCGCGGGCGGCGTCGTCGCGCCGAACTCGCACTACGCGGCCTGCAACACGGCGCCGATCGACCAGTCGCAGAACGCCCCGGCGCGGAACAACATCCTCTGAGTCGTACTTCACCGGTGGGGAGTCGCCAAACCAGGCGGCTCCCCACCGGTTTTTCCATGCCTCCATTCAGCCCCCGGCCCCACTCCCCCGGGCCAATCACCGGCAATTCCGGTGGCGGGCCGCGCCGTACCGTGTGACCGTGCCGACATGTCCGATCGATCCCGATTCTGGCAAATGTTGCCGCTTAGAGAGATTTCCTCTATTTCGTTCCGATGGATGAGGCTTCTGCTCTCGGCTCTTCTCGCGGTGCTGGTACTGGCCCCGCACGCGGCGGCGGGTCCCGTACCGGGGCCCGGCTTCCTCACGCCGGAACAGGCAGGCTTCCACCACGCGGCGCTGCTCTACGACGAGCGGGACAGCACCGCCAGCGGGAACAGGGGCAAAGCACCCGAGCCGATGGAGAACCTGGTCGCCCAGCACCGGGGCGGGCGTCCGGTGCGGAACGGCTGGCTGTTCGACGCCTTCGTGAAGCTCCGGTTCACCTCTCCATCGGGGCAGAAGACCGACTACGGCGCCACCAACGCCGCCGACTGGCAGTCCCAGGTCGACTCCTGGCTGGGCGTCCCGGGCAACGGCCGGGGCCAGATCGGCCGCCTCGACGACGCCCTGGTCGAGACGGCCGCCACGCTCGCCGACGACGACAAGCCCATGGGGCCCCCGGCCACACCGCGCAAGGTCATCCTCGCCCTGCCCTGGCCCTCCCCCGAGCAGCACGCCTTCGGCACGGTGGACGGCGCCCCCGCCGACTTCGCCAAGGAAGCGGACCGGACACGGGCGGTGTCCTGGTACACCCGCCTCATCAAGGAGCGCTTCGCCGCGGGCAAGTACCGCCATCTGCAGTTGTGGGGCCTGTACTTCATGCGGGAGGACGCCCTGGGAAGCGATCCCCAGTGGCTTCAGGCAGCCACGGCCACCGTCCACGACCAGGGACTGAAGGCGCTGTGGATCCCGTACGCGGACGCCCCGGGCGCGGAGAACGCGGGCATCTACGGTTTCGACGCCACCTTCCTCCAGCCGTCGTACGCCTTCACCTCCCCCCAGGACGGCGGACAGGTCAGCGCCTCACGACTGCGCTCCACCGCGCACCGCGCCCAGCACTTGGGACTGGGCATGGAGATGGAGGTGCGGCGAGCCGGCACGGACGGCACCAGCAGACGGGTGCTGCGCCAGTACCTGGCCGAGGGAAACCGCCTCGGCTACCAGAAGGCGGCAACCGCCTGGTTCCTCGGCACCGACCCGAACCTGTGGGGAGGAAACGCCTCCGCGTTCACGGACATCGCCGACTACGTCCTCGGCCGCCAGATCGTCGACGACGACGTCCACCCCTACTGGACGTGGTCGGGCACCAGCGCCGAGACCGCGTTCCCCGCCCGGAACGATCTGCGCAGCCTCCGGGTGGACCTGGGCGAGAACGCCGCGAACTGGACAGGAACGGTACGGGTGGAGGCCCACACCCCGAAAGGATGGGAGCCCGCCGGCTGGGCCGTCTCCCGCCCGCCCGAGACGATCGACGCCGTCGCCCCCGCCCTGACCGTGCCGCTGGCCGAAGCCCAGCAGGTGCGGCGGTTGAGGGTGACCTTCAGCCCCCAGGTCCCCCCGGTCGACCGAATGACCCCCGACACCACGTGGACCTGGCCGCCGGACGCGCCCGCGGAGCCGCGCGCCCCCGCCGCCTACCCGGACGTCCCGCACGCCGTGTCCGGCGACTGGACGGCGGGCAAGCTCACGGACGGGCAGTGGGCGCCCGCCGGCTGGCAGGGGGAGCACGCCGTCGGCTGGTCCGGCTGGGTCTCCACCACGAACATCGCCCTCGACCTCGGCCGCCCCCGCTCGCTGACCCAGGTGACGGTGCGCACCCACGGAGGGGGCTCCGCCGGGGTGAACTGGCCGAGACGGCCCTCCGCCCTGCTCTCCGACTGCCCGCTGCCGGGCCCCGCGGGCACCGGGCCGCTGCCCTGCGCGGTGCAGCCCCTGCGGGCCGATCCCCCGCAGGCCGCAGTCACCGGCGGCACGGATCCCGATCTGGCGGGCACGATCGGCTTTCCCGTGCAGACCAGCACGCCCGCCCGGTACCTCACCGTCTCGCTCGGCACTCACGGCTGGCTGATGGTCGACGAGATCGAGGCGATCGAGGCGGGCAGCAACGCGAATGCGGCCCTCCACGCGCCCTACCGGTTCAGCCCACCGCCCGCCGGCCGATGACCGGCGTGCCGGAACCACGGAAGCAGGCGGATTGTGTTTGCTTGAAAGGTGACAGTTCCAGCCAAACTTCTCACCGCTCCCGCACCACGCTACGGCTGCGGTGACGCCGAGTCGGTGGAACGGGCCGCCCGTTTCGCGGCGTCGATGGTGCTGCGCCGGTCGATCCGCGACTTCGCCGACCGGCCCGTCCCCGACGAGGTGATCGAGGCCGCAGTCCGGGCGGCCGCCAGCGCACCGAGCGGAGCCAATCTGCAGCCCTGGCGGTTCGTCGTCGTCAGGGACCCCCAGCGCAAACGGGACCTGCGCGCCGCGGCCGAGGCCACGGAACGGGAGTTCTATCAACGGCGCGCCTCCCAGGAGTGGCTCGGCGCCCTGGCCCCCCTCGGCACCGACTGGCGCAAGCCCTTCCTGGAGACGGCTCCGGTGGTGATCGTCGTCTTCGAGGTCCACCAGGGCCCGGACACGCCCCGCCCGTACTACGCGAAGGAGTCGGTCGGCATCGCGGTCGGCCTGCTGCTCGCCTGCCTGCACGAGGCGGGCCTCGCCACCCTGACGCACACTCCCAGCCCCATGCGCTTCTTGAACACCGTGTGCCAACGCCCGCCCCACGAGCGTCCTTACCTGGTGATCCCCGTCGGGCACCCCTCCCCCGACGCGACGGTGCCCGACCTCGCGCGCAAGCCTCTGGACCAGGTCCTCGTGGAACTCTGAACGTCGCCTCAGCCGCGGGCGGCCGGCAGCAGAGGGACGGTCCAGTCGACAAGCGTCTGCTCAACCTGGTGGCGCACGGTACTGGCGAGGGCGCCAGGCCCTTGCGCCGCCGCGCGCTGGCGTGCGGCGCCGCACCCCACGGCGAACAGGCGCCGCAGACCGGCCGCGACCAGGGGCGCGTCACCGTACTGCTCCAGGGCTGGCCAGGCATACGCCACCATGGCCTCGACCAGAGCGCGCGCGGGCCGTGCCTTCCCCGAGACGACGTCGAGACCCGTGCCGTCCAGGCCGTCACGGGCGGCACGCCAGTAGGCGGCCCGCATGACCTCGGCCGAGGGAGCCGGTGCGCTCCCGCCCCGCGCCGCGTCCCGCAGCGCCACCGCGACCAGAGCGCGCACCAGCGCGGCCAGGACCACCGACTCCCCCACCGTGCCGGTCATGTCCGCCACCCGCACCTCCAGGGTGGGCAGCCGGGGTGCGGGGCGCACGTCCCAGAAGACCGTCGCGGGATCCACCAGAGCACCCGACTCCCCGAGCACCGCGAGGACTTCCTCGTAATGGGCCGGGGAGTGGAAGTACGGGGGCGGACCGGCAACCGGCCAGCGTCCCCAGGCGAGCGTGCGCCAGCTGGCGTATCCGGTGTCGCGGCCGGCGAAGTACGGCGAGTTCGCCGTCATCGCGAGCAGCACCGGAAGCCAGGGGCGCAGCCGGTTGCTGACCTGCAGGGCCTGATCCAAGTCGGGGCAGTCGATGTGTACATGGCACGCACACATCGACTGCTCGTCGTGCAGGGCCCGGTAGTTTTTCGTCCCCATGGCATAACGGGCACCTTCGGTGATGGGCGGAGGGACCACATCGCCGAGGACGGGCAGCCCCGAGGCCACGACTTTGAGGCCGTCCTGTTCCGCGCAGCGCGCGGCGAGCCGACGCAGCGAGAGCAGTTCGCCGCGCAGTTCCTCCGTACGCACCTGGGGGTTGCTCTTCACCTCCACCTGCAAGGTGGTGATCTCGGCCGAGACCTGGCCGGGCGCCTGCGTCCGGCAGCTCTCCAGCACTCCCGGTGCGCCGGGGGCGGCTTCCAGCGTCAACGCGTCGACCAGCAGCAGTTCCTCCTCCACTCCCATGGCCAGAGTGCCGGGCGAGGGGTGGATCCAGCGTGCGGCGGCGGTGCGGGGGCTCGTCATCGAACGAATCTCCTGCGCGGTCGAGTCATCCGGATGTGGACGCGCCCTGTTCCAGGGCCTGGAGCGAGAGCTCCTCCAAGGAGCGTGCACGGGTCTCCACTCCCGCGAGGAGGATCGCCACGGTGGCGAGGGCGAGCGGCAGCGCGCCGAGCAGCGCGGTGGCGCGCACCGACGGCGGGGTGAGGGCGGCCGCGACGGCCGAGATCATGAGCAGTCCGCCGATCTTGGTGACGGCGGCCGTCAGGCCGGAGGCGTGCGAGCGCACCGCCGTCGGGTACACCTCGGCCGTGTAGGCCGCGATGACGGCGATGGCCGAGCTCGCGGCGCAGATGGGGGCGGCGAGCAGCACGTGCAGCAGAGCGGGCCGGGTGGCGACGCCGTCGCCCGCCACGGCCAGGCCCGTCATCGCGACGGTCGTGACCGCGCCCAGGAGGACGAGGGTGCCTTTGCTGCTCCAGTGTCCGTACAGCCAGGCGACCGCGAGGTTGAACGGCAGTCCCAGCAGGGCCGAGTCCCGCAGGATCGTGTCGGCGGTGACGTCGGTGAAGCCCAGGCGGCGCAGGTCGGAGGGGATCCACAGCTGAAAACCGTAGGTCACCAGACCGATCCCGAGGGCGAGCAGCACCAGGGGCAGACTCACCCGGATGTGCGCGGGGCCCAGCAGCCGCAGGTAGCCCGCGGCCTGCGGCCGGGGCGGGGCGGTGGACGCCCGGGGGGCGGGGAGCAGCCGGGCACCGTACCGCGCCAGGACGGCCCGGGCCTCGAACTCACGGCCCTGGGCGGCGAGGAAACGGGGGGATTCGGGCACCCAGCGGTTGAGCAGCAGCAGCAGGACACCGGTGGGCAGGCCGAGCAGCCACATCACCCGCCAGCCGAAGTGCGGCATGAGCAAGGTCGACATCCAGCTCGTCAACGCGTATCCACCGGCGATGCCGGAGCCGGTGAGCACCACGAGCCAGCCCCGCCGGCGGGCCGGAACGGTCTCCGTGAGCAGGGTGAAGGTGAGCGGCAGCATGCCGCCGGCGCTCATCCCCATCACGAAGCACATCGCCAGGTTGAGCGAGAACCGCGGCATGGCCCCGCAGACGGAGGTGGCGATGAAGACCACCGAGGCCAGCAGGATCGCCGGGCGGCGGCCGAGGCGGTCGCCGAACCTGCCCCACAGGAAGGAGCCGACCACGGTCCCGCCGATCCCGAACAGCGGCAGCAGGGCGACGGGCGGCCCGCCGTGCGGATCGAGCGGCGAGCTCAGCCCGTACTCCCGGGCCATGCCGGGGGCGACGAAGCTCAGGGTCAGCGGCTTCATGACGTCGATGGCCACGGCGATCGTCATGACGGACGTGAGCAGCCAGTGCGCGCGGCTGAGCGGGGTGTCCTCGTCGAAGACCACGCGCAGATCGGCCGGCTCATCGGCCTCGGGTACGCGTCGCGGGCCGACGAGCCCGCGGGTGCACGCCGCCAGGCCGACCAGGATCAGCACCATGCCGAGCACCATGGGGAGGTCCCAGCCCATCCCGCCCATGCCGTGGTGCTGTCCGGGAGGCCCGGTGAGCCGCGCGTACATCGGAAGGTGACCGAGTACACCGGCGACGCACAGCGCCGTGCCCGTCCAGAAGAAGGCAGGCCGGGCGAAGTCCAGGCGCCCGGGCGCCTTTCCGCGCGGCATCGTCTGCTGGCATCCCGCACGGGTCATACGACCGCCTCGCCGTGCTGGCTCATGGATGGGCTCTTCCCTCCGCCCCGGCCGACAACAGGCTCACCATGGCAGGGGTCTCATGGAGCGTCAACGATCGGGGCCGCCCCGCGATGCGGGCCGATCGTGAGGAGCCCGCTGTGCGAATCGGAGCGAGGCGCGCTCACGGATGAGTGACGGTACGGAGCATGTGCCCCGTTCCGGTGGTAAATGTGCGGTCCCTGCGCGTACCGGGAGGCTCCCATGTCCATGAGCAGTGTCGCCCCCTCCCCCACCATGACCCGACTCCCCCTGTCCTTCGGCGGGTTCGGCTTCACGGCCGAGGTGGCACAGCAGGGGCCGAATGCCGCCGCACCGCTCGTCGTTCTCGGCGGCCCCGCGCAGGACCGATTCTCCTGGGTCCGCCCCCAAATGGGGCTCGCCCCCCTGTGCGACGTGGTCACCCTCGATCTTCCCGGGTACGGCGAAGCCGACCCGCTACCGCCCAGGTACGGGCTCGACTTCCTGGCCGCAGCCGTACGGCACGCCGTGACGGAGCTCGGATTCCGCCGGGTCAATCTGTTCGGGAACTGCTTCGGCGGTGCGATCGCCCTGCGGTTCGTCCAGCACTATCCGGCCGCGGTGGAGCACCTGGTCCTCGCCGGCACTGCACTTGCCGTGCCGGCCGCCTACGAGGAGGCGGCCGCCCGCTGGCTGACCCTGCTCACCGATCAGCGCTACGAGGAGACGAGCAGGGAACTCGCGGCCTGGTACACGACGACGCCCGGCACCGGCGTGATCAAACGGCACGCGGCCGCCGCCAGGCGCCTGCACCGGCACTTCGCCGAGCTGACTCCCGCGCGGCTGCGGATGACGGTGGTGGACCACCACCACCGGTTGATGAACCACGAGTGGTACCGGCCCGAGCCGCTGCCTCAGGTTCCGGCGCTGGTCTTCACCGGGGAGTACGACCGACTGGCGCCGCCCGCGGCCGGGCGCGCCGTCGCGACGGCGCTGCCGGACGCCGTGTTCACCACGGTCAAGCACGCCGACCAGTTGGTGCACTGGGAGCGGACCGAGGAGTTCATCGACCTGCTGGCCAGGTTCGTCACCGACATTCCGGTCGACGGGTTGAGCTACTGCACCGCACTGGAACGTCCGGGAATCCCCACCCAGTACCCGGGCGGGGTCTGAGAGCAGGATTTCGGGCACAGAGAGCCGCACAAGGGGCGTTTCACGCCTGCCCTCCCGGTCGTTGGTCCAAAGGACCCACTGACTGGAGGAGCAGATGACAGCGACACCGAGCACAGCCCGGATGCGCAACCCCGCCGTAGTCCTTCCGGATGCCCTCAAGGCCCTGCTCGACCTGGCGGCGGCCGCCCGGTCGGGGGGCGTGCCGTCGGCCACCCTGGAGCTGGTCCATCTGCGCGCCAGCCAGATCAACGGGTGTTCCTACTGTGTCGACGCGGGCGTACGGAGCGCCAAACGGGAAGGAGAGACCGATGAGCGGCTGCACGCGGTGGCAGCCTGGCGAGAGGCGTCCTGCTTCACCCCCGCCGAGCGCGCCGCCCTCGCCCTGGCCGAGGCGTCGACCCGTCTCCACGACCGCCCCGATCCGGTACCGGACGCCGTCTGGGACGAGGCAGCGCGCCACCACGACGAGACACAGCTGGCCTCGCTCGTCCTGATGACCGCGTTGACCAATCTGTTCAACCGCATCAACGCCACTACCCGTCAGCCGACCGGTGCCCTCTGGCAGTGACGGTCCGAATCATCACGGCGTGATAGCTCCGGAATTATCACGGCGTGATAGCGGGTCTCAGCGGGGCAGCGTTATGCCGAGCTCCCGCATGGCGCTCGACGGCGGGCCGCCCTCGGAGCGCTCCGTCTTGCGGCCCTTGCTGCCCGGGGCCAGCGTGCGCGGGTCGACCGCCTCGGCGGGGGCACCGGTCGCGTACAGACCGGTGGGCTCGCTGTCGCGGTCGTGCGGCAGCACCCAGAACACCCGGCGGCGCCAAGTGCCGGACGACGGAGACGGCTTGGCCGAAGGACCGAGCAGGGCGTAGCCGACCATCCGGCCGTCCCGGTGGTAGGCCGGCTTGCTGCGGCGGGTGGCCAGCCGGTCCAGGCTCTGGCGGACATAGTCGAGAGCGCTGACGTCCTCCAGCCACACGATCTCCGTCTCGTGGCTGATCTCGTCATCGGTAATCAGCGAACTCATGCCCTCTCCTCGTCAGTGAGCAGTCCGATTCCCGGATAGTACTTCCGCGAATTGGACAAGATCATCTCCTTGGGTGAGGCGAGCCCCACCAGTTCGCGTGCGCACGCGGCGAATGCTCGGGAGGTGATGACGGGTGCGCCCTCATTCTGACACCAAGCCCGGTAGGCGGCGTAGAGGCTCGTCTGTTCCGCCCTGAGATCGGGGGCGAGCGCACACGCTTCCTCGAAGAAGCGACCCGTGTGGTCTTCTGTCTCCGCGTAGGCCGTGGTGGCGATCCGCACCCTCTCCGGTCCCGTCAGGTCCTTCTCCCCGCCCAGGTAGCGACGGGCGCCGTCGATCAGCCAGTTGAGGATCCCCGGGCCTTCCTCGGTGACCAGGACGTCCGCCAGGTTGTCGATCTTTCGCTCGTCGGAGACGACCCGCTCGAAGGGGATCAGCCGCATACGGCGCCAGAACGCGAAGCCGCCCGTGCCGACCTCGGGACGGTGGTTGCCGAGCAGCCAGAGCTTGTGGGTCGGCTGAAAGCTGAAGAAGTCCTGGCGCATCCGGCGGGCCTTGATGCGGTCGCCGCCGGTGAGCAGCTTCACCCGGGCCTCGTCGAACCTGTCGCCCGGCTTGACCTCGGAGCAGACGATGACGCGGCGGCCGTGCAGCTCCGCGAGGTCGGTGGGATGTCCCTCGAAGGGGCGCGCCATGAGGAAGCCGGGAGGGCCCGCGTCGGCGTAGTCGCCGAGCAGCTTCATCACCACGTCCAGCAGCACGGACTTGCCGTTCTTTCCCGAGCCGAACAGGAAGGGCATGACCTGTCCGCCCACGTCACCGGTGATCGAGTAGCCGAGCAGCAGGTGCAGGAAGCCGATCATCTCGGCGTTCTCCTCGTCCTCACCGAAGGTGTCGGTGAGGAAACGGTTCCACCGGGGAGTGGGCATCTGCAGCGGCCCGGTCGAGGTCGAGCGGGAGTGGAAGTCCTTCTGGGGGTCGGGGGTACGGATCAGCCCGGTGCGCAGGTCCACGATGCCGTCGGGGGTGCACAGGGCATAGGGGTCGGCGTCGAGCAGCGCGGCGTTGAGGACCATGCCCGGGGCCGTACGGGCCTGGGCCAGCATCGCGTTCATCCCCGAGGTGGACAGCGCGCGGCGGCGGTGCTGCTGGAGCGCCTGGGTGGTGTAGAGGCCGCGGGGGTCGGTGTGCGCGATGTTCTCGGCCAGGTCTCCGGCGACCCACATGATGGTGTCGTCCTCGTCGAGCTGCCAGCGGGTCTTGTTCCACCGGTACCACCCCAGACCCGGGACGTGCCGGTAGTCGTCCGCGTACAGCCTGACGAACAGCTTGGCGTTGCCGCGGTCGGTGAGCGTGTCGGGAAGCAGCCCGGCGGCGGTGGCATCCGCGACCGCGGGAGCGTGCCCCTTGATGCCCTGGGCGGGCACCGCCCCGGTGCCGAGGTCGCCGACCTGGGCATGGGCCAGGATCTGGGCCGCGACGGTCTGCGGGTCGAAGTCGAACAACATGTTGTCGTTGCCGGGCGAGGTCACGAGCGGCTCCCGAGCTGGAGGGGGCGACGGAAGCCGGCGACCAGCCCACTGCGGACGATGGGAGCGGAGCGGCGCTCCTGACCGGGTCTGGCGTACGCGGCGGCGTCCAGCAGCGCGTGCTCGGCGGACTCCTCTGCGAGGTAACCGGCCGCGACGAGGCCACCCAGCGTGTACGCCGCGCGGTTGAGCTTGTCCGTGAAACCCGCGCCCTCCGGAACCGACGCGCAGTCGGCGACCTCGGCCAGGGCCGTGGCGAGGACTCTGGTGGCCTGGTCCCGTCCGCCTCCCGCGGCGAGCACCGCCCGCCGGGCACGCGAGGGCCCAGGGCGGGGCACACTCGCCTTGAGGGGACGCAGATGACCGGTGCGCTCCAGCTCCTGGGCCAGCCAGGAAGGCAGCCGGGCTGGCTCCCTGCACTCCCCCACGGGGGTATAGGTTCCGGCGGAGGTGACGGTCCCGGGAGCGACGATGTAGCCCCCGTGGGCACGAACGTCGACCTGCCAGCAGAGGCTGCGGCCCCCGCCCGACCCCACGGAGCACTGCCACTGGCGGCCGTCGTCCACCCTGTACCAGACGTGCAGACCGCCCGAGGGCGTACGCACCCTCAGGGTGGCGTCGTCGTCGGCCGGGCTGACCTGGCCGCGCAGCGCGGCCAAAACACCCAGCGTGTGGAAGCCGTTGGAGAGCCCGGCGAGCGACACCTGCTCCGGGATCGGGATGCCGGGCAGCAGGTGGTCTCGGGGTGGCAGCGGCTGCGGATGGTCGTCGATATCGATAATCACCAGTCTGGCAGGACCACAAGCGACTCCGACGCCATGCCGGGGGTGCGAGCCCCACCACTCGGAGATGAAGGAGAGGTCGTGGGAAGCCGCGTGGAAGCCGTGGCACCAGCGACCGGAGGAGAGGCAGGCACAGGTCTCACGGCGATGGCCCGGCTCGGAGCAGGCCCCACAGTTGGCGACCGGAGTCTTGCGGCCAGGTGCCAGCGGATGGACGGGCCAGCCTCGGGAAACGCACCAACGGGCAACTGCCGACGACGTGGCGACCGGCAGCGCTATAGCCGACTGCTCTGAGTCGCTGCGCGGAAACCGCAGCTCAGCAGTCATGTACTTCCCCTAATCAGCGACCGAAGCGACTCAAGGACGGACATAGGTTAGCGAAGCCGGGGAGGAGAGGAAGCACAAGGGAGGGGGAAAAGGAGCCCGTGTCGTGGAGGGGAAAACCAGCGACTGAAGGGCCAGCGACCGTAGTCAGTTCGGTAGCTGTTCAGTCGCTGAGACAAAACCCCAGGTCAGATGGGGTGTGAGTGATCGTTCAGCGACTGAAGCGACTGAAGGTCCCTATCTATGAGCTCACGCGCGCATACGAGGTTTTGGTACTTCTGACGGAGGAAGACCCGAGCTTGAGTCGCTTCAGTCGCTGATTATGTGATCAAACATACTCTGACCTGCGGTTTTAACCCAGCGACTGAACAGCTACCGAGCCCTTCACGGTCGCTCGGCTTCAGTCGCTGAGCCTTGTAACACCCCTAAAAACGGGTCTTGAGGCGCGTTACCTAGCGACTGAACCGTCCGGAAGCGCCTCAGAGGTAGCGACTGAAGCCGAGCGACTGAAGCGACCGGAGCGACTAAACCTGGCTCATGCCCTGGGCTTTCTTTCGCGCCTGTGGCACGAGCGGCCCGTGACTTTGCCCCAGAGTCGCTTCAGTCGCTTCGATCGCTGGCCGAGGCGAACCCTCCCGCCTGGCCGGCCTCGTACCGGCAAGGGGAGAAGGCCGATGCGGCAGGGCCCCGGCAGGACTCGGAGGGTTCTGCACTGCCGTTTCCGGCATGCACACGGATGGCAGCCGTCCGTGCCGGCGGATGTACGGACCTATCACGGCGTGATAGGTCCGCGACTCCCCTGATCGCCGACGACTCGTCGGCGATCAGCCGTTCCGCTGAGAGCGCCCAGCGGAACGTCAACCTCGCCAGGTCCGACATCTGTCCCCAGTTCCCGGCACTTGCTGCTCCCCTTGGAGAGCGTGCGCGGTCCGATGCCGAGCCGCTGGGCCGTGATGCGCTGCTCGATCCCTGCGGCCGTGTCCCGGAGGAACTCCCGCTGCGGCCGGGTCGTCCGGCGCCTTGCGCCATGTCCGAGAGGCCCGGATCCCGTGCTAGGCCGAACCCCGTGGCGATGTGGTCCGAGATCAACACCGTACGCCCGCTGGAACGGACCTACCAGAGTCCCGAACTGGGCCCCCTTGGAAGTCGTCACCCGCGTGTGGTCCCGGGCGATGGTCGGCAGACAGGGGCTTCGCGGGATTCCCGGCTGGGCGATGAGCAGCTCGTTCTGCGCTTGGCCGACGGCGTGCTCGATCCGGGGGTTGACCAGCCCAGGATCGGTCAGGATCTCCGAGCCGTGCCCCCGTCCGCAACCTGGCCCCCGCTCGAAGTGTCGGCTCAGCTTGTCGGCGTCCTCCGGTATGGCAGCCATCCGGGCCTCTCGCGTCGCCCATCTCCCGCAGGTCGGCGTCGCGTTGGTGCCGGGTGGCGCCGAGCCGCCTCCTGCGGGTCCAGTGCCACCGGGATGTCCGGCAAGTCCGGCTCGACGGCGACCAGCCCGCGCTTCCGGCAGCCAGGCGGGCATCGATTCGTTCTGCGGTGCCACCGGCTCGTACTGGGTGATCTGCCCGTACAACACGACGGCCTCCGGAGGCAGATGGTCCGTCCGCCGTTTCGGTATCCCGCCGTCTACTTGGTCTGCCTATGGTGCGCGTACGTACGGCCGGTGCACCCACGCAGCTGGAGTAAGGCGCTTATCACGCCGTGATAGATCCACGGCTCCCCCACTGCCGACTGTCGGTCGCTCGATGGCCCCTGCCGAGGGTGCCCTGCGAGAGGAAGACGATTCGGTCGCGCACATGGCGTACGTCCGCGCCCGGTCGGGCCCTCTGCCGGCGATGAACTCCGCGTTCGCCTCGCTCTTTCCCGAACACCGTGCCCTGGATGGCGCTCGCCCCGGCCGCAGGCTCGGTCCTGACGGTTTGGCAGGACGCGCAGCAAGGTTCCCCTCGCCTTCTCAAGGCGGCGTGGTGGCAGGTGTGTACGGCATCAGGGGAGTGCTGTACGTCTCGATGACTTGAGTCTTCACGGCTGCTGACCTATCACGGCGTGATAGGTCAGCAGCGGCTATCACGCCGTGATAGCCGTGGTCGTTCCCGGTTTCGGCGATATTGCCCGAAATCAGGATCAGAAAGCTAACGTGTTGGTGCATCAGATCGCGCCTCGCGTTAGTACAGTGACTTCTCATGACCTCACCAGCAACACGAGGCGACCGGGAGAAGGTCGTCTCGAAGCTTCCCCTCCGGCTCCGTCAAGAGCTCAAGGTCCGGGCGGCGCAGCTCGGCGTCGACATCCAGGAAGCTGTCGAGACCGGCATCACCGCCTGGCGCAGCCTCGGTTCGAACCTCTCCCCCATCGACACCGCCGGTGCCGAGTCCTTCGCCACCTTTCTGCCTGCCGTTCAATGGGCCGGGTTCCGCAGTGACTGCAGAGACCGCGGGGTCTCTCTGATCCAGGGACTCGCCCAGTCCGTGCAGGTGTGGCTGGACCACCATCCGGCGCCGGCCGTGAAGCGGCCCGCGATCGTGCGCCGGATCGTCGTCTGCAACCAGAAGGGCGGCGTCGGCAAGACAGCCATTACTGCCGGAGCCGGCGAGGCGCTGGCAGAGGACCCCGCCGTCCTCATGCCCGTCCGCGTCTCGAAGCACTTCGCGGCGCTCCTCGGCGACGGCGAGGGCGGTGACGATCCGCTCGCTCTTGAAGACCTCCCGGGCCTTGGCCAGCGTGTACTGCTCGTCGACTTCGACCCGCAGGGCCACCTCACCAAGCAGCTCGGCCACCAGCCGCTGCCGATCGGCGGAGACTCCCTCACCAACCACATGGCCGGTGATGCCAAGGGTGAGCTGCGTGATCTGGTCGTCGCGATCGACCAGGAGCGCTTCGGTGACAGACTCCACCTGCTGCCCGCGTGCACGGACGCCTTCCTGCTCGATGTGCGACTGGCTTCGGTACGGGCACGGGAGGCCGCTCTCGAGCGGGCGCTGACCCCCGTGGAAGCCGACTACGACGTCATCCTCATCGACTGCCCCCCCAGCCTGGGTCTCAGCATGGATGCGGCCGCCTACTACGGTCGCCGCCGCACCGCGGAAGTGCCTGGCAATTCGGGCACGCTCATCGTCGTCCAGGCAGAGGACAGCAGCGCGGACGCCTACGACCTGCTGACGTCGCAGATAGAGGACATGCGCACCGACCTTGCTCTGGAACTCGACTACTTGGGGATCGTCGTCAACCACTACGACGCCCGCCGCGGTTACATCGCGACCTCTTCCCTCCAGTCCTGGATGGACATCAAGGACCCCCGGGTCGTCGGTGTCATCGGCGACTTGAAGGAGCAGAAAGAAGCGGTCCGAGTGAAGCGTCCGCTGCTGTCGTACGCCCCGCGCTGCGACCAGTCCATCGGGCTGCGTGCCCTTGCCCGGGAGATCAGCAAGTGAGCAAAGCAAAGGATCTCGGAGCGGGGGCGTCATTCGGCCACGCGCAGGCGGTCTCCGCCCGCCGGGCCGCGATCGGCGCGGTGGCCGCGGCTCCGACCGTGGGCGTGCCGGAGCCGAACGAGCTGCCCGTCGCCCGGATCAGTCAGAACCCCGACAACCCCCGTGAAGGACTGCGCGATCTCGACGGCCTGGCCGACAGCATCCGGGCGATCGGCCTCGTCAACGCCATCACGGTGGCGACCGCCGAGGCGTATCTGAGGGAGCGTCCGGAGCGGGCGGACGATCTGGAGCCGGGCACCCGCTACATCGTGGTCGACGGTCACCGCCGTCTCGCCGCCGCAAAACTCGCGGGCGCGGAGACGGTGCGGGTCAGTGTCGACAACGCGCTCGTGTCGACAGACGAGGCGCTGCTGGAAGCAGCCTTCGTCGCCAATGTCCATCGCGACGACATGAACCCCCTGGAGCAGGCGCAGGCGCTGCGCAAGCTCGTCGAGTTCTACGGCTCCCAGAGCCGTGCGGCAAAGCGCCTCGGCCTCGCCCAGTCGACCATCTCCTCGAAGCTGTCCGTCCTCGACCTCGCCCCCGAGCTCCAGGCCGACCTCCTCTCGGGCCGCCGCAAGGTCGAGCATGTGCGGAACCTGTCGAAGTACGACGCGGAGGAGCAGAAGGAGATGGCTGACGCCCGAGAGGCGGCGGCCGAGGAGCGCCGGGAGAGCGTCCGGCGGGCGACGGAGCTATCACGCCGTGATGACCGGCAGCCGGAAGCCGGGGGAGTGGCAGGGCTATCACGGCGTGATAGCTCCGAGGAGTCCGGGCTATCACGCCGTGATAATTCGGAGGATCCGGAGCTATCACGCCGTGATAGCTCCGAGGCGGATGCTCCCGGGCTATCACGCCGTGATAGCCCGGAGACGGGGACCGAAGTGCCCGCTCCCCGTCCTGAACACCTCTCCGGCGAGCAGCCTTCGGCTCCCGGGACCCGTCCTGTCGTCAGGATGCCGTGGACAGACGGGGTCGCCTGCGCCGAGATCGCCATCTCGCGGATGACGCCTGTCGAGCGAGGACGGATGCTGCAACGGCTGCAGGCGGAGGCGGAGAACGAGGCTCGCGGTGCGGCCGCGGCGGGCGGCACACGCTGATCCCCACCGGGGGAGTACGGCCGGGGGAAGTGGGGTGGGCTATCACGCCGTGATAGCCCACCCCACTTCCCCCGGCCGATGCCCTGGGGTGCTGTTCGCGCCATGGCACAGAAACGCCCGGCCCCCAGGTGTCCTGGGGGCCGGGCGAAGGAACGTTACTTGAGCAGGCCGTTGCTTCCCACGAGGCCTGCACCCTTGGCCAAGGTGTCATGCACCATGTCGATCCTCTTGTGCAGACCCTTGTGCAGACCCTGCTCGCCGAGGCCTTCGGTCGTCTGCCCGTTCGGCGCGCTTGGAACGGGCAGCGCATGGGTGGTGTTGCCGAGGGCGCCTTCGAGGTCGACCGCCTGGGCGGCGGGTGCGACGGCCGCGATCAACGCTGTACCTGCAACTGCGGTGCTGAACACGCGATATACGTTCATGCCCGTATCAACGGCGGAGCGGGGGAGAAGGCACGCCTCGTACAGGGCGTGCCGTCGGAATCACCGGAACGGGACGGGCACGGCGCACAGTGGTGAGCGAGCAGGCTGAAACCTTCGCCTGTGGTCCGTCGTTAAGCACATCAGCGACAGAGTGTCGCGGTGCACACGGTCTGGTCGCCCGCTTACCTGACGCGGTGGGCGACCAGACCCGTGCTCGGGGACGCATGAGCTGATCAGGTGGTTTTTCGCACTGCTCGGCGCGTGGGGCGGCGAGGGGCCGGTGCGGCGGAGCTCAATGTCCGCCGGGCACCGCCATGGTGCCCGCCCTTTGGGGCCCGGTCAGACACGGAAGGCGCGGACCATGATGAGTGCGCGGCGGGCGGTTCCTGCAACGGCAGCAGAGGCAGGGAGCAGGGAAGGCGGTGGGGGAGTGGAGAACCGCTCCCGGCGGGCGTGGCGGCGGGGAGCCGCGGCCCTGGCGGCGACGGGTGTGCTGGCCCTGGCCGCTCCGGCACTCGCCGCGGATCCACCGCTCTACGGAGGCGCGCAGCCGGTCTCGGCGGTCGCCGCTCACACCAGGCCCGCCGTCATCGCGCCGGGGACCTCCGGTCCGGTGCGCTTCGGGATCTGGAACATCGGGGGCTTCCCGCCGGTCACCAAGGACTGGCAGATGAACCTGTACGCCCCGAGGGGCACGACGTTCGCCGACGCCGCGCTGACGCCGTTGGGCGACGCGCCCGGGCCCTGGCACCGCTGCGAGCTGACCGAGGGCGACACCGCCCTGGTCTGCTACTCCGACGACCCGAGGTCGATTCAGGAGTACACGCTCCAGCAGTGGCAGGTGAACATCAGGGTTCCGCGGGAGACGCCGCCCGGCACTGTGCTGGAAGACGGCCGGGCCCGCTTCTTCACTCATGCGGAGCCGTTCTCGAACAGCTACTTCTGGACCTCGCCCCGCATGAGGCTGGCCGTCCGGACCGCGTGATCGGCGTCCGGACCGCTGAGCCCTCCGCTTCAGCGAGCCGTGATCTCGCTGACCATGTACCAGCCGTTGGACCCGGGGATCGGCGGCAGAACCGCTCTGACGCCGGTCACCTGGGATCCCCCGGGAAGGGGCAGCGTGGCATGGGGTGAGGCGCCGTCCGCGAGGACGGTGACGGGTCGCTGCTGGCTCCACACGCCGTTCTGGTCGCGCCACATAAGGGCGGGAGAGACCGGCAGGGTGACCCCGTAGGCCTGGTTCTGCCTGGTGAACCAGATGGTGGCCGCCCGTACCGTCCGCGGCACGGCCCAGGTGACCTCGGCCGTGCCGCCGGTGGCGGTGGGGATACCGTCGAGCAGCTGGCCGAACTGAGGCTGGAACTCCGGGGTGACGGCGTTGTTGGTGAGCCGCTCGGAGTTGTCGCCGTAGGCGGTCTGCTGGCCCTGGTTCACCGACGGCTGGGGAGTGATGGTGTACGGCTTGCCCGTGGAGCGGATCTGGCCACCGGAGTCCTTGACCTGGACTTCGTCGAGCAGGCACCAGCCGACGCAGTGGCTCACCACCGTGACGTAGCGCCCGGTGACGCCCGCGAGCTTCATGGAGACCGTTCCCGCCTGCTGGAAGGGCTGGCCCGGTACCGAGTAGGCCGTGCGCAGGGACGCTCCGGACGTGCCCGCGGCCTTCTCCGTCAGAGAGTCGAGTCCGGCCTTGCGGGCGGGCGCGGCTACGCCCACCAGGGCGACTGGGCTGATGGGCCATCCGATGCCCGCCGTCTGGTCGTAGTGGGCGATCAGGGCCACTTCGGAGACGGCGCGCTGCTGACCGAGGTCGACGGTCACGGTGAACAGGCCGCTGTAGAAGTTCCACCCCAGCGCACCCGGCCAGTTCCAGTTCCCGTTGGCCGAGATCTGACCATCCGTCAACTTTCCTTTGGTGAAGCCCAGATGGGTTGAGGCGGTGTCGGCGTACGGACCCTGCTGCACCGTGTAGCTGCTGGTGGACGGCTCTTCGGTGACGCCGTTGCCGATCAGGGGAACGATGTAGCGGGCCGCGACGAGGCGCGTGATGTTGGGCCAGTCGCTGCCCGGCTCGCGGGTGAGGGTGATGGTCAGCCGGGAGACGGTGCTGTCTCCGGCCGGGGAGAGGGCCAGGGGGACACCGACCTGCTGGTAGGGCGGCATCTCGGCCGAGCCGGTGCGCTGGCCGAAGGAGGTGCGGGTGCCCCCCGGGCCGTCGACCCTGACGGTGAGGCGGCCGCGCCACGGCTGGGCGGAGTCCCGGTCCTTGAAGTCCATGCGCAGTGCCCACAGGTCGATCGGCGCGGGCGGGGTCCACTGCACTACGCGGGTGCCGTTCGGCTGGTCCTGGACCGGCCACGGCAGCCCGATCTCCAGGTTCGCGATGGTCTGGCCGGCCAGATAGTCGGCGAGGTCCTGGTAGCACCACCAGCGGTCGCCGGCCGCGGCGGTCTGGGTGGTGATCAGGTCGAACATGTCGTCCTGGAGACCGGTGAAGAACACCTGCGGGTACGCGTCCGCGCCGGTGTCGTGGGCCACCGCCAGGTACTGGCGCGAGGCCCAGGTCTCCAGCTGGGTCTCGCCCGCCGTGCTGGCCTCGTACTCGAACGACTGCGAGCGCTTGACGGCCTCCGTGCCCACCGCGTACAGCCGGCCGCCGTTGGCCTCGCCGCCGTACTGGGGCGACCGGAACACCTGCCCCGGCTGGACGTTGACGACGTCGAAGCCGTACGACGCGGCGTCCCAGGCGTGCGGGGTGCCGTAGACGGGTACCCAGACGGTCTTCATCCCCCGGCTGTGCGCGTCCGCGTTCAGCTGCTTGGCGAAGGTGGTGTCGCCGGTCGCATCGATGAGTTCCTCGCGGTGGTAGTAGGCGCCGAACAGCGTCAGACGCTGCCAGTGGGCGGCCTGCGCGCGGGACTTGACCTGGTCCAGGTACCAGTCGGCGGCCTGGACGCGCTGGCTCTGCACTCCCAGGTCCAGCGTGCCGGAACGGCCCGGCAGTTTGAGGCTGTGGTTGCCCGGGTCGAGCCAGGGGAGGGTGATCGACACCTGCAGGGGCGCGGGCGGCGCACCGTGGGCTTTGGTCAGGGCGATGGCGGCGGAGTCCAGGCGGGCGGCGTCGGCGAAGGCGGTGTCGAGGATTCCGGCGAGCTCGTCACCGGTGAACCTGCCGTACATCAGGTCCTTGCCGTGGTAGTCGACGGCGGTGATCACCGCCGCGTCGAAGAGCCACTGGCCGCTGAAGCCGCCGTTCGGCCCGACACGCATGAGGTGCTTCTGCCACTGGGCGTCGGTCCGGCTGTCGTCGTGGTAGACGAGCAGGGAGCGCTTCCACTGCGCGGCGATCGCCGCACGGGCCGGCGCCGCGGAAATGAGCAGGGTCAGGGCCAGCGCGCTCAGGACGGCGGCCATCAGGCGGCGAAGGGGCATCACGCCAACTCTCCTGTGGAGGGGGGACCTGCGGGGCAGGGGCCCATGGGCGTTCCCACTCCTGGGAGCTTTATAACGACTCGTCAGCTCGTAGTCGACGCGCCCGGCCGTTCCCCGCCCGGGCGCGCTCGACGCCTCCCCGGTCGCCCGGCTGACGGTCACTCAGCTGGACGGTTCGGCGTTGCGGTGCGGTCTGCTCCATCAGGGTGTAGCGGCAGGCGCCATCCTCTGTACCCACCGGCGCGCCTGGGGCCTCGAGCGCCCCCTGCCGTGTGTCACTTCCTGTTGCCGACCGCAAGTAGACGGTAGGCGCGCGGAAAGGAGCGATGATCAGATTGGGTAGCAACCCTACCAACGGTGAAGACGTGTCGCCCAGCCGACTGAGGTCAGCGGCTCGTACGGCATCGGTGACGGCACTCACGCTCGCGACCATCACGGCCGGCCTCACCCCGGCCTTCGCGGCTACGCACGACAAGTCGGCCCCTGGCGACGGCACCGTGAAGGTGCGCGTCATCCGCGAGGTGAACGCCAACGGCACCTGGGACCAGGTCCTGGAGCCGGGCATGAACAGCGTGCAGGTGAAGCTGACCGACGACGCCGGGAACACCATCACGGGCCAGACCGGTGCCGACGGCACGTTCACCTTCAACCCGGCCAGCAGCGGCCTGACGGGCAGCAGGTACCGCGTCGAGGTGCTCAACCCCAAGCCGGGCGTGCTGTACCCGGCGTTCGCCTCGCGCCAGGGCCTGCTGGCCGCCAACCCGACCTCTCTCACCAGTGCTGAGGAGTTCGTCGACGTCTCGGGCGGCAACAACGTCGAGATGACGACGGGCTTCTGGAACCCGGCCGACTACTGCCAGAAGAACGCGCCGCTGGTGACGGCGTGCATCCGCAACGACATCCAGGGCGGCACCAACAACGCCACCAACACGCTGCGGACCTTCGCGTACAACCAGCGTGGTACGGACATGACCACCGGCATCACGCCGCTGGCGGACAAGACCGACACCGGCGCGCTGTACGGCATCGGCTACAGCAAGCAGAAGAAGTGGATCTTCAGCGGGGCGATGGCGTTCCGCGGGTCGAACTACGGTCCGGGCAAGCAGGGCGGCATCTACCTGACCGACCGCGCGACCGGTGCGACGTCGCTGTTCACCACCGTGCCCAACGCGGGGACCACCGAGCACAACATGGCGATCCCCACCCAGGACAACACCTTCATGCCCGCGGTGGGCAAGGAGTCGCTGGGCGATGTGGAGGTCTCCGAGGACGGCAAGGAGCTTTACGTCGTCAACCTGAACGACAAGAAGCTGTACGTCTACGACGCCACGCAGAAGACTGCGGCCGCCCCGAAGGCGTCGTACGCCATTCCCGACCCGGGCTGTCCGTCGGCGGACGACTGGCGCCCGTACGGGCTTGGCGTGCAGGACGGCACCGTCTACGTCGGCGGTGTCTGCTCGGGTCAGTCCACCCAGAAAAAGTCCGACATGCGGGCCGTGGTGCGCACCTTCGACCCCAAGGCGGGCGCTTTCGGTTCCGTGATCCTGGACCAGAAGCTGGACTTTCCGCGCGCGAACACCTTCCAGTCGGCGGCTCCCTGCACGGGCGGCAGCTGGTACCCCTGGAACGACACGATTCCCAAGACGCAGGACGGCAAGTCCTGCGGCTTCGGCTTCTACGCCAACCCCATGCCGATCCTGTCGGACATCATCGTGGAGACGGATGGCTCGCTGGTCCTGGGCTTCCGTGACCGGCTGGCCGACATGGGCGGAGACATCGCGAACAACGACACCTCGGGTGTCGGTGGCGGCCTGCGCCCGGCGCCTGGCGGTTCGCTGAGCAAGGCCTGCCCGGACGCGAACGGCAACTTCGTCATGGCCGAGAACGGCGGCTGCGGCTTCACGCTGCCGACCAACCCGAACCCGGCCAGCACCCAGTACGGGTTCTACGACACCCGCACCTACTGGGAGCACGGCAACGGCTTCTACGGCGGTGCGGCGCTGTCCAAGGTCGAGGACACCATCGCTTCGTCCGCCGTCGACCCGGCCGCCCAGATCTTCACCAACGGCACGGCCTGGGCCAGGCGCGACGGCGGCCAGACCCCGCTGGGCGGCGCGCCCAACCAGAAGGGCTTGGCGGAGTCGACCAGCTTCGGCAAGGCCAGCTCGATGGCCGACATCGAAGTGATGTGTGACGAGGCACCGATCCAGATCGGCAACCGCGTCTGGTACGACAACAACAAGAACGGTATCCAGGACCCGACCGAGAACCCGGTCGGCGGGGTGACGGTCAACCTGTACGACGAGAGCGGCAAGCTGGTCGCCACCACCAAGACCACCAGCCGCGGCGAGTACTACTTCGACAGCATCACCGACGGCCTGAAGACCGAGACCAAGTACACGATCAAGCTGGACAACCCGGCGGACTACGCGGCGGGCGGCCCGCTCAACGGCTGGACCGCCACCCAGAACGACGCCGGTGGCAACCGCTACATCGACAGCAACGGCATCGTCCCGTCCGGCGGGCAGTTCCCGGAGTACAGCTTCACCACCGGGACCGCGGGCCAGGACAACCACACCTACGACTTCGGCTTCACCAAGCCGAACGGCGAGGTGCGGGTACTGAAGGTCGACGCCAAGACGGGTCAGCCCATCGCGGGTGCCGAGTTCCAGCTGTGGATGGAGAGCAACAACCAGTCCGGCCTCCAGACGGACGGCGCCACCCCCGACACCAAGATCGACCAGCCCGTGACCACCGACGGCAACGGCGCCGCCAAGATCACGCAGCAGGCGCTCGGTTCGTACTACTGGCAGGAGACCAAGGCTCCGGCCGGGTACGACCTGCCGAACCCCGCGGTCTTCGGGCCCCTGGACCTGACCAACGCCAACTTCCGCGACGGTGTGACCGTGACCGTCAAGGACGAGCCGGTCACCCCGCCGCCGGTCCTCGGTGAGGTGCAGGTCGTCAAGGTCGACCAGGACGGCAAGCCGCTGCCCGGCGCCGAGTTCCAGCTGTGGCGCGAGACCAATGGCACGGACGGCCTGCAGATGACCGGCATCAACGCCGACACCACGGTCAGCGGGACGATCGTCACCGGCCCCGACGGCATCGCCAAGATCTCGGGCCAGCCGATGGGCACCTACTACTGGCAGGAGACCAAGGCTCCGGCCGGGTACGACCTGCCGAACCCGGCGGTCTTCGGGCCCCTGGAGCTGAAGCCCGCTCTCCGGGCACGGCACCTCCACGAGCGCCACCGCGCGCCCATGGCCAAGGTCGAGGCCGGCGAGTAGCCGAACACTCCACTGGTAGTGCGGTGGACCAGCCGACGGCCGGCTCCGGCCGGCCGCGCTCCCCGCGCCCCTTCCGGGGCGCGGGGACCCACCGCGCTCGCACCAGCCCCCTCAGAAAGGAACCCCCCACATCAATGTCACGTACTCCTTCCTCCCCCAGCGCGAACGGTAGACGTGGCCGCTCGCTGGCCGCCCGGTCGCTGGCCACCGCAGGCATCGCCGTCGCCGCCGTGGCGGGCGTCGCCGCACCGGCCATGGCCAACGACGGCGGGAACCACGCCGCCCTGAGCCTCGACCGTGCGGTCCCGCACAACGGTCCGGTCAGCGGCACCGGCCAGGCCCACCACCAGGTGACCGTCTCGAGGGCCAACGGTGACGTGCTCTGCCACGCCGTCGTGGGTGCGGACCGCACCTGGTCCTGCCTCCCCGAGGACGGCCTGCCCGCCGGGCACGCCTTTCTGAAGGCCCGCGACGACGTCACCATGATGGCGACCCCCATGGTCTCCGTGACCGTCGTCAACACCAAGACGGTCCCGGTGGCCGACCCCGCCATCGCCGCGGGCGCGGCCCTGGCGGTCATCGGCGCCGCGGCCCTGTGGTACCGCCGCCGGGCCGAGCAGTAGGGCAGCACAGCGGTAAGGCAGGACCGAACACCGACGGCGGGCGGTGGGCTCTCTTCCAGGGCCCGCCGCCCGCCGCCGCGCGCCCGCAGGCACGTGCAGGTACACCCGTCCATGAAAGGCATGTCCACGATGTTCGAGAAGACCCGTGTCCGCCGCCTCGTACCCCGTACGAAGGCGGGTCTGGCCGCGGTGACCATGGCTCTGCTCGCCGCCGTCGCGGGGACGGCGGCGCTGACCGGGGGAGGGGAGGACTCACGGCCGGTGACCCTGGAGGAGGCCGAGCGGCTGGCCGCGGTCCGCTTCCACGCGTACGAAGCCGGTCCGACGAGAGTCGAGGTGAGCGTGCCCGGCGGCACGGGCGACACGGTCGTCGACGGGGTGGTGGACTACCGGGCCCACCGTGCCGTGGGGGGCTACGCCACCAGCGGGGCGGGACCCGCGCAGCACGGCATGCTCGCCTGGGACGCCACCGGCCTCGCCGTGGCCGTCGGGCCGGCGGTGAAGGGGGCCGCGGCCGTGCGGGGGAGCGGGGCGCTGCGCGCGGCGGAGCGTCTGTCCTCCAGGGACTGGTCCCCCCGGGCGTATTCGAGCGACCCGCTGGACGTCGTGCTGCACGTGATGATGGTCCTGGGCCAGGACCGTCCGGACAACGCCCAGCTGCTGGCGCAGGGCGGGGCGCGACGGCTGGGACAGCGCACCGAAGGCGGCGTGACGTACACCCTGTTCACGGGACCCCGGCCGCAGCGCGACAAGGACGGCGGCACGAGGGGCGGCCGGAAGGGTGCTTCCCCGGCGCCCGACCGCCCCGCCACGTCGCCCCTGACGTACTGGCTGGACGGCCAGGACCGGCTCGGCCGCCTTGAGGTCCGGCTCGCGTCGCTGCCGCGCCCCGCCCGGGTGGACTTCAAGGACAGCGACACGAAGTGGAAGCTGCCCCAAAAGCCCTGGCAGGGCCTGATGCCCGGTGCGCCCCGGGCGCCCGGAGCGGCGCGCACCTGACCCGCTCGGGGGTCAGGGGAGCGGGTAGCGGGCCGGGTCCACCCGGCCCGGGAGCCCGACGGCCGGGCGTGCGGGGGCGTGCGGCGCGTTCGGCAGGCCGGGCTGGGCCGGGGGAGCGGGCACGTCCCGGAAGGAGACGCCCGGCGGGACGGGGACCGCGCGCGGCTGTCCGGGCGAGGCCAGGGCCGTGTCGCCGCCCGGGCAGGTGGTGAGGGCGGAGGGGAGCCTGTCGGGGCTGGTGGGGACGGAGTCGCCGTTGCCGGTGAAGCAGTTGCCGCCGGTGCGCGCCGCCTGGACGACGAGGCCGAGCTGACCGTCCTCCAGGATGTTGGAGCGGATCACATTGCCCTGCACGGGGTAGCCCTGCTCATCCTGGAGGACGAATGCGGCCCGGCTGTTGCCCTGGACGCGGTTGCGCTCGAAGAGGTTGTTCGTCCCTCCGCCGATGCCGACCCCGAGACCGAAGCCGCCGTCGGCCTGCTCGGGGCTGCGGGCCTCGTTGTTGTCGGCGATCAGGTTGGCGGCGATCACGGCTTGGTGCTGCGGCCCCAGCGCCTCCAGGTTGTTGGACTGGACCGTCATCCCGACCCGGTTGCGGCGCACGGTGTTGCCGAGGAAGTACAGCCCCCGCGAGGCGTTGGTCACCTCGATGCCGACCGCGTTGTGCTCGGTGGTGTTGTGCGCGACCAGCGTGTTGCACGGGTCGCACTGGCCCACGTAGATCCCGGAGTCGGCCTGGCCGGAGCCGTAGGAGTGCTCGATGACCCCGTCGCGTGCGTCGAAGGCGTAGATTCCGTACAAGGCGTTGTCGTACGCGGTGACGTAGGAGGCGCGGAAGCCGCGCAGAGCGGGGAACTTGGCGGTGTCCAGGGGGTTGTAGCCGGAGCCGCCCGCCCCCGCGCCCTGCAGGGTCTTGTCGGTGACGCCGGTGAACAGCACCCCGTTGGCGAGGTTGTTGCGCACCGTCAGGTTCTCCACCACCGACGCGGCGCCGGTCACCGTGATGCCGTTGGACCGCTTGAACTCGCCGTCCACCACGACCGTGTTCCGGTCGGCGCCCCGCAGGACGACGCGGGGGGTGCGCAGTTGGACGCTCTCGCGGTAAACACCCGAAGAGACCAGCACCATGTCGCCCGATCGGGCGACATCCACGGCCTTCTGAATGGTCCCGTACTGCTCGGGGACGCGCAGCACGGCCGGTGGACCGCTGGGCCCCGGACGGTCGTCCGAGCCGCCACCGCCGCATCCGGCCAGCGCGGCCAGGAGCCCTGCGGCCAGGCACACCCGGCCCAACGATCCGATGGGTACGCGCCGTTCGCGGCGTTTCGCGGCAAGAGTTCGCATGGCGGCAAGGTGTACCGTCGGGGCCGTCGCCACGGCTCAGGCTGGCCGCCCCCTGCACATGTGCCGGTCCGCGGGGCGATCGCCGCGCGAGGAACTTGGAGTACCGGTGACGGCCACACCCCCCTCCGGCGGGCCCGTGCCCGGTCGCCGCGCCGTGCTCGCCGCCCTGGCCGCGGGCGCCGCCGGAGCCTGCGCCAGACCCGCCCTCCCCCCGCAGGGCGCCGACCGCGAACACCCCGACCCCAAGGCCGCGCCCCGCCCGGCCGCCCGCAGGCCCGGCGTCGACGACCCCCCGCCGCGCCACGCCCTGGTGGCGGCCTACGACCTCGCCGAGGGCTTGCGTAACCGTGCCGGTGCCGCGCACCTGCGCCGCGCGCTGATGGCCTGGTTGGGGATCCGCCTCCCGGGCGGAGCCACTCTCACCCTCGCGGCCGGGCCCGGTCTGCTGCCCGCACTCGGTCTGCCCGCCCCGGCCGCACTGCGGGCCGTCCCGCCCTTCCCGGGCGAGCGGCTCGATGCGCGGCGCGGCGGCGGGGACGTCCTGGTGCAGCTGTGCGCGGACGACCCCGACGCGCTCGGGCGCGCCGCCGACCGGCTCGGCCCCCTCGCGGTGGGCGCCTTGCGCCCCCGCTGGAGCGAGCGCGGCTTCCTGCCCGGGCACACGCCCGGCGAGACGCCCCGCAACCTCTTCGGCTTCAAGGACGGCACGGAGAACCCGGCACACGGGGAGCTGGGCCGCTGGGTGTGGAACCCCGACGACAGCACCTATCTCGTCTACCGCCGCATCCACATGAACGTTCCGGACTTCACCGCACTGCCGCTCGGGCGCCAGGAACAGGTCATCGGACGCCGCCGCGCCACCGGCGCCCCCCTGACCGGCCATCACGAGCACGACACCGTGGACCTCTACGCCAAGACACCCGAGGGCCGGTACGTCATCCCCGCCGACGCCCATGTGCGGGTGGCCCACTCCCGCCTCGACGGCGGAGCCCGCATGCTGCGCCGCGGCTACTCGTACGACAACGGGCCCGGTGACCGGGGCCTGCTCTTCCTCGCCTACATGCGTGACCCCGCCCTCTTCACCCGCGTGCAGCAGCGCCTGAGCGAGAGCGATGCGATGCGCGCCTTCATCGAACACCGCGCGTCGGCGGTGGGCTACGTCCTGCCCGCCGACCACCCGCTGGTGCGTGCCTGATCCGCCGCGGCCCCCTCACGCTGTTCCACGCCATGGACACACCGTCAGGAGGGTGCGGCCCGCGCCCTCGGCGGCGCCCTCGCTGTAGTCGATCACGCCGAAGTAGCACCGCCGCGGCTGGAGCCTCCTCCAGGCCACGGTGATGTCGGTCCGGTCGCCCGCGGCCACGTAGTGGGACGAGGGGGTCACGGTGGCCGCGGCGGTGGTTTCGTCCGGGCCCACCAGCCAGGTGTGGAGGGTGAACGGCAGGGCGGCCGACGGGTCCAGCGCGCCCCACTGGTTCAGGTACACGTCGTAGTCCCCGGGCTCGGTGAGGACGACGGACTCACCGGAGCCGGCCGACCGGCTGGAAGCGACGGGCTTGCCGCTTCGGTACACGTACAGGTCGATGTCCTGCCCCTCCCGGGACTCCTCTGCCAGCAGGGCCAGGCGTGCCAGCTGGGTGCCCTGGGGCACATGGACGCTCAGCTTCGCCGTCGCCGGGCCCTCGGCGGGCGTGCCGGGACGGAAGTCGTAGTTGGTGCCGGTGAGCCGGCCCATGGTGGCGGTGTCGGGGTACAGGCCCCGCAATCGGGTGCGGAGCTCGCCCTCCCACCCGACCTGCGCCGTCAGCGCCACCGAGCCGTCGGTTCCGACGCCCTTGACCTCGCCGGGCACGGACAACTGGCGCGCCTGTACGGCCAGGGGGCTGCGCACGTGGTGGCGGCCGTGCGCGTCGCTCCAGGTCACCGAGCCGAAGCTCCAGGAGCCGTACACCGCGTCGGTCTGGGTGAAGGCCACGGTGTACCGGGCCGACGCGCCCGGCTCGACCTCCAGGACGTCCGGTGACACCTGCACCCGGAATCCGGCGGGTGCCTGGACGGCGGCCTTGTAGACCGCCTTGGCGGCCCCCACGTTGGTGACAGTACGGGTGACGCTCTGCCGTCCGGTCAGGGCACCGACCGCGATCGAGGGATAGTTGAGATCGCTCCTGTCGATCCTGCTCGCGGCAGCGCACGGGTCGGCACCGGCGGGCCTGGACGGACGGGGGCCGGAGCAGATGAAGTCGGCCCAGTCGGCGGAGGTGGAGTCGTAGACGAGGCCGGGGTCGAGGGCCGCGGCGGCCAGGACGTGGCCGGAGCCGTAGTCGAGCGGGGTGGCGTCCGCGCCGGAGCGCTGGATCGGCCGGTCCTGGTTGTCCGTGGTGTAGGCGGTGGTCATCAGCGCCGACTTCACCGCCATGGGGGACCAGTTTGGGTGCTGGGCCCGGAGCAGCAGGGCGAGGCCCGCGATGTGCGGGGCGGACATCGACGTACCCGACATGAGGCCGAAGCCGCCCGTGAAGGCGCCGTTCGTGCCGCCGGGGACCACACCGGCGGCGATGTCCACACCCGGCGCCGTGAGATCGGGTTTGAGTAGGTCGCCGCCGGTGAGGGGGTCCGGTCCCGAGGAGGAGAACCCGGCCACCTCCGGGGCCCGCTGAGGGACGCTGCGGGCGGCGCCGAGCCGGGCCGTGGCGCGGGCACCGGCGGCGTACGCCTTGACGGCGGCGCCGTCCGTGGCGTTCACGTGGACGGTGGGCACCGAGTGGCCCTCGGCGACGAGCTCCTGCGCGTCCGCGGTGTTGGCCAGGACCATGGCGACGCCGCCCGCCCGCTTCACCTCGGCGCTCTTCTCGACGCGGGCGTTCTTCCCCCGCGTGCAGATCACGATCTTGCCCCGGACCTTCGTGCGGTCGAGCGTTCTCGCGGCGCAGAGGGTGGCCTGGGCCGGGTCGGTGCCCCTCGCACCCAAAGCGGCGGCATCGGCCAGTGGGGCCGAGGGGACAGCCGGACCGACGCCCGTCCCGCTGAAAGCGGTGCCGTCGCCGAGGGTGAGGGCCGAGCGGTAGCCGGTGTCGCCCAGGGAGGCGGCCACCGTGGTCACCCAGGGCAGCGTGTTCATCACTGTGCCCGGCCCGGCGTTGCCCGCCGAGGCGACGAGGAACACTCCGGCCGCGGCCGCGTTGAACTGGGCGGTGGCCAGCGGGTTGTCCAGGGTGCCCGGCGGAATCCCGATGGACATGCTGATGGCGTCGACACCGTCGGCCACGGCCTTGTCCAGGGCGGCGACCACGTCGACCAGGGAGCAGCTGCCCTCGCCCCAGCACGCCTTGTAGACGGCCAGCCGGGCGCCGGGTGCCATGCCCGAGAGCCTGCCGTCCAGGGGGGTGTGCGCGATGGCCGCCGCGACCGCGTGGTTTCCGACGGCGGTGGTGGCGGTGTGGGTGCCATGGCCCTCCGTGTCCAGCGGGGAGGGCCGGTCGTGCGGGCCGGGCGCGGCCGCCTTGTCGAAGTAGGCGGCGCCGATCACTTTGTTGTTGCAGCCGACCGGGTGGTCCACGTCGGCGCCCGCGTCGCAGTTTCCCCGCCACTTCCTCGCGATGGCCGCGGCGTCGGGGCGGGGACCGGGCAGCGGCTGGAGCATGGGGTTGGCCGGGTCGAAGCCGGAGTCGATGACTCCGAGGATCATGCCCTCACCGGCGCGCTCGGCCCCTCCCGGGAACTTCGACCACAGGCCGCCGTCGCCGGTCAGACCCAGGAAGCGGGGCATGTCGGCGAACGCGGTCACGCCGCCCGCGCCGGGCGCCTGACCGCCCTCGGGCGGGGGAGGGGCCCAGGCGGCCGGAGCCCGTGGGGAAGCCCCGGCAGAGGCCGCGGGCCGGCCGGTCAGTTCGAGCTTCTCGTCGCGCGTCACCGACAGCACACCGGGCCGGGAGGCCAGCCGGGCGGCCTGCTGACCGGTCAGCCGCGCGGCGAATCCGTTGAGCGCGTAGTGGTACGAGTAGAGCACGGTGGGCGCCTTCGCGGCCCCGCCCGTGCCGGACAGCTCCGCGAGAACGCCTTCCCGCCGCCGGTCCAGCCGGGCGACGTACCGTTGTACGGCCTCGGAGCCCGCGTCCAGCCGCTGCCCCCGTGGGGCCCGGGTCCCGTCGTGCGTGGCCACCGGCTCGTCCGCCAGCCGGACCACATAGGCGCCGTCCCGGTAGCCCTTCCCGGGATCGGCCCGCCCGGGGTCGGCCATGGCCGACCCCGGGCCCGTGACGAGCACGCAGGTCATGACCACGGGCAGGACAAAGGCGCTGCGGCCCTTCTGGCGTGTCATCACCAGGGCTGGCTTCCCCGGCCCGTGCGATTCGTCCCGCACACCGCGAGGTATCGCCCGTTCGACCGCATTCCCCACGCGTGCGGAGCAAGGCGGCGCCGTTGCCGGGCGGAGTGCCGGGCCCGGCCGGGGAGCGACCGCTGCGCCGCTTGCCCGTGCAGCCTCGCCCGATAGGTGCAATTAACGGAATCACCGACATGAATCCTTGCCCGGGCCGCAATGAATATTTCCCAATGGGCTGCGGGAATAGCCCACCAAACCGAAAGGACCTATTGATGTTGCGAGGAAAGCGAGTTCTCGGCGCGGGCGTGCTGGCGCTGGCCCTGGCCTCCGGATTCGGCGGTGCCGCCCATGCCGCCACCGGTGGGCCCTCGACCCCGGCGCCACGTGCGGTCCCCGCTGGCTACGAGGTCGTGTCGGTCGACTTCACCAACGTTCCCAACGGCGAGCTGCGCATCGCATGCTGCCCCGCGGGCAAGGTTGCCACCGGCGGTGGCGTCGACGTCGGCAGCAGCCCCACCGTCGCGAACACGACCCCCTTCGTGGAGAACGGTATGGCGACCGGCTGGCAGGGGGCTCCCCGAGGCGACGCCGCCAAGATGACCGTGTGGGTCGTCTGCGTCAGCTGACGCAACCGCACAGGCCCGGTACGGCGGGCCGCTTCCTCCGCACCCCCGCCCGGCGTCGCTGCGCCTGGCGGGGGTGGGGTGGTTTGCCACCGGGGCCCGGACAGCGGTGTGTACACGGACGGGCCGCAGGCGTGCGGGACGAGAAGAGCGGCTCTGGGAGCGCTCCGGCGGCGTGAGGCGGCGCCGACGAAGGGACACAGGCGGTGGAACGGGCGGGTACACCGAGGCGGCGCTGGACCACCGTGGCGGCGCTCCTGATGCTGCTGGCGTGTGTGGCGGCCGTGGAGCTCCTCACCCCCCGAGAAGTGCACGTGATCCTCATGGCCGGCGTGGTGCCGGTCCTGGCGGCACTCCTGTTGTCGCTGCGCGACACCGTGCTCTTCGCCACGTTGACCTGGGGCGTGATCGCCGCGGTCTATGCGACCCGGGTGGCGGGCGAGGCCATGGCGAGCGAGGGTTTCGCGGGGGTGATCGCCGGATCCTCGCTGTGCCTGCTGGGGGTACTCGTGGCGCAGTGGGACGCCGAGCGGCAGACCCGCCTCGAGCGGGCCCGCTCGACCGCCGAGATGGTCCAGCTCGCCCTGCTGCGGCCGCTTCCGCTGCGGACGGCGCTGGTCGACGTGTACGGGATCTACCTCGCCGCCGACGAGTACGCACGGGTCGGCGGAGACCTCTACGAAGTGATCGACTCGCCGTTCGGCACCCGGCTGCTCATCGGGGACGTACGGGGCAAGGGCCTGGAGGCCGTCAACGCCGGCTCCGCGGTCCTCAGCGCGTTCCGGGTGGTGGGCTACGAGGAACCGGACCTGGTCCGCCTGACCGAACGCATGGAGTCGATGCTCGACCGGTACAACAGGTACGCCCTCGACATCGGCCAGGAAGAACGGCACGTCACCGCTCTTCTGGTGGAGTACAGCCCGCAGGGCCGGGTGTCCTATGTCAACTGCGGCCACCTGGAACCGTTCGTGTCGGGCGCGTTCGGCGCCTTCGAGATCGGCCTCGGCGAGCCCGGTCTGCCGCTGGGGCTGGGGGGCCTGATCGACGAACCCGGCTGGCAGGCGGTGGACACCGCGCTTCCGCCCGGGGCGTCCCTGGTGCTGGTCACCGACGGCGTCACCGAAACCCGCGGCCAGAGCGGTGACTTCTACCCGCTGGCGCAGCGCCTGCGCAGGTGGAGCGGTCTTGCTCCGGCGGCACTCGCTCGCACGGTCGCGCGGGATCTCGTCTCGTACGCCGGCGGGCGGTTGCAGGACGACGCGGCGATTTTGGTGGTGCACCCGCAAAAGACGGGCGGACGCTGACCGTACCCTGGCCGTCCTGACTGCCCTGCGACCACGAGGCACCAGGGCCGCGGGCGGAGAGCCTCCGCTGTCCGGCTCGCGCCTGGGCAGTCGGCGGAGGCAGCCGCGATAGCGTGCCTTCCCGGTCCTCGCTGAGGGCCGTTTCACGGCGATGGCCCCTGTCTCCCGGCGGCGGCAGGGACCATCACCGTTCTCTCCGGAGGGGAGCGCCAGGTATATTCGGCGGACCACTCCGTGGCCCCGGCTGACTGCCGAGCGGGGCCCTACGAGCCGGGTGCCAGGAAGTCAGGAAGTACAGAGCAGGCCGATCCTCAGATCGACCTGGTTGTTGCCCGGGCTGTAGTCGTTCGTGGTGATCACGGCCTTGCCGCCCGGCAGGAGAATGCCGCCCGGCAGGGTCTCCGGGGTGTAGTCCGGGTTGTCCCCGTTGTAGCGCAGGCCCACCTGTACTGACTTGGTGTCCCCGATGGTCACGATATGGCAGGTGGCGGACGTCTTGGTGAACTGGCATGAACTCGCAGTGCCCACCTGAGGCTGGGTGATCGAGGTGAAGTCCACGCCCCGGGGTGCGTTGATCTGCACGTCGAACGTCGGAACACCGGTGTACGGGTTCATCTGCTTGACCCCGAAGTCCAGGTTCAGGGTCCCGGTTCCGTCCGTCTCGTTCAGCAGGGCGGGAGCCCCCGTCTGCTCGACGAACCAGTCCGTGGGGGGCATGGGTGGCGGGTTCGCCCCGGCGGGCGCAGCGGACAGCAGCCCGGCGCTGAGTACGGCGCCGACCAGCACCCCGAGCCGCCTGGCCGCTCCGGCCCGATTGATTCCTGACACCATCGGTTCCTTTCCCTGGATATGCCAGCGCTGTTCGCCCGCCCCGAAGCGCGGGGGGATCGATGCCTGGATGTGGAACAAGCGGATCATCGGACCTCGTATCCCGCTGGCTGGGCGGAGCCGTTCGGGCTCTCCGCGATCTGTGATCTCGCGGTCGGTAGACGTCCGTGCCCCCGGTAAGCGGATGCCCCCAGGGGGCACGGACGTTCGACGGAAGGCGGAAAGGGGTCAGTGACGTGGCCGCCCCTTGCCCTTGCCCTTTCCGTTCTCACCCCGCTTGTTCTTGAGGGTGACCTCGACCCCGTGCCCGGCGTTGTCGGCCGTGACGGTGTACGGGCCGGTGACCGGCTGGGAGGGGAGCCGGTACCCCTCGGGCACCGCGGTCTCGCGCAGGTAGTAGGCGCCGAGCGGCAGATCGGTGAAGGCGCACACGCCCCGCGGGTCGGTGGCGCACGCCGGACCGTGCTTGGTGTCCGGGGTGGTGCCGCCGGTCTGCAACCCGGGCTTGCCGTTGGTCTCCTGCCACAGTTCGAACACCGCGCCCTGGAGTGCCTTTCCGGAGTGCGCGTCCCGCTTGAGGACCTTGATCTTTCCGTGGACCGGTTTGTCGTCGACGTCGATGCAGAGACCGCTCGCGGCATTGTCGGCCGTCAGCTTGAGCGGTCCGAAGACGGCCGGGCTGGGCAGCACATAGCCCGCGGGAGCCTTGGTCTCCTGCCAGTAGTAGGTGCCCAGCGGCAGGTCCTTCGCCTGGCAGAGCCCGTCGGCGCCTGTGGTGCAGGGGTCACCGACCTTGGTGTCGGGGGTGTCCCCGCCCGTCTGCGGCCCGTCCTGTCCGTTGGACTCGCGCCACAGCTGGAAGACGGCTCCGGACAGCGGCTTGCCGGTCGAGGCGTCGCGCTTGTACACACTCACTCCGCCCTGTACGGGACGGTTGTCGACGTCGATGCACAGGCCGTCCGCCGCGTTGGCCTCGGTCAGCTCCAGGGGACCGAAGACGGCCGGGTCGGGCAGCACGTGGCCGTCCGGGGCCTTGGTCTCCTGCCAGTAGTAGGTGCCCAGCGGCAGGTCCTTCACCTCGCACAGGCCGTCCGCCCCCGTGGTGCACGGACCGTCCACCACGGCGTCCGGCGCGGCCCCGTCGGTCTGCAGGCCCGCCTGTCCGTTGGACTCGCGCCACAGCTGGAACACCGCGCCCGCCAGCGGCTTGTTGGTCGAGATTTCGCGCTTGTACACGCTCAGCGTTCCCGTCTTCGCCGGGATGTAGTAGCCGGCGTCGTGGGTGTGGTCGTTGTCGCCCGCCGAACCCGTGGTCAGTTTGTCGATCTGGGTGGCCGGGTCGGGGTTGGAGTCGATGGAGCGGTTGTCGCCCTTGCCCGGTGCCGTGGGGATGAGGTCCTTCGGGGCCGGCTTCTCGGGGATGGCGCTGGTGTCGGCCGTGGTCGCGTCGAACGTGATCTGGTATTCGGTGTGCGGCTTGACCTGGAAGTAGTACTCGCCGCGGTCATTGGTCTTCGTCGTCTCGAGCACGGTGCCGCTCTTGTCGAGCAGTGTCACCGTGGCGCCGGGGATGGGCTCCTCGGTCGGGCCCTGGATGCCGTCGCGGTCGCGGTCGAACCAGACCCGGTTGCCGATCTGGAGGGGGGCCTGGTCACAGAGGAGTTCCAGGTCGCCCAGGCCGTTGGCCTTGCCGAAGGTGCCTTTGCCGCCGTCGACCTGGTAGTCCTCCGAGCCCTTGCCCGTGGTGTTGTCGAACTTGCGGACCCCGCCGGTGAAGATGTCGAGCGGGTCGACGATGGTGGAGACGGTCTTGGTGAAGCGGGGCGCGAAGGCGAGGCCGCCCTGGACCGATTCGGCGAGCTGGCCGAGCGTGGAGTCGTCGTAGTAGTACTCCTTGACCCCGTCCTGCTGCGGCGGCGCGCTGCCGTTGACGAAGTGGTTGGGGCACTCGGGCCCCTCGCTGTCCCACACCCACTCGGCGCCCTTCTTGCACACCCGGGTGATGTCGCCCATGGCGGGGAAGAGGGAGCGCTGGGGAGTGTCGGTCGATCCCTCGGGTGCCAGGGCTTCGTATCCGGCCTGGTCGCCGAGCCGGTCGCGGAAGCCGAGGATCATCGAGCCGTCGCGGTCGAAGACGATGTCGGACAGCAGCGGCTGGGGGAAGTTGGCCTGCTGGAACCACGCCTGCGGGTCCCAGGTCCTGAGCCAGTGCCGCCAGTGGGTGTCGCCCTTGACCGACGAGTAGCCCATGCCCCGCTCGAAGGCGAGGTCGTGGGAGACGACGGTCGAGAACGAGGTGCCGCTCAGTTTCAGCACATACGCGCGCAGGTCCGCGTCCTTCTGCGACGACTCGGCGCTGCACGTGCCGCCCACGTAGAGGGCGCCGTCGTGGAAGCCCAGACCGTACGGGCGCCAGTCGTCCGCGCCGCTGGGGCAGCCGGGGTCGGGGACAGGGATGGTCTGGCTGGGCTGGGCGGGCGGTTTGCCGGGTCCGGCGCCGGTGGTGTCGTAGACGTAGAGGCTCTTGGCCTTGAGCCCCACCGCGTACAGGGTGTGGCCGTCGTCGGCCAGGTCGAGGTCGCCCAGGGCCTCCTTGCCGACCGCGTCGTTGATCTCCAGGGTGTCGCGGGTGAGGTCCGCGGAGTGCTTGGCGTCCCCGGCGTCCGGGACGGTCGCGAACAGCGAGGTCTGCTTGGTCTTGCGGTCCACGACGTAGATGCCGCCGGGGCCGGCGGGTCCGTACGGCATCAGGCGCTTGGTGAGCGCGCCGACGAAGAGCTGGTCGGTGTCGCGCTTGTGGGCGAGGCCGTAGGTGGCGCCGATCTGCTCGAAGGTGGCTTCGTCGGCCGGTGCCGGGCTGTTGCCGGTGCGGTCGTACGGCCAGGACACCAGGGCCTTGGTGCCCACCTCGCCGGGCGCGCCCTGGTGGTAGCAGGGCGTGGCCAGGGTCGGGTTGGCCTGGCAGTAGTCGGCGGGGACGTGGACGCCGGTCACGACCGAGGCGTTCTTGCCCCCGGTCACGTCGACGAACTCGACCAGCGACGAGAGGGACGGGGCGGGCCCGCCCGCCTGCGCCGGGCGCAGGAATGATTTGTCCTTCGGGATGACCGCCTCGACCCGGTAGCGCCCGCCCGTCAGCCCGAGGTCGGCGGGATTGAAGTGGACCTTGCCGTCATCGCCGGTGACCACCGTGCGGGCGGCGCCCGCCGCGTCGGTGATCGTGACGGGGATGCCCCTCTCCCCGACCTCCAGGGCCGGGGTCCAACTCCCGTCGGAGTCCACGTCCCGTACCACCGTGACGTCCACCGTGCCGTCCGCGCGGGCGGCTGCGGTGCTGCTCGAGGGCGCGGCTGCCAGGAGAGGTGCCGCGAGCAGCACGGCGGCGCCGGCGGCCAACCTGTTCCGGTTCCGGGCTCGTAGGAGCCCCGGGGGATGCTTCATGATGTCTCTTTTCCGCCGGTAATACGACGAAAAGAATGAACATCACATCGTGGGGTTATCTCGGGTGACGGGTTCGCGCAAGTCCGACACTCACCCGTCCGCCGGGGCGGATTCACCCGGATTGCCTCGCGCGTCCTTGGCAGGCGGCCCCAGGCCCAGGTGACGCTGGACCGAGCGGCCCGTGGCGACCGGCCGACACGGAATCCCGTCCTTCGCGCCTACGGCCACTCCATTGAGCCGAGACCGTCGCGCTCCCAATCCGTGGTGAGGGCGGCGATCGCGGCCGCGTCTGCTTCGGTCGGCGGCCGGTCGGGCCGGTAGTGCCGGAGTCGGGAGATCTCGGCGTTCCTGTGGCGCTGGCCGTCGGTCAGCGGGATGTCCGTCCTGGCCGGGACCTCGTTACCGCTCAGGTGTTCGTCGGTCATGCGCGAAGGCTAGGCGCGGGACGGCGGCGGAGGCGTGTACCACTATATGGGCATGGGGAATGTTTTGTTCCCTCATGGCCCTTTCATGCCGGAAGGGCCCCACGGCCATGCCAGTCTGCGGGGCCCTTCGGCGACTACGGGGGACGTAGTGTTGTGCTCAACGACGGCGCGGCGGATCGGTTCCGCGCTCCGTTGCGCCGGTCGGGTGCTCCGTCGCAGGCGAACACCCGCCCGACCAGAACCAGGGCTTCCTTTGCATCCACTACGCAAAGCAGGGGTCAGCGCGCCCGATCGATACTGGAACGCCCTGTCGACTCGCTTTACACAATCTGGTGAGATGTAACGGCCGAAGTGTTCCTTGCTGGCGCCCCAAGGGTTACCTGCTGTAATTCTCCTGCCTGTCGGGGGAATTGTCCGGGATCTCCTCAAAGGGGCGCGGTGTGGGTAAGTTCGGCAAGAAAGCCAACCGTTCTTCGGGTTTCGACAGCGATCGGCGAGGTTTTCTCAAGTCCGCCGGTTATGCTGCTGCAGCAACTGGGGCCGTTGCTGTGGGCGGCGGACTTGGATTGGTCGGCGAGGCAGCTGCGGAGAACCGGAATGCGGAAGTGAGGAAGGGACCGTCAAAGGTTTCCCTGCCGACTGAGCCGATCGGCAGCATTCCCCGTCCAGTTCATCTCATTCAGGCGAACAAGGACTTTGCCGAGGGGAGGATCTCCCAGGGGGAACTCGACGAACACCGAGAACTCGCCTTGCGGGACACCATCGAGAAGTTCCTTGCCACGGGTTCGCCGGTGATCACCGACGGCGAGCAGACCAAGCCGAGCTTCGCCACCTACCCCGTCGCCGGGCTGAATCTGAACCCGGGTGGCCAGGTCGTGCCGTTCGCCGACGGGCACACCCGGCAGCTGCCGCTGCTGACTGAGGGGGACTTCCGCTATCAGACGCACGGCGGCGACTACCTGAGGAAGACGCGCGAGCTGCTGCGAACGGTCCGGTCGATGACCGACCTCTCCGTGAAGCAGGCGGTGATCGCGCCGTCCATGCTGAGCATGTTCTACCCCCCTCTGGGCATCAGGGGATACTCCCGGCAGGCATTCCACGACGACCTGGTCGACGAGGCGGCGGCCGACATCCGGGGCTGCCTCGACGGCGGCGCCCACAAGGTGCAGATGGACTTCACCGAGGGCCGGGTCTCGCTGAAGCTCGACCCGGACGGGGGGCTGCTGCGGGACTGGGTCTCCCTGAACAACGAGGTGCTGGACCGGTTCTCCCCCGAGGAGCGGCAGCGTATCGGGGTCCACACCTGCCCCGGCGGGGACTGGGACTCCACGCACAGCGCGGACGTCGACTACCAGAGGTTCCTGCCCAGGTTC
>NZ_BMTS01000038.1 GCF_014649795.1 Streptomyces melanogenes
CACCAGACCCGATGACCACCCCACGATCCACGACGGACCGCCGACGCTGGAGATCCTCAGTCACTAACTAAGCGGCATTGCTACCGAACCCGGAACGGTTCAAAGTGCAGGTGGAACCGGGGGTGGGCCAGCAGCCACTTCTTGACCGCAGGTGTCTTGTGGGTGGCGTAGTTGTCACAGATGAGGTGGACTTCAAGACCGGCGGGCACCTCCTTGTCGAGCTTGACCAGGAACTTCCTGAACTCCTCGGACCGGTGCCTGCGGTGCAGTGAACCGATGACTTTGCCGGTGGCCACCTCCAGGGCGGCGAACAGTGTGGTGGTGCCGGCGCGTACGTAGTCGTGGGTCGCCCGCTCGGGAACTCCGGGCATCATCGGCAGCACGGGCTGAGACCGGTCCAGAGCCTGGATCTGGGACTTCTCATCGACACAGAACACCAGGGCCCGCTCCGGAGGGTCGAGGTAGAGGCCGACGACATCGTGGACCTTGTCGATGAAGTACGGGTCGGTCGACAGTTTGAAGGTCTCTGAGCGGTGGGGTTGCAGGCCGAACGCCCGCCAGATCCGTGACACCGACGACTGCGACAGGCCCAGCTCTTTCGCCATCGACCGTGTCGACCAGTGTGTCGCGTTCTTCGGGGTGGATTCCAGTGTTCTGGCGACGACTGCGGCAACTTTCTCGTCCGTCACCGTCCTGGGGCCGCCCGGGCGGGGCATGTCACCCAGACCTGCGATCCGGTGCTGGACAAACCTTGCGCGCCATCGGCCCACCGCGTGTGCCGTGGAACCGAGTTGCACGGCAACATCCTTGTCGGACACACCCTCGGCACACAACAGGATGATGCGACACCGTAAGGCCCACGCCTGCGGCGTGGAACGCCGCCGCACCCACCCTTCCAGGGCATCCCGTTCCTCGTCCGACAGTGTCAACTCAGCCTTCGGCCGCCCCAGTCCCGCCATGAAACAAGCCTACACATCTGAACAGAATTCCTGACTCAGAAGACTAGTGCCCGCCGCAATCGCCACTACTTGCGCCGTCGGCAGATCAAACACGCCATCCCCGAGCCGGCCAACCAGCGGGCCAACCGCAGACGCCGTGGGAGCGCGGGCGGTCGTCCCACTGGTTTCGACCGGCAGAGCTATCGACGCAGGAACGAAGCCGAGTGGACCATCAACGGGCTCAAGGGGTTCCGAGCCGTGGCCACCCGATTCGAGAAGCGGGCATATGTCCTTTACGGTACGGTAACCTTGGCCGCTTTACGCCTCTTGTTGCGGTCGTGAGTCTTCGGCCAACTGAAACGTGACGGGGGAAACGAACAAAGCGTCTGATCCGTTCGCCACCGAAGCTACTACCTCGGAGGATGGGTCGGGAATGGTGATCCGTGTCTGTTGGGTGAAGGCGTAGCCGACCAGAGCCGAGTTTCGTTCCTGAGGCGCGAGTTGACCTGTTGCGCAGTAGCGGCGGCGACGGCTCCCGCGGCCTTGTCTGTCCCTTGTGTCCCTGCGCCGGAACCCAAGGGTCGGTCGGCTGCCTGGGCCAGGCAGCCGACCGTCGTGGATCAGGAGTGCGGCCGAGGATCAAGAGTGCGCAGGCCGGACCAGAAGCCGCATTGGTGATCGGCCGCGAAGGTGGTCGATGTGTGGGTGTTCTGCGGGTTGAGGACGAGGGTTGTGTGGCGGGGGCTGGCCGTGGGCCACCGGGTCTCGCCCGGCGCGTTGGGGTTCCCGGTGCGGGCGAAGGCTCCCCAGCGCAGTTTCATGCGGTCGGCGAACGCCGCCTGGGTGGCGGTCAGCGGACGGTCGCCCATGGTGAAGTCGTGCAGGTAGGCGAGTTCGGCGCTGTGGGCGTTGGCCATGTCGAGCCCCGGCATCTGGGCCCCGGCCAGGGTCGGCGAGTCCGGGTCGTCGAACTCGTATACGTAGGTGGGTACCTGGGCGGCGAACGTGCGCGCGGTGGCGAACGTCTGGCAGGCGAAGGTGGAGTCGGTGAGCAGCGCGGACATCGCCTCGTGGGGAGAGGGGTAGCCGGACAGCGGGTAGTGGGCCAGCACCTGCGGTGCCGCCGGTCCGTAGGCGGTGGTGATCTGGTCGGTGTACTCCTGCGCCGTGAGACGCGGCTGGGTGATCGCGACGAAGAACCGGCTTTCGGCCCGGGTGCTGCCGATCATGGTCGGTACCTTGTTCCACGCGCCCGAGGCGATGGCCCGGGACGGCTGCGCGGGCACAAGCCCGTCACCGAACGCGGGCCCCGGTGTCGGATGGGTCCGCGCGGCCGCGACGAGGCCGGCGGGGGAGAGCTTCCGCAGGCACGAAGCACTCGTGGCGGCGTCGGGGCAGCCGGCCTCGGCCGCGTAGGCCCGGTCCTCGTCGGCCTGCCGGGTGGCGCTGGGCGCGGCGATGAGGGTGCACGGCCCGCTCTGCAGGATGGCGTGCGAGAACAGTCCGGCCGCCTTCGGGGAGGCGAGCATCGCACAGACCGAGCCGCTGCCGGCGGACTGCCCCCAGACGGTGACGTTGCCCGGGTCGCCGCCGAACGCGCGGATGTTGTCACGGGTCCAGCCGAGCGCCGCGATCTGGTCCATCAGCCCGTACGAGCCCGAACCGAGCGCGTTGTCGCGGGTGAGCTCCGGGACGGCGAGGTATCCGAGCTGGCCGAGCCGGTAGTTGATGCTCACGACGACACTGCCGGTGAGATCGGCCATGGTCCGGCCGCCGAACTGGGTACCCGTGCCCTGGCTGTACGCGCCACCGTGCATCCAGAAGAGCACCGGCAGCCGGTCCCCGGGCCGGGTGTCGCGCGGCCGGTAGACGTCCAGGTACAGGCAGTCCTCACTGGTGGCCCGCGGATCCTTCAGCCCGAACGGCGAGAACTGCGTGCAGGCGGGCGCCTGGTGGGTGGCCTCCCGTGTCCCGCTCCACCACGCGGGTTGCCTCGGTGGACGGAACCGGAGGTCTCCCACCGGTGGTGCGGCATAGGGGACACCGAGGAACTCCTCGGCCCGGTCGTGCAGTTGCCCGGCGAGCCGGCCGTGGCCGGTGGCCACGAGAGGGCGTATGGGGTCGGTGGCGGCCGGGGCCGCCGAGGCGGTCAGGGCCTGTGCGCACAGCGCTGCCACCGTGAGGGGCAGGGCCAGGATTCTTGAGAGGCGGGTCGCGCGCGACCTCTTCACTTCTCCTCCAGCGTGGTCATATACATGACGGTCGGTGACGCGGGTCGGGGAGGTTGGGGAGGGGTGTGACGACAGGACCTACGGGCGCAGACCGGCCAGGAGTGCCGTGGTCCTGGCGAACTCGGCCGGTCCGGTGTTCCAGTTGGGGGCGATCGGGGTGACGGACACCTTCCCGGCGTCGGCCGCCTCTGCGTCGCTGCCCTTGTCGGCGGGCTGCGGGACCACCTTGACGTTCACCTTCCAGGTGCCGTCGCCGGAGTCGGTGTACTCCGCCTTGAGGAAGGGGTGCGGATCCTGGGTGGTGACGGCGGCGCCGCGGGCGGTGCCCGTGCCGTCCGCGCCGACTATGGGGTGGTTGACGTTCAGGCCCATGCCGGCCTCGAGCAGCGGCCCGTTCTTCGCGTGCGCCCGCAGCCGGTCGATGAGCTTGACCGTGAAGTCGTTGGTGGGGCGCATGGCGTTGAGGATGAGCTGCGGAACCGGGACCGTGAGCCCGCCCGTGCTCACCGCGATCGCGGGCACACCGCTCTCCAGGGCCGCCACGGCGCCGCCGACGGTTCCGGAGTGGGTGGCGAGCGTGGCCATGTTGGGCCCGAAGTTGGTTCCGGAGACCACCAGGTCGGGCGCCCGGTCGGCGAACACCTGGGCCAGTCCGAAGGTCACCGCGTCGCCGGGTGTGCCGTCCACAGCCCACACCCGCGGCTCGGGGTGCTTGACCGTCACCGTGCTGGCGGTGATCATCTTCGTCCCCGTACCGCTCTGGTTGGTGAGCGGGGCGACGATGGTGACGTCGTACCCGGCGGCGGTGAGCCGCTGGAACATCAGACGGATGCCGGGGGCGTCGTAGCCGTCGTCGTTGGTCAGCAGGATCCGCAGCGGGCCGGACGGCTCGCCCTGCGGTGCGGCGCTCGCCGGCGCCGTACCGGCGAGGGCCGGCGTGCACAGCAGCAGGGCCGCCAGGGGGAGAACGTGCTTGCGCCTCATGGTGTGCTCCTTCCAAGGAACGGGAGTGGAGATACGAACGGACGGGAGGAGAGAGGGAGGGGTTGAAGCCGTGGAACCGGCGGGCGCGTGACCCCTCAGCACGCGCCCGCCGGGGTTTGGGGGGCTGGTCACCCGGGCGCGGGTCCGGGCCGCCTCGTACGGCGGTGTCGGTACCTGGGCCCGGGGCCGCCGGAACGAAGGCCCACCGTGGTCAGCGCACGCTCCGGATCGGCAGGATGGCCAGCGCGCCGAGGAGGGACAGCGCGCCGCCGAAGAGGAACAGCGGAGTGTAGCCGTCGAGGGCGCTCACCACGGCGGAGGCGACGAACGGGGCGACGATCTGTGGTCCCGCGTTCGCGATGTTGAGGACACCCATGTCCCGTGCGGCGTCCTCGGCCCGGGGCAGGACCAGGGTCACCACGGCGGTGTCCACCGCCATGAAGCAGCCGAAGGCGAGGCCGTTGAGGGCGCTGAAGACGAGCATGCCGGTCCAGGTCGGGCTGATCACGGGGACGGCCATCACGACCCCGGTGAGCGCGGCCGATACCGCGACGAAGACCTTGCGCCGGTTCCAGCGGTCCGACAGCAGGCCTCCCAGCACGGTCGACACGGCCATCGCGACCATCGCCACGGGTGTGAGGACCGCCATCGCCGCCGGTGCGTCGAGATCCGCGGGCAGGGTGATGTGGTCGTCCAGGATGTACAGCTGATAGCCCGTGACGGAGAAGTAGCCGAGCACCATCAGGGCCCGTCCGATGAACGCCCACCGGAAGTCATGGTGCGACAGCGCGGACAGGAACGCCGCGATGCGTTCGCGCCGCGGCATGGGCACGGACGCGGCGGGCGCGGTGCGGGGCACATCGGGGCAGCAGACGGTGAGCAGGAGCGCCGCGCCGGCCGCCACGCCGCCGAGTATCAGGTAGCCGAGCCTCGGCTGGCCCGAGGTCTGCGAGGCGATCACCACTCCGGCCGTGCCGCCGATCGGCAGCGCGAGCCCGACCAGGGCGGAGGCGGTGCCGCGGCGTGCCGCCGGGATCCGGTCGGGTACGACGGCGGTGACCGCGGCCTGGTAGACGTTCATCGTCGCCTGCACCAGGCACCACCCGATGCCGACCAGCAGCGCCGTGTGCACGCTGCTCAGGAACGCGAGACCCGCCAGCGAGGCGATCGCGCCGCCCAGGGTCCACGGGTTGCGGCGTCCTGTGCGGTCCGAGAGGGCGCCGGCGATCGGGTTGAACGCGGTCGCGAAGACGGCGCTCACCCCGGCCACGACACCGAGGACGGCGACCTTGTTCGCCGGGTCGATCTCGGCGATCTGGGCCGGGAGCAGGACGGTGCCCACCCCCAGGTACACCGCCATCAGGGCGGAGTTGGCGACGAGGAGGAGCAGCATGAGGCCGCGCTTGTGCGGCGCGGTCGCCTTCGCCGGGATCAGTTCATCGGTAGTCATGACGACCCCCGGCGAGGGTGGGCGGGTAGCCGGCCGGCGGTGGATAGGGGTATGCATGTCGACTCCTCGGGGACGGAGCTGAGGGGGATACCGCGAGAAGAGTGAGGCGAGGGGGAACGCGGAGATGAGCTGCGTCGGGGAGGTGGACGCGGGCGTTCCAAAGCCTGAAGTTACACGTGTTATCTGCGGCGGTAGGGCTTGTTTAGCACCAAGAAGGCGCCGTGGATAGAGGCGTACTGCACTTGAGACGCCAATCGTGACCGTCGATCCGAAGTCTCATCGTTACACGTGTAGCTACTCGTGGGTCACCCTTGTGTTGACGGTCATTAATGCGCCACTCTTGGCGAGAAACCCGTGCCTCCCGGGGTGACATGCCGCTGCGGGCCGCCGCATACGGCTGCCCCGGCATGCCGGGCGAGCCGTCGCTCCGCCCCCTCTCCGCGCCCGTCCCGCAACCCGGTCGCGGACGGGGTGGCGCGGCCCGTCAGGCGTACGAACCCGGCCTGACGAACCCGGATCGGTCCACCCGCCGCTCGGCGAAGTCGCCGGAAGCTGGACATTGGAAGGTCAGCCATGCGCAGTTCGCAGCCCGCCGCCGACTCGCGCCCATGGGCCGGCGCCCCGCCCCGCCATCCGGTCCCCGCCGCACCGCCGCGCGGAGCGCTGGCGGCCGGGATCGTCCTGCTCGCCGCCGCCCTGGCGATCGGGCTCGCCGCCCGGGGCGGGGGCCACCCGTTCTTCCAGGGGCTCGACGACCGCTGGATGCGGTGGTTGGGCGGGGGGCCGGACGGCGCGGCGGTGGGGTTCGCCCGCTTACTCGACAAACTGGGTGGCCCCTTGGGCCTCGTCCTGCCCCTCGGTGCGGTCGGCTGCCTCGGCATCTACGGCCGGTGGAGATCGGCGGTGTTCATGTTCACGTCCAGTGTCGTCGCCAACACCGTCGTGGTGCTTCCGATGAAGCAGCTCGTCGACCGGCCCCGGCCGTCCCGGCCGCAGGTCCTGGTCAACGACGGCTCCTTTCCGTCCGGGCAGGTCTTCTTGGCCACGGCGCTCGTACTGACCGCCGGGATAGTGCTGTTCGCCCCGCCGGTCCGGCGTTGGTGGTGGCCGTTCGCCGCCGTGATCGTGGCCGTGGTGATGTGGAGCCGGATGCGGTTGGGTGCCCAGTGGCTCAGCGACACCGTGGCGGGTGCCGCCGCCGGAGCGGGAGTGGTGCTGGTGCTGTGGACGGTGTTCGCCCGCCTGCTGGAGGACGAGGCGGAGCGGGCGGCGGCCGGACACCTGTGGGGGTGAGTACCCGCCCACCTCATTCGACTCGGGCACCGCGCCCGTGGACGACTTCACGCCAGTGACACCCGACGCCAGGGTGTTTGTCCGCCCGGGCCGCCGCAATGCAAGCAGTACAGGTAGTTACACGTGTAATAGGCCGGCCCGGCCACCAAGGAAACGAAACGAGAGCTCATGACCCAGAACGCACCGGCCCGACCGCGCACCCTCACCGCTCCCGACGGCACCGCCTTCCGCGACCTCAACGGCAACGGCGTCATGGAACCGTACGAGAACCCCCGGCTGCCGGTCGACGAGCGGGTGGCTGACCTCGTGGGGCGTATGACGCTGGAGGAGAAGGCGGGCCTGCTCTTCCAGACCATGATCACCATCAATACCGACGGCACGCTCGTCGAGCCGGAGCCCGGCGCACCCGACGACGACCCGATGCACGCCTCCACCTCCGCCATGGTGACGGGCAAGCTCATGAACCACTTCAACCTCTTCGGCGCCGCGGCCCCCCGCCGGATGGCCGAGTGGAACAACCGGCTCCAGGACCTGGCGGCGACCACCCGGCTCGGCATCCCCGTCACTGTCTCCACCGACCCCCGGCACGGTTTCGTCGACAACCCGGCCGCGAGCGCGCACACCGAGGGCTTCTCGCTCTGGCCGGAGCCGCCGGGCCTCGCGGCCATCGGCGACGAGGAACTGGTGCGCCGGTACGCGGACATCGTGCGCCGCGAGTACCTCGCCGTCGGCATCCGGCTTGCCCTGCACCCCACGGCGGACCTCGCCACCGAGCCGCGCTGGGCGCGCGTGATGGGCACGTTCGGCTCCGATGCCGAGACGGTGGCCCGCCTGGTCGGCGCGTACGTCCGCGGCCTCCAGGGCGAGACCCTCGGCGCGAGCAGCGTCGCGGCCATGACGAAACACTTCCCCGGTGCCGGCCCGCAGTTGCGCGGCGAGGACGCTCACTTCCCGTACGGGCGCGAACAGGTCTATCCGGGCGGCAACTTCGACTACCACCTGATCCCCTTCGAAGCCGCCTTCGCCGCGGGAACCTCGCAGATCATGCCCTACTACGCCCTGCCGGTCGGCACGGCGTACGAAGAGGTCGGCTTCGGCTTCAACAAGGGCGTCATCACCGGGCTGCTGCGGGAGAAGTACGGCTTCGACGGCATCGTCTGCACCGACTGGGGGCTGGTCACCGACTCCCAGATCCTCGGGGCGCCCTTCCCCGCCCGGGCGTGGGGCGTGGAAGAGCTGGACCGCCTCACCCGCGTCGAACGTATCCTCGACGCCGGCGCCGACCAGCTCGGCGGCGAGGCGGCGCCCGAACTCGTCGTGGAGCTCGTGCGCGGCGGCAGGGTCGGTGTGGAGCGCCTCGACGTGTCGGTGGCACGCCTGCTGCGCGAAAAGTTCGTCCTCGGCCTCTTCGACGACCCGTACGTGGACGCCGACGCGGCCGAGCGGATCTGCGGCAGTGCGGAGTTCACCGCGGCGGGCCTCGCCGCGCAGAGCCGCTCCGTCACGATCCTCAAGGACCGCCCCGCGGGGGAGTCGGCACCGCTGCTGCCGCTCCCGAAGGGCATCCGGATCTGGGTCCAGGGTGTCGATCCCGAGGTCGCCGGAGCGTATGCCACGGTGGTGGACCTTCCAGAGGAAGCCGACGTCGCGCTGATACGGATCGCCACGCCGCACGAGCTCCGGACCGAGGGCTTCGAGTCGTTCTTCCGCGCGGGCAGGCTCGACTTCACCGAGGACGAACTGCGGCCCCTCCTCCAGACCGCCGCGGCCGTGCCCACCGTCTTCGACATCTTCCTCGACCGCCCCGCGGTCATCCCGGATCTCGCCGAGAAGGCGGCGGCGCTGGTGGCGAACTACGGCGCCTCGGACACCGCACTGCTCGACGTCCTCTTCGGACGGGCCGAGGCCCAAGGGCGCCTGCCGTTCGAACTCGCCCGCTCCATGGACGCGGTCGTGGCGGGGGACGAGGACGTACCGAACGATTCGGGGGACCCGTTGTTTCCTTATGGGCATGGGGTGGTGCTGGGGCGTTAGGGCCGGTGCGGTGGTAGCGCCCGGGGGGCTGGGGTCGGGGCACCGGGGTGGCCTGCCGTGCGGGCGGCCGGGGAGCCCGTGTCCAAGCGGTCTCGGTGAAGTGCGGTGCTGATCCCACCCCAGGCAGGCCGGCGCCTTGGCGTCCCAGGGATCAGCACCCGGCTTCCGCCAACCCGCTCAGCGCGACCGGCGAGACACCAGCCCCTGCCGGGACCCCGGCCCCGCCCGACCACCCGGCTGGGTACTCACCCGCCGCCGGCCCATCGGGGACCGCATCCGGGCCGCCCGGCTCGGCGCCGAGCCGACACGGCAGACGGTGGCCCTCCGCTGTGGCATGGACCGGGCGACGTACCTCCGGATCGAGCAGGGGCACGCTTCATCGCGCCTCGGCTCCCTCGCTGCTGATCTCCGACGCCATGGGCGTGCCGCTCGCCGGCCTCGTCGCTCCGTAGCGACCGACAGCGACTGGCGCGCGGACCAACGCCCGCCTCGGGCGGTGCCCAGCGCAGCTGGAGGCGGGCAGTCAACGGGGCGACGACTCCTCGTACAGCGGGTTCCCCGGGGCCGGGCTGACCCGGCAGAACGAGGTCACGATGGCGCGGAACCCGCCATGGTCGTGTTGCCGTGCCGTGTGCCGGATCGCCTACTCCTGGGGTCCGTCCTTCGTGTCGGAGTCCGGCGATGTGTTGAGGCAGGTGGTGCACTCCATCACGGCCGTGAAGTCGGCGGTGGCCGGGCGCGCCCCGCATTCGACCTGGTTCAGCAGGCTGTACGAGTACGGCAGCATCGCTGCGAGTTGCCGCTGGGTGAGGCGAGCGAGCCGTCTGCTCTTTGATGCGCGCGCCCGTGTGGTTGTCGTCCAGTGTCGGCATACGGGTCTCCCTTCCCTGACTCGTCGTGCGGTGGGATGGGCTTATGACGACGTCTCGAACTCTGTATCTGTTCTGCTCGGCCGCACCGCCGGTCTTCGACGTTGCCCGGGTGATCGAGGAGGCCCAGACCGACGGCTGGGACCTGTGTCTGGGTCTGACGCCGAGTGCGGCCCGCTGGCTGGAGGACAGCCTCGACGGGCTTGCGGCGTTGACCGGCCATCCGGTGCGAGCCGACTACAAGCGCTCGGGGGAGCCGGACGTGTGGCCGAAGGCTGACGTCATCCTCTTCGCGCCGGCCACCTTCAATTCGATCAACGCATGGGGGCTCGGCCTGACGAACAGCTTCGTGGTGGGGGTGGTGGCGGAGGGGATCGGCAAGGGGATCCGCACAGTCACGATGCCATGCGTGAACGCGGCCTACGTCCAGCATCCGCAGTTCGAGCAGTCGGTGGCGACGCTGCGCGCGGCCGGTGTAACCGTGCTGTACGGCGAGGGCGGGTTCGCGCCGAACCAGCCCGGACAGCGGAGGCCGGAGGGTTACCCGTGGCGCCTCGCGCTCGATGCCGTCGGCGCGGCATGACGAAAGCGCCCCCGCTTGGCCCGAAAGCCGGTTGCCCGGCCGGCGCCCCGGGTGCCGTGCAGGCGGCCCCCGGGCCACGGGCCCCGTTACGCGAGTGCGGCGAGCGCCGTGACCCTGGCAGCACCCATCGGGTTCTGCCCGAGCCGCAGGTCGCCCGGCTCGGCAGGGAGAACCCCGGCGGCACTGCCCAGGCGCCGTCCACGTCGCTACCCACAGCGTGTAACGCGTGTAACCTTGTTCGGTGCTGGTCGGGCGACCGGTAGGAGCGAGGAAAAGGTGCCATGGCCAAGGAGTCCGCGTCGGCAGCCGTCACCAGCGCGGATGTGGCGCGCCTCGCCGGTGTGTCACGGGCCACGGTGTCCTTTGTGCTCAACGACACCCAGGCGCACCGGGTCAGCGACACCACGCGGGCACGCGTGCTCGCCGCGGCCGACCAACTGGGTTACGTCCCGCACGCCGCCGCCCGTTCGCTGCGCGCGGGCCGGAGCAACCTGGTGCTGATGCCGACGTCCGTCTCGGCGGTCGGCCGTCTGGTCAGCGCCTGGCTCGACGACCTGCACAGCGAACTCGAACGGCACGGATACACCACCGTGCTGCACGCCGGACGCTTCTCCGACGCGGTCGGCGCCGCCCGGGCCTGGGCCGAACTGCGGCCGGCGGCGGTGGTCGCCCTCGATGGCGGCAGCCTGACCGCCGAGGCCGCCGGGGTCCTGCGCCGGGCCGGGGTGCGCGCTGTGGTGGGCTTCGCCGCCCGGCCGGTGGAAGGTGTCTACACCGTCGCCTTCGACCATGCCCGTATCGGTGCGCTCGCCGCAGAGCACCTCATCTCCCGCGGGCGGCGCCGCATCGGTGTCGTGATGCCGAAGGAACGCGGCCTCGACACCTTCGCCCGACCGCGCCTGGCCGGCGCCGAGAGCGTCGCGGCGCGCAGTACGTCCACCGTCAACGCGGTGGAGATGGCCTACACCCGCCAATCCGCAGCCGAACTGGCCGCGCGCTGGTCCGAGCTGGGCCTGGACGGGGTGTTCGCCTACAACGACGAGTACGCGGCGCTCCTCGTACGCGCCCTCCAGGACGAAGGCATCTCGGTGCCCGAGGACGTCGCCGTCGTCGGCTGCGACGACCTGGTGCTCGCGGCGCTGGAGCGGCCCGCGCTCACCACCGTACGTCTCGACCTGCCCGCGCCCGCGCGGATCGCGGACGCCCTGCACACGTTGGTCGACACCGGCAAGGCGCCCGGGATGCCGGGCATGGAGCCTGTTCTGATTCACCGCCAGTCCTCGTGACGCACCGTCAGTCCTCCTGACGCGGGACAGCGCGACGCCCGTGCGCGACGCCCCGCTGACTCCTGGACTGCTGCGCGCAGGCCCCCCGCGCGGCGCCCAGGCTCCCGGGTGGCGCTCAGGCTTCCAGGTGGCGGGCGAGGAAGGCGACGCTCTCCGTCACGATCGGCGTCACATCGGGGGCGCCGAGGAAGATGTGATCGGCACCGTCCACCGGCTGGAGGGTGACATCGCCGCCGACTTCTTCGAGCGCCTTGGCGAGGACCTCGCTCTGGCTGTACGGCACGAGGCCGTCCTTCGTTCCGTGGACCAGGAGGAACGGCGGGGGCGTCGCAGGGCCCGCGTAGGTGACGGGGCTGGCGGCGCGGGCCAGCTCGGGATGCTGTTCAGCGGTGCCGCCCAGGAGCGCGGTGAACGGGTTGGGGTACTCCACGCCGGACGGGGCGGGGGGCAGCGCGTGCGAGAGCAGCGAGCCGATCTCGGTCACCCCGTACCAGTCGACGACGGCCACAACGCCGCTGTCCTCGTCGCGCACCCCTTCCTCGCCCTCCAGTGTCTCGCCGTCGGCGCTGTCCGGGCGGGCGAGCCCGGCCAGGGCGGCCAGGTGCCCGCCGGCCGACTCGCCCCAGACGCCGATGCGGTCCTTGTCGATCCCGAGGGTGTCGGCGAACCGGCGCACATACCGGATGGCGGCCTTCACGTCGTGCAGCTGCGCCGGGAACGGGGCCTCCAGGCTGTGCCGGTAGTCGATGGACACGAGCGCGAGCCCGGCCGCCAGCACCGTGCGGTGCAGCAGCTCGACGGAGACGGTCGGCGGCGGGTAGCGGCGGTCGCCCTCCAGCCAGCCCCCGCCGTGGATCCACACCACGGCCGGAACAGGGCCGTCGGAGGCCGGTACGTGTACGTCGAGCAGCCGGGGCCGGTAGCCGGGGGTGGTCGCGTACGTCGCACCGTCGAAGTGGCGCACGCCGTCCTGGCCGACCACGGGCGGGGCGGGAGCGAGGAAGGGAGGCGGCGGCCACTCCATACCGGGCTCGCCTGCAGCCTGCTGGCCCGGGGACCGCTGGGCCGCCGCTGGTGATTGCGTCATAGGTGTCCGCCTCTTTCTGCTGGGTGCGTGTCCAGTGAGGGCTTGGCACGCCGAGTCGTCATGGCCGGGTGGGCGCGACGACCGGGCGCACCGAGCCGAGTTTCCTCGGGCCTCGGAATTCGGAATCTCGCAACGTATGTCCGAAATGCCTTGTGCGGGCCGGTCGAGGTTGTTAATGTGTTACACGTGTAACACGACATCTTGCGACTCCTTGTGGGTCAAGTCAAGGAACTTCAAGGCCTGGATCGCGGGTCGGTTACACGAGTGAACAGAAGCTGTTGTCACCCCCACCTCTCCGGGGAGCCCGCCATGTTCAACGCCGCCCCTTCCCCCGCCGGACGCATCCGCACCCCGAGACCCTCGCCGCCCCTGTCGCCCGCCGCGCCGCACGGCTGTCGCCGCGTCCGCTGGGCGGTGAGGCCGACGGCCGCCGCGGTCCCGGCGGTCCGCGCGTCCGTCCGTACCGTCCTCGACGGCTGGTGCGTCGCGTCGGACCGGGGGGAGGTGCTGCTCCTCACCGTGAGTGAGCTTGTCACCAATGCCGTGCGGCACGCCGGTGCCGTCACTGGCCGGCTGTACGCCACGCTCACCCTCGGGGGCGGGTGGCTGCGGTTCGAAGTCGCCGACGGTGATCCCGCTCTGCCGTGTGTCGACCGGGGGTTCGACGTCGACGTCGAGGTTGATGCCGAGGCGGAGGGGGGTCGCGGTCTCATGATCGTGGGCCTCCTTGCCGGTGAGGCGGGTGGCGGACTGGTGGCGTTCCGTGCCGGTACCGGCAAGGTCGTCGGAGTCCGCGTCCCCGCCGCGTAACCCCGCCGTGCCGGGCCCGGCTCTCCTGTGTGACGCATCGTCAGCGAAAATCTATATCGAGAAATATTGACGCTCGTTAGTTTGGCGACATACTTACCTCACTCCCTCTGCTGCCCCCGAGATTGAGGTGCGCCCCATGGAGCTCTCCCCGTCCGCCCATGTGGACACGTTCTGCCGAGACCGGCTCCCCGCCTTCCCGCTCTGGCCCCAACTGCACTACGACCTGCCGGAGTTGACGTATCCGGACCGTCTCAACTGCGCCCAGTACCTGCTCGACGACGCTGTCGAACGCTGGGGCGCCGACCGGCCCTGCCTGCTCACCCCCACCGACCGTTGGACCTACGGCGACCTCCTGCTGCGCGCCAACCAAATGGCGCGGGTCCTCACCGAGGATTTCGGACTGCGCCCCGGCAACCGCGTCCTGCTGCGCGGCCCCAACAATCCGTGGCTCGTCGCCGCCTGGTTCGGGGTGCTCAAGGCGGGCGGGGTCGCTGTCACGACGATGCCGATGCTGCGCGCCGCGGAACTCACCCAGCTGCACGACATCAGTCGCCCCGTTGTCGCCCTCTGCGATCACCGCTACGTCGACGAACTCGATGCCGCGGACACACCGGGCCTGACCGTCCTCGTTTACGGCGGCGACGATCTGGCGCGGCGCTGCGAGGCGAAGGACGGCGCCTTCACGAACGTCGTCACCGCCGCCGACGACGTGGCCCTGATCGCCTTCACCTCCGGTACGACGGGACGGCCCAAGGCGACCCTGCACTTCCACCGCGATGTGCTCGCCAATGCCGACACGTTCTCGCGGCATGTCCTCAAACCCCGTCAGGACGACGTGTTCACCGGGACGCCGCCGCTGGCCTTCACCTTCGGACTCGGCGGCCTGGTCGTCTTCCCTCTGCACGTGGGGGCGGCGACGCTGCTGCTCGAGCAGGCGTCGCCGGAGCAGCTGGCCGCTCTCGTGGCGGAGCACGGCGTCACCGTGCTGATCACCGCGCCCACCGCCTACCGGGCGATGCTGGCGGCCGGTGTGGAGGACCGCCTGGCGGGCCTGCGCCGGTGCGTATCGGCCGGAGAGGCGTTGCCCGCCCAGGTGTGGGAGGACTTCCGCGACGCGACGGGCCTGCGCATCATCGACGGCATCGGCGCCACCGAGATGCTCCATGTGTTCATCTCGGCGGCGGACGACGCCATACGTCCCGGCGCCACCGGCAAGCCGGTCCCCGGGTACCGGGCGATGGTCGTCGACGAGGCGGGCGATCCCGTGCCCGACGGGGAGCCCGGCCTCCTCGCGGTCACCGGCCCCACCGGTTGCCGCTACCTCGACGACCCGCGCCAGACGACGTACGTCAGGAACGGCTGGAACATCACGGGCGACACCTACATACGGGACCGGGACGGCTACTTCTGGTACGTGGCCCGCAGCGACGACATGATCGTCTCCTCCGGATACAACATCGCCGGTCCCGAGGTCGAGAAGGCGCTCGTCACGCACCCGTACGTCCTGGAGTGCGGCGTCGTCGGAGCACCCGACGACAAGCGCGGGATGGTCGTCAAGGCGTATGTGGTCCTGCGTGAGGGCGTTGCCCCCGACGAACTCACCGCCAAGGAACTCCAGCACCACGTGAAGCAGACCATCGCGCCCTACAAGTACCCGCGCGCCGTCGAGTTCGTCGCCGAACTGCCGCGCACGAGTAATGGAAAGCTCCAGCGCGTTGCCCTGCGGGAGCGGGCGGCGAAGAGCTGAGCGCGGCTGGAAGTGTCGTGCGTTGTCTGCGGGCCGGTGGGGGCTGGTCGCGCAGTTCCCCGCGCCCCTAAAGACAAGGAACGGGGCTTCGCCCCGGACCCTCGCATCTCTTCCGTAACCACTCCCCCCGCCAACGAAAGGCACCCCCATGGACATCCCCGCCCCGCAGCAGACCACCCCGCCGGACGGTGGTGCGGCGAACCTGCCCAGCGTCGTCATCGAGCGGCGGGTCGAGTGGCCCGACACCGACGCCGCCGGCCACTACCACCACTCCACCGTGGTGCGCTGGGTCGAGGCGGCCGAGGCCGTCCTGCTGCGGCGTCTGGGCCTGGCCCACCTGTTCGGGAGCACGCCGCGCGTCCACTTCGAGGCCGACTACCGCGCCCGGCTGTGGTTCGGGGACCTCGTCCGCGTCGAGCTGCGCGTCGTCAAGGTCGGCACCACCTCCCTGCACTACGCCTTCATGGTCGGCAGTCGGGGCGAGGAGGCCGCGGCCACCGGCCGTATGACGATCGTCCACTCCGCCGCACGGGCGAACGGGGCCACGCCCTGGCCCGACGAGGTGCGCGAACGCCTGGCCGGGTCCGGTCCGCAGGCTCCTGAACTCCTCACCTGAGACGGGGAGTTCATGCACACCCCATCGTTGTATAGAGTTTTCTTGACGATCGCAGGAATTCCGCAATATGTTGTTCCTGGAACCACGAGGAGGACGCCGTGCGCGTAGCAGTCATCGGTGGAGGGCCCGGCGGGCTGTATTTCGCGGCCCTGGCCAAGCAGCTCTCGCCAAGCTGGGAGATCACCGTCTGGGAGCGCAACGCGGCCGACGACACCTTTGGATTCGGCGTGGTGTTCTCCGACGAGACCCTGGACGGCATCGCGCAGGCCGACCCGGAGATCTTCGAGGCGATGTCCGCGGAGTTCGCCCGCTGGAGCGACATCGACGTCCGCTACCGGGGCCAGGTGCTCACCTCCGGCGGCCACGGCTTCGCGGCCCTGGGCCGCAAGCGCCTGCTGCGGATCCTTCAGGAGCGGTGCGCCGCCCTGAAGGTGGACGTCCGGTACCGCACCCAGGCCCCGCCCGCCGAGCGACTGGCCGCCGAATACGACCTGGTGGTGGCGAGCGACGGCGTACGGTCGGCGACGCGCGGCGCCTACCCGGACACCTTCGCCCCGGACCTCGACGAGCGGCGCTGCCGTTACATGTGGCTCGCCACGGACAAGGTCTTCGAGGCCTTCACGTTCATCGTCGCCGAAGGGGACTTCGGGACGCTCCAGGTGCATGCCTATCCGTTCGACGCCACCCGCAGCACCTTCATCGTCGAGATGGACGAGGATTCCTGGCGGCGCGCGGGTTTCGAGGAGTTCGCCGCCCGCGACTTCCCGCCCGGGACCAGCGACGGCGACAGCATCCGCCGCTGCGAGGAGATCCTCGCCGACCACCTCGACGGCCACCGCCTCATCCCCAACGGCTCCAAGTGGATCCGGTTCACCACGGTACGCAACACGACGTGGCACCACGGCAATGTGGTGCTGCTCGGGGACGCCGCCCACACCGCCCACTTCTCCATAGGCTCCGGCACCAAGCTCGCGATGGAGGACGCACTGGCCCTGGCGGCCTGCCTCCACGAGCACCCCGACGTGCCTACCGCGCTCGCCGCGTACGAGGCCGAACGCAAGCCGGTCGTCGAGTCCACCCAGCGCGCCGCCCAGGCCAGCCTGGAATGGTTCGAGAACGTCGGCCGCTACACCGGGCAGGAGCCCGCGCAGTTCGCCTTCAACCTGCTGACTCGCAGCCGCCGTGTCACGTACGACAACCTGCGCGTCCGCGACCAGCAGTTCACCGACAGGGTGGATGCCTGGCACGAAGCCGAGACGGTGACGGCGGGCACCGCCGTGCCGCCGATGTTCCGCCCGTCCCGGATCGGCGGCCTACGCCTGCGCAACCGCGTCGTCGTCCCGCCCACCGCCCTGTATGCCGCCGCCGACGGCGTGCCCGGCGACTTCGACTTCCTGCATCTGAGCACCCAAGCGCTCGGCGGCTCCGCACTGGTCATCGCGGGTATGACGGCCGTCAGCCCCGACGGCCGGGCCACCCCCGGCTGCCCCGGCCTCTACACCGACGAACAGGAAGCGGCCTGGCGGCGGATCACCGACTTCGTGCACCGGCAGTCGGACACCTTCCTGGGCGTCCAGCTCACCCACGCCGGGCGCCGCGCCGCGCGGGGCACCCCGCGCGCCGACGGGACGTCCGTCCCGCTCGGCGCGGTCGGATGGCCGCTGATCGCCGCCTCCCCGCTCGCCTGGGACTCGGCGAGCACGGCTCCGCGCGAAGCGACCCGCGAGGACATGGACGCCGTGGTCGAGGACTTCACCGCTGCGGCCCGCCGCGCCGACCGCGCCGGATTCGACGCCATCGAACTCCAGTACGGGCACGGCCACTTGATGTCCGGCTTCCTGTCGCCGCTGACCAATCTCCGCACCGACGAGTACGGCGGCACCCAGGCCGGGCGGCTGCGCTTCCCGCTGGAAGCGCTGCGGGCGGTCCGTGCGGTGTGGCCGACGGACAAGGCGCTGATCGTGCGGATCTCGGCCGCCGACTGGGCCGAAGGAGGCATCGGCGAGGCAGACGTCGTCGAGATCTGCCGCGCCCTGGCGGACGCCGGAGCGGACGCGATCGACGTCTCCACCGGTGAGGTCGTCGCCCACGAGCGGCCGCGGTTCGGCCGCAGCTACCAGACGCCCTACGCCGACCTGATCCGCAACACCACCGGGATCCCCACCATCGCGGTCGGCGCCATCTCCACCTACGACGACGTCAACTCGATCATCCTGGCCGGCCGGGCCGACCTCTGCGCCGTCGGGCGGGCCCAGCTGCACGACCCGCTGTGGACGCTGCACGCCGCCGCGGCGCAGGACTACACCGGCCCCGGAGCGCCCTGGCCGACATCGTGGAAGGCGGGCAGCGCCCGGCTGCCGGGCGCCCGCACCGACCATGTCCCGCCCCGCCTCCAGCTGCTCCGGGCCATCCCCGCTCCCGTACACCAGCGCTGGCTTCCGCGGCCCGCGGCGGCCGCTGCGGCGACGGCCCTGTGACATGGAGGAACGCATGCAGGAACTGCCCCGCTTCAAGGCCGCGGCGGTCCAGTCCGCGCCCGTCTATCTGGATCCGTCGGCCACCGTTTCCAAGGCCGTCGCCCTGGTGGCGGAGGCGGCGTCGCACGGCGCCGAACTGATCGTGTTCCCCGAGGCCTTCGTCCCCGGTTACCCGTACTGGAACTGGACCATGACCCCGGTCCAGGGCTCCCCGTGGTTCGAGCGCCTCCAGCGGGCTTCCGTCGACATCCCCGGGCCGCACGTGGACGCCCTGCGCGCGGCGGCCCGCCGGCACGGAGTCGTCCTCGTCATCGGGGTCAACGAGCGCAGCCCGTACAGCCTCGGCATCCTCTACAACACCCTGCTCACCATCGGCCCGGACGGCGAACTCCTCGGCGTACACCGCAAACTCGTCCCCACCTGGGCCGAGAAGCTGACCTGGACCGGAGGCGACGGCAGTTCGCTCAAGGTCCACCAGACGCCCGTCGGGCCGCTGGGAGCCCTGGCCTGCGGCGAGAACACCAACACGCTCGCCCGGTTCACCCTGCTCGCCCAGGGAGAGCTGGTCCACGCGGCGAGTTACATCGCGCTGCCCGTCGCCCCGGAGGACTACGACATGGCGGACGCTATCGCCGTGCGGACCGCCGCCCACAGCTTCGAGGGCAAGGTCTTCTCCGTCGTGGCCTGCTCCACCATCTCGCCCGAGATCGTGGACACCGTCGCCGGTGACGACGAGAACGTACGCCGTATGCTCGCCCGCCCCCGCAGCGCGCTGTCCGGGATCTTCGGACCCGACGGGCGGCCCGTCACCGACCCGTTGATCGACGACGAGGGCATCGTCTACGCCGACATCGACCTGGCCAAGTGCATCCAGCCCAAGCAGATGCACGACATCCTCGGCCACTACAACCGCTTCGATGTCTTCCGACTGCACGTCGACAACACCCCGCGCACCCCCGTGACCTTCGCGACGCCGCCCGGCTCCCACGATGCCGCGCCCGCCGTCGCGCCCCTTCCGACCGACGGCACCGGCACAACGCAGGAGGAGTCATGACCACCGAGTACGACGACAACCGGCTGGGCCGGGCACGTGTGTCCGACACCCCTGAACTCACCGCGTACTACAACGAACTCGCCGAACTGGAGGCGGGAGCCCTGTGGACCGTCGCCAACGACATCGAGCCCTGGTACCCCCAGCCGAAGTCCGTGCCCGTCCTGTGGCGGTACCAGGAGGTCCAGCCCCTGGTCCGCAAGGCCCTCGACCTGGTCAAGGCCGACGACGCGGGCCGCCGGGTGGTCATGCTCGTCAACCCCGGCCGCAAGGACGTGAGCGCCGCCGTCGGGCTCCTCTACACCGGCCTCCAGATCATGGGCCCCGGTGAGGCGATGACCGCACACCGCCATCAGGCCGCCGCACTGCGGTTCGTCCACGAGGGGACCGGCGCCTGGACTATCGTGGACGGGCAGAAGCTCAAGGTCGGCCCGCGCGACTTCGCCATCACCCCCAACGGCACCTGGCACGAGCACGGCAACGACTCCGACGACGCTCCCGTCATCTGGCAGGACGGCCTCGACATCCCCCTCGTCAACGCCCACGACGCGGGCTTCTACGAAGTCCACCCGGAGCTGTACCAGCAGCCCGGAAAGGTGATCAACTCCTCTGTGCTCACCTACGGCGCCAACCTGGTGCCGTACGGCGTGGAGAAGTGGAACCGGCCCTACTCGCCGCTGCTCGCCTACCCGTGGGAGACGACCTACGAGTCGCTGCGCGACCTCGCCAAGGCCACGGAGGGATCGCCCTACGACGGTGTGATCGCCGAATACACCAACCCGGTCACCGGCGGCTCCGTGATGCCCACCATGGGCGCCCATATGCAGCTGCTCCGGCCGGGCCAGAGCACCCGGGCCCACCGCCACACCGGATCGGTGATCTACACGGCGGCCAAGGGCCGCGGCTACTCGGTCATCGCCGGACAGCGCTTCGCCTGGCAGCAGGGCGACATCTTCTGTGTCCCCTCCTGGGCCTGGCACGAGCACCACAACCTCGACCAGGGGGAGGACGCCTGCCTCTTCTCCTTCAACGACTTCCCCGTGATGCGCTCCCTCGGCTTCTACCGGGAAGAGGCCTATACCGACAACGGCGGCCGTCAGCCCCTCGTGTAGACCCCGAAGACCCCAAGACCCGCCTCCGCGCCGGGACCGCCGGCCCTGACACCGGTTGCCGGCCGAGGTGAACCCCGGGGAGCGATGGAATGTGCCCCGCATCGCCCCCGGCCGGGCGGGCGGTGGCGCGGAACCGACTCCGCACCACCGCCCGCTCCCATCACTCTGACCGTCCTCTCCCGACCGCCTCCTCCTGACCGCCTTCCCCCGCCACCCGCCAAGGAGTTCCCATGCGACTGGTGACCTACACCGTCGACGACGCCCCCGCCCGCCTGGGCGCCCAGATCGACGACCGCGTGATCGACCTCGCCGCACTGGCCGGCCATCACGGCACCGAACTGCCGACAGACCTGCTGTCCTTCATCCAGGCGGGAGCCGGCACCCACGACACTGCCCGGCGCCTGCTCGCCGGGGACCAGGCCACTTGGCCCGCCGAAGCCGTGCACCGGCTCGGCGACGTCTCGCTGCGCGCCCCGCTGCGCCCCGGCAAGATCATCGGCGTCGGTCTGAACTACGTCGAGCACGTCGAGGAGTCCAGCCGCAGCCTGGACACCGACAAGGAGCTGCCGCCGCGCCCGGTGCTGTTCAGCAAGCCCGCCACCGCGGTCACCGGACCCGGGCAGCCCATCTGGCACAACGGCGATCTGACCGCCCAGCTCGACTGGGAGTGCGAACTCGCCGTCGTCATCGGCCGCACCGCGTTCCGGGTGAGCGAACAGGACGCGTACGACCACGTCTTCGGCTACAGCATCGTCAACGACATCAGCGCCCGCGACCAGCGCCGCTCCGGCCAGTGGTTCTTCTCCAAGGGGCAGGACTCCTACGCCCCCTTCGGACCGGCGGTCGTCACCGCGGACGCCCTCGGCGACCCGATGGCGCTCGACCTCTCGCTGCGCGTCAACGGCGTGACCAAGCAGAAGTCGAACACCCGGCACATGCTCTTTCCCATCGCCCGCCTCATCGCCGACATCTCCTCGGGGGTGACCCTGGAGCCCGGCGACGTCATCGCCACCGGCTCTCCCTCCGGCGTCGGCGCGGGAATGGTGCCCCCGGAGTTCCTCGCCCCCGGCGACACGGTCGAAGCCACCGTCGAAGGCATCGGCACCCTGACCAACCCCGTTGTCGACGCCCGCTGAACCCCCACCCCTCGATCAGGCCCAGGAGCCCCCCGTGTCCCACCGCACCTATCGGATCGGGCAGATCGTGCCGAGTTCCAACGTCACGATGGAAACCGAGATCCCGGCCATCCTGCGCGCGCGGGAGACCGTCGCGCCCGAGCGGTTCACCTTCCACTCCAGCCGGATGCGCATGACCCATGTCACCCCCGAGCAGCTCCGGGCCATGGACGCCGACTCCGACCGCTGCGCCGTCGAACTCTCCGACGCCCGCGTGGACGTGCTCGGCTACGCCTGTCTCGTCGCCATCATGAGCATGGGCTTCGGCTACCACCGCACATCCGAGGAGCGCCTGCACGCCCGCACGGCCGAGAACGGCGCCCCGTCGCCCGTCGTCACCAGCGCCGGCGCCCTCGTCCACGGTCTGCACACGCTCGGCGCCAAGAAGATCGCGCTGGTCGCCCCGTACATGCGGCCGTTGACGAAGACGGTGGTGGAGTATCTGACCCACGAGGGCATCGAGGTGCTCGACTACGAGGCGCTGGAGATCCCCGACAACCTGGAAGTCGCCGCGCACGACCCCGCCCGGCTGCCCGGCATCGCCCGCGCACTCCAGTACTCCGACGCGGACGCCGTCGTCCTCTCCGCCTGTGTGCAGATGCCTTCGCTCGGGGCCGTCGAGGAGGCCGAGCAGCTGCTCGGCAAGCCGGTCGTCTCCGCGGCCGTCTGCACCGCGCACCAGATGCTGCGCGCGCTCGGCCTGCCGGCCGTGGCGCCCGGAGCGGGCCATCTGCTGTCCGGCGTGTATGCCGAGACGCCGCTGTCCCCGTCCGCGGCGACCGCCGGCTGACGGACCGTATGCCCTTCGGCCGACCGGCCTGCCCGGCTGGGCCGGGTGCTCGATAGGATCGCCACCGCACACCACGGAAGGCGATCATGTCGGAGAGTCCCCTCAGGCCCAGCTCGTTGATCAACACGGTCTACGGGGCGTTTCTGCGCCGGCTCGGCGGATGGATCTCCATCGCCGATCTGATCGTCCTGATGGCCGAGTTCGACGTGGACGGCCCGGCCGTGCGCTCGGCGATCTCCCGTCTGAAGAAGCGGGGCATCCTCGAACCCGAGCGGCGGGGTGTCAACGGCTACCGGCTCAGCCCCGCCGTTCACCCGGTCTTCGACGAGGGCGACCGCCGTATCTTCGGCAGCCTGGAACCCGCCGACCTCGCCGACGGCTGGGTGATGGCGGTCTTCTCGGTGCCGGAGTCCGAGCGCGCGCACCGCTACCAGCTGCGCACCCGCCTGACCTGGCTCGGGTTCGGGAATATGGCGCCCGGCGTGTGGCTGGCCCCCGGGCGGCTCCTGGAAGACGCCCGCAGCGCGCTGGTGCGGCTCCAACTGAGCGAGTACGTGCACCTGTTCACCTCGCAGTACGCGGCCTTCGGCGATCTGCGCACCTCGGTGAGCTCCTGGTGGGACTTCCCGGCGATCGAGGCGCAGTACGCCGCGTTCACCGACACCTACGGGCCCGTGGCGCAGCGCCTGACGCGGCAGTCGGACCTCGACGCGGCGGAGGCGTTCCGCCACTACGTCCCCCTGCTGACCCAGTGGCGCCGCCTTCCCTACCTGGACCCCGGCCTGCCCAAGGAGCTCCTCCCCGACGACTGGAACGCGGTCGCCGCACGTCAGCTCTTCCAGCAACTGTGTGCCGCCCTCGGCGAACCGAGCCTGCGTCATGTACGGACAGTGACCGGCTTCGAGGAGAAGCCCGCCTAGGGCCGCACTCCTCCGTCGGCAGCTCCCTGAAACGTGTAACACCCTCGCTGTACGGGCCTGAGTACTTTCTTGTCGTACCTCTGGACGCCTTCTGCTAACACGTGTAATGAAGGGGTTGCCCGGGCGTCGGGCAGGGGACTGGGCCGGAGGTGATCGGACGTCACTAGTTACAGAACGTTTATCGATTAATTATGGCGGTGGCCAAAAAACGGCTATAGCCTCCGCGGTAGGTGGAGAAGCCGTCCACCCGCCGCCTCCCACGTGGAGCGCGGCTCCAGGCCCGGCCGTTGCGCGAACCCGTCGCACGGCCCGGCCACAGCGCTCGCGCAGTCCGCCGCCCGGCCGCCCCTCGCGGCGAGCCCGCCCGGCGCGCACCCCCACTCCACGAGTTCACCGTTTGAGTTGCACGACTCCCGACGAGGTGAGCATGGCAATCTTCCGACTCGCGGTCAGACGTCTGTTGTCGTCGGCACCGCTGCTGTTCCTGGTCTCGGCCCTGACCTTCGTTCTGGTCTCCCTGGTCCCCGGAGACCCCGCCCGCACGATCGTCGGCCAGCACGTCACGGTCGAGCAATACGAGGCCGTACGTGTCCAGTTGGGCCTGGACGATCCGCTGCCGGTCCAGTACTGGGACTGGCTCGTGGGGGTCCTCCACGGCGACCTCGGGGCCTCGCTGTTCAGCGGGGAGGCGGTGACGAAGACGCTGAACGACCGGCTCCCCGTCTCCTTGTCCCTGATCGTCGCCGGCACCGTGGTCTCCGGCATCCTGGGCGTGGCCCTGGGCCTGCTCAGCGCCCGCCGCGGCGGCCTGCTGACCAGGGCGGTCGACCTCCTGTCCCTGCTCGGCCTCGCGGTTCCGGCGTTCTGGTTCGCCCTCGTGCTGATCGCCGTCGGGGCCGTGAAACTGCGCTGGTTCCCGGTGACCGGCTATGTGCCCTTCGCCGACGACCCGGCCGAGTGGGCGCGCTCCCTGGTCCTTCCGGTCATCTCCCTGTCGCTGAGCGCCGTCGCCGTCATCGCCAAGCAGACCCGCGACTGCGTACTGGACACCTTCGGCCGGGACTTCATCCGGGTCATGCAGGCCAACGGCTTCTCCCGGCGGTCGATCCTCTACCGGCACGTGCTGCGCAACGCCGCCGTTCCGGTGGTGACCGTCCTGGGCGTCGTCCTCGTGAGCCTCCTCGCCGCCGCCGTGTTCGTGGAGACGGTGTTCGCCATGCCGGGGCTCGGCAGCCTCACCCAGCAGGCGACCGTCCAGCACGACATCCCCGTCATCCAAGGAGCCGTCCTGTACATCACGGTCCTCGTCGTGCTCGTCAACCTCCTGGTGGACATGGCCTACAACCGCCTCGACCCCCGGGTGCGTGCCGCATGAACCTGCTCACGGCGACGAAACGGCCCCGCACGGCGGAGCCCGGGAAGGCTCCGCGGCGGCCCCCTCTGATACGCCGGGTGCTGCGGCGCCCGGCCGGCGCGGTCTCCCTCTGCTGGCTGGCGCTGCTGACCGCGGCCACCCTCGCGGCGCTCCTGATCACCCGGTACGGCCCGCTCGACCAGGACCTGGGCCACGTACTGGCCGGACCCACCTCCGACCACCTGCTCGGCACCGACAACCTGGGACGCGATCTGCTCAGCCGGGTGCTCTTCGGCGGCCGCTCCACCCTCCTGGCGGTCGGCGAAGCCCTGGTGGTCTTCCTCCTCATCGGCGTCACCGCGGGCCTGGCCTCCGGATTCCTGGGCGGCTGGGTGGACTGGCTGACCGTCAGGACCGCCGACCTGCTCTTCGCCCTGCCCGGCATCGTCATCGTGCTGGTCGTGCTGTCCGTGTTCCCTGGCAATCTGCACGCCGCGATGATCACTTTCGGTGCGCTCGGCAGTCCCGGGATCATCCGTATCCTGCGCTCCCAAACCCTGGGAATCCGCGAGGAGTTGTACGTAGCGGCCGCGAAGGTAGCCGGACTGACCCGCGCGCAGATCCTGCGGCGGCACATCCTGCCGCGGCTGATCAGCACGGTCATCGTGCAGGCCGCCCTGTTCGCCGCGATCGTCGTCACCGTCCAGGCGGGCCTCGGCTTCCTGGGCCTGGGCGCCCAGCCCCCCAACCCGTCCTGGGGCGGTCTGGTGGCCGATGCCTCCCAGGCCATCGACCGCGCACCCTGGATGCTCGTCCCCACGGGTGTCCCGCTGGTCCTCACCGTGACAGCCCTCGCGCTGCTCGGGGACGCGGTCCGCGACGCGGCCGTCGAGGGCTGGTCGGTGTCCAAGCTGGCGGCAGCGGGCGCCGCACCGCCCGCTGCCGCCGCCTCTCCCACCGAGCAGGCGGACGCGCCGGACGCCTTCGCCTTGGAAGTGTCGGACGCCGTGGCCGCGCCACCGGCGGACGTACCGGACGACACCGCCCTGCTGTCGGTGCGGAACCTGTCGATCGCGATCGGCGGCATCCCGGTCGTGCAGGGGGTGAGCTTCGACATCAGCGCGGGCGAAACCGTCGGCATGGTCGGTGAGTCGGGCTGCGGCAAGTCGGTGACCTCGCTCGGGATCCTCGGCCTCGTGCCGGGCGGCGGCCAGATCACCGGCGGTCAGGTGCTCTTCGACGGGACCGACCTCGTCGGCTCGGCCGACGCGCTCGCCGGGGTACGGGGCACAGGCATCGCCTACGTGTCCCAGGAGCCCATGGTCGCCCTCGACCCGGCCTTCGCAGTGGGGCGCCAACTGGCCGAAGCGGTTCGGCGCCACCGGCGGTGCGACCGCCGCACCGCACGCGCCCGGGTGACCGAACTCCTCAGCATGGTCAACATTCCCGACCCCGAGGGCGTCGCCAGGCGCTATCCGCACCAGCTTTCCGGCGGTATGGCCCAGCGCGTGGCGATCGCCCTGGCGCTCGCCGGCGAGCCGAAACTGCTGATCGCGGACGAGCCGACGACCGCGCTCGACGTCACGGTCCAGGCCGAGATCCTCGCGCTCCTGCACACCCTCCAGGCCGAGACGGGCATGGCGGTGCTCCTCGTCACCCACGACTGGGGCGTGGTGGCCGACCTGTGCCACCGATCCGTGGTGATGTACGCCGGCCAGGTCGTGGAGCAGGCGGACGTGGAGCAGATGTTCACCCGGCCGCTCCACCCCTATACGGCGGGCCTGCTCGCGGCCAACCCGCATCTGGCGGCCGAGGGCGAGCCCCTGCCGACCATCGCGGGGACCGTGCCCGCTCCCCGCGACTGGCCGCTCGGCTGCCGCTTCGCCGCCCGCTGCGACCTGGCCGACGAGAGCTGTACGACGCGGCCGGTGCCCCTGACCGAACCAGCCCCGGACCGGCTCACCCGGTGCGTCCATTCCCCGCGGCTCCTCCTGGAAGGCACCCGCCCATGACCCGCCAGCCCCTCCTCGACATCAAGGACCTGACCGTCGAGTTCGGCCAGGGCCACCGCACCTCGCCCCTGCGCGCCGTCGACGGCGTCAGCCTGGACATCGCGCCGGGGGAGACGGTCGGACTCGTCGGAGAGTCGGGCTCCGGCAAGTCCACCATCGGCCGCGCCGTGCTCGGCCTCACCCCCGTCCACTCGGGCCGGGTCCGCTTCGAGGGCATCGACGTCACCCGTGCCGGGCCCCGTACCCGGCGCGGACTGAGCGCCCGTCTCCAGGTCGTCTTCCAGGACCCGTACTCCTCCCTCAACCCGGCCCGCACCATCGGACAGACCCTGGCCGAACCGCTGCTGGTGCACCGCAGGCTCGACCGGCGCGAGACCGACGCGCACATCGCCGAGATGCTGGAGCGGGTCGGCATGCCCGCCGACACCGCCGGCCGCTACCCCGGGCAGTTCTCCGGCGGGCAGCGCCAGCGGATCGCCATCGCCCGCGCCCTCATGCTGGAGCCCAGCCTCGTCATCTGCGACGAACCGGTCAGCGCCCTGGACCTGTCGATCCAGGCCCAGGTGATGAACCTGCTGGCACGGCTCCAGCGGGAACTCTCCCTCAGCTACCTCTTCATCGCCCACGACCTGCCCGTCGTGCGGCACCTCTCGGACCGCGTCGTCGTCCTCTACCGGGGCCGGGTCATGGAGAGCGGACCGGCCCAGGTGGTGTACGCCGACCCCGTCCATCCGTACACCGAGGCGCTGCTCGACGCCGTGCCCGCACCCGACCCGCGCGCCCAGCGCGCCCGCAGGGCCGCCCAGGCGGCCCCGAAGACCACGAACCCGCCCGCCGACGAGGGCTGCGTCTTCGCCCACCGCTGCCCGTACGCCATCGACATCTGCCACCGCGAGCGGCCGGCCCTGCTGCCGCTGCCGAGCCGAGGAGAGAAGCAGCCCGAAGGCGGCCGAGCGGTCGCCTGCCACCGCTCAGGCGAACCAGCCCGCGTCCGCGGGCTCCACACCTAGGGAAAGCGCCCATGTCCACAACCTCGCTCACCAAGAGAATGACCTGCGGCCTCGCGGCACTGACGGCGCTGGCCCTGTCGGCCACCGCGTGCAGCAGCGGATCGGGATCGTCGTCCGCGGGGGGAGGCGGCCAGGGTGGCACCCTGACCGTCGTCACCCCCGGTGCCCCCGCGAGCCTCGACCCGGCGAAGGCCAACGTCGGCTCGGACAACTGGTTCGTCAACCTCACCTACGACACCGTCCTGCGGCAGGAGCCGAGCGGTGCGCCCAGCGCGGGCCTCGCCACCAAGTGGGGCTATGTCGGCACCGGCAACACCGAGTTCGAGTTCACCCTGCGCAGCGGCCTCAAGTTCGCGGACGGCACCGCCCTGGACGCGAAGGCGGTGGCGGCCTCGCTCAACTACACCCGTAAGAACGGCCTCAACGTCTCCTGGACATCGGCGATCGCGTCGGTCACCCCGACCGGCCCGCTCACCGTGCGGATCCACTGCTCCAGCCCTCACCCCAGCCTGCCCGAGCTCCTCACCCAGGTGCTCCTTGCCGGCTCGGTGATCAGCCCCAAGGGCCTGGCCAGCCCCGCCGAGATGGGCACCCGGTCCTTCGGCGCGGGCCCCTACGTCCTGGACACCGCGCATACCGCCACCGGCGATCACTACACCTACCTCCCCAACCCCCTCTACTGGGACAAGACGAAGATCCACTGGAAGAAGGTGGTCATCAAGGTCATCGCCAACCCGAACTCCGCGCTCCAGGCGGTCAAGGCGGGGCAGGCCGATGCCATGGCCATCACCGCCAACCAGTTCGACACGGCCAAGTCCGGCGGCCTCAGCGTCGTCGGGACGCCCAACCTGTTCCTGGGCGTCAACCTCGCCGACCGCGGCGGCACGCTGGCCGACCCCCTGAAGGACCTCCGCGTCCGCCAGGCCCTCAACTACGCCGTGGACCGCGAGGCCATCACCAAGGCCATCGTCCAGCACCACGGCCACGCCACCGACCAGATATCTCTGCCGGGTCTGGACGGTTTCGCGGAGGACTACGACAACCACTACCCCTACGACCCGGCCAAGGCGAAGAACCTCCTCGCCGACGCGGGATACCCGAACGGCTTCTCCCTGAAGATGGAGACCCAGGGCTTCTTCGGCATCGACCTCGTCACCCAGGCGGTGGTCCAGCAGTGGAAGCAGATCGGCGTCGCCGTCGACCTCACCACCGACACCAGCGTCGGCCAGTGGCTCGCGAGCGCCACGTCCAAGAAGTACCCCGCCCTGGGATTCGGCTACGGCGGCGCGTCCAGCTACCCGCTCTCGCTGGACTGGATGCTGCCGCACGCCACCGCCTTCAACCCGTTCGCCTCCTCGGACCCCAAACTTGCCCGCATGCTGGAGGCCGCGGCGGCTTCGGCCCCGGCGGAGCAGCCCTCCCGGTACCAGGAGGCCATGCGCTACGTCGTCGACCAGGCGTGGTTCGTCTCGGTGATGCGGATGGACGGGATGTACGCCTTCAACGGCAAGAAGCTGACCGGCCTCACCGCGGCCCCGAGCTACCTCCCCGACCTCGCGTGGAGCGTGGCACCGAAGTAGGCGCCGCGGCACGGCAGTACGGACCACCGCACTCTCACGGCCGGCCGGGACCACCGCCGACCGCGATCACGGCCCGCCGGAAGCACCACCGGCCGGAATCCCCCGACGCCCGGAATCACCGGCCGTCGACCGGCTCAGGACCCCCACTCAAGGAGACACGACATGACAGACAGTCCATTGCGGCGCGATGTCCTCAAGGCCGGTGGAATCCTCGCCGGCGGCATGCTGCTCTCCGGCATCGCGGGCGGGCAGTCGGCCCGCGCCGACGCACCGGCGGCCGGTTCCTCGCCCGTGGTCCAGGCGCCCGCGGGCGCGCTGCGAGGCACCGTGGAGGGCGGCCTCACCGTGTTCAAGGGCGTGCCGTACGCCGCGCCCCCGGTCGGCGCACTGCGGTGGCAGCCGGCCCAGCCGTACCCGGGCTGGTCGGGAGTACGGGACGCGGTCGCGTTCGGTCCGAGCGCGCCCCAGCTCTACCGGGAAGGGGGCGACCAGGTCCTGGGCACGCACGGCTCGCCGCCCTTCGACGAGGACTGCCTCACCCTCAACGTCTGGACGCCGGGCGCCGACGACGCCAGGCGGCCGGTGATGGTGTGGATCCACGGCGGCGGCTTCATCTCCGGGTCCGGCTCGCTGCCCAACTACTCGGGCGAGACCTTCGCACGCAACGGCGACCTCGTGGTCGTGACCATCAACTACCGCCTCGGCCCGCTGGGATACCTTTACTTCGGCGAGGACGGCGCCGGGGGGAACTTCTGGCTCACCGACCAGCTCGCCGCGCTGCGGTGGGTGCGGGAGAACATCGCCGCGTTCGGCGGCGACCCGGACCAGGTCACCGTGGCCGGCCAGTCGGGCGGCGCGTTCTCGGTGGCGTCGCTCGCGGGCGCCCGCTCCAAGGGCCGCCCGCTGTTCAAGCGCGCCATCCTGGAGAGCCCGCCGCTCGGTCTGCAGATCCCCACCCGCGCCGAGTCCCTCCAGCGCACCCAGACCTACCTGGACATCCTCGGTGCGAAGGACGTCACGGAGCTGCGGGCGTTGGACTGGTCGAAGCTGATCGGGGCCACCGTCGGCATGTTCGGCCGCACCGCGCAGTGGGGCTACTGGTCCACCCCGTTCCTGCCGGTGCTTGACGGTGTGACCCTGACACGCAACCCTGCCGACCTGTTGGTGGACGGTGCGGGCGGGGATATGGACGTCCTGCTCGGCTGGACCAGGGAGGAGGCCAACTTCGCCTTCGCGCTCAACGGGTCGTACACCGCGGCCACCAAGGACCAGGTGCTCGCCCGGGCGCGGGACAGCTTCGGCAGCCGGGCGGCCGCGGCCTACACCGCCTACGAGGAGGCCCGGCCGGGCGCCCGGCCGGTGGACGTCCTCATGGACCTGATCACCGACGACCTGTTCCGGATGCCTGCCCTGGCCCTCGCCGAGCGCCGGGCGGGCCGCGGCCGGCCGGCCTGGACCTACCAGTTCGACCTCCCCACGCCCGCACACGAGGGTCAACTGGGCGCCGCGCACTGCCTGGAGCTGCCGTTCGTGTTCAACAACTTCGACAAGTGGACGCAGGCCCCCTTCCTGGCGGGCCTCAACCCGAGGATCCGCGACGGTCTCTCCGCGACCATGCACCAGTCCTGGATCTCCTTCATCCGCACCGGTGACCCCAACCACCACCCCATGCCCGCCTGGGCCCCGTACGACCGCAGCACCCGCACCACGATGAGCCTCGACTCGGTCACCGGCGCCGTCAGCGACATCGCCGGCTACTGGAGCCGGCTGCGCGCTTCCGCGACCCGGTAGCGGTCCGCTCAGCAGGACGTAGCACCCCATCGGCACCAACCGGCCCTGCCAGGGCCGTCTCACTATCTACGGAGTCACCATGGCAGGTCGGTTTCGTCGTCCCGTCGGTCTCATAGCCCTCACCACGGGCCTGTTGCTGGCCACCGCCGCGTGCGGCGGTGGCAGCCTCAAGGCCGACGGCGGCGACACGGGCGAGGGGCCCGTGAAGATCGGGCTCCTCGTTCCCCGGTCGGGTATCTACAAGGCGCTCGGCGACGACATGAAGAACGGGTTCGAGCTCTACGCCAAGCAGCACGGCGGCAGGCTCGGCGGCCGCGAAGTGAAGATCGTCGTCGCGGACGAGGGGGAGAGCGCCGAGTCCGGCAAGGCGGCGGCCCTGAAGCTGGTCAAGCAGGACCGCGTGCTGGTCGTGAGCGGCGTGGTCAGCTCGGCCACCATCAACGGGGTCAAGGACCTGTTCGAGAGCAGCAAGGTCCCGCTCGTCGGCTCCAACGCCTCGCCGACGACACTGACCGGGACCCACTACATCTGGCGCACCTCGTACGTCAACGACGAGCCGGGCAAGGCCCTGGGCAAGTACGTGGCGGCGAAGGCCCAGGGCCCGGTCTTCCTGATCGGTGCGGGCTACCAGGCGGGCAAGGACGAGATAGAGGGCTTCAAGTCCACCTTCCTGCCCGCCGGAGGCAAGACCGCCGCAGCGGAGGTCTACACACCGTTCCCGCAGACCAAGAACTTCCAGCCCTACCTGGCGCAGATCGAGAAGTCCGGTGCGAAGGCGGTCTTCTGCTTCTACGCGGGCGGCGCGGCCGTCGACTTCGTCAAGCAGTACCGGGACTTCGGTCTTGCGGGGAAGATCCCGCTCTACGCGCCCGGCTTCCTCACCGAAGGGGGTGTGCTGAAGGGGCAGGGGGACGCCGCCGACGGCATCCGCACCTCGATGAACTACAGCGCCGACCTGGGCAACGCGGCCAACAAGGCGTTCGCCCCGGCCTACCGCTCCGCCTACGGTGCGGCCCCGACCACCTACGCGATGGCGTCGTACGACGCGGCCCAGGTGCTGGACAAGGCGATCGCGGCGGCCGGCTCGAAGGTGACCCCGCAGAGTGTCAACGACGCCCTCGCCAAGGTGGGCGACATCGACAGCCCGCGCGGCACCTGGCACTTCAACAGCGACGGTACGCCCGTCCAGCCCTGGTATCTGCGCGAGGTCAAGCAGGGCGCCAACTCCCTCACCTCGGAACTCGTCAGGCTGGGCGGCTGACATGGGTGGATGGCTGGACTCCCACCTCGTCAGCGTCGTCGACGGGGTTGCCTTCGGGCTGCTCCTGTTCACGCTCGCTGTCGGCCTGTCCCTGGTCTTCGGCCTGATGGACGTGCTCAACCTCGCCCACGGCACGCTCTACCTGGCCGGTGCCTACGTCGCGTACGCACTCTCCGACGGCAGTCTGTGGGCACTGCTCCTCGCGCTGGTGGCGGGCGTGGCGGCCGGCACGCTGGGCGGCGCGGCGCTGACGCTGCTCACCCAGCCGCTGGCCCGGCGCGGCCATCTGGACCAGGCCGTGCTCACCCTCGGCATCACCTTTATCGCGGCCGATCTGCTGGCCGCGTCCTTCGGCGGCGAGGTGCTGCCCACGGACCCGCCGACCGCGCTGCGCGGGTCGGCCGACCTCCTCGGGCACACCTATCCGATCTACCGGCTGGTGTTCATCGGCGTCGCCCTCGCCGCCGCGGCCCTGGTGTACCTGGTGTTCGAGCGCAGCTCGCTGGGCGCGCTGGTGAGGGCCGCGGTCGCCGACCGCGACATGGTCCGCGCGCTGGGCGTCGACACGCGCAAGGTGCTCTACGGGGTCTTCGCGTTCGGAGCCGCCCTGGCGGCCCTCGGCGGAGTCCTCGGAGCGCCGATCCTCGGCCCCGGGCCAGGAGTCGACGAGACGGTGCTCGTGCTCTCGCTCGTCGTGGTGGTCGTCGGCGGCCTGGGGTCGGTGCGCGGTGCGCTCGTCGGCGCGCTGCTCATCGGCCAGGTGCAGACGCTCGGCGTGGCGCTGCTCCCGGAGTACGCCCCGTTCCTGCTCTTCGGCACGATGCTGGCGGTACTCGTCGTACGGCCGCGCGGCCTGCTTCCTTCGGCGGTGCGGACATGAGCCCCAACAGTGGTACGGACATCGGCACGGCGGCCCGGGCCGGATCAGCCGCACGGCGGGTGCCCGCGGTCATGGTCCTGGCGGGCCTCGCGCTGGCCCCGTTCGTCCTCGGTTCCTACGCCGTCGGCACGCTGTCGCGGATCCTGGTGCTCGCCCTGCTCGCCATGAGCGTGAACCTGCTGACCGGGCTGACCGGGCTGGCGACGCTCGGCCAGTCGGCCTACTTCGGGGTCGGTGCCTATACGGCGGCGATCGTGGCGAGGAAGCTGACCGATGTCGGAGTGGTCCAGCTCCTCGCCGCCGCCGCGGTCTCCGCGCTCGTCGCGACGGCGACGGGATGGCTGGCCGTCCGGGCCCGCGGTGTGGTGTTCCTGATGCTGACGCTGGCCATCGGCGAGATCGTCTACAGCGCCGCGGTCAACTGGAAGTCGCTGACCAACGGCACCGACGGGATGTCCGGCATCCCTCCGGTCGTGCCGCTGCCGGGCATGCCCGCACTGGAGCTCGACGGACTGGTCTACTTCTACGTACTGGCCGTGTTCCTGGTGCTCTTCGCGATGGTCGCCCATCTGGCCGGGACACCGTTCGCCCTCGCGCTGCGCGGCATCCGCGACAACGAGGACCGCATGCGGGCGATCGGCTACCCGACCCGGCGGTACGCCCTCACCGTCTACGGCGGTGCGGGCGCCCTGGCCGGTGCGGCGGGGGCGCTGTGGGTCTCGGTCCAGCGGTTCGTCTCCCCGGGCGACGCCGGCTTCGAGATCGCCGCACTGGCGCTGCTGGCCGCCGTCATCGGCGGCTCCGGCCGGATCTGGGGAGCCTGCGCCGGGGCCGCGCTCGTCTGGCTCACCCGCGACTACCTCGGCAACCTCGAAGTCGTCGACGGCCACGGCAAGCTGCTGCTCGGAGCGCTCTTCGTTACCGCCGTCTACACCCTGCCCCGGGGCCTGACCGGCATACGCGTACCACGAGGCCTGCGGTCCGTCGCATGGCCGAGCCGGAAGAGGACAGCATGATCGACCCCGACCTCCTCGAACCCCTCGATCTGCTCGAACTGCGCGGGGTGTCCCGCGACTTCGGCTCCTTCAAGGCGGTGGACGCCGTCTCCCTCGCCGTCCGGGCCGGCACGCGGCACGCCGTCATCGGCCCCAACGGCGCGGGCAAGTCGACGCTCTTCTCCCTGATCTCCGGGACCCTTCCCGCCACCGCGGGATCGCTGCTCCTGGACGGGCGGGACGTGACCCGCCTGCCCGTGAACCGCAGGGTGGGGCTCGGTATCGCCACGACGTTCCAGCACTCCAGCCTGTTCATGCGGGAAACCGCGCTGGAGAACGTCCTGCTCGCGGTGGTCCGGCGGGCCGGGTCCGGGCTCGGGATCGGGCGTCCGCTGCGCTCCCGGCGCACCGCGCTCGCGCGGGCCCACGCCTTGCTCGACCAGGTGGGCCTGCCGTCGCGGCACGACACCCCGGCGGCCGAGCTCTCGCACGGCGAACGGCGCCAGCTCGAAGTCGCCGTGGCGCTGGCCACCGAACCCCGGCTGCTGCTGCTCGACGAGCCCGCCGCGGGCATGTCACCGGTGGAGACGGCGCGCCTGACCGAGGTGGTCGCCGCGCTGCCCGGCGAGGTGACCGTCCTGCTCATCGAGCACGATCTCGACATGGTGTTCGAACTCGCGAACGTCGTCACGGTCATGCACCTCGGCAGACACCTGACGACCGGCTCCCCGGCCGAGGTGCGGGCCTCGCCCGAGGTGCAAGCCGCCTATCTGGGCACCATGGAGGTCACGCGGTGAACCCGTTCCTCAGCATTCGCGCGCTGCGCTCCGGTTACGTCGGCGGTGCCGTTCTCCACGGGGTCGACCTCGACGTCGACGAGGGCGGGATCGTCGCCGTCCTCGGCCGCAACGGCGTCGGCAAGACCACGCTCATCTCGACGATCGCGGGATTCCTCCGGCCGTACGAGGGGAGTGTGACGCTCGACGGCCAGGAGATCGCCGGCGCGCGGATCGACACCATCGCCCGGGCCGGAGTGGGCCTCGTACCTCAGGGGCGGCGGGTGTTCACACCGCTCACCGTGGCGGAGCACCTGGCGATCGCCACCCGCCGCCCCACCGCAGGCCCCTGGACCCGGGAGCGCGTCCTCACGCTGCTGCCGAGACTGGGCGAGCGCCTCGGCCACCGGGGCGACCAGCTCTCCGGCGGTGAGCAGCAGATGCTCGCGATCGCCCGGGCCCTGCTGGGCAACCCCCGCCTCCTCCTGCTCGACGAGCCGTCCGACGGGCTGGCCCCGGTCATCGTGGCCCAGGTGGGTGAGGTGATCCGCGAAGTGAGCACGGAGGGCATGGCGGTGGTGCTCGTCGAGCAGAACCTGCAACTCGCCCTCTCCGTCGCCCGGGACGTGGCCGTGATGAGCAAGGGCCGCATCGTCCACCGGGCGGACTGCGCGGATTTCCAGTCCCGTCCCGAGGACCGGCGCCGGCTCCTTGGCGTCGAGTGAACCGGGGGGCGCCGGTACGCGTGAGCCGCCGGCTTCGCCCGCGTTGCCTTCGGATCTTCCGATCGTTGGTCCAGGCGTGTCGTCGAGAGGTGCCCGCCCGCTCGATGTCCTGTGCGTCTCGTCCCCTGTGCCGGGCGTGCGATGGGAGGGTCCCTGGTGCGGATCACCGACATCCAGCGCTGCGAGGTCCGGCCCGGGCGTCTGGTGGAGTGGACGCTCCACCCGGCGGCCGTGGAGGTCGGAGACCGGCGACTTCGTGGACGCGGCGGTGCTCGCCCAGCACATGCGGGAGCGGTTCGACGTCGTGGCGAACGCCCTCACCTGGCCGAATTTCCTCTACACCGTGGTCGTCCCTTCGGCGCGGCCCGGACGTCACCACACGGATCGGCCCGCCGTCCTGGCCGCTGAAGGCCCGGCGCGCCCCGGGGTGAAGCTCGTCGTGACCCGGGCACTCGGCCACACGGCGCCGCCCGCGCCGCAGGCCGGCGCGTCCATGGCCGACGTCCCCGTGGCCACCATCCCGCGTGGCCGCACCCCACGGCTCACCCTCGCCCAGTCCGGTCTGTTCGGCGCACTGCTGACGCCGGTGGTTGTGACCATGGCGCTGCGCATCGGCCAGGTCGACCCGGACGGCAAAGAAGGGAGCCGCAGCCTCGTCCTCGGTGTGGGCGCGCTCTCGGTCACCCGGATCAAGGGTGTCCGTTGACTCCCCCCGTAGCTGCTCCGTATCCCGGGCCCGCTCCGCACCTCGGACCTGCCTCACCGTTCCTCCACCTCAAGGGAGTTCAGCATGACCACGCACACGACCAACGCCGCGCACGAGGCCGTCGTGGAGACGGCGCTCGGCAAACTCGACCTCGACGCCAAGGCCGCGCTGCTGCTCGGCCAGGACATGTGGTCGCTGCCCGCGCTGCCTCAGATCGGCCTGAAGTCGCTGGTCATGTCGGACGGCCCGATCGGTGTGCGCGGAGTGCGCTGGACCGCCGACGACCCGTCGGTCGCGCTGCCCTCGCCGACCGCGCTCGCGGCCGCCTGGGACCCGGAACTGGCCGAGCGGGCCGGTGTGCTGATCGCCCAGGAGGCCCGCCGCAAGGGTGTGCATGTGGTGCTCGCGCCTACGGTCAATCTGCAGCGTTCGCCGCTCGGCGGCCGGCACTTCGAGGCGTACAGCGAGGACCCGTTCCTTACCGGTGAGATTGGCGCCGCCTACGTACGGGGTGTGCAGTCCGGTGGAGTCGGCACGACGGTCAAGCACTTCGTCGCCAACGACGCCGAGACCGACCGCTTCACCGTGAACAACCTCGTCGCGTCCCGCCCGCTGCGGGAGCTGTACCTCGCGCCATTCGAGGCCATCGTCGAGAACGCCCACCCCTGGGGCATCATGTGCGCCTACAACCAGGTCAACGGCACGACCATGAGCGAGCACCGCTATCTGCAGAACGAGGTGCTGCGCGGCGAGTGGGGCTTCGACGGCTACATCGTCTCCGACTGGATGGCCGCCAGGGACACCGTCGGTGCGATCACCGGCGGCCTCGACGTCGCGATGCCGGGACCGCGCGGTGTGTACGGCCCGGCGCTCGCCGCCGCCGTCCGGGACGGGCGCGTCGAGGAGTCCGTCGTGGACGACGCCGTACGCAGGGTGCTGCGGCTCGCCGCCCGTGTCGGCATCCTGGAGGGTGCCGAGCCCGCGGTGGCCGAACCGCCCGCTGAGATCGACGGCCTGGCGCTCGCCCGGGAGATCGCCCGGCGCTCCTTCGTCCTCGTCCGCAACGAGGACGCCGTGCTCCCGATCGATCCCGAGCGGATCCGGGGTATCGCCCTGATCGGTCTCGCCGGCCGCGATGCCCGCATCCTGGGCGGCGGCAGCGCGCAGGTCTTCTCGGAGCGGATCGTCGCACCGCTCGACGGACTCGCCGAGGCGCTGCCCGGCGCCGAGCTGACGTACAGCGTCGGCACCGACCCGAGTGGCGAAATGGGCGTCGCCGGCAAGGGGTTCACCCTGCGGGCCGTATGCCGGGACGACCACGGCAAAGTGATCGGCGAGGACAGCCTGCCCGGCGGCCAGGTCCAGTGGATGGGCGGCGATCTGCCCGAAGGCGTCACGTACGAGAACCTGTATTCGGTCGAGGCGCGGGGCACTTTCACACCGCGCGAGAGCGGAGCGCACTCCTTCGGTACGAAGGGGATCGGCGGCTTCGAGCTGGTCGTGGACGGCACCTCGCTCTTCGCCGGAGAACAGGGCATCGAGAGCACTGACCCGTTCGAGGCGTTCTTCGCGCCGCCGGTCGAGCGCGGCCAGGTCGAGCTCGTCGCCGGACAGCCGGTCGAGGTCTCACTGACGTACACCGTGCACAAGTTCCCCGAGGCCCAGATCCAGAACGTGGGCTTCGCCCTCGCGCACGGCGAACCCCAGCGCGACCCGGACGAGTTGATCGCCGAGGCCGTCGAGGCGGCACGTGCGGCCGAGGTGGCCGTCGTCGTGGTCGCCACCACCGAGAAGATCGAGTCCGAGGGCTTCGACCGGAGCGACCTGAAGCTGCCGGGCCGCCAGGACGAACTAGTGCGCAAGGTGGCCGCGGTCAACCCGCGCACCGTCGTCGTCGTCAACGCCGGCTCCCCGGTCGAGATGCCGTGGCGCGAGGATGTCGCCGCGGTGCTGCTCAGCTGGTTCCCGGGACAGGAGGGCGGCAGCGCGCTCGCCGAGGTGTTGCTCGGTGTCGAGGAGCCGGGCGGTCGGCTGCCCACGACGTGGCCGGTGGTGTTCGAGGACGCGCCGGTCACGGAGGTCACCCCGACCGACGGTGCACTCGACTACCGAGAGGGCCTGTTCATCGGCTACCGCGCCTGGGACAAGGCCGGCACGGCACCCGCGTACTCCTTCGGCCACGGGCTCGGCTACACGGACTGGACCTACGAGTCCGTCACCGTCGAGAGGCGTACGGCACGGGTGCGGCTGCGCAACTCGGGTGCGCGGGCCGGGCGCGAGGTCGTCCAGGTGTATCTGGCACCGGTCGCCGACACCGTGGAGCGGCCGAAGCGCTGGCTGGCCGGGTACGCGGGGGTGAGCGCAGTGCCGGGCGAGAGTGTGGAGGTGTCGGTGCCGCTGCAGGCGCGGGCCTTCGAGATCTGGGACGAGGCGGCCGGGGCCTGGACCACGGTGCCTGGGGAGTACGCGGTGCACGCAGGGCGCTCGCTCGGGGACCTGAGGGTCGTGGGGTCGGTGACGGTCTGAGCTTGACTCTGCCGGGGATCTTGGAGGCGTCGAGGTCAGCTGCCCAGGGTTCGCCAGGACTTCGGGCGAGGAACCTCGCGCTGGCCGAGGTAGTTCTGGAAGGTAGTCGGTCGGCGGGGCGTGGGGGATTCCTCAGCTGGTGACAGCCCGCCGAGGCGCTCGATGTTGACGGCGATGGCCGTCAGGACGTGCTGGATGTGGACCTTGCCCTGTCCTCGGTAGCGGCAGCGCCGCATGCCGTGTCCATGGGCGAACTCGTTGACCGTGCCCTCCACTCCGGAGCGGACCGCGTAGCGTGCCCTCCACGCGGGTGTCTGCTGCGCGGCCCGGATGCGGAGTTGCAGGTCGCGGAGTTCTCGTGGGGGAAAGCCCACGGTGCGGGCGTTGTCGGCGGTGGTGGTGCACTGGGCGCGAGCCGGGCAGGGGCGACACTGGCTCTTGGTGAACCGTGCCACGATCAGCGGGGCCGCGGTGGGCGAGGAGGTCGGGTAGGGGCCGTGCCAGCCTGCGCTGACCTGGCCCTGCGGGCAGGTGACCTGCTGACGGTCGTAGTCGGTGTGGAAGTCATCCCGGGCGAAGCCCTCGTTCCGGCGGTGCTGGCGGGTGGGGTTGGTGCGGAGCGGCCCGGAGACGGTGACCTGGTGTTCACGGCTGGCTTGTTCCAGGTGGGGCAGGGAGGTGTAGCCGGCGTCGACCAGGTGCTCGGCGGGCAGCAGGCCGCGACGCGCCAGGCGGGTGTGGATGCCGGGCAGGACCTGGCTGTCGTGGGTGGTGGCCGCGGTGATGGCCACGTCCGTGATCACGTTGGGGCCGTCGGGAGCACAGGTCTCGGTCAGATGAGCGGCGAACCCCTTCCAGCTGATGATGTGGTCGTGCCGTGCGTAGCGGGCCGAGGTGTCGTAGGGAGAGAAGATCGCCCGGGACGAGGGCGGCAGTCCGGGCCCGCCTTCTTCCGTCTCGGCGGTGCGCCAGCGCAGGTGTCCGGCGGCGTCACGGTGGTAGTTCTGCACCACGATCTGGCGCAGGGCCTGGATACGAGGGCCGGGCGTGCGGTCTGCTCCGTGCCGGTGGAGGTGTTCCAGGAGCCGGACGGCGTCGTTTCCCGTAGCGAGGATCCTGGTCTTGGGTCTGGTGGGGTTCTTGCCCAGGCGGACCGGTCGGCCGTAGCGGAGCCCCCAGTCCTCATCGACCAGCTCGTCGAGCAGATGAGGGGACGTGCCGGCGACTTCTTCGAGTGCGGCGCGGACCGCTTCGGTGATCAGCTCCAGGCGGGTCAGGTCACGCACCGCGGCCAGGACGTGGGTGGAATCGGTGCGCTGCGTGGTGCGCTCACGCACTAGTCCGGCCTCCTTGAGACGGGCCAGCGCGAGGTCGAGGAGCCGGTCAGCACGGCCGTCTTCAGCAAGACGGTCGCGGAAGTCGGCCAGCACGCTGTGATGGAAACCGGGATCGTCCAGCTCCATGGCCATCGCGTACTTGAAGTCGATGCGGCAGCGGACCGCCTCGGCGGCCTGCCGGTCCGACAGGCCGAGCAGGAACTGCAGCACACAGACGGTGGCCAGCTGAGCAGGCGAGAGACCCGGCCGCCCATCCCGCGGGTACCAGTCGGCGAAGTCCTCGTCGCACCACAGCCCATCCAGCCGGTCACGCACCCATATCGCCGTCGTACCGCCCGGGTTGCTCGCCCGCGCAACCTGCGCAGTCAGAGGCGGGACTTGCTCACCGGAACGGGGGCGAAGGGACAACGGGCACCTCGACAGCTGCGTCGGTCGGCGGAACGACCCGAGCATGCCCGTTGACCATGCTGCCGCACCGGGAAATTCCAAGATCCCCGACAGAGTCAAGCTGAGACCCGGCAGGGCGCGGCCGTCAGCGCCCGGCCGCCGACCGGTTCGTGACACGGTCGGCCAATAGTGGACATTCGGCACACCTCGCGCACCGGTCGGGAGGACAATGCCCTTGTGGGTTCGCCAGTCGAGTCGCCCCTGGTCGGCAGGGCCGCGCTGCTGAGGTCGCTGTGCCGTGCGGTGGACGCGGCCGCGGCGGGACGCGGCGGGCTGGTGCTGCTGGCCGGGGAGCCCGGTATCGGAAAGACCGCGCTCGCCGCCGAGGTCGTACGGTACGCGCGGAGCCTCGGTGTGACGGCCGCCTGGGGCGGTTGCGAGGACGGGGGCATCGCGTCCGGTCTGTGGCCCTGGCAGCAGATCCTCCGCACGGTGACCGGGCGCGCGGAGCCGCTCGCCGCGGGCCCGGGGAACGCGGTCGGTGGCGAGGATTCGCGGCTCGCCCTGTTCGACGAGATCGCGGGACTGCTGCTGGCGGAGGGCCGACCGCTCGTCGCGGTGCTGGACGATCTGCAGTGGGCGGACACCTCCTCGGTGCTGCTGCTCGGCCACCTGGGCCGCCGGGCCCGCCACGAGCCCCTGCTGCTCGTGGGCACCTACCGCGACGTGGACCTCGCCGACGATCACCCGCTGCGCGCCCTGCCGGACACCGAGGCCATCGAGCTCGGCGGCCTCGCGCCGGTGGAGGTGGCCGAGCTGCTGGGCCGGTGCGGTGAGCCGGCCGGGACGGAGGCGGCCGTCGACCAGGAACAGGCCGCCGCCGTGCACCGGCGCACCGGGGGCAACCCCTTCTTCGTGCAGCAGATCGCCCGGCTGCGGGCCGCGGGCGGAGACACCGGTACGGTCCCCGTCGCCATCGGCAGGACCGTGGCCCGCCGTCTCGCCCGGCTGCCGGACCGTACGGCTCATCTGCTGAGCACCGCCGCCGTGCTCGGCCGTACCTTCCCCACCTCCCAGCTGGCCGCCGTCGCGGAAATACCTGCCACCAAGGTCCCGGGGCTGCTTGGGCCCGCCGTGGAGGCGCGGATCGTCGTCCAGGACGGCCCGGTGGGCTACCGGTTCGTCCACGACCTCTTCCGGGAGGAGCTGGTGGCGGGGCTCGATCCGGCCCGGCGCGCGCGGACCCACCTCGCCGTCGCCGAGGTGCTGGAAGGCACCGCCCGGCCCGCCGAGCTGGCCTGGCACTACGGGCAGGCGCTGCCGTACGGGCCGAGGCAGCCCGCGATCGACCACGCGGTACGGGCGGCCGAGGAGGCGATGGCCCGGCTGGCGTACGAGGAGGCCGCCCGGCAGTGGCGGCAGGCCGTGCGGCTCTGCGCCCCGCAAGAGCCCGGGCGGCTGCGGCTGCGGACCGCGCTGGCCGGGGCCGAGCTGAGCGCCGGGCTGCGCGAACCGGCCGCGCGGGGGTTCGCCGAGGTCGCCGACGATGCCGGGGCACCGCCGGACCTCCTGGCGGCCGCGGCGCTGGGGCTGCACCGGGCCGGAGTGGTGACCGGTGGCTCGCGGCGTGCGGTGATCGGGCACCTGGAGCGGGCGGCGGCCGCCCTGCGCGAGGCTCCGGCCGGCGCCCTGCGGGCCGAGGTGCTCGCCGCGCTCGCCCGCGAGCTGGCGGACGGGCCGGAAGGGGACGTACACCGGGCTCGTACGCTCGCCCAGGAAGCGAGCAGCGCAGCCCGGGCGGCCGGTGACCCGAGGGCCGAGGCGACCGCGCTCTTCGCCCAGCACGACGTCGAATGGGGGCCGGGGACCGCGTCGCGGCGGCTGGCCCTGGCCGACGGGATGGCGACGGCGGCAGCCGCGGCCGACGACGCGGCCCTGGAGTTCGAGGGAGCCCTGTGCCGGTACGTGGCACTGCTGGAACTCGCCGACCCCGCCGCCGCGACCGCGCTGCGCCGGGCGGCCGAGGTGGCCGAACGGTCCCGGCTGCCCCGCCCGCGCTACCTCGTCCGCTCCCGCGAGGCCGCGTGGGCACTGATGCGGGGGCGGTACGAGGAGGGCGGGCGGCTGTCGGACGAGGCGGTGGAGCTGGCCAGGGCGATCGGCGAGCCGGACGGCCTCGCGGTGGCCGCGAGTCAGCGGATTGTCGTGGCGCTGGCCCGCGAGGGACCCGGCGGGGTGTCGGCGGCGATCGAGGAGGGCGGTGACGCCGGGCTGCCGCCCGAGTTCCTGCCGCTGGGGCACTGCTTCGCCTACCTGGCCGCCGGCAGGCCGGACGCGGCGGCCGCCGTCCTGCGGGCCCTGCCGGCGGCCGAGGAGGTGTCGCGCTTCCGCTGGCGGGCACTGGCGGGCATGGCGCTCGACGTGGAGGTCGCGGTCGCGGCCGCCGTGCCGCAGGTGTGCGCGGACCGCTACCGACGGCTGCTGCCGTACGCGCGGGAGACCATCGTGATCGGCGGCGGTGTCGCCGTCCTGGCCCCCGTGTCGTTCTACCTGGGGCTGGCAGCCACCGGACCCGCGGCCGCCGCACACCTCGAAGACGCGCTGGCCGCAGCCGACCGCCTCGGCGTCCGGCCCGTCGCGACCCGCGCCCGCCTCGAACTCGGCCGCGTCCTGCTGGCGCGCGACCCCGGGGGTGAACGCGGCCGCCGGCTGCTCTCCCAGGCGCTCACCCTGGCCGGGGAACAAGGCCTCGACTGGCTGTGCGAACGGGCCAGGGCCGCCCTCGTCCAGGCGGACGACAGCCATGTCTTCCGTCGCGAGGGCCGGCTGTGGACGCTCGGCTACGCCGGCCGCACAGTGGTCCTGAAGGACGCCAAGGGCCTGCACGACCTGGCCCTGCTGCTGTCCTGCCCCGGCCAGGAGGTCACCGCCACCCGGCTGCTGACCGGTGACGAGGCGCCGCCGCCCGGCAGCGACGAGGTCGCCGACGAACAGGCCCGCGCCGCCTACCGGACCCGCCTGGACCACCTCGACCAGGAGATCGCGCGGGCCCGTGACCAGGACGATCCCACCGGCCTGGCCCGCGCCGAGGACGAACGCGACGCCCTGATCGCCGAACTGCGCCGCACCTACGGGCTCGCCGGCCGCCGACGCCGACTGGGCGACGCGGGGGAGCGGGCCCGCAGCACGGTCACCGCCCGGATCCGCGACGCGCTGCGCCACATCGCGGACGAGCACCCCGACCTCGGCCGCCACCTCGCCGCGTCGGTCACCACCGGGCGGGTGTGCGCCTACCGGCCGGAGCAGCGGGTGCACTGGCAGGTGTGACGCGGCCGTTCCGCCGCGAGGCCGCGAGACCACTTCTCACCGGTTGTGAGACGCCTTCTCACGCCTGAAGGACATCAGCTGAACGACACCGGCTGAAGGACATCAGCACTCCGTAAGAGGTGATCGAGATGGCAGCCTTGGACAACGACCGGCTCGAAGAGGCCATGGGCAAGGTCTTCACGGAACTCGGCGTCAGCTGCACCGCCCCGCTCGTCGTGCTCGGCGACCGGCTCGGGCTGTTCGGCGCCCTGGCCGGGGCCGGACCGCTCACCTCGGCCGAGCTCGCCGCCCGTACCGGTCTTGTGGAGCGGTACGTGCGGGAGTGGCTGCGCGGTGTCGCCGTTGCCGGATACCTCGGCTACGACCCGGGCACCGACCGCTTCGCCCTCAGCGACGAGTACGCCGCCGTCCTCGCCGACGAGACGGCACCCACCTCCCTGATCGGGGTCTTCCCCGGCTTCCAGGCCCTGTGGGCGGATCTCGACCGCGTCGAGGAGTTCTTCCGCAGTGGCGGCGGCATGGGCTGGGGCGACCACCACCCCGCGCTCGGCGCCGCCCAGGAGAGGTTCAGCCGCCCCGCCTACGTGCACGGGTTGATCGCGGAGTGGATCCCGGCCGTGGACGGCATCGTGGCCAAACTCGAAGCCGGCGCGCGCGTCGCCGACGTGGGCTGCGGTTACGGCCTCTCCTCGATCCTGGTCGGCCAGCGGTGGCCGAACAGCGTGGTGACCGGCTTCGACCCCGACGACGACTCCGTCGCGCACGCCCGGGCGGCCGCCGCGAAGGCCGGGCTCGACGGCCGGGTCGCCTTCGAGGTGGCCGACGCCACCACCTACCCCGGCCAGGGCTACGACCTGGTCACCTTCACCGACTCCCTGCACGACATGGGCGACCCGGAAGCCGCCGTGGCGCACGCCCGTGCCGCCCTGGCGGACGAGGGCGCCGTGCTGGTCATCGAGCCGTTGGCCGCCGACCGCTTCGAGGACGACTTCGCCAACCCGTACGCCCGCGTCGGCTACGCCATCTCCACGCTGGTGTGCACCCCCTCCTCGCTGGCCCAGCCGGGAGCCGCCGCACTCGGCGCGATGGCCGGCGAGGCCCGGCTGCGCGACGTCCTGGCAGCGGGCGGCCTCACCCGTATCCGGCGCATCGCCCAGGAGAGCGCACCGGTCAACATCATCCTGGAGGCACGGCCATGACCACCCTCGCCCCCTCCGACATTGCCCACGTCACCGCGCTGGACGCCACCGGGCAGGCGGAGCTGGTCCGCAGCGGCCAACTGAGCGCCGAGGAACTCCTCACCGCCGCCCTCACCCATATCGAGCGTCTGAACCCGCGTATCAACGCCGTGATCACCCCCACCTTCGAGCAAGCCCTGGACCAGGTTCGCGCGGGACTGCCCGAGGGACCCTTCACCGGTGTCCCGTATCTGCTCAAGGACCTCGCCACCGAGCAGCACGGCGTGCGCTTCACCGAGGGCTCGGCCTTTCTGCGCGCGCACGTCTCGCGCCAGGACCAGGACCTCGTGCGGCGGCTGCGCGCCGCCGGGCTGGTGCTGCTGGGCAAGACCAACACGCCCGAGTTCGGGATGAGTCCCACGTGCGAGCCGCTGCTGCACGGGCCCACCCGCAACCCATGGGATCCGACCCGCACCACCGGTGGTTCCTCCGGTGGCTCGGCCGCGGCGGTCGCCGCGCGGATGGTCCCGGCCGCCCACGCCAACGACGCGGGCGGCTCCATCCGGTTCCCCGCCTCCTGCTGCGGCCTGTTCGGCCTCAAACCCAGCCGCGCCCGCGTCCCGCTCGGCCCGGCCTACGGCGACGCCTTCGGAGGCTGGGCCGCCGAACACGCCCTCACCCGGACCGTCCGGGACTCCGCCGCCCTGCTGGACGCCGTCGCGGGCCCGGCGCCCGGCGATCCCTACCCCGCCCCGCCGACGGAAGGTCCTTTCCGGCAGGAGGTGGACCGCGCCCCGGCCGACTGCGGATCGCCTACAGCCTGAACGCCGGCGGCCACCCCGTCCACTCCGACTGCGCCGCCGCCCTGCACGACGCCGTCCGGCTGTGCGAGGACCTGGGCCACGACCTGACCGAGGAGGACCTGCCCGGCCTCACCGACGAGGTGGGCGGGGCCATCGGGACGGTGTACGGCGCGGCGATGGCGTGGATCGTCGGCTACTGGAGCCGTGAACTCGGCCGCGGACCACGGCCGGAGGAACTGGAGCCCTACACCCGCGCCTTCTGGCGGCGCGGCCTGCGGGTCACCGGTGGCGACTACCTGCTGGCGGTCACCACCTTGCAGTCCTTCGCCCGTACCGTCGCCCGCTTCCTCACCCGGTACGACGCCTGGCTCACCCCGACGCTGGCCCAACCGCCGCTCGCCCTGGGCGAGATGACCTCGACCGAGGAGGACCCGTGGCGCGCCGCACGTGCCAGTGCGCCGTTCGTGGCCTTTCCCGCCGTGGTCGCCAACATCACCGGCGCCCCGGCCATGTCCGTTCCGCTGTGGTGGTCCAGCGCGGGCCTGCCGATCGGCGTCCACTTCCTGGGCCGCACCGGCGCCGAGGCCACCCTGTTCCGGCTGGCGGGCCAACTGGAACAGGCGCGGCCGTGGTCCCGGCGGGTGCCGGGTGGCCTCGGCGATCCTTGAGCCGACACCTGCGCTGGGGTTCGGGGCCGCCAGGAGGAGCTTTTGGCCATCGAGCGGTGCCTGCAGGGACCGCTGCTCTGATGCGCAAACAGCACCGATGCTAGTGCCGCATCAGGTGACGTTTGCCCCAACATGGGTCTGCTGGGTGGCAGTTGGCGGTCAGAATGGTGGGATGGCCGAGCGTGTGCGGGTGCGGGAGATCGA
>NZ_BMTS01000039.1 GCF_014649795.1 Streptomyces melanogenes
GGGATGGCGAGCAGGAACGAGTAGCGGGCCGCGGACTCGCGGGTGTAGCCCATCAGCAGGCCGCCGCTGATGGTGGCGCCCGAGCGGGAGACGCCCGGGATCAGTGCCATGGCCTGGCACATGCCGTACACCAGTCCGTCCTTGACGCTCACGTCCTGGAGCTACTTGCGCTGCTTGGCGGCGCGGTGGCGACCGCCCGCCTCGTCCATCGCGGTGAACGCCGGCACCGGGTCCTGCCCGTCGGCGAAGGCCGCGGTGAGGCGCAGGTGCGCGCTGGAGGAGATCGGCAGGAACTCCGTCAGCCCCTGGACAAGCCCGAGAATGAACGATTCGAACCAAGACAAGGGGCGTGGGCCATCCCGGGTGATGAAGACGGTTGCGGGCACGACGATCCGACGGCCGGCCCGGCGAGCTCCTTGAAGCGGTGCCGGGCACAGATCCTCGAGAAACGCTGCCAGAATCGGTGCTCCGCTCAACCCGCAGCGCGGGGGTCGTCGTCCGGGCAGGACCGCAGGTCCCATCGCTCATGCCTGTTCCCACCAGGTGCAGCCGAGGCCCAGATGCCCGAGGCCCGACAGGCGCTGAACCATCGCGACGAACGCGCGAGTGAACAGCCGCTGTGCCGACGCCTCGCCGTACCGGTCGATGTGGTCAAACAGCAGCTGGTGGTCGGCGGCCGCGCGGGCACCAGTCCAGGTGCTCGCGGGTCAGCTCCTCCCGGACGAGCTCCTTGTCGACGTCGACGACCGCGAAGTCGGCGACCTCCGGCTCGAGGACGACGCCCCCCGGGCGCGGCGCGGGTAGCACGACCACCGGGGTGCCCGGCGCGGCCGCACGGTGTCGTCGGTCGGCTCGGCTGCGTGAGCCCGGGCCTGCGCGTCGGCGGTCTGCCGCTCGCGAACCTGCTCCCACCTGCGGACCTTCGCCCACCCCTGGGCGGTCACGGTCTCTTGCACCTGCCGGTCGGTGGCCGTTCGGCGCTCCGCCCTGGATGCGTCCGGCATCGCGGCGTCGACGGGGGCCGCGACCGTGCGGCGCCGGTCACGGGCGTCGGCCTGCCGGTCCTCACAGCGTGGGCAGCCCTGGCCGGAGTCGAGCAAGGCCCCCTCGTCACACCTGGGTTCGGCGCACAGCTGACGCTGCGGCAGACCCCGGCCGATCAGCCAGCCCACCGGATCCTTGATCGGGCCGTGCAACCCGCCCACACTCCGCCGGCTGCTTACTGCTTGCCCTCGGAGGCGGGATGGGGCTTGCGGCGGCGGTTGAGGTCGTTGGTCAGCTCGATACGGGAGCGGTGCGGACCTCCGGGTGTGGTACACCGGGCCTCGGCGCCCTGGCCGCAGTCCGGGCACGTCACGTCATACACCCGCCATGGCCGCAGGGCGCGCAGTCGCTCTTCGCGCTGCGCGATGATCGGTTTGACTCGCTCGTCGTGGGGCACGCCCTGTGCCTCCTGGGCTGTGGTGTCCGCGAGACACGGGCGCCCACTGTCGGCACCACAGCGGGGGCAGCCCATCTTTAGCTGGTCCTGGCCGGCGAGCTGCCGGTAGAGGTATCCCTTTCCGCTTTGACGTCGGCGCCGTGGTTGCTCGGCTTTGTCCGGGATACCGGCACGCTTCCTCCAGATGTCGATCTGCGCCTGGCGCTGCGGACCGATGTTGTCCACCTCACGCGCCGCCTTCAGGACTTCGCTGACCTTCGTGTGGAAGGCATTCGCGTCCATGTACCGGGGCAGACAGCCAAGGCCGTCGAGGAGTGCGTTCAAATGCTTGCTGTTGGCCTTGGTCACGGCGATGAGGTAGTCGGCGGCTGACGCGATCGCATGGTCCTCCGGCGCGGAGCTGTCGGCCTTGGTGGTTGCCTTGGCCCGCGGCAGCAGGAAGCGGACCCGTCGCCAGTGCCCATCAACCACAGCCTGGTTCAGATTCGTGAACAACTGGTGCCGCTCGCCAACCTGCTTCTCTATCCACCAACGTCCTTGGCGTACGGCGGAATCCAGCTTCTTCTGGACAAGCGGGCTCACCCCAGCAAGACCCGAGCTCTCGGCGCACGCCGACTCCGCCAGGGAGATGGACTCGATCCGGCGCGCGTAGACCAGCTTGCGCATCAGCTCCTGCGCCCGGGTGTCCTGCGCAGAGTCCTGCTTCTTGCCCGGCGTCCATTTCGGTGCCGAAGGCGCGCTGTGAGCCTGGATGATCTTCTGGACCGCTGGCGTCGACAAGCCGCGGCTGGTGATCTCGCAGTCCTCCAGGCCGAACCATTCGATGGGCCGGGCGAACGCCTCGGTTCCGATCCGGATCTGACGGGTGGTGCCCCGGCTTTCCAGACGGATGCGGTGTACGTACCACCGCTCGATGAGGGTGTCGCGATCCACCGGCACGGACAGACCGAGGACCGGCTCGCTCTCGTCATCCCATACCGGCGGCACCGCCTGGTCCAGGTGCATGCGCAGGCGATAGTGGGTGAGCTGGATGTCGACGACCGAGCCGATCGGCACGCCGTCGGGCTGAGCGAAGGCGAAGGCGGCATGTTCACCCCGCTGGTGCAGCCACGCCGCGGCAGCGGACTTCACGTACAGGTGGTCGGCACTGGAGACGCCGCGGGCCCGACGCCCGCACACGTGCGGCAAGCCGTCCGGGCCGGGGTGATGGGCGAAGTGACAGACCCGGTCGGTGTAGAGCTTCGTGGTCAGCTGACCGCCGCAGCCGCCCAGCAGGGTCCCGCACCAGAAAGTGTCGCTCGCATATAAGTGGCGGAAGGCGTCCAGCTCGATCGCCTCCATCGGAAGCGCCAGAGGCTCCTCCGAGTCCGCACTGCCCAGCACTGCCGTCTGGATCTGCCGTCGGTCTGCGCCTGATATCCCGCCGTTGCCCAATGCCGCGCCCCCGCCCTCTTCGGCCCGTCTCATCGTGCCACCGACGCCGGTTCGCCCTCCAGACCACCGGCGAGCAAGGCGCGCGCCATGATCGGAAAATGTAGGGATCCGAGGTACTTGAACCCTCCGGCTTGGGACATTGCGGTAGTTGAGCGCCTCCTCCGCGCTCTATGGGGCCGGTGTTTGAGTAGCGGCAAGACTTCAGGTGCTTCTGGACCGTTGGCCTCGTCGGCACCGGCACCCGTACTGGCAGAGCAGGCTGCGTGCCGGACTGGGGCGGATGGACGGCATGCGCCGCCATGATGCGAGCCCGCGAGCCGTCGGGCCCTGGATGCCGTCTGGCGCTGGGTGATGTCCCGTCAGACAATCCTTGCAATGGTCCATGTCACATGCCAAGGGGTGGGGGCTCGATGGGCGTGTTATGGAAGCTGGAAGCAGCGACAGCGGCGAAGCACCGGCTGTACAAGCGCTACCTGGACGCGTGGTGGCCCATCCTGCTCCAGCCCACCAACGGCTGGATGCGCCCACGGGTGACGCTGCTGGACGCATTTGCCGGCCCCGGCCGCTACCTCGGCGATGAGGAAGGCTCGCCCGTCTTCACCCTGGACCGCCTGCTCAACCACAGCGCTGCCGACCGCATGCATCTGCGCCGTGACCGTGTCCGCCTCATCTTCATCGAGAAGGACCCGGCCCGCTACGAGCACCTGCTGGGCGAGCTCGCTAACCGCTTCGGTCCGCTCGGCAGCCTGCCTGTCCAGGTCGAGGTGCACTGCGGTGAAGCCGGCCGGGACAGCATCCCGTTGCTGACCCGGTTCGGGGCCTGGGGCAATCCGATCCTGGGGCTCTTCGACAGCTGGGGCAGCGTCAACGTCCCGCTGGACGTGATGGCCCGCATCGCCCGCAACAAGTCGAGCGAGACCATCACCACCTTCGGGCCCAACTGGTTCAGCCGCCGCGAAGACCTCAACGCCGACATTCTCGACCAGGTCTTCGGCGGCCGGAAATTCTGGACGCCCGCGGAGGCGGAACTACGCACGGACGAACGCTGGCGCGTGTGGCTGCAGACCTACCGCGATGCCCTGCAGCGGGCCGGATTCGGCTTCCACCTGCAGTTCGAACTCGTTCCCCGCACCGGGCAGCCCCTCTACCTCGTGTTCGGCACCGGCAGCCCCAAGGGCCTGGAGGCAATGAAGGATGCAATGTGGAAGGTCGACGACAGCGACGGCATGAGTTTCCGCGACCCGCGCACCCGCGGTGCCATCCCCCTCGGCCAGCTGGACCTCTTCCAGGGCGCCGACCGCTGTGACCCCGAACTGATCGAACTCGTGGAACAGAAGCTGGCGCTCGGCCCAGCGACGGTCGAGGAAATCGGCCGGTGGCTGCTGACCGAAACGTCTCGCTGGAAAGCCACCCACGCACTGGGGGCGGTCCGTGAGATGCGGCAGGACGGAGCAGTGACCGTGCATCCCAGCGGGAAACTCACCCGCAAGAGCCTGGTCAGTGTGCCCTGACCGCGTCGGTCAACGGCAGCTGGTCCCAGGTCTGCCCGTCCAGCATCCGGCCGCCCGCCTTGGGCGTACGCCCACCCCACTGCTTGAAGAAGAACGCCACCCCGGCCTCGGCGCAGACATCCCGGATATCGGCGACCCATGCCGGGTCCAGGGGCCGGTGCCCCACCCCAGACTCACCTCCTGCAATCACCCAGTCGATACCGGACAGGTCCAGTCCGCCCAACGGCCCCAGCAGCGGCTCGCACGACAGGAACCGCACGGTGGCGGGTACTTGCCGCAGGTCGTCTACCCGCTCCAGCTCCCGGGCCGACTCGACCGAGACGCCCATCCACACGTTCGGCGGCCACTCCAGCTTTCCCGCAACTTGCCGCAGCCGCCGGGCCCGCTTGGTAAGGACCTGATAGGTGTGCTGTGGCGTGCCCGCCATCACCTCGAAGACCTGGCGTACGAAGTCCAGCGGCACGCGGGCATGGAACAGGTCCGACATGGAATTCACGAACACCGTCCGGGGTGCCCGCCACCCGTACGGAACCGACAGCGCATCGGGATGGATGGTCAGTCCGAACCCCGGTCCCGAGGTCCGGGGGTCGCCGTCGTTCTGGTACTTCGCCGACCCCATGGCTTTCAGCCGCTTGGCCAGCGTCAACGCATAACAGTTGTCGCACCCGTCCGATAAGCGGTCACACCCGGTCGTTGGGTTCCATGTCGCTTCGGTCCACTCGATCGTGCTCCGGTCACTCATCCCCGGCCTCCCCGGCGCAGAGCCCTCCCGCCCGGTGCGGGCTGCCCAGTCCAACGACTGGGCGGCGGCCCCCGATACCCCGCCATCCAACCACTGCTGCCATCCCAGCCAACCCCTCCTCACGCATAGCGCCGTCCTCCTGCGCCCCGGCACCACACTCCTGCCGCACGGGCCCGCAGCCCACCGAACCACCCTTTCCTCATGCAGCCCCCACGCGCTGCTGTGCAGGACCAGGTGCCGGGCCCCGTCAAGGCGCTGCACCTGGTCAACGAGTCGGTTCGTGTACAGATGGCGCGCGGATCCCTCGATGTGATCCACCACCAGTTGAGGATCCTTAGCAGCACGGACACGCAGGTCCAGGACCTGCTCGCGGGTCAGCTCCTCAAGGACTAACCCCTGCTCCTGGTCGCCGTCGACGCCGCCCCGTTCCGGGACGGGGGCGACGACGGCCGGACGCGGCGCGGGCAGCACGACCGTGGCTTCAGCCTTGCGGCCGTGGGCTTCGGTCTTCTGATCGAGGTTGCCGAGTGCTGCCGCGCCCCGCCCGCCACCGCCTCCACACGACCTTGCTGGGGAACCAGCCCGGTTCCGTACCGCCCCCGCAGGCTCATGACGACGCCGCCTCGGGCCCTGACCGACGGGCCTGTCCCCGATCACGCTGCACCCGCACGGCAACGAGCGGCATCCAGCTCCTCCAGATGCCTGCTGAGCAGGACCTGAGCGGTACGCAGGGCGGCCTCTTCTGCTGCCCGCTCGGCGTCTGCCTCGCTCCCGTGGCGGTGGCGCCGCCTGTAGGCCGCGTAGACGGCGTCAGCTTCTGCCACCACTTCCTCGGACCGGGCGAGTCGGCACAGCGCCGACTGGCGCCGCTCGTCACAGATCCGCTGAGCCAACTGCGGCGCGGTATACGCCAGCAGCGCCGGCTCAGCATCCTGGCCGCAGGCCCGCTCGCACACCGCCGCCAGCAGAGCGCGGGTGTCCTCGTCACACCGCTGGATCATCTCCTCGACCGCAGCCGGATCCGTGAGATCGGCGCGCACCGCCACGGCAAGGGCGACGGCCTCGCGCACCATGCTGTCGCCGCTTCGGCGGGAAGTGCAGGCCGGGCACAGCCCTGCCGCTTCGAGCAGGCCACAGTCCTCGCACGGCAGGGCCTGCCGGGCCGCTTCGGCGGCGGCCGCGCCCTGGCGCTCGCGCTTCTCCCGCTCCCGAGCGACCGCACGGGCGGCATCGCGGCGGGCTTGCTCGACTACGGCCTGCTCGTGCCGCCGCGCGAGGTCCTCCGCCTCGATGGCCACCTGCTCACGCAGCCGCTCCTCGAGGACGCGTTGGCGCTCATGGTCGCCCAGGCCGGGCAGCTCCCGGTCGATGTCCGCGCCGATCCGCGCACGGTGGGCACGGCGGACGTGGACCACGTTGGCGCAGTTCTCGCACCCGGTGCCGGTGTCGAGCCGGATCCCGTCGTCGCAGCGCCAGTCCGAGCACGAGGGCCGCTGGACCAGCCCCCGCCGGATCAGCCACCCGTACGGACCGGTGACCAACGCCTCGCCGCCGGTCTCCCGAAGCCGGGCGGTGAGCCGGTCGGCCAGCAGCCGCGGCGCGCCACCCGGCAAAGCCAACAGCCCCTCAAGACGGGCCAGCTCCGTCCTCGTGGCCGCTTCCACCTGGTCCTGCTGCCACCCGCTCAGCCGCTCCCACAACCAGGACACCGGCCCCAGCGCCACCCGCAGACGAAGATCAGCCGGAAGGCCCACCCTCCGCTGCTGCACTTTTCCACCGCCCACGGCCCTCGACCGCCCACCGGCTCCAGCCACAGCAGCGTGCTGCCCTACCTGCTCATCGACCGGGGAATCCTTCGGCTTTTCCCCGCGAAGCGGGCCGCTCCCGGCCACCGGCAACCCGGTGGTGGCTGCGGCAGTCTCGCCGTCGATGGCCTGGTCCCCGCGCACGCACGCGCGGTCCGGCAGACGACCGGTCCCAGGACGGCCTTCGCCGGAAAAACCACCAGAGAGCTGCGGAGGAACGACGGCCATAGCCAGGTGAGGGTGATCAGTGTGAAGGACTGCCGCAACATCGGGCTCTGCAACACCCGCCACATCCGTCACCGGCACCCTGCTGACCTGCGGTTCCGTCTCCAGCTCCGACAGCTCACCAGCCCCTGCCGCAACGTCGGGATCTGAAAACCCGAGCCCCGGAGCCTCCGCACAGTCCTCCCGGACGCCGTCGGCGACCGTACGGCCGTGCGCGTTGGCGACCGCCGGCACCATCAGCCGCGACCGGCTCGCCAGCCCGGACCCCGTCCGCACACGCACCCGCAGCACCAGCTCCCGCTCCTCCAGGCGCTCCAGCACCCGCTCCCCCGCCGATGCCGTGCACCCGAGCAGCCGGGCCACCGTCGCCGCCGCCCGGCCGCGCTTGGTGTCCACCGTCCCGCCGCGCTGCCGCACCCGCCCGGTCTCTCGCGCCTCCAACACCAGCAGCAGCAGCGCGAGGCGGTCCGTCGCCGCACCCCGACCGGTACGCGTACCGATCAGCCCGGCCGGGGTCACCCGCCCGTCCCGATGCGTCCAGCCCGGCGCCATCACGGCCTCCACCAGCCGCAGCAGCGTCGCCAGCTCCTTCTTCGACAACGCCAGCGGGTGCCCGACCACATCCTGCGCAGCCCACAGCGGCAGCACCCGGCACTCCAGACCGTCGTCCTGGCCGTACTCGCCGGCCGCCGTCTCCACCGACACCACGCCCGAGCGGCGCAGCACCGGCAGCACCTCGGAGGCCACATACGACGCCGACAGCCCCAGCCACCGGCCCAGTTCACCCGTGCGGATCCTCACCACACCGGTCTCCGACGGCGTCCGCGACGCCAGCACCAGCACCGCCAGGCGCACCGCGTCCGACGCACCGCCCAGCCCAGCCACGCCCAGCAGCGCACGCACCGCAGCCCGCAGCCTTGCCCGAGTACGACGCCCGAGCGCCAGCGGACGACCCGGCACCGACACCTCCACCGGACCGGCCTGAACCGGTACCGGTCCCAACAGCGTTCGGCGAGTACCCGACGCGCGGTACCTGGCAACGGTCCCCGGCGCCGTCACAGGAACACCCCTAGGCTCGAACGACCCATCGGCGGCACGGGGAACCTGCCACCACGCTGCTCGTTGTGACGTACATGGCAGCCAAGAAGGACCCCGCCGTACGCCGCGCCCGCGAAGCCGCACGCCGCGCAGCCGCAGTCGAGCGCATCGGACCCCAGCCCGTCAGGACCCCTCGTCCGCGCACCCTGTACTCGATGCGCCCTCCCGGCCTCTACTACGAGGACTGGCACGCGCCCAAAGGCGAGGACAACCGCCTCATCAACGAGATCGTCGACAAATTCGGTCCCGACTCCGACGAAGCGAAGACGATGCGGATCATGCTCGAGTACCGCACCATGTACGGCCCGCGCTTCCCCTTCGCCGCCGCAGGCCACCTCGACGTCATCCTCAACACCAGCGAACTCACAGCCCAGCTCACCGAGCCGCTCAACTGCTCGCCTGAAGAAGCGAGGCAGTCCCTGCACTCCCTCCACGCGCAGGGACTGCTCCTGGTCGCTGACGACGGGTCCCTGTGGACGACCGTGCCCCCGGGCACACCGCTCTCGGCTGCTGACGGCCAGTGGGCCTTCGTGGAGAAGAAGGCGGATGCACCTGCTGGCTGAACGACGCACAGCCAGCGGGTGCGGCCGGAAACGGCACGCACGCCGCTGTCGCTGCCGGGCACACGAACTGCTCGTCTGAGTCATTGGGCAGATGTACGCGTCAAAGCGGACACCCCCGGTTTCCTCATCCATCCGCCGACCCTGCACCGGACGGCCTGTCGACAGAGCCCGCTCAGCCCCGATCACCCCCGGCCCTCCCGCACAGCGGGCAGCAATCTTGTTTTCCGTCCCGCCTGAAGGGACAAAGGCTTCGCGCGCGTGCGGAGCGAACCGCCTGGCGCACAGCACCGTGTCCGGCCCCGGCGAACCGGCGCTCGGAGTGGTGAAGTCAAGGATCATCCCGAGATGCTGCGGGCACGTACCTGTGGACAGAGTCCACGCATCGGAGCGCCGCCTACGGACACCGCCGCGGGCAGTCGAACACCCGTCGTCCGGTGTGCTGCGTGCGGTCGGACCAATGGCGCATCTGGTGCACTCCCGATAGGAGATGCGTGTCACGTGGTGCACATCCGACAGGCAAAACCTGACCAATCGGACGTATCTAGGCTGGAAAAGGGCGTGGCAGTCCTGCACAATGACTCCTGTCGTGGAGGCATCGCCAAGACGGCACAGCGAAGCCCCCGTGGGTGCTTCGTGGTTCAGGGGAGAACCAAGTACGAGCGTCCGGGACGGCTGCTAACCGTTCGGACGGCCCCTTAGGGCGGGTCTGCTAAACCCGCCCAGTGACAGAGGGGGCGCTCAGCCGGGGTGCGCTAACACCTTGCGAACTGGGCGTCCCGGCGGCTGATGGTCCCGGCGAGGGACAGCCGCCTCGTTTCAGCTACGACGTAGCAGCCCCCAAGAACGTGACATTCCTGCGCTGTCCCTCAACGCGGAAGCTCAGTCGGGCCGACTGGCGCACTACCAGGCCCAAGCCGGAGACGGCGGCACGGAAACGCGGAATGCCCGCCGGAGCGACGCTTGCAGGTCGCTGCCACGGCGGGGTGGTGTGTGTCCACGTGCGGGTACGGGTACCCTGCATCGTGCGACCGCCTCCTCTGCAGGTGGTTCGCCGGGCCGGGAGTTCTCCCGGCCGAGAGCCCCCTGAGGACTTGCCAGAGTCCAGAGGGGGCTTTTTCTTTTGCAATACGGATCAAGTCCGAGGCCACCCTACTCCCCCGACACACCACCGGGTGACGATCGGTGACGCCGTGTCGGACACCCGTCTGATACCTGGACCGGCAGCCTACGCAGCAAGTTGACCTCGAGGACGCGAGGCCAACCGTGAGGGTCAACTCAGTGCGCGGCGTGGCCGCCCGGCCTCTCATCACGAGCGCACCTGTACGAGAGCGTGAGTGCCCGAGGTCCGCCAGCGAGGCACTGTGTTGAGCTCCGCGAGAGCGTCCGGGCCGAGGCCGACAACAACGTCCGACTTCAGCGTGCGCAGCGCCGCGACCCGGCCAGGGAAATGGTCCGTCACCTCTGCGAACGCAATCGTGGGCTCCCACCAGCGGTCACCGATCAACCGCCGGTAGTTCAAGTCCCCCTTCAGGATCGTCACCGTGACCGACGTGAACTCTTGCCGCAGTTCCGCCGGCATGGCCGCGAAGTCGAACGGTGCGCAGAAAAACGGATGTGCACGCACGCGCAACTGTCCGGCCGAGGCTGCCTTGCGCAACCGTTTGCCCACGGCCTGCGCCCTGCCCTTGCTGGATTGCAGCTCCCGCAGGCAGTCGGCGACGTCGGCGAGCGTGGCGTCAGAGACGTAGTACGGCTGAGGCTTCACGTGCAGGACGACCTCGTCGGCCAGGCCGTGCCCGAGGAGATAGTCGATGAGCACGAGGTCGGCGACCATCTCGCTGCCCGAGTTGTCCGCGATCACTGCTACCGTTCCGCCGCCTGTCGAGCGGAGCAGATCCCACAGGCGGGCGCTGTCGTCGGCCACCAGACCCGACGCCTCGATCCCCCGGCCCGCTGTGATCTGGAAGCCCAGGTCGGCGCGGTTGCCCCAGAGACTCGACAGCAGCAACGCCTGCCCCAGCTCATCGTCAGACAGGCCGGCCACGTCGTCGAGCGCAGCGATCTCCGACGCCACCACCTCACCCGCGAGTTCGGCCCGCTTGAAAGGCGTGAAGGGATCGACCCCCTGCCATGGCCCAGGGGCGAAGTGGCCGGTGGCCTCGAGAAGGCGCCGGTAGAAGAACGACTCCGCCCAAAGGAACGGCACCTGCGCCCACGGCCGTCCGTACACCCCACTCCCCCAGCCACGCCAGAGCCCCGCGTCAGCGGCATCATCCGGAAGCGGGCGGATCACGCCGTGAACATTCTCTTCCGCGAGCTCGGACAATGCTCGAAGCTGCTCCGGACCGAAGGGCCAGGCCTCAACAAGCCGTTCGATCAGCGCCGGATGCCGCTTGGCGAACACATCACTGGCGAACGGCGACTCACTTGAAATGATCACCGGAGCCTGCTGAGCCATAAGCGTCTATCCCTCTCGGAGTGGGTCAGGTCGAGATATAAGGCGACCACGCCGACGGCGCTGCCGACGAGGATGCGACTGCGGGCGGGGTCGTAGGCCGCGCAATTAAGACTGTCGTGGATGCGGACCTCGGCCATTTGCTGTTGCGCGTCGAGCGACACGGCTCCACGGTGCGGGCGGCAGCCGTACGCCGGTGCACCTCCTCTGGATAGGATGGTCACTGTACTCAGCAAATCGATACAGCTGCAATAGCCTCAAACGCTCCTCATGGAGGAAGGATTGACCCCGCAGCCGTACCAGGTCGTGTGTTCTGCTGGTCCGCCGCGTAACTCGGTGAGCTGCTCCTGAACCGTCTTCCCGCCAGGCATGTCGCCTCCAAGGCCTGGGCTACGCGTTTGCCCCGGCTCTCGCCCGGGCCTGGACAGCCTGGCGGAGCGGCCGGTCGTGGCAGAGGAACGAGTGTGGAAGCAGTGTGGAACTGGCGTGGCAGTAACAGCCCCTTGAGCCATTGGCCGGGACGGCCGTTACGGACGGAGCAGCGCCAGGTCGTAGTACATGGCGAGCGTGGCCTCGGCCCCTGACCCCTGAGCGGTGACAATTCGCTGATAGCGGGCGGAGCGGATGTCGCCTGCTATCAGGATCCTAGGGTGCTGCTTTGGGGGAGGGCAGTAGCCGTCGGCGCCCTGGATGAGTCCCTCGAACGCAGCTGGTTTGGTGCCGAGATTGTTCAGCACGGTGGTGACGGCGTACGCGGTTTCCTGGCCGTTTCGGTCCTTCACCCGCAGAGTCCAGGGCGGCCCGTACGTCGACCGTGTGATGGCCACGTGGGACACGGGCACGAGCCGCACGCGCTCGTCGGCGGCGACTTCGGCTGCCTTGTAGTCGTCGCCGGGTGGGCACAGCACGTTCAACTGCGTCCGCGCATCGGCGTGAGCCCGCAGCCACGTTCCGAGCGGCCGGTCCGCGCCGAGGACATACGTCAGCCCGGTGAGGTGGTCAGGGGACGCCCGCCAGAGCGGGGCGGGCTCGAAGTGATGGGGAACGGATGTCCAGGGCGTATCAGCGGGCAGCAGCTCGGAAACACCCGAGGCGACAACCACTACGCGCCCAGTGAGCACGTGACCATCGTCCAGGGCGAGTTCCGCCCGATCGTCGAGGCCGGTGACTCTAACGGCACGAGCCCGCACGAGGCGGCACTGTCCACCTGCCTGAAGTTGGGCCAGGTCCTGCTCCAGGGCTGCGGCCAGTTCAGGGCCAGCAGACCAGCCACCGGGAACGTTCTCAACGGAGCCGATGCGGTGCAGCTTCTCGCCGACGCGTGCGGGCTCCACCACGATCGTGTGCAGCTGCAGACTGGCCGCCATCACTGCGGCGGCTACCCCGGCCGGGCCCGCCCCGACGATCAGCAGGTCCGCGTCGAATTGCGCCTGGCTCATGCGCAGGCTCCCTGAGCGCCCAACTGCTGAAGGATAGTCTCGCTGGTGACGAGCTGGCCGGCGCTGATGTTGCGGGCCGCCAGGAGTAGCGCCGCATCGTGATATCGGGAACCGCCGGTGGAGGCACAGGCGTCGGTGACGATCCACGGCCGGTACCCGGCGTGGTAGGCATCGACCGCTGAGTCGTAGACGCAGGAGTCCGTGTCGATCCCGCACAGCACCAGGTCGCTCCACCCTGCCTCGCGGAACACCTGGGCTCCGTCGGCGGTGAAAACGCTCGACTGCCCTTTGTCGATGACCGCGGCAGCCTCCACCACGTACGGGGCGAGTTCGTCGACGAATGCCTGTTCCTCGGCCGTGCGTAGATCCGTCCACCCAGTGATCCGCTCGTACGGCGAGCCGGGCGCGTTATGGAAACGCGCGAATACCACCGGGCCACCGGCCTCCTGCCATCGCTGCACCAGATGTGCGATCGCAGGGATCGCGTCACGACTGTGCCGATTGACGAAGCCGTTCTGCACGTCGATAACGATAAGCGCCGTCGTGCAAGGATCCACTGTCCGCCTTCCCAGGGCCGTCACGGATTGCCGTCCCGAAGAGCATCCTGTGCGGCGCGGAGCCGATCAGGAAGTTCACTTGTCGCCAGGATTGCCTCACGCATCACGCGATGCTGCGCGGTCTCCGTGGGACGGGCAGCGGTGAGCCGAGAGGAGGCGCCGCGCAGATAGCGCCAACCGTAGGCGTCCGGCATCACCGGGTCCTGGCCAGACTCGATCACGTGCAGAATGTGCGACGAGAGCGCCCATAGAGCCTGGGCGTCGAGCTCCAAGGCCACGATTTCGCTCATCGTCAGCGCCCGCTCGGTTCGCTGCGGGTAGTAGGCAACTCCTGACCACCCCGCCACCCCTTGCGATACTCCGCCGCCGAAAGCGACCGCCTCCGGGTGGGCCCATCCATCAGCAAACTTGGCGTCTTCCACACCGGACCCCAGTGGGGCGACGTTCGCCGGATCTTGCCGGTTCACCAACACCGACGGTGTAGTCAGCAGTTGCAACGCCGTCTCCAACCCAGGGCCAGCCCACGAGTGCTCCCGCAGCTCGTATGCGGACAGCACATACTCCGGATCCACCGCAACGGGCTCATCAGATGAGTACTGCAGGAGAAGCTCCCGGATCCGTTTCCCGGCCCACGCCCGATCTTTCGGATAGGAGCGGTACCGCCAAACGGCCAGTTCGGTGAGCGACGTAAAGCGCAGGTGTTCCTCCAGATGCACCACGGCGGTCCCGCATGCGTAGAGGTGCACCGCTGACGCGCGCGCCAAGCGGTGGCAGCCTGGCAGTACCCGGCTCTCAAGCCCGCCCGGCCCCGGGGCTCTCGGCGAACCCGCGGCGTACAGCGTCCCCAGCGCCTCGCCGACGTGCACCGGCAAGAACTTGTGCGATACCAGCGAACAAGGACCCGGCTGTGCGCCAGCATCACTCAGCGAGTGCTCTCCCCGTAGCGCTGCCAGCCGCATGCGGAAGGCCTCCCGCTCATCCGCCGTGCACTGAGCCAGCGCGATATCGAGGATCTGCTGCATGGCTGGCCTGCATACTCTTCCCGGACTGGACTTCCACGACGTCACCGTACGGGGGTTGATACCGAGATTCTTTGCGAACTCACGGATGGACTCGCGCTTGACCGAGCGCAGCAGCAGAGCCTCCTCGCCCGTCCACTCGCTCACGGTGATCACTGGACACCCCTTTGCCAGCCCTGGGCCAGGCACGACGATCCGAGATTCCACGCTGGTTCCACAGCAGTTCTACACCGGGCCCTCTCCCCCAACACCCCATATCCGGAACCTGTTTGACCAGAGAGTCGTCGAGTAGCAACCGGAGACGCCGATGCGAGTAGTGCCGCCCTACGTCGCCAGCGACGCAGGGCCAACGGACCGGGCAGCCCTGGCACCGCACTTGGACCGGCGGGACGTCTACAGCTCATCTGTCACGGCATCTGCGTACCTTCCTGGTTCCGAATCGTTCCAAGAAGGCCGAGCCGAACTCCTCGGTGAGGTTCTGCGCGGGCTGGAGGAGCAGCAACCCATCGCGCAAGGCAGAGAACGGATCGGCCTAGGGCTGGCAGGGGATCTTGTACTGAAGCTCGTACAGATGCCCAGCTTTGACCATGACCGACACCTCGATCGGTTGTCCGGTGCCCGTCGTGACCACCCGGAAGGTGCGAAGCACCGGGACGTCCTCGGGGAGCTCCAGGAGTCGTACTTCCTCGGGGGTGGGGACCCGAACGGATACTCGGTCGACGGCATCCTTCGGCGGATGGCCCATGTCGGCGAGCAGGGTGGGAGAGCCGCCCTTAATACGCCGACGGTGAGCCAGAGCAGTGCCGCGAGCGATGTCCTGCGGGTAGTAGGAGTGGATGAGCTCGGCTGGCTCGCCATCGAGCAGCATGAGGCGGTAGCGCATAACCGCAGTGCCGCCCCCTGCGAGGCCGAAGACCTCTGCTACTTGGGCGGGAGGCTCGACCTCGGCGACATCGAGAAGCTCGGTGCTCCCGTGCTGGTTTCGCTTCGCAGCTTCGGTGACCCAGCTGTACGGCGCGCCGTCTGGGGATGGAGGCATGTACGAGGCGGGATCGATGACCTGCTGGGTCGTTCCCCGGACGAAGACGCCCGAGCCGGCCTTGCCGACGAGGAGCTGCTCGTCCTTGAGGAGCTTCAGGGCCCGTTGGACCGTCTGGTTGACGACGCCGTACTTGGCGATGAGGTCGCGGACGGACGGGACCTTGCTTTCCGGCGCCATGTCCCCGGAGAGAATCAGCGCACGCAGCTCGGCAGCGATCTGCTTGTGGCTGGGCCGGGTGTCCTCGTGTGGTCTCGCCATTCAGCTGGTCCGCATCCTGTAGTGCAGGTGTCGCCCCTGCGCCTTCATGGTCATGAGCATCGCCTCCAGGGGGAGGCCGGTTTGATCGATGGAGAGCCGCCCCAGGAGAAGAACCCATTCAGCAGGGCCGAGGTTCAGCGCGGCCCGCTCCTCATTCGTTGCCTCTCGGCACGAGACGTCCTCGTCCACTTCGGCCGGGGTGTAGCCGAGCCTGGCGAGCAAGGTAGGCGCCCCGCCCGGAATCTTGCGATGTTCGGCGAGAGCCGTGCCCTGGGCGACGCGGAGCGGGTAGTAGGAGTCAGCGAGCTCAATGGGCCTCCCGTCGAGCTCGACCACACGGCGCCGGACGACAGCAAGCTCGCCGGGCTCCAGCCTGAGGGCCGTGGCAATGGGCTGAGGTGGGACGCATTCGACGACCTCGGAGAGGCGGTGGGTACCCGCCTTTCCCGACCGTTCTGCTTCTTCGGCCCAGGCGTCACCCTGGCCCGGTTCTCGAGGCGTGAAGTACGAGGACGACTCACTCGTCCACTCGTCTGCCATGAGCTCCTCCTCGCCAGTGCCGTCCGTATGCCCAGATTATCGCCTTGCTACCTGAGTCAGTACAGCGAGAGGCATCTGAAGCTATTGCAACTGCATCGATTTGATGAGTACAGTTGCCGTGTGCTCGTTGAGAGCGCCCCAGAACGAAGGGAGGTTGCCATGTTGCGTGTGAGAGACGTCGCCGTCGCCCTCGGTGTACACCCCGCCACGGTCTACCGACTGATCAAGGACGGTGAACTCGAAGCGATCCGCAGCGGCCGTCCGCGTAGGCAAGGCGCCATGACTCGCGGCGGGGCGATCCGCATTCCGCCCGAGGCGCTCGAAGCGCACCTCGCCAGGGCGGCCATCGCCACCGGCGCGTAGCAGATCCGATCGACACCTGAGTTCCATCGCACCAAACAGAGGTGTCGCCGCTCCTTCGGGGCGGACAAGCAAGCGCACCACCGCAGTGAGTCGTCCGCCTTGCATGAGGGGGCCGGACCCACGGTGTCCCGATCAACTTCATATGTCTGGCTGCCCGTGCTTACACGCCGGCCTTGGTGACGAGTTCGATGCGGTCCCTTGGAGCCACAGCCAGGTGAGCCACCCGCAGCTATTGCGCTGCCCGCCGGTCAGGAAACCGGGTCTTGCCCGGCTCCTGGCCGTAGGAGAACGCAATCGCTACCCAGGGGAGTCCCTCGATGCGTCACAACGGCCGCGCGCCCATCAATGCCAGCACCCTTCGCCCCGAGCACCTCAATCTGCGTGAGGGTGAGGCCTGCATGGTCGTCTGCCCCGAATGTGCAACCTGGCACCGTCTCACACGATCGATGATTCACCCGCACCGTGACGGTGTGGAGCAGCCGAAGCCCGAAGGCCGCCGCTACCGCGACACCTCTGCCGAGGCCAAGCCCTCTAACGGCCGCCGCTGCCCCGGCAGCGCACAGCGCATCGCGATCGACATCACTGCTGAGCAGTGGGCCGAGCGGCTGCTCGCCGCGGAGGGCACGGCGACCAGTCGGCGTACTACCAGCCCGGTCCGCAAGCCTCGTCCGCAGAATTTACCTGCAATCGTCCAGATGAACTTTGCTGCTCGGGGCCCGCGCGAGCAGCTTGTCGAGCACCTCCAGGACCACTGCTCGCAGTGCCGCCTCGGGCACTGTGCCACGGTCATGGAGCTGCGAAGGTTGATCAGTCGCATCGCACAGGCCGAAGTCCCGCCACTGTATGGGCAGCTTCGCACGGCTCTGCGGCAGCACCGCGCCAGCTGCTCGCCGTGCGCGGCGGGCACGCCGTGCACGGCGGGGCGCCAGCTCGCTGCCCGGACGTCCGGTCTCGCCCAGCAGGGGATGCGCGGCCGTCGTCCCGACCTGTACCGCACCACCCGCAACGTCCCAACGGTCCACCTCACCCGCCAAGGGTTCGTCGTCCGGACCGCGCACGCCGCCTCGGACAGGCGCGACGCCGATAGGGGTTGAGGGCCCGCACGATCGACCACGGCCCCGGCCGCCCCCTTCGATGCGGGGCGGCCGGGGCCGTGGCAGCTCGTACGGCGGCCAGAACAGCGACAGCCCCGGGGGCGGAATCCCCGGGGCTGTCCAGGACCTGACTGGAGGACCTGATGGATCACAGGATGGCATGCCCGCACGGCCCCACGGACTCGGACCCGGACATGGACGAGGCGTTGCGCCGGGCGCGGGGAGGCAAGTGATGACCGACGAAGAGCGTGCCGAGCTGAGCAGGAAAGTCGCTGAGGCCAACGCACGGTCGGAGCGTGGCTGGTGACCGCTGCCCGCCCGGCGGATGACCTGTTCGTCCGGTACATGAAGGCGTTCAAGGACTCCACCGAACACACCGCCACCTGCCCGGCCTGCCTGGGCGAGACGCCGTGTGCGGAGGGAGCGCCGATCCTCGACCGGTTTGCGAAGCTCCAGGATGCCTACCGCAAGCATCAGTCGAAGCAGCAGCGCTGACCCCGGTGTTGCCCGTCGTCTCCGCCCCTTCGTGGGGCGGGGTCGGCGGAGAGCGTCGGGAGGTCGCCCCGCTCCGGCCATCCGGCCGCCGCCAGACACGCAACAGCCCCCAGGGTGGCCGCCCTGGGGGCCGTCCTTTTGCACCGGACCTTCTGGGAGGCCCTGATGAATCGCTCGTCCATCGTACGTACCGCCTACGCGCCCGCCGCCGACCTGCCGGTCAACACCAACTGGCGGGAATCCGGGGCCTGCACGCGGGAGGACCCCGAGCTGTTCTTCCCGATCGGCAACACCGGCCCGGCGCTCCTGCAGATCGAGGAGGCCAAGGCGGTCTGCCGGCGCTGTCCGGTGCTGGAGACCTGCGGCCAGTGGGCGCTCGAGAGCGGCGAGCCCCACGGTGTGTGGGGCGGAATGAGCGAGGACGACCGCCGCCGCATCAAGCGCCGCGCCGCCCGCCGTCGCCCCTCCGCCTGACCCGCAGGACGGGACGCGCAGTCGACTCGGCGCCCGTACCAGGCCGTTCACCCAGAGCGGTCGCCCGCACGGCGGGCGGCCCGGCCTTTCGCACGTCTCCAGCCCGGGAACGTCTCGGGCTTCCCTGTAGGAGAGCCCATGCGTAACAGCACCCAGCTCGACACCACCGCGACCGGCACCACCCGGCTGCCGAACATGCTGTGTACCCACACACCGGCGTGCCCCTCGGCCGACAGCCCGGACCGGGAGGCCGCCGTCGTGGTGGCCAGCCACCCGGGCCAGGGCTGGAGCCTGCTGTGCAACAGCGTCCTGGTCTTCGACGACACCGGGGAGCTGCTCCCCGACGGGAAGGTCATCGCCCCGCACCGGCCCACCGACGTGCCTGCCGGGGGCGGCGCGCGGCTGTCCCTGGGCGCCGAAACCCACGCGCTCATCGGGGGCATGCCGGGCAGCGGGAAGACCGGCGCGGCTGGGGCCGACTGCTCCACGGATCACCGACCGGCCTGACGGCTCGCCTTCCCTGCCCGCCTGGCACTGACTGACCGCCCCGGCAGACGGCCCTCCGAGTCCTCGGCATTAGAGCTGCCGGGGCCTCGGAGGGCCTGGTCACGACCCTACCGACCGACGCCGACCCGCGGTGACCTCTTGCACGGAGGCGCCGGAAAAGAAGAGAGGACACCCTCGTGGCTCCCAAGGCCGCCACCCGACGCAGGCGCCAGGCCGCGCCCGCCGCGAAGCCCCGCGTAAACGGGCGTGCCAAGGCGCCGACGCCGCCCGCCTCCATCCCCGCCCAGCCCGCCGCCCCCGTGGGCATCGCGTCCGGGACCGTTGTCCTGGTGGGGTACCCGGAAGCTGACCCGGTCCTGGCCGACGCCGCCGACCGTGCCGCTGACCTCCGGGACCAGGCCGTCGACGACGTCGCCCGCATCCTCGCCGACGGCGAGAGCCGCGCGGCCGAACTGCTGGACGGCGCGCGCACCGAGGCCGCCTCGATCACCGAGGCGGCCATCGCCGACCAGGCCCGCATCCTGTCCGGCGCTCAGCACGATGCCGATCAGGTTCGTACGGAGGCTGCGACCACGGCGGCCGCCAACGCCGACCAGGTCCGCGCTGCCGCCGAAGCAGGGGCGCAGCAGCTGCTCGCCGACGTACGCCGGGAGGCCGACACCGTCACGGCGACGGCGGCCAGCGAGGCCGACCAGGTCCTCGCCGACGCCCGCTGTCAGGCGGAAGAGGTCGCCACCACGGCGGCCGCGAAGGCGGGGGAGATCCGGACCGAGGCCAGGCAGGCCGCCGCGAAGATCCTTGCTGACGCGGCGACCGCGCGCTCCGAGCTGCTGGCCAGCGCGGAGCGCACCACGGCTGAGACCCGCACCCGCGCCATCACCGACGCCGAACAGCTCCTGGAGCGGGCGCGTGGCGAGGCTGAGCGGATGCGTGAGCGCGCGGACGGCCAGGCCGCGCTGGTGCGGGCCGGGGCGGAGAAAACGGCCGCCGGCCTTCGGCAGGACGCCGACCGCGCTCTGGCCGATGCCCGCAGGTCCGCTGAGGAGCTGCGGGCTGCCGTCGGCACGGACGTTGCCCGGCTGCGTGAGCGCGCCGAAGCCGACGCGGAGGTGGCCCGGGAGGCGGCGGCGCAGGCCACGGCCGACCAGGCCGCCGCCGCGTCGGCTCGAGCTGAGGGCGAGCGGATCCTTCAGGCGGCGACGCAGCGCACCGTGCAGCGGGCAAGGCGCCGGGAAATCCGGACCGAGTCGCGCGCCGCGCGCCGCAAGGCCCGCCGTGATGCCCGGCCTGTCGGCGGTGTGCCGCCGCTGTCCGGGCAGGAGTTGGTGGGCGTGGTCGCGATCGTCCTGGCCGCCGCAGTCGTCTCCACCCTCGGTCTGCTCTCCTCCTACACCGCGCTGGAGACCAAGGCGACGGGGTGGGGCTGGGACTGGCCGTGGCTGCTGCCGGTCGGCATCGACGTCGCGATCCCCGCGTTCACCGGCGCCAATCTGGTCCTGATCCGCACGGGCATGGAGCTGCGCTGGATCCGCTGGGTGCCGAGGGCGCTGACGGCGGTGACCGTCTACCTGAACTGGCATGCCTCGGACAGCATGTCGGGGCGTCTGGGGCACGCCGCTCTCACGCTGCTGTGGGTGGTGTTCTCGGAGATCGCCTCCCACGTGTACGCCACGAGGATCGGCGCGGTCACCGGCACGAGGCGGATGGAGACGGTGCGCCGCAGCCGCTGGCTGCTCGCCCCGATCCCCACCGCGCGGCTTCGCCGCCGGATGATCCTGTGGGAGATCACCTCCTACGAGGAGGCGCTCACCCGGCTCCAGGAGCAGACCTACCTGCGAGCGCAGCTCAAGGAGGAGTACGGCTGGCGGTGGCGGAGCAAGGCCCGGCTGGAGCAGCGGATGGCGCTCAAGCTCGGTTCCGTGCCTGCCGCGCTCGCCGACACGCTCACTCCCCAGGACGCTCACACCATCGAGCGCGTGGACGAGCGCGAGCACGCTCACCCCGACATGAGCGCGCTCACCCCGGGCGAGGTTCGCGGCGAGCGTGAGCGCCCGGCGCTCACCAGTGGCGCTCACGAGGGTGAGCGCGCCACGCAGGGCACAGACGCTCACCGAGCGGAGAGCGCTCGTACGCGCAGCGAGAGTGACGCGCTCACCGAGCGCCGTCACGCTCGTATCCGTCTGCTCTACACCGAGCTCGGGCGCCGCCCGGAGTGGACCGAGATCCGCGACGCGCTCACCGACGCAAGGCTGTCCGACACACCGGTCTCCCGACCGACCGCCCAGCGCCTGCGCGCTCAGGTCGAAGAGGCCACCCCGAGCGCGTGACCGAGCGCCCGGTGAGCGCCCCGGCGCTCACCCCCTTGTGAGATCCCCTGCCGCTCATGGTCGCCACCGCCCACGCGCTCGCCCCCTGAGCGCGGGGGCGGTGACGGCCACGGCCGGCAGGCCGGTCATCCGCGCCCGCCCCGAGCGGGGGCGCGGCCACCAGGCCCGAACCGAGCACGGCCCCGGCCCCGCTGGAACAGCCTCGGGGACACGGACCCCACACCCCTGCCCCGCCCTACCCCCCCCCCGAGACCTGGAGGTCTTTCGTATGACCGAGAACGCACGGTGGACTTCGGACCACCTGCTGAAGCCCGGTGGGACCGCCCTGTACGGAGCCCAGCAGCGCGAGCGGCTGCGGCAGATGGCCGACGAGATCAGGGCGCTGCTCAACGAGTACCGGGCTGACCTGGAGAACATCGAGATTGAGGGCGACAGGTTCTTCGAGCCCCGGATCCGCGCGTTTCTCGCGTCGCGCCCGCTGGCACGTCTCGAAAAGGACCTGCGGGACGCGGTAAACCACGCGGGAAAGCTCGACTCGGAGTTTCAGAAGCGCTTTGTCGAGCTACCGAAGAAGCGTGAGGAGAAGGCGGAGGAGAAGCAGCTGGAAAAGGCCAGGAAAAAGGGCCTGAACGCCGCCCGAGCGGTCAGCGCTGCCGGGCAGCTCAACGGCCTTTCGCGTGCCCTGACCGAGCCGACCGGCGACGGCAGGGGAGTCGCGAAGCAGACCGGCACGGGCGACGGCGACCACACCTTTCTGGACTACCTGGAAAAGAAGGCCTGATCCGTGCCCGCTCATCTCTCCAAGGGCCAGACCGCACGCTGGAACAAGCGCCTTGCGCAGACCACGACGAACAAGGCGCGGGCGACCGCGCTGTGGGACCTGGCCCGCCTCCTGGCCGGCACCGACGACAGGGTATGGGCCGACCTGGTCCTGCTGCTCCAGCGCTGGACGACGGAGCAGCAGGGCCAGCAGCCCTCACCGTGACGCTCCGCGCTCATCACCGCTCATCATCACCGCTTCACCCCGTGAATTCCGGGGTCGCAACATGCGCGCCTATGCGCGCGCGTGAGCCCCCCGGGTTCGTGACCCTGAGTGACTGATCGAAGGAGACGGCCGATGGCCGATGACGACGCCGGGGGGACCGTCCTCGGCTTCCCCGGCGGGCTGACGATCCCGGGGCCGGTGGGCAGCGGCCCGCCGCCGCCCGGGGCCGACGCCCCCACCCTGACCGCCCTGCCCGTGCTGGCGCCCCCGCCCTCCCTGCTGGTGGCGGGTAATTCCGACGTCGGCGGCGGGAATGCGACGACCGTCAACGCGGACCCCGGACTGCCGGACAGCCCGGAAGGGACCGGAATCGCCGCCATGTCGGTGGTGATGATGGCCGGGATTACCGTCGCCGCAATGCGCGGCGCATGGAATGTAGCCGCCTATCTGAAAGCCCGGCATGAACACCACCGGGCCATTGCGGATCAGCAGCGGGCAGCAGCGGATAAGGCCGCTATCGGTGGGGAACTGGCCCGTCAGAAAGGTCGCTTGCAGTCCGGTCCGGAATTCGGTCGCAGCACTCGCGCGGCGGGCGGAGGCGGTGGCCGGACAAATGCAGGGAAGAATTCGGTGCCAGGTATTTTCCGCTCCTCCGGCGGCTCCACGTCGCCGGGCGGATCCCGATCGAGGACGCCCAGTCCGGCCTCTGGTGGCGGCTCTGGCGGCCGTACGCCCCAACAGGGCACTGGCGGGCACAGAGGTGGCGGTGGAGGCCGCAGGAGCGGCCTGGAGTCCTCCGGGACAAAAGGCGGCGGAAATACCCCCGCCACCCGTACGAAGAACGGTTCGGGCGGTCTTTCCGGGGCCGTGCGCGACCGTGCGGCGGACCGGGTCCGCAACGGCCCCCGGCCCAAGACCCCGGTGCCGACGAACACCCGCACCCCGGGAATCCGGGACGCCGCCCTCGACCGTGCCGCCGACCGCATCCGCAACGGCCCCAAGCCCAAGACCCCGACGTCCGGCACGGACGGCAAGGGGTCCACGGGCACCAAGCCCGACCGCGGACCCCGCATCCGCGGCGCGCTGCGCCACCGGGCCGTCGGCCGGATCCTGGGCGGCAAGAAGAGCAAGGCTGATCCGCCCGCACCGGCCAGGGCGAAGGTCGACCTGACCAAGAAGCCCAAGCCCGCGGCCGGCGGCGCAGGCCGTACCGTGACGCCGAGGGTGGACCTGCGTAAGAAGGTCAACCTCCGCAAGAAGACCCGCCGGTATGGCCGGGCGAGGAGCGGCGGCTGCTTCGGCGGCACCGGGGCGCAGCCGACCGGGGCCCCGGGGACGGGCCCGAAGCCGACCGGTCCGCAGAGTTCGGGACCGGCGCCCGGAGGCGCCCGCCGCGAGAAGTGGGAGCGGGCCGGCGCCCGGCGTTCCCAGCGGGCCTCCACCGGCCCGGCCGCAGACACCGGCACCAAACCTGGTGCCGGATCTGGCACCGGGCCGGGCCCGGATGGCGGGGGCTTCGGCCCGCCGCCGGGCTGGGGCCATACCGCGGGCTACACCGTGACGATCGAGCGGGCCGACGGCGGACCGGGCTCCCAGGTACGCCGCCGCCCGGCCGGTGCCCTGACCCGTGGCCGCCCCGGGCTTCCCGCAGGAACGAGCCAAGGAGGAACCGCAGTGACCGTGCCCGTCCCGGCGAAGGCACCGAACACCCAGTACGCGGACAGTGACCTGACGATCCATGACGTCATCGACTCCGACACCGACATGGCCCAGGAGATCATGGCGGGCGTCGACGAGGCCCGCGCCGCCGCTGAGGGCTGCGACCTGATGATGACCCGCCTCGAGGCCCTCCACCAGAAGATCGTCGACCTCAAGGTGCCCGGCGTGCTGGAGGGCTGGGTGCTGATCCTGGCGGAGAAAGCGGTCAGCGTGAAGGCGAAGGCGGAGGCCCTGGCGGCCACGCTCCCCGCGGCCTCCGAGGCCATCGCCACGGCGGGCGAGAACGCGGAACGCCGCCACAAGCCGCTCGCCGACGCCGTCCGCGACGCCGGCCACACCGCACCCGCCGAACGCGACTACCACGTCGAATAGGAAGAGGAGACTCCCCCATGTCCGACATCGTCCCCGTTATCGGCGGCGCCCTGGAAAAGACCGGCGCGGTGATCGTCGGCGCGGTCCGCTTCGGCATCGTCGTGGCGCAGCTGACCGCCGCCAGCGCCACCATGATGGGCCTGTCCTACCAGGTCCGCAGCACCTTCCGGTACGTGGAGGACTGCGCGACGTCGGTCGGCCGGCTCGCCGACCAGGCGGCGGCGCTCCAGGTCGACCAGTCGACCGTCAACGAGCACCGTGAGGCCTCCACCGTGATGCGGTCCTGCCTGGCGGAGGCGGAGGCCATGGCGGTGGAGTGCGAGGAGATGTCCACGCTCTTCCACGAGACCGCCGATGCGCACATCGCCGACTATGGCTCGGTCGCGGACGCCGCGAACAACATGCCCGACGGCATCGAGATGGCCGACCGGCAGTTCTACAGCAACCGCTGACCCGCCCCACTCCCCCAGTACCGCACGAAGGGCGGCGAACCCACGACGGGTTCGCCGCCCTTCCCCATACCCCGGAACGGAGAGCCCACCGATGATCCGCCTCGGTCCCCTGCGCGGACGCTTCGCCCTGGCCCGCAACGCCCTTGGCCGCGCCGCGACCGTGGCCGGCACCGTCGCGCTCGCCACCGGCACGTTCACCCACGACGTCTACGGCCCCACGGTGCTCGCCGCCCTCGGCTGCTCCGCCTGGGGCGCCCTGTGGTCGGCGACCCTGCCGCGCAACGCGGTGGGCAACACCGCCATGGGCCTGTACCTGTCCCCGTCGGCGTCGATGGCCGTGCTGCTCACCGTGCAGCGCATCGTGCCCGGCATCGACTGGTACTGGCAGTGGCTCGCGGACGCCGGCTGGAGCGCCATGGTGCTGTACGTGCGCCCGGCCCGCATGGCCCGCGTCCTGGCCGGCCGCGAGAAATCGCTGACCCCCGAGGCCATCGAGCAGGCCCAGGAGCTCCTGGCCACCGACACCGTCCACGCCGCCCCGCAGCACCCGATGGCCGCGTACTGGGCGACCCACGTCGCCATCGAGGGCGGCGCGGCCCCCAACACCGTGCTGGAGCAGATCGAACGCACCGGTGAGGAGTCGATGACCGCCGTCATCCGCTCCACCCTCCCCGGCAAGCCGGTCCCCAAGATCGACCTGCTGGAACTGTCCGCCGCCATCAACTGGCCCGAGGACGACATCCACATCAACCCGGTACCGCGGCAGGGCGCCGGGGTCCGGCGCCTCACTGTCGGCCAGGCCCCCGAGCAGGCCATGGACATCTACACCGCCTGGGAGAAGCTCATCGCCCCCAAGGGCATGCCCTCCACCGTCATCACCGCGATCCGCACCGTCGACATCCCCGACGAAGAGACCAAGGAGCTCCCCGCATGAGCAAGATCTACGAGCTGACCGTGGAAGCATGCGAGCCCGGCGACATCATCACCTACCACCCGATGAGACTCGCCGCGGCGCTGCGCATCAAGGACGTCAACCGCCTCGCGGTGGAGACGAACCTCATGGGCGACAAGGCGCTGGTAACCATCTACCCCCACGACCCGCTCGCCCGCGTCATCCCCAACCACCCGCAGATGCTGGTCATGGACGACCGCGGCCGCATCTGGATCGGCCGCTACCACAACGGCCGCCCCTCCCTGCTGCGCCTGTACGACCCTCAGTCCGGCTCCGCGCAGCGCCTGCTGCTGTTCGGCACCACCGGCGCGGGCAAGTCGACCGCCGGGCAGATCATCCTCGCCGCGATGAAGCGGTCCGGCATCGCCGTGCTGTACGCCGACCTCAAGGGCGGCCAGTCCGCACCGGAAGCGTTCGGCCAGAGCGGGCACGGCTCGGACGGCAACGTCGCCTGGCGCGTCACCACCCAGGAAGGCACCATGGCGCAGCTGCGCACCACGTGGCTGACGATGATGGACCGCCAGGAGCGCTACTCCCGGATGGGCCGCTCCAAGTTCCTGCGCGACCGGCCCGACCCGCTGATCTACCAGATCGTCGACGAGGCCAACCGCCTGTTGGAGCGGGGCGCTCCCTACCGGGACGAAGCCACCTTCTACATCAAGGACATCGGCCGCACCGGCCGCTCCCTCGGCATCGGCATCGGCCTGTTCGCCCAGGCCGGCCACCTCGAGGAGATGGGCGGCTCCGACACACTGCGAGCCATGCTCAAGGAAGGCGAAGTCGTGTTGCTTCGCTGGACCAGCTCGATGATGAAGCAACTGGTCACCGACGGTCTGCTGCCCACCGGAATGGTCCTCGCCCCGATCCCCAAGTACGCGGGCGAAGCCGACCTCGTCTCGCAGTTCGACGAAGAGCAACAAGACGACGACCTGCCCGGCACCCAGGGCACCGCGTACAACGTCAACGGCCGCTACCCCAGCTCCAAGATGCGGTTCTGGAGCATCGGCTCCCACATCCCCACCGAGGGCCTGGACCCGATGGTGCTGGATCTGTACGGACCTGGCGCACCGCCCGAGATCGAGCAGGTCGCCTGGGATCTCATCGGTGATGCCTACGGTCGGCGTCTGGACGGCATGGCGGCGTACCGGGCCGTCTTCCCCGAGCCCGACGAAGACGAAGAGGGCGAAGACGGCGGGGGCAAGAAGAACGGCTCCGGTGGCAGCCGGGCCGCTTCCCCGGTCCCGGCCGCAGTGCCCAAGCCCCGCGCGCGCACGCTACGCGACCGCATCCAGGCCGTACTGGACGCGCACGACGACCCGCTGGATGCGCTCCAGATCCTGGAACTCGTCAACGCCGACGGCGGCCGCGCGGTCAAGCTCGGCAGCGTCCGCAACACCCTGACCGCGATCAGGAACTAACCCCACCTCCCCCGCCTCCGGCCGGGCTGACCCCGTATCCCGGGCGGCCGCCCGCCTTCCCGAAGGAGTTCACCACTGTGGCGCTGACCGTCTCCCTGGTCCTGTTCGCCGGAGTCATCGTGCTGGTCCTGCTGCGCACTGGCTACCTGCGGCTGTGGCCCGCCCTCGCCGCTGTCCTGTTCGGCTTCACCCTCGCCTCCACCGGCATGGCCCCCGCCATCACCAGCACGATCAGCAGCGTCACCGGATGGATCAGCAGCTTCGGATGACCCAAACGTGAAGCCGCCGGAAGCAGCCCGCCCTGGCTCCCCTCGCGCCCTCCCCGCCTCTACGGCAGTCAGGGCGCACCCGTCCCGAACGGAGAACACCATGGACTTCCATCCCACCGGCCGCCCGATGTCCGACTCCGAGGCCGCCGCCGAAGCCAAGCGGATCTTCGACGCGAACTTCCGGCACGAGCAGCCGGTACGCCAGTTCCCGACGTCGTTCCGCGACGACTCCCCCGTGCCCGCCTACGGCGACACCCCGCCCGTCAAGCAGGACGACAAACGCATCGTGCCCGCCTGGGCGGCCGGGATCGCCGTCGCCTCCATCGGCGTCGGCGCCGGGTCCGTCGGCCTCGGCTGCTGCGCCTGGCTGGTCCTGAAAGGGCTCGCCTCAGTCACCTTGACCGGGGTCTTGATGGTCACCCTGCCGCTCGCCGGCGCCGCGATGCTCGCCACCGCCATCGGCGGCGCGATCAGCCGCGCCCGCTCCGCAGTGGCCACAACCATCTACGAAGCCCCGGTCACCCACCACACCCAGATCACCAACAACAGCAGCACGCGCGGGATGTTCTTCGCCCGCACCCGCAACGACATCCACCGCTGACCCGGACGCCCTGCGTCGTACTCGAACCCCGCCCACGCGGCCGGGAGTCGAGTACGGGGCAGGCCGCCCGCAGCAGCGCCCGGTCAGTCGTCGTCCAGATAAATCAGCAGGCGGCCGTACTCATCGACCTCCGCCTCGTAGATCACCCCGCCGACGACCGCGTGGTCGACGACCACCTCGTAGTCCTCTTCGTCGTCGATCCACAGCACGCCGTTGTCGTCTGTGAACGCCGGATAGATCACCCCGTCGGCGATCACCGAGTCGAACTCCACGCTCATCGCGCCCCCTCGCTGCCTTCCCGGCCCTGCCGCCCCAGCCTGACGCACCACCAGGCCCCGGCAACAGAGCCCTTCCCATCCCTGCGCCGCCTCACCACCCCTCGAAGGAGAAGCCGACCGTGGCTGACCACAACGACCGCCCACAGCTCCCCGACCGGAACCAAGAACCCCAGCCCACCGACCAGACCGATCAGGATCCCGACTCCACGGTGGTTCCGCATCCGATCGAAGAGCAGGAAGCCCGACGGGCCGCCCTGCGCGCGTGGTGGGACGACGCCTGGAGCAGCCCCGACGGTGTTCTGTACCGGCGCTGGGAGGACCTGCGCCAGGCCCCCGAGCTCGGCTGGCACCAGATGGCGAACTGGGTCAAGGCGCTCCTGGCCGTCGCCACCCTCTCCCTCGTCCTTCTGCTCCTGGACAGCGCAGCCACAGTCCTCGCCGACGAGGTCCACCGGCTGCTGACCGCCGCACCCACGGTGCAGATCGGCACCGACGCCTCCACCGGCGTATGGGCAGTCGTCGACCAGCCGATCCGCTCCTACATCGCCCAGCACTCCACCGGCCTCACCGTCAGCGGCTCCACCATCTACACCCTCTGGCAAGTCGCCGGCCTGACCGGTCTGATCGGCGGGTTCTTGCGCAGCACTGCCGCCCGCCTCCTGTGGGTGGCATGGGGCGCCGGAAGCGCCGCCATGATCTGGTCGGCCGCTCCCGCCGACGGCCGCACACTCGCCACTGGGATCGCCGTCCTCGCCTGGAGCATCGCCTCCGTATTCGCGCTGCGGGGACTGAGCCTGCGCCCGGTCATCGTCACCCACATTCACAACCCGGCCCCCGCGTTCCGGCCCGAAGCCAAGGCCGAGATCCACCTCCCGGCCCAGAGCCCGCAGGGCAACGACAGCCCCGACAACGTCCGCCAGTTCCAACAGCGCTGACATCCCGTCGGCCCGCCTGGCCCTCGAACGCCGCCGCGCGCCCGAGGGCTTCACCGGCAGACCGGCCTGCGCACCACCCCCAACACCGCTGATCCGCAAGGAGAGACGTCATGCCACAGACCACCCCGCCGCAGCCGGTTCAGGGATGGTTCATACCCGCACCGCCCACCGCCGCCTCGAAGCCGGCGATGCCGCTCCTGCTGCGCCTGGTACTGATCGCCGCGGTCATCCTCGCCGTCGTCCTTGCCTCCCACGCCAGTGCGGACAGGCAGGCCGACACTCCGCCCCAGGGCCCGCCAACCACCACGGTGGCCCCCAACACGCCGTAGCCGTGGACTACCAGCCGCACAGCACCCCCGTGCCCCGCCGGACGGCCACACCGCCGGCGGGGCGCCGCCGTCTCTGCCCCGATCTGCGGAAGGAATCGCCCGTGCTCATCGCCTGCCCGCGCCGCCGGATCGGCCGTCCCCGTCCCTTCCGCCCCGGCCCCCGCTACCCGCAGCGCCCGTCCCGGCTTCCCGGTACCTGGAGCAGGTGATGCCCCGCTCCCACAGGAGGCGCCGCCGTGAGGTGAAGCGGGTGGCGCGTAGCACCGCGATGCTGCCCGAGTACGACCGTGGCGCGGTCCCCGATGGTTTGGTCACCCGACGCCAGTTACGCGACTTGGGCCTGAGCCCGGGCGGCAACGACGGGCCGGTCGCGGTCCTGCGCTGCAAGTGGTGTTCCTACCGGCCGCAGTGGTCGTGCACCCACCCCACCCGGGGCTTCCTGCTCCGCGTCGACCTGGCGAAGCCCAAGCGGACACCGACGCTCGCTCAGGAGCGGGCCTTGGACCAGGCGATGGCCGCTAGGCAGACCTGCTCCGGCTGCGGGAGGCGTTTTTACAGCTGCCTCTCCAAGAAGCTCGGGTGCTGCCTGGAGTGCCACGACGGCACACCGGTGGACCCCAGCAGCTACATCACGCCCCCGGCCAAGCACTCGCTGGCCGCCTGATCAGCGAACCTCCCGAAGGAGAAGCCACCGTGGCCCTGTTCACCCATACCGCCCCGGCTCCCGAGACATGGACGCCGCAGGGCACGCTCGTCTGCCAGCGCTTCCGGGCGCTGGAAGGCGCGACCGTCCTCGTCTACACCGCCGACAGTGACCAGAGCCCCGCGCGCTACGCCACCGCCTGTCTGGGCTGCACCCACCGCGCGGACCGCAACGCCTTGGGCAACGTGATGGTGGAGCGGGATGCCGCCCAGGCCGCCAACGTCCACGCGGCCGTCTGCAGGGCGCTGCCGCGCGGCGTGCCCGCGCGGCCCACCGACAGCGAGGCCGCGAAGATGATCCGCACCCGGCTGTGGGCCCGCCGCTACCGCGCGGCTCCGCACCTGGTGCGCCTGTCCGACTTCATGGCGCTGCGCGTCGACCTCCAGCGCCCCACCGACTGGATCAAGGCGCTGCTGAGCGACATCGCGCAGGCCCACCCGGACTTTCTCGCCGTGACGCCCGCTCCCTCGGGGCAGGGCGTCCGTTTCACTGTCCAGCCCTTCGACCGGTCCTGACGCCGTGCGCGCGCGAACTGCCTTACTGTTAGCGGCCGCTGTGCCCGTCACGGTCGCGGCGGCCGCCGTCGTCCTCAAGGCCGGCCACTGGCGGCTTTCCGCAGACCGGTACCGCATCGAGCTCACCTCGCAGCCCCGCCACCACTGCCCCCAGTGCCGCGGTGCTGGCGGCTGGTGGGTGGGCGGCGCGAACCCGGAGATGGAGGCGTGCGGCTGCTGGGCGTACCGGCCACAGCTGCGTCTTCGGCTTCTGCCGCGGCCCAAGGCCGCCGACGAACCCCCCTTCTGACCGAGCTCCGCCCCGGCTGTCACAGCCGGGGCGGAGCTCGCATCACGGGCAGGCCGCAGCATCGGCAAAGAGTCGGCTGCCCCGCTTCCTTCACCCATAGCGAGATCAGGAGAACCCAGCATGCAGCATCGTCCCGCCACCTTCGCGGCCCTGCTCGGACTGACCCGCGCCGCCAGCGCGGTCGGCGACTTCTGGGTGCAGAACGATTTCTGCGCCCGTGTGAAAGGCGCTTCCGACCAGTACCCGGTCACCTACGAGGACCCGGACACGAAGGCGAAGACCGTCCACGGCACGGCCGATGGCCGCAAGGCGTGCCTGCACCACTGCCTCACCTACACAGTCACCCAGGCCGTCGCCGTCGGCATCGGCGCCCGCTTCCTGGGCATCCGGCTGCACCCCGGTGCGGCCGCGGCCGCACTCGCCATCTCCGGGATCACCCACTACGCCGCCGACCGGCGGGTGCCCGGGGGCGTCCTTGAAACACTCGCCTCGAAGACGGGCAAGGGCGCCTTCTTCGCACTCACCGACCACGGCATCAACGGCGCCTACTGCCTGGATGCTGCCTGGCACCACGCCTGGGAGACGTTTGCCGCGCTCATCGCGACTACGAAGGCCACCCCACGCTGAGCTGCTCCGGCCGGCTTACTTCGGCCCCGCCCCACGTGTCAGCCGTGTGGGGCGGGGCCGGCGGAAACCGCCCGGCCACCCGGCCAGGCACCGACCCTTCCCAGGAGGATTACATGCCCCTCGCCCGCCGCTCCCTGATGGAGGCCGCCGCCGCCCGCTTCGGCTGGCGCCGCGCCTACGGCGACACCCCCCAGGTCGACGCCTTGCTCACCGAGCAGACCGAGACCGCGTACACCGAGTCTGCCGACCATGCGGCTCTGGCCACCGCGAAGAACGGCGACGCCTTGCATGTACAGCCGGGCGTCCTGGACGTTCGCGGCCGCGTTCTCGCCGATGTCCTGTTCCTCGAGGGCGTCCTGACCGGTGCTCGCGCCCGGGGCCTGGCCCCGAGCTCATCGAGCGCCTGGAGGATGCCGTCGACCATGGCCACGAGCTGACCGTGCTGCTCGCGGACACCGTCCGCACCACGGCCGCCATCCACGCGGCTGGCCGCTGAGCGCCCGGGGCGGCCGCAGGCATACGAACCCGGCCGCCCCGGAGCAGTCCCTCCCCTTTACAGAACGCATGACGCACTGCCCGTTCAGCCCTGGCCGCTCGGGCCGGGGCTCCGCTCCGAGATCAGGTGGCACCTCTTGAGCACCGACACCACCGACGAGACGATCCGCTACACCGCCGACGTCGTCCTGTTCGCCGCCGGGCACGTCCTGCTGATCGAGCGGGGCTGGGACCCATTCAAGAGCCGGTGGGCCCTGCCCGGCGGCCACGTGAACACCGGGGAGACCAGCCTGAACGCCTCCGCACGCGAGCTGGAGGAGGAGACCGGCATCACCGTCCCGGCCACCCACCTCCGGCAGGTGGGCGCCTTCGACGCCCCCGGCCGTGACCCGCGCGACCGGTACGTCAGCGTCGCCTACACCGCCACCCTGCCCACCCTGGTCCAGCCGACGGCCGGGGACGACGCCACCGCCGCCCGCTGGTGGCCCCTGGACGCGCTCCCGGACCTCGCGTTCGATCACGCCGAGATCGTTGCGGGCGCCGCGAACCGCTGATCCACACCCGCGCAGACGCGGCGTTTCTCCGTGCCGTCCTGGCCTTCCCAGCCGGGGCGGTCGCGGTGTTCCGCCACGACCAGCGAGAGGAAGGAGAGGCCGTCATGTGGCACTTGGAGTTTTACGAGGTCGACGTCCCGATACACGACACCAGCCGGGCGCAGCACGGTGTGCACGTCTTCACCGGCAAGGCGTCCTCGGTCGAGGAGGCCCTGGACCGCGCCCGCCAGGCATACGACGCGGCGTTCGCCGCGCGGCAGGCCGGACTCGAGGTCCCCGGGCAGCAGGACGGCGGCTGGGGAGCGTGCGGGGTCCGCGATGGTTGGGAGCTGGACTGGGCGGCGGCCAACGCCGGCCCCTGGTCCACCCCGGACAGCTCGACTCGCAAGAAGCCGTACGAACTGTAGATACGCCCCGAGGCAGGCGCAAAGGCCTGGTAACCAACCGCCTGCCTCGGGCCACCCATCCCGTACGAGACGAGAGGGAGCCCTCAGTATGGCCTCCACCGTGCGCTTACATGCCCCGTTAGGGCAACGCGCTCTGCTCATCACGACGTTGACCGTTCCGCTGACCGGCTGGACCCTCCACGCCGTCAGCCTCCACCGGCGCCTGGCCGCCGCCCGCCGCGACCCGCTCACCGGGCTGCTCGGACGCGACGGCTACACCGCCAAGGCCCGACAGATCACCAGCCGGTACGGCGGCAACTCCCTGGTGGTCATCGTGGACTTGGACCACTTCAAGGACATCAACGACGGTCCCGGCGGTCACGCTGCCGGTGACCGCGTCCTGGCCGTCACCGCGCAGCGCCTCACCGCCTGGGCGGGCAGCCGCGGGGCGGTCGGCAGGCTCGGCGGGGACGAGTTCGCCGTCGCCGTACGGATCGCAGCCGCCCGACGCGCGCTCCGCCTCACGCAGCTGATCAGCCTGCTTGCGCAACCGGTGGAGGTCGACGGCGGCGTCCTGGTCGACGTCGCGGCGTCGATCGGCGCCGCCTCCCCCGACATCCTCGGCACGACGGACCTGAGCCTGTTGCAGCGGGCCGCCGACGCCGCGATGTACGCGGGCAAGCACACCGGCCACCCGGTCCTCGCCGGACCGCAGCACGCCACGGTGCCGTCCATCAACGGCCGCCGTGCCGGACGGCCGGGCACCAGCTCCCTGGGGTGGGCGGCATGAGCACGCCCGCGGTTTCTGACCCGGGCACCTGGATCCGGGGCATCGCGATCCGCCAGCCCTGGGCGGCCTGCATCCTCGCCGGGAAGGACGTGGAGAACCGTCCGCGCCCCTGGTCCTGGCGCGGCTGGCTGCTCCTGCACGCTGGGCTGGTCCTGGAACGTGCCCCGCTGCGCGACCCGCTGGTCGCCACCGCGATCCGCGGCCGTCAGCTGGAGGGCGGCGCGGTCATCGGCGTCGCCCGCCTCACCGACTGCCACCAGGACTCCGACGACGGCAAGCCGTGCAGCCCCTGGTCGCAGCGCGGCGCCTGGCACCTGGTCCTCACGGACGTCTACGAGCTCGCCCTCCCGATCCCCATCAGGGCCGGCGCGCTTGGACCGTGGAAGCCCAGCCAGGACCTGGTGGGCCAGGTCCGCCTCCAACTCCCCCACCTGCACGCACCGGAGGGCACCTCGTGAGCGGCAACCGCAACGGCATCCCCAACGTGTCGGCCATCATCGCCGACACTCGTATCCCCTTCCCTCACACCGAGCAGCCCCTGCGCTGCCGCACGACGCCCGACCTGTTCGCGATCGAGGACATCCACGACACGGACGAAGAACCCCGCGGCCGGGAGAAGGCACTGGCCAAGGCCACCCATGCCTGCTCCGGGTGCCCGGTTGTCACGGGCTGCCTGAAGTGGGCACTTGCCAACCCCGAGTTGACCAAGGCGGGGGTGTGGGCGGCGACCACCCTCCGCGAGCGCACGCGACTGCGCAAGCAACTCGTGGGACGCCTTGGTGATGACTGGGTGGGCGTCGTTGCCGAACAGGACCGCCGGCGCCGTGAGCGGCAGCGGGCGGCGCGCGTCCTGCCGCCGACCGTCCGCGAACTGGTCCTCGCCCGCCTGGAGCTGGAGGGCATCCCCACCCGGCCCGCACCGTACAACCGCTGGAAGGAACCGATCACCCCCGCACAGGCCGCGTCCAACCGGCGCGTGCTGGAGCTGGTCGCCAGCGGCAAGGCGGCCTGACTGTGTTCACCGACTGGACCGAGGCCCTCGAAGCCGAATCACTCCCCCTGGACCCGAGCCCGGCGCGGCAGCTCGCCGCCGCGGCCCGGGTCACTGCCCGCTACTCCCGCGACAAGGACGACATGGCGCTGCTCCTGGACGTCCTCGGGCTGCCCACCGACACCGACACCCTCACCGCCCTGCTCCCCCTCATCCCGGAAACCGGAGACGCACCCACCATGACGAACACCCCCGCCGCCCCGGCCCTGTCCGCGTTCGAGGCCATGGCGATCTCCATGCACAACAACGGCGACTCCCAGGAGGCGATCCTCGAGGCCACCGGCCTGAGCGAGACCGAACTCCGCGCCCTCATCGCCGCCCAGGCCGCCGGGCAGCAGCCGGACGACGGCGTCGACCCGCTCGCCATCGACGTCCCGGTCGTCGCGCTGCCCGTCACCAACGCGGTGCAGGAGCTGCTTGACTGGGCGGCCGCGCACCCGGCCGCCGGAGTCCGCAGCCGCGCCGCCCGCGTCACCGCCGACCTCTCCGAGTTGTCCGAGCGCCGCGACAGCGAGGCCGCGCAGCGCGAGGCGGAGGAGAAAGTCGCCAAGGCCAAGGCCGACCTGGAGAAGGCGCAGGAGGAGCTGCGCACCATGAAGGCAGGCACCCGCACCACCACCACGGTGGCCGCCGCCGCGCCCACCCCGATCCGCGCGGGCCTGGGCAGCGGCCGCACCCGGGAGGAGCTCGCCGCCGTCCGGGCGTGGGCGCGCGAGCACGGCCACCAGGTCGCCGACGCCGGGATGGTGCCCAAGCGGGTCCTGAAGGCGTACGACGCCGCACACCAGGCGCCGGTCCGGAAGGCCGGCTGACCGTGGCCGACGACGACGCGATAGCCCTGGACGGCTTCCTGGACGAGGAGAGTGTGCCCGGCGACCTGGACGGGTCGACGGCGCGGTTCCGCCTCACCGTCTCCCCCACAGACGAGCGCACGGACGAGATGATCCTGCCCTGCAGCGTCGACGACTCCGAGCTGGCCCACGCGGTCATCCACGACCTGGTCCCCGGCGACAAGCTCCGCGTCACCGGCTACCTTCGGCTGCCCCGCACGCCGGACGAGCCGATGTGGCTGGCCGTCACCACGCTCGCCGTGCTGGAGACCGCGCCGCAGTCCTCCGGCCCGGCCGCCGTCGCCACGGCCGTCCTCGAGCGGCACGGCCTGTACGTCTGCTGGTTCGAGGCGGAGGACTCCGGTGAGGTGCCGGTGTGGACCGAAGCCGGGGTTTGGGTCGGCACCGCCGGCAACCCGGGCGCGCTGGGCGAACTGATCGAGGCGTTCGAGCAGCGCCAAGCCGCCGGCGGCGAGTAGCGGAGCCGCCGTGCCCATCCGTCCCGAGCACCAGCACCACTACCCGCGCGACTGGCCCAGATCAGCGCGCGGATCGCGGGCACCCGGAGGCCGCCGGCCCGATACCGGCGGCCTCCCGGTGGTCAACCTGGCTGTGGGGCCAGAGAGGAAGAACGGTATGAGTGTGGGAAGAATCTGCCGCAGAGGCCACGTGGTGACGGGTGACAACGAGTACATCAGCCCGACCGGGAAGAGTGACTGCCGGCAGTGCATGTCGATCCGAGCGCGGACTCACCGAGCCAAGAGAGCGGAGGAAGAAGGACGCATCCTTCGGGGACCGCACGGAAAGATCGCTGATGGGCAACCCAAGAGCCAGCGGACACAGTTCCGGGAGCGAGCTCGAAGGGGAGAGACCAAGCCTCTCTTCAGGTATCCGTGGAACGACCGGTTCTTCGATGCCTGGTCGAACGATATGGCCTGGGTCTTGGGGATCATCTGGACTGATGGATACCTGTACCGAGGAAACACCGTCGAGGTCTGCTCGAAGGACCGGGAACTCGTACAGACGATCTCGGAGCTGATAGATCAGCCTGGCGGGGTGCGGACGAAGAACGCTGGCCAGCACTGGCGCATCTGCTTCTCATCGCCCCACGCAGCTGAACGGCTGCGCCAGATCGGGCTCGTCACAGCGAAGAGCTTCGTGATCGACTGGCCAGTCGGCATCCCGCCTGAGTACGAAGCAGCGTTCGTCAGGGGGCTGCTTGACGGAGACGGGACAGTGTCGTTGACGCAGAGTCGCCGGGGACAGCAGCGGCCCGATCTGCGTATCGAGCTGAACTCTGCCTCCGAGGCTCTCGCGGGTGCCTTCCACGGATGGTGTGCAGCTCACGGACTTGTCTCTCATGTCCGTGGCCGCAAGGTCTACAAGGTTGGGATCCTGCAACAAGCCTCCTTGAAGAAGCTCTATACCTTGCTGTATCCGTCGCCTGACGTTCCTCATCTCACCCGTAAGCACGTCCTGTTCGAGACCTGGCTTTCCATTCCGCGGGCCAGGGCCGGACGTCCTGCGGCTGTGCGCAGCGAGCCCGAGAGCGGGGGCACGAGCGGCTACCTGAATCAAGCCGTCTCTGATGGTCGAAGCGAGTGAGACGGGCACGGCACCACGCCACCGCTCGCTCACTCTCGCCGCTCGCACAGCCGCAGCCGGACAGCTCGGACTCCTCCCTGACGCCGAGCTCGTGCGCACCGAACCGCCCACCCCGCCGCGCCCCGCACGAGGACGCGCCCACACGACGACGCTCCACCAATTGCCCTTCCCCGAACCCGAACAGGAGAGACGACCCCCATGGCCCGCATCAGCGTGAAGATCGAGCCGCTACACCGCGACGGCACCATGTGTACCCATGCGATCAGCCCCTCTGGCAAGCCTCGCGATCCCGGATCCGGGTGCACCGGGCGCCGCGCCTACCGGGTGGTGTGCAGCGCCTGCGGACCGGTCGGCGAGCAGCACGGTCTCCGAGTCCTCGCCGAACCGGCACAGACCGCGCACCGCGACAGTCACAGGGCCGCGACCGTCCCGGCCTCCGGCTGACCCCACTCGCCCGGCTTCGGGACCAATTGGTCCCAACCGGGGCGTGCTCACCGACACCCCACCCCAGTAACACCCCACCCGAGCGCTGCGCCCTGCCTTCCGGCGGGCGCGGCGCTGTCTGGCACGACACCTTCACAGAGAGGATGAAGATGCTCTTCCTCGTTCGCCACGCCGAATCCATCGAGAACGCCACCAAATACACCGGCTTCTATGAGAACCCCCGTCCGTGGGCCGGGCCGGCCGCGCATGCCCTGTCCCGGGACGTTGTCGGCCTGACGCCCCGTGGCTTCCTCCAGTGCCTGTGGCTGCGGCGGACGCTGCGGGACCTGACTGGACCTGACCCGGCGGTCCGCACTTCGCAGTACCGCCGCGCCCTCGACACCGCCGCGCTTGCTCTGCCCGGCCTGCCCTACGAGGTGACCGTGCTCCTCAACGAGCAGCACTACGGCGCAGCCACCTACATGACCAAACAGGAGCTATACGCCACCTACCCCGAGGGAACGGAGGACCGGCAGACCCGCAAGCACCTGTGGACGCCCCCCGGCGCTGGCGGAGAGTCCCTCGCCTGCGGCGTCCTGCGGCGGGCCACTGCGTTCGTCGACGGCCTGCACACCGTGTCCGCGGCGGATGTCGTGGCGGTCACGCACCACACCGCGATCCTCGCGCTGCGTGCGGTCCTGGAGCGTCGGCCGGTGACCGAACTGGTCGACGAGGCCCGTGTGCGCAAGACACCCAACGCCGCCGTCTTGGTCTATGAGCAGGCCGACGGCCTGTTCCACGCCCGCGGCACCGCCCAACCGGACTGCTGAGGAGGCCGCGGCCATGAACGTCCTGTACATCAACGGGCCCGTGCAGAACGGCCCCTTCACGATCGCTGAACGGCCGGGCAAGGTGTCCGGTATCCGCGCGGCCGAAGCGCTCAACGCCCTCCTTGGCGCCGGGCCGGTTCCGCATCTGTGGAACACCGTCACCTTGGCCGGAGACCTGCGCCACCGCGGCGCCCCCGACCGGGACACCGTCGGCCGGCAGGAGCGGGAGGATCGCGCGATCGCCGCCAAATACGCGCCGGGCGCGGCCCCGACCAGTGGCGTCCTCACCGACACCACGCCCGTCGTGGCCGCCCTCGCGCTGGAGATGACCGAACGCCTCCTGCGGGAGGGCATCCTGGCGGTCGTTCCCACCGCGGTCCATGTCTGCGCCCGCTGCGGTCACATGACCGGTGCCGTCGCCCACGCCTGCCGGAGGTGCGGGCACCAGGGCTCCCGGCTCCACACCCGGCGGTTGCTGGTCTGGGACCGGGCCCCAGGCACGCAAGTGCTCGCACATGATGACTTCCACGCCCACCGGGCCCGGCTACCGGGACATCTCCTGACCATCGCCCAGAACGTCCCGGAGCGGCTGATCCTGTCCCGCACCCGCGACCACGGCATCAGCCTCGCGCCGTTCGGGCTCGACGGCCTGGTCCTGGACCCGCGAGCCGGCGTGCACATCGCCGTACTGGCCGCCGCCGACCGGCACAGCGCCAGCCAGCCGGTGATGACGGTCACCGAGAACGCCGCGGCGAACGTCGCCGCCTACGGGGCCCTGTTCCGGCGGCACAACGGAACACGGCTGCGGTACGCGCTGCACGGGCACATCCCGTACGACGACACCGCGACGCTGCAGCGGATATGCGAGGTGCACCGCGTCAGCCCGGCGCTACGAGAGCTGTTCCTCACCTGGTTCCTGCCCTTGTGCTCACTGCACATCCGGGCGGGCATCACCACGGCACAGCTCCCGGCCCTGCTGAAATTCTGGTGCCGCGCCCACCTGGCCCGGCCGGACATCCCCGGGAGTGACGTCCTCGCCGAACTGCGGCGCCGCGTCGCGGCGGGTGATATGCGCTGGGTCATGGACGTCCGGACCCTGTCCCGGGCCATCCCCGAGTACCCGGTCACCCACGGTTCTGCCAAGGAGCCGGAAGGAGCGAGTTGATGAACGAGAACAACTGGCGGTTCGTCAAGAAGCGGACCGCCGCCGATGGTGCGGTGTACGTCTCCGCCGACGGAACGCGCTACCGGCGTACCGGCGGGGCCGAGCTCCAAGCGGAGGCAGAATTCCAGCGCCGGATCGCGGACCTGGACTACCCGGTCCCGCACGTCCTGGAGGAGGGCGTCACTGGCGACGGCCACTACTACGTCGTGGAGGAGTCGCTGGGCGACCAGACGCTGCACGACCGGGCGGTGGCGTCACTGGACGGCGGCCGCGCCCTGCACGACGACGTCGCCGACACCGCCGCGCAGGTCGCCGCCAGGCTGCTGCGCGCACAGGCTGCCCACATGGTCGTGCCCGCGCCCGGCTCACTGCGGCAGTGGCTGGACAGCGCCGGGTTCACCCAGAACGTCTTCCAGGAGAACCCCGACCTGGACAACACCCGGACGCACGCTGCGCTCGATCACGCGCTGGACCGCCTTGGCACGGTTGCGCTGGTGCGGGGCCACCTCGACTACGGCCTGCCCAACGTCTTGCCGGCCGGGGTCATCGACTGGCAGCACCACGGTCTGGTGCCACTCGGATACGACGTCCTCCCGACCCTGGAAATCATCGGCTTCAAAGGCGGCAACAAGGGCTACACCGCCAGCCCCGGCCAGCGGCGCCGCTATCTCGCCGTGCTGGACGACGCGAGCCTGAACGCAACCGGACAGCCGGTCAGCCAGAACCTGGGCGCATACCTGCTCGTCAAGGCCCTGTTCTTCCTCGCCCTGATGCGGCCCACCGACCCCTCCCGTACGGACAAGCACCTGAAGTGGCAGTACCGCCGTCATCTCTTCATGAAGGGACTCGAGCAGTATGAGCGCACCGGGACGGTTGATACCGCCCTCTTCCCCGGACTCGAAGAGTTCGCCGCTGGGCACCGCGCTGGCGACCATCCGTGACCGCGACTACCTCCTCGACCGCGCCGGGGTGATCTTCAAAGTCATCGGCGATGTCCATCCCGGCACGCACTTCCTGGGGTACGTCAAGTACTACCCGGACGCCCGCGGCGACCGGGTGCTGTTCGGCCGGACATACCGGCAGAACAGCGTCGTGTCCAAAGCGTTCGGGATCCTCGCCGACCGGCCCGAGTGCTACATCTACTCCCCCGCCGTGGGGTGCGTCATCACCGGTGTGCCCCGCGAGGACATCGTCACCCACTACTCCTGCCGTCAGACCCTCGCCGCACTGCACCAGGCTCCCGGCCTCCTGGACCAAACGGCGGTCAGCGAGGATCTGCGCGCCATCATCAACTGGATCGTCGCAGCCGGCGCTGCGGACGTCATCGGCGTGACCGGGTCCTTCCTGATCGGTGCCTGCAACGCCCGCTCCGACATAGATCTGGTCTGCTACGGCTCGCGCGGCTATGAGGCAGCCCGCGCACTGTTCGCCGAACGCGCCCTCATCCATCCGTACGAGGGCGAGACCCTCACCCGGCTGTACGTGCGGCGCGCCAAGTACATGGTGGGAGGAAGCTTCGACGCGCTCATGCGCCAGGAGGCCCGCAAACTGCAGGGCCTGACAGCCGGTGCGGGGGCGCACATCAACTGTGAGCCGCTGAGGGACGACGGCGACAAGACGTTCGCCGGGGTGGTTGCCAAAGAGGTAGGGGCGATCTCCGTCCTTGCCCGGATCACGGATCACTCCGAGGGCCTGGTCACGCCGGCGCTCTACGGGATCGAGGTGGACACAGTCACGGAGTCCACGGTCGACGAGCCGTCCGTGTTCGCCCGCCGGATCACCCACCTTCGCAGCTACCTCGGTGCTTACACCGGGGCGTTCCGCACCGGCGACGTCGTCTACCTGTCCGGCCGGTTGGTCCACATCCAAGGACCCGATGCACACAGCGGCTTCGGCATCGAGCTGACCCCGTGGTCGGCAGCCGAGTCCTTCCTCGCCAACCGGACCCGCTGAGCCACATGTACGGCGTCCACGGCCCCGCTGACGAATACGCCGCCGCCCAGGGCGCCCAGGGCACGACGGACGCCCGGGTCGTGATGGGCGTGACCACTGACCAGTTGCTGGCCATCACCGATACCCCCAAGTAGCCCCGCCGATGCCTGAGCGCTGCCCCGACCTTTCCGGCCGGGGCAGCGCTCCAGCGTCGACACCCCAATTTCGAGCCCGGAGACTTCGTGACGACCGACGTGTTCATCGACTCCTTCGGCGCCCGCTGGCAGGACGCTCCCCCGCCCCGCTACCGCGCCGCCGTCCTCTCCATCAACCTGACGAACGAACTGCTCAACCCGCCGGACGACCCGGCCATGGCCGACGCCGTCGCCGGCCAGACGGGTCTGGACGCCGACGTGAGCGCCTACGTCCTCAACACCCCTGGTGCGGCCCGCATCATCGACGACGCCTTCCACGAACTCACCGCACTGCTCACCGCTGCGAACGGCCGCCCTGTCCAGCTCCTGGTCAACTGCTGGTACGGCCGTCACCGTGCCCCGGCCGTCGCCGACGCGATCGGCCGCCGCCTGCATACCCACGGCTTACGTGTCGCCGTCACCCACCACCACATCGATCGACCGCCGGTCCCCCGCAAGCACCCGCGCCCCGGCTGCCCGTTCTGCGCGATCGTCCACGACGGCGCACCGGCCGCGATCGTCCGCGAGTGGCCCGACACGATCGCGATGGTGCCCCGCAGCGGCGGCTGCACCGACGGGCACCGGGCCCGCTTCCAGCGGGTGGTCCACCGCCTGCGTCACTTCCCGGTCGGATCCAGGCTCATGACCGCCATGCAGACACACTTCAACGCGGCGGCCTCCGAGGGGAAGTGGCCGCGGGCCCGGACCGCCCGACGGATGCGCGCGTTCACGCTCTCGATCGCATGGGTGGTGCATACGATCTTGCGTATCTCCGCGTCGAACTGCAGGAACGGCACGAACTCAGCCCAGGTGTTTGGGTCGCCGGAGCGGACGATATGGCACACGGCTCGGCGACAGGTCCGGCGGGAGTCGTAGTACGCCATAGTGACGGCCCAGTACCAGCGGCCGTCGAGCCGTAGATCGATGGTGAGGAGGCCGTACGACGTGTACGCGCGGATCACCCGGTTGTTACTCGTGCACGCCTTTCACACGACTTCGTGCCGTGTATCCGCTGCGGAGAAGGCTGATGCGTGACGTGAGCCGGAGAAGCCAGTGCGCCAGCCACGGCCGATCACCCTGGACAAGGAGGCCCGTTTTTACTTTAGACCTGATTATTTCTTTGATGCCTAACTGGCCAGTAGCGGACCGCTCACGTGCGGCTCGGCGAGGTCTTTGATTCATGGTTGGGCAGGCTCTTGACGGTTGTCTGGCCAGTCCGGGCTGAGCCCGTGACCGCTGCGGTGAGGGTCCGGCGGTAGGTGTGTCTACGACGTCGCCGGGCCCGGCCTGCCGGGCAGGCTGGCCCGCGCCGAGGGGCCGTGACGTCGGGGCGGTCTTTACAGTTCGACGGCGGTGGTGGGCCTCGTGTCCTGCAGTGCCTGTTGCGCGCGGGCGGTCACTGTCCGGGTGAAGGCGTTGAGCGCGTCGAGGCCGGCGGTGCTGCCGTCGTCGTCGGAGACGACGACCCGCACCAGGATGCTCCCGCAGCGAACCACCGAGAATCCCTGCGATACGCGCGAACCACTACCGGGCACGGTGGCGGTCATGGTGACGGCCGATGACTCGTCCCCGTAGGACGGCAGAGTCGCCTGCGTCACCTGTTTCACGTCGTTGCTGTCGGCGTTTTCGGCTTCCACTCCCACAAAGCCTTCGGCCGCCGCGGCCGCTGAGGGGTAGGCCAGAACCTCGACGTTCACCCTGTTGTAGTCGGCACCGGGGCCCGGGTCGTATTCCGACTGCAGGTCGAGAACCGAGCCGGTATCGCAGATGGGGTGGGACTGCCCGTCCTTCGAAATACCGACGCGGCTACGGCACTTTTGCGTCGTCGGCGAGCCGCTCGCGACGGCCCAGCCCTGCGGCAAGCTCGCTGCGTCCGGGAGGATCTGCTGGACCTTCGTCGCGTTACGCACTGCGGGGGCGTCAGTATCCGACGTACTGGAGGCCGGGCGGGAAGGCGTTGGGGCAGAGGGCTTCAGGCCGGACGACGGCCCGGCGGCCGAGTGGGGGGAGTCGTCGCCGGTGAGCAACTGCACGCCCCGGTAGAGGCCCAGGGACAGCAACGCGACCAGCAGGGCGGCGATCCCGGTGAGGGATACGCGGGCGGCGCGCGTATTGGTGATGGTCAGCGGGCCCAGTGAGATCTGGCTGTTCCGTACCTTGCTGCCGCCCCCGATGATGATGCTGCCGGTGTACTGCGGGCTGACAGCGTGCGCGGGCGGTACGTCCGGCGGCGGACCCGCAAGCGCTACGGCCATGCGGGTCTGGAACTCGGGATCGGCAGCCAGCGCTTGACGGATCGCCTCCTGCAGCCCAGCGACCGCCGACGGATCCGCGGGGTCGGCGCTGACGCCGTCCAGAGCGGCGCGACCGTCATCGGAAGTACCCAGCCGCGCCCGGACGAGGTCGCCCACCGCCCGGCCCGCCTCGTTCCCCACCGCCGTGGCCGCCCCTGTCGCCAGGCCGGTCAGTATCTGTACTGCGGATAACGCCATGCTCCCTGCCACATCATCCATGTGACACCCCCCAAGCCGTCGGACCTTGAGACAACCACAGCCCCAGCATCAGCGCCATAATGCCCGGCACTTACTCACGTAGCGCTGGGACCGGAGAAATCACCGCTCACAGCAACATCGACTCTGAGCGGTGCCTGCTGGAAGTGAAAGACCGTCCCCCGCCCTTGCCGAAGCATGGCTGGCCACGTGCAGATCAACCTGTCGTGTGACGGCTCAGGACGTCGTTGACGCAACGTGCTCGGTACGCCCCACCAGCGGGCAAGTCCCTTTGATTCTTTCCGTCCAACGCAACGGCGATCACGTAGCTTCCAGACCGTAGCCTCCGTATCACACCGGGCTCACCCCACCCGGCGTCGCCGCCGGGACGCGGCCCGGCGGCGGATGGGGCGCGCGGGGTCGGATGTCCGACCCCCCGGGTACGGTCTCCTTCGTGAACGATCACGAAAGATCCCGGTCTGCGATCTACCAATTCGAGGCCTGGGAGCCCCTGCTGCGGCTCCTGCGGGCGGAGAACGCGGAGCGGCTCGCCGCCCCGGGTGGTCGGGTGTTGGGCCGTATCACGCGGAGCAGTTGGAGCGTGCCCCTGAAGCAGATGTACAACGACGGTGTGCGGCGGATGCACGACATCCTGGTGAGGGACGGCATCGGTGCCGTGACGTTTGTGATGGAGATGGAGACGACGGGACGCACCCGGCTCCATCTGCTTGTGCCCAGTGAGGCGGTGGAGCTCGGCATCGGGTTCAATCCGGGTGCGCTCGTCCTGGTCGAGGGCGCGCTCCCCGAGCCCTGGCGGCGCCTTCCCGAACCGACGCCCGAGGCGGTGCTGGCGCCTTCGGCGGATCCGGCGCTGGTCGAAAGGACGGTGTGTGGGCGTCTGCCCGACGCCGTCGGCGCTACCGAGGCCGAGATCGCGGCGGCCGAGTTGCGCCTGGGTATCGCCTTGCCCGAGGAGCTCAAGGCGCTGTACCGGGTGACGCGGGCCAAGTGGTCGGACTGGGGCGGTGACTACGAGGCGTCGAGCCGCCATTCCCAAGCGGTCCGGTGCGAACTGTTCGACCTGGCAGCGCTGTACGTCGCCGAGGCGGTGACCCGCGAGTGCCCGTGGGAGCACGCGGCGATGGAGGCGGTCGAGACGCGGCCCTCCGCCGCTGTGCAGGGGTTGGCCGGCTCGCCGGGCTGGATCGCGTTCGGCGACAACGGGGGTGGCGACCGGTTGGCCGTCGATCTGACGCCGGGCCCTCACGGGCACCTCGGGCAGGTCATCCTCATATCCCACGAGCAGAACATCGGAGCCCGCCTCGTCGCCGACTCTCTGACGGACCTGTTGCTGGATCGTCTCGCAGCGGAATCGGCCGACGTGGAGGCCCAGGCGCCGGCGGCGAAGTCGTTCGCGTACGACGAGGAGAGCCTCGGGCGCGCCGTGCACCCCGGTCTGGAAGCCCTGGCTCTCGACGTCCGGGGCGGACGGCCGGTCGGTCTCGCGCCGCTCATGGGGCTGCCCCGGCTGCGTTCCCTCGTCGCGCACCCCGGTGCCCTCGCCGACCCCACGGAGATCGCGGAGCTCACCGGGCTCGAATACCTGGGGATGGGATCTCGGGAGTGGGGCGATGTCCTTGACGCCGATGCCGTCCCGGAGGGGCTGTTGGCGGTTGCCGTCAGCGGGCCCTTCGACGAGGATCCCCTCGCCGTCGCCGGCCTTGCCAACGAACTTCTCGCACTCTGGGGCCGTCCCCGCATCGCCCAGTCAGTCGTCGAGGGCTACCTCGGCCTGGAAGGTCAGGCCGGCACACCGACCGACAAATGACCCAGAAAGTTTCGTTTAGATCAGCCGGTCGCGGGCCTGGGTATGCCGTTAACAGATGTGCAGTGGGCGCGGATTGAACCGTTGCTCCCGGGCCGCACGCCGAAGCGGGGCGGGCCCGCGACGCGCCCGTCTTCACTGCCGTCATGTCCCGGCTGCCAACAGCCGCAAGCTATCGGGGTACGGGTTCACACGTACGCCGACACTGTCGTCAACGGCTCCCTCCCGCCACCGCGCGGCCCTGCCGTGCGCGCGAGCCTCACCCGGGTTTCGCGGGTTTCGTGGGTTTCTTGCGGGCTGTGGCTGCTTGTGCCATGCCCGGCAGGAAGTCCGTGAACAGTTCGTGGACTTCGTGGACGAGGGGGCGCAGGACGCGGAAGCGGGCGAGTGCGACGCCGCGGGTGGTGAGTTT
>NZ_BMTS01000040.1 GCF_014649795.1 Streptomyces melanogenes
GAAGGGCTGGCGCCTCCTGCGGAAGCTCCGCTGCAGCACCAACCGCATCACCGCGATCGTCCAGGCAGTTCTGGTCCTTCATCACGCGTCAGCGTGAGGTTGGATAAGGCTCACTGCGAGGTGGCAGCCGTCGTGACCGAACCGGCGGGTTCTCCCTCACCGTGAGCGGCCGCCGTGCCCAGAGGCAACAGCGCAACCGCCGTGGACAGGATGAGTACCCTGCGTAACTTCATCCGCACCTCCAAAGGATGTCGGGAGCCTAACTGTGCCCCGGCCGAGGTGCGGCAGACACCCCAAGCGCGCAAAACAGCCGAAACCCTGCCGCGAGCAACCGTCGGCACGAACCGCGCCGACGGCTATCGAACCAACACCCCCCACACCGGCAACACCCAGCTGTCCAGCATCTCGACAAGATCCACGTCTGTCCGACAACCACTCGCGGAGCTGACCATGTTGCGCGTGGCACGCCAGGGATATGAGCCAACTGGAGTGGACTCACGCGTGAGTGCCCGACTTGGCCCGCCAGCCGACCTGTCTAAAAGGTGAAGGTCGGGTGGCCGGAGGGGGCCTCGGCCACCCGACCACTGGACTCGCCTCCCTCAAGGGCGCGCGGGACCGAGGTCGCACCAGGCGTCCCGGTTCCCCACTGGTAGAGCTTGGCCAAGCTACTACGAGAGCCTCGGGAGTGCTCTGTGGAGGAATGGCTCGGGAGTTCGCAGGTCACGGGAGTCTGGAGAGGGTACAGGTCGGCATAACCGGAATCCGGCGTATGCCGGCAAGGGGGGCGGTGTGGCCTGCTCGGGCCGGCCATCGGCGCGTGCGGCCCCGGTGTCCGGCGGACCGCACGCTGCTGCGCCCGCCCGTGCGCGCGTAGCCGGGGGAGGGGGGCCGGAGCGGAACGTCGAGGTGGTCGGCATAAGGTGTGACTCCTCCTGCGCGCGCGTGTCGGCAGGAGTTGTTCCTTGAGGGGGGAACCTTTTTATGCGTATCTCGCTGCGTGCCGCCCTGGTGTCGACGGCCGCCGCCCTGGGGCTTGCCGCGACCTCGGTGGTCCCGGCCCAGGCCGCGTCCGGCTTCGACCGCTGCCCCCAGGGCCGGTTCTGCGTCTTCGACGGCGCCGAAGGCCAGGGCGCGATGGTCTCCTACACGACGCCGCAGTCCAACCTCGGCTCCTGGCGGTCCAGGGCGTCCTCGGTGATCAACCGCACCGGCTACGGGGAGGCCTGCCTCTACAGCCGGACCAACTATGAAGTCCTCGACTCCGTCCATGATGTCCTGCTGAGCTACTCCGGGAACGTGGGAGTCAACCTGTCCTCCTACACGGACAACAACAGCCACCTGGACAACAACCTCGGCTCGGTGCGCTGGGCTCACACCCTGCGGGAGTGCGAAGGCCGCGCCGAACCCGTGGACTGGTCCTACACCGAGGTCCCGGACAACGGCCCGGCCCAGGCGTTCGGTGACCTGAACCGTGACGGTCGCCCGGACCTGCTCCACCGCAGTTACGTGGGCCGTCTGTGGTTCCTTCCCGGCGGCTCCACCGGGAAGCTGATCGGTGGTGGCTGGAAGTCCATGACGGCTCTGACCCGCCACGGCGACCTCAACGGCGACGGCACCGAGGATCTGCTGGCCCGGGACACCACTGGCAAGCTCTGGATGTACCCGGGCAACGGCCGCGGTTCGTTCGGGGAGCGCCGGCTCATCGGGGGCGGCTGGAACAGCATGAGCCGCCTCCAGTCCGCTGGCGACCTCACCGGGGACGGCAAGGGCGACCTGCTCGCCCGGGACACCAGCGGCAGGCTGTGGCTGTATCCCGGCAACGGCCGCGGCTCACTGGGGGACCGGCGGCTTGTTGGCGGGGGCTGGAACGCGATGGACGCCTTCGCAGCGCCGGGCGACCTGAACGGTGACGGCAGGAACGACCTCGTCGTCAGCGACACCTCCGGCAGGCTGTGGCTCTACCCGGGCAACGGCCGCGGCAACTTCAACAACCGCACGATGATCGGCACGGGCGGCTGGCGCAGCTTCACCACACTGATCGGCATCGGTGACCTGGACCGCGACGGCCACCCCGACCTCCTGGCCACCAAGAACGGCGACTACACCGACGTACGGGTCTACCACGGCCTCAAGGGCGGACGCCTCACCCCGGGCACGCTTGTCGGGTACGTGGAAGATTCTGACGCACTGTTCTGATCCACGGACTGCGCACAAACGCCTCGGGCCCTGGCCGTGATCACGGTTAGGGCCCGAGGGCCATGAGGGCCGGGGCTCCGTACCCGGCGGGGGCGGAGCGGTACTAGCCCGCAGTCGGGTCGGTGTGCAGGTTCCAATTCGGGTCGGCCACCTGGTGACCTCGCGTGGAGTCGGTAGGGCACGTACCCCAGTTCGTCTCGGAGCGGATCGCCACCGTGATCTGCCGTCCGTCGTGTGCCACTCCGGGCGCCTCCCGACGGTACCGAGGCAATGATCACCTTGTCACCCGGCATCATGCGCCGGCCCTTGGTCGCGCGTGGCTCTTGTCCGGCCGTTGTCGGCCTCTCACAGGCGCGCCCCCGCCGATGCCTGTGGTGGCGCGGCATCGTGGCCTGGTGAGCGCGCCGCGGCCGTTGCCCGTTCCGGCCGCCCCCTCGACCGCGACTTCCCCGAACTCACAGAGCCCATGACCGAAGCCGTGCACCGGGCACCATGCTCGACGGCGAGTTCTGCGTTCCCCGCCAGTAGCGCCTGCGGTGGCGTCACGGCATGAACAAGTTGAGCACGCCCTGCGGTGATGGCGGCATACGGTCGGGAGATGGACAAAGTCAGCGGCGTTGTCAGCATCGAGTACTCGCACTTCTACATCAGTGAGCACCTCGGGAGTGAGTGGGCGGGTGTTGACCAGTTACCCGACTTCTGCACCGACGAGCCTGTGATCATCACCCCGGGGCAGCTCACTGTTGTCAGCTGCGTTCAGTCCCACGACGCCTGGGTGACGCTCATGCTGGCCGAGACCGAGCCCGTCCAGCAGGCGCAGGACTGGCAGTTGCTCGGCATTTGGCCCTATCGGCCGCTGGACAGCGGCCAGATGAGCCTCTGGGGGCCCACCACCGGCCCGGCAGTACCGGCTGCGGGCTGGCTGACCGGAGGCCAGGGGCACGCCCCAGCCCTGCAACTCAATCCGGCCTCGATCTACGCCGTGCACGTGTACGCCAAAGGCCGCCAGGACTCCTGGGCCCGGCAGGATGCCGCGATGCGCCGCAAGGAATGGGTCCACGAGGGACTTGAGAGCTACGTAGCCGCGTTTATCCCCGCCGGACCCGCACCCGGAGGGACTCAGCGATAGACACAGCCCGCGGGATGCCGGAAGGTAACGCGCCTGCGGAGCCCTGTGCCTCGTGGCGGGCCCAGTGGGCGGGCCGCCGGTGCGCCTTCACCTTGCACGCCCTCCGCCAGTCGCCGGTCGACCGCCCCGTGGTCCCCGGCGTCGGCTACCACCCACGGCACGCGCAGCGATCCTGGCGCGACGTCGTCGAACTGCTCTCCGAGTGCCTCCCCGTGACGAAGGATCTGGTCAGTCCGATCTCGGCTGCCCGCGTCCTGCCCACGGGTGTCCGTTTCCGCAACGCTGCGTCATGTCTGGAAATAGTTGCCCTGTTGAAGTGAGGAGTGAGCTTTCTCACGAGATGGTGGGGTGCGGCCGAGTCTTCTGTTCAGTTTTTCATGGTTGAAGCTGTTTGGGTGCGGCTCTTCCTGAGTGACTGGGTGGGGGCTGGCTGAGCTGGGCTTTCGTCCTGGTGGTCTGGTGGCGGGGCCGGGGTGCTTCTACCGTTTCGGGCAGGAGACGAGGGGGTGGTCCGGTTGGCCTCGTTGATCGAGGAACTGGAGCAACGCGAGGCCGCGGCGCGGGAGCGGGTGTCCGAACTGCGGGCTCAGATAGCTGACTTGACTGAGCAGCTGGAGACGGCCGAGGAGCGTCTGGTGCAGTTGGAGGGGCCCGCGTCACGGCGCGCGAGGTTCTTGACGAGGTGGCCGACTACGAGCAGGCCGCGGAAGTCCGTGCCGGGAGACGCACGACGTGGCGCAACGGCCACCGAGACCGCCCTGACCGATGCGGCGGTACGAGCGACCGGATGACGCGGCAGAGAGGCCGGCTCCTCTGGGAAGAGGCCGGTTCTCCCTCACACCAGAGGCGGCAGGCCCATCAGCGCCGCTCCGCTCGCGGCCAGCGCCGCCGTGACGGCGGCGGGCCAGTTGTGGGTCTGGGCGAACGTCAGCAGCCCTGCGACGAGCCCTGCCACGATCGCGGCCAACAGGATGAGCGCCCAGCGCAGTGACAACCGCTCGGGTGCGGCCGGGTCCGGCGGGGCTGAGGGCGGGGGCAGGGGCGGAGGTGAAGTCGGTTCGGGCATGGAGCCCTCCTGTGGTCGCGTGAGAGACGAGATGGGTTCCGGCGGCCCCTGACCGGCCGCCGCGCGCTGCTTCCGGTGCGGTGACGAATACCTTTTCACCCTGGTCGATGCATCAGCTGTCTTTGGAGCAACCAGTAATGTGTGAATAAGCTAGGCCTCTGACCTGTACCAGAGAAGCTTCTTGATGTGCCATAAGAGAGGTGGAGGGGTGTAAAAGGGCGGAGACTACGCCTCGTACGCCCCTCAGTGCGCCGGTACGGCCCCCACTGCTCCCTCTGGCTCGACTCAGAGAGCTGACCAGATCGGTGCTGTGATTTAGCGTTGCTGGCATGACTGGTCCCACAGAAGACCTGCCCGAAGGCTCCGAGGACGCGTCGCGGGGGTCCACCGCCAAGGTGGTCAAACTTTTGGGCTGCCAGATCGTCGAAGGCGGTAAACCCCGCGATAAGCACCTGACCGTCGACACCGTCGTCCAGGAGTTCGGCACCACCCGGCCCATGGCCCGCGAGGCCCTGCAGGCGCTGCATCAGAAGGGCCTGGTCAATCTGCAGCCGCGGATCGGCGCCACCGTGCAGCCGCTGGGACGTTGGGACCTGCTCGATCGTGACGTAATCGAGTGGCGCCTGGAGGTGGCGCCCGACAGCCAGATGCGGTCGCTCACCGAGTTGCGGGAGGTGCTCGAACCCCGGGCGGCTCGGCTGGCCGCGCTGAGCCGGTCTGCAGGTACCTGCCACGACCTCACCAGCCGCGCCCGCACCCTCTTCGCTCTCAGCGAGCACCCCGACTTCGGGCGGACGGTGGAGGGCGTACCGATCCGGCGGCGTTTCCGGGACGTGGACGCCGCGTTCCACCGGACCCTGCTGGCAGGCTCGCGCAACGAACTCTTCGTACACCTCTCCGACCCGGTCGTCATGGCGATGAACCACAGGATCGATAGGGACTGGGCGGGAGCGCACGAGGAAACCGTCGTCATGCCCCGGCCGGCCGTCGTCGGCGCCGGGACCGTCCAGAAATACCCCACCCGGCCCGAGCCGATCGCCATGTGGCTGCACATGGCCCTGGCATACGCCGTCGACCAGGGACTGCCGACGGCCGCGGAGGCCTTCGCGGAGGCACTCCTCGCCGAGATCCGCAGCGGACAGCTGCTTCATCCCGGTATCCGCACACGGCTGCGGGCGGCGCTGGAGGAGTTCAACACGAACGGCCTGCCCAGCGCCTACCGAGACGGGTTCCGGAACGCCATGGCCCCGTTCTTTCAGGCCCGGCGGGCTCCCGTCGTCGTCATGGGGGTCTGCGGGTCCGGCAAGTCCACCGTCGGCCGGTACCTGGCGGAATCGCTCCGGGCGCCTTTCGAGGAGGGGGACGACTTCCACCCCGCGCGCAACGTGGAGTCCCTCAGACGCGGCGAACGGCTCGACGACCGCAGCCGCAGCCCGTGGCTGTCCGCCATCGGGGACCGCCTGCGGCAGACGGATCCGGAGGAGGGACTGGTGGTCGCCTGCTCCTCCCTGAAACGCATCTACCGCGCACTGCTGCGCATGGCGCAGCCCGACACCTTCTTCGTGCATCTGGTACTCGACGAGGACACGGCGACGGCCCGCGTCACGGCCAGAGAGGAGCACTACATGCCCGCCTCCTTGGTGGCGTCACAGTTCGAGGACCTAGAACCGCTGGAGAAGGACGAGGCGGGCATGCCGATCGACGCGACCCTGCAGGTCGAACGCATCGTCGCCGAGATCCAGACCAGACTGGCCGGCCGGGCCCGCACACGCTGACCCGGGCCCCGGCCCCACCACCCACACCCGGCGGCCCACCGGCAGGCCACGCCAAGCCCCGAGCGGGACGGGCACCCGTCCATCACTACATCCCGTCCACCACCACGACCGCATCCGGCGCGAACCGCACCGCACACCGCATCCGCACCGCCCCGCCGAAAACCGAACGCACCGGAAAGAGCCGCAGAGAGCCGCAGAGAGCCGCACACAAAGGGGGACCCCTCATGCGTATCAAGTCCGCCGAAGTCAACGTGACCAGTCCCGGACGGAACTTCGTCACCCTGCGCATCACCACCGAGGACGGTGTCACCGGTCTCGGCGACGCCACGCTCAACGGCCGCGAACTGGCCGTACGCGCCTACCTCGACGAGCACGTCGTACCACTCCTCCTGGGGGAGGACGCCGCCCGCGTCGAGGACACCTGGCAGTACCTCTACCGCGGTGCGTACTGGCGGCGCGGCCCCGTGACCATGGCGGCGATCGCGGCCGTCGACACCGCGCTGTGGGACATCAAGGCCCAGTACGCCGGAATGCCCCTGTACCAGCTCCTCGGCGGCGCGTGTCGTACCGGCGCCCTGGCCTACGGACACGCCTCCGGCCGCGACGTACCGGAACTGCTCGACTCGGTACGCGCCCACCTGGCCCTGGGCTACCGCGCCATCCGCATCCAGACCGGGGTCCCCGGCCTGGACTCGGTGTACGGCGTCGCCGCGTCGAGCGCGGGCGGTGGAGAGCGCTACGACTACGAGCCGGCGCGCCGTGTCGTCGGTGGCGGGCGGCTGCGGCCCATCGTGGAGACCTGGGACACCCGCGCTTACATGCGGCACCTGCCCGCCGTCTTCGAGGCCGTACGGTCGGAGTTCGGCCCGGAGCTGCCGCTCCTCCACGACGGCCACCACCGGATGACACCCATTCAGGCCGCCCGGCTGGGCCGTGACCTGGAGCCGTACGACCTGTTCTGGCTGGAGGACGCCACCCCGGCAGAGGACCAGAAGGCCCTGCGCCTGATTCGGCACCACACGACGACCCCACTGGCCATCGGCGAGGTCTTCAACTCCGTCCACGACTACACCACGCTGCTCAGCGAACGGCTCATCGACTACGTGCGTTCCGCGGCCACCCACACCGGCGGGGTCACCGCGATGAAGAAGCTACTCGACCTCGCGGCCGTCTACGGTATCCGCTCCGGCATGCACGGTCCCACCGACATCTCCCCGGTCGGCATGGCCGCCGCGCTCCATCTGGACCTCGCCGTGCACAATTTCGGCATCCAGGAGTACATGCGGCACTCCCCGCAGACCCTGGATGTCTTCCGCACCTCCTACCGGTTCGAGGACGGACTGCTGCATCCGTCCGACACCCCCGGCCTCGGCGTCGACCTCGACACAGAGGCGGCCGCCCACTTCCCGTACCAACCGGCGTACCTCCCGGTGAACAGGCTGAGTGACGGGACCGTCCACGACTGGTGATCCGGGCGCCGGGACGCGACCGGCCCCCGCGCATCGCTCCGCCGTGCTGCTCGCGTAGCCCGTGAGTGCCGCCGTACCAGTCCGGCCTGCGGGCACCTCCGACACTGTCCCCACCGTGCGCCGGTATCGCCATCAGGACAGCCGACGGCATGGCAGGGGCGGGTCGGGGCAGTACAGGCGAGGCGTCGAACTGTCCCTCCCCTCGTAGTGTGGAGATGTGCCGGCGGCGCCTCGCCGGGCCGGTAACCAGCGGCCAGTTCCGCCAGGACAGGGTCTATAGCACGCTCGCGCGGGCCCATCGTCCGCTTCCGTCCGTCCCTTCACTTCAGTAACGGACCGTGTTTGGATTAGAACGGTCCGTGTTCTATGGTTTGAGTGACAGGTAGCAGACGACGAACTGGCATACAGCTCAAGGCATCTGACTGACTATCGGGTTGCATGCACCGGATTGATGCCATGCCGATGGGAAGGTCGCTGCCCACCTGCTAGCCAGATGGAGAGGAAGCACCGTGGCCGATCAAGATCCGCAGTTCGCGAAGCGGCGGCTCAGTCGTAGGCTCCGCGCGATCCGCGAGGCCGCCGGGAAGACCCAGAAGGATGTGGTGGACGCACTCGTCTGGTCCATCTCCAAGGTCATCCGTATGGAGGCCGGGGATGTCGGGATCTCGGTCACCGACCTCCGGGCTCTCCTGCAGTTGTACGAGGTCACCGATCAGGAGCAGGTCAACGAGCTGACCGGGATGGTTCTGGCGTCACGGAAGCAGCCCTGGTGGGGGCGCTATAGCAGGACGATGACATCGGGTTTCTCCTCCTATCTCGGCTACGAGACCTCCGCCTCCATCATGCGGAACTTCGAGTCGAACCTGATCCCGGGGCTGCTGCAGACGCGGGACTATGCTCTAGCGCTTATCGACAACTCCGACGGACTGCAGGACCAGTGGGTCAACCTGCGGATGGAACGTCAAAAGCGTGCTCACGGCAACGACAAGACCCAGCTGTTCTTCATCCTGGACGAGACTGCGATGCGCAGGGTCGTAGGCAGCGAGGCTCTCATGAGGCCGCAGCTGGAGCGTCTGCTGGAGCTCAACGCGCTGCCCCATGTGCACATCATGGTGGTGCCCTTTGCCCGTGGCACCTACCCGAGCTTTCGATCCTCCTACATGATCTTCGAGTTCTCCGACGCAAACGATGACATCGTCGCCTACCTGGAGAACCCGGATGGCAACTTCATCCTTAGCGAGAAGGCCCCCATGGCTGACCGGAGGAAACCCTCCGACTACCTGCAGGACTTCTGGATCGTTGAGGGGGAATATGCGGAAGAGATCTCCCCGGAATTCGTCAGGAAGGTGACCGCTGCATACGGGTGACCTGCAAAAGGCGATAGGGAGCCGTCTCGTCCCAGCCGGCAAGCATCGTCGAGGGCTCCCTATCGCAAACCACTCCGACCGTCGCATACAACTCAGACAGGAGGGCTCATCGTGCAGTTTAGCGCCCAGGGAGCGCGCGGTCCCACGTCTCTGCCTACCCGCGCCCGAACGGATCCGTCCCTGACGCAGTCACCCGCAGCCAGGGTCACACTCAGGACTGGGGTGACGGTCGCACTGGCCGTAGGGCTGGTCATCGGCGCTGCCGCCGGCAGCGCGGCCGCCACCGACGGCGCCGAGGCCCAGACGACCAGCACGCTGCCGTGGTACATCACCGTTGTCTCAAGCCTGGTGGCCGCAGGCATCAGCGCGGGGGTCACCCTGCGCGCCACTCACAGAACGCTCACCCAGGGCCAACGCGACCGACGGCAGGACCGTGCCGCCGCCGAAGCCAGGCAGGCAGCCCTGCGCGCCGAGAACGAGCTCCGCGACAAAAAGATCGCCAACCGAACCGCGTGGACGCCGCACTACCGGCGGATCGACGATCTCCTGGTGTCCGTTGGCAGGATCGAATACGAGATACGCAGGCGCAGGCTCCACGCCGATGATCCCGAGACGGCAGAACTCCTCCATGCCAGGAAGGCTGCCGAGCAGTACGCCGCCTACGCGCCGGGCCGACTGCAGGCCGCACTGTCCAGCCTGGCCGACAGCCTCGACAGCGTGCACACCCACCTCCTCCCCGCGGCGGCTGTGCTCGACAGCGCAGAAGGAGCAGGCCCGCCAGCCCGGTGGCAGGCGCTGTTCGCCTGCGCCGCAGAACAAGCCCGCGCCGCGGACAACCTCACACGCACCCTCACGGACACGCAAGCGGCACTGCGGCACGAATGGGGAATGGACTGAAGAGTACGTGGAGCAGACCACCCGTCTGCCCCAGCCTCGCAAGCGCTACACGCAACACGCAGGCCTCAGCCTTACCACACACCTGTCCCGCCCGCCGGGACCCGTACAGGGCAAGGAGCGATCACTTTCGGTCAAAAGACAGACACGCCCACCCCAACGGGTAGCTATAGGGCGATAAATCATAGTTCTCTCCTCTCCTCGGCCGGTTCCCGGCATCTGGCTGACCCGCACCTCGCCGCAGATACTGAAATGACTTCATCCTTCCGCTCATTGAGATCGCCCTCCGGGTTACGGAAGACGGTCTTCCTTGGCCGGCAAGTCTGGCCGGCAAGTCTGACAGGAGGTGCCGGGTGGAGGCTCCTGGCCGGGACGGACCGACGTGGCGGAAAAGTACATACACCAACCAAGGGGCTGGCAACTGCGTTGAAGTCAAACGGTCCGCAACGGAGATCCTCATTCGCGACTCGAATATGATAAGTATCGGACCCGCACATCTTTGCCTTTCAGCCTGGATCAGCTTCATCCACGGCCTCAAGGAAGACTGGTACTACAGCCTCAGATCTTGTGACTGGTGATCGGTGTTGGGAGCGTGGTCGTGAACCGTGCTGTAGCTCGATGACCTGCGGGTTTCGGGTAACTTCGGTGTGGGGGTGGCCAACCGTGGGCAGCCAGCGGGTGGTTGGTCCTGCCTCTTCAGGGTGCCGCGGTAGCGGAGTCTGCGGTTTCCGCGGGTGGCGAGCCAGGCGATGCCGCGCTCGACCATGGGGCGCCAGCGGCGGTATTCGTCCTGCCAGAGGCGGTCGATGGCGGCCTGGTAGCGGGCTGCGGCCTGTGCTTCATGACCGTGCGGGACGCGGACCTGGCGTCCGCGTCTGGCGTGGGTGCACCAGTGCCGCAGCGGGCAGGCCGGGCAGACGGTGGTGAACGTGGCGACCCGGCTGCCGTCGCTCTGGATGCCGCTCAACTGTGCGGTGTGACCGTTGGGGCAGGTCGCCGTGGAGGCTGCGGTGTCGATGAGGAAGTCATCCAGGGTGAATCCACCGGGTATCGCGGATGGGTGTGGCTGCTCTCCAGTGAGCCTTTCTGATCTGGGTCGTTGCTGATCGGGTTGGTTTGCCGGATCGTCGTGTCCAGGGTTGGGGCCTTGGGGGTGGCGATGGTTTCGTGGCTGGAGGAGCTGGATCGACGCGAGGCTCGTGCACGTCAGCAGATCTCGGAGCTCCGCGGGCAGATCGGGGAGTTGATGGAGCGGCTGGCCGAGCAGGAGTCCGTGGTGTCCCGGCTGGAGATCACGCGGGAGACGATGACGGAGATCCTTTCCGGGCACGGTGCGGTGACCGGGCCGGACGGCACGGCGGGGCCGGAGGCATCGGACGGGGCAGCCGCCGCGGTGGAGGCGGAGGCGTTCGAGGTCGGTTCGCCGGTGGGGGTGCGGCTGGTGCCGCCGTGGTCGGCTGAGCTCGGGGTGGAGGCACTGCCGCAGGCATACGCGGACATCGTGGAAGTGCTCGCCGATGCGGTGCATCCGCTGCGGGCCCATCAGCTGTGTTCCGTGCTGGGGCTGTCGACGGACAAGTCCAAGGTGGAGGGCTTTCGTTCGAAGCTGAAGCGGCTCAGGGAGCGGGGCTGGATCGCGGAGGTCTCGCCGGGGCTGTTCGCGTCGCGGGACGCCGAGCCACCGGTGGGGCGTGCGCCGGGGCGCGGCCGCGACTCCGCGGCCGCGTCGCGCGCCGATGAGCAGGAGGGCTCCCGCTCCTAGCGTCGAGGGTGACGAAACCATCCGACACTCAGGATCGAGAGCCCGAATGGAAGACCACGATGGGAGTCCAAGCGCGTCCGGATTACCTCCGAAGAAGTCGAAGCCCTGAACGCCATCTACGCGAAGTTCGTGGACGACACCAACAGCGACCTCGGCTTCGGCTGGCACGTCCTCCAGGAATCCCACCAGGAGGGCGACACCGCATGAGCAAGGAGCCCACCACGACGTTCCACGAGGCGGACCCGCTCGATCGGCTGCGCCCCGCCGACTACAACCCGCGCCGCCTCAGCAAGACGGCCTTCGCCCGCCTCCAGGCAGGGTCTGTACAGCCTGCGGTGTAACTGGGTTTGGTGTGGCTAGAGTTGGCCTGCGGTGAGGCGGCCGTCGAAGGCCAGGTCGAAGGCGTTCATGGTGCCCTTCGTGCGCCGTGAGGCGCTGTTGATTCGAGCGGGGGTGAAAGACCACTGCCGCCGGGCCGTCGCAGCGGTCCGGTAGGAGCTGAGGACAGCCCGCCCCAGGAGACGCCGGGGCCGGGTGGGAGCAGTCCTGACAAAGCCGGGGTGCGCCAGAACCACCAGATGGTGTGGGTCCGGTGAGCGGGTCGGAGAGGAGTACGCGAGGAACCGATGTCGTAACGCCCCTCAACGCTTTACCGGCTCGAACCTGGTGGATCTGGGCCGGGAGCGGCGCGCACCCGCCATGGTGGCGGGGAACTCTCCGGGAGTCGTGAAGCCGGTGACCGGGAGGCTGCGGGGAAGGTCTGCGGCGTACTCGCAGCGAGGCCGCTGGGGCAGAGTCGGGCTCCTCCTTCGACGAGCGAATCACAGTGAACACGGGAACCGCCTCCGGTCTGCCCGGCACCGTGCGTCCAGCACGGCGGGCCGGGCTGGGTCCGTCGTCGGCCGACCGGCCGGAACGCGGGGCGGAGCCGCCGTAGTACTCCGAGCCGGGGAGAGCCCGGTGCATGGGGAAGGGCGGCAGCGGGATCGAGGAGATGAAGATGCTGCAAGACCGAAAGACGCACCGGTGAACGCCGGTGCACCGCTGGAGCTGCCCGCCGGGCCGCGCCAGCGGGTATCGGAGATGCAGGCCAAGCTTCACCGTTGGGCGGCGGCCGACCCTGGCCGCCGGTTCGATGACCTGTTCAACTTCGTGCACGACCCGGCGACGCTGATCGTGGCGTTCGACCGGGTCGCGGGTAACCACGGTGCGAACACCCCTGGCGTGGACGGCCTGACGGCCGCCGAGGTAGAGGAACGCATCGGAGTGCCCGGGTTCCTGAAGGATCTGCGGACAGCGCTCAAGACAGGGACTTTCCGTCCGCTGCCGGTGCGCGAGCGTATGATCCCCAAGCCCGGCGGGTCGGGGAAACTCAGGAAACTGGGCATTCCCACGATCGCGGACCGGGTCGTCCAGGCTGCATTGAAACTGGCCCTGGAGCCCGTTTTCGAGGCCGACTTCCTGTCCGTCTCCTATGGGTTCCGGCCGATGCGGCGCGCTCACGATGCGATCGCCGAGATCCACCACTTCGGCACCGCCGGGTACCGGTGGGTGCTGGATGCGGACATCGAGGCGTGCTTTGACTCCATCGATCACACGGCCCTGCTGGACCGGGTCCGGTTGCGAGTCAAGGACAAGCGCGTGCTGCTGCTGGTCAAAGCGTTCTTGAAGGCCGGAATCCTTGCGGAGGACGGCGCGTTGAAGGAATCCGACACCGGCACGCCGCAAGGCGGCATTCTGTCTCCACTGCTGGCCAACATCGCCTTGCATGTGCTCGATGAGCATGTCATGGCGCCATGGCGGCCGGGTGGGGTGATGTCGAGGACCGGACGGCGGAACTACCGCCGCTTCAAGGGCCTGCCGACTTGGCGCATCGTCCGCTACGCGGACGATTTCGTCGTGCTCGTGCACGGCTGCGAGGCCGACGTAGTTGCCCTGCGCGAAGAACTCGCCGGTGTACTGGCCCGGTTGGGCTTGCGGCTCTCGCAGGCCAAGACACGGGTGGTGCATATGCGGGAAGGGTTCGACTTCCTGGGGTTCCACATCCGGTGGCGCCGCAAGCGAGGTACGGACCAGTGGTACGTCTACACCTTTATCGCCGAACGTCCCATCAAAGCGATCAAGGCGAAGATTCGTGCCCTGACACACAGGGTGTCGCAGGCAGACCCCGCGGCTGTGCTGACTCGGATCAACCAGATGATGCGCGGCTGGGTGAACTACTTCCGCCATGCGGTATGCAGCCACACCCTCAATCATCTGCGGCATTTCGCCAATTGGCGAGTGATCCGGTGGCTGAGGAAGCTGCACCGCTGGCATTGGGGAGAGTTCCGTCGGCATTTCACCACTGCTTCCGGGCGGTGGCTGCCAATGTCGATGAACGGGATCGAACTGTTCAACCCGGCATCTGTGACGGTCACCCGTTACCGATACCGGGGAACGAAGATCCCAACCCCATGGGGATGCCCCGACCACGCCTGACGGCAGAGACCGTGGAGAGCCCGGTGCGTCGAGAGGCGCACGCCGGGTTCGGCGAGCGGCCCGGGGAAACGGACCGGCAGCAATGCCGACACCGCGCTCCGGGCCGACTCAACCATCGCTGTGACCAGCGTTTGCGTCCCTGCCCGGTCGGGTCGAGGGACATGATGGCCATGTACACGCATTTGAGAGCGGCCTGCTCCGTCGGGAAGTGCCCGCGGGCGCGGACGGCCTTGCGGATGCGTGCGTTGACGCTCTCGATGCTGTTGGTTGTACACACAATCCAGCGTATTTCCGCATCGAATTGGAGGAAGGGCGTGAACTCGGCCCAACTGGACTCCCAGAGCCGGACGATCGCCGGGTACTTCTTCCCCCAGACCTCGGCGAACTCCAGGAACCGAGTGGTGGCCGCGTCCTCGGTCGGCGCGGTGTAGACCGGCTTCAACGCCTTCGCGATCTTGTCCCAGTCCTGGCGGGCCGCGTAACGGGACGACGCCCTCAGGAGATGAACGACGCACGTTTGCACAACGGTACGAGGCCAGACCTCACCGACCGCGTCCGGCAGCCCCTTCAGCCCGTCACAGACCAGCATCAGGACATCGTCAACGCCCCTGTTCTTGAGCTCCGACAGGACGCGGAGCCAGTGTTTCGCGCCCTCTCCGCCGTCTCCGGCCCACAGTCCGAGGATGTCGCGGTGCCCTTCAGCGGTGACCGCCAACGCCACATAGATGGGCCTGTTCGCTACTTGGCCATCGCGAATCTTGACATTGATGGCGTCAATGAAGACGACCGGATAGACGCGATCCAGCGGCCGGTTGGACCATTCCGCCATGCCGCCCGTCACGCTGTCCGTGATCGTGCTGATGGTCGTCTTGGACACGTTCGCGCCATAGACCTCGGCCAGGTGCGACGAGATCTCGCCGTGCGTGAGGCCCTTCGCCGAGAGCGAGAGCACCATCTCGTCGACGCCAGTCAGTCGTCGCTGCCGCTTCTTGACGATGGCCGGCTCGAAGGAGCCGTCCCGGTCACGGGGCACGTCGATCTCGACCGGTCCGACGTCGGTCAACACCGTCTTGGACCGCTTCCCGTTGCGGGAGTTGCCGCCGTCCTTGCCCGCCGGGTCGTGCTTGTCATAGCCGAGATGGTCGGTGATCTCGCCCTCCAGGGCGGACTCCAGAACCGTCTTGGTCAGCTGCTGTAGCAGCCCGCCCTCGCCGGTCAGCTGCAGCCCCTTGCTCCGGGCCTGCTCGACGAGCTGGTCGATGAGCTTCCGCTCGACCGCCGCGCTCTCCAGCAACGGTTCCGCCTCGTCACCGGCGGCAACGAACTCGGTCACGGTGTCAGTCACTTGATGTCTCTTCCATGATCATCAATTACACCGGTGAGCGTACAGACCCCGCTCTGACCAGCTGATCAGCACCTCCCGCACGCCGGGGGAACCTCAGAGCGCTCTTGTCGTCCCGTCCGGTCCGTACGCCCCGCCCGGGACGCGAGACGGCCCGTACCGACGCGTCGTGCACGCAGATCCGGCAGCACGGCGGGCCGGTGCGGGCCAGGAGTCGAAGCGTCGAGACGGCAGACCGTACGACCGACTCCGGTGGACGGCCCGGTCGGCGCATCGTCCGATCGTCGCGCTTTCTTGGGCCAACCGGACCAAGCGAACGCGCCCGGAGCGCCTCGCCGTCGCAGTGGTGGTGAAGATATGAAGAAGGCGCGGTCCTCCGGGTGCCCCGCCCCAAGTCCTCATCCAGGCGGTGCATCCCGCCGAGCCGGGCCCGGGCACCAGAAAGGGTTCTCCATGTCCAGACCTCTTCGAGGCGGAACCAGGAAACGGACCGCGGCCCTGGCCGGCGTCGCGGCGCTGGGCTTCATGCTGGCGCCCGCGCAGAGCGCATGGGCCAACCCGCCCCAGCCCTGGCCGCAGACCGACTTCTTCGTCCGCCAGGACCAGGCCGCCGTGATCCCGCCGAGCGGCGGGACCCTCATCGTGCAGACCGGTGCCTACAACATCAACGCCGGAAGCACCGACTACACCCTGCAGATCACCGCGCCCGAGGGGATGGACATCACCTCCGTCGACCCGGGCCCGGACGCGGACTACCCCGCCTTCCACTACACCTCGTGCTCCTTCACCCAGACCACGGCCACCTGCGTCCTCAAGCTGCACGCACCGGTCACCCGCCCGGTGAACATCGGCCTGAGGCCCAACGGCATGGCCCCCAACCCGCCCGTGACCACGGACGGCGTTCGCGACTACCCGGGCGGCTGCGCCCAGGTCTTCTCGGTCTGGGGTGACCTGCGTGCGGACAACAACCAGGTCGAACTCAAAGTCGGCGTCCGCGTCTGAGCCGTGAGGGCGGCGACGGGCTGACGCCCTGGTCGCCTGGCTGCCCCCGCAGCCCCGCCGTGCACCGGTGCACACTCGGCCCCCGCCCGGGAGCCGACCGCGCGGCCGCGGTGTATTCCTTCGCATATGGCCCCCTCTCGCCCCGGCAGGCGCTTCGTCTACCACGTGCTCACGCTCGTGGTGATTCTGTGCGCCACCGCTCTCGGGCTGGTGCTCTACTTCGACGAGCGCGACACGCGGCAGCAGGAGCACTCCGTCGGCGACACCGCGGCGGCCGACGGAGTGCTCGTCGAGACGAGTGTGCAGAAGGTCGACCCGGTGGCACGGGAGCTGACCCTGCGGGTGCTGGTCCTGCCCGGCGCAGGGCTGCGCCGGCACGGGGACCCGTACACGCCCGCCGCCGACCTGGTGGTGGAGACGTCGTCGCTCATCCGGGGAAGCCTGGAGTACCGGGCCGGCCGGCAGATTTCGTACCAGGACCTGAAGGTCAGCCTGGACGGTGCTTCCGTGTCCGACTACCCGTTCGACAGCTACCGCACGGAAATCGGCTTCGCCGCCACGGCCGGCGGCCGGGAGGTCCCCGTCGCCGTCTCGATGCGCGACGTCGACGCCTTCTTCAAACCGGCTGTCGTGGGCAAGGCGGAGGGAGGCGGCTACGCCGTCTTCGACGTACGCGTCAGCCGCTCCCGGGCCACGTTCATCATGGCCTGGTTCATGATGCTCGTCATGTGGGGGCTCGCCCTGGCGGTGCTCGGGGCCAGCTGGGTGATCATCGATCAGCGGCGGGGTCTGGTGTGGCCCGCGATGGGGTGGATGGCCGCCACCCTGTTCGCCCTGGCCGGTTTCCGCAACGCCGCCCCGGGCGGGCCGCCCATCGGCTGCCTCCTCGACTACGCGGCGTTCCTGTGGGCCGAGGCGATCATCTCGGCCTCCCTGGTCGCGGTCGCCGTGACCGGAATCCTCGCGGAGCGGGGGACGACGACGCAGGAGGCGCCCGAGGTCCACCCCGACCACCACACCGACGGCCACGGCGCCGGTGCGGACGGCCCGGCCGAGCACTGAGCGGGGGCCGCGAACCAGGAACGGGGAGCGCAGACCGAGCCACGCGTGCCCGCGATCCCCGCCCACCTCTGCGGACTGGAGCGCCGCGGCTCGCCCCAGTAGCGGCCCGCCTGACCTGTCGGCCGTGAGCGCCTGGCGGAACGCCCCGGGCGCCAGTCCGGACCCGGGTGAAGAACTTGCTGAAGTTGGTCGCCTCGGAGAAGCCCAGCCGCCGCCCGATCGCTGCCACGGGTCACGCGGTGTGCGCGAGCATCCGCTTCGCCTCCAGGGCGATCCGGGCGTCGATGTGCCCCTGCCTACGCCCTCGGCGGCGGCGGTCTCGGTCTGCCGTTGTTGGCACGGCAGGTCGACGATGTCGCGCTGACGGCTGGTAGGGCAACCGGCCAGGACACCCCGGCGAGGACAACCGCGTAGCACACCGTTGCCGCCGCGCCCGGGACGGCATCCGTCGCCGGCTCGCAGGATCACTGCCGATCAGGTAAAAGCACGACAGGAATCCTTCTGCCGGTCAGGTGAACGCGGGACGGGCCGTGCGTGTCGGCCGGACCCGCGACGGGAATCCCGAGCTTCTTGTCGTATGAGCTTCCACCGTCGCATGCTGCGTCTCGGTCCGGTCGCGGTCTGCACGGCCGCACTCGTTCTGCCGCTGGTCGGTACGGGACCGGCCGCCGCCGCGCACCCGCACCCGCCCGGTCCCGGCGCCGAGGAGGTCCTGCGCGAGCGCGCCGTCCGGCTGGACCTGTCCGAGTACCAGTGGCTGTGCCACCGACCCGCCGTCACGGAGCCTTCGTTCCACCCCGCGCGCCAGCATTTCTTCGACCTGTTCCGCGATGTGCGCCCCGGCGTCGTCGAAGACGGACGGGAATACGACGGAGCCTCGCTGACTCGGACCGGCCATCTGCGCACCAGACCCGAACAGAAGGTGACGCTGTCGGCAACGGGCCTGTGCGCTGAGCACCCGGACGCGAGGAAGGTCGGTATCGACGCGGAGTTCGACCTCGGCGAGCGCGCATACCGCGTCACGGTCCTGCGCGACCGGCCCGGCTGGCTGAGGGTGACCGAGGAGGACCCGGCGCGGCGCCCCGCGCCCACGGGCGACGACGCCGACTTCGAACAGCCCGTCCCCGCCGCCGCGGAGTCCGTGCGGCAGACAGTGCGCCGGCTCGGCGCCGTGTCCTCCAAGGGCCCGGTCGTGATCGACATGATCGTCGGTTACACCCCGGCCGTGGCCCAGCGCGTCGGCGGTGAACAGGCCATGGTGTCGCGCATCGGGCTCGCCGAGTCGTACATCAACCGGGCGTTCGCGGACAGCGACGTGCAGGCGAGTGTGGACGTGATCGGTTGGTACAACACCGGCTACTACGGCGACCAGACCGCCACGACCATGCTGTCGCGGCTGGAGGACCGCTACGACACCCAGCTGGGCGCGCGGGCCGCAGAGCTGCGCGAGCAGTAAGGAGTGGGCCTGCTCTCCGTCATCAACGACGTGACCAACGGCTCTTCCGGGCACGCGAACCTCCCGATGCCGATCAGCTCGCGCAGCGACGACCAGGCCTTCTCGGTGGTCGATGTGCAGTCGATCGTCAACTGGTACAACTTCGGCCACGAGGTGGGCCACAACCTGGGCCTCTTCCACGACCGTGCCACGTTGACCCAGCAGCTGAACGGCCAGGACTACCGCCCCTACCTGACGACTCCGTACAGCACCGGCTACATCACTCCCAACCGCCGCTTCCACACCCTTATGGCGTACTCCAGTGCCTGCGGGCAACCCTGCGCGGCGGTGAACCAGTACTCCAACACCGAGAACACCTGGGCCGGTCAGCCGCTAGGCGACCAGGACAACAACAACGCCGCGGTCGCCCGGCTGACCACACCCATCGTCGCCGGATACCGGGCACTGAGGACCGACCGCCAGCGCTACGCCCTCACGCTCGGGGCTTCCCCCGGCGGGACGGTGCGCCCCTCCACGTACGGTCCCTACCGCCCGGGAACCGTCGTCAGCCTCAACGCCCGTCCCGACTGCGGCTACCGGCTGGTGGGGTGGGAGGCCGATGGTGTCCGGTACGACCTCACCGTCACTCAGACCACGGTCACCATAAACAGCGCCCACACGGTCAGAGCCCTCTTCGCGCGCCTGTGACGTCTGCGAAGGATCTGTGTGCCGGGGCGCCCGGCCGCCCCGGCACAGCCTCCGCCAGCGCGCTCCGGCACGCTCAGATGAGGTTGTAGATGTTGTAGCCCCAGCCGATCTTGGTCCGGTTGTCGAACGGGTCCGAACAGTTGCCGTTGCCGGAGTAGCGGTACAGGTCGCCGTTGTCGGCCCGGGCCACGAGGTCGCTGCGGCCGTCGCCGTCGAGATCGCCGACGGAGAGGATGCGGTTGTAGGCGTTCCAGCCGCCGCCGATCCTGGTGCGCTGGGCGAAGGGCGCCTTCTGGTCACCGGTGCCCTTGTAAAGCCACAGGACGCCTGCCCTGTCACGGGCGACGATGTCGGACCTGCCGTCGCCGGTCAGGTCGCCCTGCCCGGCGATCTGGGTGTACTGGTCCCAGCCGCCGCCGACCTTGGAGCGGGCGGTGAGGGTTCCGTCCGCGTAACCGAGGTAGCGCCACATCACACCGGCCCTGTCGACGGCGACCAGGTCGGCCTCTTCGGCGCCGCCGATGTCGCCGGGGGAGAGGACCTTGCCGTAGTGCTGCCAGCCCCGGCCGATGGACTGGGTGTAGGAGTCATCGCCCTGAGTCCACGTGTAGGTCAGCAGGCCGCTCTTCTCGAACGTCCATGTGCCGTCGAACTCCCCGTCCTTGTCGTTGTCGACGTCCGCGACGGCGGCCGCGTGGCGGAAGTCGACTCCGACGTCGTAGCGGGGTGCGAAGCCGCCCATGCCGTCCGGGTGGTACAGGTAGAGGTTCCCGCTCTTCTTGTCCACCGCCGTCATGCTGAAGGTGGGTGTTTCGACCTCGTAGCGCGTGGCTGCCCGGTTGAAGGTGTGGTGCTGGGCCTCGGCCTGAGCGCGTCGCCCGGCGGCGTCGCTCAGTGGATTCCCTGTCGCGAACGCATTGTTGGCGGTCATGGTCAGCGCGGCGGCGATCGTGGTGGCGACGAGCGTGCTCGTGATGGCGTGTCCTCGCTGGGCAAGGCTCATGGAAGTGCCCTTCTTTTTGTTTGAATTGCGACAGATTTCGCCTGGGAAGCGTCGCGGATCTGTCTCTCGGCGACAACTTTCCCCACCCGCGGTGGGACTTACTCCAGTCCACCTCTTCGCGAGTGTATGCATGTTCGCGTGTGCGAATGCGTGGGAGACTCTGCTCGTCCGCGCCAAACCCGGGTGGGCGATGTGGCAGCGGCGGTCCAGGAGGCCGACGGCGCGGCTGCGCGGGCACGCTCGCCCGCGGGCGAGGGAGAGGGGCGCCCGGGCATCCTTCATGACCTGCGCTGGATCGGATACGTTCTGCCATGGCCCTTGGGTCAGCAGCGGGCACTTCCCTGCGATGCTGACCGGAGGCACCCGGACCCATGTCCCGGCGACGCGACGGTGTTGCCGAACGGAGTCCTCCCGGCCGTCTCCCGGGGGGGGTGCCCCTATCTCTTTGGTCAAGGGAAATGGGGCTGCGTTGGGTCGGGGAGCCGGGCAGCATGGCGGTGTGGCTGATCTGTTGTGGGACGACGTGAGCTGTTTCTTCGATCCGGATCTGATGGGGTCGTTGCCGGATGTGCGTGTCCCGGATGCTTCGGTGGAGGACTGGCAGTCCGTTCTCGATCTTGTCGTTGAGCGGGGCTGGGAGTGCCGGTACTCCGAAGGTGCGACGGTGCTTCCGGTGCCTCGGGCGGAGGTGGTGCTGGCCCGCTCTGCGGATGCGGAGTGCGCGGACCTGCGGGTTTGGCCGACTGCTGATGTGCTGGCGATCTTCCGTTTCCATGCCGATGACGAGATCGACTTCGACGTCAATCTGCGGGAGTTGCAGGGTCAGGAGCGACTGGATGTGTTCTGTGGCTTCCTCGGTGAGATCGGGCGGCGCTTGGGCAAGCCGGTGCTGATGGATCCGGAGGGCGACTCTGGCCATCCGGTACTTGGGTTCGATGTCGAGGCTGATCAGGTAGTCCTCCTCGCGGAGCCGCTGGTCAGGTGACCGCGGTTGTCACCCGGGGTTGGTAGAAGGTGCCGTCGCGGAGCATCGCGAAGAGGACGTCGGCTCGACGTCTGGCGAGGCAGAGCAGTGCCTGGGTGTGGTGCTTGCCCTGGCTGATCTTCTTGTCGTAGTAGGCCTGCGATGCAGGGTCGCCGAGGGCGGCGAACGCGGAGAGGAAGAAGGCCCGCTTCAGCTGCTTGTTTCCTCTGCGGGAGGGCTGTTCACCGCGGATGGAGGTGCCCGAGCTGCGGGTTGCCGGAGCTAGACCGGCGTAGGCGGCGAGGTGGGCGGCGGAGGGGAAACGGGTGCCATCACCGACGTCGATGAGGAGGCGGGCCGCGGTCCTGACGCCGACGCCTGGCATCGACATCAGGACCTGCGAAAGAGGGTGGGCTCCCAGCAGTTGCCCGATCCGTTTCTCCAGCAGCCGGCGCTGTTCCAGCACTGCGGCGAGCGATCGGGCGAGGCTGGGAACGATCAATGCGGCCGCATCCGTGCCGGGAACGACGACAGTCTGCTCATCGAGCGCGGTGAAGATCTCCTCCTCAGACGGGCCGCCATCCTGGGAGCCTTCGGGGCTATCAAGGTGGTGACCCGTAGCCGTCCGGCCGCGTGGATCTCTGCCGGGGATCCGAATCGTTGGAGCAGGGTCAGGATGGCCGGGTGTTGCATGCGCGGGCCGAGCACCCGCTCCAGGTGCGGGTGGACCTGCGTGAACAGCCCCCGAAGCCGGTTGGAGAGGCGGTTCGCCTCGCCGACGAGGTCGTCGTCGAACCCGACGATCATCTCCAGTTCGGCAATGGTCTCGTCGTCGAGGTCGACCGAGCGCAGAGTGTGCGGCATCGCGCGGGCGGCATCCGCGATGACGAATGCGTCGCGGGCGTCGGTCTTGGCCTCGCCGGGGTAGAGGTCGGCGATCCGGCGCATGGTCAGTGCGGGGAGATAGGCGACCGGGCAGCCCATGTTCTGGGCGACCGCTAGGGGCAGGGCGCCGATGGAGGCCGGCTGGTCCACGACCACCAGGACGGTGCCGTGCTTGGCCTGCAGTTTGGCGAAGACCTTGCGGAGCTTGGGCTCGCTGTTGGGCAGCCTGCGGTCGAAGGCTTTCTTCCCGGCCGGTGTCACGGCGGTGGCGTGGTGTTCGCTCTTGCCGACGTCCAGGCCGAGGAAGACGTCGATGTCGCTGATGTCGATCACGTGGTGGTTCCTTCGGTGCTGTTTCACCCGGCCTCGCCACGGCACTGATCGCCACATCCACATTACGAAGAGCCTCCCGACCTGCGAAGAAGCCGGTGGTCATGCCCCTGATCAGCGGTCTGTCAGTGCCTTCGGAGCTGGTGACACCACCCCCCGGGCCATGCACTCGACAGGGGAAGGTAGTCATGCCAACTCCGAAGGCCGGTCGTCCCGTTGCGGGACTACGAAGAAGGTAATGGGGGGCGGATCTCCCGCCCGCCCTCGGCCATCGGGCCGGGTCCGAAGGGGCGGCGCGGAGGGGAACCGCGCCGCCCCGCACACCCGGTGGCGCCGGTGCCGCTGGTAGCGGGACCGTTCGGCCCCCGGTGTCGCGAACGGTCGCGCGGCTGCCGCCGGGCGGGCACGGTGACGGTCGGTCAGGAGCAGCCGGAGGAGGCGGCTTCCACGGCTGTTTTACCGACCACGAGTGGCCGCCGACCGGGCACGCCGCGCGGGGCGGTGCCACCGACGCCGCCCCGCGTACGTACCAGCATGTCCGAACGAGACAGTCCTGGCGGTCCGACGCGCCGGTGACCGGAACGGAGCGCACATGACGTGATGAGACCGTTCCAGATAACGCACGTGGGTGTGGGGATGTGGGGAGTTGGCGCGCCGAGCGTTCGGGGCGCGGCGCGCTGCGCCATCATGAGCGCGGTGCCGTGGGGCCGTCGACTGCGGTGCGTACGTACATCCGAACGGTCGCATACGTGAGGGAGACGGCGTGGGAGGGATCCCGAGGTCGCGGGGACGTCTGGACGCCGATGCCTTCCCCGGCGGCGTGGCGAACACCCGTGAGGCCGCCGTGGCCGGGCTGCTACCGGTGCAGGCAGGCTTCCGTCCGGACGATCTGCGGCACGTACGGATCGCGGCACGCCGTGCGGGCCACCCGTTCTTCCAGCACGTCCTGGTCGACGAGACGTATGGCCGCACCCTGTTCGCCGGGCGGGGGCTGCTGTTCGTGGCCCACCGGATGGTGCCGCGCCCGTCGTGGCGGGTGTACCTGGCCTTCTTCTCCCCGCTCGCCGAGGAGAACGCGTGGTTCACGCTCCTGCCTCACCCGCAGGGACACGCCAGCGCGGGGGCTGCCCGCAAGCGGGCAGAGGAACTGGTGGCGCGGATGCACACGGGCACGTGGCAGCAGGCGTTGGGCCGGGTCGCGGCCCGTGAGGAGAGGATGTCGGCCGACGGGGCCTGATCAGGCAGGACCCGCCCCCGATTCCTGCGGCACCTCCTGCTGGCAGCCGCCTGTTGCGGCGCCGGAACGGGCGCGGTCACGTTCCGGCGGGCGGGCGGGCGTCCAGGCCGTGCGCGGGAACACGTGCCGGCCACCCGCGGGGGCATGCGCCACTGGGATGTCCCGGTCGGCTCGTGCCGTTGCCGCGCCGTGCCTGTCGCACGGTGAGGCAGGACGAACGGATCCCGCGCGCCGTGCGGCCAGGTTCAAGGTGAGGTCGAGGTCGAGGTCGAGGGTGAGGGTGAGGGTGAGGCGCACGGGTACTCCGGCCGAACTCGCCCGTCTGGCCACGACCGACCGCCTTCACATCGCCCGGACAACCATCTACTCGCTGGCCGACATGGACCGGGCCCGCACCGCCGCCACCACGGGCCACGTCCGGGGGAAGATCGCCATCACCATGGACGGGACGGCGGGGTCCCCCAGTCTGCCGTAGGGCCATGGGCCCTCGCCAGTCGTTCCCGGTTCAGGCGAGTTCAGGCCAGGGGATCGCTCAGGCTGTCCATCGTCAGATACCTTCCGCTGGAACCGTCGTACGCGCCGCGGGCCAGCGCCAGCACCGCCCCGGCCGCCACGGGCACGGGTACCGTGCGGCCGTCCCGGATCTGCCGTGTGAACCAGGCGGCGTGCAGCCTGTGCCAGCGGTCGCCACCCGGTTGCCGCAGAACCGCCTCGGTGAGGCCGGTCCGCAGGATTCCGGGGTGGAAGGCGAAGACTTTCACGGGTTCGCGCGCAAGCTCGCGTGCCAGGTCCCGGCAGAGGCTGATGCCCGCGGCCTTGGCGGCGGCGTAGGCGGAGGCGTGCGGCCAGCCCTCCACTCCGGCCGCGCTGCTGATGTGGACCAGACGCCCGCCGCCCGAGGCGATCAAAACCGGGACGGCGGCGGCCAGGGTGGTCACCGTGGTGCGGACATTGTTGCCGAACCCGTCCCACCACTGGTCCGTCGGCGTGCTCCACAACGGGCCGGCGCAGCCCCCTACACCGGCGTTGTCCACGACGACGTCCACTCCGCCCCAGAAGGCGACGATGCGGTCGAGCGCACCGCGTACGGTTGCCTCGTCGCCCGCGTCCCCCGGCAGCTCCAGCACCTGACCGCCCAGGTCGCGCAGCCGGGCGGAGACCCTGGACAGCGTCTCGGGGTTTCTGCCGTTGAGGGCCACACGCATGCCTGCGTGGACGAAGCATTCGGCCATGGCCCTACCGAACCCCCCGCCCGCACCGGTGATCAGGGCCCGGCTCGGTGGGGGAAGCGTGCGTGCGGGGTCAGCCATGAGGTGTCCCGGAGGCCTCGGGGTGGAGATAGCGCCGGACGAAGGAGGACGTGGCCGCCGGCACGTCGAGCAACGTGCCCGGGATGCCGAACGCGTCGGTCAGCAACGGGAGTCGGGGGGCAAGCGAGCCGTAGTCGGCCTCCAGCCGGGAAGCGAGCCCGGCGAGTTCCTCTTGGGGCAGCAGCCCGTCCATGAGCGTGCCGGCCGCGTCCTGCCAGAGGTCGCGCACCGCGCACACCTGCGCCATCCGGCTCAGCAGATGACGTGCTTCGGCGTCGGTGCTCTCCTGTTCGGCCGTCAGGAAGCCCTCCAGCACCAGACGGTGGCCGTGACGCTCGGCGAACCGCGCGGCGGTGGCGGCGCAGGAGTTCCAGACGTCCAGGAACTGGCGGTGTTCGCGGCGAGCGGCTGCCAGCTGCCGGCGGCAGCGCGCATGGGCGTGGTGTTCCCGTGCGCGGGCCAGTGCGAGCCAGCCGGTGGTGTCACCCCCGAGGGGGAGCGCCGGGAGTGCGCGAGGCGGCGCGGCGGGCGGGTCGTAGCCCCGTCCGAGGACCATCTCCTTGACTGCCGCCGTGGTGATGACGGTGTTCTCGCCCTCGGCCGTCATACAGCCGCGGTTGGTGGCGAGATACTGCGGAATACGGTTGACACTGAACATCCCGTGCGCGCCGCAGAGCCGCTGCGCCGTGAGGAGCACCTCGTGGCAGGTGGTGGTGACCACGGATTTGGTGAAGGTGAACCGTTGGCTGTCGGCCACCGACGGCACGATGACCCCTTCCGCGGCGAGCTGTGCGGCCAGCCGCATGCCGGCGTCCGCGAGGAGGGAGGCCGCGTAGGTGTCGGTCACCGCGTCCACCAGGGCCGCGTGGTGCACCCGGTGGGCGATCACGGGTACCCGGGCGGCGCCGCCACCGGAGGAGTGTCGATGGCGGGCAAACCGTACGGCGATGGTGACAGCGGCACGGGCCATGGCGGCGCTCGTGGCGCTGAGCCCGACCCTTCCGGTGCCGACCCGTGCGACGGCACGGGCGAAGGCGGCGCGGCGGTCGATGGGCGGCCCCGCACCCGGTGTGAGGGCCCGTCGCTGGTGGCCGTCACCGTCGAGGAGGGCTCCCCTGGGGACCCGGGCTCCCCGGAACTCGGTCAGTGCGTTGTCCGTGGGCAGACCGGGTTTCTCGGGCAGCGTGGTGATACGTACTCCGGGGGCGGGTGCGCCGTACCGGCCCAGCGGACACAGGAACGGGTAGACGCCTCTGTCCTCGGCACCGACCACGAGCCGTGCGAGTACCACCGCGATCTTCGGCAGCGGGCGGAGCGCGTTGTTGGGCATGAACTTCACGGCGCCGTCGTCCGGCGTGGTGAGGACGAACTCGTCGTGCTCGGCCTCGTACCGGGCCTGGGTCCGCAGCCGCGCCAGGTCGCTGCCGTACACGGCCTCGGTGGCGAGGAAGGCGCCCGTCGCGCGGCCCGACTCCAGCTCGGCCAGTGCGTGGGAGGCCTCCGGGGAGTCGCCGAGCCGGTCCAGGGTGCCCAGGCAGAGGTTGAGGTGTGCGGCGAGCAGCGCGGCCAGACACGGATCCACCGCCGCCGCCCACTCAGTGAGGGCGAAGTACCGCTGCGGTTGCCGCACACACGCCCGGTCCACACCGAAGGTGCGGCTGACATGGGCGAGCCAGGCATACGCGAGGTGTGCCGGGTCGCCGTCCCGCTGAGCGGGGGTGTGGGTGAACAGCGTGTCGCAGAAGGCGGCTTCGAGCGGTCCGTGCAGGCTGAGGCGGTCACCGTGCACCGCGGTGTGCAGAGCGGCGCGGGTCGCGGGCGGCGCGCTCATCGTGGGCTCGCCGGTGCGGGCCGGAAGGCGAGGGCCACGTTGTGGCCGCCGAATCCGAAGGAGTTGCTCAGGGCGAGTTCCACGCGCCGGTGTCGGGGTGCGCCGCTGACGATGTCCACGTCGATGCCGGGAGAGGGGGCGGCGAAGTTGGCGCAGGGCGGGATCGTCCCGCTCTCCACGGTAAGGGCGGTGAAGATCGCCTCCACCGCCCCCGCCGCGCCCAGCAGATGTCCGGTGACGCCTTTGGTCGAGGTCACCGCGGGGCGTGGGCCGAGGACCGCGCCGATGGTCCTGCTCTCCAGCGCGTCGTTGAGGACCGTGCTGGTTCCATGGGCGTTGACGTGGTCCACGTCCTGGGCGGCGGCGTCCGCGTCGGCGAGGGCCGCGCGGATCGCCGCGGCGGCTCCGATGCCGTCGGGGTGGGGGGCCAGCGGGTGGTGGGCGTCGGTGGCGCACCCGTGTCCGGCCAGGACCGCATGCCCGTGTCGGCCCCGGGCCGCGGCATGGGTCGAGCGCTCCAGTACGAGCATTCCGGCTCCCTCTCCCATGACGAAGCCGTCGCGTTCCCGGTCGAAGGGGCGGGCTGCCGCCTGCGGTTGCGCCACGCGCCGGGAGAGGGTTCCCAGCCGGGTGAAAGCGCTGGTGATCAGCGGAGTGACGGCGGCCTCCGTGCCGCCGGCGAGCGCGATGTCGCAGTGGCCCGCTCGGAGCAGGTCGGCGGCGACACCGAGTGCGGAAGCCCCGGAGGCGCAGGCCGTGCTGGTCTGCAGAGCCGGGCCCCGGGCTTGGAAGAGGATCGCCAGCTGCCCCGCGACCATGTTGGGCATGTAGCGGGGCAGCAGCGCCGCGGAGAGGCGCCGCGGTCCCGACTCCAGGAAGCGGGCGTGTTGCTCCTCGAGGGTGGACGTACCTCCCAGGGAGGTGCCGACGACGATGGCGACGCGCTCGGCGGGCCAGGCGTGCGCGTCGAGGCCCGCGTCGGCGATCGCCTCCGCTGTCGCGGCGATGGCGAACCTGCAGAACGGGTCGAGTCTCGTCGGTGCCGGTAGCTCGACGGCGGGGGCCGCCGAGGGCAGGTCGAAGGGCGGCACCCGGCAGGAGAAGTCGACGGGCAGTCCGCGCAGTTCCGGGTCCGTGCGCGCGGTTGACCGGCCCGCGCACACCGACTCCCAGGAGGCCTTCACCCCCACTCCCGCGGGCGTGACCATGCCCATGCCGGTGATCACGACGGGGTCGGCCGGGCGGCCCGGCGCAGTCATGCCGCGCACTGCCCGGCGAGTTCCGCGAGTTGGGCGAGGGTCAGCGTGCCGGCGACGTCGGCGTCGTCGAGACCGTCGGCGCCCGCCTCCCGCAGGGCCTCGGTGAACTCCAGCACGGCCAGGGAGTCCAGGTCCAGGTCCCCCAGCAGGGTCTGCGGGTGCAGCCGATCCCCTGGCACGTTAAACGTTTCTGCGAGAATGCGGGCAATGGTTGCGTACATGTCACTCACCCTGGATGGGCCGCCGTGGATGGAGTCCGCACGGTGGACGGGGTCGGTGTGGGGTGGGCGCCCTGCGGCTCTTTCGGGAGCCTTCACGGGCGGAAGTGGCGGGTCTGTGCCCAGGTTGTGTACCGATCAATAATCAAGTACACCGTGGCAACCAATTAACCCTGCTCGTTTCAGCCGTTCAAGGGCGCGTGGGCGTGCGTGATGGCGCACGCGGTGGTACGCGGGGGCTTGTGCGGTCTACGGACTACCGCCAGCTTTTCGGTGGTGGTGGGGCTGCCCGGCCGGGCTGACGTGATGCCGCGCCGACAGGACGGTTGGTCCGCGAAAGGATCGGTCGAATATGCGATGGCACACGGTAAGGACTTCGTCGAGCCCGGCCCGTGTCGATGGAAAGGTGGCACAGGGGTCCCCGCCCCGTGGAGGACGGGGACGCCCCGGCGGCTGTGGCCGTGCGTCAGAGCGCAGTCATCCGGTGCATCTCCCGCACATCACTGCCCTCCGTAGATGGCCAGCCACGTCGTGGCCTGCTCGCCCTGCTCGGGCTTGCGGGTCCTCCCGGTGTACGACTCGGTCGGAGCGATCTTGACCTGTGTGCAGCGGCTCACCCGTATACGGCGGGTCGCTCCTTCCATGTCGCCGTGGGTACGTGGACCGGTCCTCGTCGGCCGACGGAGGGAAGGACCTGTCGTCACCGCGAACGCCGTCCTTGGGACAGCCGCATTCCGACCGGACGTGGCTGCTCCGCGCAAGGCGGGCGGTCAGCCGTGGCCGACCGCGAGGAGCAGGGCCCTGGCGGTGGCGAGGGCAGGGAGGGAGAACACCACTGCGACGAGCAGAACGAAGACCAGTACCAGGGGCAGCAGGGTCGCGAGCCGAACGGTGGTGGCCGCACGGGCGCGCAGCATGCCCCAGGGGCCGGACGGCCGGTGTCCGGGTGCCCGGTGCCTTTTCCGGTGTGCCCTGGTCTCCAGGTGAGTTGTCACACCGGTGTCAACGACGCGGGGGCCGCCGCAGCTACGGAACGCCCCTGACGAGTGCGCCGCGGTGCCCGGCGGGGCCGGACGGTCCTTCGCGCTCGACTACGGCGCCGAGGGCGGGGGTGTCGACTTCGCCCCGTGCGACGCCTTTGTGTCCGCTGAGGAGATTACCGACTGGCTACGCCGGTGGACCGGGAGCGATGAGCTGGGCGGTGATGCCTACCGGGTGTTCGGGCAGGACGGCTCCGGTGGCCTCGCGGCCTTGTGGTGCGCACGGCCGGGCCGCCCGCTCGCCGCGCAGCCGGTGGTGTTCCTGGGCTCGGAGGGCGAGGTCGGCGTCGTGGCGGGGAACCTTTCGGACTTCCTCTGGTGCCGGCCCGGCGGCTTCGGCCCCCGGGAGGCCGCCCTCCACCCGGATCGCGAGGCGCGCCCGGACGCGGCTCTGGGCGTGCTTGCCGAGCAGTACGCGACCACTCCTCGCAGGCCCGCTCGGGAGGTCGTCAACGAGGCCCAGGCGGAGTTCAGGACATTCGCCTAGGCCCTCGACGAGCTGTGCCGTTGATGCCGCGCGAGCCCGCCGAGGTGAGGGCAGGTGTCCGTGCACCGGGTGTGTCGTTGAGCCGGGCGGGAGGGGTTCTGTGACAACGTGAAGATGATCACTAAACGCGCCGGTGCGGAGGTCTGGATGGGATCGGACGAGCCCGACGAACCGTGTGGTCCGGGGCTCGGTGGGGTCTGGAGGGCGGACGGGGTAGTGCCCTCGTCGTCCACGGCCGAGGACTGGCGTGCCGCGGTGCTGGGCGGAGACAAGATCGTGCTGCACATGGACGAGACTGGTCGGCCGCTGTTCAACGGGCACCGTGTCACCCGGCTGATGTGCGAGGCGATCCGGTTCGAACGGCCGGATCACGCGCAGGACTTCGTGTACGAGAACATCGTGGCGATGGCCCGCCGGATGAGGCCGCCGGAAGTTCTGGAGCCGGGTACCACACGGCCCTGACAGTAGGGCCTGTGGTGCGCTGGGCACGGTCAGGTCTGCCACGGTGTCGCGGCAGCCCGTCTCCGCAGCGGTCGGCTCCACCTGACCCGCCGGAGCTGGTACCGTAAACGCGTCTGTGGCTAGAAGCGACTGCTTCAGCCGTGCACTGCGACGCTGTCAGTCTTCGCCCGGTCGGCTGTTGCGCCAGTCGGGGGTGGCCGACGGGTTCAGGCCGTCGCCGGTGTTGTCGTGTGCGACAACGACCGAGTAGAGGTTCAGCACCGATGGTTGCTGCAGCTGGTCGGCGAGGTCGGTCGGCGGGGAGTGCAAGGTGCGTCGCCGCACGGTCAGAGGGCCGTATCGGTCTTCGCTGTCCTGGGGGAGCAGGCTGAGGATCGCGGACTGCGCGTCGGCGCCGGCTCGGCGGCGCACCTCCCGGTATGTCCGGATGATCGAGTGACCGCCGTTGTGGAAGAAGAAGAGGCTGATGTTGCCGCGCAGCGGACATCCTTCGGCCCACACCTGCTGGATGAGCACGGGGACGATGTCCGGCACGAGGGCGGCGGCTCCGTCACCGATGAAGCCGAGCAGATGGCCGGGGCGGGTCAGGGCGAGTGCCGGAACGGCCATCAGGGCGTCGCCCATGAGCGCCCTGCCGTACCAGCCGGAGAATCCCGGTCCGGTACGTGGCAGGTTGCGCACGGCGGAGAAGCCCGCACGCCCGACGTCGAACACCCCGGTGTAGCGGTATCCCCGCCCGGTGATGAGCTGCTCCAGCAGAGATCCCAGTCGCCCGTAGAAGTCGGCGAGGTGGAGCAGTTGGGGAACCCGTTCGGGCGCGGACACGGTCTGTCGTGCGCGCTCGATCTCCTGCCGACGCCAGGTGAGGAGTTCGTGCGGCACATCGGCGTGTGCCGCGAGATGGCGCAGCAGCCCGGTGAGGTCCGCCCGCACCGGATGGTCGACGAACGGGGCCCGATGCTCGGCCTCGTGGTTGACCTGGATGATCCGTAGGCGGCGGGCGAGGGTGTGCTCGGTGAACGGGGTGGCCAGTTCCGGGATCCGGGTCTTGAAGAAGAACAGCGCCTGCTCCTCGCGGTCGCGTAGACGGCCGTCCTGGTGGAGATAGCGGTGGACGGGCGCCGATGTGCCGTACAGCGCCAGGGTGCCCAGGTACTCGGGGACCCGCTGCCCCGCCCGGTGTCTGGTCACCGCGCCGGGGTGGCCGAGTGAGTCGCACAGGGCCGCCCCGCACCGGGCGGCCAACTGGTGGAGCAGCTCGGATTCTGAGGCGGTGAGTACGCCGGGCTGCCAGAGCAGCCTGGTCCGTTCGGTGCTGAGGATGCGGAGGACCGGTGCCGTCTCGTCCTCCCGTACCTCGGCCCGCCGAGGGCCGGGAAGGGTGGACAGTGGCGCGGGTAGGGGTGCCCGGGTGCTCTCCAGGACCGAGGGGCTGGCGATGATGACGACGGGCCCGCGGCCGGCTTCGTATGCGGCGTAAGCCCGGGCGAGCCCCTCGGCCAGGTGCTCCGGCCTCTCCAGATGGATCACCGGCAGGCGCCGTGCGTGCACCACGGCCCTGGAGTCCTCACCGGCGTGGACGGTGCCCTGAAAGGGGAACCAGCGACTGCCGGAGGCGTCCGCGCAGAGGATGAAGCCTTGCGCCCGGGCCTGTTGGAGGTTGGCGAGTGTCCCCTTGAACTCGTCGATCATGCCGCTGGTGACGATGATGAGGAACGGGGCGCCATCCAGTTGCCAGCGCGCGAGTGCGCCGCAGGCAAGACCGTGCTCGGACGGGGCCCGCAGGACCGGGTTGCCGCTCTGCCGGGCCAGCTCCTCCATCGAGCTGATCAGAGCCGAGACCACCGAGCCGGTATAGCTGTGCAGACCCCAGCGCGAGCCGGCCCGGGAGGCGAGGAAACCCTGCAAGGCGATCGCCAGGGCCGGGCGGGAGGTGTCCGGCCCCTCCTGCCCCATGGGAGCACCGGCGAGCCGGGCTTGTACGTAGTCCGCCAGTGCCGCGGCGATGTCGCAGGTGAAGTCGCCGGGTTCCGCGGGCGGTTCACGGCGCGCGAAAGCGTTGCCGTAGCGGACCCTCGTCGCGGAGCGGGGCACATAGGCCACGGTCCCGTACACCGACACCTCGGCCCGCGCCTGCGTCGGCATCCGCGCCACCGCGGTGCGCAACGCGTACTGGAGATCCGGGCAGGGCTCGGGAACGGGGTCGGGGTGGTCGGTGACGATCAGTACGTGTGGTGCTTCGGGTGCGATCAGGTCGCTCCCGGTGGCGTTCACATGCTGGGCCACCCGCTCGGGCAGTGCCTCCAGGGTGTCGGCCAGGACGAGGGAGATCTCCGCGTCGGGCAGGGCGTGTTCCAGGTACGTACGGATCACGGTGAGCCGTCGGTCCGGGGGAGTCGGTGGTGCGTCGGGGACCCGGCCGAGGAGGACGCGGTCCGAATTCTGGGTCAGCGCGTGCAGGGCCGCCGTCACGGCCTGACGAAAGACGGGACGGTCACCGGCGGCGGCCACGACGAGCCGGACAGGCCCTGGACGCGGTGGGACGGTCATGTGGACACCGTTGTGGCCGGAGGCCAGGGAACACCGGCGACGCCGCTGACGTGCAGGAGGACTCGGTCGCCGTGGACCGCCCAGCCGTCGCCGGTCCAGGCCGGGCTGTTGACGCGGGCGGTCACGGTCGGCCGGAGGGCTGCGAGCGAGGAGTCGTTGCCGGGTTCGAGGAAGACGATACCTGCGATGGAGGTAAGGACGGACAGAGCGTTCGCGCGTACGGCGAGGGCGGCGGTGCGCAGCACGGCGTCGAGCAGAAGCGCGGGTGTGCGGTAGCCCGCCAGCGCGGCCGACGGCGCGAGCGTGACGCGAGCGCTCGCGGCGCCTGGCGTGATGTGGAGGTCCCGCAGGCAGTCCAGCGGGCCGGTCAGCCGCACAGGGGAGTCGGGGGCGCAGTACGGATCGTCCCCGGGCGGGCCGGATGCCTCGACGGGCCGTGGCGGTGTCGCGGACCGCGGCGTGTGGTCGAGCAGTACGCGCAGCTCGACCAGCGGGACGCCGCGGCTGAGCTGGACGGCCACGGTGCGGCTGTTCCGGCGGTCCTGCCACGTGGCACAGACGTCGAGAGTGCCCGCGCCGTCCTCGTGGACGTGGATGAAACGGCGGAACCGTATCCGTTCGATTCCGGTCACCTGCCGCCCAGGTGCCAGCGCCATGGCGGCCTGTACGGCGATCTCGACGCAGTGCACGGCCGCGAGCGTGGGGCGCCCGGACACCTGGTGGTCGGTCGGCGCGAACGCGGGCTCGCTCAGGCTGACGCGGGCATGCAGTGTCCCGGAAGACGTACGCCGTGTCGCGTCCAGCAGCCCCGGGCCGGCGGGGGCGGGCCGCGGCGAGGTGGTGGTGGGGCGGTGTGGTCGCACGCTGCCACTGGAGCCGGGCAGCCGCTGTTCGGTCAGCGCGACGGTTTCCGCGTTGAGGTGGATGATGTACGGGTCGGGTGCGGGGGCACGGAGTTCGGAGAGGAAGAGCGCGGCGCCGTCGGCGTCGGGCATACCGGGCAGGCTCAGGACATGACCGGGCAGACGGTTCCTGGCGGGCCCCGATGCCATGCCGCTCTCGCCCCACCGGTTCCATCCGATGGTCCACTCGTGTGTCGCGCCGCTTGTCCGGTGGGCGGCGGACCAGGCGAGATAGGCGTTGGCGCCCGCGTAGGCGGCGTCGCTGTCCTGGCCGGTGAAGCCGAGTACCGACCCGAAGTTGCACCACCGGGCCGGCGGCCGTTGGACGAACGCCTCGGACAGATGCGCGTGTCCCAGGACCTTGACCGCCCGTACCGCGCGGAAGCCGTCCAGGCTCTGCCGGGCGGTGAGCGTCGGCCGCATGAGACCTGCAGTGAACAGGACGAGGTCGATGCCGCCGGACTCGGTGAGGGCCGTACCCACCGCCTCGCGCACGGCGTCGGAATCGGTGAGATCGCAGCGCCGGTAGCGCACGCGCCCGGGATCGCACAGATGTTCGAGATGGGTCAGCGTGGCCCGGGTGGCGCGCGCGTGCACCATGCGGTCGAAGGCCTGCGAGAGCTCGCGTGGTGTGCCCGTGTGTCCGGACTTGAGCTGGGCACGCATCCAGGAAGGGCGCAGCGCCGCGAAGGAGGCGTCCGTGCCGGCGTGGACCCAGGGCGGGTGGGCGTCCGGGTCATTGGAGCCGAGCACCCAGACAGCGGGGGCACAGCGTTCGGCCAGGGCCGACAGGACGGCACCGGTGGCCCCCCGTGCCCCGCCGGCCACCAGCACGCTCCGCGGCCACGGCGTCGGGACGCCCGGCGCCGACGGGGCCGGGATCGCGGTCTCCGTGAACCGGCGGCCGCCCTCCACGTAGACGGTGCGCAGCGGGTGCCGCAGCGACGCCTCTTCAGCCAGCAACCGCAGTCCCGTGCCGAGGTCGTCGCAGGCGGCGGCGAGGGCCAGCGTGGCCAGCCCGGGCCGCTCCATGGCGAGGCTCTTGACCAGCGTGGTGAACAGGCCGGTGCCCGGACGCGGGGCGCCCGTGTGCACCGCGTCCAGCAGCAGGGCGGCGTACGAGGCCGGGTCCGGCTGCCTGGTGAGGAGTTCCCGCGCGGCCAGGAAGGCGAGGTCGTGCAGGGACAACAGGTCCCGAAGCTCCTCACGGCTTTCGCGTGCGCCGACGCGAGCGAGGACCCGGACGTGGTGCGGTCGCGTCACGGCGTCCCGTACGGCGTCGGCCACCGCGCCCTCACGGACGCCGTGGGCGGTCTCCGGGGACGCTGTGGTCAGGACCTGGCGGCCTGCGGCGAGGTCGGCCGGCAGCGGAAGGTTGGTCACGACCAGGCAGTCGTCAGGCAGGGCAGTGAGCTCCTGGCGGGCCGGTTCCGGGGCGAGCTCGGCGAGGGCCACGACATGGCGTACGAGCGCGGGCGCGGTAGGCGGCGCGACGGTCTGGGCCGTCGCATCCGGGGTGCCGGGCGGACCGGCCGCGGTCGGCCGGACGGCGAGCGTACCGCGCCTACCGGCCATGGGGTCGCGAGTGGTCAGCAGGACGGGTTTGCCTCGCTGCACGGCGCAGAGCACGGCGAAGACACTGTCACCGGCCAGATAGGTGCGGTCGGCCGGGGCCAGCGCCCGTAGCGGGACGCGTCGTGCCGGCGCTGTCTCCTCGTCCAGTACGGCAAGTACGGGAAGTTGCTCGGCGCACGCCCGGGAGTGTCGCATCAGGGCCAGGGCGAAGGCTCCCTCCGCGAGGTCGCGCTGGTCGCCCGCCACACACTGGGCCACATGCTGCCAGGGTGGCTGTGTCTTGGCGTCCGCGGTCACCACCATCGCCATGTCGGCCGCCCCGGTGGCCAGGTAGTCGCTCGCCGCCCGGACGGCGCCACAGGCCGAGTCGGGCCCGGTGTCCACCGTGACGTTGGGGCCGTGCAGGTCCAGGACGTTGGCGGGGCGGCCGGAGGCCAGACTCGGCAGTTGAGCGCAGTAGGTGTCCCGGGAGGACGGGGGGACGTTGGCCCGTACGGCCTCGGTGAACCGGCGCAGTTCCGGGGTCTCGGCTGCCCCGTCCGCTTCCAGCAGGCCCAGGGAGCAGCGCAGCGTGTGGTCGATGCCTGTCCGGGTGGGCCCCACATGGGCCGCGATCAGAGCTGTTCGGGGCCGCAGACGGTCCCACAGCCCGGAGCTGAAGTGCTCGCGCAGCCGATGGGCGGCCCGCACGGCCAGCAGTTGTGCGGGATCGACGGTCTCGGCTGCCTTCGGGGCCAGGCGCAGCTCCCCGGCCTCGGGGCGCAGGTCCGCGGCCGTGAACCGCGTCGGCGGGGGCGACGCGCCCTCGCGCAGCCACCTGGCGATCCGTTGCGCCGTCGGGTCCGAGGGCAGGCAGGCGCTCCAGCCGACGAGAACGACCGGGTCGTGTTCGACGTGGCCGCGCGGCCGTTCGGGCAGACGCGGGTGGTCGTCCGAGACGACCACATGGGCGGTCGCACCGCCGAAGCCGAACGCCGAGACCCCCACGGTGCGCGGTCGGTCAGGGCGGGCGGGGAACGGCACCGGGGCGGTGGGGATGTGGAGCGCCACGTCGTCGTCGAGCACCTCGGTCGGTGTGCTGAACCCGGCCTGTGCCGGGACGGTGCCGTGGCGCAGCACCAGCAGCGCGTGGATCAGCGACACCAGGCCCGCGGCCCAAGCGGTGTGGCCCAGCACCGACTTGTTCGAGACGGCCGGCACCTTGCGTTCCGATCCGGCGAGGAGACGGCCCAGCACGGCAAGCTCGACCCGGTCTCCCTTGGCCGTGCCGGTGCCGTGTGCGACGACGAGGTCCAGCCCGGACGGGCCGATGTCCGCGGCGGCCAGCGCCCGGTCGAGTGTGCGGCGTTGGCCTTCGGGGTTGGGGGCGTGGACCGCCCGGCCGCGCCCGTCGGAGGCCACCCCCGCGCCGCGCAGCACCCCCAGGATCTCATCACCCTCCGCCCTGTCCCTGCCGAGGTCCTTGAGCACGACCGCGACGGCCGCCTCGGAGAACAGGGTGCCGTCCGCCGCACGGTCGAACACGCGCACCCGCCCACTCCTGGTGAAGGCGCCGAGCTTCGCGAACAGGACGCTGTCCCGCCAGGTAACCGTACTCAGACCGGCGTATACGACGAGGTCGCAGCGTCCACGCCCCAGCCGTCGCATCCCGAGGTCCACCGCGTACAGGCCGGAGCTGCACGCCGCGTCGATGTTGAGCATCTCCGTGCCGGGGGGAAGCAGGCCGGTCATCGCCCGCGCGACGACGGAGTGGGGCAGGTGTTCGGCCGCTCGGCCTTCCCCCGCGTACCTCAAGGCGCCCCGGACCGCCGCGACTGGTTCCGGTCCGGCGGCAGCGGCATGCTCCAGGACCAGGCACTCGTGGAGGTGCTGGCTGCCTTCGGAGGTGCAGCCGGTGACGAGGACGCAGCGGTCGGCGTTCGATTGCCGGACCGGACCCAGGGCTTGGGCGAGTGCGTGACGCAGCCGAAGGGTGGCGAGGTCCACGTCGCGAGGGGGCTCACCGGGGTCGTCGGACGTGATGAACCCCGACCGTGGAGCGTACGAGCGGTCATCCGCCGTGGGGTCCGGATCGTAGTGCCCGGTCAGCGGCCAGCGGCGGCCCGGAGCGCGGAAGACCGGGGTACCGTCGATGAGCCGTGTCCACAGCTCCCCGGGGTTTCGGGCACCCGGCGTGACCAGGCCCATGCCGACGACCGCGGCGGGCGGCAGCTCAGTCACGCCGGCCTCCCTGTCCGATCACCAGCTCGGCCAGGTCTCCGAAGGTGGGGTAGTCCCTGCCCGCCTGCTGTGTCGGGATGCGGAAGCGGTCCAGCACGACGGCGAGCAGTTCGGTCTGCCTGATGGAGTCCACGCCGAGATCCGCCTCGAACTCGTCGTCCTCGGTGAAGACTTCGCCCGGGTAGCCCAAGGCCGTGGAGTAGAGCTCGCGCAGTTCGGCCAGCACCCGCTCGCGTTCCGCAGGCTGTTCCTGCCCCGGGCTGGCCGCCGCAGCCGCTCTTGAGATGGACGGCGGGGCCTGGAACTCCATGGGTTCGGGGGCAGGTGGGAGGCTCTCCAGGTGGTGGGGGCCCCTTAGCGCGGCCAGGGTCTGTGCGAAGTCCTCGGACGCGGACTCCGCTGTGCGCGCGAGCGTGTGTGTGCCGACCGCGGCCGGGAGGTTCTGGGCCACGAGCCGTGTGAGCGTGTCACCGCCCCCGCACTCCACGAAGCGCTCACCGCCCTTGCCGTGCAGCCGGCGCACGGCTCCGGCGAAGCCGACAGGCCTGACGAGGTGCAGCGCGAGGAGCGGCACGAGGTCCTCGTCCATCCCGTACGGCCGCTGTTCGATCGCGGAGTACACCGGCAACCCCAGTGGCCGGCGGTGCAGAAGGGCGAGAGCCTTCTGGAGGGGGGCACGGCCAGAGCCAGCAGCGGGCTGTGCCAGGACAGCTCCACCGGAAGCGGCAACGCGGAGAATCCCGCTGCCGACGCGGTGGCGCTCGCCCGGTCCAGGGCGTCCCGCGGGCCCGAAAGCACACACTGGCGTGGCGAGTTGTCGCAGGCCAGGTTGAGCCGGGGGTCACCGATCAGCTGCGTGAGAGCCCGCCCTCGGGCGGCGGGCAGGCCGAGGGCCACCATGCCGCTGTCCTTCGGCCGAACGTCGCGCAGCAGCCGGTTGCGGGTGAGCAACAGCCGCGCGCCGTCTGCCACGGAATAGGCGCCGGCGCAGACCAGCGCGGTGATCTCCCGGTGAACTGCACGCACACGGTGTCGATGCCCACGCTCGTCATCAGTGCGAAGTTCTGTTCGTACTGGGCCTGGGTCCAGTCCACGGTGGGGAAGTTCGGGTAGCCCGTGCTGGTGAGGGGCTGGATGAAGGTGGCCCGAAGGGCCGGAGGTACGCATACGGTGCCCCGAGGGCCCGCCTGCCCCGCTGGCCGCCCTGCCGGAACCGACGTACGCACCTGTGCGGGCGGCAGGTTGATGTTATCGAACCTGGCCGTGGAGGTGGACGGCTCGGCCGCCCAGTTGCCGGCGGCGACCTCGACTCTCAGCGCGGTGACCGCGAAGGGATTCGCGATGTGGTGGAAGGACTTCCAGGTGGAGCCGTCCGCAGAGGTTTCCCAGTGCGTCGTACCGGCCGCCTCACGGATCCGCAGCCACCGGTGGTCCGTCGTGCTGTATGGGGTGCTCTTGCTGTCGGTCGTCTCGCCGTCCACCACGCTCCTGGCCACCGGCCTGATCGCGGCGCCCAACGCCTCGGCCGCCACCAGTTGCCTGGGCGCCACCCGCGACGACCACTGATGGCCGGATCGGCACAGCGCTGCCGGACCCTCGACGCCGGTCCTCGCTGTCGGCCGCGCTGAGCCTGACCACCTCCCGCCGTAGTAGGTGATGTTGCCGACCTCGACGGGCCTCGCGTCGTGGGCACAGGTGGTGCTGCTGAGGTCCAGACCGTTGCCACTCCTGCCGTAGCAGTTGGTCGCGGTGCGTGCGGGCGCCGGGGTCACGATCACGCCGCCCAGGAGGGCCGTCTGGGTCACAAGGGTGCCAACACTTCGCTTTATGGTTTCTTCCTCTCCGCCGTGATCCGACGGTCCGAAGGGTAGGAGCCGCCACTCCCTCGGGACGGCCACCCGGGGATGGAACTCCTCACCGCTGCTATGGCGGGGAGTGCCCCTCCGCTCGGCCGGACCACCGCCCACCGCGGGCCGCTAGCCTGTCGGTATGTCAGAGCGTGTCGTGCCCGGCCTCATGGACGGCCTGATCACCCTGGGCGCCTCAGGCGCCCTGTGGGGTGAGCTGACGGCCGGTAGCGCCGTGCCGACGACCTTTGGGGCATGCACCCGTGCTCCAGCCCATGCCGAGGCGGGATACGTCCTGCTCGGCGCTGAGGTCGTGGCGACGGTGCGGGCGGGTGGTGGGTGGAGTGTGGCCGAGGCAGATGTGCGCCGGGCGGCCGAGGAGTTGAACGCCGTCGCGATGGACCGGCAGGACGTGGTCCGCGTCGGCCCGTTCCACTGGGCCCAGGGGCAGGGGTCCCCCGAGGAGACGCCGCTGCGCTGGCGGCGGCGCATCGCGGAGGAGCTGGGGGAGCCGGCCGGACCCGGGCGGGCGGCGCGGCGTAGAGGCGGCCCGCCGCACCATCTGGCGGGGATCGACTGGCGACAGCTCCTCGTGGAGCAGGGTGGGGGCGGGGCGCGGCGGACGTGGTGGCTGCCGCGCGCCGCGGTCAGGCTGCTGGACGCGGCCGAGCACGCCGAAGCACGGTGGCTGCACAGTGCGGGCAGGGCCCGGCCGGTGAGCACGCACCTCACCGTCCCGCCTCCGCACCCCCGGCAGGCCTCGGAGGCCGACGGTCGGCACATGACCGCGCCGCAGAGCCGGGACGCCGAACCACGCCCGTACAAGGGGGAGTTGGAGGACCAGCTGTACGCGGTGCTCAGCCGCAGGCCCGGCACCTCCCGCCAGGTGGCCGGGTGGATGTGCGCGGTCTGCCGCACCGCGCCCGCCACCGTCCTCGACCACTGCCACGAGCACGGCTACGTCCGCGCCCCCCTCTGTACCTCCTGCAACACGCAGGAACGCCCGGACCACCTGTACGGCAACGACATTCGCGTGGCAGGCCGCTACGAGCGGCTCTTCGCCACCGGCACCGACGACTGGTTCCGCCACTGGCACCGCTGCACCGGCTGCCGCGCACGCGTCACGCTGCCGCTGCCCCACCTCGCTGCGTGGACCGCCCGCATAGCCTGCCGGTCACTGCGCCCGACCCATCGTGCCTCCGGCGGGCGCGCGCCCTGCGGCTCGCTGCGGGTGTCCTGGACGGGCAGCCAGAACGCCCCGCGCTCCTGCCTGCTCACGGTCGCCGTCGACTTCTGCCCGTCCGGCGAACACCGGCTCCTGGCCCAAGTCCCCTACCGCGAGGCCGTTGAGCGGTTCCGGACCTGGCTGGTCGAGACCGCCCCCGCCGTGGCCGCCGCAGCTGGCCCCGACCGCTTGGACGGCCTCCCCGCCCGGCCCCGTCCTGTCATCGAGGACACCAGCGGTGAGGGCTTGGCGCTGTTCTGAGCGGGCACCGGGAGAGCGGGGAGTGCCTGTCACTGGGCGGATCATTCGGGGCATTTCAGGTAGGGGGTGGGGCGGCACGGTGGGGGACCGCTGCCGCCGCAACACCGAGTCCGAACACCCCTCGCTCCTCTGTCGGCCGTTCCCTTTCCGGGGAGCGGCCGACAGCCATGTGCCGGGTGACAGGGCCAGGAGGAACCAGAGACCGGATCACTCGTGACCGCTTCCCTTCCCGGCGACCGGGACGACACCGGCGGTGGCCGCGACGCCGCGTTCCCTGGCTCGCCCGGAGCGTGCCGGTGCCCGTCAGTCAACCCCTACTGACCGTCAGCAGGGGCCACCGTGGACAAAGTTCAAGAGGCTGTATACCAGGTTGAGCACGGGGTCGAGGGGGCCGAAGCCGTAGACGCCGCAGGTCTGTCCGTCGGCGGCGCGCAGACCTGCGTGCTGTGCCACCACGCCGGACGGGGCACTCGTGGTCGCCGCCTGGGCGGGGGCGGCTGAGGTGACGGCGCTGAGGGCGAGGAGAGTGCTTGCCGCGGCAGTGGCCATGAGATGGCGTGGCTTCATACGACGACTCCTTACTGCGAGGTTGCGATTGCCGGGAAGGCAGCGGACGACGTCCCCCCATCGGAGCTCCCACGGGGACGATATGTCGCGGACGCCGTTTCCGCACGGCGGCGGGCCGTGTGGTCTGCCGTACGAGGACGTCGGTGGCCAGGGGGCCGCAGCCGCCGTATACCGCGCCGGTGGCGGTGAAGGTCAGCGTCGCCGCGTCAGGCGCGGGGGTAAAGGCGCAGGTCTGGTCGGGGGTGGGGTCACCGTCACCGGAACACCGGGCCGACGGTGAGCACGGTGCTGACTCCGCCGCCGACATACGGTGCCACCGCGTTCAGGCCGGACGTGGGGGAGACCCGGGTGACGACGCCGCTGCTGTTTGTCCATGAGGGCCAACGTCGCTGGCCCAAGTCGTTGGTGTGCAGGCCGTCCGGCAGGTCGGTGCCCGGGTCGACGGCGTCCGCCATTCGGGCCGCCCGTGGTCGGCATCGGCCCGCTGCGCAGGCCGCAGCATAGGAATCCCGCAAAACCCTTGTCCGAGAAACGCAGGGCGCCTCACTACGAGGCGCCCCACGGCGTGCAGACGGCGACAAACTTCTTGCTCGCGCGGCGAGTTGCCGTGCTTTCCTTATGGGTCAGATGGGGCACTCCGACTCTGCACTCCGACCTTGTACGCCGTTCCGCAGATGACCTTGTACCCCGACAGCCGGTTGCTGGGAGATGCTTCCTAGCGGATTGACATGGGCTTCCCGTCCGGGATGCGTGTGTACTCGGTGTTGCCCTTGAAGTCCAGCCAGCCGTCGAAGTACTCCTGGCCGAGCTTGTTGAGGGTGGCGTCGTGGATCGGGAACGCCCGCTTGGGTCTCACTGCCCGTACGAAGTCCAGTGCTTCGGAGAGTTTGAGCCAGGGTGCGGCGGCTGGCACGAGCAGCGTCTCCACCGGCGACGGCGGGACGAACAGCGCATCGCCCGGGTGGTAGACCGTGCCGTCGACGATGAAACCGACGTTGGCGCAGCCGGGCAGGCCGTCGTAGATCTCGGCGTGTGCCCCGCCCACGACGTCGACGGCGAACCCGGCCGCCGTGAATCGCTGCCCCGCCTCGACGGCGACCGCCGTGCCGCCCAGCTCGGGGGCCGACTCGATCGCTGCCGACGGCAGGTACACCCGGAACGCGGAGTTGCGCTGGCCGGCTGCCACGAGCTTGGCGATGTCGAGGTGGTCGGGGTGCTCGTGCGTCACCAGCACCTCGTCGACCCCGTCGAGCGCTTCGGCCTGCGAGAATATCCCCGGGTCGATCACCAGCACCCGGTCGTCCGTCTCCAGGCGCACACAGGCATGGCCATATTTGATCAATTGCATGCGCCCACTATGGCAAGGCTGTGCCGGAGATCAAGCCGTTCGACAGCGCGACAACCAGCTGAGCGGCCCGTCCCCAGCACGCGCATCGGGATCATCCTGCAGGAATGATCACACGACACACGCGGGTTGCCCACCTCCTGGTCCTCTCGCCCGGCCCCGCGCTCCCGGCGGACGCGGGCCGCTTCTACTGCATCCCCCGTCACCAGACACCCGTTCTGCGCTATGTCTCCCCGCTCCCGCCAGCCGAAGCCCGCCCGCCCGCCGCACTCAGGCCCGCCTCGCGCACGGCCCGCCCCGACGCGAAGCGATGACACCCCTGCCGACCGTGCCGGCCCCGGCCGGGACCCCGGGGATCGCTCGCCTGCTCATCGGCGTGCTGCCGGCATCCCGCGCGGTCCTGATAGGGTCCGGCCCATGATGCAGACCCGAAAGGCCCATGGCGCGTAGGTCGCCCGGCTCGCTCCGCGCTCAGCGGCGGCCAGCCCGTAGGAGGGACCAGCCCGCGCGGCAGATCCCCGGAGTGCCCCGGCGTACGCGTGCGGCCATCGTCCGGGTCGAAGCCCAGCTGCTGGGGTACGGCTCGGTGGCGCAAGCCCTTGACCAGTACCGGCGCTTTCTCCGCCGCCCCGGCCGCTACCTGTACCTGCCCTGGGACCCGTGCCCCTGCTGCGATCCGGCCGAGGCCCGGGACACCCTCGAAGAAGCCCTGCGCCACATGCCGCCCGCGGCCCGGGCAGGGCTCCGCAAAATCGTCGCGCCGCTGGACGAGGAATTCCACCGCCGCACCCTGCCCAACCCCTGGTCTCCTTCGGTAGACGCCCGGCACGCGGCTGCGTGGTGGCGTCACCGGATCAGGGAGATATGACATCCACCAACGTCGGGGACCCCCTGAACCCACGGTTACCGGGCCGACGTCATCCGCGCCAGTGGCCGACTCGAGGAAGACGCGCGAGCTGCTGCGAACGGTCCGGTCGATGACCGACCTGGCCGTGAAGCAGGCGGTGATCGCGCCGTCCATGCTGAGCATGTTCTACCCCCCTCTGGGCATCAGGGGATACTCCCGGCAGGCATTCCACGACGACCTGGTCGACGAGGCGGAGGCCGACATCCGGGGCTGCCTCGACGGCGGCGCCCACAAGGTGCAGATGGACTTCACCGAGGGCCGGGTCTCGCTGAAGCTCGACCCGGACGGGGGGCTGCTGCGGGACTGGGTCTCCCTGAACAACGAGGTGCTGGACCGGTTCTCCCCCCGAGGAGCGGCAGCGTATCGGGGTCCACACCTGCCCCGGCGGGGACTGGGACTCCACGCACAGCGCGGACGTCGACTACCAGAGGTTCCTGCCCAGGTTC
>NZ_BMTS01000041.1 GCF_014649795.1 Streptomyces melanogenes
GGGGACCCTGTGGGAGAGTAGGACACCGCCGAACAATCTTTAGCCTCAACCCCCGTGCCCTTTTGGGCCGGGGGTTGAGGCATTTTTGCGTTCAGGACCCGTTCAAGTCCCGTTCAGGGCTTTATCCGACCCGTACCCCTGTGCACTCGTGCACGTCCGCTGCCGGTAAGGTCAGGGGGCATCGTTGGCACGTTCACAGGAGGCCCCCGGGTGGAGGTCCAGGAGACTCGCGTTCAGACGGACCGGGTGCTCACCATCCCCAACATCCTCAGCATGGCGCGTCTCGTCGGCGTACCCGTGTTCCTGTGGCTGATCCTCCGACCCGAGTTCGGCGGGCCCAAGAGCGATGGCTGGGCATTGCTCGTCCTGGCGCTGAGCGGCGTCAGCGACTACCTGGACGGGAAGCTCGCCCGGCGCTGGAACCAGATCAGCAGTCTCGGCCGACTCCTCGACCCGGCGGCCGACCGGCTGTACATCCTTTCCACGCTCGTCGGTCTCACCTGGCGGGAGATCCTGCCGGTTTGGCTGACCGCTGCCCTTTTGGCCCGGGAGCTGATGCTTCTGGTGATGGTGGGAATCCTCCGCAGGCACGGCTATCCGCCCCCGCAGGTGAACTTCTTGGGTAAGGCGGCCACGTTCAACCTCATGTACGCCTTCCCGTTGCTTCTGCTGAGCGACGGAAGCGGATGGCTCGCCGATCTGGCGGCGATTTTTGGATGGGCGTTCGCCGGATGGGGTACAACTCTGTATTGGTGGGCAGGGATCCTGTATGTGGTTCAGGTCCGCCGGCTGGTGAAGGCGGACTCAGCGGCCGATTGAGCTCGTCGGCGGTCCTTCGGAGCAGAGGGATCCGCGCATGATGCCAGGGGGCCCACCCGGACGGGTGCAGTCGGCTAGACCGTCGTCTCGTCAAGGAGGACGCTTCCGACATGAAGGCCGTCGTGATGGCCGGTGGCGAAGGAACACGACTTCGCCCCATGACCTCGAGCATGCCCAAGCCGCTTCTGCCGGTGGCGAACCGGCCGATCATGGAGCATGTACTGCGGCTGCTCAAGCGGCATGGGCTCAATGAGACCGTCGTGACCGTGCAGTTCCTGGCCTCGCTGGTCAGGAACTATTTCGGCGACGGCGAGGAGCTCGGGATGGAGCTCACCTATGCCAATGAGGAGAAGCCCCTCGGAACCGCGGGCAGCGTCAAGAACGCCGAGGAGGCCCTCAAGGACGATGCCTTTCTGGTCATCTCGGGTGACGCCCTCACCGATTTCGACCTGACGGATCTCATCAACTTCCACAAGGAGAAGGGCGCACTGGTCACGGTGTGCCTGACCCGGGTGCCCAACCCGCTGGAATTTGGCATCACCATCGTCGACGAAGAGGGAAAGGTCGAGCGCTTCCTGGAGAAGCCGACCTGGGGCCAGGTCTTCTCGGACACGGTGAACACCGGAATCTATGTGATGGAGCCGGAGGTCTTCGACTACGTCGAAGCCGATGTGTCCGTCGACTGGTCCGGTGACGTCTTCCCTCAGCTGATGAAGGAGGGCAAGCCCATCTACGGCTATGTCGCGGAGGGCTACTGGGAGGACGTCGGCACGCACGAGAGCTATGTGAAGGCCCAGGCCGACGTGCTGGAGGGCAAGGTCGACGTCGACATCGACGGCTTCGAGATCTCGCCCGGCGTCTGGGTCGCGGAGGGCGCCGAGGTCCATCCGGACGCGGTGCTGCGCGGCCCGCTCTACATCGGGGACTACGCCAAGGTCGAAGCCGATGTGGAGATCCGCGAGCACACGGTCATCGGGTCCAACGTCGTCGTCAAGACCGGGGCCTTCCTCCACAAGGCCGTCGTCCACGACAACGTCTACATCGGGCAGCACAGCAATCTGCGCGGCTGTGTGATCGGCCGGAACACCGACATCATGCGGTCGGCCCGGATCGAGGACGGCGCCGTCATCGGGGACGAGTGCCTGGTCGGTGAGGAATCGATCATTCAGGGCAATGTCCGCGTCTATCCGTTCAAGACCATCGAGGCGGGCGCGTTCGTCAACACCTCGGTGATCTGGGAGTCGCGCGGCCAGGCCCATCTCTTCGGGGCGCGCGGTGTCTCCGGCATCATCAATGTGGAGATCACCCCGGAGCTCGCGGTGCGGCTGGCGGGCGCGTACGCCACGACCCTGAAGAAGGGCGCTACCGTCACCACGGCCCGTGACCACTCGCGCGGTGCGCGCGCCCTGAAGCGGGCGGTGATCTCGGCCCTCCAGGCCAGCGCCATCGACGTACGGGACCTGGAGAACGTCCCGCTGCCGGTGGCGAGACAGCAGACCGCGCGGGGCAGCGCCGGTGGGATCATGATCCGCACCTCGCTGGGCGTGCCGGACTCCGTGGACATCATGTTCTTCGACGAGCGGGGCGCGGACCTCTCGCAGGCCGGGCAGCGCAAGCTGGACCGGGTGTACGCACGTCAGGAGTACCGGCGGGCGTTCCCCGGGGAGATCGGGGACCTGCAGTTCCCGAGCAGCGTCTTCGACTCGTACACCGGATCCCTGCTGCGCAAGGTCGATACGACGGGTGTCGCGGAGGCCGGTCTCAAGGTCGTGGTCGACGCGTCCAACGGCAGTGCGGGGCTCGTCCTGCCCAGTCTGCTCGGGCGGCTCCAGGTGGACTCGCTGGTCATCAACCCGGGGCTCGACGAGTCGCGGCCGACCGAGACGGCCGACGGGCGGCGGGCCGGTCTGGTGCGGCTCGGGGAGATCGTGGCCTCGGCGCGGGCCGCGTTCGGGGTGCGGTTCGACCCGGTCGGGGAGAAGTTGTCGCTGGTCGACGAGCGCGGGCGGATCGTCGAGGACGACCGGGCGCTGCTGGTGATGCTGGACCTGGTGGCGGCCGAGCGGCGCAGCGGGCGGGTGGCGCTGCCGGTGACCACGACCCGTATCGCCGAGCAGGTCGCCGCGTACCACGGCACGCAGGTGGAGTGGACGACCACGTCGCCCGACGACCTCACGCGGGTGGGCCGTGAGGAGTCGACCATCTTCGGCGGTGACGGGCGCGGCGGGTTCATCATTCCCGAGTTCAGCAGCGTCTTCGACGGCGCCGCCGCGTTCGTACGGCTCATCGGGCTGGTGGCGCGCACGCAGCTGACGCTCAGCCAGATCGATTCGCGGATACCGCGCGCCCATGTGCTGCGCCGGGACCTGGCGACGCCGTGGGCCGTCAAGGGCATGGTCATGCGGCGGGTGGTCGAGGCGGCCGGGGACCGGTCGGTGGACACGACCGACGGGGTACGGGTCGTGGAGGCCGACGGCCGCTGGGTGATGGTGCTGCCCGACCCGGCCGAGGCGGTCACTCATCTGTGGGCCGAGGGGCCCGACGACGCCTCCGCGCAGGCGCTGCTCGACGAGTGGTCCGCGATCGTGGACAGCGCAGGTCACTGAGGTCTTCGGGGGCGCCGGGCGGGGTCGTGGGACGCCGCCCGGCGCACCGGTGGGGCCATTCGGCGGCAGCGGCGCCGACGTGCGACGATGTGCGGCATGCCGCAGCAGCCCCCCGTTCGGAGCACGCCTTCTCCGCCGTCCCGCCCCGACGCGTCCATGTCGCTGCTGACCAATGTGATGGACCACGCGCTCGACGACGGGTACGCGGAGGCGACGGCCCGGCGCAGGGCCGAGGGCCAGGAGGGCATGCCCCGCACCCTGCGCGCGAAGCTCGGGCTGGCCGCCGGTCTGGTGCTGGCCGCCGTGGTGGTGACGATCGGCGCCGCGCAGGCGCGGATAACGGCACCGGTGGTCGCCAAGGAGCGCCAGGAGCTGATCGGGCGCGTGGAGGCGGAGACCAAGGCGGCGGACGACCTCCAGAAGGAGGTCGACTCGCTGCGCGACGAGGTCGGTGACCGCCAGCGCAAGGCGCTGGAGAAGCACGGCGGTGACCAGGGCGAACTGGTCGCGCTGCTGTCGGGAGCGACCGAAGTGCGCGGCCCCGGCGTGAAGCTGGTCGTCGACGACGCCAAGAACACCGAGTCGGGCGGGGGCGGCGGGCCGCGCGAGAACAGCAGCTTCTCGGACACCGGCCGGGTCCGCGACCGGGACATGCAGCGCATCGTCAACGGCCTGTGGCAGTCCGGCGCCGAGGCCGTGGCCATCAACGGTCAGCGGCTGACCGCCCTTTCGGCGATCAGGGCGGCGGGCGACGCCATACTGGTCGACAACAGGCCGCTGGTGCCGCCGTACACGGTGCTCGCGGTGGGGGACGGGAAGAAACTCAGCACCGCCTTCCAGGACAGCGCCGACGGCCAGTACCTCCATGTCCTCCAGGAGAACTACGGCATCCGCTCCAGCATTTCGGACCAGGGCGAGGTGCGCCTGCCGGCCGCGCCGAGCCTGATCGTACGTACCGCACAGCCGCAGGCCACCGGCGCCGGCAGGGGCGCGGCCGCCACAAGGAAAGGCACATCGTGATCGCCGTACTTGGCCTCGTCGTGGGAGTCGTGGTCGGACTTTTGGTCCGGCCCGAGGTGCCTGCGGTGGTCGAGCCGTATCTGCCCATCGCCGTCGTCGCCGCGCTGGACGCGGTCTTCGGCGGTCTGCGGGCCATGCTCGACGGCATCTTCGTCGACAAGGTCTTCGTGGTGTCCTTCCTGTCGAACGTCGTGGTGGCGGCGCTGATCGTGTTCCTCGGTGACAAGTTGGGCGTGGGCGCGCAGCTGTCGACCGGTGTGGTCGTCGTGCTCGGCATCCGGATCTTCTCCAACGCCGCGGCCATCCGCCGGCACGTCTTCCGGGCGTGAGGCCGATGAGCAGCGAAGACACCCCTGAGCAGGGGCCGGACCACACCCCCGGGCCGGGCGCCGGAAGCACTCCTTCCGTGCCGGAGCCCCCACGGGGCAACACGCCGAAGGGACCCGACGCGCCGAAGGCGCCCGGGACGCCCCCGCCGTCGCGGATGCCCCCGGTGCCCGAAACGCCCGAGACGCCCGCCCCCGGGCCCCAGGAGCCGTCGGGTCCGCAGGTGACGGGCCGCCAGCGGCTGGCCGCGGGGCTGTGGCCGCCGCGGGTGACCCGGGCCCAACTGATCGTCGCCCTGCTGCTGTTCGTGCTCGGTCTGGGCCTGGCCATCCAGGTCCGCTCCACCAGCGACAACAGCGCGCTGCGCGGGGCCCGCCAGGAGGACCTGGTGCGCATCCTGGACGAGCTCGACTCCCGTACCAAGCGTCTTGAGGACGAGAAGCAGCGGCTGGAAGGGCAGCGCACCGAGCTGGAGACCAGCTCCAACCAGGCGGCGGAGGCGCGCAAGCAGACCCTGGAGAAGGAGCGTCAGCTGGGCATCCTGGCCGGTACGGTCGCCGCCCAGGGCCCCGGCATCACGCTGACCATCACCGACTCCAAGAAGGCGGTCGAGGCGGACAAACTGCTCGACACCATCCAGGAGCTGCGCGCCGCGGGCGCGGAGGCGATCCAGGTCAACGACGTCCGGGTGGTCGCCAACACGTACTTCTCGGACGCCGACGGGGGCATCGAGGTCGACGGGCGCAAGGTGACCGCTCCCTATGTCTTCAAGGTGATCGGGAAGCCACAGGATCTCGAACCCGCGCTCAACATCCCCGGCGGCGTGGTGCAGACTCTGGAGAAGGAGCAGGCCACGGCCACTGTGGTCCGTTCCGAGAAGATCGTCGTGGATGCCTTGCGACCGGCGAAGCGGCCTGACTACGCTCGGTCGTCCTCGCGGTGACGCGGGGCCGCATGCGAGGAGTCGTACAAGGGCATGAGCTTGCGGGGGGTCGGCGCACCCAACTCGTGGTGCGTGGTGGAAACTGTTTGGCGGATACGGACGTTGTGAGGATGTCCGGGTCGGCCGGTGTGTTGATTCTGGGTTCGTCCTGCCCCACGGGCGGGTCTGTTTCGGTCAAGGGGAATCGCCCGTGAAGTTGTTTGCGAAGTTGTTCGGCAAGAGCGCACGTGAGGACGGTGCCAGCGGCTCCGCCCGGCACCGTGCCCGAGGCCGTGGACAGGCGGAGGAGCAGGGCGGCGAGCGCCCGCTGTTCCGCGATGAGGTGAGCCGCCCCGGGGGTGACATTCCGGGCGGTCCGGGCGCGTCTTCTGTTGACCCTGCCGGTCCCGGCCGCATAGGTTTCGGGGATCCATCAAGTGCGGGTGGGTATGCGCCCGACCCGTATGCGACCAGCGCCCACGCGGTCCAGCCCGGGCAGGAGGATCCGTCCATGCCGGTGTGTACGAGGTGCGGGCACAGCAATGCGGCGGCCAGCCGCTTCTGCTCCAACTGCGGCGCACCGCTGCGCCCGGGCGCGGTCCCCGAGCGTGCCGCGGAGACCACGTCGACGATCTCGATCTCCGGTCTTGAGGCGTACGACTCCGAGGTGACGGGCCAGACGGCGGTGCCGTCGCTGTCGCCGGAGGCGCAGGCCGCGGTCGACGCGCTGCCGCTGGGCTCGGCCCTCCTGGTGGTGCGCCGCGGGCCCAACTCGGGCAGCCGCTTCCTGCTGGACGGCGAGCTGACCACGGCGGGCCGGCATCCGCAGAGCGACATCTTCCTCGACGACGTGACCGTGTCGCGCCGTCATGTGGAGTTCCGCCGGGGCGCGGACGGCCGTTTCACGGTCTCGGACGTCGGCAGCCTCAACGGTACGTATGTCAACCGGGAGCGGATCGACTCGATCGACCTGTCCAACGGCGACGAGGTACAGATCGGGAAGTACCGGCTGGTGTTCTACGCGAGCCAGCGCGGCGCCTGACCCCCTTCCGGACCGTTCGGGGGCCCCTCAGGGGAAAGACCCATCCAGGGAAGGCCCATGCTGCACACACCGACTGGCGGTGCCGGAAACGGCACCGCCACCGCGGGCGACCGGCTGATGAGCATCGGCACCGTGCTGAACCAGCTGCGCGAGGAGTTCCCCGAAGTCACCATCTCCAAGATCCGCTTCCTGGAGTCCGAGGGCCTGGTGGAGCCCCGGCGCACGCCGTCGGGGTACCGCAAGTTCAGCCCCGAGGACGTGGAGCGGCTCGCCCAGGTGCTGCGGATGCAGCGGGACCACTATCTGCCGCTGAAGGTCATCCGCGAGCACCTCGACGCGCTGAGCCGGGGCGAGCAGCCCGCGCTGCCCGCTCCGGGCGGAGCGCGCGATCTCGCGGACGGCGGGGGCGAGGGCGACCCGGAGCGCCCCACGGCGTCCCGTGTGGGGCGTACGGAGCTTCTGGTGGCCGCCGAGGTCACCGAGGCGGAGCTGACCGAGTGGGAGTCCTACGGGCTGATCTCGGCCGGTCCCGAGGGCGGCTACGACGCGGAGTCGGTGAACGTGGCGCGTCTCGTGGCGGACCTGGGCCGATTCGGCCTGGAACCGCGGCATCTTCGCGCCATGAAGGCGGCGGCCGACCGCGAGGCCGGTCTTGTCGAACAGGTGGTCGCACCCCTGCGGCTGCACCGCAACCCGCAGACCAGGGCGCATGCGGAGGCGACCGTCAAGGAGCTCGCGGCGCTGTCCGTACGGCTCCACGCGGCCCTGGTCCAGACCGCTCTCGGGGTCCGGCTGCAGTGAGCCGGGGGGTCCCCGACTACCCAAACCTGCCGGGCACGTCCTAGGGTTGCTGTGTGAACGAGCTCGACGTCGTGGGTGTCCGGGTGGAAATGCCCTCCAACCAACCGATCGTGCTCCTGCGTGAAGTGGGAGGCGATCGGTACCTCCCCATCTGGATCGGTCCAGGGGAGGCGACCGCGATCGCCTTCGCCCAGCAGGGGATGGCTCCGGCGCGGCCGCTGACGCACGACCTTTTCAAGGACGTGCTGGAGGCCGTGGGCCAGGAGCTGACCGAGGTCCGCATCACGGACCTGCGCGAAGGCGTCTTCTACGCGGAGCTGGTCTTCGCCAGTGGTGTCGAGGTGAGCGCGCGTCCGTCCGACGCCATAGCGCTCGCCCTGCGCACCGGAACGCCGATCTACGGCAGTGACGGGGTGCTCGACGACGCGGGGATCGCGATCCCGGACGAGCAGGAGGACGAGGTGGAGAAGTTCCGCGAGTTCCTCGACCAGATCTCGCCCGAGGACTTCGGCACCAACAGCCAGTGAGCCGCCGCGCCGGGAGCCCCCGGGGACCGGGTGGCTCCGGCGCATTCGAGTAGCCTTTCCCCGAAGAGGGGTACGTGAAACCACTCTCAGGGTGATTATCACTCGGCGTGCCGAGTGTGGCGATCGTTGACGCACCCCGAGTGACTGCCTACCGTCGTGAAGGCAGTTCTAGGACGGAGGGTCGGCGTGAGAAGCAGCGGCGACAGTACGGCAGGGGAGGCCCCCGGACGTCCGGGGGAGAGCGGGCCGTACCCGCCCCCAGGCTCTCGGCCGAGCCCGAGCGGTGGACACCCCGTTCACGACAGTGCGGACGACACCGGCACCGACACGGTCGGATACCGGGGGCCGACGGCGTGCGCGGCGGCCGGGATCACCTACCGGCAGCTCGACTACTGGGCGCGCACCGGCCTGGTCGAGCCCAGTGTGCGTCCGGCGTACGGATCGGGCACCCAGCGGCTCTACAGCTTCAAGGACGTCGTCGTCCTCAAGATCGTCAAGCGTTTCCTGGACACCGGGGTCGCCCTCCAGAACATCCGCACCGCCGTCCAGCACCTGCGCGAGCGCGGCTTCCGCGACCTGGAGCGGATGACGCTGATGAGCGACGGGGCCACCGTCTACGAGTGCTCCTCGCCCGACGAGGTCGTCGACCTGCTCCAGGGCGGCCAGGGCGTCTTCGGCATCGCCGTCGGCGTGGTGTGGCGCGACGTCGAGGCGGTCCTGTCCCAGCTGCACGGGGAGCGGGTCGACACCGGCGAGACGCTGGTCGGGCACAACCCCGCCGACGAGCTCGCCCGGCGCCGCAACCGCGCGGTCTGAGGGGCCGCGGGCCCGCCGGGGGCCGATTGTCAGTGGCGTGAGGCAGCATCGGTGATGTGAGAGCCGCGCCGACCATTCTGCATCTGGACATGGATGCCTTCTTCGCTGCCGCAGAGCAGGCGTCGAAGCCCAGCCTGCGCGGAAAACCCGTGATCGTGGGCGGCCTCGGACCGCGCGGTGTGGTGGCCACCGCGTCGTACGAGGCACGGCGCTTCGGCGCGCGGTCCGCGATGCCGATGGCGCAGGCGAGACGGCTGTGTCCCAATGGCGCCTATCTGGTGCCGCGCTTCGGCTTCTACCGCTCGATCAGCGAGCAGGTGATGGAGTTGCTGGGGCGGCTGTCGCCTCTGGTGGAGCCCCTGAGCCTCGACGAGGCGTTCGTGGACCTGGAGGCCGGGGGAGTCGCGTGGGACGCTCAGTCGGCCCGTGAGGCCGGTCAGCGGCTGCGTGCGGACATCCGGGCGGTGACGGGTCTGACGGGGTCGGTGGGGCTCGCCGGGTCCAAGATGCTGGCGAAGATCGCCTCCGAGGAGGCCAAGCCCGACGGCCTCAGGCTCATAGAGCCGGGCACCGAGCGGGACATGCTCGCCCCGATGCCGGTCAGGACGCTGCCGGGGGTGGGCCCCGCGACCGGGGAGCATCTGCGCAGGGCCGGGATGACCACGGTCGCGGATCTCGCCGAAGCGGGCGAGGACGAGCTCGTACGGCTGCTGGGCAAGGCGCACGGGGCGTCGCTGCACCGGATGGCGCTCGGGCTCGACGACCGGCCGGTGGTGGCCGAGCGGGACACCAAGTCGGTGTCGGTCGAGGACACCTTCGACGTGGACCTGCACGACCGGGTGCGGGTGATGAACGAGGTGGGGCGGCTCGCCGACCGGTGTGTGCAGCGCCTGCGGGCGTCCGGGCACTCGGGCCGCACGATCGTCCTCAAGGTGCGCAGGTACGACTTCTCGACGCTGACCCGGTCGGAGACGCTCCGGGGGCCCACGGACGACCCCGCCGTGGTGCGCGAGGCGGCCGGCCGGCTCCTCGACTCCGTGGACACGACGGGCGGCGTGCGCCTGCTCGGGGTCGGGGTCAGCGGCCTCGCGGACTACACGCAGGAGGACCTCTTCGCCCAGGCCGCCGGTGAGCGGGAGCCGGTCGAGGAGGCGGCCGCCGAGGAGGAGGCGGATCCGGCCGCCCCCGAGCAGGCGGAGGCCGCCGACCCGGCCGAGCGGCACTGGCCGGCCGGGCACGACGTGCGCCACCGCGAGTTCGGCCCCGGCTGGGTGCAGGGCAGCGGGGTGGGGCGGGTCACCGTCCGGTTCGAGACGCCCACGTCGAAGGCGCCCGGACGGGTGCGGACGTTCCGGGTGGACGACCCCGACCTGGAGCCGTCCGAGCCGCTGCCGCTGGTGGCGGAGCCGGGGGAGACGGGTGACGCGGAGGATCAGGCCTTGTCGTCCTCCTCGCCCGCGAGCCGTCCGAAGTCCCGGTCGGGGCCGGGCAGTGGATCGGGGGCGGCGATGTCGAGACCGTAGTGGTGGTAGAGCTGGAGCTCCTGTTCGGGGGAGAGATGGCGGCCGACGCCGAAGTCGGGAGCGTCCTTGATCAGCGCCCGGTCGTAGGGGATGTGCAGCGCCTCGTCGACGAGGGTGCTGGGTTCCAGCGGGACGAAGGCGTCCCGGCTGAACAGGCCGGTGCGTACGGCGGCCCACTCGGGCACTCCGGTGGCGTCGTCGAGGTAGACCTCGTCCACCGTGCCGATCTTGTTGCCGTTGCGGTCGAACGCCTTGCGGCCGATCAGGCTGCGCGGATCGATATCGGTCTGCACGGTCCCTCCAACTGGTCGCAACTGCTCGTAAGCACTACGAAAGTGCACATCGCGGGCGTCGGCCACTCGAAGGATCAGCGCCGGAACGCGCTGGTACCCTGGCGGTGGCTGCTGACCCCGCGCGGGAGAGTCCTCCGGAGAGAAGTCCGGAGGCGCCGAAGGAGCAAATCCTCCCCGGAATCTCTCAGGCCCACGTACCGCGCGGACGAGGTCACTCTGGAAAGCAGGACGGGGGACGTGCGGGCATCCGCCCATGCGCGCACCCCTTCCTCACCGACGGTGAAAGCCGGGACGCCCCCACGCGCCCCGGTGAAGCTCTCAGGTTGAGATGACAGAGGGGGAGGCCGTCCGGGCACCCGCGCCGTGGTGCCCCTCGCAGGTCGTGCAGACCAGGAGGCCTCCGTAATGACCGCCAACCGCATGCCGCTCACCGAGCTCGAGCGTGGCATCCCCTTCGAGCAGCGTCACATCGGGCCCGATGCCGAGGCCCAGGCGAAGATGCTCGCGCAGGTCGGCTACGGCTCGCTCGACGAGCTGACCGCCGCTGCGGTGCCGGACGTGATCAAGAGCGCCGAGGCGCTGGGTCTGCCCGGCGCCCGCACCGAGGCCGAGGTCCTGGCCGAGCTGCGCTCGCTGGCCGACCGCAACAAGGTCCTGGCCCCGATGATCGGCCTGGGCTACTACGGCACGTTCACCCCGCCGGTGATCCTGCGCAACGTCATGGAGAACCCGGCCTGGTACACGGCGTACACGCCGTACCAGCCGGAGATCTCGCAGGGCCGCCTGGAGGCGCTGCTCAACTTCCAGACCGTCGTCGCCGACCTCACCGGGCTGCCCACCTCCGGCGCCTCGCTGCTCGACGAGGGCACCGCGGCGGCCGAGGCGCTCGCGCTCTCCCGCCGCGTCGGCAAGGTCAAGGGCGGGGTCTTCCTCGTCGACGCCGACACGCTGCCGCAGACCGTCGCCGTCATAGAGACGCGCGCCGAGCCGACCGGTGTCGAGGTCGTCGTCGCCGACCTGAGCCACGGCATCCCGGCCGAGATCGCCGAGCGCGGTGTCTTCGGTGTGCTGCTCCAGTACCCGGGCGCCTCCGGTGAGGTCCGCGACCTCAAGCCGGTCATCGACGAGGCCCACGAGCTGGGCGCGATCGTCACCGTCGCCGCCGACCTGCTCGCCCTGACCCTGCTGACCTCGCCCGGCGAGCTCGGCGCGGACATCGCGGTGGGCACCACCCAGCGCTTCGGCGTCCCGATGGGCTTCGGCGGCCCGCACGCCGGTTACATGGCGGTCCAGGAGAAGTTCGCCCGCAGCCTGCCCGGCCGCCTGGTCGGCGTCTCCGTGGACGCGGACGGCAACCGGGCGTACCGCCTGGCGCTGCAGACCCGTGAGCAGCACATCCGCCGCGAGAAGGCCACCAGCAACATCTGTACGGCGCAGGTCCTGCTCGCCGTCATGGCCGGTATGTACGCGGTCTACCACGGCCCGGACGGCCTGCGGCAGATCGCGCGGCGCACCCACCGGTACGCGGTGATCCTCGCCGAGGGGCTGCGCGCCGCCGGTGTGGAGGTCGTGCACGGCTCGTACTTCGACACGCTGACCGTCAAGGTCCCCGGCAAGGCCGCCGAGGCCGTCGCCGCCGCCGCTGACGGCGGGGTCAACCTGCACCTGGTCGACGCCGACACCGTCTCGATCGCCTGCGACGAGACCACCGACCGCGACCGCCTCGCCGCCGTCTGGGCCGCCTTCGGCGCCGAAGGCGACGTCGAGGCGCTGGACGCCGCGGCCGCGGACACGCTGCCGGACGCGCTGCTGCGCAGCGACGACGTCCTGACCCACCCGGTCTTCCACCAGCACCGCTCCGAGACCGCGATGCTGCGCTACCTGCGCAAGCTCGCCGACCGCGACTACGCGCTGGACCGCGGCATGATCCCGCTCGGCTCCTGCACCATGAAGCTGAACGCGACCACCGAGATGGAGCCGGTCACCTGGCCCGAGTTCGGCCAGATGCACCCCTTCGCGCCGGTCGAGCAGGCCGGGGGCTACCTCACGCTCATCCACGAGCTGGAGGAGCGCCTCGCCGAGGTCACCGGGTACGACGCGGTCTCGATCCAGCCCAACGCCGGTTCGCAGGGCGAGCTCGCGGGTCTGCTCGCGGTGCGCGCCTACCACCGGGCCAACGGCGACGAGCAGCGCACGGTCTGCCTCATCCCGTCCTCCGCGCACGGCACCAACGCCGCCAGCGCCGTGATGGCCGGCATGAAGGTCGTCGTGGTGAAGACCGCCGACGACGGCGAGGTCGACATCGCCGACCTGCGCGCCAAGATCGAGCAGTACCGCGACGAGCTCTCGGTGCTGATGATCACCTACCCGTCCACGCACGGTGTGTTCGAGGAGCACGTCGCGGACATCTGCGGCGAGGTGCACGACGCGGGCGGTCAGGTCTACGTCGACGGCGCCAACCTCAACGCGCTGGTGGGTCTCGCCAAGCCGGGCAAGTTCGGCGGCGACGTCTCGCACCTCAACCTGCACAAGACGTTCTGCATCCCGCACGGCGGCGGCGGCCCCGGCGTCGGCCCGGTCGGTGTGCGCGCGCACCTCGCGCCGTACCTGCCGAACCACCCGCTCCAGCCGACCGCCGGTCCGGAGACGGGCGTCGGTCCGATCTCGGCCGCCCCGTGGGGCTCGGCGGGCATCCTGCCGATCTCGTGGGCGTACGTGCGTCTGATGGGTGGCGAGGGCCTCAAGCGCGCGACGCAGGTCGCGGTGCTCGCGGCCAACTACATCGCCAAGCGCCTGGAGCCGCACTACCCGGTGCTCTACACCGGCCCCAACGGCCTGGTGGCGCACGAGTGCATCGTGGACCTGCGCCCGCTGTCGAAGTCGACCGGCGTCAGCGTCGACGACATCGCCAAGCGTCTGATCGACTACGGCTTCCACGCGCCGACGATGTCGTTCCCGGTGGCCGGCACGCTGATGATCGAGCCGACCGAGTCCGAGGACCTGAACGAGATCGACCGGTTCTGCGAGACGATGATCGCGATCCGCGCCGAGATCGAGAAGGTCGCGTCGGGCGAGTGGCCCGCCGACGACAACCCGCTGGCCAACGCCCCGCACACGGCGGCCGCGCTCGGCGGCGAGTGGAACCACGCGTACAGCCGCGAGGAGGCGGTCTTCCCGGCCGGGGTCTCGGCCGCCGACAAGTACTGGCCGCCGGTGCGCCGCATCGATGGTGCCTTCGGCGACCGCAACCTGGTCTGCTCCTGCCCGCCGCTGGACGAGTACGACAACTGACGTAGGGCCGTCTACGGCTGACATACGTCGGGGCCGGTGCGGGGGTTTTCTCCCCCGGCCGGCCCCTTTGTCGTGCGGTGCTGTGGAGTTGTCTCCGTGCCATCGGCCGTGTCAGGCGGCCTTCGCCACCTGTCCGGCTGTCAGCGCCCGGTGCGGGGCGATGATCCGCCCGTCCGGCAGCAGCTCACCGGTGTCCTCGAAGATCAGGACGCCGTTGCACAGCAGGCTCCAGCCCTGCTCCGGGTGGTGCGCCACGAGCTGCGCGGCCTCCCGGTCGGCGGAGTCGGCTGTCGGGCAGGCTGGCTGGTGCTGGCACATGGATGCGTTCTTTCGCTGGGTCGTAGTAGTGAGTGTCCTGCGGCTCGATGCGGTGTTCATGGCCGCCCCCCGTTGGTAAGTCGGTCGGTCCGCTCCCAGTGTTGCCCTACGGGCGTCAATCCGCAGGGATTTCGCGGCACCACTTCCTACTGCATATTGACGCATCACTCGTGCGGCCGGTTCAACTCAACTGCCCTGTCCCTTCGGGTGGTTCGTGGTGGCCGTTACGGGCTAGCCCGTACGGAGGATGTGCGCGGGCGCACGGCACAGCGCCCCGGGCCGAAGGGGGCTCCGGGACGCTGTGGGCTCGTGGTCGCGGCGGGCGGCCTGGGGGGCGTCAGACCGGCTGGCTCAGCAGTGGCGCGGGGGTGAGGCGCAGGGTCATCACCGGCAGCAGCTCGGAGACCCGGTGCGGGCGGTGGGCGCAGATGCCGGGCGGGGCGGGCGCCAGCGGCACCAGCAGGTCGGCCGGGTCCAGGGCGCCGGAGGCGGGGTCGGCCGTGAGGTCGCGGCGCAGCCACAGGGTGAGCATGTACAGCTCCGGCACCGAGAGCAGCCGGGGCTCGAAGTCCATGGTCAGCGCCTCCGCCTGGCGCAGGGCGCGCTGGGTCGAGGCGAGGTAGGGGCCTTCGAAGAAGTGCGAGAAGGCCCAGCCGTCCGGGGTGAGCATGGTGTCCGCGGCCGCGACCGCGCCCTCTCCGTCGCTGATCAGGAAGCGCCAGCCGGCCAGGCGGCTGCGCGGGGCGCGGGCGCTCGGGGTGATCCGGTCCAGCACGTGGACGGGGAGCGGGAGTTCGGGGGTCAGCGGGCCTTGCGCGGATCGCAGGGCGGGGGTGCGCGCCGCGCGGACGGCGGTGGGGGAACCGAGTGCCGCGAGGACGCTGCGCAGGGCGGGCGCGGGGGCCGGGGGAACATGCAGCGGCATGGTGGGTCGCCTCTCACTTCGGAGACACGTTGGTGCGTGGGCAGTGCGGACGGCGCTGTCTGCGGTGATACGGGGTCAGAGGGGGGCCGGGGGACAGTGGCCGGGGCGCCAACTCTCTGCCTCGTTCGCGAAGTTTATACGACACGTGTTCAGGGCGTGTTTCGGCTAGCTCTCGCCCGTATTGCGGGCAAGTCGGATTCAGGTCCTTGTGATGCGGCATTCATCCCGATTCGCGGAACGGGGTACCGGACTGGCCTGGAAAGGTCCGCCGATGGCGGTAGGCCGAAACCCGTCGGTGTTTTTCACGATTCCCGAAGCGGTGGTATCCGCAGGTTGCTGTATGCCGAATGCATGTGCCTGGGGCCGGTTCGTACCAGCTTACTATCCGGCACCCTTCCATGGGGCGTTATGGATCAGCCAGCCTGGGCATTATCGACCGTGACGCACGCGGCCGGCCGGGCCGGCTGCCCATTCGAGGAGGGACGCTTCGATGGGTGAGAAGGTCGTGGCGGGCGAGTTCGACCTGTCCGATCGGCACGCGTACCGGCAGAAGCTCCAGCAGTGCCTGGAGGGGCTGGGGCGGCTCCTAACCGAACGGAGGTTCGACCGTCCGAGGAATCTGATGGGCGTGGAGATCGAGCTGAATCTCGTGGGGCCCGACGGTATGCCGCGCATGATGAACGCGGAGGTTCTGGAGCGGATAGCGAGCAAGGATTTCCAGACCGAACTCGGGATGTTCAACCTGGAGGTGAATATCGCCCCGCACCGGCTCGGCGGCCGGGTTTTCGATCAGCTCTCCGAGGAGCTGCGGACAGGGCTCGGGTATGCCGAGCGCAAAGCGGGCGAGGTCGGTGCCGGGATCCTGATGATCGGAATTCTCCCGACGATCAGCCAGCAGGACCTGGTCTCCACGAACCTTTCCAATTCCGATCGCTATGTGCTGCTCAACGATCAGATCGTGGCGGCCCGCGGGGAGGATTTCACCCTCGACATCGAGGGCGTCGAACGCCTCGTCTGCACCTCCGGCTCCATCACCCCGGAAGCCGCCTGCACTTCCGTGCAGCTGCACCTCCAGGTCACCCCGGCCCGGTTCGCCGCGGTGTGGAACGCGGCGCAGGCGATCGCCGCCGTGCAGATCGCGGTGGGCGCCAACGCGCCCTTCCTGTTCGGCCGTGAGCTGTGGCGCGAGTCGCGGCCGCCGCTGTTCGAGCAGGCCACCGACACCCGGCCGCCGGAGCTGCGCGCCCAGGGTGTGCGCCCGCGCACCTGGTTCGGCGAGCGCTGGGTGACCTCCGCGTACGAGCTGTTCGAGGAGAACCTGCGCTACTTCCCGCCGCTGCTGCCCATCTGCGACGAGGAGGAGCCGCTGCGGGTGCTCTCCGCCGGCGGGGTGCCCACGCTCCAGGAACTCGTCCTGCACAACGGGACGATCTACCGCTGGAACCGCCCGGTGTACGGGATCGCGGACGGCGTGCCGCATCTGCGGGTGGAGAACCGGGTGCTCCCGGCCGGGCCCACCATCACCGACGTCATCGCCAACGCGGCCTTCTACTACGGGCTGGTGCGCTCGCTCGCCGAGGACAGCAGGCCGGTGTGGACCCGGCTGCCGTTCGCGGTGGCCGCCGCCAACTTCGAGACGGCGTGCCGCCAGGGCATCGACGCCGAGCTGCTGTGGCCGGTGCCGCGCCGGGCGGGCGGCGTCGCGCGCGTACCGGCCGTCAAGCTGGTCCGGGACGAACTGCTGCCGCTGGCCTACGCGGGGCTCGACGCCTGGGGGGTGGAGCCGGCCGACCGGGACCACTACCTCGGCGTCATCGAGGAGCGCTGCCGGCGCCGCGTCAACGGGGCCTCCTGGCAGGTCGACACGTACCACCGCGCCCTGGACGCCGGTCTGACCCGGGACGCGGCACTGGCGGCCACCACCCGGCGCTACCGCGATCTGATGCACGGGGGCGAGCCGGTCCACACCTGGCCGGTGGGGTTCCCGGCGCCGGGGTGAGGGGCATGGGGCGCGGGCGGGCGGCGGCTTTCCTCAGCCCGTCCCGCCGCCCTGACCCACCGTCATGATGGCCTTCAGGATCACCGCCTGGATCTCGGCCGGGTCGGTGACCTGGTAGCCCGCGCCTCCGGTCGCCTTGGCGATCTCCCTGACCGCCTCCCCGTCCGCGTCCGGGCCGACCGCGATGGCGATCATCGGCACGGGCTTCGCCGGGTCGGCGAGCTTCTGGAGCCGGGCGATGAGCTCGGCGCGCGAGATGCTGCCGGGGTCCTCGTTGGCACCGTCCGTGAGGATCACCAGCGCGTTGAACTTCCCCGGCCGGTAGCCCGCTGTGGCCTGCTTGTACGCGGCGAGCGTCGTGTCGTACAGACCGGTCGCCCCGTCCGGCACCGGCTGGAGCGCGCCGAAGGCGGCGGCCAGCCGCTCGCGCTGGGTGCGGCCGCCCTTGACCGGGTCGCCGAGGCGGGCGGTCGGCACCAGCTCGCGGTAGTCGCGCGAGCCGTCGAGGCGCGTGGCGAAGTCCCAGAGGCCGATCTCGTCCTCCGTCGTGAACTGCGCGAGGGCCTGCAACAGTGAGGCCTTGGTGACGTCCATCCGGGTCCGGCCGCCCGCGCCCGGCACCGCCGCGGCCATCGACCCCGAGGCGTCCACGACCGTGGTGAGCCGGGCGCTCTGCACGATGATCGTCCACATCCCGAGGGCTTCCTGGAGCTCCTTGGCGGACGGCGCCTCGGCGGTGGACGTGGCGTAGGGCTGCGGCGCGGTGCCGCCCGCCTTTTTCACGGCCGCCTGGTCCACCGCGTCGCCGGGGGTGCGGAAGCCGCTCCGCGTCAGGGTCCGCCGCGACTCCGGCTCGCCGAGCAGCGTCAGGAACCGCATCGCGGCGCGGCTGCGGTCGGTGCTCAGCCGGTTCTCGCGGACGATCGTGTACGGGTAGTCGAGCAGCGGTGCCCCGTCCTTCGGGTAGAAGAGGTCGAGCCCCTGCCTCGCGCCCCGGCCGGTGTTGTACGCGTACGCCGCCTGCTCGGAGAGGACGACGGCCTGGTTGCGGCGCGGGTTGCCGCTCTCGGTGCCCGAACCGTCCCGGGCGAGCGTGTCGACGACCTGGGCATCGGTGTCGGAGGTGCGCTGCGAGAGCAGCTTGGCCAGGGCCGCCGCCTTGGTGCCGCCGTCCGCGCCCTGGCGGGCCGTGGAGCGCCCGATGCCGCTCAGCGCGAGGAGGCCGACGGCCGAGCGGGCCGGGTCGGCCGCACCCAGGCGCAGGGCGTCCGATCGGGTGGCGGCCGCGGCGAGTTCGGCCCAGGTGTACGTCCTGGAGGGCCAGCCCAGCGACTTGGCGGCGGGCGCTACCAGCGCGAGCGTGACCGGGGACGCGGCGACGTGGCCCGCCGTGGCGACCGGTACGCCGTCGCCGCCCTCCTTGGCGCGGTCCACCCACAGCGCCGAGTCCGGTATCCACACCGCGAAGTCGGGTTCGCGGCCCGCGCCGAGCGCGGCGGCCACCTTGTACGACTCGCGGGCGGTGACCCGGACGTCGATGCAGGAGCCGTCGGAGGTGACCTTGTCGGCGCGCGCCCGCTCGGCGACGGACCGGACGGCCGGGGCGACATCGGGAGAGGCGACGAGATCCAGCCGCACCGCGGAGTCCCGGCACGAGTCGCCGAAGGAGAGCAGTCCGCTGCCTGCGGCGACGGCCGCGCCGCCCGCCACGACGAGTACGAGCAGGGTGGCGACGACGACCGTACGGCGGCGGCCGGCGGCCGGGCGGCCCCGGGTGCCCTCGGACGCGGACGCGTCGGGCAAGCTGTGACGTCCCATGGCGGTGGTGCCCTCCTTGAACCCTGAACAAGGAAAAAGAGGGACCGCACCATCGAAATGGCGCTCGCCCCCCGGCCTGTCGCGCGCGATCTTCGTACTTTCATTCGAGACCCTAGCGGGGCAGTGGGGGGCATGGGACGGGTTCGGTCAACTGGAGGCAGGTGTGCAGGTGGAGGCGGGGCGTGTGGCTGATTCTCTTCCCGAACAGGGGGTGTCGCCGCGGATCTTGCGGTCCGAGACGGTGCTCGTGCTGGCGCTCTCGCTCGGCGCGAGCGGTGTGTCGGCGCTGATCAGCTTTGTCGGATCGCTGACCAAGCCGGGTGGCCTCAAGGACCAGGCGGCGAAACTCAACACCTCGTACGCCCCCGGGCGGCCCTGGCTGGATCTTGCCTGGCAGCTCTTCGGCATCGCGACCGCGCTGGTGCCGGTGGCGCTCGTCGCGCACCTGCTGCTGCGGGAGGGGGCGGGCGGTCTGCGGGTGCTCGGCTTCGACCGCAAGCGGCCCTGGCCGGACCTCGGCAGGGGCGCGCTGATCGCCGCCGGGATCGGCAGCGCGGGGCTCGGGTTCTATCTGGTGGCAAGGGCGGCCGGGGGCAATCTGACGGTCGTGCCCGAGTCGCTGCCGGACGTCTGGTGGAAGTACCCGGTGCTCGTCCTGTCGGCGGTGCAGAACGCCGTACTGGAAGAAGTGATCGTCGTCGGGTATCTGCTGCGCCGGCTCGGCCAGTTGGGGTGGACCCCGCTGGCGGCGCTGGCGGCGAGCTCGGTCCTGCGCGGCTCCTACCACCTCTACCAGGGCATCGGCGGCTTCCTCGGCAACATGGCGATGGGCGTGGTGTTCGTCCTGCTCTACCGCCGCTGGCAGCGGGTCGGGCCACTGGTCGTGGCCCATTCCCTGCTCGACATCGGGGCGTTCGTCGGGTACGCGCTGCTGGCGGGGAAGGTGAGCTGGCTGCCAACGGTGTGACCACTGGCCGCTGCCGCGCAACGCGCGCGTAGCCGAGGTGTAAGGGGCGTACGGCTATTGCCTACGCCCCTTACGCGTTCCACGGGTTCGGCTATGGCGCCGTCAGCAGCTCGCCCTCGATGACCGTGACCGCCGAACCGGTCAGCAGGGTGCGCTCGCCCCGCAGGGATGTGCGGACCAGGCCGGTCCGGGCGGAGGCCTGGAGGCCGGTCAGTTCGGTGCTGCCCAGGGCGCCCGTCCCGTACGGCGTTCGGAAGAGGCTTGCCAACCGAACAGTCCCGATATATCGTTGAAGCATCGCGACGGATCAACGATGGAAGGAGCGTAGCGATGCGTTCACATGGACACGGACAGCACGGACCCGGCCATCGCGGTCGGGGCGACTTCGAGGGGCGGCGTGCCGCCTTCGGACCCTTCGGTCCCGGCTTCGGCGGCGGACCGTTCGGGCCCGGCCGCGGCGGCCGGGGCGGTCCGCGGGGCAGGGCGCGGCGCGGCGATGTCCGCGCGTCGATCCTGGCCCTGCTGAAGGACCGGCCGATGCACGGTTACGAGATGATCCAGGAGATCGTCGAGCGCAGCGGCGGGGCGTGGAAGCCCAGCCCCGGCTCGGTCTACCCGACCCTCCAGATGATGGAGGACGAGGGCCTGATCACCAGCGAGAGCGAGGGCGGCAAGAAGCTGTTCACGCTCACCGACGCCGGGCGCACCGAGGCCGAATCGGGGTCCGAGGCCCCGTGGGAAGAGGCCGGGCGCGGGGTCGACTGGGAGAGCATGAACGAGATCCGCCAGGCCGGGTTCGGTCTGATGGAGGCGTTCGGCCAGGTCTGGAAGACCGGCACCGCCGAGCAGCGCCAGAAGGCGCTCGGGGTCATCAACGACGCCCGTAAGAAGCTGTATCTGATCCTGGCCGACGAGGACTGACCCCGCCGGCCACCGAAAGCCCCGCGACCGCCGGTCGCGGGGCTTTCCCGTAGGGGGCGCGGGCCGGTCAGGCCACCAGGCCGCCGAGCTTGCGCAGCGACTCGTTCAGCGCGGCCGTCGCCGAGTCCTTGAGCTTGCCCGCCATCAGCGAGACGGCGGCGCCGGTGAACTCGCCCTCGATGCGGACCAGTGTGGCGTCCCCGTCGGGCGTGAGCGTGTAGCGGTTGCCGACGCTCACGCCCATCGGGCCCTTGCCCTTGACGCCGAGGAGGCGGCCCGCCTCGAACTCGTCCACGGTCCAGGTGACTTCGGCGGGGAAGCCCATCAGCTTCATGTTCTCGGCGTAACTGGCGCCGAGCTCCAGCTTCTCCGGGCCGCCCTGCGGGAAGCTGGTGTGGGTGGCGTTCCACTCGCCGTACGCGGTGAAGTCCGTCAGCTGGGCCCAGACCTTCTCCGCCGGAGCCTCCAGGCGCGCCTCCGCGCTGACCTCGGCCATGCGACCACCCCTTCACTAAGGAACGCGAGTCCGGAACGCGCATCGGGAATGCGCACAGGGAACGTGTCGCGGAACGTAGCCGGGGTGTCGTGAACATTCAATACTGATGAACCGTCAGATCGCTGCCGGACCGCCGTCAGATCCTGGCGTCGCTCACCGGTAACGCCCAGATCTGCGCCGAGTCGAAGAGGTCGGACGCGCGCGGCCGCGACGACTCGTCGTGGCAGTGGAAGGCGGCCCAGAACAGATCGCCGCGCAGGGCGTCCCCCGGGGCGTACACGCGGTATACGTACTGCAGCCCGTCCTGGGCGAGCAGGGCGACCATCCAGCACATCGGGCCCCCTCCCGCGGTTGCCGGGGCGGCTGTGTCGTACGGGAGGGGACGTGTCCGGCGGCGGTGTGGTTGCGCGCGGGGCGTACCGCGGGGTGCCGCGCGCCCCCGAGACGTAAACCGCAGATCTCATCCATAAGGAGGAGAACCCGGTCATCCGTACCCACCCAACGTGGGATGCGGAATGCTTCCCGACGGGGATGTCCCGGGGGTGGGTGGCCTGATGGGGTAGGAGGGTGCACCTCCCGATCCCGCGGGTCCCGGCCGTCCCGGCTCCGGTCCCCGCCGCCCCCGACCTCGAAGCCCGGCTCACCGACGAGATGGCTTCGGTGGTCGCGGGTGCCCGCAGGCGGGCGCTGCGCGACGGCGACCGGCAGATCGACACCGCCCATCTGCTGCACTCGCTGATGGAGACGGACCCGGAGGTGCGGGCCGCCTTCGACGGCGCACCGCAGGTGGCGCGGGTGCTCGGCTACCTCGTCCAGCGCTCCATCGGGTACGGGCTGCGCTGGCAGGGGTCCGTGGAGGACTCGGGGGCGCTGCCGCTGCTCACCCAGCCCGGCTGGTCGCCCGCCGCGGTGACCGCGATGGAGGGCGCCCTGGCCCGGGCCGGCGCCCGCGGTGAGATACGGGTAGGAGGCACCGACCTCCTCGCGGCGCTCGCGGCCGACCCGGAGTGCCGGGCAGTGGAGGTCCTCGACCACGCCGGAGTGGACGCCGGGGAGCTCGCGGCACGGCTCGCGCAGGCCCCGCCGTCTCGACAGGTGTCACAGGGGTGACGGTCCTGACTTCTCCTGTCATGATGTGCCGATGCAGGCGTCTCAGGGGAGGAACGTCGGCCTGGGACTGGCCCTGGCCTCGGCGTTCTCATTCGGTGGATCGGGTGTCGCGGCCAAGCCGCTGATCGAGGCGGGCCTTGACCCGCTGCACGTGGTGTGGCTACGGGTGACGGGCGCCGCGCTCGTCATGCTGCCCGTGGCCTGGCGCCACCGGAGCCTGCTCCTGCGCCGGCCCGCGCTGCTCGCAGGTTTCGGCCTGCTCGCCGTCGCCGGCGTCCAGGCCTGCTACTTCGCGGCGATATCCCGCATCCCGGTCGGCGTCGCCCTGCTCGTCGAATACCTGGCGCCCGCGCTCGTCCTCGGCTGGGTCAGGTTCGTCCAGCGCAGGCCCGTGACCCGGGCGGCGGCCATCGGCGTGGTGCTCGCCGTCGGCGGCCTCGCCTCCGTCGTCGAGATCTGGTCCGGGCTGAGCTTCGACGTCCTCGGCCTGGTGCTCGCCCTCGGCGCCGCCTGCTGCCAGGTCGGCTACTTCGTCCTGTCCGACCAGGGCGGCGACACGGACGACGCGCCCGACCCGATCGGCGTCATCGCGTACGGCCTGCTCATCGGGTCCGTCCTGCTCACGCTGGTCGCCCGGCCCTGGGGGATGGACTGGTCGGTGCTCGGCGGCAGCGCCGACATGAACGGCACGGACGTGCCCGCGGCGCTGCTGCTCGGCTGGATCGTGCTGATCGCGACCGTGATCGCGTACGTCACCGGGGTGATCTCGGTGCGCAAGCTGTCGCCGCAGGTGGCCGGGGTGGTCGCCTGCCTGGAGGCGGTCATCGCGACCGTCCTGGCCTGGGTGCTGCTCGGCGAGCACCTCTCCGCGCCGCAGATCGCGGGCGGCGCGGTGGTCCTGGTCGGCGCCTTCATCGCCCAGTCCTCGGCACCGAAGGAGCGGTCGGGGCCGGTGGCGGGCGGGGAGGGACTTCCCCTCCAGATCCACGAGACGGCCGCGCCCGAAAGCGAGTTGTCGGCCGGTCGGACCGCCCCGTAAGGTGATGATCATGCATTCGACCGTTCTGCCGCCTCCCGCCGCGTAAGCGCGGGCGGCCGTACCCCAGACGAAGACCGGGCTCGGGCAGTCCCCGAGCGGCTCGTCGCTGCCCGCGTACTCCAGGCATGCGATCTTTCCCGTCTTCCTCTTCGGAGTACGTACGTGTCGAACGCTTCCTCTTCCTCCGGCCTGCCCGTCGGGCGCGGCCTGCTCTATCTCGTCTTCGCGGGTGTCGCCTGGGGCACCGCGGGCGGCGCGGCCGCGCTGGTCTTCGACGCCAGCGACCTCGGCCCGCTCGCCCTCTCCTTCTGGCGCTGCGTCGGCGGGCTCGTCCTGCTGCTCGCGGCACGCGCGCTGCGGCGGCGCCCGGTGCGCAGGCCCGCCGAGCCGCTCGGCAGGCGGCTGCTGCGGACCCTCGGCAACGGCGTGGGCCTCGCGGTCTTCCAGAGCGCCTACTTCGCCGCCGTCGCCTCGACCGGCCTGGCCGTGGCGACCGTGGTCACCCTCGGCGCCGGGCCCGTGCTCATCGCCGTCGGCGCCCGGCTCGCCCTGGGCGAGCGGATCGGCGGCGCCGGGCTGACCGCCGTGGCCGGGGCGCTCGCCGGGCTCGCGGTCCTGGTCCTCGGCAACGGCGGTGGCACGGTCCGCCCCGCCGGGGTGCTGCTCGCGCTGCTCTCGGCGGCCGGGTACGCGGGGATCACGCTGCTCACCCGCCGGCTCGGCCGCGACGGCGAGGCCGCCGACCCCTCCACCACCACCGCCTGGGCGTTCGCCATCGCCTCGGTCCTGCTGCTGCCGTTCGCGGGCGCGGAAGGACTGGTGCCGCACACCGTCGAGCCGGTGCGGGTGGCCGTGCTGCTGCTGTACGTGGCGGCGGTGCCCACGGCGCTGGCGTACGCGCTCTACTTCGCGGGCGCGGCCGTCGTCCGGTCCGCGACCGTTTCCGTGATCATGCTCCTGGAGCCGGTGAGCGCGGCGCTGCTCGCGGTGGCGGTGCTGGGTGAGCGGCTGAGCGCGGCGACGGTTGCCGGGACCTTGTTGTTGCTGGTCGCGGTGGTCGGGCTCGCGGGAGCCGAGGCGCGGCTCGCGGCGCGGGCGCGGGCCGCGGTGGTCGCCCCCTGATCGTCGGCCTTCGGCCTGACTCGTCCTCAAACGCCGGACGGGCTGGATTTGCCACGCCCGTCCGGCGTTTCCCGTGGGCCGCGCCGCTCACAGCGCCGCGAGATACCCCGGCAGCTCCACCGACGGGTCCAGGTCGGCGGCCGGGATCGGCGTGCCGTAGCCGCGGACGACAGGGAGCACGCCGGTCCAGTGCGGCAGGGTGCTGTCCTCGGGCTCGTCGTTGGGGCCGCCGGTGCGCACCTTCGCCGACACCTCGTTCAGATCGAGGCGGATCACCGCGGTCGCGGCGAGCTCCTTGGCGTTGGCCTGCCGCGAGTCGTAGGAGCGGCCGGGCACCACCTGGTCGACCAGCGCGTCGAGCGCGGTGCGCCGCTCCTCCGGGTCGGTGACCTCGTACGCGGTGCCGTGCACCACGACCGAGCGGTAGTTGATCGAGTGGTGGAAGGCCGAGCGGGCCAGCACCAGGCCGTCGACGTGCGTGACGGTGAGGCAGACCGCGAGTCCCGGGTCGGTCTTGCCGGTCATGCGCAGCGGCCGCGAACCCGTCGAGCCGTGCACGTACAGCCGCTCGCCGATCCGTCCGTACAGCGTCGGCAGCACGACCGGGGCGCCGTCGCGGACGAAGCCGAGGTGGCAGACGTATCCCTCGTCGAGTATCCCGTGCACCAGCTCGCGGTCGTACGACGCCCGCTCGCGCGAGCGGGTCGGCACGGTGCGCTCGGTGGGCTCGTAGGCAGCGGTGTCGGGCATTTGCGTTCTCCATTGCACTAGTGCATAGTTATGTTTGTGCTAGGAGAGTATCGGATCGTGGGGCGTCGTGCATCGGAGATCGCCGCCGACGTGGAGCGCGCGGTGGGCGCCGGGGAGCTGGAGCCGGGGCAACTGCTGCCGCCGTTGCGGGAGTTGGCGACCGAGCTGGGGGTGAATCCCAATACGGTCGCGGCCGCCTACCGGCTGCTGCGGGACCGGGGCGTCATCGAGACCGGCGGCCGCCGGGGCAGCCGGGTGCGGTCGCGCCCCGCCAGCACCGCCCGCGACGCCCAGCGCATCGACGTGCCGGTCGGCGTGCGCAACATCGCCGACGGCAACCCGGACCCGGCCCTGCTGCCGCCGCTCGGTGACGCGCTGGCGGCCGCCGCCCGCGACCACGCCGAGCGGCCCACGCTGTACGGGCAGGACCCGGTGGACCCGGAGCTGGCGCGGCTGGCCCGCGCGGCGCTGGACGCCGACGGGGTGCCGCCGGGCCCGGTCGGCGTCTTCTCCGGCTCGCTCGACGCGATCGAGCGGGTGCTCGCCGCGCATCTGCGGCCCGGCGACGCCGTCGCCATCGAGGACCCGGGCTGGGGCGCGCTGCTCGACCTCGTGCCGGCGCTCGGGCTGCGGCCGGTGCCGGTGGCGCTCGACGACGAGGGGCCGCTGCCCGAAGCGGTCGAGAGTGCGCTCGCGGGGGGCGCCAAGGCGCTCGTCGTCACCTGCCGCGCGCAGAACCCGACCGGTGCGGCCGTGAGCGCGGCCCGTGCCCGCGCGCTGCGCGAGGTGCTGTCGGCGCATCCCTCGGTCCTGCTGATCGAGGACGACCACGGCCACGGCATGGTCGACGTCCCGCTCGCCCCGCTCTCGCGGACCACCGAACACTGGGCTTTCGTACGGTCGGTGGCCAAGGCTTACGGCCCCGACCTGCGGCTCGCCGTGCTCACCGGGGACGCGGTCACCCTCGACCGGGTGCGCGGGCGCCAGCGGCTCGGTCCCGGCTGGGTCAGCCGGCTGCTCCAGCGGACCGTCGTGCACCTGTGGACCTCGGACGTCCTCGACCCGGCGGCCGTGGCCCGCTCCTACGGCGAGCGCCGCGACACCCTGGTGCGCGCGCTGCGCTCACGGGGTGTCGCGGCGCACGGCCGCAGCGGGTTCAGCGTGTGGGTGCCGGTGCCCGACGAGACGGCGGCGGTGGCGCGGCTGCTGCACGCCGGATGGGCGGTGGCGCCGGGCGCGCGCTTCCGCATGGCGGCCCCGCCCGGCATCCGCCTCACGGTCTCCACGCTCGCCCCGGCCGACCTCGGCCCCGCCGCCGACGCGGTGGCGGCGGCGACGGGGTCGGCGCCGGGGCGGCGCTATGACTAGTTCCTAGGGCTGGTCGGCGGATGCCGCGGCAGCCTGCCGCCTCGGTCGGCTCTGCGTCAGGGCCGCGCCCGCGAGGACGATCAACGCGCCGACCGGGGTGTTCCAGCTCAGGCTCTCGCCGAGGAGCAGCACGCCGGCGGCGGTGGCGATGACCGGGATGAAGTACGTGACCATCTGCGCGGTCGTCGGGCCCACCTCGTTGACCAGGCCGTACTGGACGAGCACCGCGAAGCCCGTGCCGAGGGCGCCGAGCGCCGCGACGGCGAGCAGCGGGACGGCCGGGAACGAGGTCGGGAAGCCCGCGAACACCGGGGTGACCAGGGCGAGCTGCACGGTCGCCAGGCCCAGCTGGGAGCCGATCAGCGACAGGCTGGAGTGGCCGGTGCCCGCCAACGTACGGCGGACGTAGATCCAGCCGACCGGGTAGCAGAGCGAGGCGAGCAGGGCCATCGCGGTGCCCTTCAGATCCAGGCCGTGGAAGCCCTGCCAGGCGCCCAGGACCGTGAGCACCCCGAGGAAGCCGAGGCCGAGGCCCGCCACCCGGCGCCGGGTCGGCCGGTCCTCGGAGAGCGCCACCAGCGACAGCGCCATGCCCCACAGCGGGGAGGTCGCGTTGCAGATACCGGCGAGCGTCGAGGGGATCGTCAGCTCGGAGTAGGCGAAGAGCGAGAACGGCAGCGCGTTCAGGAGCAGGGCCGCCACCGCCAGATGGAGCCAGGTCCGGGCGCCGCGCGGCAGCCGCTCCCGCTTGACGGCCATGGCGACGGCGAGCACCGCCGTACCGAAGAAGAGGCGTCCGAAGGTGACCTGGAACGGGGCGTAGCCGTCCGTGCCCACCTTGATCAGGAGGAAGCTGAACCCCCAGACCAGCGAGAGCACCGCGAACCGGACGCGCCAGTCGAGGGCCGGGCGGCGGGTGGTGGCGGAAGGGGAGGGGGACGGAGCCGTGGTCGACGGGGACCGGGGCGGGGTGACGGTGCTCATGGCGGCAAGCCTGGCCTGTTCGATCTCGTAGCACAAGCGAGAAAAAGTGGAGAGCTTCGGTTAGCATCGCTTATATGTTGAACTTGGAGCGCCTGCGGACCCTCGACGCGGTGGCCCGCCACGGTTCGGTGGGCGGCGCCGCCGACAATCTGCACGTCACGACCTCGGCCGTGTCCCAGCAGCTCGCGAAGCTGGAACGGGAGGCGGGGCAGCCGCTGCTCGCCAAGAACGGGCGGGGCGTGCGCCTCACCGACGCGGGCCGGCTGCTCGCCGAGCACGCCGCGCGGATCCTCTCCCAGGTGCAGATCGCCCAGGCCGATCTGGAGGCCCAGCGCGGCCGGGTCGTCGGCGAGCTGCGGATCGCGGGCTTCGCCACGGCCGCGCGGGGGCTGTTCCCGGCGGCGCTCACGGCGCTGCGCGCCGACCATCCTCAACTGGCCGTTCGCTCCGATGAGTTGGAAGCGGAGGACTCCGTACGGGGTGTGCTCCTCGGGGACCTTGACCTGGCGGTCGTCCTCGACTGGTACAACAAGCCGCTGCCGCTGCCCGACGGGCTCGCGAAGCGGTCGGTCCTCGACGACCTGGCGGATGTGGCGATGCCGGTGGGGCACCGGCTCGCGGGGCGCTCGGCCGTGGATCTGGAGGAGTTCGCCTCGGACGAGTGGGTCACCTGGCCCGAGGGTGAGTTCTGCCACGAGTGGCTGATGTTCACGCTGCGGGGGAAGGGGGTTGAGCCGCGCATCGGGCATGTGGCGCGTGAGCATGCGACGCAGCTTGCGCTGGTGGCGGCGGGGTTGGGGGTGAGTGTTGCGCCTCGGCTGGGGCGGGGGCCGGTTCCTGAGGGGGTGCGGGTGGTGCCTGTGCGGGATGCGATGCGGCGGCATGTTTATGCGGTGTGGCGGGCCGATGCGGATCGGCGGCCTTCTATTCGGGCTGCGGTGGAGGCGTTGGCCTTGGCCGGCCGGGGGTTGGCGGGGTGAGATTCCCCTCCCCGCCCCTTCCCTAAGGCCCTGGGCGGGCGGCCGGGTGGGGGTTTCGCGCCGTTGCCGGGGGCTTTGCCCCCGGGCCCCCCTTTTTTTCGTCTGCGGGCTGAGTGTGGCTGGGCGCGCAGTTCCCCGCGCCCCTGAAGGGCGGGGCCTGCGGCCCCTGCCCCCTCAAGTGTTGGTGGGGTGGGAATTGGTCAGCTTTCTGAAGTCCCACGACACTATCTTCTCCGGCCTCAGGCGCAGCCACCCATGGCGGCCGTCGTGGATCATTTCCTTCAGGCCGAAGTTCTTGCTCGCGAACTGGCGCTCCGGGGCCTCCAGTTCGGGGCACGGCTCGCCCGTGCGGGGGGTTTCGCCTACGGGGATCGCCTTGCCCCGGAGTTCTACGCCGCGTAGCTCCCCGTACGACTCTCCCGCGTCCACCACCACCGCGATCCTGGGGTCCTTGAGCAGCTGTGACCAGCGGAGGCTGCGGGTGATGGAGTACAGCCACAGGGCGGTGCCGTCCCAGACGTACCAGAGTGCGCCTACGTGCGGGTGGCCGTCGGGGGAGACCGTGGCGACCCGGCAGGTGTGCTGTTCCGCGAGGAACGCGTCCCGTTCGGCGTCCGTCATCATGATCCGGCGGCCCCGGCGCTGGGTTGCGGTCATCGGGCGGCTCCTGCGGTGAGTTGGACCCGTGAACTGACTGGGTGTCAGAAATCATTGCGCGCCCTTTCCCCCTCGCGCAATGCCCGTTAGCCTCCCGCGCCATGGCGACGAACGAACGAATGAATGAGCGATTGACCGAACGGCTGGCCTCGCAGCTGGATCCCGCCTCCACCGTGCTGATGACCGTGGAGTGCCAGCAGGGAGTGGTCGGCCTCGACAGTGCGCTGCCCGAACTCGCCAAGGTGGCGCGGTCCTCGGGTGCGCTCCACAACATCGCCCGGCTCGTCGCCGCCGCCCACGAGACGGGCGTCCAGGTGCTGCACGCGGTGGCCGAGCGGCGGCCGGACGGGCGCGGCGCGTCCCGCAACGCCCGGCTGTTCCGGGCCGCCGAACGGCTGCCCGTGCAGCAGTACTCGGGCACGACGGCGGTGCGGATCGTCGACGGCATCGACGTGGCGGACGAGGACCTCGTGGTCCGCAGGCTGCACGGGCTCTCGCCGATCGCGGGGACGGACGTCGACCCGCTGCTGCGCAACCTCGGCTGCCGCACCCTGATCGTCAGCGGTGTCTCGGCCAACGTGGCGATCCCGAACGCCGTGTTCGACGCCGTCAACCTCGGCTATACGGCCGTGGTGCCGGCGGACGCCGTCGCGGGGGTGCCCGCCGAGTACACCCCCGCGATGATCCGCAACACACTGGCCCTGGTCGCCACCGTCGCCACGACCGATGACATCGTGGCCTGTCTGAAGGGGCCGCGTCGGGCCTGAGCCCGAGTCCCCTCACGCCAGCTTGATCGCGTCTCCCTCCACCTTGATCGTCTTCGCGGGCAGCGGCCTCGGCGCGGGGCCGCCGGTGACCTTGCCCGTGGCCGCGTCGTACTTGCTGCCGTGGCAGGGGCAGTTGATGGTGCCGCCGACGACGTCCTTCACCGTGCAGCCCTGGTGGGTGCAGGTGGCCGAGAACGCCTTGAAGGTGCCCGCCGTCGGCTGGGTCACCACCACGCCCTGGTCGGGGAAGACCTTGCCGCCGCCCTGCGGGATGTCGGCGGTCTTCGCCAGCACCCCGCCGCCGGCCGCACCGGCGTCGCCCCCTCCGGCCGTGCCGCCCGTTCCTCCCGTACCCCCGTCACCGGAGGACTTGGCGGCGTCGCCGGACTTGTCCGAGTCGCCGCAGGCGGCGAGCGCGGCCGCGAGCCCGGCGCCGCCGACCGCCGCGACGACGGTACGGCGGGCCGGGCCCGGCTCGGACGGAAGAGCTTGGGTGCTCATACTGGCTTTCCCTTCACCTTGCTACACGGGGCTGCATGAAGGGATACGGCCGGGCGCGACCGCTTGTTCAGACGTTCAAGGATTTCTTGAGGAAGTCGAGATTGAGCCACAGCAGGGTGTCCGCCACACCCTCCTTGGTGACCAAGTGGCTCTCGCCCACCAGCGGAAGCACGCTGTGCCACTTGCCCGCCGCGAGCAGCGCCTGCGAGAACCGCAGCATGTGTGCGGGCACCACATTGTCGTCCGCCATCCCATGCACGAGCATCAGCGGCCGGGTCAGCTTGTGGGCGTGCGCGACCAGCGAGCAGCGCGCGTAGTTCTCCGGCTGCACGTCCGGGTGGCCGAGATACCGCTCCTTCCAGTGGGTGTCGTAGAGCGTGAGGTCGGTCGGGGCCGCGCCCGCCACGGCCGCGTGGAACACATCGGGCCGGTGCAGCACGGCGGCTGCCGCCAGATACCCGCCGAACGACCAGCCCCGGATGCCCACCCGGCCCGTGTCCAGGTCCGGGTAGCGCTCGGCGGCCGCCCGCACCGCGTCCGCCTGGTCCTCCAGGACCGGGGTGAGCTGGTCGCCGTGGATGGAGGTCCGCCACGCCTCGCCGCGCCCCGGAGTGCCGCGCCCGTCGACGGACAGCACCGCGAACCCCTGCTCGGCGAACCACTGGTTGACCGTGTGGTGCCAGGAGGCGGCCCGTACGACGGTCTGGAGGCCAGGGCCCGCGTACGAGTGCACGACGACCGGCAGCCGGGCCGCGCCCTCGCGGTGCCAGGACGGCAGATAGAGCGCGGTGCGCAGCTCGCGCTCGCCCAGCGACAGGAACACCGGCCTCGGCGTGACCACCGGCCGCTCGGTCAGCACGCCGATCCGGCCCATCGGCTTGCCGTCGCGCAGGACGGTGACGGTGTGCTCGTGCAGGGTGCGGCTGTCGAGGACGAGCGTGTCGCCGCCGAGGGCCGCCGTGTGCACCCCGGGCTCCTCGGTGACACGGGTGAAGCCGGAGCCGGGTGCGTACGCCCAGACATGGGTCTCGGTCGGCTCGTCGCTCGCGGTGAAGTAGAGCGTGTCACCGGCCGAGCCGAGTATCGCCCGCACTTCCAGTCCGGCGGGAAGCCCGTCCGGGAAGGCGGCCCCGCGTCGGGCGAGCGCCGTCGTGCCCGGCGTGAACTCCAGCCAGTGGTCGTCGTGGTGACGGTCTGTCGCCTCTGTTTCCCCAGTCGCCGGGTCGATGGCGAGGCGGTAGGCCGTGCGCTGGTCCCGGGTCTGGACGGTGGCGAACGGGCCCGCCCCGTCCCAGCCGCCCTCCACCACGTATGCGAAGGCCGGGTCGGTCCAGGCGCCGCCCGGGTGCGACTCCGGGTCCGTCGACCGGGGCAGCCGCACCGGGACCCGCTCGCCGTCCACGCGCACGACGACCAGCGACACCTCCGCGTTGGGCGTGCCCGCCGCCGGGTACGGCAGCGCGCGCGGGGCCTTCGCCGGGTCCGAGGGATCGCTCAGGTACCACCGCTGTACGGGCGAGTTGTCCACGCGGACCACCAGCAGCGCGGAGCCGTCCGGGGACCACCAGGAGCTGCGGGCGCGGCCGATGGACTCGGCCGAGACGTGGTCGGCTAGGCCGTAGGACACCTCCGGGCCCTCCGGCGCGGCCAGTTGCCGCCCGCCCGTGCCGTCGGCGCGTACGACGTGCAGGGCGCGCCCGGTCACGTACGAGACGAGGGTGCCGTCGGGGGAGAGGCGCGGGTCGACGGCGGGGCCCGCCGTCGGGATCCGGCGCGGGGCGCCGCCGTCCGTCCCGGCCACCCAGAGCGCGCCGGAGAGGGCGAAGACGACCGTGCGGACGGCCGCGTCGGTGGCGTACCCGACGATGCCGCCGCCCGTCTCGCGCGCCCGCTCGCGGCGGACGAGCTCCGCCTCGGGCACCTCGCCCTCCTCGCCGAGCGCGAGCGGGTCGACGAGGACGCATTCCTCGCCGTCCTCGAACAGCCACAGCGAGCTGAGCGGGGAGCGCCCGTCGGCGCTGCGGACGAACAGCACCCGCTCGCCGTCGGGGGAGACCGTGAGGCCGCGGGGCGCGCCGAGCGTGAAGCGCCTGGTGCGGGCGAACTGGAGGGGCAGGTCCTCGGCGGTCGGGGCCTGGGCGGTGTTGTCTTCGGTGGGCATGGCGAAGCGTCCCTTCGGGGGGGGGCATCGGGCGGTTGAGTGATCGAACAGTCGCATCCGTCCCAGTAGCCTGGACAGATGCTTAATGAAGTGACAGCGACCCGCTATGTCACGCCTTTGCGTGAGGGCGGCTCGCTCCCGGGGATCGTCGAGGCCGACGATCTCGGTACGTACGTCATGAAGTTCACCGGCGCCGGGCAGGGTCGCAAGACCCTGGTGGCGGAGGTGATCTGCGGGGAGCTCGCCCGACGGCTCGCTCTGCGCGTCCCCGAACTGGTCACCATTCAGCTCGACCCCGTCATCGGGCTCTCGGAGCCGGACCAGGAGGTGCAGGAGCTGCTGAAGGCGAGCGGCGGGCTGAATCTCGGAATGGACTACTTGCCCGGTTCGATCGGGTTCGACCCGCTGGCCTACCAGGTGAGCTCGGCGGAGGCGGGCAAGGTCGTCTGGTTCGACGCGTTGATCAACAACGTCGACCGTTCGTGGCGGAACCCTAACATGCTGGTCTGGCACGGCGATCTCTGGCTCATCGACCACGGCGCCACGATGATCTGGCACCACAACTGGCCGGGCGCGCAGGCCTCGGCCGCCAAGCCGTACAACGCCTCGGACCACGCGCTCGCCCCGTTCGGACCCGATGTGGCCTCGGCCGCCGCCGAGTTGGCGCCGCTGGTGACCGAGGAGCTGCTGACCGAGGTCGCCGCGCTGGTGCCCGACGAGTGGCTGGTGGACGAGCCCGGCTTCGACACGACGGACGCGCTGCGCCGGGCGTACATCGCGCCGCTGCTCGCCCGCGCCTCCGACATCCACGAGCGGATCACGCTGGACGCGCCCGCCAAGTCCGCTCCTTCGCAGGCGCCGGGCTGGCTCACCGACCACCTCAAGCCCTGGCCGCACCCCACCAAGGACAGCAAGGCCGGCCAGTCCGGCGAGAAGGACGGCAAGTGAGCGACCGCGACGTATTCGAGTACGCGCTGCTGCGCGTGGTGCCGCGCGTCGAGCGCGGGGAGTGCTTCAACGCCGGCGTGTTGGTCTACTGCCGGGCCAAGTCGTTCGTGGCGGCCCGTACGCATCTGGACGAGGCCAAGCTGAAGGCGCTCGACCCGCACGCGGATGTGGTCGGGGTGCGGGCGGCGCTGCGGGCCGTCGAGGGGGTCTGCGGCGGCGGCGAGGCGGCCGGGCAGGCGGCGGGCGACGACGCCGGGCGCCGCTTCCGCTGGCTGATCGCACCCCGCTCGACGGTGGTGCAGCCGGGGCCGGTGCACACCGGGCTCACCGCGGATCCGGCGGCCGAGACCGAGCGGCTGCTCGACCTGCTGGTCCGCTGAGGCCAGGCCCGGGAGCCGTCGGGGCGCGGGCCGCGCGGGTGTGACCTTCGCCGGGGGATCCGTGGGCCGTTGACACCGGGTGCCAGGGCTTCTAGCGTCTCGTCTGCTGAAGCTACTAAGCGGTTGCTCAGGGACGAGGAGCCGCGGATCCCCAGGGCGAGGAGAACAGCATGTCCACCACCGAGCAGCGCGTAGCCATCGTGACCGGGGCGGCCCGGGGCATCGGCGCCGCGACCGCCGTCCGGCTCGCGGCCGAGGGCCGCGCGGTCGCCGTACTCGACCTCGACGAGGCGGCCTGCAAGGACACCGTCGAGAAGATCACGGCGGCGGGCGGCAAGGCGATCGCCGTCGGCTGCGACGTCTCCGACAGTGCCCAGGTGGAGGCCGCCGTCGCGCGCGTCGCCGCCGAGCTCGGGGCGCCCACCATCCTCGTCAACAACGCGGGCGTGCTGCGCGACAACCTGCTCTTCAAGATGAGCGAGTCCGACTGGGACACCGTGATGAACGTGCACCTCAAGGGCGCGTTCCTGATGGCCAAGGCCGTCCAGAAGCACATGGTCGACGCCGGCTGGGGCCGTGTCGTCTCGCTCTCCTCGTCCTCCGCGCTCGGCAACCGCGGCCAGGCCAACTACTCCGCCGTCAAGGCGGGCCTCCAGGGCTTCACCAAGACCCTCGCCATTGAGCTCGGCAAGTTCGGCGTCACCGCCAACGCCGTGGCCCCCGGCTTCATCGTCACCGAGATGACCGCGCAGACCGCCGCCCGGGTCGGCATGGGCTTCGAGGACTTCCAGGCCGCGGCCGCCACCCAGATCCCCGTGCAGCGCGTCGGCAGGCCGGACGACATCGCCAACGCCATCGCCTTCTTCACCGGCGACGACGCGGGCTTCGTCTCCGGCCAGGTGCTGTACGTGGCCGGCGGACCCCTCAACTGAAGCCGGGAGAAGACATCATGACGGACACTCAGCTCCCCGAGCTCTCCGGCCGGGTCGCGCTGGTCACCGGCGCCAGCCGGGGCATCGGCTACGGCGTCGCCGAGGCGCTGGTCGCCCGCGGTGACCGCGTCTGCATCACCGGCCGGGGCGAGGACGCCCTCAAGGAGGCCGTCGAGCGGCTCGGCGCGGACCGGGTCATCGGCGTCGCCGGGAAGGCCCACGACGAGGCCCACCAGGCCGTCGCGGTCGAGCGCGCCATGGAGGCCTTCGGCCGGGTCGACTTCCTGGTCAACAACGCGGGCACCAACCCGGTCTACTCCCCGATGGCGGAGCTCGACCTGAACGTGGCGCGCAAGGTGTACGAGACCAATGTGATCTCGGCGCTCGGCTTCGCCCAGCAGACCTGGAAGGCCTGGCAGAAGGAGAACGGCGGCGCGATCGTGAACATCGCCTCCGTCGCCGGCCTCGCCCCCTCGCCCTTCATCGGCGCGTACGGGATGAGCAAGGCGGCCATGGTCAACCTGACCCTCCAGCTGGCGCACGAGTTCGCGCCGGACGTGCGGGTCAACGCCATCGCCCCGGCGGTGGTCAAGACCAAGTTCGCCCAGGCGCTCTACGAGGGCCGCGAGGAGGAGGCCGCCGCGGCCTACCCCCTCAAGCGCCTCGGGGTGCCCTCCGACATCGGGGGAGCGGTCGCGTTCCTCACCAGTGAGCAGTCGGCCTGGGTGACCGGGCAGACGCTGGTGGTCGACGGAGGACTGTTCCTCGGCGCGGGCGTGCACTGACGCGCGGGTGCGCCGCCGCGCGTACGCGCGCGTGCGTCGCGTAGGGTGATCTTCGTACCGGTGAGTAGTAGCCCGGTTTGCCCCTCAATCGCCACAAGTGCCCCGTCCGGTCCTCCAGTTGACCGGGCGGGGCGCTGCGGTATGGTCTGCCGACTCATGGCTGAACGAGGAGCGTGCACGTGTTCAACCGGACCATATGCCTGCGCACCACCGCGGCCCTTGCGTCCATATCGGCGATGTCCCTGCTGAGCGGCTGCGGACTGCTCTCCGGGAGCGGTTCGGACACCGAGCAGACGATCAAGGTCGGCACGGTGAGCGAGCCGAGCACCCTCGATCCGGCCGCCTCCTGGGACGGCTCCTGGGAACTGTTCCGTAACGTCTTCCAGACGCTGGTGTCCTTCCCGACCGGCAGCAACACGCCCCAGCCGGACGCGGCGGAGAACTGCCAGTTCAAGGGCTCGGACAGCCGTACGTACCAGTGCACGCTCCGCAAGGGGCTGGAGTTCTCCAACGGCGACAAGATCGACGCGGCCGCCGTGAAGTACTCGATCGACCGCATTGTGAAGATCAATGTGAAGGCGGGCCCCAAGGGCCTGCTCACCAGCCTGGACCGGGTCACCGCCGACGACGAGCGGACGGTCACCTTCCATCTGAACAAGCCGGACGCGACCTTCCCCTTCGTGCTCGGCGCGCCCGCCATGTCCATCGTGGACCCCAAGGCCTACCCGGCGAACGCGCTGCGCGAGGACGGCGGCCTCACCGGCTCCGGCCCGTACACCCTGGAGTCGTACCACGCGGGCGACCGGGCCGAGCTGAAGAAGAACGCGCACTACGCCGGGTTCGCGCAGCTCAAGAACGACGCCGTCTCGATCCGCTACTTCAAGGACTCCGCCGCCATGGTGGACTCCCTCAAGAAGAAGCAGATCGACGTCACCTACCGCGGCCTGACCGCCGACGAGGTCGTGGACGTCCAGAACGAGAAGGCCGCGGGCAAGCCGCTCCAGCTGGTCGAGACCGTCGGCACGGAGATCCGCTTCCTGGTCTTCAACCCCAAGGACCCGCTCGCCGCCAACCCGGCCGTCCGCAGGGCCGTCGCCCAGCTCGTCGACCGGGACGCGCTGGTGGCCAAGGTCTACAAGGGCACGGCCGAGCCGCTGTACTCGATGGTGCCCAAGGGCGTGGCCGGGCACACGGTGAGCTTCTTCGACACCTTCGGCGCGCCCAGCGCCCCCAAGGCCAAGTCCATTCTGCGCAAGGCCGGGATCACCGACCCCGTGCCGCTCACCTTCTGGTACACGACCGACCGGTACGGCTCGTCCACGGCGCTGGAGTTCGCCGAGATCAAGCGGCAGCTGGAGGCCTCGGGGCTGTTCACGGTGACCCTGGAGAGCCGCCCCTGGAAGGCGTACACGCAGGGCATGCAGGCCGGTGAGTACCCCGTCTTCGGGCGCGGCTGGTTCCCCGACTTCCCGGACCCGGACAACTTCATCGCCCCCTTCGTGGGCAAGGAGAACGCGGTCGGCACCCCGTACGAGCCCAAGGAGATCGTGGACCAGCTGATCCCGCAGACCCGCGAGGTCTCCGACCGGGGCGCGGTCAGCAAGAAGTTCGAGCGGGCCCAGGACGTGCTCTCCGACGACGTGCGGCTGCTGCCGCTGTGGCAGGGCAAGCTGTACGTCGCGGCCAGCGAGGAGATCGCGGGCGGCGAGCGGGCCATCGACCCCCAGACGGTCATGTGCATGTGGGAGCTGCACCGCAAGACCAGCTGGTAGGAGGCCCGGCGGAACGGGCGTGGCGGGCGTTGTCAGTGGCGGCCGGTAGGTTTTTCGGTATCGCACCGCAGGGTGCGGAACCGAACGTCCCACGGAGGTTGTTGACGTGACCGACATCGCCATGCTGCCCGAGTCCTGGCGCGGCGTCCTCGGCGAGGAGCTCCAGAAGCCGTACTTCAAGGAGCTCACCGACTTCATCGAGGAGGAGCGGGCGAAGGGTCCCGTCTATCCGCCGCGCGAGGAGGTCTTCGCCGCCCTGGACGCGACTCCGTACGACAAGGTGAAGGTCCTGGTCCTCGGCCAGGACCCGTACCACGGCGCGGGCCAGGGCCACGGGCTGTGCTTCTCGGTGCGGCCGGGCGTCAGGACGCCGCCGTCGCTGCGCAACATCTACAAGGAGATGCAGGAGGAGCTCGGCCACCCGGTGCCGGACAACGGCTATCTGATGCCGTGGGCCGAGCAGGGCGTCCTGCTGCTCAACGCGGTGCTGACCGTCCGCGAGGGCGAGGCCAACTCGCACAAGGCCAAGGGCTGGGAGAAGTTCACCGACGCGGTGATCCGCGCGGTCGCCACCCGCCCGGACCCGGCGGTCTTCGTGCTGTGGGGGAACTACGCGCAGAAGAAGCTCCCCCTGATCGACGAGGAGCGGCATGTGGTGGTGAAGGGCGCCCACCCCTCGCCGCTGTCGGCCAAGCGCTTCTTCGGCTCGCGGCCCTTCACCCAGATCAACGAGGCGGTCGCCGCGCAGGGCCACGACCCGATCGACTGGCGTATCCCGAACCTGGGCTGACCCGCCCGGGGGCGCCCGCGCGACGGTCCGCGCGGGTGCCCGTCGGCGCGGGTGCTCAGGCGCCTTCGAGCCGCCCCTCCAGCCGGTCGAGCGCCGCCCGGATCCCGTTCCCGTACGCGTCGTCGTCGAGCGCGTCCAGGGCGGTGTGCGCCCGGTCCAGATGGATGCGGGCGGCGTCCGGACGGTGCAGCTTCACATAGTCCGCCGCCAGGTTCAGATGCAGCGAGGGGTAGAAGGCCCGGACCGCCAGTGAGGCGTGGTGTGCGTCGAGGCGGTCCTGGCCGAGGCCGTCGGCGGCGGCCAACGCCCGCAGGTCCCAGGCGAGTTCGTCGCCCGCGTCGTCCTGCGCGTCCGCCATGTAGTGCGCCAGCGTGCAGCGGTGCAGCGGGTCTCCGTGCTCGCCGATCTCCGCCCAGATGACGCCGAAGCGGTTGCGCGCCTCCTCCCGGTCGCCGCCGTGCAGGAGCATCAGCGCCTGCCCGATCCGGGTCATGACGACGTCCTCCGACGCCTCCTGCTGCTCCGTCACTGCGGCCTCCGCGAGCCTGTCGTACGCATCCGGTCGCCTCGACGCTAGCCGCCCGCACCGACAATCGGGCTCAGGCTCCGGCGCGGCCCCCTGGCCTGTCGCCGCAGGTGCCGGGGGCCCGCCGCTACTTCCCGTACGTCCCCTCGCAGATGCGCGCCTCCGGGCTGTCCGGACGCCAGCCGCCCAGCGACCTGCCCAGGTCGCAGACGTCGTCCCCGATGAGCGGCGCGGGACTCGGCACATGAGGCACCTGCGGCACGGCCGGGTGCGGCGCGGGGCGCGGGCGCGCCGGCGCCGGACGGGCACGCGGATGCGGGTGTGGCGTGGGGGAACGGTGCGCGGCGGCCGGAGCGCGGGGCGCCGGGACGGGCGGCAGGGCCGCGTCCAGGGCCTCGCGGACGGGGGCCTGGACGATCTGGGGCCGGACGTTCCGGTCGGCCCGCTCGCTGGTCTGCGGCAAAGGCGCGGGCGGCCCCGGGGCGGGCCCGCGCGGGACGGTGACACAGCCGGAAACGGCCAGGGCGGCCACCCCGACGAGGAGCCTCACTGCGGTTCGTGTTCGGTGCACCCGCTCAACTCTGCTGGGTGCGGGGCCCGTTGTGCGCGCGTGCGGGCCCGGATTGGCCCGCACGAGTGACGGCCGAGGGTGACGGGGTCAGTCGCCGGTCGAGCCATCCACGCCCTCGCGGAGCAGGTCGGCGTGGCCGTTGTGGCGCGCGTACTCCTCGATCATGTGGGTGTAGATCCAGCGCAGGTTGAAGTGCTGCCCGCCGCGCGAGGTGCCGGTGCTCAGATCGTCGAGGGCGTGTCCCTCGGCGTGCGCGCGGGCCTTGGCGATCTCACCGCGCCAGGTGGCGAGCGCCTCCTCGTAGGTGGCGTCGGGGCCGGGGTGGAAGTCGCCGTCCGGGTCCTCGTCGGTGAAGTAGAGCGGCGCGCCCTGCTCGCCGCCGAAGACATTGCCGAACCAGTGCTGTTCGACCTCGGCCATGTGCCGTACCAGGCCCATGAGGGTGAGGGAGGAGGGCGGCATGGAAGCCGTCCTGAGCTGGTCGTCGGTGAGGCCGGAACACTTCGCGGCCAGCGTCTCGCGGTGGTAGTCCAGCCAGCCCACGAGCATCGACAGCTCGTCGGCGTCGAGGGCGGGCTCCTGGCGTTCGGGCATCTCGGTCGTCGTCATGGCGGCCATCCTCACGGATCGCCCCCGCCCCCGCCACGGGATATCGGGCGAGGTCCGGCCCGATCCCGGCCCACGTATGCTGACCAGGCAAGGAAGCAGGAAGCCGGACGGCGACAGGAGACTTCGTGAAGGTCGGCTGCATCGGACTCGGGGACATCGCGCAGAAGGCCTATCTGCCGGTCCTGACCACCCTGCCGGGGGTGGAGCTGCATCTGCAGACCCGCACCCCCGCCACCCTCGCGCGGGTCGCCGACACCCACCACGTGCCGCTCGCGCAGCGCCACACCGAGCTCGACGCGCTCCTCGCGCAGGGCCTCGACGCGGCCTTCGTGCACGCGCCGACCGCCGTGCACCCGACGATCGTGGCCCGGCTGCTCGAAGCGGGCGTGCCGACCTACGTCGACAAGCCGCTGGCGTACGAACTCGCCGACTCCCAGCGGCTCGTGGAGCTCGCCGAGGAGCGCGGGGTGAGCCTGGCCGTCGGCTTCAACCGGCGGCTCGCGCCCGGCTACGCGCAGTGCGCCGAGCACCCGCGCGAGCTCATCCTGATGCAGAAGAACCGCGTCGGGCTGCCCGAGGACCCGCGCACGCTGGTCCTGGACGACTTCATCCACGTCGTGGACACCCTGCGCTTCCTGGCGCCGGGACCGATCGAGCACACGGTCGTACGGGCCCGGGTGCGCGAAGGCCTGATGGAGCACGTCGTCCTGCAGCTGTCCGGCGACGGCTTCACCGCCATCGGCACCATGAACCGGATGAACGGCTCCACCGAGGAGATCCTGGAGGTCTCCGGCCAGGACACCAAGCGGCAGGTCCTCAACCTGGCCGACGTCGTCGACCACAAGGGCCAGCCGACCGTGCGCCGGCGCGGCGACTGGGTGCCGGTGGCCCGCCAGCGCGGCATCGAGCAGTCCGTGCACTCCTTCCTCGACGCCGTCCGGGCCGGGAAGACGCTCAGTGCACGGGACGCTCTCGCGACTCATGAGCTGTGCGAGCGGGTGGTACGGGAGGCTCTGGAGCAGGCCTCCTGAGCGAGCGCCGCCCGGTGAAGGCGCAGTACGCGGCGAGGACCAGCAGCGCCGCGTACACCGCCCAGTCGCCGAACCGGACGTAGAGCGTGGTGCCGTCGGCGAGCGGCACGTCGTAGACCTCGGCCGTGCTGCGGCCGGTGCCGAGCCAGTGGCCGATCCGCTCGCCGTCCGGGCCGTACACCGCGCTGATCCCGGTGAGCGTGGCGTGCACGGCCGGGCGGCCCGTCTCGGCGGCGCGCAGCGCGGCGAGCGAGGCGTGCTGCGCGGGCGCCCAGCTGTGCTGGAACGACGACGTCGACGACTGGGCGACGATCAACCGGGCGCCCTCGCGTACCAGATGGCGGCTCATGTCCGGGAACGCCGACTCGAAGCAGATCACCGGGCCGAACCGCAGCCCGTCCGGCAGCGTCATCACCACCGGCGCCGAGCCCCGGCGCCGGTCCTCGCCCGCGGCCTTGCCGACGGAGGTGGCCCAGCCGAGCAGCGAGCGGGCCGGGATGTACTCGCCGAACGGCACAAGGCGCATCTTGTCGTAGCGCTGGCCCGTCGGTCCGTCCGGCCCGACCAGGACCGAGCTCTTGAAGATCCCCGGCCGGTCGGCGCGGCGGGCGTCCACGTTCACCAGGACGTCCGCGCCCACCGCCCGCGACAGCGCGGCGATCCTGGCCGCCAGATCCGGCCGGGCCGTCAGGTCGGAGCCGACGCTGCTCTCGCCCCACACCACCAGGTCCACGTCCCGCCCGGCCAGCGAACGGGTCAGGGCCTCGCTGCGGGCGAAGCGGGCGTCGCCGCCCTCGTACATGCCCGGCTGGACGACGGCGACCCGCACCCGGCCCGCCCGTTCGGGGCGCGGCGCCCACGCCCACACGGCCCCGGCGGCGACGGCCCCGGCGAGCACCGCGGCCAGCACGGGCGTCCGCGCCGGGCGGGAGACGAGCAGCACCGTCACCGCGACGTTGGCGGCCACCACGAACAGGCTCACCAGCCAGACCCCGCCGACCGAGGCGAGGCGCAGCGCCGGAACCACCTGCCACTGGCTGGAGCCCAGCAGGCCCCACGGGCCGCCCAACCCCTGCCAGGAGCGGACCAGTTCGACCATCAGCCAGCCCGCGGGCAGCACCACGAGCGCGGCGCTCGCGCGCTGCGGCGAGGGCCTGCCCGCGCCGGGCCCGCCGAGCGTCGAGCGCACCAGGGCGCCCCACGGCGCCCACAGCAGCCCGAGGAGCGCGGCCAGGACGACGATGAAGACGGTCAGGCTCGGCATCAGCCAGTGGTGCACCGCGAGCATGAAACCGGTGCCGCCCAGCCAGCCGTCGAGCGCGGCCCGCCGCCCGTCGCGGGCGGAGCGGATCAGCAGCAGCCACGGCACCAGGGCGACGTAGGCGAACCACCACAGGGCGGGCGCCGGGAACGCCAGCGCCGGGAGCGCCCCGGCGAGCAGCGCCGCCGCGCCCCGCCACCACCGCGACACCATGAGGCGGTGGCGCAGCCCCGTGAGGGTGTGCCGCAGCCCGACCGGAACCCGCATGCCGCGCCTCCTCGCCCCGCCCGTGAGCAGTGGTTTCCGCCCGAGCGTGTCCCCAGTGTGCGCCCTCAGTGTGCGACAGCGGAGCGGCGGCGCCCAGATGGCCCGCGCGCCCGGCGAGTCCGCCCCGCCGCGCGCCCGTACGCTGGTTCAGTTCGCGCCGAGCGCCCCCGACACATGCCGCCACTTCTCCCGCACGGTCACCTCGCGCAGCCGCCAGCCCGCGTCGGTGCGCAGCAGCGAGAACGCGTACCGGCCGCCGGAGACGAAGTTGGGCTCCACCGGCCCGCCGTCGCCGTTGTCCTGCGCGCCGAACCGCATCGGGTTGAGGTAGTCGGCCCGCACCCGGGCCCGGTCGCCGGGATAGCCGCCCAGGTCCTGGAGGGTGAGCAGCCGGTTGACGATCAGGTGCTGGCGGACCGGGAAGAGCCGCATGGTCTCCGCGAGCCAGGCCGCGACCTCGGCCGCGGGCCCCTCCATCCCGCCCGCCGCGCGGTAGTCGGCGCGTCCGTCGGGGGTGAACAGTTCGCCGTACGCGGACCAGTCGGCGTCGTCGACGGCGGCCGCGTACCCGGTGACGATCTCATCGATGGCGAGCCGGTCCATCACGGTCGAGAGTTCCACACGCTGGGTCATCGCCTCAGTGTCCGGCAGCGGACGCGAGGGGCCTAGGGCCTGTCGTCAAATTCCCGTCTGCCCGGGGCCTCGACGGCCGACAACGCGGACGGACCCGCTCTTGTGGGCGTCCGGGGGCACGTGCTACCGCTGGGCGCCATGACCGCACCGAGCGAATCCGCCCCCGCTTTTGCCGCCGTCCGCAGCGAGCGCAGCGGCCCCGTCACGACCGTGGTGCTCTCCCGCCCCCACGCGCGCAACGCGGTGGACGGGCCGACCGCCCGCGCGCTCGCCGACGCCTTCCGCGCCTTCGAGGCCGACGACGAGGCGGCGGTCGCGGTGCTCTGGGGCGAGGGCGGCACCTTCTGCGCTGGCGCCGACCTCAAGGCGATCGGCACCGAGCACGGCAACGCGGTCACCGAGGACGGCGACGGCCCGATGGGCCCGACCCGGATGCGGCTGACCAAGCCGGTGATCGCGGCGGTCTCCGGCCACGCCGTGGCGGGCGGCCTGGAGCTCGCGCTCTGGTGCGACCTGCGGGTGGCTGAAGAGGACGCGGTCTTCGGCGTCTTCTGCCGCCGCTGGGGAGTCCCGCTGATCGACGGCGGTACGGTACGGCTGCCCCGGCTGATCGGCGCGGGCCGGGCGATGGACCTGGTCCTGACCGGCCGCCCGGTCGACGCGTCCGAGGCGCTGGCGATCGGCCTGGCCGACCGGGTGGTGCCGACTGGGACGGCCCGGGCGGCGGCGGAGAAGCTGGCGTCGGAGATCGCCGCGTTCCCCCAGCTGTGCCTGCGCGAGGACCGCCTCTCCCTCCTCGAACAGGAGGCCCTGCCCGAGCCGGAGGCCCTGCGCAACGAACTCGCGCACGGCGTGCGGTCGCTGGAGCGGGCGGGCGAGGGGGCGGCGCGGTTCGCGGGGGGTGCGGGGCGGCATGGGGCGTTCGGGGAGTGAGGCGCGCCGCCCGGGGCCTAGCTAGCCGCCGGTGACCTCGCCCGCGTGCGGGCTGAGCACATCGGCGCCGACCAGCGCGAAGAGCACGATGCCGAGCAGGATGCGGTAGACCACGAACGGCATGAAGCTCTTGCTGGAGATGAACTTCATGAACCACGCGATCACGACATAACCGACACC
>NZ_BMTS01000042.1 GCF_014649795.1 Streptomyces melanogenes
AACAGCCCCTCAACGCCCACCGCTCCGGCACGATCAAGGGCCTGTCGGCGGAGGTCGGCGCGTCGGTCACCTCGGGCGCGCTGATCTGCGAGATCAAGGACTGACATGACCGGGCATTTGGTCCCACCCCGCCGACCGGGCCCCGTGCGGCTGGATCCATACGACCCATGGCGCATAATCGACCCCATGGGTTCCATAGCGCAAGGTCATCTAGCACTGGGACAGTTCCTCAAGGCCAAGAGGGCGACGGTGTCTCCCCAGGACGTCGGTTTGCCCGATACGGGCCGGATCCGGCGGGTTCCCGGACTGCGGCGTGAGGAAGTGGCTCAGCTGGCCGACGTCAGCGTCGACTACTACACCCGCCTTGAGCAGGGCCGTATGACGCATGCCTCCGACGCGGTGCTCAGCAGCATCGCCCAGGCACTCGGACTCTCTGCAGCCGAGCGGGAGTACCTGCAGCGCTGCGCGCGCACGCACGCCCAGCCCAGAGTCACTTCTCCGGCCGACACCATCACACCTGCGACGCAGACCCTCATCGACAGCATGGCCTGCGTGCCGGCAGTAGTGCTGGGCCGGCGCATGGACGTGATCGGCTGGAACGCCATGGGTGCCGCACTGTTCACGGACTTCTCCAAAATCGAGCCCGACCGCCGCAACCTGGCCCGCATGGTTTTCCTGGAGCCGAGGATCCGCGAGCTCTATATCGACTGGTCCGATGTGGCCAGCGGCTTCGTCGAGCGGCTGCGCATGGACGCCACCCGTTACCCGGAAGACCCTCAGCTGCACACGCTGATTGACGAACTCTCCGCGCACGACCATGACTTCCGGCGCTGGTGGAGCCGCCACAGCGTTCAGGGAGTGACCTCTGGCCGCAAGCGCATACGCCACCGGGTTGCCGGTGAGCTCACCTTGGACTGGCAGGCCTTGCAGCTCACAGCCGCCCCGGAGCAGACGATCATCGTGCACACGGCCCCTCAGGGCTCCGAGACCCAGCAGGGTTTCGCGGCACTGGCGGCTTGGGCGGAACAACTGGCGGCGGCCTGACAGCGTCGGGCCACCACCCCCTCAGACACCGTCCCGGTGGCTCCTCCCCCCGTAAGGACCACCGGGACGGTTCACTGTCGCCGCAGCACCCGGCTTCGCCGTACAACTGCCGGAGAGCGTTCGCTCTTCTTGCTCACTACCTGGAACTGCTTCCTCCGGGACCTGTCGTCCCAGTATCAGGCTGTCCAGGCCGAGGGTGGAACTTCACTTTGCGCGTAGTCCGTGCAGGTGGGCAGGTAGACACAAGCGATGGACCCCTTTGTCGACGGAATGGGCAAGTGGCCCGGCCCGGTAGGGCCGTCGCACCCCCGGTGGCGGCGGCCCCATCCCGGCTCAGCTCAGCCGAGTTGCGGCGTACGCCTCGATGGCGTCCCACTGGTACTCGGCCAGGCCCGGCGCGATCGACTCGTACACCACGCGCCAGTGCTCGTTCTCCACGCAGCAGCGCCCGATCGCGCGGTACTCCTCGGCGGTGGCTGCCCGGCTGCGGGCCAGCGTCCGGTACTGGGTGTCGATCTCGGCCTGCACCGCGTCGGCGGCAGCGGGCAGACCAGCGGCCATCAGCTCCGCCAGCCGGACCATCTGCGCCGTGCGCTCACGCTCCTCGGCCTCGGCCTCGGTCCGGCTCAACGCCGAGGCGTGCCGCTCGACGGCCCCGACCAACTCGGGGAAGCCGTGCAGGACCTTCATGCACTGGGCGGGCCGGAAGCCCTCGAACAGGTTCTCCGGCCGACTGATGGTGATCATTTCTGTGCCGTCCTTCCTGGACTGCTCCAGTTCGGTGATCGTGTGGGCGACAGTGCCGGCCAGGGCATCCAGGCGGTCGCGCTCGGCAAGCAGCTGATGGTGATGTCCCCGCAGGGCCTCCACCTCGTCGACCTGCGCGGCCAGGACCCGGCCGATCTCCGGCAGGCCCAGACCCAGCGCCCGCAGCACGAGGACCTGCTGCAGCCGCAGCAACTGGCGCTCCTCGTAATAGCGGTGGCCGTTGGCCCCGATCCAGGCCGGCATCAGCAGGCCGATGTCGGCGTAGTGCCGTAACGTCCGGGCCGTCACACCCGACATCCGGGCGACCTCCGCGATCGGCCAGGCCATCGCCGCCCCCACGGGTTTCACCGGGCCGGAACCTCCGGCCCTGCTCACCACGCTAGAGGCTTCCGCTACGGCAGCTTCAAGCCCCAACTCCCAGCTCCTTGCACGCCGATCGGAAGGAGCGAAGATCCGACGCGGGCGGATCCTGTCGGCACCGCTCCGGAGTTCAGCACGTGCAGGGGCCGTTGCCGGCCACGTCTCGGCGGAAACCGGGAGCGATCACGATGAAGGCCATGGCCCCTGTGCGGGTTCGCCCCAGGGCGCCAGGCGCTCCCCCGAGTGCGTACGCACCGCCACGCGCCCACCGGCACCGGGTGCTGCGCCCCGTGGAAGCGGTGCGGCAAGTAGTGGAGTGCTGGGAACCGTTGACCTTCCGTTGATCTCCGGTTGATGCCCGGAGGCGACTCTACCCATGCACCGCGCATCGCAGGTGTGGGAGCCATACACCTACGGGGAAGGGCGCCGGGCTTTCCCCGTGTCTCCCTCACGAATGCCGGACACCGGCTGCCTATGGGTCGCCGAACCGGCATCGGTACCTGGCGCGTGCGCCCCGGACCACCGCTCCTGCCACACGCGCATCTCACATCAACCACGCACGGAAACGGAGAATCCCTTGCGCAGACGTGTTCTCACCCTGGCGTTCGCGGCCGTGAGTCTGACCGCCGCCCTGCCCACCGCCGCAGCGCAAGCCACCGGTCCGGCCGCGCCCGCGCTGCGTAGTACGGACGGTGGCGTGTATGCCTCCGCCACCTCCACCGATGCCCAGCAGCGGGCTTTCTGGGCCGAGCACGACAGCAAGGGCACCCTGCGCCCGTTCAAGGGTGAACTGCCGGACTGGACGCCGAAGGCCACACGGCCGAAGGCCGGCGCGCTCGGTGGGAAGGCCGTGAAGGCGCCCGCAACCTCCCCCGCGCGAAAAGCGAAGAGCCTGCTTGCGGCCGGATCCATGGGTGAGATCAAGCTGCGGGCCACCACCGGCCGTATCCGCATGTCCTGGCCCGACGAGAAGAACCCGGACAGGTGGTGGTGGAACGTGTGCACCGGCAACGTGGTCACCAGCGGCAGCAAGGACATGATCGCCACCGCGCGGCACTGCATCATCCACGACGATCAGGGCCGCATCAACACCAAGGCGAAGTACGAGTTCACCCCCGGCTACTACAAGGACGCCAACGGCGAGCACGCCCCCTACGGCACATGGACCTTCCGTGACGTCGGTGTGGTCGGGAACTTCACCAACGCGCCGCAGAACAACGACTCCGCGTTCCTGACGCTGAACACTCGCAACGGCGCCCACGTCGAGGAAACCGTCGGTGCTTCCGGCTACCAGTTCAGCATCAGTTCCCTGCCCAACCAGGTCGTGCTCGCGGGCATACCCGACAGCAGCAAGCAATTCCATACCTGCGTGAAGCAGCCCTACTGGGGTCCGGACAACCCGCCGCAGATCCTGGGCAGAGGTGGCCCCTGCACCGGTGACAGCGACCTGTCCGGCGGCGCGAGCGGCGGGCCGCTCCTGAACGGCGACACCTTCGACAGCAGCTCCTCCGTCCAGATCGGCAACTTCTCCGGCAGCCTCGGCGACGACCCCGCCGCCGCGGTCTGGCGCGACGCCGCGTACGCCGTCTTCCGCAACCTGGAGGGCGGCAGCAGCGGCCAGCCCGCCCACGACAAGGTCACGACGCTGACCAACTACAACAACAGCGTCGCGGACCTGTACGAGTACAAGACCGACAACGGCACCGCCGTCTACAGCTACCACGCCACCCAGACCGAGAACCAGCAGTGGCACCTGTGGGACAAGGGCAACGGCTACTTCCTCATCGAGAACCGCTACACCGAGCGCCGCGGCTTCACCGGCGCCAACGCCCGGGTGCTGGACTACAACTACTCCAACGGCACCGCCTGGTCCCACCAGATCAACGGCGGCGGAAGCGACAACCAGCTCTGGAAGTTCCGCGCCACCCCCAACCGCCCCGGCTGGTACAGCATCCGCAGCAAGCGGGGCGACCTGTGCCTGGGCGCCCCCACGGGTGAGGGCCAGCTGACCGTCTCCTCCTGCGCCACCGCCGACGGCCTGGACTCCATGCAGTGGAAGCTCCAGTAGCCGCCAGGCCGACGTAGGGCACCGCCGCGACGGCGAGGGAGGCCATTGCCTGCAGGTCCCTGCCTCCTCCCCCTGGTCGCCGCTCGGTGCGATGCCCATTTCGCCGCCGCCCGCCCCTACCGCCGCCCTCCGCATCAGTCACAAGCCATCCTCCACCCGAAAGGCCCCTTCATGCGTAGACGACACCGAGCCGCCACGGTCACCATGCTGGCCTGTGCCACCACACTCACCGGTGGTCTCGCCGCCTCCACCGCCCATGCCGCCGAACCCTTGCCCGAATCGGGCGGCACCTACCGGATCTCCAGCCACGCCGGCGGTGCCCTGCAGTGGGACAGCCCGCAGAACGGTGCGGGGGTGCGCGTCAAGGACTGGAACGAGAACCTGACCGAGCAGACCTGGGCCGTCACCGATACCGGCAACGGGAACTGGACCGTCAAGGTCCCCCACACGAACAACGCCGTCGACCGCGACCTGGGCGACAACTCCGTCGGCGCCTGGAACTACATCGGCAGGCCCAACCAGCAGTGGTGGCTGCAGAACCTCCCCAACAGCCGCGCCTGGCTGCTCCACAGCACCGACCGCACCGGCGGCGACACCTGTCTGACCCGCCTCCCCGACCTGCGCACCGCGGTGCGCCCCTGCGATACCGCCGACACGGCCCAGCAGTGGAACCTCGACAAGACCACGGCTCCCGCCCCCGGCCCCGCCGTCCCCGTCACCGTGCAGATGGTCGACACAGGCGGCTACGACCCCGCCGCCCTGCGTTCCTGGATCGACAGGAACACGGGCCTGCTCCAGGACCAGTACGCGAAGATCCAGCAGTTCATGACCGGTGGCGCCTACCGGGTGAAGCCCAACATCCACGTCGTCTTCGACGCCGGATTCGACGCCTTCAAGAGCCCTGCCGTCTTGGCCGCGTTCGAACCCAACGGCCGGTACAACAACGAGAAGTCGCTCGTGATCCGCCCCAGCCACGTCATGAACAACCCGGGCGATGTCGGTGTGCTCGTCCATGAACTCACCCACCAGGTGCAGGACGCGGCCAACGGAGGGTGGCTGAACGAGGGGCAGGCTGACTACCTCCGCAAGTACGTCTACAACGTGAAGGAGAAGCCCGGTCTCGCCCAGATACGTGGCGCCGACTACAACAGGGGCTACGACCCCACTGCCTACATGCTCAACTACATCGCCCACAAGCACCCGTTGGGCGAGGCGGTCATCCAGAAGATCAACAACGAGGTGCGTCGGCAATACTTTGATGCCGACGGAGACCGGGTGCTGACGACGATCACGGGCAAGAGCGGCCGGCAGTGGTGGACGGAGATGTGGAACGACATCCAGTCCTCCCCCACCAAGTGGACCAATCCCGCCTTCCGGGACTAAGGTTGATCTTTAACCCACCACTGCCGAACGAGTTTCGTACGCGTTCGCCCGGATGGGCAATCGCTGCACGTCAGGGCGGCCTTCGCCTGATCCTGTGTTCCGGATCAAGAAACACGCGGGACCATCACGAAGGCCGTGGACATGAGTGTGCTGCAACGGGACGCCCAGCGGGACGCGTTCGCCGGGGCGTCACACTGCCACCGTGTGCCCCCTGTGAGAGCGAAGACGGGTCGGGGCCGGGGGTTTGCTGCCATCGTGGATCCGACGCCTGGGCCGAGAGGTGCCCTTCCTCTCCTTCGACGTCAAAATCCGCAAGGTGATCTGCTCGACCGACGCGATCGAGAGCGTGAACCCCCGCATCCGCAAGGCCGTGTGGGCCCTCGGCCCACCCCGTCGGAGACCGCCGCGTTGACGTGTCTACATGGCGCTGACGAGCCAAGCTCAGGCGATCCGATTGCGGCGGACCGTGTGCCGGGCCATCTCGTACAGCACCGGGGTGCCGGGGGAATGCGGCAGTTCCGGTTCCAGGTCCTGCCAGGCCTCCTCCAGGAGGGCGTCGGCCTCCTGCTCGCAGGCCGCCGCCGCTCCGCAGCCGATCAGGGTGCGGCGCACCGCGGTCAGGTCGCCCTCGCGGGCGGCCTGACCGCGGACGAGCTGCCACACCTCCTTCAACTGCGGCTGGGGCAGCCGGGCGACGGCGTGGGCGAGCGGCATGGTCACCTTTCCGTTGCGCGCGTCCTCGGCGACCCGCTTGGTCACCACTCCCGCGCGGGTGACGCCGCGCAGGTCGGCGACGTCGTCGGTGATCTGGTACGTGGTCCCCACCACCGAACCGAACGCGGCGAGGGCACACCGCCGCCGGTCGTCGGCGCCGGTGAGCAGGGCGGCCATCTCGAACCCGGCGGCCAGCAGGGCCCCGGACTTCAGACGGTGCGTCAGGCGCACCAGGTCGAGTACGTGTCCCGGGTCACCGGTGGACACCGCGTGGTCCATCTCGGCGCGGTGGCCCTGGATGTCCAGCGCCTGCCCGGCGTGCGCCGCGCGCAGCGCCGCGAAGTACACCTCCCGCAGGCGGCCGCTCAGCGCCGCGTCGTGTGTGACGGTCATGCGGATGGCTCGGTCGAGGGCGAAGTACGCGTTCGTACCGGCGTTGAGGGCCGTCGGGATCCCGAAGGTCTCGTGGGCGGCCGGGACGCCGCGCCGCACCGCGGAGCTGTCCTGGATGTCGTCGACCATCAGGGAACCGGTGTGCGCGATCTCCATGGCGGCGAGCAGGGGACCGTAGCGTGCGCTGTCCCCGCCCAGCAGGTCGATGACCGTGGCGACCAGGCCCGGTCGCCACCGCTGGCCGCCCGCCTCGACCAGGTGGCGTACGGGAGCGGCCAGCGCCTGGTGGAGCCGCCGGGCGAGGTGTGCGCGTGCGCCCGGCGCGAGGTGGTCGTGGAGGGTTCCGGGCAGCAGCCACTCGGCGGCGTCCGCGGCGGGCCCGGCCGGGTACAACTGGGCGACGTGCTCGTCGACGCGCTGGGCCGCACGGCGCAGCCGTACCGCGATCGCGGCGCCGACGTCGTGCGCCGGCGGGCGGGACGGAGGCGCCCCGGGCGCTTCGGCGCCCGGCCCGGGTGCGTCGGCGTCGCACGCGATCAGGCCGTGCGCCACGGCGGACGGCACCCGCCCGGGGTCGTCCGCCCCGCTGCCGGGGGCGATGCCGGGAGCCGTCATGGGGAGCCGGTGCCCGGCGCCGGGTACCCTGCGCGGCGGTGCGTCCCGGGCCCGCGGGGGCAGCTGGGCGACCCGACGGCTCGCGGTCGCGTCTGCGCACAGCGCGGGTCACTCCCCCGAACGGGCCGTGACCGCCGGTCGCCCGCAGAATTCGCCGCGGCGGCGGGCACGGCCTCGCCGGGGCAGCACAGGTGTGCCCGTCGGGAAGCTGTGTGGTTCATTCCCCGGTCAACGACGGCTCTGACACCGAGTCACTGTCGCCTCCGCTCTTCGAGTGGCGAACGGTCCGGTCAACGCAGGCCCGTCCCGGCAGCCGTACTCGGACCGACGCACGGCACGCCGGGCTCGGCAACGGTGTCGGCGGCGACAACGGCGGCGTCCCGCGCCGCCCACCCCCGCCCACCCCCGCGCCGCTGGTCGGCGAGGGCGCGGGCCACACCCCACCACAGGCGGGGCCTTTTGAGCGAGGACGGATGAGCCCGCATGTGTACGACGTCGGTGAACCGCTCGTTCACCCAGGTGTCCGTGAACGCGGCACGCGTCAGGAGGTCGACCAGGCGCCGGGTCGCCCGGGACCGCAGCCGGTGGGGGCCCACCAGGTCGGGCTGGACCACGGCCAGCGTGGAGACCTCCCACGCGGCGTCGGTGACGGCCGCGACGTGCTTGAAGTACGGGGCGGCCGACGCATGTACGTCGGCGCCCGACGCGAGGTGGCGGGCCAGGCAGGACGCGTGGAAGGCGGCCGCCGTGATGCCCTGCGCGTAGACCGGGTTGAACGAGGCGACGGAGTCGCCGACGGCCACCAGACCGCCGGGCAGCCGTTCCACCGCCGCGAAGTCCCGCTTCACCGTGTGCGCGAGCGTGAACGTCTCGATCCCGCCGAGCATCTCGCACTGCCGTGCGACGGCCTGGAACGGCGGTGCCTTCAACTCCTCGCAGGCGCGGCGGAAGCCGTCGGGGTCCGTCGGCGGCCGCGCTCCGTGGTCACCGACGGTGAGCAGCCACTGGTCTCCTTCGACCGCCGCCAAGCCCGCAAACCTGCGGCGGGTGACGGACCCGGCGGCCGGTGGCGTCGCGCACGCCCCCATGACCCCCGGCGCCTCGTCGCCACGGCGGAAGCGGGCGGTCGCGTAATGGAGGTCGATGCGGGTGCGCTCCACGGGCGGGGCGGGCCATCCGGCTTCCACCAGCCAGGACCCGAGGCGGCTGGAGCGGCCGGTGGCATCCACCACCAGGTCGGCGGCGAGCGTCCGCACCCCCACACCCCCACCTTCGTCCCGCACCCCGGTCGCGGCCGCATCCCGGTAGCGGACACCGGCGACGCGGCCGCCCTCGAAGACCAGGCCGACGGCCCGGCCGCGCAGCACCGCCACCCGGCCGTCCGCCAAGGTCCGCCGCCGCACGTGCGCCTCCAGCAGGCCGCGCGTCACGCCGACGCCCTCGTCCCGGGGGCTCGGCACCTTGCGTACGCCGTCCAGATAGAACTGGATCCCACTTCCGGACCCCAAGACCGCGCCATCGGCGGCGAGATCCCCCTTCAGCCCGGGATACCAGCGTTCGGCCAGCGCCCACCCCGGGGTCAGCAGCCCGTGCACATGCGCGCCCTGCGGAACACCCCTGCGGACACCGTCGGCCCCGCCCGGATCGTCGGCCTCCACCACCGTCACCCGGGCGACATCGCCCAGGACCCGGGCCGCCAACAACCCGGCGATGCTTCCTCCGAGGACAACCGCATGCGGCATGCACGTCTCCCTGCCAGCCCTGTGAAGCCGACGCCGCGAACGGGTCGGCGCCGCACTCCTGGACGCACCGGCCGCACGCCCCGCCACCAGACGGCGGGCCCGGACCGCGAGGCACGCGGTGCGGCTTCGGCGCGTACCCCTGCAGAGGGGATCAACGAGGCCTTCGACGGGGCGTCACCGGAAACGACGTGCGTGTTCCCGGCAGGAAACCAGGCAGGAGAAAGGCGGGGGGCGGGGTGCCGCCGGGGCTTCACCGCCCCCCGCCCCTCTCCGACTCCTGACGCGGTCACCACGCACAGCGCCTACTGGGCGAAGACCAACCCACCGGTGTCCGAGGGCAGACGGGCCGCGACCACCCGTGAACGCCGGCACCAGGTGCACCAGCTCCTGGACTCGGGCGTCGGCCTGCTCGACTGTGCCCGTCGGCCCACGCTGGTCGATCCCTACCGCGAGCACCTGCGCCGACGCCGGTGTCACCCTCATGGCGGGCGGTGAATCCGGCCGTCCCCGTCACCCACCTCCTGCACGAGATCAGGAAGACGGGCTGCCCCGCAAGCGCGAACCTGCTGCTTCGCTACATCGACCAAGGCCGCGTCGAGGCCGACCACGCCGCCTTCTCCCCGCGCAAGGCCACCGGTCTCCTCCTCACCGATCCCGCCTACCAACGCGACCAGCAGCGCGTTCTGGTTGATCGCGAGGCTGCGGAAGGCCGCCACGCTGCCGGCCCGTGTCCGGAGCGGACCTTGGCGGTGTCCCCCGAATGCCTGAGCACCCTCCGCGTACGCGGCCGAGACAGCGGTCAAGGATCAAGCTCGGGGACAGGCCGCTCCCCCGCAGCGTCCTCGGCCCAGTCGTCCGGCCAGCATCCTGCTGCTTCGAGTCAGAGCAGCCGTGATCCCGGCTTGACCTCCCGGTCCGGGCCGATCAGGATCACGTTGCCGCCGTCCTCGTCCGGCACTCCGAGGACGAGGACCTCGGACATGAAGTCCGCGACCTGCCGGGGCGGGAGGTTCACCACGGCCATCACGAGACGGCCCTCGAGGTCGTCGAGCGCGTACACATCGGTGATCTGGGCGCTGGACTTCCGTACACCCAGATCACCGAAGTCGATCCACAGTTTGTACGCGGGGCGACGGGCGCGCGGGAACCGCTCGGCGCGGACGATCCGGCCCGCACGGATGTCGATGTCCAGGAAGTCGGTGATCGTGATCCCGTCCGCCGCCATCAGACCTGTACCGAGGGAAGCAGTCCGGCCGACATCGGCAGGGAGGAATGGCTGGTGAGGGAGTCGTAAGGGTGGGAGATGTGGCCCTCCATGGCAGGCTTCCGCGTGAAGAAGATCAGCATATCCCGGGTAGACGCCCGCAGTTGGTCAGCGGCAACCACCGGGGAGAGGCTGTGCTTTCGCTCGTGGTCGACGACCAGCATGGTGTCGAGGAAGTGGCGGTGCTGGTAGTGGCCCATGACGAGCTCCGGGTCGACCTCGTCCCAGCGGACTGCGTTGTTCTGCCGCATGTCGTGGAGGAAGGTGATCGCGCTGTCGGCGGTCATGTTCTCGCTGCCGAGCAGGGTGGTCATTGTGTGGTCCACGCCGTCGCTGTGCACCCCCTCGAGGGCGGGTTCACCGACGAGTTCGGGCGTGGTGACGGTCCGCAGATTGAACAGGGTGCACACCCATCCGGGGTAGTCGTAGTCCAGCTTCGGGCGGTGCGCGATCTCCACGTCCTGGACCATGAACGCCTTGAACATCAGCAGTGCCTGGAAGGCTCGGTTCAGCTGGAGGTTGTCACCGATCTCCGCGAACTCGCGCGTCTGACCGGAGTCATGACGTACGAAGTCCTCGCCGGCCGACAGCACGAACGGCTGGAACTCGCCCCGGTCGACCGTCCCGTTCTCCACGTCGAAGTGGAAGCGGCCGTTCTTCGACTTGCGGAAGGGGAGGGTGGGATCGTCGCTCACCCGCTGAAGCTGGGCCAGGTCGGCGTCTGTGGCGCCGAGCCTCTTTAGTAAGCCGGCCATGCGCTCGCCAGGGACAAAGACCGAACGCTGCTCGACGTACTGCTTCTTGATCTGGGCCAGGTCGGATATGCCTTGGTCGAGATCGTTGGTGCTCACGGTATGGATACTCCGTTTCGGTTCAGGATGTGACTCTCCGCGGGATCCTTCGGGTCGTTCCGCGGTGGAGGGGAAGGGCAACAGCACGGTGCCGAGGACGACGGCCGTGTTCAGCCGCCGGCCCGAGCTGGGCGACGCCGATGGCCGCGGCGGCCGGCGGCTCGACGAGGGCGACGACCGATGCGGTCGTCGCCCGGTCCAGGGCACTGCCGTGCGCCAGGCCTGCCCGGGGCAGGATCAGTCCTCACGCGCGCAGGTGAGCGGGTCCATGCCCTGCTGGAAGGCGTTGCACACGCCGCTGTTGATGGCGGTGGTGTTGGTGTCCGCACTGGCGGCCGCGGACGGGATGATGACGGCAGCGGCGGCGGCAGCGAGCGCGGCGGTACCAAGGGCCAGGCGGGTGGTGATCTTCATAGTGCGGGCTCTCTCGTTCCATTGATGACGTCCGCCCTGGGGCGGAATCGATCGTCTCCGACGAGAAAAAACCTATGGACCGCTGATCAATTGACGGTCAACGAGATGTCTACGTGCGCGCCAGGGCTGGTTCAAATCCCGGAGTTCCACGAACCCGCAGGTCACAGCTTGGTGATGGTCGATCACCCTACTCTCCCGTGACAAAGAAACCCCGACACCAAGGTGACAGCCACCCGAGCCACCCGAGAAGAATGGCACCGCAACGCTCGCTACTCCTACGAGTCGTGCGCAAACGCCGGCTTGGCGTCCCGTAGTGGCGAGCCGCAGCCTCAATAGCGGCCACCCCTGGTCGGGAGTCACCCCGCACCTGCTCGATGGATCTTCCCAGCCATGCGGCACCTGACCTGCTGACGGGCGTCACGTGGGCGGCCACCCTGGACAGCTGGCTGCAGAGTCGGGGCGGACTGTCCGGGGCGGCCGAAGGCCAGCACGGAACGCCGCCGTCGGCGCCGGGCCGTACGGGCACCGGCGCCGACGGGGCCCGTACGTGGCCTTCCTGCCGTCCAACGGTGCGCGCTGATTCACCGAGGACACCGTCCCCCCCCCTCTCCGGTGGCATGCGCTGACGCCACGCGGTCTCCGCCGCTGACCCGAAACCGGCCGGAGCCGTTTCCGCAGGTCAGCGAGGGGCGAGGAGGCAGAACTCGTTGCCCTCCGGGTCGGCCATGACCGTCCAGGGGACGTCGCCCGACCCACATCGGCGAGCGTCGCGCCGAGATCCTTCAGACGCGCGACCAGCTCTGCCTGGTGGGCGGTCGAGGTGGTGGCCAGATCGAGGTGCACCCGGTTCTTCATCGTCTTGGGTTCCGGGCGGGCTATGAGATCGATGCAGACGGCCGCGGGGGCGGGGTAGGCGAAGCCGACGGGTTCGAGGTCGGTGACGCCGGGCGTTTCGCCGCCGACCCCCAGCCGAGGGCGTCCGCCCAGAACCAGCCGAGCGCCGAGTCGTCCTGGGCTTTCATGTTGATCTGCACGAGTCGTGTTGCAGGAGCTTCACGGGGACCCACTTCAGCTCCCGTCCACAATGCGCGGCTGCTCGGCGCAGGATCTCGCGCTCCAGCTGTCACTCGGCCTTCCGCCCTGCGCAGCCGCTTGTTCTCCTCCCGCAGCCGGACCAGCTCCTCGTCCTGGCCCTCGGCGGCCAGATCGCTTTGGGTGCCTAGCCCGGCCGTCCGCCTCCGCACCCAACTGCCGGGCATCTCACGAGACGGCACGCGGGTGGGGCTACGGCCGGGACACGTCGGGGTTGGGGGGTGGGGTGGGGGTCCAGGAAGGCCAGGGCGCCGGGGGTGGGGTGGGAAGGGGGGTGCCGGTGAGGCGGTGGAGGGTGGTGGCTTCGGGGGCGCCGATGGCGGAGAGGATGCGCTGGGCCTGGAGCCACGATGCGCGGGCGCGGGACGGGTCGTGGAGGTGGAGGGCGTGGCCGAGTTCGGTGAGGGCGAGGGCGGTGCGGTACTGATCGCCGTCGTGGGTGAGGGCGGTGACGGCGCGGTGTGCGGTGTCGGCGGCGTCGGGATGGTGTGCGGCGCGCTGGGTCTGGGCGAGGGCGAGCAGGGTGCGGCCGGTGCGCTGGTGGTTGGTGGCCCGGTGGTGGCTGAGGGCGGTGGTGTAGTGGCGGATGGCCTGGCGGTGGTGGCCCTGTTCGTGGGCGAGGGTGCCGAGGGTGTCGGCGACCATGGCGTTCAGGGCGGGGGCGGCGAGGGCGGTGCTGATGGTCCGGGCGGTGTCGGCGGTGTGCTGGGCTTCGGTGTGGCGGCCGGAGCGGGCGAGTGCGGTGGCCAGGCGCAGGAGTTCGGGGACGGCCGCGGAGCGGTCGCCGAGGCCTTGATGGAGGGCGGCCGCGGTGCGGAAGTGGTCGGCGGCGTCCGGGTAGCGCTGGACGTGGAGGAAGCACATGCCCAGGGTGGTGTGGGTGTGGGCCTGGAGGGCGGGGGGCAGGGCGTGGGCGGCGCACAGGCGCAGGGTGTGGAGGAGTTCGGCGAGGGCGGGGGTGGGTGAGCCGATCTCGACGAGCAGGCGGCCCAGGGCGAGCCGGACCTCTGCTTCGGCCGTGCTGTCGTGGCCGATGACACGTGGCAGGAGCTGGTTGGCGGCGCGGCCGAGGGCGAGGGCGGCGTTGCTGGAGGGGTGGCTGAGCGCGGTGGTGAGCAGGAGGCGGGCGGCGGGTGCGTGGGCCGGGCCCGGTTCGGTGCACTGGGTGTGCTGGCGGATCAGGGCGGCGACGGCGCCGGGGTCGACCCATGTCGCGTCGGCGGCCTTGCCGTAGGCGGTCAGCAGGCGGGTGAGGATCTGTCCGGGAGCGGGGTCGTCGGGGTGGGTGAGGGTGCGGGCGAAGGCGCGGACCAGGTCGTGGTAGCGGTAGCGCTCGGGGGCGGGGGTCTCCAGGAGGGAGGCGTCCACGAGGGCTTCGGCGAGGTGCTCGGCTTGCTCCGGTGAGACGTCGAGGACGGCTGCGAGGACGGGGAGGGGCAGGTCGGTGAGGTCGGGGACGGCCAGCAGGCGGAAGGCGCGGGCCAGGTCGGGGGTGAGCTGGTCGTAGCTGAGCCGGAAGGTCGCCTCGATGGTGAGGGTGCCGTGGCGCAGGGCGGCCAGACGGCGGTTTTCGTCGGTGAGGCGGTCGCACAGGCTCGCGATGCTCCAGACGGGCCGGGAGACAAGCCGGGAGCCCAGGATGCGTACGGCCAGGGGCAGATGGCCGCAGGCCTCCAAAAGCAGCCGCGCGGCGTCCGGTTCGGCCCCGGTGCGCTCGGCGCCGACGATCCGCGCGAACAGGACGAGAGCCTCGTCGGGGGTGAGGGCCTCCAGATGGAACGTGTGCATCGCGGGCAGCGAGAACAGGCGTGAGCGGCTGGTGACCAGGGCCGCGCTGCCGGGGCTGCCGGGCAGCAGCGGCAGGAGCTGCTCGGTGTCCTTGGCGTTGTCGAGCAGGAGCAGGACGCGCCGGTCCGCCAGAACGCTGCGCAGCAGGGCGGTGCGGCTGGCCGTGGAGGAGGGGATGGCCTGGGAGGGCAGGCCCAGTGCGTGGAGGAAGCCCTCCAGGATCTCCTCGGGCGGGGTGGGTTGGGGGGTGTGGCCCGTCAGGTCGGCGTAGAGCTGTCCGTCGGGGAAGTCGGCGCAGGTGGCGTGGGCGGCCTGGATGGCGAGTTCGCTCTTGCCCGTGCCACCGAGTCCGGACAGGGCGATGACGGGCATGACACCGGGGTCGCGCAGCGCCGTGGTGATCTGGTGGAGCTGGTCGTGGCGCCCGGTGAAGTCGGTGGCTCCGAACGGGATCTGGCGGGGCGTCAGGTGTCGCGGCAGCTGCCCCGGCGGCACGGAGCGGGCGGTGTCGCCGGAGGCGGAGTCGGAAGCTGAGTCGGCGGGCGGGGTGAGGGCGGGGTCGGCCTGCAGGATCTGCTGGTGCAGCAGCCGCAGACCGGGCCCCGGCTCCACGCCGATCTCGTCCGCCAGCCGGCGCCGGGCGGCAGTGTAGGCGTCCAGGGCGTCCGACTGGCGGCCCGCCCGGTACAGGGCGAGCATGAGCAGCTCGGTGAACTGCTCGCGCAGGGGGTGCTCGGCCGCCAGGGTGACCAGTTCCGCCAGTACGGCGTGGTGTCGGCCCAGCGCGAGGTCAAGGGTGGCGCGTCGGGCGATCAGGTCGAGCCGGCGCTCGGTGAAGTGGAGGCGCTGGCGCTCGGCGTACGGACCGGGCAGTCCGCCCAAGGCGTCTCCCTGCCACAGGCCCACGGCCTGGGCGAGCGCAGCGCGTGCCTCCCGCAGCCGGCCCTCAGCCTGGTGGCGGACGGCGGCGGCGGCGAACTCGTCGCACTGCGTGGTGTCCAGCGGCGCCGCCCCCCGCACCAGCCGGTAGCCGCCGGTCAGCGTCTCCAGCCGGTCCGCTCCCACCACACGGCGCAGCCGGTGGGCATAGGTGCGTACGATGCCCACCGCGCGGCCGGGCGGCTGCTCCCCCCACAGTGCCTCGGACAGCCGCTCCAGCGTGACCGGCCGACTGTCGTTCAGCAGCAGTACCGCGAGCAGGGCGCGCTGCTGCGGCGGACCGAGCGGCAACTCGCTCCCGTCCTGCCAGGCGCGCACCGGACCGAGCAGACAGAACCGCAGATCGGGCACTGGGTGCGTTGTTGGGGGCCCGGACGCCATCCCCGTCCTCACAATCCGTAATATCGTCGGCCATCAGAATAGATCGTGCGACCGAAAAACCGGCCCGGGGGGATCGGTAACCGACCAACGGCCGCACCACCGCCCCGCGGCATCACGCGCGGGCGGGAAGACCATGAAGACCATGGGGGACATGTGAGACAGGGAAGCACGCTTGGTGACCGCTACCGGCTGGACGAGCGGCTCGCCGGCGGATCGATGGGGGATGTGTGGCGGGCCTGGGACACCGTACTGGAGCGCCACGTCGCGGTGAAGGTCCTGCGTCCGTTCCTGGAGGACGACGCCGCTTTCACCGACCGCTTCCGCGACGAGGCACGGGCCATGGCGCGCCTGAACCACTCCGGCATCGTCGCCGTCTACGACTTCGGACACACCCGGACCGACGACACCGCCCACGCCTACCTGGTCATGGAACTGGTCGAGGGCCACGCTCTCGACCAGCACCTGGCCCGCACCGGACCGCTCGACGTGGCCGAGGCCCTCACCCTCACCGGCCAGATCCTCGACGCGCTGCAGGCCGCCCACGAGGCGGGCATCGTGCACCGCGACATCAAACCCGCCAACCTGCTGCTGCGCTCGGGCCGGATCCTGGTCGCCGACTTCGGCATCGCCAAACCCGACTTCTCCCCCCGCCTGACCGCCTCCGGCCTGCAACTGGGCACCGCTCCCTACCAGGCCCCCGAGCAGGCCGCGCGAGGCAAGGCCACCCCGGCCGCGGACGTCTACGCCGTGGGCATCGTGCTGTACGAAATGCTCAACGGATCCGTACCCTTCAGCGGCGACACCGCCTTCGAGATCACCCTCAAGCACCTCACCGAGGCCCCTCCTCCACTGCCCGAGGAGATACCCGAGCCGGTCCAGGCCGTCATCCGGCGCGCCCTGGCCAAGGCACCCGAGGAACGCTGGCCCGACGCCGCCGCCATGGCCCAGGCGCTCCAGGACCTCACCTCGGCCGCCCCGGCCACGCTCACGCCGGAACACGCCGGACAGCAGGAGGCGGACACACCCCCGGCCGCATCGGCGCACACCCCGACCCGCTCCGCCCCGCCGAAGGCGGCACGGCGGAGCGGGGTCAGGACATGGGCGCGCCGCGTGCGCGTCCACCGGCGCCGGGCCGCGGCCGTCACCGCGGCGGTGATACTCACCGCGCTGCTGCCGCGCGCGTTCCACGTGGAGTCCTCCAACGACGCGTTGCGGGCGGCGCCCCCTGGTATCAGCATCCCCTTGCCCAGCCCGCGGATGCCTTCGGCAACCCCCGGGGGCACACCGACCGCACCGACCTCCTCACCGTCCGCCGTCCCCACGCCCGGCACCACCACCCGCCCCCGGCCCGATTCCGCCCTCCCCCCGAAGACGGACCGGCGGGACCTCGCCACGCCCCCGTGGAGCCCCGCGGCGCCCCACTCCCCGTCCGCGGACGGGCTGCCCTGGCAGCCCCCGCCGCGCACCGTCCCCGTCCCCCCGGCCCCCAAGCCCACCGGCCCTACCGCGTCGCCCGCCCCGACGCCCGCTCCGGCGACCGGTCTTCCCAAGCGCGCCGTCCTGCGCAACGGCGATCTGACCCTGTCCAACACCCAAGGCGCCGACCGGAACGGCAACCTCGTCAGCACCTGGCAGGTGCCGACGAGTCCGGCGGAGGTCTGGGAACTGAACGGGATCAAGGACGGGCGGTTCTACCTCACCAACCAGTCCACCACCCGCAAGATGCTGGACATGGACATGCAAACCCGCGCCGTGCAGGTCTGGGCGCCCGGCACGACGCCGGACGGCCAGGGCATCGACGACGGCGCGTTCGCCAACCAACTGTGGGTCTTCGCTGCCGCGCCGGGGGCCCCGAGCTCCTACCGTCTGATCAACACCGCGACCAACGGCTGCCTCAGCGCCCGGGGTTCCGCCGAACCGGCGACCGTCAGCGACTGCACGTCCAGCCCCGCCCAGATCTGGAGCGTCACCCCCGCCACCTAGCGGCGGCGCGGGCCGCGAGAGGCCGCAGCACGACCGGCCGCCGCTCTGCCGAGCGGCGGCCGGTCGTGGGCAATGGCGTGTGCGGTGGGGCTACTTCACCGAGGGGCCCACCTCAACCGTGATCTTCTCTCCGTTCCTCGGCTGCGAGACGACCTCGATCCGGGTGTTGGTGTCCGTCACCTGGACACTTCCGTGCTTGTTCTCGGCGTAGTAGTAGACACCCTGGTGGTCGTCGAAGACCGGGACGCCCGCCTGCGCCGGGAAGGTGGTGGCCACGCCCTCCCGGTGCAGGGTCAGCGCGGGCACCGGGTACCGGCCGAAGGCCGCGTCGTACGGCGTGACCTTGTTCGAGACCGGCACGCCGTCCGCCCACTTCATCGGCTTGGCATGGGCGTCGACGGGCAGCAGCAGGCCCTTGCCCGGGTGCTCACTGACGTTGTTGTCGCGCTGCGAGGTGTCCCACTGCCACAGCACCAGACCCGGGCTGTAGGAGTAGTGCTCGACCCAGTCGTTCATCCGGGGCCGGTCGCCGAAGTTGTACGGGCCGGTCTTGAGGGCCTTGTCGTACGAGGCGTACTGGCGGTTCTCGGCGATGTAGTACACCGGGAAGTCGCCGGTGACGGAGGCGCCGACCCGCCGGAAGCCGCGCGCGGTCCAGCCGTTGTCGTCGCCTTCGGCGTCGTCCGAGAAGAGCGTGGTGCCGTCGGCCTTCACGGCGATGGTGTCGGCGGCGAAGCCGATCGGCGCGACGCCGCCGTCCGTCTTGTAGCGGAAGCGGATGCCGATCTTCTGGCCGGCATAGGCGTCGAGGGGGAACACCAGCTGCCGGTAGGTGTCGGAGGCGCCGGTCAGGGCGGGCTTGTCGCCGCCGTCGCGGGTGATCGGTCGGCCGTCGGCGGTGCCGTCGATGGACCTCCAGCTGGCGCCGCCGTCGGTGGAGACCTGGGTGTAGAGGTAGTCGAAGTCCTTCTCGATGTTCCACCAGGCGGCGAGTTCCAGGGAGGCGGTGGACTTGCCCGTCAGGTCGACCGTGCGGGTCAGGGTGTTGGACAGGTTGTCGCCGTAGCCGCTCCACCACTGCTCGGCGCCCTGCCGGGGTGCCACGATGCCGGTGGTGACCGTCTTCTTCGGAAGCTGGACGACCAGCGCCTGGGGGCGCTTGGTGTGGTACTCCGCGACGCCCAGGGTGTGGGTCGACCTTGTCGCGGCCTTGGCCGTGTCGTAGTTCAGCCAGCCCAGCTGGAGCTTGTCCCAGGCGGTCATGTCGCCCGGCATGTCGCCGATCGAGTCCTTGCCGGTGCCCAGCCAGGAGCCGGCCGACATCAGGGACCAGAAGCCGACCGAGTTCTCGACTGCCTTGTCGTTGGTGTCGTAGAGGTCCGGCAGACCGAGGTCGTGGCCGTACTCGTGGGCGAAGACGCCGAGGCCGCCGTTCTCCGGCTGCATCGTGTAGTCGCCGACCCAGATACCGGTGTCGCCGATCTGCGTGCCGCCCGCCTTGTATCCCGTGGGGCCGGTGTCACCGTCGTCGTGCCCGTAGGCGTAACCGCGGTGTGCCCACAGGGCGTTGGTGCCCTGGACGCCGCCGCCGGCCGACTCGTCCTCGCCCGCGTGGACGATCTGGAAGTGGTCGATGTAGCCGTCGGGCTCGTTGAAGTCGCCGTCGTTGTCGTGGTCGGTACGGTCCCACTGGTCGTACTGGGCCAGTTGGGCCTTGATCTGCTCGGTGGTCCGACCCTTGGCCCTCTGGTCGGCAACCCAGGCGTTGACGCCGTCGCGCACCAGGTCCTCGACGTTGGGGCAGTTGCTGGCCTCGCAGTAGTTGGAGCCGTAACGGGCCTCGTTCCCGTCGACCTTCACCCAGTCGGAGACCTCGCCCTCGACCGAGTAGCGGCCCGAGGACGTCTTCTCGTAGTACGTCTTCAGGGACTGCTTCTGGGTGCCGTCGGCGTTCTTGCCGGTGCCGAAATACAGGTCCTGGAAGTGCTTCTGGTTGTAGTCCTTCTGCCAGGCCGTGCTGTTGTTCTTGGCCCGGTCGGGCTTGGCTATCCGGTTGTGCAGCGGGCCGGGGGTGCCCCCGTACTTGACGACCGGCGGCTTGGGGCCGGCCGGACCGTCCGGGTCGAACATGGTCGTGCTGTCGACCTTGTCGCCGAACTCCACCAGGATCGTGAAGATCTTGTCGGTCTTCTCGCGGGCGAGCTCGACGTACTTCTTGTCGGCCAGCTGGACGACCTCGGAGCCGTTGCGCGCCTGGGGCTTGAGCTTGCCCGACAGGACCTGTTCCAAGGCCTCCTGACGCTGCTTGGCCTCGGTCCGCGCGTAAGGACCCTCGATGAGGTGCCCCTTGCCCGCCCCGTGGCCCCCCTCTCCGGGCCCCTCCGGCGGGGCGCCGACGGCGGTGTGCGACACGCCGTGCGCGTCAGCGGCCGGACCGGCCGCTGACGCGTTGCCTGCGGCAGCCGTTGCCGTCAGCGTCACGAGCACGGCGCCCGTCGCCAACACACTTCTCCTACTGGACACTTGAAAGGGTCCTTTCCCGCGTGCCTGTCGGCACGGCGTGCTTGATGGGTGCGATGGAGTCCTCGGCCCGTACGGATCAGAACTGGTTCCACCACTGGGCCGCGTCGTTGCCGTCACAGGGGACGGCGGAGAGAACGGCCTGAAGGCCGTTGGCCCTGAGGCACTTGCCGGTGGCGACGTTCTGGATCATGCTCCAGCCGGTCTTGTCCTTGTCGAGGACCCGCCACCGCTGGTTGGCGTTGACGTCGAGGCGGTCGATTCCGGCCTGCCCCTGCCAGGGGCGCCAGATCTGGACCTTGCCCTTCGTCACGTCCTGGTCGAGCACATAGCCGTTGTGCGAGACCACGAGCTCATCTCCACGCTGGTATACGGCGAAGTCCTGGCCGGGATCCCCCTTCCAGAACTCCAGGGACAGCATCTGGCCATCGACGTCCCGGCCTTCCGGGACCGCTATGACAGCCGCCGGGCGGACAGAGCCGGTGTACTCGCCGGACTCGGCCCAGTTGCGCAGGTGCGCCGCCCTGGTGACCGTGACGTCCGGGTCAGCGGCGTGCACACTGCCGACGGCCTGGCTGAGCAGAGCGAGCGCGGCAACGCCCGTGGCGGTCATCGCGTGACGGATACGCATCGTGTGATCCATGCCTTTCTTCGTGGGTTGACTCGGGTCAGCGTCGGTGAAGGCCCGTCGACGAGGCGGCGGGGCGAAGGACCGGGCCCGCCTGGGGGGGGTAGGCGGGCCCGGAGATCGGAGGGGGTGCGGTATCCGGTCGTGGGCGCCACGATGCGCGGCGCCCACGAGAGCGGGGCAGACCCGCACGGCCCCGCCCCACCGGCGTCAGCCGCGCGGGACCTTCAAGGCCGCCCACTGCTTGGGGCCCGGGATGCCGTCGGCGCCCCTTGGTGCAGTTGGAGTGGTACGGCTGGATCCGGGTGCCGGATGCCTCGTTGCTGCCCTGGACGTCGGTGACGAGCTTCGCCCGGGCCGTCCAACGACGCCTGGGGCGTCCCTGCCTGATCGTCGTACGGAAGCAGCGGCATCGGGTGACTCCTTTCCTGTGCCCCTCCGGCAGGGATGCAGGAGCTTGCCGACCCGGTGGGAGCTGGCGAAGGCCGGGACCGTGCCGTCCCGTACGGCGGGCAGCCGGTGGGCGGCAGTACAGTCGCGTGGGAATTCCTTGTCCACACGGGGCAACTGCCGTTGCACGGCTGCGAGACTCCTGTATCCGCGGTGCGCGGTGTACGGGAAGAGAGTCGCCGTCCTGCATCAACCCGGGATCAACAGAAGGTCAACCGGACCAGCCACGCCGACAGTGCGACGCGCAGCCCTCGCGGACATCTCCCTCGGATCCGTGGCACATGAGACGGTCGCGGTCTGCTGTCCTGCGACCACCCGCCGGGATGTCCTCCCGGCGGCCGATCTTGAGGAGCGGACCGCTGGAAGTCACCTCGGCTCACCCACATGTCCCTCAGACCGGTGGTGAAGTCCACCAACTCGGCCGTCGCGCCGCGCGCGGCGGCGGGCGCATGACGGGAGAGGCATCAACGGCACGTCAACAAAAGCTCTACGGCCGCTACCGGTACAGGGGTTGGCGGCGCCGTGTGACCAGCGACTAGCCCTGCGAGGGGCGTCAACACGCCATCAACAAAAGTTCTACGGCCCTCAACAGCGGAAGGAGTTCCCGCAGCGAGCGCCCAGCGGCCGACCATGCGAGGGCTAGGCTGGCGCGCTCCGGTGAGGGGGACCGGAGCCGTACGTTTCGGGGAGTCAACGGGGGATTATGGACATGTACAGTTTTGTGCTGCTCGGGCCGCCGGTCGTGTCGCGGGGCGGGACGGTCGTCAAGGCGATGCAGCCGCAGCAGATGGCCATGCTGGCGGCACTCGCCTTCCGCGCGGGGCGGCGTGTGGGGACCGAGGACCTGATCGACGGGATGTTCGGGGACACCCCGCCGCCCAGTGCCGTGAACATGGTCACCAACTACGTGCTGCGGCTGCGCAAGAGCCTGGGCGCCACCGCGGTCGTATGGAGCTCGGGCGGCTATCTGCTCGACGTCGACCCGGCCTGTGTGGACGCCACCGAGTTCCTGCGCCGCACCGGCACCCCGCCCGAGGGCGATCCGGTGGCCGAGGCCGAACGGCTCGGCGGGGCGCTCGCGTTGTGGACGGGAGAGACCGCCCTGGCCGGACTGCCGGGGCCCTGGTGCCAACGGCAGCGGGAGTCACTGGCCGAGCACCGCGAGGCCGCCCGCCAGGGCTGGTTCGACCAGCAACTGCTGCTGGGCCGGCACGAGCGCACCCTCGTCGACATCACCGCCGCCTCCAGGGCCCGGCCCTACGACGAGCGGCTGTACGCCACCCTCATGATCGCGCTCACCCGCTCCGGCCGACAGGCCGAGGCACTGGATGTCTACCGGCGGGCCCGCAGTGTTCTGATCCACGAACTCGGCGTCGACCCGGGTCCGGATCTGGCCCGCGTCCACGAGGCGATTCTGCGCGGTGAGGACCCCGGACCGCCGTTCGCGGCCGCTGCCCCGGTCACCCTTGGCGCCGCTGTACCCGCCCTCTCTGTTGCTCCCGCCAGCTTCTCACCCGCCGCCCCCCAGCAACTCCCCTCTCCACCCGCAGATCTGACGGGCCGCCAGGACCAGGTCGCCGGGCTCGTCGACGCGCTCCGGTCGGCCGGCCACGCCGTCGGAATGGTGACGGGCATGGGCGGCAGCGGCAAGACCACCCTGGCGACCGTGACCGCGCACGCGGTCGCCGGCGACTTCCCCGACGGGCAGTTGTGGGCATCGCTGCACGGCGCCTCCGACACCCCCGCCGACCCCGGCGACGTCCTGGCCGACTTCCTCCTGGCCCTGGGCGTTGCCCCGGAGCAGCTGCCTGACGCCACCGCCCAGCGGGCCGTCCTGTACCGCACGATGCTGGCCGACAAGCGCGTCCTGGTCGTCCTCGACGACGCCGCCGACACCAACCAGATCACCCCGCTGCTCCCGGGCTCTCCCCGCAGCGCGGTCCTGGTCACCTCCCGCACCCGCCCGACCATCGGCGTAAGCGCCGCTGTCGCCCTGGAGCGGATGGCGCGCGCCGAGTCCGTACAGCTCATCGCCGCGATCATCGGTGCGGAGCGGGCGGCGGCCGAGCCGGACGCCGTCGTGGCCCTCGCCGCTGCGTGCGGGGACCTGCCACTGGCGCTGCGCGTCGTGGCGACGCGCCTGGCCCACCGGCCGGGCTGGAGCGTGCGGTCCATGGTCGACAGGCTGGCCGACGAGGCGCGGCTGCTGGGCGAACTGCGCACCGGCGACCTGCGCGTCGCCCAGGCCTTCGAGCTGTCGTACGGTCAGCTCACCCCCGACCAGGCCCACGCCTTCCTCATACTCGCCCTGCCCAAAGCACACACCTGGAGCCTGTCGGCCGCCGCCGCGGTACTGGCCCTGGACGAGCACGCCGCCGAACAGGTCCTCGAAGACCTCGTGGACACGGCACTGCTGAACTCCCCCCAGCCCGGCCACTACGCCTTCCACGACCTCGTCCGTGTCTACGCCCGCGCCAAGGCCCGCGAACAACTCGACGCCCGCGACCACGCCGCGGCCCTCACCCGCGCCGTCGACTTCGTCCACGCCACCGTGGCCGCCTGCCTGCGCACGGCGGCGCCCGCCGTCATGCGGGCCATCGGGCCGCGCGGCGCGACACCGACAGTCAGCGCCGGTGCGAGTGGCCTCGACGACGGCGCGGCCGCCCGTGCGTGGATACGCACCGAACTGTCGGCCATCGTGGCCATCTGCGAGCAGGCGGCGGCCCAAGGCGACCGGGAAGCGGTCGTCCACGCGGTGGAGACGGTTGGTGTGCTCGCCGCGTGGACGGATGCCACCCCCATGGCGGTGCTCGCGGGCGCCGCTGAGGCCCTCGCCGTGGCCACGGCACCCGGAGGCCGGGCCTACTCCGGCGACTTCACCCATGCCATCGCCTGCCATGCCACCGGCTCCGTCCGTGTGGTGGGACCGCGGCCGCGCAGCGCCATCGCGGCGTTCACCGAGGCCCTCCGCTTCGCCGGGGCCGGTGCGGAGGATGCGGTCGACAAACTGCGGCCGCACTACCTGACGAGCTTCGCCCACTACGGCCTCGCCCTCACGTATCTGCAGCTGAGGGAGTTCGCCGAGGCCCGCCACCATGCACGGGTCTCCATCGAGGTCGCCGCACGCACGGGCAACGAGGACCTCATCCATCAGCACACCCTGGTGCTCCTCCAGATCGAGGCGCGCGACGAGGAACGCCACGTCGACACCGGCGACCTCGCCCGCCAGGTCCTGGAGCTCGCCGCCTGGTTCGAGCGGACGGGCGACCAGGATTCCGCGATCAACGCGATCATCATCGCCGGGGATGCACGGCATCACAGCGGGCAGTTCGTGCAGGCGGCACATCTCTATGAGCGGGCACAGGCCCTGGCGTCCGCCGTCAGGAGCGGCGCCGTCGAGACGGTGTGCCACTACCGGGCCGCCGAAGCGTACGCGGCCGCCGCCGACGGCAACGGCGCCGACGCACTGGCGCGGGCGGCGCTGCGGCACGCGGCCGCCGCCGTCGAGGGCGCGACCCGGTGCGCCGAGGAACTGATCACGGCCCGCGCCCACCAGGCGATGGGCAAGGCCCTCGCCGCCAGCGGCTCTCACCGCAAGGCCCACGAACACCTCACCCTCGCGGTGACCGGCTACTCCCACCTCGGCATGACGTCCGAAGCGGACCTGCTCACCGCGCTGATGGCCGCGGGCGGACCGGCAGATCACATGTAGAGAGCGGGTAGACCACCGCTCGGCAGTCTTCTCCCAACAGGCCGGACGACAACAGGATCCGGCCCCGGGAGAGGAAAGGAGGGTCACATCATGATGGGACGTACCACCCGCTGATCCGGCGCCGTGACGAGTGATCCGGACCCCGATGGTGTCCGTGCCCCCCAGGAACAAGAGGAACATCAGGAGGGTCCGCATGAAGCGCTACCAGGAGCAGTGATCGACTGATCACGCACCACCACGGCACGGCCCCAGGTCGCTCATTCCCCGGCCTGGGGCCGTGGCCGTCCGCTGTCCACGGCCGAGCGGGAGAGGGCGGTATCCGGCCCTTCCGCTACCGGCTCCGGGGTCCGGCGCCACATGGGCGGCCCGGGAGCAGACCCGGTGCAGAGCCGCGGTAGAGCCGGTGCGCCCAGGCTGCGGGCATGACTGAAACCGCCTCGCGTCCGATACACCTGCCCGGCCCCGGCGAGACCGCGGACGCGGACCGAACCGACGCCCGCGCACAGCGGATCGTCGTCGCCGCCGCGATGACCGGCAACGCCGGCTACGGCCTGCTGTCCACCCTCACCGTCCTGTACTTCAGCACCTTCCTCCACCTGTCCGCCTCCCGGATCGGACTGGCCCTCACCCTCGCCGGTGTGGGCGCGATGCTGATCGGCGCGCCGATCGGCCGCCTGGCCGACACCGTCATCCCGCCGCAAATCGGTGCCGCGCTCTCCTACCTTCTGCTCGCCGCCACCGAGACGTGCCTGCTCCTGGCCGACTCGTTCGCCACCCTGCTCCCCGTCCTGCTCGCCGCCTCCGCCTGCCAGCTGTCGGCCGGCACCATGCGCCAGGCGATCGTGGCGCGGATCGGAGGGCCACGCCCCGCCACCTTCCGGGCCAAGGTCTCCGCCCGTTCCAACCTGGCCATGGTCCTGGGCATGGGGGCCGGCAGCCTGGTGATCGCCACCGGATCCCGGCGGGTCTACTTCGCCGCGATCCTCCTCTGCTGCGTACTGACCGCGGTCCAAGGCCTGCTGATGTTCACCGTCCCGCTCCCCGGCCCCACCCCCACCCCCGCCACCGCCGCGGAGACCGGGACCCAGCCGGAGGCCGGGCCCGGGGCCGCCCGTTGGGAGGCCCTGCGCGACCTCCCCTACCTCGCCGTCTGCGCCTCGTACGGAGTCCTGACACTCTTCGAGGCCGTCGTCACCGTCGCTCTGCCGCTGTGGATCGCCCAGGAGACCACCGCGCCGCTCTGGCTGATAGCCGCCTTCGGCATCGCCAACGCCCTGTCGATCGCCTTCCTGCTCACCGCAGTCGGCAGCCGGGTCAACACCCCGCGCAAGGCCGGCCGAGCCCTGGCGGTCGGCGGGGCGCTCAGCGGAACGTTCTGCCTGCTGGCCGTGCTGGCCTCCGGCCTGCCCACCACGGTCGCCGTCGTCGTCCTGACCACCGGCGTCATCGCCTCCATCGCCGCCGAACTGCTCACCGTGTCCGCGGAGATGGAGCTGACCATGACCCTCGCACCCGACCATGCCAAGGGCCAGTACCTCGGCCTGTCCCAGAGCACCCTCACCGCAGGTCTCGCCCTCGGCCCTTCCGCGGCGACCCTGGCGTGCATCACCTGGGGGCAGGCCGGCTGGCTGCTGCTCGCCGTCCTGTTCACCGCCGCCGGAGCCGCGGGTCCGGCCATCACGGCCTGGGCGCAGCGCACCAGGCCCCGGCCGTGAAGGGTGCGCCGGTCCACCTGATCGGCATGCCCGAGGCGCGCCGTTACAGCCCGGACGACCACTTGCAGCGTATGGCGTTCAACAGGCCAACGAAGTAGCGGCTTTGACGGCGGAAACGCAAAGCTCCCTGCGGGCGGTCTGATCGGCTCCCCGCAGGCGGACACGAGATGTCCCCGCTGACGGACACGTGATGCTGCTTGGCTGTCCAGACCACTTGGCCTGTTCTCTTGGCCAGTGTGACGAGCGAAGGGGAGATCATCAGGCCACGAAGTCAAGGATCACGGGACTACCGTCAAGTGATCTGGCCTGGCGGGGTGTTGGGGGTGGAAATCGGGCAGGGCTACGTGGAATCGTCGCTCCGCTGGACGAGGAATTCCTCCGCCGCACCCTGCCCAACCCCCGGTCTCCTGCAGTGGACGCCCGGCACGCGGCTGCGTGGTGGCGGCACCGCATCAGGGAGATATGACCGCCAACCTCACGGGGACGTCCCCGAACCGCCTCTTTCCTCAGACGCTCCGACTGCTGTCAAAGTGGCGACGGTCGGCCTGTCCGTCCCATTCCCTCGACGCGCACTGGATCCGGGCCTGGGCCGCGGACCTCACCGCGCACCGGAAAGCCGTCCTCGCCGCGTTCGACACCTGACTGCCTTTTCGCTCCCGGCAAGAACGCGGTCACACCCCGACCGCTTCATCTCAGCGGAACCCAGCCCGGCCACCACGGCGGGACACCGCCGGGGCATGCGTCTGTCAGGGCACGGTCAGGAAGGGTGCCGGAGACGGCCAGATGGTTCCACATGATGACCGCCGGTGCGAGCAGCACCAGTGAGGGCGGTACGGTCCGGTGGACCCAAGGCCCCGGCACGCCGGGTGCTGTCCACAGAGACCCAGAAGACGGCGATCGCCGTGCTCAACGCCAGCGCCGTGACCACCAGGAAATGCGGAACCAGCCAGACGTTCTCGCGCCCTCCGGCCGGCTGCGTTGCACCCTCTCGGGGACCTGCCGACCAACGCAGTTGAGGCACATCCGGCGCCGACACCGCACAGCATCATCGTTCCACGCGATCGGGTGGGTGTGCGGCACTTCCGGATCGACGAGAGCTGCGGCTTCGCCTGGGTGCTTCAAGACCCTCCGCAGTTCACCCGCTCCGACGAGCTGCCACAGGTCGACCTGCGCGCCGAGCGCTTCGGCAGCCTGCACCCCGAGAACGTGCAGGAGATCTTCGAGGACTCCGAACTGGTCTTCGCCGCAGCCGACGGCACCTGGAGCGCCCTGAAGCCATGGAGCACATGACACCGGGCCCGGCCGGGCATCTCGCGGCAGCCGGCCCGAATCGTGTCGGGTGACGGTCCCCTCGTCTGTCTTACGGAGCCTGTTGTCGAGCGCGAGGGCAACGTCCTCGATCTGGCGGGCTCCGTCAGGGCACACGCACGCTGCGGGGTCGCGGGCGCATGCAATGACAGCGGCCAACGGAAACGCTCTCGGGAGCGGGAACCTCAGCCCTGGGTTTGCCGGAAGGGGGCTGCGATGGACAGGTCCTCGTCGAGTTTCGCGACCACGACGGCAGCAAGCGGCGCGGCATACTGGGCAGCCCACTCTTCGACGGATGTCAGGAAACCACCGAGCTGGTCCTGGACCCCGCCCAAGAGCTCCGGCAACTGAGTCAGTGGCAGGTCGATGGGGAGCCCATCGAAACACTCTCCGCCAGGCCACAGCCGGGCGGTCTCTCCGAGGTGCTCGACACGTGGTGTGGGGTCGTGGCCGAGCCACGGCGTTTCGCCGTTCATCAGTTCATGCCAGTCCCGCCAGTTCTCCAGACCGCAGCAGCATCCAGGTGATACCACAGTCGCGGTGGCGGTATCCCGAACCCGCAGACCGCCGGGAGCGACGACCCGCTCGGCCGTCACCAGGCGGCGGACCTGCTCCATGCTGTCCTGCGGATCGCGGGCCCGGCGCTCGCGATGTCCCTTATTGCAGTTGGTCAGGACCGCCATGGCGGTGCCGACCTCACGCGACGACAGATCGCCGGACAGAGCCAGGAAACGGTCTGCGGGCGAGTCGTCAAAGGGCCACAGAGCAAAGTCGGCGGCCACGTATGTCTCCAGCACCGCTTCCACGATCAACATGACTCCAGTATCGCCCCTCGGCTGGTGCGGATATCCCTTCGCGATCCAGCACAACACCACCGCCGAGCCCTACCGCTGGACCTACGAGAGCGGTTCACCGGCGGCGCGACCAGGCCGACCGACCTCTACCGCGAGATCCGCGGACTTGGCCACCAGGGCAGCGACCAACCCGTGCGCACCTACGTCGCCGGACCGCGGACCGGCGACGTCGAGCCCACCCGCGGCGCCGTCGCCCGCCCACGCAAGATCACCGAAAGGATCATGATGCCCCGCGGCGCGCCGACGCATCTCGAAGAGGACGAACTTCTGGCCACACGCCTGGCCTGCCCGGACGTCGCCCCGGTCCTGCGACCTCGCCCGCACCTTCCACGGGCTTCTCCAACACCGTCGCGGCCAGCAACCGTCGGCGTGGGTACGCGAGGCCGAACGGGACGCCCCGCCCCGATCCTCGCCTTCGTGCAGGGGCTATGCACCTCGACCTCGATGCCGTCACCGCGGGCCTCGCCCTCGCGTGTGGCTCAAGCATCGTCGAGGGCCACGTCAACCGCATCAAGACGATCAAGCGACAGATATACGGCCGGGCCTCGCTCCCCCTCCTCCGCACTCGGATCCTGCTTCGATCGCGGCCTGAGGACTCACAGAATCGCGGCCCGAACCGAAACCGTGATCGTCGACAGTTTCCCGAAACCGACCCAGGTCGGCCCACCACCGACGAAATCCGAGCCATCCAACACGCCTGGGCCGCAGCCAGCGCCAACACCCCTGGATGACCTACACGAGAACAGCGAAAGTCGAGTGACACTCGCTGGCTGCCCTTCCCCCCTTCCCGCGCATCGAGTACGGCATCATCTGGCCCCGCAACAGCAACACGCCATCCGTTCAGGCCTTCGCCAAGGCCATCGCAGGACTCACGACCACACGGCGCTCGCCAGCATGGTTCTGGCGTTGTTACCGACGTCGGAGCCAATGGCAGGGGTGGTGCGGAGGTCCCGGACAGCCTGCGACCGCCCGATCCTCGGAGGCGAGCCGCAGGTCGAGATCAGCACGAGCGGCCGCTCCCGGCCGGCCCCGTGCTGCCGTAGCCGGTGTCCAGCGACCCGTCGATGCCGAAGCGGGCGTTGGACGCGTTGGTGCCCGCGACACCGACCGGCCCCTGGCCGGCACACAGCTCGGGTTTCGCCCTTATCGGAACAACGTGCACTTCCTGTCACCCGCCTCGTTGATCCTGGAGGGATTCAGGGGAGTTGGCGGGGCCGGTCGACGACTGTCCGTTCCAGGATGGCGTCGGCCCAGACCAGTGTGCCCTTCTTCCCCTTTTCGCAGTCCTTGGTGAGGTAGGTGCGCCGGCCGAGGAAGGACAGGGTCGTCTTGTCGAAGATCCATTCGGTGCGTTGGTCAAGCTGGTGGTCTTCGCGGGTGATGACCAGACCGTGGCGGCCGATCGCGTCGACGCCGTCCGGTCGCTCCTCCACACCGGGAATCCTCGATGCCGCTTTGTACAGGGCCGCTTCCGTACGAGGTGGCATCACGTTCCTGGAGAGCAGTTGACCGAAGGATTCGAAGACGGTCTGGTCGAAGTCCAGGCCGTCCCGCATCGGCAAGTTCTCCTTGCGGATGCGCTGGTAGAGGGTGTCGGGGTCGGTGGGCAGGGAGGCCAGCCACCGGTAGGTGGGGCGGTCGATGCCCGGCGCCGTCGTCTTCCCGTGGATGGGGACGAACTTTCTGTCGGTGCGGAAAACCCCCCGGACGAACTCCCCGTCGGTGCGGTACACCCCCCTGTCGTCGGTGGGGCGCGGGTCCTGCGGCACCCAGTCTTCCCGTTCCTGGAGCGGCCCCGTCTTGACCGGTCTGATGTGGGCTGTGGTGGTGGCTTTGCTGCGGATGTAGACGTACTGGTCGTCCCGTACCGGCTCGGTGCGGGTCGTGAGGGCCACGGTGGCGAGCCGGTCGAACAGCGTTGCCGCCCCGTGCGGGGTGCCGGGGGCGGCTGCCTCGACGGGGGGCACGGAGCCGTCCTTGCCGGTCCCGGGCAGGGCCGTGAGCAGTACGACCGCTGCCACGGCCGCCGCCGCCAGCGGCAGCATGATGTGCGGGCGCACCAGGCGACGGCGCGAGCACCGGTGGTGCGGTCGGGGCCGGTCGCTGTCGATGGCAGCCAGCAGGAGTTCCTTGTGGTGGCGGTGGCGGCCGGCGGGCAGGTCCCGCTCGGTGGGGGTGGGCAGCAGGCGGGCGAGTTCCTGGCGGTCGGGGGTCTTCATCGGGCCTCTTCCTGGACGGCCAGGGCCGACGGGGCGGCCGTGGGTGCTGTCGTGCCGGCGGACCGGATACGCCGGGAATGCCGAGGGTGGCCGGGCGGTGCGGTGAGCTGTTCGTCGGTGAGCTTTCGCAGCCGGGCGCGGGCGCGGGAGAGGCGGGATCGCACGGTGCCCACGGGGATGCCAAGGGCCTGTCCGGCCTCGGAGTAGTCGAGGTCGGACCATACGCACAGGGCCAGTACCTCCCGCTCCGGGCGGCGCAGCAGCCTCAGCGCCTGGCGTACGGCGTGCAGTTCGCGGCTGCCGTCAATGCGCGAGGCGGATTCGTCCGCGAAGTCCATGATCTTGTCCGCCTCTGGCCGCCGGGTCAGGAAGGCGAGTCGGCGGTGCAGGCTCCGGTTGGCGTTGCGTGCCTTGTTGGTGGCGATGCCCCACAGCCACGGCCGCAGGGACCCGCCGTGCGGCTCTATCTTTTCCCGGGTGCGCCACGCCTCCAGGAAGGTCTCGGACATCACCTCCTCCGCTGTCGACCAGTCGCCCGTCAGCCGGTAGGCATGGTTGTAGACCCCCCGCGCATGCTCCTCGTAGAGTTCGGCGAACGCCTCCCTGTCACCCGCTCGTATGCGCTCGCGCATGAATCCCTCTCAGTCCGTCTCTCCTCACATCCCGTTCCTCTCCGCGCCCCCGAGCCGGTTCCGGTGACCTGTGCCACATCGCAAGGCCGTACCCGCCAAGGCTCCAACCCGACCGACCAGGACGGGCAGTGCCAAGAACCCTGAGCCGCAGCCACTACATGACCAGGGCGTGCATGCGGGCCCAGTGCGGCCGACCCGACAGCCCAGCCTTCCGACGCGCCGCCCGCTCCCCAGCCCTCTCCACGCCCGGCGAACATCGGCCTCGGGGGCTCCTCATACCCATCTCCGCAGTTCAGCCCGCATATCTACCACAACCTGCCGAAGGCCGGACTCCGGTTGTTTGCCGGGGGTCGGCGGCGCTGTGGGTGCTGTAGGTGTGCTGTCTGGTCGGGGTGCGGGCCGGGGCCGTCGCTTCCCGGCTTCGCTGCGCGCTGTCGCTGATGCGGATCAGGAGCGCGACCATGAGCCAGTTGGCGAGCATGGAGGAGCCGCCTTTGGCGAGGAAGGGCAGGGCTTTGCCGGTCAGCGGGATGAGGCCCATGACGCCGCCGGCGACGACGAACACCTGGAGCAGCAGGGCGCTGGCCAGGCCGACCGCGAGGAGCTTGCCGAACGGGTCGCGGGACAGGAGGCCGGCACGCAGGCCGCGTTGGGCGAGCAGGCCGTACAGGACCAGCACCGCCATCACTCCGGTCAGGCCGAGTTCTTCGCCGACGGTGGTGAGGATGAAGTCGCTGTTGCCCGCGAAGCCGATGAGTTCGGGGTGGCCCTGGCCGAGGCCGGTGCCGGTGAGGCCGCCGCTGCCGAAGCTGAACAGGGCCTGGCCGAGCTGCTGGGAGAGGCCGGCTTTCTTGCCCGCGTCGGTGAAGGCGTCCATGGGGTGCAGCCAGGCAGCCACACGGCCGTGGACGTGCGGTTCCATCGAGCCGACCACGCCGGCGCCGGCCACGGCCATGAGCAGGCCGCACACCACCCAGCTGGTCCGCTCGGTGGCCAGGTACAGCATGACCACGAACAGTCCGAAGAAGATCAGCGAGGTGCCCAGGTCCCGCTCGAAGACCAGCACCAGCAGGCTGAGCACCCAGATCGTGGCGATCGGTGCCATCTGACGGCCCGGCGGCAGCCGTACGCCCCATACGCGCCGGCCGGCCAGGGCGAGCGCGTCACGGCTGAGGGTGAGGTAGCCCGCGAAGAACACCGCGATCATGATCTTCACGAACTCGCCGGGCTGCACCGACAGCGGCCCCAGCATGATCCACCGCTTGGCCCCGAACTGGTCCGCGCCGAAGAACGCCGGTGCCATGAGCAGCACCAGTGCGGCAGCCATCGTCACGTACATGTACCGCTGCAGCCAGCGGTGATCACGCAGCACCAGCAGGACTCCGATGAACGAAGCCAGCGCTATCCACGTCCACACCATCTGCCCGCCACCCGCCTGCGCCATCTTGAGGTAGGGCTTCGCGGCGTAGGTGAGGTCCAGACGGTACAGCAGCACCAGCCCCAGGCCCGTCAGCAGCAGCGCCAGCGGCAGGATCAAAGGATCCGCCCGAGACGCCCAGCGCCGCACCACCAGATGCGGCACCAGCGCCAGCAGCACCACGCTGACCGCGAACCCCGCCAGTCCCGACGGCAGCCGACCCTCTATCGACAAGCCGGTATACGCGTAACCCCCCACCGTGATCACCACGGCGAAACCGAGCAGCAACGCCTCCGTGCGCCGCCGGTCACCAACCGAGATGCGCGGCCGCGCATGCTCCTCGCCGAGGCCGGCACACACCTGCCCGTCACCCCGTCCTACGTACCCACGCATGAATATCCCCCCTGTCTGTTTCCCCTCACATCCGGTTCCTGTCCGCACCCACGACACAGTTCCCGTGACCCGCGCCACACGAGAGCGGCTCGTTTTCCCGGGTACAGCCAGCCATTCCCCGCTCACGGTCTCCACCGTCGGCCAGCCGTCCACGCTGCGAGGGGATTGACATCCAGTTGGCTCACGGAAGGTGGGGTATCGGGTGATTTCCTCATCATGCCGGTGGGTTGACGGTAGGGGGCGGTCCGGGGAGGGGTGAATGTTTCCGGCGGGTCGAGTGCTGGTCTTCGCGGCTGTGGGGTTCTTCCGTGGCAGCGGAGGGGGTAACAGGGCGGCTGCTGCCGCTTTCGTCTTGACGACAACGGATAGAGGACGTAGATCGTGACCAATGTGCAGGGGTTGGCGAGACCGCCGGTCATCCGCCGGGCGAGGGCCCGGCGCGCCGGTGGGTGGTGTGCTGCGGCCCTGCTGACGTGTGCTGCGGTGGCTCTGAGTTCGGGTCCGGCGCTGGCCAAGGACCAGGGCCCGGGCATCGACTATCCTGAGGTCCCGACCGCCGTCATCGCGCCCGGGCAGACGGGTCCGGTGACGTTCGGAATCAAGAACACCACCGAAACGAGCATCACGAGCGACGGGCCGACGCACCTGACGGTGACAGCTCCGAACGGCACGGTGTTCGCGGACAACACCGTGACCCCGATCGGCACTGCGGCGGGCCCCTGGTCCTGCACGCTGAAATACAGCAACACCTGGATGGACTGCACCTCCGACTACAAGGGTGTGATCGTCCCTGCGGGTGAGGTGTGGCAGTGGCGGGTGAACATCACGGTCAACTCCAACGCGCCGTACGACGACACGCCAGTGCCCGGGTTTGCCAGTCTCTACTACCCCTCGGGCGGCCAGGTGGTGTGGAACGCTACCGGCCCGGCGTCTGTGAGAGTCAGGACGCCCCCGTGCCAAGGGGCCGACTGCCCCGTGGACACGACCGCCGTCATCGCGCCGGGGACGTCGGGCACGGCGACGTTCGGACTCAAGAACGACTCCGACAAAATCCCGAGCGACGAGCAGCTGTACCTGTCCGTGTGGGCTCCGCCCCACACGACCTTCACGGACGACACCGTGACCGCGATCGGTGACGCGCCCGGCCCGTGGTCCTGCGTCCGGGAATTCAACAACATCCGCCTGAGATGCGTCTCCGACTGGAAGGGGGTGCCTGTCCCCACGGGCGAGACCCGACAATGGCAAGTACACCTCGCCGTCGACTCCGACGCGCCGTACAACACCACGCTCATCGGGCAGGGGGCCCTTCTCGAGTGGTGCGGGAGCTATGTGGTTTCCAGCAACCAGGGGAATCCGGAGACCCTCAGAGTCAAGACCGGTCCCCCACCCGCATGAGCTTGTCCCTTGACCTCACTCTTGAACACCCATAACACCCATGCCTGAGCCGGTATAGCCACCACTGAACCGTTCCGGGTTCGGCAGAGACCATCTCTGCCGAACCCGGAACGGTTCGGAGACCCCAATTCATGACATGCCCAGCGGCGGATCCATTGACGTGTCAGTCACAGGAAGCCGTGCGGCCGGTAGGCGATGATCCGGCTGCCGGCGGCGACGTACACGGTGTGGTTGGCTACGGAGACTCCGTTGCTGGCGAGCGCGGCGACGGCGTCCGTCGCGCCGTCGATGGCCAGGGGCCGGCGGAGGATCTGCAGGCCGGTGCGTGCGTCGTAGGCGTCGAGGAATCCGATCGAGTCGACTGTGTACACGACTCCGTCCGCGGCGGCGACCGGCTGGTAGTGGATGCCGTCTCCGACGGGCGAGAGCCAGGTGGCCGTGCTCGCGTCGGGTGGGAAGGCAACCATCAGCGTGCCGGGGGACACATCGGCGTACACCCGGCGGGCCACAGGGTCGTAGGCGGTGGAGGCGCCGTTGCACACCAGGCAACTGACGCCGAGCAGGATCCGGCGCTCGGCTGTCATCGAGTCCGCCCGGACCAGGTGGTAGATCCCCGATTTCTGCAGCTCACCGATGAGCAGTGCGCCGTCCGGGCCGCGTATGAGGTTGGGTGCCGCGCCGAAGTCGAGGTCCTGCTGCAGGCAGCCCACACTGTCGCGGGCTTCCTCGAACGGGGGGAGGAAGGGCGGGAAGGGCGGGATCGTGGGGTTTTCCGGGAGCAGCATGCAGATCGGCCGCGCCAGGTCGCGCAGGATCGGGACGTACTGGTCGATCAGTCCCTTGTAGGAGGCGATGACAGTGCCGAAGGTCGTCCTGCTCTGCCTCAGGTCGATCTTGAGGATGGCGTTGGTCCGCAGGTTTTCGTGCTGCTTGCTGAAGGGGTTGCCGGTTCCGACGTAGGCGTATCCGGTCGCCGTGTCCACTGCCGGAGTGCTCCAGATCCCACCGCCGGCATCACCGGCCTGCTGGTCGGCGGCCGGTATGGTGTAAGTGTGCTTGAGCGGCTGGCCGTTGGACTCCCGCAGGATGGTGAACCCGCCCTGGGCGGTGGGTACTCCCTCCGGGCCGGAGAAGCCCATGAAGATGGCTCCCTGGTACACGATCGGGCTGGCGTGGGTGTAAGCGCCGGGCTGCGAGTCCAGCGCGGGACTCTGCCACAACTGCCTCCCGGACTGTGCGTCCAGTGCCAGTACGTACGGGCCGCCGGACTTGTTCACCGCCACGAATACCCGCCGCTGGTCGACGGCGATCGTGGAGACCACGACGCCTGCTCGGGCGCCCGTCTCGTCGACGGTCAAATCGATGTGCGTCCGCCACACCAGGCGGCCGGTGTCCGCGTTCACGGCGGCCACGTCGCCGGCGGCGTCACCGATGTACACACATCCTCGCGCGACGGCCGGTGTGCCGGCGATGTCCTCATAGCCCACCACCTGTGACGGGTGACCGGTGGCGTAGACCCAGCGCGGTATCAGGGTGGCGGCCTTGACCGGCGGCAGTGCTCCCTCGTCCTGCTGCGTACGCGTGTTGGCGTAGTCCTTCCCGTACATCGGCCAGTCGCCCCCGGGCGCCGTCGGACCCGAGCATCCCGGGCTGCTCGACACCGCCCCCGCCCCCGAAGGAGCCAGTGCACTACTGACAACCATCACCACGGCCACGGCCTTGGCCATCCTGGCGAGTGGTCGCATGGCGGGACCTCCTGGGACGAGGGGGACGATGCGGAAGGTGTGCCCTTGTCAGGGCCGCGCCCCGCGCCTGACACCGTCCCGGTCGCAACCGCGACAACCGGCGCGCTCGTGGAGGCCGACGATGTAGAGCGCATCACTGACCTCCCTACGAGAAGGGCCTCTTCCCGCGCCGTACGCATGAGCCAGGACGCGTACCGCAATTGGTGCAGCGAGCACCCGGACCACCTACGTCCGGACTACTGCAGACAGCCGGTTGCGGAGCAGTCCCGTCTCGATGCGGCGCGTGTGGGGAGTGTCCGCCCGTAGACCAGATCTGGCCATACGCGCGACGGGGCACGCGGTTGCGCGCCATGGGGCACGTCACAGCGAAGCGCCGCACGTCATGGCCCGCGCGTGACCGTGGACGCGCAAGGGGTTCTCCGTGCAAAACAACACGTCCGCCGCGCCGGTCGCGAGCGCCGGCCCGCCTCGGTCCGGTACACGCCGAGGAACCCGGTTCCCCCGATGACACAGGTTCCCAATTCCTCCAGGAGTCTCCGGTACGACGGGGGGACTTCAGACCGAGATCGTTCTCCGCCGCAGTGATCAATTTCCAGGGTGCAGCCATCCGCATGGTTCGCGATGTCCTCGTTGGCGCGCACCAGGTCGATGAATTCATCGACCGCTTCCGCCGCCGCCGTCATCCGCCGAGCTCCTCGAAGCGGGCCCTCCAGGCCTGCGACATCGCCTTCGACGGGTGCCTCTCAGGGGCCCACAACTGGACCAGAAACCAGCCCAGTTACACCGAAGCCTTTACAGTTCCTGCCGGACTTCCAGCGCAGCTGGTGACTGTTCTTGCTGTGCAAGGGTGGCGGTCACCTCGACGATCGGACCGTCCTGTGCCTCAGGGCTGATTCAAGGTCTGGTTCATGAGGTTGCGTTGCAGGTCAAGGCAGTCCGAGCAGGTCGAGCGGGCGGGTGAACGGCGTGCAGGAGATCTCCCGCGGTGCGGCGGCGATGTTGCGACAGCCGGTGTCCCGGAGGGTGTTGATCGCGAGGTTCCGCAGTGCCGAGCAACGCACCCCTGTCAGCGAAGCGTCTTCTTCATGGAGAAGCGGACGTACAGGTACTCGTCCAGGATCTTCGACAGGGGGATGCCCGGACGCCCCACGAGTTCCGGGAGGGCCGCCTCGGCCGCGCCCGTCTCGCTCAGGACGCCTCGGGCCCAGTCGCGGCCGAGGGTGAGGTGGCGGGTGAAGGTGTCCGCGTCGCGGGCGCCGTGCAGCCGTTCGGCGATCGCCGCGTCCCACGCCATGACGGCTTCCGGCCGCAAGGCGTAGAGGGTCTTGGCGGCGGCGGTCGGGCCGAGGGAGCGTGCCACCCGGCCCGCCGCGACGGGTATCGCCGCCAGTTCCCCGTAGGCGCGGCCGAAGGCCGCCAGACAGGAGTCGCTCAGGCCTGCGAGGGTACCCGAGGGCAGGTCGCCCTCCCAAGCGTCCCACCAACGCGCGATGCCGGTGTCGAACAGGGCGGGTTCGCCCTCTCGCGGGTAGCGGATGCGGCAGCCCCAGGAGTTGAGCCAGCGCAGCAGAACGGCGCGGTGGTCGGCGCGGCCCAGGTCGATGGCCGGGCGGGTGTCCTCGTGAAGGCCGTGCCAGCTCCGGTCGATGTCGGCGAACCCGTTGAAGACGTCGGCGGCCGCGCGCAGGTCGGCGAGGGTGGGCCGGTGGAGGGCCGACGCGGCACCGGCTCCCAGGTGGGTCGCCGCCACGCTCCTGGGGACGACCATCCGCCACGCCTCGGTGACGATCTCCCGCATCTCCTCCGCGTCGATGGCGGCCAGCCGTACCTGCACCCAGTTGAAGCGCTCGTCCCTGGGAGAGGGCATCGCGAACTTGTCCGGGTCCGAGGCCACCAGCGCGGCACGCTCCTCCTTGGGGTAGGAGAAGCCCATGGCCGTCTCGTCCCGGGAGAACGCCAGGTAGACGATCCGGCCGACACGGAGCTTGACCCGGTCCCGCACGAGGGCCTCGTACGTCCGAGGCAGGGTGAGGGCGTAGGCCCGCACCTCGTCGATTGTCACAGCCATGCCGATCCCGCCCTCGTTTCGATGGGTGGCGGGCCGGGGTGCGGCCCGGTCCCGCCGCCCTGTGTCATCAGTTGTCCGCCACCGTGACGACGCTGATCCCGGCGAGCGCCTCCTCGGTCCGCGAGCGCGCCTCGCCCGCCGTCGCGGCGACGGCGGTTGCGGCGCCGATCCGCTCCTTGGAGCTGCGCAGCCTGCGCACCCGGTCCCCCGCCTTGACCACCACGTTGCAGGAGACCACGCCGGGTACCTCCCGGGCCCGGTCCACGCCGTCGACCGCCTCGACCAGGCCCGGTCGGGCGTGCAGGAAGCGAACGGCCGCCGCCCTCGTGGCGCCGCTGGGCAGAGGGCCGGGCACCGGCTCGCCCTTCATCAGGGTCCAGAAGTGCCTGACGAGGTCCACCGAGTACGCGCGGTCGATCAGGTCGATGATGCCGTCGCCGGCGAAGCGGCCCGCGCACTCGACGAGGTACGCCGTGCCCTCGCGGACGATCCACTCGCAGTGGACCACGCCGCTGCCGAAGCCGACCGCCTTCAGTACCTGCCGGGTCTGCTCGAAGAGCAGGTCGCGCAGCTCCGCCGGAATGTCGGCGGGTACCACGTGCCCCATCTCGACCGGGCGGTCGCCGGGGAAGAGGGTCTTCTCCGTCACGTTGGCGAACAGCGCGGTGCCCCGGTCGACCAGCATCTCCACGCTGTACTCGGCCCCGGCCACGTACTGCTCCACGAGCATCCGCACGTCGCGGGGGCGGTCCGGCACGAAGATGCCCTCGTCGTGGTCGGTGCACTCGGTCCAGGTTGCTCTGCGCCAAAAGGATCTCCGGTGTACCGCCTTCGGTGCTGCCACGCGTACGGTCCTCTCGCTCTGCGCAAGTCTTCTTCTTTCCACGCTAGTTGCCACGAATTTTGTTCCAGATCTGCCTCCCCTTTTACTGCCTGTTCTGGAAAGCCGTTGCCGGCGTGTGCGGGAGGTGGGGATGCGCTCGACAGTCCTCGACACGGCCGCGTTGCCCATCGGCGAGCGGCCGGAGGCGTGGGCCGGCGCCATGGCCGTGGCGCAGATCCCCCAGCACGTCACCTCCCTGGCGACGGGCACTTTCCAGGCGCGGGTCGAGATGACGCCCCTGGGCGCCGGACAGGTCTCCGTCCTCTCCTCCTACGCCTCCGTGAGCGTACGGCGGACAGCCCGGCACGTGCGCCAGTCGGACCCTGAGATGTACCGCGTCAACGTCGCCATGGCCGGAGAGGTACGTATCGACCAGTACGGGCAATGAATCCTCCTCGGACGCGGGGATCTGGGCTTCGGCGACAGCTCCGAGCCGCTCGACATCCACGCCGGTCAGTCCCCCGCCCGCCACCTCGTCTTCCAGTTCCCGAAGCACCTCCTGCGGCTCCCGCGGGCCTGCAGCACCTCACGGGCCACACCATCGCCGCATGCCGGGGCTACCCCCAACCCGACGCCTTCTCCCGCGCCTTCCGCACAGCCACCGGAATGTCCCCCAGCGAATACCGCGCCGACGGGAGCCAGCCGACGCCCGCTGGCATCACGCACGACGAGGACCGAGCGCCGGGCCGAAACGTGCGTCATCCGGTGAGTTGATGCCGTTGGGATCCAGGACACGGCCGGGGCGGCGCGTCACCCCAGGGGCTGTCGACGCGAACGTCGCCGTCCTGACGAGTCGCCGGCACACCGGCCCCGCAGAACTGGAGGCGCAGGGTCCCACTGCGGTCTCCGCAGGCCAGTGCGCCATACACGTACCCTGCAGCGTCCGATACGCCCGATCAGCACCACTCTGAACTGCGAGCTCAACAGCATCACAGGGGGAACGGTTTCGGCCGGAACGACCACTCCATGATCCCCGGCCGGGCTCATCTCTCATCAGGGCCTGCAGAAGCGCCACCGGCGTGCGGCCCAGACTTACCGTGCCCGCTGGATTGCTGAACAGCATGACCGGGGTCGAGATCATGGCGGCGGGCGAAGGCAGGCCAGCGCGGATCCCCCGCCTTGCCCACCGCCGCCAGCGAGCCCCGCGCGCGGGCCTGGTCCACGGTGAGCGCCAGGTGCTCTCGCTCTCGGCTGGACTGGGTCCCGCTGGGCATCCCCCGCAGGGCCGCACCCCGGGCACTCGCCTGTGGGGTGCGGCCCTGCGGGCGGCGGCTACCGGAGACCGAGACGGGCCTGCAGTGCACCTCCGACTACAAGGGCGTGGTCGTCCCTGCAGGGGGAACCGTCCAGTGGCAGGTGAACCTTGAAGTCCTCCCCGACGCACCCCGCAACACCACCCTGGAATACGGGAACAACGTCTCCCTCAACTACTTGTGCGGCTGTGAACTCGTGTTCACGCCAAATATGACCATGAAGGTCAATACCGGCTCCAAACCCCTCTGACCAAGGCCGCCAGCACGGCTGAGCTGGGAAGACACTGATTGTTGTGTGGTGGCCCCGTCGTACTCCTACCGGAGCATGGTGGAGGTAGGGCGCCATGGTGCCTTCGCCGGAAGAGCTTCAGGCGCGGGAGCCACGGCACAACAACGGCTCCCGGATGGCGAGACCCGGGAGCCGCTGCTGTGGGGGTGCAGATGCACTTACCCCACCAACGAGTCAGCGCCACTACAGGACACGCACCCGCCGGCCCGGCTGGTGACAGAACGCCCGCCCCGAGCCCCGACCCGGGCTCCAGACTTCAGCCCGAATGGCCCCGGGCATTCGGCGGGTCCGGGTGACGTCTGCCCGACCTGCGGAACGGACGGCACAGAAGCACACGTAGCCCCCAGGTATCTCGGAGCCGTGCCTGGATGAGGAAGTCCGCCTGGTCCTCGGGCTTCGTGAGCCGCTTCCCGTCCTTCTGGATAGCGTTGCCGACGCCCCGCACACCCAACACACCCAACACACCCACGCGGCCTACCTGGACGACTTTGCCGAAGCTCTGTCAGCCGAGGGGGTGCTGGTGTCAGTAAAACCCGGAGTTGACGATGTGGTTGCTGCGTCGGTCTGTCGAACGCAGAAGGGGCGGCAGGTGCCAGCCCACGCTTTGTCCGTCCTCCAGGTGCAGGTGGAGCGGTCAGCGTCGGCGTCGCAGGCCGGGCCGGTCGTCGCAATGACCGGCTCCACAGGCGCGGGAGCGGGAACCGTATGCCAGCGTCCACCGTCGAAGAAGCAGCCCTGCAGCCGCCTGGAAACCCCCTGTGACAGCATCCCGCCACCGTTTGTCCGTCCTGTTCCTTGCCTGGGTCGGTCTCGCCGCTGCCGCCGGTTGCACGGCCAGGGCTCCGTCTCGGGCCGCGCACAGTCCCACGGTCCAGGCGTCCGGGTGGGCCGAGCCGGACCGGTATACCTTCCGTATGTTCTCCACGTCGGGGGAACGCCCTGGCACCGGGAACTTCCGGCTCACCATCGACAACGCGAAGATCGTCAAAGCAATCCACCTCGACGACCGGGGGCGTCCGCTCAGCCAGGCAGATCCCCAGCACTTGCCGACCCTCGGTCAGCTCGTCACGAAATGGCGTACGGCCCGTGAAGGAGCATGCCGATGTCGCGCACGCGGCGGTCTTTGCCGCAGACGGACACCCCGCAGAGTGCCACATCGACTGGATGAAGAACGCCATCGACGACGAGGCCGACTACTACGTCACCGAGCACCGCGAACTCGGCTGAACGCTGCGGCCATGGGAGGCGGACCGCACCCGCGTCGCGTCGACCGGGAAACGGCGAGCCTGGGGCGTGGCCGTGACGCCAAGGCTCAGCCCAGGTGGGGTTCGGGGCGCCACCGGCCTCATCCTGTCACGGCCGAGCAATGTTGCCGCCTCATGCCGAGCCGGTCGAGGTCCGCCCGTCGCCCGGTACCACGGCTCGTCGAGCTCTCTTCATCGAGGACACCGGCGCCGAGGCGCCGGACATCTGTCCTTCTGCCTGGCCTGGCCACGGCGCGCTCCTACCCGGCAGACTCTCCCCAGACGGCGGGGGCCTCTTCCTTCGCCCTGCGGGACATGACCGCCTCCCAGCGGCACCTCAACGGCTACCGCTGGGCCGACTGTCCGGCCCTGCTGGTGCGCGATGCCCCGGGGAGCGGGCCGACCAGCGGACACCGGCCGCGGCCCGGGGACCCTCGGTCCGTACAGTTTCCTCGTGCACCACGGCCCCGGCAGGGGCCGTGACTGACCGATCGACGAAAGAGGGGGAAGCCATGCAGATAGGAAAGATCGCCGTCTCCGCCGCGATGGCCACCGCAGCCGTTGCCGCCACCGCACTCCCGGCGTCGGCCGCCGGGAAGGCGTTCTCCGGGCCGGAGTTCATCGCCGCCACGAAGCTGACCGCTCCGACGACGGTGGAGTTCGCCTACCGGTGCAAGCCGGGAAAGAAGCGCGAGATCAACGTCGGGCTGTCCGCGATGGTCAACGGCAGGCCCGCCACGGACGCCAACCAGTGGCTGCCGAGCAAGCAGGTCGTGTGCAACAACAAGACACAGCACGTGACACTGAAGCTGACCAAGTACCAGTTCGGACTGGACCGCAAGATCCAGCCGGGCGAGAAGGCGACGGTGTGGCTGATGATCGACGACGGGCCCTACGTCCGGCAGATGCGCAACATGATCGCGCGCTGACCCGTCGAGTCCGGACCCCCGTCCATGACAGGGCGGGGGTTCCCTGCCATCCGGTGGTACGGCGGTGCGTCTGAAGGTGCGTCGCCGACACCCGCCTCCTGCGTGTCCGGGCCGCCTTCCTCCGGGACCCCGACACAAGCCCCTCGAAGCTTGTGGAGAGCCGGGTGCGGTGCCAAGTCGCATGCCCAGTTCGGGAAGCGGCTCCGGGAAACGGGCCGGTCGAAAGACCGGAACCGCGTCCCGGGCCGACTTCACCACCCTCATCCGGTATCCCGTCGCATCCCATCTGTCCTGTGCCATCGATTCTTGAGCCTGTGCCATCGAAGTTCGGTTGCACGACCGCTTGCTGCCAGCCGATCCGGCCCGGATTTCCCATGCCGCCAACGTCTGAAAAGGGGCGGGCCGACGGGCATGGTCAAGGGGCCTCGCGACGGCGAGGCCCCTTGACCATGAGGGGAACCGGATGGTTCAACGAGACAGCCGCAAAATGGTTCTGCGCCCACGCAGCCACCTTCTCCGTCGGGCACGGCCGTTTCAGGGGCGTTGGGCATTGGCCCGCTTGAGCGTTCCGCCTGCTGAGTTCGGCGTGCCCGGTTCATTGCGTCAGGCGCGATACTCACAGTGGGCGGGTGAGCGACATGACAGACGCCGGGGCGGCCGACGGTACGGGCAGTGGGGCCGAGGAACACCGCGCGGGCTGGTTCGAGTTGTTCTTCGACCT
>NZ_BMTS01000043.1 GCF_014649795.1 Streptomyces melanogenes
GCCCTGTCTGGTCCTCACCCCGGGCATGCTGCTGCCCGCCGCCTGGCTGCTGCCCGCGTGGGGCGCGGTGGCCTGCGCGGCCGCCCTGGTCTTCCTGCTGGCCACACTGTCCAAGTGGCACACCCGGAGCCGGTCGCGGCGGGGTGAGCGGCCGTCACCGGCGACGCGCGCGCCATTCGGGCGCCAGGACCGCCCAGAGCTGCTTGTCGTAGCGGGTGCCGCCGTAGGGCCAGTACTCGCGCCGCACACCCTCCAGGGTCATACCGAGCCGCTCGGCCACCGCCGCGCTCCGCTCGTTGTCGGCCCGGCAGTGCCACTCGGCCCGGTGCAGCCCGCGCGTGACGAACGCCCAGTCCAGCAGCGCCTGGCAGGCCTCGGTGACCACGCCGTGGCCCTCGGCGGCCGGCTCCAGCCAGCAGCCGACCTCGCAGGAGCCCGACGCGGTGCTGAAGTCGGTGAACATCACGCCGCCGACCAGCGTGCCGTCGAGCCATATGCCGTAGAGGCGGGCGCCGTCCGCGGCCTGGCGCTCGGCGTAGCGGCGCAGGGTGCCGCGTGCTCCGTCGACGTCGTCGGTCACGAACCCGGCCCCGACCCAGGGCCGGATGTGCTCGCGGGCCCGGTCCATATGGGCGGCGAACTCCTCGGCGTGCCACAGCTCCAGCGGACGCAGGTGGGCGTTGTCCCGCAGCGGGAGGGAGAACATGGATGACCCCATTCACATAACAAGCGTTACGGTTATGTACGGTAGCAGCATGCCACGTACCAAGGGCGACCACGAAGCCCGTCGTCGCGATGTCTCCGAAGCGGTCTGGCGGGTGCTCGCCGCGCAGGGCTTCGGCGGTCTGACCCTGCGCGCCGTCGCCACCGAGCTCGGGGCGACCACCGGCCTGCTCACCCACTACTTCCCCGCCAAGCGCGACCTGGTGGCGCACGCCCTCGACCTGCTCGACCAGCGCACCGCCGCCCGCCCCCGGCGCGCCGCCGGTACGGGCCTGGCCGCCGTGCGGGCCGCCCTGCTCGACATCCTGCCGCTGACCGCCGAGGCCACCGCCAGCAACCGGATCTGGGTGTCCTCCTGGGACACGGCCCTCGCCGACCCCGCGCTGAGCGGCGAGTACGCCCTCAAGTACGGACGCAGCCGGGACAAACTACGCGAACTGGTCGCCGCGGCCCAGGAGCTCGGCGAACTGCCGCCCGGCGACCCGGCGCGCATCGCGGCCGGCGCCCAGTCGTTCGTCCTGGGGTTGGTGGTGCAGGCACTCTTCGCCCCCGAGGCGTTCCCGCCCCCGCGCCAGACCGAGCTCCTCGACGACTACCTGGCGGCATTGGTCCACCCCTGGCCGGAAAGTCGTTGACGCGTAAATGTTCTGTGTAAAGTCTCGGGCGATCACGTGATGTGTCCCAGTGCGTATGACGCCGGAACAGGTGTGTGCCGGGCCGTGTCGCGTTCGTCCGATCAATGGAGAGATACGTGGCCAAGACCACTGGCCGTAAGCACGGGCGGATAGCCGCCCGGCTGGCCGCCGCGGCGGTTACCGCCGCCCTCGTCGGCACCGGCGCCACCGCGTTCGCCGCCGACACCCCCAAGGCTCCCTCGGTCTTCGGGTCCGCGGAGGCCGGCAAGGCCAAGGCCGGGCTGACGGCGGCCCAGAGCGAGCCGACGGGAGAGGAGGCCTTCGCGCCGCTGTTCGGTGTGGACCGCTCCGACCAGGGCTGGATGTACCTGCCCAACGGCAAGGGCGGCCTCACCGACCGCATCGAGCTCGGCCCCATGCCGGGCGTAAAGGCCGGCGCCCTGGCCGACAACACCGCCGACGGGCTCCCCGACGGCATGTGGACGTGGGACACCAAGGGCGGCCTGTACTACGGCGGCGAGAACACCGACGACTTCCGGGTCGGCGGCGGCTGGAACATCTACGACAAGGTGCTGTCCCCGGGCAACCTCGGCGGCGCCCAGGCGGCCGACCTGCTCGCCCGCGACTCCGCCGGCACGCTGTGGCTGTACCTCGGCTACGGCAACGGCAAGCTCACCTCCCGTTACAAGGTCGGTGGCGGTTGGGGCCAGTACACCCAGATCGTCGGCAACGGCGACCTGACCGGCGACGGCAAGGCCGACATCGTCGCCCGCGACCGCGCGGGCACGCTCTGGCTCTACAAGGGCACGGGCAACCACAAGGCGCCGTTCCAGACCCGCACCAAGGTCGGCGGCGGCTGGAACACCTACAACACCCTCGTGTCCAGCGGTGACGTCGACCGCGACGGCAAGAGCGACCTGCTGGGCCGCGGCAACGACGGCTCGCTGTGGCTGTACAAGGGCACGGGCAACGCCTCCGCCCCGTACAAGCAGCGCGTGAAGATCGGCAACGGCGGCTGGAACACGTACCGCATCCTGTTCTGAGCTGCAGCCGGTAGTCGGTAGCGGTTGAACGAAGGGTCCAACTCTTGCGGGAGTTGGACCCTTTGCGGTCGTACGAGCCGTGGCCCGGTCCGGTCAGGTCCCCGACCGGTAGTCGATCTGGCGGAACGGCTACGCCGAGGACAGCCACCGCGTCACCGCGTCGTACAGCGGCCCGTCCAGCTCCGCGCGGTCGGCCCGTACCCACGAACTCACCTGGGTGACCTCGGTGTTCGCGCGCAACGGGTAGTTGTACACGCTAGCCGATCACCTGGCCCTCGGCACGAAGTCACCGGCAGGGGTGTTCGTGCGCGGTGCGCGCCGCATCGGCCACAGCGTCGGCCCGTTCCCCGGCAGCCGTACCTCTTCGAGAACGGTGAAGCCGAAGTGCTCGTAGACGGGCAGGTTGGACGGCTTGGAGGACTCCAGGTAGACGGGCAGACCCGCCGTGTCCGCCTTGGCCAGGCCCGAGCGCAGCAGCGCGGACCCGTGCCCCTGGCCCCGGCCGGCCGGGTCGGCGCCGATCACCGCCAGGTACCAGTGCGGTTCCTGGGGTCCGTGCCCGGCGACCGCCTCGACGGCCTCCCGGAACGCCCCGGCCCGGTCGCCGAGGATGTCCTCCAGCTCGCGGATGGTCTCCGCGTCGGGAACCGCCTTGGCCTGTGCCTCCGGCGGCACCCAGAAGGCGGCCGCGGTGCCGGTGCGCTCGCACACGCCGTGGTGGACGTACTGCCGGGTGAACAGGGTGGTGTAGTAGCGGCCCAGCCCCGCCTCGCGCGAGGCGTCGTCGGGGAAGAACCAGCGCATCATCGGGTCGTCCTCGAAGGCGCGCGCCAGGGTGCGGCTGATCAAGGCGGCGTCGTCGATCGTCGCTGCCTGCGGCATGTTCGTTATCGACATACGGGTCATTCTGCATCTAGATGATCTTGAGCATCGAGGTGGGGAGGCAGGTTGCTCGTCGGATTCGCGCACTCAACGGGGTGACTTCTCGACCCGACCGGGTGGCCTTTCATCGGAAGGAACGACCATTTCGCCCTGATATGACCATCGATGTGATGTGCTGCGGCTCGCCGTTGTGGCGCATCACGACGCTCCGTCGATCTGGGGAGAGACATGCGTATTTGTATTCGGACCGCTTTCGCCGCCACCGCCCTGGCCGTGGTGACGGCCTTCGCGGGCGCCGGCGTCGCCGTGGCCGACGCCCACGCCGAAGGACACGCCAGCCATTCTGCGGGTGTGCTCTCGGGCAATGTGATCCAGGTGCCCATCCACGTTCCGGTGAACGTCTGCGGCAACTCGATCAACATCATCGGCCTGCTCAACCCGGCCGGCGGCAGCAAGTGCACCAACAAGTGACCAGCCGCTGAGGCGAGGCCGTGGCGCATCTGACGTCGTCAGGTGCGCTGCGGCCTTCGCCGTGTCGGGGCGGTATGGGCCGGTCATCCACGGTCAAAGTGGGTGTGCCGGTCGTCCAGCGCCGAACTAGGACCGGATCTGACCCAATTCCCTTCTACCGTCCGGGTCATGAGTTCCGCACACGCCTCCGCGCGGCCGTTCCGCTTCGCCGCCGTCACCTTCGACTGCCCCGACCCCGCCGAGCTGGCCCGATTCTACGGCGAGGTCTTCGGCCTGCCCGTCGTCTACTCGACTGATGACTTCGTTCTGCTCGGCCAGGACGGCGCCGCGGGTCTGGGGTTCAACCGGCTCGCCGACTACCGCCGTCCCACCTGGCCGGACCCCGCCCAGGAGAAGCAGGCCCACATAGAAGTGGGCGTCGACGACCTGGACTCGGCCGAGGCCGAGCTGCTCGCCCTCGGTGCCGTCAAGCCCGAAGGGCAGCCGCAACCCGACCGCTGGCGGGTCCTGCTGGACCCCGCGGGCCACCCGTTCTGCATCACCACGCTGGTCTGAGCGCATCCCGCGAAACCGGTGAACCACTGTGCGGCGGCCACGGCTTCTCGGCCGTCACCGCCGCACAGTCGGCGTCCTGCGAGTATGCGCCGTACGGTCAGCCCTTCACCGCGTTGACGCGGACGGCCATGTTGCCGGACGGGTGCTTGTTCTCGTACATCAGCTGGTGGGCGAGGCCCGTCTCCTCGAAGTCACCCGTCCAGGACAGGCACGGGTCGAGTTTCTTGCTCGCCGCGAGCTCGATGACCTGGCGGCACTGGCGGATGTTCGCGAAGTGCGAGCCCTGGAGGCGCTTCTGGCGCATCCACAGGAAGCGCAGGTCCACGTCGCCGTTGTAGCCGCTGGTGCCGCCGCAGATGACCACCATGCCCGCCGTGTCGCACACGTACATCGACGTGGGAATCGTGTTCTGGCCGCTGTGCTCCAGTACGATCTTGGGCGCCCGGCGCTCGCCGAGGATGTCCCAGAACTTGGTGCCGAAGGCCCGCGCGCCCTTGGCCCACTTGGCCATGGCGGCGTCGTCCGTGGTGTCCGGCAGCCGCCCCCAGTGGTCGAAGTCGTTGCGGTTGATGAACCCCTCCGCGCCGAGGTCGAGGCAGTGCTTGCCGCGCTCCTCGTCCGAGACCACGGCGATGGGCACACCGCCCCGGATGCGGGTGATCTGGATCGCCATCGAGCCGAGGCCGCCCGCGCCGCCCCAGATCAGCACCGGGTCCCCGGGCTCCACCGTGTGCGGGGCCCAGCCGCACAGCTGCCGGTAGGCGGTCGCGCCCGTCAGCAGGAAGCAGGCGGCCTCCTCCCAGGAGAGGTTGGCCGGCTTGGGGTGGCACTGGTAGTCGTCGACGAGCGCGTACTGCGCGAAGGAGCCGTAGTTGGTCTCGTAGCCCCAGGCGTTCTGGGTGACCGAGGTCATCGGGTCGGCGCCCAGGCGGATGTCGTGGGCGGTCTCGTCCCAGGTGCAGCCCGAGAGCATCACCTCGTCGCCCACTTTCACGGAGGTGACGCCGTCGCCCACCGCCCAGACGATGCCGGACCCCTCGGAGCCGCCGATGTGGAAGTCCTCGGGCTCGCCGCGCTTCTGCCGTCCGGCGATGACGTCGTACGGGTAGCCGAGGGAGGCCCACACGTTGTTGTAGTTGATGCCCGCCGCCATCACGTAGACGAGGACCTGGCCGCGCCCGACGCGCGGTACGTCCACGACCTCCATGGCGAAGCCCTGCTCCGGCGGACCGTAGCGCTCCGGGCGGATGACCGACGCGTGCATCCGCGCGGGTACCTCGCCCAACGGGGGCAGCTGGCCGATGTCGTACAGGTCCTTGCTCAACTCTTCCTCCACCTTGTGGTGCTGCTGGTGCCTTGTGGTCCGGTCCGGCCGCGCGTCGGCCGGTCAGCGGGTGATCTCCGCCTCCAGCTCCCGGGCCAGGGAGGCGGTCGTGGTCTCGCGCACCAGCCGGGTCATGGGCAGGGCGACGCCCAGCTCCTTCTCCAGCCGCTTGCGCAGCTCGGTCGCCATGAGCGAGTCCATGCCGAGCTGGTTGAAGCGCTTGTTCACGTCGAGCCGGGCGACGCGCATCTTGAGCACCGCGGCGACGTGCGCCGCCACGCGGTCGACGACCGGGCGGTCGGCGGCCGGGGCGTCCTCGGCGGGCCGGTCCGCGGTGGGCCGTGCCACGGCCGCGGGGCTCACCGCCACGACGGGTGCCGGGGCGGCCGTGGGCTGTGCGACGGGCGCGGTTGTACGAGCGGGTGCGGTGACCGCGGGGGAAGGGCTCGCCGTACCGGCCTGCGAGATCCGCAGGCTGCCGCGCAGTTCGACGACGAAGCCGCTGGACGGGTCGGTCAGCCGCAGCTCGCCCGTCAGCTCGATGCCGCCGTCCGCGCTCCGGCCGGTGACCGTTCCCCGCTCGTGGACGGGTTCGGGCTCGGTGCTCATGATCTCGTCCTCCGCGCTCGCCTCGGCACCGGCGCCGACCTCCGTACCACCGTCCTGCCTGCGCATCCGCATCCGCGTGGCCTCGACCACCACGTTCTCCGCCTCGTCCAGGAGCGCCAGGTCCAGGAAGAGCAGCCCGTCGGGGGTGACTTCCGAGATCCAGCACTTGCTCCACATCACGTCCGTCTGCGGCCCGAGCACGGTGACGCGGCCGACGTGCTCGGTGAGGTACGCCATGTCCGGCAGCAGTGCCAAGGCGGGCTGCGCGGCCGCGGCCAGCAGGGCCGGGTGCACCGGGTGGTCCGGGTGCGGCTCCAGCGTGGCGGGGCGGCGCAGTCGGCCGACGGCCTCGCCCTGCCCGAGCCAGAGCTCGTCCACCACCTGGTAGAGCTCCTTGACCCCGGCCATTCCGGCATAGAAGGCCGCACCGTCGAGGCGCTGCGGGCAGCGCTCCAGCGTGCGGGCGAGCGGTTCGTGCACGGCGGCGGCGAGGCCGGGCGTCACGGTCGCCGTGCCGCAGGCGTGCTCGTTCTCCCTGCCGTCCTGTTCCCCGGTGACCGAGAAGCACCAACTGCCGTCCGTCTCCCCGGGGGTGAGGGTGACGCGCAGCACGGGGGCGGATCCGGGGTGCACCGCGAGGGCGTCCTTGACGGTCACGTCCGTGAGCAGCACCGCGTCGGTCCGCGCGGTCCTGACGGCCGCGACCCGGGCGGCTTCGGCAAACGCCGGGCCGTGCAGCAGGGCGGGGCCGTGCGCCGGGGCGTCCGCGAGGAACGGTGAGTCCGACGGGTCCAGGGCGAACGTGTGGGACTGGGGGAGGGCTTCGAGGTCCTCCACCCAGTAGCTCTCGCGCTGCCAGGGGTAGGTCGGCAGCGGAACGAGGCGACCGCCGCCGTAGAGGCCGTCCCAGTCGACGCGGGCGCCGCTCTCGTACACCTTGCCGAGGTGCGTCAGCAGGGTCTGGCGGTCCGGTTCGTCGCGGATGAGGGAGCCGACGGCGGTGCCGGGCAGGGCCGCGTCCAGGAGCGAGTCCTGCACGGCGCTCGACAGGATCGGGTGCGGGCTGATCTCGACGAACACGGTCTCGGCGGCGAGGGCGGTGCTGAGCACGGCCTCGTGGAAGTGGACGCGGCCGCGGATGTTGCGGGTCCAGTACGAGGCGTCGAGCCCGCTGCCGTCCTCCAGCTCGCCGGTGACGGTCGAGCGCATCGGTATGCGGCCGGTCCTGGGGGCTATCTCCCGTAATTCCGCGCCGAGTTCGTCGAGCAGCGGGTCCATCTGGGCGCAGTGCGAGGCGGCTTCGGCCTTCATGACGCGGCAGAACACGTCACGGGCGTCCAGCTCGGCCTTGATCTTCTCGATGCCCTCGATCTCACCGGCGAGCACCGTGGTGCGCGGGCCGTTGCTGGCCGCCACCGACACGTTCACCGCGAGCTCCGCGATGAGCGCTTCGGCCTCGGCCGCGGGCAGTGCGGCCACCGACATGGTGCCCCGACCGGCGACGCGGTCGCGGATCAGCCTGGCGCGGCGGCAGACCACGGCCGCCGCGTCGGCCAGGCTCAGGGCGCCCGCGACGCAGGCGGCCGCCGATTCGCCCATGCTGTGCCCGATGACCACGTCCGGCTCCACGCCCCAGGCCCGCCAGGTCTCGGCGAGGGAGACCTGGACCGCCCAGAGCACCGGGTGCACGACGGCGACGGTCTCGCCGACCAGGTCGCTGCCGTCGGTGAGCCGGTCGATGACGGACCAGCCGGTCTCGTTGCGTACGACGTCGTCGCAGCGGATCAGTGCCGCGCTGAACGCCGTCGAGGTGTCCATGAGTTCACGGGCCATGCCGATCCACTGCGAGCCGTGGCCGGAGAAGACGAACGCGACCTGCGGGCGGCCGGCGTAGGGCCTGGAGCCGTCCTCGGCCAGGACGTCCCGCAGCCGCTCGGCCAGTGCGTCGTGGCTGTCGCCGACGACGGTGACGCGGCAGTCGTGGTGCGCGCGGCGGGTCGCGGCGGTGTGGCAGACGTCCGCGATCGCGGCGCCGCGTCCGGCGCCGCCGGGGGAGAGGTGGTGGGCCATGTCCTGGAGCCGCTGGCGCAGGGCCTGGGGTGAGGCGGCGGAGAGGGGGAGGATGTGCGTGGCGCCGCTCTCCGAGGCGAGGGGCGTGCGGTCACCGGTGCCGCGGGATTGGGCTCCGACCTCGGCCTCGGCTTCGGTGAGCACGAGGTGCACATTGGTGCCGGAGACGCCGAACCCGCTCACACCGGCGGTCAGCGGCCGCCCCTCCGCCACGAGCGGTACGGACGCGCGGTGCGGGATGTCCAGGCCCGTGGCGTCCCAGTCGATCGCCGGGGTGCGCTCGGTGACGTGGAGGCTGCGCGGGGCGGTGCGGTGCTGGAGGGCCAGTACGGTCTTGATCAGCCCGAGCACGCCCGCGGCGGAGCCGGTGTGGCCGATGTTGCTCTTCACCGAGCCGACGAGCAGCGGCGGCCGGCCCTTGTCGCGCCCGCCCAGGACGGCGGCGATGGCGCCGAGTTCGACCGGGTCGCCCGCGCGGGTGCCGGTGCCGTGGGTCTCGATGTAGTCGACGTCGGATACGGGGATCCCGGCGTGCTCGTAGGCGAGCTGGAGCATCTGCCGCTGGCCGCTCAGCGCGGGGTTGATCATCGTGTCGCTGCCCGCGCCGTCGTTGTTCATGCCCCAGCCGCGGATGACGGCCCGGATCGGGTCGCCGTCGGCGAGGGCGCGGTCGAGCGGCTTGAGCAGGACCACACCCACGCCCTCGCTGAAGACGAAGCCGTCGGCGGAGGCGTCGCCGAAGCGGCAGTCGGTCCCGAACACGCCCGCGTCGACGAAGCCGTGGTTCTCGGTATTGGCGAGCAGCAGCTGCGAGCCGCCCGCGATGGCGAGCGTGGACTCGCCCGCCCGCAGGCTCTGGCAGGCGAGCGCGATGGCGGTCAGCGAGGAGGAGCAGGCGGTGTCCACGGAGAGCCCGGGTCCGGTGATGCCGAGGGCGAAGGAGACCCGGCCGGTCGTGGTGGAGCGCGAGCCCGCGCCGAGCGAGGCGTGGATGTCGGGGAAGTCGACGCTCTGCTGGAGGTCCCAGTAGTGGACGTTGGTGGTGCCCACGTAGACGCCGGTACGGGTGCCCGCGAGCCGCGCGGGGTCCTGGCCCGCGTCCTCCAGGGCCTCCCAGACGGTCTCCATGAAGAGCCGCTGCTGCGGGTCCATGCCCGCCGCCTCCCTCGGGGAGATCCCGAAGTACTCGGCGTCGAACCGGTCCACGTCCTTGAGGAGTCCCGACCGGACGCGCGCCCCGGGAATCTCGTACGGCCGCCCGAACCTGGTCGCCGGAACGTCCTCGACCGAGCAGACCTCGTCCATCAGGAGCTGCCAGAAAGCGTCCGGGCCGTCGGCACCGGGAACCCGGCAGGCCATTCCGACGATCGCGATCGGTGCGGGCCGCACCGGGGTTTCTTCACCCATGGTGTACGTGACTTCCTTAACTCGGGAAGGCCGCGCGGCAGTCGGCTGCGCGGGCTCGACTCCGAGTCTCGCCAGAAAAGGCGGCCATGTTCAACGGGAGGTCAGCAAATTGCCATGCACTGCGGTGCTTTCCTGTTCCAGCTGACAGGTTGCTGCCTGCACATGTACTTCCTGACACGCCTCTGACTTATGGTTGTAACAACCCCATGCTGGATGCGTACACCCCGGCCTGGAATCGTGAGCGGGCACCGAGGAGGCGCATGATGTCGGCGACTCTCCTGCGATAGGTGCGCACGGACATGTCGAGTTCGCGGGCGGCCGCCTCGTCCGTGCAGCCGTCGCTGAGCAGTTGCAGGATCCGCGTGCCGCAGTCCCCGTTGAGGCATTCTTGGAGCTGTTGGTACTTCACCAGCGGGGCGGCCCGGTGCCACGCGGTCATCATGATGTCGTAGAGGGCCTTGACCACGCCGGGCGCCCGGATGACGGAGGCCTCGGCGCCGGCCGTGACCACGCCGGGCGAGCGCACCAGCGCCACCTGCCCGTCCACCACCACGGCGGCGTGCCGCACGTCGGCGGCGAGCCGGACCTCGACGCGCTCGGTGAGCCCGCCGAGCCGAGCGAGCCGCTGGTCCGCGGCCACTTCCGGCGCCGCGAGGATCTGCACCCGGGCCCCGCCGGGACGCCGCGCGGCCAGGCCCCGTAACGCCGCGTCCGCCACCGGCAAAGCGTCGCGGGAATGCGGCACGAGCATGTTCACCGAGAACTCCGCCCGCTCCACCAGGGTGTCGAGTGTGGTGGCCGCGACATCTCTGTCGCGTATGACGGCGAGAGTCGAATCCTCAAGTGCGCGGATCTGGACGTCGTTGACGACGGATTCGATCAGCGGCCGAATCTGCGACAGTACTTCGTCGCAAAGGGAGTTGGGATTGCTCATGCACGCCTCATCGAGTTGCTGTGTCGCTGTGGAAAGGCAGCTTCGCGCAACCGTCGAGGGTGTGACAGAAAAGCCGGGCAGTGATGCGCGGAGCCCACTATTTCGTGCCCTTGGAACTCACGCCTTTCTGCATTCACCACCCTACCGATAAGTAACGCTACAGTTCGTAGCGGAACATCGTCAACGCGTCACCGGTGCCGGAGTGTTGACATCCGGCCAGGTGACCGGCACCACATTCGGCCGCGCGGGCCCGGTAATTCCCGGGTTTCGATGTGCGGCGGGCTGTCGTGGCGCCGTGCGGGGCGGATCGGATGTGACGCTTTTTGCGTGGTCGGGAAATCCAGCGGGTCAGCCGGTATGGAAAAGCGGCCGTGCGGGGTGTGGTCCGCACGGCCGCGGTCGCGCTATTCGGGGAGGAAGGCGACGGCCCGGGTGGGCGAGGCGCTCGTACCGGTGAGCTTGAGGGGGAAGAAGCCGACCATGAAACCGGTCGGCGGGAGCGCGCCCAGGTTCACCAACTGCTGGACGATCAGCGCTTCCTTGTCCTGGATCGCGTAGTGCCCGTCCCAGATGTGCCCGGCGTCACCGGTCTCCTGGAACGCCCGGCGCATCCTCGGGATCGGCCGGTCCCAGCCGATCGCGTCCGTGCCCAGGATCGTCGCTCCCCGGCCGGTGAGATAGCGGGTGCCGGCGCCCGACATGCCGGGGTAGTCGAAGTACTCCGGCTCGCCCAGGCGGTAGCGCTCCTGGCCGGTGCGGATCAGGATCGCGTCGCCGTCCTGGATGTCCCGCCCGTTGGCCTTCACCGCCTGCTCCAGCGCCTCGACGGGGATGGCTTCGCCGGGCCTGGCCCAGGGGCGCACGTCGAGCACCATGCCGGGGCGGTACAGCTCGTCGAGCGCGATGTCGCTGATGGTGCGCGAGGGGCGGCCCTCGCACAGGCGCCCGCTGTGCAGGGGCGCGTCCACGTGCGTACCGCAGTGCGTGCTGATCTCGTGCATGACCTCGCCCGCCGGTCCCTCGCGGGCGGGCAGGTCGTCGGGGTCGCAGCCGAAGGAGGCGACCATGAACTCGCGGCCCCAGGCGTCATGGGTGTGATAGTCGATCTTGGGTGCGATCACCAGCGCCAGATCGGGCATGTCGGGTGGCACGAGATCGAGGTCGTGGGGGTCGAGCGGGGAGGTCAGGTCGATGATGCGGCTCATCTCAGCTCAGCCTCTTCCGTGTTCGGCGTCCGGGGATCTGGCGATCAGTCCCCTGAGTTCGGTCTTGAGGACCTTTCCGTAGGAGTTCTTGGGCAGGGCGGCCACGAAGCGGAAACCACGCGGCCGTTTGAACCGGGCGATGTGCGCGAGGCAGTGGCGGTCGAGCTCGTCGGCCGTCGCCGTACGGTCGGGGGCCAGGACGACGAAGGCGACGGGCAGTTCGCCCCACTCCGGGTCCGGAGCCCCCACCACGGCCGTCTCGGCGACCGCCGGATGGCGCAGGAGGGCTTCCTCCACCTCGCGCGGATAGATGTTGGAGCCCCCGGCGATGATCAGGTCCTTGGCGCGGTCGACGAGGGTGAGGAAGCCGTCCGTGTCGAACCGTCCGAGGTCGCCGGTGTGCAGCCAACCACCTTGCAGCGTACGGGCAGTGGCCTCGGGGTTGTTCCAGTAGCCCGCCATCACGGTCTCGCCCCGGACGACCACCTCGCCGTTGGTCCCGGGCGCCACCTCCCGCCCCGCCGCGTCCACCACCCGCACCTCGACGCCGGTGCGCGCGCGGCCGACGCTCGCCAGCCGGCGCCCGAGGGCCTCGGCGTCGTTGCCCCGGTGGTCCCCGGGCCGCAGATGGGTGATCGTGGCGGGGGATTCGCCCTGGCCATACCCCTGCCACAGCCGCTGGGGTCCGAAGCGGGCGATGACCTGCCGCAGATCCTCGGCGTACATCGGAGCGCCGCCGTAGAGGATGTGGTGGACCTGGCCGACCAGGTCGTCCGGCAGCAGCGCGGGGTCGAGCAGTCGGCGCAGGATGGTCGGCACCGCGAAGAACACCGCCGGTCCGAAGGCGTGCAGCGACTCGCCCAGGGTCCGTGCGTCCACCCCACCGCCCCGGAGGAACACCTGCGGACGGGAGCGGGCGACGGCGGCAAGCCCGAAGAGACCTCCCGCGTGGGACAGCGGTGCCAGGTGGAGCAGGGCGGCGTCCAGACCCGGGCCGATGTCGGTGAGGGCGCTCTCGGTCGCCGCCAGCACATTGCGGTGGGTGAGCGTCGCGCCCTTGGGGTGGCCGGTTGTGCCGCTCGTATAGAACAACCACGCCGGATCGTCGGGGCGCACCGACGCCGGAGGCCCAGATCCATCAGACGGCGCCGTCCGCGCCAGCTCACCGGCCTCGGTCAACACCGTCTTCCCCAGGCCCTGTTCGCGCAGCGCACCGGCCAGCTCGTCCGTGGCGACGCACAGCCGGGCCCCGCAGTCCTCGATCTGCTGGGCGAACTCCTTGGGATGCAGCCGCGCGTTCATCGGCGTCGCCACCAGCCCGGCCCACCAGACGCCGAACAGGATCTCCGGATAGTACGGAGTGTTGCGCATCGCCAGTGCGACCCGGTCGCCGGGAAGCAGCCCGTACTCGCGCACCAGCGCGGCCCCGATCGCCCGCGCACGCTCGGCCAGCCGACGGTAGTTGCGCAGTACGGTCGCGCCCTCGCACACCGCCGGGGCGTCCGGGGTCGCGGCGGCCGCCCGGTGCAGCAGACCGGCGATGTTCGCCGGGGCATTGGGCGGTGGGCCCACAGTTCGTGTCACGGCAACCTCCCCACCCGTAAGGGCGCTTCCAGGACGACGACCGCGGCTGCCGCCTCCTCGAAGCCCAGGAACCCGCCGCCGTTCTCGGCGAGCCCGATCCGCGCGTCGGGCACCTGGCGCGCACCGGCCTCGCCGCGCAACTGTGTGGTGAGCTCGGCGATCTGGCCGATCCCGGTGGCGCCGACGGGATGCCCGTTGCACTCCAGACCGCCCGAGGTGTTGACCGGGAGGCGCCCGCCGAGTGCCGTCTCGCCGCGCTCGGCCGCGAGCGCGCCCTCACCGGGGCCGACCAGTCGGAGGGCTTCGAGCTGGAGCACTTCACCGATCGCCGTCGCGTCGTGGACCTCCGCGAGTGACACGTCGGCGGGTCCGATCCCCGCGCGCTCGTACGCGGTGGCGGAGGCGCGGCGGGTGATCTGGTGTTCCTCGTCGTCCAGGGCCCGGCCCGAGCCGGAGGCGACCACGCTCGCCCGGATGCCCACGGCGCGCCGGACGCCGATCCGGCGCGCCGCCGCCGGTGAGCAGACCAGGGCCGCCGCCGCGCCGTCGCCGATGGGCGCGCACATGGGGAGCGTCAGCGGTGCCGCGATCTCGCGCGCGGCCAGTACGTCGTCGACGGTGAGCGGGGTGCGGTGGGCGGCGTCGCGGTTGAGCGAGCCGTGCCGCCGGTTCTTGGCGGTGACGGCGGCGAGTCGGCGGGCGGTGCAGTCGGGGAAGCGGCGCCGGTAGTGGGCGGCGAGCGCCGCGTAGACGTCCATGAACACCGAACGCCGCCCTGGCGGCGCGGTTTCGGCCCCCGCGGCCTCCCGCAGCGCCTTGAGCTCGGCCTCCCAGCGGGCGACGTCCAGTCCGCCGTGGAAGGCTTCGGTGGTGCGTGTCTCGTCGGCGCCGTACATCTTCTCGGCGCCGAGCGCGAGGGCGACGTCCATCTCCCCGGCCCGTACGGCGGTGGCGGCGAGGTGGAAGGCCGTGGCGCCGCTGGCGCAGGCGTTCTCGACGTTGAAGACCGGCACGCCTTCGAGAGCGGTGCCGCGCAGGGCGACCTGACCTCGTATCAAATGTTGCTGCTCCAGGGCCCCTTGGGTGGCGTTGGCGAAGAACACCCCGTCGACCACCGAGGACCCGGCCGCGGCGTCGGCGAGGCACAGGGCCAGCGCCTCGCGGGCCAGCGCGCCGACACCGAGCTCGGGGAACCTGCCGTACGGGGTGCGGCCCACGGCGAGGACGTACGCGTCGGTCATGAGCCGGTCGAGGGGAGCGCGGGCACGCGGACGGTGTTGCGCAGGACGCCGATCCCCTCGACCTCCAGCTCGACCACGTCCCCGTCCTGCAGCGAACGCGCCAGGTCGAACCCGGTGCCGGAGGGGACCGTCCCGGAGCCGATGACGTCGCCGGGGTGCACCGCCCGGTCCCGGCTGAGGTGCACGATCGCGTCCTCGAAGCTGTGGTGCATGCCGTCGGTGCCGCCGCGCGACCACTCCTGGCCGTTGACCCGGGCGGTCATCGTCAGCGCGTACGGGTCGGTGAGCTCGTCGTGGGTGACGATGCAGGGCCCGAGCGTGTTGGACCCGGCGAAGTCCTTGCCCTCGCAGGGGCCCACACCGGCCGGCATCAGCAGCAGCTGGAGGTCGCGGGCGCTCCAGTCGTTGAACACGGTGTAGCCGAAGATGTGCTCGTGCGCCGCGCCGGGCTTCACCTCGCGGCCGGTCCGGCCCACCACGGCGGCGAACTCCAGCTCGAAGTCCAGCTCCTTCGCCCCGGCGGGCGCGGTGATCACGTCCTCGGGCCCGCTCACCGACAGATGGTCGGCCGTGTAATACATGACCCGCTCGCGGAAGAGCGGATTGAGGTCGAACCGGCCGCTGGCCATGAGCCGTTGGAACTCGGCGTCGGGGTCCTCGGCGCGGGCCGACTGGCGCCGGGCCAACTCCCTGAGCCCCGACTCCAGATGGGCGATGAACAGCCCGCAGTCACGCAGCCGGGCCGGGCGCGGCAGCGGCGCCCGCAGCGCGATGTCCTCGACGGCCAACAGGGCGGGCCCGTTCCGGAGTCGGCAGAGCTCCCGCGCCCGGCGCAGCCCCTCGTGACCGGACTCGATCAGGGCGAGCATGGAGCCGAAGGCCGCCTCTCCCGGAGCGGCGGCGGCGAGGTCGAGGACGGTGGTGTCTCCGTCGAGCAGCACCCCGACGGACTCGGGGTTCGGTTGGTCCTTGTGGTCCTTGTGGTCCTTCTGGTTCTTCCTCACGAACGTGACCAGGCGCATGACGTCTCCCATCGTGCGGTCGGTGGTTCGGAACGAGTACGGCGAGAACGCGATCGGCGGGGCGACCCACCCGCGAATACTGGACAGGGGTCCAATCGTTGGACGCATGACACAGACCGTCAAGACTCCTCACATGATCGGTGTCCGGCGAGGGCGTCGGACGGAGGGGTCTGGGGAGGCCGCGCCCCTTGTGGAACAATCCGCCGCATGACCGGTCGTCGTGAGGAGTCCGCGCGGGAGAGCCGCCGCCGTCTGCTGCGGGCGGCGACGGAACTGGTGGCCGAGGCCGGCCCGAGGGCCGCGTCCGTACAGGCGGTCGCCGACCGGGCCGGGATCAGCCGGGGTTCGGTCGCCTGGCACTTCGGCTCGAAGGACGGCCTGATCGTCGAAGTGATCGAACTCGCCTTCCGCACGGCCGAGGAGGAGTACGGCCGACGCCTGCCGCACTCCGGCCCCCTGACGTTCGACGCCCTCGTGGACGCGCACCTGGCAGTGGTCGACGCCCCGTGCGGCCGCGTGTTCGCCACGGTCCTGCCGGAGGTCCTACGGGACGAGGGCCCCCTGCGGGACGCCTACATCGAGGGGTACGAACGCACGCGGCAGGTATGGATCGGCTACCTGGAACGCATCGTCCAGGACACCCCCGGCCTCCCCGACGCGAAGAGCCTGGCGTCGATCGTCTTCGGCACCGGCATCGGCCTGCACACCCTGCACAACCTCGACGGCCTGGTGGACCGGGAGGCGGCGTTCGGGGCGCTCAAGGAGTTGTTCAGGCTGGCCGCGGGGGTTCGGCGGGGGTGAGGTGCGGGGTGGCGGCGTTCGGGCCGATTGATTAGTCGCCCGGGCGGGGGCTGCGCATCAATCCACGAGGCGATGGGATCGCTGTGCCAAGCCCGGTACCGCCGCCCACGGGGGTGGCGCGGCACCCGGCAACAGGTGCACGCGGTCCGTGAACCAACTCCACTGCCCGTGCACCGCCGGGTCAGCGGTACCGGTGCCTTCCACGGCGACGTCGTGTCCCGGCTCGGCCACGGGCCGGGACATGACAGCCCATGCCGATCAGTCACCCGGCATCCACGTGATCACTGAATGGGGAAACAGTGGGACGCAGTGAGAAGCCCCTCGATCCGGCGGACGGTCCCGTGCGGCGATTCGCCCAGGCGCTGCGGCTGCTGCGGCAGGAGGCGGGCGGTCCGACGTACCGGGGCATGGCCCGGGAGGTGGACTACTCCGCAGCCGCCCTCTCCCGTGCGGCCTCCGGGGACACCCTGCCCTCGCTCGCCGTGGCGCTGGCCTATGTGACGGCCTGCGGCGCCGACCCGGCCGGATGGGAGGAGCGCTGGCGCGAGGCGTCGCGGCAGGAGGCCGGTCAGGTCTGGGCCGACGACGAGAACGCCGTACCGCCGTTTCGGGGGCTCGCGCGGTACGAACCCGATGACGCGGACCGGTTCTTCGGGCGCGACCGGCTCACCGACGAGCTGGTCCGGACGGCCCTGGACCACCGCGTCACCGTGGTGCTCGGCCCGTCCGGCAGCGGCAAGTCGTCCTTGCTGCGCGCCGGGCTGATCCCTCGATTACGCGCGCTCGACGAACCCGGCGTACAGCCCGCCGCCGTCCGTATCCTCACGCCCGGACCGCATCCCGTCCGTGACCACGAAAGGCTCTTCGTCCCCGATGGCGCGGCGGGCGACACCTGGCTGATCGTGGACCAGCTCGAGGAGGTCTTCACCCTCTGCCACGACCTTGAGGAGCGGAACCGGTTCATCGCCCTGCTGATGGGGGCGCGCGACCCTGAGAGCCGACTGCGCGTGGTGCTGGGGACCCGCGCGGACTTCTACAGCCACTGCCTCGAACACCCCGACCTGGCCGCCGTCGTCCACGAGGCGAGCCTGCCCGTCAGACCGCTCACCCCCGCCGAGTTGCGCGAAGTCATCCTCAAGTCCACGGCGGCCGAAGGGCTGATCGTCGAACGGTCCCTGACCGCCAGGGTGCTGGAGGAGGCGACCGCCGAGCCCGGCAGTCTGCCCCTGTTGTCCCATGCCCTGCTGGAGACCTGGCGCCGACGGCGCGGGCGGACGCTGTCCCTGCAGGCGTACGAGCTGGCCGGGGGACTGCGCGGGGCGATCACCCAGAGCGCCGAGCACGCCTACGCCCAACTCCCGGACGGTCAGGCCCAGGTCGCCCGTCAGCTGCTGCTGCGGCTGATCACGCCCGGCGCCGGAACGCCCGACACGCGGCGCCCCGCCGCCCGCGAGGAGTTGGACGCCGTCCACCCCGAGCACGCCGGTCCTGTCCTGGAACATCTGGCCCGGGCGCGCCTGGTCTCCCTGGACCAGCGGAGCGTCGACCTGACCCACGAGGCCCTGATCACCGCCTGGCCGCGGCTGCGCCAGTGGATCGAACGGGACCGCGACCGGTTGCGCGCCCACCGCCAACTCGCCGAAGCCGCCCAGGACTGGCACGACCTGGGCCGGGACTCCGACGCCCTGCTGCGCGGCACCCGCCTGGCCCAGGCGCAGACCGCGTTCGGGACGGAGGACCGGCGGATCCAACTCACCGCGCTCGAAGAGGCGTTTCTCACCGCGAGTCGGCACGCGCACCGTCGTGCCCGCCTCACACGGCGTGTGATCGCCTCCGCCCTGTCCGTCCTGGTGGTGCTCGCCCTGGTGGCGAGCGGCATCGCCTGGCAGCAAGGGCGGGCCCGCGACCAGCAGCGCCGCGAGTCGGCGGCCCGCAGCGCCGCCACGCTCGCGCAGAGCTACCTCCAGTCCGACCCGCAGACCGCCATGCGGCTGAGCCTCGCCGCCTGGAGGCTCGCGCGCGTACCGGAGGCGCGCGCCGCCCTCGTGGCCGTCGCCTCCCGCCCGGACCAGGACACCGACGTGGACGCCGACCCGGACTCCGACTCCGACGCTCCCCGCTTCCTGGACCGGTACGGCCGTACGGTGACCACCTTCGCGGGCGGCAACGCCGTGCGCCGCGACGTCGACAGCCATCGGGTGCTGTCCTCCGATCTTCTGATCGGTGAGGGGGCGGACGTGAGCGAGGACGGCCGGACGGTGCTGCTCACGGGCCGGGCCGGTACCCGCCTGTGGCACACCGGCCAGTCCCAGCGTGACGGGCCCGAGCTGCCGGGCTCCGTCTTGACCGTCGGCAGCTTCCAGGGCGACGGCCGGGCCCTGGTGCTCACCGACTCCTACGACACGCCGTCCATCCAGGTGTGGGACGCCGCCGACCAGCGCCTACTGTTCAAGAACACGGCCGAGCATCCGCTGGACACCCACCGGACGGCGGTCAGTTCGGACGAGCGCCTCCTCGCCACGTGCGCGGCGGGTGCTTCACTCGAGGTGTGGGACATGGCGGCGAAGCGCACGCTGGCCCTGCCCCGCTCCCTTGGTGCGTACGCGCGGTGTCCCGGCAGCGGTGACGTCCACCGTATGCGGTTCACTCCCGACGGGAAGGGCCTGACCCTCATGAACAACACGGGGGTCCGTACCTGGAACCTCACCACAGGGCGTCAAGAGCTCGTCGTCGAACAACAGGGCCTGAAGGAGGTCCGGTTCAGTGACGACGGACGGCTTCTCGCGGCGGCGACCGGGAACGAGATCCTGATGTGGCGGACCGCCGACCCGGCGCGGCCCGTCTTCCGCTACCGGCTGGTGGACGAGAAGGCCAGCAGCTTACGACTGGACGTGGAGCGCGGGCTCCTGCGCTTCGTCGGTGGCCGCAAGAAAGGGGCGGTCCGGTCCCTGGACGTGCGCGGGATCGTGCGTGCGACGGCGGTCAAGGACCCGGTCGAGAATGCGGTGTTCAGCCCAGACGCGCGCCTGCTGGCCACCTCGGTGCGCCACGGCACCCTACGGGCGTTCCAGCTCCGTGACGGGGAGAGCGGAAAGGTCATCACCGAGCTCTCGTCCCAACCCTGCCCGGCGCACACCGAGTTCTGCGTCGGCCGGATGGCATTCAGCGCCGACGGCCGGACGCTCGCCTACGGGGTGCTGACGTGGCAACATGCGCTTCCCCGCCAGGAGATCACGCTGTACGACGTGACGAAGCGCCGTACGAAGGCCGTCGTGAACCTGACGTCGTTCGGGAAGCCGCGCCAGACGACACTGGACATCGCCCTGGACCCCTCGGGCAGGACCCTGCTGGCCATCCGTGAGACGGGCGAGGACCGGGTGCTCGAATCCTGGAACACCCACGACGGCAAGTTGGCCAAGGTGGCCGACGGTCCCGGATACTCCTTCATGCTCCCTCCGACCAAGAACCAGGCCGTCACGTCGGGCGGTTACGTCACCGACTTGACGACCGGACGCACCAGCCTGCATCCACACTCCCCGGACCTGATCTCCCTCGCCGCCGCGTCCGGTGGAGGGCTGATGGCCGCGGGGACGCAGTACCCACAGATCACCGTGTGGGACGAGGACCCGCGGCGGCACATGAAGCCGTTCTCGGTGACCGCCGACGACAGCCAGCCGATGCCCGGGGAAAGGACGAGCATCACGGCCCTCGCCCTGTCCCGCGACGGGCACGTCCTGGCGGCGGCGGGCTCGGACGGATCGCTGCAGCTGTGGGACACCCAGACCCAACGCCCCCTCAGCGCGGCCCTGGCCACCGGCGGGGACGTCGTCCGAACCCTCGCCTTCAGCCCGGACGGCCGCTTCCTGTACGCCTCGGGCGAGCGCACACCATGGCGCTCCTACCCGCTCGCCGCCCAGGCCCTCTCCGCCGATCTCTGCCACCGAGTCCAACGCGACTTCAGCAGAGAGGAATGGCGGAAGCTGATCCCCGAGGCCTCCTACCGCAAGGTCTGCTGATGCCTCGCGTCAGTTCATGCCGATGAACGCCGCCACGCCGAAACCGATCGCGGCGAAGCCCAGCCCCACGCACGTCAGGATCACCATCACCCCGCCGAAGAGGCAGGAGAAGACTCCCAGGCCGGGTGTGGCCTCCGCTGCCACCGCCCGGTCGGGGCGCTCCGGCAGGTACCGCACCGGCACGACGTCTCCGGCCACATACGGGTGCCGCGAGACGACCTCGGCCCGGGCGTCCCGGCCGTCCACGGTCCGGAACGCGACGATCAGGCGCCGCTGGCTGGAGGTCGGCGCGTCGGGGGAGTGGCGATGCACTATGTACGTCTCCAGGCAGCGGGCCTCCGCCACCTGCCCCTCGCGGAAGAGCCGCTTGTACTCGGAGCTCTTGCGGGCGCCCAGGACGAGCATTCCGATCCCGAAGGCGGCGAAGAGGAGTCCGATCGAGCCGAACACCACCCCGAACGCCCCGCTGAAAGCCGACATGCCTCATCCCCCTGGTCACCAGCACGCATCCGGACCCGGCAACACATTTGGATCACCGGTGCTGGTGAAGATGTGCTGCCGGGCCAGGTGGTTCCCGTCAAACCGCCAGACCGTCAGACCGCCAGCGGGCTGTCCGGGGCCAGCGCCGCCGCGATGCGTTCGGCGACCTGCTGGGCCATGTTGCCGTCGGGCGTGGTCGCGGTCTTGGTGGCGGAGACCGCGATGGCGAGGCGGTCGGACGGGAGATACGCCTGGATGGCCGCGTAGCCCGAGAACGACGGGTTCTGCAGCACCCATCCGTTGACGACGATGACACCGAGTCCGAAGTGCTTGGCCGGGGTCTGCTTCAGACAGACCGTGGCGGGACACGTGGCGGTGCCGCCGCCGAGGCCGACCGTGCCGGGGTTGAGCAGGGTGCGGTAGGCGCGGTGCGAGAGGAGTTCACCGCTGCCGATGGCCTGCGCCGACCGGGCCAGGTCGCAGATGTGGGTGGTGATGACCGCGCCGGGTGCGGTGGTCCACGACGGGTTCCAGAAGGTGGATTCCTCGTACGTGCCGCGCTCGGAGGTGAAGGCGTGCAGGACCGGGGTGGGGATGTCGGGGGTGAAGTTGTTCTGCGTGTCGTGCAGGCCCAGCGGGCCCGTGATCCGCTGCTCCAGGAGCTCGTCGATCCGCATGCCGGTGATCTTCTCCAGCGCGGCGATCAGGAGTACGTAGTTGGCGTGCGAGTAGCTCCAGCTGGTGCCCGGCGCGTACCAGAACGGGTGGCGCAGCGGGTATCCGACCAACTCCTCGGGGGTCCACTGGCGGAACGGGTGTGCGGCGAGCTCGGCGAGGAAGGCCGGGTCGGTGACGTAGTCGTGCAGGCCGGTGGTGTTGGTCGCCAGCATCCGCAGGGTGATCTTGCGGGCGTTGGGCAGCCGGGGCAGCCAGCGCTCCACGGTGTCGTCGAGGCGGACCCGTCCCTCCTCGACCAGCTGCAGCAGCGCCGTGCCGATGTGGGCGAAGGCCACGGACCCGGCGCGGAAGTGCATGTCCGGCTCGGCCGGGACATTGGTCATGGACTCGCCGAGCGCGTCCGTGAGGACCTCGTGCCCGTCGACGGTGACCCGCAGCTGCACGGCCTTGAGGTGGAGTTCGTCCTTGGCCCTGCGGGCGAGGCCCAGGACCTCGCGGGCCCGGCCGTCGAGGGGGCCCCGGGTCTTCACGCAGTCGCGGTCGTCGTGGCCGGGCCCGCCCGCGTACGCGGGGGTGACGGCGGTGGTCTGGACCGTGGCGGCGAGGAGCGCGGCGCACAGCAGGGCCGTGCGGGCACGGGTGCGCAGACGGGCGGACAAGCGGGTTCGTGTCATGCCCGCACTATGGCGAGGGCAGGGGGAGGAAATCCGTCGAACACTCCGCATGACATGACAAACATGACCATGTGGTGCAGGCGGGCGGCGCCGCCCAGGTGAAGGCGCTCCCGGGAGCGCCGTGAACCTGCCCGTCTCACCGGTTGAGGAACTCCGCACACCGGTAGGGCCCCAGAGCGGCGCCCTCCTTCGGCCGCACGGTCACCTCGACGTCGTCGGCCCTGGTCTTCGGGTCCAGTACGGACTGGGCGCGCGCCAGTGTGCACACCAGCTGGCCCGTGCCCTGGTCGCGGCCCGACATCGCATAGGGGCCGTCGAGGCGCATCGTGACGCGGTGGCCCGTGCCGGTCACCGTGTAGCCGCCGAGCTTGCCGATCAGCGAGGTGAGCCCGTCGCGCTGCTCGGCGGGCGGCGGCCCCACGGCCAGCAGTTTCACCACCGAGTTGAGGTCCTTGACCTCCGTGTCGAGCAGCGGCACTCCGCGCAGTCCGCTGTCGGACGCGAAGTACAGGCGCATCCCGCGCGTCAGCCCGGACGCGGGCTCGCCCGCGCCCACCACACCGCTCGGCTGGACGCCGCAGCCGGTGAGGGCGATCCCCGCGATCCCCAGCGCGGCGGCCACGGCTCCTCGTCGGGCCTTCACCCGGCGCCCCCTTCGGTGCGTCGTGCGGGCAGGCGCAGGGTGAACACCGCGCCGCCGTGCGGCCCGTCGGCCACCTCGATCGTGCCGCCGTGCAGGCGCGCGTTCTCCAGCGCGATCGCCGTGCCCAGGCCGCTGCCCTGTCCGCTGTCGTCGGCCGCGCCCCGGGTACGGGCCGCGTCCGCCTTGTAGAACCGGTCGAAGACCCGCTCCCGGGCCTCCGGCGGCAGCCCGGGGCCGTGGTCGGCGACCTCGAGCGTCAGCCACTCCCCGTCCGCGCCGGTCACCGTCGCGAGGGTCACGGTGACCGGCGGGGCCCCGTGCCGCAGCGCGTTGCCCACCAGATTCGCGACGATCACGTCGATACGGCGCCGGTCGACGACCGCCCGTACGCCCTCGGGCAGCCGCGCCCGCACCCGGTCCGTCCAGCCGCGCAGCGCCAGGGACGCCCGTACGGTCTCGGCGAGGTCGGTCTCGCCGGCGTTGAGCCGGGCCGCCTTGGCGTCGAAGCGGGAGATCTCCATCAGATCCTCGACCAGCCGGGACAGCCGGGCCGTCTCCGCGCCGACGGTACGGGCCGCCCGCGCCGCGTCCGGTGGCAGCTGGTCGGCGTCCTCCTCCAGGACGGTCGCCACCATCGTCATCGCCGCCAGGGGCGTGCGCAGCTCGTGGGAGACGTCCGCGACGAAGCGGCGCGCCTTCGCCTCCTGGTCGCGCAGTTCCGCGTCGGAGGCCTGGAGCGCGTCGGCGGTCTCGTTGAACGTCCGTGCCAGGTCGGCGAGTTCGTCGTGCCCGGTGACGGCGACCCGGCTGCCGAGGTCCCCGGTCGCGAGCTCACGGGTGGCCCGGCTCAGCTTGCGTACCGGACGCAGGACCGTTCCCGCGGCCAGCAGCGCCAGGACGGCGGCCAGCAGCACCACCGGTGCGGTGCCCGCGCGCACGGAGTCGAGCAGGGCCGCCGTGTCGTCGCGCTCGGCCCGCAGGTCGGTGATCGCGTACACCTCCAGACCGGAGGTGCGGCGGTCCCCGTCGGCGTACGCCACGGGCATGCCGACGGTCAGATAGGGCTCGCCCCGCCACATCACCCGCTGGAACCGGGCCCCCTTGCCGGTGTGCACGGCGGCGCGCAGCTCGGTGCTGATCCGGTCCCGGGTGTCGGCGAGCGTGTCGGAGGTGGCGACGAGGTCCTGGTAGCGGACGACCACGAGGCGGGCGCCGATGCCGTCCGAGACCTTCGCCGCGAGGCGGGAGAGCGCGCGCTGGTCGGGCGGCAGGTCGAAGTCGGCGGCGACCGCGGTGACCCGCTTGCGCAGGTCGTTCACGGCGGTGTTCTGGGTGCGCTGGAGGACGGCGGTGCGGGCGTCCCGGTAGGCGAGGGCGGTCGCGGTCACCGCGCTGATCAGGGCGACGACGACGAAGGTGACGACGAGCCGGGTGCGCAGCCCGCCGATGAGCCGCCGGGGGCGCCACCTGGCGCCGGCGGCGCGCTCGGGCCCGTTCCCACGGCTCACAGCGGCCCGAAGCGGTAGCCGAAGCCCCGCACGGTCTGGACGTACCGCGGCTTGCCCGGGGTGTCCTCCAGCTTGGCCCGCAGCCGGGCGACCGCCGCGTCCACCAGCCGGGAGTCGCCCAGGAAGGTGTGGTCCCAAATGGATTCCAGGAGCTGCTCGCGGCTGAAGACGCGGCCGGGGGAGGCCGACAGCTCAAGGAGCAGCCGCAGCTCGCTGGGCGGCAGCGCGACCGGGACGCCGTGCTTGGTGACGGTCAGTCCGGCGCGGTCGATCACCAGCCCCGCGAGGTCGTCGGCCTCCCGTGCCTGCCCGGACGGTTCCGCGCGCCGCAGCGCGGCCCGGATGCGGGCTTCGAGGACGGGGGCGGTGACCGGCTTGACCACGTAGTCGTCGGCGCCCGCCTCCAGGCCCGTCACGATGTCCGCGTCGTCGCCGCGCGCGGTCAGCATGATGACCGGCAGGGTCGCCGAGCGGGCCCGGATGCGGCGGCACACCTCGAAGCCGTCCATGCCGGGCAGCATCAGGTCCAGCACGGCCAGCTCGATCCGCGCGCCGCCCTCCTCGGCGAGCAGCGCGAGGGCCTGCTCCCCGGTGGCGGCGGTGTCCACGCCGTACCCGTGCCGGCGCAGCACGAGCTCCATTCCGTCCCGTACGGACGCGTCGTCCTCAATGAGCAGCACATGCGGCATGGGGCCGATTATGACCACGCCGGGCCCGCTTCCGCCTACTCCGAATGAGGGCGGAGGCGCAGGTCGGAGGCATTGTTACGTTCCCATCACATCGCCATGGACGGGTCATCATCTGCGCTGGCGAACGTGAAGCACATGAGCTTTCTCGGGATGAACAGAACCAACGGGATAAACCGGCGCAATGCCCGCGTATCTGTCGCAGCGCGCGTCATCGCTCTCGTGGCCGTGCCCGTCATCGCCTTCTGCGGCGCGTGCGGCGGCGGGGACGACAGCGCCGGTGCGGGCACGAAGGGCGACGCGATCGCCGACGTGCCCGACGCGCCGGTACCGAGCACGTCCAAGGGGGAGAGCACGCGGCCCGCGGGCAAGAGCGCCTTCTACGACGCCCAGCTGAAGTACGTCCAGTGCATGCGGGTGAAGGGCGGCTACAAGGACTTCCCCGACCCCAAGCTCAGCGGCTATCTGGACTGGGCGAAGGTCAACGCGATCGGCGCCCAGCCCGGCCGCAACGACGGCATCAAGGGCGGCAAGAACGGCGCGTGCGTCGGTGAGCTCCAGGCCGCCATGAACGCCGAGCCCAAGCGCGACCAGCAGCAGGCGTACGAGTCGATGCTCGCGCACGCCCAGTGCATGCGGGACAACGGCGTCTCCAAGTTCGCCAACCCCACCATGAGCGGCGGCAACGCCCAGCCCGGCGGCGACCCGGATCCGACGTCCCGCTCCATCGACACCGAGTCGCCCTCGTACAAGCAGGCCCGCAAGGCGTGCGAGTCGAAGCTGCTCGACGGTCTGGACGGCATGCAGTGACGCGCCGCACCGCCCTCCTCGCGCTCGGCGCGGCGGCCGTCGCCGCGTCGGTCACCGGGGGAGCCCTGCTCTTCGGCGACGGCGGCGACGCGGGCGCCTCGGCTCAGGGCAGCGATCTGCCGCCCGCCACGGCGAAGGTCGTCCGCACCGACCTCGTGCTGTCCAAGACGGTCGACGGCAAGCTCGACTTCGCGCAGCGCCGCGCCGTCAAGTCCGCCGTCGAGGGCACGGTCACGGTGGCCGCCGCCGAAGGCAGGACGGTCAAGCGGGGGCAGGCGCTCTACGAGCTGAACGACAAGCCCGTCACCCTCCTCTACGGCCCCGTCCCGATGTTCCGCGAGATGAAGGCGGGCGACCGGGGCGGCGACGTCCTCCAACTGGAGCGCAACCTGCGCGAGTTGGGGTACGGGGCCGGGCTCTATGTCGACACCGAGTACGACAAGTACACCGAGGCCGCCGTCAAGCGGTGGCAGAAGTCACTGAACCGGGAGAGCACCGGCAGGGTGGGCAAGGGCGATGTCGTCTTCCAGCCGGGCCAGGTCAAGGTGGTCACCGCCGACGCGGCGCTCGCCGACCAGGTCGCCCCGGGCGGGACGGTGGTGACGATCGGCGCCACCCAGCCCGTCGTACGGGCGCAGCTGGAGCAGACCGACGGCGCGCTCACCTCCAGGAACACCAAGGTCGAGGTCACCCTGCCGAGCGGGAGGACCGCGGCGGGCCGGGTCGCCGGGACCGTGCGCCCCGAGGGGCCCGAATCCGGGAGCGGCGCGAGCGCGGCGCAGAAGGGCATCACCGTGGAGATCGCGCTGGACGGCGGTGCGGGCGCGGTGTCCGGCGAGGACGCCAAGGCGTCGGCGAGCGTGAAGTTCGTCAGCGAGGCGCGCAAGGGAGTCCTCGCCGTCCCCGTCGAGGCGGTCGTCGCCCTGCGCGGCGAGAACGGCGGCTACGGCCTCCAGATCGTCCAGGGCGCCACCTCGAAGATGGTGCGGGTCGAGACGGGGATGACCGCCGACGGGCGGATCGAGGTCTCGGGTCCGGACGTGCGCGAGGGCGCGCTGGTCGGAGTGGCGGCGTCATGACACGGCTCCCCGTGATCGAACTGCGGGACGCCACCAAGGCGTACCCCGGCGGCGTCCACGCCCTGCGCGGAGTGAACCTCACCGTCGCAGAGGGCGAACTGCTCGCCGTCGTCGGCCCGTCCGGCTCCGGCAAGTCCACCATGCTCAACGTCATGGGCACCCTCGACCGGCCCACCTCGGGGACCGTGAAGGTCGCCGGGTACGACGTGTCCGAGCTGTCCGACGCCCGGCTCTCCGCACTGCGCGCCCGCCACATCGGCTTCGTCTTCCAGCACTTCCATCTGGCGGCGGGGCGCGACGCGGTGGACAACGTCGCCGACGGGCTGCTGTACGCGGGCGTACCGCTGAAGGAGCGGCGCGCGCGGGCCCGGCAGGCGCTCGCCGGGGTGCGTCTGGACCACCGGTTCGCGCACACGCCCAACGAGCTGTCCGGCGGCGAGAAGCAGCGCGTGGCCATCGCCCGCGCCTTGGTGGGCGAGCCCCGGCTGCTGCTCGCGGACGAACCGACCGGTGCGCTGGACACCGCGTCCGGCGAGATCGTCATGGAGCTGCTGCACGAGCTGAACGCCTCCGGCACCACCGTCTGTGTGATCACCCACGACCACGCGATCGCGGACTCGCTGCCGCGCCGGGTCCGCTTCAAGGACGGCGAGATCGTCTCGGACTCCCGATCCACGCCGCTCACGGGGGACGCCCGCCGATGAACAACGACCCCAAGAACGACCCCAAGTCCACCGACAGGCCCTCCGACCTCAAACCCTCCCGCCTCACCCCCGGGGACATCCTCCGCGTCGGCGCCGTCGGCCTGGTCGCGCGGCGGGCGCGCGTGGTGCTGTCCGCGCTCGGCATCGCCATCGGCATCGCGACCATGGTCGCGGTCGTCGGCCTGTCCGAGTCGAGCCGCGCGGACCTGATGGCCCGGCTCGACCGGCTCGGCACCAACCTCCTCACCGCCGAGGCGGACGACGACGGTACGGGCCGGCCGGTCAAGCTCCCCAAGAACGCGGTCGCGATGGTCGAGCGCATCGGCCCGGTGCGGCACGCCACGGCCACCGCCGACGTCGACGCCCGCGTCCGTCGCAGCGCCCTGGTCCCCGAGGAGCGCACCGCCGGTGTCACCACCCAGGCGGCCCGCCTCGACCTGCTGTCCGCGCTTGGCGGCGAGGTCGCCAAGGGCGGCTGGCTCACCGAGGCGGGCGAACGCCTCCCGACGACGGTCCTGGGCGCGGTGGCGGCGGACCGCCTCGGTATCACCCGCACCGGCGAGACGATCATGATGAACGACGTACGCGTGGTCGTCGTCGGCATCCTCGAGCCGATCGAACTGGTCCCCACCCTGGACCGGGTGGCCCTGGTCGGATTCCCCGCCGCCGAGCGCTACTTCGGCTTCGACGGCCACCCCACGACCGTCTTCGAGCGGTCCACGGACGCCTCGGTGGAGGACGTACGGGCGGTGCTCGCCCGCAGCATCAACCCCGGCAGCCAGGCGGGCATCAAAGTCTCCCGCCCCTCGGACGCGCTCGCCGCCAAGGCCGCCACCGACGAGGGCCTGACGACCCTGATGCTCGGCCTGGGCGCGGTGGCCCTCCTGGTCGGCGGGGTCGGCGTCGCCAACACCATGGTCATCTCCGTCCTGGAACGCCGCCAGGAGATCGGCCTGCGCCGCTCCCTGGGGGCCACCCGGGGCGCGATCCGCCTCCAGTTCCTGACCGAGTCGCTGCTGCTTTCGGGGCTTGGCGGGGTGACGGGCGCCCTGCTGGGCGCGACGGCGACGTACGGCTTCGCCCGGGCCCAGGGCTGGACGACGGTGGTCCCGCCCTGGGCCCTGGCGGGCGGCCTCGCCGCCACCCTCCTGATCGGCGTGCTCGCGGGCCTCTATCCGGCGATCCGCGCCTCGCGCCTGCATCCAACGGTGGCGTTGCACGCGGCGTGAAGGGGTAGGGCCGGGCTATTCGGCTTCCGTCAGTGCGCGCCCGATGTGGTCGCCCAGCCGGGGCAGCCAGTCGGGTTGGGCGTTGCCGAGGAGGTGGTCGCCGTGGGGGACGGACAAGTAGGTGCCACGGGGAGCCAGTCGGGCCAGTGACTCGCCGTTCGCCACCCCGGGGATGACGTCCTGGCCGCCGTCCACGACCAGGAGCGGGGCCGCGATGCGGGGTGTCAGGGCGGCGAGGTCCACCTGGCGGACGAACGCGCGGGCCGCGTCGGGTCCGCCGGTGCGGCGGGCCATGATGTCCCGTACGGGCGGCGGCAGTTGGTCCCAGTCGAGGCGGAAGGGGCCGCTGACGGTCGCCGCGACCGCCACACGCGGCTCCAGCGCCGCGGTCCGGGCCGCGAAGTAGCCCCCCAGGCTCATGCCGACGAGCCCGATGCGGGCGACGCCCAGGGCGTCGACGACCCGGCCCACCACCTGCTCGTACTCCGGCGTGAAGGTCGTCGTGGCCGCGAGCGCGCCCTGTCCCGGGCCGTCCATCGCGAACACGGCGAGCCCTCGGGCCAGCAGCGCGGACACCAGACCGAGGAACTCCTCCTTGGCCGAGTCCAGGCCGGGGACGACGACCACAGTGCCCGGCGCGTCGGCGGGGCCGCGCAGCCAGCCCGTGAACGCCTCGCCGCTCACGCGCCGGGCGCCCGGCTCCAACAGCGTCAGCGCCCGGCCCAAGGCGTGGTCCGCCTCGGCGGCCGCACGGTCGGCCTCCGCGTACGGCGCCAAGGTGGCCAGGTGGAACCACCGAGCCGCCGTCAGCAGGAACTCGCCCGCCGACACGGACGATCCCGCGCCTGCCGCGCGGTCCAGATAGGCCCGTCCGGTGCGTACGAAGGACGGGCCCCAGCCGGCGACGGAGGCGAGCGCGTCGGTGACGCGACGGTACTCGTGGGGGTCGACGCCCGCGCCGGTGGCGCGCGTCCACTGCGCGGCGGCGAAGGCGGCGGCTTCCGTGGTGGAGGATTGCGTGGGGAGGGACTGCGTGGCGGGGGATTGCGTGGCGGGGGATTGCGTGGTGCTCATCGTGCACCGCCCGTCACCAGGACGGCCTTGCCGCGTATCCGGCGTTCGCGCAGGTCGACCAAGGTGTCGGCGGTCTCCGTCCAGTCGGCGGTCCGGCCGATCTCCGGGTGCAGCAGGCCCCGTTCCACCAGGCGCACCAGGGCGGCGAGGTCGGAGCCGTAGGGGGCGCCCGCGTAGTGGAAGTGCTGGATGGTGACCCGCTCGGGCCCCTTGAAGAGCTCGAAGAAGTCGAGGGTCACCGGGCTCCGGCTCGCCTGCCCGAACCAGACGAGCAGACCGCCCGGGCGCACCTTCGAGAGGGCGACCGGCAGATCCGGCCCGCCCGTCGACTCCAGCACGACGTCGAACGGCCCCTGGGCCGCCGCGACCTCGTGCACCACCCGGGCGCCCAGCTCCGCGAGGCGCTCGCCGCGCACCGGCGTGGCCGTCACGGCGGTCAGCTCGGCCCCGGCCCCCACGGCCAGCTCGGTGACGTAGTGGCCGACACCGCCCGAGGCGCCGGTCAGCAGCACCCGTCGCCCGGCCAGGGAACCGGCCGCGCGCAGCAGCCGCAGGGCGGTGATCCCGGCCAGGGGCAGGGCCGCCGCCCGTACGCTGTCGACGCTGTCGGGGAGCACCGCGAGGGAGTGCGTGGGCACGGCGGCGTACTCGGCCCAGCCGCCGAGCGCCGGATGCCCGACCACCCGGGCGCCGATGCCGGGGCCCGAGCCGTCGGCCGCGGCCTGCACGACGAGCCCCGCGACGTCCTTGCCGGGCAGCAGCCCCGGCCGGGGGTGTTCGAGGAGGAACGTCTCGCCCCGGTTGGGCGCGAACGCCTCGACCTTGATCAGTGCCTCGTCGGGCCGCGGTACGGGCTGGGGGACTTCGGCGAAGGCGACCGGGCGCGCGGCGTCCCCGGTGGGAATCAGTCTCTGCATGCCGAGCATGCAACCTCGCCGGTCACCCCGTGATCCAACAACGCATACGCGCGACCGACAACCTTTGGTTGTCACCTATGGTGGGAGCCGTGGATCTCGACATGGCGCAGGTACGTGCCTTCGTACGCGCCGCCGAGGAGCTGCACTTCGGCCGGGCCGCCGCGACGCTCGCCATCTCGCAGCAGGCGCTCTCCAAGAGGATCGCGCGGCTGGAATCCCTGCTCGGCACCGAGCTGTTCCGGCGCGACGGCAGCGGTGTCCGCCTCACCGAGGCCGGACAGCGTTTCCTTCCACCGGCCCGGCAGGCGCTGGCCGCCGCCGACGCGGCCGTGGCGGCGGCGGTCGGGCAGGACCGCCCGCTGCGGGTGGACGTCTGGGGCCACCTCTACGCGCCGATGCGGACGCTGGCCCAAGTCGCCGGGCAGGCGGGGGAGTTGGTGCTCGGGCACGGCCGCGATCTGCCGTCGGTGACGGCGGCGCTGCTGCGCGGCGACATCGACGCCGCCTTCGGCCGGGTCCACCCTCCGCTGCACACGGGCCTCGCACACCGCCTCGTCCGCCTCGAACCGGTGGACGCCGTGCTCAGCGCGAGCCATCCGCTCGCGGCCGAACCGGCGCTGCGCCCCGAGCAGTTGCGCGGCAGTGTGCTGTGGGCGCCCGGTGCGTTGGACCGGCTCGACTTCCTCCACCAGTTCGCCGAGCGGTTCGACATCCGGGACCGGGCCGCTAGCGTCAACCTGGGGCTCGGCCACTTCCTCACGGAGGTGGCCGACGACCCGCGGCGCTTCTCGCTCCTGCCCGCCGACGTACCCCTGCCGTCGGTCCCCGGGCTGTGCTCCGTTCCCCTGGTGGAACCCACACCGCTGTACGCCTGGTCACTGCTGTGGCGTACCGGCGGCGGACACCCGGGAGTGGACGGCCTCACCGCCGCCTGCGCGGCGGAGGCGGCGCGGAGCCGGTGGCTGGAGTACGACCCGGCGCACGACTGGCTGCCCGAACCGCCCGCGCGCGGCGAGCGGAACTGAGGTTCAGGCGCGGCGGCCGGTGAAGATGCCCCAGCGCAGATGCCCTCGGTGGGCCGCGTCCACCCACAGCGGCAGATTGGCGAGCAGACCGTCGACGTACGCCGGGCTGATGATCTGGCGCAGTTCGTGCTTCCGTCGGCTGGTCTCGGCGGTGAGGCGTTCGTAGTGGGTGAGGATCTCGCCGCTGCGGTCGTCGAAGTCGGTGCGGGTCAGGCCGAGTCCGGCGAGCGTCTGGCGGTACAGGTTCGGGGTGGCCAGGGCGTCCACGCCCAGGCGGGACACGGCGGGGCGCAGGGTGCGGACGGGGACGTCCTCGGCGGCCATCAGATCGGTGAAGACGAGAGCCCCTTCCGGCTTGAGGACGCGTACGGCTTCGCTGAGCAGCCGGGTGCGGTCGCCGCTGTGGCAGAACGCCTCCTGGGACCAGACGACGTCGAAGCGGCGGTCCGGGAAGGGGATGTCGTGGAAGGACCCCGTGACGACCTCGATCCGGTCGCCGAGACCGCGCTCGGCGTTCGTGGCGCGGTGGCGCGCGTTCTGGGACTCGCTGAGGTTGAGGGCGACGACGCGGCACCCGAAGCGTTCGGCCAGATAGCGGGTGGCGCCGCCGTAGCCCGATCCGAGGTCCAGCACCGTGCTGTCCGCGGTGAGCAGGCCGCTCACCTTGTCCGCGGCCAGCTCGACCGTGCGGCGCGAGGCCGTCGCGATCGACTCCTCGTCATGGGTGTAGATCCCGGTGTGGATGTCCTCGCCGCCCCACACGGCGTCGTAGAACGCGTCGACGTCGGCGGTGTCGTAGTAGCTGCGGGTCGCCTGCTCGGAACTCGATGCGCGGTCGTACGGCATGGGTGGTGCTCCTTGTGCCAGGTGCCGGTGCGGTCGGTGCTGCTCGGAGACCACCTCAACGTACTCACCGCCGCCGTCACAGAGCGCGAACAAGCCAACCGGTGGCGTAGTCGTGGCGCGGGATCCGAAACGAATGCGCCGCCACCGATGAGTTCCCCACTCTCCCGCCGTCTTACTGGAGCAGACTGCAACCGCGACGTATCCGGGAGGACATCATGAGGAAGATCACGGCGGGTGTTTTCATCTCGCTCGACGGCGTCGTGGAGGCGCCCGACCAGTGGCACTTCCCGTACTTCAACGACGAGATGGGCGCGGCGGTCGGCGCGATGCTCGCCGATGCCGACACCGTGCTGTTCGGCCGCAAGACCTACGACGGCTTCGCCGGGGCGTGGCCGGAGCGCGAGGCGGCGGGCGGCGAGGACGCGGGCTTCGCCAAGATGCTCGGCGACGCACGCAAGATCGTCGCGTCGAGCCGGAAGCTGGACTTCACCTGGCGGAACTCCGAGCAGCTTCAGGGCGACCTCGTCGACGCCGTCACCGCCCTGAAGAACGAGCCGGGCGGCGACATCGCCCTCAGCGGCTCGATCTCGATCATCCGCCAGCTCCTGGCGGCCGGACTCCTGGACGAGCTGCACCTGCTGGTGCACCCCCTCGCCGTACGCAAGGGCCTGCGCCTGTTCGACGAGGGCGAGCCGTCGATCCCGCTGAGGCTGATCTCTTCGGAGGCGTTCCAGACGGGCGTACTGAACCTGGTCTACGGCCCGGCCGAGCAGAAGGCGGAGGGCACGTACGAGGACGCGAAGGCCCACATGCCGCCGACCGAGTAGTAGTGATGCCGGGGCCGTGCCGCCCGGTGACGTTCCGGTCCGCAGGCCCTCTAGAGCGGGGGCACCAGCTTGAAGTAGCGGTCGAGGAGTGAGGCGTCGCCGCGGACTTCCAGGGTGTCCAGGGGGATGCGGTGCCAGAGGAACAGCATCAGGTCCGAGGCCGTGGCGGTCAGTTCGACGTCGCAGCAGCCGCTGCCCGCGTTGAGCAGGACCTCGTCGGGGTCGGTCTGCACGATCCAGATGAGGGAGCCGTCAGACTGCCTGAAGCGGATCCGCTCGCCCGCTCCGGGCGGCGCCTTGCGCCAGGCTCGGCGGGCGGGGGCCATCACTTCGAAGGTGTGGGTGACGGCGTCCATGGCCAGCTGCCTGTCCATCGGCCCGGGAGCGCCGATGGAGTTCTCCGCGTCCCAGCGGTGCACGGCCGCCTCGATGGTCTGCATCCGCTGCCAGAACCCGACGGACTGCTCCCGCGACCAGGTCCACACCTGCTCGGCCGGATCGCGGGTGGCCAGCAGGTTCCCCAGCGCGGTGGCCCCTTCCCCGAACCAGTCAATGAGGTCCGGCGGAAGTGGTCCGCGGTGCGGGGTGTTCTCCGGGTGCGGCCAATTCGCGCGTACGGGGGGAAGGTTCAGGTAGGAGGGGTCGACTGGTTCCGGCTGCTGCTGGTGCCTCTCGGCGATTACCGCGGTCACGTAGCGGTGCACCGAGCCCAGGTGGAACGTCAGGTCGGCCATCGACCAGCCGGGGCAGGAGGGCACCAAGGCCACCCGGTCGTTCCCCGCTTCCAGCGACGCCGTACGGATCGCGGCGTCGAACGCCTCGATCTCGCGGCGGAACTGCGCAACGTAGTCCATGGCCCATAGTCTTGCGCCTCTCCCCACGGGCACAACCACGCGTCGGACGCGCCCTGTTCACGGATGGGCTGAGGGCGGCGCCCAGGCCGCCTCGGCTGCTCGCGCGGTGGCGTAGGTGGGGAACACCCGGTCGAGGCCGACGATGTGGATGATGCGGCTGACGCGGGCGGGGACGGCCGCCAGGGCGATGCCCGCCCGGGCCGCGAGGGCGTGGTTGCGGGCGGCGAGCAGGACCGTGATGCCGCTGGAGTCGCAGACGGTGATGCCGCTCAGGTCGATGACCAGTTGCTGGCCCGCCCCGAGCGCCAGGCCGGGCAGGAGCGCGCGTACGTCGGGGGCGCTGGCGTGGTCGAGTTCCCCGGCCAGTTCGATGACGGGCCCGGCGGGGGTGGTGCGGGTGCGGACGGTCAGCTCGGTCACTGCTGCTCTTCACTGGGGGGTCGGGGCACGCTGATGGCGAGGACGGCCGTGTCGTCGTCCACTCCGGTGCCGAAGGTGTCGAGCAGGTCGCGGACCGCGGCGACGGTGTGGGCGGCGGTCGTCGGACCCAGGGCCCGGACGAAGTCGAGGAGCGCCTCGTCCCCGTAGCGGTCGCCGTCGCCGAGCTGCGCGGTGTGGGCTTCGGTGAGTCCGTCGGTGTGGAGCAGCAGGGTGTCGCCGGGGTCCAGACGGACGGTCGTGGTGGCGATGTGCGCGTCGGGCAGGACGCCGATCAGCTGCCCTCCGGGCGTGGGCAGGAAGTCGGCGCTGCCGTCGGCTCGTATCAACAGGGCCGGCGGGTGGCCGCCGCTGGCCAGGGTGATACGGAAGCCGTCCCGGTCGGCGTCGGGGGTGAGCAGCCCGAAGACGACGGTGCAGAACCGCGGGTCGGTGCCGTTGTACTCGTGGTTGAGGACCGTGTTGAGGTTGCTCAGGACGGCGGCCGGGTCGGGGTCGTACACGGCGGCGGCGCGCAGGGTGTAGCGGGCGAGCGACGTGATGGCCGCGGCGGTGGCGCCCTTGCCGCACACGTCGCCCAGGAACAGCCCCCACGTACCGTCGGTGAGGGGGAAGAGGTCGTAGAAGTCGCCGCCGACCTTGTCCGCGGAGGCGATGTGGTAGTGCGCGGCGACGTTCAGACCGGGCACGCTCACCAGAGCCGGGGGCAGCAAGGTCTGCTGCAGGGTGGCGTTGAGGCGTTTGAGTTCCTCGCGTTCGCGCTCCGCCTCCCGGCGGGCGCGCAGCAGCTCGGTCTCGTACGCGCGGCGGTCGCGGGCGTCGAAGACGGTGGTACGGATGAGCAGCGGCTGCCCGTCGCCGCCCGTCTTGACCGTCGAGGTCACCAGCACCGGCAGTCGGCTGCCGTCGGCCGCCTTGAGCTCCAGGGCGATCCCGCTGACCTCGCCCTGCATGCGCAGCAGGGGAGCGAAGTGGGTCTCGTGGTAGAGGCGGCCGCCGGCCGTGAGTAGGTCGGAGAACGTCCTGCGGCCCACCACGTCGCCGCGGGCGTGGCCCAGCCAGTCCAGCAGCGTCGTGTTGATCTTCGCGATCGTGCCATCCAGGAGGGTGGACAGATAGCCGCACGGCGCATGCTCGTACAGGTCCTCGGCACTGTCCTCCAGCAGGGCCGCGAACGCGGCGTCGTCACCCGGCTGCTTCCCGGGTGCCCGGTCCCCGCCGCTGTCGCCGCCGTCGGCCGGGCACATCAGTGGCCCGCTCGCGCGAAGTCGGCGATCGCGGCAGCCGTCTCCTCGGGGGCGGCGAGCTGCGGGCAGTGCCCGGTCGCGTTCAGCGTGACCAGCCGGCTGCCGGGAATCCGCGCCTGGACGAAGGCTCCGACCTCCGGGGGCGCGATCGCGTCGCTTGAGCACTGCGCGACCAGGGTGGGCACGGTGACCTCGGCCAGGTCCTCGCGGTTGTCGGACAGGAACGTCACCCGGGCGAAGACGCGGGCGATGTCGGGATCGGTGCGGCAGAAGCTGTTGGTCAGCTCCTCGCCGAGTTCCGGGCGCTCCGGATTGCCCATGATCACCGGCGCCATGGCACCCGACCAGCCCAGGTAGTTCGCGTCCAGCGACTCCAGCAGCTCATCGATGTCCTCGGCGCTGAACCCGCCCCGGTAGCCCGTCGCGGGATCGTCGACGAAGCACGGCGACGGGGCGAGCAGGACCAGCCCGGCGAACGCCTCCGGCTTCCGCGCCGCCGCCAGCACGCCCATCATCGCGCTCACCGAGTGCCCCACGAACGTCACCGGCCCGAGCGCCAGCTCATGGCAGATCTCCAGGACGTCCTCGGTATACCCCTCCAGTGAGGAGTAGCGCTCCCGGCTCCACGCCGACAGGTCCGAACGCCCGGCTCCCACATGGTCGAAGAGCACCACGGTGAAGTCCTGCTCAAGCAGCGGTACCACCAGCCGCCACATGTTTTGGTCGCACCCGAACCCGTGCGCCAGCATCACCACCGGCCCTCCGTCCCGGCCGGTCACCGTCACATGATTCCTGCCGCGCACGGTCATACGGCACATCCTCGCAGACTGGCCCACGGCCTCGGAGCAGGTCGCTCCGGTCAGGGTCCGGTGGCGCCGCCGTGGGCCCCGTCGACGTTCGCGGAGCCCGGACCGGCCTGCCCGCTGCTCGGCCGGCGCCTCGGCGGCTCAGTTGTCGACGAAGGTGAGGCTGGTGGAGTCGTAGCGGGTGCCGGCGATCTGCTCGGACGGGGCGGCGGCCTCGATGGCGGCGAGGTCCTGCGGGGACAGCTCGACGGTCAGGGCCGCGAGGTTCTCCTCCAGGTAGCGCTGGCGGCGGGTGCCGGGGATCGGCACCACGTCCTGGCCCCGGTGCTGCACCCAGGCCAGGGCGAGCTGCCCGGCGGTGACGCCCTTCGCCGTGGCCAGTTCGTTGAGCTTCGCCACGATCGCCAGGTTGCGTTCGAGGTTGCCGTCGGCGAAGCGCGGCTGGCTGCGCCGTATGTCGGTGGCCTCCAGCTTGTCGACCGAGCTGTACTGGCCGGTCAGGAAGCCGCGGCCGAGCGGGGAGAACGGGACGAGGCCGATGCCGAGTTCACGGCAGACCGGGGCGATCTCCGCCTCCAGGTCGCGGGTCCACAGCGACCACTCGCTCTGCAGCGCCGCGATGGGGTGCACCGCGTGCGCCCGCCGGATGGTCTGGGCACTGGCCTCGGACAGCCCGAGGTGGCGCACCTTCCCCTCCCGTACGAGCTCGGCCATCGCGCCGACGGTCTCCTCGATCGGCACGGACGGGTCGACCCGGTGCTGGTAGTAGAGGTCGATGTGGTCGACCCCGAGGCGCCGCAGCGACGCCTCGCACGCCTGCCGTACGTAGGCGGCGTCCCCGCGGATGAGGGTGGGCTCGCCCAGGCTGTTGGCGAAGCCGAACTTGGTGGCCAGCACCACCTCGTCGCGGGGACGCCCGGCGATGGCCCGGCCGATCAACTCCTCGTTGTGGCCGGAGCCGTAGTAGTCGGAGGTGTCCAGCAGGGTCACGCCGAGGTCGAGGGCGTGGTGCAGGGTGGCGATGGACTGGGTGTCGTCCGTGGTGCCGTAGCCGTGGCTCATGCCCATGCACCCCAGGCCCTGCGCCGAAACCGCCAGGCTGCCCAGGTAACGGGTGGGAACGGTGGTCATGTTGCTGCCTCCTGAACTCGAAACGATCTGTTCAGGACGCTAGGTGCTGGAGTGCACTCCAAGTCAACCGGGTTCGGACGCATGGGGTTTGTCGTGCGGCGGATCGGGTCCGCCCGCCTCGTCCGACGATCGGACGAAGCGCTCCGCTCGTGTCGCCTGCCGCCGAGTGTCGTTGTGTGAGTGAAGCACTTCCGCTTCGTCGTCCGTTGTCCAACAGGGGATCAATAATACGTCTTATCCGTCCGTTCGCCGTCGCTCTCGTCGGGCTGAGCTTCGCCCTGACCGTCCCCGCGAAGGGCCCGTTCACGTTCCAGAGGGGGGGCCGGCCGTACTTCGTGGAGAACCTGCCGGACGGCAAGTGCTTCACGATGTCCCAGGCGGCGTCCAGCCCCCACAACGGGACGGGCTCGGCGGCGACCGTCTTCGCCGGCAAGCAGTGCAAGGGCAAGGCCACGAAGATCGCCGCCGGCCAGCAGGGTCCGAAGGGGCTGCGCTTCTCCAGCGTCCGGTTCGGCTGACGGCGAGGGGCCGGACAGGCCGGCCTGTCAGTTGGGCATCGCCCAGACCTGGTTGGCCTGGAGGTGGCCGCACGTCCAGGTGTCGAGTTTGGTCAGGTCGGCCGTGCCACCCCCGTACACATCGAGGCACAGCCCGCTCGCGGCACTGCGGACTGTGCCGTCGGGGTTGGCGTTCCACTGCTGGGCCGTGGTGCCCCTGCACGTGGCCAGGGTGACGGGGCTGCCGGCGGTGGTGTTGCTCGCGGTGAGGCACTTGCCGAGTGAGCGCAGGGTGCGGTCGGTGCCGGTGGTCCAGCGTTGGTTGGGGTTGCCGGTGCAGGTGTAGAGGATCACCTGGGTGCCGTCGGCCGTGCCGCTGCCGGTGACGTCCGCGCACTTGGCGCCGTTGCCGGTGAGCTGGCCGGTGGGGACGGCGGCGCCGCAGCCGCTGCCGGGGGTGAGGCGCCAGACCGCCGTGCCGTGGGCGGGGACGGTCGCGGCCAGGCTGCCGCTCACCGTCGAGGTGGCGCCGGTCCACAGGTCCTTGGCGGTCACCGTGCAGCCCGGCAGGCCCACGTCGGCGAGCGTGGTGGTGAGGGTGCGGGCGGTCGCGCTCCGGTTGAGGACCGCGACCGCGCGGTCCCCGCCCGCGAGCGGCCGGGCCAGGACGTCGGTGCTGCCGTCCGTGGACACCACGCCCGCCTGCCGGCCGAGGCTGTCCTGGTCCACCTTGATCAGTTCGGTGTTGCCCAGCGCGGACCGGGCCGCCGGGGTGAGCTGGGAGACGTCCGAGGAGAGGATGAGCGGCGCGGCCATCATCGACCACAGGGCGACCTGGCTGCGGGACTCGTCGTCGGTGAGCCCGCCCGCGCCCGCGATCAGGAAGTCCGGGTCGTTCCAGTTGCCCGGCCGGGCGTACCGGCCGATCCAGCGGTTGTAGCCGTAGTTGGCGAGCACGCTGGACCAGCGGCTGGTGTTCGGATGCGCGGGATCGTAGGTGGCGATGTCCCAGCCCTCGCGCCAGAGCTGGCCGTCCGAGCCGACCCAGGACAGCACGTCGAACCAGGTGGGGTTGCCCCATTCGCCGCTCTGGAAGTACGCGGGCGCCGACTCGGAGAACACGATCTCGCGGCCCGAGCCGCGCAGCGCCGCCGCCTGGGCGTCGTACGCCTGCCGGTAGGCCTGCTCCTGCGTCTGGCCCGGGGCCACGTACAGATTGCAGCCGTCGAGCTTGAGGTAGTCCACGCCCCAGGAGGCGAACGCGGCGGCCTCCTGGGCGAAGTGGTCCGCGCCGCCGCCCTGGGGCCGTCCGCTGCCGGGGTAGCCGCCGCAGGTCGACGAGCCCGCGTCCTCGTAGATCCCGAACCGGAGCCCACGGGCGTGCAGGTACTGGCCGAGCCAGGCCATGCCGTGCGGGAACTTGACCGGGTCGGCGACGAGGTTCCCGTCGGCGTCCCGCGACCGGGTCGTCCAGCAGTCGTCCACGGTCACCGTGGTGTATCCCTTGGCGGCGAGACCGGTGGAGACGAGCGCGTCGGCGTTGGCGGTGACGGTCTGCTCGGTGACGCCGCACTGGTAGTGGGCCCAGTCGTTCCAGCCCATCGGCGGGGTGGGGGCGGGTACTTGGGCCGCTGCGGGGAGGGCCTCGGGGGACGCGTGCGCGGCGGTCGCCGTGGCGAGCGGCAGGCACAGCAGAGCTGCGGCGACGGCGCTCAGAGCGGTGCGTATACGGGGGGAACCTGGGGGGCGTGGCACGGGGAGCTCCTCTGTGGTGAGAAGGGGACGTGCGGCCGGGCGTGATTGATGGTGCATCGTAGCGCGGAGTTTGAAGCACCTTCAATCACCGTGCAGGCAGCTTGAGTTGAGCATGGCCGGGTGCGTGCGGAGGTTCCGAGGTGCGCGTCCTGAAGGCGCCATGTTTGATTACGTGCACTCTTGACGCTTCTTGATCGATTAATTACGTTGCGGCGCAGCACGGCGGAGAGACGGATGCCCTTCCGCTCGCCTCATGTGCCGCCGAACGCCTCATGACCCGCCCGCAGTCCGCCCGTCGCCCCGGGGAGTACGCATGCACCGACGCACCCTGCTGGTCGCCGCCGCCCTGAGCCCGGCGGCCGCGCTGGCCGTCTCCGGCGGGCGCGCCTCCGCCGCCGGGCACACCTTCGGCTTCTCCGCCGACGGCTCGCAGTTCGTCCTCGACGGCGCCGTGTTCCAGATCCGCAGCGGCGAGATGCACCCCGCCCGCATCCCCGTGCAGTACTGGCGCCACCGCATCCGGATGGCCAAGGCGATGGGTCTCAACACCGTCGCGCTGTACGTCATGTGGAACTACCTCGAAGAGCGGCCCGGCGTCTTCGACCTCGCCACCGACCGGCGCGACTTCGCCGCCTTCATCCGGCTCTGCGCGCAGGAGGGCATGTACGTGCTGCTGCGCCCGGGCCCGTACGTCTGCGGCGAATGGGACCTGGGCGGGCTGCCCTCGTACCTCCTGAAGAAGCCGTCGGTCCGGCTGCGGGTGAACGCGAGCCAGGACCCGGACTACATGGCGGCCGTGGCCCGGTACATCAACGCGATCGCCCCGGTCATCCGGCCGCTGATGGCCGTCAACGCCGGCCCGGTCCTGATGGTGCAGATCGAGAACGAGTACGGCTCGTACGGCAGCGACGGAACCTATCTGGAGCAGCTGCGCCAACTGTGGCTCGGGGCAGGGGTGGAGGGGCCGTTCTACACCCAGGACGGGCTCGGCCAGGTCGTGGCGAACCACACCAACGTCACCGGCGGGGCGATCGGTCTCAGCGGCGGGACCTCCTCGGACATCAGATCCTGCCGCACGGCGTACCCGAAGGTCCCGGCGATGTCGGGGGAGCTGTACCCGGGATGGCTCACCCACTGGGGCGAGGGCACGTTCGCCGGGCAGGACACCGACCTCTCCGGGGCGCTGCGGGACCTGATGAACGCCGGGCAGTCGTTCAACGTCTACGTGGTGCACGGCGGCACCAACTTCGGTTACTGGGCCGGTGCCAACGCGAACGACGACGGAAGCGGCTACACCGCCGACATCACCACCTACGACTACGGGGCGCCGATCACCGAGCAGGGGCGGCCCGCGCCGAGGTACGCCGCGTACCGCTCGCTCATCGGCGGCTATCCGGGTGTCTCACTGCCGCCCGTGCCGGAACCGGTCCCCACCATCACGCGTAGCGGAAGCGACGCGCCGATGCCGAGCGCCTACGCGTCGCTGTGGGACAACCTGCCCGCCGCGCTGCCGCCCGCGCAGACCGTCGCGCCGCAGCCCATGGAGAACTACGGGCAGAACTTTGGGTTCATGCTCTACCGCAAGGTCCTCTCCGGGTACGCGGGAGGCACGCTCGACGTCACCTCCGTCCACGACTACGCCACGGTCTTCCTCGACGGCGCCTACCAGGGCGCTATCTCCCGTCCGGCGGTGCCCTCGGCGTACGCCACGCCGTTGAAGGTGACCACCGGCTCGCGCCTCGTACTCGGGTCGGCGGGCGCAAGGCCCACATTGGACATTCTCGTCGAGGGCATGGGGCGCACCAATTTCGGCCACGGCCTGGTCGACCGCAAGGGCATCACCCAGCAGGTCTCCCTCTCCGGCGCGGGCCCGCTCAACGGCACGGTCAGCGACTGGCAGACCTACGCGCTGCCTATCGACGAGGCGTTCGTCGCGGCCCTGCGTCCGAAGATCAGCGACCCCGGCCGCGCGGGCATCTTCTTCCGCGCCACGGTCACCCTCGCCGAGACCGGCGACACCTACCTCGACATGTCCGGCTGGACCAAGGGGGTCGTGTGGGTGAACGGACACAACCTCGGCCGGTACTGGTCCATCGGACCCCAGCAGCGCCTGTACTGCCCCGCCCCGTGGCTCACCGTCGGACAGAACGAGATCCTCGTCCTCGACCTGCACCAACTGCGCCCGCAGCCCGTCCCGTTCCGGGCGACCCTCGTCGAAACCCCCTGCACTCTCACCAACCGGCGCAGCGGCAAACTCCTCGACGTACCGGACTGGTCAACCGCTTATGGTGTGCAGCTGAACCAGTGGGGTGGCAACGGCGGTGCCAACCAGCAGTGGCGCCGTACCACGGCCGCCGACGGGACCTGCACCTTGGCCAACGTGCACTCGGGCTTGCTCGTCGACATCCAGGGAAACGCGTCCGCCGACGGCACACCGGTCATCCAGTGGCCCGCCAACGGCGGCGCCAACCAGCGGTGGCGGCCGGTGCCCACCAGCGACGGGTACGTGAAGCTGGTCAGCGTCAGCACCGGCAAGGTGCTAGGGGTGGCGGGAAGCGCGACCGCCGACGGCGCGAAGATCGTCGAACAAACCGACACGGGGGATTTCAGCCAACAGTGGCTCATCGCGTCACCGTGACCGTATGGCGGTATGAAGCAGTGCGGACTGATTGCTTCCTGCCGCAGACGGAGGTTCGCGCCGTCCCGCGAAGGTGCAGTCGTCACATACTCAACGCCCGCTGGCGTGCGGGGAGTTGTACGCCTGCCCTCTGTCGCGCCGCCGCGCCGTGGCACACCTCCGGACGCGCAGCGCTGCCCGCCGAGGGTGCGCTTGACCCCGCCGCCGCCCCGCACCTAGCCTGCCGAGGGTGCGCTAAAGGGCATTTCGGCTGACTCATGCATGGACCGGCGGTTCGCCGAAGCCCTGGAAGCCGGCAAGTGAACGCGCTTTGACCTTCACCTCTTTGTGGCCGTCCTGGGCCGTCACCCCGTGTGGGCCCCGCCACGACGACAGCGCCGTCACCCCCCAGCCGAAGGAGATCGGCATGGACGCTGAGCCCATTGCCTTAGGCCGTGTGTCGAAAGTGGATCTTGAGCGTTGGATGATCACGGTTCATGGGACGGGGAGATCTCACGGACGAAGAGTGGGCGGTGCTGGAGCCGTTGCTGCC
>NZ_BMTS01000044.1 GCF_014649795.1 Streptomyces melanogenes
CCCGACGGGTAGACAAGCATGTGAAGCCTCTGGTGGAGCCGGTTCTCTTGGTCGAAAACCCATCTACCAGGGGCTTCACCACGTTGTCAGCCCAACAGCCGCACGCCGGAACCAGGTTGGAAAAGGCTCACTGGCAGCTACGCTGGAGGCGGCAGCGGGGGCAGTAGCGGCACAGACTGCAGTGCCACATACCCCGCCTACAAGCCCAACTGCCACTTCGAGCCCATCGACCCGCGCCCTCAGGGAAGCTTCAAGGACTTCTTTGGAGGAGTCCTTCACGGTGTCGTTTCTGGTGCAGAGGCTCTAACTAAGGTTACTCCCTATTGCTTGTGGGAGGACTGCAGCGGAGCAACCAAGCAGTACGACGACTTTGTCACTAAGCACGGCGTAGACAAGGACACCAGAGCCTTTGATGCTGGAGATGCCGCCGCAACAATAGCGAGCATGTTCAACCTTGGGGGAGTGTTCAAGCATCTTACGGAGAAACTCCTAAAGGGTGGTGGTGAAATTGCTGGAGCTGGTGGATCTGCGGCCAGCAAGGCCCTCGCTTCGGCCGGGGCTGCCCAAGAGCCTCCCGTGACCCTGTACGGACCGTTTCACCGAAAGGGATCAAAAACAGCTACTCCCGAGCAGGCCGGTATGATTGCGGAATCAAGTGAGCTTTGGGGGAGGATACCCAGGTGGGGTGGTGAGCCGACGGCCCAGGCGCATCGAGGGCCTATACCGCCTGACGCGCCTCCGGGAAGCGTTGAATTCTATACGACGGTCCGGCCGAAGCCGACTAACAGGACACCTAACGGTTATGTCTCGTGGGAGCTGGGTGTAGAGAGCGGCGTGCGAGGCTTTATGAAGGATGGTGAAGAATGGGCATCGATTCCCATCATCGTCACCGAGGTGAGGAAATGAAAAGAATCGACAGTAAATTCTTTGAAGGGGTGCCGCAGAATTTTGTGGCGCAAATCGACTTGGAAGTCGAGTCGCTCGAACAGGAATGGGGAGAGAGTGAGATCACGTGCGACGACCTCGCGGAGTGGGTCACTTTTGCGTTCCTATTGAGTGATGGAACCAAGGTTGCTCTCGTCAGAGAGGCGAATTATCCGCCTCATTCAGGGTTTATCCTCACGGCGATCGGCGACCTCCATCCTGCAGAGGTGCTATCTCGGTTCCTTTCCGAAGCGCGGATCGATCCTCAGAGTGTCCTGCATAGGGGTTTCGATTAGGCGGGAACGCTGCATGAATCGCTGAGTTCTAACAATTTCGCCAACTCGTGATTTTTGGAACTCTGGATCGCGATATGCCGGTGAGATGGGGGCTTAAGGGGAGGTGGGAGCTGGCTGTATGGCGGAGCCTGTGTATATTGCGTGGGCTCCGCCGTTCCATTCACTTGGCTCATCGTCAATGGCCGGCATTCGGTCGAAGGTCGGGGTGTTGGGCGGAATGCCCTCCAGCTTGCCGTCCGGAGCTGAGTCAAGAAGGCGGCCGGGTTACCTCCGCCTCGATGAGCTCCTGCAGTTGAGGTGGCCATGGGGCGCATCGCGGGCCGCCTCGCCCGCTATGACCCTCGCTCACGGGCCTTCGGATCTCATCGCGTTTGCCGATCCGCACGCCCTGGCCCACGAGTTGGAGCGCGATCCCGCGCGCTGACTACTTGTTGTCCCGCCGCAGCCACTCGATCCGGTCGACGGCGTTGGGCGGCGTGGCCGAGGTCGCCTTCCTCGCTGGCCCTGAGGGTGTGGGTGGCCGGGGTCACGGAGTGGATGCGGGGCGGTGCGTCGAAGAACACGGTGCGGCCCTCGGGGGAGGTTCGCCCAGAACGCCAGCGTGACCGCGCCCGGGTTTACGTCGCCGCTGTCGAGGAGGCGCGCAGCGAGGCGGCGAACAGCTTCTCGCCATCGGCTATCGGTCCGCTGTCGTACGCGAGTCGGCATGCTTCCCCCGCTGCTTGGTTCGCGTGACCTGTCCTTCGACCTGGCCCGAGCTCCAGGTGGGGGAAAAGGCGGCGATGTCGCGGCGGAAGCCGTTGACCATGTTGTGCAGTGCGGGCGGGTCGTCGGCCTGGACGCGTTCCATCCAGCCCGGCAGTTGGGATTTCCCCGCTCGCTGGCGGTCTGTGCCTTGGAGAGCGACCCCTGATGCCAGCCGCCGCCCACTGCCCTCCCGTCCCCGGCCGCCTGCCCGCACGCCCCACTCCCGAAAGCCGTGCGGCAAGACGAGAGGATCCGGACACCCGTCGGTCTTCCACCGCGTCCACCGAGACGGCGTGCCCGCAGATAGGCGAGGCCGCAGCACGGTGAGGACGGCCAGCCGGACAGCTCTTCAACCACCCCGCGGCTCAGCTTGCGCTTGTGACCGGCTTGCTGGAGAGCCGAGCTCATGGATCCGCCGGAGGACGAAGGGGCACAGAGGGCTGGCGGCGGGTGGAGACATAGCGGCGGGCTGCGAGGATCTGCAGGGTGTCCAGCTCGTCGACCTGAGCGTGCGGCGCACCGCCGTAAGCTGACATCGGCCCCCTCGCCAGCAGGCGGGCGGCGGCGATCGGGAGCTCAGTCGTGTGGCAGCCGCCGATGGGCGCGGATCCTCTGAGGGGACGGTCGGCATCAGGCTGATGCCGGTGATCGGGCCGCTGGCCATGTCGCATAGCGTGGTGGAGCCCAATCTGACCTGAGGAGGCTGGTGGTGAGCAGGCCGTATCCCTTCGGAGAGGGGATGAACGTCGCGTGGGACCTTGTGGTCTGGCGTGGTGATCACGAGCGGGTTGAAATTGCCGTGCTGGATCGCGAGGACATCGTTGAGGTTCGCGGATACTTCGACCGCGGCGACGATGCGTGGATGTACAACGTCTACCCCGTTCCGACTGCGCTCCTGCCGAAGATCGCTGATCTTGTTCCGGGAGGTCAACTCGACCTCGACCTCGAGTACTGCATTGAAGCGCGTCAGGTACTTCCCAGCGAAGAACTGTGGACTCCCGAACCTGGGCAGCTTCCACCGGGTCATGTGCCGTCGCCGTGAGCGTGATGGGTAACAGCGTCGTGGATCAGCGACCCTTCCCTTCAGGGAACTACCCCTATCGCTGGTAGTCATCGGCGAGCGACAGCGGCCGGACATGAGTCTCAGGAGTGTCCTGGCTACTCGTGGGGCCAGCAGCGTGATCCGGGTGGGCAAGGAGGGACGCAGCAGTCGCACAAAAGACGTTCGGGCAGATAGCGCTGATTGTGGCAGAGTGTGAACTCTACGGCGCTGGCGGCCTGTGCGGCTGGTTGGCGGTCCGGTGCCGGGGGAGGAGCGGCTGCTGGTGTCAGCACGGGGCGAGCAGGTGGTGGTGTTCGGCCGTACGCACCGGGTCCTGACCGGGGTGGTGGTGGCGGGTGGGGTGGTCATTGCCGGGATCGGGTTCGCGGGTTCTTACGCGGCGGTGCGCGCGCTCGCGGAGAAGAAAGGTTTCGGGAACTTCTCCCTCGTCTTCCCGATAGGCATCGACGCGGGTATCTGTGTGCTCCTCGCGCTCGACCTGCTGCTGACCTGGATCCGCATCCCCTTCCCGCTGCTGCGCCAGACGGCCTGGCTGCTGACGGCCGCCACGATCGCTTTCAACGGTGCGGCCGCCTGGCCCGACCCGCTCGGCGTCGGCATGCACGCCGTCATCCCGGTCCTGTTCGTCGTCGCCGTCGAAGCGGCCCGCCACGCGGTGGGCCGGATCGCGGACATCACCGCCGACAAGCACATGGAAGGCGTCCGCCTCACCCGCTGGCTCCTCTCCCCCGTCCCCACTTTCCGCCTGTGGCGCCGTATGAAGCTGTGGGAACTGCGCTCCTACGAGCAGGTCATCAAGCTCGAACAGGACCGCCTCGTCTACCAAGCGCGCCTCCAGGCCCGCTACGGCCGCGCCTGGCGCCGCAAGGCGCCCGTCGAGTCGCTCATGCCGCTGCGCCTGGCCAAGTTCGGCGTCCCGCTCGCCGACACCGGCCCGGCGGGCCTCGCCGCAGCCGGCATCGAGGAACCACTCCTCCTCCCTATCGCGCAGGCCCGCGCCCCTGCCCGGCCGGCGTTTTCACCGGGCGAGCGTGTTGCCGATACTGAGACGGAGATCGTGAGTCGGGAAAGGGCAGCATCGTCGTCGAGGCAAGCCGCGGCGGCGACATCTGCGCCTTCGGGTGATACGCGGCAATCGGCAGGAGACGCTGGTGGGCGGTTGGCCGATGCCTACGAGGCATTCCTTGCCGAGTTTAGGGTCGAGCCGTCCGCCACGCAGTGGGCCCTGTGGCTGCGCGACGTCCTCGGCATCGCCACAGGTTCCGGCGAACCGCTCTCCGCACAGCAGGTCCAGCTCCTGCTCCACGCCCTCCACCACCGCTATACACCACACACCCACCGACGGGCAGCCTCTGATCCACCCCAGCCGAGCAACCACTCCTGGGACGGCCTCTCCAGCGCTCGGCGTAGCGCCCAGGAACATGCCACCAGCCCGGATGCGGCCGACCTGGCGGCGGATGCGGACGAGGGGAACCGCATCACCGGTGGGGGGAGCCAGCCCAGCACGGAGGAAGACACCGTGGACGTCGTCGGGCGCTTCCCGGAGGGAGAAGGGGAAAGCAGACAGCCGCCCTCCGAGGCCGCGGCCGATATCGGCGAGGAGAAAGCCGACGAACCGCTGCCGCAGATGGGGAGTGCGCGGTCGGTCCCTGTCGGTGCTGCGGCCCAGGGGGCGAGGCAGCAGCGCGGCCCACGGATCGACGCTCCCCTCGACGCACCGCCGTCTTGGCCACGTGAGAGCAGGGACGGCGGTCTGAGTGCCTCCGACAAGTACTACCTCGAGTGGAGGCAGTATCAGGAGGAACACGGCGGTGAGCCCACCGATGAGGAGCTGTCGGCCTACCTCGCCGAGAAGGGGCTGCTGGGCCGCGGCGGTAAGCGCATCAGCGCGGCGAACCTGCGCCGCCACTTCGTACGCTGGCGCATCTACCACGTCTGGGCCGAACACCGGGCCCGTACCGACGACCCCGTGCTGGTAGAGGTGGCGCGGGTGTGCGGGGAGCGGGGGATCACCGCCCAGTACAACAAACCGATCACCCCTACCCTGGTCGCCGGGGAACGCGCGGACTTCGAGCGCCGCTGGCAGACACTCACCCACCAACCCACCCCAGACACGCCATAAACCGCACCCCGGACGGAGGAGGAACCATGCGCGCCCTGCGCATTGACCCCGACACCACGGTCACCGAGCTCGACCTGCCGCAGACGACCCCGTTCTCCCTGATCCGTGTGCAGGTCGGATTCCCCGATGTCGTCGACCAGGGTGTGTACCACCACCGTGCCGTGCTGCACCTTCATGGCAGCGGCCGCACGCTGGGCCTCCCGCAGAACCTGACCGCCTGGGCGCTGGCGAGTGCCTGGCGGGGCGTTCCCCTGTACCCGCTGGCCGGGACTATCGTCGTCACGGGCCGCACAACCGACGGCGATGTGACAGCACTCGAGAACGACCTGGCGGAACACGTTCAGGTTGTGGCGTGCACCGTGCGGGAGACGCTGACGCAGTGGCGTCGACAGCCTCCGGTCTCCGACGAGGCGGCCATCGGTGAACTGCTCGCCTACGCAGCCCGCGACGTCGCCTCCAGCCGGTAGCGATGACCTGTACGGCGAGTCGGCTGGGAGATCCGTGACCACGTGGCATTCCCGGACCACAATCACACGCCGGCCCCCGCTCTGTTGAGATCCCTCAGGCGCCCGGTGGCGGGTACGCGCCGGGCCGCTCCGAGGGCACGGGCACTCCGGACCCGACTCCCAGATCTGTACGCATCACCGCCTGCATCTGCGTGATCTCCTCCCGCATGTGCAGCAGGAACGCACGCAGCTTCTCACCCGTGGGAGCGTTGGTAGCCGACGCGTCGCCGAGCTGTCTGGACCGCTTGTGGGCATCGGCCAGGGCGACCCGTACGCGGTTGGCGGCGTCCAGCACACCGTCAGGGACCAGCATCTGCGCCTGCGCGAAGTCGTTCTGGAACGCGAGCCGAGCATCCTCCGTCTCCCCGGACAACCCCGCTTGGCCGGGGATGCGGTTCAGGTCCTCACGCTCCGCTACCCGCCGGGGCCGCAGGCACATGACGTGGGAGGTCCGTATGCCCACGCGCTGCGCGACTCCACGGAGGTCGGCGCCCGCCGCCCCCCGCACCACAACTGACCTGCGTAGTCATTCTTCAGTGAGAACCGCGCGGACTTCGATGCGACGCGACGCAGGGGCTGTCCTGCGCGATAGAACCTTAAGCGTGTGCCATCCACGTTTGAGTGGCGTGGATCACTGGAGCTCACGGACGTCGCGCCAGGAAGACGAACTCTCTTCCTGGTCGGTCAGGCGCATCGCGAACGTCTTCCACCACGTAGCCGTGTGCGGCCAGGTCCCTCTCGACCTCGTCCCGCTCTCGGAAATGCAACGTCGAATCAGACGTCAGCACCTGTGCGTCCGTGGCGAACGCGTAGGTCCAGCGGAATGTCACCAGAGGCCACCTCACCTCAGTGAGTTCGACCCAGCTCTCGACGGAGCCGACGCCTGAAATCTCCGTGACGCTGTAGGAGTTCTCGCGGGTCCACCCTTCCCAGGCGCGTCGGGCCGGATCGCGGGTCTCGAAGACCAGATGTCCGCCAGGCCGTAGTGCTTCGTAGGCTCCTCGTAGCGTCTTGTGCCACGGCTGCGGATCAACGATGGCCTGGGCAACGTTCGCTGTCATCGTCGCGAGGTCAACCTGCAGCGGCGGGAGGTCCGCCGCGTCACCGCAGATCCAGCGCACCCGCTCACTGCCCGGTTTGTCGCGAGCGACGTCGATGGACGCCAGGGCGGGGTCGACACCGACGGCCTCGATCCCGCGATCAGCCAGGAGAAGTGCGAACACCCCTGTTCCGCAGCCGATGTCCAGCACTCGGCGCGCCCCGAACTCATCCGCCATCCGAAGGTAGGGATCGAGATCGCTGCGGTCAGGGTCGAGCGCGTCATAGATCGCGGCGAGCCGTGGATGCCCGAAGGAGTCGTCAGCCATGCGGTCGAAGGTATGCAGAGTTCGCGCCGAACAGCTACTGGGTTTGTTGGCTCTAGAAGGTGAGAGAGGCAAGCGACCGCCGAACGTGCACACCGCCTTCCAAGAGCCCCAGGTCATACGCCCCTAGGTCTGGATCCGCGAACACCCCCGCGAGCCCCCCACGGCCACCCCTGGCGACCAGCACCCCGCGCCACTCAAGCTATGGCACGAACCTAATGATCATCAACCTTCGATGGCACAGGGCAGGGGCACTGGGCGCGGGGACCGTCTCGGAGTCACCCGCCGTCGAACATATGCCCGAGAGTATGTCTCCGGGGCTTGCTGCTCTGTTCTTCCTGGAGCGCGTGCAGGTGGGCGATTTGGCCCGGACGCGGCGCTGGATTGAGCGTGAGCGGCGGCGGGCCGTCGAGGAAGTGGCCCGCCGGCCGCTCCCGCCTCCGCCGGGCTGGGTGATGGCCTACGTGCGGCGAGGTGCCGGCAAGGCCCGGCTGCCCGAAGGTGTCGATGTCGGCGGATGCTCGATGGCGTCCGGCCTGCCCACGGCCGTCGGCCGCGAGCAGGCTCTCGCCGCCCTCACCGAGGGCGTTCAGGCCTGCGACTTCTGCCGGCCCGACACCGTCCTTGGTGTGCTGGAGTGAGTGGTTCGGAGCATTCTGGAGGCATGGACGGGGCGCCGGTAGTCGTGCACTGGTCGCGCGGGAGTGGCGGTCGGCGTGTGACCGTGCGCGGGGAGATCGTCGGCCTGGCGCACAGTGACCGGGGTCTTGTCGAGTTCCTGCGGCAGTCGGGCCTGGATGAGACGAGTGCCGAGGACATGGTCGCCGGGGACTCCGCGGTGATCGAATGGCGGGGCGGACGGGCACATCATTATGAGGCGGCGTGACGAGAGCGCTCCTCCCGCCGGAAGGCAGGAGGAGCCACGCGTAGGTGAGCCGGGTCAGAGCGGGGCCGGCGTGGGTGGTGTGGCGGACGTGGCCGGGGTGCCGGTTCGTGGCGTGCAAGGGTCGTGTCCCGGGGGAAGCGGATGGCTGCATCGTTGCGGATGCGGATGTCGCGGCTCCTGCTTTCCGCAGGTGGTGTGTGGGCGAGGGCGGCGGTGAGGGTGATGCGGACGAACCTCACCGCGTACGCGCCGACGGTTACGGCGGCTGCTCCCAGGCGGCAGCGCAGGACCGCCTTGATGTCCCGGTTGGCGTGTCCAGTGATGGTCATGGCGGCGATCGTGGTGCGCTGCCCGTAGACCCTGCCCAGGGTGATCGTCGCCGAGGCTGCGAGTCCCGTAGCGGATGGCCACGCCGTGGTGTGTGGTCGGTCGGTGATCTCCCCGTATTCGGGCGGGGGCTGCGCGTGCCGACGCCGGGCCGGAGGTCGCAGGTGCGGCAGTGGGCAGAGCGCCCAGTCGGCTGGCTAACTCGTGGTTGTGGCCGGTGCGTTGCCGGGACGCTACCCTGCGCTGAAGGCCTGAGACGGGCAACGGGCATGGCCTGCTGTGCGGCCGGAACGTTCCCGGCCAAGGGCGGCGGCACCATGACCGAAATCTGCGGGATCAGGAACGAAAGGGAACCGGCCCGTGCCAAGACGCGACGTCCTGCGGCCGCTGGCCCGTGCGTATCCAGGAGGGTCAAGAACTTGCAAACCTCCGTGAGAACCCCAGCTCACGAAGCCTGCTCCCCGCGCAGGCGGGGGTGAACCGGCCGCGAACGGCTCAGCCGCTTCCCCGAGACCCTGCTCCCCGCGCAGGCGGGGGTGAACCGAAACGCCGACGGACGTTGGGCCGTGCAGCGGGCTGCTCCCCGCGCAGGCGGGGGTGAACCGCAGTCCACCACGGTGGCCAAGCCCACCTACAGGCTGCTCCCCGCGCAGGCGGGGGTGAACCGGAATCTACGTCCTCGCCACCCCATACGACGAGCTGCTCCCCGCGCAGGCGGGGGTGAACCGACCGATGCCATCGACCCGGCCGGCATCAGCAAGTGGTCCCCGCGCAGGCGGGGGTGAACCCCGTTCCCGTGTGGCGGGAACGGAGCCGCACTCGTGGTCCCCGCGCAAGCGGGGGTGAACCGCGCGTCGGTGTCGACATCGACACGGCGACGGCGTGGTCCCCGCGCAGGCGGGGGTGAACCGCGGCAGGTATGACACGGTACGCGGGTGGTGAGGTGGTCCCCGGGCAGGCGGGGGTGAACCGGAGCCGTCGTTGTAGCGGGCGACACCAACTGGGTGGTCCCCGCGCAGGCGGGGGTGAACCGGAGCACCCGAACCCCGTGTACGCGTTCGCCGGTTGGCGGGGGAGGGTCTGTCGGCTGTGCGTTCGCCCGCCTTGAAGCTTTCCTCAGTTTCTGGTCTCTGAGGGGGTGGGTGAGGTGTGCGTGGGTTCCGGGTGCGCTGGTGCCGTTGGTGAGGGGGCTCTTCGGTGGCCGGGGTTGTGTGGGATGTGTTCTGAGGGCGTGGGATGTTCAAGTGCTGTGAGAGCCGCGCGTGTGGTGTGGGCTCGGGTGTCGGCTGCTTGCGTGAAGTGAACCGGTGATATCGGCGGGGGCGGCGGCTGCATTCGTCTGTTCCGGGCTGCCAGTCGGAGTTGTGTGTGCTGCCAGTGAGCACGTTCAGTGTGGTGGTGTCGTCGTCTGCGTTCACCTGTGCCGTAGACGCCCAGGCGTTGTGCGACGTCGGTCCAGGTGGTGGCCGGGTGTTCGCAGCGGGGGCCGGGCTGGCCGGTGCCGTTGAGGGCTGCGGGCGTGAGGTGGAGGAGTTCGCCTTCGCGTCGGGTGAGGCCGAGGTGGGTGAGTGTGGTGAGTTGGCGGTAGGTGGTGGCGCGGGAGATGGAGGCGCTGGCTCGGAGTTCGGCCGGTGTCTGGCCGTCGTGTTCGGCGAGCGCTGCCAGGATGGCGAGTCCGCTTCCGCTGAGCCCCCGGTGGGCGAAGGCATCCAGGCTCATCAATCGTGCGGCGGTGTGGGAGTCAAGGTCGGCGTCACTGCCGCCGTCGCTGCTGTCGCTGTTGCCGTTGCTGTGGTGTCTGTGTCTCGTGGTGGGTCCACTCATGGCCCCCCCAGCCTGCGGCCGTTGGGGGGTGGATGCGTGGTGGGACAGGGTGAGGGGGCCGGTGCCGGTGGGGGCCAGGAGCATCCAGCGGGCGCCTTCGGTGGGGGAGCCGTGGTCGAGCTGGCGCAACAGCCGTGCGTTCAGGAGGCGTTGGTTGGAGCGGTGGGTGGTGGTGCGGGCGCATCCCATGCGTTCGGCGAGGTCGCGTTCGGACACGGTGTGGTCCCAGCCACCTGACCGGGTGCAGAGGTCGAGGCGGGCGGCCAGGTTGCGCAAGTCGGTTTTGGCGGCGGTGCCTGGCCAGGGTGTGCGTTCGATGCGGGCACGGTAGGTGGCGAGGGCGGCGTGGAAGTCCTGTCGGCCGCACAGCGGGTCGTGGGTCTGGAGGTGCTGTTGTGCGCCGTCGAAGGCGCGGTGCAGCCAGCTGACGGCTCTGTCGTAGCCGCGGCGGTGCTGGAGGGTGCGAGCGGGCTGTCCGGCCGGGTAGGGGCCGTCCAGGAGGACCTGGACGAACGCGGCGCGGCTCCAGCCCGCCCGCACCGCACCCGCTGCCACAGCGCGCGTGACCGCCCAGGCGTGGTCGGAGGCGGCGCTGTTGTGGCCGCCGCGCTGCAGGGAACCATGGGTGTAGGCGCCGTGCCGGTCACCGTCGGTCAGGAGCTGGTGCATGCGCGGGGACAACGGGCCCAGCGGATCGAGCAGATCCACGGGCCCGGCACGCCGGTGAGTGTTGAGCGCCCCCAGTCGGGTGGGTGGGATCCGGAGGCGCTGGACCTCACTGGCGGGTGGGGCAGTCGCAGCTTGGGGCGACGTGCTCAACCCGCCGTTCCGGGCCGGGGGGTGCGGGGTGGTGTTCCCGGATTCTGATGGGGTGTGGGTCCAGGTCAGCTGGCCTGTCATGCCCGGCAACGCTAGGAGCCCCGGTGGTGCTTCAGGTATGGTCCCGGTGCACCATCGGGGGTGGTGGGTCTGTCGCCTGTGCACGAGAAGCCGTGTTCTGTTTGCGCCCCTGCACCGTGAGCCGCGGGCCGGTTGCTGTTCTGCACCACGGACCCGTGCTCGCTCACCTCGTCGCCGCGGCACTGGACGTCGCCCACCCCGGCGGCCACAGCCATCGAGGGAAGACGGCCCCGGCTCTCCACGGGGTCCGTCCTGACCGACCCCTCAAGAGCTGGCACGCTGGTGAGGATCCGGCTGATGGTGCGCCGCGTCTTTGGCGGCAGCCCAACACGCCGGTGGAGGACGTCCGTTGAATGGATCGGCGGCAGAGTCGAGGCCGGCTCGGCGAGCCGCCTCCGGCCGCTCCGGATCGCTGCGTGCCGTCGCGAATGGGCTGGGCGGGCGGTCGCTCCGTCTCCTGCGAGGTCGTTGCCGCCCCTCGCTTCAGCTCCCGGCCCACCGTCTGGCCTGCCGGCCCGCTGTTGGCGGACCGGTCTGGTGGTGTTGTCCGTGGTGTGTCGTGTTCCGTGGGGGTGTGGTGGTGATCAGTCGCTGAGGGCGAGGCGGAGGCCGAGGCCGGCGATGACCGTGCCGCTGATCCGGTCAAGGACCCGGCGTGCTGCGGGGCGTTGAAGGCCGGCGCGGAATGCCCGGGCGAAGGCGATCAGTGCGCCTGACCAGAGCGTGCCGAGCAGGATGTGCACGCAAGCGAGCAGGGTGCCGGTGGTCAGGTGCGGGGCCCCGGCGGGAATGAACTGGGGAAGGATGGCCATGTAGAAGGCACCCACCTTCGGGTTGAGCAGGTTCGTCATAGCGCCCTGGCGCCAGCCGCTGTTGAAACTGTCGTCGGCGTCCGGCTCGTGTGCCGGGTCGCCCTCGCCGGGATCGGCCCCGGTCCGTCGGTTCAGGGTCGATACCAGGATGCGGCTTCCCATCCACACCAGGTATGCCGCTCCTGCCCAGCGGAGTGCCGTGTAGGCGAGGTGGGAGGCGGTCAGTACGGCGGTGACGCCGATGGAGCTGAGCACTCCCCACACGAGGGTGCCGCTCTGGATACCGATGACGACCCCCCAGGCGCGTGTGCGGCGGCCCAGGGCAGCGGTGCGCAGTATGAGGGCGGTGTCGAGGCCGGGGGTGAGGGTGAGGAGTCCCACGATCAGTGCGAAGGACCCCAGTGCGGAGGCAGTGATCATGGCGCAACTCTAGTATCGAAGGTGTCAACTGCCTATGTTCTGCCCGAAATTGGGCAGGATCCCTGTTGTTGCGTCCACTGAGTGACGTCGGCCACGGCGGTGTGATCGCGGGCCGCTGCATGCGACCCCGGTTCAGGGGACAGCGGGAGGTGGTGGGTAGCCCGGTCGCACCGCCCAGGCGCGGAAGCCCCCAGAACTACTGAATGTCACGGCTGCGCATAGTCACCCGGATCTGCTCGGACGATGTCCACGATCAGCCGACAGGCTCACGCACATGCGGATCTTGGACCTGGCGCTCAGGCCTTCCTGGCGTTGAACAGCTTGTCGTCCGGACCATCGGTTGCGCACGTCGGACCTGCGCATTCGGCACCTCGTCAGTGCCGCTGCGCAGCCACGCGTTGGCGAACAGCTGCGCATAGTGCGCTGGATCGGCGGCTACGACATTGCGCATTGGCGTAGGCCGGCTGGGACGGCTGCGTGAACCGGTGTCGTGCTGCAGATGGGGGCGACTGTCAGCGTGACGGGGCCCTGAGACGAAGATGGCCTGGGCTGCCAGGCAGGAGAGTCGGACGTGGTGCCGTTTCGCTGCGGCTGCACGCCTGCTGGTGTCAGCGAGGCAGGGTGGCTCTGTGCGGCCTGCATGCCGGAGAGCATGGTCAAAGACCCGGGTCAGAACATGTAGTTGCTGACGTTGCAGATACCTGCTGCCCCCGACCACACCACCTACCACCAGACCCCCACCACGGTCACGAAGAGGTCACAGAGTCGTGGTGGGGGTCGTGGTCGGCCCCACCATGGCCCCCACCACGGCCCGGGGCCCGGGCCGACGGGAAGATGTGACCAGCAGCGCGCGGTCCCCAGGTCGGCCGCTGGGAGCGAGCACATGCGGTGCCGTCACCGCATCCGCGTGCCCACGCGCTGGCGGTAGCCCGGTCAGAGTGGCTGAACGGCTGTGCCGTGTGTCATGCGGAATTGCGCATCGGAGGTTCAGGACTTTTCGACTGGTTGCGCAGCCATGGTGTGCACGGCGACTGCGCAGACTCCATGCCCGGTTGCGCAGACTGATTGCGCAACGCTTATCCGCAGCTGCGCAGTTGAGCTGCGCCCCGGGGCTGCGCGGCGGGAGGGCGGGGGCGTGGTGGGCTCGACCATGAGCCCTGGCCATGGCAAGCAGAGGTTCCCGGTGGTGGCCCGTGAGCATGGTTGGGGCCCGTGGCCCCGACGGGTGGAGTCAGCCCGCCTTGGTTTGCCACTGCCTCCAGAGCCGTCCGCACGGCTTCCTGTTCCGGGTGGGGGCCGGGGCACCCGGGACCCCCGTCCGTACCGGGGAGGGCGGCTGCTGCCCGGCGGTGCCTGTCCTGGTCAACGCAGCACGCGGCCCCGACCGGTTTGTCGACCAAGAGGGCCCGACCACGGTCACGAAAGGATTACACATGTCCTGACGGGCCCGACCATGGACCCGACCACGACATTTCACTACGTGAAGTCCCCCCTGTGAATGCGGATCTTTCGGCCCGGGCCGCCGCGAGCGCATCGATCTTCAGTCCGGGCGTTCACCGCCTTCCTGCCCCATCCGTTAAGGGCCTGCGGCGGCTTGTTGGGCGGGCAGGGAATCGGAACCCGGCGTGGGGGCGGTTGCCGAGCGCACGGCGTCGGCTGATTGCTACGGTCGGGCCTATGACCGCGACCGTGTCCCGCGTAATTGATCTCCGCAAAGAGCCGATCGAGGAAGCACTGGCCCGTGTGGAACGTGCTTTGCATGTGTGCCTTGACCGGGCGTCCGTCGTGCGCAAGCGCCGGTCGGTGGGGGCGCGCACGGACCGGGAGAGCTGGGTACGTATCGAAAGGCGTGGGCTCGACCGGATCGGCTCGCAGGGCGGGGACGGGACTGCGGCTGCCGAAGCCCTGCACGGGGTCGCTAAACCAGCGTGGTACGGCAGCGTGGCGTGGCGGGATGCGGAGGAGCCAGTGATGTGGCGGGCCGATGAGACCGCGCTCCTTGCTGGGCAGCCCGTCGGTTCGGCGATCGTGAGTGAGGACCCGGGCCTGCCGGACCCGTGGTGGGCGGCGCTGAACGCGTCCCTGGGTGCACTGGCCACGCAGCGCACCCACCGCATTGCCACTCCTGACACCGAGGCCATCACGCAGGAACTGGTCACCCAGACCATCCGGAGCGTGTTCGCCGGCGTCGACACCAGGGTGGACGAGTGGACGCCTGCGCACGCGGACCTGAACTGGGCGAACATGACCGCGCCGACGTTCTGCCTGTTCGACTGGGAGGACTGGGGGCTTGCCCCTCGAGGGCTGGACACGGCCACTTTGTGGGCTGCCTCCCTCGCGGTCCCGGCTCTGGCCGACCGCGTCCGCCAGGAGCGGCGAGGCGATCTGGAGAGCCGGGACGGCAAGCTCATGCTTCTTTTCGCCGCAGCGAAGATCCTTGGTCCGCACGCCCACCCGCAGGACCCGCGCCTAACAGCAGCCCGCGCCGCGGCAGAGCAAACGGTGCGGGAACTTCAGTCGGCCTGACGACTGCGCAGCAGGTCGCGGTACTGCCTGACCATCGTGTGATCGACCTCGTAGGTCAGGCAGGAGGCCGATTCCTTGAGATGGCCGAGGTCGTCTGTCCCGACGGCCACGGCGTCAACCACCGGGAGCTCGAAGGCGGTACGAAGCGCAGCCTGTACGGGCGTGGCTGAGTCGTCCTCACGCAGGAAGGTCCGCGGGTCGAACGTCTTCCAGACGGGCGTGGCCGTGCTCCCGCCGAACGGGCTCATGCCCCAGACCGATGAGGGCTGCCATTGTGTGGCGAGGAGTTCGGCGGAATCGAGGATGTCGATCCCGACGAGCAGGCCGCAGCGCAGCATGAGTACCCCAGGACTGGGAAGTGTGTTGACCTGGCCGAGGAGGGGGCGTGGGTCCCAGGTGGAGACGCCCCACCCTCCGCACCGGCCTGCGGCTGCGGCGTCGGCGAGCACGCCGCACGCCTCGGCCAGCGCATCGCCTGCCGGGGCGGAGTGCTCGGGATTGTGCAAGAGCACCCACTCCGGCTCGCGTCCCAGATCCCGCACCGCCTCATCAACCGCTGTGCTCAGACGGGCAGGATCGAGTGAATGGCCATCGGGGAAGTAGCCGACCTTTGTAGACACCGAGAACTTCGGCAGCAGATCGCCCGCCACTTGGGCCAGAGTTTTGTGGGAGCGGAACTGGAAGTAGGCGTAGGCGGTATCGAAGGTGGTGACGCCGAGATCCAGTGCACCCGTCAGCAGACGGCGTTCGTGACGAGACCGGTGTAACCCGAGGACAGTTCGTCGGACAGCGGCGCGCACAGATCCTCCTTCACCAAGATTTCCGCTACGTCGTGCACCTCGGCACCGACGACGACCGCGGCCTCGTCCAGCACGATGGGCTCCCCGCTGAGGAGCACCCGGGTCGCGGGGAGTGCCTTGGCCGCCAGCGTGAGCCGCTTCCCGGCCGCGATGACGTGCACGGTATTGCCGCTGGTGTGGATCTCAGGACGGAAGTGGGTGGCGCAGACCACGGTGTCGAGGGGCCCGAAGATGTCGAGGAACGGCACATGGCGGCCCGGGGCCGTGTTGTGTTCGTACGACGTAAGGAAGTCTGCGGGCGGGCGCTCGACGAGGAGCCGGGCAGCTGCCTCCATGAGGGAGGCATGGCCGGTTGCGTGCTGGCGGTCGAGGTCGTGGCGGAACACTTCGTGTTCACGGCACCAGTCACCCAGCCAGGCGAGCCAGCTCGCGCCGGTGCGCTTCGTTATACCGAAGGTGACGTGAAGGCTGTACCCGCTGCCTTTCTCCGCGCGGGTGGCCTGATGCCAGTGGCCTCGCGGAATGTGCATGATGTCACCGGCCTGGAGCACGCCGTCGAAGAGCACAGTGTCGCTCGGGATGCTGTTGGGATCGGCGTCCCGGTACATGGGAGCGGTACGAGTGGTCTCGCGGACCTGCCACTTCTTCTCGCCGGCGAGCTGGACAACGATTACGTCGTGGTCGTCCCAATGCAGCGGGAAGCCAGAAGCCTCATTCGTCGTCAGATAAGCGTTGACCTGCACCCGCTCGTGTGACCACCACTGCAGGGCGCGGCAGGCCACCTCCATGGTGGGGTCGAAGACGTTGAGCTGGTCCAGGATGAGCGTCGCGCCCTCATCCAGCAGCCCGCCGAGCCGGTACATGTTGACCATGGGAATGCTCTGCCCCCGCGGGCTGACAGTGTCCGTAACGTACACCGCCGGATGGACCTCTTCGCCCTTTTGGAAGACCCGGAATTGCGGACGGTTCAAACTGCGCCGCATCACGATGTCCAGCAGCCGGTTGGGGGTCAGAACTCGTGACAGCAGCCCCGTGTCGTCGCAGCGCCCGCGCACGAACGCCGTCCCGACCTGCGCGGCCCCCTTCCAGCCCAGCGCGCCTTCGATGGCATTGATCAACCGGTGCTCCATGACTACCTCCTTCTGATGGGACGGATCACCAGTGGAGGCCCGCCCTGGGCGGGCCTCCACCTTCAGCGAATTACTCGACGTCGGTCAGATTGCCGTCGCCGCCGGGCCAGGGGGCATCCCCAGACGATCCGGCGTTGTCCGAACGGAGGCTGTCGTAGCGGTCCTGGACAGCGACCAGTTCCTCAACGGCCACCAGCAAGCCGGTCTGAGCCGACTGTGACGGCTCGGTGTGGTGTGCCATGTGGTGCTCCTTCCCTCTCGGTTCCTCCACCCGGATGCGGGCGAAGTTCTCAGTGAACTGCCCCCACCGCGCAGCGTGAGGACTGCTTCCGGTCAGCCGTGACGTCGGCGGCTACCTTCTGCCTGGTGGCGCAGCAAGGCCGCCGTGGTGCGGGTCAGCCGAAGGCCCTGTACAGAAACCACATGATGAGGCTCCAGGCGGCGACGGCCAGGAGCGCGATGGCGCAGCCGGTGAGGACCGCTGTCGGCGAGAGAGGCGACTCTGCCTCGGGTTCCTCCGGCAGGGGGTGGCCTGCCGTGTGGGCGCGTGCCATGCACAGGGGGCAGTGCGGGTGTGAGGTCATCGCGAGGTCCCCGTTCCTTGTCACCGGCCCGGCTCAGTGGCAGGGAGTGCCGGAGGTCAGTTCGAGGGGGCCGGTGTTGTTCCACAGGGCCGTCACACAGGCGTCGAGGCGCCGGAGTGACGGTTCGCTGACGAGCGCCGCGCTGTCGTCCACGCTGACCATGCGCCACGCCGCGTTGCGGTGGGGGACGAGCCGGATGCGAGCCAGATCATGCTCACCGAGGGTGGCGCCGTGGAAGGCGTACGTCATGCGGCTCAGCCACGGTGCGCCATGACTCCAGTCAACGGCCAAGAGTCGGCCGAGTGGGACGTCGAGACCGAGCTGGTCCCGCAGGGCCCGGCGTGCGGCCTCACGCGGGCCCTCCCCGGCGTCACTGTCGATCCCTCCACCGGGCAACTCCCACAACTGGCTGCGGGAGGACGTCGGCTGGAGCAGCAGAAGACGCCCGCCCGCATCGGTCAGCACAATGTTCACCTCAGCGAGCACCTTCGGACGATGAGCCTGGTAAAGATCCGTGTCGACGGCGACACTCTGTTCCACGAACGAGCGCAGCCCCCGCGGAAAGCCGGCGGGGGAGCCGGGCTGGACACGCCCACCCACCAGGTAGGCGATGGAGCCGGAGTGCCACGCGTCGACGGCCGCGCGCACCCGGTCGACGACAGCATCGGGGAACAGGGGGATTGCATCCTCGGGCGCCAGCCACTGAGCAGTCACCGGTGGCGGGGTCTGCGTAGCGCGGCGGGCCTGGTGTTCATCGAGCGGACCGAACAAGTAGAGGTGGCACACGACCGACAGGACGGCAGACCACTGTTCGCAGTCGACGGCCAGCAGCCTCTTCCCTTGGTAGGGATGCACGTCGACGAGGCTGTAGAGGGCGTTGGCCAGCTCTGCCTGCGGGGGATGAGCACCCGTGCACTGGACGACGGGAAGGCTCACCGCGGCTCCGCCGCTGGGCCGGGGGTGCGTCAGCACAAGTACCCGCCCGCGAGCATCGGTGACCAGCGCGGAGGCAAGGACGGGCGGCGATGTTCCCTGAGCAGCGGGGGCATTGGCTGTCTCGCCTGCCGAAGGCTTGGTGGAAAGAGGCTGGTGGGCGGACACGAGAACGACTCCTTGAGGTTCAGCGAGCGGAGGGCAGAGGGGCCTTGACTGAGGGGGCCAGCTGGTGGCCGGCGCTGCCGCGGGAGGCGTTGAGGACGCCGTAGGCCCAGCCGAGTGTGATCAGGTGGCATTCGTTGGCCGCCTGCCACCGCTTCCGTAACAACTGCAGTCTGCGTTGCAGGGCGGTCATTGACAGGTGGCAGTGGGTGGCGGCTTCCAGGTGGCTGTCGTCCAGGGCGAGGCGCCACAAGATCACTACCTCGTGCGGTTCCGCGCCGCCGTTGGGAGGTGCGGCGGGTACGGGCCGGGCCAGGAGGTTGAGGACGTAGCAGGTGTGGATGTAGGCGTAGCGGTGACCTACTCCGAGCCGGTGGTTGGCGGTGGACTGGGTGGTCGAGACAGTGCCCGTGGCCAGCCCCAGTTCGGCGGCGGCTTCGGCGGTGTCCCGTCCTTGCGCGAGTACGGCGGCGATCCGTAGTTGTGCTGGTGTGGGCAGCAGTTTGGAGCGGGGATCTAACGTCATGCGGGCGGCGTCTTTCTCCTCTTCGGGTTTGGGCAGGGGTGTTCAGGCGCGGGTGAACCAGCGGGCCTGCTCTGCGTCGGTGACGGTGTGGCGCTGGTGGTCGATCTCGATCTCGGCCAGCTGCGCGTAGTGCTCCACCACTTCCTCGCCGAACGCCGCCCGTGTGAGGGGGCTGTGGCGGAATGCGGAGCGTGCCTGCTCCAAGGTGAGCGGCACCAGCGGCGCCTGGGAGGCTTCGAAGGCGTTGGAGACGCACTGGCGGGGTGGGACGAGGTCGTGGCTGATCCCGTGGACGATGCCGGCCACAGCGGCCGCGGCCAGGAGGTACGGGTTCGCGTCCGCCCCACCGAGGCGTACCTCCAGGTGGAGCCCGTCGCCGTGGCCGACGACGCGGACCGCGCAGGTGCGGTTGTCGAACCCCCAGGCCATCCGGGTCGGGGCGAACGCCTCGCCCAGGTACCGCTTGTAGGAGTTCACGTTCGGCGCATAGAACGGGGCAAGCCCTGGCAGGGCCTCCAGCAGACCCGCCACCGCGCTCTTGCCGACCTGCGAGAGTTCACCGTCGGGGCTGGGGAGCATAGGGGCGCCGCTGCGGGTCAGGGAGAGATGGAGGTGCAGGCCGCTGCCGATACCCGTCTCGGGCGCAGCCATGAACGTCGCCGTCATCCCCGCCCACGCCGCCAGCGCACGCGCACCGTGCTTGAACACGAGATGCTGATCGCACGCCGTGAGCGCGCCACCGTGGGGGAAAGTGACCTCCACCTGGCCAGGGGCGCCCTCGGTCTTGACGGCCTCCACCGGCATCCCCGCCTTCGCCAATGCGGCTTGGAGACGGCGGAAATAGCGGTCGAGACCAGGGGCGTGGTCAAGGGCATAATCCAGATTCACCTCCGCTGCCGCAACCAGCCCGCCGGGTCCGACACCGGTGGTGGGGGTGTAGGTGCCTTGGTAGAGCAGGAACTCGGTCTCCAGGCCGACCTGGGCGTGCAGGCCGAGTGCGGCCAGCCGGGTGAGCTGGGACCGCAGGACCTGCCGGGGAGCAACCTCCACCGGCGCGTCAGCCGAGTCCACCGCGTCCCCGAGAAGGAGCACGGTGCGGGGAATCCATGGCAGGTAGCGCAGGGTGGACAGGTCCGGGACGACCCCGGTGTCCTCGAAGCCGCTGTCCCACGAGGTCAGGTCGAAGCCGTGGCGCGGACTCATCTCGACATCCGTGGCCAGCAGGTAGGCGCACATGTCCGCACCGTCGAGGGCGACCTTGTCCAGGAAGTGCCGGGCCCCGTACCACTTGCCCTTCAACTGCCCCTGCAAATTCGGCAGCGCCAGGACGACCGTGTCGATCAACTCGTCATCGACGGCGTCCCGCAGATCAGATAGCTCCAGCTTCCCGGTGAACGCACGCCCCCTGCGCGTGCCAGCGGTGGCCGCGGACGGAGCACTGAGCCGGGGTACCTGCGAGAACGAGCGCGGGGTGGTGGCCATCAGACGATCTCTTCCTGGATCTTGGACAGTTCTTTGTCGGCAGCGGTAGCGGGCACCTTGTAATCGCGTCCCGCGATGCGCCACCAGATCGCGGCCAGCAGCAGGGCGGCGGCGAGGGCGACGGGGGCGTAGTTGAAGGTGTCCACCGTCACCAGCCCGCCACTGTCGGGCTTCGTCTGCGGCAGGCAGAACAGCACGGTGACGAACGCCACCCACCCGACGGCGATGGTGCCGATGAGGATGCTCCAGCGGCCCAGGTTCCACGGCCCGGGGGTAAATCGGTCGCGGTAGCGGACCCGCAGATAGATCGGGATCGCATAGGCGGGGGTGATCCCGATGACGTTGATCGCGACGACCGCTCCGTACGCGGTGGGGCTGTAGAGCGATGGCAGCGCCAGGACGCCAGCGACCGCGACCGACAGCCACACGGCTGCCCGTGGGGTGCGACTGGCGTTGTCGGTGCGTGTCCACCACCGCTGGCCGGGCAGGGCGCCGTCGCGGGAGAACGCGAACACCATCCGCGAACACGCTGCCGTTTCCGCGTTCCCGCAGAACAGCTGAGCCACGATCACGACCAGGAGGAGGGCCTTGGCGCCGCCGAGGCCGAGGGCGTCGATGAAGATCTGAGCCGGGGGCACTCGGGTGGGGGTGGTCTGGGTACCGGTGTAGTCCTGGATGGCGAAGGTCAGTCCGACCAGCAGTACAAGCCCGGCGATCCAGGACCAGACGATGGAGCGCACGATGCCGCGCGGTGCCGCCACCGAGGCGTGGGTGGTCTCCTCGGACAGGTGGGCCGAGGCGTCGTACCCGGAGAAGGTGTACTGCGCCACCAGCAGCCCGATCGCGATCACGTACAGGCTGCTGGACCAGCCCGTGCCGTTGACGAACTTCGTGAACACGAAGTCTGCGGACTGATGACGGGCGGGGACGATCGTCAGGGCTCCGACGATGACGGCGACGCCGGCCAGGTGCCACCACACGCTCACCGCGTTCAACACCGCGACCAGGCGGACCCCGAAAAGGTTCAGCACCGCGTGCAGAGCGAGGATGCCGAAGAAGATCCACAGTGTCTTCGTGGGGGTCGGTTCGAAGTCGTACTGGAGGTCGAGGAAGGCACCGGTGAACTGGGCGCAGCCGTAGTCGATGCTGGCGATCCCGCCCAGGAGCCCGAGGAGGTTGAGCCAGCCGGTGTACCAGCCCCAGCGTTTCCCGCCGAGCCGGTCAGCCATGAAGAACAACGCCCCGGAGGTGGGGTAGGCGCTGGTCACCTCGGCCAGGGCGGCGCCGACGAACAGCACCATGCCGCCGACCACGACCCAGCCCCAGATCATCACCGAGGGGCCGCCGGTGGAGAGGCCGTAGCCGTACATGGTCATGCAGCCGGTCAGCACGCTGATCACGGAGAACGAGACGGCAGCGTTGCCGAACGCGCCCATCCGCCGGAACAGTTGCGGCTTGTAACCGAGTTCGCGCAGGTGCTCGTCGTCGGCGTGCACACCGGAAGGGTGTTGATGTGTATATGACATCTCAGAGGCTCTGGTTCCTGAAGTCGGAGGGATGAAGGGTCAGGTGAGGCGGAGGCGGTGCTTGGGAGCGGGGGCTGTGCGGGTGCGGGTGGTGGTCAGGCACTGGGCGCGGGCGCGGACGAACTCCCGCACCGCCGACTCCGGACGGTCGGGGTCCTCGCACACGTACGCCCACGGCAGCCGGGTGGCATAGCGGTCGAGCGCCCGGAAGACCTTGGCCGCATCCGCGTACTGATGCCCCGCCCACAGTGCGTGCGCCAGATAGTTCAGGTCCACCACCGACGTCGAAGGCGTGGGCTGCTCATTCCAGCTGTAGAAGGCGCGCCGCACGTACTGGTTCACCGGCTCACGTGACCACTGGCGGTGCTGCAACGCATCTGCTGTCCCGTTCTGCCGGTGGCGCCGATAGCTCTCCATGCAGGCATACAGCGGCAGCATCCGCAGCGGCGAACCCGCAGGCTCCCTCGACACCGTCCACTGCGCGAAGTTGATCGCATCCGCCACCGACGTATGACGGCAGGCGTAGAAGAACTGCAGCATCCGGTGGAACGCCTCCCGGTTCCCGCCCGGATCCCGCTCCTCCACCCGCGCCAGCAGCCCCCACGGCCCAGCCGGAAGCATCTCCTCCCACGCCACCCGCCAATGCTCCGGACACCGCAGATCCGTATCCGCCTGCGCCAATGCCAGCAAGGCCACCCACGGCACCGGATCCGCCGGCACCCGAGGCACTGCGACCAGACACGCATGCCGCGCCGCCTGCTCCAAAACGGGCGCCTTCGCGTCTCCGCCACGATGAGCCTGCAACGCCCGCACCACCGCAACACGGCCACGCATCACCAACGCATCCGCGCTGTCCGGCTCCTCCGCCACCCACGCCTCGACAGCATCCGTACGGGCCGCTGCAGCCGCCAGCACCTGCGTACGCGACGTACGCAACGCCCAGTCGTCACCCGTACGGGCCAGCAGATCCCGGACCGCGACCCAGCGCCCGAGCTGCAGATCAGCGAGCACCGCCCGCAACTCCAGATCGAACCCCGCAGGGTGATAGACCGGGGTGAAGGCCCCCAGGCTCGATGTCTCTCTGGCGCCCCGCATCACCTCACCCCGCCCGACCGGGCCAGCCGTAACGCCAAGATGGAGTGAGCCGTGGTGCGGAGGGTCGGCTCCTGGATATGCATCGGATCCTCTTGAGAAGTAGTGAGTTGCGGCACTTGGCGGCCGGTCGGTTCCATCAGAGCGTGACGTCGCTGATGAGGCTGGCGACCTTCGTACTGAGCTGGTTGATCGACGGCGCAACCGACGGACTCGCCAGGTAGAACCCGAGAAGGATTGACACGACGGCGTGGCCGGCCTTCAGGCCGCCCTTTCGGACCAGCAGGAAGACGATGACGGCAAGCAGGACGACCGCCGAGACACTAACGGCCATTGCGAACCCGCCAGCCGAGCCCACGCCAGGGGGCACCGCTCACGTGCCTGGGCCGCCATGAAGGCATTAGCTGAATCCGGAGGGATCTGGTGAGCATGCGGAAACCTCTGCAGGCCGACGTGTGGGATGGCAACGCTGGGCTTCACGGCCTCCTTTGCGGTGAGGCGTGTTGTGCCGAGAGTCTCCTTGCCCGGGGCGCTCCGTGCACATGCCGACGGTGATATCACTCAGGAAATTCCGAAGCGGCGCCCGCAGGCTGGGCTGCGCAGCCTGTGCGCAGAAGGGAGCGAAGGACTGCTCTACAAGCGGTTCGCGATCCTGGGGCTTCCGACTGAAATGTTCCAATCCAGACAATTCTCAGGGCTCACCGTGATGACGAGGGTGCCGCTCGGGGGTTACGGAAGACCACGCGACCCGTCGACGCTGGTTCCGATACGTGGAGCCCAATGGCGTGGCCGAGAAGTGTCGTTCGTCTCTCAAGTAGAGCGGAATTGATGTCCTGGCCGCGCCCCGCGGGATCTACTGTGGGTCTTCCGACTGCGGCGGAGGTAGGCGATGGCATCAGGGCAACGTCGATGTGCCGGATGCGGCCTGCTCTTGAGTCGCTACAACGCCGATACCCGCTGCGCTACTTGCACCCGCGCTTCCGCTCGTGACTCCCACCACCAGCCTTGCATCCCTGAGTGGGTCTGGCACGACGCGGATGTTATCGAGTCGCTCGCAAACTGGGACTTTGGGGCGGCTTTCCACCGGATACGGCAGATTAGCCATCTGCGTCAAGAGGACCTGGCAAGCCTTACAGGTCTAAGTCAGTCCTATCTGTCTGCTCTGGAATCCGGTACCCGACGGCTGACGCATGTTGAGAAGATCAAGATAGTTCTCCGAGGCCTGGGAGTGCCTCCGCAGGTTGCACCTGAACTCGTAGCCACGGCTCTCTCTTCTCGATTACGTAGTGCGACCACTGAAGCCGTACACGAGACAGCGTGGGAGAGCCCGGTCGAGGTCGCGCGACGACTCCACGCCGCCTCCTCCTCCAACACAGATTCCAGCACTCTGCTGGTGCTGCGGGAGACGATTGAGGGTGTGGTGCATCGCTATGAAGCGGAAGGGCCGTACAGCCTCGCGGGCGAAGTTCTGGAGGTGCGACGCTACGTCGGCGAGCTGCTTGAGGGCCGACAGCTCCCGCGTCAGCGCGAGGCGCTGTTCCGGCTTGCTGCCCAGGCATCCGCCCTGCTGGCCTACATGGCAGTCAATGCGGGCCGGGAGGTTCTGGCGGAGGCGTATTGCGCTGAGGCGGCAGAGCTCGCCTCTCACATCGACGACCGCGAACTGGCCATGTGGATACAGGGGACCCGCTCCCTCAACGCCTACTACGCCGGTCGCTTCGAGGAGGCCGTGGCCTGTGCCGATGCGGGAGTCGCGATCGACCCCGGCCATCCGCAGGCGATCAGACTCCAGGCCAACGGCCGCGCTCGGGCCCTGGGGAAACTCGGGGACGTGAGGAGGGCGGAGCGAGCCATCGCGACTGCCGTAGACCTGAGCGCACGGCACGACGTCCCGGATGGCCTTACCCCGTGCATCTCGTTCGCCCCCTATGCCCTGGCCCGTACCCTCGCCAACGCCGCAACCGTGCACGTGGCGCTGTGCAGGCCGCACCGCGTCCTGGCCTACGCGGACGAGATCGACGATCGGGTGCAGCACTCTGATTCAGCCTGGAGCCGCGCCCTGGTCCGTCTGGATGTGGCAACGGCCGTGCTCACGAGTGATCGTCCGGACGTGGAGCAGGCCATGGTGCTCGGTCGCCAGATCCTGGAGGCGGATGGCGGGGCGCCAATCCGCTCGGTCGTGCAGCGGGCCGGCGACTTGTATCTGCTTGCGGCCCCATGGCGAAATCTTCCTGCGGTGCGGGAGTACGGCGAAGCGTTGAGGACGTGGCAGTCTGCCCCACAGGCGCGGGCGCTGGTGGGTTCTGCGAAACTGGCGCGGCCGGTGCAGCCGACCAGAAGGGCCGCGGATGCAGCTCACAGTCGATTCGGGAGCCTTCCCGCCCAGCCCCCCGCCGAGCACGACTGACCCGGCGGTCATCGCCGCGCACGACTGGGCCGCCTTCGACGCCGTCGAGAAGATGATCGACCACTGGGAGCGGCCTGGATGGAGCATGGATACCCGGGCCTACTACTGGATGCTGACCATTCCAGAAGAGTCCCCCCTGGTCGGCCACATGCGGCAATGCCAGCAGGACCTGGCACCGTTCGGGTTCGACAACATCGACCCTGACGGCCTGCACCTGACTTTTGGCCGGGTCGGCCTCGTCGAGGAGATCAGCGGCGACCGGATCGACCAGCTCGCGGCAGCCGCGCAGCAGACAGTTCCAGAGCGGTTCACGCTGCAGGCCATCCCGCTGACCGCGTCGCGCGGGGCGATCCGATACAGCGTCGCACCCTGGACGCCGATCCTGGACCTTTACCAGATGCTCCATGAGGTCGGGGCGCACCACGGTCTGCCCTTCAGGAAACCTGCGGCGGTCTTTCGTCCGCACATCGGCATCGCCTACTCCAACCGCACGCTGCCCGCGGACGGTATCCGCGCCGCGCTACGGCCGCTTCGCGAACTCGACCCAGTGGACATTGTGGTGGAACAGGCACATCTGGTGGAACTGCGCCGCGAGGAGCGGGCCTACCGGTGGAGCGTTGCCCGGACTCTTCATCTCATGCCTAGCTGATACGACACGGCGCCCAGCCTGACCCTCCGGGCCCTTCGCTATCGCCGCAGTGATATCACCGCGGCGATGTGCATTCTCGGTTGATCCCCGTCACGCTCCTGTCCGGGCAGCTTGGCTGCTGCCCTGCACGGCATCAGCCAACAACTATCCGTAACAGGACAGGAGATGAGTTCTATGCCGATCCCACGCCGCAGCAAGGGAGACCACCTGCTGCACGCGGACGTCGTCGATTCGAAGTCGAAAGCCGGAGTGTGGATGGCAGAACAGGCGAACTTCAAGGCCGACCAGGCCAACATCAGCGAAGCCCTCAAGGAGCAGACCGACTGGGTCGACCTGGAGAACGCCGTTCTCGTCATCAGCACCGACCCGGCCGGCATCACCGTGATCGCCCCGAACCCGACACTGCCTGGAATGATCGTCCTCGCCGACGGCGGTTCGCCCCTCGCCTCGCAAATTCTTCGGGACAAGGGCGTGGAACTGGTGCGCACTACAATGGCGCAGCTCGGTATCGCCGAGGTGGAAGCCGCCTAGGACAGTGGCCTCCTCCCAGCTTGTGTGGGGGAAGTACCTCCAGTTCGAGCGCGACGGGGAAGCTGTTCTCCTCGACCCGGTCTCGCTGGAGAGCGTCTACCTCGACCGCGGGGAGGTCACCGACCTCTCTGCGGTTCCCCCGACCGCGACCCATACCGCTCTCGCCGAGCTCGGCTTCGTGGCCGACGGCCCTCGGACCGACGGACGCGAAGCTCTCCGAAACCGCCTCACCCACCTCGGGCTCGATGCGACACCGTTGCGCATCAGTGGACTTCGTATCGTGTTGACCGACAAGTGCAACATGGCGTGTGACTACTGCTTCGTGAAGACGAACACCGGCAAGCCCGACATGACCGAGGAGGAAGTAGCCACCGGGCTGGCCTATCTGTTCGAAACGAACGCCAGCCACGACCAAGTGTCCATCCAGTGGTTCGGCGGCGAGCCGACCATCCGTTTCGACCTCATGCGGTACGGGGACGAGCTCGCGGACCGGCTCGCCGCCGAGCACGGGGTGAAGAGCATCCGCCGGACCGTCGTCACCAATGGCGCGCGCCACACGGATGCCATGGTCCAGCACTTCGCCCGCTACCAGTACGGCGTCGGCGTCTCCATCGACGGACCACCGGCGATCAACTCGGCCAACCGCCTGCTGCTCGGCGGGCAGCCTGCCGACGACCGGATCCGACGCAACGTCCGACGGCTCCTGGAGACGGACGGCGTGCACGTGGGCTGCAACCTCACGCCCACGTCCGCCAACATCGGCCGACTCGCGGACACCGTGAGGTGGATCATCGACGAACTCGGCCTCACGTTCATCTGCACCAACACCCCCATCCCCACCGGCGGCCGGTGGAGAGTCAGCGGAGCCGCGCTGGCGAAGGAGCTGTACGCGGCCCGAATGGTGGCACTCGGCCGCGGCGCGATGATGTTCTCCGTACTGGACCGGGCCTTCCAAGCCCTCGACCGGCGCCATCCGATGCTGTTCGACCACATGCAGAGCGACCAGACCCTGAACGCCGCACTGCTCCCCGGCGACCGCCTGAGCCTGTGCGACATCAACTTCGACGAGCCCGCCTTCCTCTACAGCATCGACGAGCTGGAGGCAAAGCCCGAACTCCTCGGGGGCATCGCGAAGAACATCGCGCCGATCCCCGCATGCGGCACCTGTCCGGCCCTCGCGATCTGCGGCGGCCCCTCCCGCAACGAGCAACTCCTGATCGGAGACAGCGAACCGGACCCCGAGATGTGCGCCTTCTACCAGAACATGGTGGAGATCGCGCTCTGGGACAACACGGGGGTCCAATGACCGCCGCCAAACCTGTACCTGCTCGCTTCACCCAGGCCCTCGTCAGCACCGCCGGTCACTGCAAGATCGCGTGCGGCTTCTGCCTGCGCCCCGACCGCGCGCCCGGCTACCTGGAGATCCCCACCTATACCCGGACCCTGTCGCGTCTGAAGGAAGCAGGTGTCGAAGGGGTCTGCCTGACGGGCGGGGAACCGGCCCACCACCCGCAGCTGCGCGACCTGATCCGCCTGGCCCACCAGTTCGGGCTCGCCGTGTCGGTGGTGACATCGGCTCGTGCGGAAGCCGATGTCGCGGGCCTCGCTCGGATCGGGCATCTTCTGGCGAACCTCACCGTGTCCGCCGACTCGGCGGGCGCCATGCGCCTGGGGCGCACGACTCGCTCGGTGAAGACCGCTCTCGCCACCTTGCAGGCCGTGCCGGCTCCCGCAAAGGTGCTCCACCTGACGTACTGGGACGTGTCCGATACCGAGGCACGCGCCGTCTATACCGCGCTGCGGGACGTGGAGGTCGAGGTGCAGCTCAGCCCGGTCATGCTCGACACCGCCGCTCAGGCCAATGCCGGTCTCAGTCTTGACGCGTACGTACAGCGCCAGCGGGACGACACCGAACACCTTGCCCACTACTTCGCACTCAGCCCGCGGTTCCGGAAGCACCTCACGGCCCTGCACGCCCTGCTGTTCCAGCCCGAGAGCAGGGTGTGCCGGTCGGACCTGTTGTATGTCTCGGCGAACGGCTGTCTTCGCCGCTGCCCGTACGGCACTACCGGCGTCTCCGTCCAGGCCCCGCGGTCCGTGATCCATGACTACTTGGCAGCACCACCCGGCGACCAAGTCACCCCGGACTGCGCCGCGATCTGCCGTGCCGCACGCTGAACCGAAGAAGGGGAAGCCGATGACCGACACCATCATCACACCGGGCGAGTTCACTCAACGCTGGATGGACCCGCCCAACTTCCGCCTTGCCCCGGACCTGTGGCCCTTCCGCTTCACGCTGCCGTCGGCGCTGGAGGTCCTGGACGTCATCCGCAACGACGAAGAGGTTCGCTTCACGCTGCTTGGCGACCTCGACCCGGAGATCCGAGGCGCCAGAACCCGGGCGTTCCGGCACGCCCCCGTCGAAGAGATCACCCGGTGGCCGTTCCGGCTCGTCCACTTCCGCCTGGCCCGGCTCTACGACAACCTGCTGACCGGCTTCCACGAGGACGTCATGATCCCGTGGCGCACCTTCCTGTCCGCCCGCGGGTTCACCTGGCACCGCTGCGCGCCGCTGCTGTTCCTCTCGGGCCCTGACGGCAACTCCACCTACCACACCGACCAGTCCCACGGCCTGGTCTGGCAAATCGAGGGTGCCAAGACCTTCCACAGCTACCACGCCCCGGACCAGGTACTGTCGGCAGAGGCTGCGATTCGCTGCGAGTCCACCGGCGAACACCCACCACTCCATGACGCCCGCACAGTCCAGGCCGTGCGCATGGGGCCCGGCGACCTGCTGTGGAGCCACGTCCTGACCCCCCACTGGGTCACCGGGGACACGGCGCTGAGCATGAGCATCAATCTTTCCCACGGGGGCCTGGCCCGGCACGGCCGATTCGCCCCGCGCGAGCAAGTCCTGCGCGAACACTGGGACAAGTACCCCGACGAACCGTGGCTCACCGATCTCCGCAACATCCACTATTGACGCGGAGGCTGGAAAGAGCCTCTTGGCGCAGGAGCTGAGCCTCCTCAAACTGCCAACAGATCAGCGGACGGGGGAGACCGGCATGCCACAACGCAAAAGACAGACCAGCAAGGCTCGGCGGCAACGACTACTGCGCCGCCGCACCGGAACCGCTGCAGCAGTGCTCGCCGTCTCCCTGTTCGTCTTCTGGCAGTACATGTGGCTTCTCATTGCCCTCGTGGTCGCCACGATCCTGAGTACAGGCGGCTTGCTCCTGTGGCGAGCCCATCGCAGAGAGCAGGAGGGCGACCGGACCTGGAGGGAGCAGAACCGGCGCATGGCGCTCGAACGCTCCATGACAGCCATCGACGCCATGGGCTGGCAGGACTTCGAGGCGTACGTCGCCGAGCTGTGCAGGCGCGACGGCTGCACCAAGGTGCTCGTGGTCGGCGGCTCGGGCGACCTGGCCGCCGACATCCTCGGCTACCTGCCCGACGGCCGCCGTCTGGTCGTCCAGGTCAAGCACTACGCTCCGCACCGGAAGGTCCCCAGCGGCGACATGCAGAAGTTCGTCGGCATGGCGTTCGCCGAACACCATGCGGATGTCGCCCTGTTCGTCACGACGTGCGAGTACAGCGGCAGCGCCCGCCAGCTCGCGCTCAAACACCACATCGTGGCCCTCAACCGCGACCTGTTCGGCTCCTGGAACAGCGGCGCACCCCTTTCCTCCCTGCTAGGCCTCGGCGGCACCGGCGCGGGGCTGGAGCGCCGTCGGCGGCCACGCAGGGCCTGAAGCCGTCTCGCGTGGCGTCGCGCACCTGCCGCAGCGCCACCCGAGACAGCCATCATCCAAATAACCCGGCTACGGGGTAAGCCGGTTGGGCCCGCGGAAGAGGAAGGTGGCCTCACGGATCGAGTCCAGGCCGAGCATCACCATCAGTACCCGGCCCAGCCCCATGCCGAGCCCGCCGTGCGGCGGGCACCCGTACCGGAAGCAGTTCAGGTAGTCCTGCAGGGGCTCGGTGTTCATGCCCTTCTCCGCGGCCTGCTTGAGCAGCACGTTGTAGCGGTGCTCGCGCTGCGCCCCGGTGGTGACCTCCAGCCCCTTCCAGAGCAGGTCGAAGCTCAGTGTCACGTCCGGCTGACCGGCCGGACGCATGTGGTAGAAGGGCCGGATGCTGGTGGGGTAGTGCGTGATGAACACGAACTCGTGCCCCGTCTGCTCCCGCACGTACGCGGCGATGGCGCGCTCACCCTCGGGGTCCAGGTCCTCCTTCACACCCTCCGGGTCCCAGCCCCTGGCCCTCAGTACCGCCTGGGCCTCGGCCATCGTGATTCTCGGGAAGGGCGCTTTCGGCACGACGACCTCCACGCCGTACGCCTCCCGGATCGCTTCCCCGTGCTGCTCGGCGACCTGGGCGAGGGCGTGCGTGAGCATCTGCTCCTCGAACGCCATCACGTCGTCAACACGGTTGATCCACGCCAGTTCGACATCGACGCCGGTGAACTCGGTTGCGTGCCGGGACGTGAACGAGGGCTCCGCACGGAAGACCGGGCCGATTTCGAAAACTCGGTCGATACCGGCTGCGATCGCCATCTGCTTGAAGAACTGCGGTGACTGGGCGAGGTAGGCGGACCGGTCGAAGTAGCCGAGCTTGAACACCTCCGCCCCGGACTCCGAGGCGGTGCCCATCAGTTTCGGGGTGTGCATCTCGGTGCAGCCCTGCTGATACGCGTACGCGCGCATCCCCTGCTCCAGGGTCGTCTGCACTGCGAACAACAGCTGCGCGGCAGGACGGCGCCGTACGTCAAGGAAGCGCCAGTCCAGGCGCTGCTCCAGGGCAGTGTGCTCGTCGATGGGCAGGTGCGCCTCGGCCCGGTTCAGCACCTCGACTGACTCCGGAATGATCTCCAGGCCGCCGAGCTTCACCACCGGGTTCTCCACCACCCGGCCGGTGATCCGCACGGCGGACTCGACGGTCACCTGCTCCATAGCCTTTTCGATCAGGTCACCTTTTCCGCTGCGCCGGTGGGTGACCTGCACCGTGCCGGTATGGTCGCGGACCAGGACGAATTGCATGGTGCGCTGCAGGCGGTGAGTGTTCACCCAGCCGCAGACCGAAACGGTCTGGTCGAGATGTTGCCGCAGGTCAGCGACCAGTACGCGGCTCGTTGGGTGGATCATCGCGGCCCTCCAGGGGGCGTCGTCATGATCCCTTGGGAGCGTGGGCGAGAAGGGGACTCGCGGTACCACCACGCCTTCGCCACCACAGAGCAGTGGCCTCATCAGGCCCGGTCACGGGGGCCAGCCGGCGGGGCATTGGACCCCATCCAGGGTCGTTCCTCCCCGCGCTCGGGAGGGTCTTCACCGCGGGGCGTGACACTGCCTTCCCAGCTACCGGCAGCTCTCTTGGCTCACGTGAACCCGCGGCTACTCGTCTCCGTCGACGCGTTGCCCCCGAGGGTAGAGGGACGGCCGCACCAGCGGCAACGCCACCGGACCGCTGAAGGCTTGCTTTCGGGGAGATTTGCGACTTCGGGCAGTAGCCCGTAAGAGCTACGGTGGCGCCCGCGACCGGCATTGAAGCTGTGGCGTGGAAGCCCTTGCCGGGCGACTGGGGCATAGCCTGCTCTGTGCGGGGGCAGCGCGTTATCGGTGAGCAGCGACTCGGGCCCGCGGCCACAGGTCCGACCGTGAGTCGCGCGTTCAGCGTCGGCCCCTGGCTGCCTTGATGCGCATGGTGTTGATGTGCGCGGGCACCGAGAGGCAAGGAGTGCTGTGGCTCGCGCCGCTTCCGGGTTTCCATTCCAGAGTATCGGCATTGAGAATATGGAAGTGTGAGTGCTGATGACGTATTGGGGCGCTGGGTGCCGGATTGTCCCGAAGATATCGCTGTAGTGCTCGCGAAAGCGGGATTTCCTTGGTGGATTGCCGGCGGGTACGCGATCGAGCTCGCGGTCGGCCGCGAGTTGCGCCCGCATGGTGATCTGGACGTCCTCGTCCTCCGCCGCGACCAAGCCCTCGTTCGTGATCTTCTGGCCGACTGGGACCTGTTCGTTGCCGACCCACCCGGCCTGGGGCGATTGCGCCCCTGGCCTTCTGGAGAGGCTCTTCAGCTGCCCCTCCATGACATTTGGTGCCGCCGCACGCCGGAGGCACCCTGGTCAGTCCAGCTCATGCTCGATGAGGCCGAGGGCACCGAGTGGATCTCGCGGCGCGCCCCACAGATCCGGCTGCCGATCGAGCGGGTGGGGCGGACGAGCGCAACCGGCATTCCTTACCTGGCGCCCGAGGTCCAGCTCTTCTACAAGGCGAAGGCGACACGGGAGAAGGACGAGAGCGACTTCGATGCGGTGCTGCCTTTGCTGGACATGTCGCAACGCGAATGGCTGGCCGAGGCGCTCAGGGCGATCGCGCCGGACCATTCCTGGCGGCAGCGGCTTCAGCAGGTCAGCTGAATGTGAGGAGCGGAACGTCGGAGTCGGGATGTTGCTGAGTAGCGACGGCCGTTCCAGGGCCGCGGGGCTGCTGACTGCTGTGCGTCATCTCGGGCTCGGTCGTAGTCCAACGCCCCAGCCCATTGGTTGGGGCGCTGCCGTCTGGTCACGAAGATGCCAGCGTGGCCCGTACGGGTCCGCCGCAACGAATTACACGGCCGGTATCGCGATCAGACTGCGCAATCTGTACGCACTGATGGGCAGCGAGCCCTACCGTGGCTCACGGCGGGTAGTCGGTCGCCGCGAGGCCATCAGGGAAGCGACCACCCGGCCCGCTCTAGCTGGCAACCCCAGGGAGCCGAGATGACTGCCCGTCCGATCAACGACGCTTCGGTGACCGACCGGCACCTGCTCTCGACGCAGGCGTACGGCACCGGTCAGCATCTCGCGGCACGGCAGTCTCTGTACCAGTGGCAGACCCCGCAGCACGACCTCCCCGGCATCATCGTGAACGAACTGGCCGATGTCCAAGGAGCGGTCGCGGATGTGGGCTGCGGCAACGGAAAGTTCGTACAGCGCCTCCGCACGGAACGGCCCGACCTGACCGTAGTCCCCATGGATATCTCGCCCGGCATCCTGACCGGAACCCCCGGAGCAATCCTCGCCGACGCCCAGCAGCTCCCCCTCGCGGAGGGTGCCCTGAGCGCAGCCTTGGCCATGCATATGCTCTACCACGTCGAAGACCAACAGAAAGCCGTCAGGCAGTTGGGCCGTGCCCTGGCCCCCGATGGCATTGCCCTCATCTCCACCAACAGCCGCACCGACAAAAGCGAGCTGGAGAACCTGTGGCGTCGGGCAGCCGGAGACGTCCTGGGTATCCCGGAGGGCCCGACCCGGGTACAGCTCTCCTCACGCTTCACCCTTGAAGACGCCCCAGGTGTCCTGAGGGAGGTCTTCACCGACATCCGGACCATTACGCTGCCGGGTGTGATCGACGTATCGGATGCGGCTCCGGTCGTGGCTCACCTCGCCTCCTACGAAGCCTGGGCAGGGCAGATGGGCGTTCCCTTCGCGGAGACAGTCGAGCGCGCTCGCGAGCGGGTTGAAGAAACCATCCGTACAAAGGGAGCGTTCCGCATTACTTGCCTCGGTGGCATTCTCGTGTGCCGCAAGACTGGCCTGACAGGACCTCCACGGCACCGTCGAAGTCCCTGAACGCCCGGTCGCGGGCCGCCGCGTCCCGCTCCGCCCGGTCGGCGCTCGGGGGCGGGTTCCAGCGGTCGGTGAGGTGGCGGGTGATCCGGCCGGGGTTGAGGCGGTCGATGGAGTGCCGGGCATCGGCCGCCTGACCCTGCGTGTTGACCGCGAACGCCGTCGTCACGGCCGCCGCCGTGGCGGCCGGGTGGTCGAGGAGGTCGGCGGCTTCGCTCCAGGTGGCGGGCCACACGGTCCAGGCGCTGTTCCAGCGGGCGGAGCGGACCGTGATCTGCGCCAGGATGTCCGGCCTGGTCAGGTCGGCCTGTTCGGCCGAGGTGAGTCAGAACGCCAGTTGCTCGGGCGTCATGTCGGCGGTGGCGACGCCGCACGAGTCGGCGACCGCGAGGGCGCCCCTTTCGGCGTCGCGGTCCGTCCGGCATCCCTGCCCAAGCCAGCACCTCACCTTCTTGACACGCGCCAGCCCTGCGGCGCCGCAGCGTCCCGGGACACCTGCTACTCGCTGAGCGAAGCATTCGAGGCTCGCATTCTGCCTCTGTTGTCCGCGGACAAAGCCCCTATTGTCCTGTTCCTACGGGGTTCTGGGCTGGGTTGTTCTGTGAGGTGTCTGGCGGACAAATTCCCGGTAGCTCATGGTCGTAACCGGCTCCCGCTCGGCCGGGTCGGTGCAGCATGGCTGACTTGCCGGCCAGGCGTGGGCTTTTCCGCTTTCTGCTGTCTGGATCCCTGGAATTCGAGTCCCGCGAGTCCCTGGGGGTGGGGTGGTCTCCGCCGAAACCCCGCGGTCTGTCGGCAACCGATGGAGCAGCGGGGGCTCGTGCATGTAGCTCGATCGGGATCGATGAAGGGATGGGCACACCATGCCGCTGGTAGGTGCAGCGGCCTTGGTCACCGCGGTGCTGTGGGGCAGCCCCGCCGGAGCCACCCAGTCCGCACCGTCACTTACTGCGCCTGCGCCAGGGCTCGCGCTCAAAGCAGCGATCACCCAGGAACTGGCCTCCATGTCCCTGCCCGGATGTGCGCTCACGTATGCCGAACACGCCGGTGCGCAGGTCACCTGCCTCAAGGCAGCACCGCGTACCTCCACCGCCGCACAGCAAGCGGTACCCGCTGCGACGGCCGGCATCTGCTACTACCAGCACGGCCCGTACGGGTCGGCGGCGATGTACAACGGGTGGCGGGCCTGTGTCACCGGCCAGGGCGACGGGTACGTGCCCCCCAGCCTCAACGACCAGGCCAGCGCCTGGGTTTCGGGCTGCACCGACGGCGTGTGGTTCTCCAACCAGCCGTGGACCGACCCCGCCTGGAACTTCCCTTCGTACAGCACCGGCAACTTCCCGTGGGGCACCGTCGGATACGACACACTTTCTTCCTTCCACCTCAACAGGGCCTGCTGACCCCTTGTTGCCCGGTGCGTGAGGTGAAAGTCCTCCCGGATCGGCCGAGAGCCCGGCCGCTTCGCGTATGCACCGGCTCTCGCGGGAGGAAGGCCGTCCAGTTGCGCTGACCCCTGCCACCCGGCCCGCATCACCCCGGAGCAGAGTGATGCAGGCGGTTGTCGCCGACGGGTCTGTCCAACCAACCGGCTGATCTTGCTTGCTGAGGGGTCAGTGGCTGGTTGGTGGGGGTGAGGCGTCCTTCGAGGCGACCTGGAAGGCGTTCAGCGGGGCCTTCCAGCGCATCGTCCAGCGGTGCCGGCGCCTTCGGCCCGTCGCCTTGACAGCGAGGCGCCGGGCCGAAGGCACGTCCCCCTGTACCGGGCATGCCGACCGAGGCCATGATCGCGTTGCGGTTCTGCTGAGCTCTGCCCATCCAGCCGCATTCTCGCAGGGAAGGGCGACTGTGACACCGGCCCAGGTCATGCGGTGTGCTTGCCGTCCCCCCAGTACCCGAGCGGGAAGTCGCCTGGCTGGGTGGGCCGGGCCCAGCCGGTGAGCAGACTCTCGGGCTGCGGTTCCTCTCCGGCCGGTGCTTCCGCCCGGTCTGCCGTCGGTCCCGGCGCCGGGAGGAGCTCGGCGTCAGGCGGGGGCTCGGAGTAACCGAAGGTGGTGTGGGGCGGCGCGTTCATCTCTGGGCCTTTCTCGGGGGTTACACGCACGTCCAGGAGGACGCCTTTCCGTACAGGAGGGTGCCCCGCACTTCGGTGCCGTCGTTGGCGATCGCGTAACCCCTTGCCTCCAGACGGTACTTGTGGCGGCCGGTCTGCGGAGGACGGTTGCAGGCCATCTAGAACGGGGTACGGCCCCGATGTAGAGCCAGGTCAGTCCGACAGCGCACCGATCATCCCTGTCCTGGCCCACGGCGCCCGCTGCTTGTTGAGCGGTGGAGGCACCCTGACGCTGGCGGAACAGCACCTGAACTACGGCAGCGACAACCGCGGCTACCTGTACGGCTACCCGAACAAGACAACCGCCGTGTGGACTATCTGCTACGCCGCCCCCCCCGGCAGCCGATCCAGCGTCTCCACATCGGTCACCACCGTCTACCAGTGGCAAATCGACGGCCGTCCAGCTGAAGCGGCGGGTGATTAGATCGGCCACCGCCGTGGCTGCTTGCAGGCAGCCCGAAACAACGGAGGGCTCGGTGCCGGGGCGGCGATCGACGGGCAGAGTGGGGCCACGCTGGAGATCAACGCAGCATCGTGGCCGGGATCTCCAATTGCAGCAGGTGAGGCTGCGGGGTCTGCGGTGCCACGGATGTCGGTTAGGAGAAACATGGTGCCCGCGCGACCGAACCAGTCACCCAGCCTCGCAGCAGACCCGTACTCCGCCTCCCGTGATGCCTTCGAACGCCTCATCTCGACGCTGGCCGCCAGCCCGGCGGCGGGCCTTCGCATGACGAGCTGGAAGGACAGCTCGAACAGCTGGGACGCGAGCTGCTGCGGCAGCTGATGCAGGACCACCTCGATCAGCGAGCCATGCGGGAGGAGGAGTCGGTGCATGCCGGCGAACAGCATCCCGTTGAACTCGGCCCGGAAGGACAGCCGCGGACCTGGCGGGAGAAGGACCACTGAGACGGCATGCGCCCTGCGAGCCTGTGGTCATCGACTGTGGGCTGAGGCGGTCAGGGACCTATGGGCAGTTATTTGAGGCCATAGGTCCCTATGTCTGTTGATCCACTTGATGGACACTCAGCTGTACTCAGCTTCCTGCGGCTTGATGCTGCAGGCTTAACCATGGAGGCAGCATGTCGGTCTGTGATTCCACCCTCATCAAGTCGATGGGCTTGGTCCTGTTAACGGGGCTCCTGACCTTGGGAAACGTCTCAGTGGCTGCGGCTCATACTCAGCCAGAATCACAGGACGACGGAACCCGCAACGTAACGCGTTCGAACTGGAACGGGTTTCCCCTCACCGACGGCCCGGGCGCAGCCAAGATCGTCCAGAAGTTCTCCCTGACGTTTCCTATAGACACCGGCCTGCGGGAGGGAAACGCAAACTTCGGGCGGGTTCATATCGCCAAGGGCGGCAAGAAAGGGAACAAGTACAACCATGAGATGACGTCCTACGCCAAGTCGCTGTGGGTCAAGGCTATGGAGAATGAAGAAAAGGGGAGTCAGTCCTACCCCTTCAAGGGGGGAACGTTCTCAACCTACAAGTACAAGATTGCCGGCGGAACGAAGCGGACAATGTGCATCTTGGTCGACCGTAATGAGTTCACCTATGCGGGAAACAAATATGGCCACAAGGGTATAATTACGGCTTACTGGGTCAACGGACACATCAGTTCAGGTGAATGCAGCGGAAAGGACTAGTCAGTTCTTCACCGTCATGAGAACCCGGATCACGAGGATGAGGAGCACGCCTGTGAAGCGATGGCATACGGGAGATCGTGTCATGGTCGTAGGCGAGACGGATCACCCTGAGGACCCGATCGGCGAAGTTATTTCGACGACACCTCTAGGTGAGGTTCTTGTTGTTTTCCCGCTGGCTGGCGCCGAAATACATGATCCGGATGAGCTTGTCGCTGCTCCTCGTGATGAAAGCGGCACGTGAACTGTATGAGCCGCCTGGGTTGGTCCGTCCCATCTACAGGATGCCGGTGAAGCCCGCTGGATTATCGTCGATAGATGCCCGCTGATTCCGAGAGTCCTGGAAAGCATAGGCGAGGCGAGCATACATCTCTTGACCGCCGGGGCCTGGAGGTTGGTCAAAGGGCTCGCCTCGCCGCTACCGCCTGTTGCGGGTTCTATGGGAATTGACGGTCCCTCAGGAGCCGGAGTTTCCGAAAGTCCGACCTTCTGTGCTCCAGGCCAGGTCGATGCCCAGTACCGAGCTGGCCTGTACGCGGCCAGGGCTTACCTCGCCCGCAATCCGGGGCTGCCTGCCCAGCAGGGCCTGCTTCCTGTCCCGACTGACGACCAGCAGCGCCATCCCAAGCCGCTGTACTGCGGCCATCCGGGCTGCTCCGGTCGGCACTGTCGGGTCCCGCGCATCTGAGCCTTCATCGGACACACCCCTGTCCCCTCACTCCTCGCCCCTGCCGAGGGAGCAGGTACGGCGCAGTGGAGACCGCTGTACACAGCCGGCCCCCGACGCCACGGGCCCCACGACCGCGCCCCCGACCCACCACAAACGACCGCGCAACACCCTCGTCCGCCCCGGTGTCGGCGTACGGGTGGACGTCCCCCGCCTCGTACGGGTGAACGTGGCCGGTCGACGTTGCGGTGGTGTTGTTTTTCCTCGACGGCGAGTCCGGTGCGGAGTGGCCTGGGGAGGTTCATCCGTACGCATGTGGGGAATTGCACCCGTACCCCGATCCCATGCTTGGGGACCAGCTGAAGAGGTACGGCGAGACGGTGCAGGGGTTCAGCGTCGCCTATGAGCAGGAGCGGCGACCAAGGTCCACGTGACCCGTTAGCAGCATGAGGTGTTATTTCTCCGCGATAGCCGGAGGTAGGGGTGCCGGGCCTAGCCGGGGCCGGGCGGGGGTCTCTGGCCTCCCGCGCGATCTCCTGAACTATCCCCTGATCTATCTCCTGACCTCGTCTCCCGGCCGCCCGGCGATTGTTGCTGGTCACTGTGGGGTTTTGGTGTGGTGGGGGGCCGGACATCCCCTCCAGAGCCCCTCGCCCGCCCCCGACAAGAAGAAAAGGGAAGACAGGGAGGCAGGGGCGAGTGGCGCTGGAGGGGATCGGGGCGGCTGGTCTCCTGTTGCGCGTCGGCGGTGGCCTCCGCGCTGCGACGGGCGCGGGGTTGACCAGGAGCCCGGGAAGAGGAAACGGGAGACGTCCGGGACCGTCTACCGCCGCCTCCGGGCGGCCTCACAAAGGTCGATGGTCGCCTGGCCCGGGAACGCGGCCATCGGGCACCTTCACGTCCGCCGCGTCGGGGCGCTCGCTGTGGCCGGCACACTGGCCGCTCCGGCTGCGCGCTGATCACCAGGGAAGCAGGCGTGGGCCGTTTTGAGCGAGCAGAACGCCGAGCTACGCCAGATCTACCGCTCCGACCTCCCCAATCCCCGTGCGACCAGCTGGATATGAGCTGATGTCAGCTCGCCCCGGGTCTCGAGCCCGAGCAGTCGCTGTACCGCGGCCACTCGGGCTGCTCCGGCTGGCACCGCTGGTTCCCGCGTATCTGAGCCTTCATCGGACACGTCCTTGTCTTCTCACTCCTTGCCCTGTCGAGGGAGGAGGTTTGGCACAGTGGAGACAGCCCTGCTCCCCTCTCTGCTACAGCGTCCTCACTCATGGCCATGGGTTGCCAGACAGAGGAAGGGAGCGTACGGCCATCGGCTCAGATGAACTCACCGAGCATAGAGGGGAACTGATCAGAAATCAGATTCAGAGAGACCGGGAGGAGAATCCCGGAATGGAAAACCACCCCGGAATCGAAACAGAAGGGGAAAGCAGAAATCGCACCGCCTGCCCAACCCCCTAGCCAGACAAAGGAATTCGCGGAGCGAATTCCGCCAGGCCGAATTGCGGAGCAATTCGAGCCGCAGCCAACGGAGTTGGCTGCACCCGGCGGCGGAGCCGCCGGCCAGCCGCGCGGAGCGCGGCATCTCTTCCGCCGCGTAGCGGCAGCGCGTCGCGTCTGCGGAGCAGACCGCGCG
>NZ_BMTS01000045.1 GCF_014649795.1 Streptomyces melanogenes
GTATCTCGGCCCAGTCCTCCACCTTTAGCACCCTCCATGATCATCAAGGGGGGTCAATTTTCGGAAGACCTCCTGGGGGTCAGTCTTCAGGAACCCGCGACACCTGCGTGCGCGGTGTCCCGTCTTCTTCTCACCTCTCCTGAACACCTGGTGCGTGACCGGATACGACGACATCGTCGCCGTCCTCGACGACGAAGAGAACTTCATGGTCCACGGTGCACAGCCCTCTTCGCCCTCAGCTACAGGCGCCGCGCCAGGCGCGGCCCCCGCCACGGGATCGTGGCGCGACGACGGAGTCCCGATGGGCGCCCTGGACGCCTGCGAACACACCAGGCTGCGGGCCGTGGTGAGCTCGGGGTTCAGCCCGGCGATACTGAAGGCTTTCGAGCCGGTGGTCCGCGCGACGGCCACACGACTGCTGGAACCACTGGCCTCGCTCCCCGAGTTCGACCTCGTCTCCCAGTTCGCCTCGCCCTACTGCCTGGCCGTGACCCTCCAGTTCCTCGGCATTCCGACGGAAACCCACGACAGGTGCGAGCAGCGGTTGGAGCAGGGGCTCGGGTCGATGCAGCACGGCGGCAGCGGAGGCCCTGGGCTGCTGCGCGCGTACGCCGAAGAGCTGCGGGAATGCGAGCCGTTCGCACGGGATCTCATCGCACAGCGGCTGGCAGCACCCGCGCCCGACCTCATCAGCCACATGCTCCACGAACGCCCCGGGGGCCATCGCCTCTCCACCAACGAAGTGATCGCGCAGATCCCCGCGTTGATCACGGCGGGACACCTCAGCCCGGCACAGGCTCTGGCCTCCGTCGTCGGCCACCAACTGTGCTCCCCCGGGGGATGGCATGAGGTGGCCGTCGGCAGCGTACCGATTCCCCAGCTCGTCGAGGAGGGACTCCGCGCGGACGGCCCGATCATCGGCACCTATCGCACGGCTCGGAACGAGGTGACCGTGGCAGGCAGAAACCTGCCGGCCGGCACGCGCCTCCTGCTGCTGTACGGGTCGGCCAACCACGACGAGAGAAAGTTCAGGCAGTCCGACTGGTTCGCCCCCCGCAGGCAGCCTCAGACGTCTCACCTCGCCTTCGGCCGGGGAGCGCATGCCTGCGTCGGAGCCACGCTGGCCCGTCTGGAACTGCGGGTCGCCCTGGAGGAGATGGCAGCCCGGCTACCGACGCTCACCCTCGTCTCCGAAACCGTCTCCGTCCACCGGCCCGCCTTCCCGCAACGCTCACTCACCGCTCTGTGGGTGCGCCCGGGCACCTGCCCGCCGCAGCGGGCGCCGGTGGACGGGGCCGGATCGCCGTCCGACGTGGACGGCTGTCCGGTGTACTGAGCGAGTGCGCGAGGGCCCGGCGCGCCCAGAGGGGAGGCCGGGCCCCGGCCGACCCGGGGCATTGGGCATGAGGGGGCCCGGCACCACCCGCGAGGATCACACATCGGCCGTCGCGCGGACGGTACGACACGAGCGGTCGTCACTCGCATGACTCTGCCCGGTCACGGTGAAATCGCCGCACGCCTGCCGAGAATGCAACGGGGCTCCGGGTTGACGGCGTGTGCCTGTGTCACCCGCCATGATCCGGGGAGCCCCGTTGCCGCTTCAGGTTGACACGCCGCTCCCCGCCCCCTGGGGTCGAACACACCGTATTCGCCACTGAATTGCCCCGGGTGACGGATCTGCCTTGGGCATCGGCCCCGCACCTTCACGGCGAGAAGGAGTTGAGCGTGTCGCGGCGCCGGTGGTCACGCGCCGCTGCCAGGGTGAGCGCACCGACCGGGACGGACTTCCGAACCGGGGTCCCATGGAGAGGATCAAAGGATGACCACGACGGCCAATGGCCGCATCGCCAAGGCCGCCGCCCTGCTGCTGTGCGTCTGTCTCACCTCCGCTCCGAGCGCTCGTGCCGCCGAGAGCTCCGTCGACCTCGTGTGCACGGGGCAGGAGCACGGCACGTCCACACCCGGGGTGACGAACAGCTCGCAAGCCGTCGATGCCGCCGTCGACGGCGTGCTCGGCACGCAGGCCGAGCACGGATCGTGCATGCTCCTCTCGGACGAGGACGCCCTTCCCGCCCCGGACCGGGCGCAGTCGGCTCGCTACACCGACAAGGGCACGGCGGCCGCCTCGTGCAGCGCGTTTCCCTTCGCTCCCGCCCCCCACACCAGGATCCTCACCTGGGGCGACGGCGTGACCAGCACGTTCACGTACGACTACGGGACGCAAAAGGCATTGCCCCTGGCAGAGGGGGAGTTCGCCCTGGTCGGCACCATCACAGCAGGCCGGTTCGCGGGGGCGGGCGCCGACGAAACCGTGGACGTCTCCGCCCTCGACCCGGCGGCGTGCGCCACCCCCGGCGGCGTCACCCGGTGGGACACGCCGACGCTCCTGACGATCCACGACGCCCACCTGTGAGCCGTGACGGCAACATGCCGGCCTGAGATCGCGGCTCCTCGCGGTGGGTAGCGCTCGTTCCCGCCGATGCCGCGCCAGGCCGCTGTCATCCCCGTGAAGGGAGATCCTCATGAAAGCAGCAGATCTGCTGCGGACCGCTCTGCGCCGGCCCTCGCTCGCGCAGATCAGACACGTCGCACCGGTCCCCTTCCGCACCGCCGAGCCGAAGGTGGCCCGGATCTACCGGGATCTGGAGCGGGAGTTCGGGCTGCTCGCGCCCCCCATCGCCCTGCACGCCTCCAGCCCCGACGTCCTCGCGGCGAGCTGGGCACTGCTCCGGGAGTCGATGGTCGCGCCGGGCCGGGCCGACCTGGCCTCCAAGGAAGCCGTCGCAGTGGCGGTCTCGGAGCACAACGCCTGCCCGTTCTGCATCACCGTCCACTCGTCGATGCTGACCACCCTGGTGGGCTCGGGCGCCGCCGCGCACCAGCCCGCAAGGACCTGGGCCGAGGCGCACGCCACCCGCCCCGCCTCCGTATCTGCTGGAGTCCGCGGGCCGGGCCCGGACCACCTGCCCGAGTTCGTCGCCGTCGCCGTGCTGCTCCACTACCTCAACCGCATGGCACACGTCTTCCTCGGGGACTTCCCCCTGCCGCCGTACGTCCCTCCCGCGGCCCTTCGAGCCGTCATGCCGGCTCTGACCCGGCTGCGGCGCTCGGCGAGCCGCCAGGAGCCGGCGCCGGGGCGTTCCCTCGATCTGCTCCCGGCAGCGGCACTCCCCGTCGACCTGGCGTGGGCCGCCGACGGCCCGGCCCACATCGCCCGGGCGTTCGCGCAGGCGGCGGCGGTGATCGACGCGGCCGGCGAGCGCTCGGTACCGGACCGGGTCCGCGAACTGGTCCTGGGCGCGCTGCGGGTCTGGGACGGAGCGCCCCCGGGGCTGAGCCGGTCCTGGACGGAACCGCTCCTGAACGAGCTGCCGTGGGGGGACCGCGTGCCGGGCCGACTCGCCCTGCTGGTCGCACTCGCCCCGTACCAGGTGGACGCGGCCGCGATCGGCGCCTACCGCGTCCAGGCGCCGGACGACGCAAGCCTCGTGGAACTCGCCGCGTGGGCGAGCATGGCGGCGGCCCGGGAGGCCGGCGGGTGGGCTGCGAGCACAGGTGCCACGAGCACCGGGGAAAGACCGGATCACCGCACCGCGGCCTGCGTCCGGCACTACGCCGAACGCCACGACACACCAGCGCAGGACTAGAACAAACGGGTCCGAATATCCCCAATTGCAACGAACGATGACAGATCGTCCCTTTCGCTGAGGTATACGTGATCTCGACGCTGCCGGATGACCCACGCGTGTAAGGCGTCGGGTGGCGGCTGCCTTCGGGGGCAGCCTCTGCGCTGCCTCCTCACCGTGGAGAAAGGAAAGACAGTCGGATGACTGAGTCTGAGATCATCGACAGCGGAAGTGACCGTCGCGGGTTCATGAAGGGCGCCGCGGTGACCGCCGCGGCCGTGGGGGCCGGGGCGCTCGCCACGGGCACGGCCAACGCCGCCGGGGTGGAGGCGCTGGGTAAGGGGCAGCCACTGCCCTTCCCGTTCCCCATCCCGCCGATCGGCGTGGACATCCCCTGCAGCTGCTACGCCGCCAACGTGCCGCTGAACATCAACGTCCTTGGCGTCGTCAACTGTGACTTCAAGGGCGGCATCGACATCTGCGTCCGCGCGTTCACGAACAACGTGGTCGAGTTGGAGATCGTCGGCCACAAGGTGGTCTGCGAGATTCCGGGACTCAGGATCACCATCGAGCAGTCGGACACGCAGATCACGCCGCTCAGCCTGCTGCAGATCAACCCGGGGTCGGGGCTCTTCCCCGTTCCGTTCCCGGAGATGATCGTCAAGCTGCTGTTTACGCTGACGATCCAGCAGCTGGACTCCAGCGGCAACCCCACGGGTACCCCCACCGTCCTGTCGACGGACCCGACCAACCCGGCCGTCCTGTCGTCGGGTGCCCTCACCTCGTTCCCCCCGACCAACCAGGGGTACACCCTGACGAAGGCGATCCCGCTGCTCGACCAGAACGGGAACCAGGCCGGCATGCTCAACGGCTTCCCGGTCAACGTCAACCAGGCCTGACCCCCCGTCTCGGCCTCACCTCACCGCACCCCGCTCTCGGTCCGAGCGGGGTGCGGTGCCGTGCCCCGACGGGGTTACCGGTGCGGCCGGTGGGCAGAAACGCCTGGGACGAGTCGGGGAATCCGGGGAGGGGCGGGCCCATGGGGACACGTACCGGGAAGGATCCGGTGGTGGAGCACCACCGGTTCGTGGTGCTCGGGGCGGGCCCGGCCGGGCTGCAGCTGGGCTGCTTCCTCCAGACGGCCGGGGCCGACTACGCCGTGCTGGAGCGCGAGGACGCTCCCGGCGGCTTCTTCCGCCGCTTTCCCCGACATCGGCGCCTGATCTCGCTGAACAAGGTGCACACCCTGGAGGACGACCCGGAGATCCGGCTGCGCTGGGACTGGAACTCGCTGCTCTCCCCCACCTCCACCCCCCTGTTCACCGATTACAGCGCGGACTGGTTCCCTCATGCCGACACGATGGTCGCGTATCTGAGGGACTATCAGGCGGCACACGTCCCCGGCGTCCGTTTCGGAGTCGACGTCGAACGGATCACCCGCCACGGCGAGGGGTTCGCGCTGCGCGCCGCCGACGGACGCCTGTTCACATGTGACTGCCTGGTCGTGGCCACCGGGTGGGGCGGCCCGTACGTCCCGCCGATCCCCGGGATCGAGCACGCCGTCGGCTACGAGAACGCCCCGCTGGAGCCGGAGGCGTACCGTGGCCGGCGCGTCCTGGTCATCGGCAAGGGGAACTCCGCGTTCGAGACCGCAGCCCCGCTGCTCGACCACGCGGCCCTGGTGCACCTCGCCTCGCCACGCCCGCTGCGCCTGGCGTGGCACAGCAAGCACCCGGGAGACGTGCGCGGACAGTACGGGGCACTCCTGGACAGCTACTGGTTCAAGACGCTGCACGGCGTCCTGGAGTGCACGGTCGACGAGATACGCCCGGTCGACGGGGCCCTGCGGGTCGAGATCTCGTACACCCTCGCCGAGGGCGAGCGCGAGGTGCTCGAGTACGACACGGTGATCCACTGCACCGGGTTCCGCATGGACGACTCCGTCTTCGGCGAGGACTGCCGACCCGCGCTCGCGCCGAACGGACGCTTCCCCGCCACCGGCCCCGACTGGCAGTCCACGGACGTCGACGGCCTCTACTTCGCCGGCACCCTGGCCCAGGCCCGGGACACCAAGCACGCCTCCTCCCCGTTCATCGACGGCTTTCGCTACAACCTGCGCACTCTCGCGCGCCTGCTCACCGAACGGTACGAGGGGCGCCCGCTGGAATCACGTCCCCTCGACGCCGACCCCGACGCGCTGGCCACGGCGATGCTGGACCGGGTCAACTGGTCCTCAGCCCTGTGGACCCAGTTCGAGTACCTGGTCGACGTGTTCGTCCTGGACGAGGAGAGCGGCCGCGCCGACCACTACGAGGACCTGCCCGAGGACTACGCCGTGGAGCGATTCGGCCGAGAGGAGCACCTCTACACGCTCGGGCTGCGCTGGGGGCGCGAGGAGTACCGGGACGTCTTCGCCATCCGCCGTCATCCCGTGCCCGAGCGCGCCCACGAGTCGGCGTTCGTGCACCCGGTGATCCGCCGCTACCGACGGGGCGAACCGACCGCCGAATGCCATCTGCTGGAGGACCTGCTGGCCCAGTGGCGGCGGCCGGACCGCCATGTCGAGCCGCTGCGGGCGTTCCTGCGCGAGCAGAGCGCCCCGCGGATCAGCGCCGTACTCCCGGCTCCACCGGGTACGGAGTGAAGTGGTCGCCGAACAACGCCTTGCCCACATAGGGACCGGCCTCCCGCTGGAAGTCCACCTGCGGGGCGAAGGCCCGCACGGTGCCCTCCAGGACCAGCAGGGACAGCAGCGGAAACACGAACTCGGGGGCGGCGTACAGGCCGTGGCGACGCTGGATGTCGAACAGGGAGGTGGCGAACGACACCAGGTCGAAGTCCTGGGCGGCCAGGCCGCTGTTCGCCCGTACCAGGGCGGCGAGCTCCCGGGTGAAGCCCTCCTTGTCGGGGCGGGGCCCGAACGTCGCCGTGGAGAGCACGACGTCGGCGCAGCCCTCCCCGTCACCCAGGGTCATCCGCAGGAAGAATCCGGCGAAGCGCTGCCTGGTCTGCTGGTCCAGGCGCACGGTGAAGCCCGCGTCGACGAGCACCACTTCGCCGTCCGGCTGGAAGTACAGGTTGCCGGGGTGCAGATCGCAGTGGACCAGGCCGTCGATGAAGAGCATCCGGTAGATGCCGCGCAGCGTGGTGAGCACCGCGCGCTCGCGGACCTCGGCCGGCAGTTCGCCCGCCTCGCGCCGGCGCAACCCCTCGACGAACTCCATCACCAGCACGCCGTCGCCGCCGAGCTCCGGGCGGACGGCCGGAACGCGCAGGCCCGCCTCCTCGGCCAGGTTGGCCCGGAACTCCCGCAGCAGGCCCGCCTCGCGCGGGAAGTCCAGCTGGCTCCGGATCGCCGTCGCCATCTGGTCGACGATGGCGACAGCCGGCACGTCGCGCAGCTGGGGCAGCCGGGCGGCGAGCCGGGTGGCGCAGCGCATGAGCTCCAGGTCCGCCGTCAGCTGCCGGGCGACCCCGGGGCGGCGCAGCTTGACGGCGACGGTGCGCCCGTCCGCGGCGGTGGCGCGGTAGACACAGGCGATGCTGCCCGCAGCGACAGGGTGGGCGGAGCCGTCCGCCCCCCGCTCCAGGACGAACCCGGCGAGCTCCGTCTCGCCCGCCCCCGCCCCCGCCCCCAGCGTCACGGGCCGCACCTGGTCGTGGAGGCGGCCGAGCGCGGCGCACACCCGCGGTGGCAGGACGTCGGCCCGGGTGGCCAGGAGCTGGGCGGCCTTGATGAAGGCCGGACCGAGCCGGGTGGTCAGCTCCACCAGCCACTGGTCCCGGCGGGCCGGGAAATCGCGCCGCACCGCGCCCACGGCGGCGTGCCCGGCGAGGGACGCGGCACCACGGCCCAGGACGAGCAGCAGAGCCGCGCCCCGGGCGACGAGCACTCTGCGAGGGATGGCGGCGTGGCGAGCGGCGGTCATCGATGACTCCTCGGACGGGTGGAGGTCTGGGTGGTGCGTACGGAGAGGGGATCGGTCAGTCGCCGGTCCGCTCCGAGGGTTCGATCTGAGAAGGCGTCAGGTCCATGGGTGACGCTTCGTCGGGCGAGAGCGCGCCGGTGCCGCCGCGCCGCGCGAGAACCCGTTCGCGCCAGCGGACCACACCGAGCGCGAGCACGAACAGCACGGTCATCGGCACCGCCAGGACCACCATGCTGAACGGGTCGCCGGTAGGGGTGGCGAGCGCGGAGAAGACGAAGATGCCCATGACGAAGGTGCGCCAGCGGGCGGTGAGGCCCTGTGCGCTGACCACACCCGTGAAGTTGAGCAGTACCAAGAAGAGCGGCATTTCGAAGGAGACGCCGAACACCAGGATCATCCGGATGAAGAAGTCCAGGAACTGGTCGCCTTGGAGGGAGTTGCTGAACGACTCCGGGGTGAAGCCCAACAGGATCTTCAGGGCCTGCGGGAAGACCCAGTAGGCAAGCCCCGCCCCGCCGAGGAAGAGCGGGACGGCCGCGGCGACGAAGCCGATGGCGTACCGCTTCTCGTGACGGTGCAGGCCCGGTGCGGCGAAGGCCCACAGCTGGTACGACCAGATCGGGCTGGAGATCACCACGCCGGCCGCCAGCGCCACCTTGAAGGTGAAGGTGAGCGGGGTCATCACGCCCTGCATCACCATCAGCCCGTTGGGGCAGTCCGGGGTGGGGGGCGCGATGCCGTGCGTGCCCGGGATGTGGCAGCTGGGCCCGGTCAGATGGGCGATCAGCCAGCCGTGGATCTTCCAGCCGACCACCGTGCCCAGGAACACCCCGAGCATCGCCTTGGCCACGCGGTTGCGGAGCTCGCGCAGATGTTCGCGGAGCGGCATCCGGCGCTTGGCACGGCGGCGGGTGGGCGCGGGGGCGGGAGGGTCGGCGACGGCCGGGGGGTGGGGTTTCGTCAGCTGGGTCGTGTCCACGGGGACAGAGCTCCTCAGGGGTGAGCGAAGAGGTCGGCGGTCGGCAGCCCGTAGCGCCCCACCGGAGTCACGCCTGCGGACGGGCCGACTCGCGCGCCTGTCCGCCGCTCTCCCCTGCGGGCGTCGGTGCCGCGGGCACCTGCGGCGGGTCGGGCCGTTCGTCGGCGGCCTGCTCCTGCTGTGTCGACGGAACGTACGGGGGGCTGTAGTTCACGTGCTTCTCCAGCGGGATCGGGGCCGTGAAGGGGTCCTCCCCCTCTTTCAGCCCCATCTGCTCGGCCGAGGGGAACGGCACGTGCTCCGGCCAGCCCTCGGGTTTGGGGGGCTGCACCGGATTGGGCTTGTAGGTCCAGTCCGGCTGGTCCTCCTCCAGGAGGTGCTTCCTGACGAACGCCCGCGGGTTGAGGTCGCGCAACTGGACATTCTGATACTCGGGCCCCAGCTCGTTGCGCACACCTTCGGAGGCGTCGCGGAGCGCGCCGCGCAGCCTGCGCAGGCCACGGGCGGCCTCGCCGACCGCCTTGGGCAGCTTGTCGGGTCCGTAGATGAAGAGTGCGATCAGGGCGAGAGCGACCAGGGTGAACGGGCTCAGGTTGAACACCATCACTCCAATGGAGACGGCGGATCGCCACAGGGGCGACGTTCATCATCGCGGGATTCCGGCTGCCTCCCGTGCCAAGGCGTCCGCGGCGGAGGAGGATTCACCCGTTGGGCGCGCCGGACGGCGCAACCGCGGGGGTGCGGACCACGACCGCACTCCCAGCGGAGCACCTACGCGTCCGTCCCTTCCCAGAAGACGGCGAGTGCCTTCGCCACGGCGTCCGGGTTGTCGTAGTGCGTCAGGTGTCCGGCCCGGGCGATGACGCTGTGGCGCGCGCCCAGTTGCAGGGCGAGCTCCTCGGTGCGGGCCGACGGGACGAGCGTGTCCTGTGCACCGCGCATCACCAGGACCGGCACGCCGGTGGCGACCAGCCGGGTGAAGAGGTCGGGGTCGGGGACGGCCGCGGCCAGGCTCCGCAGTCCCGTCGGGTGGGTGCGCTCCAGACGCTGGCGGATCACGGTGCGGCGCTCCTCGGTCAGGCTCCCGGCGCGGTGCTGCGCGCCCAGGTAGGCCTCCCAGTCGTCGGCCCGCGTGTCGTGCTCCGCGCCCGCGTCCCAACCGGGGCTGAGAAGGGTGAGGCTGCGGTAGTGGTCCGGCCGGGCCACGACGGCGCTCGCCGCCACCAGTGCCCCCGCGCCGTGGCCGACGAGGTGCGGCAGGCGCCGTGCGCAGGCCGCGGTCAGTGCGACGTTCAGGTCGAGGGCGAGCGAGGCCAGTGAGTACGCCTCGGGGTCGTCGTGCCCGGGGGTCTCGTTCTGGCCGCACTGGTCGAAGGCGAAGCCCCGGTACCCGGCGGCCGCCAGCCGGTACATCAGCGGCGTGAAGTCCTCCTTGGCGCCGCCGGCCCCCGCTACCAGCCCGGCCCGCACGCCGTCCCAGTGCGGACCGGCCGTGCCGGGCTGGCGGACCTCCACCGCTGTGAGCGGGCCGTGCGGGGCGGGCACCCACCTGGGGATGATCGCCCGGTCGTCCAGGACATGGGCCTTCGGGTCAGCGGTCGTGCTCATACCTGCCTCTCTCACTCTCTCGTCGCAATCGCTTGTTCCCGGCCCCGGTCGGGGACCGGCTCCTCACAGCCGTACGATCCGGCAGCCGACCATTCCGGTACGCCCGGACTGGGCGTCGATGTGGCACAGCAGCATGGCCAGTTGCTCCAGCCAGCGGGCGTGCGCCAGCGGCCCCGCCGGCACCGCCTCGAAGCCGAGCGCGTCGACCCAGGCGCACACCAGCCGCTGTGCGGCCGGGTCGTCCACGGCGACCGGGACGCTCATGCGCCGCCTTTCGCCCAGCGGCACGGGGCCCCCTCCTCTGAGGACCTTCGCCGAGACCGTGTTCAACGCCTTGACCACCCGCGCCCTCGGCAGGCGCTCGGCCAGCAGCTCGGCTTCGCTCAGGCCCCAGGAGCCCCGCGCGCCGACACTCTCCCGCCGGTTCACCGACGGGTTGGAAAGCTCAAGGACGACCTTGCCCGCGAGCACCGGCTCCAGTTGCTCCGCCAGCACCCGCAGCGGCTCCCCCGGCGGCACCGCGAGCACCACCAGGTCGGCCGCAGCGGCCGCCTCGACGGGCGCCAGCTGCACCACCTCCGGCGGCACCCCCGGGCGCCTGCGGCGGTGCTCGCGCACACCGGCCAGCACCTCCAGGCGACGGCTCAGCGCGGCGTGCAGCAGCGCGGAACCCATCCGCCCGCAGCCCACCACCGCGGTCCTGACGGACAGCGGCGACGGGGCCGGATCACCGCCCTCCTCGCGCCGGCCCGGCTCAATCACGCTTGGCCACCGCCAGGATGGGCTCCCTCTCGTAGGGACGCAGCGCGGTGGTGAGCTCCTCGGGCACCTCGGTGGGCTCCATCACCCCGCGAACGCGGCGCATGCAGGCGATGGTCTGCTCTCCCCGGGCCGCCAGCTGCGCCGCCGTGCCGTCCATCCGGTAGTAGTCGAACAGCATGGTGATCCGACCCGGTTCGCGCCGCCCCAGGGACATTCTCACCTCGACCTCGTCACCGGCGAACAGCTCGGCGAAGAAGTCGCACCGGCTGGCGGCGGTCACCAGGGCGAGATCGTCGTGGAGAGCGGCCATCACTCCTGGCGCGTGCTCGGTCAGGAACATCTCCCGGCAATGGCCTTGCCACAGGAAGTAGTTACTGAAGTACACGTTGCCGACGAGGTTGGTCTCCTCCAGCATCACCCGATGCCGGTGGTTGTACGTTTTGCGCTGCCACATGGACGCCTCCTCCCTCTCTCGCCATCAGGGCCACGGCGATCACCGTGCCCGAATCGCCGTCCGTCTCCGTCTCGTTCACGGCCTCCTCAGGTGCCAGGCGCGCGGGAAGCACCACGGTCGCCAGCAGGGACCGCCCGCTGCGGAAGCGGACCCATCCGTCCTCGAACACCCCGTCCACCGTGACCGGCGCGGTGGGGGTCCGACCGGCCTTGCCCATGCACTCGGCCACGGTCCACAACCGTGCCGCGGTGGCGTACTCGGGCTCGTCGACGGCCGGGCGCAGCTGGTGCCACAGCGCCGCGAAGTGGGCGCCGAGCGCCTTGCGTACCCGTTCCCCCTCGTCCGCGGACACCTGCTGCCAGTCGACGGCCGCACCGCCCGGGGCGGCGGCGGTCAGCGTCAGCCGGCCGCAGTGGCTGCGCGAGGTGCCGTGCGGCGGCCGGACCGGCGGAACGCTGCGGTCCTGCGCACCGCCCGGTTCGACGGCGACGGTGAGTGCGGAGTCGAGTCCGAGGGTGAGCGCGCCGCGCTCCAGGGCCACCGCGAGCAGCGGCGGGGTCCAGCGGGTCCGGCGCGGCAGCTGACCGACGTCGGTCAGCCGCAGGCGGCGCCAGCGGGCCAGCAGGCGCCCTTCGCCGTCACGTGCCTCGACGTCCCACACGTACGATCCGCCCTCGGCCCACAGCTCCCGGGCGTGGACCACTGCTTCTCCGTCGCCGTCCTGCGGCTGGTGCTCGGCGGCCCAGAACTCCTCGCAGCCGACGGGCAGCAGCCGGCGGTGCGGTACGCAGGCCTGGAGGGCGTGGATGGTGGCGTCGTTGCGTCCGGGGCTGCCAAGGAGCAGCCCCTGGGGCAGCCCGGAACCGAACCAGTCGGCGCTGGTGTCCGGGTGCAGCCCGGCCCGGACCTCGCGGGCACGCAGACCGTGCAGCGCGCCGACCCTGCGGAAGCGGCCGGTGTGGAAGTAGAGAGGGCCGTAGAGGTCCTCGGAGGGGACGCCGGGGTCGTCGGCGGCAACCGGACGCACCGCGGGCCCGGTACCGTCCGGCTCCGCGGCCCGCGCGGTCGCCGGTAGGGGGAACCACGCCCGGAAGTGGTCGGCGCGAAAGGCCGTCTCGTCACTGCGCAGCACGACGGCGATACCGCCCTCTTCGGCGAGCGCGCACAGCCGGAGGGTACGGGTGGCCCCGTCCGCAAGGGTGACGGGCCGGTCCAGCGACACCTCCTGGACGTGGCGCAGCGGTCGTCCCGCCAGTGCCGAGGCGACCTGGGCCATCGCTTCGAGGCCGACCACGGCGGGCAGCACTGTGAGTCCGCCAATGCGGTGGTCGCTCAGATACGGGTCGGTTTCCTCGCTGACGGTGTTGTCCACCACGAGCTCCACGCCCGGGTAGTGGACGCGTGTGTGCTGCAGGAAGCGGCCGGCGCGCGCGTGCGGCTCGGCGGCGAGCGGCCGCGGCGGCAGCCCCATGCGCCCGTGCACGGTCACAGCTGTGGGCAGCGGGGTGTTCCCGGCGAGACGGAGCAGCAGGCCCAGGCCCTGTTCGAGGGGGATCGGCGTGACGTCGAGCCGGGCGAGCCGGTCCAGTACCCCGAGCCGCTCCCCCATGCCGACATCGGCCCACACCGACCAGTCGATCACGAGGGTGCGGCAGTCGGGCAGTGTGCGGGCCTCGTCCTCGAGCATCTGGCGGAGCGCGCCGTTGGCGAGCGCGTAGTGGCACTCCCCGGCCAGCCCATAGCGCCCGATCACCGAGCCGAAGCCGATGAGCAGCCGGAGCCTGCGCCGGTCCACCGCCGCCAGCAGGTGCGAGAGACCGGAGGTCTTGGGGGCGAGGTGCGCATGCACCTCGGCCTCGGTGAGCTCGGTGAAGCGCCGCGGGTCGTTGACGCCCGAGGCGTGCAGCAGCGCCGTGACCGGTCCCAGCTTGCGTTCCAGCACCGCGACCGCGCCCGAGGCGGACAGCGGGTCGGTGATGTCCGCCCGCTGGTAGCTGGCGGTGATGCCGAGTTCGGCGAGCCGTTGCAGGTTCCGGCGCAGTGATTCGTCGGTGACCGGGTCGCTGCGGCCGAGCAGGGCGAGTGACGCGCCCGTGCTCAGGGCGAAGGCGGCCGCGCCCTCGAAGCCGAGTCCCTTGCCTCCGCCGCTCACCAGCAGCACGTCGTTCGGGCCGAGCACTTGTTCCCCGGCGGCGGGGTCCGCATCGGAGACCATGGTGGGAGCGGCGAGGGTGCCGTCCTCGCACACGATCAGCTCGCGCAGGACCCCTGGCTCGGCCGCGGCGACCACGGCGGCGCGCTCGAGACCGGTGTCGGTCTGCGGCACCCGCAGCACGGTGATGCCCAGTTCGGGGTGCTCCTGGTGCAGGCTGCCGGCGAAGCCGGACAGACCCGAGCCATGGGTGACCAGGACGAGCCGGTGCGAGCCCTCCAGCGCGGCCCGCGCCGCGCCGAGGAGGACGGTGACACACTCCCGGGAAGCGGCGTCGGGAACGTAGGCCAGTTCCGCCTGTCCCGCCGCGTCCCCCAGCAGCAGACGCAGGGCGGTGGCGCACAGCGCGCCTTCCGTTGAGGGGACGGTGACCCGGCCGGGACGGTCGACGGGCGCCGGCTCGGGCAGCGCGACGGGGCGCGGCTCCTCCACGAAGCAGCGAACCCAGGGCCCGACTCCGGGGACGACCGTCTCCTGCCGGTCGTCCCCGTCCGCTTCGGGCAGCGAGCCCAGCACGTCGATGATTTCGGCGAGCGAGGCGTCCGCCATGGCCAGCGGGGCGACGGGAGGTTCGAGACCGGCCGCGCAGGCGGCCTCGGTGAGCAGTTGGGTCACCTTCAGCGACGAAAGGTGGAGGTCGCTCAGCAGGCGCTGATCCAGGGCGAGCGACGCCGGTTCCAGCTCCGTGGCCTGGGCGACCAGGCGCACCACGATCGAGGTGAGGTCCTCACCGGTGGCACCGCCGGCCGCCTCGCGCGGTTCCTCGTCCGCGACCGCGGCGGATGGGGCGGGAGCGGCCTCGGAGCCCAGTTCCGGGCGTGCGCAGGGATTGGGGATGAACACCCGCTCCCGCCAGGGATCCACGGGCCGACCCTCGCGCCCCTCGAACAGCGCACCGGTGTGCTGGAGCGCCCCGCATGCGAAGAGCGCCGCCGCGGTCTGCGCGCGGGCCCGGGAGCCGCGCGCTCCGACGTCCAAGGACACGACCGGCACCCCGCTCTGGGTGGCGAGCGAGGCGAGCGCGTGCCCCGCTCCGGCCTCACAGAACAGGTCCGTGCGCGACGCCACCTTGCCCAGCGCTTCCCAGAACCGCACCGGCTCCGTCATCTGGTCGCACAGCAGCGCCTGCAACCGGGTGCCGCCGACCCGGCAGATGCCACCGCTGACGCTGGAGAGCAGCGTGCGGCGGGGCCGTGCGAAGCGGGTGGCGCGGATCAGCGGCGCGAACTCCTCGGCAGCCTTGGCGACGGCGGGAGAGTGGAAGCCGTGTGCCACGGGCAGCGCCACCGTGCTCACGCCCCGATCGGCCGCGCGCCGTGCCAGCGCGGCGAGTTCGTCGAGAGGGCCCGCCACCGCGTAGGCCGAGGGCCCGTTGTACGCGGCGATCACCACGGGGGTGCCACGGCGCAGCTCCCGAGTGGTGACGGCGTCGGCGGTGACCGCGAGCATGCCCGTGCCCGGCTCGCTCAGGTCGGCCATCAGTCGGCCCCGCTGGGCGACGAGTGCGGCGCTGTCCTGTCCGTCCAGGCACCCGGCCCACACCAGGGCGGCGTACTCCCCCAGGCTGTGCCCGAGTGCCGCTTCGGCCTGTACCCCCATCTTGTCCAGCCATCTCAACCCGGCCAGCGAGGCCCGGTGGATGGCCGGCTGCGCGATGGCGGTGTCGGTCACGGCCGTGCCCTCGGCGATGGGATCACCGCTCGCCTCGTCGCCGAGATCGGCGCCCACCTCCCCCAGGTCGGCGCGGACCGGGGCACCTTGGCCGGGGAGGAGCAAGGTGACGCGTCCGGCCGAGGTGTGGCCGACCCACACGCCCGGACGACTGGCCAGGGCACCCTGCCGGGACTCGGCGACGACGGCCGCGGCCACCTTCGCGCGCTCGGCGAGCTGCTCCGGCGAGTCGGCAACCAGGGCCACCCGGACCGGCCCCGGATGCGGTGCGCGTCCCCACAGGACCGCCAGGTCGTGCACCTCGGCGTCGCTGAACCGCGGCGCCGCCCGGGCCAGGCGCTCAAGGCGGTCGGCGAGCTCGGCCGGATCGTCGCCGCTGAGCAGGACGAGTTCCTCGGCGGGCTCGCCGCGCCGGGCTCGCGGAAGGGACGCCTGGACGGCCGCGGAGCGCGGTCGGCGCGGACTGCGGGGGTCCGAGAGCACCAGATGGGTGTTGATGCCACCGAACCCGAACGCGCTCACCCCCGCGATCCGTTCGCCCCGGGGCCAGGCCTCCGCCTCTGTCGGCACCCGCAGCACCGCCGCGTCGCCGGCCAGTTCCTCCCGCGGCTTCTCGCAGCCCGTGGTCGGGGGCAGGACGCCGCTGCTGACGCTCATGCACGCCTTGATCAGACCGGCCACTCCGGCCGCGGCCTTGGTGTGGCCGATGTTCGCCTTGACCGAGCCGAGCACGGCCGCTCGCTCGGCTCCGGCACGCAGCGCGCTCAGCGCCCGCAGTTCCACCGCGTCGCCCACGCCCGTGCCGGTGCCGTGTCCTTCCACCAGGCCCAGGGCGCTCGGCTCGATGCCCGCGTGCTCGTACGCCCGCCGCAGTGCGAGGAGCTGCCCCGACTGCTCGGGGCGAGTGATGCCGCCCGCACCGTCCGAGGACATGCCCCAGCCCCGGATCTCCGCGTAGACCGGCAGGTTGGCGGCGGCCGCGTCCCGGGCCCGCATCAGGGCGACGACCCCGCAGCCCTCCCCGGGCAGGAACCCGGTGGCGTCCTCGTCGTAGATCCTCATACGGTCCTCGGCGAGCGCGCCGAGCCGGGCGAAGCCGACTAGTTCGAAGGGGTCGAGGCTGATGTCCACGCCGCCCGCGAGGACCAGGTCCGCGCTGTTGTCGCGGAGTTTGCCGCATGCCGTGATCACCGCGAGCAGCGAGGAGGAGCAGGCGCCGTCCACGGTGAACCCGCCACCGTGGAAGTCGAAGTGGTTGCAGACGCGGCCCGCGATGGTGTTGGCCAGTCCGCCCGAGAGGAACTCGTCGTCAGGGGCGGGGAAAGGCTCCAGATACCGTCGCGCGGTACGGGCGAGTACCTGCTCGCAGGTGTCCTTGTCCAGCCCTTCCTCCTGGAACACACTGGCGAGGACAGCGCGTACGTAGGGCCAGCGCAGCCGCAGCGTGCGGGCGCGGGTGACTTCACCGGTGAGGGTGTTGCCCAGGACGACGGCCACGCGGTCCCGGTCGAAGCCACCGCCGCCGGGGGAGCCGGCGTCCTCGAGCGCGCGCGCCGCCGTCTCCAGAGCGAGCCAGTGCGCCGGGTCGGCGGCCCGGTGCACGGTACCCGGCACGCGGAAGGCTGCGCGGTCGAAGTGCCAGCCCTCCAGCAGGGCGGCTCTCACTCCGTAGACGCTGTCGGGGCTGCGGCGGGTCGGGTCGAGGTACTCCTCCACCGCGAACCGCTCGGCGGGCAGCCGCCGAAAGGCCCGCCGCTTGCTCAGGACGAGGTCCCACAGCTGCGCGGGGTCGTCGGCATCGGGGTAGCGGCAGGCCATCCCGACGACGGCGATGCCGTCGTCGGCATCCCCGCTTGCCATGTCGTAGGCGGGCAACAGCACTCTCCTCTAGGAAGCCTCGGCGGCGACGGCACCGGCCGGGGTCGTGGCAACGGGCGCCGGGCCGTCCTCGGCCCGGGCGGCCTCCTGCCGGGGGGAAGGGATGTCCCCGCGACCGCGCGCCGACAGCACGACCAGGAGCATGCCGCGCAGCACACAGGTGATGACCAGCGCGAAGAACATGCCGAAGACGATGTGCAGATGGACCAGGGCGCCGTAGGTCGCCGCGATGGTCAGCCCGAAGACGAACTGGTTGCGCGGACGCCACGGAGAGGTCCCCGGATCGGTGATCATGTAGTTGGTGAAGAGCACGAACGCCGTGCCGGTCATCGGCAGCAGAGCGCTCACCGTGGAGACGTCGGTGAGCATTCCACGCAGCAGCGCCTGCGCCGCGAAACCGCCCACCCAGCCGAGGATCAGCGGCAGTTTGCCGGTGAGCTTGCCGTTGAGCAGGGTGCCGAGCACCAGGATCACGATGGGCGGGATCACGTCGGCCCAGTCGAACAGCCACTCGGTGAACTGGTAGGGCGGCGCGATGCCGACCCAGGGGAACAGGAGCAGCACCGCCGCGATGCCGACGTTGCTCGGGTTGAGCACGTGCCGGGCGACTCCCTTCACCTTGACCCGCACCAGGTACTTGCTGGACACCCCGAGCACCGCGGCCAGTACCGTCGCCCAGATGTGGCTGTTGGAGTAGAGCAGCATGGCGCAGGCGAGGCCGCCGATGTAGGCGGGCAGCAGGAAGTCCACCGCCTTGCCCACGGGCGCCCGGAAGCGCGGGGCGCGTCGCTGGGACCACGCCTCGATCGCTTCCAGCAGTGCCTCGGTGCCGACCGCGGCGGCGACGCAGGACAGCGGCGTCGCGTACGCCTGCTCGAATCCGAGGACGGTGTGGCCGAGCACGGTGGCCGCCGTGATGGACATCGCGAAGCGGCGCAGTGCCGCGCTGCGGCGCTGTTCCGTTGTCTTCTTCGCCGCCTCGGGGGGTGCTCCGGAGTCGGTCGTCATGCGGGAACCTCCACGATGGTCCCGTCCTCGGCGAGGATCAGGTTGTGCCAGCCGGGGCGGATGAGCTGGGTGCGCTGGTGGCGCCTGCCGTCCGGGTCCCGCCAGATGACGTCGGTGCGCAGCGGGCCGGTCAGCTCCTCGCCGCCCAGGCCGAACAGGAGGTCGGGGGCAGCCACGCCGCCGTGCCCGTTGGCCGGGTACACCTGCTGTTCGGTGGTACGCCCGTCCGGCAGGTGCACCCGGGCCACCGCTCCGACGGCCGGAGCGGTGTGCGGTGCCGTCGCCGGCAGCCGAAGTCGCAGGCCGAGGAACGGGCCGGCCTTCGACTCGTTGTGGTAGAGCACGGACTGGCCCCACTGGTTGGCCGCGACGAAGTCGAGGCGCCCGTCCCCGTCGACGTCCCCGACGGCGAACCCCCGGGTGACGGCGGTGGAGGCCACTCCGGCCGCCTTGGCCACGTTCACATAGCGGCCCTGCGGGGTACGGGCGAAGAACGTGTTGGTGTCGTGGCCCGAGAGGTCGTCGCCCGGCTGGATGTGCGGCCACAGCTTCGGATGCTTGAGGATCAGGTCGTTGGAGAGCGCCGTCTCCTGGAGCTGGGCCCACCGCGAGGTCTTGCCCGCCACGAAGCCGGTGGCGTGCATCACCTGGGGGAAGCCGGAGTTGTCGAAGTCGGCGGCGGCGACGTCCCAGGTCCAGCCGGAGCGGGCCATGCCCGTGCTCTCGCTGTGGTCGTCGTAGGGCGCGTCTCCCAGACGCAGCCGCTCACCGAGCGTCTTGCGGTCCACGGTCGGCCGGAAGACGAAGTTGCTCTCCTCCAGCGCGTACGGCTCGGTGATGTTGCCGACCAGGATCGACTGCATCCCACTGCGGTCCAGGTCGGCGAAGGCCACTCCCATGCCCTTGAAGGAGTCACGGCCCACCACCTTTGACTTGGGCGTGGTGAAGTGGCGCGTCCCGGTGGCGGTACGGAAGGTGGGCCGGCCCGGCGCGGACTTGTTGTACAGCAGCCGGTCGGGGGCGAAGTCGTTTGCCTGGTACAGCTCGGGCAGTCCGTCACCGTCAAGGTCCTGGCTGGCCAGCGCGAGGGTCCAGCCGCGCGGTGAGGCGGGCCCGAAAGCGTCGGGCACCTCGCTGAAGTAGGCGCGCGGGCCCGCGCCGGAGCGCCCGTCGACGTACCGGAAGAAGCGCAGGGTGCCACCGTTGCGGGCACCGGACATCGAGTCCGGCATCTGCAGCGAGGACTGGACGGCCGTCGGGTCGAGCACCCGGGCGCCGTCCGGGAAGTAGTTGCCGACCACCAGGTCCGGGCGGCCGTCGCCGTCGTAGTCCCCGATGGTCATCGCGTTGGTGCTCCACACCGGGTGGTCGGCGACCAGTTCCTGCGGCACGAACGCGGATGGGGACGGGGCGGCGTCGGGGACGCGCATGAACAGGACAGGCGAGCGTCCCCAGTAGTAGACAGCCACGTCCTGCCAGCCGTCCTGGTTGAAGTCGGCGGGCAGGCAGCCCATCGGGGCCGCGTAGGACGGCATCGGCAGTCCCCTGGCCTCCAGGGTGAACGGCTCGTAGCGGTCCTTGGTGTGGGGCGCCGTGCGGACGGTCACCGTGTCGGTGCGCGGGTCGACGAGGCAGACATCGCGCGACTCGTTCGCGCCGTCCGCCGAGAAGACCCCCGCACCGGCGCCGACCGAGGAGATCCACGAGCGGATGTGGTGGAAGGCCGGGGCAACGGGACGCACCCGGCGGTCGTCGGACTGGTCCGGTGCGTTGAGGGGGGCGGCGGCGAAGTGGAAGGGAGCGGCCGCCGCGTCGCGGTCGGCAGCGGAGACGGTGTACGGCACGGCCAGGGCGAAGGCCGCGAGACAGCAGCCGAGCGCGGCGGCCTTGGGGGCCTGCGACCGGGCGAAGCGGGTCAGTGAACTCATCGCACGCTCCGGGGGCTCGTGGTGGTGTCGGCGGACCGGACGGCCGGGATCTCATCGGCGGTCTGTTCGGGAACGCCCGCCGGATCCGGATCCGTCTGGGCCGCCCACAGCCGTCTGACCCCGGCGCGCCAGGCCAGGTACTGCGCTGCCGAAGCGGGCTGGGATCCGAGGTCGGCCAGCGCGGTGTCGGTCCATCCGGCGGCGGTGTGCGCCGACGCCCCGGTGAGAATGGGGGCCGCGCTGCGGCAGTGTTCGGGCAGCGGCGTCCGCGCTCGCTTCCGGGCCGCACAGGCGAAGGCCGCGCCCTGGGCCAGATGCGCCCGGTATTCGGCTGATGCCTCCACCAGGGCGTGCAGTTCGCCCTCGCTCGCGCCGCCCGCGTAGGTGGCCGCGAGTCCGATGCCGCTCCAGAGGTCCGACCGTCGCCCCTGGGGGAACGCGGCCACCCGCAGGCGCAGGGCCTGAGGGTCCGCGCACTCGTGGAACCAGAGGCAGCGTCCGAGCCCCTGGTCCCGCATCGCCCGCTTGTGCGGGTCGAGGCGGCTTTCGGTCCGGCAGCCGCCGACGACCCGGTCCGAGTCGAAGAAGCCCTGGTAGAAGCCGAACCCGTCCCAGGCCAGCCAGCGCAGCCAGGGATCACCGGCACGGATCCCCGTCCAGGGGCGCAACCGCAGCTTGCCGAATGCCCAGCCTGCGCCCACGTGAATCAGATGCGGATAGTCCTGGCCCGCTTCCGCAAGCAGGCCGCGCAGTCTGCTTCCCCCGGAGAGAGTCATCAGATCGAGTAGTGCGCAGCCCATTCCAGCGCCTTCGAAGGCGAATCCCCGAAAATCCTCTGGAATCTCTTCGATCCCGCCTCTGAGGGCCTCGGCACCACGCACGCTCACCGCTTGGTTGAAGCCTTCCAGAAACGCTCGGCCGGAATCTTCCAGCGTCTGCCTGGCTGGTCCTTCACGCAGTCTGAATCGCCGTACTCCGAAATCGACCTGCCCCAGATCCTGCCGCAGCAGTCGTGCGGCACGGGCACCAAGAGGACCACGGGAAGTGCCCTGTGCCCCCTTGCCTGGAACGTAGAACGCCACCGCCGATTCCCCTCCTGCATTTCATCCGTTGCGACTAATATCCTCGGGGCAACCAGGTACATTCTTGATACGCCGAAAGGGTGCACCCTCCGGACTTTTGCCCCCAACCGAGTGAATCCCCACCCTTGGCGCGGTGATTGACGGGGAAGAACCAACGAAACGACGACGATGGCTACGACGTCGCGTATCGAAGCGGACCCGCCGGGGCCGGCAATCGGATCCCCGCATCCACCCGGCGGCCACCGCGCAGAGAATTCCCTCTGCCGCCTCCCTGTCCGCCCCAGCCGAAGAAGGTCCTCATGCTGGAAAACCGTCTGCTTGAAATCATCATCATCGCCCTGGTCGTCATGGTGCTCTTCGGAGCGAAACGGCTCCCGGACACGGCACGCTCGCTCGGCAAGTCCCTGCGCATCCTCAAGGCCGAGAGCCGCGCGGGTCGCGACGAGGCGGTCCAGCAGGAGCAGGCGGCCAAGCAGGCCGAGCCACCGGTGCTGCTCCGGGCCGAGGCCACACCGGTCCGCGAAACGCCCGCCCCGGTCTCGGAGCCCGCCGCCAAGGAGACCACCCGCTGAGTGGCCGGGACCGCGGAAGACTCGGCGATCCCGCCGCACACGAGTGATCCACGGGTCACCGACCCCACTGCCCGCGGGCGGCAGGAACGCGACCTCGGTCGCGTTCGGCCTCGTCTGCGACAGCGGCACCCTGTCGGTACTGGACCAGGCGTTGCGAGCGGCGCACCCCCAAGGCGCTCGGCACGAGGCTGCGCCGCTCGCCGACGCGGCACTCGGCGCCCGGCTCGCCCGGCTGTGGGCGCACGGCCTGCTGTCCCGTCAGCCGCACCCGGACGAGCGGCTTCGGTACGCGTATCGCCCGACCCGGCGCGGCGAGTCGCTGCGGCCCTTCCTGGTCGCCCTTGAAGCCTGGGAATCCCGGTGGGGGGCCGGCCGCCCGGATCCACCGCTGACTTCATTCTGCGCCTGCCGACCCTGCGGGGAACCGACACTGGTCTGCCGCGCCTGCGAACAGAGCACGGCATCCTCCCACGAGGTACGCAGTGTGATCGGCCCGAGCGGCGGCGGCTGGCGGTCGATCCCCCCGCCGCCACCTCGTCTGCGCGGTGCCCCACCGCCGCTGACCAGGTACGGGCACTTCCCGGAAGCCGTCAAGGTGATCGGCGACCGCTGGTCGGCCGTGCTGGTCGGTGCGGCGTTCCTCGGCCCCGGCCGGCTCGAGCAGTTCCAGCAGTGCCTCGGCAACCCGTCCGCCCTGTCCACGGACCGCCTGAGGGCGCTGCGTGCCCTGGGCATCCTGGAGCGCGAGGGCAGCTCCTGGACACTCACCGTGAAGGGCCGGGCACTCTTCCCCGCGCTGATGCTGCTGGTGGACTGGGGCCAGCGGTGGTACGAGGCGCCCGAGGGCCCCGCCCTGCTCTCGGTGCACCGCAGTTGCGGGCAGCCGTTCGCACCGCGTCTGGTCTGCGGCACCTGCGGCGGGAATCCGGCACAGCAGGCGTCGACCACCGAGGGGTCGGACCTGTCCGCGCTCGCCGCGCCCCACCGCCTGACGGCGGCTGGCGCGATGCGGAACTGACGGGGCGTGACTTCCGCTGATCGCGGTCGTTGTACAGGACGCATCCGTTTACCCCGACGGACGGTCAGGGTCTCGCGGTCACCATCGGCGAGGCCCTGATCTCAAAGCCGCGACCGCCATGGTCCCGAGTACCGGTCGCGGCACGGCCGCCGCGGACACGATCAGCCCCGTTCCTGCCGACGATGGCGTACGGATTGGCCGCGTAGGGGGTTTCCCCCCACCAGCGCATGGCAGTCGATGAACGGGGCGCCGCTGTCGCGGGTGAACCCCGTCGCGAGAAAACCGGGTTGCCGCTCCTCATCTGCCTGCCCCACAAGGACCGGCGAGCACACCCCCGGGAAGAGCACTGACCGCAACAGAGGGGTTTCGGGGAGCCTCGGCACCGACACCGCCGCACGGAACCCGCCGGACCGACTCCAGCCATTCGGACGGCGGCCGAACGGGGAGTCTCAGGGCCGCTCTCCTGTGTGATCGGCCCACTAATCGTCCAGGTGGGCGGTCCGGCACAGGGCAGCCGACCGGTGCCGCCGCGACACACCTGCGTTTTGACGGACCGTCACCACGGGACAGAGACACTGCGCCCGACTGCCGCCGGCGCCTCGGGCGAGCCCATCGAGTGAAGGAGACAGATGCAACTGAGACGCATCGCATCCGTGACGGCGAGTCTGGCGGTGCTCACCGGGACGGCGATGGCCATCCAGAGCGCGACGGCTGCCACCACACCCACCACCAACCCACGCAACGGACAGGTCACTTGCGTCCGCGGGGAGGTGTGCGTGCAGTCCGTGACGGGGGTGATCCCCGACTCGGATCACATGGTCTCCACCGTGATCCGCTATCCCAAGGACGGTGACATCCTGGAGAAGGACACCCCGTTCACCGTCCACACGAAGTCCGTCAACCTGGCCACCGGGGCAGCGGACGGGGATCCGGACGTACCGGACACCATCTCCCTCCAGACGCTGGACAACAACGGCATCGTGCAGGGCCACAGCCATGTTTCGATCCAGCGGATCGAGGATCCCAACCAACCTCCCAACCCTTTGACCGTCCTGTTCTTCAAGGAACTGGCCGACCCGGCGGACGGCAGCGGCGAACTCACCACCTTGGTGGACAAGGGGCTTCCGCCCGGCAACTACCGGGCCTGCACCATGGTGGGTTCGTTCGGTCACCAGCCTGTGCTCATGCCAGTCGTTCGGCGCGGGGCTCAGGACGACTGCACACGCTTCTCGGTGAAGTAGGAGTAGCACGGGCGGGGCGGGGCGGGGGGGGAAGACGGAGTGGACCGGGCACACACGGCCCGGTCCACTCCGCTGTGCGGGGGGAGCGGAACAGTGAAGGGCCCGGCCTGCACAGGAGTGGTGGTGACCTGCTTCCCTGTGCGGGCCGGGCCCTTCGGCTCGTCGGCCGAACTCAGGCCGTCGTCGAAGCCCCCTTGCGACGACGCAGGTAGAACACGCCGCCCATGACCGCGGCCGCAGCGCCCGCGGCGATGGACGGGTCCGCGACCGGCACCGCGTTCACCTTGGGGGTGGAGGTCATGAGGCTCATCTTGCGGGAGTCGGTGTCACCCCGCGTGGACGTGGAAGCGGTCTGCGTGGCGTGGAAGACCGCGTACCCCTGATCGAGCTGGGTGTTCGCGGGGGCATCGGCGTCGACCGTCAAGGCGACCGCCCATTGCATGATGGCGTCTCTGGGGTTGTCCGTGGTGTCCGGTGACTGGCAGCGCATGGTCGTCGGAGAGTCCAGGGTGCACGACCAGTTTCCGGGGGTGTTGCCCGTGACGGGGGTCAGCGCGGCCTTCGCGAACGTCGTGTTCTTGGGAGCGACCAGGTCCATGCTCCAACCCGCGTAGGTGTGGGGCGCGTAGGTGTTCTGGATGCCGAAGACCGCCTTGCCCGTGTTGCCCGGAGCGATCTCGGTGAGCGCGCCCGGCTGGTCGATGCCGTCGTACTGGATCTGGCCGGTGCTGCGCGGCGAACCCGCCTTCGAGGACTTAGCGGACTTCGCGGACTTGGTGGCCTTCTTGGCCACGCGCGAGGGCGCCTTGGGGGAGGCTGCCCCATGGCTCTGCGGCGCGGCGCTCGGGTGGTGGCTCCCGGGCGCCGCGCTCGGGAGGCCGTGGGGCGAGGCGCTCGTGTGGCTGTGTGGCGACGCCGAGGCGTGCGAGGGCGAGGACGAGGCGTCGGGCCCGTGGTCGCCCAGGGTGTCGGCGAACGCCGGGGACGCCGTGGCCGCCAGGAGGACGGCGCTGGCGGCGACAGCGAGGCGGTGCGTGTTCTTCATGCGCAGCGACATGGCGTGTTTCTCTCTCCGGGGCTGATGTGATGGACGTGCGAAACAACGATCGGAAGGTAATCGGAGAGCGAACGGTCGCAGCCGGTGCCTCGCCGGTGTTTCATCCGGACGAAGCAACGACGCTCTTGCTGGATCCAGGCCTTCGAAGAGCTCAGGACACGCACATTTCAGGGCTGCTGAACGAGATTTCAGAGCCGTCAAATGGCCGATAAGGGAAGGCTTCAGAAGGGGCGTCAGAACCGGGGAATCCGGCCGCGCCGGGAAGGAGCCAGGAACGCGGGGTGCACACACCCGAGTTCGGCGAGGCAGCCTGGCCCTGCCCCGCCTTTCCAGGAGACGGCGACAGCGGGACAGAGCCGTGTCGGATCCACCTCCCACAGGACAAGACCCGACGACTGCCCGACGATCTTCCCAGACGAGTGGACCAGGCACCGGGTACGACACGGTCGCATCGCCATCAATTCCCGGCGCCTCCAGGGAATATGACTATTCACCACCATGCCATCCACTGATGATCTGCCCGGTCGCGACAGTCGACCCACAGCCGCCGTCCCGTAATAACCCGCCCTTGGCGATTCGCACACAGAAAAGGAGAAGAGGCCCAGTACTTTGTGACTTTGACCAGTATCCGCCAGTGGATTGGTGACCTTCTGTGGCTAGAAAAGCGTCGCGTGCGGCGGCGGCGATGGCAGTGCTCTGCGTGATGACCGCAGTGGCGGGGTGCAGCCAGTCGTCACTCCCGGACGACGACAAGTCCTGGGCGAGCGAGCCGCTCGGAATGCAGACACCGCCCGTGGGCGAGGCGAAGCTGGATCCCTCGGTGCACGGCAAGACGGTACTGGTCGTGGGGGATTCCTGGGCGGGCAACCTCGCCGAGGGCATGTCCTCGGTGTCGTCCGGCAAGAACCGCATTGTGGACGCGGGTCTGGGCGGGTGCGGCATCATGCTGCCGAGAACGCAGATGGGGCACGAACCCCCGGCGGTGTGTTCGGCCTGGCCGAAGAAGTGGCCTGCCTACATGAAGAAGTACAAGCCCGACGCGGTCCTGCTGCGGACGGGCAACTGGGACATCGTGAGCCAGACCTTCGACGGGATTCCGTTCGAGGTCGACGTCACCAACCCGATCTTCCGCGAGCGCTTCCGCATGGAGACGGAGCGTGCCATCGACATCCTCACCGCCGACGGCACTCCCCTGTATATGACCAACGTCAGGATCTCGGAGGACGAGCGGTACCACGTACGCACCCTGGCGATGAACCACACCGTGCGCAAGGTGGCGAAGGCCAACGAGGACAAGGGCGTCCACCTGCTCAACCTCACCAAGCAGATGTGCAACGACCGCGGCTGTCCGGTGAACCTCCAAGGGCACTATCTGTTCGACGAGTCGGGCCACCCCGACAAGTGGGCCCGTGACCGTCTGGCGAACTGGATCCTCAACTCCATGTTCGCCAAGGAGCACGCCGCCTCCCGGTAGCCCGCCCGGCCGCAGCGACGAGCAGGCTCACCGCTCCTCCCCTTTCCACTCCTGATGGCGACCGCCCGCAGGCACGACCGCCACATGCTCGCGGCGGCCGCCGCCTGTCCGGCGGTGCGCTCCGCACTGACCCACCTGGGTCTACGACGACCGTACGGCTCGCCCATATTGGTTACATGAAGTGATTTTCAAGTTGCGCAGTGCATCGGGCCGGGTGAGCGTGATCGCGTCGAGGTCCGCGCGGACCCGCCGAAAGGACAGTCAATGCCACAGCGCATGCAGAAGCCCACTCGCGCCCGAGTAGCAGCGGTCCTAGCCGCTCCGGTGCTCTCCCTGACCCTGCTGGCCCCCGCCGCCTCCGCGGTCACGGCCGCCGAGAGCAACCCTCCCGCCGCGGAGCAGACCCACCGGGTCCACAAGCCTCTCCTGCACGATCAGGAGACCTACCGTCCGCTCGTCCACGGCACGCTCAACCACAAGCGTGCGATCGAGGAGGCGCCTACGCCGCCCGTGCCGGACCCCGGCAGCGCTCCTGCCACCCTGCCGACCGGTGACCTGGGCGGCCTCCTGGGCGGCCTGCTGGGCGACGACGGTCTCGTGGGCGGCCTGCTGAAGGGCCTGCTCGGCCCGAACGGCGCGGTCGCCGGTCTGCTGAAGGGGCTGACGGGCGGCGGCCTGGGCGACACGACGGGCAAGCTTCCCGTGGGTTAGACCCGCTCCTGAGCCGTGGGGTGGGCCCGCTCCGGGGCGGGCCCACCCCACGCCGACCTCTGTCTGACACACCCCCCGCCCGGGCTCCGCGTAACTCCGTCGCGCCCCCTCGGAACACTAAGCTGGGTTCATGGAGACGGAGCACAGGCAGCAGTTGAACGTGCGGGTCGGATCCGGGACCCACAAGCTCCTCAAGCAGCGCGCCGCACGCGAGCGCGTCACGGTCCAGGCGTATGTGTCGGGCCTGATCGAGCGGGAAGTGGATCCCGACCGCGACGCGTTCGTCTCCGGCCTGGTCGAGGACATGACCGGACTGATGGAGGAGTTCGAGGACACCTTCGAGGCGGGTCGGCGCTGATGTACCGAAGAATCGACGCCCGCTGGATCGAGGAATCACTCCAGCAGTTCGAGCGGAACACCGGACGTGAGACGGGCATCGACGACTGGGGGGCGCTGGCCGCGGCCGTGAGCCGCCACGCCTACGAACTCCACGCCGGCGAGCCCTACTACGTCGAGGCCCCGGTGCGGGCGGCGGTGCTGCTCCAGATGTTCGTCACGCTGCGCCCCCTGCCCGACTACAACGGCCTCATCGGAGCGGCGCTGGCGGTGCGCTACCTCCACGAGTCCGGGGAGCCCGTGAGCCCTCCGCCCGGGGGTATGGCCAGCCTGGTGAGCGGCATCCGTCAGGGCTCCCTGAACCTGCGCGCGGCAGCCGCGCTCCTGCGCTCGTGGAACCGCACTGCCGACTGCACGGTGCCCGGCCCCAGAAGCCAGCGGGGCCTCACCTGAGCGCGCTGCCCGCCCGCCACGTCACCCAGTCGACGTTCCAGTCGCCGTAGCCGTTGTTCACGGCCACGGTCTGCTTGGAGTGGACGACCGTCACCGGGTCTCCGGGATGCGCCCGCTCGTAGAACCACCGGGCGTCGGCCATACCCATGCCGACGCAGCCGTGGCTGCCGTTGGCCTTGCCGAACTTGTCCTCGTTCCAGGGCGCCGCGTGGAGATACGTCCCCGAGGCGGTGAGCCGGACGTTCCATTCGACCCGCCCCAGGTCGTACGCGTCGGGGCCGAAGATACCCACACTGGCCGAGTCCATCCGCAGAGCCGGGCTCTTGTCGAGCACGACCAGAGTGCCGTTCCAGGTGTCGAAGCCCTCCTTGCCCGCCGAAACGGGCAGCGTGCGCACTCGCCTGCCGCCCTCGGACACGGTCATCGTTCTCTTGGCCACGTCGACCGTGCTGATCACCGCCGCGCCGATGCGGAAGTTCACGACACGGTTCTGGATGCCGTAGAAGCCGCCGCCCGTATCCACCCCGTCCAGCCCCATCCGCAGGGTGACCCGGGTATCCGGCTTCCAGTACTCCTTGGGCCGCCAGTCGGCCCGGTCGCTGCCGTCGCGGTCCTTCAACCAGCTCCACGAACCCTCCGTCGGCGGGACCGAGGTGACCGAGAGGTGCCGCTCGACGGTGGCCTTGTCGCGGACGGGCCGGTTGAACACGATCGAGACGGGCATCGCCACGCCGACCGTGGTGCCGCCGTCCGGGCTGTACACCCCTACGACGGTGCGTTCCTCGGGCGGGTCGGGGGTGTTGACGGCGGCGGTACGGCCGAACCGCTCGCCGTCCTCGCCCATGGCGCGGACCACCACGGTATAGGTGACCCCCGGCGCGGGCCTCGCACGCGACACCCACATTCTGCGGTCCGCGGAGAGGGAACCGGCCAGGTCCCCCGGGCCGGGCGCACTGACCCTGACCGAGGCGAGCCTGCCGACGCCCGTGCGCACGGTCACGTGCCGGTTCCCGGCTGCGGCCGTGATCCCCGTGGCCCTGGCGGCCGCCTTGGCGTCGCCGCCCGGTCCCGGGCCGGATGCGGAGCCGCACCCGGCCGAGGCCGACAGCAGGGCCAGCAACACCGCCGCGGCCGCGGCGCGGGCCCCCGCGCGGCGTTTCATGACCACCTCCGTCGCCTCCGCGCCGCTCACCACCGCTACCGCGCGGTGATCTCGCTGACCATGTACCAGGCCGAGGTCGCTCCCGGGGTGGCGTCCAGCTTCGCCCTGACGCCGGTGACCTGGGCGTCATAGGGAAGGACCATCGTGGCGTGCGGGGAGGCGCCCTCCGTCAGGCGCACCACGGTGTCCTCCTCGTGCCACACGCCGTTCTGATCGCGCCAGGACGCGACGCCGGACAGAGGCACGATCACGCCGTACTTGGGGTTGGGCTTGGTGAACCAGATGGTCGCGATCCGGGCCGCGCGCGGCACCTTCCAGGTGACCTCCACCGATCCACCGGTGCCGGCGGGGATGCCGTCGACCAGGTTGCTGAACTGCGGCTCGAAGACGGGGGCGATGGCGTCGTTGGTGAGCCGCTCGGAATTGTCGCCGTAGGCGGTCTGCTGGCCCTGGTTCACCGACGGCTGGGGGGTGACGGTGTAGGGCTTGCCGGTGGAGATGACCTGCTTGTTCTCGTCCTTGACCAGGATCTCGTCAAGCAGGATCCAGCCGGAGCCGTGGCCGAGGACCGTGACGTAGCGGCCGGTGACGTTGGCCACGTCCATGTGGAACCGGCCCGCGTTCTGCTGGGTGCCGGGGACCTGGTAGTAGAAGTTGTGGGAGTGTCCGGAGGAGCCGACCGCCGGTTCGTTCAGGAGGGTCCCCGCGTCCCTGGCGGGCGCGTCCCGGCCGATGAGGGCGACCGGGTCGGTGGGGAAGGTGATGCCCGAGCTCTGGTCCTCGTGGGTTACCAGCTCGACCCTGCTGATCCTCTTCTGTTCCCCGAGGTCGACGGTGATGGTGAACAGCCCCCCGTAGAAGTTCCAGCCCATCACACCGGGCCAGTTCCAGTCGCCGGTCGAGGACATCTGACCGTCGGTCAGCTTGCCGGTCCGGAAGTCCAGGTGGGTGTCGGCGGTGTCCGCGTACTGCCCCGGCTGGATGCTGTACGAACCGTCCGAGGGCTCGCCGGTGGCGCCGTTGGCGATGACGGGCACGATGTACTTGTTCGCCACCAGGCGTGTGATGTCCGGCCAGCTGGTCCCGGTCTCCCTGCTGAGGGTGAGGGTCAGCCGGGTCACGGTGCTGTCGCCCCCCGGCGCCAGCGCGAGCGGGCACCGCACCTGCTCGTACGGCTGGAAGTCGGTGGTGCCGGTGCGCTGGACGAACGAGGTCCGGGTGCCGCCGGGGCCGTCGACCTTGACGGTGAGCCGGCCGCGCCACGTGGTGTTGTTCTTCTCGTCGGCCGCGTTGTCGGTGAAGTCCATCCGCACCGCCCACAGGTCCATGGGCTGGCCCGGGGTCCACTGGATCACCCGTGTGCCGTCCGGCTGGATCTCGTCGGTCGGCCAGGGCAGGCCGATCTCGAGGTTGGCGACGGGCTTGCCGTCGAGGTAGTCGGCGAGATCGCTGTAGCACCACCAGCGGTCACCGGCCGCGGCGGCCTGGGTGGTCATCTTGTCGAACATGTCACCGGTCAGGCCGGTGAAGAACACCTGCGGGAACGCGCTCGCACCGGAGAGCTGCGAGATGGCGAGGTACTGGTGCGCGGCCCAGTTCTCCACCTGGGACTCGCCCGCGCTGCTGGCCTCGTACTCGAAGGCCTGGCCGAGCTGCACCGACTTCGCGCCGATCGCGTACAGCCGGCCGTCGTTGGCCTCGCCGCCGTACTGCAGGGAGCGGAACGCCTGGCTGGGCTGGACGTTGGACACGTCGAAACCGAGCAGCTTGGCCTTGTCCCAGTTGGGGGCCATGAAGTAGGGCACCCACACGGTCTTCAGGCCCCGGTTGTGCGCATGGGCGTTGAAGTCGACGACGAACCGGGGGTCGCCGGTGGCGTCGAGGATCTCCTCGCGGTGGTAGTAGGCGCCGTACAGTTCGAGCTGCTGCCACTTCGCGGCCTGCGCCCGGGACTTGATCTGGTCGAGGTACCAGTCGGCCGCCTGCAACCGCTGGTCGGGCTTGGCCAGGTCGAGCGTGGTGGACCAGCCGGGCAGCCGCAGGCTGTGGTTGGCCGGGTTCAGCCACGGCATCGTGATGGACACCTTGATCTTGGCGGGCGGCGCACCGTACCGCTGGACCAGCGCGGCGGCGGCGAGGTCGAGACGCCAGGCGTCGTTGAAGGCGTCGTTCAGGACGCCGGCGAGCTCGTCCCCGGTGAACTCGCCGTACATCAGGTCTTTCTTGTTGTAGTCGATGGCGGTGAGGATCGCCGAGTCGAAGAGCCACTTGCCGGTGTAATCCCCGTTCGGGGCCACTCTCATGAGGTGGTGCTGCCACTGGGCCGGGTTCCGGTTGGCGTCGTGGTAGACCACCATGGACCGGTGCCACTGGCCCGCGGCCCGCGCCTGTGAGGGAGCCGCCGCAGCGGTGAGCAAGGACAGGGCGGCGGCGAACGCGGCGAGCACACTCAGCACCGCGGACATGGGCCGGCGAAGGATCATCACACCAACTCTCCTGGGCTGGGAGCGCCGCCCTATCGGGCCCGCGGCTTCCCACTTGGTGATGCTTCTATACCGACTTGGTGCGCTTTGCCACGAACTTGGCGGTGCGCCGACACGCTTGTCGGCTGTCCGGGCGCCTTCCCCCGATAAGTACGAAAGTCTTGATATATGCGAAATCGGGCCGAGATAGCCCGGAAGTGTGACGACCGTCGAAAGGACCGCATGCCCGCGCTGCGGCAAGGGCAGACTCATGACAACGGCCTTCGTGCCGATCGGGTGGACGACGCCCACCCGAAGGGCGCCCGATCGCACGAAGGCCGTCCGCGGAGCACGTCAGTCGGGGCCCGCCCGATGTGACCTCATGGCGAGCCCCGGCCCTGCAAACGAAGCCGACGCCTACGAGTAACGGGCAACGGGACCCGTCACCGCCGTCTCGGCATTGCGGCGCGTCTTGGCCCATCCGCTCTGCCGACGCAGCAGGCGATAGAAGGCCCGCCATGAGGTCACGTAGAAGAGCAGCATCATCAGGGCGTAGCCGACTCCCCAGCCCAGACAGCGAGCGAGCGAGTGCGTGCGGTCGCAGCGCAGCCAGTACAGCACGCCCCAGACGGCGAATTGAGCGATGCCGAAGACGAGGTACAGGGCGAACAGGGCCGCGCCGCCGTCCCGGAGGAACTCCATGGTCTCCGGCGTGTACAGGATCAGGTTGTTGAGGAAGATGATCACAGGGATCGGGTAGATCACGCTTCCGAGCAGCTGCACCCAGGGCTGGAGCAGATAGTAGGTGAGCTCAAGCACCCCGGCGTTGCCGAGCTGCGTCGAGCGCCAGACACGGCCGACGTACCGCATGCACTGCATGGTGCCCTGCGCCCACCTGGTGCGCTGCACCACGAATCTCGTCAGGCTGGCAAGGCCCTCCTGCTCGACCCAGGTGGAGGCGGTGTAGCCGGTGCGGTACCCGGTCAGCATCACGTGCAGTCCGAGCTCGAAGTCCTCCAGGAGAGAACCCTGCCAGGGCTCGCCCGGTCCCCCCGCGATGTTCAGAGCGGAGAGCCTGGTGAACTGCCCGTTGCCGCCCATGCAGACACTGCGGGTGTGGGTACGGGACATCTGGATGGCGGAGATGGGAGCGCGGAACTCGATGTCCTGCAGGCGGACCAGGGTGCGCCCGAAGAAGTTCCGGATCCTCCCCGCCCTGGGGAAGGGCTTGCGGTCCTCCCGGTTCATCATGCGGACTTCGATCTGCACCGCCCCGATGCGTGCGTCGCCGAAAAGGGCGGAGCCGGCGATGACGTCCATGCAGTTCTGGGCCGGCCGGCCGTCGGCGTCCACCACTCCGACGACGACCCTCTCGTGGTCGGCACCCTCCGGAAGCCATTCGACGAGCTGGCGGTACGCCTCGTTGAGCGCCTCGCTCTTGCCGGTACGTGCGTTGGGCAGGTCCCGACAGACCACATGCGTGCGGTCGTCGCGCGCGGCGAAGCGCTTGGCGATGGACCGCGTCTTGTCCTCGGACGCGTCGTCGATCACCCACAGGTGGGTGGTCGGGAACGCCTTGCGCAGATAGGCCAGGGTCTGGCCGACGACGGTCGCCTCGTCGCGGCACGGGATGAGCAGGTGCCACTCGAAGTCGGACGCCTCGCCCGGCGGGTCGGGGCGGTGCCGGAGGAAGGCGACGATGAGAGCGATGACATAGACGACGAAGACAGCGTTGATGACGAGCGCGACCGAGATCGTCAGACCGACGAGACTGCTGTCCTGAAAAGTGTTCACGCGCTTCTCTCATGGAGTCGGTTCGTACGGGCCTTGACGGCCCGGACCGCCTTGCGGGGCAGGCCGATGCTTGTTCCGAAGAAGGTGACCGTCGCGATGGCCACACCCACCAGGCTGATCAGCGATCCGGCGATCGTGTGCGACCAGCCGAAGCCCTCCATCCCCCAGTGCACCGAGCTCCATGCGATGACGCCGAGGCGGGCCTGGTTGAAGGCGATGATGAAGGCCACGGCGACCGTGAGCCCGACCATGATGTCGAGCACTCGCCCGCGATGTCCGAGGAGCATCACGGTCGCGAAGACCAGGATCGGCAGCACCAGCAGCGCCGCGCTGCAACCGTTCGAGATGCGCAGGCCGAACATCTCGTCGGTGCCGAGGCCGTAGTAGACATCGGGTTGGTCCGGCGGTACGTACGTACCGCCGCGCATGAGCGGCCCGAGCACGGTGCCGGTGAGGTTGGCTTCGAAGACACAGAGCTGGGCAATGCTGACCACAGAGGCCACGGCGGCCCCGGCGATCAGCACGGCGAGCACCAGACGCAGTACGGGCAGAACCCGCTGCCGCCGGGGGGTCGGTTGTCCTGCCAGCTGCGGGACTCCGGCGCCGAAGGGGGTCGCGGTGACGTCCACGTGATCACTCTCCGATGGCGGGGCGATGGGTATACGGCACGGGCGCGACGCCGATCGACACGCGCCCGGGGAGACGTTGGGGAAGACGGCGAACGCCTCGCCGCATCAGCGGTTGCGCCGTACATGAGCGGCACGCACGCTCACGACACCGGCTGCGACGAGCACGAACGCCAGGACGGCCAGCAGGACGAGAGGGCCGTGCACACCTGCGTGAGCGAGCGTGCCGCCGACCGCCGCACGGCCGCTCACGGAAGCCTCGGGCCGATGGCGGTGGTCGCCCACATGGTGAATCCTTCTCGCTGCTCGTCGGGGCCGAGGTCGAACGGTCAGGCGGGCTCGTGGTGAGCGGCCTGCACCGGGCGTGCCTGGGGGTGGATGACGACTGGGCGCCGGCTGCCGCTCTGGGCCGCCACCAGCTGCCTGAGGTCCGCGGCGATGTGCGCGCTGGCGCTGCCGTCGCCGTAAGGGCTCGGCGTGTGCGCCAGGGTCTCCATGATGAGGGGGTCTACCAGCAGGGTGCGCGCCCACCTCTCCAGCTGGAGCGCGTTGGTGGCGAGCTTGGCGAAGCCCGCGTCGAACGCCTCGGGGCGCTCGGTGCTCTGGCGGACCACCACCAGCGGGCGCTTGAGAACGGTCGTCTCCTCCTGGAGACCTCCGGAGTCGGAGATGAGCAGCCGGGCCTCGGCGGCCAGTGCCAGGAACTGCGGGTGGGCCAGCGGTTCGACCACGCGTACCTGCGGCGGTAGCGGATGCAGGTCATGGCGCTCGATGGCACCACGGGTACGGGGGTGCATGGGGAAGACGACCGGCATCGGCAGCCCGCCCAGGGCTTCCAGCACATCGGCCAGCCGCTCGGGATGGTCGGTGTTCTCGGGCCGATGGATGGTCGCCAGGATGAATTCCCCCGGCGTCAGACCGAAGTCGGCCAGCAGCTTGTGGCGCTGCTGCTGCTCGGGAAGGGTGGCGTAGGTCGCCTCGACGACGGTGTTGCCGGTGATGCGGATGCGCTCGGTCTCGACTCCCTCGCACAGCAGGTTGCTCGCCGCCTCGGCGGTCGGAGCGTAGTGCCGGTCCGCGACGACGCCGACGAGCCGCCGGTTGATCTCCTCGGGCATGGCACGGTCGCGCGAGCGCAGCCCGGCTTCGATGTGCGCCACGGGAATGCCGCACAGATAGGCGGCCTGGGCACCGGCTGCCGCGGTGTTGGTGTCCCCCTGGACGACCACCACGGCGGGTCTGTTCTGCTGGAACTCCTCGACCAGTCCGCCCAGGATCGACGCCATCTGGACGGGACGGGGCATGCCCCCGATCCCGTTCATGAGCAGTGCCGGGGCCGGCAGACAGTAGTCGCTCCAGAAGACGGCTGACATCGAGTCGTCGTAATGCTGTCCCGTGTGCACCACCTGGGCCAGGGAACCGAGCTCATGGATCACGCCCGCCGTCTTGATGATCTCCGGGCGTGTACCGACGACAATGGCCACGCTCTCGCACAGCGCGTTGCTCGGCGTGTCGTCCAGATTGGGCATGATGGGCCTTTCTCACCGGTGGGAGTGCGCTGGTCAGCGCGGCGTGGGGAGGTCCGGACCGCCGGGCGGCGGCGCCTCGGACCGGGTTTTCCTGTGGCCCGGTGTTTGTGGGTGCCGGGCCACAGGAGGGGGTCAGTCGGTGGTGGCGCGGCGGCGGATCACCACGGCACCGGCCCCGAGGGCCAGG
>NZ_BMTS01000046.1 GCF_014649795.1 Streptomyces melanogenes
GGGATGGCGAGCAGGAACGAGTAGCGGGCCGCGGACTCGCGGGTGTAGCCCATCAGCAGGCCGCCGCTGATGGTGGCGCCCGAGCGGGAGACGCCCGGGATCAGGGCCATGGCCTGGCACATGCCGTACACCAGGCCGTCCTTGACGCTCAGGTCCTGGAGCGACTTGCGCTGCTTGGCCGCGCGGTGGCGGCCGCCCGCCTCGTCCCGGGCGGCGCGGCGGTCGGCGATGCCGAGGACGACGCCCATCACGACCAGCGTGGTCGCGATGACCCGCAGATCGCGGAAGGTGGTGTCGATCTGGTCCTTGAGGACGATGCCGAGCACACCGATCGGGATCGAGCCGACGATGACCAGCCAGCCCATCCGGGCGTCCTGGTCGCCGCGCATGCTCCGGTCCGTGAGCGAGCGGAACCACGCCGAGATGATCCGGACGATGTCCTTGCGGAAGTAGATGAGGACGGCCGTCTCGGTGCCGATCTGGGTGATCGCGGTGAACGCCGGCCCCGGGTCCTGCCAGTCGGCGAAGGCCGCGGTGAGGCGCAGGTGCGCGCTGGAGGAGATCGGCAGGAACTCCGTCAGCCCCTGGACAAGCCCGAGAATGAACGATTCGAACCAAGACATGGGGCGTGGGCCATCCCGGGTGCTGAAGACGGTTGCGGGCACGACGATCCGACGGCCGGTGTGATGGTGTGTTCGACGGCCGGTCGGAGGGCAGCGTACAGGCCCCAGATGAAGCGGGAGTTATGCGGTCCTGTCGGGCGTGGGTGAGGACACGGGTGCGGTGCCGGTCGCCTGGGGCGTGGGCGCTTCCGGCCCCGCGGGCACCCCGGACGCGCCGGATGCCCCCGCCGCCTCCGCCCGCCCGCTCAACCGGTGCCGCTTGCGCCACGCCACCGCCGCCGCGCCCAGGCCCGACACCGCGATGAACGCCATCGCGACCAGGAACACCGGCGAGGTCGGGGACGCGGCACGGCTGCCCGCGACCACGTACGCCGCCGTGTTCGGCACCGAGCCCAGGCCCGTCGCGAGCAGGAACGGCAGCCAGCCCATCCGGGAGACCGCCGCGCAGTAGTTGGCCGCCGCGAACGGCACGCCGGGGAAGAGTCGGATCGCCATCATCGACCGGAAGCCGTGCCGGCTGAGCTGGCCGTCCGCCGCCTTGAGCCAGCGGCCCCGCAGCAGCGGCCGCAGCGCGTCCTGGCCGAGCACCCGGCCGAGCCCGAACGAGATCCCGGCGCCCAGCACCGTCCCGGCGAGCGCGGACGGCAGGCCCGCCTGCGAGCCGAAGATCGCGCCCGCGGCCAGGTTGAGCAGCGGGCGCGGCACGAACGCCGCGGTGCACAGGCCGTACGCCACACCGAAGAGCACCACCGCGGCGCCGCCGCTCAGCCGGTGCGGCCAGCCGTCGGCGATCAGCCGCTGCGGTTCGAGGAGCAGCACGGTCGTGGCGGCCGCCGCGAGCACGAGCACCAGGAGGGCGAGGCGCGACCAGGGCGAGAGCAGGGCCCTGGTGCAGCGCACGGCGAGCCCGGCGGACGGTCGGGCGACGAGGTCGTCGAGCATCCGGGGAGAGTAACCGACGGGAGCATGTGATCGCCGTAACGGGCGTCGCCTTACGGCCGTACGCGAGGCGAACGGCGTCGTGGGCCGGTGTCCCGCCCCAACTCCCCGCCGCCGAAAACCATTCGACGCCCGCCCCGCGCCGGGGCATGATCGGCAGCATGTTCCGGCACGCCTTCCCCGCAGCGCCGTCCGCAGTCGCGGACGCGCCGAAGGCTGCCCTCGCGGCTGCGGCGATCGCCGCAACAGCGGCCCTCATCGCTGCCGCAGCGCCCCTCGACGGCGCCCGAAGCTGACCCTTCCCGGAGAGACCGGCGGACCCCGCAGGGGGAGGGTCGGCCGGATCCAGGGGTCCCGTCGCGGCTTCCAGTTATTGAGCACCCGAGGGACACAGCCATGCCCAAGACGGCATACGTACGCACCAAGCCCCACCTCAACATCGGCACGATGGGCCATGTCGACCACGGCAAGACCACGTTGACCGCCGCCATCACCAAGGTCCTCGCCGCGCGCGGCACCGGCACCTTCGTCCCGTTCGACCGGATCGACCGGGCGCCGGAGGAGGCCGCGCGGGGCATCACCATCAACATCGCGCACGTCGAGTACGAGACCGACACCCGCCACTACGCCCACGTCGACATGCCCGGGCACGCCGACTACGTCAAGAACATGGTCACCGGCGCCGCCCAACTGGACGGGGCGATCCTCGTCGTCTCCGCGCTCGACGGGATCATGCCGCAGACCGCCGAGCACGTCCTGCTCGCCCGCCAGGTCGGCGTGGACCACATCGTGGTCGCGCTGAACAAGGCCGACGCGGGTGACGAGGAGCTGACCGACCTGGTCGAGCTGGAGGTCCGCGACCTGCTCTCGGCGCACGGGTACGGCGGCGACTCGGTGCCGGTCGTCCGGGTCTCCGGCCTGAAGGCCCTGGAGGGCGACCCGCGCTGGACGGCGGCGATCGAGGCGCTGCTCGACGCGGTCGACACCTATGTGCCGATGCCGGTCCGCTACACCGACGCGCCGTTCCTGCTGCCGGTGGAGAGCGTGCTGACCATCACCGGCCGAGGCACCGTCGTCACCGGCGCCGTCGAGCGCGGCACCGTCCGCGTCGGCGACCGGGTCGAGGTGCTCGGCTCGGACGTGGAGACGGTCGTCACCGGTCTGGAGACCTTCGGCAGGCCGATGGAGTCCGCCGAGGCCGGGGACAACGTGGCGCTGCTGCTGCGCGGGGTGCCCCGCGACGCGGTGCGGCGCGGCCAGGTGGTCGCGGCGCCCGGCAGCGTCACGCCGAGCCGCCGCTTCACCGCTCAGGTGTACGTCCTGTCGGCGCGCGAGGGCGGCCGCACCACCCCGGTCGCCACCGGCTACCGGCCGCAGTTCTACCTCCGCACCGCCGACGTGGTCGGGGACGTCGACCTCGGCGAGACGGCGGTGGCCCGCCCCGGCGACACGGTCACCATGACCGTCGAGCTGGGCCGGGACACGCCGTTGGAGCCCGGACTCGGCTTCGCGATCCGCGAGGGCGGCCGCACGGTCGGCGCCGGGACGGTCACCGGCCTGCTCTGACCGCACGCGGACCCGTCTCCTCCGGCACCCCCGGGGGAGGCGGGTCCGCCGTCTTCCGTCATGCTTCGGGCATGGGAGACACGGCACTGGTGCTCGGCGCGGGCGGAATCACCGGCGTGGGCTGGGAGATCGGCATGCTGTACGGGCTCGCCGAGGCGGGCGTCGACGTGACCGGCGCCGAGCTGGTGGTCGGCAGTTCGGCGGGCTCGGTGGTCGCCGCGCAGATCACCTCGGGGCGGATCGGGCTGCCGCAGCTGTATGAGCGTCAGCTCGCGCGGCCCGACGGCGAAGTCCCGGCGAACCTGGGCCCGGCCGCGGTGTTCCGGTTCGCCCGCGCGGCGCTGACCTCCCGTACGCCCGAGGAGTACGGCAGGAAACTGGGCCGGGTCGCGCTCGCCGGTGGCACCGAGCAGGAGGCCGCGCGGCGCGAGGTGATCGCCGGACGGCTGGTGTCGCACGAGTGGCCGCGGCGGCGGTTGAGGATCACGGCGGTCGCGGCGGACAGCGGCGAACTGCGGATCTTCGACCCGGAGAGCGGTGTGGACCTGGTGGACGCGGTCGCCGCCAGCTGCGCGGTGCCCGGGGTGTGGCCCGCCGTCACCGTCGAGGGCCGCCGCTGGATCGACGGGGGAGTGCACTCCCCGGCCAACGCCCAGCTCGCCGCCGGATACGACCGGGTGCTGGTCCTCGCACCGCTCGCCCTCGGCGGCGGCCCGCTGGACTCACCGCGCACCCAGGTGGCCGCACTGGCCGCAGCTGGCGCGCGCGTCGAGCTCATCACCCCGGACTCCACCTCCCGCCGAGCGTTCGGCCGCAACTCCCTGGAACCGTCCCGCCGCGCCCCGGCCGCGAGAGCCGGCCGCACCCAGGCGGCGTCCCACGCGGCGACGGTCGCGGAACTCTGGGCGTAGGGGCAGCCCCTTCACGGGCGCGGGGGAACTGAGCGACCAGCCACAGACGGCCCGCAGCCGACGAACCACACTCCCCGCGGAGCGCCTGCCGCACAATGGGACCGTGAACGAGCCGATACCCGTCAGCCGGACAGTGGACTGGGGCACCGCCAAGCTGATGCCCGACGTGGACCGGGAGCGGGCCTGGCTGCTCACCGTGAACGGCGCGCCCCAGTCGTACGTCGACCTCGACGACCCCACGTACATCGAGTTCGAGTACGCCCGCAGGCTCGCCCACGTCGTCGACTGCGCGGGCGAGCCCGGCGCACCGCTGGACGCGCTCCACCTCGGCGGCGGCGCCCTCACCCTGCCGCGCTATCTGGCCGCGACCCGGCCGGGCTCGCGCCAGGACGTGGTGGAGGCCGACCGGGGGCTGCTCGCCCTGGTCACCGAGCATCTGCCGCTGCCCGACGGCAGCGGGATCCGGGTGCACGCGGCCGACGCCCGCGCCTGGGCCGAACAGGCCCCGGCGGACTCGGCCGATCTGCTCCTCGCGGACGTGTTCGGCGGCTCCCGGGTGCCCGCGCACCTCACCTCGGTCGAGTACGCGCGCACCGCCGAGCGGGTGCTGCGGCCCGGCGGGCTCTACGCGGCCAACCTCGCCGACGGCGCGCCCTTCGACTTCCTCCGCCCCCAGCTGGCCACCTTCCGGGCGGTGTTCGAGCAGGTCGCGCTGGTCGCGGAGCCCTCGGTGCTGCGCGGGCGGCGGTTCGGCAACGTGGTGCTGCTGGCCTCGCACGGGCCGCTGCCGATCGCCCGCCTCGCCCGGCTGACCGCCGGGGACGCCTTCCCCGCCCGGGTCGAGCACGGCGACGCGCTGCGGCGGTTCACCGGTGGCGCGCGGCCCGTTCCGGACAGCGAGGCGCAGCCGTCACCCGAGCCCCCCGAGGGGGCGTTCGGCATCGGCTGAGACGGGCGGAACCACCGCGTCCGGCTCCGCCGTGGCCCCGGCCACCGGCGCGGTGCGGCGCGTCAGGTTCCGTACGTCCGGGACGGTCAGCACCGCCGCCGTCAGGACCACGATCACCACCGCGCAGCCCCACAGCGCGGAGGTCCGGCCGAAGGCGCTCTCGGCGGGGCCCGCGAGCGCGGTGGCGAGCGGCACCACGGCGAGCGAGCCGAGCCAGTCGTAGGCGGAGACCCGGGACAGCTTCTCCTCGGGTATCTCCTGGTGCATCGCGGTCATCCAGGAGACGCCGAACACCTCGATCGACACACCGGTCACGAACATCACCGCGACCAGCACCCCGATCGGCACCGGCACGGCGAGCGCGGCGGAGGGCAGCGCGAGGGGGAAGACGCAGAGCGAGCCGACGAACAGCAGGCGGCGCGGCTTCCAGCGCATCATCACCAGGGCGCCGCCGACCGTGCCCGCCCCGAACGCGGCGAGCGCCAGGCCCCACGGCCCCGGCCCGCCCAGGTGGTCCCGGGCGACCAGCGGCCCGTACACCGCGTCGGCGGCCACCACGACGGCGTTGACGATCGAGAACTGCGCCACGATCGCCCAGAGCCAGGGGCGGCCGATGAACTCCCGCCAGCCGTCGCGCAGATCGGCCACGATGCCGCCGCCGGGCTCGCGCGGCGGGATGTGGCGTACGTCGATGAAGGCGCGCAGTCCGCCCGCGACGGCGAAGGCGGCCGCGTCGACGGCGAGCACCCAGCCGGGTCCGACGGCGGCGATCAGCGCCCCGCCGAGGGCGGCGCCGCCGATGCCCGCGCCCTGCATCGCCATCCGGTACAGCGCGAACGCGCGCCCGGCCTCCTCGCCCTCCACGCTGGACATCAGCATGCCCTCGGACGCGGGGCCGAAGAACGCCTGGCCCACGCCGCCGAGGGCGCTGAGCGCCAGCATCTGCCACAGCTGCGGCGAGCCGGTGAGGACGAGCAGTGCGAAGGCGCCCTGGGAGAGGAAGTTGAGGCTGTTGGCGGCGACCATCACCCGGTGCCGGGGTATTCGGTCCGCGAGCGCGCCGCCGACGAGCAGGAAGAGGACGAGCGGCACGGTACGGGCCGCCGCCACCAGACCCACGTCGCCGCCGTCGCCGCCCGCCTGCAGCACCGCGAACGCCGAGGCGATCAGGGCGCCCTGACTGCCCAGATTGGTCACGATCGCGGCGGCGGTGAGCAGCGAGTAGTTGCGGCCCGCCCACTTGGGGCGGCGGATACGGGAGACGGCGGCGGCAGATGTCACCTGTGGACTATCGCCGCCGCCGCCTCGAAGTGCCAAACCGATTGCCGCTCCGTACGCGGTGCCGGGGGTGTCACCGCGTAACGGGGGTCAGCCGGTGGGCTGACCGGCCAGGCGGACCGTGCTGAGGATCTTCTGGATGGTCTCCTCGGAGACCGCGCCGCTGACGCCGGTGGCCGAGTAGAGGCTCCAGGCCACGAAGTCGCCCTTGGCGTTCTTGAAGCCGAAGGTGATCGCCTGGCCGTCCGTGTCGCACTTGCTGGTCTTCTTGACCCCGGTCGCCGAGGCCCGGGCGACGCTGCCCGTGATGCCCGACTTGGTGGTGTACGGAACCGGCTTGACGATCTTGATGACGTTCTTGTCCGGCTGCGTGTACGCGCCGTAGACCCACCACGGCACCTGGTTCTCGGCCACCTCGTCGGTGTTCTTGGCGCCGTCGGCGCCCTTGGTGCCGGTGCCCGCGAGCTCGGTGTCCTCGGTGTTGCCGTCGTGGTTGGAGTCCTCGGTGCACCACTTGGGCTTGTAGTACGCGGGCGCCGACTGCATGATGATCGGCTTCCCGGTCGGGTTGGCGTGGTCCTCGAAGCCGCCGGCCCAGCTCGGGCCCTTGAACTCCCAGTCCGACGGGACGTCGAAGGCCGTGCCCCACTTGGGGTTGGTGATGACCTTCCAGCCCTCGATGGTCGGCTTCTGCTCCTCGGTGGAGCCGCCGCGCGGGTTGGCGGCGGGCGACGAGGCCTGCGCCGGAACCGAGGCGCTCTGCGACGGCTTGTTGTCGTCGGCCTTTGTGTCCTTCTTGCCGTCGTCCTTCATGACCACGACGCCGGTGACGACCGCCGCGACCACGACCGCGGTCGCCGCGACGATGGCGATCAGGGTCGTCTTCTTCTTGCCCCCGTCACCGTCCTGCGGCGGCATCGGCGGTCCGGGCGGCGCCGCCACCGGGTACTGCGGCACGGTCGGCTGCTGGTACGGGTTGGGCTGCTGCTGCGGATAGCCGTATCCCGGCTGCTGGTAGCCGCCGGGCGGCGCCTGGGGCGGTGCCTGGTGCCCCGGCTGCGTCGGCTGCTGGTACGGATTGGGCTGTTGGTAGCCCGGCTGCTGGTACGGGTTCTGGTTCGGGTCCTGCGGATTCTGCTCGCCCCCGGGCGGCTGCTGTCCTTGCCACATGGCGAGTAACCATAGAGGGGACGGGTGACAGCTCCAACGTCCGCCCCTGTGAGGGGATGGTCAAGGTCTACTACTCGCGGGTAACATCCGATGCCATGAGCGCTGATCACATGTCCGTCGGCGAGATGCTCGCCGCGACCGTTCCGATGGCCAGGACCCTCAATCTGGAGTTCCTGGAGACCACCCCCGAGCGGGCCGTGGTCCGGCTGCCCGACCAGGCCGACTACCACAACCACGTGGGCGGACCGCACGCCGGCGCGATGTTCACGCTCGCCGAGTCCGCCAGCGGTGCCATCGTGATCGCCGCCTTCGGCGACCAGATGAACCGGGCCGTGCCGCTCGCCGTCAAGGCGGAGATCGGCTACAAGAAGCTCGCCATGGGCGTGGTCACCGCCACCGCCACGTTGGGCCGCCCGATCGCGGACGTCGTCGCGGAGCTGGACGCGGGGGAGCGCCCCGAGTTCCCGGTCGCCATCGCGATCACCCGCGAGGACGGCGCCGTCACCGGCGAGATGACGGTCGTCTGGACCCTGCGGCCCAACAGCTGATCCACGCGGTTCCCGAACGGATCCGGCCCCGAGTGCTCCCGCACTCGGGGCCGGATCCGTTTCTTGTTCAACTTATTGACTCCACTCCGGGCCGGTCCTAGCTTTCTCGGACAACACGTGGCGCCTGACGAACCGTCAACGGGGTTCCGGCGCATGGTGTGTTCAGAAGCCGAAGCGCGTCCTGTCGTTTGCACGTGTCACCTCGCCGTGCCCGCACACCAAGGAGTGACGGTCATGTCCGACACCGTTTCCCGCAGGTCAGCCCTGTGGCTGCTCGGCGGCGCCGTCACGGTCGCCGCGGCCGCGACCGGCTGGAGCGCCCGGCCCGCCGGGGCCACCGGAACCCGTGCCACCGCGACCGGGGCCGCCGCGGCCACCGCCGCGAGCCCCCGCGTCGAGTCGCTGATCCGCCGCCTCACCCTCGACGAGAAGCTGACCTTCCTGCACGGCGCCGACGACCCCCACAGCCTCGGCCAGGCCGGATACGTCCCCGGTGTGCCCCGCCTCGGCATCCCGCCGCTGCGGCTCGCGGACGGTCCCGCCGGGGTCCGTGTCACGAAGCACGCGACCGCGCTGCCCGCCCCGGTGCTGCTCGCCTCCGCCTTCGACCCCGCGCTCGCCCGGGAGTACGGGGAGGTCATCGGCCGTGAGGGCCGCGCGCTCGGCCAGGACGTGCTGCTCTCGCCCATGGTCAACCTGATCCGCACCCCGTACGCGGGCCGCAACTTCGAGACCTTCTCCGAGGACCCGCTGCTCTCGGCCGACCTCGTCGCCGAGGAGGTGAGCGGCATCCAGGCGCAGGGCCTGATCGCCACGGTCAAGCACTTCGCCCTGAACAACCAGGAGAAGGACCGGATGTCCATCGACGTACGGGCCGACGAGCAGACCCGGCACGAGGCGGAGCTGCGCGGCTTCGAGGCGGCGGTCGCCGCCCGCGCCGGGGCCGTCATGGGCGCGTACAACAAGGTCGGCGGAACCTTCGCCTGCGAGAACGCGGACCTGCTCACCGGGGTGCTGCGGGAGGCCTGGGGCTTCGACGGGTGGGTGATGACGGACTGGTTCGCCGCCCACTCCACCGTCGCCTCCCTCCGCGCGGGGCTCGACATGGAGATGCCCAACGGGACCTATTTCGGCGCCGCTCTGAAGGAGGCGGTGAGGGACGGCAGCGTCCCGCAGGCGCTGGTGGACCGCTCGGTGCGCCGCGTCCTGACCGTCATGGAGCGCTTCGGGCTGCTCGACGGCAGCGCTCCGGCCCGCCCCGACCGCGACCCCGCCGCCGGTGCCCGCACCGCCCTCAAGGTCGCCAAGGCCGGGGCCACGCTGCTGCGCAACGAGCGCCGCGCCCTGCCGCTCACCGGCGCCGCCGCCCGCTCGATCGCGGTGATCGGCCCGACCGGCACGCTCCCCTTCGTCAGCGGCGGCGGCAGCGCCCATGTGGTGCCGGACCACGCCGCCGGCCCCCTGGACGCGATCAGGGAGCGGGCGGGCAAGGGTGCGCGGGTGCGCTACGCCCTGGGCGAGGACCTGTTCGGCCGGGCCCTGCCCGCCGGAGTCGTCTCACCCGGCGCCGACTTCGAGGGACAGCGCGTCGCCGCGGGCGCGACCTGGACGTACGACGGAACCCTCACCGCCGCAGAGGCCGACGAGTGGACGCTGGTCATCCACTACTCCGGGCGCGAGCGGCCCGTGGTGCTGCTCGACGGCACCGAGCTCTTCCCGCTCGCCCCGGGCTACGGCGAGTACTTCGCGGGCGGCCTGGTCAGCGCCGCCCCCGACGGGCTCGCCGTGCGCCGGGCCACCGTGCGGCTCGCGGCCGGTCCGCACACGCTGAAGATCACCGCGAAGGGCGGCGCCGACGGGCAGGTCTTCCGGCTGCGCCGGATCACCGGGGCGACCCGGGCCGCCGACGTCGCCGAGGCGGTGCGCGTGGCGCGCGCGGCCGAGAGCGTCGTCCTCTTCGCGTACGAGGACGCCACCGAGGGCGCCGACCGCACCACCCTCGCGCTCCCGGGCCACCAGAACGCGCTGATCGACGCGGTCACCGCCGCCAACTCCCGGACCACCGTGGTCCTCAACACCTCCTCCAGCACCACCATGCCCTGGCTGGAGCGGACCGCCGCGGTGCTCCAGATGTACTACCCCGGCCAGGAGGGCGCGGCGGCCACGGCCGCGGTGCTCTTCGGCGACTGCGACCCGGGCGGGCGGCTCACCCAGTCCTTCCCGGTCTCCGACGAGCGCCACCCGATGGCGGGCGACCCGCGCCGCTACCCGGGAGTCGACGGCGTCGAGGAGTACAGCGAGGGCATCCACCTCGGCTACCGCTGGTACGACCAGGAGGGCGTCGCACCGCTCTTCCCGTTCGGCCACGGGCTGTCGTACACGTCCTTCGGCTACGACGACCTGTCCGTGCGCGCCGAGCACGGCGGGCTCTCGGTGTCCTTCACCGTCCGCAACACCGGCCGCCGCACCGGCACCACGGTCGCGCAGGTCTACGTCGGCCGCTCGCCGCGCCTCCGCCTCGACCAGGCCGAGCGCGCGCTCGCGGGCTACCGGCGTCTGGAGCTGCCCCCGGGCGGCGCACGCAGGGTCACCGTCACGCTGCCCGCCCGCACGCTCTCCTCCTGGGACCCGGCCCGGCACGACTGGGTCCTGGGCACCGGCCGCCGCCGCGTCGAGGTGGGCGCCTCCGCGCGCGACATCCGGCTCACCGGCCACGGGGAGGTCCGGCGGTGAACGGCGGCGCGATACGCGACCGGCTCGCGGCCCGGATCCGCACGGCCCTGCTGCTCACGACCGCCTGCGCGGCGGCCCTGCTCACCCCCGTCCCGGCCGGGGCGCTCACCCCCGGTCCCGCCCTCGTCCGTACGCACTCCGGTCTGCTCGAAGGGGAAACGACCGACGAGGGGCGGCAGTTCCTGGGAATTCCCTACGCCGAGCAGCCCGTCGGCGCACTGCGCTGGACGGCGCCGCGCCCGGCCGCGCCCTGGCGGGGCGTCCGGGACGCGACCCGGTTCGCCGACCGCTGTGCCCAGGGCGCCAGTTGGGACCCCGGATACGAGCAGGCCACCCACACCGAGGACTGCCTCGCCCTCAATGTGTACGTGCCCGAGCACCGGTGGGGCGCGCTGCCGGTCCTCGTGTGGCTGCACGGGGGCGGGCTCACGGCTGGCGCGGGCTCCGACGTGGTCCCGGACGCGTTCGCCCGTAGCACCGGCTCCGTCGTCGTCACCGTCAACTACCGCCTCGGCGCCCTCGGCTTCCTGGCCCTGCCCGGTCTGGACGCGGAGGCCCGGGACGGCGTCTCCGGCAACTACGGCATGCTCGACCAGCAGGCCGCCCTGCGCTGGGTGCGCTCGGAGATCGGCGCCTTCGGCGGCGACCCGGGCCGGGTGACCGTCGCCGGGGAGTCGGCCGGCGGCCGCTCGGTCTGCACCCAGCTCGCCTCGCCCACCGCTCATGGCCTGTTCCGCGCGGCCGTGATCCAGAGCGGCGCGTACGGTGACTGCGCGGCCAGGACCCGCGCGAAGGCGGCGGCCGACGGCGCCGCCTTCGCCCGCCGGGCCGGGTGCGGTGAGCAGGCCACCGCCCTCGCCTGTCTGCGCCGCAGGTCCGCCGCCGAGCTGCTCGCCGCGCAGTCCGGGCTCGACTGGGGGCCGGTCGCCGGCGGCGCCTTCCTGCCCGAGCAGCCCGCCACCGCCTTCGCGACCGGCCGGTCCGCCCGGGTGCCCGTGCTCAACGGGGCCAACGAGGACGAGGGGCGGCTCTTCGCCTTCTCCCGCTACCCGCTCGCGGCGGCCGACTACCCCGAGGCGGTCGCCACGTACTTCGGCGCGGCCCGCGCCCCCGAGGTCCTCGCGCACTACCCGCTGAGCGACTTCCCCTCGGCCACGCTCGCCTACGCCACGGCCATCGGCGACCGACTGATGGCCTGCCCCGCGCTGCGGCTCGACCGGGCGCTGGCGGCCCGGGGCCCGGTCTACGCGTACGAGTTCGCCGACCGCACCTCGCCCCCGTTCGCCTCGCTGCGCGCCCTGCACACCGACTTCGACTTCGGGGCGACGCATGTGAACGAGGTCCAGTACCTCTTCCGCCACTTCGGGCTCGACGCGCCCTTCGACGCCGAACAGCGGGCGCTGGCCCGGCAGATGACCGCCTACTGGGGCTCCTTCCTGCACGGCAACCCGCCCCGGGCGGCCGGGCAGCCGCCGATGCCGGACGGGCCAGGCGACGGCTCCCCGGGCCGGGTGCTGCGGCTGCGGACGGCGTCGGCGGGCGGTAACGCCGTGGTCACCACGGTCGCCCGCGCGCACAGGTGCGGGTTCTGGGACGCCGCCGACTCGGCGTGAGCGGGTAGGCTTCCCGGCGTGCGCCAAGGGGGGCGCACGCCGGGCGTCGGCCCGTCGCTATCGGGAGGAAACGGGCGTTGCACATCCAGGAGTGGCTGGAGAACATCCCCGCCGTCAGTGTCTACCTCCTGGTGGGGCTGGTCATCGGCTTGGAGAGCCTCGGCATTCCGCTGCCGGGCGAGATCGTCCTCGTCAGCTCGGCGCTGCTGGCGTCCCAGCAGGGCCACATCAACCCGGTGATCCTCGGCGCCGCCGCCGTGGTGGGCGCGGTCGTCGGTGACTCGATCGGCTACGCGATCGGCCGCAAGGGCGGCAGGGGGCTGCTGGCCTGGCTCGGCGCCAAGTTCCCCAAGCACTTCAGCGCGGGCCATGTCGCCATGGCCGAGAAGTCCTTCCAGAAGTGGGGCATGTGGGCGGTCTTCTTCGGCCGCTTCATCGCGCTGCTGCGCATCTTCGCGGGCCCGCTGGCGGGCGTGCTGCACATGCCGTACTGGAAGTTCCTCATCGCCAACGTGCTGGGCGGCATCTGCTGGGCGGGCGGCACGACGGCCGCGATCTACTACATCGGCGTGGTCGCCGAGTCGTGGCTGAAGAACTTCTCGTACGTGGGTCTGGGCCTCGCGGCCGTCCTCGGCGTGGTCTCGATGCTGGTGGTCAAGAACCGCGCGAAGAAGGCGTCGGCCGAGATCGAGTCGGCCCCGGCCGAGAACGTGCCCGCCGTCGACTGACTCATCCGCCGAGCAGGACCGTGAGCGCGCGGCCGAACACCAACCGGCCCGCGCGCGACACCACCGGGTCGAGGGCGCGCGGCAGCCACCGCACCCGCAAGTCCTCCCGCCACACGAGCAGCGCCCCGGCCCCCTCGGGACCGGGGCGCACCTCGATCTCGGCCCAGCCGGTGACCACCCGCCCGCGCTTCTCCATCCGGCAGCGCCCCGGCCGCCCGCGCTCGGGCGGCGCCCACACCACGACCTCCATCGGGTCCTCGAACGCGAGGCGCCCGATGCCCGTACGGGCCACGAAGACCGTGCCGACGGCGGTGGGCGGGGGAGTGGTGACGGTGATCCGGGTCAGCGGGACGCTCCCCGAGTGACGGGTCCAGTCGGTGAGCCGCCGCCAGACCTCGGCGGGGCCCGCCTCCGTCCGCCGGTCGATTCGGAAGAGTGCCATCCGGTGATCGTACGGGCCACCCGGGCGCACACCTCGGCGATCCGTCGCCTACCGTGCCCCTGGGTGCGATGAGATCCGTACGAAGGAGTGGCGCATGGCAGAGCAGGCGTTGGTCGTGGCGGTGGGCGGCAAGAAGCCGCAGGTCGACCCGGCGGCGTTCACCGCACCGACGTCCGTGGTGCTCGGCGAGGTGACCCTGGCCGCGGGGGCGAGCGTCTGGTACCACACGGTGCTGCGGGCCGACTGCGGCCCGATCGTGCTCGGCGCCGACAGCAACATCCAGGACAACTGCACGGTCCATGTGGACCCCGGCTTCCCAGTGACGGTCGGCGAGCGCGTCTCGGTCGGGCACAACGCCGTGCTGCACGGCTGCACGGTCGAGGACGACGTGCTCATCGGCATGGGGGCGACCGTCCTCAACGGGGCCGTGATCGGCGCCGGTTCGCTGGTCGCCGCGCAGGCGCTGGTGCCGCAGGGGATGGTCGTGCCGCCCGGCTCGCTCGTCGCGGGCGTGCCCGCCAAGGTCAGGCGCGAGCTCAGCGACGAGGAGCGCGAGGGCATCAAGGTCAACGCGCTGATGTATCTGGGCCTGGCGAAGGACCACCGCGAGGCGCACGGCGGCTGACCTCCGGGCGCCCGGGCTGAGCGGAAGATCACAGGTCCCGGCGCTGACCAGCGCAGTCGGCGGTGAGTACCGTGTGCGGGTGCCGAAGAACAGAAACACGTTCTCATCGCTGACCGCCTGGCGCCGCCGGCTGGCCGCGGGCGCGGTCCAGCGCGGCTGGCAGTGGGTCCAGCAGGCGGGGGCGATCACCGCCGAGCACCCCGGGCGGCTGCGGTTCCGCCGGATCGGCTCCGGCACCCGGCTCGCGTTCCCGCAGGGCACGGTCTTCGGCGAGCCCTGGATCGAGCTGGGCGACCACTGCATCATCGGCGAGCAGGTCACCCTGACGGCCGGGATGATGCCGGGCCTCGACCTCGGCTCCGAGCCCATCCTGACGCTGGGGGACGGCGTGGTGCTCGGCCGGGGCAGCCACGTCATCGCGGACACGACGGTGACCATCGGCTCGAACACGTACTGCGGCCCGTACGTCTACATCACCTCCACCAACCACAGCTACGACGACCCCCACCAGCCGGTCGGCAAGCAGTGGCCCCGGATGGAGCCGGTGGAGATCGGCCCGGGCTGCTGGCTCGGCACCGGCGCGGTCGTCCTGCCCGGCGCCCGGCTCGGCCGCAACGTGGTGGTCGCGGCGGGCGCGGTGGTCCGGGGCGAGGTCCCCGACCACGCGGTGGTGGCCGGGGCACCCGCGAGGATCGTCCGGACCTGGGACCACGAGAACGGCTGGCAGCCACCCCTGCGCACACCGGCCCCGGTACCGATCCCCGAGGGCGTCACGCCGGAACAGCTGCTGGCGGTGGCGGAGTTGACGCCGGACGAGGTGTGAGTGGGGTAGGGCGTCGCTGGTGTTCCCCGCGTCCCCGAGTACCTAGGGGCGCGGGGAACTGCGCGACCAGCCCACCACCGACCCGCAGACGAACGCCGGGCACCATCACCCCGTCGCCAACAGCAACGTCCCCACCAACGCCACCCCCGCCCCCACGGCCTGCACTCCTCGCAGCCGCTCCTTGAGCACGCCCCGGGCGGCCAGCGCGGTGATCACCGGGTACAGGGACGCGAGCACGGCCGCGACGGTGACCGGTCCGGCCTGCGCGGCGATCGCGTACGTACCGTTCGCGGCCACGTCGGCCAGCCCCACGAAGGCGAGCGCGGGCAGCGCGGCCACGACGACGGCCCGGCCGCCCTCCGGCAGCGCCGCGCCGCCGCGCTTCACGGACACGTACAACGCCGTCCCGCCCACCGCGACGTTCGTGACACGCTGCACGAACAGCGCGAGGAAAAGACCGGTGACCGTGGTCGACGACTCGGCGATCAGCGCCATCACCGCACCGAACCCGAACGCGGCGAGCAGCGTCAGTGCGATCGCCTGCCGCTGGACCGGCGCGCCCCGGAACTCCGGGCCGCCCGCCATGAGGATGCCGACCACCGCGACGGCGATCCCGGCGAACTGGAGCAGACCGGGCCGCTCGCCGAGGACCAGGCCGACCCCGACCGGCACGGCCACGCCGAGCGAGCCGAGCGGGGAGACCACGCCCATAGGGCCGAGCGCCAGCGCCTTGTAGAAGCTGAGCATCGCGACCGGGCCGACCGCGCCCGCCGCCACCGCGAACCAGAGCTGGGGACCTGCCTCGTGCCATCCGCCGGTGGCCAGGACGACCGCGCCGAGGACGGCCACGGCGATGGTCTGCGAGACGACGACCACGGTCAGGGCGGGCGTGCGCCGGGTGAGCAGCCCGCCGCCGAAGTCGGCCAGCCCCCACAGGAGGCTGGTGGCCAGGGCGAAGAGTGCCGTCATGAGAGTGCCTCGCAGTACAGTGCGGTGAACGGTTCGGTGCACCGGACCGTAGTTCACTATACTGAACTTGTCATCCAAAATATTAGCCGGTCGTCCTTGGCGGCCCCCATCATGGACGGAATGTGTCGGACCTCGATCTGCTGACCCAGTCCCTGGCCCGCAACGTCAAGCGCTGGCGCACCGAGCGCGGCTTCACCCTGGACGCGCTCGCCACCCGCGCGGGGGTCAGCCGCGGCATGCTCATCCAGATCGAGCAGGCCCGGACCAACCCCAGCGTCGGCACCGTGGTGAAGATCGCCGACGCCCTCGGCGTGAGCATCACGACCCTGCTCGACTACGAGAGCGGGCCCAGCGTGCGGATCGTGCCGCCGGACCAGGCCGTCCGCCTCTGGTCCACCGCGCGGGGCAGCTCCAGTACGCTGCTCGCGGGCACCGAGGCCCCCGGCCCGCTGGAGATGTGGCGCTGGCACCTGATGCCCGGCGACGGCAGCTCCTCCGACCCGCACCCGGCCGGCACCCACGAGCTCATCCACGTCACCGCGGGCACCCTCACCCTCGTGGTGGACGGCGCCGAACACCCCGTCCCGGCGGGCCACTCGGTCTCCTTCGAGGCCAGTACGAGCCACTCCTACCGCAACGACGGCGCCGAGCCGGTGGAGATGACCATGGCGATCTCGGTCCCGTTCGAACGCTGACCGCCCCGGACCCGTGGCCCGTGGTGCCGGAGGGGCCCGGGGTGCGTGCGGTCGGAATCCGGCGGGTGGCGCGAACTGGCCACCCATGCGCGGGAGTCGGACCGATCCGGCGCGGAGCTGTGCGAGAGTGGCCGAAGCGGGGAAGACAAGTGCGGAGAGGGCAAAAGCCCTCCCGCAACGACGCACGCCCGCCGGTGGGGGGATCCATGGGACATCTCGTCACGGCCGCCGAACGACCTTGTCCGGCGACCGACCGCCAGGGCCGTGAACGGCCCTCACTGCACACACAGGCCGCCAAGGCGCGCGGCGGGGAACTCCCCGCGGCCGTACAGCGCCTGATCGCCGCCGAGCACGCCTCGGCGGTGCCGGTCGCCGCCTTCCAGTCGGCGCTCTAGCCGGAGGCCATCCGCCGTGGACCGGTCGCCTCCGGTGGTGTCGCAGGTCGTACTGAAGATGCACAGCCGCTGCGACCTGGCGTGTGACCACTGCTATGTGTACGAACACGCCGACACCAGCTGGCGCGGCCGGCCCAGGGCGGTCTCGCACGAGATCCTGGCCGCCACAGCGGCCGGGATCGCCGCCCACGCCCGGGCCCACCGGCTGCCCGCCGTCCACGTGGTGCTGCACGGCGGCGAGCCGCTGCTCGCCGGGCCCGCGCTCCTCAGACGCGCCGCCGAGGAGCTGGCGCACGCCCTGCGCGGCGTCAGCGCCCTCGACCTGCGCATCCACACCAACGGGGTCCTGCTCGACGAGGAGTTCTGCGAGCTCTTCCGCGAACTCGGCATCCGCGTCGGCATCTCGCTCGACGGCGACAAGGCGGCCAACGACCGCCACCGCCGCTACGCCGACGGCCGCAGCAGCCACGCCCGGGTCCTCGACGCGGTCGCCCTGCTCGGCCGCCCCCGCTACCGGGAGCTGTTCGCCGGGCTGCTGTGCACCATCGACCTGGCGAACGACCCGGTCGCGGTGTACGACGCACTGGCCGCGCTGCACCCGCCGCGCATCGACTTCCTGCTGCCGCACGCCACCTGGGACCACCCGCCGCCGCGCCCCGCGGACTCGCCGACGCCCTACGCGGACTGGCTCGACGCCGTGTACCGGCGCTGGGACGGACAGGGACGCCCGGTTCCCGTACGGCTCTTCGAGTCCGTGCAGCGCACCCTGCGCGGCGGCAGCAGCCTCACCGAGTCCCTGGGGCTGGCCCCGGCCGACCTGGTGGTCGTCGAGACCGACGGCACCTTCGAGCAGGCCGACAGCCTCAAGACGTCCTACGACGGCGCCCCGGCCACCGGGATGAACGTCTTCGAGCACAGCCTCGACGACGTGCTCACCCACCCCGGGATGCTGGCCCGCCAGAAGGGCATCGAGGCGCTGTGCGCGCAGTGCACCGCCTGTCCCGTGGTCGCGTCCTGCGGCGGCGGCCTCTACGCCCACCGCTACCGGACCGGAACCGGCTTCGACAACCCGTCCGTGTTCTGCCCCGACCTGATGGCGCTGATCATGAACATCCGCACGCACGAGTCGCTCCCCGAGCGCCCGGCGCACGCCCGGGCCGGTGAGCCCCTCCGGCCCGAGGCCGAACAGGCCCTGGAACCGGCCGACTTCGAGGAGCTGGCCGCCGGTCTCGGCGGCGCCGACGCGGTGGCCCGCCTGGCGCTGGCCCAGCTCGACCTCAACCGCGGTCTGCTCGCCGCCGTCGGCGGCCGGGCCGACCCGGCGGACCGCCGCGCGGCCGCCGCCTGGGAGCTGCTGCTCGACCTGGACGCGGCGGCCCCGCACGCCCTGGAGGCGGCCCTCGCCCACCCCTACTTCCGGCCCTGGGCGCTCGGCGTCCTCGGCGGCCGCGAACCCGGCGCGCTCGCGGGCGGGCTTGCGGAGCTCGCGGCGTCGGCGGCGCTGCGCGCCCGGCGCGCCGACACCGTCGTCGTCCCGCTGCGCGAGGGCACCCTGCGGCTGCCCGGCATCGGCCGGGCCCTGCTGCCGGGCGGCGCCGAGGAGGCCGAACTGACCGCACAGGCCTACGGGTTCACGGTACGGGCCGGGGGCCGCCGGATAGAGATGGGATGGGGCGAGGGCCTGGACGGCCGCACCCCGCACTGGCAGCCCGTGCGGCTCTTCGAGGCGAGCGGCTGGACCGTCGCCCTGGAGGACACCGACCCGCTGCGCGACCGCTACCCGTGGCCGGCCGAGGAGCGGCTCCCGGCGTCCGGGGCGCGCGCCTGGGCCGACGCGCTCGCCGGAGCCTGGTCACTGATCCAGCGTCACCTGCCCGCGTACGCACCGGGAATCGCCGCCGGACTGCGGTCCATCACCCCGCTGAGCCCCCGGGCGGGCAGCGACACCAGCGCCACCTGCCGGGACGCCTTCGGGGCCGTGGGCGCCGCCCGCCCGGCCGCCCCCGCCCTGCTCGCCCTCCTGATCGTCCACGAGTTCCAGCACGTGAAGCTGGGCGCGGTGCTCGACAGCTGCGACCTGTACGACCCGGAGGACACCGGCCGCTACTACGCCCCCTGGCGCGACGACCCGAGGCCGCTGGGCGCCCTGCTGCAAGGGGCGTACGCGCACCTGGCGGTCACCGACTTCTGGCGGGTGCGGCGCACCACCGCGGAGACCCCGGCGGCGCGCGGCCGGGCCGAGGCGGAGTTCGCGCGCTGGCGCCGGCAGACGTCGGAGGCGATCGACACGCTCGCCCGCTGCGGCGCGCTCACCGGCCCGGGCAAGCGCTTCGTCGCAGGGATGGGGGAGACCGCCTCGGCCTGGCGGGAGGAGCGGGTCGCACCCGAGGCGCTCGCCGCGGCCGCCAACTCCGCCCGGCGCCATAGGGACGCCTGGCGGGCCCGCAACGCGCCGCGCGGGTGACCGGCCGCCCCCGAATCGGCGCGTACAAGCGGTTCCGCCGCGGATCGCTCGCTTTCTACACTGGGGACCCACCCACTCGGACCGGGAGGGAGCGGTGCTGCACGGAGCCGCGCGGGGCGGGGGGCACGAGCCGAGGCCGTACTTCTTCCTGAGTTACGCGCACACGCCGAAGAACGATCCCCGGGACAAGGACCCCGACCTCTGGGTGCAGCGCTTCTTCCGCGACCTGTCCGCGCACGTGATGCAGCTGACCGCGCTCCCGGCCGGGGTGCAGCCCGGGTTCATGGACCAGCACGTGCGCCCGGGCGAGGACTGGCAGGGGCAGATCACCGAGGCGCTGGCGCATTGCCGCGTCTTCGTCCCGCTCTACTCGCCGCGCTACTTCCTCAGCGAGCAGTGCGGCCGGGAGTGGTTCGCGTTCGCCGGGCGCGACACCCTCCACCAGTCGCGCAGCGAACACCGGGCGCCCCCGGCGATCATTCCCGCGCTCTGGATCCCCGTCCTGCCGCACCAACTCCCCGAGCCCGCCCGCAGGCTGCGGTTCGACCACGCGGACTTCGGCGACGACTACGCCGACGAGGGCTTCTACGGGATGATCAAGCTCAGCTATCTGCGCGACCACTACGAACACGCCGTCTACCAGCTCGCCAAACGCATCGTGAGCGTCGCCGAGCGGACCCGGGTGGCCGACGGCGACCCGCTCCAGGACTACGCGACGCTCACCTCCGCCTTCGGCAAGGCCCCCGGGCCCGGGCGCGACCTGGAGCTGACCGTCCTCGCCTGCTCCCGCGACGGACTGCCGCGCGGGCGCGGCCCCGACTGCTACGGCCCCCGGCCCAGCGACTGGAACCCGTACCACCCGCTGTCCGCGCGGCCGCTGGCCCGCCACACCGCCGACCTCGTCGTCAACCTCAACTACACCGTGCACCTCGCGGAGTTCGACGACAGCGCCGACCGGCTGCTGCGCCCGGGCCCGCCCGAAGCCCCCGGGCTGCTGCTGCTCGACCGCTGGGCGCTGGACTCGCCGCGCCACCGGGAGCTGGTGCGGCTGCTCTGCGCCGAGCCCCGCCCGTGGCTCAGCGTCATGGTCCCCTGGAACCGCGCCGACCCCGAATCGCCGCCGCGGGAGGCCGAGTTGCGCCACGTCGCCGACGAAGTGCTCGCGACCCGGCTGCGGCAGAGCCCCGGCCACCTGACGCAGGGCGGCGGGCTGCCTACTCTGGAAGCCTTCAGCCAGGAGCTCCCCAGGGCGGTCCGGTCGGCGGTCAAGCACTACGAGAGCGCCGCGGGCACGGGCCGGCCGGCCGGGTCCGGCAGCCCGCTGCCCCACGTCCTGCCGGACGGGGTCGGGCTCGGCCGGGCGGCCCGCGCCCGCCCCGGGGACCAGCGAGAACAGCGCGCCGCCGGGAAGAGCAAGGCCGAGCAGGTGGAGGGCCCTCCAGATGGCCGAGAACCGTGACGGGACCGTCATCACGTTCTACTCGTACAAGGGCGGCACCGGACGCACGATGGCGCTCGCCAACTGCGCCTGGATCCTGGCGGCCAACGGCCACCGGGTGCTCGCCGTCGACTGGGACCTGGAGGCGCCCGGACTGCACCGGTTCTTCCACCCCTTCCTCAACCTGCGCGACCTGGAGGCCACCCCGGGCCTGATCAACCTGATCACCGAGTACCAGGAGGAGGCCCGCAGGACCGGCGAGCACGCCCCGGACTGGCACCGCGCCTACGCGCGCGTGCGTCCGCACGCCGTCACCCTCGACTGGTCCTTCCCCAGCGGCGGCAGCCTGGACTTCCTCTCGGCGGGCCGCCGCAACCGCGACTACTCCTCGGTCGTGGGACGGATGGACTGGGACCACTTCTACGAGCACTCCGGCGGCGGCCAGTTCTTCGACGCCATGGCCGACGACATGCGCCGCCACTACGACTTCACCCTGATCGACAGCCGCACCGGACTGAGCGACATCGCCGACATCTGCACGGTCCAGATGCCCCAGGTCCTCGTCGTCTGCTTCACCCTCAGCGACCAGAGCATCGACGGCGCCTCGGCCGTCGCCCGCTACATCGAGGAGCGCTACCAGGACCGGGGCATCCGCATCCTGCCGGTGCCGACCCGGATCGACGACGGCGAGAAGGAGAAGGCCGACGCCGGACGGGCGCTCGCCCGCGAGTGCTTCGAGGGCCTCCCCAGCGGTCTGACGGGCGAGGCCGCCGACAGCTACTGGGGCACGGTGGAGATCCCGTACCGGCCCTTCTACGCGTACGAGGAGGTCCTGGCGACCTTCGGCGACCCGCCGGGGTTCGGCAGTTCGCTGCTGTCCGCCTGCGAACGGCTCACCTCGGTGCTCACCCACGGGCAGGTCACCGGCCTGCCGCCGATCGACGAGGCGCTGCGTCTCGCCCACGTCGCCGCCTTCACCCGGCGCAGGCCCTCCTCGCCCGCGAACATCGTGCTCAACCACGTGTCCGAGGACCGGATGTGGGTGGACTGGATGGCCGCCGTCCTCGGCACCGCGGGCTTCCGCACCTTCCCCGTGGACGTCCGCGCCCCCGGCTCCGCCCTGCTGGAGGCGGAGCCCGGCGAGGAGGCCCACCGCATCCTGCACATCGCCTCCCCGCCCTACCTCAAGTCCCGTGCGGGGCGCGGGCTGTGGGACAGCGGACCGTCCCAGGACCGGGCGGGCGGCCGCCGCCAGGTGCTGCCCGTGCGCGTCGGCGACGTACGGCTCACCCCGCCGCCGGGCGGGCTGCGGGCGGTCGACCTGGTGCGGGTGGACGAGGCCGAGGCGGCGGCCGCGCTGCTCGGCGCGCTGGGCCGGTCCGAGGCCGCAGCCGCGCTCCCGTGCGCCCCCGACCGGCCGCGCTTTCCGGGGAACGCGCCCCGGATCTGGAACGTACGGCCGCGCAACAGCTGGTTCACCGGCCGCACCGACCTGCTCGACCGGGTCCGCGACCAGCTGCGCGGCGACAGCCGCTCCGCCCAGCGCCTGCCCCAGGTCCTGTACGGACTCGGCGGCGTCGGCAAGACCCAGGTGGCGCTCGAATACGCGCACCGCTTCCGGGCCGACTACGACCTGGTGTGGTGGATCGAGGCGGAGCGGCCCGACCTGGTGGTCGCCTCGCTGGCGCAGCTCGCCGCCGAGATGGGCCTGCGGACCGGGGACGTGGTGGCCGAGGCGGCCCAGGCGGCCCTCCAGGAGCTGTGGCGCGGCGAGCGCTACCCGCGCTGGCTGCTGATCTTCGACAACGTGGAGGACCCGGACGAGGCGCTGCGCCGGCTGCCCCCGGCCATCGGGCCGCTGCCCGGCCCGGTCTACGGGCACCTCCTCGCCACCTGCCGCAACAAACCGGCCACGAGCCGGGTGGAGACCACCCAGGTCGAGGTGTTCACCCGGTTCGAGAGCGTGGAGCACCTGACCTGGCGGGTGGCGGGCCTGCCGCCCGAGGACGCCGACCTGGTCGCCGACGCGGTGGGCGACCTGCCGCTGGCGGTGGAGGTGGCGGCGGCCTGGCTCGCCGAGACGGCGACGCCCGTCGACGCCTATCTGCGCCAGCTCGCGGAGCAGAGCACCACCGTCCTCTCGCTCGGCACGCCGGAGGGGTACGGGCTGCGGTTCGGCGCGACCTGGGCCATCTCCATCAGCAGGCTGCGCGAGGAGTCCAGGGCCGCGGTGCGCCTCCTGGAGATCTGCGCGTTCTTCTCCGCCGAACCCGTCTCGATGCGGCTCATCGGCAGCGACGCGATGTTCGACGCGCTGCTCCCGTACGACGCCGATCTGCGCGAGCGGTACATGCTGGGCCGCGTCATCCAGACGCTGAACCGGTTCGCCCTGGCCAAGGTGGACCCGGCGGACAGCAGCATCCAGGTGCACCGCCTCGTCCAGGCGGCCGTGCGCGACGCGCTCAGCCCCGAGGAGCAGACCGAGACCAAGAGCGTGGTCCACCGCATCCTGGCGCAGGCGCGGCCCACGGAGGGCGTCGACCGGGACGACCCGGTGAACGACCCCAAGAGCTGGCCCGCCTTCGAGCTGATCTGGCCGCATCTGAACGCGTCCGGCATCGCGGACAGCGAGGACGCCAAGGCCCGCGACCTGATGGTCGACCGGATCCGCTATCTCCTGCGGCGCGGTGAACTGGAGAGCGCCCGGGTCTTCGGCGCCCAGCTCGACCGGATCTGGAGCCGCCGGCTCGGCGAGGACGCGCTGCAGACCCTCAACATCCGCTTCGAGCTGGCCAACGCCCTGCGGGCGCAGGGCAGATACCAGGAAGCCCTGACGATGGACGAGGACACCCTCGCCCGCCAGCTGCGCCTGTTCCACGCCGACCATCCCGCCGACGACCACCCCAGCGTGCTGATCGTCACCGGCAGCCTCGCCGCCGACCTGCGCGCCGTCGGCAGGTTCAACGAGGCGCTCGAACGCGACCTGTGGGTCTACCGGGGCATGCGCCGCCTCTTCGGGGAGGCCCACCGGCGCACCCTGATCGCCGCGCACAACCTCGGGATCGACTACCGCCTCACCGGCGACAGCGAGGCCGCCCGGCGGCTCGACGAGCGGACCGTGGAGCGGCGCGGCATGCTGCTCGGCGACGACCACCCGTACACCCTGGTCACCAAGATGAACCTCGCCGGGGACCTGCGCGAGACCGGCGAGTACGCGGTGTCGGTGGAGGTCCTGCGGGAGGTCGTGGACGGTCTGCGCCAGGTCCTGGACCCGCACGCGCCCGAGGTGCTGCGCGCCGCCAAGAGTCTCGCCGTCTCGCTGCGCAGGGCCGGGCATCCGCACGAGGCGATGCGGCTGACGGGCGAGACGTACGAGCGGTTCCGCGACCGGTACGGGCCCGCCTCGCCCGACACCCTGGCCTGCGGGGTGAGCCTGGCAGCCGACCTCGCGGCCACCGGCGACCCGGAGCACGCCCTCGACCTGGCCCGGCAGATGCTGCACGGCTACCGGGGGACGCTGGGCGAGTCCCACCCGTACAGCCTGGCGTGCGGGGCCAACGTCGTCGTCCATCTGCGGGCTACCGGAGGCGCCGAGGAGGCGGTCGTGGACGCCGAGGAGGTCCGCGAGCGGCTGGAGCAGGCGCTCGGGCCCCAGCACCCCTTCACGCTCTGCGCGGCCGTCAACCTGGCCAACGTGTACGGCGACCTGGGCCGGGTGGACCTCGCCGAGCGGTGGGAGTACGCGGCGCTGGAGGGACTGCTCGACAAGCTCGGACCATGGCATCCGGACGTGCTGGTCTGCCGGTCGAATCTGGCGGTCACCCTGCAGGCGGCCGGCCGGGGCGAGGACGCGGCCGGGATGCGCGCGGCGGTGATCGAACCGGCCGCCGAACGCCTGGGCGTGGACCACCCGATCGCGGAGGCGGCCCGCGCCTGGCAGCGGCTGGACCGGGACATCGAGATCCAGCCGGTGTAGGGGACGGGGTGCTCGCGCCCGGGCCGTCTAGGTGCACGCCGCCCAGCGAAGCGCGCGGGTGAACACCGCGAGCGCGCCGAAGTGCGCCGCGTCCGGGGGCACTTCCAGGTGTGCCCCCGGGATCCGCTCGGCCAGCCAGCGGGTGTGCTGCGCGGGCGCGAAGACGTCCTGCTCGCCGTGCCACAGCAGCACCGGCGTACGGATGTCCTCCGGCCGGAACTGCCAGGGCGAGCTCAGCGCCAGCACGTCGTCGACCCAACCGTCGGCCGAACAGCGCAGCCCCTCCGCGAAGTTGCGGACGAGCAGCGCCCGGATCGCGGCGTCGGTCAGCACCTCCCGGTCCGGCTCCGGCACCATGCCGCGCATCGCGGTGACCGTCGCCCTCGGATCCGCCCGTATCTCCTCGGCCCGCGGCTCGAACGCGGCGGCCACCGCCTCCGGGCCGCCCGCCGCGATCGTGTACGCCCGCACGTTGTCCTCGGTCATGCCGTCGAACCAGTCGAGGCCGTCCGCGTCGCGCGGCGCCAGCGGTACGAGCGCCACCGCCCTGGCCGTACGTCCCGGAAGCCGCGCGGCACACGACAGCGCGTGCGGCGCGCCGCCGGAGCGCCCCACCACGGCGAACTCGCCTATGCCCAGGGCGTCGGCGATCGCCGCCACGTCCTCCGCCGCGTGCACCACACGGCGCCCCGGCCGCCGGTCCGAGTCGCCGTACCCCGGCCGGTCGAAGGTGATGAGGCGGACGCCCATCCGGTAGAGCACGGTGCTGCGGGGAGCCGGACCGTGCCGGCTCCCTGGTGTGCCGTGCAGCAGGAACACCGGTCTGCCCAGGGGGTGCCCCCGGCTCTCCACGGCCAGCTTCCGGCCGTCCTGGGTGCGGACGAGCTTGAGCAAGGAGCGCCTCCCGTGGGTCCGTTCGGGAGTTGGCTGGGGGACGGCGCCAGTATGAGCGCGCCGGGCGGGGTACAGCCAGTGCGACGCCGTGTGCGGGCCTCAGCCCAGCCGGGGTATCTCGATCGCCGGGCACCGGTCCATGACCATGTCGAGCCCCGCCGCCCGCGTCCGCTCGTACGCCGCGTCGTCGATCACCCCGAGCTGGAACCAGACCGCCTCGGCCCCGGCCGCCACGGCCTGGTCGGCTATGTCCCCGGCCAGCTCGCTGTTCACGAACACATCCACCACGTCGACCTTGAACGGAATCGCGTCCAGCGACGGATACCCCTGCTCGCCGTGGACCGTCTCGGCCTTGGGGTGCACGGGCACGATCCGCTTCCCGTACCGCTGAAGCACCGCCGCAACTCCGTACGCCGCGCGGCGCTCGTTGGACGACAGACCCACGACCGCCCAGGTGTCCCCGGTCTCGGTCAGGATCTTGCGGATGGTGTCCTGCTCGCTGTTCACTCCGTGCCTCCTGCGGACCGCAGGTCCGTTAGATGTGCTCCTCTCCCGCAGAACGAGCGACGGGCCCGCGGAATTCCCGCTCGCCGGGTACCGTGCCGACGGCCAGCACATTGCCCTCGCTGATGTATCCGTCGGGCCCGTCCAGCGGGTGGTCCGCCGCGTCCGGGTCCGCGAAGCGGCGCCATTCGTCGCTCAGCCCGAGCGCCAGGGCCTGTTCGGCGAGCCGGGCGCTGGACTGGGCGTAGAACGCCCGGGCCTGCGGGGTGAGCGGGGCGAAGTGCTCGATCAGGACGGTCCGTTGCCGCACGTCGGTCAGGCCAGCGGCCTTCAGATGGCGGTAGAGATCACGGGTGCGCAGCAACTGGGCCGCGTATCCGGGAGTCCGTCCCGCCGCGCGGAAGAAGTCCGCGAAGAGGTACGGGTCCGTCGGCCGGGCCGTGATCAAGTGGGCGTCCAGGTCCTTCACGGCTATCGTGCCGCCGGGCCGCACCACCCGCCGCAGCTCCCGCAGCGCGAGGGCCAGTTCGGAGTCGCTCAGGTACTGGACGGTGTTGGCGCACCAGACGGCGTCGAACGTGCCGTCCGCGAAGGGGAGGTCCAGCAGATCGGCGCGGCGGACGTCCACCGGGCAGGCGGGGGACCACCGCGTGAGCCGCTCGGCGGCCAGCGCCGCGTTCTCCTCGGCCAGGTCCACCGCCGAGACCCGGCCCTCCGGGCCGACCAGGTCGGCCAGCCACGGCAGGAAGTCCCCGCCGCCGCAGCCCGCGTCCAGGACGTGCGTGCCGGGCCGGATGCCCGCCTGCCCGAGCAGGCCGAGATAGGCGTCCCGGCACGCGTCGAAGTGGGCGTCGACGATGGTGTGGTGGGTGAAGCCCAGGCCGGTGGAGGTGGTGAACCCCCAGGCCCGGTGGTCGTCGGTCAGCATCAGCGCGGATCCACTTCGGTCGTGAACGCGTCCAGTTCGGCCAGCAGGGCGTCCAGTTCGGTCTGGATCGCCTCCGGTGTCTCCAGCGGCGGCAGATGTCCCGAGCCCGGGACGACCACGAGGCGCCCCCGGGGCAGGGCCTCGACCGTCGCGCGCGTGTCCGCCTCCGAGATCAGCTCGTCCTCCTCCCCGACGATCACCACGGCCGGAATGTCGGTGGCCTTGAGGACGTCCAGCGCGTCCCCCCGAGCCGCGATCGCCCGCTGGGCCCAGGCCAGCGACGCGGGCGAGGCCCCGGCCACAGCCGTACGCACCCGGGCCAGCACCCGCGGACGCTCGGCGTGCGTGGTGGCGCCGACAAGCCGGGGCGCGGTGGACTCGATGACCGCCGGGCCCTTGACCGGGTCCTCCATCAGCGCCACGAAGCCCTCCCGTGCCGTGCGCGCCGCCTCGTCGTCGGCGTCCGCCCGTGTGGACACCAGGGCGAGCGCCAGCGCCCGTCCGGGATGCCGACGCAGGAACGCCATCGCCGCATAGCCGCCCATCGACACCCCGACCAGCACCGCGCGCTCGATGCCGCGCCCGTCCAGCTCGCGGGCCAGGTCGTCCGCGACCGTGTCGAGCGACGGCGGCTCGTCGCCGAGCGCGGTGGCGCCGAATCCGCGCTGGTCGGGAGCGACCACCACGTGTCCACGCCGCTCCAGGGCCTCCCGCTGCGCGTCCCACATCGACGAGTCGAGGGAGAGCGCGTGCAGCAGGACCACCGGGACCCGGCCGTTGGCCGTCGTCATCGCGCCGTGCTCCCGTTCTCGGCGTCCGCGACGAACCGGGCTATGTGCGCGGCCGGTTCGGGATCGCGCAGCCACGCCAGGGCGACCGGCGCGGGCGGCAGGTCGGAGATCGGGATCACCTTCATCTGCGCCGGCGCGATGGCCTCCAGGGACTGGAACGTCAGATGGACGGCGTCGGTCCCCGAGAGCGTCCCCATCAGGCCCTTCACCGTGCCCATGTCGTACGCCCGCCGGATCCGGCGGCCCTTCGGGGTGCGGGGCGGCACCACCTCGTCCCACACGTACTCGGGGAAGGAGCCGGGGCAGCGGAAGCCCTCGTAGGCGGCCAGCTCCTCCACCGAGACGGAGGTGTGCGTGGCGAGCGGGTGGTGGGCGCCGACGATCACCGCGCGCGGGTCGAGCGCGACGGGCTCGCTCACCGCCAGATCCGGCTCCCGCAGCCCGTACTTGACGATCATGACGTCCAGCTCCTTGGCCCGCAGCCCGCGGAACGGGTCGGCCACGTCGTACCCGACCAGCTCGACCCCGCTCTCGGCGCGGCCCGCCGCGCGGACGATGGCGGTGGCGAGGTCGGGCGAGCCGTGGATGCCCAGGCGGACGGGCGGCGTGGCCGGGGTGCTGCTGTCGGTAACAGTGGTGCGGTCAGTCATCGGGAGTCTCCTCGGTCAGTGCGGCGAAGGCGCGGAGCCGGTCGGGAAGGGTGCGGTCGACATCGACGCGGAGCGCGGCGAAGGGCGCGGTCGCGCCGGTCAGGCTCGGGACGGAGCGCAGGGTCAGCCGGTCCCCCGGCGTGATCAGGCCGTCCAGAGCCGCCTCGACCACCAGGTGGTTGAGGTGGACGAGCGCCTCGGGCACGGGAACACCCGAAGCGGCCACATAGAGGTCGCGGTGGACCCCGGCCCTCGGCGGGGGGCCGGGTCGCGGCACGGCTGGTCGCGGCGGGGCGGCGCCGCGCGGCAGCGGTTCGGCGCCGGGCCCCGGTGGCGGGGCCTGCCGTTGCGTCCCGCAGTCACCCCGACCGGCGGTCGGGGCCGGGACCGTGACCGTCCTCGGTGGGCCCACCGGGAACGCGGCCGTGGACAGGAACAGCTTGAGCAGGCGGCGCAGCCCCGCGCTGCTCTCGGCCGGTGCCGGGCCGCACCAGCCGACCGACCCGTCCTCGGCCAGGCGGTCGAAGGAGTAACGGCCCAGCAGGTTCGCGGGGTTCCCGGCCAGGAACACCGTTCGGGTGAATGAGCGCCGCCAGGCCGCCGCCGTGTCGGGCGCGAGATCGAGCGCGAAGGCGGCCGCCTCACGGACCCAGGCCCCGGGGTCGAAGTGGCGCACGACCGCCACCGCCTGGACGGCGTCCGCGTCCGGCCGCTCGGCGATCCGGGCGCGCGCCGCCAGCAGCGCGGCGAGATCCGACTCGCCCCCGGCGGCGGCCAGTTCGGGCCGCACCTGGCGCAACCGCCGGAACGCCTCGGCGTGGAGCCGTCGCTGGGTCAGGGGCACGGAAGCGCTCGCGGGGTGTCGCTCCTCGGTCAGCGGCACAGGAACACCTCCGCCAGCAGATCGCGCGCGGGCGCGGCCCGGCGCCGGGCGAGCAGGCTCGTGGTGAGCCGGTACGGGTCCACATAGGTGTGGTCGCGGCGGTGAACGCCCAGCCGCTCGGGCAGAGCCGGCTCGGCGGTAGCGGGCGCACCGGCCAGCAGGCGGCCGGCGCGCTTGAGACACTGGTGCAGCAGATCCGGCCGATGCGACTGGCCCTGGCCCGGCCCCAGCGTCGCGATGAAGTAGAGCCGCATGCCGAGCTGCACCGCCGCCTCGTCGTGGTCGGCCGACGCCGCCTCGATCAGCGAGGCCGCGTCCAGGCCCCGCCAGCCGCCCGCGCGGGCCGAGCGGATCTCCCCGTCCACCGGGACGCGTCCGACCGGAACCCGGTGCACGACGGGCCCCAGCGGTGCGAGCACGCGCGCGAGGAGCTGGTAGTCCGGGTCGAGCTCGGGGTCGTACAGGAACACCACCTCGCCGTACCGCGGTGCGAGCGGCAGGAGTTCGCGCAGTGCGCAGGCGAGGTAGTTGGGGCGGCCGTCGGCGGTGACGATCTGCCGCAGCGGCAGGCCGTGCCGGGTCAGGTCGAGGTAGACCGGTCCGCCGAGCCCGCGGTGGTCCAGGCACAGCCCACGCGCGCGTAGGTGCTCCAGCATCTCCTCCAGGCCGAGGCCGGGCGGCTGGTGGGCGAGCAGCCCGGGGTCGTACAGCCCGAGGCGGGCGTACTGCTCCCGCCACAGTTCGAGGACCCGGGTGGCGGCCGGGTGCACCCAGCCGTGGTGCTCGACGGCGTCGGCGTACGGGCGCAGCGCGGCGGCCGGAACCCGGTCCGCCGCCGCGCGGTGGCGCACGTACAGCGAGCCGATGTCGTCCTCCGTCAGCTCCGCGTAACCGGTGTCTCCGTGGGTGCGGTCGAGGAACTCCCAGAACCCCAGGGTCTGTTCGGTGAGGTGGTACGTGGAGTGGCTGTAGCGGTAGTCGACGTCCGCCAGACACGCCGTCGCCCGGTACATCACGTCCGTCCAGAACAGACCCTTCAGGTGGGACGGCGCGAGCGGTTTGGAGGGGGTGATCGTGATCGGAGCCAGCAGGACCCGGCGGCGCGCTCCTTCCGCCACGGAGGGGACGCGGCGGGAGGACGGCGCTACGACGGTCGTCATGAGGGGCCTCCTTCGGCCGCCACGAGGGCGCGGAGGAGCTCCTGGCGGGGTTGGGTCGCGGTGCTCGCCGGAACCGCCCCACGGGGCGCCTGAGCCACCCGGTGCCGGAACTTCTCGTCCCCGAACACCTCGTCCGGAGTGCTCAGTCCCATCAGGACCCGCATCAGCCCCCGCCACACCGTCCCGTCCTGGGCGGCGGCCGCCCGTATGGACCTGTCGGGGCAGCCGGTGTCGACGGGCGGCAGGTGGCGGCCGTGCACGACGGCGCTCCAGCGTCCGATCCGCTCCCGGTCGACGCTCGCCGCGTGCTCGTACCACGGCCGCAGGAGCACGTCGGCGAACGCGGCCGCGGCCTCGGTCCGCTGTGCCGCGGGGTGCGCGGCCAGTGTGTCGGCGAGGCCGAAGGCCTGCGCGAGCGCCAGTGACATCCCGCGCCCGTAGAGCGGGTTGGTGACGCAGGCGGCGTCCCCGACCGGGAACAGGCCCGCCACGGGCGGGCGCACGGCGGTGGCGCGCAGCGCGTTGGCCGGGCCGCCGATCGCGTGGACGCAGGAGATCGGCGCGCTGACGGCGTCGTCGAGCCAGGCGGTCAGGCCCGGGGTGGCGCGCGCGACGGCGGTGAAGGCGTCGGAGTGCCGCAGCCGGTCCAGTTCCGTGTCGCCGGGCAGGGTGCCCAGGGCGATCGCGAAGGTGCCCGCGTCGCCGGGGTGCAGCACGCCCGCGTAGTGGTCGAAGATGTCCCCGGCGGCGTGGCCCCGGTTCAGCGGCCCGGGCAGCGAACTGCTCCTGAGCCGGTAGAACCGGGTGAAGCCGCGCAGCCCGGACGGGCTGGTCAGGTCCGCCGCCACCGGCACCCCGGCGTCCGAGAGCCAGCCCCGGGCGGCCGCGCGGCGGCCGGTGGCGTCCACGACCACATCGGCGGGCAGGTGCGCGCCGTCCGTCGTCACCACGCCGCGCACGGACCGCCGGTCGGCGCTCAGCCGCAGCCCGCGCACCGTCGTGCCGTGCCGGATCTCCACCTGCGGCAGGGCCTCGACCGTCCGGTACAGGACGAGTTCGAGCGTGGTGCGACGACAGCCCAGCGCGACGAGGTCGTCGTCGCCCACCTCGCGCGCCCGGTCGGTCGCACCCTGCGGCAACGCGCGCGTGAGGTCGAACAGCGGGGCACCGGCGGCGACCAGCCGCGCCAGGACCTCGGGCGCGCGCGTGCGCAGCGTGCGCACCCCGAGCGAGGTCAGTGTGTGGGACTGCTGGGCCTGCGGCACGGTAGGGCGCTGCCAGCGGCTGTGCAGGTCGGCCATCGCGCCCCGGGGCGGCGGGGCGGAGCGCTCCAGGACGATCACCTGCCGCCCGGTGCCGGCCAGTGCGAGCGCGGAGGCCAGACCCGCGACACTGCCTCCCACGACCAGAGCTGTCGGCATCTCAGCGCCGCCGACCGTGGATGAAGAACACGCGGCGCACGTTCGCCTCGTGCCGGGGCGGCACCGGGTCCGGCCAGCGGCCGAAGTCGGCGCCCGGTTCCCCGGGCTGCAGCGCCTCGACGGAGAACCCGAAGCTGTCGAAGAGTGCCTCCGGCTCGTCGGTCCCGAACAGCCACGGGCAGCCCCAGCGCGCGAAGATGTCCAGCAGCCCACGCATCTGAGGGAGCGTCAGAGCAGCCGCGTTGACCAGGTCGGCGGCGATCCGGCTGCCGGGCGCCGAGAAGTCGGCGACGCGGCGCAGGATGCGGTGGGTGTCCTGCTCGGGGATGTAGTACAGCAGCCCTTCGAGCAGCCAGGTGGACGGCAGGGACGGGTCGTATCCCGCCTCCCGGAGGTCGTCCTCCCAGTCGGGAGAGGTGAGGTCCACGGCGACCGTACGGTGGTCGGTGCGCGGGCTGACGCCCTCCAGCCGGTCCTTCTTGTACGCGAGCACCGCGGGCCGGTCGACCTCGTAGTAGCGCAGCCCCTCCGGCCACTCCAGTCGGTACGCGCGCGAGTCCATCCCGGCCGGGGCCAGCACGATCTGCTGCATCCCGGGCTCGCGGGCGGCCTCTTGGAGGTAGTCGTCGAAGAACCGGGTGCGGATCGCGTTGTAGTCCGGGGTGCTGGGGAGCGTACGCGAGGCGTCCGCCGGGAACGTCGCCCGCCGGATCTCCGCGAGCAGCTCCGGCCCGATCTCACCGCAGAGCGCGTCCGCGTACGGATCCTGGTAGATGCGGTCGGGCCGGCGCGTCTCCGCGGCCCGCAGGGCGGCGGTGAGCAGGGCGGTGCGTTCGACGGCGTCGAGCAACTCGGTCACGGGGTTCTCGTCTCCTTCGGTCGGATGGGTGGAGTGCGGGGCCCGCGGTGGGGGGCGGGGGCCGCGCCTGGAGGAGTGCCGGTCAGGAACCGTTCCCGTCGGTGAGTCGTTGCCATAGCGCCGGGTCTTGGCGGAAGAGCCGGTCTTTGACCTGGGTGGGGCGGACACCGGTGGCGACGGCGGCGTGCCAGTCGTCGAGGAAGGCGTCGGGGTGCAGGGGGAGAGCGGTGGGGGCGCCCAGGCGGTGCTGGGCGCGGGCGCGCTGATAGCCGGGGGATTCGCGGGCGAGGGCGCGGTCGAGTCGGGGCAGGAACGCGTCGGTCTCGTCACCGCTCCAAGGGGTGGCTGAGGCCAGGGCGAACTGGTAGGAGGGGGTGCCCTGGTGGGCGTGGACGACGCGGCAGGCGGTGTTGCGCAGTTCGAGGCCGCCTCCGGCGAGCGCGGTGGTGAGCGCGCGCAGGACGTGGGCGTCGCGCAGTCGCTCTCCGGCGGTGTTGGAGAG
>NZ_BMTS01000047.1 GCF_014649795.1 Streptomyces melanogenes
GCGCGCGGTCTGCTCCGCAGACGCGACGCGCTGCCGCTACGCGGCGGAAGAGATGCCGCGCTCCGCGCGGCTAAATTCCGGCTTCGCCGGAATTACGGCCAACTCCGTTGGCCGGGGCTCGAATTGCTCCGCAATTCGGCCTTGCGGAATTCGCTCCGCGAATTCCTCCGTCTGGCTGCTGGGTTCGGGAAAGGTTACTTTCTGGCTCTCTGTAGATTTGACGGCTCGTCAAATCTGTGTGATTCATCCCTGTTTTGCTGTTCTGATATCCCGTTAGCCTATTCAATTTACTCACAACCCCACTGTCACGTGTGGGGATTCGCCCGCGCAAGTGGCTACCCCCCGCGCCCTCCCGGGGCCCTATGGGCCCGTGTGGGCCGCGCAAGCGGCCGCGCGGAGGCTCCGCCGACGCGCAACCACGAAGCCCGCCCCCGATCCCCGAGGCCGCCGCGCAGCCCATGCCCGCCCCACCCTTTTCTCTCATTCGGGCAGGGAGAGCGGCAGCAGAGGGGATGTCGGCACCCCGACCACGGGCGAATGGGCTTGTGACCAGGCACGATGCCAGGCAGTTGATCAGGCGAGATCAAGAGATTGTTCAGGGGATAGCGCAGGAGATCACGCAGGGGTCCGGGCGCCCGCGCAACCGAGAGATACCGGGGTTCGGTGTTTTGAGGTCCCCCACCGCTTGATTCGTGTATTATTGATTGTGTAGCCAGGCGGCAACCTGACTGCATCTCAATCACCAACACAAGGAGTCCTCTTGAACGCACAGGCGGGACCCGTTGACGCGGTAAGCCGACTCACAGTCCACCTTTCGGGAGCGCACGTCACGGACGCTTCGATCGGTCTGACGCTCATTCCTCTCCTCAAGATCCCTACAGTCATCATCGAATTTCGGCATCCTGTCGGTGCGCGAATTTGGTGGGAAGGTTGGTGTGAGGCAATCGAAATGCTCGACAGGATCTTTCCCGAGCAAGTCGACGCAGGCGAAATGCTCGAACCTGAACTCACCATCAACTCGTTCGTGATTCTGGATGATGCGCCCCGGCGCGCCAAGGTCCGGGCGCGCAGCGCGGCAGTAAGCCCCAATGGGATTGGCGCACTGTCAGTCACGGTCGGCGGTCTGACGATCGCGTGTGCGTCGCGGAGCGCGGTCGAGTGCCAGGTTCGCGGGTGGCGCGAGGCGTACGACGTACTCGCCAGCGACGGAGGGTTCGGCCTCCCTTCCGCCGACGAGGTGGCCAGGCATGTGCGGAGTGACCACGCCCGCCATGGGATCAACGAGCTGAGGGTGGCCGCGCAGGAGCAGCGGGCAGGCCGGGGGCGTTGACGCGCCCGGGTGGGGCGGCCGGCGGTCGCCCCACTTTCCTGGAGGGACAGCGCATTGGGGAGGGGGCGGCATGACCGGTACAGGGCGTATCGTCCGGGGTCAGCGGGTGCGCGTCGAGCGCCGCCCCATGGCGCGTCTGGTCGCCCACGCGCGGTCTGGGAGCGTGCACAGCTCCGGGCCCTGGCCGGAGGTGTGGGAGGGCACCGTGTTGCGGGCGGCTTACCAGGATGGTGCGTTGACTGAGGTTGAGATCTACGGCAAGCGTGAGAGTACGGGCGAGAGCAGGCGTGCAACGTTCAGCGTCGCCCGGAACGCGTTCTTCCGTACGAGGGTGACGCCGCTGAGGTCGCCGTAACTCGCCACGTTCGGTGGGTGGTTGAGGGTTGACGACTCCCCGTATGAGTGTATTATTGATTTTGATAGTGAGCGGCAACTCACTCGACACCAACTCAACCACCCAAGGCAGGGGACATGAGCGAGTACCAGGACCACATCCGGCGGAGCCTCGACGGGGCACACGAAGACCAGGCCGAAGAGCTCGGTATCGATGAGATGCGGTGGAGCCCCACACCCACCGGCGAGCCCGTGACGCACGAGGTGATGAGCGCCGCCGACACGGCGCACGCGTTGCTTGACCGTGCCGCCGACGCGTACCTGTCTCTCCTGGACAGCGTTCTCGGTGACGGGGAACACCACATGGTCGTCAGCGCAGCCGCCCCGCACGGCGAACTGACCGAGGTCCAGCAGCTCGCGCTGATCGGTGACACCGTCGTCATCGACGAGGCCGCTGCGATGCGGGTGTGCGCCGTGATCGCGGCAGGAATGCTCGGGTGCGGCGGCGGTGGTCTGGTCGTGCGCACCTACGGCCGCGACGGGTCGGAGTCAGTGCGCGGCTGGAAGATCTGGAGGTTCTGGCTTCGCCCGCTCACCGCCGAGCAGATCCGGGAGGCGTACAGCGTCGACCCCACCACCGGCGCGCGGCTGGAGCTGCCCCTGGGAGTTGAGTACCGGCAGGCCGAGCATGTCCCACTCCCGGCTCAGAACCCGGCAGGCGGATCCTCCGCCTGCACCGCGCCCCGGGACAACCGACCCGCCAACCGCCGCAATTGAGTACCACCCGCCGGGGCTGGTTGACGACCGGTCCCGGCGGGACCGCCTTGCCTCCCCCTTTGCCTTGCCCCCAATGTGAGCGGCAACTCACCCGGCACCAACTCGACCAGGAGAGCCCCGCCCTGAGCTCGACCACGCACCCCGCCACCAGCACGACGCCCACTCTTGGCCAGGAGCCGGCCCTGCCTTCTGCCGCAGTGCCGGCGCCCACCGCCCCCACCGCCCAACGGCCCGTCAACCTGGTCGGACTCACCGCCCGCGCGGAAGCAGCGGGATGGGCCGTCACCGTCGAGGCGCAGCCCAGACTGTGCCTAGTGCTCACCGCCCGCTAGGAGGCCGGGGAAACCGTGCTGCGCTGCGTGTGGCGGCTTACAGCCCAGGGGTTGCGCTGGGGCGGCGCCACGCTGCATCGGTACGGCCAGCAGGTCGCCGAGGGCATCGCATGGCGTGCCGCCGGGGACCTGGTGGCCGCCGAGGCGCCCGCCGCCCGCGCCCAGGCGATTGCCCCGGACCTGTCCATGCTGGTGTACGGCACGCCGGGCGCACGGCCCGTGACGGCGGAGGCCGTCTCCGCGTCCATCGCCACCACCCGGGCAGGCGAGGTCCCCTTCATGCTGCGCCCGCGGATCAAAGCCGCCGCTCCGTGACGCTGTACCCGTCCCGGTGCGTCGGGCGCGACTACGTCGGCGCCCACTGCCTGCTCTCCCCCGAGGGTGACCCGGTAGCCGCGCACGGCGGCAGGCCGAGGAGAAAGCGTGGCGGGCGGATCCTGCTGCGAAGGAAGGGAGCCTGCAGCCGACGCGTTCTCGTATTTGGTCGGCATGTTCGCGGTGCCCACGCGTGAGTGGGTGGCCTGGCACGCCGAGTACGGGCGCGTGGGCGAGGCCTTCCGGGAGGCCCACGACCGGCGGACCGAGCACCTGTATGGCACGTGCTACCGCTCCGCGTACACCCGGGCGTGCCTCAACGCGCATGCCGCGCTGGATGCCGCGCGTGGTGGTCGGCACCGCCCTGGGAGGAGAGAAGGGCGAACGGCTCGTCAGGCTCGGCAGCAACTGCCACAGCCGTGGCGCGCAAGACGCCCTGGCGTCCTGACTGACGAAGGGCTGCAAGGCCGACGCTCGGGCCGCCGAGTTCACCGAGCAGCACCCCGGCGAGGCGAAAGCCGTACGACTTGCGCGGCTCACCCTCGACGGAGTCGACCCCTACCGCACAGCCGAGCGCGAAGCCTGGGAGACACAGCAGGCGACGGCCACCACCAACTTCCAGTCCTGACACACCCCAGTCGCCCCCGGGCCGGCCCCGCGAGTCGGGACCGGCCCCGATGGAGAGGTACAGCTATGCGGATGAGCCAGCGCCGCGCAGACATCCTGAACCGCCGTGCGCGCTTTCTGCACCCCCACCGAAAGGACCGCTCAACGTTGCCGTGCCTGGAGACCGGTGGCATGCAGGTCTACGCCTACTGGAAGCGCGGCGAAGGCCTGACCGTGTCCGTCCACCTCGACACCGGCGACGTACCCAACGACCTGATCAGCCCGGACGGCACGATCCCGATCCGGATCACCGTCAACAGTGAATGTGTCTTCGGCGCCGACTGATGCACGCGAGGGGTTGACCCAACACCATGAGGGCGTATTATTGATTTTAGAGATGAGCGGCAACTCATCCGCCACCAACCCAACTCGCACCCGAAGGACAGGACATGGACTACATCGAGACCAAGCACGTGGCCGCCGAACTCAAGCGCCGTTTGCAGAACGCGTTCCCCGGCGTGAAGTTCAGCGTGCGCAAAGGCACCGGCACCGCCTGCGCGTGGATCTCCGTCTACTGGACCGACGGCCCCTCCACCGCCGACGTCGAGGAGTTCACCCGCCCGATGCAGGGCATGGCCTTCAGCGGCCAGGAGGACCGGTACGAGCCCACCCACAACACGGTCACCGTCACCGTCAACGGCCGCAAAGCCACTGGCAAACCCCTGGTCGACGGCATCAACATCCACCAGGACGTCTCCGCCGACGCCCTGAAGGCCGCAGCCGCCCTGTGGTCCAGCGCCCACGACGGCGCCGCCCCCGCCGACGGCATCTGGTCTGACGCCTGCGTCATCGAGGGGCACACCATCCGGGAGAACGGGGCCCCTCAGCAGGCGGCACAGATCGCGTACGACGTCGTCCTGCCCCAGCGCTGGACCGCCGCCCAGGAGCACACCGCCCGGCCCGCCGTTGCGGCCCACATCCCCAAGCAGCGCGAGGAGAGCGGGCAAGGGCCCACCCTCACGCACACCGCCGAGGAGGGGACAACGGTCACCGGTACGCGTCGGGGTGACGGTGCCGCCGCCGTCCTGAAGCGGCATGGCTTCACGTGGCACCGCCAGAACCAGTACTGGTACGTCCCCGGCAGCCGCGACAGCGAAGTCGACACCGCGTTCATGACCGCCGTCGCCGCCGACCTGACCGCAGCCAGCCTCACCGTCACCACATCGCACGAGCCGCCCCGCCAGCCGTTCGAGGAGGTTTCCGCCGAGGCCGAGACAGACACCGGCGACAGCGCCAGGACGGCAGCGAAGGGAATGACACGCACGGCACACCCCGGGGCCGCGGACGAGGAAGCGCCGGAGGCCGCCGCCTTGGGCCATGCCTCTCCGGACGAGCAGCACCCTGACGTCTCCCGAGCGGGCCACGCGGACAGCGACCGGATGCTCTTGCGCATCGACTCCGTCCTGCACGAGGGGGCCGTCACCGACGACCAGGGGGTGAGCCGCGACGCCATGCGGTCGGTGCCCTTGGCCGAGCCGACCGAAGTGATCCACCGCTACACCCGCGCCCGGGCCCTGGCCGACGGCGCCCTGGTCGCTGTCGACACCGACTTGGCCAAGGAGGCCGGTTTCCGTGTCCCGGTAGCCCTGACGAGCGCCGTCTGGGAGGACTGCGTGGCCTGGTCCGACGAGGACAGCGCCCAGCAGGTGCCGCAGGACGAACGCGGCCGCCTGTGGGACGTCCTGTTCATGTCGCGCGCAGCGATCCGCCGCAGCAGCGGGGGCGGCGACCGCGTCACCGTCGACCTGCGGCGGGTGCCGCGCAACGGGCGCGCCCGGCATGCGCGCGGGGTCCAGCTCGTGTTCGCGATCGGACCCGGCGACCACGGCGAACCCGTGGCCACCATCATGCAGCCCGACGAGGACTGACCTCTGCCGCCCCAGGGGCGCGGCCTCGCCCGCGCCCCTCTCCCCCTTCGCGAGACCCTGCACGCCCACGGGAGACCTCATGTCCGACCGTTCCGCACTCCAGCTGTACGTGTACGCCGTACCCGAAGAGGACGAAGCCGCCGTGCAGCGCGGCATCACCGACAACTGCCTTGAGCCCGACACGGAGGGTGCCGACGGCATCGTCCTGGGGACGCGCTACCTGACCGACGAGGTACCGGTCGGCTCCGCCTACGATCTGGCCGCCCACCTGCTGACGCGCGCTCCCGGTACGGCGTTCGAGCTGTGGCAGAACCCCGTACACGAACACTCCGGGCACTACGTGGCGCACCTGCCCGGCATCGGAAGCTACGAGGGGCCGTGCACCGCCGACGGCTCCCCCTACGTGAAACTCAGCGACGTACTCGACACCCTGACCGCAGGACCGGACGACGCCCCGACCCTGACTGCGGACCACCTCACACGCCATGCGGCGTTCTTCACCGCCCTGCGTCACGCCAGGGCCACGCGACGTACCTGATCAGCACACAGCCTCTGCCGCATTACCGGGAAAAGCTGTTGACCGACACCCAGATGGGTGTATAATTGATTTCATGAGCAAGCGGCAACTTGCTCGACACCAACCGACCACACGAGGAGCACACGTGAGCGACACGGCAGCACCCTCACAGATGCAGCGGGTCACCCTCCGACTCGACCAGATCCGCGTCAACGAGCACAACGTCCGCCAGAAACTCGACCTCGACGACAAGTTCCTCAAGTCCGTCGCCGCCAACGGCGTGAAGGTCCCGCTCGTCGTCCTCCCCCTCGGCCAGGACGCCTACGAGCTGAAGATGGGCCACCGGCGCTACTTCGCCGCCCGCGCCACCAAAGACACCGAGCCGGAGCAGGACGCGATCGAGGTCCCCGCGTACGTGCTCGACCCCCGTCTGCGGGAGGCTGGTGAAGACTTCATCGACCAGCTCATCGAGAACGACGACGCCTACCGCCGGGGCCTGACCGAGCTGGAGCAGTCCGACGCCCTGTTCGGCGCTGTGCAGGCGGGCATGAAGCAGGCCAGGGTCGCCCAGCTCACCGGCCGCTCCCGCACCGACGTCTCCCGCGCCGTCAAGACGTCCAAGACGGTCGGCGAGCGGACCCGCTCCGTCCTCGCCGAGGACGCAACGTACGACCTCGACCTGGAAGTGCTCGGTGTACTGGGCGAGTTCGACGACGACGCAGGCGCCGTGGACCGGCTGCTGGAGGCCCACCGCACGGGCCGCTTCGAGTTCCAGGTCCAGTGGGAGCGCGACGACCGCGAGGAGCGGCAGGCCCGGGCCACCGTCCGCCCGCAGCTGGAGGCGGCGGGGGTACGGCTGGCCGAGGACGGCGACCCGCTCGCGCCGAGCGCCGAACCGCTCGACCGGCTGGACGGACCCGACGGCGAGCCGCTGACCGCCCAGGCGCACGCCACCTGCCCCGGGCACGTGGCGGCCTGGGCCGAGAACCCCGCCGAGCCCGGCGAGGTGGAATACTTCTGCACCGACCCGGACCGCTTCGGCCACCGCCCGCCCCAAGAGGACGCCCCGGAGACGGACGGCGACGGCGGACAGCAGGCCGTCACGGCGCCGCAGGCCGATCCGTCGGAGCCGTCCCGCGAGTACGTCAAGGCAGGCAACAAGGCCTACCGCGCCGCCGAGAAGGCCCGCCAGGCCTGGCTGAAGGACCTGATCGGCCGCAAGACCGCACCCAAGCCGCTCGCCGCGTTCATCACCCACCAGCTTCTGACCTGCCCCAAACCGGTGGCCCAGTGGGTGGGCGACGCGGCCCGCCGCGACCTGGTCAAGGAGCTGACCGGCTACCCCCAGCCCGCCGAGCGCGCCCAGTCGGCGACCCCGGCCAAGCTCACCCTGCTCAACTTCGCAGTGCTGGCCGCGACGTTCGAGAAGCGGATGGGCGAGGTGCGGACCTGGCGCACCGACCCCACCGCCCGCTCAGCCGTTTACGAGCTGCGGGAGATCCGCGAGGACACCCGCACCTGGCTGGCGCTCCTCGCCCAGATCGGCTACCCGCTCTCCAGCATCGAACAGGCCATCGTCGATGACGAGCCCTACCAGGAGGGCGAGCCGGACGCGGCCGACACCGACGGCCAGACAGACAAGGACGCCGAGGACACCCCGGACAGCCCGAGCACCGAGGACACGGCCTGACCCCCGCCCGGGCTGGACCTGCCGGTCCGGCCCGGGCCCCTCCCTCCTCTCCTGCTGCGACGCCGCCCGCCCGGAAGGCCTTGCCATGCTCCGCTCCGAACTCCGCCTGCGCACCCCGTTGTTCGTCGCCCAGGCCGCCGTCGTCAACCACACCGGTCTCACCGCCCGGACCGGACTCGCCATGCCGGCCGCGCCCTTCGGCACCCCCGCCTGGCAGCTGCCCACCCTGCTCTCCTACCTCCACCGCCTCCGCCAGGACCAGGAGGACCCTTCCCCCGACCGGTGGCGTACGCACACCCAGCGCCAGACCGGGACCGTACCCCGGCCATACACCCGCTACCAGGCCGACGCCCTGCACGACCCGGACGCAGTCTGCGTCCTCGACATCCAGCTCGGCCCACGCGACGAAGCCACCGGCTGGCCTGCCGCCCACCTCGCCGTCATCGAGCAGGAAGAAGATGCCTGCCCCTTCGGACGCCTCACCCACCGCCACGGCGTGGAAGCAATCGCCGCGTACACCGCCGAAGAACTCACCGCAGAACACGCGGCCCTGAGCGACCGCGCCCGCCAGCACAGGGACACCTACCTACAGCAACTCGCCAAACTGGCCCGCCGCGCCGCCGAATGGGCCGAGAAAGTCCGCTCCGCAGCCCATGCCGATGCCGTTCACGTCCAGGCCGACCGCGCCCGGGCCCGCATCACCGGCTGACGAACGGGGCCCGCCGTCCGGAAGCTGAGAGGCCCCTCTTGCAAATGTCACCAGGCTGGGCGGCGCGGCCGCCGACTCGGTCTCCACCGCGCCACGCGCGGCGAGGCAGCGCTCGATATCCAACGCCGCCGGGTGATCGTGGTCGGCGGCGGCAACTCCGGGACCCAGATCACCGTCGGCCTCGCCCGCGCACCCAGCTGACCCGGGCCACCCAGCGCCCGCCCCGCTACCTCGCCGACGACATCGACAGCCACACCCTCTTCGACGCGGCCACCGCCCGCCGCCGTGCCCGCAACCAAGGCCGCACCGACAGCGGCGGCGTTGCCTCCTCGGCGGCATAGTGGCTGTCCCGTCCGTCCGCGAGGTGCACGACTGCGGCCTACTCAAGGCGAGCCTGATGTTCACCGGCCTCGCGCCAGGCGGCGTCGAGTGGACGGACGGCACCCGAGCCAAGGCCGACGCGATCATCTGGAAAACGGGCTTCTGCCCGCCCCTTTCGCATCTCGCAGCACTCCAACTCCGCGGTCGGCACGGCCACATCACCACGGACGGGACACGCACCGGGAGCGAGCCGCGCCTGCACCTGATCGGCTACGGCGACTGGCCCGGTCCCGTCCTCGCCGCCGTCATCGGCCGACCTGCTCACGAAGCCACCCACCACATTACGCGGCTCTCTGCTGTCCTGAAGCTGACCGTCACCCCGTCAGGACGCTCTGCCCACGCTGGCCAGCATCCGAAACTGGCATCCATCCAGCCACGGCGCCTCTTACCGTAGAGCCATGGTCTATCGCTCACGTCGACTGGAGGCGCTCCTCGGCGGTCGCCTGGAAACGATTGGATACGGCGACATCGCCGCTCTTGTCGGACGCCAGGAAGCAATCGAAACTGAAGACCTCGACTACAAGCAGCAGCACTATGGCGGCGATCCCATGCACCGGGAAGAGCTGGCCAAGGACGTCGCAGCTCTGGCCAACCACCTCGGTGGCGTGCTCGTCATCGGGATGGCAGAAAGTCGGGGGGTTCCATCCCGTGCCTTCGACGTCGACCTCGACGACCGGCACATCCGAGACCTCCGGCAGCGCATCGCCTCGTCCACTGCCCCGCCGGTGCAGTGGGAGCCGCTCATCAAGGAGAACCCCGGCAATCCGGGGCACGGCTTCCTGCTCATTACCATCCCCCGAAGCCCACAAGCGCCGCATGCCATCACCGTGCCGCCGACGAAACCAAACGCCCCAGTCCTGCGATACCCACGCCGCTCCGGCAGCCAGACGGACTGGCTGTCAGAGACCTACGTGGCCACGGCCTACCACCAGCGCTTCACCGCTACTGCGAATCGAGCGACGCACAAACGCGACATCGAAACACGGTTGGTGACGAACGAGCTGTCCCGCGAGCGCCCCCACCTGCTGGTGACGGTGGTGCCGGACGCGCCCGGCGAGATGCGGATCAACCAGAGTTCCTACACCGAGTACAAGGAACAGATCCTTGCGGCCCAGCCCTTGATCGGCTCCTATGCACGAGTGTTTCGGCAGGTCAGTGTCGGCCCTCACCGGCTGACGCTGGAGCAGCGCGCCGACCGCTCCGACGGCGATCTGGCCCACCTCTATGACGACGGGTCAGGTATCTGGGCACAGCCCCTGCCGACGCAGGTCGACACGGACGAGGATCCGAAGGACCGAGTCCGTTCCCTGCACGGGGACGTCCTCGCCCACCGACTGATGTCAGCCCTGATCTTCCTGTCCGCTCATGCGCGGGACCGGTGCGGAGCCACCGGGACAGCAACTGTCGAAGTCGACCTCGTCCACAGCATGTACGACCACCCCTACGCCCCGCCCAGGCCCATTCGCCGGCCCGGACAACCTGCGCGCAGGGAGACTTCCCTGCTGACAGTTGTCCAGGTGCCGCCCTTTCCTTCGGGAACGCATTGCGCCGAAGCGGCGCAGGCCGAAGTCACCGCGCTGATCGACGACCTGGCGGACAGCGGCATGGAAATGGTGCAAGCTGCATCGCTCCTGGAGAATCATCTCGTCCACACCTTCGGGATCCCTGAAGCCCACTGCGTCACCGCAGCAGGTGAGCTGCGTGTCGCAGCATGGCAGTTGGAACAGCGCGACAACATCAGCGCCTGGGCGCGCCGACACTCGATTGCGGTAACCGAGTAGAAAACGTTCCAGACGGCATCGGCCGGCTCACAGCCCGGCTTCCACGAGCTTCTACAGGCGGTGGGAGACGGCAGGCTGGGAGACGCCGACGTCGAAGATATCGAACAGGCCCGCTCCGTCGCCGCCGCGATCGCCGGTGCCCTCGACGCGGCCGACCGCGTGGAACTCACCCTGCCCGACCCGGGCACCGCACGCCAGATGCCACCGAACCCAGCCCGTCATGAACATTGGAGACTCGTGCCGCTTACCAACTGGACCCTCGAAGCCGACGAGGTCCTGGCCCTCCCCATCGATGACCTTGCCCTGCGGGTCCTCAAGGACGCCCGTGACAACTCCGAGGGGAACTGGAGAAACTGGCTGCTCAAGGCCAAGAACGGCTATCAGGGACGCACGGACGTCGCCCAGGCTCTCTCCGAGGCATGGACCTGGCTAATCAACCGCGGCCTGATCGTCTGGAACCCAGACCAGGACTCCGAGGGCGCCTTCGTCATCAGCCGACAAGGTCACCAGGCCCTCGACCGCGGACTGCTCTGGGTCCAGGCCGTCCAGCGCCTCGACATCCAGATGGTCCCCGTGCTCGAAGCTAAAGCCCGCCCGCAATTCCTGCGCGGCGACTTCGAAGCCGCCGCCTTCATGGCCATGAAGGAGGTCGAGGTCCGCGTCCGAGAGCTGGCAGGACTGTCCAACAGCGTCATCGGGAAGACCCTCATGACGGATGCCTTCCGACCTCCCAAGAATGCGAATGATCCGAATGACCACGGAGGGCCGCTCTGGGACCCTGCCGCAGACCCTGGGGAAGCCGTTGCCCTCATGGAGCTGTTCAAGGGCGCCTTCGGGACCTTCAAGAACCCCGCGAGCCATCGCCGCGTTGACTTCGCAGATCCCACCGAGGCCGCAGAAGTCGTGCTGCTCGCCGACCTGCTCATGCGCCTACTCGACAAGATCGCCGTGGCGCAGAACGCAAGCACGTCGCCCTGAGGTTCCGCATCTCTCGCCCGGTGGTCTTCACCTGACTTCACGAAGTACAGAGAAACAGCCTGCATGCCAAGGGCGAGGTCGGCGACACACTGACCGCCCAGGAGATCAGCGACCGGCCCTTCCGCCAGGTGATGGGGTTCAACGCGGACGAGGTCCCCCGCAGTGTCCGCGACCAGGCTGCGGGCAAGAACCCCCAGTGCCAGGGCCTGTACCCCCCTGGTCCAATGGGGGGACGCAAGCGGTGCGAGGCGTACCTGTACGAGCGGTTCGGTGTGCGGTGGGAGAAGAGCTACTGCACGTTCTGCTGTTTCCCGATCTCCATGGGCGCTATGGCGGCGCACCTGGACCGGATGCGTGCGCACCCGGACATCGCCGGCCGGGTGCTGCACCTGGAGTACACGTCGGTGAGCCTCAATCCGAAGGCGAAGCTGTTCGGGCGGTCCAGCCTGCTGGAGCGGTTCGACCCGGGTCTTCCCGCCGACCGGCGCGTCCTCGCGGCCTTCGAGGAGGAGCTCGCCTGCCCGTGGGCGCTCTATCACGTGCGGCGGATCCTGCCGGTCGCGAAGGCGGACCCGACGCGCCGCGGGCGGGCGCTGCGCTCGGTGGAGCGCGTGGACGTGGGCCGGGCAGCGGTTCTCGGTCGGCGGCTGCGCAGCGTTTCAGGACGGCACGGTGTGCCCGTGGAGGTCGACGACCGTTACGGGCGGGTGCGGGCGTGGATCCACCGACGTGGGGAAGGGCTTCCGGCCGTGGAGGAACTGATGGTCACCGCCCCGTTCCAGGTCCGGGACAAGCAGGTCCCGCACTTCGAGCGGGAGTGGGCCGCGCACAGGCGATTCCGGTTGTGACATGGTCTGGGAGCCGGCGAGATTGACAGCCACCCACCAAGAGCGCCATATTGATTAAGCGAAACTAGCGGTAAGAGCGGTGGGCGGCGGAAGGCACCCCGTAAGGGGGTGTCGACCCAGAGCGGCAACCCCGGCCGAACGTCCCGCCGACCACCTTCACCAACTCAACTCGCCCGCCGGCGCGTGAGCGCCGGAGGACCAAGAGGAGCAGCCCCCAGTATAGGGCGGCGGCCGGAACCGGAGAGCGCAGATGACCAAGGCCCTGAACCCGCAGCGCCGCCTCGTCGGCGGTCGCGCGGTGGTCAACCGCGACTGGATCCGCGAGTTCACCGGCGCCAGCGTGGGGACCGCGGCCCGCTGGTACAAGGTGCGCGACGAGCAGCCCGAGGAGCACCGCCACCCGGAGAAGGAGCGGATCGAGGGGGCGGACTTCTACGACGAGCAGCAGTTCCGCACCTTCTACACGTGGTTCCAGGCGGAGAAGAAGAGGAAGGTCCTCAAGGCCGATCCCGAGCTGTACGAGCTCGGCGTCGAGGATGTCGTCTCCATCAACAAGGCGGCCCGGCTGCTGAATTTCAGCGGGCCCTCGGTGATCCGCAAGTACCACCAGGCGAATCCCGGCTACTTCCCGGCTTCCGTCGGCACCGTCGAGGGCCCCACCGGCCGCATGATCCCGGGCTACCGCGTCGGCGACCTGCAGGCCTTCGACCGCGAGCGCACTGGCGACAAGCTCGGCAAGGCCGGCCGCCGGCCCGGGCCGCAGCCCAAGGCGCCCGTCGGGCGCCCCTCCGCCCTCGAGGAGGCTCTCGCCGCCGAGCTCAGCGCCCGCGCCGGCGGCGAGCCGCTCACCGCCTCCCAGCTCGCGGAGCGGTTCGCCGCCGAGGCGATCGAGCGCCACGGCTACCGCCCGAGCCTGGCCGCGGAGCTCAGCGAGCAGTACGGCGGGCCGCAGCGGTCCTGGGAGTACGCCGTGCGCAACGCGCACCGCCCCGCGCCCGCACCATCGGAGGCGGACCGGCGCACGCAGATCGCCCTGGGCGCTCTGCGCGAGCGGGGCGATGTCCGGGGGCTGGCCGCCTCCCTGGCCCGAGAGCACGGCGGCAGCCCCGACGTGTGGTCGCGCGCGGTGAGTGCGGCCCGCCCCAAGCTCACCGGCCCCACGGCCTGAACACACCGTCAGCGAGAGGACGATGTGATGCCCAGCTACCAGCTCCGCGACACCGCCACGGGGCAGCTCCTCGCCCGGGGTCTGACCGACTATTCTGCGGCCGAGGCAGCCCTGGACCGCTTCGACGAAGAGCTGGAAGCGGACCTCGCAACCAACGGCGAAGGCGCCGGCCGCATCCGGCTGCGCCTCGACGTCGAAAAGGTCACCGACGACATCATCGAATCGGTCGGCCATCACGTGCTCATCCTCGGCGTCAACGACCCCACCGGCGCTCTGCCCCCGCGGTAGAACTCAAGGCCGCCGCCCGACTGGGGCGCATCCATCCCCGAGCGGGTGCTGCGGAGGAGGGGGTGGTGCCCTGGGCGTTGGTGAGAGCGTCGTGGACGTTGCGGTGGCTGTCGTCCCGGTCGGGGACGGCGGCCGGGATGGGTCCGCAGATCCTTCTTCTGCTGGTCGGCGGGGTGGTCGCCGATAGGTGGTCCGGGGCCCGCGTCATGGTGTGGGCGAACGTGGTGTGCGCGGGCGCCGAGGCGCTGGCTGCAATGCTGCTGTGGCTCAACTCTGTGCAGGTCTGGCATCTGGTGGTGATGTCGGCGGTGTGCGGGGCGGCGTCCGCGTTCTTCACCCCGGCCGCCTCCGGGGTTGTCGTCGAGGTCGTTCCCGGCCCGCTGCGGCATTCGGCGAACGCCCTGCTCAAGATCGGGCAGAACACGGTGAAGGTCGGTGGCCCGGCCGTGGGCGGTGTCCTGGTGGCTGCCGTGGGACCTGGGTGGGGCATTGCCTGGGACGCGGTCACGTTCGCGGCGGCGGCGATCGTGCCGCTCGGGGTGCGTCAGATCCGGGGGCTGTCCCTGGCTGCCGAGCCCGCATCGCCCAAGCTGGCCCGGAGGTAGAAGGCGCGGGCGACGACCTCGATGGCCCCGGCGAAGTCGCGGAACGCCCGGTCGCGGGCCGCCGCGTCCCGCTCCGCCCGTCCGGCGCCCGCCCGAAGTTCCCACCGGATAGCGAGGTGGGCGATCGAGTGGCGGGGGTCGGCGGCCTCGACCTCGGCGTTCGTCAGGTAGGCGGCCGTCACGGCGGCAACTGTCGCCGCCGCATCCTCAAGGAGGTCTGGGGCCTCCGTCCAGCTGGCGGGCCACACCGACCACGCGCCATCCAGGCGGGCCGAGCGCACCATGATCTTGGCCAGGGCCTCGGTCCGGGACAGGTCGCCCTGCTCGTACGGGGTGAGCCAGAAGGACAGTTGCTCGCCTGTCATGTCGGCGGTGTCCACGCCGGACGCGTCGGCCACGGCGAGTGCGCCCGATTTCGCGGATGCGGTCCGTCGGGCGATCCGTGCCAGGACCCGGCGGCGCCACCGGGCGGGGAAGGCGGGGTCGTAGAGCTGCTGGTGCTGGAGGGCGGCGAGGACCAAGGAGCCCGGCGGCATCACCCCAGCGCCGTGCCGCTGAGGCTGCGATGATTCGTTCGTGGTGACAGATGACGAGTGGGCTCGGATGCGGAGGGAAATGCGCTTTGGACAGGTCTTCGAGGGAACGGTGGTGAAGGTTCCCCGACCTGGTGCGATCGGGATCTTCGTGGACATCGGCCTGAGCGTCGGAGGCTTTGTCGACGTCTTGCTGCTGCCAGAGGCGTGCGAGGCGTGGCCAGTGGAAGGCACCGTGGCCGATTTCGACATATGGTGGGCTGACAGCCGTCAACAGATCCGGCTGAAGCCGACCGATGCCCGATATCTGCGCAACGACTTCCCAGATTTCGTTGAACAGTGGCGTCCCAGCTGGTCATCCGACATAGGCCAGCCCGTTCGTGACCCGGGGCTTCCGACCCTCGACGAGTTGCAGGCCCCGCTCCTCTGAGGGCCGTCGGTCGGCAGGCCGCGGCCAGTTAGCCTCCCCACCGGTCAGGTCACAGCGCGATCGGCCGGTACTTCATGGCCTCGTCGATGATCTGCTCGGCAGAGGCATCCTTCAGGGCGTCCGACGGGTGGAAGACCAGGTCACTCACCCGGGGATGCGGCAGGTTCGTTTCCAGGAGCCGCAGGTAGTAGCCGCTCTCCGGGGTGGCCGTCATAAGTCTGCGGACGCACTCAACGAGTTCGTCGCGGGACATGTCCGCCACCACAGGGCGCGCCGGCCGGGCCGCCTCGTTCGCGAAGTCCTCCAGGCTCCTGCTGCCGTGGTACCCGGCGAAGTCGAACGCCTCGTAGGCGTGCCCCGTCATCGCGTTGAAGGCCGCGATCGCCTCGTCTGCCGCCTCGGGGCGGGACGTCAGCAGGTCGGCGATGCGCTCGATCTCGGTAGCCAGTTCATCCAACCGCTGCCGGTCCACGGGCGGGGGCAGCAACTCAGGTCTCAGATCCACAGCCGCATTATGTCCCTCGGCACCGACACGGACCCGCGCCCGGGCATGGGGACCGGCCAGAGCCGACCAGCTGTCGTGGTGGGGGTGTGGTGGGGCCCACCACACCCCCACCACGCCCGTGCGGGAGACCGGCCCCATCCGGACTGCGCAACCGGGGTGTGGAGTTGCGCAGCACGACGAGGCCCCCAGCCCACCATGCGGGCACGAACGAGTGCGCAGCCTGGATGGTCCGCGCAACCACTGCGCACGCCTTCTCCTGGGCAGCTCCCGCCTCACATGACTGCCGCCCCCTCACTCGTTGCCCCCGTCGGGCGACGTCCGCGCGGCGTGGTGGGGGTATGGGTGGGCCCACCACGAGCCCCACCACGGGTTTTGTGTCCTGTTCGTGACTGTGGTGGGGGTCTGGTGGTGGGTGGTGTGGTGGGGGTCGGCGGGTTTCCTCGAGGTCAGCAATCAACTCTTCTGACCTGGGAGTTCGACCATGTCTTCTGGCATGCAGGCCTCGCCGGGCGCGGCTGCTGCTCCGATGGCCGGGGGCGCGCGGCTGGAGGCGATGCGGCGGCGTGTCCGCTTCTCGCGCGTCGCTCTGTGGGGCGTCATCGCCTCCGGTCCCGTCGCCCTGGCGGTCGCCGTCGCCTCCAGCGCACCCGCGGTGAAGGCGGCCACCCCGGCGGGGCCCGCGCCGTTGCGCAGCACGACGGCCGCCGCTGTAGCGGATCCGGCGGGCTTCGCGCAGTTGTTCGTCGGCTCATGGTTGCGCAGCACGGCAGGTGATCCGTCGAGTGCGCAGGCGCGGCTTGCGCAGTCGATGGCGCCCGGCGTCGAGGTGCCCGAGACGCCGGCTGCGCAGCCAGCGCCCGCGTCGGTGACCGCGCTGCGCAGTGCGCAGCGCGCCAGGGGCGTGTGGTCGGTGACGGTGGCCGCGCAGTACGCCGACGGCACGGTCCGCTACTACGCAGTCCCGATTGCCGCCGATGCTCCGGGTACCTCGTTCGCCGTCACCGGTGCGCCGGGGGTGGTAGCCGGACCAGGCCGGGCCCCGATGGCGAAGTCGCCGTACGGTGTGAGGGTTCCGGCCGGTGACTTGACGTCCGCCATCGGGCGGTTCCTCGGCGCCTACCTCACCGGGGCCGGCGAGGTCGAGCGCTACCTCGCGCCTGGCACAAGGCTCAGCGCTGTCTCCCCCGCCCCGTTCCAAGGGGCCACAGTGCAGCGGATATCCGCCACCGAGACGGTAGCGGCTGCTGAGCGTGTCCCGGCGGACGGCACCACGGTCCGGGTCCTGGCGTCGATTCAGGCCCGCGACCGGGGCGGGCGTTGGCCGCTGGCGTACGAACTCGCCCTCAAGGCCCGCTCCGGCCGCTGGGAGATCACGGCGTTGGAATCCGGGACCGCGCAGGACGGGGGTGCCCGGTGAACACGGTCCACAGTCTGATGCTCTCCGGGGAGTTGAGCGATCTCGGTGACAGCTGGATCAACATGTTCAAGGAGTGGGCGACCAAGGGCCTGCAGGCTGGCCTGGTCTGCCTGGTGGTCGTCATCATGATCCAGAAATTCAGTCTCAAGGCCGGGATCGGCGCCTTGCTCCTGATGATCATCGCGCTCGGGCTGTACAACTCGCGTGACAGCCTGGCGAGGATGTTCGAGGACGAGGTGAACAACCCCTCCAAGGGCGCCCCCGCCATCCCCGGCTTCGTCCATCAGGTCGACCCCACAGCCTCCCGCGCACAAGCGCCGCGCGACGGAGGCTCGTTGTGAGCGCGGCTGCGGCGCGGGTGGGCCGCTTCTACACCACGGCCCGCCGCCACCCGTGGGTGCTGGGCAAGGTCGCCGACTGGAAGATCCCCCTCGGGCCGTACACCCCGGCGCAGATCGCGGTCGCGGTCGGCGGTGGCCTGCTCCTGGTCAAGACCATCAGCTGGTGGTCGTGGATGGGGCCGGTGCCGGTCGCGGCCTGGGTCCTGGCCGTCTGGACCGTGCGCCGTCCGAAGATGAGGGGGCGCGCCCCGGTCCAGGCCGCTGTGGGCTGGGTGCTGCTCGGCTGGCAGCCGCGGAGAGGGCGGATCGGCGGGCGGGCCGCCCGCGACCGCGTGCCGCAGGCGCTGCTCGGCAGCTTCACCATCGAGGCGGAGTCCGCCCCTGCCACATCGGCCGCATCGCTGGAGGCGGCTGCGGCGTCCGCGCGGGGGCCGCGCCGAAGCAAGGCCGCCGTACGACGTCCGTCTTTGCCTGGCTGCGGGGTCCGGACCGCTCCTGCGGGTCCTGCGGCTGGGGTGCGGCCGGTGTCGGCTGTGCAGCAGTTGCGCGCACTCTCCAAGTCCGGGGGTGTGCGGTGAGGGTGCCGATACGTCACATCGCCGGGCACCTGGTGTGGTCGGCGCAGGGCAGCGTCTGGGCCCTCTACCGGCTGCGCCCCGGTCCCGACACGCAAGGACAGCACGCCGAGAGTGTCCAGGGCACCTACGTGCCGGCCGCGGTCCGCGACGAACAGCTCGCCCACGTCACCCACTTGGTCCGCTCGCTGTCCGGCAGCCCGCGTCTGTTCGGACTGTGTGCACAGGTCGACCCGGGGGAGATCGCCCACAAGATGATCGAGGGCATCGAAGCTCCCGGGCACGGCCCCGGTGCCGGGCCCCATCCGTGGGTGGAGAGCGTCGAGGCCACGCTGGACCTGCTGGACCAGGAGGAGATGCACCGCCGCACCCTGTGGCTGGCCGTGCCCCTACGCACGGACGCCACCCGTCTGCAGGTGTCGGCGCAGCTGGGCGGGGTGTGGGCGGAGATTTCTCCGAAGCTGGGCCTGCGCCCGGTGCCGGTGGCGCGGCGCGAGGTGATGGCGTATCGCAAGCAGGCCGCCCGGGTGGAGGCCGCGCTCGCCGGGGGGATCGTGTTGCGTCCGGCCCGTCCGGCGGAGGTCGTGTGGATGGTCCAGCACGCCCTGCACCGCGGCCTGCCCGAACCGCTGCTGGCCGAGGCCGAGAACAGCGAGCTGTACAACGGGCAGATCCGCGACGGCGTCCTGTGCTCCCCCAGCTATGCCGACCTCGGCCAGGTCCGCCTGCACGAGGGCGGCATCGACCCGGCGCTCGACAACGCCGACGAACTCACAGACGCGGGCGGCCAGGTCACCCGTTCTGGCCGCGGGACTTGGTGGCGGCTGAAGACGAGTTCGCCGCTGGGGCGGCGGTGGCTGCAGGTCGAGTCCGAGACGGGGGTGGGCTATCAGGCGCACCTCGCGCTGGCCGAGTGCCCGCCCGCGGTCAGCCAGGGTGCCGCAGATCTGTTCGCCCAGCTGGAGACCCTCGACTTCCCCGTCGACTACACCGTCGACCTCACCCTCGTGTCCGCAGAGAAGGCCCGCGCCCAGGTGCGGCGCAAGAAGACCGAGTTGATCGACCAGGCCGAGCAGTACGACGCCCGCCCCACCGGCATGCCCGCCTCCCTGCCCGACGCCGCCCGCGACCTGGGCGAGCTCGATGCGCGTCTGTCCCGCACGTCGGTCGAGGTGGAGGTGCAGTCGGTCACGGTCCTGACCGTGTGGGGGCCCACCGCCGCGGTCTGCGACGCCCGCGCGAGAGCCCTGGCTGCCCTGCTCGGGGGCGCCGACTACCGCGCCGTGCGCCCGGCCGGCCTGCAAGAAACCTTGTTCACGCTCGGCCTGCCGGGCACCGCCCGGCCGGGCCTGGTACGGGAGTTCACCCAGCACCAAGTCTCGGAGGACTGGGCCCTGAACGGGGCCCTCACCGTAAGCGAGGTCGGCGACCCGAACGGGATGTTCCTCGGGATCGACCTGGACTGCGGCACCACCCGCCCCGTCATGATCAACGTGGCGGATGCGCCCAAGGTCGACGCCTCCGCCTCCATGGGCATCGTCGGCGACCTCGGCGCGGGCAAGTCCGTGCTGCAGAAGCTGATCGCGGAGGCGGTGTGGGCGCGCGGAGGCTGCGCAATCTGCATCGACCGCACCCCCGTACGCGAGTGGGCCGCCTTCGCCCGCACCGCCACCGACGGCCGTGCTCAGATCATCGACGCCGCCCAGGCCGAAGTCTCCATAGACCCGCTGCGGATCTTCGGCGGACCCGAAGGCCGCCACTACGCCCTGTCCTACCTCACCCTCCAACTCGGCATCGGCCCCATGAGCACCAGCGGCGAAGTCCTCCACCACGCCGTCGAACAAGCCGCCACCAGCGACACCCCCTGCATGCGGCAGGTCGTGGACGTCCTGGAACAGACGGCCACTACGGGGTCCGGTAAGCGGCAGGACGCGGCCGCCACGCTCGCCGGGCTGATCCGCGTCGTCGCCACCAACCCGCTCGCACGCATGGTCTTCGACCCGAGACTGCCACCGGTGCGCCTGGACGCCTCCAGCAGCACCGACATGATCGTGATCACCACGGCCGGGCTGACGCTTCCCCCCAAAGCCGCGTTCGACAAGCCCGAGGTACTGCACCAGCAGCCGCTGGAAGCGCTGATCGGCCGGGCCGTGCTCTACCTGATCGCAGCGCTGGCCCGCCAGACCGCGTTCGCGGACCCTGATCGGTTCACCGCGGTGGTGTTGGACGAGCTGTACTGGCTGACCAGTTCGGCCGAGGGCACGGCCCTGGTGCACGAGATCCTCCACGACGGCCGCAAACACGGCGCCGGCCTGCTCGGCGCCTCCCACGACGCCCTCGAACTGGGTCCCGACCGCGGCCTGATGGCCTACCGCGCCCTCGCCCGCACCGCCGATCGCGAGCGAGCCCGCCGCGGCCTGGAGTTCGTCGGACTCGACCCGAAGGACCCGGAGTTGCTGCGGCTGGTCACCACCGGTCTGTCCCCCGTCGGCCACCAGGGCCGCGAGGGCGAGTTCCTGCTGGCCTGCCCAAGGCAGAACACCGGCCGCGTCAAAGCGGTCATCCCCCGCATCGCCCGCATCACCGCCTCTATCAGCACCACCCCCGGCGAGCACCATCCAAGCGCTGCCACGCCGTCAACGCCGCAAACACCCGACCGCCAGGCGGCCGGCCCCCACCCGAAGGCGGCCGTCCGATGATCTCGTCGTCCTGGAGGCGCACCCGGCACGGCATAGCGGCCGTGAGTGTCGCCCTCGCGCTGATCACCATCGCCTGTGGTGTCCTCGCCCTCGCCAGGGGTGTGGCACCAGGGTGGTTGCCCCGCACGGGGCGAGCCTTCGACCCCGCCCCGCAGCCGGTCCAGACAGCCCCCTGCCCTGTGAACGTCGGCGCGGCCTTCGAACCGTTGGGCCCAGCTGGGGCAGCTGGGGCGGGTGTGGTCTGCCTGGTGGTGTGGCGGGTGGGGTGCCTGCCTCGGCACGGGCGGAGCTGAGGTGGTGCGTCCTCACCGTGCGACTTGGCGTTCACTCGGCTTCGTTGTACTGCTCACCGGGGTGTTCGTCGTGGTGAACACCCAGGTCGTCTACGCCGCCAGCACCAGTGAGACGGGGGATCTGCTCGCGCCGTTGAACATCACCTCGTCCGAGGGCGTGCCGATCGACGGGTACGAGCTGAACGCCTCCGGCGGCTCCATCGTCGCCTTCAAGAGCCAGGCCCTCGCCTTCGCCCTGTCCGGGCTGTTCACCCTGGTCCGGCTGCTGGTCGGCCTGGCCGGATGGGCAGTCGAGGTGGCCTTCCGCTTTCCGCTGCTCAAGATCCTGACCCGCCCCGCACAGAAGGCAGCCGACACCTACGACAACGTCGTCGTCGACACTCTGGGACTCAAGGGGTTATTGCTGGCGTGGGCGTTTGTCTTCGCCGCCTTCATGCTGGTGCGCGGCCGGGTCGGCCGGGGCTTGGGGGAAATCTTCCTCACCCTGCTGATCGGGGCGATCGCCGCCTCCGCGCTCATCCGCCCCGACACCCTGCTCGCCGAGTCCGGGCCGCTGGGGCAGGCCCAGCAGGTCGGTGCCGAAGTCGCCCAGCAGAGCGTGAGTGCCTACGACTGGGGCGGCAAGCTCGCCAGCCGCGGCCCCTGCGATGCCATGACCGGCAGCGCCGAACGCGCCTGCCTCGCCCAACCAGGCCACGAGCCCACCGTTGCCGTGGCGGTGGCCCGCCCGCTCCAGGACTCGCTCACCAATGCTCTGATCGTCAAGCCGTTCATGCTGCTGCAGTACGGGCGCATCCTCGACCCCGGCAAGGCATCCGACCGTGCCGCGTATGCGGTGCATCTGAAGTGGGTCACCGGCGGCTACAAGACCAGGGACGATGTGCCGGGCGGGCCGTGCAGCCTGATCAAGGGCCCGGCCAAGCAGTACTGCCTGGCCGGACAAGGCGGCGCGGCACCCGACCGCCGGGACGCCCTGCCGTCGCTGACCGCGGCCGGTGACCTGCTCGATTCACCGCATCCGGTCCTGGGCGAGGACGACCAGGAGTTCGCTGCCTTCCTCACCGACCTCAAGAAGACGGGGCCTGTCGGAAAGGCCTGCGCCGCCTATGCGGAACGGCCGACCTGGTGGCGGGTCGGCGGCGCCGGACTGCTGCTGGTCGCGGCGCTGTTCATCTGCGGGATGCTGCTCTCCAGTGCGGTCGTGCTGTTGGGTACGCAGGGCGTGTGCGTGGCGGCCGCGGCCGCCGGCGGCATCACGTTCGTCGCGGGCATGCTCCCGGGACCGGCCCGGCAGTCGGTGTGGAAGTGGCTGTCCTTGTGGGGCGTCGCGATCGTCGCGGTGGTCGGGATCTGTGCGTTCATCCCGTTCTTCGGGATCGCCGTAGATGCCACCGTCACGAACGGCCCGGACCTGATGGTGGAGCGGATCCTGCTCATCGACGTCCTGGCCATCGCCGGGGCCGCTGGGCACCGCCGCCTGCTTGGCGGCATCAGCTCGTTCGGGCGGCGGATGGCGATGCGGATGCGCTACGCCAAGATCGGCGGCACCCACCTGCCCGGCGACACCTCCGAACTCGGTGCCGCACTCGCCATGAACTCCCCTGCGGCGCTGGGTGGTTACGGCGGCGGGCTGCGCCTGTTCACCGGCACCGGCGGCCGGTACGGGATGCTCGGCACCCGCCAGCGCCTGCTGGGCGCGCTCAGCTCCCTGGCAGACGGGACGGGAATGCCGGTGGACACCGGCGCCATGCTGGCCGATGCCAGTGCCGAAGCCGGACGCGGACTCGCCCCCCTCACTGCGGCCGCGGCCGTGGGCGGGCTCGGTGCGCGGCTCGGTGTCAGGGGCGGGCACTGGCTGCTGATCGGACGACGGCCGGACAAGGAGCAACTGGCCAAGTGGCGCAAACCCACAGCCGACGGGGACACCAACGGTGGCGGACCGCCGGGTGGCGGGGGCAATGGTTCGGGCGGCGCGGGTCCGCGCCGCCCGGGTGGGCCGCCGGACCGCTACCGCGACGCCGACGGCCAGATCATCGACCGCAACAGCGACAAGGTGCTGCACGACCAGCACACCGACCGCACCCTGCTCTCCACGCGAGCCCATAACCGGCTGGTGCGCTACCGCGGTTACCGCATCCTGCACCGTGGCGGGCGGACCGCGTACGGGGCAACCGTCGGGCTCCCGGCCAACGTCCGCCGGACCCGCGCGGGCGGCACCGCTGCCTCGCGCTACGCCGAGGATGCCCGCCAGCAGGTGCGGGTGTGGGGCAACACCTGGCGTGAGGACGGCCGCGCCTGGCACGACACCGCACGGCACGCCTCCCATGACGTGCGGGAGAACACCGACCGCGGCGGCCCCGGCCCGTTCCCCAGCCGCCGCCTGCCCACCACCGGCACCTCGACCGTCACCTCCCGCCCGGTAACCCCGGCGCGGCCAGCATCCACCGGCACTCCCCCGGGGCGTCCGGCCCCCGCCGGACGGACCAACCAAGCAACGGGCGCCCCGGCCACAACCGCACGGCCCCCGGCACAGCCGTCGCGCCCGAACAGTTCTGGGCCCCGCTCTCGCCCCGATCTCCACCAGGCCGTCCTTCCCGGCGGCGGGAGCGCCCGCAACCAGGCGCGCCAGGAGGCGAGGGCCCGGATGCAAGAACTGATGCGCCGGACCGCACCCGAAGCCGAACGCCTGCGCCAGCAACGGGCCCGGCGGCGGAACAAGGGCGGTGAGCAGGAGTGACACGTTCTGGACACCGCGTCCGGCGGTGGGGATGCCTCACAGCAGTGCTGGCGTTCGTCGCGGTGTGCTGTGCCGTCCCGGCTTCGAACGCGATCAGCGCCTACGTAACGCTCAGAACACGGGCGCAGGACGGTGGCCTCGTTGAGGGCGGCAGCGCAGCGGACATCCCGGCCCGGATGCTGACCGCCTACAAGAACGCTGCCGGGCATGTCGGCGCGTACGTACCGAAGTGCCGCGGAATGCGCTGGCCCGTCCTGGCGGGGATCGCGAAGATCGAGTCCAACCACGCTGCCGGCCGGACCATCGCCGCCAACGGCGATATCCGCCCCCGGATTTATGGGGTCTTGCTCAACGGCTCCGGGCAGGGCGGCAACACCACGACCGTTGCCGACACCGACGGCGGCAAGTGGGACGGCACCGCAAGCGGTGAGCGCGCGGTCGGCCCGTTTCAGTTCCTGCCCTCCACCTGGGAGTCGACCGGCAAGGACGCCAACGACGACGGACTAGCCGACCCCCACAACGCGGACGATGCCGCCCTCGGCGCCGCCCTCTACCTCTGCGGGAACGGCCGTGATCTCACCCAGCGTTCACAGCTCCAAGCGGCGATCTGGCAGTACAACCACTCGAAGGCCTACGTCAGCGAGGTGCTGGGCTGGATCGACCAGTACACCGCGGCCGCCACCGGCCCGGCGACGAACAACCTGACCGGCACGGTCCGCACCGTCATCGACGCCGCCCTCGCCCAGAAAGGGGTGGCGTACTCCTGGGGCGGCGGCGACGCCAGCGGCCCCACCTACGGGATCTGCTGTACTCCCAGCGGCAAAAGCGGCACCAGCATCAAAGGGTTCGACTGCTCGGGACTGACGACCTACGCCTACGCCAAGGCCGGGGTGCGCCTGCCGCGCACCGCAGCGGAACAAGCCGGGGTGGGAATGCGGATCCCGGCCAGCCTCGGCACCATCGCGCTGCGCCCCGGGGACCTGGTCTTCTATGCCTACGCTCCCGGTCGCGACGCGACGATTTACCACGTCGGGATCTATGTAGGCGGCGGGCAGATGGTCAACGCGGCCCGGCCCGGGACCGTTGTACGCCTCGACGCGGTCACCGCCATGTCCGGCTACGCGGGGGGAGCACGGCTGCTGTGACCACCACACCGCGTTCCCCACGTCTGCTGTTGCTGAGCACCACCATCATGCTGGCCGTCGCCGGAGTTGCCCTGCTGGGCACGCCACACCCCCAGGACTCCCCGGCGACGGCCGGGCAGCGCCCCTCCCCCGGCTCGACATCGGCGCTCGGTGTGTCTCCGCCGGGCCCACTGGCCCTCGACACGTCTGGCGCCACGACGCCGCTCGCATCAACACCCACAGGTGCCGGCTCCGTCTCCGTCTCCGCGCTGCCCCCGCGCGGCGAGGGCCTGGGCGGCGACGCGGTGATTCAGCGGAGTCTGGAGTCGGCCTGGCCAGCCGACCTTGCCCCCGCTGATGAGCGGGTGTTGCTCGACGCCGGCCGCGCGCTGCTGCGGGCGGATGCCACCGGCGTAGGCCGCGCACAGTGGCCCACCATCTTCCCCGCCTCCGGCCAGGCGCTCGCCCCGGCGTTCTCTGCCGTGCGCTGGCGCGTCCAGGCCGCGATCGCCCGCCGGGAGGGGGCTGCTGACCGGGCGGTAGTGCATCTGGTGTGGGCGGGCGCTGATCGTGGCGGCGCCTTCGCCGAGGGCCGCGTCACCGACTGGCACTTCACCCGCACCCCGTTGAAGGAAGAGGGCTCCCCGTGGATACCGCAGCCCCGTACATGACCGGACCGGCAGGCGAGGCGGCGTCCGCGCCGCTCCTCGGGCCGGTGGTGGGCGTCGTGCATGCCGTGGGCTGGGTGATCACGTATTGGTGGGTGGTGGCCGCAGCCACCGTCCTCGTCGCGACAGTGGGCGAGGTGGTGGTGCGCCGTCTGGCGCGCAAGGCGTCGGCGCAGCGGATGGCGCTGGAGCTCGTGCCGTCGCGGCACTTCGACCCTGGTATCGAGGAGATTTTCCGCCGGGGTGTCCAGCTCGCCCGGGCCTCGACCTCTATGCCGTGGTGGGCGCCGCGGCGCTCCAAGACGGTGCAGATCCGGCTACGGGCCGACGGCTCCAGCCCCCTGCGTTACCGGATCGAAGGACCCGCGGGCGGTGAACGTCTTTTGTCGATCACGCCGTTCGGTCCCGGGGTGACAGTGCACCGGGCCGGTTCGCTGACGGACACGGACCGCGCCCATGTGGTGCGGGCCGAGTTCATCCTGCGCGGCAGGCCCACCGCGCCGTTGCGCGAAGTCCCCCTCTCCCCCGACCCGCTACAGCCGCTGGTCGACGCCGTATCCGATCTGCGGGCCGACCTGGGTGATCTGGCCGAGATCCGGCTCGACATCCAGCGCGCCCCCAAAATGACGCTGCGTGCGCGGCGTCTGCACCTGATGACGCAGGCCCGCCGCATGGAGCGCCGCGAGGCCCAGCGAGCCGCCCGGTGGATACGCCAGGACGCCTTGGGCATCGAGGATTCCCTCGCCTGGCAGGTGCAGCAGCTGGTAGCCGGGAAGAACGGCGGCGGGCGGCGGCTGGTGATGCCGCCGGTCCCCCGCCGGATCGATGCCGCCGACGCGCTGGGCAAACTCGCCGACGACGACCATCTGGTACGGGTGCAGCTGCTGGTGATGTGCGCCTCCAACACCGAGGGCCGGGCCCGGGCCCGTATTACTCAGCTCCAGGCGGCGCTGGATGTGTTCGGCGGCGGGTCGCGGTGGGCGATGCGCGGGCTGCGGGTGGGACCCTGGCGGATCGGCGCGGACCGCTGGCCCAGCCGTCGCGCCTTCGAACGCCGCTGGAATCTGGGACACTGCCAGCCGCCGCGTGCGAACTGGGTCCAGCTGGACGAACTGACAGGGTTGCTCAAACCTCCCACCGTGCACTGCCGCCTGCCGCTGCTGGCCAGTGACCTGCCAACCTTCGAACACGGCAATCCCGACTTGCTGCTGCAGGGCATCTACCGCGGCCCGGACGGCCGCCGTCGCCTGGTCGCCACCTACGCGCGAGAGACCCTGTTCGAGGTCGGGGTCGGCAAAGCGGGAGGCGGAAAAACGGAGCGTGCCCTGGCCCAGGCGATCGGCTGGGCCCACGCCGGCGGCGGCCTGATGTTCGTCGACCCGCACCGCGACTCGTGGCCGCGCGCGCTGCCGTTCTTGGCCCACGAGCATCTGATGGAGCGGATCGCGCTGATCGACCTGAACGCGCACGGCCGGGCTCCGCAGATCAGTTGCTGGAACCCGATCGGCATGCACCAGGGACAGGTCGCGCACGAGGTCGTCGAGGCGACCGCCGACGCGTACGCGTCCGTGCTGGGCTGGGACGACGCCACCGCCCCACGGGCCCTGACGATCCTCACCGCGGCACTGGCCGTGCTGGTGGCCATCAACGAAGCCGCCTGCCAAGCCGGCAAGCCCGAGGACCAGGCCACGATCTTCCATGTCCGCTCCCTGCTCACCGACTCCGCCTTCCGTGCCGCAGCTCTCACGGTCGTGGAGGGGCATCTGGACGAGGAGACCCGTTCGTGGTGGCACACCGTTTTCCCCACGCTGCCCGCCGACGCGTTCGCCGTGGTCCTCAACCCGCTCGCCCGCCTCGCCGCGAACCCGGTGACCCGGGCCTTCCTCGGACAGCCCGCCGGCGTCTACAACATCCGCACCGCCATGGACACGAAGATGATCGTGTGGGTGTGCCCGGGCGGCAACGGCCCCACCGACCGGCTCATCACCGCACTCCTCGCCCGCGACCTGCTGCGCGCCGTCCGCTCGCGCCGCGACACCCCCGAAGACCAGCGGGTGCCGTTCCGCCCCTACTTCGACGAACTGATCACCCTGACCGGCGCGGCCCCCGAGACCATCGCCGCGATGTTCGAGGACTTCCGCAAATATCGCGTCCACGTCCACGGCATGACCCAGTTGCTCGGCCGCCTCCCCATGCCGGTGAAGCAGTCGCTGGTGCAGAACGCCTCGACGCTGGCGTCGACCGCGGGCTCCCAGTCCGCCATCACCCCGATCACCGCCGAATGGGGCGACCGCCCCGGCCCGGAGGTCGTGGCCGCACTGGACCGGTTCGAGCACTACATGTCGCTGACCGTAGACGGCCGCCGCGTCGGCCCCGTCCGCATCACCGGCCCCCACCTCGACGACGTCTTCGCCGACTACGCCCGCCCCCAAGACGTGGCCGCACTGGAGCGCGCCGCCCAGGCCACCGCGGGCGCCGCACCCCTTCCACAGCTCGCCGACCGGGCCGAAGAGCAGCTGACCCGTGTGATCAGCTTCCTCACCCACCACGCCACCGCCACCGGCTCAAACACCCGGCCGGACAAGAAGAAGAGGTACCAGCCGTGAGCACTCCCTCCGAGTTCGCACCCACTCGAGGTCGGCCGAGCCCCGTCGAGACGCTCGCGCATCAGCTCCTGGCTGCGCTCGCCCAGCACCGCATCGCCACCACGACGCAGCTCCAGGAACTGCTCCGCCCCGAGGCACGGCTGCAGACGCTCTCCGCGCCGCTGAACAAACTGCGCGACGAAGGCCTGGTGGACTACGCGGTGCTGCCCGCCTCCTACCGGTCCCGCCTGTGGTTCCTCACGCGCGAAGGCGCCCGCCTCACCCGCGACTTCCCCGCCCTGCGCGGCCGGCCCCCCTACCCCATCACCACCGCGACCGCCGCCTCACTCAAAACCCCCCACACCCTCACCGTCCTGCGCACCCACCTCGCCTTCCTCACCGACGCCCGACGGCGCGGCGACGAGCACGGCCCCTGGGACTGGACCCCCGAGGTCTCCCACCCCCTCGGCGACGGCGAACGCCTCATCGCCGACGCCCTCATGCACTACACCCTCACCACAGACCATGAGCGCACCCAGCTCCGCGCGTTCGTCGAAGTCGACCGGGCGACCATGAGCAGCGAACGTCTCGCCTCCAAACTCATCGAATACGCCCGCCTGTGGACATACGAACCACAACAGGTCGGCCGGCCCCGCACACCCCAACCCGTGCCCGGGCCGATATGGCTGCGCTGGTACCCCGTCTTCCCCCGCGTCCTGGTCGTCCTGACCGGAGCCACCCGCACCGTCCTCGGCAACCGGATCACCGACCTCCAGGCCATGGCGACAGAACACCCCCTCGTCGCCACACTCGCCCGTCAGGTACCCATGGGCGCAGCCATCCTCGACGACCTCGAAAACCCAGGACCCACAGGTGACGTCTGGATACCACTGGCCGCCGGGGGGAACCCGCGGCCTTGGACCGCACTGTGACGCGCCCGCCCCAGGCAAGGGCGGGCGGCACAGCGGGCCGGACAGGCTCCAGAACCGCGGCGGAAAAAGCGACATGGAAATGGGACGTACTGCTTCACACTGGGGCGATGACAGTGTCGAGTGTCCTTTTCCACTACACCAGCACCGCGGGCTGGGAGAAGATCCACAGGTCCGGGTTCATCGATGCCACGTCGCTGGGAGCACACCGCCCGGACAACGCTTCCAGGCACGTGTGGCTCACCGACGGTGACCGGGAAGCGACCGGGTTGCGAAACAGCGGGCGGAGCATCGTGCGGATATCCGTCGCCCCGGTGCCCTCGGTCTTGTACTGGCCGCTGTGGCGCGAACTGTGCGACAACCGGAAGGCCGTAGAGGATGCTGGCGGCGACCCGGTTACCTGGTACCTGAGCGATCAGCCTCTCGCGATGGACCACTGGGGCGAAGTGACTCACATGGACACGCTCGACGTACTCCACACCCGGGACGCAGCCGCCTCACCGCTTTCACGCTGGGGCACCATGCCCACCCCCAAGCGGATCAACGCTGCCGAGCAGCGGCTTGACCTGCTCAGGCCGTCGGACGCCTTGCGCGCCATACACATCGACCGGCAGATATCAGCTCTGAGGGCGCTGACCGACAGTGGCGAGTCCGAGCAGCGCAAGCGGGCAGCCTGGCGCACCCTCAAAGCCGACATCGCCGCCTTCCCCCAACAGCCGCCGCCCGGACTGGAACGCCAATGACGGGGCAGCGCCTCTCTCGCCCCGGTCGAGGTATCCACCCGAATCCCGCCCGGTCTGCGGCGACGACGCCATCGTCCCGATATTCCTGGCAGGACCCTTCTTCGTGTTCCTATAGTTCCGCCTCGATGAAGAGACGCGTGCAGTTCACTGAGCAGGCCGGGCGGTTCCGTGACTACCTGCCAGCCGAAGATCGTAAGAGGTTGCTGCGTCTTGTCGACAAGATCGCAGCAGAGCCTGAAAGCGCTGCCGGTCACCTTGCTTACACAAACGACTCGGTGACGCGCTCAGCGTGGGAAGACCACGTGATAGTCAACTACGTCGTGACCGCCTTCTACGTCGTGGTCATCGAGGCCGACATCTACGACGCGACGCGTGGCTACAACGAGGTGTAGGCGCACCGTTCGGCCCCTGCCAGCACACCATCAGCGGCCTCCTGCGCAGTCAGGAACCGTAGGGGTGGGTTTTGATCATCTCCATATACGGCCTCAGCAGCTGGCCCGGGATCTCCAGCAGGCTCACGGCAGACGTTGAAGGTCCCGCGTTCGGCTCGTCTGCGGCGGCCGCACTCCCGATCCCGGACCACAGAGCCAGAGCGAGGGCAGTTCCGGTGAATGCGGTAATGGCGACAGCGCGATAGGGGTTCATGTCTTGATCAACGCTGCTCGCCGCAGTCGGGCACGGAACATCACCCGTCCGCCCCCGGTGCGAGGACGTCCTGCAGCACTTCCCGGAAAACAGCCACGACCGCCACGACAGCGAGGATTGGCACTGGCAGGCCGGAGCGCGCGGCGGCTGCGCAGCCGTCAAACGGCCGACGGTTAGAGCCCGCTGGCGGGGAAACTCGATCAGGGCTGACGTCCGCCCTGCCTCTGGCGCGCCCTTACCCGGACGGGTAGACGATGCCGTACTCGCGGCCAAGACGGTTGGCGGCCGCGATCGCGCCGCCCACACCTTCGAGAAAGAACGCTCGGGCCACGGACGCCGCCTGTGCCGGCGTCAGCCACATCTCGTAACGCCCCGATCTTCCCTGGCGCGCCGAAGTCACCGCCTCCTCCAGGCCCTCGGCGGGCGGATGACGTAACTGGGAGGCGACGGAGAGGTAGCGGCGCAAGACCGCCATGTCCGCGGGCGGCACGGCCAAAAGCCGCAGGGCAGGGTCCGCCGGAGGTTCAAGATCGCGGGACGCGGTGGCCTTTCGGCTGGTTTCGTAGATGAGGGCGTCGTGGCCGTCGGTGGTCAGCCGCGCCGCCCAGCCGATGTGGCGGCCGAACCCGAGGGTCGGCAGCAGCTCCCGGCCGGCCATCTCGCACAACCCCTGTCCGGCCAGGCCGCGAAAGACCGCCGCGGAGATCCCGCACGCGGGCCCGGCCCAGCCATGCCCCACCGGCTCAGCGGCCGCCAGGACCCGCAGCGCCTCCCAGTGCTCAGACCGCAGTCGCATGCCGCACCCTTTCCCTTCTCGGCCCTCGATCATGGGGAGAAGGAGACGTTACCCGCGTGCACAGGGCTGATGCCGCCGTCAGTACAACGCTGTTGGCCGTCTGGCGTCGGGGGGCCGTGCGAGGTGAGTCAGGCCGTAGCCGGTGATGTGTCGGACGATGAAAAAGAGTTCAATGCCCGAGGCTCTGGACTGGGCACTGAACTCTTTTCTGCGCAGCCGAGGCTGAGGAAGTGCGCACTGGTCTGTTCAGT
>NZ_BMTS01000048.1 GCF_014649795.1 Streptomyces melanogenes
CGTCGAAACGTCCCGCCTGACGATGGGCAGCGCCTCGTTCGGCGAGGGCTTTGGCGTCCTGGGGGTTGATGTTGAGTGCGGCGGCCAAATCTGCGACCGCCTCGGTGATACGTCCCGCCTGACGATGAGCCGCGCCCCGTTCGACGAGGGCCCAGTCGAGTGTGGGGTTGAGGTTGAGTGCGGCCGTGAGGTCGGCGACCGCCTCGTCGAAACGTCCCGCCTGACGATGGGCAGCGCCTCGTTCGGCGAGGGCTTTGGCGTCCTGGGGGTTGATGTTGAGTGCGGCGGCCAAATCTGCGACCGCCTCGTCGAAACGCCCCGCCCCGTGGTGGGCTACTCCCCGTTCAGCGAGGGCCTGGGCGAATGTGGGGTTGAGGTTGAGTGCGGCGGTGAGGTCGGTGACTGCTTCGTCGAAACGCCCCGCCTGACGGCGGGCTGCGCCCCGTTCGACGAAGGCCCAATCCAGTGCGGGGTTGAGGTCGAGTGCGGTGGTGAGGTCGGTAACTGCCTCGGTGAAGCGGCCCGCCTGACGGTGAACCGCGCCCCGTTCAGCGAGGGTCCACGCGTCCTGGGGGTTGATGTTGAGTGCGGCGGTGAGGTCGGTGATCGCCTCGCCGAAACGCCCGGCCAGGCCATGTGCTATGCCCCGTTCGGCGAGGGCCCAGTCCAGTGCGGGGTTGAGATCGAGCGCGGCGGTCAGATCTGCGACCGCCTCGGTGGAGCGGCCCGCCGCGCGGTGAGCTCGACCGCGTTGCGCGAAGGTCCACGCGTCTTGGGGGTTGAGGTCGAGTGCGGCGGTGAGATCGGTGACTGCCTCGTCGATACGTCCCGCCTGACGATGGGCCGCGCCCCGTTCGGCGAGGGCCCAGTCGAGTGTGGGGTTGAGGTCGAGTGCGGCCGTGAGGTCGGCGACTGCCTCGGCGAAGCGGCCTGCCTGACGATGAGTCATACCTCGTTGGCCGCAGGCCCAGGCGTGCGTCGGGTTGAGGCGCAGCGTGGCCGTCAGATCTGTGATGGCCTGGTCCAGGCGGCCCGCCTCACGATGGATTCGGCCCCGTTCAGCGCGGGCCCATTCGAGCGTGGGATTGATGTCGAGTGCGGCGGTCAGATCTGCGACTGCCTCGTCGAAACGCCCCGCCTGGCCATGGGTTGCGCCGCGTTCGGCGAGGGCCCCGTCCAGTGCGGGCTTGATGTTGAGTGCGGCGGTGAGGTCGGTGACGGCGTCGGTAAAGCGCCCCACATCGCGATGGACTCGGCCTCGTTCGGCGAGGGTCCACGCGTCTTGGGGGTTGAGGTCGAGTGCGGCGGTGAGGTCGATGACTGCCTCGTCGAAACGTCCCGCCTGGCGATGGGCCGCGCCCCGTTCGGCGAGGGCCCCGTCCAGTGCGGGGTTGAGTTCGAGCGCGGCTGTGAGGTCGATGATTGCTTCGTCGAATCGGCCCGCCTCGCGAAGAGCCTGGCCGCGGGCGGCCAGACCACTTGCTGGCGTGCCAGTCGCCGCTGGATTGGGGTCCCGGGGGGGCGTCGGTCCGGATGTCTGCTCGGAGGCTGAGGAAGCGGGAGGGGGCCGACGCGGGTGCCCTGAGGACTGAGATGCTCCATCAGATGCTGGTTTCTGCGTTCGTGAGTCAAATGCGTGTAGACGGGCCCGGGCAGTGGCGGACACAAGCCTGCTGTCGTCTCCAGCGAGGCGACGGATCTCATCTCGGACACAGTTTCGTACGACGCCATTTCCTACACGGTGCAGACGGTCCAGTCCGTCGAGTCCGGCGAGCCGGTCTGTTGCGATAGGGCTCGCAAGGGCGTTGCGCAGGTAGGCAGGCAGGGTCCAGTTGATGTTGCGAGCAATGACGATACGGCCCTCAACGTTGTCCCGTTTCTGGGGCCGCTGTTGTGGCATCGCGTCGACAACCCGGTCGTAGACGTAGGCGTACAGCTCGTCGAGAGTGATGTCGCCGTCGCCATCGAGGTCGGCGCCGCCGTCGCGTAGACCCTCCACGAGGAAGCGGGTGAACACCGACTGCACTCCTTGACCGTGCGCCTGGCTTCCTTCGAATGAGTACTGGGTCGCATCCGAGGCGGTCAGCACGGTGCGGCCGCGGCCGTTGAAGCGCTCGAGCGTGTGTACTGAAGTATCGGCCTTGGAGATCCTGCCCGCCGGGAATGCCCCGCTGTAGCAGCAGTCGAGGATCAAGACCTTTTGCCGCGAGGCGCACCCTTCCATGGCCTGGTCGATCTGTTCGGCAGACAGGGCTGTGAAGAGCAGGCCGTCGCGGCGGGTGTCGGTCATCGCCAGGTATAGCTGGCCGGCTTCGTCCTTGAGGCCATGGCCGGTGAAGTAGAGGAGAGCGAGGTCGTCGCGGCGTCGGTCGCGGTAGAAGTCGCCGATGGCTTCGCCCACGAGATGGTGCGGTTGATTGACCAGGGTGGTGACTTCGAAGCTGGCGATGGCGGGGTCTCCGAGCACGGCGGCGAACGCCTCTGCATCATGTGCTGGCGAGATCAGTTGCCGCAGGGCGCTGTCCTGGTATTCGTAGGTGGCGATCAGCATCGCCAGTCGGCGGCCCATGGCTAACTATCCGTGTGTCGACGGATGTATGCGCGGATCAGGGCCTCGCGCTCGCTGTCGGCGGCCCGCTCCAATTCGATCGTGTCACCGTCGATGGTCAGTGAGACACTGTGGCGCGCGGAAGACCTGCCTAGCCAGTCCCGTACGGTCTCGATGAGCGCTGTGAACACACCTGAGGCGGCCAGCGCCACAACCATGGCTCCCACAGTGGCTGCGTCACTGCCCTTCGCCGCGTCTGGAGCTGGCGCACTAAGGCCCGGACGAAGCTCTTCGACATCCAGATGGGCAAGCTCAGCCCATAGGTGGCGGGCTACCCGTTCCGCCACCTCGGGATCCAATTCGGGGTCCGGCGCGACGACCAGCAGCACCTCCTTCACATCCTCTGCCCACCGGTCCGCTGGCTGAGTTGTGGCCGAAAGGTCGTCTTGCATACGTCTGTCCCCCGGGCAAGTCGTAGTGAAGCATTCCTTACAGTGTGGCGTTATCTGGCCACGGACGGCAGTCAGTTGTAACGACAAGCCAGGGCGCTTTTGGCTCCAGTGCGTCGAACGGTGACTTCCGACAGGGCCTGGACTGGCTGATGGAACATTCCCTCTCCCCGCGCCTGGCTCACGACGCCCGCCGCTACTTCGGCGCCCCGAGAGCGCCGCCACTGTCCTCATCGCCGCCGCCCCACACCTGACCACCGCCGTCACTCGGCCACGCCCCCGGCACATACAGCCCAGCGACGGGCCGCTGCCCGGAGGCCATCGCCCTGCCCACGGCCCAGCCCGTGGACCAGTACGCCACCGCGCCAGCTGTCCTGCGTCTCACCGACCGGGACCACCTCGTGATCCTGCCTGAGCGTGACGCACTCCCGCCTCGCCGCCGCAGTCGAGCACACCGTCTGGCACCCCGGCCACCGTCCGCATGGCAGGCCTGGCCCCCAGCAGCAACGACCGCCTCATCACTACGGCGGGCTCCATGATCAGGAGCACCCCAGATCCACCCGGTGGGACCAATTGGAACGCCTAGTCGGCCCACATCCGCCGGTAGAGGAGCACGCCCCTTCCCGGAGAGGAAGAACTTATAGGGGACGACTCGCGGCGATCGCCGCGAGCGAGAAGAGGTCGCTCCGCGCCTACCTCACGCATCTCGCCAGCACCCTGCTGACCCCCGGATGAAGCGCGGTGCGGAAACGGCTAGGCCCCGCGCATGGCCGATGAGCGCGAGCTGGGTCAGCGCATGGCACAGGTGCGCGGCCAGTGAGCGGCACCGTGCACGTCGTCCTGGACGAGACCTTGATCGCTGCCGCCGGGGCCTGGGCATCGGTCAGTGAGGCATCCGCGCGTTCCAGTTCCATCGGAGTCTGTCTGGCCGGGGTGTTGCGGCGAGGGTACGGCCGTGGGCCGTGGCCACCCGGGCTGGTGCTAAGCGGAATCCTCGCGCACCAGTTTTCTCGCCCGGTGCGCGTGCAGGGGGCCGAGCCCTACCTTCGCTCCATGGTCTACCAGTTCGGGGACAACCCCCAGTGCGCGAGGCGCGCCCATGCCATCACCCGGCTGCTCCTTGACGAGGCGACCAAGGTCATCGCTTCCGACCCCGTGGTTCCCGCTGAGGACCAGGATGTCGGCCACCAGATGCTCGGCTGGTGGCAGTTCACGAACCGCACTGCGGACCTGCTGATGCGCGCGTACGACAGCGGATTCACGGTGGAGGCGGCGGGGCAGATGCGCGTCCTGATCGAACACGCCCACTGCATGGACTGGCTGGCCGAGCACCGCGCCGAGGGACTGCGCGCGATGGAGTACGCGGAGTGGGAGCGGCGCAAAAAGCTGATCGACAACCTCCGCGCTGTGAACTGGGCGGTGCCGGACGACATCGAGGTCGGCGAGGAGCCCACCTACGGCTTCGCTGACGAAGAGGAAGCTCGACGTCACCGTCGGCTCAAGGGGCAGATCGGCACGGTCGCCAACCTGGTGGCTTCCCGGGGGATCCGGAGCATGTACCCGGTCTACCGTTACCTGTCCTCGTACGCGCATGCCTCCCTCCAGACCGGAGAGGCGTTCGTAGAGCGCGGGCGGGGGGCGGCTCCGGCGCTGTACCGCACGGGCAAAGTATCCGTCGGTGAGTCGCGGGCGTGGACCCCCGTCTGCCTGTACGTCGCTGGCACCGCCATGGGGCAGTTCCTCGTCAACGAGCCGATGCGCGGGACGCTGGAGAAAGCCGCCTACGACCTCGGTATCGGGGAGATCGTCGCTGAGCGCACCCGGCTGGAGCACTGCTGGAGATGAACAGCAGCCGGACGGTCCACGTTCCGGGCTGCGTTGGCCGGGTGGCAGGACCGAGTTCGCTGCTGCCGGAGGGGATGAGGCCGAGGTCAGACCGTCGGCGGCTGGCTGGACGGGGCGGACTGGTCGGCGGGCTGGTCCAGCTGCTGCTGGCGGCGACGCTGTTCATTGCGGTGCTGTTCGACGCGTTCGGTGAATAGCTTCAGTGCCTCGCCTTCCTGGCCGGGCCCATACTCGCTGTACGCACCGATGCCGAGCCTGACGGCGTTGGCCTCTTCCTGGATGGCATCGGCGGTCTGCTGGAGGAAGTAGCTGCGCTCGCGGAACTTGTAGTAGCCGGTGAACATCGCGGCCACCGTGATGGCGAAGCTGATTCCAGTCACAGAGACGCTCTGCCAGGTCAGCTCCTTGCCGGTGTCCAGAGCCGCGATCGTGGTCGTCGAGGCCGAGCCGATCATGATGAGGGTCTGTAGGCGGTTGTGGGTTCTGCGGTACCTGAGGCTGTCGGTCTCGTACTGCTCCACCAGCGACGCCACGTCTTCCCGGTATATGTTGCGTCGCAGCATCAGGGACGGTGGGTGCGTGGCATTCATCACGCGTTCGGTCAGCCGGAGGAGTGCGAGATCATCTTCCAGGGTGGCGAGGGGTTCCGGTTTCCGCAGCCGGGTATCGACCAGGGCCACCGCGATACAAAGCCCGCTCACGAGAGCGCACAGGATGCCTGGTGTGAGAAGGACAATGCGGGAGGGTGTCCGCCAGTTCAGTGCCGTCCAGCTGATGCCCACGGCAAACACGAGGCCAGCGATGGTGAAGGCTATTCGCCGCACGCGAACTACTGAGCGTGCTCGGGCCAGTTTGCGCTCCAGCGCCGACACGTCGACCTGTAACTGTCCCCAGTTGATCATCTGTTCCAGGGGCGTGCCGGTGAAGTTCGCCGCGGTCAGGGTCGCGTCGTCACCTTCGCTGTCGGACTCTTCGCGCAGGCTTCGCCTGACGTGGTCGTACGCATCCTGGTGCCGACGGGGCGAGTCGTCGTCAATGTCTCGTGCCATGGCGGATCAGCGGGCGAACGCTTCGGTGAAGCGCACGTGGTAGCCGTCTTCTTCCATCAGCGCGACCGTGACGCCGAGCGGGTCGGGGTGGTCCGGCTCGAGGGGGGTGAAGGAGAAGTCCACCGCGGCCTGGATGGGCGGCACCAGTTCGCCGCCGGGCTGCGGCGCGGGGGCCGGCCTCCAGTCAGGGGTGACGGATGCCCAGCCCTCGGGGCTGTGGGAGAAGAGCTGCTCGGTGTAGGGGAACTGGTGTAAGGCGTGCCCGTCGCGGGTGGCGAGCACCATGTTGAGGCATGGCGCGGGGCCGACGATGGGCAGCTCGCAGGCGACGTCGTGGGTCTCCCAGGCGAGAACGACCTCGTCCGCGCCTGCCGCCGTGGCGATGTTCGCGAGTTCCGCGATCCCGGCGAATGCGTTCTGGCCGACCTTGAGCGGGCGGACCCAGATCAGCCCGACCAGCTCGCCGCGTATTAGCGGCATCATCAGCGGGCGTGGCACGACCCCCTCACCGAGCGATGCGGTGTACGTCTTCTTCGCCCCGCCGACCAAGCCGTTCCACATCCGTGCTTCCACGGGAGCCCCCGTCTGTCAATCCGGTTACCGCACCCTGCCACGGCAGCTGAGGCCGTGTCAGCGAGATGATCGGCCAGCTCCGACCAGATATGACGGGGAAAGAGCCCATGATGGGCGGTGGTCGGGGCCCTTGCCGAACCTGCCTCAGCGCCCCCTGTCCTCGATGCCAGAACCAAGACCGCGAAACGTACGGTCGTGCGTCCCCTGCGAAACCTGGCGCCCAATCCGGTAACCGCGCCGGTCGCGAAAATGGTGGAGCGGCAGATCGCAAGGATGTGCGAACAAAGCCCTCGCGCGTTCTCCGAGCCTGAGTCATCGTGGGGGAGGACGGGGCGGTGGGGGGTGGCCCTGCCGTTGGTGGGCGCCACGATCCGTGACATTCGCTGCGCGGGTGATCGATGTGCGCCATCATCGGATCGTTCGCTTCTGCATCTGACTGTATATGCAAGAACTGTGCTGCGCTGGTGACTTGGCAGGGGCAGAGGGGTTTGCGCGGCGGGGGATGGTCGTCTCCGGCCATAACGCTCCGTGCGCGTGGCGCTGCGCTGGGGGGCGAAGTAGTGTCCCGTTGCCGGTGTAGTGCGCCGGTGGAAAAGACAGTGACCCTGGCGGGGCCTACGAAACCGAGCCAGGGCCTGTCGATCACACAATGCCGGTCCCCGGCACGAACGACTCCCTCGGAGAGGACTTCGCCATGTCTGTGAACCGTACAGCCGGCCAGAGCCCGTTAGGGCTGCTGGCGCGTGGTGCCGAAGCTATCATCCCGCCCTTTCCGGGACGAGAAACCTATTGCGGCGATGACTTGACGGTCACCGCGGGCGGCAGTCTGTTCCTCGCGGTCCTGGTGCTGCCCATCATCGTCATCGCCGGGATGCCGGGCGGGTGGAGCGTGCCGCTGGCGACGGTGTTCGTGACGGCGGCCGCACGTCGTACTTATGTCTCCTACCGGCGCGTTCGCCTGAACTGATCCGCTGCGCCCTCGCCGTCGGGTGCCGAGCGCCGCTGAGCGCTGGTGGGCCCCCGACGGCTCGAGGGGGCGTGGACGGCCCGCGAGTTTGCTGCAAAACCGGCTGTGGACGACCAGCTGGGACCTCCGTAATCATCTGCCCGCATTTCCCCCGGAAGGGGCTCAATCATGGCGGTTGGCGCGTTCAGGAACGCGACGTGCCCGCAGTGCGGTACACCCTTTCGGCAAGAACGCAGGCAGGGCCGCCCGTTCACCTACTGCTCCCCGGAGTGCAAGACGTTGGCAAGCCGCCGCAACAAAAGGCCCGACGGCCCCGGGAGCAGCCCGTATGACGCCGATCTGCAGGCGGTCGGCGAGGACATCGACCAGCGCGCCAACAACCTGCTGGCCGCGATCCACAACGGTGCCGGCCCGCGTGAGCTGCTGTGGATCGCGGCCGACGTGCAGCGCAGCCTGCAGGACTTCACGGCCCTGAACATCGCCCGGGGCCGGGCAGGCGGCCAGACCTGGGACCAACTCGGTGCGCCTCTCGGGTTCAGCGGCGAACGGCTGCGCAAGAAGTGGCCGATGATCAAGATCATGCGCCGGCTGGACACCTACCGGAACAGCCGCGCCACCCGCCAGGCCGGCCAGCCCGCAGTCCCCCCGGCCCTCCCGTCCCCGCGCCGCCCGCCCGCCGAGGAAGCCGACACGGACAGCGACACCGCGACTGCCGCCCCGTTCGCCGCCCAGACCCCACCGCAGCAACTCGCCGGCGCCCTGTCCTTCCTGCAGCGCCGTACCGGCAAGCCGCTCAGGCAGACCGCCGCCGAGACCGGCATCTCCCCCTCCCACCTCTCCCGTCTCCTCGCCGGGACGCGCCGCCCGTCCTGGCCGGTCGCGAAGAACCTGGTCGCCGCCTGCGACGGCAACCCGCACGAGATCCGCCCCCTGTGGGAGAACGCCCACCGCCCCACCGGCCCCCTGCCACCCCCCACACCACCAACCTCCACCTTCGCCGGGGACCCCGGACGGGCCCGCGACCAGCTGCGCGATGCGCTCCGCGGCCTCTACCTCGCCGCAGAACAGCCCGAGCTGCGGCGCATCCGTGCCGCCACTGCCCACACATTGAGCACCGACCACATCGCCTGCGCGTTCACCAGCCCTCACCTGCTGGACTGGTCCGCCATGAGCCGCCTCGTCTTCGCCCTCGGCGGCCGGCCCGCCGACCTGCGCCCGCTCTGGCACACAGCCACCCACCACCACCTCATGGCCGAAGCATTCGGATAGCCCCACCGCCCACCCGCGCCTGAAAGTGAGGAACCATGCGCCTCACCCGCCCCAGCCTGCCGTCGCCCCGGCCCGCCGCCAGCACGCCGGTGCTCACGCTCCCTCCCGCCTTCGAAGCCTTCTACGCCACCCACGTCTGCTGCTACCAGGCCTACGCTCGCGCCCACTTCGCCCACCCCGGCACCGCCGACGCCGTCGTACGTACGGCCTTCGGCGACCTCCTCGCACACTGGTCGGCCATCGTCGCCGCCTCCAACCCCACCGCCGAGGCATGGGCCCGCTACAGCGCCCACATCCGCCGCCACGCCCCTTCCCTGCCGCTACGGTCCGATGCCCGCCTCCAGTACCAGGCCGTTGTCCTCCACCACATCGTGGGCTGCTCCGTCGGCGACGCGGCCGCCACCACCGGCGAGGACCCCAGCAAGATCCGCCACATGCTCCAGACATGGCGGGTGTCCGGTGGGGTCCGGTCGATTTGAGGCGGGGAAGCGAGGTTGTCGCACGTGGAAGTGATGTGATCTGGCCATACGCGGAGGAATGGCACATTCAGCGGCCAAGTCGAACTAGTGTTCCCTTGCTGCCCGGCTCGACCGGCCGGGCGACAACAACGGAAGGGAATGCCATGCATACAGCAAAGGCCCTGTCCGTCACGGCTGTTGGGCTCTGCGCAACAGCCGCTCTGGCCTTCGGGACACCCGCCTCCGCGGCGGCGCACGCCGCCGACAGTCCCGCACCGGCTGCCCGGTACGTCACGGTGGATGGGCACCGTGTGGCGGAGGGGACCACGATCGGCGAGTGGGGCAAGACCCAGGACGGTCAGCGGTACTCCTTCACCTACAGGGCCGGTGAGGCCCGGCCGACCGCTCCCGCCGCTCCGGCGACGGCACGCTGTTCGGTGTACATCTCGGACGTCTCCTTCCACGGGGCCGGTGCGGGCGCCTGGTTCCAGTGGGAGACCTCACAAGTCTGCAGCGGCTCCTACGGCTCGCAGAAGCTCCAGACCCAGATGTGGCGCAGCTCCTGGAGCGGCCCGCGCGGCTACAACGACTGGCACGGCACGTCCGCGACCACGAACAGCTTCATCGACTACGGCTGGTCGACGGATTGCAATGACGGCGGCGGCACCTACACCTACTACCCTGTGATGCAGGGCTACGCCAGCGGCATCGGCTGGGGCCCCAAGACCCGCTCCGACAACGACCTGCGCAAGGGGTGCGGCACCCGGGCTCCGAACCCCTGAGAGGAGACGGCATGGGCGAAGGCGAACAGCTCCCCAGGCGGTACTCGCCCGAAGGCACCCCGCTGGGCCGCAGCGCCGACAACATCTGGTTCGGCCCCAGCTACTCCACCGAGAGCCCCCGCGCCGCTCGCCTGTGGTGGCGGATCAGGGACCGGCTGCACCGGCCGGTCAAGAACAGCGGCGGGCGGCGCTGACGTACTGGCCAAGACCGCCAACCTAGGTGGTCCAAGCCAGCCCCCTACATCTGGGGGACCGCCCAGAACTCAGGGCCCCGGCACGGTGAAACCGGTGGGGTCCCAGCCGCGGTAGCGGTTGGGGCCCCCTTCATCGCTGGGAGCGCCTCGACCGTCATGCTGGCAGCGTGCGTTGCCGCGCTTCGTAAGCCCTCGACGCCTCACGAGCTGTTGCCGACGAGGCGTGGCCCGCCGTCTGCCTCACCGATCAGGCCAAGCTCTGGGACGGACGTACGCATGAGCCGCTTGCTCCCCCGTGGTGTGGTCCTGTACGGCCCGCCCGCCGCCGGCAAGGACGCCGTCACCCAGGCTCTGATCGAGCTCGACCCCATCGCCAGACCCCACCAGTCTCCTCGGCTCCATTGTCAGTGGCATCTCCTATCGTTTCTGCACGGCTTGCAGTTGTAGCGGAGATGGGAGGGCGGAGTGCGTGCAGGGAGGTCGGGCCCTCAATCAGAGGTTGTGGTCCCCTGACGGCGCGCTCGGAAGCCAGCATCTTCCCAGCGATGAATGACATGTTCCGCTTCTGAGGGGTGGCTCTTCAGTCGTGTGGAGAACCCTTGTAGGGTTCACGCAGATTTGGGGGGATCTCCACGGCTCTGCCCGGGCGGGCAGGCCGAGGTCTGCGCTTGGCGCAATTGCAGGCTGGGAGCGCGCCGTCTGGCGGGTTCGGACTTTGGTTAATGATTTCTGATTCCTGTGGGGGGAAATTATGTCCTTTTTGCGCTTCGGGCGAAGGCGGCGTGTGGCCGTCGGCACCGTCGTGGCCGTGGCAGCTTCCGCGCTGCTGTCGGGTGTGGCGTCGGCCGATGGTGGTCCTACGCGGCCGGGGGTTCCGGTGAAGCCGGCGGTGCCGAAGGTGGTGGCGCCGTCGGCGAAGCTGCCTGCGGACCGGGTGCGCCGGGTGGCGGCGGTGCGCGGTGCTGGGGCTGCGGGGGCGTCGGTGGTGCCGCGGTTTGATGTGGACCGGGACGGGATCAGTGATCTGCTGGTCAGGTCGTTGGACGACAGTCTGTATCTGAAGGGGTGGAAGACCGACAAGAGCACGCTCTATGACACCTCGAACGGCGCGTTCAGGGACCTCGTCGAGCCCGGTGACGTCAACGGTGATGGCCGCCCCGAGCTGCTGGTGCTGTCGCCGTCCGGCACGCTCAAGCTCCTGTCCGGCCTGACGGAGTCGGGCTGGGCCGGTGCGCCGTGGTCGGAGAACGGCTGGAACATCTACAACAAGCTCTTCGTCCCCGGTGATGTCACCGGGGACGGCAGGAACGACCTGCTGGCGCGCACGCCGTCCGGGGACCTGTTCCTGTACGCGGGCACCGGGAACCTGACAGCTCCCTATGGGGCGCGAGTCAAGGTGGGTTCCGGGTGGAACATGTTCGACCAGCTGGTCGGTGCCGGTGATGTGAACGGCGACGGCAAGGGCGATGTGGTGGGCCGGACCCCGTCGGGTGACCTGTACTTCTACGCGGGCACCGGTGTGGCCGCGGACCCGCTGAAGGCCCGGGTCAAGACCGGATCCGGGTGGGACGGCTACAACCAGCTGCTGGTCATGGATGACAGCACCGGCCATGTCGATCTCGTCGCCCGCGACGTGTCCGGCGTCCTGTGGTCGTTCCCCTTCGACGCCCAGGGCGCCCTCGGCGCCCGGGTGCGGCTCGGGGAGGGTTGGCAGGGGGTGACCCTCGCCAACACCGGCGGCAATGCTTTCTTCGGGAAGAACGAGCTGCTCGGCCGCGACGGTGCGGGCCAGCTGCACTACTACCTGCCCCGGGGCGATGGCCAGTTCAGTGCGCGCCAGCCGATGGACGGCGATGTGTCGGCGGTCCCGCTGGAGAGGCTGTCGTCGGCTTCGTCGCTGGACAACACCTCGCGCTGGTCGACGCTGACCATGGTGGGCTCCGACGGCCATCTGACCGTCGGGCCGCGCGACGTGGGCGGCGGCTGGAGCGCGATGACCGCGTTCGCGGGCATCGGTGATGTGAACGGCGACGGCAGCGGCGATCTGCTGGCCCGCGACGGCGGCGGGCACCTGTGGCTGTATCCGGGCAACGGCGACAACTTCTTCGGCGACCGCATCGACGTCGGGGGCGGCTGGAACATCTACAACCAGCTCATCGGCGCCGGTGATGTGAACGGTGACGGCATCCCCGACCTGCTGGCCCGCGACGCCGGTGGGCACCTGTGGCTCTACCCCGGCAACGGCCGCGGCAACTTCGCCGGCCGCCTCGACATCGGCGGCGGCTGGGCCGCCTACAGCATGCTGGCGGTTCCCGGCGACCTCACGGGCGACGGACGGGCCGATGTGATCGCCGTCGACACGGGCGGCGCCGCCTGGCGCTACGACGCCGACGGAGTGGGCAACTTCAAGGGCCGCGTCGCCATGGGCACCGGCTGGAACATGTTCAAGGCCCTGTATTAGGCCACGCGAGGCGACGGGCTCCCCAGCCCGCACAAGGACGGGGAGCCCCCGGCCTCGCGGCCTTGTGACGAGCAGGGCGGCCTCCAAGGCCGCACCGTGCCGGCCTGCCCGCAGATGCGTCCGGTCGCGGCTCCGGCATCGCCAGTCGGCCAAAGTTAGAACAAAAGTTCGAATTCATCTTCCGTGGATGTAACGGCCATGGAAAGATCGGCGGACCTTCGGGGGGAGGGGCGCGGGCGCCTATCTGGAGCGCCCACGCGGGGGACGGCTGCGCCCTGACGCAGCCACAGCACGTTCACCATCACCTGCAGCCTGCTGTCGCCCTCTCCCCATGGCTCGACCCATGACCAAAAGGGGAAAAAGCAGTGAAACGACCAGCTCTGCCCAGCCCGTGGAGAGGCAGCCGTACTGCCCTGACCAGAGGAGTCAGCAGCACGGCCGCACTGACCGCAGCGGCTGTCTTCAGCGGCCTGATGGGCGCGATGCCCGCCCGCGCTGACGGGACCGGCCAGGACGATCCTCAAGACCCCTACCAGCGGTCGCTGCGTATCAGCCTGGGCGAGACAGCTCGCCAGGACCGCTGCCAGCTCGGACGCGCCGTCAACTTCGGCGGAGCGGCGGTGAAGGCCTTCGCCAACACCACCCTGTCCGGAGGGGACGACGGCATCCACACCGCGCTGCAAGGCGGCGTGGTCATGGGTAACGAAGAGTTCCGCGCGGCCGCCACCAAGGACGGAGACGCGGGCACGGCCTACAACACCCTCTTCAACAAGCGCCAGGACCAGCTGGACCAGGACAACAAGCCCTACGCCAACGCGAACGCCGCCGGCGGCCGCCCCTACCACGCCCCGGTAATCGGCGCCGACATCCGCGCCTTCACCATCGGCACTCAAACCCAGCTCGTCAACAAGATCTGGGACGACCCCACGCCCCGCCCAGGTGCCGCTTCCGTGGCCAAGGCCAAAGAGATCTTCGATGCCTTCGACACCAAGGGCGAAGACTGGGCCACCAAGTACAAGGAGCTGGCCGGCGGCAGTGGCTACGGCGGCCTCGGTGTCACCGACGGCAAGCCGGGCTCGGCCAACGACATCGCCGCCTTCCTACGGTTCGGCGGCTTCGCGACCAAGGCTCCCGACCCGGACTCCCTGGAGTTCCGTACCGAGGTCGAGACCCTCAAGGCCGCCTGGGCCGCCTGCGACAGCCGCAATCCCATCGACCACTACCGGGTCCTGACCGGTGCCACCATCCAGGCTCACACCGAGTGGGAGGCCGAGTACACCTCCCAGGCCATCCAGCGCCAGCAGATCATCACTGCCGAGGCCGCTGCCTCCAAGGAAGCGCGCACCACCGCCGACTTGATGGTCGAGGCGATCCGCCAGTCCTGGCAGGTCGACCAGATCCTGTTCTGGCAGCAGTGGTGGCGCGATCACCCCACCGCCACCAACAAGCCCTCGCTGACCGACCAGAAGAACGCCTCCCGCCGCCTGGTGACCGCCCGGGAGACGACGGCTCAGCTCGTCAAGGACGCCGACGCCGCTGTCGCCCGTGCCAAGTCCGCTTCCGAGCAGGCCGGCACTGCGCAGCAGGCGGCGTACGCGATCGCCGACCAGAACAAGGCGCCGCGCGGCCGCGCACTGATGTACGCGCAGCAGTCCGCCCAGGTCGCCAAGGCCTCCTACGCCGCCACCCAGGCAGCAGCGAAGACCGTGCTGACCGCTGCCAACGCAACCCAGGCCAACATGGCCGACAGCCAGGCCCTCTACGCACTCGCGCAGACCCAGTCCCACGCGCTGAACACCGAGTTCCGGAAGGCCGCAGCCCTGGAGGCAGCGGCTCAGGCCAAGGCAGCGGCCGAGTCGGCCGAGAAGCTCGCCAAGGAAGCCGCGGCCAGCGCCACCACCGCCAAGAACGCCCAGACCACCGCGGAGAAGGCGGAGAAGACCGCCCAAGCTGGCGCCGCCGAGGCCAAGAAGCAGCGAGGCATCGCCGAGGCCGAGAAGGCCACCGCCGAACGGGAGGCTGCTACCGCCGCTGCTGAGCGCAAGAAGGCTGGCGACGCCGAAACCCGCGCACAGACGGAACGCGACGCGGCAGGACGCGCCCGCACCTCAGCCGAGGCGGCGGGGGCGACGGCGAGCGACAAGCGCAAGGCAGCCGAGGCGGCGGAGGCCAAGGCGTTCGCTGCTCGGGACAGGGCATTGCAGGCGGAGAAGGAGCAGAAGGCGCAGGAGGCCCGGGCCGCCGCGCTGGAAGCTGCTGCGGATGCCGCCGAGAGTGACGGCGCGGCAGGCGGGGCCCGGCAAGCGGCCACCGAGGCTCGCGCAGCGGCTGGCGATGCGGCGACGGCAGCGACTGCGGCCCGCGCGGCCGCCAATGATGCCTCCACGGCGGCGGTGAATGCCCGCGCTGCTGCGACTCGCGCCCAGGCTGCGGCATCGCGCGCAAACGCGGCAGCCGATGCCTCATGGTCGGCATTCCGGAAGACCAGCGCGGCGGCCGCGACCGCGCACGCTGCGGCGGCCACGGCGATCGACGCGGCGGCCGCTGCCAAGGACAAGGCCGACAAGGCTGACGCCGAGTCGAAGAAGGCCCAGGCCGACGCAAAGAAGGCCAAGGAAGAGGCTGACGCGGCCAAGGTCGAGGCGGGCAAGACCGCTGCGTGGTCGGCGAAGACCGCAGGCTTCGCGCAGGCAGCGGCGCAGTCCGCCCAGGGTGCCCGGGATGCTGCGACTGCGGTGACCAAGGCTGCCGACGAGGCCGTCTCCATCGGTTCCTCGTACCGGGAGGCCGACACCTCGGCAGCCTTCGCCGTCCTGGTCGGCCAGAGCTCCAAGACGCTGGCCGAACAGCAGGCAGCGGCAGCCGACGCCAAGGGCAAGGAGGCCGCGAAGGCCGCTGCTGACGGTCAGGCGCTCGCCGACAAGGCCGCCGCCGACGCCAAGGCCGCCGCGCAGGCGGCCGCAGCCGCAGCCGCCGACGCGCAAAAGGCCGTGGCCTCGGCCGCGGCAGCCCGCGCCTCAGCAGCGGAGGCCGACAAGGCGGCCAAGGCTGCGAAGAAGGCCGACGACAACGCTCAAAACTACGCCCTGGAAGCCGGCACCGACGCGCTGTACGCGGGGATGGCCGCAAACGACGCCACCACGGCTGCCACCGCAGCGGACCGTGACGCCACGGACGCCGAGAAGGACGCGGCCAGCGCCGACGCGGCTGCCACCGCCGCCGAGACAGATGCCGCCAGCGCGGACGCCACTGCAACCAAGGCGGAGAACGACGCCACTGCGGCCGAGACCGCAGCGAAGAACGCCGACGGCGCCGCCAAGGACGCCGACACCGCAGCCACCCGTGCTGAAAACGCCCAAGCCCGCAAGACCATCGAAACCGGCGGGGCCACTGGTGTGGCGCACCTGTTCACCACCCAGAAGGTCGACCCGCTGGAGGACCCCAAGCCGCTGAACGAGTGCGTGCTCGGCATGGGCAACAGCGGCTGCGACGTCACCTTCCGGCTGCACTTCAAACTGACCCTCGACTTCTTCCTGTGCACCGACCCCGGTGCGCCCGACGACGTCGACGCCGCCACCTGCCCAGGGGACAGCATCGTCTGGCTGGGCCGCGACACCAAGGAGCACACCGCCGAGGTCACCAAGCACTTCAGCAACTGGGACATCACCAAGATCTTCGACAAAGCGATCCTCAAGGCTCTGTGGGACGGCCTCACGCAGGACTTCGTCGATTGCGCCAAGGGCAGCATCGGCGGGTGCGCCTTGGCGGCGACCTGGTTCATTCCGCCGTCCAAGATCACCCAAGCCGTCGATCTGATCCGCGCGCTTGACGGCGCGCTGCACACCGGAATCGGCGTCAGCGACGCCTACAAGGCACTCAAGGCGCTGGGACTCGACGCCGAGGTAATGGCCAACATTGAGCGCGAGACCATGATTGTCGAGGACGCGCTCACGTCCTGCACGCGAAACAGCTTTCCGGGCGATACACAGGTGCTGATGGCGGACGGCGCGCACCGAGCAATCAGCTCGCTGACGATCGGCGACCTGGTCCTGACGGCTGATCCCGAGACCGGCGATCGGCGGGCCGAGCCCGTCGGCTCGACCTTCAAGCACGAAACCGACCGTCTCGTGGACATCGCATTCGCTGACGGAACCAGCCTGACCAGCACCGCCGGACACCGCGTCTATGTTGCCGAACGTGGCTGGACCCTCGTGTCGGACCTGCGGAGAGCCGATCGACTGCGCGGTCCCGAAGGTTACTTGCACACGGTCACCGGTCTGGACGATCGGTCTGGGATCGCGCCGCGAACGGTCTACGACCTGACTGTCGACAACCTGCACACATTCTTCGTGAGCACCGAGGGGGAGGGATCCAAGGACGTACTGGTCCACAACTGCATGAACCTCCAGTTGCACGAGGACGACCGAGGGGCGCACACCATTGCGGACCACATCAACATCGACGACGAGAGTGCGTTCAAGAAGGCCATGGACGAGTACAACGCTGGCCGCCAAGGGGTGACCGGTGTCTGGACCAGCCTGGATGTCGCCCAGGGCGCGGTGGACGAGGCCATGAAGAAGTGGCTCACCGGCGGTACCCCGAAGCAGAACATGGCGAACCAGAAGAAACTGAAGAACTGGATGGCCAAGACCGCGAAGGACTCCAACAGCCCCGTGGACCTGTTCGCGATCAAGGTCGACATAGGCGGACCCTCGCTCGGTAAGGTCCTTAGCTACGACCGCACGTCGCGTGCGGCCGGGAGCACCGTGGCAATCACCCTCAAACGAACTCCCCACAAGCCCGGATACATGGTCTACACGTCCTACCCGATCTGAGAGAGGACCATGGCACACGAACGTCAGGACATCTGGGTCGACTTCGGGCTCAGCGGTCTCACCAAATGGTTCCACGGGCCGTGGGGAGGCGAAGCGACCCCGCGTGAAATCGTCATGGCTGCTGCCGACTGGGGCAGCGGTGCCTACGCACCCACCCTTGCGGAGGATGCACTTCGGCTGCTGCAGTCACCACTGCCCACTCGGGTGATCGGCATCCTGTGGTACGCCGCGACAGGCGGCAACTACGACCTCGACCGCCTGGGAATCGACAGTCGGGCATGGCTGCACGAGATCGTGGACGCCTGCGCCGAACGGATCCGCCAGGACGACTCGTCCTTCACACCCGATTCCCCAGGACCCGCCCCGAACGCGCTCAGGGACGAGGTCTTGGCCGAGATCCGGGCGCTCGGACCGGATATGGACGCCGCCACCAGCACCCACCCGCATCACCCCGCCCCGGATGTGGTGCCGGCGTTGGAGCAGGTCGTCACCCAGGTCGATGCGGATCTGGGATTCAGGCTCTTCCTGCGGGTCATGAAGGCCTACCGGGTTCCGATCGACGAATCCCGGTACGACCGCTACCACGAACTCGGTGAGAGGTTCGGCTACAACGAGTTCGTCGTCGATGACGGGGACCTCTATGTCAGGCCGGACATGAACTGACCGCGCGCATCCCCCAGGCCCTCGTTGCCGTGAAAAGGGCCTGGGGGAATGTGACGTACTTGATCATCACTGCTGCTGTCGTGGACGGCCAGCGGTCACCTTTCAGTTCCCGGCGGTGCCATCGGAGATCAGTGACGTCGGCTTCGGCTCCTAGAGGTTCCGGCTCGGTGTGAGGCCGAGATGGTGCACAGCTGCGGGCGCGGCGGCGGTCGGGTTCAGCGGGCTGTGGTGACGGTGATGTCGAGGTTGGGGCAGCGGGAGAGGGTGTCGCCCAGGGCGGCTTGTTCGGCGGGGTCGATGTCGAGGCCCAGCGGGTCTTGTCGGCGATCCAGTCGGTGACGTACTGGCAGCGGTAGTCCGTGTACGGGGGGAGCCAGGTGCTGGGGTCCTGGTCGGCCTTGGACCGGTTGGAGGCGGCGGAGACGGCGATCAGGGCGAAGCCGGCGTCCAGGTCGTTGGCGTAGGCCTCCCGCTCCGCCGCGCTCCAGGCGGAGGCGCCGGAGTCCCAGGCTTCGGCGAGCGGGACCAGGTGGTCGATGTCGAGTTTCCTGGCGTCGTCGAAGTACTGGTTGTCGTACGGCGAGTACCAGGATCCGCCGGTGAGGGCGCACTTGGGGCCCTGTACCGGTGCCTCCAGTGCTTCGATCTTCAGGACTTCGGCGCGGGTGTTGCAGCCGTCGCGGTCGGCGTCCACCCAGTGCTTGAACTTGGTGCGTTCGTAGCCGGTGCGGTCTTCGGCGCGTACGGGCAGGTTCTGCAGGGCGTCGCGGACCGGGAGGGTGACGGTGTCTTCGGGTGCGGCTGCTCGGGCGGGGGCGGCGAGGGCGGGGGAGAGGAGGAGGGCGAGGGTGGTGAGGGCGGTGGCGGCAAGGCTGATCCGGGCGCGGCGCATCCAGGGGTCCCTTTCGGAGATCACCGACAAGTCGTGATCTTCGTATCGGTCCTGGGTGCTCAAGTCGACGGATCCCGCGGGCAGTTCACACCTGCGAGGATAAACTCACCTCATCACACTGGGAGTATCGCGAGGGTACGTCTGTCTCCGATGCCCGGCCGGGCGGGGCCGCCTTGTCTTTGCCGCCCGGCCGGGTGTGGACTTCTATCCGAAGGCCCAGCGGGGGCCGGGTTCGGGCGGCTGCGGGGTGGCCTGGAGGCTTCGGCTGGCCGTTGCGCGGCGCCGTTCGGCGGCGCGCTGGAGGAGGCGGGCTCGTTGGTCTTCGACGAGCGGCGGCTCATGGCTGAGGGCTTGCCGGAACTGGGTGAGGACCGCGTCGAAGCCCCTCACGGGTGCTGGCATGGCCGGGCCGGCGCCGGGCGCCGGGGGGGCCGGGGGGGCCGGGACGTCGCCGTAGTGCTCTCGGGTGGCTGCCTTCCACAGGCGTTCGAAGTCGGTGGGGTTGCCGCCCAGGATGTGCAGGAGGCGCTGGAACGTCTTCCAGGGGGGCAAGACGGTGCCTTCGAGGATCGCGGCGATTTCCTCGGCGGTCAGCCGCCACTTGGTGGCGACGGCGATGTCGAGGGGCCGTGGCTGGCCGGCTCGGACGTGGAGGGTGCGCAATGCGGCGAGGAGGCGGGGGACGGCGGTGAGGGGTTGTTCTTCCTGCTCGGGGGGTGGCGGGGTGAAGTCTCCCTTGTCGCGGAGACGTTCGGTTTCCCAGACGGTGCGCAGGACGCTTGGGTCGGCGCCGCAGACTCGGGCGAAGCGTTCGGTCAGGCGCCAGGTGGGGATGCGCTCGCCGTTGAGGACGCGGGAGAGGTAGGAGGCGGAGCAGCCGATCTTGAGGCTGATGTCTTTGAGGGGCAGTTGGGAGGCGCGGGCGAGCATGGACAGGACTGGGGCGAGGCGGTTGAAGGCGGCGCCGGAGGGGTCCCTGGGCGTGGTGGGGGTCTCTTCTGCGGGGGCGGGGTCTTCGGGGGTCTTGTCGGCTGTGGGCGGGAGGCTTTCGTCGGCGGTGGCGTCGGCGTAGAGGGCGTTCAGGGAGGGCGGTGCGATGCGGGAGCGGGTGAAGCGGGCGAGTTTGCGCAGGATGTAGGCGTCGGTGTAGCGGTGGCGGGCGGTGTCTTCGCTGATGCGGAGTATCGCGGCGATGGGGCCCCAGGTGACGCGGCGCTGGCGGGCCCGGCCGACCAGCCCGGCGGTCAGGGCGTCCATTTGCTCATACATCTGCGCCACGCGGCGCAGGGCGTCTTCTCCGTCGTCCGTGCGCAGCAGCTCCCGCATCCCTTCCTGGAGATCCCTGATGATCTCGGCCAGGAATTCGTCGCCGACGGTGCGGGCCGGAGCGGGTCCGCTCTGCGTTCGGGGAGTTTCCTCGGTGCGGTCGGTCTGGGAGGGCTGGCGCTGGCCGGGCAGGAGTCCGCGTGCCCCGGGTGCCGTGGGGGTGGTGCGGGCCCGGTGGGCGGCTTGGCGGCAGGCGGCGCTGCAGTACTTTGCCGGGCGCCCGACTCGGGAGCCACCGGGGGTGAATAAGGGGGCCCCGCAGCGCTCACAATGATCACTCATGGCGTTCCGTCCGTGTCACGAAAAGGGTTCAGGCTGGCAATTTCGTCGCGGAGCGGGCGGCTTTCCCGGGGGAATTCCCTGACTGTCGGCTGACGTATTCATCCGGAACAGGGCATCTGTACCACCGGCGCCGCCCGGGTGCGGTGTCCCACCGTGATCCGGTGGGACACCGCAGTGTGTTCACCACCTGTGGCGGCGGCTCCGAGTGCGACTGAGCACGGCTCCGGTGAGAGCGGCGCTCAGGGCGTACAGCGCGTCCGGAGGCAGTACCACCTGAAGGCGCGCCTGGGAGATCAGGAGAAATCCAGCGGCCGGCAGACAGAGGAACGCGGCGTTGCGCGTCTTGACCGATCGGTTCACGGAACGAAATGTTTCGTAACGCTTGTTAGGCTTGGCGTTAGCAGCCGGGCGGTCAGGCGACCGTTTGGCGCTACGGCGCCGGGGGGAGCGTCCCATAGGGGACTCCTTTCAGTGTCGCGAAGCGTGCGGGGTCTCGGATTGAAGGTTTGGCGACCGTTTGAGGCCCCGCACGCACCTGCGGGTGACATTAACGACACTGTGTGCTGAACACCAATCCCCCTATTCGGGGCAACTCGCCCTTTTTTCGAATAGTCGCAGGGCGGAACGGGTTTCGTTAGCAGTTGCCAGAGGAACTTTCCGCCGTTCCATCACACTCGCATCGCCGCGCCGCCGGACCTGCTATTAGGAAGTCTCTGATCGGGGCATGATCGCCGTAGTGTCCGAAACGTGCATACCCTGCACCCGCAAAGAAAGAAAGCGGAATTCGATCCGCCGTATCCGGTGAGCGGACTATTCAGCAACTGCCAGGGGCGTTTCGTACGCCCGGCACGGAGTCCGTACGCGCACTGCGCTCGCTGAGGGGACCTCAACCGCGGTTTGGTCGCCCTCGCCGGTCCCCCGACCCCACCGGCCAGGAGCGTCATCGAGCAGCCCGAGCGCTGTGGTTGAAGGGGCTGCGTGCGCGTGGTCCGGCAGGCTACATTCCGGCATGAGTACCACCGACTTCGTCGCGGCCACCGCGGCGGTTGCCAGTGCGCTTGCTGCCGGGGCGTCCTGGCGCGCCGCGCTGAAGGCCAACAGCACGGCCTCCTCGGTCGCTGCCATCGAGCGGGACCGCTGGCACAGCGAGCTGACTCCCCGCGTGCAGGCCACCGTCGAGCTGCGGACCCAGACGCTGCTCCTCCTCAAGTTCGAGGGACCGGCCGGCCTGCGCCGCCTGGAGCGTGTGACGCTCTCCATCCGGGACGACCGCGACCGCCGCGGCCGCCCGGTTCTGGGCGGTGCTCCCACCGACGAGGAGATCGCGGCGGTGATCTGGGGCCCGCTGCGTTTCCGCCCCGGCAGCGATAACGCGGACGCCACCGGCCGGACGGTAGCGCCCTTCACGCTCGAGCTCGATGAGGCACGGCCGTTCGCGTTGGATCCCTCGCTGCGCCCCCGCTGGTATGACGAGGATCGCTGGCGTGCCCAGTACGCCGACGCCCCGCTCCGCCTGTGGATCGTGTGCGAGACGGACGGGCACAAGCCCTGGACTCTCAGCTTCGAAGTCGGCCAGGACGGCATCCCCGTACGCAATCCCCGCCCCTGACGCCCGCCGCCCGGCCAACGTCGGGACAAGCGGAGCCCGCCGCGCCGGCCGCCGCGTCGACAGCGCCGCTGAACAGTGCCACCTTCCCGAGCCCCGTCCCGTGGTCTGCACGGGTTTCAGGAGGGTGTGTTCAGGTACGCCTGGCGGGTGGTCGGCGCATCGTGGTGTGCTCGGAGCTCAAGCCCGACGACAAGTTCGACGAGGCTCGGGTCAAGCTCCTGACCGGCGGTGACCGCATCATGGCCCGCCGCATGCGCCAGGACTACTTCTCCTTCACCCCGACCCACAAGTTGTGGCTGCTGGGCAACCACCGTCCCGAAGTCGGCACCGGCGGCCACGCCTTCTGGCGCCGCATCCGCCTGATCCCCTTCGAGCGCGTCGTGGCCGCCGACCGCAAGATCGACAACCTCGCCGGCGAACTCGTACGCGACGAAGGACCCGGCATCCTGCACTGGCTCCTGGACGGAGCCCAGCGCTACCTCACCACCCGCGACCCGCTCACCGGCCCCGCGACCGTCCGCGTCGCCACCGAGGCGTACGCGACGACCGAGGACCACATCGGACGCTTCCTCACCGAACGCTGCACCCGGAACCCCGCCACCGGCGACGGCACCGACCTACGCGTCGAACAGGGCCTCCTCTACACCACCTACTGCTCTTGGTGCCTGGCCGGCGAAGGCATCCGCCCTGCCACCGCTCGCGCCTTCGCCACCCGCGTCCGAAGCGAACTCGGCCTCGCCTCACCCGCTGACATGACCAAGTCCAGCGGCAAGAAGTACTACCCCGGTCTGGGCCTGCTGCCCGAGGACACCGACCCCGACCAGCACACAGGGGGCAGCCGTGGCTGAACCGCGCGCCCTGCCGCGCCCTCTTGCACGCACGTACGATGAGACCCGGGCAGCCGTCCATACGTCGGCCCGCCGCACCACCGATGGGAAGGGGTCGCAGCTGTGAGCTCGCTACTGCACGAGAGCGAACTGCGCCACGAGAGCGACGTGGTGTGGCTCGAGGACCCTACGCCGCTCGACTATGTGCGCCAGGCCCTGGATAAGACGCCGCGTCGGCGCGGCAAACCCCGCTACCACCGCGATGGCCGCATGGTCGGCTACACCGAACTCGACCAGCACGCCGAAGCCGACCCCGACAGCAGCCTGCACCGGCGCCGGGTCTTCTTCCTCCTGCCCCACGACCGCGACACCCAGCCCGACGGCGTCTACCAGATCGGCGCGCCCGGCGAAGCCATCGACCCCCGCACCATCGAACCCGGCCGCGTCGGCGAGAAAACCCCCCGCTCTCAGCAAGGCGCCACCGTAATAGCGACAGTCGGCATTTGACCCTGCCCACCGCAGGGCTGTGCAGGGTGTCCGTCAAAGCGGAACAAGCTCAGACGCGGATTTGCTCAATGCGGTTGCGGGCTCGCCACGGCGAGCCGGTGCATGACCCGGTGCGCCCCGGGGAGAAGGGGAGTTGCCCGGTGCATGACCGTGTTGTTGTCCCAGGCGAGTATCTCGTCCGGGCCCCAGCAGTGTCGGTAGACGAAGTCCTCCTGAGTGGCGTAGGCGATCAGGCTGTCAATCAGGCCAGGCCCGTGGGTACCACGGGGAGATTCGATCCCCGACATGGCCACGTGGTTGAGGTATAGGGCCTGTCGGCCGTCCGGAAGCATGGTGATGACCGGGTGTCGTGCGGTGCCGCCCCACAGTGGGTGGACGTGGATGCCGACCGCTCCCTCCAGCAGGTGTTTCCAGTGCGGCGGAAGATGTCGGTAGGCGCTGACCATGTCGGCGAAGAGGGTGTCCCCTCCAGTCTCAGGCAGAGCCGCGGCCTGGAGAAGTGTGTACCGCGGAGGATTGAGGCGGGAGGACGAGTCTGTATGCCAGCACCAGGTGTATGGCTCCGCTGAACCATCTGTGCGGCTACGGACGACTTGCACGTACCTGCTGTCGGGGTGGGCAGGGAAGGGGCCCTGCTGTGGATGCGGCTGAGGGACACCGAGATGCTGGCTGAACGCCGCCAAAGCGGAGGGGGCCAGCCGCAGGCCGCGCAGAATGACCAGGCCGTAACTGGCCAGAAGCTTCCTTAGCAGCTCGGGCGGCACTCCTGTACTCGAAGCCCCCGGTGGCGAGGGCATAACGGCAACCTCCGCGACGAACCCCTCACGCAACGTTCTCGTGACAGCGTCCATGCAAGGATTATCTGGCTGAGCGCGGGGGATGGAGGACTGCCATACGCGCCAAACCGGCACGTGCGGTGGCCCCCTGTTCCATCGTTCGATGTGCGGGCGGCCTCGTTCACTCTGCTCAGAGCACGACGGCAGCCTTTCTACGGGCCCACTACAAGGTTCCTGCTCCCACCACCAAGTCGTTTCGGTCTTCCACAAGTAGCCGGGCCCTCTGGTGGGCCGCAGGTTCTCGCTGACCGACCCGTCCGGAGCTTGGAGGATCAGGTTCTTCTCGGCGGTCCGATCACCAACCCGGTGGGATGGCCGATCGGCGAGGTTTGCCGCAAACGTCAGGAGCGCGGCAAACGAAACGTCCCGGTGCGACGAGGGTGCGCTGCTCGACTCGGCCTGGACTGTCTTTGGTGCAAGGACCGACAGGTCGGCCGCCGTGCCCAGTGTCGAATGGTCGCGGCCGTCGTCGGGGTCGCAATGCCCACAAGCCTCAGAGGTTGAGCGCCGTACAGCCACCGAGCAACAGCTGCTCGAGGGCGTGGTGGCCAGGGCGCGGGGAAGTCGTACGAGTGCGAGCAGGCCTGCGTCTGGCCGGCCGGTACAGCGCAGATCTGCGCTGAAACTGCTGCTGCGTAGCGCCGTCCCGGCGGTGCTGCCCGTGCCCCGCTCGGCCGCCGTCGATGCGGACCGGGAGCAGATCGGCGTCGACGGCGACCAGGATCTGACTGGCGAATCTGCGCCGCGCACGCCTACCAGATGGACCCTGCCCTCGCCCTGGTCAACGGCATCCCGCCGGTTGCGTGACGCCTCTGCCGGACACGGCGCCGCCCCGGCCCCTTGCCCCCTGACTGCCGAGCGCGCCTGGGTGCGAGCCTCGTCGAGTGTCCCGAGATGCTAGTGGGATGTTCCTCCGCCGTGGCCAGGCACGAACGCCTTCCAGCTGCGACCCCGCCGATCATCGCTCTGGCGACCCGAGCCCGGCTTCACAGCAGGGATCCCTATGCCAGCGCGCCCCCTTCTGAGCCCCCAACGCAACAGCGTGCGCCCTTGGCAGGGAATACGGCCAGTTGCATCCTGATCAGCACGGGCGGGGCGGGTGGCTGGTAGGGGGAGGCTCTTCACTGTGCAACCAGACGATCAAACTCGCATCAGCAGGAATCCGATGACGTACTGGTACCCGATGATCCTCGTAGGCGTACTATCAGCGTTAATGATATGGGAGATCTTCCGTGCAAATTTGGCAGATTCGAAAGGGCAGGAAAGCTGGGGATTAACGATCCTAGATCGTCAATCTGCCGCAAGCTTACTTGCCGTGGCTATGGGTCTCACCTTCGCCCGCGCTCAATACGCCAGCGCGGTGCGCCCATTGATCACCTGGAGTGGCAACCCGCGAAAGAACGACTTCGACATGACCAGCCGCTACATCTGGTACGTCGAGATGGCTAATGGCGGTACGCACAACGCCGTAGTTTATGACATCAGCTACCGGCTGAAGTACCTAGACGGAACAGCGAGTGAGTGGGTGGACACTCGCGACAGGGCGGCCCAGCTCCTCGGAAGGCTTGGGCTCGGCTCTGGCACGGACTTCGATCTCAACACCATTAAGCGAGGCGCTGTGCTGGGCTCCGCGCTGTACATCGGGCGCTTCTCGCTGGATGCCACCCGTAAAATGGACGAGTTTGAGCTCCGGGTGCGGGTCTCCGACGCCGTCGGGGACCATCACGAGCGCACGCTGGCCTGCTTCAGCGGCGCGAGGGAGGAGATGCCCTTCGCATTGGCAGGTGGACCTTCAGACGCATAGGCCCCACGGGTAGCAGGCAAGCTAAGCAGCTTAGCTTATGTGCGGCTCCGTAGCCCGTAGAGGGCACCCTTGGGTCGTTTCCTTCCGTACACTGCCTGTCAGCATCGGCCAGTAGTCGCCCGGAAACCATACCGGAGCGGCGGGAATGAGGAACGTTGCTCACGACCTCTACCAGTACCCACGTCAGCGAGTCCGAGCTCACGCACCAGCTGAGAAAACTAGGGATTCAGCGCGGCAGCGCTCTCATGGTTCACGCATCCCTGAGCGCCGTCGGACGAGTCGAAGGGGGGCCGGCAACAGTGCTCCGCGCACTGCGCGGCACACTCGGGCCGGAAGGGACGATCGTGGTCCCCACGTTCACAGCTGATAACTCGGATTCCTCGAGTGCTCACAGGGAACGCGTCCGTGGACTCAGCGAAGAAGCCCGAGCGGCCATGAGGGAAGCCATGCCCCCCTTCGATCCAGCGACTACGCAGTCAACAGGAATGGGTGCCCTCGCCGAGACGGTCCGGCTGCACCCTGACGCTCTGCGTAGCGCACACCCACAAACCTCATTCGCCGCGCTGGGGCCCAAGGCGAAGGAGATCATCGCCAATCATCACCTTGACTGCCACCTGGGAGAGGATTCGCCGCTCGCCCGACTGTACGAAAACGGGGCTCAAATCCTACTGATGGGCGTTGGATTTGACAGGTGCACTGCATTTCATCTGGGTGAATATCGCGTCAGCTCCCCACCACGCCAGAACTACCGATGTGTGGTTCGGATGAACGGCCAACGCCAGTGGTGGACGTACGAAGACGTCACCTTGGACGACCGCGACTTCGGAGCCCTCGGGGATGACTTCGAGCGCGCGGAGATCCCCGGTGCCGTGCGCAAGGGTACGGTGGGCGCGGCCACCTGCAGGCTCGTGACGTTCGTCGAAGCCGTTGAATACGCCAAGAGTTGGTTTCCTGAGCACCGAAACATCGTTTGAACGCGGGGCTCATAGGTGGCGTTAAGTCCGTTTCCGGGGCGGCCTCGCCTGGGTTGAGTCCGCCAGTGCCGGGGCCTGGTGTTCCGTCACGACCATGGCCTGTGCGGATGCGCGGGCCATGTCCACCAGGCCCCGGTACGCCAAAGTCGCACAGCCGGGACGGGTATGGCGGACCGGGGTCGTCACAGGCCGTACTGGTGACCGCTCTCACTACTTCATGCCGAGGGCGTTGAGGTCGGCTCGCCGTTGGTCGCTCAGCTTCGTGGCGCGGCGGCGGGTGTTGTCGAGGAAGGTGCCGAGTTTGACCTGCGCCTCGATGAAGCCACCCCACTCAACACCCCGGTGCCCGCAGTGTCACGACACCGAGGTCTGGGGGAACACTGTCGGAAATCTCCGGTAGAGCTGACGGCATGAACCTTAACGACCTCAGCACGTTGATGAGGCGCCGCCAGGACGGTGGCCTCAGCTTCGAATTCGAACGCTTCCGTGCCGACCCGGCCTTGGCCGGCCTGCAGTGGCCGGACGACGTGCTGAGAGATTTCCTCTTCGACCACGGCGACCACGGCCCCTTCGTGGACGACTACGGCCACCTTCACCTGAGCGCGGTCACCTGGACGTTGGAGACGATCCCGACCGCGGACTTCCACACCATGCCGACCGGTGAGAGCGAAGCCGGACTGATCGAGCACATCGCCGAGAACCCGGTGCACTGGGCGCGACCCCCGGAAGTCGCCCGGCACTGGGCAGACCACGGGACCTGGCGGCGCCCGCCGCTCCTCATCGACCGCCACCTCCTGACTCCGACGGACAGCGGACTGCAGGTCCTGGAGGGCCGAACCCGCGCCGGCGTCCTGCGCGGCCACCTAGGCGAGCAGCTGCACGTCGCCCCCGAACACCAGGCATGGGTGGGACATTCATGAGGGCTCACCGCGTCTCGCTGCGTACGCTGCGAACACCGAGTGGTAGCAGGGTGGTGTCCCCTCCGGTGGTTCTCGAGCACGATGGACCGCCGGTGCCTTCCAGACCTGGAAGGTGCGACCACGTCTTCGTCAACGTCGACGTCAGCGACGAGGTCATGGAAGGCAGCCGGTGGGGTGGTGCGGGAGCCGACGTCAGCGGATCAGCTGGCGCAGCCCGGGCACGCTGAGACCGCTGGCTCCCAGCCCTGCCAGGACCGCTCCGGGGGCGGAGAAGTCCGAGAGGAAGGTCAGCCCGCCGATGACCAGCCCGATGACGATCGCCGTCAGGAGGATGACGGCCGTGTGCATGCTGATGAAGGGGGACTCCGGTGGCGGGGGGACAGGCGAACTCACGTGCTCTCCAGCGATTGTTGGCGATGATGGCGTTCGCTTGGCTTATATGTGCCGTCGTGGAGGTGTCCCCCCCAAAAAAAAGACCTAGTTCGGAGGGGGGAGAGGCTGATGACCGCTCCTAGAACCACATGTCAGGTCGTCGGGAGGTTTGCGACGTTGTCACGAGGAGGAGCATGGCAGGGCATGCCGAGGAAGGTGCCTGGTTGGAGACCGAGGAGGTCGATCAGGTAGAACCGCTGGCGACGATCTCCCCCGACCTGTTGCAGCAGGTGGAGAACCATCTGGCCCCACAGGCGCAACAGGCTGACAGAGATGAATACCGACGGCGCCTCGCCGCAGACATTGCCGTCGTACGGGCCATCCGAGCTGATGGCTACACAGGTGAACGTGCAGACCGTCTTATGCAGAGGCTAGCCGCCTACGGTTGGCCCGTCCTGCACCACTGGATCAAGACAGGGGAGATCTTCGCCCAGTGCACGGCGAGGGGCCGACCGATCTCCTTTCCGCCGACGCACTTTCCGTGGACCGGTGAGGAACATTCCACTCTCGCCACGGAGACGGTCCTTGCCGCGGTGCCCTTCTTTCGCCGGTACGCGCTTCAGCAAGGCCACTGGGACCCCCGCAGGGGCGCTGGTCTGACCACGTACTTCATGGGCGCCTGTGTCAGCTACTTCGCCGTGACGTACCGAAAGTGGTGGAAGCAACAGCTTGACGATCAGCGCCTGGCCCACTGGGACGACAGCGAGGTCCTGATCCAACTTCCCGACCCACGGACACCTGACCCATGCCACACGGCCCTCGTCCGCGATGAGGCATCCAGGACTCTCACCCGCATCCAAGACCCCAAAGTCAAGGAAGCGATGGGACTGCGGGCACTCGGTTACACCGAACGTGAGGCCGCCGAGAGCGTGGGCCTGACGGCCAAGGCGTTGGAGAGACGCAGCAGCAAACAACGCGACAAGCTCCGCAGGACGGATTCTGCCGCCACGGACTGCCTCGGCGAAAGGAGCGACGAACAGTGAGCCTCGAAAACCTGCACAACTCCGACAGCAACCCTCAAGACCCCTTCGAGGAATTGCTGGACGCCTCGACGCTGGGCACGGAAGCAGTCCGACAGATCACCCATGGCGTCCCCGACGACGTTCTGGCGCATCTTTCGGAACACACAACGGTTTCTGATGCATGCGACCGCTGCGCACCGTGGAACACCCTCGACGAGGAAGAAGTCCCTGTAAGCGCAGGCGAAGAGGACACGCTGGTTCTTGACGCAGACCTGGTCCAAGCCCTCACCAGTCCCGGCCCGTGGTCCGAACCTCACGCTGCGAATCCAGAGCCGACGCGAACCACGGTGACCTGTGAGCTGCACCTGCGCCTCATTGTGTCGAGCGACTCGTCCCTGCCTGTCCCCGTGGGCCTGCGGTACGACACGGCCGACCCCTACGCCGTGCACGCCACCTTCCACACCGGAGCCGAGGAGACCGTCGAGTGGGTGTTCGCCCGCGACCTTCTCGCGGAGGGCCTCCACCGGCCCACCGGAACAGGCGACGTCCGAGTCTGGCCGTCGCGCAGTCACGGTCCGGGCGTCGTCTGCATCGCGCTGGGCTCCCCGGAGGGGGAGGCGCTGCTGGAGGCCCCGGCGCGGGTCCTGGAGTCCTTCTTGAAGCGGACGGACACCGCCGTGCCCCCGGGCACCGAGCACCGCCACATCAATGTCGAGAATCTAACCAACTTCCTCAACACGGTGCGGCGCAGCAACGACTGAGTTAGATAGGCATCCCACCACCGAGGGGTAGGGGCACCCACCCCTCCTGCAAGGTCATCGACACGGCACCCCGCGACCGCGCGGCCCTAGCCACGATGTATCGAGAGGGGGGACTGTCCTGAAGTTTGTGTTTGGCCTGGTGTGACCTCAGTTGGCATGAGATGAGGTCTCTGCCGGGAAGGATCACAGATGGGCAGCAAGAACGAGCAGGGCGGCCCCCGCGAGAGCGAGCATCAGGTGCGGACGGGGGCCGAGTTGGCACGCATGGCCGAGCAGAACCGTGGACTGGCCGAGGAGTTGGTGGAGCGGGCCCGCCGGGACGGACTCCAGCTGGTGGGCGAGGGCGGCCTGCTGACCGGGTTGGTGAAGCTGGTCCTGGAGGGTGCGCTGGAGGCCGAGATGGCCGAGCACCTGGGCTATGCGAGGGGTGACCAGGCCGATGCCGGCGGCGGGAATGTCCGCAACGGCACCAGCCGCAAGACGGTCCTCTCGCAGGTCGGACCCGTTCAGATCGAGGTTCCCCGGGACCGGGCGGGCAGCTTCGCCCCGCAGATCGTGCCCAAGCACGCCCGCCGGGTGGAGGGTTTCACCGAGACGATCGTGTCCCTCTATGCGAAAGGGCTCACCACCGGCGAGATCCAGGCCCACCTCGCGGAGGTCTACGACGTGGAGGTCTCCCGCGACCTGGTCTCCCGGGCCACCGCCCAGATCACCGCCGACCTGGCCACCTGGCGCACCCGCCCGCTCGACCGCGTCTACGCGGTCCTGCTGATCGACTGCATCTACATCAAGATCCGGGACGGGGCGGTCGCCAACAAGCCCGTCTACATCGCCGTCGGGATCAACCTGGAGGGCGACCGCGACGTCCTGGGCATGTGGGTCGGCACCGGCGGCGAGGGCGCCAAGCAGTGGATGGCCTGGCT
>NZ_BMTS01000049.1 GCF_014649795.1 Streptomyces melanogenes
GGGGGGGGGAGGGTAGAACGGACAAGCGCGTTCGCGCTTGGCACCCCCGGGTGCGGGCCCCTTGCGGGCCGCGCGTTCACCGTCGACGGCCGAACCGGCCGCAGCCGGCCTCCCGGCCGTCGCCGGGCGCGGCCCGCGGCCTACCGCACGTCACCCGCACCACCGCGCTCCTGCACACCGCATGAGCGCTGCGACCCGGCCCACGAAGGTCGTCCTGCCTACCGGCCGCGAAGCGCGCTTGAACGGTCACGTGGCTGCTCTGGGCCACCCAAAGGCGGGGCGGCGTGCTCGGCGCGACGCTTCGACGCCGGGTGCGGGTCGAAGGAGATCACTTTCCGTTGATCGCGCGGACGGAAGTTGGGACGCAGGGACGCACTCTGACCCGTCATCTCTGATGGCTCCCCACTCCACCTCTTCTTCTCTTCTCTTCCTCGACATTCCAACAGAGATGAGGGGGTCTAGAGCGTCCCTGCGTCCCAAAAAAAGCCGCATATAGGGCGCGCGCCAGGTCAGAGGTAGGGACGCACGTGGGACGCAGCAGGGACGCAGTGCGTCCCAGGGACGCACTTTGGGCCCTCCGGACGCACTCCGTCCCAAGTGCGTCCCTGGTGTGCGTCCCAACCAAGAGCGTCCCTCGCCCCACGAATCACTCACGCTCCGTGAGCAGCTCGACGGGGGCCCCGGGATAGGGTGCGGCGGTCGACTGCAGGCGAGAGACAGGGGCGGGCGGATGAGCGGCTTCGGTGACTGGCTGAACCAGTTCACGCAGGTCAGGGGCGCAATCGGAGACCTCGCGAGGGACGCCGCGGCGGACGCCGACTGGCCGGAGGAACCCGACGAGCTGGAGACGTACGTCGACCACCTCGACGCCGCCGGCGCTTCCCCGGCCGCGCTGGAGACCCTCGCCGACGCCTGGGCCCAGTACGCCGCCCGGCGATGAGCGTCCCACTCCCCCGAGAGTGCGTCCCAACCCCGCACGGAACCTCCGTGCGAGGGTTCCTGGCCTGGGGTTTCGCGCTCAATCAAGCTAGATAGTCCGCCCTTCTACGCGGGTACGCCGAAAGCCCGCCTGTGCGTGCACGGCGGGTCGGCGGCAGAGCGGCGGCGCTACTGCATCAGCGGTTCCTGCACCGGCTCGGGCGCCGGCTGCGGGACGGACGGGTCGGGCTTCGGCACGTAGGTGACGGTCAAGGAGCGCTTCGAGCCCGACTTGGTACGGGCGATGTCGACCCCGAGCTTGTCGAGGTCGGAGGCGACGCGGTTCAGCCGGTTCGACAGGACGCCCGGCGTCTTGGGCCAGTGCTCGTTCGTCATGCCGATCTGGCTGGTCAGTTCGTCCAGCAACTCGGCGGCCGTGCCGTGCCACACCTGGAGGCCGTCCTCCTGGCGGGGCGGCATCCGCTTCATGAAGGTCAGCACCTGGGTGCCGACCTGGTTGGACTCCACGACCTCCTCGGCAAGCTCGGTGCGCTGCTTGAGGTAGTCGCTCAGGATGCTCGTGGTCGTGCTGCCGCTGACCTTGTCGAGCGCGGCCATGATCAGGCCGTAGTCCGCCATACGCGGCAGCGGGATCTCGCCCTTGTCGGCCTTCTCCCGGACCTCCGGCAGCTCCTGGAGGGTACGGACGAGGAGGTCGAGGAGGGCGCCGACGATACGCGGCTGCGCTTCGTCGTACGCCTCCCACAGCGCGGTCTCGGTGCGCCGCTGGGTGATCCGGTGCAGGTGCACCGGGATCATGCGGTCCGCGAGGTCACCGCGCAGCGTGCCGACGTCGATGCCGTTGACGATCAGCACCCGGCGGAACTCCTGCACCGTGACGTCGGAGTCCGAGTACAGGGTCCGCTTCACGTTGGCGTCACCGGTGGCCGCGCGGCACATCGCGTCCGACAGCCACTCGGGAATCCGCGAGAGGTTGTCGAGCCCGACCACCCACGAGCCGACCGCCGCCGTGGACCAGTCGTCCGGGTCCTTCGGCGTCGACCGCGCGGGCGCGGCGGACGGGTCGAGCAGCTGCACGAGCATCTTCGTCGCGGTCGACTTCGCGGTGCCCTGCTCGCCGGAGAGGAACAGCAGCGGGTGCGGGATGCCCGGGACGAGACCGGCGACCAGCCACGACACGAGCAGCGGCCACGACTCGTCTGTGACGTTCAGCAGCCCGCGCAGCTCCTTGAGCGAGCCGCCGCCCTTGGGGATCGGCAGCGGCTGGGTGAGCTGAGAGCGCCGGAAGAGCGGCTGACCCGGCGCGGCCGGCCCCACGCTCCACATCTGCGGAGTGACGGTGACGACCAGGCCGTCCGCGCGCCCGAGGTCGAGGAGGAACCCGTCCTCGGGACGCTTCCCGAGCGGCGCGACCCGAAGGTGCAGCGGCACCGGGTCCTCCGCCTGCGCTCGGCCCTCGATGGCGAGCATCGCGTCGGCCAGCGCCGAGGACGACGCCGCCTTGCCGTGCAGGCCGTAGTACGTCCGGGCCAGCTCGGCGCGCAGCGAGATCCGACCGCCGCGCAGCAGACGCGCGATCCGCGGACCGTCCTTCGGCACGGCGTACAGGTCGCCCGCGTCGGACGTGCCGAACTCGTACCGGCTGTCCGCCATCGCGATGATCTGGTCCGCCACGGACGGCGGCTTGCCGTCACCCTTCTTCGCGGCCGGCCCCCGCGGCTGCGGCGGCGCCGACTGCGTCGACTCCTTCCAGGCCCGGAAGGCGGCGAGGTCCTCGGGGCTGAGGTCCATGTCCTCGCTCATGCCGCACCCCCGATCGCCAGACGGGGACGCAAGCAGGTGCGGCGGGGTACGACGGTCTCGCATTCGAGGCCACTCCTCGGGTGCCGGGCCCCGGGGCGGTGGTACGCCGCCGGGGCCGTCATCAGTTCCGAGGCGTGGTCTACGTGGCGCTGAACCTTAGTGTCCTGCGGTGCGAAGTCGTTCACGCAGCACCGCCCATCCGGCGCGCGGGCGCGGTCGCCATCCGGCGCGGCCGGGACAGCCCGGCGGTCATGCCGGAGCGGAGCGTCTTCTCGATCTCGAACGCCGACTTCTCGCCGAGCCCGGACGCCTGCGCGGCCTCCGTCAGGTGCTCCTCGGCGACGGCCTGGTCCAGGAGGCCGGCGGCGACGAGCTGGCCCGCGCGGTACGCCGCGAGGTTCAGCCGGTTGTTGCGGCCGGAGTTCGGCTTCATCGCCGCCAGCTCGTCACACTCGCTGCGCAGGATGCCGTGCGCCCACCGGTCCTCGCGGGTGCCCTGCCGGGTCAGGTCCCGCAGCCGGGCGACCACATTGGCCCGGCGCGGCGCTCCCCCGGCTTTGGGTGGCTCAGGGGCGGCCGTGATCAGGGTCAGCAGCCACTCCGGCAGAACCGCCGGATCGGTGACGCTCCCCTCCAGCTCGTACGGCACCCCGTCGACCTGCGAGCCGATGCCGACGACGTACCCACCGGCGGCGCGGGTGTCGATGCACCACCCGATCGTGCGAGCGGTGTTGCGCACCCCGACCCCGGCCGGAGCCCGGTAGACGAGGTGACGTCCGCCGCTCGGCGTACGGACGGTCAGCGTGGGAGTGATCTGCGCGCCGAGGATCTGCGCGGCGAGGGAGTCGAGCATGGTCATGCCGTCGACAATGTCGGCCAGACCGGACACCTCACCGTCGTGCGGGACGTCCAGGTCGACCGCGACGAGAGCGGACGGACCGCAGGCGACGCCGATGTTGAACGGGGCGCGGCCCCAGGTGCGCTCGATGACCTCGGGGTCGCGGGTCGCCCGCGCCTCCCAGTCGAGCCACCTCGGCTCCTTCGCGCCCACCAGCAGCGGATGGACGTACATCCCGCGCTCGGCGTACCGCAGCGCGCTGGCCAGCAATGTTGCCCGGAGCGCCCGGGTTGCAGCCGTGTTGTTCTCCCGGCGGTGTGGCACCGGGGCCGATACATCTCGTACCCTCATGGTGAGAGCTCCTTGAACTAGTTCTCTCGACGTCGCCGGGGTTCGAGCCCGGCCTTGCTGTAACCGAGGCGCCCTGCCAGGGGCGCCTTCGGCGTTTCTGGGGTCATCGTGCACCCACATCCGCTGTGGATCTTCATCGTGCACGTTCGCTCGGGATGATCCATCCCCTTTTGCGGTGCGGATGTCGGTGCAAGTGACCTGCTCGTGATCAGGAGAGCCCGTGCTCGGTGTTCGGGGACGCGGGGCGTTGGGCCGCCCACCCCGAAACGACCTCGGGGTCGCTTGAGGTGCGGACGTGGCTGAACCCGTGGGCGCGGTAGTAGGCGTGGAGCCTCGGATTCGTTGTCCACGCATCGAGCCGGAGCCACCGGGCCCCCGCCCTCGCTGCCTGGTCGCCGCACCAGTCGAGGATGCGTCCGCCAAGGTCAGCACCGGCGTACTGCCGGTCGACGCTGAGCTTGTGGACGTACAGCGCGTCCTCTTGGCGCTCCTCGGCTGTCCAGAGACGAGGGTCCGCTTCGCGATCGAGGGTCACGGTGGCGGCTGCGTCGGCGGCGAGGCCCTCCTTGATGAGGAAGACCTCGCCGCGCTTGATGCTCTGGGCCATGTGTTCCGCGGGGAAGGGCTTGGCCCACTGGTCGAGTCCGAGCTGGGTGAGCCAGGCAGCGGAGTCGGTGCGGAACTTGAGGAGCCGGGGCAGGTCGGCCAGCTCGGCGGGGACGAGGATCACGCGCTCTCCCCCTGCTCGGCGGGAGGCCACTCGCGGGTACGCTCGAAGACGATGACGTGCCGGTCGCCGGGGACGATGTTGATCGTCACCTGCACCGGCTCATCCTCGAAGGTGTAGGTCGTGACGACGTGCTCGGCGACCGGCGTTCCGGGACCGAGCTTCAGTCGGGTGACCTCATCGGGCTTGGGCATCCGGACGTAGATCTCATCGAGCGCCCGCACCAGCGGTTTGCCCAGGTCAGCGAGAACCTGGTTGGTGCCCCGAGCCACGTCGACGGGGCTCATGTACTCGCTGTCCTGCACCAGGCTGAGCCGGACGTAAGAGTCGTTGATGTTGTACGGCTCGCCGTCGATGTAGCGGGTCCGGCGCCGGACGGCCAACAGCTCGTTGTCCGCGAGCTTGAGCCTGTCCAAGGTGTTGCTGGTGGGCTGGACGATCGAGACCTCGATCTCCTGCGATGGCTGTCGACCGTTGCCCTCATCGGCCAGAAGCTGGGTGAAGATGTCCAGCTCAGGCTGCTTCTTCCGGAACTCCTGCTGAGGCCGGTAGACCATCGGGTGGATCTCGCGGACGAAGTGCCCCAGAGGCCGGCGCGAAACGATGAGCCCCTCATTCACGAGGGCGGCCAGGCCCTGGCGCACGGTGTACCGCGTCGCCGCGTATTTCTCCTGCAGTTCAGCCTCGGTCGGAAGCTGACTCCCGGGTGGCCTGGTGCCATCAGCGATCTCGGCGCGGAGGTCATCCGCGACGCGCTGGTAGATCGGCGTATTCGTCCTCATGCGACTCATGTGTACTCGCATGATCGGCCATTGTCCAGTCAATGCGACTCATCGAAACCATGCACTTGACCTTCGCTCCGGACAGTGCCATCGTCATCGCAGCGGGCATTGTCCAGTCAATGCGAATGGGCAAGCAATGTGCTGCATTGTGCTGCCCGTGACGTACGAACGGCTCCCCCGGGAGATCTGCCAGGACCACCGAGAGAGCCGTTCCAGAGGCCGTTCCATCGAGAGGAGCACGACCCCCATGAACATCATCGTCGCAGGTCAGCGCATCGTTACGGACTCCGAGTTCTTCGAGGTCGCGAGCGGGTTCGACATGGTCGAGCCGCTGGAGCTGGAAGAACTGGACTTCACCGCCGGCGGACTCGCCAGCCGGGACGCGCTGACGTCCTTCATGAGCGACTTCAAGGTCGAGAACGACACCGACCGCGAGGACGCCGCGTACTACCGGGCCCTGCTCCGCCGGATGCCGAGGGAGCTGCGCCGCCGGACGGCCGCCGCCCCCGCCGTCCTGGCTGTCGAGCTGGAGACCGCCGACGACGCCCTCGGCTTCGAGGACGACGACTTCACCGCCGACTGGACCGCCGCCGACTTCGACTCGTACGAGGTGCTCGCCTCGGTGGGCAGGCCGAACCCGGCCGCCGCCGTCACCCGCGCCCGTCAGCCCCGCGCCGAGCGCCGCGCCGTCCGCACGGTCCTGCGCCTGGTCCGCGACGAGGTCCAGACGGGGGTGGCGGCATGAAGCGCGCCCTCGCCCACCTCGCCCTGTTCCTGCTGACCGTGCTGGAGATGGTCCTCGGCTTGATCGCCGGTGTGGCCGCCCTGGTCAGCGTCATCACCGAGATGGTGGCCCGCGCGACGGCCGCCGGCGGCGACTCCTTCGCCCGGCGCGTGCGCATCCGCCCCGTCTCCCCCCGACTCCGCACCGAGATGGCGACCGTGCTGTCCGGGCTCGCTGGCCCGGCCGCTGGAGGTACCCGATGAGCTACCGCGAGGAGCGCCGCGCCGACGCCGCGGCCCAGGCTGAGCAGTCCCGGAAGAACGCCGAAGTCCGAGCCGCGCAGGCCCGCGAGGACCGCCGCCTGGAGCTGGAGGCCAAGCGCGAGGAGGCCCGGCTCGTTGGTGAGCAGAAGCGCCTCGACAAGGAGGCCGCCGACGAGAAGGCCCGCAAGGACGCCGACGCCAAGCGCCGCCAGGAGCAGGCCGACCGCCGGGTCCGCCAGCAGGAGAAGGACCGCAAGCGCGCCGCCCGCCGGGCCCGGTTCGGCAAGCTGACCGGCTGGCTGAACAAGAACCCCGTCACGGCCTTCGTGGGCTTCGTGATGGTCTGCTCGATCGTCCCGGCCGTCATCTCCCAGGTCGTCTCGCTCGCGGGCGCCGGGGTGTTCGTCCTCCTGGCCGCGCTGCTCTCGGCGATGCTGGAGGGCACGGCCTGGGCCCTGACCTTCATGGGCAAGGCGGCCGAGGACGCGGGAAGGCCGGCGGGGAAGTACCGGATCGCTACGTGGGTGACCGCGTTCCTCGCGGCGGCGGTGCAGTACTGGCACTGGGCCGAGGCGCTGCCCGAGCACGCCTGGGTCGCCTGGGTGTTCGCCGGGTCGTCCATCGTCGCGATCTACCTGTGGGACATGAAGACCCACGGGTCGCACGGCAAGACCCACGAGGAGCGCCGCCAGGAGAAGGCCCGGCGCAAGCACCTCAAGGCCCGCCGCAAGCACCACAAGGACATCGCCGAGGAGGCCGACCGGCTGCTGTCGGCTCTGCCCTTCGAGGCGATCTCCGACGAGGAGGCGTTCGGCACCGCGTGGCGGATCAAGAAGGGTGCCGAGCCGGGGCTGTCCGCCGAGGTGTACGCGGCGGCCACCGACGCCCGGGTTCAGCTCGGTGCGGCCTTCGAGCTGGGTGAGCACGTCCGCCCCGAGCTGGTCCGTGCGGGGATGCTCGCCAGTCTCTACAACCCGCTCCCGCACCGTCTCTCCGAGGGCATCCCGACCCTCGGTCCGACCCTCCCGCTGCCCGCTCTCCGGCGGCCCTCTCAGGGCGCTACAGCCCTTGCGGGAATTGGGGTGTACGCCCCTGAAGGCGCAAGCGAGAAAGCCAGCGAGAAGGGCAGCGGGAAGGCTTCTGGGAACGATGGCGAGGACGCCAGCGGGAACAGTCGCCGGGGCCGGACGGACGAGGAGCTGAAGACCCTCGTGCCGGACGGGCTGAAGGCCGCCGCCGAGCTTGTGGCGGAGGGGAACCAGATCTCCGCCGCCGCTCTGTCGAAGCGTCTGGGCATCCGCCGGGACGACGCCCGGCGGCTGCGGGACCTGGTCGTCGCCGAGCGCAAGCTCCGGCTGATCGACGGCGGCGACGACACCGCCGCGCTGGGGGCCTGAGTCATGGGTCGCCTCGCTGATCTCTGGGACCCGGAGGGGGAGCGGCACGACGTGCCGACGTACCTCTGGAAGCTGGCCCCCGAGGGCCTGGCGACCCGCGACCAGCTCGTGGCGAAGGGGCTCCGGCCCCGGGGCCCGGCCGTGGCGCAGGTCATGTGGTTCAGCAACAAGACGACGACGCCGGGTGTGCCGCGGTTCGCCCGCCTCTACCCGATCGACCGGGCGACCCCGCCCAAGCCCCGCTCCCCCGGCCAGATCGCCTCCCTCGCGGCGGCGATGCGGGCCCGGAGGACCTGCCCCGAGTGCGGCGAGGTCAAGCCGTACTGCATCGCCACCTCGCTCAAAGCCTGCGCCCCGTGCGCGGACGGCTTCACCGCCGCCGCCTGACCCACCCCCGAAAGCGCGGGGACCTGGCGTTCCACCTCCTACAGCGACCGCCAGGTCCCCGCTCCTCCCGAAGGAGAAGCACCAGCATGACGGAACAGCCGACCACCCCGAACCCGGACCGTACGGACCTGGCCACCATCACCTACGTCCACGGCGCGGGGCCGGCCACGGACAGCAGCCCGGCCGACGCCGCCCCCGCTTTGGGTGGCAAGACCGAGGCCACCGACCGCGCGGCCGTGGTCGAGTCGGCCCGCCGGGTCCTGGAGGGCACGGTCACCCCGGCCCCCGCCGAGCTGGAGAAGCCGACCGACCTCGACCTCGACGCGTTCGACGACCGCCCGCTCATCCCGGCCTGGGCCAAGACGCCCGAGGGCTGGGCCATGTACTCCGGCGTCCTGTACCGCTCCCGCCTGCGGGCCTACCGCCGCTGGGTCCGCCGCCAGCGCACCGACCGGGGCCACGCCGCGCAGTTCAAGCGCGGGTCGCGCCGGGTGCAGGACTGGGTCACCGGCTTCGAGGGCATCCAGACCCAGGCGCTCGCCCACCAGGCGTACGTCGCCGCGAAGGAGGCCCGCGGTGCGGCCAAGACCGCCCGCTTCACCCCGGCCCTGATGAAGAACAAGAAGGAGGTCGCCCTCCGCGAGGCCGACCGCACCCAGACCGTCGCCATGCAGGCCGTCGCCGCCCACAAGAAGGCCAAGAGCTACCGCCGGAAGCTGCGTGCCCTGCGCGCCGGCGCGGCCTACGGCCCCCCGCTGGCCGCGATCACCGGCGGCTACGTGGAAGCCGGAGCGTTCGGCGCGTCCGCCGGTCTGCTCGCCACCTTCAGCGGCGGTGCGTTCGCGGGCCGCCACCTCGTCACCGAGGAGACCGACTGGTCCGCCGACTGGCGCTCCCTCGGCGACGGCGACCCGATGAGCGCCCCGATGCTGGACGAGGTGTTCCGCCACGCCAAGGTCATCGGCTCGGACGAGTCGCTGCACATGGTCCAGATGCCGATGCTGGACGCGCGCGGCGCCTGGTCGGCGGTAATCGACCTGCCCCCGGGAATTCCCGCGAAGAAGGCAATGCGCGCCATTTCCGAAATCGCCTCGGCGCTCGGAGTCGATGACGCGCAGGTCAACATGGTGAAGACGAAGGGAAAGGGCGCCCGCTCCGGTCGCCTGGAAATCTACGTCGCCAAGCAACTGCCGTTCACCGAGAAGGCGGACCCGGGCCCGCTGCTCGCGCTGGAGGCCGCCACCAACTTCTGGGGCCGAATCGCGGTCGGACCCGACGTGCGCGGCCTGCCGATTTCCATCTCCGTGGTCGAGCGTTCCGGCCTGGTCGGCGGCGAGCCCGGCGCGGGTAAGAGCGCGTCCGGCAACGTGATCCTGCTGGCCGCCGCCCTCGACCCGCGCGTCATTCTCTGGCTCGCGGACGGAAAGGCCGGCGGCGACCTGGAGCCGTTCGCCGAGCTGTGCGAGTACTTCGAGGGCGACGCCGATCCCGAGGCGTTCTACGAGATGCTCAAGGCGGCCGTCGCGGACATGAAGGCGCGATATGCCCTGCTCAAGAAGCTGGGCAAGCGCAAGGTCACCGAGGAATTGGCGAACAAATACCCGCTGCTTCGCCAGAAGCTGCTGTGGGTGGACGAGCTGATGTTCTACACGACGGACGACGAGTTCGGGAAGAAGATCACCAAGCTCCTGCGCAACCTGGTCTCCCGGGGCCGCGCGGCGGGCATCGTGACCTTCTGCGCCACCCAGAAGCCCGGCTCCGACGTGGTCGACACCAGCCTGCGCGACCTGCTGTCCATCCGGTGGGCGCTGCGGTGCACCACCCCCGAGGCGTCCGACACGATCCTCGGCAAGGGAGCCGCGGCGGCCGGCTACTCGGCGAAGACCATCGAGCCCGAGATGCGCGGCGCCGGTCTGCTCTGGGCCGAAGGGTCCAACCCGACCCTGGTCCGGGCCGACTACTACAGCGACGACGAGGTCGAGCTGCTCTGCAAGCGCGCGTACGACCTGCGGGACGCGGCCGGCACCCTGCCGGACGGACCGAAGACCCTCGCCGACCAGCTCCGGGAGAAGGGCGAGGCCGACGCCGACGTCCTCGCGGTCCTGGTCGACGTCTTCAACGCCTACGACCAGGAGGCGAAGCAGGACGACGCCGCGGGCGAGGTCGACTGGCTCCCGGGCAGCGTCCTGGTCGACGCGCTCAAGGCGGCCGGGATCGAGATCACCCCCGAGAAGCTCGGTCGCCTGGTGGTGCGCGAGACCGAGGAGAAGAAGAAGCGCACCTGGGCCGACAGCACGTCCGCGCTCAACGGCTTCCCCCTCGCGGCGCTGCTGCGCACGGTGCAGTCGAAGTACGGCCTCACGGCCTGAGAACCCGGATTCACCCCGGACGGCCGCCCGGTATGCCCTGGTATCACCCCGGACCGGGCGGCCGTCGACCCGGACAGCGACCCCCTCGACCTGGACGCGCCCCGTCCAGGTCGGGCCGGGTCCCGTCCAGGAGCCCCACCCCTTCTGACCTGCATCAACGCACTCGCCATCCGGGACCGATCCAGGTCCCAAACCCTGACAAACCCGATTCGACGGAGGACGACTCCCGATGGGCGTCAAGTACGTGCTGAGCGAGCCACTGCCCCCGAGCTGGTGGGCGAAGAACAAGGCGGTCGTCGCCGCCGTCGCGGGCCTGGCCCTGGGCCTCTACCTCGCGGGCGGATGCGACGACACGGCCACTCCCAGCCCGAACCACCCCAGCCCCGCCCCGAGCATCACCCAGTCCCGGACCCCCGCGACCAAGGAGCACTGAGATGGTCCCGAAGCCCGACCTCAAGCTCCAGGGCCTCGCCGAGGTCAACGGCCAGCCGCTGCTGTGCGCCGAGTGCGGCAGCGGCTACTCACTGGAGATCTTCAAGCGCGGCTTCCGCGAGGTGTGGCCGGCCTTCGTCACCTGCCTCTCGTGCGGCAAGGGGGACGACCACCCGGTCATCACCAACGGCCTGGTCGACGCCGCCCTCGCCGCGCGCACCGGCCGCCGCAAGGCCGAGGACCGCGACACCTTCGTCGCCGAGTGGCGCGGTGTCACCCTCACCGGCGAACTGCAGCCCGGGTTCGTCCTGGACGACGCGGTGGTCGTGGTGAAGGTGCTCAAGGAGCAGGTCGCCAAGGACGCCAAGGCGTGGGGCCGGTCCAAGAAGCAGGCGGCCACGGCCCACGTGAAGGAGAAGACCGACGCGGTCACCGCGGCGGCGAAGGGCAAGGCCAAGGACGTCACCGACGCGGCGAAGGACAGGGCGGGCGAGGCCGTCAGCACCGCGAAGGCCGCCGCGATCAGCACGGCCTGGACCTTGCAGACCGGCGGGGCCGGGCCGACCACCACCGTGAAGCCGAAGCGCCGGCGCTGCACGGTGAAGGGCTGCCGGGGCGGCAAGGTCACCATCTCGACCCGGCTCCACGCGGCCACGGGCAAGACCTCCGAGGTCAAGATCCCGTGCGGTGTGTGCCACCGCAGCAGCACCTGACGACACCGGGCCCGGAAGAAATTTTCGGCTGCTGACCTGCACGAACGCACGCTATGCAGACTCCGAGTCTGCGAACCCCTGGACATGCAGACTCGGAGTCTGCATCATTGAATTACCGCAAGCGATAAAGCAAGCGGAAACAAGCTGAAGGAGCAGGGCATGACCTCGAAGAACCTCCCCACCCCCGCCGCTGTCGGTCCCGTACTCGCCGACATCACCTGCCCGATGGGCACCGTCCGCGTCACCATCGACCCGGCCGCCAGTGTCGCCCGTGCCGAGGTCCGCACCGACGACGCCACGGGCCCCTCGGCGGACGCCGTCGCGAAGTCCCGGGTCAGCCAGGACGGCCAGCGCCTGACCATCACCGTCCCGGAGGTCGAGGGGGGCGCCGGCGGTATCACCCAGACCGTCACCACCAGCCGCGGCGGCACCCGGGTCACACAGATCTTCGGCAACATCACCGGCTCGGTGACCGGCGTGACCATCGTCAACGGCCAGGTCATCACCGGTGGCGGCAGCGGCACGGTCTCCAGCGGGATCGAGGTCCTCGTCACCCTGCCCGCCGGGTCCGGCGTGCGGATGAACTCCCGCAACGCCGACCTGGTCGTCACCGGCGTGCTCGCCGCGCTCGACCTCGACACCCACAACGGCAGCCTGCGCGCCGGGATCGTCGGCCGGGCCAAGGTGCGCGGCCACAACGGCGACAACGACATCCAGGCCGTCCAGGAGTGGGCCGACATCGAGACCCACAACGGCAACACCTACATCGGCACCTACGGCGGTGGCGCCGCCCGGCTCATCACGCACAACGGCAACGTCGAGCTGTCCGCCGCCCCCTCGGCGAGCGGCCAGATCGAGGCCCGCGCCCACAACGGCAACGTCCGCCTGCGCGGCGTCTCCAACCGCCCCGAGCTGGACGTTATCGCCAAGACCCGCAACGGCCACGTCAGCAAGAACTGACGCTGTCCGCAAGCAATCCCGCGATCAAATCCGCCAGCAGAAAAGCAAGCAGGGGAGACAGCAGTGAAGAAGCCCAACCGCCTCGTGACCTTCCTCTACGGCCTGGTCGGCATGGCCCACGCGTACGACACCGCCGACGAGGTCCGCGAGGTCATCGCCGACAACTGCTTCAACACCCTCGCCGAGCGCGCCCGGACCCACGGAGAGGGCGCCGACCGGCTGAGCGACTCCCTCGCCTTCCAGCCCGGCCTGCTCGACCTGCACGACGAGCTCCACGACACCTGGCACTACCTCACCGCCCTCAAGGCCCGCGCCCGCGACCTCGGATACGGCACGCTCACCGAGAACCTGGACGCCGCCGCCGACTCCACCCGCGACGTCCTCCAGGCGGTGGCCACGGCCGCCGAGAACACCGTCCCCTCCCCCGCGATCCCCGCGAGCAAGTAGGGACGCCCCGTGGCGGTCGCCATCCCGGCCAAGGTCCGCCGACCGCCACGGGCCCCGATCCCGCTCCGCAAGGGCAGCGGGGGGAGCCACATCATCCCCGACACCGAAACGGAGCCAGCAATGCCCAGCCCCGACCAGGAAAGCCGCGCCGCGGCGAAGGACCGCTTCACCGAGCTGAAGAAGGTCCGCGACCAGGCGCACGAGACCGCTGAGAAGGCCAAGGCCGCCGCCGACGAGGCGATGTGGCAGGCCATCGCCGCCGAGCTGGACGCGGGCAACGCGCTTCAGCTCGACGTCGTGGAGGCCACCGGCTTCTCCCGCGACCACGTCCTGCGCCGCACCAAGCCGTACCGCCAGAACTGACCGGCCCGGCCCCCGGAACCCCCGGGGGCCGGCCACTTCCCCAGACCCAGAAAGCGGAGGTCACCACCGTGAGCACCGAGAGCGCCCCCCAGATCCCGCGCACCGAGGCCGCGGTGCAGCCGTACCGCCCGTACGAGGTCGACGTCACCCCGCACTACCGCCTCCCCGTCCAGGCCCCGCTCTCCGGCCCGGTCGAGCTGTACGCCGAGAACGACCCGGTCGTCTGGGTGCCGGACGCGTACGGGCAGATGGTCCCGATGCGCCGGTCCGCCGCCCCGGCCGCGATGCAGCCGATGCCGCCCCGCGACCTCACCCCGCAGCCGCTGTTCGACGTGCGGGCCCAGCGCATCGCGGCCGGCGGCATCCTCGCGGCCGGGACGGGATGGGGCATCGGGCAGGCCCTGGCCCCGCTCGCCGGGATCAGCGCGGGCGCCCTGATGTGGCTGGCCATCGCCATCGTCGCGTGGAAGATCGCGCCCGCCGCCGCCCGTCCGAAGGTCGAGAACCACACGCACGTCTCGAACCACAACAAGTGGTTCGGCCGGTCCACCACCACCGTCAACCACTGATCGGGAGACCGCGATGCCGAGCAAGAAGGCCCTCAACCCGCCCGCCGGCGAATGCACGCAGTGCTGGCTCCACGCCTACGACAGCCGCGAGCAGCACAAGCACCTCGGTCCGCGCGAGGACTGCCCGGCGTGCGTGGACCACATGAACAACGGCCACGGCAACATGATCGTGGGGCGGTGACCACCATGCCGCTGCCCTGGATGAGCCGCGCCGACCGTCGCCGCTGGAAGTCCGCCCGCTCCGTCCTCGACCTCGGCACGCTGATGGCGCTGTGGCTGGAGGGCGAGATCGCCTCCCGTCCCGGCTACCAGCCGCGGTTCGGGCCCGACGAGGAGACCGCGCACCTGGTGCCCACCCTCGCCGCGCTGTGCCGGGCCGGGTACGTCACCACCTGCTCGCAGCCCGGATTCGCGGGCACCGGCGCGGACGGCCTGTGGTGGGAGCAGCGCGCCGCGGTCGAGCTGGTCGTCACCGACGCCGAGCTGCTCGACCGCCTGGTCGCCGCCGCGAGCGCGGCCGGGTTCATCGTGCGGATCAACGACCACCGCCGCGACGGCTGCCTCCAGGAGGACGCCGTGGTCGTCACGACCCGCGACGGCGAGGCGGTCACCGCGTTCGGCGGCCGGATCGGCCGGGCGGACATGGCCATCCAGTGGCCCGGCCTCGACCGCGCCCTCTACGACCAGGTCGCCCACGGCACGTACGTCTCGATCATCGCGCCGGAGTACGGCCTCGGCGGCGAACGCCTGTGGGTCGTCCTCGACATCCTCACCGGCCTGCGTCCCGTGCCGGCCCCGGAGGACGACCCGTGGTCCGACGAGCCGAAGTGGGACCCGTACGAGGACCTGGAGCCCGAGCCCGGAGAGTGCGCCCTGTGCGGCGCTCCGATCCGCCACCAGGGCCCGTACTGCAGCGAGGCGTGCGAAGAGGCCGACGCCGACCGCGACCAGGAGCAGCCCGCCCGCTGACCCGCACCCGGCGACGTCGCCCCGGCCAGCGCCCGCCCGCCCCCGCTTTTGGGTGGCAGGAGATCAGCCCGGAACCGGCCGCAAGCCCGGCCGCTTCCGGGCTGAGTGCTGAGCGGCTCCGGTGAGACGCGGACCACACCCGGTACGCGCCCCGGGAGCGGACGGCACCCGCCGTCCGCGAGATTCTTTTCGGGCCTGACCAGCACAGACCCACGCTATGCAGACTCGGAGTCTGCGAACCCCTAGACATGCAGACTCGGAGTCTGCATCATTGAATTACCGCAAGCGAAAAACACAGCGGAAACGCAAGCGACTAACCCAGGGGATGACATGCGGCAGACGATGCCGAGCGCCGACGAGAACGCCCGCGCGCTGGAGCTGGCCACGCAGGTCGCCGCGCTCCTGGAGCAGCTCGATGCCTTGCAGCCCGGCAGCGTCCAGGCCGGACCCGGCCGCATTTCCGGCCCCGGCCTGGAGATCCGCCGCGACTTGGAGGGCGGCTGGACCGTCCGCACCGACCGCTGATCACCCCGACCGCGCACCGCCTCCCGAAGGAGTCAGAACCCATGACCGCAGCAGCCGTCTTCGCCGCCGTGTTCATCGCGCTGTACGTCGCGCACAGCGTCGGCGACCACTGGGTCCAGTCCTCGCACCAGGCCGCCCACAAGGGCGAGAACGACCGGAACCCCGGCCAGTCCAGCCGCGCCGGTCGGATCGCCTGCACCTTGCACGTCCTCGGACTGACGATCACCAAGGGCATCGCGCTCGCCGCGGTCGTCCTGGTCCTCGACCTTCCCGTCACCGTCACCGGTGTGGTGGCCGGCCTCGGCATCGACGCGGCGACCCACTGGTGGGCGGACCGCCGGTCGACGCTCGCCTGGCTCGCCAAGGTCACCGGCAAGACGGAGTTCCTGAGCCTCGGCACGCCCGCCCACCCGGCGCACCCGGTCAACGCCGAAGGCGGGTACGCGCCGACGCTCGGCACCGGCGCCTACGCCCTCGACCAGAGCTTCCACCACCTGTTCCTCGGCGTCGCCGCGCTCCTCATCGCGGCGCTGTAAGCAGGGCACACACAGCCAAACCAGCTAGATAATCCGCGTCTCACTCCGGAAGGACCCCAGTGGACCGCACCCCGAAGCTCCCCCTCGACCAGGAACTGCAGGCGGCCGTCGCCATCGTGCGCATCGGCCTCGACCGCATCCGCGACGCGGCGTGCCGCACCGAGGACGTCGGCCCGCACGCCGCCGCCCTCCAGACGCTGTACGACCCGGCCCACCCCGACGCCGGCGTTCTCGCGGCCGTCGCCGACGTCGTCGGCACCATCACGGTGTCGGTGACCGAGGTCGACCACGACGACATCGACCGCGTCACCGAGCTGCTGGACGAGGCCCAGGGCTTCGTCCAGGACAGCACCGGCGACCGCATCCGCCACGCCCTCGACCTCCTGGCGCCGCTCCTGACGCGCTGCGAGGAGTGCGGCCAGCAGAAGCCGGATGTGCAGGTCATGGCCGACCCGTTCTCGACCGCGCTCTACCCCGAGGAGACCGACCACCGGCAGATCCCGCTCTGCCCGCCCTGCGCCACCAAGCGATTCGAGGAGAGCTGACATGACCACCATCCGCATCGTGTCCTTCGGCTACGGCCACGCCCCCGCCCCCACCGCCGACCTGGTCTTCGACTTGAGGGCCCTGCTCCGCAACCCGTTCCACAACGAGGAGTTGAAGACCCTCACGGGCCTCGACCAGCCGGTGTACGACCACGTCCGCGACACCCCGGGCGCCGAGCGGCTCGCGTTCAACGCGGTCGCCACCGCCCGCGGCCTCGCCGAGGACACCGGCGCCGACGTCACCATCGCGTGGGGCTGCACCGGCGGCCGGCACCGCAGCGTCGGCCTGGCCCGCCTCTCGCACGAGCTGCTGCTCGGCGTCGGCGACGAGGCCACCATCGAGCACCGCGACGTCGACCAGGACCTCCTGCCTGCCGGGGTCCACAACCGCACCGAGCCCGAGCCCGAGACCATCCGCTACACCGCCGACGTGGTCGCCATGACGCCGGACGGCGACGTGCTGCTCATCGAGCGCGGCTGGCCGCCGCACGAGGGCGCATGGGCCTTGCCGGGTGGTCACGTTGACAGGGGAGAGACCGCCATCGAGGCGGCAGTCCGTGAACTCGCCGAGGAGACCGGAGTCCACGTCCTGGCCTCCGACCTGCGGGAGATCGGCCTCTTCGACCGGCCCGACCGGGACCCGCGCGGCCGGTACGTCACCGCCGCCTACCTCGCCGTCGTTCCGGCCGGCACCCCGATCGTCGCCGGGGACGACGCCCGCACCGCCCGCTGGTGGCCCGCCTCCAGCCTGCCGACGCTCGCCTTCGACCACGCCGACATCCTCGACCTGGCCGCCGCTCTCCCCCGTCCGCTGAACTCCACCGACATGCTCATGGTCGACATGGACGGCGGCCGGGGCGGTCCGCTCCCGGGCGATATCGCCTGATCGCCTCACACTGTCCGCCCCGCACGACAAGATGAATCCGGGGTCGCCATCGTGGCGGCCCCGGCCCGTTTCCAGAGGAGACCGAACCCATGACCGACTGGACCCCCACCACCCTCCTGAGCGTTGACGAGCACGCCGACAGCGAGCGGGCCAGCAACGGCCACAGCCGGTACGGCGCGTACATCGCCGACCGTCCCGCGAAGTTCCACGAGTACGAGTCCCCCGGCACCTGCCTCACCGCCGACGAGTTCGCCGCGGCGGCCTGGGAGGTCGCCACGCCCCCGATCCTCATCGGGTACGTGAACCTGCGCCCCGATCTCCAGAGCGTCACCACCCACTACACGGACAACAGCGAGCTGCTCATCAAGGTCTCGGTCCCGCTGTGGCACAACGACCTCCCCGCCGACCGGCGCCCCCGCTACCCCTGGCAGGACTGGACGACCGAGTACGACTACGGCACCCGCGACGACAAGTACCGCGCCGCCTACCAGCCGGACATCAAGGGCGACCGCCCCGCCGTCCTCACCGAGTCGCACATCCTCATCTCCACCACCGGCTGGGACCTGCCCACCCCGCAGCACACCGAGGGCCGCGCCCTGGTCGAGGAGGCCAAGCACGTCGTGCACGAGATCGTCCGGCGGGTCAACGAGCACGCCGGGCCGATGGTCGCGCAGCTCCTCGGCGACCGCTGACGCTGCCCGGCCCGTACAAGACGTGACCTTGCTCGTTGGACAGACGGCCGAGGCCGATCCGCGGCCCCGGCCGACCCGAAGGAGAAGCATGAACCTGCCGAACACCGAACCGCTCCCGCCCGTCAGCGGCGGCTCGCTCACCGAGCTGCGTGACCTGCTGAACGTCACGGACGAGTCGTGGGCGCGCATCGTCCCCTGGCTCGTCACCGGGTTGCTCCCCGACATCCCGCGCCCCCTGCTGCTCCTCACCGGCGGACCGTGCAGCGGCAAGTCCCTGACGGCCCGGATGCTCGCCCACCTCCTGGACGCGGGCGTCGTGCCCTTCGGCCGGCTCCCGCACAACGAGGACGCGTGGCAGGCCGCACAGGCCGGGGCGGTCGCCGTGTTCGACAACGTCACCCGCATCCCCGACGAGACCTCGGACCGCCTGTGCCGCGCGGTGACCGGCGGCACGACGGTACGGCGCCCCCTCTACACCGACACCCCGGTCACGGTCGAGGAGCCCAGCCGTGCGGTCATCCTCGCCGGGACCATCGCGCCCGACGAGCTGAGGGCCGACCTGGTGGACCGCACGGTCGTCGTGGAGCTGGAGCACATCACCGCGCCCCGGCCGGAGTCGGCGCTGTGGGAGGCGTTCACCGAGGCCCGCCCGCGCATCCTCGGCGCGCTGCTCGACCTCCTGGTCGTCGTGCTCGGCAAGCTGCCGGCGCTCCGGGAGAAGGCCGACCGGGGCGAGATCCCGGCGCACCGGCTGGTCGACCACGCCCTCGTCATCGTGGCGCTCGAAGAGGCTGTCCCGAGCGCGGGCGCGTAGGAGACTCGACACCACCGACCCAAGGAGGGGCAGTGACCGCACAACCCGAGCACCACGACGTCGCGCCGCCGATGCGCACGCTCGCCGAGCTGCGCAACGCCCTGAGCGTGTGGGGCATCCCGGGCGACTCCGAGAAGTTCGAGAGGGAGCTGGCGGACGCGGACCTGGACGACCTCACCCGTGTCCGCGAGATCACCCAGGCGTACCGGCACCGGGTCCTGCTGCGGTGCGACCCGCAGGCGATGGCGGCCCTGATGCGCCCCACCCACGACGTCGCCTTCGAGCTGGGCCAGAAGATGGCCGAGAGGAACGCCAGGTGACCTACGCGTTCTACAGCGACGCCGCCGAGAAGATCCTGCGGGGCGACCTCACCGTCAGCGAACGGACGGCCGTCATGTCGGTGCGGGCCTCCCTGGAGGATGACCCCACCCCCGACCACGCGCGCGGGCTGCCGGACGCCGACCCCCGCTCGGAGTCGTACGCCATCGACCTGCTCCCCGAGCAGACCGGCGGACGCGGGATCACCGTCGTCTACCGCCACGACCGGGACCTGGACGCCGTGCTGATCCTCTGGCTCATCGCCGGGCCCTGATCCGGCGCCACCACCGAAGCGACCCCCGGCAGGGTTAGTGCCGGGGGTCGCTTCGTGCCCAGGGTAGGCGCGAGCCCACCGGCCGCCGGCCCCGCCACGACTCGGACCGCCCCCGGTCCGACGACGAAGAGTGTCTTCACCGATAGCTTGCTCGACCTCGGTCGGGCACGCGGGAGAGTCATACTTCCGCGCGGGAGTATGACTCCCGCACCAACTTGCTCCTGGCCGGGGAGTGTCCCGGCCTCCATCTTGCTGCCCTCCTTGATCGGGCCTCGCCCACCCCGGCCCGCCGTCGACAACGACGACCAGGAGCACCCCGCCGGACAGCCGCCCGCGCACGTACACCTCTGGCACTTTCGCTCTCCGGCCCGCCACACGGACTCCCCGCCCGCTGACCTGCTCTTCCGGCAGACGCCATTTCGTCCCGGACGTAACGGCTGCACGAAGCACACCATGTGCATTGCCTTCGCCCGCCGCGCGGCTCCGCTGACCTGCGCGTTGCGGAGTTGCAAGAGATGTCACCCCGCCCGATCCCGCCCCGAGGACCGTGCGCACCCCCGGCGAACGACGCCTCGATGACCGCGCACCTCTGGCACTTTTGCATCGGGCGTGCTGACCTGCGCCGATTCCACGGCAAGGCCAACCCGGTCACAGCTCATGCATTACGAATGACCTAGGTTTCGTCCGTGACGAATCAGCAGCGGCCGTACACCGACGAAGAACTCGCCGAGATGCTCGGCGTGCGAGTGCCGACGACCGAGAACGACGACCAGGAGCAGCACGGCGACGTCCTCGCCGAGCGCGTGAAGACGACCGTGCACGACCGCCTGGTGCGCCGTACGTGCGAGTGGTGCGGCGACCCGATCGACTACTCCGGCGTCGGCCGGCCCCCGCGCTACTGCAAGGACTCGCACCGCAAGCGCGCCTCCGAACTGCGCACGGCGCAGGCCCGCGCGGACCGTCCGGTCGACGCCGGCGGGCGCACCACCGAACCGGTCCGGGAGGTCATCGAGCGCACCGAGACGGTCACCCGCACCGTCGTACGGCGCGGCCCGGGAGAGGTGCGCCGCATCCCCGCGGCGCGTGCGAGCGGTGCGCCGTACACCCTGCCGGAGGGTGCGCAGGAGTGGTTCCAGGCCCTCCAGTACCTCGCGGGCGATGCGCAGTCCGGGAGGTTCACCGCCGACCAGAGGGCGATGCTCGCGGGTGCCTGCGAGGCCGTCGTGGACGAGCTGCGTCGCGGTTCCGGGCTCACGCTGGCGCCCTACTCGGCTCCCGTTGCGCAGCCTGCGCTCTCCCGTGCAGAGCGTCGCCGCCGGGAGCGGGAGGCTCGCAAGCATCGCGGTTGAGGACCCCTCAGCCGCCTGCAGAACAGAAGCCGGACGAGGGTCTGCACCGTCGATCCGCGGCCGGACAGCGTCCCCCCGACGTCGTTCTCGGCGAGCAAGTTGGTGCGGAAGCATAGCTTTCCGCGAGCCCGGCCGAGCCGAGCAAGTTGTCCCGCACGACCGTCCTACGGCGGTCGAGCAAGTTATCCCGTGAGCATCGCTCCCGGGGTGCGCACCGGCCGGGGGCTGCCGGTGCGCTGGGTGTCGTGCACCACCTGGCGGGGGTGCGCTGCACCGACCGGTGCGCACCCGCCGGCGGACGGTGCAGCGCACCCGGTGCGGGTGGCGACGCACCACGTCGTGCAGCTGCACGCGGTGCGCGCCCACGGCCCCTTCAGCGCGTGGCGGACGGGGTCGGTGCGCGCCGTCTTTCGTCACGGACGAAACCGAGGTCATTCGTAATGCATGAGGTGTGACCGTCTCGATCATGAAGCGCGGAGCGCGGTGGACGGGACGGTCGATGCGCAGCAGCGGGTGTCCACGGTCGGGCTCTCCGAGCACGGCGGTGGACACCCGGGGTTCCGTTTGGGGTCCTGTTGCGAGTCCCGTTTGGGGTCCCGTTTCGGGTTCTCTACCGGGTCCCGTTTCAGGTCCTCTTCGGGAAGCGGGCGGATACCGGTGCAGCACGGCTCTGACCTGGAGGACCAGGGGTGCGCCGCGAGGGCCAGCGGACGCCGACTACTTCCCTGGGGACCCCTCTGGCTCCCGCGAGATGCCCGGCCCAAGGGTCCGCCGGCCTTTGTGGTCGGCCACCGCCCGGTGCTCGACGTCGTCCAGGAGCTGCTCTGCCTCGACGCGCTCGGCGAACAGCAGCCGCGGCGCGGGGCGTGGTCCTGGCGGTGCTCGGGCCGGTGGCGACGTCGGGTTTCGGGGCCCCCGGTATCGGAGCGGAGTGACGATACCTTGGTCCTCGCTCACCGGCTTGCCCTACAACTGGCTCTACAACTGGCCGTACAAGTTGCCCTACAGCTTGCTTCCGGGCTTGCCGTACAACTTGCCTCCACGCGGCGGCAGCCGCGGTTCTCTCGTGGGGCTGAGCTGGGTGGTCAAGGGGCGGCGGCGGTGCTCCGGCGCGCCGACTACTTCTGTACGGCACCCCCTCCGGCTGGTCGACGTACGAAGTCGCACCTCTGGTCGCGCTCCTGGTCGCGGTTCTGGTCGCGCCTCTGGTGCCGTCTCAGGTCGCGCCTCTGATCGCGCCGGCCTTCGCGCGGCCGTGCCTCACCCGGCCCTGCGACCAGCACGTTCGGCACGGTCTCCGGCGACGTCGCACGCCGACTACTTCCCTACGGACCCCCCTCGGGGCGGGAGACCGTGCGAAGTCGTGTCCTCGGCGGCGGCCTGGCCGTCGATGTCGTCGTGCTCCTGGTCGTGCTCGCCGTCCTGGCGGTCGAGTTTCTGGACTTTCTGGACCGCCCCATCGCGGGCGCGCGCGAAGACGAACGGACCAACCCGACGCGCGGTCCGCGGGCTTACTGGGGTCAGTAACCCACAACTCGCTGCCGCCCCCTGATGCCGAGCCGAGTCCCCCAGGGGGCGGTGTCCTCCGGCGCGGACGGCCGCCGCCAGGACGATGCCGGACCGCGCCGGGGGATGCCGACCGGAGCGGGGGCCTGGGGGCCGGCGAAGGCCACCAGCGGCCACCGGGCTCAGGCGCGGCCCCGTCGACGGCCGCCACGAAAGTGGGCCCAGTTGGCACTAACTCGCTTCCGCTCCCTGCGGGCGAGTGAGGGCCGGACCGGTCGCCACGTCCGCCGGCGGAAACTCCCGCCACCCGACCGTGCCCGGTCGCCGAGGAAACCCCGCGCGCCGAGTGCGCGGCGGCGGCTTACTGATATCAGTGAGCACTAACTCGCTTCCGCCCGCTGCCGTGCGGTTCGTCCCGGCCGCCGTGGTGGCTACTGGGTGGCTACGCCGGTATCCACGCGTTGCCACGGCCGTCTCCGCCCGCAGGATCGTTCCTGACGAACCGGAGACCGTCCCGGAGCGCGGGAAGGGCCCCGTGCGCGCCCGTGGGCGGCTCCGGGGCCCCGTTGGTGCCCTGTGGCGCTCTCAGCGGCTCTCAGCGGCCTCCAGCGCCGCCGTGGGCTTCGTGGCGGCCACCCGGTCGTCGTACTCGCGCAGCATTCGCATGACGGTCGGCGCGGACGGGTGCTGGCCCTTCTTGCTGCCCTTGGTGATGACGAGCCGCGACGCGATCTCGCGCAGGCTCAGCTCCTGGTCCCGCAGATGCAGCGCCATGCCGAGCATGTCGTCGTTGGTGACGCTCGCACCGCCGATGCTCTTGCCCCGGAGGCGGGCCGACTCGTGTCCCTCCAGGGTGCGGTCGCGGATGTACTCGCGCTCCATGCCCGACATCGCGGCGAGCACGGTGAAGACGACACCGCCCGGGTCGTGGCTGCCCTGGAGGTCGCCGGTGAGGAACTGCAGGCCGATGTCGCCCGCGCGCAGCTCCTCGGCGAGCACCGCGAGGTCCATGCCGCGGCCGAGCCGCTTGTGCTCGTGCACGACGAGGGTCACCGCGACGCCGGAGGCCCGGATCTCGCGGGCGAGGGTGACCGCCTTCTCCAGCTCCGGGCGCGAGGTGACGCGGGTCGAGACCTTCTCCGAGAAGACCCGGGTGACCCCGGCCTCCGCGAGGGAGTCGAGCTGGGAGTCGAGCGACTGGCGGGCGGTGGACGCACGGGCGTACCCGATGCGGACGTGGCCGACCGGTTCGGCGCCGGCCCCGGCCGGGCGCGGCAGCTCCACCCAGGCCGTGCCCGGCTTGCGCACGGCGGGCACGGGGACGTTCAGCGCCTTCGCCAGCGAGGGCACGAGCCGGAACCGGGCGGTGTGGTACTGGATAGCCACCCGGCCCTTGGTCGTACGGCACGGCGAGCCCGCCGGGGCCGCGCAGGTGGACATGGGGCAGTCGTGCGCTTCAACGCGCTGGAAGTCGTCGGTCACGCGATCACTGTTTCATGTGTCTGTTTCAGATGCCAGACCATTTGAAACAGCCTATGAAACAGAAAACGGCCAGTGCCGCCGTTGCTCGGCGGGGTGTTACATGAGCGACCACCTATGTAACAGCCGCTCCGGCTCTCCATGATCCATCGTTACGGCTACGCGTCACCGGGTGACGTCTCCGGCAACGAGTGTTCGGAAGCGTCACGGAGCCCGGCCCGGAGCCTCCAGGCCCTCGTACGGCAGCGCGGCGAGCAGTAGACCGAGTCACGCCGCTTGCGCAGGGAGACGCTCCACCCGCAGACCGGGCACCGGCCCTCGACGTACCGGTCGACGCCGCCCGCGAGGATCTCGATCCCCTGCTGGACCGCGCGCTGGAAGATGTTCTCCCGGCGCTGGACGCGCCGCCAGTGCCTGCTCCGGCACGTCGCGTCGCAGTACCGCCGGTTGGGCCCCGCGTCCTTCGGCAGCACTGCCCGGCAGCAGCCGCACCGTCGCACCTTGCTGGTCACCTCTCCAGCATCCTCGCGGTCGGGGACAGCCGTCCCCCACGGGAGAACGATGATCCGACCGGGTACCCCGGGTACCCGCCGCGCCCCCGGCCGCCGGCCCCCGCTCCCCGCACATCCTCATACCCCTGAGTTGGAGCAGGATCGGCCTCACCCTGTTGGACTTGCAAGCCTGTGAGCTGCGGAGAGTCCGCAATGTCCGACGAGTTTGGTCGACCACCGGGTGGTGGACCGGTTGCACGGGTTCAGCCGGTGGTCCGTACGCCCTTCCATCCGGGTCCGAGTCCTCGCCGCGGCGGTCGCTCGGAGCGCGGCGCGGGCACCTCGGGCGCCTCCTCGACGGCCCCCGGCACGAGTCGGCGGCGCAGTGCGGCAGTGGCGGCCGGCACCGCCGCGAGGGCGCGCGCGGCCTCCGGGTCGATCGCCGCCAGGGCCTCGGCGAGGAGGTCGATGGCATCGGCCGCGTCCTCGACCGCGCCCGCACTCCAGCTCCCCGGCGCCACCACGTCGACCAGCTCGCACACCGCGTCCGCCACCGCTTCCGCCCGCTGCTCGACCCCCGGCCCTGCTTCTCCCAGCCGCTCCACACCCATCCCGACGACCACCAAATGCCCGCCGCCGCTCTCCCCCTGCTTCATCCCCGCACCCTTCCTGACCCTGCTCACCGACCCTGACCTCCCGACCTGCCTCCCCTCATCCTTCTTTGACCTCAGCCCCGTCCCGACCGACACCACACCCACTCAGAGGGACGAAGGGTGGGTGTGGTGTCGGTCGGGACGGGGCGAACGCGCAGCTCACCAGCACCCTGGGGAGGCAGGTCGGGAACACCCTCGGAACACCCTGGGGCATGGGCTGGAGTACACCCGTGTTTACACTCGCGGCCTTGACCGAGTGATCACGAAGGGGGCCGTGGTGGACCAGGGCAGGCGATGGCAGCTCACCTCTCGGGACCTGGAGCTGCTGGGGTGGGTGGGCCGCTGGCGCGGGGTGACGTCCCCGCAGATCGCCCGCGGCTTCGACCTGTCGGTGAAGGTGGTCGAGCGCCGGATGCGGGCGCTGTCGGAGCTGGGTCTGGTCGAGGGCCGGCGGATGCTCGCCGACGTCCCGCGCGTGCACTGGCTGACCCGGGCCGGGATGACTGCGGTGGGCATCCACGGGGACGTCGCCCGCCCGAAGCTCGCCGAGCTCCACCACGACCTGGCGGTGGTCGACGTCGCGCACTTCATCGAGCGGAACCGGCGGCACCTGGTGGTGACCGAGCGGGAGATCCGGCGGCGCGAGCCGAACCCGGCGGCCGGCCACGAGTGGCGGCTGTACGACGGGGTCGAGATGACGGCGGGACTGGGCACCGGCGGCCTGAAGTTCCCCGACCTCGCCTCGGTGCGGCTGGAGGAGATGGACGTCGTGTGGGCGCACGAGCTGGAGCGCACCCGCAAGGACGTGCCGCGGCTGACCCGGCTGATGCTCTCGTACGTGTGGTCCGACGCCGTCACGTACGTCATCTACTGGACCTGGCCGGAGCTGTACGACAACACGATGCGGGCAGCCGAGGCCGCGAACGCGTCGGCCCGGGAGCTGGGCCGGGGGCCCGCGCCGATCGGCGTACGGGTGTGGGAGCCCTCGTTGCTGGACTCGCTGGAGAGCGGCACCGCGTAGCCCCACCCGGCATGACGAAGGCCCGCGCCACTGTCGGCACGGGCCTGTTTCGTCCTGGACGGAACGCGAGTTGCAAGAGGTGTCAGTCCCGTCCGTCTACCGCCCGCGGCCCCGGTGGAAGCCCTGGTGTGCGGCGGCGCGGGCGGCACCGTGGCGTCGCTTGCGCGCTTCCTCGGGGATCTCGGCGACGGCCTCCAGCTCGGTGCGGATGGCGTCGGCGTCCGCCGGCGGGCGGCCGGTGGTCCGTTCGTAGTCGGCGAGCAGCTCGTGGACGAGTCCGGTCAGCCGGGTGATGCGCGGGTCCCGGAGCCGTTCGAGCGGGACCTGGGCGTACGTCTCCTCGAACACGTCCGCGTCGACCTCGACGGGCAGCGCGTTGCGGTCGGTGCTCCACTGGCCGGTGTCCGCGTCGTACACGGCGGGCCGGAGCGTGACGACGGTCGAGCCGTACTCGCGTCCCCAGGACCGGTAGTGCTCTCCGGCCGGGGAGCGCCAAACGTCGGAGGCCGACATCAGGCGCCCACCTCCCCGCGGCCACCGCGCGGCAGGAACCGCCGTGAGGTGCGCGGCCGTGGCCGGTCGGCTCGTTCGACGGTCACCTCCTGGTCGCCGTCGCCGGGCGCGGCCGGTGCCTCCAGGAGCAGCACCTCCATGAAGACCCGGGCGCCGCCGTCGCGCCGGTTCGGCACGACCGACACGTTGCCGAGGACGACCTCCGGGGATGCCTCCAGCGCGCGCTGCACGGCGTCGGCGGTGCGCTGTGCCTTGCCCGGGTCGGAGTCCATGATGCGCAGCGAGGACATCAGGCGCTCACCTCCGGCAGGCCGACGCCGTACCCGTCCAGCGTCCACGCGGCCCTCTCCCAGACCGGCTCGGTGCCGTCCGCGATCCGGTGCAGCACTGCCGCCATCGACTGCCCGTCCGCCGCCACGTCCAGCGAGCGCGTCCACGGCATCGGGAGGTCGCCGCTCCACTCCCACGGGGCGCACGCGGTGGTGGACGAGTGCCGGTCGGTCCAGCCGAACCACCCGGCCCAGATCCGCGTCACGCTCGCGTTCGCCACCGAGTGGTGCACGGCCCACGGGTGCAACGGGTCGCGGCCGGAGGCGACCGGCCCGGAGTTGGCCGGGCGCAGCAGGGCCTGCGGGTAGCGGCGGTGCGGGCCCATGAAGTCCGGCTCCTCGACCACCCGCCGGTCCGCCAGGAGCGAGTCGAGCTGGTCGAGCACGGCGCCGCGCTCGGGGCTGCCGTACTCCCCGGCCGGGGCGGCGTAGAGGACCTGGCCGTCGTGCACGGCCACGACCGCGACGCCCTGGGCTTCGGGGAACGAGTCGGGTTCGACGTCCACGACCAGGAGCACGGCGGCCGGGTCGGCGAGCAGCTCGCGCGCGAGGGTCTGCGCCTGGTTGTGCTGGCCCCACAGCGTCATCGCGTACCGGCACGGATCGCAGAACCGGCCCTTGCCGAGCGGCTCCGTCTCCTCGGCGCCGCACCGCCGGCACCGGTACTGCAGCTCGCGGGCGCGGTCGAGGACGGCACGCTGCGCGGGCGACACCGTGCGCTTCGGCACGGCGGTGTCCACGTCGTACAGCGGGGCGTAGCTGTTGCCGTTGTAGAGCACCTGGCCCACCGGGTCGGCACCGGGCTTGAGCGGCGGGTCCATCCGGCCAAGCTGGGTCTTGGTGTGCAGGCCGTCCGGGACCTGGTCCCAGCGGGTGTACCGGGTAAGACCCGGAAGGGGCGGAATCGAGCGGGGCAAGACGACCTCCTGTGAAGGTTCCTGTAAGGCACGGTAGAGCCGAATACCAGGCCGCGCAACAACCCGAAAACGCGGGTTGACCTGCGCGTTTAGTCGCGCGTTATCTAGCTTGCTTGAACCTTTTTCGCCAGCAGAAATGCTAGCGGTTTAGCAAGCACCGTGGAACTCATGAGACCGTCCTACGCGCGTGCGCGTGAACGGTCTCGGGAACGGGTCTGTGATCCGGTCTATCTAGCTAGACTGCGCGCCATGTCGCTGATGCCTTTCGTTGTCGCCCTGGAGCCCGATGACCTCACCGCGCTCAACGGCGTCGTGCGGGCCGGCCACAAGGCAGAGCAGGAATGGCTGGACGCGGCCCGGAAGATGCACGGCATCAAGTTCCTGCGGGGCAAGGCGCTGAGCGAGGCCCGCAAGGAGATCCGGAAGGAGTTCCGCCGGCTCCGCGAACGGGGCAAGCTCGCCGGAACCCGCGACCTGGTGGTGAGCCGCGAGGTCCGCGCCGAGCTGAAGCGCCGGGGCCTGGACCAGGAGTACGACTCCGTCCCCGCCGAGGAGGCCGCGATGCCCGGCCGCCGGGTGGGCACCGGCCCGCAGCACTACCAGCGCAGCGGCTCGGAGCCGACCAAGCTCACCGGCCGGATGCACGTCAAGCTCCCCGGCTCCCTCGCCGAGCAGCTCATCCGCGGCTGCTACTGGACGTCCGCACCGGCCGTGACCGCCCTGTGGGAGTGGCAGGAGCGGTGGGGAGACGGACCCGAAGTCATCTTCCGCGAGGCAGAGCGGCGCGGCGCCGTCACCATCCTCGACCTGTGGTGCGCCGCGATGGCCCCCCGCCCGGACGCCGACGCCATACTGCAGAAGGCCCAGCTCCAGGCCCAGATCGTCACCACCGGCGACATCATCCGTTCAGCGGTCAAACGCGCCGCTCGCTGACGTTCGTTACCACTCACTACCACTCGCTGACACCGACATTGCTTTCACCTGCCCTTTTGCGGTCAATCAAGCTAGATAGCGCGCGAAGTTCAGCGGGATTCCCTTCGATTGGCCCGCTGGCTTTTCCGCTTGCGGGATCACAGGCGGGAAAGCGTGCGGGTCAGCTTGCGCTTAGGCAAGCAGTGTCGGCACTCTTCGGCTTACCTGAAAGAAGGAGGGAGGACCCGTGGCCGAAGACCCGGACATCGTCGCTGAGGTCAGCGAGAAGGGTGGCGTCGGCAAGACGTCACTGACGGCGGGGCTCATCGCCGTGGCCGCCGAGATGGGGTTGCGGGTGGGCGGTGTCGACCTGGACCCGCGTTCGACGCTCACCGACGAGCTGGGCATCACCGACCCCGTGCTGTCGGTGAACGACATCTACTACGTGGACCCCGAGAAGCCGCCCCGGGACCCGGCGCTGATCGCGCGCGACGCGTTCGTCCCGGCGGGGAAGGGCTGGCCGTCGAACGTACGGGTGCTGCCCTGTATCCGGAAGTTCGGCAACCGCGAGACCGATGCCACCACCGGCATGGAGTTCCGGTTGAAGCGGGCGCTCTGGGGGCTGCGCGAGGAGGTCGACGTGTTCTTCCTCGACGTCCCGCCGCGCGCCGGCGGGAAGCTCGTGGGCTCCGCGCTGATCGCGGCCAAGAAGGTGCTCATCCCCGCGACGCTAACCGACGACGGTCACGACGGTGCGACCGAGGCCATGACCTCGATCGAGCACTACACCAACCCCGGCGGCCTGAACGAGGGGTTGAAGGTCTCGGGGGTCGTGCGGAGCATCGTGCCGCGCGAGAACGAGTACCGGCAGATCCACCAGGACTGGAGCGACCGCCTGGTCGAGGACTTCGGGGACCTGGTCCTGCCGACCATCATCCGCAACTACGCCATCCGCGAGGTGTGCCGCACCGGCTCCATGCCGATCACCGCCGCACCGGGCCGGGAGGCGAAGCTGCTCCAGGAGGTCTACCGCGAGGTCCTGTTCCACACGCTGCCGCACCTGAAGGAGAAGTCCTGATGCCCACCTTCGCCGAGAAAGCCCGCCAGGCGCAACAGGAGAAGCGCTCGGGTCAGGGCGAGAAGGACCCCGCTGATCTCTCCGGCTCGCAGGAACCGGACTGGGACAACCCTGACTCCTGGGGTGGCGACGGGTCCGATGCTAGCGATTCCGCCAGCGGGAATGCTGGCGATTCAGCGGACGGGAACGACGGCCAGGCGCCGGAGCCCGCGGCCCCGGTCACCCGGACGCCCAAGGCCGCCTCTCGTACGGCCCGGCGGCGAGGCCGGCCGCGCGGTCCGGATCGTGAGGCGCTGACCGTGCGCGTCCTGCCCGCGACCAACCGGATGCTGACCGTCGCGGTCGAGGAGACCGGCCTCAATCCGCAGACGATCGTGGAGGAAGCGATGCAGGCGCACTTCCGACGACTGAAGATCCAGGACCCCGGGCCGGAGTCAGCTTCCGGGGAGGGTGCCGCGTGACCGGGTTCGAGGAACCCATCCTCACTCTCCGGCTGCCCGTCCTGCTCGACTGGGAGCAGAACCGACCCGGCGGCTGCCGGTGTCTGTGCGCGATCTTCCACCGCCTCCCGGGCGCCACCGGCTGCACGACGGCCGCCGAGCCCGGCCTACTGCTGCGTGTCGAGACCCCCGGCGAGACCAGCGGACCCCTGCCGGTGTGCATCGGCTGCTACACCGCGCTCGCCCCCCTCTGCGTCTGACCGACCCGCCGACGCCCGCGTTTCCGCCTGCTTTTCCGCAAGCGGGAACGCGGGCGTCCTGCTGTCCGGGCAGCACCGGCCCGCTGGTGGGACGCACTCTGCGCGGTGGGACGCCCCCGGCGGCGCGCCTGGAGGGGGGGGG
>NZ_BMTS01000050.1 GCF_014649795.1 Streptomyces melanogenes
GTATCTCGGCCCAGTCCTCCACCTTTAGCACCCTCCATGATCATCAAGGGGGGTCAATTTTCGGAAGACCTCCTGGGGGTCAGTCTTCAGGAACCCGCGACACCCTGGCTCTGGACACGCGACGCATTGATCGCGGCCGGTGAAAGTCCGGGTGAAATGACGAGGGCGGTGACCACGGCGGTGGCGGTGGCTACCAACAAGGTCGACACGGTGCTCATGGGCCCATGCTTGCGCACAGCAGCAGGCCCCCCGCGACCGCCCGCAGCGTGGAGCGTATTGTCGCCGCCACTGAGATACCGGACGCCCCGCCGACGCCCTGACCGCGGGGCAGGAACATGACGATGGCCCCCGCACCGCCCGGTGGGAGGGCCATCCTCTTGTGGGATCAGCGGGCGGTGTCCTTAGCGTCGTGAGATCCCCTCGGGCCCCGACCTTCCCCGGCCACCATCGCCAGGGGTGCCAGGAAGCGGCTGCTGACCCTGGCCGCCGCTGCCCTTCGGAGACTTGCCGTGTTTTCAGTGCCAATTATTCCAGGCGCTCCACAAGGGGGCGCCATCCGCGCTGTATATGACAAGGTTGCCGTCGTCCTGGAGGACGAGGAAGGCTCCGGGGTTGCCGTAAGTGCCTGTGTGCCACAGAGGGGTGCCGCCAGCGTCGTACAGGACGAAGTTGCCGTCTTCCTGCATGTCGACATGGTCGCCGCGGCCGACCGTGTTGGTCGCATATAGGGGTTGGCCGTCCGGTCCGTACATGACGAGGTTGCCGTCTTCCTGCATGCTCAGCCGGTAGCCGCCAGAGGACCGCACATAGGAATTCGTGCTCATCCGGGTTGCTTTGGCGCCCGCAACGGTCTTGGCGCCAATGGGCACGCCTTTGGCCGCGATCGCAGCACCCTGCGCCGCCTTCGCCGCCGCCTTCGCCCCGACGACGACGGACGGCAGGAAGAATATTTCCCTCTCGGCCGAGTTAGCTACGGCTTGTGTGGCACCGCCGACGACTGTAATCAGCATAAACGCCAAGGTCATAGCACCTGCGGCTATTGAGGTCGATGTCGTCTTCATGGCTGTTTCCGGTCTGTAGAGGTGAGGGGCAGTAGGTGCTGCGGGAGGGGCGCGTACGAGATGCCGCGGTGCACATGCACCCATGAACTGGGGCAGATCAGAAGGTGAGATCCTGGCACAGGCCAGTCCGAACGCCTCTGCCGCTCATCGTCGCGAAGCTGAGGCAGGTGCTCACCGCGCTGCCCAGCTGGCTAGAACTGGTTCCACCACTGGGCGGCGTCGTTGTTGCCGTCGCACGCTGCGGTGGTCAGGGTGTGGTCGCGGCCGTTGGACTTGAGGCATTTACCCGTGGCGACGTTCTGGAGCATGCTCCAGCCGGCTGCGTCCTTGGACACCACCTGCCAGCGCTGGTTGTCGGGGATCTGGAAGGTGTTCAGGGCCTGCTCGCCGCCGGATGCCTGCCAGAGCTGGATCCTGCCGGTGGGCACGTCCTGGTCGAGAACGTAGCCGTTGTGCGAGAAGACGACCTGACCGGCGCGCTCGTAGACGGTGAAGCTCTGGTCGGGGTTGCCGTACCAGAGCGAGGCGGTGACGTTCTGGCCGTTGGTGTCCTGGCCGCCGGGGACGGTGACGACGGTGGCGGGGCGCTGGTCCTGGTGGAACTGGCCGGATTCGGCCCAGCTCTGCACGCTCTGGTGCTGCCGGACGCTCACGGAGGCCTCCGCCGCGGTGGCGGGGGAAGTGGCCTGCGCGAACAGGGCAAGACCGGCCGCGGCGGCCAGGGCAGTGGCGCCAAGAGTGCGAGGAAGCGTCATGGTGTTGGATCTCCTGTCGGTGAAGGGAGCCTGCGGCATAACAGCCACGGGTCGGCTCCGGCTTGACGCGAAGGGCCGTTGAGGTTCAGGACGGCCGTATTCGCTCGTCTCCATGACGATGCCTGGCAGAGACCAACATTTGGTCAACACAAGATCTACGCTGCCCCGGGGGCGTCGACGGGCGTCGTTGATCAGCGCATTGAAGGCCCGTTCCCCAGAGCCGGAGCACAGCGGCGGCCTCGATGGGGTGTCGCGCGCACCTCTGTCTCCCGCTGGCTGGCATGCTCGGGCAGGGTACTGGCACGGACACGCAGCCGAACCAGTAGCGCGGCGGCCCGGGCGCGGAGCGGCACGCACCGGCGACGAGCAGTGGCCTGCCAGTAGCGGACCCCGCGGTCAAGGTCGTGGGCATCCTCCGTCCTGAACGGCTCGAACCGCTCGTCGCCTGCGAAGTTCATCCTGCCCATGGCCTGGTGGATGGCGCTGCCCTTGTCCTCCAGCCCGTCGAACGGCACCGAAGAGCACCAGCACGTCGCGGCTCCGAAGGGGCTGTCCGAGCAGTCCTCCCAGCCGTAGTCGGCGCCACTCGATCGAGGGCCCAGGCCATCTGCCTGTGCCGCTGCCCGGCGTTGAACTGGCGTTGATGTCGTGTTGATGACCGGCGCTTACGGTCCAGCGGTGAACGCACATCCCGTCGATTTGCGCGGTGGGGTTGGGTGCGGCCCCGAACGCGGCCTGGTCGGCGGAAGACGTATCCGAAGGCCAAAAAATCGGCCGGGCCTCGTCGACGCGACCGCTTGCCTGGTACCCCAGGGCCGTAACCCGCCCGCCACGCCCCGTGACACCGCTCACCTCAGAAAACACAAAGACAGTCCCGCTTTAGAAACCAACCCGGAAATCTGATGAATAAACTGAGATCAGCATTCAATCACCCCCGCATTACCTCCGCTATCCAGTCATGGAAAATAATCACCCTGATCGCCGTCGTATGCATGGCTGCCCTGGGGGGATATTCGGTGAAGGACAAAGTGGATCTCGCTGCGGCGACTGAAGCGGGTGAAAGCCGGCGCGAGCTGGGGATCAATGCAGCAGCGGAGATAGTTCTCGATGAGACGGACAATGGCTTCCATATCCTCAGCGTCACCCCTACGAGCATCTGGAATAATTTTGCTTCCGGCGCCAACAAGGGTGGCATAGCCGTCACGTATCTGATCCCCGATATGGCTGGCAAGGATCCATATAACGAGAGTCACTGGATCGGTGTCTACAAGGGCAGCGTAAACAGCAACACAAAGCAGGATACCGAGGAATCGTGGAACTGGGCCACGTACAACTGCGGATCCTTCTGTACCGCGACGATCGACCTTTCCGCACGAAAGGGCGAGAAGTATACGATTGTCTACTATGACAAGTCGGACTGTGGCGCCGTCACTTGCGGCTACAGGGCACGTGCCAAGTACGAGTACATAGCCATATGAGAATGCATAGCGCGACACTGCGCACCAGCCTCACCATCAGGGTCGGAGTCATTGCCGCCCTATTGGCGCTGCTCCTGCCGCTGAGCGGTTCAGCTTTCGCCACCCCCCAGCAGAGAATTCAAGCAGTGCAGCCGCATACACAGTTGCAGGCTCGGGATCTCCAGCAACGGGTGGTCGATACGTCGGGTGCGGCGACGGGGGGCATTCAAGAGGGCTTCTTGCGGGCTATCGAATGGCTGCGCCATCACCTGAGCGGACAGCCCGAGGGAACTCACCCCGCTCCCCTTACGGGACAGACCGGAACCCTGGCGTTCGATGCGAGTCAGTTCATGTACGCGGGTGCAGGCACGATCCAGATCCTGTTCAAAAAGAGCAATGTGTACATATGCGGGTTCATCAAGGACAATGTGCTGTACTGGCTCGGTGAAGACGCGGCTCCTGCAATGGGCTCCATCTCCGAGCTGGTGGGAACATTCAGAGAAGTAGTCCGCATTAGAAATTTCAACTTCAACTACCCGAATAATCTGGCAGATCGTGTAATCAACTCTGCCTCCCTTAGTGAGGCACTCGGCGACCTCACACGCTTCGCGGGTACCGCACCGACCGAAGTCCTGAAGCGCGCGGTGGACGGCCTCGCGGTAATGCTCGCTGAGACTGCTCGCTTCACTGATTGGGCAGTGAAGGTCGCCAACCGTTTGGCCGATCCCACAGGATGGGCAATCGGTGCGGCAACGATGGGCACCCTTAAGGTCTGGGACAGAATGTCCAGGGCCTATCTGCAGAATGATGGCTTCATCATCGGGCGCAACATTCTTACCCACGACGATCTGGCAGCATTCCTCGCTCTCACCAACTCGGTGAACGCAAACAGAGGAAACGGGGAGGCGGATTCGGATTTCACGGGCCACCTGACCTCCGCGTCCGGTACGCTCGCGGCCGATGTTGACAACGCGGACACCACTCCAGGGACCCGGGTCAAGGCTCTGCCGTCCAAAGAAGGTCTTGCGCAGACGTGGACTGCCCAGGCAGCGGACGATGGGCTGTGGCAGTTTGTCAGCAGGCTGGATGGCAATCGGGTCTTGGGGCACAGCCGCAGCTCTGAAAAGCGCCATCAGGCACAGCTCGTCGAGAAGAACAGCAGCGATCGCGACCAGTTGTGGAATGTGGTGGACGCCGGCGACGGGTGGGCCACCATGCGCAACGGCGACCGGTGTCTGACCGCCACCGGGAGCGATTCCACGCTCACGGTCGAGGCCTGTTACGGGGCCAAGGACGGGCAGAAGTGGAAGGTGCCCGGTGTCAGGCCCGCGGCACCCACTCGGCCCCTGGCCAGATCTGGGGCTCTCAAGGGGATCGCGGACATGTGCCTGAGTACCAGCACGGACAGCTCCAGCCAGCCCGCCCGACTGGGGGCGTGTTCGAAGAAGCAGGTGTGGACGCTGCTGCCCTCAGGTGCTGTGACCGCCTCTGGCAAGTGCCTCGACGTCGACCACGGCGGCGACAGCGCCATCGAGCCCGGGCGCAGGGCCCAGTTGTATGGCTGCAATGGATCGGTCGCCCAGGAATGGGTCTACACCGGGCAGGGCGAGCTGGTGAATCCCCATGCCAACCTGTGTCTCGACGTGCCGGGCTCCGATGCCGGCAAGGCACTGCAGCTGTACGGGTGCAATGACTCCTCCGCGCAGCGGTGGACGCTGGCCCGCGCCGACAGCCTGCCGGATGAGGTCGACGCTGCTGGTGACGCGGGGGATCCGTTCGATGACGCAGCCGATGACCGGGGTAGGAAGCCGGTGGCGTCGGGGGACTGCCGTCCGGAGGGCATGACGCCCACCCAGGGCGTCGGTGCCCGCTACTGCGATGTGTATGACAACGCTGGCCGTGAGTGGGTGGGCAACAACCGCACCCGCCGCGTGGTGGGGTATTTCACGGGCTGGCGTACGGGTGCGAAGGGCGATCCGAGGTATCTGGCATCGAACATTCCGTGGTCGAAGGTGACGCACATCAACTACGCGTTCGCCAGGCTGGACGGGAACCGGATCAGTATCGGCGACGAGAGTGACCCGAACAACGCGGCGACCGGCATGACGTGGCCGGGTGAGAAGAACGCCATGGATCCGTCGCTGCCCTACAAGGGACATTTCAACCTGCTGAACAAGTACAAGAAGGCGCATCCGGCGGTGAAGACGCTCATCTCGGTGGGCGGCTGGACGGACACCCGCGGCTTCTACGAGATGACCACCAAGTCGGACGGTGGTGTGAACCAGGACGGCATCAACGCGTTCGCCGACTCGGTGGCCGCGTTCTTGGACAAGTACGGCTTCAACGGGGTGGACATCGACTACGAGTACCCCACCGCGCTGCCCAGCACCGGCAACCCGAACGACTGGGAGATCTCCAACTCCCGGCGCGCCGGGCTGCAGAAGTCGTATGTGGCGCTGATGAAGACGCTGCGGGAGAGGCTGGATACGGCGGGCGCGGACAAGGGCCGCTACTACCTGCTGACTTCGGCCGGGTCCTCCTCGGGGTATCTGACGCGGGGGCTGGATGCCGGGCAGGCGCTGCGGTACCAGGACTTCGTGAATGTCATGACCTATGACCTGCACGGTTCGTGGAACAAGTACGTCGGTCCGCAGGCGCCCCTGTTCGATGACGGGCGCGACAACGAGCTGGCCGCGGCCGGTATCTACGACACGGGCAAGAACCCCGAGTACAGCGGTACGGGCTACTTCAACACGGACTGGGCGTACCACTACTACCGGGGCGTCCTGCCGCCGTCGAGGATCAACCTCGGGATCCCCTATTACAGCCGGGGCTGGCGCAATGTGAGCGGTGGGGTCGGGGACGGGCTGTGGGGCGAGTCCGCGATGGCGAACCAGGCCGACTGTCCCAAGGGCACCGGCGGCCGCGGTCCCGCAGGTGCGCAGGCGTGCGGTCTGGGGGCGGTCGGCATCGACAACATCTGGCACGACCTGGAGAACGGCAAGGAGCTGGGCGCCGGGTCGAATCCGCTGTGGCACACGAAGAACCTCGCCGATGGGCGGATGCCCGGCTATGTGAAGTCGTACGGCATCGACCCCACCTCCGAAGCGGGGAAGCTGACCGGGGGCTATGCGGAGAAGTACTCCGATGCGCTCAAGTCGCCGTGGCTATGGAACGATGCGAAAAAGGTGTTCCTGTCCACGGAGAACGAGACCTCCATCAAGGCCAAGGCGCAGTACATCGCCGACAAGGGCGTGGGCGGGGCGATGATGTGGGAGCTGGGCGGTGACTACACCAAGCGGGCCAGCGGTGAGTGGGGCATGGGCTATGACCTGACCACGCTCCTCGATGGGACGCTCAAGGGCGCCGGCTCCCCGGTCAATGCCACCGGGGGCGGCAAGAGCCTGCCGAGCCAGGTGATCGATGTGGCGGCCGAGCTGGTGGACTTCCCCGCCAGTCTCAAGGACATGTGGCCGATTCAGCCGAAGCTGCGGATCACCAACAATTCCAAGGTGACCCTCGCCCAGGGCACCGAGATCAGCTTCGACATCCCCACCAGCACCTCGCCACTGGTCAAGGACGGGTCTTGGAAGAAACTCGACGGCATCACCCCCGGCCACACCGGCAGCAATGCGGGCGGCCTGAAGGGAGACTTCCACCGGGTCACTCTCACGCTCGGCTACTGCGAGGACGTCCCGGCAGGCAAGTCGAAGGACATCGACCTCAAGTACTACCTGCCCATCACCGGACCCTCCAACATCACCTTCAAGATCGCAGACAAGACGTTCGGCAGCACCGGCGACCAGCGCCGCGAGGTCAGCCTGGTCGACCCGCCCGCCGCGGACACCAGCAAGCAGTGCCGGGCCGCCGCCTGGGGCAGGCACGCCTACAACCCGAACCCGTCGTTCGCGTTCTGGCAGACCGGGGACAAATGGATGATCGAGGACCGCAACAGCGGCAACGTCCTCGACCACCCCGGCTCCTGGAGTGACGCCCACCTGGTGGACAAGCAGGACGGCAACACGAACCAGCTCTGGACCGTCGCCGAGGACGGCGGCAGCAACAGTGGCTGGTACCACATCAAGTCCAGCAGCAGCGGCCACGACCAGTGCCTGGGCGCACCCACCGCACGCGCCACCCTGAGCGTGCGCGACTGCGACGGCAAAGTCGACCAGTGGTGGCGCCTCGCACCCCCCAGCACCGACAAAGACACCGAGGGCAAGCCACTCTTGGGCCAGACCGTCACCGGCGGCCCCGCACACAAGGGCACCTACGCACTCGTCGGGTACACGGACGGCACCAACTGGTACCAGAACCCGGCCTACCTCGCCGCGCCCCAGGAATCCAACACCTCCCCCGGCACAAAGATCATCGCCGGAGACCTGAACGGCACCTGGGCCTCCACCGTCTCCTGGAACGGCTCCTACTGGCGCACCAAATGGTGGAACAAAGCCACCGACGAGCCCGGCAACAGCGACGCCTGGCAGAAACTCTCCCCCACCCCCTAATACCCGCACGGCAACACAATCGGGCCCCGGCACACCACAGCGTGCCGGGGCCCGGCCATTCCCCCGCAACATCTCGCACACGCCGCTTCCCTGGTCTTTCTTCGACTTGAGCACCGGCAGCCCCATACGGCGGCCTGGCGCTTGCCGGACACCGACGCGACCAAGGCCGCGTACGCCATATCCAGGTCGCGCAGGGAGGACGGCAAGGCGTCCACGGACACCTTCGCGAGCCACGCCCGCTGGGCGTCCGCTTCGCCCCGGTGATCACTCGCCGTGCCGGCATCTCGCAACGCGACGTTCGGTCCGGCGGCCTCCTCCGTCGACAGCTCCGCCAGCACCTGAACAACGGTCTCCCGCGTGATCTCCAGCCGCGACAGGTCCTCCCGGGCCTTATCCAGCCGAAAAGCCAACTCCGCAGCCTCAGCCTGGAGTTCTTCCACCCGTCGTCGTGCCGCAGCCTCCCGCGCCCCAAGCTCCTCCGGCAAAGACACCATGGCGCCCCACCTCCACCCCACCACGGCAGGAGTCCAGCGGCGCCGCCACACCCCGACCAGCGTCTTCCCAGCTCAGCAGTCGCCCGAGAGGACCGCACCCCGCAAGTTGAGTACCCTCAGCTGGTGATTGATCACGGCATTGCTCTGCCCTATTACCGTCTCCATGTCGTGCCTGCAGTCGTGGCACTGGCCAGCCCGACTTGGCAACGCGAGGTGTGGCTCGACCCGGATCAGCCCGAGAACCTCGACTACGTGGTGCACGTGCTGTTCGACGACTTCTGCGAGGCGGACAATCCGTCGCGCTGGCTCGGACAGAGCCTTCGTACGGATGAGGAAGTCGAGCTAATGGCACATCTCGGTGCTGCCTACGGCGCAGTGCAGGACTCCGCCGACGCTGATGCCGCCGACAACGTCTACCTGGCCTCACCGGGCTGGCCCGTCGTCGTAGCCGCGGCAGCCCGGCTGGCACAGGTACTGGTGACCAACGACCACACGGCGCTGAGCAAGCTGCACGATGCTGGCTATCGATGGCCACTCGGAACAGAGAAGGAAGCGCCCGGGGCCGTTACCAACCAGCAGGAACAACCTTAACCGCTCTCACTCGGCATCGGTCAGACCACTCCAGCCCGCCCTTCCTTGGCTTCAAAGGATCCACACCCAACCCCGTTCGCAGTGCCTCTGCGCCGTGCCCTCCGAGCGCCGTCTCGATGGCGCTGATCAGCGGGTGCTGCATGGTGAGGCAGTCACTCCCAACGAGCTACACCCAACTGACCTGGAACGACAGACGACCTCCCCGGGACGCTCAGCCCGTCCACCAGCATGAGCCGATCACGGACGGCTCGCACCAGCCCCGTGACCTGCGGACTCAGGATGAAAACATCCCGGTGACCACGGCCCGGGCAAGTCTCCTGCTCAGCCCGGGGTGGGGGAGCCGTCACGGGCCAGCACAGCCGCTGCCTTTTGGACGTTGCTGTGGGAAGTCCGGTCGTACACGCGCAAGGCATCAGCGTGTGAGGAGATGTACTGATCGTCGTAGGCCGACTCGACCGCGATGGCGATGCCCACCAGGTTGGTCGCCTGCTTGCACGCGATGTCGGCCGTGGCAGTGGCGATCTCGTCGGGTGTGGTCGTCCGGGAGGCGCGCCAGCGTGGGTCCGCTATGGCATCGACGGGCGTCGCGTAGTGGTAGCCGCGGCTGGCCATGCATTTCGACCACGCCGCATCGACGGCGGCCAGGCGGGGGTCGGTCGCCGGGACCCGTGGTCCGTGATCCGGCAGCGGCGACGTGTCGAGTGGCAGCGGCGGGTCGCCCCCGACCTCGGCGAGGCCGGCTTGGGTGCAGCCGCCTTTGGGGATCGGCATGCCCCGGAAGGTGGTGGCGACGGTTCCGTCGGGCAGGACGCCTTGGAGGACCTTGACCTGGTCCGCAGGCGCCGGGACGGCAGCCTCCGGCGGCAGCGTGTGATGAGCGCTGTAGCCGTGCTGCGCGGCGGTCTGCGGGGCGAAGAAGCCGTAGACGGCGGAGCGGGAGCGAATCTGCGCGGCAGCTGCGGCCATGTCTGCGGCTGGTCCCGGTGCGGGCGGGAAGCCGAATTGCTGCATGCAGTGCGCAATGGCGATCTGCACCCCGCGGTGCAGAATCCTGGCATCCGCCACGCTGAGCGTGTAGCGGTCGATCGGGCGGTGGATCTGATCGGGGGAGGTGACCGCAGCGGCGGGGCCGATCGTCGGCGGCCGGGGCGTGCTGCTGCCGCAGCCTGCAACTGCGGTGACCAGGGCGGCGGCGGTCATTGCCGCAGTACGGGCTCTCAACGCGGTGGTCCTTCGTCGGGATGGTTGGCGGAGACGCGGGAGCGGCGCTGCGGGCGCCGTCCCGCGTTTGGGTCATCCGTACAGGTAGAAGTCGGATATGTAGGTTCCCGTCGGCGGGTACTGCACCACGTAGGGCCCCTGATCCCACTCGCAGCGGTTGCAGCCCGCGTAGGTGAGGTAGAAGGTCGCGCTGTACCGGCCGGAGCCGAAAGCCCCAACGTCGCTGACGCCCGCCCAGCCGTGCCCGTCATCGCGGTAGCAGTAGATATGGCCAGTGCCCCTGACGCCGATCCACGCTTCACCGATCCCGGGGGTGCAGTTGGGGTCCCAGGTAACCGCGTTCGCCGGCGCCGCAGCGAACAGGCTGCCGCCCAACGCGATCCCAGCGGCGACCACGGAGGTGATGATCTTCCTTCGGAGGTTCATGTTTTCCCTTCGGGGTATGCGAACAGGGTTGCAGCGTCGGCCAGTTGACGCCCGCAGCCCGGAGAATACGAGTCCCGGAGAAACAGCGACAAGAACTGCGCACAAGTCCGTACAAGCCCGGTTACCCACGGTCGCTGCGCTGCAGCGTCTGCCCAGTTCGCCGTCTCACGCGTGACGTAGCGTCAGGTCCGGCTTGCCGCCAGCCGCGCCACTCGTAAACCAGCGGACCAGGTACCCCGCCACGCCCACGGTCCGGGCCAGCGCCGCATACCCGTAGGGGCGGGGACCAGTGAACTCACGGCCCAGGACGATCAGGAGACGGATGTCCTCCTCGACACTCTCCCGGCGGTGCCTGGCCATTTCGAGGGCGTGCAGAAGCGGGTCCTGGCCCCAATCGCGGATGGGTGTAGCTCCTCTGGAGGGACTGGCTGAGCTGGGGCTTTGGCGAAACGATCGCGAGGGGTACGGCTGATCGCCGCTCAAATGCCGCCGGTGGCCCCACTAGCCGTATCCAAGATCGGCTGGTCGGTCGCCACCGGGGGCGCAGGACGAACGGAAGGATCACGTACCACTTGTGAATCCGCAAGTCTGCGCTGGTGAGGCAGTCACTCCAAAGGAGCTACACCCAAAAGCCTCCGGCGGGCAAGCCTGCTCAGCGGCCGTAGTTCGCGGCGAGCTGGCGCAGCCCGTTGAGGTCGGCGTCGGCGTAGCGGCCTCCGCCGGTGTCGGTGGTCCAGCCGCCGTTGGGGGAGCCCCTGTTGGGCACCCGGCGCGGTGTCCGAGTGGTGATTCCGGCCAGGGTGCCGCCTGACGACGAATTCGACTTCGGTGACAAACGCCCCCGAGCCGTTGATGACAACTACGGCTGCGAACCCAGCCATCAGTGGCAGGCCATTGAGAGCCACACCCGGTGCCCCTGGGGGGTCCGACCCTACGATGGCCCGGCCCGGCCCGGCCCGGCCCGGCCCGGCCCGGCCCGGCCCGCGCCCAAGGAAAGGGCCATTGACGCGCCGGACCGGCCATCACGCCAAAGGCCCCAAAGCACACCACGCTTCGACACTGTCGATGCAGCGCCAACGCCGTGGTGCTCCCCTCCTCGTCGGCAAGGCGGGCAGCCTCTTCCTGGAGGTAGGTACGGAACTCGTCTTCGTGTGCCGCAATGAGGCGCGTGATGGGAACGTCGCGTGCCTGGGCGCGCTTGCGCCGGGCGTTCGGTCCATGAGGTGAGCGAGGCTGCCCGATGCGGTGCCGTGCTTCCGTCCGTCGCATCTGGGCGCCCAGCAGAAAGTGCTTAGCCTTCGGCCGCCAGTCACGATTCGTACGGGGGTCGGTTTTGTCGTCGGCAAGGTGCTGTTCAGTCTGGAGGAATTGGGGTATCCACCACGGCGAGCCATCGACGCAGATTGCGAGGGTGACGCAGCCTCTCCCGTCAGAACTCTGATTGAAGCCGGTAGGGCTCGCGGCCGCGGTTTTGGCCGCTGCGTGCCGTGTGGGCGAACGCCGGGAGCGGTGCTCACCACCTGGTACGTGAAACCGTCCCACTCCTCCAGCACGTACGGTTCGTCGGGCCGCAGGTGGCTGGCGCCGCCGTGCACGGGCCGGTGACGCTGGTAGATGTCCATCGGCGGTTGGCGCCGCCTGCTGTACGCGGCCAGGGGGTCGTCGCTGTCGGTGCGCGGGACGGCACGCGATGGCTGGTTCGGGGGGCCGGGGCGGCGGTGTTTGCCCATGTGCTCGTTGTTCTCAGGCGGCGATCGTGGTCGGCCGGGCGGCGGCGAGGTCTCGTGCCCGGCTGCGTACCTCGTCGACTGCGGCCGTCCGGTACGGGCGGGCCGCGTCCAGCAGCGTGTTGAGCCGGAAGCCACGAGGGTGGAGTCGATGCGGGCGGCGTCGTCGAGCGCCTGGTGGGCCGCCCCGGCACCCTGGTCTGGTTCTCCCTCGTCGGACAGTGCAGCGGCGAGTCCGACGCGGTCCAGGACCTTCACGCGGTCGAAGCCGGCCTTGCGGAGCGCCAGCGCGTCCTCGAAGTACCCGCTCGCGGCCCGAAGCGGGCCGCCGAGCCCGGCGAGGTTGCGGGCGGAGACCGCGCGGGCACCGGCGTGCTCGCCGCCGACCCTGGCGAACGCCGAGAGGTTCTGCACCCGTTGGGCACCGCCCTGTTGCTGCACCGGCCGAGCGTGCGGTACTGCTGCACGAGAGGGACCCCCTCGCTGACGCCGAGGCCAGCCGCCGCCTGCGCGCCCGCCTGGCCCGCCTGCCGTCTCTGCGCGCTGCCCACACTCTGCTGCCTGTCCTGTGTCGCAGCCCGGGCACTGTCACACCACGCACCCCCGCCCCACGCACCCCCGGTCCTGGTCTGCCCCGTCCGCGTACGGCTCGCCATCCCCGCGTGTGCCGCATTCTGGGCCCGCACCTGTTCATGCCCGCTCCCGGGCGTCCGCAGGGCGTAGCCGGCCTGGGTGAGGCGCTCATCGGGCGGCTGTTGCGGCTGCTGGAGGCGGGCATGGCTGCGCCGGGTGACGTCCTGGGGGATGTGACGGGCATCGTGACCCGCCTGGGCGATCGCGGGGCGGCGGTGCGGTGGGGCCGGCTGGTCCTGCAGCATGTGGCCCAGCGCCGCCACCTGCTGCGCTACCGCCCCCGCACCCCCGGCGATCCGGGCCCGGTCGGCCGTGGGTCATGTGTGGGCTGTGAGTGAAGTGGCCGTGGTCATGGCGCCCGTGGCCCGGCGGGTGCTGGCCGCCCGGTGGAGCGGGGCGCGGCCGGGGGGTAGCCGAGCGCGAGGACAGCCGAAGGGCGAAGCGCACGCGTCGGCCCCGCCGGTGCCGGTGTGCCCGTCATGGGCGGGGCGAGGAGCGCTCTGGGTGAAGGGCCCGGCGGGGCATCGGTTTCATCAATGGGCCCGCCGGGCGCCGTCCAGCGTGCCATGGGCTGCTCTGGGCCCTGCCGCACGGCTTTGGCGGCCGCCACCGTCATCGTCGGTGGAACTGTGTCTGCGTGAGGGAACGTCGTGTGACGTGTGGTGTGGACGGGGAGGGCAGCCGGTGGACGGTGATCCGCTTCTGTGGGTGGTGCTGGTGGTCTTCCTCGTCGTCGGCGGTGTCGTGGCCGTGGTGGGGGTTGTGGTGATCGTGGGCGTGGTTGTGGGGGTTGAAGGTGCTGGTGCGTGGACGCGGCCAGGGGCAGGGCGCTGCAGACGGCGGGTGGTGACGCGCCCAGGGACACGCTGCACGCGCAGGTAAGGCGAGCGCTCGGTGGGGGATGGTGGGGTCATTGGTTGCGGAACGGCGCCCAGGGGTCGGGGAGGGGAGCGCTCGGGTCCTCCCCCCTTGGCATCAGCTCTTTTGCCCATCAGGGGGGCATGCGTGCTGTACGCGCTCGTCGAGGTGGCCGCCGTAACGGCGCACTGCGGAAGGTGACCTGCTGAGCGACAGTTGCCGGGCCTGGGGTGCGATCTCCTCCGGGAACTCACGCCGGACGAGCACCAGCTGCAGTTCACCAGGAATTTTGTAGCTCAGGTAGTCGAAGAGTGCGGCCTGTTTGAGCCGCTGCTTGACGACAGTGGCGGGTCGGGCCGCCGGCTCTTTGTCCGCGCACGCCTCCTCGTCCACGGTGACGCGCACCGCCGTCGGTGCGAGCAGCGTTGATGCGGCTCTTTGAATCTGGGTCTGACCGCAGTTCCGTGAAGTTCCTGGTCGCAGGCGGCATGCCGGAACGTTCCTGTGCGGGACATACAGCGCATGGGGGTCGAATCGCTCGCGGATGTTCTGTTCAGTGAGATCGATGTGCGGATGGAGTGCGTCGAGGAGGTCGAGGGCAGGATGGTCGTCTTCGCCGTGGCGTGCGGCCGTCCGCCTCGGTGCCCGGACTGCCGCTCCCGCGGGTCACGGGTCCACTCGTCCTACGAACGGCGGATAGCTGATCTTCCGCTCGGCGGGCGGTTGTTGGCGGTGCAGTTACGGGTCCGCCGGTTCTTCTGCGACCACGGCTACTGCCAACGGCGGACCTTCGTGGAGCAGGTGGACCGTCTCTCCGAGCGATACCGCCGCTCAAGCACCGAGCTGGCACGGTGGCAGCGGGCGGTCGCGGTGGAGCTGGGCGGACGTCCGGCGGAACGGCTGTGCCGGACGCTCGGCCTGGCCGCGGGCCGGACCCGGCTGCTGAGCCTGCTCACCGAGCCGGTGGCACCCGCGCGGGCGCCGCGGGTTCTGGGCGTGGACGAGTTCGCCTTCCGACGCGGCCGGAGGTACGGAACTGTCCTGGTCGATGCGGAGAGGGGCGAGGTGGTGGACGTGCTGCCGGACCGCGACTCGGAGACCTTCGCGGCCTGGCTCACCGCGCATCCCGGCGCTCAGATCATTTGCCGTGACCGTGCGACCGCGTTCTCCCGGGCCGTCAGGCAGGCCGCACCGGAGGCGGTGGAGGTCGCCGACCGCTGGCACCTGCTGCACAACCTCAGCGCCGCGGTGGAGAAGACCTGCCACCAGCACCGCGCCTGCCTGCGCAAACATGCCGAGGATCAACAACCTCCACCCGTTCCCGTCGAGCTCGCCGTGCTCGGAGATCTGCCTCCGCAACAGCCACCGGCGACGCAGATGGTGGAGCGGACCCGGCAGAGGCACGCCGAGATCCACCGGCTCCTGGACGCACGATGGACGATCAGCGCGATCGCCCGGCGCCTGAACCTGGACCGCAAGACCGTGCGCCGGTTCAAGACCACCGACATCGACACCCTGCTCGTCTCCTCCCGTGACCGCCGACCGGTGGGTGTCTTCGCGCCGTTCCGGGCTCACGCCACCGCGTTGTTCACTGCCTCCGGCGGCTGCATCACCGCGCCCAAGGCCCTGGTGCAGCTGCGTGAACTCGGCTACCAGGGACATGTGCTGGCCGTCCGCAAGCACTTCGCCGCCCTGCGGTCCGGCACCGCCGAACCCGTCCGCGCCGACGTTCCGAGTCCCCGCAAGATCACCTCATGGATCATGCGTCCCCACGACCGCCTCGCGGACCGCGACCAGGAACGACTTCTCAAAGTCCGCCTCGCCTGCCCCGACATCGCCCGCGCCTGCGACCTCGCCCGCACCTTCCACGACCTGACCACCCACCGCCGCGGCCATCTGCTGATGGACTGGATACGCGAAGCCGAACGCGAAGCACCAGCACCGCTCCACTCCTTCGCCGGCTACCTCCGGCACGACCTCGACGCCGTCACCGCTGGCCTCACACTGCCCTGGAGCAGCGGCAGCACCGAAGGTCACGTCTGCCGGGTCAAGGCGATCAAGAGAGCCATGTTTGGCCGGGCCTCCTTCCGCCTCCTCCGCATCAGAATCCTCACCCGATCATGACTTCACGGAACTGCGGTCAGACCCGATTTCAAAGATCCGCATCAGCGTTGCGGCCAGAGCGGCCGCGGCTTGCTTGTCCGTTCCGTTCCTCGCCTCGAAAGGCACGAGCGGGAGTTCGCCCTTGGCCAACAGGGCAGCGAGCAGCGCCTTGTGAGCGGGTGTCGTGCGGTCTGTCATGCGGGGCAGTATGGCGGACTCCCGGCAGGACTGTCGGCCACGACGGCTGGCGTACCTCCGGTGAGCGAGGAACTCCGGTCTGCCGGCGGCGATCGGCGGTGCCCCCGGGCGTGGCTGACCGCACGCGCGGAGCACGGCAGCCGGATCCGTCCCCGGGACGCCCTGGCCGTCATCGGTGCGGTGGCGCGGGTGCAGGCCGTGTCCGGGCCGAGGCTCACCAGCGGGGCTGGGGCGGACGTCGCTAGCCTGTGACTGGCTCAAGGGGGGATGAGGGTGCAGCAGTGGCCGGAGGGGCCTGCTGCCGATCAGGAGGCGGCGCGGGAGCGGTACACGTCAGGCATGCGGGCGACGCGCATGGCCGTGAGGGAGGTCTTCCGTGCCGATATGCCCGCCGCGCACGGCGGTGTGACGGTTGTGATGGTGGCCGGTGTGGTGGTTGGCTGTTTCGCGCATCCTGTTGCCGGGTGCCTGGTTGCCGCTGGCTTCGCGGTGCTGTTCCTCGTGGCGCTTGCGGTGATGTTCCTGCGCGGTATCCGGGGGGCTGATGCGTGGCGGCGGTCGTATCTGTTCACCTTCGGGTGGGCGAACTGGATCTAGGCAACGGCCGCGGGTGGTGCCCGCCCGGCCGCCGCCTTGTGCCACGCCGCCTTCTGCGACGGCTGAGGCCTCCCGCTTGAAGACCGGGTGCTGGGAGATAACCTCATACCTTGCCCGCGGCGACTCGGATGCGGTGGCGGAGTGTTTGTCCGAGGGCGGTGGTGAAGTCTGGGTGCAGGGGCGGCCAGTCGTCGAACTGGTAGCCGAGGTAGGCGAAGGCGAGGACGTCCCCGGCCCATTCCCAGTCGGGAAGCGGCGTGCGGTGGGTGCAGGCGGGGCAGCCCAGGTCGGCGATGCCGGTGGTGTGCCAGGTGTCGAGGACTTCGCCGGGCCAGTCGCAGGAGGCGTTGTGGCAGCGGGGGCAGATGGCCGTGAGGGGCTCGCCCGAGTAGGCGTAGAAGACGGTGTGGCCGGTGATCACTGTCAGTTCGTCGCAGGGTTCCTGGTCGAGTCCGGTGATCTGGGCGCGCCAGTCCCAGGGAGCGAGGTCGACGGCTTCGCGCCAGCGCGGCCCGGCCAGGTAGGCCACGCTGTCCTGCCAGGGCACGGGGCGGATGTAGCCGTGCGTCTCCAGCCAGATGCGGCCGCGCGCGCCGCACGCCACCGCCTCCTCGGCTGATGCGTCGAGATCCACGACGGTCTGCCGGTAGGTACTCACAGGCTTCCCCTCTTTGTTCGGTGCGGTTGGCGTTCGCTGAACGCAGTCGCGTGGTGATCAGGCTTCACTGGTCGTAGTACTCGCCGTCGTCGCCCTGGACCCTCGCGTCCAGGGCGAGGGCGGTCTGCCGCATCTTGGCCAGGAGCAGGTCGGTGGAGTTCTTGGCACGGACCTCGCCGGAGTCTCAGTACAGGGCAGTCCCCAGCCGCTCCTCGGGCGGATGCGTGACCATGCGCGCGATCCAGTGGCCTGGCCCGTCCCCGCCTGGTGGCTGCCGGACCATCTCGAGCTCCGCGTCCGCCTCCACGGCGGCCGCCCATTGCTCGGCGGTGATCTCTGGCCCCGCCTCGTCCCACCAGGTGTCGCGGCGGGTGATGTGGATGTCGTAGTCCATGTGCGCGACGGTAGGCGCCGGCACTGACAACGACGGGCTCGGCAAGATGGCGAGGAGAGGGCCGGAGGCCCCTTCGGGTGGGGGCAAGGAGGGCCGGCCGGGGTGGCAGTGGCTCGCCCAGTGGTCAGAGCGGCCGGGCGAGTTGGCGCTGCCGCCCTCGGGCTGCGGCGTCGGCGTCGGAGCTGGTCGCCGCGCCGGTTCAAGCCGGAGGACATCGGCTGTCCGCTGACGGTCATATCGCCCGCGCCATGGACCAGGGACTTCATCGCCGGGCTGGCCCCCAACGAAGCCTGCTCCGGGCCCTGCCGCGCCGCTCTGGCGGCCGCCACCGTCATCGCCGGGGGAACCGTGCCTGCGCGAGGGCACGTCGTGAAACGTGTGGGGTGGACGGAGAGGGCAGCCGATGGACGGTGATCCGCCTCTGTGGGCGGTGCTGGTGGTCTTCCTCGTGGTCGGCGGTGTCGTGGCCGTGGTGGGGGTTGCGGTGATCGACAGACGTGGACGGTCGCGCCGTCGACGGCTGTGACGACGTCCGGAGTTTTCTGCACCTGTGGTGAGGCCGCCGGTGCCGGGCTCTTTGCTCTGAGGGGCGTCCTGTCACCGGCCGCAACGAGACGTTCGCTTCGCCCGAGGCTGGTCACAGGGAGTTGGGGGGCCGTGCCTAGGAGGAGGCTCCGCCCGGAAGGAGGAGAGCCACCTCATAGTTGGCGATCCGTCCGGCCAGTGCCCGCGGACTCACACCGTGAGCGTTAACCCGGTCGGGGTCGGCGCCGGCTTCCAGCAGCAGTCGGATCGTCGCCCTCTCGCCCTGCGAGCAGAACACCGCCCGCCACAACGGCGTATTGCCGTGACCATCCACGGCATCGACCGACGCACCCGCGCCCAGGAGAACCTCGATGACCGCTGGCGCTTGGGCCTGGGCCGCAAGATGCAGGGGCGTCCAGCCTGCGGCATCGGTTGCCTCAGGGGCGGCACCTCCGGCCAACAGCGCCCGAAGGCCTTCCACGTCCCCGTCGACAGCCGCATAGTGCACCGCGGTCCGCCCCGACCGATCCCGATCCGTCATACCGCCATCCTGACCTACGACCTTGACCAAAGAGATAGGGGCCCCCGAGCCCCGGGGGGCGGGGGCCGTCAGGTGTGGTGTGGATGACGCGGAAGCGGTTGCCTTCGGGATCGGCGAGCGCGACGAAGTCGGCGTCGTCCGGGTAGAAGTCCCAGTCGACGCGTGCAGCGCCCAGGGCAATCAGCCGTGCCACTTAGGCTTCCTGATCGGCGGCGTTGCCTGCATAGAGGTCGAGGTGGATCCTCCAGAGGTCTTACCGCCATCGTGGGACCGTGACCGACCGTACGGGCCCGTCAGCGGATGACGGTGATCTCGGGGAGGGGCTGTGACCAGGTGCCCTGTTCCGCGGTGAGGACCTGGCGGGCGAGGCGCCGGGCCAGGTCCCATCCCTGATCGGTGGAGAGTGCGTTGGTGGTCCATCGGTCCGCGTGCTGACCGCCGCTCATCGCGTTGAGGACCGCGTCGATGTCCCGCAGATCTGCCAGGGCTGCGGGGGAGAGTTCTCCCCCCGGCCACCAGGGGCTCGGCCATGCGTACGGCGTGGTCGAAGTCGAGGGCGATGTCGTCCGGCATCACGCCGTGCCGGGCCAGCCACGCCACCTGGGTCGGGGCGTCGGCCGCGAGTACGGTCAGCGACTCGATCAGCAGGCGTCGACGGAACGAGGGATCAGGACTCTCCACGCCGCGATCCTCGCACGGCCCCCAGTTCGCCCGGGCCTGTTGGCACTGCGCGGTAACAGACGGACGGTCCGGGCCGGGCAGGGCATCCGCAAGAGACGGTCTGGAGGGCTCGTGAGGCTGGGCGCGAGCGCGGTGGTTGGCAGGTCGTGGAGAATGGGGTCACGGCGCCTCAAGAACGCCGGTCGGGTCAAGAAGCGGTGTGGGTGCCAGCCGCACGCGTGGCATGCGAGCGATGTCCTTCGCGAACCCGCCGGGCCCCCACAACCCGGCACACTGCCGCTTGCTGCTTCGCCCCGCCTTGCGGGAAGGGGCGGCGGCAGCTGGCGGTTGGATGCGGTCCGCGTAGTGTCGCGGGGTGCATTCTCATCTGAGTTTCGAGAACCCTCCCGCTCTGTCTCATGAGGTGGTGGTTGAGATATTGGAGCGGGCTCTGCGTGACCGCTCGGCCGAGGGTGAGGCGGCCGAAGTCCTGGTCGGGACCGCGTTGAACGACGACGATCCGGAGTTCGTCGAGCGTTGGTGCGTGCAGGTCGGGATGCGGGCGGTGTCGGGGAGTCCGTTGCTCGGGCTGGCCGGCCTGTGTCTGGGACATACCGCTCGACGCTTCGGGCGTCTTGGTGAGGACGCCCTGGCGCTGGCGGAGTTGCTGGCGGTGCGAGCCGAGGCGGACCCGACAGACGTGGACGGCCGCGCCGTCGACGGCTATGACGACGTCCGGAGTTTCCTGCACCTGTGGTGAGGCCGCCGGTGCCGGGGCTCTTTGCCCTGACGGGACTTCTGTCACGGGCCACACGCGGGCCACCACCCCCGAGCCCCGTTGCCCTGCCGGCCGTTCCTTCGCCGACACAGGCTGCGGGGAGCCCTTTCTCCTGGCTTCATCGCCCCGACTCGAGGGGTTCGGGCAGGGCCTGCCCTCATCAGGCGGTTCAACACCAGGGGTGAGGTTGCGGAGAGAAGACCGCCGAGGCTTCTTCCTCAGCTACGCGGCCATGGAACGCCGCTGTAAATGCTCCTGCGCAATGGGTGTTGGCGCACGGCTCGCCATAGCTGTGGGGCTGTCAGAAGTGGCTGAGGATCTGCCGTACGGGATGCCCGAGCGCGTCCGAGAGGTGAGCCAGCTCCCCGGCGGTGAGCCAGGACCGGCCCGGATACATGACCTCGATACGGAACCGTGCGAAGCCCATGGGCCAGTCGTAGACCAGCTCATTGAGCGATGTGACGGCTCCGCAACAGGGGACCGCCGCCATGAGGTTGGCAAACCCCTGGTCGTAGGCCTCGGAGACGGTGTCCATCCACCAGTCCGTCGCGCACTGCGCACCGCAGTGCGGGCAGGAGATCTTCTCCAGGTTGGAGCCGCAGATGATCACCTCGACGCCGTCGTGCCACTGGACTCTCAGCCCGAGACGCGCGTCGCTGTCCGGAAGCATCCCGGACAGGGCGGCTGAGGCACGATCCGCCGCCTCCTTGCCGGGCTGCCAGTGCGGATCGGTGGGAATGACCGTCAAAAAGTCATCGCTCATCGCTCCATCCTCTCCTGCCCGTTGCCCGGTATTCGACACCGAGCACGTACCCGAGGGCGCGCACCTGTGGGCAGTCAGGGACCAGGTAGGGGCTGTCCCCTACGTGGGCAGGGTGAGCATCAGCCCCAGGGTCTTGGCACCGCTCACATGGCTGATTGCTGGAGGGTTTCTTGCCAGGCGTTCCTCACCTCGCGGGACTCGTCCAGGGCGGGATCGCGGCTTCCGCCAGGCGCGTAGGCAGGGGACCGGTCGGCGTGGAGCGGCACGTGGGCGCAGTACCAGGCCCGCTTGGCGCCTGCTCGCTCCGCGTCCGTGCCGGTCTGCACATAGTCGAGGAGGGCGTTCGTGACCCGTCGGCGCCCGAAGACGTAGACCGCGGGTTCGACGAACCAGCGGCAGAAGCTGGGGTCCGGGTCGTAGACGGCTGCCGCCAGCAGCGGGGCGAACAACTCCTCGGGCAGATGGGCGCTTGCGAGCAGCGGCTTACGCACCGCATGGGCCAGGTGCCGTGCGCGGAGAGCCTCCGGCACATCCGCTGCATCCCCGAGATCCATCAGCCGTGCCACCTCAGCGGCACATGACAAGAAGGAGCGCGCGGCAGGCTGAGTGTGCTCTTCATCGGTCATGGTGGCATTCTGGACCTGCTCCGCCGTTCAGCCGGGGCGCCCGGCGCCGCCCCCGGAGCCCCCGCGCCCTCGTCGGCCGCCGCTTCGTGCCGCCTACGTCCCTCGCAGAGCAGGACCGGGGCCAGCCACCGTCCGAAAAGCGGTTCCGCTACCGGTCCTTCGAGGCTGGTCGCAGGGAGTGGGAGACCGTGCCTACGGGGCCGTGGGCGCCCCGTTGATGTGGGCGAGGGTCTGGGCGAAGGTGCGGCGGTCGGCGAGGGCGTGCCGTGCGCGGGCCCAGGGCCACCCGAAGTACTGCCGCTGGACCGGAACGGTGAGGGCGAGCAGCAGCTGCACTTTGGTGGCGTCGTCCCGTTCTGAGAGCATCACCATGCGGGCGGTGCCGGCGTACTCGACGGCGAACTGGATGAGGTGGCGCCCGGGCCAGCTGGCGGCGTACGTCGCGACGTTGTCGATCAGCCACAGGGTGGCGTCGTCGAGCTGCTGCAGCCACCGGTCCCGCTCGCCGGTCAGCCGCTCGCGCATGGTGGCCGTCCAGTCTGGATCGTCGGGCGCCGGGAGCGGGGTGTTCTGGAGCAGACTGCACGCCGAGATGATCCGCAGCATGTGCGCGCCGAAGGCGTCGCGGGCGGTGTGGACCTCACCCAGCCGCTTCTTGCGGGCCTCCATGCGCGGCGCGACGATCAGGCTGGTCGCGGTCGCCGTCACCACGGCGGTGGCAGCGGCCACGAGGATGGTCCACACGGTGTCTGGCATGGGCGCCATCCTCCCGCACTACGCAGGCCCGGCCGACTGCCCGGAGCTGCGGCAACTGCGCGGGCCAGAAGGGGGGGCGTGCCGCGTCAGCGCACTCCCGGCCGACGCCGTGCCGGGAGTGCGCTACGCGGCCCTCAGCGCCGGTTTCGCATGCTGATCTGCACGCCGCCGATGGCGGTGACGGCCGTGCCGATCGCGCCGACGGCGCCGGCGGCCTCCGTGTTGTGGGTCAGGGACAGGATGACCACGGCGACGATGGAGAGCAGGCCGGTCAGGATGGTCATCCAGCGCAGGGAAGCGGAGCCGGGTTCTCCGGTCGCGCTTGAGGTACGGTCGATGGGCGTCACTGCGTTGTGCCTCCTTAGAGCAGGACGGACCGCCTCGACGTAACGAGAGGGAGACCTCCCCGCGGCCAGCCGTCCAAAGCAAGGACCGCGAAGAGGTCTCCCTTCGTCGCGCCGAAGGGGCTTTTGTGAACAACAACCCTACCGAGCACGTTGAAACCCCCCTGCCAGACACGGACGGCTGCCCCGTCGTGCCGACGTATTCACCGCCTCACCTTGGTGGTGATTTTTTGTTGGGGTTTCCGCAGGTCAGGGCTTGCCGAGTAGTCAAGATCACGGCTGTGGTCCGGGTCGTGGACAACACACGAGCGGCGGCCTCGACACAGGGGGGGCTGCAGGAAGCGCATCCCCTCTGGTGCTTCTCGATCGCGGCACGGCGCCCGCAGTTCTGGTCGGAAAGCGCTGTGACCTCGGCCTTCAGGATCGGCCCAGCTGGGCCCTCCTTCAGGAAGACTTCGTACACGTGCGGCTCGGCGACGATGTCGAAGATGTCGTCCTCGTACTCGCTCGCGTACCCCTTCGCTCTTCTACATTTGGCGAACTTGAGGATGTCCACGGACTCCTTGTCGGCGCGGAGCGACATAGCGGCCCTCCAGCACGCCGTGCACAGCGCTCTCGGCGTACCGTCCTCGATCACGCGGTACTCCAGTAGCACCTTGCTGCCGGGGAGCCTTCCGGTCTGCTACTCGGACTGGCGGTCGTCGCCGCCGGCGCGGCGGACTCCGTGGCCTGGCCCCGGCGGGGGTGTGCTCCCGGTGAGCCGCTTGGCCCGCTGGCCCATGGGCGGTGAGGACGTCGCCAGCTCGACTCGGGGCCGAATCCGGCGTCGAGGATGACGGTGCCGGAGGAGTGGACGGCGCGGAAGGCGAGGCCTCCGGGCCGGGCTGGGGTCAGGTGGCGTCGTAGGCGATGCGGGCCAGGCGCAGCGCCTCGTCGAGGCTCTGGTCGGTGAGGTCGACGCTGATCCGGTAGGCGTGCGGTCCGGTGCTCAGGACCCTCGCCGAGCTGATCCCCATGGCCTGCAGCTCTTCCTCTGTGTAGCTGAGGCGGAGGTTGATGCTGCTGCGCTCGGCGTACACGTAGGCGAAGCCCCCGTAGAGGGAGCCCTGCTTGCGCAGCCGGAGGTAGTGGCTGTAGTCGAGCGGCTCGCCAGCGGCCGCGTTCTTCCGCTTGATGCCGTGCACCCCCACCTTCAGCCACGCCACCGCCTCCTTCAGGAACGAGGTGAACAAACTCAGGGGCGGGCCCCCGCCGCACCAGCCTGCTAACCGTCTCCTGCCCCTCCTGCGTCACACCCGGGACGTCCCCGGCACCGGCCGCGGCCGCGGCGGAGACCGTCACGACGTTCGTCCCGCGCCCGGTCAGTGCGCGCAGCACCTCGGACGCTTCGAGTGCCTCTGAGGTGCCTTCGAACTGGTAGACCGTAAGCCGCACGGTTCCCCCTCTCGTCGACGAACATCGAACGGAGTAGCCGTAGGGTGGTAGCAATACTGAAAAACTGCCTGAGTTGCTGACTGTTGCTGTAAAAGGGCCGCTCACCCACCGCGCGGGCCCCGCCTCTGATGAAGAGGCGGGGCCCGCGTTCGTGTTGCCTGCCCTGCTCCTGCTACTGGCGCTTCATGGAACGGATCTGGTAGCTGCCCTGGAGGTTGCCGCGCTCGTTGGGCTGGGAGGACCCGACGCGGGTGCGGGAGCTGTGGTTGTTGCCCGAGTAGTACTGCACCCGGTGGCCGGTGAAGTTGTACGCGGAGAGGGTGTTCCACCGCCGCTGGACGAAACCGCAGTCGTCGGCCGTGTCCCGCTTCTCGCCCTGCCAGTACTGGCACCGTTCACCGGTGCCGTTCCAGCCGCTGTACATACAGAAGTACCCGGGGTCGCAGCTGTACGCCGCGGCGGCGGCCGTGGGCGCGGCGGGGGTCGGGGCGGCCCAGGCTGGGACGCCACCGAGAACGGCGGCCAGGGCGGCCGAGACGATCAGGAGCGAGCGAAGACGGCGCATGCGGTGTCTCCAATACGAGAGGACGGGCTGACGGGCGGCCTGACGTGCGCGCGGCGTGTACCCCAGGAGCCGCGATGCTCGACCTTCGTACACCAGGCGGGGAAGCCAGCGGGCGAACTGCCGGACCAGGTCACCGGCGCGGGTGAACGGGCCGGGAGGAGCGTGGCGGGCGGTCGCCGAGCGCGTCAGGAACTCTCCCCGCCGGCGGGGGTGCGGGAGCCGCACGCGTTGGGTCGCCACGAGGCGCCATGGAATCGAGTGAGGTGAGAGACCTCCACCGCCGGGTTGTCGTAGCAATCTGGTCGAGGCTGGGGGCAGTTCGGTCCGGGGGATGCCGGGCCGAGCGGTAAGCAGTCCCGACAACGTCGGGACGGGTTGGTACTGCCAGACGACCCATCCCCGGCTAGCGAGATACCGGGGAAGGCGGCGCGGTGAAGCCAGCTCAATGGCGGGCTTTCCAGAGCTTTGGCCCACTGCGCGTGGGTGGGCTGGCCGTCGGGCGCCCACGCCCGCACTTCACCGTCGGTCAACGGCCGCACGAAGGGCCCTGTGCCGGCGTCGGTTGGCTCGACGACGTTGACGAGGTCCAGGACCGTGCTGGTGCCCCCGGTGAAGATGTACTCCTGCCAGCCCTCGTCTTCCCACAGTTGATCCATGGTCCGACCCGGAAAACCGTGATCATTCTTGGCCAGCTCCTGCTCCTGGGCCTGCCGGAACGCCGCGCCCAGATTCCGCTGGTACGGGCCGGTCTGCCACAGAAACTGCCACCCACGGATGCCCCTCAGGTCTAGCGATCAATGGGGGGAGCGTAGAGGAAGGCACTGACAGTCAGCGTGGCCAGTGTACGCCGGGCAGCGCGGCAGGCGTCCGTCCTCGGCGGTGCCAGGCGTGTGATGCGGGAACCGAGCTGCTGACGTCACTGCATCGCGGCTCGCGATGGTGTCCAAGGAAGGCCGAGTCTGCGGAAGAGGGCTTGAAGTTCGGCGGGGTAGCTCCGTGGTATCGGTCGCGGACGGCATAGAGCCGCTTGCGTGGCTGAACGGGCCGTCGGTCGGCCTGGGGCGCGTAGTCCGCGGCCCTTGATCCTGCCGTCCTCGTCCATGAGCGGCCCGACGTCGTCGAGGTGGCGCTGTGCGGCGGTGACGGTCTCCAATGGGTTGCTCCACGCTCCCGGTTGCCAGAGGGGCACCCGCCTTACGGCGGGGGGCGGCGGTGGAGCACATCAGGCCGATGGCGACGGCGAAGTGTGGTGTCCGCCGGGGATGCCCTCGCCTGCCCGCCCCTGGGCTGCCGCTGTACAGGCCCTGTCCGCGCCTGATGTGATCACCTCATGCTTGTGCTGATGCTTGTCCTCGCCGCTTTCGCGGTGTTCGGCTTGTTCGGCCTGGTGTTGATCAGGGATTTCCGGGGGGCCGGTCGTGGTTCGAGGCCGAGGGGAACGCCGACGCCTACACCCGCATGTGGCGCAGGCGCGGCATGCTGGGGTTCGCCTGGACGGCCGTGTTCGGGTTCGTGTACGGCGTCGTCGGCTTCGGCATCCGCGCCCTTGTGTGACCCGCGCGCCAAGCCGCCTCCGCCTTCTCATCCAGGCAGAGGCCCGCTCGCCCGAGCTCCGTGGCCAGAGCATTGAAACCCGGCCCGTCCCCTCCGCGCGCGCCACCCGGATCCGGGAGTGTCTGATTCTTTGTGGGTGGCCTGGTGCTGGTGATGTGGTTTAGCGGTCGGTGATGCGGTCGCCGTAGTAGCTGGCGAGGCTGTTGATTGCCTGTTTCCAGGCGGGTGTCTTGCCGGTGACGTTGGGCCGGTTCTTGATCGGGTTGCGGATCACCAGGTAGAGCACCTTGAGGGCCGCGTCGTCGTCGGGGAAGTGCCCGCGGCGCCTGGTGGCTTGGCGGAAGCGGGAGTTGAGGGACTCGATCATGTTGGTGGTGTAGACGGTCCGGCGGATCGGGGCCGGGAAACGCAGGAAGACGATCACGTGTTCCCAGCTCCGGCGCCAGGTGTCCACCACGGCCGGATAGGTATCACCCCACTCGGCTTCGAAGAGTGCGAACCGCTGCTCCGCCTCGTCGGGGGTTTTGGCGGTGTAGACCTCCCGAAGTTGTTTGGCGATGGTGCCCCAGTGCTGCTTGGCCGCGTATCTGAGGCTGGTGCGCACGAGGTGGACCACGCACAGCTGCACGTCGGTCTGCGGCCACACGTCGTTGATC
>NZ_BMTS01000051.1 GCF_014649795.1 Streptomyces melanogenes
TTGATGAGTTCTCGGTACAGGTTGATTGATTCGTCGGCCATGGCGAGGGCTTCGTCCCAGTGGCCGGTTGCGGCGAGGAGGGCTGTCGCGGGGGATGCTTCCCACTGTGCGAGTTGCGGTCGATAGGAGGGGGCCACGGCAGCGACCTCGCGGGCGAGCGTGATCGCGTCGACTGTCCGGGCGACCGCCTCTTCGCGTGCCGGGCCTGGCAGGTTCCACAAGGTCTGCGCCTGGGTGATCAGTGCCTGAGCCTCCGCAAACCGCGCGGCCGGCGCGGACCTTCCTGTCTCGTAGAAGCAGGAACGGATCGTCCGACTGTTGTCAGCGTCTGCGTCAGCCCAGTACAGGGACACGCTGTTGTCGGGCAGCCAGGCTGTGTTGAGCTCCGACATCGTTCGCCACGGCGGACCGAGCCGCAGCGGGGCCGACCAGCGGGTATGCTGCGCTTCCCTGACCATGGTGTGGATGCTGCCGTCCCCACCCAGCCAGAACACGCGGGACTGGTGTTGTTCAGCCGCCACGGCCACGATCCGGGAGCCGAGGAGCCCGCTGGTGCTGCGCGGTGGTGTGACCGCAACCGGGGTGCTCCATGTCCCGTCGTAGTGAAGGTTCCAGATGGCGCGGTCCGCTGACACCCAGAACAGGTCGGCTTCTCCATCGCTGGCGCTGGCAGCGAAGAGACCAGCGTCGTACCGGGCGATGGAAGTGGCCACGGCGATCCGGGACGGCGCACTCCAGGCCGGGGCAGGCACGTGGGAGTCGTAGGCGACGCTGTGGATCGCGTTGTCTTTGGTGATCCAGAACAGCGTCGCCACCCCCGGCGACGGGCAGACCAGGGCACAGCTAGTGAACCCTTGCTCGAAGAGGTTCTCCGCGATCGGCGCCTGCGGTGTGCTCCACGTTCCGTTGGCGTCCTGGACCGCGGCCATCAGGGTGCCGTTCCTGTCGTCCCGTCGGCACACCACCACTAGTCCGGGTGCTGAGGCGGCCAGGAATCCATGGTCGGCGTTCCCGATCACCTTGACCGGGGCAGGCAGCCATCCGGTCGGCTGGGTGGCGTCGGTGTGCGTGGCGCAGAGATCGGACATGTCATGAGAGACGAACAGGGTCGTGATCAGGCCGGGCCCGGGGGACAGCGTAGCGAGTCTTGTTTCGGTGGTGTGGCCTCCTTCCTCGGAGGCGACGGTGTTCTCGGCGGTGATAGCCACCGATCGCGGCCAGGCTGGCGGGTTCGCGGTGGGGTCGTAGGACAGGGTGCGCAGCTGGCCTTTGGAGGGATCCCTCCACACGAGCGTGGCATGCCCGGGTCGCTCCGAGGCGGCCGTGGCCGACCATGGCGTGGGCGTGTCCACCCCGCCGAGTGCGGTCCACGGGGACCATCCCGCCGTGCGCGGGTCTTTGCCCCAGTAGGCCATCGTGTCACGCAGATCCAGTACGTGGGCCAGACCGGCTTCGACGTGCACCCGCGCACGGACGCTCTCGGCGAAAAGCGCCAAAGCGTCCTCAAGCTGAGCCTGCCCGCCGGGGCGCCACTCGGTGTCCTTCTTTTCAATCTTGTAGCCGGAGATGTGATCCGTGCACGCGTAGGCCGCGGAGTAGGTGCCGTCCTTGGTGTTGACCTGGCCGTTGGTCCATGGCTCGATGGCCAGGTCGGCGTTGTGGAAGATCCAGTCCATCCGTGCCGCATGGCGGGTGAGTTCTGTACGGGTCAGGGCGTTGTTGCGGAACTGCGGGTTGAGCGCGGCGATGATTCCGAAGCGCACGGTCAATGCGTACGCGTACGTGATGTACGCCAGGCGGTGATCGAATGCATGTTCGTTGGAGTTGAGGTCCGGCCGGTAGAAGAAGGATTCACTTTCGAGCAGGGTATTCGCCGAGAGGAGAGAGTTGTTTGCCGCGTCGACCCGTAACGCGGCATTCGTGCGGCCGCCGTGGCTCCAGGTGCTGAGCTGGTCCACTGCGGCACGGGCCTGCCCGCGCAGACGATCCAAGTCGCGCTGCAGGGTGAGGATGAGCGCCTGCTGCTCGACGCTGACCGCCTGCAGCACTGCGGCCAGAACCTCGTCGAACTTCCCCTGCAAGGCTACGAAATCCTGGTGCAGCACATCGAGCCTGGCCAGAATCTTGTCCTCGGTGCTGGGTTCGCCTGGGGTGAGGAACGTGATGATTTCGTCGCACGTCTCCTTTGCCTTCCTACCGGCCTCGGAAATCGCCACTGCGGTGATGATCGTTGCGGGTACGGTCATTTCCTGGCTGTCCTCTCGATCTGTGTCGCGGTCCGGAGCCCGCCAGGACCCCGAGTCGCCCTGCCTTCCCGGCGACGACGGACGTCCTCGTCAGGGAGGGCGACAGTAAACGCGCGCACCTGCCCGGAGGGGATGCGTTGCTTCCGCATCAGCCCCGCACCGGCACGGCACACCACTGGTGGTGGCCAGCGGCGTCCCGCCCCCTCCGCGTCAGCGCGCTCACGCATTGCCGCCGCCTCTTCCACCAGAGCCCGACCGGGCCGTCCGCGCGGCTTGCATGCACCGGTGTTGATGGCCTTGCAGGCATGTCCATGACCGGAGCGGAAGGAAGGTCACGGCCCGCTCAGCGGACCGGCACTGCCTGGCGAGAGCCATACTCCCCGCCTCCCCTTGATCTGCCTGTGTTCCGCCCACCGCTTCCCCGGCTTGGCAGCCCCTACCAAGCGGCCGTCAATGCCGCCTCCTGTCCCACCGCCCAGACCAACTCGCCTACACCCCATGCCGCTACCGGTACCCCGCCGCCGCTGGCCAGCGCTGCGTATGGGCCGGTCCAGGGTGGGCGAGCCGGTCCATGTGCCCCGGCCGAGGGGCCCGCCATCGCCATGGGACATCTCGCGCCGGAGAAGCACGAGAAACTGCCCACGCCGACCAATGAGGGTGCCCGGTCACCGACGAGGAGCACTTCACGGCGGCCGACCGTGCCGGGGTGGCGGCCTGGGTGCTGTCCGTGTCAGCAGCGGGCTGAGGCACCAGCCGAGGGCCGGTGGCGCCGGTCGGCCTGGCCGCGGTGAGCAGTGGAGGCTGATCCGTTGTCCGCGCGTCCCCGTCACGGTGCCCCGACTTCTTCGACGGAGTACTGCCAGACCAGGAGCAGGTCGACGAAGGCGTCCGGGTTGAGCCTGCCGTCACGGAGCAACTCGGGGGCGAGCGCGGCGATCCGCTCGGCGGGCACGGTGATCGCCCAGTTCTGGCCGGTGCCGGTCACCTTGCCCTTGACGCCGTCGAAGCCGGCTGTTGGCTGGCCGCCGAGCGCTGGGTTGGCGGGCAACGCGCTGCCGCCGTGCGCACCGTCGGGCCCGGTGAGGGTGGCCGACAGCGGCTCGTGGTCCGCGTAGAGGCGCAGGTAACGGGTGGTGGTGCCCGGGGCGAGACCGTCGGACAGGACGACCACCAGCTCGGGGGAGGTGAGTTTGATGCTCTCGTCGTGGAAGAGGTAGGGGAAACGGGACTTGGCCACAGTGAAGGTGATGGTGGCCGCTGAGCCGGGGGCGGCGGCCAGGAACCGGCTCCACTGGTCGGGGTGGTCCTGGCGTGCGCTGAACGTCCGGTACAGGGCTTTGCCGCCGCCCGCGTGCAGCCAGCCGTTCAGTGCTGCCCGCAGTTCCCTGACAGCGGTCTGTGCCAGGTTCGTTCCGCCCTCACGAGCCGTGTAGCGCAGGTGCAGCACCACGTCGGAGATGGTTTCGTAATCGAACTGCCGGAAGTCGGTGGGCAGCGACAGTTGCCACTCGCTGATGGCCCCCGTCCCCTCGAACGGCAGGAACCGGTCGTCGCGCAGGTTCGTCTCGAACAGGCCTGCGTCGTCCTGGCCGGTGCTGGTGACGATCGATTCGCCGGACCCGGTGTAGTCCCGGAACCGGGTGTCGGCGGGTTGGCGGGCGTACGCGCCGTCGCTGAGCCGGGATTCGACCCGGACAGAACTGTGCAGCAGTGTCGCCGTCAGGTTGACGCCGGTGTAGGGCCCGGCTACGCACGGGACCGTGATGGCCACGCTCTTGATCCGGCGCAGGTAGTGGCCGGGGGTGTCGAGGTCGAACAGCGCCTCGGGCAGGGAGACGTATGCCCGGCCGGTCTCCTTGAGGCTGAGCAGTGCTTTGGGATCGAACTGGGCGAGAGAGACACGCTTGGACAGCTCGAACTCGCGGGCGTTGCTCTCGTAGTACGCGGCGTCCATCCGGTTCAGGTCGGCCGTCAGTCGTTCGCCGGCCAGCAGGCCCTTGTGCAGACTGTCCCAGTAGCCGAACTGGACGAAGTCGGAGTCGTCTAAGCCGAGTTCGTGGCGGTAGGCACGCTCGGTGCGCTTGGCTATGTCGTACGCCAGCTGGTATGCCTGGAAGTGTGTGGTGGTGAGCTGGCCGACCATCCAGTCGTACAGCTCCTGGTTGGTGTACTTGGCGTACAGGAAGTCGTCGGCCGCCTTGGCATTGGCGATCTGCTGGTGATGGGCGTCCAGTTCCTTCTGGGCGATCGTCTGGCGGATCCGGGCCGCCTCGATCTGGGTGGTGTACTGGGCGATCTCCTTGTCTGCCTGGCCCAGTTGGAAGGTCCATTCGTCGTAGCGGTGGTCGAAGCCGCCGAGGACGTTGGACTGCTGTGCCTGGGCGCTCTCCACGCCCATGTAGGTCAGCAGGGCGTTGGCCAGGCCGAGCGCGGAGCCGCCGATGTTCTGGCCGCCCCACGAAGCACCCATGGTGGTCGGAAAGCCGACTTTCAGTTCCGGGAGAAGTTGCAGGGTGCTGCCGAGGATGCTGACGCCGGCCGAGACGCGCTGCAACAGTTTGGCGTCGTCGACCAGGTCGGACGCCTTGCGCTCCTTCTCGTTGAGGCGGTTCTTCGCCTTGTCGGAGAAGTAGCGGTGCTTGTCCAGAGCGATGGCCTTGGACTTGGCGAAGACCTCGATTGCCTTGGAGGCCTCCTCCTTCTGCTTCGTACGCACGGCTAGCACCGCGTCCAGCACGCGCCGCTCGTGGGTGGAGCGCAGCCGTGCCAGTGTTTCGGCGTCGCGTTTCTCCAGCGCAGCCAGCAGGGCGCCGCCGAACGCGCTGACCTGACTGGCGAGTTCCTTGGCCTTGGCGGCCATCGGACCGAACCGGTAGTGGGGCAGGGGCGCGTGCGTATCATCGAGGACGGTCGCCAGGTTGAGTCCGGCCGAGGTGGCCCGGATGAGTCGGGCCGGGTCGATCGCAGCGCCGAACAGGGCGGCGGCGCGGGTGACGCCTTCGATGTTCTGGCCATGGCGAATCTTGGTGAGACGGTCTTCCACAGTGTCCCAGTAACCGAGCAGCTTCTCGTTGCGGGGGATACCGAAGTAGGTGAGCCACCGGGTGCCGAGGCCCGGCGCGATGGCCGCAGACGCGGTGGCGGGGGCGGGCAGCAGGTTCTCCGTGGCGGTGACCGCTGCGGTAACGGGTGTGGGCTGCCCGGTCAGCTCGCGGTAGCTCATCGCCGGGGCGTCCGGGCCCTGCCGTGGGACCTGCTCGGGCCGCCGCCCGAGCAATTCAGCGGCGAGGATGTACAACTGGGTGGCCTGGTTGACGGATTCCAGGGTGTCCTGACGGAAGAGCTGGTCGCCCCAGGCGATCAGGTTGTCGAGGTACTTCATGACGACGGCCTTCTGATAGGCGGTCGTCCGCAGCCGGGCGACGATGTCCGGCTGGAACGGGCTGCGCAGCCAGGCGTCCACCTTCGCGGCTTCCACGGGATCGCCCGTGGCGAGCCGGCGCAGGATCTCGCTGATGCGCTGCTTCTGGTAGTCGTCTGCCGAAGCTTCGAAGAACGGTTTGGTGCGCCAGTAGCGTCGTGGAGGCTGTTCGTCGCTGCGGTCGGTGGGGTCGAAGATCCGGTGGAACCAGGTTTGTGCCTCCGCGAAGCGCTGGTTGGTGGATAGCCGTCCGGCCATCAGCAGCGGCGCATGGAAGAATAACTCCCAATTGTACACGGCGTAAGGTGTCGCGTTGTCGAAGTCGAAGGTGTCAGTGGGGTATGGCACCGTGACCACGTCGGGGCTCGGTGAGTAACGCTGCTCAAAGCTCTCGACTGCGGTGAGGGACTCGGGGTGCAGCTGGAGTTGTCGGCTGAAGAGCGCGTCGATGCCGAACAGACCGAGCTGGGACTTCAGCAGCTCGACGTAGGGATGGTAGAACGGCGTGAACTGGTACCTGTCGGAGGTGTTTACACTCGGGAAATGGACGAGATACGAGCGCTCGCTGTCGGTGAAGAACGCCAAAGTGCGTTGGTACGACATCACGAGGTAGGGCACCACCTGGCGGAAGGGCAGGGACAGTGGTGTCTGCCGTAGAAGGACGGGACTTTCACGTAGCTTGAACGTCCGTGCGTACGGCCCGCCGCTTTGGTCCTCCACCCAGGCGTTGTTCACCGACCTCTGGCCGTCGGGTGGGAGGAAATAGCTGCTTATGTAGCGCCCTTGTCGACCGGTGTGGCCGTCTGGATCGGAGGGGGGGAAGATCCGGTCTCGGACCGCCGAGTACTGCATCGGCTCGGCCAGCACGGTGCCGCGACGCCTGCTCAACCGGAACCTGCCCCACACGGTCGAGACGGCGAAGACGGTTTTGTCTCCCTCGGTCCAGAAGACCTCGAATGCGTCACCGTTCACGGCCCAGATGACGGGCTCGAAACTGTAACCGTCCACATCGGGCACGAACATGTACGGGTGTTTCGCTGCCGGATTGAAGAACGGAGGGATGCTGGGGTCCTCGTAGGGAAGGAAGGGAGGCGGAAGTTTCGGATTAGTGTCGATCATCTCGTCGGAGACCCGTTTGGGGGTCCACCGACCGTTTCGGTACTCGCTCCAGTTGAGCTGAATCCGCCAGTAGTTAGCCGCGGGCTTGAGCTCGTGCTGTGTACCGCCGTCGGGCAGCGATGCGATGTTCCTCTGCTCCGCTGCGGGAATGAACGTCGGCCAGAACGCGTAGAGCTGGCGGTCCCACACGCCGAGGGTCAGCGAATCGCCGTCAATGTCCAGATCAACCTTCTCCCAAGGCGTCCAGTAGAGCCGGTTCACCCACGTGCGGTAGTAGTGGGTCCTAGGGGCGGATTCACTGCGGGCGAGGACATGGACCCTCTCTCCACTGAAGTCGCCGGGCCAGGATTCGTCGTAGTCGACGTAGACCCCGCTGGGCTGGAGCCGAGCCACGTCGGTGAGCTGGTCCAGGTAGTGCAGCAGCGCGCTCTGCGCGTTGTCGTCCGTCAGCTCTTTCTGCGTCAGGTCCGTCTCCAGCTGCCCGAAGAACGGGGACTTGTCGGCCCGCAGCTCCGGCTGAAGGTAGTTCTCGGGGTACAGGAAGACCTTCTGGTTCGCCTCCCATAGCCGGTACTGCTTCATCCACTCCCACTGCTCCCACAGCGCGGAGCCGGAGGCGGCGACGTGGGTTTCCAGGTTGAGCAGGCACCGCTGGACGAAGAGCTGCGTGCTGTAGATCGCTTGCGCGATCCGAGTCGTTTGCTGGACGGCACTCATTTCGACGTCGATCAGGAAGTAGTCCTGCATGCCGTTGGTGTCGCTCCACAGCGGCGTGGCGCCGTCCCGCGGTGGGCGTACCCGCAGATACGACACGAGTGCAGCGCGCTGCCGGTCGCGCAGGGCGTCTTGGACGGGTGTGGCCGCGGTGGTCCAGTCGCTGGCGGAGTGCAGTGCTTTGGCAGCCAGCCGTGCGGTCTGGGCTTCATCGGCTGAGAGGCTCTCCTTGAGCCAGCCCGTGGCCCGGGCGGCCGAGACGCCCATGCGGCGTGCCAGGGCGACGCCGCCCAGCAGCAACCGCAGCTGGGCGGCGTCGGCGTACTGGGGTGCGGCCTGGATGCGCAGGGAGCGGGCTGTGTCGAGGATGTCGGTGGCGTCCCAGCCGGTTCTGCGGCTGAGCTCCCTGGCGACGTCCTCGCTGGTCGCATTGGGCGTCCGGCCGGCGGTGAAGATGGCGTCGATCGTGGCCATGCGGCCGGGTATCGCGTCGCGTAGACGGGTCAGCTCTGCCAGTGCGATGAGGCTGCGTACGAGCGGGGACGCTCCGGTGCGCGGGAGCGGTGTCCTGGGCAGCGCGTTGAGGTCGAGCCAGGTGGCGGGGGCGGCGCTGGTGAAGACGAAGGGAAGCTCCTCAGCGGTCAGCCGCAGCTTCGTGAGGACCAGGGCCACCCGGTGAAGGAGGGCGAGAGAGGTGAGCTGCGGAGCGAAACCGATGCGCGTGATGGTCACGCTGGGGTCGGACCCCACGAACTGGGGTGCGAGGAAGTCTTGCAGTATGGGCTCCTCGGCCGTGTCGCGCAGCCAGGTGCCGAGCAGAGCAGCGGTGCTCGCGGGGTCGAGGTTGGTTGCCTGGCCGAGCTGCTGGACGATGGTGGTCTCGCTCAGAGTGCGCCGCAGGTAGGGGAGTAGTCGCTCCAGCACGAAGTGGAAGCGGTCGGCGGGGGTGACCGTGGAGCTGCCGAAGAGGGCGTCGGCGTCGGCGTCGGTGAGGAACCGGTTTGCGGGCTCAGGGGCCGCTTCTTGGGCGGCGGCGAGGCCATCGACGGCCTTGGCCAGGTCAGCGTCGGCCGGTGGCGTCTTCAGCGCCCGGATTGCGGCGTCCGTCAGGTATCCGCGCGAGCGCAGACGGTGCTCTGTGGGGTCGTAGAACACCTTGCCCGCCAGCGCGGCAGGGATCCGGTATCCCGGGGGCAGGGCGGTCAGAGGGGCGGAGAACACCGGGACGCGCAGGGCCTTCATCCGGCTCTTTACGAAGGTGCGGGGCGCCTGGTACAGCTCTTCCACGGCCGACCGGTAGGCCGCACCGATGGGGGTGGCTGCGGTGGCGAGGTCGATCAGTCGCTGCCGCTGCTCGTCATTCATCGGTCCGGTGAAGACCAGTCGGCCGTCTGCGGCAGGGGTACCTGGCTCGTACCGTACGGGGAGGTCGGTGGGCAGGGTCAGGCCAGCGGGCAGGGTCGCCAGGAGGCTCTGGTAGGCGACCGTGCCCAGGAGCGTGGACACGGCGTCCTGGACCAGGGGGCTGTCCCAGCCCAGCAGTGCGAGGTCCTTGCGGGTCAGCTCGCCCTTCGCGTCGGTGGTCCGTGTGGTCTGCTGAGCGACCGTCTGCAGTGCGGCGCGCAGCTCGCTCAGCGTGGTGGCGAGCGTGGTGTCGTCGGGAACAGGGCCGTCCTGCGCGGTGAGCGTCGCCGTCAGGACGACGTCCGTCTCGGATACCGTGAAGGCGGTGGCGCGGAGCGTCTGCGCGTGGTCGAGGAACATCCCCACGGACGTGAGCATGTGATTGAGAAAAAGCGGCGGAGTGGTCGCGGCTGGCGTCGGTGACAGCGCCGGTCCGCCGTTCCTCGGAGCGTGCTCGAGCAGGTCCAACGGGGAGTCCGGCGACAGGGTCAGGGAAGCGCTGGCGGAGCGTTCGGCTGATGCCATGACCGCCGTGCGACAGGTTTGGAAGATCCACGGCGTGTTGCCGTCCAGCCGTACCAGACGCAGCAGGTCACTGATGGAGAGATCCAGGAAGCGGGCCAGGGTGACGGCGCAGACCAGGATCGACAGGTGCGCCAGGTTGAGGGCCCGGCTGGGGACGGCCGCGTCGGGGCCGCTGACGAGTTGCGCGAGGTCCTCGTCTGTGACTTCCAGCACGGCGAGCAGCGCGGCCGACACCGCAGGGGTGTCGAGGCTGGTGCCGAGGACCTTCAGTTCGGTGCGGTCGGCGTTCAGTTCGAAGGGGGTTGGGGCGCCGGGCGGGAGGGCCATGACTGTCGGGTCGAGGAACAGCCGATCATAGAGGGGCGGTTGCGAGTCTGAGGGGTAGCGGTAGGTGTCCAGCGGCAGGCAGAACGCCACCACCCGTTCCACGGGCAGGTTCATCCTGGCCGCCAATGACCTGGCCGCGGCGATGCAGTGCAGTGTCGTCGCATCCAGCAGTCCCCGGTTGTTGGCTGCCTGGATGAGCCGGTCGAGATCGGCGGCGGTGCCGCCGAGGGCCCGGTGCAGCCGGACAAACCGGTGCAGCCGGTCGAGGGCCGCAGTGTCGAGTCCGGTCAGCGTCATCTTGGTGGTGTCGTCGGGGGCATCCGGGGCGGGGGTGACGTACAGCGTGCCGCCGGGGTTGACGAAACGGGTCTCCAGCAGGGCCGCCAGTTCCGTGAAGCGCAGACCGGCGGTGTCCAACAGGGTGCGTACGGCAGACATCTCGCGCACGAGGTCGGCGTCGGCGGTGTCCGCCGGGCGTCCGTAGAACGCGGCGAGCGTGTGTGCGGGGGGCAGCGGCTCGCCCGCGATGATCCGCCGCGCCGCAGTGGTGAGGCCGAGGCGTTCGGCGGTCAGGACGTTGCTGGCGGTGTCGGAGCTCATGCCGCCGGTGCCCAGGGTGGTCAGCAGGGTCTCGCGGGTGACACCGAGGTGGCCGAGCCAGACGGCGGTCTGCTCGGCCCATAGGTCGAACGGCAGATCCCAAGGATAGACGGCGGTACGCAGCGTCTCATATGCGCCGGTGTTGACGTGCTGCGGCTGCACGCGCAGTTCCTCGGCCTCGCCGTTGCTCTGCCGCTCGGTCGCGGGGATCGCGTCGGCGGGCGCGACGGCGGACTCCAGCAGCTCGTTGACGAGGTCGATGCAGGGCAGGGAGAGTTCGGTGTTGTCCGTGCTGAGGTCGACGTCCCACAGGTCCGGGCGGCGGGCATACAGCACGTCTGCGACCGGCCCATTCCGCGAGGGGCCGGTTGTCACGTTGCCGCCCAGCCGCCGCAGGTAGTACAGCAGATCCACCAGATACGCCGCCTGGCTGGTCACCGAGCGGGAGGGGGCGACGGCCCCGTAGTCCGCCGACCCGAACAGGTCCTCCCAGTCCGGGACCTGGGCGAGCGGCCCCACCTGCGGCAGCCAGGGCACGTCCAGCTGGCCCGCGGTCCGCAGGTCTGTCATCAGATTGACGGCGGCGGCGTGCACGTGGGTGGCGCGGGCGTGGACGGCCCGCGCCACGGGCTCCCCGACGGTGCCTGACACGCGCTGGGCGAAGGTGTCGGGGGCTATGCTCGCGATGTCGTACGCGGAGGCGAAGCCGTGGTCGCGCAGCGCCTGCATGGTGTCGAAGTCCCGGGCGACCTTGAATGTCCGCTGGATCGCGGCCAGTTCGCTGCGTGCAGTGTCGTCGGGCACGGTGACGGGGTTCACCGGGGTGGCGATCAGGTCGAACTCGGGGTTGGCAGCCAGGAAGCGGGTCCCGGGCGCCTCGGCGTGATCGGGGTGGTTGGCCAGCCGCAACGCGATGTGGGCGGTCGGATATGCGTCGGTCACTCGGGCATGGATCGTCTGCGCGTACACCTCAGCGCTGTCCCCGATCCGCTGCGGTACGCCCCCGGTCTCGGCGACGAGTTCCGCCCAGCGGCCATCGAGGCGTACCAGATCGCGCCGACTGGTGAACTCACCGGTGTCGAAGCGCGCCAGCAGGGTCCGTACGAGGGGGGCGTTGTCGTCGGTCAGGGCACCCAGGTGCAGGGCCAGCCGCAGCCGGTCGGTGTGCTCGCCAGGCTCTCCCTGTCCCGGAGGGGGAGCCTGCGCGGCCGTCTCACCGGGCTCGCCCTCCGCCGTCCGGGGCCCGGATGCTGCCCCAAAGGCCGCACGGTTCGCCCCGCCGTCCAGGAAGTCGCCGTAGAGGCGTTCGCGCACAGCCGGGTCGGGCACGGCGACGGTGAAGATTTCCGCGAGCGGAGAGGGGCGCACACCGTCCGGCGCCAGGGCGGGCGTGCGCGCCGCTGCCAGTTCCCGGGCCCGCAGGGTGGCGACGAAGTCGTCCGCGCTGTCCACCGGCGCGATCACATGCGCCTTTGCCGCCGCGGCGAATACAGAGCGCATCTCCTCGGATGACCGCTGGGCCAGGGCCGTGAGCTCGGCAGGCAGGTTGTGGGCGAGTAGGCCGTAGAAGGGCTCCGCGGGCAGGCCGGTGGCACGGGCGAGACCGGCGGCGGAGGCCAGGCGGCCGACGCGGTCAAGACTGAGACCAGCGAGCAGGGCGAGGCGGCCGATGTCGTGGCGCGTGTCGTCTTCGACGAGGTCGGCCGGATCCGTGCCGTCGAGCAGCGGTGTGACAGTGGCCAGCATCCGCGCGTACTCACTTGGCCCGTACCCGGGCAGGTGCAGGTCGAGGCCGGATCCGGCGGGCGTGTCCGTGCCGCTGCCCGGCACCACCCGCTCGGCGTCATGGCCCTCGGCACTGGCGCGCACCAGGAGTCCCGCACCCGTATCGGGCATGTCGGCGGCGGTGAACTCGATGCGGTAGACGCCGGCGGCGTCGGTGACGGCCTCGCCGAGCGGCACCTGCGACCACAGCCTTGTGGCGACCGCGGTCACTGTGACGCCTGCGACGCCGGAGCCGTCCCTTCCAGTCACCCGGCCGGTGACGTAGCGCATGGTGGCGCGGGCGCGCTCAGCGGTCATCGGGTCCCCCTGTTTTCCTTCTGCGTGGTGGTCGTCGGTCTGCGCTGTCGGCCCCGGTCAGCGGGCCATCCAGTCCCGGATGGGCTGGAGGTTCAGCTCGTAGGTGACGAAGGTGAAGTCGTATCCCTTGACGGCTTTGGAGTACGCCTCGCGGTCCGTCGTGACGTCGATCGGCTTGAGGTTCCAGTGCTGGAAGGGCGGCCTGAGTTGGAAGTCGCCGGTGCCACCGCGGCTCTGCGCGCCCAGTGACATGTGCTGGTTCATGCGATTGAACAGAGGGTTGGCCCGGACACGGGCCGCGGTGCCGTATTCCACCGCCCAGCCGGTGTAAGGGGCGACCATGGGTGACTGGGGGTGCATCGGGATCCGCAGGCTGGTCGGGACGCGGCCGAACGACGCGACCGGATCGGTGACCGCCTCGGCCGCGGACTCGTTCACGAGCCTCTGGAAGACATCGATCCGGTACTTGCCGATGTATTCTTCTTTGCCCGCCGGTACCTGCGGCAGTCGCCACGGCGCCGGGCTCTTCCCCGGCGGCGGGCCCGATGACCCCGATCCGCCGCTTCCTACCGGCACATGCGACTGGGGTCCGGACGGACTCTGGCTGGCCGACCGCATCTGGGCCCGTCCGGCGGCGACCCCGCCGAGCGCTGCGAACATGCCGAAGAGCCATTCCCGGGTCTGGGCGTGCACGGCTTCGGAGTGCCGGACCCGGGCCTCTTGTTGGGCCTGGGTGGCCTCCTCCGCGGTGACGTGCTTGAGCAGGAGGCCGTGGTCTCCAGCATCGATCAGGTAGTCGCTGTGCTGCACGCCCACCGGCGCGAACTGGGTTTGCTGGAACACCTTGTCGAGTTCGGCGATGTCGTCATCGGCGATGCCTCGTCCGCGCAGCAGTTTCTTGTCGATGTCGTAGGTGTAGTCGTCCCTTGTGTCCTGTCGGCGCACGTAAAGGCTGCGGACCGCGTCCAGGGCCGCCGCGTAGACGTCGGGTTTCTCCGCCGCCTGCGACCGGATCGCGTTGAGCTGGTCTCCCAGCTGAGCCAGTGTCCAAGCGTGGTGGGCGGAGGGGTTGAGTACGGTCGGCTCCGTGGTCTGCAGGCCGCCCGGGTCCACCATCGTCGTAGGCCGGTTGCGGGCGTAGGCGTACAGGTTGGGGCCGTCGACTGGTCCCGCCGGGTCCGCGCTGGCCCACCGGCCCAGCCAGGGCGCGTAGTAGCGGGCGCCGTGGTAGGTGAAGCCGGTCCCCTCGTCCTTTTCCCGTCCAGTGAACCGGTAGCGCTTCAAGCTGGTCTCGGCGGCTCCGGCTGAGGAGTGGAATGCGGTCGTGCCGAACGGGTGGTACTCCTCGTACGACAGCAGCGCGGCGTTCCCGTCAAGCTCGATGGCGGTCGAGCCGAGGTGGTCGGAGAACTGGTAGCGCACGACGGTCACCGGGCCGCCTGCGGGCGGCTTCCCGGAAGCCACCGTGGTTGTCTCCACTAGGGCGATCCGCTCGCCGCCGTCCATGACGTGCAGGGAGTGCTGCTCGGTGACCACCTGATCGCCGGTGGTCCTGCGGTGGATCTCCGTCTGGCCCAGGGAGAGCCGGTGGCTGGCCGTCCCGCCCCGCTCCAGGACGGCTCGCACCCGGCGGCCGTCCGCGTCGTACTGGTAGTACGCGGTGCCGCCGTCCGGGAAGTCAACGCGGACCAGCCGGTTCTCCGCGTCCCAGTGCAACTGCCGCAGGTGCGGCATGGCGGTGATGTTTCCGCCCGCATCGTGGGTGTAGACGTGGCTGAACTGGCCGTCGGGGTCGCCGGGCATGCTGGTGGCCAGCAGCCGGTTGCCCTCCTGGGCGATGGCGTAGCGGCGCGTCCACAGGTTCGCGCCGTTCACCCGGTGTGCCACCCTCCGCAGATTGCCGCCGGCGTCATACGCGTACTCCTCCCGGTAACGGCGCATTGCCTGCGCGTCGTTGACGTGCGGGATGGGGTAGCGGACGGGGTCGTCGGGGCCGGTCTGGCCGGGCTCGGTCTGCCCGATGTGCTCACGGGCCTCGGCGATGGTGAGGCGGTACGTCGGGTCGTAGGTGTAGCTCCGGGTGGGTTCGACCACGGCATTGGCGAAGAACGCCGTCTGCTGGGCGGCGTCCTCGACCCGCAGCACGTTCCCCACCGGGTCGCGGGTCAGTGACAGCCCCTGCAGCAGGCGCCCGGCCTTGTCGCGGGTGCTCAGGGCGGTCAGACGGAAGGTGTCGGGATCGTAGGTGTACCCGGTGGTCGTGCCGCAGCCGAGCGCGAGCAAGGTGCGCTGGCCCCGTGCGCCGTAGTCGATGTCAGTGATGAACGGGGTCCATACGGTGGTGCCGGGCAGATGCACGTCGAGCTGTTCGGGCAGCCCGGCGGTGTTGTAGCCGACGCGGGTGGTGCTGCCGTCGGGGCTGGTCGTGGCGAGCGGCCGGTTCATCGCATCCAGCCGTGTCGAGGATGTGTACGCGGCGGCCTCCAGCAGGGGGGCAGCGGCATTCAGTGCCTCGTCTGCGGAGAGAGATCCAGCGACGAGCGCCCAGTCGGGTTCGGTGCGGTGGTCGAGGACCAGCCGCCGTGCGGTTCCGGTGGAATTGCCCTTGAAGTCGACCTGGGTCGTGGTGGCCAGGCCGGCGCCGTCGAAGGTGAGATACGTTCGGCCACGCAGGTTGCGCGCAGCCGCCGCAGCGCCGAGGTCCTCGCCGTAGAGGTGGCGCACCCGCAGCCGTTCCGCGACGCCGTTCGCCGCGTAGGCGTGGGTGGGGCGGCGTGCGGCGTCGTAGGACCACCGCACGGCGGTGCCGCGGCCGTCCCAGGCCCGGCACGCCTGTCCCGCAACGTCCGGGACCTGCCACTGCTCGCCGGAGTCGGGGCTGGTGGCATGCGCGGCGCGGCCGAGCATGTCGTAGTCCTGTCCGAGAGCGAGCACGCCGCGGGCATCGGCCAGCACACGCTGGTTGCCCTCGGCGTCCAGCCGGGTCCGGGTGGAGTATCTCTCGGTGCCGTTGTCCACCAGGGTCAAGAAGGGACGGCCCAGGCTGTCCTGCCACGTCAGGCCGGGGGTCGCCGCGTGTGCGGCGGCCTTGGCGGCGGCCTCCTGCGCGGCCGGGCCGAGGCTGCCGTCGGCGCGGCGCTCGTACCAACTGCGCCAGCCGGGCTGGCCGGCAAGGTAACGTCCCAGGTAGCCGCCGACGTCCGGATCCTGGCGCGGGTCGGCCAGCACGGTGTCGTTGACATCCCAGCTCGCCTGCCGCCACGGGGCGAAGACGGCCTTTTCCCACGTGTGGTCGGGGTGCAGGATCGCAGCGGCCCGGCCCAGGGGGTCATAGAACAGTACCGGGCTGACACCTGTGGCGATCGCCGGTTCGAAGGCGTGCGTGGCCGAGAAGAACGGCTCGTAGCGGCGGACCGGCAGGCCCTTGTTGTTGTAGATGCTCCAGCCGGTGGCCGCCCACCGCGGGGCAGCCACCGCTGCGCCAGCGGAGACCGGGCCCGGTTCGGCCTGCACCTTGCGCTGGATCTCGCGGCCTAGGCCGTCGCTGTAGGCGAATGCGTGCTGGACCGCACTCTGTTCGCCGACAGCGAGGTCGCTGGTGTGGGTCTCGCGGGTGAGGGTGGCAATCACCGGGCAGTCAGGGATCTCCCGGTCGCGGCTGCGGTAGTAGGCGAACAGGTCGTAGACCAGGCGGGTCGTGGCGCCGCCCAACAGCGGGTACGGGTGCGCGAGTGGGTCGCTCAGGTATACGGCCACGGCCGCGTCGTCCGGGTCGGGATCTAATCCATCGAGCATGTCGCCGAGTTGTTCCTCGGGCTTGCCCCGGATGGCCGTGGCGACGACCAGGCCGAGCGCGTCATAGGCGGCCTCCCCCCGGTTGCGGTTGGCGTCTGAGACCAGCCACGGCTGCAGGACCCGGTAGTCGAGCCCGCCGCCTAGCAGACGGTCGTCCGGGGCGCGTTCGCCGGCGCTGACGACGTTGCCGGCGGCGTCGCGCACGGACGCGGTGAGCAGGTCATAGCCGTCGTACGTCACCTCCGCGACCCCGCCGAAGGGGTCAAGGAAGCGACAGGGAAGGAAGAAGTGAGTGCGGGCATGGATGAGTTCATCGGGGGAGGAGGCCGCGGTGGGGGCGTAGCGGATCTGGCCGGACGGTGCCCACCATCCGTCGTGCCCCTCCAGCCGCACGTACCCGGCCTCCCCGGCGAGCAGGGTGTCGTGCACGCGGTCCTCGTACAGGCTGGTGATCAGCGCGGGCGTGAACGCCAGCCGGTAGCGGTCGTACGGCAACGCCATGGATTCCAGCACGCCGAGCGGGAGCGGCCCGGACAGGTCGTCGCTGCGCATCAGGGCGCGGGTGTGCTCGATGAGGCGACGAGCGGGCTCGTTGGGGTCGGGTTCGGCATCCCAGTCCTGGTAGGGCCGTTCGCGGGTCACCTCGGTGAGCGCGGCGTCCAGTTCGGCGAACCGGAACGGGCTGGTGGAGCCGGGTGTCTGAGCCTGCGGTTCCACGCCCAGCACTTCCCAGACCTTCGTCTCACAGGGCATCGGCGCGCGGTACGCCCGGGGGTCATCCACGGCATTGGTGAAGCGGTGCTCTGTATACGCGACGTGCCGCCGATGCTGGCGAGCCCGGTCGTCGTCGCTCAGGGCGGGATCCGGGTCGGTGTGGCGGCGGCCGTAGCTGACCGCTGCCGAGCGCAGGGTGTTACCGAAGTCGTCCACGGCGAGCACGAGCTCATGGCTGACCCGCGGATCGGGGTGCTGCGTCCCGTCGACGTCGTACAGCCGCCGCTCGTAACGCGCGGTGAGCGACTCGCGGGGATGCACGAAGAACACCGCGTATGGGGCGTCGGCGCCGGGCGGCGGCGGGCCCTCGGCGTGCTGGACAAGCCGGATCGTGTAATTTCGTTCCGTGACTGTGTACGGCCGGGCAGCGGCTTCGGTGTCGTCGAACGCATAGATCTCCTGCCGCAGTACGGACCCACGCAGCGCGCGGCACGCCTGCCGTCGTTCGTCGGCTGTGAGCGGGGTGCCAGGCAGAACGGTATCGTCCAGGAGCAGTTCGTCCGGTGGGGCCGCGGAGTGATCGACTTCGCGGAAGTACTCGCCGGCGAACTGCCGGGACAGGTGGTCGTCGTCGCTCGTGCCGGTGTGCAGCCATGTCTTGGTCAGGACAGGCGGCAGGTGGGTGGCCTGGTCGATGTTGGTGCCGTCGCCGAGCGCGGCGAACTCCTCGCTGTCCCACTGCTCAACCATGCCGAAGCCGCGGAACTCACGCTCGATCCCGTCGTAGTGCCCGTGGTGGTAGACGTAGCGGGACACGAACCGGTTGCCACTGATGCGGTCCACCCGCTCCACCCGCTCCACGACCTGGACGGGAAACGGGAGCCGCGTTGCCCAGGGCCGGCCGGCTGCCTTGTCCGCGAGGTAGAAGGCCGTGGACGCCGCGTACTGGATAGCGGTCTCGGCGCCGAGGTTGTTGGTCACGCGGACGAGGAGGTGCGGTTTCCGGCCGCTGGTCAGGTCCACGTAGCGCACGCTGTGACTGGTGTCGCCGGGTAGCGGGGAGGACCAGACGAGACAGGCGGTGCCGTTGCCGTGCAGGTCTGCGAGGGAGACCTGGGAGGGACCGTCGGACGCAGGGAGGGAGAACGCCAGCCGGTGCGGCGGCGCCCAGGCGTTGCCGGAGCGGTTGCGGTGAATCTGGACCGCCGAACGGTGCAGATAGAGGATGTCGACGGTGCCCGAGCCGTCGACATCAGCCAGGAGGATACGCCGCTGGTCGAACTGATCCGGTTCGTCGAACCAGGGAGCACCGTCCATGGCGACCTTCGCGCCGAAGCGGCCGTAACCGAGGCTGGGCCAGTAACACACCTCGCCGTTGCGGATCCGGACAAGGTCGGCAAGTCCGTCGCCCGAGACATCGGCCAGGTAGAGGGACTGCTCGGCGTCGGCGAGCACCAGGCGCGGGCCGCGTTCCTCGTCGGCGGGAGACGCCCCGCTTTCAGCGGGGCCGAAGCCTGTGTACCCGTGGGAGGGGTGCCATTGGAAGACGTCGTCGCGGGTGACCAGGACATCGGCGCGGCCGTCGCCGGTCAGGTCCACTAACCGGACGTTCGGGTCGTCCCAGTCGAGGTTGGGCAGCGAGGTGAAGGGACGCAGCGGCGACCAGCCCGGATCGGTCCCGTCTCTCTCTGCCGTCCGCCGGTAGGAGCCGGGAACCGTGCCGCCTAGGTCGACCAGGTTGAGGCTGCCGTCCGCGGCCAGGTCGAGAAGGCGGGGGCTGCCGGAGCCGCCGCTGGTTTCTTCCGCCCGGTCGGCGAAGGCGGGTTGGGTGGCGAGCGGCCGCAGAGGTCCGTAACGGGTGTCACCGACCGGGGGCTTGTAGTACAAGGTGCCGCTCTGAGTGGCCAAGACGCCGGCGATGCCCTCGCCGTCGAGGTCAACCCACTGGTATGCGGGGCCGACGGGACCGGCCGGTAAGTGCTCCAGACTCTGGGGATCGAGGTCATGCGGCTGCTCGTCGATGACGGCCTTGGAATAGCCGAGCTCCAGCGGAGGCAGGGATTTGCGCCGGTACCTCCCACCGTCCAGTCGGCGGTAACCAGCCTGTATGACCGACGAGAGGCAGGACACGATGGGATTCTCGTCGTAGGTGAGATCCGTCGACCGGGTCAGGCAGTTGTGACCCACACCCGGCTCGCTGGGGAAGTGGTGGAACATCAGTACCCGTCGGCACAGCCGGTAGGTGCGCACCTCGAAGCCCGGGCGGTACGTCGAGAAGGGATCCGAGCGACACGGCCACGGTGAAGCGTCGGCAGGGGTGGGCGCTTCCGGGTCGTGCTCGCCGTAGTCGAAGACGACCTCGAACATCCAGCCGGCTTCGGACAGCCCGGGGTCAGCCAGCCGCGACACGCGATTGCCGTACTTGACGCGTTTGAGGTAGCGGCCGACCGCACGGGCGGCTTGCGTGCGGTTGCGCTCGTGGGTGAGGGAGTGATCTACCCCCGCAGAGTCCTCGGACTTGTACTCATGCACCAGTGCGTTGCCCTCGGGATCGTAACTCTCGCTCAGTAGCCAGCTGAACACCCGTCCAGGGGCGGCCGGGTCGGTGATACGGGCGGCGGGGGTGCGCCCGTACACGCTGGTGACGTTGGCAGGGGAGACAGAGCGCCAGTGCACGTCACCCGAGGCGATGTCGGTCCACCGCTCGATGCGGGCGAACAGGCCCTCGGTGCGGGGACGGTAGCGGCGTATGAGGAAGGTGCGACCATCCTCGGTGCGGGTCGGCAGGCCGGAGCCGGAAGGCGGGCTCGGTTCGGGGACCAGGTCTTCCGCACCGGACAGCACGAAGACGTCTTCGGGCGCATCTGCATAGCGGGGCAGCCCCTTGTCCGTCTTGCGGGTGACCGAGGGGACGGACAGGTGCCAGCCGAATCCGAAGGGGCCGTTGCCCGCTCCCGAGTCGTAGCTCAGCGTGAGTGAGGGGCCGAAGCCGGAGCGACCAGGGCTGAGCGCCAGCGGCACGCTGAGTGAGCCGGTGCCGTTGGCCGCGTTGCTCTCGAACTTCTCGCCGATACCGCGTACGGCCCCGCCCCCCTTGGGCAGCGAGACCGTCGGCGAGCCGGTAACCCTGCTTAAACCGTTAGGAGTTGAGTACTCCGTGCTCCTCATGAGGTGCACGCTAACGCAATCGTCATCAGCGGGGCACGACGCTTTGAGTCGCTGCCAAGGAACGCTGCCGCGTCCGGCCGTCGATCGCCAGTGTGGCCTGCAGCGATGGATGCGCGGATGAGGCCTGTGCAATTGGAGCGCTCGGTCCGCTCAGTGGAACATTGCGCCTCACCGACATGCCGGGCCACCCTGCGCAGGGGCTGGCGCGAGCGCGGCTTCTCTCTCGATCCCGCCTCTGCACCCGCGCTCTTCGACCGGATGTGTGGAAGCCGACGCGGTGGGCGTGCACAAGATGTCCGCGGGCAGCAAGTCGATCGTGGGAAGGAAGCGGGCGATCCGATCGAGCAGATCCTCTTCGGGGAGGTACCGCAAGCCGCGCTGATGGGACAGGGCACGCACCAGCCCACCACGGCGACGGTCACCGTCGTTGAACCAGTTGGTGACGAACGTCTCGATATCGGACCAATCGAAGTCCAGCGCCTCCAAGATCTGGAACTGCGGCAGGCCGCCGTCAGCCGTGCCGGTGGCACGTCACGGCGATCGGGGCCCGGGGGAACCGGGTGGCCAGCCGCGTCAGTTCGTCGGTCACACCGTCGTCGGCGCCCTGCGCCTCCTGCGCGCTCTCGCCGCCAAGGACTTCGTCCAGCTCGTCCAGTAGCAGGTCCGCCCGGCCGTCGGTCAGCCTCTCGATCACGTAGTCCCGCGCGTCCTCGAAGCCGTACTGGTCCCTCCAGTGCTCGGCTAGATAGTCGAGCAGGGAATCGTGACCGCGCTCGACGAAGCGGAACAGCTCTACGTACGCCGGGAGTTCGGGCAGTGGCGGCGGGCGCAATCGCTTGCCGTCAGTGGTAGGTAGATCGCGACTGCGGGTGCCGTTATGGCTGGCCGTGCCGGTCTGTGGGTGTGTTACGGCTTTCCGTGATGGTTTTCGTCCTTGCGTGGTGTTGTGTGTGTGGGGGGGATGTGGGCGCTGGCTCGGGCGGGGGAGCAACGGGGTCGGTCTTCGCCTCGTACGGTTCTGGAAGGCGAAGGCTCGCCCACTTGGGCCGGGACGGCGTGGTCGAGATGGGAGTTTCGTGCTGTGTGTGATCGCGTGCCGTGAGGGTTGCGGAGGTCGCGAGAGCGGTGTCCGTTACGGATAGCCGTGCCGTCAGTGGTTTTGTTATGGCTGGGCGTGAAGCTTCCCGGCTCTGTGTGGTGTTGTGCGGGGCGGCGGGGTGTGGGTGCTGGCTCGGGCGGAGGAGCAGTCGGGGGTGATCATCGCCTTGCAGGGTTCCTGAGGGCGAAGGCGCGCCCGTGTGGGGGGAGTGCCGGGCTGTGCCTGATCAACTGGCGGCAGGCGCAATCGCTTGCCGAGAGCGGTAGTCCGACCGCGGCTGCCGGTGCCGTTACGGCTGGCCGTGCTGGCCTGTAGGTGTTACGGCTGTGCGTGTGGTTGTTCGTCCCCGCGCAGTGTTGCGTGGGGAGGTGCCGTGCGAGTTACGGAGGTCCCTGCCGCCGCCGTTACGGTTGTCCGTGCTGGTCGTTGGTTTCGTTGCGGCTGTCCGTGAGGCTTGTCGACGGCGCACGATGTGCACGGTCGGCCAGTCTGCCGCAGGGGCTCGGCTCACCGCCGGCACCGCGGCCGGGGCGGCACACGGATGTCGCGCGTGCGAAGGCCGGCCCTGGCCCCCCGCGCGGGTCGCTCGCGGTGCAGCCAGCGGGGAGTGCACGTCACCTCGTGCGGGGTCGGATGCTCCGGCTCGGTACCAGAGTGTGGGTGGGCCAGACCGAAGTGGGGCGATCCGATCGATTGTCTCCCGTTCTCCCGGCGGTCGGTCGCGTGTGTCAGGTTTGTCCTGGGGACGTCGGCAGGCAATCACCCTGGGGCCGTTACGGCTGGTCGTGCCGCTCGTTGGTGTGGTGGCGGTGCGTGAGGGTCTTCGTCTCTGCAGGATGTGTTCCGCACCCTGAGGCGGTGGCGGCCACTCAGACGATGGGGACGGCAGCCGCACGGTGCGGGAACGCACTGGCGAACGAACGGTCGTGGGCCGAGAGCCAGGTAGTCGCGGGCCGGGCGAGCGACAACTGCGCCTGACGCCCGGCAGACGCGGTGGCCCCCGCGCAGCGGTCCGGGGCCCACCCGCCCCGCCGCGGCGGGGCACGAACGCGTACGGGGATCGCGGAGCAGCCATCGGACCGGGGGTGCGGCTGCCCCTCCCGCGCGCGGCTGGCCAGGGAAAACGACGAAGACGCGGTGCCGAGTCCGCGTTCTGGGCACCAGTAGAATCGACGGTTATGGCCGACACCCAGTACGAAGACCTGTTGCGGTTGGTGCTCACCTCCGGCACAGCCAAAGCCGACCGGACGGGCACCGGTACCCGAAGTGTCTTCGGGCACCAGCTGCGCTACGACCTCTCGCAGGGGTTCCCGCTGATCACCACCAAGAAGGTGCATCTCAAATCCATCGTGTACGAGCTGCTGTGGTTCCTGCGCGGCGACTCGAACGTCGGCTGGCTCCACGAGCACGGCGTCACCATCTGGGACGAGTGGGCCGACAGCAACGGCGACCTCGGTCCGGTCTACGGAGCGCAGTGGCGCTCCTGGCCCACCCCGGACGGCGGGCACATCGACCAGATCAGCGAGGTCCTCGACACCCTGCGCCGGGATCCGGACTCCCGCCGGATGATCGTCTCCGCCTGGAACGTCGCCGAGCTGGACAAGATGGCGCTGGCGCCGTGTCACGCCTTCTTCCAGTTCTACGTCGCCGACGGCAAACTCTCCTGCCAGCTGTACCAGCGCAGCGCGGACCTGTTCCTCGGCGTCCCGTTCAACATCGCCAGCTACGCGCTGCTCACCCACATGGTGGCCCAGCAGGTCGGTCTGGAACCGGGCGACTTCATCTGGACCGGCGGCGACTGCCACATCTACGACAACCACGTCGAGCAGGTGCGCGAGCAGCTCTCGCGTACCACGTTCGACTTCCCTCAGCTGCGGCTGGGCGAGGCCGACTCGCTGTTCGGCTACGCATACTCCGATGTGGAGGTGCTCGACTACCGGCACCACCCGGCCATCAAGGCTTCGGTGGCGGTGTGAAGATCGGGCTGATCTGGGCGCAGACCCCCGACGGCGTCATCGGGGCGGACAACGCGATTCCGTGGCGTCTGCCCGAGGACATGGCGCACTTCAAGGCGACCACCCTCGGTCACCCGGTGGTGATGGGGCGCAGGACATGGGATTCGCTGCCCGTGCGGTTCCGCCCGCTCTCCGGGAGGCGGAACATCGTGGTCACCCGTGATCCCCAGTGGGCGGCCGAAGGGGCGGAACGCGCGGGGTCCATCGCCGAGGCGCTCGCCCTCGCCGCCGAGCCGCTGGAGGCGGCGGCCGTGCCCGCCGAGGCATGGGTGATCGGCGGCGGGGAGATCTACCGCGCCGCCCTGGGATACGCCACGATGCTCTCGGTGACGGAAGTCGACACGGCGGTGGACGGCGACGTCTACGCCCCGACACCGGGCCCGCAGTGGAGGAGCGCCGAGGATACGGGCTGGCAGCACTCGGCGTCAGGGCTGCGCTACCGCATTCGCCTGTACACCCGATGAGGGGCAGCCTGCTCCCTTGATCACCTGCGGCCGGGCCACGGTCCGCGACGTGCGGATGCACTCCCACCGTCAAGAGCCGCGAGGGGCGCCCGCGCCGGTCAGCGGCCCGCAGAGGGACTGCGGGCCGTTGCCGGGTACCCGCCCCGCGTGAGCCACGCGTGCTGCTCCGCCAGGCTGGCGCCGGTGCTTCGGTATGAGCCGAAACGGTACCTGGCAGCACGTCAGAGCTCGCCGTACCGCCGAGGTTTGCGGGAGAACCCGTTCCACCGTGTGCAGCGTGATGGGCGGGGACTTTTGAGTACGTACTCGCTCCGCGTATGAGTATGTGCCACGACGTCGAGGCGGCGCGTGTGGGCCAGGATGGCGGTCATGACCACACCCGACCTGCCTTCCACCGCCGCCCCCTCAGCGGCGACGACCGACCCGTTCGCGCCGTCCACGGCGACCGTGCGCATCTTCGCCGGTATCGGCCTCCTGCTGCTTGCTCTCGCCTACGGCGCGTTCATCGTCATCGTCCTTGGCCAGTCCTACAGCGGAGACGGGGCGGGCGGGCCCCTGGTGGAGGAGGCCCAGTGGTCGATGGGCCTGTCCGCAGTCGTGGGAGGGCTGGCGTTGTGCCTGCCCAGCACCGCGGTGAGCTACACGGCGCGGCGCGGGGCCGTCAAGCTGCAGTATGCGCTGGCACTCGCCGGCCCCGCGCTGGCCGCCATTGACTTCGCCTGACGGGTGGGGCTTTGGACGTCGTGCACAGCAGGCCGACTGTTGCGCGGTGAGCACGTGGACGCTCCGGCGGCCGTCCTCCTGGCGCGCCATTTGGCCTGGGCCGCCGCCGCATGGGCCGGGTCGATGGGCCGATTGCCCGGTTGGAGGCCAACCGGGCGCTCGCCCGTGCGCGTCGCGGCCGACCGAGGTGTTGTGAAAGTGCTGGTCGGCGGGTTGTTAGGGTCCGGTCATGGTGCGTCTGAAGATTGAGATATCCGTCCCGGAGAGTCATGTAGATGTCGTGATCGAGGCTCTCCATGCGGCCGGAGCGGGCCGGATTGGCGAGTATGCGCGGTGTTCCAGCGTGTGGAGGGTGACCGGCAACTGGCAGTCGTTGCCCGGTTCGCAGCCGTATGACGGTGAGGTGGGCGTTGTGCAGCATGGTGAGGAGTGCAGGATCGAATCGGTCTGTGATGCGGAGCAAGCCCGCGCCGTCCAGCAGGCGGTCCGTGATGCCCACCCGTACGAGGAAGCGGTCATCCACTTCCTTCCTCTGTACGAGCCATAGTCAGCCGATGGCCGCACGCATCGCAGCCACTCGTTGATGGCCGCGACGAGGACGGTCGCCTCATAGCGGACGGCGAGTTTGTCCTATCGCGTGGGTGCGCCACGAGGCGCCATGGAATCGAGTGAGGTGAGAGACCTTCACCGCCGGGTTGTCGTAGCAATCCGGTTGAAGCTGGGGGCAGTTCGGCTCGG
>NZ_BMTS01000052.1 GCF_014649795.1 Streptomyces melanogenes
TCGAGCGGATGCTCGTGGAGGACGGCATCCTGCTGCTCAAGTACTGGTTCTCGGTGAGCGACGCCGTGCAGGAACAGCGCTTCCACCGCCGCCTCGAGGACCCCACACGCCGCTGGAAGCTCTCCCCCATGGACCTGGAGTCCATCACCCGCTGGGAAGCCTACTCCCGGGCGAAGGACGAGATGTTCCAGCACACCGACATCCGCGAGGCCCCCTGGCACGTCGTCGAGAGCGACGACAAGCGCAAGGCACGGCTCAACACGATCGCCCATCTGCTGGCCGCGGTGCCCTACCACGAGGTCCCCCGCACCCAACTGTCCCTGCCCGAACGCCCGCCCGCCACCTCGTACCAGCGCCCGCCGCGCAATCTCCAGTCCTACGTACCGGACCACGCGGCCACCCTGCTGCCCCGGGGGTAGTCCACCCGAACGCGTCCTAAGCGTGCGGCACCACGGCGATCGGGGTGCGGGCGTGGTGCAGCACGGCGTGGGTCACCGGGCCGATGCGCACGAGGCCGCCGTGGCTGCGGATCCGCCGACCCACGACCAGCAACGCGGCGTCCTCGGCGGCCTCCACCAGGCGGGCGGCCGGGCGGTCGGCCACGCACCGTGGCTCGATGCGGACCTGGGGGTACTTGGCCCGCCAGGGCTGCAGGGCCTCCTCCAGGGCGTCCTGCTCCCGGTGCCCGAGCGCCACGATGTGCTGGGGGTCGACGGCGGCGGGGTCGTAGCCGAAGACCGGCGGCGGCGCCCAGGTGTGGACGACCCGCAGCGCGGCTTCCCGTACCCCGGCGGCGTTCACCGCGTACTCGACGAGCGGGTCGCAGGGATCGGTGAGATCCAGGCCGAGCACGACGTCGCCGTGTTGCCCCACACCGCTTGTGGCCATGGCGGGCGCGCCATCTCCCGTCCCTTCCGGGCGCACCAGGACGACCGGCCGCCGGGCGCGGGCGAGGGCGGAGATGGAGACGGACCCGGTCAGGAAGCCGGTGACCGTGCCGAGCGCGCGCGATCCGAGCACCAGCACCTCGGCTTCGTCGGCGGCGGCTCCCAGCACCTCCACCGGGTGACCGGGAACGCGTTCCAGGCTGAGGTCCAGTCGCGGGTGCCGGGCGCGCACCTCTTCCTCCGTCTCGCGCAGCAGGCGTTCGGCCCAGCTCTCGTCGGAGCCGGTCGCGCGCGGCGCCACGACGGCGCCCGCGGAGGCGAACGCGGCGGTGTGCGTCCACGGCTGCCAGACGTGCAGCACGCTCAGCGGGAGGCCGCGCAGCGCGGCCTCCCGAGCCGCCCAGAGGGCCGCCGCCCGGGACTCGGCGGAGCCGTCGATTCCGGCGATTACGGTACGTGGCATGACGCCCCTCCGGAGGGGTTCGGCCGCTTGGTCGCGGTGCCTCGGGAGCGTCCCGGGGCACCTCCAGACTGGTCCCCGCCCGCTCCGCCGGGTAGGGCCGACCGGCCCTGCGGCGGGCAGGCTCCGGCCCGCACGGACGCCGCTCGGCGCCGGACCCCGCTCGGTCCCGCCCGGTCCCGCCCGGAGGGACCAACGGCCCAACGGTGTGGTCCGAGCGCCCCCGGTACAGCGGCCGCCCCCGCCGTCAGATTTGACGGTGTACACGCACTCGGCGTGGCACGAGGAGAGGGCTGACGACCATGGCACTGCACGGACACTCCCACCGCGCGGGCATCCGCTTCACCTTCCGGCGCACGGGCGGGACCGACAGCACCGCCGCCACGACCGCCGACCACGCCGCGGCCTCGGCGACGGCCCTGGCGCGCACCCTGGCCGGGCTGCGTCTGGTGACGGCGTTCACCTTCCTGTGGGCGTTCTTCGACAAGACCTTCGGCTGGAGTTACGCGACGCAGTCCGGCAAGGGCTGGATCGACGGCGGCTCCCCCACCAAGGGCTTCCTCAGCCACGTCGCCGCAGGGCCGATGGAGTCCACCTTCCACTCCTGGGCCGGCGACACCTGGGCCGACTGGCTGTTCATGCTGGGCCTGCTGGGCATCGGGATCGCCCTGGCGACCGGCGTGGCACTGCGCCTCGCGGCGGTCGCGGGCACCGCTCTGATGGCGCTGATGTGGGCCGCCGAATGGCCCCCCGCGCGCCACCTGTCGGACGGCACCCTCAGCGCCTCCTCGAACCCGCTGATCGACTACCACGTCGTGTACGCGGCCGTCCTGATCACCCTCGCCGTGGCCGGTGCGGGCCGCACCTGGGGGCTGGGCACGCTGTGGGAGCGGCTGCCGTTCGTGGGCCGCAACCACTGGCTGAAGTGAACGCGAGAGCCCCGGCCGGGGGGCGTTGAGCCCCTCCGGCCGGGGCTCTCGCATGCCCGGCGGCTGCCGTTCAGCCGTCCTCTCGGCGATCCTCCAGGGCCGCGCGCCCGGCCTCCAGACGGGCGACGGGAACGCGGAACGGGGAGCAGGAGACGTAGTCGAGCCCGACGTTGTGGAAGAAGTGCACCGACTCCGGGTCACCGCCGTGCTCGCCGCACACACCGATCCTCAGGTCCGGGCGGGCCGCGCGGCCCTCGGCCACCGCGATCCGCACCAGCCGGCCCACGCCCTCCCGGTCGATCGTCTCGAACGGGGAGACCGGGAAGACGCCCTTGTCCAAGTAGACGGAGAAGAACGCCGCTTCGACGTCGTCGCGGGAGAAGCCCCAGGTGGTCTGGGTCAAGTCATTGGTGCCGAAGGAGAAGAACTCCGCTTCCCGCGCGATCCGGCCCGCGGTGAGCGCGGCTCGGGGTAGCTCGATCATCGTGCCCACGGGACAGACGACGGCGACCCCGGCCTCGCCGGAGACCGCGCTCAGCACCCGGTGCACCTCTTCGCGTACGAGACGCAGCTCCTCCACCGTGTCGACCAGCGGCACCATGATCTCGGCCCGCGGGTCTCCCCCGGCCTTCTTGCGGGCGACGACCGCCTCCGCGACGGCGCGTACCTGCATGGCCACCAGTCCCGGCACCACGAGGCCGAGCCGCACGCCGCGCAGGCCGAGCATCGGGTTCTCCTCGTGCATCCGCTCCACGGCCGCCAGCAGTTCGGCGTCCCGCGCGTCCGGCGCCTCGCCGAGTGCCTCCTGGCGCGCGATGCGGACGGCGAGCGCCGTGCGGTCGGGCAGGAACTCGTGCAGCGGCGGGTCCAGCAGACGGATCGTCACCGGCAGACCGTCCATCGCCGCCAGGATGCCGATGAAGTCCTGGCGCTGCAGCGGCAGCAGCGCGGCGAGCGCCTCCTCGCGCTCGGCGTCGCCGGGCGCGAGGATCATGGCTTCGACCAAGGGACGCCGCTCGCCGAGGAACATATGCTCCGTACGGCACGGGCCGATGCCCTGGGCGCCGAAGCGGCGGGCGCGTGCCGCGTCCTCGGGGGTGTCCGCGTTCGCCCGTACCTCCAGGCGCCGCACCTCGTCGGCCTGCCGCATGAGCCGGTGGACGTCCCGCACGTCCTGCTGGGCCCCCTCGCCGGGCGCGCGGCCGCCCGCTTCGAAGTACCCCACGACGGCCGAGTCGGTGAGAGGCACGGCTCCCAGCCGGACCTCGCCCGTGAACCCGTCCACCGAGATGACCGTTCCCTCCCGCACCGTCACCCCCTGGGCGGTGAAACACCGCACCACCGGGTCGACGGCGAGCTCCGCGGCGCCGCACACGCACACCTTGCCCATGCCGCGGGCGACGACGGCCGCATGGCTGGTCTTGCCGCCCCGGCTGGTCAGCACGGCCTGGGCCGCCACCATGCCGGGCAGGTCGTCGGGAGTGGTCTCCTGGCGTACGAGGACCACCTGCTCCCCGGCGGCGGACCGCCGCACGGCCTCGGCCGCCTCGAACACGGCCGCGCCTACTGCGGCGCCGGGAGAGGCGGGGATGCCGCGAGCGATGGGGCCGCCCTCGGCCGCGGTGCTGAAAAGCGGCGACATCAAGCGCGCCAGCCCCTCCCCGCTGACCCGCCGCAGCGCCTCGGCCATGGTGATCACGCCTTCGCCGGCGAGTTGCGCGGCGATGTCGAACGCCGCCTGCGCGGTCCGCTTGCCGACGCGCGTCTGCAGCATCCACAGCCGGCCGCGCTCGATGGTGAACTCGATGTCGCACAGGTCGCGGTAGTGCGACTCAAGCCGCCGCATATGACCGCGCAGCTCCTCGTACGCGGCGGGCGCCAGCCGTTCGAGATCGGCGAGGGGAACGGTGTCGCGGATCCCGGCGACGACGTCCTCGCCCTGCGCGTCGGACAGGTAGTCGCCGTAGACGCCTGGCCGGCCCGTCGCGGGGTCGCGGGTGAAGGCGACACCGCTGCCCGAGTCCGCGCCGTGGTTGCCGAACACCATCGTCTGGACGGTGACCGCGGTGCCCAGGTCGTCCGCGATGTGCTCACGGCGCCGGTAGAGCCGGGCACGTTCGCCGTTCCAGGACGTGAAGACGGCGAGGACGGCCCGCCGCAGCTGCTCGGCCGGGTCCTGCGGGAACTCCTCGCCGGTCCGCTCGCGGATCAGGTCCTTGAAGGCCTCGACGGTCCTGATGAGTTCGCAGGTGTCCAGGGCGCTGTCGTCCTCGACCCCGTTCTGCCGCTTGATGTCGGCCAGGACGTCCTCGAACAGCGCGCTGTCCACTCCCATCACCGTACCGCCGAACATCTGCACGAGGCGCCGGTAGGAGTCCCAGGCGAACCGCTCCCGCTCCGGCGACTTGCCCAGACCGAGGACCGAGAGGTCGCCGAGCCCGATGTCGAGGATCGTCTCCATCATGCCGGGCATGGAGAAGCGGCCGCCCGACCGCACGGACACCAGCAGCGGGTCGTCCACCTGGCCCAGCCGGCGGCCGGTGGCGTGTTCGAGAGCGGCCAGGTGGGCGGCCACCTCCGCGGCCAGTTCGGCGGGTGGCTCACCGGTGGCCAGGAAGACCCGGCACGCCTCGGTGGTGATGGTGAAACCGGGCGGTACGGGAAGCCCCATCCGGACCATCTCGGCCAGGTTGGCGCCCTTGCCCCCGAGCAGGTCGGCCATGTCACGGCCGCCTTCGGAGAAGTCGTACACGTAACGGACCATGGCTGCTCTTCCTCCCGGGGCGGCTCGTCATCCGCGCCCGGGCACCCGGGCACCGCCGCTCACTCCAGCGTGCCCCCGCCGGCCCCCGGCCAGGCAGATCCCCGTGGGTCAGGGAACCGGGCCGTTCGGCCCTTGCCGGGGTCCGGAGCTCCGGGCTCGGGGCCGAGCCGGAAACCCGTCACCAGATCCGGCCGGATGCGCAGTGCGGCCTTTATCGTGCCCGCCGCCCAGGGCCGGAGCGCCTTCGCGTAGCGGTCGAGCGTGTCGCGGTCGTCGATCACCCGGGCGTAGCCGGTCACGACGACGCTCCAGCCGAGGTGCGTGTCCGGGTCGATGGCGTCTGCCTCGTAGGCGACCACGACGGCGGAGCCCGGCGCGGGCGCGTCCAGCGAGGCGAGCGTCGCCCCCTCGTGCAGGCGGACGACGATGTCTTCGCCGTCCACGAAATGGTTGACGGGGCGGACCGCCGGCAGCGCGCCCTGCGTGAAGACGACCCGGCCCAGCGAGGTCGTGGCCAGCAGCCGCAGCGCCTCCCGGCGGTCGAGCGCGGTCATCCGCCGCGGCGCGATCGCCTCGTCCCGGTCACCCCGTTCCTGCCCGCCGATGTCGTTCATGGCGTACCCCATACCTTCCGCCCCCGTCCTCCCGGCGTCTGGCTGCCGGAGCTCCACCGTCCCTCCGGCGCCGGCACCCCGACAGGGCCGAACGGACCCCACTTCGGCGCCGGGCGAGGCCATCAGGCCCACACTCCGCCGGGAAGGGCCCGTTCGGCCCCTCTCGCCGGTTCCCGCGCGGGCGTAGAGCGGAGGCAGGCAGGGAAACCGTCAAGGGAGGGCAAGACACGATGAGTGGGATGATCGAACGGCTGCCCGCGTGGCCGTCGCTGCCCGAGCTCCTCGGGTGGGTCGAGTCCGGCGTGCCGGGCATGCCGGGTCTCAGCAGCATCCGGATCGAGGAGTCCCTCGCGGAGGGGGCGTACACCCTGCGGGCCGAGTTGCCGGGCATCGACCCGGGGCACGACGTCGAACTCACCGTCACCGAAGGGATCCTGACCCTGCGCGCCGAGCGCAGGACGGAGACCACCGAGAAGCACCACAGCGAATTCCGCTACGGGCGCTTCGCCCGTTCCGTGCGGCTGCCGGCCGGCGCGCGCGGGGACGAGACGAGGGCCCACTGCAAGGACGGTGTCCTCACCATCACGGTCCCGGTGGCGGAGCCGAAGGCGAGCACCCGCACGATCACGGTCGAGCGCACCTGACCCGTCCCTCGTGCGGCAGGCACCGCACAGGCCCGTGCGCCGGGGACGACCCCCGGCGCACGGGCCTCGCGCTTCCCGGTCAGCCGGGCGGCACCACGGCCACCGGGCACAGCACGTGGTGGATCACCGAGTGGGCCACCGGGCCCAGCCGGTCGCCCATGCCGGTGCGGCGGCCGATGACCAGCAGGCTCGCCCGGGTGGAGGCCAGCAGCAGATGGTGGCCCGCCCGGCCGTGGACCGCGTGCTCGCGCACCTCGGTGTCGGGGAACTTGTGCTGCCACGCGGACAGCGCCGCGGACAGCGCGCGGGCCTTCTCCGCCGCCGGGTCGTCCGCGTCCGCGGATGGCACCAGCGGCACGCTCCAGGCGTGCAGGACGTGCAGCGGCGCGTGCCGGCTCGCCGCCGCGTCGAAGGCGTACCCCAGCAGGTCGTCGCACGGGTGGGCCAGGTCGAGCCCGAGGACCACGGGCCGGTACGGGCCGGTGCCCGCCAGACCCCGCCGCTCGTCCTCCGGCCGCTCCCCCGCCCGTACCAGGACGACCGGGCACGCGGCGCGGGCGGTGACGTCGAGGGCGACCGAGCCGACCAGGAACGCGGCGAATCCGGTGAAGCCGCGCGAGCCGAGCACCAGGGCCTCGGAGGTCACGGACGCCTCGACCAGGGTGTCGGCGGGCCGCCCGAGCGCGTGGGCGGGGCGGATCTCCAAGGCGGGGTGGCAGTAGGCGAGTCGGACGGCGGCCCGGTCCAGGGCCGTGCGCTCGCGCTCGGCGGGCACGTCCAGTTCGGGGAGGGAGGTCGCTTCGGCGGGTTCCCCGTCCACGTGCAGCAGGTGCAGGGGAAGGCCACGCCGTACGGCTTCGCGGGCGGCCCAGTCGGCGGCGTCGAGGCTTTCGCGCGAGCCGTCGAGTCCGGCCGTGATGTGGCGTTGCATGATCCACCTCCGATGGGGATCAGCCGGTCCAGGTCCAGTCGGCGACCTCGGGCAGATCGGTGCCGTGGTCGCGGATCCAGGCGTGGTGGCGGGTGCGGGTGTCGGCCATGGTCTGGCGGACGGTGGCCGCGCGCACGGCGAGGCCGGGGACGCGGTCGATGACGTCCATGACCAGCCGGTAGCGGTCGAGGTCGTTGCGGACGACCATGTCGAAGGGTGTGGTGGTGGTGCCGGACTCCTTGTAGCCGCGCACGTGGAGCTGGCCGTGGCCGGCGCGGCGGTAGGTGAGCCGGTGGATCAGCCACGGGTAGCCGTGGTAGGCGAAGATCACCGGCTTGTCGGGGGTGAACAGCGCGTCGTACTCGAAGTCGGCCATGCCGTGCGGGTGTTCCTCGCGGGGCAGCAGCTTCGTCATGTCGACGACGTTGACGACCCGTACGGCGAGGTCCGGGAGGTGGCGGCGCAGCAGCCCGGCGGCGGCCAGGACCTCCTGGGTGGGCACGTCTCCGGCGCAGGCCAGGACGACGTCGGGCTCGCGGTCGCGGCTCTCGGTGCCGGCCCATTCCCAGATGCCCGCCCCGCGCGCGCAGTGGCCGCGGGCCTCGTCCAGGGAGAGCCAGTCGAAGCAGGGCTGCTTGCCGGCGACGACCACGTTGACGTAGTCGCGCGAGCGCAGGACGTGGTCCGCCACGGACAGCAGGGTGTTGGCGTCCGGCGGGAGGTAGACCCGTACCACCTCGGGGCTCTTGTTCAGCACGTGGTCGACGAAGCCGGGGTCCTGGTGCGAGAAGCCGTTGTGGTCCTGGCGCCAGACGTGCGAGGTGAGCAGGTAGTTGAGGGAGGGGACGGGGGCGCGCCACGGCAGGCCCCGCGACGTCTTCAGCCACTTGATGTGCTGGTTGACCATCGAGTCGACGATGTGGACGAACGCCTCGTAGCAGGAGAACAGGCCGTGGCGGCCGGTGAGGGTGTAGCCCTCCAGCCAGCCCTGGCAGAGGTGTTCGGACAGGACCTCCATCACCCGGCCGTCGCGGGCCAGGTGCTCGTCGGTCTCCAGGATCTCCGCCTGCCACGCCTTGCCGGTGACCTCGAAGAGGGCGCCCAGGCGGTTGGAGGCGGTCTCGTCGGGGCCGACCACCCGGAAGTCGCGCCGCTCGGCGGTGTCGGCCATCACCTGGGCCAGCAGACCGCCCAGGACCCGGGTCGGCTCGTGCAGGGTCGCGCCGGGCTTGTCGACGGGGACGGCGAAGTGCTCCAGGGGCGGCAGCGGCAGCTCCCGGGTGAGCAGGCCTCCGTTGGCGTGCGGGCTGGCGCCCAGTCGGCGCTCGCCCTCCGGCACGCAGGCCAGCACCTGCGCGGTGGGACGGCCGTCGGCGTCGAACAGCTCCTGCGGGCCGTACGAGCGCAGCCACGCCTCCAGCTGCCGCAGGTGTTCCGGGTTTTCGCGTACGGAGGCGAGCGGGACCTGGTGGGAGCGCCAGGTTCCTTCGACCGGTTCCCCGTCGACCTCGGCGGGCCCGGTCCAGCCCTTGGGGGTGCGCAGCACGATCACCGGCCAGGACGCCCGCACCCCGGTCCGCTTGATCTCGGCGATGCGGTCCAGGGCGTGGTCCAGGGCTCGGGCCATCGTCTGGTGCACCTTGCGCGGGTCGGAGCCCGTGACGTACAGCGGCTCGTGGCCGTAGCCCCGCAGCAGCGCGTCGAGTTCGGGCTCCGGCAGCCGCGACAGCACGGTGGGGTTGGCGATCTTGTACCCGTTCAGGTGCAGGACCGGCAGTACGGCGCCGTCGTGGACCGGGTCGAGGAACTTGTTGGAGTGCCACGACGCCGCCAGCGGCCCGGTCTCCGCCTCCCCGTCGCCGATCACGCAGGCGACCAGCAGGCCGGGGTTGTCGAGCGCGGCACCGTAGGCGTGCGCCAGGGAGTAGCCGAGCTCGCCGCCCTCGTGGATGGAGCCGGGGGTCTCGGGAGCCACGTGGCTGGGCACGCCGCCGGGGAAGGAGAACTGCCGGAACAGCCGCGCCATGCCCGCCGCGTCCCGGCCGACGTCCGGATAGACGCGGGAGTACGAGCCGTCGAGCCAGGAGTTGGCCAGAACGGCCGGGCCGCCGTGGCCCGGACCCCACACGCACAGCGCGTCGAGCGCGCGCTCGCTGATCGCCCGGTTCAGATGGGTGTGCACGAGGTTGAGGCCGGGTGAGGTGCCCCAGTGGCCGAGCAGGCGCGGTTTGATGTGCTCGGGCCGCAGCTCCTCGGTGAGCAGCGGGTTGTCCATCAGATAGATCTGCCCCGCGGACAGGTAGTTCGCGGCGCGCCAGTGGGCGTCCAGGGCGGCCAGGTTCGGCGGGCGGTGCTTGGTCATGGTGTCTCCCGGTTCGTCGGGGGCGGGCCGTCACTATGGGTACCGCGTGCGGGGGTGCTCAGTCGTGGGACACGACCGCCACCGGACAGGGGGCGTGATGCGGCAGGGCGTGGTCGACCGGGCCGAGCCGCATGTCCAAACGGTCGTGCGGCGGTGGGCCCCGATTCACGGCCCCCTTTCACGGCCCCCCTTCACGCAGACTCGCACCGGACCGGTGACCCGCTACAGGGGCGAACCGGCCCTGCGGCAGGGGTCGTTCGGCCCCTGCCCGCCGCGGTGGCCGACGGACACGCTGCTGACATGGCCACACGGACACGTATCGCCGTCATCGGAGTGGGCAACGAGTTCCGGCGCGACGACGGAGTCGGCCGGGCGCTGATCGCCCGGCTGCGCACCCGTTCGGCCGACCGGCCCCTGCCGCCCGGCCCCGTCCTCGCGACCTCAGACGGCGACCCCGCACGGCTGATCGGGCTGTGGGAGGGCGCCGACCTGGCCGTGGTGGTGGACGCCGCGCACGCCCATCCGGCACACCCCGGACTCGTCCACCGGCTGGAGCTGGGCTCCGGCCGACTGGCGCACCCCGCCACCACCAGCTCGCACGGCCTCGGCCTCGGCGAGGCGGTAGAACTCGCCCGCGTCCTGGACAGATTGCCCGGGCGGCTCGTGGTGTACGCCGTCGAGAGCGCCGACACCACGGTGGGGACCGAGCTGTCCGCCCCCATACGGGCCGTGCTCACCCCGCTCGCCCGGTCCGTCGAGGACGAGATCCTCCGGCACCGGACCGCTGCCGCCGGGGGCGGTCGTGACTGAGCAGGGTGACCGCAGGGTCCGGCGCTTCGCGGTGTACGGCACCGTCCAGGGCGTGGGCTTCCGCCCCTTCGTCCACCGCACGGCGGTCGGCCTGCGCCTGGACGGCTGGGTGGCGAACGTGGACGGCCACGTGGAGGGGCTGGTCGCCGGACCGACCGGCGCCGTGAACCGGTTCACCACACTGCTGCGGGCCGACGCGCCCGCGCTGGCCCGGGTCCGCGAGGTGCTCCTGATCCCCGTCCCCGGCCGCCCGCCCGCTCCGGGCGCCGGATTCACCGTACGCGGCAGCGGCCCGACCCACCCGGGTCGCGCGGCACGCGAGATCGCCCCCGACGCGGCGATCTGCGACGCCTGCCTGAGCGAGCTCGACGACCCCGCAGACCGCCGCTACCGCTACCCGTTCATCAACTGCACCCAGTGCGGCCCGCGCGCCACGATCATCGAGGACCTGCCGTACGACCGGATACGCACCACCATGTGGCGCCTCCCGATGTGCGCCGCGTGCGCGGCCGAGTACGCCGACCCCGGCGACCGCCGCTTCCACGCCGAGCCGGTGGCCTGCCCCGTCTGCGGACCGCGCCTCGCCTGGCGGGCGCTGATCGGGGAGGAGGCGCTGCACGCGGCGGTGGAGACCGTGGCGGCGGGCGGTGTCGTCGCGGTCAAGGGGCTCGGCGGCTACCAGCTGGTGTGCGACGCCGGCGCCGAGCGCACCGTGGCGGAACTGCGCCGCCGCAAGCACCGCCCGGCCAAGCCCTTCGCCGTCATGGTCCAGGACCTCACGGGCGCGCGCCGCATCGCCAGGGTCTCCAAGACCGCCCGGGGCACGCTCTGCTCCACGGCACGGCCGGTGGTGCTGCTGCCCCGCCTCGGCACCGGCATCGCCCCCGCGGTCGCGCCCGGCGCCGACCGGCTCGGGGTGTTCCTGCCCACCACCGCACTGCACCGGCTCCTGCTGCGGGACCTCGGCCGCCCGCTCGTCGTCACCAGCGGCAACCGCGCCGAAGAGCCGCCCGCCGTGGACGACTTGGAGGCCCGCCGCGCCCTCGGGGACATCGCCGACGGGTTCCTCGTCCACGACCGGCCCATCCGCAGCCGCTACGACGACTCCGTGGTGCAGCTCAACGGGCGCACGACGCAGGTGGTCCGCCGTGCGCGCGGCTTCGCCCCCGAGCCGCTGCCCCTTCCCGTCCCGGCGCCCGTCCCCCTCGTCGCGGCCGGTGCCCAGCTCAAGCACACCTTCACGCTCGCCGCGCACGGCCACGCCCATCTCGGCCCGCACACCGGCGACCTGTCCGGCGCGGCCGCGCTCCAGGCCTTCGCGACGGCGTACGCCGAGCTCTCCCGGATCACCGGTATCGCTCCGCGCGCGGTCGCCCACGATCTGCACCCCGGCTATCCGTCCACCGCGTGGGCCCTGGACCGCTCCCTCCCCACGGTCCCCGTCCAGCACCACCACGCCCACGCCGCCGCGTGCGCCGCCGAACACGGCGTGCGCGGCCCCTTCACCGCCGTCACCTACGACGGGCTGGGGCTGGGGGACGACGGGACCCTGTGGGGCGGCGAGATCCTCGTCGCCGATCTGACCGGCTACCGGCGGGTCGCCCGGTTCGCGACCGCCCCGCTGCCCGGCGGCGAGGCGGCCGTGCGCCATCCCGCCCGGATGGCGCTCGGCTATCTCCACGGCTCGGAACCCCTGGGCTCGCCCCGGCCGTTCCCGTGGCTGACCGAGCCGTTCACCGGCCGGCTCGATCCGCGCGAGAGGGACGTCGTCCTCGCCATGGTCACCCGCGGCCTCAACTGCCCGCGCGCCTCCAGCGCGGGCCGGCTCTTCGACGCGGTGGCCGCCCTGCTCGGCCTGTGCGACCGGGTGAGCTACCAGGGCGAGGCGGCCGTCGCCCTCGAACAGGCCGCCGGCACCGCCTACGCCCAGCCGCTGGCGGTCCGGGTCGTCCGGGTCGGCGACCTGTGGGTGTACGACCCGGCGCCGACCCTGACCGACCTGCTGGCGCGTGCCGCCGACGGCGAACCGGTCCCCCGGCTCGCCGCCGCGTTCCACATCGCCGTGGCCGAGGTGACGGCGGAAGTGGTCGGCCGGGCCGTGGCCGAAGGAGCCCCGCGCACGGTCTGCCTGGGCGGCGGGTGCTTCGTCAACCGCCGCCCGCTGAACGAGATCCGGCGCCGGCTGCGCGCCCAGGGGCTGCGGGTACTGGCTCCGGCCGCGGTGCCCTGCGGGGACGGCGGCATCAGCTTCGGGCAGGCCGCGGTGGCCGCCGCCCGACTCTCACCGCACCAAGGGAAGGGGTGAGCTGCGTGTGCCTCGGCATTCCCGGCCGCGTCCTGGAGATCCACGACGACGCCGGCCTGCGCATGGCCACGGTGGGCTTCGGCGGGGTACGGCGCGAGGCCTGCCTCGCCTACACGCCCGGCGCCGCCGTGGGCACGTACGTCATCGTGCACGTCGGCTTCGCGATCACCGAGGTCGACCGGGCCGAGGCCGAGCGCACCCTGGCCGTGCTGCGGGCCATGGCGGGCGCGGTGGAGACCGAACTCGGCGAACCACTGCCCGAGCAGGGCCGCTCGGCCCCTCCCGATGCCCGTGCGGCCCCTCCGGGAAACGGCCCGCGCGCCCGACGCTGAAAGGGCCGACCACACGCTACGGAGGCCCCGAGATGACCGAACCGCGGCACGGTATCCAGCCCGCGCACGCCCTGCTGGCGGACGGCACGACCGCACTGATCCGCCCGGTCGCTCCCGGCGACCACGAGGGGATCCTGCGGCTGTACGAGGCGATGTCGCCGCAGAACCTGCGGCTGCGGTTCTTCGGCCCGAGCCGCGGCTCCGGCCGGGCGGCCGCCGACCGCGCCTGTGCCACGGACCGCCCCGGCCATGTCGCGCTGCTCGCCGAGGTCCGCGGGGAGACGGCCGGCCTCGCCGAATACGAGCGGACCGGCCCGTCGGGCACGGCCGAGATCGCCCTGGCGGTCGGCGACGGACTGCACCACCGGGGCATCGGCACGCTGCTCCTGGAACACCTCGTCTCGGCCGCCCGCGCGCAGGGCGTCACCGCCTTCACCGCGGACGCGCTCGCCGACAACCACGAGGTGCTGAAGGTCTTCGCCGACCTCGGGCTGCGCACCGTGCGCCGGTACGACGGACCGCAGGTGCGCTGCGTGGTCGCCCTCGACCAGTCCGAGCCGTATCTGGCGGCCGTCGAGGAGCGCGGCCGCACGGCCGACCTGCACAGCCTGCGTCCCCTGCTGCGGCCGCGCTCCCTCGTCGTGGTGGGCACCGGACGCGCACCGGAGTCGGCCGGGCGGACGGTGCTGCGCAATGTGCGCTCGCACGGCTACGCCGGCCGCCTGTACGCGGTGAATCCGCAGGCCCCGTGGGTCGAGGGGATGCACGCGCACCCGTCGGTCGCCGACCTGCCGGAGCCGCCCGACCTGGCGGTGCTCGCCGTGCCCGCGCCCGACGTACCGGCGGCGGCCGAGGAGTGCGGGAGGACCGGGGTGCGCGCGCTGGTCGTCACCGCCGGACTCCTCGACCCGCAGCAGGCCCGGACGCTGGTCACCGTCTGCCGGACGTACGGGATGCGCCTGCTCGGACCGGACTGCGCGGGTCTGGTCAACACCGAGAGCGGGGTGCGCCTGGACACGGCCCTCGCCGCTCCCCGGCCCGGGCCCGGGCCCGTCGGCGTCGGCGTGCAGTCCGGCGGGGTCGGCACCGCGGTGCTCGAAGGCCTCACCCGCCTGGGCATCGGGGTCTCCAGCTACGCCGCGCTCGGCGACAAGTACGACATCAGCGGCAACGACCTGCTCCAGTGGTGGGAGGGCGACGAGCGGACCGAACTGGCGCTGCTGCACCTGGAGTCGTACGGCAACCCGCGCGCCTTCTCCCGCACCACGCGCCGCGTCGCCCGGCGTATCCCCGTGCTGATCGTCGACGCCGGGCGCACCGAGGCCGGACAGCGCATGGCGCACCGCACATCCACCGGGACGAGCGGGCCCGCGGGCACGGCGGCCTCCGCGCTCAGGCGGCGCGCCCTGTTCCTCCAAGCCGGCGTCACCGCCACGCGCTCGGTCCCCGAACTGCTCGAAGCCGCCGCGCTGCTGCACACCCAGCCCCTGCCGGGCGGCCGCCGGGTGGCCGTCGTCACCAACGCACGCGGCGCCGGAGTCCTGGCGGCCGACGCCTGCTCCGAGGCCGGGCTCGCCGTTCCCCCGCTCGACCCCGGCCTGATCGACGACCTGCTCGCGCTGCTGCCGGCCGGGGCCTCGGCCCGCAATCCCGTCGACGTCACCGCGGCCGCCACCGAGGAGCAGCTGCGCGCCTGCCTGGACCGGCTGGCCGCCCACGACGGCGTGGACGCCCTGCTGGTCGCGCTGGTGCCCACCCCCTCCACCACGGCCTCCGGCGACCGCCTCACCCGGGCCCTGACCCACGCCCCCGGGCGCCGCGCCCGCCCGCTCACCGCCGTGCTGCCCGCCCAGGGCGTGTCCGCACGCGTGCTGGGCACCGCCGGAACCCGACTGCCCGCGTACGCCGACCCGCAGGCCGCCGCCCGGGCCCTGGCGCACGCCGCCGCCCGCGCGGCGTGGCTCGCCCGGCCCCCGGGTTCCGTTCCCGACCTCGACGGGATCGACACCGTCCGCGCGGCGCAGGCGGTGGAGGCGTTCCTGGCCGTGCACGAGGACGGCGGCTGGCTGGCCCCGCGGGAGTGCGCGGAGCTCCTCGACTGCTACGGGATCGCCCAACTCCCGTGGGCCTGGGCCGAGACGGAGCAGGACGCGGTGCTCGCGGCCGACCGGCTGCGCGGCCCCGACGGCCGGGTGGTCGTCAAGGCCTCCTGGCCGGGCCTGCTCCACAAGTACCAGCAGCACGCCGTGCACCTCGACCTCCAGGGCGACAGCCAGGTCCGCGCGGCGTTCCGGGACTTCGGGACCCGGTTCGGGCACCTGATGACGGGGGTGGTCGTCCAGCCGCTCGCCGAGCGTGGCATCGAGCTGTCCGCCGGGGTCGTCCAGGACGACCTGTTCGGGCCGCTGGTGCGGTTCGGCCTCGGCGGTACGGCGAGCGAGGTGCTGGCCGACCGGGCCGCCCGGCTCGCACCGCTGACGACCGGCGACGTCCACGACCTGATCACCGCGCCTCGGTGTGCGCCGCTGCTGTTCGGTGCCACGGGCGACGGCCCGGTCGATCTCGACGCCCTTGAGCAACTGCTCCTGCGGCTGTCCCGTATGGCCGAGGACCTGCCGCAGCTCCGCGAGGCGGAGCTCGATCCCGTTCTCGCCCGGCCGGACGGGGTGACCGCCCTCGATGTCCGGGTGCGACTGGCCCCGAGACGACTCCACGACCCGTACCTGCGACGACTGCGATGAGAAGGAGGAAGTCATGAAACACGCCAAGGTCGGTTCGGTCATGACGAGCGACGTCGTGAGCGCACACGCATCGGTTCCGTTCAAGGAGGTCGCCCGGCTGCTGGCAGAGCGTCGCATCAGCGGGCTTCCGGTGGTGGACGGCGACGACAAGGTCGTCGGTGTCCTGTCGGAGACCGATCTGATGGCCCGGCAGGCCGAGGCCGACGACCCGTACGAACCACCACGCCGGTTCCGGCCCGTCGCCTTCGGGCGCGGTGCGCGCGCCCGAAGGCGGAAGGCACGGGCCCGGACGGCCGGTGAGCTGATGTCCTGTCCGGCGATCACGGTACGCGCCGAGGACACGATCGCGCTCGCCGCCCGGACCATGGCGGCGCACCGCGTGGAGCGCCTGCCCGTGCTGGACACCGAGGACCGCCTCGTCGGCATCGTGACCCGGCGCGACCTCCTCCAGCTCTTCCTGCGCTCGGACGAGGAGATCCGCGCCGAGGTCGTCCGGGACGTGCTGGTCGGGACGCTGTGGCTGGCGCCCGGCGCGATCGGCATCACCGTGGCGGAGGGCGTGGTGACCCTGTCCGGCGAGCTGGAACGGCGCAGCGAGGTCCCTCTCGCGGTGCGCATGACGCGCATGGTGGACGGAGTCGTCGCCGTCGTCGACCGACTCGGCTACCGGCTCGACGACTCCGATCTGCATCCGGACGAACCGGCCGTGCACGGCATCGCCGACGACTGGCTGCGCAAGCTCTGACACTCCGAGAGGGGCGGTGAACCGCCATGAGGACCCGGCAGCGGTGGTGGCGATGGCGCCGCAACCCCTTGCGGCGCCGCTGCGACGTGATCGAGGCATGGACCGCACTGGCCTTGGGGATCGCGTTGCTCCTCGGCGTACCGGCGGCAGGATGCGCGGCGGGCGTCGCGGCCTACGGCGCGGCGCACTCGACCGCCGTCGCCCAGCGCGCCACGTCACGGCCGGTGGACGCGGTCCTCGTCCGGGACGCGCCCCCGACCGTGCCGACGACCGGCGGCGGGGGCGCCGGCACGGTGCCCGCGGCCGTGCGCTGGACCAGGGCCGACGGCACCACGGGCACCGGCATCGCGAAGGTGCGGACCGAGGCACCGGCCGGACAGCACCTCCGCGTCTGGCTGGACGCCCACGATCGTGTCGTCGCCAAGCCGTTGGACGACGGCCAGGTGTGGCTCAGTGCCGTCTCGTGGGCGGCCATCGCCGCCCTGGCGGCGACGGGCACCCTGCTCACCGTGCGGTACGGCGTGCGGCGGTGCGCACAGCGCCACCGGATGGCCGAATGGGAACTGGCCTGGGCCCGCACCGAACCCGAGTGGCGGCGCCCGCGGACCTGACCGTCCCGGCGCGAGGGCCGTTCGGCCCCTGCCTCCGCCTTCCCCGCGCACCGACGCTGGGGAGCAGCACGCCTTGACCGTACGAGCCGAGGAGGAACGCGATGGCCGGCACCGCAACCACGGCAGTCCTCGACCGGGCGGGACTGGACGCCCTGGTCGCAGCTCTGGTGGCGGACGGCCGAACCGTCGTCGGTCCCACGGTCCGCGACGGGGCGATCGTCCTCGCCGAGCTCTCCGGCGCCGGCCAACTGCCCTACGGCTGGGGCGTGGAGCTGGACGCGGGGCGCTACCGCCTGGTGCGCCGGGACGACGACGCGGCGTTCGCCCACTCCGGCGGCCCGCAGTCCTGGAAGGCGTTCCTGCACCCCGAGCGCGAGAGGCTGTGGAGCGCGGAGCGCGCCGCGGACGGCACGCTGACCGTCCGTGCGGACCGGGCCGAGGCCCCGTCGTACGCGTTCTTGGGCGTGCGCCCCTGCGATCTGCGGGCGATCGCCGTCCAGGATCGCGTCCTGGCCTCGGGGCACTACCCGGACTCGGGCTACCGGGAACGCCGGAGGCGGGCGTTCCTGATCGCCGCCGAGTGCACCGAGCCGGCAGGCACGTGCTTCTGTGTCTCCATGGGGAGCGGCCCTGCCGTGGACGACGGCTACGACCTCGCCCTCACCGAGGTCGTCTCCGCCGCAGGGCACCGCTTTCTCGTCCGAACCGGCAGCGCCGAGGGCGAGCGGATCCTCACCCGGCTTCCCCGACTGCCCGCCGACGCCGAAACCACCGCACTGGCCTCGGCGGCGGTGCGGCGGGCGGCCGAGCGGATGGGCCGGGCCATGCCGCCGGTGGACCTGCGCGCGCTGATGGGCGCGAGCCTGGAAGCCGAGCGCTGGGACGATGTCGCCGCGCGCTGCCTGACCTGCGGCAACTGCACTCTCGTCTGCCCCACCTGCTTCTGCACCACCACCGAGGAGGTCACCGACCTCACCGGCGACCACACGGAGCGCTGGCAGCGCTGGGACTCCTGCTTCGACCTCGACTTCTCCTACGTCCACGGCGGCCCGGTCCGCGCCTCCGCCCGCAGCCGCTACCGCCAGTGGCTCACCCACAAACTCTCCACCTGGTACGACCAGTTCGGCTCGCCCGGCTGTGTGGGCTGCGGCCGCTGCATCGCCTGGTGCCCGGCCGGGATCGACATCACCGAGGAAGTGGCCGCGTTCCGGGCGGAGTCGTCCACACCCCGAGAGGAAGCACCGCAATGACCACCAAACAAGCCGTCCGGATGGCCGTCGCACTGCCCGCGAAGCACCGCAGCCGGTTGATGAACACCGCTCGCGAGGCGCGCTTCCCGGTGGGCACCCGCCTGTTCGAGGAGGGCCGCAAGGCCGACCGCTTCTGGGTCGTCCGCACCGGCACGGTGACCTTGGACATGCACGTCCCGGGCCGCCGCTCGGCCGCGATCGAGAGCCTGGCCGCCGGCGAACTCGTCGGCTGGTCCTGGCTGTTCCCGCCCTATCTGTGGCACTTCGGCGCCGAGGCGACCACACCGGTGCGCGCGTACGAGTTCGACGCGCTGGCCATACGCCTGATGTGCGACAGCGATCCGCAGCTGGGAGCGGCCGTGGCCCAGTGGGTCGGCCAGGTCCTCGCCCACCGGCTGACACAGGCGCGGATGCGGCTGCTCGACCTGTACGCGCCCCACGGAAGCGGGCCCCCGCGATGACCGCCCTGCCCGTGCCGTACCGGGTAGTCGCCCGCTGGCAAGAGACCCCGGACACCCGCACCCTGCGCGTCGAACCGGTCCGGGAGCGGCTATGTCCCTTCGTTCCAGGGCAGTTCGCCATGGTCCACGCCTTCGGCCGGGGCGAGATCCCGGTATCGGCGAGCGCCATCCCCATCGGCGGCGGCCTCGGCTTCACCGTCCGCCGGGTAGGGGCCGTCTCCGAAGGCCTGTACGAGGCCGGGCCGGGCGACACGGTGGGGCTGCGCGGCCCCTATGGCACCGGCTGGGAGCTGGAGAAGGCGGCCTGTGACGACCTCGTGGTCGTGGCGGGCGGCATCGGACTCGCTCCGCTGCGGCCGCTCGTCCGCGACGCGGTCGCCGACCCGGAGCCGTACGGCCGGCTCAACGTCCTCGTCGGCGCCCGCACCCCGGCCGATCTCATGGCCCACCGCGAGACCGGGCTGTGGCGGACGGCGTACACGGGCGTGACGGTGGACCGCCCCGGCGCGGGCTGGTCCGGGGACATCGGCTTCGTCACCGCGCTCCTGGGCCGGGCCCGCTTCGACCCCCGCGCCACCACGGCGTTCGTCTGCGGCCCGGAGCCGATGATCCGCGCCACCGCCCTCCGGCTGGCCGCGCTCGGCGTCCCCGGCGAGCACATCCGCGTCTCCCTCGAACGCAATATGCGCTGCGCCACCGGCCACTGCGGGCACTGCCAGCTCGGGCCCCTGCTGCTCTGCCGGGACGGGCCGGTCATCGGCTGGGACCTGGCGGAACAGCTCATGACCGTAAGGGAGTTGTGACATGGCCACTGCGGCGACGGACCCCACCCTGGCCGTGTTCAAGCCCGCCTCCTGCGACGGCTGCCAGCTCACCCTGCTCAACTGCGAGGACGAACTCCTCACCCTGGCCGACCGGCTGGCGATCGCCCACTTCCCCGAGGCCTCCAGCGCCACGGCGCCCGGACCGTACGACATCGCGCTCGTCGAGGGATCCGTGACCACCTCCGCCGACGCCGAGCGGATCCGCGCGATCCGGGCCGGGGCACGGCATCTGATCACCCTCGGGGCCTGCGCGACCTCCGGCGGCATCCAGGCCCTGCGGAACTTCGCCGACGTGGACGGGTACCGCAGGACCGTCTACGCCCGCCCCGACTGCATCACCACCCTCGCCACCTCGGCCCCCGTGGCGGAGCACGTGCGGGTCGACTTCGAACTCCGCGGCTGCCCCATCGACCGGGGACAGCTCCTGGAGGTCCTCACCGCCTTCCTGACGGGCCGCAAGCCCGACATCCCGAACCACAGCGTGTGCTTCGCCTGCAAGCGGCGCGGCACCGTGTGCGTCACCGTCGCGCACGGCACCCCCTGCCTCGGACCGGTCACCCACGCGGGCTGCGGCGCGATCTGTCCGGCGTACGGACGCGGCTGCTACGGCTGCTTCGGACCCAAGCCGGACTCCCGGCTGCCGGTGCTGATCCCCCTGCTGCGCCGCGACGGCATGGACGCCCTCGCCCGCGAGCGGTTCCAGCGGACCTTCACCGCGGCCGCGTTCGCCGAGGAGGGCGAGCCGTGACGCACCGGGGATCGCGCGTCCTGCACGTCGGCTCGCTCTCGCGGGTCGAGGGCGAGGGCGCCCTGCGCCTGAAGGTGCACGACGGCGAGGTGACCGGGGCGCAGCTGGAGATCTACGAACCGCCGCGCTTCTTCGAGGCGTTCCTGCGGGGCCGGGCCCACACCGAACCACCCGACATCACCGCCCGGGTGTGCGGCATCTGCCCGGTCGCCTACCAGATGAGCGCCTGTGCGGCGATCGAGGACGCGTGCGGGGTCACCGTCGACCCGGCCGTGCGCGAGCTGCGCAGACTCCTCTACTGCGGCGAGTGGATCGAGAGCCAGACCCTGCACATCTACCTGCTGCACGCCCCCGACTTCCTGGGCCGGGACAGCGCCGTCGACCTGGCCCGCACCCACCGGGCCGACGTCGAACGCGGACTGCGGCTCAAACAGGCCGGAAACGCGATCATGGAACTGCTCGGCGGCCGCTCCGTCCACCCCGTCAACGTACGCCTCGGCGGCTTCCACCGCACCCCACACAAGGCCGAACTGCGCGAACTGGAGGAGCGGTTGCGGCGAGCGGCGGACGACGCTTGGGAGACCGTGCGCTGGGTGTCGGGCTTCGACTTCCCGGACGCGCGCACCGACGCCGACTTCCTCGCCCTGGCCGCACCCGGCACGTACGCGATCGAGACCGGGACCCCGACCGTCCTGCGCACCGACGGCGCCTACAGCCGCTTTCCCACCTACGACTTCCTCAGCCGGGTCCGCGAGGAGCAGGTGCCGCACTCCACGGCCCTGCACTCCCGCCTCGACGGGCGGCGCCACCTCACCGGCTCCCTCGCCCGCTTCGCGGTCAGCGGCTCCTGGCTGTCGCGCACGGCGGTCGAGGCCGCCCGCGAAGCCGGGCTCGGCGACCCCTACCGGGGCGCCGTCTGCCGCAATCCGTACCGCTCGATCCTCGTCCGCGCGGTCGAGGTCGTCTACGCGGTCGACGAGGCACTGCGGATCATCCGCACGTACGAGCCGCCGCCACGGCCCTTCGTGGAGGTGCCGCCGGTCGCGGGCACCGGGCACGGGGCCACCGAGGCCCCACGAGGGCTGCTCTACCACCGCTACGCCCTGGACGGCGAGGGCACCGTCACCGACGCCGTGCTCGTGCCGCCCACCGCCCAGAACCAGGGCGCGATCGAGGACGATCTGCGGCGCGTCGCCCAGGCGGCCCTCGACGCGGGCGATCCGGCGGCCCTGGCGGACTCGGCACTGACGGGCCTGTGCGAGCGGGCGATCCGCAACCACGACCCGTGCATCTCCTGCTCCGCCCACTTCCTGAACCTGACCGTCGAACGCACCTCGGGAGGCACACCATGACCGATGAATTCAGGGGTTCCCCGCGCACCGTGGACGACGTGATGACCCACACCGTGGTCTCCATCGGCCAGGACGCCCCGTTCAAGGAGATCGTGGAGCTAATGGAGCAGTGGCACGTCAGCGCCCTGCCGGTGGTGGCGGGCGAAGGCCGGGTGATCGGCGTCGTATCGGAGGCCGACCTGCTCCTCAAGGAGGAGTTCCGCGGCGACTCCCCCGACCGGCCCGCCCCGCCGCGGCGGCTCGCCGACCTCGCCAAGTCGCACGCGGTCACCGCCGAGGCCCTCATGAGCACCCCCGCCGTCACCGTGCACCCCGACGCCACCCTCGCCCAGGCCGCCCGGATCATGGCCGTGCGCAGGATCAAGCGGCTGCCCGTCATCGACCGGCTCGGCATCCTCCAGGGCGTCGTAAGCCGCAGCGACCTGCTCAAGGTCTTCCTGCGCTCCGACGCGGAGATCGCGGCGGAGGTCACCCGCACCGTGAGCGCCTACCTCTTCCCCCGGCAGACCGTCACCACGACGGTGGACGAGGGAGTGGTCACCTTCCACGGGCCGCTGCCCGACCGCCGCCTCGTGCCGGTCGCGGCGCGCCTGGCCCAGGCCGTGGAAGGAGTCGTGGACGTCCGCATGGACCTCACCGCACCCGCCCCGCCCCCCCGATGAAATACCTCGACGAATACCGCGACCCCGCGCTCGCCCGGCATCTGCTGGACGACTTGGCGCGCACCGCGACCCGGCCCTGGCGGATCATGGAGGTGTGCGGCGGGCAGACCCACACCCTGGTCCGGCAGGGCATCGACGAACTGCTGCCCGCCGGGATCCGCATGATCCACGGCCCCGGCTGCCCGGTGTGCGTGACCCCGCTGGAGACGCTGGACCGGGCCATGGCGGTCGCGGCCCGGCCGCAGGTGGTGCTCGCCAGCTTCGGCGACATGCTGCGCGTGCCGGGCACGGACACCGAGCTGCTTACGCTGCGGGCCCGCGGCGCCGACGTACGGGTCGTCTACACCCCGATGGACGCGGTACGGATCGCCCGGGCGCGGCCCGACCGCGAAGTGGTCTTCCTCGCCGTCGGCTTCGAGACCACCGCACCCGCCAACGCCATGGCCGTGCTGCACGCCGCCCGCCTGGGGCTGCGCAACTTCTCGATGCTCGTCAGCCACGTCCTCGTGCCGCCCGCGATGACGGCTCTGCTCGACGATCAGGACTGCGAGGTGCAGGCCTTCCTGGCCGCCGGGCATGTGTGCGCGGTGATGGGCTGGCGCGAGTACGAGCCCATCACGGCCCGCTACCGGGTCCCGGTGGTGGTCACCGGATTCGAACCGCTGGACCTGCTGGAGGGGATCCTCATGGCCGTACGCCAGTTGGAGGAAGGCCGGCACGAGGTACAGAACCAGTACGCGCGGGCCGTGCACCGCCTGGGCAACGCCGAGGCGCAGAACGCGGTCAGCCGGGTCTTCCGCGTCACCGACCGGGCCTGGCGCGGTATCGGGACGCTTCCCGCCAGCGGACTCGAACTGGCCGACGCCTACGCCGAGTTCGACGCCACCCGGCGCTTCGCGCTCGCCGCGACGCGGTCCACCGAGGATCCGGAGTGCATCGCCGGGGCGATCCTGACCGGGGCCCGTTCCCCCACCGACTGCACCGCCTACGGCAACCGTTGCACCCCCCTGACCCCCCTCGGCGCCCCCATGGTGTCGGCCGAGGGCACCTGCGCCGCGTTCTTCGCCGCAGGCCGGACCCGGGAGCCCTCATGAAGAGCCACTGCCCCCTCCCGCACACCGAAGGGGAGAGCCTGCTGCTGGGACACGGCGCGGGCGGCCGCCTCACCGGCCGCCTGCTCGACTCCCTCGTGCTGCCCGCGCTCGGCGCCGTTCCCAACGGCCCGCTGGAGGACGCCGCGTTACTGCCGGGCGACTACGAGCTGGTACTCAGCACCGACCCCTTCGTGGTCAGCCCCCTCTTCTTCCCCGGCGGCGACATCGGCTCGCTCGCCGTCCACGGCACGGTCAACGACCTGGCGATGCGTGGCGCCCTTCCCCTCGCGCTCTCGCTGGCCGTCATCGCCGAAGAGGGGCTGCCGTTCGGCGAGCTGCGGGCCGTCCTCCAGTCGGCGGGGAAGGCCGCACGGGACGCGAGCGTGCCCGTCCTCACCGGAGACACCAAAGTCGTCGAACGCGGCGCCGCCGACCGCCTCTTCCTCACCACGACCGGCGTCGGCCGCCGCATCCCGGGCCTGACCCCGTCCGCGGGCCGGGCCCGCCCCCAGGACGTGGTCCTGCTGTCCGGGCCCATCGGGCTGCACGGCACGGCGGTGCTCTCCACCCGCGAAGGGCTGGGCTTCGAGGCCGCCATCGCCTCGGACTCCTGCCCCCTGCACCGGCTGGTCGAAGCACTCGGCCCGTGCGGTCCGGCCGTGCACACCTTGCGCGATCCCACCCGGGGCGGGCTGGCCGCCGCTCTCAACGAGATCGCCTCGGCCTCGTCCGTGGGCGTGGAGGTGGACGAGGCGGCGATTCCCGTGCCGGCGCCGGTCGCGGGCGCCTGCGATCTGCTGGGCCTCGATCCGCTGATCGTGGCCAACGAGGGCTGCCTGGTGGCGTTCGTGGCTCCGGAACACGCCGACGAGGCACTGGCCGCGCTGCGTTCGCTGCCGGAGGGCTCCGATGCCGTGCGCATCGGCCGTGCCACCGAGGACCCGGCGGCCCGCGTGGTCATGCGGACGCTGATGGGGGCCGGGCGCGTGGTCGACATGCCGCTCGGGGAGCAACTGCCCCGCATCTGCTGAGGTTTCCCGGCCGTCAGCTCCGAGGTGTGGACCATTCGGCCCTGTCCCGCGCACCACTCCCTGCGTCACGATCAAAGGTGATCGAAGGCAGAGGCAACCACACCGCATCAGGGGGCGGCATGGCCGTAACGGAACACGACTCCAGGCGCACCATCGGGGTCTTCCTCGTCGACGACCACGAAGTCGTGCGCCGCGGGCTGCACGACCTGCTGGACGCGGAGCCCGACATCACCGTTCTCGGCGAGGCCTCGACCTGCGAGCAGGCCCTGGTGCGCGGCCCCGCGCTGCGCCCCGACGTGGCGATCCTGGACGTGCGCCTGCCTGACGGCGACGGCATCACCGTCTGCCGCGAACTCAGGTCCCGGATGGCCGGGTTGTCCTGTCTGATGCTCACGTCGTTCGACGACGACGATGCTCTGCTGGACGCGATCATGGCGGGGGCGTCGGGTTACGTCCAACGCCATTGCGTTTAGCCAGGTGGTGTCTTGTCAAGGATGCCGTCCGTGATGATCGCGGTGTGGAGCTTGTAGTGCATGCACCTGCGGGGATGGCGGTGGCG
>NZ_BMTS01000053.1 GCF_014649795.1 Streptomyces melanogenes
CGCCACCGCCATCCCCGCAGGTGCATGCACTACAAGCTCCACACCGCGATCATCACGGACGGCATCCTTGACAAGACACCACCTGGCTAAACGCAATGGCGTTGCACGAGGCGGGACGTCATCAGGAATGAGGGGGGGCATGGCCTGCGGTACGTCAAGTGGAAGACGTACGAGACACAGCGATGACGTACACCACCAAGGCGGCCCGGCTACTTGGTGCCGTCCGTCAAGGTTTCGGCACGTACCAGCAAAGTGCCCAGCGATTCTCGGCCGGGCGGCGGGATGACCTTCGCTGTGATGTTCGCAAAACCGGCTGAGTCCAGCAGGGTGGCCCACTCGTCACCGGAGTAGTCCCAGCGTGAGACAGCACGTGCCTCCCGCAGTATGCCGACTGGCCCTTGTTCCTCGGCCGGTGGCTTGTGGGAGAAGGCGAACACCCCACCGGGCATCAATTGCTGACGTACAAGAGGCAGGAGCTGTTGAGGGTTCGTGAACCACACCGCACCGAAGATCGAGAACACAGCGTCGAACATGCCTGGACAGCCCTTGAGGAATTCGGTTGCCTCAGCTGTGACGAAGGAGAGACCGGGAAAGTGACCCCAACGAGCCTCAGCCTTCTCCCGTTGGCTGGGGGCGATGTCCACGCCGACGCACACGGCACCCTGCGCGGCAAGATGGGCGAGGTTGCAACCCGTTCCGCAGCCCAGTTCCAGCACCCTGCGCCCCTGGATCTCTCCGAGTACCGATTCGTCGGGACCGTGATCTGGGTACTGCGTCCAGTTCAACCACGTCCGGGCGCCCGCAGCGTTGACAGCACGTCTCGGTTGACGGTTCTGGGCGTACCGCTCCCAGGCTGTCACGGCCTCCATGCTGTCCCCTTCGTGCAGTGGCTCCCCCGGAGTGCAGGGGAGCCACTGTGCCTCATGAGCGTGGCTCTACTTGCTTACGGGACTGTCCGAGCAGCATGCATGGCACTGGTGGCACTCGGCCGCCTTGGCGTTCCACAGCTCTCGGTCGATGACGAACCCAGCATCCCTGATCGCTTGGACTGTGCCCTTCAGGACGTACGGCTGGCTTGCCTTCTCCTCGGGCAGATGGGGCACGTGGTGGATGTACCGCCCGGCGTGCTTCAGGCAGAACTCCGTGTAGTTGATCGTGTCGAGCACGAACGTGTGGACGCCGAAGTCCACCAACCGAGCTGGCCCCATGTCCACGTCGGGACGCTCCGCCGAGGTGACCAGGTAGGCGATGGCCTGACCGAATGTGCGCTCAGCCAGCTCCCTCTTCATGTCGTGGTCACGCATGATCAGCCGTACCTCACGCTCCCAGACTTCGGGGGTGACGCACGTGCGGGGGTCCCTCACTTGCACTGCTGTAGCCACCAGATGTCCCTTCTCTCGATGGGTGCGCTGGAACCTGTCTCCCTGCTCAGGAGGTGGAGACTGAACAGGGGGCAGGGACGTGCCCCGAACCCCCGGCCGGGACGGGACCACTCGTGACTGTGGTCGGGCCGGGGGCTCGGGAGTCTTCAGTGGGAGGTGCGGCGCCTCAGCAATCGGAGCCCCTGAGCGTTGCGGCTGTGCTTGGCCAAGGCTCTGAGCTGAATCAGCTCTCTGTCAGAGGCCGCGCGGACAGCCACGGTGCGCGTGTGCCAACGAAGCCCCGACGGCCGTTCCAGGGTCAGCCTCGTGCCCTTCTGTTCCTGCACGACTCCAACCATCTGACTGCCCCGGTCGAACACGGCTGTGCCGGACTTCCACTCCATCGTGTGCGTCATCGCATCCGCCCTACGTCAGCTCTTGTGGGTGCGGACCGATGCTCTCCCCCGGCGCCGGTCACTGCGACGACATCCACGGCGTCCAAAGGGCGTCACTCGGAGGCGTCAATTCGGTGTCATTGGGAGCCATTTGGCTCTAGCGTGGATCGTATGACGACGACCACAGCCTTACCGAATGATGTGCTGCGGGCCGTGCGAATCGGCCTGCGGATGAGCCAGGACGACCTTGCCAAAGCGCTCCGCAAAGCAGGGGATGAGCTTGGGGAGCCGAACGACGCTTCGAAGCGTCTGGTGCAACGCTGGGAGTCCGGCGTGAGCAAGTCTCCGCGTGGGGTGTACGCGCGAGCTCTGGAGCACGTAACAGGCCGCCCCATCGAGGCACTGGGGTTCACTCTGCCTGTGCCGATGGCACGGGTTCACGAGGACGGCGCAGGAGGGCATGACATGGATGCTGGGACCGAGGGTGTCACGGTCACTTCCGGCGCAGTCCAGACGGCCGTTCAAGGGGCCCAGGAGAACATGTCGGGAGTGTGGCTCAGCCGGTACGAGTTCTTCTCGTCCAGCCGCGACGCAACCTACGAGGGCAAGCACTACGTAGTGATCGTGCAGCACGGGAGCAGGTTGACCGCCCAGAGCCTTCCGGGAGCATCGAGTAACCCGGACAGCCCCCTGACCCTGGAGCTGACCCTTGACCGCAACGTCGTTACTGGCGTGTGGACGGAGCAGACGGCATCTGACGGTTACTACCAGGGCGCCCGCTACCACGGAGCACTGCAACTCCTTGTAGAGCCAACGGGTCGCCGTATGGCCGGTAAGTGGGTCGGCTTCGGCAAGGACTTCGACGTGAACACAGGACCCTGGGAACTGCGGCTCATGGACCGCTCCATGAGCAAGGCGACCCTGGAGCGGTACAGCAACGCTCCGGAGTGAGTCTCTGCCTGGTGTCAGAGATCAGCCCCTGCTCGGGAGCAAACAACCCCATCTACGGTGGGCAGCGAGGAGCAGCAGACACGAAGCGGGGGCCGAACCATTTCGGCCCAACCCCCGCGTTCCTTCCACACCTATCAGGAAGCCTCCCCCGCGTGACTGCGAAACAGCTCTCCGAGTGCTCCTCGCTGCTCTGCCGACGGCTCAGGCGCCCGCTCCAGTTCCCGAGCGATCCAGTCCTCCAGGCTCATAGCGGCCCGGCCGCTCCATACCTTCTCGCTCGGCACAACGGTCACAACGCCACCCCTTCCGCCTCCAGGACAGCGAGGAGGATGCGCACCAACTCCGTATCCCTCTCATGCGAGAGGCGCTGTACAGCGAGGAAAGGAGACAGCCATTCCAACGCGTCGACCTCTTCGTTTGGCGTGAACCTTCCCTCGGTCGCTTGTGCGGCCCAGTACCTGACCTGCTTGGGCCGGCCGTAGGCGTCGACGTAGTGGACAGTCGGCAGCGAGTTCCCGAGCACGCATCGAAAGCCCGTCTCCTCCAGGACTTCACGGCGTGCGGCCGTCTCTGCGGTCTCACCGCGCTTCAGCTTCCCCTTGGGCAGCGACCAGTCATCCCACTTCGGTCGATGGACGAGAGCCAGCTCAACGCCATGTCCGTGGGCCTCGGGCCGCCACAGTGCGCACCCTGCTGCGTAGACAGTCGATGCATCCTTCATGCCTGTCCTGTACCCCGGTGGCACTTGAACCTGCCCTGACCTGCACTTTTCTGCCATGTGGTTGATGTTCATACGACGACTGGTCGCATCCGAAGGGCAAGCTCAAGCGGGGCGAGGAGCCGCTCGCGGGGGCGCTCCGGGAGGTCCTGGAGGAGACTGGGCACGGCTGTGTGCCCGGTGCCAGGCTGCCCACCGCGTACTACACCGACGCGCAGGGCCGCCCCAAGACGGTCGACTACTGGGCCGCCGAGGCGGGCGAGGGGCGCTTCATACCCGGCGACGAGGTGGACCGGCTGCTGTGGCTGGCCCCGGCGGCCGCCCGCCACCGGCTCACCCAGCCCCGCGACCGGCAGCTGGTCGACGCGCTGCTGGACGTGCTGCACCGGGCCTGACGGGAAAACCGGGGGCCCGCGACACCCCGTGGACGCCCTCCGGCGGGGTGTTGTTCACCCCCGGAGCCCGCTGAACACAAACAGATAACGGTCGGCACCGCACTGACCGCCATGGTTCACCTTCCGTTCACTCTCCTCCGTCGGCGGCTTCACCTGTTCTGCCTAATTTCGGCCTTACACGGTGCGAGGCGACCCGCCCGACCGGACACCTCTTCGCACGCCGCCGTACAACGAACGGACACCGGCGGCTCCTGGAAGGAACACCCGAAAGTGAAGCTTCAGCGCAAGAACCGGCTCCGCGCCACCGCTCTCGGCGTCATCGCCGTGTCCAGCGCCCTGGCCCTCACGGCGTGCGGCAGCGACGACAACGACAAGGGTTCGAGCTCCACCGGCGGCACCGGCAAGACGAGCGCCGCGTCGAACATCAAGTGCGACGGTGCCAAGGGCCAGCTGCTGGCCTCCGGCTCCTCCGCGCAGAAGAACGCCATGGACCTGTGGGTCAAGAACTACATGGCGGCCTGCAAGGGTGTGGAGATCAACTACAAGGCCTCCTCGTCCGGTGAGGGCATCATCGCCTTCAACCAGTCCCAGGTCGGCTTCGCCGGCTCCGACTCCGCGCTGAAGCCGGAGGAGGTCACCAACTCCAAGAAGGTCTGCACCGGCGGCGGCCAGGGCATCAACCTCCCGATGGTCGGCGGCCCGATCGCGATCGGCTACCACCTGGAGGGTGTCGACAGCCTGGTCCTGGACGCCCCGACCGTCGCGAAGATCTTCAACAGCAAGATCAAGAACTGGAACGACGAGGCCATCGCCAAGCTGAACCCGTCGGCGAAGCTCCCGGACAAGGCGATCCAGGCCTTCCACCGCTCGCAGGACTCCGGCACCACGCAGAACCTCGGCAAGTACCTCGGCGCCACCGCCAAGGCCGACTGGCCGTACCCGGCCGAGAAGAAGTGGCCGGCCCCGGGCGGCCAGGCCGCGGCGGGCTCCTCCGACGTCGCCGCGCAGGTCAAGCAGACGGACGGCGCGATCGGCTACTTCGAGCTCTCCTACGCCACCGCGCAGTCCATCAAGACCGTGGACCTGAACACGGGCGCCGCGGCCCCGGTCAAGGCCACCCCGGAGAACGCCTCCAAGGCGATCGCCGCCGCCAAGATCAAGGGCACCGGCAAGGACCTGGCCCTCGGCCTGGACTACACCACCAAGGCCGACGGCGCCTACCCGCTGGTCCTCGTCACGTACGAGATCGCCTGCGACAAGGGCAACAAGGCCGACACCCTCGGCACGGTCAAGTCCTTCCTGACCTACACGGCCGGCGACGAGGGCCAGAAGATCCTGTCGGACGCCGGCTACGCGCCGATCCCGGCCGAGATCAACGCCAAGGTCCGCGAGACCGTCGCCGGCCTCCAGTAACACCTGTCGGGCCGACGGACGACCGCTGAGCCGGTCGTCCGGAGGCCTCCGGGGCGGGGGTCCCGATCCGGCCCCCGCCCCCACCATCCGGTGCACCGCCGCCAGGGGACACCAGCCGTCCCCGCCCACAGACCGGAAAGATCAATGGCTTCCATAACCACGAACACCCCGCCGCCACCGGCGGCTCCGGCACCCGCCCTGCGCCGCAAGTCCACCGGCCGCGCGGGCGACAAGGTCTTCCTCGGCCTCTCCCGGGGATCCGGCATCCTCCTGCTCGTCCTGATGGCGTCGATCGCCATCTTCCTGAGCGTCCGCGCCGGCATGGCCATCTCGAAGGACGAGGGCAACTTCCTCACCACCTTCGACTGGGACCCCGCCGCGCAGAAGCCGGTCTTCGGCATCGCCGTCCTGCTCTTCGGCACGGTCGTCAGCTCGATCATCGCGATGGTCATCGCGGTTCCGATCGCTGTCGGCATCGCGCTGTTCATCTCGCACTACGCGCCGCGCAAGCTGGCCGCCCCCCTCGCCTACGTCGTGGACCTGCTGGCCGCGGTCCCGTCGATCATCTACGGCATCTGGGGCGCCCTCGTCCTCGTGCCGTACCTCGAAGGCCTGAACTCCTGGCTGGACGAGTACCTCGGCTGGACCTACGTCTTCGAGAAGACCGAGGTCGGCGTCGCCCGCTCGCTCTTCACCGTCGGCATCCTGCTCGCGATCATGATCCTGCCGATCGTGACCAGCGTGAGCCGCGAAGTCTTCCTCCAGGTCCCGCGGATGAACGAGGAAGCCGCGCTGGCGCTCGGCGCCACCCGCTGGGAGGTCATCCGGATGTCGGTGCTGCCCTTCGGCCGCTCCGGCATCATCTCCGCATCGATGCTCGGCCTCGGGCGCGCGCTCGGCGAGACGATGGCCGTCGCCACGGTCCTCTCCCCGAGCTATCTGATCTCGCTGCACCTGCTCAACCCGGGTGGCGGCACCTTCGCCCAGAACATCGCGGCGAAGTTCGACGAGGCCAACCAGCTCGGCCGGGACGCCCTGATCGCGTCCGGCCTGGTCCTCTTCGTCCTCACCCTGCTGGTCAACGGCGCGGCCCGCCTGATCATCGCGCGCCGCAAGGAGTACTCGGGGGCGAACGCCTGATGTCGAACGCAGTAGTTCAGGACACTCGCCCGCCGGCCTCCGCGCCCCGCAAGGGCAGCCTGAGCCGCCGGGGCCTGCCCCGCTGGGCCGGGGCCGCCTTCGGCGCCGCCGGCATCGCGCTCGGCTGCGGCATCGGCCTCGTCTTCGGCCTCGACTCCAAGGTCCAGTGGGGCCTGATCTCCGCGATCCTGTTCGTGCTCATCTCGTACGTGGCCACCTCGGTCGTCGAGAACAAGCGCCAGGCCAAGGACCGCGTCGCCACCAGCCTCGTCTGGGTCTGCTTCATCCTCGCCCTCGTCCCGCTGGTCTCCCTGCTGTGGACGACGATCAAGCGCGGCAGCAAGGCCCTGAGCGGGGACTTCCTCTCGCACTCGATGAACGGCGTGACCGGCTTCGAGCCCGGCGGCGGCGTCTACCACGCGCTGATCGGCACCCTGGAGCAGGTCGGCATCGCCACGGTGATCTCCGCCCCGCTCGGCCTGCTGACCGCGGTCTACCTGGTGGAGTACGGCAAGGGCGCGCTCGCCAAGGCCGTGACGTTCTTCGTGGACGTCATGACCGGCATCCCCTCCATCGTGGCGGGTCTGTTCATCCTGACCCTGATGCTGATGTTCGAGCTCAAGCCGTCCGGCTTCATGGGCTCGCTGGCGCTGTCGATCCTGATGATGCCGGTCGTGGTCCGCTCCACCGAGGAGATGCTCAAGCTCGTCCCGAACGAGCTGCGCGAGGCGTCGCTGGCCCTCGGCGTGCCGAAGTGGCGCACGATCCTGAAGGTGGTCCTGCCGACCGCGATCGGCGGCATCACCACGGGCGTCATGCTCGCCATCGCCCGTATCGCCGGTGAGACCGCGCCGATCATGCTGCTCGTCTTCGGCAGCCAGCTGATCAACACGAACCCCTTCGACGGCGCCCAGTCCTCGCTCCCCTTCTACATCTGGGAGCAGTACCGGGTCGGCAGCGACGCGTCCTACGACCGCGGCTGGGCCGCGGCCCTGGTGCTGATCGCCTTCGTCATGATCCTCAATCTGGTGGCCCGCGGCATCGCCCGCTGGAAGGCCCCCAAGACCGGTCGCTGACGCGGCCACTCAGCGACCCTTCCTCACCCGCTCGAAAGAAGCAGTGATCCCCATGGCCAAGCGAATCGACGTCAGCGGCCTGACCGCGTACTACAGCTCCCACAAGGCCATCGAGGACATCTCGATGACCGTGGAGCCCCGCTCCGTGACCGCCTTCATCGGCCCGTCCGGCTGCGGCAAGTCCACGTTCCTGCGCACCCTGAACCGGATGCACGAGGTCACCCCCGGTGGCCGCGTCGAGGGCAAGGTGCTCCTGGACGACGAGAACCTGTACGGCAAGGACGTCGACCCGGTCGCCGTGCGCCGTACGGTCGGCATGGTCTTCCAGCGCCCGAACCCGTTCCCCACCATGTCGATCTTCGACAACGTGGCGGCCGGGCTGCGGCTGAACGGCTCGTACAAGAAGAACCAGCTGGCGGACGTCGTCGAGAAGTCCCTCAAGGGCGCGAACCTCTGGAACGAGGTCAAGGACCGCCTCAACAAGCCCGGCTCGGGCCTGTCCGGCGGCCAGCAGCAGCGTCTGTGCATCGCCCGCGCGATCGCGGTCGAGCCGGACGTCCTCCTGATGGACGAGCCCTGCTCGGCGCTCGACCCGATCTCCACGCTCGCCATCGAGGACCTGATCGGCGAGCTGAAGGAGCGCTTCACGATCGTCATCGTGACGCACAACATGCAGCAGGCGGCGCGCGTCTCGGACCGCACGGCCTTCTTCAACCTGGCGGCCGTCGGCCAGCCCGGCCGTCTCATCGAGATCGACGAGACCGAGCGGATCTTCTCCAACCCGTCCGTCCAGGCGACGGAGGACTACATCTCGGGCCGCTTCGGCTAGGCCCGCCCCGCACGTCTGCGGTGCTGCATGGCGGTGCCACCGCAAGACGAAGGGCCCGCCCCCTGGTGTCAGGGGGCGGGCCCGTTTTTGTGCCCGGTCTTCGTCTGCGGGTGGGTGGCTGGCGGGCCGCGCAGTTCCCCGCGCCCCTAGGTAGTCGGCCGCAGCCGGAGAACCCAGCTCAGCCATAGTCCTTTAGGGGCGCGGGGCTGTGACATTTGCGGCTCCGCCGCGCGGGCGCGACCAGCAAGGGATGCCGCGTAGCGGCATTTCAGGGGCGCGGGGAACTGCGCGACCAGCCACCCACGGTCCGCAGACAAAAAAAGGGGGCCCGGGGCGAAGCCCCGGACCCCACAGAACGGCTCAGCCGAAGAAGATGCGCACCACGTAATAGCTCGCCGCCGCGACCAGCGCAGCCGCCGGCATCGTGATGAACCACCCCAGGATGATGTTCTTCGCGACACCCCATCGCACCGCGTTCACCCGCTTGGTCGCCCCCACACCCATGATCGCCGAGGTGATCACATGCGTAGTGGAGATCGGCGCGTGGAACAGGAACGCGGACCCGAACATGATCGACGCACCGGTCGTCTCCGCCGCGAACCCCTGCGGCGGATCCAGCTCAATGATCTTGCGCCCGAGCGTCCGCATGATGCGCCACCCACCCGCGTACGTCCCCAGCGACAGCATCGCCGCACAAGCGATCTTCACCCAGATCGGGATCTCGTCGCCCGCGGACTGCACGTCCGCGATGACCAGGGCCATCACCACGATGCCCATCGTCTTCTGCGCGTCCTGGAGACCGTGACCGAGCGCCATGCCCGCCGCGGAGACCGTCTGCGCGATACGGAAGCCGCGCTTCGCCTTGTGCGGGTTCGCCTTGCGGAACATCCACAGGATCGCGCACATCACCAGATAGCCGACGACGAGGCCGACCACCGGCGAGATGAACATCGGGATGACGATCTTGTCGAGCACCCCGTTCCAGTGGACCGTCGTCCCGCCCGCGAGCGCCGCGCCGACCATGCCGCCGAACAGGGCGTGCGAGGACGAGGACGGCAGCCCGAAGTACCAGGTCACCAGGTTCCAGATGATCGCCCCGACCAGCGCGGCGAACAGGATCCCCATGCCCTTGTTGCCCTCGGGCGTGGCGATCAGGCCTTCGCTGACGGTCTTGGCGACACCGCTGCCGAGGAAGGCACCGGCCAGGTTCATGACCGCGGCCATCGCCAGCGCCGCACGCGGGGTCAGCGCCCGCGTCGAGACGGAGGTGGCGATGGCGTTCGCCGAGTCGTGGAACCCGTTCGTGTACGTGAATCCGAGCGCGACCGCGATGGTCACGACCAGTGCAAAGGTGTCCACGAAGCTCAGGACTCCTTGACGGCGATGGTCTCCACCGTGTTCGCCACGTGCTCGAAGGCGTCGGCGGCCTCTTCGAGTACGTCCACGATCTGCTTGAGCTTGAGCACCTCAATGGCGTCGTACTTGCCGTTGAAGAGATGGGCGAGCAGCTTGCGGTGGATCTGGTCGGCCTGGTTCTCCAGCCGGTTGACCTCGATCCAGTACTCGGTGAGGTTGGACATCGTCCGCAGGTTCGGCATGGCCTCGGCGGTCAGCTCGGCCGCCCGGGCCAGCACCTCGATCTGCTGCTCGACACCCTTGGGCAGTTCCTCGACGTTGTAGAGGACGACGAGGTCGACGGCCTCCTCCATGAAGTCCATGATGTCGTCGAGCGACGAAGCGAGGGTGTAGATGTCCTCGCGGTCGAACGGCGTGATGAACGAGGAGTTCAGCTGGTGGAAGATCGCGTGGGTCGCGTCGTCGCCCGCGTGCTCCGCTGCCCGCATCCGCTCCGCGATCTCGGCCCGGGATGCGGAGTCCGCTCCGAGCAGTTCCATCAGGAGCTTCGAGCCCGTGACGATGTTGTCCGCGGATGCGGCGAACATGTCGTAGAAGCTCGTCTCCCTGGGGGTCAGACGAAAGCGCACGTGGGGTCCTCGGGGTGCTTTGGATTCGGTCAGGCTGATGCTAGGCGCATCATCCGGCCACGGCTAACCGGCGTACTTCAGTGTCGCCCATCAGGCACAGTGATCAGCACGGGCCCCCGGCCCGTTTCCGGGCCCGCTTTCGCAGGGTTCGTTACCCTATACCCACGAGGGGTATCCACCCCCTCTTCGCACCACGGGAGGACGCGATGACGACCACCGAGCCCGCCGAGCCGGACACCGTCCTCACGGACCAGCCGCACGCCGTGCACGGCTACCACAAGCAGAAGGACGAGCACCTCAAGCGGCTGCGCCGCATCGAGGGCCAGATCCGCGGGCTGCAGCGCCTGGTGGACGAGGACGTCTACTGCATCGACATACTCACCCAGGTCTCCGCCTCCACGAAGGCACTCCAGTCCTTCGCCCTCCAGCTCCTGGAGGAGCACCTGCGGCACTGCGTGGCGGACGCGGCGGTCAAGGGCGGCGGCGAAATCGACGCCAAGGTAGAAGAGGCCACCAAGGCCATCGCCCGCTTGCTGCGCACGTAAGACAACCCCGCGCCGCCGCTGTGGGCAATCGTGCCGCTAGGGGCGGCACGGGTGGGCACAGCGGCACCCCCGCCCCGCCGGGCTGCGCCCGTTGTGCCCACCCTCCCCCAAGCTCTCGGCTTCGCTCGAGCAGGGGGGACCCCCAGCCCTGCGGAACGCCTGCCCACAACGAGGGGGAGGCAGCACGTCAGTGAACCCACCCCGGCCACCTGGCCGAAACCCATCGACCCAGCCCGGGCACACCCACCCCGCACCCCCACTTGGCCGGAATCAACCCCCGCCCCCCACACGCCCCTCCGGCTCGACCTTGAGTACCTCGTCGATCAGGTCCGGACTGAGCCGCTCCCCGTCCGCGGCCGACGCGGCGATCATCAGCTCGCCGCACAGCTCGATCTCGACGAGGGCCACGTGGTCCTGGACGGTTGCGCTGCGAAGCCCGGCCACGCACCTCACCCCTCTACCCCTCTTTCTGCCGTCGTCGGCTTCCTAGCGTAGGGAGGAGGACACACACCGCGCATGGCACGGACGGACCATTTCCGCCACCGCCCATGACTGAATTCCCGAACGCCCCCCGAACCCCTATGACTCGATCTTTCCGGCGTAGATGTCCCGGTCCGCCGGCAGCCGGACGACCGCGGGCACCCCGAACCCGTACAGCAGCGTGGTCGAGGCGACCGCGACCGTACGCCCCCCGTTGACGTAGCTGAACTGCTGACGCAGCTTGCGCAGCAGGCCCTGCGCGTCGAAGTACGCGTCGAACGGAACCGCGCCCTTCGACCTGCCGAACCCTTTCGCCGCCGCCGCCAGCGATCCGCGCGCGTGCGGCCCGGCCGCGCCCGCCGCGCGGGGGATGTCGGCGGTGCCCCGGTAGTGCCGGACCCGGACGCCCGCCAGGTCCTCCTCGCCCACGAAGCTCACGGCGCCCGCCCCGCGCAGCAGTTCGGCCGCGACCATCGGGTCGGTGACCCCGCCGGTCACCAGGTTCCCGTCGGGCAGCGTCGCCGTGTCGACCCGGACCCACTTGTCGGCGGGGACGCCCGCGCCCCGGTTCTTCATGTACAGCGCACCGGGCGCGAGCAGTTCGGTGATCGGCCGGTGCTCCTCCGCGCCCGCCGCGTCCTTCGGCAGCAGCACCTTCAACTGGCCCATGCGGCGCGCGAAGTCGTACACCCCCTCGCCCCGGATCGTCACCCTCGTCCCGCCCGCGGCCATCTCCATCGACGTGCTGGTCTTGGAGCTGCGGGCGGCCACCAGCGCGTCGACCGCTCCCGCCACCACCTGGCCCGGCTCGACCGTGTGCGCGTCAGGGCCGCCCGCGCCCGGGGAGCCGCCTGCCCCGCACCCGGTGACGAGCGCGCCCGCGGCCACCGCGGCGGCCGTCACGCCGGTCACGACGGCACCGGCGAACCCCGCGCCCCCACGCCTCTGCCACCGCACCGTCATCGCCGTCCAACCCCCAAACGCCATCCACGACCCGCCACACCACCCGCCCCGCTTAACGACCGCGTCCCCACCCCGGTCACGCCCGCGCCCGGCCCTGGGTACCGTGGGCTGGTGCCCCACCAAGCCTCAGCTCCTGAGCACCGCACCAGCACGACGGAACGCGGCAGCTTCGCCCACGCCCGCTGCACCTGCGGCTGGGCCGGCCCCGCCCGCCGCTCCCGCGACAAGGCCAGAACGGACGCGGAGCAGCACGAGTCGGCGGTCTAGCCGCACCCCGGCCCCCGTCCCGTTCGAAGAACGGGACGGTTCGGAACAGGGCGGTTCGGAACACGGTCCTCCGGGAACACGTCCCCGCATGGACCGCCGCTCCCTCCTCGCCGCGGGGGCCGGCGCCGCCCTCGCCACCACGGCGTCCGCCTGCACCTCCGGCGCCTCCCGCGCGCAGCCCTCCCGCTCCCCCGGCCCGCCCACGGCCACCGGCGGCACCGGGCGGCCCGCCGCGTCCGCCTCCCCGGCCGCCTGGACCGCCCTCGCGCGCTCGCTGGCCGGGTCCCTGGTGCGGCCGGGCGACGCCGCGTACCCGACCGCGCGCCAGCTCTACAACACCCGCTTCGACGGTCTGAAGCCGTCGGCCGTCGCGTACGTGGCGAACGACTCCGACGTCCAGGAGTGCCTGGCCTTCGCCCGCGCCCACCGCACCCCCGTCGCCCTGCGCAACGGCGGCCACTCGTACGCCGGGTGGTCCTCCGGCACCGGCCGCCTCGTCCTCGACGTGTCGAGGCTGAACCGCGTCCGCGCCGACGGCGGCACCGCCACGGTCGGCGCGGGCGCCCGGCTGCTCGACGTCTACCTCGCCCTGGGCGCGAAGGGCCGGACGATCCCCGGCGGCTCCTGCCCCACCGTCGGCATCACCGGGCTCACCCTCGGCGGCGGCCACGGCGTCGCCACGCGCGCGTACGGAGCGACCTGCGACAGCCTCACCTCCGCGACGCTGATCACCGCCGACGGCAAACGGCTCACCGCCGACGCCGACCGCGAGAGCGATCTCTTCTGGGCGCTGCGCGGCGCGGGCAACGGCAACTTCGGCGTCGTCACCGGGCTCACCTTCCGTACGCACGACGCCCCGCAGACCGTCACCGCGTATCTGACCTGGCCCTGGGCGAAGGCGCGGGCGGTCATCGAGGCCTGGCAGGAGTGGGGACCCGACCAGCCCGACGAGATCTGGTCCGCCGCCCATCTCGCGGCGGCCGCGGGCGGCAGGGCGGCCGGGGCCGCCCCCACGGTCAACGTCTCCGCGTTCTCGCTGGGTTCCCACGGCGACCTCCAGAACGCCGTGGACCGCCTAGCCGACCGCGTCGGCTCCCCCGCCGCCTCCGTCTCGCTGCGCCGCCACGGCTACACCGACGCGATGCTCGCGTACGCCGGGTGCGCCGCCCTCTCCGAGGCGCAGTGCCACCTCCCGGGCGCCACCCCGGGCCGCAGCCCGCAGGGCACGCTCCAGCGCGAGACGTACGCCGCCCGGTCCGCGTTCTTCGACCGGGCGCTCCCGTCCGACGGCGTACGGGCCCTGCTCGCCAGGACCGAGGCCTTCGGGAGCGTGCCGGCCGCGCAGGGCGGCGGGGCGGGGAGCGTGGCGCTCACGGCGCTCGGCGGGGCGCTGAACCGGGTCTCCCCGACGGCCACGGCGTTCGTGCACCGCCGCTCGCGGGTGCTCGCGCAGTACATCGCCTCCTGGCACCCGGGCACCCCCGGAACGGCCCAGCGGGCATGGCTGAATACCACCCATGACGCCCTGAGCCGGTACGCCAACGGGGCCGCCTACCAGAACTACGCCGACCCGGAGCTGAGGGACTGGCGCACGGCCTACTACGGGGCCGCTGCGCCCCGGCTGGCCGAGCTCAAGCGCCGGTACGACCCGACGCGCGTGTTCGACTTCCCGCAGGCGCTGTGAGCCGGGCGGGGCTCACCGCCTTACGCGGCAGCGGGCCGACCGCCGAACCGCCTTACGCCGCCAGGTCGTTCTCGCCCAGCCCCGCGCCCTGCCCCGTCCCCTTGCCCGCTCCCGACCGGGACTCGGGCAGGTCCACGGCGAGCCGCAGCGCGGACTGACCCGCCCGCCGCGACCGTACGAGACGGCCAAGGCGGGGCGAGCGGGCCACCGTCGACACCAGCGGGGTCAGCAGCATCAGCGCGAGCGGCGCGAGCAGCAGGGTGACGGCGGTGCCCAGGGCGAAGCCGCCGATCACGTCCGTGGGGTAGTGCACGCCCATGTAGACCCGGCAGAAGCCCTCCGCGAGGGCGAGACCGATCGCGGCGAGCCCGAACTTGCGGTGCGCGACGAAGAGTCCGGCCCCGATCGCCATCGCCATCGTGGCGTGGTCGCTCACGAACGAGTAGTCCGTCTTGCCGTCGACCAGGACGTCGAGCCCCTTGTGGGAGACGAAGGGCCGGGGCCGCTCCACGAATCCCCTGATGGGGATGTTGACGAGCAGCGCGATCCCGGCGCCGAGCGGCGCCCAGACCAGGGCCGCGAGGGAGGCGAGGGCGCTCTCGCGGTCCTCGCCCCGGCGCAGGCTCCACCAGCACCAGAGGACGAGCAGGACGAGGGCGAGCAGGATGCCGTACTCGCCGACGAACTCCATGACGCGGTCGAACCACGTGGGGGCGGAAGCGGCGAGTCCGTTGATGTCGTAGAGCAGGCTGACGTCCGGGTTCGACCCGTCCAGCGCGAGTCCAGCCATGCCGAGGCCCCTTGCCTGTGCGTGTAGCTACCAACCCCCGTGGTCAGTACTCCTGCGGTCACTGTCCACTGAACGGCCTGAACGGCCCTCGCGTTCCACTCTCCACGGAATGATCACCACGACGTTACCGAAGAGAGACTCATCGTCGCAGCTCAGGGCCATGGCCTGACGGAGAGTGCCGACGAGATCCGGCCACTTCGTACCGCCGGTCACGTACCCGGTTTGAACGTCGGCAACGCGGCGGCGCCGTCCTTGGTGACCCGGGTCGCGCCGAAGTAGTCGGGCGCGTCGATCTTGTCGAAGCGGATGACGGCGCCGGTGTACGGGGCGTTGATCATGTAGCCGCCGCCGACGTAGAGGCCGACGTGGTGGATGGCGCGGGAGTTGGTGAGGTCGTCGGAGAAGAAGACGAGGTCACCGGGGAGGAGCTCGCCGCGGGCGGGGTGCGGGCCGGCGTTGTACTGGTCGTTGGCGACGCGCGGCAGCGTGATGCCGACGCTCTGGTAGGCGGCCTGGGTAAGCCCCGAACAGTCGAACCGCCCCCCTTGCTCGGCGGTCCCCTCCCCACCCCAGAGGTAGGGCGTCCCGAGCTTCTGCTGCGCGTAGTAGATGGCCCCGGCGGCCTGCTGGGAGGGGGCCACTCGGGTGGTGGGGCGGGCGAAGCTCTTCTCTAGCGTGCGGATGATTTTCACGTAGTTCTTGGTCTCGGGGTACGGCGGCACCCCGCCGTACTTGATCACCGCGTACGCGCCCGCGTTGTAGGCGGCCAGCATGTTGCTGCTCTGGTCCCCGGGCACGTTCTTGACGTATCCGGCCAGTTCGCAGTCGTACGAGGCGGCGGAGGGGATCGCGTCCTGCGGGTCCCAGACGTCCCGCTTCCCGTCCCCGTTGCCGTCGATGCCGTGCGACTCCCAGGTGCCGGGGATGAACTGGGCGATGCCCTGCGCCTTGGCGGGGCTGACGATCGTCGGGTTCCAGCCGCTCTCCTGGTAGAGCTGGGCCGCGAGCAGCGCGGGGTTGACCGCGGGGCAGAGGTTGCCCCACTTCTGCACCAGCGGCTGGTACTTGGCCGGGACGGCGCCCTTGGCCAGCCCGACCGACTTCCCCCCGCCGCCGAGGCCACCGGCCATCCCAGCCGCCGCCGAGTACGTACCGACGACGAGCAGCGCGAGGAAGCTCAGGCACAGCCCGACCCCGATCCCGCCTGCCACCCAGAATTTGCGCACCCGTCAACCCTCCCCCATCGAGGCCGGGTTCACCGCTACTTTCCCGCCAGCCGTGTCGGCCGCGCGTCTCATTCCGCGATGAAACCGGCGCAGACGACGCTCTTGTACTCCTTCGGCCCCGTCACATGCTGGTAGACGACGGTCCATTCGGTCGACTTGTCCCTGGCGAGCGGCAGGGCGGGCAGCACCTTGCCGTTGGCCCGGTAGCTGAAGTCGTCCGGGTATGTCACGTACTTCCACTTGGTCTGGGCGCCCGCGTAGAGGTCGGACGCCTTGCTGACGAAGCCGAGCTGGCGGTTGGGCGTCCGGGACGTCGGGTCGCCATTCGCGTCGACTTCGTGGGGCGGCTTCACCGTCAGGGCGAGGTAGTACGGGGGCGCGCCCGGCTCCTCGTACTTGAGCCGGTAGCCGATCTGCACCTTGCCGGGCGGCACGTCGTCCGTCGGATACTCCTCACCGGTGGTGACCGCGAACTGGAACTGCGCGTCCACCTGCTCCTGCATCGGCTGGCGGCAGCGCTCGGAGAGCGCCGAATAGCCGTCGAGCGAGGGCGCGGTCTGCTCGATGTACTGCGGCGGCCCCACCGGGGTCTTGCCGCCGCCGGACGGCGAGGCGCTCCCCGTCGGGCCGGGGGACTTGGCGGAGCCGGTCGTCGGCGTCTTCGTGCTCCCCGACGCCCCCGCCCCACCCCCGCCCTCCGGCAACCCCCGCAGCACCACCGCCACCGTCACCCCCAGCACCGCCGCCACCGCGACCGTCACCAGCCAGGGGGTGCGGCGGGAGCGGGGGGCGAGGGTGGGGGTGTAGGACGGGGGCGGTGGGGGTGCGTGGTTCGGGGGGATCAGGCCCGCGGCCGTCGCCGTGGGGAGGTCGTGCGGGGGCGGCTCCGTCAGGCCCGTCGTGAGTGCCTGGTAGTACGGGTCCTCCACCAGCGCCGACGTCACCGCGCACCGCACGATGACCTCCGCCGGAGTCGGCCGCTCGGCCGGGTCCTTGGCCGCGCAGGCCAGGATCAGCGCGGCCAGCGAGGGCTCGACGCCCGCCACGTCGACCGCCTCGTGGACGGCCCGGTACGACACCGCGTCCAGCGGCCCCCCACCGAACGGCGCCCTCCCCGTAGCCGCGAACGCAATCGTCGCCCCCAGCGCGAACACGTCCGCCGGGTCGCCGACCTCGTTGCGGAGGAGGACCTCGGGGGCCGTGTAGCCGGGGGTGCCGGGGGCGAGGCCCGGCTGGGTCAGGGCCGTGTCCGCGGCGGCCCGGGCGATGCCGAAGTCGATGAGCTGGGGGCCCTGCGGGGCCAGGATGACGTTCTGGGGCTTGAGGTCCCGGTGCGTCACCCCGTACGCGTGCACGCTCGCCAGCCCCTCCGCCAGCGCCGCGAACAGCTTGCGGCAGGTGTCGGCCGGGAACGGGCCCCGGTCGGCGACGGCCCGGCTCAGGGTCGGCCCGGAGACGTACTCCGTGGCGAGCCAGTACGGCGGCGCCGCCAGCGCCGCGTCGATCAGGTTCGCGGTGTACGCGCTGCGCACCGCCCGTACCGTCTCCGCCTCCCGGCGGAAGCGGGCCAGCGCCTCGGGGTGGTCGGTGATCTCGTCCTTGATCACCTTGAGCGCGACCAGCCGCCCGCCCGGCGAGCGGCCGAGGTAGACCATCCCCATCCCGCCCGCACCCAGCCGGGCGAGCAGGGCGTACGTACCTATGTGTGCCGGGTCCCGGGGCTTGAGCGCGTCCACCGCACGACTCTGTCATGCAACCCTCAGGCGCCTCACGCCCGTTGACCCAGTTGTGATCACTTGGCTGGATAGATACGTCCGGAAATGGTCACTTGGTGTGTGCGGATGTGCACTCCACAGGGCTCGCCTCGCCCTCCCCATCGTTGCTAGGTTGCGTCGGCAAGTAAAGGGATCCAAAAGGCATGGCAACGGGGGAACGGCCGCACATGGCACTCAGCGCGCAGTGGGACGAGCTCTTCGCGGGCGCTCCGCCCAGGTCGGGCGGGCAGGAGCCGCCCGCCGCCGGGATGCGGCTCGCGTCTGCCAACGGCAAAGAAGGGGGCGGCGGCGCCCCCGACATCCAGTTCAGCAAATCCCCCTGGAGCTCCGCCGGCAAGGTCGCCGGGGAGCTGCGCACCGGCACGGCCGGCGCGCTCGCCGACCTCGACTCCGCCTCCGAGGGCGTCACCGCCGGCACCGCGGGCTTCGGCGCCACGGCCGCCCTGGAGGAGATCCGTACGACCTGGAAGGACCGGCTCGGCGCGGTGCGCGACGAGTGCGGGCGCCTCGACGGCGTACTCAGAAGCGTCGGCAAGGACTTCGGCGAGGTCGACGTGAAGGTCGGCAACGACGTGAAGGCCGTCGCCCCGGCCGAGCCGAAGGGCCGGTGATCCGGCCGTGCCCACCTGGCAGCAGCTGCGCGATGTGAAGCTGTCCGAGTTCAGCGACGCCGCCGACGGCTGGGGCAAGGTCTCCAGCCGCGCCAACGCCGCCAAGGACCGCGTCGACAACGAGATGCGCGCGCGGATCCACGAGACGCAGAAGAGCAAGACCGCCGAGGGCGCGGTCGGCGACCTCGGCCGGCTCAGCCGCAACTACCAGTACCTGCACACCGAGTGCGGGCTGATCCGTACCGCGCTCGACGGGCTCGCCACCGAGCTGGCCGAGCCGCAGCGGAAGCTGAAGCAGGCGCTGGAGGACGCGGAGAACCTGAAGTTCACGGTCGAGTCGGACGGGGCGGTGAAGTACCCGACGACCGTCGCGGTCACCGTGCCGCTCGCCCCCGGTCCCGGCGTCGCCAGGCCCGGCGCCCCGGTGCCGTTCCTGGCGGGCAAGGGCGAGGGCGGCGGCGACCCGAACAAGGCGAAGGCCGAGGACATCGCCGAGCGGATCGCCGGGGCGGTCCGCGACGCGGCCGAGATAGACGGCCGGTACGCAGGCGTCCTGCGCCGCCTGAAGTCCCCGGCGGGCCTCGACGTCACCAACGAGATGCTGGTCGACGCGGCGGCGGACACCAAGGACGTCCAGAAGAACGCGAAGTTCCTGCCGGAGTCGAACATCCCCAAGGGGAAGTCCCCGGCCGACAACAAGAAGTGGTGGGACGGGCTGTCCCAGGAGGAGCGCGACGAGTACGCGACCCTCTACCCGGCGGCCGTCGGCGCCCTCGACGGCGTGCCCGCCACGGTCCGGGACGACGCCAACCGGATGGTGCTGGCCGAGACGCGCGCGCAGGTCCAGCTGGACCGCGACGCCCTCGGCCCGGAGCCGGACCGGATGATCATGACGCGGCGCGGCGGCGAGCCGGTGATGATCGAGAACCCCGAGTGGCGCAAGTGGGACAAGAAGCGCGGCCCCCTGGACGCCAAGCTGAAGGGCATGGACGCGATCCAGGCCCGCTTCGACCGCACCGGCGAGGCCGACCGCACCGGCGAGCACCCGCTGCCCGAGGCGTATCTGCTGGGGTTCAACGCCGACGGCATCGGCCGCGCCATCGTGGCCAACGGCAATCCCGACACGGCGACCCACACGTCCGTCTACGTCCCGGGCACCGGCACCAACCTCGAAGGCATCAACGGCGACATCAAGCGGATGGAGACACTCTGGCGCGCCTCTTCCGCCATGGCCGACGGCAGCAAGGTCTCCACGGTCACCTGGTTCGGCTACGACGCCCCGCAGAGCATCATCACGGACGCGCCCCAGAGCGGTTACGCCAACGAGGGCGGCCCCGTCCTCAACAACTTCCTCGGCGGCCTGCGCGCCTCCCACGAGGGCGAGCCCGGCCATCTGACGGCCGTCGGCCACAGCTACGGCAGTACGGTCATCGGCTCGGCCGCCCGCCAGGGCACCCTGCCCGTCGACGACGTCTTCGTGGCGGGCAGCCCCGGCGAGCAGGTCGGCCACGCCTCCGAGATGGACGTGAAGAAGGGCCACGTCTGGGCGGCCAACGCCGACAGCGAGCCCTTCCTGAAGGGCATACCGATCCCGTTCATCGGCGACGACAAGTACGGGGGCATCAACATCCCCTTCGTCTCCAGCGACCCGGTCCCCGAGATCGGCGGCTGGGGGCACGCCCCCAAGAAGCTCGACATCGACGTGCTGCCCTCCTGGATCGACGGCGACGGCATGAGCGTGGTCAAGCCCCTGACCCCGAGCAACCCCGACTTCGGCGCCAACATCGTCGCCACGGACGGCTCCCGGGGCCACAGTGGCTACTGGGACGAAGGGACCCAGAGCCTCCTCAACCAGGCCCGGGTCACGGTGGGCAAGTACGACAAGGTGACGCTCGAACCATGACCGAGATGACGTACAAGAGCCGCCCTCGGCCGCGCCGCGCCGGCGTCGCCGCGGCCCTCGCACTGACCGCGCTGACCGCACTGATCTCCACGACAGGATGCACCGCCATGCAGGACGACGGGCTCGACTACACGCCCCGGAAGATGGCCGTCAAGGACGCCAAGGACCTGGTCCGCAGGCAGTCCAGCGTCATCCTCGACGCCTCGGGCCTGCGGTACGAGACGTCCAACGGATCGCCGGACGTCAGCCCCTGCGAGAAGGTCGAGCACGGCTACCGCGTCAAGCACTTCTGGAAGGCGTACGGCCCGTCCCGCGAGGTCCTGACCGCCGCGCTGCAACGCCTCCACGAGGAGCTGCCCAAGCGCGGCTGGAAGGTCTACCGCTTCGAGAGGGCCAACTCCAAGGCCCAGCAGACGCAGCTCGACGTGGAGGACACGAAGCTCCACCACACGGTGACGATCGAGGAGGACTTCGTCTCCCGCGACCCGTCCGCCTCCAAGTGGGAGAAGGCGGGCCGAGACGGCCTCTTCATCACGGTGGACTCGCCGTGTTACGTGGACCCGGAGTACAAGACGGGCGACCAGTAGGCGCCTGGTCGCCCGGCCGGGGAAGTTGACGGCGCGAACTCATCGGGGCTGAGCGCGAGGACTCTTGCGCACCCCCTGACGTGCTGCTACGTACGAGCGGACTTTTTCTCCCCGCGCCCCGGTTCGCGCTTGCGTACGCCCTGGTCACACCCGTTAGCGTCATCGCGGGGGCGACGGGAGGACCGGTCGCCGGACCGGGACGGGACCACGGGGGAGTACGTGTACGCGCAGAGCTGGCAGCGGTTGCTGGATCAGGCGGGGCAGCCCCGGGGCATGACGCTCGCGTCGGCGGGAGCGGCGGGCGGTGGTGGCTC
>NZ_BMTS01000054.1 GCF_014649795.1 Streptomyces melanogenes
TCGGCGAACGCGACGACTTCGTCGGCGCCGGAGACGGGGTCGGGGGTGCCGGCGACGAGGGGGGCGCCGGCGCGCTGGGCGATGTGGCGGGCGGCGACCTTGTCGCCCAGGTCGCGGATGGCCTGCGGCGGCGGCCCGATCCACGTCAGACCGGCATCCAGCACCGCTTGGGCGAATTCGGCGTTCTCGGAGAGGAAGCCGTAGCCGGGGTGGATGGCGTCGGCTCCCGAGTCGCGGGCGGCCTGGAGGACCTTGCCCATGTCCAGGTAGCTGGTGGCGGGGGTGTCACCGCCCAGGGCGAACGCCTCGTCGGCCGCGCGGACGTGCAGGGCGTCCCGGTCCGGATCGGCGTAGACGGCTACGCTCCCGATCCCGGCGTCCCGGCAGGCACGGGCGACACGGACAGCGATTTCGCCACGGTTGGCGATGAGCACCTTGCGCACGATGGCTCGGTCTTTCCCTTGGTCTCGTTTACGGGTGTGTCTTGTTGGGGCTGCTTTGCCTGGTGCGCCAGCTCACCTCGTGGTCTGCCAGCCCGCCCGGGCACGCGGCACGCTGCCCGCGCCCGCCCGGCACCAGGTCGCCGCGCGAGGAGCCGTCTCACAGGAGCCGGTCTCCGCGCGGGTGGCAGTGAGGGCGAGCAGCACGGCTGTGATCGCCGCTACTTCGTGCTCGTGCGGCATGCCGCGCTCTACTCGGATGAGGGTGCCGGTACTCATTGGGGCTGGTTCCCGTGCTTGCGGCTGGGCAGTGGCGCGTACTTGGTCCGCAGCATGGACAGGGCGCCGATCAGCCGGCGGCGCGTGTCGGCCGGGTCGATGACGTCGTCGACCAGTCCCCGCTCGGCGGCGTAGTACGGGTGCATCAGCTCGGTCTTGTACTCCTTGACCAGCTGGGCACGGGTGGCGTCCGGCGTGTCGGACGCGGCGATTTCGCGCCGGAAGATGACGCCCGCCGCACCCTCGGCACCCATCACCGCGATCTCGTTCGTGGGCCAGGCCAGCGAGATGTCGGTGCCGATCGAGCGGGAGTCCATGACGATGTAGGCGCCGCCGTAGGCCTTGCGCAGGATCAGCTGGACGCGGGGCACGGTGGCGTTGCAGTACGCGTACAGGAGCTTGGCCCCGTGCCGGATAATGCCGCCGTGCTCCTGGTCCACGCCGGGCAGGAAGCCGGGTACGTCGACGAGCGTGACCAGCGGGATGTTGAAGGCGTCGCAGGTCTGCACGAAGCGGGCGGCCTTTTCTGAAGCGTGGATGTCGAGGACACCCGCGAACGAGGCCGGCTGGTTGGCGACGATGCCGACGACCTGGCCGTCGAGCCGCGCCAGCGCGCACACGATGTTGGGCGCCCAGCGCTCGTGCACCTCGAAGAACTCGCCGTCGTCGACGACCTCCTCGATGACCTTGCGCATGTCGTACGCCTGGTTGGGGTCGGCGGGCACGAGGTCGAGCAGGGCCTCGGTGCGCCGGTCGGCCGGGTCCGTCGCCTCGGTGTGCGGCGGCTGTTCCCGGTTGTTGGTGGGCAGCAGCGAGAGCAGATGGCGCACGTCCGCCAGGCAGGACTCCTCGTCGTCGTAGGCGAGATGGGCCACACCGGACTTCTCCGCATGGGCGTCCGCGCCGCCGAGTGCGTCCTGGCTGATCACCTCGCCGGTGACGGCCTGCACCACGTCGGGCCCGGTGATGAACATCTGGGAGGTGCCGCGCACCATGAAGACGAAGTCGGTCAGCGCCGGGGAGTAGGCGGCGCCGCCCGCGCAGGGCCCCAGCATGACGCTGATCTGCGGGATGACCCCGGAGTTGCGGACATTTCGGGTGAAGATGCCGCCGTATCCCGCCAGGGCGGTGACGCCTTCCTGGATGCGGGCGCCCGCGCCGTCACACAGGCCGACCAGCGGCGCCCCAGCCTTCTCGGCCAGGTCCATCAGCTTGTGGATCTTCTCGGCGTGGGCCTCGCCGAGTGCGCCGCCGAAGATCCTGAAGTCGTGGGCGTAGGCGAAGACCTGCCGCCCGTCCACCAGGCCCCAGCCCGTCACCACCCCGTCGGAGTGGGGCCGCTTGGCCTCCAGACCGAAGCCCGTGGCCCGGTGCCGACGCAGGGCCTCGATCTCGGTGAAGCTGCCCTCGTCGAAGAGCAGCTGCAGCCGCTCGTGCGCGGTGAGCTTGCCCTTGTCGTGCTGGCGCCGGGTCGCCGCCGCGTCCCCGTGGGCCACGCTCTCTTTGAGCGCGAGCAGCTCGCCCGTGTGTGCCCGAAGTGTTGCTGTCCCCATCTTTCGCTCTCTTTCAAAAAGCCCGGTCGGCCCGGCGCTGCTCCGCATATGCGGAGAACCAGTCCACCAGCGCGGGGTCGTCGACCGATCCGGCGTTCACGGCCTTGTCCGGTGCCACCCCTTGCATGAGGCGCTTGACCGGGACCTCAAGGCGCTTTCCGGTCCGGGTGTGCGGCACACCCGGCACCTGGACTACCTCGTCCGGAACATGGCGCGGTGTCAGGTGGGCGCGGATGGTGTCCTTGATGCGCCTGCGCAGGTCATGGCTGAGTTCCGCGCCGTCGGCGAGCTGGACGAACAACGGCATCCAGTAGCCGCCGTCCGCCTGTTCGACGCCGATGACCAGGGAGTCCGCGATCTCGGGCAGACGCTCCACCACGTCGTAGATGTCCGCCGAACCCATCCTCACGCCCTGCTTGTTGAGGGTGGAGTCGGACCGGCCGTGGATGATCACGCCACCGTGCCGGGTGATGGTGCACCAGTCGCCGTGCCGCCACACACCCGGGTAGGTGGTGAAGTAGGCGTCCCGGTATCGCTCTCCGCCAGGATCGTTCCAGAACCCCACCGGCATCGACGGCATCGGTGCGGTGAGCACCAGCTCACCGGTGTCGCCGACGACTTCCCGGCCTTCGTCGTCCCATGACTGCACGGAGCAGCCCAGCGCGAGGCTTTGCATCTCGCCCTCGTACACGGGAGAGACAGGGTTGCCCGCCACGAAGGCGGTGCACACATCGGTGCCGCCTGATGTGGGGTTGAGCCACACGTCCCGCTTGACCGCCTCGTACACCCACCGGTAGCCGCTCGGCGGCAGCGGCGACCCGGTGGAGCCGATCATCCGCAGTACGCTCAGGTCGTGCTGCTCTCCGGGACGCAGGCCCACCGTGTCGCAGGACATCAAGTAGCCCGCGCTGACGCCGAAGTGGGTCAGCCGGACCTCCTCGGCGAGCCGCCACAGGGCGCCCGCGCCCCGGTAGGCCGGCGAACCGTCGTACAGGACCACGGCGGCGTCGTGCAGCAGGGCCCCGAGCTGGAAGTTCCACATCATCCAGCTGGTGCTGCACTGCCAGAAGAACCGGTCGCCGCGCCGGACGTCCATCTGCAGGGCCAGGCACTTGAGCTGCTCCAGGAGGATGCCGCCGTGGCCGTGCACGATCCCCTTGGGCAGGCCCGTGGTGCCCGAGGAGTACAGCACCCACAGGGGATGGTCGAAGGGCACCCTGCTGAACTCGGGCTCGCACTCGTCCGCGACCGCCTCGTCCCAGGGGACGGACGCCTCGTGCGGGCGCCAGTCCTCGTCGGAGAAGGCGTACGGGACGTGGACGGTACGGGCCACGGAGGGCAGCCCCGCCAGGATCTCGGCCGCTGCCTCGCGTCGGTCCACGGCTTTGCCGCCCTGACGGTGGCCGTCCGCGGTGATGAACACCACGGGTTCGATCTGCCGGAACCGGTCGATGGCCCCCGAGCTCGCGAACTCCGGCCCGCACGCCGACCACACGGCGCCGACCGCGGCGCACGCCAGCAGGGCGATCACGGCGTGCGGAGTGTTGGGCAGATAGGCGGCGACCCGGTCGCCGGGCCGCACGTCCCAGGAGCGCAGCCGCGCCGCCAGTGCGCCCACCTGCCGGCGCAGCACGGCCCAGGGGATCTCCTGCGGCGCCTCGCCCTCGGCGACGAAGACCAGCGCGGTCTCCTCGCTCCCGCGATCGTGCAGGACATGCTCGGCCCAGTTCAGACGGGTGCCCTCGAACCAGCGTGCCCCGGGCATCTCACGCCCGCTCAGCACCTGCTCGTACCGGCCGTCGGCTCGCACCCCGAAGTGTTCCCAGACCGAGGCCCAGAACTCCTCCAGGTGCTCGGTCGACCACGCCCACAGGGACGCGTACGTATCGGTGCGCACACCGCGCGCCGCCAGGGCGTCGGCGTATTCACGCAGCCGTGTACTTGCGGTCCACGCCCCGGAGGGGCGCCAGAGAGCCGACGCGTCCTGCTCGGTGGCGCCGCTCCGGTCGGGGGTCACGGCAGCTGGACCGACTGGCCGTGGCGGAAGATGTTCTTCGGGTCCCAGGCGGCCTTGACCTTCTGCAGGCGCGGGTAGTTGTCCTTGTAGTACAGGCGGTGCCACGGCGCCGACGACGTGTTGTACGCCGGGTCGCTGATGTCGGTGTCCGGGTAGTTCACGTAGCAGCCGTCCGTGACGTCGTTCGGCACCGGTACGCCGCCGGTCGCCGCGTACATCTCCCCGTAGAAGGCGCGCGTCCAGGCGAGGTGCTTGGCGTCTTCGGCCGCGTCCTGCCAGAAGGTCTGGGTGAGCACCTTGAACACGGTGGAGCGGTGGGGGGCCGCGGTGTCGGCCTCGGCCACCGAGGCGACCTTGCCGCCATAGGGGTGCAGCACGACGTTGGCCATGGCGTTGGAGTAGTCCGGGCTGTTGAGGTACTTGTAGAGCGTCGCGATCTGCTCGGGCGGGAACCCCTTGCGCATGCAGGCCGACTTGTGGTCGCCGCGCAGGGTCGGGTTGTTGAGGACCGGGCTGCTGGTGCCGAGCATGCGGGTCGCCCTCAGCCACGGCAGCGTGCGCGGGGCCGGCAGCGGGGAGGGGGTCGCCGAGACACCGTCGGTCACCGCGGCGAGGAAGCTGTCGAGCAGGCTCTGCGCGCCCTGCGCGGTGGCGTCGACCTGGGTGAGGATGGAGACGGCGCCGTTCGCCTGGTGGTTCAGTATCAGATAGCTGCCGAGCGCGGTGTACGGGGAGTCGGGGGCGCTGTTGGCCGCGTACCACTTGCCGTAGTTGTCGACGAGTTTGGTGAAGTCCGCCTGGCTGAGCTTGCTCCAGGGCATGGTGACCGTGCTCAGCAGGACCTGTGCCGGCGGCTTGGGAAGCGCGGTGGCGGGGTTCGAGCCGTCGGAGCCGGCCGAGCGGAACCAGTAACGGGTGACGACGCCGAAGTTGCCGCCGCCGCCACCGGTGTGGGCCCACCACAGGTCGCGGTTGGGGTCGCCCGCCTCACGGGTCGCGACGGTGAGCCGGGCCCTGCCGTAGGTGTCGACGGTGACGACCTCGACACCGTAGAGGTGGTCGACGGAGAGGCCGTTGCGCCGGCTGAGCAGGCCGAAGCCGCCACCGGCGATGAAACCGCCCACGCCGACCGAGTAGCAGTAACCGCCCGGGACCACGACGCCGTACAGCTTGTAGAGCTGCTCGTACATGTCGAGGAGTACGGCACCGGCCTCCACCGCGTACGCTCTGCGCGCGGAGTCCCAGTACACCCTGTTCATCTTCGACATGTCGAGGATGACCTTCACGTCGGGGTTCGACACGAAGTCCTCGTAGCAGTGCCCGCCGCTGCGGACGGTGATCCGCTTGCCGGCGCTGACCGCGTTCTGCACCACGGCCACGGCCTGGGCCGAGGTGGTGACCAGCTGTACGGTGTCGGGCTTGGCCACCCAGCGCTGGTTGTTGCCGGTCACCAGCTCCGGGTAGCGCTGGTCAGTAGGGGTGACCGTTGCCGCGGGCGCGCTGGTGCTGCCACTGGTCTGCGTGTCCGCCGACCCGGGGGTTTCGGCGGGGTCGGCGGCGAACGCCGCCGAACCGGTCGCGCCGGTCACGGCGAGGCCTCCCGCGGTCCCCGCGGCCCCCACCAGGACTCTTCGTCTGTTCAGCTCAGTCACAGTTTCTCTGCCCCTCCCACTGACTGTTTTGGCGGATCGGCTCCGCCTCTTGAGGGGGAGGCCCGGGGATCAGCTGGATCCCGACGGGCCTCCCCAACGGCACGGGACCGCTCAGTGCCCCATGCCGATACCGCCACCCACGGGCAGGACGGCGCCCGTGATGTAGCCGGCTTCTTCACTCGCGAGGAACCGGACCGCCGCCGCGACCTCGTCGGCCGTTCCGAGCCGGCCGAGCGGTGTCGTCCTCATCAGCCCGTCCATCCGCGCGGCGGACAGCGGCTTGGTCATATCCGTGTCGATGATTCCCGGCGCCACCAGGTTCACCGTGATGTTGCGGTCCCCCAGCTCCCACACCAGCGAGCGGGCCAGTCCCAGAAGACCGGCCTTGGTCGCGGCGTAGTTGGTCTGGCCGGGCGAGCCGAGGAATCCCAGCGCCGAGGAGACGAGGATGATCCGTCCCTTCCGGGCCGGGAGCATGCTGCGGACCGCGGTGCGCACAGTGGTGAAGACACCGGTGAGATTGGTCCGCAGCACCTCCTCGAACTGGTTCTCCGTCATGCGCAGCATCGGGGTGTCCAAGGTGATGCCCGCATTGGCGACGACGACCTCGACGGTGCCGTGCGCCGCCTCGGCCTCGGCCAGCGCCTGCTCGACCTGCTCCGGCTCGGTGACGTCGGCCTTGAGGCCGAGCAGTCCCTCCTCGGCCTCACCGGAGCGGCTGGTGACGGCTACGCGGTCACCGGCTGCCGCGAACGACCTGGCCACCGCCAGGCCGATGCCGCGGCTGCCGCCGGTGATGAAGACCGACCTGCTCATTACTTGCGGCCCGCCCACAGGGTGCCGGCGGCGCTCTCCTCGTCGACCTTCTTCAGCAGCTCCAGGTCGATGTGGCGGATGTCCTCGACGGTGTAGCGGACACCGGTCTCCTCCATCTCCTGGACCTGGAAGTTGTGCGGGGCGTTGGCCGGGATGCCGATGAAGGCGGCGCCCAGGGCCTTGGTGACCTCGGCGACACGGTTGATGTCGTCGACGAAGAGCACCTCGTCGGCCTGGTAGCCGAACTGCTTGATGATCTCCTTGGTGCCCGGGCGGAAGTCGTTCACGTCCACGTACGGGGTCTCCGGGTCGAAGTACTCGGCGAGGTGGCCGAGGAACTTGTCGAAGCTGTACTCGCGGTTGCGGCCGCCGTAGGAGGTGACCCGCACACCGGCCTCGCGCAGCGTGGCGAGCAGCTCCTCGGCGCCCTCGGTCGCCTGGACCGGGTGCTCCTTGAGGTACTCGGCGCGCTCCTCGAAGAAGGCGTCGATGGTCTCCTTGCCGGACCAGGGCAGCTTGCAGGCGAGGGCCATGTTCTGGCCGGCCGCCAGCTGCGGGGAGCCCCACACGCCGCGCTCGACGGCGGCGGTGTACTCGCCGCCGTGCTTCTTGACGAAGCGCTCGATGACCGGGCTGTAGGTGTCGTTCAGCAGCACACCGTCGCTGTCGAGGGCGACGAGCTTGATCTTCTGCAGCTTGCTCATGAGTGGTTTCTCCTGTGGTGAGTGGGCCCGCTGGTGCGGGGCCGGGTTGCGAGGGGAGGGATGAGGGAAATCAGTGGGCCGTGAGCACCAGGGCGGCGTTGTGTCCGCCGAAGCCGAGCGAGGTGCTGACGGCGACGTCGACCGTGGTGGTGCGCGCGGCACCGGCGACGACGTCGATGTCCAGCTCGGGGTCGAGCCGGGTCAGGTTGGCGGTGGGGGGAACCGTGCCGTGCTCGACGGCGAGCGCGGCGTAGGCGGCCTCGATGGCACCGGCCGCGGCCAGCGTGTGGCCCGTGACGCCCTTGGTGGAGGTCACTGCGGCCCGGTCGCCCAGGACGCGTCGCAGCATGCGGCCTTCGGTCACGTCGTTCATCGGGGTCGAGGTGCCGTGCGCGTTGACGTGGTCGACGTCGCCGGGGCCGAGCCCGGCGTCGGCGAGGGCCGTCCGCAGCGCCTGCTCGATGCCGCGGCCCCCGGGTTCGGGCGCCGTGGCGTGGTGCGCGTCGGTGGCGGCGCCGAAGCCCCGGACCACGGCGCGGATGCGGGCACCGCGAGCGCGGGCATCCTCGATGCGCTCCAGTACGAGGACACCGGCGCCCTCGCCCGCCACGAAGCCGTCGCGGTCGGCGTCGAACGGACGGCAGGCGCTCGCCGGGTCGTCGGACCGCTTGGACAGGGCGCCCATCCGGGCGAGGCCGGAGAGCGTCGTCGGGGTGAGCGCGGACTCGGTGCCGCCGGCCAGCACCACGTCGCAGGCGCCGCTGCGCAGCAGGTCGCGTGCCGTGCCGATGGCCGTGCTGCCCGACGCGCAGGCGGTGGCGGTGACCAGGCTCGGTCCCTTGGCACCCAGGTCGATGGCGACGTACCCGGCGGCCATGTTCACCATGTACATGGGGATCGTGAGGGGCGAGACCGCGCGTGGTCCGCGCTCGAGCAGTGCGCTGTGCTGCCGCTCGAAGGTCTGGGCGCCGCCGAGGGAGTTGCCGAGAACGATGCCGACGCGGGCGCCGTCCCAGGTGCTCGGGTCGAGTCCGGCGTCTGCGGCCGACTGGCGGGCCGCGACGATCGCGAGCTGGACGAAGCGCTCCATCTGCCAGGCGGAGAAGCCGCCCAGCAGGGCGTCCGCGTCGAAGCCGGGGACGCGGCAGTTGAAACCGACGGGGGAGTCCGTGAGGGACTCGTCCGTCGTCGCACATGAGATACCGGTTTGAATGCGGTCCCAGTTCTGCTGCACACCGATTCCGGCCGGGGTCACAAGCCCCAGTCCAGTGATCGCGACGCCGAAGGACCCCCCCGTCTGCGCCATCAGACCGTTGCCCCCTTGGCGGCAATCAGCTCGGCGGCGTCGTTGATGGTCATGTCGTCGGTCAGCTCGCCGTCCTCGATGGGGGTGCCGAACTCCTTCTCGAGGATCAGGCTGAGCTCGATCAGGACGAGCGAGTCGAACTTGAGGGCCAGGAAGGTGACGTCGGAATCGATCGCGTTGGGGTCGACCTTGAAGCTGGTGGAGAGGACGTTGGCGATCCGCTGTTCTATGCCGTTCATCTCTGTCTCGTTTCTGGAAGTGCTCTGCTGTTTCTGGATATGTCGTCTGGTGCCGTCAGGCGGTGGCCGTATCGGGCCAGGTCAGGGCGACGGAGCCCCAGGTGAGCCCGCCGCCGAAGCCCGCGAGTACCACGCGGTGACCGGGTTCGAGTCCGCCGGACTCGAGGCTGTCGGCCAGTGCCAGGGGGATGGAGGCGGCGACGGTGTTGCCGACCCGCTCGATGTTCGAGACGAGCTTCTCCGCCGGCACTTCCAGCCGTTCCGCGATGGCGGCGAGGATGCGGGAGTTGGCCTGGTGGAAAACGAACCGGTCAATGTCCGTCAGTGACCAGCCGATCCGCTGCGCCGTCTCGGTCACCGCTGTGGACATCCGCTGTACGGCCTCGGAGAACACGGCCCGGCCCTGCATCGTGAAGTAGGTGTCCTCCTCCTTGATGGGCAGGCCCGTGGAACGGGTGCGGGAGCCGAGCCCCGGCACCTCGATGAGTTCACTGCGACTGCCGTCGCTGCCCAGACGCAAGCCGCACAGCGCGCCCTGTTCGTCCTGCGTCCCGGCGCGCAGCAGCATCGCGCCCGCGCCGTCCCCGAACACCGCGCGGGTGGTGCGGTCGGACGGATCGAGGATGGTCGAGAACGTGTCGGCGCCGATCACCAGGACCGTGTCGGCCGTGCCGGCCGCGATGAACCCGGCCGCCGTGGCCAGTGCGTAGACGAAACCGGTGCACACGGCCGCCACATCGAAGGCGGGCACATGGCCCAGGCCGAGCCGGGCAGCGACGTCCGGGGCAGTGGCCGGGCACGGCCGGTCCGGGGTGCTGGTGGCGACGACGACGGCGTCGGCGTGCCGGGTTCCGGCCGAGGCCAGGGCGCGCCGGCCGGCTTCCACGGCGAGGTCACTGGTGGCCTCGCCCGGCTCGATCACATGCCGCTGTGCGATGCCCGTACGGGTGCGGATCCACTCGTCGTCGGTGTCGAGGAAGGCCGCCAGGTCGTCGTTGGTCACGACCCTCGGAGGAACGTACGCGCCCAGGCCCGCGACGACGGCCGCTCGGGAGAGCGTTGTCACGACTGGGCCTCCCGCACCGTGGCCAGACCGACCCGGACGCGGGAGATGTCGGCACCGCCCTGATGGAACGTCACATCGATCTCCGCCGGGGAATCGCCCGCCCGCGTCGCGGTCATGGTGACCGGGGCATCGAGCTCGGCATACGCCGTGAAGGAGGCGTCCATCGAGACCATGGCGGTGCGGTCGGCGGCGCCGGCGCCCCATTCGCCGGCGGCCAGAGCCGCCAGCTGGCGGCCCGCCTCCAGGAGGACCATGCCGGGCACGTGGTCCTGGGCGTGGTCGAAGAGGCTGGGATTGTCGGCGGGCACCCGCAGGGCCGCAGTGACCTTGTCGGCGGCGACGGCCAGGTCGATGGGCAGGGTGTCCGTGGTGTGCAGCCGGCCCACGCGGGTGGGCTCGACGGGCGTTGCGGCCACGGGGTGGGGCAGATCCGCCGAGGACGGCACAGGGCCGCTGCGGCCCCGTGCCCGCATGGCGCGGTAGGGCTCCTTCGCGACGTATCCGACCTCCATGCCGATCCGTCCCACGTACTCGTTCGAAGCCCACAGCTCGAAGGTGTAGGTGAGCCCGCGGACCCGCCCGGCGACGGTGCGCGGCGCGCTGGTGGCGGCGGTCATCACCAGCTCCGTCGGACCGGTGAACGGGGTGCTGAGGGCTTGGGCGGAGAGCTCCATGGACCAGTTCCGCAGGACGAAAGCGGCACCCATTTCCACGTCGAAGAACGCGTGCGCCGCAAAGGTTTCGGCCTGCCGAGCGCATTCGAGGAGCAGCATCGGGTCCAGCAGGTCGATACGGCCCGCGTGGCTGGTGTAGTGCGGGTGGATCACAGGCAGAAGGGCCGCCGCGACGAAATTTTCGGAATCGATCTGCTGAATGTCCGTGAGGAAGACTTCTGTCAGGTTGTGCCGGTGGATCATTGCCCGGTCCACCGTTCGGGAGAAGCTCAGATCGACCCCGAGAGTCGATGGCACGCTTCCTTTGATGACAGTCGACATTCCCTGACTCCCCACGTTTTCGGTAGCGCAGAAAAGCGCCCTGACAGATAAAAGAACTTGGAGAATTTTGAAGGAGGCCCGCAGTGATTCGGTGCCTGCTTGCGCGTGATGCGGAAGGGCGTTGGTTGTTTCGCCCCGTACCCACTCCTGAAAGCAGCCGTCACGCAGCTGAAGACCTGGCTGGAGCTGCAGTGCCGCAGCCCGGTACCAGGACGATGTGCTGTGCACGACAGGCGCAACCTGCGCGCAAACCCCCCGGTTCCCCGTCGTCCGGCCACTCGGCCGAAGTCACTGCGGAATGGACTGCGACGTCCATCCCCATCCCCGTGGCAGTTGTCCGGATCCGGTTCCCCGGAAGCCGCCCCCAACTGCCTTATGAATAATATTCAGGGGGCATGCATCAAGTCAACAGAAGTACTTCTTTGGAGGTACCAGTACCTCCAAAGTGACATGCCGCCGAGGGTCTCTGAAATGCGGAGGGGTGCGCCGCCGACAGTTCCGGCGACGCACCCTGGGTGCAAAGAGGCGCTATTTGATGGCGATGGGGTTCATGGGGCCTCCCACGGCCCCGCTGAACGGCAGGGGAGCCGCGCTCAGAAAGAATTCGTAAACGCCGTCCGAGGCGCAGTCGTCAGCCAATTTCTCAAGGTCGAACATTTCACCGAGGGCGACGCCCGCGTTCACCAGGAGCACCAGGTGGAGGGGCTGGAAGATGTCGGCAGTCTCGTTGGGCCGCACCTCCACGCCCCAGGTGTCGGCGGCCACCGCCGCCACCTGTCGCGTACAGATGAAGCGGGAGCTGGAGAGGGCGAGGCCCGGCGCGTCCCCGCCGGCGTAGTCGCCCCAGCCCGCCCCCCGTGCCCTGGCCATATGACCGGTGCGGACCAGCAGGATGTCGCCACGCCCGACGGACACGCCCTGACGCTCGGCGCAGGCAGCCAGCTCCACGTCGCCGATCGCCTCGCCTGGCGCCAGCGCGTCAACGCCCCGGAAACGGGCGATGTCCAGAAGCACTCCCCGCCCCGTCAGACTCGCACTCATCCGCTCGACACCGCATCGGCGCGCGCCCGAGCTCGTCACATCCGCGAGGCCGTAGCCGTTGTACATCTGCCCGTCGTAGAAGATGTGACTGAAGGCGTCCCAGTGCGTGGCGCACTGCAGAGGCATGGCCACGGCATCGTCGGTGTAGCGCAGACCGGCCAGGTGGTCCTGGGCGCCGAGCAGGATGTCACCGCCGTCCTGCACCATGTGGTGCACGGGATTGTGCCGCCCGTACGCACCGGTCTGCGGGCCACTCGCGTCCAGGGGCATCGCCAGTGAGATCACCCGGCCGTGCCGGACGAGCTTCGCCGCCTCGGCGACGGCCGCCTCGTCGATGAAGTTCAGGGCGCCCAGTTCATCGTCTGGACCCCACTGTCCCCAGCGGCGGTGTTCGAGGGCCAGGGCCTCCACGCTCGCGCGGTCCCAGGTGTCGTTCATCGTCTGCTCATTCGTCGAAGTAGTGGACGGTGAGGGGCATCGGCCCCGTCCGGCGCGTCATGCGGCGACCGGGGAAGAGCCACGGCGAAAACGCTCCGGATCCGGGTCCCCCTGCGGGTCCCAGCCGTAGGGTTCCTGTGCCGTGATGCCCGTCTCCTCCAGGGCTCGCGCCAGTGCCTGCGTCTCCGCGGGATCCAGCGGCGGAATCGGCAGCCGGGTCGGCCCCAGAGGGCGGCCCATAAGCGCGGCCGCCGCCTTCAGCCCCGCCGGGTAACGCGGGATGAACAGGGAAAGCAGCCGCGACACCCGGTCCTGCAGCCCGGCCGCCCGCTCGAACTCGCCCTGGACGGTGGCTGTCCACAGCTCCCGCACCAGACGCGGTGCGACGAGGGCGAGAATGGAGAAGGAACCGGCACCTCCCAGCGCACGCTGGGCCAGCGTGTACTCGATGCCGCCGAGGACCGAGAAATCGGCGCGCAGTGCGGCGGCGGAACGGGCGAACCCGCCGAAGGCGGTGACGTCGTTGCTCGCTTCCTTGAGCCCCAGGAAGTTCGGATGACGGCTGATCAGCTCCCCGACCAGCCGTGGAGTCAGGGGAGTGCCCGCCGACGGCGGCGGTGAGTACGCGAGCACGGAAATGTCCACCGCCTCGGCCACCGCCGAGAAGTGTGCGAGCAGCCCGGCGTCGCCTGGGTGCCAGTGGTAGGGCGTCGTCGCGATGACCGCGGCCGCACCCACCGACTGCGCCTGCCGCGCAAGGGCAACGGTGTGGTCGGTGCCCGGACAGCTCACATGGGCGACCACGGGAGCCCGCCCCGCTGCCGAGACGGTCAGGGAGCTCACCTCCCTGCGTTCGGCGAACGAGAGGTTCAGCGACTCGCCGGCGTGCATGAGCGGGCACAGCGCGGTGAAACCCGCACCCAGCAAGAACTCCAGCTGCTTGGCGTACGTCGCGGCGTCGAGCTCACCGGCGTCGTCGTACGGCGTGAGCGGACACGCGATGAGGCCTTCCCAGCGTCCGGCGGATCCGAACAGTCCCACTTTCCCCTCCCCAGGGTCCCGGTTGATGCCCGGCACACGCCGGCCGCGCGTTCATGGCATACGCGCGGCCGGTGTGTGCCCGTGCCGACGCCGTGTGCTGCCCCGGCCTCGGCCAGGGCAGCACACGCCGCGCGCGTCAGACGAGGGCGGTGGCCACGGCGTTGACGACGGCCTCGGCGACGATGGTGTCCTGGTTGACGTCACCGCCGGAGACACCGACGGCACCGATGACGTTGCCCGCCTCGTCGGTGATGGGCAGGCCGCCGCCGAAGGTCACCAGACCGGCGTTGCTGTGCTCGATGCCGTACACCGGGCCGCCGGGCTGGGAGATCTGACCGATGACGGAGGTGGGCAGGCGGAAGAGCACCGAGGTCTTGGCCTTCTTCAGGGCGATGTCGATCGAACCGAGCCAGGCGTTGTCCTGCCGGGAGAACTGCACCAGGTGACCGCCGTTGTCGACGATCGCGATGTTCATCGCCACACCGATCTCTTCAGCCTTGGCGATGCCTGCCTCGACACGGGCGAGGGCTTCGGCGTGGGTGATCGCGGTCATGGATGTGCTCCTTGGTTTCACAGGGTCTATGGCGGACCAGCCGCCTCCACTCATCGAGCGGAACACCACCGTCACCCAAGTGCACGGCCTCTCACCAGGGCGGATTCCTCCGGGGGGACGTGTTCCTAGGACTCGCAATCCCAGGAACACCTTCCCCCTCCAGGGGCACCGTCCTTTACCGATCGTTGGTCTGGATGGGCATACGATGACCGCCATCAGGCCCGGGGGGGCCGCAACAACCAAGCCATCAGGTTTATGCGAGGGCACGATGTACAGGAACACCGCGGGCATGGGGACAGCTGACGGGCGGGACGCGCAGCGCCCGCCACGGATCCGTATCCTGCTGAGCCACGATCACGTCGCACTGCGCGAGGCGCTGCGCGAAGCGCTCACCGCCAGGGGCGAGTTCGACGTGATCGGCGAGTCGGCCACGAGCGAGGAGGCCACCGCACTGTGCGCGAACCTGCAGCCGGACGTCCTGCTGCTGGACGCGGGCCTGCCGGGGCCGCCGCCGGAGATCACTGTCGGCCGGATCCGCTCCGTGGCCGAACACACCGCAGTCCTCGTACTCGGCGGCTTCGGGACGGCGGACACGGCAGGGCATCTGCTGCGCATCGGGGCAAGCGGCTATCTGCACCGGGTAACGAGCCTGGAACTGCTCTGCGCCGCCATCCGCAGTGCCGCACCCGGGCGGCGCGGCCGGCCGGCCGCCTCCCCGTCGGCACTCACCCCGGCACCGCCCGACGGTGAGCTGCTCTCGCCACGGGAGCGCGAGCTGCTCACCTTGGTCGCGCAGGCACTGAGCAACCGGGAGATCGCCGCACAACTGAACATCGCCGAGGGCACGGTCAAGCGCCATCTGCGCAATATCTTCGGCAAGCTGAACGCCTCGTCGCGCCTGGACGCGGTCAACAAGGCGTTCGCCAAGGCGCTGGTCCCTGCCCCGGACGGTGTGGCCGCACGCCCGCTGCGCGCGGCTGCACCACCCCGGACGCAGGCCGTTGTCCGGGATTCCTGCATCACGGTGACCAGGGGCACCTACGGCCCGGCGGGCAAGCCTCCGGTGCGGCTCACCGGCAATACCGGCAGCGAGCGGAAGAGGGTTCCGGCCTGAGAGGCGCCGGTGCTCCGCACCGGGGCGCTCGCGGGAGAGCTGCTCACGAGGAGGACGCCGGCGCGGGCAGCATCCGGCGGGCAAACGCCACCAGTGTGTCGCGCAGCGGGGCACCGTCGACTGTCGCTGCCACCCCCTCTTGCCCACCGGCCAATGTGCGGGTGAGCTGCGGCACGGCCAGGGGCCAGGCTGCGAGACCGATCGCCATGAGCAGGGCGACGGCGGCGTCGCGGCCCGGCGGGAGACCCAGTGTCTGCGCGAAAGCGGCGGTCTTGTGCACGTAGTGCTCCGCACGTCGCTCCTCGTCGGGCAGCGGCTGCTCGCCGTAGTGGAGTGCCTCCCAGAGCATGAGCCGCAGTACCTGGGGGTTGCGGCTGTGGAAGTCGTAGATGCGCCCCACGTACTCGCCGATATCGCCGCACGGCGAGCCGAGCGTCTGTGTGTGCTCCTCTAGGGCTTGGGCGAGGACCGCTTCGAACAGCTTCTCCTTGCTGCCGAAGTGCCCGTAGATGCGTTCCTTGTTGACGCCGGCCTGCTGCGCGATGCGCTCGACACGGGCGCCGCCGATGCCGCACTCGGCGAACTCCTCCCGCGCAGCGGCGATCAACTTGGCTCTGGTGGCACTCGCGTCCCTGGGCATGGGCCCACGCTACAAGGTTTCCAACCGTACGGTTGACACCTATTGCCAACCAACCTTTTGGTTGGGTAACTTCGCGATCATGTCTTCACCTGCCTCCACCATCGGCGCCGACTCCGCGTCCCCTGCCGCTGCCGCGACATCCGCTGCCCCCACAGAGCCGGACTGGAGCCCCACCGGGCCCACCACGGCCCTCCTGACCGGCGCCGGCATCCTGGTGGTCGGCCAGATGTACATCGTGCTGCCGCTGTTCGGCCCGATGAGCCACTCCTTCGGAGCCTCCGCGGGCAGCATGACCTGGATGGCGACCGGCTTCGGACTCGCGTACGCCGCCGGCTTCCTCTTCTCGGGACCCCTCTCCGACCGCTACGGCCCGCGCCAGGTCATCCTGGTCGGCCTGCTCGCGACGACCCTGACCACGGCTCTGGTCGCCACCGCGCCCAACCTCGCCACCGGGCTTGCACTGCGCGCCCTGCAAGGTGTGACCGCCTCCTCGTTCGCGCCCGCCGCCTTCTCCTACATCGCCACCCGGGTGGCGCCGGAGCGGCGAGCCGTCGCATTGAGCTGCGTGACCAGTGGCTTTCTCGCGGCGGCCGTGCTGATGCAGGTCGGCGCCCAGAGCATGAACACGCTGGCCGGCTGGCGTTCTGCGTTCCTCGTCTGCGCTCCGCTGCTCGCCCTCGCGGCGCTGTGCACCACCAAGGCCCTCAAGCCCGCCGCAGGCAACCGGGCCGCCTCCGTCTCAGCGGCGTTCGCCGCCATGCCGAAGCTGCTGGCCAACCCCCGGCTCCTGTGCCTGTACGCGGCGACGGCCACTCTCCTCGGCGGGTTCGTCGCGCTCTACACCGCCGTGAGCCTCGCCGGCCCAGCCGCCATCGTGGGCGACCCGGCGGCCCTGCTCGGCCTGCGCGCCAGCGCGCTACCCGCAATGATCGCCGTACCTCTGGGCACCAGCGCCCTCAGCCGGATACCCACCCGCCTCCGGCTCCCCGCAGCACTTCTCCTCGCGGCCCTGGCCGCCCTCACCGCCTCGGTGACCGGCCACTCCGTCCTGGCGCTCGGCTCCGTGCTTCTTGTACTCGTCGCGGGTATCGCCATCGCGGCGCCCGCCCTGGTGGCGGCCATCGGCGCCGAGGGCGGCCCGGCCCGCGGCGCTGCTGTAGCCCTCTACGCCTGCGCCATGTTCATCGGCGCCAGCCTCGGCCCGCAGCTGGCGAACGCCTTGGCGCACCGGGGCTTCTCGGGCATCACCCCCGTAGTCGCCGCGACCTTCGCAGGCGGCGCGCTGCTGAGCGGACTGGCCCTGCGCGACCGCAAGTAGTCCAGAACAACTGCGAGATCGAGGATCCCTTCAAGATGCCCATCGTGACCGTCGACTGGTGGACCGGCTTCGGCGAGGACGAACGCCGCCGCCTCGTCCGCTCCCTCACCGACTCGGTAGTAGAAGTAACCGGCTGCCGTCCGGACTCCGTCACAGTGATCGTGCGTGACATCGCCCCGGACCACTGGGCCCGCGGCGGCGTTCTGGCCCATGACCGCCCCAAGGCCCAATCGGAACCCAGTACTCCGGAGGCATGAGCACCAGCGCAGCGGTGCCCCCGGCAGACTCAAGGAGCGCAGGAGCGCTTCGGATCGCCGCCCCGACGGAGCGGATGCTCCCGTCCTGTTCCGGGAGGCCAGTAGGTGCGGCCTCCGCTGCGGCACGATCCCTGGTCCGTTCTGCGGACGGGGAGAACGATCTTCTGGGCGGGAGGGACATAGACGCACCCGATGGGTTTCGTCCATGCCGGCCGCCCTATCCGCGCGAGTCGCGTCCTGAACACGACACGGTTCGCCGCCCATGAAGCCCACTGCCCGGCTCTCACCCCCGTGAATTGGAGAGCCGGGCAGTGCCAGCCCGCCGGCTCCGCGACGAGCAGCTCATGCCGCTGATCGAGGAGATCCATGCGGAGTCCGGGGCCGCTTAGTACTGCAACGACACTCCGTGACGCGGTGGGCAGCGCGTCGTTGATCACCGTGTGCGCGGAGGGGTAACTGACGGTTGGTCAGGGTTGTTTGACGACTTCGTGGC
>NZ_BMTS01000055.1 GCF_014649795.1 Streptomyces melanogenes
TCGTGGTAGGGGGCCGCGATGTCCAGCCAGGCACGCAGCACCCCCGCCAGGCGCGCCTCCAGATCGCTCTCGCGGTCCAGGACGTCGCGGACCGCCGCCTGGTGCTCGGCGGCGATCCGGTCGTAGAACCCCTGGATCAGGTGTTCCTTGCCCGCGAAGTAGTAGTACGCGTTGCCGACCGAGACCCCGGCCTCTTTGGCGATGGCCCGCATGGTCGTCTTGTCGTAACCCAGCTCCTGGAACAACCGCATCGCGGTCTCCAGGATCAGGGTGCGGGTCTGCTCGCCCTTGGCGGGACCCTGCTCGCTCTGCGGGACCTGGTTCTCTGCCGGCACGGCACGAACCTAATCGGCCGCGGAACAGGTGCCGCCGCAGGCTCCGGGCCCGGTGTAGCGCCAGCCGTTGCCCGGGTCGTACGTCCACCCGTCCTTGCGCTGGTAGGCGCCGCCGCCCGCCCGCGCCACCCGGCGGTCCCGCTCGCCCTCGCGGTAGCGGGAGGCGACGATCACCGTGCCGCGCGCGAGCAGCGCCCCGGCCGGGGTGGACAGGCGGTGGGCCATGGGCCGGTACTGGCGCAGCGCCCACAGGCACACCACCCAGGCGGCCGGGCCCCGGTAGACCTGACCGCCGTCGGCCACGACGGTGATCTCCTCGAAGGTGGTCGCGTGGTCGAGCCGGGGGAAGCGGCGGCGGGCCTCGGCCGACCCGGCGGGCACCAGGTCGAGCGGGACCAGTTGACGCTGCTTCACCAGCCAGTCGCGCAGGAAGGCGCAGAGCGGGCAGTCGGCGTCGTAGAGGACCGTGAGCCGGCGGACCGGGACGCGCGCGGCGCCCCGGTCGGCGGTGGTTGCGGTGGCCATCGGGCTCAGGCCCCGGTCGGCGCGGCCCAGGGGCCCTGGCCGCCGGTGAAGTCCTGCGGCGGGACCGGCGGGTTCTGCTCCCGCTCCATGATGCCCCGGCGGCGGAACTTGTTGAGCGCGTACACATTGCCCAGGTGCATCACGCCGAGGACCAGCAGCACCACGCCGAGCTTCGTCGACAGGGCCTCGAAGACCCCCCGGGCGTTGTCGATGGTCGTGTCGTCCTGCAGGTAGAGCGCGACGAACCCGAGGTTGACCAGGTAGAAGCCGACGACGAGCAGGTGGTTGACGGCGTCGGCGAGCTTCTCGTCGCCGTGCAGGACGTCGGCCAGGAAGATCCGGCCGTTGCGGCTGAGCGTACGGGCCACCCAGACCGTGAGGCTGACGCTGATCAGCAGGTAGATGACGTACGAGACAACTGTGAGGTCCATGATCCCGCCCCTTCTCGGACTCTTCTTGAACGTGTTCAAGAAGCTGTGGTCAGGACTCTAGACCTCCTTTTGAACATGTTCAAGCCCAGGGTGTTCGGGCCGGGCCCGGGAGAACGCCGGGGCCTCCTCGGGCACCGGGCACCCGAAGCGGCACGCCTCCGGCACCAGTGCCGTCGGTCGCCAGCAGGACCACGGCGCAGCCGAACTCCGACGTGGGGCGGGACCGGCTCTCCGCGGAGCATCGCGACGGTGGCGCGGTGGTGGAGTCCACCCTGGCCGAGGTCCAGGAGTTCCGGACGTCCGCCGAGCGATACCGGCGGGCCGCGTACCGGATCGAGGTGGTGGCGATGGCGGCCGCGGAGGCGCTGAGCCGGCTCTCAGTCGTGGACCGCTTCGTGCCGGAGGCGGTGGCCGGTACGTGGCGTGGGACAACCACGACGCCTGCGCGAAGGGGATGTTGTCGACGATGGCGGTCATCGAAGCCGAGCTCCTGACCGATCGCCTCACCGTGGCACGGCGTCGCGCTCGCCCGTGGTGGTGTTCGGCGCAGGCGTCCGAGGTGAATCACGCTGACGCGGATCTGCTGGTCGCTCACCTCGTACCTCACGCGGTAGCGGCCGACGTGGATGCGCAACACGTCCGCGCCGCTGAACGCTCCCTCGGGGCGCGGGTCGTCGGCGAGGCGGTCGACGGCGGTGAACACCTGCCGCACGCCCGCAGGGTCGTCCTCGGCGAACTGCTCCGCCTGCGCGAGGGCCTCGGGCTCCGAGATGACCGCGTAGCTCACGCCTCAGTGCGCGTTCCGCGGCCGTTGCCGGTTTCCAGCCGTTCGCGTCAGCAGCGGCCGAAACCAACGGCCCGCACCATCGTCTGGGCTTGGACCGGCGTGATGAAGGCCGCGGTTCGTGTGGCGCTGGTCCTGAGCCCGACAGCGAGCCCCCGTACTGGCCGCCCCGCGCGAGGAACGCGCCCGCAGCCGCAGCGAGAAGGGCATCCGCTGGGGCGGGCGCTCCCTCTTCGCCGCAACCTGACCGACCGTGAACCGCAGCCCCTCAGTGCCGAAAGGGACAAGTGCACGAGAGCGACAGCGGGACGACTCAGGAGACGGGCGGCCCGATCTCTCCCGCGAAGACGATGACCTGGTCGATGAGGTTCCGCCGCAGATGGACGACGTCCGTTCCCGCCAGGCGGGGGCCTCCGCCCGGCGTGGTGAACACCCACTGGTACCGGGCCCACTCGTCGGGCATGTCCACCGCTGAGCAGCGCACCATCGTGCCGGTCCCCGCCGGGTGGCGCCGGATGTCCAGCACGAAGCGCTCGACCGCCGCGATTCCTTCGCTGCGGCCCAACGGCCCCCAGAACACCACGTCTGGGGTCAGGGCCTGGGAGAGCAGGGCGGTGACATAGCTGTCGTCCGAGGCGTTGAACGCGGAGATGAACATGTCGATCGCGGAGCGTGCCGTCTCTTCCTGCATGCCCCAGTAATACCAGCCGTTGCGCGTGCGCCCGCCAGGCCCTCGTCGCCGAGCAGGGCACATGGTCACAGCCCCTCCCCGAAATCACCGTCATCCGCTGACGGGCCCGTACGGTCAGGCCGGCTCACGATCCCACGATGGCGGCAAGACCACCGCTCCCAGCACCGCAGACGGTCGGTGGCACAGAGCGGCAGTTGGGCGAGCACCGCCCCTCTCGGCTGCCTGGATCCAGTTCGCCCACCCGAAGATGAAGCGATATGACCGACGCCACGCATCAGCCCCCCGGATACCGGGCCGGCGGCGCGCTGAATGCGCAGGGGGTGGGGTCCGCAGCCCGGGCCCTGAGCTCGACTTCGGCGAAAACCCGGGGCCGGTGGCCCCTGCGACACCGCACGGGGCGGGGCGGAGGCCACCGGGCCGGGCTCGGGCTCAGATCTCGCAGCCGCTCTCCGTCCCGAAGAAGGGCAGGTCCTCGGAGCAGGTGTCCGTGCCGCCACCGCCGTCCACGGTGCCGGTGGCCTCCGCGCCTACGTGGAGGTTGTCGTTGCCCGCCCCGCCCGCGACCGTGCAGTCGTTGGAGTCGACGACGTCGATGGTGTCGCCGCCGCCCTCGCCCGCCAGTGTGCTCAGGGTGCAGACGCCGACGGTGAGGGTGTCGTCACCGTCGTCGCCGTGGATGCTGGCGGCGTCGCTGAGGGTGACGGTGCTGAGGTTGGCGAAGTCCGCTCCGGAGCCGAGATGCATATCGTCCGCGAGCACCGTGCCGAGAACAGTGACACGGTCGACGCCGCCGGCGGTGTCGATGTTGCCGGAGTCGTTGCCTGTCACGGTGACACGGTCGTCACCGGCGCCCGTACTGATCGTCCCGAGGGAGTTGCCGAGGACTTGGACCGTGTCGTCACCGATCCCGGTGTCGAACGCCGCGCCGTCCACGCTGCCCGCGGAGATGAAGTCGTTGCCGGCGCCGGAGTCCACATTGCCACTGGCGTTCAGCACGATGGTGATCGTGTCGTTGCCACCGAGACTGTTGATCGTCTGGCCGGGCAGCAGGAACAGGCAGTTGATGGTGTCGTTGCCGTTGGTCTCCGCGCCCGTGCACTGTGCGGGCAGGGCTGAAGCGGTCGTGGCCGAAAGCCCGACCACCCCGATGGACATGAACGCCACGGCGGCCACCCAGGCCATGCCACGACGCAGGGGAATCGCATACATCAAAGGCTCCTCTCCGCCCGGTCGCCGATATACGGGGCAACCGGGCGGGACCAGGTCGAGCGCGAGGGTCCGCCGGATGGCGTGAGAGCCGGGGGAAGGTACCGTCCACGCTCGGGGCGCCACCACCACCGACGCTTGAAGTGTGCGCACGATTTTGGCTGAAAATATGAGGCGCGCGCACCGACGCTCGGTAGTGCGATCCAGCGCCCGGACGGCCCGCGAGCGCCGCTCACCAGGGAGCCGGGCCCGGGCCTTCAGGGAATCACCCGGGATGTTTGCCCCGGCACGGCAGGCCCCGGTCAGCGGGTGGGCTCAGGCGAGCCGTTGAGGTCTGCCCGGAGCGTATGGCTCCTTCTGTCTGCCCCGTGGCACCACCGAAAGTGAGACAGGGCCCTTGGCTGGACACACCCGACTCACCTCCGAGTTTCCCCCGTGCCGAGGTAGGGCTGGCCGCAGGGTCGACCGGCCTGTTGGCCGGATGGTCTGGCCGGCCTGGTGCGGCGAGGCTGAGCGCACAAGATCCACCGAGCAACAAGGGAACCCTCTGTGCTGAGTCTCAAGCCATCGCGCCGCCGTACCGTCCGTACCGCCGCCGTCGGCGCCCTCGCCGTCGCGGTCTGCACCACCGTGATGGCCGGTAGCGCCACCGCCATCGTCAACGGGTCCGATTCCAGCGAGAGTTACCCCTTCATGGCGGTCATCCCGGAGTCGGCGCCGTCGCAGGGCCTGGTCGACGGGAACTGCGGGGCATCGCTGATCGACAAGCAGTGGGTGCTGACCGCGGCCCACTGCCTCGCGGTCGAGGGCATCGAACTCGACGGCATCGTGCGCATCGGCACCGACCACCGCAAGTCCGGCGGCACCGTCCGCAAGATCGACCGGTCCTTCGTCCACCCCGGCTACGTCAACGGCGACAACAAGGCCGCCAACAAGAACGACATCGCGCTGATACGCCTGGACCGCCCGGTCACCCAGAAGCCCATCAAGATCGCCGACGAGCCCGGGAAGCCCGGCACCCCCACCCGGCTCCTGGGCTTCGGCACCACCAGCGACACCGAACTCGCCTTCCCCGACCGGCTGCAGGAGCTGAACACCCGCAGGGGCGCCGTGTCCGAGTGTGCGCCCGGCTACGCGGACCGCACCCGCCTGTGCACGATCAGCACCAAGCCGAACGCCATGGCCTGCTTCGGCGACTCCGGCGGGCCGCAGATCCAGAAGGGCCGAGGTGGCCGCTGGGAGCTGATCGGCGTCACCTCCGGGCCCGGCGCCCCGAAGGTCCCGTGCTCCGGGGGCCCCGGCCTCTACACCAGCGCACCCGCCTACCTGAACTGGATCACCAAGACGATAAAGGCCAACGCCGCCTGAGCCGAACCGGCACCCGTGTGGGGCTGCGCCCCCTTACCAGGGGCGCAGCCTAGCGCGGTCCGGGAGCGCTGACGTCCGACGCTGCACCGGGCTCCGCGCGCCGGGCCGGCTCGGCGGGTGGCAGGCGCCGCGCCTCCGCATACGCGAAGACGCTCGGCCGGGTATTCCCGGTCGAGCGTCTTCGTGTGTGTCTGCTGCCGCTGGTGGCTTAGTACCAGTGGTGGGTCTGCCAGAAGTTCCAGGCGCCCACGGGGCTGCCGTAGCGGTCGTTCATGTAGTCCAGGCCCCACTTGATCTGGGTGGCCGGATTCGTCTTCCAGTCCGCACCCGCCGAAGCCATCTTCGACGCCGGCAGAGCCTGCACCAGGCCATAGGCGCCCGAGGAGGAGTTCGTGGCGGTGTGGTCCCAGCCACTCTCACGCGAAACGATGTTGTTGAACGCCGCGAACTGCGCCGGGTCCTTGATCATCTGCTGGGCTATCGCCTTCGCACTCACCGGAGCCGCCTGAGCGGGAACGGTGGCGAGCATCGAACCGGCGGCACCCAGGGCGACGACGGCACCCGCGAGGGTCTTCTTCGAAGCGGCGATACGGCGGATGACGGACTGGGACACAGAGAAGCCTTCCAACGGGAACAAGGACCATCGCGGCACGCCACAGGCATGCGTGAGCCACTCACGTAAAAGAGAGGGATTCACCAGCGGCGGGGAGAAACACCCGGGCCGCTCGGCGACTCATCCAGTTCTACCGGCGTCCCGCCCGCCTGGCAACGACCCCACCTACTAGCGGGCCTCGCAGCACACCACCAACGCCCCCGGCGCCGCTGGAGAGTGATTTGTGCAGGTGGGAGCCTATGTAAGGACGGGGGTGCGGCAAGCCGTGGAGCTACGAAGCCCGCTCGTACGTGACATAGGTCCTATGGGACGGCTCACCCTCGGGACGCCCGATTATCACCAAGAGTCACCATACGTACCCTTCCGAGACGCCACTGAGATCGGGCGATCACCTCGAAAACCCAGGAAAACGACGCCCCGGATGCCGCACTTCACCGGCCCCGCGCTCAGGCCTGGCGGGCTCGCCACAGCCATGTGGCCGTGCCGGTCAGCAGGGCGAGCATCGCCAGGTTGGCCAGGAGAGCGGGGGTGTCGCCCGCCGGGCCGCTGCTGGACAGGTTCCAGGCGCCGATGACGACGGTCGGCAGGACGGCCGTGACCAGTACGCCGGTGGTCTTCTGGACGGCGGTCCAGTGGACCGACGTGCACAGAAGTACCGCGCCGGTGATGCGGAACAGGACGCCGATCAGCGGGCCGGGGAGGTCGGGGAAGATCATCATGAAGGGCAGCGAGAGGGTGAGCATGAGGAGGGGGACCAGGGGGTGCACCTTGCCGCGCCGGGCGGGGGCGTCGGCGCCGCTGCGAGCGGGTGCCCCGGCGGGCCCGAGGCCCGCCTCGACCGACTCGGCCAGTGCCGTCTGCGCGATCGTGCGGGGGTCCCCGAGCTCGGTCAGGACCGTGGCGATCGCGGTGTCGGGGCGTTCGGCGCGGGTCACCTCGATGTGTTCGGCGAGGTCGGCGAGGAGTTCCTGGCGGCGCTCGGCGGGGAGTGCGCAGGCCTCGCGTTCGACGGCGCGCAGGTAGTCGCGTATGGGGTCGGTCGAGGTCTTCATGCGAGGTCTCCGGTGGTGGGGGGCGGGGTGGTCAGGAAAGCGTCGACGGCGTCGCGGAAGCCGGGCCAGATACGGGTGAACTCCTCCAGGGCCGCCCGGCCGCTGTCGGTGAGCGCGTAGTAGCGGCGCGGTGGGCCCGAGGCGGACTCCTGCCAGGTGGTGGTGACCAGGTCGTCGCGGCGCAGCCGGGAGAGCAGCGGATAGACCGTGCCCTGGCTGGTGGCCAGGGCACCGGAGGCCTCCAGGGCCTGGAGGAGTTCCACGCCGTAGCGGGGGCGGTCCCGCATCAGGGCGAGTACGCAGTACTCCAGGACCCCCTTGCGCAGTTGGGCCGCCGCCCGGGCCTGCTTGGTCGAATCACCTGGTTCCATGCGATGCAAGATACCTGGTGCGGCAAGTGGGTGGGGAAGGAGGGGGTGCGGTGCGGGGCCCGGCCTGCCGGTCGTGGGAGGGGGAGGTGGCGTAACACTCCAGCCGCGAGAGCCGAGGCTGATCCATGCGCCCGCAGGCCGACACGGCCCGAGCGCTGATCCCCCCTGTTCTCACACGTTCGAGAGGCCACTCCGCCTGCGCCGGAGTGGCCTCTCGAACATAGGGACAGCGGGATCAGACGTGGACCACGGGGCGGGACTCGGCGGTGGTGTGCTTGCCGACTTCGCGCGGTGCGGGCTTGCGCAGGCCGAGGGCGGTCAGGGCGGTGAGGGCGATGCCGGCGACCGCGATGAGGACCGCCTTGCGCAGGCCGTCGGTGGTCGCCGAGCGGAGTGCTTCGCCGGTGAGGCCGTCGAGGCCGGAGTTGGCTACGGCGACGAGGAGTGCGAGGCCGACCGCGCCGCCGATCTGCTGGCTGGTCGAGGCGACGCCGGAGGCGATGCCCTGTTCCTCGGCGAGTACGCCGAGCGCCGCGGCGCCGAACATCAGGGTGTAGCCGGCGCCCTGGCCGATGCCCAGCACGATCAGGCCCGGCACCAGGGCGAGGTAGGACGCCCCGGTCGACATCGTCAGGGCGACCAGCACGGTGCCGGCCCCGCCCACGGCCAGCGCCGCGATCATGACCGGTCGGATGCCGTACTTGGTGGCGAGGCGGCCCGCGGTCTGCGCGCCGGTCGCGATGGCGACCATCGGGACGAGGAAGGCGAGGCCGGTGGTCATCGGGCCGTACCCGTGCACGCTCTGGAAGTACACGGTGAGGAAGTACAGCAGGGTACCGAAGGTGCCCATGTAGAGGAACGTGATGACGCTGCCGACCGCCAGGTTGCGGTTGCGGAACAGCTCCAGCGGCAGGAGCGGGTGGGTGCTGCGTATTTCGACCGCGATGAACGTGGCGAGCAGCAGTACGCCGGAGAGCGCGGCGGCGAGTACGAGCGGGGAGGTCCAGCCGGACTCGGGGCCCTGGACGAGCGTGAAGACCAGCGCGGTGATGCCGACCGTGGAGGTGAGCGCCCCCGCCAGGTCGAACGAGGAGCGGTCGCCGGTGCGCGGCGCATCGGGGGCGATCAGCTTGAAGGCGAGCAGCGCGGCCGCGCCGGCGAGGGGGACGTTGACGTAGAAGACCGCCTGCCAGCCGAACGCGTCGGTCAGCACGCCTCCGAGGAGGGAGCCGAGGATCATCCCGCTGCCGCCCGCTGTGCCCCAGACGGCGAACGCCCTGTTGCGCTCCTTGCCTTCGGCGAAGCTGGTGGAGACCAGGGTCAGGGTGGCGGGGAAGAGGAAGGCGCCGCCGATGCCCTGCACGGCGCGCGCCGCGATGAGCGTTCCGGGGTCGGTGGCCAGGCCGCCGAGCAGCGAGGAGGCGGCGTAGAGGGCCAGGCCGAGCGCGAACATGCGGCGCGGCCCGAACAGGTCGCTCGCCCGGCCGCCGAGCAGCAGGAACCCGCCGAAGGCGACCGCGTAGGCGCTGATCACCCACTGCAGGCTCTGCGCGGAGAAGCCGAGTCCGGAGCCGATCTCGGGGAGGGCGACGTAGACGATGTTGTAGTCGATGGAGATGACCAGCTGGGCGAACGCCAGCAGGGCGAGGGTGAGTCCCAGACGGCGGTGCGGTGGTGTCGTGGTGCGCTCGGGCGCGGTTTCGGGCATGGCGGAGCCAACTCTCTGGGCGGGTAAGGGGTTTGTCGGTGTGAGCATGTGGGGGGGGAAGCGGGGTGGGGTTGGTAGGGCTGGTGGGGGTGGCTGGGCTGGCGGAGTTGCTCAGCTGCCGGTGCCGTACGCGGCGGCCTCGGCCAGCGAGGCCTGCCACACCGGGCTGTCGAAGTAGTGGTTGTCGTACGTCTGCGAGCTGTCCTTGATCTCCTGGACGGTCGCCTCGCCGCGGTACACGCGCTCCAGCAGCCGGTAGTAGTCGAAGCGGTGCAGGCCCGGCGTGAAGACGACGAGCAGCTCGGCGGTGCTGCCCGGCGCGGGCGCGAAGGCGTGCGGCACCGTGGGCGGCACGGTGAGGAAGTCGCCCTTCTCCAGCGTGTGCACCTCGTCCTGGACGAGGATGCGCATCGTGCCGTCGAGCACGAGGAACATCTCCGTCGCCTTCGTGTGGAAGTGCGCGGGGGCGCCCGGCGAACCCTTCTCGAACGTGGCCTTGTTGGCGGTGAGCGCGCCGCCCGTGTCGCCCGCGTCGGCCAGCAGGGTGATCAGGCTGGTGGCGCCGTCCTGCAGGGACTCGGCCTGCTCGGCGCGGACCAGGACGGGACGCTGGGGCTGGGTGGAGGCGGTCATCAGGGTGGGTTCTCCTCGTGGCTTGGGCATGACGGGGTGGGGCCGCGCAGCCGATCAGCGGCCGACGCAACCCATTTAGTTGCCGTGAGGAATATCCTCGCGGCAGCCAATTTTCTACCGGCAAGATCGTCCGCGCGTCAACTATCCGCGCAGCAAATATTTGGGGCTAGGATGAGAGACATGGATGCCGATGTCTTCGACGACCCCCGCCTGACCGTGACCGGCCTGTTCTTCGAGGCCCACGAAGGGCTGATCGCGAAGCTGGCACCGACCATGGCCAAAGCGGGGCTCTCCCCTCTGGACTTCGGCGCCCTGATGCGGCTGACCCGCTCACCGGGAGGGCGGCTGCGGATGACCGATCTGGCCGCCCAGTTGTTCCTGTCCACCAGCGGCGTCACCCGGGTCGTCGACCGTCTGCAACGCGGCGATCTCGTACGCCGCGAATCAAGCCCCGACGACCGGCGCAGCACCTACGCCGTACTCACCACCGAAGGCACCGACCGGCTGCGCGGAGTGCTCGCCGACCACCTCGACGACATCGAGCGCTGGTTCACCAGCCTCTACACCCCCGAAGAGCTCAACCACCTGGTCACCGACCTGCGTACCCTGCGCGACGCGGTCCACCCCAACGCGGCGAAGAACACCGCACCCCCGCCGGCCACCTCAGCGTGAAACCCGGCAAGCCCCGCGACGGCGTACGACTGGTGGGCTCAGGCTGCGGCTTGCCCCGGGCGACGGCAGATGATGATCTGTGCAGGTCAGAGCGGTAGGCGAGTCCACAGGGTCCATAGGGTCCACAGGGGGATGCGGAAATGATCGAGGTTGGGCGCGATGGGGCCTTCACCGTCAACTGCGTCGGGGTGGATCGTCTGCCGTTCCCGCTGAGTTTCACCGTTCGTGAAACCGGCGGTTCGTGGCAGATCGATGCTTCGGCGGCCCAGGCCGGCGAGTTGGCCGACATACTCGCGCGCTCGGCGAACGACACGTTCCTCGTCGTGGACCTGGCGACGAACAGCTTCCTGGACGAGGACTTCCAGCAGTGGCGGCCGTCGTTGATCGCCGCGGAACAGGGAGTCGACTTCACCACTCACCCGATCGGGGCGTGGGCTTCTGACGCCCCGGGACTCGGTGAGGAGATCCTGGTGATGCACCGCGACGGTCTGCCCCGGTTCCTGGACGGCAGTTGGTACCCGTACGAGCTGTCCCTCATCGACGTACCGACAGCGCCGAGCCCGGCCCAGCTCGACGAGATCACTCTGGCCATCGGAACAACCGCCTTCGACGAGCCGCTCCTCCCCCGCATCGAGGGCTCGCACCTCTGGTTTTCCGGGCACGACGACTGCTACCTGACGATCGAGTCGACCGATCCCACCATGCCCGCACGGGTCCTGAGCCGTCTGCTGGCCCTGCTGGCCGGTTCCGCACTCGCCAACGCCGGTGAAACGTCCTCGGTGAGGATCCCCGAACCGGACACCGCGACGACAGACCGGCTGATCCGCGAACACCCCCACTGGATCGGATCCGTTGAGGCCACCTCGGCAACCCTGGCGACCATCCGCCTGTCCGCTCTGCCGCAGCCATGGCGACTCGGCCAGCAACCACCCGCGCATGCCGACCATATAGCAACGCTCGACCTGACCCGAGGCACCTGGCACATCGCCCCCGCCGACACACAGGGTTCCGTGAACGTCTCGACGATCGTCGGAAACAGGTAAGAACGGCACCGTTGAGAGGGAGTTGGCCAAAGGCAAGCGGGACCGGCGATGACGCGTCGCCAGGCACGGTTCATGCGCCCGCGGCGTCCTCGGCCTCCCAGCGCAGCAGGTCGCCCGGCTGGCACTCCAGCACCTCGCACAGCGCGGCGAGCGTCGCGAAGCGCACCGCCTTGGCGCGGCCGTTCTTGAGTACCGCCAGGTTGGCGGGCGTGATCCCTATGCGGTCCGCGAGCTCGCCCACCGACATCTTGCGTTTGGCCAGCATGACGTCGATGTCGACGGCGATCGCCATCAGATCACCTCGTCCAGCTCGGCCTGCATCTGCGCCGCTTCGACGTCGCGGGCGACGGCCTGGGCGAGCAGCATCCGCAGGACGAGCACGATGAGCGCGACTCCCAGGATGGCCACGCCGATCCCGCCCATGATCACGGTGACGCCCGGATCGTCCCGCTGGCCCGGCGCGTTGACGGCCGTGACCGCGAACCACACGAGGGCGGCCGCCACGATCGCGCCGATCACGCCGTCCACGTACCGGAAGGCGGCATAGGAGAACACGGTGCCGCGTCGCACCATCGCCACCAGCCGCCACACACAGACCAGGGCGACCTGGGCCGACGCCATGCCCAGGATCGTGATCACGCGCAGCGCGGTCAGCGGGAGCGTCCCGTCCTCCGGATCACTCCCACTGACCAACGCCCACGCCATCCCCGCCTGTACGAACACGGTGCCGGCGAGCACCACCACGAGCACGGCGCGCAGCGCGCGCACTGTCAGCTTTCCCATGACCCATCTTCCTATCGATCTACGATGGGAATCTATCGAATCTCGATAGGTGAAGCAAGGGCTGGGTCGGAGGGTGGGCGGCGGTGGCGACGGTTTCGCACCATGGCGCCATGCCGCCGCCCCCTCGGGTGGCTTCGATGCCCACGTACTGGCAGGAGGCGCTGGCCATGGTCGGCGCCGGGGCCGTGTGGCCCGCTCCACGAGTGGTGAAAGCGGATGGTCCGCGGTCAGGGCGCCTCCCCCTCCCGGCGATGAAGGCTGCCGGGGAGACGTTCCCTCCGGTTCTTCGACGGTTGGCCGGATTTGGCGGCTCGCCCGTTACGGATGCTTGGCGGTGCCCTGCCGTGGACAGCTACACGCCCAGCGGCCAGTGAGATGGCCGGTCGTCACGCCGACATCCAGGGAGAACCAGACGTGAGCGGTGAAGCTGATCAGGCGGGTAGCGCGGTTCGCTTCGTTCTCGACGAGTCGTCCGTACACGCCGTATATCCGCCGGCAGCTCAGGCGGGCAACTACACAGCCGTCCTCCCGCACATCACGCTCGACCGGGCGGTCCTGCCGTGGGAGCGGACCGTGACCCGATCGGAAGCGGGTTCCGGCCCGTGGCTGGCGCTCCTGGTCTTCGCGGAGAACGAACTGCCTGATGATCCGGAGGCCAGTGGCCGGACCACGATGCGCACCGTCGCCAAGCTGCTCCGGCCGGCCGAGACGGCAACGCTGGGGCCGGAGACGAGCGAACCGTCCGAGGTCGTCGCATGCCGCACGATCGATGTGCCCGCCGAGCTCTTCCACGCCCTCGTTCCCCGCGAGGAAGCGTCGCGCCTCGCGCACGTACGCAGCGTGACCGCCCCTGGCCTGCGCGACGGCGACGAGAGTCTCGCCGGGGGCGAGTACGCGGTGGTCACGGCACGGCGCTTCCCGCGCGCCCCCGGCTCCTACGCCGTGCACCTGGTGTCCCTGAACGGCTATGAGCGCATCCTGCCTGCCGACACCCGGCTGGTGCGGCTGGCCAGCCTGCACTCCTGGTCCTTCACCCACGTCCCGGACGCGGCGCTGGACGTGGCGGGGCTGCTGCACAACGCGGCGGTCTCCGGCCTCAGTGAATCCGCAGCCCGATCCGGGCCGCTTCTCCTGGCCCCGGACACCGCGCCGGTGCCCGGCACACGGATCGGTTCCGGCCCGGACGCCAAGGAACGCCTGGACCGCGGTTACGTTCCCGTACAGCTCCGCACAGTCACCGGCGAGGCTGCTTATGGGTGGTATCGCGGCCCGTTCACACCGGCGACCGCTCCCGACCTGCCGCCGGCCGGTTCCACCACCGCCGACCACGCCCTCATCTACGAGCCCGAGCACGGCCTGTTCGACGTCAGCTACGCCGCCGCGTGGACCCTGGGCCGGACCATCGCCCTCGCCGACCCCGACTACAGTGCGGACATCGTGCGAGCCCGCCGGGAACTCGCGTTCCGCGCAGCCGACTTGACAGGCATGTCCGCTGCGCCCGCTGTTGGTGAGACCCCGGCCGACTCCGAACAGAGCCGCGCCCAGGAAGTCCTCGCCGCCACCGCCGACCAGCGCAGCGCCCCACTCGCCGCATGGCTGGACGACCTCACCCTCCTGCGAGGCATCCCCTTGTCCCACCTCGTGCCCGATGGGCGCCTCCTGGCGCCGGAGTCCCTGCGCCTCTTCAGCATCGACCCCGCCTGGATCTCAGCCCTGGTCGAAGGCGCAGAGTCCACCGGCATCCACACTGCCACGGACGCCGACCTGGCCCCCTACCTCGACCAAGCCGTCACCCGCGCTTCCCACACCGAGACCCCCGCGGCAGCCGTTCTGCTCAACTCCCCGCTCGTACAGGACGCGCCGGCCCTCGACCTCACCGCAACACGCGACGGCCGACCCGTCACCGCCCTGCGCCGCACGCACCCGGCCCCCGATGTGCTCCTCGTCCTCTTCGACGCGGTACCCGACCAGATCGTCATCCGCGAACCCGGCCAGGGCATCCACTTCGGCATCGACAGCGCGAACGAGCGCGAAGCCATCAGCCTGCGCCACCTCACCACCGGCCAGTCCGCGGACACCGAACCGGCCTGACAGTCCCGGCCCGCAAAGGGCGGCTGGCTCACCAAGGGCGCCCAGGCCAGCCGCCCCGCCCCAACCTGCGAGACAACGCCGGCCGACGGCGGAGAATCGCTTCAGGAAGTCCTCGATGCCCCCTCGGATCGGCGCCACAGCGTCGGCTCGCCCTGTCAGATCGGCTTCAACACGCCGAATCGCGGATCGGTGTTCATACGGGGCCAAGCGCTTGGCCGCCGAGTCGCCAGTCGCATCGCACCAACAGGCCATCAGCTCGGCAAGCGCCAGGCGCGTCTGCAAGACCTGGCAGAGACCTGCAAGGTCGTCACGGCATCAACCATGCTGGGATCCCACCTGCGTTCGAGCATGCGCCCTGCGCTATGACGAAACCCTGGTGCAGCATGCCACCTGAACCACAAGGACAGTCCGCCACTTGGGCCAAGGCACTGGGTTGCCTCATCCTGATCCTCCTCCCCTTGGCGATCTGGGTCTTGGTGTCCTTCCAGCACTCGGGGGCCATCCCTTGGTGAGATCCGCCCAAGTGGGGTGGTCAGCTGTTGAGGTCCATGACCGGGACTCCGAGCCCGTCGTACGACTCGGGGGCAACCGTGGCGATCAAAGCGCCCTCCGGCCTTTCCGCCGTGGGACGGGCGGCCTGGAGGAGGCGCCGATGGGGAGCGTGGAGGACGCGCTGCTCGCCTCGGTGGGGAGCAATCCGGCCTCACTGGAATGGTGGCCCCTGAAGTGGCCCGCGATGCCGGAACTGGGTCGGCCCCACTACACCGGCGGATACGGATCGGTAGAGATCACCATCAACTGCCGCGGGCTCCACCTGGAGCAGCCGTCGGACGACCACACCGTCTACGTTCACGTGCAGAGCCAGGACCTGCAACGAGCATGCTGGCTGGCCGCGCGCACCGGACGCGACATCATCGGCGAGCCGCTCTTCGCCGGATAGCCGCGCCCGGCCGACAAGAGGCACTGAACCAGTTCTCACTGTTCCGCGAGGACCGGCTCAGCATCCAACGACACCAGCCGACTTACACAAGATCGCTGACACGTCCAGACCAACCGAGTGGCGACACCCTCCTGAGCGGGACTGCGGAGGGGGTGGCGTCGTCCACGGTCGGGTGGGCGGACCAGGTCGGGGTGCCGGTGGGGCGGTAGCCGTTGGACGGGTCCAGGGCCAGGGTGTTGAGACGGGCCTGGGCGTCCAGGTGGGCGATCA
>NZ_BMTS01000056.1 GCF_014649795.1 Streptomyces melanogenes
TGTTGAACAGCACGAAAGAGTTCAGCAGCGCAGCAAAGAGTTCAGCATGTAGTTCAGCAGTGCAGTGAACTGTTCAGCGCCATACGGTACATCAATGGACGTTTCGACCTGATCAGGCCGTCGCGGCCCCGTCCCCCCTCCCTCGTGATGTCGGCCTCGTTGTCCGGCGAACTGTTGAGCGGTACTCACAAGTTCATTGCACAGCCAAGAGTTCAGTAGCGAGGAGAGCACTTCCGCACTGGCACTCCCGCCACGTAACCCATCACCCGGACGAAGACATCGAGGCCGCCACCTCATGACCGACTTCATGCATCGGTGCCTCGATCACACCTCTTCGAGTGGCATTCAGCCGGAAGTCTCCCAAGCGCACAACAAGATCCGGACCATCTCCAACAGGAACAACAAGGGGAGGGAAGGCTCTGATGTATCCACTCAGGCGGCTCGCCAGGATCGGACTGATCACAGGGGCGGGGTCGTGCTGCTCACCGGCCCCGCCACCAGCGCCCAGGAGGTCACCGGTGACATCTCCAAGTACGTCACCCCATTTTTCTGGTCCTGGGCGCCGGGGGAAGAACCTTCTTGCCTGGAGAGGAAGTGCATGACCTTACGAAGGCCGCGCACGTTGCGGCCCGTGCGCGGTGCCCGCGAGCGTGCCCATCTGCGTTACCTCGACCCGGACAAGCAAGAACGCCGGGTGGCGGCCGTAGCTGCGGGCGAGGTGTGTTTCGAGGACGCGCTGCCGGTACGGACGTTTTCCTCCTACGCCGGGCAGTGGCACACCCCGGGGAAGTACTGGGCGGCCAGCACCGACCGCGTGCTGGGGTATGAGTCCTTCCTGGAGTCGAAGTGGATGAAGCTGCTGGACTTCGATGCCGATGTGGCCGCTTTCTCCGCCCAGCCCTTCCTCATCGAGGGTGAGGACGAGGAGGGCCTGTGGGTGCACACCCCGGACCTGTTCGTGCGTCGGCGGGATGGTTCGGCGCTGGTGGTGGATGTGAAGCACGACGAGCGCATCGGCGCCCCCGCCGTGGTGCAGCAAGCCCGGCGGACTGAGGAACTGTGCGAGCGGATCGGCTGGGACTACGCCATGGTGGGTGAGCCAGCCCCATTGCGCTGGGCCACGGTCGCCTGGCTCGCCGGATACCGCCGCCCCCTGCAGGCCGGCAATCCCTTGGCCGCCCCCTTGCTCCAGCTCGCCCGCACGCCCGTGCAGATCGGGCGGCTGGTGAGCTTCCAGCCGGTCCCCGAGCTGGCCCGGGCGGTGGTCTACCACCTGATGTGGCACCACAAGCTCGCCTTCGATGTGACCCGTCCCTTGCGCGACCACACCACCGTGCGCACCGCCAGCCGCGGGCGTGAGGCATGAGCAGCCACCGTCTCGCGACAACCGACTGGATCGAGTTCGAGCACGAGCTGCATCAGGTGGCCGGGCTGGACGGCCTCATGGTGCGGCTGCGCTCAGAGACCGGCCGGATGCAGACCATCATGCTCGCCGTCCTCCTGGCGGACGACAGCTTCCGTGCGGCCGTCGAACCACCGCCCCGGACGCTGGATGGGGACGGGTCGGGGCTGGATCCTGCCGGTGTGCTGGATGGCCTGGATGAGGGCGCCAAGAAGGCCGCCTTGGAGCTGGAAGGACATCTGCTGGAGGCCGCAACGGGCTATCGCTCGGGCGATCCCCTCACGGCGGAGCCGGGCGAGCCCCGCGCGCCGTACGATCCGACCCTGCCGCAACGAGCCCGCATCCGGGCCAAAGCCGAGGAGTTGGGGGTCTCGGAGAGGTGGCTGTGGAAGCTGTGGGCTCGGCGCGCGGAACAGGGCCTGTGGGGGCTGGTGGACAAGCGCAAGGCCCGCATCCGCAACCCGCTGCGCAATCTCGATCCGCGGGTGAACCAGGCGATCAGGGACCAGGCAGCAGCCGAGCGCGCCGACAGCACCGCGACGATCGGCAGCCGCTTCTTCCGCCGCACCCAGAACCGCCTGAACGCCGAGCACGGCGCCGGCACGGTCCCGCTGCCGGGCCGGGACACCTTCCGCCGTGCGGTCGCCCACCTGCTGGACACCTCGCCGGCCGCCCCCGCCTATCAGCGGGCCTCGGCGGCCAACCAGCCCGACCGGCCCTTCGGCAACGTGCTCGCCACCCGACCCGGCGAGGTCGTCATGCTGGACACCACTCCGCTGGACGTCCTCGCCTTCGACCCCGGCAGCGGCGGCACGATCAGTGTCGAACTGACCGTCGCCCTCGATGTGGCCACCCGCTCCCTGCTGGCCTGGCGGCTGACCCCGCTGGGTACCAAGGCCATCGACATCGGCCTGCTGCTGGCGGACACCATGACACCGGAGCTCATGCGGCCCGGCTGGGACGACGCCCTGCGCTACCAGATGCTCCGCATCCCGGCCGAGCGGCTGATCAGTGTCGATGAGCGCCTGGCAGAGGCGGCCGCCAGGCCCGTGATCTATCCCGAGACGCTGCTGTATGACCACGGCAAGCCCTACAAGTCCGACGTCGTCGCACGCGCCTGCGCACGCTGGAAGATCGATCTCCAGGACGCCCGCAAGCTGCAGCCCACCGACAAGCCACACGTGGAGCGGCTGTTTGGGACCATCCGCCAGCAGTACTCCGAGCATGTGGCCGGCTACAAGGGCTTCAACGTCGCCCACCGCGGCCGAACCGTGGAGGACCAGGCCCGCTGGAGCATCGATGAGCTGGCGGAGTTCTTCGCCGAGTACGTCATCGCCGTCTACCAGCGCAAGCATCACCGCGGGCTGACCCTGCAGGGTTTCCCCGACCTGCACGTCTCACCGAATGAGGCGTACGCCATGGCGCTGGGGTCGGCCGGCTACGTGGACTGCCCACGCGAGGCGAACATGTACTTCGAGCTGCTGCCGATCGCGGGCCGCGTCATCCACCCCTACGGCGTCGAATTGAACTACCTCACCTACAACGCGGACATCCTCTACCAGTACCGCAAGGCCAAGTCGCCTTACCCGGACAAGCTGTGGCCGATCCGCTATGACCCCAGGAACCTGCTGCACGCCTACTTCCTGGACCCGGCCGACGGCCGTTGGCACGTCCTGCGCTGGACCCACGCGCTGGCCGAGCACCAGCCGTTCACCGACATCACCCTGCGGGAAGCAAAACGCCTCATCGCCCTGCGCGAGCGGGCCCCGGAGGACCAGGCAGAGGTGGCCAGGGCACTCACCGAGCTCCAGAACCGCACCGACGCCCCGGAGACCTGGACGCGCACCGAACGTAAACGTCACACCCGCGACCAGCACCGCGCCGCTGCCCAGAGCCGGGACATCGCCCGCGGCGACGCCCCGGCGGATGACCACCCGCCCCTTGCCGTCGTTCCCGCCCCGTTCGAGCCGGCGGAGGAAAGCGGCGGCTGGGGCGAGGTCGATCTGAGCAGTATCGAGGCCGCCCAGGTCTTTGACCCAGAAGCCCCGTGAACTGAGCTGAGGACTTGCCTTGTTGAGCCCCTTCCGTCACCCCGGCCTGGCCGAACCTCGCACCAAGGAGGAGTGGCGCCACTACCGCGACAGTCGGCCACCGGAGCGTCCTGTCATGCCCTCCTACCAGCAGTACCTGCGGCTGACCGAGGAGGAACGAGAGGATTTCAACGACGACCGCGATGCCTTCCACAGCGCCTTGGTCATCGTCGACACCGCGCAGGTGAGGCGTCTGCACTACCTGATGAAGCGGCGGGTGAAGGCCAACGCCCGCCGCGCGGCAGGCGCCCGCGCCGGCATCGTCTTGGACGGGCCCCCCACGGTGGGGAAGTCCACGATGGTCAAGCTGTTCGCCGCCCGGCACGAGATCCGGCTGCGCCGCCGGCACCCTGAGCGGTTCGAGGACCGCTACGAGAGCGGCGGGTTGCTCATCGACTACACCCCTGTGGTCTACCTGAGTATCCCGGCCCGGGCGACCCCGAAGGATCTATCGGTGCTGCTGGCCGACTACCTGGGCATGGTGCTGGCCCGCGGTGCCACCCAGACCGACATCACCAACCAGGTGCTGAACGTGCTCGCGGACGTCGGCACGGAACTCGTGATCATCGACGATGTGCATTTCCTGGATCTGTCCGCGAAGGAGGGCCGCGTCGTCAACGACCATCTGAAGTACATCGCCAACAAGACCGCGGCGACCTTCGTCTACACCGGCGTCGATCTGAAGAAGTCCGGACTGTTCCTCGAGGGCCAGGCATCCTCACGCGCCACCCAGACCTCGGGACGCAATACCCGGCATGCGGTGACGAAGTTCGGCTGCAGCACCGATGCGGACAAGACCGAGTGGGCTCAGACCGTCAAGGCTCTGGAGGGCAGTCTCGTGCTGTTCCGCCACAAGCCCGGTCAGCTGGTGAAGCTCTCCGCGTATCTGTATGACCGCACCGACGGCAGCATCTGCGCGCTGACCGACCTGCTCCGCGAGTCCGCGATCGAAGCCGTCATGAGTGAGGAGGAAGCCATCACCAGCAAGCTCATGGACCGGGTCGAGATCAGCGAGTACGCCGAAGTCACCTATCAGAGCCTGGTGAACCGGCGCCGCAAGACCGCCTCGGCCCGGTCGCAGAAGGCGGCGAGCTGACGATGGCTACGCCGGCCGGTAAGCACAGTGCCGTCTCACCCCGGTCGTCCGGTGCTTTGCTCGGCCGCGGGCCCAGGACGGTCCAGGAGTTGCGGCGGCTCCCGGTGGTGCCGGTCCCCGCAGACGGCGAGGCGTTCGCCTCCTGGGTGGACCGCACCGCCGTGGCCATGGGCCTTTCCCCGGGCCTGGCCGCACGGGCGCTGGGCCTGGAATACCGCACCAATGACCGCGTGCCCGCCCTCTTCGGCATCCTCCCCACCCCCGCCAGCCTGGACAGCCTGCGCACGACCACCGGGCTGCAGGCGGACGTCGTAGAGACGATGCACCTGTCCCGCTACGACGGGACCATCCTCAACTTCAACGCCCTCCACCCCGGCTACGACAAGCCCCTGGAACACCTCCTCGGCAAACAGTGGCTCCAGCTGACCGGCAGCCGCGCCTGCCCGCACTGCCTCGCCAGAAGCGACGTGTGGCCGCTGTGGTGGCGCCTGGGCATCGCCGCCGTCTGCCCCGACCACCGCTGTCTGTTGATCGACAACTGCCCCGCCTGCGGCATCGCCCTGCGACGCGGCGCGAACAACACGCCAGGCACCCTCCTCAGGCGCACCCACGCGACGCTGGACCTCCGCGAATGCGGCAATCGCCAGCCCAATCCTGGCAGGCCCAGGAACCCGACGGTCTGCCGTCAGCGCATCGCGGACACTCCCACCCTCCCGGTCCCGGAGGCTCTGGTCGCCATCCAGCGTCGTGCGCTCGCCATCGCTGAGGGGGCCGCGGCGCAGCTTGCGGGCCAGTCGGCCACTGGCTCGGACTGGTTCGCCGCCCTCCGGTTCATTGCCGCACTGGCCCGCCTCGTCGTCCACGACGATGAACTCGCAGCCCTCCCCGACGCTGCGGCGCACGCCCTGGCCGCGGTCCGCGATGCCCGCCACGCCCGCCGGGAGCAGTTCGCGCGCGGCGGCGTCCCCGACCCGGGAGCGGGGCCGTCCACGGCCGCCGAGGTCGCCGCCATCCTCGCCCTGGCGGCACCCGTCGTGGACGCCCCCGACCGCAACTCCGGTCCGTCGTACCTCGCGATGTGGGCGAGCAGACTCGCCAAGGACCGGGTGGCCAGATACCACAAGTCGGACCCACTACGGCATCTGCAGCGTCCGATGGTCATGGACGAGATGATGGCGGCCACCATCCCGCCGCACCGCCGCCACATCGCCGATGACGCCGTGCCAGCCTCCACGCTGGCGTTCCGACACATCCCCCAACGCCTCGACCCGGGCGACTACCACGAGTTCCTAGCGGCGCACCTGCCCGGCGCCCACGTCAACAACGGCCGGCACATCGCCTCCTTGGCCCTGGCCCGCCACGCCGGGGCCGAAACGTGGGCACAGGCCTCCCAGGCGCTCGGCCTGCCAGCACGATCACGGAAGACATACGCACGCATCCTCCAACGCACCCCGGAGCCGGAGGCATTCTGGGAGGCGGTCCGGGCCTTGGCGGCCCGGATGACCGATCGCGGCCTCATCGACTACCAGGCCCGTCGCACGGCGCTCTCCAGCCTGCGCGAAGTCCCTGGCCGCGCCCTGGCCCTGATCCTCAAGCCGACGGGACAGCTCCTGACCTGGCAGCGGCGGCGGCACGCCGCCGGCTGGCTGTGGGAACACCTCACCGGCGGGCAGGCGGCCGACGCCCCCACCTACGCCGAAGGCTGGGACGGCATCAAAGCGGCCTCCGTCGCCTTCGCACGCAGTCGATTTCACGCAGAACTACCACAAGAAGCAGGACACGCACTCCTCTCCTGGGGACGCCAGTGGCTCGCCTCCAGCGGCGTCCGGTGATACACGGATCCTCGGTACGTCGGCGGCATGGGCGGCGTAGCGGTAAAGCAGCGCCCGGAGAGGCCGCCATACGGACGGGGCTGGCTCGTGCTCGTGTGGCGGGCGTCCGGCCTCGTCGTCTCGTGCGTGCACCAGTAGGCGCGGGCTCAGGGCCGACAGCGGTGTGGTGCGGCGAAGACTGGGAACTCCGTTGTGCGGTTATGGGCAAGTCACACGCGGCCTTCGGACCGCGAAGATCACCTGGGTGGGGCCACACCCATATGGATGGCGAGCGCCATGAACGCGGCGGCCACTGCCGGGGCTCCTGCCTGGGAAAGATAGCCGCCGAGTGTGAGCATGGCCCTTTCTACTCGGGACGGCGACACGGTCTCGCCAACTGACTCGCGTTCCAGCTCGCGCAGAGCGTCCCTGGCGCCGCTTTCTTGTTCTGCCGACAGGCCGAACCGGGGAATCTCGCTCGCCATCAGCTCGACGAAGGACCTGATGGATTCGGGTTGCACTCCGGTCGAGGTGTAGGCCAACCTCTGGGTCGCGTGGTCGCCTGTGGTGAAGTTCCCTGAGGCGTTTCCGCCTACGTTGATGCTGCGGCTTCCCGGCTGGTCGGTCATGTTTTCCTCCTAGGTGGAGCGATGGCTCGGGTCATCGGCCGGGGGACGGGTTCAGTTTCCGCCGTTGGGAGGGTTACCCAGGCATTCGAGGTCGGCGGGGCCCCCGGTTGATGAGCAGGGCACGCGTTGCAGGGGGGAAGCGTCGCCGGTGGGCATGGCGCGCACGCCCGGTGCGATGTAGGCCCTGGGGATGGTGGCAAATGCGCTGGCAAGGGCGCCGGCTCCCCCCGTGTCGTCGAGATCGGTGCTGGCCAGACCGATGTAGCGCCCGGTGGTGAGGTTGAGCGTGCAGGTCGTGGTCGCGTTGGGGAAGGTGTGCCTCCCTGTTTCCGGGTCGGTTTCTCCGACTCCGGGGGAGGGGGCTAGGGTTTCGGTCGGGCTCTCGTCGCAACCGAACCAGATAGGTTCTCCGTTGAACGGCTGCCCCACGAAGGATTTTCCTTCGATTTTGGCTGCGAGAGCCATCTTTGTGCCGAGGGGGACGACGAATTCACACATCCGCTGCTCGGCTGCCTTGCGGGCCGCCTCTCCTGTGAGGCGCCAGTCCAAGGGGGGTTGAACACACGGCTTCGCCCCCGGGGTGTCGGGGGTGGCGGTGATCTGGAAGTTCTCCGCTGCTAGGTGAACATGGACCAGTGCGATCTTCTGTGTGGGGTTTTGCCTGCTGGTCGCCTGTTGACACTGCTGCCGGGCGCTCGCGTCGCGAGAGCTGGTGGTCGTAGCGCAGACAGTGCGTTCGCGGTCCGCGGTGACGGTACAGGTCGCCGCGGAGGCGCCTTCGTCGCATCCCCAGTAGACGATGGACACACCACGCGGGAGAGGGGCGGCGGGAACCACCTCAACAGGGCCGCGTTTGCCTTTGGCGACGCGGGTGACCTTGGTGCAGTCTGTCGTGCCGGCGCCGCTCGGACATGGTCCTTCAGGCGTTCCGGGCATGTCCTTCACTTCGAAGAGGTCCGTGGCGACCCTCACGTGCAAGGGCACGGTAGAGGCTGCCTGGGGCCCGTTCCCCTCACCCCAGACGTAAACACCCGCGCCTCCTACGCCGCCCAGCAAAGCCGCGCCAATCACGACCTTGGCCACGAGGGGAACTTTGGCGAGGGCGCCGTGGCCGACACCGTGCCCCGCGTTCAACCCGTGGCCGCCTGCCGCAGAAGAGTGGCCCGGTGCGGCATGACCACTGCTACTGCCCTGGGCCGGCCCGTGGGTGCCCGAGGAGTTGCCCGACCCGTGGGAGACGTGCTGTGCGCCCTGACCGGGGGAGCTCGCTTGTCCGCCTGTCGGATCGCCGCCACCCCCGGTGCTCGCATGAGGGCCGCCGGGAGTACCCGCAGCGGGGGGAGAGGCCGGCGACGGGCCGGAGCCGAGGAGGGCGTGGGCGTGCTCCGCGATCGCGGAGCTCCCATGGTCTCCCAGAGCATGCCAGGCTGCTGCCGCAGCGGCTAATGCGGCAGCCGCGGCGATGTGGTGACCGGTCAGTCGCAGTCGGATGCCGGTCTCGTGGGTGAAGTACGCGTGCGCGGGCGCGTCTTGAGCCCGTTTCGCGGCGGCGAGACCGCGAGTGAGGATCCGGTCCCACGCGCCCCAGCGCAGGGAACAGGCGACGGCAGGCGCGGCGGCGTGGGCCAGCGCAACGCCCAGGTCGGGTCGCCCCATCCGGCTGGCAGCCTCGATGAGTGCCGCGATCAGCGGACTGTGATCGGCGACCGACACCGGCTGGGCGCGTCGCGTGGAGGCCCATGCGGTGAGCCGTCGAACTGTCTCGGCGAGCCGGTCGGCGTCGAGCGCCAGGTCGTCAGGCAGATCCTGGGCGACGGCGTCGCCGAGGCGGACATGTTCGTCGGTAAGGGTGACTAGGCCGAGTTCGACCAGAGTGCCGACTGCCGCCCGCGCCGCGTCGAAGGCGCCGCTGTCGGCCGTCAAGAGGGCGAGGACCTCAAGCGTCACGTCCACACCCGGCACGGCCGCGAGCAGCGCCAGGGCCTGCCGGGCATCGCCGCTGCTGCGCTCGATGGCCTGGCGGAGCAGAACGGGCATCTCGCTAACCGCGGGAAGCTTGAGGAGCCCTGTGTCTGTATCGGGTTTGGCGAGCGCCGCAGCGCGCAACAACGTGAACGGATGACCTTGACTGGCCTTCCAGAGGGCGTTCGCCGCGGCTATCTCTGCCGGACGCAGTGGGCGCCGCAGCTCCCGGGCGAGGAGCTGCAGGGCGGCCTCGCGAGGCAGACCGCCCAGGGCGAGGGAGGTGCCGTGTCCCCACAGCAGGCGTTCGCGCCCGCTGAACACGACAGTCCCGGCAGGTACCGCGTCCTGGAGCCGGGTCAGGTCCCGGGCAGACACCTCCAGGTCGTCGATGACGACGCACACTCGTAGATCGCCGAGCAGGGAGAGAAGTTCCCCCTCGGCGGGCCGGTAGCCGGGGCTGCTGTAACACGCCTCGAAGATGCTCTGGATCAGGTCGTCGACTTCTCGGCCGTGCCCGTTGAGGAAGATGACACCATCCCGCCCACCGAACTCCAGACATGCCTGCCGCACCAAGGCACTCTTCCCGATACCTTCGGCACCATGCACCTCGGCCGGTTCGTCCGCAGCGACGCTGCGCAGGATAGAGGCGAGTTCGACTTCCCGGCCGAGAGGCAGACCACCACGGCTGGGCCGACGCTCGATTCGCTCTTTGCGTACAGGTTTCGGACGTCGATCCGGGGCGAGCACGGTCACCGTCGAATGGGTCGCGTTCACCACGACGCTGTAGACCTCGTTGCGATCCCCCGTGATGAATTGGCCGATCGCGTCGCCCTCTACGGTCAAGTCCCGGCCGGAGCTCACCACTGTCACTCCCCCCACCCGCACGTGTACGTTCCACTGCCAAAAGACTTGCGCACTTTCACGCCCGGAGTGAGCGAACTGGACCCCTCGTCGCGATGCCGGGGCCCGCGAATGCGACTTATGACAGACCTGCCATCCGCTCGGTGACGAAACCGTCCTGCGGAGGGCCCGACACCGCGCCGGAGCCCTGGTAGCCACCGTGCCGGGTCCAGCAGCGCAGTGAGGCAGGGCGGAGCAGGCGTGCTTACGGGCAGTCGCTGGCAGCCGTGCGCGGTTCAGGCTAACCCACGTTCGGGAGGCCGCTCCGTCTGCTTCAAGGCCGCAGCGCCAACATTTCAGCTGGCGCGTCTACCCGCCGCAGCTCCTTCGAAGAAATCCGGCGTCCTGCCAATGCCCGCCCCCCTACGTGCCAGTGTCCCGCGGGTCCTGATCGGACACGTCGGATTCCACACGATCCCCGGGCCCGCCACCAGCAGCCCGGCAGCGGGTCCGTTCAACTCTGCGGCATACAAAGGCAGGACACACCCCGGACGGGCAGCGTCGGTCTTATCTGGTCCACACGGTGGAAGGGACCACTCATCCAAGAGGACCGCGATGTCTACGCTCCAGACGCTGAGCCTGCTGCTGGCACACTCGATGGCCCTGCACACCGGGAGCGCCGCCGCCTTCACCGCCTGGTAAACCGGCATTCACCCCCGATACCGCCCTCCTGGCCAGCGGCAGCGCCACCGGCGCCGCCAGTGCCCTGTACCTGATACCTGAGAAACATCAGCTCCTACCACTAGCCACACGATCAACGCCCGTGTCTTTCGGATGGGTTAGTTTCTGCAAACCTGGTCGGCCAGAGGGGCCGGGGAGACGAGCAATCGTCAAGTCCTGTGGATCGGTTGATCTCGCTTTCGTTAAGCTGAGTTGGTCGCGACGAGCCGGGCTTCCAAGCCGTCGCCGTCCTCTAGGCAGGCGGCATAGTGCCCTCCGGGATGCCACTCGGGATACATCGGGTGTCGGCCGTGCCGCGCGGCATCGGCCACCGGTTTCTCGACCGTGGTGGCGTCGATGGTAGTGGTACCTGTTGGCCGGATTGTCCCCCAGGCCGAGGTTGGCCAGCGCGCAGAGGCCGACGTCGCGCGGGCGGGCGAGGAATGGGCTGCGGCGGGGCGGTGACGTTGGCCACCTGTGCTGGCCCGAACTCCCGGCTCTCAGGTACCGGTTGAGCGCCCCCGCGCGCACCCACGCACGCTTCCCGAAGGGCCGCCCGAGCAGCGAGAGTCGTAACAACAACTTCGGACTCGGGGGCCTGCCTTTCCTCGGCGGGCAGAAGGGGAGCGAAATGACGATGAAGGCCAGACGCTTGTGCGGGGCTTTGCTTCTCACCGTCGCGAGCGTCCTGTGGAGTTTGCCGGGCACCGCGCAGGCTGCGCCCACGCGCCCCGGCGACCCGGAAGGGCCGAGCCGCGCGGTTCTGCAGGCCATGGAGCGCGACCTGCACCTGGATGCGACCGCCGCTCGCCGGCGGCTCGCAGACGAAGCAGCGGCCGCGAAGGCCGAGGCCGCACTGGTGCCGGCGCTGGGCAGTGCCTATGCGGGCTCTTGGTTCGATGCGGAGAGCGGCAAGCTGGTCGTCGGCATCACCGACACCGCACATGCTCAGCAGGTGCGGGAAGGCGGCGCCATCCCCAAGGCGACATCGCCCGGCTTCGGTCTCGCCGAGCTCAATGCGATCAAAGGCCGACTCGACGCCCTGGCCAAGGCAACGCCATCCGCCGCAGCGGGTGTGCTGTCCTGGCACGTCGACCCGGTGGCCGACCGTGTCGTCGTCACCATCCTGGCCGGACGTGCCCAGGGCGCCCTCGCCAAGGCAGCGGCCGCCGCTGGCCCAGCCGTACGCTTCGAAACCGCCACCGGGTCAGCCGTGGCCACCGTCGACGACTGGACGTACGTGGACGGCGGGGAAGGCATCCTGTCCGGATCGGAGGTCTGCTCGCTCGGGTACAACGCGCGGCTGACATACCCCGACTTGCCTGGCGTGTCGGACCCCGTGATCATCAGCGCGGGACACTGTCTGAAAGACTCCACCGCCGTGTCGGGCTTTGGAAACTCCAAGATTTACTCCTACAGTCTCGGCCGCTGGTGGATGCGCGATCTGAACTATGACTGGGGCATCATCGGCTCCCTCAGCAGTCGGTGGATGCAGGGCCCATGGATCTCCCAGCACAGGCCGGACGACATCCCACTGATCGTGCACGGCACGCAACAGCGGCCGATCGGAAGTTCCGTGTGCAAGTCCGGGCGTACCACCAACATCACCTGTGGCGTCATCCGGTGGCGCGGCGAATCGGTGAACCAAACCGACCTGGGTCGTGTAGTTTTCAATCTCACCCGTGACACGACCTGCACCGAACCAGGCGACTCCGGCGGCCCGCACTACAGCGGCGACTACAGCGGCAACATCCAAGCCCAGGGCATCGGCAGCACCTCCCAGCTCACCAAGTCCGGCCGCTGCCTGCAGACCATCGGCCAGGAGAACCGCAGCTGGTATGTCGAGATCGGCTACATCCAGTCCTACACGGGCGCGCGGATCTTGACGGGCTGAGCGTGGCCCCACTTCTAGCATGATCGCGCGGTAGGTGCTGCGAAGTTCCCGATCGCCCAGACCATGGTCTGCTGGAGGTGGGGGGTCGCCCTCACTGCCAAGTTCGGCGTCTCCCTCGGGGAATGGACACCTTGTCCGGCCTCTGATCTGGGGCCGGAAAGGAGATGTCCCGTACGGTGATGGAGTTCTACTCGCCGGAGTTCAAGGCGGACGCGGTCGCGCTGTACCTGTCTGATCCGGACCTGACTCCGGCCGGGGTTGCGGGACTTGGGTGTGAGCCGGGGCGCACGCGGGACTGGGTGCGGGCCGAGGGACCCGCCAGGCCGAGCGGGGCACGGCCATGAGCTTTACTTCGCGCACCGGTGCCGATAAAGAGGCGGCCAGCGTGGAAATCACTTGGCGTGGCGGGGGGAGGGGGTAGACGTAGTCCGTGGCGGACATGTCGCACTCGCTGAACATTCCCTGGTCGACCTGCCACTGGGTGGTCAGCCGGGTGATGGTGGCCGGGGACAGGCCAGCTTAGGAGCCGGGGAACTGCTCGAGCCCGGGAACGAATTTCACGCTGGACAGCCCGTGGAGGTAGAGGTAGGAGCGGCAGCACGTCGCTGATCTTCGGAGCCCGGGTGCCGCACGAGGAGAACCGTTTGCGCTCGCTGGTTGCTTCGTCCATGCGCTTGTGGTTGACTCGCGGGTCCTGCACTTCGACCGTCCCGGCTGCGGTGCTATCATCGAGCGGGGCCGGTGATAGCCGTTGCGGACTACCAGGCGGCGCCCGTTCTCGTCCCGCTGGTCGGCCAACTCGGCTATGCAGTCGTTGACGTCACCCTCCAGCGCGGCGGCCAGCATCCGCCTCGCGGATCGGGGAGCCGGTCTCAGTCATTCCATCGGCATTCACTACGCTCAGCACGCGCGTGCGTTCCAACCGGCGGTGCAACGTCGGCCTGCGATGACCAGAAGTCGATTACTCGGGAAGGTACGCCCTTCGCGTCCAACTCGAGGTCGTTCCACAGGTCATGAGCATTGCTCCGGGATGACGCGCGACAGGGTCTGCGCACTGAACAGACCAGTGCGCACTTCCTCAGCCTCGGCTGCGCAGAAAAGAGTTCAGTGCCCAGTCCAGAGCCTCGGGCATTGAACTCTTTTTCATCGTCCGACAC
>NZ_BMTS01000057.1 GCF_014649795.1 Streptomyces melanogenes
GGACCTCACCGACTGCCTCTTCCTCACCCAGACCCAGGTCAACGCCGCCAAGGGCGACGCCGCCACCCTCCTCCCGACCGGCCTGGAGCGCCCGTCGCACTGGAGCGCCTCGGCCTCGCCCGCGCCGTCCGGGCGCGAGGGCTCCTCCCCGGCTCCCAAGGGCGGCCCCTCCCGCAAGCCCGGCCCCTCCCGGCGCAGGGGCTCCGGCCCGGCCGGGTCCCGCCGCAAGTAGCCGGATCGCCCGCCCAGCCCCCTCACCTGCGCTCTTACGGCACCCCACTATGCACCGCGTGTATACACCTCGCGTATAGTCCGGGTCATGTTCTGGTCCAGGCCGAAGGGGAGGCGCGTCATGCGCAGCAGCAATTCCGAAGTCCGTCGTGCCCGGGGACGGGCGGCCGCCGCGCTGGTCGCGGTGGCCGCGCTCGGTCTGACGCTGACCGGCTGCTCCGACGGCGCCGTCTCGCCCCGCTCCGCCCGCAACGACGCGCTCGACAGCAAGGCCGCGGCGGGCGCCGCGGCCGGGGTGGACTGCCGCAGGGCCAAGTGCATAGCCCTGACCTTCGACGCGGGGCCGGGCGCGAAGACGCCCCAACTGCTGGACACGCTCAAGGAGAAGAGGGTGCACGCCACCTTCTTCCTGCTCGGCAAGAACCACGTCGAGAAGCACCCCGACACCGTGCGCCGCATCGCCGCCGAGGGCCACGAGGTCGCCAACCACACCTGGTCGCACGAGCGCCTGGACAAGCTGAAGCCCGCCGAGATCCGCACCGAGCTCAACCGCACCCAGGAGGCGGTGGCCGCGCTGACCGGCCGCAAGCCGGTGCTGATGCGGCCGCCGCAGGGCCGTACCAACAAGGAGGTCACCAAGGTCAGCGAGGAGCTGGGGCTCTCGCAGATCCTGTGGAGCGCGACCGCCAAGGACTACTCCACCAACGACTCGGCCCTGATCACCGAGCGCATCCTCGACCAGGCCGACCGCGACGGCATCATCCTGCTGCACGACATCTACGACGGGACCGTGCCCGCCGTGCCCGGGATCATCGACGCGCTGAAGGCGCGCGGCTTCACCTTCGTGACCGTGCCCCAGCTGCTCTCCCCCGCCGCCCCGAAGCCCGGCCAGCTCTACCGCCCCTGACGCTCCCCGGGCCCGGTCCGGATTTCGCCCTCAGCATGCAACGGTTCTCAGGAGCCGTTCCGGCAGGCAGAGTTGCGGCCATGAAGCTCCTGATACTGGGTGGTACGGAATTCGTCGGCCGCGCCGTGGCCGAGGCCGCGGTGGCGCGCGGGCACGAGGTGACGGTGTTCCACCGGGGCCGCCACGAGCCGCCCGCGGGCGTGCACGCGCTGATCGGCGACCGGACGGCCGAGGACGGTCTGGCGGCGCTCGCCGACGGGCGGTGGGACGTGGTCGTGGACACCTGGTCGGGGGCGCCCTCCGCGGTCCGCGACGCCGCGCGGCTGCTCGCCGACGGGCGCGTCGCCCGGTACGTGTACGTGTCCAGCCGCTCGGTCTACGAGCACCCGGTCCCGGCCGGGGCCGACGAGGGCGCGACGCTGGTCGACGGCTCCCCCGACGCCGGGGACGACGTGCCGTATCCGCAGGCCAAGCGGGGCGGCGAGCTGGCCGCCGTGCGGGAGTTCGGCCCGGACCGCTCGCTCCTGGTGCGCGCGGGGCTGATCCTCGGCCCGTGGGAGAACATCGGGCGGCTGCCGTGGTGGCTGGGGCGCATGGCGCGCGGCGGCGAGGTGCTCGCGCCGGGGCCGCGCGATCTGCCGGTCCAGTTCATCGACGCCCGGGACCTGGCGGAGTGGATCGTCAGCGCCGCCGACTTCGGGCTCTGCGGCCCGTACAACCTGGTCTCCCCGCCGGACCACACCACCATGGGCGAGCTCCTGGAGGCGTGCGCGCGGGTGACCGGCGGCGGCGCCGAGCTGCGCTGGACGGACCCGGAGCCGATCCTGGCCGCCGGGGTCGAGCCGTGGAACCACCTGCCGGTGTGGATCCCGCCGGGCGAGCTGCACGGCACTATGCACGGCTCGAACGTGTGGAAGGCCGTGCTCTCGGGGCTGCGCTGCCGTCCCGTCGAGCAGACGGTCGCCGACACCTGGGCCTGGCTGGAGTCGATCGGCGGCGAGCCGCCGCAGCGGCCGGACCGCCCCCGGGTCGGCCTCGACCCGGAGACGGAACGCAAGCTGCTGCACGGCTGAGCCGTGCGCGCGGCGCCGCCCGTACGACGGTCCGTCAGGAGCTACGAGCTGACCCGACGGACCGTCAGAGCGGCAGCAGGTCCGGGCGCTTGGGCTCCACGTGGTCGCCCGAGCTCTCGCCCCGCAGCCGCCGGCCGATCCACGGCACCAGGTGCTCGCGCGCCCAGTGGATGTCGTCGCGCCGCACGTCCAGCGTGTTGCGCGGCGGCATCGGGGGCCACGACTGGTCCGGGTCGGCCGGGACCGGCAGCCCCAGCACCTGCGCGGCGCGCAGCGCGACCCGGGTGTGCCCCTCCGGCGACAGGTGCAACCGGTCGTCGTCCCACGCCCGCCTGTCCTGCACGGACTTGAGCGACCACAGGTCGAGCACCGGGCACCCGTACCGGTCCGCGATGGAGCGCACGTGCGCGGTGTACGTGGCGACCTTGCCCCGCAGGTGCTTGAAGACCGGCACCCCGCGGGTGTCGAACCCGGTGGTCACCATGACCGTCGGGATCGCGCTCTTCAGGTCGGCCACGGCGCGCTCGAAGCGCTCGGCCACGTCGTCCGGGTCGCTGCCCGGCCGGATGATGTCGTTGCCCCCCGCGCAGAAGCTCACCAGGTCGGGCGCGAGCTCCTTGGCCCTCGGCACCTGCTCCTCGACGATCTGGTCGAGGAGCCTGCCGCGGACAGCGAGATTGGCGTAGCGAAAGGCCCCCTCCGGTCGCTGGTCTGCCAGTAGCACGGCGAACCGGTCCGCCCAGCCGACGAACGCCCCGTCCGGGCCGGGGTCGCCGACGCCTTCCGTGAAGCTGTCGCCGATCGCCGTGTACGACCCGAACGTACCGCTGTTGAATGATCTCGAATCGTCTGCCACGAGACCATATCTTTCCCTTACGGGTGTGACCTACGCGACCGTAAGGAGGGGTTGACGGTGGGTGATATAGACCACCCGGTCAGTTTCCCGCAGCGGGAATACGCGCCAATTCCCGGCCGGAACAACGGCTGTCAGAGGCTGGCGCCCTGCTGGCGGAGGTAGGCGAGCGGGTCGACGTCCGAGCCGTAGTCGGGCGTGGTGCGGATCTCGAAGTGCAGGTGCGGGCCGGTGACGTTGCCGGTGGCGCCGGAGAGCCCGAGCTGCTGCCCCTCGGTGACGGTCTGCCCGGCCGAGACGGAGAGCTGCGAGAGGTGGGCGTACTGCGAGTACATGCCGTCGGCGTGCTGGATGACGACCTGGTTGCCGTACGCGCCGCCCCAGCCGGCCGAGACGACCGTGCCCGCGCCGACGGCCTTGACCGTGGTGCCGGTCTCGGCCGCGAAGTCGACGCCCGTGTGGTAGCCGCTGGACCACATGGACCCGGCCATGCGGTACGGGGTGCCGATGCTCACACTGTCGAGCGGGGCGCGGAAGCCGGAGGAGGAGCCCTGGTTCGCGGTGGTGGCCGGGGCGGTGTCGGCGGCGGCCTGGGACGCCTTCGACGCCTGGGGAGCCGACGCCTTCGTACCGGAGTCGTGCGAGCCGCTCGCCTTGGCGGAGCCGTGCGACGAGCCGCCGGCCTTGGCCTTCGCGCCGAGGACGAGCTTCATGCCCGGGCGGATCAGCGACGGGTCGGAGCCGACGACCTCGCGGTTGTCCTGGTAGAGCCGCTGCCAGCCGCCGAGCCGGTGGTCCTCGGCGATCCGCGACAGGCAGTCGCCGCTCTTGACCTTGTACGTGGTGGGCGCGGCCTGCGGGGCGGCGGCCGGAGCGGCAGAGGCGCGGGCGGCCTGCTGCGGGGCGGCGGCGGGGGCCGCCGTCTTCACCGCGGCGTGCGCGCCGGTGGCGCCGAGCAGCGGGATGGCGAGTGCGGCGCCGCCCGTACCGGCGGCGACCATGCCCCGGGATATCGGGCTGGACTGGGGACGGCGGTGCTTACCCTTCGCGGGCATGGCGGATTCCTCTCCGGCGCCTGCGAGGTGAGCTGTCGGGTTCGGGCTGGAGCTGCCCGGCCGGGCACCGCGTGCGGTGCTCCGGCTTCACCCCGAGCCGTGCCGGAATTCCGGACGGCGCTTACCTGGGTCCCCCGCTCCTGCCACGCGTGGATGGGTGCGGATTCCGAGCGGTGGCAGGATTCGGCGGTCCACCCGGATTGCGGTGACCGTAAGCGAGCCCGGCGGGCCACGACAAGTACCCATTCCCCCTCGGCATTCCCGGCTGGGAATTCAGCCGGGAATTGCGGTCACCCTGCGTCGACCGGAATTCCCAACAGGCCCCGCCGGACGGGGGAATTCATTCGGGGCCGCCACCACGGAACGTCACGGATATGACCCTGCTCACGGGCAACCCCCCTTTCCCGCCCGGGAGATGGACAGGCTCCATCAAATCACCCAATCCGGACGAAAGTTCCCGCCCATTCACCCCGTCACGCCACTCATCGCCCCACTCTGTCCAGTTTTGACCAATACATCCCGAGGAAGATCTTTTCCCTCGCCCAGAATGCGCATTCCTTATGCCGGGTGCTCACCGAGCCGCCGGAAACGGAACACCGCCGCATCAAGATCGCCCCGCAGCCCGGTGTCCAGCCCCCGGTGCAGCAATACCGCTCCCCTGTGTACGGCCCCGGTGTCCAGGCACCGATAGGCCACCGCCGGATCCAGGCCGCGCAGCCGCACGGCCGGGGGCCGCTCGCCGTGGTGCTGGGCCTGGAGGTGGGCGAGGACCACGGTGTCGTCGCCGTGTACGTACTGGACGGCGCTGAGCCCGCCGCGCGGCGGCCGCAGCCGGTACTGGGCCCCGAGCTGCACCACCGGCCGGATCGCCTTGTACAGCTCCACCCACCCGCGCGCCTCGGTCAGTTCCTCCTCGCTCCACCGGGTGAGGTCCCCGCCGACGCCGAGCACCCCGGCCATCGCGCTGACGAAACGGAAGCGCAGGCTGCTGCGGCGGCCGTTGAGCAGGGTGTTGGGGCTGTCGGTGACCCAGGCGGCCATCACCCGCGCCGGGTGCAGCTGGCTGAAGCCGTCCTGGATGGCGAGCCGGTCCAGCGGGTCGGTGTTGTCGGAGGTCCACACCTGGTCCGTACGGGAGAGGATGCCGAGGTCGATCCGGCCGCCGCCGCCCGAGCAGGACTCGAAGTCGACCGAGGGGTGCGCGGCCCGCAGCCGGTCCAACAGGTCGTACAGCGCCCGGACATGCTCGATCCAGAGCTTCTGCGGATACTCCTCGCCGGGCCAGCCCGCGTCGGTGAAGCAGCGGTTGAAGTCCCACTTCACATAGTCGACGGGCGCGCTCGACAGCAGGCTGTCCAACTGCTCCCACAGGTGTTCCCGCACGTCCTGGCGGGCGAGGTTGAGGACCAGCTGATTGCGGAACTCGGTGCGGCGGCGTCCGCTCTGGTGCTGCACCCACTCCGGGTGCGCCCGGTACAACGCGCTGTCCGGGTTGACCATCTCCGGCTCGACCCAGATCCCGAACCGCATGCCCAGCGAATGCACTTCGTCGGCGAGGGGCTTCAGGCCGCCGGGGAAGCGGTCGGGGTTGGGCGTCCAGTCGCCGAGCCCGGCCGCGTCGTGGGTGCGCTCCCCGAACCAGCCGTCGTCGACGACGAACAGCTCGACGCCCAGCGCGGCCGCCCGGTGCGCGAGCGCCCGCTGCTGCGGCTCGGAGATGGCGAACCCGGTGGCCTCCCAGGAGTTGAAGAGCACCGGCCGCAGCCGCTCGGCGTCCGGGATCACCCGGGCCAGCTGCCAGGCGTGCCACTCCCGGCTGGCCCCGCCGAAGCCGTCCGGGCTCCACAGCCCGGCGAAGACCGGAGTGGTGTACGAGGCGCCGGGCGCCAGCGACAGCAGCCCGGAGTCGTCGTACCCGGCGCCGCCGCTGATCTGCACCCGGCCGTCGGGCAGGTGCTGTACGGCGATGCGCCAGGACCCGGACCAGCCGAGCGCGCACCCGTACACCTCGCCGCTCTCCTCCGTGGCGGCGCCCTCGGCGTCCAGGGCGACCCACGGCAGGTGCTGGTGGCCGGTGTGGCCGCGGCGGCTGCCGAGCACCTTGTCGCCCGGGGTCAGCTCGGCCCGTACGAGCCGGGACTCGGCCGCCCAGCGGCCGTGCAGCTGGCCGAGCCGCCAGCCGTCGCGCAGCGGCAGCGTCCACACGGCGGCGTCGGCCCGCAGCAGCTCCAGGTCCGGGTCCCCGGGCGCGCCCTCGTGGGCGACGGTCGCCCAGCGCTCGACGACGTCGGCGTCGTCGCGCATCCGGTAGTGCAGGGTGAGCCCCAGCCGGTGCACGGCGTCGGTGAACCGCAGCCGCAGCTCGTCGCCGTCGACCGCGGCACTCTCGAAGGTCCATTCGGTGCCGCGCGCCCGGGGGGTGCGTACGGAGAGCGCGGGGCGCGTAAAACGGGGCCCGCCCTCCACCACGTACTCCTCCTGACCATCCAGTGGTGACTCGAAGGGCCAGTAGGGCGGCAGGGGTTGGGCGGCCAGCGCCTCGGCGTCGGCGAGGGCCAGGCGCGGGCCCCAGTGCAGGTGCAGGAGCTCCCCGTGGTCCGTGAGGTGCAGCGCATAGCCGCTGGTGCGGCCGGAGAGCAGCCACACCCGTCCGCCGTCCGCGGTCTCGATCATCCTCGACCCCCAGTTCCGCACAGGTACGCACAGGCACGAACATCAGCACCAGCATCGGGGGGCAGCACCCGTGAGGGCAACGGGTGCGCGGGGCTCGCCTTCCGGTCCGGCCGTCGAGATGATTGCCCCGGGAACCCATGTCGTATCGTCGGATCGAGGCGGCGTGATCTTTTTTCGAACCACATCAGGAGCCAACGTGACGCAGCAGACTCCGCAGATCCCTTCGACCGAACCCGAGCTCTCCGGGGTGCGCAACTTCCGTGATGTGGGCGGACTGCCGACCGTGGACGGCCGCCGGCTGCGGCACGGACGGCTCTTCCGCAGCGGCCACCTGGCACACGCGACCGAGCAGGACGCGGCCTTCCTCACCACCCTGGGGCTGCACACCATCTTCGACTTCCGCAACGCGGCGGACCAGCGGCTGGAGGGCCCGGACGTGGACCTGCCGGGGGTGCGCAACGTGAACATACCGCTGACGGACCCCGCCGACGGGGCCGAGTTCTGGAAGATGGTCCGCGACGGCGACATCAACCAGCTGCGGTCGGTCCTCTCCGAGGGCCGGGGCGCCGACCGGATGGCCCGCTCGTACCGGACGATCATCCGCGAGCGCACGGCCGAGCACAGCCGGGTGCTGCACGCGCTCGCCGAGGACAGCGTCCCGGCCCTGATGCACTGCGCGGCGGGCAAGGACCGCGCGGGCCTGTCGATCGCGGTGTCGCTGCTCGCGGTGGGCGTCGAGCGGGAGGCCATCGAGGCGGACTACCTCAAGTCCAACGACCCGCACCGCCGCTACAAGATGCACCGCAGCGACACCTCCCCGGCCGGGCTGAGCGCGGAGATCGTGGAGCTGCTGAACCCCCTCTTCGACGCCCGGGCGACCTATCTGCACGCGGCGTTCGACACGATCGAGGAGACGTGGGGCAGCACGGACCGCTATCTGACGGAGGGCCTGGGCCTGACGGAGGAGACGCGGGAGCGGCTGCGGGACCGCCTGGTGGAGGACGCGGCGTAGGGGCTCACTTCCCCACCGTGAACAGGAGGTAGAGGAAGGCCGCGAAGATGTGCCCCGCGATCAAGTACGCGAAGAGGCGGATCACGAGCCCCCGGGGGAACTTCGTCTCCTGGGTGCTCGCGCCGGACCGTCCCTGGTTCTGCGACATGTCGTACCTCTCAGCCGTGCGGATGGTGCGGATGCGGATCGGGGCTCTGGAGCAGGGTGTGGACGAACAGGAACGCGGCCCCACCGTGCGAGACGGCGGAGATCCGGTGCGGGGTGAGCGAGTCGAAGTGCGCGCTGTCGCCGGGGTCGAGCTCGTGCGCGGCGTCCCCGAGGGTGAGCCGCAGCCGCCCGGACAGGACGTACAGCCACTCCTCGCCGGGGTGGACGCGGACGAGCTCGCGCTGGATGCCGTACGGGACCTCCACGCGCAGCGCCTGCATGGCCCGGCCCGGGTGGCCCGCCCGGTGGTAGGTCCACCCGTCGGCCTCGGCGGGCTCGGCGCGGCCGCCCCGGATGACGGGCTCGCGCTCGGGCGGCATCTCCCCCAGCAGCTCGGAGACCGTCGTACCGTAGGTACGGGCGAGCGCGAGCAGCATCGGCAGCGAGGGCTGGCGGGCGCCCGTCTCCAGCCGGGAGAGATGCGCCGGTGAGAGACCGGCCCGCGGGGCGGCGGCCTCCAGGGTGAGGCCCCGGCGCCGCCGCAGCTCGCGCAGGCGCGGGGCGACATCGGGGAGCGCGGGGCCGACCGGCTCCCCGGCGCCTTCGGCGGGAGTGCTCATGCACTCCATTCAGTCAGCGGGTTGCCTCTGGGGCAAATTTTTTGCCCCAGAGGCAAAGTCCCCTACCGGTTCGCCACCGCCTGCTTCACCAAGGTCTTCCCGAAGTCCCACATCAGGCCTCCCCCGCCGTGTGCGTCATCCATGACCGCGGTGAACGCCTCCACGAAGCGGTCCACCTCGCGCTCGCCGATCGTCAGCGGCGGGATCAGTTTGATCACTTCCAGGTGGTCGCCGGAGACTTGCGTGAGGATGCGGTGCTTCTGGAGCAGCGGTACCACGACCATCTGCGCGAACAGGCCCTTGCGGGCGGTCTGGAGCATGGTCCAGCGGCCGCGCAGCCGCATCGAGGACGGCTTGCCGAACTCGATGCCGATCATCAGGCCGCGCCCGCGCACGTCGTGCAGCAGCTCGTAGCGGTCGACCAGCGCGGCGAGCCGGGACCTGAGGAGGTCGCCGGTGGCGCGCGCGTTGGCGACGGTCTCCTCGTCCTCCATCACCGACAGCACCGCGAGGCCCGCCGCCATCGCCTGGGCGTTGGAGCCGAAGCTGGCGGAGTGGACCAGGACGCGGTCCATCGACGAATAGACCTTCTTGAAGATCCACTCCTTGCCGAGAGTGGCGCCGACCGGCACATAGCCGCCGGAGAGCGCCTTGGCGACGCAGACGAGGTCCGGCTCGACGCCCTCGTCGTGCTGGTACGCGTAGAAGTCGCCGGTCCTGCCGAGCCCGGTCTGCACCTCGTCCGCGATCAGCAGCGCCTTGTGCTGGTGGAGCAGCTCCTGCGCGGCGAGCAGATAGCCGGGCGGGGCCTCGTGGACGCCCTTGCCCTGGATCGGCTCGACGATCAGCGCGGCCACGTCCCCGCGCTTCAACTCCCGCTCCAGGGCGGCGAGATCGCCCAGCGGGACCGCCGTGTCGGGCAGCAGCGGGGCGAAGCCGTCGCGGAAGCCCGACTCGCCGTTGACCGAGAGCGAGCCGGTGGTCAGGCCGTGGAAGGCGTGGGTGCAGTAGAGGACCCTGGGCCGGCCGGTGGCGTACCGGGCGAACTTCAGGGCGGTCTCCACCGCCTCCGTACCGCTGTTGCCGAAGAACACCCGGTCCAGGTGCGGGCTGTGGGCGAGCAGCCTCTCGGCGAGCAGACCGGGCAGCGGCTGGCAGTCGAAGCGGGTGAGGTCCGCGAGCGAGGCGTCCAGCACGTCGTGGAGCGCCTTGCGTACGACGGGGTGGTGGCGGCCCAGGCCCATCACCCCGAAACCGGCGAGCATGTCCAGGTAGTCCTGGCCGTCCGCGTCCCAGAAGTACGCGCCCTCGGCCCGCTCGTAGACCTTGTCGAAGCCGATGGTGTGGAGCATGCGCGGCAGCTGGTGGTTGAGGTATTTCGTGTGCAGCTCGTAGCGTTCGGCCCCGCGCTCGGCGAGGAGCCGGGCCAGGTCGAAGCCCTTGGGTCCGCCGTCCGTCATCCGTCGTTCTCCTTCTCGGCCGCCGCGGCGGCGTCCTGGCGCGCCGCCAGCGCGGCGCTGATCCGTCCCGCGACCTCCACCGGGGTGAGCCCGATGTCGGCGAGGACCTCGGCGCGCTTGGCGTGCGCGAGGAACTGCCCGGGGATGCCGAAGGTGCGCAGCGGGGTGTCCACCCCGGCGTCCCGCAGCGCCTGCCCGACGGCCCAGCCGACGCCCCCGGCACGGCTGTTGTCCTCCACTACCGCGACCAGCGCGTGCCGCTCGGCCAGCGGCGCCAGCTGCTCGTCGACGGGCTTGACCCAGCGGGGGTCCACCACCGTGCACCGGATGCCGCGCCCGGCGAGCAGGTCGGCGGCCTGGAGGCAGACGGGTGCGAGCACCCCGACCGCCACGAGCAGCACCTCGGCGTCCTCGTCGCGGCGCAGCACGTCCATGGCGCCGACGCGCTCCAGCGCGGGGATGTCCGGGCCGACCGACTCCTTGGGGAAGCGCAGCACCGTCGGGGCGTCGTCGACCTCGACGGCCTCGCGCAGCTGGGCCCGCAGCTGGGCCGCGTCGCGCGGGGCGGCGATCCGCAGCCCCGGCACGACCTGGAGGACGGACAGGTCCCACATGCCGTTGTGGGAGGCGCCGTCGACCCCGGTGATCCCGGCCCGGTCCAGCACGAACGTCACCCCGCACCTGTGCAGGGCCACGTCCATCAGGACCTGGTCGAAGGCGCGGTTGAGGAAGGTGGCGTAGACGGCGACGACCGGGTGCAGGCCGCCGGTGGCGAGCCCGGCCGCCGAGACGGCCGCGTGCTGCTCGGCGATCCCGACGTCCCAGACCCGGTCGGGGAAGCGCGCGGCGAACTCGGTGAGCCCGGTGGGGTGGAGCATCGCCGCGGTGATCGCCACGACGTCCGGCCGCTCCTCGCCGAGCGCGGCCAGCTCCTTGCCGAACACCGAGGTCCAGGACGGGCCGTTGGACGGCGGCAGCGGTTCGCAGGTCAGCGGGTCCATCGCGCCGACCGCGTGGAAGCGGTCGGCCTCGTCGTCCAGGGCGGGCTGGTAGCCTCGCCCCTTCTCGGTGAGGCAGTGCACCAGGACGGGGCCGTGGAAGCGCTTGGCGCGCCGCAGCGCCGACTCGACGGCCTCGATGTCATGCCCGTCGATGGGCCCCACGTACTTCAGCCCCAGGTCCTCGAACATCCCCTGCGGCGCGAACGCGTCCTTGAACCCCTTCTTGGCGCCGTGCAGCGACTCGTACAGCGGCCGCCCCACCACCGGCGTCTGCTGGAGCACCTGCTTGCCCCAGGCCAGGAACCGCTCGTACCCGTCGGTGGTGCGCAGGGTCGCCAGGTGGTTGGCGAGGCCGCCGATGGTGGGGCCGTACGAGCGCTCGTTGTCGTTGACGACGATGATCAGCGGCCGGTCCTTGGCGGCCGCGATGTTGTTGAGGGCCTCCCAGGCCATGCCGCCGGTCAGCGCGCCGTCGCCGATCACCGCGACGACGTGGGCGTCCCTCTTCAGGATCTGGTTGGCCTTGGCGAGCCCGTCGGCCCAGCCGAGCACGGTCGAGGCGTGCGAGTTCTCGATGACGTCGTGCTCGGACTCGGCGCGCGAGGGGTAGCCGGAGAGCCCGCCCTTGCAGCGCAGCTTGGAGAAGTCCTGGCGCCCGGTGAGCAGTTTGTGTACGTAGCTCTGGTGGCCGGTGTCCCACAGGATGCGGTCGACCGGCGAGTCGAAGGTGCGGTGGAGGGCGATGGAGAGCTCCACCACCCCCAGGTTGGGCCCGAGATGGCCCCCGGTCCGCGCCACCGCGTGGATCAGGAACTCCCTGATCTCCTGGGACAGCGTGGTGAGTTCGGCGCCGTCCAGCGCCTTCAGGTCGTGCGGCCCCCGAACATTCTCCAAGATCGTCACGCTGGAGCCCCCTTCGGATCCCGTTCAGCTCTCGGTGGTGCCGGTCAGCCCCGGGCGGTGACGCTCGGGACGCCGGAGGCGACGCCCTCCCCCTCCATCTCCTGGGCGATCTTCATCGCCTCCTCGATCAGCGTCTCGACGATCTTCGACTCGGGCACGGTCTTGATGACCTCACCCTTCACGAAGATCTGCCCCTTGCCGTTGCCCG
>NZ_BMTS01000058.1 GCF_014649795.1 Streptomyces melanogenes
GCGATGGTGCGCGACCACGTGAAACCCAACCAGCGCGTCTTCATCGGAGTGACCGATCCCATCAACCCCGAAGTGGAGACACCGGAAGAGGTACGGGACCGGGTTCTGGAAGCCGCGCAATACATCCCGGTGAATCAGCTCGGTACCTGCGACGACTGCGGGTTCGCCCCCTTCGCCGACGACCAGTCGACTCCCCGGGACACCGCATTCGCCAAGATCAGGGCGCGGGTCGCGGGAACCCGCATGGCCGCGGACCGACACCGCCATGTCCGTGGTGATCGACGACCTGGTGGGGTGCACCGCTGTGGCCGTGAACCTTCAGCAGTTGCGCGCAGCCCGGCTCGAGGGCGCGATGTGTGCCGGAACAGCACCCACGCAGACGATGACACGCGTGGACCAGGCGCTGCGCGCGGTGCTCGACCTGTAGAGGGGCTGGCGGGCGCCACAGGGCATGGTCTCGCCGGACGGCACGACGGTGAGGAGCTACGGGCTGTGCCGGTTTCGACCCGTCCCCAGCTGCTCGCGGCAAGCCCGATCCGGTCCTGTTTTGAGCGTCCAGGAGCGGTGCCGCTCATGTGAACCGAGCCCTCAGGCGAGGGTGCCGCTCTCCTTGATGACGACGCCGGAGCTCAGGTCCCCGCTGGGCGAGCCGAGGGCCTCGATCTGCTGGACGAGTTCTTTGCCCTCGACGACCTCGCCGAACACGACGTGCTTGCCGTCCAGCCAGGGGGTGACGACGGTCGTCACGAAGAACTGGGAGCCGTTGGTGTGCGGGCCGCGGTTGGCCATCGACAGCAGGAAGGGTCGGTCGTGCTTGAGTCGAAGGGGCCTTGACCCTGGATTTTGAACACGTCTATGCGGCTTGGGTCAGGGTAGTTGGTGCTGGGTGGACGTCGTTCTCGTAGGCGATCGGAGACCGCTGACCGAGGCGGGAATGCCGGCGCTGGGTGTTGTATCGGGTCAGCCAGCGGAAGGCGTCGAGCCTGGCCTCGCGCTCGCTCGACCAGCCTTTGCGGCCCTTGAGCGTCTCTCTCTTGAAGGCGGCGTTGAAACTTTCCGCAGCGGCGTTGTCCGCGCTGGACCCGATCGCGCCCATGCTCTGCCGGACCCCTGCTGACCTGCAGATTTCAGCGAACGCCCGACTCGTATATTGCGATCCGTGGTCGGTGTGCATGATCGCTCCGGCCAGATTCCCGCAGGTCCGTTCGGCAGCCGTCAGGGCGTCGATGACGAGCTCGGTGCGCGTGTGACCGGCGATCGCCCACCCGGCCAGACGGCGTGAGGCGAGGTCGATGACGGTCGCGAGATAGAGCGGCTTCGCGCCGCTGACCGGGAGGTATGTGATGTCGCCGACGTACTTCGTGTTCACCGCGGCCGCAGTGAAGTCACGGCCGATCAAATCCGGTGCCTTCGCCGCGGCCTGGTCCGCGAGGGTGGTGCGGTGCCGGCGGCGCAGACGCACTCCCTCGAGCCCGATGGTCCGCATGATCCTGGCGACGCGCTTGTGGTTGACCACCACGCCGCCCTCGTCGCGGAGCTCGGCGGTGATCCTGGGGGCCCCGTAAGTACCGTCGGAGTCCTGGTGGACCTTGCGTATCCGAGCCGCGAGGTCGGCCTCGACGGTCTGCCGGGCCGCCCGGGCGGCCGCGGTGCGGCGCCAGTAGTAGAAGCTGGAGCGGGACAGGCCGAGGATGCCGCAGAGCCGCTTCACGCCGTGACGGCGCTGGTGATCTTCAACGAACTGGCAGCGGTTCACCAGCGCGTCTTCGTCGCGAAATACCGGGCCGCCTTGCGAAGGATGTCGCGTTCTTCCTCGAGCTCACGGATCCTTTTGCGGGCCGCGGCGAGCTCCGCCTGAACATCGTCGACGCCGGTCCGGGCAGCCGCCGGCGGCGCGGAGTGGGCGCCGGGCCGGCGTCCGTCGGCAGCCCGGAGCCAGTTCCGCAGCGTCTCGGTGTTCACTCCGAGACCGGCGGCGACGGACTTGATCGTCGCTCCTGGCCTCGAGCGGTACAACGCGACCGCGTCCGCCTTGAACTCGGCGGGATAGTGCTTCATCCCCACGGGGACTCCGTTCTCCTGGACCATCAAGATCCAAGTCTCTCCGGTGTCCAAAATCCGGGGTCAGGGCCCAAGTTCTCGTCGGCGAAGGTGTCGCCGAAGATCCTCTTGCCGCCCATGCCGTTGCCATGGGTGAAGTCGCCGCCCTGCATGAATTGGGGGGTGACACGGTGGAAGGCGGAGCCCGCGTAGCCGAATCCGTGCCGGCCGGTGGCGAGCTGGCGGAAGTTGCGCGAGGTCTCGGGGACGACGTCGTCGAAGAGCCGGAAGACGATGCGGCCAGCGTCCTTGCCGTCCACGGCGATGTCGAAATACACGTTCTGTATGCGCCCCATCCTGACACCCGACGCTCCGTCACCCCGCGGTTTTTCCTGCGAATCACCCGATCGTTGAAGGAGCTCCCTGGAAGTTTGGGCCGTATGGTCGTGGATGAACCACAGGGGGGATGCACCGGATGACCGCGTACTGGACACCGAGGAGAGCCGTCCGTGTCCCCGTCCTCGACGGGGACACGGACCCCGCTTGGGCGATACCTCAACACGTAATCCGTTGAACGGGACATCGGCAGTCCGGGCTGGGGAGGGTTTTTCGAAGGGGGAGGGGTTGGCCTATGCCGCCTAGGAAGCCTCTGCCGTCCGGCCCGCCGTGACGGCGATCTTCCCCCGGACGTGGCCTGCGGCCGAGGCGCTGCGGGCCTGGTCGACGTCGGTCAGGGTGTATATGGCGGTTCGGGGGATGTGGAGCTGGTCGGCGACGACCAGGCGTGCGAGCTCGGCCGTGTCGTCGTCCGTGGCGTCGTAGTTGAAGTTGACGGCCTTGATGCCGCGGGCGGCCAGGGCGTCGGTGTCGGGGCGAAGACAGTAGTGGCCAGTCGGCCTCCCTCGCGCAGCAGCGGGACGATGCGGTCGGCGAGCGTCTCGCGGGAGCTGACGAGATCGAGCACGGCATTGATGCCGTCGGGGTGGGCGGCGCGGACGGCCTGGGAGGTGTCCTGAGTCCGGTGGTCGACGGTTTCTGCGGCGCCCAGGAAGCGGGCGTAGTCGTGGTCGTCACCGGAGGCAACGGCGATGATGTGGGCGCCGCGCGCGGCGGCCAGTTGCACGGCGTAGGAGTCGACCCCACCGGTCGCACCGACCACCAGGAGCCTTTCCCCGGGAGCCGGATCCAGCCAACGGGCCAGGGTCAGGGCGGTGCCGCCGGTCATCGCCAGCACTGCCGCCGGGACCGGATGCAGGGAAGGTGGCCGCACCGTCAGAGCAGCGGAGTCCCGTGAGGCGATCATGTACCGGGCGAAGGAGTCCGATGGTTGCTGGGCGATGGTGGCGGGCCGGCGTATCCCGAAAACCGCGTCCCCGTCTGGAAGGCGGCGTTCTCGCCGACAGTGGTGCCGGTGCCCGCGACGTCGAAGCCGAGGGCGAACGGGAACGGGCAGGGGAGCCGCGGCGGGCCAGCGCGCCGGCGGCGGCCTTCCAGCCGATCGGATTGACCCCGGCCGCCTCGACCCGGAGCAACACCTCTCCCGGCCTGGGCTCGGGTACGGGCAGTTCACGGAGCGCGGGAGGACGGTCGAAGGAGTCGACGACGAAAGCCTGCATGACCACGAGAGCCTCTTCTGCTCGGGCGCGCAGGCGGGTTCCTGCGCGGACAGCTGTCTTCTGGCGGCCATTACCTACGGGTATAGGTGTATATATTCATCTAAAGCTGCTAAAAAGGATAAAAGGAGTATCTAGGGGAGTGGAGGGACGCTCTGCGGTCATCGCCGGGTCCGGACAACGCGGATCGACTGGCACTTCTGCCCCCTCCCATGGCATGGGAGACTTCCGCAGTGATCACCGGGCCGGGGCGGCCCGGCCACGGAGGGGAACCGTGCGGGGGAACAGCGATCGCGGAGCGGTGGAACCCCCGGTCGCGCGGAACGGACCGTTGAGGCGCCTGTACGTCACGGCCTCTGGGCTCGTCGCCGCACTGGTCCTGGCAGGTTGCGGTACGGGAGGTGACCTCGGTCGGCAACCGACCCGGAACACCGTGCCCGCCACGACGTTTCACTGGCCGCCCGTGCACACCCCGCCGCCTGGCGGCGAGAAACGGACCAGGGATGCCGTATGCGTCCAGTTCTCGGCACTGCTGGCCGAATCCGGAGTGCAGCAGGTGAACGAGCCGCTGCCCGAGCAGCTGAAGCCGTGTGGTGTGCTGCTCCTCGGCCAGTACGCGGCACAGGCCGGCTGCGCTATCCCGGGCAAGGTCTTCGCGGCTCTGGTCCGGCGAGGCTGGCAGGAGGAGAGCGAACAGGCCCGAGCCGGGGGAATGCGCTGGTACTTCAAGGGAAGCTGGACCTTGACGGCTGGCGTCGAGTCGGTCGTTCGCCTCGGCGAGGGGGAACCGAGTAGCGACGTGAAGTCCTTCACCCTGTCGGTGGAGTATCCGTGCGGGTCGCCCTCACCCTCACCCTCACCTTCACGCTGAACACCGTCGAAGGGCAGCAGAGGGTCAGCTCGGCGATGCCCGAAGCCACCCCGTGAGGGGCCCCGGCGGAACGGGCGCCGACACCCGCCCGCCTCCCGTGCCGTGCGGCAGCACGCCGAGACGTCGAGAATGGCGCTGTGACCGCGAAGCTGGACAACGCGAAGGGCCCCTATTGGAGGGCATCCGGGACGGTGATGTCCATGCGGCGCTGGAGAAGTACGTCGGGGAGCGCTATGTCCAGCACTCCACCGGCGTGCTCGACGGCAGGTCGGGGTTCAGTGCGTTCTTCGAGTCGTTCCTGGAGCGCAATCCTGACCAGGACATCCGGGTGGTGCGTGTGTGCCATCGAGGACGGCCAGACCGACGGCCCGGTCAGGCGACGGACCTGGAACATACCGAGGCGAACGAACAGACGGTGGCGGACTTCATCGCCACGGTGCTGCGGGACGGCCGGTTCGACCGGATCGAGCAGTTCGTCAGCTCCAGAAGCTGCATCCAGCACGATCCTGAGATTCCCGATGGCGCCGAAGGCCTGGTCGCGTACGCCTCCGCTCCAGCCGCCGGGAGCAGACGACTGGAGTACCGCAAGGTCCACCATCTCGTCGGCCAAGGCGACTCCGTAGCCACCCTCAGCGAGACCGTCCGGGACGGAGTGTCCTCGGCGGTCTTCGACATCTTCCGGCTGGGGGACGGGCTGATCGTCGAACACGGGAACGTCACCGAGCTGATCCCCGAGCCGGAGCAGGTGGCCAACGGCGGCAAGTTCTGAATCCCCGGCGACATACAACACGCCGAGACCCGGAAGCCTCCGCCCCACGGGCGGCTGCGCGCGACAACAGTCGTCCAGCCGAACGGGCTCCGGTCCCGTCGCCTTCCCCAGGCCGACTCTCCGGGCTGCTCGCGCGAGCCCAGGACGTACGACCGGCCGCATCGTGTCACGTCACACACTCTGATCCGACCATCGGCGCGTCGTACCGCAGGCGACGGCTTGAACGGACATGCTGGCGGACGCGCGGGGCGGTCACGGTGGCACAGCCGCCCCGCGCAGCGTGCCCGACGGCTGATCCGCAGACGTCGCGGCCGGGCAGGCCCGTTCGCCCTGTTGCACCGACGGCCCCTGCGATGAGCGCTGAGGCCAGGCCGTGGGCGCGCCTGTCGGGGCGCCCGAATCAGTCGCCTCCTTCACAGCGAAGGGTCCTGCCAGCAGCCATGACGAGTCTGCGGCAGGGCCCTTTCCTCCCAGGCGCCGTCCAGCGCGGCCCGCTCAACGAGGAGACCGGCGGATCGGTTCTGCGCCTTGTGTGTGCGCGTCGGTTCCGATGACGGTGCCCGGTGTGGTGCACGGTGGCCAGGTGAGTGAGAGCACGGACCTGGCAGCCATTGTGGCGGCGGTGCAGCGGGACATGGTGGTGACGGGCCTGGCGGCCCGCAGCCGAGGCAGACTGACCCATGAGGCAGCCCTCGCACGGCTGGAGAGGGGCGGCGACCCGTACAGACAGTTCCTGTCCGACGGGCACGCGGCGGCCGTCCAGGCACTGGAAGCCGCCCGCCAGCACGGCATCGACGCGGTAGACAAGCAACTGGTGCACCGTTTCGCGGAGCGAGGTATCACCGTGAGTGTCCCCGACGTCGCCCAGGCGCTCGACCTGGTGCGGCGTCAGGCCCTGGTCCCGCAGGACGACGTGGTCTCCGAGGTCGCCTACTGGGTCCCCGACAGCTACTGGACGCAGCGGTACAACGAAGCGGTGGCTTCGGGCCCGCGTGACAAGTACGCCGAGACCATCGAGCAGGTCTGCTACCGGCGTTCCGCGATGAAGGAGTGGTCTGCCCCGGGCGGGGGGCTGGACGAGTGGATTCCCGGACTCCACAGCGGCTCCGGACGGCTGAGCGCGAGGTAACGAGCACAGAGCCAGAGAGGCCATGGTAGAGACGGTCGCTGGTGGGGTTGGAGGAGATCGGCAGCATGCCCGAGTCGCACCAGGCGGTCCCGTCGAACACCACGGTCGGGGCGGCCCACGACGGCGTGGTGGTCACAGCGGGTTCCACGTCGTGCGGGCCGTCCGAGGCATCCGTATCCCGCAGGCAGGCCCGGTCGCCCATGCCCCGGACGGACGCACCGTGCGACACCAACGCCGGAACCGGCTCGTTGCCCCCGGGCGTGACCGACCTCTACGAGCGTGCCGCCGTCGTTCTGGGGCAGGACGACGTCGGTATCTGCTGGCCTTACGGCCTGGAGCCCCCGCCACTCAGCCTGATCTCCCTGGACCCCGGTGCCTACGAGCGGCGCGCGGCTCACGCGCGGGTCCGCCAGGAGGTGCTGGTGGCCTGGGCGGAGCGCCACGGTTTGCGGCAGAGCCGTGCCGACTGCTGCCCGCTGTGGCTGGGGCGTGCCAGGAGCAAGCGGTGCGCACTGTTCGCCCCCGACTGCCGGTGCACCCGCTACGGGGTCTCCCACCCCGACAGCGGCTGGTTGGAGCACACCGTGGCGTGGCTGCGCGACGACCGCCCCACCGTCCTCACTGCCGCCCCCTGCGGGATCGACGAGCGCTACCGGCGACGCCTGGCGTACTGGGAGCAGGTCGATCCGAGGCTGCGCACGGCCACCGGCACGGGCTGGTACGGATCCGGCACCACGCAGATCGTCCTGTGGCGCAGGGACCGCATCGCCCACGTCGAGCCCGCCCGACTCCAGGAGGAGCCAGATACGGCTCCGTGATGAGCGGGGACCTGGCCCCTCGGAGCGAAGACCTGCCGCCCTTTGGGGTGTGCCTCGATACTGAAGTTTCCCCGTGAGGTTGGACGCGTGTTCGTTATGCCGCGAGGGCGTGATGGTGCCGCTGTCTGGTCTCGGCTGGGTGAGGTAGCCGAAGACCTTGTGCTTGCGCAGACGGCGGCGGTTGTGGGACGTCTCGATGAAGGCGAAGACCTCAACACGGGCGGTGGCCCCGTCGGGCCAGACGCGGGTGCCGATCTCCTCCTTGAGCAGGGCCCAGAAACTCGCGCAGCGGCGTTATCGAAGCAGGATCCGGTGCGTCCGCAGCTCTGCCGCAGCCCCAACTCACGTATCTCACGCCGGAATTCAGTGGATGTGTACTCGCTGCCGCGATCTGAGTGTGCGATGCATCCAGGTTGTAGAGAGCCCCGGCCGTGGGCCATGTTCAGTGCGTCGACGACCAGGGGGGCTCGGTGGTGGTCGGCCGTGGCGTAGCCGACGACCTCGCGGGGAGCCAGGTCCAGCCAGCAGGCCAGGTAGAGCCAGCCCTCGGCGGTGGGCAGGAAGGTGAGATGTCCCCGACCAGCTTCGTGCCGGGCGTCTGGGCACGGAAGTCGCGGCCGATCAGGTCGGGCGCCGGCCTCGCCTTCTTGTCCGGCCGGGTCAGCGACCGGCGTCTGCGGCGGTGGGCGCCCTGGATGCCGTGTTCGCGCATCAGACGGGCGACCCGTTTGCGGTTCACGCGCCGTCCCAGACGCCGCAGTTCGGCGTGGACGCGCCGAACCCCGTAGGTGCCCCGGGAGGCGACGTGGATGACGGTGATCTCGTGGGCCAGGGCCTCGTCGGCCGCCTTGTGGACAGTCCGGGCCTTCGCCGTGGCGAGCCAGGCGTAGAAGAAGGAGGAGCTGGCCACCTTCAGCAGCCGGCACGGGAAAGCGACGCCATAGGTGGTCTTCTCCGCCTCGATGAACGCGTACATCTCGTTCATCGATCGCTCTCTTTCGCGAAGAAGGACGCGGGTTTTTCGCAGGACCTCGATCTCTTTGGCCTGCTCGGCAGCGAGCTTGCGCATCCGCTTGAGCTCCTCCTGCTCCGCTGAGGTGAGCTCGCCGGGGTGGCCCTCACCTCGGCCGCCCTGGCCTGCTTGTACCAGCCGTGCAGCGACTCCGGACTGATGCCGAGGTCCCGGGCGACCTCGGTCACCGTGCGGGTCGTGGAGTCGACGAGCGCGATCGCGTCCCGTTTGAACTCCTCGGTGTACCGCTTCGTGTACTTACTTCCCACCTGGCACTGCTTCCCCTGGGCTCACACGTCCCAGTCTCCAGGTGTCCACGATCAAGGGGAAGCTCCAGTCGGCACGGACGCGGTCAAGGCTGACGCCGTGCAGGGTGAGCTGGCGTTTGAGGAAGTAGGTGGCCGGATGCCTGGAGATCTTCGATCAGGGGGACAACGCCCTCGTCGGCGTACTGGCGCTGGCTGAGGGGCTGTGCCGCCTGGCCGCAGCGGCAACGTCAGGTCTGCTGGGGGCTGGGCGGGGTGTGCACGGCGAGGGTCATCCGGTAAAGGGGGTAAGAGGTGGCCCATTGGTCGGGGCCGCCGGCGGGGCAGTCCTGGTAGGCGCGGAGGTCGGCGGTGCCGTCGAGGACGGTGTTGCTGCCGGAGGTGCCGGTGAGGGTGGTGTCATAGGGGGCGTTGGAGTCGACTGTGACGTTCGCCTGCCACTGAAAGGCCGTGGGCTGGCCCGGCCAGGTGTACTGGCTGGTGCTGGTGCACTTCAGCTCGTTGCCGCCGGAGTCGACGGGGATGCTCCCCGGCCCGCCGGGGTACGGTCCGTACATCTGGCAGGTCCACGGGCCCGGTCCGGCGCCGATGGTGGTCACGGTCGTGTCCGCGAACGTCGTGTGTGGGGGCGCGTTCACGTCGAGGGTCCACTGGGCGGCGGTGGTGGGCAGGCCGGAGACGTTCGTCAGGCCGAACTTCACCGGGCCTGTCATACCCGGCGCGATGACAGGGACGGGGCTCTCGGGGTTGTTGGCCCCGTAGTAGAAGTTCAGGTCGCCTGCCCTGGCCGGGCCGGCGCTCAGCGTCGCCGCGGCACCCGTCAGCAGGACCGCGGCGCACCACCGCCCGGCCCGGCGTCCCGCTGCGTGCATCGCCGCCGGCGCGGGCGACCCCTGGGTCTGCGTACTCATCTGCGTCCTCGTTTCACGGGGTGGTGGTGGGCGGCGGCGGTGATCGCTACCCTGATCGCGACATTACGGGCGTATGCCCTGAGTGCATGCCCGCTGGGCCAACCGGACGCACGCCACGCCAGGGTCCACCACCACGCTCATAACCGCTCATCTCCCCACCGGGCAGCCCGAACACCCAGTCTGTGAAGGCTTGCTCGCCGAGGTGCGCCGGACCACCGGCTGCCACACCGCCACCCGCTTGGTGTGACTGTGCCCGGCCGGCGAACGAATCCGCTCCCGGCGACACCGCGGACTACGACCTGTGGCTGGCCCCCAGCTCGCCGACTGCCTCTGGGGCGACGCGCCCGCCCCCGCCCCCGAGCCGTCCCGCGGCCCGAGGAAGTCGGTCGGCGCCGATGTGGAGGCGTCGGTGAAGTACGGCCGGACCCAGTTGTCGACCGCATGGGCCGCTGATGGTCGGCGGCCCATGCGGTCCTTGCTGGTGGCCGCCGGAGGGGCGGTGGCGTTCTCGCGGGCAGGGGCGGGGACGGGCGGGCATCCGGTGTGACCGGTGGTGAAGTCGGCTCGGGTACCTCCTTGCGGCGCTTTCGGGCATGGCTGGCTGATTCTTCCGTTCTAATGTTCGAGAATTGGTGTGTGCAGTGCCGGTGGCGAGTGAGCGAGCGGATGGCGATGCCGGTAGACCGGCCGCCACACCGCTGAGCTCGTTGTTCCCTTGCGGACGCATCCGGCCTGGCGCCGCGGTCAGCGCCAGCGGGGACATGCCGTTGCTCCTCGCGTTGGCCGCTGAGGCCAGCGCGGGGTCGGCCGGCTGGGCCGCCGCCGGGCTGCCGCAGCTGGGTGCGGGCCTGTGGGTGGACGAGCCGGGCCGCCACTGGCCCCAGGTCCTGGCCACTGTGGTGGAGGCGGTCCCGGTGGTCATGGTCGGCGCGCTGGGGCCGGTGCCGGACCGGATCGGGCGCCGGCTGTCCGCGCTGCTGAGGCGCAGCGCATCCTCTGCTGGCCACCGAGGCCTGGACCGGTGCCGAGCTGCGCCTGGCGATCACTGCCGCGACCTGGGAAGGGCCTCGGCCGCATGGCCGACACCGGTACCAGCACGACGCCGTTCTGCCCCGGAAAATCCCACTGGCCAAAGGAGCTACTCCCGTTGAACACCACCGCGCCGCAGTGGCCCGTCCCCAGCGCGCTGCCCGTTCACGGCCGGGTGGTGTGCGCGAGGGCGATGCGTGACATGCGCCTGATCTGGCGCGCCCGCGGCATCCTGGCCGAACTCGCCTTCGGCTACGTTCCCGGCCAGGCACCCACGGTCAGCGAACTCCCCTCCCTCACCCGCCAAGAGCGTCTGGCTGCCGAGGGCCGCGACGCCTTCCGCAAGGCGGTCGGCGAGCTGGGCGGCTTCGGCTACCTCCGGCCCGACGCCACCACGGCCACCGGGGTGGGCGAGCGCCTGGTCGTGGACCGTGCCCCGCCGCTGAGGCCCGCCTGATTTCCCAGAGGTACGGTCCCAGCCCGCTCATGGATGAGAGCTGACCAGCTGACCAGAGAGGCGGCACCAGTGAGCGAGGCGCGCTCTCAAGGCCTCGCTGCAGCCGTCGGCCGGGACGGCCGGGGGGTACTTCGCACCGCAACGGACAGCCGGGGGCATATCACCTTGGGGCGTCGTGGAAGAGGGCGCTGCGGCTTTCTCCCACGACGCCCCGACCATGGCTGGGGGCTCCTCTCGCTCTCACACGGGCGGGGTGATCTCCAGGAGGACGGTGGAGTAGACACTGCGGACCGTGCCGAGTCCGAGCGTGCACGTCAGGATGTCGGTGGCGGGTCCGACGTGTTGTTCCGCGACGGTTTGGCCTGCGAACAGGCCGCTGGTGACGGTGCCGGTCAGGGTGACGGTGAGGACCGTGCCGACGACGTTGACCACCCTGTTGGCCGTGATGGTGGACTGCTGGCCGGTGTTCCAGGTGATGGGGTAGGTGACGGTTCGTTCCCCAGTGCCGTCCGCAGCAGTGAGCCTTTTCCAACCTGACGATGCTGGCCGCGTGTTGGACGGATCTGCGGAACGACGAAGCTCCTGGCAGACGGGTTCTCGACCAAGATCGCCCGCAGCCACC
>NZ_BMTS01000059.1 GCF_014649795.1 Streptomyces melanogenes
CTGGTGGAGCCGGTTCTCTTGGTCGAAAACCCATCTACCAGGGGCTTCACCACGTTGTCAGCCCAACAGCCGCACTCCAGAACCAGGTTGGAAAAGGCTCAGTGTCGAGTGGAATCAACACCGCCAACGACCGGGGGCTCTGCCATGTCACTCCACCCTGCTGACCTGCACCTTCACCTTTCAGAGCCAGGATGAAAGAGGTTCACTGAGGTCGAGGCGGGCGGGATGCGGTGATGTCGCAGGAGAAGAGTGGGGTCACTCCAGCCAGGGCGTGATGGTAGTTATGGGCGCGGCCGAAATCGGTGAGCTCTGGAGCGCCTGAGGGTATCCTGGTTGGCTCGCCGTAACGGTATTTGATCATGGCTTTCGCGTACATGGCGTGACCCCACAGGTCGGCATTTCCGGCTTGCGCCTGAATAAAACCAGCATGGGTCATGGCACGGATGTAGTGGGCGATTGTCTGAGGGGTGTACCTGTAGAGCTTGCCGCACGCCGCGAGCGCTTCGGACTCAATCGCGCTGAGAGTTCTGTCCTCGGCGAAGACATCCTTCACGTACAGAGACCGGGCGGGTTTCAGCACGCGGAAGATCTCACGGAACAATGCTTCAAGGTTAGGGGAGTAGCACGCAGACTCCAACAGGTACGCAGCATCGAAAGACTGCTCGGCGAACGGGAGGCGGTGGTAGTCGCCGACGTGAACTCGGATGCGGTCGCCGAGGCCGCGTTCTTCGATGTGCGATCGGGCCGAGGCGGCCTGGGCAGGGGAGATCGTTACTGCGTCGATGGTGAGGGCACCCACGTGCTCGGAAATGTCTACCGCAGGGCCGCAGGTTCCGCAACCCGCGTCCAGCACCCGCATACCTGGCCGTAGCCTTATGCGCTGTGCCGCGTATTCGTTGGTAGCACGATAGGCATCGCCCGCGTGCGCACGAAGTGTGCCCACCTGATAGGTGTACCCAATGTCTTGGAGGATAGTGTCATTCATCGCTTCGAAGTACTCGCGTACATCCGCTGCGTGGCTGTCGAAGGGGGAGCAGTCTGCTTGATGACGCTGGGCGGTCGAGTCAGTGTTCACGTACCTGTGCTCTCTGTCTGGAAGGGGTGCATCTCGTTATTGCCATCCTGCGCCTGGGCGAGCAGGGAGGGAGTCTCTGTCAGATAGGAGTAGGAACCGTCGCCGAGTAGCAGGCTTGTCTCGTAGCGTGCGCTCCGACGGCTGAACTCCAAGTTGGCCCGCAAGGTGTGGCCGAGGCCAGCCAGGAATCGGTCGGCGGCCTCGCGCTCCCTGATGCTCAGTTGGTAGGCGTCGTACAGAGGGGAGAGGCTCTGTGTCAGGTGTTGCATCCGGGCCACAGCCTGGTTACTCTTCCTGGCGGTTTCGGCGATGGCTGCTTCTCGGGACAGCCCCTGATTTCCCTCCAGGACGGTCACCATGTTGTGAACGTCCTTGCGGGAGCTCTCCACGTTGGACGAATAGATGTCGTTGACCAGCCCGATGCATTCTCCGTATGCCTCAAAAGCGATGCGCATTTGCGCGCTGTCCAAGATGGCAGAGGGGCATTCACACTGGTTCGCGGATTCGAAGGAATCCCGGTAAGCCCCAATGGCAGCGCTCTCCCGGCGGTGGGACACGTACTCGCTCGTAGAGGGAAGGTGACCGGAGAACCGGTTGGAGGCCTCGATCAGCCAAGTGGAGAACCATGCACGCCAGTTGGCGCTGGCTCGGGCCTGCCACGCTGGGGACATCCCTTCAGTCTCCCGCCCCCAGGCGTCGGCAAAAGCCCACACCGCGGGGTGCGCTGATACTCCCGGTTCGGTACCCGGTGGCTCCAGGGTCAGCCGGACAAGCTCCCTGATGGCCCGCGCGACTTGGCTCGGGTCCTGGCCGAGTGATGTGGTGTCGAAGAAGTCGCTGAACAGCACCGTAATACTGATGAGGTCGTAGCCCATGTCCAGCCGGGCACCCTTGGCTTCCGGGTAGGACAGAACGGAGAGTTCGGCGATGCAGTGCCGCAGATAGCCTTTCGCCTGGTCCTCAGTTGTGATCAGGCCGAACTTCCTCAGCCAGTCTACGTACCGCTGGCGCAACGCAGGGAGCGGATCGGAACTCCAGCATGGCGGGAAGGGCATGTCGAGCTCCACTTCCGGCAGTAGCACCGGGCCAGCCAACCACTCCTCAATCGTGTCGGGCATGGGCTTTGCGTTGTCCATAGCGTTCTCCCTCCTTGCGGTTGTGTCGCACCCATCCCTCGGCGTGAGGGGCAATGCAGGCCCTCGAACCAGCCCGGGCCCATCTCAGCGGGCTGTGCCGCCGAGGTCTCCCATCGGCCGTACGCAAGAGCCTTGGTACACGATTCGCAGCGAAGCTCAGTGGGGACAGAATCTGGCGGACTGGTCAGTCAGCCGACGTCTGCGCAGGTCGCGGCGGAGCTCCTTGGGGAGTGAGAAGGCGATGGACTCCTCGGCGGCGGTGACGGTCTCGATGTCGTCGTAGCCGCGGGCGGCGAGCCATTCGAGGACGCCCTCGACCAGGATCTCCGGGACCGAGGCGCCGGAGGTGACGCCGACCGTGCGCACGTCCGCGAGCCAGCTCTCGTCGATCTCCTCGGCGTAGTCGACGAGGAGGGCAGCGCGGGCGCCGACGCTGAGCGCGACCTCGACCAGGCGGACGGAGTTCGAGGAGTTCTGGGAGCTGACGACGATGACAAGGTCAGCCTCTGCGCCCATCTGCTTGACCGCGATCTGGCGGCTCTGGGTGGCGTAGCAGATGTCGTCGCTGGGCGGCGAGAGGAGGTTGGGGAAGCGGTCCTTGAGGGCGTCGACGGTCCCCATGGTCTCGTCGACGGAGAGGGCGGTCTGGGAGAGCCAGACGACCTTGTCGGGGTCGCGGACCTCGACGTTCGCGACGTCCGCAGGGCCGTCGACCAGGGTGATGTGCTCGGGCGCCTTGCCGCTCGTCCCGATGACCTCTTCGTGGCCCTCGTGGCCGATCAGGAGGATGCCGTAGTCCTCCTTGGCGAACCGGACGGCTTCCTTGTGGACCTTGGTGACCAGGGGGCAGGTGGCGTCGATGGTGGCGAGCTTGCCGCTGGCCTCTTCGTGGACGACGGGGGCGACGCCGTGCGCGGAGAAGATGACGATGTTGCCCTCGGGCACCTCCTCCGACTCGTCGACGAAGACGGCGCCCTTCTTCTCCACGGTCTGGATGGCGCGTTCGACGCCGTCGCAGTAGCCGCGGGGGGTGACGAGCAGGACGCGGCGGCTGCCTGACCGGGTGGCTGGGGTCATGCGGTCCTCCTCGTTGCAGTGTGGGCGAGGTGACGCAGGACTGCGGCTGTGGCAGGCGGGATGGGGCTGTGGGTGAGGGCGCGTTCGGCCTGCTGGCGGCGGTCTGTGATCATCTGTTCGATGGTGTCGCGGGCGCCGGTAGCGGTGATGATGTTCCGGGCGACTGCTGCCTGGTCGTCGGTGAGGTGAGGGCAGCCCAGGAGCAGGCGCAGCTGGGCTGCCTGGGCGGGAGCGGCGCGCTGGAGGGCGAGGGCGACCAGCGGGGTGTGCTTGCCGTCGCGCAGGTCGTCCAGGACCGGCTTGCCGGTGTGTGCCTGGGTGCCGAAGACGCCGAGGAGGTCGTCTCGGAGCTGGAAGGACTCCCCCAGGGGGAGGGCGAAGTCGCTCAGGGCCGCGTGCAGGTCGGTGTCGGCTCCGGCGAGGGTGGCGCCGATGTGCAGGGGGCGCTCGACGGTGTACTTGGCGGTCTTGTAGCGGCAGATGGCCAACGCCAGGGGGAGGTCGGTGGAGGGGTTGCCGGTGGCGGCGAGGTCGAGGTACTGGCCGTACATGACCTCGTTGCGCATGCGGTCGATGAGGGGAAGGACGGCGGCGAGCTGACGGGCCGTGAGGCCGGCGGTGTGCAGGAGCTCGTCCGACCAGGCCAGTGCCAGGTCGCCGATGAGGATCGCGGTCCCGGACCCCAGCCGGTCTGCCGCGGTGGCGCTGCGCCCAGCGCGGTAGCGGGTGGCGAGGGCGCGGTGGACGGTGGGGCGTCCGCGGCGGGTGGCGGAGTGGTCCATGACGTCGTCGTGGATCAGGCAGAAGGTGTGGAACATCTCCAGTGCGGCCGCCGCCCGCACCACAGGGCCCTCCTCACCGTGGCCGCCCGCAGCGTGCCAGCCGATGACGCACAGCAGCGGGCGCAGTCGTTTCCCGCCCGCGTCCAGGAAGTCCCGCAGTACCCTGGGGGCGTCCTCGGGCAAGCCATGGGCCGAGGCGGAGGCGGCTTTGGCCTGAAGGAAGCCGTGCAGCACCGTGCCGACGCCGGCGCGCGCGGCGGCCAGATCCGGCGGTTGGGGCATGACAGGAGAAGCGGTCACCTGGCCTCACCTGTCTGCGGGTGCTCGGTCTGCTCGGCCAGCTTCACGGCCTCCTCGAGGAGGGCGTCGACAATGCGGGATTCAGGCACGGTGCGCAGGACTTGACCGCGGGCGAGGATCTGTCTCTTGCCGTTGCCGCAGGACACGCCCGCGGCTTTGGGCAGGCGCAGGGCGGTGGGCCCGTCCTGTATCGCGCAGGCGGCCCGCAGACCGGGCACCGCCGACAGCAGGGACAGGTCCCACATGCCGTGATGGGACGGGCCGTTGGGGCCGGTGATCCCGGCCCGGTCCGCCACGAAGGTCACCGGCAGCCGGTGCAGGGCCACGTCCATCAGCACCTGGTCGAAGGCGCGATTCAGGAAGGTGGCGTAGATCGCGACGACCGGGGTGGAACCCGCCCATCGCCAGTCCCGTGGCACAGGTGACAGCGTGCTGCTCGGCGATCCCGACATCGAAGACCCGGTCGGGGAGCCTGTGCTGCATAGCGTGCAGGCCGATGGGGCGGAGCATAGCCGCGGTGAGGGCGACCACGTCCTGTTCCTGGGCAGCGACCTCCAGTAGCGCCTGCCCGAACACGCTCGTCCACGACGGCGTGGAGGGTGTGTGCGGTGGGTGGCCGAATCGGCAGTGCCCACCGCATGGAGGCAGTCCGCCTCGGCCGTCTCAGCCGGGCGGTAGTCCTTGCCCTTGACGGCCATCACATGCACCACCACCGGGCGGCCCACCGCCCGTGCTCGGCACAGCGTTGTCTCGATCTCCGCGGTGTTATGGCCGTCGACCGGACCGACGTAGACAAAGCCCAAGTCGGTGAAAAGGTTCCGACACACTTCCGCGCCGCCGCCGGACTTCAGGACGCTGAGATGCGCGGCCAGAGCGCCGGTAGTGGGGGCGTAGGAGCGACCGTTGCCGTTGAGGACCACGATCACGGGACGCCCGGGGGCAGCACCGAGGTTGTTTAGCGCCTCCCATGCCATACCGCCGCTCATGGCCTCGTCGCCGATCACCGCGACCACCGCCCGGTCACTGAGGACGCGGGCCCTGGCCAGCCCGTCCGCATACGACAACGCGTCGAGGTGTGGGAATTCTCCACGAGGTCGTGCACCGACTCCGCCCGGGAGGGATACCCGGACAGGCCGCCCTCCTGCCGCAGGCCGTCAAAGTCCGCGCGGCGGCCGGTCAGGAGCTTGTGGACGTAGGCCTGATGCCCGGTATCTAACACCAACGCATCACGTGGGGAGCCGAAGGCTCGGTGCAGCGCGAGGGTGAGCTCCACCACCCCCAGATTCGGACCCAGATGCCCGCCAGCCGCACACACCTTGGCGATCAGGAAGGCACGGATCTCCCCGGCCAGCCGCGGCAGGTCTTCCGTCGGCACCGCCCGCAATCCCTCCGGGCCACTGAGGCCCGCCAGACTCGGGGCGGTCGTGTACACAGGGGCAGGCGCAGCCATCGGGGGCTCTCTTCTGCCGAGGTGGGGCGTTGGCGGCCGGATCACCCGGATGATCCGTCTGCCCGCTTCGGGGACAGCGGCCTGGATCAGGTTCCGACCAACCATCACGTATGGCTCGTGAGAAGTATCCCCCTCCGGAGCGCACGCACAAGCGAACAACGCACGCTCGACGGAAGCGCGGGGAGTGTACGGCGCATCCGCTCCCTACTGCATGTACCGCCCGCCTATGACATGCGCCCCACGCTCCTCAAGCGCCTTGCACGCCCTCACCTGGCCAGGCCCCCAACGGCGGACCCTTGCTGGCGGTGCTGCCAGCGAGTTGGGCAGTCCTGCGCAATGGCGAAGCTCCTGGTGGACGGGTTCTCGACCAAGATCGCCCGTGTCTGCCAGGAGCTTCGCGTGCTTGTCTACCCGTCCTCGATCGATCTGTCCAGCCGCACCTTGCGGTTTCTGACCAGGCAACTGACGGCCAGACGGCAGGAGATCGGGACGCGATGGCGGCGCCTTCCCGCCGTGCGACAGGCCCTGCTCGCCCTGGCCCACCTGCGGTGCGGCGACACCCATGCCGAGTACGAAGAGTTGCAGGCCGCTGTCGCGGGTTCCTGAAGACTGACCCCCAGGAGGTCTTCCGAAAATTGACCCCCCTTGATGATCATGGAGGGTGCTAAAGGTGGAGGACTGGGCCGAGAAACGCAGGGCGCCTCAAGGTTGGAAAAGGCTCAATGGATCTTTTGTCGACACTCAGGCCGTGTCTGCCCGGTCAGGTGGCTTCGGGGTGTCGCGCGGCTGAGTTTCTGCGGGAGAGCGAGCGGACTGTGGTGGGAGCCAATGCCGTGGGGTGCGGCTGAACGGAAAAACAATGGTCTGGTGGGCAGGCGGTAGCGTCCGGGCGGCGGAGCTGTCCCGGACAGGGTTGTGACGGGTGTTCAGGTGGTGGTGGGGGTGAGGGTGACTTGGTGGCCGAGGTGTTCGAGTTGCCGGACGAGGTCGCGGGTCTTGCGCTTCGGGTTGAGGTGTCGCTGGTGCCAGTCGGGGCCGAGTTCCTGGTAGCGGGCGTGTGGGTCGTCGATCAGGTGCCAGGCGATGACGAGGATCGAGCGGGCGACCGCGACCAGGGCTTTGGCGTGGCCTCGTCGTTTGACCAGGCGCCGGTAGCGGGCGCCGAGGAAGGTGTCGGTCCGGGCGGCGGCGCTGGCCGCTTCGCCGAGGGCGCCTTTGAGCCAGGGGTTTCCTTTGCCGGCGGGTCCGGTAGTGCTCTTGGAGCCGGACTGGATGGTGCGGGGGGGCAGTTTCGCCCACGAGGCGAGGTGGGCGGGGGTGGGGAAGACGCGCATGTCGGGGCCGATCTCGGCCAGGATGACCCGTGCGGAGGTGGGGCCGACGCCGGGGATCTCGTCCAGGCGGGCCAGCAGGTCGTCGCCGACGCCTTCCTCACCTGGCTTGCCGACCGAGGCCGCACCATTGAACACTGCCAGCAGGCCGACCTCGACGCCTGGCACACGGAGAAGCTGGCCACCCGAAGCCCGGCCCGTTCCTGCGCTGGTGTATGAAGACGAGCCGGATGCCCCGCCTTGCCCTGCCACCTCAGGTCGTCAACCAGGACCAAGCGCCGCTCCACCAGCATCGCCGACTCGCCATTCTCCGGCGGGCACTCAACGACGACTCCCTGCCCCTGCGGCCCCGGGTCGCCCCCGCGCTAGTCCTTCTCTACGCACAACCCGTCACCAGCATCGTCCGCCTCACGGTCGACGACGTCCTCGACGATGGGGCCACCGTCGCCATTCGGCTGGGAGATCCGCCGTCCCCGCTCCCGGAACCCATCGCTGACCTGCTGCGGGCCTACATCCAGTTCCGCCAGCACCTGCCCTACGCCAGCAGCCGAAGCTCACAGTGGCTCTTCCCCGGCCGCCAGCCCGGACAGCCGATGAACCCGGTCAGCCTCCAAGTCCACCTGCGGGAGATCGGTCCGTCGGCAGCGCTGGCGCAACCCTGCGCTGCCCGGCCCGGGTTGATCTCGGCCCGCCCCCGCTCCGCTGACAGTGATCCGGGCATGACATCCTGTGCGTCTGCTGTGGGCCGCGGGGTGTGGTGTCCGGCCCGGTTACCCGATCCTGGGGGTTGTCGTGCGCCGTGTGCTTGTCGCTGCCAGTGCCGCCGTACTGCTGTGCGCGGGCTGCTCCACGTCCACAAAGTCCCACTCCCCGACTCCGGCCGATACGCCGCGTCCGTCCGCCGCTTCCTCCTCCCCCGGCGATGCCGGGGCCCTCGTACGGGCTGCCGTGGCCGCGACCCGTGCCACCACGGCACGCATCGACGAGAAGATCGAAGTCGGTGACGAACGCGGCTCCTTCCCCCTCACCGTGACCGGTGACTTCGACATGGCCGCCGACCGGGGCCGCCTGGCGGTCGACTTCCCCGGCGGGGCCATCAGCCACCTCGACGAAGTCTTCGCCGGGGATACCGTCTACCTACGCAACAACAAAAACACACCACACGGGTGGAACATGCTCGAGCGCGCCGCCGCGCAGTCCCACTACCTGCTACGCGCCCCCGTCAACGATCCCGAGCACGTCCTGGCGCAGATCGCCTTGATGCGACGCGTCACCCACAGCGGCCAGGACACCATCAACGGCACGCGGTGCGTGCGCTACCGCGGCGTCCTCGACCACGCCGCCATCACCCTGCGCCTGTCCGCCACAGTGCGCGAGCAGGCCGACGCGGCACGCAGCGAACTCGGCACCGACCTCCCCGTCCACGCCGAGGCCTGGACCGACCCGCACGGCCGTCTCGTCCGCGCCCGCCTCTCCTTCAACGCCGGCACCGCTCACCTCACCACCACCCTCAGCCTCAGTGACCTCGGCAAGCCCGTCACCATCACCCCACCCGCGGCCACCGACGCCCAACCGGTCACCGTCACCGGCGGCGTCCTGCCCGGCTGACCCCACCAAAGACAGTGGTAGAGCCGATCATGCGGTCGACGAGGTTGCGCTGGGCTGAGGAGTACCAGTCGCCATGGTCGCGGCGGCGCCCGTAGGGGCCTTGGCATTGGGTGATGCGGTGATCGCGGAGAAGGCCCAGAGGAAAGCCGACGCGTTCAGGCGATCGTTTTTCCCCCACCTTCTGGTGACGGACGATCTCTTGCCGCAGGACCGTTGCGGCCCGCCTTTCGCCGCGGCGACGGGGCAGCGGGCCTCCGCCCTCTTTCACGCCTTACCGGGAAAGGCCATGCGCCAGTGCACAGCTGTCGTGCTGGAGGTGCAGCCGGTACAGGTGGTGCAGTGCAGCGCCGGGGAAGGGGTGTTGAACCCACCTCGCTCGATAGCCTTCCTCACCGTGGGTCCGCAGCACGGCCCCCGCAGCCTCCGCGACCACGTGAGCGAGAAGGTTTTCGGGGACCACGGATCTATCAGGTTGTTTTGGCCCCACTCTCGACAAGCGGCCGCGTTGTACCGCGCGGAGCCCGAAGCCGGGCACCGGGTGCTCTCCGTCCGCTGGGACCGCCGCTTCGGCCTCAACCCGGACGCCACCAGGGATTCCTTGAGCGACGCACGAGCGCTCCTAAATGGGTGGCCGCGCCCGACCGGTGATCCATAGTCTCAAGACACGTGCCCCAGACCGGGGCGCAGGATACCAAAAGGGGTGGACTCATCATGAGATCAACGCGCCGATTCGCGGCATCCGTGGCCCTTGTCTCCGCGACACTGGCCGCTGTCACGACCCTCAGCACCACGACCGCGTCGGCGGAGACAGTACCCAAGGTGCCGATCGAGGGCGTCGCATGCGGCTTTGACGGCACCGTGACACCGCGAACCGTCCGTCTCGGCGACCACGGACCCGCGGTCCGGGAGGCCAGGTGCCTCCTCGACTTCTGGGGCTACATCGACTTCAACTGGGATGACGAGACCCACGGCACGTTCGACGCCGATGTGGAGGACGCGGTCAAGAGCTTCGAGAAGCGCCGTGGGCTGCCCGTCGACGGCGTCGTATGGCCCGAGACATGGGAGGAGCTGCGCCACAGCCTCGGCGCGCCTCACCGGCCTCGATAGAGCACCCCGGCGGTCCCCATAGGGCAACCCACCAGGACCGCCGAAAACGCTGACGCGTTCTTGGAACCGCGGCCGGTACCCCAACGGGTTCCGGCCGCAGTCATATTGGGCCCGGCTGGGGTCCCGGTACCAGCCAGACCATCGCCCTTCCGTCCAGTCATCGCGACACTGGGTAGCCGCGACTCGAGAGAGGTCGGGTCGACCAAGGCGATGGCGTCCCGCGTGATGCAACGCCGTTGCTTTTGCGGTTCGGGCTGGGCGTCAAGTGCCTGGTCATGGGGCGGGACCTCGGGTAGTTCCTGTGGTGTCGAGCCCAGGAACGAGTACCCGGAGGTCCCGTGTCGCAGCAGTCTGCCAGCGTCGGGCGATGCCCGACACCCCTTGATGTCTATGCCCCGGGTCATCTGGGCGAGTTGACCCAGATCATCGCCCCCTGCCTGGACGATGCCGTTGTCGCCGAGACCGCGGCCCAGGAACAGCGTCTACGGCTGCTGCCCGCGCGGGTGGTGATGTATTTCGTGCTCGCGCTCGCCGTGTTCGAGCGTGTCTCGTGTACACGGGGGTGTGGGCGGAACTGACCGCTGGTCTCGGCAAGGTGGTGACGGCATGCCCGTGTGCGTCGTCACTGTCGCGTGCGCGACGCCGATTGGGCGCCGCACCGCTGCACCGACTCTTCGAGGTCTTGGCAGGCCCGGTCGCGCCCCCGTCCCGACGCGGCTCGTTCTACCGCAGGCGGCGCCTGGTTGCCCTGGACGGCACCACCCAGTGCCTCCCCGACGACCCCGCGCAGACTGGCGGCACATCGAGGCTCCGGTGCTGGACGACGACTGGCAAGGTCATCCGTCCACAACGGGAGCCTCGATCTGTTCGTAGCGGCCCTCACCGACATCGTCACCACGCCGTGACCAGCACCTTCACCACCCTCCAGGACTTTGGAACAGCCCCGGCCCTTCGGCTTCTCCAGCACGGCGAGCAGCGAACCGGGTACGGTCGAAGCCGGAAGCATCGGCGGAACCCCCTCCCAGGAGCGGGCTTACCGCCGATGCTTCTCCCATCTCCCCACCACCACAGCCGACTTCGCCAACTCCGGCCCAGCCTGCGGCCTCAACGAAGGCTGCGAGAACAGCGAAAGTCGAGGCCTAACGGACAGCGAGAAAAAGCGGCCACACACCATGCGCATGCAGCGTGCACCAGGAAGCTCGTCCCTCGAGAACGGCCCTGAACGTTCGATCGCGCTTCAAGCTGGAAGGATTCCATAACCTGTGGTCTCGCAGTGCCAAGTCGGCAGCTCATGCACAGTCCGCTGTCGCTGAACAGGAGCCAAAGAGAAGGCGCACGCACATTCGCCAGTTCCTGGCCCTGCTCGGGGCCGCGGGAGCGCTGAAAGCGGCTGCAGTGTCCACCGCACCTGCCGCGCAGGCTGACAGCAGTGAGCCTTTTCCAACCTCACGCTGACGCGTGATGAAGGACCAGAACTGCCTGGACGATCGCGGTGATGCGGTTGGTGCTGCAGCGGAGCTTCCGCAGGAGGCGC
>NZ_BMTS01000060.1 GCF_014649795.1 Streptomyces melanogenes
AAACGTCCATTGATGTACCGTATGGCGCTGAACAGTTCACTGCACTGCTGAACTACATGCTGAACTCTTTGCTGCGCTGCTGAACTCTTTCGTGCTGTTCAACAATGGGTGGCTGTGGATCGCCAGGGTCCGTGTCCATGTTGCGGCGTACTGGGCCTTGTAGTGGATCTGGCCGGGTTCCGGTCGCGTTCTGCCGAGATCCAGTGTCCGGTATCCAGAGCGTTCCAGGTCGGCGGTGAGATTCCGCAGGAGGGCGTGTCCAGGAGCCAGGGCGTAGGCGGTGGGGTTCATGGCGGGCAGGACGGAGTGGACACGGTGTCCGCGGTGCAGGCACAGCTGCGCCGCGACTACGTCCTCGTCAAGGGTCAGTGTGGCAATGAACGCTGCGGTGCCGCAGCGTTCGAGGGCAGTGCGCCATGGCTGAAGGCCCTGATGGAGGAGACCTTCCGTCTGGTCTGGCCGCCTCAGCCGATGCAAGGATTCAAGGGTGGGAAGCATCTCCAGCAGTTCGGTGGTGCTCTGGGTGCGGCGGTAGCGGACGCGGTGGCCGTGCTCGGTCAGGTTGTCCCAGAGGCGCTGGCGGCGCCGGTGGCCGCGCTGCGTTGTCCGGGAGAGGCCTGCGTAGCCGACCGGGAGGGCGATCGTGGCGTACGGCGTCTGCTCCAGGTAGCCGTTCCACTGTGCGGCCAGTTGGTGGGCCAGAGCACTGTCGGCGGGAACGTCCGCGAGGCCGACCTCCGTCCCGTCGCGGGCTAGCCCGACCAGGCACCGCACCAGTGCGTTCGCGACAGCCAGGCGTTCACTTCCGGGGCCGACGGCGCGGATACATTCGGCGGTGGGTGCGGACAGTGGACGTATCCGGTCATGGCCGTCGTCCGTCACCTCGTGTGTCATGGCCATCGCCGCGACGGGTCCACTGCTGTCATGGGCTACCACCATAACGGGGGCGACCGTGAGGGGCAGGTGCTGTGCCCAGCCTCCCAGCCAGGCCCTGGACTGGTACGGCGTGCTGTGCGGGTCGCGGGTGTAGAGGGTGGGCCAGCGGCGGTCGAGGAAGTCGAGGGCCCGCCCGTCATTCAGCACGGTGATGCGGATGCCCTGGTGCTCGGCTCTGTCTGGGGTGTCGGTGGCGGGGACGGCAGTGGTCATGGCGTTGGACTCCATCGAGGCGGCCGGAGAGAGCGCGCCCCCGCGGCGCGGCCTTCGGTGTGCCATCGGGGGGCGGGAGCGCAGCGGTGGCGGTGGAGCCGGTGGTGTAGGCCAGGGGCACTGCCAGCGCACGAAATCCATGGGATGAGGCCAGCGGTGACGCCACCGACTGGTGCTGACGGTGTCACCCCGTGGTCACAGGGTTTGTGGGTGGGCTGCTGCGCAGTTGGACGGTGTGCCCCGTCGCCCGGTGTCGGGGAAGTGGCGTTGGTAGGCCCCTAGCTGCTGGTCGTCGTCGGCGAAGAGGTGGTCGTCGCGGGCCATGCGGCGGATGACGATGAGCGGGGCCGGTGACCGGTTCACGGCGAAGGAGGTGCTGTGCACGGCCGTGGCCGGGCAGCGAGGGTGGAATCGGCTGATCATCAGGCCGCGCCGCATCACGTCGGCCTTGACCTCGCCGTGGACACGGTCGAGTTCGCCCCAGTGATCGGGGGCAAGGCCCTGGAGCAGCACGATGAGGCAGTGCAGTTGGCGTGCGTGGGGAGGCCATTGGTGGTGTTCGAAGTCGTCGACGGCGGTGCGCAGGACAGCGTGGAGCCAGGTGCGGGCCTGGGCGGAGCTGGTGTGCTGGCGGTCGCGGGGCACCAGGTCTCCGGTCGGAGTGTCGGTGGCGGCCCGTACGCGGACGACGCCGTGGCGGCGTGCTGCGGTGACGTACGGGCAGACGGCGCCGGGGCGTCCCAGGAGGGGATGGGCGCGCATGATGTAGCTGTCGAGCCAGGTGTCGATCATGGTGCGCTGGGCGGTGGCGGGGCGAGTGAGAAGGATGCGTTGCATAGGGCTGTTCCTGTCGCGTGGTTCGGCCTCGTGTCAGGGGGTGCGCAGGTCGCGGCAGAGGGCATCAATCGAGGGGCGCGTGACGTGACCGGCGGTGACCAGGCGGGCCAGCGGGCCTTCGCGGACCAGGTGCCACTTGCGGGCGACCCATTCGGCGGGCCGGTCGAAGCAGACGGTGAGGGAGTCGGTGGTGCGGGTGGGATGCGCGCCGGCCAGGGTGAGCTGCTCGACGGCGTACTCGGCGGTTGCCAGGCAACCCAGTGCGTGGGCGCGAAGGCCGGAGTGCCCGAGGCGCCGCAGCGCGCACCACAGAAGGAAGGCGGCCAGGCCACTGCGGGAACGGCCGCCTCTCTGGCCGGTGGCCCGGGCGTAGGAGCTGGCCAGCAGTGGCGCCGCAACGTGGCGTCGGCGGGTCAGGACGACGCCACACGGGATGAGGGCGCCGAGGATTTCATGGCCGCTGACGGAGAGGGAGTCAGCGCCGTGAGCGAAGTTCCAGCGGGGCGCGGAAGGCGCATGGGCAGCGATCAGCCCCCCGCAAGCGGCGTCGGCATGGACATGGACGCCCCCCGCCGTTGCAGCCGATTGACGGAGTTCGGTGACGTCGTCGTACGCACCGTGCGTGACCGTCCCGATCGTTGCGACCACGATGGCTCCTGGGCCGCGCCCGCCGTGGGGATGGATGCGGCGCTGGAGGAGCGCCGTGCTCTTCAGGGCCTTTGGGTCCATCGCACCATCACGCGTGGTGGGTATGGTGATGAGCTTCATGGCGAGGAGGTCCGCGGCTGTGGCGACGCTGTCGTGGGCCTGGTCTGAGGCGTAGACGGCGGCGTGGGGCAGCCGACGGCGGGCGGTGGCGAGGCCGAACAGGACTCCCTCGCTGTCACTGGGCGTGATGTAGCCGAAGGAGTCCTCGGGGTGCGCTTGGGTGGTCTGGGCGATGAAGCGGACCACGGCTTGCTCGTAGGCCCTGGTGTCGATGGTGGTGGCATCGTTGCTGGTCGGATCGGCCACGTTGTTGAATTGCGCGCCCGGGGTGGGGCCGAGGTCGGTGGGATCGACGGCCAGGTTGTTGGCGAAGCCAGGGATGCGGGGTGTCTTGGCACGCAGGGCAGCGATCAGGGCGAGGACTTGGGCGGTGTCGTCGAGCGGGTTCGAGGGGAGTTCGCCGATGTGCAGTGCGGTTTCGGCCGGGTATACCGGCGTCCAGGTCGTCCTGCGCTCCGGCATTCCGGGTGCGGGCGGTTCCTTGGCGCGTATGGGATCGGGTGTCGATGTCATGCGGTTCGCCCGTACAGGCCGCAGTTCTCGGCGGCCCGGATCGCCTGGTGGTCGCGGTTGATGGCCCGCAGGTCCTCGGCGGCGAGCAGGAGCCAGCCCGCTACCTGGCCGACGTTCACGGCGGTGCCGGCGATCAGCGGGGTGTGGGCGGCCACGGTCGGCAGGCTGGTGAGGGTGTGCAGCAGCTCCGGGTTGACCGTGCCGTCCTGGCGGGGCAGCAGCGCGACCTTCGTGGTGTGTGTCGTGCGGGCTGGGCGGGGCTCCTCTCGCCGGCCGGTGAGGATCAGGTGCACGGTGTCGGCGACCGGGTCGTGGCCGGTTGCCGCGCGGAGCGCCTCGGGGGCGAACTCCGTGCCTGCATCGGTGCGCAGGGCGGTGAGGGTGGGGCCTCGGTCGGGTGTGTAGATGACGGTGGCCTGGGCGGGGCCGTAGCGCACACCCAAGATGGTGAGGGCGCGCTGGGTGTAGCGGGTGAGCGCGCGGGCCAGGATGCCTCGGCCGCTAAGGAGGTCGGCTCGGTGGATCTGCCGCTCGCGCGTGTGGCTCTCGCACCAGATGGCGGTGACGGTGTGGGTGTCGTTGCCGTCGTGGACGGGTCCGCTCATGGTGTGGATACGGAACTGGGTGCCGGGGTGGTGCTCGCGCACGACAAGCGGCTGGCTGTCGCGGTGTTGCTGGCGGTGCCAGGCGGCGCGGATATCGGCAGATGTGCGGCAGAGAGCCCCGGCGTGTGTGCGGGCGGGGTCGGGTTGTTCCACGACGAGCTGGGGCAGGCGGGTGAACCGGGCCCAGCGCAGGGCCTCGCCGAGGCTGGCCGTGCGCAGGAGGCGTGGGGCGCTGAGCCCGGCATCGCGCAGGGCCGCGCTGGTCCAGGCGGTGTCGCGGCGCAGGTCGGCGGTGGCGGGGACGTTGCCGGGCAGCCCAAGGCGGGCGGCGAGACGGTCGGCCAGCTCGCATCCCGCCGGTGAGCCTGCCACGACGGCCGTGGTGCCCCGGTGGGCGAGGTCACGTGCCGTCCGGCGCACGCTGCCGGTGTGGGTGATCTGGTCGAGGAGGCGCGACGGAGCGGCGTCGGCGTGGTCCGTCTCGGGCAGCGTGACGGCGATGCAGGACCAGCCGTGCCGGGCCAGGGCGGGTGCGTAGGGGGTACCGGCAACGACGGGTGCGACCACGGCGGCAACTCCCCCGGTGGTGCGGGCGTTTGAGCCTGTGGCGCCGGGGCGGGTGGGGCTGAGAATCATGGCGGGACTCCTGGTGGGTGGTCAGGCCGTGCCGGCCTGGATGTGGATACCGGTGCGCTCTTCGACGAGCTGGAGCCGCTTGCGGCAGGAGGAGGGGTCGCCACCGGTGACCACAGCCAGGGCGGTGCGGTCTCGGATGCTGGTGTTGGGCGATGCGCAGACGTGTTCGCCGGGCAGCGCGGTCCACACGAGCCGTTCCAGCCACGCAGCCTGAATCCCGCAGTGCACCGCGGTGACGTGACCAGTGACGGAGGGGTAGAGGAACCGTACGGCGGCGCATCGGCTCTGGCTGGGTACAAGATCGGGGTCGGCGTCCGTGGCGAGATCGGCTGCGATCTGCGGCAGGTTGAGGCCCGTGGCCAGGTGGACCAGGTGGGGAATCAGGTCCCCGGCGAGAGTGGCGCCGATCTCGGTGATGCGCGGCCCCTGGTGGGTCAGCCGCATCTGGACGTGGACCACGCCGCGCGAGAGACCCACCGCGGCCACGGCCGACGCGGCGAGCCGGCCGATCCGGGGATCACGCAGGACGGGGTCGGCGGCGTCCACGAGATGTCCGCTTTCCCGGGCCGAGGGCTGATCCCGTGTGAAGGTGCGGCTGACGGCTGCCACGTGCACGGTGTCGGGGTCGAGGACCACGCACTCCACGCCGATCTCGGGGCCGTCTATGTACGCCTCGATCAGCACCCCGCCTGTACCGGCGCACTGCCCTCCCGGCTGGTAAGGATTTCGGACGGTTACGAAGGCCTCGCGTGCCTCGCGGGAGTGCCGGGCACGGTGACCTCCCGCATGGCCGCTGAGAATGCGGGGTTTGAGGACGACCGGTCCGCCGAGCGCGCTCGCGTGCTCGACAGCGGCGTCGGCGCCGGCGCCGGCGTCACCAGCGAGGGCGGGGGTGATCGAAAGGATGTCGGCGGCTGTGAGCAAGGATTGGGCAAGGTGCTGGTCGCGGCAGGCCGTCGCCGAGGAGGGAGTGTTCCCGGGCACGCGGAAGAAGTCAGCCAGCCGGGCTGCGAGTTCAACGTGCTGGTCCTGGTAGGTAAGGACCCCAGCGACCCCGCGGTCCGCAGCGATCGCCCCTACGGCCCGGAAGACGTCCTCGTCGGCCGCCAGGTCTACCTCGACCGTCGCAGCGCTGACGTCACACGCCCACTCCCCTGGTTTCTCATCGAGCAAGGCAACCGGATAGCGGGCAGCAATGTGCTGGAGAGCGTATCCGTAGTAGACGCGGTCACCAGCGCCCAAGACGACGAGAAGGGGCGTGTCGGGGCAGGTGCGGTCGGAGAACACAGAGGAGTCCTGACGTGAGGCGGACAAGGCCGGGCTGCGCCGGCCTCTGAGTAGTGGTGCAGGGGGTGCAGAAAAGTGGTGCCTCCCGGGCACGCGGGCACGCCCGGCAGGCAGGCAGCACCGTTGGTGTCATCCCGTGGCCGACCGGTCCGAACCGGCTCGCCGGGGCCGGGGGTGGGGTGCCGCTCGGGGGCGAGCGGCACCCCGGCAGCCCCGTCCGTGCGACCGCGCGAGGGGAGATCAGCGTGGTCGCTGTTCGGGGGCGAACTGGACAGGGCTGCGGCATGAAGGCCACCAAGGTGCCTGGGGCTCAGCGCGCCGGGAACCCAGGAAGGTCAGGTCCCGCAGGGATCGGGGGCTATCGGGGGCAGTTCTCGGGAATGCAGGTGTGCCCGCCTTCCCCCGGCGTGTGCAGCAGGTCGCCGCGGACCCACCCGACGACGCCCGTGCGGTTCACGCGGATCTTCGCCCATTGCGTGTCACCCGGGTAGGAGTAGTCCAGGGCGGCACACGACCAGCCCTTGTACGCGACACCCACCGCGACAGCGCGGGTCGTTGCCTTCGCGCGGACATTGGCAGCGGACGCGGTGATGTAGCAGCGATTGTCAACGGCGTGAGCGGACGTGGCGGTCACGGCAGCGGCTCCCGTGACGGCCACCGTCAGGGTGAACGCGGCAGCAGTGCGGCTTAACGGCTTCACAGCAAAACACTCCATGATGGGTGAGAGGAGAGGTAGGGCCGACGCCGCGGCGAGCGGGCGGGCGGGGGCAGACAGTGCCCGGTCCACAAGGCACGGTGCGGCGTCAACGCCTGAGTGGACAGCCGGTAGTGCTGGTGGTGACGTGGCTGAAGGGCGGTGTGCTCGGATCCTTGGATCCCGGCGGCGAACCGACGGATGCGGGGATTGCCGTGGCTGGAGGTACTCAGCCGCCGCTTCGCCCGCATCCTGGCCATCGGCGGTCGGCTGACTTGTAGAGGAATTTAGGCGGCAGACACCGCGTCCCGCTATTGGCTGCATGCACCATCTGCGAGCCGCCACCTGCCGGTTCTGCACTGCGGGCACCGGTGGGTTTGTTGCCGTGCACTGCAGTCGCTCGGGAGGTTCCAGAACTGCCCAATGCACAAACTCAGTGACATGGCGTCAGGCCTGCGCATCCGCTGCGCCAACGCGGTCACTTCTGAGTGGGTGTTCTGCGACGGTTCGTGGATGCTGGTGATCATGGGCGGTGATCGCGGAGACCTGGGCAGGCCCCACCCTCACGGTGGACGTGCAGGTCCCTGCGGCGTCGGATATGGGTCAGACCTCCGGTGGGCGTCCGGTTTTACCCTATCGCTCTCTGTAGCTGATCGGCTTCGCTTGGCACGCACGCTCCGGCGAGTGGACGGAGCGCAGTCGCCGACTTCAGGGGGTACTCGTGACCAGCAACGAAGAAGAGCCGAGCGGGCAGCTTGTTGCCGTCCGGGCAGCCGACGCGATCGCCATCATCCAGACCACTGAGGGATGGCTCAATGAAGTGACCAGCGTCCTCCAGCGGATGCGGGTCCTGTCGATCCAGTCGGCGAACGGTACCCACAGCGAGGAGGACCGCTCGGCGATCCAGCTTGAGGTCGACCAGCTGACCGACGAGATCGCACGTGTCGCCGACCAGGCCGGCTTCAACCGGCTGAAGACGCTGCGCGTGCACGTGGGGACGAACACCAACGAGGCACTGGCGGTGAACATCTTCGCCGCCAACGTCCAGCACCTCTTCGCCGGTGAGCCCGCCGCACCTGCCGATCAGGGCGCAGCTACCCCGGCCGATCAGCAGGGCGGTGCCGGAGCCCAGGGCGGGGCTGCCGTGGCGGGTCCGGTGAACGTCATGACAGCGATCGACGCCAACTCGTCCATCGCGAAGATCGACGTGGCGATCAGGTTTGTCACAGACCAGCGGTCGAATCTGGGGGCGTTCCAGAACCGTCTCGAGTCCGCAATCCGCCGCAGCAGTGCAGGATCCGCCACGGACGCCGCTGGCAAGCTGCTGGAGGCCATCGGCGCCGAGGCCCAGCGGGTGGCGGACAAGTCCGCGGGGCAGGCATCGGCGGAGTTGGTGGAACTCGCCCGCGCCTACGCCCGCGTACTGCCGCCCTCCGAGGCGCTCAACAGCCTCGGTAACTTCTGGCAGGCGCTGGGCGACAAGCCCCGCTCGGTCCATGCAGAGTCCGCTGCGGGGGCGGCTGCACCGGCGAGCAGGAACATGATCACCGGCACGTCGCAGGCGGACGTCGCCATGCTCGTTGTGCCGGCCGAGAAAGGGGGCTTCGAAGGCGCCTTCTCCCGCACCTCACAGACGCAACTGTCTGCCGCTGATGCCCGAGACAGGCTGCTGGACGCCATCGGCCGGGAAGCCCAGCTCGTCGCCGAATCCCCCGGACAGACCGCCACCACGCTCACAGAACTCGCCCGCGCCTATGCCCTGGTGGCCCCCAACACCGCAGCGATCGCCGTGCCTGCCCTCCAAGCTCGCGCCGGGGAAGGGCGCCACAGCATCAGCCTCGTGGCTCACGTCCCCACCAATGGGTTCTACGTCGTACCCACCGACGCAGATCTCATCAACAAGGACCAGGACATGAGTTTCAGCCCGATCACTGAACCTCTTTCATCCTGGCTCTGAAAGGTGAAGGTGCAGGTCAGCAGGGTGGAGTGACATGGCAGAGCCCCCGGTCGTTGGCGGTGTTGATTCCACTCGACACTGCCGACGGCCCGGGGGCTCTGTTGGTTCCGTATCCTTCCATGCTCGACGTCCCGCACGAGCTTGTTGAGCATGTCTCCTGGCTCATCTACGACCGGCGGCGTGAGGTGAAGTCGCGCTGGCGCAAGCTCGGTTGCTTCAAACAAGCCCTGCTCGCGCTGGCGCATCTGCTGTCCGCGTACTTGTCTGAGTGCACCACCGAGTACGGAGATACGTGCACCACTGCTCAGGCCACGTCGGTGTCCCGGTCGATGGCCTGGAGGCGGTTCTTGAGCCGGTAGCTGTTGCCGTTGATCGAGACGACCTCGCAGTGGTGCAGGAGCCGGTCGAGGATCGCGGTGGCGAGAACCTCGTCGCCGAAGACCTGGCCCCACTCGCTGAAGGTCTTGTTCGAGGTCAGGATGACCGAGCCCTTCTCGTAACGCTTGGAGATCACCTGGAAGACCAGGTTCGCCTCGGCTCGCTCCAGCGGCTGATAGCCCACCTCGTCGACCACGAGGACGCTGGGCCGCAGGTAGGAGCCGAGCTTGTTGACCAGCCGCCCTGCGGCCTCGGCGGCCTTGAGGTTGCGGACCATGTCGTCGAGGGTCGTGAAGTAGATCGAGTAGCCGGCCCGGCAGGCCGCGACCGCGAGGGCGACCGCGATGTGCGTCTTGCCGACCCCCGGCGGGCCCAGCAGAGCCGCGTTGGCCTTGGCCTCGACGAACGAGAGGGTGGCGAGGTCCTTGACCTTGCGGGGGTCGAGGTCGGGCTGGAAGGAGAAGTCGTACTCGTCGAGCGTCTTGTGGTGTGGCAGCTTCGAGGTCCGCAGGCCGGTGCGGAAGCGGCGGTCGTCACGGACGGCGAGTTCCTCGGACAGGACCAGGTCGAGGAAGTCGAGGTAGCCCATCTTCGCCTCGTCGGCCCGGCGGGTGAACTCGTTGATGGTCTCCGCGAGATGGGGCAGGCCGAGCTTGCCGGCCGTGGTGCGGATGCGGTTGCCGGTCAGCTGACTCAAGAGGGTTCCCTTGTCGCTCGGTTGGTGGTGAAGGGGCGGGTGCCGGTCAGTTCGTCGTAGACGGACAGCGGGCGGCGGCCGACCTCGACACTGGCGGCAGCGGCCCGGTTCAACAGGGCTTGCAGCGGACCGGCTTCGGATCCCAGAGGCCGGTCACGGCGGGGTTGAGGCATCACGTCGCCGGTCGTGACGCGACGGTTGTCGCCCTTGGGCAGGCCGTCCCAGTGCTTCTCGTCCACGATCCGGGCGCCACGGCCCACCGCCCGGGGATGGGCGGCCAGCAGGGTTTCCCCGTCGGCGCCGGGGGCGGTGGAGTGCAGGCTGATCTGCGACTTTGTGGCCCGGATCTCGACCAGCTGGCGCGGGCGGACCTTGCGGGCAGGCACCGAGTAGAGGTTCGCGTCGAAGGCGACCAGGCAGTCCTTGCCGACGTGCCGCAGATGCCGCTGGGCCACCACATACGGCGTCGGCGGCAGTGGCCGCAGGGCCACGTGATCCCGCACGGCCCGATGCCCGATGATCTCGCCGTGAGTGCCGTGCACCTTCGCCCGCCGCAGCGGCACCCACGCGGTGAAGGCGGCGTTCATCTCCTCGATCGAGGAGAAGGCCCGTCCGGCCAGCACATGATCACGGACGATCAATACCTGCCGCTCAACCCGGCCCTTCCCCGTCGGGCGATAGGCGGCTAGGACGTCGATGTCGAAGTCGTAGTGCCCGGCGAACGCGACGGCTTCCGGGTGCAGCGGGACCGCCTCACCAGGAGCAACATGCCGACGCACGACCGTCTTGGTGCGGTCGTAGACGATCGTCATCGGCACCCCGCCGAAGTGCGCGAACGCGGCCCGGTGACAGTCGAAGAAGCTCGCCAGATCCTGGCTGGTGCTGAAGCAGCAGAACGGATCACGCGAGTACGACAGCGTCATGTGGAACGAGTAGACCTTCGGGATCCCGACATGGGCGAGGATCTTGCCCTCATCACCCCAGTCCACCTGGGCCTGGGCGCCCGGAACCACCTCGAACCGCCGATGCAGCCCCGCCAGTTCACCCGGACTGATGCCGAGCTCCTCGGCGATGCGGGGCCTCGCCTCCTGAAGGTAGATCTTGACCCGCTGGTAGTTGATGGTGACCTGGTACTCCGACGCGAGACGTTCGTGGATCACCGACGCCTTCAGCAGGATCTCCGACCGGAGCATCGCATCGATGAGCGGAGCAACCTCGTCGACCACCCGTCGCTGCTGCCGGCCATCGGTCATGCGTTTCGGCGGCGCGACGGGGGCCTCGCCCGACAAGTACTTCGTCACCGTGCGGCGGTTCAGCCCGGTCTCCTTCGCGATCTCCCGCAGGCTCATCGCGCCGGACTCGTACAGACCGCGGAACCGCCTCAACTCCAGCCAGCGATGCGGGTCCAAGACCACGTCAGCCGCCCCTCTGCCACCCCGAAACCGACGACAGAAGACTCGCGGCACCCGCCCGTCACCGCATCAACTTTGGTGCACTCTCATCCGTACGAGGTGGTGCACGATCACTTGTACGCGGACATCTGCGGAAGAACGAGACGTTCGCACAGGTCGGAGCCGGGTTCGGGGTATCGGAGACGACCGCGTGGCGCTACGTCGACGAGACACTCGAGGTGCTGGCCGCGTGGGCGCCAGGCCTCCACGAGGCCCTGGTGGGCCTGGGTGAAGGCGACTTCGCCATCGTTGACGGCACCCTGATCCCCACCGACCGCATCAGAGCGGACGGGCCCTACTACTCCCAGAAGCACAAGAAGCACGGCATGAACGTGCAGGTCATCACCCGTCCGGACGGCACACCCCTGTGGTTCTCGCGGGCCCTGCC
>NZ_BMTS01000061.1 GCF_014649795.1 Streptomyces melanogenes
CCGATGGTACTGCAGGGGGGACCCTGTGGGAGAGTAGGACACCGCCGAACAAATTTTGAGAAAAGCCCCGTACCGGGAAACCGGTACGGGGCTTTTCTGCGTTTCATGGCAGGATCTGGCCATGGATCACGTGATACGCCCCGTACGGGCCGATGAATGGCGCGAGGTCAAGGAGCTCCGGCTGGCCGGGCTCGCCGACCCCGCCGCCCCTGTTGCCTTCCTTGAGACCACCGAGCAGGCCAACGCCCACCCGGACTCCTTCTGGCAGGAACGTACCGCCGGAGCCAGCAGCGGCACCGGCGCCCGCCAATTCGTGGCCGTGAGCCCCGACGGCACTTGGGCCGGGACCGTCGTCGTCCTGGCCGAGCAGCCCGGGAACGTCGACTTCTTCGGGTTGGACATCGAAGCTGCCCAGGGACATGTCGTCGGCGTCTTCGTACGCCCCGAGTTCCGGGGCATCGGGCTCACCGAGAGGCTCTTCGAGAGCGCGCTGGAGTGGGCCTGGTCGCTGGAGGCGCCGCGGCTCGAACGCGTACGGCTCTATGTGCACAACCAGAACGAGCGGGCCGAGGGCTTCTACCGGAAGTTCGGGTTCGTACGGACGGGGAAGACCGCGCCCGGGCCGGCCGGGATGCCGGACACCCACGAGGTCGAGATGGTGTTCCCCCGCCCGTAGTCCATAGCGGGCCACACGCGACCGCTACGGCGTCAGCGTCTCCGTCCAGCGGGCCCGCGCCTGTTCGGCCGAGCGGAGCAGGACCAGGGTCGGGAGGCCCAGGTCCTGGCCGGTCGACAGGAGTTCGGGCAGCCGGGGCAGCGGCGCCACCGCGGCCACGTCGTCCAGGACCAGCGTCATTGGTGGGTCGAGCCGACCGTCGGGTGACCGTTCGGCCATGCGGCGGCCGCGCTCGACCACGTCTGAGGCGAGGGCCGTGAGGAGCGGCATCGCGGCGGGGCGGGACCGCGGATCCTCGATGGCTTCACCCACCACGTAAAGCGTGCCCCCTTCCGCGGCGAATGATTCCAGGGCGAGCGAATCCGCTCGGTTCGGTGTGCAGGCCTCGCGGATGTGGATCGAGGAGAGCGCGTCGAGCGCACGGGCCGTCAGCTCCTGGGCGATCTCCCGGCGTTCGGGGTGCGCGGTCAGCGCCGACTCCAAGAGGCCCGCTGAGCCGCTCATGGCCTTGGGGTGGGTGCGGAGTATGCGTACGGCCTCGTGGACGCCGGTGCCCTGGGCCCAGCGGTGCATCTGCTTGACCGCCTTGCCGTCCCGGCTGTCCAGCGCGGCCGCGTGCAGCCAGCACCGCAGCAGGGTCTCGGCCGTGTCGGCCATGGCGGCGTCTATGCGCGCCTGCGGGCGTACGGGCGCGAGCAGCGCGGTCGCGCGGGCCGCCGCCACGTCCGCGTCCTCGCAGCCGCTCGTGGGCGACCAGTGCAGCCGGGCCGGGGTGTCGCAGAGGTGCCCCGGGTCGTACACGTGCACAGGGCCGAGCTTCGCGCGCGCGTCCTTGGTCTCCGCCCACAGGGTGGGGTCCGAGGTGATGACGAGCGCGGCGCCCTCGGCGTCCTGGATGGCCTGGACGGCCGTGGGGCGGCGGGCGTCGGGGCCGCCGTAGACAAGTCTGGGAGGGCGGGCCGCGCGCGGCGACGGGAGCCGCCCTGCTCCCGGGCCTTCGGGCTGCCAACTCGCCGTGCCGGGCGCCGGGGTGAGGGCCGGGTCGTCCCATGCGCCCGCTGCCCCGTCCGTACGTACCGTACGAGCCGCTCCCGTGCCCGCGGCCGGGCCCCACGCGCGCGTGGCCGCAGGGTCGGTGCCCCAATCAGCGGCCGCAGGACCCGAGCCCGCGTCGGCCACCGGCGGCGGTCCGGCCTGAGCAGGCGGCTGGGCTTGCTGGGCTGGTGTCGGCGTACCGCCAACCAGCCCGCCGCCCCCGGCTGCGCCCCTGTTCAGACCCAACACCGGGTTCCCCGGCATCGCGGCCGCCGCCTTGGCTCTCGCGCGTACGGCTCGCCAGCGCGACCACGTACCCAGGGCGAAGATGAAGAGGACGAGCAGCACCAGCAGTTGGCCGATGAGCAGGCCCCAGAAGAGGCCGTAGCCGGAAAGCTGGGCGGCGGGGGTGTCCGGCCAGGCGGCCGGGAGGTCGTGCGGGGCCTGGATCAGCCGGCGCATGGCGAGCGGGGTGCGGGTGAACGTCACTGCGTCCGGCCAGGCGCCGTGGCTGAACAGGCCCGCAAGGCCCGTCGCCGTCCAGACCAGGACCGTGAGGCCGAGCAGGAACGCGAGCAGCCCGATCAGCAGGGAGTCGGGGATGCCGCGCTCCTCGCCGCGGGAGCGGGACTCCGGCATGTCAGGCAACCTCCGGCGTGTCGGGGCAACGTGCGCGTGTCGGGGGAACTTCCTTGGGGTGGGCGGCCGTTGATCCGGCAGGCCCCTTGAGGGGAGGGGCCGCCGGACCGTCAGGCCACGGTCGACTCGGGGGAGGAGGTGCCGGACATTTGCTGTTCCATCAGCGCTGCTCTGCGCTCGCTCTCCGACTCCAGCTGGCTCTCCAGCTCATGGGCGAGTACGTCATCGGTCGCCGCCGACTCCGTCATCGCGCGGTCGGTGAAGACCAGCGGCCGCTCCCGCTCGGTGATCAGGTGCTTGACCACCTGGACGTTGCCGTTGACGTCCCAGACGGCGATACCGGGCGTGAGCGTCGGGATGATCTCGACCGCCCACCGGGGCAGGCCGAGGACCCCGCCCGTCGCCCTCGCCTCGTCCGTCTTCTGGGCGTAGATCGTCCTGGTCGACGCCATCTTCAGGATCGCCGCCGCCTCCCGGGCCGCCGCCCCGTCCACCACGTCCGACAGGTGGTGCACCACCGCCACGAAGGACAGACCGAGGCGCCGGCCGAACTTGAGCAGCCGCTGGAAGAGCTGCGCCACGAACGGCGAGTTGATGATGTGCCAGGCCTCCTCCACCAGGAAGATGCGCTTCTTGCGGTCGGGCCGGATCCAGGTGTGCTCCAGCCAGACGCCGACGATGGCCATCAGGATCGGCATCGCGATCGAGTTGCGGTCGATGTGCGAGAGGTCGAAGACGATCAGCGGCGCGTCCAGGTCGATGCCGACCGTGGTCGGTCCGTCGAACATGCCCCGCAGGTCGCCGTCGACCAGCCGGTCCAGGACGAGCGCCACGTCCAGGCCCCAGGCCCGGACGTCGTCTATGTCGACGTTCATGGCGACCGCCGAGGAGGCCTCCGGGTGGCGCAGCTGCTCCACGATGTCGGTGAGGACGGGCTGGCGGTCGGTGATGGTCTCGTTGACGTAGGCGTGCGCCACCTTCAGGGCGAAGCCCGAGCGCTCGTCCAGGCCGTGCCCCATCGCCACCTCGATGATGGTGCGCAGCAGCGCCAGCTGGCCGGTGGTGGTGATCGCCGGGTCCAGAGGGTTGAGCCGGATGCCGCCGTCGAGGGCGGCCATCGGGTCCAGCCGGATGGGAGTTATCCCCAGCTCGCGCGCGATGAGGTTCCACTCGCCGACGCCGTCCTCGCCCTGGGCGTCGAGGACGACGACCTGCCGGTCGCGGAACCGCAGCTGGCGCAGGACGTAGGTCTTCTCCAGGGCCGACTTGCCGTTGCCGGACTCGCCGAGGACCAGCCAGTGCGGCGCGGGCAGCTGCTGGCCGTACAGCTGGAAGGGGTCGTAGATGTATCCCTTGCCGCTGTAGACCTCGCGGCCGATGATCACGCCCGAGTCGCCCAGGCCGGGCGCGGCCGTCGGCAGGTAGACGGCCTGCGCCTGGCCGGTGGAGGTGCGCACGGGCAGCCGGGTGGTCTCCACCTTCCCGAAGAGGAAGGAGGTGAAGGCGTTGGTGAGCGCGGAGAGCGGATCTCGCATGAGCAGGCCCCAATCAGCTCTCGGCTAGCGGCGGATGCCGGTCGCGAACGGCAAGGTGTTGACGAAGGCCCGGTGGTGCTCGCGGTCGCACCACTCCAGCTTCAGGTACGACTTGCCGGCCGAGGCGCGGATGGTGCGCTTGTCCCTCGCCAGCGCCTCGGGGGAGCGCGCCGACACCGTGATGTACCCGACGAGGTTGACTCCTGCCGCGCCGCTGGCCAGATCTTCACCCCGTTGGTCGAGGCGGCCGTGGGCGGCGATGTCGCGCGGGTCGACGGTCCGGTTCATCTTGGCCGCGCGGGAGGCCTCGGCCTCGTCGTTGGTCTTCTCGGTGAGCATGCGCTCGATGGCGACCTCGGTGGGTTCGAGGTCCATGCAGACCGCGACCGTACGGATCACGTCCGGGGTGTGGACGAGCAGCGGGGCGAGGAAGTTGACGCCCACGGGGGTCATCGGCCACTCCTTCACCCATGCCGTGGCGTGGCACCAGGGCGCGCGCGTGGACGACTCGCGGGTCTTGGCCTGGAGATAGGTGGGCTCGACCGCGTCCAGCTCGGCGGGCCAGGCGTTGCGCTTGGTCATGGCCTGGATGTGGTCGATGGGGTGGTCCGGGTCGTACATGGAGTGCACCAGCGAGGCGAGCCGCCCCTGGCCGAGGGGCTGGCGCACCCGGATGTCGGCCTCGGCGAGCCGGGCGCAGATGTCGGCGAGCTCGCGGGCCATGACGACGGCGAGTCCGGCGTCCCTGTCGAGCTTGCGGCCCGGCTGGGGGCGGGCGGCGCGGGCCATGGCGTGCGCCTCGGCGGCGAGTTCGCGCGAGTACTGCATACAGGCGACGAGATACGCCCGGTGCTGCTCGCTGGAGGTGGACACCATGGACTGGAGCTGTTCGTACGACTCCTGGAGCCAGCCGGGTGAGCCGTGGTCGCCGCGCTGGGCGACGTCCTTGGCGTGCGCGTCCGGGTCGGCGGGCAGGGTGCGGGCGAGCATCTGGAGGCGGGTGACGAACCCGTCGCCGTTGGCGACGTGCTTGAGCAGCGTGCCGAACCGGTCGACGAGGGCCTCCTGGTCCTCCGAGTCGCGCAGGCCCACGCCGGGGCCCTCGATCTCGATGGCGGCGGTGACGGTCCGCCGGTCGGCGTGCAGCAGGACGGCGATCTCGTCGGGGCCGAAGGGCGCGGCGAGCCAGCTGATCCGGCCGATGCCGGGCGGCGGGCCGACCTCGACCTCGCGCCCGTCGCCGCGCACGCCCGCCTCCATGGCGGCCGAGCGGTAGGTGGTGCCGCGCCGCAGCGAGCGCTTGTAGCTGCGGTTGATCTCGAACCACTTGTAGAACGTGCGGTGTTTGTACGGGAGGTACACCGCGGCGAGCGCCAGCATGGGGAAGCCCATGAGCAGCACGATCCGCAGGGACAGGACGGGGACCAGCAGTCCGGCCATCATGCCGAGGAACGCGCCGCCGATGATCAGCGCGATCTCGCCGGTCTCGCGGTTCTTGCCGACGATGGCCGACGGCCTGGCGCGGCCGATCAGATACGTGCGGCGGGGCGAGACCGATTGGGACTGGGTCGTCAACGCCCTCCACCTCCTGTGCTGTTGTTGCCTTTGTTGCCGGTGTTGCGGCTGCTGTGCGGGGTGCCGCTGGTGGGTCCGGAGCCGTTACGGGGCGGGGGTGCGGCGGAGGGGACAGATCCGCCGCCGCCACCGCCGCCCGAGGAGCCCCGGCTGCTGTGGGCGGCCACGCCGCCGGACATCGGGTTGGCGGGCCGGGGCTGGGCGTTGTTGCCCTGGTTGCCGCGGCTGCTGTGGGTCTTGATGCCCTGCGAGACGAGTGCGGCCGGGGAGGAGATGACGGCGGCCGCCTGGGAGCCGTCGGTGGCCTGCTTGCGGTTGGTGCGGGCGGCGGCGATCTCGTCGCCGAAGCCCGGTACGAAGCGGTAGATCATCGCGGAGGCGAAGATGGCCAGCAGGATGATGGCCAGGCCTGAGACGACCGCCTGGAAGGAGTCCGGCCCCTTCCCGGCCGAGAGCGCGCCCGCCAGGCTGAGGACGATCACGATGATGGGCTTCACCAGGATGATCGCGATCATGATCCCGGCCCAGCGGCGGACGTGGCCCCACATGTTCTTGTCGACGAGTCCCGAGTACACGACGACGCCGAGCAGCGCGCCCACGTACAGCAGGAGGGCGCGGATGTAGAGCTCCAGGAAGAGGATGCCGGCGGCGAGGATGGTGACCAGGGAGACGACGATCAACATGATCGGGCCGCCGCCGATGTCCGTGCCCTTCTTCAGCGCGTCCGAGAACGACCCGAAGAAGACGTCGGTCTGGTCGCCGGTGCCGGCGGCGATGACGTCGGTGACGGCGTCGGTGGCGTTGACCACGGTGTAGAGGATCAGCGGGGTGAACGCGGAGGCGAGCACGGTGAGCCAGAGGAACCCGACCGCCTCGGAGATCGCGGTGGTCAGCGGCACCCCGCGGATCGCCCGCTTGGCGACGGCGAGCAGCCACAGCACGAGGGTGAGGATGGTGGCGGCGGCGAAGACGACGGCGTAGCGGCCGAGGAAGGCGGGGTTGGTGAAGTCCACCTTGGCGGCGGTCTTCACGAACTTGGAGAGCGTGTCGACGACCCAGACGGCGGCGTCGGCGCAGCCGCGGGCGAGGGAGGTCAGGGGGTCGGCGGGGTCGCCGGGGGCGACGGTGCCGCCCCTCTGCGGCGCGCCCGAGGACCCGCTGTCGCAGTAGTCCCGGGCCGGCCCGGAGATCAGCGAACAGGGGTTGCCGCTCTTGTCCGGCGCCGGTGACGGCGAGGTGCCGGGCGGCGTCGGAGTCGGCGTCGGGGCCGCCGCCGCGCGGGCGGCGAACAGGAAGACGGCCGTGTGCAGGACGGTCACCGACGTGACGAGCGCGCGCGTACGGCCGCGAGGGCTACCGGGCATACGTGAACCCTCCGAATTCCTTGACGGCGTTCGCGATCTCCTCGGAGCCGGACACGGTGTTGTCGCCGGTGACCGGTGTCGGGCCCTTCTTCTGCGCGGTCTCCAGGACCTTCCAGTCCGACCCGTTCCAGGCCAGCTTGAGCGTCATGGTGAACCAGTTGGTCGTCACCGGCTTGGTGGACTTCTCGCCGGTCAGGCCGAACAGGCCGATGCACCACACGTCGACGCTGGTGGCCTGCGGCGAGTAGCTCTGTACCTTCGTGCCCGCCGGGACCGTCCGGTTCACGAACGTCGTGCCCGCGGGCGCGGCGCCGTCCGCGGTGAGGCCGATCTGCTGGTTGAGGCCGGGCGAGTAGTTGGTGTCGAAGCCCGCCTGGAGCTTGTCCTTGCTGGCGGCGTCCGCCACCGCATCGACGATGGTGTGCCGGTGCGCGGCGTTGAACATGCCGTCGGAGCCCAGCGCCACCGCGTAGTTCGCAGCCGCCGACTGCGCCCCCTGTTCCGTCTGGGGGAAGCCCGTCGCGATGCCGGCCGTCTTGCCCTGGACCGGGTCGACCCCGGTCGCGGCCGTCGGCTTCGGGTCGGCGTGCTTGGGGTCGTCGGAGGAGGTGTCGCCGCCGTCGCCCCGGTTGGCGAAGGCGATCGCGGCGACGAGGAGGACCACCACGCCGACGACCGTGAGCAGGGAGCGCGAGGCGCGGACGGGGCGGCGGGCGCCGCCGTACACGTCGGCGCCCTCGCCCTCGGGCAGCCGGGTGCGCGTCTGGCGCGTACCACCGACGGTGCTGTACGCGTCCTCCGTGCGCCTGGAGTCGTGCTCGTCGCCGAGGCTCATGCCGCGTACGCCCCCTCAACCCTTCGCTGGTCCGTCGTGTAGTACGACGGTAGCCGTGCTGGTTCCCGCGCGGGCGCGGTGTGGTGACTCGACATCAGGGAGACGCAACCTCAGCCGGTGGGCACGACGGACGGATGGTGTGGGGGAAGGGCCTGGGCGGGCCCCAGGGGGACGAACGCGGCGGGACGGGGCCGGACCTGAGGTCGGGTCAGACGGCCATCCCGTACACGATGGTGAACAGCGTGCCGAGCGAGCCGATGATGAAGACGCCGGTCAGCCCGGCCACGATCAGACCCTTGCCCTGTTCCGCGCTGAACGTGTCGCGCAGCGCGGTCGCACCGATCCTCTGCTTGGCGGCGCCCCAGACGGCGATGCCGAGGCACAGCAGGATGGCCACGGCCATCACGACTTCGACCATCACCCGGGCCTCGTTGCCCAGGCTCCCGAACGGGCCCCAGTTGGGCGCGATCCCGCCGATGATCGTGGTGATGTCGCCCTTTTCTGCTGCCAGGTACACGTAACTCACCGCCCCTGTCGGGTAGTTCGATGCCCCTGCCCCATGGCATGGGTCAGGCTCTATCTTCGCTGATGAAACCGCTCGGGTATGTCGACTTGGCGGCTCTCTTTACCCGAAACCGCACAGCTGTGCCGGTCGCACCGCCCTGACCTGCGGTGGACCGGTTCTCTACGGATTCGCGTATGGTCACTCTGTGTATCACGCAGGGTGACTCCGGGCAATGACTGTCGTTGGTGCACTCTGGGCCTGTTCGCTAGAGCCGGGCTCGGGTTCGGGCCCGGTGGCGCTTCACAGACTCTTCTCAGAAAAGTTCAAGGGGTGTTCTCAGGTCCGCGGGTCAGGGTCGGGGCCATGAGACACGTCTCCCAGCTGCGCGCCCTGTCGGCGGTGGCCGTGCTCCTGGTGATCCCCGTCTACGGGGACCGGGAGGCCGGATCGGCCGGTACGACCGTCACGGCGCCCGCCACGGCCGCCAACGCGCGCGTGGGCGCGCTGTTCGACGGGGGTCTGGACGGGGACCACTTCTGTACGGCGTCGGTGGTGCACAGCGCGGGCCACGACGTGATCGTCACGGCCGCGCACTGCCTGGACGACCAGGGCGACGCGGTGTTCGTGCCGGGCTACCGGGACGGGCAGGCGCCGTACGGGACGTGGCCGGTCAAGGACACGTACACGGACGACGCGTGGCAGGAGGACCAGAGCGAGGACGACGACGTGGCCTTCGCGGTCCTGGGCCCGGGGTCCCTGACCGGGGCTCAGGTCGAGGACGTGGTGGGCGCGGCGCGGCTGACGGTGAACGCCCCGGCCGACGGCAAGGTGACGGTCGTCGGCTACCCGGGCGACGCCGACACCCCCCAGTCCTGCACCACGCGGTCGACGCCCTTCGGCGACACCCAGCAGCGCGTGGAGTGCCCGGGCTACCCCGGCGGCACGAGCGGCAGCCCCTGGGCGGCGGCGGACGGGTCCGTGGTGGGGGTCATCGGGGGGTACGAGGAGGGGGGCGACGACCCGGATGTGTCGTACAGCGTGCGGTTCGGGGGGACGGTGGGGGCGCTGTATCAGCTGGTGACGGACCAGAAGGCGTCGTGTGTGTCGGGGCGCCAGGGGAATTCGCCCTCGCGCGGGGCCGCGTTCGGCTGAGCGGTGGGATCCGCGACGTCGGACATGGTGAAGCAGGGCGTCGTCACGGAAAAGAAGAACTGCCCCTCGCCGCCGACCGACACCTCGACCTGGAAGTTGTCCGGGGTGGATGCGTTGATGGCGGGAAAACGCTTGCTCGTGTTCACGTTCGTGATCCGGTATCCCCGGGCCTTCCAGGCGCGCTCGACCACTCCGAGGAGGCTGCCGCGCCGTTCCTCGGAGACGATGGTCCGGATCTGGATGATCCGGTCCACGCTGCCCGTGTTCTCAGGGGCGTTGGGGTCGTCCCCGCACGAGCTGTGGGTCGACGGCCCGTGGCTCCACCGCAACGGCGGCTCGATGGCGCCGAGGGTCTGCTGCAGGATCCCGTCGGCCTGCTCGGCGCCCTGCTGCATGTTCATGTCGGGTCGGCTTCCTTCGGTGGAATCGGACATCGGGCCGCAGCCGGTGGCGGCGGCGCCGACGGTCAGGAGCAGTAGTGCGGTGGCGGTTCGGGGGAGGGGCCTCAACGGGGTTCCTGTGTGCTGATCTCGCCGCCGTGGCCTGCGACCACAAGGGCGATGTTCCTGGCGGACACCCGGTCCTTGCCGGGGCTGAAGTAGTTGGAGTGGGCGGGAGTGGCGCCCTCTCCGCTCAGGACCGGGAGCGGGCCGTCGCTCACTTCGAAGCGGTGTGCCCCGAATTCATGGTTCGCCGGGTCCGTGCCGAAGTAGATTTCACTCTTGGGGGTCTGGCCGTCCTGGGCGAAGTAGCCAGCGGCACCTCCCGCGATCGCACCGACTCCGGCTCCGACGAGGCCGCCGAGCGGCCCCGCCCCGAGTCCGAGCGAGCCGCCCACCGAGGCCCCGCCTCCTGCGCCCATCAGGATGCCCTTCGACTCGTCCTTGTTCGGGAGATAGGTGACCGGGTCGTTGTCAGCCGCACCCACGTAGACGTGATCGCGACCGACGCCGAGGGCATCGGCGGTCTTGGCGCCCGTGCCGGGGCTGCCGACGAGGACGATGTCGTCTGCTCCGGGAATGCCGCCGTGCTGCTGCGCGGCGAGGCCCACGGTCAGCGACCCGTACGAGTGGCCGATGGCGGTGATGTGAGGGTTGTCCGTCTGGTTCGTCGCCGAGATCCCCGCCATGAACCTGTTGTACGCCGGGGCACCCGCTTCGGCGTCGTGCCTGCTCATGACATCCAGATTGGTGAGCTGTGGAGCGTCGTAGCCGAGCCACACGATGGCAGCGGTGGAGGGGTCGAAGGTCCGGGCACCCACGGCGGTCTGGCGGGCTCGGTTGACGACGCCGTCCGCGAAGTCCGTGTCCAGCTTCGTGCCGAGGCCGGGGACGTATGCGGACACGTTCCGCGAGGTGTCCGGGTCGCCGAAGGAGACGATCGCACGGCCGTTGCCCTCGTCGCCGATGCCCAGCAGGTACATCGGCGGAGCCTTGTCGACGGGGGCGCCGCGCAACTGGTGGTCGATCAACTTCAGCCCCTCCAGCTTGTCCCGCGCCCCGTCCCCGTCCTCCCCCGACAGCTTTCCGATCAGCAGTTGCAGGTTGTCTCGGTTGGCCTCGTCGCGGACGGCGGCCGGGATCCCGTCCAGGTTGCCGAGGATGTCCGGGCATGCCGCGAGGTACTCGTCGCGCTGGGCCTGGGACAGGTGGGT
>NZ_BMTS01000062.1 GCF_014649795.1 Streptomyces melanogenes
GCCGAACGAGGACTAGTTCACCGTGGGGCGGGGCGTTTCGACGAAGCAGTCACCGACCTCACCGCCGCACTCAACCTCAACCCCACACACGACTGGGCCCTCGCCGAACGCGGCATAGCCCATCGTCGGGCGGGGCGTTTCGACGAAGCAGTCACCGACCTCACCGCCGCACTCAACCTCAACCCCACACACGACTGGGCCCTCGCCGAACGGGGCGCGGCTCATCGTCAGGCGGGACGTATCACCGAGGCGGTCGCAGATCTGACCGCCGCACTCAACATCAACCCCCAGGACGCATGGGCTCTCGCTGAACGGGGCGCGGCTCATCGTCAGGCGGGGCATTTCGACGAGGCGGTCGCAGATCTGACCGCCGCACTCAACCTCAACCCCCAGGACGCTTGGGCCCGTAATCAACGTGCTATAGCCCGCTGCCAGGGAACACTACGGCGGCTTCTCCACCGAGGGAGGAGAGCGCTGTAGCTGACTCAGAGCCCTCGCCATATCGACCACATCATCCTGCCCAGAACAACCCCGCCGATGGGAGAGCAACCCCGTCCGATCTGATTGAGGGCGGCCATGTTCACGCGGTCCATGCAAGATTTCTGTGAAACCGGTCAGGATGCCGTCGCCGTGGTGACTGTGGGTGTCCGGCGGCTGGCGGCCACGAGCAGGACGCGTTTTCGAAGCAACGGGAAGCCCGCGCGGCCGGGCATCCGTCTCTTGATTGTTTTGAGGTCTACGACCCTGCCCTCGACGACGCCGGAGTTGAAGGGGCTGGTGAGGCCCTGGGTGACGGCGTCGAGGTCGTTGCGGAGATTGTGGGCGAAGCTGCGGATCATCGGCAGCTCGGCGGTTTCGATCCAACCGGGCAGTCGCCGCTCGCCGTCGAGCCGATCCATGATCTTGGCGAACTCTCGGACGTGGTTCGGAGTGTCGGCCAACTCCGGGCAGCCGTCCAGGAGTTGTTTGAGGCGGAGGGATTCTTCACTAGTCAGGCCGTCGGGGTGGCGGGTGAACCAGGTGGTGGCCTGCCGGACGGTGGGTGCTTCGGGCAGGCCGTGAAGCGGTGGATCGGTGCCGCGCAGGGGTTCCAGCCAGCGGCGCACGCTGCGGGCGCTGCCGAGGTAGCCGAGTTCGCGCAGTTCGCGGTGCAGGCGGCCGCTGTCGGTGCAGCCCTCGCTCCATCGCTGGTTGAGATAGGGAGCGTAACGGGCCAGCCCGTGGTGGCCGCGGCGCCGCGTGGTGATCATGTCATCGGCGATGGCCGCCTGGGCGTAGCGGCGGACCGTCTTGCGGTCCAGGCCGAGCTGGGCGGCGATGCGGTCGATGCCGACGCCCTTGTCGTAGAGGGTGTGGACCTCGGCGTGCCTGCGTCGGGCCTGTGCCGCCTGCACGCCCTCCACGCGCGGGAGCTCGGACGGGGCGGGGAGTGGCGCGGGCTCGGTGGGCGGGTCCAGGCAGCTGCGGTGGGCGCCGATGGCCTTCTCGATTTCCCCAGAACGACACCTCCCTGCCGAGTCGAGCAACATGCGGTCGTCGCACTGCTGACGCTAGGGCGGCCGATAAGGCCAGCCCACCGGGTCCTTGGACACGTACTTTGCCGCGCCTTGGCCGCGGAATGCTGTCCAGCATCGCCAGCGCGTTGCGCCGGTCGCCAACCCGGCGTCGTCTGCGGCTGCACGATCACGCAAGACATCCACCAGTTACGGCCCGGTACCTGCGGTGTTCCTTGCCACTAGTTCAGATCCGCACGCGATATCGAGCAATGCAGTGCGACGCTTTCGGCCATTCCTGGCAGTTGAGGAAAACCTGAGGTGGGTATGTGTTCTGAGTCACAGCCGGGCGTGCGTGATCCCTGTTTAGTTGATCAAGACCAAGTCGGGTGCGCCTCTCCAGATAAAACGGGGTTTGGGGGGACGTGGTGCACTCGCATTCAACTCAGGGGAAGCCATCGTGCAGACCAGTTCTCACCGGCGCACCGCCATGCGGATTTCCGCTCGTGCCACAGCTCTTGGCGTCGCCGCTGTCCTCGCCTTCGGGGCTACATCGGGCCTGGCAAGCGCGGCCGAAGCAGAGAATGTTCAGCGGGCAGAAGTATCGGCTGCCGCGCACGCCGTGACGCAGGAGCTCACGGCAGCGGATGCAGCCGCTCCGGAAGTCCAGGACGAGGGGCTGGAGGACCGCTTCCTGGCTCTTCCCGCCAACCCCAGCATGGAGCAGGTAGTCGCCGCGATGTACCCGGATGACCCGGCCGCGCAGCAGCAGGTTCTTGCCCGGCTCAGCCAGCCCGAGCCTGAGCCGGGCGGACCGGCGGACTCAGGCGGCTTCTCTTGGAAGCGCGCCTGGAAAGTCACCGCGTGTGTGGGCGCGATCGGCGCGTTTGTCGCCGGCAACGCGGTCCTGGTGTCCAAGCTCCGCAGGCTGGGTGGCGTGTGGACGGGAGCCCGTACCGTGGTCCAGGCCGGTGGTTACCAGGATCGGATGAAGGCCCTGGTGGCGATGTTCGGCAACGTCACTGGCCTCAGTGCCGTGGCCAAGAGCTGTGGCTGATCCTCTTCTTCTGACATTCATGAAGGGATGAGTGCGATGAAGCTTTTCTTCATGGTCTCTTTCGGCGTCGCCACGGTGCTGGAAGTTATCGTGGTCGTCGCTCTGGTACGGCAGGTGATGCGGCAGGGCAAGGGGGAAGATCCTTCCGGGAGGCCGGTCCTCAAGGCTGGTGAATTGTTGTCGGCCGCCGCGCTTTTCGGGGGCACGATGACTGTCGTGAACGTCGTGGCGCATGGATGGGATGCCGTCCGTACCCCTGACGTCCTGCTCTTCGCCGCCACCTTCGGAATCGTCACCGCTGCACTCCTTGAGCGGCTCCGGACACGCGTCCGTTCCGCGGAGTTGGCCGCCTACGCGATTCCTCTCGGATTCGGCATCATCGGTGGCTTGGTCGGTACGAGTCTCTAACTTGCATGGCCACGCCGGAGTCACTGACCCCGGTCTCGTTTCCTGATCGGACGAATCAGGGAACGAGACCGGGTTAGCAGCCGAGCCCTGCCACGCAGGTGCCCCTCCTCCCTCGCAGGGCGGGGCACCTTCCGTGCAGCGTGGCCCGTGGATGGACAGCACCTGCGGATTCTCCAGGCCGCGAGCGGGGCGGGCGGCGCAACGCAACATACCGCATCACCCTCTTCCCGGACGAGAAAGCCTTGAGGGGGAGGGCGTCACATGTTTCGCCGATCGGTTCGAGTCCTGTGTGTGACAGGGCTGTCCCTGCTGGCTGGGCTCGGTGTGCCGTACGGGATCGCAGCGGCACAAGCTCCCACACCCGGCTTCACAGTCGCAGCGAGCCCATCCAAGAGCCCGCGCCTCACTCACTTCGGCAACCAGGGCCGGGTCGAGGTGGGGGGCCCGGTCTGGTTCAGCATCGAGGGCGTGCCCGCAGGCTGGGACACCGTCACCGTCACTTCTCCGGCCCTGCGGCAACCCGTCGTCCTCACCCCCGTGAAGAAGGGGGCTGCGCAGTCGGCTCAAGTCGATGCACCAGACGCGCAGCCCCTCATCCGCAGTGACATCGCCCCCGGAACCTACCGGGCCACGGCGGTCAGCCACGGCCAGGTCATCGCCACCGACAGCCTGACACTCAAGGCTCAAGGCTCCGCAGACATCTCCCGGTTCGTGGCAGGGCCCAGGAACGGGCGGCTGGGGAGTGAGGACTCCACACCGAAGGTCGTCATGCGGCCGGGCAGCGAGATCGTCGTTCTCCTCGCGGACTACCAGGCGGCCCCCGACGAGGAGTCCCTCACCGTGACGTCCAAGGCGTTCACGAAGCCCTTGGCGATCAAGAAGGACAGCTCGGACGCCCCTAGCTGCAAGTGCGACGACGGGACCAGTGTGTACGCGGGGCACACCGCGCTGCGCGACAACCTTCCGGCCGGCACGTACGAGCTCACCGTCGTCAGCCACCACGGACAGAGCACCAGCACCGCCCAGCTGAAAGTGGCCGGCTCACCCGAGAGGCACTACCGGCCCTGGCTGATCACGGGAGCCGCCCTCCTGGTGACGGCGGGCACCGCATTCGCCGTGATCCGTGCACGGCGGCCGAAGGGCCCGGCCCCGGCCCCCTGAGCGGGCGCCCGGGCCGAGCACCGACTTCCCTGCCCCCGGGAGCCGACCTCGGCCCCGGCATCATCCAACTCCTTGAGCAGAGAGCATCCTTTGCGCGCGTCACACATACGCCTACGCCGCCTTGCCATCTCAGCAGTCTGCGGGGCACTCCTTGCCACAGGCGCGGGCTCCCTCGCCCACGCCGCCGAAGCGAAGCGTCCATCCCCCGCGCCGGCAACCACCCTTTTAACCGACGCACCGTCAGCGGGGACCCCTCCCAGACCCAGACCTTTCAACACCGCGCTCCCCCCAACCCCGACCGCTGCCGTGCCGTCGCCCACCGCCCCCGGCACCGGGGCCGCCCCCCAGCCTGACAACGGCGGTGAAGGGTGGTCCGACGCGGATGTACTCCGGTTCTGGACGCCGGAGCGAATGGCGTCGGCCACCGACCCGGGAACGCGTCCCGGCGCCGACACCAGCAGCCAGGGCAGCGCCACGGTCACGCCCAAGGAGACCCGGCCCAGGAGTTCCGCGGCGGCCGACATGCCGACCGCCGAGCACATCCTCGGTGCCAAGTCCGTCGGCGTCATCTTCTCCACCCAGACCGATCCGACCACCGGCCAGATGCACGCCCACAAGTGCTCGGCCAGCGTCGTGGAAAGCCCCGGGCGGAACCTGATCCTGACCGCCGGGCACTGCGCCGGCGGGAACGCGGCCTTCGTACCGTGGTACAGGGCCGAGTACGCGCTGGACAAGCAGACCTACGGGTACTACCGCATCGCCCCTGCCGACTGGTTCATCGACAACCGGTACGTCCACAACAGCAAGGCAGCCATCTCGGACCTCGACTTCGCGTTCGCCCGGCTCGCGCCCAACACCAGCGGCAAGAACGCCCAGGACGTCGTCGGGGCCAACACGCTCGCGCGCACACCCGGCTACAACAACGACGTGACGATGGTCGGCTACCCCAGCGCCAAGAACAACACCCCCGAGGACCACGGGGTGCGCTGCCCCACCAGGACCGAGGCGCTACCCGGCTTCTACCAGATCCAGGCCAAGTGCCGCGGCATGTACGGCGGGGTCTCCGGCGGCCCCTGGTTCTCGAAGATCGACTGGACCACGGGAACCGGCGAAATCATCGGGAACGTCGGCGGCTGCAACGGCGGCGGCAACGACGCCAACGTCGACTGGCTCACCTACAGCCCCGTCCACGGCGACTGGTTCTTCAAGCTGTACGACGAGGCCAGGGCCAACCAGCACGTGGAGCACGGCAGTACGTACCAGCAGCCCAAGCTCCCGTACTCCATGGGCAGCGGCGACCTATGGACGCACGCTCGCCTTCTTGCGTCCGGTGAGTACACCGGCGACGGCAAGGGCGATCTGATCGTGGTGTGGACCGACGGCGAGGTCACCCTCTACACCGGCGACGGCAACGGCGGCTTCACCGGCGAGCGCCAGATGGCCGCGGCCAATGCCACGTGGAAGGACGTCAAGTCACTGACCGGTGGCGACTTCTCCGGCGGCAGCGGCTCGGACCTGCTGGTGGTGTGGAACAGCGGAGAAGTGCGCATCCTGCCCGATGTCGGCAGCAACGGTCTCGGCGGCGGCATCAAGATCGCCGACTCCGGCTCGATCTGGAAGTACGCCGACCAGGTCGCCGGCGGCAACTTCGGCACCGCGAACCACGTCACCGACCTGCTGGTGCGCTGGAGCGACGGCGAGGTCACCGACTACACCGCCGTCGGCGACAAGGGCTTCGGCACCGAACACCAGCTGCGCAAGGCCGACGACGCCTGGCGCAGCGCCACCCTGGTCACCGCGGGCGACTTCACCGGCGGCGCCAACTGGGACACCCTCATCCGCTGGGCGGACGGCCGCGTCATCCAGTACCAGGACACCAGCCCCAGCGGCCTCGGCAAGGAGATCCAGATGGCCGCACCTGCCAGCATCTGGACCCACGACACCGTCATGACCGCAGGTGCCTACGACGCCAACAACTGGCCGGACGACCTTCTCATCCGCTGGTCCGACGGCGAAACCACCCTCTACACCCGCACCGGAAACACCTTCGGCGATGAACACACCCTCGTCCAACCGAGGTAACACTGAAGGAGGGTCGAACAGCCCGGCCGTGACGATCAAGGCCTCGGTCCGGCGGCCATAACCGCACGCCTCGCACAGGCTGGCGGCCTGGTCCTGGCCGCAGTTCTCGCACAACGCCTGCCGCACCGTCGATCACGGGCCCCGCAGCCGAGCGGGCGTGATCCGCCCGCTCCTGAACGCCCGTACATACCGCATCCCGCCGGTGGTACGCCTTGCACACGGAGAGGCATGCGAGGAGCCGTGAACACCCGGGCACACAGGTCCAGGACCTGTTCGCGGGTCAGCTCCTCAAGGACCAGCCCCTGCTCCTGGTCGCCGTCGACGCCGCCCGGCTCCGGGACGAAGACGACGGCCGGGCGCGGCGAGGGCAGCACGACCGGTGCGACGGGCGCGGCCGAGACATCGGCGACTGGCCGCGCGGCTGCGGCTTCCGCCTTCTGGCCGTGGGCTTCGGCCTTCTGATCGAGGTTGCCGAATACTGCCCCAGCTGGGCGCAATCCTTATTCCAAGGACCGAGGTGACTTGTTTTTAGCAGGCCACGCGCAGGCCAATTCGGCCAAATTGAAAACGTCTCGATCTGATCCACTCGTCGATATTCGGTCAGAACCGAAAAGACAGTGGCATTAAGCGAGTGGCTGCCGGTAGCGTTCATCGGGTCGGAACAAGTGTTCGAACAGCAGAGGGGGATCTGATGAGGCTCACTCATCGCGTTTCTTCTATCGGGGCGGCACTCGGTATTTCTGTATCTGCCCTGCTTTTCTCGTCGGCAGCGCCGTCGAACGCGGCGGCCACCGCCGACCCGTGCGCAGGAAAGTCCGAGACGTATGTCATCAAGACCTACACGCGAAACTTCCAGGCCGTTCCCCTGCGTTGCGGGACGTCGACTTGGGGGTATCGCCACATCGTCGCGAAGCACGGCTTCGACGACGGCCAGATCGCCAATACGGTAGCCCGGGGTCGCCAGAGCTTCGGGTTCTACTACACCAACCTCAACCAGTGCCCGCCCATGACGTTCAAGGTCGTGTTCAATGACGGTGCGCTGGGAGGAACGGGGGTCCGGCCGCAGGGCATCATCACCGCGTACTACCAGCCGGGGCACATCACCTCGATAGCCCACACCGGGAGCACCCCCGCCTGCTAGGGTAAATGCATGGAAGAACTCACTGTCCCCGCCGGCCTTCAGTCCGCGTTATCGGAAAAGTTCGGCGGGGCAGGAGACCCGGGATTCCTCCTTTCGGAAATCTCCCTTCATGAGTCCGAGGGCAAGCTCACACTGTCAATGCAGGCATCCGTGGCATTGCGCAGTGGAGGCAGGGAGAAATGGGCCATCAGCTTGGAGCTTTCCGGAAGTGATACTGATGCAGCCCGCCCCGATAGGCCGACGGAGGCTTACCGCTGGCTGGCTCTTATGGTGCAGGCTAATGTGATCGAGTGGTGGCACACCCGAGGGACCGCACCAAATATCCCGGAAATCCCGCACAGGATAGCCTAACCAGCCACACCGCAGCGGCCGTCAAAGACAGGCGATCAACTCGCGTGTCGATCGGCCGGATTTCTACGCCGTCGCCCTTATTGCTGTCCGCCTTCTCCACGGCCGCCTGCGCAGCAATCGGGCCTCACGGGCTCTGCTCAGTCTGGGAAGTGTCCCGACCGGTCCACTCACCTCGCGCCCGCTGTCGCTCTGCCACAGTTACGAGTCCACCAAGTAGGCCTTCTCCCCCATCATCAACCGGGCATCTGCCGGTCCCTTCATGCCCTGACCTAGCCGGCCTCGCTGCGCGAGAGCTCGGTCCCCGCCTGGCCGGCCACGTCGAGGAGCTGCTCGACCAGGTGGCGCTGGTACACCGGTGACATGGTGCGGCGCAGGGTTGACCGGACCTGGCAGACGGCCTCCGCCGCCTGCGGGATTCCCTGTTGCGGGCCTCCGCTTCCGCTGCGGCTTCGGTGTTGCGCTTCCGGGACATTTCCCCTGCAATCAAAGAGAGACCGCTCCGCCGCCGACACTGAGCAGTTGGTCGCGACGGAAGCCGTACGCACGCTCGCGATGCCCCAGTGCGATGAGGTGAGTTACTCCTCGCCGCTGTGAACTGCCCTCAGGGTGGCCGACGAGGTCGGCGGCCACGGCCTGGCGTAACTCGGCAAGCGCCTCGCCAGCAGCCCTCATCCAGCGCCGCACGGCGCGGGCGCTGTCGGGGCACCGCCGACGCAGTGGTCGTCGCAGGCCAGGCGCCGGGACGGGGCGTGCTTCATGAGCCAATCCAGGCACTGCCCGAAGTCGCTATCCCGGTGCGAGGGAAGAACAGTGCGCGGGTCGACCATCTCCTAGGCCTGCCCCGGGGCGGCGACCGTACACCCGCCGTGAGTGTCTCTCAGCGCGAGGCGACCGCGCCTCCAGACGTTGCCGGGCCTCTGCCACGACGACGCCAGGCCGACACCGCTCTTCAGCGCGGCACGTCTCCTTGTGGCCTGGAATCCGACGAACGCGGCCGCGCGGCCCGCTTCAGGACCACGACGCCGATCAGTGGTTCGGACGCATCGAGCGCAGCCGGTCGGCCACGTCGTACACAGTCAGGCGCAGCGCCCGGATGTCGGTGATGAGGTCACGCCAGGGCTCGAACGCCGTGTCCACGTCGCTGCCGGAGGCCTGGATGTAAGCCACGGCGACGCCGTAGCCAAAGTACTCGTTCCTGGTCGGCAGCGGTCGCAGCAGCACGATCTGCTCCAAGAGTGCTGCGGCCCTCCAGTACGCATCGGGTGAATCTGTGGCCAGCGCCGGGGTGTTCACGCGATGCCTGGCGACCGCGGCCACCAGGCCCGAGTAGTCCAGGACGCCCAGGTCTTTGCCGAGGAGTTCCTCCTGGCGGTCCAGGAGCCATCGGATGTCGATGTGCAGCTCCAAGATCAGGCCGCCCGGTTCGCGCGTGTGGTCGCGGGCAGGCCGCCGAACTCACGGTCGAAGGCCTCCGCGATGCCGGGCCGGCCGACCGCTTCACGGAAAGCGGCGGTCGCCCTGCCCAAGGCCAGCTGGTTCTCTTCCTCGATGGCCAGCTCCGCCAGGTAGGCGCGCACGCTCTGGCCGCGGGCAGCGGCGACAGCGGCGAAGCGGTCCCGGGTCTCGGAGTCGACCTTCACAGTGGTATCTGCCATACCTCCGAGTATGCACCCATGAATACCTCAGCGAATACCCTTTCGGGGATTCACCGAACCGCGGACCTCCTGGAAGCACAAGCCGCCTGGTACGCGACGTACCGGCGGCTCGCGGACCCGTCCGCCGGGCGGGGCGGAACGACCGCGTACCGGCGGCGACTGCAGCAGTTGTCAGTCCGGATCGCCGCACACCCGTACTGGACAACTCCAGCCGGTGCGACGCCTGGGGCGCGGATGGCGCTCAAGGGACTGGCGCGCGGTGGGCGGTTGTGAGCGGGCATCTCCCCGATCAGCCAGCTGTTTATCGAGCGCAGGGCCCGCGAGTGGGTGGTCCAGTACGGGGAGGCGCCCTCCGTGCGGGAGCTCGCGGCGGCGGTCGGTGTCTCCAGCCCATCGTCCATCGCCTATCAGCTGAGACGGATGCGGGAGCGGGGGTGACGGTCGAGACCCGGGGGCGCGCCCCAGCGGCCGGTGCCCACACAGCGGGTTGTAACCGCGATGAAGTGCGGGGTGGTGGGTCCGCGCGTCGTCGGACCCACCACCTGGTGGATGGAAACGCCGTGGTCAGCGGCGGTGGCGGTGGATGTTCACTGAGATCTGGACGCCGCCCATGGCGGCTGCGCCGCCGATGGCGCCGATGGCGGTGGCCTGCTCAGGGTGGCCGGTCAGGGCGAGAACAGTGATGGCCGGGATAGTGGCGGCGGCTACGCCCGCAGTGAGCCACCGCAGGGCGCGCCCGGGGCGTTGTCCGGTTTCTGGGGTACCTTCGGTCCGGGTCAAGGGTTTCCTTCCCGTCTGGCGATGCGAAGAGCCCATCGATGACCTGGGGGAGCTCCCGACAGGTACGGCCAGCCGCCAAGCAAGGGCCGTACCTTGGGGGCTCCCTTCATCATGTGAAGGCTGGCCAAGGCTAGCGCCCAGAAGGCTAGCGCCCAGCCGGACTGTCGGCAGGCCAAGTGCATCGAACATGCAGCGTGCCGTGCTACTCCGGTACGGGTGAGGCCTGCCGTCTTTGATCGACTCGCCCGTCCCGTTCCTCAGCCCCCTGAGACCTCGCCCGCGTGCGGGCTGAGCACATCCGCGCCGACCAGGGCGAAGAGCACGATGCCGAGCAGGATGCGGTAGACCACGAACGGCATGAAGCTCTTGCTGGAGATGAACTTCATGAACCACGCGATCACGACATAACCGACACC
>NZ_BMTS01000063.1 GCF_014649795.1 Streptomyces melanogenes
CGGGCCGGAAGCAGCCGGACGCGCTGCTCCCGCCGCCCGGCCCGGTCAACGACCTCATCAACCAACCTTCTGGGCACCAGCTCCGTGAGTACCCCGATGGCCACTCAGTCCGTCAACTGGCCATTGACCGCCACAGGTTGACGTCTCGGATCGCCCCTCACCATGGCCACCACGATAGCCCTCCGGAGACCGCTAACTAAGCGGCATTGCTACCGAACCCGGAACGGTTCAGTCCTGCCACCGGGGCAGCGGTTCCGGGGAAGGGCGGCCGAAGACCTCGCCGAAGTACCTGGCCTCCACGCTGGCCACGTGTTTGACCAGACCGAGGAGGTTGGTCCCGGTCGCCGTCAAAGGCCGGCGGGCGTCGTATTCGGACAAGCCGTCGAGTTTCCAGAGCAGCGCCTTGCGGTCCCGCCGCAGTCTCCCGTGCAGGTTGTCTTTCGCGAATTCATCGATCATGCGGCATGAGCCTGCCATGGGCTGCTCGTGGTCTCAAGATCCTGTACGTGGTCCGCAACGACTGGCAGAGCCGAGGCCTGGCCATGGACGCCGCCCGGACCTGCGACAAGAGGCGCGTGCGGGCGCCGGGTTCGACCGCACCGCGTTCTTCATCGACTGGGACGAGCGGCAGGCCACCTGTCCACGCGGGGACACCGGCGCCGGGTGGAGCCCTGCCACCCTGTGCGGTACCAGGGCCATCGTCGTCGAGTTCGACAAGGCGAAGACGTGCAGCCCTGCCCGGTGCGTGACCAGTGCACCCGCTCGAAGACCCGCGGCCGGACCCTGCCTGCAACCCCGCGCGCTGCATGCCGCAGACGGCGGGTCTGCTTAGCGGGTTGGGGTGGTTGGGGCGCGGCTGTCGTCTCGGCGGGTGTGCCTGGGCCGCCCTTCGGGTCTCCTGCCGCCTGCAGGGCGGAGCGGGAGGTGATGAGGGCCGCCCACCGGGCGTGTTTCAGCTCACTGCCTGCTTCACGAGTGCGGCGATCCGTGCCTCCACCTCGGCCGTCATCTCGGCGAGGGCGAAGACGGCCGCCCACATCGGGCCGTCGTCCAGCTGCGCCTGGTCGCTGAAACCGAGCGTTGCGTAGCGCGACTTGAACTTCTGTGCGCTCTGGAAGTAGCAGACGACCTTGCCGTCCAGTGCGTAGGCGGGCATCCCGTACCAGAGCTTCGGTGCGAGGACCGGGGCGGTGGCGGTGATGACCGCGTGGACGCGCTCGGCCAAGGTCCGGTCCGCGTCCTGCATCTCCGCGATCTTCGCGAGTACGTCCTGTGCCTCCTGCGCGGCCTTGTCCGCCTTCGAGGCGCGGCGGGCCGCTGTCTTGAGTTCCTGTGCGTGGTCCTTCATCGCGGCACGCTCCTCGGCCGTGAATCCCTGGTGTGCGCGGTTGGCGGTGCTGCTCATGGTGGATCTCCTTCGTGAGGGTCTGGAAGTGTGGATCTGGATGGGTGGGTCTTGAGAAGGGGCCTTGCGGGCCCCGGTCAGGGGCGTGGTTCGGGCAGCCCCGGTTCAGGCTCCGGTTGGGGCCGTGGTAGCGGCCCTGGAGGGCTTGGGCCCTTGTCCGTGCGGCGCGGGATCGGGTCAGGTGTCAGGCCAGCCAGCGGCCGTCGCGCATCAGTTCACGGCCGGCCAGCTCGTTCTCTTCCCGCCAGGCCTGGATGCGGTGGGGAGTGATGCGGAACCAGCGGTAGGGGGTGGTCAGGGAGCGCGGGTCGAAGCCGGTGCGTGCGGCGAACCGGTCGCCCAGGTAGGGCGGTAGTGCGTCGAGGGCGAGGACCTCGACGTGGCCCTCGATCATGGCGGTGTCGCGGGTGTGGCCGAGGGCGAGCCGGGCGGTCCGGGTGGCGGCCAGGTTCCGCCCGGTGGGGCTGTCCGCCCTGGTGGCTGCCAGGAGCGTTTCGCCGTCCCAGTCGAAGGACAGCGGTACCAGGTGCGGGACGCCGTCCGGCGAGGCGCTGGCTACCCAGACGTCGATGTCGTGGGCGAGCCGGTGCTCGGTGTCGTGGCGGCGCTGTGCGCGGGAGCGGGGCGGGGTGCTCATCGGTCCTGCAGCAGTCCGATGAGGTTGCCGTCGGGGTCGATGGCGGTGGCCACCAGGCGGCCGCCGCCGACGTCGTGCGCGGGCTCCTTGACGGTGGCGCCCGCGGCGGTCAGCGCGGCGAGCGTGGCCTCGATGTCCGGCACGTGCCAGTAGGCCAGCGACGTGGTCAGGCCCTGCGGTCCGCCGCCCGGGAGGAGGCCGATGTGCTGGCCGGCGGCCTCGAAGCCGACGTAGTGGGGCCCGTCGGTCTGCGGGGCGGCACCGAGCAGCGCGGCGTACACCGCCTTGGCGCGGGCGAGGTCGGACACGGGATGCAGGACGGTCTTCATCCCCTGGGTGGAAGAGCTGGTCATGGTCACTCCTGTCGTCGTGGAACCGGCGGGACCGGTGGAACCGGTCGGCCCGGTGTCTGCCGGGCTCGTTCCTTGTGATCACAGCTTCCCCCGGGCGGGGTAGGGGGCGCCTCCGTGCTGACCACGGAAAGGCACTACGCAAAGCACTACGGATAATGGCCCGGTGTCCACTTCAGTGATCTCGGCCCGTGAAGCCGACGTGCTCGCTCTGCTCGGGGAGCACCTGAGCAACGCGGAGATAGCCGCGCGGCTGTTCATCTCCGTACGGACGGTCGAGTCGCACGTCTCCTCGCTGCTGCGGAAGTTGGAGGTGGCGGACCGGCGGGCGCTGTCGCGGCACGCGCCCGAACCGGCGGGTGCCGGGCGGGCGCGCCCGGCACCCGCGCTGCCGGCACCGTTGACGGCGTTCGTCGGCCGGATGCGGGAACGCAGCGAGCTGGCCGCGGCGGTGACGGAACGCCGGCTGGTGACCGCTGTCGGTCTGGGCGGGGTGGGCAAGACGCGGCTCGCGCTGGCGGTGGCGGCCGAGGTGGCGGGCGAGTTCGCCGACGGGGTGTGCTTCGTCGACCTGGTCCCGGTCACCGATCCCGGGCGGGTGGGTGCGACGGTCGCGGCGGCCCTGGGTGTGGGCGAGCAGCCCGGGCGCGGTATCGACGACGTGCTGGTGGCCGCGCTGGCGGACCGCCGGCTGCTGCTGGTGCTGGACAACTGCGAGCAGGTGCGCGACGGGGTGGCGCCGTTCCTGGAGCGGCTGCTGGTGGCGTGCCCGGGGATACGGGTACTGGCGACCAGCCGGGCCCGGCTGATGGTGCCGTTCGAGTGGGTCTTCCCGGTTCCGCCGCTGTCGCGGGTCGGCGGCGGCGAGTCGGAGGCGGTGGCCCTGTTCCTGGAGCGGGCGGCGGCGGTCGGCAGGGCCCCGGCCCCGGCGGAACGCGACCGGATCGCGGCGTTGTGCGAACGGCTCGACGGCATGGCGCTGGCTATCGAACTGGCGGCGGCGCGCTGGTCCACGCTCGGCCTGGACGGCCTGGCGGCCGGGCTCGGTGACCAGCTGCGGATCCTCGCCGGCGGCCCCCGCGCCGACGGCAGGCACCGCTCGGTGCGGGCCGTCCTCGACTGGAGCCACGACCTGCTCGAGCCGCGGGACCGGGCACTGCTGCGGCGGGTGTCGGTGTTCGTCGCCCCGTTCACCGCCGAGGCGGCCGCCGAGGTGGCCGGCACCGCCCCGCTGGAGGCGGCCGCGGTCGCCGACGGGCTCGGCAGGCTCGCCGAGCAGAGCCTGCTCGCCGTGACACCGTCCGAGACGGGCACCCGCTACCAGGCGCTGGAGACCCTGCGCCAGTACGGTACGGAGCGGCTCGCCGACGCCGGTGAGCTCGACGACGTCCGCTCGCGGCACCTGGCCTGGTGCCTGGCCGGCGCGGCCGCCCTCCACGACGACGATGCCCCCAACTGGCGGGCCCGGTTCGACGCGGTCGCAGAAGACCTGCGGGCCGCCCTGGCCTGGGCCGCGGGGCGGCCGCAGCAGCGCGCGGACGCGTGCCGTCTCGCCCTGTTCCTGGCCGGGCTGGCCTTCACCCGCAACCTGCTGGGCGAGGCCCAACAGCGCTACGAGCAGGCGGCCTCGCTCGCCGCCGCCGGTGCCGAGGCTGCCGCCGCGTTGCGGCAGGCCGCCGGGGTGGCCGGGTGCCGCAGGCTCGGCGACGACATGTACCGCCTGCACCGGGCCGCCGCCGAAGCCGCCCGCCGGGCCGGGGACACTGCCACCGCCGCCCGCGACCTGGCGGCCGCCGCCACCGCCGCCTACCGCTTCTCCAGCACCTTCAGCCGGGTTGTGCCCGTGGACGAGGTGACCGGCCTGCTCGCGGCGGCACGCGAGCAGGCCGGTGACGGCGACCCGGCCGCCGAGGCGGCCCTCGCGCTGGCCGAGGCCGCGGTGGTCGCGGACGCGTTCGGCGCGGTCCAGGGAGCCCCGGACAACACCGCGCCGGACACCGTCGCCTGCGCCGAACGGGCCGTCGAACTCGCCCGGCGCGCAGGCGACCCGGTGGCCCGCTCCGCCGCCCTCGACGCGCTCTCCGGCGCCCACAGCTGGGCCGGTGAGAGCTTCGCCGCCGCGGCCGCCGCCCGGGCCCGGATCGACATCCTGGCCTCGGCACCGGACACCCCCGCCCGCACCCACGAGCTGATCGACGCCCTCGCCATGGCCGCCGCCACCGCCATCGGCACGGGCGAGCTGCCGGCCGCCCGCCGGTGGGGCAGTCGGCTCGCGGGCCACCCGCAGCTGGCCGAGGTGGGCGACCACGCCACGTCCTGGCTACTGGTCGCGGACGCCTTCGCGGGCCGTGCCGACGCGGTGCTCACCAGCAGCGTGCGCTTCCTCGACGCGTGGGAGCAGGCCGGCCGGCAACGCTCGTTCTCACTCGGCCCGGCCGCCGCGTCCGTCGCCATGATCCACGGCCTGCGAGGCGACCACGAGGCCCGGGCGACCTGGCTCACGATCACTGACCAGGCAGGCAGCAAGGACGACCACCACCACGGCCACGGCGCCGTCTTCGACGCCATGGTCCTGCTCCACCACGGGGACGCACCCGCGGCCCTGGAGCGCCTCGCGCCCGAGCCGGAGCAGGTGTGGAAGTGGGTCTGCTGGGTCTGGCTGCACTGGTACACGGCGCTGCGGGCGGAGGCAGCGGTCCTCGCCGGGCACCCGGACGCCCCGAGCCGGATCACCGCCGCCCGGGCCGTGGTCACCGGGAACCCGGTCGCCACCGCCCTGGTGGACCGGGCACAGGCACTGCTCGACGGCGACCTGCCGCACTTGCTCGCCACCGCGACGGCGTTCGAGACGGCCGGCTGCCGCTACCAGTGGGCGCGCACGCTCCTGCTCGCCGGCGGCGAGCACGCCGCGACCGCAGCATCCGCACTGTCCGACCTCCAACTCGCCCCCATGACCGCTCGACAGCCGCACCACCGCCGCCCCTGACCCCACACGTCGCCAGGGCTGGGCTGAGGTGCGCGAACTCCCCGTACGGCCACTCCGGCACGGTGACAGTCCAGTGGGTTGCTCGGCGGCGTCCCGGCGCTCCAGATGGGCCCACAGGGCGGCGACGGGCGCCGCCTCCCCGCCCGCGAGCGACGCGGCGATGGCGGCGCGGACCTCGGGCCGGGTACGCAGGGCGAGCACGCGCCGGGCGCCGCAGAGCACGGCGGCCCGCGTGCTGGCGAAGCGCGCGGCGTCGTACGCCACGTCGAACGTGACCAGCCCGGCCTCGCAGGGGCCGGCGACCGCGAGCGCGGCGCGGCAGCTCGGCAAGCGCCTGCGGCCCCTCGTGCGGCTCGACCCGATTGGTAGAGACGTGGGCCCGGGGCGGTGTCTCGTGGTGGGGGAGCGCGCTCATCGTGGTGTGCTTCGGTCGCGGCCCTGCCTCCCACTGTACGGGGTCGCCGTACAGGCTGGGCGGGCTCCCGGCCCATACGTCAGAGGGGGATTCCGGAGAGTTTGGACAGGCTCAGGAGTCGGGCGTTGCTGCGTTGATGGAGCGAGGACAGGACGCGGAAGAGTTCGCGGCCCATGGGGTGGATGCGGGCCATCTGGGGTGCGATGGTCCACGCGGCGGTCAGATTGGTGAGTGCGCCCTCGCGGTCACCGATATCGAGTTGGGCGCGGGCGGTGTTGACGTAGGTGGGTGCGACCCGGGTGGCCGGCATCCCGGTCAGAGCCTGGTCCAAGTTGTCGGTGAGGTCGAGGGCGGCGTGGGGGTTGCCGAGGTCGACGTAGGTGGCGAGCTGGTGGGTGAAGGTGTTCTGCGGCCCCACGGTGAGGCCGTGGATATCGATTGGGCGGGTCATGCCCTGCGACGTGGTCACTGCGGATTGCATATGCCGCTCCGCTTCCCGGACCGCCTCGCGCTTGTCCCTGAGCCTGCCTGCCAGCGTCATCCCCCGAAGGTTCAGCAGGCACACGGCGAGGTCGCGGTCGGTGCCGTCGAGGGTGTGCTGAGCGTCGGCAATCGCCCGCTCCACGACGGTCAGGCCGCGCTCGATGTCCCCGAAGTTGAGGTAGGTTCCGGCGCGGTCGCGGGCGGCGACGGCGGCCCCCAGGGGGTTGGGCTGCTGCTCGACGGCCCACCGCTGGCGGGTCACGGCGAGCTCAGCCATGTCCATCCACCGGTGCCGTGCTGCGAGCCAGTACGCAATGCTGTACGCCTCGGCCAAGAGCATCCAGGCCTCAGGCGTGTTCGCGCGGTGCGCGTGGGTGGTGGCGTCCCTGAGCAGGCCGGGGAGCACGGCCAGGAGGCGCGTGACGTCGAAGCGGTTGCGCAGCTCGTGTGCACTGGACATGGCGGCGCTGAGCCTGCCCTCTTCGACGGCCTGGCGGTCGGGCAGGTCGTAGTCCCGCATCGCCGCGCGGAGCTCGTTGAGCCGCTGCTCATCGGTCGGTGTGATGGGAGCGCGGCCCAGGACCTGGTCCATGGAGACCCCCAGCGCCTGGCCGACCGCAGCCGCGACCGCCGGGGTCAGAGCACGGTCACCCACTTCGATTTTGCTCAGCAGACTGACCGACACCGCCGCCCGGCGTGCGAGTTTGGCTTGCGACCACCCGCGCGATTTGCGGAGCACCGCCACGTGCGCGCCCGGGGCCAACTCGGTCTCTGTAGTACCCATGATCGTCTCTCCGGCGTTGGGACGGCCTTGTACCCATGCTCGCAAGCCGTCTGCGTACCCGCACCACAACTGTGCAAACAGTGTGCAAGGCCCGTGCCCGACACGGGCGTTGACTGCTGGCAGAGGCACCGTGGCCGGTTGACGGCGGTCGCGGGTCATGGCCACCAGAGGGGATGGCGAGACGGCGTGGACAGCAGTCCGGAGTATGTGGTGGACACCGCGAGCGGCAGGGGCGGGGTGGTGGAGGAGCGGTACGAGGGGAGCGTCTACCTGCGCCCGCCCGGCGGCGGGACGCAGTGGGCGACGGCGCCGGAATGCCTGCGCCGCCCCACGCGCGAGGAACTGGCGCGGGCCCGGGTGCTGGACACTCCGGTGGGGGGTGGGCGCTGATGTGGGCACCGCCGGTGGGGCCGTCCCCGGACCCGAGGTACGGCCCGCCGATCATGAGCGTGCTGGATGCGAGCTACGGCCTGGAGCCGGACGGCGCACCGGGGTGCGATCTGTGCGAGGCATGGCGTGCTGAGCGTGAGGTGGCCCGCGAGGACCGGGAGAACCGGCGGGTGCGGCAGGCGAACGCGGAGCTCGCCCGCCACCCTGACCACCAGGCGTGGCCCGGCGGGGAGGCGGCCCGGTGAGCGTCAGAAGCACGCTGCGCAGGGGCGGCGGAGATGACCAGTAGCACCCCCGGTTCAGGCGACGGGAGCGCCCGCGCGACGGCCCGCAGGTTCCTGAAGCGCGATCTTCCGGAGAATGCCGAGCTGTCGTGGCTGTGCCCCATCCACCAGGACCCGGACGCGATGAAGTTGGTGTTGCGCACGGGCTACCTGTGCGCGCACTGCCAGCGTGAGCGTTCTCGCTCCTGACCTTGTGCCGCTGCCGGCTCCCTCCCGGCGGCGCGGTTCCCGGCCCCGGTCGGCGCCCCCGAGCGCTGGTCGGGGGTCTCCGCAGGCCGGGCTGAAGTGCTGGAGCTCGGGGCGGAGGTGGGGGTGTTGGGGTGGGCGGGCCGGGGTGGATCTTGTGCGCTATCCGCGTGATCTCCTGAACTATCCCCTGATCTATCTCCTGACCTCGTCTCCCGGCCGCCCGGCGAACGTTGCTGGTCATCGTGGGGTTTTGGCGTGGTGTGGGGGCAGACATCCCCTCCAGAGCCCCTCGCCCGCCCCCGACAAGAAAAAAAGGGAAGACAGGGAGGCAGGGGCGAGGGGCGCTGGAGGGGATCGGGGCGCCGGCCTTCGGGTTGCGCGTCGACGGGGGTCTCCGCGCTGCGACGGGCGCACCGGGGGCTGACCAGGAGCCCGGCAAGAGGAAACGGGAACCATCCGGGATCGCCTACCACCACCTCCGG
>NZ_BMTS01000064.1 GCF_014649795.1 Streptomyces melanogenes
AGCGCCGACGGCGCACCGGCCGCCGCGCCGCCGGACCTGTCCGATTTCCGGCCCATCGTCGTCTCCCTCTGTCCGTCCCGCGCCTCCACGCCAGGGTGCGGCAGAGGTGCACGGCCCGGGAGGGGCCGATCAGCCCTTGTCGTGTGGGCTACCGGGCCGAAGGCGGCGCGGTGAGCTCGCACGTGACGCCCACCACCCCTTCGACGCCCTGTGCCAGGTGCGCGGCGACCGGGACGAGGCCGCTGTCGCGCACCGCGCCGGAGAGGGTCACGACGCCTTGCGCGACGCTGACCTGAACGTTCCGGTGCGAGAGAGGGAAGAGGGGGACGACGACCTCCTGGCGGATCTGGGCCGCGAGGTCGTCGTCGGAGCGCAGGAACACCTTGAGCAGGTCACCGCGGCTGACGATGCCCTCCAGTGTTCCGGTGGCACTCACGACGGGCAGTCGCTTGACGTGCTTGCCGGCCATGAGGCGCGCGGCCTGCGGCAGCGTCGCCCCGGCGGCGATGGTGACGGCGGGCGAGGTCATCAGCTCGGCGGCGCGTGTCGAGCCGGCCTTGGCGGTGTCTTCCTGCCGGTGCAGCTGCTCGATCAGGCCGAACCGGTGTCCGCGCAACTCCTCCTTGACGAGGAGGTCCGCCTCCGAGACCACGCCGACCACTCTGCCTTCGCCCTCGATGACGGGCAGAGCGCTCACTTTCCACTCGCGCATGGCGGCGACGATCTCTTTGAACTCCGCGTCCGCCGTGACCGTGACGACGGTCCGGGTCATCACATCGGCGACGGTGTACCTGTGGGTCTGGGTGGTGGTCATGGGTGCCTCCGGTCCCTCCCCACCAGCCTGCTGCCTGGCGGGCTCGGGCGCGAGGGGCCGATGGGGCCCTCGGCGGGGCCCGGTTGGTCTCCTAGGGCGCCGGTGCCTCCGCCGCGTCCGGTTCCCGCTCCGCGCCGCCCATGTCGAGGCGGAACGGCGGGTACTCGTCGGTCATGAGCGACGCGTAGGCCGCGACGCGCAGCACCCAGCGGCCCAGCCCCGTCACGAGGTCGAACAGATCGCGTGGATACGCGCGGGTGAAGGCCAGCACGACCGCCGCGACGAGATGCCTTCTCCAGCCTGGGCAGCGTCGACAGCCTGTCGTTGTTGGTGGCCCGCTTCGCCGTACTGATCAGCTTGACCTGCATCAGGAGCGCGAACAGGTCCAAGGCATCGTCGATCGCCGCCGCCTCCAGCGACCGGACCACCGCAGTGACCACCGCCGTGCGCTTCGGCTCCGGGGTCCGGGCCAGGTTCGGGGCCTTCGAGCCCAGCCCGTTCCTCGCCAGCGCGGCCAGCCGGTTCGGCGGGATCTGCTCGACCTTCACCCTCCCCAGGCGGAAGGCCGCGATCTCATCCACCCGCTCCAAAGCACCCTTCATCGCGTTGCCGGTGGTCCGCGTCGGCGCCCGGCGCATCCGCTCCAGCTCCGAGAGCCGCCTGCCCTCCGGCACCTCCAGCAGCGCGACCAGGTCCCCGGGCAGCGAGACATCCGCCCGCCGGGCCGCGTTCGCCACCGTCGCATACAGCCGCTGCTCGGCGACCGAGCGGACTTCCGCGACCTGCCGGGCCAGCACGCTCACCCCGGCAGCAGCACCCGGTTCCGGCGCAGCCAGTGCACCGACTGATTGAACAGCGCCACCGGCCCCTCGGCGGTCGTCCACGCCCGACCGTGCAAGAACGTCCGGAACAACCGGCCCCACCCAGGGTCTTCGTAGTGGTGGTAGCCGTAGGCGTCCCGGATCTCCCACGCGTGCTGGTACGCCGTCTTCAGCCGCTCGGTGTACTGCTTGATGCACGAGACGTCTCCGATGCCCAGCTCCTGGCGGAGGTGCTCGATGGCCGGCCACGGCACCGCAAGCGGGTCCTCCAGGAACAGCCCGACGTAGCGCACGGTGCACATCTGGAGCGCGAACCCGAGCCGGTTCTGATCCCCGCGCCGCTTGCCGATCAGCGCACGGTCGACGTCATCGAGATAGAAGAACTGCTCCAGCTCGGGCCGCGTCGGCTTCTCGGCGAACTTCCCGTACGCCTCGGCCTGCTCATCAGTCAGAAATTCCACCGGCACGGCCGGACTGTAGCCCCGCTCCGCCCCGAACCACCGAGCATTCGCCGAACCCCAGCAGACCCATAGACCACTGTGCTAGACGGCAAGATCAGCCCTTAGCGCCAATGACTGTTGCGTTGTTCCCCGGAGCCGGACAAGTGCCCGGGGACCGTTATGGCTGGCCGTGCTGGTCGTTGATTTCGTTACGTCTCGGCGTGAAGCTTCCCGCCTCTGCGTGATGTTGTGCAGGATGGACGTGGGCGCTGACCCCGGGCGGACGGGCAGCCGGGGCGGAGCCTCGCTGTGCCTGATCAGCTGGCGGCAGGTGCGGTCGCTTGCCGTGAGTGGTAGGTAGTACGCGGCTGCTGGTGCTGTTACGGCTGTCCGTGCTGGTGTGTGGGGTTGTTATGGCTGGGCGTGAGGCTCCTCGACGGCGCGCAGTATGCGTGGTCGGCCAGTCTGCCGCAGCAACCGCCGATCATCTGCGGACCGACCTGGTAGCCGACGCTCTCAAGATGGCCTTTCGGCAGCGTCGTCCTGTCCGTCCGGTGATCTTCCACTCGGATCGCGGCTGCCAATACACCAGCCAGCAATTCGCCGCTCTCGCCGATGAGTTGGGCATCCGCCTATCCGTCGGCCGCACCGGACAATGCTGGGACAACGCCCTCGCCGAGTCCTTCTTCGCCACCATCAAACGCGAATTGCTCGGCACCACCGCCTGGCCCAGCCGGGCCATCGTCCGCACCGCGATCTTCGACTTCATCGAAGGCTGGTACAACTTGCACCGACTGCACAGCAGCCTCGGCTACCGCAGCCCCGCTGACTACGAGACCGCCCTCGCGGCCTGACCACCACACCGATGGTGTTCGTCAAAGCGGAACAGGCTCAAGGGGCAGCGCGGCGTGGATGCGTTGTGCCGTCTGCTGCGGGCAATCGGGCGTCGGCTCGGCAAGCCGGTGTTGCTGAGCCCGGAGTCTGATCCGCTCCACCCGGTTCTCGGCTTCGACGTCGAGGCCGACCGTGTGCTGCCGCTGGGTGGCTCACAGGTCATGTGACCGCCGTTGGCTGCGACTCGTGAAGGTGCTGTCGCGGAGCATCGCGAAGAGGACGTCGGCCCGTCGTCGCGCGAGACAGAGGAGGGCTTGGGTGTGGTGCTTGCCCTGGGCGATTTTCTTGTCGTAGTAGGCCCGTGATCTGGAGTCGGACAGTGCGGCGAACACGGACAGGAAGAACGCCCCCTTGGGCTGGCGACCTTGGACACACGGACATCGACCTCCAGACCTTCGTCGGCCTCGACGATGTGGCGCAGCCACAGGAAGGCGACCTCGTGCTCGCGGCCGGTGGCGGCGAACTGGGCGAGCCCGATGGACTTGTCGCGGATGCCTAGCAGGGTGTTGGGGACGGCGAGCACGGCGGTGCGCAGGTATGTGTCGGCGGTCACGATTTTGGTCCTGACCGCAGTTCTGTGAAGCTCATGGTGATCCACAGGCCCTGTTCTCGGCTTCGGTCGGCCCTGCCGCAATCCGGAGATGACCAACGATGCCGGGGGTGTCCCCGCAGAACTGCCTGATGCCGCCGTGGTGCTGGCAGATACCGACTGGGAGGGCTTGGAGCACGCTATGGGGCCGGCCGGGGATACGCCTCAGATGCTGGCCGAACTCCTCGACAACGACCAGCGTGTGAGGTAGGAGGCACTGGATCACCTGCACTGCGTGGTGCACCACCAGAACACCCTGTACGAGGCGACGGTCCCCGCCGCGCTCTACGTGGCCGCGATCCTCGGCGACCCGCGCACCTGCCTGCCGGTCGACGAACAGCCCAACGGCTTTCCCGGCTCTCTGCGCGCCGCACTGCTGGGCTGGCTCGGCGCGGCCAGCGACGAAACTGCCGTGACCGGGCGCCGTATCGGCTTCCCGCCGGAGGAGTACCCTCCATTCGTCCAGACCTGTCAAATTCGGCCCCTGCTCTACTCCGCAGTCGTGGCCTTCCTGGAGGACCCAGACCCACACGTCCGCGAAGCGGCAGTCGCTGCCTGTATCCCGCTGCTCGACGACACACGCCTCAAGCATCACCGAGAGAAGCTGGTGCCGCTGCTGCGGGACCCGCTGGCCGCGAGTGAGCTCTGGCAGTACCGCGAACGGGCGATCGAGACCCTTGAAGCATGGGGCGAGGACATCACGGGCCTGCAGGTGAAACGAGATGCCTTCGCGGTCTGCGATCCCCAAGGCCCCACCCCAACGGCGACGACGGCGGGACCCCGATCCCCCTGGGTCCGCGTTGACGATCTTCTGTTCTGACCAACGCCGAGCGCCCGGCGAAGATTTGGTTCAGGCCGCGATTCCGGATGCCGTTGGTGATCTTCGCGCGTCGTGGTGAAGTCCCGGGGTGAGGGGTTCCGTTGGGCAGGGCTTCGTGCTGCGCTGGGCTCGGCGGGGTGTTTCGAGCGGCTGGAGGTGTGACCACGATGTCCATGGGGTCAGGCTCCGGACGGGTGGTTCCTTCGCTGACAGCGCGGATGGCCCGGGCGAGCAAATCCGCGGGGCACGGTAGCGATGTGGGTGCGCGACCGGCTGGACGAGCTATTCACGGTCGAGGACTTCACGGACTGGTATCCGGTCGACGGGCGGCGAGGGCTGTCGCCGGCCTGTCTCGCGTTGGTCTCGGTGCTGCAGTACGCGGATTGCTCTGATGGTCGACCGGCTCGCGGCCGCGGGCCTCCCAAAACGCGGTGAGCGGTGCCGCGGGGGAGTCGGGGCCAGGCAGGAGGAGGGCCCCCTCGCGCCGGTGCGGCGAAGGGGGCCCTGGGGGGTGGTGCGCTGCCGTCAGCGGTTCCAGATCTGGGTGGAGGCACCCGTGCAGACCGACTGGCGCACCTCGCGGCGGCTGCCCGAGGGGGCGCCGCCGTCGTCCAGGCACAGCCCGCTGGCCACGTTCTTGATCAGGGCCGAGGGGCCGCCCAACTCGACGAACTCCCAGCGCTGCTGCGAGATGTTGTTGCAGGGCCGCTGGACGACCTGGGTGCCGGGCTGGTTGCTGTACGCCTCTATGCACTTGTTGGAGTGGGACGCCTTGAGGAAGGTCGTCGGGTTGTCGAGCTGGAACTCGAGGATGAATCTCTGGTGCGCCTTGGCGTTGCAGCTGAACTGCTGCAGCACGGTGTAGTCGGCCGAGGAGCCGCCCTGGACGTCGAGGCACTTACCGGTGGCGGCGTTGTGGAGGTAGTACTGGCCGGACACTCCCGCGTGGGCGGATCCGGCGAAGACGGCGGTCGTCGCGAGGGCGGCACCCACGGCGACACCGGCACGGGTGGCGAACGAGCTGCGGAGCTTCATAGCGGTGATCTCCTTGCAGTGGTACGGACGTTGACGGAGGAGGACCAGCCACCTCGCGGTGCTGTCCTGACGTTCCCCTTCTCGGCCGCAGTCTTACGGGCTGCCGGGCCGCGACTCAAAGCCCTTCGATGCCCATCGAATCCAGACATTTCATGGCCAGGTGCGGGAGTTCCGGTCAGATGATCCACGGAGCCGGGTGTTCCGCGCCGGGGCCGCCTACCGTGATCACACGCCCAGGTCGGCCACCCCGGCCGGGGCCGCCGTGCACGCCCGCCGCCCCGCCGCATGTCTGGAGGAACGACGGTGTTACGCCTGCACTTCACTGCCGAGGACCTGCTGCGCGTACGTGTCGCGACAGCACCGGACCCGCTCGCCGAGACCGTACTGAGCCTTCCGCTGCTCCAGACCGAACGCTCGGGCCGGGCGGCGGACGCGGCCCTGTCGGGCTGGCGGGCACGTACTCGGCGCGGTCTGCGCCCCGAGATGCGGATCCTGCTGGAACTCGCCCCGGCGGGATCGGGCCAGTACCTCCCGGAGGCGTTCACCCACGCCGCGGCCAGTGATCTGACGGCCAGCCTGGACCACACCTGGTCCCTGCCGAGGCGCCAGTGGACGGCGGACTGGCGGGCCACCCGGCTGCTGCGGCCCCGCGCCCCGGCATGGATGCACGCCCTGCACCACGGTGACCGGACCTGGTCGGACCTGGTGCGGCGCCAGCTGCACGCGTACCACGCGATGGCCATCGCCCCTTACTGGGGCCAGCTCCTGGCGGCCGCCCAGGCCGAGCGCAGCGAGCGGGCGGTGACGACGATGGACACCGGTGTCGAGGGCCTGCTGGGCAGCCTGCACCCGGAGATCGGCTGGTCGTCGAAGACCCTGTCCCTGCCCTGTGACGTCGACCTGGACCTGCGGTTGCGCGGTCAGGGGGTCCTGCTGGTTCCCACCTTCTTCTGCGCCCGCCCCCTGGGCCTGATCGACAACGCCGATCCGGACCGCCCTTTCGTCCTGCGGTATCCGCTGGCGCGCTCGCTCGGGGACAGCGCGGCCGTGGTGGAGTCCGGCACGGCCGCGAGGGGCGAGGGGCTGACCGCGCTGCTCGGCGCGACCCGCGCCCGTACGTTGCGGGCGGCGCAGAATCCGGCGGGGACGGCCGAACTGGCCCGCCGCGTCGGCACGTCGGCGGCGACGGCGAGCCATCACGCCTCGGTCCTGCGCGCGGCGGGCCTCCTGACGACACGCCGGGACGGCCCCGGAGTCCGCCATGCCCTCACCCCGCTCGGCGCCGCCCTCCTCGGCGGCGGCCCGCCGCACGAGGCCGCGCCGAGCTGATCCCACCTTCCCCGTCCTCCTCCGCCGGGCCCCGCTGAGAGGTGCTCCGCGGTACGGCGCGGGCGCATGGGCGGCGGCGCGCCGCCTGCCCCCGCTGGCCGGTCACCGTGCTCTGGCGCCACAGCCGCTGGTGCATGGCCCCGCTCTACAGGCGTACGTTTGCCACGGCGCCCAGATCACCCGCTGGCCGGGGTGCCACCCGGCCATCCGGGCGTACACGGATGGCACCTGCCTGTCCCGGCCGCCTCTGTCACCAGCGCATGCCGAGCTGGTCGAGGTCGTTGCTGTCGAGAATCAGTGAGCCCTTTCCAACTTCACCCTGAACAGGTCAGATGAAGGGTGAGGATGGCCTGGACGAGGCTGGTAATCCGGGTGGTCGAGCAGCGTAGTTTGCGGAGGAGTCGCCAGGACTTGAG
>NZ_BMTS01000065.1 GCF_014649795.1 Streptomyces melanogenes
TCCGGGCACTCGTTCCTGGGCTCGACACCACAGGAACTACCCGAGGTCCCGCCCCATGACCAGGCACTTGACACCCAGCCCGAACCGCAAAAGCAACGGCGTTGGGGTTACGTCCTCAAGCAGATCAAGGGCACCGACCTCATCTCGGCGGTACGTACGGTCGCCTCGGGGCAGTCGATGCTCGATCCGGCCACCACCGCACGGCTCATGAGCACACTGCGGGGCCCCTCTGCGGAGGAGGCACCGGCCGGGGACCAGCGGCTGGCGGGCCTGTCCGAACGCGAACGCGAGATCCTCGATCTGATCGGCGAGGGCTTCACCAACCGTCAGATCGGCAAGCGCCTCTACCTCTCGGAGAAGACGGTCAAGAACAACATCTCCCGGCTCCTGGCGAAGCTGGGCGTCGAGCGCCGCGTCCAGGCCGCGGTCATCGCGGCCCAGCTCCCTCCGGAGGACCGGCATCGCTGACCCCCGGCCGCGCGGTACGCAGCGGAACCCGCCAGTCCAGCCGTGTGCCGCCGCCCTCTGCCGCCTTCACGGCGCACGTCCCGCCCCGCCTCCCGGCCCGCTCGGCGAGGTTGCGCAGACCGCTGCGGCGCCCGGCCCCTCCGGGGAGCCCGGTCCCGTTGTCGGTCACGGTCAGCACCACCTCCCCGCCCCGCGCCACCAGTACCACCTCAGCCGCCGTGGCTCCGGCGTGGCGGGCCACATTGGTGAGCGACTCCCCCAGCACCGCCAGCACGTCCTCGGCTACGTCGCCCGGCACATCAACATCGATCAGCCCCTCCATGCGCAGCGCGGGCGTAAAGCCGAGTGCGGGAGCGACGCCCTCCAGCGCCCGCACCACCCTGATCCGCAGGCCCGTCCCCGCCTCGGGGACTTCATGGGCACGCAGCCCGAAGATCGTCGAGCGAATGATCTTGATGGTGGTATCGAGGTCGTCCACCGCCCGGCCCACCCGCTCCACCGCCTCCGGATGCTGGACGAAACGCTGTGCGCTCTGCAACGTCATCCCCGTGGCGAACAGCCGCTGGATCGCCAGGTCGTGCAGATCCCGCGCGATGCGGTCACGGTCCTCCAGGATGCTCATCTGCTCCGCGTCCCGGCGCCGGTCGGACAGTTCGAGCGCGAGCGCCGCCTGGTCGGCGAACCCCCGCAGGGGCTTGCTCTCCGCCTCGGTGAACGGCGCCTGCCCCGCGCCGCGCGCCAGCAGCAGCACGCCGCGCACGCCGTCCCGGGTACCCATCGGCACCGCCACCGCGGGCCCCAGCCCCTCCCACCGGTCGGGCCCGTACGTCACCCGTGAGTCCTTGCGTACATCCACGGAGACGACGACCGAACCCGAGCCCATGGCCGCGCCCGCGAGCGTCCCCTCCGTCGGCAGGACCAGCCCCTGGTGCCGTTCCGCCCAACGGCCCAGGGCGAGGGCACCCCGCAGTTCGCCGCTCGCCGACTCCACCAGGTCCACCACCCCCAGCTCGGCCGAGGTGATCTCACGAGCCCGCTCGACCAGCACCTCCAGCACCGCCGACTCGGGCACCCCGGACAGCAGCGCGCTGGTGACCTCGGCGCCCGCCTCCAGCCACCGCTCCCTCAGCCTCACCTCCTCGTAGAGGCGGGCGTTCTCGATCGCCACCCCGGCCGCCACCGCCAGCGTGGACAGGACGGCCTCGTCCTCCTCGTCGAAGTCGGCGCCGCCACGCTTCTCCGTCAGATAGAGGTTGCCGAACACCTCCTCCCGCACCCGGATCGGGACACCCAGGAAGGAGCGCATCGGCGGGTGGTTGGCGGGAAAGCCGGAGGACGCCGGGTGTTCAGACAGCTCGGACAGGCGCAGCGCCTTCGGATGCCGGATCAGCTCGCCCAGCAGCCCGTGCCCAGACGGCAGATCACCGATCAGCCGACGCACCTCGTCGTCGATCCCCACCGGCAGGAACTGCACCAGCTGCCGCCCCTGGCCGATGACGCCGAGCGCCCCGTACTCGGCATCCACCAGGACCACCGCGGCCTCGACGATCCTCCGCAGCACCTGCGACAGATCCAACTCCCGGCCGACCGCGAGGACGGACTCCAGCAGCACGTGCAGCCGGTCGCGCGTGTTGCGCACCGCACCGATACGCACCTGCAGCTCGTCGAGCAGCTGATCCAGCCGCAACCGCGGCAGCGACCCTTGCTGTCCATCCTCACCCATCGGTGCCTCCGTACGGATCCGCCGCAAAGGCCCAGGACTCCGGCTCTCACCGTAGCGGCGCCAGACTCCCCTACCCACCGGATCGGTCACAACGACGGAAAATCCGCGCTCCAAGGAGCGACGGCAGACACGTCTATGAGGTCGCGTAGGTCCGTGAGCCCATGACTCTGGCGGCCCGATAGTCCTGCCGGATCAGAAGAGGCAAGATCGTGTGACTGAGCCTCTTCCAAGCTGGCGGCGCTGACCGCGAGTTGGACAGTCCTGCACAACGACGAAGCTCCTGGTAGACGGGTTCACAACCAAGATCACCCATGTCCGCCAGGAGCTTCGCGTGCTTGTCTACCCGTCCTCGATCGATCTGTCCAGCCGCACACTGCGGTTCCTGACCGGGCAACTGACCTCCAGGCGGCGGGAGATCGGGACGCGGTGGCGGCGCCTTCCCGCCCAACGCCAGGCTCTGCTCGCCCTCGCCCATCTGCGGTGCGGTGACACCTACGCCCGGCTCGCCGCCGGGTCCGGCATCGGAATCGCCACCGTCTTCCGCTACATACACGAGGCCGTCGACGTCCTGTACCCTCGCCCCGTCCCTGGCCGAGACGATGGAGACGATCCGGGCGAAGGCGTTCGTCATCCTCGACGGCACCTTGCTGCCCATCGACCGCATCGCCGCCGACACTCCGTACTACTCCGGGAAACATAAACGCCACGGCATGAACGTCCAGGTCCTCACCGATCCGTTCGGACGGCTGCTCTGGGCCTCGCCCGCACTGTCCGGCTCGACTCATGACCTGACCGCCGCGAGGCAGCACGGGATCATCGAGGCTCTCGCGGACGCAGGGCTCAAATGCTGGGCGGACAAGGCGTATCAAGGTGCCGGCGGACCTGTCCGGGTACCGTTTCGGAGCCGTTGCCTCAAGAGGTGGAAGCGCCGCCACAACACCACCCACGCCAAGATCCGCTGCCTCGGTGAGCGGCCATGGCCACTCTGAAGGGCTGGCGCCTCCTGCGGAGGCTCCGCTGCACAGCACCGACCGGATCACCGACATCGTGAAGGCCGTCCTCGTCCTTCCCCACGCATCAGCGTGAGGATGGAAAACGCTCAGCGTTACGAGTTGAAGGACCCTCAAGAGGCAGGGAAGGCTTATGGCGCGGGCGGAGCGTTCGGTGCCCGGGGTGCAGCGGCTGGTGTGCGGGGGGTGCGAGATGCAGTGGAACCGCCCCCGGCGCCGTGGCCCCGCACCCAGATGGTGCTCGGACGCCTGCAAACAGGCTGCCTGGCGGTCCCGGCTCGGGCCCCAAGAACTCTCGGTCCGGCGCCGGCGAGCCGAGACCGAGCGGGCGAAGACGCTGAAGCTGACCTGGTACCGGGCGGTGTTCCGCAGCATCAGCCCCCTTCACCCGCTCCCCAGGGCCACCGCCCAGTCACTCCTCGTCGAACTCGCCGGACACCAACCAGACTCCACGGCAGGGGCCAAGCTCCTGTACCGCAAAGCCGCGACACACTGGCACCCCGACCTTGCACACGGAGACGAGGAAGTCTTCAAACTCCTTGAGCAGGCCTACCAGACCGTCCAGTCCCCCGCTTCACCAACCCGGCGGCCATCCAGATGCTCCGTCAGTTGGCTGGGAAATCAGGCACAGCCCCTCGGGAACAGCTCTCCAGGGGCAGCGGCAATACAGCTGGTGACAGGACTCCGCCGGCTGACCGCAAGCGGGTGCAGACGCCCTTCCACGAACCGAACCCGCAAGGCACAGCCCCCCCCAGACCGAGCCCGTGCGGTACTTCCCCGCAATCGCCTCGCACATCTGCCGGCGATCACGCCACCGCCCGCCACACCGCGCAGTCCGGGCCGCACACAGCGGCTCGATCCGCGACCACCACACAACAGTCAACGACACGACCGGACCAACGACCCAGTGATCCACACGGGACGACCCCGGCCGATCTCATTCCCACGGCCAAGGCACAGAGAAGGGAGCCCGCCGAGGTCGTCCGCGTCCTGCTGGCCGAGGAAGCCGCCGGGCGGGACCGGGCCAACCTCCACACCCGCCGCCAACGGGCCGGCTTCCCCACAGGGAAGACCTTCGGTGACTGGGACGGGATGAAGGTCGTCCATTCCCCGCCCCACGCAGGACGCGCTCACAACCCTCGAATGGATCGGCCGCCGGGAGAAATTCTGCATTGGCGGTCCGCTACGAGGCGACGGTCACCATCGCCGTCATCAACGAATGGTTGCGATCGCTACAGCGATCCGCGAATCTCTGGACCGGCGTGCGACCCTCCAATCCAGAAGGCCAGCGCCTTCTGTCTCCCTCCCAGCGACCGCCGCATCGCGTTGACCAGGCGTATCTGTGCCTGAGCCACCTGCGCACCGGCTTCCCGGAACTCCTCTTCACCGAGCGGCGTACGGACTGGATCGACGTCTCGCGCGACGCGGTCCAAGAAGCGGTCGACCGACTGGCCAAAGCGGTCGACCTCTGCCGCGACCTCCACGGGAGCGATCAGGCTGACCCGCGTCAGAACGGCGCTCCACTCGGCCCAGTCGTAGTCCCAGCCGCGACGGTCGGCGTGCGCGCGCTTGATCACCATCGTGAACCTGGCGTAGTGGCTGAGGAGTTC
>NZ_BMTS01000066.1 GCF_014649795.1 Streptomyces melanogenes
CCGGAGGTGGTGGTAGGCGATCCCGGATGGTTCCCGTTTCCTCTTGCCGGGCTCCTGGTCAGCCCCCGGTGCGCCCGTCGCAGCGCGGAGACCCCCGTCGACGCCGACGAGCAACAACCGCAACCGGCACGGCCTGGACGTGGCCGACGCGTACGCGAAGACCGGTGACTACGCCGCCGCGTTCGCGAAGCTGGAGCAGATCCGTAGCGACAGTCCCGAGTGGCTGCCGAACCAGCGCTACGCCCGGGACGTTTTGCTTCGGGTGATCAGTGGGCGCAGGACGTTGACGGCGGAGATGCGGACGATGGCCGACGTGGTGGGCCTGCCGATGTAGGGCGTGTGGCACTTCCCGTGGACGGCTACGCGAAGTGCCACAGACAGCCGGGCGGTGCGTCCCCAAGGTGGGTGCCATAGACCACACGAGGGGAGCCGACGATGGCTCACAGAACGGACGCAGAGCGCCAGCGCAGGCAGAATCTCGCCAACGCTTCGGCGGGGATCTGGACCCCTACCACGGGCACGTACGCGGTGGACACGACGAGCGGCCGGATCGGTGAAGTACGCAAACTGTTCGACGGGTCCGCGTACCTCGTGCCGCCGGGCGGTGGCGCCGAATGGGCTGTTCCCCCGGACCGGCTCCGCCAGCCGACTGACGCCGAGGAGTGGCAGGCGCGCATCTGGACCAGCCCGGCCAGGTTGACCTGATGTGGGCTGTCGTACCCGGACCCGTCGGCCCGTCGTGGATTCCCGCCCCCGGCACGCTGGTCAAGGACACGGCGCGCGGGCAGCTCGGGGAAACCGTCGCGTGGGACGCCGATACGCGCACGGTCACCCTGGCACCGCTCACGGGCGGGCAGACGTGGCAGACCGCGGTGTTCCGCCCGCCGAACGAGCTGGACCAGTTGCGCGCCCGGATCGTGAAAGCGGGCCGGCAGTGAGCGCCCCCGCACGGGTCCCGCGCCCGTTACCGGCCCCGGGGCCGGTGAGCCTCATCGACGACCCTGACGGCCCGTACGCGGACTCTCCCAAGGGCTTGCTGGACGCAGTACGGCGGAGCGCTTCACCGGCGCTCCGGCGTCGTCTATATCCCGCACGGCCCGCTCGCACGCGACCTGCCCCGCCGCGCCTACCCCGAGGCCGGCGGATCATGAGAACCCGCAACCCCAAGGCAGCACCACCCCGCAGCGTCAAACACCCTGTCGCCTTCCCGAGCCCGGACGACATCACCACGGGCACGGTCCTGTTCGACCGGGACTACGAGATGCCCGGCACCGTACGCGGGACAGACGGGCCCATGGTCGAGATGGAACGCCCCACGGGCCTCATCTGGCGCGCCAACTACCGGCGGCTGCGCCCGGCTACCGATTGGGAACACAGGCAGCTCGTCGCAGTCGGCAAGCTCCACGCCGTACGCCAGCGCGGGCGCCGCTTCTGAATACTCCCGGCCCCCGGTGAGACCAACTGTCACGAGTGGTCCCGTCCCGGCCGGGGGTCCGGGGCAAGCCCCCGTCCGGTCGCACGCCCCGTGAAGCGGAGACGGCCGGGCGGGGTCCCACGAGCCATCCCGACTCGCTACAACTGAAGGAGGGTCCGCCATGGGCGGCAAGGACGAGATCAATGGATACGACGTGTACGAGCAAGAGATCATCACCCCCGCCGAGCCCGAGCCCGAGCCGGACGACTCGGACGACGACAACGGGTAAGGACCATGGGTAAGAAACCGTGGGAAGGCGTCGGCGCGTTCATCAAGCGCGACTTGCCCGAGCACTCCGAACTGTCGTGGCTGTGCCAGGTCCACAAAGACCCTCAGGCCATGCGGCTCGTACTGCGCCGCAAGTACGTGTGCACCCTGTGCACCCGTGACGCAGCCCACCCCGCCTGACCCCCACTGCCCACTGAGGCACAAAAAAGCGGCGCTGCCCACCCCAAAGATTCCCGGGGCGAGCAGCGCCGCTTTTCACCACACGCGCCTGCGGGCGCCGACCGGACTTCAGGCAGAGAAGCCCACAACGGCCGAGCACGCCGCGCGGTACGCCGATTCGACCGCGCCCGAGGTGATCGCGCGCGGTCTGCTCGAAGCCATCGCGGCCTGCGCCGCCGACGGCGGAAGCTGGCTCCTCAGCTTCGAAGACCGCCACGACCACACCGAAGCAGCCTGGATGCGCGCCGAGTTGGGCCGCGGCGGGCTCCCGCCCCTGCGGCGCCAGTACGCCCCAGCGCCGGCCGACCCCAGCGAGGGCGCACCCGGCCTCGGTACCGAGGCGGTGCGGTCGCGGTCCCTTGCGGAGAGGGAGCGCGAACGGCTGCTGAAGGGAGCGCCGGCGCACTGGCTCGTGCCGGGACGGGACTCGGCCACGCCGGGCCCAGACACGGCACGGCAAAGACCGCGAGCGACGACCACGACCAGGAGCACGCCGACGACGACGGCGGCGAGCAGCTGCGCGTCGAGGGCGCCGAAACCGGCCGCGTCGGCCGCATCTACGACGCCCGCAAGGAAGCCGAGCACTGGCGCTACACCGGACGCCGACGGGTTTGTACCCGCCAACGGGCGAACACCCTTGGGGCCATGCCCGGGGCCGGTAGAGGCTGGATGCAGGGGGGTCTCCTAGTGTCCGCCCGCCGCTGGACAGCAAGCGGCGGGCGGACACCGCGCGGGAACGCCGCAGACCGGGGCCCGGACGCGCCCCTCGATCCCCCAGAGCGCCGATCCGGCCCCGCGCTCAAGAGTCGTTGTCCGCGGACAAGCCCTCTTGTCCACCCGCAGGTGGGTGCTGACCTGCGTCGTTGCCGTATGGGTAGTGCGGACAACGGTGCCTTTGGCGATGTTGGTCGTCAGTCGGAAGCAGCTGTGAGCGTGACGGCGGAACTCTGCCGAGCAGCATTCGACCAACGGGACAAGCGACACAGCTGACTCCCCTGTGTGAACTAGAACTAGGAGGTTGTCAATGAGGAAGACTTTGGCCACACTCGCCGCGACCGGGGTACTGACCCTGACTGCTATGACCGGTAGCGCGGTTACTGCCAGCGCGGCGACCCCGGCCGCCCGGGCCTCGGCGAGCACGTCGGTTGATTCGGTCGCGTCCGTTCACGTCGTGGGCCCCGCGTTCCGCACCTCCCTGGCGTGTGAGTCGTGGGTGTTGAGCCAGGGCAAGTTGGGCGTCTACGACTGCGAAGGCTGGGGAGGTGTCTGGCACGCCTACGCTCCCTGACAACAAAGCGCCCGCATGGTCGGTTCCGATCAGTAGGTGAGCACGTCGCCGGATAGCCCGGCATGGGCGGGCCCGTCGCAAGACGGGCCCGCCCGCGGCGTCAGGTGGGCGGCAGAAGAGCGGATAGATCACCAGCGTGACCCGCGCCCATGGCGTCTCCTGGACCGAAGCCGGCCGCGCACGACTTGTACCCGCGAACGCCTCGGGGGCCACGCACGGGGCCGGTAGAGGCTGGAGCAGGGGGTCTCCTAATGTCCGTGTCGCGGGTTCCTGAAGACTGACCCCCAGGAGGTCTTCCGAAAATTGACCCCCCTTGATGATCATGGAGGGTGCTAAAGGTGGAGGACTGGGCCGAGATACG
>NZ_BMTS01000067.1 GCF_014649795.1 Streptomyces melanogenes
GGTCGGGTGGGCGGACCAGGTCGGGGTGCCGGTGGGGCGGTAGCCGTTGGACGGGTCCAGGGCCAGGGTGTTGAGACGGGCCTGGGCGTCCAGGTGGGCGATCACCAGCCTGCCGTGGGCGTCCAGCGCCGCGGACGGGGCGTGCAGCAGGGGGCTGCCGCCCAGCGGGGTCCACTCGTGGCTCAGGGCGCTGCCGTCCAGCGGCTGGATCGACAGGGTCAGGCCGTGGTCGTCGCTGCGCTGGACGAGGGCCGCCTCGCCGGTGGGCAGGACGGCGTGGGCGAGCGGGCCGAAGCCGGGCGTGGTGTCGGTGATCTCGGGCTGGGTGTTCCAGGTGCCGCCCGCCGCCTGCTGTCGGTTGGCCAGGACCCAGCCCGTGCCGGGCTGGCGCGAGAACATCAGCAGGCTGCCGTCCGACTGCTCGACGAGGGTCACCGGGGCCGCGGGGCGCGCGAGCTGGGTGCCGTAGTCGCGCTGGAACGCGCCGCCGGACGTGGTCTGGTGCCAGCGCAGCATGCCCATGCCGATCATGCGGCTGGTGGCGTAGAACTCGACCGTGCCCTTGCTCAGGGTGACCGCCGCCGCTCCCTCCAGCGCCCCGCCCTGGAGGTCGCCCCACGGCTGCCAGCCCTCCTCGGTCAGCAGCCGGGTGCTCAGGCCGCCGCCGAAGTTGCGGATGACGACGCGGACCTGGTTGCCGGTGACGGCGACGATCGGCATGCCCAGGGAGCGGCGGCGCGCCTCGTGCTGGGCCGCCGGACTGTAGGGGCTCTGCAGGTCGGTCCAGGCGCCGAACTCGCCGGTGGCGGCGTCCTGCACGACGTGCATCAGGTCGCGCTGCTGGCGCTCGGGGGCGGCGCCGACCCGGGCGCGGACCGCGATGACGTGGATGCGGCCGCTGGCGTCGCGCACCGCGTCGAGCCGGGACAGGCACCGGCCGTCCGTGGCGGGCCACTGGCCGAGCGGCTGGGGCCCCGACCAGCTCTCGCCGCCGGGCCGGTCCTGGGTCCACATCACCGGGCGGCCGCCGCGCACGCCGAAGGCGGTGAGCCGGCCGTCGGCGCGCAGCTGGAGCCAGCTGGTGCTGGGCTGCCAGCGGTAGCTGGTGCTCTGGCCGTAGAAGCGGTTGTACGCGCGGTTGCCCAGCGGCCGGTCGCCGCACAAACCTGGCGCCTTCTCGCAGTCGTGGCCGTCCTCGCCGCCGTAGACGTTCAGGTACGAGAACTTCCTCGCGGCCTGCTGGGCGCTGAGGTTGTTGGGGCGCAGCTTGTTGCAGTAGCCGAGGTAGCTCTCGACGGCGGGCGGCTGCTCCGGGGCGGTGCGCTCGTAGACGTCGAGGGCGGCCAGGGCGAAGAACGCGGTGGCCGTGTGGTCCGGGTTGTCCGCGTAGGTGATCTCGCCGGTCTTCTGGTCGATGGCGGTGCGGTCGGGGTCCGGGTTCATGATGCGGACCACCGAGGGCGCGTAGTGCTTCAGCAGGTCGGCCAGGGTGTCGATCACCGCGGACCGGGTCATCCGCCGGCCGTCGCTCTTGGCGGGGATGGGGCTGTCGGTGGGGCGCAGGGTGGCGAGGTCCGCGCTGGTCTCGCGCCACAGGCCGATGATGCTGGAGCCGTCGGCGCCGTGCCCGGTGCGCAGGTTGAGGAAGATCAGGGTGACGCGGTTCTCGCCGAGGGAGGCGATCTCCGCGGTGACGCCGTCGCGCACCTTCAGGGTCTCGCGCTTCCACGGGGCGCGGCGGCCGCCGGTCACCATCGCGGCGTAGGCGGCGCGGATGCCGTGCTGGCGGGCGGCGGTGTAGCCCGCGAAGTCGGGTACGGCGGTCTTGCGGGCGGGGTCGTCCATGGCCAGGTTGATGCCGTCGGCCTCACCGGTCGTCAGGTAGACGCTGACGATGGGCACCCCCGCCTCGACCGACTGCAGCAGGTCGGGCGTCATGAAGTACAGGTCGTCGTCCGTGTGGGCGCAGATCTGCAGGTGGGGTGCCGGTCCGGCGGTCCCGCGCTGCCGGGGCAGGGCGGTGGCGGTGGCGGTCGCGAAACGGTTGAACAGACGCATGGTGTGAAGGAGCCTTTCTGAACTCTCCGATCGGTGGGGACGGTCGGTTCAGGGACAGGAATGCAGCACGCACGGCGGGAGCAAGCTCCCGGGCGAGGCTGTTCTTCGGCGGATCGGCGCACGCGGGCGCTACGAAGGGGCGGTGGCCCGTGCCGTGGCGCGTGCGCTCCGCCGGGACGTGGGGGTCCCCGGCGGAAGGAGGGCGAAGGTGTCAGAGGAGGGACGGTCTCCGGGACCGGATCCCTAAGTGCGGGTCGTTCAGAGCTGGGCGAGCCCCCGCTTGAGACGTCTGCCCAGGGGCCGTTCGACGTAGCGGTGCAGCAGCCAGGCGGCGGCCAGCATGCCCGCGATCACCGAGGCGAGCAGCACGTGCGCCGGCATGCGCGGCGACAGCAGGCTGAACAGCTCGCGGCCGATGACCTGGTGCAGCAGGTACAGCGGATAGGTCAGCGCGCCCGCGTACGGCAGCCAGCGCCAGGAGATCCGCGACAGCTTCCCGGTGGCGACGAGCGCCATCACGCCGAAGCAGGCGGCGATGATGACGACCACCGGCCAGGACGGGACCGTGTGGCCCATGTACCGGTTGGTGTTCTTCCAGGTGCTGTGCGCGAACGGCAGCGAGGAGCAGAAGCACAGCAGGACCACACCGGCCAGCATCAGGTTCGGCCGGAACCGGTACATCAGGTAGAAGGCCATGCCCGCGATGAAGTACCAGCTGTTGTCCGGCATGATCAGCATCCGGATCGGGTCGTCCGTCGGCGCCTTGGCGTACATGGCGCTGGCCGCCGCCCAGACGCAGCAGAAGAGCAGGACCCGGCGGTACGTCAGTCCCCACCAGGCGACCACGGCGAACAGCAGGTAGAAGCGCAGCTCGACGAAGAGCGTCCAGTAGGCGCCGTCCACGTGCTCGACGCCGAACGCCTCCTGGAGCATCGTCAGGTTGGACAGGACGTCGGTCAGCGGCAGCGGCTTCGCACCGCCGTGGATCACGGCGACGGTGACCGTGGTCGCGACGACCGCGAACCAGTACGCCGGGTAGAGCCGCACCACACGCGAGACGAAGAAGTCCTTCAGCGACTTGCCCCAGCAGCTCATACAGATGACGAAGCCGCTGATCAGGAAGAAGAGCTGGACGCCGAGCCAGCCGTAGGCCGCGATCGGGAACGCCGTCGGGAAGATCGCCTTCACATCGCCGTGCCAGCCGCCGCCGCGCGCCATGTAGTGGTAGAGCACCACGGTCAGCGCGGCGAGCAGCCGCAGGCCGTCCAGTGCGTACAGCCGCCCGTGACGGGTCG
>NZ_BMTS01000068.1 GCF_014649795.1 Streptomyces melanogenes
CGGGCCGGAAGCAGCCGGACGCGCTGCTCCCGCCGCCCGGCCCGGTCAACGACCTCATCAACCAACCTTCTGGGCACCAGCTCCGTGAGTACCCCGATGGCCACACAGTCCGTCAACTGGCCATTGACCGCCACAGGTTGACGTCTCGGATCGCCCCTCACCATGGCCACCACGATAGCCCTCCGGAGACCGCTAACTAAGCGGCATTGGGTTCGGTAGAGACTCGATCATTTGAGAGGATCGAGTCATGGCACGTCCTTCCCAGTACCCGCTTGAGCTGCGCCGTCGTGCGGTGCGTATGGTCGCCGAGGTGCGGCCCGACTACGACACCGAGTGGGCCGCGATGAAAGCCGTCGCCGCGAAGCTCGGCATCGGCGCGACCGAGACGCTGCGCAAGTGGGTCCGCCAGGACGAGATCGATGCCGGCACCCGGCCGGGGACGACGACGGAGGAGTCCGCGCAGGTCAAGGCGATGAAGAAGGAGATCGCCGAGCTGAAGCGGGCCAACGAGATCCTGAAAGCCGCGGCGAGTTTCTTCGCGGCCGAGCTCGACCGGCCACACACACGCTCGTAGCGTTCATCGACGAGCACCGGGACCGCTTCGGCGGAGTCGAGCCGATCTGCCGCGTTCTGACCGAGCACGACTGCAAGATCGCCCCGTCCACCTACTACGCCCACCACAAACGCCTGACGGCACCCTCGTCCCGCACTGTTCGGGACACCGAACTGAAGATCCTGATCCAGAAGGCGTACGACGCCAACTACCGTGTCTACGGCGCGAGGAAGATCTGGCGGCATCTGAACCGCCAAGGCCGAACCGTGGCCCGCTGCACGGTCGAACGCCTCATGCGCGAGCTCGGCATCACCGGCGCCGTCCGCGGCAAGAGGGTGATCACCACGGTCCCGGACCCCTCCGCACCACGGGCGCCGGACCTGGTCGACCGCGACTTCGTCGCCAGCGCACCGAACCGCTGCTGGGTCGCCGACTTCACCCACGTCGCCACGTTCTCCAGCGTCGTCTACGTCGCCTTCGTCGTGGACACCTTCTCCCGCCGCATCGTCGGCTGGGCCGCCTCGGCCACGAAGCAGACCCGGCTCGTCCTGGACGCCCTGGACATGGGACTGTGGCAACGCGACCGCGACCAACACCCGCCCATTCCAGGCGAGTTGGTGCATCACTCAGACGCGGGATCGCAATATACGTCTTTCATTCTGGCCGAGCACTTGGAGAAGGCCGGCATCGCCGCATCGATCGGATCGGTCGGCGATGCGTACGACAACGCGCTGATGGAGTCCATGATCGGCCTCTTCAAGACCGAGGTGATCAAGCCGCAGCGGCCTTGGCGATCCCTCGCCCAGGTCGACCTGGCCACCGCCGAATGGGCCGACTGGTACAACCACACCCGGCTCCACGGTGAGATAGGGCACATCCCGCCCGCTGAATACGAAGCCAACCACTACCGAGCAACCACGAAACCCCAGGTCACAACCAACATCTGAGATCTCTACCGAACCCGGAACGGTTCAGAAATGGGCTGGTCAGCGGGCGTGGTGACGAGGCAGGGCCCCTCGTCGTTGGCGTGGTGATTCCACTCATCACACCGGCGACACGAGGGGCCCTGTTGGTTCCGTATCCTGCCACGATCGACGTGCCGCACAAGCTCGTCGAACACGTGGCCTGGCCTCTGTACGACCACCGCCAGAGATCAACTCCCGCTGGCGCAAGCTCGGGTGCTTCAAGCAAGCGCTGCTGACTCTCGCCCACCTACGGAAGAACGAGACATTCGCGCAGGTCGGCGCGGGCTTCGGTGTCTCTGAGACGACCGCTTGGCGCTACGTCGACGAGACCCTGGACGTGCTTGCCTCATGGGCACCCGGCCTGCACGAAGCACTCACCGGTCTCGGCGAAGGCGACCACGTCATCGTTGACGGCACACTCATTCCGACCGACCGCGTCCGGGCCGACGAGCCGTACTACTCCCAAAAACACAAGAAGCACGGCATGAACGTCCAGGTCATTGCCCGCCCGGACGGCGCCCCGCTCTGGTTCTCACGGGCCACCCCCCGGACGGACCCACGACCTGACCGCGGCCCGTGCCCACGGCATCATCCAAGCGTGCCTGACACGGCAGATCCTCGTACTCGCGGACAGGGCCTACCAAGGCGCCGGTGCCACCGTCCGCACCCCCTACAAACACCACCGCGAACAACCCGAGCACCACCAGGAGTTCAACCGTGATCACGCCCGCCTGCGGGCTCCCGGCGAACGCGCCTTCGCCCAACTCAAGACATGGCGACTCCTACGCCGAGCCCGATGTTCCACCCGGCGCATCGGCATCATCGTCCAGGCCGTCCACACTCTCATGACCTGCACATATTCAGGATGAGAGAGGTTCAGTGAACGTCTTTCATCCTGAATATGTGCAGGTCATCAGGGTGTGGATGGCGGCGACGCATCTGCTGATGCGGTTGGTTGAGCAACGGGCCTTGCGGAGAAGA
>NZ_BMTS01000069.1 GCF_014649795.1 Streptomyces melanogenes
CGGCAGTCAGACCACCACCTTGCGGATACCTCATGGTCCGGGCATACCGCGACGGCCACCACCTGTCAGCCCTCTACGACATCACGCCCACAAACTCAGTAGAGGCGTCTGGCCATCAGGGCCACGGTCACGATCCACAGGACCGCGCCGAGCGTGACGGCCAGGGCCTGGCGCTTCACGCGGGGGCCTGTCCGGCGGGACTGTCCGCCCTCCACCGCTCCTTGCGGCCCTCCCGGCGCAGCTCCTCCACCCCGGGAACGTCCACGACGCTGATCGTGGCCACCACGGTGTTGAAGATCGTGTGGCCGCTCTCCAGGGCGTGGTCCTCCAGGACCGTGTGGGCCGCGATGAAATCCGCAGTGACCTCCTGGCTCCACCCGCACCCGTCCGCCAGGCAATCGGCACTGAACCCGGCGCCCTGGCCGTCGGGGAACTCGGCCATGCGTCGCAAGGCCGCCCGCAGTAACGGGTGAGTCACGTCGAACTCCCCGCCCGGGACACGGCGGCCCCGGCCGTCCGGGTCACCAGCGACACTTCGGACCACTGGCGTTCGAACCGGTCGTGGCCGGGGTGGAGGCCGGTGTGGGTCATGCACGCTTCGTCCCCGGCCGCCAGGTCACCGGTCGGCGCAAGCTCCCACCCGCACGTGGCGGCCAGGCACCGGGCAGTCATGGTGACCTCCGCCTCCGGATGCCGGCCGATCCAGTGCACGGCATACGTGAAGAGGGCTTTGGTGCTCACGCTCTGCCCCCCTGCGTCAGCGCCGACGTCTTCAGCGTCTGCGTGTGGGGGTGGTTGCCGATGTGCGCGTTGCAGTCCGCCACGGCCTCCCCATCGCCCCTCTCGCGGGCGTCGGACCGCAGGTGCGCCATGTCCCGGCAGATGACGCACTCCGGATGCGCAAGCGGTTCCAGGTCGGGTCGGAGCCGGGGTTCAAACGCCACCTCCGGCATGCTCGATCGCACCGCCCACATCAGCGGCCACCGCCGACCGTGCCCGTGGGCGAGAGCGCGGTCCACAGCTCCTGGGGCGTCGGGTCCCTCAGCGTGTCCGGGCGGACGGCCCACTCCAAGCCTCCGCCCGGCGGCCGGAGGTAGACGCTCCCCAGGTAGGAACCGACCACCTTCCCGATTTTCCCGGAGCGGTCTACCTTGTAGCGCACTCCCTGCGCCGGTTCCTCCTGAGCCAATGCTCTCGCCATCCCCTCGGCCGTCCTCCATTCGTGTACTAGTCCACTCTCAGACTGGCCGAAGCACTCCTGCAACGGATTCCGGCACACTAGTGTGCTGGGTAACGGTTCGGTTCAACTCTCTTGAGGGGAACGGCAGATGCCCAGCGAGAAGACGTTCACGAAGATCGCCGATGATTTTCGGCAACGCATCCTGTCGGGCGAGCTGGAGCCCGGCGCGAAGCTGCCCACCAACCGAGAGATCGCGGGCAGTTGGCAGGTGGCGGCGGCCACCGTCTCCCGCGCGCTCCAGGCGCTCCAGGTGGAGGGCTACATCCGGACGACTCCGCGCGGCACCTACGTCGCTGATGACCCTGTGTGGACCCTGTCGGCCCGTGACCGGTTGGACCGGGTCCAAAGAGTGAAGACGTTTCTTGCCGAGGGCGAGACCTCGCGGGTGACGGCCGCAGAGTTGGTCACTCCGCCCTTGTATGTCGGTGAAATCTTCGATCTGAACACCGGTGACCAGATCGTCCGGCGCGAGTGGCTGGCCGGTCGCGGGAAGACTCGGACCGTGTTCGCGGTGACGTGGTACCCCGCACACTTCGCAGCCCTGGTTCCTGACCTGCTGAACATCTCTCCCGGCCGGAATCACGGGCTGTCGGCACGGGTCTTGGAGGCCACAGGGCGCACGATCACGCACGCCCGCGACGACATGCACGCCAGGGAGGCAGACGCACGCGAGGCAAGCGCGCTCGGCCTTGCGATCGGCTCCCCGGTCCTGGCCGGTGCCCACCGCTGGTCAGACTCAGAGGGGGTCATCGAGTACGGAGAGTGGTGCCTCCCCCCTCGCTTCACCATCGGGTACGAGTACCAGCCGTAGAGCGGCGAACGCGTCAGCTGCGCACAATGCCCCGTCGCTCTGGAGAGAGTGACGGGGCTTTGTCGTCCCGACCTGAAACCGCAGTGAGGGCCGCTTTCGCATCGGAGGGTTCAGCGCTCCCATTGGACGTTTTCCCTGGTCAGCGCGTTACTCGGCGCCCCCATCGTGCTCCTCTGGGACAACCTGAGGTGCGCCACGAGGCGCTACGGAATCGAGTGGAGGTGAAAGGACTCCACCGCCTGGCGGTCGCAGCCGCCTGGTGAAGCTGAGGGCAGTTGCCACGTGGGAACGC
>NZ_BMTS01000070.1 GCF_014649795.1 Streptomyces melanogenes
GGTGAAGTCGATCCGGGGCGCGGTGCCGGTCTTGTCGACCGGCCCGTTTCCCCAGACCGCTTCCCGCACCCGGCGTGCCCGTTTCCGAGCACCGGGCGCTCCACAAGTCCTGCTCAGGAACCGTTTGTTGTTCTCATTCCAGGCCGGGCCAGGGGGTCGGGATGACTGTTCCCCGATAGCGGTAACGCGTGGTGGTTACCTTCGCGGGGTTGAACAGTGGCCTTTCCTCCGAGGCCGGCCACCATCCGACGTCGCAGTAGCGGCGACGGAGGTCCTTCCAGGTGGACCGGCGGTGTTTGCGGCGTAACCAGCTCCCGACCTGGCGCCACGTGTAGTAGCTCAGGTAGGCGAAGGTCGCGCTGGACACGCCGGGCCGGAAGTAGACGCACCAGCCCTTGAGCGCCGGGTTGAGCTGACGCAGCAGGGCATCGAGCGGCTGGCTCGTGTCCGTTGTCCGGCACATCGTCCTGACCTTGCCGGTCATGGCCTTGACGGCCTTTCCGGACGGATAGGTGTAGATGTAGTGCCGGTCGCTGCCTCGTTTCCGGTGGCGCTGGATGCGCCAGCCGAGAAAGTCGAGGCCCTTGTCGATGTGGGTGATCAGGGTCTTCTCCGGCGACAGGCGCAGGCCCATCCCGGACAGGACTTCTGCGATCTCCTCCCGGAGGGCTTCGGCGTCTTCGTTCGTGCCCGACACCATCAGGCACCAGTCGTCCGCGTAGCGGACGAGCCGGTAGTTGGGCAGGCGGTGGCGACGGCGCTTGGCCCTTTCCATCTGGCTTGAGGCGGGTCCACCGGGCCCTCGGGCGATGTGCTCGTCCAGGACCGTCAGGGCCACATTGCTCAGCAGCGGTGAAAGGATCGAACCCTGCGGGGTTCCGGCGCGGTTCTCTCGCAGCATGCGGTCCTCGCCGAGGATGCCTGCCTTGAGGAACGCCTTCACCAGTGCCAGGACGCGCTTGTCCCCGATTCGTTCCCGCACCCGGCCCATCAGGGCCGGATGGGAGATCTCGTCGAAGCATGCCGTGATGTCGCCCTCGACCACCCACTCGTAGGAGCGGGAAGCGAAGTAGCGGACCTCGGCCACGGCGTCATGAGCGCGACGGTTCGGGCGGAACCCGTAGGAGCACGGGTGGAAATCTGCTTCGAAGATCGGCTCCAGCACCAGCTTCAAGGAAGCCTGCACCACTCGGTCGGCAATGGTGGCGATCCCCAGGCGGCGCAATTTGCCACCCGCCTTCGGGATCATCCGTTCCCGTACCGGCAGCGGGCAGAAGCTGCGGTCCTTGACCTGCGACCGCAACCCGTCGAGGAAGTCCACGACGCCCTGCCCGGCCTCGATGGAACGGGCCGTGCGCCCGTCCACTCCGGCCGTGCGGGCTCCCTTGTTGCCCCGCACCCGGTCCCACGCAACCAGAAGGAACGCGGGATCGGCGACGAGGTTGAACAGATCATCGAACCTGCGATGAGGGTCATCACGGGCCCAACAGTGCAGCTTGGTCTGGATCTTCAGTACCCTGCGCTCCGCTCCAAACAGAACGGAGTCAAGTTCGTCGGTGTTCACCGGCGACAGCCTCCTGACCTTCCAGTACGTCCACTGCTGACTTGCTGGTCTCCTTCGCCATGTACGCGCCTCTCGCGCGCTCGGACTACTACGAGACCTCCGTCCCGCCCAGCGGCCATCAGTTGGCAACGGACCTGCCCGCCTCCGGACTGGCTGTCCGGTGGGAAGGGCGACCGCGGGCGGTTCCCACGTTCACTGCAGAATCGATCAAGGAGGGAGGTGCCCGCCTCTACCCCGACAGCCTCGCCATGCCTACGCCGCAGGCTTTCGGCATGGCCTCCCCACCGGACCTAAAACCCGGCTTCGGAGTTGAACGCCACCCAGACGAGTGACGGTCACGCGCTGCAACCCGGCCCGTATCCGTCAGGTTTGAGCCGAGCGGGACACTTACGGGGCGTCAGACAACGGTTCCTCTCGTACACCTTCTCCTCGCTGCTTGCCGGACCCGGACCGTCTGACAGTGCCGACCCGTTCCGTACGTTGTCAGGGCTGCTTTCCGCCGCCACGTGCGTTCCCACGTGGCAACTGCCCTCAGCTTCACCAGGCGGCTGCGACCGCCAGGCGGTGGAGTCCTTTCACCTCCACTCGATTCCGTAGCGCCTCGTGGCGCAC
>NZ_BMTS01000071.1 GCF_014649795.1 Streptomyces melanogenes
CGAACTCCTCGCCAAGGAGAACCGCGCAAATCAGGGCTGAACCGACCTCGGGGGGTTAATTTTCCGAGATCCGTAGGGGGTCAGTTTTGAGGGAGCGTTGACAGTCCGCCCGCCGCTGGACAGCAAGCGGCGGGCGGACACCGCGCGGGAACGCCACAGCTGGACGCGCTGGGAACGGTGGAACCACCAAGACCTCGCCTTCGAAGAAGGCCTCACCGTGGCGCGCGCCTGGGCGCGGTTCCCCGGGCACTTCCTGTCGCCAGCGACCGCAGTGTGGAATGGGCATCCGATCGGGACGTGGGCGAAGAACATACGGGCGGTAGGACGTCAGTGCCTGGACAACCTCGCGCGCGGGGCGGAGGGGCAGAGCGTGTGGCTGGCCGGGCCCATGACCGCGGAGCGCTGGAGAGCGCTGGAGGAGATCGACCCCGGCTGGTGCCCCGTGTGGTCGGTCGGCTGGCAGCGGGCCTTCCGCCTCACCCAGCTTCACCTCCAGACCGGCGGCACCCTCCCCACGACGGCGGGGCAGGTCATGGTCCAGGGCGAAGACCTCGGACGCTGGGCCACCGCCCAACGCACAGCATGGGACAGCCTCCAGCCCGCCCAGCAGTACCTCCTTCACAGCGCCCTCGGCCTCGAACCCCCCGCCGAGGACGAACCCGACGAACCGACCGTCAATGCGGCCACCCGCGACGACAAATGGGCACTCAACCTGCAAGCAGCACGGGCGTTCCATGCCCGCGAAGGACACCTGAACGTACCCAGAAAGCACGTGGAGCCACTGGAGCGACCGAGCGCCGTCGATGCCCGGACGGGCACTGCGGAGCCCGCGGAAGTCAAGCTCGGCATGTTCCTCGACAACACGAGGCGACGCGCAGCGAAACTGACTGAGCAGCGCCGCGCCGACCTCAACCAACTCGGCATGCGCTGGTGAGCTGAACGGCCGCGCCCTGCAGGGTTCCTCTGCCGCCCCGGGCCTTTCGTTCCTTCGTTGCCGGGGCCTGCTGTCGGCGTAGAAGGAAGTGAACGCCGACACCTGCGGCAGGACGACGGTGGTGGCCCGGTCATGCGGGGTGGCTACACGGGCCGACAGGACAACGGCCGTGAGCGGCTCGGCCCCGCCTGGGCGACTGGCTCGCCCAAGCCGACGTATCCCAGGTTAAGACGGTGTCCTATGTGGTGAGGCGGATGAGTCGTTTGTAGCAGCACAGTGCGGCGGCGAGGCCGAGAAAGGCCAGGTAGTTGCGGGGTTGGCGTTCGTAGCGGGGGCTGAGTCTGCGGTAGCCGGAAAGCCACGAGATGGTTCTTTCGATCACCCATCTGCGGCGGCCGAGGCGTTCGCTGGACTCGATGCCTTTGCGGGCGATCCGGACGCCGATGTGTTTGCCCCACAGCCATTTCCGCAGGTGGATGGCATCGTAGGCTTTGTCGGCGTGTAGACGCTGGGGTTTGAAGTAGCGGCCGCGGTGGGGGTCGTGTTGCGTTTGGAGACCCGCCACCATGGGCTTCAGCCCTTCGCAGTCGTGGGTGTTGGCGGCGGAGACACCGACGACCAGGGGCAGTCCGTTCGCGTCCGACAGGACGTGCATCTTGGAACCCGGCTTTGCCCGGTCCACGGGGCTCGGACCTGTGAGTTCACCCCCTTTTTAGCGCGTACGTGGGCGGAGTCGAGGACGACTCGGGAGACATCGACCAAGCCCGCGTCGTCCAGCTGGTGCAGGACCGCTTCGTGCAGCCGGCCCCCACACCCCCGCCCTGGACCAGATGAGAAACCGGCGGTGAGCCGTCGACTTCGACACCCCGAAGCACGGTGGGAGCGACCGCCAGGCACACCCGCTCACCAGCACATAGACGATCGCGGCGAACAGCGTCTCATCAGGCACATTCTGTGTGCCGCCACCCTGCGGCCGCACCCGGCCCTCCGGAATCAACGGCCGCACGATCTCCCACAAACCATCCGGAACAATCCAACTCCACGTACCCCGCCCCATACCTACCTCAACGAGCGATCACCACATAGGACACCGTCTAATACTGCAACGACACTCCGTGATGTCCTCTGCGTTTGTAGTGGCTGATCCGGGCTTGGGCCTGGCTTCTTCTGCGCCATAGCGACCAGGCAATGACGTGCTGGAC
>NZ_BMTS01000072.1 GCF_014649795.1 Streptomyces melanogenes
GATCAACGACGTGTGGCCGCAGACCGACGTGCAGCTGTGCGTGGTCCACCTCGTGCGCACCAGCCTCAGATACGCGGCCAAGCAGCACTGGGGCACCATCGCCAGGCAACTGCGGGAGGTCTATACCGCCAAAACCCCCGACGAGGCGGAGCAGCGGTTCGCACTCTTCGAAGCCGAGTGGGGTGATACCTATCCGGCCGTGGTGGACACCTGGCGCCGGAGCTGGGAACACGTGATCGTCTTCCTGCGGTTCCCGGCCCCGATCCGCCGGACCGTCTACACCACCAACATGATCGAGTCCCTCAACTCCCGCTTCCGCCAGGCCACCAGGCGCCGCGGGCACTTCCCCGACGACGACGCGGCCCTCAAGGTGCTCTACCTGGTGATCCGTAACCCGATCAAGAACCGGCCCAACGTCACCGGCAAGACACCCGCCTGGAAACAGGCGATCAACAGCCTCGCCAGCTACTACGGCGACCGCATCACCGACCGCTAAACCACACCACCAGCACCAGGCCACCCACAAAGAATCAGACACTCCCTCCCTTTGGCCGACTGCTGTGGGTCTCACCGGCCCTGCCCGGCGCCGTCCACGACATCCGCGCGGCCCGCGAACACGGCATCATCGACGCCCTCACCGAGGCAGACATCCCGTGCTGGGCCGACAAAGGATACCGAGGCGCCGGCGGCACGGTCCGCACCCCGTGCTGGGGACGCTGGGACACCCTCTCCGCAGGCCAGCAGGCCGTGAACCGTTCTCACGCGAAGATCCGGGCCCTCGTTGAACAGGCCGTCGCCACCCTCAAGTCCTGGCGACTCCTCCGCAAACTACGCTGCTCGACCACCCGGATCACCAGCCTCGTCCAGGCCATCCTCACCCTTCATCTGACCAGCTCAGGGTGAGGATGGAAAGGGCTCACTGGCTCTGTTCACGAGAACAGAGAGCCGACATTCACCACCTCGAACAGCAGCAGCGCCACCACGGATTCGAACGCCCCGTGAGCTTCCACTGCGTGGGACGGATCGTTCAGTCCCACCAGCCGTCACCAGCATGCCAGCGCCGCACCCATTCCTCAAAGCCCCATACGTGGTCACCAGGCGTCGGGATGGCACCGACGTCGGCGATCATCCAGACCTCGCCGCGGCGGGGGCCCGCGGTCAGCAGGAGCCAGAAGGACTGCCCGTCCTCGGAGCCGAGAACGACGGAACCCTTGTTGAACGAGGCATCGATCCGTGGGTCCTCGGGGTCGACGTCCTCCTCGTCCTCCCAGAGCCAGGCCGCCTGCAGAGGAAAAGGCTCCCCCGGCTGCCGCGTACCAAGATCGGGCCATGTGCTGGACAGATAGCCAAGTGGCTGGAGACCACCGTCGCCGGCGGGGCCGAGGCTCGACCCATTGCTGATCTCCGCGATCAAGGTCCGGTATGGCTCCGGGAGGACCACCCCGTTCTCCGCCTCCCACGCTGCGACCGATTCATGGCCGAGCGCCGGTTCGCGCCATCCCGGCGGGAACGCCAAGTACAGGAAGTCAAGAGTGGCTTCGACAGGAACCTGGTCACGTTTAGCTGCCACAGCAGCATGCTGGCAGAGGGGACTGATAGCCGATCACGGCGCCCCATCCAGCAGCTGTACCTCCCGACCGTGAACATCAAACAGGCCGGGGCGGCGGGGAAGGCCGTGTTTATGGGAGGGGCTGTGAGCGATCTTGAAATTCGGCTCTGTCGACGATCACGTGACGTGGTTTCGGTCAAGGGCTGAGGAGGATGCGGCGGCGGGGGAGGTCGAGGTTGGCCCGGCCGTACCCGTCCCTCTTGATCCGTTTGACTCTCGTGACCTGCCCCTCGACCTGGCCTGAGCTCCATGGGCTGGTCAGGGCCGCGGTTTGAACCGTTCCGGGTTCGGTAGCAATGCCGCTTAGTTAGTGACTGAGGATCTCCAGCGTCGGCGGTCCGTCGTGGATCGTGGGGTGGTCATCGGGTCTGGTG
>NZ_BMTS01000073.1 GCF_014649795.1 Streptomyces melanogenes
AACACCGACGAGTTCACCAAGCGGCCGATGGCGAAGGTCGGCTACGCCACCTCGCCGCTGGAGGACGGCACCCTGGAGGCGTACAACGTCCACCCGGTGCCGCTCACCACGCTCACCGTCGAGGCGCTCAAGGACTTCGGGCTGCCCCGCAAGGAGGCCGAGCGCAGCAAGAACATGTTCGCGCTGGGGCTGCTCAGCTGGATGTACCACCGGCCCACCGAGGCCACCGAGGCGTTCCTGCGGCAGAAGTTCGCCAAGAAGCCGGAGATCGCCGAGGCCAACGTCGCCGCGTTCCGGGCGGGCTGGAACTTCGGGGAGACCACCGAGGACTTCGCCGTCTCGTACGAGGTCGCCCCGGCCACCAAGGCCTTCCCCACCGGCACGTACCGGAACATCTCCGGGAACCTGGCTCTCGCCTACGGGCTCGTCGCGGCGGGCCAGCAGGCTGATCTGCCTCTTTACCTGGGCTCGTACCCGATCACCCCGGCCTCGGACATCCTGCACGAGCTGTCCAAGCACAAGAACTTCGGTGTCCGCACCTTCCAGGCCGAAGACGAGATCGCGGGCATTGGTGCGGCTCTCGGGGCGGCCTTCGGCGGCTCCCTCGCGGTGACGACGACCTCCGGCCCGGGTGTGGCCCTCAAGTCCGAGACCATCGGCCTCGCCGTCAGCCTCGAACTGCCGCTCCTGATCGTGGACATCCAGCGCGGCGGCCCCTCCACCGGCCTGCCCACCAAGACCGAGCAGGCCGACCTCCTCCAGGCGATGTACGGCCGAAACGGCGAAGCCCCGGTGCCGATCGTCGCGCCGAAGACCCCGGCCGACTGCTTCGACGCGGCCCTGGACGCCGCCCGGATCGCCCTGACCTACCGGACGCCGGTGTTCCTGCTCTCCGACGGCTACCTCGCCAACGGATCCGAGCCCTGGCGCATCCCCGACACCGACGAACTCCCCGACCTGCGCGTCCAGTTCGCCACCGTCCCCAACCACACGCTGGCCGACGGCACCGAGGTGTTCTGGCCGTACAAGCGCGACCCGCAGACGCTGGCCCGGCCGTGGGCGGTCCCCGGCACCCCGGGCCTCGAGCACCGCATCGGCGGCATCGAGAAGCAGGACGGCACCGGCAACATCTCGTACGACCCCGCCAACCACGACCTCATGGTCCGCACCCGCCAGGCCAAGATCGACGGCATCAAGGTCCCGGACCTGGAGGTCGACGACCCGGGCGGGGCCGACACCCTGGTCCTCGGCTGGGGTTCGACCTACGGGCCGATCACCGCCGCGGTACGCCGACTGCGCGCCGAGGGCGTGGCCATCGCCCAAGCCCATCTGCGCCACCTCAACCCCTTCCCGAGGAATCTCGGCGAGGTGCTGGAGCGTTACGAGAAGGTGGTCGTCCCCGAGATGAACCTCGGCCAGCTCGCCACGCTGATCCGGGCCCAGTTCGTGGTCGACGCGCAGTCCTACACCCAGGTCAACGGAATGCCGTTCAAGGCCGAGCAGCTCGCGCAGGCCCTCAAGGAGGCCATCAATGTCTGAGACGACGACGGCACGCACCCTGCTCTCCCTGGTCCCGAAGGCCGACGCCCCGCAGTCGATGAAGGACTTCAAGTCGGACCAGGAAGTGCGCTGGTGCCCCGGCTGCGGCGACTACGCCGTCCTCGCCGCCGTCCAGGGCTTCATGCCCGAACTCGGCCTCGCCAAAGAGAACATCGTCTTCGTCTCCGGCATCGGCTGCTCCAGCCGCTTCCCGTACTACATGAACACCTACGGGATGCACTCCATCCACGGACGCGCCCCCGCCATCGCCACCGGACTCGCCACCAGCCGCCAAGACCTCAGCGTCT
>NZ_BMTS01000074.1 GCF_014649795.1 Streptomyces melanogenes
AGACGCTGAGGTCTTGGCGGCTGGTGGCGAGTCCGGTGGCGATGGCGGGGGCGCGTCCGTGGATGGAGTGCATCCCGTAGGTGTTCATGTAGTACGGGAAGCGGGAGGAGCAGCCGATGCCGGAGACGAAGACGATGTTCTCTTTGGCGAGGCCGAGTTCGGGCATGAAGCCCTGGACGGCGGCGAGGACGGCGTAGTCGCCGCAGCCGGGGCACCAGCGCACTTCCTGGTCCGACTTGAAGTCCTTCATCGACTGGGCGGCCTCGGCCTTGGGGACCAGCTTGAGCGCCTCAGACATGGATGGCCTCCTTCAGGGCCGTGGCGAGCTGCTCGGCTTTGAACGGCATGCCGTTGACCTGCGTGTAGGACTGCGCGTCCACCAGGTACTTCGCGCGGATGAGGGTGGCGAGCTGGCCGAGGTTCATCTCGGGGACGACGACCTTGTCGAAGCGCTGGAGTACGTCGCCGAGGTTGTGGGGGAACGGGTTGAGGTGGCGCAGATGGGCCTGGGCGATGGGTTCGCCCTGGGCGCGCAGCCGGCGCACGGCGGCGGTGATGGGCCCGTACGTGGAGCCCCACCCGATCACGAGGGTGTGCGCGCTGTCCGGGTCGTCGACTTCCAGGTCGGGGACCTTGATGCCGTCGATCTTCGCCTGGCGGGTGCGGACCATGAGGTCGTGGTTGGCGGGGTCGTACGAGATGTTGCCGGTGCCGTCCTGCTTCTCGATGCCGCCGATGCGGTGTTCCAGGCCCGGGGTGCCGGGGATGGCCCAGGGGCGGGCGAGGGTGTGGGGGTCGCGCTTGTACGGCCAGAACACCTCGGTGCCGTCGGCCAGGGTGTGGTTGGGGGTGGTGGCGAACTGGACGCGCAGGTCGGGGAGTTCGTCGGTGTCGGGGATGCGCCAGGGCTCGGATCCGTTGGCGAGGTAGCCGTCGGAGAGCAGGAACACCGGGGTGCGATACGTGAGCGCGATCCGGGCGGCGTCGAGCGCGGCGGCGAAGCAGTCGGCAGGCGTCTTGGGCGCGACGACGGGGACGGGGGCTTCGCCGTTGCGCCCGTACATCGCCTGCAGCAGGTCGGCCTGCTCGGTCTTGGTGGGCAGGCCGGTGGAGGGCCCACCGCGCTGGATGTCGACCACGAGCAGGGGTAGCTCAAGAGAGACGGCGAGCCCGATGGTCTCCGACTTCAGGGCCACACCCGGGCCGGACGTGGTCGTGACGGCCAGCGACCCGCCGAAGGCGGCCCCCAGGGCGGCACCAATACCGGCGATTTCGTCTTCGGCTTGGAACGTCCGGACGCCGAAGTTCTTATGCTTGGACAGTTCGTGCAGGATGTCCGAGGCCGGGGTGATCGGGTACGAGCCGAGGTAGAGCGGCAGGTCGGCCTGGCGGGAGGCGGCGATCAGCCCGTACGCCAAGGCGAGGTTCCCGGAGATGTTCCGGTACGTGCCGGTGGGGAAGGCCTTGGTGGCCGGGGCGACCTCGTAGGAGACGGCGAAGTCTTCCGTCGTCTCGCCGAAGTTCCAGCCCGCCCGGAAAGCGGTCACGTTCGCTTCGGCGATCTCGGGCTTCTTGGCGAACTTCTGCCGCAGAAAGGCTTCCGTGGCTTCGGTCGGCCGGTGGTACATCCAGCTGAGCAGCCCCAGCGCGAACATGTTCTTGGAGCGCTCGGCTTCCTTGCGCGAGAGCCCGAAGTCCTTGAGCGCCTCGACGGTGAGCGTCGTCAGCGGCACCGGGTGGACGTTGTACGCCTCCAGGGTGCCGTCCTCCAGCGGCGAGGTGGCGTAGCCGACCTTCGCCATCGGCCGCTTGGTGAACTCGTCGGTGTT
>NZ_BMTS01000075.1 GCF_014649795.1 Streptomyces melanogenes
ATGTGGTCCCTGATCAGTGCGATTGGCCGGGTCACCAAAACACTGGTCTGGGACCGGGAATCGGCTATCGGTGGAACGGGCCGGGTGACCGCACCCGCGGCGGCGTTCGCAGGGACACTGGCCACCCGGATCAAGCTCGCACCGCCTCGGGATCCGGAATACAAGGGGATGGTCGAGCGGAACAACCAGTTCCTGGAGACCTCGTTTCTGCCGGGTCGCCTGTTTGCCTCGCCGCAGGATTTCAACCGGCAGCTGGCTGAATGGCTGGTGCGGGCCAACTCCCGCACGGTCCGCTCGATTCAAGGCCGACCAGTCGACCTCTTGGAGACCGATTACCTGTCGATGCTGCCGCTGCCGCCGGTCGTCCCGCCTGTCGGGCTGAACCATCGGATTCGTCTGGCGCGCGATTACTACGTCCGCATAGACACCGTCGACTACTCCGTGGACCCGCAGGTGATCGGCCGGTTCGTCGATGTGACCGCCTCGCCGGAGGAGGTCACGGTGTTCTGTGAGGGCCAGGTCGTCGCACGTCACCAGCGGTCCTGGGCCAAGCAGAACGTGGTTACCGACCCCGCCCACGCAGCCACCGCCGCCCGCATGCGCCAAGCCTTCGCCCTGGACCGCGAGCGGCGCCAGGCCACCACCCGCCACCACCCCGACGGCCACGCCGTCACCCTGCGGGCCCTGCCCGACTACGACGCCCTTTTCGGTGTCGATTTCGACTCCACACCCACGAAAGCGAGCAATGAATGACCACTGTCGCCAAGGAAACCCCGGCGCACAAGGACGGGCTTCCCTCGATGCTCGCCTATCTCACGAGGGCGTTGAAGATGCCGACGATCGGCGCCACTTGGGAGGACCTCGCCTCCCAGGCGAGAGACGAGAACTGGTCCCACGAGGAATACCTTGCCGCTCTGCTGCAGAGACAGGTCGCCGACCGGGAATCGAAGGGCACGGTGATGCGGATCCGCACCGCACATTTCCCGCAGGTGAAAACACTGGAAGACTTCAACCTCGACCACCTGCCATCGCTGCGGCGCGACATCCTCGCACACCTGGCGACCGGCACGTTCGTCGCGAAGGCGGAGAACGTAATCCTCCTTGGACCGCCGGGAATTGGGAAGACACACCTGGCGATCGGACTCGGCGTCAAGGCAGCCCACTCAGGATACTCAGTCCTGTTCGACACCGCGAGCAACTGGATATCCCGCCTCAGCGAGGCCCACCAGGCCGGCCGCCTGGAAGCCGAGCTGAAGAAGATTCGCCGCTACAAACTGATCATTATCGATGAAGTCGGGTACATCCCGTTCGACCAGGACGCCGCGAACCTGTTCTTCCAACTGGTCGCGTCCCGCTACGAACAGGGCTCGATCATGGTGACCTCAAATTTGCCCTTCGGGCGCTGGGGAGAGACCTTCTCGGACGACGTTGTGGCCGCCGCGATGATTGACCGTCTGGTCCACCATGCCGAGGTTCTCACCCTCACCGGTGATTCGTATCGCACCCGCCAGCGACGCGAACTCCTCGCCAAGGAGAACCGCGCAAATCAGGGCTGAACCGACCTCGGGGGGTTAATTTTCCGAGATCCGTAGGGGGTCAGTTTTGAGGGAGCGTTGACA
>NZ_BMTS01000076.1 GCF_014649795.1 Streptomyces melanogenes
GGAGCGACGTCACGGGCATCGGCCACGGCGGGACCAGCGGCGAAGGTCAGGCCCGCCACGGCCGCGATACCCGCGACAGCCAGCGACCGGGTGGCGAGGGAGCGCAGACGCTTCTCGCTCGCGATGCGGAGGGAGGGAATGCCTGACATGCTATGGAGAGTTCCTTTCTGGCATCCGGCTCTGTGTTCAAGGCAGCTCGGAGGACAGGGAATTACGTGGAGAGAGCACCCGACACGGTGGGCTCGACTTGCGTATCAACGGAGAAAGTCCGGGTCAGGACACGGCATTTCCCTGGCCCGGGCTGCTCCGGAGCATCGCCCCGGCAAGGCCGTAACGGGGACTCACCCCCCGTTCGGCCCGACGCGGCTCATGTGTCATAGAGCGCGGGAAGGGCACCAGACGTTCGGTCCGCCATTAGCACATGAAGACACGGCCGGACCGGCGCCGTGTGTTTCTCCATCCGGGCTCCCGGCCGCCGTCGGCCTCCACCGCAGCACGGAACTGCTGTCGATTTCCATATGGGCGATACTCGGCCGACCCATCAACACGGCAGCGGCGCCACACCGATTCGGGTGGTCGCCTCACCCCTTCGTACGCATCTCCTCACCCGGTCGGCCGCACCCGGGCTTCTTTTCTACGCCCGCCGAAGACCGCGCCAGGAACGAATCACCATCGCCGGACCATTCGAGCCGCAGCCGCGTAATGGGATTCACAATCCACCCCGCCACGCCATCCAGCGGGCGAGAAACTCACGGCTCTCTCGAAATTCCTGTGCGCGGACTCGCGCCGTACGGCGACGTCACGTATTCCATGCGGGGCGGCATCCGCCACAACGCTCCTGTTCGCCTCGCAGGAACCGCATGTTGCAGCTAGTCGAGTGAGTACGTAGATGCAATGGGGTGAGGTAGCGCGCCGGGCACGGTGTGGCAGCGTGGACGTTTGAATTCGGCAGCCGAGTATCAGCAGCATGGAAATCGACAGCAGTTCCATGGCGCGGCGGCCGATGTCCAGGTCTTCCGCTGCCCGCATGGCGGTGTCCGCCTCCGGGGGCTGGCCCCATACTCCCCCCGCAGGCGCAGGCTTGGCCATGCGTGCAGTCGGTCGGCCCAGGCATCGGCAGCGGCTTGACTGCTGACAAGGGATCGCAGATCACACTCGCCAGTCCCAAAAGGGTCCGCTGCCCCTCCTGCACACCCCTCGCGACGGCCTGTACGACACACGGTCACCGAGCCCGTGCAGGACAGCCGTCCTCTCAGTTACTGGCCTGTGAGTTCTCCGCCAGGCGTCCCCCCCAGGACGCAGGGCACTCCCCTGAACGGCCCTGACCAAGAGCACGACACACCCCGTGTCCTGTCCTGGCCGTCGCCGTCGATACGCCAAGCCGTGCTCCGCTCCCGGGGCACGATCTCCGTAATTCCCTGTCCTCCGGGCTGCCTTGAACACAGGACCGGAGCTAGAAAGGAACACCCTCACATGTCACGCACCTCTTCCTTCAGTGGTGTCCGCTCCCTCGCCACCCGGTCGCTGGCTGTCGCGGGTATCGCGGCCGTGGCGGGCCTGACCTTCGCCGCTGGTCCCGCCGTGGCCGATGCCCGTGACGTCGCTCC
>NZ_BMTS01000077.1 GCF_014649795.1 Streptomyces melanogenes
CAACGCCGTTGCTTTTGCGGTTCGGGCTGGGTGTCAAGTGCCTGGTCATGGGGCGGGACCTCGGGTAGTTCCTGTGGTGTCGAGCCCAGGAACGAGTGCCCGGAGGTCCCGTGTCGGAGCAGTCTGCCAGCGTCGGGCGGTGCCCGACACCCCTTGATGTGTATGCTCCGGGTCATCTGGGCGAGTTGACCCAGATCATCGACCCCTGCCTGGTCGATGCCGTTGTCGCCGAGACCGCAGCCCGGGAGCAGCGGCTACGGCTGCTGCCCGCGCGGGTGGTGGTGTACTTCGTGCTCGCGCTCGCCGTGTTCGAGGGGGTCTCGTACGCGGGGGTGTGGGCGAAGCTGACCGCCGGTCTCGGCAAGGTGGTGACGGTCTGCCCGTGTGCGTCGTCACTGTCGCGTGCGCGACGCCGGTTAGGCACCGCACCGCTGCACCGACTCTTCGAGGTCTTGGCAGGCCCGGTCGCGCCCCCGGCTCGACGGGACTCGTTCTACCGCGGGCGGCGCCTGGTCGCCCTGGACGGCACCACCCAGTGCGTCCCCGACGATCCCGCCGTGACCTGGTGCTTCCCCAAGCACATCGGCGAGGTGAAGGAGTTCGGCTATCCGATGGTCCGCCTGGTCGCCCTGGTGGAGTGTGGCACCCGCGCCCTGCTCGACGCCGCCTTCGGCTCCGACCGCATCGGCGAACTGTCCTACGCTCACCGCCTGCTGACCAGCCTGGATGCCTCCATGCTGCTGCTGGCCGACGCCTACTACGACGCGGTGGACTTCCTCAACGCGGTGTCCGGGACCGGCGCCGCGTTCCTGCTGCGCTCCACCCGCAAACGCTGCCCCACCACCCGACACGCGCTCCCGGACGGCTCCTATCTGACCTTCATCCGCTCCCAGCACTACCGCGCCGGCCGCGGGTATGGCCGACGCCTGGAGGTCCGGATCATCGAAGCCTGGATCACCGTCAGTCTCGAAGACGGCACCCGGCGCACCGAGTTGTGGCGGCTGATCACCAGCCTGCTCGACGCCGATCAGTATCCCGCCCAGGAACTGATCGAGATCTATCACCGCCGCTGGGAGGCCGAGACCTGCTACTTCTCGCTGAAGTCGACCATCCTGGACGGCCGGATCCTGCGGTCGAGGACCGTTCCCGGTATCGAGCAGGAGTTGTACGCCCTGCTCACGGTCTATCAGGCCCTGATCCGCACCGCGGACGATCTCGTCTTCGTTCACGCGGAAGTACCCGCTCACCGCATCAGCTTCACGGTCCTGCTGCGGGCCGCCGCCGACACCATCGTCACGGGTGAGCTCCCGCCGATGACGGCTCCGGTCACGTTGGTGGGCTCCATCGGCCAGGCCGCCCTGGCCAACCTGCACCCGCCACGACCCCGCCACCGGCTGAAGGCGCGGATGCGTAAACGGCACAGCAAGTATCCCTTTACCCGCCACCGCCATCCCCGCAGGTGCATGCACTACAAGCTCCACACCGCGATCATCACGGACGGCATCCTTGACAAGACACCACCTGGCTAAACGCAATGGCGTTG
>NZ_BMTS01000078.1 GCF_014649795.1 Streptomyces melanogenes
TGGGCTGTTGATGATTCTCATCGCAGGTTCGACGACCTGTTCAACCTCGTGGCCGATCCCGCCTTCCTGTTGGTGGCGTGGGACCGTGTCCGGGGAAACAAGGGTGCCCGCACGGCCGGAGTGGATGGGAAGACCGCCCGCTCCATCGAGGCTGGGCAAGGAGTCGAGGCGTTTCTCGACAAGCTGCGGACCCAGATAAAAGACCGCAGCTTCCATCCGGTTCCCGTCCGCGAGCAGATGATTCCCAAGGCGAACGGCAAGCTTCGTCGTCTCGGGATTCCGACCGTGGCGGACCGAGTGGTCCAGGCGTCCTTGAAACTGGTGCTGGAGCCGGTGTTCGAGGCGGATTTCCTCCCGTGTTCCTACGGGTTCCGCCCGAACCGCCGTGCTCACGATGCGATCGCCGAGACCCGCTACCTCGCCAGCCACGGATACGAGTGGGTGGTGGAGGGCGACATCACGGCGTGCTTCGACGAGATCGCGCACCCGGCTCTCATGGAGCGGGTGCGGAATCGAATCGGGGACAAGCGGGTGTTGTCCTTGGTGAAGGCGTTCTTGAAGTCCGGGATCCTGTCCCGTGACGGAGCTTTCACGGACACACGCACCGGGACCCCGCAGGGCGGGATTCTGTCGCCGCTGCTGGCCAACATCGCGCTCTCGGTCCTGGACGAGCACATTGCCCAGGGCCTCGGAGGACCAGATGGCACCTCCGAGGATCGGCGCAGGAGACGGCGCCGGGGATTGCCCAACTACCGGCTGGTCCGGTATGCGGACGACTTCCTCGTGCTCGTCTTCGGGCGCCGGGACCATGCCGAGGAACTACGCGACGAGGTCGCAGAGGCATTAAAGCCGATGGGCCTACGCCTGTCGGTGGAGAAGACACATATCACGCACATTGACGAGGGCCTTGATTTTCTCGGATGGCGCATCCAGCGTCACCGGAAACTTGGCACTGATCGGCAGTACATCTACACCTACCCAGCACGGAAGTCAGTCCATTCCGTGACGAGAAAGGTGAAGGAACTGACCGGACGACAGAACGTCGGCTTGTCGCTGGAGTCCTTGCTCCACCGGCTGAACTCGGTGTTGCGGGGATGGTGCGCGTATTTCCGTCCCGGAGTCTCGAACGTCGCTTTCTGTTACCTCAGCCACTATGCGTGGATGAGGGTGACACGATGGATTCGACGCAAGCACCCCGGGATCACTTGGAAACAGCTCCGTCGTCGCTATTACGGCGGCGGCTGGTGGCCCGCCACAGAGGAAGCGGAACTGTTCAACCCGGCCAAGGTAAGCACGACCAGATACCGATACCGGGGAAAACTCATTCCGGCTCCGTGGCCCACTACGGCATGATGAACTGAACATCCTGGAACGGGATTTGTGGAGAGCCCGGTGCCCGGAGACGGGCACGCCGGGTTCGGGAGGCGGCTCGGGGAAACCCACTGTTGGAAACACCAGCAGGGCGCCCCGAGTCGACCTCACC
>NZ_BMTS01000079.1 GCF_014649795.1 Streptomyces melanogenes
TCTTCCCTACGTTGTTCAGCGGGACAGGGTGAGCCCCTCGTATGGTTGACCCGCCCAGGGGCATCAGGTGTGGCTCTACGTCTTCTGCCATTCATGGCTTCCGTGGATTGGCCGCCAGATGCCCCACGACGACTCGGCTGCCAATTAGGAATTGCGAACTGATCGCTCTGTAGGGAATCGCCAGCGAGGTCGTCCGTGGGAGGCACCAACAGCACAACGCGCGGAGGAACCAAGTGGCCATGATCTGGGCCGGTATCGATGCAGGAAAGACACATCACCATTGTGTGGTGATCGACGCGACCGGCTGTCGACTGCTGTCGCGACGGGTTGCCAACGATGAGCCAGAACTGCTCCAGCTCCTGGCCGACGTTCTCGCTCTGGGTGAGGAGGTGACCTGGGCAATCGACCTGGCCGACGGTGGGGCCGCCCTTGCCATCACCATCCTGCTCAACCACGATCAGCAAGTTCTCTACATCTCCGGCCGGGCCATCCATCGGGCCTGCGAGGGCTACCGGGGCGAGGGGAAGACCGACGCGAAGGACGCGGGGGTCATTGCCGACCAGGCGCGTATCCGGCGGGACCTGCGTCCTCTGCGTACGGGCGACGAGATCGCCGTGGACCTCAAGCTCCTCACCGGCCGGCGTTTGGACCTGGTCACGGACCGTACGCGCGCTATCAACCGCCTCCGGGCCCTCCTCACCAGCATCTTTCCCGCGCTGGACCGGGCCCTGGATCTCAACAACACCGGACCCGTCGTCCTGCTGAGCGGCTATCAAACTCCGGCGGCCATCCGTCGCCTCGGAGTCCGAAGGCTTGAGACATGGCTGCGTAACCGTAAAGTCCGCCCCGCCGACAGGCTTGCCGAGGTCGCACTCCAGGCCGCGGAGAGCCAGTACACGAGCCTCCCCGGGGAGAAGGTGGCCGCCCTCCAGATCCGCACGTTGGCGAACGAGGTGCTCGTCCTCAACCGCCAAGTTGCCGAGATCGAGAGGGTCGTTGCGGCCCGGTTTCAGGATCACCCTGACGCCGAAGTGATCGTCAGCATGCCCGGCTTAGGACCGATCCTCGGGGCCGAGTTCGTGGCTGCCACTGGCGGTGACATGAGTGCCTTTGCCACCCCCGACCGGCTCGCCGGCTTCGGTGGTGTTGCGCCCACTCCCCGCGACTCTGGGAAGATCAGCGGAAACCTACGCCGCCCTCAGCGATACAACCGACGGCTGCAACGGGTCTTCTACACCTCCGCGTTGATGAGCATCCGCTACTCCGAAGAGTCCCGCCGTTTTTACGATCGCAAGCGCGCTGAGGGCAAGCGCCACCCCCAAGCCGTCATGGCTCTGGCGCGGCGCCGCGTCAACGTCCTCTGGGCCCTACTACGCGACCGGCGGTGCTATCAGGTAACGCCACCCGTCATCCTCACGGCTTGACAAACGCCATTAGGAATCCACGGCAC
>NZ_BMTS01000081.1 GCF_014649795.1 Streptomyces melanogenes
GGGGAGTACGTGTACGCGCAGAGCTGGCAGCGGTTGCTGGATCAGGCGGGGCAGCCCCGGGGCATGACGCTCGCGTCGGCGGGAGCGGCGGGCGGTGGTGGCTCCGGTGAGCTGAAGCACAGTGCCAAGCCGTGGTCGGACGCGGCGGGTGCGGCGCACTCCCTCCAGACGGATACGGCCACCGCGAAGGCGAAGCTGACGTCGGCGCATACGGGTGCGGAGGCGGGGACGGCGGGGCTTTCGAGCATGGCGGCGCTCACGTCCGTACTGGCGTCGTGGGAGAAGCGGTTGACGGCTGTCCAGACCGAGTGCGGTGCGCTGGAGCCGGTTCTGCGTGAGACGGCGTGGGCGCAGGGTGAGGTGGACGCGGGTGTGAAGTCGGCGCTGGCGCAGTACTCCGGGAAGCGGTGACCGTCGTGCTCACCTGGAAGCAGTTGCACGATCTCAAGTGCGACGAGCTCCTGGACGCCGCCGACGGCTGGGCCGCGGTCAGTACGCAGGCGGACGCGGCCCGGGACCGGATCAGCGACGAGATGGTCCGGGGCCTGGAGGCCACGCAGAAGGGCATGGCCGCGCCCGCCGCCATCGGCCGCCTGCGGCGCCTGGACCGCAACTACGACTACATCCGCACCGAGTGCGGCCTGGTCCGTACGACGGTGAGCTCGCTCGTGTACGAACTGGTCGGCTTCCAGGGCCAGCTCAAGGACGCGCTGGACGACGCGGCGAGCCTGGGCTTCACGGTCGCGGCGGACGGCTCGGTCAGCTACCCGGCCGGCGGCACGAACCTGATCACGAACCAGCCGATCCCCGGCGGCAGCGTGACGGGCGGCTCCCTGCTGCTCTCCCGCCCGCCGACCCCGAACGCGCCCCAGCCCGGCCTGATCAACCCCAACCCGAACTTCGGCAAGGCCCAGGACATCGCGGACCGCATCCTGCGCGTGCTCACGGCGGCCCGCGAGGCCGACGAGCACTTCAGCACGGCCCTGAACCGCCTGAAGGCCGAGCCCGGCCTGGACGTGACCGAGTCGACGTGGAAGGACGCGGCGGCGGACCTGGCGGCGGTACGCAAGGTCTCCGGCGAGTACCTGAAGAAGACCATCCCCACCGGCGGCACCCCGGCCGAACGCCACGACTGGTGGACCCACCTGTCCCAGGCCCAGCGCGACGAGTACCTCGCGGCATGCCCGGACATCCTCGGCAACCTGGACGGGATCCCGGCCGCCGTCCGCGACGAGGCCAACCG
>NZ_BMTS01000082.1 GCF_014649795.1 Streptomyces melanogenes
CTCTACTGAGTTTGTGGGCGTGATGTCGTAGAGGGCTGACAGGTGGTGGCCGTCGCGGTATGCCCGGACCATGAGGTATCCGCAAGGTGGTGGTCTGACTGCCGAACGACGGGCGTTTCGCGAGCGTCTCCGTCTGGAGGCGGCCGGGTTGTTCGCCGCGGGACAGGACAACGCCGTGGTGGCGAAGCAACTGCGGGTCAGCGTGCGCTCGGTGCAACGCTGGCACCGCGCCTGGCAGGAGGGCGGGGACATGGCCCTGACCTCCAAGGGCTCGGCTGCCCGGCCCAAGCTGAGTGAGAAGCTGTTCGCGGTGCTGGAGGAGGAACTGGCCAAGGGTCCCGTCGCACACGGCTGGGAGGACCAGAAGTGGACTCTGGAGCGGATCAGGACGCTGATCGGACGCCGGTTCCACAAGTCCATCACCCTCTCGACCATCGCGCAGATGTTGCGACGCCACGGATGGAGCCACCAAGTGCCGGCGAAGCGGGCCCTGGAGCGCGACGAGGAGAAGGTAACCGGCTGGGTGAAGGACACGTGGCCGCAGGTGGAAGCATCGCGGCGGCGCTCGGGGCGTTCATCGTCTTCGAAGACGAGGCCGGGTTCTCGATGACGCCGCCCACCTCCCGCACGTGGTCCAAACGCGGGCACACGCCCGTGGTCCGGGTCCGGGGACGTTCCCAGCGCCGGTTCTCGATCGCGGCCCTGGCCTGCTACAAGCCGGGCGAACGCTCGCGCCTGATCTTCCGGCCCAAACGACACATCGATCACAAGCGCGGCGGCCGGCGCAGCTTCACCTGGACCGACTACCGCGACCTGCTGACCGCCGCCCACCAGCAGCTCGGGGCCCCACTGGTACTCGTCTGGGACAATTTGAATGTGCATCTGGACGCCCGTCTGCGGGCCTTCATCGACACGCACGACTGGATCACCTCCTTCCAACTACCTCCGTATGCACCGGATTTGAATCCGGTGGAAGGCATCTGGTCCCTGATCCGTCGCTCGGGACAGTGCAACACCGCCTTCACCAGCCCCGACCACCTGATGCGCCTGCTCCGCCGCAGACTCCGCGAGCTCCAGTACCGCCCCGGCCTCCTCGACGGATGCCTCGCCGGAACCGGCCTCACCCTCACGACATCACGCCCACAAACTCAGTAACA
>NZ_BMTS01000083.1 GCF_014649795.1 Streptomyces melanogenes
TGGCCAGCAGGAAGACCAGGGCGGCCGCGCAGGCCACCGCGCCCCACGCGGGCAGCAGCCAGGCGGCGGGCAGCAGCATGCCCGGGGTGAGGACCAGACAGGGCACGTACCAGCGCAGCACGTTGCGCAGCCCGTCGCCGTACCGCGTGGAGATGGCCGCGTTCGCGCTGTAGAAGGCGAGAATGCCCCCGCACAGCGCCCACCGGGCGCCCGCGGGCAGTACGTGGTGGGGCTCGCCGACCGCGGTGCCGAGCGCGGCCGCGATCACCGTGATGCCGCAGACCAGCACGAACGGCAGATACATCACGGTGTCCCGTATGACCTGCGTCGCCCGGCCCGACTGGGCCCGGCTCAGGCCCCGCTCGGCGTTGCCCGTCCCCCACACGAAGAAGATCATGGCGAGTTCGGCGGCGACCACGAAGGAGAACAGCGCGGTCACACCGGAGGCGGCGGTGAAGTGCTCCTCGAAGGTGGCGACCACCGTGAAGACGCTCTCGCCGAGCACGATCACCACGAACAGACCGATCCGCTCGACCGCGTGCTCCACCGACATCCGCTCGTACGGCGCGGTGCCGAGCCCCGCCCGGATCGCGAGCAGCGCCATCTCCAGGGCGATCGCCACACCCCACATCACGAACCGCCAGGCCCCCGGCAGCGCGGCCGAGACCGCCCACAGGCCCGCGGGCACCAGGCAGTACAGCAGCGGCCGCCACAGCGGCAGCGGGCTTTCCGGGCGGCGGGCGTGGCGGAACCAGATCAGGAACAGCACCAGCCGCACCCAGGCCGCCCCGAGCGCGTACGCCCAGGCCCGCTCCGCCGTGCCCGCCGGGGACGCCGCGGCCATCAGCCCGAGCGCGGGCATCGCGGCGAGCAGCATCCCCTGGATGCGGGCCGAGGCCGAGCCGAAGAGGTTGACGGTGAGCGTCAGGTTCACCCACGCCCACCAGGCCGGGAAGAACAGCACCAGGAACTTCCCGAAATCGGCCGGGCTCGGGTTCCCGTGCAACCCGTGCGCGAGCACGCTGACCGTGACCACGAAGACCAGGTCGAAGAACAACTCGAACCAGCCCGCGCGGTGTTCCTCGGCCCCACTGCCCGTACCGTCGGCCGCCCCGGCGTCTGTCATGTCGCTCACCCGCCCACTGTG
>NZ_BMTS01000084.1 GCF_014649795.1 Streptomyces melanogenes
TTCAGAACTAACACAGTGGACGCGAGCAACTGAGGACAAGCCCTCGGCCTATTAGTACCAGTCAGCTCCACCCCTTACGAGGCTTCCACATCTGGCCTATCAACCCAGTCGTCTACTGGGAGCCTTACCCACTCGAAGGTGGTGGGAGTCCTCATCTCGAAGCAGGCTTCCCGCTTAGATGCTTTCAGCGGTTATCCTTTCCGAACGTAGCCAACCAGCCATGCCCTTGGCAGGACAACTGGCACACCAGAGGTTCGTCCGTCCCGGTCCTCTCGTACTAGGGACAGCCCTTCTCAAGACTCCTACGCGCACAGCGGATAGGGACCGAACTGTCTCACGACGTTCTAAACCCAGCTCGCGTACCGCTTTAATGGGCGAACAGCCCAACCCTTGGGACCGACTCCAGCCCCAGGATGCGACGAGCCGACATCGAGGTGCCAAACCATCCCGTCGATATGGACTCTTGGGGAAGATCAGCCTGTTATCCCCGGGGTACCTTTTATCCGTTGAGCGACGGCGCTTCCACAAGCCACCGCCGGATCACTAGTCCCGACTTTCGTCCCTGCTCGACCCGTCGGTCTCACAGTCAAGCTCCCTTGTGCACTTACACTCAACACCTGATTGCCAACCAGGCTGAGGGAACCTTTGGGCGCCTCCGTTACTCTTTAGGAGGCAACCGCCCCAGTTAAACTACCCATCAGACACTGTCCCTGATCCGGATCACGGACCCAGGTTAGACATCCAGCACGACCAGAGTGGTATTTCAACGGCGACTCCACAACCACTGGCGTGGCTGCTTCACAGTCTCCCACCTATCCTACACAAGCCGAACCGAACACCAATATCAAACTGTAGTAAAGGTCCCGGGGTCTTTCCGTCCTGCTGCGCGAAACGAGCATCTTTACTCGTAGTGCAATTTCACCGGGCCTATGGTTGAGACAGTCGAGAAGTCGTTACGCCATTCGTGCAGGTCGGAACTTACCCGACAAGGAATTTCGCTACCTTAGGATGGTTATAGTTACCACCGCCGTTTACTGGCGCTTAAGTTCTCAGCTTCGCC
>NZ_BMTS01000085.1 GCF_014649795.1 Streptomyces melanogenes
CTGCCGTCATCGCTGATCAGGTCCGCGTCCGCCGGGACCTGCACCCCTTATCCACCGGCGACGAGACCGTCACCGACCTCAAGCTCCTCACCGGCCGCCGCATGGACCTGGTCGCCGACCGCACCCGCACCGTCAACCGCCTCCGTGCCCAGTTCACCGGCATCTTCCCCGCCCTGGAGCGGGCCCTGAACCTCACCAACACCGGCCCGCTACCCTGCTGACCGGCTATCAGACCCCCGCGGCCATTCGCCGGATCGGCGTCAAGCGGCTGGAGACCTGGCTGCGCAACCGCCACGTCGTCCGCCCCGACCGGCTCGCCGAAACCGCTGTCCAGGCCGCCGAACGGCAACACACGAGCCTGCCCGGCGAGAAGCTGGCCGCCACGTTGGTGCACACCCTGGCGAAGGAGGTGATGAGCCTCAACCAGCAGGTCGCCGAGCTCGACAAGGCCATCGAGGCCCGGTTTCACGACCACCACACCTTTGAGGTGATCACCAGCATGCCCGGCCTGGACATCATCCTCGGCGCCGAGTTCCTCGCAGCCACTGGCGGTGACATGACTGTCTTCGGCACCGCCGACCGCCTCGTCGGCTTCGGCGGCGCCGCCCCGGTGCCCCGCGATTCCGGGAAGCTGAGCGGGAACCTGCGCCGCCCGCAGCGATACAACCGCCGCCTCCAACGCGTCTTCTACACCTCGGCGTTGTTCAGCATCCGCCACTGCGAGGAATCCCGGCGCTTCTACGATCGCAAACGTGCCGAAGGAGAGCGCCATACCCAGGCCGTCCTGGCTCTCGCTCGCCGCCGCGTCAACGTCCTCTGGGCCCTCCTGCGCGACGGACGGCGCTACGAGCCAGCTCCGCCGGCAAGGGCTGCCGCATAGGAAGGGGCGCGACACGCTGCGCGCGGCCAGGTGGTCTGACCGACCCCGTCAAACCAGGCAAAACTCGTTACCTTCCGGGTCTGCCATCACCACGTGATCCGGCCTGCCCTGCAACTCGTCCTCGCGGACCACGGTCGCGCCCGCAGCGGTCAACCG
>NZ_BMTS01000086.1:0-562 GCF_014649795.1 Streptomyces melanogenes
GCGTCGACGGGGGTCTCCGCGCTGCGACGGGCGCACCGGGGGCTGACCAGGAGCCCGGCAAGAGGAAACGGGAACCATCCGGGATCGCCTACCACCACCTCCGGACGGCCTCACCAAGGTCGCTGCTCGCCTGGCCCGGGAACGCAGCCACCGGGCACCTTCACGTCCGCCCCGCCGGGGCGCTCGCTGTGGCCGGCACACTGGCCGCTCCGGCTGCGCACTGATCACCCGCGAGGAGGCGCGGGCCGCCCTGAGGGAGGGGAACACCGAGCCGTGCCAGATCTGCCACTCCGACTTCCCAAACGCCCGTGCGATCAGCTGGACATGAGCCGAGGTCAGCTCACCACGGGCCTCGAGCCCGAGCAGCCGCTGTACCGCGGCCATCCGGGCTGCCCCGGCGGCACCGCCGGTTCCCGCGCATCTGAGCCTTCATCGGACACATCCCTGTCCTCTCACTTCTCACCCTGCCGAGGGTGCAGGTTCGGCACAGTGGAGACAGCCCCGTCGCCTCTCTGCTACAGCGTCCTCACCCATGGCCATGGGTTGTCAGGTGGGGGAGGGG
>NZ_BMTS01000086.1:572-1012 GCF_014649795.1 Streptomyces melanogenes
CCTCACCCTGCCGAGGGTGCAGGTTCGGCACAGTGGAGACAGCCCCGTCGCCTCTCTGCTACAGCGTCCTCACCCATGGCCATGGGTTGTCAGGTGGGGGAGGGGAGCGTACGGTCATCGACTCAGATGAACTAACCGAGCACAGAAGAGAATTGATTAGGAGTCAGATTTAGAGACCGGGAGAAGAATCTCCGAAGGGAAAAATCACCCCGGAATTCAAGCGAAAAGGGAAAGCAGAAAGCGCACCCCTGCCCAACCCCCTAGCCAGACCCAGAAATTCGCGGAGCGAATTTCTGTAGGCCGAATTGCGGAGCAATTCGAGCCGCAGCCAACGGAGTTGGCTGCACCCGGCGGCGGAGCCGCCGGCCAGCCGCGCGGAGCGCGGCGTCTCTTCCGCCGCGTAGCGGCAGCGCGTCGCGTCTGCGGAGCAGACCGCGCGC
>NZ_BMTS01000087.1 GCF_014649795.1 Streptomyces melanogenes
ACTCCTCCGCAAACTACGCTGCTCGACCACCCGGATTACCAGCCTCGTCCAGGCCATCCTCACCCTTCATCTGACCTGTTCAGGGTGAAGATGGAAAAGGCTCAGTGCCAGTGGAGCTGGTGCCGCCGCCGGATGATCCTGACCCGCCGGATCCTCTCCCGCTGACGGGACTGTCCTGAAGTTTGTGTTTGGCCTGGTGTGAACCGAGTTGGCATGAGATGAGGTCTCTGCCGGGAAGGATCACAGATGGGCAGCAAGAACGAGCAGGGCGGCCCCCGCGAGAGCGAGCACCAGGTACGGACGGGGGCGGAGTTGGCACACGTGGCCGAGCAGAACCGTGGGTTGGCCCAGGAGTTGGTGGAGCGGGCCCGCCGGGACGGACTCCAGCTGGTGGGCGAGGGCGGCCTGTTGACCGGGCTGGTGAAGCTGGTCCTGGAGGGTGCGCTGGAGGCCGAGATGGCCGAACACCTGGGATACGAGAGGGGTGAGCGAGCGGGTGCCGGCGGCGGGAATGTCCGCAACGGCACCAGCCGCAAGACGGTCCTCTCGCAGGTCGGACCCGTTCAGATCGATGTTCCCCGGGACCGGGCGGGCAGCTTCGCCCCGCAGATCGTGCCCAAGCACGCCCGCCGGGTGGAGGGTTTCACCGAGACGATCGTGTCCCTCTATGCGAAAGGGCTCACCACCGGCGAGATCCAGGCCCACCTCGCGGAGGTCTACGACGTGGAGGTCTCCCGCGACCTGGTCTCCCGGGCCACCGCCCAGGTCACCGCCGACCTGGCCACCTGGCGCACCCGCCCGCTCGACCGCGTCTACGCTGTCCTGCTGATCGACTGCATCTACATCAAGATCCGCGACGGGGCGGTCGCCAACAAACCCGTCTACATCGCCGTCGGGATCAACCTGGAGGGCGACCGCGACGTCCTGGGCATGTGGGTCGGCACCGGCGGCGAGGGCGCCAAGCAGTGGATGGCCTGGCT
>NZ_BMTS01000088.1 GCF_014649795.1 Streptomyces melanogenes
TACTGCAACGACACTCCGTGACGCGGTGGGCAGCGCGTCGTTGATCACCGTGTGCGCGGAGGGGTAACTGACGGTTGGTCAGGGTTGTTTGACGACTTCGTGGCTCGTTTCGCGGGCCGGTTCGGGCGGGTGGAGTCCCGGCGGCGGATGGTGTCCTACCTGCGGGGACTGCTCGGTGAGAGCGAGCGGAAGAACGGCTGGACGCTGGCCGAGGCCGCCGGTGACACCGGCCCTCAGGGGATGCAGCGGCTGCTGAACCACTACTTGTGGGATGCCGACGCAGTGCGCGACGACGTCCGCGACGCGGTGGCGGAGCACCTCGGAGATCCCGAGCGGGGAATTCTCATCCTCGATGAGACGGGATTCCTGAAGAAGGGTGTCCGGTCTGCGGGCGTGGCCCGGCAGTATTCCGGGACGGCCGGCCGGATCGAGAATTCCCAGGTCGGGGTCTTCCTGGCCTACGGATCAGACAGAGGCCGGGCGCTGATCGACTGCGAACTGTATCTGCCGAAAGACTGGACATCGGATCGTGAGCGCTGCCGGTCGGCTGGCATCGGGGACAACGTCGAGTTCGCCACCAAACCAGACCTGGGCCTGCGCATGCTCAAGCGCGCGGTGGCCTCTGGGATCCCGTTCGGCTGGGTGACCGCCGATGAACTCTACGGCCAGGTGAGCCGCATCAGGTTGTGGCTGGAAGAACACGACATCCCGCATGTCCTCGCAGTCCCGAAATCGCAGATGGTCATGACCATGGAGTTCTTCGGGCAGGCCCGGGCCCATGAACTGGTCAGTCAACTGCCCGACGACGCCTGGACACGCCTGAGCTGCGGTGACGGTGCTCACGGCCCACGCGAGTACGACTGGGCCACCGCCGCGATCCGGCCCTGGCGGCGCGCGGGCTGGGACCACTGGCTCCTCGCGCGGCGCAGCCTCACAGATGACACGGACATCGCTTACTACATCTGCTTCTG
>NZ_BMTS01000089.1 GCF_014649795.1 Streptomyces melanogenes
TGTGGAGAGCCCGGTGCCCGGAGACGGGCACGCCGGGTTCGGGAGGCGGCTCGGGGAAACCCACTGTTGGAAACACCAGCAGGGCGCCCCGAGTCGACCTCACCGACAGCACGGTGTCTCTTGAGGCGGTTGATCCCGCACTCGACCGCATGGCGCTCGCGGTAGTCGACCGGGTCGAAATGCGGCGGACGGCCGCCGCGGGAGCCCAGCTTCTGGCGGTTGCGTGCCTGGTCGGCCTTGTCGGGAATGGTGCAGCGGATTCCGCGGCGGCGCAGGTAGGCGCGGTTTCTGCGGGAGGCATACGCCTTGTCCGCGCGGACTCGGTTGGGGCGGACGCGTGGCCGACCCGGCCCGATGCGGGGCACGCGGACCTTCTCCAGCACCGGTTCGAACTGCGGCGAGTCCCCGCGCTGCCCGGCCGAAATCACGATCGACATGGGCCGCTGACCTTGCTCGACGGCCAGGTGCAGCTTGGTGGTGAACCCGCCGCGTGAGCGTCCCAGGCCGTGATCTCCGGGCTCGGTGAACACACCGCCCGGCGGTTCTTTCTGCAGATCCCCCTGCTTGCGGGCCCCGGCCGCATGCTGATGAGCCCGGCACACTGTGGAGTCGACGCTCAGGTCCCACGTGATCGCACCCTTCGCGTCCGCCAGAGACTGGAGCCGCGTGAAGATCCTGTGCCAGATGCCGTCCCGCTGCCACCGACGGAACAGGTCATAGATCCGACCCCACGGTCCGTACTCGACGGGCACGTCCCGCCATGGAACACCGGTCCGAACCCGGAACCGTATGCCGTCGATCAGTCGTCGCCGAGGCCAGACGGGCGGCCGCCCCGGCTTCCTCCCCTTCGGCAGCAACGGCTCCAGCACCGCCCACTCTTCGTCCGTGAGATCTCCCCGTCCCATGAACCGTGATCATCCAACGCTCAAGATCCACTTTCGACACACGGCCTA
>NZ_BMTS01000090.1 GCF_014649795.1 Streptomyces melanogenes
GTGGCCATCGGGGTACTCACGGAGCTGGTGCCCAGAAGGTTGGTTGATGAGGTCGTTGACCGGGCCGGGCGGCGGGAGCAGCGCGTCCGGCTGCTTCCGGCCCGGGTGGTGGTGTACTTCGTGCTGGCCATGTGCTTGTTCTTCGGTGATGGCTATGAAGAGGTCATGCGCAAGCTGGTGGGCGGTCTGCGGTTCCTCGGGGTGTGGCGGTCGGACTGGCGGGTGCCGACCACCGGCGCGATCACGCAGGCCCGGGCACGCCTGGGGGAGGAACCGCTGAGATTGCTGTTCCAGCAGGTCGCGGTGCCGGTTGCGCGGGACGACACGAGGGGTGCGTTCTTGCGTTCCTGGCGCCTGATGGCTGTCGACGGGGTGCAGCTGGAGGTGCCCGACACGGCGGCGAACGTGAAGGCGTTCGGGAAGAACTCTCATCACGGGGCACCGGGCCCCTATCCCCAGGCCAGAGTGGTGGGCTTGGGTGAGTGCGGGACACATGTGATCGTCGGCGCGCGGATCGGCGCGCTGTACCGGGGCGAGCGTGAGCTGGCGGGTGAGGTCCTGCAGGGGGCCGGGCCGGGGATGCTGGTGATGGCAGACCGCGGCTTCTACAGCCACGCCCTGTGGTCGAATGCCGCCGCCACCGGGGCTGACCTGTTGTGGCGGGTGACGGTCCTGGTCGACCTTCCTGTGGTCGAGGTCCTGGACGACGGCTCGTACCTGTCCGTGCTCGCAGACGTGATCGCCCGGCAGCGGTATCGGCGGCATGTCCGGGCCGGTCACGGCAACGCGGTCCTTGAGGGGTGCCCGGTTCGGGTCGTGGAGTACCGGGTCGCCGACCGCAACGGTGCCGGTGCCGGCGAGG
>NZ_BMTS01000092.1 GCF_014649795.1 Streptomyces melanogenes
CTAGTGCCGTATCAGGCGACGTTTGCCCTGTCGACGACGGCGCGTAGGCGCCGGTCGTCGGCGTGACGGTTTCGCCAGATGATGTATCGGCGGATCATGCTGCCCTGCTCCTTGTGACTGGCGTGGTCGGTGCCGTCGAGGGCGAAGTAGCGCAGGGCGGTGAACTGGGCCTCGATGCGGTTCAGCCAGGAGCTGTTGGTGGGCGTGTAGGCGAGTTCGACGTTGTTCGCCGCGGCCCAGTCGCCGACGCGGGTGTCTTTCTTCGTGCTCAGGTGCGGGGAGAAGTTGTCGAGCACGACCGCGATGCGGATGGCGGGCGGGTAGAGGCTGCGCAGGTAGCGGCAGAACTCCAGGAACCTTGTCCGGTTCTTCCTCGGCTTGATGTGGCCGTAGAGCTTGTCCTTGCCCAGGTCGTAGGCGGCGAACAGGTGACGGACCCCGTGCGGGCGGGTGTAGGTCGCCCGCCGTCGGGGCCTGGGCTCGCGGCCGGGGTCCTTGTGCCGCCCACCGCGCTCGGCCCATTGCCGTCCGGGGTGGGGCTGGAGGTTGAGCGGGCCGAACTCGTCCAGGCAGAAGATGACGTCGGGTTCGTCGTCTTCGGGTATGACCTCGCCGTCGGCGATCGCGTAGAGGTGCTCGACGCGGGCCTTCTTGGCGGCGTAGTCCGGATCGCGGGAGGTCTTCCAGGTCTTCATGCGTTGAAAGGAGACGCCCTCCTCGCGGAGCAGGATGCGCAGGCCCTCGTGGCTGATGTCGTCGACCACCCCCTCGGCGACCAGGAAGTCGGCCAGCTTGGCCAGGCTCCAGG
>NZ_BMTS01000093.1 GCF_014649795.1 Streptomyces melanogenes
CGGTGCAGCTTGGTCTGGATCTCCAGTACCCGGCGTTCGGCCTTCATCAAGGCCCATTCCAGCTCGTCGGTATTCACCGGCGACATCCTCCTGGCATTCCAGTCTCCTTACTGCTGACTTGCTGGCCCCCTTCCCCATGTGACCGGCTTTCCCGGCCTCGGAGTACTACGGGGCCTCCGTCCTGCCCGACGGCCATCAGCCGGCGATGGACCTGCCCCCGGTCGGACTGGATGTCCGATATAGGGGCGACCGCGGACAGTTCCCACGTTCACCACGAAATCGATCGACAGGTGAGGTGCCCAGCTCTACCCCGGCAGCATCGCCACGCTTACGCCGCAGACTTTCAGCGTGGCCTCCCCACCGATGCGTAGAGTCGGCTTCGGAGTCGACCACCAACGAGCACTGGTGGTCGTGCACTGCGTCCGGCCCAGATCCGCCAGGTTCGAGCCGGTGTCGTAATTACGGGGCGTCAGGCACTGATTTCTCGCGTGCACCTTCCTGTCTCGCTTGCCGGACCCGGGTCGTCTGGCAGTACCAACCCGTCCCGGCGTTGTCGGGGCTGCTTACCGCTCGGCTCGACATCCCCCGAGCCGAACTGCCCCCAGCTTCAACCGGATTGCTACGACAACCCGGCGGTGAAGGTCTCTCACCTCACTCGATTCCATGGCGCCTCGTGGCGCACCCACGCG
>NZ_BMTS01000094.1 GCF_014649795.1 Streptomyces melanogenes
TTGCCGAACGAGGCGGTCTCCGAGGTGAAGCGGTCACCCGTGAGCTGCATCCCGTCACCCGAATCACCCGCGAAGCGGATGATCACCCGATCGAGGCGTTTGACTTCCTTCAGCATCGAATGGCTCCTCAACCCTTGATTTCGCAGATGGTGGCGCCGGACGTGACGGACGCGCCTACAGCCGCGGCGAGGTCCCTGATGGTGCCGGAGCGGTGGGCGTTGAGGGGCTGTTCCATCTTCATGGCTTCGAGGACGACGATGAGGTCGCCTTCCTGGACCTCCTGGCCCTCCTCGACGGCGACCTTGACGATCGTGCCCTGCATGGGCGACGCCAGCGAGTCACCCGAAATGGCGGAGCCCGTCTTCTTCTTGTCGCGGCGCTTGGGCTTCGCTCCGGCCGCCAGGCCCGTACGGGCGAGTGACATGCCGAGGGACGACGGGAGGGAGACTTCGAGGCGCTTGCCGCCGACCTCGACCACCACCGACTCCCGCTCGGTGGGCGCTTCGTCGTCGCCGTCGACCGCAGGGGGGACGAACGCCGGGATGGCGTTGACGAATTCGGTCTCGATCCAGCGGGTGTGGATGTGGAAGGGGTCGGCGGTGAAGGCGGGGTCGATGACGACGGCCTGGTGGAAGGGGATGGCGGTGGCC
>NZ_BMTS01000095.1 GCF_014649795.1 Streptomyces melanogenes
CGTCGTGACTGCGTGCCTTTTGAAGAATGAGCCTGCGAGTTAGCGGTGTGTAGCGAGGTTAACCCGTGTGGGGAAGCCGTAGCGAAAGCGAGTCCGAACAGGGCGATATAGTTGCACGCTCTAGACCCGAAGCGGAGTGATCTAGCCATGGGCAGGTTGAAGCGGAGGTAAGACTTCGTGGAGGACCGAACCCACCAGGGTTGAAAACCTGGGGGATGACCTGTGGTTAGGGGTGAAAGGCCAATCAAACTCCGTGATAGCTGGTTCTCCCCGAAATGCATTTAGGTGCAGCGTCGTGTGTTTCTTGCCGGAGGTAGAGCACTGGATAGGCGATGGGCCCTACCGGGTTACTGACCTTAGCCAAACTCCGAATGCCGGTAAGTGAGAGCGCGGCAGTGAGACTGTGGGGGATAAGCTCCATGGTCGAGAGGGAAACAGCCCAGAGCATCGACTAAGGCCCCTAAGCGTACGCTAAGTGGGAAAGGATGTGGAGTCGCAGAGACAACCAGGAGGTTGGCTTAGAAGCAGCCACCCTTGAAAGAGTGCGTAATAGCTCACTGGTCAAGTGATTCCGCGCCGACAATGTAGCGGGGCTCAAGCGTACCGCCGAAGTCGTGTCATTGCAG
>NZ_BMTS01000096.1 GCF_014649795.1 Streptomyces melanogenes
TCGTAGCCCAACGCCAGCGCCCAGAACGCGGCCAGCTTCCCCGGGTACGCGCAGTCGATCGTCAAGCTCCACTCGGTCCCCATGAGCCCTCCCCAGTCGGATGAGCGGACTGTACCGCGCACCTCCGACACCTCCTGCCCGCTGCCTCAAGCGTGCGCCGCGGCTTGACAAACGGCTGCGGGTCTGTTAAACGGCTGGTCCGGGACCGGCTGGCAGGGTTGACGTCGATCGCCTCACCGCAGTCGTGACTCGTGACAGCAGTGGCCCTCAAGGGTGCCTTACTAATGAACTGTCCGACTGCGGTGGGTGGCCGGCGCCGACCCGGCCCACCTCGGTGGCCTGATAGAAGCCTGCCCGACCCCCAGGGGTCGTGGCCCGTCACAGTTCTGCCTCGAAGTGACCTCTCCCGGGCACGGCACCGGTCTCCGCGAACATCGCCCGGACCAAGGCGTTCGTGATCCTGGACGGCACCCTCCTGCCGATCGACCGGATCGCCGCCGACACCCCGTACTACTCGGGCAAACACAAACGTCACGGCATGAACGTCCAGGTCCTCACCGATCCCTTCGGGCGGCTGCTGTGGGCCTCGCCCGCGCTGCCCGGCTCC
>NZ_BMTS01000097.1 GCF_014649795.1 Streptomyces melanogenes
CTGGTGGAGTCGGCGCTGTGGGAGGCGTCGCTGTTCGAGGAGCATGATTTCCGGGATATCAAGATCTCGGTGAAGCACAACGATCCTGTGGTGATGGTCGAGGCGTACCGGCAGCTTGCGGCGCAGTGTGACTATCCGCTGCACCTGGGTGTGACGGAGGCGGGTCCGGCGTTCCAGGGGACGATCAAGTCGGCGGTGGCTTTTGGTGCGCTGCTGAGCCAGGGGATCGGGGACACGATCCGGGTTTCTCTGTCGGCGCCGCCGGCGGAGGAGATCAAGGTCGGGATGCAGATCCTGGAGTCGCTGAACCTGCGCCAGCGGCGTCTGGAGATCGTGTCGTGTCCGTCGTGTGGTCGTGCGCAGGTGGATGTGTACAAGCTGGCCGAGGAGGTCACGGCGGGTCTGGAGGGCATGGAGGTGCCGCTTCGGGTCGCGGTGATGGGGTGTGTCGTGAACGGGCCTGGTGAGGCGCGTGAGGCTGACCTGGGTGTCGCCTCGGGCAACGGCAAGGGGCAGATCTTCGTGAAGGGTGAGGTCATCAAGACCGTGCCCGAGTCGAAGATCGTCGAGACGCTGATCGAGGAGGCGATGAAGATCGCC
>NZ_BMTS01000098.1 GCF_014649795.1 Streptomyces melanogenes
ACGAGGTCGATGCCGGTGACTTCTTCGGTGACGGGGTGTTCGACCTGGAGGCGGGTGTTGACTTCGAGGAAGGAGATGGTGCCGTCGGTGCCGACGAGGAACTCCACGGTGCCGGCGCCGACGTAGCCGGCTTCCTTGAGGATGGCCTTGGACGCGGCGTACAGCTCGGCGTTCTGGGCCTCGCTCAGGAACGGGGCGGGGGCTTCTTCGACGAGTTTTTGGTGGCGGCGCTGGAGGGAGCAGTCGCGGGTGGAGACGACGACGACGTTGCCGTGGGTGTCGGCCAGGCACTGGGTCTCGACGTGGCGGGGCTTGTCGAGGTAGCGCTCGACGAAGCATTCGCCGCGGCCGAAGGCGGCGACGGCTTCGCGGACGGCGGAGTCGTAGAGCTCGGGGACTTCTTCGAGGGTGCGGGCGACCTTGAGGCCGCGTCCGCCGCCGCCGAAGGCCGCCTTGATCGCGATGGGCAGGCCGTGCTGCTCGGCGAACGCGACGACTTCGTCGGCGCCGGAGACGGGGTCGGGGGTGCCGGCGACGAGGGGGGCGCCGGCGCGCTGGGCGATGTGGCGGGCGGCGACCTTGTC
>NZ_BMTS01000099.1 GCF_014649795.1 Streptomyces melanogenes
GGCAGGGCCCGCGAGAACCACAGGGGTGTGCCGTCCGGACGGGTGATGACCTGCACGTTCATGCCGTGCTTCTTGTGCTTCTGGGAGTAGTAGGGCCCGTCCGCCCGGACGCGGTCGGTCGGTGGGGATCAGGGTGCCGTCAACGATGACGAAGCCGCCTTCACCCAGGCCTACCAGGGCCTCGTGGAGGCCTGGCGCCCACGCGGCCAGCACCTCGAGTGTCTCGTCGACGTAGCGCCACGCGGTCGTCTCCGATACCCCGAACCCGGCTCCGACCTGTGCGAACGTCTCGTTCTTCCGCAGATGCGCCAGCGCGAGCAGGGCTTGTTTGAAGCAACCGAGCTTGCGCCAGCGCGACTTCACCTCACGCCGCCGGTTGTAGATGAGCCAGGAGACATGCTCAACAAGCTCGTGCGGGACGTCGAGCATGGAAGGATACGGAACCAACAGAGCCCCCGGGCCGTCGGCAGTGAGCCTTTTCCATCTTCACCCTGAACAGGTCAGATGAAGGGTGAGGATGGCCTGGACGAGGCTGGTAATCCGGGTGGTCGAGCAGCGTAGTTTGCGGAGG
>NZ_BMTS01000100.1 GCF_014649795.1 Streptomyces melanogenes
TTTGAACCGTTCCGGGTTCGGTAGCAATGCCGCTTAGTTAGTGACTGAGGATCTCCAGCGTCGGCGGTCCGTCGTGGATCGTGGGGTGGTCATCGGGTCTGGTGATTCGGTGTCGGCTGAGGCGGTGGCGTTTCACGGTCCGGGGGCAGGTCCGATGGCGCCGGGGCGGATTGGGCCTGGCCAGGATCTCTTCCAGCGCCAGGCCGATGGCCCGTTTCAGGTGGTGAGGGGGAAAAAGCTCCTTGCTCGGTGGTGTGGCGGCGGATCACGCGCAGGGCCCGGATGAAGGACAACCGGTCGGGGTCCATCCCACCCTGGTCCGCTGCTCGCGCCATCAGGCGGCGGATGCCGTAGTGCGTGGTCAGCAAGGCCCAGATCTCCTGGCGGACCATCTCGGGCGACTTTGATCTCAAGGTCCGTCCGGGACCCCGCTGACAGGTCTCGATCTCCGCCAGGGTCAGTTCGAACTCCCAGCGCTCGTGGTAGGCCGCGGCCAGCTCCAGCGCGGAAGCGTCCTGCGGGTCCAGGATCGTCGTGATCAGCCGGTAG
>NZ_BMTS01000101.1 GCF_014649795.1 Streptomyces melanogenes
GCCGCCGCGGGTGCGGTCACCCGGCCCGTTCCACCGATAGCCGATTCCCGGTCCCAGACCAGTGTTTTGGTGACCCGGCCAATCGCACTGATCAGGGACCACATACCCGACAAGATGTCTCCGCCCTGCCGGGACGGAATCATCGCCGCGGACAAGTACCGGGAGAACCCCAGCGTCATCACCAGCACTGGCAGGATCCGTTCCTGCCCGGCCGCGACCGGAATCTTCGTCTCGGGAAACCACAGATCGCACTGGGCGATCTCGCCGGGCTCGTAGTGGACACGGTCCACCGGGTCGATCCCCACATATTCCGGCCGGATCAGGGCCAGCCGCTTCTTCAACGGTGACATCGAGTACGGCCAGCTGATCCGTTCCGCGATGACCGGGGCCGGCATCTTCGGCCATTCCTTGAGCAAGGCCCGGATCTGCGGCTCGAAAGCGTCGACCACCGAACCCCGCGGAGCCCGCTCGTACTTGGGCGGCCGGTCCGAGTTCAACGCGGCCCGCACGGTATTCCGAGCCACCCCCAGCCGCCG
>NZ_BMTS01000102.1 GCF_014649795.1 Streptomyces melanogenes
CGGCGGCTGGGGGTGGCTCGGAATACCGTGCGGGCCGCGTTGAACTCGGACCGGCCGCCCAAGTACGAGCGGGCTCCGCGGGGTTCGGTGGTCGACGCTTTCGAACCGCAGATCCGGGCCTTGCTCAAGGAATGGCCGAAGATGCCGGCCCCGGTCATCGCGGAACGGATCAGCTGGCCGTACTCGATGTCACCGTTGAAGAAGCGGCTGGCCCTGATCCGGCCGGAATATGTGGGTATCGACCCGGTGGACCGTGTCCACTACGAGCCCGGCGAGATCGCCCAGTGCGATCTGTGGTTTCCCGAGACGAAGATTCCGGTCGCGGCCGGGCAGGAACGGATCCTGCCAGTGCTGGTCATGACACTGGGGTTCTCCCGGTACTTGTCCGCGGCGATGATTCCGTCCCGGCAGGGCGGAGACATCTTGTCGGGCATGTGGTCCCTGATCAGTGCGATTGGCCGGGTCACCAAAACACTGGTCTGGGACCGGGAATCGGCTATCGGTGGAACGGGCCGGGTGACCGCACCCGCGGCGGC